>NZ_JBBOCV010000001.1:0-4800000 GCF_038002565.1 Paenibacillus sp. FSL K6-1558 | reverse complement strand
TCCCCATAGCACCCCCGCGCTACTCCTGCACAAAAACGTGCAATCAACGTTATAACATATACCGAAGATAAGGCAGTCACCGTGTTAAATAAGAGAAAGCCTATAATACATAGCAGCAAAAGAGGTCTACGTCTCCACCCGCGAGTTGCCACAGTCAGTGGAATTGCCGCCGCCAGAGAGCCTGCAGCATACAACGTAACAAGTTGTCCGGCTTTTGCCTGCGTTATGCCAAGACCCATGGCAATCTGAGGGAGTAGCCCAGCAGGCAGGCTTTCAGTAAGTATGCAGATAAATCCTGCCATAGCTAACGCCAGTAGAGCCGCCCATGGAAGACTTTGTTTTTGGACATATGTATCATCTTTAATGGAATACATCTCGTTTGAAATCACAATGAAAGCCCCTTTATTCTGTATTTTGGATAGCTCGAATGTTCACTTGCTATCTTTATTAAGCTTACAGAAATGAGCAGGGGTTTTGCATACAGCATTAAAGGTAATTAAGCTTGTTAACGAAGAAAAACCTTCTTTTTCACAAGCTTTGCTTTGAATTCCTATGATCCTCCTTTTTCACATCATTAACGTATTGACTCTCACGTAACGTGACATTGTACAATTCATGGTGTAAGGAGGTTTCACCCATGGCCATGAAAGTAAAAGAAGTCTCCGAACTGGCTTCAATCAGTGTGCGCACACTGCATCACTATGACGAGATCGGGCTACTTATTCCAGATCAGGTCACTGATGCCGGATATCGAATGTATTCGGATGCCAATCTGGAACGACTTCAGCAGATTTTATTTTTCAAAGAACTCGGCTTCTCGCTAAAAGAAATCAAAAACATTTTAGATGACCCCGCCTTTGATGCGGAGGAAGCATTAAATATGCACAAACTCATTCTGCTGGAAAAACGCCAGCGTCTGGATCAAATGATTACCACCATCGATAAAACCGTATTACATCTAAGAGGAGAGATTGAAATGACCCCTAAAGAACAATTTCAGGGTTTTGATTTTAGTCAAAATCCGTACGAACAGGAAGCACGCGAGCGCTGGGGTGACAACGCCGTCAATGAGGCAAACCAGAAATTAAATAACCAGCCGGCTGACAAACAAAAAGAACGATCTAATCAGATGAATGATATCTTCAGACGATTAGCGACCATTCGCAACACAGCACCCGAATCTGCCGAGGTACAGGGCGAGATTAAACAATGGTACATTTACCTGAATGAGATCGGGAACTATTCCCCAGAAGCCTTCAAAGGACTTGGTCAGATGTACGTAGACGATGAACGCTTCACCAAGAATATCGATCAGTTTGGTGAGGGACTGGCACAATTCATGTGTCATGCCATGGCTGTATTTGCCGATCAGAATCAATAACATCAAAAAGGACGTAACCCCTGAGGCGTTACGTCCTTTTGATAATCTCCACCGATCCCTCGATCGAAATCCCGGCCGCAATGTGAACCATCCTGATGTTGATGTCCACTCCGAGAACTTCATGTTTTGCTTACGCTCTTGGTGCTTGATCCGAGGTCGATGCTTCTGATGCCATACTTGTTTTCGCCATCCGGCCTGGAATTTGCCAAGCAGATACAATCGCCAAAACGATGAACAACCAGTCTGTAGGCTCGCTAAAGTATTCTTGGATCGTTTCTGCAAACGCACTAATCATTTCTCCGTCAAATACCAGAGTCAACATGCTCACATCGGTAAATAATTCAGATGTAAAATAAACCACCGTCAAGTATTTACCAAGCAAGATACCCACCATCGCGAAAACAACAGCAATAATCTTGTGCACCGTTGAGATTTTTTTGTTTGAGAACAACACGACAGCGTACCCGCAAAGCACGCCAACCAGTATCGCAATAAGTCCAACCTCATACTCCGTCATAGCTGCAATCGCAGCCCACACCACACCTCCCAGTATGGCAAAGCAATCAAACCACCGATAATCGGCATTCCAATCTTTACTCCTTGCTTTTCTTCCACGATGTCTTTCCCTCCTGAGTCATGCTTATACTATATTTCCAGAATTCACCTTCCCTATAAAACCACAAAAAGCTTCAAATTTCAACATTTTTCTGTATTTTAATAGCTATATACATACATATTCCAATAAAGCTTGATCAACTAAATCCCTTTTTTAGATTAACTTATAAAAAAAACAAAAAAAGACACCCCTTCCACAGCCTGTATCACTGTAAAAGAGGATGTCTATTTTCCCCTAATCCTTGTCCTATATAGGGTAAATATATTTAAATTATACCTGCGCTTCTTTGAAAGGCTTAATAACAGCTGCAATCTGCTCCAGAATAGCATCGACTGAAGCCGAATCATGCACATCATATTCATCAATGTTCAAGCGCAGTACTGGGCAAGCTGTAAACCGGTTAATCCATACGGAATAGCGCTCATGCATGTGCTCCCAATACGAGCGGTCTGTCTGAATCTCCATTTCACGACCACGTTCGTTAATCCGGTTCAGAATCGATGGTAAACTGCCTTCCAGATAGATCAGAACATCCGGGTGTGGAAAATAAGGCGTCATGACCATCGCTTCAAACAAGCTACTATACGTCTCAAAGTCGGTAGCAGACATCGTGCCCTGATCGGCATGCATCTGTGCAAAGATGCCCGTATCCTCATAGATGGAGCGATCCTGTACAAAACCACCGCCCAATTCAAAAATCTTTTTCTGTTCTTTAAAACGTTCAGCGAGGAAATAAATCTGCAGATGAAAACTCCAGCGTTCAAAGTCATGGTAAAACTTTTCCAAATACGGATTATGATCAACCTGCTCAAGCGATGTTTTGAAATTCAATCGATCTGCAAGTGCCGCCGTCAGTGTGGACTTCCCCACCCCTACCGTTCCTGCTACTGTAATTAATGCATTCGCTGGAATGCCATAGTTATTCATATGATAAGCTCCTTTACTTGATTAACAATCTGTCTGAAGTCCTCAGGATGTTCCACAAAGTCAAGTTGCTCTGCATCAATCTTGAGAATGACTGGCGGATTCGTTCCATTGGCCAAATACTCCATCCCTGTTTTGTAGTCGGCAATTAACTGCTCCATATACGCAGGGTCCATATCCTGCTCAAAGGAACGCCCGCGCTTATTAATCCGGTACATCAATGTATCCAGCTCAGCTTCAATGTAGAGCACCAGATTGGGTTTGGGCAGGTCATCCGTTAACAGATGATAGATTTGGCGGTATTTATCCCGCTTCGTTCCTTTTAAGGTACGTTCAGCGAAGATCAAATTTTTATAAATATGATAATCCGAAACGACTGGGCTGTTCTGTTTAATAAATTGTGCTCCGGTATCTTCTAGTTGCTTAAATCGGTTACACAGAAAAAACATTTCGAGTTGGAAGCTCCACTCGTCGATATCTTGATAAAAGGAGGCCAAAAATGGATTCTCCTCGACAATTTCTTTAACCAATGGGAGATTCAATTCTTGGGAAAGCATCGTAGCTAACGTTGTTTTCCCCGCTCCAATCGGACCTTCAACAGCTATAAACGGGGCTGATTTCATGGTGTTACGGTTCCTCCTCGTAATTATGCGTGTTCCGTTTCTATATAGACCTCACCTATTGTATCACAGCTTGGCACAATGGAAGGACAGTATTTTATGTATAAACCTAGTCAAAATAAGGGTATTTCGTCAACCTTGTTTCGTATCATAATGAAACTGTTTATTTCATTTAGCTTAAACTTAATCGTCTACACAAAAAAAACACACCTGATTTTCATCAAGTGTGCCTTTGCTTTGCTTGGCGGCGTCCTACTCTCCCAGGACCCTGCGGTCCAAGTACCATCGGCGCTAGAGGGCTTAACGGTCGTGTTCGGGATGGGTACGTGTGGAACCCCTCCGCCATCGCCACCAAACGAGCATTTGTGAAACAAATGCATTCGCGTTCCATTCGGTCCATCACAGCAGTGTGGATGAATGGTTCAGCGCATATTCAGAGTGTTGTTCTCTGAAAACCAGATTCGAAACGAAACGCACGCGATCAAAACTTGCTATTGGATAAGCCCTCGACCGATTAGTACTGGTCAGCTCCATGCATTGCTGCACTTCCACCCCCAGCCTATCTACCTCGTCGTCTTCAAGGGGTCTTACATACTGGGAAATCTCATCTTGAGGGGGCTTCACGCTTAGATGCTTTCAGCGCTTATCCCGTCCGTACATAGCTACCCAGCGGTGCTCCTGGCGGAACAACTGGTACACCAGCGGTACGTCCATCCCGGTCCTCTCGTACTAAGGACAGCTCCTCTCAAATTTCCTACGCCCACGACAGATAGGGACCGAACTGTCTCACGACGTTCTGAACCCAGCTCGCGTACCGCTTTAATGGGCGAACAGCCCAACCCTTGGGACCTACTTCAGCCCCAGGATGCGATGAGCCGACATCGAGGTGCCAAACCTCCCCGTCGATGTGGACTCTTGGGGGAGATAAGCCTGTTATCCCCAGGGTAGCTTTTATCCGTTGAGCGATGGCCCTTCCATGCGGTACCACCGGATCACTAAGCCCGACTTTCGTCCCTGCTCGACTTGTAGGTCTCGCAGTCAAGCTCCCTTATGCCTTTGCACTCTTCGAATGATTTCCAACCATTCTGAGGGAACCTTTGGGCGCCTCCGTTACTCTTTAGGAGGCGACCGCCCCAGTCAAACTGCCCACCTGACACTGTCCCCGCACCGGTTTACGGTACCAGGTTAGAACCTAGATACGATCAGGGTGGTATCCCAACGGTGCCTCCACGCAAGCTGGCGCTCACGCTTCAAAGGCTCCCACCTATCCTGTACAGATCGTACCCAAATTCAATATCAAGCTGCAGTAAAGCTCCATGGGGTCTTTCCGTCTTGTCGCGGGTAACCTGCATCTTCACAGGTATTAAAATTTCACCGGATCTCTCGTTGAGACAGCGCCCAAGTCGTTACGCCATTCGTGCGGGTCAGAATTTACCTGACAAGGAATTTCGCTACCTTAGGACCGTTATAGTTACGGCCGCCGTTTACTGGGGCTTCGGTTCACAGCTTCGGGATTGCTCCCTAACCACTCCCCTTAACCTTCCAGCACCGGGCAGGCGTCAGCCCGTATACTTCGCCTTACGGCTTCGCACAGACCTGTGTTTTTGCTAAACAGTCGCTTGGGCCTTTTCACTGCGGCCCCCTCGTGCTATTCACACTACCGGGGCACCCCTTCTCCCGAAGTTACGGGGTCATTTTGCCGAGTTCCTTAACGAGAGTTCTTCCGCGCGCCTTAGAATTCTCTTCTCGCCTACCTGTGTCGGTTTGCGGTACGGGCACCTTCATCTGGCTAGAGGCTTTTCTTGGCAGTGTGAGATCATGACCTTCGCTACTGTAATTTTCACTCCCCATCACAGCTCAGCCTTACGGTTAGCGGATTTGCCTACTAACCAGCCTCACTGCTTGGACAGGCATCCATCAGCCTGCGTCACTACCCTACTGCGTCCCCCCATCGCTCGTAACGATTTACGGTGGTACAGGAATTTCGACCTGTTGTCCTTCGACTACGCCTTTCGGCCTCGCCTTAGGTCCCGACTTACCCTGAGCGGACGAGCCTTCCTCAGGAACCCTTAGGCTTTCGGCGGATCAGATTCTCACTGATCTTTTCGTTACTCATACCGGCATTCTCACTTGTATAATGTCCAGCGCTCCTTACGGTACACCTTCAACCCTTATACAACGCTCCCCTACCCCTGATGCAAAGCATCAAGCCATAGCTTCGGTGGTGTGTTTAGCCCCGTTACATTTTCGGCGCAGAGTCACTCGACCAGTGAGCTATTACGCACTCTTTCAATGGTGGCTGCTTCTAAGCCAACATCCTGGTTGTCTGTGCAACTCCACATCCTTTCCCACTTAACACACACTTGGGGACCTTAGCTGATGGTCTGGGCTGTTTCCCTTTTGACAATGGATCTTAGCACTCACTGTCTGACTCCCGGAAGTAAGTCTATGGCATTCGGAGTTTGACTGAGCTTGGTAACCCTTGCGGGCCCCGCACCCAATCAGTGCTCTACCTCCACGACTCTGTTTTCCGAGGCTAGCCCTAAAGCTATTTCGGGGAGAACCAGCTATCTCCGAGTTCGATTGGAATTTCTCCGCTACCCCCACCTCATCCCCGCATTTTTCAACATGCGTGGGTTCGGGCCTCCAGTGCGTGTTACCGCACCTTCACCCTGGACAGGGGTAGATCACCCGGTTTCGGGTCTACGTCCACGTACTATAGTCGCCCTATTCAGACTCGCTTTCGCTGCGGCTCCGGCTCTTCACCTTAACCTTGCACGGGAACGTAACTCGCCGGTTCATTCTACAAAAGGCACGCCATCACCCCTAAAACGGGCTCTGACTTTTTGTAAGCACACGGTTTCAGGTTCTATTTCACTCCCCTTCCGGGGTGCTTTTCACCTTTCCCTCACGGTACTGCTTCACTATCGGTCGCTAGGAAGTATTTAGCCTTGGCAGATGGTCCTGCCGGATTCATACGGGGTTTCACGTGCCCCGCACTACTCGGGATCCGTCTCGGAGGGAACAGACTTTCAATTACAGGGCTTTTACCTTCTTTGGCGGGCCTTTCCAGACCTCTTCGCTTAACCGGTTCCTTTGTAACTCCATGTGAGACGTCCCACAACCCCAAAGAGCAAGCTCCTTGGTTTGGGCTTCTCCGCGTTCGCTCGCCGCTACTGACGGAATCACTATTGTTTTCTCTTCCTCAGGGTACTTAGATGTTTCAGTTCCCCTGGTATGCCTCTACATAACCTATGTATTCAGTTATGAGTAACTGGAAATTACCCCAGCTGGGTTTCCCCATTCGGACATCCCCGGATCAAAGCTTGCTTACAGCTCCCCGAGGCAGTTTCGTTGTTCGCCACGTCCTTCATCGGCTCCTAGCGCCTAGGCATCCTCCGTGTGCTCTTAGTAGCTTAACCATATGCTCCGGTTTCGTCTGCTCGCTTCCCTTGTTTTGGACTACGTCCAAAGCCAAAAGTCGCTCCCACCCGATACCATCGCAATTGCATTATCTACCGTTTTTATTGAAACTTGTTATACACAAGTTCAGCTAAAAAGGAATGTTCTAATTCGCGTTTGTTTCGTTTCGATATCTAGTTTTCAAAGAACAAATCGTTTGGTTCGGGCCGTTCACGGATGTGTCGGTCGAATCAACGAGAAGTTTTGAGAGTTTGAGCTCTCAAAACTGAGCAACGAGTGAGTGGTTTGCAGCTAAGCTGCATATTTGAATGTTTCCACGCGGGAAACGATTCTCCATAGAAAGGAGGTGATCCAGCCGCACCTTCCGATACGGCTACCTTGTTACGACTTCACCCCAATCATCTATCCCACCTTCGGCGGCTGGCTCCTTGCGGTTACCCCACCGACTTCGGGTGTTATAAACTCTCGTGGTGTGACGGGCGGTGTGTACAAGACCCGGGAACGTATTCACCGCGGCATGCTGATCCGCGATTACTAGCAATTCCGACTTCATGCAGGCGAGTTGCAGCCTGCAATCCGAACTGAGACCGGCTTTGTTGGGATTGGCTCCATCTCGCGATTTCGCAGCCCGTTGTACCGGCCATTGTAGTACGTGTGTAGCCCAGGTCATAAGGGGCATGATGATTTGACGTCATCCCCACCTTCCTCCGGTTTGTCACCGGCAGTCTATCTAGAGTGCCCACCCGAAGTGCTGGCAACTAAATATAAGGGTTGCGCTCGTTGCGGGACTTAACCCAACATCTCACGACACGAGCTGACGACAACCATGCACCACCTGTCTCAACTTTCCCCGAAGGGCACCTAACGCATCTCTGCCTCGTTAGTTGGATGTCAAGACCTGGTAAGGTTCTTCGCGTTGCTTCGAATTAAACCACATACTCCACTGCTTGTGCGGGTCCCCGTCAATTCCTTTGAGTTTCAGTCTTGCGACCGTACTCCCCAGGCGGAGTGCTTAATGTGTTAACTTCGGCACCAAGGGTATCGAAACCCCTAACACCTAGCACTCATCGTTTACGGCGTGGACTACCAGGGTATCTAATCCTGTTTGCTCCCCACGCTTTCGCGCCTCAGCGTCAGTTACAGCCCAGAGAGTCGCCTTCGCCACTGGTGTTCCTCCACATCTCTACGCATTTCACCGCTACACGTGGAATTCCACTCTCCTCTTCTGCACTCAAGTCACACAGTTTCCAGTGCGATCCGGGGTTGAGCCCCGGGATTAAACACCAGACTTACATGACCGCCTGCGCGCGCTTTACGCCCAATAATTCCGGACAACGCTTGCCCCCTACGTATTACCGCGGGCTGCTGGCACGTAGTTAGCCGGGGCTTTCTTCTCAGGTACCGTCACCTTGAGAGCAGTTACTCTCTCAAGCGTTCTTCCCTGGCAACAGAGCTTTACGATCCGAAAACCTTCATCACTCACGCGGCATTGCTCCGTCAGGCTTTCGCCCATTGCGGAAGATCCCCTACTGCTGCCTCCCGTAGGAGTCTGGGCCGTGTCTCAGTCCCAGTGTGGCCGATCACCCTCTCAGGTCGGCTACGCATCGTCGCCTTGGTGAGCCGTTACCTCACCAACTAGCTAATGCGCCGCAGGCCCATCCCCAAGTGACAGATTGCTCCGTCTTTCCAGTTCTCTTCAGGCGAAGAAAACAAGTATTCGGTATTAGCTACCGTTTCCGGTAGTTGTCCCAAGCTTGAGGGCAGGTTGCCTACGTGTTACTCACCCGTCCGCCGCTAACCATCAGAGAAGCAAGCTTCTCTTCAAGTCCGCTCGACTTGCATGTATTAGGCATGCCGCCAGCGTTCGTCCTGAGCCAGGATCAAACTCTCCAATAAAGATGAATTTCGTCAGCGTCGTTAAACGCGGTGAAACTCATCGGGGTATTGAAAAGAGCGATAAGCTCATTTTGAATCTGACGAGATTAAAAATCTCATTTGTGTTCCAGTTTCCATACAGCCAGATGGCATGTACCAAAAACCTTCACGTCATTCTGCAAGCAGAATGTTTACTCACTCGTTGTTCAGTTTTCAAAGATCAAACTTGTTTGCGCCACCGAAACCAGTTCGTTTCAGCAACTCTTATATAATATCATGTCCGAACCAACTTTGCAAGCTCTTTTTTTTCAATTTTCTTTCGAAGCTTGTTTTCAATGGCTTGCCGCACCGTGTAAGCTGTGTTTTCTTGGCCGGAATAAGAATATACCACGTATCGCCACCACATGTAAAGCATTATTTATTAAATTTAATTTTCCATATTTAGGATTAAATTTTGAGATGTTGTTTACTCAATATATAAACACTTTGTTTTTAAAGTCACATTGTCTTATGATACCAGCCGTTTACCTTAAGAACTAAACGAAGAGAAACTAATATTTATATCTCTCTCTATAATAAAAAGCCTTCTTAAAAATCTATTTCCCCTATGCCTTCATAAAAAAAACAACAGTTCTTCAGATATGAATACCACATCCAAAAACTGCTGTTTCTCTGAAAAACTACACACTTGATTCCACTCCGCCTCTTCCCCTGTCCATTTAGTTGGACTTATCCGTAGCAGACTCAGCGTTTTCCTTATTCTTGGTTCCCTTGCTTTTATAAGGCTTAGGAGCACTTTTCGCTCGGTTGGCACTGGCTTGCCAGCGATTCCAACCTTTTTTGCCCGTTCCGCGGCCTGTGCCGCCCTTACCTTTTGCTTTGCTCATGTTATCACTCCATTAATCCTGTCTATGTCTAAAAATGATCTTCCTCGGTAATGTTCCAATGTAACTCAGCCCATGTGATTCACTTCCAGCATTTCTTATTATACCAAACTTGAAGTGTTCACGTTTTATATTTAGAAGAATTACACTTGAACCTTTGGCTCTTGTACCGATTTAACACTTCTTAGCACACGTAAGGATAATAAGAAACAGATGCCAAGCACCGCCGCAGCCGATACATACGGATAGTTAATATTCACATCAAACAACGCTCCAGCTACGATGGGTCCAGCGATGTTGCCCAGACTTGTATACGCGGAATTCAGCCCAGCCACAAATCCCTGTTGTTCTTCAGCGAGCTTGGACATCTGCGTACTGATTGCAGGGCGTAAAATATCCATTCCCAAGAAGACGATAAACGTTACAACAACGATTAACCAGTACGTGTGAACGAACAAGGTTAGTAATACAAATACGGAGACAAACAGCAAACATACCGTAATAACCTTCTTTTCCCCAAATGTGTTCAGCAACCAGCCAATCAGGGATACTTGCACAACTGCTCCAGCAATGGAACCAAATGTAATGATAAACGCAATATCTTTGGTCGTGAAACCAAACTTGTGATCCACAAACAGGGAGAATACCGTCTCGTAGTTAGCCAAACCAAAAGCCATGACAAATACGATGATTAGACTGAAAAAGTAAGGTTCCCGGTAAGAATTGATAAGCTGAGATACCATACCTGGTGCTTTTACTTTTGCCCCGCTAGTTTCAGGTGTAGTCTGCTCACTCGCGCTCCGCTCGGATTCAGGCAAGATAATCAGTGTAATGATTGCAGCGAGCAAACCCGCAACCCCTGCCGCATAAAAAGGAACCCGTATGCCGAACTCGGCAATATAACCGCCAATTCCTGGCCCGATGATAAAACCTGTTGTAATGGCCGCATTAATAAGCCCCATGCCTTTACCGCGTTCTTCTTCCGTTGTGATATCAGCCGTATAGGCCATAACCGCAGGAAAGATCAACGCCGCGCCAATACCGCCCAGCATTCGGGCTGCGAAGAGCAGATAAGGCGCGTTCACCGCACCGAACATAAATTCTGATACCGCAAAGATCAGCATCCCGAATACGATAATCTTTTTGCGTCCCCACTGGTCTGACCAACGACCTGCTGCTGGAGAGAACAAAAACTGTGTGAAAGAGAACGCCGCGAACAGAAGTCCCATCGTAAAGCCCGTAATATGAAGCAAGTTCATGTAAGCAGGCATGATCGGCACAACCAGACCAATACCCATAAATACGAGAAAAATATTCAACATCAACAGCAGCAACGCGCCCCTGTTACGTGTCAGTAAAGCCATGATTCCATCCTCCATCGTTGTCTAATTATGCTGTTTATCCTTGGCAATCCCGTGCAGAAATACACTGGCGGCCTGACGATACAACGCAAGAGCCTCGCCCGGTTCCAGCTTACGCGACATTTGACTAAGCCCTATAATGGTACTTTCCAAAATCAACGCAAGATGCTCTACATTCTGATCATTGAACTCCCCGCTGTCTATTCCTTCTTGAATCAGCTGCTTATTGAATTGGATATGCCGCTCAAACAATACTGCGATTCGTTCTTCAATATCATTCTCTTTTTTCTCTCCAGTGAAGAACTCATCAGCCGCTTTTGTTAAAGGATGGTTGATATCATCCATAATGAGCTGTTCCGCCAGTCCATAGATTTTCTCGGTGGAAGTGTGATACAGATGAACTTTTGATTTCCAGCTTGCTTCCCACTCCCGATCCCATTCATCAATGAGATAGAGGAAGAGCCCTTCTTTGCTTTTGAAATGATAATATATATTTCCCTTGCTACTTCCAGTCGCCGCGACGATGTCCTCAATAGACGTTGCTTTATATCCTTTTTGTACAAAAAGGGCTTTGGATGCATCCGCAAGTTTTTTCTTGGTCTGCTCGGACTGGAGCTGCTTTTTATTCAAACTCACTCACTTCACTCCATTCTTATATACTGAACATTCGTTCTGTATTCTAGCAAATATATGTCTAATCCGCAATATAAAAAGGAGAACCCGCCATGTGGCAAGCCCTCCTTTTATTCACGAATCCATTTATTTCTTCTTTTTACCCTGTCCATGTAATATCTTTAATTGGCCATTCTCGTATCCGACCTGATATGTCACGTTATATTGAGTCGTTACGTATTCCCCATCCTTGCGCTCCTCGGCAGCGATCACACCGCTCACTTCCATCTCTTCCTTACTCGTACTCGCAGACGAAATTTTCTCCACACTAACATAGCTCGTATACGTATAGCCTTCACGAAATTTAGCGTAACTTGTGCCCTTCTGCCAATCACTTCCGAGCAACGCATAGGCCGATACATAATCACTCATGTTCAGGTAGTTGTAAAAATCAGCAACCAGTGCTTCCGCTTCAGATAAAGCAGCGGACGACGTCTGCGAAGATGAGTCCCTTACCGTTTGTGCCCCTTTGGTATCAGGTGAGCGCTCTGACCATTGTTGCACCTGCTTCAATACACTGGTGATAGGAATGCTGAACCCCAGTCCACCTTCCTGTTTAACCACCGTCGAATTAATCCCCAGCACTTCTCCCGTTTCCGCGTTGATCAGCGGACCGCCGCTGTTACCGTTAGTAATCGGAGCAGATATCTGATACAAGTTGGTATAAATATAAGGCGGGATTTCAAAACTGCGATCAAGCCCGCTAATAATGCCGGTAGTTACCGTATTTTCAAAACCCAGCGGACTGCCCAGTGCCAGAATTTCATCACCAACCTCCGCTTTGGCTGAAGCAATAGGCAGAGGTTCCATTTTCACAAGATCAGGGACTCTGACAACAGCAACATCCGTCTCTTCGCCAAAACCAATCACTGTACCCCGATATTCCTGATGATCCAAGGTGCGAATCGTCACTTCTTTGGAACCCTCGACGACATGCGCATTAGTGATGACATCGCCCTTGTTATTATATAAGAAGCCTGAGCCCAGACCATCGCTACTTTCAATCGTAACTACTTTTCGCTGACTATCTTCAATAATCTGTTTACGCGTTTTCTTTTCTGTGGTTTTAGATGTTGTTTTTACTTTGGGTTGATCCGCCTGTTTCGAGGAAGCCACAGCCAGTTTGGGAGCTAGCGCCATCTCATCTGCTGTATGCTGGTGAATCCAAAATACGCCTCCAGCACCAGCAACAATAATTATTGCACTGGAAATGATCGTTCCCCATACACGTTTGCTCATTTTGTCGTCCTCCTACTCCACATACCATGATGCATTCGTAACTGTCACATTCGCGGCTTCATATACCCCATAATAGTAGGTTTCAAAATATCCTTCTTCGCCTACATCCAATATAGCTGGGTATACATAAACATCTGTCTCACCGATGTAATCGCCATTGGAGGCATTGATGCTAACGATAAGCGCCACGGATGATATAGGGCGTGTTCCCTGATTAAACACCGACCCGCTGATATACAAGTCTCCATACTCATCCAGCTTAGCAGACAGATCCGTTACGTATACAGCCCCTGTACGATTGCGAAGTTCTTCTTCAGCTGCTTGCTGTTCTGCAAGTCGAATCCGTTCTTCCTCTGCCTGCTCAAAAGCTTTCTTCTCACGCAACACTTCATCCCGGTATTTAGTCAGCTTCTGATCCTCAGGCGCATAAGATAATCCGTTGTCCACGGTTTGCAGTGCTGCTGTAAAATCACGCTTCTTCACTTGCTGCTCCGCCTGCTTATAACTGATACCTGCCAGCTTATCGGTAATCTGCTTTTTCACAACTTCGGCTTCCTTACCGTTCAGATTGGAGATCGTTTTGAGTTTTTCAGCGAGTGCCTCGACGGTTGTTAACTGATCAATTTCCTTTTTCACTTTCAAAACAGCCAGGGTCACCTTTCGATTGTTCAACGCTGACCTTACCTTATCAAACACCGGCTCTTGGCGTTCGTTTAATGTTTTAGCCGCGGTTTGAATCATTTTGTCCGCTTCCGACAGCTTACCTGTTTTGAGCAGATTCGCGGCTTCGTCCATTTGTTTTAGTAAGTTGTTCGCTTGCTCTGTAATTTTACGATCCTGAACGAGTGCTCCTACATTCGGTCTTTGAGCGAGGGCTTTGTCCAGCAACTCCAGAGCTTCTGAATATTTCCCGTCCAGTGCAGCCTTCTCTGCCTCAAGATGCAGTGTCTTCACATGAGCGTTAATCAGATTCTCTTGATTATAATAATACGCTAACAGCGCCCCCATAATTGCTGCAAGTAGCAGTGGGATAATCCATACAAATGGACTGCTCTTGCGCTTGCTCACCGTTCCGGTTGCAGATGCATTACGTGGCTCCAGTCCTGATGGCTCCGACCAGATTTGCTCCTCTGTGGAGCTATCTTGTTTCAATCGGGTTCCACACTTCTGACAGTGGTCTTCCCCAGAGCTATTTTTCGTGCCGCATATGTGACAATACATCCTGATCCCTCCAGCCTAAACATATGTAAATTTATACATATTATATCTTTTGTTTTTCTGTTGTCGTTCTGTTACTTGATATCACTCCAGAATATGTGTTGCCTAATCTCGGGGTGAATCGACATTTATCATATAGCAAAAAGGTAAAATGCACCATATATTCTGAAGGAAAAATAAGATATGTAGTAAGGATTTATACTGATCATTTATTTTGTAGCCTAAAAAAAGACCTTCCTGTTTTCAAGGAAGGCCTTCATGTATATTCCGCAAGTCCATCTGATGCGGATCTATTTAGTTTCATTTATTTATCCATTCAGCGATAGTTAGAGGGCACAATTCATGCTGATCTATTCGGGCTGGTTCGAAGGGAACGCGCTCAAATTGATATAAGAGACTTCCCATAGATGGTTGTCCAGGTCTTGAAAACTCCGTCCATACATGAATCCATGATCTTGAGGTTCGTTATATTGCTTCGCTCCAGCATCAAGGGCAGCTTGTACAATCGCATCCACTTCTTCACGGGAAGCAACAGATAAAGCGACGATCACTTCTGTTGTCTCAGCCGCGTTCGCGATTTTTTTCGTGATAAAGGATTGGAAACGTTCCTCCACCAGAAGCATGGCAAAGATATTTTCTCCGACAATCATACAGGTAGCCTTATCGTCCG
This sequence comes from Paenibacillus sp. FSL K6-1558, assembly GCF_038002565.1. Taxonomy (NCBI): domain Bacteria; kingdom Bacillati; phylum Bacillota; class Bacilli; order Caryophanales; family Paenibacillaceae; genus Paenibacillus; species Paenibacillus sp. FSL K6-1558. The sequence continues at coordinate 4,785,117 of NZ_JBBOCV010000001.1, read as the reverse complement.
TAAACTGGGCATTGAATTCAAACCCTACTTTCGTAAAGAAATCAACCGATCTCTTCAAATCCTGGACTGGCAAGTTGACAAAAATCTGATTAGCACGAACAGCCACCATTGATCACCTCGGATTCCTAGAATAGATTCCACCCCAAAATATCACCTCGCGTATGCGCTGTCAATTATGTATAATGGGGCTATTCCAACATGTGAGGTGAAAGGGATGTTGTTTCCAATCGTTCGAAGTAATTAAATGTCGGGCTGGATCAAAACGCGTACCAGCTACCAAGGGGTAGGTCTGTCCTTTTGAGCCTGTTCGATGTGTAGATGAACGATGATTGAAAACAACAAATCCTAAATAACACATCACATACTGGAGGAAGAATTAATATGACAATACAGTGGGATTACAACACATTTTATGAACGTGTCGGTCAACAAAATGGATGGGATTTCAGCACGATGAAGGTGATCTCTGAACCCACCGACTGGGACTTCTATGATGAGGTGACTCGTTGCACACAAACATCCGATCTGCTGCTGGACATCGGCACAGGTGGAGGCGAAGCCGTGCTCGCCATTGCTGAACATGCTCATCTGCTTGTCGGCATCGATTTGGCTCATGGAATGATCGAGACAGCTCAGCGAAATTTAAAGCGAACTAAAAAATGCTCCAATGTGCGATTCACTCAGATGGATGCGGACAACTTACAGTTTCCAAAGTCATTCTTCAATATCGTTTCTTGCAGACATTCCGCATTCTCCGCGTCAGAAGTGTACAACGTTCTCGCAGAGGATGGCGTATTCCTGACCCAGCAGGTCAGCGAGCACGATAAATTGAATGTAAAGCAAGCATTTGGACGTGGACAACATCTCGGCATAGAGCCCGGAACACTCTTGGAAAAATACAAACAAGAGCTGCAACATGCAGGTTTCCAGCACATTGAGGTCCGTGAATATAACGTAACCGAGTATTACGCTACACCTGAGGATCTCTTGTTCCTGCTGACACACACACCTATCGTTCCTCAATTTGGAGAACTCGAGTCCGACCTGGATATCTTTGAACAGTTTGTTCTAGATCACCGCGATGAGAAAGGGATTCGCACCAACTCGGCGCGCTTCATGATTACAGCCAGAAAATGATCTTAAATCTATTATGAAATTTTAGTATATAAAGTAAAATGAAAAACGCGTCTTGGCGACCTGTATGGTTCAAGCCAAGAACGCGTTTTTTGGTTATTTCTTATCGTTGCCAGATTTCATAGTCACGGCTCAAGCTGAAGTTTCTCCAGGAATGGTTTCAAGCGATCCACCACATAATGGCTGCCACCGCGCCCGTTCACCTCTTCGATTACGGCTGCCAACAGGAACGACGGTGATTCGGTATCAAAGGTAACGAAAAATCCATTCTCCTGACCTTTCTCACCCTTCTTCGCTTTCAGTTCGGCCGTTCCTGTCTTGCCTGCAAGACCGCCAGCAATCGAGCTAAGGGCATGTGCCGTTCCGCCTTGACGAGACACCACCTGTTTCAGTGCGTCAGTAACGGTATTGGCTACATCCGGTGTGATAATCACCTCAGGATCAGGGGTCTCTTTTCCAACAATCAATACAGGTTTCACCAGCTTGCCTTCATTCACAAACGGCGTAAACGCAGTAGCCAGATGAATCGGCGACATTAACATCTCACCTTGACCATACGAAGTGTCGGCTAGCAGCACCTCGGAAGAAAGATCCCTGTGCGCCTCATTTGCATACTGACTAGGTTTCAAATAGAGTTCATCCAGCCCGAAATTGTCACCAAACCCGAACTTTTGAATGCCCTCGATAAACTTGGCGCTCCCCATCTCAGTCGCTTCCATTGCAAAATAAATATTGTCGGAGTATACGAGGGCATCCACCATATTTACGGGACTCAGGCTTTTCACCCGCTTGACGTAATATCCGCCCCAGCTATCATTCTTCCGCCATTGCAAACCAGAAATTTCATGGGTTTTGTCCGGTGTGGTCACCTTCTCCATCAACCCCGCAGCCGCAGTAATCGCCTTGAAGGTTGAGCCGGGAGCATATCGTGTCGTTACTCGGTTGATAAAAGGAAGCTTCTCGTTCGCCGAATAGGCATCCCACTCGGCCTGCGTCAGACCGGTAACCATTTTATTCGGATTGTAGGAAGGCGCACTCACCATAGCAAGCATATTTCCGTCCTTCGGATTCATCATCACCATCGCTCCGGCATCGCCGCCACCCGCCAGCGTCTGATACAATCTTTGTTGCTGTGCGGAGCTGATGGATAGTTGCACATCCTTACCGTCGACTGCATCTTTGCGGATCAATTCGGAACGCGTGTTGCCCGCTTCATCCGTAATTTCAATTAAACCGCCACGCTCTCCGCGTAGCTGCTTCTCCATAGACTGTTCCAGTCCGGCTTTGCCGATCCAATCTTCCGCACGGTAATACCCTTCGGTATCTTTGTCCAAGTCTTCCTTCGTGGCCTTACGCACATATCCGATCAGATGTGCCGCTGCTTCACCAAGCGGGTAATACCGAATTTCCTTACTTTGCAGAGCAACTCCGCTAAGAGAAGAAGGTACATCAAATTCCTCTGTCGAGCCCATTGGCACAAAAAATTCCGGTTTCACCCATGTCTGACCAAGTGTCTTCTGAATGGCTTCTACGGACACCTTGTAATGATCCGCGATGCGTGCAATCATCTGATCCGGGTTCTCTCCGAGCTTCTCGGGTACGATGCCCCACTCATTCATTGTGCCCTGGGTTGCAAGCGGCAACCCGTCACGATCTACAATATCTCCTCGATTCGGGAATAACGTCTTCACCCGAACTTTGCTACCTTTCACCATGTCACTGAGGATCAGGGACGGATTCCAGTTAATCTGCCAGACTTTGCTCCCGTCCTCCAACTCCTGTCGAACTAAATTAAGCGTATGTGTCTCGTTGACTTCCCCTAAAAACGTGGTCAGGTGTAGATCATAATCGGTCTGGTAGAGATCAGGGTTACTAGCCCCTTGTTCTGCCTGATTCGTCCCCTCTCTGTCCGTTGTTGCTTGTGATTCAACCTTAGTCTCGGTTCCACTTTCAGTCCCTGTTGTTTGAGCGCCAGAGTCAGCTTCCGTTCCTGTCGTATTCGCTGCTGTCAGCTCAGCTTTAACAGCAGAGACCTGCATACCCGAGTAGATTGCATTGTATTTCTCAATAAACTGTTCCTTAGACATGCCTGCCTCTGTCAACGAAGCAGGTGACATCAACGAATACAGCTGGCCGAACTCTTTCTTTTGTAAATGCTCTATGTACTGATTCACAGTTGTCTGCGGTTTCGGTTCCTCCGGTTTGCTATTCTGCATATAAAGATACATTCCAATACCGCCTGCAAATAGAATCGGCAAGAGTCCATATAATAATTTACGTTTCGATTTCATGTCACATCACCTCTACTCTATACTATAAATTTCCTGCGCCGATTAAACAATGTGACAAATCTGATGAATTTGTCATTAAAAATAGCCTTAAGCTCACATAATATGTTTAAATAAGAATAGTGAATTACATACTAAAGCTTTTTTGCGATGCAAAAGGCTGAAAAGGAGCCCGATGATGGAAATCAGCTATTTTTTACTCCCAAAAGCCGAAGTGGCCTATATCGAGTCTACCGCTTCCATGAAAGATGCTATTGAGCAGTTGGAATCGCACCACTACACCGCCATTCCCGTAATTGATCCGGATGGAAAATATGTTGCTACTCTGTCCGAAGGTGATCTGTTATGGAAAATGCGTAATACGCCTGGATTAACATTTGATAATATGGACCAAGTGCAGGTCGATGAGATTAGCCATCGTGTCTATAATGAGTGCGTGTACATCGAAGCAGAGATGGAGGATATGCTGACTCTTGCGGCAGACCAAAACTTTGTGCCCGTGGTGGATATAGATCGGGTCTTTCTTGGAATCATTCGTCGTAAGGATATCATTGAATATTACACCCGCAACATATCCGATTAATAAATCTCGGGTAGCATGGAAGTGCTACAGTGAGATTACGGTATCTGCAAAAGATCAATCAAAAAAGGCGAGCCCATAGGCTCGTCTTTTTTATGTAATCATTCCACTAACGCAACAATTTCCACATTATGGACTTAAAATAAAAATGTTGCTAATTTCGCATGAAATAAATACAATAATCTTCATTATTCGACATATTTCGTCATTACTAGACTGTATTTAAACACCAAAACATGTCGTTCCCATCACATATAATGGATTAATACACAATTTCATTCATTTCTTTTGTTCAGAATTCGTTCAGAACGCTATTGTACGATAGACATATGGTTAGACTTGATGAACGTTGATTACTTTCACCAATTATAGAGAGAGGTATGCACCTTGAATCGTTTAAGCACACGCAAAAAAATGCTGGTTACCGCAACGGTGATCATGTCTTGTATTTACGTCATATGGCGTACCTTCTTCACCATTCCTTTCGGCCATGGCCCGCTTGCCGTGACCGCCGGTCTTGCCCTCCTGATTGTCGAACTCATTGGTATGTTTGAACTCGCTGTGCATTTTTATAACATGACCCGGCTTGAATATCCTGAACTTCCTGTCGTTGATGAGTCATTGTATCCTGACGTTGATGTTTTTATAGCTACATATAACGAACCTGCATCCTTGCTTTTCAAAACGATTAACGGCTGCCTCAATATGGATTATCCGGACCGCTCCAAAGTACATATCTACCTGTGTGACGACTCCAATCGTCCCGAGATGCGAAAACTGGCTGATCATATGGGGATTAACTATCTGACCCGGACAGAGCACATCCACGCCAAAGCTGGAAACTTGAACAACGCCATGAAACATACTTCCTCCCCTCTAATCGCCACGTTTGATGCCGATATGATTCCGAAGCATGATTTTCTGACGTCCTGCGTGCCTTATTTTCTGACAGGAGAAAAGATCGGCTTCGTGCAAACTCCGCAAAGCTTCTATAATCCCGATCAGTTTCAATACAATCTGTATTCCGAAGCTCGAATTCCGAATGAACAGGACTACTTCTATCGCGATGTGCAGGTCGGACGGAACAAGTCCAACTCCGTTATCTACGGCGGAACCAACACGGTACTTTCGAGGCAGGCACTCGAAGATGTGGGCGGTTTCTATACTGGTTCCATTACAGAGGATTTTGCCACTGGCATTGAAATGCAGAGCAAAGGGTATCGCTGTTTTGCCACCAATAAAGTACTTGCTTCCGGACTTGCTCCCGGTGATCTGAAAAGCCTGATCAAACAGCGCCAGCGCTGGGCACGCGGATGTATTCAAACGGGCAGAAAAATGAATATCTTGTTCAAGCGCGGACTTACGTTTGCCCAAAGACTGAATTATATCTCTTCTATAACCTATTGGTATTCCGGTCTTAAACGAGTGCTGTATATCATGTCACCCATTCTGTTTGCTGTGTTCGGTGTGCTCGTGGTGAAGTGTACCATTTTGGAAATTCTCGTGTTCTGGCTACCGATGTATCTATTAACGAATATGTGTCTGCGTATGTTGTCAGGTAATATTCGAACTACGAAATGGACGAATGTATACGAAACTATTCTTTTTCCATCACTGCTACCTGCGGTCATTCTGGAAACACTGGGCATCACCATGAATAAATTTGCAGTGACTCGTAAAGACGGTGCTCATAACGATCGTAGCTACCAGCTCAAACAGATCATTCCGCATCTGATCTTGGCTGTGCTCTCTATAATCGGTATCGTCAACTGCATTCACTGGACATTTAGTCAGGGCACCATTGGTTTTCTCGTTGTTCTATACTGGCTGTTGATTAATTTCTACAACATTATGATGTCGATCTTTTTCCTCAGCGGACGTAAAGTGTTCCGCAACTATGAGCGTATTCTGGCTGCTGTGGACTGTACACTAACAACCGAAGGTGAAACGCTGTCCACGGTTACGCATGATATTTCGGAAGGCGGGATCGCTATCGTACTGGATACGCCGAGATACATCCCGAGCGAAGCCCAATTTGCTGTACGTCTGGTAACAGATCATTATTCAAGCGAGTTTACAGCCAAGGTAACTCACGTAACTTCATTCGGTAATAAGTGGAAGTACGCATTCAAAGTGCACGAGATTACAGAACAGGATCAGCGTCAGTTGTTACATATTGTGTATGACCGCGAGCCTACGCTTCCGCAGAAGCTGGATAAAGATATCAGTACGTTTGAGGACATCCGTCTGAATTTTGTAAAACGCGGACAAGTGGGCCTCATGTCCAACCGCAAGCTGGCACGCATTCCGCTGAACCATGAACTGGACACACCCGAATATGGAACCGTTATGCTGATGGACTTTAACTATGAATTTTTGCTTTTGAACATATCACGGCAGGAAATGGTCTATGAGCTTCGTTTGCCGCTTGCCGAGGGACTCGTTCTTGACTGTATGTGGGTGAAGTCGATGCGAAGCAAACATGGCATTCTGTACCAGATCAGAAATATTCAAGACATTGCCCGAAATGGACAAATGCCTGAACTGGAAGCTCTTCTGAAACAATGGAATGTGGCGTATACCGAGGCAGACAAACCAAAACGCCCAGAACAGAATAAAAGCTTCATCTCGAGTGATGAACTCGACGAGATGGCCTATTTATAACATGGAGGCATAGAAAGCATGAGCACGAAATGGCAGCAATGGCTGCTTGTCGCAATCCTCGCAAGTTTATCAGGTTTATCCCTCATCACTGCTACTGCTTCGGCTCAGCCGGATCAGATGCAGTGGAGCGAGAGTTCTATAAAGGTATGGAATAATGGAGCCAAAGTGCAGTCCAAGCTGAATCGTAACGGCAGTTTACAGATTAACACCTCGACACAGGGGCTACAAAAAGGCTATTACTCCGCCTATGTATATGAGCTGCAAAACAGAGATTGGTCGGGCTATAGCGAGTTAAGGTTCTCGATTCGCAGTGATTCCGATCAGACGCTGCCGCTAAACGTTGTCATCACACGAACGGATCAATCGGCACTAACAGTAGCGGATCAGCGCAATGTCATCCTCATTCCCAAAGCAACCAAAGAACCGAAGCTGGTTCATCCCGTAGATGGGTTGATAAGACTGGAGCCCGGGTACGAGGGGGAGGTTCGTGTTCCCTTTTCCAGCCTCATGGTTCGAAATCATGCAGCTACGGTTGGCCGTGTCACACCAGAGAAAATACTGAGCTGGGGCATCACAATGACCACGACTGAGAACGCACAGCTGAATTACCGCGTTGGAAATATCAAACTGGTACCTAGGAAAGAAGCTGTTGCAGAAAACCAATTATCTTCTGTAATGATCAAAGGTGATGAACGAGTCGTGAAACCGGTGGCCGGTGAATCGGTTGCAACGTATACCGTTAGTGGCCTGCAGGCGACAGCATCGAAAGCTTTGGAAACGCCAGAAGTAGAAGTGAATTTCCAGCTTGCTCATCCTGTACAGGGCGTAACAATCACAACGGGTGGCCTACTAACCATTGGAACGGACGCCGCAAAAACCGATTCGGTGACTATTCGAGCGCTGGTGGATCAAAAGTGGAATCTCGATTATACCGTTAAACTTGATCGTTCCACGGCGATGCAGATGAAGGAATCGGATGGAACACCGCGTTTCATCCCCTCCCCAGGCCAGGTTTCCAAAGTGTTGGAGCCTCAGTCCATATGGTTACAACCATGGATGGAATGGATGATCCGAATCGGCCTTCTTCTGATTGGACTCGCGGTGATTATTCCGTATTGGCTGTGGCGCAAACTTCAGCACGGCTCACAAGCGGGGAAGCAACGTTCGATGAATCATCGCAGGTCCAAACGGATATTTAAAATGTAGCTTTTTTATTTCATCATTAACATCATCAAGGAGGAAAGGCAGTGCTCTTTTCCAGTGTAGTCTTCTTATTTTATTTCTTGCCGCTTGTGCTGGGGCTGTATTATATATTGCGGTTTTCTGTGACGCTGAAAAATATGTTGTTGCTTGTGGCAAGCCTGTTCTTCTACGCATGGGGTGAACCACGCTTTGTGCTGGTTATGCTGGTCTCCATCGCACTGAATTACGTTTTCGCACTGCTCGTGGACAAGTACCGGGATCGGCGCACTGCCGCTTATACCGTTATCACCGTGATGCTAGTTGCCAATCTGGGTATGCTGTTTGTTTATAAATACCTGGCGTTTGCCCTGCGCATTGTCAATGAAAGTACAGGCTTTGGCTTCAGCATTCCGCATATTGCGTTGCCGCTCGGCATTTCCTTTTTCACCTTCCATGCGATCTCCTACGTCATTGACGTGTACCGCGGACATGGAAATGTGCAGAAAAATCCGTTTTATGTCGCCCTCTATATTTCCTTCTTCCCTCAGCTTGTAGCTGGGCCCATTCTGCGTTACAACATGATTGCGGATCAGATGATGCATCGGAAGGAAAGCTGGGACAAGTTCGCGGTCGGCTGTTGCCGGTTTATTGTGGGTTTGAGTAAAAAAGTGCTGTTATCTAACAGCATGGCCATTGTGGCCGATCATGCATTCAGCATGGGCGGAACAGGCGATATCGCTTCAAGTCTGGCTTGGCTGGGAGCGATTGCCTATACATTGCAGATTTATTTCGACTTCTCGGGTTATTCGGATATGGCGATTGGACTCGCGCTTATGTTTGGTTTCAAGTTTGAAGAAAACTTCCGGTACCCGTATATCTCACGCTCCATCACCGAATTTTGGCGCCGCTGGCACATCTCGCTCGGCACCTGGTTCAAGGAATATGTCTACTTCCCGCTGGGAGGATCACGCGTTAGCAACAAGGATAAAATGATACGCAATCTGCTGATTGTCTGGGGACTGACGGGCATCTGGCACGGGGCAGAATGGACATTTGTGATCTGGGGTCTAATCAACTTCGCGTTCATTGCACTGGAGAAAATATTCAACCTGGATAAGAGCACACGGTATGCTCCGCTCCGACATTTCTATGCCATGTTTATCGTAGTTATTGGATGGGTGATTTTCCGTTCACCGGACTTGTTACAGGCTGGCAACTACCTTGGCAATATGTTCGGACTGTATGGTAACGGGTTCTGGAGTGATACGACCTGGATGTTCATGAAGGAATATGCCCTTTTCTTCATTCTCGGCATTCTGTTCTCAACTCCACTTGCCTTACGGATGAACAAATGGATGGTGGATGGTGTACGCTTCGGTAAACCGCTTGAACTGCTTTACCCGGTGACCATTATTGCTCTGTTCCTTGTGTGTGTATCCTACTTGGTCAAAGGAACATACAACCCGTTCATATATTTTAATTTCTGAGAGAAGGATTTCATATGCATAACTTTTTTGCCAAAAAGAGAATGACCGCCTTCCTCTTCATTCTTGCGCTCGCCACGTTCTCGATCTTGAATATGATTCATTCTTTCGAGCCTTTGAAAAAAACACTGGCGTCAGCGGACTACCGCTTCTCCAATGCCAAAGGTATCATCAACGAACTGGATGCAGATATTAATGAGCACGTTTTTGAAAAGTTTGGATTCGTGGAAGCCTACGGATACTTGCAGTCGCTCATGTGGAAGAACGAAGAGAACAATTTCGAGGTCGTCAAAGATACGGAGGGTAAGCTTCACTATACGTATTTCGCCACGGGACCAACGGATACGAAAGAACTTTCTGATCGGGTTGCCGAGCTAGGGGCACAATTGGGGTCAAAAACCAAGCTTACGTATGTCATGACACCTGATAAATATGTACGTGGCTATACAACATTTCCGGAAGGCATCCCTTATAACTACAATAACGAAACGGCCGATGGTTTTCTGGATCATCTGAAGCAGAGCGGAATCGACACGCTGGATCTGCGCGAAGGATTATTGGAGAGTGGCATACCGGCGAAGGATTTGTTTTTCACAACCGATCATCACTGGAAAATCAAAACGTCCTTCTGGGCCTTCGGCCAGCTGGTTCAACATCTGGACGGGCTGTACCTTAAGCCGCTCGATCCCGAGCATTATTTTACAGACATGAATAACTACAATGTAATCCCTTATAAGGATTTCTTTATCGGCTCACAAGGCCGCAAAACCGGGAAATTGTACGCCGGTGATGATGATTTTGACCTGATTTATCCTAAATTCAAAACCAACTATTCTTTTTATTTTAAAACAGGTGAGACGGAAGCTACCTTAAATGGTCGATTTGAGGATGCGTTGCTTACGACATATCCCCTGAATGTGAAGGGTGCTCCCTACGACCTGACAGCGGACAAATACTTTACGTATCTGTATGGCAATCAGGGAATCGTACATCTGACGAATAAAGACAATCCAAACGGACTCAAGGTCATGTTTATCAAGGACTCCCTCGCCGTACCTATGATTTCTTTTCTCTCGACGGTTGTCTCGGATGTGTATCTGATTGATCCAAGGTATTATCCGGGTGACATTATAGATTTTGCGAAAAAGACCGATCTGGATCATGTCTTCGTATCGATCTCACCTCAAGATCTCGTCGATGAGTTTTTCCCTTACGGGAAGAACAACGTAGAAGGTCCATTCACCAGCTCTAAGTAAAATATCGTTCATCAAATTGGAACATGCAAAAGGGTACTGCCTTGGCCTTCATAGCCACGGGAGTACCCTTTTACTGTTACAGTGTGGTCACTTCCGCCAAACCGAAATACCACTCCAGAAAGGCATTGAAATCCGCCCATTGCGGCTTGCTCTCTCCATTCAGGAAACGTTCGATGGACTCCCCCAGTTCAACCAGCACAACCTCGTCGGTCTGGCGATTATAGAAAAATCCACCTTCCCCTTCAAAGCTGTCCAGCGGAATATATGCCTCTGGTAACCCCAGTGTAAGTTGCGATATATGCATATCCTGCAGATATACGGTATTCTCGATCACCCAGCAGATCTGGTAGAGCTCCTGATGCCGACTATAGAATGTCGGTCCATCCTCTGCATGAAGGTAGAATTGTGCAAAATCCGAGTTCAGATCCATGTCCAGCTTACGCAATGCTTCCTCATATTCAGCTGGCACATCTTCATGCCACCAGCCTTTTACGCGGCAATGTTCAATGACTTTAGTGGATAACATCAAAAGCCCCCTAATCCATGTTATACGTCGTTTAATATTACATTCTGACCCCAACGTTTTTCTATTTAGAGAGTAGCACGATTGTAGAGGACTGCACAAATGGGAGAGTTGGAATTAAGGATAAAGCTTTAGACCCTGAAACATATTGGTGAAACTTTCCTCCTGCATCTACGTCTTAAATACAAGAATATAACTCGAAGGAGATGACTATGCGAATAAGCTGCAGCCCCGGTTTTCCCGGAAGTATGATCGGTTCCATTGATCTGAGACCAACCAAGCATAACCAGCCCCCATCCACGACAAGTCAAATTTCACAGTATGTTGATTCTGGACTGATTTCTATTCCCTATGTGACCGATCCGGAATTTGGATCACACTTTGATATGATGAAGATTATGAAAGGTACATATCAGGAAAAGTTCCACGAAAGCTATGATGTTGAATTTACGATCGATGTGGATCAAAAAGGTTATATTACACAGTTTGAGCATACCTTCCCACTGGAACGTTACATCGATCTGATTCGAACCCAGTCGTACCGGGTCATTCAGACGAAATGGCGCGGCCAGTCCTTTCATGTGATGACCTACAGTTATATGGAAGAGGTTATTAATCCGAACAATGTTATTTTCCGCTGTACGAATGCAGAAGATGTCTTCGTTGTGGCTGAGCTTGTCCCTTTTCGAGCAGGTGGCGTTGTGGAGCAACCGAATAATCTGTATCTTCACTTCCGCGCATTGATATCAGCACGAGATGACCTATATCCCATTGATTATATGTGTCAGCCGGATTTCGACTTAAATCTGGAATGAACGAGTTGGATATGAGCGATATGAAAGAGGAGCATACGTTATCCTGCATCTAAGGATAGCCTGTGTTCTTTTTTTAATCCTTTCATTCTGGATTCACCCTAAGCAAAATCAACGAAACAGACGATAACATATATATAAAGTTACATTTGCGTATCCCTTTGGGTGTGTACTGAAGATGAGAGGAGTTTCACATAATTATGATGGGTACAAAAATGAAAATCAGTTCCCTGCTTGCACTGCCACTCGCCGGCCTGTTATTGCTTCTGGGCGGAACGCAGACCGCTCATGCAGAACAGATCGATAGCTTGCTTCCCGAGCGTAGTCAGCAAGAAATCGACCAAAAGTGGAATGAGTGGATGAGGGTTGATCAAACACTCCCTATGTTTACCGAAACACCTTCCACCGTTTTCCCTTATTCTGCCGGACTGCTCAATGAGAGATATCTGGAGCAAGGTCTGAATGCTGCCAACTTCTATCGCTTTATCGCAGGCATGTCTGGAGACCTGTTACTCGATCCGGCTTTGAATATGCAAGCCCAGCACGGAGCTGTTGTTGTCTCCACCGGAGGGCAGCTTAGCCATTCCCCTGAACAACCGGCAGATATGCCGAAGGATTTTTTTGATAAAGGCTATACCTCAGCTTCCTCATCTAACCTGCATGTCACCAGCAATGACAAATTCAATGTACTGGCTGGAAGCATCAAGGGCTACATGAATGACTCGCATGCATCCAATATTGATCGGGTAGGTCATCGCCGCTGGATTTTAAGCCCGAAGTTACAACGAATCGGATTTGGACTGGCTGCCCATCAAGAGGAAGAACAAACTCGTTATTATAGTGCCATGCAGGTTTTTGACAAAAGCAGAACTCAGGTGACACCGTATAACTACAGCCTGTTTCCCAACCAAGGCGACTTTCCCATTGAAGCCTTCGGCGCACTTCAAGCCTGGTCCGTTCAATTAAATAATGACGTGTTCGCAAAACCTGAATTGGAAAAGGTTCACGTCGAAATGATCCGAACCTCTGATCAGCGGAAATGGACGTTTAACCAGCAAGAGAACACGGAATTCCCTTTCCCTTTCGAATACTACAATGTAGACCCCTCAAACAAACGCTGGTTTGAGCAGGCCTATTTTAATGTCGAGACATCCAATTTCGGCGATAACAGCGCTATTATTTTTCGTCCTGACGATGTGCAGTTGTTGAAAAACGGTGATACCTTCCAAGTACATATTACAGGTCTGCAAAAGAAAGACGGCTCTCCCGCTGAAATCTCCTATACGACACGTTTCTTCCATGTAGACGGCGGGCAGGATCCGACTTTAACCAAGATTACACCTGCAAAATCAAATCTAACTTTGCGAGTAGGAGACACTGTAGACACCCCCTCCGTAACAGCGATTCTTGGGGATGGAACGTTATACTCTCCATTTTCCAACCTGACCTACACAACATCTTCGGATAAGATCGCGATCCAGAATGGCAAAATTGTCGGAACAAAGGTCGGTAAAACCGATTTACGAATCCGTTTTGCCGGGAAAGAAACGGTTGTCACGGTCATAGTCAAAAAAATGCTCCATTATACAGATATTCAGAATCATTGGGCCAAGAATGATATCCTGTGGGCTATTCAGCAAAATATGGTTACCGGGTATGAAAACGACACCTTCAGGCCCAATGCTCAGGTGAGCGAAGCCGAGTTTCTTTCCATGCTGTTTAATATGTATGCCAACTCCAAATACCTGCGGTATATGGATAAGACCGATGCTCCGGGTGCGAACTGGAGTGATCGTTACTATACCTATGCATCCAGACTCAATCTTCCTCTAGAGGCCAGCATTCGAAACCCCAAGCTACGCAATCATGCGCTGAATAGAACAGAGGTTGCTATTATTGTAGCCAGTCTTGGCGGTAGAAACTATGTTAAAGATGAGGACAATATTCAGTATTTGCTGAACATGGGATACTCCTCTGGCAAAACATCAGCTACAGTCGAAGGTTATGCTGGCAAGGAATTATTTACACGCGCAGAAGCTGTTGTATTTCTGAGGAACTTGAAGGGAAAAGGATTTCAGCCTTGGGGTAGACCTGAACAAGTCACAGCAACAGGCGACAATGAGAAACAAGGGAACCTCCCGGATGGTACAGTTCAGGCCGAATATACGGTTGATCACACCTTGACTTTGCGAGGTACGTTTAAAGCCTATGCCGGTCACACCATTCCGATTGATATCAACGGACCAGCACCAGAGGTACTGCCTATTCAGACCGAAAACGTAACGCTGGATGCAGACGGAAGCTTCAAACTAACGGTCAAGGTAAATGAACAAAACACCAAACATCTTAACCTGTACTTGAATGTAAAAGAAGATTACTCCTACTTTATTCGTGTAGAAGAAGGAAAAATGGCCATTAACGAATACACTGAGAATTAAGAACGTTAAGAACAGCATCGTTAAACCAGCATTAGACTTCGGGTTCCGGTTAAACTGAAACAGCACCTTACGAACAAGCAAGCATGGGAGATCGTTATCCGGCTTGTACGTTTCGAGAGGTGCTTTTTTCATGGAATCAACGGTTCATTTACGCATAACTTCATCCAATGGTACAAAAGGTTCATTTTATTAGAATCAACTAACTAATACATCCTCTACTGTCGATAAAACACAATGAAAGTATATTATTTACATTTTAGAAGTAGAAGGAGATTAGAAGATGTTTATTCGGAAAAAGGTTATTCGCACACTGCTTACGCTTCCTCTAGCTGGTCTAATGTTCGTACTACTCGGTGCACAGCAGACCTTAGCTGCCCCCGTCGACAGCTTGTTGCCTGAGCGAAGTCAGCAAGAAATTAATCAAAAATGGACGCAATGGATGTCGAACAAGGATCAACCCGCTACATATATCCAAACCCCTTCCACCACAGCACCTTATGTTGCTGGCGTATTAAGTGAATCGTCTCTGCAACAGGCACTAAATGCGGCCAACTTCTATCGTTTCCTTTCGGGACTGGAAGGCGATCTTGTGCTGGATGCTACGCTTAACGTTCAGGCTCAACACGGTGCAGTTCTTGTCTCTACCGGTCCTCTAAGCCATTTTCCGGCTCGACCTGCCGATATGCCAAAAGATTTTTTTGACTTGGGTGCCAAATCAGCCTCCAGTTCCAATTTATATGCTTCCTATGGCGCTGCCGGCAATCAGGCTGTTAAAAGTGTGGAAGCGTATATGGACGACTCCGACGCAAGTAACATTGGCGCACTAGGTCACCGTCGCTGGATTCTGAGTCCGCAGTTGAAAAAAGTCGGCTTCGGAATCGCATCCCGGGACAACAAAAATTATGCAAGTCATTTTAGCACCATGCAGGTGATGGATACCAGTCGGGCAGGAAAGCTGCGCTACAATTACAACCTGTATCCAAACAAAGGTGCGTTTCCGATTGAAGCTTTCAATGTGTCGCAGGCCTGGTCTGCACAGTTGAACCCGGATGTGTTTGCAAAACCTTCAGATTCGGAGGTTCAGGTAGAACTTACACGAACGTCGGATCAGAAAACCTGGAATTTCGGTGGGAAAACTCCTGCCAGCAGTGATCCTGCCAAAGCGTTTTTCAACGTCAATACCGATGGATATGGATATAGCTATGCTATCATCTTCCGTCCGGATAACTTAAACGCATTGAAGGATGGAGATACGTTTACCGTTCGAATTACCGGATTGAAGAAAAAAGATGGTTCCAACGCAGACATCGTTTATCAAACTCAATTTTTCACGGTTAGTCCCTCCGCAGAGGAACCTGTGACCGATCCAGAGAATCCTGGAACGCAGCCCCAAGATCCCGGAACACAGCCTGAAGAACCGGATACCGGTAATGAGGTAATTCTTGATGATCGTCATGTACAATTCGAATATACAGCGGAGCGCACCTTGAACGTACGAGGAACACTTACAGCATATGCGGGTCAAACGTTCTCCTTTCAGATTCATGGCACGTCACCAGAAGAAAAACATATCCGTACGGAAACCGTCACAGTGGGTGCAGATGGCCGTTTCAATCTAACGGTTCGCAGTCTCGGTGTGTCTGATCTGAACATCTACCTACAGGTGAGTCCCTACTTTATGTATCTGATCCCTGCGGCCGGCAACTCTGATGTTACTTATTACTTTGAGTAGAAACAGTTGGGGAAAGAGCAGGCATCAAAAAAATCCGGATGAATCATCATCCGGATTTTGTATACATTGGTTTAGCCAATAACGGAGTGGCATCCATATTATAAGCACATTCTACTTTTCAGCACCCTGGCAGTACACTTCACTAAATTCATCTGTATATAAAACTTCTATGCAGCCTGACCAATTGAGAATCGAACCAATAAAATCAGGTATATCCAGTCCCTCCATGTCATACGTCTCTTCTGTATTCACCGTACCGGATGCATCTTCAATCAGCGTTACTTTAAATCCCTCATGTTCAGCAGTAATTGCTGTAAAAAGACAACAATACTCCATGTTAAAGCCCACAATGAATATGTGCTCAACCTGCTGATCGCATAGCCATTTTTTCAATTCGCTATTACTGAAAGCACTCGGTTTGTTCTTTTCCAGAACAAGATGTTGCTTCGTATCCACAACAATTTCCAGATGCTCTGCTTTCCCGCGGTAGAGTGAGGACTCTTCATGCTGCTCATCAATATGTTTGGTAAAAACCATGGGCCAATTCATCTTCTCAAAAGTCGCCATGACCGATTCGATCTTTGACACGGTTGCCGATACATCTCGTTGCATGGTAAGCCCTCGTTGGACATCAAGTACAATTAGACCTTTATTCATCTCTGACTCCTCTCCACATTCTCCTTCACTCTGAATTCAACAATCTCGCGTATCAAGTTCTCTGGCAATGGCTCATCAAGCGGGAACTGAACGGAACCTTTCGCGCCCTTAAACCTGGAGAGCTGTTCCTTGAACGCCAGAATACCGCTGGGTGCAGGATAAAAGCCAATATGTTTCGTGTATGCCGCAAAATGAACCAGATTCCCATGCTGCGCATATGTAGGCATTTTGTAACTAATTTTCTCTTCAGCGAGCGGAGCCGCTTCCTGAATGATCTGCCGCAACCTCTGTAATTTTAGTTGCACATCTGCTGGAAATGAAGCGATATATTCATCCACCAGCTCCGAGTGTTGTCCGTTTTGATTCATTTTGCGATCCTTCCTCCATATCTGTTTAAGAGTGATTTGCAACGAGTACTATTGGCTCTATTGTACGTTATAAGCATGATCGAACAACAACTGTTTTTCTCCGGGAGAACACATCTACTTGATTTTAGAGATAGATAACCCTACAATATGTTTAAACGTTCGAACATTTAAACATTTAATGGAGGGTTAACTTTATGACTACCACATATCGGAAAATTCTTATCGCCGGCGGTTACGGCGCAGTTGGTGCACAGATTGCCCGCATCTTGCATGACAGACATACTGATCTAGAACTGTTACTCGGAGGCCGTTCTTCTGGCAAAACACCTCCGTTTGTTTCAAACCGTGTTCGCACTGTCATTGTGGATACAGCTGCACCTGATCCTCTAATCCACGTCCAAGACGACGTATTCCTAATCATCAATGCCGTAAATGATTTACAGGATTCATTGCTCGTATCTGCCATTCGGCGAGGCATCCCGCTCATTGACGTCACTCGCTGGACAGAGGTATTTCATCAGGCGCATCGCACGGCAAAACAAGAAGAGCTTCGCTCCCCTGTTATTTTATCTTCCGGCTGGATGGGCGGGACAGCTTCCTTGTTTGCGATGATGCTCGCAGAGAGTTTAAATCATGTGGAGATGAACATCAGTGCCTTATATTCGCTCCGGGACAAAGCAGGACCTGATTCCGTTACTTTTATGGACCGGATGAGCATTCCCTTTCAGATCACTGAATTGAACACTCAGCGTGATGTCTATCCAATGACTGATCCGATTCCTGTCACTTTTCCCGGAGGATATCAAACGCAATGTTACAGGCTCGATACACCTGATCACATTACGCTTCCCCAGCAAAGCCAAATCAATACTTCCAGCTTCCGTATTGCATTTGATCATAAGTTGTCTACCTACGCACTTGCAGGCCTAGTCAAGACTGGTATTTGGAATATGATTAGTGGTGAACGGTTTACGCCCCTCAGACGCAAGTTGCTCTACAACCCGGGGAATGGTGGCGCCCATCATCTCGTCATCGAACTGAAAGGTGTCGATCACTCGGGTAAACAGGTGCAGCGTAGATTAACCGTCTCCGATCCCCAGGGACAGTCCCATCTCACAGCACTCGGTGCTGCTATTCAGGCGGATAAGCTGCTTCGCTTGCCTGCTGACCAGCCGATGGCTGCAGGAATTTATTATCCTGAGCATTGGCTGGATCACCATACGAATCGGGATGCCGCTGTACAATTTTACACAGAACACGGTGTTCAACTCGGTTAATCTACAACGTCATGGCCCTTCCATTACGCATCAGATAATCTTCTTTGTCCTTGTAATCCGGCATAATACTACCTACCCGCCGCCAGAACGAGCGATCATGATTCATATGATGAATATGGCACAGCTCATGGATGATAACGTAATCAATGACCTCTGGTGGCGCCATGGCAAGGCGGTAATTAAACGTCAACTTTTTGTCCCAGCTACAGCTCCCCCATTTCGTAGGAGAATCTACGATATCAATAGACTTCGGCTTCACCTTCAGTTCCTGCTGATAACGTATAATTCGCTGCCCAATCATGCGTTTGCATTCTGCAAAATAAAACTTTTTCAAATTCGCACGCAGTTCTTCTTCTGTTAACCCCTCCACCGGAATTAATTGATGCAAGGCATGGGCTTTGCCAAAGAGCAAAAATGCCCCCTTACCCTCATTCTCATATTCCTTAGCTTGGGGACCATCCAGGACTTGCTGCATGCGAGCTGATTTTTGTACAATCTCAGTTCCATGTTGCATAACCAGTTGCCGGATCACTTCCTCACTCGTGCCATTCGGAGCCTTAATGGTGACCATGTAGGGCAGTTCCATGGTGATCGAGGCTTTTTTTCGTTTACCGAATTCGATATGACATGTAATCATGTGTCCCTGAATCTCTATGTTAATCATGTTTATTTGTACTCCATTCCACAAATTGATCTCTTTATCGATTATACCATTCAGAGGAATAACATCCGAACAATCTATATTGAATTTTTATACATTATTATGTATTATTATTTAATTCGATGTTATATCGTCTATATCCTATGTGAGGAGGATAAGCCACATGTATGCAACAGAAAACAAACTTCGTCTGATTGAAGAACTAACGCTCAACCACTGGCAACCTTTATCAACCTCATTGTATGACGGTTGGGTGCTACGTTTTGCCGAAGGATATTCCAAACGCGCCAACTCCGTTCAACCGCTCTACCCTTCTACTCTGGATGTGCATGAAAAGATCAAGACATGTGAGAATATCTACAGTTCGAACCAATTAAATACCATTTTTAAAATTACGCCGTTCATTCAACCTGAACAATTGGATCAACTTTTACAAGATAAAGGTTATTTCGTTGTAGATAAAACGCTTGTACAACTTCGAGATCTGAAGGATCTGAAAGTTCCTGAACATTTGGAGGCGCATATCAATGAACAGTTAACGGAGGAATGGTTAGATCATTTTTGCCGTTTAAATGCGGTCAGTGAAGAGTTTCGGGCAACCATGACACAGATGTTATTCAATGTCCGCGCAATGACGGGATTCATCACACTGTCTGTTGACGGCTGTATAGTGGCCTGTGGGCTAGGTGTGGTTGAACGTGGATTCATTGGACTGCATGACATCATTACAGATCCGGACTACCGTAACCGCGGTCTGGCGGAGCAGATGATTTTGCATTTGTTGCATTGGGGAAAAAGCCATGGTGCTACTTCAAGCTATCTGCAAGTGGTCGAGGGCAATGCGGCGGCACGGCGACTATATGCAAAATTGGGATATACCGACGCCTATTCGTATTGGTACCGGGTTAAGAATTATACATAGTCAAACAGGCCAAAGCAGAGGGACTCTGCCTTGGCCTGTTTATTTGAAATCTTCATCGAATGGATTGACATCCAATTCAAATAACGAAGTTATCACTATATCATATATAGCGTTCACCCTATTACGGACTAACCGTACCACCATTGGCATTCAATGTCTCTCCGCTCACATAACTGGATTCCTGACTCGCCAGGAATACGTATGCTGGAGCCATCTCGGCAGGCTGCCCTGCCCGGCCTAGCGGTGTGTTGTTTCCGAATTCAGCCAGTTTCTCTACAGGTTGTCCACCAACAATCTGTAGCGGTGTCCAAACTGGACCTGGCGCGACAACATTCACGCGAATACCTTTGCTCCCTACCTGCTGTGCGAGCGCTTTGCTGAACGTATTGATCGAAGCTTTTGTTGTTGCATAATCCAGCAAAATCGGAGACGGTTTATACGCCTGAATCGACGAAGTGTTGATAATCGAACCGCCTGCTTTCATATGTTTAATTGCTGCTTTGTTGAGCCAGAACATGGAATAGACATTTGTTTTGAACGTCGCATCGAATTGTTCTGTCGTCAGGTCTGCAATCTGCTCGACAAACTGCTGCTTCCCCGCCACATTAGCAAGAATATCAAGGCCACCGAGTTCTTTGACTGCCGTTTCAATCAACTGTTCACAGTATTTCTCATCCTTCAAATCGCCTGGAATGGCAATAGCTCTTCGGCCAGCTTCCTCAATCAGTTGCACCACTTCCTTGGCATCTGCTTCCTCTTCCGGCAGATAGGAAAGTACAACGTCCGCACCTTCACGTGCATAGGCGATTGCCACCGCTCGACCAATCCCGCTATCTGCACCGGTAACGACCGCTTTACGACCAGTGAGACGCCCGCTTCCTTTATACGTTTTTTCACCGCAATCTGGAACAGGAGTCATCTCACGCTGCAATCCCGGCTCATCCTGCTGTTGCTTCCACTCTTTCGTTGCCTTCGGATATTGTGTCGTTGGATCTTGAATCGAATGCTGATTTTGCGTAGCCATGTTTGGTTCCTCCTCGGTTCAAATATATGTGTTGTGAATTTCATCTGTGTAAAGGTTCACTCTTTCCTTTGTAACCGAGTTGCCCGGTATTTAAACTGAAAAAAAACACTCCTTCAACATACGGACTCTTTGCGAGTCACAGGGTATGTTCAAGAAGTGCGTCATCATTGTTGCCTTTTATTTGGAATCGTTAGCTTTGGACTGACGCCCGCCGATGCCAAATACGTAATAGCCAACCACTACAATCGCCATAAACGTTGCACCCACAATCAGCGGCAGACGTGTATCTGGGTTAAAGGCCATACCGATAATGACCAGAATAAGATACACAATAATAATGTAATTGCTGATGGGGAACCATTTCGACTTGAAGTTATGCTCGGCAAGGTCCTGCCCCCAACGCTTTCTGAATCTGAACTGACTGAACGCCAGTGCAAACCAAGGCACCATTCCTGGCAACACGCTTGCGCTGTAAATGTACAGGAACAGCTTCGAATCTGGCATCAGATAGTTAAGTACAACCCCGATCAGAAGAAGCGAGATGGTTACCACGATACTGTTGCGGGGAACCCCACCTTTGGACAGCTTTTTGAAAAAAGCAGGTGCTTGTCCGTTCTCTGCCAGTGTGTATAGCATCCGTCCTGCGCTGTAGATCCCGCTGTTACATCCCGACATCGCTGCTGTCAGGACCACGAAGTTAATAATTCCTGCCGCTGCAACAATGCCGACTTTGGCAAAGGTGAGCACGAATGGACTTCCGGTCTCTCCTACCTCGTTCCACGGATACAACGTAACGATCACAAATATCGCACCTACGTAGAAAATGAGAATACGCCACACAATATTTTTGATCGCTTTGCGCAGTGTATGTTTCGGATTTTCTGCTTCTCCAGCCGTAATTCCGACCATTTCAACGCCCTGATAAGCAGCCGTTACGATACATAGTGCAAACAGGAATCCTTTAATGCCTCCTGGGAAAAATCCTCCGTGACTAATCAGATTAGACAAACCGATCGGTTGTCCTCCATTACCCCATCCGAAGAAAATAAGACCTGTTCCGATAACAATCATCGCCACAATGGCGGTTACCTTGATCATCGCAAACCAGAACTCGAATTCGCCGTAGAACTTGACCGCTGCCAGATTGGCTGCCGCAATAATGAGAACACCTGCCAGTGCTGGAAGCCACTGTGGAATATCCGGGAACCAGTATCCCACGTAAATTCCAATCGCCGTAACTTCCGCCATGCCCACCGTAACCCACAGGAACCAATAGCTCCAGGCCGTGAGGAAACCGGCAAGCGGGCTGATATATTTGTGAGCAAATGTTGCAAACGAACCGGTCACCGGCTCCTGAATCAACATCTCACCCATAATACGCATCACAAAAAAGATAATAATCCCGGCAAGTAAATAGGCCAGTAATACGGACGGACCTGCCCATTTGATCGTGCTTGCCGATCCCATGAACAACCCCACGCCAATCGTACCGCCGAGCGCAATCAGCTCAACATGGCGGGGTTTTAGCCCTCTCGATAGTTCCTTTGATTCCAAGTGATTCTCCCCTTTTCTCATAAACAGCTTCCAATTATCATTCCATTTCAATCCGCTCACATTAACGCAATGCAGAATTACTTCATCAAATTGTACGAGATGTGAAGCAGAAATACAATATGGATTATGAGGAAGTAAGCACTCACAGGTACATATGTCAAAATTTGCTCAAATATCTAATCATTTCTTTGTGATGTGAATAGCGCTTTTGTTCATGTTACCGGAACTTTTCCAGTGTGAGTCACGTATGATTTTTAATGCCTTTGCCAACCGATCCATGAAAATTAAATGAGGAGGATAAAGATGCCAAGCTTGTTATTGATCTTATTTCTGTTTAATCTTTCCCTATTTCTACTACATGAAATGGATGCGATCCGACGATCCGAATGGAAATTGTTTATCGTATTAAAAGATATGGAAGCAGAAAAAGCATATACATATTTCACATGGATTCATCTTCCACTGTATACGATCATCTTCTCACTTCTTTTCAGTTCCTATCAGACCATAACATTCTGGGTACTAGATGTATTTTTTATCATACATACCGTGTTACACTTCTTTTTCGAAAAGCATCCTCAGAACGAATTTAAAAATAGGTTTTCCAGATCGTTGATCTATCCAATGGGATGCATTGCACTGATATGTTGAAATAAACATTACTAATCATTAGGAGGGTTGCACATGCAACCAAAACTGCTGGAAAAAGCCGAATTATTCGTTTCTAACACCCTGATGCTCAAGAAACCATTCAAATGGCAGAACCCCATCATGCGCCGTTTGGCGGCGTTGCTATATGTAGTGGAGAATAAAAGTATAGATCCAGAAGCCATTCAACAAAGCAACGACTTGATGAAGCAGCACACCAAACGTTTCTCTGCATTTAGGGGCCCTTCTTCCTTTCATTTTGCAGCTATGCTTTCTCTGACAACGGATCAACTTACAAGACTGCAACATACGATTCAAGTCCATGACTTGATGAAACAAATCAAGTTCCGCAACTCCGATTACCTGGTGATGGCTGCCTATCAGATCGCTGCTCAAGTGCCGCCTGATCAATATCAGCATACCGTGGAACGTGCCAAAGCATTCTATGACCGTATGAAACAAGAGCATCCCTTCCTCACAGGACATGATGACTATATTTTCACAGCGATGTTAGCCCTCTCGAATCTGGATGTGGACACTGCTGTCGCGCATATGGAGCAGCTCTATCGGGAGTTAAAACCTCATTTTTCCGCGAAAAACAGCGTGCAGACCTTAACACACATTCTCGTTATCGGGGATGGCGGATCTCAGGTCAGTGAACGTTTGCTGGCTTTAGGCGAGGCTTTCCGTTCAAGGAATCTTCGGATGGATAAAACGTACACATTGCCTTCACTCGCACTCTTTGCGCTATTGCCAGCAGAGATCGACTTGCTGGTGGATCAGGTTATTGAGACATATGACTGGTTAAGAACTCAAAATGGTTTTGGGGCGTGGTCTATAAACAAACAGGAGTTGCTGCTGTTCTCATCTGCATTGACTGCACTTCAACATGTGGAGAGTCTACAGAATGAGATCCTCACTTCTTCTATGTCTACAACGATTACTAACATTATCGTCGCTCAGCAAGCCGCCATGTCGGCAGCAGCTGCTGCTGCTGCTGCGACTGCTGTCTCTTCCACGCAATCATAGTTGATATCGGTAGTGCAAAATTGAATATTGCTATAATAATTGATTATATTAAGCATCAACAAGTAAATAAAAAACGATTATGCGAGTAAACCTGCATAATCGTTTTTTAAGAACAGTTACTTTTTATTTCATATGAATTAGTTCCCTATACAATACCTGTATCACGAAACTCCTCAATAAAGTCATTCAACCAATCTTCGCCATAATCCAGGGCGCCCATATCACTATCAATAAAGGCCACATCCAGACCCATCACCCAGAACCTGCGAGCGATAATAAACAAGTCGACCGCCTGTTCATCTGCATCTGTAAAGCTCCGAACAGATCGATATCCTTTCATCAACGCATCCCATAACTGCTGCTTCTTCTCCGCATCACCCGACTGCCGTTTCCGAACTTTCACTTGAGCCAGATCATACGCACGCCATCCCATAGCAGCCCATTCGAAATCATAATGGATGAAGCGTTCTTGCTGCTCAAACACATTGTTGTTTCCATGCATATCGCCATGACATAAGCCGTAGTCCAGACCTGAACTGGAGATGGTAGAGATCTTTTCTTTTAACACGGTGGTAAACGTTTGCAAAAATGCTGTTTCCTTATGACTTTCTCCAATGTAACGAATGATTCGCTCCAGTGGCTCATCGATGAGAAATTTCGTATCCAGCTTAAACCTTGTATTTACTGACTCCAACTCCGTTACTGATGCTGAAGCAAGTTCTCGCTCCTGTTCCAACTTAATCCCAT
The DNA here is from genome assembly GCF_038002565.1 of Paenibacillus sp. FSL K6-1558. Taxonomy (NCBI): domain Bacteria; kingdom Bacillati; phylum Bacillota; class Bacilli; order Caryophanales; family Paenibacillaceae; genus Paenibacillus; species Paenibacillus sp. FSL K6-1558. Next base: position 4,760,137 of record NZ_JBBOCV010000001.1, on the reverse strand, counting down.
CCATAGCTTGGTGCAGTTCAGCAGCAGAACGGCCAAAAGCGTAGCAGGAATCCTCATCTTCCAGATTATTTTCTGTCCCTTCAATATAGTGAAAGATCACAGCTGCCCGCTTTCCTTCAGCCGCATCCAGCATTGTATACCCGGTCTGATCTTTCGTTGGGATAAAGTCTCCCACCTCTGTATACTCACTTGAACTTAGACCTTCTTTTAGTGCAGTCAGAACACTCAGTTCATAACGAACATCTGCTTCCGCCACCTCAGTACGATATACACGCAAGATATATACTCCTGTACTTGTCTGTACCCGGTAAGTATCATTCAAACCTCGCAGCCAAAATCTACATTCTTTCCAAGTACCGATATCATAATGTGCCTTTAATGCCCACTCCAGATATGCCGGACTGAGCACCGAACGCAAAGCTGTTGGATGATTAAACATAGTCAAGTCCCTTCTTGTCTGATATTTTGTTAATATACTTAATATATACCATGCAGGGATTTATTGGAACGCTTATTATAGAGCTGTTTTCCCTGTAATCACTTTCCACTTTTTATGTTCCTCAGACTTAGAATCCAACCCACAACCAGACAAAGCTGCACACTCCCGAAACGCAAAATGTTTGCATCCCTTACACTTCTCTTGGTTCAGATGCCTTAATGCATAGGTTATAGCTTCTCCCGTATGTTCAAACCGATGGGCCGGATCTAATCGTTCCAGCAAACCTGTTCGTTTCAGCATTTCGAGCGGCTGCTCCTGAAGTCCCGACAATAGTACGATCCCGCCAGTACGTTCAAAATGCTTGATTAAACTAGCCAGGTTAGCCTCTCCTGTTGTATCGATAAAAGGAACTTTCCCCATGCGTAACAAGAGCATACCTGGACGCTCCGGAAGTGAATCCATAACCGATTTTTCAAACATATCCGCTGCACCAAAAAATAATGGCCCTTCGATCGTGTACAGGCTGATCTGTGGACAATCATGTCCCTCCCGTACCATGTGAGCCATGACCTTCTCATGTTTATGATCCGGATCAGGCAGTACCTTGGCCACTTTCAGCATCTCGCTCATTCGTTTCACAAATAGAATGACCGCCAGAATCAACCCCACCTCCACCGCAGTCGTAAGGCTCGTGAATACAGTAAGAAGAAAGGTCAAAAGCAGTACAAGCGAATCCCCCGTTCTGGTTCGCAGTACATAAGCAAAGGATTTTCGTTCACTCATATTCCAGGCTACCAACATCAGAACCGGCGCCATACTGGCAAGCGGTATATGGGATGCATACGGTGCAAATAAAATCAGAACAAGCAAAACAACAACACCATGAATTACGCCCGATAATGGAGACACTGCACCCGATTTAATATTTGTTGCTGTACGAGCAATGGCTCCTGTCGCCGGGATTCCACCGAACAATGGTGTGACAAGGTTGGCAATCCCCTGCCCAATCAGTTCCCGGTTGCTGTTATGGCGGCTGCCCGTCATACCATCAGCGACAACAGCGGACAACAGCGATTCAATACCACCGAGCATAGCAATGACAAAAGCAGGTTGCAGCAGATTCACGATACGCTCCCATGTGATCTCCGGCAAGTGGAATCCAGGTAAAGTTCCAGGAATAGTACCGAAAGATGAGCCAATCGTAGCCACCTGATCTTTGAAAAAGACGGCTGCAACAACGGTCGAGCATATCAGACCCAGCAGGGAAGCAGGCACTTTGGGTGCAAACTTCGGCACAAGCAGAAGAACAGCCAGGCACACCCCCGCTGTCAGAAAACTGTATATATTAATCGTCCCGATGTGCATCCCGATCTCTTTCATATTGGAGTAGAAATCCTCATGTTTCGTGACACCCGTAAGTCCCAGCACATTAACGATCTGTCCACTAAAAATCAAAACAGCGATGCCTGCTGTAAAGCCAATCGTCACGGGTCTTGGAATGAATTTAATTAATGCTCCGAGTTTGAATACCCCCATAACAATGAGCATCAGTCCAGCCATCATGCCAGCAATAAGCAAATTTTCATAACCATACTGCATGACTATAGCAAAAAGAATTGGAATAAATGCCCCTGTCGGCCCACCGATCTGAAATTTGGAACCGCCCAGCAGTGAAATCAAAATACCTGCAATAATGGTGGTATACAATCCATATTCCGGCTTGACTCCAGAGGCGATGGCAAAAGCCATACCCAGAGGAATCGCAATAATACCTACAATCAGCCCCGATATCAGATCCTTGCGAAAATCAGCTATTCGATACCCCGCATATCTCCCGATGCCTCTCATGCTCCATGACCTTCTTTTCTTCATATATTTGAATATTTGAATATAAAGTGAACACTACTCCTTGATATATGCTCTGTCAATCGCAAATATCACAATCCTATAAAATTGTGCTTCCGCTACCTGATCTTGCAAACATCAAAACAAGAGCTCCCTGCTAACTTCCGGTTGCTCTTGTTTCCTGTGTCAGCTGTCTTTACGCATATCCTCAAGCATCGAAATCGCATCGACTAGATGGTTATCAAAAATCTGCTTGGCAACGGCAAGCAGTTCCTTAATCAGCGGATCACGAAGGGAGTAGGTGACTGTAGTACCTTCTTTCATGCCCTGTACTACATTTTTGCTACGCAACACAGCCAGTTGCTGGGATACCGCAGATCCTTCCGTTCCAAGAATGCTTTGCAGTTCATTGACGCTTTTATCTCCTTCACTCAGCAGTTCCAGAATGCGAATTCGCATCGGATGTGCCAGTGCTTTGAAGAAATCGGCTTTGAACTGTTGTACGTTCTGATTCATACCCTTTTGCTCCTTCAATCGAACTCATCAACCTGACCCTATCATACCATAGAACGAAGTGAGGGCTTCCATTCACACGATATGATATGATGAAAAAGCGAATACATTATTTGGTGCAAAGGAGCAGTAAACATGTCTAATTCATCTGAATATTCGCCTTCTGGCGTTCCTATTATTCGTCATAAAGATTTGGATCGCGAGTGGCAATCTACTTCTTATGCAACAACCGAATGGCTGCAGCGGATTGAGAAACACGCGGATACATATCTTGGCGAAGCCGACTCTGTGTTCCATGAGCTGGTGTCCGATAGAGTTCATATCGATGTCCATATCATTCGTCCAACACCAGAACGTAATTATTATACGTTGTATACCACAGGTATGAGTGCCTTGCCAATGAATACGCCTGAAGATGCAGAGGACTATGAGTATGCAGAACTGATGATATGTTTACCTCCGGATTGGCCTCTATTAGAAGAAGAATTAGAAGAATCCGATAATTACTGGCCGATCCGATGGTTGAAAACGATGGCTCGACTGCCACATGACTATGATACCTGGCTGAGTTGGGGTCATACAGTACCCAATGGCGACCCGGCAACGCCATTTTCTAACAATACAGATATGTGCGCCTTAATCGTGTTACCTCCACTTGAGGTTGAAGAGGATTTCCTCACACTGGACATGGGGGGTGGGCAAACTGTGCACTTCTATGCGATCCTTCCCATTTATCCGGAGGAGCTTGAACACAAGCTGGAGTATGGCTTGGACGCTCTGCTTGATCAATTTGAAGCACATGACGTGAACGAAATTTTGGATGTAAACCGGGTCAATACCTGCGGGGAAACGTAGCATCCTCATCCAGATATGTTCACAACGAACATCAAAAAAGCTCAATCCTGTGCGCCTCTGCTACTGGACTGAGCTTTCTTGGATTGATATTTTGTTATTCGCCGTTACATATCAGTACGAACCATATTCGAACCAGTCAAAGTCCGCCACCTGATCGGAAGACTTACCATTACTGCTACTAAACATGCCGATACAGCACCCAACAAAACCACCAGCCACCTCCGTGCTCAAACTGGTCGTATCCACTTGCCCTGCAACCAGATGATACTTACTTCCATCGATGCTGTAGTAGAAGCTGAGTTGTTGTCCTAGCGCCACCATTTTAATGTAAACACGCGGAGTTTCTCCATCCAGCACAACTTGGCCAACCTGTGATTCCTCACCACCAAGCCACGTCATTACCCGCAGCACCTGCTGCTCGCCTTCACATGCACGTTCGATTCGCACGTGATACTGGTCATTCTGGATAACCACCAGACCCGCCGTCTCATATTCATGTTGCGGCACAAATTCCATCGCAGTCGCTGCAACATAATCCATATGCCGCTGCCGTACACAGACAAAGCTGGAATTCTCAAGTTCCTTCAATGTTTGCGGTTTCAGCTTCAAGCGCAGGTAACCTTTGCGTTCAGTCAACGAATACAGGTTCTCCTGAGGATTACGCAGGAACATCCACTGCAGGCCCAATTCATCATTGTCAAAATTTTCACAGCGCAGATCTGGTTCCACAGGTACTGCTGGCAGATTCAATACCCCCTGCTCCTCCAGTTTGCCCAGCCCTTGATTGACGACAGGCCAGCCATCTTCCCATTCCACTGAAGCAATGAATGTCTCACGACCAAGATTACTGAAAGCCCCACCATATGGTCTGGAAGCCAGCATCACCATGAACCATTGACCGTTAGGTGCCTGTACCAGGTCAGCATGTCCAACATTAATAACCGGATAATGCTTGCCCATATGACGATGCGTAATAATCGGATTATTCGGATTGCCGACGTAACCTTCGGTCAGACTGTTGCTACGTGCAATCGTAACCGCATGGTTCAGACCTGTGCCACCTTCGGCAATCATCAGGTAATAATACTCACCCATTTTGTACAGATGCGGTCCTTCCGGCCAAATCACATCTACCATCGCCCCACGCCACAGAACATAGCTGTCTCCGACCAGCTTCATGCTACCCAAATCCAGTTCACGAAGCCACACTTCCCAGTTTCCGTTGTAACGGACGCCTTCCGAGCAAGGCCGTGTACCTAAATAGTATGCTTTGCCGTCTTCATCGAAGAATATGGTTGGATCGATACCTTCCGCACCTTCAATAAAATAAGGATCAGACCATGGCCCAGCCGGATCGGTAGCGGTTACAACAAAGTTCCCACCATGAGATACATTCGTTGTGATCATATAAAAGAGTCCATCATGATGCCGAAGCGTCGGTGCAAAGATCCCCTGCGAATGCCCTGCGCCCTCCAGATTAAGCTGAGACTCACGATCCAGCACATTGCCGATCTGTTTCCAATGAACCAGATCACGGCTGTGAAAGATCGGAACGCCAGGAAAATAGGCAAACGTGGATGTGACCAGATAAAAATCTTCCCCTACCCGGCAGACAGACGGATCTGGATAAAATCCTGGCATGATCGGATTGTTAAACGTGCATTGCTCGCCTTGATTAACATTGTTCATTCTTTTACCCCTCCAATGGTGAGTCCAGTGACAAAGTATTTTTGCAAGAATGGATAAAGCACGACAATAGGCATGGCTGTCACAATAGTGATGGCTGCCCGAATGGATACGGGGGTGACCATATTCGTCACATTTTTGTATTGATCCACATTGACCGTTCCCCCTTGTGACGTTGCCGAAGATAACAGCTTCATCAGTTCATATTGCAAGGTGGTCAAATTGCGGTTACCTGCCGTATAGAGCATGGAGTCAAACCAGGAGTTCCACTGACCTACAGCAATAAAGAGAGCCACCGTAGCCAGCACCGGCTTAGAGAGCGGAAGCACAATACGCATAAAGATGCGGAAATCTCCTGCACCATCCATTTTCGCCGATTCAATCAGTCCTTCGGATAACCCCTGAATATAGGTACGGATGACAATCATGTTGAATACCCCGATGAGTCCGGGAATAATGTAAACCCAGAAGCTGTTCAGTAGCCCCACTTGTTTGATCAGCATGTATCCAGGAATCAAGCCGCCGCTGAAATACATCGTAATCACAAAGAGTGTCGTTACAAACTTGTTGAACATGTATTCCTTACGGCTCAGTACATAAGCCAGCATGGCTGTACAGAAGAGCTGTACCACAGTTCCAATGACCGTTCTGGCAACTGAAATAAATGCTGCTTGGGTCAGATGTGGATTTTGGAACACAGAAACATAGTTTTGCAGCGTCCACTCTCTCGGCCAGAGATAGATTCCCCCGCGAATCGTATCCAGACCGTTATTGAAAGATACGGCAATGGTGTTTAAAAAAGGATATAACGTAACAACCATAACAAGCAACATAAATATGCCATTGGTGATAGAGAAAATTGAGTCACCCAGGCTTCGTTTTCCGCTAATTCGATTCACAGCGCTGCCCCCTTATCATATCAACCGCTCTTCCCCAAGAGATTTGGCAATCCCGTTGGCGATAAAGATGAGCACTAGACTGACCACACTTTTGAAGATTCCTGCCGCGGTGGCAAGTGAGTAGTTTCCAAGATTAATCCCGTATTTTAGAACAAAGATATCAATCGTCTCGGATACATCCTGCACCAGTCCGTTCCCCAGCAAATATTGAATCTCAAAGCCTGCATTCAGTACGTTACCGACGTTGATAATCAGCAGGATAATGATGGTTGGTTTGATACTCGGAAGTGTGACATTCCACATTTTACGGAAACGGCCGGCTCCATCAATGGAGGCTGCCTCATACAGACTTGGATTAATGGAAGCCATGGATGCGAGATAGATAATCGTGCCCCATCCAATCTCTTTCCACATGCTCGACAGACCAACGATGCCCCAGAAGTATTTGGGTTCGGCAAAGAAATTAATCGGCGCATCAATCAGCCCCAGCTTGGTCATCAGCACATTCACAATCCCGTTTTCCGTCGACAATACATTCGCAACAATGCCTGTCACGATGATCCACGATAGAAAGTGCGGAAGATAAGAAACGGTCTGCACGACACGTTTAAATAAAACCAGCCGTAGTTCGTTGAGCAAGAGTGCCAGACCAATTGAACCGACAAATCCAAGAAACAGACTGATCAGACTCATCGCCAGTGTATTGCGAATGACACGCAAGAAAGTCGGGTCTGTAAATAACGTTCGGAAATGATCCAGTCCTGCCCAATCCTGCTCCATAAAACCAAGGCCTGGTCTATAGTTTTGAAAAGCCATGAGCCAGCCCCATAAAGGCCCATACGCAAAAATAGCAATAAACGCAATGAAGGGGAATGACATCCACATCAATTGGCGCTGACTTTTCATTCTGGACAAGTTATACCCGATCCAGCTCTTCCCCGAAGGAATATGACTGGTGTTGACCGAGGACTGTAGCTCCTTTTTAGCCATGCTTTTCTCTCTCCTTGATTCCGAGTTTTATCTATATCATCCGAAGCGGATGATTCGAATCCATTCCTGTCCAATGGGTACACGTTTATGTGTGGATTAAGAAAGGCTACAGGATGTCCTATAGCCTCTCTGCCTTGACCTTAGCTATTACCTACTGATACCGCTTCTCGTATTACTCTTCACACCACTTATCATGCTATTTGTCATATTTCTCTTACCGTAGTACTTTTCGTAAGGCTTATCGTATTGCTTATCTTGCTTCTTATCGTATAACCTGTCTTACTACTTGCATCTGTTTCACCTGTTTAACCCCATAGCTCTACACGTCTGCGAACCTCTTCGGTCAGTGCATCCTCATAGGCTTTGATATCCGCACTTTCTTTCAGTGTGGATTGATATTCTTCCCACGCCTGATCAAACTCTGCTGGTGAGGTCATGATCACTTTAGGCAACCATTTGCGTTTCACATCGTCCATCTTCTGTCTGGCAATTGTTTCTGGCTTATTCGGTTCAAAATTGAACGTGTAGATCGGGAACCATGGTTCGTTCTCTTCTGCAGGCTCCAGGAAATCCGTGAATTTGGTGTATCCGTAGGCCTTGAGCACTTTTTTATCAATGTCATTCAATGTAGCAAGGTATTCTTCAGGCTGTTCTTTCGGGTCCATCGCGTTTTTACCGTCTGCTGTCATGCCTTCATGGTGAGGGAAATATACCAGCGGGCTTCCAGTGTTGGCAAGTACCCAGTCCGGATCTTTCGAATTGGCACGTTGCTCCTCGTTACGGGAGAATACACCTTTGTCATCCACCTGATAATCTACATCTTTCTGTCCCCACGTTCTCAGAACTTCCGTCTCCGGATCAAGCAGGTCGTTAATGTATTGAAGCGCTCCTTCAACATCTTTACAGCTCTTCGTGATCGCTAGTCCGCCGTTGACGTTCAGAATCGGCTTATGCTGATAACGTCCTTTTACATCTTCGGACAACGTAATGGACAGTGGTACATACGTTCTTTCATACAGCTTTTGTTTGACCAGAGAAGCCTCTGCGTCGAGGAACTGCCATCCCTGGTCGACCATTCCCAGTACGCGTCCCGTTGAAATTTTGGAAATGTACTGATCGTAGTTGGCTGTGAACGTTTCATTGTCGACGAGCCCTTTATTGTAGACCTCATTGATCTTTTTAAAATAAGCCTTGGCTTCCGGAATCGTATTGTAGTTTTTCGCTGTTAACGTAGCCTTATCAACAATTGCGGCTCCTTCATTCGGATAGCCGGCCAGGAACAGCGGCGGGTTCTCCAAGGCGAAGTAACGCCAGTCGTAAGAAATGATCTCGAATCCGATGGTCGGCTGGCCGTTAATCGTTGGATTCGCTGCTTTGTACTTTTCGATCAAGTCAAAGTACTGATCCAGCGTTTTGATCGTTGGATAATTCGCCCACTCCAGCACCGCTTTTTGAATCCAGAACGCTTCCCCGTCATGGGATACTTTCATAGACTCGCCTTGTAAATTCCCGAATTGCGGAATGAAGTAGATATGACCATCCGTTGAATTCTTCATTTTCTTCCAATTGTCACCGAGATAGTTTTTGATATTCGGATATTTGTCGATGTAGTCTTCGAGTGGCACAAGCGCACCGGCAGATACTAATTGCTGTGTACCATCACTGCCATCAATAAAATCCGGATACTCTCCGCCTGCAATCATTACTCCAATTCGTTCTTTGGCGGTCTGGCCTGTGAGCCAATCCATCGTGACACGCACGCCTGTTTTTTCCTCAATAGCCTTCATTACGCGGTTATCATCAGGTGCGAGCTTGCCTGGTACAGCAAAAAATGCGGAAAACTGCTTCAGTTCTTTGCCATCTGCCGTTTTCTCCTCCGGTTTGGAAGCCCCTGGTGTACAACCGGCGAGCACAACCGTAAACATCAACGTGAGTAGAACGAGTTGCCTTAATCTTTTTCTGACATCCTTTTTCATCATGACCCCTCCAGCGAAGTATGTTGAGAGACACTCTTTAGAAAGCGCTTTCCAAAGGTTGATTTAAAATTATCATTGTTACTTGCTCTCCTCAACGGGACAAATTATAGACCTCATCCCAATAATTCCAGATATACAAAAAATCCTGCTCCCCCTCAAGGCGCGCAGGATGATGAATCCGAGTTATGCATCGTTTGTGCCCTTTTTCGATACTGGGCAGGCGTCTCTCCCCTGATTTTCTCAAACCGGTTAATGAAATAATCGGAGTCCCGATACCCGACCTTCGTTGCAATCTCATAGACTCTATAATCCGTTCTGCGTAACAATCGAATGGCCTCGTCAATACGAATCTGATTCAGGTAATCACTGAAACTCACGCCATAATGCTTTTTAAAAATCTGGCCCAGATAGGCGCTATTCATGAAAAAATGCTCTCCAAGCAGCTTCAAGCTGACATTTTCCATATAGTGCTCATGAATGTAAGCCTCGACTCGCGCCAGTACACCCATTGCATTCCACTTCTGACGCTCTTTCAGCTTCTCCGCACATGTGTATGAAAAGTCGCAGAGATTCTCGATATTCTCTTCCATGGACAGCATGGCATAGTTCGTCTGCAGAAATGTGGACTGCATCCATTCCTCATCTGAATTCAGATCCGTATCGTCCCTGTTCACTAATCCAAGCAACGTGTACGCCAAATAATGAAGATGAATGCCCACGATGCCCGGCTCAATGCGTTGCTCCAGAAAAAATTGAAAAATGGCCTGCGCATGACCGCGTATATCTTCAGTCTGTTGCTCCTCGATCGCTTGAATCAGTCCGTCAAAGAGCTGTTTTTCCCGTCCGGCTGGTTGATTGGTAAATACACTTGTGTCCATATGTTCAAAATAATAAATCGGCCCGTACGCACTAAAGAAACGCAAACTTTTAATCTTACCGCAAGAATAATAGGACTCGTGCAGTTCCTCCAGCCTGTGCACTTCCTTGCCGACATAGATGGCTATGGCTGCACCCTGTATCTGACTTAGCTCTGTATACAGCCTTGTAACGTATTGTTCCAGTGATAATGCCTCACGCTTCAGCAACAGGTCGGTCACAATATGCAGCACTCGGTTTTTCTCACCTGTAAAAGATTTCAGGACATAGCCTACATGATTCTGATTGATATGGGCTTCCACGAGCAGACTCCCATCGTTCTGCTGTTGTTCTCGCTCCGATTCCGTTTCAATCATCAAGCATCGCAACTTCGTCATTACATCCCCATATGAGACCTGGATACTGGCGAGTGTATCTTCATCTGCCGTTCCAAGCAAAATCGATTGCACCTGTTGAGTCATAACGATATGTTCCTGTTTTTCCTGATGCCGCTTTTCTTCCGTTCTTTCCATGAAAGCCTTGCGGAAGGCCACCAGCACTTGCAACAACTCATCCTTCACAATCGGTTTGAGTATATAATCGTTCACCTGATATTTGATCGCTTGTTTGGCGTACTCAAACTCATAGAAACCGCTAAGTAACACCATCTTCATCTCGCCGCCGTATTGTTCGTAGATGATTTTCGCGAGTTGCATGCCATCCATTTCCGGCATTTTAATGTCGGATATGATGAGGTCGGGCCGCATTGTTCGGATACATTCGAGTGCCTGTACCCCATTAGAAGCCTGACCACAAACTTGAAACCCAAGTGAATTCCAATCGATCAGCAAAAGCAGTCCTTGGCGAATAAATGGCTCATCGTCCACAATCAGCACGTTGATCATATTCTCGCTCCTTATCCCTGAGATGCTTGTACAAGCGGAATTTGTATGCGAATCGTAGTCCCCTTGTACCTTTCACTGTCAATGCTTACTTGCACACGTTCATCGAAATACATTCGAAGCCGAATATATGCATTCATCACTCCAATGCTGCTCAGTTCGCTAAGCCGTTCCAGACTCGGATCAAGCAACATCGTTCGAATGAGTTCCAGCTTGTCCTTCTCCATGCCAACTCCGGTATCTTGGATCACAATATGTAGTTGCTCGTTATACTTCTGGAATCTGACTTCCACGACTCCATCATTCAAACCACCTTCAATACCATGGATACAAGCATTTTCGACAAACGTTAACACGGTCAGCTTCGGAATCTTCATCTCCAATATCTCAGCATCGGTAACGTCAATAACGAACTGTAACTTCTCGCCAAACCGATATTGCTGGATCACCAGATAACTTTCGACAAAACGAATCTCATCTTGAATGCTTACGAGATCATTGCCCCAATTAATCGTTTGCCTGAGCAGCAACGCCAGCTTCTGAATGATATCAGAGGTCTCATGTTCATCCTTGATCAGACTACGCATGCGAATGGTTTCTAGTGTATTAAACATAAAGTGTGGATTGACCTGACTCTGTAGCGCCTTTAATTCAGCCTGTTTCTTGGAAAGTTCAAGCGCCTGCCGTTCGACCTGCCCTTTAAATACGATCTCGATCAGATTCCTGATTTTGATGACCATCATATTGTAACTATGGGTTAAGCTACCGATCTCATCCTTGCCCGCAGGTTCTACAATCACTTCAAATTTTTCCTGTTTAACTTGATCCAAATGCGTTGCAATTCGGCCTACCCTGTGAACAAGGGATCTGGAAATAAGCCAGATAAGTAGTGTTGGTACCAGCAGATTAACAATAATCAGCAGAAGCAGATTGAATCTGGAATCCACGATCTCCGTCAGAAAATCCAGCTTCTCTCCACGCACAATAATCTGCCAATTTTCCGATACGACAGGAATCAATTCTGTGGACTGTCCCTCATCCTTCGACATGCCAGACATGAGATGGAACGGCTTCCTTGCCTGATTCATCTGTGCATCATTAGAGAAAATAATCCGATCATTCGAAACGATATAGATTTTGCCGCCCGCTCCCTCATTTTTGAACGATTTGTTAATGAAGGCGTAGTCGAGATCTACCTTCAATACTTTTTCCACCTGCTGTTTCCCGAAATAATTGAGTTTGCGTATAATGCTAACCTTACGGCCGCCTTGAGTTTGCGACATCTCTGCCTGCTGCTTGTCAAAATAGGAATAAATCATCATCTGGTCGTCTGTGTTCATGAGCGCCTGATACCATTCACTTTTCCTTATGTCATCATTCAGCTTGATAAAGTTGCCGCCATTTACAAACGTATCGTTATCTACATAAAACGTCACCTGATTCACTTGCTGATAACTGTAATAATACCGAACCAGATTGTTGCCGCTCAGCATATCATAATATGCAAAATAATAGTCTTCCTGATTGTTGTATTTGGACTCCATAAACCGATTCAGCGTAGCATCCGTATATAAAAAATTGGATACGTACAGGCTGTTATCCAAGCTGTTCCGCAGATTAAAGCGAATCCGTTGCTGCATTTCGTTGATCCGGCTCTGTTCTTTGGCTTCAATCTGTCCTTTGATGCTTTGATAAAACACGGCATTAGTTGCCACCACAGGAACCAGCACACAAAAAATAAACATTATGTATAACTTCGTTCTAAGACTCCAATCATCCAGTAACTGAATACGCTTACACTTTAACTTGCGTTTCATGTCGTTGTTGTCTCCCCCACCCGTGTCATCCATTACCACCATTATAACGAGCCATGGTGATAATGGAATACACGTTTCGGACTAACATCTTACATATTTGCGTTTAAAACCAAGCTGATTGCGGTCCAGTGCCTTTTGAATATTGTCGAAAGCACTGATCTGCTTGCTTTTCGGCTTGTCCAGACCTACTTCAAGTGGGCCAACCCTTTTGGCCGTTTCCACCGCTAGCTCATGCAACGGAACGTAAGACATGGCGACCGTATAGATAAATAGATTCATGGCTATTTTGGCCCGTTCAGGCGCACTGTGAATCGTTTGTTCTACCTGCTCAAGCATCTGTCTAAGTTTACTTTCCTCAAACTCGGTATCCTTGCGGCTGCCCAAAAGCCAGCAGTAACAACTCCATCCGCCGGACATTCGCAACTCTTCTCCGCTCGCAATCCAGGTGTCTGCAACCTCCTGGGCAATATCCGTCTCCGCTAAAGTTACAGCAACGATATAATCGGACACCATATAGAAATACGCCGCATCCATCCAGCGATCAAAATCGGCGTGGGTCATCACTTTCGGGTCAGCGATCACACCTGCAAAATACATGGCATCATAGTTGCCTGTTGCATACAATTGCTCAGCGAGCGGCTGATTTTTCTTGATCTGCTTCGCCATCGGTTTCATCGCCCCTGTCGCAACTCCAAACAAGGGTTCATGCGCACCGTTGGATATATAGATCTTTTTTGTACGTTCTTTGCCCAGAGCCTCAAGCTCTTGCATAACCTCGTTTACATTCATGTGAGCAGCTCCTTTGTTTTTCAATAGTCTAGCACATCAGGTCGTATGTCCATACATGTAACGTATGACATCATTATAAATTTGTTTGCTCCACAAAAAGCCCAAGGCTTATAGCGTATGTGCTACGAACCCTGAGCTTTCTTGTGTCAAACGAATCATTTACATGACTACTCCGATAACATTACAACCTGGAGAGTAGCTTATGTTATACCGAAGCCTGCGCTCCAATCTGGGTAATCATTGTATCAAATGGTGCGATATCAAACCTCTGCATCCCCTGCTCCGTGTCAATCGTCGTCGTCTGCGCCTGATCCCTGTTGTTGATTACAACCAGCTTGCCGCTCTCGGGATAATACGCACACTCGGTATACACATTATCCGTAATATACTTGGTATTGTGTTGCTCATTACCTGCAAAGCGGATCAGATTCAGCAGCAGTCTGGCATTCGCCCAGTTGAATTCGAACGAAGACAGATAGATTCCCTTTCCTTTGCCAAACGCATGTACAGACAGTGCAATGTTCCCTTCCGTTTCCAGCACCACCTCGGCCGTTCCATCGGTCAGATAACGTTGCGGCTTGCCTTTGACTGTTGCACCTTCTGGCACAAGCTCATGCCGATCCTGCACCTCATAGGCCCATTTTCCATGCACTACACGCGCACCTGTATCCTCATCCACCCCAAGCACATGAGCCATTCGGAAAAAGGTATCATAACCTCCCACAGCCGACGGCTGGTTGATGCCAATAAATGTGCCTCCTTCGTGCACCCAACGGGTGAGCTGATCCACACAAGCCGTTTCATTCCAGTGCTCGCCACCGCTCCATGCAGAACCGGCTCTTCCAGCATTAATGACGACATCCACCTCGTTCAGCACGCCTTGGCGAATATCTTCAAAATCGATAAAGCGTACATCAACCGGCAACCCGGCTAACGCCTCATTCACATGAATCAAGTCATGCATGTAAGTCTCATGGAAGTGTCCCGACAACGTCCATGATCTTAATTGGCCCCAGCTATGGAGCACCGCCACACGCGTTTGAAGCTGCGCAGGTTTGCCTGCCTGGTGCAATGCTTTGATCTCCCTGAATTCATCTGCGACCTTCTCGATATATTCCACAAAATCAGGATAAGGCTCTACCAAATGCAGGTATCCGCCCAGGCCAATCCGGTCGATTTTCTCGCGCAATAACGCGCGCCGAATGTTGATCCAGTAATTTTTGGCATCAAGCGTTGGGTTCCCACCCTCCTTAAAGGTAGGTAATCCACCTAACCCAACGGGGAACAGATAGGGATGCAGGCGAATTTCATGTGTTTCAGCCTTGACGCCCGAACACATTCTGGCCTCATAGCCAGAGAACACACATTTGATCATGCCATCGAAGCCAAACTCTTCAAAGCGGTCATTGTAAGGCTCCATGCCCACCCAGCTATCGTCATAGAATACATAAGCCAACTTGCCATGGCGATGCACGATATCAATCAACTTTCTGCCAAAATCAATGACAAAATCATTGATAAATGCCATCCAGTCCAGCTTGCGCTGCCCCGCAGGCATATGGCTGACCTGGTACTTTCCGCCATTCACAAAATCCTCTGCGGTGAGTGCATAACCATATTTTTCAGCAAATAAATCAAGCCCTCTTGAACTCACCGTAAAATCGTAGGAACCCCAATCCGAGAAGAGATGGCGGTTGCGCTCTTCACTACCCCAAATCCAGGCAAAGTTATAGAAGAGTGACGTGAATCGAACAACCGTTGTTTCGGGGTGAGCAAGGCACCATTTTTCCATCCAATCCAATAGATACGTTTGCGTGTCTGCATAGATGGGGTCGATCTGCATCAGGTGTTCTTTGTCCCAGTTGTTGGTTGTGTGATTATACATAGATATTTCTTCCCAGATACGATAGACCATGAAACTTACCGTGTATTTATGCCAAGGGGTGATGCCAGTAATGACCACGTTGCCGGATTCTCTTTCGTAATTCCACTGTGTTCTCGGTACTTCCTGTCCGGTCGTCCGGTCGTACACCTGCCAATACTTCAACGCTTCCTTCGAATCGTTCACCTTGAATTGTTCGGCAAAAAAGTCCTCCATCAGATAGATGGAGATATAATCCTGAACGGCTACCTTCGGCTGAGTAATAAGAAAACATTGCTGGAGCTTATCCTGATTCCTTGATGCCCACTCATTATGATCCCGAATGATACAGATCGTCGAATAAATGCCGTATCCGGCCTGAATGATCTCACCCGACAACTTTGTCCCGTCACTATCTCTGATCACATCGGCTCCCCACCGCTCAGCCAGCTCCAGCGTCAGTGCTTCATAACCGGATTCTCCTGGTAACGTGAAAGAGCCTTTGGTTGATTTTGGCAACATGTTCACTCTCCTTGTCGTAACATATCCGACAGAAATGCCAGTGCCAGTCCCTGACCCCATCCTTGAATCCAGTCTTTCGGAATGTTGCGGTACCCATCGCGATCCTTCATCACAGCTGTTCCGCCGGAGACCCCGAGTACACGTCCATCCTCGCTGATATGGTGCAAAATGCCGCTAAGGGCCTTTTGTACATATTTCGTATGCAATGGGTTGCCGTTATTAATCATAGCCGCTGCAATACCGCATGATGCGGAAACTTCCTCATAAGATTCCGCATCATCCAGCACGGTACGCCATAAGCCATCTTCCGTCTGCAGCAACTTGATAGCCGCAAGCTGATCACGCAAGGAACATTCAACGTCCATACATTGCGGATACAAGTACCACTCTTTGAGTTGCGGTTTGACCTGTGACATCGTATAAGCTCCCCATGCATTCGCTCGTCCCCAGTAAAAGCCGGACATGTGATCCTTGTTCACGTTGTTATAACCGTGATACCACAGGCCGGTGCTTGGATCTTGCAGGTATTTGATATGCCAGTAATACTGATTCAGCGCATCCTGAATCATTGCTTCGTCCTTCAGCTTGCTACCCACTCGGAGCAGGAAAAAAGCCGCCATAAACAGCGTATCTGCCCAGGCCTGTTCAGGAAAATCATTCGCTGTTGATACAGTGTGCTGTAACACCCGATCGCCAAAGCGGAGCGCATGATTTTGCAAATAATCCACTTTACTCATGACGGTATCCCAATACTTCTGATCGCCTGTCTCTTCGTATAACGTGATCAATACATGTCCCATTGCACATGTATTCACCGTCCAGCTTGGCAAGCCTAGCTCTATATATTCATCCGCCCACTTCACCAGCCTGTCCAAAATCTCCGGATCACCTGTCGTTTGGTAAGCTCTCGCTACTCCGTAATAGGCTACGCCGCAGGGCCAATCCCAAGTCAAGTCCATATCCAGTGTTTTTCTCGTTACGTTCTGAATAACGTTTAAAATTTGTTCACGGTCGTATTTCACTTGCAGCATTGAAATTCCCCTCTCCTGCGCACACTCCTCAAATTGAGTTTAAGAAGTGACCGTCCTGTGATGTAAACGCTTTACTTATTTCATTGTACGCAGTAAAATAGTTTGCATCTAAGCATATTCGTAACAAAACTGCGCAATTTCGATCATTTATAATCCGACGAATAGGAGCAGCCGGACATGCCCAAACCGAAAAAACCTGTCATTGAATACCGCCATTACAGCCTGCCCATAGACTTTCCTGTTCTGCTACTCAGCGGGGAACGCTGGAAAATCTCTGATATGAAGAGTGAGCACCTACATTTCCATAATCATATGGAGATTGGCATCTGTTACTCCGATGGAGGTGTAATGGAGATCAAGGGAGAAAACGTTCCTTTTCGAGCCGGAGATGTTACATTCCTACCTCGTTACCTGCCCCATACAACATACAGTTCACCTAATACGGCAAGCAGGTGGGCCTATCTCTTTTTTTCGCCAGAGGAACTGTTCCAGCATTCATTAAAAACACCGCAGAGTAACATGGAGCCCAATCTCCGAGCTATTCAAGCAGGTCGTTGTGTGTTACATAAAGATCAATATCCGAAGGTGTATATGCTAGCCACATCGATTGTAGAGGAAATCCAGCGGCAAACCCCATTCTATCGAGAGAGTGCGTATGGATTATTAATGTCGCTGTATATTGAGTTGCTACGAATTCATGCGAGCGATGAGAACGGGCTTAGCCGAGAGCAGAAGCTGGAACTAGAACAGATGCGGGAAACGGAAAGGCAGAGCCGTCAGCCTGATCTGGTTATATCCCCTGCTCTGGAATTTATCACGAGGAATTACATGATGCCGGTGACGATTGATGAGCTTGCAGAACTGTGTCATCTAAGCACCACCCATTTTCGCCGCAAGTTCCATGAGATTATGGGTACGACCCCTCTTGATTTTCTAAACAGTACACGCGTAGAAGAGGCTTGCAAACGTTTAAAAAGTACCGATGCCTCGGTGCTCTCGATCTCTGAGCAAGTCGGGTTCAGGTCCATTTCCAGCTTCAACCGTTGCTTCGCCAGATTAATGGGTGAGTCGCCGAAGGCTTGGCGCACAGGTACTCACATGGAAGCTCAATCAGCCAAAGCATCTATTTTGGCATTCACAGGCTGGGTCTAAACTAAATAAAAAAATCCCGAAAGTCATTGCAGACTTCCGGGATTTTTTTATTTATTCCTATGACTGACTCCATTTCGCAACTCAAATATGCAAACGAATCTTTAGATCAGGTCAGACTGTTGCAATAGTCTTCTCAGGATGGTCGCTGTCTCGGCTCTTGTTATCGACTGCAATGGTGCAATCGTGTTCGAACCGCGACCCGTTACTAGTCCCGTATGGACACTGGCTGCGGCTGCTTCCTTCGCCCAGCTGGCTACTTGTTCTGCATCTGTGAAGCTGGACAACTGTTTCGCAGCATCAGCAGGCACCCGATCTTCCAATCCTGTCACTTTCATGGCTCTTGCGATCAGAGTCATCGCTTCCTGACGGGTAATCTCCTCTTGTGGACGGAATGTGCCGTCTTCATAGCCGCCGATCAAACCATATTTAGAAGCAGTCTTCACGACATCTGCAAACCAGTCTTTATCATTCACATCTCGGAAGCCATTGCTTCCTTCACCCGGCTTCAGACCCAGTGCACGTACGACGATGGCTGCAAATTCGGCTCGTGTAATGCTACGATCTGGTTCGAAATTGCTGTTTGATACGCCGCTCACGATCATACGTGAGCTCATATCGTTCACTGCTATATTACTCCAGTGGTTAGCCACATCCGTGAAGGATTTAGGAGAGTACACAATGCTATATGCACTGTTGGTCAAGCTGTTAATCTTCGCATAATATGCTCCGTTTATTATTGTAATCTTCGTTGGTACATGACGAACGCTGCCATCTTTATCAATGACGACACCTGTTGTCATTTGGTCTGGAGCAATGTTTGCCGGAAGAGCAATCGTACGCTCTACGTAGCTACTGAATTCATTTACAGGTGTAGTCTTACCGTTATAGCTGGCAATTACGTTGAATTCCACAGGTATTCCGACCAGCGTATATCCAGCTTGCTGTGAAACGGAATTCGCTGCTTGTACCGTAGTTGGATCTACTTGGGCAATCTCTACTTGAAGCTTGATGCTCTCAAGGGAGTCGTTACTATTCAACTTAAGCTGTTCAGCCACGCTGCCAATCCGAATCTGACTTGCTGGCAAAGTGTAGCTTGCTGTATCTGTCTGGAGTACCAACACCGCTTGCTTATCTTCCATAAGCTTCACCGTCTGTCCATTCAGCTCACCGATAATTACACCTGTATTCGCACTATTACTGCCCGTAACTGGAATCGTGATTACGCTGCCAGCGGCTTCGGTATTCAGCTTTTGGGCGATCGCTTCCGCATTCACAGAAATCGTCACGACCTGTTGCCCATTCACTGTCGAAGTCATTAAGGTTCCCGCAGATTGTGCCTGGCCGTTCACCAGTACCTTTACGTTACTGCTGGTATTATTATTGGTCACTGGTGAGGTAACGCCTCCACCTCCGTTACTTGCTCCACCAGTTCCAGAATTTCCAGTATTGCCAGTAGCGTTATCTTCATTACTGCGAGTAATGAGCAACGTATAAGTCTTCTTGGTGCTGCCATTCGGTGCAGTCACCTCGATCGTTACTGTATTCAGTCCGTTTGCGAGCGAAATATCTGCAATTTTTCCACTCGTACCATTGATTTTAACGCTCGCACCTTCTTGAACAGAAGTGACACTAACCACTAACGAGCGGATTGAACTGCTCACAGTTGCTGTATAATGTTCCACATTCGGGCTGAAGACCGGAGATAATATACCACTAGTCAATGTCAGACCACCCAGGTCGGCATTGTTACTAGGCTCGCTGAGACGTTTTACGATCAGATTGTAACTGTTGCTGTTGCCGTCCTCTCCCGTCACCTTGATCTGTACAGGATTCAATCCTGTCACCAGATTAGAAGCCGTATAGGAATACACATCATTGGTCACGGATTGCTCGGTTGCTCCAGTGACGCTTATTGTCTGGCTGGTCTCTGCCTTGGAGAAGGAGAAGTCCAGACTGGTTACTTCGGGAGCTACTTCCACTTGGTAATTCCGCTCTTCTGGCGAGAAGGCTGGAGATAATGTACCGCTATTCAGTGTAAGACCACCCAGCTGGGTATTGGTACTAGGTTCGCCGAGACGTTTGACGCTCAGGTTATACGTATTGCTGTTGCCATCCTCGGCCGTCACTTTGATCTGTACAGGGTTCAAGCCTGTTATCAGGTTAGAAGCCGTATAGGAATATACATCATCGGTAACGGATTGCTCGGTTGCTCCAGTGACACTGATTGTCTGACTGGTCTCTGCCTTGGAAAAGGAGAAGTCCAGACTGGTTACTTCAGGAGCTACTTCCACTTGGTAATTCATCTCTGCTGGCGAGAAGGCTCGATCCAGAGTGCCTTGACCTACACTCAGGCTGGACAGTGTAGCATTCTCGGACTGCCACTTGGCATATAGAGTCAGATTACTAGTCACAGGTGACTGAAAATCATAAGCTTGTGTCAGCTCGATATCTGTATACCAGCCTAAAAACTTGTATCCAGCTTTACTCGGTGGCGATGGCTCTGTTGCCATAAGATTATGGCCGACTGACTGCGACAAGATTGGGGTGCCTCCGTTCGTGACGAAGGTAACATCCGAATTCCCATTTACCCATTGCGCATAGAGTGTAACGTCAGCGCCGTTAATGTTGAAGGTGTCATTCGGACTGTAGTCCGTGCCTGTTCCGTCTGCTGCAGTATTCCAGTGTGAGAAGATGTAGCCTTCTTTCTCCATATTTCCGGTGTTTTCAGCTACTGTGACAAGGGGCGACAGCGTAGAATAGCCCTGCATGTCTACAGGCACACTACCTGACTCATGACCATTGCCATTGTAGCTGACGTTATACTGGGTAGTAAGAGACTTCACGGTTGTTTTCTTACTAGCGGATTGATCCTGATAAGCGACATATGGAATGTTATCGGATCCCAAGGCAAACGATACATACTGCACTTGATTAAGGGTGTTCGGTCCAGTGAAGTTACTTCCTCCAACAGGTTGCCACTGATTCCCGCTGAGCTTTTTGACAACTCCAAAAGGCCGCTGTCCGAACATGGTTCCATTGTCACTATAAGAAACATATGGAGTTCCTATAGAATCGAAAGCCAGTGTATTTTCTCTGGACGAGCCAACAGAAATGCCACCAGTGTTTCCAACGTTCTCCCACTGGGTACCTGTGAACTTCAATACGGTAGTTTTATAAGAATTGTCTTGATTTGAAAAAGCAATATAAGGAACGTCGCTGGGAGCGATTGCGATCGCATGGTTCGATGATTGACCAGTTGTAAGCTTGGTAGCTCCCACGTAACTCCACGCTGATCCGTCGAACTTCTTAACAGACAACCTATAGTTGTCTGTCCCGTCACTGTAGGCTA
Source organism: Paenibacillus sp. FSL K6-1558 (assembly GCF_038002565.1). Classification (NCBI taxonomy): domain Bacteria; kingdom Bacillati; phylum Bacillota; class Bacilli; order Caryophanales; family Paenibacillaceae; genus Paenibacillus; species Paenibacillus sp. FSL K6-1558. The sequence continues at coordinate 4,738,656 of NZ_JBBOCV010000001.1, read as the reverse complement.
CATAAGGGGTATCCTTTGAATCCAGGGCGAGAGCCATCTCATTGGCGTCGCCTGAAGTCACCCACGTTCCCACGGTAGACCATACATTATTCGTGAACTTCACAACTTTAGCTCTGTTCTGGTTTGGATAGTCTCTATAGAGAACATATGGATTATCTGCGGAGTCAAAGGCAATCATACCAATCGCTGATCCTGGTGAAATATTGCTCCCCCCCACATACTCCCATTGACCAGCAGTGAACCTCTTTACGCCTAGCCTACCTTCGTTAGCTTCATCCGTGTAAACAAGATATGGTGTACCTTGCTTATCAATGCCAAGGAACAATTCATAGGCTTTTCCTGACGAGATTTCAGGACTTCCTACAGTTTGCCACTGGCCGTTCACAAATTTCATGACCTTCGCCTTACCAGAGTTCCCTTTATCTGCAAAAGCAACATAAGGAGTATTTTGTGGGTCTAAGGCTACGGAATTGTATTCAGCTTCTCCAGTACTAATACCTGGAACTCCTAAAGAAGCCCAAGTCTCGGTGGCTGCGTAAGCATGGTCTCCTCCCCAATTATGAAATCCGGGGATACCGCTTAGGACTAATAAAAAGGTGAGAATCATAGATAAAGCTTTTTTGGCATTCAGATTCTTGCTCATGTTCTACTTCCTTTCTAAGTTTGATTTGTAAATCAAAAAGACTTAAAGATTTGCATAGATGGCCACTGAACAAAGCCATCTTATTAACACTGCTTCATAAGTAACTGCACTTTACAACCCCGGCTGCTGTAAGTACACCCAATCATTAAGTTCCGTCAACACCATGTTGTGATTTCCCTCTCCATACTCTCAGACCCATAAGTCCAGAGTTGCGCAAAGATAGGTCTTTGGATACTTTCACTAGATCCTTTCGACATATCACACATTCGAATTATACAAAATCACAATAAACAAAAAATAAACAAAGAATTTTGTCGATATTGAATTGCACCCTCTGGGGATATCCGCTACAATGCCGATAGAATACTAGAGATGATTGGTAATCTCCCAAAGGAGCAGCAAAACGTGTTCATACGAATTTCAGGTGTTGTTCTCACCGTGATACTTGCTGTTACGCTGCTGGTTCTATCCACGGCTAGAGAACCGCAAGCCGCCGCTCTCCATGCCCGTCAAGGCATTCTGGATCTATCGACCTGGAATCCGAAACTTGAGAATCGCATCAGGCTGGACGGTGAATGGGAATTTTATTGGAAGAAGCTACTGCCGGCTTCAGCTCATATCGCGGATCAAAAACAACAAGGATCACCAGCATCCCCTGATGCTTATGCAGAGGTTCCTGGTACTTGGGGACCCGTTCGGGTAGGGGATGAACGATTACCGTCCTACGGTTTTGCTACATACCGGCTTGTCCTAAAAAATACACCCGTTGAAGGCACTCTTGCCATCAAGAAAAGCAACATTCGCTTTGCCAGCGAAATTTACGTCAATGGCACCAAACTGATGGAAGACGGACAAGCCGTGGAAAAAAATGCAGGGTACAAGGCAGGCAATTCACCACAAATCGCATTTTTCCCGTATCATGGCGGTGATATTGAGATACTGGTTCGGGTCGCCAACTATGACTATCCGAATGCAGGCATCTCGGGTCCGCTTTTTTTTGGAGAACAGGCTGCCATGCTAAAAAGCCATCAGAACCGCACGGCCATTGAACTGGCAACTATGGCTGTATTGGCTACCATATCCATCATTTTTCTCATCAGTTATTTGGGATCTGCGCTATATCGAAACCGGGATGACTCTCTGTTACTGCTCGGCCTGGTATGCCTATTGTATGCCCTCTACAATGGCATGATCAGTGAACGAGTATTAGCAACAGCAAGCACAGATCTTACATTTAGTACGTTATATAAATTAAAAGATTTTTGCTCCGTTGCCTGTCTCGGCTTGTTGATCTTTTATTTCTACCGTTTCAGGACAGGCATGTTCTCGGGGGTAGTTACCTCTGTAACCCTATTTATTTTTGGCGCATATGTCAGTTTGCTCGTACTCTTTCCTATCTCCGTATACGTGTTAACCGCACCTTATGTTATCGGACTGTACACATTGATTCTGCTATGGCTTCTGGTGCAATGTGCTTTGCGGTTTGTGCTCAGCGAGAAGGGAGAACGATTATCAAGCTTTCTATGGTACGCAGCCATGCTCTGTATCACGCTGTACTGTCTGGACATCAACCTGTTCTCGATCTCACTAAAGGAAAACGTTAATATCGGACAGGTATGTATCGTACTGTTCAGCATCCTGATGTTATTTCTAGCCGTCCTGCGGCTCTTCGAGGCCTACCTTACCGTTCGATCTCTGAAGGATCAGCTTCTCCTGCTCGATCAGGTTAAGGATGATTTTCTATCCAACACATCGCATGAGCTCAAAACACCGCTCAACGCCATCGTTAATATTAGTGAAAGTCTGCTCAAGGGTTCGGAAGGCCCGCTCACCGATGAACAAGCACATAATCTGGCGATTGTGACGGGCAGTGGAAGACGTTTGACGTACCTAGTGGATGAGCTGCTGGACTATTCCAAAATGAAGCATGGGGACATCTCGCTGCACCGTTCAGCTACAGACCTGTCCTCCTATGTCGAATCGGTGTTGCGCATGCACTCCTTCCTGCTTGGTACCAAAAAGGTGGAACTGATCAATGACATCCCAGCCTATTTCCCGGCAATTTATGCAGACGGGAATCGTCTTGTTCAGATTCTGCACAACCTGATCGGCAATGCCATCAAATTCACGGAACAGGGTTCTGTCCGGATAAGTGCTACACTCGTTCAGGGAAAAGCAGCACTGCGCATTACCGATACGGGACGCGGCATCAGCCCCCACAAGTTGGAGCATATCTTCCTGCCTTTCGAACAGGAAGCAGACGCGGGGCCAATGGTTGCCGGAGGCACAGGTTTGGGTCTAAGCATCACGCGCAAACTTGTTGAGATGCACGGAGGAACCATTCACGCCGAATCAACGCTGGGTCAAGGCGCCACATTTATTTTGACGTTCCCACTGGCTGAAGGTAAAAAAGAGAAACGTGCCAACGTGACGCCTTTCAGCATGGCGCCTACGGTTTCGGGAAATCGAGAACTGAGGTATGAAGAACCTGTCATTATGCAAGGGGTACGGAATGAGTGGATTCTCGTGGTTGACGATGATGCGGCCAATCTGCAGACGATCGTGGGTCTGCTGAAGCTAGAAGGATACAGTTATGCCGTTACATCCCGTTCCCAATCGGTAATGATGCTGATGGACAAACTTCCTGCCGTGCATCTGGTGATTGCCGATATCATGATGCCAGGCATGTCAGGGTATGAACTGCTCGATCGGATTCGGGAGCGCTTCTCCCCTTCCGAACTCCCTGTGCTCATGCTAACCGCAGGCAATAAAGCTCATCAATTAAAGCTTGCGCTGGAGAAAGGTGCCAACGATTTTGTATCCAAGCCTTTTGAGTCGGAGGAATTGCTTGCACGGATCGGTGGTCTAACCCGGATGAAAACATCTGTTCAGGCTGCACGTAATGCCGAAATTTCCTTTTTGCGGTCCCAGATTAACCCGCATTTTCTGTATAACGCCTTGAATGCCATTGCCGAATTATGTGTGGATGCGCCAGATGAGGCAGAACGATTGATTTTACAATTATCCAGTTATTTGCGGGGCAGTGTTCACTTCAAACATCTGGATTCCAAGACCAGTCTGGAGAACGAACTGGGTATGATCGAGGCCTATGTAGCCATTGAACAGGCACGCTTCGGATCAAGACTCGAAGTCATTATCGATGTAGATGCTGATGTGGATCGAACTATGCAGATTCCGCCGCTGATTCTGCAGCCCTTGATCGAAAATGCTATTCGGCACGGTCTAATGTCCCGTGTTGGCGGCGGCCGTGTTATGCTATCTATTCGCAATCTCAGCGAAACAGAAACCAGATTTACCATTGAAGACAACGGCATAGGTATGACAAAACAGAAAATGAAAGAGCTCCGCCAGGTCGCCGATGGTAGCACAGGTGTCGGTTTATGGAATATATCCAGCAGACTCAAACTGCTGTATAACAGGGATTTTCGGATGGAAAGTCATGATGGTGAAGGAACCCGTATTACGCTCGATCTTCCCATTCAACACCAGAGTATGAAGGGTAACGGGGGGTACATTACATGATAAAAGTAATCATCGTAGACGATGAGGATCTATCGCTCAAACGACTAAAACGGATTTTGACTGAAAGTGGAGCCATTGAGGTATGCGAAGTATTCCATGATCCCGAGAAAGCTTGCGAATATGCAGCAAATCACAGTTTTGATGCTGCTTTCCTGGATATTACCATGCCACGAATCTCCGGGATGCAACTGATCGGCGAATTGCGCAAGCATCACCCCTCCCTGCCGATCGTGCTGGTGACAGGATATGAGGAATATGCCGTACAGGCTTTTGAAAAAGAAGTCATCGACTATATCATCAAACCTGTGACAGCCGAGCGTGTGAGTCGTACGATTCAGCGCTTGCAGCAACTTCTCCGAGACACAGCTATCTCATCGGAGCCGGTATCCCCATCCCCACGTCTGACTGTGCGGATGTTAGGCGAATTTACCGTGCTTGATGGAGCGAATGTGGACATCCCTGTGAAGCTACGAACGCCGAAAACAGAGGAGTTACTCGCATTTCTTTTATGTGCGAAGTCGACTAGCCGTGATGTACTGGCTGATACGTTATGGAAGGATCTCAGTCCGCAGAAAGCCTGGACTAATATCAACTCAACACTTTACTACGTCCGGCGTGCGGTTGGAGATAACAGCGATGTTCCACTTATCCAGAAGGATCGCAACGGGATTCGGATTGACCGGGATTCCATCGATTGTGATCTGTATGAGTTTGAAGCGTTATTTCGCCAGATCCGTCAAACTTCAACCTATTCACCTGAGATGTTCGAAAGAATAGACACCTTGTATCGTGGTGAGCTTTTGAAAGGACGGCATTATGAATGGGCACTTGCATGGTCAAGACAGCTCGAGAGGGACTTCATCACAATGATGGAAACGGCTGCTCAATATCATATCCAGCAAAAGCAACCCCTGCGTACACTGCATTATTTGGATCGAATTCTGCAGATCGATTCGATTCGGGAGGATATTCACCGTGAAAAAATCGTGATCTATCTTTCGCTGGGTCGGCGGACTGAAGCCCAGTGGCAATACCAGTTACTCGAGGAATCGCTTCACGAGGAGCTTGGCTCCCGCCCAGCAGCCGATATTCAGCTGTTGTTACGTCAATCTTAGCTGAGACAGAGACAAACAGACCTAAGACAACAAAGCCCAAGCCTGGCGGAATGACCGCAAGCTTGGGCTTTGTGAATGTTTAAGCTGAAGTTTATTTACAGATTCTCCGTAGCCAGTGTGAATCCCTCAATCACCGCATCTTCATCCACTTCAATCATAATACAGCGTCTTCCCTGATAGTTGACTTGTCTCACATATTTGAGATCCTGCGGACTGATCGAGATGGTCGCCACCTTGGTATCAATCTTGATTGATTTGGAAGTGTACTTCGGCATCACGCTGTTCGCCTTCAGTTCATAGTTTTTATTGTCGACGATTGTTTCGAATGCACGTTCCACTTTCTCGGTGGTCAGTTCTTCTACGCCGCTGGCTGTAAGCAGACGTTCTACGTCTTTGTAATCCAACTTCGGTGGCTCTTCCTCATGGGATTCCTCGTTCACTTCAATAACCCGGTTGATCTCTTCATATACATGAGCCAGGGTTGTGGCATCCATCTGCTCACCCGTGATCTCTTTGACGATATCCTCGAATATTGCGCGCTCCTCCAAGGCCGTCACAGAACGTTCCCCATTCAGCACATTTTCAACAAAATGAGGGTCCGGGAAATTGGATTTGCCCGTGCAGTACAGCACACGATTTACGTCGGAATAGTTGTCCGTAACGCTTGGATATAGGAAACCCTGCTCCGGCGTGCTTAATTTGATGATCGGATCAACGATGATGTTATACTTGAATTCCCGCTCTACATAGTCAAAGAGCAGCGTCTTCCGCTGTTTCTCCGTGGAATTCACACTACACAGGATGAAGGGATGAGCAAAGACCTCATTTTTCTCGCTTTCCTCTGTTGCCTCATTTCTCGCCTTCGTTGGCAGATAATACTGCCCTTTAATAAACGTAACCACCATATCCCGTTCATACTTGGCATCAGCCATCATACGATCGACAAGCAACAGCATCAGATCCTGCCACTCATCCGGGTCACCTGTGACGAGTGCCTGGTGAAGCATCACCTGTGCCGGCTCCTCCGCTTCTTCTTGGAACTTCAGTTCGAACAGTTTCTGATCCAGTTCACCTGTCAGCAATTTTTTGAAATTACCCATGTATAACTCTTGCTTCTCCCGATCCACCAGTTCAAACGGATGACGTTCCCAGTGATAGACTTCATTGGTTTCTTTCGTAATATAGACATTCAGGATGTCGTAAATGTTCAGCAGGTCATGATCCAGCTTGAATTGTTTGCGAATGTGCGCGACTTCTTTTTTATTCATGATTCGTTAGACAACTCCTCAAGTAAATTGGCTTTACAAGTATAAACGATAAAAAAAAGCTTCGCCAGAAGGAGGTTTAATGTTCGTGGTTTTGTACAGGACATAGCCCTGTAAAACAGCAAAAAACACGCCATTTCAGGCGCATGGCATTGGAAAGGGCTATATGGTCGGTCGGCTAATCTCCCGGAAGGGAGGTGATGCCTTGTGACAGTATTTGAATTCTTGATGCTGATGCTTACCTTTGGTTTGCTGATTACAGCAATACTGTCCAATAAAGACAAGTAGACCGCCCCTGAGCTAAGGATGCGGTTTACCAATGATTCGTACCTCTGCTTAAAAGCCTACCGCCCTTAAAAGCGGCTATTGCATGGGGAGTCGTGTTCGCGCACGGCTCCTTCTGCATTATAAGCTCTTTATGTCCTTATTATAACATGGTGATTTGATGTTTTAATTAGTACAACACAATTATTCCCAGATTACTCCTTTTAACCTAAACAACATTTGTCCATGTCCAAGCAACGTCAGACTATGGTTGAAATGCCCTTAATCCGTTAAGTTCATGATAGTTATACATGATAATTAATCCCCCTATTTGTAACATGGAGAAGATGGCATTAGGTTTTTTTTAAAAAATTTAGGAATCAGGACAAGGAAGGAAGCGAGTCAGATCATGAGTATTAACACCAATGCAATGATGGGATTTGCCCCTGCGCTGGGCTGGAATTCATGGAATACGTTTACGTGGGACATCAATGAGCAATTGATTCGGGATGTTGCCGATGTGTTTGTAACGGAAGGATATCGTGACGCCGGGTACGAGTACATTGTCATTGACGATTGCTGGAGCCTGAAGGAGCGGGATGCGGACGGCAATCTGGTCGTAGACCCTGCCAAATTCCCGAGTGGAATGAAGGCGCTTGCAGATTATATTCACGACAAAGGTTTGAAGTTTGGCATGTACTCCTGTGTCGGAACACATACTTGTGCCGGGTATCCAGGCAGCTTCGAGCATGAATTTCAGGATGCGGCATTATTCGCCGAGTGGGGCGTGGATTATTTAAAATATGACTACTGCTTCAAGCCGCGCCATATCTCTGGCGAATTGTTATACAAACGCATGAGTCTTGCGCTCAAAAACTGCGGCCGCGATATTCTTTTCTCTGCCTGCAACTGGGGAGAGGACAATGTCTATGAATGGATTCGTGAATCAGGGGCGCATATGTACCGTTCAACCGGGGATATTCGCGATAACTGGGATTCGGTCAAAGAACTGGCCCTTTCACAGCTCGGAAAACAAAGCTATACCGGTTCCTTCTGCCACAATGACATGGATATGCTCATCGTAGGCATGTACGGCGGAAGTAACAATGACTTTATCGGTAGCATTGGCGGCTGCAACGATATTGAGTACAAAACCCATTTCTCCCTCTGGTCGATGATGGGTTCACCGCTTATGATTGGATGTGATGTACGCAAGGCCAATCAGGTCACCAAGGACATTTTGCTGAACCCCGATCTGCTTGCCATTAATCAGGACGCAGAGGCACGCGGGGCTTACCGCATCAAACCTGAGCCGCAATGGTTCCATACCGATGATGTATTCATGCTGGTGAAGGTGCTTACGGACGGTGATCTGGCGATTGGTTTCTTCAATCTGAGCGACAGCCAGCGCGAACTATCCCTGCAATTTTGGGATATGGGACTGCCTTACGCATCAGGCTACTCCCTGTCTCTCTATGACTGCTGGGAGCACAAGGAACTCGGTGTATTCCGCGAGCGTTATGCTCCCGTCATAGCGGCCCATGATTGTCTCGTCGTGCGAGCCAAACTGGTGAAATAAATGGCACAAAGCCGGCTGTGCACCACCTGTCAGGTTCCGCTCACTTCCGACGATGTCGGCATCTACCTGAAATTAGTCTCATTAACAGCCCGGCAATTTGTCTGCATTGATTGTCTTGGGGTGAAGCTGAATTGCGGGCGGGAGCCGATTGAGAAGCTCATTCGTTACTTCCGTGAGTCCGGGAACTGTGCACTTTTTCGCTAAACGTTACTTGTAAATGTCTTACTAGTTATTTTTTTCTGGTGCAACATCATATATGCAGATGGCGTGTATGATGTTGCCTTTTTGAATACCCTAGAAAAATAAAGCGGATCATTATATCCTACCGAATATGCTATGGATTGAATGGACAATTGAGATGACTCAAGGAGCTCGCAGGCACGCCGGATACGACATGCCGTTATGTACGTTGACACCGATTCACCTGTAGCTTCCTTGAACTTGCGGAACAGGTAACTTCGCTCCAGATTTACGGCCTGTACAATCTCTGCTACCGTCAAGGATGATTGCCAGTAGTTTTGCTCGATATAAGTTTTCGCCATCCATACCTCATCTCTGGTTTCTGTCTGCTTCTCGCTCGGAAAAAATTCAATGTAATAGGACAGTAACAGCTGCAAACGTGCATCCGCTCTTAATACTTCACTTGGTGATGCACCTGCATTCCAGGCCAAATGAAACCACATCTCCATCGTTTCCGGTGCGGCCGGCAGTACAGGGTGCTTAACCGATAGTTGTGTCAAATCTACGATTTGCCCTGCGTTTCGTCCGTCGAACTCAATCCATACGTACTCCCACGGGTTCGCCGGATCGGGGTAGTAATAGATTTCTTTTTGCGGAAAAATGATAAAGCTCTCTTCGGCACCCAGCCGATAATGCTTGCCTCCGGTTTCCAGTGTACCCTGCCCTCGAATGATGTAGTGTAGCGCATAGACGTCACGTACACCTGGTCCCCACTGATGAAGGTTTACAGGTTTGTGTCCGCCGCTGATAAAAAAAATCTGGTTCGCCCTGCCCCCGTCTCGCCATAATGTGTCCACGTCAGCAACTCCTTTCGTGATCCCAGTCATTATATATCATTATGAGGGGTTATTGGTTTAATTTCGATGCTGGAAACAACGCTTCAAGTTGCTTATGATAGAAACAGAGGGCATATTGCCCAGCAGATTTGTAAGCGCAACCAAACATCTTGGATCGACATACATGAACGATGTTCAATTCAGAGAGGAGAATGTTGTGTGCTTAGAACTGTTACGGTCGAAAATGGTCAAGTTCAGGGACTGCCTGCCGCAGATCCACGTATTACAAGCTTTAAAGGTATTCCGTTCGCCGCGCCCCCTGTAGGCCGGAATCGCTGGCGTGCGCCACAGCCTGCTTCCGATTGGGATGGTGTACTGCAAGCCTTTGATTTTGCACCGACCTCCATGCAGGCACCAACCGTCATTGATGATAATAACATCTATACGCGAGAATGGGCGGTTGATCCTGATCTGCCGATGAATGAGGACTGTCTGTATCTAAATGTGTGGACACCTGCCAAACGAACCGATGAGAAACTACCGGTCTTTGTCTGGTACTTTGGTGGGGGGCTCCAAGTCGGTCACACGGCCGAGATGGAATTTGACGGTGAACGTATTGCGCGCAGAGGCATTGTGGTCGTGACCATCAATTACCGCTTGAATGCATTTGGTTTTCTGTGCCATCCAGAAATCAGTGCGGAGTCACCTCACGCACCGGCGAATTTTGGACATCTGGATCAGCAGGCAGGAACAGCCTGGGTGAAGCGTAATATTGCCGCGTTCGGCGGTGACCCGGATCAAATTACAATTGGGGGACAGTCTGCTGGCGGTGGCAGTGTTCTTAGTCAGATGACCTCTCCGCAAAATAAAGGCCTATTTCAGCGAGCTGTCATCATGAGCGGTATTGCAACAGAGTTATATCCAAACGTTCCTGTACCCGCTGTTCGCAGTACGCTGCGAGATGCCGAGCAGAAAGGCGTTGAATTTTTTCGTTTCCTTGGTGTATCTTCTCTGGATGAAGCCAGACAGCTGGATGCCGTCACACTACGGGATAAAATTCTGGAATATCGAAGCTTCTGGGGAACGGTCATTGATGATCAGTTCTGTATAGGTGATCCGTTCACTCGTTTCATGCAACATAAGCGTGAACTTGTTCCTGTCATGCTTGGGCATACGTCCTCCGAGTTCTGGACCCGGCCTGCGGTAAACAGTGTGGAGGAACTGAAACAGATGGCTACAGAGCTATTTGGCGAGGATGCTCCTGCCTTTTTAGAACGATGTGAAGCCGATACTGGCGATCTGGATCATGCCTTACAGCTGGCTTCTGTGCGCATGATTGAACATGCGATTCAGCTTGTAATCCGTTCTAATAGCGGTCATCCGTCGGAAACACCGCTCTATTATTATAATTTCGACGCAGACATTCCGGGCTGGGATCAACCAGGCACGTTCCATTCGGTCGATCTGTGGTTCTTTTTTGAAACACTCGCCAAATGCTGGCGTCCTTTCACGGGTAAACATTATGATCTGGCACGCCAGATGTGTAACTATCTCTCGAACTTCATTGCGACAGGTGATCCCAACGGCTTGGACTCCACCGGTAAACCACTTCCCTACTGGATTCCGAGCAGCACCGAGCAGCCGTATCGCATGGAATTAGGTGATCTGGCCCAGCTACAGCGTGCCGTACCGGAACCTGTGCTTGAATTGATCATTGAACAGTATTTTAAAAAGCAGACTGAACCTGTAGTTTGATGTAGTTGCTGTACACCACATCGTTCTTGAGCAAACTTCAGAATATCCGTCCTAAACGCATATCTGCTTCTTCCTTCAGCAAGTATCTGTCCGACAAAAAAGAGCCATGCAATATGCACGGCTCTTTTGGTGTTGTCTATCTTATATTTCGCTATTTTTCTATCTTACCATTTAGCTGTTTTACGAGCACTCTCTGGATCAGTCCCATTAATCCCACTCAAAAGCTCCAGTATACAATTGATAATACGTACCTTTCGCTGCTAACAGCTGTTCATGGTCGCCACGTTCCTTGATCTTACCATGCTCCAGCACCATAATGGCATCGGAATTCCGCACGGTAGACAAACGGTGGGCAATGACAAATACCGTTCTGCCCTGCATCAGATTATCCATCCCCTTCTGAACCAGCGCTTCGGTACGTGTATCGATAGATGAAGTGGCTTCATCCAGAATCATGACCGGCGGACTCGCAATCGCTGCTCTGGCAATCGCTAGCAACTGACTCTGTCCCTGTGACAGTCCATTGCCGTTACCATCCAGCCGGGTCTCATACCCGTCAGGCAGACGTTCAATAAAACTCGCCGCATACGACAGCTTTGCCGCCTGAATGACCTCATCGTCACTGGCCTCCAGCCTTCCGTAGCGAATATTCTCAGCGACCGTACCCGAGAACAGATGGGTATCCTGCAGTACAATTCCCAAGGAACGCCGCAAATCTGCTTTGCGAATACGCTGAATGTTGATGCCATCATAGATGATCTCACCTTCAGTTATATCGTAGAAACGATTGAGCAGGTTGGCTACAGTAGTCTTGCCTGCACCCGTTGCACCCACGAACGCAAGCTTCTGTCCAGGCTTGGCATATAACGTAATATTCTGGAGCACTTGTTTCTTTCCGTCATACGTAAAACTGACATCCTTAAACTCCACTTTGCCTTTCAGAACAACGCTTGTTCCGTCCTCCAGTTTCCAGACCCATCCGGCCTGATCCTTGTTTTTCTCTAAGGTCACGCGGCCTTCATCTGCTTCAAGCTGTTCATCCATCATGTTAAATATCCGCTGAGCCCCTGCAACAGCTACGACAAACATGCTGACCTGCGAGGAGATTTCGGCAATCGGCATTGTGAAATTACGGGATAAACTCAAAAAAGCTGCAATAATCCCCAGACTCAGACCGGCGTTCCAGCCCGATATGGACATAGCTCCGCCCGCAATAGCCACAAGCACGTAGATTAATGTCGACAGATTCTCATTGATTGGCATGAGAATATTCGAATATTTGTTAGCTGTCGCCGAGTCGTCAAACAATTTATCATTCAGATGTGCGAATTGTTCCATCGCTTTTTGCTCGCGACCAAACACTTGCACTACCTTTTGCCCATGAATGATCTCCTCGATATATCCATCCACAACCCCGATAGACTCCTGTTGCTGAAAAAAATGCTCGGTTGCCTTGGTACCGACGGTTTTGGTAACCCAAAGCATCGCGAGTGCACCTAGCACAACCACGATCGTTAAAGGCACATCAAGAAACAACATCGTACCGAGAACGACCACCACTGTCACGGCAGTGGACAACAGCTGGGGCAATCCATCCGTCAGCATCATGTTCAGCGTATCCACATCGTTCGTGTAATGACTCATAATATCCCCGTGGGCTTTACGGTCAAAATATTTAATCGGCAACTTCTGCATGTGATCGAATAAGCGGTCACGAATCCTCTTCATAATCTGCTGTGAGACGGTAATCATCAGCCGTTTCGAGACAAATGTACTGATGACTCCAGCAGCATAGATCACAGCCAGAATGATTAAAGCCTGTAACAAGGCATCAAATACTGGATTTTGATTTCCAAGTAGCGGCGTAATAAAGTCGTCGATCAGCAATCGCAGAAAGGCCGCTGAAGCAACAGAGACGGCAGAACTCACCAGCACCAGGATCAGCGCTAGTGTCGTTCTGAATTTGTAATACTTAAAGTAGGTTAGCAGACGTTTTATCGTCCGGCCATATTGAATGTTATCCATCCAGTGCTTCACCGCCTTTCGTCTGTGTATAATAAGCCTCTTGATAAATTGTATTTCGACCCAGCAGTTCCTCATGGGTTCCGATATCTACCATCTTGCCTTCATCCAGCACGACAATCTGATCGGCATCTTCCACAGATGCAATACGCTGGGCAATGATAATTTTGGTTGTATCCGGTATGCTTTCTTTGAAAATGTTGCGGATTAACGCGTCGGTCCGTGTATCTACTGCGCTGGTGGAATCATCCAGAATCAGAATCTTCGGTTTTTTGAGCAAAGCTCTGGCAATACATAGTCTCTGCTTCTGACCTCCCGAAACGTTCGTACCGCCTTGTGCCAAATGAGTGTCATATCCATCCGGAAACGTGGAAATAAACTCGTGTGCCTGTGCTGCTTTGCACGCTTCAATCAACTCTTCATCGGTAGCATGTTCATTGCCCCAACGCAGATTCTCCTTAATCGTGCCTTCAAACAGGACGTTTTTTTGCAATACCATCGCGACCTGGCTGCGAAGCAAACTTAGATCGTACTTCTTCACATTGACACCACTGACAAGCACTTCACCCTCACTGGCATCATATAGACGTGGAATCAACTGTACCAAGGTAGATTTTGCACTGCCCGCAGCTCCAATAATACCAATCGTCTGTCCCGAAGAAATTTGCAGATTGATGCCAGACAGGGCATAATTCTCGGCTTTGCCTGAGTAACGGAAGGACACATTGCGGAATTCGATCTCCCCGTTGTGTAGCTCTGTAACGGGTGACTCCGGACTGGTAATGTCCGGCTGTTCACTTAACAGGTCATTAATCCTTCCCGCCGAAGCCCGAGCAATGGCAACCATAATGACAACAATACCCAGCGTCATCAAACTCATTAGAATTTGCATGGAATACGCGAATACACTCGTAAGCTCCCCGGTAGTCATGTTTCCGCCCACAACCAGTTTGGCTCCAATCCATGAGATCATCAGCATCACGGCATACATCACAACTTGCATCAGTGGAAGTTCATACGACAGAATGCGTTCTGCCTTAGCCATCTGTGCAAATATTCGCTGGGATACGACCTGAAACTTGGATACCTCACGCTCTTCTCGCACATAGGATTTCACAACCCGGATACCGCGTACGTTTTCCTGCACAACTTTATTGAGATCATCGTAACTGTCAAAGGCACGCTCAAATATCGGAAAAGAATACTTCATGATAATCATCATGCCAATTGCCAGCACGGGTATAACAATCACGAACCATGTAGCGATGGACGGGCTGATACGATACGTCATAATCGTTGCAAAAATCATCATGACCGGGCTGCGGAAGGCAATCCGGATAATCATCAGAAATGCATTTTGCACATGCGTAATATCCGTAGTCAGCCTGGTGACGATCCCTGAGGTCGAGAATTTATCCATATTGGAGTACGACAGCTGCTGCACATGACGGAACAGGTCGTAACGCAAGTTTTTTCCGAACCCCGACATCGCAATCGCAGAATGCTTACCCGCCAGCGCTCCAAAGACCAGAGACACCAGGGCAAACAACACCAGAATCAAGCCATACTTGGTCACCTGATTCATCTGGCCCCCCGTGATCCCCTGATCGATCAATTCAGCCATAAACAGCGGAATAATGACTTCCATGGCCACTTCACCAAGTAAAAACAAGGGCGTCAGCCACGTATGCTTTTTATATTCGCGTACACTTTGCAGTAATTTCCTGACCATAAGCATTCTCCTCATCTAAAATAAACACCCTGATCTACGATCTAAAGGTAGATCGGCGGTCAGAACAGCTGTATTATAAACTGTATAGTAACTATACAGTCAATCTATTATTTTCGACCTGGAGGTACTTATGCATTCCAATGAAATGTTGTCCATTAGTGCTTTTTCCAAGCTATCCGAGGTTTCGCGTAAAACCCTCATTTACTACGACCGGATCGGTCTGTTCAAACCTGCCTATGTGGCGGATAACGGTTATCGCTATTACAGCCACAGCCAGTTTGAAACAATCGGCGTTATTCATATTTTCAAAGAGCTCGGCATGTCCCTGGAGGAAATTCAGCAACATCTCGGTGAGCGTTCTCCAGAAACGACTCTTCAACTTTTGCGCAAACAGGAGGAGAATCTACAGTTGCAGATTGCAAAACTGACTCAGGCCAAACAAATGATTATTCAACGTGCGGAAAATATAGAGCAATCCATGCACCTCGACACCAGCCAAATGCATGTCATCTGGCAACCTGAAACCCCCTTGCTGCTGAGCCGCCGTATCTACTCATCAAAAAAGGAGTTCCCTGAGGAACTTTGGGAGGATTTTCGAGTACGTTTGAACAAGGAACATGCCCCGCTTGGTTATCCCGGCGGCGTCATCATTCCTAAAGCGGATCTGCTACGCAAGGATGGAGATATGATCTCCCATATGTATAGCTATATGACCACAGAGCATCATGAACAGGCGTATATGCCGGAGGGATATTATCTTGTTTCTTATGCCAGAGCCGACTATGGAGATACCGAGAGGTTTTTTCCGCAAATCTTTGATCATATAGAGAAGAAACAGTATGTCATTAAGGGTGATGCTTACGAGGATTACATGCAGGATGAGATTGTGCTGCAACATGCGGAAGATTATCTGGTTCGGGTTATGGTGCATATTGAGGAGCCAAATGACAAAGGAGATATAGCTTAACTCACTTAACTTGGCTTAATTAAAACCAAAAAAGGAACAATTCGCAACCTGCCGAATTGTTCCTCTCTATCCCTGTTGGGACTGCCCTATTTCATCTAACCTAATCCAAACTATATTTCATTTACACCCTTAACAAACCACGGAAACCTCTTGCAGCGTAATAGGACTCTGCCCCGTTATGGTACATAAACACGGTATCGTAACGGCGGTCGCAAAAAATGGCTCCACCCCGCTGTCTAATATGTTCAGGTGTCACCACCCAGCTGGATGTTTTCAGATCAAAGTTCCCCAGTTGCTGAAGTTCACGATACTGGGTCTCATCCAAAAGCTCAATGCCCATCTCGATGCACATTTGAACAGCGCTATGCTTAGGTTTGTTCTCTTTACGTGCATCCAGTGCAGCCTGATCATAACATACACTACGGCGACCCTTGGGACTCTCTGGTGAACAGTCTATAAAGATATATTCACTTGCCTCACTGTCCAACTCCACAACATCCGGTTCGCCGCCCGTCTTCTCCATCTCGTGCAGTGACCATAGTTTGTCCGGGTTTGCTTCCAGTTTAGCCTCTACGTTAGCCCATTCCAGATCGGAATGACGACTCATATTCTTTTCAAAACGGGTCTTTAATGCCTTGAACAATTCATCACGTTGTTCCGGTGACAGATCTTTTTCATTTTCAATGGAGTTCATGGTCATCCTCATTCTCCCCCGGTTCATTAGCATATAGTGGTGCAGCGCACTTATTCTACTCGATTGTAGTGAAAACTATGATGTTATTCAAGTATTGTCCAACTGTCCAACGCCAGCAGACGAACCGCTTCTTGTTCATGCTGTCGGTAAGCTCTTAAGCGATTGCGGCAATCCTGATTCCATAGTAAGTCCTCACCAGCGACCTTGAGCAAAGATAGTCCAATCCATGAAGAAGCAATATCCGTCCGCGTTCTCAACACATCTACGATGTGGAGTAGCTGCTCCGGTTTCCAATATCCTTTCCCATCAAGCACCGTACGCTTAATCTGCCGATCGACCGATTCAAGTACATACGGATGCGCATTAACGATATCAATAACAGGGTGTAACCCTTCGACCGCCTGATCCGGCTGGCTCCAATCCATTGCAGCCAGGTGCAGACGAATCGCCGTGAGCTTCAGCGATTCATGATGCTGAAGAGTCCTGATAATGGATGCATATAATGGAGCAAGTCGCCTTTTCACCGATATAGAACCCGAGACAAGCTGATCAATTAACTCCAGCAAACGTTGACGATGAGGTAAATCCCGCTCTCTACCTGCGTTCCAGTCGTCCTGGGCCTCCACTTCAGCCAACTGCCGGATGACTTGTACGACCTCATCATTCACTTTCCCGTCCCTGCTAACCGTGACCAAGGCAAGAATCGCGGCTTTCCAGCGCGTACCATCCTGTAGATCGATTAGTGCTTTGCCAGCACATTGTGAAATGACCTCTGCACTTACATGTCCCCAGCGTGACATCGCATGAAAGGCTTCCATCGATACAATCGGGTCATCATGCCCCGCAATTTCGGTAATCCACTGTAAATATCGCAGTCGCGCTTCCACCGGAAGTTCATCCGGACGCTGATTCAGCAAACTGCGCGCGATGTCTCGATCCGAAGAGGACGCCATGATACTCATCATTGTCCAGCTTCGCTCATCGTCCAGACATTGCCTGGCCGCATGACCAATGGCAATAATGACATCCTTGTGCCGCTTCGGCTTCTCAAATTCACGGATGAGTAAGGTCACACTTTCACTACTTTTATAAGTTCCCAGCAACCGAACCGCTTCTTTCCGCACCGTAATCTTGAGTTTTTCCCGGTCCAACAGGCTCGAAAGCATGGACGTGAGCAACACCGGGTTCACCCTGCGTGCGCACCTCGGAATGGAGTACATCGCTACTCGTGCACGATCTCCATCCAGATTATTTAACAACACAGGTAGGGCGTCTTCCGGTTCCTCCGTTAACGAAAAAGCATGCAGGGCAGCCTCCACGACATGTACTTCCGGATCAGTTAGTAGCTTCTCTAGCAATGGATTCGAACGATAATCCGGCATACCCGCCAAACTCCGCATCGCATTTGCACGCTCATAGAAGTTTCGCTTGTTGTCTTGTGCCACTCGGTCAAGTAGCGAAGCCAGCGCTTGTTGCTGACGAGGCAACCAGCGATAAAAGCCATGATATGCTGGAACCAGATAGATGGTTTTCCCCGTTAAATGCTTGCCTTTGAGGACTTTGCCAGAGATAAACGGATCTAGCCACTCCTGACGTTTCCGGTGTAAATGCTCGAACACTTCATAAAATGAGATGAATGTCGGATCAAGATCCAACAGTTCCCTAACCCGTTTATCCCTGGTCTTGTAGGGAGCAAGCCAGTACCTGACGGCTGGAGCCGCTGACTTTTTACTCTTCACCAATTCCTCGAGCAGGTCGTGCAGTTTGGGCAGTCGATCAATCGCTTTGCCAAATGCACTAGCCATCTGTAGAACGACGTAGTCACTCTCCCGCTTGTTCGCTTCTACACCTATAGCATAGATCTCATCAAATAAGGTTTCGAGTGCGGCCTGCGGCAGACTGTTCCACTCTCTGGAAAATAACATAAACTGCCCATCACGCATCGCCATACGCTTGATCGCTCTAAGCGCAAATTGGAACAAGCGACGCCCAGGTTCACTTGCATGCTCCAGCAGCATGTCAAAAGCCAATTGCTCGACTCCCGTTCTGGTTCCATACGAAGTATCTCTGGCCTCAATGACACTGTCCACCAGGATCGTCAGATGTGGCACATGCTCTTCCTTAAACAACGTGACCGGACATCTCGATAGTTCTGTCATTACCATAAAACGTACCGGGTCCTGATCGTTTTTCACTCTCGTCAGGAACCGTAACGTGTCCTCCATCCCACTACGGGACAGAGCCGTGCTTTGAATCAGCCGGGAATAAGCCATAGCACGCTCATCCGCGTTCGATACCTGAACAGCCTGCTCCAGCGTCTCTCTAACTTGTGCAATCAGACGACGTGTTGTCATTTCGAACGTTCTGCCCCGGTCTTCCCGGACTTCTCGCAGGGTAAGCATGCGAACCGCTTCTTTGTCGCGTAACTGATGCGGCAGTACATCGAGCAGGGCCATAGGGAACATTCGATTCGTTCGCTCCTGCACCGGGTACGCTGCATTAAATAACGCTTCACGGCTTGAAGGCGCGAGCGTATCCAGCACCTTTGCCACTTGAAAAGGTGCTTCGGCAAGCATGGTCACCAGTGCAGTCCATTGTGCAGTGGTGAAGTATCTTCTCTTTTTCAACACACCCGCCGGAACTCCGTTATTCAGCAGATATGCCCTTGTCTCCTGCCTCGCGAGCAGTTCAAATACTTGCTCAGGGCCGGTCCGAATCAGGATACCCAGTTGATTTTTAATCACGGGATGAATCTGTTCTTTTGGACCATAAGACAATGCATATTCCAGGACTGCTGCTGGTCTCAATATACTCAGCTTCTCTACCGCCGTGCCCATCTCATACCACACACTGGACCTGTCGCTCTCCGATACTTGATTCAAGGCATTTTCTAAGTAAGCAGCGACCAGGTCCGGGTTCCGGGTTGTTATGGTTCGCCAATTATCAATTGCATATCCAAGCTGTGGCAATCGTGTGCGAACCGTTGCTTCACCACACATGGATAGCAGGAAAATAGCGTCATCTGCGCCCCAACGTTCCAATACGACCGGCAACAGCCGTTCTGCCCAGTCCTGTCTGGTATACTTCACAATGCTCCGCAACAGTTGCTGACGACAATGGTGCGACATCGAAACGATCTCGGTTTCAATGTCATAACCCGGATCAGTGACCACCTCTGCGAGCATCCGGGCAGCCCGGCCCCTGACCCCAGCCTTGGGATGATTTAACGCATGTATAACAGCTTGTGCATCCTTTACCGCGCCAGCTCCGGTTAACGCCAGATGTGCCTCGTACGCTGTCCCGCTGTCCAGTAGCTCAATCAGAAGCGTAGCGTAATCTTTCGCGCCCACAGCCAGATGATGCCGTCCCAGCCGTGCAATCTCTTTCATTCGGTTCGAATAACCAAGCGAGTCCAGTTCTTCTAAAATCCGAGTTTTACTCAGTGGAGTATGATTGTTCTTCATGAAGCCTCTCCCCTCAATCACATTGTGGCCCTTACTTTCACTTCATTTTCATTTACACTTTTTCCCCTTTTGCTACTCTCTTATATAACTCTTCCCGACACTTGGAAGTTACATCGAATAAGCAAAAATGTATTATTTCTAACTAGGGCGTGTCTTGAAACCATACGACTTCCGATCTCATTTACTGAGAATAACGGGCAGTTCGATCTGTAGGATAAATGTTTCCTCTTGCTCAGATATCTTCAATGTTCCGTTATGCTGTTCGATGATTTTCTGGCAACTGACGAGTCCGATCTCGTTACTGTCCTTCGTTTTGTCCACAGGTTTAATCTGGTTCCGAGCGGTCATGATTAAAGTGTGTTGCTCGATAGATAAATCGATATCCACTGGATGAGAACGTTCCGCATATTTCTTTATATTCGAGAAAATATTATCAAATACACGACGGATCGCTACAAGATTCAACTCGATCAAAAAGGTCTGTTCCCCGTATTTCTGCTTCAACTCAACATCGAAATTTTCCATTAAGGCCAGTTGCTCATCCAGAAGCTGATCAAGCAACTCTCGCCCATCATAGATTTCGGATTCCACATCCTCTTCCTCTGATGCAGAAGAGACCGTGAAGTACTCAAACAGCTTATCTGATAGAATCTTGATCTGATACGCCTTCTCTCGGCTATTGTGAATATACTGGTGCAGATCCTCCTGTGTCTTGTATTTACCCAGTTCAATGATGTCCATGTATCCAAGCAGAATCGTGAGCGGTGTGCGCAAATCATGAGAAATCGCCGTAATCAACTCTCGATTCGCACTTCTCACCCTCTCCTCGCTACCGAGCCGTTCCACAAAAGATTTTCGCATCTCGTCGATACTCCATGCCAGCGATGACAGCTCGTCTTTACCAGACACCGTAATCTTATAATCCAGATTGCCGCCTTCCAGTATTTTGATCTCACGCTCAAGCTTGCCAATATAGGATATTTTCCGATTAATCATGAGCAAGAATGCAACAATAAACACAATCAAAGCTGCGAATACCGTCAAAATCAAAAGCAAGTTATAGTACTGATATTCATAGAAACCAACCAAATAAATCTGAGCCGGCTGATCTGCAAACTGGACGGTTGTAATCGGTGTTCTGGACGGTAAGAACTGAGTTATTAGCTCTTTATTTATCGCAGGATCCGCTTCCGTGTTGGATGCATAAATCAATTTATCCTGTTCAAATATGAATAGCTCCAAGTACCGCTCCCCACGAATCCATTCCGAGAGTCTCTGATGATCCTGCGTGGACAAGTGCTCACTGCTTACCATGGTCTGGAATCGTTTCAGCGCATCCTGCTGCCTGTTTTCGATAAACGTCGATTTGCTGAGATAACTGTCCAGTGCCGTCTCACCAACCACCTGCAAGACGATGAATGTACCTACGGCAACGAACAGCGAGAGAATAATGGCAAGTACCAGCTTGAGCTTCAGTTTTTTTCCGATGAGCAGTTTATTCAATTTTGTACCCCTTCCCCCAAACGGTCTGCACATATTTAGGATGCTGCGGGTCGTCTTCCAGCTTGTTTCTCAAATTTCGAATGTGAACCATTACCGTGTTATTACAAGTATAAAAATAAGGCTGCTGCCACACGCTCTCATAGATATTTTCGGCTGAGAAAACCTTTCTTCGTTTGGACGCCAAGAGCAACAGAATCTGATACTCAATTTCCGTCAGCGAGATTTCTTTCTCACCGATATACACCGATTTGGCATCCTTGTGAATGGTCAGATCCTTCACCGCAATGTTCTCAGCCTCTTCGATCTTCTCCTTGCCCCGATATACATAATATCGGCGAAGCAGCGCTTTGACCCTTGCCACCAGTTCGGTATACGAGAATGGCTTGGACAAAAAGTCATCGCTCCCCGACGAAAAGGCTAGTTGTTTATCCGAATCCTGTGTTTTTGCTGTCAGGAACAGGATCGGCGCACTCGTTTTTTCACGAATCTCCAGACATGCCTTCAGTCCAGACTTATTGGGCATCATCATATCCAGAATAATAAGATCTGTCTCTTCCGTTACTTTATCTACCGCATCTTGGCCGTCGACGGCTTCAATGACTTCGTAGCTTTCACTTTCTAGTAAAATCTTCACGATCTCACGAATCTCACTATTATCATCTGCAATTAAAATCTGCTTGTTGTTGTTCATTTGAAATCCCTCCGTTCATTCCAGTATAGTCTGCGTGTTTTAACAGAGCCAGCGGATCAGGATCGCCTTAAGAATTCTTAAGAAGTTAAGTAGGTATCTCTTCATGATTTCGATTTATACTGTTAATAGTCAAAGTAATTAAAAAAGGAGTCTTCAGCTATGCCGCAAACTTCAAAACGTATCGTGATGAAAGTACTGCTGGGTCTGATCGCTGTCGTATCCACAGCTCTGCTGATCTATTATGCACCAGCTATCATTAAAATCATGTCGTCGATGGATAATTTCAGAGCTTATATTCATTCAACGGGACACTGGGGCCCGATCATGTTTATTTTATTTCAAATTCTACAGATCGTCGTTGCGCCTATTCCCGGAGAAGTCGTACAGATTGCCGGTGGATATATCTACGGCACTGCACTCGGTTCCTTCTATACTACGGTCGGTCTGATCATAGGATCAGCGATCGCATTCTATTTCACCCGTTTTATCGGTCGTGACTTTGTATCGCGCCTGCTACGGAAGCAAAATATGAAATGGATGTCATTCATGCATGATGAGCGAAAATTTGCTGCCTTTTTGTTTATCTTTTTCCTCGTTCCCGGGTTGCCCAAAGACATGCTCGTCTTTGTCGCTGCGCTGACATCCATCAGCTCTTTACGCTTCTTCACTATTCTGCTGATTGGACGTTTGCCCTGGATTATCGCTTCGGCCGTGGTAGGCTCCAACCTTCATATGCAACAATATACCATTGCCATCATCATATCGGTTATTGCTGTCGTTGGATTTATATTCGGATACATCTACAAGGACAAATTAATGAATCTGTTCTCCAAAGCGGATAAAACGAATCCGACAATTAAGAATATGGAGAACAATGAAGATAGTGAGATCAAGGAGATAAACGAGACAAAGGGAGTCCATACGACGTTAAAAACAAAAACTGCGCCTGCTTTAGTTAAGACGAGAGACTTGGCACCGAAAAAAGGATAAAGATGACAGAAGAGTTGAATACGTACGATGTCATCACACACACAACAAAATACGAAATACGGAATATGGATTAGATATGCATGATCTATTTCCGTCATCATTGGAGGAATCATATATGCAAAACATTGTAACGGATCGATTGATTTTACGTAATTTTGCCGCAACGGATGCGGCCGGATTGCTCGAGTATACCGCGAATCCACGAGTGAACTGCTTTATGGATCATCAGATGTCGACACTTGAGGAAGCAGTCGCTGAGGTAGAGAAACGAAGCAAGGACGACTCCCATATCGCCGTTTGTCTAAAAGACAGCAATGAAATCATTGGAGAATTGTTTGGGATGACAGAAGGCCATGATCCAGATTCAGATTCGGACTCGAAATCGAATTCAGACTCAAAATCAGACCCAGATACGTATAGTGTCGGCTGGAATTTTAACGGGAGGTTTGAGGGAAAAGGATACGCCAGTGAGAGTGCTCGTGCCTTCATGGAATACCTCTTTATGGAGCAGGGAATTCGGAGAATTTACGCTTACGTGGAAGACGATAACTTCCGGTCTCAGAAGCTATGTGAGAAACTCGGCATGCGCAGGGAAGGTCTGTTCCTTGAGTTTATTTCTTTTGTGAAAAATGAAGACGGTACGCCGAAATACGAGAATACGTATCAATATGCGATATTAAAAAAAGAATGGCTGGCGCAGCAGGCTACTGCGAAATAGCGTGATCCAAATTCCCGGATCGTGTGAATATATTCCTTGAGCCGATCATTACAGCGTAAGTAAATTCAGCGCCCTGCCAATAAAAAAAGCGGCAGCTTCCCCGATTGAATTTCGGGACAGGCTGCCGCTTCTTTATGTTTATCTAGTTCCCAACAACGTGCCAATGACTTTCTCCGCCATAGCCTTGCCCTGAGAGATACAATCCGGAACGCCAATTCCGCGGTAACCTCCGCCACCAACGTACACTCCAGGCATAACATCTTCCAGTAACTTCTCAACCTCTGCGATTCGTTTTAGATGCCCGACTTGATATTGGGGCATGGATAACGGTAATCGGTTGATCTCTGTAAAAACAGGCTCTGCGGAGATCCCCATGGTATCCTGTAATTCCCGGCGTACTTCAGCAATGATTTCTTCATCGGTAAGCTGATGACTCATCGGGTCACGGCCGTATTTCCCCACATATGCTCGCAAAAGAATGTGACCTTTCGGCGCTGTATGCTCCCACTTAGATGATGTCCAGGTGCAGGCTGTAATTTTGCGTTCTTCCTTGCGCGGTACAACAAAGCCGGATGCATTCAGGGAAACACCCACATCCTGCTCGCGATAAGCAAGTACGACGTTCATCACCGAAGCATACGGGATCGCACGCAGGTGTTCTGCAATCGCCTCATGCTCATGTGCAAGCATATCCGCTGCTGCATACGCTGGAGTCGCAATCACTACCGCATCCGCCGCAAGCGTCGTTCCATTGTTAAACTGAACCGTATAACGTATAGTGTCTTTTCCTTGCTCTTGTTCTGCTTTCGACACACGGGAAATTTCCGTGTTCCTGATCAAATGTGCTGTGGAAGAAAGTGTCTGTTCAAGTTGCGTTACCACACCTTCCAGTCCGCCCCGTGCACTCAAAAACATGCTTCGAGTGGCCGTGCCCGATGGTTTTGATGCGGGTTTGAGAGCTGGACGGGTTGCCGATATAGTTGTAGGTTGTGACGTAGACTCCGTTGTGGTTTGAGCCGTAGGCTTGACTGTTTGCTTCGGGGCGCGGCTTTTTCTCACACCCAGCATGCCCACGATCAGGCTACGGTATTTTTGCTCCGTTTCCTGTAGCATTGGGAACGTTGCTTGTACACTCAGTCCGTCCGCATTGCCAGCATATATGCCTGCCAAGAGCGGCTCGGCGATCTGCTCCAGTACTTCATCGCCAAGGCGTCTGCGTAGCAGTTGCCCCAGGGACTCATCCTCCCTGCTCGACCTCCGCGGCAAAACAAGATCTGCCGCTGCTCGCACCTTGCCCCGAAGGGACAATAAACGAGTTGTTACGAAGGGTTTCCACTTCGTAGGCACTCCGAGCATAAAGCCATCCGGAATCGGATGCAGTTTATTCCGATACGCGATATAGCTATGCGACACCCCTGGACGCGTACCAACGAGTTCTTCACCCATACCGAGCTCCTGCATAAGCTCAATGATGGAGGTTTTCCGTGCGAGAAAAGAATCGGGCCCCCGTTCGATCACGAATCCATTCCTTCTACCGGTGTGCACATGTCCACCGAATCGATCATTTTTTTCAACAATAATAAGTTCTGCTGCAACATCATTCGCTCTGCAAAACTGTTCGATATAATAAGCTGCGCTCAATCCGGTAATGCCACCGCCAGCGATGACAACTTGTTTCGTGCGTTGATTATCCATGCTACACTTCCCGCCATATAAACTTTAACGCAGCGCCGCCGGGATATAGGCACAGGAAGGATCACTGGCCATATAATCTCCCGTCATTGCATACGCTCTTGCTCTGGAGCCACCACACATCGTTTTGTACTCGCAGACTGCACATTTCCCGTTCAATTTCGACTTATCCCGCAAGGTCTGCATCACCGGTGAATTCCGGTACACCTCAATTAGCGACTCATTCTTCACATTACCGCAAACCACGGGCAAGAAACCGCTAGGATAGACGTCTCCCGTGTGACTGATAAACACAAACCCGTCCCCATCATTGACCCCTTGCGGTGCACGTCCCAGCATATCTGGGTGTTTGGCGAGACCCTTGGCAAGATCTGCATGATTTCCTGCGCTCTGCTCGGATTGAAGTTCTAAGCCTTGCTTGGAGTTCTGCTCTGAGGCCTGCTCTGCTCCTGCTGTCCGTTGCTGTATCATTACCCGTCTGTAGTGAGGTGCCTCCGTTGATTTCACGCCGTAAGGCATCTCATGAGCAAGCTGCACCATCCACTTCATGACCTGTTCATGCTCTTCCGCTGTGATCATATCTTTCTCCTGAGCTCTGCCTGTCGGAATGAGGAAAAACAGACTCCACAGCACAACGCCCATCTCTTTCACCTTACGGCTGATGGCTTCCAGATCGTGGAGGTTATAACGGGAAACGGTCGTGTTGATTTGAATCGGAATGGATGCTTCCTGCAAAAATCGAATGCCCCTCATCGTCATATCATAAGAACCTCTGGTTCCGCGAAAATGATCATGAATCTCGGCCGTTGACCCGTCCAGACTAAACGCCCAGCGGGATAAACCGACTTCCTTCGCTTGCATAATTGCCGCTTGAGTGACCTTCGGGGTGGCACTAGGCGTCATGGACACGGGTAGCCTCTTCTCCCGAATCGCATACTCCGCCAGTTCAAACAGATCTGGCCGCATTAGCGGGTCACCCCCCGTGAAAACAAATAACGGTTGTTCCTGCATAGCAGCAATATCATCTATCAACCTTTTTCCCTGTTCGGTGGTCAGTTGACGTGGATCAGCCCGATACTGGGCCTCTGCCCGACAATGCACACATTTCAGCGCACATGCCCGGGTCACTTCCCAGATCACGATGAACGGATATTGGGTATAATCACGTGGCTTCATCTGCGGCCTTAACTGCTGCATTTGCCCCTTGATCTGTGGCATCGTCATCCATTCTCCCCCTATCTACATGCCATTAAGTGTAGAGCAGATGTCGGGTCAGGAAAGTGAGAAGAATCACAAAACAGACATAACGATCACACGGTAACGAATCAGGCAAAATAAAAAAGCGACCTCTCCCGAATCCTGCTCGGAAAAGATCGCCCTATGAAAATATCTATATGTTATAGAAATTAGTTGCCCCAGTATTGCTTCGCAATCTGCTGACCCTGATGAATCTTCGCCCACTGCTGGGCTTCGCTCAGTTCGTTCCCGCTATCACAGGAGGCAAAACCACATTGGTGAGACAGAAGTAGCCTATCTTTGTCAATGATCTTGGAGGCTTCGTCCAGCAGACGAACCACGCGCTCCTCATCATCGAGCGTACTTGTTTTGGAGGACAGTAGACCCAGTACAATTTCTGTATCCGGTCTGTCTTTGAACACTTCCAGCGCTTCGATGGAACCCGCACGATCATCATCCCACTCCAGGAAGAAACGATCATACTTCAATTGCTTCAGGAACAGATTCGCAATCTTCACATACGATCCGCCGCCCATGTTACGGGAGTCATAGTTGCCGCGGCAGTTATGTGTCCACATTTTCAGACCCAGACTATGACCGAAGTCAATGACCGTATTGTTGATATCGATAAACTCCGTGGCGAGACCCTGTACTTCCTCTTGATTAATATGCTCTCCGGTAAAAGGCGAGTTCGGATTGTCATCGGCAAACAGCTCCCAGAGACAGTCATCCATTTGCAGAATTGTACCACCCGCAGTTGCAAACTCCTGCACAAATTCCTTATAAGCACTTACCAAGCCGGCTTTCAGCTCCTGTGTATTCTGGTATACGGCATCCTTGCCCCCAATGTTGTCCGACCACGATAATTCACCGAAAATATGGGACGGCGATGGAATGCAAAGTTTGGTCTGCTTGTCACCCGCTTGGTCTTGCAACTGCTTGAACAGTTGAATGAAATGATGATTCTTGCCGCTCAGTTGCCCCGTAATACGCAGCCCGATATCTTTACGCGTTTCATATTTAGAAGTGCCGTCCACATCCCGGAAAAAGTACCCATGATCCGCAATATACCGCTCCACTCCGCCAAATCCCCACACAAAGTCGAGATGCCACATCGATTTGGAAAATTCGCCGTCCGTGATAACGGACAGGTCGTTCTCAATCTCTTTTTGGATCACTTGTTCAATCGCTTTCGTCTCACATTGCTGGTATCCTTGAAAGTTTTCATAGAATGGATACTGGATATCATCCCGGTGTTCAATCTGTGTTTTATATGTCAGCAGCTCTTCCGGCCGCAATAAACTGCCTACGATCTGGAACTTGTCAGTCATGTAAATAACCCCCTCGTTGTATATGATTATCATATCACGCGGAGCGGGGTTAGAAGAGATACCAAAAATGTATGACTGGTTATAGCTTCAGGCTATAACAACTGGGGAACAAACACATGTATGCTCTTCAATTTTGATGTTTAGTTTTTAGTCTTTTCCCTCTACTGAAATCGTCTCACAGTCATTGAATATTGCGAACCGCTCGAAACATTCCTTCACCATGGCTACCAGTTCTTCGGTTGGCTGCATGTCTTTTTCGTACCAGACATGTTTAACAACAAGCCTTCCAGATTTCCGTTCCACGATAATCTCGGCTCTCCCAATGAACCGGTCTCCATACAGTAAAGGCAACACATAATAACCAAATTTCCGTTTGAGAGCTGGCGTATAGATCTCCCATTTGTAGTCGAACTCAAACAATGCATAAATAAGCTTTCTATCCCACATTAAATTATCCAGTGGAGCAATTAATTCGCAGCGCTCTTGTAACTCCGGATTTTGCAGTATGTGTTCAATCATAGGTAAGTCTTCTGTCCGGCAGTATAAACGTTCCTTGAGTTGTTCTACCTCCACAGCAATAATGCGATCTTCCAGCAATAGCTCATGAAAAGCCCTGTTCCGCTGCTCTGTCTTTAACCCCCATATATTAAGCCAGGCATCGGATGCACGATTCCACAGTAAACCAACCGCACCGATTCGGCGCAATACTCTCCACTTGTGATGATCTAATTCGTCCAATAACGGTTCCGGGGCGTGCAATAAATCAGATTGTATGTGCTTCTCAGCCAGATCATAATATTTACGTGTTCCTTTTTTATGATGGATAACCAGTTCACCTGTCGAATACATCTGCTCCAACACCGAGCGCGAAACATTGTTCCCACTACTCCAGTGAATGGCTGAACGCCAAGTGAAATCTCCTTCTAGTTGCAATGCATTTAATTCATTCGAACTTACCGGACCAACTTGCTGTATATAATCCCGTACTTGCCTTGTGAGCGTCTCCATCTGGGGATAGCTTTCGGCATGTTGCCTGGCCGCTTGTCTGTACCGTTCGAAATAAGGCCAGTCCTCAATAGAGATTATAGCGAGATTCTTATCGGGATAATCCATCAGTAATCGATCTTCATACAATAACTCTTCGAGCATGTTCTTGCTAAATCCACGAATGCGTGACTGCAATACTAACTCGGCATTTTTTCCACAGATATCGATAGGATCATATTGAAGGCAACCAACCTGTCTTGTAAATTCCATGACCCCTGACTTTCCGCCATATTGATGCTCCCCCAATAACCCATGCTTTAACAATAAAAATCGCCTGGCTTGCCGTCTGGTTAATTGTATCATTGGACGTATTCACCCCTTAACAAGTTCAACCACAGTAATCCCCCGAATATGTATAAAATATAGCATGGACAAAACATATGTTCTTATTATATCTTATCTTTGTTGAAGTATAAAAACAATATGTAGTACAACATATTTTGTTCTAAACCGCTCTACATTAGATTCTCTACCCTTTGAGCTTGCCGATAATAACCTTTGGTTGGCTAAGTTCCAGCGTTGCGGTCCGATAAACACAAGTAGACCGCCCCCTTACAAAGGTCGCGGTCTACTTGGTCGTGTATGCTCTTGTTTGAAGCCCACCGCTCTTGGAAGCGGCTATTTCGGCAAAGAGTCGTGTTACAGCACGGCTTTCTTTGCTTTATAAGCTGTTTGTAAGCTTGATTTAACATGCGAAATAACGATTTCACACTGTCCTGCGGCGCAGTTCGTAAAAATACTGCACGGCAGAATGCTTCATTTTAATCGAATCCGACATGTTCAGAATCCGCTTTTTGCCCACCCGTCTGTCGATCAGCGCCAAAATATTGAGCAGAATGTCATTGCTCTCCAGATTGTCCTCGATTGAAGTGGCCAGAAACGTTGTTGCTACCGACGTAAAATTCGATTTGCTCAATGCGGCTTGAGCCGCTAACAGTTCCTTAGCATGAGATGTGCTTTTTCTACCTCGCACCATGATCTCAAGTCGTTCTTCCGGTACAGCCCCTTTCGTTTCTTTACGAATGGCTTCAATCTCTTCCATACTTACAGGAATTACGATATTGGGATCATTCTTGATCTCCTGATCGGTCTGATACCACCGTATGGGTGTCGTCGTATCCGCCATATTAAGGATATTCTTCTGATCCACGGTCAGATAACCACTCCCTGATTTATCCGGTGAATAGCGGTAACTGGTTGCCCGGTACGCTACTGTGCCGGCCAGTGCGGGGCTAAGGAAACTCTCTAATTGTTGTTTTAATTTACTCCAGGACATAGTTCCTCCTATTCTCAGAAAAGCTTCAACAGAACATTTACATAAAGTATAGCACAGCACAACGATACGCCCCTCTAATAGCTACAGCACAAAAGAATAGTTCACCTTTGAAGTCATCTGGGTCTTTCTTGAAGTTTTTATCTCCATGACTCACACATTTTCTTTTGTTGATGCTATCATGAAGATATTCAGATATTTATAGCGAATTTTGTAGATTGGGGTCAACTTCATGTTCAGGGATATTCTGCGAGTCAGTTCTCGTACGATCTTGCTTCACATCACTTTTGTCGTTGTTATCGGTTTGGTCATAAGCTACGCCGTAATGTCTGCACCAGATTCCCCTCCCGTTAGAAGCGAACAAGGCATACTCGATTTAACTCAGGGTCATATTCGTACAAATCCTGTACAGTTAGAGGGAGAATGGACATTCTACTGGCATCAGTTGCTTTCGCCTGAGGATATACGAAGTCGTATGGAAATGGGTGGACAGTCTGACCGATATATCAATATACCTGGATCATGGCTAGGCTACCGATTGGATGGTCAAGAACTGACAGGAGAAGGCTTTGCCACTTTTCGTCTGCTCATTAAGCTTAGCGAGCAGGACAGAAATGAGCGACTTGCGCTGCGGTTACCTACCATTTTCCATGCTTATAAACTATGGGTGAATGGAGAACTGCTTGCAGAAGCAGGTAGGGTTGGTCAGGACAAAAGTAACATGACACCGCAATTGGCAACAAAACTGGTGTTCTTCCAGCCCGAGAGCGATACGGTAGAACTCGTGATGCAAGTATCCAATTTCTATCATAATCGTGGCGGTATCACCAAAGAAATAGAACTAGGTGGGAGTAACGTATTAACGGTCCAGACTAAACTGAAGGTTGCCACAGACATGTTTATAACAGCAAGTCTGCTCGTCATTGGCTTATATAATCTGATGTTGTTCTTGCTCCGCCGTCAGGACAGAGCACCATTATACTTTGGTCTGTTTACCTTGTTGTTTGGCATCCGATCCATGCTGAATGGCGAGCTGATGTTTACACAATTTTTTTCTGATTTCCCGTGGGAATTGCAGTTTAAAATGGAATATCTGACTCTTTGTCTTGGTGGGTATGTCATTACCAAGTATTATGAATGTATTTTCCCGAATTATGTCTCACGATGGTTCCGTCTTGGCAGCCGAATCGTAACGGGATTACTTTGCCTGGTTGTTGTCATAACCCCTGCACTGATCTATACCAAAATGTTAATGTTGATTGGTGCGGTCGTTGTTCTTCATATGGCATATCTGATGGTTGGGCTAGCCAAAGCGGCTATGCAGCATATGGAGGGAGCTCTGATTTTCCTGCTCGTATCCGTG
Organism: Paenibacillus sp. FSL K6-1558; assembly: GCF_038002565.1. Taxonomy (NCBI): domain Bacteria; kingdom Bacillati; phylum Bacillota; class Bacilli; order Caryophanales; family Paenibacillaceae; genus Paenibacillus; species Paenibacillus sp. FSL K6-1558. Next base: position 4,706,753 of record NZ_JBBOCV010000001.1, on the reverse strand, counting down.
GTTGCTTTGGTTACGGTGATTAACGACTTCTTATACTTCAATGAGTGGTCGCCAATCGGAAATACTTCTCCGGCAGGTCTGTTGATATTCACGATTGCACAGCTGATTCTGCTTTCTTCCAGATTTACAAGGGCAGCAACAAACGAGGTGCGGATTGCCCATGAGCTTCAGGAAGCGAATGACAGGCTTACCGATATGAATACCAATCTGGAGCAACTGGTGAAGGAACGTACACATGCATTATCTGCGGCTCACGAAGACCTGCGTACGTCGTATGAGCAGTTACTCCGCTCAGAGCATGGAAGAAAGAAGCTACTTGCCTACATTACGCATGATTTGCGTCTGCCGCTGTCCAGCATGCTTGGTTATGTCGAGGCGGTAAAAGATATGGTAAAGCCAGAACGCAATGAACAGTACCTAAAATATATTCGTGATAACACGATACGAATTAATCATATGATCGGGGAGTTGTCCTTCTTGTCTCATCTGGAGACAGGACAAGTGGAATACCACATGGAGCCGGTTCATGCAGCCGACTTCTTACATCGTTTTTTTGAACAATATGAGCTGGTTGTGCTTGACGCAGGATTGGATTTCACACTGGACATCGGCAGAGGGGAAGATCAACGGGCTGACTTTCCGCACATTGAGATTGATGAGCAAAGATTAGAGCAGGCTTTGTTTAATCTCGTATCCAACGCGATGAAGTTCACCTCTACTGGTGGAATCATACGTCTTGCTCTAGCCGTGGATGAGACAGAAGATCCCTCTAATGTGATCATTAGTGTACAAGACTCTGGCATGGGTATTCCCCCGGATCAACTCGAGCAAATCTTTGATCGCAATTACCGATATGATCGGCCAAGCACGGACATGAAAGTGGAGGGCAGTGGACTCGGACTCGCGATTTGCAGGGAAATTGTTCAGGCACATGGGGGAAGCGTTCATGCAGACAGCGACGGCGAGACGGGATCGATATTTTATATATCGCTGCCGCTCTATTCAATAGCAGGAAGGTGACCATATGAAGGACTCGTACAAAATTATGATCGTCGATGATGATCCCCATATATGTGAGATTGTTCAGGCGTATTGCGAACGTGAAGGTTTTAATTGCACTTATAGTCATACCGGGACAGAAGCCATGCAGCTGCTTACATCGTTTAATCCTGATTTGATTGTACTGGATGTGATGCTAGCCAATGAAAACGGCATTGACTGGTGCAGGAACGCAAGAGGCTACACTGATGCGCCGATCTTGTTTCTGAGCAGCCATGAGGAAGATGAGGTGAAGATCAGTGCATTAACGGATGGCGGCGACGATTATGTGACCAAGCCGTTCAGTCCAGGCGTACTCATGGCCAAAATCAAGGCTCATCTTCGCAGAGTATCGTCAAGCAGGCGGGAACAACTGCTGGAGTTACCAGGGTTGCAACTGGATTTCTATGCTCAGTCCGTCAACATAGGTAGTAAAACCATTTTTTTATCCAAAAAAGAATTCAGTCTCCTGTCCTATATGGCACAGAATGTGAATCGGGTGATCTCGGTCGATACGTTATTCAATCTTGTCTGGGGCATGGAAAGTCTGGAGGATACGAGAACGGTCGCTGTACACATCAGTAATTTACGCAAAAAGATAGAGGATGACCCTCTCCATCCAGAGAGAATTATTACGATTCGGGGAGCAGGATACATGCTGGCTTCGTCATAGCCATTCCGGTAACGTCTTTTTTATTATGCAAAATACACAAAAAGGGTTGCCCCTGATGCAGTTAGTTCTGCACGGAGCAACCCTTTGAATTTCATTAAATTAAACCGGATACCTTCAGTAACCGTTGTACAATCGTCGCAACTTCAGCACGGGTAATATTCGCATTCGGAGCCAGTTGTTCTGCTCCTCTGCCGCTCACGACACCTGCTTCCAAACTTGCTTCTACACCAGCTTTCGCCCATGCCGCAACAAGTGAAGCATCCGTGTAAGGTTTCAGCATTTCATCGCTGCCCTTACCTGCAAGCTTCTCTGTTAACCCGGTAATTACCATCGCTTTGGAGAGAATCACCATCGCTTGTTCACGGGTAATCTTCTCTTGCGGACGGAAAGTTCCGTCCTCGAAGCCATCGATCAGCTTGTAATCATAAGCCGTCAGCACGGCGGAATGATACCAATCGGAAGCTTTTACATCTGCAAAAGGTGAATTTCCTTCAATCGGTTTCAATCCCAAGCCCCGCATCATGATAGCTGCGAATTCAGCACGTGTCATATCCACATTCGGATTGTAAAGATCATTACCACTGCCATTTACAATTAAACGGGAACCCATGTCATTAACAGCATCCTTGGCCCAGTGACTTTCTACATCTTTGAACGTCAGCGGATGCCAAACTACCGAGTACAAGCTATTGGTCAAACTGTTAATGTGGGCAAAATACTTACCATTCTCCAGTGTTACTTTGGTTGGAACATGACGTACAGATCCATCTGGATCTGTTACGATCCCTGTTGTAATTTTGCTTGGATCAATGCCTTCGGGCAGAGCTATAGACCGTTCCACATACACATTAAACTTATTTATATCCACTGACTTTCCTGCATACTCTGCTTTGACTGTAAAGTCAATTGAAGGTGCTACCAGTGTAAATGCATTTTGTTTCGCCGTATCTTCGGCAACCTTCATCATTGTTGCTTCCGGAGAAGCGATACGCAATGACAGCTTGATGTCCTCCAGCGTCCCTGTAGAACCCAATTGCCTGGAGATCGAATCAATATCAAGCTGCTGCGCAGGAATCGAGTAGCTTGCATTTCCTGTTTTCACAACCAGAATCGCCTGTTTGTCTTCCATCTTCTTAATCATCTGTCCAGTGAGTTCACCTATAATGATATTGGACTCAGCAGAAACAGGGATTGTTACAACAGCGCCTTGCCCTTCTGCATTCAGCTTGGTATCGAGTTGCTTCTGATCAACAGTGATCGTCGTTACCGTACGTTCACCTTCTTTAGAAGCTACAGACTTACCAATGCGCTCCTCTTTGCCATTCACCAGTACTACAACCGCATCATTGGTCGGGGCTGGCGTGCCTGCAGGAGTTGCTCCTGCGCTAACACTGTTGTTGCTTCCTGCATTGCCAGCACTTCCACTGTTTCCACCAGCGTTGCCATTGCCAGTTCCACTACCGTTGCCGCCAGTGTTGCCACCTTGATCTGTTCCACCGCCGTTGCTAGTGGCAGTCCATTTTGCATATAAAGTAACATCGCTATTCACAACATCTGTATCGTTATTCCATTTTAATGTTCCTGCTGCATCCTTGTACCACCCTTCAAAGGTGTAACCTGCTCTTTCCTTAACAATCATTACTGGAATCTTGGAGCCTTGTGTTACCCCCATTGAGAATGGAGCAGTTCCATCCTGCCGATTAAAGAATACATTGTAAGCCGGAAGATTAGCTGAATTGACAGTCACCGCCACAACCAAACTATTGACCGTTGACGTTTGATTCTGAGCAGCCAAATCGTTTGTGTTCTTCACTTTCACATAATAGTACACCTTACCTGCTTGATCTGTAGGTACGGAATAACTACTCTCTGTTGCACCCTCAATCAATGTAGCGCCTTCAACGCTATCATTTGTGTTACTGTACCATTGATAGCTCAATGTACCACTGTCACTTACCGTGGCATTCACGCTCAATTGCGGGCTCTCGCTTCCCTGATCTACCTTTAAGTCCACCAGATCCGTATGAATTACCGGAGTTGCTGCGTTGATGATGAGCTTCTTAACCTTGCCGAGCTGATTATCAACAGCATACAAATTACCAAGGAAATCTAAAGCGAGCCCATACGGAATACTGAAATCGGCTTTTGTACTAATTGGCGTCGCTTCACCATTTGACAGTTTTTTCACGCCTTCACTGTCTGCAACATACACATTACCGTTCGCATCCGCTGTCATTCCTATTAACATGACAAACTGTACGCCAGATACGACTTCCTCCGAACTATCGTTCCACAACGTTTTGACCGTAACTCCATTACTATGACTAGCATACATTTTCCCACCAGTCACTACTAAACTAGAAATGTAACTATTAATTGAACCGAAGTTCTCCCAAGTACCATTAACCAGTTTTTTAATTACGTCGCCTCGATCTACCACATAGATCTGATCTTGCTCATCAACTGCCAAATGCGATGGATTGATAAGTCCAATACTATCAACGGATTCCCAAGCATCTCCAGCGTATTTCAAGATAGAACTGTTATTGTATCTGGATACATAAATCGTACCTTTGCTATCTGCTGCAATACCAGTATAAAAATCTTCTCTTGCCTCTCCATCAGCAGGAGTGATATCCTGCCAGTCACTGTCTATAGTACGCTTAACAATTTTCATTCCACTTATTACGTACACCGTACCATTCGGATCGACTGCAATACCATTTGCACCAACAAAAGATGCCTCTGGCCCCGTGATATCTTGCCAGCTCCCCTTACTTACAAGTACTGTAGCTACAGTGCTCGGCGTTGTTGTAGAAGTTTCACCTAACGTATTGGTTACCTCAACAAAATAATACGTTATTCCCACAGTTGATGCGGGCGCATCATACCTGCTTTCCGTTGCTCCTGCGATCTTTTCAATGTTTCCACTCTCGACACTTTTCTTTGTATTGCGATACCATTGATAGGATAGCTGACCCCCATCATTTACGGATGCAACGACTTTCAACTGTGGACTTGGATCATTCAGGCTTACACTTCTGTCCGCAGGTTGTCGGGTAATCTGAGGGGATTGTGCCTTTGCTGGTTCCGTAATCACTGGTCCTGTTCCACCACCAGTGTTGCCGCCGCTACTCACCGTCACTAGCGCAAGGGAACTATTGACTGATGCGGCTTGATTTTGGGCAGCAGAAGTATTCATATTTTTCACATTCACATAATAGTAGAGAATGCCAGGTTGAGTTGTCGGTGCGGAATAACTGCTCTCCGTTGCACCCTCAATCAATGAGGCTCCTTCCACGCTATTTTTCGTGTTGCTGTACCATTGATAGCTCAATGTACCACCATCGTTAACTGTGGCATTAATGCTCAATTTCGGTTGCTCAGCTCCCTGATCTACCGTATCGCCAATGGGCTGTGCATGAATAACCGGAATTGCTGCATTAACAATCAGCCTTTTAATATGTCCGCTCTCATAATCTGTGACATACACGTCTCCATTGTGACTTATGGCTACACCATAAGGAAGGCTGAAATCACTTACTTCACTGACCGTTGTCCATACGCCTGCAGACCGCTTCCTTACAACATGATTATATGAGTCTGCTACATACACATCCCCACTTGCATCGGCTGCAATTCCTTGTGGCATATTAAATTTTGTGCCAGCTGTGATACCTTCCCAGCTACCATCCATTAATGTTTTAACTCCAAATTCAACAAAGTTATCATATGTTACATAAACATTCCCATTACCTACTGCTAATCCAACAGGAGTAGAGACATTGAATTCACTGATACTTTCCCAGGTTCCATCGACCAGTCTTTTAACGTTTCTGAACTCTCTATCTGCTACAAAAATCTGGTTATTCTCATCCACTGCCACATCAACTGGCGTGGAGAGACCTTCATTAGTGCCATTAACAACTTCCCAAGTACCATCCATATATTTCAAAATAGAACTACTGCGGCTCCGCGACACATAGATTGCCCCTGTGCTATCTGCAGCCATACCCGAGATATATTCGAGACCTTCTTCTGGTGTTATATCGATCCAGTTACCATTGTTGGACCGCATCTTAATTGTTGTGGAACTAGCCACGTACACCGTACCATTCGGATCAACTGCGATATCAATTGGTCCATTAACAGGTATCTCTGGCCCCGTTATATCTTGCCAATGCCCTTCAGCCAATGGGGGTTTCACCGTTACACTGACTACTTGGCTAGAGTCTATCTTGGAACTGGCACCGAGTGTGTTCTTTACCTTAACGAAATAAAACGTTGTTCCTGCCGTCGTTGTCGGCACATCAAAGCTACTATCCGTAGCCCCATCAATGGCCCTCTCTCCAGTCGTAATTAAACTGTACCATTGATAGCTTAACACTCCGCCGTCACTTACCGTTGCATTTACACTCAACTGCACACTATCATTCAAATTCACTTCTTTATCCAAAGGTTGCTGGTTAATTTGAGGTGATTGTGCATCCTTTGGTTCCACGTCCCCCGTGCCTGTTCCAGAGGCAGGATTTATTGTGACAGAACCCGGAGTATTATGGTCAATACCTACTATGGATTCATTAGATCCAATGTATGTACCTGAATTCCAAATCACATGGGCTGAACCCTCACTCGCTGTTTCCTTTATTTTAAAATGTAAAACAAATATCTCTTGCTTCCCATCCTTAATGGGGTGTTCTTCTCCGAAACTGGAGTTCACATAAACTTCAGTACTGGCTGGAATTTCACCTTTATCAAAGGTAGATGTGTTCCATTTCGTACTTGCTACCCCTGGCATCGGCTCAAGTTTATTAGGATTATAGGTAAAATTAAGCTGATAGCCATATATACTATAATCCCCCGGATAGATATATACAGGAACGTCTACTATATCACCAGGAGATCCGGAAGCAGTTCCGATCTCAAGTGATGCTGGATCATCCGCAAAAGCAATGGATGGAAACGAACTCAAAAGTAAACTGAAAACAAGAACAACAGAAAACAAGGATCGAAGCTTGTTCCTGCCCATAACATGTTGCATCATTCTGTATTCCTCCCTGATTAAACATTCGTAATCTTCTTCATATCATTACTATCTAATTTTTCCGGTGCCATCTATGTACAGGTACACAGTCAAACATCTCAAGCCCGTCCTTCTCCGGCCTTTCCCTGCTCTCACCGCAGGTGCTCTCCTCTCAATATCGCTGTATTCACCTCAACACCAATAAGTCGCGTAATTCCCCTTCTTTCGACATTCGTGGGTCCCGAGAACTAATTTTACTTACGTACGCTTACAAAACACTTACAAAGAACCTCAGAAAACGCCACAAAAAAAGCTCCGCAGAATCCCATTTATCAGGGAGTACCGCAAAGCTTCTTCTAACTATGATTTTCCCATCATTTCCACATACATCTGCTCCATGAAGGCAGGCGGTTCCATTCCCATTTCCTGCTGGAACACCTCTTTCATTTTGTTAAAATGCATGGAAAAGGAAGTTCGATCCTGCCGGTGCATAAAGATCCTTAGCATCATTTCATGACCTTCTTCATCGTAAGGAACGATGGAGAGAAAGAATTGCAGAAAATCCTGTGCTTGCCGATACTCTCCTCTTTTCATATATAAGCGAGCCAGCGTTTTGGACATATCTCGAAAGCTTTGATTAGCCCGTTCCTTATCCGCTTCACACCAGGCGTAATCTTTCCAGCCAAAAAGTGCCCCCTTATACTGCCTTAAAACCTCTTCTGCATCCGCAGGATATCTATCAATCTGGGCAGATCCTCCCCTCCTCAGCTCTTCGAAGCGCACATAATCACAGGATTCGAGGAGTTGAAAATGATAAAAACCCTTTTTGGAGCTTAATTGAATATGGATGCCGTTATCCAGCAAGGTTTTCTTCATGCGAAATACGGTTGTATGCAGATTTTGTTCTGCTTTCTGCGGCTCATGCTCCGGCCATAGACTTTCACATATGCTCCATTTAGAAAGACTCGTATCCCTGTGAATCAGAAAATATGCGAGAAGCTCTTCTGTCTTTGCCGTCGGGAAATCGACCGGGCTCCCATCGTTTAAACGAGAGACAATATACTGACCGAAACATTGGATACGGGCATGCGTTTCTTTTTTCCTCATAGGAGCCCGTCTTTTACGCTTGAGAATTCGATGAATGGTATCACGCAGCGCTACTTCATCTACAGGTTTCAAAAGATAGTCCAGCGCATTCACCCGGAATGCATCCAGTGCATACTGATCGTAAGCTGTAATAAATACAATCTCCGTATCCAGCTCCATCCCCTGCAAGTTAGCAGCCAGTTCCAGACCGTTCATACCGGGCATATCAATATCCAAAAAAGCTGCATCCGGTTGCAGACGGGGGAAATCATTCAGCAACTCCATATAATTCGTGTATGTGCCGACGACCTCCACTTCCTCGATGCCCTCCAGGATGTGTTGCAGCCGCATAATAGCCAGTCGCTCATCATCCACGATGACAACTCTCATGAATATCATTCCCCTCTCTTCACAGTACACGAGTTTATATTTTGAACTGAAATCTGACGCTAGTCCATTCTCCTTCTACACTCGTCACCTTTATTTCTTCTTTACAGAAGTGTGCCAATCTCCGGCGGATATTCATCAGACCTACTCCCCTTCGTTGAGATGAAGAGTTACTCGCTACCCATAATTGTTGTAATTGATCCGGGGTCATGCCGACGCCATCATCCCATACTTCGATCTGAACCGTATCCTCATGCAGAGTAATGGACAAACGAACCGTTCCTCCAACGACCCTTCTCATGACACCGTGCCGGATCGCATTCTCCACCAAAGGCTGTATCGTTAACGGAAGGATTTTTTTCTCCAGCGTTGCTGGCTGTACATCATATATAACCGTCAGTCGATCCTCGAATCGGGCTTGTTCAATCGCCACATAGGCCTCAACCAGCTGAAGCTCGTCTCGTAGCGACACATAACGATCCGGTCTGGGATCAAAGCTCCTTCTTAAATAATGACTAAGATGTGTAATGAGATTCTCTGCTTGTATCGGATCTATACGGCATAAAGCCATAATGGAATTCAATGAATTAAACAAAAAGTGCGGCTTAATCTGTGACTGGAGAAAATCAAGCTCTGACCTCATGGCATCCTCAACGGACGTCTTTAACCGTAGTAGCGTTTCTGTTCTGGCTCTTATTTCGGAAGCGTCAAAGGGTTTGACTATAAAATCGTTCGCTCCCGCCTTTAACCCTCCCTCAATATCGCTGGAAGAATGAAGCACCGTCAGTAAAATAATTGGAAGCTCAAACAGACTGAACTGCTTTCGTATCTCTCTGCAGACCTCAAACCCGGACATTCTGGGCATCATCACATCCAGTAGAACTAAGTCGATATCCGAGCGGCTATGAAGCAACTCCAGTGCCTCTACTCCGTTATTTGCCCATAATATATGATAAGGTTCACTCGCGAACAACCGGGACAAAACATGGAGATTCGAGGTTTCATCATCCACTGCCAATATAGTGAACCTACTTTCAACAGACGGAGACTGATTAACCGAATGTTCTGGAATGGATGTAACTGCTGAGATCTGCTTCTGCTCTAGTATATCATTCTCATAAGTCGCAGCAGCTTCCGTACTGCCATCCCCATTCTCATCCGCTAGCGGGAGTGTAAAAGCAATCCCTGTTCCTTTGCCCTGCTCGGACCAATCAATATAAATGTCTCCATCCATCAGATGCAGCAGCTTCTTGCAAATAAACAATCCCAAGCCCGTTCCACTATACTCATACGGGGAGTGGGCTTGCTCGAAAGGTTGAAAGATCGTATCCCATTCCGACCTGGCAATTCCCACACCGCTGTCCTCAATCAAAATGGTCACTCGATCTGCTGTTACCCGGGCACTCACGGTGATGACGCCTTCCTGAGTGAACTTGGCCGCATTGCCCACCAGGTTGTAGATGATCTGTTTCAACCTGTTCTCATCTGCAGAAACGAGAGGCAGCCTATCCGGTACGGCGTTAACCAGCCTAATTTTTTTCCCTGTAATGAGATATTCGAACAAATGGAACACGAGAGATACCGTGACGCGTACATCCACTTTTGCAGGAAGGACAGTCAATTCGTTACGTTTAATTTTCTCCATATCCAAAATATCATGAACCAGCGCGGACAACCTTCTGGACGTATCCCGGATTAAGGACAGATTTTGCATCTGAATGTCGTTCAGCTCTTCTGCGCCTGCCTCCAGCATGTTCTGGGACAAATTGATGATGCCGTGCAGTGGTGTTTGGAACTCGTGCGAAGTCTGAAGCAGAAACTCATCCTTCTGCTTGTCCGCCTTTTGAAGCTTGGCTGCCATATTCTCGATAGTGTTATACGCTTCAGAAAAGCGGTAAGACATAATGAAGGATGCCAAGAAACAAAAAGCTAAAATCGCGTAATACCCCAATTGGTAACTTGTCGTCAGGCTGCTCAAATATAGAGCGTAATCGAATAGACCCACCAGGTAGCTACATAAGGCCATGATAAAGAGCGCCAGACTTTTTTTTCTGAACTCGCCATATCGTCCCTTCCGGTAGGAATAGAGCAGAACACCAATTATAATGACGTAAGCCCCAAGTTGAAAGGTGCTGGCGATGATATTGAAGTCGGAATACCATTGAAACGGGGTAACAAGAACAAAGGCGATATACAACGCCATCCCATATACAAGGCTTCTGGTAAACCAGCGAGCAATCAGTCCTTCGCACATGGATTGGATAAACATCACCATCGTAATTAAAGAAAGATATAACGATATGGCCTGAATTTTATAATAAAACTCGGTGGGCAGATCAAAGTATTCTACGATAATCCGTTCGCCGTTACTGGCAAAGGACCATGCGATTACAATACAGCTTAACCCGAAATAGAGAAGACCTTGTTCTTTTTTGCGAATAATGTATACACTTAATTGATAACATCCCAGCATCAGCAGGGATACAATTAGCGTTAAATTAAGGACGGTTGTATTGATGTTAAAAGCTTGAATGCCCTGCGCACTTCCAAAGTAAAGGCTATAGGGAATGCCGCCTTGCGTATTTTCAAAATTGGCTACATGAATCAAAATCTCTGCCGTATCCCCTTGTACTGTAAAAAAGGCATTATACGGCCTGTTCACATATTCATATGTATGTTGATCTAAAGTCGGGACACCGCTCTCTCCCACCTTCTCGCCATTTACATAAACGGTACTCGCCATTCGGATGTTCGAAATTCTTAGACCATATACCCTCGAAGAAGGCTCCAGCTTCACCTTCAAACGGTAGGTTCCACCACCCTTGGCCTGAAGAGTCCCATCTTGTGCTGTATGTCTCCAAAATCCGGGTACATGAATGAATTGTGCACTTGAAACGGGGTGAACTCCTGGACTCAGTAGTTCATTCCAGTAAAATTCCCATTGCCCGTCCAGTGGTGCTACTTCATCGGAATTAAAATTCCATGTGGTCATATCCAGAATTCCATTCTTGGATGGCTCTGGCTTCATGCCTTTATTCTCCGTTGCTTCCTGTAATCCAAATAACAAAAGATAACAACCAAGACTAACCGCAACCAATGCCACGAGCATTCTTCTCATCTAACCATCTACTCCGTTTCATATCCTAGCGTAAAGGCACGTGGGATCAGCCTATCCGGTTCATTATATCAGCTTATTCCAAGCTGCAGAAGGCAGATGTAAGGTCTCATGTCAAATGGTTAAACCATATAAAAAGCCCAAGCGATGGTTCCACTTGAGCGATTTATAGAGCTTATAGAAGTTAGATATCTGTTCATTTAGACATGGTTATCTTGCATACAAGCAGCCATCATCATTCTGAAATAGCGATCAAGCAGTTCCATTTTGTATCGAGGATTCACTTAACAGAACTTTACTGTGATCATGCAACTATTTTATATGCTGTTCCCCTCTGTAACTGACTGATCATTCCTTGCAAATTCGTCCAACAAATCACGTACTTTAGCGGTTGTTTTAGCATTCATCAGGTTACCTCTTAGCTCACTTGCACCGCGGAATCCACGAACGTATATTTTGAAAAAACGCGCCAAAGGACTGAACGAACGAGGTTCCAGCTCCGAGTATTGATCATGCAGATCCAGATGCAGCCGAAGCAGATGAAGGAACTCTTCCGTCGTGTGCTCACGCGGCTCCTTCTCAAATGCAAACGGATTTTGGAATATGCCCCGTCCAATCATTATGCCGTCCACACCATATTGCTCTGCCAGCTTCAGTCCAGCTTCACGGTCGAGAATATCCCCATTAATGGTTAGCAGTGTATTCGGTGCGATTTCATCCCGCAGTTTTTTGATCTCGGGAATCAATTCCCAGTGGGCATCCACCTTGCTCATTTCCTCTCTTGTGCGCAGGTGAATGGACAGATTTACGATGTCTTGCTGCAAAATATGAGTTAACCAGTCGCGCCATTCATCGACCTCGGTGAAACCAAGTCTTGTTTTGACGCTGACCGGCAAGCCTCCGGCTTTTGCCGCCTGGATAATCTCCGCGGCAAGAGCTGGCCTGCAGATCAAGCCGCTTCCTTTGCCATTTTCCGCTACATTCGCTACAGGACAGCCCATATTAATATCGATGCCTTTGAAACCTTCCTTCGCCATGCCAATGCTCATCTCACGGAAAAACTCCGGCTTGTCTCCCCAAATATGCGCCACGATCGGCTGCTCATCTTCGGTAAACGTTAACCGCCCGCGCACACTTTTGTTGCCCTCCGGGTGACAATAACTTTCCGTATTCGCAAACTCGGTAAAAAACACATCCGGTCTGCCCGCCTCACTGACGACATGCCGAAACACCACATCGGTCACATCTTCCATCGGCGCAAGTATAAAAAATGGTCGTGGCAATTCACGCCAAAAATTGTCTTTCGTCATATCCAAAACCTCTCTATACATACTAGGGAAATTATTTATCCCGAAATAGCCAATCAGTTGTAGCTCAATTATATCACACCCCTGAACGAAGCATACTTCTCCTGTAAACTTGAAAATATTTGACATTAATATATAATAAAGATATTATAGACACTTTTAGTCTTTAATTAAAAAAGCGAATCGTTATTCGCTTATAAAGGAGATTAATGAAAATGAATATACTAACGAATCAATATGAAATGATTAAACGAACGAGAGAGTCCCTCTTCCAAATGTGTGAGACGATGCCCCCTGCAGCTTACTCGCAAACGATTGATGCATTAGGTGGGGAATCCATCCGCAACCTGCATGTTCATGTCTCGGATTGTTATCGTGTATGGCTAGGTGTTCGTGGTCTTGGACAAAGCATTCCCAAGCTAAAGCCGGAATCCATCAGAGACGTACAGGAAATGCGTGCATTATTCGAGAAGACAGATTTACTGGTAGATGAATTTCTTCATCATTTCAAAGACAATTGGGACGCAGACATTCAAGCCAGTTGGATGAGTGAAACCGCTGAATTAAGCGAATTATGGCTTTTCACCCATTGCACCACCCATGAATTTCATCATCGAGGACAGATTACGAAAATCGCAAGAATGCTCGGAACCATTCCTCCCAAAATGAATTTATCTAAAATAAAATAATCACATTCAGCTTCACTGGTTTTCACTTGCTGATCCCCAGAGGCTCAACTACAATGAAACTCGGGTAGCTCATTATTAACATTCATATAAAGTGGAGGTCTACATCACATATGGAAATTTCATTAGATATCATGAAGGACAAGGTTGAATGCCTTCAAGCTTATGACTTTCAGGAACTGGAACGAGCGATCGATGAACGAATGGGCGTGAACAAAGCCCTCCTTTTACGTGTAAAGTTAGTTCAGCATCAAGTTACGTTTGATCCTGTTCGGAACAAAATGTTGTACAGTGCTGTGGTACATTTTACTGTAGATTAACGGGTTCATGTGAAGTTAACATATCTTTACGTGATGTCCGATTACGCACAAAAAACAGGTCATCTATAAGATGACCTGTTTTTTTATGGCATTTATATATAGAACGCCATCGATACAGGATTAACAAGTTACTAACCACTTTTCGCGGGGATACTTATGTGAGGCATTAGGATTCTTTAAAGAGCCATCTTCATTTCGATTGCGTTCAAGCCTATCCATCGTCTCCTACACCTTCGGTTTCAACTGTTTAATTACAGCCACGATCAATATGATCATGCCTACGCCAAAACCAGATATGGATAACGGAGCAAGTAAAAATCGCATCGCTTCCCCCTGCACCACAAAGCTAGCAAGCATGACGACCATACAGATTACCGTGAATATACCCACTGTCAATGTGCCCATAAAATCATGTAGTGAATGATTTTCCTCACGGGCAATCGTAATTTTATTTTCCTTCAGAATAGGCAGTTCCAATAACTTCGGAATGTAGTCCGTAATCTGCTCTTTGACCTTTGTCAAACGCTCTTTGACTACTTGTCCTTTATCCATATAAGTTGCGTAAGATTGACTGGTTGCGGATAAAGAGTACGTATCATCTACAGATGAGAGCGTGCCATCCAACGTAATGATGGCTCTGAATGCTCCGGCAATCGTAGGTTTTAATGACATCCCCATCTCTGTGATCATGGACATCATTCGTTTCATCATGACACTTGTCGGGTCAGGTGAGAAAGACGCTTCGGACAAAAGTCGGCTCAGACGCTGTTCAATCAACTTTTCATCCAGCAAATGCCCATCCTCACAAACTCGTGTCAAACCATCCGCCATCTCTTTCGTATCTCGACTGCTGTATCCCATCAGGAAGCTTAACATCCCACCTCGTTCTTCATCCGTTAAGTAGCCCACTGAACCGAAGTCGATCAGCGCAACCTCTCCATCAACGGTCAGCATCAGATTTCCGGGGTGCGGGTCTGCATGAAAGATACCTATCACTAGAATTTGATCCAAAAATGCGTGCATGACCCTCTCCGAAACATCGCTTGTCACCGCTCTCGTGAAGCTGGTTCCTTCGATATATTCCATAGTTAAAATCTGTTTTGTCGAATACTCCGAATAGATTTCGGGGACACGGATACGAATGTTGTGTTCTTCGAATGCTTTGCGAATCAGATTCGTATTCAAGGCTTCGATATCAAAATCCGTTTCCTCGATCAAATTCTGTTTGAACCCTTCAGCAAGCTGAATTAATCCAAGGCTTTTGATTTTGACAGAGCGCTCGGATAGCCATGATACAAACTGGATTAAAATATCCAAATCGACCGTCATTTTCTGCTTCACATCAGGTCTTAAAATTTTGACAACAACCTTCTCTCCCGCCAATTTCAGCTTCGCCAGATGAACTTGTCCAATCGAAGCGGCTGCGATGGGTTCCATGCCAAAGGATTCATACGTTTCATCCATATTGCCGATCTTGGTGTCGATAATCGCTTTCAGCTCCTGTGGGCTTAGCGGTTTCACCTGATCATGTAAACTGGAGAAGGCTTGGATGTAGTTTGCAGGTAACATGTCCTTTTTGGTCGATAAAACTTGGGCAAACTTCACGAATACACCACCCATGCTATCCAGTACCTCAGCAATAACATATGGCAGTTTGGCATGATCCTGCTGAATCAAATGAGCCAAACCTTTGCGTGAAATAATCCAGAACATGTACATCATCCGCCGCCACGCACGAACTTTATTCAAGATATACAGGAGCGGATTGGTTGCCTGCAATATTTTAAAATTAAACAGGTTAAGAAGCATATAGGCATAACACGCGATGAATATAATAAGCAACGGATAATAGATAAACATGACTCTAAGAATCTCGGCATCTGGTGGAGCTATCTTTTGATTAAAGTATGTAAAAGAAAGGACGAGCGTTACAATTGATGTACTGAATAATATCGCTAAGCTGAGCTTCAACTGGTTACTTTTGAACGTGCTGATATTTCCAATAATAAAATACACCAAAAACGCTGCCACCAAAATACTGCTCAGATAAAATTGCTCCAACACCTGAAGTAGCATGCTCACCACAAGAGCACTGGCGAACGAGATCAGCACTTTATGTTTCCTGTTGAAGAACGATGTAAGTAGCAGAAATACAATAAAACACACGAGTAATATAACAAAAAAGAACATCTTACATCCCACCTGTTATGTAATGGTAGTGACTCCCCCTCACTATAACATACCTGGTCATGCATAAAGGCCTGAGATTTTTGTGATTACAAACAGGAAGTTCTAACGCTTCTTCAAAGTTGTTGAATATCTCTATCAGTTAAAAGAAGGAATTTAGAAACTATTGCTGAATAATATCTGGTAGAAATGTAAGTGAAATTGCACCTATTAATATACATAAAGGAAAATGTTAAGGAGAACCTACCATGCAGGAATTAATCTTTATGAAGAATTATAAAAACAATGACACACTTCGGAACAGTTTTTTCGAACTCGCTGCGAGTACGTTTGATATCCATTTCGAAAAATGGTACCAACATGGTTGCTGGGGCGAAGGATACATCCCTTTTTCGTTTATAGATGGAAATCAGGTTGTTGCCAACGCATCTGTCAATATACTTGAACTGATTATCCACGGAGAGAAGAAAAAAGCAATTCAAATCGGAACGGTGATGACACATCCCGACTACCGCGGGAAAGGACTATCTGCACGTTTAATGAACAAGATTTTGGAGGAATACGAGAACAAGTACGACCTCATGTACCTCTTCGCCAATGACTCCGTTCTTGATTTCTACCCTAAGTTTGGGTTCAAACCCTTAGAAGAACATTTATTTTCAATCGACTTTCATTGTTCAGCTAACCCATTAGAATCTGCAAACCTGCGGAAACTAGATGTAACTGACGCAGAGGATTTACATCTTATTAGGCAATTCGCGTCGCAACGACTGCCTGTTTCCAAGCGGTTGGCTACCCACCACACTCCCGGCATTTTCATGTTTTATTGCTTGAATGTGTTTAATGATGATATTTATTATTTGGAAAACGAAAAGGTCATTGTCATTTATCAGAAGGAAAACAGCAATATCAACCTCTTCGATGTTGTCAGCTTAAATGAAAACAATATGAAAGATATTCTGAATAAAATTGCTGATGCAGATACCGAGAAGGTAACGTTTCATTTTACACCGGATGAAAATAAAGATATGGAATTAAAAAGTACGCTGACCAACGAAGGTCTTTTTGTAAAAACCCATGGCGATAACCTCTATCCTGTACATGTTAAACATCCAATCACATCCATTGCTTAGTGGACTATTAAATGATGGCTATCATCATAATAACTATCCCCGTTTAAATAAAAAAATAGACCACAAAGGAGCAGGTCCCCCCTGCTCTTTCTCTATGTGAAACTTCGTTATCTTATTGAACGTAACACTTCAGAACGATAAACTATAGTGTGAGCCAGTCACGCTACATCAGTAGTCACTAGGAAAGGACTCATCAAACATAAGCTCTAAATAAAATCAGATAACAGTTCAGTATGATCTTACAAACATCATCATGAAGGGGGAGGCATCCGTGGCATTTATTCCGTTAAACTGTCCCAATTGCAACGGAAGAATTGAATACAAGGAGGGGCAAGTTTTAAAATGTCCGTATTGTGAAACAGAGCTTTTATTGAAGCAAAACCATGTCTATTATGTAGACCAAACCATTAATCATTACCACGGAACGCCTCCTAAGGCAGCGCCGAAGCCAAACGTCTCCGTAAGGCTATTACTGATACTGATGTTAATCCTATCGGGTGCCATCGGTGCTTATTTTTACTCCAGTACGAGTTCCACGCTTCAAAAAACAGAAGCTAATCTGCCTGTACGCAAGATGCCGGAAAGCGAGGTTCTGCTCTCCTTTTTACGGGACATCTTTGATAAAGGATCTGCCTCGCCGACAGAAGAGGAACTCGCTCGTGTGCGCTATCTGACCGTAGATTATCTGGATAGTGACCAATGGCAGTTTACCTATAGCTTCTCCGATCCCTTCAGCGATGAAAAGGCTGAGAAGATCACTTATGTTACTCAGGACAAGAAATTGAACACACAGGAGATTGACCAGCGAGATTTTGAAGCCTTTACGGGACTGACGGCACTCGATCTGACGGGAACCTATGAAATTGCCCAGACGGATCAAACCACGTTTGCTCATATGTCTGGACTGAAAAGCTATGGTGGCGCTTTTAACGAATCCTTTAATTCGTTTTCCAGCTACTTTGGTGACAAGTCTAAAATTACGCACCTGACTACCCAGCTTCGTAGCAATCAGGAATTAGCCCTACTGCTGGAATTTCCTAACCTGAACTCTCTATCGATTACCTATGTCGATGAGTCTATAACGGATTTTCACTTGATAAATAAACTGCCTCTCAAGTCTTTGTCGCTCACTTTTGTCAATGAACTGGGATGGTTGTCATCCATGACCGGGCTGACATCCTTATCCATCAACTACAGTGAAGCCACAGACTTGCAGCCTTTATATGCCTTAACCCAGCTGCAAGAACTTCAGCTTTCCTATTTGAACAACGTAAAGTCTATCGACTTTGTGCAAAATATGCCTGCTCTACAGAAGCTAGACATCGAGAGTTTAAACTTTTCCAGTTTGAAACCGTTAGCCGGTAAAACCTCGATTACCAAACTGCGCCTGGCTTCGTTAAGCAAGCTCAGCTCGGTAAAGGCCATAAATAGTCTATCCTCATTGCGGGAATTAACGTTGTCCGGTTATTACGAGAATGCAGAAGCACTGACATTACCCAATGCAGGAAGGGTAGAAATCCCTGGCTCCTTCCTCTCCGGGCTGAAGGCACCGGCCGCAACTAGCCTGGCGCTTCGAGGCGGAAGCGGGGAGTTAAATCTGGCTGCCCTAGGCAAATTTCCAAAGCTGGAACAACTCTCCCTCTGGGAAATCAGTGAAATCACTCAACTCAGCTCGCTGAACAGTTTATCTCGCTTACAAAAACTAAACATTAATGATTCATCATTGTACAGTGAAAGTGATGCGTTATTTCGCTTGAAGCAGGTAAAATCGCTAGTATGCTCGGAGTGCAGGCTGAATTTCGAACAAAAGGCAGGAGCGGAGAACAAGGTGCTTGAACATTTAACCCTGGAGGAGCCCTATTTTAGCATAAAAAATGCATCTGTCAGTGAAGTGGATCAGATGATGCCTTACTTTTCCAAGCTATCCGCTCTTCGTTCCTTTACCATACAAGACAGTAACCTGGCTTCGCTTGATTTTATGAGCAACTGGCAAGCCATTGAAGAACTCCATCTCGAAAACAATGCCATTTCCGATGCGGAGACCTTAAGCAAGCTGCCCAAGCTGAAAAAAGTATATTTATCTGGTAATTCGGTGCAGAACAAGTCTGTGCTTGGAATAAACGTGAAGGTATATTAATACTTATGGCAAAAACCGCGCCAAGGATATGAACTGCACCCCAATTGTTAGACACAACTACCAATTGGAGGTGCAGTTTTTTTATAATCCTTATTCCAATTTCTAATATTTTAAGCCATCTATAAAAAAATAGTAATCAGATATATTCATTTCTTCAAGCTGCTCGGCTATTTCTTTATGATAGATACTTGCAATAATCAGCCGTGAATTCTCATCCATTAACGCACATAATTCGGAAGGAGACCGTACTGGTACACCATATGCTACACTCCCCCATGCGGCTTTACGGTTATCAAAAGCGCATACCACATTCAATCCTTTGCTGTAACGCTCCATCCATATCCGCAAGCTATCGCCAGCACCGAAGATATATACTTTTTTATTTTTAATATCGCGCAGCATGTCAGTATAGGGACGAACATATTCTTTGTAAGACCGGCCCATATCCACAATACTATGATCAATATGCTTCGGTTTGCGCTCCCTGGCATCTGGCTCGTATAATCCCCCAGGATAAGATGCAATAAGTATTTCCTTATAGCCCACAGGCACTGGAATTATTAAATCTTCAAAATTTAACTCTATGCTCTTTGAAAACCACTGCTTGTCGTATACTCTTCTGCCATGCTCACCCATTACTACGGGAACGGCATAATATAATTGATTTTCATATTTTGAACAGAAACGTTCATAACGATCTACTATAAAATCGTATTGACCAGCTATTCCGCCGGCAGCATAACAAAATTCCTCTTTACCCGGTGACATCTCTTCACCCTGACATTCATCAAGAGCAGCTGAAGCATATAACTGAACTTGCATCTTAAGTACAGTTTCTTGAACACGCTTTGCGACATCGCCACCTGGCATATCATCCAGAGGAAGAATATCAATGTAGGCTCCCATGTGACCACCACGTGTATAACCGTTAGGAAAGCCTGAGAGAACCGTCGTATCACTTCTTCTCAGCCTCATAAAATGTGGAGCGGCAGCCGGGTCATTTTGAGGCGTTTGCAAGAAATAAGGTTCATCAAACCAGTTTTGTGAAAGCCGAAGACGATCATATTCTTTACGTGGCAAAGCAATATCTACATCGTCGTCCCACGGGATGAATCCTTTATGACGCACTGCACCGAGAAGAGTTCCAAACATGGCGAACCACGTTAGCTCTTCACGCTGTGCAACCTTCATGAATTCTCTAAGGATATCCAGTTCAACGACTTGCAAATCATTAAGTTTATTCACTAATTAATCTCCTAAATAAGGAATAAGTTTATCTAATACGACTTAATAGTCTAACTTAACTAAATTAAATTTTAATGAATACCCTTTATAATTGCTACACTGGAATTATCACCGATAGCAATGGGAAATATAGAATTTTTATCACAAAACTCATCAACTGCTTGTTTAACTCCTTTAAAACGTGTGGAAAAGTAATCATGGACCAGTACAATTCCACCATTCACGAGATTTTGATAGAAAAACTCCAACCCTGCTAAAGTTGGTTTATATAAATCAAAGTCCAAATTTACAAATAAGAATGTATCTTCAATTCCTTCAATAGTTTCTGGAAAATATCCCTTTTTAATAATTATTTTATTCGGTATAGGCATAGATTTCATTACAGATTCAAGAGATGTAAGTCCGCCGAATGTACCCGCTAACGAACTGGAAAAACCGTTTGTTAATTCTACTCCTATATCCCTTTGGTCAAATCCTTCAAAGGTATCAAACAGATATAAAGACTGATTAGGAAACGTTTCATTAATTACTTTCGCGAAAGAACCACTCAACACGCCACACTCCGCACAGGAGCCTACTAGTCCTCTGTCTTTAAATATCTCAGCTTGTGACTTCAAAAAAGCGATTCGAGCCTTATACGAAAGCGATACTAAACTATCGTCGATTTGAGTTTCATTTACACCCATGCTTATAAGTTTTAGCTTTAATAATTCAATATCCATAATTGTACCAATATAGATTTTATCATAATCAAAGTTGACAATATCTTCTGGGGAAATAATTGGGATTCCATTGATAGTTTTTCCTTGTAAACTTACATCGTTATCAATAAAAGCCAAACAAGAAAGCCCCTTTTTCTTAATCTGCTCATATACAGACATTCCTGTGGCACCTGCACCATATATAATTGCTCTCTCCATGATGTTCCTGCACCTTCCTAATCTAAAAGTTTATAGTATGAAACAGGATGTGACTTTCTTTTGCTTTCGGGAGGAATTGATAAATAATCATCCCCATATTTGTGTTTTAAATATATAGCTGCACTATTCATACCTGATAAATTGAGATTCTCAAATTTATAGATTGTCGTTTTTTCATACCACTCACGCCTGCCCTCACTTATCTCATCTGGTGAGGGAAAGGTTATCACTCTTACACGGTCATAATTTCTCCGGTTAGTGCTCTCTGAGAAATGCTCTAAATGATTAGCTACGTAATTAAGTGGTATTTTGTTAATTAATTTATAGATCCAGCGGAGGATTAGATTTTTTTCTGTTAGCTTGCCTACTTCTGACCACAATATTTTACGGATTATCTTACAGTGAAGATTGTGCAATTTTGCAGCAAACTTCCCGTCAGGTACATTATCAAATGGAAAAATATCAATAAAAATACCCGACTCATAAGGCATATGGGATTGTCCTTCCCTTAAAAAATAAGTGTTTTTACGTCTGATTTTTCCATATCCCCATCTGTATCCTGGGGTTGTCCTCATATCTTGAAAATAAAAACGATCATGGTCTAATTCTGTCTCACAAATTTTGCGAAACTTCTCATATTCTTTCCGGAGCAAACCAATATCTGCATCATCATCCCAAGGTATGTAACCCTTATGACGGATGGCACCAAGCATGGTACCTCCAATCATCGTATAATTAATGTGATGCAATCGACAGATTCTGTCCACTTCCTCTAACATTTCAAGCTGGACAAGCTGAACTGCTCTTAAATCTTCTCGGGAAAGTGGCCCCTTTTTTTTCTTATCGGGTTGCTTATCATTTTCCATGTGTTAAAACATCCTTCGCCCAATCAATTCTATTAACTATTACTGCGTCTACACCTAAATCCCGTGCAAGCTGTAGTTCTTCATTGTTTATTACAGTCCAAGGACGGATTAGTATTCCCCGTTCGTGGCAATCTTTCACAAGCGATGGATGATGTAGCATATGAACACTCGGGTGCAATGCTTCTGCGCCAACTTTTTCGCATTGTTCTCCTGTAACTAATACTCCTCCGCCACATAACAACGCTGTCCTACTTAAAGGTTCAAGCTGTTTTATTTTTTGGACCGAGTAGTGATTAAATGACGACCATACTATTCTGTCACACATGCTGTAATTCTCAACAAGTTTTAATGAAATACGCTCAATGTCATTATAATAAATGATGCCTGTTTTCAGCTCAATATTAATAGTCAATCCTGTCGGGTACAATAATTTCAATACTTCTGCTAGTGTTGGTATTTCCATAAAGAGTGGCTTGCTTCTCTGACATTTATTGAAATTCAACTTTTTAATTTCAGATAGAGTATAGTCCTTTACCCATCCCCTTCCATCGCTAGTTCGATCAACGGTTTCGTCATGAATGACAACAACCTCGTTATCCTTGGTAAGCTGGATGTCGAGTTCTACTCCATTAATCCCCAGTTGGGCTGCAACTTGAAAACCAATGAGTGTATTCTCTGGTGCAGAAGAATAAGCTCCACGATGGCCCCATATTTTCATTTAGTCCACTCTGCCTTTCCATGTGCAACAATCCTATCTTTACCTGCACCAAACCTTACAAATTGGATCTGCTGTTGCTCTGGATTGACTAGCATGATATCAATAGCTTCTTGTGAAGCATTACCGAGTTTTCGATCAGGGGTGATGAAGCCAGTCGGCTTATATTCCAGAAATGCTTCACACTTAGAGTTCACTATGGATATAATAGGGAAACCTTCCTCATTATCAAGAAAATCACCATGGTTATGCCCATTAATAAAAGCTAAAATTTGATTCGCATTAGATTTTAATAGATCCATTAGCTCTTTCTCGCCTCGTATTTCTTTAGCCCAATACTGTAATCGTCTAGTAGGTGTAAGATGTGAAAAAATGATCGTTTTCCAATCTTCCGGTGTATGATCTAGTTGTGTCTTTAGCCATTGAATGCACGCTTCGTTATATCCGTAACGCAACGTCTCATTGGGGTCAAACGAATCTAAAAATATAAATCGGAGTTTGGGATGCTCAAAATCAACGGAATAACGTGGCTCATTTCGGCCTAAATAAAGATCACATTGTTCTTCAATTGAAAAGGGCTCGGGATTATTCCCAAAATAATTTGTGTCATGATTCCCTAGTGTCACCCATAAAGGTATCTCATTCTTCTTCAAGTCTCCAAGAACTTGTTCTACATAATGACGACTCACTTCACGAGAAGTCATGCCATCCGTGAAATCTCCGAGGTGAATAATCCCTCTGAGGCCTAAGGCTGCATGTAGTTGTTGGATCGAGGCAGAAGTGTCGTTCCAAGTACCATTTACCGTATAGTGTGTATCAGTCAGTAATAGGAAGGGAATATCCCCTTCTCCCCTTACATTGTTAACAGACTTTGAAACACGTTCAACTTCATTGTTGATCCACATTTTTGTTTCAGGTGGAGTAATCTCCGTTTTTATAAAAGAAAGGATACGATTGATATCCTCAAAATTTTCGAAATTTGCCCCATTCGTTTTCCTAAGACACACACGAAAATAAACGTGTTCCGTAAACTCGTAATTTTCTTGTCTATAACTGCTACCACTCAAATCTTTTTGGTAAACGGTCCAGCTCTCATCCGGTGCATAATCATACGTATATATCCAACGATCCTGTACGTCTGCTGCATAAGTAGCCACATTGAATTTATACTCGCAATCCTTTAGCAGCAATTTGTCTCCAGGCGCGGCCATATAAAAAAAAGGTGTGCTCAGCATTTCAGGATGTCCTAACTCTTGCAAACCATCACCGGCTCTTATCTTCAGTCCCGCAACCCCCGTTAATGATATCTCCAAGAAATCCACTCCCCTAGTACTATTCGAAACGTTGAGCTCTAAACCTCGTTTAATTCTTTTCTTACCGTATCCAGAGCATTCCTAACGATCTGCCACATGTCATAGTATTTATATTCAGCTAACCTGCCACCAAAAATCACATCTTCTTCTTGATCAGCCAGCTTCTTATAATTTAAATAACTTACATTATTTTTTTGATTATTAACCGGATAATAAGGCTCGTCTCCCGGTTTATACTCTTTGGAATACTCGCGTGTAACTATAGTTTTAGGCTGAGTACCAAACTCAAAGTGCTTGTGTTCAATAATGCGGGTAAAGGGTGTGGTCTCATCTGTGTAATTCACAACGGCATTACCTTGGAAATTAGGTTGATTCAATATGTCTGATTCAAAATGAAGTGTACGATACTCAAGTGCACCGAATCGATAATTATAGAACTCATCAAGCATACCCGTGTATACTGTCTTTGTAGCAATGCCTTCGAAGTATTCTCTTTGTGTAAAATAGTCCGTATTCAATCTAATTTCGCTACCTTCCAGTAACTTTTCAATGATTGGTGTATATCCACCCATAGGTATTCCTTGATACTGATCGTTAAAATAGTTGTTATCCCATGTAAAACGAACGGGCAAGCGCTTAATTATGAACGCGGGCAAATCCTTGCAAGCACGCCCCCATTGTTTTTCCGTATAACCTTTAATCAGCTTTTCATAAATATCACGGCCAACCAAGGATAACGCCTGCTCTTCTAGATTCTTAGGCTCGTCACATTTCAATCGTTGCTGCTCTATTATCTTTTCAGCTTCTAACGGATCAGCAACTCCCCATAACCGATAGAATGTATTCATATTAAAAGGCAGATTGTAAATCTCTCCATTAAAATTGGCTAATGGCGAATTCGTATAGCGATTAAATGTTGCAAAAAGATTAATATAGTCCCATACTTCCTTATCGTTAGTATGAAAGATATGTGCACCATATTTATGAACGTTAATACCTTCCACTTGTTCTGTGTACACATTTCCACCGATATGATCTCTTTTATCAATAACTAAACATGTTTTATTACACTTTGTGGCTTCATAAGCAAATACTGCACCAAAGGGGCCAGCACCAACAATCAGATAGTCATACTTCATAAAAATCACCGCCTTATTAAACTCGTATAGCTAGCTACTCATCCCTACTTCACTAGGGCTAATAGCCTCATCAGGACGGAGTCTTACCTGCGATTTGTTGCCTTATTGCTTTTTGCAGTATAGAGGAACTTGTACTCTGTGTATATGGGAAAAACTCTAAGTCCGATCCTAGACTACGAAGTTGCGATTGAAGCTTCGTCCAATGAAGCTCATGGTCGCTTCCCGAAAACAAACAACCGAAACGAAGCTCTTTCCAAGCATCAATTTTATTGGTATTGTTCTTATCAATCGGAATAACTCTATCTACATATTTGCATTGCTTAACAATCTCAATACGCTCTTCAAATGGAATGAACGGAGTCTTGAATTTCTCGTTTTCAATAATTTCGTCTGTTAAGACGCCTGCAATCAAGTAATGACTACGCTCCTTGCATCTTTTCAAGAGATTAAGATGACCAATATGAAACAAGTCAAACGCTCCTGTTACATATCCTATATTAAATTTCCCGTCAGATTGGGTATCCGCGATAGAAAATGGCAATAAGTCATCCATACTTTTCTGATAGATACGATAACTATCCTCATAAATACCCATAGCATTTAATTGCTCAACAATTGGTTGATAGTTTGCAACAGCTATAACAATTCGATATGTTCCATATATAAATCGACCAGCTTCATCGGGGGATTTAACAGGAATTCCTCGTTTGACAGTTCCCCATAAATCGGGATTGTTATCCACTATTAATTCTATTGCATACTGTTCTCCATACTTATCCAAAAAATAATCTGCATATTTACCAGAGCCGAATAATATGAGCTTTTTATCGTTTAGGTCGGAAATGGAATCATAAAGTTTAATTGAACGGTCACTGCTCAATTTGATTGTCCTCCTATTGCTTCTAAAAATATACTCTGGATCATTCATCCATGTTGAACGTCCTGTATATATATCTTTATTTACGATCTTTCTGCTCAACTCGTCTTCGGCTTTCAAATATAGATTCCATTGACTTGTTAACTTATATTTCTCCTTCATTTCTTCAAGTGGAATTAGTTTAACAATGTCTGGCATAAAATTATAAATATCATGTACAGCCCGGAACATCACATATCCTGCCGGACAATAATTCATGGTATATTCCTGATCAAAAAACAATAATTCCCCATCCAGAAAGAAACAATTCACTGGAATCATTTCAATATAGGCCTTCTTTAATACAGGTCCCCAGTCCTCATGAGGAGCCATAATTGCAAAAGAATTCTCCAAGGTATACTCCGATGAGTTAAGAATGTGATTGTATAACATGTCGAGGCAATTCAAGATTGCTTGTCTATTACGATCATTGATCAGTTTTCTTAAATGGTTTGATAATGTCGGAGCCTTGATCCGATCCATAACTGCCATGCCATTCTCAATTGTAATATTAAGCGAGGGTATTTTTCTCTCATGCTGCTCTTTTGCATTTTGTCTCAACTCTTCAAGCCCGGATAACCCTTCATTATATATAGGTATCTTTTTCACCTTATCGTCATTACAGATCACTGTCGCAAAAGCTCTATCCCGACTTCTTTCCGAAGAAATGGCAGAATATAGTATATCAGTGTGATTCATATAGTTACTACACTCAGCAATAAAATAATTTGAAAAAGTAGTCAGTACATTATTTTGAGCGAGCTTACGATACAAGATTCTCTCGCTTAGGACTCTCTCTTCGTTTTTGGAGATATATGACTTCAAACGTTCTGAAATATCCTCTGTTGGCGGATGGTCATCTGTGTAGATGAGTTGAGGGTTTCTATAGTCAGGAAAAGGATAATAAAGCTTTACAGATTTAAAACTCAGCTCATCAAGAAAATGAAGGAGTTCGCTACGGGTAAATCGATACGTACCAGAGTGATTATCAGTAATTCCTTCAAACGGCAAGTCTGATTCGGCGTCTCTTTCTCCACAAAAAAAACGAGCACCAAAGCGATTGGGAATTACAGCAAGGATCTTTCCGTTTGGAGAAAGCATACTTTTCATCGCTAAAAAATAAGCTTCATAGTCTTTTTCACGTAAACGATCAACGCTTTCGTCGATAGCCCAAATGATATAATCAAAGACTTGTTCGGATTCCTTTTTTTGAAAATCCATCACATCGCAATGTATTACACTGAGATTCATAATATCCTTCATACGCTTCTGAAGAAAGTACGCACGGTAACCGTCCTTTTCCACAACAATAGTGTTTTGAGTTCGTCTGCATATGTTCGTTAAAAAAGCACCAAATGAACCTCCGACCACCAATACGTTCGAAGTGCTCTCAAATGGGTACCATGCGAATAAACTATTTGGAATATCGCTTAGGTAGCGTGCTACCTCCAGACGCTGATCTTTTCGAATAACATCTACAAAATTATTATCAGGATTCGAATGGATGTATGCTCCTATATCCGCATCGATCTCATTTAACGGATGAGGAATGCCGTTAATCATAACGTAGCTCCGTTCGTTGAAAAATTTGAAATCATTATTAAATCAATAATTTTTTAAATACGCTTTACTTAATAATAAATTATCTACACCTAAGGTATATGCAAGAATATGATCATCGGCAATACCCATGCTTATTAATTGTTTCTCTATTTCTTTACGGTGAGCCTTGTTGGCAACAATATATACTGCCTGTGGGTAATCCCTAATAGATTGCTCCGGTGAGATTATAGGCTTACCATGTAAATAACTGCCCCACAAGTTAGAATTGTTATCACAGTATGCTTCGATAGTATCTATTTCATTTAATTCAAGCAAAAACGGAACGAATTCTCCTAAGTAACCCGATCCAAAAACGACAATTTGTTGAGCAACAGCCAACTTGCTCAATAAAAAGGAAAATTCATTACGCCTTTCAGTTTCGATCTTCGCATGATAATCATATAGTTCTATCGGATTTTTAATCAATAAATTCAACTCTAACCATTCATTACTTGTTAATTGTTGAGGGGCTGTACTATTTTGAAATATTTCTTGTTTCAATCGTTCAGAAATAACTTGCAGGTTTATTATTGCGGAATCCCAAACACTTCCCGAAATTGCCATTAATCTTATTCGTAGATTAGTTTGACGAAACAGTTTGCAGTAGCTCAATGTACGCCACATGTGTCCTTGATTTTGAAGCAAAAAATCTGCATATTGATACTCATCAATTAAGTATTGGTAAGCTTTGTGATTATATACCGAAGCATCTGGATTATCCTGACGATAATGATATAATATTTCATCTAGATAAACTGCTTTTTTTGCTTTACAAAATGTTTGAAAAAGAAAACCGATATCTTGATAAGCAGCCCCAGAAGTTTCATTTAATTTTATAGATTTAATAAAATTCTTTTCATATATACCTGTCCACAAGTAATAATCTTTAAGAATAAGCTCAGGTGTTACACTCGGATTAACAGAAATTCTGCCTTGATCATGTGCAAATTCTTTTTCAGTGAAAACCTCTATTTTTCTGCTGTAAGTTTCTCCTTCGCTCTTTTCAAAAAATTTCAGTGCCCCTCCCTTAACATAATCTGCCTTTGATTTTAAAGCCTGCTTATATAAAGATTCATACATATTTGACTCTATATAGTCATCTGTTTCTACAACTCCAATAAAGTTTCCATGAGCTATTGATATTCCCAGATTTAATTGGTAGCCGTAACTTCTTTTAGAGGAGTGTATGACACGGACTCTATTGTCTGTAGATTCATATTTTTCCAATATTTCAAGAGTTCCGTCTGTTGATCCTGCATCTACAGCAATAATTTCTATATCTCTTAATGTTTGGTTTATTACGCTTTCCATACATTGTTCTATATAATTGGCCACGTTTAATGACGGCATAATTACAGAAATTTTAGGCATATCACTTAACTCCTTGTACCATCAATTAAATCCAGTATAAATTTTGCTGAACGCTCGCTAGCATGTCCATCTTCATGAACACCGTACTTTTCCATAAATTCATCGACTTTAATTACATATTCTTCTCGATTAAAATTCTCAATATGATTGGTTAACTCTTCATTTGATTCCGCAATTGAGAATGGCAGAGTGTCATAATCAATTAGCAACTTACGTTCACCATTGATATACTCCTTACGATCTGGAGCAAACAAAAATACAGGCTTCCTAACATAAGCAGGCTCAAACATTATACTTGAATAGTCTGTAATCATGATATCTGCAGCAGCAACAAGTTCTTGACTGTCTGAATAATCGCTGGCATCAATAACATAATCCAATAATGTTATTGATTTGCTTGCATGTGAAACTAACGGATGTAATCTCAAAAGAACACACCACTCATCAGAAAATTTATTGACTAGTTTTTCGATTATTAATTCGTAATCAATATTTGTTTCATAAGGCTCTCGTATAT
The DNA here is from genome assembly GCF_038002565.1 of Paenibacillus sp. FSL K6-1558. Classification (NCBI taxonomy): domain Bacteria; kingdom Bacillati; phylum Bacillota; class Bacilli; order Caryophanales; family Paenibacillaceae; genus Paenibacillus; species Paenibacillus sp. FSL K6-1558. The sequence goes on along the minus strand of NZ_JBBOCV010000001.1, from coordinate 4,677,057 downwards.
TAGAACCGCCTAGTTTGTAGCGAAATGTCGGTGCATATAGTAGAATTTTTTTATTATCATCTAAACCATAGTGTTTTTTTACTTTTTGTCTGTATTTAGTCTCATTAAAGAGAACATCAGAACGCGACGATCCAGCCTGTACTATCTCACCTTTGAAGCCGAATCCACTTCTGCAAGTATCTGTGTCGAATTTACTACCTGTTATAATGTAATCCATCATTTTTGAATTGTGTCTGCACATTTCAATTTCCACATTGTCTTTGCGAAATGTTGTAAAGTCAAAACCAAACGTTTTTAATGTAATACTGGACCAATGTTTGACTTGTACATAGATTTGCTCCGATTGTTTTTGAATATATAATGGAACCATATCATCATGCACCCATATTTTCGCAGTTCTCATTTCATGAATATATTTCCTCTTATTTTTCCAGTAAACAAGTCGGATGCCTTTAGGAACTTCTATTTTCAAGTCGGTAACAACCCAAACAATATCCAGATTACGACGCTGCTTTAGCAACTGTTCCGCAATGTATTTACCATGCCCGAAATAACCACCCGTACTGTAAAAAATAAGTTTATTGGACTCAATTTCATCCGTACATTCTGTTAATAAACAATGGTTAACAATTTGATCTTTAGCTAAAACAATAGACTTTCTCTTTATGGCTTCCATGGCTAACAACGAGTAATAATTACTTATGCCTAAGCTATCAAGTTGCTCTGCAATTTGTTCAGCTGCGTTAAGATTTGCTATGAGGATAACTAAATTATCATTCTTATACTGCTTTAATACGGACACATCTAAAACTTTCTTTTCTTTACATCTCTTCAATGAAATTTCATCTACAAAAAAATCAATTCGATGTCCATGCTTACTTTCGTCATTATCAATTATACCGACAATATCATCTGAATGATTTTGGAAATAAAAATCAGCGCCATAGCCGGCACCGAATATAAATATCAATTTATTTGTTTTAATACTATTAAATTCTCCCCAAGTCTGAACATTAAATTTATTATTACTAAATCTATACTTTTTCTCATCCATGTTAAGTTAACATTCCTTTCGCTACTGCTCCAGGCAACTTTTCATAAATTAATTAATATGAAAACCAATTATAAATAGTATTGGCAGTCAGCTGATTCGTTTTAAATTTCTCAATAATTTCCACCTGATATTTCTTATTTGTAGCCACAATTACCAGTGTTTCTTTATCAAATTCCATTTCATTAAAAGCATATACTGGAATATTTTCAACTAATGTTTCATTCCCTCTCATTTCTGAAACAATAAAGCCATCTATTTTGATATCAATGAAATTCATAGAATGGAGGCAATCCCTTCCCAGAATTCCAGCACCATATATATATGTTCTTTTGTGTCTTTGATACAAACTTTTCAATTCTGATGCCTTAGTATCAAATTGATCTAAATCGTATAGATATCGAAGACCTAATGAATTTCGAAGTCTTTCGAATGCTTTTGATAGAGCAGATGTAAAATATCCCAATCTATCTTCAGCATATCTTTCTGTCATTACCCATTTACACTCATAACCAGAATCTTTAGCAACATATTCCAAAATTCGCTCAACTGCATGACTCAATGTGCCGTCATCTGCTAATGGCTCGACATCAAAATCTTCGTACTTCCAATCATGTTCAAAGAGCTTCCTTAACGCAGTCACCCTTGCCCAGAATACAGTTCCTATAGCCATAGGTGAGATTTCCTTATTGATATCACAATGCAAGTTCAAATCTTTTGCCAACCTAACAGTGTTCTCATAGTTGCTTTTCCAATTATTCATGTATGCAAAATTGATACGCTCACTAGCCGGAACTGGCGGGAGCAGTAAGCCTAGTTGGTCATTTTTATTAAAACAAGAAATCACATTATAAATATAAGTCTTACTACTCAACATATTTTCCCATTGACTATAAATCCACTTATCTACATCCAACTTACTTGAAGGATTTTTCTCCTTTTTGTCATGTAAAAAGCAAACCAACTCATGATCCAAGATATCTTTACGACAGGCTACTAAAAATGAACTAATATCTCTACCGCGATTTTTCTTCTCAATTAATCTGCAATTTTTCCTGTATGAAGAGAAGTTTTTTATTTTCTTATTTAACTCATCATTAGAAGTAGTAAAATAGATAGTAATTTCTTCAGGTATATTCCGGAAATATTCTTCATATTTTTTGAAGGTATCCGAATAATGCAGATGAATGACTACAGCAACTTTCTTTTTCAATATTTCATTTTCATAATTATCATTCAGATGACGAGTTGGAAGAATACAATGTGTGTTATCAGAATTTATATTAAGTGTATTATCCAAAAGGTCCACTCCCTGTCATGTAATGCCTCATTTTAAATCCCAAAAATAAAAAAAATGTTCATTCTTACCCAACCATGATAAGACTTCGACACTATGTTCATAATTTAAGGCAACAATTATTGAACTATTGGGTGGAACTTGTGAAGCTTGTATAACGGGATAGCCCCATATATCTCTATCCTTACTATTTTTTTCATCTGAGACAATAAACCCATAGAAATCCTCGATTTTATCAAGAAATACAAATGCTGTAGCCCTAGCAAAGGAACCTGCACCATATATATATATTTGTCTGTGATTCGAGACAAAATGATTAATATCATCATATGTTATCTGTGGGACACTGTATTTGATCTCTGGCTGATTAACATTGTCAGTCCCAATGAATTTCTTTTTTTCTGAACCAATTTCAACTCCATAAACTCTTTTTACATTTTGCTTCATTAAAGAAGTATCATATAATTTCTTGGATTCTAAATGTGCAACCAACTTATCGCAAATCTCATCAGTATAATTATCTTTCAAAAAAAACTTTTTTTTCCATATAGGAAGATTATATTCTAAAACACAAATATCAGGGTTCCTTTTACTTTGGTAACCATTTGAATACGTATATAACCCAGGCTTATATCCTTTTTGAGTTAATGTATAATATAACCCTACTTGCAATAGAGCAAAGGCATCTGCCATCTCGTTTACTTTGAATAATACATTACTTTTAAAATAATTAAATAAATCACCATTTTTGAGTAACTTCCCACGAAACACACAAAAATACATAACAATATAGCTTAAAAAATTTCTCTTTATCCCGTCTATACCCCAAAAATCATATTTTTCGTTTTTCATTGAAGTAAATATTTCTTCAAAACTTACGAATGGTCCATAAAAAGTATCATTGCACAATACTAGTTCATCGTATTGTGATAACTTCTCTTCCCCCAACAAATTAACAATAACATCTGCGTAAGCTCCAGCATCAAGCCCTGTATTGTCTCGTTTATAAAATTGGGTACTATAATTCTTTAATATACATTCTCCTGCCTCATTAATATCTCCATTTACAACTATGATTAGGTCATCCAATACCTTGTTTAATTGTGTAATGATATATTCAACGTAACCATCAACGATACCACTCTTATCATAAAATACAAATATCCCCAGTCTGCGCATTACTCCCCCCCTAGGTCAACATTTTGAGCCTTTAATATATTATCTGTCTCTTTGATTAGGAGAATTTCATCATGCGAAAAATATTTATTAAGTTGATTGTCAGTCATGGCCATATCCTGAGCATAAGCTTTATATTGTTTTAGATCACAACTATACATATCCGCTGTTATTTCACTCACGTTAAAGTAAAAGGCTAACATCAAGCGATGTGAACCATCAAGAACAATATCATGATTATGTGACAGCTTAATATTATAATTCTGCTGGACATTTCCTTGTTCATACTCGTATATTTTTTGGACAAAATCTTCCCATCTCTTCTTTGCTGCTTTTTCACTACTAAAAACACTCATAAATTTCAAATAAACTTCACGTCCAACTTTATTTTTTCCAAGTACATTTTCTATTGCCAGGTAATAAATAGCATTCACATAAAAACCATTTATTCTTTGGACAACTTCATCAACTTTCAGCACGACATCTCTATGTTTTGGTATTCCAAAACATAGATCAAATAAATGAGGATAAATCCAGAAAAACCTTTTAAAGCCTAGTTTTTTTAGCTTATCTATAATTTCATCAACAAAGATGTTATGCACAGCTATCATCACAATACTATCATTTGTAACATCCTTGATTTCTACGACTTTCTTCCCCTCAAAAAGAACCATGTCATCTTTCAATAAAGAAACTGAAAAATGACTCACATTATCCCAACATCCACAATACTTTAATTGCTCACCAAAACGTTTAGCAACGGATCCAGTTCCAAAAATTGTAAATTTATCACTATTAATAATAGTTTTTATTATTTCTAATTCTGTCTCCACTTAATTTTGTCTCGCTCCTTTCTCCTTCCGTAGTTTGTATCCAGATACTAGATATAAAAGCCACTACCTTCGTTTTAAAATACTTTATTAATCTTTTCTAAATTTCTGGATAAACAGCTCCATAATTTCTGCCATAGCTATGGATTCTCTAGTTGTAAGCTTAAATCCACTCTCATAATTCCCATTTATCACAGAAAGGAAATCATTAATCTCATATCTTAATCCATCACCCAAGAATCTGTCTGAATATTTTTCAACATCATTTGGATCTTCGAAGTGAACTTCAAAATAGGCTGTTTTCCACCATGGGGATTCAACTTTGATATAACCCTTTGTTCCTGAAATAATAAGATGTCCTTCGGACTTCACACCAAGGCCGCAAGTAGCAGTTCCAATGCCACTTGGATACGTGAAATGTGCTTTCGTAAATATATCAAGACCATTCTCATCTTTTATTGAATCAAATCGTATATCTTCAAACTCTGTGCCGAATATTTTAATAATTGGAAGTAAAGTGTAGCTTCCAAGCTCAGTGAAACTTCCTCCGAACTTCAAATTAGTTAGTTCACGACTTGAAGGGTTTTCAAGTTTTGTGAAACAAGCTTCTACATTTCTTATACTGCCAATAATTCCACTACACGCAATTCCCATTAGCTTACTGAAACCCGGAGAATAGGCTGTTTTAATTCCTTCAAAGAGTGTTAAATTATGTTCATTTGCATATCTCAAAAGTTCTTCTGCCTGTGCTTTTTCCAAAACCATAGGTTTTTCACAGAGAACATGCTTACCTTGTTCAAGTGACATTTTAATGTATTCGTAATGAGTTTCATGGGGTGATGCAATATAGACAGCATCAATTGCAAGGAAGAAATTCTCAAGTTCCGTATATGAATTAATGTTCCATTTCTCAGCAAACCTGCGAGAACTTTCTATGTTCGGATTATACACACCCTGCGTGCTTATACCACTAACAAGATTCACTTCTGGGATAAACCTCTCCGCGATGCGCCCTGTTCCAATTATTCCAATTCTCTGGATATGTTTATTTTGAGTGCGAAGCATTGTACTAGAAATATCCTTGGTTCGTTCAAGATATATAACCTTACAGTAATCATTAAGATAATCAAAATGACCGGTCCAGTCTGAACCTACAGTAAAAATATCAATATTATATTTTTTAATATCTCGGAACTTCTGTCCGGGTGACTCTTCAATGACAATCTCATCGGCAAAACCTGTTTTTCGTACATTTTCAACTCGGGTCATTAGTGAATCTATTACATTAAGCTTACCTCTAGTCTGGTCGTACCCCTCAGTGGTAACTCCAACAATAAGGTGATCACCAAGTTCTTTGGCTCTCTGTAGCAGTCTATAATGACCTTCATGGAATAAATCGAATGTACCGTAGGTTATTACTTTTGTCATACCGATGCCTCCTACCTTTAATTAAGACGCTCTTTTATAAACTCATGAATCTGCTCACCACATGTCCCATCATTGTTAGCGATTATTTCTCTATAAGCAGCAATCTGTTCTTCCCGGTTGAAGGGATTTCCAACTACATTTCCCTCCAGAAAACTAGTAATTGAATTAAAAGCAGTTTCCTCACAACAGTACTGCAGCCATTCAGAGTTTTTACTAAAGCCAGGTTCGTTTGCCTTTAGCTCTCCAACGTTGAATTCAACATTGATTTCTTCATAACTCCCAGTTTCCAAATTAACATGATATAACTTTCTATCGTAAAGCGAAAATAAATTATAATGCTTATTGACTTCCTCTGCCCGATCAAGAAACCAGCTTTCACCCCATGAGGCATAGTATCCGTTTTTAATCTTATCAAGAGTCTTGAACGGAGGTTTCCATTCAGTAGATTCACCTGTAATTCTATTAAGTTTAATGTACATATTAGACCAGTACGGTGCTAAATAGACATAGTCCCCAACAAATGTAGGACGACTAAATGGTCGTTCCATGCATTCAAATCCCAGATGTATATGTCTGCATTTCAGTTCCTCAGGAAAATCTACATATTCCCTGACATTACCATTCATCGGGTTCCAGCAAGTAATGTTTTTCCCTGAAAAAGGCATAAACCACAAATTAACACCGTCTGAGGTCAAAGAAATACATCCTGCATTATTATTTACGCCTGTGGTTAAAATTTGTTCTCTTCCACTCACGGCTTCGATTGCCAACACTCGACTATCTACAGGAGAAGCAATAAATAAAATTCCGTTTTGAACACAATATCCACCTATAGAACGTTCGCCGTTTCTAGTACCGATAAATACATCCAGATTAGATTTAAAATATTTAATTTCTCCATTCTCAGTGTCAAACCTTACAATAGCCGGATATAAATTCGGTATAAGAAAAATGTATTTCCCGCAATGTACGGCTCCAGCAAATGAGCCAGCCCGCTCAATATATCTTTCTAGTTTAACTCGTTTGTGAATTTTGTTGTCTAATATAACGATAATGTCCTGTGCGTTTCTAGGACAAATGTATGTTTTATTATTTACTGTCACTGCATATGAATAATAATCCCCATAAGCATATTCAGATAAATCACATAAATATTGATATCTATAATTGTTATCGGGAGAATGATATAGCTTGTTACCACGTGTAATTAACCATTGATCATCAGAGTAAATGTTAAACCCTCTGTTAATGATCTCACCACGCCAGTCGTCCTCAGTAGGTTCCTCAAGAATTTGATTATTTAAAATAAAGATTGGTTTTCCTGCGATACCGAAAAGTGAAACAACCGAAGTTCCTGAATCACCAATGTAAGCATCACTGAGGGCAATAGTATTGGTAATATCCGGCGTCTCATCGTAAATACCGATCTCATTTTCGATGAAGTATCTTTTCAATTCAAAATAAATCTGTGTATACTGCGATCTCATAGAATGAAGTGATGACTCTAGTAGTGGATGCGGTCTCCATAAGAGACACACATCATCATGAGCTGCAAATGTTTTAAATACATAGTGCATTTTCTTCAAAAATAGTGCAGTGTTATTTAATAAGCCACCAATACTCGTGTTATAGAAATATACCTTTTTCCCTGCCATTTTAGCTTTCCAAGCAGCTGGCGGCTCGGGTGGATTGTTGCATATTCTTATCACTCTATCAAATTTAGGTGAACCCAATGGCAGCAATTTTTCTGAAAAAGCTGGATCAAAAAACTCGCGATATCTTTCGGCCTGTGTAACAATATAATCCGCATGATAATACGCGGAGCTACTCTTCTGTCCCTCACTCATACTACCTGAAGTAGAATAATAAGGGATATAGACCAATTTATCGGTATTTTTTTTTATTTCATAGGAATAGAACCTTGGATCAACGGAAGTAATAAAATTATGGTTATCATACGGATTGTGGATATAAGCTACATCAGGTCTACGAACACTCAAATCGTAAGAATCATAATGAGTTATCGGAACATACTCAGGTAATTCCCCGGCTTCGTAATGAAGTTCACCGTATGAACCATCTGGATTGCGATCACGGTAAGCTATAGGAACAACATACACTTCACACTGTTCATCTTCATTTGCCGCCATCCATACACTTTCAAGTGAATCCCACATGGAGGCCTTGTAGGGGAAAAATACAACTTCGAATTTAAGCTTAAACTCGTTGTTCATGTTATTCTCAATCAGTCTAATTTCATTGGATAATTGCTCGACGAAACTCACATCAATAGTTTCAATTGCAACGGCAACATTATAAAGATTTGTATGATAATCCGTAAGCATCTGAACCGTATGTGTGCCTTCACCTTCTACTTTTTCTATATACTCACCTAAATGTACAACCATGTCTTGACAGCCACTTAAAAGTTCTATAACTGACGAGAGGTTCCTTTGCAAAAATTGTCGCTTCATCTCATCATTAGCCTCATAAAGTGTTCCTACAAATTCCCGAATTCGCTCTTGATGGTGCTTCCTCATTAATACTCCCGCCCCTATATGAATATCATTTCATTGATCATATCATTGTTTCACATATGCGAAATACACTTTTATATAATATCGGTTTTTTGCTCTTATTGATGAAGAGTCAGCAAAAATTGCCAATCATAAAAATGATATATTTTATATTATTAATAAAACTATTACTTTCTGGACAATGAAGAAGAACATGCTTCATTTTTCATGCTTCATTCTTATCATTTCAACTCTATTACGCACATTTCAATAGCATGTTCCCTACCTCACCTCATACAGACACTTACAGCAAAAACCGCGCCAACATCCCTGGCGCGGTTTTACAATCTTCATTCCAATTTCTCACCTGTTATACAGCCTGTAGAGGAACACCACAGCTTCTGCTTTGGTTGTGTTTCCTCGCGGATTGACAATGTAGTGTTTTTTGAAGTTCTCACGAGCCTCCGCAAGTGAATAGTCTTGATTAGGTCCGCCCCAAACTTCATCTGCATGCGGATCATCTTGCCCATCGTCTTCCCAATTACATAAACAACAAATCTCCCAACCTTGTCTTTCCTCCAGTGTGGGATAGCCACAACAAGGGCAATTAAATCTGTTCATATTGGTAGCTCCTTTTGATATCACCTATCACTATAATTGTTCGAGAGCCTTAATTAAAATGTTACAAGCCCCGTCCATACCCCTCATTGGCGCCGCGGATTGACCGATCCAAAAATGTGATATGGCGTTATCCCCTTTGTAAATAAGCTATCAATCAGTCCGACCAACTCTTCTGACGATAGATCTTTGCCGTTTCGTATCCAAAGGCGAAACATAGATATTAATGTTGATATGTAAAACTCAATGATATATGGCGCTAAAGCATCATCGGATGGAAAATCCACAATCAATCGTTCAAAGGGAATTTCCCTTTTTAGCCGTTCCACAAAATGAACAGAGCCATAGTCGCCCAAGAGAGCTTTCAGAATTGCAATGTCCTCTGCATTTTCCAAGCACTGAAGTGCATCTTGGAAAGTATGTGTAGAGAACTCTCTGCCTGCCATTTCCTCGTTAATGGAATTCAAAATACGTTCTTCAACCCAGTCCAACAAGTCATAGATATCTGTAAAGTATTGATAAAATGTACTGCGGTTATATCCTGATTGGTTAGCGATCTCTTGAATGGATATTTTTTCGATTGGTTTCCGGCTATATAAATCGCAGAATACATTTACAAACGTCTGCCTTGTTTTGTCCGTGATTTCAGGTTGCTTATGCATGATTTCCCTCCATTTTCTGTTCAATCTGTTCAACCCATGATACGACAGATATTAAAAATCTGATGGTTGATGACCATATAATGAATCCATACAATAACATTATACAACACGTTGTTGGATCATCAACAAGAGCTAAAATATATTTTTAGGGAGGCAATATGAGAATTTTATTCTTTGGTAGAGGTTTAATATCCACCCAATATGCTTGGTCTTTGGAAAAGGCAGGGCATACCGTTGAGTTCTATGTTAGGGAAGGGAGAAAAGCAACCTTCGGAGGCTATATTGAGCTTGAAATGTGGGACGCACGAAGGGGGAAACAGTTCATAAAGGAACGCTGGAACGTTCAACTTCATGAGGAGATACGTCCAAATTATGATCTCATTATTGTAAGTGTCAGTACGGAACAACTTCCAGAGGTAGCACAATTACTGTCGACTGTTACAGGAAACACCCCTGTCCTCATATTCAATAATATTTGGCAAGATTTGAAATCAGCTATCTCACCCTTGGTTATGAACAATGTTGTCTTTGGCTTCCCAGGAGCAGGAGGCGGCATCACGGACAATAGGCTTAGAGGCGGCTTTTTTAAAATGATATTTCTTGAAAAACCACGGGCAGGCACGGAACAAATAAGCAACATGGTCAAGGAACTATTTGAAAGTGCGCATTTTAAAATTAGTTGGATAAAGGATATGCAAAATTGGCTATGGAATCACTTTGCCATGAATGCAGCTATGGAAACCGAAGTGTTGAGACGGGGAAGTTTTCCAGCACTCTTGAATCATCGTGACTCATTCGCCAATGTAGGAAAAAATATGAGGGAAATTGTACCTGTACTTAGAGCAAGAGGTGCACAGATTGATATGATTTCTCTACTGCTGACTAAAATTCCACCACCACTTCTCAGTATGCTTTTTAACAAGGTTATCTTTGCAAAGGGCAGCTTAGCACGACTTTCCATTGAATACAACAATACCAAAGCAGGTTTTTCAGTAATTGAAGTTGTGAAAGAAGCCAAAAAGTTAGGGATATCTTTACCCCGTCTTACTGCAACTCTTGAAAACAATCAACGACACAACGTTATTGACAACTGATCCATCCGACGAACAGAGGCCACAACCAATACTTCGCGCTAAACATATTATTTTGGTAAAAATAACAATGGCCCGAACGCTAGAAGCTTCGGGCTAGGCAACTATTTAATCAGGTACATGCGGCTCATTTCTAGCAATATTAGATGTGATTTCACCTTACCTGAAAGCCTTTAACATTAAAAACAATTGATTATGAAAACGCACTTCATTCGTATAGATTTTTTTAATTAAACCAATGCACTTATCTATGATTTCCCCAGTGAACTTTTGGGACATGATGGCTTTATTCGAATAGATCCTTACTGTCTTCCAGTCATGAATAATTTGGTCCAATAACGGATCAAGCGTATGTTTTGCATGGATATGATCCATGTTGTACTTATAGAGCGTATTTAACCTGTATTTCTCAGAACACTTTCTATAAATCGTACTGCTCAGTGTTTCTATAATCGTTTCATTTTGTATAATGAGCTCATAATTTTCTGCGAGCAACAGTATATTATTCAAACTTTCCGTTATTTCATTTTGATACCTGCACATATTTTCTACGAATGTATCGATGGTTGTGTCTGCTGACTTCTTATTGTCCAAGATCTCATGATTACCGGGGGGCACTAGCGCATATTCCCAAAAGTAGTCTGGCATCTTTACGTGTTCCGAAGTCATGCATGACGATTTAAATTCTGAAAATGGCAGAGAATATTGTCTATATTCCGTAATATCATCAACCGTATATATTTCCTCGTTCATAACATTGAAGCCATAGACAAAAACAGGGTGCAGTCCATGTTTTTTGTTATAATAAAAGTCTCTCCCGCGTTGATAAAATAAATCAATAAATATGGAAATCGGATGACCACTAGAAATAGAGCTTATGATCTCATCTTGTAACGTATCTAGTGCAGGAGATTTTTTACGAATAGAGATCCCCATCGCCTCAAGGATCTGATCTCCCTCCTCAAGATCCAACACTTCTAACTTGAAATATCCTCTTGTTTGTATTTTTTGTTCATTAAATCTATAAATACTAATGACATTATTCAAAATCGGCAACTCATCTTTTTTGAAATATCTGGCTAGCGTTAACCACAAATTGTAGCCGCAATTAAAATAAGGAAAATTATGATGCGGAAACATTTTTGTCATGCCGTCGAAGGGCTGGAAGGTGTCCAGGGAAATAATTTCTTCCATACAATATTTCTCCTATACTGATTATTGTTGATATTACGGCTCTATTACCTCTTAACAAGGTTCATCATACGGTATTGCCGCGTTCCAGCCTTCATCTCTTCATATTTCTTCGAGCCGGGCAATGCGATGAAATCATTAATATCTCCAATATTCGTGCTCGCTTTGGCGTTGCTCGCAATCCCTTGTGTGCCAGTACGCTGCTTCGCACTCTCATCACATGATAGAAGAACATTCGAAGTCACATCCTGATTACGGATTACAGACAGGCCTGCTTCCTCTAACAGTCTGACGTTCTGCGCTACCTGATCTCCCAGCATCAACTCCGTATACAGAAATACGCCGCCAACTCTCAAGATCCGATACACCTCTTCATAGAATCGTGATCGGTTCGGATAGGCATGTGCGGATTCTATATTTAACACTACATCGAAGCTCTCGTCTGCAAACGGTATATTCTCCGCATCGCCGACGAGATAGAAAGATTCCCCCCCTCGGGATTTGGCATTACAATAGGCTATATTCGCTGGGCAGATGTCGAGACCGACAATAGACAGCGGCTTGAAATATTTAGACAGAGCTGCTATGTTCCCTCCCCTGCCGCATCCGATGTCGATCACCTGCCGCTCCCGAATCTCCGTCCTGCCCACTGTCTCAAGCAGCAGCTTGACTGAGTTTCTATTCCATGCATCGCCCGGCTCGATCACCGCATGTTGCTCATTCTCGTATGGGACGTAACCATAGTTTAAAAAGGTGGCGAATCGGCCTATACCGGACAGTGCAAGGGAGTCCGAAATCTCGCTATAATCCCGAATTTCAGCCTCTTTCCGGTTCCACTCGGAAGGGTGGGTAACCTGCTCACGCTGGTCAAGCATCGATACATAACGATCATCGATCGTATATACTGCGTTGCAGTTGCAGCATTGCAGCAACGCCTCCGACTGGACAAGCACACCCTTACAGCTGGAGCATACCAACTTTGCATGCAGATGCTGTATCATGACTATCACCCAGCCGATATATACATCTGATTCAACGCGTACACATTAAAGTAATTGGGGATATTCAAGTCTTCGTAGTAATCGATCACAACATTGAAGCCGTTGGTTCGGAAGATGTTCTCGAGCCTGCTGATCTGCTCTCCGTCCAGTCCGTGTACCTCCATTACAATTTGCCTGATTTTGCCCCAATCCTCCGGCTCTATTCCTTCCAGGACCTCAAATTCACTTTTTTCCACGTCGATTTTGAGCAGATCAATGGCGTTCATATCGTAATAATGGATCATTTCAGAGATCGTAGTTAGCTTACATCGATGGATTTGTTCATTCAGAAACTTCGGCGACATCAGTTGATCCACAAACCGGTTTAGCATGCGCGGGTCGTCGAAATGATCCCGGTAATGGTTGATTAACCCGTATCGGAGATCCTGATCGTGGTTCTCCCGGTATCTGATCTGGACAGAATCCGTGGACATCGTGGGGAAATAGGCAAACTCCGCTTCCTTGATCTCATTGGAAAGTCCGACGTTAACCGTTGTTACGCGAGGTAGCGAGTTCGTATTCATCTCCAAGAGCTTAAACGTCGGAGGCAGTGGCTCAAAGGCGTATACCCTGCAATTGCTCTTGCTGCTGACATACAGGGTGAACATGCCGATATTTGCCCCAACGTCCATGACCGTGCCATGATCCGGGAGCGTAATCCCGTGTTTGAAATACATCTCCTTCTGGAAAATCTCGTTGTAGAGGAACTCGGTCTCGCCTTCGTTGTTTTGATAGATTTCGATCCCGTTGTGCAGCCGCTTCTTGGCAGTAGTCTCTGTCTGCGGCGAAAAGCTCTTGAACTCCATCTTGCTCATGCACTTCACCCTCTCAACCATTTGTTATTGGCATTTCTCTAACTGCTGGCGCTCTCATAGTGTCTGACGGCCAGCTTCCAGAACAGCCTGACGACCAGAAGCGATATCACAGGAGCTACAAAAATCCATATCCCAAGGAAGAAGTCCAAACGGTCGATCAAATAAACCGACGGCATGTTGGTAATAAACAAGATAGGCACGACATACAGCCCTATCCTCTGTAGCCATTTGGGGTATATGTACATTGGCATATTGTTGAAATCCCAACACTTATCAATTATGTCGAAGATCGAACCGGACTTCACCGTCCAGAAAGCAAGGATTTGCGGAATCAGAAGCACCGAGTAGGTCACGATCGTGCTGCTCAAGATCACGCCGATATATCCGGCCACGTGCATGAAACTTGGCTCGATGCCAAGACGCCGCCAAGCCACTACGATCATCGTGATCCCGGCGATCAGGTTCGGAATCGGAAACGCGTAGTTAACGTTTCGGAATGAAATCATGAACTGCAGCGATAGCGGCTTCGTCATATACAAGTCCAACGTTCCGTTGCGGATATGGCCGGAAAATCTATAAAAGTTATCCATAAACAATCCGGTATAGATTGCGATCATAATCGTATAGGTCCCGGTGAAGATCATCATCTGGTCGGGAGAAATTCCATTAATTTCGATCCCCAGCTGGAAAACGAAGATGACATAGATCAGCTTGGAAAACAGAAATACGGTCTCCATGATCAAACCGGAGTAGAAATTCGCTTTGTATTCCATATAACCGACCAAACTGTTCTTTGCGAAAATAAAAAACATACGTACGTGCTTCCGAATCTCACTCAAGCGGATACTCACAGATCTAACCTCCAACGGCTACATATTTCTTCATCCCGGAATCCCAAGCCAACTTGGAAATGAGCAAAAGTACCGTTACCCAAACGGCCTGCAAGAGGAGCCCGCTCACGATCTCATGAACCTCCAAGCTCCCGAGGATGATCTTAACCGGGAAGAATACGACATACTGGAACGGTAAATAGCTGGAGATTGTGGCAAACGTATCTCCGAAAATATTAAGCGGAAAGATGGCGCCGCTGAGCAGATAGACGCCTTGGTTGAACGCGATATACACGCCCCAAACCTCAGTAATGATGAACGCGAGCGCACTAATCGAATAAAAAAGCAGAAAGTTGATGAGCATTCCAAACAAAATACTAACCAGGAACATAACGATCTGCCCCACTCTAAGCTGAAACCCCCAAATCTGAGTAAACACGGTCATCAGTATGACGAATAAGACAAGGACGACCCCGGTCTGAACCGTTTTCTCACCGAAGAAATTGCATATCCGATAGCTGAAATAATGAATGGGCTGAGCGATAAATTTGCTTAATCCGCCCGTCTTGATGTCATTCGCGATCTCCCCTTCGAAGCCGGCAGAAACCAGCTTGGAGACGACGCCGGACAACACGGAATAAATGATGATCTGTGAATACGTATAGCCGTTAATAATCTCTTGCGGCGAACTGCGGAACACAGCTGTCCAGAGGAAGCATTGGACGAGTATAATAAAGCCGCCGCTGATAATGCCCATCAGGAAATCGGTCCGGTACTCCATCGCGTTCTGAAGCGCAAGGATGTACGTCCTTTTATATTTCTGCAAGGCTTTCATGTCTGACCCCATCTTTCTGATATAAGCTTTCGATGCCTCGCTCGACAGGTATATCTTCAACTGTGAAATCGAGGATCGGGAACCGGTCCAGTATCATTTTGGAAAGCCGCTGGAGGTCATGCTTGTCAATTTCCATGACGGCATTCATGCCGTCATGTTGAGTAATCGTGCCATAGTCGCTTAGCGCTTGCCTCGGCACTTCATCCGTAAATTGCAGCTTGATAATCTTTTTGGCATGCAACAGCTCGTTCACACGCCGAAGATCGCCGTCGTATACGATCCTCCCCTGATTGATGATAATCGCTCGTTTGCATAGATCCTCAATATCCGCCATGTAGTGGCTTGTCAGAATGACCGTTGCCTTCGTCTGCTCGTTATAATCTTTCAGAAACTCCCGAATGCGTTTCTGCGAGATCAGATCGAGTCCGATTGTAGGCTCATCCAGGAAAATCACCTTGGGCCGGTGGATGAGCGACGCAATAAGTTCCATCTTCATCCGTTCCCCCAGCGAGAGTCTCCGCACCTGAATATTAAGCAGGTCTTTAACGTCAAGCATCTCCGTAAGCTCATCCAGGACAAGATTGTAGGGCTTATCCTCGACCTCATAAATGCATTTGTTCAGGTACAACGATTCGTTCGCCGGTAAATCCCACCACAACTGTGATTTCTGCCCCATCACGATTGAGAACTGCATCTTGAATTCTTTTTTTCGTTCCCAAGGGACATAACCTAATACCGTTGCTTGCCCGCTTGTCGGATACAAGATGCCGGACAGCATCTTAAGCGTAGTTGTTTTGCCAGAACCGTTCGGTCCTAAAAATCCGACCATCTCACCCTGCTCGATTACAAGGGATATTTCGCTAACCGCTTCTTTGATCAGTGATTTCCGCCTCACTAAATTTTTGAGCGATTTTTTGAGCCCCAGTTCTTTCTCGTAATACTTGAAGCTTTTGGATAACCCCTCCATCTGGATAATACTCACTTGTGCACCTCATTTATGTGAATTTAGAATCGTTATACACCGTGCAAATGCAAGACACTGCACTTGGAACAAGCCGGTGTCAGTCGTTCATCCATCATTTCCCTTATCCTTCTGTAGGTCATGCTATGCCATAATTCCTGTACAGACGTATCATGTAATTTGCCGATCTCGAACTCCTTGAAAAATTTGCATGCGATAATTGTTCCATCGGGCGTAATGTCCATCCGATTCGAGAGCGCCAGGCACTTCTTGTTCATCGTACCTTTGCCCTTCACCTCTTTGCCGAGCACGAAATCTTCAATCTGGTCATGATCCAGATTCGGCTGGTAGCGTAAACGCATTTTCCAGACCCGATTATTCACCCGATCCAACTCGCTCATCAAAGCAGGGATACGCTCCGGATTGAGCTTGTAGTTAAAGGCGTGCCAGCTTCGTTCGCCTTTGTGCTCGCTCGCCGGAAGGAAGTCGAACTTCTCGTCAAAGTAATTGTCCATTCCCTGCGTGCATTCGTCCGAGATGTACCACGGGAAGCAGACCATGACCATATCTACACCGACGCCCTCCAGAAAGTCCAGTAGATCGTAAAGCTTGTCAGTCATACCATCGTTAACGACGGTATGGATCGTAATTTTGCCCTTGAACCGGTTTTCCTTGCGCAGCTCGACCAGCTTCCGGATCGCATCTATCGCCTTGCTGAATACCCCTTTGCCGCGAAGCGCATCATTCTCTTCTTCGAATCCATCAAGCGCAATGAGCAGCTCCAGGTTGTCGGAGATTCTCAGCAAGGCGTCCAGCTTTCGCTCGATCAGCACCGCGTTCGTACAGATCGTCGTCTCACGAGGATGGGCTTCAAGCAAATCGGCTAAACGGTCGAAATGGCTGTATACGAGCGGCTCGCCGCCCCAGATATAGAGTCTCGACTTGGCTGGTTCCGTCTCAAGGATCAGCTTCTCCAGTAGCCCGTAGTCGAGCTGTTCGCGTTGCTGCTCCGGTGTCATGAAGTGATGGTAGCCGGTGTCATTCCATTGATAGCAATGTTTGCAGCGCAAGTTGCATTGGTTCGTCAGTTTAATCCCGACCGACTCTGGCAACGGTGTCGCGTAACCCGCTATTTTCTCCATGTTCCGCTTGGTTTCCACCGTATTCTTGATCGTACGTTTCAATATTTGCAGATCCTTAGCGGAATGCTTAATCTCAGATTTCGGATTCATATCAACACACCCTTCTTAAACGTAATAGGTCATTCACATGAATCAGTAGATATAATACCTTGAACAAGCCGTACAAATCGGAAGCATATTTTTTTTCATATACGCGCGATACTCTTTGTAATTGTCACTGCGCCAGATATCCAGCAAATTCTCTTCGTTCACGTTGCCGAAGGTCAAATCATAGAAAGCATGGCAGGGAGAAACGTCACCTCTTGCCGTAATCTCCGCATAAGTCCATGGAAGAGAGCAACGGTTTCGTTTATCCGCCATCTGATGGAAATGTCCCGAGAAATAGTTGTGCAAGTTCTGTTCATCTATCGTCTTCGGATAGGTAATCACATCGATACTGTTTTTCAAGCAATACTCTTTAACATTATTGAGCTGTCTCGTCAATTCGGGAATATCGATCTGGCTGAACGAACTATTGTCTTTCCAGACCATCCCCTTGGCATACGGAGCTTCATGCACGCCGAATTCCTCACGAAGAACCTCCACATATTGGGCATACTGCTCTTCCGTGGCATAGAGCTGCACTTCCATGCTGATATGGTCCAACATTGACAAGTCGATATGCTTAAAGAAAAATTCCTCGACGTACATATAGGTCAAGGGTGTGATGATAAAGGATACACCCATCTTCGGAAATTGCTTGCCTTTGCTTTGCCGGAGCTCATAGAGCTTCTCGATTCCTTTGATTACTTTCTTGAATACGCCTTTGCCCCTCTGCCTGTCGTTGATTTCCTCAGGGCCGTCGAGCGACACCCAGATCTTATTAGGCGGAGTCTCGACTAACATCTCGGCATGCTTCTCAAGCAGTGTGCCGTTCGTGGGGAAGTCCGCTATGCTTCCATAATGATTGATCATGGCGAGAATATCGCTCAGCCAAGGGTACATCAGCGGCTCGCCGCCGAAGAAATCGTAATATGGCTTGCCGGGGCTGCACTCGATAATGATCTTTTTGATCAGCTCCGGGTCCAGCTGCGCTAATGTTTTTTTGCTTTTGTAGGGCCCTTCGAGTCCCCATTCATAACACATCTTACATCGTAAATTGCACTCCTCTAGCAGCTGCAAGACGATCCATCTCGGATAGCTCACCGTATCCTTGGCAACACTCAATTTACTTAAGCTCATCGCATTACCCCTTCTGCCATTGATATCTTAGCTCTTCGTTAACGCAACCCTTGAACAATAGTGATCCACATAATTCGTCCGTTCACCGGGTCTGTTCTTGATCGCTTGATGCATCTCCTTAAGGATATCTACAGAAAAATCCATCTCTCGCCACTTCTCGTAGCGTATTCCAAATCCAAGCGACTCCCACAATTCCAGATTGCTAAGCTCATGACTGCCGAACGGCTCCAGAAGAATAAGAGGCGTTTCGGAGGCAAGCGAGTCGATCAATGTGCCCGCTCCCGGCTTGGCCACGATAGCCATCGCCTCAGAAGCGACATCATATAACCAATGATGATCAGCCTCAGCGGTATATGAATTCGTATCTTCTCCTGCTATTTCAATGTATGGCGGAAATTCGTGCAGACCGTTCGCGCTCTTCACCCAAGAACACCATTCCGGATCGTTCATCCAATATCGGTGATCGGGATCAGGCTTCGCTTCCTTCCAGTCGTAAGCTACAATATCAAGCCCATAGTTATGACTGGCAAGCTCTGGAATTGTACTTTGATAAGTGCCCATCCCCCAACCGCCGCCATGAACAACAAGCCGCCGCTTCCTTGATTCGAAAGGCAGTGTCGTACCAGGAAGAACCGGGATTTCGTATCGAATTGCCATCTTATCGGTGTCATAGAGACAAGCATTGTAATAATGCTCGTCATACCGGGGATGAAACTTCTTCAGGCTCTTCCAGGACGGAGCCAGATCTGAATCGACGTAGAGCAGGTCTACATGAATCGGATTCGGCAACATCTTCTCCCTATACAAATCCAGAATATAGATCCAGTGTCCGGATAGCGATATGAATTCGTAGCGTTCTTCCGCTTTCCAGGTCTCCAGCAATAGCTCAACCTGGGCATAATCTATACTATTGCGGATATCCATCGGCATTCGAGCCGAAATATTGGCAAGTGCGAAATTACTGTGGTAAGCCGTCCTGCTATCTGCAATATGCTCCCTCTTGTCGTGCTCCAAAAAGCTTTCGAACACGAGCACTTCCGCCTTGATATCCCTTTTCCCGAACTCGCTTGCAGCTAACAGGCCGGGAATATAGAACCCCAGACCGAAACCCGAGCATAGAATCGTTACTTTACGCTTCCCCATAAACTCTCTTCCTCCATCCATGGTTTCAAGCCCTTCGGAATGCATCAGGGGGCGATCTTGAAGGATAACGACAACAGAACCTCCTTAAGTTTCGCGGACAATCGTTCGTTATCCCCTGTCCCCTCGATCAGCGAATAATATAATCTGCCCTTCACTTGCTTATTCCGGATTCCCTTGCACTCGCTGACGACCTTGTTAATAAAGAGTGTATTCGCGCTTAACGGTAGCATGCCAAATCCTCGATCAGGCTTATATAGAACACCCTCGCGGTCCAGCGATTCCAGCAATCGATCAAATGATACATCCCCTGCAAACTGTAAGGTCGCATGTGTCATACTGCCGGCCGTATCGTGCTTCTCGAGATACCGGTCAACGTAATGCTTGATCAGACTCATTGATTTTCTTGCGTTGACCTCAACAATCGGAACGATACGGCCGTCTCTTAGTAGCATCGAATCGACGCATACGTCGCCGTGATAACCCGACTGATAAAGCTCGCGGGCTACCAGCTTCATTACACCAAAGTACTCTGCTTCGTGTAACGTATGAAGTAGCCTGTCATCGGCTGTATAGGAGCCTTGGTACGCGAAATTGTGATTGACCAATTGCTGCACAGAGACATGCCGGTACGTACCGTCCGGATCGATGTGGAATTGGCAAGAGAAATCCAGCTCTTTGAGGAGGAACGGCTCAATAATAAACCGAACCGTTCTTCCCTTTCTGCACTGATCGGCGAGATAAGAACTAACCCGTTGCAGAATCGCTTCCGACTCGATTAATAAATTCCCCTTCCCGGATACCCCAAACTCATCTTTGATCAGAAAGGGGCCTTGTTTCAGCAGAGCCAAGCCGCTTGATAGCAACTCTTCGTGGGAATAGACCGTCTGGCTGTCACACTGAAGCCCAAGGCGACGGTTCAATTCGGTTGAATACAGCTTAGAATTAACCGTCTGAACCGTCTCGACAGCTGGACAATCTTGTTCCAGCCCGAAACGCGCAGTAGCACGGTCCACTCCCGGAATGACCGCAAAGGGCGATAACCGGGCGCCGTTCAGCCAGTCTGGATCTATGTCACCCACTTGATCCGTTGAGGTGAGCAGGTCGAATATATTGGCGGTTCTGCCTGCGCTTCCTCCATCAGGACTCTCAAGATCGGTTGAATTGGACAGGAATTGGAATCCGATCTCATGCAAATACGCTTTATGAGAAGCGTTCATTCGATAACGGGTAATGAGCCTATCCTGCGCCCCGCAAAAAGGGAAGAGCAGCTCATCCATGGCCATCACGACATTCTCCATTACAGGATCGTGAACCGACGGCAGTTTGGCTTGATTAGGGTCGCGCCAGAAGCGTTCCGCGTCAAACATCCCGATAATGAGCTCGGACTTGCCTCTATCGTTCATACAGACGCCGTCTTCTGCAGCTCCGAAATATAATTACAGAAGATTGTAACCGATTCCATGCAATCGAAGTCGAATTGTTCAAAATCGATTTCAATGCCGAAGTTCTCCTCCACCTTCAATAAGAAAGTAATTAGCTGTAAAGAGTCCATTCCCCCGTCTTCCATGATGCTGGAATGCCCATTCAAGCTGTTCTCCAGCTGGGCGTCATCCTTGACTTCGCTTATCATCGCTATGATCTGTTCCTGCATAGGTACCTCCCGTTTAATGGATATATTGACCCTGGTAATAATGGATCGTTCTAGCGATTGCCTCCTGGAGCTCGTTCAAAATTTGGGAGAATATAAGGATGGCGACTTCCTGCAGATCCCCCTAATTGACAGGCTGTTCTTACGTGACGCCCAGAAGCTTATAATCCCTTCCAGCAAATCGTCTGAAAGCTTCTCGTCTGTCTGCCCCGCCATAAACCGTAAGGTTTGGCTTACGCAATACGCTGTATCGCAACGATTATAATCCCGGCATCACTCCCTCCATGAATATGCCCTGTTCACCACGGGCTTCGGGTTAAGGATTCTATTCGAGTGCAGAAGAGATATCCACAATTAACATCAGTGGCTCCCGCAACATTACTAACTGCCTACCTTCTTCAGCCATCGTTCAAAGAATATGGATTCTTCATTTTCTATATTCGTAATCAGCGTTTGTAAGTTTTCGGAAATACTCGTATCCCTTGTCAAATTATATTTAATCGCTAGATTCACAAGGATCTTTGCTTTAAGTTCAATGGCTGCGAATTCATCTATATGCTCTTGATTTAATTCAATCAAATGCCGATTATCGTACAAGTACTTGAGTCTTAGCGTCATGATCTTCTTATGATCATAGAGTAAATGAAAGGGCCTTATATCAAGCATAGCCTTATGTTCGGATATCTCTTTCGCATAATTAAATAGAGTTGTGTATATTTGCATGCCGAAGTCAAGATTATGCCTGTCGCCCCCATAGTTGAACATCTCCCAATACTCCGGCGTTTTGTTAGTGAAATAATTTCTTATCGAATTCACTAGGGTATCTGCACTGAATTTATCCTGATATTGATCATTGAATGTATACAGATAAACCATTTCTTTTAGATAATCATGATTCGTTGTTAGATGATTCATGTCGAACGCTAGATTGAAATCATTAAATGATATCTCAGCCTGACTATACACCCCGTTCTTAAAAAAATCGGAAACATACAATATCTCTCTATCCAAATCATAGCCGTATACAAATATGTCATGATGTAATTGAAGTTTATTGTAGCGATCGCTTAGGGGCACGTAGAAATAATTGATCATGGTATGGACATAGTTATTCGCATTAATATTTTCTATAATAAAATGAATAACGGAGTCCCATTTAGTTGTTACAGTATCTCTATGTATCTTTTGGGTAGTAATCCATTTGCACGAATCCGAAGGCCGCAGCTCATAAGTCACAGGGAAATAAAAATCTCCCCAATGATGTTTATAATCTTTGTTAATGAATAATTGGATATAATTGTTAAATATCCATGGGTGAGCGCACTCGTAATGGGTAAGTATGGACAAGAGATGAGCATGTTGCGTGTAGGTTGTAATCATCGGATAACTGACCGGCAATGTTTTTCTGCCTAACGTTTGAGTTGAATTCTTCAACCTTTCGTTCACCCCTGGTTATTTGGTTAAATGGCTTAAAGATTCCGAATCAGTATATCTCATTTAGCAATAAGTGCTTTGTACTTGCCCTGTCCAGTTTTCCTGTTTTTGTTTTTGGAATGTGATCAATAATCCTCCATTGCCTAGGCACTTTATACGAAGACAAATGCAATTTGCAATGTCGTGTCAGTGCATCTATATCAATCAGGCATTCATTAAAAACTTTCAGAAATGCGATGGGAACCTCGCCTAACAGATCATCGTGTACACCAACAACCATGACCTCCTCCACTTCTTTCAAGCCGTACAAAAATTCCTCGATTTCTTCCGGATAGATATTGATACCGCCAGATATAATGATATTCTTCTTTCGGCCTGTCAGTATAAGACACCCTGATTCATTCCAATATCCCAGATCCCCTGTCTTTAACCACCCCTCAACAATGGTAGCGTTCGTTAACTCCGGGTTTTTGTAATAACCGAGCATCACATTCGGGCCCTTGACCCAAATTTCTCCGATCGCTGCTCCTTCAACCTCATTCTCTTCTTCGTCAACAAGACGAATCGAAACGTCATTGATGGGTGTTCCACAGGATAAGTAGCGCTCTCCCCGTTCCATCATGCTCACCCGCGGAGAAGCTTCGGTCAATCCATAGGTTTGAATAATGTCCGCATGAGGAAATACAGTTTGAAGATGGTCTACTAATTTCGCGGGAGTCGCCGCGCCGCTAATTACAATACATTCAATGGAATCAAAGGCACTCCAGTTCTTTGTCTGATGAAAATCGGAAACAAAGTGCATCAATTGCGTAGGCACCGCCGAGAATGCCGTGACCGCCTTATTCTGAAACAGTTTAAACGCGGTGCGTGGCAGCATGGGCAAGCTGATAAGTTTAATTCGGGTTCCATATAACATGCAAGAAATCAATTGCGTGACAATCGTAGAACTGAAATGAACGGGCATCGTTACCAGAAACGAATCTTGATCCGTATACCCCACCTTTCCGCCATGTGCCAGCGCATTCGTTAATACATTCCGATGGGATAACATAACGATTTTAGATTTTCCGGTTGTGCCCGATGTAGGAAGGAGAACCGCACATTGATTGGGATCGGACTGATTGGTTAACGAGATCGATTCGAACGAAGGCATGGGTTCTTGCGATACATCCTGAGCGGTAACCCAAGGAATGTCACAATTTAAATAAGCAGGCTGTGCAGATTTGCTGATAACCAATTTGGCGTCACTGGCATTTAAAATATTTTCAATCTCAGTATTGGATGCCGAATAAGGCACCGGTACTAACACATAACCGCAGAATTGAATACCAAGCGCCGCAAAAATGAACAAGGGCTCATTATTTGTGTATAAAGCAATATGACTTCCAGGCTCAAGCTGAAAATTCTTGCGGATATATAAAGCAATCAAGTAAGCTTCTGTCATCATCTTCGCGTAAGTCCATTGCTGCTTTAGATCTTCAAGGATAATATGATTTTGGCGATTAGAGGCCTCCAGAAATAGACGCTCAATGATCGTCATCATAGCGTTTTCTCAGACAAATAATTAAGGATTAATCCAGCCGTGGAGAACTTCTCAAATAACAGATCTTCATCAGGGATCGAGATGTTAAACTTCGATTCCACTAAAACAATAAGCTTGACGAAGCCTACGGAATCGATCCCTTGGTCCAACAAACGGGTATCGTGGTCTTCCGGATACTCGATGTCCAGCTCAGCAAAAATTTCGTCTTTCAAGATCAATTCTATTGATTTAGACATCATGTTTCCCCCGTTAGATAATCTTTAGAAAAAGGCTAATTAAAGAGGAGCGTATACGTGATGAGCAAGTGAGAGTGATTGTGAAGAAAAATAAGTTCATAACGATGAACAAAAGTGAATTTGCACTGAAAGAGTTGTTTACAGAGTTGTTTGCAGGGATGCTGCAATTCATGTTGGAGGCGGAGTATGACACGATGCAAGACATAAAAAGCTTGGCGCGAAGAGCACAACGACGGAAATAATTGAGGGTTACCATCGTCAACATCGCAAAGACCAAAAAAAGCATTTTCCCAAGCCATGAAGCGTTGCTGAAAATGCTTTACAAAACGAAGAGGAATGTCACTCGTAAATGAACAAGGCGTGTACAAAACTGGGACTAAATCTCCCATCACCTCTTCATTTTCTCCCTCGACGAGATAGAACTATATTGTGTGAAATATTGCTTGGAGAGCGTTTACACTAGTGATTTACAGCACTAATTGATTGATATATTAAATATAATTACATATATGCCAATTGTCAACAGTTTTGAGAAAGCCCTTTGATGCCCTCTGGAATTTTGTCTTTGCTTGATGGGAGATCACCTTCGGTTAATGCAATCGTGTTTCTTTCGTTTGGCACTATCTACAACAATCTTCCATTAAAATCTTCGAAGAAACCGAGAGCTCGCTACGCTCAAAGACTTAAGCTATTATGCTCACCATATTGTGCTAACCTGCTACTACAATGAAAAATGTCTCGGATCACTATGATCGAATCACTAAAAGGGTTGGAATAGTTATCCCAACTTTGAGGGATTGAAGAGTGATTGCGTATATCACTATAATTCAGATATTGGATTAAAGTTAATTTAGATAGCGGCAAGGGTGCCGAAAAGGGGGATGCATATGAATAATCACACATCAGTGGCTCCGAAACGGCAAAAAAGCCGCTCTTACAGAGTAAAAGAGTACGTAAAATCGCCGGAGAAGCAGAAGAAGCTGTATAAAAAAACGTTATGGCTTGTTGTTGTTTCACAAATATTCGGAGGAGCGGGGCTGGCTGCCGGGCTTACTGTTGGAGCGTTGCTTGCGCAGGATATGCTAGGCAGCGACAGCCTTTCCGGTCTTCCCGCAGCTTTGTTTACGCTAGGCTCTGCGGCGGCGGCGCTGATCGTGGGAAGGTTGTCACAGCGGTTTGGTCGCAGAGTCGGGCTGGCTGCCGGATTTATAGCGGGTGGAGTTGGAGCAACTGGCGTTGTGTTTGCCGCGCTCTGGGATCAAATAGCGCTGCTATTTGTGTCTTTGTTGATTTATGGAGCTGGCACGGCAACCAATCTGCAAGCCCGATACGCGGGTACGGACCTGGCGCTGCCGAATCAGCGGGCCAAAGCAATCAGTACAGCGCTGGTGTTTACGACAATTGGCGCGGTGGCAGGTCCCAATCTGGTAGAGCCGACTGGTCGCATGGCGACCTCCATCGGTCTTCCTGCTTTGTCGGGGCCGTTTATTCTAGCGGCAGTTGCATATTTGATAGCAGGCCTGGTACTGCTGCTGTTTCTTCATCCTGATCCGTTTATCGTTGCCAAGGCGATTGACGAAGAGGAAAGATTGAATAAAGGTTCGCAAGTGAAAGACGGCAAAAGTCTTCAGGCAAGGGTAGACACAAGCCGCCCGGAGAGCTCTCATAACCGAAAAGGACTCATTGTGGGGGCAACGGTTATGGTGCTTACCCAAATCGTAATGGTGGGTATCATGGTCATGACGCCCGTTCATATGAAGCAGCATGGTCATGGGCTTGGAGATGCAGGTCTGGTGATTGGCATCCATATCGCATTCATGTATTTGCCTTCCCTGCTGACCGGCGTGCTGGTGGATAAGCTTGGCCGTACCTTTATGTCCTGTGCATCAGGCGTTACGCTGCTGCTGGCAGGTTTAACCGCGGCTTTTGCACCAGGCGAATCCATGGGTTTGCTTATTGTAGCGTTGGCGCTTCTCGGCCTAGGCTGGAACTTTGGACTAATTAGCGGAACGGCAGCCATTATCGACTCCACAACGCCGAAGGTTCGCGCGAAGACACAAGGCACGGTTGACGTTCTGATTGCGCTGGCTGGCGCGTCCGGCGGCGCTTTGTCAGGCATGGTTATGGCTGGCGTTGGCTACTCCATGCTTTCCCTTGCCGGAGGATTGATGTCCTTGCTGCTTATTCCGGTGGTGGCCTGGTCATGGAGGAAAAATTCAACCTCTCATTCTGAAAAGGGGTAAATGCTTTGTCATCCTTTTACAGAGCCAGCTGTAATGTCCTGATTGCTCAAGCTGCTTCTCAGTACCTGGCCCATCTATCAAACCCTACCGCAGACCGTGGCAAGGAGTTTGCCTGTACCCTAGCCTGCAAGCCATTCACGGTTGGAGAACCGTCTGAAACTAATATAAGACTGAACGAGTTAATAGAAAAGGAATGCAACATTGAAGAGTCTTTGAAAAACAACAATAATACTTCAGTGTTCACCGAATTAAAACAAATTCTCGAATCATTTTTATCCTTCAGGGAGTTGACTCCAGAGATCTTGCACCGACCCATTAATCGAATTGAAATTAAAGCAGAAGGGTTCGAGAATCTTTTATAAATTCTCGAACCCTTCTGCTTATTCTTTAATCCTAACCAACATCGCCACCGACTCCACATGCACCGTATGCGGGAACATATCCACCGGGGTGACCTCCACCGTGCGATAACCTCCATCTTCCAGCACGCGCAGATCGCGTGCCAGCGTACTCGGATTACAGCTCACGTATACCACACGTTCCGGCTTCATCTCAAGGATGGTATCCAGCAGACGCGGGTCGCAGCCTTTGCGCGGGGGATCAACGACGATGACATCAGCTTCGATGCCTTGTTCCTTCCAGCGAGGGATGACGTCCTCGGAAGCGCCAACTTCGAACTTCACGTTCTTCATCTCGTTCAGCATCGCATTGCTGCGTGCATCCTCAATCGCTTCGGGCACAATCTCTACCCCGTATACCTGATCCGCATGTTGCGCCAGGAAAAGAGAGATCGTTCCGATGCCACAATACGCATCGATAACCGTTTCTTTGCCGCTCAGCCCAGCGTATTCTACTGTTTTACCATACAGCACTTCTGTCTGCACCGGATTGACCTGGTAGAACGAACGCGGAGAGATTGCAAATTGCACATCCCCGATAAAATCATAAATTACATCCCGGCCCCACAGGACACGGGTCTCATCGCCGAAAATAACGTTTGTCTGCTTTTTGTTCACGTTCTGGCAGATGCTCGCCACCTGAGGAATCGCTTCGCGGATACTGCCGATCCACTCGTCTTTATGTTGAATATCCCGGCCATTCGTCACCAGAACGAGCATCATCTCGCCTGTACGGAACGCCTTTTTCACCACGACATGACGCAACAGACCACGGCCTGTTTCTTCGTTGTATGCACTGATGCCGAGGTGGCTGCCGATCTCCTTCACCTTCGCCACAACTTCATCATTATGCTCGTGCTGAATAAGACAGGTCTCCATATCAATGATTCGGTGACTTCCTTTGGCATAAAAACCACCTACCAAACCACCTTCGGTTACACCAATCGGCACCTGTGCCTTATTCCGGTAACGCCACGGCTCGTCCATGCCCATCGTTGGCAGTACACGAATCGCGTGTTCTGTATCTTCCTCGTTCGTGTCACTGTCCACCAACACGTTCAACTTCCCGATCCGCTGCAAATTATCGATCACAAGCTGACGTTTCCACGCCAGTTGGCCAGCGTAGCTCATATGCTGAATCTGACACCCGCCGCACTGATCGTAGATCGGGCATGGCGCGGATACACGATCTGGACTGGCTTTGACAATCTCCAGCAACTTGGCGTAGCCATATTGCTTCTTGGTTTTCATGACGCGAACGCGCACCGTTTCTCCTAGAAGAGCACCTTGCACGAATAGCGTGTACCCATCTGCACGACCTACACCCTCACCGTCATGGTTCATGCCAATGATCTCAATGACGGTTTCATCATTTTTGCTAACAGGTAATCCCTCGATTGGTGCGGATTCACGTGCTCTGCCTTTCGAACGCACACCAGAAAGAGATGCACCGTTTGGCCGCACCTCTTTACCTGACTGACTTGTAGATGGACGGCTTGATTGCATGGATTGACTTGGCTGACGGGAAGCTGAAGCATTCCCTTTCCCTTGAGGAGCAGCCGAATTCCGGCGGTTTTTTCCACGACCGCTGCGGTTCGTATTAGACAACGTACATTCACTTCTTTCTTATATAGTACACCGACTGACATGACGGTGAGTTAATCTAAACTTTTTTGAACTGTTCTGAGCTTTTCTGTAATTTTCGTAATCTTTATAAAAGAATTTCCTTCTTCACGCCAAAAATAACGTTCCAAAATTCTAACGAATCTCAGAAACGTTATTTCATTGTAACATTTATTTACCGATGGAACAGCTGCAGATGATGCTTTAGATTCGTAAACGTCGCAGGCAACGTGCCGCCTAGCTCACCGTCCAGATTCAGTTGTACATAACCTGGGGAATTGACTTCCATGTGATCCGTCTGGAAATGAACAACCTTTTTGTCGTTCAGATGCTCTCCGCGCAGCGCCAAAGTAACAAGACGAATCATATCCGCTAGATTACACTTGCGTACACCAATGACATCGAACAACCCATCATCAATGGTTGCCCCCGGAGCCAGCTTCTCGAAGCCGCCAACGGAGTTCGTATTAGCAATGAGGAACAGCATGAATTCATCATGAATTTCTTCCTGACCGTTCGCACGAATGATTAATTCCTGCGGGGACAGGCTAGCCATTTTCTCAATCCCCTTCATGTAATAGGCCAGTTGCCCGATCATCGTTTTCAAACGACTCGGTACTTCATAAGTCAATTCGGTTAACGATCCACCGCCGGCGATGTTGATAAAATACCTATCATTCGCCTTGCCCAGATCCAGAGGGCGCGTCTGCTGCTGAATAACCAGATCCACATAATCTTCCCATTGTCTCGGAATCCCGAGCGCACGCGCAAAGTCATTGGTCGTCCCCAGAGGAAATACACCCAGCGGAGGGCGATTGTCCCGCTCAGCCATACCATTAATGACCTCATATAACGTACCGTCTCCGCCAGCAGCGATAATCATGTCGTATCCGCGTTCAATCGCCAGTTCCGCTTCCCGGGTCGCATCGCCTTCCCCCGTTGTAGCATGACACGAAGCCTCAATACCGCCTTGATCCAAACGTTGCAAAATATCAGCTAGACGTTTCTTCATTTCTTCCCGGCCTGAAGTCGGATTATATATTAATCGAGCTCTTTTCATCTGATACGCCACCTATTCCACATTATCCATGAGTCCGAATGACCTCATCTTCTTACGCTGCATCAGTCCACCAAGGGGCATCATTATAATTAACACAACCATGAACTTTCGTTAATCCTGCCCAAACACTATATATAACTATGCCAGAGGAATGACGTCCCATTCCAAAAGCTATTGCTTCTATCATATCATCAAATGTAAAGATGTCCTAGCCTATTCCAGCCGTGATTTTTGCATAAATCCTAACGCCCGAAGTCCCTTACCCTAATAAACATGCCAAAGTCATCTTGAAACCGATCTTTCCATCTTCTTTTGCAAAAAAACCACTGATCTTCCATTCTGCCCGCTAGCACCGGAATTAATCTCCATACTATCTGCTGTCCGCAACTAATTATATTATGACAAAAATATACAGCAAATTTACAAATCTCAATATAAAAATATAACCTAAATCAATATTTTTCCAGTACCATGGATATACAGAACACATCCATACATAACTGACCTCACTCTACTACGTTTACAAAGGAGAATTGCACAATGCAAAAAACCAAAAAACTGGTACTGATGCTAATGGTTACCCTCCTCGCCTATTTACCGATAGGCACCGTTGCGGAAGCAGCCGTCATTAATCATGACCAGGTCGTCGGTTTTCAAGAAGTCACACCCGTAACAGCCACGCAAATCACAGACAAACGTTTCCAACCTTTCCTGAAGGTCTATCATGGATGCGTGCCTTTCCCAGCCGTTGATGCACAAGGTAACACCAGCGCAGGTTTGGCAACGTCCGGATCACACAATGGCGGATGCGGCTCCAACCTGGGTCAGGTCTATTCACGTTCTGCTTGGCATAATGGCGTCTGGGCGATCATGTACGCATGGTACTTCCCTAAAGACAACCCATCTCCGGGATTTGGACATCGGCATGATTGGGAAGGCATCGTCGTATGGGTAGACAACCCGGCGGTTGCCAACCCGAAAGTACTCTCGATCGCCTACTCAGGTCACGGGCAGTTCACCAAAGTGGCACCAAGCAACAGCAATATGCAGGGCGATCATCCGAAAATCTCCTATAATAGCACCTGGCCGCTCAACCACGAGCTTGGTGTAACCAACGTAGTTGGGGGAACTCAGCCGCTAATCGGTTGGGATGATCTGACTCCAGCTGCACGTAATGCCCTGAATACAACGGACTTTGGCAGCGCCAATGTACCATTTAACGATAACAACTTTGCGAACAATCTGAATAAAGCCTGGTTTAGATAATTGGTTAGATAAAAAAACAAATCCCCTTCATGGCTGGATAAGCCGCTTGGAGGGGATTTATCTGTATAATATGCCGCGTATATTGCTTCATATCTTACTAAATATCTGAAACGGAAGCTTCAATAAACAAGAGGTCATATGTCGCCTGAACCCCTCCTGCTGCCCCGACACTAAACCTATCTTCATACACCTTGTACATCCGGGTAAATAGAGTTCGTAGACTAACCTCGGGTACTTGAACCGCTTCCGAAGCGCTAGCCCCCATGCCTTTTACCGAGTGCAGAAAATCTCTTGCAGAAGCATATCTCTCGATATGAACCAAACGATTCTCCGAATAACTCGTAAAACCTGATCTCTCCAGCATAACTCTCCACTCTTCAGCCGAATGAAACGACAGTCCATGTCGCTGCGGTTGCATTCCGCAGGCTAGATATACCTCATGAAATGCCTCATGCATCTCCCGAAAAGTGTCTGTCCCAAAAGTGGTGAACAGAAGCCTGCCTCCAGGACGAAGTATACGTTTCAAGCCGGTCAAGGTCCGTTGAGGATCATGCAACCATTGAAAACAAGCATTGGAAACGATGATATCTACTGAGCATGACGGGACCTGATGAACCCACTTTTCAATGTCAGCCTGCATAAAACGAACCCCTTCTGCGGTACCTTTTCCATCTTCAGCATGCTGTACTCGCCTTGATGCCAGACGAATCATTTCGGGTGCAATGTCCACGGCCGTAATGCTGGCATCAGGCCAATCACGGGCAATCATTCGAGTCAAAACACCTGTACCGCAACCTACTTCAAGAAAATTCAGTGAATGGCTGAGCGTATTGTTCTTACCATGTGCAGCAATCTCTGCGAGCAGAGTAGCCATCTTTCGCTGTACGTGGGCATGTGCATCATAAGAGGATGCATTACGATTGAATCGTTGCTGAACATGGATGCTACTGTCGAAGCTTGCTCTGTTTTCATCCCATCTCCTGCTTATGCTCATGCCTCCATCTCCTCCACTCCTTCTCAATTCTGACTTCATCACCTAGAAAAGATGCATGTCCTCTATCGTACAGCGTCACCAACTTGGCTCGCGGTAACCGATCCAACAATTCCACCCCTGCATCATATGGACAAATTTTGTCCTCATACCCGTGGAATAAAAGGACTGGACAATCGATTCGAGCAAGATCGGGCAAATGATCCTCATAACGTAAAATCTGAAGCCCCGCCAGTAGAGCTTCTGGTGTCCAGTAGCCAACAGGAGGCAGGTGGTCAGCATACCCCATTTCCCACTCCCTTACCGTAAACATCATTTTGCGAAAACGAGTCTCCACGTCTGGCCGATCCTTGGCTATGCCTCGAATCATCTGCCTGACGTACGCATCGTGCACACCAAGGCTCAGTTCCTTCTTTTCCCGAACAAAACGTGCCGTTGCACTAAATAACACCAGCCCATCGGCATAACCTTTGGTTGCCAGTCCAAGAGCAAGTATCGCTCCCAAAGACCAGCCCGAGATGAGTAGTGGAGCGCGAGGCACCTTCCCTCCGCAACCCCCTTTCAGCACGTGGAACAGTTCTGGCATGCCGATATCGCCATGAGCGGCGACCTCATCCAATCGATCAGACCGAACTGCCCGAGATAAACGCTTGACGGTTGTTTCCACGAGCTCCAGCATGTCTGCGGAAGCACTCATAGTACTGTAATCCAGGGAGAGATGTTGATAATCAGGCAATCGCTGACGCAATGAGTCAAATACAGCATCTGTCATGCTCCAGCCAGTTAGCCATAATATCGTCCCTTTGTCATTTTGCTCTACTCGTCCCATGTATTCATTCTGTATGTTCATGATGTGAGTAAACCGAGCTGATTCCCGACTTTCTTAATGAGAACACTCGCCTGCCTCAACTCATCAAACGTATGCGCCGAAGATACAGAAAAGCGAATTCGCGCTGTACCAACTGGCACCGTTGGCGGCCTAATGGCAATCCCTGCAATGCCGGTTGCTTCCAGAGCTTCGCTGAAACGAAGTGCCTGTTCATTGTCACCAACCACGATCGGCACAATTGGCGAATCTCCTTCCCCCACATGGAATCCTGCATTCGTCAACGCGGAACGAAACCATTCACTGGTCGAACGCAGATGATTACGGCGCCAATGCTCTGTCTGTACCAAATGTAACGCCGCCATAATTCCTGCCAGAAGCGAAGGCGGGAGCGCCGTAGAATAGATAAGTGGTCTAACTTTATTCATAAGATATTGTATTAATACGTTGTTACCAGCTACATAAGCTCCATATATACCGAAGGCTTTGCTGAATGTCCCAATATGCACATCTACATGGCGATGCAGTCCCAACTCATGACACAGCCCTTCTCCCTTTTCCCCGTAGACACCTCCACTATGTGCCTCATCCACCATCAGCATGGCGTCATATCGCCGTTTGAGTTTCACCAGTTCATGCAACCGTGCCCGATCCCCATCCATGGAAAACAGTGCATCCGTGACAATCAGCTTGCGCCTTTTATCCCGATATTTGTGCAACAGGGCCTCCAGATGCTCCAGATCGTTATGACGATATCTGGCATGCTCCGCACGGCTTAACACAGCACCATCAACGATGCTGGCATGATTGTACTGATCGCTAAAAACCACATCTCCTCGCCCCATAAGTGCTACAATGACACCGGAATTCGCCATATAACCATTTGCCATAACAAGAGAGGCTTCCGCCTGCTGCCAAGATGCCAGCGCTGCTTCCAGACGGCCGTATACTGACCGATTGCCCGTGACAAAACGAGAAGCACCTGAGCCTGCACCTTCAACCTGAAGTGTTTCACAAATGGCTTGAATAATATCAGGATGCCCGGCAAGTCCCAGATAGTTATTGGAAGCCAGATCAAGCAAGCTATTCCCCCCTCTTACAATATGACCAGGACGTTCAGGAGACGTAGCACTATCGCGTAAATGGCGTTGATTTGAGGCGTGAGCCAGTTTCTCAAGTTCATTTTCCATCCAGTTCATAATTGTCGCCACCACCCTGCAAGGCATTGAGTTCAATCTCAAACCCCAAATCCTCAATCATCTGATGATCATTCGTAATGTCCTGACCTGCTGTCGTCAAATAATCGCCCACAAAGATCGAATTGGCCGCATACAGCGCCAAAGGCTGCAATGAACGCAAACTAATCTCACGTCCTCCTGCTACACGAATTTCTTTGGATGGACAGATCAATCGAAATAATGCCAGCACCTTAAGTGCTCTCATCGACGTTGTACGTGAAGCTCCTTCCATAGGTGTACCCGGGATTGCATTTAGAAAGTTAACCGGAATCGAATCTGCATCAAGCTCTCGCAATGCAAAAGCCATCCCTACAATGTCTCGCTGACTCTCGCCCATGCCGATAATAACACCCGAGCAAGGAGACATGCCGGAAGTCCTGGCCTTCTCTACAGTTTCAACCCGCTGGTCATACGTATGTGTTGTCGTGATAGACGGATAGTTATCTCGGCTTGTATTCAGATTGTGGTTGTAACGATGCACCCCTGCTTCAGCCAAACATTCGGCCTGCCCCTCCTTTAAGATGCCAAGGCAAGCACAGATTTTAAGTGGTAGCGTAGCACGGATTTCTTTTACAGCGTCGATGACCTGCTCCAGTTCGTGATTTGTCGGTCCTTTTCCTGATGCAACGATACAAAATGTACCAGCTTGGCGAGCCATTGCTTCCTGTGCACCCGCCAGCAGCGTTTCCTTATCCAGCAAACTGTATTTCGGGATAGATGCGCTGGATCGGATGGATTGAGAGCAGTACCCGCAATCTTCCGGGCACAACCCGCTCTTGGCGTTGATAATCATATTCAGCTTTACTTTATTGCCATAGAAGTGTCGTCTTACGAGATAAGCCGCATGCAGGAGTGGAAGTACCTCATCATTATCAGCATCCAGAACAGCGATCCCTTCCTCTACTGTCAGGCATTCGCCTTTCAAAGATTTTCTGGCAAGGGATCCCCAGTCTGTATCTTTAGGAGCTATGCTCATTTTCATTGCTATTCCTCCATTTTCTGAATGGTCAAAACATCTCTGAAGGGAGAAAGGTTGATCGATGTCTGAACCGCATGGATTAACCTCTTGGAATCAATCTCTCCTGTAAGCTTTGGAAAATGTCCCAGACAAGGAATGCCGCTGTATTGTTCAATGATTCTTCCGTTTGTCTCCCAGCTTGGGTCAAGGCGCAACTCACCTGAGAGGCCATCATTCAGAATGAAACCTAGAATTGAAATTCCGCGGCGCTCTAAGTATTCCAACGTAAGCAACGTATGATTGATCGTACCTAGCCCTGATCTCGCAACGATTAATACCGGAATCTGAAGCTCGACTATCAGATCAGTCGTCATGGCATCTTTCGTTATTGGAACAGCTACTCCGCCCGCACCTTCAATAAACACGGAGGCATATCGATTAAGTATTGATGCCCCAGCATCAAAGATATCCTGTAACGTAATGTTCAATCCCGCCTGTTTTGCAGCAAGCATGGGTGCAAGAGGAGCCTCCAAGGTGAACGAGGTAAAATCCTCCGCGTACGAATCCATCCCCGTGTATTTCAGCAGTAGTTCTGCATCGGTTGTGCCGTCACCCAGAAGTCCACCTGTCTGAACCGGTTTCCAGACGCCGACATGATGTCCTTCCGCACGAAGCGTAGCAACAAGCGCACCTGTAATTACCGTTTTGCCCACGCCTGTATCAGTACCTGTCACGAATAAACCTTGTGTTCCATTCATCTCACATATCCGCCTCAGTGACATCGATAATAGCTTTCATCAGAATATCGGTCATCGCATCAATCTCTGCATCGGTGCTAGCAAGCGGCGGCATGAACACCACAACATTGCCTAAGGGTCTCGTGAGCATCCCCAGTTCCCGGGCACGCCGGGTTACCCGAGCGCCGATGCGCTCTGCCCATGCATACGTTTGCCGGGTGGACTTGTCCTTCACCAGTTCAACGCCCACCATCAGTCCCTTTTGCCGGATCTCTCCGACATGCGGAGCATCTTGTATGCCACGAAGCTTGCGCTCAACCAACAGTGCTTTTCTCCTTACATTCTCTAACATATGGTGATCTTCAAATCGCTTCAGGCTTGCCAGCGCGACTGCACACCCGAGCGGATTACCTGTAAACGAATGACCGTGAAAAAAAGTTTTCTGCTCTTCATAATCCGCGTAAAAAGCACGATACACCTCTTCGGTTGCCAGCGTAGCTGCTACAGGCAAATAACCGCCAGTCAACCCCTTCCCAACTACCATCAGGTCAGGGGACACCTCTTCATGATCACAAGCAAACATCATACCTGTCCTTCCAAAGCCTGTAGCCACCTCATCGGCGATAAACAGTACGTCATATTCCCGGCATAATGTTGCCATCTCGCGCAGACAGCCTTCGGGCATAACGATGATGCCACTTGCGCCTTGAACGATCGGCTCGACAATCATCGCCGCAATTTCATGTGCATTCGTTTCAAGAATCTTGCGTAGCTCAGACAGGGTAGCTTCTTTTGCTCCATGTGCACCACGCTCATGTCGATAAGCATATGGATAGGGTACGACATAAGACGGAAATAGCATCGGTCGAAATACATCATGATACAACGGAATGGCACCTACGCTCACTGCGCCAATGGTGTCTCCGTGATAAGCCTGATTCATGGTGATGAATTTGGTTTTGGAGGTCTTCCCGAGATTCATCCAATATTGAAAAGCCATCTTGACTGCAATTTCCACTCCGGTTGCGCCTGCATCAGAATAAAACACTTTCGTCAACCCTTGAGGTGTAATCTCTACTAATTTCTCGGCCAGCTCAATTGCAGGGATATTAGCCATGCCAAGCAGTGTGGAATGTGCTACTCGTCCCAATTGTGCAGTGACGGCCTCATTCAGCTCCGGCACATTGTGCCCATGCACATTAAGCCAAACCGAAGAAAAACCATCGTAGTAAGCTCTCCCCTGTACGTCATACAGCATAACTCCTTCGCCTCGTTCAATGATTAGGGGATCAGACTGGTTATAATCCTTCATCTGAGTAAAAGGATGCCAGACATGAGCCCGGTCTATGGCTACAAGCCGTTCATATGGTGTCATCGTACAGCTCCTTCCCATTAAATCATCTAACAAATTTAATTGTTAACCAAATTTATTTTTAAGGTTAACAATTAAGACATGCACATCTTATCAAACAAATTCTTCGCTGTAAAGAGAGTTTTACATTCTCCATGTGGCCTATTTTTACTACACATTAAACACTTCAGATCATTTCGATTAGGTTCGAGGTACCTTTTGTAGAGCGAAATAAAGGCGCAATAAAACAAAAAAAACGGCATCTCTGCCGTTTTTTTATCATGAATGAATTTAAAGTGGAATCCCACTTTAATGCTATTTAACTTTGAACAGCCCTGTTACATTGCTCCAGCAAAAACTGAATCTGGCGCTCCAACCACTGCCCAAGCAAAGGATGAGGCAACAACGTTTCCCCACTATATGCATATTCCAACTCTTTAAGTCGACCTGGAATAACATGCTGGGTAAAATAACCGGCACTCAAAAATAGCGGTGCCACAATGACGCGACTGCCACGCTCTTCGGACCAGTATTTCGCCTTGTCATATACACTTTCCGGATTAAGCAATGCATAGTCTGTATGAGCGACTCCACTGATTTGCTGCACTCGTTTCGCAAGCGAAGAAATGCCTGCTTCCCAACGCTGGCGGAATCCATCATGGATACTGCCATGTCCGACAAGCAAAATCGTTTCCTGCTCAGGTTGCTGTGATAATGACCGAACCTTGTCCCATACCATCACCGCAATATCAGGATCATTATCCACCGGATAGCCAAAATGAACACGTGCCTTCACCTCAAAAGGTTCAAGATCGGTTTCACGCTCAGGTGCTTCCTTCGCCCCGATTGCATACTCGATCTCATCCACATGGGTGCTGCCAGAGGAAACAAATAACGGTACAACCAACAGGTCCGTTACACCTTGCGCTTCCAGTCGGTTAATACCGTCCTGAATTAAACGCCCGTCCACCAATTCCAGAAATCCAGCTTCAACAGGTAACGGATCAGGCAGATTCAACCGGGAAATCGCGTCATCGACGGATTCTACCCAGGTTTTCTCCTGAGAACCGTGACTAATGATGAGTACACCCGGCTTCTTCATGACTTAGCGCCCCAGGCGTTCCAACGTCATTTTATAACCGTCATTCCCGTAATTCAGACAACGCTTAACACGCGAAATTGTAGCCGTGCTCGCGCCCGTCTCTGCTTCAATCTGGTTATACGTGTTGCCTTTGCCAAGCATACGTGCAACTTCCAGCCGCTGGGACATGGATTGAATCTCGTTCACGGTGCAGAGGTCATCAAAAAAGACATAACACTCTTCAATATCCTTAAGTGTCAGGATTGCCTCAAATAGTTGTTCAATGCTTTTATCATTTAGCTTTTTCAGCTGCATTTTATCATCATCCCCTAGCGGTTACTGTGTACATCCATTGTACCTAGCCTGAGTTGGTATTTCAAGCGTTAACGATTTCACGCACTACAGAACAAAAACACATGTTACCGCTTACAAAACATACTATTGTCCTCCAGAGGCGGACAACGAGCATAAAAACTGCGATAATCGCCCCTTTAGGGGGAACATTTCCGATTATTTATCTAGGATTTTATACCTGTAAATTGTTACAAATTTGTGTCCGAAATTCATTTTTCTTCCTGAAAACCATCTTATAAACGCCGGCATGACTTGCGCCCATTTCCGCAAATATCCCGTTTTCCGTGATACCCGCCTACGCCGCCTCTCCGCGAATGACATACAGTATATCAAAAGGGAGTTCCACCCTGCTTGTTATACCA
Source organism: Paenibacillus sp. FSL K6-1558 (assembly GCF_038002565.1). Lineage (NCBI taxonomy): Bacteria > Bacillati > Bacillota > Bacilli > Caryophanales > Paenibacillaceae > Paenibacillus > Paenibacillus sp. FSL K6-1558. The sequence continues at coordinate 4,637,861 of NZ_JBBOCV010000001.1, read as the reverse complement.
TGATTTTTACAGGATTGATTTCTCGGTGGAACGCAATTCCGAAAAATCTAATATAGAAGGAACGTGATCGTTCATGCCACAGCATTACCATCATCGCCCGCCAGGAACACGGCAACGTCCGGCTCCTCAAGGCCAGCAGCAGGCTCGCACCTCAGCTTATGCACCGTATGGAAATGTGCCACGCTCTCTCAATGAAGCCCAGATCCAGCCGATGTACCCCGGAGTTCATCCGACTTACCCGGGATTCGCCGAAGTTGAAGCCTCCGGTCTTGTGCCCTATGGGCAGGGCGCACCCAGCGGAGGGCTTTATGGAAGCGAGGTCGTGCCCGTTACTCCAGTCGTTCCGGCTCAAACACCTGCCTCTTCAGGTAGCTCAGGCTTTTCCCTCGCCAACTTAGGTGAATTAAAAGGCATGATTGACCGCTTCGGCGGCATTGACGGCATTATGAGCGGCGTGGCCAAAATGCAAAAGGTCGTTGGCGGTATTCAGCAGATGGCCCCGATGATGAAACTGGTGATGGGCATTCTGCCTTTTGGAAAAAATAAAAACAGTAGCAGCGAAGCCGACGCTGATTATGAAGAATACTCGAAACCTCGCCCGCGCAAACGCCGCAAAAAAACGACTGGTACACAGCGGAAACGCACCTCTTCCCCAGCGCGCCGGAAAAACGCAACATCCAAACCGCGTCCCAAAAGACGCAAAAGTTAACTCTATTCAGGCACTCCCCTTACAAAGGCGGGTGCCTTAACCTTTTTGAACAACTAAAAAGCAAGAACTTATGTTCTTATTCTGGAAAATGGGGTATACTAGAGACTACATATAAGGAGGCAGACCATGGAACTGTTCAAAGATAAATATACACCTGCTCTCATTGATCGAACCGCCAATCAGTTGCATCAATTCTATCCAGAGTTACAAACACGGCGATTCCGCGAACTGGTTTTCGCTGAAGGCTGGGAAGCGCTGGAGTTCAAGGCAAGGATACGTCGGATTACGGAATCTTTGACCCATGTTCTGCCCGCCGATTACGAACAAGCCTTACATATCCTTGAACAGGCAGCTCCACAGTTGCGCGGGGTTGAGTACCTTTTTGTGCCTGATTTCATTGAAGTGAATGGACTTGCCCCAGAAAACTACGAGTTATCGATGAAATATCTTAAGGTATTCACACCTTATTCAAGTTCTGAATTTGCGGTGCGCCCGTTCATCCAGCGTTACCCGCTTAAGACGTTGAAACAGTTGATGGAATGGACAGAAAGCAGTGACGAGCATATTCGCAGGCTTGCTAGCGAAGGCAGTCGCCCTCGTTTGCCATGGGGAGCCAAGCTTGGGGATTTGATCGTTGATCCGACGCCCGCGCTTCCGATTCTGCATGCACTCAGGCAGGATGAATCCCTCTATGTACGAAAAAGTGTAGCGAACCACCTGAACGATATTTCCAAGGATCACCCTGATCTCGTTCTAGACTTAGCTCAAGCTTGGTACGGTCAGAACGCGTATACCGACTGGATCATCCGCCACGCAAGTCGTTCGCTGCTGAAGAAGGGGCACCCTGTTGCACTGAGCCTGTTCGGCTATCACAAGCAGGAGGCTGTTCATATTGAAAACCTGAAGCTGGATCGGGAGCAGATTGCTACGGGAGAGGATCTTCATTTTTCATTCGATGTGGTTAATACGAGCGGCGAACCGCAGATGCTGAGACTTGAATATGAGATTGGTTATATGAAGGCTAACGGCAAACAGGCACCCAAACGCTTTAAGTGCTCGGACAAGATGTATGCCAGTGGTCGCAGTACCGTCAATACCAAACAATCATTCAAACTCATTACGACACGGAAATATTACGAAGGGCTGCATACGCTCACGATCGTTGTGAACGGGCAAAATACGAAATCCGCTTCTTTTGTGCTTACGTTAGACTGAACTTCGAAATGGGAATTTCACTTTAGTTATGCACAAGTCTCTATGATTGAATCACTTATGCACATGTGGATAGAAGAATAGACAGAGAATAGCCGTCAGGCAACAAACAACCTTGGGAGCAACGGATTTCGTGTTCCACAAGGTTCGCCTGACGGCCTTTTCTCTTTATTATCAAGTTTCCCGTTTATTTAAACCATCCGCGCTTCACAAACCAGGCCACCATACAGCCTCCAAGAACAAACATCAGCAATAACACAGCACCGTAACCATACCTCCACTGAAGCTCCGGCATATGGGCGAAGTTCATGCCGTAGATACCTGCAATTAGAGTGAGTGGCATAAATACCGTCGTAATGACCGTCAGTGTTTTCATAATCTGATTCATTCGATTCGAATTCAGTGAGATATAGCTATCGCGCAAGTCTGCCGTCATCTCCCGATCGGCTTCAATCATATCCGTCAGTTTGAGCAGGTGGTCATAAATATCGGTGAAATATGCCGTATGTTCCCCTGTTCGCTGTACATGTTGCGAATTAATGACCCGGTAGAGCAGATCCCGCATAGGGACAACAGTGCGTCTAAGCTTCAGGAGTCGACTACGCAGGTCAAACACCTGATTCATCAATTCCTCTACAGACTCCTGACCGCCCCGATTTTCCAGTTCAGCCAGTTCATCCTCGATGGAAAATAGCGATGGAAAATAATGATCGACCAGTTTGTCCATCACTGTATAAGCTGCCGCCACCGGCCCTCTTGCCCAAATGGTACGCTCATGCGCGTGTTTCAGCAGTCTGTCCCAGGCTTCGTCCACTTCTTCCAATCTTCCATGATGGAACGACACCAGAAAGTTCTGTCCCAGGAACAGATCTACCTCTTCTGCCTCAAGCGTGGCTGGATTCAGCGCATGTAACACAAGAAACTGCAAATTCTCATAATAATCCAGCTTGGGACGTTGCAATACATGCAGACAGTCTTCAATGGCAAGTGGGTGAAAATGAAAATATGTATCCAGTAGCCGACTTTCTTCTTCGGTAGGCTGGTTGAAATCTGCCCATACCCAGGCAAAATCGTTTAAATCCAGCTGTTCGAGCGGCATATTCACCGTGACTTGATGATCCCGTGTAATCGCAAGTGTACGAATCATGGATTAGACCACGTCCTTGTCTCTTATCGAAGTTCTGATTTCATTGTACAGCCTGGACAACAAAAAAAGCCAACCCTGTTGGCTTCTCTCATTTCCCCTATCCACAGTTCCCTGTATCCACAGGAAGGTTTCTTTTGGTTTATCATTCCACGGATGGCTATCCACATATCCAGCCTGTCCACATCTTCGTGCACAGGCATTTCTTCAACTCATTGTATATTTATCCACATATCCCGATATTCACACGGTTATGAACAGGTTCGTCCTTCACTTACTGTATCCGATCGATGGATACCCGGCCCTTCTGTTGACAACTATTTAGAAAATAATCCAGTACAACAGACCTGCAAGTGCTCCGGTAATTGGAATCGTAATGAACCACGTAATGATGATACGTCCAGCCAGTCCCCATTTTACAGCCGAGAAACGTTTCGCCGAACCTACACCCAGAATCGCGGATGTGATTGCGTGTGTCGTACTTACCGGAAGGTGCAACAATGTTGCTGTGAAAATAACGGATGCAGCAGATAAATCGGCAGCAAAGCCGTTAATTGGTTCGATTTTGAAAATTTTAGTCCCCATCGTTTTGATGATTTTCCAACCACCCACCGATGTCCCCAGGGCCATAGCTGTTGCTGCTGAGATTTTAACCCACAGTGGTACTTCAAGATGATCCTGTACCTTGGCTGCGACGAGTGCAAATGTAATAATCCCCATCGCTTTCTGCGCATCGTTGGTACCATGAGTGAATGCCTGCAGGGCAGCCGTGAAGATCTGTACCGTACGGAAGCCTTTATTCACATTGTGCGGACTGCGTTTGGCAAACACATATTTAAGAATCGTCATGACGATATAACCAATGGCAAAAGCAATCAGAGGTGACAACAGCAAACCTCCGACGATATCAATGAATCCACTCCATTTCACTTTGTCCGAGCCTGCTCCAACGAGCACTGCACCTGCGAGCGCTCCGATTAACGCATGTGAAGAAGATGAAGGAATTCCAAACCACCAGGTAACCAAATTCCAGATGATCGCGGCAATCAAGGTGACGATGACAACCTCGATCCCGTTATCAAGCTTGGTGGGGTCCGTCACGCTCCCCCCAATCGTCTTCGCAACACCCGTAAACATCATCGCACCAACAAAATTCATCACGGCCGCCAAAATAATGGCGCGGCGCGGCGTCAGTGCACGTGTGGATACCGATGTGGCAATGGCATTAGCCGTGTCGTGGAAACCGTTGATGAAGTCAAACGCCAGTGCAAGGAAGACGACTATACCTAATACCCAAATCGTTGTTTCCATTATTCTCTGGCTCCTTAAGAATTACGCATGATGATGGATTCAAGAACGTTCGCAACATGCTCGCAAGCATCCGTTGTTGTTTCAAGCCGTTCATATATTTCTTTACGCTTGATCAATTCAATCGGATCAGACACCGTAGCGAAGAGATTCTTGATACAGTTACGCAATACTTCGTCGCCTTGGTTTTCCAAATCATTCAAACGAATCGTATATTCACGAATCGCCAGCAATTTTTTCTGGGACAGCAAATGAATCGCCTTCTGAATTTCGTAAGCCGATTGGCGCAAAATCTCTGCAAATTGAACGATATATTCGTCCGGGTCCACCAAATTGTACATATAGAAACGGGAAGCTGTAGCTTCAATGCCGTCCAATACGTCATCAAGAGTCGTTGTCAGTTCCATAATATCATCGCGTTCGATCGGCGTGATAAATGTTTTGTTGAGTTCTGTAATGATCGTGTGCACGTAGTCATCACATTGCGACTCGTACTTCTTCATTTCATTAGCAAAAAGAGTTACATCCTGAAGGTTGGAAACATGCTGGGAGAAATAATCTGCCGCTTGAACAACCGTATCTGCCATATTCTCCAGTGTTTCAAAAAATATGTCCTTCTTCTTCTTAATCTTCATAGCTCTATCCCCTCTTCGAGAAATTGCGCCGATAACCGATGAAACATGAAATGACAACCTTTGATATCTTATCATATTTGTTTCATGGTTTGTACAAAAGCTGCGATCCTTTTTTATATTCTTCTCATATTAACCTGAAATGAATCTTAATTATTTGGAATTATGGCAAAATCAGACTCCGATTTTACACTGCGTTTACAAAACTCCACATAAGTCGACGCGTGACCCCTAACAATTTTTATAAAAAGCGCTATAATACGACAACACACCATCACCAATCTTAACCTTTTCATCGCTCTCTTTCATTTCAGCCTGCAAAAGTGATTCATTTCGTTGTGCCGATCGTTGTATATGGCTTATTCTTGTTCTGCCAGCTTCACATGATCTGCAAACTGTGGATGGTTCGGCACAATGCTAATGAAAGTTTTCCCGGGCACCAGATTCATTTCACGCCCATCCTTCACAAAACGAATAATATCTCCCTCTTTTCTAACCCATTGTCCGCGAATCATCTTGCCCTTCTGAAACAGCATCGCTTCACCTCCATGATCCACGTTCACGGATAACCTGCCTACATCGTCGAGCACCTTATGGTCTGCCCCAGCAACAATGATATTGGCCGCACCTAACTGACTGCCGTTATCTTTGTCCTGATCTGGCTTCCCGTTCACCATTCTCATATATCGTCCGCTAACTTCATCATAATCATACGCAACTTTGTAACTATTCAATAAATAATGGAGTTCAAACTGCTTCACGCTTTCTCCAGTGGAGGTCGCTCCTGCCTCGTCATACTTGTACACAGGAGATTTAAATTCATGGCTGTATTCTTTCTTATCCGTACCTTCTCTAAGCTTGTCTACAGATGTATATAGATTGTGCGGGGCTTTGCGTTCTTTGGAACGCCAGAAGTATGGACCACCATTCGAAATTTCATCCATATGATGTTTCTGCTGTTTTTGCAAAATAGAATACGCCTCCGGACTGCCTCCGGCATGAATAAGAACCCCGTCATAACTTTCGCCAAGCTCTATCAGGTATGGACGAATACTACGTATTGGGCCGACGGTTTCTTCTCCACCTTCACTCTGAAATATAGCAATGAACCGCGTAATACCACCTTCGGCAAGCACCTCAATGATAATATCGGCTGCGCTGAGTCCCGATTGGGGACGGGCGGCAGGTGCATTGTTGATCATGACCGCTAGTGGCCGCTTCGTAGACGGTTTCTCCACGGCTAGTCCCGTGAAAGGAGCTGTAAAGCCAGAATGAACAGGCTCCTCCACAGGTTTCTCTTCTTGAACCGGTGCAGGTGTGGGCTCCGGCTGGGGAATTTGGGCTACCTCTTTATTCTGGCAAGCAATAAGACTAACGGTAAGAAGGCAAATTGATGCTGCTGATATAGCTTTGTTCCAAGAAAATAACTTCAATAATAGGACCTCCTGAACGATTTGGCTGACTTTCTTCTGCTCGTCATGTGATATTCCTCTCATGCAGGCAACCATCTCACGTATTTCTTTCCATTTAATCACAACGTTTCCGTTTTGTCTGCGCCTTCTAAGCCTTGTCTTATCTCACAAGTTATCTTTGAATCTTGAAATAAGCAAATAAATATGTCCTAAATGTGAACTTCTTAAACCTTACTTAAAATTTGAACTAGATTGTGATTTTAATCACAAACAAAACACCTTTCGGAATATACAATAAAGACATCAAAGGTGATCACTTAGAAAAACAAAAACAACACACACTAGATTCCATAAAAGGAGTGGTTTATATGTTCAGCTTCAATCAATGGCTTAGAGAAAACAAAGTGGCAATGTGGATTTTGACAGTACTTCGGGTGTATATCGGTTATGACTGGATGACTCACGGATGGAGCAAATTGACCGGCGGATTCCAAGCTGGCGGGTTCCTCACTGGGGCACTTGAAAAAGCAACAGGCGATCATCCAGCGGTTCAAGCTTGGTGGGCAACGTTCCTTGAAAAGTTCGCTATTCCAAATGCCGGATTATTCGACTTCGTGATCCCGCTCGGTGAATTCCTGGTAGGTTTGGGACTCATCCTTGGATGCTTCACAACGCTGGCAGCATTGATGGCGATGGTCATGAACTTCGCGTTCCTCTTCTCGGGTACAGTAAGCACGAACGCTCAACTGGTAGTGATGGAAATCTTCATCGTCGTAGCCGGTGCGAATGCAGGTAAAATCGGTCTGGATCACTGGGTACTTCCTTACCTTCGCGGATTGTTCAAAAAGGACAGAACCATTCAGCCAACAGACACACCAACCATTACACCCACTAAGAAAACGGCTTAATCATTAAAAATATAAGAAACTCAGCCCTGCTTCCCCCCTTGGAGCAGGGCTTTGTATTGCATTGTATTGCATTATTTTCATTCATTTGTTCAGAACCTGACGACCTATGCTGATCTGCTCTTATTGCCCACCACTCTTCCATCTTCTTCAACCATTGTGCATCCGATTCTCTACACTTGCTCACCAGTAGAATCCCATATTATGATGGTTATAAAGTCTAACAGTACAAAGGAGTATCCCTATGCCGACGCAGCGCCGTCTCGAAACCGACGCCGATTTTCAGGAAGCCATGACCTTAAAACATAAAATCCGGGTATTCAAAGATAACCACCAGATTGACTCTGGAGGTATCATCATTCGTTTTGACGAGAGAACCGTTGTTGTTCAATCCAGTGTCAGTGAACTGGCCTATCACTCACGTACCGAATGTGAGTTGTTCGAACTTCGCAAATAATCACCGCTGAACACCCAAACCCAAAAAAAGGTTCCACGCAGTCAATCAACTGACCGCAGGAACCTTTTTGCTTATTTATAATCTTACGACTGTATTCTTCATTTCGCTATCTGAATTGATGTTTCTGTTCTCATCTGCCCCAAGTTATATGCCGTCGCCAAACTGCCAGCAATTCAAACTTAACGTGCCGCAGGCATACGACTGAAATAATCGCTTCGCTGTGCGAGACATATCTGCTGTGCCCATTGCGTAGAACAATGGCGCAAGATGTTCCATGCCATAAGACGGAACAGCCGTCCGCGCATGAGGAGCTTTTTTTTCATACAGAAACAATTCTCTGGTATTCCATTGCTCTAAACGCTCTCCGAGCCAATCATCAAACTCGATAGCCCAGTCTTGTGGCTCATCATCCTGTGCCAGCATTCTTAAATTATGCACGGTTCCACCACTGCCGATGATAAGCACGTTATCATGTCTGAGTTGCTCCAGCATACGCCCGATATCATACTGCTCTTGCGGAGAACGTAGGGAATCCACCGATACAGCAATCACTGGAATGCTTGCTTCAGGGTACATATGCAGCAGTGGCACCCATACGCCATGATCCAGTCCACGCCCACGAACAGGTCGATGCGGCAAGTTACTACGGGAAAATAACGCACATATCTCGCTCGCGACATCGGTCTGCCCGACTGCAGGGTATTGTATGGTATACAACGCTGAAGGGTATCCGTAAAAATCATGCAGGGTCTGATGGGATTCATCCATCGTCACCGAAGGCTCGGGACAATCCCAGTGTGCGGTGAATACAACGATGGCCTTTGGAGCCGGCAGCCTGTCTCCAAGCTCGTTCAAAAATTGAGTGTAATCACTGCTCTCCAACGCCAGCGTAGGAGAACCATGCGCAATGAATAGTGCGGGTAATGTCATTGCTGCCAACCTCCAGACACGGATAGGATGCTTACCTCTCTATTTTACCCCGAAGCAAGCGCTTTTCCAAGTTAATACCCGTGACTTTTGATTGATGACGTAAGACTTATCGCTTAGATCATCCAGTGTTGCCAGTTCTCTTCAATCTTCTGACGCTCCCCGAGCCATTCTCTCGTACGTGTGATCAGTTGTTCGCGCTCTTTACCAGATGAGAAGGTATGATTGCCCTGGAAAATGATTTCCTTGTCGCAGCGCCCTTCCTGGCGCATCCAGAACACTTTTTGATACAAGAACGCATAGTCCACAGGGATGACTTCATCGGAAGTACCGTGCACAACCAGCACATCTCCGCTGAACTTCACAGCTTCCTGGAATGGTTGATGCTCCGCCAAAGAGTCAAAGAATTTAGGCGTAAATTTATAGCCAAGATAATCGGAAGCCCCTGCTCTCACACCCTCGTCATACACATCCCTGCCCGTAATCTTCACGATATCGTTGAACGGATAACCGACAGCCGACCACATGACAAGATTTTTAACCCGTTTGTCACGTACAGCAGTCAACAGCGCAACTGCTCCGCCCAAGCTATGTCCGATCAGAGTTACACGTGTAGGGTCGACATCACTGCAGTTCACAGCATAATCCAGCACAGAACGAGTCTGCAGTATCATCGACTCTAATCCTTCTGCTCCGTACTCCCCACTGCTCTCTCCGCAACCGATGTAATCAAAACGTAGCACCAGATATCCGTCTTCCGCGAGTTCACGAGCTGTCTTCACGAACAACCGATCCACTCCAATTCGGCTCCCCACAAAACCGTGGCATATGACAGCTAGAGGCACACGTTGCTGACGTGTCTCCTCTTTAATATCTTTGACAACCGGATAGTGAATGGTCGCAGTTAACTCCTCTTCCCCGTGACGAATGCTGATCTGACGTTCCATACGGATTTCCCCTTTCATGATGACCTTGCGCCTAATTCCTTGTTATATATTCAACGTATTTTAATTAATCATGTTTAATCCGATAAGTTTAGTAAGTATTAAGAAGATATTAGTATATTATCATTCCCTCACCCGCAAGTCAACGCGAGAAATGAACACCTTAGGTCATGTAAAGCTGTTCTCTTTTCGTAAGCATTATCCGTAAAAAAAGAGCCTCGCTATATTCAGCAGGGCTCCGAAAATTTCTGATTCATTCCTGTATTCTTGCGTTATATCTGCACGATCCTACTCATAGCTCCTGCGAAACATCGCATGAGTCTCAATACGTCCGTTCCACTCATGTTGCTGACCTGCTCCCTCGTTGTCCCAGAAGCTTCTTCCCTGCCAGTTATCATCATTCAACTCTTCGCCGAACTCAGTATCCTCCACTGCCTCTTCCATCGGTACCACTTCATCCATGGCACCACGGGAATTACTGTTGAGCAGCATCTTTCGTGTGAGATCTGATTGTTTATCCATGCTAACCACACTCCTATCCATCATTTCAGTTTGGAAATGCTACTATTGTGATGGATTGGGCAGCTCTTTATTCACGGTTCACAGAATCGTTGCTTCTTCCAAGCAAGCCATGTATATTCACAACTCCACAGGGGAAAATAAAACCAAAATCTCAGGCACGCCTGTCCCGGAAGCCTGTTACCGAAAGGAATGAACTCATGGCACATCTACTCGGATGGATTCAGCATCATGGAAAACTGGTGCTCTTATGCACCTGTGTTGTGTTAGCCTGTATCGGGCTATGGGTAAATCACAAGCAGTTGTTTTATAAGGAATGACTTTGCGAAACGAGAGCCCTTCCCGTATACTAAAATATCGTCAGGGTCTTCATGGAATGGAAGATCAGAACGTGTGAGACAGGGGGAGCAATCATTGGGGATTTCCTATAAAAAGCTGAAAGAAATACAAAATCGGCAAATCACAGAGATGAGCCGTATGACACCAGACAACGTACAATTGTATAACCAGATCAGCACCATCGCAAGGCAAGCGCCAGCAGACGAGAAAACACAGGAAGAATGGATTCTCGCTGCGGGAAAAGCCATCGTACAAGCACAGAAAGATAACAAATCGGCACGCGAATTGTACGGCTCTGATCTGGAAGAAGATATTTATACCCAACTTGGAGTAGGCTCAGCAGATACATATGCGCAATCAGGGGCAAGCACAGGGAAAGATTCAAGCAGGGAAAACCGTAGCGGAAGTGTCCCTCCCGAAAAAAAACAAGCTTATCCGAAACAACATGCCCGTTCTGCTGGAGATATTAAAAAGAACATCAAATCCAGCATCGCTCAGTCTGACGATCAATCGGATACACCAGAACCTGTGAAACGGACACCAAAATGGTATGTTATGATTGCCTGGGCAGCCATAGCCGTTGTCCTGTTCATTCAAGGCTGTGCAGGACTATTCTTCGGCCTAACAGACGGCGATACGGGGGCTTTCGAACATATCAGCTTGTTCTCTCTCATCATTAGCGCTGTAGGCGGAATTGCGCTCGTAGAGATGCTGCGCCGATTAGCAGAACGTCCAGACGATCAGGGGACAGACAAACATGTCATGCCCAAAGTTAACGTTCGAGGCATTATCATTTATATCGTGATCGTTGTACTTGTTCTTTTTGTAGGTTATCCACTTCGGGATAAACTTCCTGTGTTCTACATGGCTCCATGGGTTAGCGCCGTTATTGGTATTGTTGGTCTTGCTTTAATCCGGCCTATTTTCGGGCAAAAAAAGCAGGCATGATTGAAGGAGGCAATGTCGAATGTGGTTGTTTCGTGGTACACATAGATGTTCTTTTACTTTATAAGAAATTCCATTTAAGAGACCGTCAGGTCTCTTTTTTTATTGCAGATTCGTATTTTATTTTTGACGGGGGTGAAGGGTCTGCTCCAGTCTGAGCTGATTGCGTAGTTTCATACCTTTGCCTGGCGTTTCCCCGAATTCACGCTTGAACATACGAATAAAATAATTCACTTCCATGCCTACATTCTCCGCAGCTTCCTTCACACTAGCCTCAGGATGTTCATTAAGCCACTCCAGTCCCTTTTGTAAACGCCAGCGTTGCATATACTGATGTCCAGTCACGCCATAATGCTGATGAAATAAACGATTCAAATGCTGTACAGAGTACCCTACCGCCTCAGCTATATGTTTCAATAACAGATCGTCCTGATAATGAGCCTGCATCAAAACGATTGCCCGGCTGAGTCCCTCCAGACCAGCTTCGGAACTCCCATGTACATGTGAACTTGAACCGCTGCTTTCTCGCGCTGGATTGCCTGTCCTGACAGACAGTTGCCCACTATTTCCATCCCCTTCAGAAGAAACGGAACCGATTGGATCTAGTGCCTGAGCGATCTTCAAAATCAGCTGGTAAATCAAAATGGACATTTGCCACATCGACATCCCGCCCTGATCCAACCCCTTCCACAGTTCCGTCATCTGTGACCAAATCAGGTCAAACCCGGTTAATGTGCGAGGTCTTTCGCACATGATGCCTGTCGTCCGAAGCACTGATTCTGCTGATTCGCCGCCGATTCCTATAAACCCCAGCTCTCCACACGTTCTTTTATGCGGGATATATTCGTGAGCAATGCCCGGCTCCAGAGCAAACAGTTGCCCCGCGCCCACTATGATCGTTCCTTTGCCAGAAATGTTAAACAGTCCTCCACCATTACGCACCAAAAATAACTGATACACCGGAAATCCCCCTGGTCGATGCAGTCCTTTCTCTTCCTGTGTACCTACACCGTACAAGTATAGCGGCATCCGGGAATCCGGCTGCCCCGTCAAACGAAATGGTAACATTGCATCCTTCCTTTCGGCACATGAGCTAGTCACGCTCTATGACTCCTATTATCCATGGTTTGATCCAAGACCAGCAATGGCCTTAGGAACCTATTTGAGCGTGTCTAAATATGGAAAAATAAGGACATAGGTCGTGCCGAGAGCGGCTCCCTTTCCTCGGCATTAACGGATGCAAAGAAAAAACTCCCTTTCCAAGGAGGGAAAGGGAGTTATGCATTACAATTCTATTGCTAACTTTGTGCCGTAGTTTATTGTGTAGCTGCTGGAGCTTTTTCGAGCTTAAATGCTTCAGATGAATTAGAGATCGTACTTCTATTGGTTGTTGTATTAGACGCAACTGACACAATATATACGGTGTACTCTTCTCCTTCCACAAGACTAGCCCCTGTAGTATCTTTAGCATTGGTATTCAAAGTAACTTCAACCGCTTTGGGATCTCCTACTGAATAGTTACTGCTGGAAGTAGCTGTAGCCGGATCAACAGATCCTCTTCCCTTCACAATATACAATTGATATGAGGAAATGCCAGCTTCATTAGATGGTTTGGTGAAAGTCAACTTGTAGATTGCTTCAGTTACAGTACTTGATTTCTGTAGACCCGTAATAACGGCTGCTTGAACAGATTGTACTATGTTACTAATACTAAATTCGTCGGAAGCCACTGAAAGACTTGATGAACGAGTTGTACTGTCGGATACAGACATAATAAACACTCTATACTTTTTCCCGATCTCGATAGATCTGTTATTAATATCCCGGTATCCATCGCTCAATGCGAAAGTAGTGCCTGCACTGCTTTTATCCAAATCATTAAAATAATTTATATTCATCGCTGTATTTAGCGTAAAACCAGGTACCTGATCAGCCGGGACAATAAACAGACGATATTTGGCAATGCCTGTTTCATTCGATGCTTTGGCAAAATTTACGGTTACATCAGAAGCGTTACCCGCTTGTTGTCCCTGATTTTTAACCGCTACACTTACACTGCCCACTGCTACTACAGGAGAAGCACTACCTAATTTAACCACAGGCGATGCTGAGGACAGCGCGCTCGATTGAGATGAATTATTATTCACCGCCAGGACAAATACCCGATAATCAACATTATCGCCAATAAGGCTACCATCCGTTGCTCTAGCATCACTTGCTAATGTGAAAGCCTGATTACTCCCACTTTTACTTCTATACGTGTAGAAGCCGTTATTCAATGCAGCATTCAGATTAAAACTTCCTACAGCCGTATTTTTCACAACAAACACACGATAATGATTCACATTATTCTCATCCGTTGACCGGTTGAATGTTACACGCAGATCACTGCCATTCCCGTTATCCGCAACATCGGTTGCACTCACACTGGTCGGTGCGATAACCGTTGCATTCGGTGTTAGCGTAATTTGAGCCGAAGATGAGGAAAGTGCGTTCTGACTCCAGTTCCCGTTACTATTTACGGACAGAACAAATACACGATAAGCGTTGTAGTTCGCAATTCTATAGCCATTCGTATCCACCGAGTTACTCGAAAGTGTTACGGTCAGGTTACCACCTGTTTTATTCACTTGTGTATAATTGTTCGACGCATTCGCAGCATTCAGGTTGAAGCTTCCTACGTTATTGGCAGGTACGACGAATACTCGATAGTGAGAAACATTGGACTCATCGCTTGCTTTGCTAAACGACACGCGCATGTCAGTTCCATTTCCGTTATCCGCAATATCTGTAACAGACAGGTTCGTTGCCACACCTGCATTGCTATTGGAGGTCAGTCTCAAGACATTGGAGGAAGCTGACAACGCATGGGTATAGTTGTTCTGCTGAGTGCCTGCTGCCATGACAAAGATGCGATAATCCTGCAAGTTTGTGATGTTATAACCGCTGGTATCCCGCATATTCGATGGCAATGTAACCACGAGGTTATTACCTGTTTTGTTCACGGTATAATATAAACTGGAAGACAGATTACTTGCTGTAGGCAAGTTAAAGCTGCTGGCTACCGAGTTGCGTACAACAAACACACGATAGTTCGTTACCTTTGATTCATCCGATACACGGTTAAAGCTCACCTGAATATCGCGTCCATCTCCATAATCCGAGATGTCTCTCACTTGTGTAATGACCGGAGCCGGAGTTGAATTCAAGGACAACGTCAGGGAAGACGAAGCCGTAGACAGCTTGCTATCTGTTGCTGAATTCGCACTTACAGACATAATGTATACAACATACGCGGTTCCGTTTTTGATCAACTCGCCCGACGTATCCCGCGATGAAGAGTTCAGTATGCTTTTGACTGTGCTGGAATTCCCTTTATTGATGATCGTGTAATTCGCGCTGGATACCTTGCTCGCAGCAGCTTGGTTAAATGAGGATGCGTCCTTCGCCTTCACAACAAATGCACGGTAACTCGTAATATTCGAATTGGTGCTTGGCTGTGTGAAGTTGATCTCCAGATCCCTTCCGTCGCCATTATCGCTAACATCGGCAATGCGCAGTCCCGTCACAGCTTGAACAGAAGGTTTCACCTGGTTCAGCTTCAGAACCTGTGAAGACCAGCCTAGATAGTTTTGGTTGTTATTGTTGCTGTTACCTACGGTCAGTACATACAATCGATAGGATTCATTGCTATTCAGCAAATCCCCGTTAACGTCGCGTGTCTGAGCGTTAAGTGTCAGCTTCGGATTGGTGCCGTTTGGTGTAATTGAAGTGTAGTTCGCCGGAGATACGGCTGTAGCAACGGATTCTTTAAAGCTGTTGATATCCCCACTTTTGACCAGCATCACCCTGTAAGCTGACACTGTTCTCTCTGACTTTGCACGTGTGAAGCTTACCGTCAGGTCACGGCCATCTCCGTTACTGCCAGACACTGATCCATAAATATTCCAAGCAGAAAACTGTGTATCGTCAACCGGCGGTTCCGGTGTAGACGATGTTGTTTTAATATCAACACGTTGGCTGCGTGAGTTCCAGAATACTTTTTCCCCGAAAGCTTCGCTCACAAAACGAATGGGCACCATAGTACTGCCCTTGATCGTACTCGCAGGGACATCCAATACATTCAGTTGACCATCGATATATGCAGCCTTGGAACCAAGTGTTAATTTCACTTCCTGATCCCCACGGGTTGCTGTAATGGTTTTCGTTTTATTGTTGAACTGCACTTCCGCGTCAATTCCTTCAAAAATCGACCGGAGTGGAACGAGTACACGTCCAGCCTTCATCACAGGGGCTTGAACCGCCGGCACCTCAGTACCGTTAATATAAATGCTGATTCTTGCAGCTGCATCCATCACCGATGTTGGCAGTGCAGACATAAGCATGGCTGATACAGCCAGCGCTGACATCACTTTTTTGACTTGATTTCCTCCCGCTTTCCTCATAAACCTATCCCCATTCTCCTATAATTGGTACACTCTTATAGTTAGCTGTTCATTTCAGTAATTCCTGTATTTACCTATGCACAACTAAGACGTTCCGAATCGTTAAAAGGTTTCCGGTTCCCCAAAAATTATTTTCGCAGAAACATTGGCCTTGCATCCACCTGTAAAGGTTAAAATTAACAGAAGATTTTGTCATCATTCCGAAACCACTTCTTGTGCCAATTGCTTTAATCTGTGTGTAATAGTGAATCAAGTCTACTTTTCATCCTTATCTGTTCATTCCAAAATTACAGGAGGTTTATATCTATGGCATCATCTTTGTATTTTTATAAAAAGAAAGGTATGCGTACGCTGCTTACCGCTACGGCTATTACTCTATTGTTACAAACAGCGGTTTCACCAGTCGCAGGCATTGCTTTTGCTGCCCCTGCTGCGAATACCAAAGTAACATCAGCCAATTCGACAGCAATCTACAAATCCTTTCAGAACATGCTATACAAAAAAAATGGCCTACCCGCGGCAGACCGTTACCTAGAGTCTAAAATCAGCCAGGTGACTCCTTATCATGCAACCTTGATGGTGCTTCAATTGGAAAATGCCCGCTTCAAAGCGCTAACGGCCATAACGGATCGCATGCTTGTGCCCAATGTTCAGGATCAGATGCAGGAAATATACAAATGGAATGACAGCTTCACCCAGCTGATGTCCCGCACCAAGGACACGAGTCTCCGTTCACTGCTGCAACAGGCCAGAGACAGCGGTTATCGTCTTACGATGATCGAGGGTTATCTCTATCCAATCATGAATTATGCCGCATTTGAAAAATACACTTCTTATGTAAATGAAGATATCAAACAGTACATTCGCATCATGGCAGTCGAAACGAGCAATATCGCCTCTGAAGATGGGGGCCTCATGATCGGATATCAGGATATGCTGAACCGTGCGCTGAATCAAGAGCGGTTCCTGAATGATTTTCCTAAGTCTAACCGGAAAAACCAGGTACAGATGTTGATGAATCAATACACCTTGTACACCTTTTACGGGCTCGATAATACCCCGCTGTTCGATTACGACACCAACGTAATGGTGCCCAATGCTCAAAAAGGGTACAAAGCTGTCTTACAGCGGAATACTTCCGAGGACAGTGCTTTTTTGAAAAAACTGAATGCGTTCATGGATGTCGTCGCTGAATCCAAGTTTGAAAGAACAGAGGCTGTCGACAAATGGCTGGAACAGAACGTATCTAGGGATGAATATCTGCCGGAGTACGGTATATAAAAGTTTTAGATCAATCTAACGGTAACAATCAGCCAATGGCCTGGATAAGCTGGAGGTAGAGCAAGGGAGTTAGGTTAAATAGATGTGTGCATGCAATGGTAAGCTTGGAATAGTCAACATTTTTCATACACCGTTCCTTGTGCTAGTCGCGTAGAAGGTTGTACGGATGAAAAAAATTCTAACGATCACCATAGACGCTATTTCTTCTGAAATGAGCAAAAATCAATGATTTCTCGTCTGAAATGGGGAAATAACGTTTCTCCTGATCGTTAGAATTTTAAATGAGTTGAAATCGACCAAATAGCGTCATCTGAGATCGTTAGCCTGTCAGCTTATATTGCTCCACCGCCGCTTTATCCAAAAAAGACGAACCCACCGCCCTCGGCGTTGCTTCGTCTTTTTTGGCGTATCTGCTGTTAACTGACTAAATATAGTTGTTACGGGTTCACGATACAGATGGTGTCCCTCACTGTTACATACGTAAGCATCCATCACTCAAGCGTTGGCTCCTTTTGAGTGCGAAGCTCGAATGCATTCCAGCCAATCTATAGAACTGAGAGCTCTTTGACCATATGGTAATACTCATGTCCACCGATGAGAATCACTTCATCTTGAACATAGCCTTGCCGTTCATAGAGCTGCATGGCGCGGCCATTGTCCTGCTCCACGATCAGGGCAACCTGCGTGTGCCCGAGTTCTCTTCCCTGCTGCTCAAAAGCAGCCATCAGTGCACGGCCGATGCCCTGCCCCTGAAATGGCTCACTTACCGAAAGAGTATCGAGATAATACTCCCCAGGGCGGGTTTCTTTTACCAGAGCATATTTCTCATCGCCATAACGTCCGGGACGATTCAGAAGCGGCTGGTCCAGACGATCCACATCATCACCGGCGTACGCTACCAGCATGCCAGCAATCTCACCATCCTGCTCCATCACAGTTATATTTTGATAACTGATCCGGTTATTTTCCTGTGTAACAAACTCACGTAAGACGTCCATTGCCCGCTCATGGTCCGCCTCCCCCGCAAGTGCATAAGCGATATCCCCAATCGCCTGCACCAGCAGCGGGATGATCTGATCCACATCTTCCTTCCGTGCAGGTCGGATCTGAGGCACTTTCTTCTGTTGCTCTGACCCTATAGTAGGTTTCACTTGTAAAAAGACACCTCTCTCTCAGATCAACATGTTGAACAGATTTAAGTTTTTGTTCAGCTCAGTGTAGGCGATACCTTTGCGGTTCATACGTTCGATGAGTGGCTGGTAGTCTTCCTTGTACATGAGCTCGATGCCGACTAAGGCAGGGCCATTTTCCTTGTCATGTTTTTTCGTATATTCAAATCTGGCGATATCGTCATTCGGACCGAGCACTTCCTCCAGGAACTCACGTAGCGCCCCAGCACGTTGCGGGAAATTCACCATGAAATAATATTTCAGACCTTCGTAGATCAGGGAACGCTCTTTGATCTCCTGCATCCGGTCAATATCATTGTTACCGCCGCTGATGACACAGACCACCGTCTTGCCTGCGATCTGTTCGCGGTATTGCTCCAGTGCTGCTACAGCCAGCGAACCCGCAGGCTCCACCACGATCGCATTTTCGTTATATAATTCCAGAATGGTTGTGCAGGCTTTGCCTTCTGGCACCTTCACAATGTCATTCAGGATGTTGCTACAGATGTCATAAGTCAAATCACCGACCCGTTTCACCGCTGCCCCATCCACAAATTTATCGATATCATCCAGCGTAACCACTTGTTTGCGGAACATTGCTTCACTCATGGAAGCTGCTCCAAGCGGCTCAACGCCGATGATTTGTGTTTCAGGACTCACCGTTTTCATGTAGGTTCCTACCCCAGCCGCTAATCCGCCGCCGCCAATGGTGACAAATACATAGTCTGCATTCTCATCAAGGCTTTCCATGATCTCCATCGCAACTGTACCGTTCCCTGCAATAATCTTCGGTGAATCAAACGGATGGATAAAGGTCATGCCCTGCTCGTCACATGCCCGCATCGCTTCCGCATACGCATCATCATACGTATCACCGATCAGGACAACTTCTACATTATCGCCGCCAAAACGTCGTACCTGTTTCACTTTCTGGTTCGGTGTTGTGCTTGGCATAAAGATTTTGCCGTGAATGCCCAGTGCATTACAGCTAAAAGCTACACCCTGTGCGTGGTTGCCGGCACTGGCGCAGACGATGCCTTTCTCCATTTCGGCAGGGGTCAGACTGCGTATCATATTGTAAGCCCCTCGAATTTTAAAAGAACGCACCACTTGAAGGTCTTCCCGTTTCAGATACACATTACAGTTATATTTAGCCGAAAGTACAGCATCCCGCTGTAGCGGCGTTCTGACAATCACTTCACGCAGCACATGATGTGCGCGTACGATATCTTCCATGCCTACATGGACATTTCTAGAACCTTCGTTTCCGGCTCCCGTTCCTGTTGTTTCTTGATTCTCTGGTTTCATCTGTCTCCACACTCCGCTTATATGGTCTAACAATGTCATCCATTGCTTTTTTCTTTTTATTGTATCACTTTTGCTCTGTCCTTGCGCCCGACACAGGGAGGAACAATCTTCTACTCACTATGACGACCGTACTCAAATACTTCACATTTCCCACTTTCTTATCTCTTACTCTTACTCTTACTCCGCATCGCGTATCATCCGCATGATCTCATTGATGATCACTTCAGGATCTGTAAACATCACCATATGACCCGAACGCGCAGCTTCTACCCATCTCGCATTGGATAGCTTGCTTACCGTCTGACGGTGAGCTTCAACAATGGCAGGTCTGATTTTACGTTCTCCCTTGCCCGGCAACGTACCCGAAATAATGCTAACTTCCAAGTCTCCCAATTCGGGAGGTTGCTCCTGTAATCCCTTTAAATCTTGCAAAAAATTCTTTCCCTCCGCAGCCATCGTCCGAGCAGCTTGTACCGTAAAGTCCTCCCGGCGGTGATCTGCTACAACGTCATCAGGCTGACTAAGAAAGTCTTTGATGCCAAGAAACCGATACAGGCCCACACGAGCCAGAGCGGGAATAAGTGCCCCATTTATCGCAAAACCGACCTTCGCCATACGGGAAAAATATAACTCACAATGCTCATCCGACGGGTCAACAAGAATGATACCCTGCAGACGTGACAGATTACTAGCGGCCGCTACACGTACAATTGGCCCTCCCCAGCTATGCCCCACCAGAATAATCGGCCCCGGCCCCATCGCCGCTAGCAGTTCATTCAGGTCTTCTGCAATCCGGGCGAGCGTGCGTGGAGAAAAATCAACATCACTTCGTCCCGCTCCTGCCCTGTCGTACACAACGGTACGTGCATGCTCCGCAATCGTCGGCACAACCAGCCCCCATGTAGATCTGGAAACGCCCATCCCCGACTCAAAAACGACCGTCACTTCTCCAGCGCCCTTCGACATGTAATGCAACTTCCGGCCATCCCGGGTCTCGATATATGCACTTGAACCCAACGTATGTAATCCAGCATCATGACCCATTGCTTCACCTTCCCTCCCCACTGATCCACAGTATCCCGTCTCTCATCACGCTTCTAAATGAAAATGATTATCAATTACTAATTATACCTTTTCCCCTGTAAAAAAAGAACACCCAATCCATCACCGGATCGGGTATCCCTCTCAGCCTTGCAGTAGCTAAACGTACAATATAAAACTTACGGCCTCGCGCCCTTTTCCTCGCGCATAACCTGATTACTTCTTCACAGATCACAGGTCATGAAGCAGAATCGGGATGAAATTCTCTTATCCGCGAATGCCGTGCTCCTTATTGTTCATCTGATCCAGCAGCTGATTCATCGTATCCTCAGTCATCGCGCCACCGCTAAAAGCCACAAGGGCACGCAGCGGCATATATTTCATCATCGCGTTCATCATGTCCGCATGATCATGATCACCGGAATCGTCACCGCCACCAAAACCGCTCGCTTCCTGGAATTGCTGCAAAGCCTGCTCAATCAGCTTTTTATTCTCGGGGTCGCGCTGAATATCGCCAAGGGTACTATTGCGTGTATACGTTGGAATGAACGTGGCAGTAGACTCTACGCTTACCCGAGTCTGCATACGAATATCACGCGAAGAGCTACCGAGCTGTATACCGAACTCCCCCGTCTCGACATGCCAGTCTTTCATATCCACGTTGTAATACGCGAACGAACGCTTATTCAGCGTGAAATGAACTATTTTGGACTCGCCAGCCTCCAGTGCCACCTTCGCAAAAGCTTTCAGCTCCCGATCCGGACGAATCACTGTACTCTCAACATCACTAACGTACAACTGTACGATCTCTTTCCCTGCACGCTCCCCGGTATTGGTGACGCGTATTTGTACCTGCACCTCGTCCAGATCCGTTAGCGCTGTGCGATCTACTTGTAAATCGCTGTACTCAAACGTGGTATAACTGAGGCCGTATCCAAAAGGGAATAGCGGGTCCAGCTCTTTTTTATCATAATAACGGTAACCGACGAAGATCCCCTCACGGTAATCCACACGATCTGCCTCACCAGGGAAGTTCAGATAGGACGGATTGTGGCTAAGCTTAGCCGGGAAGGTCTCTGCCAGTTTACCGGACGGGTTCACCTCACCGTAGAGCAGATCGGCGATTGCGCCTCCTACGGCCTGTCCGCCAAGATAAGCTTCAAGCACAGCTTGGACCTGCGACAGCCAAGGCATCTCCACTGGAGAACCGTTGCTTAGCACAACCACTACACGGGACTGCACCTTGGCAACCTCTTCAATCAGTCGAATGTGGTTGTCCGGCAGACGCAGATGCGCACGGTCATACCCTTCGGATTCGTATCGATCCGGCAATCCAACAAATACAACAGCGGTATCTGCCGCTTGTGCAGCCTGAACAGCCTGCTGCAACATTGTCTCATCCACATCGTCCTCTTCAATCCGGTACCCTGGTGCATACGAGATGGTTACTCCATCGCCTGCCACAAGAGTCATCTCCTCCACAATATCATCGACCTTGGTCGGATTAATGTGGGAGCTTCCCCCTCCCTGAAAGCGAGGTTTACGCGCAAAAGCACCTACGATGGCTACGCTACCTTCACGCTTTAGCGGAAGAAGCCCGGCTTCATTTTTCAACAAAACCATACTCTCGGATGCCACTTTACGTGCAAGCTGATGATGTTCATCTTTATCGTACGAAGCGCCTTCTTTCTTATGATCCACCGCTTTGAAAATTAAGGTCAGCAAACGCTCCACCGCAAGATCCAGCTTGTCCATGGGCAGCTTTCCGCTCTCTACCGCATCGATCACCTTACGTTCTCCAATACCGCCGCTTGCTGGCATCTCCAGCTCCAGTCCAGCTGCAAGGGCATCCGCCCGCTCATTCACTGCACCCCAGTCCGAGACAACCAGACCTTCATGGCCCCATTCATCCTTCAATATGTCCGTCAGCAGCCACTCATTTTCACCCGCATACGTACCGTTCACTTTATTATAAGAACACATGACCGTCCAAGGCTGTGCATCCTTCACTACGCCTTCGAAGCTGGCCAGATAAATCTCGCGTAGCGTCCGTTCGTCTACCACCGCATCAATCGACATACGGCGCTCTTCCTGGTTATTCACCGCAAAGTGTTTGAGAGACGTACCCACGCCCTGGCTCTGCACGCCCTGAATATGAGCGGTAGCCATCTGAGTAGATAAGAGTGGGTCTTCAGAAAAGTATTCAAAGTTCCGTCCGCCCAAGGGAGAACGTTTAATATTTACACCCGGTCCAAGCAGTACCGCCACATCTTCGGCCTGACATTCTTCACCCAAAGCCAAGCCCACCTGACGCGCCAGCTCGGTATCCCACGAACTCGCCAGCCCTGCCGCAGACGGGAAACAGGTTGCAGGTACACTTGCGGTCAGACCCAAGTGATCTGCACTGCTGTCCTGTTTGCGCAATCCGTGAGGACCATCCGTTACCATAATAGATGGAATGCCGAGACGCTCCACCCCTTTCAGATGCCAAAAGTCGAGCCCTGAGCACATTCCCGCTTTTTCTTCCAGTGTCATCTGCTGTACCAAATCTTTGATGTTACGTTCCACATTAACCCCTCCAGTTCATGATATTCGTGTAGTGTCGAAGCTATATAACAAGCATACTGCGTGGACTCTCACTATTTCAAATCCTTACCCGGTTTGGCACGTTTACATAACAGATGTGCTCATTTTTCGTGAGGCAAATGAAAAAACAGCCCGATCTCAACGATCAGGCTGCCTGCGAACTTCTTATATATATGTCGATATGTGCTAGATCTCGTAATGCAATACATCCACAAGTACTGTACCTGTATTACACCTGTGTTGTATACCATGCTGCCGCGGCTTCTGCCTCGGTACGTGTCAGTTGATGCCCCTGACGTTCCCAATGCATATGCACATCGGCACCCGCCCCGTTCAGCAGTGAAGCCAGTTCCTCCGTTTCACGTCTTGGCACAATTGGATCATTCTCTCCTGCACCGATGAACACGGGCAGTCCTTTCAGATCAGGCAGTGTCAGTCCGCGAAGCGGCACCATCGGATGGTGCAGGATTGCTCCCTTGAATACATCTGCCTGATGGAACATCAGACTTGCGGCAATGTTGGCACCATTGGAATAGCCCAGCGCATACACGTTCGATCGATCGAATCCATATTCCACCGCAGCAGCATCGATAAAGGCTCCCAGCTCTGCTGTCCGTGCAATCAGATCCTCTTCATCAAAGACACCTTCTGCAAGGCGGCGGAAGAAACGTGGCATCCCATTCTCGGACACGTTACCTCGCACTCCAAGAATCGCCGCCCCCGGAGCAATCATCTCTGCCAGTCCGATCAGATCATTCTCCGTTCCACCTGTACCGTGGAGCAACAATATTGTCGCCGCATCTGCCTGCGCACCTGCTTTGTAGATATGTTTCATCGTCGCTGTACTCATCATTTAGACTCCCCTTTCCATTCCCGTACTTGAATTGGTGGCAACAATTGTTCGATCTGCTCACGCTGTGGTTCGTACCATTCAGGCAACATCAATTTCTCACCCATCGTCTCTTGCGGTTCATCCCGCGCGAAGCCTGGAGGGTCTGTGGCAATCTCGAACAAAATGCCGCCTGGTTCCCGGAAATATACCGCATTGAAGTACTGACGGTCAATCACGGGTGTTGGATGATACCCCGTTTGATCCAGGTCCTGTTGAATCTGTTCATGCTCCGTGTAATCTTTGGCACGCCATGCAATATGATGTACTGTTCCCGCACCACCGATACCGCGCTGGATACCTGTCGATTGAATATCGATGATCTGTCCCAGATCACCGCTCGCCTGCAGACGGATCAGGCCATTCTCTTCGCCAACCTGTTCCAGACCAAGCTTGCTGACAAGCACATCCATCGTTTTCTCAGGCACATGACTGTACAGTACCGCACCGCCAAAGCCTTTGATGGCATGCTCCGGTGTTACCCCGTTAAATGCCCACTGGCTTGGCTGACCACCTTCGCGCTCAACCAGTTCAAGGAGCAGTCCCCCTTTGTCGAAGAAACGAATATAGTTTTCACCGAATCTGGTTTTATTTTCATATGGAATATCGAAGGAAGCAAGACGTTCTTTCCAGAAGGACAAGCTGCCCATCGGTACGGCATAGACGGTAACCCCGGTCTGACCTGAGCCAATCACACCTCTTCTTGCATTCTTCTGCGGGAAAAAGGTAATGACCGTTCCTGGCGCGCCTTGCTCATTGCCGTAGTACAAGTGATACACATCCGGTGCATCAAAGTTGATCGTTTTTTTCACCAGTCTGAGTCCCAGTACACCTGCGTAGAAGTCTACATTTTTCTGTGCGTCGTCTACAAAAGCCGTAATATGATGAATGCCTGAAGTTCTGAACATAATCTCCACTCCCTTTGGTTTTGGTTTATGGTTCGTATCTTATCTTTGATGTTATCATTTATCTTTAATTTAAGATTCTTTAAATTCATATTAATCTATTCCTGATCCATATGCAAGCATTTATTTTAAAATTAAGATATTATCGTGATAAATCTCCGTTCTTTTTTCGATAGTTCTCAAAGAGAGCTGAATATACCTTAGACGTGTATGGAGCAAACCACTTTACATTTTACCCTAAAAAAGCAGGTCCAAGCACCGAAGTGCTTAAACCTGCCCTTTAATTCATATAAACCTTACGTCTTTGTTTACACCAATTTTAATTTCTTCGGTGGATTGACCAGATCCTTATGCTCATATTCATCCTTGATATCCCCGACAATCTCTTCGAGAATATCCTCCATAGTCACCATTCCGATCGTTGCGCCAGCTTCGTCTTTGACAGAAGCGATATGCACGCGGCTATGTTGCATCTGAACGAGCACATCCTTGATCGGTGAACGCTCCGAGAAGCTTGGCATTGGATGCATGAACGTGTTCATGCTGAACGTTCTGCCCGCAGCTACACTCGTTAACGTCTGTTTGGTATTGATAAACCCGACAAAATGGTTTGCATCCCCGTTTGCAATGACAGGATATCTCGTATACTCATGCTGATTCAGCACTTCAATAATCTGTTCCAGCGGCATTTCTTTATTCAGCGTAACGATTTTATTTCGGGGAATCATGATCTCCTGAAGCAAACGCTCATCAAAGGCAAAAATGTTTTTGAGGTAATCCAGCTCCGTCTGGTTAATCTCGCCACTCTCATAACTTTGTGCCATAATCAGCTTTAACTCCTCTTCGGAGTGAACCGTATCATGCCCAGCCGGTTTGATACCGAAAATACTAAGCAATAAACGTGCTGCACCATTCAGCGCATAAATGAACGGGTTCATGATTTTACCGAACCAGTAGAGCGGTGGTGCAAGCAACAACGTCATCTTTTCAGCAAACTGAATGGCAAGTGTCTTTGGTGCAAGCTCACCAATCACGACGTGCAGGAAGGTGATAAATGCCAATGCAATCGCGTAAGAGAGAACGGTGGACAGTGCAGCAGGCACTTCCAAACTCTGAAATAACGGATGCAACATCTTCTCTACGGTCGGTTCACCCAAGGCACCCAGTACGAGCGCTGTAATCGTAATACCCAGTTGACAGGCAGACAGATAATAATCCAGATTATGTGCCACTTTTTTGGCGACCACTGCTTTTTTGTTGCCTTCCGAGATCAATTGATCGATACGGGACATCCGCACTTTCAGAATAGCAAACTCGGCTCCTACGAAAAACGCGGTCAAACCGATAAATACAGCTACTAAAAATAAGTTTAAGGCTATTATTCCGTCCAATGATTTCCCTCAGGTGAGGGATTCACCTCCATTAAGTTTTGAAATGTTTAAGCCAGATCGCTTGCGGCTTCTTGGGCCTCAGTGCCGTTAACACGTTCAAGCAGCACCTGCTTGATGTGATAGTTCTCGGCATCCACTACCGTCCAGACATAGTCGCCGTGTTCAACGGTATCTCCTTTTTCCACACCGACACCCTTCTGGTACTGAATCCATCCGGCAACGGTATCCATCTCTTCATTACCATCAAATATAATTCCGAATTGACGCTCCAGTTCATCCAGCAGCACACGGCCGCTAATCAAATACTGGTTTTCACCAGTCTCCTGAATGTCCGCCACTTCATCGGCATCGAACTCATCCCGGATCTCGCCGACCAGTTCTTCGAGGATGTCCTCCATCGTAATGATTCCGGAAGTACCGCCGTACTCATCCACGACGACAGCCATATGCACACGTTCCTGTTGCATTTTGATCATCGCATCCTGAATGGAAGTCACTTCCGACACAAATGGAATCTCACGCACGAATTCACTCAATTGATGTGCCCGGGTCGCAACCATGTCCGGCAAAATCTTCTTCACATTCACAACACCGATAATACGGTCTTTATCTCCGTCCTCGATCACGGGATATCTGGAGTAGTTATGTTCATCCAAAATAGGAATAATATCGTCATACGTCATATCCTGATTCAGTGTAATCAGTTCGGTACGCGGAACCATGATGTCTTTGGCATCACGTTCGTCGAACACAAAAACATTTTCCAAATATGAAAGCTTGGTCTGATTACTCTCATCGCCTTCATAACTCTGGTTCATAATGATCTTAATCTCGTCCTCGGAATAGGCCTGATCATGCCCGGCAGGCTTTACACCGAATCCACGCAAAATTACACGCGATGCACCATTGAGTGCCCAGATGAACGGATACATAATTTTACCAAACCAGTACAGCGGCGGCGAGAGTAACAACGTCAATTTTTCGGAAAATTGAATCGCCAACGTTTTGGGTGCCATCTCTCCAACAACGACATGCAAAAACGTAACGAGAATAAAAGCTATCGCATAAGAAGCAATCGCCGAGGCAGAGGCAGGTACGTCAAAATAGCTGAACACCGGATACAATAATCTCTCCACGGTCGGTTTACCCAACGCCCCGAGTCCGAGAGCTGTAACGGTAATCCCCAGCTGACAGGCGGACAGATAATAATCCAGATCCGAGACGACCTTTTTAGCAAGCACTGCCTTTTTATTGCCTTCGGCAACCAGTTGATCTACCCTTGATGTACGAATCTTCACAACAGCAAACTCCGACGCAACGAAAAATGCAGTCAGTACAATCAAGATGATAAGTAATGCGATATTTAATATGGTAATTATGTCCAAAGACTTCCCCGATAGTCAGGGATTCACCTCCAAGATAGTTACAGCGTGATGCGTTAACGTTCATGCCGTTAACTGTTCATGCGCTGTTTGATGTATGATGCCAAGAGCCAGTGACGATTAAAAAATATATAAAAAAATCAGTTCATGATCACTTCTGTATAAGTCGCATAATGACCTTGTAAATCTAAAACAGGAATCCAAGATGAAGTCAATAACGCCAATGACGTGTAGAAACGACTTCAATCAAAACGGGTTACCCCTCATGCTGTCTATTGTTCCTTAATCAACTCCACCTAGATTCGCCATTTGGACAATTTACAATATCGCCTACCCAATAGATATCCACCTCCCAACGTATCGATTCCTGTTTCCGAAAAGTATATCATGTTTTGATCCAAACCATCCAGTTGCACGTTATGGTTTGGTACAAGCTTACAGTCTATTGTTCACAGAATAGTCTATATGTATGTTATCCTCTGGCTTTTTCCGTATCTATATATGAATCTTTCCACTTTATTAGAATAGTGCAGTTTACTGAAATACTACCCGTTCCAATTGGCCATTAAACAGATTCAGATGTTCACTTTCATAGCGGCTAAACGTTATGCTCGCGCAGGTTTGTAAAGGAATGTAACCGTCTTTTTTACACATGATATATTCTAATACGCGCAAAAAGCCCGCAGGATGCAAATACCTTACGGTACCGATCCTGGGGCTGATTTTAATTGTTACACCAAAGCTTTGGCTGCAATGTCGGAGCGTTGATGTTTGCCTTCAAATTGAATGTGCTCTGCCTGAGCATATGCTTTGGCTCTTGCTTCTGCAATGTCAGCGCCTAGGCCTACAACACCGAGAATACGTCCGCCGTTTGTCACCCAGTCTCCCGCTTCATTACGCGCAGTTCCTGCGTGGAACACAACAGCCTCTCGGGCTTGATCCAGTCCCTCAATCACAACACCTTTGGCATAAGGGCCGGGATATCCGCCTGAAGCAAGCACGACACATACCGCAGCCTCATCGCTCCATTCAATCTCCAGATCAGCCAGCTTTCCGTGAACGGTTGCCCAAAAGATGTCGAGCAGGTCCGTTTTAAGACGTGGCAACACCACCTGTGTTTCTGGGTCTCCAAAACGTGCGTTGAACTCAATTGTTTTGGGTTTGCCATCTGGGGAGATCATCAGACCCGCAAACAATACACCACTGAATGGACGTCCCTCGGATACCATTGCTTTGGCTGTTGGCTTAATGATGGTTTCCACCGCTTCTTCAATAATGGAGGCTGGAATATGTGGAAGTGGGGAGTACGTACCCATGCCGCCCGTATTAGGTCCCTGATCATTGTCGAACACAGGTTTGTGATCTTGCGCAGCAGCCATTGGACGAACCGTCTCTCCGTCAACAAAGGCCAGAATCGACATCTCCTGTCCGGCGAGGAATTCTTCGATAATCACTTTGGCCCCAGCTTCACCAAATACCTTATCAACCATAATACTGCGAAGGGCCTGATTCGCCTCCTCACGGGAGTATGCCACCGTAACCCCTTTACCTGCAGCAAGTCCGTCCGCTTTAATGACAATTGGAATCGCTTGCTCATCCAGATAGGTCTGAGCTTGCTCGTAGTTGTCGAACTTCTCATATGCAGCCGTAGGGATATTGTATTTGTGTAGCAAGTCTTTCATGAACGTTTTACTGCCTTCGATCTCCGCTGCATTACGGCGTGGACCGAAGACCGGAAGACCTGTCGAGTCAAATGCATCTACAATACCGTCTGCGAGCGGATCATCCGGTCCAATAACGACAAGTTCTACTTTTAGCTCAACAGCCAGTGCTTTGAGTTTGTCAAATTCATGTACCGCAATCGGGTGACACTCTGCCAGCTGTGCAATCCCCGCATTCCCGGGAGCACAATGAATCTTGCCTGCCTTTGGACTTTTTGCGAGTGCCCAGATAATTGCATGTTCGCGGCCGCCGCCGCCGACTACCAAAATATCCATTTCGTCTGTTCCCCTCCACGCTTTACTGGATTGTGATGTTCCTACACTTCGATAACATTAAGTGATCTATTTTTTATTGATCTATTTCCTGAAAAAAGGAGTGTCCCATACGTCATCAGCATGACAGGTGACACCCCTTTATAACACTTGCCACTTTTTGATGAAGAGTAATTTAATACTTCCGTTCGGACTTTAACTCTTCAACCTGCTTATTGCTTGTCCTAGTGTTTAAAATGACGTACGCCTGTGAATACCATTGCGATGCCGTATTCATTGGCTACTTTGATAGATTCTTCGTCTTTGATTGAGCCGCCTGGCTGAATAACTGCTGTAATACCAGCTTTTGCTGCCAACTCAAGTGTATCACCCATCGGGAAGAATGCATCGGAAGCGAGAATAGCACCTTTTGCCTGCTCGCCAGCTTGCTCAATTGCAATTTTGGCCGCACCGACACGGTTCATTTGCCCCGCACCTACACCTACCGTCATGTCGTTCGCAGCAAGTACAATCGCGTTGGATTTCACGTGTTTAACCACTTTCCAGCCAAACAATAGCTGTTTCATTTCTTCTTCGGAAGGTGCACGATCTGTAACCACATTAAGCTCGCTCGCTTCAATGGAATGTACGTCCGATTGTTGAACGATCATGCCTCCGTCAATCGATGTCACCACAAATTGGCTTTCACGGTTGCGAGCTGCATTCAGTTCACCCGTTTTGAGCAAACGAATGTTTTTCTTTTTCGTCAGGATATCCAGAGCTTCTTGGGTAAAATCAGGTGCGAGTACGATTTCCAGGAAAATCTCGCTCAGCTTGTTCGCCGTATCGCTGTCGATAATGCGGTTTGCCGCCACGATACCGCCGAAAATCGATGTTGGGTCAGCAGCATAAGCTTTGCTGTAGGCTTCATAGATGCTTTCGCCGATACCTACACCGCAAGGATTCATATGTTTCACGGCAACCACTGCTGGCTCTTCAAATTCTTTGACAATCTGCAGTGCTGCGTTGGCATCGTTGATATTGTTGTAGGACAGTTCTTTACCGTGCAATTGCTCGGCTGTAGTCAATGTATCCTGTGCAGCGAGTGGTTTGCGGTAGAATGCCGCTTGTTGGTGTGGATTTTCGCCGTAGCGTAGATCCTGGAGTTTTTCGTAAGTAACCGTCAGACGCTCTGGTAGTGGATCGCCATTAACGTTGGACAGATAGTCGGAGATCAGTGCATCGTAAGCCGCCGTATGACGGAACACTTTTGCCGCAAGCCGTTTGCGTGTTTCCAGCGTCGTATCACCGCCGCTGCGCACTTCCTCCAGCACTTGACTGTAGTCAGCCGCATCAACAACGACACTAACAAAAGCATGGTTTTTAGCTGCTGAACGAAGCATCGTTGGCCCACCAATATCGATGTTCTCAATCGCATCTTCATAGGCTACATCTGGCTTGGCGATGGTTTCCTGGAAAGGATACAGGTTTACAACGACCAGATCGATATACCCGAGACCAAGCTCTTGCATTTGGCGTGTATGCTCTTCGTTATCACGAACAGCGAGCAAACCGCTGTGAACTGCCGGATGCAAAGTTTTGACACGTCCGTCCATAATTTCCGGGAATCCGGTTACGTCCGAAATTCCGATGACAGGTACGCCTTCCTTCGACAACAGGCTACTTGTACCTCCTGTCGAAATAATCTCCACACCCATTTGCGACAGCTCGCGGCAAAAGTCCACGATGCCTGTTTTATCCGATACGCTGACCAGCGCTCTTTTGATACTCACAATATGCTCCTCCTTTATTATCCCATAAGCTTCGCGTTTTCTGACGAAACACAGCTGATTTATTTCCCGAGAAATATCACAAAATGCGTACCAATTTTCGACTTCTGTTATATAAGTTGAACAAGGATTTCCACACTGAGCCACTACGAGAACAGAATAATCTTTTGATCGCTGTTATTCCTGGATTTTTTGAACAATTTTGTAATGGTAAAAATCCAGTAATAAGCTTATGCTTCCGATGCAGCTTTTTTCCAGAAAGCTTTCAGCCGAACGCTCCGCTTCTCCAGCTTATTTCTGTTCTCTCCGTTCATGTGTGTGAAAAATTTCAACTTATATCAAACCGGTTTGGTAACGGTGACGTGGCGTCCGTTTAGTTGAACCAAGCCTTGCGCGAACCAGGACACCACTTCAGGGTATAACTGCTGTTCGGCAGCATGAATTTCTTTGCTAATCGTTTCCGCTGTATCCCCTGGTTGAACAGGCACAGGGTGCTGGGCAATGATCGGTCCTGTATCCATGCCTCCGTCCACAAAATGAACGGTTACACCTGTCACTTTCACACCATAATCAAGTGCTTGTCCAATGGCGTCTTTACCAGCAAAGGCCGGCAGGAGCGATGGATGAATGTTAATCAGTCGACCCGCATAACGATCCACCATCACTGAGGTTAGCAGTCTCATATAACCCGCCAGCACAACCAGATCGATCTGTTTGGATTCAAGCACTTCGATAATTTCTGCCTCGTACGCTTCGCGCGAAGCATAATCTTTAGGCGTAAACAGATGGCATTCTACCCCTGCGTCCTGTGCTCGCTGCACAACGCGTGCAGCAGGTTTGTCACAGACGAGTAATTCCACGGATGCACCCAGATCGCCATTCCGTGCTGCATCAACCAGAGACTGAAAGTTGCTTCCTGTCCCTGAGGCAAATACAGCAATACGGTAGTTCGTCATTAAACATCCGCTCCCGTGAAGGTTACTCGCGCATCTCCTTCAGTTACACGGCCAATGATGTACGCTTCTTCACCGGAAGCTTTTAGTTGCTCCAATGCTTTTGCTGCATCCGCTTCGTTCACAACCAACACAAGTCCGATCCCCATGTTAAACGTCGTGAACATATCACGGCTCGATACATCGCCTTTTTGCTGTAAAAGATTAAAGATTGGCAGGATCGGCCATGAACCATAATCGATATCTACGTTCACGTTGCTTGGCAGCATACGTGGGATATTTTCGATGAATCCACCGCCAGTAATATGCGCCATCCCTTTAACTTTGACATTCTCCAGCAGGGACAGTAATGGTTTTACATAAATTTTCGTTGGCTCCAGCAAGGCATCGCCCAGTTTGCCACCCAGCTCCGTCATTTCGGAGTGCAGATCCAGGCCAGCTTCTTCAAGCAGCAATCTGCGGACCAGAGAGAAGCCGTTGCTATGCACGCCGCTGGAAGCGAGACCGATGACCGTATCTCCAGGTGCGATGGTTGTGCCATTAATGATTTTTGCTTTGTCCACGATACCCACGGTGAAACCTGCGATATCATACTCACCTTCACTGTACATGCCTGGCATCTCAGCCGTTTCACCGCCGATGAGCGCACAGCCGGACTGATGACAGCCTTCCGCGATACCCGCAACGATCGCTTCAATCTTCTCCGGG
Source organism: Paenibacillus sp. FSL K6-1558 (assembly GCF_038002565.1). Classification (NCBI taxonomy): domain Bacteria; kingdom Bacillati; phylum Bacillota; class Bacilli; order Caryophanales; family Paenibacillaceae; genus Paenibacillus; species Paenibacillus sp. FSL K6-1558. The sequence continues at coordinate 4,604,587 of NZ_JBBOCV010000001.1, read as the reverse complement.
ATGACCTTATCGCAAGCGAGGTAGTCCAAGAAAAAGAGTGGCTCTGCACCTTGTACAACGATATCGTTGACACACATCGCTACAGCATCAATACCAATCGTATCATGACGATCCATGGCAAATGCTATTTTCAACTTGGTTCCCACACCATCTGTACCGGAAACCAGAACCGGCTCATTATATTTGTCTTTGTTCAATCCGAACAGGGCACCAAATCCACCTAAATCCGTCATCACTTCCGGACGAAAGGTACGCTTTACGTGTTTTTTCATCCGTTCAACCGCTTCGTTCCCTGCCGCGATATCGACGCCGGCCTTTTTATATGCTTCGGACACAACCCTCACACCCTTCGTATCTTATATAAATTGAGTTGAACATATTTACACCGTACACTCCGATGACAGAATAACCTGGAGAGTAGCGGTTATCCCCAGATTTTTTGATTCCCTTTTTTCAAAGGGAAAATCCGGTGATAAAGGCGCAGCCTATGCTTCCGATGTAGCTTTCTTTCAGAAAGCTTTTAGCTTCGCTTCTACAGGTTTTTTCTGTCCTCTCCGTTTATGTGTAAATGAAAAGTCTCACTCATTTACTGTTACTCATCTCTAGAAGATGAATCTGAACCAATTCAAATCCAGCTACACCCATTGTAATGTACTGACTGTACTCTTCTGGTGGAACCATTCGAATGAATTCGTCACCGTTGTATACCGCACCGGCACACTGGAATACTTGCAGTTCTTTTTTCGCCGGAGTCAGCGGAATGTTACCAACGATGCTCCATGTGCCATCTTTCAGCAGCTTCGGTGACGTGAAGATCACATTGCTCTTACGTTTGCCATAAGAATAGATAAGGAATTCGCCGTCTTCCAAACTTACAGTTTCGTCACGCTGAATGCTCATCACGCCGAATGAAAATGCCTTTTTGAAGCGGTCTCTCAGTGCACATATCACCTGACACACGGCAAACCGTCCATCATGCATTGGAATCAGAAAAACATCGCCCTCATTATAGCTTTTTCTTCCCATAAGCCTTGCCTCCTAACAACTGCAGCCGAACTTCTCCTCGCCGTCAAAGTCGAGTCGGGTCGGATAGTCATTATCGAAGCATGCCAGACACAGTCCGCCCTTATAGTCATCCTGATTATCTCCCTGAATGGAAGCAATCAGTCCGTCCGGGCTGAGGAATGCGAGAGAGTCTGCATTGATCTCACGGCAAATCTCTTCAACGGACAGAGCAGATGCAATCAATTCACGGCTATCCGGTGTATCAATACCATAGAAGCACGGATTCTTAAATGGCGGCGAAGTAATCCGCACATGCACTTCCGTTGCCCCTGCGTCACGCAACATATTCACAATCCGGCGGGATGTTGTCCCACGTACGATCGAGTCATCGATCATCACTACACGTTTACCTTCTACAACCCGGCGCACGGCACTTAGTTTCATCTTCACGCCCTGCTCACGCAGTTCCTGGCTTGGCTGGATAAATGTACGTCCGGTGTATTTATTTTTGATCATGCCCATCTCATATGGAATACCTGTTTGTTCAGCGTATCCAATCGCCGCCGAGATGCTGGAATCTGGTACCCCCGTAACCAAGTCCGCATCCACAAACGCCTCAATGGCCATCCGACTACCCATGCGTTTACGAGCAGCATGCTGATTAGCACCGTTCATATCACTATCAGGTCGGGCAAAATAAATATATTCCATTGCACAAAGTGCCTTGCGGTGTTTATGATCATCGAAACGATCTTCATGTAATCCGTCTGCATCCAGCACAAGCAGTTCCCCTGGCTCTATGTCACGGATCAACTCTGCGCCGATCGTCTCAAGTGCACACGTTTCAGACGCAAACAGGTACGCGTCCCCAAGCTTACCCATCGTTAGTGGACGAAGCCCATGCGGGTCAGAAGCAACCAACAACTTATCATTTGTCATAATCAGAAAGGCATAACCACCGACGATACGCTGGAATGCATCTTTTGCCGCCTCAACAAGACCTTTCGAAGAACGTGCGATCAAGTGAGCAATAACTTCAGTGTCGCTCGTCGTCTGAAAAATAGAACCGCTCTGCTCCAGCTCACGCCGAATCGTTGGTGCATTCACGATGTTGCCGTTCGTTGCAACGGCTAGGTCGCCATCGCGATATTTGAATACGAGCGGCTGTGCATTGGTCAATTTGCTATCTCCACTTGTCGAATAGCGTACATGACCAATCGAAATATCACCGGTGAGTGTCTGCATTAGATCTTTGGTGAAGACTTCTTTCACGAGTCCCATACCGCGGTGATAGTTAAACTGTGTGCCGTCGCTAACACACATGCCCGCACTTTCTTCCCCGCGATGTTGCAATGCGTGCAGGCCGTAGTAGGAAAGGGAAGCCGCATCAGGGTGCCGATACACCCCGAATACGCCGCATTCTTCCTTTAATTTGTCGAGTCCTTCCTTGCCGGACCCTTCGTTATAATAATCGCCTGTCCACAACGGTTCCGTCATCAGTTCATGAGACATGGAATCGCATCCTCCCAGACCTTAGCCAAACCTCCTACAGGTTCGTTCACGGCTGATGTTCCGTTCAATTCAATCGTCAGGTTACTTCCTTCAACACGTCCGATCACAGCTGCTGGCACTCCGCGTTCACGTACGAAAGCTTCCAGCTTACTCGCTTGCTCTGGAGAAGCCGACAACAGAATACGGGATTGGCTCTCACTGAACAGCGCATGATCTGCACGGAGTGCAGTCTCTACATTCACTTGCGCGCCTACGTTACCGCTGATGCAAGACTCTGCCAGTGCAACCGCCAGACCACCTTCGGACAAGTCATGCGCGGAGCGAACAAGTCCGGATTGGATGGCTTCAAGCACAGTACTGAGCAAAGCCTTCTCCGTGTTCAGGTCAAGCTCCGGCGGACGGCCTTCTGTCACGCCGTGTACGGCGTACTGCAGTTCGCTGCCGCCGAGTTCCGCTTTGGTTTCACCGAGGAGCATGATGACATCTCCTTCGGATTTGAAAGCCTGTGTCGTGATATGATCCGTATCATGAACGAGACCTACCATACCGACCACTGGCGTTGGATAGATGGAGCCTTTGGCGTTTTCATTGTACAAACTCACGTTACCGCCGATAACCGGAGTATCCAATACGCGGCAAGCTTCTGCCATACCGTCCACGGCTTTTTCCATTTGCCAGAAAATATCCGGTTTCTCCGGGTTACCGAAGTTCAGGTTATCCGTAATCGCGAGCGGCTCCGCACCGGAACATACGATATTACGCGCTGCTTCACTTACGGCAATACGTCCACCCACCTCAGGATCAAGATAAACGTAACGACCGTTACAGTCCGTTGTCATCGCAAGACCTTTGCGCGTGCCACGAATCGTCACCACTGCTGCATCCGAACCTGGACGAACGGCTGTGCTTGTACGCACCATGTAGTCATATTGGTCATAGACCCATTTTTTACTCGCCACCGTTGGGGAAGCCAGCACTTGTTTCAATGCACCGCCGAGATCCGACACTTCGTCATAACGAAGCGTGTCGATGGAAGCACTCGCTTCATAATACGCAGGTACGGAAGATGGCTTGTCATATACCGGGCACTCGTCAACCAAAGCCGTTACAGGCATATCGCCAACCACTTCGCCGTGGTGGATCAGTTTCAGACGACCATCGTCTGTAACTTTACCAACTTTGGCACAGATGACACCCCAACGTTCAAAGATTTCCATCGCCTGCGCCTCATCCTTCGGCTCAACGACAAACAGCATCCGCTCCTGAGACTCCGAAAGCATCATCTCGTAAGGTGTCATGCCTTCTTCACGCTGTGGCACCTGATCCAGATACAACTCCAGACCGTTACCTGCTTTACTTGCCATCTCCGCACTGGAGCATGTCAGACCTGCCGCACCCATATCTTGAATACCGAGCACGATGCCCGTATCGATCAATTCCAGACAGGATTCCATAACCAGCTTCTCCATGAATGGATCACCGACTTGGACCGCTGTACGCTGGGACTCGGATTCTTCGGTCAGCTCAACGGATGCAAACGTTGCACCGTGAATACCGTCACGACCTGTTGGTGGGCCAACGTAATAAACCGGGTTACCTACACCTTTGGCTACACCGCGCTGGATTTTGTCATGATCAATCAGACCCACACACATCGCATTCACGAGCGGATTGCCTTCATAGCTCTCATCGAACATCACTTCACCTGCAACGGTCGGAATCCCGATACAGTTACCGTATCCCGCAATACCCGCTACCACATGCTCGAACAGATATTTTACGCGATCGCTCTCCAGCTTACCGAAACGAAGGGAGTTCAAAAGCGCCACTGGTCTTGCACCCATGGAGAAAATATCACGGATAATGCCGCCTACACCTGTTGCCGCCCCTTGATAAGGTTCTACCGCGGAAGGGTGGTTATGGCTTTCAATTTTGAAAACAACGGCCTGGTTGTCACCGATATCTACGATCCCGGCACCTTCACCCGGTCCCATCAGGACACGTGGACCACTTGTCGGGAAACGACGCAAGAGTGGCTTGGAGTTTTTGTATGCGCAGTGCTCAGACCACATTACGCTGAATACACCAATTTCCGTGTAGTTTGGCTTGCGGCCCATGAACTCACAGATCAGCTCATACTCGCTGTCAGACACGCCCATCTGTGCGTATAGTTTATGTTCTGCGACCTGTTCTGCTGTTGGCTCCTTAGCGGATAGCTGCTGCGTCATGCCGATCCCTCCATGCTTTCAAAATTGATGTAAACATCCGTTTGCCGTCTTCCGAGCCGAACAGTGAATCCACTGCACGCTCTGGATGCGGCATCATGCCCACTACGTTGCCCGCCTCGTTGCAAACCCCTGCGATATCACCCAGGGAACCATTCGGGTTGTTGCCATATGTGAATACAATCTGATTGTTTGCTTGCAAACTTGCCAGTGTTTCTTCGTCACAGTAATAGTTACCTTCACCGTGAGCAATCGGAATGACAATCTCTTCGCCTGGTGCATAGTCACGTGTGAAAGGTGTGTCTGCGTTAGCCACTTTCAGCACCGTGTCATGGCAACGGAATTTCAGGGACGTGTTGCGGATCAATGCTCCCGGGAGCAGACCTGCTTCCGTCAGAATCTGGAATCCGTTACAGATGCCCAGTACATATTTGCCTTGCTCTGCAGCTTTAGCCACTTCGTTCATTACGGGTGCGAAACGGGAAATTGCTCCGCAACGCAGGTAGTCTCCGTACGAGAAACCACCCGGAACCAGAATGCAATCATACGCGGACAAGTCCGTAGCCGTATGCCATACATAATCAACCTCTTGTCCAATCGCGTCTTCTACCGCTTTGTAACAGTCGATGTCGCAGTTGGAGCCAGGGAACACGAGAACTGCAAATTTCATGAGATTAACCCTCCAATTCGTAGCGGTAATCTTCAACAACGGTGTTGGCGAGCAACTTCTCACACATCACTTTCAATCGTTTTTCCGCTTCCACACGATCTGTTGTATCCAGATTCAGTTCCATGACTTTACCGATCCGTACACTTTCCACTTCGTTAAATCCCATGGAGTGCAGGGCTCCTTGAACAGCTACGCCTTGCGGGTCGAGTACGCTTTGTTTAATAGTGACATATACGGTTGCTTTGATCATGATCTGTATGTTCCTCCTCAGTAATGAACGGGATAAATGCTTTATGCTGTTAAAAAAGTGCTGTGGCCTTGGGACGCTCGCTTCGGTGTGGATGGTTCCTCCGGCCGCTTGTTGTTCCCAGGTTTTCTGATTCGTTTTGGCCCGCGCTGCGGTCAAAACCCGGGAACAAAGGCGGACGCTCCGCTCCTTCGTGAACCATTCCACCCCTCCGCTTGTTCCTGCGGCGCTATTTTTTAAAGGCTTAAACCCTTTGCGTTGCTCGGCGGGTAGTAAAAGCGATGGCCTTGGGACGCTCGCTTCGCTGTGGATGGTTCCTCCGGCCGCTTGTTGTTCCCCGGTTTTCTGATTCGTTTTGGCCCGCGCTGCGGTCAAAACCCGGGAACAAAGGCGGACGCTTCCCTCCTTCGTGAACCATTCCACCTCTCCGCTTGTTCCTGCGGCGTTATTTTTTAAAGGCCTAAACCCTTTGCGTTGCTCAGTGGCAACTGTACAAGCGGTAAACCTGAACCAATCCATAGCTTTCCGCATACGCGGGACAGGTTTTCAAGTATTTGAGTAACCTTGCCTTTGATTCTTGTAATCTTTGCAGGCTTCATATCTAGTGAAGCCTGCGCCTTAATTACCTCATCCACCAGTTTGAACACTGGCGGAGGGAAAGATTTGAGCTGGAGAAACGAAGTGCTCGCCTTTGCAACCGGAATGTGTCCTTTTGAAAAAAGGATAGGAATCCAAACATTCCGGGGGCAACAGCGATCGAAAGCCAAACTTTCCCAGAGCCGCACGCAAAACGTTCCTTCTCAAGCTTTCCCGAAGCCCGTGCTCAAACGTCTTCCACTTATTATTTCGTTAAACGTTTATAAATATCGACGTATCTTGCCGTTGTCGCTTCCACGACCTCTTGCGGAAGCGGGTCGGGCTTGCTGTTCTTGTCCCAATCGGTGCCTGCAAGATAGGTACGGACAGGCTCTTTATCCATGCTGTCGATCTCAATGTCGAGAGCATAGTTTTCTTTTGCCCAGAAGCGGGAGGCATCCGGAGTGAAGATTTCATCAATCAGGATCACCTTGCCATCCACGATGCCAAACTCGAATTTGCAGTCTGCCAGGATGATACCGCGCTGATCACAGTAATCACGAGCAAACTCATAGAGGCGTAAGCTTTTCTCTTGAAGCTCGATAGCAAGCGCATCTCCCACAAGCTCTTTCATACGCTCCATCGGAATGTCCTCGTCATGACCAACGTCATTTTTGGCAGCTGGTGTGAAGATGGGCACTTCGAGCTTGGCATTTTTGCGCAGGCCTTCCGGCAGTTTAATTCCATTCACTTCTCCGGTTGTCTCGTACTGTCTCCAGCCACCACCAGTGATGTATCCGCGCACCACACATTCGATATCGATGCGCTCTGCTTTGCGTGTAACCATGATGCGGTTTTTGAGCAATTCAGGTTCGGTGACCAGATCACCCAGTTGATTCACATCGGTATGAACCACGTGGTTTTCCATCATGCTACCTGTCAGTTCAAACCAGAAGCTACTGAGTTGATTCAGCACATTACCTTTCTCTGGAACCGCCGGGTCGAGCACATAATCAAATGCCGAGATGCGATCCGTTACCACAATAAGAAAATGCTCACCCAGATCGTATAGCTCGCGTACTTTTCCTTTGTATAACAGAGGTGCTTTAACAAGATCTGCCGCCGTGGACAGTGCCATGGGGTCACCTTCTTTCAGGAGATGTAAATTATACGTCCAATTCCCCTCATCACGCGGGGCCACTCCAAATGCAGAAGAACCTTCCGATCGCTGTTATCCCCGAATTTTTCTGATCCAATTGTATGAGGGGAAAATTCGGTGATAAAGGCGAACGCTTCGCTTCTACAGGTTTTTTCTGCATTCTCCGTTCCAGCGTGAACACATAATCAACCTATACTTTTAGTGGGGTATTTCTGTCCTCTACGTTCCCTGCTAGCCCATCATTCGTTCTCTAACCTTATTAAGGGAATATATTAATCGATTAGTCGTTCAAGCCGAGTTTTTTGAAAATGGTGTCGACGTGTTTCAGGTGCCAGGACGGGTTAAAAGCATCTGCAATTTCCTCGTCGTTCAGCACAGCCGTAATTTCCGGTGTGGACTTCACGATGTCCTGGAATTGACGTTGTTCTTCCCATGCCTGCATGGCACGTGGTTGTACGGTATCATACGCTTGCTCACGGCTGAAGCCTTTGTCGATCAGTTTCGTCATAACGCGACCGGAGAATGGCACGCCGAAGGTACGTTCCATGTTGCGTTTCATGTTTTCCGGGAACACAGTCAGGTTCTTAACTATGTTACCGAAACGGTTCAACATGTAGTTCAGCAACATCGTTGCGTCCGGCAGAATGACACGTTCTACGGAAGAGTGCGAGATGTCGCGCTCATGCCACAGTGTTACGTTCTCGTATGCAGATACCATATGTCCGCGGATAACACGGGACAGACCGGAGATGTTTTCACTGCCGATCGGATTGCGCTTGTGCGGCATTGCGGAAGATCCTTTTTGACCTTTGGCAAACGCTTCTTCCACTTCACGGAACTCGCTCTTCTGCAGTGCACGTACTTCTGTAGCGAACTTGTCCAGAGAAGTTGCGATCAGTGCCAGCGTAGCCATGTACTCCGCATGACGGTCACGTTGCAACGTTTGCGTGGAGATTGGTGCAGGCTTGGTACCCAGCTTCTCACAGACAAACTCTTCAACAAATGGATCGATGTTGGCATACGTTCCAACGGCACCGGAGATTTTACCAAACTGTACGCCATCCGCCGCATGACGGAAACGCTCCAGGTTACGCTTCATCTCTTCATGCCACAACGCCATTTTCAATCCGAAAGTTGTTGGCTCCGCATGTACACCATGCGTACGTCCCATCATTGGCGTATGCTGGTATGTCAGTGCTTTTTCACGCAAAATTTCGATGAAATTAATGATGTCTTTTTCCAAAATTTCGTTCGCTTGACGCAGTACATATCCCAGTGCCGTATCCACCACGTCCGTGGAAGTCAGGCCGTAGTGTACCCATTTCCGCTCTGCACCCAGGCTCTCGGATACCGTACGTGTGAACGCAATAACGTCATGGCGTGTTTCCTTTTCAATCTCATAGATACGATCAATGTCAAAAGAAGCGTTCTGGCGAAGCAAAGCTGCTTCTTCCTTCGGGATAACTCCAAGCTCAGCCCATGCCTCGCATGCGCAAATTTCAACCTCCAGCCACGATTGGAATTTGTTTTCTTCTGTCCAGATGGCTCTCATTTCGGGTCTGCTATAACGTTCAATCATGAATTTGTATGCCTCCATAGATTAGTTTGTTCGATCCATTGCAATCCTTCTTCGACATCCTGACAGAGCAGGTTCACATGCCCCATCTTCCGTCCTGTCTTCGCTTCGCTCTTGCCATATATATGAAGCTTAGGGATAACACCGAGTTCCATCGCCTCTTCATCAGGTTGCCCTGTTCTTGCGATGATTCCTTCCAGATGCTCACCAAGCACATTGACCATAACGGCGGGACTTAACAGCGTTGTATCCCCCAGCGGTAATCCGCAGATGGCACGAACATGTTGCTCAAACTGTGATGTGGCGCAAGCCTCCATCGTGTAGTGTCCGGAATTATGCGGCCTTGGAGCCAGCTCGTTCACATACAGTCTGCCGTCAGCGGCTACAAACAGTTCCACCGCCAGTAATCCGACAGCTTTCAGGGATTCCGCAACTGCAGCGGCCAGTTTCTGTGCTTCCAGTTGAATGTCTGTAGCCACTCGCGCAGGTACGATGGAAGCATGCAAAATGTTATTCACATGAATGTTCTCCGCAGGCGGGAACGTTTTGATCTCTCCGCTCGTGCTACGAGCAACAATGACTGAAATCTCGCATTCGAACTTGATGAATTGCTCCAGCACCAGCTCTGCTCCTGTCGATGCAAGCTCTTGATAAGCCTCTTCAGCTTCCGCTGCGACACGAATCACCCGCTGACCTTTGCCGTCATATCCGCCAGTCACTGTTTTCAGCACACATGGAACTCCTAATTCACTCACCGCAGCATTCATCGTATCCAAACTGGTAATTTCGCGGTACGGGGCAACTCTTACACCAGCCGCTTCAATCGCACGTTTCTCACGCAAGCGATGCTGGGTCGTGTATAAAAGGGAACTCCCTTGCGGTACGGATGACTCACGCTCAAGTAAAGCCGCCACTTCTGCATCCACATTCTCGAATTCATACGTGATCACATCGCATTGCCGCGCGAGTTCTCTTGCTGCCTGTACATCGTCGTATCCAGCTTCAATCTGCTTCGCAATCTGGCCACAAGGTGAATCCGGTGTTGGATCAAGCGTAACGAAACGATACCCCATCGCCGTTCCAGCAAGCGTCATCATGCGTCCAAGCTGCCCGCCGCCAAGAATACCGATTGTTGTATGTCCGGGTAATAAGACGGGTTGTCCCTGCCCTGTTCCCTTATCCTGTCTGGTTACCTCGTTACTCATAGCTCATCACTGCTTTCCAGTACTTCTTGTTTAATCCGTTCTCTGCGAGCTTCGGAGCGGCGCTGCACCTCCGGGTCAAATGCGCCAATGATCTGTGCCGCGAGCAAGCCTGCATTTGTCGCACCCGCTTTGCCAATGGCAACCGTGGCTACCGGGATGCCGCCAGGCATCTGCACAATGGACAGCAAGGAATCGAGACCGTTCAATGCTTTGGATTGAACCGGAACACCGATGACGGGAAGCATCGTTTTGGATGCCACCATACCTGGAAGATGAGCCGCTCCGCCTGCACCAGCGATAATGACCTTGAATCCGCGGTCAATCGCCTGTTCTGCATATTCAAACATCAAATCCGGTGTACGATGTGCGGAGACGACCTTTTTTTCATAACCAATCTCAAGCTCGTCCAGCACCTCGCACGCATGTTTCATCGTTTCCCAATCAGACTTACTGCCCATAATTACAGCAACTTGCACTGACATGAATACATCCCACTCCCATCTGAGCATTTTAAAAAAAACAAAAAAGTCCGCTACCCGCGAAAATATTACATTTTCTCCGGACACCGGACTCCAAGAAATACGTATCCCTCATTTGGGCATGCCAAAAGGGGCTTGCTGTCCGCAATCAACCATGCGACTCTCAGCCGTATCTCCTCGTAGTCCGGAAATTTACGGTTTCCGGGTAGATACTTCCGGGCCCTATTCCCGGCGTTATACGAGCAAATATCTATTCGTTACATCTTCGTATACCATGTTCCACAATCATACAGCTTTCGTTCCTACTCGACCTTATTTTAACCTGATCGACACATCTAACATTCTAACAATCCCCTACAGCGTATGTCAACTTAAAGACGAACATTTAACATATTGACAAATCTAATGTTCGGGAATTAGTACAGTGTTATACAATAAACCCCAAATTCGCTTGAAATACCCCATCCTGTTGCTTCAAAATAAAATAAAGAAAGCCGGCTTCTCTTCAATTTCTCGAAGACAACCGGCTTGTTCACACGGGAATGGAGTACAAGTACATCCTCCCTCTTATTTCAATATCATTTTACGATCAATACAGGAATCTGAGCATGCTGTACTACGTTGTGACTGACACTGCCCAGCACGAATTCACGGATTCCGCCTAAACCTCGGGAACCAATGATAATGATATCCGAGCCGTTTTCTTTGGCATAGTCCAGCAACACCTCTGCTGCAGCTCCTTGGATCAGATCTACATTTGCCGTAACACCGGCAGCCTGAATACGCTCTTTGGCTTCATCCGTCGTTTGCACAGCCAGATTGTAGTAATCGTTGTTGAGTGAAGGCGGCAACGGCGCCAGACCTTCCCCAATAAATACGCGCGGAAAATCAAATGCATGAATGACATCAAGCACAGCCCCCGGCGATGCCTTGGCAAACTCGATTGCACGATCCAGTGCTTTATTTGAAGCTTTTGACCCATCATAAGCTACTAAGATTTTGGAAAATAACATGTAAATCCCGTCCCTTCCTTATATATGTAGAACCCGAAGCAAGCCTCGGTCTGACATCTAAATCCCTTACAGAGCCTGGAACCATGTAACTTCTTAAACCTTCACAGGTTAAAATGAACCACTTGATAAGAAACAATTTACATAATAAACTCATTCTTCCCTAAACCATCACTGCAAAAAGTAACCATACATCACTGCATTCAGAAACACGAGCAACGGAATGCCCGTCGTAAAGCTGGGATGTTTCGTTTTATGCCTTTTCCGATACATCGCAATCCAGACACCTAGCGCACCACCGATAAAGGCTAGCAAAAATAACGTTCGTTCAGGCGTGCGATCCCGCCGCTGCTGTGCACGTCTCTTGTCGTCAGACATGACCAGATATGCGACAACATTAATAAAGATAAACCATACGATAAGTCCGGTATGCATATGCGTTTAGCGGTCCCCCTGTCCCGGGACATCTCCCTGTCTCCATTATAATCCCAAGACAGGCAGATGATCAACGCGGGCAGAGAACCGCACTATTTTACATAAACGAGAATTTTACGATTCCTGTTTCGGAATCCCGTTCAGGCTCGGTACCCTTTTGGCTGATTTCTCCGGGGTCACTGCGATATTCTCTTCCCGAATGCTGTCCTTATTCTGCTGATTATTGCGTTTTTCCGGTTTGTTATGCGGCATCTCAGGCTCACCTCCTCCGCTTACGTTGCCTGAAAACGAAGCTTCTTATACGAAGGAGGCACCTGTATTTTAGGCTTTAGGGCCCACGTCTAGTTGTTCCGGTGACTGTTTAGAAAATGATATAACGCTCCGTACAGGTTGGCATCATTTCCAAACGTACAGGCTGTAATCTGTGGGCTCGCCTTATGCAATGGGTTAATTCGCTTCAGTTCATCTATTGCCCATTGGATTCGCTCCAGCACAACAGGCTGTGCACTAATGCCTCCTCCAATGGCAAACACTTCAGGGTCGAGAATGTATTGCAGATTCATGATCTGAACCGCAATCTGTGTGCAAAAGGTGTCAAATACACCGCACGCCTCCGCATCTCGCTGATTAATAAATTCAAACACGGCCTCACCATCGGCAGGGTCATCCAGCCCTTTTAACTTACCAATCTGTCTGACCATCTCTACAGCCGAGCTCTCCAGTCCAAAATAGGCCGCTTCCTTCGTTACCGGATCAATCCGGCTCATCACATAACTAACCTCTCCGGCTGACAAGTTTTTGCCACGTTGCAGTTTACCGCCCATGATGATTCCTCCCGCGATGCCGCTACCCAGCACCATAACGACGGAATCCTTGGTATCTTTGACACTGCCGAGCCATAGTTCGGCAAGCGCTGCGCACTTCCCATCATTTTCAATGGACACACGGATCGCATATCTGTCTTCAAGAAGTTTGGCTAAATTCACCTCATGCAAAAATGGAAAAGAACCACCGTGATACACCATTCCTGTCTCCACATCGATTGTTCCCGGACAACTCAGGGCAATGCCCTGAATCTGTGACAAATCTTGTGCATCCACGATGGCATAAAGCGCATCCTGCAGTTCCTGCAAGCCACTCCGCCCAACGCCACGTTTTCCCTTCGACAACAGCTCTCCGCTTTCGCTCATGATTCCGTATTTAATAAAAGTTCCACCAATATCAATAACTAAATACATGCTTTCAGCCCCCTGCTCTACATATCATTCGTCAACATCTTAATTGAAATATAGAGCGTTTCCATTTATATTTATGGTATTTATTTGCGATTAATAGTAATTAATTATGATCTTTAGGGAGATGGAGAGTTCAGTGCCAACGATAACCGAAACCAGACTTCAATGGATCTTACAAACGTTATATGATACCACCCGGGTTCCTGCGTTCTACCTTAAGCGAGGTATCGATCGTCATCCTACTTTGAGCCCGGAATTGGTGAACCAGCTTCTGTCCACTCCTGTTCATCTGAAAATCCAGCTCATGGATTACAATATACAAATGGATAAGATGATCCTGATGCCAGTCTCCACTCTTGAAGGACAAGGTTTGCTTGTTCTCTGGCCCAATGCACAGTCATATGTTGAGCATGTTCCGTTTGCATGGGATCAACAACTGAATTCAACCACATCCATTGAACCCAATGATCTCCATCAACTGCTGAGTGTGGCGATTATGGCCCATTATCTTTTACATCATGAAATATTGGATCGAAATCAAGTTCTTGAGGACAACAAACATGTCTTAAATATAAATAATCATGCGGAAGGTGTACTTGAACTATCTCTTCTGGAACAGAGAGAGCGGAGATTGTTTCACAAATCCTACCTGTCGGAGAAAAAGGTATTTGATCAGGTGCGTCTGGGGAACAAACATAAGATGCTTTTGTATCTGAAGCAGCATATGGAGTTGAACGGGGTCTACGGCACTTTATCGAAACAGAATAGTTTACGGAGCAAAAAGAATCTGATCATCGCGGCCATTACGCTCGGAACCCGTGCTGCAATTGATGGCGGATTGTATTCGGAGTCGGCACTTACGCTTAGCGACACCTATATTCAGCACATTGAAACGCTGTCCCGGATTGATTCGATTCATCCGATTCTGCATAAGATCCTTGGTGATTTTACCGAACGTGTAGCCAAAGTCCATCGGGCTCATAACTCCAAAGACATTCTGTTATGCCAGGAATATATATTCAATCACTTATACGATGACTTAAGTCTGTCCGTACTGTCCGCGCATCTGCAAATAAGCCCCTCCTATCTTTCCCGTAAATTCAAGGAAGAGACTGGAGAGGCACTTCGCATTTTTATACAAAGGCAACGGATTGAAGAAGCCAAAAATCTTATCGTTTTCTCAGACTATCGCCTGAGTGAGATTCATACGTTGCTTAACTTTCACGATCAGAGTTACTTCATCAAAGTGTTTCGAAAACATACGGGTTTTACACCAAAAGAGTATCGTAATCGATTTGTGGTCAAGCCTTCTTGAACATGACACCTGACTAGTAGGCTTCTCTCATTTCATCTCATAGAAATTTCAACTCACATAAGACTACCTGAGATGCGGTCGCCCCGATTAAATAGTCCGAGATCGTTTAACTCCTATTCTCTCACCTTATGTTGTCATTGCCGCATGCCTATTTTCCTTGTTTCTCCATAGCCGCCTTGAGTAAATCCCCCAGGTTGGAGCCAATGGACTCCTGCTTCGCGTATTGTTTCACCAGCTTTTGCTGCTCGCGTTTGTTCACGTGTTGCTTATCTTTATCCAGCGTTTCGGTGATTCCGCATGGCAGACACTGTACATACAGTCCAGCTTTGCCTTCCTTAATCTCCATCTTCTTATGACACTGCGCGCAGCGGCGATTTGACAACCGCTTCTCATTGGAGCGACGATAACCACAGTCCTCTGTAGGACATACGAGGAACTTGCCACGTTTCCCCTTTTTCTCAAGCAACTTGGCGTTACAGTCCGGGCAGTGGCTATTGGTTACATTATGCGGTTTGTACTCGGCTTTACTGCTTTTCACGGTGGATACAAGTTCCTTTGCCATGGAACGAATACCATCCAGGAACGGGCCTGGTTTACCCTGTCCACGTGCTATACGCTCCAGTTCAGCCTCCCAACGAGCGGTCAGTTCCGGTGTTCGCAGTTGCGGGGCAGCAAGCTCAATCAGCTGTTTGCCTTTGCCCGTTGGATGCAGACTGTTCCCTTGACGATCAATCGTATCCGAGCTGACCAGTTTCTCAATGATATCTGCACGTGTCGCAGGTGTGCCCAGTCCGTGCTTCTCCATCTGGGAGAGCAACGCTGCTTCCGTATACCTCTTCGGTGGCATCGTACGTCCACTCTTGATGTGGCAGCGCCCAAGTGTCACTGACTGACCTTGCTGTAAGTCTGGCAACAGTGCACGCTCATGGTCACCTGCATCATTGGAACGGTCATCATCTTCATCATCCGTGTAATCACCGCCGTACACTTCACGCCAGCCACTATCCTTGACCGTTTTGCCCTTCACATGGAAGGAATCCTTACCTACCTGTACCGTAACAGCTACTGAATCATACCTCGCTGCTGGATAGAACAGACTGATGAAACGGCGAACAATCAGATCGTAGAGTTTACGTTCCTCTGGACTAAGTTGATTTAAGAGCACCGTCTGCTCGGTTGGAATAATGGCATGGTGATCGGTAACCTTGCTATCATCAACAATCCGTTTGGTGACATTCAGGTTTTTGCGCAGTAAAGGGCGTGCAAGTGATGCATACGGGCCAACAGCTACACTCTCGAGTCGTTCTTTTAACGTTCCCGTCATGTCGGAAGTCAGATAACGGCTATCTGTCCGCGGATAGGTAACAAGCTTATGCTGCTCATACAGACGCTGGAGTACGTTAGAGGTCTGTTTAGCGGAAAAACCGTGTTTACGGTTCGCATCCCTTTGCAGTTCCGTAAGGTCGTAAGCCAGCGGATGCGGCTCGACTTTTTCACTTTTTTTCACCTGGGCAATCGAGCCTTTACGTCCTTCTACACGTGCCTTCAATTGCTGCATATCCTGTTTGTCAAAAATTCTGGAATCCCCGCCAGCTGCACGCCATACCGCCTGAAAATCTCCAAAGTCTGCGCTTAACGTCTCATATTCCTCTGAACGGAAGCCGTTAATTTCATTTTCCCGATCCATGATCATTCCCAAAGTTGGCGTCTGTACACGTCCAGCGGACAATTGGGCATTGAACCGTACGGTTAACGCACGTGTTACATTAAGACCAATCATCCAGTCTGCTTCGGCACGGCAGCGTGCGGATTCATAGAGACGGTCGAATTGACTTCCCGGCTTCAGCGAGGCGAATCCGTCCTTGATCGCTTTATCCGTTTGGGATGAAATCCACAGTCGTTTGAACGGCTTTTTCCACTGCGCCATCTGCATAATCCATCTTGCAAGCAGTTCCCCTTCACGGGCCGCATCGGTTGCGATGATAAGCTCACCCACATCCTGACGTTTCATCAGTTGCTGTACGGCTTTATACTGGTGATTCGTTTCCCGGAGCACCTTCAGCTTGGTTCGCTCTGGTAAAATCGGCAAATCTTCCAGATTCCACGTCGCGTACTTTTTGTCATAATCCTCAGGTTCAGCCAAACCTACCAAATGTCCCAAGGCCCACGTAACAATGTATTTTGGACCTTCCATATAACTTTTATGTTTATCACGCGCGCCCATCACCCTTGCAATCTCCCGGGCTACAGATGGCTTCTCTGCGAGTACCAATGTCTTCACTTCGTATCTCTTCCTTTCTTTCCAAACGCTAATATCGGAGACAACGGATCTGTCTTCCTTGTCTTCCTATATTTCCATCTTTACATTATATCATCTCAATCAGAATCATGTTTTCGACAAATGTATATTCAAACAGAACATGGTTTCAACGGCTTCCCTTTTCGCCAATACATTCAACTTATCATCCGACCAGGTAGTGTAATATCTATGTTAGATAATATCCCTTCTTAGACTTTCCAATAAAAAAATAGTCTTTCACTTCCAAGACTCAACGAGAAAACGTGAGATATCTTTACACAAAACCAATATGTATGCGTTTTTTTGAATAAATAATAGATTTGTAAGATTACCTCACACCAATATAAGATGTGCAAAAGCATTATACAAAGATTGCTAACACACACACATCATCTTAGACACAGGAAGGGAGCGTGGATGCATGACTTATCATGGATCTGTATTGAAAAAAGGCGGGGCCTTATTACTCGCGGGAACCGTGGTTGCCGCAACGTGGGGAGGAACTGCTGTACCTTCGGCTTTCGCCGCCGCTGCAACTCCTCCAAGCCAAACCTCCACCGTCGCCGCCCTTGCAGGGAAAGCGCCGGTCAGTGCCGCAACCTTCGTTCAGGCCATGGAAGAAGCTGCTACACTTGCAGGTGTACCTTTTACCATGGACAAGCTCTCCGGTGCGACAATATCACGCCAAGATGCTGCACTTGCCTTGCAGCAATGGCTCAAGCTGGACACTGCTCCGGCATCCTTCAAGGATGTGCCGAAGCAGTCCGAGTATGCCAGTGCCGTCGGCGCCCTGAATGCCGCCGGACTAATGAAAGGCTATACGGACTCTCTTTTCTTACCTAACGCTGTACTTACAGCGAACGACGTCTCTATTTTGAAAGATCGTATCTATATCTACATAAAACCGTTTGTGCCCGAAGAAGCCACGATCATGGATATGCAGAACGCCATGGCACAAGGTAAACTGACATCCAAAGAGCTAGTGCAACATTATCTGGATCGTATCGCGAAATACGATGATCAAGGTGTCAGCATTAATGCTGTCCTCAATCTGAACCCGGATGCGCTTAAAATCGCAGAGCAACTAGATGAAGAGCGCACAGCTCAGGGACCTCGAGGCCCGCTTCACGGTATCCCGATCCTGGTGAAGGATAACTTTGATACCAAAGACATGCCCACCACGGCTGGCTGTATCTGTCTGAAGGACTCTATTCCGGCCCATGATGCAGAGCAGGTGAAGAAGCTGAAAGCAGCGGGAGCCATTATTTTGGGCAAAACCAACCTGCATGAGTTTGCTTTTGGCATCACAACATCAAGCTCACTGGGAGGACAAACGCTTAACCCTTACGCTCTTGATCATTATCCGGGCGGATCGAGTGGTGGAACAGGTGCGGCCATTGCCGCGAACTTCGCTGCAGCAGGTATGGGCACCGATACAGGTGGGTCCATCCGCATACCGTCCAGCTTTAACAGCCTTGTTGGCATTCGTCCAACCATTGGCCTCTCCAGCCGAGAAGGCATTATTCCACTCGCACTGACACAAGACGTTGGTGGGCCGATGGCACGTACCGTAAGTGATGCGGCAATCATGCTGGATGCTACCGTTGGTTATGATAAAAAAGATGTTGCCACGGCTTACGCGGTAGGCAAAATCCCTTCCAGTTACACAGACTTCCTGGACGCGAACGGACTGAAGGGTGCTCGAATCGGTGTAGCTCCCGAACTCATCCCAAGCACCAAAGCGGAGGAAAAAGCGGTTGCCGACGTCATCAATGCCGCTGTTGAAGAACTGAAATCACTCGGCGCTACCGCGGTACCAATCTCCATTCCTAACTTTGCAGAGATCAATAAATATCCTAGCCTCAGTGGCTATGAGTTCAAATTCCAGCTGAATGACTATCTGGGTTCTCTAGGTGACAACGCGCCGTATCATAGCCTGTCCGAGATCATCGCATCCGGTCAATTTGATAAATCCCAAGAACAATCCATGAAAGCACGGGACGCACGGGATACGCTAGATACATCAGAGTACAAAGATATCGTCCTCAAGCGTACTCAAATTACTCGTGATTCCTTACTGAAAGTCATGGCGGATAACCATTTGGATGCAATCATCTATCCTACATCAACACAAGCTGCTGGCGTGATAGGCAAAGGACAAACTTCTGGTGCCAACAATCGTCTAAGCCCATTCTCCGGCTTCCCATCTATTACTGTACCGGCTGGCTTCACAACGGATGGCTTGCCTGTAGGCTTGGAATTCCTGGGCCGCGCCTTTGACGAAGGTACACTGATCAAGCTGGCTTACAGCTACGAACAAGGTACACACCATCGCCAAGCACCAAAGTTAACGCCTTAACTTCTTGATGACTGATGATATACGAGCAAGAGCACTCATACTTCTGTTGCTGATAACCAATTCGGTGATAAGCCTCATAAATCAAGCCAAGTTCTTATCAATCAAAACAAGTTCTCATATTTCAATCCTGTCCCTGTATTGAACATTCTTCATTAAACATGCACCCCCATTCACGATTCTGTGAATCGGGGTGTTTTTCGATCTATATTTTCAAATTGCCCAGATATTGATTTGTAGTCTACAATATGTATGAGGAAGTTTACTACTTATACATCGTTTGAACCACACAATAACAGGAGGTTTTGGATGAATTATTCAAGATGGCATATGCTACTTATTACCGTGCTCAGTTTCTCCCTTTTTGCCACATCAACGGCCAGTGCTGCCACAACTACTAATGCCAAGAAATATAAGTGGGCTAAGCCCGCTGTAGAATTCATGGCCTCTCACGGTGTCATGCAAAGCTACGAACAGGAAGCAGATCGTTTAAACCAAACGGTGTCCAAAGCCGAATTAACCCAAATGATACATACCTTATTCAAGGAATTTCGTGTTGAACCCGATAAAAAAATCGAAATTCCAGGCGTACCAGAAGGGAGCACCTATTATTCCATTTTTAGAGATGTGTACGGTAGCATTCCGAGTAATCCTTCGGGTATGATCGCAGCGGCAGACCAGATTAATTATCACAACTATACATTCACTTATCTACCCACGAAAGAATTGTCTCGCTGGGATTTGTTAATCGCCATGAGTACACTATTCCCTGAAACTGGGAACCATTTGGACGAAGTAAATGATAAAAAAGCATTAGCTCATATGAAATCATTTAAAGATATCCCGATAAAGAGTTTCTCTTCTTCTGAAGAATATGAAAAATGGGATTTTGCCCATCAACTGTTAGCTGCGCAATTTGGTTTAATTCAACCAAAAAAACAGAATCCATATATTGGGTCTGAGCTTGACTATGTAAAAATCCGTGCTTTACTCAACTTCGCCGAAGCAGGCATTATGAAACCCGATGCCAAAGGGAAATTTTATCCGAATCAAAAGGTAACGTTAGCTGAAACTGTGGTTATCCTGCAACGCATCTACAATTTTTATGGCGGGAAAGGCTACAAACATCAGCCTACCAAAGACGAACTGATTCCAAGAGAGTTAAATCGTGAGTACGTCTATAGAAATTCTGCGCATGGCAGTCTTATATCTGATAATGTGGCACTTGTTAGTACAGACAACATTTCTACCGCCTATCTGGCAATCAGCGCAACAGAACCGGTTGATCTGAAAGTCATTGTGAACGGCGAGAGTATAACCTACTCTTATGAACAATTAAGCGTACTTGATGCACCTATTATGATCGCGTTTGACGGGGCAGATTATGCAGAGGTATACCCCATTTTACGCAGGACAGGCAAACCCATTGTAGATCAGGGGGAAATTGAAGGTAATGAATTTTTCGAAAAGTTAGATTTGTTTTTTTATTTCTCGGGTAAATGGACTGATTTTAGTGTGTTCAATACATTATGGGAAGATGAAAGTTATGAAGAGTTTGAACAGTAACGTTGATGAGTAATAATTGGGAAATAGCAAATATAAGGTAGAGCTCAGATTACTGAGTTCTACCTTTTTTTCCTTTGATGCTAGCTATGAAAACTGAACTGAAGTCTAATTCATCAGATACCTTGGTAGATTTACATTTACGCCCTATCCGGCACACCCCATCGAACAACTAGACCCGAGTACGTTAGCCCGCCTCCAAAACCAAACAGCGCAACGTTGTGCCCATGTCTCAGCTTCCCTTCATCCACTGCAATCTGCAATGCAAGTGGAATTGAGGCCGCAGAAGTATTCCCCCGGTACTCCATACTCGTTAATGTACGTTCGAGCGGAATCGGCCCACGTTCACACATCGCTTCAATCATGCGCATATTGGCACTGTGCGGAACAAACCAATCGATCTGCTCAGGTGACATTTCAGCTCTCGTAATAAGCTCAGCTAATTGTTCCGGGACCATGCGGACTGCCCATTTGTAGACCTCTCTTCCGTTCTGCACCAAATTTCCTTCGGCATTCAACTGATGACCATCCATCTCTGTAGAAAGTCCACTTTTGTATAGGTGCATACCACCTTCCCCTTGTGTCCCAGAAATGACAGACTTAAAGTCACCCTGGTCAGAAGCACGTTCTACCAGAAACGCACCGGCTCCATCTCCAAACAACACGCACGTTGTTCGATCGGTATAGTCTGTTATTTTGGATAACGTCTCAGCCCCGATAACGAGTACCTTACGATACATCCCACTGGTCACCAGACTATCTGCCAATTGCATACCGTATGTGAAGCCGGCGCAAGCCGCGTTCAGATCAAGCACTCCCGTCTGGAGAATACCCAGGTTTGCCTGGACTCGTGAAGCCGAACTTGGGAAAGCATACTCGGGTGTACTTGTTGCAAAAAGAATCATATCAACATCGGTGATCTTCACCTCGTAACGACGCACCATATCCTCCACGGCTTTTGTAGCCAGGTCTGATACAAATTCATGTTCTCCTGCAATCCGGCGCTCTCTCATGCCTGTTCGCTGTACAATCCATTCATCACTTGTATCGACCATCTTTTCCAAATCTGCATTGCTTAGTATCCGATCAGGTACATATGTACCCATTGCTGTTATTGTTGCTTTAGATTGATGATTCATAGCAGAGATCACCTCGAATGTTTTTTTATTATTATAGCACTAAGTCTTAGTACTTGGTACTAATTTTATTCTGTAGGAGACTACTATTTATTAACCAGACGCTGACAATACAAAAAAACAGCCCAATTTCTTGAACTATTCAACAATTAAAGAGGATAAGTATGTAAAAAAAAGACACACCTGATTTTCATCAAGTGTGTCTTTGCTTTGCTTGGCGGCGTCCTACTCTCCCAGGACCCTGCGGTCCAAGTACCATCGGCGCTAGAGGGCTTAACGGTCGTGTTCGGGATGGGTACGTGTGGAACCCCTCCGCCATCGCCACCAAACGCGATTGGTCGAAGCATAGCTTCTTCCATATCAATCAGAACTGAAAATCATACACACATTCCGTGATGTACCGATTTTCACTTCATTCAGAGTGTTGTTCTCTGAAAACTAGATTCGAAACGAAACCTACGCGATTTAAAACTTGCTATTGGATAAGCCCTCGACCGATTAGTACTGGTCAGCTCCATGCATTGCTGCACTTCCACCCCCAGCCTATCTACCTCGTCGTCTTCAAGGGGTCTTACATACTGGGAAATCTCATCTTGAGGGGGGCTTCACGCTTAGATGCTTTCAGCGCTTATCCCGTCCGTACATAGCTACCCAGCGGTGCTCCTGGCGGAACAACTGGTACACCAGCGGTACGTCCATCCCGGTCCTCTCGTACTAAGGACAGCTCCTCTCAAATTTCCTACGCCCACGACAGATAGGGACCGAACTGTCTCACGACGTTCTGAACCCAGCTCGCGTACCGCTTTAATGGGCGAACAGCCCAACCCTTGGGACCTACTTCAGCCCCAGGATGCGATGAGCCGACATCGAGGTGCCAAACCTCCCCGTCGATGTGGACTCTTGGGGGAGATAAGCCTGTTATCCCCAGGGTAGCTTTTATCCGTTGAGCGATGGCCCTTCCATGCGGTACCACCGGATCACTAAGCCCGACTTTCGTCCCTGCTCGACTTGTAGGTCTCGCAGTCAAGCTCCCTTATGCCTTTGCACTCTTCGAATGATTTCCAACCATTCTGAGGGAACCTTTGGGCGCCTCCGTTACTCTTTAGGAGGCGACCGCCCCAGTCAAACTGCCCACCTGACACTGTCCCCGCACCGGTTTACGGTACCAGGTTAGAACCTAGATACGATCAGGGTGGTATCCCAACGGTGCCTCCACGCAAGCTGGCGCTCACGCTTCAAAGGCTCCCACCTATCCTGTACAGATCGTACCCAAATTCAATATCAAGCTGCAGTAAAGCTCCATGGGGTCTTTCCGTCTTGTCGCGGGTAACCTGCATCTTCACAGGTATTAAAATTTCACCGGATCTCTCGTTGAGACAGCGCCCAAGTCGTTACGCCATTCGTGCGGGTCAGAATTTACCTGACAAGGAATTTCGCTACCTTAGGACCGTTATAGTTACGGCCGCCGTTTACTGGGGCTTCGGTTCACAGCTTCGGGATTACTCCCTAACCACTCCCCTTAACCTTCCAGCACCGGGCAGGCGTCAGCCCGTATACTTCGCCTTACGGCTTCGCACAGACCTGTGTTTTTGCTAAACAGTCGCTTGGGCCTTTTCACTGCGGCCCCCTCGTGCTATTCACACTACCGGGGCACCCCTTCTCCCGAAGTTACGGGGTCATTTTGCCGAGTTCCTTAACGAGAGTTCTTCCGCGCGCCTTAGAATTCTCTTCTCGCCTACCTGTGTCGGTTTGCGGTACGGGCACCTTCATCTGGCTAGAGGCTTTTCTTGGCAGTGTGAGATCATGACCTTCGCTACTGTAATTTTCACTCCCCATCACAGCTCAGCCTTACGGTTAGCGGATTTGCCTACTAACCAGCCTTACTGCTTGGACAGGCATCCATCAGCCTGCGTCACTACCCTACTGCGTCCCCCCATCGCTCGTAACGATTTACGGTGGTACAGGAATTTCGACCTGTTGTCCTTCGACTACGCCTTTCGGCCTCGCCTTAGGTCCCGACTTACCCTGAGCGGACGAGCCTTCCTCAGGAACCCTTAGGCTTTCGGCGGATCAGATTCTCACTGATCTTTTCGTTACTCATACCGGCATTCTCACTTGTATAATGTCCAGCGCTCCTTACGGTACACCTTCAACCCTTATACAACGCTCCCCTACCCCTGATGCAAAGCATCAAGCCATAGCTTCGGTGGTGTGTTTAGCCCCGTTACATTTTCGGCGCAGAGTCACTCGACCAGTGAGCTATTACGCACTCTTTCAATGGTGGCTGCTTCTAAGCCAACATCCTGGTTGTCTGTGCAACTCCACATCCTTTCCCACTTAACACACACTTGGGGACCTTAGCTGATGGTCTGGGCTGTTTCCCTTTTGACAATGGATCTTAGCACTCACTGTCTGACTCCCGGAAGTAAGTCTATGGCATTCGGAGTTTGACTGAGCTTGGTAACCCTTGCGGGCCCCGCACCCAATCAGTGCTCTACCTCCACGACTCTGTTTTCCGAGGCTAGCCCTAAAGCTATTTCGGGGAGAACCAGCTATCTCCGAGTTCGATTGGAATTTCTCCGCTACCCCCACCTCATCCCCGCATTTTTCAACATGCGTGGGTTCGGGCCTCCAGTGCGTGTTACCGCACCTTCACCCTGGACAGGGGTAGATCACCCGGTTTCGGGTCTACGTCCACGTACTATAGTCGCCCTATTCAGACTCGCTTTCGCTGCGGCTCCGGCTCTTCACCTTAACCTTGCACGGGAACGTAACTCGCCGGTTCATTCTACAAAAGGCACGCCATCACCCCTAAAACGGGCTCTGACTTTTTGTAAGCACACGGTTTCAGGTTCTATTTCACTCCCCTTCCGGGGTGCTTTTCACCTTTCCCTCACGGTACTGCTTCACTATCGGTCGCTAGGAAGTATTTAGCCTTGGCAGATGGTCCTGCCGGATTCATACGGGGTTTCACGTGCCCCGCACTACTCGGGATCCGTCTCGGAGGGAACAGACTTTCAATTACAGGGCTTTTACCTTCTTTGGCGGGCCTTTCCAGACCTCTTCGCTTAACCGGTTCCTTTGTAACTCCATGTGAGACGTCCCACAACCCCAAAGAGCAAGCTCCTTGGTTTGGGCTTCTCCGCGTTCGCTCGCCGCTACTGACGGAATCACTATTGTTTTCTCTTCCTCAGGGTACTTAGATGTTTCAGTTCCCCTGGTATGCCTCTACATAACCTATGTATTCAGTTATGAGTAACTGGAAATTACCCCAGCTGGGTTTCCCCATTCGGACATCCCCGGATCAAAGCTTGCTTACAGCTCCCCGAGGCAGTTTCGTTGTTCGCCACGTCCTTCATCGGCTCCTAGCGCCTAGGCATCCTCCGTGTGCTCTTAGTAGCTTAACCATTGCGCTCGTGTTCGAGCTGTCACTTCCCTTGGTTTGCTTGCGCAAAGCCAAAAGTCGTTCCATTTCGATCACTCGCTCCAGCAATCTACCTTATAAAACACTTCACTTGTTTACACAAGATCAGCTTAAAGGAATGTTCTAATTCGCGTTTGTTTCGTTTCGATATCTAGTTTTCAAAGAACAAATCGTTTGGTTCGGGCCGTTCACAGAAGTGTCGGTCGAATAAACGAGAAGTTTGAGAGTTTGAGCTCTCAAAACTGAGCAACGAGTGAGTGGTTTGCAGCTAAGCTGCATATTTGAATGTTTCCACGCGGGAAACGATTCTCCATAGAAAGGAGGTGATCCAGCCGCACCTTCCGATACGGCTACCTTGTTACGACTTCACCCCAATCATCTATCCCACCTTCGGCGGCTGGCTCCTTGCGGTTACCCCACCGACTTCGGGTGTTATAAACTCTCGTGGTGTGACGGGCGGTGTGTACAAGACCCGGGAACGTATTCACCGCGGCATGCTGATCCGCGATTACTAGCAATTCCGACTTCATGCAGGCGAGTTGCAGCCTGCAATCCGAACTGAGACCGGCTTTGTTGGGATTGGCTCCATCTCGCGATTTCGCAGCCCGTTGTACCGGCCATTGTAGTACGTGTGTAGCCCAGGTCATAAGGGGCATGATGATTTGACGTCATCCCCACCTTCCTCCGGTTTGTCACCGGCAGTCTATCTAGAGTGCCCATCCGAAATGCTGGCAACTAAATATAAGGGTTGCGCTCGTTGCGGGACTTAACCCAACATCTCACGACACGAGCTGACGACAACCATGCACCACCTGTCTCAACTTTCCCCGAAGGGCACCTAACGCATCTCTGCCTCGTTAGTTGGATGTCAAGACCTGGTAAGGTTCTTCGCGTTGCTTCGAATTAAACCACATACTCCACTGCTTGTGCGGGTCCCCGTCAATTCCTTTGAGTTTCAGTCTTGCGACCGTACTCCCCAGGCGGAGTGCTTAATGTGTTAACTTCGGCACCAAGGGTATCGAAACCCCTAACACCTAGCACTCATCGTTTACGGCGTGGACTACCAGGGTATCTAATCCTGTTTGCTCCCCACGCTTTCGCGCCTCAGCGTCAGTTACAGCCCAGAGAGTCGCCTTCGCCACTGGTGTTCCTCCACATCTCTACGCATTTCACCGCTACACGTGGAATTCCACTCTCCTCTTCTGCACTCAAGTCACACAGTTTCCAGTGCGATCCGGGGTTGAGCCCCGGGATTAAACACCAGACTTACATGACCGCCTGCGCGCGCTTTACGCCCAATAATTCCGGACAACGCTTGCCCCCTACGTATTACCGCGGCTGCTGGCACGTAGTTAGCCGGGGCTTTCTTCTCAGGTACCGTCACCTTGAGAGCAGTTACTCTCTCAAGCGTTCTTCCCTGGCAACAGAGCTTTACGATCCGAAAACCTTCATCACTCACGCGGCATTGCTCCGTCAGGCTTTCGCCCATTGCGGAAGATTCCCTACTGCTGCCTCCCGTAGGAGTCTGGGCCGTGTCTCAGTCCCAGTGTGGCCGATCACCCTCTCAGGTCGGCTACGCATCGTCGCCTTGGTGAGCCGTTACCTCACCAACTAGCTAATGCGCCGCAGGCCCATCCCCAAGTGACAGATTGCTCCGTCTTTCCAGTTCTCTTCAGGCGAAGAAAACAAGTATTCGGTATTAGCTACCGTTTCCGGTAGTTGTCCCAAGCTTGAGGGCAGGTTGCCTACGTGTTACTCACCCGTCCGCCGCTAACCATCAGAGAAGCAAGCTTCTCTTCAAGTCCGCTCGACTTGCATGTATTAGGCATGCCGCCAGCGTTCGTCCTGAGCCAGGATCAAACTCTCCAATAAAGATGAATTTCGTCAGCGTCGTTAAACGCGGTGAAACTCATCGGGGTATTGAAAAGAGCGATAAGCTCATTTTGAATCTGACGAGATTAAAATCTCATTTGTTCATTCTGCAAGCAGAATGTATACTCACTCGTTGTTCAGTTTTCAAAGATCAAACTTGTTCTCGCCACCGAAACCAGTTCGTTTCAGCAACTCTTATATAATATCATGTCCGAACCAACTTTGCAAGCTCTTTTTTCAAGTTTCTTTCGAAGCCTGTTTTCAATGGCTTGCCGCACCGTGTAAACTGTGTTTTCTTGGCCGGAATAAGAATATACCACGTATCACTTCCACTTGTAAAGCATTATTTTAAAAACATCTGAACAATTTATCATTCTCACGAGAACATGCATTTCAGGTTAACTTTGTCTGAAATTATCTTATCCACCTGAATGACCATATCATTTCATACACGACTCTTTTTCTCTGAGTCGGAGCAACTAAAAGGTTCTGAACTGATCCGCTTTGCATCTCACGTTTCAAACCCTTATATAGAAGAAACAAAAAAAAGCGAAGCTCGATGTGATATCGTAGCTCCGCTTTCTTCATATATAAACCAGACTTATTCTCCACCGATAAACACGTAACGGCATATAACGATAACCGCCAGCACCCACATCAACCAATGCACTTTCACTTTACGCTCAGTAACCAAGTTACTGAACACAGCCAAAATAACATAGGATACGATACCTGCAGAGATCCCGTTCGCAATCCCGCCTGTAAATGGCATCAGTACAATAGTAAGGAATGCAGGGAAAGCCTGCAAAAAATCATCCCACTCAATACTACGAACTTGGCTCATCATAAGTACACCTACAATAATCAGAGCTGGAGCCGTTGCCGCAGAAGGAACAACCAAAGCAAGTGGCGCGATAAACAAAGCAAGAATGAACAACAGACCTGTCGTTACCGAGGTTAATCCTGTACGCCCACCAGCTTCAACACCCGAAGCACTTTCAACATAAGCCGTAATCGTACTTGTACCCAGTGCCGCACCTGCGCTGACACCGACAGCATCGACGAGCATGGCTTTACCAATCGTTTTCTCACCTTTAGCTTTATCCTTCATAATCCCCATGCGTGTTGCCGTCCCAACCATCGTACCGAAGGTATCAAACAGTTCAACGAATGTGAAAATGAAGATGATTTCGAACAATCCAAGGCTAATTGCACCTTTCAGATCAAGTTGCCCGACAGCTAGGTCACTGAAGTTAGGCAGCCAGCTTGCACTGGACAGACCACTCAAATTGGTTACCCCCATTGGAATACCAATCAGCGTTGTTGCTACGATACCAATCAACAAAGCACCTTTAACACGCATTACCATAAGGACCGCAATCAGTAGCAAACCAATCAAAGCGAGCAATGCATCATGATGTGTAATAAAGTTTCCAAGAGACAAGTTGAAGCTGCTACCTGGAATCGGCTGGCTCAAATCTGCATCCGGTGCAACATTCACGGTTACTGCCACCAGATTGGCGAGTTTAAAACCAATAATCGTAATAAAAAGACCGATACCTACGGTGATTGCCATTTTAATGGATTGTGGAACTGCAACAAGCAACATTTGCCGAACTCGAGTCACGGTCAGAATAATGAACACGATACCCGAAAGGAACACAGCACCGAGGGCTGCCTGCCAGCTAATTGCACCATTGGAGCTCAAAACCACAGTCATAAAGTATGCATTCAAACCCATACCCGGAGCAAGAGCGATCGGAACGTTCACGAACAACCCCATAATAATTGTCATCAATCCAGCGCCGACGGCTGTTGCAAAGAATACTGCATTGTCGGACATCCCTGCCCCATTTTGTCCTAAGAACAATGTGTTTACAAAAAGAATGTAAGCCATTGTCATGAAGGTGGTCAGACCCGCAACAATCTCCGTTCTAACATTTGTTCCGTTTTCTTTGAGTTTAAAGAAACGATCCATAATTCACTAACTCCTCCTTAGAGATGTTGAAGCCATAAGTTATATTGAAAAACGACAAATGACCCTGAGAAGTACTTTCCCCAGAGTTCAGCTTGACCAGAAGCAGGCAGACGGCCCGTTGACCAAGAACAAAAAAAATTCTAATGTGCACGGGTGATGTCCCGCCGCAGTCATGTAGAATTCATGTGCTTAGCCTGCTCCTCTTCGTAGCCAGATCATTAGGGTGATCTCGTAGAGACTCCCGGGCCAATCCCCAGGATTATACGAATTAGTATGCGCTATTTGTTTGTTTCCCATCATCATTTTAGGAGGGAGCTTCTATTTTGTCAATGACAAAAACGAATATTTGTATTAGATATCCAGATCAACGTTCGTTTTATATGCCAGATTGAACCAAATTAGCGATTTACAACCCAATTCCAAATACAATTGATTGTGAATTCTGACGAGATTATGTACATATTTTCAATATACCATTTAAGATCAGAGCTTCTGCTGAGAAACATCAAAAGCCACCCCATTTATTATCACAATACACAAGGTGGCTTCTTTAATATATTTTTTTATGATAAGGGAGGGCAACATTTTCAGTTCTTTAATTCTTTACAAGCTCACCCTTCATTCTGATTAAAAGAAAAGCCCTCGATTCTCAAGGTAAGCCGTAAATAGATATGTTAAACTCGGTATGACTATGACATGTTCAAAAGTGAAACTTTCTTTATCAAACCTATGCTGATTTGATCTCCAATCGGAGCAATTTCAGTTCGAAACGTAAACATTGTACGTTCATCGTTTATTTTGAAAATGAAAGAAGGTTTAGACGAAGTTAGAGCAGCGATGAACTCCTTATTTTAATAATTGTAAGATCTCCTGCGGTTGTGAATTAGCTTGTGCGAGCATAGCTTGCGCTGCTTGGGACAAAATATTTTTTTGCGTAAACTTTATCATTTCAGTAGCCACATCTGCATCTCTGATTCGGGACTCTGCCGAAGTAATGTTAAGTTCATAGTTCGATATATTATTGTATATATGTTCCAAGGTATTCTGGTAAGCTCCAAATTTTGAACGTTCTCTAGAAACGAGGTGCATCGCTTGATCAATTTTTAATAGTGCTGCATTTGCGTTATCCTTTGTATCAAGATTGATATCATCAATACCAAGTGCTTTTGTCCGAGCATCTGTTAAAGAAATATGAAACGTTTCCCCATGATTAGGACCTACTTGTAATTCAAGAGTTCTACGAGGTCCAGATATATTCTCCAAGTTAAAATTAATAATGTCGTTGCTAGCCAGTGTATCTAGACTGGACATTGTGTAACTTCCATCGGCATTGCTTATCAAACTGTAACTATGTGAATAGTCAGAGCCACCTTCAATAGCAAATACAGCAAGTTCCGTTCCACTAGAATTAAACATGGATATGTGATATTTCCCATCCATTCTTCCTGCGACTACGTAGTTGCCATCGGTTCCTTGTACAATACTATGTAACACACTATCTTGAGACGTTTGGTTAGACATGTTTTTTTGCCAAACAATATTCCCCGCTTGATCTACCTTGTATATTAATCCACTTCTTTTTGTGGAATCATTATATGAACCTACAATGATTGCCCCACCGTCACTTGTTGCAATTGCATCCAGTCCTTCATCATCCCCTGTAGATCCCACCCTTAGATCCCATTGCGTTCTTAAATCCTTATCATATTTCATAATCCAACTTGAGTCATCTGAATAAACACTTCCAATTTTCAGACTAGACTTACCGACAGCTAAAAATCCCCCATCAGCCGTTTCAATAATTTTACTAAACTCGTCTCCTCCATACCCCACAGGAACGGATTGAGATGATCCATTAACAGAAGTCGCTATTTGTACACCCATGCTATCAAATTTAGCAACAATACCGTCCCAATTTTGTATACCTGAACCAATTCCTGCAACAACAAACGATCCATCCTTGGTTTCAATAACTTCTTTTCCTTCAATCGTATATATTCCAGATATGCTAGAGTCCCATTGTCGGTTTAAATTTCTATCTAGTTTAATAATCTGTATTTTTTCATCATCAGGTGCCAATGATTTGTTAGCTAAAACAATATAACCTCCATCTCTAGTTTCCTTTATACTTTCTACTCTTAGGGAAGTAAACGATTCATACCATATGGGTACTCCTTCACCATTTATCTTGAAATAACTACCAGATCCACCAACTCCAACATAACCTCCATCCGCAGTTTTAGACAGTTCCCTGCTACCTGCATTATAAGTCCAATTAAGCTTTACCTCACCCTTTATTGGTTCGAGTATTTTAGCCTCATCGTTAAGCAAATTAATTCCATTAAAATATGTATTATTAGCGATTTCATTTATATCTTGCTTAATTTGTTCTGTCTCTAATTGGATCATTTTACGATCGGCGTCCGTTAATGTTCCATTTGCAGACTGGACAGCAAGTTCTTTAAGCCTTAGAAGATTAGGATCTTGGATACTACCAAGCGCACCTTCGGCCGTTTGAACCAAAGAAACACCATCCATTATATTTCTACTCGCTTGAGCTAATCCTCGGATCTGCGCGCGCATTTTTTCTGAGATTACAAGTCCAGCAGCATCATCTGCTGCTTGATTAATTTTCAAACCCGTTGACAATTTTGATAATGATTTTGAACTGGCTTTAGTATTGTTATTTAATTGATTCAGACTTTTCATTGCAGCAATATTGTGCATTATTCTCAATTAACATCCCCCTACTCAACAATATTATCGGTAAAAATCAAAGAAACTTGAATCGAAACTATAAAAAATTCCATTTACTAAATAAAATACTCTCTACATCCATTAATACTACAAGGATAGTAGAGAGCACAAGTTCAATGCAATAATATAATTTTATTCTATTCCCACTCGATCGTTGCAGGTGGTTTGGACGTTACGTCATAGACGATACGGTTTACGTTGTCCACTTCGTTAACGATCCGTACAGAGATTTTCTCCAGCACATCCCAAGGGATACGTGCCCAGTCTGCAGTCATACCATCGATGGATGTTACGGCACGAATACCTACAGTGTAGGAATAGGTACGCG
The DNA here is from genome assembly GCF_038002565.1 of Paenibacillus sp. FSL K6-1558. Lineage (NCBI taxonomy): Bacteria > Bacillati > Bacillota > Bacilli > Caryophanales > Paenibacillaceae > Paenibacillus > Paenibacillus sp. FSL K6-1558. The sequence continues at coordinate 4,572,225 of NZ_JBBOCV010000001.1, read as the reverse complement.
CATCACCCATAACGCCAACACTCTTCATGTTAGGCAGGGCGGTGAAGTATTGCCAGATTTCACGGTCAAGACCGGCTTTGGCGATTTCCTCACGCAGGATGTAGTCGGAATCACGAACAATTTTCAGCTTCTCTTCCGTCACTTCCCCAAGTACACGGATCGCAAGACCCGGACCAGGGAAAGGCTGACGGTGTACGATTTCGTCTGGCAAGCCACACTCCGTACCTACTTTACGAACTTCATCCTTAAACAGGGTGTTCAATGGTTCGATCAGTTTGAAGTTCATGTCTTCTGGGAGACCGCCCACGTTGTGGTGGGATTTGATAGTTTGAGCTGTTGCTGTACCACTTTCCACGATGTCCGTGTACAGTGTACCTTGCGCCAGGAATTCGAAGTCATCGAATTGCTTGGACTCTTCATCAAATACGTAAATAAACTCGTTACCGATAATTTTACGTTTTTGCTCCGGATCATCCACGCCAGCCAGCTTGGACATGAAACGTTCTTGTGCATCGATTTTGACAACCTTCATATCGAACTTGCCAACAAATGTCTCCATTACGCTCTCTGCTTCACCTTTACGCAGCAGACCGTGGTCGATAAACATACATGTCAGCTGATCGCCGATTGCTTTGTGCAACAATGCTGCGACAACGGAAGAATCCACACCGCCGCTGAGCGCGCACAACACTTTGCCGTCGCCCACTTTTTCACGAATATCTCTAATCGTGTCATCAATGAAGGTTTCCATCGTCCAGTTGCCTTCGCAACCACAGATTTCGAACAGGAAGTTACGAATCATGTCGTTACCGCGAACGGAGTGACGTACTTCCGGGTGGAACTGCACTGCATACAATTTGCGCTCATCGTTACTCATCGCTGCGATTGGCGCACTTTCCGTTCCTGCATCCAGTTTGAAGCCCGGAGGCAATGTGACAACGTGGTCACCATGACTCATCCATACGGTATGTTCACCTTCGATACCTTGAGCAAGTGCTGCACCGGCAGCAAACTCAAGATCTGCTTTGCCGTACTCACGCTTCTCGGAACGTTCTACTTTCCCTTCAAGCTGCTGAGCCATTAGCTGCATACCATAACAGATACCAAAGATGGGCAAGCCCAGGTCATAGACACCCGGATCAACGTGTGGTGCATTTTCAGCATATACGCTGGATGGGCCGCCGGAGAATACAATTCCTTTTGGCGCAAGTTCCGCAATTTTCTCCGCTGGTGTGTTATACGGCAAAAGCTCGCTGTATACGCCAAGATCCCGGATTCTTCTGGCGATTAACTGGTTGTATTGGCCTCCAAAGTCAAGGACAACCACAATTTCATTTTGCTTATTCATTACCGTGCCTCCCTCAATTCAATGAAACTAATTATACGCAACGACAAAACCTACCGTCAAGGAAAGACGAAACTCCATTTTTCAGGCAAGTAACGGGAAGATGTGACATAAAGCGACAGTCGATGCCATTCTTTAAGGAGAGTGTACAGGATGAAATTTTGTTCAATATACCATGCACTTATGCTCCACCTCATGTGTACTCTTATAATTGGATAAAAGAACCGATTTCATCCGTCGGGTGCGTAGATTAAAAGCCATCGTAAAGTCATCGTTATCAGTGAAGATGGTAAGTTGGTATTAAAGTAGCAAAGCAAATGTGCCAAGAGGCAGCGGCAAAAGCATCTCAACACGCTAACGATCACAGCGAACCTTATTTCGCATCCTAAGCTGTGTTTGAAAATCTAACGATCCTCAGAAGCGCTATTTGGACTAAAACTACCAAAACCCTCCGAAAACCACATCATTTGAAGTAAATAAGGTTTCTGGTGATCGTTAGAATTTTAGAGTGGCAAAAAAGGACTACATAAGCGTCACTGGTGATCGTTAGAAATTGCGAAGTCCAATTGCGGCCCAACGAAGTTTGGAAATTGAAATATCGTAATCTTCCTGATTCACCTCCAACCAGGTTCGTTAGCATCCGCTCCGTGGCACCTCAATAGAGTATAGTGGTGTAAATTAAAAAATCTCGTTCACCCTTGGGCAAACGAGACTGGTCAGGAACTTAACGCTGGCGACTTGGGGGACGCCGGGCCAGGCGAAGTGCCCGGCGCAAGAAATCGAGACTGTCCGCACGCAGCGGACGGTCTGGCCCGTATAGCAGCCGCTCCCAGTCGGCTGCAAAGCGCGCGATGTCCGCACTGTCCGTGCCTGCGGCCACGGCGGGTGACGCTGCGTATTCCCGCAGCGTCATGCCCGGCGGCCGCGGGCCGTACCGGCGCGCAAGCGCGTGCCAGACCGGAGCGGCAGCCTGCAGCAGCCGCTCGCGGTCCGGGAAGCTGCTGCGCGGCCACGCCAGCAGCAGCCCAAGCCGCAGCGCGGGGCGAAGCCGCCGCGTGCAGGCCCATGCAGCGGCGCATAGCAGCGCCGCTGCCGCAAGTGCCGTCGCGGCCGGCCACGGCGCCGCGACAAGGGCACGTGCGTGCGCGGCAAGCCACGCGCCTGCACGCTCCAGCCCGCTGCCTGCACCCGGCAGCGGGGCTTCGTCGCCTGGCTGCGCCGAGGCGACCCCTGTGGCGCTGGCATCCAGAGCCTGCGCCGAATCAAACCCCGGCGTAGCCTCAAACGGCACCCAGCCCACGCCGGGAAAATACACCTCCACCCAGGAATGGGCATCCCCCTGGGTGACAACCACTTGACCCGGGTTCTGTGGGTCTGCTTGTCCCGGGGCATAGCCTTTCACCCAGCGTGCCGGTATCCCCTCGGCACGAAGTAACACGACCATGGCGGTGGAAAAATGGTTACAATACCCTGCACGGGTCACAAACAGAAAATCATCCACAAAATCCGTCCCCCGTGGCGGCATTCGGGTATCCAGCGAGTAACGAGCGTTCGCTTTCAGAAAACTGCGCACAGCCTGTACAGCATCGTACCGTGTTGTACTTGAACCGATGATCTCGGTAGCAAGATCCCTTACCCTTTGCGGAAGTGTATCCGGAAGCTGTAGATCCTTTCGGCGAATAGAGGCAGGATCGGATGTATTATTCCCGCCAGCATGATTCAGTTCGCTCACGTTAAAGTTCTTCTTGTCATCCTTACTATCCTGCCCATCGTTCCCAGCACTCTTTCCATCTATTCCTGCACGTTGCCGAAGCTGTTCCGGTGTCACATTCGGCACCATCACATCTACCGTATAATGCTGGACAAGCTCATTCCTGTCTCTTCCTCCAGCAAGCCACAAGGTGCCCGTATCTTCATTAGAGAGCAGTCGCTTTTCATTCTTTTTATTAAGGACATCGCCATCTTGAAAAGACAAACTTACCGGCAACCCTCCCGTAAAAAGCGGATTCGGACCACGCCACTCCCGTTCCATCGTGATGATCTGACGAACACGCTGCCAGTACGGATGCTCCTCCCATCCATCGGAACGTAGTAGATCCGATGAGTTGACATAACGGAAGCGCTGCTCCGTATCACTCCAGGCACTGCCATTATAGTAAGAACGAGTCTCCCCACGCCAATACGTAGAGACAGGCGTTTTTGCCACAAATACAGGTTCATTCCCTTGTACCAAGGGTGCCCCCATAGGCGCATCAACGGTGCTATATCCCGTCACACTCAGCGAAGCCGGTACACTGCCTGAAGGAATGTATCCTGCCCATCTAGCCAAACGTTCGACCGTATCCAAAACAGAGAGTTGTCCGGCAGGTGACACAACACTGAGCCGTGCAGGAAGTGTAGATATCAACACCACACAGACCGCCGTGCCCACAGATACAGCTATCCAATATAGATAAATCTTACTCCGTATCCGATGAGCGCTGTTCTTTTTACTTCGTGCCGCCTTTTTGTGAGAGCTTGGATATACACCCTGGGTTTCACTTTGGTTTTCACCCTGGTTTGCACCTCCGTTTATCCCTTGTTGTGTACCTCGAATTACACCTTGGATCATGTCTCGATTTTTACTTTCATGTGCAATTCCCTGATCCTGCGCATTTCGTTCATGACCTGTGCCTTCCGAAAGGCGCAGCAGGTGAAGCATGCCCTGAATGCACAGTAGCCAGCATACGGAACGAACCACCGAGCCATAAGCATCATATCCGACAACACTCTCCAGCAGGATCAGATACACTAACGTTCCCGTGCCAAACAGAGATATGCTGCGACGAAGTAATACCAGATATTGTACCGAGGCGAGCAGCATACTCCAGCCGCACAACATAAATAATCCTCTGGTTTCCCTGCTCATCACACGAAAACGTCCTGTATCGATCCACTGTCCCAGATCAGCATTAAGTATCCCCGGGTAGGATAAGCCCCATTCGATCGGATGACTGCCTCCGTACATTACACACAGTGCAACGTATATCATAGGGATGCGTAGCGCGATGCTGCCCATCCAGCCTGTACGCAGCAGGCCAACGGATAGAAGGATGGCTGAATAGCCAGCCATGACAGCCGAAAATCGCTCATTGCCTGCTTGACCATCAGATGTCACAGGATATATCCATTCCATACACAATACGAGCAATCCCGCTGTGATAAGCCATAGATATAACATAGGAGTTGTTAGATACATAGATGAAAATAACGGCGAATTTAATTCCGATCGCTGTGCCTGCACTGCCTGTCCAGACAGAACTGCAGATTCGGGCTGCTGTTTCATTTTACGCTCCCACATCAACAATCCCTGCCTTTCCGCCATGCCAAGACCCAACGGTTCCAATAGACTCCTGATAGACAATCTTTACCCCTTTGGATACAAGGCGCTCAGTCCACACTTGCGAACGATTTGCCTGTACTACTGACGGACTCAGCACAGCTGATGCACCAGATTGTTCCTTCCCGTCACCCGCCGTGCCCCTCATCTGTCTGTTCATGGTTAGATAGACTCTCGCCTGGAAGCCAAGTGCCGACGCATATTCAAGCCATGCAACCAAACGTTCATCCAGCTGTCCGGTAAAGACCAGAATACTTGACCCGTATGGAAGATGCTCCAGTCTGTCAACGCCAAGTTGCTCTCCAATCGATCGCTGTTCCTGATGTAAACGTGCATAAGCAAGCCGTCTTAACGCATGATCCAAACTGTTGGCTTGTTGCCCATGAACACTCCGGCTTCCACCAGCTTCATTACGACTACGGTTTGTTTGTGCTTCATGCCTTGCGTCCTTTTCTAACGGCATGTCCTGTTTACTTGCCAGCTCATCTCCACTCAACCAAAGCTCACAAGGCATTTGTGCATCTGTTGCCTCACGTACCCAACTCGCCGCACCGAGCACTGCTCGTTCGAACACTTCCTGACTTTCCTGACTACGTTCTCCCGCCCCAACCCCCTCATATCCTGAGTACTCTTCGTATACCATGATTGCGAGTGAGGTACTTTGCGGCATATCAGGAAGCAGCGTATGCAACTTTCCGCTTCTCGCTGAGCTTTTCCAATGAATTCGGTTAAACGAATCCCCCTGTTGATATTCACGAATTTCTGTTCCGGGTATACCTTGCAATGGATGTTGCACTCCCACGCCTTCGCCATGATCCGTCCAGACTTCTGGCCAGATTGATGTTGCAGCATTCCCGGTCCCGGGCACCACCACAACAGGCTCTTCACCCTTAATTGTGGCGTAGGCTCTACTCCACCCAAAAATATCCCCCCAGTATACTCGCCCTTCCTGCCAAACATGTACTCCTCGGGTAAGACCTGTTATCTCATACTGATAAGACCATCGTCTTTTCAAGCCTGGAAAAAGCAATTTACGATGTATACCTCCAGGGGTGTTATCACATACCACGAGCCATAATAATGGAAGCGGACATTTCATCTGTAACTCAACTCGAACGCGGATGCTTTCTCCTGCTGTGATCTGCCCTTGTCGTAAGTGTCTGTTGATAACAATCTGACGGGGACCAAACACACGTAGGAGTATTCCATATACCACAACAAGCACGGATACCGTTGCCAAGAACAACGCTGATTTTCCACCATGCCAGAAATAGAGACCACCCAGAAGAACAGCCATTAACATATGAGCTATACTTCCGCGAAACCCTCTCATGCGCGTCGTCCCCTTCCCTGCCCACTCATCTGCACGGGTACAGGCACAGACGACAATACTTCACGGATGACTTGCTCTTGCACTGCGCTTCCGTCCGCTCTGTTCATTGATTTCAACTGAATTCGGTGGGCGAGAACCGGTACAGCGAGGGATTGCACATCATCTGGCACAACGTAACTGCGACCTTGTAAGTAGGCATATGCCTGTACAGCTGTCATCCAGGCCAGCGTTCCACGGGGACTGATGCCCAGTCTTACGGCGTCATGACTTCTCGTAGCCACAGCGACAGCGACAAGATATTGCTTGATCACGGCATCCACATGTACCTGCCTCACTTCACGTTGCATGGCCACCACTTCTTCAGCCAGCATAATCGGACGCATGTTCTCTAACATATCCTTGCTACGCTCACGAGAAAGCAGTTCTACCTCCTGCTCCGGCTCGGGATATCCCAGTGTAATCCGCATCATGAAGCGATCCAACTGTGCTTCCGGCAAACGATAGGTGCCTTCAAACTGCAACGGGTTCTGTGTTGCAAGCAGCAGAAACGGCTTCGGCAATACGTGAGTTGTGCCGTCTACGGTCACACTGCGTTCCTCCATGGCTTCCAATAACGAAGACTGTGTACGGGGAGATGCCCGATTAATCTCATCCGCAAGCACGATATTGTTCATCAGCGGCCCCGGTCTGAAGCTGAACTCTCCTGTAGGAGCGTGATATATAGATACACCCGTCACATCGGCTGGCATGACATCGGATGTACATTGAATGCGCCCCATCGCACAGCTTAATGATGAAGCCACGGTCCGAATCAGCATCGTTTTTCCTGTACCCGGTACATCCTCCAACAGAACATGGCCTTCACTAAGCATTGCAGCAATGATATATTGAATTTCCTGTTTCTTGCCAATGATTACATCAGCAATTCGATTGCTGAGCCTTTTTAACAGTTCGGTAGCATGATCATGCTCTATTCGCACTCTGGTCATCTGAACCACACTCTCCTTCCTTGCCTATGAATCGTGATTATCATAATCTATGATTCATTGTTGCCCGGAAGTAGAGAGAATAGTCAGATAAACTTCTGTTTCTTTCAAATTATGCTATAAAAATGTCCATGCTCCATAGACGTCCAAGGTGGCTCCACGGTGATTACCCACTCACTGTCCTTGGATTGGACTGTATACTGCTTTGCTCCAAGCTGCTCTATCAAATCACCTGCTGATACCCAGATCGTGCCTTCACGGCTCTCCATCACAGCTTGAACCGTCAGGCCATCCTGATTATGCAATCGTTTGGACGTCAATGTACCCATCGCCGGATTAATTTGGACTTTGCGATCCTTCCACCATGTGGTTGCAGTACCTGAGGTTTGATCCCAGCTTATACTGCCTTCCAGCTTGTTCATATAACTTCGCAAGGGAACCATTATCGTCTGGTCTTTGAAGCGATATTCGTCCGGCTTGAGTTCGACGGTCATATATCCCAATTCAATTTTGAGCGGTTTGGCTACGATCCATTGCGCAGCGTTTGTGTTTACATGTTTGGTAATCCAGCTAGCAGATGGAGACTGGCGATACTTATATTTCACCGCAGGTTTGACCTGGAATTGAACAGGTTTGTCTGAAGCCTGCATCACTTCAAAACGGTACCCCTGCTGTTTGTAGTATTGAATGATATCCGGCAGTGCCTTTACTGTCTCGGCATGCGCACCTCCATCATGCATCAGCACAACAGCAGAAGACATTCCTGCTGGCACATCTGTTGCACGAGCGACAATGTCGCTAGCGGGCACATTTCTCCGCTTGGAATCACCGCTGTCTACGTTCCAGTCCATGACAGCGTATCCTCCCTTTTTCAACAGATCAAAATACGTTTGGTCAAAATGTCCGTATGTTCCACCAGGCGCTCTGAAAAGTGCAGGGCGAAAGCCTACAATGTTGTTAATGATATCTTCCGTGCGCTTAATCTGCTGCCAGAACGTTTCAAAGTTCCGGTACAACTCGTTATATTCATGGTTATATGTATGATTGCCGAGGGCATGTCCTTCACTTACGATTCGTTTGATCATTCCCGGCATACGTTCTGCATGCTCTCCCAGCACATAAAAAGTAGCAGGAACATCCTCATCGCGTAAAATATTCAATACCTCAGACGTATGTTTGCCCGGGCCATCGTCAAAGCTCAAATAGACAACCTTGTCTGATGTTTTACTTTTCCCCGCTGCTGCGGCAGACGGCACACTTGCTCCGAACATATCTGTCAGCAGTAATGTAGCGAGAGTGAACCATATGGATAAACACTTCCACATACGTACCTTCCCACAGGAACGAGTTGAAGTTTGCTGCTCCATAAGTTGCCCATTTCGTTGCATCATTTCGTGAGATTCCTGCGCCATTTGTAATTCACCCTCCAGCACTCTATTGAATTTGCTGATAGACTTCAGCAGATTTGTTAGAATTATATGGAGGCAGATCGCAAAAAAGACATCATTTTATCTATTATTTTGCAACAAATAACCTTGGCTTCGATATGGGATCATTGATTCTTAATCAGCAATTCGGTAGCATTAGGAAATAACGAACATGAAACGGGCAACCATCTACTTCTAAAGCCTGATTCATATGACACCATCAGGAGTGTGAATCTATTGGAATTACTTGAGAAGGTCCAGCAGCTATTTGGGTCTTACGGATACAGTGTATTGTTCTTCGGCCTGCTACTGGAGTTTATTGCACTTCCCTTCCCAGGCGAAACGACGATGGCATATGCGGGTTATTTGTCCTACAGAGGTCAGCTTGATTTCGGTACACTTGTCGTCTTAGCGTTTCTCGGGACAACGATTGGCATGACTATTACGTATTTCATCGGAGCCAAAGCCGGTCTACCTTTTATTGTGAAGTATGGAAGATGGTTTTTACTTAAACCGGACAAGCTGGACAAAACGCAAAAATGGTTTGCTAAGTATGGATACGGTCTGATTTTTATCGGATATTTCATTCCCGGTGTTCGCCATTTCACAGGGTATTTCTCTGGCATTGCTGCGATTCCGTTTCGCAAGTTTGCCCTATACGCATACTCCGGAGCCTTGTTCTGGGTTGTGTTATTCCTTGGGATCGGTAAGGTGTTCGGCCCTAGCTGGAGCGCTGTATTTACACTCGCCCATCAATACACAGCATACATTCTCGCCCTAGTTGCATTTCTTTTGATTGCTGGCATCGTCTATCGTTACCGCAACGCCTTGTTCGCTCGTTCCCGTCGCAAGCGTTCCCCCGCTCGTCAGCGTCAAAAACAAAATGCGGACTAATGATGAGTTCCATTTCCCCTTTGTAAATATAGAAGCCGTGAAAATACGGCTTCTTTTTGTTTGCTTTTATTGGAATATGAAGACCAAATCTCCTTTCATTCATATTTTTTTCATAAACTAAAACACTCCCGGTCATACTACTTGCAAATAAAGGATGTGTGAGGGAGGGAAACAAAATGGCTAACAATACGCAGACACAGATCACACATGAAACGCATCCTATTCATCCAAATCTGGCTGAAAATATTGCCTATTGCAAAAAGATCATGGGAAATAGTAACGACTTGATGATTCGTCCATTGCAGAGTTTGCACAAATGGCCTTCCATGCTGTTATACATTGATGGACTCGTCGATAATCAAGTGGTTAACCAGGCTGTCCTTCACCCCTTGATGCAAGTACGCAACTTGCCCGATTTCTCAGCGGATGATGAACACCTAAGCTATCTTCAGAATGATGTCCTCACCGCTAGTGAAGTACTATTCATCGATGATATGGATGCTGCGTTGAAATCGATGCTGGCAGGCGAAGCCATCCTGCTGCTGGACGGATCTACGCGAGGACTGAAGATTGGTGCTGCAGGTTGGGAAGACCGTCCTGTAGGTGAACCCGTTTCCCAGACCGTTGTGCGTGGTCCAATGGAAGGTTTTACGGAAAACTTGCGTACCAATACCGCTCTGATTCGCAAGCGGATTCGTGATCCGCAGCTCTGGATTGAGGAGCGGGAGATTGGACGTGTCACCAAAACCCGAGTGGCTGTCGTATATCTGGAGCAAACCGTAAACGAAGATGTCGTTAATGAGCTTCGCAGACGGCTGGGTGAGATTGATATCGATAGTATTCTGGAGAGCGGGTACATCGAAGAACTGATTCAGGACAAAACTACGACAATCTTTCCGACAGTTTACAATAGCGAACGTCCAGATACGGTTTCTGCAGCACTGCTCGAAGGACGTGTTGCTATCATTATAGACGGTACACCGTTTGTACTGCTTGTGCCTGCATTATTCATGCACTTTTTTCAATCTCCTGAAGATTATTATCAGCGTGCCGACATCAGCTCTCTTGTTCGCTTGTTGCGATATTTGTCGTTTCTGATTGCCATGCTAGCTCCATCCTTTTATATCGCTATTTCGACATTTCATCAGGAGATGTTACCAACTACCTTGTTGATCAGTCTGGCTGCACAACGGGAAGGTGTCCCCTTTCCAGCTTTTATTGAAGCCGTTCTGATGGAACTGACCTACGAAATTTTGCGAGAAGCGGGCATTCGAATTCCGAGAACGGTCGGACAGGCCGTATCCATCGTAGGCACACTTGTTATCGGGCAGGCCGCGGTAGAGGCAGGCGTTGTGTCTGCAGCGATGGTTATTATTGTTTCTATAACTGCCATTTCCAGCTATGTCATTCCGGAGAACGGATTATCTATTTCGGTTCGTATTTTGCGTTTTATTCTGATGATAGCGGCGGCGGCGTTTGGTTTCTATGGCATTCTGATTCTGCTGCTCATTACGCTGACTCACCTTTGCAGCTTGCGCTCTTTTGGGATCTCTTACATGTCTCCTTTTGCGCCCTTCATTCAGAATGATCTGAAAGATACGCTGTTCCGTGTTCCCTGGTCGCATATGAGAACTCGCCCATTATCCAACGGCACTTCAAACGTAACCAGGCAGAAACGTAAAAAAAACAAGCATTAGTGAAGGCAGGAGAAAAGGTTATGATGAAATGTTTACGTGTCATGCTATCCATCATCGTTATACTGCCGTTACTAAGCGGGTGTTGGGATCGCCAGGAGTTGAATCAACTCGGGATTATGCTGGGTCTGGGTGTAGATCGAGACGGTGACCAGATCAGGGTTAGTGCACAGGTTGTTGTGCCTCGTGAAGTCGCCAAAGGTCAAGGCGGCAATGGAACACCCGTTACCCAATATCAAGCCAGCGCCCGCACACTGCTGGAGGCTATTCAGAAGCTTACCCAGACAAGCCCGCGTGCCATTTTTATGGCTCATATCCGGGTGTTGGTTTTCGGAGAAGAGTTTGCACGCAAAAACGGTATATATGATGTGATCGAAGCTCTTTTAAGAGAGCCTGACGTGCGTCCGGACTATTATGTAATGATAGCTCGCAAAACAACGGCTTCTAACATTTTGAACGTACTCACACCACTAGAAAATCTTCCGTCAGAAAAACTGTTCAATGCACTCGATATTTCTGCTAAAAGCTGGGCTCCAACGACAACCGTGACCAGTGACAAGCTGATGCAGTATATTCTCACACCCAGCATGTCCCCTGTTATTACTGGTATTGAGCTTGTTGGAGATCAAGAGAAAAGCGGTGAGACCAAAAATGTCCAGAGTATCGAACCCCCGGCTACTCTTCAATTTGCCGGTCTCAGCGTGTTTCAAAAAGACAAACTGATCGGTTGGCTGAATCAGGATAACTCCAAAGGCTACAACTATATTCGGGACAACGTGAAATCAACGATTGGCCCAACCAAATGTCCAAAAGGAGGTTATGTCACCCTGAAAACGTTGCGTACCTCCACCGACCACAAAGTCAAACTGGTTCGGGGCGAACCCCAAATCAGTCTGAAAGTCAACACCGTCTCCGTTATTGGTTCCGTAGATTGTGATATGGAGATCGGCTCCATGGAAGCCATCAAACAATTGGAAGAACTGGCGCAAGATCGGATCGTTGAACTGATGAAAGGTACGGTAAGTCTCGTGCGTAGCAAATATAAAGTGGACATCTTCGGTTTTGGACAAGACATCTATCACAAGTACCCGAAAATCTACAAAAGAGAAGAAAAGAACTGGGATAAGTACTTTCAAAATTTAGACGTCACATATGAAGCAAACGTACAGATCCGCCGTATAGGGACGTTGGATAATTCATTTAATAAAAAAGCCAAGGAGTGAGCACGCTTGCTGCTATCGATTGCAGTTGTCATTGTGGGGTGCCTGATGGGGGTGATTGATCTACCCAAGTTATGGAAAAAGAAGGAATGGAAAGAAATCACCGTCTATTCCTGTTTACTGCTGACAGGCACCTTTTTTGGTGTTGTCGCGGTGAATCTATGGGAGTTTCCAAGCCCGCTATACATTATCATCTGGATTTACAAACCCGTGAATCAATTACTGGCCTATATTACAGGGAGTTAGCCAAAAGGGAGTTGACAACATGCTGGAACAAGGTCGCCTTGGCATTAGACAATTATGTATCTTGACCATTTTGATCATTGCCGGTGACATGATGATGATCTACCCCTCGGTTATCGCAACCTTTTCGGGGCAAAATGCTTGGCTTTATGCTTTTATCGGTGTTCCTCTTGGCATGGGGTTGATGTATCTTTTCGTCAAACTTGCAGACACGTATCCCAATGAAAATTTGATAGGCGTATTTCGCAAAATCCTTGGATTTTGGCCAGGTACGGTGTTAGCCCTGTTCTACCTGATGTATTTTATTTTTAGCTCTGCAGCACAATCACGGGTCGTTGGTGATTTCATGACCAGTCAGATTTTTTTGTATACGCCCATTCGGGTTGTGCTTCTTATTTTTGTAATCCCCATCGGTTGGGCTCTATATAACGGACTAGAGAATATTGGTCGAAGCAGTGAAATACTCGTACCTATTATTACTACTTTCATGTTTATTTTAGTGGTCTTTTTGTTGCCCGAGGTACAATTAAACCAACTTGTACCCTTTACGGACACCACCTTCAGCCAGTTTACGCATGGGATTGTGATCGGTTTTATCTATCCGGTTGGTGAAGCCCTTCCCATTCTGATGATCCTCCCCTATGCAAATCAAGAAGCCCATCGTACTCGTGATCTTATGATATCTGCCGGATTTGGCAATCTGCTCATGGCTATTCTGGTGACGATCTCCATGCTGGTTATGGGACTTTTTCTTACACAGCACACGATCTTTGGTTCATTTGTATTATCCCAAAAAATCAATATAGCCAACTTCTTTCAACGAATTGAAGTGCTCATGGCCTCGTCCTGGCTGATATCCACCTATTTTAAATCCACCGTTTATCTGTATGCCTTTGTTCTTGGTATCGCTGAACTTTTTCGCCTTAAGAGCTACCATTTTCTCATTCTGCCATGCGTACTGATTGTATATGCGCTATCTAACCTTGTGACACCCAATATCGTTTTTTTTAACACAACGGTCATTCCCTATTGGCTGGAGTGGGATTTAACGGTGAGTCTGATCTTACCTGTCCTGCTGTTAATCATTCATCAAATCAAGTCCAAATTATCATTTAATAAAGGCAGAACTTAAAGATAATCGAAGGAGGGTACAGATCATGCTCATCAAAGAGAGACTTACCGTGCGGCAATTTGCAGTCCTTGCCTTTATGGGCATGATTGGAGATATGATGCTAATCTACCCAACATTACTTACTTACTCTGGAAGACAGAATGCTTGGATCTGCTCGATCGTCTCCCAAGGTATCGGCATGTTGATCTTATGGCTTTCCTATAAGCTGCATGAAGCTTACCCCGGACTTACACTCATCGAGATCTGTTCCAAAGCACTTGGTAAATGGATAGGTGCAATTTTGGCTGCCGCATATCTGTTTTATTTTCTGATGGGTTCAGCTATATGTATCCGTGAAGTCGGAGATTTTATGACAACTCAGGTTTATCTCCATACCCCCATTCGGGCTATCATTCTTCTTTTTGTTATAACCCTAGGTTGGTCCGCACTGAAAGGATTGGGCACGTTCGGTAAAATGGCAGAGATTCTGGCCCCCTTTGTTATGATCAGCTTGATTATCCTAATGCTTTGTTTGCTTCCCAAAATGGAAGTTTCGAACATCCAGCCTTTCTTTGATACTCCCCTGTTTTCATTTATAAGCGGGAGCGTTCGAGGGGCTACAGCTTCATATGGAGAACTCATTATCATCACCATGATTTACCCCTATATTACTCACGGCGTGCATAAGCGGCGAGACCTGTTATTAGCCGCATTACTTGCAGGAATCATGCTAACCCTCATTCTCCTTACCTCGCTACTTGTACTTGGGGTTGAACTGACAGAGCATAATATTTATGTATCGTATATTCTTGCACAAAAGATTAACATTGGCGGCTTCGTTCAACGAATCGAAGCCATCTCTTCGACAGCTTGGCTCGTGTCTACTTACTTTAAAACTTCGCTATACACGTTTGGATTCATTCTTGGACTTGCACAACTGTGTCGTCTCAAATCTTACCAGCCGTTAATTCTGCCAACGATGCTCTTATTATTCGGTATGGCTATTGTGATTTCGCCGGATGTCCTCTTCTACACCCTCGGCATCATGTACGCCTGGTTCGATTGGGATTTTACGGTCAGTATTGTCATTCCAGCTTTCCTACTACTGATTCACCTTATGAAAAATCGATTTAAACAACGTAATAATGCAAGTACTCTTTCGCAGAAATAAACAGGCTACATCTCAATGGGAGTCGTGTCCATAGATGTAGCCTGTTTATTATTTTTGACCATGCCCGCTTCGTGCATGGCTCGTTTTATTTTCACAAGATCGGAACCGATGGATTACAGCCCTTTTACCGTCTCCAATGCCTCTTCGATATGTCCCTTCACGCGCACCTTTGTCCATTGTTTAATCAGCTTGCCCTCTTCATCCAGCAGGAAGGTGGAACGCACAATGCCCATGTACTCCTTGCCGTACATCTTCTTCAGTTGCCATACGCCGAACTGCTCTGCAACCGTGTGCTCCTCATCCGATAACAGGATAAAAGGCAGTCCGTATTTGGCAATAAACTTGTCATGTTGCTTCATCGGATCAGTGCTGATCCCCAGGATGACTGTATTCAGCCCTTGAAAATCCTCATGTCGATCCCGAAAGTCACAGGCTTGTTGCGTACAAGACGAGGTCATATCTTTCGGATAAAAGTAAATCAGAACTCGCTTGCCGCGAAAATCAGACAGCTTCACAGACTCACCCGTGCTTGATGGCAGTTCAAAATCCGGAACTTGTACACCTTCTGCTAAAGTCATTTTCATGTCCTCCTTGGAATTCAAGTTATATGATCCTTCAGATTTGCGTGAAGTAATCCTGTAAGCAGGGGTCAAGACCCCGCTCCCCGATACCGCTTCACACCGAAGTTCCACAGGGTAAGGCCAAGCGTTGCAAAGACCAGCCCCATGACCGGAGTGAGCAAAGCCATCCGATGCATCTCTGCTCGCTCTAGGAACAGCGCTGCCGGATAGATGCCAACAAAGGCAAACGGGATAATCCAGGTGAGCAGTACTTGAATGGCTCTGTTATAGATTGTTACCGGATAACGTCCATATCCTTGAATATTGTACATCAGCGGCAAAATACCTGTCGGCGCATCCGAGTAAAAGGATAGTGACGTCAATGTAGTATAGATACCCGCGTAGATTAGCACTGAACTTAGTGCCAATATAATCAATGCAGGGATGTGCCACCATTCCAGCACGAGCCCCATCTCTGCACCACTGAAGATCATAATGATTAACCCGATGAACGAACCTACGAGAGAGGGCGGGTCTACATTTTCCAGCAGAATCTGAAACAGGTTGTGTGCCGGTCTTGTCAGAATGCGATCCATCTCACCTTTGACAATGTAACGCTCGCTGAACCCCCACAGGTTGATAAAACAGCTAAAGATGCCGTATGGCACCATAAAGTACCCGTAAACAAACAATACTTCCGCCTCACTCCAGCCGCCGAGGTTATCGGTATGCCGGAAAACGACAAAGATAAAGATCAGATTGGTCGCCTGAAACAGCAGATCCGAGATAATTTCAACCCAGAAGTCGGCGCGGTACGTCAGACGTGTCTTCATATAATTTTTCAGATATTCCCAGATTAAACCCATATAGTACATTCGCTTATCCCCCTTGCACGAACAGACGCTTGCGAGCCTGCCGCCAGATCAGCACCATGGGTATGAGAAGCAGGACAAACCAGAGCACCTGAATCCCGAGCACATTCCAGATGCCTGTACCTTCCACCCTGCCAGTGAAAACCGAGCCGGGCAGATACGTGATCGCCTGAAATGGCAATACTTTCATGATTGTGGACAACCAGTCCGGATACAAACTGATCGGAATGATCAGACCCGAAAAAAGATCGACTACGACACGTTTCATACGCATCATGCCTTCGTTATTTTCCACAAAAAACGCCGCCAGTCCCGTAATGACATTAATCTGGGAATTAATGATGAAACTGAAGAACAGCATAACGAGAAAACCGATCCATGCCGAAGGCGCTGTCGGAAGCTCCACCGGGAACAGCAGGATGGCAATAATCATGCCCGGAATCATGAGCAACAAGAAGCGAAAAATACCTTCGCCAAGCCCCTGCATCATTTTGACCATCACATAGTTAATCGGCCTTATAAACTGAATCGCAATGGAGCCATCCCGAATGTCGGCGGCAATCTCCCGGTCCAGATTGTTAAAGTAAAACGCACGCGCCATCCAAGAGACAGCAACATACGTTGTCATCTGTGCTGCCGTAAAACCGCCAATCTCTCCGCTGCTTCCATAAATAGCTTGCCACGTAAAGTAATACACGCCAATATTCAGCGTATATATCAAAATGCCGGAATAATAATTCACTCGATACGCGAGCATCGTCAGAAAACGAATACGCATGAAATCGATAAATGCACTGTTCATCTTAGGTAGCACCTACCGCTTCTTTATCTGCCGACACAATCTCCGGGCGCTCAGCCGAACCGGACTGGTAGATACTACGCACAATCTCATCCGTGTTGGTCTCAATGATCTGAATATCCGTAATATCTGCCTGACCTACCACACGTGCCAGTACATCCGAAACGTTCAGTTCCAGCGGAATCCAGACGGAGGCCGACAATTCGTTCTCCACGGTCCACCGCACAGGCATCGCCGCTGTCCATTCCTGCATCTGAGTCATCGTGTGACCTGTACCGAATTTGAACCGAACCTCACGCTCTGTGCCCCACTGGGACTTGAGATGATCCAGACCTCCATCATAGATGATACTTCCCGCATCCAACATGATGACTCGCGAACATAAGGCTTCGATATCCTGCAAGTCATGTGTCGTAAGCAGGATGGTTGTACCATGTTGCTCATTCATGTCTTTCAGGAACTCGCGGATTTCTGACTTCACCACGATATCCAGACCTATGGTCGGCTCATCCAGGAACACAATGCCTGGATTGTGCAGTAAGGCCGCCACCAGTTCACAGCGCATCCGCTGACCGAGACTAAGTTTGCGCACCGGGCGACTCAGCAACTCCTGTAATTGCAAACGCTCAACGAGCTCGTCCAGCCGTTTACGGAAGTCCTGCTCCCCAACACGATATACTTTGCGTAGGAGATGAAAAGATTCAATGACACCGATATCCCACCATAACTGGCTACGTTGTCCAAACACTACACCAATATTTTTGACAAACTTCTCCCGTTCCTGATACGGAACATACCCACCTACCGATAAATGCCCGGATGTAGGCACCAAAATGCCGGTCAACATCTTGATCGTTGTTGATTTGCCGGCACCGTTCTCTCCAATATATCCGCAGATTTCACCTTGCGGTATCTGAAATGAAATATCATTCACAGCCAATACTTCCTGGTATTGACGTTTGAACAGATCCTGAAACGCGCCCTTCAGCCCACCGCGGCTTTTCTGGACATTAAACGACTTTCGCAAATCTTTTACATCAATCGCCAGCATGTTTATACCTCACTTGGATTTTGTTGAAATTGCTTGTAGCCCAAAAAGAAATTATAATAGTAACAGTCAAAATTCAGCAAGCTTTAAAAAATAGTTCGAAGTGGCCTCCTCTGCCTTGAGCTTCGGAGGGGAAGCGAACGGAAAGCTTCGACTTATACGCTAACTCAACGCAACTTTACATGTACTGAAATCGTTTATTTTTTATCTCAAATACAAAGGAGCGCTAGCATGACCAGAAAGACGAAGAGAACCCTATGGATCTCTCTTGCCGCCTTCGTGTTAATTGTTGGAGGGGCAGTGGCCTACTATTTCGGTTCTATTCTTAATCAGTTGGATGGATTGCAGAAGAAAGGCGAGGATTCGCCATTTGCCAATATTGAAAATGTAGAGAAAGTGAAGACACCCGACCCTCCGAAATGGGAAGGTACCGAGACCGTGAACATATTGGTTATGGGTGTTGATGCCCGCGGTCTGAAAAAGGGTGAAGTGCCACGTTCCGACAGCATGATGGTGGTATCACTTGACCCGCTGACCAAAAAAATCAATCTCTTCTCCATTCTGCGGGACACTTACATCAATATCGACGGATATGGTAAAGATCGCATTAACACAGCGATTACCCACGGTCCGAACGTAGCCATGGAAGCCGCAAGTGACTTGCTCGGTATCCCTGTTCAATATTATGTGTATACCGATTTCCAGGGATTCATCAAACTTGTCGATGCGGTTGGCGGTGTAGACTTTGATGTCGAGAAGGACATGCATTATGTGAGTAAAGCCGACAACAATGAGTACGATATTGATCTGAAAAAAGGCTACCAGCATCTCGACGGTAAAACAGCCTTGATGTATGTTCGTTTCCGTCATGATGCGATGTCCGACTTCGCACGTTCGGAACGTCAGCGGGAGCTGCTCAAAGCCGTGACGGCCAAAATGCAGTCCACAACAACGATTGCCAAACTACCTTCCATTCTGGAACAAGTTAGCCCGTATGTAGATACCAACCTGACGCTTTCCGACATGTGGAAGCTGGGCGGGCTTGGTTACCAGAGCAGTATGAATGGCAGTGAGCAGGTTCCACCAATGAACCTGTTGAAAGAAGAACGCACTCCTGGGGGAGCACAAGTCTTGTCGGTAACCAGTGAAGAAAAATTAAAACAGCATGTTCAAGACATCATTCACCCACCAGTCAAGACGGAAGACGAAAAAGCCAAAGAAGACAAGACCGCCAGCGGTAATGAAAAGAACACACAGCAACCGGCAGAGTAAATGAGCCAATAATACAGCTCTGAGCTAACTTGGTATATACTATAACGATGATCTCATTCATTCTCAGAAGGGCAGCCTATATGCTGCCCTTTCGCTATGCCTGTTCGCCAAAGTATGCGAAAATAATCATATCATGCTATTGTTTTGCTGGTTTAAACTAATGGAATTACGAAAGGAAGTTATCTCATGAATACACGTACGAACTCGGAGTTGTTATATACAGAAGCGTTGGAACATATTGTAGGCGGGGTAAACAGCCCTTCACGCTCATTCAAAGCGGTGGGCGGCGGGGCACCCGTTTTTATGAAAAAAGCGCAAGGCGCTCACTTCTGGGATGTCGACGACAACAAGTACATCGACTATCTCGCGGCATACGGACCGATTGTGACTGGACATGCCCACCCTCATATTACCAAAGCCATAACGGAAGCGGCTGCAAATGGTGTCCTGTACGGTACACCAACGGAGCTTGAGATCAAGCTTGCCAAAATGCTGAAAGAAGCGATCCCGTCCATGGACAAGGTACGCTTTGTGAACTCCGGTACAGAGGCCGTGATGACGACGATTCGCGTAGCTCGGGCATATACGAAACGGAATAAAATCGTAAAATTTGCCGGATGTTATCATGGTCACTCCGATCTCGTACTGGTCGCTGCAGGCTCAGGCCCGTCTACGCTTGGCATTCCCGACAGTGCAGGTATTCCGACCAGTATTGCTCATGAAGTCATTACCGTTCCATACAACGACCTGGATGGTCTGAAGGAAGCGCTCGAACGTTGGGGTGACGATGTAGCCGCGGTTATGGTAGAGCCGATCGTTGGTAACTTCGGTATGGTTATGCCAGAGCCAGGTTTCCTGGAAGGTCTCTGTGCAATGACACGCGCGAACGGTTCACTTGTTATTTATGACGAGGTTATTACCGCTTTCCGTTTCCACTACGGTTCCACTCAGACGTATGCCGGATTGGACAATCATGCGGAGATTGAACCTGACCTTACTGCACTTGGAAAAATCATTGGCGGCGGCTTGCCGATCGGTGCCTACGGCGGACGTAAACATGTCATGGAGCAGGTTGCTCCACTCGGCCCGGCGTATCAGGCCGGAACGATGGCTGGCAATCCGGCATCAATCTCGGCGGGTATCGCTTGTCTTGAAGTACTGCAAGGTGCTGGCGTATATGAAGAAATGGAACGTCTCGCCTTCGATCTGACCACTGGCTTGCAAGCTTCCGCGGACCGTCATGGCATTGATCTGACGATCAACCGCATTCGTGGCGCGTTCTCCACGCATTTCTGCAATCATCCGGTGACGAATTATGATCAAGCACAAGACACGGACGGCGAACGCTTCGCGTCCTTCTTCCGCCACATGTTAAACCGTGGCATCAATCTGGCTCCTTCGAAGTATGAAGCTTGGTTCCTGACCACCGCTCATACGGACGAAGACATTGCTGTCACGCTCGAAGCGGCTGAAGCTTCTTTTAAAGCAATGGCACAGGAGTAAGAGTTGGAGCCGGCGGCAACATAATTTTAAATTCAAGATAGACCAGCCTATTAAAGACTGGTCTATCTTCACGTTGTCGATCTGATCTGCAGCTTCAATATCTCCTCCCGGATGATCTGCATCCCCTCTGCAATACGCTGTTTCGGAACATTAGAGATGTTCAGTCGCAACATCTGATCTGTAAATGCGCGGTACGTCCCTTCGGGATAATATCGCTCTGTTGTATCAGCAATAATTCCGCGGTTCTGTAAACGGGACAGCAAGGTACGGACAGGTATATTCCCTGGCAAAGGGAGGGCGGTATGTTCTCCGCCAGTTCGTGGCGCAATACGAAATGGTTCGAAATCGGAATAAGCCTCCAGCTGTTCTTGCACAACTTCCATCCGCGCGGCATAGCGGCTACGAATGATTTTGCGATGGTGGGCAAACATTCCGCTATGAATGTACACCTCAAGCGCAGCTTGAGATAACAGTGAGGTGTCGATATCCAGCATTCTTTTCATTGAACCGAAAGAGGCGATCAAGGCCACAGGCGTTACGGCTACACCCATACGAAGTCCAGGGAACAGAATCTTGGAATAACTTTTCAGATAAATAACGCGGTCATGTGTATCATAAGCCCATAAAGGATCTTGTCTCGCGTTGTCCTCCAAATCGGCCAGATAGTCGTCTTCGACCAGATAAACATCATATCGCTGTGCTAACCGAAGAAGTCTCTTCTTTTCCGCCGCCTTCATGGAAGTCCCGATCGGATTGTGGAACCGTGGGATCACATAGAAAAACTTGATATCCCCCTCCGCAAACTGGCGTTCGAGCGAATCCCAGTCCAGTCCTTCGTCAAACGTTCTTCGTACACCAGCAATCGGCACGTTCAAGCTCTTCAACAAGGTAGGCATGTTGTGATATGTAGGCAGTTCCACCATGACTTTGGTTCTTCCACCGGGAAAGGGCATCAAGGCCAGCGCCGCAAGCGCCTGCTGCACACCCGATGTGATGAAAAACTGTTCCGCTCGCGCAAATACCTGATAATCGGCAAACTGTTTCTGTAATAGCTCAATCAGCGAGGGCAATCCTTGCTGCGTGCCATATAAAAAAAGCTCATCTTGCTTCTGTTTCATCGCCACTTCCACGCAATGCCGAAAATCCGCATAAGGAAATACCCTTGGATCAGGAGCCGCGGACGCAAAATCCAGCGGCTCCTGCCAATCCATATCCTGTACACCTAGACCATTTTGAACGGCATAATAACCGGATTGGGGTACGGCATACACCAAATGTCGCTGTTCCAACCATTCATACGCACGAATCGCTGTGCTTACACTGCATTGATATTGCTTCGCAACACGGCGAACCGCTGGCAACCTTATTCCTTTGTCATCCCACTGGCGGCTTCCCTGCTGAACCATTTGCTCCTGTATCCACTGTTGCAATGCATGAGCGATTACCTCATATTTTTTCACCTTTCCACCCCTTATCTACAAAACTGTACCGGTACAATCGCTTGTTTTCCGTATTGTAGCACAGCGGATGTAGAAGTATATTAAATAAGGCTAATATATTCCATCGCTTGATAGGTAACAGTAAATCTAGTTCATATCGCATTACTGGAGGTAAAAGGAATGAATACTACACATAACCGAACCTATGCTTATATTGCATCTGTTGTATATGCTGCCATTATCGGACTATCTTTTTTATTTGTGAAAATGACCGTCACCATTGCTCATCCCTTAGATGTGCTTGCACATCGTTTCGCTCTGTCACTCATTGTGGTCAGCATTCCTGTGCTATTCGGCTGGATTAAAATCAATCTCCATTGGGCTGACCTGTGGCGAATCATTCCGCTTGGACTGCTCTCGCCCGTACTCTTCTTTGCCTTTCAAGCCTTCGGACTGGTAACCTCCAATTCTTCGGAAGCGGGAATTATTCAGGCGATGGTGCCTGTGTTCACCCTTGTTCTGGCCTCGGTCTTTCTGAAGGAACGTACATCTATTGTGCAAAAAATGTCTCTGCTCCTTTCTGTCGCTGGCGTCATCTTTATCTTTGCCATGAAAGGTAGCGGCATGTCGATGAGTAATATGCAAGGCATTGTGCTACTGGTTCTATCAGCCATCAGTTTTGCAGGATACGGGGTACTGGCCAGACCACTTACTCGGCAATATAAACCGCTGGAACTGACCTGGGTGACCTTAATGGTAGGGTGTATTGTGTTTAATGCGATTGCATTAATACGTCATGCATTCACAGGCTCAATGGCTGATTATGTTCAGCCGCTTGGAGATCTATCCTACTTGGGCGCACTCGCTTATCTGGCTATCTTATCTACCATGGTATCCACCCTGCTGTCCAGCTACGCCCTGACTCATCTGGAGGCTTCACGTGTCAGTGTGTTCAGTAATCTGTCTACACTCATCTCCATCGCTGGGGGTGCTCTGATTCTACATGAACCTGTCCGGAGTTATCACTATGTAGGTGCAATCCTGATCATTATCGGTGTACTTGGCACCAACATGAGTGGTCGCAAACGTACGTTGGTCAGTCATGCTAAAGCATGATATCCGTCAAGCCAGAAATACCGCAAAAGGTACGATGATTAACGTACCTGAGGCGATGATCCTGTATGAAGCTTCCCAAACACGTTAACACTGCTGAGGATACTCTACTCTGAAAAGGAGTTCCTCCGCATGAAGCGTACACAACCTTCGTTCTTGCAAGCCATGATGTTAATCATGTTATCTGTAGGCCTCATCAGCCATGTATTAATTATACCCGCCCTTCTGAGTGCGGCCAAAAGGGACTCATGGATCTCAGTTTTGCTATCTACCGGCCCACTCGTGATCTTTGTACTGATGCTGGCCTACGTGTCACGCTTTCTACAACATCAGACTCTACATGATTGGCTGTCTTCCCATCTTGGTAAACCCGTAGGTTTTCTGTTGCGGGTGGGAAACAGTCTCTTTTTTCTATGCGTCATCTACTTTACGTTACGTGATACCACGACTTGGGCCAAAACGAACTATCTGACCGAAACACCTGTGATCGCAACAACAATCGCACTTATGGCTTTGTGCGGATATGCTGCCTATAAGGGTATGCGTTCGCTCGCCTTCACAGCAGGACTGATTCTGCCATTAGTTGTGTTGCTCGGCTTCTACGTCGCCATTGTCAATTCCCAGTATAAAGATTACAACCGTCTTCTGCCTGTGCTGGAGCATGGATGGTCACCTGTATTTCAGGGCATGATTTACAGTCTCGCAGGCATGTTTGAACTGCTTTTCCTCTGGTACATTCAGCCTCATCTCTCCAAACGTATCAAGCTATGGCAGTATCTAATGCTTGCATTGATCATGGTTGGTTTAACGACAGGTCCGCTCATTGGAGCGATCGTAGAATTTGACCCTTATGAAGCAGCCAAAATGAGATACCCTGCTTTTGAAGAATGGCGCATTGCCTCCCTGGGCAAATATATTGCGCAGACCGATTTCTTTTCCATCTATCAGTGGCTCGCAGGTTCATTCACCCGGATTAGTCTGGCCATGTATATTGTGATAGAAATATGGAATATTAAGACCACTTCCAGAAGGATGGTTACTTGTGCGTCTTTGGCTACATTTTTTATTCTATCCATGCTGTACCCTCTGGACGATATTACTTTCACGAAGATTCTGGTTGATTACATCTTTCCATATAATCTCGTGTATCTGAGCGGATTTGCGGTTCTGGCAACAATCGTTGCCTTCATCCATTCACGCCAGCATAGGAGGAAACAACGCCATGGAGAAGGAGAAACACCCGATTGACACAACATCCTACGAGAACCTGCTTGCCTCCCTGAGAAAAAACTTTGAATCCTGTGCGGATGTGGTTATCCAGACGTTTTCTGCCCAAGATGAGACCGTTCGTTCTGTCATTCTGCTCTATTGCGACGGGCTGGTGGACAGTAAACAAATCAATCAGTTCATCATTCCACGGTTAGAAAAACATACATTGATTATGGAAGAGGCTGTACCCAAGGAGCTTGGGCTAACCCTGAAACCCATAGATGACATTTCCGATCTCCAAAACATAAGCATGCTCCTGTTTAGCGGGCAGCTTCTACTTATTTTTGAAAATGGTGTACAGGCTTGCAGTCTGGATATTGCCAATATTCCGGGACGCACACCAGAAGAGTCTGCCATCGAGACGTCCGTAAAAGGACCGCGCGATGGTTTCACCGAAGAACTATCCACCAACATCGCCCTGGTTCGCAAACGGTTAAAAACGTCATCCATGTGTTATGAGAAAATCATAAAAGGAGATCGCACACAGACAACGATCGGTCTCTTATACGTTAGAGATATTATTAACCCCGAAATTCTAGAGACTGCTCGTAGCAATCTGAATCAGATTAACGTCGACGGAATCATGGGCACGTCCATCATGGAACGCGCGGTCATGGGGGGCGTGAGAAGCATCTTTCCGCTTACAGATAATTCTGAACGTCCGGACTATGTCGCAGACTCTTTAATTAACGGACGCTTTGCTGTGCTCACGGATGGGTCACCTGTAGCCGTCATCGCACCGACAACACTGTTCAATCAGTTAAAATCACCTGAAGACGAGAGCACTCCCTTTTTCATCGTGACCTTTGAACGGATATTACGAATTGCCGGGCTGCTCATTGCCTGTTTTTTTCCGGCCTTCTACATCGGTCTGACCAGCTTTAATCTGGAGCAGATTCCACTGCCCCTGCTCGCAACGATCGCAGGAACACGGATGGGATTGCCCATGCCGGTTACGCTTGAAGCTTTCCTAATGATCTTTATGTTTGAACTGTTCAATGAGGCTGGAAGAAGGCTACCGCGTGCGTTGGGACAGACCGTCAGCGTAGTCGGCGGCTTAATTATCGGGGATGCGGCCATTCGTGCCGGGATTACATCTCCCACTATAATTGTCACGGTAGCGATCTCCGTCATCTCCAGCTACATTCTGGTGAATACGGTTCTGGGGGGAGCCACATCCCAGGTTCGCATCGGAATGTTAATTGCTTCTTCGATCTTGGGGTTATTCGGATTTATGGTTGCTCTGTTTGCCTTGTTAGTTCATCTCGTATCTCTGGAGTGTTACGGCGTATCCTACCTCTCCCCTGTATCACCTTACATTCCGGGAGATTTCACACAGGCCGTATCCATGCCACCTTCCATGACACGCACCAAACGCCCAGCTGTGTTACGCACACAGGATTCTACCCGCCATAAGGACAAACCTTGATGAGATGGACTTGCGTAAGTAGCATCGTTGCGGTTTGTGTCATGCTGCTGACAGGATGCTGGGATTCCAAGGAAGTGCAAAGCATTAACTTTATTACAGCCATTGGCATCGATTATGCGGATAATCAATATACGACATACGCCCAGTTAATCGATTTTTCCAGCATTGCAAAGCAGGAAGGGCCGACACCAAGAGAAGGTAGTCAAATATGGATCGGAAAAGGTACCGGTACAACGTTAAGTATGGCAATCAACAATCTGTATGAGACATCGCAGCAGCAAACGTTGTGGACTCATGTGAAAGCAATTGTGCTATCCAAAAATGCGTTGGAAGGGCGACTGGAGGATGTTTTTAACACGTTACTTCATTCCGGGCAACTGCGATATACACCATGGATCTATGCGACAGAACAAGATCTGTCCACTTTGCTCTCTCCCTCCGCGATCCTGAACCAGTCGGCTCAAACGATTGAGTTGTTCGAACCGATGAGACTGTACAGGCAGCATTCCGGGTATGAGCCCATTCGCCTGCATCAGTTACTTGATAGTCTGAGAGAACCTGCATCTGTGGTGTTGCTGCCTTCCGTTTCCACTAAAAATCAGACGTGGCATAACGGCGAAGAGACCCCGCCGCTGATTCGAATGGATGGATTTTACGTCGTGAGCAATGGAAAAAGTCAGGGGAAAGTCTCTGGTGCCGAAGCAGACGGCGCCCGTTACGTGAATTATGACCATGTGTACCAATATCCGCTGTATGTTTATGGGAAGCATGGCAATACTCCTGACCTTACATTGACTCTTCACAAACCCAAAACGCGTATAAAGGCGAAAAAAAGTGCTAGCGGTATCACCTTTGATCTGTTCACTTCAGTGAAAGGTTCGATTGCTGAGGATCATGGCTCTTTTCGTTCTCCCCGTGTAATGGAGCAAGAGGCAAGCAAGCAGATGGAAGCTCAAATACGAAGCTCATTTGCCACAACCAAAGCGCGGAATGTAGATTCATTCGGTCTTGTAGAGCATCTCTACCGGCATCATCCCGATTGGTGGAGAGCTGAGGTTGCCCAGCGGGCAGAACCCCTTGCTCGTATTCGCCTCGGCAAAGTTGAGGTCGACGTGAAGATTCTGAATGCCAGTACGTATAAATATGGGGAGTAAACCGAAGAGTAAAGACCTGTAATCCGGCATCAAACCAGGTGCAGATTACAGGTCTTTCTGTGCTTGGTCAGTGCTTGTTAGCTTGGCAAGATGATTAAGGCACCGTACAATATTCATTATTTTTTGTTGGCTTACTTCGTTTATGCCAAAGGGTACGCCATGACACTCATTAAGGCCAGTTCCGGCTGGGTTGTATCCAGGCGGCTGTACTGAATGATGACGGGTACATTACTTGAAACCGTGATGGCATATGGTACACCGGAAGGGATGCTTTCTTCTCCGGCACGTAGCGATGCGGTACGGATATGTTTTGTTCTTCTAGCCGGGACTTCCGCTTGCATATGTTCCAGCGGATCGCGGTCTTCAAAATAAATCGTGATGTCCAGCGTTGCATCCTCACCCCCCGTGTTTAACACACAGATGCTCTCATGACTCTCCAGTGCACCTGAGCTATCCGGCGGGATGTACCCATCCGGGATAACCCAGTACGTATGACCGTGGGATGAGGATTTCGGAAGGCTTGATTGATCTGGCATGATTCTCCTCCTTTTTGCGATACGCCCTGAAAATTAAAACCTTCGGTGGCTCGCGGGCGGGCGCTCGGTGGGCGGATCGGGCTTTGGGCCGCTGTTGGTCCGGGATTTCTTCTATTCCCCTCCAAGGGAGAAATCCCGTGCCAAACGCGGGCGCTTTGCTCCCTTTTCCCGATTCCGCCCTCCTCTCTGCCTCGCTCACCCTCCACTGCTTTTAAAAGGCATGGCCTTCGCTTCGTTGGGCCATTTTTTTGTGCTCGTTGCTTCGCTGAACTCGCATTTCATTTAAACCCCTCGGTGGCTCGCGGGCGGGCGCTCGGTGGGCGGATTGGGCTTTGGGCCGCTGTTGGTCCGGGATTTCTTCTATTCCCCTCCAAGGGGGAAATCCCGTGCCAAACGCGGGCGCTTTGCTCCCTTTTCCCGATTCCGCCCTCCTCTCTGCCTCGCTCACCCTCCACTGCTTTTAAAAGGCATGGCCTTCGCTTCGTTGGGCCATTTTTTGCGCTCGTTGCTTCGCTCGACTCGCTTATAATTTATAAGCAATTGTATAGTTCGCGTTTCAACGCAAATACATCTGCAATGGTTGCAAATGCATCTCGCGGATAGCTTCAGCCACCTGCTCTGCCAAGCGGCGTGCGCCTCGCTCCTGAAAATGTGTGTTATCTTCCATCCCGGTTGGGAAGTTGATATATTCGCCGGGCAACACCCACATAAAATCATCTTTGGTTCCTTCTTCACCCGCCTGCTCAAACATCAGGCGGCTGCGTTCGGCCAGATCGATTAGCGGCACTTCTTCATCTGCCGCAAGTTCACGTACGGCGGTAATATAATCGCCGTGTGTATCGGTCAATGTGCCGTCTTTCGCAAAGTATCGGCGATGCACTGGTGTGATCAGCACCGGACGCGCCTCAGCCTCGCGTGCGGCATCAATATATTTTTTCAAATACTGCTTATAAGTGGTAAAAGGATCTGTCCCCCGTTCCGGGTCAGGCTTCTCGTCGTTATGTCCAAATTGAATGAACAAAAAGTCATCCGGTTTTATTCGCTTCATGATCGCATCCAAGCGGCCTTCATGAATAAAACTACGGGAGCTGCGGCCCGACTGCGCATGGTTATCCACCGCCACGTCATGTTTGAACTGTGCAGGCAGCAGTTGTCCCCATCCACAATACGGATATCCGCTCTCTGGCTGATCTGTTACCGTTGAATCCCCAGCGAGAAAAACAGTCATCGTTTGATTTGCCAGCGTAATCTCCAGTACATTGATCCGAGGTGCAGGTCCCGAGAAGGTCAGGCGAAGCTTTCCTCCGCGAACAACAACGGCAAACCGCATTTCTGCGCATTGCCCAGCCACCGTGCGAATCGTGGGTAACATCAGCCGGCCTTCTCCTGCTTTGACACGCGTGATTGTATCCGCAAGCGGATCTCCGGCAATCAGTAACACCTGATACGTCCCGTCGGGCACATCGACGACAAACGATGCCTTAAGCGGGATGCAAAAGCTGGAACGCAAGCGGGCAGACATTGTTGCCTGCCCCTGCGATGGATAACCCCCTTTTGAAGAAGGCGACCCATCTTCCTGCTCTTCAATCCGTTGCTTTTCATATACCAGCGAACCGGGTTCAAATCCGAATCCTTGGCTCACATCATATATCGTTGTAGACGAAACAGCCACATAGCCATCTGCTTTTCTTACATTCGTATGGATGCCTTCTCTGCAAGCTTCCTTATCGGACTTCCTCATGCTTAAAGTGGATTGCGATATGATTTCTGATCTATGATCAGATTGAACTGTGATCGGGCCAAAACTAAACTTCCACGAGGAACTCTTTTGTTCTACTTGTTCTACTTTTTCTGCATGTTCTGCGTTTTCCAAGTCTGCTGCATCCACTAATTTTTCTCCTCCATGTATTATTGGTTTGATGCGCTCGCCTCGTTACCCCTTCAAACCACTCGTGCTCATGCCTTGCACAATCTGCTTCTGGAAGATGAAGAATACAGCCACAACCGGCACCAGACTGACAATCGACATCGCGAACATCGCCCCCCAGTTGGAGGCAGATTCACTATCGAGGAACATTTTGAGCGCCATGGATACGGTGTACTTGTCAGGCGAATTCAGATACAACACCGGCCCGAGCAAGTCTTCCCATCTCCAGTAAAAGGAGAAGATTGCCGCTGTCGCCAGCGAAGATTTGATCAAAGGCATGATGATCTGAATATACAGCCTGAATTTGTTACAGCCGTCAATCGTTGCGGCCTCATCCAGCTCTTTCGGAATCGTGCGAATAAACTGAACCATCAGGAAGATAAAAAACGGCATTCCGAAGAATGTAGGTACAACAATCGGCAGAATCGTGTTCAGCCAGCCCAGCTTGGTAAAAATGATATACTGCGGAACCAGTACGACGTCGTGCGGCAACATCAGCGTAAGCATCATCAGAGAGAACCAGAAGGTACGTCCTTTGAAATTCAGTCTGGCAAAACCAAACGCGATCAGTGACGAGGAAAGCACTGCCCCAATCGTAGAGATGACCACTATGATCAATGAATTGGTGATGTAATCCATAAACGGCCGTCCAGCTGTTCCTTTCCAGCCATCCACATAGTTGGACCAAATCCATTCGGTCGGAAACAGGCTTTCTGCCGTTACAAAAATCGTGCGACTCTCCTTGAAAGAACTGAATAACATCCACAGCACCGGGTAGAGCATCAGGAGGGCAAGTGCGGCAACGAATAGGTGATAGATTGGCCATTTTACATTTCTCCACACCATGATTACTTCCCTCCTTCAGATTCATAAAATACCCAGAACTTGGATGTCAGGAACACAGCCGCTGTAAGCACACCAATCATGATCAACATGACCCACGCCATCGCAGAAGCATAACCCATGTTGTTAAACATAAATGCCTGGCGGAACAGATATAACGAATAGAGCATCGTTCCGTCCATCGGGCCACCTTCCCCTTTGGAGATGATGTACGCAGGCACGAAGGTCATAAATGCACCGATCGTCTGCATGATCAGATTGAACAGCACGATTGGACTGAGCAATGGCAACGTAATGCTGAAAAACTTCCGAACAGGATTCGCGCCATCTACCCCTGCGGCCTCATACATCTCGGGAGAGATGTTTTTGAGTCCTGCCAGGAAGATCAGCATCGATGAACCGAACTGCCATACGGACAGGGAGATCAGCATCACAAGGGCCGCATCCGGGTCACCGAACCAACTGATCGGCCCAATGCCGATGGCGGTCATCGCACTGTTAATGACACCTTCGTTACTGAACAGGTTACGCCACATAATGGATACGGCCACGCTACCGCCGATGATGGAAGGCAGATAGTACAATGTACGATACGTTCCCACCATACGAGAGCCCGTGTTCAGAATCATTGCGACAAAGAGGGCAAAGATCAGCCTTAACGGCACCCCGATGAATACATATAAAAACGTAACCTTAACCGAATTCCAGTATTTCGGATCATCAAAAAACATCTTGGTATAGTTGTCCATCCCGATCCATTTGGGAGAGGTGAACAAGTTATAACTCGTAAACGACATGTAGAGAGAAACGAACATCGGGATGAGCGTAAATCCAAGAAAACCAATAATAAATGGGCTGATAAAAGCATATCCCGTCAAGTTTCTGCGCAATGAAGAATACTGCCTCAAGTGGAACGTACCTCCTTCATGGATCAGCTTGCTGCCGTCTTCATGTTGCAGACAGGACGGGGAAAGGCCCTCGCCGTCAGCGAGCAGCCCGGTTCCCGTCCATCCCTGCAAACGGGACGAGCAAGCCATCATTCAATTGTTATTTATTGTTGGCAAGCACGGATTCTGCATTTTTGCGGAAGGTCTGTGCTGCCTGTTCGGCTGTAATTTTACCAAAGTTCAGCTCTTCCACTACATCCGCCAAGGAGGAGATTACCTCAGGTGATCCAACCGGTGGTGGTGGGCTCATTGGCGAAGCTTTCGGCTCCATCGATGCCACGAATTCAAATACCTGTTTCGTTGCGTCACTCAGTTCAGGAGCAATAGCCTCTTTGATTTTTCCGGAGATCGGAACACCGCGCTCCCCTTTGATCAGTTTGTTGGCTTCTTCGTCATTCACCCAGAAGTCAATGAACTTCGCTGCTTCTTCCTTCACCTTGGAGTTGGACGTTACACCCCAGTACATACTTGGTTGCATATAAAGTCCTTTTTCCATATCCGGTCCCGGCATTGGCGCAATCGCAAGCGGACGGTTAGCTACCTGTTGCAAAGCAACGAACTGGTTCGACCATTGCCATACCCCGATGCCTTTTTCTTTGACCAGATCGGACTCTTCAATGATGCCTTTGGTTTGGTTAGCCACATCCGGTGAAGGCGCCGCCTTCTGCTCGATCATGCGTTGCATTAATCCGAAGAACTCTACGAACAGAGCGTCGTCATCATAACCAAGCCCTGTTCCTTCCGGGTTATAGAGCGATTTGCCTTTGGTACGCAGGAAGTAGTGGAAGAAGATATCCGGCGCTACGCCGCCATCCAGATACAGTCCCTTCTCTGCTGCTTGTTTACCAAGCGCTTCGTAGGATTCCCATGTCAGATTTTCCGGCATGGCATCTACGCCAGCTTTCTTGAGCAACGCAGGATCATATTGGAAACCAAGTACGTTAACCCCGGCAGGTACACCATACTGTTTGCCGTTAATTACACCTGTGCTGATGACATTCTCGGCCACATCATCCACTTTGATCTGATTGCCCAGATACGGTGCGAGATCTTCAAGCTGACCGTTCTGTGCATATTGGCTGATGTAGGAAATATCCATCTGAATAATGTCAGGCAGCTGGTTGGCTGCGGCTTGCGGGGCTAGCTTTTTCCAGTAGTCGTCAAAAGAAGCGTATTCCACATCAATTTTGACGTTTGGATTTTTCGTTTTATACAGGTCGATGACCTTCTGTGTATATTCATGCCGTGTATCCGAGCCCCACCATGCGATACGCAGATTTACCGAATCACCCTTGCTCCCGGATCCCTGTTCGCTGCCTCCACCTGAGCTACACGCTGCTGTAAACACAAGTAACGCAGCCATCATCAGGAATATTGCCTTTTTCACCATGCCAATCTCCCCTTTTTATGCTGATATGGTATTGTGAACGGGTTATCTCCATCTTGTTAACGATATACTGATAACGCTTTCACAAACTTGATATTGTCATTTTCGCAAAAGTACGATCCAAGTTGAATACACAAAACCGTCTTGTTGGTTCAAAAAACAGAGGAGGACATCCCTGACGCTCCAAGCGCCGGTTATCCTCCTCTTGAGATATGGTATGACCTCGTATTATCATAGCTTTGCCATTTCTAATCCCCTGTTAGATGCCGAATCTGCGGTATTCCGTAGGCGTCATGCCGGTCCATTTTTTGAATACCTGACTGAAATATTGCGAGTTACCTCCAAAACCGAACAATTCGGCCAGCTCAAACACCTTCACATCCCCGCCTCTGCGGATATGTTCACACGCCCGTTCGATGCGAAGACGATTAACGTAATTGGAGAAATTTTCGCCGGTGACTTTTTTGAAAATTTTGCCGAGATAGTCTGGATTCATATATAACATTTGATGTGCTACTCCACTCAGGGAAAGGTCAGCCTCACCATAGTGACGGTCCACGATGTCCATCATTTTCTCCACTGCCGATGATTGACGACTGATGTAATTTTTATAATAACCAGCAGTTAAACGGGTAGCACTGTCTGCTACAAATGTATTTAAATCAGCTAGCGTATCCATATGCGTCAGTTCCGCCATCCGCTGCGTGAAATCGGTTGCCTCCTCTGGCGGGCAGACTTGAATCATGGCAGAGTATAACTGCACCACATAAGCACGTGTCACCTCAATATCCAGCTTCTGGTCTGCCAGTTGCTCGAACAGACGATGTACCTCGGCTGCAGCCTCCTCCGTATTCCCCGATTTAATTAACTGGCACAGTTGCTCGGCATCCTGCTCCACATTCACACCGTCACACTCCCCTGCCAGCACCACATCATTCTTGGTTATAAGTTTGCCCTCTCCAATGAAAAAGCGATGATTCAAGTACTGCATCACCTCGCGGAACAACCGCCGGGACTGGGTCATATGATCCGCTTCGCTGAGCGCAGCTGTCAGCTCTAATCTGTACAGACGGGTAAACGTCTGGCAAACCGCTTCGATTCGCTCCTGCAACATATGCACATCCGCTGGTTCTGCTAGTACAATCAAGAGCTTGCCTTCAATCGTTGTGCTTAACAGTACACCCGGAAGCAGGTCAGCAGCTATATTTTTAATCGCAAATAAATGGCTGTAATCATGCTCATCCACAATCCGAAGCAACAGTAAACGGACGCTATTCTGTTGAAGCTCCATATTGAACAGATCCTGATAATACGCCAAATCCACAGGTCCATACGTGCGATTGGTCATGAACTCCAGCAGAAACTGTTCCTTCACATGGGGAAGTACTCGCTGCAGACGCTGCTTGATCTCTCCTGCAACATGTTCTTTCACCTGCGCATCCTGACGCTCCTGCAACAGCTCAACCAGGGCATCATGAATCTGATTCTCGTTACAGGGTTTGAGCAGATAGTGCTTAACCCCATATTGCATCGCCTTGCGAGCATACTCAAACTCCTTGTAGCCGGACAACATAATAAATCGTACCGCGGGATAAGCCTCGGACGCCTTCTCGATCAGCCCCAGCCCATCCAGACCCGGCATGGAAATGTCAGTAATGACGATATCGGGTTTGGCACTTTCGATTTTGCCCAGTGCTTCCACTCCATTTCTGGCCGTATCTACAAGCTCTGTCCCTGCAGCCGCCCAGTCAACCACCTGGGAAATCCCCTCCAGTATGACACGTTCATCATCTACGAGCATCACTTTGTACATCGTCATCGTCCTCTCTGATCCAAGGTATGCTGATCGATACTACAGTTCCTGATCCAGGCTTGCTATTTATGCTCATGGTGCCTTCATCGCCAAAGGTCAACCTTAGACGTTCCTGAATATTCGTAAGCCCTATGCCCTGTCCTCTGGTCTGAATCTGACCTTCCTGTAAACGTTCCATAAATTCGGAGGTCATGCCCGGCCCGTTATCCTCCACCTCGATCCGAATATACTCCCCTTCTGCTCTGGCACGGATTCGAATCTGACAAGGTTCGATACTTGGTTCAAGTGCATAGTGAATGGCATTCTCTACAAGCGGCTGTAATGTTAACTTGGGAATTCGAGCTGTTCCGACCTCAGGCGCAATATGCATGTCAAAATCAAGTCTTTCCTCGAACCGGGTACGCTGAATAGTAACGTAGCTACGCACGATGTCCAGCTCCCGTTCTAGCGTAATCCACTTCTCGGACATATTGACCGAGCTACGTAGCAGGAAGCCAAGCGCTTCGACCATCTCGGAGATTTGATGCTGTTTCTGCACTTTGGCAAGCCAGTTAATGGATTCAAGCGTGTTATATAAAAAGTGTGGATTGATCTGTGCTTGAAGCGCTTTCAACTCTGTTTCACGAATGACGAGTTGCTTCGCATAATTCTCATCAATCAGCTCTCGAATCCGCTGTAACATCATCTTGAACGTTCGATGTAACAGTCCGACTTCATTTTGCGGAGATACGGGAATGTTGCCAAGGGCTGCTTCCTCAAGTTTATCCAGATCCCCTTTTTCAATATTACGCATTTTCTTGATTAATTGAGCAATCGGATGGGTGATGCTGCGAGAGAATTTAGCTCCAATCACAAGGGCCACCAGGAAGATCATAATAAAAATGACCATGACTAACTGTTTGACAAATTGAATCTGTTTGAACATCTGATCAAATGGCGTGGTATATAAATAATTCCAGCTGGTATAGGATGAATGTGCTCTTGCAACAAAATATTTGCCCTGCTCCAACGTGGCAATTCCGTAAGGTTGAGTCCGCTTCATTTCTTCCGCAATTTCGGATTTGCTTACGGTCGATTCGGTTGGGTAGATGACTTCCGTCCCATCAACGATCAGCAACTGTGAGTCCTCTGCCGGTTCCTGCATCTGATCCTGTACGATACGATCCAGCCGTACACGGATAATCAGGGTCCCCAGCTTTTCCAGCGTAAATGATCCGCCCGTAAAGGACTTCACCTGTCTGACCGACAGCAACCTCGCCTGTTGATCTCCACTTGCCAGCCATACGTTGGAACCGGCATACTGCTCACCGAGCGAAATCAGCTCCTGTTGCTTCGTCTCTGAGATGCCTTCGCGATTACCTGCCGCCATGACATTTTCATCGTTGTCGATAAAGATCATGGAGTACACATATTTCTCGGAACCAGCGTAAGCAACGAGTCGGTTTGTAATCTTTTTACGAAGACTATTCCGCTCATATCCGGTCTCCGCCTTCTCCAGTTGCAATAGATACTGTTGCAGCGGCTCATCCGACATTACCTTGAAGGACAGATTGGATAACTCGCGTAGCTTGTTCTCGATGCCGACGGACGACATATTCAGTACTTGTGATGACTTCTCGTAGATCTGGCGGTCATAAATATTCAACACGTACTGCATGACAGATACGTAGAAAGCAAAGCTGATCAGCATTAAAAATCCAATCAGCAACATCGTTTTGTGGTGAATGGGTAGTGTGGTGAAAGCGTTTTTAAATTTACTCACTCGGGAGCGCTCCTTTGCTTGGCGAAGGGTTGCTGGATTAGAGGGATACCGGTCTACGATGAAGCTGATAAGGGTCTGAATTGGGTTGCATATGCCAGTTTACTTGTAAGTTATTTTCATATTTACACATCCATGGTCGGATGACAAGTCATATTTATACAACATTTTGGGTCATCTGAGAAGGTATACAATCATCAAGGTAGCTGACTATAACACTTTTTAGTGGAACTTGTTTATCTGCGTGGCAACGTTGGTTAGCGTGTGAGTGAATTATAATGCCAGGAGAGTTGCGTTACTCAGGAGAGCAATGTTAGGTATAGCACAAAAACAAAAAAATGACGAGTCAGGAACAAGTCCCTCCTCGCCACTAATGATATCTTTGGAATAAAGGTCACTCCTTACGAGTTCACCTTATCACTTTTAACCCTATTAAAAACTTTATGGATTTACAAATACCGTTTTAAGCTTCGCGATATACTGCACATCAAAACCAAGACCTTCGGCTACCATAGCCACAGGTACATACGTTTTGGCTTCTTTGCCTACTTTGTTCAGGAAGGCCGGAGTGTCCACTGCAACGGATGCACCGTTCACTTTCACGGCATTCGCTCCGATCTTCACAGCTACTGTGCGGTCACCGTAGGTTATGGTTGCCGTTGACGTTTTGTTATCCCAAACGGTTTTGGCACCCACCGCATTCACGATATCCTGGATCGCGACGAAGTTTTTGCCGTTACGAATAACTGGTTTATACGGTGTGTTCAACATCTTGCCATTTACGATGATGTTCATCGGTTGGCCTGCATCTGGCGCGGTCAGTTTCGTGTAGTCACCCCAGATGGTTTTCGCAAACTCTTCAGCAATAGCAGCATATCCAAGCTGATTCGGGTGGAAATCGCGATTTTTGATCATATGTGTCATCGTGCCTTCACCGCCCACAAAATCTTTGGCTACATGGGCTACTTTCACATCTGCACCCTTAGCTGTGAACTGAGCAGCAATGCCGTCAATCGTTTGTGTGAATCCCTGGGAAGCCTGCATCAGCTTGGCATATAGCTCTTTGCCCGCTACTTCGGGCATCGGCTGATACTGGTCAGCAATAACAATCCGGGCAGATGGATTAATCGCATGAATATCATTAATGATAGCAGTAACATTGGTTGTATACATTGAAAGCAGTTCTTTTACTTTCTCTTGGAGTTCTTGCTCGCTCATCGTGTTGGCTGTACCTAGAAGCTCCGAAACATCATTGCCACCAATTGTCATCGCAACGAGATTAGCCTGTGCAATGCTTTCACGAATCGCAGCTGTATTAGCTCCAATCTGTCCTGCTCTTGGATCAGGCAGACTCGGTTGAATGGCTTCAGAAGTCAGCGTCTTGCCTTCCTTGATCGCATCGGTGAAGTTCTTCAAACCGCTCGTTTTAAGTCCAGCGATGCCGAAGTTATCTACTTGTGTGCGCCCATGGAGCAAGCCTTGTTCTTGCAAACGCTCAACGTAACCATAAGGCAATGTGGTCATCTTTGGCTCATATCCTACGGTAATGGAGTCACCCAATGTGACGATCCGGAACTCTTTGGTTACCGCAGTAGCATCTTTCTTGGTTGCCGTAAGCGATGCTTCATTTGAAGCCACAGGTAATACGCCCGTTTTGGCGTCAGCAGCATGTGCCGGTAATGTGGACGGTGTAAGTAGCAGCATACCTGCCAGCATGCTGGCACTCAGCCCTGCGGCGGTGTTTTTCCAAATACGTTTACGCTTCATTCTTGTGAACACTCCTTTAGTTAAATCCAACATTTACACGATTATATAGTACACCATTCATTCCGATGACATATGCTTGTGTACCTCTATTCTATCACTTCAAATATAGCTTTGTCCTCTTGCCTAAATGTGCGCGCAAAATAATAGACTTCCCTATGCCGGGAAGTCTATTATTGTTAGAATCCGTCTCTATCGTATGAGAGCAATCCTATTGAGAATGTATATCCTTATGATGGTATGTCCATTAATGGTCATATGTTTCCTGTATGTTACGCTTCGCTATCCGAATCTGAATCCCTAACTTGATCTTGATCTGCAGGCTGACTCGGCGTTGGTTCACCATTTGCCCTGGCTCCCTGCCCGGCAGCACGATCCACATACGGGTCATATCGATCATCCAGTTCACGAGCCATGGTACGATACTTTAACGTTTCCTCCACAATCGGATCTCGTTCTGTCTGAATACGCACCTCGTACTTCGGAGGAATGAGCTGACGTTCTTGCTCTTCAGCATCACCGGACGCTTCCATATCTCCTTCCGTCAGCATGTCGCTAAGCCGTCGTTCCAGTTCTTTGGATTCATCCATCGTTATTCGCTCCTTTGATATAATAGTATATAAGTTAAACTAAAGATTTTACACAGTCCACTCCGATGACAGAATAGCCTTGAGGGTAGTTGTTATCCCCAGATTTTTTGAATTCCCTTTTCCAAAGGGGATAATCCGGTGATAAGCGTATGCTTCCGATGCAACTTTCTTGCAGAAAGCTTTCAGGCGAACGCTTCGCTTTTCCAGGTTTTTTCTGTCCCCTTCGTTAACGTGTAAAAGAATAGTTCAAATTATATTAATTAACTTATACCAAACCAAAGCTGCCTTCAGATTACTCCAGTCCGGTAGCCTTAGCTTCTTTAAGTACATCCGTCAACGCCTCATGAATCTTGCCATTGCTGGCCACGATATGATTCACCGCTAACGTGTACGGTGTTCCGATTGTATCCGTCACCTTACCGCCAGATTCCGCAACCAATAGCGCACCTGCGGCAATGTCCCACGGCTTGAGCCCCACTTCCGTATAAGCACTCAGTCGCCCCGCAGCAACATAAGCAAGATGAATGGCAGCAGAACCACCAGCACGCAGATTGCGCACCTGCGGAGCAAGGGCCTGAACAGCGGCCATATTCAGTGGCAACGCAAACGTAGTATCCGCCGGGAAGCCTACCGCTACGAGGCTCTGCGTTAGTGTTTCCTCACCCGATACTGTCATCCGGTTTCCGTGCACATAGGCTCCTTTTCCTTTTTCCGCAACAAATAATTCGTCACGGGAAGGATCATAGATAACACCCACAATCACTTCACCCTTATGTGCAAGCGCAATGGACACCGAATAGAATGGGAATCCGTGCACAAAGTTCGTCGTTCCATCCACCGGATCAACAATCCAGAGATACTCTTCCTCTGCTGCCTCTTTCAGCGCTCTTGCTGAAGCTTCAGGCCCCGGTTCAACTCCCTCTTCCCCCAGAATAGCGTGGTCTGGAAAATGCGTCAGAATCAGGCGCCGAATCATCTGCTCTGCACCTTTATCCACTTCGGTCACCAGATCTTGAGGAGAATACTTCGTTCCGAGTTCACTTACCGTACCCAGACGGCTCTTGATCCACTCTCCCGCCTTGGACGCAGCATTAATGGCAACGGCAGTATAGCTTTTGCTTGTCACGACATAAGGTACCTTTTCCTTTTCACTCAAAGCGTTCACTCTACTTTCTATATCAATCTACGAAAAAGTTAAAAATACTTGTTAGAAGTATACGTCTGAGCATTCGTAAAGTTTCTTGCTGTCCAAGCCCCTTTTGGCTTCACGGATGAATTCGTACCGTGGACTCGTCCACCCATTCAACACCTTCATCCTGAAAAAAGGCCAGTTTCTGCATCAGTTGCACCAGGGCTTCATCCTTGCGCTTCGCTTCAATCATGACATCAAGGGCCGGTGTATCCGCTGCAATATGACGCAGAAAATCAAGTATGGGCTCAACCTCTACTCCATCCGCATGACCACGAGGGTCCTTTTCACTCTTCGGGCTGGATACATGGATTTTGGGGACTAATGGCTGGTTTGGAGGTGCATCGGCCTGGGCAAGCGGTGATTGCCAGGTCTTTAAAATATCCGGCCACAGCTCCCATGGCTGCTCGCCTTCGTTATTCACCCACTGGTGATGAATATCCAGCACCATCGGTAACCCAATGTTCTGACATACCGCGAGTGTCTCAGGTGAATTGAACGTTTTATCATCATTTTCAAGCGTAAGTCGCTCCTGAATATCCCGATCCAGCTTCAGGAAATTTTCTTCAAAACGCCGTGCAGCCGAAGGCTTGTCCCCGTATGCACCACCGATATGAATATTGTTCTTGGCTGTCGCATTGAGGCCCATGGCATCCAGCATTCGGACATGATGACGAAGATCCTTCATCGAGTTACGCAACACCTCTTCGCGAGGGGTGCTTAGTACGGTAAAATGATCTGGATGAAAGGATACGCGCATCTGATTTTCCTTCACGAAGTCGCCAATGGCTTCGAAATCCGGTTTCAGTGCCGGAAACGGGTCCCAGTCACTCAAATCTTCATGGGTAGCCAGTGGAATTAATTTCGAAGAAAAGCGATATACATGAATATGACTTCCTTTATTGTGCCGGAGCAAACGTAAGGTATTGTGCAGGTTCTCGGCTGCAATGCGTTCCAGCTTGCGAATCGCCGCTTCCCTGTCGCCGATTTTATTAAAACTAGCCATTGTCATCGTCTTGGAAGGCGAAGCATTCTCCACCAGCACCGACATCGCCACGTAACCGAAACGTACAAGCATGAATTTCTTCCTCTCTGTTTAGGACGGACAGACTTGCACGACTGAAGACAGCCGCGAAGCTAAGCCGACATGGTATATAACCAAGTTTTACCCTAAACAGGGGAGCGTAATCCCGTGATTGCAAATCCGGCCGATCGCTCTCTTACAGGAGATAGACCCTATAAGGCTCTATGATCGTACCCAACGGTAGACTCTAACCCTCAGCCTGTTCCCCAAAGAACATCTCATCGGCAAGCGCCGTCTGGATGCGTGATTCTTCCTCGGTCAGCTTGCGAATAAGCTGCATCTCTACTTCCGTTACTTCTTGGTTCTGAAAATTGATTTCCGCAATGGAAGCCACAATTTTCACAATAGCCACCGCTACATTGTCCGGAGTGTAAGCAATGACCTTCTGCCCGGTAGGAAATACCCGAAAGCCTTGTTTGACCATTTTGCCGCGGCCGTATTCCAGCAGTTCAAATAACTCTTGTTCGCTCTTGAATTTACATACGGAATTAAACTCTGTCTGAAATCCCATGCACATTCCTCCCAATCTCCTGATAGTGGAAATCTAGCTTGGATAGCGGATCGTCCAGGCTATGCCTGAACGCCGTTTTCGTAATTCAGTGCCTGTTTGCGGTTATACCGCTCCAGTCCCAGTTCGATCATGCGATCCAGCAATTCAGCATATGACACACCTGTCTCGCGCCACAAGAGCGGGTACATGCTGTACGGGGTGAAGCCAGGCATCGTGTTCACTTCGTTAATCAGCAGCGCTCCATCCGACTTGCGAATGAAGAAATCTGCGCGAGAGATACCGTTACCCTCAATGGCACGGAACGCCTGCAAAGCCGCTTCACGAATGCGATCTGCTGCCTCAGGGTCGAGCGGTGCAGGAATCAGCATCTGGGACTGGCCATCGATGTATTTGGCTGCATAATCGTAATACTCACCAGAGGATACAATCTCGCCTGGAACCGAAGCCATCGGTTCATCATTTCCGAGCACACTAACTTCAACCTCACGTGCTTCCACAAATTCCTCAATGACTACTTTGGTATCATACCGGAGTGCAAACTCAATCGCTGTTTTCAGTTCATCGCGGTTACGCGCTTTGGAAATGCCTACACTAGAGCCAAGGTTAGCCGGTTTGATGAAACACGGGTAACCCAGCTGGTCTTCGACCTGTACGATCATTTCGTGTTCCGTCTGTTTCCATTGTGTCGCGTTAAAATACGTGAAGGCACACTGGTCAATCCCGGCTTGAGCGAACAGTTTTTTCATAACTACTTTGTCCATGCCGCCTGCCGAAGCTAGCACCCCTGCGCCAACATACGGCATATCCGCCATCTCGAACATACCCTGGATCGTGCCATCTTCACCAAACGTGCCGTGAAGCAACGGGAACATAATGTCCAGTGCCTCCGCTCCACCGTACAATCGTGCGAATAATGCGTTCAGTGCGTCCTGTGTGCCGCCCGCAAAGTTTTCCAGTTTAAGATCTTCAATACGTGCAAAAGGTGCATTCATCACGGCTCCTTTTTTCCATGTCCCCTGCTTGGAGATATAAAAAGGAACCAGTTCATACTTCTCGTAATCAAATGCATTTGTTACAGCAAACGCCGTTTGCAGCGATACCTCGTGCTCACCTGATTTTCCGCCATATACGACGCCTACTTTTAATTTATCCATACTCATGCGTAACCTCCGATTATATCTGTACGTGATGCTATCTGCGCAGCCGTTACAGGCTATTGTCCTGCTGCTTCCGGTCTCTGTTCTTATTTTACACGGAACGGGCTGTCTGCGTCACCGAATCTCGCAAATCTTTCCCTGTTAAAATTCGTCCGCGATATGAAAAAGTCGATATACCGTCCGCTCCGTCCAGGCATAGGAATCCCGGTAATCCCAGTAACGATGGCGACTGCTCACCGTATGTGCGTTCACCAGCGGCATCCCCCCCGCGTCAAAAGCGGTAACAACCGTGCTGTGCTGGAACCTTCCATCGCCGTCCCAATCATAGAAAATGACATCTCCGAGCATAAGCTGCTCAGGACGATCCACTTCGGTGGCCGTCAGCCCCCAGCTACTTCCCGACAGATATCTTGCCAGACTGTTGGATACAGCCCAGCTATAACTCCACATTTCCGCGCCGTTCACATACCCTTTATACCACCAGCCCGCTTCTCTTCTACCAGTATAGTGGATGGGTGCTTCCCCTGCAAAGAGACACTGGGACACATAATTCGTGCAGTCCACATCGAATTCTTCATATGCCGGATTGCCTGCATTCCACCATCGATCTGCGTAGGCCACGGCCAGATCCCGACGATATATATGCCTTTTGGCACTTCTGCCTTGACCCAATACTTCCCGATTCAGAAGCGGCCGATTCACCGCCTGTACAAAATCAGCTTGTTGATACGGCCGTCCTTCCCCCGCTGGACGGCGCTCCGGCACTTCTCTTTCCACACGCGCTATACTCCAATGGCCATTTTCGCGCAAAAAGGTTAATCGCTCCCGTTCGATCCGATCTTCCCGGTGAGTGATGCCACTCTTCTCATAGAACAACCTGCTGTACAGTTGCACTTCCACCACCGCTTCTTCAGATCCATCAATGAGTGTACGCACAAGCTTGGCGCTGGTCTCGCTGCGAAGAGGTACGGCGCGCCGTTTGCGATACCATTCATCCAGCCTTGCCATGCGTTCTCCCCGTTCCACCACAAATTCGGGATCGGTTACGATCCGTTCACTCGTCTGTGGACGGTAATCGATCTCACAGCGATTGTACTGGTTGACGTACGTATATAAGGCACTCTTCCATTCGCGTTCCAAGCTTGTGTCCCCCTTTGGCATGAGTTCAGTCTGCTCCTATTATTCATATGAAAGGAACCTCGGTTGTATGTGCACAGCTCAAATAACGCAGCTAAATCTGTGACCTGAAAAGATCAAAATCATCCACGCTCATACCAGAATGTAGAAAACGCCTTCATCCTTTCAAACGCTTGCTTGAACAGGCAAAAAGCCCTTTACGTACGGATGTGAAAACGGTATACTTAGAACTAAAGTTATGATTTTGAAATTATGTTTCATCTGATGAAACCACTGAACAAGAACACGGAACGGTGAAGGCCTGTTCTTCATTTAGAAATGAACGTTTTCTTCATCTCACCGACACATTTTAAGGAGGTACATGTATGTCAGCCAAGAACCATTTCTCCGCCGCTCGTACGCTTGAGGTTGGAGGCAAGTCTTACCGCTACTACAGTCTTGACGCTCTTCAGGAAGGCGGCCACGGCGACCTTTCCAAGCTTCCCTTCTCGATTAAAGTTCTGCTTGAAGCAGCGATTCGTCAATACGACGGACGTGCTATCACCGAAGAACACGTTAAACAACTGACTGGCTGGGCTGAAGGCCGTGATAATAATAAGGAAATTCCGTTTATCCCTGCGCGGATCGTATTGCAGGATTTCACGGGTGTACCGGTTGTTGTTGACCTTG
The DNA here is from genome assembly GCF_038002565.1 of Paenibacillus sp. FSL K6-1558. NCBI lineage: Bacteria > Bacillati > Bacillota > Bacilli > Caryophanales > Paenibacillaceae > Paenibacillus > Paenibacillus sp. FSL K6-1558. The sequence goes on along the minus strand of NZ_JBBOCV010000001.1, from coordinate 4,527,651 downwards.
CAGCAATGCGTGACACCGTGAAAAAAGCAGGCGGAGATCCAAAACAGATCAACCCGCTCGTTCCCGTTGATCTCGTTATTGACCACTCCGTTATGGTTGATGCTTTCGGAACCAGTGATGCACTTGATTACAACATCAAAGTTGAATTCGAGCGTAACGAAGAACGTTATCGCTTCCTTCGTTGGGCACAAACGGCATTCAACAACTTCCGTGCTGTTCCACCATCCACAGGGATCGTTCACCAGGTTAACCTGGAGTACCTTGCTTCCGTGGCTGCAACCAAAACAGTTGATGGCGAAACGGTTGTATTCCCGGATTCCCTCGTGGGTACAGACTCCCACACCACTATGATCAACGGTCTCGGCGTTGTCGGCTGGGGTGTAGGTGGTATCGAGGCCGAAGCAGGTATGCTTGGCCAACCGCTTTATTTTGTAACACCAGACGTTATCGGTTTCAAATTGACAGGTAGCCTGAGCGAAGGCGCAACAGCAACTGACCTCGCGCTCACCGTTACTCAAATGCTTCGTAAAAAAGGCGTTGTCGGCAAATTCGTTGAGTTCTACGGACCAGGTCTTGCCAACATCGGTCTTGCTGACCGTGCAACAGTTGCCAACATGGCACCGGAATACGGCGCAACGATCGGTTTCTTCCCGGTAGACAGCGAAACGTTGAACTACCTGCGCAGCACTGGACGTTCCGACGAGCAAGTAGAACTGGTTGAAGCTTATTACAAAGCTCAAGGCATGTTCCGTACTTCCAGCACCGTTGATCCGGAATTCACGGATGTAATTGAATTGGATCTCGGCTCCGTTGTACCAAGTCTTGCAGGACCAAAACGTCCACAAGACCGTATCGAGCTGACACAAATGAAAGAAAGCTTCAACAGTATCATCCGTACTCCTGTCGACAAAGGCGGATATGGACTGAGCGATGAGAAGATTGAACAAAAAGTGCCTGTGAAGCACCCTGACGGTTCCACTACTGAGATGAAAGCTGGAGCTGTAGTCATCGCGGCGATCACAAGCTGTACGAATACATCCAACCCTAGCGTTATGGTCGGTGCTGGTTTGCTCGCAAAAAAAGCGGTTGAACTTGGTCTCACTAAACCAGGATATGTGAAAAGCAGCTTGACTCCAGGTTCCCTCGTCGTTACCGAGTATCTGGAAAAAGCAGGTCTGATCCCTTATCTTGACCAACTCGGATTCAACGTAGCCGGTTACGGCTGTGCAACATGTATCGGTAACTCCGGTCCACTGCCGGATGAAGTGAGCGAAGCGATCTCTGCCAACGATATGACTGTAGCGGCTGTATTGTCCGGTAACCGTAACTTCGAAGGCCGTGTACACGCACAAGTAAAAGCGAACTACTTGGCTTCTCCACCGCTGGTTGTTGCTTACGCACTGGCAGGTACAGTTGATATTGACTTCGAAACCGATCCAATCGGTCACGACCAAAATAATCAACCTGTATTCCTGAAAGACATCTGGCCTAGCTCCGAAGAGATCAAGGATGCGATTGCAAGCTCCCTGAATGCACAGATGTTCCGCAACAAGTACGAGAACGTATTTACTGCCAATGAGCGTTGGAACCAAATTGCTGTACCGGAAGGCGAACTGTACGAGTGGGACCCGAACTCCACTTATATCCAGAACCCGCCATTCTTCCAAGAGCTTGGTGACAAGCTGAACGATATCTCCGATATCCGCGCTGCACGTGTAATGGCATTGCTGGGTGACTCCGTAACAACGGACCATATTTCACCAGCAGGTAACATTGCTCCGTCCAGTCCAGCTGGATTGTATCTGAAAGAGCATGGCGTAGAGCGCAAAGACTTCAACTCCTACGGTTCACGCCGTGGTAACCATGAAGTCATGATGCGTGGTACATTCGCCAACATCCGTATTCGTAACCAGGTAGCTCCAGGAACTGAAGGCGGTATTACGAAATACTTGCCAACAGACGAAGAGATGTCCATCTACGATGCTTCCATGAAGTATCAGGATGAAGGACAGAACCTGATCGTTATCGCAGGTAAAGAATATGGTACAGGAAGCTCCCGTGACTGGGCAGCCAAAGGAACGTTCTTGCTCGGCGTCAAAGCCGTTATCGCGGAAAGTTTCGAGCGTATCCACCGCAGTAACTTGGTAGGTATGGGCGTTATGCCATTGCAATTCCAGGAAGGTCACGGCTGGTCCAGCCTCGGCCTGAACGGACGTGAGACGTTTGACATCACAGGTCTGAGCAACGATGTGAAACCAGGTCAAGAATTGAAAGTAACCGTAACTCGTGAAGACGGTACACAGTTCGACTTCCCTGTTATTGCTCGTCTGGACAGTATGGTTGATGTGGATTACTACCACAACGGCGGTATCCTGCAAACGGTATTGCGTCAAATGATGAAAAAAGCGTAATCCCCTTAATCTTTCATGGGATAAAATGAGATAGCAAAGCCCCGCTTCATGTGCAGCCTGCACGATGAAGCGGGGCTTTTGATTTTTGATTTATTGAGTTGGGAACTCAGCTTGAGTTGAGTTGGGACCCCAATCTACTCAAAAATCAATCCTGATTCCCACCTCTGAATCGTCTGGTGGTGCAGCTATACGATAGATTCCCCTGCTTTTCAACTTTTCGACGTTGATCCAATCCATAAAATCATCCCCGCCGTAACTGCGAATAAACACCCCATATTCCAGTTCATCATCGAAATTAATCGATTCCATATATTGAGTGAACGGATGTTTACCTTCAATGCTTTGCAAAAAATCAGAAAATTCATTTCTCCACGCTTCGATCTGCTCTGCATACTCGTCAGGGACATAATAATAGAAACCGTCAGGAGTGTAATACGAAATTTTCATAATCATCCGATCTGCCTCCTAGAGTTTCAGAATAGCCATACCTTCCTTCAGTTGTTCAGAAACAGCCGTATAATACTCAATTCTATCTGCAAGCTCGTGTTCTGTTTTATGTACCAGATAATATGAATACTTCTGCATCAACTCATGCTCGTTCAGCTCAATGGACAGGTGAATGATCTCATAATAATCTGGATTCTCTGAGTTGGCATAATAACGATAACCTCTTTCGCATCGGCCAATATTCATAACCGTTTTGATAACCAATAATTCATCACGTGTGAAGCTACGAATCTGTGTGGATCTCTCCTTTTCCAACGCTCGTATGGCCTGTTCCTCTTCTTGTCTATGTGTTGCGTCTGCGATCTCACTTTCGATAGCGATCAGCGCTCTCATTCTTCCGGCAAGCTGTTTAGCTAACAGAATCAATTCGAACCCTCCTTCAAGTATAGTGAACATACAGGTAATAGGTGAATCGTCTTTTCTTTATCTCATTAGATGTCTCTCCACTACAACGATGAAGAAGTATCACAAAATGCTCCGCTAAAAACTACTCAAATCAATGCTCTAGAGTGTAACTTTAAGGTGAAAATCCCCCGCTGGCGAACAAAGCAAAATTGTATCCGTCGCAGGAACGTTTCTGAAGTTAAGAAATCAACGTCAATGACACCGGCAGCCAAAATGCTAACGACTCTAACGATCATGAGGAGCCTTATTGGGCGCCAAATAGGCCTTGTGAAATTCTAACGATCCGTAGGAACGCTATTGAAGTAAATCCTCCCCGATTTATCCCGATTTCAGCTAAAATTGAGAAAATAGCGTTTCTGGTGATCGTTAGAAGTTATAAGCTGGCTAAATCAACCAAATAAGCTCTGTCATGATCGTTAGCGCTACGAGAGAGACAGAACATTGATAATTATAGGGTTAGGTTTTTTGGGTTTGGGTTTTTGGGTTTGGGTTTTTGGTTTTTGGTTTTTGGTTTTCGAGTTTCCAGGGTTTTTAAAAATCCCCGCCACCTTCGTGTCTTTATAAAAAAACTCCCTCTCACGCATCGCTACAAGCTGTGCGTTCATAGGGAGATTCGCTTAATGTCCAATATAATGTGAGGATTGATCGAACAGTTGCATGGTTCCCATCATCAGAAATAAACACGACATGACGATCAAAGTTGCTCCTATCCACCTCGCTAGAAAACGACGATCCTTGATTTGCTGATCTGTGGCACCTGTTGTACTCTGCGGATATACCAGAAACATAAACCCTGCACTAATCAACAGCACAGCGATAATAATCAGTGTAATCCCTCCTTAGGCAGGCCACGAAACATGGGCCTCTCTCCCACAGTTATCACGATCACTCTTTCGCTTAATTACTCTCCCAGTGATTTACATCGCGATTCTCACAGTTACTCTCCTGTGATTTCATCGCCAGTCGCCTAGTTATTCACCACTACTCTCGATCTTCCTCCAGTGAATAGCCTGTTCAATACCAGTAACACGATATACAACACATATCCGATCATTCCACCAAGTGTATTCAGCATAAGATCATCCACATCAAAGATGCCCATCCCCGTCAGCAACTGTGTCACTTCATACCCCAGGCTAAGTAAAAAGGATAGGAACAGCACATGAATCCCGGCGAAAAAAGAATGGCGTACCAGACCCGTAATCCATACACCAAACGGTACAAATGCAAGTATATTACCCACCAAGTGAATGGCTGTTCCCGATCGGTGATGAACGGAGAGACTATGCCAGTCTCGCTTGATCTCCTGAAATGGCGTCAGATTTACAGTTCGTGTATGAATCAGATCTGGTTGACGCAGTAACGCCATCAGTCTGTCCCATACCAGTCCTACGTCCACGGGCCCTCCTTTAAATAAAATCAGCTTGGTTAGCATATAGAGGTAGACCACGAATAGGGCAATCCAGACGATTCGAAGCGGACTGGGTTTGATCCCATTGCGATGGGGACTATGATTCTTATGACGTTGGTTGTCATCAAAAAGTTTGATTTTTGGGTGATTTTTTTGACCCTGTTGCCTAACCTGCTCGTCCGGCTCGTTCTGTCTCATGCTGTCTCTCCCTCCTCCTCCGTCAGGCCGTCCTCTTAGGTTGATACTCATCATCAAGACGATTTTTCAACCGTAACAATAACTCCTTGCATATTATCACCGGAGATGTCATAGGCATCATTCTCTGGCAGATATATTTTCGCATCCTGCGACACCTGATAATAATGGATATCATATGTAACGCCGTCCAGATCGACGCTTACGTCTTTCTTTTCTCTTAACATCTCCAGATACTCTTCCAAAACCATATGGTTCTTGTACATCACTGCACTATGCGGCATGCCAACATATCTGAAATGCCAGGGTTCATACTGAATGCCGGTCACGTTCACTTTATCTTTCGGATATCGCAAAATAAAACCGTATCTCCACGCGTTCTTCTCCAGCCATGCCCCCTCAGGAGCTTCGCTCATCGCGGCCAGACTTGAACCTATATCCAGGGATAAACCCAGATTGTGCTCGCTGTAGCCTGCAGGCAAAGCGTAGTCTGAACCCTTTTGCCGATACAGCTCGTCCTGCTTCTCAAAATCTCTGTACCCGCTGCTCATCAGGAAATAGCGCACCCCCTCTTTACCCGCAGCCTCAACCATCTTCTGAAATTTTGCTGTGACCTCACGAGACAACATCAACGTCTGATCCATGATGCCATAACCCTGAAGCAAGTCTTCTTCATCCGCTACATATACAACATCGGAGCGAATACCCTCCGGGTGAATCGGATGCTTGGAATTGACCAAAACAAGATTGCCTTTATGTATTTGCTGTTTCATATCTTGAGTTGTAGCTTCATGGTACCCCCTGTATTTCTCATCGGTATCCAAAATAACAATCGGCACCCCCTCTTTTTGCTGTAAAGCTGCCGTTGATTGCGTTACGATATATCCAACCAAAATGATGCATAGTAGAAAGCCCCACTTTTTCATGATTGTTCCTCCTTCCTCTCATGATTCAAGGATAGACAAAACAATTTAAAGAAAACGCAGGGCAATGTTTAAATTTTTCTTAAGTTTCATGAGAAACCTGCTGGAAAACAGGTAGACGAACCTCAAACATCGTGTGCACCACATCACTTACAGCCGATATTACGCCTTCATGCTGCTCCACGATATTACGTGCGATAAACAGTCCAAGCCCCGTACCTCCCTCTTGTACGGTCCGTGCACGATCTCCGGTATAATACATGTCGAAGATGTGCGGCAGATCATCGGGATGAATATGTCCCCCATAGTTCGTCACCTGAATGACAACGTGACCTCCATCGTGAAATCCTTTGATGTCAACGTACATACCGTCCTTGCCATGTCTGGCAGCGTTAATTAGCAGATTCTCGAACACACGGGCGAGCAGCTCCCCATCTCCGGATACGGTAAGATCGTTATCGATATGTAAACGGGTGACCAGATTGTTTTTTTCAAAAACAGGATAAAGTTCCTCATTCATCTGCTTCAACAGCTCGCTTAGGTCCAGCCTCGTTTTGCGTACAGGTAACATGCCGTAGTTCATTCGTGTAATCTCAAACAGATCATCAATTAGCTTCTCAAGCCGCTGGGACTTGGTGAACGCAATCGCGATGAAATGCCGCGCCTGTTCCTCTGTCAACTGCTCATCCTTCATCAGCAAATCCAGATATCCCAGTACGGAGGTCAGCGGTGTGCGCAGATCATGCGCAAGGTTTACGATGAGCTGGTCTTTGCTGTTCTCGGCAAAATCCCCTCGTTTCACCGCTTCTCGCAGCTTCTGGCTCGCCATATTGACGCTTTCCGCAATCGTACCCAATTCGTCTTTGGCCACAATCTGTACCTGATGATCAAAATGCCCGTTAGCCAAGTGATTAATGCCCGCGGAAATCTCTTTGAAATACGTGACATAGCGCCTGGTAAACAAGTAGAAAAATAAAATCGCAAGCGGGATAAAGAGCAGCATAAAGACATATAAATCGCCAATACTTCTCATCATATTGCGATATTCCGCCAGCGGGTCTTCCCGCCTCACCCCTGCGTAGTACATCTGTAACAGCTTATACACGATAAATGTTACGACGCCAGAAGCCAACATACTCAGACCAAGCATCATAATCATCGTTGTGCGAAAACTTCTCCGTTTAGTCATTGAACGTGTACCCCACACCCCAGATGGTTTTGATGAACTTGTTCTTGTTCACATCTTCTCCGAGTTTCTTGCGCAGTGTTCGAATATGTACCATGACGGTATTACCGCTCTCGAAATAAGCCTCGCCCCATACCTTTTCAAAAATGATTTCTGTGCTGAATACCTGTTTGGGATTGCTGGCAAGTAACACTAAAATGTCAAATTCCTTCGGTGTTAACTCCAGCGGTTTACCGTAAAGAGTTACGCTATGTTGGTCGGGGACAATAACAAGTCCGCCCTTTTCCAAAACAGAACGCTGCGCCGTAGCTGTGGACTGACTGAACTGTAAAGCACGCCGTAGCTGAGAGTTGACGCGAGCCACAAGCTCCATCGGATTAAACGGTTTGGTCATATAATCATCGGCACCCATCACGAGTCCTGTAATTTTATCCATGTCCGACGTTTTCGCACTCAGGAAAATGATTGGAAAATGATGCTGTTCCCGAATTTTACGGGTCACCTCATACCCGTCCATACCCGGCATCATAATGTCCAGTACCGCCAGATCGATGGCGTGTGTCTGAACGGCCTGTAGTGCCGACTGTCCGTCAGAAGCCTTGACGGTATGATAGCCTTCTTTTTGTAAATGTAAAGCAACCAGATCCGCGATCTCTATTTCATCGTCCGCAATCAGAATCGTAATTCGCTTCATTGCTTATTTCACTCCTATATGGGATGCTGAGCATATAATACCTATGAATCTAACAGATAACTCCTACATACACAATTGAAAGCAATGTTATATAAGCAGAACAAGTTTTACACAGTCCACTCCGATGACAGAATAACCCTCCGATCGCTGTTATCCCCAGATTTTTTTGATTCCCTTCTCTATAGGGAAAATCCGGTGATAAAGGCGACCGCTTTGCTTCTCCAGGTTTTTTCTGTCCTCTCCGTTCAAGTGTAAAAGAAATATTCCACTTATATAGACACTAATAAAAAAGGAAGATATATCTATGAAACTGGAGCGTTTGTTAGCCATTGTGGTACTGCTCATTAATCGCAGGCGATTACAGGCCAAAGACCTGGCAGACATGTTTGAAGTGTCTATTCGTACAATCTATCGAGACATCGACACCTTAGGCCAAGCTGGAATTCCGGTGGTGACCTATCAGGGCGCAAGCGGTGGCATCGGACTGGCAGAAGGTTACCGGCTGGATCGCAATCTGTTAACCGACAAGGATCTCGCTTCCATCGTCACGGCGCTGCGTAGCATCTCAACCACTCATACGAATACTGCGCGTGAGTTATTGGTAGAGAAGCTGAGCAGTATCGTGCCGGAAGCCAAAAATGAAGATTTTCAGGCCAGCACACACCGATTCATCGTGGATTATTCAACGTGGACTCACCCTGAAGCACTGCAACAGAAATTAAAGGTCATCGATCAGGGAATCGATCAACTTCAATGCATTCATTTTGCCTATTGCAGCGCCGAAGGTGCAGAGACCTGTCGCACGGTCGATCCACACACCCTTGTGCTGAAAAGGCACGCGTGGTATCTGTACGCCTTTTGCCATGAACGGAATGAATTCCGTATGTTCAAGCTGGTTCGCATGAAAGAGGTTGTGCTTGCCGAACAACATTTTGAACGTCAATCCATCAATCTTCAGGACAGACCGTGGCAGCAGGAATGGAGCCGTCCGAACAATCACATTGGACTCACGCTGAAATTCCATGCCCGTGCCCGTCATCTCGCGGAAGAATGGTTTGGGATTGAGAATGTATTGCCTGACGGGAACGGGTATTATATCAGCCAGATCGCTTTCCCTGAGGATAACTGGCTATATGGCTTTATTCTCGGTTTTGGCGCGGACGTGGAGGTGCTGGAACCTCTGCATATTCGGGACAATGTATGCCGGATGGCAGAGCAGATTGTGCAAAATTATAAAACCTCAGCTCAAACCTGACAGACAGCTGTCCAGTTCCTCCCCGTATACTTCAACTATGTTCAGGTTGAAGTTGTACATATAACCGAGGAGGAATGAATAATGAACGTTACCGTATGTCAAAGCTGTGGAATGCCACTCACAAGTACCGATCAATTTGGTACAGAAATGAATGGCAGCACCACCCGCGAATACTGCATTTATTGTTACAAGGATGGCAAGTTCGAACAACCAGGCATGACGCTAGAAGGCATGATCGAGATGTGCACCGCTATTCTCGAAGAAGAAGGCATGGACGAGGAATCAGCCCGCTCGATGCTACGCAACCAACTACCTTTTCTGAAACGCTGGCGTAATGAAGGAAATGTAGGAAACGGTCCGGACGGGACAGCGACTGTCGCTCATGCACCTATTCATGCTGGGGCACCATCATCTGACGTTGCTTCTGCGGTGAACGATACTCTGCTGACCAAAGAGCCTGTTCGCTATGTCACCCTTCCAGGCAAACGCTTAGCCGGATTGTCCGCACGTACAACCAACGCAATTGAGATGAGCGGTCAAGGCAGCATCGGTGCGTTGTGGGGCCGTTATTTTGCCTCCGAACACATTCCGGCTACTGAGGCTGCACGCTATGGCTGTTACACGGATTACGCGGATGGCATTGCTGGAGAATATACCATTTTGATCGGACATGAAATCGGCGAGGAAGAACGACTACCTGAAGGTTTCGACGAGGTACAGTTACCGCCTGCTACCTATGCAGTGTTTACTTCGAGAACCGGACCCATGGTTGAGGTGGTCAGCGAAGTGTGGGGAGCGGTGTGGGCGTGGAGCCATCAGCAAGACCGTACATTTACCGGCGATTTTGAGTACTATGATGAACGCAGTTTAGACCCGGAACATACACAGGTGGATGTATATATTGCGGTAAACGAACGTAGGTAACGGAAGTAATACGAACGGATACCCCTCTTCAGAAAAGAATTTAAAGAGAGAATCAAATGAGGAAACCTGTAGCTGCCAAGTGGTCTTGGCAGCTTTTTTGACATTTTTCGATTAATATACCCCGACCATAGAACCAAGTTAGTTAGCATATACCATACCTAGTCACTTGGACATATGTCTTAGAGGCAAGTACCATTGACTTCCCTAAAATTAGGACCATTCGCATAACAACCGATACCACGCTCCCATGCCTCGCCTTTTATATCAGGTTCTTTGTTCCTGAATTTTCCTAAAACCGTTTACATCTTCTGAATACCGGGTAAAATCACTACATCCGAGTCGGAATAACGATCGAATTTCCGCTTCTTCATGTAACAAGTCATATGTACCTATATGCGTACAAGGTGAATTCATTTTATTTTCACCAACAAAACGAATGTTGAATATACATACAAACTAACGATGCATGTCCATCATGCATGTAAGGAGGAAACCAAGATGATCCGCATGCCTATTCAGCAAATGATCCCGTACCACCACCAATATCCGCGCAACACGGAGACCAATGTGCCCAAAAAGGAAAATGAGAACACTCAAGGCCTATCCTTCCATGAAATTTTACAGCAAAAAATGGCGAAAAAGAACGTATCCATGAACATGAGATAACGCTTTACATCTTTGCGGCTACTTCCTATACTACGTGTAAAAGGTGACATTTCAGGCGCGAAGTTTCTTAACCGATGGTTCACTCTAATTGTGTGATCCAGGCGCGTCTTGTAGTCACTCTACATAAAGGGAATTGCCTATGAGCACCATTGCCTGTTTCCACGCACATCACTCCAATATCAGGTTGATTGAACAAGCCTTGACTTCCTATAATATCGAACTGGTTCACTATGTAGACCCCGGTCTTGATCGGCTCAAGCATGATGAGTATTTCGATAGTGCGCTTGTTCGGGAAAAAGTAAATCAGACACTGCAATGGATGAGCCGCTGTCACGCTGACGCCATTCTTGTGACATGCACCTTGTTCGCTGCCGTGCTGGAACAAATACAACCGTTACCGATTAGGGTAACGGGTATTGACGATTCACTGCTCGCGATGATGGTAAAATATCCGAAGCGGTATTTGCTTGCGTTTACCAACCCTGCCACCGTAGAGCCGACGATGGCTCGATATCGTGACTATATGGATCGACACTTGGCAGGAAAGGACAAGCCTGAGCTTGAATCCGTGTTGCTCCCTGGTCTATTCGACATGATCATGCGAGGTGACCAGGAAGGCTACATCACCGCGTTAGAAGAAGCATTGCAGCAGCTTGCTCTTGAACGCAAGGATACTTGTCTTGTCGCTGCTCAGCTCTCCATGGCTCCTGCCGCTGAGCAGGCATCTTCCGATACAAGTATGACCATCTATACGCCGCTTTCATTATTAGGCGCGAATCTGGAGCGGGATATCGGTATCACGAAAAAAGTATAAGCATTTTCGCACTGTTTGCAGTTTCTAGTACGCGGTACCCTGCTTCATGACAAGGGTGGTCAGCCACAACTATGTAAACTTTTTATTTTGGAGGGAATGTAACCATGAAACATCTCACTGTAGAACCAGGTCAATCCATCGGGGGGATCCGTTTAGGCATGACACAAAATGAAGTTGAACAAACGGAAGCTTTCGGCTTTGATCCCAACGTGGAATATGATACTCAAGGCAAAGTACATTTTATTGAATTTCATGAAAGTGATGAGTATAAGTGTATGTTGGGAGAACTTGATCTGCTTGGCACCGAGGCTGACATTTTGATACCGCAGTTGGACGCTATTGCGCCATATGACCGTGAAGATCCCGAGCTTGGTTGCAGTTTCCAGTTCGATCAGATCGGTTTGATCCTGTGGCGTCCGGTACCCATGACCCGAGAGGATATGAAGGAGCCGTGGTTCCTGGAGATGCCGCCCGAAAATCAGCAGGATGAAATGAAACATCTCTGCTTCTCAACGGCAGCCGTCTATGCAAAAGGATATTACGAGTAACCTTCAACTTAAACATAAAAAAGTGACCCAAGCTCAGGCACTTCAGTCCTGTCGGGTCACTTTTTCGGTTGCGGAAGCTTACGACCGCCCCCGATACTCCTCTGCCTTCGCCTGCATCCCGGCGGCTACTGCTTCATCATCGTTCAGGCCGCGATCTGCGGCAAAGGCACGGATGTCCTGCGTGATGCGCATACTGCAGAACTTCGGTCCGCACATGGAACAGAAATGTGCTTCCTTCGCCCCTTCTGCGGGTAACGTCTCATCGTGGTAAGACAGTGCCCGTTCCGGGTCAAGTGACAGGTTAAACTGATCTCTCCAGCGGAACTCGAAGCGTGCCTTCGACAGTGCATCATCCCGGCGCTGAGCGCGTGGGTGGCCTTTGGCTAGGTCTGCGGCATGGGCAGCTATTTTATAAGCGATAACCCCTTCACGTACATCATCCTTGTTCGGAAGCCCCAGATGCTCCTTTGGAGTGACATAGCAGAGCATAGACGTACCAAACCAGCCAATCATCGCCGCCCCAATCGCAGACGTAATATGATCATATCCCGGTGCGATGTCTGTGGTCAGTGGCCCGAGCGTATAAAACGGCGCTTCCTGGCAGATCTCCATCTGCAAATCCACATTCTCCTTGATCTTGTGCATCGGCACATGCCCCGGCCCTTCAATCATCACCTGCACATCATGCTTCCATGCAATCTGCGTTAATTCCCCAAGTGTGGCGAGCTCCGCCATCTGTGCTTCATCGTTGGCATCGTAGATGCTACCTGGACGCAGTCCGTCCCCGAGGGAGAAAGCAACGTCATACCTTTTCATAATCTCGCAGATTTCTTCAAAATGGGTGTACAAAAAGTTCTCCTGATGATGTGCCAGGCACCACGCCGCCATAATGGACCCACCTCTAGACACTATTCCCGTCATCCGTTTCGCTGTCATCGGAATATATCGGAGCAACACACCCGCATGAATTGTAAAATAGTCCACGCCCTGCTCCGCCTGTTCAATCAGCGTATCCCGGTACAACTCCCAAGTGAGGGCCTCCGCCTCGCCATTTACCTTCTCCAGCGCCTGATAGAGCGGCACCGTACCAATCGGCACTGGGGAGTTACGGATGATCCATTCCCGTGTGGTATGAATGTCTTTGCCCGTGGAGAGATCCATTACCGTATCCGATCCCCAGCGAACAGCCCAGGTCATCTTCTCCACCTCCTCCTCGATAGAGGAAGATACAGCGGAATTACCTATGTTGGCGTTGATCTTCACGTGAAAATGACGCCCAATCAGCATCGGCTCACTCTCCGGGTGATTGATGTTGGATGGAAGAATAGCCCGGCCGCTCGCCAGCTCCTGCCGCACGAATTCAGGCTCTACGCCTTCACGAATAGCGGCGTACTCCATCTCGGGCGTAATCAAGCCCTGCCTTGCATAATGCATCTGTGTGACAGAGCGTCCAGCCTGAGCACGTAGCGGTTGACCGCGGAATCCCGGGTACTCCTCTGCCCCGGCTCTCCGTCCTCCCGCCTTCAATCCGTTATCCTCCGGCTTCACTGCGCGGCCCTCATATGCTTCAACGTCACCGCGCTCCATAATCCAGTGATTTCGGAGCGCAGGTAATCCCTTCCGAATATCCATCTGGAATTCGGGATCGGTCATCGGGCCGCTCGTATCGTAGACACGCAGCGGCTCATTATGCTCCACCCCTTGGGGAGTATTCGTATCATGAAGGGCAATTTCACGCTCCGGTACAGCAATGTCCGGTCGTGAGCCCTGAATGTAGACTTTGCGGCTGCCCGGGAAGGGTTGTACCCCTCCAGCCGCTCCGGTTTTCTTTTCCACCGGATGACCATCGCGCCCTGTTTCCTCTATTCCCGTCTGTTGCTCCTTTTGGTTACCTGTATTCATGTCTCCTGTTTCCTCCTCTGTGATCTTCATTTGCCCATATCGTCCACCAATGTGACAGCTTTGACTTACCACACCTGTCTGGAAAAAGCAGAGCACAGAAGCACAGCAGGATTGACCCTGCATAAGCAGCTAGAATGATCCAAAAGACAACTTTTATGTACAATCAGCATGAACACGAAACACGAGATCACTTCTCTTAGAAGTCCAGGCATATATGCCGCAATTATTGTGCTGTCACTTCCAAGGTGAAACACAACAACTGAATCTCTGCTTGCCGCTGTAAATAAAAAAAGCCGGTTCCGAAGGAACCGACTAATGTCCATCACCATACACGCAACAAGGGCCACCTGCTGCAATACAGCATGGATCCCGGGTTAACGTCTGTGGTGTCTGTGGTCATATGGCCGATTACTTCCCTACGCTGGTATGATCCAGATCAGGTGCAAAGGGTCCGGGATCTCATGCGATCCCGTCTCAGTCCGGACAATTCGGACTCCCCCAGTAACGTAAACGTATTGCGACAATCAAGCCGCTGTTCAACTTAAAATATGACATTCAACCGACCCCGCTGGGTCGTCCATTACAGAGTAGCGTAATCTGGGCTTAAATTCAACCTTAATATTCCAGAGGGGAAATTCCCTTCGAGCAAAACTTCATGCAAGAGCCTTCCCCTATGGCAACATAAGTCCCATTTGTACAGCTGCTTCTTTCAACACAGGCGCGTACTCATGTAATGTCTCTTGCGAGAGCCTGCTAACAGGTCCAGACACGGAAAGCGCTGCTGCAATGTTGCCTCTGCGATCCATAATTGGCACAGACACAGCGGCAGCTCCCGGCTCGCGTTCCTCATAGCTGGTTGCGTAGCCACTCACTCGAATGTCTTCCATCTGTGCCAGATAGACGGCCGGATCGATAAATACTGGCCATTCCGGGCCGTTCATCAGTTCCTCCCGATCCTCATCAGCGGCAAAAGCCATTAATACTTTGCTGGAGGCTCCTACGGAAAGCGGCAGTCTGACCCCTACAGGTGCAACCCGCCGAATCGCCTGATCACTCTGCACAGCCTGAATCCGAATCCGTTCACCGCCATCACGAAGGTAGAGACTTACGGTTTCGCCCAAGCGATCACGCAGCCTCTCCATTGCAGGTAACAGCAAAATTGCAGGATCGTCACTACGTGACATATGCGCTGACAGCTCCCAGATTCGAATACCTAGCCGATACTTCTCGGTTGCCGCATCACGTATTACGAACCCCCGATCCTCCAGTGTAGCCATCAATCGATGTACCGTGCTTTTGTGTAAACCGATCTGACTAGCAATTTCGGTGAGTCCAAGATCACTGCGCGTGGTAAAACATAATAATATATCCAGCGCCCGTTCTACAGCCCGGACGGTTAACTTGCGGTCTTCCATGGCATGATGCCCCCCTCATGTTTCATCACATGAAACTTGGTTACATAAATTATATGAGAAACGGTCTCATCTGTAAACCAAAAAGAACCGTTTTGAAGATGATCTGAAAACAAATAAATGAACAAGGATATCCAATTGGCACATCGTAATCTCCTGTAATTTACACACTATGGAATTGTTACCTCTACATCTTAAGAACTATATAACAATTGCGTAACAAATACCTCCAATCAATTGACTTTGACTATATCGGGACATACGATAAAGATAGAAACCAATTCAGATAAAATATCAAAAGCGTGACTTTAGCATTAGGATGCCATCTTCATGAATACGTGCTAAAAAGTACCTATATGCTATTTTTCATATCGTTATGATCTTGTCCATATTAATCCTCAACCGAAACTCAAAGGAGGGGCGTGCATGTATCCGACATCCCAGAGCGAAGCCCCGCTGCATACCAAAGTGTCCGATCTGCCCTCTTCGTTGTCACCGAGGCTGATTCGGTTCAAACATATTGTCGTAGCGTTGCTGCTCTCCGTTGTATTTTTTCTGTTGTTTTGTTTTATTGCCTTACACGGTTATATTGCTTGGGTGCTCTCCAACCCTACGGTCGCACCGGTGTTTTCGAACCCGATGCAGGCCAAAAACATGAAATATGAGGACATTACATTCCCTGCGGCCGACGGTAGCAGAACCATGCAAGGCTGGTATATCCCTGCGAATACCGATACGGGCAAAACCATCATCTTCAGCCACGGTTATGGAGCCAATCGGGAGGAAACCTGGGTGCCTATGTATGACCTCGCCCATTACGCGCACCAGCTCGGGTTTAATGTGGTGATGTTCGATTACGGCTTTGCCTCTCAGGTCAACCGAGCGGTAGCAACAGGTGGTAAGGCTGAGTCTCAGCAATTGCTGGGAGCTATTCAGTTTGCTAAACAGCGCGGAGCACAGGAGCTGGTCGTCTGGGGATTTTCCATGGGAGCAGGCACGGCTCTGCAAACCGGACTGCTAACCAAAGAAGTGGATGCCATGATTCTGGACAGTACATTCCTGCTGGAGCCGGATACGCTGTACCACAACATTCATAATCAGATCAATCTGCCGCGTCAGCCTACGCTCGAGATTATGAAGTTGCTCTTCCCGATCTTGAACGGTACCGGCTTGCAGCAAATCCCGTATCAGGAAGTGAAGAAAAAGGACTATCCGTTCCCAATCTTCTTTATTCATGGTACAGAAGATGAGAAGGCCCCTTATCCGATTGCCGAACAACTTGCCGCTAATCAGACGAATCCTTATTCAGAAGAATGGATTGTACAAGGCGCGCATCATGAACTGATCTTCCGGGAGCATCCGAAGGAATATCTACGCCGTGTTTCGATTTTCCTTAGTCATGTGACGAAAACAAGCAGTGAGGATGTGCAACAAAACCGGCAGTAATATTAAAATGATATACAGCATTTCGATGTGTTTAGAGCCCCCCGGGGCTCTTTTTTTATACACATAGGACAATGCGTCCCAAGAATACACTGTTGAGACAGAGCAAAGGTAATTGGACGAAGAGCGGGTTCGAAAAATAATCTGAAAGATTGGAGGTATAACGCATATGAACTGCGATGGATACGGTCATCTGCTTCCTCTACGGACGCTGGAAGAAATCCGTTTCTGGAAAGAGCAAGAGAAAGAACATACGCTCATCATTCGCACACTGGTTCCTGACCTTGAGCCCTCCTACGTTAAACTTCTGGAAGAATGGGAAGCAGCCTTTGCGTACAGTGAGCGAGTGGCGAATCAGTTGATAAAACAGCTGTTGCCTGCAACCCAGCCGCCTGCCCCCTATATCATGCGAAGTATCGATCAACTCGTCCAGACAGCAAAACATCAGTCCAAAGAGTTTATCAAGCAGCTTTATATTATGCTGGAGCAAAGTGCAGCGGTGCGTGCGGTCCCACTTGCTCAAACCTTCATCTTGCATATCATCCGCGAATCGGAGTATTTCCTGGGGGTATTAGAAACCCTGAGCCAGCCCGGCATTCTGCGTGAAACAGAACCACCCTCATCGATGTTGCTAGAGAATGCACTACACAACATTAACTCCAAAGTCGCCCAAGACACACGTCTAGAAGCAGCGGAGTCACAAGCATCTTTAGCCGGGCAAACCAATGCCAATGGTTCCCTTGCCGCATCTGCACAGGTACAATCGTCGTCACTCCAACCATCAACGGCTGGGACGGCTCCTGCGGAAACGCTGCCTGCATCTGCCCCGGTAAGAGAAAAGCCGGTTCCTATTGGCGGGCACACGTTACCTCCCCTCCCTTACGCGTATAATGCGCTGGAGCCGCACATTGACGAGCTGACAATGCGCATTCATCATGACAAGCACCATCAGTCCTATGTAGACGGTCTGAACGTTGCGGAGAAGAAGCTCGCCGAATCCCGGAAAAAGAATAATTTTGAGCTCATCAAACATTGGGAGCGTGAGCTAGCTTTTAATGGAGCAGGACATTATCTGCATACCATCTTCTGGACCATTATGAACCCAGCAGGCGGCGGCAAGCCTACCGGAATGCTTGCAGAGCAGATCAAACGTGATTTTGGCAGCTATGAAGCATTCAAAAATCAATTTACCGAGGCAGCTAACAAGGTGGAAGGTAGCGGCTGGGCAATGCTGGTCTGGAGTCCGCGAGCACATCGTTTGGAAATTTTGCAGGCTGAAAAACATCAGAATCTGTCCCAATCGGATATCGTTCCACTCCTGCCACTGGATGTATGGGAACACGCCTACTATCTCAAGCATCAAAACGAACGCAAAAAGTACATCGAAGACTGGTGGAATGTCGTCTACTGGCCCGCTGTCGCTGAACGGTACGAAACCGCACGCAAGCTCCTATGGCCGCCTTACTAAGGTAATCTGGTTCCAGCAAATATAAAAAGAGATATCTCCAGTCAAAGACTGAAAGATATCTCTTTGAAACGTGCTGGTCGTCAATCCTTTATGGATGCGGCCTGAATCGCTTGGTAAGCCCAATGGGTATCAGGTACGTCCGACCAGGATTTTAGCGCTGTTGCTGCAGGTTGAAGACCAATCAATTTATTAATCATAGTCACTGCTTCAGCACGCGATACCAGTTTCTCAGGACGGAAGGTACCATCCGTATATCCTGCAAGAACTCCTGCAGCATCAAGCCGAGCGATCGCTTCCTGAGCCCAGTGTTGCTTCACATCCGTGAATGCAGTTGTTGCTTCGGATGTCACTGCTTGTTCAGCTTTCAGCAAATGTTGTAATACACTCGCTATCTCTGCTCGTGTAATTCCTTGCCCCGGTTTGAAGCTACCGTCTGCGTAACCTGTGAAGTAACCAGCTTGAGTAGCAGCATAGATACTGCCATAAGCCCAGTGGCCAGCTCTAACATCAGTAAATGATGCTTTACTCTCAGACTCCACAGTGCCTGTTACACGCGTAATGAGTGCCGCCATCTCGGCACGTGTTACGAACCACTCCGGTTGGAAACGACCATCTGCATAGCCGCGAATATAAGGTTTGGCTGTTGCCGTGTCATCAGCCCAGTCTTTGACCCGTACCACGGAAAAGGTACTGAACTGATCCACATTGATCTCGATGCCTTGCTGGTTATTATCTTTATTCAATGTCACTACTTTACCGTGTACCAGCTCTTTTGTTCCATTGCTGTGTTCGATATACACGCCAAGATCCGCTGGTTTCACACCTGCAAGCTGTTTGCTGTCTACCGGCAGGACAAGCGTTACAGGACGGCTTTGCAGATTCGTTTCAATCGTCATCGGACGTCCCAACACCTGAATTTCTTTGGTGCCGGCGAATTGAGTAATCGTCTCGTTAGCCAGCAATCGTTGTTCGATAGCCAGACGTGTCTCCTGTTTCTTTACAGGCACGAGACGGAAATATACATCATCTGTTCTGTCTTTCATAGATGTGGCTGGAATGGTTACTTTCACGTTTGGATTGGAAATAACCAACTCGATTCCTTGTTCAGTGAACAACTTAGTCGATTCCCGCGCTAGTTTCACGTCCCACTGAGAGACTTCATCTTTCGCATCTGGAATCAGAACAACAGCTGTACGTGAGCCGGTTTTCTTTAACTGATCAATAACCGATTGTGCTTTACCTGGATTTAATCCAAGCTCGTCTTTTATCGTACCATCTGTTCCACGAGTCCGGCTGATTTCCAAGGAATCAATGGTGGAGGCCAGCTCGCCATTTGCCACATCCACTTTAATAATCTCCTTCTGTGGAGTCGATGAAACCGGTGATGAAGGCGAAGAGCTAGATGGTGATGGAGAAGGTGTCACAACAACTTCTCCCCCACTATTGCCAGGAGATTGCGGTGTTACCGATGCGGATACTTTATACTCTGACATTCCCGTGCTGCTTGAAGATCGAACAGCAAATACATAAGGCAGACCGCTCGTTAGATTTGAAACGGTATACTGCAATGCACTCATTGGCCCAGCTACTTTAGTCCAATTCTCAGGATCTTGTGGCGCAGTACTGCCCTGATACATATATACGACATACCCGTCTACCTCAGGTACACTATTCCAGTTTAACTGAACTTGTCCATTAATAGCCTGCGGAGTTAGTACAGCAGGTGCAGCAGGTGTAGCAGGCAAATCAGGTGTGATCACGTTAGAAACGACATAATCGGACTGGGTATGATCATCGTTGAATGTAGATTTAACTGCAAAAACATAAGGCAATCCATTCGTCAAACCATGGATGACCTTTTCACCGTCTAACATACTTGTAATATCAATCCAGCTATCAGGATCGATTGGCTCTTTGGAACCTTGATACATATAAACAGCATCCGTAACGGAAGAGTCTGAACTCCAGCTAATCTTCGCTTGAGCATCACCAGCAACAGCCTTCACTTGGGAAGGAGTAACCGGTGAGCCTGCGCTAGTCTGGAACTGTTGATACCCCAGATCAGCCAGATCGAATAAGTTATTGCTTGGATCATCTGCTGTAAAATATACAGCATAATCTGTAGATGAATTTAAGTGATTAAAAAACAGATCACGTTCTTCTCCTGCTTGTAAATCAATATACGTTCCTGCAAGTGTTGCATTTTCCTTGATCGTATCCAGTTCAGGTCTTGGACTAAGCCAGTCTACTGCACGGATCTCATAATATAAACGCGCACTCTCCGTTAGTTTTACACTTGATTTAAACGTTGACGAGGTAACTTTTACATCTATTGGATAATTAGGAGTGCCACGAGCAAAATCTATTCCGACTGAAGCATGTGCTTTTCCGGAGAAATAAACGTTGTTCGCCATACCAAGTGTTAACACAACCATCAAAAAGAATTTCATTGGACGAGACATCCATGAAAACTTGTTTTGCACTGACTTTCTCATCGTATAAACCTTCCCTTCCTTGTAGGCTTTTGGATGAGTATAACAATGTATTCTGAACATTTTCTGAACAAAATACGACATAGTTCACGCTCTATCGATGTTATCTGACTCAAAAAATGAAATCAACGTAAAAAAAAGCGAACCTCTCATTAGAGATTCGCCTCAATATCGACTTCATATTACAATCCATACATAACATACCTATGTTAAGAAGCACAGCCCTCGCACGCTACATAGTTGTCGCCAACCTGTTTGCTGATGGCGATCAGATCGCCCAGTTTGATATCGGACTCTTCTGTGAACTCCAGATCGGCAATACGTGCCACAATCAGGGCAGCCGCCTCTTCTTTACTTGTTGCCATTTGGCTGAATTCTGACTTTTCACCTGTTGAAATGACTTCATACAGGTATGTATATCGCAATGTTTCCACTCTAAATCCTCTCCTTCCGAAATCACATCATACCATCTCTCTTCACCAATTCCAAGCCTATTGATAAAGAACTCAGTCGTAGCGCTGTTTCATCTGTTCTGCCGTCCGCAACACATCATCCGCATCAACAGAAAGCACCCGTTCTGTCGCTGCATGAGGATACCTGTTACGCAATGTGCGTACCAGCGAAGCCGTATACGCAGCCGTGGATGGCACCCCTGCCAGCTCCTGCAGACTTGCCATAGTTCCATGCTTTACCTCAGGATATCCTTCGGCTATCCCTCCTGAGGCCTCTTCATAGAATTTACGCACCTCCGCAGCAAGCCGATCCCCCTGACCTTCCACAATGATAAATGCCGTGATGATGTACGCTTTGGCCTGACGCCGCTGAGCAATACCGCAAAATTTCAATCCACCCACGCTGACATCATAATCCCCAGGACAGAACGCCCCCTGCACTTCTCCTGTCTGCGCCTGAGTTGACCAAGGAGTTAACGACTCGGCAATGATCGAAGCCATCTCGCGAAAATCATCATGAATATTAATTGCGTGCCCTGGATTGGGCAAAATCAGCGACACGTTCACAATACCCGGATTCAACGGAACTGCGGCCCCACCAGAAGGCCGTACACATACAGCTGTCCCCTGACCTTTGATAACATCCATCGCTTCGACTGCCCGCGGCAGCCTTCGGTCGCGTAAGCCTGCCACAAAGGCATCTGGGTGTCGCCATATATGAGCAACAGGCAGATGGCCTGCTCCAACACGTCTGCACATCACTTCTTCCCATGCAAAAGCATCAAGTACACTGCTGCCAAGGCGCATAAGCGGTGTCTCCCAAATTTGCAAACGCAGCGATGAATGCTGCTCAGCGGATATCCTTTGTACAGTCAACTCGCTCTTCTCTGACTCAGGCAGTTGGTTGGATTGGGAAGGTATATTCATCGTCCATAACCTCCGACTATCGAATTCATATGTAGTTTCAGTCCCTCCGACAAATACGAAAAAAAAGCCCTATATAAATAAGCCGGTTCCCCAAAGGAACTCGGCTTATTTATCATTACTCTTTGACCAGAGACAGAAACTCCGCACGCTGTGCAGGGTTATCACGGAAAGATCCACGTACAGCAGACGTTACCGTCTTGCTGCCCGGTTTCTTCACGCCGCGGGAGCACATGCACAAGTGCTCACCTTCTACGACAACCATCACACCATGCGGTGCAACTGCTTCGGTCAAGATGTCCGCAATCTGCGATGTAATACGTTCCTGTACTTGAAGACGGCGTGTTACCGCTTCAACCAGGCGTGCCATTTTGCTTAGACCCACAATTTTCCCGCTTGGTATATAGCCAATATGGACTTTACCAAAGAACGGTGCCATATGGTGCTCGCACTGGCTGTAGTACACGATATCTTTCACGATGACCAGCTCTTCGTGATTCTCGTCAAAGGTGACACCCAGCACGTCACGGGGATCCACTTCATATCCACCAAAAATCTCTTCGTACATCCGGGTTACACGCGCAGGCGTTTCCAGAAGCCCTTCACGTGTGCTATCTTCTCCGATCAATTTGAGAATTTGTTCGACATGATACTCGATCTTCTCCCGATTGTCGGATACTTTGGAATTCAAATAATCTTTCACGCCAGCCACTGCCAAGCGCCTCCTTTCGAACCACATCCTGCAAGCGATTTAATCACCCACAGCTATTATTTTCGGCGGCCCGAGTTTTTACGCGCAGGATGTTGAGTCGGCTGAGGCATTTTTGCGCCTGGTTGCTGGTTCTTCATCATCTGCTGGGCACGCTGCATTTGCTTGCCATTCAGGTTATAGCCCATTTGCTTCGCCATTTTCTGTAACATGTCAGGGTCGCTTTGCATTTTCTCAAGCTGTTTACGCAGGTAGAACACCCCGATGAAAAATCCACCGACCAGACCCACAATCAATGTAATAATCGGTATTACAATATCCATCTCTTAGACACCTCTGTATGCAATATGCAATCTTAAAAAACGGATGATCTGTGCTTGTACACATCATGAATGATGAAGATTAATACCATGATGCAAACATAACACCGACCGGATTTCCTGAGAATTATCATAGCATTTCCACACGTCCTGAGCAAACGCATTTTCCAGTTATATCACTTACGTCAGTACTCCTTCAATAAAGATCGTGTTCTGTTTGGCCAAATCAATCTCAACAACATCCAGCGAATAACGCGTGTTGCCGTGAGCCACCCGAATAACCGGTCTTCCTGGCAGCCCGCGGTGCTGGCGGACAATGACGCCGGTCTCTTTCGTAGACAGCCGAACAGCAGTCCCGTTAGGATATACGGATACACTTTTATTAAACTCAATCAGAATATCGCGATCCAGCTTCGTTCCGGACATCGCCATCATTGCCTCACACGCTTCATGGGGAAGCATGTTGCTGCCTGACAGACCGTTAATGAGATTATCATAGATGTTAGCTGCACTTACAATTTTGGCAAAAAGATGGATGTCCTTCCCTCTGATTCCCCTTGGTGTACCACTGCCGTCCTCATGTTCATGATGTTGAAGTGCAGTGTGCGCAACGAGCAGACTGAACTCACGCTTGTTCTTGATCACTTCAAAGCCACGCCATGTGTGATGCAGCTTTGAAGTAGGAACAGTACCCGGAGGCTCGCCTACTTTCCCAATATCATGTAAAAGGGCACCTACAGCCAGATCCTTGAGCTGATTGTAGTTAAGCCCCATATTCAGTCCAATAACCGAAGACAACAAACAAACATTCATCGCATGAACATATTGTGCATTGTCTTGGGTTCGGATATCGGTTAACTGCACCAGCAATTCTCGCCCGTTTAGCACATCATTCAATAATTTGTCTATGCTAAGCGCGACTTTCTTCGGACTCCAGTCTTTCCCGGACCGTACCGCTTCCAGCGTAACGCTCATCTCATTGATAATGGCCCTTTTCGTGGCTTCATCCAGAATATCTTCTGTATCCACATCTTTAAACGCTTCATCCTGGATGTACAGCGTGGTTACCCCGATACGCTTCAGCGTATTGACCATAAACACGGTGAGCTGGACTCCGGCAGACAACAACACTGTCCCATTACTGGAATACACCGTCTTGCCCAAAATTTCCCCCGCCTCCACGCTTTCCACGTTTACATACTTCATGAACGTCCCCCGCTCTTACGATTACTGCTCCAATGTGAGCAATTGCTCCTTGGTTTGCAGACCGCCTACGTAACCTACCAGAGTGCCATCTTTACCGCTCAATCGATGACAAGGAATAATAATCGGGATTGGGTTCTTGCTAATAGCATCCAAAACTGCACGTATAGCCTTGGGCCTGCCGATCTTTTCCGCAACCTCTTGGTGGGTTAAGGCTTCTCCATAAGATATATCGGACAGAACCTCCCAAACTTGTAGCTGGAATGCAGTACCATACTGCTTAAGCTGCAAGTCAAATGTCGTTCTTTCCCCAGCAAAATACTGCACTAGCTGCCCCGTAGCTTCGCTGAGCTTCTCTTCGTTTTTCTCATATCGGTATTCACCGACCCACGTACGGGCCCATTGTTGCAGATGAGCTTCCCGAACATGAAAAGCGCCAAAATCGAGATGACACAGTCCCTCATCCGTTGCACATAAGGTAAGTGTCCCGATCGGTGTCAACACCTCATCATAATACACAGGTTTGCCGTGAAGCCCGGTTACTGCAGATGGCTTCCATGCAGCTGCTTCGGATCTGCCCGAGGCGACGGACTGCTCAGGCTCACCGTCACTTTCACTTTTAATAACGTTCGCAGTCCGCTGTGTCTCCTCCCCGAACTCCGTATCTCTTGCTTGAGAAAAAGATGCTGCTTGTGTATATTGCACAGCTTCCACTGTATCTGCTTGTTGTTTCTTCACTTGCTCCGCCTGCGGTCGATCGGGTAAGGTCTCGGACGATAATAATCTCTCCTCGGCCTTCTGCAGCATACTTAGCACGTTCCCATCTTGTTCGATCGCGGCAGCTTCCCCAATAGCTCTCATGGCGTCTTCTCCTCCAATTCTGCTCAGCGCCCAGGCAGCGGTTCCCCGCAGTTCCGGACGCGGATCACGCTTCAGTACCTGCGTTAGTTTCGGTACAGCGCTTTTGTCTTTGAAATTGCCCAGTGCAATGACCGCATTGCGCTGGATCGGCTTTTTGCCCCGCCAAGCGGCAGAGCTTTGACCGAAACGTTCTTTGAATTCACGGTTACCGATATCCAGCAGCGGCAACAGCAAAGGCTTTACAACCTCCGGATCGGGATGAAACTCGGGATGATGATCCCAATTTTTGCCCCGATTTTTCGGACATACAATCTGACATGTATCACAACCGTACAGACGGTTGCCTATTTTCAACATAAACTCTTCATCCAGGAACCCTTTAGTCTGGGTCAGAAAAGAAATACAGCGCTGTGCATTCAATTGCCCAGGGCCAATCAGCGCACCTGTAGGACAGGCATCGATGCATTTCGTGCATTCCCCGCAATCCTCGGTCACGGGAGTATCTGGCGGGAATGGAATGTTCGTGACAAGCTCACCAAGGAATATCCATGAACCGAATTTGGGCGATATAATCGAGCAGTTCTTGGCACTGAACCCGATCCCGGCCCGTTGGGAGACGGCGCGATCCACGAGCGCACCTGTGTCCACCATACTTTCAATGATCGCTTCCGGTACGCGTTCACGGATAAAATTCACCAGCTTGTCCATCGCTGCGCGAAGCACCTGGTGATAATCCTGCCCCCAAGCCGAACGAGCAAAAATGCCGCGGTACGCGCCAGGCTCCGACTTCGGCGGATTGACCATTTTGGACGGATAAGCTACAGCTATGGCGATCAGGGAAGCTGGCTCGCTATCCGGGAGGGCGGGATGCACTCTTTTTTCAATATCTGGTTCTTCAAATCCTGACGCATATCCCTTATCCCGAGACTGCTCCAGCAATGACTTCAGAGAGATGAAGGGGTCCGCTGAAGCAAATCCAATATCATCTATACCCATTTCCGGGCCTGCCGCCTTGATCTCCTGCTTTAACGCTTCCCATACGGAGGCGGCCTGTGCTGCCCCGGTCCGTACGTTCGTCATTGTTCTTCCCTCTTTTCTATAAGGCACGTAATCTCGTTATCTTTAAACAATGAACGCCCGCCTCACTTAAGAGACCAGGCGCTGAACTATAACGATATAAGTCTTGCATACGATTAAATGTAAAGTCTACGTGCCTGTATGGTTAAACGCAAATTGCGCTTCGAAGTTGTTGTGGTCCAACATTTTACAGCTTTTTTATCTCGGAGAAAGGCCAAAAAATAAACTCGGCTTTACCGACGATCTCGCTGGAAGTTATACTCCCAAACACACGGCTGTCCTTGCTTTTACCTTCATGACGATTATCTCCCATGACGAAGAAATGATCCGATGCCAGGGTAAGCGGCCCAAAATCAGGGTCCTGTACCTCAATGTCGGTGTAACTCTCTGCCTGCTGAACACCATTTACATATAGATGATGGTCTTTGACCTCAATTGTATCTCCAGGAAGTCCAACGATTCGTTTCACCAGAAAATCTTTCTTGCCTGCATCTTCACTCGGATCACGAAGAACGATCACATCCGACCGGGCCGGTTCACCGAAATGATAGACCATCTTGTTTACAAACAGACGATCAGACTCGACCAGCGTTGGTTGCATAGACTGTCCTTTGACCATCGACAGATTGAATACAAACAGGTTAAGCAGCATCATGATCACAAAAGCCACCACAATGGTCTTCACCCAGTCCCACAATTCGGCTGACCAGGACTTCCCTGCCTGCTTGGGGACAGGCTTCTGATTTTGCTCCTCAAACGTCGAATGCTCCATAGAAGGCATATTAGAATTCAAAGAGACACCTCATTTATCAGTTTGTAGATTTATCGTATAACCATGGTCGTACTCCTTTTCAGTCTACTCTATTTGCAAGAGCGAAACAATTGGAGATGCCCACCAGCATACAGACAATTACAATCTTTTATACACGCTTTGGAAAAAAGGAAACAGGATGCATATCAGCCGCTCCCTCCTCATACAAATAGAAAGGCATATCTCTCACGCCATGATGCGTGAACAGATATGCCTAATATGAAATGAAAATCCCTTTATTTCTTTGTCTAACTACACCGAATTTACCTACATCGATTAAGCCTTGGACAAAATACTAAGTTTCTGAAAAGCACTCAGAATCTTATTGGCCCCATATCCCATTGCTTCATACAAAGGCATGGCTGCTTTGTTGTGCTCATCACCAGCCACCCAAATCTGGCTGACTTTACGCTGCTGGAACCGCTGTTCCATAGCCTCGACAAGTGTTTTACCGACGCCGCGGCGACGATAGTCTGGATGAACCGCAATACGGTAGATGCATCCCTGGTTTTGATCAATCGTACCAATCAAAGCGCCCACGAGGTCTCCCTCTTCTTCCGCAACCATGATCAGGTCAGAATCCCATGACAATTGACGGGCAAACGGGCCCATCGTGTTCTCATAACACTCTTCCGATAGTGCAACCTGGAGAAGCTCCGTCATCTGGCTTGCATCACTCAACTGAAAGGAACGAACGTGCATGTTTTAAATCTCCCTTTTCGTTAGCTTAGATGAGGTTTTACCAAAAAGGGAATCCCCTTTTACCAAAAACCCGATGTTCATATAATGACAAAAAACGAGAAAATACCGCTTCTTCGTCAATTAAACCATACTTTTCTCCATAAAACACGCATTTTCTTCTGAAAGCGCTTTATTGTAAACGTTTACATTGATTTCGCTTTAATTTTAACGATTTTTTCCGTCGAAATCTCATAATTTTATTCATAATGGGTAAAATATGTTTGTTATCTCTGGCCTCGCTTTTGATTAACGGTTTGGGGGACTTAATAAACAAAAATGTTGATTAATTATCCCGAATGCGGTTTAATAATAATGGCAAGGGTATTATTACATATGTACCTAAACAACAAATCACAAAAATCTCAGGAGGTATTTCACTATGGCTTTTCAATTACCAGCACTTCCTTACGCTAACGATGCACTGGAACCACATATCGATGCACAAACGATGGAAATCCACCACGATCGCCATCACAACACTTACGTAACTAACTTGAACGCAGCTCTGGAAAGCGCTCCTGAACTGCAAAACAAAAGCTTGGAAGATCTGATCGCTAACCTGGACAGCGTACCAGAAAGCATCCGCACAGCGGTTCGTAACAACGGTGGCGGACATGCTAACCACAGCTTGTTCTGGGAAATCATTGGACCAAACGGCGGCGGCGCACCAACAGGTGACATCGCAGCAGCAATTGATAGCGAACTGGGCGGCTTTGACAAGTTCAAAGAAGACTTCGCTAAAGCAGCTACAACTCGTTTCGGTTCTGGCTGGGCATGGCTCGTTGTAGGCAAAGATGGCAAATTGTCCATTACTAGCACACCTAACCAAGACAGCCCGCTCTTCGAAGGTCTGACTCCAGTTCTGGGTCTGGACGTATGGGAGCACGCTTACTACCTGAAATATCAAAACAAACGTCCTGATTACATCGGTGCATTCTGGAACGTAATCAACTGGGATGAAGTAAACAAACGTTACGCAGCAGCGAAATAAGACGCTGTTCGAATAAAAGAGCCTGAATCGATCCTTGTGATCGATTCAGGCTCTTTTTTGTTTATTGCTCCGTTGCCTCATCATAGGCTCCAGCAAAATAGTTGCGAAGAAGCTTCAGAAATACATTAGGGAACGCCAGCTTCTCCATATCCTCCGGGCCGATCCATTGATAAGTGAGGCCATCGCCTTTGCCTGTCATCGCTTCCTGCGCCGCTTGAGCGGCGGTGGATGAAGATGATTCTGCAGCTGGGGCTGATTCTGCCATTGATGCCGCCTGTGCATGATAGGCGGCTCTGGCTTCCGCGGCGATCAGCGGAAGCTCACTGCTCTGGTCCTGCTCGGTGCACTTGTACACCTGTAGGCTCCAGACAATGTGGCTGAACACATGCTCCGCATGGGTAGCCAGCCCTTCCGGGCGGGCAGCGAAGCCTTCCGCCCACAGACTGCCGGCCAACAAAGCCATGGCCGGCTCATCCGCCAGCGGCGCTGCCGCCTTACCTGCTGCGGCAGGCGCCGCCAGCACATGCGGCAGCTCCCACATCCGGGCCAGCAGGCCTGTCTCTGGGCGCTGGCGCACAAGCACACGGCCGCGATGAGCACCGCGGCCTTCCACCAGGGCAACAAGCCGCTGCTCAGGGCGTGGCGGCTTCGCTTTGGTCTTGACCGGCAACGTAAGCTCCCTTCCGGCAATTCTGCCGGAACATTGCTCCATCACCGGGCAAGTCAAGCAATGCGGCGCTTTGGGTGTACATACCAGCGCGCCAAGCTCCATCAGCGCCTGATTGAAGTCACGCGCTCGCCCTTCCGGAATGAGCTCTCCCGCGAGCTCTTCCATCAAAACCCGGGTGCTACCCTTCATAATATCCTCATCAATGAGGAAATATCGGGACAGCACCCGCATGACGTTGCCGTCCACCGCTGGTTGTGGCTGGTTGAAGGCAATGCTGAGGATAGCGCCGGCTGTATACGGGCCGACTCCTTTTAATGCAAAGACGCTCTGCTTGTCCTGCGGCATCTCTCCGCCATGCAGCTCCATAACTTGCCTTGCTGCTGCCTGAAGGTTACGCGCTCTTGAATAATATCCGAGCCCTTCCCAATTTTTTAGCACCTCTTCCTCCGGTGCCTCGGCAAGAGCCTGGACGGTCGGGAAATTCCCGATAAATCGGTTAAAATACGGAATCACCGTATCTACACGCGTCTGTTGCAACATAATCTCCGAAACCCAAGTAAAATACGGATTGTTGTGGCGACGCCACGGCAAATCCCGACGATTAATCATGTACCAATCCAGCAGATTCACGCTGAAATGTCGTTTCTGTTCTTGTAAACCCATATGCCCTTCCTTTCCTGTACACACGTTTCTCCCGATTTCAGCGAGAGGCAATTCCTCGCCTCATTTTAACTGACGCATCTATACGTATATCACTCAAGCGGTTCACCCGCGCCCTGCTCAATGATCGCGAATGCCGCGGCCAGCTCCGTCTGATGTGTAATGCTTAGATGGATCTGGTATCTCTGACCACACGGTAGCTGAAGCCGCTCCCAGGCCTGACTGGACAAAGTAGCGACTGGACGACCGGACGGATCTGGCAACACTTCGATATCATGAAAACCCATGACAGCGCCGATCCCGCATCCGAATGCTTTGGATACCGCCTCTTTGGCCGCAAAACGCCCGGATACAAACTCCGCCATCCGTTTCCCGCGCCTAGCTGCAATTTCCTGTTCAGCCTGAGTTAAAATACGCTTCATAAATGCCTCTGCCTGGCGGCCAGACAGCAACCTGCGTAACCGTTCTATCTCTAATACATCGTTGCCAATGCCATATATCATAACGATTCACCCGCTTAATCTTTTAGGCTATAAAAGATAATCTTTAGTAATCCTTACTTCAACGAATCCATAGCTTTCCGAACACATATTCTATTGTAGCAGGAGGCGTGCATGGATGCGAGTACCTGTTATCCGCGTTTCCACTTTTGCTAAAATTTTCTCCCTACGAAATGGCGGTAAGATAGAACAACAAAAAGAGCCGCTGCTCAAGGCAGTGACTCTTTTTGTTAGCAACGACTCATTTGCAAAATGAAGTACGCTACTCGATTACACTTTTAAATCCCCAACCTTAGATACCAGGAATCGCATTACGTTTGTGATGTGTGCGTGTGTAAAAGGCCTCCAAACGCTCTTGCGCAGCCGGGTCAATCTGCTTGCCTTCAAGGTAATCACTGTTCGCCTCGTATGAGATACCCAGCTCGTCCTCATCCGTTTGCCCTTCCCATAGTCCGGCCGAAGGTGCTTTGTCCAGAATGGATTGCGGCACTTTCAGGTAAGCAGCCAGCTGACGAACCTGACGTTTGTTGAGAGTGCTCAGTGGTGTGATATCCACGGCTCCGTCGCCCCATTTGGTGTAAAAGCCCGTAATCGCTTCGGATGCATGATCCGTACCTACGACCAGCAGGTTTTCTTCAAAAGAAAGCGCATATTGCATCACCATACGTGTTCTTGCTTTCACATTGCCCTTGCCTTGATGAGTCATATGACGCGGACTGCCAAGAGATTTGAAGCCCTGCTCTACTTCCAGCGCGATTTCATTCACGGCATCCTCGATGTTTGTTTCCACAACATGCTTCAGATCGTATGCTTTGGCTACAGCATAACTATCCTGGATATCTGCTTGCTCTCCATAAGGCTGGAACACACCCAGCGTTTTGTACTCTTGATTGTTTTCCGCGGTAAGCTCGTCCGTAGCTTGTTTGCAAAGTGCCGTTGCCACAGCACTGTCAATACCGCCGCTAATGGCGATCAGCAATCCTTTGGTACCGGAATTTTTGACATACGTCTTCAGAAAATCCACACGCTTGCGTACTTCCTCAGCTTCATTAATACTCGGTTTAACCTTCAATTCAGCGATGATCTGTTGTTGCAAACTCATCGTTCGTACACCCCGTTTCTACTAAAATAGAATTTTGATGCTCGTTTGAAAGGTATGTTGATGTCCAGCTAGAAAGGTTCGAATGGTTCAATAACCTGATCTGTCCAAAATGAAACGCCCCGGCATCGGGCATCCGAAGTGCGGGGCGTTCTATGAAGCGGATTAACGGCAGTAACGTTCAAACGCACTTGTCAGGTCAGCCGCGATTTCCTCTGCAGAACGATCTTCCACTTGGTGACGCTCGATAAAGTGAACGAGTTCTCCGTCTTTCAGCAAAGCGATGGACGGTGAGGATGGCGGGTATGGTGCAAAGAATTCACGCGCTTTCGCCGTAGCTTCCTTGTCTTGACCAGCAAATACGGTGTAGAGATGATCTGGTGTTAAATCGTTCTGAAGTGCTTGAGCAACCCCTGGACGACATTGACCTGCTGCACAGCCGCATACAGAGTTAATTACAACCAGTGCTGTTCCTTTAGCATCAGGCAAGCTTGCTTCAACCTCTTCCGGTGTACGCAGCTCCTGGATTCCCAGACGAGTCAGCTCATCCCGCATTGGCTGAACCATATCTCTCATGTATTGATCAAATGACATCGACATTCAGTTTCACTCCTTATAATGGTTGTTCTATGATCTCGTTTGAAAAGTTAGAGGACAATAGCTATGCACCAACGAATGCGTCCATATCGAAAAAAATGGATACACGCTGTGCTATTCCTATTATACATCCCCATGCAATGAAAGCAAGGTTCAGACAACACCTGCGGAACAGCTTTCTCTCACTTATTATGGCTTATGGTCTGGCAAAATATGCTGATGAGCTAACACTGGAAGGCAACTTTAAAGGTCGTTCCCTGTCCTTCTTCAGATTCAACGGTAATTGTGCCATTATGGCGTTCGACAATGCTCAGACACATGGATAATCCCAGTCCGGTTCCTTTAGCTTTGGTTGTATAGAATGGTTCAAATAGCTTTTCCTGCTTCACTGGTGGTATTCCCGGCCCTGTATCGTGTACACACAGTTCCACCCGGTCATCAACCATCCGTGTTTCCAAGGTAAGCACACCTTTTTCCGTCATGGCTTCCATTCCATTACGAGCAAGATTCAATACGACTTGTTTAATTTCTTTTGCATTCAGATGTAGCTTCGGCACATTATGGGCCAGCATCAGTTCGATGCTCTGACCTCGCAGATTGGCGTCTGCCCATAACAAAGGACTTAGCTCATGAATGATATCGTGTAATTGTGATTCTTCTTTTTCTGCTATACGGTTCTGAGCCAGGGACAGAAAATCATTGATAATGCTGTTGGCTCTGTCCAATTCCTCCATAACGATCCGATAATAATGATTCAGGGATTCAGGACTCTTTTCCTGCATTAACTGGAGGAACCCTCGCACCACAGCCATCGGGTTGCGCACCTCATGCGTGATGCTCGCCGCCATCTGTCCCACCAAGCTTAGACGATCCACATTATCAAGTTCGCTACGCAACATCTCAAGCTCGGTAACATCCTGAATAGTGATCATAGCTCCCGAGACTTCCTTCGAGCCTTTTGCAGCATAAGCATAGATCGGCACCGTTCGGGAAAGAAATACATGCGATCCGTATCGCACGGTCAGCACACTTACTTCACCATGAACAACCGCTTGCTGAATACTGTGTTCCATCTTATCCGCCTGTTCTTGCTCGACAAATTGACTGGCGTGCTGCCCAATCAAGTTATGTGCTGATGTGCATGGAAGCTGTTCTTTTGCCGTTTGTTTCATCAGTTCGTTTACAAACACAACTTTGCCTTCGACATCTACCGTGGCTATAGAAAGAGGTACTGCATTCAAAATCTGGTGCAGTTTCTCCGTTTCACTTATGTAATGGTGATGTTCTTCAGATAGTTGCTGTTCCATTCCGCGATAACGTCCCATCCGATCCAGCCACAGCTGGCTCATGCCCCCAGCAGCCAGTGCACCTGCTGTATATCCAAGTGCTGACAAAATCAGATGAAGCTTGGAATATGTGGTGTAAGGATAGACATAAACCACCCATAACAGACTCGCAACAGCTAGTTCAGCGGTAATCAACGCGATGACCGTATTCATTTTGCGTGAACACGTATTATGCTTGAATCGTTTGGCAGACAACCATACAATAGGATAGAGAAGTATTCCCGTATGAAGAAGAAATCCGTACAGATCATAGGGATGTGCTAATAGAAAATAGAAGAGAATATGTAGAATAGACAAGGCAGCGCCTATGTGGGCTTTACAATATAGAATCGCAAGAGTAACCGGGATGATACTCAGGGATATAGGAACGGTCTCGGAACCTACAGATAATGCAAAAATCAGACAGAGTAACATACTGATGACACTTGTTGCAGCAAAGCTGAAATTGACTTTACCTGCATGATCCATCCGCATGACCTGTTGTTTGGAGAGACCCAAATATAATAAGGGAATCAGGAATACTGCCGATCCGGCCAGCAGTACTTGTAAAAGAATGTCCTTTAACGCAACCACAATGTCATCTCCTCCTCTGCCTGTACATTCCCTCATTTAATTCTGATTAAAACATAGGCGACAGCTTATTACAATATATCGCTTAAGACTGCAAAATAGAACACCGAATCACCCTGTCTGATTTCAGAAAGAGGCAGTAACAGACATTGTCTATAAAAAACAGACAAAATCAATCAAAAAGAAGGTAATTATGTATGTATGACGTTATCGTAATAGGTGGCGGTTCCGCTGGTCTGATGGCTTGTGTGGCAGCTGCCGAGCACGGAGCATCTGTGCTGTTGCTGGACAAAGGGGATCAATTAGGCCGCAAACTGGGCATCTCCGGCGGAGGACGCTGCAATGTAACCAATGCCAAAGAAACGGATGAGCTTATTCGACATATTCCGGGTAATGGACGTTTTTTATATAGCTCGTTTCAAAATCTGGACAACCAGGGCATCATGCGTTTTTTTGAAAATCTCGGCATTGCCTTGAAAGAAGAAGACAACGGAAGAATGTTCCCTGTCACGGACAAAGCCAAGACGGTTGTTGATGCGCTTGTCGGGAAAATTGTTTCTCTTGGCGTCGAGATTCGTACGAAAGAACCTGTTAAAGAGCTTATTCATAACGGTCAGCAAGTGCAAGGTGTTAAGCTCGCTTCAGGCAAAATCATTCACGGCCGCTCCGTCATTATTGCAACAGGCGGCAAATCCGTGCCGCAAACCGGTTCCACAGGTGACGGATATCCTTGGGCTGAGGCGGCTGGTCATACTATCACAGAATTGTATCCAACCGAGGTGCCGATCGTATCTGGAGAGAGCTGGATTCAGTCCAAGGAATTACAGGGCTTGTCTCTTCGTGACATTGCCCTGTCCGTACTCGATGCCAAAGGCAAAACTGTCATTTCTCACCGTGGAGATATGCTCTTCACCCATTTTGGTGTATCCGGCCCGGTTGCCCTACGCTGCAGTCAGTTTATTCGCAAAGTTCAGATGAAATCAGGGAATACACAGGTCACCATGAGTATCGACCTCTTCCCTGACTTTACCCCTGCCGCGCTGGAAGCACAAGTGAAGCAAGGCCTAGAGCAGGAGTCACGCAAGGCTGTCAAAAATATTTTGAAAACATGGGTGCCAGAGCGTCTGATTCCACTATTGATGAAACGCGCGGAGATCGGGGATGACCTGACATTTCACCATTTCCCTAAAGGTATGTTAAACCATCTGTGCGAACTGATGAAATCCTTCACCTTCCGCGTTGACGGCACAAGATCACTTAAAGAAGCCTTTGTTACCGGAGGTGGAGTTCACTTAAAGGAAATATACCCTAAAACAATGGAATCCAAGCTGCTGCCCGGACTATTCTTTTGCGGAGAAGTACTCGATATTCACGGTTATACCGGAGGTTATAACATTACCGCTGCATTCTCTACAGGGTATACTGCGGGCATGCATGCCGCGGAGTACAGACATGTTAATGCGTAGGTAAGCTGGTGGTTGGTGTTCTGCTTTTTGCTTTCGGCGTTCATGGTCGGGACAAGTGCCTGTGCCACGCGATGTTGACATACAGGATCAAGGGCCAGTGCATGGAGTGATCGAATTGTGTCTGGGGCAGACTGTTGTGGTGAAATGTTGCTTGCCATCTCTCAGGTATCGGTGTTGTATGCACGTTGCAGACGTGGCTTTAATGTGCACATCAATATGTTGCCTGTGTCGGTTGTTGTGGTTCGGTGCGGTGCGATGCTGGTAGTTGGCGAGTCGCTTTACGCATGGTTCAGCGCTAACGATCACCACGAACCTTATTCCGTGGAAATTAATCATTTTTAAATTCTAACGATCACCAGGAACGCTATTTGGCACCAAACAGGCCTTTACAGCTTGAAATGAGCCATTTCTACTAAAATAACGTCTCTGGAGATCGTTAGAGTTTCAAACACCTCTAACGGTTCAACCCCTTAATATTGGACACTAGCTAGCTTTTTCTCAGATTGACGCATCATAATGCAATGGATTTGGGCTCTATGGTTCCTTCGTTGACCAGGCGCAGGTAATCTGTCGGCGACCAGTCGTGTAGACTGCCGTGAATACGGTCTTTGTTGTAATAACGGATATAACGGTCTACCTCGGAAAAGGCTTCTTCGTAGCTTTCGAAACAATGTCGCTGGTAACACTCACGTTCCAGAACACTATGAAACGATTCAATAAAAGCATTTTTATTCGGTGTTCGAACGGGTGTCCGCTCATGCTCTAAACCTGCTTCTTCACAGAAGTTATAAAACGCTTTGCTTATAAACTGAGGGCCGTTATCGGTACGAATCACGAGCTTTGGCTCGGTCTTAGGGATACGTCGCGTTACCATAGCCTGCCGGAGCGTATGCAGGATGCTCTGCGTGTCGCAGGCTTTACCGCGATGGTGAGCGACGATTCGACGATCAAAAACATCAATAATACTTGCGAGGAAAAAGTGCCGGCGTTTCCCCGCAACATAACCGTACTTGATATCCATCTGCCACAATTGGTTAGGCCCATCTACCGTTCGGTTATTAGCTACTTTTCTCGGTACGGTATGGATTTGTTCGCGCTGAGGGAGAAGGATACTGAGAGACTTACAGAGCCGATATACTTTCTTTTTGTTAATTACCAGATTGTACTTTCGGCGTAACAACACGGTTAGTTTTCGGTAGCCAAACGCTGCATTTGGCCCTTGAATCAAACGACGAAGAAACCCGACAATCCGAGTGTCCGAAATACGATTCCCTTGCTGGTTGTAAGAGTATCCAGGGATTTTTCGTCCGCTACTTATGGGTTGCTGGCGTTCAGGGTGTTTCAAGTGATAATAATATGTTGAGCGAGGAACATCGCAGATCCGGAGCACCGTACGGACAGGATATCCTCGCTCAATCCAACCTATCGCGGTTTGTAGTCGGGATACTTTTTTTTAACGAGATCCTTAAGAATCTGGTTTTCTAATTCTTTTGCGCCAAGAAGTTTCAAAGCTTCATTGTATTTCTCCTGTAATTCTTGATAGTTGGCTACATCTTGCTGTATTTGTTGTGTTTCTTTTTGTTTTTTAGCCACCAGTTCCCCCACCTCATCTTCGTATTGACGAACCCAAGTCGTCAGCGTTTTAGGAGACATGCCGTACTTTCGTGCCACGACCTCTGTCCGGAGGCCAGAAAGCACCTCTACGACATACTCCTTTTTCGCCTCAACTGGGCATCTAAATCGTCTTTTCATGAACACTCTCCTCATTTCATTTAGTGTATCTGAGGTAGCTTTGAGTGTCCAATTGGATTAGGGGGCTTTAAAGCTAAATCGAGCAAATAGCGTTCTCTGTGATCGTTAGAAAATGTTCAGATACAGCGATAACCCATGGGACACTCACTCAACCTGCATCATTGGCTTGTACCAAAAAGGCACCCTACATGTCATTATCAATGACCGAAGGGGTGCCTTTTGCTTTGCTTGATACTTTTTACAGCTCCAAGGTAAGTTTCAGATGAACCCTGCAGTTTGCTGCGATAGGTACGGGGGAAATGTATTCGTGTGTGCAGTTTTTCCTCAAGCTTTAACGCTACCGGAAAATCCATCCGCCGAGTCATCATAAACAGGATCATCACTATAATTATGTTCGCCCTGGTCTACTCCTTGATCAACGTTTTGACCGTAATTTACCGTTTGGCTTGCGCCGCGTGCATAGCCTTCGTTCCAGTCCTCATTCACCAGATGTGCCGGAATGGATACGTTTTGGAACTGATCCAGTTGATCAACAGAAGAAGCAAACACCGCACTCCCTCCATGTGATTGCACAATCTCTACTGCGGATTGCGGGTCCTGCCGATCCGTCGGAATATATAATTCAAGTGGTGCAGATTGATATGGCTTATAGCCTAATTCCTCCAAGGTTGCTTTTGCCTCAAACAGTGCCGAAGGATCGGAAAAATGTACTTGAAGCTCACCGTTATCCATCATGCTCTACTCCTCCTCACTATAGATAATTCTATCCTCAGTCTGTGAAACCTATTGAAAATATCAAGACATCCATGAATCCAGAGATACATAAACAGGACGACCTAATATTCATGTGCTTCACATTCCTTTTCTTCTATAGCATGGGCAGTTCAACCAAGTGATATGCGCCTCGGATAGCAAATTCCTTTCAAGCCTAGTGATACAAAAACAAATCATGAACGAGTCTGTCTAATCAAGCCTGCAACGGACACTGAACCATAACCCAATGCCACTGTGCATGCAGCCGTCAGAAAACCGGAAATCCAGTCCAGCCAGAACACTCCCATGACATACCCCATCACTGCAACAAGTGGGAGCAATAACATACGCGCCATAATAGAGCCTGCTTCATGCAGCGCAGCAGAATCATACGTGACAAGCTGTACATACTCCGACGTAGCCAATCCATCCCAAGCACGGTACAACATCACGGTTAGCATAATGACCAGTAACCCACATACGATGACATTGACCGGAAACGGTGGCAAGGCTACCGCTGCAATAGACAACCCACCCAGTTGCAAATACAATTTCAACGTCTCGGAATTCCGAAAAAATGCTTTAAACGCGATCTCTGCTGTCCGATTCGGAATGGAGCGTTTACGAAATAGTTTGCGAGGTTTACGAAAAATAATTGTTCGTGTCTGTGGAGACTTCGGCTTGCTCACGGCCTGACTTAACATCAGTGCTGTTAACCTGAGCCTGCTTCGCAAATCCTCACGCACATCGCCTTCAAATGTACCTTTCATACGTAATCTCATCTGGATCATCGTAATGAGCAGTAGCAGAACGGCGGCAATACTGAGCATGATTTTCCACGTATACATGTCCCCTAACATCCAAGCCGACGTGCGGACAGTCATCCATCCCATGGCGATCACAAGTGAGGCCAATGAGAGCCAGCGCCGCCATCCCGTATATCGAACTTTGATAGTATGTATAGCAATGACTTGAAGTGACGCTACGGTTCCCAACCAGAAACATGTCAGCACAATCTGTAAAAGAGACATTTCATACACACGAACGAATAGCGGTGCAACCACTGCAGTAATAAGTATCATTTTTCCAAGTTGTAACACCGTCACCCGCACAAGTCCTCGCATCATCAGTGTTCGCATCCAGACCCTTCTCGATTTCAGGAACAATACATCCGCTTCTTCGATAAAAAGAAGAACTCCACCCGTCAGGATGATCAGTTCGATAATCCCTGTTAGTAAAGGGAATGATATGCCCCCGCTTGCCCATGCTGGCAATGCTTTTGTCCACAGACTGACGTAGTAGCCGATAAAATATAACATTCCTGGAACTAGCAGATACAGCCAGACTGTCCAGTCCACCACAAGCTTGAGATTGCGCCACTGTTCCCGAAGATGCTCTCTCTTTCTTCTCTGATATAGAAGATGCGGGGTATAACGTTTGGGCTCCACCATCAGGCCTCTCCTCTCTTCAATCGGATGTTAACGTGTCAAAACAATCAAACAACGACGCTTCCGGCATTTCCGCCGTAGCCCGAATCTCATCCAACGTTCCTTCCGCAGCCGGCCTGCCGGCAGCAATCAGAATGAAGCGGTCACAGATCCGTTCTGCCGTATCCAGCACATGTGTAGACATTAACACACCCGCCCCGCGGCGGCGCTCATCATCAAGTAATTTCAGAAAATCCTTCGTTGCACGCGGATCTAAACCGATAAATGGCTCGTCCACAATATAGATATCCGGTGAGGAAAGAAATCCGATCATGAGCATCATTTTCTGACGCATGCCCTTGGAGAAACTTGCTGGGAGATCATTGCGGACATGATCCATACCAAAACGGACTAACAATTCCTCTGCTCTCGCAACAAACACTTCTTCTTCTATTTCATACGCTGCAGCAGCCAGATCAAGATGTTCCCACAAGGTCATATACTCGTAAAAAACAGGCTGCTCGGGAATGTAAGCGTAACGCCCTTCTCCACCAATGGTTACATCATAATCGGCATGCTCCAGCAGGCCAAGCAATGTTTTAATGGTTGTACTTTTACCCGCGCCATTAGGCCCGATAATCCCGACCAATTCTCCCGGTGCCACGTGCATCCGAATATTCCGGATCGTAGACTGTCCTGGCGCGTAACCAGCTTCGCGAATATGTACGTTCAGAATGGAGTCGGGTAAAGCTGTTTCTTCCATCGATGCATGCTGCATGGCTTAACACTCCTGTTCTTGTCCTTTTTATACGTGATGAACTATTTATATTGTAAATGAGTTTTGTTTATCATGTTTGATCAAATTGAGCAAAAAGTGGGCAAACAAAAACAATAAACCATTAAAACTCCATGATTTATTGCTCATACATTCTTTGATCCCTATTATGTTTTCTCCTCAGACCAACAGTGAGTTTGAATCATCGAAGTAAGATCTTCAAATGAATATTTGTGGTTGACCATATCAACCGTAAAATCCTCAGCTAAGGCCTGTTCCATTTTAAAGTAAATATGATTGTAACGTAAAAACATGACTAATGCAGTAAAGGCTGTTCGTTTATTCGCATTATGAAAAGGATGGTTTTGACCTAACGACTGAAAAATTGCAGCCGCCTTCTCATAGACTGTCGGAGACGCTTCGTCACCAAAAGCAGATGATTGCGGTCTAAGAACAGCAGATTCAAGCAGATTAGAATCTTTTACACCAATCTGCTCTCCCGGGCTATACCGTTTTATCATCGCAACATTAATCGCAATTACTTCTTGAATATTTAAATAACGAATGAGACTCATCTGTCTTTAAGACCTTTCAGAGTTCGATCATACTCATCCATAACAGAAGCTAACGTATCCATAAAATCATTACTTATTCCGTTAGGCAGATTTACCTTGACCGACTTTTTAATAATGATTTCTCCGCTCGTTTGGTCGACCTCTACCTGAACCATATCTCCTTGTTCAAGTCCGATTTGCTTGAATGCTTCTGTCATCGTTATTCCAAGGCTGTTACCAAATTTCGTTACTTTTCGTTCCATCTCTCTCACCCTACTCACTTAGATTCATCCTATAATTATACTATTCAACTGTTATAACAATTATACCATGATTCACCCATTGTATTTGGTTAAATATAAAAAAAGAAGCAGGGTCTCCGGAGCCCCTGCTTCTTCATATTACAGTGAAAAACTCATATTATCGATTGCTCTCCACCATGGTCATCGTTTCGCTTTCTGCATCCGCTTTCGCGTTCAGACCCAGATCCAGCATGCCGCGATTTTCGCTGGCATAGCTGCTGCTTGCGGTACGCTCACGGTCGTTCACGTTACTATTGCGTTCGGATTGAGCCATTGTTGCACTCTCTCCTTCCGCTTTCGCGTTCAGACCCAGATCCAGCATGCCGCGACTTTCGCTGGCATAGCTGCTGCTTGCAGTACGCTCACGGTCGTTCACGTTACTATTGCGTTCGGATTGAGCCATTGTTGCACTCTCCCCTTCCGCTTTCGCGTTCAGACCCAGATCTAGCATGCCACGGCTTTCGCTGGCATAGCTGCTACTTGCGGTACGTTCACGGTTCTTCACGTTATTGTTGCGTTCGGATTGAGCCATTGTTGCACTCTCTCCTTCCGCTTTCGCGTTCAGACCGAGATCCAGCATGCCGCGGCTCTCGCTGGCATAGCTGCTGCTTGCGGTACGTTCACGGTCGTTCACGTTACTGTTGCGTTCGGATTGAGCCATTGTTGCACTCTCTCCTTCCGCTTTCGCGTTCAGACCGAGATCCAGCATGCCACGGCTCTCGCTGGCATAGCTGCTGCTTGCGGTACGTTCACGGTCGTTCACGTTACTGTTGCGTTCGGATTGAGCCATTGTTGCACTCTCTCCTTCCGTTTTCGCGTTCAGACCCAGATCCAGCATGCCGCGGCTCTCGCTGGCATAGCTGCTGCTTGCAGTACGTTCACGGTCGTTCACGTTACTGTTGCGTTCGGATTGAGCCATTGTTGCACTCTCTCCTTCCGCTTTCGCGTTCAGACCGAGATCCAGCATGCCACGGCTCTCGCTGGCATAGCTGCTGCTTGTGTTGCTGTTGCGTGCTTGACCGTCTCGTGAATACTCGTTCATCGTTGCTGCTTCTCCAGACACATTGGCATTCAGACCGAGGCCCAGTTTGCCAGAGCTACTTTGCTCGCTCGTAACGTCCGTAGATTCGTTATTGTAACGGTTCATGTTCTCGGCGGATACACCGGCGTTTAGTCCCAGATCCAGATTCAATGCACCACTTGCGTTAGAGGAACCCCCATAGCTGCCAGTATTCCCGTAACCAGCGTCACGTTGTCCTGACAACAATGATCCCAGTTCCAGACGCAGACCTGCATTCAGATCCAAATTACCGCTGCTGTTGCTGTTATAGCTATCTGCATAGGTTGACTGTGAAGCTCCCAGCAATCCAGCTACCAGCGTACCCGACAATACCGACAATTTTACCCAACGATTCACTTTTTTCATGATAATATACACTCCTTCTCATTTTTGGTTGAATTAACGCCATTGTTGTTTATGAGAAAGAGGTATATTTCGGCGGCTGACCTGGTGGTGCTTGTGACCACTGGCTGAAACCATCCAAGCGTTCCATGTCAAAAGCAAAGTCGTAACCTAGCATCACCAGACTTGTTATCGCCAAAGGCAGTGCTACAGCCGGAACGGATGCTCCGCCCCCCGTCACACCGGACGAACCGGAGCTTGTACCTGTAGAGGTACTCGTTGCAGAGGGAGCTATTGCCATAACAGACCAGTTAGCCGGTCGTTCTGCCCGTGGTTGCCATGGTGCAGAGGCTTCACCCTGCTTCTCAGGTATTGTCTGATCCGCATTCAGATTCCCCTGACCTTGGTTCTCCGCTGTTGATTTACCAAAGGATGGGTTCATCCGCAACCATTCATTATCCAGTAAAGATACGTTTGAATTTGTCTCCTTAGCACGTTGTTTCAGACCATCCTGCTTCACAGGCACAGCCTGAGAAACAGCAGGTTCGGTTACCGAGTCCGGATTGATCTCCCGATCCATCACCTGACCTGTAACCTGTATTTCATCTTGTGCCGTGTTCTGTCCACTCACTTTGTCCTGAGACGAAGGTGAATCGACTGCTTTACTAGGCTGATCTAAAGTATTCGCGGGTTGCTCCGGTTTCACAACCGGAAGTTCAATCTTCCCTTTACCAGAATCAACTTCTGTTGATACACCAGTAGCAGGCACTTTTGCTTTCACCTTTGGAAGCCGTACCTTGCCTTCACTCAGATTTACACCTGATGCCCTGACATCCACCGATGTAACTTCAGGAACATCAACTTTCACGGAAGGAAGTTCAAGCTTGCCTTGCCGTAGGTCTGTTTGTACAGCAGACGTCTCTGCTTTGATGACCTCGGGAACCTCGGCTTTAATTCCCGGCAAGGAAGCTGTTCCCTCTTGTAGATTCACCTGACTGCTGGACACATCTGCTCGAATGACAGGCGTGTCTGCTTGTACAGAAGGAAGATCGACCGTCCCTTGCTTCGCATCGATGCCAATCTGCGATGTTCCTGCCGATCCAAGCGGTGTATCGACCTTCAATTCAGATACACTTAGCTTGCCGGTAGATGCATTCGTTTGGATCGAAGGAACTTCTACATCCAGTAGTGGTGTGGATAGAGATATCGATGGAGTCAGATCAAGACTGCCATCTGCATCGTGTGAAAAAAGGTTCAGTGACAATCCGCTGGACGGTTTTCTTGAACCCGCCTGATTCTGAGCATCATCTGCATATGCATGCGATGAACCAATGCCCATAACCAACGTTCCGGCCAAAATGGCTAACGGAATGCTTGCCAGACGAGTGATCGATCTGGGTAATTTCCCTTTTAAGTTCAAGTTGCTTCACCCCCTTTCCGCGCTAGCGTTGGTGGGACAAGGCATATGAGTTTTCCC
Organism: Paenibacillus sp. FSL K6-1558; assembly: GCF_038002565.1. Taxonomy (NCBI): domain Bacteria; kingdom Bacillati; phylum Bacillota; class Bacilli; order Caryophanales; family Paenibacillaceae; genus Paenibacillus; species Paenibacillus sp. FSL K6-1558. The sequence goes on along the minus strand of NZ_JBBOCV010000001.1, from coordinate 4,483,556 downwards.
CTAGGATTAATTAGAATACAGGGATTTCTGCCTGTTCCTCATTAAACATGAAGGCTTTTCCTCAAACGATTTCTCAGTAAAAATATTTTAAATTTAAATCAATTTCCGCCTTCATGCGCAATGATTACCTCTCAAAAACGGCCTTACGACACCTCTCCGGTTGCCACGGATTTCGCCGGAAGAACTGCCTCCAGATCTTCTCCGCTCTTCGCTCTTGGCTTCAACAAATACAGCAGACCCAGCAGTGTCAACAGAATGCCTGAACTTACAAAAGCAGGCACAACACCAAACGAAGTCACTAATAACCCGCCAGCCACAGGGCCGAGAATGTTGCTCGTTGTCATCACACTGCCTACGGTACCAAATACCCTGCCTGTCATCGGCTCAGGGGTCTGTTCTTGCAGCAGAATCTGAAAAGGCACGACTGCAAACCCGATACCCACACCCGCCAAGGCAAACAGCGAAATAAGAAGCAGCTGTGCGCCTATTCCTGCTGAAGGCCATACAACCACGACTAATCCAGCCGTTCCAATGACAAGACCTGTTACAGCGGTTCCTAGCCCCATTTTTAACCCGTGGCTCGCTGTTTTCCATTTCCGGACACTCATCGCTGCGATTAACGTTCCAACACCACTTGCGGCAACGCACCATCCAAGCAGATCACCGGAAATGCCAGGTAGTTGCCTGAATAAAACTACAGTCTGTGAATCAGCAAATTGCAGAAACAAAATCGCGGATGCCAGTAAAAAAAGTGACGTTCCGACATGAGGCAGAGAAGCTAGCATACGGATGCCCTCAAGTGTTTCTTTCCAAAAGGATTGTTTGACTTGAATCGATCCTGCTGTCTCTTCCTCTACTTCTGTTACGTCAGAATTCGTCCGTTGGATCACCCGATGTCCAGGAATCCACAATAAAATGAGGCCAGAAATCAGAAATGACGATGCATCCAGCACAAAACACCACGTAATCCCAAACCCGGCTACAAGTAATCCGCCCAGCGCCGGTCCGATAATTTTGGACATCTGTTCAATCACCGAGCTAATGGAAACCGCTTGAGCAAGCTGGTGATGCGGCACAATTTCTTTTAACTTACCGTTCTTGGCGGGTGAGAACATGATATCAAATAAAGATTTAAGAATAAGCAACACATAAACATGCCAGATCTGATCCGCAAAAATAAATGCACCCACGATAATAATTCGGGCAGCATCCGCTGTAATCATCATCCACTTTCGGTTCAGGCGATCTGCCAGAGCACCGGCAAACGGCCCTGTGAGTAGCATCGGCAGTGCCGCAGATAACATTACAAACGTGATCTCCCAAGGCGTTGCATTCCAGCGAAGCCCTACCAGTGTGAAAATAGCCAACAGGTGTAGCCAATCCCCCAAGTTGGATATCGCCTGAGATACCATTAATGTCATGAATGCACGATTCTGTTTCAGTGTCCCTTGACCCGTTAAAGTGTAATTCGTCATCTCACTTCTCCTCCATCATTTTCCGAATGTTTAATATGAAAATGATTATATAAAAGAGACTCGGGTAGAACCTCCTGCCCGAGTCGGAGATGATAGAACATCCACAGGATGATTTTTCATTCCCCTAGTATTCTGCACTCTAATCCATTTGGTTGCTCCAATCGAAATATGTATCCAAAATCGTGACAAATGATCAAATTTTAAATGCTAAAAATGCAAATCTTGTGACATATCGCATGTTTTTCGGCCAAATTGAGGTCTACAATGAATATATGACGATCCTCTGATTCGTCAATTGATATAATGATCCAACTCATATAAGTTGATCTGATCTTTTACTAAACGCTTTGTATAGGTTTAACTTGATGTACGGGTAAATTAACCTTAGTTCAAACTTATACAGCAAAGAGAACCTTCATATATCACGTCAACTTATATAAATACACTGAAAGGCGGGATCAGCATGCTGGAATTACAAGAGATCGGGACAGAACGTTCACTTCATCTGTACCGCACCCTGGCTCATACGTTCAAAAGTGTGAATGAACACGCTGTATCTGGAAGTAAAGTACATGGCTTTAACCCGACTGCCTACGGAGTGCTCGAAGTGTTATATATGAAAGGAGCACAACCAATCCAGCAGGTAGGGGCTCAACTGCTGTTGCAGAGTGGGAACGTTACCTATGTCATTGACAAGCTGGAGCAAAAAGGGCTTCTACGCCGCAAACATTGTCCGCAAGACAGACGAATCATTTTTGTCGAACTGACAGAAGAAGGCCAGCGCACGATGGATGACATCTATCCAGGATATGCGGTCAAGATTGATCGCGCAGTCAGCGGTCTAAGCGAAGAGGACAAAGAACTGCTGTCCGAGCTTCTAGGAAGACTGGCGCATGGTGCAGAAAGTCTGTCAGCAAGCAGCTAGAACGTATGCACGCCACATCCGAGCCAGGTAACCAGGTTTACGTTGGATAACTTAAAAGAGTGGTAGAGATGCAAAAACCGGATGGGTCTGACCAAGGCTCATCCGGTTTTTGCTTGTTTATTATTTTTTAGCCAATGAGACCCAGCCCTCAAAATATATTGCCAGCCCAGAAAGATCGGGGTGAAGATGAACATCTGGCGGATTGCCCCCATGTAAAGAAACGTATCTTCCCGAAACACAAAAACAGAGAACAGAACACCGCTTGATCCTGCTAACAGCACATAACCAATCATGATGGAAACAACCTGCATCGCAACTCCTTTGAATCGTCGCGCTAAGGACAGAGTCACCGCATCCGTCAAAAGTGACAGCGGAAGAATAAGAAAAATGGCGATTGCTAGAGTAATCAGTCCAGCTATAACTAATGAATACCATAGCGGATAATAGTACGTATTCTCCATTCGCTCGGCAACCGGTACATAGTTAATAAAAACCATAATGACAGAGATTGAAATACAAGTCAGCAATGCTGAGAAGATACGGACAGGAAAGGAAACGGAATGCAGGGCTAGCCACTTCGGGTTGCTCAATTCACATCATCCTCCTTTTTCCAATTCATCATACCAAACCCATTGAAATATAAAAAGCAGCTGATGTTCAGCTGCTTTTAGTACATAGCGAAAATATGCATCGATCCTTGAATCCCATTGTATTGGGGTGTATTTCCATTCCTTCTCCCAGCATGTCAGTTACTTCTGCATGGCTTCCACTTGCGGCGGGGCATCTGCATCCTCAGGAACAATTAGCCTTTTGCGCAAGGCCAGCGTAGTGACCCATGAAACGATCGCAATAACAAACATGATGACAAACAAGGAGTGCAAGCTACCCTCCAGCACACTGCGTAGCAACGCCCACTTCTCGTCCGATAACGCAACATCGGTATGCGGTGCAAGCAGCTCATTCAGATCCTTCTCCGATATACCTGATGCCGCTAAATTTTGTTCACTCGACTGTGTCGAGATACGGAAATTCAGCCACGTTCCAAATGCCGCTGCCCCGATCGTCTGGCCAAGTGTACGCATGAACGTATGTAGTGCCGTTGAAGAACCACGCTCTTTGTACCCCACAGACGACTGCGCGATAATCGTGAAGATCGTAAAGGCGAAACCAAACCCGAGCCCATAAATAAAGGTCAGAATAAACAATACGGCTTGCGGTGAAGTACCACCAACTAAGAACAGACCACCCGAACCAATGGCGATCCCGGTAAGTCCGATTAAGCTGGTCAGCCGTGATCCAATCTTGAGCAACAATCGGCCTGCCCATACGCTACCGATCAGCCAGCCAACGGACATGGGCGCGAGCAGCAAACCGGACTCGGTTGCATTGCCTCCACGAACTCCCTGCACCCAGAGTGGCAGATAGCTGGTTAAGCCGATCATCAATGTGCTGGTCAGCAGGCCGGCGATATTCGCCACCCGGATGTCCCGAATACGGAACAGATGAAGTGGAACCATCGGGGCCTGGGCTCTTTTTTCCACCACAAAAAACAAGATAAGAAACAAAACAGCGACCACGCTCAGTCCCACAATTAATGGAGAACTCCACGCGTAATACTGCCCGCCTGCCGACAAAACAAAGAGCATAGCGGTAATACCAACAGTGAAAGTGAGCGCACCAACATAATCAATTTTAGCGGTACGCGGTGAAATGTCCTCTTTGAGATAACGGAATACAAACCACATGGCAAGCAAACCAAACGGTACATTAAATCCGAAGATCCACTGCCAGCCGAGGTTATCCACGAAATAACCGCCGAGCAACGGGCCAACGAGAGACGAGATCCCCCATACCGAGCTGATCCAACCCTGGATTTTGCCCCGTTCCTCAATGCGGTAAATATCCCCGATAATCGTAAAGGTAACCGGTACTACAGCGCCTGCACCAATCCCCTGAATGGCACGGTAGATGATCAGTTGCTCCATATTCTGCGAAAGACAGCATAAGAGTGAGCCCAGCAAAAACAAGGCACAACCGATGAGAAACACGGGTTTACGTCCATAAATGTCACTGATTTTCCCAAAAATCGGAGTACTGACTGCCATCGTGAGCAGGTATGCGGTAAAAATCCAGCTAAGCAGTTGCACGCTCCCCAATTCGCTGACAATCGTTGGACCCGCCGGACCGATTACCGTGCCTTCGATCGCGGACAGAAACGTTGCCAGCAACAAACCCGCAAGAATGAAACTGCGCTTCAAACCTCCTGTTGTATTCACACAAACCCTTCTCTCTTTAATCTTATACATAATTAACAGTTGATTTTACTTTCTGCTCCAAAACAGAACAAGCTTTCGATCACAGTTATCCCCAGATTTTTTCATCTCTTTTCTATAAAGAGAAATCTGGTGATAAAGGTGAACGTTCCACTTCTCCAGCTTTGTTCTGTTTCTTCGTTAATGTGTAATCTCAAAATAAATTAAGTATCTTTTCCTACCTTCCTTGCCACTACTTTCTCTTATTGCGGAGGAACTCATCATATAATAGCGAGTACATCACCATGTCCTTGTATCCCGTAGACGTATGCTGTACCTGGCGAAGCAGGCCCTCGCGTGTAAATCCCTGGCTTGTCAGGAAAGTTCCTGAGGCCGCGTTACGTGGGTCCACAAGAGCTTCAATCCGGTTCAATCCCATCGTCTCATAACCAAAGGGTAGCAGCGATGTGAATGCCTCGGACATATAGCCGTAACGCCAGTACTCACGGCCCAGCTCATATCCGATCTCACCCCGGAATGCCCCTTCCAGCTGCCAGGTATTGAATCCGCAACTACCGATAAGTTTGCCGGTAGCTTTCAGTTCAATGCCCCACCGAATGGCGTCTTCTTCCCCTGCCATATGATTCAGCAGCCCAATCATATCGGCCGCCTCGCTTGTCCCAATCATGGGCGCGAGATTCATGTACCGTGTGACCTCCCGGTCGGACCAGTGTACGAACATCTGCGCAGCATCCTTACGGCGCATTTTCCGTAAGCGTAACCGCGGTGTCTCCAGTTCCGGGATTCTTCCTTTACATTTATACATCACTTGACACTCCGATCCGATCCTTCTCTTGCAGACCATAAGATTCATTAGCCATCTAACCATAACCTGCACCAATTGGCAACTGTTCACTCCTCTGATCATATCAAAAAACCGGGCGCATCCGCTCCCGGTCTTGATGTACCTATGAATCCACCAGCACAGGTTGTCCTGTTCTATGCCGAGAATCAATCTTTATTTGCTCAGTTGCTCGCAAAACTTGATCTGCAACAGTTTTACGCCGGAGAGGCCTTCTTACTGTCGGGCAACAATTCTTCGCTCACCCGACCAAGCACAGCAACAATTTCCTTATACTCCTCAATGCCTGTCCCGGTCAGGCTCCACTGATCTCCGTGGGCAGTCAGGAAGTTCTCTTGCGTCAGGTGTTCAAGCTCCTGCTTGATCTCACGTTCACCCACGCGATATCCTCGCTCTTCTAACAAAGGCAACGCGTCGCTTACGTTTAAATCCTGATTTTGGGCAAAATATAGAAGATGAATTCGTACGAATAGATTCTGTACTTCTGCATGCATAAGCTAAGCTCCTTCCCGGGTTGTAGCCCTTCTTGGTTGCTAAGTAATTACCCCGCGAAAGAAGCGAAGAAACAGGTGCATAATCCAGGTACTGTCATCTCTTTCCAAAATCATTCCGCTTGACTAACCGCATCTACTGCACTATCTTGAAAATAAGTACCATTTTTGCTCGGGAGGGTGATTCACCATGTTTCAAGCTGTTTCCTATGAAGGAACACGAAGCGAGCAGCACACCGCCGTCCTGGGACAGTTAAGTGCTCTGATCCGCGATGAACCTAGTGCGATTGCCAATCTGGCTAACGCTGCTGCGCTGCTCAATGTATTTCTAACCGACACCAACTGGGTCGGATTCTATCTGTATGATGGAAAAGAACTGGTCCTCGGACCGTTTCAGGGATTGCCTGCTTGCATCCGTATTCCACTTGGACGCGGGGTATGCGGCACATCTGCTGCGGAGAGACGCACACTCGTTGTTGATGATGTGCATGCTTTTCCAGGCCATATCGCCTGTGATGCTGCATCCAACAGTGAGATCGTTGTTCCGATCATCAAAGACGGACAATTATATGGCGTACTCGATATCGACAGCCCGATCAAAAACCGTTTTGACGATGAGGATCGTATCTTCCTGGAAAAAGCGGTTAGCTTGCTCGTCGAGCAACTGTAAGCCGTCCGATTCATCTCCAATTCATGTGAACAAGAGGACTCTGTCCTCACCCGGTGATATCCATATGTACGAACAAAAAGCGCAGCCCTCCCGGAGGTCTGCGCTTTTTGTTGTTATTTTCTTACGAATGCTCTTACCAATGTTCTTACCAATCATCTTGCCCGCCCATGTTACTTTATGCATTCAGGATAGATCCTGTGACGCTTTGATGATCATTCCCTCTCGCAGAAACTCTGCCAGTCTTGGATGATAACCGTCATACATGTTCCGAAAATCGCGGTGCTCCACGTACAGATTGGCCAAATCCCGATAAATCTCAGCCGTAGGTGTGTAATATCCTTTGATCCATTCAAGGTGTCTTCCAATAATCTCCTGCACAGCCGGATTGCCCGGTTCAAGCCCAAGCTCCAGCGCCTGCTTCAGATCCAGATGAATCTGATCGATTCTGGTCTGTGAGTCCAAAAAATCCTCTTTGGATTTCAACTCGATCTTCTCCGCTTTCGATTCACGTGACGGCAGGGTCTCAGGCAAGTGCTGTGTTTGACCTGCTTCTGGCAATCTGGCATGACGCGTATTATGTTCGAAGCCATGGTAGAGTTCGTGCTCCTCTATCGTCTCTTCCCCTTGCAGATAAGAAACCGTTCGATCCAGCGTTTGGATCAAACCGTGCAGGCGAAGTGCTTCCTCCAAAATTCGGATACGATGTTGCCGCATGACACGGATGATCTCCACAGGCTCTTCCTTAAGCATAGAGCCGATCTCTTCCTCCGCTACTCCTGCTTCCTTGCAGAACAGAATCTGCTGCAGCGTCAGCAACTCTTTTTTTTCATAATAAATATCCTCATCCAGTCCACGAAAGGCAGGGGACAATAACCCCAGCTCCGCATAATGACTTAACTCACTTAGGCTCACACCTGACATACCCGATACATCCGTCATAGAATACGCCATATGAATTCACCTCCTACCTGTTATGCGTCCTCTGTGTGTTCACCCGCCGTATTGCTTCCGATATATTTAAAAAGATACAAAAGAATTGAAAACGCAGTTGAAAATGCGTGCACCCATGCCCTATGAAATTCAACGGGTTCAGACAGTTGCTTGCAGGATGTTACCTATTTTATACCCTTCTCACCCATTGTGAACCTATAGTCAGTGCAGAAAAATGATCGTTTTTTTTAGGAAATTTTAAGCGGATATCGATCGTTTGTGATATAAAATTACAAGCAAAAATCCTGCACCATGAGATGGATACAGGATCTTCGAAAATTTCATATAATCGGTTTATTACAAGCGATGAACTCACTTAATTTTTGTTAAACATGACAAACTTCAATTCCGTCATTTCTTCCGTTGCATATTTCACACCTTCACGCCCGATGCCACTTTGCTTCACACCGCCATACGGCATATGATCTACCCGGAATGTCGGGATATCATTAATCATTACACCGCCCGCTTCAATGTCATCCACAGCTCGAAGTGCCGTTTGAATGTCATTCGTGAATACCCCAGCTTGAAGTCCATACATAGAGTCGTTAACATGCTGAATGCCTTCTTCTACGGAATCAACCTTGTTAATCACAACAATCGGTGCAAACACTTCCTGACAAGAAACCTTTGCATCGCGTGGCACATTCGCAAGCACGGTTGGACGCAATACGCCTCCTTCAGCCTCACCACCTGCGACCACGGTTGCCCCTGCCTGTTTCGCTTCTTCAATCCAGTCCAGAGTACGTTGTACATCCTTAGATGTAATGAGTGCTGATACGACCGTATCCTCGTTCAGCGGATCACCGATCACAACCTGTTCAGCAGCTTCGGCAAAGCGCTTAATAAATGGCTCGGCAATCGACTGATGCACATAGATGCGCTGTAACGAAATGCATACCTGGCCCTGATATGTGAAAGCTCCCGTAACGCTGCGCGGGATGACCTTGTCGAGATCCGCATCTTTGTCTACAATGACAGCCGCATTGGAACCCAGCTCCAGCGTAACACGTTTCAGTCCTGCGTTGCTGCGGATGTTTGTTCCTACGGCCGGGCTACCTGTGAAGGTAAGATAAGCTACATCCGGATGGCTCACAAGTACATCGCCAATTGTTTTACCATCACCGCTCACCACATTCAGTGCTCCGTCTGGCAACCCTGCCTCTTGGAGCAGGTTTGCGATGTAATAGGCAGACAGCGGAGTCTGTTCCGCAGGTTTAAGCACGATGGTATTTCCAGCAGCCAGTGCGGGTCCAACCTTGTGAGCAACCAGATTCATCGGAAAATTGAACGGTGTAATGGCCCCAATCACCCCCAGCGGCTGCCGCATCGTATAACCAATACGACCTTCGCCGCCTTTTGCCGCATCCATCGGAACGGTCTCTCCAGTCAAACGTTTTGCCTCTTCGGCAGCAAACCGATAGGTCTCGATCGTACGATCAATCTCGCCTCTTGCCGCCGTGATCGGCTTTGCCGCCTCTAATGCAACGATGCGGGCTGCCTCTTCTTTACGTTCCTCCAGCATGGCCGACAGCTTGTACAGCAAGTCTGCACGCTGATGTGCAGGCATTTGGCGCATCGCTTTACGTGCCTTCACAGCCGCCGCAATGGCGGCTTCAGTCTCCTCCGCCGAGGCCGAAGCCACTTCTGCCAGCGTTTCCCCGGAATAAGGTGCTCGAAGTGTTGTATAGTGTACCGATTCGGTATACTTACCGCCGATAAACAGATGTTGTTTTTTCATAAACGCATCCTCCGTTCCCGTTCATTCGATTCGCGAGTAACTACCATCCTTACATAACTCTACTCTAGTTATACACCATTTCGCCCTCTTCCACCCAGTTGACGAAACGATATAAGTTACTCGGTACTGGTTGTTGGTAGGGCCGTGCGGTGGATGATCTTTAGAAAAATCGTTGCTTTATTTCACCGTCAGTACCGGACATTCGGCATGCTTCAGCACACCATGACTGACACTGCCGACTACAATCTCAGCCAGCACACTTTTGCCACCGGTGCCCATCACAACCAGGTCACATTTCCGCTCACTCGCCATCCGGCAGATTTCAGTTACAGGATCACCTGCAACCAGCAATGTCTCGTAGTCCACACCGCGACCAACCATTTGTTCAACCACTGGCTCTATAATGTGCTTCCCCTCTTCAGCGATACGTTCCTCCAAATCAACGCCAAGCGCTGGTTCGTTCATTGAGATAGAAGGATTCACATGCATAATCGTCAGACTGACAGGATGTTTCATCTGTTCAGCCAGCATCAGAGCCTGTTCCAGCGCCTTTTTCGCATGATCCGATTCATCTACAGCGACCAATATTCGTTTTAGCATACCCATATCCTCCAGTCTGTTTATCGGTTCTAAACATCTACATCTATCCACGCGTTGCGCTCGTACTAATTTCCTGTAGGCATAAACCAACTCTTAATGAGCTGTGATGGACGCATCAATATCCCGCAGGTGACGACGACGCATCAACAATACAGCAACACCGATCAGCACCATTAACGCACCGAAGTAAAACGGCGTTTCTGGCAAAAACCATTCAGACAATTTACCCGCAAGCCAAGGGGCTAGTGCACCGCCCATAAACCGCACAAAACTGTACGCCGCAGAGGCTACGGAGCGCTCCACTGGAGCGGCCTCCATCACAGCCGTTGTGATCAACGTATTGTTTATTCCAAGGAAAATCCCTGCTACGATCACCGCAACAATAACCGTCACCGATGAGCCCATTACCGTACCCACAGCCATCACCAGCAAGTCCAGCGCAAACAACGTGAGCATGACACTCATGGAAGGCACGGAGCCAAATCGGCGCTGCAGCTTCGGTGCCACAAAGACGGACGTAATCGCCAGCATCAATCCCCATCCGAAGAAAACATACCCAAGGCCGTGTTCGTCCAGTTTCATGACATAAGGGGAGTACGCCATCAACGTAAAGAATCCAAAGTTATATAAAAAGGCGGTTATCGCCAACGTTTTCAGTGAAGGGTACCCGAGCGCTTTGAACGGATCGGATAACGTGCTGCGTGTTTTCGGTTTAGCCATTTTGGGCAACATAAACATGATGCTGATAAACGCAATTGCCATCAGTACAGCTACCCCGTAGAACGGGCCGCGCCAAGAGATCGAACCCAGTTCCCCGCCAAGTAGCGGACCAACGGCAATCCCTAGACCCAGTGCTGCTTCGTATAAAATAATAGCCTTGGCTGTCCCTGACGTGGACAAGCCAACAATAGCTGACAACGCGGTGGCGATGAACAAGGCATTCCCGAGTCCCCAGCCCCCGCGATAACCAACCAGCGCTCCGACCGTGTCCGATGTACCGCCAAGGAACGAAAATACAATAATCAGCAATATACCGCTGAGCAGTGTCCATTTCACGCCAATCCGGCTGGAAACCACACCCGTAATCAGCATGGCGATCCCTGTTACCGCGTTATAGCTGGTAAATAGCAAGGACACCTGGCTTTTGGACGCATGTAGCTGATCCGCAATGGCTGGCAGAATCGGGTCAACTAAGCCCAGGCCCATAAACGAGATGATACAGGCGAAGGCTACAGCCCAGACTGCTCGTGGTTGGGACAGCAGACCTCCACGGGATGAGGGAAATTCGTCAGGTAGTGATGGTTCTCTTTTCATAGGTCATTCCTCCGATGTAATGTGTAATGTTGAGACGGTGAAAATAATTAAGAACAATTGATTAGTTGTATTTTCATGAGTTTTCTTGTTTTTTTCAGAAAACGAGTTGCAAAAACAGCACAAGGACACCGGAAATCCCGGTGTATTGCATTCATCCATACTGCTCTGCACTCCCACATAAAGACTTGCAAAAGCTCCCTATGCGTATCTTTTCACTTCGGCTTCTTGTTGCCTTCTCTGTTGGCTACTCGTCTTAATCTTCGTTTCTCTCACGAGCGTTGGCTTGCAACGTCTGTATGCCCGTTCTAACGCGCCCACGAAGCTCCTCCAGCTCCTGTTGTACAGCATGAATGCTCTGAAGCTTCTGCTCCAGCAACTGCAACTGACCATCCAATGTGGCTTCCATCAGGGTGAGCTTTTCGATCCGCTCTTTCACCTCAGTGGTCTGCTGATAGTCGAAACGTTGCTCGTTCAGCACATCTGTCGTAGCTACATAGGCATGAAGTTCTTGTAACGAAAAGCCAAGCACCTCTTTGGCTCGAACCACTTTTTTCAAATAGTCGATGTCATCCTGTGAATATAGCCTCGTTCCGCCGTCTGTCCGCTGAGGTGAAGGCATCACACCAATCTCTTCGTAATATCGAATGGTACGCTTCGTCAGTCCGCAGGCTTTGGCGACATCATCAATTTTGAACAAATTCATCGACTCCACCTCGCTTATATGTCATTAATATTATGTACGTAATTATATATAATTCTAACGTTAACGTCAACGTTAGATTTTAGCTTGGAATTTAACCGTTAAAATGATAGATATAATCGACCATTCCATTCCGTATTTGAAACAGAAGCAGAAAATAAAGACAAAAAAAGACCCGCATCCGCGGATCTCGGTGATAATACAGGTCATTAAGCATGTTGCTCTGCATGTACTTACTGACATTACTTGCTCTGACCTTGTCTTATCTTACTTTCCTTACTCATCTCACTTCTCTTATTTCTCTTGCTTGTCCTGTTCCTGCTGTGCCCTTTGCATTTGCTTCAAACGGCCTTCCACCCGGGTAAACAGCCTGATGGTATAGAAACCAACAGCGACTAGACTCAGTACCAACGCACGCACATCCGTAAGCCAGAAACCAATCACGCCAAAGGCGGTAATAATAACTCCAAATTGCATCATCAGTGCCGAACTGTACCGCTGCGCTTCTTCCCACAGCGCCCGGTCGCTCATTGCACGTGGTGTACGATACCCATATATTCCGTTAATTTGTTTTGGCGGCTTCTTATACACCATCAATCCCAAAATGAAATAACATACGCCGCATATAATCCCCACGAATGCTCCTGCCAAAATGCTCGCTCCTTCTCTATTCTTTAGCTCTCAGGCCAATTCGGTTCACAGTCTACCATAAAAACAGTAAAACGGCTCTACGTATATACGCAGAGCCGTGCTGTACGTTTCAAACCATTTAAACGTCCTTGATGCGCAGAACCCGCATCGCATTGAGTACCGCTAGCACCGTCACACCCACATCGGAGAAAACAGCTTCCCACATCGTCGCGATTCCGAATACTCCCAGCAAAAGGAAGACTGCTTTGACTCCCAGCGCGAATCCAATGTTCTGCCATACAATGCGGCGTGTACGCTTCGCAATACGGATAGCACTGGCGATTCTGGACGGTTCATCCGTCATGATCACCACATCCGCTGCTTCAATCGCTGCATCCGATCCGAGTCCGCCCATGGCAACACCGACATCTGCACGGGCAAGTACGGGTGTATCGTTAATCCCGTCACCGACAAAGATCATTCTTTCCTTCGGTAATTTGTTTTGTTCCAGTTGTTCCAGTCGTTCGACTTTATCCTGCGGTAGAAGTTCGGCATGAACCTCATCCACGCCAAGCTGGCGTGCAACTGCCTCGCCTACCGCTTTGGCATCGCCGGTCAGCATGACCGTTTTGTGTATGCCTAGCTGTTTGAGTGCCTCTATCGCAGACGCTGCATCTTCCTTCACTTCGTCCGCAATAATGAGGTGTCCGACATACTCTCCGGCTTCAGCTACATGCACAACCGTTCCTACCGTTTGCGGCTTCGTATACATGATCCCTGCCTGCTCCATCAACTTGGCGTTGCCTGCGAGCACTTCCTGACCGTTCACATTGACTTTAATTCCATGTCCGGCTATCTCGTCATATCCGTCCACACCTTTTGCAGGAATGTCTTTCGCCCAAGCGGCACGAATGGATTCTGCAATCGGATGATTGGAATTCGCTTCGGCAATCACGGCCAGCTTCATCAGTTCCTCTTCCGTACGCGTACCTTCAGGATGAACAGAGGTGACTTTGAAAACACCTTTGGTTAATGTGCCCGTTTTGTCGAACACTACCACTTTAACGTCATTTAGAGCTTCCAGGTAATTACTTCCTTTGACCAGAATACCGTTACGCGAAGCTGCACCAATCCCGCCAAAGAAGCCAAGCGGAATCGATACAACAAGTGCACAAGGACATGAAATAACGAGGAACACCAGCGCACGATAGATCCAGTCTGCGAACGTTGCACCGCTGAGTAGCAGTGGCGGAACGAAGGCGATCAGAGCAGCGAGAATGACCACAACAGGTGTGTAATACCGGGCAAATTTGCTGATAAAATGCTCCGTTTTCGCCTTGCGGCTGCTGGCATTCTGCACCATATCGAGGATTTTGGATACGGTGGATTCACCAAAGGTTTTGGTGACCTCTATGGTTAACATGCCGTTTTTGTTCACAAATCCGCTGAGTACATCACTTCCAGGCTCCAGTTCACGTGGAACAGATTCCCCCGTCAACGCGGATGTGTCTACCATGGAGTGGCCTGCCTTTACGATACCGTCGAGGGGCACACGCTCACCGGCTTTAACCACAATCCGGTCGCCAATGCGAACCTCTTCCGGGGAGACACGCCGCGTTTCCTCCCCTGCTCCCGTGAGTATATTCGCATAATCCGGGCGAATATCCATCAGGGACTGAATCGACTTGCGCGAGCGATTCACTGCCATGCCCTGGAACAGCTCTCCGAGCTGATAGAAGAGCATGACCGCGACACCCTCAGGATACTCTCCGATGGCAAACGCACCTAGCGTGGCAACCGTCATCAGGAAGTACTCATCAAACACCTGACCGCGAATGATGTTTTTGAATGCCTGTAGCACGATATCGCCACCAGCGATGAGATAAGCCACTACGTATAGCGCAAGCTGTGCCCAGCCATCGAGCGGTGACCAGATCGCTGCGGCCAGCAACACAGACCCCGTAGCAAGGCGGGCTAGTAACGTTTTGGTCTGTCCGGCACCATGCTCATGTGAATGCCCTGCATGAGCATCACTGCCTTCGGCGTGATTATGCGTATAGCTGTGATCATGTCCATGACTGTGTCCATGATCATGAGTATGTCCATGTGAATGTTCATGTGAATGAGCATGGCTCTGATGTTGATGCTTATGCGTGCCACCCGCTTGGCTTACGTTCGTGTGGGCAAGACTACCCGACCCTTTTTCCGAGATACGAATATGTGGCTCCAGCCGCAACACCTTGCGTCTCACTTCCTCCACTACCTGCTCTTCCATATCGGAGTTGGTGTACATGGATAACGTTTTGGTTACAAAATTAACGGAGCATTCATTAATGCCCTTAATTTTACTCACACCATTTTCAATCTTCAGTGCACAGTTGGCACAATCCAGTCCGTCAAGCAGCAGTTCCCTTTTCACCTGTTCCTGTTCGGTTCCCATGTGAATTCTCCCCTTTGCAGTCCGAAAAAAGTTGAACTAAAGGTATTACACGAGCACTACGATGACAGAATAACCTTCCAATCGCTGTTATCCCCAAATTTCTTTTATCCCTTTCATCTTCAGAGGGAAATTTGGTGATAAAGGCGAACGCTCCGCTTTTCCAGGTTTTTTCTGTCCTCTCCGTTTTTGTGTAAAAAATAGTTCATCTTTTTTTATATAATCTTGTATTTAATGATATATGAGCAATCATTCATATGTTCAATTAACCCTATTATATGCATGCCCAAACCGGAGTGTCAACACAAGGTGTTGATTTTGGATACAGAATATGCAGGGCGTGTCTGAAAACGCTGAAGGAAGCAGATTTTGCCGAATTTTCGTTCCAAGCCAGGAAGTTTACCGCAGGCGTGCCGGGGCACGTCAAGGGAAAGTGACGCAGAAGGGGGCGAAAAGGCGGTAAAAGATGCACTTCAGTCGGTTTCAATACACTCCCTATTAGTAATCATTTCGCTTTAGGCGTTTTTTGGATATAATAGAGCTATCAAGTTGTTAAACATAGGCGGTGATAGGAATGGAACAACCGGTTAAAGCTCCACATGATTGCGATGATGCCTGCTTAGGTACGGAAGCCGATGTGCAAACCATTCGCACCTCACTTATAGATCGGGAGACCTCTTCCGAGATGGCGGATTGGTTCAAAGCATTTAGTGATCCAACACGTCTACGTATTATTGATGCACTGTTACAGAAAGAATTATGTGTACATGATCTAACGGTATTGCTCGACATGGGTCAGTCAGCCATCTCCCACCAGCTGCGCTCTCTCCGCAACATGCGGATTGTGAAGCGTCGCAAGGAAGGCAAGACCGTTTTTTATTCTTTGGATGATGCTCACATTGAGCAGATTTTCCTGCAAACGCTCCAACATATCAAACACGGCTAGGCTACTGCCAGCCTGTTCAAACCAACAGAAACCCCCGTCATTCGGCCTTATGCCGATGGACGGGGGTTTCTGTTGTGTAAGGGAACCGTTTTAATAGTTACAGCAAACGGTTATTGTTCGGATCATAAAGACCCGACTTATCTTTGAACATGTTGAAGATATGGGACACCACCACTTTAAGTACCGCGTATCCCGGAACCGCAAGCAGGATGCCGACTACCCCGAACAAGTTCCCTGAAGTCAGAATGACAAAGATGATGGTGATTGGATGAATTTTGAGTGTTTTACCCATAATTTGCGGCGAGATAAGTTTACCTTCAATCAGCTGTACAATTGTCCACACGGCAATCATTTTCAGCAACATCACTGGCGAAGTCACCAGAGCGACAATCAAAGCCGGAGTAATCGCAATTGCTGGACCCAGATAAGGTACAACACTCGTGAAGGAAGCAATGATTGCAAGAATCAGAGCATAATCCAAACCAATGACCATGTACCCGATGTAAAGCAACACACCGATACAGAAGCTGACGATAATCTGTCCACGGATGAATGAGCTGATCTGGTGGTTGATATCATGCAACACATGCATGGCACCGGTACGACTTTTGATTGGCAAAAAAGACAAAATCTTGTCCGGCAACTTCTTGCCGTCTTTGAGAAGATAGAACAAG
The DNA here is from genome assembly GCF_038002565.1 of Paenibacillus sp. FSL K6-1558. Classification (NCBI taxonomy): domain Bacteria; kingdom Bacillati; phylum Bacillota; class Bacilli; order Caryophanales; family Paenibacillaceae; genus Paenibacillus; species Paenibacillus sp. FSL K6-1558. The sequence continues at coordinate 4,466,849 of NZ_JBBOCV010000001.1, read as the reverse complement.
ATGAATGGCACGGTTACGATAGATAACACGGTCTCGGTAAATGCACCAAGGAACCCGCCAAGCTTCGTCCAGGTAGAATTGAGGATCTCGGTAGCTTTCGTGGAAATCGTGCCCCACCAGTCCTGCCAGTTCATGTTGATCGTATCTTGCACCTGGCTGAACAGCTTATTGCCTGTCAATTCCTCGAATTGTTCCCTTACGTTTTCACTGTAAGTCGGGAAATTGGCGATCAGCCCCATAATCTGATTACGTAGCACAGGAATAACTGCCAGCACCACAATAGTCAAGATGCCACCAATGGCAAGATAGAGAATCAGTATCCCCCAGCCTCGCTTGATTTTCCATCGTTCCATCACGTCCACAAGTGGATTGAGCAGATAATAAAGGATACCCGACAGAATAATAGGCAGGAGAATTGTTTTGAGTAACACCGCTAGCGGATGGAACACAAAGGATACCTTGGTCAGCACCATAATGTTCAGTCCTACCAATAGCAGAACTAACAGAAACAGCACAAATTTGTTGTTCAGAAAAAATCGTTTGAATCGCTCAGGCCACACCCGAGTTTGTACCTCAGGTTGTTGCTCAGGTTGCTCCATAGGCTTGTCGTCCTCTCTTATGTATCTTTCTTCCGTTATAATCACCTTTCTGACGGGTACAATTAACTCTTGTACAAGCCAACATATGTATAATACTCCCGATTTATACGTATGAGCCCGTTGACCGTTTCAAATTCGGCAAGTAAAGTCATTTTACCCCAAAATGCATAACCTGCCCCACACCGACCAATTGAAAAATCTCCCATACAAAAAAACGATCCACCTCTGCTTGGAGGCGAACCGTCTCTCTCTGATCCGATGCTATTCACATTCTTCTGTCATATAAAACCTTTATACGTTTCCCGCAAGCTGTGCGATCAACTCATACGAATGCAGACGTGCTTGATGATCATAGATCATCGAGGTAATAATCAGTTCATCTGCCTGCGTCTGGCGAATAAAGGACTCCAGCTGGCCCTTCACTTTCTCCGGTGAACCGTTCACTGCAGCTTTCAGTGTTTGAGCTACAGTAGCCTGTTCGCGTTCTGTCCATTTGTCATCCATCACAGCTGGCGGCTGTACAAGCCCTGTTGTGCCGCGGATGATGTTCAGGAACTGTTGTTGCATCGTCGTTCCCAGCCACGCAGCCTCTTCATCGGTATCTGCCACCACGGCATTCACCCCTACGATGACATAAGGCTCCTTCAGACTCTCCGACGGCTGGAAGCTATTGCGGTAGGTATCCAGAGCAATTCGGGTATAATCTGGTGAGAAGTGGCTGGCAAAAGCAAACGGCAATCCCAGCTGGCCTGCCAATCGTGCGCTGAAATCACTGGAGCCCAGCAGGTAAATCGGGATGTTCAGCCCTTCGCCGGGCACTGCGCGTACGGGTGCATGATAAGACGTTGCCGATGCATCAAAGTATGCACGCAGTTCTGCCAGCAGCTCTGGGAAATCTTCTCCGCTGTTCAGATCTTTGCGAAGCGCAACGGATGTACGGCGATCACTGCCGGGGGCACGTCCCAGACCCAGATCAATGCGTCCAGGATACAGGGATTCAAGCGTACCAAACTGCTCTGCAATGACAAGTGGTGCATGGTTCGGCAGCATAACGCCACCAGAACCTACACGAATGGACTTCGTTCCACCCGCCAAGTGTCCGATTACAACCGAGGTTGCAGACGAAGCGATGCCCGGCATGTTGTGATGCTCAGCCACCCAGTAGCGATGATATCCCCAGCGCTCGGCATGTTGTGCCAGTTCCAGACTGTTGCGAAGTGCAATTGCAGGGGTTGATCCCACGACAACGGGAGCAAGGTCAAGCACGGAAAGTTTGACGTCAGTGATATGTTCTTTATGTTGATGTTCAATACTCATTAAAGTTCATACTCCTCTGTGAATATATTTTTGTATATCCAGATATATAGATATAAATAAACAACATTTTGCTTAAAAAATGAAACATAACTCTTATGTTTCGAAGACAGATTCTTTTCATACATGTAGCGAAGAAAGCCGGGAGTCCATGTGGTACACACCACGTGTTCTTACAACCTCTAGCCGTTCACATCCGGACGGAATCTCCTGCTTGCTGCGTATTGCATCCTTAGCTTCCGTTCCGGCATCCGGCTTATAACTCATGTTGTACGTACTCGGCAAAAGCCTGTATCGTTTCTTCATTGCGTCGATAGTACGTCCATTGTCCTCTGCGCTCCGATAACAACAACCCTGCCTTGAGCATCGTCAACAAATAGCTGGAGATTACAGACTGTGCCAGTCCAGCCTTCAATTGAATCGTGCCAACACAGATCCCACTCTTACCGCCATCCGGATGCTGGGATAGCTCGAGGGGGGAGAAGTGCTGCTCCGGGTTTTTCAGCCACAACAGGATCTGTCTGCGTGTCTCATTAGATAGTGCTTTGAAAATGAGTATAGGTTCCATGGGTCGATTATACCCCCTTTTTGACCTTTTGCCAAACCCCATAAACTAACAAACCGACTCATCAAGAGTCGGCTTGGCAATTCACATCTGATCAATTCCATGTTAGAAACGTGTTGTTACCGTCTGTTTCACTTCATCCAGCATTGCTTGATATGCAGCATCATCCAGATAACCAATACCACCGAAGAGCAGATGGCCTACCGGCTCGATTCCTACAAAATCAAAAATCCCTGTGTCGGAAGTCAGCTGGAGTGCATCCGTCATACCGATCTGGTCATACACGTCCTTAGGCGTTCCGTGTGTACTGATCATAACACCTTTTTTACCCGTTAACAGTTTCTCGATTCCTGCCGCTCCGGATGCATAAGCAAATCCGTAAGCAAACACCCGGTCAACGTATCCTTTCAGAATCGCCGGAAGCCCCGTCCACCAGATTGGATAGATAAACGTAATAGCTTCTGCCTCTGTCACATATTTTTGCTCCGCTACGATATCTTGGGGAGTCTGTCCTGCACGCATTGCAGCTGTATCCGCCTCAGTCAGTACAGGCTGAAAGCCGAGTTGATACAGATCACGTACAACGACCTCATGCCCCTCTGCTTCCAGAGCAGTTACGGCTGTAGTCAAAATGGCTTTATTGAAGCTGTCTGTATGTGGATGAGCGTATACGATAAGATGTTTCATGCTTTAATTCCTCCTCAATTGGGTTCAACAAGTTTTAATTTAAAGACGTCTGACAATCATAGACAGCAAATTCTCCAACTGCTCCGACTGCTCTTCAGAGAGAGCTGCGTAGATCATCTGGTTAATCTGATCCGACACTTCGCGGAAGATCGGCTCAAGCTGCTTCCCTTTGTCCGTAAGACGAATCATGGTCACTCGGCTATCCTCAGCGCTCTTACTGCGTTCGACATAACCCAGCTTCTCCAATTTGTTAACGAGCACCGTTACTGTAGGTTGCGTACGCTGAACACGTTCAGCCAGCATTTTGATCGATAATGTCTCTTCCCGGTACAAGAACATCAGGACATCTCCATGGGATGGCACGATACCCGTTACTTCATGCTGTTCCAATTCATGAACAATTCGTTTGTTCACATGATCTCTGATTCGTGCAATCATTGCAAAAGCGTTGTGTTTTAACATAAATGTATTATACATAGATATCTATGTATTTTCAACTCCTCATTTTTAGACTATATAAGTTAAACTAAAGATTTTACACGGCCCACTCCGATGACAGAATAACCTTCCAATCGCTGTTATCCCCAGATTTTTTGGATTCCCTTTTCCAAAGGGGAAAATCCGGTGATAAAGGCGAACGCTCCGCTTTTTCAGGTTTTTTCTGTCCTCTCCGTTATTGTGTAAAAGAATAGTTCAACTTATATACAATTCATAATTCCAAACAAAGTGACACGGCCCTTGTACTCTCATACTTGAAGGTATGGGACTACAAGGGCCGTACATCGTTACAACAGTTTAGTTCACAGAAGATTTGTTTGCACATTAATAGCCGTTACTTTCGTTCTTTACCTTATCGTTATTTAATCCAGAGTGTAATTTGCTCAACTGATTGGCGTGATTTCTCACGATGAGGCTCTTCTGCACGGTAACCAAAGGCCGCCATCACTGACACATCCCATGCGCCGTTCTCTAACAGTCCTGCATCTTCCAGAATACGATGCACCTCTGCATAATTGTATCCTTCGATCGGACAAGAATCGATGCCAATCTGAGCCGCTGCAGTCATCATATTGCCAAGGGCAATGTATGTCTGTTTAGATGCCCAGTCGAATAATGTTTTCGCGTTTTGAAGCAGACCTTGATTGTTCTGAAATTTACCGTAAGCTTCACTTGTCAGCTTGAATACATCATCAGGCATGCCCTGGACCTCTTTCAGCATGTACGCTGCATAAGGAGAGCTGTAGCTGGCATCCGTGCGAGCCAAGATCACAATGAAGTGACTGGCTGTGGCTAGCTGCCGCTGTGCACCGGACGACACCTCGGACAAGCGCTGACGGAACTCGGGATTTTGTACAATGAGAAACTTCCATGGCTCGAATCCAATGGAACTTGGAGACAAACGACCTGTTTCAAGGATGAAAGCGAAGTCTTCTTCTGTAATTTTGCGTGACGAATCAAATAGCTTTGTTGCATGACGAAACTTAAATGCCTGCAAAATCTCTTCTTTTTTCTTTGTCTTTACAGTAACATCCACTCTTCTCCACGTCCTTTGCTTTATATATTATATGCTGAACCTGCATAGCTATAGATTTCGTTTGCTGTTTATGGCTCAGGTATCAGTTTAGATGTTATGCTTCAGATTGAAAAGTACGTACCTTATTGTACCCTGGTTCCTAAAAGTAAGGATAGATTACATTACTAAATTGCTTAATTACTTAAAATACTTAATTAAAATCTTGCGTTCTACCTTAGTGATCATTGTGATACGCCCATCTTCTTTGTACCGAACCTCAAAAGCATCTTTTGCACCGCGCTCAAATGTAACTGTATCTATTTTTTCAGCATCTCGGTGGAGCCTGTAGTCGTCAAGATCTACATTGAAAATATTTTTCACAAATGGCCCAACCCGCTCTCTAAGAAGATTCTCATCCATATTTAATAACTGATCCTGGTAAGCCTCCATCTGTTCCGGACTGTTTATTTGGGGATAACCATAATCATTTGAATCTCCCACCATATATCTCGATCCGTTTTTGGCTTCTGTTATTTTTACAAAATAATTATCACTAAATGAGAAAAAAGTTGAATCTTCACCAATTTCATCATCTTTAATTCGACTAGCATCATCTAGGTTAAAGTTAGCTTTACCTGAGAACACTTCAATCGCCCTTTTCGCCTTTGCCACTTCAGTTTGGGATATCTGGTCTGGTCTTAACTCACCTGTAATGGAGATTGCTTGATCCTGCCGCCAAATAATCTCTCCGTAACTGTCACCATCGGCTAAATCTAATATAGTGTAACTCGTCGGCTCCGTTTCCCCTTGTTTCATTCCAACGGATCTTCTAACTTTCACAGGTTGAAGTGTCGGTATTATGCCAGTACTCTCCAGAATTGATGGTACCTGACGCAAATACCGATGTTCCAGCTTACTTGGCTGCATCTCCGCTCTCATCTGCACTTCACGAAGATTACCCGTCTTGGCATCCAGCCAAATTTGGGCGTAATCTGCTCCTTTCTCCTGGCCCGCTTCGACGTATATTCTTCCAGACACAGGCAGATCTTGTACTTTGGTAATGCGTAGCTGTTTGCCCAGATCATCTCTCATCGTCATCGCAACATTCTTTTTCATCTGATCGGTAAGGATATCGACATTCACGTGATCTGTAAACAACAAAGCTGAAGCCGGATTCATCTGCTCCATCAACGGTTTTGCGAGTTGCCCGTCGTGCCAATTCCACATAAATAGCCCACCTGCGATAACCAGTGCACTTAACCCTGCAACGAGAATGCCTCTACGACTTTTTCTATGACGTTGATGACCTGGACCAACTTTGAATGTATCTTTAGATATATCTTTAGCTTTAGCTCTATTATTAACTGTATTTGTGTCTGGATCTGTGTATCTCCTGGATAAATCAAAGTGTGAACCAGATCGCTCCAATGACGACTCTAAAGGGCTCATTTCACTCATTTCCTCTTCCTTACTGCTTACCGTTCGTATCCGCTGCACCTGCTGTAGCACCTTACGCTTGTGATCTTCAGTAAAAGGAGACGTTGCAAACGGCCCTTTACGGATTTCCTTTTCCCATTGATCATCCTCATGTTTCATTCGCTTCTCTCCTCCCACTGCTTTCGAACCTTATCCTTAGCCCGGAATAGCCGTGATTTCACGGTTCCTTGGCTAATTCGTAACATATCTGCGATCTCCACCGTTGTAAGTTCATACCTCAGATGCAACAGAAGGATCTCCCGAAACTTCTCCGGTAGTGCCAGCACGATATCCCAAATTTCATTGATATGTACTTTACGAATCACTTCTATCTCGGCAGATGGATAAGCTGATCGTTCTCGCATCGTTTTTCTTGATCCGGATTGATCTCCTTGATCTGACTCTAACGACAACGTTTCTCCCCATAAGCTGCTTCGGAAAAACCTCGACTTTCGGTATGTAAACGTTGTGTTCCTCGTAATTGTTAGAAGCCATGTTTTGATCGAGCAATCTCCCCGATAGTTCGCGATTCCTGTGTATGCCCGGACAAACACTTCCTGTGACAAATCATCTGCTTGCTCCGTATTTCTAGTTAAAAAATAAACATAATTCCACACATCATTGCCGTAATCATGCATCAGGCTGGCAAGTGTGTCATTGTTGATGGTCTCGGCCTCTGCCAGAAACGAATAGTCCAACGAATGTTCACCTCACTTAATACGACTAAACGGAATGTCATCCGGTTCCCTAATTTACACAATATTCTTTATACTTTAGCAAAAAAACAAAAAACAGCATGTCCAGATACACTGAACACGCCATCGTAAAACGCTGAATAATGTACATATAAGATTCATCATTATTTCTTCATTGCTACAATCATCAGAAACATCGGTCTTCGATTCTCATCAGACATCCCTGGGACCTGCTCCATCATCTCCAAAGAAGGTTTGGATTCTGCCACTTGTTGAATGATGAACCCCGCACCAATCAATTCATTCAGATGTGTAGCCATCGTCCGATGATACTTCACCACATCATGATCCAAAAAGTTTGCGATCCGCTGTCCTTGCTCATGATAATGATCCACAGGCCAATGCAGTTTCTCCCCTTGAGCATCATAATGCCAATCTTGCTCCGCACGAGCGGTGAATATCGGATGTTCAACAGATAGAATGAACGTTCCACCTGTGACTAGACAATGATTGATTTTACGATACACGTCATGCAAATGTTTAATGTAATGCAGAGCAAGCGAGCTAATAACCACATCGAACTGATTCTGGTCAAAATGAATATCTTCGATGGCCGTCTGCCGATACTCAATCTGTAGATCATTCGTCAGTTCACGCGCACGCCGCAGCATATTTTCGGATAAGTCTACACCGATGACAGAACTCGCCTGTTGTTCACGCGCATATCGGCAATGCCAGCCAAAACCGCAACCCAAATCAAGTACTCGCTTATCCTTTAAATCGGGTAATAAGGTTTGTAATTCATGCCATTCCCCAGCTGCATCTAACCCTTCAACGGAGCGAGCCATCTTACTATAATTCTGAAAAAATGCCTTATCATCGTATTTATTTTGTTTCATGTGATCTTACCTCCCTCCCCGGTCTTCTCTCATACTCTATCAAATAAACGGTATGAATTTCGGAAAAGTTGCCATTTGAATTGTACTCGTGTTATTATACAGAACGAACGTTCAGTATAATATATAGGTATAAACTTTTTAAACTTACTAACGGAGGTCATTATGAGTACAAATTGGACACATCCACTTGAGAGGCAAACGGTAGGCAAAGCTTTTATCAGCTATCTGGTGCCCTCTGTTCTGGGGATGCTGGTCATCGCATTTAACTTTATTATCGACGGCATTATGGTTGGGCATAAACTGGGGTCAACCGCTATGGCAGGCATCGGCATCGCTTCCCCTGTCTACACCCTGTTCGTGGCAATGTCTCTATGGATCGGCATGGGCGGAGCTACGTTATACTCTAATCATATGGGCAGGAAAGAAAATCAGAAGGCCAAAGAAGTGTTTACCAAATCCATTATTCTCATTTCGCTGGTCACAGTGGTTATTGGTTACACGGCCTTCACATTCAAAGATAAACTCGTATATGCATTGGGTGCAAATGCAGATACTTTTCCCTTCGCATCCGACTATATGAATATCATGTTACTTTTCGGGTTTGTTTTTACGATCGAAAATGCTTTATCCGTTTTTGTTCGCAACGATGGCGGTCCAAACACCTCAATGTATGCCCAGATTACCTTTGCTGTAGCTAACATTGTCATCAATTATATTACGTTATATGTGCTGGAGTGGGGAGTACGCGGGGTTGCACTTGGCACGATTGTTTCAGCCGCTTTGGCACTGCTCGTGCTGTTCAGTCATTTTTTCAAAAAGTCCAATAATCTTACGTTCACAAGGTTCACATGGAGTACCAAATTGCTTTGCATGATCGCACTTATTGGCTTTCCCAGCTTCCTGGCTGAACTCGGTATGTCCGTCTTTTCGGTCTCACATAACATCTCAACGGAACGGATTGGAGGTACGGATGGTGTTGCCTCGTTTACGGTTTTAAATTACATCCACGGGGTTGTCTTAATGGCATTCCTTGGTCTGGCTTCTGCTGCGCAGCCCCTAATCAGTTATTATCATGGTGCACAGCGAGCAGAACAAGTGCAGGAAACGATTCGTATTGCCGTCAAAACAGCCTTAACCTGCGGTGTGGTTCTGCTTCTCATCGTTCAAGTTGGAGCACCTTATTTTGTGCAAATCTTTGGTAACTTCAGTAGCAGTGTAACTGATAACGCCGTCTACGGTTTGCGTATTTTCACCATTGCTTATGTATTCATGGGAGTAAACTTTGTCATGAGCACGTACTTCCAGTCCATGGGTAACGCTAAAATGGCGATCTGGATTACAGCCGCACGCGAGATGATTATCATGATTGCTTTGATTGCTATTCTCCCTTCGTTCCTGGGTGTTACTGGGGTATGGCTGGCTGTACCTTTATCTGAAATGATTGTTCTAATCACGATAGCACTCTATTATCGCAAACGCTCCTTGACCGAGCGGCTCAATCTGTTACAGGCAAAATAAATATTATGGTTTAAAAACAAACATAACGTTCGCTGTATTTTCACCCCACCGTCACGATATTAAACACTGGCCCCTAACCCCGGCGTAGTTCTCCAAAAGAGAACGCCAGGGTCAGGGGCTCAGTACCATTCTGTGCAAGACACAAAAAAGACACACCTGATTTTCATCAAGTGTGTCTTTGCTTTGCTTGGCGGCGTCCTACTCTCCCAGGACCCTGCGGTCCAAGTACCATCGGCGCTAGAGGGCTTAACGGTCGTGTTCGGGATGGGTACGTGTGGAACCCCTCCGCCATCGCCACCAAACGCGATTGGTCGAAGCATAGCTTCTTCCATATCCATTTTGGAATTGAAAATCATACACACATTCCGTGATGTACCGATTTTCATTTCACCATTCAGAGTGTTGTTCTCTGAAAACTAGATTCGAAACGAAACGCACGCGATTTAAAACTTGCTATTGGATAAGCCCTCGACCGATTAGTACTGGTCAGCTCCATGCATTGCTGCACTTCCACCCCCAGCCTATCTACCTCGTCGTCTTCAAGGGGTCTTACATACTGGGAAATCTCATCTTGAGGGGGGCTTCACGCTTAGATGCTTTCAGCGCTTATCCCGTCCGTACATAGCTACCCAGCGGTGCTCCTGGCGGAACAACTGGTACACCAGCGGTACGTCCATCCCGGTCCTCTCGTACTAAGGACAGCTCCTCTCAAATTTCCTACGCCCACGACAGATAGGGACCGAACTGTCTCACGACGTTCTGAACCCAGCTCGCGTACCGCTTTAATGGGCGAACAGCCCAACCCTTGGGACCTACTTCAGCCCCAGGATGCGATGAGCCGACATCGAGGTGCCAAACCTCCCCGTCGATGTGGACTCTTGGGGGAGATAAGCCTGTTATCCCCAGGGTAGCTTTTATCCGTTGAGCGATGGCCCTTCCATGCGGTACCACCGGATCACTAAGCCCGACTTTCGTCCCTGCTCGACTTGTAGGTCTCGCAGTCAAGCTCCCTTATGCCTTTGCACTCTTCGAATGATTTCCAACCATTCTGAGGGAACCTTTGGGCGCCTCCGTTACTCTTTAGGAGGCGACCGCCCCAGTCAAACTGCCCACCTGACACTGTCCCCGCACCGGTTTACGGTACCAGGTTAGAACCTAGATACGATCAGGGTGGTATCCCAACGGTGCCTCCACGCAAGCTGGCGCTCACGCTTCAAAGGCTCCCACCTATCCTGTACAGATCGTACCCAAATTCAATATCAAGCTGCAGTAAAGCTCCATGGGGTCTTTCCGTCTTGTCGCGGGTAACCTGCATCTTCACAGGTATTAAAATTTCACCGGATCTCTCGTTGAGACAGCGCCCAAGTCGTTACGCCATTCGTGCGGGTCAGAATTTACCTGACAAGGAATTTCGCTACCTTAGGACCGTTATAGTTACGGCCGCCGTTTACTGGGGCTTCGGTTCACAGCTTCGGGATTACTCCCTAACCACTCCCCTTAACCTTCCAGCACCGGGCAGGCGTCAGCCCGTATACTTCGCCTTACGGCTTCGCACAGACCTGTGTTTTTGCTAAACAGTCGCTTGGGCCTTTTCACTGCGGCCCCCTCGTGCTATTCACACTACCGGGGCACCCCTTCTCCCGAAGTTACGGGGTCATTTTGCCGAGTTCCTTAACGAGAGTTCTTCCGCGCGCCTTAGAATTCTCTTCTCGCCTACCTGTGTCGGTTTGCGGTACGGGCACCTTCATCTGGCTAGAGGCTTTTCTTGGCAGTGTGAGATCATGACCTTCGCTACTGTAATTTTCACTCCCCATCACAGCTCAGCCTTACGGTTAGCGGATTTGCCTACTAACCAGCCTTACTGCTTGGACAGGCATCCATCAGCCTGCGTCACTACCCTACTGCGTCCCCCCATCGCTCGTAACGATTTACGGTGGTACAGGAATTTCGACCTGTTGTCCTTCGACTACGCCTTTCGGCCTCGCCTTAGGTCCCGACTTACCCTGAGCGGACGAGCCTTCCTCAGGAACCCTTAGGCTTTCGGCGGATCAGATTCTCACTGATCTTTTCGTTACTCATACCGGCATTCTCACTTGTATAATGTCCAGCGCTCCTTACGGTACACCTTCAACCCTTATACAACGCTCCCCTACCCCTGATGCAAGCATCAAGCCATAGCTTCGGTGGTGTGTTTAGCCCCGTTACATTTTCGGCGCAGAGTCACTCGACCAGTGAGCTATTACGCACTCTTTCAATGGTGGCTGCTTCTAAGCCAACATCCTGGTTGTCTGTGCAACTCCACATCCTTTCCCACTTAACACACACTTGGGGACCTTAGCTGATGGTCTGGGCTGTTTCCCTTTTGACAATGGATCTTAGCACTCACTGTCTGACTCCCGGAAGTAAGTCTATGGCATTCGGAGTTTGACTGAGCTTGGTAACCCTTGCGGGCCCCGCACCCAATCAGTGCTCTACCTCCACGACTCTGTTTTCCGAGGCTAGCCCTAAAGCTATTTCGGGGAGAACCAGCTATCTCCGAGTTCGATTGGAATTTCTCCGCTACCCCCACCTCATCCCCGCATTTTTCAACATGCGTGGGTTCGGGCCTCCAGTGCGTGTTACCGCACCTTCACCCTGGACAGGGGTAGATCACCCGGTTTCGGGTCTACGTCCACGTACTATAGTCGCCCTATTCAGACTCGCTTTCGCTGCGGCTCCGGCTCTTCACCTTAACCTTGCACGGGAACGTAACTCGCCGGTTCATTCTACAAAAGGCACGCCATCACCCCTAAAACGGGCTCTGACTTTTTGTAAGCACACGGTTTCAGGTTCTATTTCACTCCCCTTCCGGGGTGCTTTTCACCTTTCCCTCACGGTACTGCTTCACTATCGGTCGCTAGGAAGTATTTAGCCTTGGCAGATGGTCCTGCCGGATTCATACGGGGTTTCACGTGCCCCGCACTACTCGGGATCCGTCTCGGAGGGAACAGACTTTCAATTACAGGGCTTTTACCTTCTTTGGCGGGCCTTTCCAGACCTCTTCGCTTAACCGGTTCCTTTGTAACTCCATGTGAGACGTCCCACAACCCCAAAGAGCAAGCTCCTTGGTTTGGGCTTCTCCGCGTTCGCTCGCCGCTACTGACGGAATCACTATTGTTTTCTCTTCCTCAGGGTACTTAGATGTTTCAGTTCCCCTGGTATGCCTCTACATAACCTATGTATTCAGTTATGAGTAACTGGAAATTACCCCAGCTGGGTTTCCCCATTCGGACATCCCCGGATCAAAGCTTGCTTACAGCTCCCCGAGGCAGTTTCGTTGTTCGCCACGTCCTTCATCGGCTCCTAGCGCCTAGGCATCCTCCGTGTGCTCTTAGTAGCTTAACCATTGCGCTCGTGTTCGAGCTGTCACTTCCCTTGGTTTGCTTGCGCAAAGCCAAAAGTCGTTCCATTTCGATCACTCGCTCCAGCAATCTACCTTATAAAACACTTCACTTGTTTACACAAGATCAGCTTAAAGGAATGTTCTAATTCGCGTTTGTTTCGTTTCGATATCTAGTTTTCAAAGAACAAATCGTTTGGTTTCGGGCCGTTCACGGATGTGTCGGTCGAACAAACGAGAAGTTTTGAGAGTTTGAGCTCTCAAAACTGAGCAACGAGTGAGTAACTAGCCGACCTGGCTAGATTTTAGTTTTGAATGTCTTCATTGCAGAAGACGATTCTCCATAGAAAGGAGGTGATCCAGCCGCACCTTCCGATACGGCTACCTTGTTACGACTTCACCCCAATCATCTATCCCACCTTCGGCGGCTGGCTCCTTGCGGTTACCCCACCGACTTCGGGTGTTATAAACTCTCGTGGTGTGACGGGCGGTGTGTACAAGACCCGGGAACGTATTCACCGCGGCATGCTGATCCGCGATTACTAGCAATTCCGACTTCATGCAGGCGAGTTGCAGCCTGCAATCCGAACTGAGACCGGCTTTGTTGGGATTGGCTCCATCTCGCGATTTCGCAGCCCGTTGTACCGGCCATTGTAGTACGTGTGTAGCCCAGGTCATAAGGGGCATGATGATTTGACGTCATCCCCACCTTCCTCCGGTTTGTCACCGGCAGTCTATCTAGAGTGCCCACCCGAAGTGCTGGCAACTAAATATAAGGGTTGCGCTCGTTGCGGGACTTAACCCAACATCTCACGACACGAGCTGACGACAACCATGCACCACCTGTCTCAACTTTCCCCGAAGGGCACCTAACGCATCTCTGCCTCGTTAGTTGGATGTCAAGACCTGGTAAGGTTCTTCGCGTTGCTTCGAATTAAACCACATACTCCACTGCTTGTGCGGGTCCCCGTCAATTCCTTTGAGTTTCAGTCTTGCGACCGTACTCCCCAGGCGGAGTGCTTAATGTGTTAACTTCGGCACCAAGGGTATCGAAACCCCTAACACCTAGCACTCATCGTTTACGGCGTGGACTACCAGGGTATCTAATCCTGTTTGCTCCCCACGCTTTCGCGCCTCAGCGTCAGTTACAGCCCAGAGAGTCGCCTTCGCCACTGGTGTTCCTCCACATCTCTACGCATTTCACCGCTACACGTGGAATTCCACTCTCCTCTTCTGCACTCAAGTCACACAGTTTCCAGTGCGATCCGGGGTTGAGCCCCGGGATTAAACACCAGACTTACATGACCGCCTGCGCGCGCTTTACGCCCAATAATTCCGGACAACGCTTGCCCCCTACGTATTACCGCGGCTGCTGGCACGTAGTTAGCCGGGGCTTTCTTCTCAGGTACCGTCACCTTGAGAGCAGTTACTCTCTCAAGCGTTCTTCCCTGGCAACAGAGCTTTACGATCCGAAAACCTTCATCACTCACGCGGCATTGCTCCGTCAGGCTTTCGCCCATTGCGGAAGATTCCCTACTGCTGCCTCCCGTAGGAGTCTGGGCCGTGTCTCAGTCCCAGTGTGGCCGATCACCCTCTCAGGTCGGCTACGCATCGTCGCCTTGGTGAGCCGTTACCTCACCAACTAGCTAATGCGCCGCAGGCCCATCCCCAAGTGACAGATTGCTCCGTCTTTCCAGTTCTCTTCAGGCGAAGAAAACAAGTATTCGGTATTAGCTACCGTTTCCGGTAGTTGTCCCAAGCTTGAGGGCAGGTTGCCTACGTGTTACTCACCCGTCCGCCGCTAACCATCAGAGAAGCAAGCTTCTCTTCAAGTCCGCTCGACTTGCATGTATTAGGCATGCCGCCAGCGTTCGTCCTGAGCCAGGATCAAACTCTCCAATAAAGATGAATTTCGTCAGCGTCGTTAAACGCTGTGTAACTCATCGGGGTATTGAAAAGAGCGATAAGCTCATTTTGAATCTGACGAGATTAAAAAATCTCATTTTTGATCTTGCAAGCAAGATCCATACTCACTCGTTGTTCAGTTTTCAAAGATCAAACTTGACCTCGCTACCGAAACCAGTTCGTTTCAGCAACTCTTATATAATACCATGTCCGAACCAACTTTGCAAGCTCTTTTTTTCAAGTTTCTTTCGAAGCTTGTTTCAATGGCTTGCCGCACCGTGTAAGCTGTGTTTTCTTGGCCGGAATAAGAATATACCACGTATCGACTCCACTTGTAAAGTTTTATTTATTAAATTTATTTATCCACTTTTATCCAAATGAATATCAAGCTAAAGATTAGCACAGTCTATCACCACCCTCACTCTCCACCAACTGTAACCGACCAATTATCATTAGATAATAAAGACGCCTATTCATAGAAAGAAACCCTTTCAAACTAAGCGTCTGAAAGGGCTACTACGTGCATTCCTTTTATTGAAACAACTAAGATGAACCATAAAGAATAAACCATTAGATACCTTACCTAACTGTTTTCACCTTACTTGCGCTCTACCTTATATCCTTTATCCTCTAGCAACTTCACAACCCCGTGATCCCCTAAATAGTGTGCTGCTCCAACTACGATAAAGTACTCTTCGCCTTTGCCGTTTTTCAGGTAACCATCGATCTTGTCGGCCATACCGATATTGCGGTCTATCAACATCGCTTTGTTATACTCTTCATCATCGGAGAAGGTGTTGGTCAACTCCAGCAATTGCTCGTCATTACCTGTTTTCCACATCTCAGCCATCTGATTCGCGGAATTGTCCAGTACATCGAAGTTATCGATTGTGGAACGCAATGTTTTTTCCTGTAATTCTTTTGAGAAATTATCGAACATTCCTAATTGAGACTGGTAGGATTCAAGTTCAATGACAGGGATTTTACGCTCAATCGCTTTTTGAATAAAATACAAATCTACACCGGACGTTGCTTCCAGTCCAACTGATGACATCTTCAGACTTCCCAGCGTAGTTTCCACCACCCAAGGCTTAAATGCATCCAGCGCATTAGGCTCTAACCCCTTTTTCTTCAAAATATCACCAAGCTTGCTGTATGTCTCACTGGAAATATGATCCTTCAACGTTGTGCCATCCTGATATGAACCCATACTTAACACCAGCTTCTGTTGTTCTTCGTCTGCCGCTTTACTCAGATCTATTTCTACACCAAGATAGTCAGCTTCAGCAAACGCCTCTTCAAATTCAGGACGCAATGGGTAAAAACTTTTGTCTGCTACATGCATCGACCCTACCAGATATACGGTATTTCCGTTATTCTGCACTTCCCACATGAAGCCGCGTCCACCGTTTTGAGCGGTTTCAACCGTGCCGTCACCCTTGGATACGAGCAACACAGTTCTTGTAGCCTTATCCCAACGAACCTCATACCCTGCGGCATCGCCAACGATACGAATTGGTGCGTAAGTAACACCATTGATGCGAACAAGTTTGCTTTTCAGCGTTATGGTCTTGCCATTGACGATTGCTGTGATACTGTCATCGGTTGTACCCGCCAGTTTGGCATCAAGTGCATCCAGCGTTGTACGGAGTGGAACGAGAGTCGTTCCTTTTTCAACAATTGGTGCACCCGCAGTGTATGTAACAGCTTTATTATCGATTTTAACAGCCGTGTCTTGCGGAGCAGCCATTGCCGGAACTGCTGATGCGAGCAATCCTACTGAGACGGTAAGAGATAAGAGTACGTGTTTCCATTGCTTCATATATTATGTATTTCCCTTCTTCTTCTAATTTCTACACTTTTGATGTAGACAAAGATCAACGAGATCACTTTCACCTTCTATATTACGTTCTAATGTGAAGTTCGTTCCAGGAAATTTTCCAAATATTCATAGATTACTATAGTTTATAAAAAAAGCCCTGGCTTTAGCCAGGGTTTCAAATGGTTTTGTTATGTACCTTTTCACGACGGATTCGTTTTTTGATAAGCATGCATTGCCGTTTGAAATTGATCTAACGCCTCCTGATATTTAAGACGATCTTTGTCATTCGCTGCAAGTTGTTTTCTCATAATTAAATCGTCCTGCAATCGTTGTACCAGGTCTTTGATCTGATCATTTGGATTTGATTTGGCTGGTTTGGGCAAAGCCTCCGTTCCGGTCTGCACGGTCAGTTCTCCTTTACTATCCACCTGACCGATCGAAACTTGGCTTAAGGTCAGATCTAGCTTACGCAGTTCTTTTTTGACCCAATCCTCACTCACTGCAGCAGAATTTAAAGTTTCAGGTAGAATGCGACCATCCATAATGATCGTTCGCGGTTCTTTTTCCGAAGCAAGACGATACCCCAGCATGTCTGCGGTGAGCGGTTGATATTCCTTTTTTAATAACACACTGATATCTCCGCTCTGTTCCATTACCGCAAATTCCACATCGGCCACCCGAAAAACATCTTTCTTACGAAGCTGTTCCAAAAACTCATCAATCGTCAGTCGTTCCTTTTTCAGATTTTTCTGAATAACAGCTCCATTTTCAACAAGGATCGTTGATTTTCCATCCACAATATCTCGGAACTTTTTACTTTTCATCGTTAGATACTCTGCACCTGCCGAGAAAGAAACCCACACCAGCACAGCAAGAAAGCCCAAATACCAGCTTGTGTCGGTATCCAAAGAGATGTAACCTACCAGGTTCCCGAGCGTGATACCCGTTATATATTCAAACAAGGAGAGTTCAGAGATCTGCCGCTTACCTAAAATCTTCGTAATGAGAAACAGCATAGTTACCGCAGAAATCGTTCGTATAATAACCTCTAACCAATCAGGCACGTCGCATGCTCCTTTCCAAATGAAGTCCATATTCCTCGGATGACATAACTTCATTATTAAAGGTTATAATTAACATGCACGCCAGATTGTATGCATTGGAATGTTCAGTTTCTTGGCAATCTGATAGACCATCTACTTTTTTATCTTACTTGTCCAAGATGATATGAAATTTCTTTGGATGTCTCTAAAATTTTGTCGATCATAACACTCTTCTCTTCCTCTTTATACAGGCTCAAAGGGATTGCGAAAATAATGCTTCCGACTACATTGTGCGCGGCATCAAAGATAGGAGCACCGAATCCGATCGACTCATTTTTACGTTCACTGAACGTATAGGAGTATCCTTCACTTCTGATCCTCTCGATCTCCACCATAATTTGCTTTGCTTCATCTAATGGCACACTTTCCTGATTTAACACTTCCTTAATTTGTTCATCTGTTAAAAATGCTAAAATTGCTTTCCCGCTGGCTCCAATATGAATGGGTTGAAGCACTCCGAGCTCCAGGCGATACTGAAGAATGTTGGAACTATGAATACCTAAAATGAATGATAGCTTCTGATACTGCTCTTGATATTGTGCCAAATACACGGACTGTCCCACTTCATGCGACAAGGTCTTAAGGTAAGGTTCAGCTACGGATTTCAATCCAAAATTAGCACTAATAAATGATGAAAGTCGTACCCACTCATTCCCAATCGTGTACTTATTCGTTTCGGGGATAGTCTGTAAAATGTTCTCTTCTTTTAATGTCTTTAAAATACGGTGTATGGAACTAGGTGGACTTTCCAGATATCGTGCAAGATCATTGACTCCCCATACCGCTTGTCCATCAATGAAAGCCTTCATAATGGTTAATGTTTTCAAAGTTACGTTAGATTTATTGGTCATTAATAAGGCACCTTTCATCGTTAATCTTTATCTTGATTATAATGTAAGCGTATGCTACTATTCCAATCATACAACACACCCATTCCACATTCAAGAACACCATTCCATTATACGGAATGATAATTCAATTCCACTCATTAAGTTGAATGCCATTCCATATAGTGGAATGATAGGGGTGTGTACACATCAGGGGGGACAATATGAAAATTCACTATGCTTGGGTCATTTTTTTGGGATGCTGTATTATATCCTTCGTTGGTTTCGGATTAACAATCAATACAGCCGGTTTATTCTGGGGAGGGATGAGCACAGATTTAAATTTGACGCGTGCTGAAATCGCTCTCAACGCAACCTTTGGCGGGATTGCCGGTGCAGTTTCTTTATTATTTGCTGGTACAGTGTTTAAAAAGGTCAATACCAAACTGCTGCTCAGTCTGTCTTTCGGAATAACCGGCCTTTGTTTTATAGCATGTTCATTCATTCAAAGCGTCACTCCTTTCTACGGGATCAAAGTTGTCTTGGGAGTCATGCAGAGTATCTCCATTGTCATCTCCATCCCCATTTTGCTAGGTAACTGGTTCGAGAAAAAGCTGGGGATTTTGTTTGGAATTACAGGTGCGCTGACCGCTGTCGGAGGCTCGTTCTTTAATCCTATAATCAGTCATTTAATTCTTGAACACGGATGGAGAACAACTTATATCATCGTAGGCATTATATGTCTTGTCGTGCTTTTACCGACTGCCCTTCTGATGAAATTCAAACCTGAAAACGGTTTGCTTCCTTATGGTGCAGAAACGAACCATACAGCAGCAGAATCAAATCAAGCAGTCAACAATGTGGAAGCGAACGGTCTGTCGATAAAAGAGGCATCCCGCACACCTATCTTTTACAGCTTTATCATAGCTATTATCTGTTTTCAGGCAGCTGGCTCTCTGGCACAACATGTACCGGCACTTATTCAAAGCTTAAACTTCAGTTTACAAGTAGGTGCAAGTGTGATGTCCGCCCTGCTTATTGGAGCCGCCATTGGTAAACTGCTTATGGGCTTTATGTTGGATCATGTTAAACCCGTCATCGTACTACTTATTTTCACGCTCCTTGGAGCTTCTGGATGGTATAGTACAGGCGTATTCAACAATGTAGTCTTTTTGAATGGTTCTGGATTTCTGAGCGGGATGGGACAAGCCATCGTACTTACTGCAATCCCTCTATTGATTCGCGGATCTTTCGGAACGAAAGACTATAGTCAAATCCTTTCTATTATTCTCATGTTCGGTGCATTTGCCAATGCTGTTTCTGTATATATACATGGATCGATGTTTGATCAAACCCATTCCTACTCAGCCTCATTGATTTTGAACGTGGTAGCGTATACAATTGGTTTCCTTTGCCTTGCATTTGCTATTCAATTCAGAAAAAGAATGACCACATAATAAATTCGTTAGAAGGTGTAAAAAAATGAGATCATTCCAAGTAAATCCCCAATGGGAAGGTTTAACTAAAACGATCGAACAGGAAAACCCACCTTGCAAATATGAAATCCACGGTATGAGTGAAGCCATGGTTTCGATGCGAGATGGCGTTCAGCTTCATACTAGGATTTACCGGCCTAATCAAGGTGATTCTTGGCCATGCATTCTCGTACGTAATCCCTATCCCAATAACCAAGACTTGCTTGAAGCAACCTATACACAATTCGTCAGGCATGGTTATGTTCTAGTTATTCAATCCTGTAGAGGAACAGGACTTTCCGAAGGGGAGTGGTCTCCCTTTGTGAATGAACGTGAAGATGGCATTGATACATTGGAATGGCTAGTCCAGCAATCTTTCCAAAATGGAAACATTGCACTCTTCGGCCAATCGTACTGTTCATTTACAACCTGGATTATCGCTGATTCGTTTCCTAAAGAAGTCAAAACCGTATTTCTAGATCTTTTTGGAGTGGATCGCTACGGACAGATGTATATGAACGGTATGTTTCGGCATGACATATATACGTCCTGGGCGTTTGCGAATTCCGGGGTTGAAACGACGACCGATGCAGGCGAGCTGTATCAAGACTCTCTCAGCATTCTGCCTCATAACCAAGCAGACGAGAAACTTTTGGGCCGTACCCTTCCCTTCTACCAAAGCTATATTTCAGAGACGAGCCGTGAATCAAAATACTGGCAGGATGGAATATGGGCAGAGCTGTTAAATATTCCTGCCAAGATCAATATTCCAGTGTTTATGGTAGAGGGATGGTTTGACCATCATCTGGAGGGAGCCTTCAAAGGCTACAACCTGCTTCAAGATCACGTAAAACGTAAAAGCAGATTTGTAGTCGGCCCTTGGGATCATGTCGGGAATTCACCAGGTGAACGAACGTATCCTGATGCTAACCTTCTGGGAGCTTTTCGAATAAAAGCGGCCTTGGAATGGTTTGATATACATTTAAAAGGGAACCCTGGCACATTCAGCCCAATTTCCTTTTATCGTATTGGAGCTTCTCGGTGGGAAGAACGTCAGTCCATAACGGATCAGGATACAACCTGGCGTTTGTACTTTTCAAATAATCCTGAACAGCAACTAACCGACAAGCCATCGCAACCGTCAACAGTGAAGTATGTATACGATCCTTCCTCCCCCGTACCTACCCATGGAGGAAGTGCCTTACTCGCATGGATCATGCCTTCGTTTAAGGGTGCACCACATGGTAGTTTGGCCCAACCTGACTTTTCTGATCGCCAAGATGTCCTGAGGTTTGACTCTGCTGTACTGGATGAAAATACACAAATAACAGGCGGTATTAAAGTGTGCTTAGAGGTTAGTACAGATGCGGAGGATACGGCTTTTAGTGTGAAGATCTGCGAGGTATTTCCGGATGGTCAAAGTTTTAATATCGTCGATGGCATAACTTCTCTGAGATATCGGAATAACATTGATCAACCCGTGGATTATACACCCAACCAACCTGTACAGGTCATTATAGAGATGTGGCCAACAGCGTGGGAACTGCAAAAAGGTTCTTTTATTCGAGCAGAAGTATCTTCTTCTAATTTTCCTGCTTACCATGTACATTCCAATGTGAAAGAACCTTGGGCTTCCACATCCAAATACAAGATTGCAGCTCAGACCCTATATACAGGCTCTAACTATTGTAGTTATATTGAATTCCCTAAATAGATTGTATTTTTAAAAGGAATGCAGTCTAGTTAGCAAATCGTGCTTGCTTTAATTAATCGGATCAATTCATCAAATCAAAGATAAATAGGTGCCACTCCATTGCCGAGTGGCACCTATTTCAGTTACATGTCCCATCCATTTTGAAAATACATTCACTAATTATGACTCCCAGAATCCCATCATTTGATTTCACCTTATAAAAGGTTATAGTTTATCGTAGGAGATAAACGTTGTTAGTGATATTAATTCACGTACTACTATGTAAGATGGTGCTTCTATGTTCTGTCTCACTTTATCATATTACTCGTATGGGGTGACTAACCATGAACAAGCAAGAACAGGTTATGCTGAATTTCAGGGACTTATTTAACAAGTTAGTCTGGATTAATAAATCGAAGATGGAAAGCAGTCTTCAAGGGTACAAGCCTTCTGAAGTCCATTGCATTGAATTTATAGAGAAAAATGTAGATTCCAATGTAACCAAGCTGGCGGAGTCCATGTATATGACCAAGGGCGCTATAAGTAAATTAACGAAGAAACTCATTGAAAAAGGCCTGATTGAAGACTATCAGAAAACGAATAACAAGAAAGAAGTCTTTTTTAAACTCACCCAGCAAGGCAGAGTCGTATTTGACATTCACGAGAAACTGCATAAAGAGTTTCAGGAAAGAGATGAATCCGTATTCAAGCATGTAACGGAAGAGCAATTCGATCACATGCTGAACTTCATTGAACTGTACAGTAAACATTTGGACACCGAAATAAAGAAACAAGGTTTAGATATAATGAAGTGAAACAACTATAAATTAAGAATAAAACCAAGAGCAACCTTCTCTAAAGAGATATGGATGCTTTTTTTACACCTTTTTTATTGTTGACAAGGAAACTAAAAGTGGGTAGAATTTTGGTTGACGAGGAAACAATATTGATTAAAGGAGTGTAATATGCGTACAAACAAAGCAAAAGAAACCGGCATACCTAGACATATCCTGATTACCGCTTGGGCCATTGCTCTTGGAGCAATCGCTCCTATGTTAGATTCTACAATGGTGAATATCGCTGTAAGTCAACTCACAAAAGATTTTCATACCACATTAAGCACCGTTCAATGGGCCATTACAGGATATATTTTAGCCCTTGCCATTGCAGTTCCGGTATCTGGTTGGCTTATGAATCAATTTAATAGCAAAAAGGTCTTCATTGGAGCGGTCATTGCTTTTGGCGTAATCTCTTTACTAATTGGTGTTAGCTGGGATATATCCAGTTTTATCTTCTTCCGTTTGCTTCAGGGATTTAGTGCCGGAGTCATTACCACCCTCATGTTCACCCTCTTGGTTAAGACAACCGGACAAGAGTACTTAGGCAGAGTCATGGCGATTGTAAGCACTCCTATGATCTTTGGTCCTATTTTGGGACCCATCCTCGGAGGGTTCATTGTTCAAGTCGCATCTTGGCCGTGGATCTTTTTCATTAACGTGTTCGTTGTATTGATCTCTGCACCACTAATGATCAGAAAGATTCCAAACTACGAGCCTTTTAACAAAGAAAGCAAGCTCGATCTATTCGGAATTATCGTTTTATCCATTATGAGCATAGCTTTAATATACGGAATCACCAAAGCAGCGGATTATGCCACTTTCAACAATCAGGAGACCATCTTGTGGATGGGGATAGGCCTCGCTTCGGCTCTCTTATATCTCGTTTATAATCGTATTAAAAGGAATCAAACCGTTCTGCCCCTGAATTTGTTCACCCATAAGAACTTTGCAGCCTCAAGTGCCGGGCTATTCTTCGCGAATATCGCCATCATGGGTCCGTTGTTAATACTCCCTCTGTTCTTTCAAACCTTTCGACACTTCACAGCCATTGAAACAGCAGTTGCACTCATTCCTCAAGGCGTTGGTATGCTGATTACTCGGCCTTTCATTGGAAAAATGATCGACAGCATTGGTGCAAAAAATGTGCTGATCGTCAGTCTCTTCCTTTCCCTTATTGGGTCCATTCCTTTTATCTTCATCACAGATCATACAAGTATGATCTGGATTTCAGTAATCTTATTTATTCGCGGTGCCAGCGTTGGGGGCATTAGTCTTCCACTAATGAGCGAAGCCTACAATGGACTGGGCAACAAGCAACTTCCGGAGGCGGGTGTTGGAATAAATATCATTGAAAACCTCGGTTCAAGCTTCGGCTCAGCCATTATTGCGACGGCTGTTGCAACAGCTATACAAGGTTTGCATCCATCCATTGCAAATCAATTGCAGGCGTACCATATCGGTTTTCTTATAGCCGCGATCATTCTGGCACTGATCTTTATCCCCGGCCTGTTTCTTACGAATAAAAAGAAGGTGCACCCATTGTAGAGTAGCACCCATTCTTTTATCCAACGTTAAAACGAATCCAGACCAACAACTCCATCTTTATCCGAAAAAGGAATCATGGCCACCTGAACATCAGGAGGCCATGATCTACTTCTAATTATGACAACGCACAACATAATCGTCGTTTGAAATATTAAATCTTGTACGCCTTCATCGCTTTAAACAACTCTTTGAAGGTTGGACGTTTGCCGTACATCAGTACGCCCGTGCGATAGATTTTAGCTGCGAGCCAGCCAAAGACCAGAATGGATACAGCCAGAATGGCAAGAGACGTTAGAATCTCCCAGGTCGGTGCAACGCCTGCCCCGATCCGTACAAGAATCGCTGTTGGCGAGGTGAACGGAATGAAGCTTGCAACTTTGAGCAATAAAATATTCGGTGCAGAGATGCTGAAGAGTGCAATATAGAATGATACCAGGGACAGCATCGTGATTGGCAGAACTGCCTGCCCCAGCTCTTCCGTACGGCTGACCATTGAACCGACGGCTGCGAACAGCACTGCGTACAGGAAGTAACCCAGGATATAGAAGATCAATCCATATACAATTACAGCGATATTAATGTCGCTAACACTTAAATTGAAATCATCCAGTACTGCGCGGTTGTGCGGTAATAGAATATTCCCCGCAATAACTGCGCCGAAGATTCCGATCTGTAACATACCTACCATGAAGATACCGATGATTTTACCAAACATTTGACTGAGTGGAGATACACTCGTAATCAGAATCTCCATGATACGTGAGCTTTTCTCTGCTGTGATCTCGGAAGCAATCATATTACCTGTCATCATCGTAGATGTGAACAGCAAGATGATTAACAAGTACACAACGATATAGTTGATCGGACTCATTGATTTTTCCGCACCAGCTCCAGCCTCACCATCATCGGCGCTTAGACTCTCTGCAGTCAGCTTCACAGGTGTTGTAATCAACGCCTTCTGTTCAGGTGTCAGTACATCCTTGACTACGACATCCAGCTTCACACTTTGCAGAGCAGATTCAATAGCCGTAGTGATCTGAGGTGAAATGTCATCTGTGGAATATAAAACAGGCTTCGGGAACTCCTGTCCTACTACCGTTTCAAGTTTCAAATAACCATCAATCAGGCCTGCCTTCGCATCTTCCTGTAATGCAGCTTCGTCCTTATCCCCACTCACGATGAAACGATACGCCTGATTTCCCTGAGCAGATGAGAAGTCTTCCAGCTTCTGTGCTACATCCTGCTGTTCCGTTGTCAGAAGACCGATGTTGACAGGATTTTTACCGGAAGCTCCGCCGCCAATTGGTCCGCCATTGAATAAAGTAATGAAATATGGAACATTGAGTCCAATCGAAATTAAAAGTGCAAGTACAATGGTAGTAACCATAAATGACTTCGTTTTTACTTTGTTTTTGAACGTGAAACCTGTAATTGTGCCCATTTTATTCATTCGACTCACCTACCTCACGAATAAAGATTTGGTTAAGCGTTGGTTCCTTGATCTCAAAATGCTCCACGGTGGTCTGTGCCATTGCCGTTTTCAAAATCTCCTGAGCGGCTGCAACCTCACTGACCTGAATCTGATATCCACGTTCGTTTTGCTCCACTCGTTTCACACCTGCCAGCTGCTCAAGTCCTTCTACCTGTCCAAGAGTACTGAGGTAAACTTGCTCACGCGGATAACGGCTCTTAATCTCCTTAATCTCACCTTGCACTACCGTGTTAGAACGATGAAGTATCGTGATCTGACGACACAATTCCTCGACATGTTCCATCCGGTGTGTAGAGAACAAAATGGCTGTACCTTCATCACGCAATTCTTTAACCGTTGATTTAAGCAACTCTACGTTAACTGGATCAAGTCCACTAAAGGCTTCATCCAGAATGAGAATCTGCGGTCTATGTACCACCGCGGCTATAAAGCCCATTTTCTGCTGGTTTCCTTTGGATAATTCCTCGATTTTTTTATCATAGTACTCCGGCACTTCGAAACGCTTCAGCCAGTACTTCAGACTCTCATCGGCATCCTTGGCTTTCATTCCGCGAAGGCGTGCCAGGTAATTAATCTGTTCGCTAACTTTTACCTTGGGATACAATCCGCGTTCTTCGGGCAAATATCCCATAATCTGTTGCAGCTCTGTATTATATGGCTTCCCGTTGTACAGAATGTTACCACCATCCGGGTGGATTAGACCGAGCACCATGCGCATCGTTGTTGTTTTACCGGCGCCGTTCGCTCCAAGCAATCCGTAAATCTCGCCCTCTTTTACATTAAGCGTAACTCCATTGACAGCTGTTTTGTCTGCGTACTGTTTGACGACTTGCTTTAGTTCCAATCGGTTCATTCAGAATCGTCTCCCTTCGGTTATCTCCACTGTACGGGTGCATACCCGGCAATCCAATATTCAAGTACTTCTCCCAGTTCCAAATTGCGAATTTTGAGCACCCGGTGATTGGATAACTCCAACCTCTCCTGCGCTTCGCTCACCCGGGTTGTAATCACACGGATCAGACCATTCTCTTCCTGAAAAGATTCAACTACACCAGGAATATTCTCGGGCCGCAAATCCCCTTCGTACCAGATCTCCTTCCACTGCTCAAGCACTAGGTCTTTCTCTGCCATACCCAGAACCTGCCCGCGGTGCATCAGCACGATGTAATCTGCCAGCCGCTTCACTTCATCTGCAATATGCGTGGCAATCAGAATGGTTGTGTCTCCACCTTCCATATAATCACGGAACTGCTCCACCATTACCTTCCAAGCAAAAGGATCAAGACCGGACGAAGGTTCATCCAGAAGAAGCAGTTTAGGACGTGCAGCAAGTGCTGCGGCTATTTCAAACTTCCTTCGTTCTCCCTTGGACATCTTGGTCAGCTTCACATCACTTGGCACATCCATGTCTGTCATAAGCTGTTTGAACAGCTTCATATCCCACCTCGGGTACCAATGTGATCTGAAATCGGCTGCCTCCTGCGGCGTCATCCGATTCTCTTCAATACCACTGTTATCTGCCACAAAGCTAATCTGTTGTCTCAGCTCAATCGGGAGTATCCCCGAATGCTTCTCCTGTCCAAACCATATGATCTCACCACTATCCGGTAGTACAATTTGTTGCAACATGTTAAGCAATGTGCTTTTGCCAGAGCCGTTATGCCCCAGAATGGCAACCACATATCCTTCCGGAATCGTGAGATCAATCGGCCCAATAACCCTGCGTTTACGCATCTTGGATACACCATTTAATTGAACGGCTATAGGTTCCACCATACCTCCCCCTCCTTACTTCGAATAATTTGCTCTTAGGGCTTCCCGGAACAAAACTTCCATTTCCTCTTCTGTGCACCCTACAGCTTTGCCCGACTGCACCGCAGCTTGCATCGCTTCCTCCGCTGCCTTCAGCCTGTAGTTCTCTCGTTCTCCCGCCTCAACCTGGGCCACAAATGTTCCTGTCCCCTGCTTCGTGCGAAGCAGGCCTTCATTCTCCAGATCCTGATAGACCCGTCTAACCGTAATTACACTGCAATTCAGCGCTCCGGCAAATTCACGAATGGACGGCAAATGTGTCCCCTCCCCCAGTTGACCCGTTATAATTAACGACCTTAATTGGTTCTCAATCTGGTGATACAAAGGTTCAGCGCTATTCTCATTTATTTGAATGGGTATCTTCACATCTTGCACCTCGCCCTCCGGTACACTTCACTCACTTGCCTGAACGTGCCGGTTTCATCCTTTATTCTTTTTATCACTAATTCTGCTGCCTTCTAACTCAGATCTCTCACGGCAAGCTTCTTCAACGTCACTCGACTGAACCCCCATAATGTTGCCAAACCTGCAACCACCGCAATCCACATGATCGGAGATAACAAGCCCCACAGTTTACTGTAGTGTATTACATACCAGAATCCATAATTACCCGAGAGGCGGATCAGAACAGCTATCACAACGGCCATCGGTAAGAACATGAAGCTAAGCATCAAATATTTTTTACCACTGAAGAGAAACTCTCCGTAAATATATAATCCCGTAATCAGGAGTCCATATCCTGTGCAACTCAGCGCAAAGGCTAAATACTGATCCCATGTGAAACCTTCCTTGTGTAATCTGACTGCATATAATGATCCGTAGAAGAAAAAACCATTATATGCGAATGCAATCAGAGATTGCTGCAGTCTTGACCACATCACAGTTTCATTCGGAATCGGGAGCCTTCGATAAAAGGCGAGCAACTGTGTGTAGGAATCTTCTTGTATGTAGCGGAAGGAACGTCTGCTGAAAAGAAATCCTAGGAACGGGAGCATAATGAGAAAAAACGCATCTACTACCGGGTTAATAAAATTACTCTGTTGCTGCCCAATCAGCATTACGCCGCTCATACTGCCTGTGTAGATCATAAATATGGCAGACCATAACCACTGCAGCTTATCCTTACTATAATCGTTACGGGTTAGCCACCACGCTTGCTTCCATGCATCCATATCTATGCCTGCCTTTCAACTGTCTTCCTTCATCTGGTTTACTGTGCTTTTGTTTTGATCACTGTGATTACTGTATATATCAATATACACAGTATACAGACCTATCGCATGTTCCGTCAACCCCTTTTTTTCCTGAATCAGGAAAGCAGGATAGGAAAAGAATCCATTCTGCGATAAGATATACACAGCGATTTTAGTTGAGAGGAATGATCACCCTATGGGATGGCTTATTGAGCCCATACTTGTATTTGGTTTTATCCTTGCGATGATCTGGCTCATCATTCGAAGTGAGCCAGGTCGGGTTAAGAGCAAAAGTGACAGCAAAAGGCATTCCAGACAGTCCAGACAGCATCATCATTCGTCTAGCTCGGCTACGTCTTCTTCTATGATGACCTCTGACTTTTCGACGGACTCGCATACCAGGCCCACTCACGACCACCGACTCCATCACGATCACAAACATCACGATATAGATTCTTCTTCGGGCTCTCATCATCATTCGAGCAGTGATCACGGAAGCAGCGACAGCGGTGGGGATAGTGGCGGAGGCGGAGATAGCGGTGGCGGCGGAGACTAACAGCCTCTGCTCTACCTCAAGAGAAAAGAGCTGTACCCCACACTGTGAATCAATCACAGAAGGGCACAGCTCTTTTTTCTTTTTCTTTTTCTTTTTCTTTTCCGGTCACCTGATAGCAGAAGAGGCTCATGTTTTACACGAGGTTGTAGCCTGTTGGCAAGCTGCGGTTTCTACGGATGGCGCGAATCTCAGCCAAAGTGAGACGCTGATTGGTGGAGATCAACGACTCTACATCTTCGCCGCGGATCAAGTCATCCAAATCTCTCAGATTGGTGTTCCCGCGATAGACACGGAAGCCTCCCTGGAAGTTTGGCCGTGTAAACACCACAAGTGTTGCATTCGAACTCGTTGAAAAGAAGCGCAGGCTCTCAACCCCGTCCAAAATATTGTCCAGGTTGCGAAGTCCAGTGTTACCACGATAAATGCGGCTTCTTCCTCTGTAGTTCTCTTCGGAATACACGGTAAGACGAGGATACGTCTGACTGATGCTGACTGTTTTTTTCATTTTGGTTCCCTCCTCTCAAACTCATTCTATGAATGAATAAGAGAGATGGTATGGACTAATCATCTGCGAGATTCATCCATTTAAGCGCCGAGGATAACTTCCCATACCGGACTTGTGTGTCCCCCCGGATAGAGCAGATATAACAACACATATACCACCGTACCTGTCAGTGCAGAGCCAAACCAGATGATGGAGGTAAATTTCCCCCAGCGGCGATGTTTTCCAAAATTCTTTTTGAAGCCAAGTACCAGTGTCGAGATACCAAATACAGCGGCAACCGTGGCCAGAATAATATGAAAGATCAGAAAGATGCGGTAAAAGATCTCCATATCCGGGTCTCCGCCCCAAGCCGTATTACCAACAAATACAGTGCGGGACATGTAGATTACAAAAAAGATTAGAGCTGCGATCGCTCCCGCTACCATAGCAGACTGGTGTGCCTCACGTTTACCACGAATAATTAAAGCCCAGCCAATCGCCACAAGTATCGCACTAAGCACAATGAACGAAGTACTGATTGTAGGCAGCCAAAAATACATATCCATCGTGTGTTCCCCCTTTTGTCGTCACATTACACTCACGATTTGGCGGCCGGATTGAGCGGCCCCTGCTCTTTACCGCCACCAGCAGGCGAGAGATCATCATCCTCTTCCTGTCTCTCTTTCCGATACCATTGAGAAAACACATAAGCCAGCATAGACACAAAGATGCCCTCCTGGATAAACTTCATAAGAATCCCACCCACCTGCTGATCCTCCTTCGTGGAAGACAGGACATTAAAGAACGCCGGCCCTCCGAATGAACGAAGAATTGCCGAGGAGTCGCCAGATACGCAATACCTCATCGCTTCAGCCCATATGGCCGGGTTGCTATACGTCTGATACAGCGGTTCGGAAGCAAAAATGATTAATCCACATGCAGGCGTTAACAGCACCATGTTCAAAAAGATAAATCCAACCTTTGACAAGCCTGAAGCTTGTCTACCCTCTGGCAGAGGGTTAAGTAACGTCCACCACATCAGCATGGATGTGATAAAAAGTACGATATAATACAACCGGTGAACGGTAAAATTCAACATGACATAATCATGCACAACGGGCAGATGATACAAGGAAAACAGTCCGTTGAACAACACTGCCGCTACAATGGGATGCGCCAGGAAGGAAAGCTTGCGAGTAGGCAGCCAGCGCACAATACCGCGCCATACCCAAGTCGGCAAACCTTTCATCATCAATGGCGGAGCAACAAGGTAGGATAATGCCATGCTCACCATGTGGAAGCTGAACATTACATGACCCAGTAGATTGAAGGGACCCGCTTGTGCCAGATATAGAGCGAACAGACCTGCGAGAAACATGATTTTCTGTCCGGTAGTTGCTGGCTCTGCGCCCTGTACTTTCTCGCTGAACGGACCCACTAATACGAGATAGGCTGCCGCAATAATCAAAAATAAAGCAAGAATAAGCGGACTCCATAAGTCGTCAAAACTAAAATATTGCAACCCGAGCATACGGGAAACCTCCCCGTGACCTGTTTTGGTGAACATTTATTTCACTTACCACGATGTCATACTCTCTTGATGACAGTACATTGGAACGATCCAGAGATGCAAACCTCCATCATTCATCATTCACTCGTATAAAAGGGGAAAAGACGGCGGCATTCGCCGCCGCCATCTCTCTTACCACCAGACCCAGAAGAGGGCCATAATAATACATGTAAAGGCTACAAAAAATCCAAAGGCCATAAATAGTATTGGCATCAAGTGGCCTTTGTCCTTCAAGTGCATCCAGTAACCAAGTTGCACAAATACCTGCAGAATGGCCATGACAACCATAATAATAATGGTGAAGGTTGTGTTAACCCCTCCGGCTGCAGCAGCTGCAAAGGCAATCAACGTGAGTATAATGGAGAAAATAAACACGACGACATGCTTCGAAGGCCCTTCCGCACGGTGACGGTGCTTCACCGGCTGTTGATCACTTTGATCCTGAGCGGACATGTGTTACCCCACCTTTCCGAGCAGGTACACGACCGTAAAGATGAACACCCACACAACGTCGATGAAGTGCCAGTACATGGCTGAGACATAGACTTTCGGTGCGGTTACGACCGTTAATCCTTTTTTGAACAGTTGCCCGATAATGATTCCGATCCACACAATACCGAATGCAACGTGGGCTCCGTGGAACCCGACCAGCGTGTAGAATGCCGAACTGAAGGCGCTCGTGGTCATGCCAAACTCTTTATGTTTCACGTACTCGTAGAACTCGTAAATCTCCAGACCAAGGAATCCCAGACCTAGAACAACTGTGATCCCCAGCCACAAAGCCAGTGAATTTCGGTTCCCTTTGTGCATCGCCTGAATGGCGAATACACTCGTCAAGCTGCTGACCAAGAGGATGAAGGTTGCTGCTGCCACAAGCGGCAGATGGAACAGTTCATTCGCTGTAGGTCCATCATTGGTCTGCCCGCGAAGTGCGAGGAAGGTCGCGAAGAGTGTACCAAACAGTACCGTCTCACCGCCAAGGAACAGCCAGAAGCCAATCAGCTTGTTGCGTCCTTCCAGCGTTGCCTTCTCTGGTTCGTGCGGCAGTTTGCCGTTTACCGGCTCGGCATGTGAGGTTGTCATGTTCTCGCCCCCTTCTCGTCCTGATCCTCGGGTTCAATGTGCCAGCCGTGATCGTCATATAATGAGCGCAGTGCCATCGCACCAAATGTAATGAGAAGACCGATAATAAGCACAATATAATTATTGAAAATAAAATTCATGAATTCCATTTCGAATTTGTCTTTGCTGAACATTAGTCCAAGTCCGGCGATAAAAATACCTACCGACATCACAAACGGCAACGGTGTAGCAGATGGCATATGAATGGAACCTACCGGCTCCGCCGGAGTCATCTCCTTGTTGCCTGCCATCTTTTCTTTCCAATATGCATCGATACCACGCACCAGTGGTGTTTGTTTGAAGTTGTACTCTGGCGGCGGCGATGGAATCGTCCACTCCAGTGTACGGCCGTCTTCCCACGGATCGTTTGGTGCATCGATTGGTTTCTTTGTCGTGATGACGATGTTCACCAGGAAGATAATGACCCCTACGCCCATAAGGAACGCCCCGATGGAGCTAATCAGGTTAAGCAGGTCAAAATCCTGATTCGGCAAGTATGTAACAATCCGGCGTTGCATCCCCATCAGACCGAGGAAATGCTGTACGAAGAAGGTCAGCTGGAACCCGATCATAAATGTCCAGAATGTCCACTTCCCGAGCGACTCACTTAGAATACGACCAAACATCTTCGGCCACCAGTAATGAAGTCCGGAGAATAATCCGAGAACCAGTCCGCCCACAATAACATAGTGGAAGTGAGCTACAACAAAGTACGTGTCATGGAACTGGAAGTCTGCCGGGGCAGAAGCCAGCATGACACCGGTAACCCCACCCATAACGAAGGTTGGTACAAATCCGACAGCAAAGAGATTGGCCGCCGTAAAGCGAATCTGTCCGCCCCACATCGTAAAGAGCCAGTTGAAGATTTTGATCCCTGTCGGAACCGCAATCAGCATCGTTGAGATCGAGAATAACGCATTGGCCACGTTACCCAGGCCTGTCGTAAACATGTGATGCGCCCATACCATGAAGCCCAAGAAGGCAATCAGAATGGTTGCAAATACCATGGAGCTATATCCAAACAACCGCTTACGCGAGAAGGTTGGAATAACCTCCGAGATAATGCCGAATGCCGGCAAGATCAGAATGTAAACTTCCGGGTGTCCGAAAATCCAGAAGATATGTTGCCAGAGCACGGGGTTACCGCCACCTGCAACATCGAAGAAATTCGCACCGAGAATACGGTCAAACGTCAATAATACAAGGCCCACCGTGATGGCAGGAAAAGCAAACAGGATAATGGCTGATGTAATAAACGTGGTCCAGGTAAACATCGGCATCCGCATATAGGACATGCCTGGCGCACGCATGGTGATAATGGTAGCCAGGAAGTTAATGCCTCCGATGAGTGTACCCAGACCGGCGATCTGAAGACCGATCGTATAGAAGTCTACACCGTGTGTTCCGCTATACTCCGAACCGGAGAGAGGTGTATATGATGTCCAGCCTGCGTCCGGCGCGCCTCCCATGATCCAGCTCAGATTAAGTAACAAACCACCGAACAAAAATGTCCAGAAGCCCAGAGCGTTAACAAAAGGGAACGCTACGTCACGTGCCCCGATCTGCAAAGGGACCACCGCATTCATAATGGCGAAAATAATCGGCATCACGCCAAGGAAAATCATCGTAGTTCCGTGCATCGTAATCAATTCATTAAACACTTGCGCCGATACAAAATCGTTCATCGGCTTCATCAGTTGAATCCGGATCAAAATGGCTTCAATTCCGCCAATGCCGAAGAAAAGTCCGCCTGCAACCAAGTAAAGAACGGCGATTTTTTTGTGATCGACGGTGGTGATCCAGTCCATCAAGCCCTTGTACCGCTTGACGCTATGCGCATGAGCCAAGGTTGTGTACCCCCTTCTTCATCCTTGCTGTTCTATTCGTAGTCCAATTTGTAATTGGCCAAATATTCGGCAATTCCGTCGATTTCTTCATCCGTCAGTCCCAGACTCTTCGGACTTGGCATCGTATTGCCCGGCTTCACAGCTTGTGGATCATGAAGCCACTCTTTCATGTTATCCAGTACCGGTTTACCTTCTTCCTGACCTTCACGTTGATTCAGCAAAATACCTGCAACGGATTCCTTGCCACCAATACCTGTAAGGTTAGGTGCAACAGGTCCGCCCTGATCGCCTACAGCGTGGCAAGACAGGCAGTTCGTTTTGAATTTCTCAGCAAGCTGTGTGTCCTCAGGAAGCACAGCTGGCGCTTTCATCGCGTTAACCCAGCGGTCAAAGGACTCCTGGCTAACAGCCTTAACTTTGAATTCCATGAAAGCATGAGATCTACCGCATAACTCGGCACATTTACCACGGTAAACGCCTTCATTTGGAGCAGAGAAGCTGAATTTGTTCAGTGTTCCATCCGGGTTTGTGTCCATTTTGCCCGCAAGTGACGGCACCCAGAAGGAATGAAGCACGTCCGCGGTTTTCAATTCGAATGCAATTTTCTTTCCGGTCGGGATGATGAGGTCTTGAGCGGTGGTTATGTCATACTGAGGATAAGTGAATTCCCACCAATACTGATGTGAGGTTACCTGGACCTTAACTGCGTTTTTGTCGCTCGACAAATCTTCACCTTGGGCGAAAATCGTCTGAACCGTTGGTACAGCCAAAATAATGACCAGCAATAGAGGAATGGCTGTCCATATTACTTCCAGCTTGAAATTGCCTTCAACCTGTTCGGGTACTTCATTCTGCCCGGCTCGTCTGCGAAACTTAATCAGGACATAGGCAGCAATTGCAAATACAATGATGAGCACCACGATCATAATCGCAATAGACAGCTTCATCAGATCATATTGGCCTTGCGCCACAGGACCCTGAGGTTTCATTACTGACAAGTCTTCCCGCCCGCATGCGGATAGCAGCAAAGAGAACACCGCCAGCAAGGGGAGAATTCGCTTTGCAACCTGCCACTGTTTCATCATTGATCTACCCCACTTTTTTACGTTTTCGTAGATTACGTTGTCGTCGGTACAAAGGCAACACATGTACGTTTCAGCACGATACACATAATCCTCTTCATCATATAGGATGCTTACAAAAATAACGCTTCCAGTACTCCCGTCATTTCCTGTCCAGGGCATGTCTGCGCATTCTTCCAATTCATTCTATATGCTTCAATCACTTATTAAATATAAGTTGAGGGTATGATTTTGTCAATCTTTGGACACATGTTCACAAATTGTTCACTTTATGTATAAAACCGCATCACAACTTGGTTTGCAAACGATTTCACTTAAAAGTATTACAATTAACCACTGAAAAATTTTGCCAAATTTCGGTGATGATATCAGATTTCTTGGCGACTTTTATCACAATAAAAACATGCAAGATTATGCAAAAAGATTCTTCGCCTTTTCAGGAAACTATTACCACACCGACTGGAAATGGACGATTCTGCCCCATGGATCTTCGAGTCGATATTTGCATGGAGCATTCACGCCAGCTTTACAGCATTTCAATTATTCAATTATAGAGGGAAAATTTTCGTTTAAGTTCCATCTGTTAGGATCAACGGCCCATCCTTGGTAATGGCTACGGTATGTTCATACTGCACGCCCCAGCTTTCATCCAGCGTTCGGACTGTCCAGCCATCCTCATCCCACACTACAGCCCCGGAGCTACCCTTCGTGAATATGGGTTCAATGGTTATGACCATGCCTTCAGTAAGCATCATTCCTGTTTTTCGTTTTCCATAAGGCAGTACATTCGGTGGCTCATGGATA
Organism: Paenibacillus sp. FSL K6-1558; assembly: GCF_038002565.1. NCBI lineage: Bacteria > Bacillati > Bacillota > Bacilli > Caryophanales > Paenibacillaceae > Paenibacillus > Paenibacillus sp. FSL K6-1558. Next base: position 4,431,033 of record NZ_JBBOCV010000001.1, on the reverse strand, counting down.
TATTGCCCTATGCCATGGCCGATAAGCGGTTTAACGATTCCATATCGGTACAATCGTGCCGTTCGTTCAATTGCGCTACCAATGTCTCCAAGTGTATTCCCTGGAACGGCCTGTGCTATCGCCTTATAAAGCGCCTTTTCCGTACGTTTCATAAGCCGACGAATAGATCTGCTCGGTTCATCTATGGCATATGTCCAGGCCGAATCAGCAAGCCAACCGTCTTTGTTTACTACCATATCAATCGTCACGACATCTCCACTTGCAAGTGCCTGGCTTCCAGGAAACCCATGACAGACCACATCGTTGACGGAAGCACATGTAGCATAGGGATAACCTTTATACCCTTTCTGCTCAGGTGTGGCTCCATGATCCGCGAGAAAGGCTTCAACGTGCTCGTTAATCTCCGCTGTTGTGGTGCCTGGAACCATGTACTGTTCAATATGTTGATGGCATTCTTTTAATATCCGTCCCGCTTCTCGCATGTAGCCAATCTCTTCTCTGGTTTTCAATATAGGGTCCACATGCCTTCATCCTTCCTGCTGTAGGTATACTTCCATGTATATGCAGGCAATTCAGAACAAAGCCCCTAAAGTGACACTAAATCCAAGATAATATAGATACATGCTAATTGACTCCACAAACGCAAAAAAAACCGTCTGCCGGAGCCAAGGCCCGAGAGACGGTTCTATTCATATTGGAACAGTATAATCAGAAGTTGGTGTTGTTTCAGGATACGGAAGAATCCATCTTGACAAGTTCATGCTCAACGACAGAAGTCAATTCTTCCTCATATCCACCCGTAATCCGGTATTTTCTCACATACTCCTTCACGAATTTTTTTGGATCTTTAGGACGGAAAATCCGAGTCATTTCCCTCAAACTTTCTTTGACCTCATTGTGACCTTTCGTTGCCATTGTAATTCCCTCCCAAAACGTTGAAAGTGAATGCTCCGTTTAGAGAACGCCGAATAAGTCTTAAATGCCATTCATGAAGTTGTGTGCGCGGCTTAAAGCAAGCTTTAGGTCGGGAACCTCGCCGAATAGCAAGTACCTGACACTATAAATACCCGATATGATTCAGGTTGAATCATAATCTTATTGTATCATATTCGGAACCTCGTTACGACTTGACGATTTTTCCTAATATATATAACGGTTTTACTGCCCAAAAAGTTTAATTCCGAATCATATTTTATAAAATGTTTATTCTATACGGATTAATCTATCCAGCATAACCCGCAACTATTCGGGGGATATTATCTTGGATCACCAAATTAGTTAACTATATGGAACTAAAAGGAGGACCTGTTATGGAACGAAAAGAACAGGATATGTTACCCCTTTCGCATGAAAAGGTCGAGGTCGACGGCGTTTATATCAATGAAGCCGGGCAGGAAGAGCACCTTCACCGGGGGCAAGAGTTTCCTGCCGATCTCGTACTCGGCAAGACCGAATGGAAGCTGACAGAGTATGCATTCGATAATCATCATGAAGGAAAAACAGATGAGCGTCTGGTGCCGAAGGAAGATGATGAAGATAAAAAAGGGAAAATAACCAGCCCTCGCAGACAGATTCAAACTTAATCCATTCATCGGTTCAGTTCTGTCCACCTCCTACATAGCCTATATAAAAAGGACAAAGGAGGCTGGGCCGAATGTCTCCCATGAAATCGTCCAGCGGTCTGGATGAAAATATAGCCGGCATGTTGTGTTATTTATTCACGTTTGTAGGCGGCATCATCTTTCTAGCCGTGGAGAAGCGCAGCCGATTTGTGTTGTTCCATGCCCTTCAATCCGTGACGGTTTTCGGACTGATTATGGTTGGGCATGTACTGTCGGCCTTTCTCCCACTGTTTGGTCCACTTGTAGCTTCACTGTTATCCCTGCTAGGTGTAATCGTATGGCTCCTGACCGTCGTTACAAGTCTGCAAGGAAAATGGCTGAAACTGCCTTGGGTTGGTGATTTTGCCGAGAAGCAGATGCGGCACCTATAATATCGTATCGTGCAATAACAAGAAAACACCGAAACAATGGTTTGTGCTGAACCCATTGTTTCGGTGTTTGCTGTGCGTAAATTATGTTAACTGTCCAAAATAAAGGTTAACTTATACTTCATCGCATTGATATTTTATAACGTGAATAATATAAGAAATAAATCATTTATATGCTGAGTCAACATGCTTTATGACGTGAATCATTCATCATGTACGCTTTACATAATAACCCTTCTGACCATGCATCAGGCTAAAAGGAACAGCGATTCCGGCCAGTTTATGAAGGGATAGAATCCCACTCCAAGCCATAATCCTATCCAGCCTTACATTACTCCTTACCTCACCTTTATGCAGTCTTGCTGTTCTCCTGAGCCATCTCATCTGTATGCTGTGCAGCCAGTTGGGCAGCTGTTTCTTTACTGCCGAGGCCATTAAACAACAAATTCATAAAGATTGCCGTAAAGCTACCTGCAATAATGCCATTGCCCAGCATAATCTGAGCCCAGGCTGGTGCACCTGCGAACAACTGCGGTACCACCGTCACCCCTAGTCCCATGCCAATAGAACATGCAATGATGAACAGGTTCTCATGACGGTTCAGGTCCACCTGAGTGCCAATGATGCGAATACCCGACGAAATCACCATACCGAACAACGCCACCATGGCACCGCCAAGCACTGATCCGGGAACAAGCTGAGCTAGAGCAGCAATTTTCGGGACAAAGCCAATAACGATCAGCAAACCGCCTGCAACAACGATGACATCACGTGTCTTCACACGAGTCATCTGTACAAGCCCTACATTTTGCGAATACGTTGTATAAGGGAACGAGTTAAAAATCCCCCCAAGCACAATAGCCAGTCCCTCTGCACGATATCCACGCGCCAAATCCTTGGAGGTCAGATCCTTGTCCAACATTTTACCCAGAGCCATAAATACGCCCGTAGATTCGGCCACACTGACAATCGCGACCAGAATCATCGTCAGAATAGGAACAATCTCAAAGGTCGGTCTTCCGAAATAAAATGGCTGAACCATATGGAACCAGCTTGCATCAAGAACGGGAGCAAACTTCACCTCACCCATGAAGCCAGCAGCCACTGTGCCAACGAACAGACCGATTAATACAGAGATGGAGCGTACAAAACCTGTAGTGAAACGAGTCATTAAAATAATGAAGATGAATACACCGAAACCGAGCAACAGATGTACACCGCTGCCAAAGTCCTCCGCATTCTGACCCCCACCCAAATCGGTAAATGCTACCGGAATCAGGGTCAGACCAATAATAGTAACCACGGAACCTGTAACCACTGGCGGAAAGAGCCGAATGAGTTTGCCAAACAAACCAGAGAAAATGAGAACGAACAGACCGGAGGCAATAATGGCACCGTAAATGGCAGATACGCCGCTGCTCTTCCCGATCATAATCATCGGAGATACGGCCTGGAAGGCGCAGCCCAGCATAACTGGCAGGCCAACGCCGAAATATTTATTGCCCCAGACCTGAAGCAGTGTAGCTACACCGCAAGCAAGCAGGTCGATCGCAATCAAATAGGTAAGTTGCTCCTGTGTGAATCCAAGTGCGCTACTAACAATAAGCGGGACAATGACAGCTCCTGCATACATCGCAAGTACGTGCTGCAAGCCAAGTGAGAAGGTTTTGGCCGGATGCCGGTGACGTTGAAAAATACGTTCGCGTGCCATACTAGTTCGTGCCCTCCTCATCTGCAAAGGTTACTTGTCCATCGGACAGTGCTCCAATACGAACTAAAGATTCCACGCGGTAACCCGCTTCTTTCAACAGACGGCCTCCCGGCTGGAATGCTTTTTCAATCACGATCCCGATCCCAACGACTTCCGCGCCAACCTGTTCTACAATACGAGCCAGGCCAAATGCAGCTTCGCCGTTCGCCAGAAAATCATCAATGATCAGCACGCGGTCGCCGGGATTCATAAACTTCTTCGCTACCGTGATTTCATTCGTCTCCTGCTTGGTAAAGGAATACACTTTCTCCACCAAAATATCTTCCGTTAGGGTAAGTGACTTCTGCTTACGGGCGAAGATCAGCGGAACATTGAGTTCCAGTGCGGTCATAATACCCGGCGCAATGCCGGATGATTCAATCGTCAGCACACGTGTAATGTTCTCCCCTTCAAACCGACGAATGAACTCTTTGCCAACTTCCTTCATCAACACGGGGTCCATCTGGTGGTTCAGGAATGAGTCTACTTTGAGTACCTGCTCGGACAGGACAATGCCTTCCTGTCTTACTTTGTCTTTTAACAATTGCATCGTTTTTTCCTCCCAAATGCCCTCTACCGCCATGTACAGTCTGCTCCACAATATCTCTCCCGGGTAAAAAAACAAAAAGCCCGCCTGTCCACACCTGCGGCATGAACCGGAGACGGGAAAGACGGACTTGTTCCTGTACGGACACAAGCCGCTCGAACACTGCATACGCCACAGGGCGAGGCTCAGGAAGCCATACCTATGTATTTAGGCAGACCTAACCTTAACCCACGCAGAACGTAGAAGCATCCTTCCCGTAGTCCAATCATTCCGGTGATCGGGTAGAGACATGCAGGCCTATTCCTGCACATATACGAGTAACGGCTATTCAATTCATTTTGGCTTCACGATTCGTATCCATGTATAATTGCGAACCTGAATGTAAAAGTGTAATCTCACTGACAATGTTAGAAGTATACCGAATTGGCGGCTTGAAATAAAGAGGTATTTTCATGGAATTTGCGGAAACGATGTTTCTTTTGCATAATGGGGGATGATTGATTTTCATTTTTTATGTACAATATGAGAACAAAAGCGTATCCTGACGGGACTTACCTTGGAGGATGCGTTCCGAATCTAGTCGTTAAAGGAGATTGTTACATGAAAGGCATACTGAAAGAATTTAAGGAGTTTGCTGTTCGCGGCAACGTCATTGATCTGGCGGTCGGTGTAATTATCGGAGCTGCTTTTGGAAAAATCGTTACGTCCCTTGTGAATGATATCATCATGCCACCGGTTGGGAAACTGCTCGGCGGGATCGATTTCAGCCAAAAAATCATTAACCTTGACCCTGACGTAAAAACAGCTGGTGGACAAGACATCACGACACTGGCTCAAGCCAACGAAGCTGGCGCCACCGTCATTGCTTACGGTCAATTTATCAATGTGATGATTGATTTCATTATCGTGGCGTTCTGTATCTTCATGCTGGTTAAAGGCATTAACTATCTGAAACGTAAAGAGCATGCCAAGCCTGAACCGAAAAAAACAACGAAAGCATGCAAGTACTGTCTGTCTGAAATTCCTGCTGCAGCTACTCGTTGTTCCCAATGCACTTCCCAGCTCGAGGCTGAAGGAAGCAACGCTCCGGCATAAGGGTCTGATCTATTAATGTGTAGAGCAAATATAAATAAAGCAAATGCAGGTTTGATTCTTGATACAGCAATGACATCTAAGCCAATGTACGCTTATGTAATGATTATTGTCTGCATCTATAGAGCATTTAAGCATACTCATTCTTGTTTGATCGAAAACTATTTTAGCTATGCATACGCGTATAAAGTACATCAAACCTGCAAATGTTCAGGTTCCACCTTAATGGTGGGACCTTTTTTTTATTTACTGTGATTGCTGTATGCTGGTCATGCGTCTCTTATTTAGAAACGTTTTGGCAGCAAGTGTTCCAGAATCGATTTGAGATCTTTGTCTTCCTTGTAGACCTCTTCCCCGGTATCCAGTTCAGTAACCCGAATGTATTCAAAATTGGCGCTGGCATCCGTCGGTTTAAACAACAACTGTGCTTCGTCTTCCAAACGAACATGAAATCCCATGTCTTTGAACATCGTCGTAAGCTGACTCGTGGCCGGCTCCTGACCTTGCCCTACAAAGATAAGTCCCCTAAGCGCTTTACGCTCCTGAGGTTGCGGATAAATCACCTGAAAGTGTACAATGCATTCCATACAATCGTTCCCCTTTCGTTAAAAAGATACTTTGTGAAATTTTGAACTTTAAATTCTGCTATATAAGGAGATACGTTTCATGACCCCAGAACGTTTCGACATTTATGACGATCAGCAACAATGGATCGGTACAGCACCCCGAAACGAGGTCCATGCCAAAGGATATTGGCATCGTTCCTTTCATTGCTGGATCGTGCGTGACGAAGGCGACAAGCGCATGGTTCTGTTTCAGCGAAGACGGGATATTAAAGATACTTTTCCCGGATATTATGATATCACAGCGGCAGGCCACCTCGTAGCCGGTGAACAGCTACAGGATGCACATCGTGAACTCGAAGAAGAGCTCGGTGTGCATACCTCATTCGATGCACTGACTTATTTGTTCACGGCTAGGCAACAGCTACAGGGTGAGGTGCGTGGTATTCCGTTTCTGGATCGGGAATTCAGTGCTGTCTACGGTCTGTGCCTGAACCAGCCACTGGAGTCCTATGTTCTTCAGGCTAGCGAAGTGGATAGTCTCTATGAAGCGCCACTGGATGACTTGCTCGCCCTGTTCCGCCAAGAGAAAGATGCCGTGCAGGCATCTGGTGTGCGTGCGCAACAGACATTCGTGCAAGAAGGTGAAGCGTTATCTACCCCATTAGAGGATGACACACCCTTAACCGCATCCCTACGAACTGGTGAGTCACTGTCTGAGTGCACCCAAGAAATCACAATGACATCAACCGACCTTTCGTCCAATCATGGCGATTATGAGCATTCCGCCAGTGCTGCACGCCTCATATGCGAAGTAAGCACGGCGGATTTTGTGCCGCATGGCTCCACGTATTATATCGACGTACTCAAAGCTTTGAAACGAGTACATGGGGTCTAACTTCATTTTCTCAAAAATAGCATTACTTCATACGTTTAACTCATCCCTAGACGATTACCTTCATTATTCCCAATCACATTACCCTTTAGGTATTCCAGGAGCATTCCTTTACTATCAACCGGATGGCAAACCAATGCTGTAACAAGCATCACTGCATTTGGGTTCTGAATTGTATCGTTGTACCCATGAACCACCTAAAGTGAATGTGCGCGAGCTTGGGCTCAGAAAAATTCTAACGATCACAGGGAACGTTATTTGCCCCATTTCGGGGTCTCGTGAAATGTAACGATCACCATGGACCAATGTCAAGAAAGTAGACACTTACGCGACGGATTTGTCCGTAAACTTCTTCGCAAAACGAGTAGGGGAAAGATAACCTAGCGCACCATGCATTCGCTTGCGGTTGTAATAGAACTCAATGTACTGGTAAATGGCGTTATACGCCTCTTCTGGATTCTTAAAACGAGGGTTACAGTAAATGAGTTCCTTCTTCAAAATACTGTGCCAAGACTCGATACATGCGTTATCGTAACAGTTTCCTCGGCGGCTCATACTGAGCTCCATACCATACGATTTCAGTTGCTCCACGTATTCTTTTGACGTGTACTGTGAGCCACGATCCGAGTGATGGAGCAATCCTGGAGCGGGGCGTTTGGCCTGGTAAGCATCTTTCAATGCATCTAACACCAAGCTCGTTTCCATATGGTTGTACAGGCGCCAGCCCACAATCTCACGCGTACACAAATCCAGAACACTGGCGAGATATAACCGGCCTCCACGGCAGGGAATGTAGGTGATATCGGTGACCCATGCAGTGTTCGGTTTGGACGTTTGAAATTGCTGGTTCAGCGTATTGGGTGCAATGGGATGATGATGGTTAGAATCCGTGGTCTGGACACGATACCGAGGACTGTGCACGGAACGAAGATTCATTTGACGCATGTATATACTGACGGTACGGGAAGAAATTTTGTATCCTTCCAGATGGAGCGCATACGTAATTTTCGGACTCCCACACCGCTTCTGGTGGTCGTAGAAATGAAACCGAATACGCTTCATGATTTCAGTTCTCCGGCGCTGTTGCTTACTGGTTAGATCCATCCGCCACTTGTAATATCCGCTCCGTGACACGTGTAACAGAGTGCACATCTTCTCCAAAGAAAACAGGGAGCGATGGTCTTCCACAAACTGAAATCTTAATTCTTTGGTTTGCTGAAGATGTGCACTGCTTTTTTTACAATAGCCAGTTCCTCTTGCGTGTCCGCAAGCGTATGCTCTTTCTCTTGAAGTAACCGGCGCATTTCTTTAAGCTCTGCTTCCAGTTCTTTCACTCGATCTACGCTAGCTACGGGCTCATGTTTAAGTTCACGATACTTGCCCATCCACTGGTGTAATGTACTTTTTGGAATGTTGAGTTCTTCTGCCAAGTCTCCGAGTGTCTTGGTCTGTTCTTGAATAAATTTTACCGTTTGTTTCTTGAATTCTTCATTGTATCGTTGCCGTTGTTCTCCCATGTGGACACACCTCCGTTAGCCTTATTATCCTTCCGTCCGTTAACGGGTGTCCACTTTTTATTCTAGCTCCACCAGAGACGTTATTTAGGCAAAAATGGCTCTATTGGCGGTGAAAAGATGTTTTTTGGACGAAATAGCGTTCCTGAGGATCGTTAGAATCTGAAAGAGGTCGATTTCGCCAAAATAAGGCTTGTGGTGATCGTTAGCGCTCAAGCCGTAGGTTTTCGAGTATGTGCTAGACAAAGAGTGCCACGATCAGTAACACAAAACAACACAAAAAGAACGAAGCCGCAACGAACCCTTCTGTTCGCGCCTCGTCCTTTTTGGTATTTCTTATTTCTCCCGTAAGAGCTCTCCTGCTACTGTAGTGTTACTGTTCATGATCTGGTGCAGGGGTAGACCAGTACCGTGCAGCAATGTCTGCGTACCGACGTCCGTAGCGATCCTCCAACTCCTCGCCGATATCCTGCTCCAGTTCATACAGCACCAGTTCTTGTGCAAAATGATTCAGTAGCAATCCGGTCATTACCGGATGAGCTGTGACCACGGCCTGCGTAGGACATGACTCCCCACGCATGCCCAGCATGCACCAGCGGCGATCTACAACGAGCGAGAACTTACGCCCGTTACCCATGCCATGTGAGGGCAATCCCGGCAAAGGAAGCGGCTGATCTACCATACCTTCCCCACCTTCACAGGACCACAATAAGCGTACACCCCGAGCCTCAGCCTGTTGCAACTCCTCTCGAAGCAGTTCTGCTTCCTCGCGCCACACATCCACTACAATCTCGTGCTGCGCTGCGGCAAGTTCACGACTCAGATTCTCCAGAACATTTTTGTCGCCTTCGACATTGTAAAACACAGGTTTCTCCGGTTCGCTCTTCGGCATGCTTCGCTCGACGTAATCCAGAGAAGTATGCATCTGATCCGAGATCATGCGTGTCATCTCTTCCGGTTTCAACATGCTGTACTTCGCAGGTTCTCCCGGACTGCACCGGAGAAATCCTCTTGATTCCAGTCGTTGCAAGGTTGCATATACATTGGAACGGGACACACCCAGCCGTTTGGCTACCTCATATCCAGAGGCTGATCCCTGGCGGGCTAATTCCACCATAATTTTAGATTCCATCTCGGTGAACCCGAGATGACGTAGATGATGCAGCAGTTGGTCCATATTTCTGTCCCCCCATGCTGTCAGCAACCAGCACTGCCTGACGGCAGCACGTCTACTGCATCAAATCTGCTCGGCTCCGCAACGCGGGCACCACTTCGAGCCTTTTGGCAATTCGGATGCACAAATCTGACACTTCACCATTTCACGTGGCACTTCCGTCTGCACATCTACGGTGTTCACGATCGGATTGTTTTCTTTCCAATAACGAATACGCTCATCCAGCTCCTGCTGACGCTCACGTTCCCGCTGCATTTCCTCTTCTCTGCGGCGTTCCCACTCTGCATCGAACGCTTCCTTCTCTTCCAGCGTAAACTCGGTGCTGTTATATCCCGGTTCCGTATCCAGATCCGCAATCGAAGGGATAACCGTATGATACGGCTCGGTCTCTTCATGTTCTTCCACAGCCGGCGGTGCATCAAAAATCGACTGCTCCGTAACCGGGTTCTGTGCAGCTGCCGTCTCATGATTTGCCGTTTTGGCAACCCCTGCCGCTCCGGCCGTTCCCGATGCAGCTGCACCCGGTTTGGATTCGCCCAATTTGCGTCCACACTTCGGACAAAAATTGGCATCCAGTGATGCAACGTGTCCACACTCACACAGGCGTTCATTTTTCAACTCGGCAATCTTGCTGCGCAGAGCGTCGATCTCATCCTGTAACTCGTCACACAGATTAGACAGATCTACCATTTCCTTTTCAGCGAGCGTCATATCCTGTGCACGATAACCTTCATAGAAGATGCGGCCCATATCGGTAAAATGGACTTCCTGTTCCTGTTGCAAGCCCACAATCTGATTATTCAGTTTGCCAATCTCAACGGCATGCTGAGCACGCTCTGTTGCTTTGTTTGCTCCGTTTTTGATGCGCTGAAGCAGTTTCATCACAATTCCTCCTCTGTCCCGTCAAAACAATATCATTATTATTCTTCATTAGTTAGTAGGTGAGCAATTCGCAACATGCGAGATGCTCTGGATATATAACTTATACGATATGAAGCCAAAAAGTTGCGAAAAATCGCGCTGCCACCCCATTTTATGCGGATATTGGATCAAAACAGGGGCTTTCGTCAAGACCATACGTTCGGTATAATGGAACTTTGACTCCATATGAATGGAACACGCAGGATTCGCAACTTACTCTATCTTACCAATTTACAATGCGATTGTGAAAAGGGCAAATTCTTTACTCTTGAACGGGATTATTCAATCCCTGAATGTATACAGAGGTGGATGAAACATGTTAAGTCCGAACTCAACGTTCTACCCCCGTCCGCTCGGGGTGACCCCCGCGTCCTCCTTGCCTCAATCTCCCTCGGCGCCGCTGGAAACCAGCCGGCAGCTTGTGGGTGATGATCAGCAGGACGCCTATTATTTCCGCTCGCTTGAAGAAGCCGGCATTAAACTCAATGGTCCGCAAATCTCGGCTGTTCGTCATGGCAGAGGGCCTATTCTCACCCTCGCCGGTGCTGGCTGCGGCAAAACAACTGTACTCGCTGCGAGAGCAGGCTACCTGATGGAAGTCAGCGGTGTACACGCGGGCAGCATTCTGCTCGTGACGTTTACCAACAAGGCCGCTGCGGAGATGAAGGACCGGATTGCTGCTTTGCCAGGGATTAGACCTGCTGCAGCAAGAGCGGTACAGGCCCGCACCTTTCACTCGTTTGCGCTGACTTTGCTACGCCATTACGGGGTACAGGAAGACATTTTTGGTGAGTCGCGGGCCCAGCATACGGTGCTGAAAATGCTTCTTCGCCAAAATGGCATGAGCGAGGCGTTTCAGCCGGAGAGTCTGCTGGCGATGCTGTCCGCCTGGAAGATGCAAGGTTCAGACACGGCAGACTTGCCGGAGAAAACGCAGGACGAGCGCGATGCCAAGCGGGTATTACTCGGATACGAAAGCTGGAAACAGGATCGCGGCAAAATGGACTTTGATGATATCCTGCTGCGCGCGGCTGCGCTGCTTCGGGATCCGGCGGTGTTAAAGCCGCTGCAGCGGCGTTTTCAATACATTATGGTTGATGAATTTCAGGATACAAACCGGCTGCAATACGAGATTGTACAGATGCTCGCTGGAGCACACCGCAATCTGATGGTTGTTGGAGACGATGACCAGACGATCTATACGTTCAACGGCGCACGGCAGGAATCGATTTTGGAATTCGATAAAGTATACCCAGGTGCACGTATTGTGACGCTGGATATTAATTATCGTAGTGATGCGCGTATTCTGGGACTTGGAAGCGAGCTGGTCGCACGCAACAAACGCAGACGTGACAAACGGCTGCGTGCGGCAGGACAACGCGGGGATGCGCCCCGGTTCGCTACACCATCTAACGCCGAGGAAGAAGCCGCCTGGGTCGTGAATCAGATCTGTGAGCAGGTGGAGGAAGGACAGTTTCCATATCGGGACATTGCTATTTTGCACCGGACCGCCAGTAGCAGCCGGGCGGTATTTGAGCAATTGGTGCTTAAGGATGTGCCCTTTGTACAACACGGGGCCGCTCCGGTGTTCTATGATCAGTCACTGATTAAGCCGTTAATGGATCATATGCGCCTGTCTCTGAACCCACGAGCGATGGATGCTCTGCCAAGCGCACTCGGCCCGCTGTATGTGTCCCGGGATGCCGGTCTGGAGTATATCCAGCGCTGTGAGCAGGAACAGGCCAAGAAATATCCGCTAATCCATCTGAGCAAATGGGACAAGTTAAAGCCTTTTCAACAGGAGCAGGTCAAGGAACGCATCAAGCTGATCAAATCTCTGCACAAGCTGAAGCCGATTATCGCGATTCAGGAGATGCGCCGTCAGTTCTACGATAAGTATATGGAAAGCGGCGACCCGACTATTTTTACTCATTATAAGGAAACGATGCTGGAAACACTGGATGAATTCGAAGCGGCTGTCAAAAAGTTCGAAACCGTGGAAGAATTCGTGCAATTCGCAGACGAGTTATCCCGTAGACATCGCGAGATGGAATCACTGCGCCGGGCACAGGATAGTGATGCGGTGCAGCTCATGACCATTCACCGGGCCAAAGGACTGGAGTTCCCATGTGTGTACTGGATCGGAGCCAGTGAAGGCATTGTGCCGCACAGTACCGCCTTGCGTCAGGATATTCCGGAAGATCAGAAGGCAGCACTCACCGTGCAGCAGACGGATGCTGAATTGGATATGGCTTTGGAGGAAGAACGCAGACTCGCTTATGTAGCCATTACCCGTGCGAAGCAACACTTATATGTGACATCACCCGCAAGCCATCACGGCAAACCTGCTGATGTGTCGCGTTTCTTGCTTGAAGCCTTTGGCATGGAGGTTCCAGACAAACGTAAACCACGGGAAGAGGCACGCAGCGGCAGCACGTCGTCATCTAGTAATCATGGACACGCAAGCTATAACAGGAACAACAACGGAAATAGCAACAACGGAAATAGCAACAACCGAAGCAGCAACGGAAACTGGAAAAGCATCGGTAACGCTAAAGATGAAGGCAGACGTGAAAATGGTAAGGGTGGTACTACACATCAAACTTCATCTTATGTGCAGCACGATCGGCAGCGTAGTGCAATTAACCATAAGGATCATCGGGAAATGGAGATGCTGGATGAGCGGGATGAAGATCGTCTCAGCGAGAAACGCGGCAGCGGAATTATTCGAGATCATAAAGCTTTTAGCACACCAGGTCTACATCCAAAAGTTGCCGCTACAACCTCCACTTCCAGCGCTTCCACGCATGCTGATTCTACTCGATCAGGTGTGGACAAAGCCGAGCGGACAGAGACGGTAGCTGTCTGGAAATGTAGCTCGACTAAATGCAAAGCATGGTTGAGGCAGAAACCGGCTGTGCCTTCCGGTAAAGCCACGAAAAAGGCCAACTCTGGCCCTCCTGTCTGTCCACTATGTTCAGGAACGATGATTGCCGGCACCCGGCAGGTTCCAATGACGAATCGATTTGGAAAATAGAGAAGCATCTTCTTCGTTTCAGGGCGCTTGCTGCTGTTTATTAACAGTAGAAGCGTCTTTTTTCCAATTCAACAGTAAAATGGTCTTTTTTTTTCAATATTGAAATGGGGGTTGGATTATGCAGGAAGGCAAACAACATCTGTATGTGTCGGTAACTCATAACCTTATTGAACGAACGAGAAACGAATCTACTCCGTTCGAAGTCCTTGTGGATGATGGACAATTGGCAACATTGCAAGATCTGATGAAAGTACTTGAGGATGGGGACGACTACTCGTTACAGCGGGCCCCCGTACCTTACAAATCGGCAGACCACGACGATGGAAATGAACGATTAACAGACGGCGTGACGATGCTGTACACCTTCCTCTACGATCATGGTACAACGGAGACCCGACAGGCTATAGAGGACATGGACGTGCTTCCAAAGCTTCAGAATACGGATTACGATGACCCGGGATATGAAAACTCACCGATGAATAAATGATGAAATGCAACCATCCTATAACCAAAGCAATAACCCTCCTTCTGCTCCATTTACCATTTAGAAGGAGGGTTATTCTGTCAGCGGAATTTCCCGCGAGAATAGTCATGATTCAACTTTCCGTTATTATTTATTTTTTATATTCGTTATATTCTATATTCTATATTATCAACGTCTAATCTAAACGTACTTCCTGCCCTTTTTCGGCAGACTCATAGATGGCGCACAGCATACGCGTGGAGGCCACCCCATCCGCAATCGGGCTGATAGGCGGCGTACCGTTCAGGCAGCATTCTACAAAGTGATCGATCTGATTCTGGAAAGCACCGTGTATATCCAGACCGGAATGATCTGTCTGAGGTTCAATGTTCATGATGGTGTCATGTTTCTCGGTGACAATCAGTGTTTTGGGCTCCAGTTCAAATCCACCGCGCTCACCGTACAGCTTAACAAAGGATTCATCCTCACGGGCATGGAGGGTAAAACTCACATCTACCGCCAGAGAAGCGCCATTTTCAAAACGAATCAGGGCATTGGCCATATCTTCGACATTATTGACCGCAGCACTGTAGTCTGCCGCTTTGTAAAATGAGAGATGTTCCACATTCGCACGATTGCCGAGTTTACGATACGTATTCCCGCTGACGGAAACAGGCTTCGGTCTACCCATGAGGTACCAACACTGATCGATGATATGTACACCCAGGTCAATCAATGGGCCACCTCCGGAACGAGCCTTGTCCGCAAACCAGCCGCCCGGGTTACCCAGGCGCCGCAAAATCGACGCTTTCGCATAATATAGCTCGCCAAACTCGCCGGCATCAATGAATCTGCGCAGCATCTGCATGTTGTTATCGTACCGGCGTACAAAGCCGACAACAAAGGTCCGTCCGCTTTTTTTCACCGCTTCCTCAATCCGTAGCGCATCTTCCACATTCGTAGCCACCGGCTTTTCCAGCAACACATGCTTGCCAGCCTCCAATGCTGCAATGGCAAATTCCGCATGGGTATTATTCCATGTACAGATACTGACCGCATCGACATGCGGGTCTTCCAGCATCTCACGATAGTTCGTATACACGGACTGAGCGTCATACTTCTGTGCGGCTGCTTTGGCCCGTTCCTCGTTCAGATCACAGATGGCATAGATGACGGCATCCTCATTTTTGGCATAACACCTCATATGAAGATCCGAGATGGAACCTGTGCCAATCATACCGATATGCAGCATTTGCTTGGTGCTCATCTTCGTCCTCCCTTCCTTTTCCAAAACTTCGTTAACGTCTAGTCTGCCCGCAGCATGCCTTCGTAAATACCTGGTGTTGAATTTTCAATCTCCACCGCGCCCAGCGTTCGTTTGTAGAAGTCCATTGGCCCAGCCGATCCGATAATTGCATATCCATAGCCATCTGCTCTCATCGCATGCATACAAGCCAGTAGCAAGGCAGTACCAACACCCTTTCCACGGGCATCCAGGCTTACGCCAGTAGGGCCGAAGAAATTACGACAGGTCGCTTCATAACAGGCAAAACCAATCATTCTTCCATGCTCCAGCGCAATATAACAGGTCACAGGCTGTCGGGCAAAGGCGACATCACATTCATCTACCCAATGCTGGTTAAAATGGGTTCTCACCCAGTTCAGCACCTGCTGTTTCTCCGGAGCAATAGCTCTGCGAATGACAATGGATGCGGCCTTCAGTTTTTCCAGCCCGCCGTGTTGCTCAGGCAGACGATAAAGTGCGACCAACATATCACTCATCGGTTCGTTTCCTCCTCATCTGGCACGAAATGATCCGCATACTTTGAAATTAACCTAATCCTACTGCTGATAACCTGCTCCTTACGCAATATTCCGAATTGAAACGAACATACGGCGCTTACAGTGTTTATATCCTACTGCAACACTGAGACAGGTTATCCCGTCAGTAAAGATGAGATGCGGTGATCTGTATAAAAGTTTACCGCGACACAACGCAGATGAGAAGGGATGATTACGAATGAAAAACAACATGAAAAAGGTAAGCACCATCATGGCTCTTTCAATGGCACTGAGCGGTGGGGCTGCTTATGCTGCTTCAGTAGATAACACGGTACAACCTATGCAGGAAACCGTCACTTCTGCCCCGAGCAGTACTACAGGAGTTGTACATGTATCCGTCAATGGTGCAGCGGTTGCTAACGGATATTGGACTCAAGACGATAAGGCAGCCATGATCCCGCTTCGAGCGCTAACCGAAGCTCTCGGAATCGATTTGAAATGGCATAAGGAAGATAAGTCCGCAGAGCTGACTCGCGGCGCCTTGTGGACTCAGGTTTTTGCGGGTAAAGATCGTTACTCTGTAAACAAAATGCTGCTGACCCTCGGTACAGCTCCTGAAATCAAGGAGGGAACACTTTACGTACCTGCTGTTTTTGCGGAGAAAGTCCTACATGCCCAAGTAAGCACAACGGGAGATCAGGTGGAGATTAGAAGTGAGGAGGACGTCAAAACGGTTAAAGAACGCGGCGTGATTACCCGGATTTCAAATCAGGATAAATATCAATCCATTCAGATTGGTGGCGCAGGGCCAGATGGTATCGTGCTGAACCTAAGCGAGAAAACAACTTTCATTTCCGCAGAGGGAAAAGAGATTAAACTGGCCGATCTGTCTATCGGTATGATGGTAGAAGCTGAGCACTCCTTGATGATGACCAAAAGTCTGCCTCCACAAACACCGACATATAAAGTAACTGTACTGGATACAGCAGCTGAAACAGCAGCGCAACCTCAAGAACTTTTTGGAACCTCAGGTACGATTGAAAATGTATTTATGAAGGACGGCACGGTGTCCCAGATTGAGATTAAAGGTACACGTCTGGCTGAGACTGCACCAGATCATGTCATTTTAAATATCAACAAAGAAACTTCGCTAGTGAACCAGAGAGGCGAAATTGTAAAAGCCGAGCAACTGACTAAAGGTGCCAAAGTGATGGGTTTCTATAGCCCGATGCTGACACGCAGCCTGCCTCCAATCGGGACAGCTTGGAAAGTGGTTGTAGAGATTCCGGCAGTTCAGCCCAAAGCCGAGTAAAGGCGGTAGGATGTGCCGATAGGAAGTTAGAATTAGCCTACAGGCAAGTAAAGTAGAGTACATGTGGAATGACGAGTAAAGGCTAGAAAAGCTAAAAACCTTTCCCTCCTGTCTTCTGTCAGGGCGTGGAAAGGTTTTTTCACAAATGAGTAAGTATCAAAACTTCTAAGGTATGCATTCTAAGGTAAGTATCTGTTATCTGTTATATTTCTTCTGTTTTCCGGATAGAGAAAATATGATCAAGCCTCATCTGAAGATTCTATAATTGCTTCAGCCTCAATCTCCACCATCAACAAGGGGTCAATGAGCGCACTTACTTCGACCATCGTAGCTACAGGCTGGATCTGTCCGAAGAATTCGCCATGTGCTTTGCCAACCTCTTCCCACTTCGAAATATCCGTGACAAACATACGTGTTCTAACCACATCGGTCAAGTCTGCACCAAGCTCTTTCAGCGCTTTTTCGATCGTCTCCAAAATAAATTTGGTCTGCACATACGGGTCACCCGCACCCACAACGACGCCATCCTGCATTGCTGTTGTCCCGGCAACCTCTACCCGGTTACCCACACGAATTGCACGACAATACCCAACCAGTGGTTCCCAAGGGGAGCCCGTAAATACCTGCTGTCTGCTCATTTTCCTAACCTCGCTTTATGTCATTTCGTTATTGGATTAAAGATGAATTATATCAGTCCGTACTCATCTCAATCAACGATTAAAACTTGATTTCAACTTTATTGCCTTTCCTCAAACTCAAAAATCCCCTGAACACTTTCACCTTAAGTAAGGTTAAGTGTTCAGGGGGATTTGCTTAACGTACAAAGAAAATTAAAGTTTAATATTAGCCTCGTCAAAGTAATCTTCCAGCGTTAAACCACTCTTTACAACATCGGGTGCAATATCTGCACCAACATAACGAATGTGCCAAGGCTCATATACATAACCCGTCTTGCTCTCTTGGCCTTTCGGATAACGAATGATAAAGCCATATTCGGCAGCATGTTCATCCAGCCATTTGCCTTCTTTGGATGAGCCGAATACCTCCTCCAGCACATTGCCCACGCTTGGACTGGATACATCTATGGCAAGACCTGTCTGGTGTTCACTGCGGCCTGGAACGGCACTTACACGGGAAGCATACTCTTCCCCTTTGGTTTTCACATTATTGTTGTAGATGGATACCTGACGCTTGTAAGACCGATATCCAGACACGGCACGAAGCTCAATCCCGTCTGCTTTGGCACCGGCAAACAGTTTCTCCAGCGCTTCCGCAGCTTCTTTGCGCATATGACGTTTCTCATGTGGCCCCTCGAATGAGAACGGCACGTCAGGCTCGACCAGATCACTCGGCTCATAACCTTCCGGCAGACTACGCTGTTTGTTGACAATGACCGTCATGGCCTCCGCATTAGTAACCACCGATTGGGAGTCAATCGTGGTCTGCAGAGCGCTGATGCTGCGTTTCTCCATGAGCGGATCTTCTGCTGTTGCACCACCACTTCCATTGTCCGCAGAACCCTTCCCTTCTCCGGTAGATACGCTGCCTGAGCCGTTATCTGTGCCTTCATCGCTACCCGAATTGGTTGTGTTATTGCCCTCCGCATTACCTTTGCCATCTGAGCCAGATTCATCGGTCAAATGCACGGTTGTGCCATCCGTTCCCTGCTCCGTGTTAGGTGTTCCGTTCGCGTTCTGATTCTCGTTCGCACCGGAACCGCACGCAGCCAGCAAGGCTCCACATATCATAAGTGAGGACAGCAGAACCACGATTCGGCGCTGTCTTCCTGTTCCTGATTTCATCATAAAACTCCTATCACCTTAGTAGAATAATTATCTTTTTTACGTTTTCTCATGGTTACTATGATGTTCCCTGCGACAGTATACCTTAAATGTACGATAAGCTCCACCAGTAAAGAGTTCCTTCTCCCAGTCTCTATGCAAAGATATACCCTTTATACAGCTTGTAGCCTTGATTTCTGTACATTTAATGCAACATCCCAATCTTAGATAACTTCAGATGGAAACTGGAAATGAAAGCTAAGCTCCACAAAAAAGCAGGGGCGATCTGGTGATCTCCCCTGCTGTACTTGTGTGATGCCTCATTTGGTTGCCGGGCTGTCCTTGTGCTTCTGGACAGCCTGCCACATCCGCGCCGCCACGCGCTCGCGGATGAGATCCAGACCGGCTGCTGCGGGCACACCCGGCAGCAGCGCGGTCAGCTCGGGCAGCGCAGGCGGTTTGCCCGGCTGCGCAAGCCGCACCTCCACGGCCCCGAAGCCCGGCCCCGGCTGGTGCATGGCGCCGTCCGCGGCGGCCTCGGCGATCCACTCGCCGACGGCCGCGCCGCCTTCGCCAGCCCGTGCCTGCGGGCGGCCCGCCGTTTCCGCTGCGCGGCCGGGCCGCTGGGATCATGGGCAAGTTCCTCTGCCCATGATCCCAGCACGCCGGCGAGCAGCGCTTCGCGCGGCAGGCCGGCATGCGCCAGCTGCAGCGCCGGCTCGGCCGCGAGGCGCGCAGCAACGGCGCGCTCCGCCGCCGCGGCATGCGCGCGCCCGCACGGCCGCAGGTGCACGCCGCGCAGGCGCGGCGCCGAGCGCGGCCTCGCTTGGCGTGCCAGCAGGTGCCGCCGCGGGCAGTAGCCCGGCGAGCTCCTCTGGCGCCGGGCCACCGCGCAGCAGGGCGTACAGCGCCAGCGGGCGCTTGCGCAGCTGCGCAAGCACGGCCTCGCGCTGCGCCTCGCTTAGCTGCGGCAGCGTGCCTGTGACCGTGAACACGCCGGATGCGGCTGTTCCGGTCTGATCTGTATCAGCGGACCCGGGCACAGTCTCTCCCGAATCCGCCGCTGCATTCACCTCTGCTGTCCACACTCCGGGGGACATATGCAGCTCTACGTTCCATTTTTCGCTCATCATCATCCCCCTCTCTTCATTGATCATGCAAACCAGCTTTACCAACAACAAGCCGATTTTGCCTTCATTGCCAAACATTCAAATGTAGTGTGAATAACCTTATCCACTACATACCTCAGTGTTAATCTATAACCAAGTCTCTCCTTGAAGCGAGATCAGACTACGCAGTTCATCGTCTGACATCTCGGTCAGCCAGTTTTCACCCGAACCTACAACCTGCTCGGAGAGAGCTTTCTTGCTCTCAATAAGCTCATCAATTCGTTCTTCCAATGTACCCTGGCAGATCAACTTGTGTACCTGAACGTTGCGATTCTGCCCGATACGGAATACCCGGTCTGTCGCCTGGTTCTCCACCGCCGGATTCCACCAACGATCATAGTGAATGACATGGCTTGCCCGTGTCAGGTTCAGACCCACGCCGCCTGCACGAAGAGACAGGACAAACATAGACGGTCCTTCTCCTCTTTGGAATGTCTCCACCATTTCATCCCGCTGCGCCTTGGAAACTCCACCGTGCAGGAAGTAAGGCTCTTCCTCATAACGCCGGTTCAGTCTGGAAACCAACAGATCCCCCATCGCAACATACTGGGTAAAGATCAAAGCCGATTCTCCATTATCCCGAATAGCATCCAGCAATTCGAGCAATCGTTCCATTTTGCCGGATGCCTCGGCCTTGCCATGCTCCTTCCGGCTGCTGTCCGCCAGAACAGGGTGATCACAGATCTGCTTCAGCTTGGTCAGCGAGGATAATACGATCCCTTTACGCGCAATACCGTTCCGTCCATCCAGACCACCCATGAGATCATCCACGACCCGTTGATACAGAATCGCCTGCTCCGGTGTTAGTGAACAATAGGATTTCAGTTCCAGCTTTTCTGGCAAATCTTTGCGAATATCCGGATCACTCTTCAGCCTGCGTAACATAAACGGCGACACCAGTCGATGCAGTTCCCGGAGCGAAGCTGCGTTCTCTTCCGAAGGCGCCAGACCTGTATACCGCTGGCGGAACGAAGAAGATGTACCGAGATATCCCGGATTCAGGAATTGGAAAATAGACCAAAGCTCACTCAAACGGTTCTCCACCGGTGTTCCTGTCATGGCAATCCGATGAGAAGTGGACAGCCGCATGACACTCTGAGCCTGCTTCGTCCGATAATTTTTAATATACTGTGCCTCATCCAGTACAACGGTCGACCAGTGCAACGAAGCCAAATCCGGGCCATCACGGCCTGCCAGGTGATAGGTTGTGAGCACGATGTCATGCTTCTGCGCTTCCTCTTCGAAAGCATCTCCATGTAGCCTTTGTCCACCATGATGAATATACAGTGACAGGTCTGGAGCAAAACGCTTCAGCTCACGCTGCCAGTTGCCCAGTAGAGATGTTGGGCAGACAATAAGTGTAGGACATTGACCTTCCGGCATATCTGTATCTGGATCACCAACGGACTCCTGAGCTTCTTGCAGTGCAGCCTGGCGCTCCTCCTCTTTGCGATCCAGCAGACAAGTGATGACCTGAACCGTTTTTCCAAGTCCCATATCATCGGCAAGACATACCCCGAAGCCCAGTTCACCCATGGCAGATAACCACTGAAATCCACGTTCCTGATACGGTCTCAGTTCACCATGCAACTCCGCTGGCACTCGGCGAGGTTCAATGTTACGAAGCACCTGTCCCTCTAGTAGGAAAGCGAGCATGCCTTCAGATTCAGCACCAAAAACAGACATCCCTTTCCAAATGGAATCTTCCCCTTCATCTGCGGCAAGATGTAGCCATTCGGAAAGCGGCATGTATTGTTCTTCTTCTTTTTTCATATATCGAAGCACTTGGCGAATCTCTTTGGTATCCACTTCAATCCATTCCCCGCGAAACATAACATAGGGAACGGTGGATTCAGCCAGTGCGGCAAGTTCCTCTGCCGTAATCGGCTTGCCATCCAGCATCGGCTCTGCTGTAAAGGCTACGAGTTGCTCCATGCCGAGTGTAGAACCAGCTCCAGGTTGACGCTCCGGTGCTCCGTTCATC
This sequence comes from Paenibacillus sp. FSL K6-1558, assembly GCF_038002565.1. NCBI lineage: Bacteria > Bacillati > Bacillota > Bacilli > Caryophanales > Paenibacillaceae > Paenibacillus > Paenibacillus sp. FSL K6-1558. Next base: position 4,409,059 of record NZ_JBBOCV010000001.1, on the reverse strand, counting down.
ATCTGCAAGCGCAGACCTGCACGTCGTTTCCCCGCGCGACTCCATCTCGACGGCATTAGAACCGTTACCCCAGCCTTCTGCAACTTGGGAACGGCATGGGTAAGAAATTCAAAAAAACTCTGTTGCTGCAACTGCATCCCCTCGGGACGAGCATGCAGCAAAGCAGTCTCCAGTTCTGGTGCCAGCTCAGACGCCTCACCGATGGCCATCAGTAACTGTTCTGCCACAGAGGCGTAGTAGACTTTTCCCCGATCCAGATCACGCTCAGGATGTGCCCAAATGCTTCGTGCAGGCAGCCTGAGACCTGCCTCCTGATCGCTATCCACCCAGAAACTGATACCCCAGGTCGTCTCCTGCTCCCCCAGAGGCGGCTCCAAACGCAGGACCAGTCTGAACTTCCCTTCCGCAGGCGGCATTTCTTCGACACCAAATGCAGGCATCGTTGTACCCCCGGCCTCATGGATCGCATCCACGAAGTCCGCCATATCCTCTGTCGGTCCTTGCACAGTGACTGGGCGGAATATGGAGATCAGACTGTTCCACCATAGCTCAGACACCGGTGAAGAGCCGCGCCTGAACGATGTCCGGTAACGTGAAAGTTCACTATCCATGCTCTCCAGTTCATTCGTTACCACCGCATGAATGATGCCACTCATAAATGAAAACAATACCGTGCCTGCCGCTTCCTCACGTGTCTCCGGCTCCGTCGAGGCATAGGCCCCCGGCGCTGACAGCGCGATGGGAGGCATCGATTCGGCAAGGCTTCTGAAACGCTCCTGATCTTCTTCAAGCTGCAAACGCGGATGCCACACCCCTGTAAGGGTCTCCTGACCCGTTCGCCGTCTTGCGCCTGTTTTAGCGGCAAATGCCGCCGCCGGAGCAATTGCCCCTCGTAGCAACAGTTCCTGTGTGAACTGTGCTGCCTTGACCCAGTAACGCATCTCTTCTCCAGCCTGAATCCCAGCTGCATGTAACATCTGATCGTCCCACTGCAATAACAGTCTGAAAGCATCCTTCGGTGAAACCGCCAATCCTTCCAGCGTGCGTCCAAGCAACTGCCTCCGCTTTACGTTTTTGGCTTCTGCCGCATTTCGAAGCGGATTCGGCCAGCGCAGTTCGGCAAGACGTAGCGCGGCAGGCTGAAACAGACGACCCCCGTCGCCAAATTGCAGCCTTCGCACCACGTGACTCCATGCATCTACGCGCGGTTCCGATGTTTCACCGGAAAAACAAAAAAATACGTCTCCAAGCCATACTCCATACAGCGATTGCATCATTACAGTCTCCCGTCATCCCTTCGCATTGTTACTCTCCATCATATACGAAAATGGACGGATTTAAAAACCTTTACGTATAAAAAGTGCTGATCATGCTCTTTTTCTATACAAAAAAATGCCCCTTCTCCATTATTCGGATGAGGAACATTTTGTTTAAACATTTAATGATGCGGGCCGTCAGACGGTCACCATTTTGATCCGATCAGGATCTGACCAGACTTCCGAGCAGTACATCCAGGTTCAGAATACCCGCACGGTGATCCGCACAGAATCCGATTTTATCAAAAACACCAAGCATAAAGCGGCGGTGTTCTTCTGCAGGCTCTTCGAAGCGATCATACGTCACAACCGAATCTACCATGTCTACAATTAGAGGCACATACCCGTTCTTGTAAGGGACTACGATAATTCGTGTAGATGAGGTATCTTCCTTCTCCGGCATGCCGAGCAACACACGAAGACTCACGACAGAAACTACCTTACCGTACAATGAAGCGAATCCTCTGATCTCTGGACTTCCGAAAGGAACCGTTGTAACCTCTACCATTCTAATAATTTCATGAACCTGATCAATGCGAAGTGCAAAAATTTGATCTCCCACCGAGAAATTAATATATTGCATTACTTCATCCATAATGTCCCCATACCCTCTCATTCCGTAAAATCAGATCATCAACACGCTTTTGGCTGTCGAACTTTAGACGATGAGTCGTTACATGTTGTATCGGTAATTTTGGCGTAATTGTTTAGGCTTTCAAGAAGAAGAATCGCAGTTACATCTCTTTCCCTATTTTCTTTGAAAAATAAGCGATTTAACTCTCATTTCTGTGGATAACCCATTAAAAAATTCTAAAACTTTGCTTATCGTGAATATAAATATAAAGTTATACCCCATTTGTGGATAAGTTGTGCACATGTTGCACACAATCTGTGGATAGATACCTTCATTTATGTGGATATTCATAATTTTGATGTGGACATGTTGTGTATTTGTTTGTAAATCTAACGTAAACTTTGTCGTTTTTCGCCTGCTTATCCTCTACTGTGGACATATTGTGGAAAGCCTTTCAATAACAATATTGGATTTCACACTTTCACCCTATTGTTATTCACATCGCTTTCACCAGCCCAACCAAGAAGGATTTCCGCTGTACGTTCAACCTGAAAAACTGGAAAATAGTGCCCATAAGGGAGTCCCACTTTTGTATAACCCGCATGTAAACTAGCAGGAAAATGATATTCTCGATCCTTTTCAGCCCAAACAACCAGTGGGTCTGCGTTATACCCTGCCTGCTGAAAGCTTCCGAGTTCATCCCAAAAGCTTATCGTCTGCTTATGTCCCAAGTGAATCCATCGCAACAAATCTACATGCGCACCCGCTATACGAGGTGAACGGAGATAGGCTTGTACCCTCTCAGCCAGCCTCGTAAAGCTGATCTTATCCACCACTTCTTCACCGCTCGCACTAAACATCCGCGCCCAACTGCTCCGGGACTTACTCCGCAGTAATGTCCTCACAACACGCCTAGGCAGATGAAGCACCTGTTTTAAACGTCCATTATTCCACTCATTCACATTGTCCGCAACAGGCTGGAGTAACGCCAAACGAATATCGGTACGTCCGCTTCGCTTCAACGCTGCCGCCGCGATAGCTGCACCTACAGAGTGACCTACTAGTTTGATTGGACCCTGCACTTCAGATAGGGCTTCCACAAGAGCGTTAACCTGACCTGTAAATGCATCTTCTGCCTGGTGAACAGGTGAACGACCAAATCCTGCGAGATCAACGATCCAGACAGGATTACCCGTAAGTTTCCGCAACTGTGACCCTAATGGAAGCAAATCATCGGCACTTTGCAACAAACCATGCACGATCACCCACGGCTCCCCCTCCCCTTCCCAGCCTAAACTCGCCAGATTTCCCAAACGCACACGGATATAATCGTTTAGAACATGTTTATGCTCAGCTCCAGCCTTGGACAGAAGCCGGTAATCCAGATCAGCAATAATGAACGGAAGCTGCTCCCGGATATCTGGCCAGTTTCTCCCCATTCGTTGCATCAGCCCCTCGGTCTCCTCTACCGGAAATGTCCTGTCTGTAATAAAAGCAAGTGACTGTGAAGGTATACCGCTGACGCGACTTCCACCAAGGCTCATAAGGCGTTGAATCCAGGATAATGGCAATGATCCTGCCGGTCTGGGCACATCCAGTTGCTTTGTGATCAGATGCAATAATTCCTTCATGTCCGGACTCTCTTCCTTACGGGCGAGCAGTGGATAAGTCCCTCCGAACGGTGCCTCATCCCGAATTAGAAAGACAAGTGTTTCTGCCACCACATCATTCTCCACGAGTGGCAACCAGTACGACGATCCACCAGGCACAACCGGCATAAAACCTTTCTGAACGGCTCCAATAAGTAACCCGATCCCGCCAGTCTGCTCGGTTTCACCTGTTGGGCGTGGCCCGACTACCGTACTGGGATTTACCACGGACAACGGGTAGTCATACTGTTTTGCATGTGCCCTTATATAAGCATCGGCCTTGAATTTCATCTCTTCATAAGCACTCTCTTGGTTACCGGCATGATTCATTTCAACCTGTTCCTGTTTCTCTTGCTCATTCCCTTGCCCATAAGGGCTCATAAAACCAACCACATGAATGAAATGTCGCAGACTTCCGCCAAACTTCATCTCCTGAGCCAGCTGAGCAATCTCTCTGGCTCCATGCATAAAGGTTTTTTCTGCTGTCTCTCGTCCCAGCGTAATGTCCATCGTTCCCCCTGCATGAAGAACGACATTCGCCTTCCTGATGCGTTCACGATCTGCTCGAACAAGCCCTAAACCTGTCAAAGATAAATCACCTTCGATAAACGTAATCCGTTCAAAGCCTCTCACACCGTAACTCTCCAGAACTGATCTGGCGCGCCGCTCGGAGCGAACCAGCAGCAGCATATGTATATCTGTTTTCTCCACAAGTTGTTTGACTGTTTCCTTTCCAATAAAACCGGTACTACCTGTCATAAACAGAACGGTTTGCTCTAATCTTGCTTCGTTCATCGATATGCCTCCAATTTATCTTGATCTCGTTTATTATCAAACTACATATTAGTACTATTTAGTACTAATTAATCTCAAAAAAAGAGCTTCGTTTAACGAAGCATCTGACAAAACGTACATGCGGACTGCTCTATAATACCCAGATCACGAGAAGTTCCAGCCAAGATCAGCGAACCTTCAAGTGCTACGACAAATAAGGAAGCTGCCGCCCCCGGCTCAATCCCTTTGCGGAATTCGCCTCGTTCTGCCCCTTGCTGGAACAGCTTCTCCACCATAGGTACAAGTTCTCGGAAAAAGATCGAGATGCTTTCCTTCGCCAGGGAAGCACTTTCCGGTGCCTGCATATAAAGAGTGACAAACGGGCATGTACCTTCAAAGTTTCTACTTTCTATACCTGCCGAGAGCAATTCCAGGAAAGAGTTGATCCGTTCCTCCACTCCCCGCTCACGCTGACTTAGTAGCAAGTACAGCTCTGATTCATATTGCGCAATCCAGAACTGCACAACTGCCTGAAGCAGTTCCTCCTTATTTTTAAAATGATAATAGATATTGGATTTGGATACGCCACTAACACGCACCACCTCATCCATGCTGACATAAGCATAGCCTTGCCGGAGGAATAACTGCGCAGCAACTTCCACCGCTTTGGTACGGTTAACTGGACTAGAACTTCTGGGACTGGAGCTTCTAGGTTTGGATGATTTAGAAGATTCAGGAGTCCCTTGATGTGATGTATTGTTATTATTCATAACTAGAACTATATAGTACTATTTTAACAAAAGCAAGCATGGCTGTTTATAAAAGTAGATCAGAAGTTCATTTTCTGAAAAGTTGTCCACATTTAGATCATATACACACAGGATATCCACATCTAGTATTAAGCCGATGTAAAAGTTGTACTTTGACATTTATAAACGAGCAAAGTTATCCACATTCTCGAGGTGAATACTGTACTATAACAGGTAATGCAAAGAAGCCAGTTGCACAAGCTGCAACTGACTTCAAGTGTGCGTACTTTACTTATTTTTTAAGACTATCCCAGTTTTGCTGTAATGCATCAAGTAATGCTTTTTTGTCCGATTTACCTGCAACATATGCTTGGATAGTGCTACCGAACTCTTGTGGAACACCCTCAGGGAAACGGTTGAAGTTCCAGCTTAATGTTTTGTTTTCCTGACTATATTTCATGATATCTGTTGCGAGGTCCCCGAGCTCTTCCTCCGATGCCTGAATGGAACTGAAGGCCGGAATGAACTTGAACTCTTTAGTTAAATAGTTTTTACCAATGTCGGAGGTAACGAGCCAGTCCAGAAATTCTTTTGCCTCCGCCTTCACTTGAGAGTTTTTATTCACAACCCAGTAGTTAGGCACGCCTACAAACAGCTTATCATTCGGTTCATTCGTAATCGGCATAGGCAGAATACCCAGATTCAGATCCGGATTGATGCCGTCAATCTGTACTTGTGTCCAGTTTCCTTGTTGCATCATCGCCGCTTCGCCACTAGCAAAAAGAGTTACCTGCGTGTTGTAGTCTGTGGTGAGCGGATTTTTGTTGCTGTATTTGAGCGTCAGATCAAGCAGGTTGATCCATTCCTCGAAGACTGGGTTACCCGGAATTTTCTCCGTGCCCTCATTCAGACCTTGAATGAATTTTACCGGATCGGCCTGATTCGCAAAGGCTACATTGACGTTATGATTCCCGAGCACCCACCACTCCTGATAACCGTTCGAGAACGGTGTAATGCCTGCGTCCTGAAGTTTCTTTGCTGCTTGATCCAGTTGTTCCAGTGTTGTTGGGATTTCAGTGATGCCTGCTTTGGCAAACAGATCTTTGTTATAGATAAAACCGTACCCTTCCAGCGCGAGTGGCTGTCCATAAAGCTTGCCATCCTTAGTCATCGGCTCTTTGGCCACTTCCAGTACATCCTTAGCCCACGGTTCACTAGATAGGTCTTCGAGATATTCGAGCCAGGTATCGAGTTCACGGTATCCACCGACGTTAAAAATGTCCGGTTGCTCGCCTGCGGCAAACTTCGCTTTTAATGCAGCCCCGTAATCACTTCCACCGCCGACCGTCTGAATATCCAGCTTCACGCCTGGATGGGAAGACTCATACTCTGCTTTGAGACGATTAAGCGCTTCGGCAATTTCAACTTTGTATTGGAAAATTTTAATCGTTTTGGCGCCACCCGCTGCGTCACCACCACCCGTTTGAGCATCTGTATTCACGGGACTACCGCTTTTGTCCCCGTTTCCGCAACCTGCCAGCATGACTGAAAAAGCAATGAGCATCAGCAATGTTAACTTTGTCATTCTTTTCATAGATACACTCTCCCTGTAAGTAGTTTCACTTTTACTGCCTGCACCTCTTGCGTACACTTTGCCTCTTACTCCGGCTGTACTTCGTTTGTTTAGAATGACCCTGTCCCTGCTTTTAATTCTGTTGCTTATATAGATGAACTAACACAATTCCCACAAATGTGATTGCGTAGTTGATCACGAATTAACGGTCAAGCCAGCTCTTGTCGCTATGCCTTTGATGTCGGTGAGGCCAGTCTTTTTACTCGACCTTTTACAGAAATCCATTCTTTGTATCCCTTGTTTTAATCTCGTCTTTACTCTGTCTTTTCACGTTCTACTGCTCTGGCGCATCTGTCCAAGCCCTGCGGGCAGATGCGCCTTTTGCCCACCACCGTGCGAGGCAGGAGCGGAGGCATCATGATGCGCTGGAGGAGCGGAGCGTTCGCCTTTGAACCTCGGGGGCTTCCTTGCCTAAATCATTCAGGCCCCCGAGGAGCAACAGCGACCGAAAGCGCACATGATGACGGAGCGGCCAGTCCTCGCACTACCCTTTAACGGACCCGGCAGTAATCCCCTGAATGATATACTTCTGCATCAGCAGGAAGAAAATAATGATTGGCATGATCCCAAGTACCAGAGCAGGTAGCGCCAGATCCCACTGCTTTGTATATTGACCAAACAGTGCGAAGGTTGCAATCGGAATGGTGCGCAGATTGGAGCTTTGCAGGATCAAGGATGGCAACAGGTAGTCATTCCAGATCCAGAGTGTGTTCAGAATGATGACGGTTACATACATCGGTTTCATTAGCGGGAAAACAATCCGGAAGAATACCCCATAGGCCGAACTGCCGTCCACACGGGCCGCTTCTTCGATCTCAAGTGGCACCGATTTAACGAATCCGTGAAACAGGAAGATGGACATCGGTGCTCCAAACCCGAGATAACAGATTATGAGTCCGCCAAGGCTGTCGATCAGTCCCAAATTGCTGGTTACCGTAACCAGCGGGATCATGATAGACTGGAACGGAATCACCATTGCGGCGATAAACAGACCGAATAAGATCCGGTTGAACCGTGTATTGCTGCGAACCATGCGGTACGCGGCCATGGAACTGATCAGCACGAGCAACAGATTGCTGACGATCGTTACAATCAGCGAGTTCATGAGCGCCGATGGAAAGCTAATTTTCTCCCAAGCGTTCGCGTAGTTGCCCCACTGGAATACTTCCGGCCAGGCAGCCGAATTGGTAAGCAGGTCACCAAAGGTTTTAACCGAATTCACAAACAGGAAGTAAAACGGAATCAGGAACAACAATCCGATCAACACCATCACAATCTCGGTAATTACGGTACCGAAGCGATAATTTTTCGTTGTTTCCATCAGGCTTCAACCTCCTTGCTCTTCGTCAAACGAACCTGAACCATGGTGATGATGGCAACGATCACGAAGAATATAAACGCTTTGGCGGTTCCAATTCCGTACCGGTTGTTCACGAAGGCTTCATTGTAAATATTGAGTGCAACCGATTCGGTTGAACCAAACGGGCCACCCTTGGTGAGTGACAAGTTGAGATCGAACATTTTGAACGACCAAGAGATCGCCAGAAACAGACAGATGGTTACACCAGGCATAATGAGTGGTAAAATAATGCTCCGTAGCACTTGTCCGCGGCTGGCTCCGTCAATCTCGGCAGCTTCCAGCAGATCAGGTGATACATTCGTTAAAGATGAGATATAGATGACCATCAGATATCCGGCGGTCTGCCATACAAACACGATGACAATTCCCCAGAAGGCCGTCGGCTCATCTCCCAGCCATGGGAGGTTAAAGAAGGACCAACCCGTCACGTCGCCTACTGCTGAAAACCCTTTCACAAATATGAATTGCCAGATAAACCCGAGTAACAATCCACCGATTACGTTAGGCATAAAAAAGATCGTACGCAGAATATTTCTCGTCTTGAGCGGTTTGGTCAGGAAGTAGGCCAGGAAAAAACCGATGACATTGGTGAGGATCACCCCTACAACGGTGAAGCGTACTGTGAACCAGAATGCATTCTGGAACTTGGGATCGTTTGCAAAAATATGCACGAAGTTATCAAGCCCAACCCAGTTAATGCTGGCGGATACTCCGTTCCAATCCGTAAAGGAATACATCATGCCAAGCAGGAAAGGGACCACGATGATGAGAATAAAAAATACAACGGAGGGACCCACGAACACAAGCTGCTGTAACAGCTGTGAAGATTTGCGATGCTTCATATCGTTCTCCCCTTCTATAGATGGATGATATTGGTCTCTTTTTCTATTAAACTCCAAAATCGTGAAGGGAAACACCGACACTCGTGAACAGTTGGGTGTAAAATATTGTCCTCTCTTGACGAGTCACCAGAAGGGGTGTACTGATGTCCAAATACTACAGTATCCGATCCAAGCTCATCGCCTTTATGCTAATTGCAACAACGATTCCGCTGTTGGCATCTATAAGCATGACCTTTATTCAGACCAAAACAGCCTTGCGAGAACAGGCACTGGAAGAGAATAAACGTCTTATTTATCAGGCTTCAACCAATCTCAACAATTACGTCGATAACGTGGCACGGGCATCGCTCGCCATATACAATGATCCCACTTTCCTGCGGAATCTGGCTAAATTGCCGGGGGATTATCGGGCTGTTGCCGAGGTGTATACAACGTTGCAAACGATCAGAGCCGCTGTACCGGATGTATTCCAGCTCTATCTGCATTCTTTTGTATCCAACCAATCCACCTTGATTACCAACCCTTTCCCGAAGCGGGAGGAACGTAAGCAAGCCTATTCCGATTCACTGCATGGTAAAACAGGGGACGGAGGATCGGATATCTGGGTAGAATCTGCACATATGAGTCACACCTACGGTTTCAAGGCAGCTTCTCCTGACGATTCACCAAGAACCGTGATTACCTTGCACCGGATCATTCGGGATATCCCATCCCCTGAGCGGCTGGGCGTTCTAGCGATTGACCTCAACATGAACAGTATTGTTGCGATCTGTAGCAGACTGTATGATCCCGCTAAAGAGCAGATCTATGTCGTCGATGGGCAGAACCGGATTGTTTATCAAGGGCGTACCGAGATACAAGCGGCCAATGAGGCTGGTCATCTGCAACAAGTGGCAGGAAGCACGCTCGAAGATGGACGAAACCTCGCCGGTTCGGCAAGGAATGCAGCTGGACATTTTGAACAAGATCAGTCCATGTATATATATCAGCAACTTGGAAGCAACTACGCGGACTGGACCATAGTGAAGCAAATTCCGAATGAAACGTTATATGCGAGAGCCACAGCGTTAACCTGGAACAATGCAATGATTGCTATTGCAGCGTTGATCCTTGTGATCGTGGCAACTTTATTCATCTCCATACGTATTACAGGTCCGCTCAAACAGCTCATGCGATACATGAATCAGATTCAGGCAGGACGCCTGCATGTGGATATCCGTCTATCGAGCCGAGACGAATTCGGGGTACTTGCGAGGCATTTTCGGGATATGATGGATACTGTGAATAATTTGATCTTGCGAGAGTACCAGCTTGAACTTGCGAACAAGACGAATCAGCTCAAAGCATTGCAAGCACAGATTAACCCGCATTTTCTATATAACACTTTACAATCCATTGGAACTCTGGCGTTACAACAGCAAGGAAAACGAGCATATACCTTACTATCTTCCCTGTCCAAAATGCTGCGCTACAGCATGCGGGATCAGACCTGCGTAACCCTCCGCGAGGAAGCAGAGCATGCTCGGCTGTATCTAGATCTACAGCAGGAACGTTTTGGTGAACGCCTGGAGGTACACATGGATTTTGCAGAGGATACATTATCTGTTCAGATGCCTCGCATGACATTGCAACCATTGATTGAGAACTATTTCAAACACGGAGCCGATGTACAGCCGGGAAAAGGATACATCTCCATCACTAGTCGCCAAGTAGACAAACACTGGATAGTAATTGAATTGATCAACAACGGTCCAGCTATTCCTGAGGATAAACTGATTGAAATACGCGAATGGCTACAACCCCAAGAGACAGAATCTTCAATGTCCTCCCAGGATTCTGCCATGTCCGAATCCATCGGTCTTCGCAATGTGGTACGCAGACTTGCACTTAACGCTCATCCCGGCATGCCTGCCAGGATCGAAATTGATAATTTGGAAGCAGGCGGTGTAAAACTTCAAGTCAAACTATACGCGGGAGAGTGAACAACATGAAAGCACTGCTTGTTGATGATGAACAGCATGTCCGCCATGCGATCCAGCTCCTTGGTCATTGGGATGACCTGGGGATTGACGTATTGCTCGAAGCAGCAGACGGAAATGAAGCGATCGAGGCAATTACAGCGCATCAACCTGAGATCATACTGAGCGATATGCGAATGCCCGGCAAGGATGGAATGGCATTGCTTGAATGGATCTCAGCACATGCTCCACATTGTAAAGTCATTGTTATTAGCGGATACGACGATTTTGAACTGGTAAGACATGCAATAAGGCATGGCGGCATGGACTATTTACTGAAACCCGTCGAAGCAGACGAACTGAATGCCTCCTTGATGAAGGCAGTGAAATCTTGGGAAGAGGAGCACACCTTACGCACAGAGTCCACCAAACAATCCATCGTGGTGAATCGTATGCGCCCGCATTATCAGGATCGTCTACTCACCGAGCTGGCCATTGGCAGAGGCAATACTTCCGCACATATTCAGCGATTACAGGAAGAATTGAATCTCCCCCGCCTCATTCCGATGTGCTGTGTGGCCGTCACCAGTCTGTCTCATCTGGATGCGGATTGTTTAGCGAAATATCGCAGTCAACCAGATCTGCTCGTATTCTCCGTGCTTAACATCTGCGCGGAGATGATGCGCACACCAGATGAAGGCGTCACCTTTCGTCAGCTCAACCAGCCGGATGAAATTGTTCTGTTGCATTGGGGGGAACCGTCCTCACTGGTACGCATCCTGGACAGCATTAACGATGGATTGGAGCAGACGATTCAGCGCAGGCTTCATTTTGGGATATCTACTTGTGAAAACTACCCTGCCGGTATTTCCGGAGCCTATCTGGATGCCAGCTCTAAATTGTGGCGACGCAACACCATACTTACGCAGCGGCGTATTCACTCTACCCTTGAATCTTCGAGCAGGAATAAGGGTCAACGTTTGACTGTTTTTGAAGAGCCTATGCGTATAGCTGCCTTGAGCTGTCATGCTATCAGTGTAACCGATACCGTCACAGCGTGGCTTGAGCCGTTTACCAAGCTGGAGGTGATCAGTGCAGAGCAACTGCAACAATGGATGCAAGAGCTGGAATGGATGCTCAACCGTTGGCTAGATGATGCCGATGGTCAGCTCTCCCCCGAGGAAGAAAGTGCCGAGGATCAGTTTCCTCCTTTTGCCGAATTGCCTTTCGACGCTGAAGGTTTGCTTTCGTTCCCGCTTCTTCGTTCTCTGTTAGAGCAACGATTGCTTGCCGCCGGAAAAGCACTCACAGCTCAGCGTCACGCCGATCCTGATCCGATGCGCGAAATCGCTCGCTACATGGAAGCTCATTATCAGGAGGACTTGTCATTGCAACAGATTGCCGCACGCTTTTATCTGAGTAGGGAGTACATTTCTCGGAAATTCAAACAGCAGTTCGGGTTGAACTGGTCAGAATATCTCGGCAAGCTGCGGATTAACAATGCCAAGCTCCTGCTACAAAACCCTTCTCTGCGAGTTGCCAAAGTCTCGGAAATGGTCGGTTTTCAGGATGAAAAATATTTCAGCAAAGTGTTTAAAAAAATAGAGGGCATCACCCCCGCAGAATATCGCAAAACCATATCAGGAACCGGTAATTAACATCCCTGTTTCGATTAAAAAAGAGGACTTCTCGACATGATCTGTCGGAAGTCCTCTTTATGCCTTACGTATACATCAATGCAAGTTTAGTCAGGATGGCTTACTCGCTCTCTTTTTTCTAAAATAATATATCATTCGAAAGACTGCTCCTATTACAAAAACGGTCATAAACACATAAGGGAGGTTATCCCCTGTTTTCTGAGCCATGATGGGGAAATAGATTACACTGAACAGCAATATGGCAATATCCAGATAGAACAACACTTTCCAATACGTATTGACGATTATCCCTCCTTTTATTTACCAAATATGGTGCCCTTAAAAGTATTGTATCATATCAATCCATATTGGACGGGAGCGATGGTTACCGATCTTTCAGGATCACACCAGGCACAAGCCGGATATAAATCAACTCTCCTGCAAGCTCCACTATCGTCTGTGTGACGATAACTGCCGCAGCAATGGTTGCCCACTCTGGCGAGAGCGACAATGCCAATGGCAAAACAACCAGCGAATTACGGGTTGCCGCACTAAAAATCAGCGCCCGACCAGCACCTGTATCGAGCTGGAAGAGCTTTGCAATAAACCTGGATATGAAGGGCATAATGATGAGGAATGCAGCATAGATCGGAATGACATTCACAATACTGTTCAGATCATTGTAGACCTTGCCAATCTGGGAAGCTACCACAACGAGCAGGGCGAGTGCCATCATCGGAACCGGGAGCCATGCCGTCGCATGAAGCAGCCGCTGCGCACTTCCGCCTTTTTTGCACAATACTTGTGTCATCAATGCGAGCAATAGCGGAACAACAATCAGTAGCATGAAAGCCTCTACAAACGGCCCTGCCTTCATTATTGTGGCTGCATCACTGCCCATGAATAACCAGAGATACCCCGGAAGCAAAATCATTTGAACTACAAACAGCAGCGGAGTTGCTGCCAGCATCAGCTTCTCGTTCCCCTTCCCGAGCTGTGTAAACACAATGACGTAATCAATACAAGGAGTTAACAAAACTAGATAGACTCCTATCAACACATCAGGCGATTGCGGAAAAACAAGCGTAAGCAGCCAGACCACAATTGGAACAGTGATAAAATTCGCGATGAGCAGCGCAGCCATAAAATGCAGATTGGACCAGGATGCCCGAAGCTCTGTAAACGGAATCTGCACGAGCATGCTATAGAGAAGTACGGCAAGAACGGGTGATACCGCATAGTGCAGTACAGTGCCCCAAGCCGGAGCGGCTAGCCCGATCCATGCACCTGCAAATAGAGCCATCACATAGAACCAGGTCTGTTGTCTGTCCATTGTTTCTCTTGTTATCATCTCTCTCCCCCTACTGTATGAAAACACTCCTATGGACATATTCACGCCTGAAGTTGCGTACATTGGGACAGAGTACACTCCGTTCCAATAAGCTAGACCATGCGAGGTCTCCGGAAGGTGAGCGTTCTCAAATTTTGAAAACAGATTATTAAAACACGTCTTTAGTGGGTATATTTATTGTAGACTGACCCACGGTTCATTACATTTGTTAAACCAAGGAGGAAACGTCATGTCCCGTAACAATCCGTATAAGTGGTTAAACGCCCTCGGTTTTATTGCTGTGATTATTGTAAATTATCTCTCCAATGCCCTGCCCATTGGCGGCAAAACCAACAAGGAAGTTTCGGATATGTACCCTGTACTGCTGACACCTTCGGGTTATGCTTTTGCAATATGGGGGCTGATCTACCTGCTTCTCGCAGGTTTTATCATCTATCAGTTCACCCCTGCCTCCTGGAAAAATAATTCGATTACCCGCCTCGGATACTGGTTTCTCGCCAGCTGCGCCTTTAATGTCGCCTGGATTTTCGCCTTTCAAAATCTCAAGACTGGACTCGCGCTGCTGATCATCGCATTACTGCTAATTACTCTGATTATGCTGTACGTCAAAACACGTGCGATCACTATGCCAACCACGGCTGAAATCTGGCTAGTCAAACTGCCATTCAGCATCTATCTCGGATGGGTTAGCGTAGCAACCATCGTTAACACAGCCGTTTATTTGTACAAAATCGGATGGGATGGATTCGGCATCAGTGAAACGGCGTGGACGATCATTATGCTGATCGTTGGTATGGTTCTGGCCGTGCTTGTCAGCTTCCGGTACCGTGACAGTGTGTATCCACTCGTATTCACTTGGGCATACATTGCTATCGCTCTGAAACAAAAGGATGTCATTTCTGTCTACTATACAGGAATTATCATTGCCATCGTTTTGGCGATCTACGCCGTGTGGCTGTTCCTTGCGCGCAATCAAGACCGTGATTGAGTACCCTTTTCTATTATAAAATAAACCGAACACAAAAAGCCGATTTTCAGGTCAAACGACCCTAAATCGGCTTTTTGCTGTAATCTTATACAACACAGGATTCAATCGCTCATCCTGTTACAAGGCTGAAATATGATCCTATTTCAGCGCGATCACTTCAATCTCAACCAGTGCATCCTTCGGCAAACGCGCAACTTCCACAGCACTGCGTGCAGGATAAGGCTGCGTAAAGAAGCTGCTATATACTTCGTTGACAGGAACGAAGTCATTCATATCTTTCAGGAATACAGTTGTTTTCACCACTTTATCCATGCTTGTGCCTGCTGCTTCGAGAATTGCTTTAACATTACTGAGAGACAGACGAGTCTGTTCCTGTACATCCGCACCAAATTCACCGGTTTGCGGATTAAGGCCAAGCTGACCAGACGTATAGATGAAATCACCAGCATCTACGGCCTGACTGTATGGACCAATGGCGCCTGGCGCCTGTTCGGTCGAGATTGCTTTTTTCATTCGACAGGTACTCCTTTGTGTTCGCTACCCCGCCACGACATGGAGACAAGGCATGCTTTTATTTTTAAAACCTATTATACCACGCACCTGTTCTGACAAGAAACGTTTGTCTCCCTGCGCCCTTGCAAGTCTTAAGCGTCCTGCACCCCAAGCGCATGAATCACTTCATTGGAATAAACATGATTGCCCTTCGTCTGCACCATTGCGACATTTCTCATCGCTTGAGCAATCGTTGACGCTTGAATGGCCCGATATTTGTCTAAACGGCCTTTCATCCAGCGATCCAGAAAAGTCATCACATGTGCAGCGAATTGTTCACCCGGACGTTTCTCGCCTCGATCCCCCAGAATAAGAGATGGACGAAAAATGTGTAAGGCACGGAACCCGATACTCGAAAGTGCATCCTCCATCTCACCCTTGGTCCGACTATAAAACACACGCGAATCCGCATTCGCTCCCATCGAGGAAATCACTAGCATCTGCTCCACACCATGCTGCTTTGCCAGCGTCGCTGCGCGAACCGGATAGTGATAATCCACTTCACGAAAGTTCTCCTGACTGCCTGCTTTCTTGATCGTCGTACCCAGACAGCAGTACAGGTCATCGATTCCTTCAAACAAATGTCCTTGACCCTCAAGCTGTTCCCAGTCTACAACGTATTGCTTCAATGCGGGATGTTCCAGATCAAGTCTGCGTCTGACCAGAATGCGAACCTCGCTGTATGCGGGGTGCCCGAGCAGATTGTGAACCAAAAGCCCACCCACCAGTCCAGTAGCCCCGATCACCATCGCTTTGCGTTCAGGATGATGCATCTCTCCAACCACCCCAATCTATTCATATATAGCTGAGTATTATATCAAAGAACATCGTAATCAGCTTTTTTTGTTGTTATTTTAAAAGAACCCGACGTCCCAAAGTAAACGTAAGCAGCAACATCACTGCACCAACCGTCACTTGGAATCCGTAAGTGGATATCCAGACCATCGCTTCCGAGAGAGTCTCCATCTTCTCGTACAGCCAGCCTCCAATCAGCGGGCCAATAAACGATGTTACGCCAGTCAAAGCTGAATAAACGGCTATAAACATCGGTCTTTCACTTTTCGGTGTGTCGCCAATCGTAAAATTAAACGCGAGCTGGTTGAAACCGCCAACACCAATCCCAAGAAAAATGTGGGACAGGAACAACGCAACCAGTACCGGAGTAAAGGACATCAACCCCCACGACAGGCAGGACAAGGCGATGACGGGTAACGTCCAGAATAACAGCGTTTTGTTGCTGTATCTGGCATTCAGGTTGCCCCAAATATAGAATCCTCCCATCATTACCAGTGTTTGCACGACCGTGATCAGTGAGACCATCTGATAGCTGACTTTCAGCAGATCGAGCATAACGTAAGAATAGAGAGGCACAATTAATGTCTGGATCAATAGCCATGCCGCCAGAAAAATAGTCGCCTTCAGAAAAACCCGATCCTGAAACGGTTTGATAAACATCCGTGAGAACGACTTTTCGGTCGACCGTTCAAAGGGCAGATCCGGATAAAAGAAATAAATGACCGTATTGGCGATAGCACAGATCCATACAGGAATAAACAAAATCAGAAAACCGGTCTCTCCCGGATAACGATCCAGCAAAATCCCGCCACCAAATAAACAAACGCTTCCAAGTGCATTCAGAATCGTATTTCGTATCCCGAAATAACGTCCTCTTACCTTGGCAGGTACGATATCCCCAATCAGGGATGTCCAGATCATACCGCCGATGGTATTACATATGAATGCAACCGTGTATAGGCCAATAAAAACACTGACCCACCATTCCTTAGGGAAGATGAACGGAATTAATCCCGTTGCACTCCACAAAATACGGTGCCCTCCGACGAACAGCAAAAGCGCGCGCTTACGGCTCCGAATACGTTGCATCCAGTATGCTGCGCCGATCTGCGCGATGTTTACAAACGTGGTAATCGCGAGCACAAAGCCGATATGCCTCGACCCGGCCCCAAGATACAGCAAAAACCCGGTTAGAAATGGACCACCCAGCAACGTTTGCAAAATAATTGCCGGTACGCCCTCCCATGTTGCAATTGATAAATTCGTGCGTTGTGTCGAACCCTTGCGCCGTGGCTTGCCTAACGAAGAGGGGTTCATCTTGACCATCTTCTGTATGGGGATACACTCCTTAGACCGGGTAAAGCTTTGCCGGCCGATGCTAGTTGTCACCCCAAATTCTACTCACGGCACAGAGGTTGTCAACTCATTTTTTCACGGTGAGTGGAAGCCGCAGACGAAAGATACTCCCCTTGTGCTCAGCACTTTCAAGTTCAATTGATCCACCCAGTAATCTTGCCAGATCCCTGCTGATCGAGAGGCCAAGTCCGGTACCCCCAAATTTACGGCTAATCGAACCATCTGCCTGCTGAAATGCTTCAAATATAGAATGATGCTTGTCCTTCGGAATGCCGATCCCGGTATCCTGAACCGAAAAAACGAGCCATTGACTTACCATATCCGCCTGTTTAGTCTGTTGGGTACTCACGGTCAGAGTGACCTTCCCTTTCGGAGTAAACTTGATGGCATTGGACATTAAATTCCGCAAAATCTGCTGCACGCGTTGCGGATCAGACCAGAGTGTATCTGGCAGTCCCTTTTGCTTCTCCAGCACCAGCTCAATTCCTTTTTTGTCAGCAACGAGCCCAAAATGATTCATGGCATCTTCGATCAACTGACTCAGACTGATGTCCTCCAATACAATATCCAGCCGTCCAGCTTCAACTTTGGACAAATCGAGAATGTCGTTGATTAGCCTGAGGAGTTCTTGTCCGGATTGATCAATCATACCTGCAAAACGCACAATCTCATCCTGATCCATGGTATCGGCATTCTCACCAATCATCTGGGCGAAGTTAATCACACTGTTGAGCGGTGTACGCAACTCATGAGACATATTCGCCAGAAACTCCGACTTGTACTGTGAAGCAATTGTCAACTGCTTGGCTCGCTCCTCCAGAACAATCTGCGCTTTTTGTAACTCTTCCTTCTGCACAGATAAGAGGCGATTCGTACTCTGGATCAAGAGAATCCGATTTTGTTCATTCTGAAAATCACGTAAGATAAATGCAAATATAAGACTAAGAGCAATTCCGGTAGGAAGCGTATAAGGCATAATGTGTGAGAAGAAATAGGCCGTAGGAATGACACCCACGAAGGCGATATTCACACTGTTGACAACGTTCACGATCAGTGTAACGATGATTCCTTTGACAATAAGTCTGTAGCTACTGCGTCGCATCCATATATTGAGTCCCGCACAGAGCAATCCCAGAAGAGACATGTTAATTACCGCGGCTACGGTCGCATCGGAAATACCAAAGGTTAGCCTCGATAGTCCAATCCCCACACCTATAATCATGACACTATACGGTTGTCTGTATGACAGAACAGCAACAATTAGAGGTACATAACGAAGATCAAAAACGACTTCATCATTCAGCTGAAATCCAAACACGGTACTGATCCAGCCAGCAAAAATCAGCACTAGCACGGAACAGATCTGTTTTACCTGGGAAGAGGCACGTATTACGATATATTTATAGAAAACACTTGCAAGATAAGCAATCGTAATAAGCATCCCCATATTGAGTACGAACATTTTCGAAAATTGCATGCATTCACTCCTGTTGTTCGACGTTATAACCCAAGTGCTTATTTCGTTCGTATTTTTACATCATATCACGCTAGGCCCACCTCGGCATGGAAACCTCATCAAAAAGAAACAAAAAAATACACAAAATGAGGATTCAATTTGTGTACAAGACATAGTAAAATATATTGTTGTTTCATTTTTTTCATTTACCGCTATGATCATGTTTGCTTGAAGCATGATGAAAGGAGATCTACAGCTGTGCAATTGTTAAAAGACAAATCCTACTGGCTGTCGCTTAGTCTGATGTTATCCCTGGCTGTCATGGGACTTTTCTATGATATTCTGAACAATCCGGGTCGTGGATATGTTATCCTAAATTCTCCAATTGACCAGATGCTTCCTTTTATACCCGCGATGTCGATTCCCTATCTGGGATGGTACCCGTTTGTATTCGGCGTGCTGGCTTACCTGTGTGCCAAAGATCGACTTATGTATTATCGGGTCTTGTTATCCATGAACATCTGTGTCTGGATCTGTTATCTGATCTACTTCAACTTCCAAACCATGGTTCCACGGCCGGAATTAACTGGCTCTGGCTTGGGTACAGTCGTCATCGGATGGCTCTACAGCCAGGATCGTCCATATAACTGTTTTCCCAGTATTCACGCGCTGCACTCTTATCTGGTGATGCGTGCCGTTCTATCGGTTTCAACCATCCGTAAATCCGTCAAGGTGGCGGTAGTTGCCGGTGCATCCCTGATTATCATCTCTACACTGCTCATCAAGCAACATGTCATTTACGACGCACTGAGTGCAGTTATTCTCGGTGAATGTATCTTCACGATCATTACTGGATTAGCGCTTTATCGACGTCGCAGAAAAGCCTCCAAATGGACTGAGGGGATCAACTAACCCCCTCTTCAGGCTTCTTGTCCAGTTGCTTCTGTCTTCTCCACTCGTCAATAAACAAACCTGCATAATAGGGGTCCCACTGGGTCCCCTTTCCTTCTTCCAGAATCATAAGCGCTTTCTCATCGCTCATTCCATTACGGTAAGGTCTGTCTGACGTCATGGCATCAAAGGCATCCGCTACCGCAATAATACGCCCGAACAGCGGGATCTCTTCGCCTGCCATGCCATCCGGATAACCTTTGCCATCATACCTCTCATGATGGGATCTCACGCCCGGTAGAAAGTCAGCCATGGCATCCACAGGTTCAATCTGAAGCAAAATACTCTCTCCTAACACGGGATGCGTACGGATGATTGCAAATTCCTCATCACTTAGCTTGCCATCTTTGAGTAATACCTCGTCAGGTATACCGATTTTTCCGATATCATGGAGCAAAGCTGATTTGTACAACAAGTCGGCCTGTTCGTCATTCATGCCGCTGAGCCTGCCGATCAGAATGGAATATTCCGCCACACGCATCGAATGTCCCGCCGTATATTTATCCCGGGCATCCAGTGCGGCCGCAAGCAGAGAGAAGTAACTTTGCAGCAGTTGCCGATTGCGCTCCTGTCTCATCTCTAGCCGACTAATCATCATATTGAATCCCGAGATCAATTGCGAAAATTCATCCGAATACAGATCCGGCGTTCTTCTGCCGAACTCACCGCCCTGAATCCGGTTCATCTCTTGTGTCAACTCAGACACCGGATCACGGACATCCCGAATTAACAACCAACTGCCCACCATGGAGAATCCTGCACCCAAGATGACGATGAGTACACCCCATAACGTGTATTCTTTTGCAAACACCGGGTCTATATACTGGAGCCGAATATAGGTAGCCAGAAAAAATAAACATAACGGAAATAAACCGATAAGTGCAGTGCTCGTCTGAAACTTCCGCTGTATTGAGATCAAGATGCGTCCGCCAAGCGAAGGCTCCATCCTATACAGCATCTTGCCTCTACGGCGAACTTCGAGTAGTAGCGGCCTCACCGCCCTCACCGTAAGGTAATATTCAATCAGGGCATGCATAATTGCAATCAGGAATGCACACATAGCCGCAACAACGACATATCCATAGGGGATTTCTAGCCAGCCTGTGGAGATCATCCATAGCGTAAGTCCAGCCGCAGGCAGAGAGAAACCTAGCATATGTGGTCCAATAATGCGATATATGGTCTGGCCCGGAAAGCGGTGAATTCGTTCATACATCCGATTTAGTTCAGCCATTTCATGATGCTCGGCAGCGAAAAATTGCCTTATTGGACCCAATTGAGCCCACAATGTAATCAACTCCGCAACCAACATAAACAGAATCGATATGAGTACAATGAAAATCAATCGAACATATTGGATATTGGGTACCTGTAAGGTTGAAATCATCACCACGGAACCCACAACAAAGACGGCTGATAATGAACCAATTAGATAATTGCGTAGCAGACGGAAGATAAATGCACGATATACTTCCAATCCAATCCCTCGCTCTCTATGTCTAACCCGTTCCGCCCTGATAAAAAAGGGAGAATAAGGATGTTTTCTCCTATATATTTATCGGTTATTCCCACTAAAAAAATTAATAAAATCCTGCGAAAAATACTACATATTCTGCTTGGCTGTCTTCGGGGATTGCTTCATAGAAAAGGCCGCTCCCTGGGGGAGCGGCCTTTTATTAAGGTTTTTGTTACGTGTATTCCATTAAAGCTCCTTTTGGCGACTTGGCATCTAACTCGTTTTAATTTTAGCCGCCAAAATCATTGTGCCGCGTGGTTGATCCCCCAGCGCATCCGGTTCAAGCGTGATCGCTACGGTGTCATAATCGTTTGCGGAATCCAGCGTGTAATAGACCGCTCCCGTACCGTCGTGACTTAGGAAAGTCCCGGCATTCTTAGGAGTATCCCCCTTGATGAGCCATACCTGAAATGCCTGATTACCTTCCAGAGCAGGCAGTTTCTCTGCCTGCACCACGAGGTGCGTGCCTTTGCTATCGATCACGATGGTCGCCAGACCTTGAGCAACAATATCTTGCGTTGCCGGGCTCAGCTTGACGGCCTCGCCCGTTTTCATGCCCTGCGCAGGCGCCACAGCTGAAGCGAGTTGCTCTTGCAACTGTGCATTCTGCGCTTGCGCCTGAGCCAGCTGCTCCTGCGCGGCCGATACGCCTTCGGCTTGCTGCGTCAGCAAGTCGATGCGGCTCTGCAGCTGCGCCGTGTACACGCCGAGCACCAGCGCCGCTGCCGCGAGGCCCGCACTGGCTGCGCGCCAAGCGCGGCCACCGCGCGCACGTGCGCGCGTACCTGGTTGCCCCAGCTGTGCCTGGGCAGCCTCTTCGGCCCGGGCCGCAGGCACAGCCGCTGGCGGCAAGCCAGGCCCGGGCTGCGCCGCACGCTCATGCTGCGGCGCAAGGTCTTCCTGAAGCACCGCGGATGCGGGTGCTTCAGGTTGCTGCGCAGGAGTCGCAGCCGGCGTCGCGCCGGTGCTCTCCTGCGCCTGACCGAGCACGTTGCCCAGCACGCGTGCTCGCATGCCCGGCGGCGGTGCCACTGGGTCCGCCGCAAGTGGCAGGGAGCCGGTTACCTCCTGCAATTCCCTTACCTCCTGACGACAAGCTTCGCAATTCGACATATGTGCTTCGAATGCCGCCACTTCCTCTGCTTCCAGTCCGCCCAGCACATACATCGGTGCCAGATCAGACCACTCCTCATGTCGTTCTATCATGGATGTATGCCCTCCCTTCCCGCGTCCGGATGCAATTCAGCATCAGCAAGTAACTTCTGGAGCTGACGCATGGCAAGCCTGACACGGCTCTTCACCGTACCCAGCGGAATCCCGAATCGGCTGGATACCTCTTGTTGCGTTAAACCTGCATAATATATCGATTCAATCACTTGCTTCTGGTCCTCGTTCAATTGGGTCAATGCCTCTTTAATACGTGTGCCTTCCCATTTGCGCTGGACCTCAACTTCTGTATTTGTATATTCGTCAGCATACGCCGCCAGTGTCTCATTCTCAACTGGAGTGGTTGCTGCTCCTTTCGATCTCCGCCTCAGCATGTCCACTGCGATATTGCGCGTAATCGCGAACATCCACGTGGTCAGCTTCCCCTGTGAGGCATCAAATCGTTCCGCCTTGTTCCAGATGCGCAGGAAAAGTTCCTGCACGGTCTCCTCTGCCGTCATCGAATCACCAACAATTCGGTAAGCAAAAGAATAGACGGCCCGTTCATATCGGTCATATAGCAGTTCCAGTGCAGAAGCATCACGCTCTGCAATTCGTTGCATCAACCTGCTGTCCTCTATCGATTCAGTCATCCGAGGGCCCCTTTCTGTATCTTCCCTCATATTATAACCTACGCAGAAACGTTTGAAGAGGATTACCCTCAATAACATTTTTTTGAGATATTTCTTCTAAACTCCGGACTCAAATGAAGGCTTAAACCCGTGCCTCAGGAGTTATCCTTCCTTTTTATTGCAATAAATTACAGACTGTGGTATGATATAAAAGTTGTATAAACAACCTCATATGATTTTCTGTCTTCTTTTTAACCCCGGAATATTTTCTTCATGCTGCGACCGCAGCGAATATGCTAACTAACCTATGGAGATTGACGAACCTGAATCACAATAACCCGGTAGACTAAGGGTTTACAAGATGTTCCCATTCACACTGGCGCGGTCATCGGAGCCGCAAGGACAAAAGAGAGGTAGGGCTTTTGTTGTTTTGGATATCATTTATTCTTGAGAAGATTGAAAACATACATCAAGCACCCGGAATTGGGTTCCGGGTGCTTTTCTATATCCAATTCTCTTTATCGCTTTTGGAGAAAACCGGTACACGTTCCCCGCTCCCTGAGAAAAGCACGCCTTAAAAAAAAGATAACCCCGGCTTACTGCCGGAGTTAACACGTTAATGATTCCGTTATATTCTTTCGAGAAAGATTCTTATAAGAAACGGATCTGAATTGCATGATCCAGTCAGGCTTTCCGATCAGCCCGATGTTGCAGTCCACGTTTGGACCGCGGCCTCTCAGCAGAGGGATTAGATAAACATGGTTTTAGAGATGATTACGAGCAGAATGAATAAAACAAGAATGGTTCCCATGGAGCTCCACACGCCAGCACCACAGGCAGGTGAACAACCATGGTGGTATCCTTGCACCATCGGTGCTTGATTTGGCTGGTAGCCATAAGGCATTGTTCCGTAATTGTACATGTCTTGACCTGGATATTGGTATCCGTACATATGTTCATGCCCTCCTTGTTGTCCGTAAACTTGCCCCTGTCCGTTCGGTGAGTTCGGTTTAACTTCGCTCATCGTCATGCCTCCTTAACATTTGCCTACACCTTAAGCTATGTATTTGCCCTATACGGTGACCGGGCTATGGCCCTCATGATCTCAAAATAGGCGTTTAACCACTGATAAATAAACTACACCTTGCTTCCGTTACAACGATTAGGGGACTGAACTCTCTTTCCTTCCCCAACGGTGCTTGTCCAGTCTCATAAAACCCTGCCGGTTACCCGGCAGAGCAAGACACATTATACCCAGAAAGACTTAGTGATGATTACGAGCAGAATGAACAACACCAGGATTGCTCCAGTGGAAGTCCAGCCGCCGTATCCCATTCCTCCTACTTCACCCATCTTAAACCCTCCCTTACGTGTGAATTTACAAAACCGTTTATTAGATCAGGAATGCTTTAGAGATGATCACCAGCAAGATAAAGAGAACCAGAATCGCGCCAGTCGATGTCCATGCACCGCCGTATCCACCAACTACTCCACTCATGTAAAACCCTCCTTTGATTTGAGGTACAGTTCACTATATGCATCGGACGCACAACCGACCGGGCGCAGATGTAAAATGGGCTGACTTCCAGTTTTGACTACATTCTTCACCAGGAAGAATAGTATTAATTGAGCTTATAAATATCTCCTTTATTGTCTTTCGCTTACCTTAATTAATACTTAGTGTTATAATTTATTAGATTTGTAGCCTTTATGTTCCTAATATTGATATATGCTATCCATTTATTCAGAAGGGCTGCTATTCTAAAATCTATACGGAAGGGAGTATTTCAGCTTGTTTTGAGCAATGTGTCCATTATTACAAAGTACAGTAGTTTCTAGATTGAACCATTCAATATCAATCATTAAATGTCTGATTAGATTGAGTAAGTAACCTACAAATGACCAACATTTATTTTGCAGAATAAAAAGTACAAATTTTAGAGTTTGGTATTTCACCTGATGACCGGAGTAAAAAAACCCAACCGATGGGAAGCATACTAGGGGATTAGAAAAATGAAAAAACGGGTTATGATTCTTGCTTTAACTGTATTGCTCAGCGCTTGTGGTAATTCGGAGACAACTAAAACAGCTGACAACAAGCCCTCGGAAACAACGAATGCTGCTGAAACTGTCAAAGCTGAAGCTAAAGAAACAAAATATACTACATATAACGGTGAAGGATTTTCGTTCTCATATCCGGAGTCTTGGGAAAGTGTAGATACAAGTCAAATGCACGCAGCAGTGAAGGGCGCGTTCTCAGACCAATCAGGAACAAAGAAGTTTGCAGATAACATTAATCTAACGATCGAAGCCAACACATCAGGTTCAATCAACCCTGAGGAATTTGCTAATAACACAGCTGACTATTATGTAAAGAATGGCGCATCTATTGGTATATCTGATTATAAAAAGACCAATTTTAGCATCAAGCCTTATAAAGACATAAATGCAGGCGTACTGGAAGGAAGTTATACTCATTCCTCTGGAACCAATGTAGTTCTAGTTCAGTACATGATTCCAACAAATACAGACCTGTATACCTTGACGTTAACTTATGGCAAAGAATCATATCATTCAGATGAAGTGAGTGATATTCTTAATTCCTTGAATATTACTTCTCCGCTGGCGCAAACAGCTGTAAATACATCTGCTGCAGATTCATCGGCCGCAGCAACTGCTGCTGATTTCTTTAACGATCTTACATCATCCGTCTCATCTGAGACAGCCGTGATGGAGCAAGCATCTTATAATTTTCTCGCAAAACATACCGACCTGTTCCCAGCAGATACTGCTGAGCTTCGCAAAAAGGTCAAAGGACTTGTTAAAGCCGATGTAACCACCCGACATCTCAATAAAAATGTAGCCAACTACTATGAAAATTTTGTAAAAATAAGCGGACAGGTTATTCAGGTGGAAGAAGACAATTCACTTGGATCACCCATTTCTATCTTGCTGTTAGAGGACGATTACGGAAATTATATTACAGCCATATATCCTGCCTCGACCGGAGACTTGCTTGATGGGGACTATGCCACTGTTATTGGCGCACCTATCGCTAACTACTCCTTCGACAATGTTAGTGGCGGATACACCAATTCTACTATAGTAGGTGCATCTTTAATCGTTGCTGAATAATACAAACCAAGAATAGGTACAAACAGGCCAGCTTAATTAAGTTTAAGCCGGCCTGTTTGGTGTAAAGTTCTTTTTTTGAATGCACATGATCACAAAACCTTGAACTGTTTTCTCGATGTAGATACCCCGGTTTACATTTGGCAACTGGCTTATCATTCTTGATATAGGACAGAGCACCGCGTATTTTGAGTCATTTGTCAAAACTCAAAAACGGCAAGCCCCTATTGAGACTTACCGCGTAAAATGGGTTTTATTCCGTTTCTCAATTCGGCCTGTTGTGTAGTGAAATCAGCTTATCTTGTACGGATTGCAGTTTCTGCACGCTGGAAGCATCCGGTTTATCACGCCGGTCATCGATTTTCACGGATGTGGAGACACGCTGGGCTCCTGACAGAAACGGAGCTTCATGTAAAGCCGCGATGGCGGTGAAAACTTCATTTAGCGGACCTTCAATAATGGTGCTCATCGAAGTTAACTGATATGTAATGCCACGTTGTCTTTCCAATATCTTTTGCATGTCTGCTACATAACTGCTCAGACTGGTGGTTCCTGTTCCAATCGGAATAACGGTTACTTCTGCAATTGCCACTTCGCTCTGCCTCCTCTGGGCACCGTTCGAACCGTTGCCGCTCAAGTTTTAGTCGAGTTTTGACTGATTTTATTTTACCAGTTTAAAGTGCTCCAATTCAAACTGACGTTATGACGTCATTCCAAATCCCGTAAATTTTTTTTCGCAGAATCTTCAAATCTTCCAGTCCTTTTCCTTTGCGGATTTCTGGCTTAGATGGTATACTCGGAATTACGTTTTAAGGTTTCCTCCCTGTTTACAAACACTATATGTTGGGGTACATTAGTATAACAACAACAAAATATAGTGAAACGGGATACCCCACTTCTTATAACCAGCATCTGGAATCTATCGAAAAACAAGATGAAATCACCTCCAAAGGCACGTCCCTGTAGGTGTAAATCGCTTTCTCGAAGACAGGGCTGGCATGGAGGTTAACGGGGCTGTTTGGACTGCGTCCGTTAACATTATTCACAGGTATGAAATGATCAGACAAAAGCTTACATACAGCAACTTGTTCTGTCGAAGGCATGCATAGATAAGACTGTCAAAAACCAGAACATGAATGGGCATTTTCAGCCGTAAGGCAAGGGGAATGCTTTTTGTATGAGCAGGTTCTGTCCACTCCTTGTCGCATGATTTCATCCCAAACGTATCTGGTTACTGCCACTGTAGTCCGCAAAATCCGAATTTTACTCACCGTTGTAGACCTCCAATTCTTATTTTCAAAGAATTGTTTAATTTATTTTTTTATCATTATCTTTTTATCATGTGAAAGCGAGGAATATTCATGCCACAAGTTGTGACCAAGCCGAACAATCGCCAGCTTGCCTTTGACGAGATGCGTATCTCGGTATATGCCGACCGTATCCTGGAAGGACTGGACATGCTCGACAAGGAACGTCTGGTTCGCGGAGTAACGAGCAAACTTCGTCGTGACGAAGTTACCGGAGATGAGATCAGCAATGCTTTTATGATGAGCGCTCTGGAACTGGTAACGAAAGAAGAGCCGAACTGGAAATTTGCAGCAGCGAGATCCCTGCTTACTTCCCTTTACAAAAAAGCGGCAACCAACCGCAGATACAAATCCTACCCGGACGAACCTTATGGTGCATTCCACCCGCTGATCGTTGACCTTGTCAAAAAAGGCATCTATCGCGAAGAGTTGCTGGAATGTTACACCAAGGAACAGATCGACGAACTTGCGGAGTGCATTGACTATCGCAACGATCTGCTCTTCGATTACATCGGTTTGCTCACACTGGCTGAGCGTTACCTCGCCAACGATTTTGATGGAAAAGTCATGGAATTGCCGCAGGAGCGTTACATGGTTATCGCCATGTACCTGATGCACCAGGAACCTGCCGAGAAACGTATGGATCTGGTGAAAGAAGCCTACTGGGCGATGAGCAACATGTACATGACGGCAGCTACGCCGACTATGTCCAACGCAGGTAAAAAGGTAGCCGGACAGCTCTCCAGCTGCTTCATCGACACAGTAGATGACTCGCTCGAAGGGATCTTTGATTCCAATACAGACGTAGCTCGTTTGAGCAAAATGGGCGGCGGCATCGGCGTGTACCTCGGTAAAGTCAGAGCACGTGGTTCAGACATCCGCGGTCACAAAAACACCAGCTCAGGCGTTATTCCTTGGATTCGCCAGTTGAACAACACAGCAGTAAGCGTAGACCAGCTTGGCACACGTAAAGGTGCGATTGCGGTTTACCTGGATGTTTTCCATAAAGATATCCTGGCATTCCTCGACCTGAAGCTGAACAACGGCGACGAGCGGATGCGTGCGCATGACGTTTTCCACGGTATCTGTCTGCCTGACCTGTTCATGGAGCGTGTCGAAAGTCGTGGCGAATGGAGCTTGTTCTGCCCGCACGAGACGAAAAAAGTGATGGGCTGGAAAGATGAGAACGGCCGTGCACTGGGTCTGGAAGACTTCTACGATGAAACTAAGGGTCAAGGTACATTCCGCGAGAAATATGAAGAAGCCGTGAATCATCCGCTTTTGTCCCGTATTACGGTACAAGCAATCGACATCATGAAACGTGTCATGAAATCACAGCTTGAAACAGGTACACCGTACATGTTCTACCGTGACACTGTAAATCGTTCGAACCCTAACCGGGCACATGGCATGGTGTATTCATCCAACCTGTGTACTGAAATTATGCAGAACCAATCCGCTACCGTGGTGGAAAAAGAAGAACTGGTGACCAAGGATGGTCAGACACGCATCGTGATCTCCAAAGTTCCTGGTGACTTCGTCGTCTGCAACCTGAACTCGATCCACTTGGCTCGCGCGGTACCTCATAACGTACTGGAGCGTCTGATTCCGATTCAGGTTCGTATGCTGGACAACGTTATTGACATCAACAACATTGAGGTGCTTCAAGCCCAATACACGAACAGTCAGTATCGCGCTGTTGGTCTGGGAACGTTCGGATTGCATCACCTGCTTGCGCTCGAAGGCATTCGTTGGGAATCCGAAGAAGCTGTTACCTATAACGATAATCTGTATGAAAAAATTAACTATTTGCTCGTTCAAGCCAGCATGGAATTGTCCAAAGAAAAAGGACATTATCCGAAGTTCAAAGGCTCCGACTGGGAAAGTGGTCATTACTTCGATCAACGCGAGTACACAACGGGTGAGCGCGTAGGCGAATTCGTAACTACAGATCAATGGAAAGAACTGCAATCACAAGTCAAACAAAACGGCGTACGTAACGCATGGATGTTTGCTATCGCACCAAACGGTTCCACCTCCATCATCGCCGGTTCAACAGCAAGTATTGATCCACTGTATGAGCTGTTGTCCTATGAAGAGAAAACAA
The DNA here is from genome assembly GCF_038002565.1 of Paenibacillus sp. FSL K6-1558. NCBI lineage: Bacteria > Bacillati > Bacillota > Bacilli > Caryophanales > Paenibacillaceae > Paenibacillus > Paenibacillus sp. FSL K6-1558. Next base: position 4,379,278 of record NZ_JBBOCV010000001.1, on the reverse strand, counting down.
CATACAAAATTGCCAACCCGGCACCGGATCTTTCCGAAAAAACGATCTGGTACTACAAAACGGCATTTATGGTGGATCAACATGCTTCCATCAATATGGCCGCTGCCCGTCAGCGTCACGTTGACCAAGGTCAAAGCTTTAACCTGTATGTTCGTCCAGATATCAAGGCAACGGAGTTCCTGGAATTGCATCTTCACGCTTGGAGAGCCGGCATGAAATCGACTTATTATGTTCGTAGCCGTGCATTAACGATCGAGGAATGTGATTCCTGCGCAAGCTGATCCACATAAGAATGGTAACATCGTGATGGATATGGGCACCTCCATTCTGTCACGCTGATCATGATGACCACCGGGGCATCCCTGTTTTGAATGCAAAATAGCGTTGCCCTGGTTCTTTTTTGCCCAAAACTTGACCACAGCATCGCAAGATGTTAAATATATGCCAGCCAAAACAGTACAAGCTTGTTCTGTCATCGTCGTTATATAGTTTAAATTCATTCAAGGAGTGAACGGATTATGCAAGTACAGAAAATTTTCAATACCGAAGCGCCTAACCAATCAACACGTATTATTGAAGGTGAATGCTCGGGTATCCTGAACTGGAACGACATTCGTATGCCTCATATGTACAAATTGTACAAAGTATTGTTGCTTAACCACTGGATCGCTGACGAGATTCCGATGTCCAAGGATGCTTCCCAATTTGCCCAACTGGACGAAGAAGAGAAACGTACGTTCAAAATTAACATCTCCCTGCTGGCTGTACTGGATTCCATGCAAACGATGTTTGTTGGTGACGTGAAACGTTATTTTACCGACTCTTCCCTTGAAGCGATCTCTGCCATTATCGGACAACAGGAAGTTGTGCATAACCAATCCTACTCCTACGTTCTGTCTTCCATCGTTTCCGATCAGGAGCAGAAAGAGATTTTCGAATATTGGAAACATGATCCGGTGTTGCTGGACCGCAACCGTTTCATCGCGGATATTTATCAAAGCTTCCGGGACAACCCTTCTCCACAGACGTTCTTCCAAGCGATGGTTGCTGACTTGATTCTCGAAGGTATTTTCTTCTATAGTACATTTGCGTTCTTCTATAACCTGGCTCGTGACCAGAAAATGATGGCAACCAGCCAGATGATCTCGTACATCCAACGGGATGAAAACCAGCACTGCTACTTCTTCGCGGAAGTATTCAAACAGTTGCTCGTGGACTTCCCTGAACTGAACACACCAGAAAACATGGACTACGTGTACAAAACGATTGACCGCGCAGTTGAGCTGGAAACGAACTGGGCACATTATACACTCAGCAACGTTCGCGGCATCGACCTGAACGAGCTGGAAGACTACATTAAATACACAGCGAACAAACGCTTGCGTCTAATGGGTATGGAAAAGGCATATGAAGGCGTTGACGTGAACTGTATGCCTTGGATCAAACCTTTCTCCGACGAAGCACTGAACGCAACGAAAACGGACTTCTTCGAAGCCAAATCCCGTAACTACGGTAAAGTCGGCGACGATAACGGATTTGACGATTTGTAGAATAACGTCTAACACTGCACACTCTCTCATACGGCTACCCGTATGAGAGAGTGTTTTTTTGTCTCTAAACCTTGTAAAATAGTGGGTAGAGTTGCCTATTCTTTCACGATGAAATGAGGTCTAATCATGGATAGAGAGTTGCTGGAACAGATTAATGTTTGGCATGAACAGGAAGACTATGCGCTCATCGTAAAACGTATTGAGGCATTACCCGAATCCGAGCAGGATGCCGAAACGATCGGACAGCTTGCAAGAGCATATAACAATTTGGAAGAGTATCGCACAGCCATAAAACTATTACAAGGCGTTAAGGAACAAGGCCAACTAGACCCGTTATGGCACTTCCGGTTAGGTTATGCCTACTGTTACGTCGCTGAATACAAGCTGGCACAGGCAGCTTTTGAAGAAGCGAATCGACTTGAGCCCAATGATGAGTCTACCCTGGAATATCTGGACTGGATTCGCCCCAAAGCAGCTAAGATGGATCGGGATCGCATTCGCTGGGAGACGGAGCAGGCAGAGTGGGAGCAAAGCGGAACACTAAACCAGCTTCAGGTTGCTTCAGGCACATACGATCCCGCAACATTCTGGCGGTATAGCGATTATGCGCAAGATAACCATGTGTCTTCTCCTTTTGACGAGGAATTAATTCAATCCATTGAACAGGAACTCGGCTACAAACTGCCAGCTTCCTATATCCAGCTAATGAAAACGCAAAATGGCGGTTTTCCTGCGCGCACAACGTTTCCGACCCAAGAAGGTACAAGCTGGGCAGAGAATCATATCGCCATTACAAGCATCTTGGGTATTGGACGGGATAAGATGTATTCCCTTGGTGGAGAGTTCGGCAGTCGCTTTATGATCGAAGACTGGGGATACCCTGACCTCGGGGTTGTCATCTGTGATTGCCCGTCTGCCGGTCATGATGTCGTCATGCTGGACTATCGCTTCTGCGGCCCTCAAGGCGAACCTTGTGTCGTTCATGTGGATCAGGAAAGCGATTATGAAATTACTTATCTGGCACCGAATTTCGAAGTTTTCATTCGGGGCTTGCTGGACGAAGAGGATTTTAATTTGCTTGACGAGGAAGGCTCTGACTCTCTTGATGAAGAACAAGCAATTACTGCTGTATTCACTGAGAACCAAAGCGTGTCAACATTCTCTAAAGAAGCCATTGCCCCTTTTAGGTTCATTGATGCGGGAACCAATTCCTATTCCGTGATTCTCAATGCAGGTACATATCTTCAGGACGTCTTTGACTCACGTGCAGATGAAGGTTTCGAAGGTGGCGGGTACGATTGGGCCTCCCTCGCATCTGTCTTTCTTGAAGAAAAGATGCCTCATCTGACTTCGGTTATTCGTTTCGATCCGGAAGCGGATATGTTCTGTGCCTATACAGATGACAAAGAAGCGCTCATATCTTTTATTCTCGGATTCAAGCAGGCATGTGAGCAACGCAATCTTATTCTCGACCTGTTTTCAAGAGCGGAGCTGGACTAAACAGAAAAATAAGGAGCCTTTTTATGACGACTCGCATCTACTTTGCTTCCAATAGTCTCGGTCATGTCTCGGAGCCCGATCTGCAACGGGCACTTGATCATTTCAATCTCGGGGAATTAGTCCATTTTCACCGGACAGCTGAAGGGGTGATGGGGCAAACCCTGCTCGTTCAAACTACGCTAGGCGAGTTTATTCTGAAGGGCAATCCGTTGTACAACGGACAGTTTCAAGAAGAGCAATTCTTCGTGGAGCAACTGGCGGCGCGCACTACCATTCCTGTGCCTGTTCCCTATCGGATTCAGGAGGACACGCAGCTACTGGGCTGGAGTTACGTAATCATGCCCAAGTTGCCTGGAAACCATCTATATGATCCTGTTTTCCAAGCGACTCTAACTTCACAAGATCATAAAGACATTACAGATGTACTGGCTGAAACGTTAGCCGAGTTGCATCACTGGAAAGTTCCGGATGCCGGAGAATACGATCCTGTGGCAGACAAAATCATGCCTTTTGCCGGCTCGTATCTGGACTGGCTGTACGGAAGCATCCGCCACTGGTTACATGATGCGGAGAAGTACTCCGTGATTACTGACGATGATGTATGCTGGGTGGATGAGCAATTGAGACAGTCCGAATCTGCTTTTTTAGTCTCGACGGTTCATGAATTTGTCATGGGAGATTTTAAAGTTGAGAACTTTCTTATCCAAAAAACAGATCCGCCTGCATCCTCTTGGAGAATCAGTGGATTATTTGATTTTACGACTGCTTATTTCGGCGATGGCACAGCCGATCTGACGAAAATGACTGCGAGATACCTCCGGGCAGACCGGCCTGATCTGGCTGCGAGATTTCTTCATTCTTACCGGGAAAAGGTCTGTGCAGACGATGTGGAAAAATGTAAACATTTTCGTTCACGCCTTCTGATTCACCTATTGTATCAACGTATTCTATGGTGGGGTGAGGCGAAGGCGACCGGACAAGTGACCTGGGAAGCTGATCTACCTTTTGCTCCGTGGGCAGAGCGGTATATCGAGAAGGTACTCTCTTTGCTGGACTGAACGTTCTGATTGTAAGACAAGCATGCGGCTTGTAGGTGCTAAAGGAATCCGTGACTACCAGATGATATATAAATAACAACTTCATGTGATTGACTTGAAACAAAAATAGCCAGTGATCACAAGGATCACTGGCTATTATTTGTTGCTCTATAGTAGACTCCATGTCTGTATGAGCTACCTCTTGTCACCCTCATACGAATGATCCACTGAAGTCTATGGTGATCAAATGATTCAAATTAAACTTGTGCAACAGGAGTCTCTTGATGCTTTTGTAAAAACTCTACCATTTTACGATAAACTAATATTTCATTTGTTTTTCTGGAGAAACCATGGCCCTCATCATCCAATACAATGTACTCCACGTCTACACCTTTTTCCTGCAGTGCGGCTACGATCTGGTCGGATTCAGCCTTGACCACCCTTGGATCGTTAGCCCCTTGAATGACTAGCATCGGGTTTACCATCTGATCCAGATACGTAATCGGGGAATCTTTGGTTAAGCGTTCACGGTCACGTACCGGATCACCTAGCCATCTGTCCATCATTGGCTTCCAATCCTCCGGTACAGATTCCAGAAAAGTAAACAGATTGCTTGGGCCAAAGATATCAACTGCTGCACGGAACAGCTCTGGATGACGACCTGCAAGTAGCAGCGTCATGTAACCTCCATAACTACCGCCTATCACAAATAAACGCTCTGGCGAGCTAATCCCCTGATCAAACAACCACCCAATGCCTGCAACACAGTCCAGTCTCGGTCCTTTGCCCCAATCCCGATTAACCATCTTCACGAATTCAGCACCATATCCCGTGCTACCCCGGAAGTTCGGAGCGAAGATATTGTACCCTTGTGCAAGCAACAACTGAAACATCGGACGGAAAAACTTGGCTTCCGATGCCTGTGGCCCGCCATGTGGCCAGAATACACTGTATCCGTTCGCCTGCTCCGGCTTCGCTTTGAACAGCAATGCTTCAATCTCCAGCCCGTCATAGGAATGGTATCGCACGACATCTGGATATACGAGATCATCCGGGTTCAGACCTGTTACTCGATTGGCCGTTAACGGCTCCCAGGACTCACTATCTGCAACAAGTCGATAGATATTATGCGGCTGCACAGCACCACGTCCGAGAATATACACGTTACCGGATTTAGTCACGTTCACCTGTTCAATCGTATCGAGTGGCATGTCCATGCGGCGAGGTTTTCCAGCACCTTTTTCCAGCGCATACATGTGATACTCCGGCCCGGTCAGTGTCCAGATATATAACGTTTCAGTTGCCTCATGCCAGCGGATTTCATCTACATCTTCACCCTCAATATGACACAACGCACGGAATTCTCCCGTATCTATGACATACTCAGCTACATAGGCATATGCCGAATTATCGTTGGTAATCAGCAACAAACGGTCATTACCTGCAAATAGAACATATGGAACCTGACTCTGCCGCTCCGTAACCGGTACTATGGCATGAGATTCCCCGTTCCGGTGCAGATGAGCAGTCTGATACGTATTGGAGTACATTTTCAAAATAACATAGGCTTCTTCATTGGGACTTACCGCAATCAGGCTGCTGGTTACCTCTTCTCCCTGATACAAAAGCTTGTCTTCCCCAGTCTCCAGGTCACGAAGGCGTGCATTCATATAATTAGGATTGCCTGAACTGGTGTTATAATATAACCGTTTTCCGTCCTCAGATAAATGAGCATAATAACAGCGGTCATTCGGATCAGCTGGGACAATCGGAAGCGGAACTCCCCCCTCCGGTGGCAACGCATAGAGGTGATAGTTTTCGTTCCCATCTCGATCAAAAGCGGTAAGAAGATGACGCCCTTGCGGATCAGCTTTAATAAATTGACTGCTTTGGTTCAAATACGTCAGTGGATACGGATACCCTCCCGGCAAGTCCATCGCCCAGATATTCGGCTGACCATTCAGGTTGCTATCCATATACAACTTTTTCTCATCCGCTGATACGGCAAAATGCGAAATACGATACGTCTGGAAATACTGCTCTACATCCGGTTCCGGAAACTGAATCATGACAAACCTCCTTAAGATTAAACCCATGAATTTAACATTGGTAAATTAAGGTTCCATTTGTCCAGTTTATCGTTTATTCCATTGTTTTCACAATAGATATGTGAGCTTTAATTCCATTTATTTTTTATTTGTGCATACCTCATGAATAAAAGGTCATATGCGGTTTAGCCTCACGATAATAGTCCAACCGCTTCTTCAAGCTGCCTGTATGTAGTTCAAATAGATGCCCGTCCGGGTCTGTAAAATAAACCGATCTCCCATCCCGCTCATCTCTCGCTCTTCCTGGAATAATATCGGCTCCTGCAGCTCGCAGTTGCTCCACGGATGCGTCAAACTCTTCTTCTTTTACCGTAAATGCAATATGGGTATAGGTTCGTTCCGTATAATTCCGAAGCACATCCTCCTGATTCAAAGCAATCCAGAGGCTCGCCAGTTCGAAGTAGGCCAGTTTGCGTCCTTTCACCTGAATTCGGGCACCGAGAGCCTGCTCAAAGAACGTAATAGATCGCTCCAGATTCGATACGGAAAAGCACAAATGATTAATTCCCTGAATGTTCATAGGGCTCCTGACACCTCCATCAAATTTAAAGGGTTACTCCCTTATTATGGTATATATTTTCGGTAGAACACAAGCTTATAGCACGGCCAAACTGCATCTTTTTCGGGATGAATGCATAGGGTAGGCTTATCAAGGAACGTTCGAGGAGGATATACAAACCATGAACCCTGTCTATCCATTTTACGGTGAGAAGACGGTATGCAAACCACAGAAGTTAGCTTTTCCGCCCCAGCATCAGGATCAGCAGCCCGGTCTGGAATCGCTGATGGTGCCCGAACCGATCAGTGAAGATCCTGCTTATATTGGCAGCTGCAAGCTCCAAGGCAAGGTTGCGATTATTACGGGCGGCGATAGCGGCATCGGGCGAGCGGCGGCGATTGCTTTTGCCAAAGAAGGTGCAGACGTTGTCATCGCTTATCTATATGAACGAACCGACGCGGAATGGACACGAGATCGGATCGTGGAGCTGGGTCAGCGCTGTCTGCTCATCGAAACAGACCTGCGGCTAAAACCAAACTGCGAAGCGGTCATTCGCAAGACCATCGAAACGTTCGGGAAAATCGATATACTGGTCAACAACCACGCCGTGCAGTATGTACAGCAGAGTATTGTCGACATCACCGAGGAGCAACTCTATCATACGTTTCAAACGAATGTGTTCTCGTATTTCTTCCTGATCCAGGCTGCCCTTCCCCATCTGTGCCAAGGAGCGTCCATCATCAACACTGCCTCCATTACGGCCTACAAAGGTGACGTGCGGCTAATCGATTATTCATCGACCAAAGGCGCTGTCGTCTCCCTCACCCGTGTACTCTCCCAATCGCTGGCTGACAAAGGCATTCGTGTAAACGCCGTGGCTCCGGGGCCCATCTGGACTCCGCTTATTCCAGCCAGCTTCTCGGCTGAAGATGTGCAGGTGTTCGGCACCGATACACCTATGGGCCGAGCAGGTCAACCTTACGAGCTAGCTGCAGCCTATGTCTATTTGGCTTCACGCGATTCCTCCTATGTCACGGGCGAATGTATCCATGTCAATGGCGGCGATATGGTGACAACGTAAGGGCTACTGGCATGAGTATATGTACATTCAAACGGCTTTGCTTATATTCTATGTTCTTGCCCCATGATGTCAGGTTGGATTTGGATGTTTTGGCAGGAGATTGGCTTGTCGGTTGCGAAAAGGGTTAGAAGCTACACTCCGGTTAACCAACGGAATCTGACATCTCGTGACAAGGAGCTGATTGACGAATGAACTTTGATCCCCTCTACCAACCTTATTCCTCGTACCGTGTGCCGGTATACGCCAAGCAAGGCATGGTGGCTACGTCGCAGCCACTTGCTGCACAGGCTGGTCTGGATGTGTTGAAACAAGGCGGCAATGCGATTGATGCCGCCATCGCCACAGCGGCAGCACTCACCGTGCTGGAGCCGACCTCCAATGGCATTGGTGGCGATGCTTTTGCCCTCGTGTGGACGGAGGGCAAGCTGCATGGCCTGAATGCCAGTGGACCTGCGCCTCAGAGCATTTCGATTGAGGCGCTACAGGCGGCAGGTTATACGGAGATGCCGAAGCTGGGGGTTGTGCCGGTGACGGTGCCTGGCGCACCGGCGGGTTGGGCGGAGCTGAGCCGTCGGTTTGGACGGCTCACGCTGGCGCAAGTGCTGGAACCGGCCATCCGCTATGCGGAGGAAGGTTATCCGCTTGCGCCGGGGCTGGCCCGCCACTGGGCACGGGCAGCCGAGATCTATGCACGCCAGGGCGATGCGGAAGCAGGGCGTGCGTGGTTTGAGACATTTGCCCCTGACGGGCGTGCACCCGCGGCGGGGGAAATGTGGCGCTCGCCGGGCCATGCGGCTACGTTGCGCCGGATTGGCGAGAGCGAAGCGCGAGACTTTTACGAAGGAGAACTGTCGGAACGCATTCATGCTTTTATGGCAGAACACGGCGGTTACCTGACACGAGATGACCTGAAGGCTTTTCAGCCGGAATGGGTTGATCCGATCTCCGTTTCCTACCGGGGTTATGATGTATGGGAGATTCCGCCGAACGGGCAAGGACTCATTGCCCTATCCGCACTCAATCTACTGAAGGGATTCGACTTCGCCGAGAAGGAATCCGTCCTCAGTTATCACCGGCAGCTGGAAGCGATGAAACTGGCTTTTGCCGATGGAGAAAAATACATTACGGAAGAACGAAAAATGGGCGTATCCGTGGAGGATTTGCTGTCCGAAGCCTACGCGGCAGAACGGCGCAAGCTGATTGGCGATACCGCACGTGCGCCCGAGGCAGGCGATCCACGCGGAAGCGGAACCGTTTATCTGGCTGCGGCAGACGGCCAAGGTAATATGGTTTCTTTTATCCAGAGTAACTATATGGGCTTTGGTTCAGGGCTGGTTGTGCCAGGTACAGGCATTGCACTCCAGAACCGCGGACATAACTTCTCGCTGGACCCGCAACATGCGAATGCACTGGAGCCGGGTAAACGCACGTATCATACGATTATCCCCGGATTCCTCACCCAAGGCAGTGAAGCGGTCGGACCATTCGGGGTCATGGGCGGTTTCATGCAACCTCAGGGTCATGTGCAGGTCATTATGAATACGATTGATCATCATCTGAATCCGCAAGCCGCTCTCGATTCACCTCGCTGGCAGTGGATTAAAGACAAAACGATACTGGTCGAGCAAGGCTTCCCTTCTCACGTTGCCCAAGCGCTGGCTCGCAGAGGACATAATATCCAAACAGAGCTCGATTCGTCCCAATTCGGACGGGGGCAGATCATCTGGCGCAACCCGGACACAGGTGTGTTATGCGGCGGAACGGAAAGTCGGACGGACGGCTCGATTGCGGCGTGGTAGGAAATCCATAACGTGATGAATGTAAAGGTTGAGCAAGGCAAGGCAATGTAAAGCAAAGCAGAGCAGAGTAGGATTCTCGCTCTACTTTGCTTTTTTTGTTTTTTTACGGCATCACGATGCCAACTCATAAGTTCTTATAAGAATGATTAAACAACATAATTGTAAAAACTATGTATAATTCATGAAATAGATTTATATTTCTGTAAATTTTCATTAGAGATCGTAAAAAAACGGATTTTTTCACCGATATAGATAAAGGGAAAAACTCGTTGCATAGATGATTGGGGTTCATCCATCTTCCAGTATATTTCCAGAATTATTACATAAGAAACTTACAGAAATGAGGGCATTTCACATGAAAACAACGATGTTCATCCGTTTAGGGCTCACCATGCTTCTGGCCCTGACACTGATCATGTTAGCTGCTTGTTCAACCGGCTCTAAAACAGCAACCACTGACGTAAAGACCAGAGTGGGAATTGTACTTACAGAGGTCGGTCTGGGAGACCGATCTTTTAATGATGCGGCTTTTAACGGACTGGTCAAGGCGAGAGACGAGAAAAGCATTGTTTTTGACTATCGTGAACCAAGCAAGGAGTTAACTGCAGAAGCTTCGTTTGAGGAATTTTCCAAAGACAAATTTGATCTTATTATTGGACTCAGCGATACCGTAAAAGCAGATATGGAAAAGGTCGCTGCCAAATATCCTGACCAGCAATTCCTTCTGATCGATAGTACGTCTGAGCTGCCTAACATCGCTTCCATTTCATTTCGTGCAGAGGAAGGCAGCTATCTGGCAGGTGTAATTGCAGGCATGGCTTCCAAGGAGAAACATGTCGGTTTCTTGGGCGGAATGGAAATTCCCGTACTCAAAAATTTTGAACAAGGTTTCAAACAGGGTGTGCTGGCTGTTAATCCGGAAGCCGTTGTAGATATTGTGTATGCCGGTGATTTTGGAAATGCCGATCTGGGTAAGCAGCTTGCGGAGCAAATGATTCAGGAGAAAGGTGCTGACGTGATTTATGTAGCCGCTGGTCTTACCGGTGTCGGCGCACTGAATGAGATTCAATCCCTCGGCAAATACGCCATTGGTGTTGATACGGATCAATTCTTTTTGGCGGAAAAAGCAATTCTTACATCTATGCTGAAAAATGTAGATGTCTCCATTTACAACGCCGTGAAGTCTTTTATCGAGAACAAACATACCTTCCCGAAAAAGGAAATCGTAGAGGGTCTCGCCGAGAATGCTGTAGGCTTAACTGCACTGCATAACATCACGCTGAGTGATGAACAACAGCGGATTTTCGATGATCTGAAAGCCAAAATTTCTTCGGGTCAAACCAAAATCACAGTGAATCCATAACCCAAGATTCGAGGAGGCTCGCATATGAAACTACAGGGAAAACTTATTGTCAATGCTCTGATCTCACTGCTTCTATGCCTTGCGCTGGTCGCTTATATTATTATGGAACTGCTTAGTATGAATGCAAAAAATCAAAATCTGGTACCTGCGATGCTCAAGGTAAGCGAGCTGAACTCCAACCAGATTCAGACCCAGCAGGCACTGGATGTCTATTCCTTCTCGATGACTGCCGGCAATCAGGAAGCTGTAATGCTTCTTTTAAAAGAAGGCCAAGCCATGATTAAGGAACTCACGGGTGGCTTGTTAGAAACGGATCAGGAGCTGCAGCTCATCCAAACGGTTCAAACGAAGCTGCAAGCACTGGATCAAGGTGCAACCCAAGCAATGAGCAATATGGACAGTGCAGAGGCCAAACGTTACAGTGCACGGGTTCGAGGCATACAAAATGACATTTACTCACTGAATGAGATAACGCGGGAGCGCTACACTCAATATACGCTCGATCTGGAAAGTGGCATCCAGCAGACATGGCAGATTGCCCTTGGCGGGGCTGCCCTTTTGTTCATCGCGGTCATGCTGTTTAACATGTATACTTCACGTCAGATAGCCAAACGTATTCGTCTGATCAAGGATGCTGCCGGGCATATCGCCAGTGGTGACCTGTCCCAAACGCTACCGGAACCTCGGGGGAAAGATGAACTGGATGATCTGAGCCGTTCTTTTGGGCAAATGACGAATAATATTCGCGGAATCATCCAATCCATTGACACGGCGGGGCAACGAGTCGATCAGATGGCTCAGGATATTGATCGCGGTAATGATACGGTGCAAGCCATCGTACAGCAGGTGTCACGTACCACAGAAGAGCTCTCCGTTGGCAGTCAAAAAATTGCGGAAGATCTTAGCGAAACGGTTATGGTCGTAGACAAGATGCAGTCTACCTTTAATCATAATCTGGAGGCCACTGCCCAATCTGCCAAGGATGGACGCGATGTTCTAACCACAGTGGAAGAGGGAAACAAGGCGATTGAAGAACAGTTGCGACTCGCCGAAGTAAATCGCCATGCCATGTCCGAAGTGGAACAGACCGTGCTGGAGCTGGAAGAGAGCGCGGCTCGCATTACAACGATGACGGGATATGTATCCGAGATTGCCAAACAAACCACCATGCTCTCCCTGAACGCTTCCATTGAAGCTGCACGTGCCGGGGAAGCCGGACGCGGATTCGCTGTTGTGGCAGGTGAAGTGAACAAACTGGCGGAACAGTCTGCTCAATCGGTCAAACATATCTATGCCGCCGTTAACGAGATTACAGCCTCAATGGAAAAAGTAAAAAGTTCCGTGGTGCAAAGCATGCAACTCTTTGGGGAACAGGAGCACGCCACCGGTCAGACTCAACAATCCTTCTCGGCGATTCGCGAGAGTGTGGAGCGCATCAGCGAAGGCATTCAGCAGCTTGCAGAGGACATGTCACAATCCAACAAACTTAGTTCACAGGTGCAACAGGCGATTGAAAACATCAGTGCCATCACCGAGCAATCTGCAGCCAGCAGTGAAGAAATCACTGCTTCCACCGCAGAACAACAACGTTCTTTCTCCGAAGCCAGTATCAAGGTCAAGTCACTTCGTGATATCAGTGCTGAGATGCATCAGGAACTCCAGCGTTTCCGTCTGTAAGAGGAGTCCACGAGATGTGTGTACCTGTAGTAAAGTAATCAATGAAGCTGCAGTATGCACGCGGAGTATGAGGATTATGTGAGCGAAAAGTGAGTGAAAATTAAATTTTATCCTAACGATCTCAGATGAGCTTATTTGCATGATTCTGAGTCGTTTGAAATTCTAACGATCCCCAGAGAGCTTATTTGGGCCAAAGTGGAGGGAAATGTCTCCTTTTTATAATAAATGATTGAAATAAGGTTCCCTGTGGACCAATGTCAAGAAAGTAGACACTTACGCGACGGATTTGTCCGTAAACTTCTTCGCAAAACGAGTAGGGGAAAGATAACCTAGCGCACCATGCATTCGCTTGCGGTTGTAATAGAACTCAATGTACTGGTAAATGGCGTTATACGCCTCTTCTGGATTCTTAAAACGAGGGTTACAGTAAATGAGTTCCTTCTTCAAAATACTGTGCCAAGACTCGATACATGCGTTATCGTAACAGTTTCCTCGGCGGCTCATACTGAGCTCCATACCATACGATTTCAGTTGCTCCACGTATTCTTTTGACGTGTACTGTGAGCCACGATCCGAGTGATGGAGCAATCCTGGAGCGGGGCGTTTGGCCTGGTAAGCATCTTTCAATGCATCTAACACCAAGCTCGTTTCCATATGGTTGTACAGGCGCCAGCCCACAATCTCACGCGTACACAAATCCAGAACACTGGCGAGATATAACCGGCCTCCACGGCAGGGAATGTAGGTGATATCGGTGACCCATGCAGTGTTCGGTTTGGACGTTTGAAATTGCTGGTTCAGCGTATTGGGTGCAATGGGATGATGATGGTTAGAATCCGTGGTCTGGACACGATACCGAGGACTGTGCACGGAACGAAGATTCATTTGACGCATGTATATACTGACGGTACGGGAAGAAATTTTGTATCCTTCCAGATGGAGCGCATACGTAATTTTCGGACTCCCACACCGCTTCTGGTGGTCGTAGAAATGAAACCGAATACGCTTCATGATTTCAGTTCTCCGGCGCTGTTGCTTACTGGTTAGATCCATCCGCCACTTGTAATATCCGCTCCGTGACACGTGTAACAGAGTGCACATCTTCTCCAAAGAAAACAGGGAGCGATGGTCTTCCACAAACTGAAATCTTAATTCTTTGGTTTGCTGAAGATGTGCACTGCTTTTTTTACAATAGCCAGTTCCTCTTGCGTGTCCGCAAGCGTATGCTCTTTCTCTTGAAGTAACCGGCGCATTTCTTTAAGCTCTGCTTCCAGTTCTTTCACTCGATCTACGCTAGCTACGGGCTCATGTTTAAGTTCACGATACTTGCCCATCCACTGGTGTAATGTACTTTTTGGAATGTTGAGTTCTTCTGCCAAGTCTCCGAGTGTCTTGGTCTGTTCTTGAATAAATTTTACCGTTTGTTTCTTGAATTCTTCATTGTATCGTTGCCGTTGTTCTCCCATGTGGACACACCTCCGTTAGCCTTATTATCCTTCCGTCCGTTAACGGGTGTCCACTTTTTATTCTAGCTCCACTGAGATCGTTAGAAAATAAAACGGGTGAATACGTGCCCAATAAGGTTTCTCATGATCGTTAGAAATGTTCACCCCGAAAAAGAATGCAGATCGGCACTAAGAAACGTTGTTCCGTCAACACTTGAATAGGCAGTAGGTCATGTTAGTGAGTTGGAACGATAGAATGTGCGATGGTCAGGTTAATCAAGTTGGGCTGATGAATGTGCAATGGGTGGGTAGATGAGTTGGGTAGATACTGTAACAATGTTTCCAAATGGGTGGTTCGGTGCTTTCAATAAAAAACGATATAGATTGTTTTTTATTTATAAATTCACTTTATATGAGAAAGGAGCCCCTCGAGATGATGGCGGGCTCCTTTTTCATATGTTTATACTTTCATGTGATAGGTATTTAAACATTATCGCTTCCGTATGATCCTGCACGCTGGATTGAACACACCTCTACAGTGCATCGATAATATCTCCTGCCAGCAAGGAGGATGGATCGCCTCGCCGCAATGCTGCCCGTTCGGCAGCCTGTCCGTGCAGGTATACACCGAACGCGGCGGCTTGTTCCGCGCCTAGCCCTTGAGCAAGCAGACCGGCGATGATGCCGGTCAACACGTCACCGGCACCGCCTGTTGCCATGCCGGCGTGGCCGGTGGTGTTGATGTACGCCTCGCCGGAAGGCGTTGCGATGACCGTTCGTGCTCCTTTGAGCACAAGGGTCACGCCCTGCTCGCGGGCGTACCGTGCAGCGTGTCCAATTCGGTCACGCTGCACTTCGGGGGTCGACATGCGCAGCAGTCGGCCCATCTCGCCAGGGTGCGGCGTCAGTATGGTCGCCGCACTGCGCTGGCCCCAGGTGCGTGGCCCATCTGGGCCTGCATCTGCCAGCATGTTGAGGGCGTCCGCGTCGATGACGAGCGGACGATCCGTCTGTTGCCACAGACGGCGCAGCCAGTCGGTGTCGCCTTCGAAGCGACCAAGGCCCGGGCCGGTCGCAAGCACGTCGCGGCTCTCCGCAAGGCGCAGCACCGCTGCGGCGGAAGCCGCGTTCCATTCGCCGCTGGCGCCATCGGCTGCAGCGGCGAGCATCAGCTCAGGCACGTTGCCGATGACATGCGGCAACAGTGCCGCGGGCAGCGCCCATGTGGCGAGCCCGCAACCTGCGCGTAGCGCGGCTTTGGCCGAGAGCAGGCCAGCGCCGCTCATCGGCATGCTTCCTGCGGCCAGCAATACATGGCCGTAGGTGCCCTTATGGCCGTCCGGTGCCCGGCGACGGCCTGTGTCCACGCGCAGCGCACCCCGCAGCACCTCGTCCGTTAGCAAACGGACCGAGGGGCCATGCTCTGGCGCAAGGCGCGCGGGAATGCCGATGGCGCGCACAACGATGCGCCCCGCGGCAGAAGCGCCCGGGTACTGTACCAGACCACGCTTAAGCAGCGCAAGGCATACCGTCACCCGGGCTTCAATGCACGGCTCGTACACCTCACCGGTGTCGGCGTCCAGCCCGCTTGGCACATCGGCGGATACGACTGGCTTACCGCTGTCGTTCGCCGCGCGAATCAGCGCCGCGTATGCTCCGCGCGGCGCACCACGCGAGCCGGTGCCCAGTAGCGCATCGACGATGCCTGTGCACCGGCTAAAGTCCACGGCTTCGCGCCCGTGGACAATGGCAGGGATGCCGAGCTTCGCGGCGGCATCCCGTTGCACTGCGGCTTCGCCCCGCAGTGCCTCCGGGGCATCGGCGTAGACTAACGTCACGCCCAGCCCCGCTTCAACCAAATGGCGCGCCGCAACCAGCCCGTCGCCGCCATTGTTGCCCTTGCCGATCAGCATGTACCAATGCTGATCACCGGGATGCGCCATCACCAGCGCCGGATCGGCGATGATGTCACCCCCGTAACCTACGCGGTCGCCGGGCCCGGTATGTGCCCGTAACGCCTCTTTTCGCTGGCCGCGATCAGGCCAGCCACCCCCACCTTCACCAATGTTTCTGTGCCGTGCTTCATCACTTTCAGCATGACTGCCTTCACCCCAGCCACGATCACCCCGACTGCCATCCTCTTGCCATTCCCGGCACAGCTTGATAACTTCCTCGGCGATAGCTCTGCCTGCATTCTCCATCAGACTGGCCGCAGGAATACCAAGCTGCTGAATCGTATACTCGTCCACAGCCCGCATCTGATCAGCGGTTACGATAAACAACACTCATCCCTCCCCGGTCGTGTTATGAATAACACTGCTTAGAGCATCACACTCATGGGTATTCCATTCTCATAAGTTTTCCATTGCCATTAGTTTCCCAATCTATCGTGTGTTACTCGTTTTCCGACCATTCGTGCCTTATGAGTTTTCAACCCATTCATGTCTCATTGGTTCTCCACTCACTCGTGGTTTGCGCCAAGGGCTTATCTGTCACATCTATAATTATCCCATTTGCTTATCTATCCTCAGTTAGTACCCCACCGTAAACCGCGCTTGAACAAATTGCGGATCATCCAGTTCGTCCACCAAAGCTGCGGCAAAATCACCTACAGAAATGCTGCTTTCGCCCAGATCATCTGTAATGACACGAGTCATGCCAATCCGGAATTGACCTGTTCTCCGCCCTGTCGTAATCGTTGCTGCCGGACTCATATACGTCCAGTGAATGTTGGATTCTTCCAAAAGCCCATAAGCATCCGCATGAGCCTGCGCAAGAGGTTTGATTTCCTCCGGGAATCCAGGGGTATTCATCAGCATTTCACCTGAATCGGTCATCAGACTACCTGCTCCGCCTACAACAACCAGACGCCCGGCATTCGCACGGCGCACGCCTTCGATCAGTGAACGCGTTACCTCCAGCAGTTCCTCTTCTTCGCCAAACTTCGGCCCGTAAGCACTCACTACCGCTTCTTGTCCCGCTGCAAAATCTGCAACCTGATCCGGGTTAAGCACATCTCCCTGCTCCACACGCAAGCGCTCATGCACCATCTCCACCTTGGACGGATCACGTACGACTGCTGTCACTTCATGACCACGATCCATCAATTCCCACAAAATCGTCTTACCAATCGCTCCTGTCGCTCCAAAAATAGTTACTTTCATATCTGAATCCCTCTTTTCTATCGATGTCATCTAAATAAGCTGTACCGTTATTTTAATACTTAATCCTGTTGTTATATACCTTAAACGGCTCACGCCATCTTAAACCGGATAAACCTACTTGTAAACTCGAATCTTCATCAGCGGAACCAACACCTCAGCTGAGCGTTTCTATTTCATTCGCATATTGTAGATTTCTTTATAAATGTTCTCCCAGGTTTCAACCCATTCTTCTCTCGTCTAATTAGATCCACGTACGCCAAAAAAGCCGCACGGGCGGCTTCCACATTTTATCTTGATCATCTTACCCTGGCTGAGTTACCTTGTTACGGGTTAGAAAATGAACCGACTTCGCCGCCCAGATTCGCTCCGCATACACCTCATGCTGAAGATCATCTATGATATGCAGTTCAAGTTGCCTGTCTTTCGCCTCTACAGGCTCCTTCCGCTTGAATATCTCCTGATATAAACGCTCCGTCTGTTCCACGGGGCAGAGCTGATCATTCCGTCCATGGACAAGCTGTAGATCTACTTCACACAATCCAGACGCATAGGTTAACGGGCTTCTCTCCCGCAGTGCGGATTCATCCTGTAACAATCCTCCAATTTCCATCTGCAAAAACGATCTTAGCTTCGCCCCACCATCAGCATACAAGCTGCTTAAGTCCGTAAACGGTGCGCAAGCCACAACGGCGCTCCACAGTTCCGGGTTTCTACCTGCCCCTAACAGCGCTAAATAAGCCCCATAACTGACGCCATACAGTGAAACTGCCGAATATGAACCCAAGACCTGCTCTCGAATAATCCGAATAACATCTGCATCCACACCGCCCCAATCATTCTGAATACGTTGCTTGTAATCAGAACCGAATCCTGAACTACCGGGATAATTCAGCCCAATCACCCTCACTCCAGCCTCACATAAACGCGCAATAACCGGACTGTAACTGTCCAGAAGGCAATTATGAGGCCCGCCGTGCAGATAGATGACTGCCTGTCCTTCACCTCCCGGATGGATATCCATATAAGGAATGAACTCATTCCCGTAACGCAGGTGTTTGTACTTGGTCTCCGGTTGCTGTACAAGATTACTCACAAGTGCATCCCCATGCCTGACCGAAAGTGGGGTAATGTCACCAAACGATTCAGATATTTTATACCTGGCGGGCACCGGGGCAGTCGTAATGGACTCGAATTTACCTATGAGACTCTGCTTGTCCTTGCTGTGAACCGCTTGCGTTAACGTTCCGGGATAGTCACACAGCTCAAATGTCTTTGTTCCATCCAGCGTGTACTGAACGTATTGCCACTTACCACGCCTTATTCCCTCGCATAAGATATGCTGTCGATCCACATCCAGCTGGATACGAATCAACTCAGAGAACGGCTCACTGTGCTCCAGACTACCTTGAACAACATTCTCCTGAACGCTCATCCAGCCAGGATAAAAACCATCTCCCGCCGGAATGCAGACAGCAATCTGATCACCCTGCTTGTCCATCACCGGATAAGCATATTCCTGATAAGGAATTTCCCGAGATGATCCGGTATCTTTCCCGTAAAAATATACTCTGCCAACCCCGCCTACATTAACACCAATCTCTCGCTCAGGCTTGGCCCAAAACACAAATTGCGGGTTATCCAGTTCTGGAGTAACCCACTCGGCTTTTTCCTTTACGGGATCGTACAGCCCGATCTGCACCGTTCCTGAACGATGCCGAACGGCAAAAAGCAGCAGGAGTTGTGCATCTTGCCAGGCAAACTGCATCACCGGAAACGGTAATTTTAGAGAGAGCGTTTGAATCATGCTTATGCGCTCCTGCTCTTTTTGAAATACATGAATCCATCTCTCCGTCTTCTCCAGGGTGATTGCCACCACTTGGTCTGTTCCGATGAATTGAACATGCTGTACAGTCTGGCCCCGTTCTGTCCAATGATCGGAAAGACAAAGCACACCTTGAACATCGCCAGCATCGTCAAGCCCACACCATTCACATGTCTGGTCGTCATAACACAAGACCATGCTTGTCCGCTCCCGGTTCACACTCATTCGGTTCAGGAATGCATTGCCCAACCGGATTCCCTCCCCTCATGCCAATGCTTGAATTGCTCCCAGGTATCAAGCTGTAGTCCCAGCTTGAGCGTAAGCTGATGCTGTGTGGCCGTTGCAGCAGGACTCTCTGTTCCCAAACTACTTAACGCTTGCCGGATCAAACGGATTTGCTTCAGATTGGTTGCTGGCAATCCCGCGATCAGAAGACGATACACCTCCGCAGCATGTTCCTCTTCCCCTTGCTGGATGAGCACGCCAGCCATTTCGATTGAACGTTGCAACAATTTGGAAGGAATTGAACCCGTCTTCATCCGTAACACTTGAATCAACATTTTGTATTCTAACTCCTGCTCGCCGAGTTGTTGATATACCGACATTTTTAATTGAAGTATATGCCCGAGCCAACCCGAGTACACACCTGTACAGAGCTTTTCGCCAGCTATTAGTGTCGTCTCGGCATCCATGAGAAGTCCTGCCCGGATCTGTAACCCTGCAATATTTAGAGCCGTTTGAATCTGAAAAACATGCCGATCCGGCCCTGGAGGAAGCTCACGAATACGCATCCCGGCTCGCTTCTCCAGTTCAATTGCACGTGAGATGTGGCCTTCCTGCATCTCAATTAATGCTTCACCGTTATCTAGTGCCGCCTCTTTTCCAATACGATAAACTTCGTCCAATTCCTCATGCTCCAGAACGGCCCGAGCGTGAGCATAACATTCTCTTGCCGCGTCATAATCATCCCCATTTTTGGTTAATAACTGACCCAGTTCAAACCATAGAATGGCCTGCTGCGAAGCTGATAATTGTTGGAATATGGCGTTTTGACTAAAAAAGCGAAAACAAGCCCTGTACCGCAGGTGATTATCCGATTTGCACAACAAAATCCAGGCCAGCCTGTTATATAGAGCCAATGCTTTACGTTGTTGTTTACCTTCCGCTTCATCGTGCCTACCAGCCATCCGCAACTGTTCATTTAACAAACGCCGGGTATGTTCCGGTGTATCTCTCACCAGAGAAATAGCCAGCCTCGATACATGTTGGGGAAGGTTAACACTCACGGGATATTGATGAAAAAATAACAATACGCTTACGTCCTTTAGTTTTTGACGATAGAGCAGATGATGTATGGCTCCCAAATCTGCAGGATGCAGACCGGAGACCACCTCAACCAAGATCCATTTCCGTGGCCCCGGTGCCCAGCCGGCTCGATGGAATCGGAGCAATGCATTTTTGCATGCCACCAGATCATCAATCGGGTGAACCGGGTTCAACTGATAAATGAATGGCAACGTGTGATACGTATCATCAAGCACAAGGCGAATCGCCTGATCCTGCCAATGCATACTTAACTTGCGTAGCTCTTGCTGCACAATATCCGAACGTCCTTCAACCACAAATAACCCTGGTTCGTGGCTCGCACGAAACCATGTACTTCTCAGATCATGATAGTCCGTACTTTCCAGCAAAACAGGTTTCATGAGGACTCCCTCTCTTTCCTGATCCGGCATACATGTATAAGTTCAGGCACCTGCTGTAAAGGCAATGCACTCATCAAGCGATAGCTCCCTTGATTGTTTGCATCAAGAGAAGCCTTAATCTGCTTTTCCGGGTCGGAACTGCACTGATGTAGAGCATAAGCAACAAGCCACCGTGCCCAGCCCTTGCGTTTTGCCGCAGGCATGGTGAATATATGTGACAGAAGGATGCTATCAAACTCATCACTTAACAGACAGCCTCCGATCTTCGTTCCTTCCAGTTCCACAAGTCCCGACCCTTCCAGTAAACGTCCATACAGCCCTTCATAGATATCATCCACTGCCTTGCGAGCAGCTTGGATTCCGGGGCAGGTTGGATCACTGCTTTGAAGCAAATGAGCCATAACTTCCTCTTGCCCTTCTGCAGGCAACCACTTCCCGTTCAGGTCCGGCATAACCGGAACAGAAATGTGCTTCAGATCACCGTAAAAGCGATATCGATGGGCAAGCACATCTGCCTTATACCCGAGCCTTTCCCATGGAAACGAGGCGGGTGCAGTTACATATATAGAGGAGTAGGACAACGTATCCAATAAGGATGTGATCCGTCCTTCCCAATATGCATGAGATGAAGCTTCACTCCATAAATCCATCATATATTGACCTTCCCCATGATCTATCAATAGCATGGAAGAGCTCGTTTCTCTTTTCCCAGGCTCACTGGCATAGTATCGACCCCCGACCTTGCCGGGTTCATGCTGACATTGTGGCAGGATATCAGCTATGGATGTTTGCATCATATACCTGCACCTCCCTGGTCTGGTCGAAGCCTGAATATACCATGGGTTCATGAGAAACCGCAGGATAAAATCGACGAAGCAGAAAAGAGTAAATCCCCATGTATCCCGTCATATAGTCCGGGGAGAATGATTCCATATCCTCCAGTGGCCACATCCAAAAGTCTTCCTGCACATCACTGCGAAGCATGTATAGACTCTGTGTATACTCTTTCAATTTGGCTTCGTATCTGCCAGGGAAACTCCGATTGGCCATGATCAAAAAGTCCCCGTTACCCGCGATCCCATGACACTGGCCGAAAGAAGCAAAAATGGTCGACTGGGCTACCGCATCCGCGGCCTGCTGACCAAGTCTGTAACATACCGGATCTTGCAGAACCTCGGCTGCAGTCAGTAAAAACCGTCCTATACCCGCCGAACCATTACACCAATGAACCCAGAGAGCATCCGGCTTTTCGGGGGAAGCAGGCCATAACCTCACCCCATTCTTGCCTTTGTAACTCGCATGTTCCAGCGTGTCCACAATGCGCTTCACCGCCGAATAATACTCGCCCTTCCCCGTCTGCTTCGCTAAAGCAAGCAAGAAATAACCGATCCCTGCCATGCCATGCGAAAACCCATACGAATGGTGGCTTTTTTTATCCGACTTGTCCTTCACTTCCCACATGCTCAGCCCGTCTTCTGTTCGCTTTTCCTGCTGTAAAATCATTTCACCGAGTTCATCAGCCCTTATCAAAAGTTCGGAACAACCTCCAAGATGATGTACCTCCATCAGCATTAATCCTAAACCTGCCGCTCCATGACTGATATTGGTTTGAACCGGGTCATGCCTCGTCATCTCCAAGGCCAGATTTTCAGCAATGCGAAGTAACGGTTTATCATCCAGCGCATCCGCTGTCTGTGCCAGTGCCCAAGGAACAGCCCCATAACCGAAATACAGGCTTTCTGGCGTTTCTCCGGGAACATAAGGCGTATGATTCAATATCCACTCCAATACTTCACGTGCATACTGATGATAATGTCTGTTCTGCGTAATCTGCCCAAGCTGATGAAAACCGTAGGCCATGCCCGTCCATCCAAAGTTGAAATTAGCCGGGTGAAACATCTTGCTCATCCTATTTTCGGGATATAACTGATGAGGATGATTAAAATCAAGAGATTGAACCAACTTGGTAGCCATAAGCTCGGCTTGATGAAGTACTTCTTCTGCCGTCATGCCTGCTTCATTCGCGCACGAAGATTGCTCGCTCCCTGTTAAATCTCCCTTAGCTTGTTCACACTTACGTATTAGCTGTTCACGTATTTCAGATAAATCATTATATCGTGCAGACATGATCTCGATCCCCAGACTTCCCAGCTCAAGAAGCTGTTTATCATTGAGATTGTCCAAATAGACTTGTCCAGCAGACAGATGAGACTGTCTGTATTTCAGATAAGGGTCCATGGAGGTTGCCATGTAATAATAAACGGCTCCCAGCGCGTAGAGATCATCGGAGTATTCCGATCGCTGACTGTGCTCTCTTCCTCGAAGCACATAACCAGGCGTGTGCCCTGTTAATGGTTTCACCTGACTTTTGCTATCTTTCACATAGGCTAACTCCAGATCGATCAACCGCACACTTCCGTCAAACATCACAACAATGTTATTCGGAGTTAAATCGTTGATGACAATGCCTCTATCGTGAAAATGTTCTACAATATCCAGAATATCTAAGCTGATTCGGTAAAATTCTGCCTGATGAATGCCATCGGCAGCTACATGTCTGCGGTGGACATGCTCGCGCAAGCTGATGCTCTCAAAGTATTCCAGAATCAGATATCGATTCCGTTCAGCACTGAACAGATCGATTGGCCGCGGAGTATACCCCGTATCCTTCATCAGATCAAGCACATGATACTCGTTATCCAGATAATCACGGGCAGAACGTCCGGCACCATCCACACGCATGAGATGAACCGCTTCTTTCATCACAGCTTGCTCATGCCGGGACGTGGAGACAAGAAATACGCCTCCTTTGCCCGATTTTTTGAGCACCCGCTTCACACGGATTTTACGTATTCCGAACTCATTGTTACTGGAATTATCGGGATTATTTACTGCCTCATTTTCTTTCTTCCACCCGGCCTGTATGCTCACCAGTTCTTCCGGCTCGTCTACCCACTCGGGCTTGTATCTGCCTGGTATTCTCCGGTCTTCCTCCAGTCTACCTTCCGGGTTCCGGATCGCATATACTTTTGCCCCAGAGTAACGATCATAATAGAACCGGTCTACAAAGGCTCCATAGCGATAAAATACACATGAACTTCCCCGATAAGCCCGATCTGTAGGGATCGCGGGGCCTTTAAGATCACCCGTACAAACATACATCTCCTCAAGCAATTGTATAAATTGTTCATCACTGCGTGCATAGATCGTCACACACTTCCCGGTCTGAGGTAGCGGTGTAGAACCATTGGATGTTTCAATTAACTTTAGCCCACTATTTACGACTTTCCACATCACACCATACGTTGTCAGAATGGGTGTAATCCTTCGTAGCAGTTCCGCTCCCTCTACAGGCACAACCGATAAATGAATCTTCCATCCCTGCGGGGGAAGTGTTAATCGGTCCGGTTTAAAACAAATCCAATGGCCGTCATTCGACCATTGGATGGATTCGGGTAGATCCCGGATTATATAATGCAAAGCGTTCTCATAGGCGTCCTTCTTTTCAGTCAGGCTTGCTGATTTCAATGAGAATCACTCCTTTTTTGAAGTAGAGTAAGAGGGGGAGGTACAATTATTTTAGTTTAGTAATGCGAAATCAAAGACTTATCTTACGAATCATTCAGTGGTTCGAGACGATGAAGAGTTCTAAGCCTCTACAACGATCGTTTGTGAGCTTGTCCAGCTGCACACTGTACACAAGCTAGTTTCCTCGAACATGTTGTTATCCTCTTCAACCTCCAGAGCCATCAAATCCTGTACAGATAAAATTTCCTTGTTTTCCATGATAAATTACCTCCCATTTGTCTCCCCCTCTTATAAACCAAATTCTACATAAAATTTTAAATTCCTTCTTTTTAATTGAATTTTTTTACAAAAATTATTTAAGAAACCCATATATAGTTGTAATACATGTCATAACCTTTGGTTTCCCCTTAAAAAAAGGAGTAATCTAACATCAAATCCCAGACGAAACGGACGATTTCCTGTGTGAGGTATGTCCTGCTCGATCTTCCCGAAAAGGTCTGACAAACAGGCTTGCCGTGCCCATAAAAATAACAAACATGCCGATTCCCATGTACACCCATGAAGGACTATAGGCTTCAATTAACCAACCTCCGAGTAACAAACCGAGCGGGTTACTAACACCACTCATAAGTACTCCCATACTATTCATGACACGTCCTCTTTTTTCTTCCGGTGTAGATAACAGAATGGAAGTGACTAACGGTACATTTACAAGAGCAAGCCCCAACATCAACAGGAAAGAGCAGGCAATGGCAAAGTACAAGTTAGGATACATCGGCATGAACAGCAAGCTTGCGCCCGAGATCAGATAACTGATTAGGAACCAATGGGCGAGTGACAGACGTTTGGCATATTTTCCACTAAGCAAAGAACCAACGATACTGCCAGCGGCAAAAGCAGATTGAAGCAACCCATATCCTTGTGGCCCGGCTTCAAGCACCATATTGGCAAAAATCGGCGTGAAGATATGTAGCGGGGCCCCTGCAAAATTGATAATGGCACCAAAGATAATACAACAGGCCAAAACTTTGTTTGAAAATAAAAAGGTAATCCCTTGCATGCTGTCTTTGACAAAACCTGAAAATCCTTTTTGTTTGACCACTTTGGTCACAGGGATACGAATGAAGGCAATAGCAAGTGCGGATAACAGAAAAGTGATCGCATAGATGAACAAGATGGATTGTACGGAGATAAAGGCAATTAAAATTCCCCCTAGAGCATAACCGAGCAGTTCTATCGTTTTGGAGGAGGAGTTCAATAGGGCATTGGCTGGAGCGAGTTGCTCAGTCGGTTTGGGCAGAATCGCCGGAATGACCGTCTGAGTGGCAGGGTTGAACATGAAACCGAGAATCGCAATGAGCAGATTGGCTACATAGATATGCCACGGAAGCATGCTACCCGTCAGAAATAGAATCGCTAAGATACAAGCAATAACGGCTCTCCATATGTCGGTCCAGATCAGCAATGGTTTCTTTGGCAGACGGTCACTGATCGTTGCAAGTGGAATACCCAGGAAAGCGTAGATCAAATAGGGAAGCATCGGAATTAGTGCCGCAGCAAGTGCGGATTCAGTTAACTGCAAGATGTACCACATCGTGGCCATGGAAAATAAAATCTGACCTGCACCTGAGACAAGCCTGCCTACCAGCAGCACTGTAAAGGAAGGTATTCGTAACACGGCAAGATAGCCGTCTTCGCCAGTCTTATTCGTTGTTTTCTGGTTCATTTCCATCGCCTCCAATCGGAATCTACCCACGCTCATCCCCTTGTTTTAATTGAGCAACCAGACCCGATTCTTGTATTCTTCGCTGCATTTTGGCTTTAACTTCTTCCAGCTCAGCTGTGTACTCCTGTAACTCGTGAAACAGTGTCTGGTGCGTGCGAATCCCTTCCCGAATCAGCATCGCTGTCGCATCTGAGCGGTTTTTGGCGAGTTCCAGAAATACCATTTGGTCGATCACATCAATCTCATCCTGACTTAATCGAACGGAAACTACCCCCTTGGTACCCGAAAGATTTTTAGCAGCCTGTTCCATTGATCGCTCGATCATTTGATTGAACTGTATTTTTTGATTTTTGTTCAACATATTTCCTCCATATTTTATAATCTGTAATTTGTAAATCGTAAATTGTATTTATTTTACATTATCATGTAAAAATATGGTTGTAAAGCAAAAAACCTTTGGTTTCCCAAAGGTTTGCGGTAACTATTTTTGTTGAACCTGCTGTATTGGCGGTTTCCGGTTTATACTTTATTCCCCCTGCCTCCACCACATGCCTTCCGATTTCGGGCTTGTATATTCAAAGCCAAATTGAGCATACAAGCGATCCGCAGGAACATCAGCCAGTAGACTGACCAACCCCCTCGCAGGCACGGCTTCACGCAAATAGTTCATAATTTCGATCATGATCAGTTTCCCATAGCCCTTCCCCTGAAGATCAGGATGCACTGCAATATCGACCACTTGAAAAAAACAACCACCATCCCCAATGACACGTCCCATCCCGATGAGAACGTCGGCTTCTCGCAAACACACCGCAAATAAACTGCGAGGCAGCCCTATCTCAGCCCCCTCCCGGCTCATCGGACTCAGCCCCGCAATCTGCCGCAGTGCCAAATATTCAACCGCAGCCGGCGGTGCATGTTCAATGTTCACCTCGTTCATCTGTTCCTCCCCTTTCTGATCTTGTATCTTATTGACCTGCATCAAACGCGTGGATATTTATGTTGATCTTCCTCTGTAATTTCCCTGATCACCCTGCATGGATTCCCAGCAGCAACAACGCCGGCAGGAATAGATTTTGTAACTACACTTCCTGCACCAATAACGGTGTTATCCCCAATGGTGACCCCTGGCAGAACAGATACCCCTCCACCTATCCAAACATTATTTCCTACCGAGATGGGTAGAGCAACCTCCAAACCTTGATTTCGCTGTTCCGCGTCAAGAGGATGCTCAGGTGTATAAAAGCCGCAATTGGGCCCGATAAATACATAATCTCCGAAACTGATCTTGCCCGCATCCAGCATGACAGTATTATGATTGCAATAAAAATGGTCTCCAATTTCAATGTTATATCCCTGATCGCAATAAAATGGCTGCTCAATCAGAAATTTCTCCCCGGTTTTCGCAAAAAGCTTCTGAATCAGTATTTCTCTGTCTTTTAGATTACTTGGGCGAATCTGGTTATAGTCATAACACATTTCCTTCGCATACGTACGCTCTCGAATCAACTGTTTATCGTTATTATTATCGTAAAGCAAACCCCTCTGAGCCTTTTCTTTCTCTGTCCATTTCATGCTAATTTCCTCCAGAACCTGATTTCCTTTCATACAGATGTATCCTAACAAAAAACCAGGAATTCTCCAATTAAGAATGGATCTAACTGCTTGAATTCATCTACTTCCTGTGTAATAGTGAGAGAAGGCTTGCGTAAAAGCGTGTTTAGATACGTCAAGTTGGTTGTAAAGGAGGAAATGTTGTGTTTCAACGTTGGTTGGATAACCTGTCATCACATCCCGATGCTACGTTTATACTGCTTGGTGTTGTTGCATTGCTTCTGGCAGCTTATCTATGGTCAGCCACAGAAATTCGGCGAAGCCATGAAAGGCATATGCAGAGGATACGAGATACATTATACATAAGCACAGGCCTTTTGGGACTACTTACCATTTGGGAACAACGAAAATATGAAGATCCCGCACAGGAACATCATGAGTTGTTACAAGCAATGCAGGCCTGCAAAGCGGCCTCATGCCTCTCCCCGCAGCTTCAGGATCAGATTCGTGACTGCGTTAAAAATGAAGATCCCGCCAGGCTTGCTCTGATGCATAAAGCACTTGAACGGGAGTGCACTGCACTATCGGATGAATTCAGCCGAAATACATATTCGGTGCACTGGGGCAGTGCCATCTGGAACATTCTCAGGCCTGCAGCTGAACCTGCCGCACTCACGGCCACAGCACTTTTAATCGGATACCTGTTCTACACAGAGCGTATCACTAGTACCCCCGTAGATTCCTGGGATAACCTGTTACCATGGTTTCAGGCCATTTCCCTCATGCTTACGATACTATACGGTTACCTGCTTTGGTCCAGCCCCAAGCGTGGCACTTCAGGAGCTCTGGTCAAATGGCTATCACTCTTGATCGCACTCTGCTCTTTGCTTCATCTGATCGGACTTGCGGCGGCCCCTTATGCCCTTGCTCTGCAACTCATTCTGTTTGTCTCCGGATTCGGATTAACTGGATCACGCTCCCGCAGCGAGCGCCCATATGCCGGACATGCTGAAACAGATGAAAACAGTAGCAATAGCCGTATGACTACGCCAGTACATGGAGCTGTTGTAGAGGATTCCCCTCCCCCTGTGACACCTCGCAGATCTGTATCGGCGTCCGACTAGTTCACACAAAAATGGCTATCCCTAAGTCATCACGACGACAGGGATAGCCTGTTTATTTTTTAAAATCAACCATGTAACACACAGGATTTTCATATGAAATGCTCTTAGGATAAGATGAAAAAGGATTATCCTTTCGCACTCGCGTTCGATCCACGAACGGAACGGGCGGAGTTGCTTCTAGCCGTATTGCCAGATTTGGAGGCATTGCCTGAGGACGTATTTTCAAAACGTTTGCGCTCGGTACGCTCCATCTGCACAATCTGTCCCTCATGTACCACAATATGCAATGAACCAAATTCCATGTCATCCAGCTGTCCGGCAATTCGGTTTAACCATACCTCATCCACTTTTAACGGCTTAGCCACTTGAGCCGCCTCCTCTTCTCGGGCTAACACCCGTTATTCATCCTGTACGTACCTGTCATTTAAAGTATTGAATTATAATTCATTCTTATCCAACCTATATACTTGGTTTATACCATATCAGGGCTTCCAGCAGCTGTCAATTGATATTTTGATCCACACTATGCCTTTTCTGCAACTGCTTTATGACCAAGCCAGCTCTTGAGTAGCAACGTAGCTAAAGCCAAGATTAACAGTAGGGAAGCGACGGCAAATGAGGCCGAAAATTGATATTCGTTATACAAAATCTCGACATGAAGTGGCAAGGTATTGGTTTCTCCACGAATATGTCCGGATACAACCGACACTGCTCCAAATTCACCCATAGCACGTGCATTACACAGGATAATTCCGTAGAGAAGCCCCCATTTAATATTGGGTAATGTCACACTCCAGAAGATGCGCCACCCGGAGGCTCCAAGTGTTACAGCCGCTTCTTCTTCTCGCGTGCCTTGATCTTCCATCAACGGAATCAGCTCTCTCGCCACAAAAGGAAAGGTAATAAATAACGTCGCAATCACAATTCCCGGCAGTGCAAAAATGATTTTGATATCATGCTCTGCCAGCCACGGGCCAAACCATCCGTTTGAGCCAAACACCAGGACAAAGATCAAACCGCCAACGACAGGCGAGATGGAAAAGGGAAGATCAATCAGTGTGATGAGCAGTCCTTTACCTTTGAATTGGAACTTGGTGATGACCCAAGCCGCTGCCACGCCAAAGATCGTGTTGAGTGGAACAGTTATTGCGGCAACCAGCAGTGTCAGCTTCAGTGCAGACCAGGCATCCGGTTCCGTCAGCGCAGCGATGTAGACCCCCCAGCCTTGCTTCAACGCTTCCATAAGTACGATGACCAGTGGCAGGATCAGCAACCAGATCAGGACGAGACTCGCAAGTCCGATCAGTAGCCATTTTACCCAAGGTGCTTCTGTTGTGGCACGATTTGTACTGAGACCGGTTTTTACAGGTGGAACAGGACTAAGGGGAACAGAACCCGCCATATGTACACCCCCTTCGGTTTGGTGATTGCGCCACATTGTGGCAATGTAAATCCATCCGGGCCACCACGAATGGGCAAGCCGCACGGACAGAATGTGAAGTGATCAGGCACACTTCTGGCTCTACTATTGCTGCGATCACACTCTCCCGGCCTTCCGACTCCAGCGCTGGAGAGAGTTGATGATGAGCAGCAGGATAAATGAGATCAACAAGAGTAACAAGGCTACCGCTGTAGCCCCTGCATAATCAAACTGCTCCAGCTTGGACATGATGAGCAGCGGCGCGATTTCCGTTTTCATCGGCATATTGCCTGAAATAAATACGACCGATCCGTACTCACCAATGCCCCGTGCAAAAGCCAGCGCAAACCCCGTTAGCAGAGGGGGGACGAGATCCGGCAGCAAAACGGCACGGAATATCCGCCATCGCCCCGCACCCAGCGTCGCAGCTGCTTCTTCGACCTCAGCTTCAAGCTCTTCCAGCACTGGCTGTACCGTACGCACGACAAAAGGGATGCCGATAAACATAAGTGCGAGTGTAATTCCCACTTGAGAGTATGCCAGCTTGATGCCCAAAGGTTCTACAAATTGTCCGATCCATCCATTCCCGGCATAGATCGCTGTCAGAGCCACCCCGGCTACGGCCGTGGGTAGCGCAAACGGAAGATCAATAACCGCATCGAACAATCTCTTACCGGGGAATTCATACCGAACCAGCACCCAGGCCAGAAGAAGGCCCAGGAACAGATCAATGAGTGCCGCCGCACCAGCTGTCAGGAAACTGACCCGGAACGAAGTCAGCACCCTTGGATTGGTAGCCACCTCCACCATCGTTGCCCAGGTCAATCCCGTGGAGTTGAATAACAGTGCCGTCAGCGGAATCAGCACGACCAGACTCAGGTAAAGCACGCTGTACCCCATCGTTAATCCGAATCCCGGCAATGTCCGCCTTCCCCGGGCCTCGATAACCTTGCTCATGCCTATTCATCCTCTCTGCCGTCAGCCGGTTAGGCTGGTTGGCTGCGTACAGCGCAATTTATGCTTTGTTTGATTTACTTTGACTGGTTTGCTTTGATTAATTTCTTTACTCGCTTCGGATGCTGTTGCCCTGTTATTCTTAGCTACCCGGCACGTAGATCTGGTCAAAGATGCCGCCATCTTTGAAGTGTTTGGCCTGGGTATCCCGCCAAGTACCAAAGACATCTTTTAACGTAAACAGCTCCAGCTTCGGAAACTGATCTTTGAATTTTTCCTTTACACTATCCAGCGTAGGACGGTAGTAATTTTCGGCAGCAATCGTCTGGCCTTCTTCGCTATATAGGTATTTGAGATACGCATCTGCCACGTCGCGAGTGCCTTTTTTATCCGCATTTTTATCCACGATCGCTACAGGAGGTTCAGCCAAAATGCTGATAGAAGGCACGACAATGTCAAATTTGTCTGGCCCTAACTCTTTGACAGAAAGGAATGCCTCATTCTCCCAAGCCAGCAATACATCGCCAATGCCGCGTTCCACAAATGTCGTTGTCGCCCCACGAGCACCCGAGTCAAGCACAGGGGCATGTTTGAACAGCTCTGCCACGAACTGCTTAGCCTTCTCTTCGTCGTTGTTGTTATGCTTCAGCGCGTAACCCCAGGCCGCTAAATAGTTCCACCGTGCTCCGCCTGATGTCTTCGGATTCGGAGTAATGACCTGCGTATCTCCTTTGATCAGATCATCCCAATCCTTGATGCCTTTCGGATTGCCTTTGCGCACCAGA
Source organism: Paenibacillus sp. FSL K6-1558 (assembly GCF_038002565.1). NCBI lineage: Bacteria > Bacillati > Bacillota > Bacilli > Caryophanales > Paenibacillaceae > Paenibacillus > Paenibacillus sp. FSL K6-1558. The sequence continues at coordinate 4,347,436 of NZ_JBBOCV010000001.1, read as the reverse complement.
AATACAATCGTGGACGTGTATGGTGAACTGTTGTGCTCGTATTTGTCCTGCCAGCCTGCATTAATCAGACCTTTATCTTCAATCGCATCGATATCATAGCCCAGTGCCAGTGTAACCACATCTGCATCCAGTCCGTCAATGACGGAACGGCTCTGTTTACCCGAACCTCCGTGAGATTGTTTGATGGTCACTTCCTGGCCTTTCTCTTTCAGCCAATGGGCGGCAAATGCTTTGTTATATTCCTCATAAAGTTCCCTTGTCGGGTCATAGGAGACATTGAGCAGTTCAACTGCTTTGCTGCCTTCTTTATTCCCATCTGTCCCCGTTCCTGTTGCTGCGCCCGCTGCACTTGACCCGTCGTTATTTGATCCGCAAGCTGCCAGCACCCCCGTTAACACCAATGCCAGCCCCATCAGAATTCCTTTGTGAACTCTCTTTTTCATCATCTTACACTCCCCCCGATATAAACTTGCATGATCAACTACAGGTCGGCAGAACAGCGATACGCACCAGAAAAGAACAAAAAGACGGAGGAACCCCCTGCGCATTCTTCCCTTCATCAAGTCATACCGACCCCTAAAGTCGTGTATGCTTCATCGGTAAAATGCACTGCGGTGTTCCTCCGTCTATACGGTGAGAACGTTATGCTGTTCAAGTGTTTGCAGTCATTTTTATTATTCCTACCTGTTTAGTAAGTTATATACGTATAATAAAGGCAGTCTATATGACTGTCAAACGTTTTTTTTCCGTTTTTTACCGAAATACCGCAACATTGACTCCACTTCCCTCCCTCACCATAATATAAAATATGAGACCAACACACCGACCCCCCCTGTTACGTAAATCAGACGGATTCCGCCGGCAAAAACTAATGGTGCTACCCGAATCATTACTGATGGAAGCGGCTGCTTCCCCGGTGACATCGGGATTGTATGTTACGGATATTGGATATTTCCATGAAGCAGAGCATCATTATCGGGATCGCCCCGAAGGATGTGACTCCCACATTCTGATGTACTGCACGGAAGGCTCAGGCTGGTATGAACTGGAGCAGGGTAAAACCTGCAAGGTGCAACCGGGGAACCTGATTATTTTGCCCGCCCACGTTCCTCATATCTATGGTGCCAACACGGAAGAACCGTGGAGTATACACTGGTTTCACTTGCGCGGCGAACACGCCCATGCATATATCGAATCTTTGATCTCGCAGCAAATTACAACAATGCCACCTGCGAAGGCACAACGATGGCTGGAGCTTTTTCATGAGTGTTACGGCGCACTCGAAACCGGATATTCGCTGCAAACGATGACCTTTGCCTCACAGATTATTGGTTACATGCTGGGCTTGCTTGCTTACGGTTCCTATGCCTCTGCGACAGATAACGGAGTGATGACCAGCAAACAAGCAGCCGAGTATTCTGTACAGTATATGCTGGAGCACCTGGAGAGCGGGGTTACACTCAAGGAACTGGCAGCGCATGCCCGCTTGTCCGTGCCGCATTATTCCCAAGTGTTCAAACAGGTGACGGGTCATTCACCCATCGATTATTTCTTACGGCTCAAAATCCAGCATTCCTGCCGTTATCTTGATTTTACCGATTGGACAATCAAACAGATCAGCTCCGAGCTGGGGTTCAGTGACCCGTACTATTTTTCACGACTGTTCAGCAAAATGATGGGTCAATCCCCCACGGATTACCGGAACCAATCCAAAGGATAAATTTGTGGGAAATTCAGCAACCTTTTGAACAAAAGGGTCGTCTATAGGGGCAAATCACTTTAAAACAAAGGGATATGAACTTCCTGGAAAAGCGAGGCGACACCGAAATGAAGAAAAATATTATAGCAACTCTTACAGTAGGAGCCCTGCTTACACTCTCCTTAAGTGCGGGCCCTCTCCATGCTGCGCCGTCCAAATTTACGGATATTCAAGGTATTCCAGGTGCAGACAAAATCGAATCTCTCCATCAGAATGGATTAATTAAAGGGGTTAGCGATAACTTGTTCAAACCAGAAGAACAGCTGAGTACCGCTCAAGGCGTTCAATTGATCGTAGACGGACTGGACTTAAACCTGAATGCTATTCGTTTTATTAAAATGCCTGTGCCTAGTGATTATTTCTCTGCTGTAAAAGACGGTGTCTGGTACAGCGATGCTTTCATCCGCGCACAGTACAACAGTATCAAGCTTCCGCAAAATATTGATCCTTCCAAACCGCTCACTCGTGAGCAGTACACTCTGTTCCTCATGCAAGCGATTGAGGCCAAAGGTGGTCTGCCTATGATCAAAATCCAGCCGGTAGACATTGCGGACGAGAATGAGCTTACACCAGAGTACCAAGGTGCCGTACAACGTTCTCTGGTGCTGAAGATTAGCGCGCTGGATGCGGAAGGACAGTTCCATCCGAAACAAACCATTACTCGTGCTGAGGCTGCCGTGATGATGTACAATGCCATGGAGCACATGAAATCCTTCTTCACACCGCAAATCCCGGAAACACCGGAGAAGTAAATGGTATCTCAGGATAAAAGAATAGAATGGCAAACCCCGCATCTTTCTTCTTTAGAAAGTGCGGGGTTTTGTGTACAGCCTCAGTGCGATTCTAAGACACTTGGGGAAAACCTCTAAGAAAAACTGGTTTCCCAGGTCGGTTAAATCCGAGCTTCGTAGGATCAAATCTTCCTTCAGCGAGCCATCCTCCTGAAACGGATCTACAACAATTAACTGGTTTTCTACTAGAAATTGCGTACCGACGGTCTGTAAAAATAGCAAAAAAGCGAGTACTTTCCTCCAATAAGAGGATGTACTCGCTTAGAATATTACTGCCTATAATCCACGTTTAGATAGACTTAGAAAGAACCTTTTACAACCACTTCGGACAATGGGAAGCGACCTGATGGACGAGCTGGCTCAGCAGCTTTACCTACAGTAATCAGCAAAGTTGGTACAAAGCGTGCAGGGATGTTGAACGCTTCGATCAATTGTTGTGGGTTGTATCCGCCCATTGGGCAAGTGTCATAACCCAGGGAACGTGCTGCCAGCATAATGTTTTGGGAAGCAAAAGAAGCGTTGCGGATTGCTTCATCACGAGCGATTTGCGGGCTTTGGTAAGCACCGTTAATTTGACCCACCAACGCGTCACGAACTTCAGCAGGCAATGCGCCAGCTTCAACAGCTTGATCGTAGATGAATGTATTGCGGTTCGCTTCCAGATCACCAAGAACGGCAATCGTAACAGAACTGTCCACTACTTGAGTTTGTCCGTAAGCGATCGGGAGCAATTTTGCTTTGTCTGCTTCGGATTCAATCACGAGGAATCTCCAGTGTTGCAGGTTCCAGGAAGACGGGGCTTCAGAAGCTGCAGTCAAGATTGCGTTCAGGTCAGCCTCCGGCAATACAAAACCTTTTTCATACTTTTTAACTGCGTGGCGTTCGCTAATGACGCTAAGTGTTTCATTTTTTTCAGTAACGGACATGTGTTCCACTCCTTAGTTCTGTTTGGAATATTATATTTTTACGTTCGCAAAGCACGCCTTGAAAGCCATTCCGCCCCAAGCACAGGCCTTCCGAAAATAACATCAGCGCAGACGAACGCTCCCCATCTGTGTTCACGTTATGCCCGGAATTACCCAACTTTCAACCTCTTTTACACCGGAGCATACGTATCTCTTACACTTCTCTCCCATGAGCCATGACAGCACCCATTCAGATCTTCTCTTTGGTAGATACCCCTTCCATCGGAAAAGGTCCTTCTCCACGCTCAATGCTTTGCATCACATCAAGGATGGATATGCGGTCGAAATAAGCGCTCAGCGCTTCTTCCCCTCCATCGTATATAGCCCCCATCACACCCTGCATATTAGAGGAAACTTTACACGGTGAACCCGATTCACCTGAACACCAGCTTGGCCCGAGCGAACCTCCAGCAACTAGTCTGTACACTTCTCCAAGCTTGATCTCTTCACTTGGTCGACTAAGCAAGTATCCCCCATGAGCACCTTCTTTGGTCGTCAAGTAACCATGTTTGCGCAGAACACTCAGTACCTTGCGGACTCTGGCCGGATGTGTGCCCACACTTTGAGACAGGTCTTCACTGTTGGCCATACACTCGCTTCTCATCGATAGAAAAACAAGACAATGCACCGCAATGGTAAATTCGCTGTTCATAACTTACTCCCTTCCCGGCATACAACACCGATGAAATTCATTCCAAGGTAAGTATAACTGTCATTATATGAATAACAGTTATGTTTGTCAACACTTGCTACTGAACGTCATTTGATCTTAGATTTCCCTGTTATATCAATACTTACACTCTCTTGGTAATCTGCCGAACGCTGATTCAAAACGGTTGTTGAAAACGTTCTATGCATAAAAAAGTGAGCCTTTCGCTTCGCGAAGGGCTCCAATAAGATAGACATATGAAAGGGCTTACGTGATTATTATAATCGCTAATCTTCATTTTGAAAACGCTTTTTTTGTAAAGTTTGATTTTAAGCTGATTCAGGATTTATCCGGTTATGATGAAAATTTATATTGCATAAACTAATGTCATTAGTTATATTACTAACACCATTAGTTTTAGGAGGATTTTCGATGCGGATCACCCGTGAATTCGATGTTTACCAAGTCACCTTTCTTCCCTGTAAATGTCTATCTTGTTGAAGAGGAACAAGGCCTGACCCTGATTGATACAGGCATGCCATTCAGTCTCAAAGGTATTCTGGAGACAGCCGCTTCCTTGGGGAAACCCATCACCACCATCATCCTGACCCATGCCCATTCGGATCACGTTGGGGCGCTTGATGGTCTCAAGGATGCGCTCCCCGATGCTGAGGTATGCATCTCCAGCCGAGATGCCAAGCTGTTAACCGGGGACATATCGCTGTTGCCGTACGAGCCGCAGACCCCGGTACGCGGCAGTGTGCCCAAAGGCATCCGTACGCAGCCGGATCGCCTGCTCGAAGATAGCGACCAGATTGGATCGCTGGTCGCTATTGCTTCTCCAGGCCATACGCCTGGGCATATGGCCTTCATGGATACACGCAGCCGAGTGTTGATCGCCGGCGATGCGTATCAAGTGCGCGGGGGCCTCGCCGTGTCCGGCCGCGTGCGCCCGCTCTTCCCGTTCCCTGCGCTGGCCACGTGGAATCGCGAAGCGGCACTAGCCAGCGGGATGCGTCTGGCGGAGCTGGAGCCGTCCGTGCTGGCCGTTGGCCACGGACGAATGCTCCGCCAGCCCGCGGCGGCCATGCGCGCGGCAGCCGCTGATGCTCAGCAGCGACTGCAACCAGCCGGGGGGCAGCGATGAGCCCCCGGCAAGGTCTGGATCGCGGCGCGTTGCTTGACGCTGCGATTCAGATCGTGGACAGCGACGGCTTTGAGGCGCTGACCCTGGCCGCTCTTGCGAAGCGGCTGGATGTGCGCTCGCCGTCGCTCTATAACCACATCAGCGGGCTCCCCGGGCTTCGCCAGGAACTGGCGCTGATGTCAGTGCAACAGCTTGGCCTTGCCGTAAACGAGGCTACGGCGGATCGCACCGGCGACGAGGCCATTCAAGCCATCGCCGCTGCTTATATAGGCTTCGTTCGCCAGCATCCCGGGCTCTACGAAGCCTCATACCATGCGCCCGACCTGAATGAACCGCAGCTCGCGGCATGCAAAACAGCTCTGCTGGACATGCTGCTGCATACCCTGCAGCCATACCCCCTCACCGAAGCGCAAGCATTGCATGCTGTTCGTGGATTACGCAGCCTCTGCCATGGTTTTGCCTCCATAGAGGCACAGGGCGGCTTCGGCATGGATTTCAGTCCGGACGATAGCCTGCGTCTGACCGTATCCGCTTTTCTCCACGGGCTGCGCCACCTGTCCGAAGACATATAAATGAGGACAAAGCTAAGTTTCCTAAATATCCGAGCAAGAGAAAACCGCCGAGACACTCGTAAGCAACCGAAGGAAGGATGATACTTTCGGAAGCTGAGCTACACCAAGTAATAGAAGTCTGTCTAATCAAACGAACTAAGTTTCCCGCACCGCTTGTAGCTCCTGGCTCACGCGGTGCCCCTCTTCATGCGAAGCATGCCTACAACTAAGCTAACCTCCGTCGCCTGATCCGTTGAATCTGTCCGACCTACTACAATTTCCTCTCAACAAAGTGAGACTTCCATGCGTCTGCCAGAATTCTAACGATCACCAGAGAGCTTACATGCCCGATAAACAGCCTTTTGGAATTCTAACGATCACCAGAGACGCTATTCTCTCAAAAAACGGTTAGAAACCATATAACAGACCGAGAATTCACAAAATAAGGTTTCTCCTGATCGTTAGAATTAAAAGAAGCAGAAAATGCGGCAAATAAGCTTCCTGGTGATCGTTAGCCTACATAGCTTGTGCCCAGGAACAGGAGCAGGAGGTTAATAAGTTTAGATACACCATCCCACGCCTGTCCATCTGTTGCAGTAATCCCTTCTTAGTGCAGCCATTAGTACATCTGTTAGTACATCTGCTTAATTTCCTCCTTATTCGAATAAACGACAACTCAGCGGGAACAATACTAGAGCGTGTCTTGAAACCTACTGAAGTGCATCTTTCCCCCTTTCCGCCCCCTGCTACGTCACTTTCCCTTGACGTGTCCCGATACGCCTGCGGGAAACTTCCTTGCTTGGAATGAACATTCGGCAAAATCAGCTTTCTTCAGAGTTTTCAGACACTTCTTACATATTTTCCGAATAAAAAACGATCAACATTGCCTGCATTTTTAAAAGATATGTATTCTATCGATTTCCTGTGTTTGTGCTATAATAGGAACTGAAAAATCAGGTCTTTTTGTATCTTATCCGGTTGAACGGATTACATATCATTGTAGAAAGAGGGCGTTTACGTGGCTCAAATCTCTCCGTACTATCTTCAAATCGGGGCGACTGTTGGCATGCTTGTCATGGCCTTACTTGCCATCTTCATTCGTATGAAAGCCAGCCACCGGCCGGTCACCATCCGTAAAATTATTATTCCGCCGCTCGGCATGAGCACAGGCTTTTTTATGTTTGTTGTACCGGAGACCCATGTTCCATGGTTATGGGCATTCATCGCTCTGCTGGTCGGCTGGTTTATTTTCTCGTATCCTCTCATTCGCAGCACCAAGTTTGAACGCGTAGGAGAAGAGATTTTTGCCACACGTTCCCGCAGCTTTGCCTTCATTTTGCTAGGACTTCTGGCTGTACGCCTGATTCTGCATGAAGTTATCCAGCGATATGTCAGCATTCCGCAAACAGGCGGCCTGTTCTTCCTGCTGGCGTTCGGTATGATTGTGCGCTGGCGTGTATATATGTACAAACACTACAAGGAAGTGCTCGCTGTTCAGAACTAAACGGTAGCTAAAATCTCCCGGCACTACCCTGATTTTTATAGGTCTAGAGCAATAAGAAATTAGACAATCAAGGTATTAAGCATTTACCAATCACATTGATCACATCAACTTATCGATAACATCAATCGACATCAACATCATTTTAAAAAGACACGTTCAACACACCATCAAAAGGTGCCAAGAACGTGTCTTTTGCTTGCAGGCTGCAACGACTTAATCAGAACTGTTATGCGGAAGTCGCTTTAATCGTTGGAATGAATGTACTCATCCATCAACCCAAGTTTACTCGCTCAATCCATCTATTCAGGGTCTGCAACCTTCACTAGCTGCTTGCCCAGATTATCTCCAGAGAAGAGTCCAATGAAAGCTTCCGGCGTCCGTTCGAAGCCGTCCACAATATTTTCTTCATACTGCAGCTTGCCTTCCTGAATCCACTTAGCAAGCTTAGCACGTCCTTCCTTGAAAGACTTCGTGTAGTCGCCCAGCAGAAAACCTTTCATCAGCGCCGTGTTCGTTAGCAGCAGTGTTTGTGGACGCATGCCGATATCCGGTTTCTCCAGATTATAAGACGAGATCTGTCCGCACAGCGGAATACGGGCATTCCGATTGATATGACGCAGTACAGCATCCGAGATATCGCCGCCAACATTGTCGAAGTATACGTCGACTCCGTCAGGACAAGCCTTTTCAATCGCTGCCGACATATCTTGCTCCGTCTTATAGTTCAGCACAACGTCGAAACCAAGCTTTTCTTTCAGATAGGTACATTTATCGTCAGAACCTGCGATACCAACCACACGCGCACCGACGATTTTACCGATCTGACCTGCGATCATCCCCACAGCTCCTGCCGCGCCAGAGACCACAACGGTCTCTCCATCTTTGGGTTTGCCGATATCCTCCATGCCGAAATACGCGGTCAAACCTGTCAGACCCAATGCACCGAGATAAGCTGTAATTGGAGCCTCGTCCGAATCAATCAGCGACAGATCCGTCGTATTGACCGCAGCATATTGCTGCCAGCCCCACATCCCCGTCACCAGATCACCTTTGCGTAAATTGGGCTCGGATGATTCCACAACCTGCCCGATCGCTCCTCCCTTAATGACTTCATTCAGGGCGTACGGCGGTGCATAGGATTTCGTATCTTTCATTCGTCCCCGCATGTACGGATCGACCGACAAATATAATGTACGAACCAGCACTTGCCCAGCTTCCGGTTCAGGTAGCGATGCCTCAACGAATTCAAAATTCTCTTTGGATGGAGCCCCTTCAGGACGGGACGCCAGTACGATCTGTTTATTTACACTCATTAAAATAACCTCCTGATTCCCAGTGGCTCCAAGGTCAGCCCTTGTCATCTGCAGTAACACAGGCACACCACTGGCTCTATGTTGATCTTCATAATAGTTTAAACCGAAACAGGCGGATCACAAACGTGGGCCGCCCGGAAATATACAAATTTCGTCACATTATAGCTCTAAACCAACCTTACAGCACAGTGAAAATGAATTAGCCAATAGTGAAATGACACAATCTTTTCATTCTGGGCGAATAGCCTTACATCTGTGTGTAGTCCACCCATCTGAATCCCTACCCCATCTTATTGCGCAGTCAGAATGACCGGTCCATCGGCTGTAATGGCAATGGTATGTTCATACTGAGCGGACAGACTTCCATCCAAAGTGCGTGCAGTCCAACCATCCGAATCCAGCTTGCTGCGGAATGTTCCGATATTCAACATCGGTTCAATGGTGATGACCATGCCCTCTTTAAGCCGCGGACCGCGATGCGGTGGGCCGTAGTGAGGAACCTGCGGCTCTTCGTGCATCTTCTCTCCAATACCGTGTCCAATAAATTCACGAACCACGGACAGTCCTTCTCCTTCAGCATACGTTTGAATGGCATGCGAGATGTCTCCGATCCGGTTACCGACAATAGCAAGCTCAATGCCTTTGTATAGAGAGTTTTTCGTCACGTCTAACAAATGTTGCGCTTCAGGACTTACATTTCCGACTGCATAAGACCAAGCCGAGTCCGCCAGCCATCCATCCAAATTCACGACCATGTCGATGGTAACGATATCGCCGTCTTTCAGCACGTATTTTCCCGGAAAACCGTGACAGATCACGTCATTAACCGACGCACATGTCGCATAAGGGTACCCGTTGTAGCCCTTTTGCTCCGGTATAGCTCCATTTTTCTTCATAAATGCCTCTGCAAACTGGTCAATCTCCTGTGTTGTGATTCCCGGACGAATCAGTTTTGCAATTTCTCTATGGCACGCAGCCAGAATTTCTCCAGCTCTTCTCATTTGTTCAATCTGTTCTTTCGTCTTTATCATGATCATGCCAACTACTCCTTGTCCGTTATGATCTTATCCTGTCTTCTATTGTAACGCGAAACGCTCAAAATAAAAAATTCCGATAACTGAGGCAACATCCTATTATACGCCAAGCTGTGAATGAATGAGTATTTTTTTCTCCAAAAACACGAAACCCCTCTTGGGCAAGCCACGTATTAGCATAAAAATAACTGAAAACGAAAGGATGAACGACTCATGTTTAAGAAACTCATAGGCAAACTCATCGACTCCAAGTCCTCATCTCAACACAAACGTTACAGTTCTTCCAATAGACGTTCCTATAAAAAATACAGCAGTTCCTCTGGCAAACGCGGCTACAAGCGCTATTCCTCATCTGATATGAAGTACAGGGATCAGCGCCATGGATCAGGATATTACAAAAGCAGAAAGTATAGCTCCAGCTAAACGATTGAATCTGATATGACTCTACGTCGGTCCCGAATTCGCTCTCGCTTGAACCTGACTCTTTACCACCAGATATAACAAAGGGGTGTTCCATCGATACCGTACACACGGCCTTCGGAACACCCCTGCTTTTTAGTTTATAACACTTCTACTCCGCTCTTCTGCTTCTACAGCAACGGTCTCAACCGATCCATCTCACGCTGCAACTCTCCTGCCCCGCCCTCATAACCCGGACGAAGCCCGAGAAGCCGCTCCAGCATCTCATGCAGTGCAGGCGTAAGCTGGAGCTCTTCCTGCCAGCTGGCAGGTGCGCTACCCTTCTGAGGCTCATAGGCCGAATACAGCATGAAAAGCAGAAAGTGACCAATATCCTGCAAATCCTGATCAGGTATAGCCGGTTCATCCTCAGGCTCAGGCACATCTTTCATTCGGCGTTTTAACTCTGGCAACAACGGCTCCCCCAAGCGTCTTGCCAGGCCAAAATCAATTAAATGTACTCGTCCCTCTCGTACAATGACGTTAGGGATTCGCACGTCGCCATGAATGAATCCCTGCTGATGTACATGAGCTATCGGAACTAGTAGCTGACAAGCGAGTTCCACGCATTCACGCTCTGTATATTGCTGACCTTCTTCGAAGATCAATTGTTCCAGCGTCTGTCCCCGGACATACTCTGTCACCATATAATTCCGTCTTCGCACGTTAAAGGTATCCAAAAGCTTAGGGATTGCTGGATGATGCAAATGCTGTAACACATCCGCTTCCCTGCTCAGCAGCCGCGCAGCAAGTCTGCCCTTACTCGGCTTCGATTCCTTCAACGCGACTTCCCTTCCCGTCTGCTGATCCACGCACAGATAGGTCAGTCCGTAACTCCCCATGCCTAGAAGCTCCCGTATCACATAACGATCCCCTATGATTATTCCTTGCCGCCCAGGACGGTCTGCAAATAATCCGATCAATCTTTGCCAGCTTCTCCCCAGCTCCACGTTGCCTCCCACGCCAGCTATCTGATGCCTGATCCGGTTTCCTGTCCTGTCATGAGAAACGGCTGATCAGCGGCTGGACTTCATGTTGTATTGGAGCTAATTATAGCAGGCTGTATATGTGAAATCACGATCATCCATAATGCAGATTCATTTAAGCTTCTTTATGTTTCTTTGGCATCAAACCAAACAACATACGGAGTGAAGTGATTTTGGACTTTCGTTTTCGCCCCTGATAGCTGCGCAAATTGGTCACGAGTTCGCGATCTCGTTCTTCCTCCAGTTTTTCGTTCATCCACTGACGTTGCTTCTCCATCTGTTCCTGGAGCGCAAGATGAGTCTCCGCCAGATGCTGGAGTGTCAGTTCCAGTTCATCCACCCGGTGCTGTAACACCTGCACGCGATCGTCCTCTTCCGGCTTGGGCTCAACCGCACCGTAGGTAACCTCACTTACAAGCTGGCCGAGTCCTTCATAAGATCTCAATTGACCGTACTGATCCACTTCCAACGGCGGTAATGGATTAGATCCAGATAAGACCGTACTGGTTGCAGCACACTCCTGCTCTGTATGCTCACGTATGGCTTGGACAGACTGCTGTTCTGTTTTCCCTTCTGCCGGGGATAGCACCGTAACCACTGCATCAGCCAGCGGCAGGTTATGCTCTCTAAGCTCCGTCATCAGACGTTCAATGCACTCGATATCATCGGATTTGAACAATCTGGATTTATTCGCAGAACGTTCGAAACGATATCCCTGCTCCTCAAGTGCTGCCGCATATTTACGAAGAGTACTGGCACCTATACCCAGGCTCTTGGCCGTTTCCGTCGTTGCTCCTACTTCTTCAATCATCATGAATTCCCTCCCGGTATGAAGTCTTTTTGGCTTGCAAAATCACGACTTTAGCGCTCCTGCAACGAACTGTCATCGGATCGGGTGACCTTTCTCTTGCACAACCATGGACTGTGAACATGAAACCTTAAACAATCCTAAAACAACCTTCTACATGTGACCCGCCAGTGCTTCTCTCTTGCATGTCGGTAAGTATTCGTCAATCTGCTTGCAGAACCCTTTGACGGTTTAGTTCTGTTTCTGGGGATTCATAAGAACTTTTGTCAGGTATATATTCCGCATAAAAGCCCCTCCATCCGACAAGCTACAGGAATGCTGTCGTGTCGAAAACGGTACATGCAAATGCCGTCTAAATTTCGGAATGCATCGAATTGATGTCAATTTTGTTAACTCCATTACTCCAATACGCTCCCGCGACAGAGGGAATCATTGCTGTATTGCTTTTTCATGTGTTATCTTATGTAACGTAGAATTGAATTTCAGCATAAAATAAAGCACTATACTTAACATAATAATAATCAAGTAATGGATAAATCCAATGTAAACGGAGGCTGAAGGCAGTGTTAGGCAAATCAGGGAAAGTGGCGGTCATCGGGGCAGGTCTTGTAGGTTCAAGTTGTGCATATTCGATGATCAATCAATCGATATGCAGGGAGATTATGATGGTCGATCGGACGTATGACCGTGCGGTAGCACAGGCACTCGATTTTTCCCATTGCATGGACTTTACACACAATCGAACGAAAGTATACGCAGGAACGTATGCCGATTGCGGCAGTATGGATGTCATCATTTTGACCGCTGGAGCCAATCCGAAGCCTGGACAGACAAGACTCGACGTTCTGGAGGAAGCAGAGTCTATTGCCAAAGATATCGTAGTTCCGATCATGAACAGTGGTTTTAACGGAATCTTCGTTGTCGCAGCCAACCCCGTGGACATTGTTACGTATATGGTATGGAAATTGTCCGGTTTGCCGCGTGAGCGTGTCATCGGGACGGGAACCTCGATCGACTCTTCACGGCTCAAAACACTGCTATCCGAGGTATTCTCCATCGACCCGCGCAGCGTACACGGCTACGCACTCGGTGAGCACGGCGAGTCCCAATTCGTAGCCTGGTCCCATGTTACCATTGGTGGCAAGCCTATTCTGCACATTTTGGATCAACACAAGGAACGGTTCAAACATCTGGATCTGGACGATATTGCTAAAAAAACGAAGGATGCGGGCTGGGAAATTTTCACTCGCAAAGGTTCAACCCAGTTTGGCATTGGGAATGCACTTGCCCATATTACTCGCTCCATCCTGAATGACGAGCATAAAATCATCGCTGTATCCGCGATTCTTGATGGCGAATATGGACAGCGGAATGTTTGTGCAGGAGTCCCTGCAATCATTGGGGAGGGCGGTATTCAAGAGATTATCGAATTAAATCTCGATCAAGCGGAGATTGAGAAATTCGAGCGCTCCTGTGAAATTTTATCCGGTAATATTAACCGCCTGACCATCGCCTAAGCCTTCGTAAATTCTGAGTAGGAACAGGTCTACACTGCGAGCTTGTTGCAAAATAGAACAAAAAAAACAACCTTCATTTCACCACACTGTGGACATGAAGGTTGTTCTGCTACACTATCTTTTTAATCCGTTGGGCTCAATCCAATGATCCACATATGAATCTCTACTTAACTAGGCCCAATCCGCGGCTCATCAGACGGTCCCCATTGCTGGAGGACCCGCTTCAGTTCACTTAGCATCACCGGCTTGCTGATAAAGTCCCGCATGCCGATCTCCAGACAGGCCTCTTTATCTTCCCGCCTCGAATTGCCCGTAACGGCAATAATCGGGGGAATCCGATCCTCAGGAATTAACCGATGCAACAGATTCGTGGCTTTCAGACCGTCCATTACAGGCATATGGATATCCATCAGAACAATATCATAGGCATTCTGCGAGATGGCATCAATCGCTTCTACTCCATTCGTGCACACATCGGCCTCATAGCCCAGTTTCTCCAAATATTCCTGTAAAATCTTCCGGTTGACCGGATGATCTTCTGCTACGAGAATACGCATAGCCACCTTGTCACTTTGACGTGTACGGTCATGCTGGAACTCACTTGCTGACTTTTCACCTGATGCTTCAACTCGCGTCGTCGGAATAGCAAACCGGAAAACGGAGCCTTCTCCTTCCGTACTCTCCACACTGATGCTTCCACCCATAATCTCAACAAGTCTCTTGGAGATCACCAGCCCAAGTCCTGTTCCGCCGTATTTGCGGTTAATTACTGGATGTAGTTGAGAGAACGACTGGAACAACTGATCCTGCTTGTCCGCAGGAATACCAATCCCCGTATCTTGCACAGCAAAATCCAGTACACTATCCTCAGGTTTACTTCCTTTAATGATATCCACCGTGACATCGATACTTCCCTGATCTGTGAATTTCAGCGCGTTGCCAACGAGGTTCACCAGAATCTGCCTTATTCGCATCGAATCCCCCGCCATATAATCAGGAATATTCGGGTTCAGACGAAAACGAATATCCAGATGTTTCTCGTCTGCTCGTGGCTTGAACAGCTCCGCAACCTGCTCCAGCATCTTGCGGAGCGAGAACGGCTCGTAGGCCAGGGCCATTTTACCAGACTCCAGCTTACTGAAGTCCAGAATATCATTCAGGATGTTCAGCAATGCATCGCCGCTCTCTTGAATAATCTGGGCGTACTCTCGCTGCTCCTCTGACAAGTCTGTACCCACCAATAGCTCAGTCATTCCTACAATGCCGTTCATCGGTGTCCGGATTTCGTGACTGACGAGAGACAGGAACTCGGACTTGGCTTGTGCAGCGAGCTCAGCCGTTTCCTTGGCGCGAACAATTTCACGTTCACCGGTAACGTCATTAAAAACAACGACCGCACCACGAATCTGACCCTCATCAATAATCGGAGTTACTTGATACTGTACAAGGAAACTACTGCCGTCTTTTCTCCAGAACACGTCCTCCGTCACTGAACGCGCATGTCCATCGAGCACCGTCATGTGAATCGGACATTCTTCTTTCGGAAAATAACTTCCGTCTGCACGCGTGTGATGGATAATCGGGTGTGAACTTTTACCAATGAATTCATGAGCTTCATAACCGAACATGGATGCCGCAGCCGGATTCATGAACATGGTAATGCCATCCGCATCGAGACCGTAGATTCCTTCGGTAACGGTATTGAGGATCAACTCATGCTGCTTGCTCAGCTCCTGAATACGCTCCGTGTACTCCTTGCGCTCCGTTATATCTGATACTATACCGTAGACACCAACTACTTCGTTATCTATAATAATCGGCACATTCGTTACCGAAACTTCGATCTTCCGGCCACTGGAATTTACAACACGAGTCTCATAGTATTGAGGCTTCCCCTGCTTCACGAGCTCAAATCCAGTTTCCCCCTTCTGCAGTTCTCGTTTATCCAGGTTCGACAGAAAGGACTGCCCGATGAGTTTGCTACGCGGAATATCAAGCATTTGCACCATATTGCTGTTCACAGCACTATAATTCCCTTCCAGATCGAGGGAGTATACCGCAGCTGGATTATATTCAAACAATGACTTGTACCGCTCACGGCTTTCGCGAAGACGTCTGTCAGCATCTTTCTGCTGGGTAATATCCCTGCTAATGCTCACAATTTGCGTTATTTTGCCATGTTCCCCGGTCACGGGCTTCGCCAATGTCTCCATCCAGATGTAATGCCCATCTTTGTGTAACACTCTCATCTTGCAGCCATGACCAATATTAGAAATGAGCAAAGGGTCCGGATAATCTCCCGGGTAACAGTAGGATTTAAACGATTTCCCTGCGACTTCCTCCGGCTCATAACCAAGCAGTGCACGAACAGATGGAGAGACATACAAGAGTTCACCATCTATAGCACAGGTTGTAATCAGATCTTGCGCATGTTCGGCCAATACCTGATATTTCTCTTGAGTCTGTTGCAGTTCCTGTTCGATGATTACTTTATCCGTCACATCCTTGGCAATACCATAGATGCCGACGACATCATCACCTTCTGTAATCGGTATATAGGTCACCTGTGCATGTTTCACAGAGCCATCTTTATGATAAAAAGCCATCGCTTCGCTGACTGAACGTCCAGCCAGAACATCTTCGATGAATTGCACTCTTCTATTTTCACTCTCAGGCGGGCTGATGCGATCCCGACTCACCCCTGCAAGCTCTTCAATCTTGTAGCCAGATAACCGTTCAAACGAAGGGTTAGCATCGATGTGATTCCCTTTAATGTCCATCACATAGATGGCATCCGGGTGGTTAAAAAACAATGATCGGTAAGAGCTACCCTCAGAAATAATTCGTTTCAGGGTTTCCGTTTTATTATGATCCAAAGGCCTACCCCTCTTTTCTCAGCCAAAATCTTCTTTCTTCATCACATTACATATGCGCCATTTTCGGCTGTAACAGTCTTACCCTCGAATAACCATGTTCGCCTGACTAGAAACAGCTTTTTTTATTTTACCAGATTCTCGTCTCATTTTGCTTATCAAATAGGATGAAATTCACATCAATAGGCATGAAAAAGATGGGATTTGCCCTTTATCGCATAATATAAAAAAAAACTGAGACTGTCTGCATACCAACTCTTTGGATGCACAGCCTCAGGAAAGGTTCATTTGTTATTCTCATCGAACGTATACTTTATACTTCCTTCTTCGAAAAATAAATCATGCCCATCGCAATGAATAACACGGCGCTGCCACCAACTACGGCTAGAAGTGTGCCGAGCGGAACATTGAACGCACCGAACCCTGTTCCCTCAATGGGAAGCATCAGAATCATCGGCTGTGCCCATGGATAATACGGGCCATACGTTGCGGAGTTTGCAACCAGAATGTTAGGTATCGTTAGCGCGAAGTTCAGGGCAAGCGGCGCGGCGAAACTGCTCCAGATCAGAGACACAAACATCTGTAATGCCGCCAATGGGATACAAGCCAGAAGTCCAAGCAACATTTTACTGACAAGGAATCCCCAAGGTACCGGTGATGCCATCCCATGGATTAATCCTGTCAAAACGATACTTCCGAATAGAAGTAACTGTGTACCAGCGAGGAGCAGTAACACCATTGTGAATTTGCCTAAATACACACCTGTACGTGTAAGTGGCAGAACCAAGAGCTGTTTCCATCCACCCCCTGCATGTTCAAAACGGCAGACAAATGAGGTGAACACCCCTGTCAGCATCGGTAACAAAAGCATACCGTGAATCATCACCATGGCTGACATCAATGCAATCCAATCGCCCGATGGGGAAGAGAGCAGACCGATGAGCAGTGCGATCAAGGGACTGATTAGAACCAAAAGCGAGATTGGCGATTTGGCCATTTTCAAACGTTCCGCAGATAAGATACGAAAATAGGTTGTAGCAAAATTCATATCAGGCCACATCCTTCCGACTGAAGTGCATCATGCCTATCAGCAAAATGAGGATTCCTAAACATGCACCCATTGCTGCGTATAAGTAAGCGTTAGGCGCACTCCAAGCCATCTGTGCCCAAGCAAGTGGAAAATGTGGAGAAATGCTGAGTGAAAACATACCGGTAATCGCAAGAATAATGCCGAATGTAACCGGTAGCGCCTGATTTTTGGATACCAGCGTAAACCATAATTCAATGGACAATACAGGCAGTGCGCCAGCTAGCGGCATAAGCCCCAGCTTCAGTGCCTGTGCCCACGGTATATCTTTGGCATCGAAACCAAGCACAAGTCCCAGTCCAACAACCCCCGCCGTTAGCAACAAACATGAGATCATTAGTAGCACACAGGCCAGCAGAAACTTTGCAAGATAAACGGCTGGCCTTTTAATTGGCATCGCCAGAAGTTGCTTCCACGACCCCTGCTCATGCTCTATTCCGGCGATCATCGAACTCAAAATGGTTGCGCCCAGCATTAAAGCCAGCGGCACAAAAACAACCACGTTTCCCAGCAGACCTCCCCACAAATTATCGGCATACTGCTCTTTCAGATAATCCAGCCGTAATCCGAAATTCAGAGCCTGCATGGCCGTCAAGCCGATTGGGGCCAGAAACACCAGAAACCAGATGCCTTTGCCACGAATTTTAAGCCAGTCGGCTGATAATGCACGTCCTGTCATAGGGAAGCCCCCTCGCCAATGACACGCATGAAGAGATCCTCCAAAGACTGTCTCTGTTCTTCGACCCGGTATACATCATGATCCTGTTCAATCAATCGGCGTACCAGCAGTGCGACTGCGCTGTTATCCATGTAGGGGAAGGTAAGCTCAGCACCCTGTCTCTGACCAAATTGCCCCTGCTCACGAGCAAGCTTCATGGCTGCCTCCGGTTCAGACACCGTGAGCCTGATTGAGCTGCCTGTCTGACTATGGAGACTCGCCATCGTGTCCTGCATCACCATTTTGCCATCTCTTATAATACCGACACGACTCGCCATCTGCTCCACTTCACTCAGCAAGTGACTGGATACAAGAACGGTGATGCCATGCTCCAGCGGCATACGTTTGATGAGTTCCCGAATCTCCTGAATCCCCGCGGGGTCAAGTCCGTTCGTTGGCTCATCCAAAATAAGCAGCTCCGGTTCACCGAGTAGCGCGCTGGCAATGCCCAAACGCTGTTTCATGCCGAGGGAATACCCTTTTACATTTCGTTTAGCATCTTTTGTCAGATCAACAATAGATAACACTTCCGCAATCCTTGACTTGGGTACATTGATAATGCGGCGCAGTACCTCAAGATTCTCTACCGCATTCAGATGACCGTAATAGGAGGGGTACTCCACCAGAGAACCTACACGCCGTAAAATGTCCATACGGTCCTTGCGAATATCTTTGTCGAAGACCCGGATGACACCTTTGGTCGGTTTAATCAATCCAAGAAGCATGCGGATCGTTGTTGTTTTGCCGGCACCGTTAGGACCAAGGAAGCCGTAGATATCTCCTTTTTTAATATGAAGGTCAAGTTCACGAACCGCTGCACGGTCCTTATATGTTTTCCATAAATTCGCTGTTTGAATAATATTTTCGCTCATTCATTATCACCTCGGAACTATCGTAACCCTCCAAGGTTAAAGCCAGCGTACATCCAAGTTTAAGTTTAGTTTAAAAAGAAACCTCTTCTGCCTGCGTTCAAACTTCCCGATCAATCCCTTAGCCGCTGTATAGATAGGTACGGACACCCGCATCTGAGCTATCTACCCGCTTCCGCAAGCCCATCTCACGAATCAGCAGATCGACAATGGATAAGCCAAGTCCTGTGCCCTTCGTACCCGAATCCGGCTGAATTCCCGGTCCGCGATCCTCGATCACTACGGCAGTTCGACCCTGAATCTGCTCCGTGGAAATGCGAATATATTTTCCGCTTGCCGCATGACGAACTACATTTTGAAACAAATTATCCAGCACACGCCGCAGCCCTTGCGCATCTACATCCCAGATTAACGGAGTTTCAGGCAGGTCAATATCGATCTCAAACTCTTCCTTCTCCCACACCGGATACCAGGAAGCAGCAGCTTCCCTTATCATACGCAGTGCATCTTTCTGCTCCAGTTTTAAAGTATATCTTCCACTAGTCAGCAGATTATACGTGAGCAAATTGTCGATCAGTTCACCAAGATCCTGTATCTTGCCTTCCATTCGACTCAGTGCCCGCACGCCTTGATCACTTAGGTTTTCTTTATTCAGTGCATGCATATGCCCGCGAATTACCGTAAGCGGTGTTCTCAGGTCATGGGATAACCCTGCCACAAGCCGTTTGCGAAGTTGCTCCTCTTCCCGTTCACGCTGAAGGCTATCCGTTAACTGATGTACCATCTGGTTAAAGGATTCCTCCAAATGTCCAATCTCATCCGATCTCTTAATGTCCACTGGAAGTGGTATACCCTCCTTGCCCGGGGTAACCATAGCAGATTGCAAGTGAATCAGTCGTTTGCGAATTTTGGCGAAGAACAGAACGGACATCACAATAAAGATCACAAACACAATCAGCATCACTGCCCCGAAATAGATGAATTCTAATACCCCGTTATTGGTGATGTTTTGAATGAGCTCACGAGGGACTTCAATCACCATAAACCCTTGTCCCTTATTCACATTTACTCCGCCAATAAAAGAAACCACGGTTAGAGGATCGCGATACAAGGCTTCCTTCATGAACTGAACCGTATCATTTGGTGTCCATCTTGCCGGGATTCGGGTCTCTGCTTTTTCTCCAGTTGCGAGCGACCACTTCAGAATGACGTCTGTATTTAAAGACGCCGGCTCCCCTTCCGAGGTGACTGAAGGATGCAATGATTTAGACTTCAGTACATCCGCCTCTTCACCGCCAAGCACTATCTTCGTTCGGCCTGCCGCATCTACACGATACATAGCCGATTTAGGGTATTTCTCCTGCAGTTCTTTCATCCGTTTATCTATGATTTGGTCAGAAGCCCCGCCCAGCTTTTTGGATTCCATAGCCCACAGTTCGGTAATTTGGTCAGCGTTTCCGTAAGGTGCTTCTTCACTAGAGCTTACGTTATTGATGACTACAATAAAAACCGTTGCTACCATCGGTACCACAACAGGTACAAACAGAAAAGCTGCCAGAATCAGTAGCATGTATCTGGACATCAGTGATCGCCCAAACTTTATTTTGGGACGGATAGGCTGTCCTGTTTCACTGCCTCTGTTCTGTTCAGACTTCCTTGCCTTCCGTTCTCTATACCATCTGATCATGGCTTCTTCACACGATAGCCAACACCGCGTACTGTCTGAATAATGACAGGATTGGCCGGATCAATCTCCAGCTTCTCGCGCAGATGCCGAATGTGCACCATCAACGTTTTGTCCCCATCCAGATAAGACTCGTTCCACACCGCTTCATAGATCTGCTCTTTGGTGCGAATCATGCCCATATGCCGAAGCAAATAAGCGAAGATGTGGAACTGTTTACCGGATAAAATAATCTCTTCCCCCGTCTGCTCATTCACGATCCGGTTATCCTGCTCATAAATCGACAGATGATCCAGCTTAAGTACCGCTTCACTTGAACCTACTTTGCCTGCTTTCCGCAGTTGAACCTCAATTCGCGCTGCAAGCTCGTCCGGATGAAAAGGTTTGGTCACATAGTCATCGGCAAAATCAAGCCCATGCAACTTGTCATCAATGGATGTTCTGGCCGAGAGCATAACGATGGGCACAGCAGGATATTCTTTTTTTAATCGCTGGCCTACCGTGAATCCGTCGAGCCCTGGCAGCATGACATCCAGAATGACTAGGGAGCAGTCTGCCACAGCCTCGGTGGCCCCTTCACCGCTCCCAAGCCAGACGACCTCATATCCACGCTCCTCCAGATCTTCTCTCACCCATGTTGCAATTTCCGTATCATCCTCAATGTATAACAGTTTGTTTTTCATCTATGTACTCGTTTCCTTTCCGTTCCCTTTGGGTTAATGATATATCTGGGCGGCAATGCTTATCTTTATGATTTTTGGCTTTAAATTTTGAATGGGGCGAACCTCCCCGCGAGTTTAAATGCAAGCCTGGTTGCACAAGCTACAATGTCCGTTGCCTAGGCCTCAGTACATTCCATGTCGCTCGTTTAGAGCCTGCCCTCTCTTTTCATACCCTCATTATAACGCAATCTGCAGTCACGTAATATGAAGCTATATCTTTCAGCAATAATGTCTACATATCACCTGTATTACTGTACTACTAGCATATTTAATCGAATTTAAATGAATTGGTCTCTGCTTACTTCATTCATATCTGACAGGAGGAATTACATATGCTGCTTGAAGCCATCTTCCACCAACCGAAACGAAACTGGGCCTATGCCTATGATCAGGATACGATTCGTCTACGTCTGCGTGCCAAAAAGAATGATCTCACCGAGGTGTATGCCCTGACTGGAGATAAATACGCGTGGGAGGAAACAAAAGATATGGTTCCTCTGACCAAATTGACGTCAGACTCTATGTTTGACTACTACGAGGGGGAAGTGAGACCTCCGTATCATCGATTGAAGTATGCTTTTTTGCTCAAAAGTGGAGATGAACACATCTGGATGACCGAGACGGATTTCCAAGAGGAGGAGCCCGATGACCCAGGCCGCATGTTTCAGTTCCCATATCTTCATGCCGGAGCTGTGTTTACACCCCCAGCATGGGTGAAAGATGCTGTGTTTTATCAGATTTTCCCCGAGCGCTTTGCCAATGGCAACCCGGATATCAATCCCAAAGAGGTTGAACCTTGGGGCGGTGAACCTACACCCTTTAATTTCTTTGGCGGTGACTTGCAGGGTGTAATCGACCACCTTGATTACCTCAGTGAACTGGGCATTAATGCGATTTATTTTACTCCGATTTTCGAAGCTACAACCAATCATAAATATGATACCGAAGACTATCTGCGCGTCGACCGCCATTTCGGTGATGCTGACACCGTGAAGCGTCTGGTGAAGCTGTGTCATGAACGGGGTATTCGTGTACTGCTGGATGCCGTGTTTAATCATTCAGGCAAAACATTTGCTCCTTTTGTCGATGTACAAAAGCTTGGTGCCAAGTCCAAATACAAGGACTGGTTTCACGTACATGAATTCCCGCTGGACGTGAAGGATGGCATTCCAACCTATGAGACATTTGGATTTGAGGCTCATATGCCCAAGCTGAATACAGAGAATCCCGATGTGAAGGCCTACTTGCTCGAAGTAGCGGAATATTGGATCAAGGAAGTTGGCACGGACGGCTGGCGTCTTGATGTAGCTGATGAAGTGGACGATGCTTTCTGGAGAGATTTCAGGCGGGTTGTTAAGGAAGCCAACCCAGATGCCTACATTCTAGGTGAGATATGGAACGAATCTTCTTCCTGGCTACAAGGGGACCAGTTCGATGCTGCCATGAACTATCCGTTCACCGCCGCCGTAAATCATTTCTTTGTGGAAGATAAGATGCACGCTGAACAATTCGCGAGTGCCCTTGGCAGGCAGCTATCTCGCTACCCACTTCAAGCGAGCGAGGTGGCATTCAACTTACTCGACAGTCATGATACTCCGCGCCTGCTTACCTTGTGCGAGGGCGATCAACGCAAGATGAAGCTGGCTGCCTTGTTCCAGTTCAGTTATATGGGAGCCCCATGTATCTATTATGGTGACGAGATCGGGCTCGACGGAGAACATGATCCAGGTTGCCGCAAATGCATGGAGTGGGACGAAGCGAAGCAGGATCGGGAGCTACTTCACTTTTATCAAAAGCTGATTGCTCTGCGTCATGCTCATCCTGCACTGCGTGCAGCAGGAACCATTCGTTTCCTGCAAGCCCAGGAAGGCGGTAGCCAGCTTGTGATGGAGCGGCAAAGTGACGAGGAACGCATCCTCATTCTGTTCAACCGTTCTGAGGAAACCGCCATCGTTGAACTGGATGCAGGAGAGCAACCTTGGACGGAGCTGTTTGAGGGCAACCATCGCACCGCTCTGGAAGACGGTGTGCTTGCCATTGAACTGCCTGCTTACGGATATGCCGTGATGCGCACAGAAGTAAAATAGATGCCTTTTGGAAACAACAATAAATGACTGCCTTCTCCAATTCTGAGTGGTTGACTGCTATCTTGGCGGTTTAGGCAAACTGGACAAACAAGCGTCTCGCATAACCTGAGAAAACCAGGTTCGCGGACGCTTGTTTGTTATGAAGTAATAACGACTAACATGCTCTAATTACTAATTTAATTGATAATCGGAACTTGGTTGTGTGCTCCTAAGCTATCTGCCCCTGTCCTGTATATGATCCACTTGCTATTCTGCCTCTGAGCCTGTTGTTGATGTTTCGGATGACTCATCCGGCAAGCGCTTGGCCTTTGGCTTCGCCAGCTTCTCCATCATCTTGCGGCCTGTAGGTGTCTGAGCGAGCCCACCTTGCGCTGTCTCGCGGTGACGGCTTGGCATCGCACTGCCTACCTCCAACATCACGTCAATGACTTCGTCAGACGGAATGGCACTGCGTACACCAGCGAGTGCCATATCTGCGGCAGCCAGTGCAGTAACGGCACCGAGTCCGTTGCGCACGATGCATGGAATCTCTACCAGGCCAGCAACCGGATCGCAGATGAGGCCCAGTGTATTTTTCAAAGCCAATCCTACAGCATGCACTACCTGCTCCGGCGTCCCTCCACGAAGCTCCACCATCGCACCGGCAGCCATGCCAATCGCTGATCCTACTTCCGCCTGACAGCCGCCCTCGGCCCCTGAAATAAATGAATTGTTGGCGATCACGTATCCAATAGCACCGGCGCAGAACAATCCATTCACCAGATGTTCATCCGTCCAGCCAAATCGTTCCTGCGAGCTGATAAACACACCCGGAATGATGCCACAAGAGCCCGCTGTTGGCGTAGCCACGATCCGTCCCATGGAGGCATTCACTTCCGATACGCAAAGTGCATAGGCCATGGCAAGGGCAGAAGCATCGCCAGAGCATGTTTCGCCTTGGCGAATATATTCGGCCATCTTTTTCCCGTCCCCACCCGTCAGTCCGCTACGTGAGGTGGTATCTTCTGTAAGTCCTTTACGAACCGCTTCTTTCATCACCTGGTAGTACTCCGACATTTGCTTTACGACATCTGTTTCGGGTGTGTTAGTCTCCTGCACCTGCTCTTCAATCATCAACTGTGCAATTGTTTTGGACTCCGCAGTGCAGATGGTGTTTAATTCATGTAGATGTTTAAACCGCATCCGGATCACCCCCTCTCTTCAGATCAATCACACGAATATCCAGCATATGATCCAATGAACGCAGTTTGTTCAACGCGTCTTCACTCGGCGGTGCATCCATCTCCATTGCTGTAAGTGCCTCACCATCACGAGCCTTTCGATCCACTTGCATATAGCCGATATTCACTCCGGACGAGCTAATGGTTGAGGTCACGGATGCCAGAACTCCCGCTTTATCGGCATGACGCAAAACAAGTGTCGGAAACTCTCCACTGATCTGTACGCGAAAATCATTTAATGCATGCACAGATACACTGCCGCCACCGATGGAAGCACCTATTAAAGAGCATGCCCGTTCGCCGTGCCACAATTCAATCTTGACCGTGTTCGGATGAGGAGCCGGTAGACCGCTGGTGTAAAATTCAACCTCCATGCCTGCTTCATCTGCATATTGCTCTGCATCCGGTATACGCGGATCATCTGTAACGTAACCCAGCAAACCACCGATTAGTGCCAGATCTGTTCCATGTCCCTGATAGGTATCCGCAAATGAGCCATATAACGTAAGCCTTGCACGTTCCGGTGTACATCCCAGCCACTGACGCGCAATTCGTCCCAATCTTGCAGCACCGGCTGTATGTGAACTGGATGGTCCCGTCATCGACGGGCCAATAATTGAAAAAACATCTTTAAATCGCACCTGTTAACCCTCCAATTGGTTTTGTCATCGATATCTGGACAAGACCCACCACAATGTTCCTGATTTACTGATTGATGACATCAAAAAAGGACAGAAGAAGGCCGTTAGCCCTCTCTCTGTCCTTGATACCTGAGAGTTTCATGATTTTAAGCCAGGAAGAACAAGGCCGAGTACACGCAAGCACTCATCTGTTCAGCAATCTGACAATCATATACCCCTTGGGTGGCGCTTCTTCCGCGCACTCTCCAGAGTTGCGTCCAACGACGGTACATTTACCTGAGAGATTAACGGTTATGCCGGGTGCATAACTGCTTGCTCCTTCGGTGCCCAAGCCATCTGTACAGTACAGTTCTACATCTTAAATTGCATTAATCATGCCTACTTGTACTGTATTGCATCATCCTGCTAGGTCTCTCCCGCTCGTTATCATTCGCTATATTCTGTTATTTCCTTAATGAAAGTTCACCATTCTGCCATGCATTCAATCATATACAGCGTAATATGCCATACGCTATATGTCAATAAAAGTGACGTAATCTCGAAGCACATCATTTCTATATACGATATGCTCCTTTCGTTCATATGGTTCAAAGCTTGTTCATTTTTCTCTATCCGCAATATTATTTCGCTTGCTTCGTTATTTGCAACTCATCTACCCACATCTGTAGTTGTTCTTCTGTCCAAAAATCATTTTCGCCCATGACCGAATAACGAAGACCATCCTCGCTCCACGACAAGTTCCGAATGATAGACATATATGAACCTTCTGTATCACGAATGTTAACTTTCTTTTCCTCTGGAAGCAGTTTTTCATTACCGTTTTCCCCTGGTGCTTTAAATACGGTCATGCTGATCTCTGGTTTGTTATCCTTCACATAATACAGTGTCACTTCATCCCGGCCTTGTTCACCCATAGATGAAATGAGCTCAATTCTCGATAATTTCATATCCGCTCCGATATACTGTAGGAAGGGCTGACCAACGGCCTGCACTGCCTCTTCTCGTGTGATTTCTCGGTTATTCATCACGTCATTCATTTTTTTCACTTCAACATCTGCAGGAATATCCAGCGTGAACGTCTGGTCTGTGAACTCAGGATTGTAATTGATCTGGTCATATAGAAACTCTGACTTGGTATCCCCATACGTACTCGTGGCTTTCACAACCATCCATTCTTTCGGGTTTATCCAATACTCCGAAGACATGGAGAGTGAATCCTTATCCTTCGGAGTTAGTTCAATATGAATGACCTCCTGGTCCTGAAGCTTTTCCTGACCCAGCATCTTCACATTATGGTTATCACGCATACGTTCCAGTTGATCCACCAGCATCTGCTTCTGGGTTTGGTTGGGTTCCTGCTGGAGCGCTGATGAATCCATCGCAATAGCGGTCTTCGCCTCTTCTTCATAGAGCAGAATCTCTGAACCGTTATGAACCGCATAACTCACGTTTCCGTTTTCATCGGTCTCGATCCGCTTTTTCCCTGTTTTTCCGTCGACCCATTCCTTCACGTGTATCGTGCTCGTAATCTCACTATCTGTCCACATCTTCATCGTACCTTCGGCATAGTATGACCCTGGCCCAGACTCGGATGCAATTACTTTCTCAATCATATCCGCTCCTGACATCCCAAGCATATCTTTCTCTGCGCATCCAGCAAACAATGAACCTGCAATCAAGGCCGCTCCCATCAGCTTCCATCCCATTTTTATCATCATTCTCACCTTTCCTTAAGTTATATCCTGTGTTTCATCCGGGTTCCTTCGTTCCGGCAATCGACAAACAGCTACAGTCCCATATCGTTCAGAGGACCACATGCGTATATCTCCTCCATGCTTTAATGCGATTCTCTTTGATATGCTTAATCCTAATCCAGAGCCTCCTGCATAACCGCCTAGTTGCTCTTTGTGATATTGAACGTACGGCTCAAAAATCCGCTCCAGCTGTTCTGCCGGAATAGGAGGGCCTTCATTTTGAACGATAAGCAATGTCGCACCATTTCTGTACGCATCCAGTTCTGCCCCCAGTGATGGATCGATCCATTCCGCCAGTTCTGATGCTGAATCCATTACAGCGAGCCCGATTCTACCTTGGGGAGGAGTGTAGCGAAGCGCGTTATGCACTAGATTATCGGTCAGACGCATCAGGGATTCAGGATGAATTCGATAGCAATGATTGGTCCGAACAGACATCTTCATGTCATACTCATCACGTTCCGCAAGACCTCCGTAACTGCCAAGCAGCATCTCAAAAAACTCTTCCCCTTCTACCTCAACCATAGCAAGCTCTGAATCTCTGGAACCCAATGCTGTGTACATCTCCAGCTCACCGATCATCTGTTTCATACGCTCCACATTTCTAGCGATGACATCTCTATACTCTTGTCTCTCTAATTGTCTAGAATCTCTCTCCATACTAAGTGCTTCCGCATAAGCACTGATGGACATGAGAGGTGTCTTTAGGTCGTGTGACAGAGAAGCTACAATCATCTCTTTTTCTTTTTGTTGCCTCTCCACTTCCTTCTGGGTCTGCCTGATGGTTTGTTGCATCGCATCAAACTGCTTTAACAACATACCCATCTCATCACTGTGACCGTTGACCCGGATCTCATCTGGTTCTTCTCCATGGGCAAATCCATGCATCCTGTTTATCAAAACTTTCATAGGGAAGAAAAGCTTGCGGGATA
Organism: Paenibacillus sp. FSL K6-1558; assembly: GCF_038002565.1. NCBI lineage: Bacteria > Bacillati > Bacillota > Bacilli > Caryophanales > Paenibacillaceae > Paenibacillus > Paenibacillus sp. FSL K6-1558. The sequence goes on along the minus strand of NZ_JBBOCV010000001.1, from coordinate 4,319,366 downwards.
ACAACCACAACACTGTTCCGTACAAGAGAACAAAAAATACCACTGATCCACCGATAACCCATGTCGTTCGAAGCGATATTCCTTCAAGCCGATCCTCACGCAACATCGTTATTTCATAAATCCCTACCAGCTCCCCTTGATCCCAAACTGGTTTTTTCAATGAAAATGTGCGGTGTCGAATCTGAAGATGATACAGATTTCGATATAATTCAGAGCTTCTTACCGTATATCCACCTGTTGACCAGGTAATATCCCCGCCAGATGTGTACACCCGAATCCCAGAAGGTAGATAAAGATTGAAACTTAGCTGTTCGCTGGCAAGCGCAGGGAGGGTTTGATCACGCTCAGGCGAATTCAGCTGATACAGCGTTGGATCATTTAAGACCTTTTCTATCGGTGCAATGCGTCCTGTCATTTCAACATACTCCGCTACTGCACGGTGATTTTCATAATAGCTATATAAGGAAAATAAAGCCCACCCTGCCGCCACAGGCAAAAACATCACGATCAGGAACGCAATCATCAGCCAATATTTCAGTTTCATTTAACCCGTTCTCCAATAAAGCGGTATCCACTGCCCCATATGGTTTGAATCCAGCGCGGCTGGTGCGGCTCATCTCCCAGCTTGGCCCGCAAACTTTTCACGTGCACAGTAACTGTAGCGGCGGAGCTTCCTTCTGCCGATTGACCCCACACATGTTCGTAAATCTCTGTTTTCGTAAAGGCTCGGTTGGGGTGCGAAGTCAGCAGCATTAGCAATGCTCCTTCTTTAGCTGTGCACTGCACCTCTATACCATTCAGTCTCACCTGCTGATTCAGTGGGTGAATCGTTAACCCATCGTTGTATTGCTGAAGCGATGCATTGGACTGACCACCTTGATATCTACGATATCTGTTCAGGTGGGCTTTAATTCGAGCCGTAAGCTCCGCCAAACTAAAAGGTTTGGTGATATAATCATCTGCGCCTAAGCCAAGTCCTTCTAGTTTGCTTTCTTCCTGGGTCCGGGCACTCATGATCAATACCGGAACATCGCTGATCAACCTGACATGTTTGCATACTGTAAATCCGTCCATCTCCGGCAACATTAGATCAAGTAGTACAAGATGATATAATCCGTTCTTGAAATCTTCCCAGCTCTCCAGTCCACTTGATGCCCAGGTCACTGCATACCCTTCACGACGAAGATGGTCCATTAAGATCCGGGCAATTTCTGGATCGTCCTCTACTAACAGTATGTTATTCTTGTCTGTCATTGCGCTTTCATCCTCCCTGGATTAAAGTGTAGCGAAAAATACTCGTGATGCTGCAAAGTTTATAGTTTCTTTAGAATTACAAATCGTCTATATCCCAGATCTCTAAACCGCACTCTACAACAAAAAGAGCACCCTGAACTTCAGGACGCTCCGTCTCATAATGAAATTTCAAATAAGTTGCCGCTTAACTCATGTAATGATTTCTCGATATTTATTTATCCTAGCATGGTGCATCCTATCCGGCAAACATTTAGATAGAGCAAAACAAGGCTCCCGGATAGACTAATCCAGAAGCCTTGTTTTTGTTTTCAATTAACCAAAACGCCCCATAATATATTCCTGAGTCAAGCGGTTGTCCGGGTTAGTAAAAATGTGCTCCGTCTCCCCGTGCTCAACCATACTGCCCAGATAAAAATAAGCGGTATAATCCGAGATGCGAGCCGCCTGCTGCATGTTATGGGTAACAATAACGATGCGTAGCTCCTGCTTCAACTCCGAGATCAATTCCTCCACTTTACCCGTAGATACAGGGTCAAGCGCAGATGCAGGCTCGTCAAGTAATAGGATCTGCGGGTCTACAGACAGTGCGCGCGCGATACAGAGACGCTGTTGCTGTCCACCTGAAAGTGCCAAGGCTGACTCATGTAGCCTGTCTTTCACTTCATCCCAGAGAGCAGCACGGCGCAAGCTTTTTTCCACGATTTCATCCAGTGCCTTCTTACTTTTTGTACCGCGGTAGCGGGGGCCAAATGCGATATTGTTGTAAATAGACTTGTGAAAAGGGTTTGGCTTCTGCCACACCATGCCGATTTTCTGACGAAGCTTGATTACATCCGTCCCCGGTTCGTTAAGGTCATTGCCGTCCATCCAGATATGTCCTTCCGTGCGGGACCCGGCAATCTCATCATTCATCCGATTTAACGAACGAAGGAATGTGGATTTCCCGCAACCGGACGGCCCGATCAGGGCCGTTACACTCGCTTCGGGGAAAGTCAGGCTGATCTGCTTCACGGCCTGAAAATGTCCATAATATATGCTTAACTGTTCCGTACCAAAAGGTATGGCCATGTGGATTTCCTCCTTATTTCGAAGCTGTCATACGGCGGTACACAACCCGGCCGATCCAGCGCGCGCTCAGATTGAATGCCAGTACCAGAATGACCAGCACGGCAGAAGCCCCTGCTGCAACTTCTTTTGAATCTGGTCCGATGCCTTCACTGTTGACTTTCCAGATGTGTACAGCTAGTGTTTCCGCAGGACGAAGTGGATTAATTGGTGATCTCGGACTTGTTGGATTCCAGTCCGTAAAGTCCAGCGGTGGACTACTCATACCCGCAGTGAACATCAGGGCCGCTGCTTCACCGAAGATCCTACCGGATGCCAGAATCGTACCAGTGATCAAGCTTGGCAGTGCCACAGGCAACAGGATGGACGTAATGATCTTCCATTTGGACAAACCAAGAGCAAGTCCTGCTTCCTTCTGCTCTTTGGGAACGGCTCGGAAAGCTTGCTCTGTCGTCCGTACCATAAGTGGCAAGTTGAAAATTGCCAGTGCCATCGCACCCGATAAGAGTGAGAAGCCCAGGCCAAACGTATTTACGATCAGCAAAAGTCCGAACAAACCGATCACGATCGATGGGAAAGATGACAATACTTCGACAACCAGTCGAATGAAACTTGTAATCCGACCCGGTTTGGCATATTCCGCCATATAAATACCTCCGCCCCAGCCGAGCGGGATGGTAATAATCAGCGTTAGTACAAGCAAAAAGATAGAGTTAAAGAGTTGCGGACCAATACCACCGCCACCTTTGAGCAATTGCGGCGCACTCGTCAGGAAGTGCCAGTTGATCTGACCGATCCCCCGGAACAGAATAAATCCGAGTAAACCGAGCAAAAGTACAACAATGAATAAAGCCAGAATCACGATGACTACTGTTGCAATTTTATCCGCTGTTTTTGGCTTCATTCTCATACCCGGTTCCTCCTTTCAAGCAGGCGAACCAGAATGACGAAGACAAAGGTCATTACCAGCAGGACAAGCGCCATGCTCCACAATGCATTGTTATGAACAGAACCCATCGTGGTGTTACCCATACTCAGGGTGATTACACTTGTTAATGTTGAAGCGGATTCGAGCAGGGATGTCGGTACATGCGGCGCATTACCGATGACCATCTGTACAGCCAATGCTTCACCAAATGCACGAGCCATACCAAGGACAATACCTGTCAGCAATGCAGGTAGCACCGTCGGAATGATTACCCGATAAATCGTCTGCCAGCGTGTTGCGCCAAGCGCATAAGAAGATTCACGCAAGCCCTTAGGCAAAGCAGACAACGCATCTGCCATGATACTCGTAACTGTAGGCAGAATCATGACGGACAACACCAGACATCCGGCTGCAATCCCAATGCCGGGTCCTCCGAAGATACTGCGTAACATCGGAACAATTACGCTTAGACCGATAAATCCGTATACAACGGATGGAATACCGGAAAGCAATTCAATCGCGGGCTGCAAAATCTTTTTACCTTTACCCGGTACAATCTCGGTCATAAAGAGTGCTGCACATAGACTAAGCGGACTTGCGATCAATGCTGCAAGCAAGGTGGTTGTAAAGGAACCCGTGATAAACGGTAATGCACCATAAACGCCAGGCTCACCTGTAGGATTCCACGTTTTTCCGAAAATGAACTCACGCAGGCTGACGCCATCCTGGAAAAAGGTTGATAACCCTTTGGATGCGACAAAATATACGATGGAAAACATGACAACGATCAGGAAAACGACACATATCGACGTGTAGATCCGTCCCGTCCACTCTTCCCAGTAATGTTTCTCTCTCAAGGGCCGGCGTGGTTTCAGTTTATTGTTCATCACCGTTCCCCCTTCGGTCTGTTCCATAACAACCATCCTTCTATAGTAGAATTAGTGCAAAATATGGGATAATTTCTGAGCAAACCGCGCAAAGAGGCAGGACCTGGGTCCGCCTCTTTCGCTGTATGCGCAAGTTCAAAGAATGTTACTGAGTCACATTACCTGCTGCATCGCGTTTTACTTTCATGCCGGATACCGGAATGTAGCCCAGTTCCTTAACGTCATTTTGTTGAATTTCATCGCTGAGCATGTAGTCGAGGAATGCTTTTGTTGCTGCATCCGGCTCACCTTTTGTATACATGTGCTGGTAAGCCCATACTGGATACGTTCCTGCTTCTACGTTCTCAACTGTAGCTTCAACACCGCCGTATTTCAGAACTTGCAATTTGTCATCCAGGTAAGACAGAGCCAGGTAACCAATTGCTCCTGGAGTCTCAGATACCAGTTTCTTAACTGTACCGGAAGAATCTTCTTGGATTGAACCTTGAATATCTTCTACTTTCGTTCCCAGCGCGAAGTTTTCGAAAGTTGCACGTGTACCGGAGCTACTTGGACGGTTAACGATAACGATCGCTTGATCTTTACCACCAACATCTTTCCAGTTCGTGATTTTACCGGAGAAAATATCTACCAGTTGTTCTTTTGTCAGATCCGTTACACCTGCATCTTTATTGCTTACTGGTGCAATTGCTACAACTGCTACCTGGTGGTCAACCAGTTCTTTAGCTTTTGCTTCGTCTTTCAACTTCTCTTCAGCAAATACGTCAGAGTTACCGATCGTAGCTTGTCCGTCAGATACTTGAGTCAGACCTGTACCACTACCGCCGCCTTGCACTTGTACCGTCACGTTCTTATATTGATCAACTGCCATAAATTTTTGTCCAGCTTGCTCTACCAGAGGCTGCAGTGCTGTTGATCCAACAGCGAGAATGTTACCGCTGAGTTCAGCAGCAGTATTATCTCCTGATCCATTACTTGCGGCACCATTTGTAGTACCTGCGTCGTTTTTCGATCCGCATGCTGCAAGCACCAGTACGAACGTTAAGGTCATCAAAATAAACGGCAACTTTTTAAACATTTTTTGTTTTCCTCCCCCAATGTAGTGATGGCGTTTTGTGAATTTGTGTGATCACCATCAACTCTTTAATCATTGTAGTTTCGTTATGTCATCTGAAAATCAATGTTTTGTAAACGCAATGTTAAAAATGTGGGCTAGGGATTAAATACGAAACATACGAAATATAATTTTGTGCGCAGGTGGCCGCTTCGGGAACGGACGTTGTTTCAATCGCTGTTACCCCCGGATATATTTGATTGTATTTGTAAGAGGAATATATCCGGGGATAAAGGCGAACGCTCCGCTTTTCCACAATCGTTCCGTTCCCTCCGCTGCGTCAGCGCTTATTCGTTCGTTTCCAAAAATGAATTCCTAGCCAGGCTGGGGGCAGAAGGGAAAAGAGCACTTCGTGCGTGCATTCCAGTTACGGATTGTTCTTTCGATCGCAGTTGTCTCCGACAAAGGAGGGCGCTTCGCTTCTCCAGAATTGATTCCGTCGCCTCCATGAGATTACTTTGTTGGTTTCTTCTATATAAGAGGACAATGGAAACACATTTATACAAAAACAAAAAAGGCCGTCTCAACGGATGTGTTTAACACATCTGGTGAGAACAGCCTTTTTAAATCATAACTATTTAACCATTTTAAACTCACTGCTTATTTTCATCCCAAGATCCACAGCCATAATGCTAAACCGGCCAATGTAATCAACAACGTTGGAATGGTTAGAATAATGCCTGCCTTGAAATAATATCCCCATGTAATCTTAACGCCCTTGCGAGACAATACATGTAGCCATAACAAGGTTGCAAGCGACCCAATCGGCGTCATCTTTGGACCTAGATCCGAGCCAATGACATTGGCATAGATCATAGCTTCCTTAATGATACCCTCGGTGTGTGCACCTTGAATGGCGAGCAGATTAATTAATACCGTTGGTAAATTGTTCATCACGGATGATAATACCGCAGCGGTCAGGCCCATACCTAGCGATGCTGCGAACAGACCATAATCCGCTATAGCATCAAGCCAGCTGCTCAGATGATCCGTTAATCCAGCATTACGCAAACCATAAACAACAATGTACATCCCTACCGAGAAGACAACAATAGACCAAGGTGCTTCCTTAACCACCCTTTTCAAATCCACCGCTTCGCTCTTGCGTGCAAGCATACCGAAAAGCAGGGCCACCGCACCTACAATAACGGAGACGGGAATCGGCAGAAATTCACTGGAAGCGTAAGCTACGAGCAATAGTCCCAGCATAAACCATGCAATCTTGAACACCCGTGGATCACGGATGGCTTCCTTGGGGTCACGAGCGGCCGTGACATCATACGTCTGCGGGATGCTTTTACGATAAAACAAAAACAACATCGCCGTACTCGCTGCAATAGAGAACAGATTAGGCACAAACATACGTATCGCATACTCTACAAATGTAATGCCAAAGAAATCGGCAGAAACAATATTCACCAGATTGCTGACCACGAGTGGCAATGAGGTCGTATCCGCGATGAAACCACTTGCCATGACAAATGCCAGCACCATGCGCTCATCAAACTTTAAAGCACGAACCATTGCCAGAACAATCGGTGTCAGAATCAACGCAGCGCCATCATTGGCAAACAAGGCAGACACCGCAGCCCCCAGTAAAATAGAATAAAGGAATAATTTACGTCCGTTACCTCCGGCCAGCCGGGCCATATGAAGGGCAGCCCATTCGAAGAATCCAGTCTCGTCCAAAATCAATGAAATCATAATAATGCCAACAAAGGCCAGCGTAGCATTCCACACAATCGAGGCCACATCCGAAGCATCATTGAAACTAACTACTCCTGCTGCCAAGGCAAGGATTGCCCCTCCCGAAGCGCTCCAGCCAATGCCGATGCCACGAGGCTGCCAGATCACCATCGTAATGGTCAAAACAAATATTAATATTGCTACATATACCATAGTTCCTCCTGCTGTCCTGTACAATTGCCCATAAGAACCAGACGATATATTTATACAGGGACGCAAGAGGAATGTCTATATTTATTTTTTTCTATTATTTTGATAATGGTTGGTTGACCCTTTATGGTCAGGATTTGCTATTATCTTTTGCGGGATCATCCATCATTTTGAACATGCCCAGCAATCCTTGTAACTGTTCAGCCATACTATTCAAATGTGCAGAAGACGAAGCAATTTCCTCAACAGAAGCCAGTTGTTCTTGCGATGAAGCCGATACAGATTCGGTACTCGCCGCAGATTCCTGAGTGACGTTCGAGATATCCGTCATCGTCTGAGCCACATGAGAGGCACCATTCTCCAATTGTTTCGTCGTTTCGGATAGTTCATCCAGCGTATGAACAGCATCCTCCACCGCTTCACGAATTTGGGCGAAGGATTTTCCAGAAGTATTTACAGCCTGTATCCCCTCACCAACACGGCTTTGGGCAGCATTCATCGCTGTTAGGGCAGAGTCCATGTCCTGACGAATATTATGCACAAGTTCACCAATCTGAGCCGCGGAACTACCCGATTCTTCAGCCAGCTTGCGTACCTCTCCAGCTACGACTGCAAATCCACGTCCTGCATCCCCTGCTCTTGCTGCTTCAATAGATGCATTCAGTGCGAGAAGGTTGGTCTGTTTGGAGATAGATGCAATGACATCAACCATACTACCAATCTCAACTGAACGGGCATTAAGAGACTGCACAACATCTCCTAACTGTTCCACCGTTTCCTGGATGATATTCATCTGTTCAACAGCTTCTCCCGCTGCTTCATTCCCTGAAGATGCTGCCCCGGATGTATTTCGCATGGCTGTAGTTATGGATTGTACACGCTCTGACATCTGACGGACGTCTTCTGCCATACGGCTCATCTGTCCAGAACCGTCCTTCACACTATTCACTTGTTGCTCTGCACCCTCGGCCAGTTCTTGGATCGCCATCGTTGAATGTTCAATGGCTTTGGTTGTTTGGTCTGCACTCGCAGACAACTCTTGTGAAGAAGCGGATACTTGTTCTGCCGTTTCCTGCACACCCAGAATCATCATGCGTAAGTTATCCACCATGCGTTCAAAGTACTTCGCGAGTTCGCCCATTTCATCTTTACGTTTACTATCCATCTTCACGGTGAGGTCGCCTTTACTTACAGCTCTTGCATTTTCCTGCAACCGTTTAATCGGGCTCACTAACGAACGAGTGAACCAGATAATAAAGATAAGGGCTAGGAATACAGAAGCCAGAAGAACGATAAGCGTAGCAAGTCTTATTTCCTTACTTGCGTCGGTGACTTCACTCTTGAACATCGTACCTGCAATTTTCCAACCCGTTGCTTCATTCGTAGAGAAAATCATGGTTTTGGAACGGCCTTCGTAATCATAGTCAAATTGACCTTCCTTGCCATCATACATTTGATCCAACACGCCGCTCTTTTCCTGTGTACCTACTTCTTGTACAGGAGAAACAACAACATGTTTATCTTTATCCAGAATAATAACGTACCCTTCTTGACCAACCTTAATCGCAGCCTGATCCCGTAGATCGGTCAAATCAAGTGACAAGCCAATTACAGCGGATTGATCCTTAAGCGTTTTGGAGATAAAAACAACCGCTACGCCATCTGTATTTTTGGTGACAGGTGAAATAGCAACCGTACCCGGCTTATCCATCGCGAGCTTATACCACTCACGCTCTCTTGGATCATAAGCTTCTCCTCGCTGGCTACTCTCTGTTGGCTTGCCGCGAACCATGACTCCTTCTGTCGACCCTACAAAAATATTTAAAACATCCGGATGCAGTCCCAGATACTGAGCAAGCTTGGTTTGAAGCTCCGTGCTATCATTTTCTCCTTTGATCAAGGACGGTTCGAGTGAATCCGAGAAGAAATTAATGTCAAAAATTTTGTTATTAACCTGACTTTCGACAATCTTATTAGCCGTACTTACGCTCTGAAGGGCACTGTCGTTCAGTTGTGCTTGTACTGTATCTTCCGCGATATACAAAGACACCAAGCCAATTGCCAAACTTGGTACCAAAAGAACAACCAAAAAAGAAACGAGCATTTTATTGCGGATATTCCAGACAAAAGCTTTCTTTTTACTTTTCTTTTTGTTCTTAGTCTCTTTCAATCGGTTCTCCCCCTTGTATTATGTCACCATGCTCCCAGCTATGTATGAACTTCTATTGGTCTATACTATATATCGGCTAATGACAGAGTTTTTTTGAATAAAAACAAAGTTCACGACAAACAAGTCACTTCAAGGGGAAAGTGACTTGTGCTGTAATGTTAATGTTCAATGTTAATGTTTAATCCAAAGGTGAACGACAGTTATCTCGCTTCTCTGTACGATGGATCTGAATATGGACCATCGGGAGGTCGTGCTGCGGGTTTACCAAAATAATATCCTTGTGCAAGTTCAATTCCAACCGATCGGCAGAAATCAAACTCCTCCATTCGTTCGATCCCCTCGGCAAGCACTTTGCCTCCAAATCGATTGGATAACTGAACAATATTTCTGATCTTCTGTTGCTTCACTTCATCCTGATCACAATAGTCGATCAGGCTGCGATCAATTTTCACAAAATCCGGCTCTAAGCGGTTCATTAGTTCGATCGTCGAAAATCCAGCGCCTACATCATCCAATGCTACGGACATACCGCGAGAGCGATAAACTTCAAAAATATGCTGCAATGTAGACAGTTGCTGGATCTGTTCAGTTTCAACGACTTCAAAAACGAAATCTTTCGGATCGAGCGAGAGACGTTCTATCGCCTCAAATGTATGTGTCAGGCAATATTCGGGGTTATAAATAGAGGAAGGCAGGAAATTAACAAAACGTTTCACACCGCGAGGCAGATATTTGGCGCTTGTCTCAATGGCCTTAATACGGGCAGTACGATCCAGAAACGAATGCAGTCCCGTTTCGCGAGCTACTTCAAACAATTCATAGGAACTAAATGCTCTCCCATGTTCAGCCGGACGAAGCAAAAACTCATATCCGATAATGCACTTTGAGGCATCTACAATCGGTTGCATATAACTGGTAAACTGGCGTTCTAAAATAGTAGAAACGATATCAGCATATTTGATTCTGGCATGTTGCATGGATAGACTAATCCACTCACTCTTAAAATCATCGGTGAATGGTTCCGTTACAGACTTTAACAGAACGGCCAGCGAAATCGACAATATCTTCTCCATATCTATAATCTCTTCCATCCGATTCTGTAACTCCTGTACGTCTGAAAAATGGAACCAAAACATCTCTTCTGAATAATCAACATACCTTCCCTTGGTTTGCAGCGCTTCCAGCAAAGCAGGGGAGACGGGACGCAGGTACAAGGTACCTTGGCTCTCTATCGGATAGATCGGACTGCAGCCACTGCAATTCATGTAGAACCCCCTTGCCAGTTTATCAAGCTACATCATTAATGTTACCAAGTTTTATACCCAAAGTTTGTAAATAGTATATCATGGGTCTAGAAATTAATCTCTAATGTTTTAATGACTTCCTATATGATGTATACAGAAACATTTGTATTCTTTCTTGCCACAAAAAAGACCAGCAGTCTGATGACTGCCAGTCTTTTGACTATACCCTTTATTAGAATCTATGAAACAGGAATGACAATTTTTTGTCCAACTTTCAGGTTATACACATTAGTGATTTTGTTTGTTTTGACAAGTACACGCCAGTCCACACCATGTTTTAAACCGATGCGATACAGGTTGTCCCCTTTTTGCACCACATATACGACTTTATGGTTCGTAGCTGGTTTCTCCGGCTGTGGTTTTGGTGTTGGTGTAGGTTTTGGCGTCGGCGCTGGTGTTGGTTCGGGTTTCGGTGTCGGAGCCGGGCTTGGTTCAGGTTTTGGTGTTGTTGCTGCCTCACCTGTCAGTTTCAATCCGTACTCTGCGAACCCATCTTTATTGGTACCAATAAAGGACATAGCCGGATTCGCCTCTACCAGATCCTTCGCATCTGGCGAAGAAGCAAATACCACCTCAAGGTCATTCAGCGCTGCCGCAGTTACACCAGCAGAAGGTTTAATTGGTGCTAGCGACCAGTTGCCATCCGCTGTCGGGTTAATCGTTTTGTTCTCACGGATATAGTCGATAATCACTTGACGGTTCTCATCCGGTGCAGCCAGAACGATACGTTTACCGTCCGGGTTAGCCAATTTGGATGAAGACGCACGATAGTTATTCGTTGCTACGATGAATTTTTGTGCTGGATCTACCGGCTTGCCTTCGAAGCTCAAGTTTTTGATCCGGCTGGCCGATGCATTAACCACTGTCGCTTTACTATCGTACTTAGCTGGTTGTGTAACATCAATCTGGTAGGTTACACCATCGATAACATCAAAGTTATACGTTGGGAAATCCATATTAATTAATTGTTGCTGACCGCCTTTAGCCGGATCAATCTGGTTAAATTGGCCTGCTGACCATTCTAACCACTCTTTCAATTCGGCACCATTCACCATTACAGCGTGTACCGTGTTTGGATATACATAAAGGTCTGCCACGTTTTTGATGGCAATCGTACCTTTAGGAATGTTGGTGTAATACGAAGCACCAGAACGTCCACCTGCTTTGAAAGGTGCACCCGCAGACAGGACTGGGACATTCTCATAGTCAGTGCCTTGCAGTTTCTTTTCCACGTACCACTTCTGTGCATTCGTTACGATCTGAATGGATGGGTCATCCTGCACCAGAGCGAAGAAGCTGTTGATCGGTGCTGTCGTTTCGCCAACCGGACCACGTACATATTCCAGTGTGCCTTCGTGCTCGTCATGGACAGCATCAACGATTGCCTGATCCGCATCTACCAGCGGTTTTTTGTTCGCGGTATCGTAGATTGGACGTGCTTCTGTTTTGGAATCAACCACTTTCCATTTGCCGTCCACTTGCTCCAGGTCCAGATCAATGATTCCGAGGTGATCACCCCAGAAACCAGGCTCTACAGCAGGAACACCATTGATTGTACCCTTTTCCAGATCGACTCCTTTTTTACCTTTAAAGTCTGCACTAGGGAATACTTTGTGGGCATGTCCAAACAGAATGGCATTAATGCCTTCCACCTGGCTCAGGTACAGCACGGAGTTCTCCATCAGGTCGGTTTGCGGAATATCCTCGAATCCCGAGTGAGGGATCGCTACGATAATGTCCGCACCTTCGGCTTTCATCTTTGGAACAAACTTTTTCGCAGTAGCGATGATATCCTTGGCAATCACCTTACCTTCAAGGTTAGCACTGTCCCATTGCATGATTTGCGGCGGCACAAATCCGATCACGCCCACTTTAATGGTATGCTCCTTGCCGTTCTCATCCGTTACTTTTTTGTCCAAAATTTTATAAGGAGTGAAGTAGTTTTTGTCATTTGTTTCATCTTTGTCACCATCGTCTACATAAACATTGGCATTGATGTAAGGGAAGTTTGCTCCCTCCAGCGTCATGTCAAGGAAATCGAGACCATAGTTGAATTCATGGTTACCGATGTTACCTGCATCATAATCGAGCAGATTCATCGCTTTATATACAGGGTGAGTTTCACCCTTTTTCAGAGGATCAATCTTCGCAACATAGTCTCCCATCGGGTTACCCTGGATCAAGTCACCGTTGTCGAACAACAAGCTGTTCTTCGCTTCCTCACGGGCTTTCTTGATCAGCGTAGCCGTTTTGGCCAGTCCATATTGATCCGTCGCTTTGTCTGAATAATAGTCATAGTTGATCAGGTTGTCATGAATGTCCGTTGTTTCCATGATCCGCAATTTGACTTTGGCCGCATCGGCAGCCGATACAGGTACTGGAAATACCGCAAGCACGTTAAATGCAACGAAAGCGGCAGTCAGGCTTGATAACAACTTCTTACTTTTCTTCAAAAATAACCCCTCCCGGTTTATGTACATTAAATCATGCAATACCGCAAATACAGGCACAGAAAATAATAGATTTCATGGGTTGTGCGTACTGATGATCCAATGAGCACTCATCGGCGTCTTCAGGTAAGTTTATCTCACATGAACATCTATTCATATCTGTGCGTGTATTTACATATCAAATCATAACGTAATGTTAAAACAATGAAAAGCATTAATTTTTACGTTATCCGCACATAACTAGTCCATTTTACGTTTTCATGCGTGATTTCGACATATTTTGCAGTGAATAAGGAAAGGGTTAGGGTATAATTACTCAAAATCACGTATGTTACATCAATGTTACATAAAGTGCATATCTTGCTGTTTTGGGATAAAATTAAAAACCGCGAAGCCTTAGAAAAGGCATTCACGGTTGAACATTCTCTATATTTTCGTCGTCTGACAACGAGTATTCGCCAAGATAATTTGGTAATTGGCTTTACCTTGAAGCTACGCCTGAATTTATTGCTCCCACACATGATGCTCATGGTCTTTGCCTGTATATTCTATGCGAGCTGGGGTAATATCCAAGATTACATAGTTGGGATCATTAGGTCCATCGAACCATGCCTTCAACTCATCATTCCACACTTGCTCACGCAAGGATTCATTTTTAGTGACCTCACAAGTACCCTCGATCTCCACCACTTCCTTGGTGCCTCCGGCTTCGTAACCAAGCAGAAGACTAACATTCGGATTGTTCTCCAGTTCCTCTACTTTGTGCGTCTGACGGTTGGTTGCCAGATGAATATTCAGCCCATCATTGAAAATAGCCATATAACGGGATTTCGGCTTGCCATTCTCTACGGTAGAGAAACTACAATACGGGTTATTTTCCAAAGCCTTCACAATGTTTTGTTCCAATTCGTTCTGGTTCATGGGAGTTGCTCCTTTCGGGATGGGGGAGTGTTTGATGAATTGTGCATAAGCGTTACGAGTACGGATCGTTCTTCCGATCGCTGTTATCCCCGGATTTATTATTGAATTTTTCTATTGGTAAATAATCCGGTGATAAAGGCGAGCGCTTCGCTTCTTCCGAATCGATTCCGTTCTCTCCACTACGCACAATTCCTCAAAATTAGAGTTAGAATTAAAATTCAAAACAACGTGCGGTTAACTCACTTCTGCAGAATCGATTTCGTCCCTTCCACTACTGCTGTAATTCTTCCATTGGTAGAAGCGGTTCAAAGCCCAAAAGCTTTAAAAACCTTCTAGGGTTAATTTAAAAATCTCTGTCTTTTACTCTAGACATTGATCTTTCTAATGGTACGTTGTACAGATGCACTATTAAGGACAGATGCCTTTTGGCTTTGCAAACGCCTGTACTTATAGTGTACCCGCCTCACCTATGATGAATCCCTGAACCAGAACATATGCATGACAATTTTGAGAATGTTAACTTAATTAAGGTCTCCAAGGTAAATGCGTTGCTCTCCCTTTTTCAACAGCAATTCACCGATGGTTTTGGGATACAGGCGGATGTTGGACAGCTCCTCGAGCGCAATCCATTCTACAGCAACCTGATGATCATCCGGGTTAGAGCCTTCAAAGACTGAAGCTTTTGGATCAACCAGACTGCACTCGAAATAAAACTCCACCTGATGGATATCTGCATCCCACTCAGCAAACTCATGATTGGCACCGATGTATTCCCGGATATGTAATAGCTCACCTACCTGCACCGCCTGTCCAATCTCCTCCAGACATTCCCGAGCTACCGCATCTTTCAGTTCTTCACCCTTCTCCTGCCCACCGCCTGGAAAAACATAAGCATCACCATACTGATCTTGTAGACGAATCAGTAACAAACTTCCGTCCTGAACAATGACCGCTTTGGCCGAATTCCGTATGGGTTTCATGGTGTACAACTCCTCCATTCTCCATCTTTATCTCGCTTCATATGCGGTCAGTGCAACACCCTCCGCTTCCAGCATGCGACGAATCTCTTGAGCAAACGTAAGGGCATGTGTGCCGTCACCATGGATGCAAACTGTATCTGCTGTAATGGGAACTAAGGTTCCATCCGTAGATACGACCACTCCGTCTTTAACCATGCGAATCACCTGAGCCAGTGCTTCTTCAGATCGTTCTATGAGAGCACCTTCGTGACTGCGAGGCGTTAATCTGCCATCAGAGGTATACGTCCGATCTGCAAATACTTCATTCACGCCGCGAACACCGATTCGCTGAGCTGCCCTGATCAGCTCACTGCCTGCCAAACCATATAAATAAAGCTCAGGTTGCACCCTATAAACCGCTTCGGCAATAGCCTCAGCGAGCTTCGAATTGGTTGCCGCCATATTATAAAGTGCTCCATGTGGTTTTACATGATGCAGACGCCCTCCGCTGGCACGGACAAAAGCATCGAGTGCCCCAATCTGATACACCACCATGTCGTAGGCTTCCCGTGGTGTAATCTCCATATTTCGTCTTCCGAATCCTTGCAAATCAGGCAACCCGGGATGTGCGCCAATGGCTACCTGATGCACGATTGCCCGTTCTACCGTCAGCCGCATGACGGAGGGATCACCCGCATGGAATCCACAGGCAATATTAGCCGATGTGATCAATGGCATCATGGCTTCATCGGAATTCATCATCGTCTGATAAAAACCATAACTCTCACCAAGATCACAATTGATATCCAGTGTATATGAAACGCTCATGATATCACCTCCATTTCGGCCATTTTCCTGCGAATCAACTGATTCAGCAATCTTAAGTTCCGCTCACGTTCTATATAGAGATCACGTGCTTCTTCATGCGTAATCTCTGCAAAAGAAACGCGACTTCCGGGCCTGGCCTGAGCCAGAATGGGCAAATCAACCGCAGCTACCTGTGCAATCACAGGATATCCTCCAATGGTCTGGTGATCCGCCATCAATACGATAGGCTGCCCATCCGCAGGTACCTGCACCGTGCCAAAGGTGACCGCCTCGGATAAACGATGCAATGGCCGATTTAGCTCCAGCCGTAACCCCTGCATCCGGTATCCCATACGATCAGATTGGGGAGAGATGAGGTAATCTTCGGTACCAAATCGATCCAGGCTCTCTGCGCTGAATTCCGCACAGTCTTGACCTTGCATCACTCGAACGACAGCTTTACCGTAATAGTTGGGTCTCTCCCGCTCTGATAATAGCCATGCCGGAGCGACCATGGATTTGTTATCACCTAATTGTTCTTCCATAAAACGCATCCATTGTCGAACCTGATCTTGGATGCTTCCCGTATCCAGGACATCTGCCGCACGCAGAGCTCTCCCATGAAAACCACCAAACCCGGTCTTAACATCCGTACTACGGCTGCCCATTACTTCTGGTACATCGATCCCGCCAGCAAACGCCAAATATGCACGCAGGCCATGCCGGCATGCGCCAAACTTCAATACACTGCCAGCCCGCAACAGCACGGGGCGCCACAAAGGTACAGGCTGCCTATCTACCGTGGCACTGAGATCTGCACCACATAGCGAAACCAGTTGATTGGTTTGTACTTGCAGTTCCGGCCCGGACATCGTGATCTCAAGTACTGCATCGTGCCGAGAGTTACCGACAAGTATATTGGCTGCTCGCGCCGCGAACATGTCCATTGAACCGCCTACGGGCACACCATAACGGCGATACCCGATTCTACCTTCATCCTGAACGGTTGTTAACAAGCCAGGACGAATGATCTGTATACTCATCACTCCTCCTCCTTCCGCGCCAGTTCCAAGTATTCTTGCATCGTAATGGGCTTGAAGTGAACAAAGTCTCCCGCTTCAAGCAGACTTGGAGGATTCGTTTCCGGACGGAAAAGACGGATAGGTGTCCGTCCAATACACTGCCACCCACCTGGTGTCGTTATCGGATAGATCCCTGTCTGAGAACCACCTATGCCTACCGTCCCCACCTCTACTTGAAGCCTCGGCGTTACCCTCCGTGGCGTGGCTATTTGTTCAGGCAGTCCTCCTAAATATGGGAAGCCGGGGGCAAATCCAATCATATGTACGAGGTAATCAACCGATGAATGGATCGCTATGACTTCCTCTATTGTCAGCCCATGTTCGTTAGCCACATGTTCCAGATCCGGCCCGAACTTTCCGCCGTAACATACCGGAATAGTCACAATCCTAGGAGAATTCCCCATCCCAATGGACTTCAAATCTTTAGATTCGTCATTGAGTTGACGCAAATGTTGTAGCAGAAGCCCACATGTGTCCTCATAAGACGATATCCAAGGATCGTAAAACAATGTGACAGACAAGTAAGAAGGCACCCACTCCACCGCAGCTGTCACAGATCCCTTTTCCAAAAGAGCACATACTGACATCACTCTCTGATGTACCACCTCAGACAGCGACTCGCCGCAGCGAATTACAATTCCACGCTCTCCGAGTGGAGATAACCTGTCCTCTGTCCAGTTATAGGAGATTGTGTCCATGGCTTTACCTCACTCCAGATGCGCACTGCAATTGTACAATTCACACTGCCATGCCTGATCCTGATGCACCATTCGTGTAATCGATGTGTTCCCCAGCTTTACGCTGATATCCAGTTCCGGTACCAGTGCCCGTAATGTATTACGAAGCACAGCCCCGTGACTCACCACGATGACTCGTCCATTCGAATGCTGCCGAAGGATATCTTCTAACGCCGCTTTCCCTCGGGAAGCACCTGTGTCCGGGTGCTCTTTTCCTAGATCGAGCAAACTCCAATCTGCTCCCCATTTCGCGACACGTTCCTCTTCTGTTGTGCCCTCCACCTGACCTCCGCCCATTTCACGTAATCTCGGGTCGAGATGAATCTCCTGAATACCAAGCCGATCTGCGATAACACGAGCCGTTTCACTTGCCCGCTCCAAGTCACTGGCGTAGATGGCATCCCAGGATTCCTCCGCCAGCCTCGCCGCTAACAAAGCCGCCTGTTCTCTGCCCTCCTGATCAAGCGGGTTGTCTGTCTGTCCCTGCGAACGTTTTTCTTTATTCCATGCCGTACTGCCGTGACGTATCAACGCAATTTGTGTCATCGTTTGTAATCCCTCTTTTCTCTAAAACTCATTCAAGCTCGTCCTCTGTGAAATGTTTTCTGGTCTTTGGTTTCAAAAACTTGCCTTCGTTATAAGTATTTGACCCGTTTCTGGGGATAGAAAGACTATCCCACGACGTTTCTTTTAACATTTTGGCCGTGTGCACAATCTGCCCCACATGGTACGGATAATGCGCCAACTGCCGCATAATCGCCTCCATAATGGTATGGCCCTCATTCCGAATATATATGATCTGAGACATGTGATCCGGAGTAAACGAACGCAGCGCTCCCAGCAGACAGTCCCAGCCCTCTTCCCACTTGGCAAGCAACTCTTCCCTCGTATGAAAATCACCCACGAATTCGGCATCACGCTCACGCCATGGTTTCTCACCATCCGTTGTCAGCACATCCGTCCAGCGGGATCGCATATTGCCCCACAAATGCTTTACGATGACTGCAATGCTGTTGGTGTCTTCGTTCCATGTCTGGAACAACTGCTCCGTCTCCAATTGCTCCATTGCGCGTTCACCAAGCTGCTTGTAGTAGAGGAACTGTTTCTCCGCTGTTTCCAAAAAAGCCTGATTCATATCCATCCGTCTTACCCCCATTTCAGAAAGTTATGCCGGGAAAGAAAACGTGCCGTCTGCATTCGGTTCAAAGTTCAGGACCTTACTTACCGCATCCAGATTCAACTCTCCATAGATGTGTGGAAATAACTCGTTTAATTCATATAGATCCTCATAGACCAGCTCTGCCTTCAACGTTCTCTCTTCAATCCCGAGCAGCAACAGATCGGTACGTCCTGCATAATACTGTCCAGCTACCCACGGGATCTGCTCTGCGGTGGAACAATGAATAAAGCCGTCCGTTTCTAAACTCTCTGGTGCATATGTGTCTCCTTTGGACACTTCCTCCCATACGGAACGGGAAATAATGCTATAGATCATAGTTTTTCCTCCTTGGTCGCTGTAAGACAGCTCATGTTAATCAACTATTATAGATCATCCCGGATGCGGGCGTACATCTTCTGGTCGGTAAATACACCTTTAATTTTCAATTGCTTGCGTAACACCCCTTCTTGCACCATGCCCAGCTTTTCCATCACACGCGCAGAGCCGATGTTGCCCGCATTGCATTTACCCTCCAGCCGGTTACACCCCAGTTGCTCGAAGCAGTAATCAACGATAGGTTGCATAGCTTCCGCGGCAAGCCCCTTGCCCCAATAGGCGCTACCAATGGCGTACCCCAGTTCCCCGCTCTGCATGAATTCATCCAGATGGAAAATGCCACCTCTTCCAATCAGCGTTTCCGTTTCCTTCAGCACAAAAGCCCAGAGATATACCGTTTTTTGCTCATAGTTTCGCAGCACTCGCTCCAGATAACCGATGGAATCATCCTTGCTTTGATGGCACTGCCACAAGCTTTGCTCACTAACTTTCGGGTCAGATGCAAATGCATAATATTCATCGAGGTCATCCATCGTAAGACGTCTGAGGTACAACCGTTCGGTTTCAAACTCAGGGGATGCTGCAAAAAGTTTATCGATATTCATTCAGCGTACCTCCTATTTATGAATTGACTCTATAAACGTATAAATCTAGTCAAGATAAAACGGTCTATAAAATAAACACATAATATGCCGATTAGGTATCGGATTAAATCATTGACTAGAAATCCACGACCCAATATCAGAGCTCCCAACAACGTCGAACGCAGATCGTTCAGCCAAGGTACCTGAATCATTTGAGAGAATTCAACGCCCCAACTGAATATAACACTGATCCAGACTGCTCTCGCACGGCTCAAGTGAATGAATACCATACGTATGCCAAAATAGATCATGCCTGCCCATAGCGCATCTCCAAAATGCTCATACATCCATTTCGGCAAAACCGCTCCATATGTTCTGGAAGCTAGTCCCGCTGCCATCGTGATGATCACGGCGATGAAGTAGACCCATCTATTTTTAATGGACAGCCCGTTCTGATGCTTCACAGCCGTCCATCCAGAACCTTTAAGATGAATTCGGTTTTGGCAGTGGTATACGATTCTCTGTCGTCTTTATTCTCATCTGCAAGCTTGATTTTCAGTTCGGCGTAGGCCTTCACCAAATCCGGCCGAGATCTCAGTGCATCCCGAAACCGGATCTGTCGCTCCCAGCGTTCCTCATCTGGACGCATGAGATGCAGATGCACAGCTCGTTTCCCATCTTTAACTTTGACCCAGAATCGTCTGTATTCCCGGCCATCCAGTTCAGGCGGAACGTAGTTCCAGCCTACAGGGTTCAACTTCTCGGCAATGCGCTCCATGTCATCCCAGGACTGCACCTTCCCCATCAGATCAATAATTGGCTTGGCAGACAAACCAGGTATGGATGTGCTCCCTATATGTTCGAATGTATGTATTTCCAGGTGTTTCAAAAGCTCTCTTAACTGCGCAATTTCTTCCTCAGCCTGCGCACTCCAAGCGGGGTTAGCTTCTACAACTTCTACAGGTTCCGTGGCCCATGCAGGCCAATTCTCCGGGTTCATCTGATCGGTCATTTCCATAATCACTCCTCGAAGCTCGATTCTATGTTCAAAAAAGGAGACGCATAAGTACGCCTCCCTCATAGTATACATGGATTCAATTCGATCTGATCAACACTTATATGGAAAAAGGGAACATTATTTTACCGTCACAGGTATCGTCACTTTTTTATTGCCCCACTTCGCGGTAATGCTTGTTTTACCTTTGGCTACAGCAACGATTCTGCCATTTGTTACGGTGGCGATATTCGGCTTAGAACTGCTCCACACCGCACTTCCTGTCACCATCAACGTTTTCCCTGTATCATACTGAGCCATTACCCCTAGAGCCGAGCTGGACTGCGGAGACAAAACCAAACTCTTCTGACCTATAATCAGCTTCTGGAGGGTAGGTACTACGTTGACTTGTACAGTAACGGTCTGACCCTGATACGTACCAGTCAAGGTGGCTTGTCCTTCGTTCATCCCTCTGACCGTACCATTTTTCACTGCTGCCACGCCAGGATTGGATGACGTCCATATCACAGATCTGGATAGATTGACTGTTTTGCCACTGGAGTACGTCCCCATCACTTTAAGCGGGGTAGATTTTTTGATCGTTAACTGGATTGTTGCAGGCTTAACCTCTATCTTGCTAATGGTGTCTGTCACCGTTATCGGTACTTTAACGAGAGTCGACCCGTACTTCCCTTGCAGCATCACTTTACCAGGAGTGACGCCTTTGATCTTTCCGTTCTCAATCACAGCCAGGTTACTGGACACCGTCCATACAATATCAGATGTGACTTCCTCTTCCTTGCCATTAGCACGCGTAATGCTGACTTTCGGAAGCGTGCCTTCGTTTCCTTTTACAAACGTATACGCATTAGGTGAAGCCTTGATGCTTTTGATTTTATCCTGCACCTGAACAACCACCTGTGCTTTAACCCCGCTCACTTGAGCAACAATCGTAGCTTCGCCTGCAGCGATCGCTTTGACTTTACCTTTTGTGATTGTCACCACAGCAGTATTGCTAGTGGACCAGTTTACTCCCCCGGTAACATCCTGTTTATGGTCCGCGCCTTCCACCGTCGCCAGCACCTGATAGGATGTAGTCTCCCCCACATTCATCTTCTGCGGACTGCTACCTGAAATCTCAATTGAAATGACATCACCTGACGCTGCCCAAACTGACGTAGGCAATACAACCGTAAGTGCGATAATTAGAGCAAGCATACCTCGTAACGACCATTTGATTCGACTCTTGTCCATGTCCAGTCTCATTCTCCCATCATCCAACCGTTTAATTTATTTTTCGCCTAATATTTTACTATCTACTATACTTTATATCGGACATGGGATGGTTAAAGTTAAATGACAAAGTGCAATGAGAGCCATTTCCACTTCACCATCCACGAAGGTGCGCTCAGAAGATGAGATAGTCTTACTGATGAAAACTGCCCGCAATCGTTCTGAAAAGGCACTCAAATCCGGAAAGATCGAAATTATTAACGAGCGTGAATGGAAGCTGCGTTAAAAATACAGGTGAACTATGGAGCGTATACAAACACCAGAAATACAGAAAAAAAATTCAATGGGCTATTGATCATATGTTTGAATAAAGAGGAACCCGATAAGGGCTCCTCTTTATTTGCTTCTTTCATTTCATTAAGTTGAAACCACTGTATTTCTTCTATTCACCCTGCTCATGCTCTGGCAAATTCAAGCGTTCGGCCCCGCCCATATATGGACGCAAAGCTTCCGGAATATAAATGCTACCATCTGCCTGCTGATGGTTTTCCAGCAGTGGGATCAAAATGCGCGGTGAAGCTACGGCTGTATTGTTGAGCGTATGGCAGTAGACCAACTTGCCCTCCTCATCACGGCAGCGAATGTTCGAACGCCGAGCCTGAAAATCATGCAAATTCGACGACGAATGAGTTTCCCCATATGCTTCGCGGCTTGGCATCCATGTTTCGATGTCATACTGTTTGTACGTTTTCTGAGACATATCTCCCGTACATACCGCCACTACACGATAGGGCAATTCAAGCCGTTGCAGCAATTCCTCTGCATGTCCCGTAATCTCCTGTAACATCCGTTCCGATTCCGCCGCATCCGGCGCACACAGGATGACCTGTTCTACTTTGGCAAATTGGTGTACACGGTACAAGCCCCGTACATCCCGTCCTCCCGAGCCTACTTCACTACGGAAACATGTCGATATTGCGGCCAGCTTTACGGGCTCTTTCACATCAATCACTTCATCCGCATAATAAGAAACCAGCGGTACTTCCGATGTGCCGACCAGCCATTTGTTCTCTCCTTGCAATTCATATACCTGATCCCGGCCTGTCGGGAAAAATCCGGTGTTTACCAGTGTATCCTCCCTGACCATGAGTGGAACCTCCAGCGGGGTGAATCCCTGCTTCAGCAACAGGTCCAGTGCAAGTTGCTGTACCGCCCGGTGTAACAACAGACCTGCCCCCTTCAATACATAGCTTCGCGTTCCACCGATCTTCACGCCGCGCGGAATGTCGATCAGTTCGTGCATCTCTCCCAGCTCGACATGATCTCTGGCCTCGTAGTCAAACACAGGTAGCTCTCCCACTCGCCGTAGCTCTACATTATCTTCATCCGACAAGCCCACAGGCGTATCTGGCGACACGATATTAGGCACCAGCCTTTGCAGTCTGGTCACTTCCTCCTGGATTACCGCCAGCTTGGCTTCCTCTTGCTCCAGCTGTTCATTCAATTGTTTAACCTGTGCCCGCATCTTCTCCGCTTGCTCACGCTCACCCGACTGCATAAGCTTCCCGATCTCAGCCGATAGTGTATTACGCTGACGACGCGCTTCTTCCGTTTGCTGCAAAAGTGCCTTGCGCTCGTCATCCCGCTGTAGTAACACAGCAATATCAACCTTGATCTTTTTCCCGTGTGCCGCCGCCTGAACCTCTTCTGCATGTGCCCGAACCCACTTCATGTCTAACATGATCACCGTCTCCTTTGGCTAAAAAAATACAAAGAGCGCCCTCATCCCTTGGGACGAGGAGCGCTCTGCTCGCGGTGCCACCCAACTTGCCAAATCAGTTCAAATCTCCTGATCAGCCTCTTGGTCCGCGATAACGGGCGGTTCCGGTTAACTTGGGATAGTTTCAATTCGCTCCCTGGCGAAAACGCCTCTGAGTTGGATTCTCTTCAACGGCATGATCCGATCTGTAATTGTGTTTCTCAGTATATACGAAGACAGAACAACATTGCAACTCATATATGCCCGTTTACGTATCTTTCCAAAGCTGGATCAAGTACAATTGAAATAACTTCTAAAACACCAAGGGGTGATTGCTTTATGAATATGGACCCAAACCATCTGAATTCATCCGAGGGCGAAGCCGCCAAACAAAGAGCAGATGAACTTGCCCGCCAAGCCCAGCGAGGTTCATGGTTGAGCGGAGTTTTCACTACGATCATTATTGCCGCTGTGGTTATTGGTATTTTGTTTTGGATCGCTTACGCTAGAACTTCTTAAACCACAGGATTGCCCAGGAAATACTTTTGTTATGATGGATAACGATACGATGATTTAAACCGACACAACGGCTACTGGTCCCTTGAACAACTTGCCAAATACATAACGCACTAGCGGCCCGAGTACAATCAACTGATAAGGCAATGCCAGACCGAAGTTACGTACAATCGTATGAAGATACGCATTGATTACGGAATCTCCTTCTAGCTGACCTGCAGTATAGGCTGTAATGATGCCATATAAAGACATGAGCAAAACCATGCCGATTACCATGAAAAAGGACATCGTAACTACACCTCTAATTTTACTCGACTTCGCAAATGAGAAGGAAAATGTGATTTTTCTCGCTATCGGTCCCACGATGAACGACTCCACCAAAAAGGCGATGGCAAAACAGATCACAAATTGGAGCAATAGCTGCAGCACGGACATCTGACTTAACATCCCCGTATGCCATAGATTGAAGGTCATCATCACTACGACCATTCCTGTACACATCATAAGTCCAAAAATCACTTGTTGTTTCTTGCGTACTGACAATACACTCATCCTTTCTGTAACTTGGATCATTATAGACAATCGGGCTACCCTCACATAAGTGAACATTCTGTGAAAATATTTTTAGTCCAACTTATGTAGACACAATCCTGTCACTGGCCTATAATTACACCTAGTAATGCCCGTAACTTCATAGTTTCCCAGGGGAGTCGGAATTGGCCGGCTGAGAGTGTATCCCATCAAGATACTAACCCTTAGACCTGATCTGGATCATGCCAGCGTAGGAATCGGAGTATATTGCAACGGCACAGCTATAAGCTGAACGCCACTCTCTCACGCCTGCACGCGTCCCGGATTACGGGGCGCTTTTTTTGTTTTCTTTTGACATGCAGAAACAGAAAAATGACGTTATTCGGATAACCCGCGAGTATAAATTCGTCGATTTATGCAAAGGGATTGGATATGAAGCCAAGGAGTACCCCCGTGCCATCCGGCCGGACATACCGAAGGAGAGAAACACGATGAAATGGCGTAAAACGATGGGAATGTTACTCATGTGTGTGCTACTCGTTACCGTAGCTGCATGTGGTGGCAAAGAAGCCGCTCCAACAGAGCAGCAAGGTGCGACAGGTTCGGACCAAACCAATCAGGGGAGCGGTACTGCACTGAAAGATGTAAAGGTCGTGCTCGACTGGACTCCAAATACGAATCATACCGGTCTGTATGCAGCGGTGGACCAAGGTTTTTATAAAGCAGCAGGTTTAAATGTGGAGATTGTACAGCCAGGAGCCGGCGGTGCGGATACGATGGTTGCTTCGGGTGAGGTACCGTTTGGCGTCAGTTATCAGGAAAGTGTAACTCAGGCGCGTACGCAGGACGTTCCCCTTGTGTCGATTGCCGCAGTTATTCAGCATAATACATCCGGTTTTGCCGCTCCAGTGGATCGTAAGATCAAATCACCCAAAGACTTTGAAGGTAAAACTTACGGCGGCTGGGGTTCCCCAGTGGAAGAAGCGGTGATGCAATCCATTATGGAGGGCGAAAGTGCTGACGTATCCAAAGTCAAAAAGATTAACATGGGCGATGCCGACTTCTTCACAGCTGTGAAACGGGACATCGACTTTGCGTGGATTTTCTATGCCTGGACAGGAATTGAGGCTGAATTACGTGGAGAACCGATTGACATGTTATATGTGAAGGATTATGCCAAAGCGCTGGATTACTACACCCCTGTACTCGTGACCAATGAACAGACGATTCAGAAAGACCCTGAACTGGTGAAGGCTTTCCTGAAGGCCACTTCTGAAGGATATCAATATGCGATTGATCACCCTGAAGAAGCAGCGAACATTTTGATCAAAGCTGTTCCCGACCTGGACAAAGAATTAGTACTCGCAAGCCAAAAGTGGCTCAGCCCGAAATACAAAGATGATGCCCCGCGCTGGGGTGAACAAAAGGAAGACGTATGGAAGAACTACACCGACTGGATGTTCAGCAAGAAACTGCTGGATAAAGAGATTGATGTAACGAAAGCATACACCAATGAATTTTTACCACAGTAATATTAAATCTAACTGTAACCATGAACTTTGATATTTACACGTTTTGAACGAAGAGGGCAGAAAAAAATTGAAGAAGTCAACGCTTATAAGGTTTTCTAAGGAAAACCACCTCATAAGCGCGCTTTCTCTTGAATTTTTTCCACAGCTTAATGGATAAGTTGAATTTTTTGTACACAAGAAACGGAGAGTACAGAAAAAACCTGAAAAAGCGGATTTTCCCCTTTGGAAAAGGGAATCAAAAAATCTGGGGATAACAGCGATTGGAAGGTTATTCTGTCATCGGAGTGTTACAGTGTACAACGACCATATCTACTTATCCATCCACACCCGAAAGGAGCATTAATCTCTCATGGCAAGTACATTACTCAGTATTCAGGTTATTCCCAAAACACCGAACGGCGAGAACTCATATCCATACGTAGACCGCGCCATTGAAGTCATTCAGCAATCCGGCCTGAAATATCAGGTCAATGCGCTAGATACCACCATGGAAGGCGAACTGGATGAACTGCTGGAGGTTGTTCGCAAAATGCACGAGGTACTTGTGGAAGCTGGTAGTCCAAGCATCATCTCCCAGATCAAAATCGCACATAGCCCGGACGGATTCAGCATGGATACACTGACGGAGAAATATCGCTAATGTCTACCTATTTCAAAAGTGTATGGCCGCCCCTCGTGGCGGTTATTCTCTTTATTGCGATATGGCAAGGGGCCGTCTCCCTATTCCACATTGAGAAATGGATGTTGCCCGCCCCGTCCGATATCGCTCGCGAAGCGGCGTCTCAGGCTGACCGATTGGGTATGCACGCCTCTGCAACGATTCAGCTAACCCTTATCGGATTTGTCGCCGGGACAGCGGTCGGTCTGTTCATTGCCATGGTACTGCATCTGATCCCTTTTCTGAAGTCAGCTTTGTATCCACTACTTATTCTTAGTCAAAATATCCCGACCATCGCACTTGCACCGCTCCTGCTGATCTGGTTCGGCTTCGGCCTGCTACCCAAATTGATTACTATCATTCTGGTCTGCTTCTTCCCGGTAGCAGTCGCTGCCATGGACGGTCTAACACGCACGGATGCGGCGATGATGAACTATATGCGCATGGCAGGTGCGAATCGCCGTCATATTTTTTGGAAACTGGAGCTTCCGCATGCCCTTCCATCGATATTTTCCGGTGTCAAAATCGCCGCCACATACAGTGTCATGGGTGCCATCATCGCGGAATGGATTGGTGCCGACAAAGGCATCGGTTATTATATGATGTTGCAGAAATCGGCTTACCGCACGGATCGCCTTTTTGTTGCCATCATGATTATCGTGGCACTCAGCCTGCTGCTTTTCCTGCTCATTGCGCTGTTAGAGAAGCTGCTCGTTCGCTGGCGCCCACAGAAGCGCTAGTTTTGCATATCAGAGGTTAACGTATTATGTACTTAGGAAGTGACTCCCTATGAAAAGATACCCGAAGGATAAAACGAATGGTCCGGGTTCCATTTCGGTTCCTCCCGCGCTAGACATTGTTAACTTGCATGTGTCCTTCAAGGAACGGCGGCAGAAACTGTCTGTGTTGAATGGCTTGTCCCTGACGGTGGAAAAAGGGGAGTTTGTTGCCATCGTCGGCCCTTCCGGCTGCGGCAAAAGCACCCTGTTCCACATCATCGGTGGCTTGCTCAAGCCGCAGGATGGCCAAGTGCTCATGAACGGCAAGCAAGTTACGGGACAACGCGGACATATCAGCTACATGCCACAGCAACCCGCCCTTTTCCCATGGCGAACTATTGAAGACAATGTGTTGCTGGCAGGCGAGATCGCTTCTGCTACAGCTTATACCGCTCCCGTTGCTCCACGCGCCGAAGCGCTCGCAGAGGCAAGACGGTGGCTAAGCAGCGTTGGCCTTGCAGGCTTCGAGCGGGCATATCCTCATCAACTGTCAGGCGGAATGCAACAGCGTGTTGCTTTCCTTCGTGCACTGCTCAGCCCGCAGGAACTGATGCTGCTTGATGAGCCATTTAGCGCGCTCGATGCTCTGACGCGGAGCGACATGCAACGCTGGTTGCTGGATATCTGGGAACAGAATCGTCGCTCGGTGCTATTCATCACCCATAATATCGAGGAAGCACTGTTACTGGCGGATCGGGTCTATGTATTATCCAATCGACCGGCGGTTGTGCTACACGAGGTTCATGTTCCTTTTGACCGTCCAAGACGAGATGAAATAACAGAAGAGCCTGCCTTTCTCGAACGCAAACGGCAGATTGCCCAGTGGATGAAAGAAGAACAGCAGAAAGCCCGCCTATCTTGATAGCGCGGGTTTTTTAGTTATATTTTTCCTAATATGGGTGATCCAACACCATGAACTCGGCGTTATATATACATACCTACGATATAAGGAGGCACTCCCCCATGCATTCTCCAACGTTTGCACCATTAATCGATGCCCACATTCATTTTGATAAATACACACATGAGGAACAGGAGAAGATGTTGCTAAGCTTACCATCGCATCAGGTCGAAGCCGTCATTGCGGTTTCCATGAATCTGGCTTCTGCTCAGGCCAATCTGGAACTTGCTAAACAGCATCCGCGTTACATCTACCCGGCGTTTGGCTATCATCCCGAACAGCAACTTCCCTCCCTCAACGAGCAAGAAAAGTTCTTTCTTTGGATTGAAGAAAACATTGGACATGCTATTGCCATCGGTGAGGTAGGCTTGCCCTATTACAACCGTGAAGAAGCACAGCGAGCAGGCCTTAGCTTTGACCAAAACGGATATATTGATCTGCTGGAGCAGTTCATCATACTCGCCAAAAAAAAACATAAACCCATCATCCTGCATGCCGTGTATGAGGATGCCGATATAGCCTGTGAACTGCTGGAGAAACATCAGTTTACACGGGCCCACTTCCACTGGTTCAAAGGATCCAAGCAGACCATTCGGCGTATGGCAAACAACGGGTATTATATCTCCTTCACACCCGATATTCTATACGAGACGGAGATCCGCGAACTCGCAAGGCAATATCCAGCAGAGCAAGTGATGGCCGAGACCGATGGGCCTTGGCCTTTTGAAGGGCCGTTTCAAGATAAGATGACACACCCGGCTATGACAGGTCAGGTGATTCAGGCCTGGAGTGAGATTACAGGTATGGGAATCGAGCGAGCCACACGTCTTTTTTACCGGAACACCAAGCGTTTTTATCGCCTGCCAGAATAAGAGAACGCAGCAATAAAGCAACACTGAACGAGGGCTAAACACGAAAAAGCCAGTCGGATTCTTGTTGCAGCTCTCCACTAAGCATACGTTGGCATATCCAACTAACCTTGGAGTAGCTGTTCAATTCTGTCCTACTGGCTTTTGAAACTAATTTTGAATTTACTATTAATCTATCTATTTCATTACCGCTTCAAGAACCCTCTGCGTTCAAGGAATGCTCTCACCTGCATACGAGCAGGCTCGGTAAGACGCTTCGCCATGAGTTCAGACCACGGGGTTGCGCGTTCACCGTGGGTACGTTCTTTCAAGTATTCCGTCGTGGTCACATCATACTCCTGAACACCTTCCAGGGTCTGAGCAGGCTGGTAGTGATTATGATGTAATACCGCCTTCAGTGGAAGACGTGGCCGGATACCGGTTTCCTGATCCGCAACCCCGATACACATCCCGTATACTGGATAAACGCCATCCGGTAATTGGAGCAATGTAGCTACTTCTTCAATACGAGTGCGGATTCCGCCGATATATACAATGCCGAAACCGAGCGATTCGGCTGCAAGAGCAGCATTCTGAGAAGCAAGGGCAGCATCAATCGTAGCTACCATAAAGTTTTCGGTGGAGTCCGCATAAGACTCCTTCTCCGGAAGATGACGCGCCGCTGCATCCTTCAATCGATATAGGTCAGCACACCATACGAGAAAGACCGGACATTCATTGACATAAGCCTGGCCCCCGGCAAGCTCAGCCAGTTTGGCTTTCTGCTCTTGATCTGTCACAGCGATCACCGAGTAAGCCTGTACATTGCTTGAAGAGGATGCCATCTGTCCCGCCGCAACAATAGCTGCGAGTTGCTCCTCACTGACCGGGTCTGGTTTGAATTTACGTACAGAGCGATGTCTCATCATCAGTTCAATCGTTTCATTCATGGCTGTTCACTCCTAATCCTCGAAGTACGAACTCTACCGTCTCTTCGGCAAGTTCCTCTGTATTCATATCCTGATAATCAAAACCAAAACGCGAGTGCTTGGCCCGCTTATGCGCAAGTGCTACGCCCATAACCTGAAGCATGGCATAGGATGAAGATTCAATCTTGAACAGTCCCTCATCTTTACCTTGCTGTAGATACTCTCTTACTTTATTCCAGACCGGATCCAGATATTGAAACACCGTTGCAGTCCGATGAGTACGCAGGGTAATCTCCAACTGTACAATGTCACTCATCTCGCGATCCGTCATCGTAAACCTCACGACTTCACCAACAATTCGGCGGATACCTTCTACAGGGGACATCGATTCTGCAGCTAACTTACTCAGAATATGTTCGGGGAAAAAATGCTCAAATAGTGCATCGAACACTTTCTCTTTACCGCCAAAATGATAAGACACCAGCGACACATTTGCCCCCGCCTCATCACAGATTTGACGAACACTCGTCCCGTCATACCCTTGTAATGCAAAAAGTTTCTTCGCTGCAAGCAATATCCTCGTTTTGATATCCAATTCCGGTTCCGTCATTTGTTTCTCTCCTCTTATCCGTTCATGTCAGTTGCTACAGTATTTTACGCAGACTGTAGCCCTCACTTCATCCCATCTATTATATTACACCAAGCACCCCGATGAAAATCACCGGGGTGCTTGGTACAAACGACGCAGCTTCATAATGCGTACGTATATTAGCTGTTTGCTGGAGCCGGGCTTGGCATGCCAGCCGGTTTGCGCCCTTTTTTGAGCAACGTCACAACGAGGGACAGTGCAACAGCAATCAGCAGTACAACCACGATGGAGCCTGCGGCAGACTGCACGCCCGGGCCACCTAGTTGCACGCTTAGAATACCCTGAACCGCATAGGTTGCAGGCAAGTAGTGACCGATTCCGCTGTAGAAGCTGTTCAACAATTCACGCGGCACCATCGCACCGGATGACACCAGTTGCAGGGATAGCGAGATAATGTTAAACACACTTCCTGCTGGTCCAAAGCAAATCAGGAAGAACTGGGAGAAGAACATAAACGTACACAGGAACAGCGCCTGGAACAACCAGAAGGCCACGAATCCTTGTGCAATCTGCCCTCCCAATGCCACGATCAGAGAAGAACCAAGCAAAGAAACAACCAATGCGGAACCTACATTAATGACAACTCGGGCACCGAACAATGTCATGCGGGAATACATGGAAGACAACATACCCATAGCTACTTGAAGATTCATGCCCATAATCATGGCGCCTACATAAGAGGCAAGCACCATCATCATCGGTACCATCTGATTGTTCATGCCGTTCACCGGATTAATCGATGTCGTCTTGCCTTCCACCCGGTTGGTCAGGTTCTTAGCGGCCTGAGCAGCTTGATCGGCTGAAGCACCCGAAGCGGTAAGAACAGTTTGCACACCTTGTGCGGAAGCTTGTTTGTTAATGGTGTTGGTCACGCTCTGTGACACACCTTGCATCATACTTTTAATCGTTACCGGATTGGCTTCATTAATCGTATATTTGATCTCGGCAGTGGCGCCAGCCGTTTGAAGGGATTCATTAAATCCTGCCGGAATGTCCAGCACCATGTGCACTTGATGATGGTTCAATTGATCCAGTGCTTCAGAGGCACTCAGGTTAGCCACGGTATGGAAAGGCAATGTTTCTGCCAATCGATCCGCAATCCCTTTGGAGAGTTCACCATCCTCATTCACAATAGCTACCGTTAATTCTTTCGTCCGATCGTTCACACCGGAATATGCGGTCATCCAGATCACACTAAAAATAACCTGAAACATCAGTGCAGTAACAATGCCTATGATCACTGGTGGTTTTTTAAACAATGTACGTAGAGCTTGCAACATATAATTAGGTTCCTCCATCTTCAAAATAGTTCAAATTTGATTTAAACATCCGTTTGAATCAAACGATCGTTTAAATTTTATAGGCATATGTCTTTATTGTCAATATACTTTCGTAATATTCAGAAAATTCGGCCCGCATTTTCATGAATGAAGCTGGGTTTATTTTCATGAGTGTTAATCTTGGTTAGCTTATGACCGCTTTTGCGTAAAAAATACGCAGTTCGCCTTGAAGCGAGCCGCGCATTTTAAAGGATCATCATTGATCTGTTACATAGCTCTTATTACCCAAGTGTTAATCTCTTATCTTATGACTTCGTTCGAGCAAGCTTCATCCGCTGCAACCGCAGGGCGTTCAGCACAACCGACACCGAGCTGAATGCCATTGCAGCCCCCGCCAGCCACGGAGCCAGAAATCCCGCGGCCGCGATCGGTATGCCAATCACATTGTAGCCAAGTGCCCAAAATAGATTCTGCTTGATATTGCCCATCGTGCGGCGGCTCATCTCGATGGCATCTGCAATGCTGTTTAAGTCACCACGCATCAACGTAATATCTGCGGCTTCCATCGCTACGTCGGTTCCGGTTCCAATCGCCATTCCGATATCGGCTGTAGCCAGTGCGGGGGCATCGTTGATGCCATCTCCAACCATGGCAACCTTTCGGCCACTCTCTTGCAATTTTTTCACTTCGGCCGCCTTGCCTTCCGGGAGAACTTCTGCCAAAACGTTCTGGATGCCCGCTTGCTCTGCTACCGCACGAGCTGTTCGTTCATTGTCTCCCGTAATCATAATGACATCGATTCCCATAGATTGAAGCCGTCCAATGGCCTCCCGAGAAGTATCCTTGATCGTATCCGCCACCGCAATGATGCCCGCCCACTGGCCTTGAGAAGCAACCAGCATAGCCGTACGGCCCTGTTCCTCCAAAGCGCTCATCTGCTGTATGCCTTCCTCCGGTACCTCTACGTTCGCATCTGCCAGCAAGCGGCGTGTTCCCACGAGAATCTCTTCAGCAGATACCGTTGCACGGACACCATAACCAGGGATGTTCTCAAACGATGCAGCTGACTCCAAAAGCAGACCTTTCTCCCGAATACCGTTCACAATCGCCTCGGCTAACGGGTGCTCCGAGCTTTGCTCTGCCGCTCCAACACGCTTAAGCAACTCTGATTCTGTCCAGCCGGGTGCAGCAATAACATCAGTTAATACAGGCTTGCCTTGGGTAACGGTTCCTGTTTTGTCGAGCACAACCGTCTGAATCTGCTGGGCTGACTCCAGATGTTCACCGCCTTTAAACAGAATGCCATATTCCGCCGCACGACCTGAACCAGCCATGACAGAGGTCGGTGTCGCCAGCCCGAGCGCACATGGACAGGCGATAACGAGCACAGCTATCGCTTTTTCCAACGATCCGGCGAAGTCCCCCGGACTTGCAAACAGATACCAGATCAAAAAGGTCAGTACAGCAATCCCCACCACAATAGGCACAAATATTCCTGAGATCACATCGGCAATCCGCTGAATAGGTGCTTTTGATCCCTGTGCCTGTTCGACCACTTTAATAATTTGCGATAGAGCCGTATCTGAGCCAACTCGGGTCGCCTGAATACGAAGAACACCATTTTTGTTCAGCGTTGCACCCGTGACGGGATCGCCAGGCTTTTTATCGATAGGTAGACTTTCTCCACTCAGCATGGATTCATCGACAGAGGATTGACCCTCTTCTACGATACCGTCCACCGGAATGCTGTCTCCAGGCTTTACCAGAACCAGATCACCAACGGCTACATAGGAAGCCGGAATCAAAACTTCCTGTCCGTCACGGATAACACGTGCTTCACGGGGAGCGAGTTCGATCAAGCTTTTAATCGCCTGTGAAGAGCGCCCTTTCGCCACAGCCTCGAACCATTTTCCAAGTAAAATCAACGTAATCAAAATCGCACTTGTCTCATAATACAACTCCACCATCGGCATAGCGGTAGAGCCTGCAGCAGTTCCTATACCCGTTCCCATTGCACCATGATCCATACTCTGACCCATACTGGCATCAGGTAAGTACCCGCTCGTGAGCGTCAGATACAGGCTATAAAAAAAGGCGGCGCTTGTTCCGAGTGCCACAAGTACGTCCATGTTAGCACTACCATTGCGAAGCGCTTTATATGCACCTACATAGAACTGCCATCCAATCACAAATTGCACGGGTGTCGCCAGTAACAGCTGGAACCATGGGTTCAAAAACAGCTCAGGTACATAAATGCCCGATGTAAAGGAGAAATGGGCAACCATTGCCCACAATAACGGAATGGACAAGAGTGCGGAGATCATCCATTTCCATTTCTTACGCTGTAGCTCCCGTTCCCGAACAGAGGTCGATTCCTCCTGTGTTAATTGCATTTCAGCGCCATAACCCAGCTGTTTGATTTTGGCTGTAATATCAGATGGCTTGAGGGTACCGGCAGCATATTCAATATGCCCTGTCTCTAGCGCCAGATTAACGTTAGCTTGAATAACACCCGGTAGTCGTGACAGTCCTTTCTCAATACGTGCAGAGCAGGCCGCACAGGTCATTCCCGTAATATCCAGATCGACGGATTCTGTCACCGTACCATAGCCAAGTGCCGCGACTTTGTCCCGTAATGCGTTCACACTGGTCGTTTTGGGATCATACGAGATGGTTGCCTGTTCAATGGCAAGGTTCACATTAGCTTCATGTACGCCTTCCATGCGGGACAACCCCTTCTCCACACGTGTAGAACATGCGGCACAGGTCATACCCGTAATGTGCAAGGTTGTCTTGAGACCTGAATTCTCCACAGGTACAGGAGTTGGTACAGGTTCTATATTTTCAGATGCGCCCGTTGTCATCATGTTAGCTCCTTTCGAACGTTTTATATACCCTATAGGGGTATATTCAGGACGGAAAATCAGGCTTAAACCCTCCCTTGTATAATCAAGTTCAACTGAGAATCAAGAGGTTTAAGCCTGTACTGCCATCTTTCGTTAATGAACTTCTCTCGAATCAATTAAACAACGTCGTATCCTTGATCTTCAATTGCGGCTTTGATCTGATCTACTGTAACCGCCTGCTCATTATATTCTACAGCTACTGTTCCGGCTGCCAGATCCACCTGACCATTTGCACCCGCATTTTTCACCGCTTCTTCAACGGACTTTACACAGTGATTACAAGACATCCCTTTGACATTCAACGTAACATTAGACATGTTTCATTCCTCCTCGATTGAGTATGTTCGTATTTACTATATAAATTGAACTAAAGATTATTTACATGGGCACTCCGTTTCTGTGTAAACGATTAGTTCAAAATATATAGTTTATCATCTGCACATTACTTCATCAGTTTTCTAACGGTAACCAGTAATTCATCCACGACTTCGTGTTCGCCGGCCTGAATACGTTCCACAATACAGCTCTTCATATGCCCTTCCAGCAAAAGCTTGCCTACCGAATTGAGCGCAGACTGTGCTGCAGCGATCTGGGTTAACACATCATCACAGTATGTGTCCTTATCAATCAGCCCTTTGATGCCGCGAATCTGACCCTCGACCCGGTTCAAACGAGAGATCAGGTTGCCCTTCATCTCCTGCGAATGGTGGCTTTTACGAATGGGCTTGCCGTCTTTATCGAGGTTCACGGCGTGGCATGAATCCGCTTGTTGCTCGGACTGATGTTCCGCAGTGTATACCGGCTCTTCGGGATGGCTTTGATGTTCCATCATAACACCCCTTTTCTTTCGTTCTTCATTCAGATTAACATACCCCCATGGGGTATTCAAGGATTTATTTTATTTTATTATCGAACATTTTGTGTATGTAGTTTTTATGCTCAGATTTATTCCACTACTCGACTTACAATTACAATGAAAACTCCAGTCTGCTGCTACGCACCCTTAGCCCCATCTGTTCATAAAAAGCCTGTGCATGCGAGTTGAATGTAGAAACCGTTAATTCTAAGTGGTCCGCCTGAAGCTCTCTTCCCAGATCCAACATGGTCTGCATTAATCGTTTGCCTGTTCCATGTCCTTGGTGACTTGAATCCACCACGAGTTCGTGGAGGTATAACATCCTGCGATCCGCAAAAAGCGAATGATCCTGAATGATGCTCAGCTGTGCGCTACTGAAGCCGACAATTTTACCAGCCTCTACGTGTTCCGCTACATAGAGGTAACGATCATCCTTCGCAAGCCAATCGGTGTACTCCTTTTCCCCAAGCCTGGGGTGCAAAGGTTTGTAAATGTCCGGTCTTGCCTGTACATGTAACTCGTGTAATTGATCCAACAACGTAGATACACCAGGATAGTCAGCAAGCTGTGCATTTCGGATCTGTATGGTATTCTTCATATTTGTTCCCTCCACCTTTCCTTATTATGTATTTATAATATTATACTAGGACGAAAAAGCAGATACCCTAAGGTACCTGCTCTGTCGATTAATACTATTTTTTGGAGGTTGTATTGATTTCTTCGTTATAAGCAACCGGTGATGGTTTAGCTGCCCAATCATCCGCCTGTGGCTCAATGTCCACGCCATTCAAGATCTTCTTTTTCTCCATCAAGGAGTCGCCATCTTCATCCAGTTTATTGCGAAGTTTTGCTTCATCCTGAGGTTGATTGTTCTGTGTCATCGTGTAAATCCTCCTTTTGCAATCTCATGTTGGATTCTGTTCCTGTATATAATTACCCAATGATTTCAAAATCATTCTGACTACATCAGCTGAACAAAAGTTCTTACACACTGCACTCCGATGATAGAATAACTTTCCTCGATGTAAAAAAAGACGCCCCCCGGCCATATTCATGACCGTAGAAGGACGTCTGACAAAATGTCCACTCTCAGTGGACGTTCACATTATGTTTAAGCTATCTTGTCGCCTGATCTTGGCGAGCAAGTGTAGCAAGTGCGCGTAGCGCTGCATTGATCTCGTGCTCCACAGCCTTAGCGACCGCATCGGTATGCGGATCATACTCGGCAGCAAGATCACTGTCTGCGAAGCCGTCAATCGCTACAATGGCTCCAGCCCGTGCACCACGCAAGGTGCTTACGATATAGAGTGCAGCGATCTCCATCTCGGCGGCAAGTGCTCCAGCCTGCTTGTATTTACGGTGTGGAATCTCCTCTACCCCTGTAAAGAATGCATCCAGTGTTACTGTGATTCCCACGCCAACTTTGGTAGCCCCCACACCTGTAAATGATGCTGCTCCAGCTTCTGTTCCTGCCTTACCACTCACAGCCTCACCTTTACCACTGCCTGTCTCACGTGCAGCAGCAACCAATGCGCTGGTCACATCAATATCCGCCACCGCGGGGAAGCCATCTGGTACTAGCTGACGTGTCAGCCCATCGGAGCGTACAGCTGCAGTGCTCACAATAACGCTACCTGCTGGATAATCGGCTGTATATGAGCCTGCTGTGCCTACACGAATCAGGGTTTTCACTCCTGCGCGAATCAATTCCTCGAAGCACACAGCTGCACCCGGTGAACCTACCCCATGACTAACCACGGCCATCTGAATGCCTTCATACTCACCTACAAATGTGCGATATTCGCGGCTGAACGCGAGCTCTCTGGCATTCTCCAA
Organism: Paenibacillus sp. FSL K6-1558; assembly: GCF_038002565.1. NCBI lineage: Bacteria > Bacillati > Bacillota > Bacilli > Caryophanales > Paenibacillaceae > Paenibacillus > Paenibacillus sp. FSL K6-1558. The sequence goes on along the minus strand of NZ_JBBOCV010000001.1, from coordinate 4,281,506 downwards.
CTTTCGGGAAATTTTCTCCGCACGAGCCGGATCACCGCACACGATAGCATACTCTGGCATATCTTCCGAATGAATCTGCAAAATCGGCATCAACATCTTAATCAAACTCCTTCTTCGTCCACTCATCCTCAGGAATCGGCAGATCCTCACCCGAGAAACGCTGTTCCTTGAACGGATCGGCAAAATGGTGGAAACCATTGCTTTCCCAGAAGCCGTTGCGATCCTCTGTCATAAACTCCAGCCCACGCACCCACTTTGCACTTTTCCAGAAATACAGCTGTGGCACAACCAGTCGCAGTGGGAATCCATGCTTCGGTGTGAGTGGCTCGCCGTTATATTTGAACGCAAGCAATACATCACCATGCATCAGTTCTTCGAGTGGCACATTGGTCTCATAATCATGGTCCGCATGAATCATGACGTACTTCGCTTCTGGTTTAACCCCCAGCAGCTTCATGAATTCCGAGAAGCGGATACCCTCCCACGGTGTATCAAATTTTGACCAGCGGGTAACGCAGTGAATATCACTTACCATGTTCACCTGCGGCATCGCTTGAAGCTCAGCCAGAGAGAACACCTTCTCTTCTTCGACTTCACCAAAAACCTTCAAATCCCAAGTGGAAAGGTCATACTCCGGCACTTCCCCTTCATGCAAAATCGGGAATTTCTCCGTCAGCACCTGACCTGGCGGCAACCGATCTCCGTAATCGGCGCCAGCTTTCGGTGACGGTGTTTTGGTTTTTTTCAAACGCTCAGCTTTGTTATGCACGTCCCTGATTCCTCCTTTGCTACAATTAACGTGAGCTTCCGCCTGCTTTCAATGCATCCTGCGCATACGTCCGGTCTTTGAAAAAGAACATCGCCACCAGTGTTACAATATACGGCAACATCATGGTGAAATGGGTCGGCAGAGAGAAGCCTTGCAGACGAATACTGAGTGCTTCCATGAATCCAAAGAGTACACTAGACCCCATCACCCCAAGCGGGTTGGCTTGTCCCAGCATCGTAGCAACCAAAGCGATGAAGCCGCGACCTGCGGTCATGCCTTCGGTGAACATCGTCACCTGACCAAGGGACAGCTGCGCTCCAGCCAGTGCACACAATACACCACACATCAGTACAGCACCATACTGAATGCCGCGTACCTTGATGCCAATGCTCTGTGCTGCAATCGGATTCTCGCCCACGGAACGCAGACGGAAGCCGGATACACTTTTAAATAGATAGAACTGTAAAGCAATAACAATCATAATGCCTAGATATACGAGTGGGCTATGACCAGATAACACCGTGCCCACCCAAGGAATATCCTTAATCAGCGGAATGTCCAATTTCGGGAGGCCCACCATATTTTTATCATAGTATGCACCTTTTACGTCGAAGATTGCCCGCAGGGCAAAGGTCGTGAGTCCCGCCGCCAGAAAGTTCAACGATATACCGACGACGATGGCGTTAGCCTTGAGATTAATACTTATAAATGCAAAAAGCGCCGAGAACAGCATCACGATAATAATCGAAAACAGTACTGCCAAGAGTACATTGCCGAACAAGTAATTGCCCACAATCGCGGAGAATGCCCCGATCAGCACCAGTCCTTCCAAACCCACGTTAAACAGACCGACGCGCGAACATAAAGCCCCGCCAAGTGCTGCGAGCAGAATCGGCGTCATAATCCGCAAGGTTGAGCCAAACATGGCTGCATCAAACAGTTGTTGCATTGGACTTTTTCTCCTTTCTCCGCTTCAGGAAGGAATAACCGATCTGTGCCGAGACAAACAGTGTCAAGACAGCCTGAATTACGCTACCAACTTCCAGAGGGACATCCGTATTCCGCTCCATGCCCATCGCCCCTGTCTGTAATGCCGCGAGCAGAATAGCCGCTACAGCTGTACCCAGTGGGTGCGAGCGCGCCAGCAATGTAGCCATGATGCCGCTCCACGCATAACTTGCCGAGGATAACGAGCCATCCAGGAAACGATACTGCGTACCTAGCACTTCGCCAGCACCCGCAAGACCTGCAAGTCCACCACTAATGACCATGGACAGCATCATCATACGAATCCGGCGAACACCGCCATAAGCCGCAAAAGACGGATTGCTACCCAGCATACGAATTTCATAACCCGTCACCGTTTTATGCGTAAACCAGTAGATCACCATCGCCGCTATAATCGCTATAATGAAACCCGCGTGCAGTCCCATACCCTGAAATAGCTTCGGCAGCCAGACACTCTGATCAATCATTGGTGTCTGCGCCATCGCTGCTGATCCTGTCTTATCTTTGAATGGATACGAAACCATATATCCACCAAAATACGTCGCAATATAGTTAAGCAGTAGTGTGGTAATCAAAAGGTTCATGCCAAAGCGTGCATCCAGCCACCCTGCAAAAAGGGACCACACACCGCCGGCGATAATTCCCGCCAAGATGGCAGCAATACATACGAACCAGCCCGGCCCTGGCAGATAAAGCGCCGTGAGCGCCGCACTGAGTCCGCCCAGAATCATCTGGCCTTCCGCACCCATATTGAAAAATCCGGCGCGGAATGCCAGTGCAACACCCAGACCCGCCAAAATAATCGGCGTGGCACGTGCCAATGTATTGGTGAAGAAGTAGAAGTTACCGAAGGCACCCTTCCACATCTCGGCATACGTATCTATGACATTGCCGCCAACGACCAGAATGGCGATCGCACCGGCGAGCAAGCCAATCAATACGGCAAGTAGCGGCTGCACAAGTCCGCGAAGTGTTTCTTTTACCCGATTCATACCCGCTCTTTCCCTCCTGCCATCAGCAAGCTGATCTGTTCTTCTGTCGCTTCCGCTGCCGGAAGTTCTCCGGCAATCTCGCCTTCATACATCACGATAATGCGATCCGATAATTGCAAAATCTCTGACAACTCGGATGAGATCAACAGGATACCTGCTCCCTCATTCCGCTTGCGCAACAATTCCGCGTGAATAGTCTCCATTGCACCGATATCTACCCCACGTGTAGGCTCTGCTGCAATCAGAAACGGTGTATCCTGCGCAAATTCACGTGCAGCAATCAGCTTCTGCAAGTTACCGCCCGATAGAAATTGGGCTTTTGTTTCCGCCGAGCCTGTCTTGATGCTAAACTGTTTGATCCAGCTTTCCACCATTGCTTTGGCTGCTCTGGCCTTGACCATGCCCCGCTTTTGCAGACGATGATGGTGCCCCATCAGTCCGTTCTCCTTCACGCTGGCGTCCTTCGCTGCCCCCCACATATAGCGGTCTTCCGGAATATGGGCGAGACCATGCTCACGAATCCGGCGTACCGGCCAATTGGTCGTGTCCTGTCCGGATAGAAGCACTCGGCCTCCATCGGGCTTCCGCAACCCGGCAATCACCTGAATCAATTCGGATTGACCGTTACCGGAGATGCCCGCTATCCCGACCACTTCACCTTTGCGAACCTTCATATGAATATTATTAAGTGCAGAGCGGTCTTTGGCTCCCGAGAGTTGAACGGCTTCCACCTGAAGCACAGCTTCACCCGGAACCGATGCGGGTTTGTCCATTCGCACCAGTTCACGCCCGACCATCAGACGTGACAACTCCTCTACATCGGTATCCTTCGCTTCTAATGTACCTGTGACTTGTCCATCTCGAAGTACGGTGATTCGATCCGCGACATCCATAACCTCTTGCAGCTTGTGTGTGATGATGACAAAGGTTTTGCCCAGCTTCGCGAGCGATTTCATATTCGCCAGCAGTTCTTTCACTTCAAGCGGAGTAAGCACCGCCGAAGGTTCATCCAATATAATGATGTCTGCTCCCTGATGCAGCACTTTAAGAATTTCTACACGTTGTTGCATACCCAGGGGACATTCTCCAACTCTTTTCCACGGGTCGACCGGCATGCCGTATTGTCTGCCCAATTCATCGACCTGAGCTGCCGCTTTTTTTCGATCAAATACCCCTGCCGCCGCAGGTTCACGTCCAATGACAATATTCTCCGCTACCGTAAAGGATGGAAACAGCATGAAATGCTGGTGCACCATGCCAATCCCGCTCGCCATAGCCTGAGATGGTGTTGCAAAGCTTACCTCGCGCCCACGGACTTTAATCGTGCCTGTTGTCGGTTGCTCCATCCCGTACAGCATACGCATTAGCGTCGTTTTCCCTGCTCCATTCTCCCCGACGAGAGCATGAATCTCCCCCTCGCGAAGATTAAAATGGATATCCTTGTTCGCCGTGAAGCTACCGTATTTCTTCGTAATTTGCTCCATCTCCAACAGCATATCTTGCGTTCGCTCCTCTCGGTTAATATAAGTTCAACGTGAAATGGTTACACTGGGCACTCCGATGACAGAACAACCTTTCGATCGCTGTTATCCCCGGATTTTTTTGAACTCCCTTTTATAAAGGAGAAAATCCGGGGATAAGCTTATGCTTACGATGTAGCTTTCTTGCAGAAAGCTTTCAGGCAACCACTTCGCTTCTCCAGGTTTCTTCTGTCCTCTCCGTTATGGTGTAAACGTTAAGTTCAACATATATGGTCACTGTAACAGTAGCAAAACCGGCTGCCTGGTTGGGCAGCCGGCTAACTAGATGGATTACACATCCGTCAATTCATTGCTCATTCTTCATATGAAATATTTCAGATCATATATAAGAAGTGATTTATATCCTTACTATTGTTGCAATGGATCTTTAACTACAATTTTACCGGATACGATGTCATCCTTGATCGCTTTAACTTTGTCGATAACTTCTTGACCAACAAATGCATTCAATGGAGACTCACTGTCACGCGTGACGTATGTCAGGCCTACACCGTCTTCTTTCAAGCCGTAGTTCACTGCGCCTGCTTTGAATGTACCTTCTGCAAAATCTTTCACGGTCTCATAAGCCACAGTATCCGTAGATTTCAACTGGGACAGTACGATATGCTCCGGATCTTCTACTGTACGGTCTGTATCTTGTCCAGAAGTGTAGAAGCCTTTTTCTTTTGCCGCTTCGAACACCCCAAGATCACCTACAGCAGATGCACCTGCGATGAAGTCAGCACCTTTGCCGAATTGCACCAGTGCCAATTCTTTCGCTTTAGCCGGGTCATTGAAACCACCAACATAGTTCACCAGGAATTCTGCTTTTGGATTAACCGACTCCAGACCTGCTTTGAAACCTTCTGTATATTTCTTAATCAAAGGAATGTCCATTGCAGCGACCATACCCACTTTATCCGTTTTCGTGGAAAGTCCGGCAGCAGCACCCAGCAGGTACGCTCCTTCATATTCACGGAAACCAACGCTACGAACGTTAGGCAGATCAATCGCTGTGTCTACAATCGCAAACGACTTGTTTGGATTCTCGGCAGCAACCTTTTTGAGTGCATCTTCTGCCTGGAACGTTGCTGTAATAATCAGATCATAATTCTCAGCAACAGCTGCACGCAGGTTTTGCTCGAATGCTGCAGGGTCTGTTGATTCAATCGTTTTGGTATCCACCTTGAACTCTTTACCTGCTTTTTTGAAGCCTTCATCCATTTGTACAAAGAAAGGGTTGACCCCTATTTTTTCAGGAAGTACCAGTGCCATTCGCAGGGATTTTTCAGAATCGCCGCCTTGAGCGGATTGTTCGTCTTTAGTAGCTGATTTCCCACAAGCGGCCAGCAAAATAGACAACATAACAATTGATAAGACGAACGATAAACCTCTTTTCATTTTGAAAATTCCCCTTTTCAATAATCTTTTTTATTATCCTAGCGGATAATGTCGATCCTTGTCAATAAAACTTTCAGCGTATACACTCATATGGAAGATCATCGTAACAACACTGGTTTCCATACTCTGGAAACCGCATTATAACTGGCTTTTTTCCGTTGACATTTGGCGCGACTCCGTGCTAAAGTCAATCAAATTATTATATTCTGATAGGATTTGTCAGGATTATATTTCATTCACCTATCATTTTTAACCTATTTTAAGGAGGCTTTTCATTTGAAAAAGATCACCCAGATTACGCTGGCAGCCCTGCTCGCCGCTCCGGTAACCCTCGGCAGTCTCAGTCTGCCCGCTTCTGCTTCTGCAGCATCCGCAACGCCAGTTGCACCTAAAACGCTACAAGTGAACACCCCTGCAGCAACAGCACCAGCTGGCTACACAGAGAGTGCAGCAGATTTCGCTCAATTCCTGCAAGCCAAGTACGGTGTCCAATTGCCACAGCAATCATCCAAGGGTGATTTTATCAAAGCCATAGCAGCCATTACGCAAGCAAGTTCCGCCTCCACTACAAGTACGGATGCCACAAAGGCACCTGCCTTCAGCGATCTGAAATCGGGTGACGACGCCTACGAGGCAGCTGTTGCGCTGTTCAACAACGGTGTGTTATCAACAACGGAGGTACGTGCGAAAGATCAACTGAGCATTTACACAGCGGTATTCCTCGCCGTCAAGGCAGCTGGTTTCAAAGAACTCGCTTACACCTATCCTGCGGACAAAACAGCGAAGGCCCTTGCCAAAGCAGGCATCAAGTCGAATCGTTTGCAAGGACAAGCTGGACAAGAACTGGCCGCGGCCATTGATACAGGACTTGTTCCGGAGAGTCTGTATCCCGCTCTGGTTAAGGGCGGCGTAGCAAGCAAGGATGCAGCGAACATTTTGCTTGGACGTGTGTTGATCAGCCAAGGTAAATATAAAAATGAAATCGGACGCTCCAATGATGCAGATATCTACTCCAAGCTCTATGCTGCATATCGCACAGCAGATCTGATTGAAGCTCCGGAACTGAGAAAGATTGTAGATCAGGCGCTACGTGAGGATCTCGTTACAGGTTACAACCTGAAGGATAGCCGTTTCGACTCCAACTTTATCGATGAACTGACGTTAACTTATGGTCATGACAGCATTAATCATGCAGTACAGTTGATTGGCCTGCTTCGTAGCGAAGGCATCGATGCCGATGTACAATTCCAGCCGAAGACATCTGCTTTTATCTATTTGAAAGAGTGGGGCGAGCCGAAAGAAACACCAGACTACAAAGTTACGCAGATTGAGAATGGTAATTACATCGCTTATGCGAAGGAATATGACATTCAGTTTGAATTTAACAACACGGCGGACAAAGCCCGTTTCAACGACATCGTTCTGAAATTTGCTAAAAAGAACAGCAACAGCCAATCTCCACTGATCATCAACTCCTGGTGGCAGCCGCTGTATTACTCACCAACCGCACTGGCTAATTTCCCAGTGATTACAAACAACAAAATTACGCTTGGTCATTATTATGCCCAATCTTTCTCACTTAAAGAAAATGCCAAGGCTATTCAGGAAGGATTCCGCAAGCTGGCTCCTGAAGCAAACATCACCTCATACAACTTCTGGGTGGATCAACCTTTCTTTAATTACTTGAATGGTGGTTCCGAGTAAATATCGACCTAGATAAACACTTGACTGAAATGATCATTATTTAGCAAAATATAAAGCCGTCTTCACCGATTCGGATTCAGGTTTCGACCTCTATTTTTCGGGAAGACGGCTTTTATATATGCTTTTACAAAATTCTTCTTAAAAATCATTTTGACCATGCAGGAATTGCCAATATCAGGTCGAATTTCTTATGTACACAAACACGCAAGTATCGTTGCGCACGTCCGCAAGAACAGGGGTTAATCATGGTATACGACGGTATTCTGATCGGCTTGATTGTTGGTCTATTCAGGGGTGGGGTCCGTTATGGACTCAACCAGTTTGCAACACTGCAGCTACGCGGCGGCTGGATCTTCCCTCTACTGTTACTCTTCCAGTTTGGCATTTTCTATATGCAGGAGCGGTTGAGCTGGGTAGCATCCATTAATGGTTATCTGTTTGTCGCTGTTTATATCACCGGCCTCATCTTTTTATGGCTCAACAGACATCATCGGGGGTTCACGCTGATCTGGATCGGGGTGTTTCTCAACTTCATCGTGATGGCTCTTAATGGTGGACGCATGCCCGTCTCCGTTGAAGCTTCTGCTGTGCTTGGGCCTTATTATGTCGATCTGCTTCGGGAAGGCACCGCCGTATCCAAGCATTATATGATGGACGCATCAACCCATCTTGCTTTTCTCGGCGACATCATCCCGCTATCGAGTCCATACCCACGAACACAGGTCATCAGCATTGGTGATGTCGTGATGAATGTTGGCATATTCCTGTTTATCCAGTACATGATGGTGAATCGGGGCAAAGAAGATATATCGTCCGCAGAAACATATCAAACCCAGTGAGAATTGGGTGAGCATCGGACCAGACTCCAAGGAAGGGAGGTCTTTTCCATGAAGAAATTCGAGGGTATTAAATATTCCCGCATTGTTATCAACGCCATCATCGTAGCGTCTGTCGTTGTAGCACTTACTTCGGGATACAAGCTTGGCGGTTAGGTTCTGCTGCCACACCAGACAAACAGGCTGCGAGCGGCCTGTTTTTTCTTGCTGGATTTTTGGAAGCGATCTTGTTATGTTAAAAAATATATAGTATATACCTATACAACAATAACCAATATAAATGCATCGAGCAGGAGTCTGTTATCTTTATAAGATGTCGTGATACTGCACCTTTCGTTTATACCTAACATCACGAGTTGACTAAATCCAAGCAGGAGATTTTCTATGAACTTTATTCGTAACCTTATCCGAAAAGCAGATCGAAGCATGATGTATGTTATTTTGCTTAGCTGCACAGGGGTTGGCGTTTTTATCTATATGAACCAGTGGTCTTATGTACATCTGACTACAACCGATTGGGTCATGGTTTATACCATGCTGGGAGCCGCGCTCATCCTCGACTATTTTACGTTCCAGATTCCCCCGAAGGGTAACCAGCAATCGATGGATTCCTCTGTGTATCTGGCCTGCATATTTATGTTTGGCGGGGCATTCAGCCTCTCGGTGTTGTTGCCGATTTCTATCATTTTATTAATTAAAGACCGCAAGCTTGCCTGGTGGAAACATGTTGTCAATTTCAGTATCTATAGTCTCATGATCACCGGAGCCGCCACTGTGTTCGAATGGACAGGTGGTCAGGTCGGAGCGATTGATAGTTACAACCTGATTCCATATGTTGCAGCGCTGGCTGCCTATTTTATTATTAATACCATTACGCTAGGATTGTTCTTTCATTTTTCAACCAAAGATGCATTACAGCAGATGAAACGGGCATTCGTAACCGAATCCCTCCTGGTCTACCTCTGTACACTTATTTTGGCGCTTGTGCTTACCATTTTGGTTGTACATAACGGTGTCCTTGGTCTATTTTTATATCTCAGCCTCAGCATCTTGTTATCTCATGCGTTCAAGCAACTGTTCATCATGTACCAGTCCATTGAAGAAAAGGCAAACTCGGATCAGCGTACAGGATTGTTCAACCATAGCTATTTCGAGAGCATGCTGGAAACGGAGCTAAACAAAGCTCGTACGCAAGGAACGCCCCTCTGTCTGGGATTGCTTGATATTGATGATTTCAAAAAATATAATGATCAGTTCGGTCACCTTCAAGGTGATAGCCTGCTGGCGTTGCTTGGGGATTTTCTCATTCGCAAGACCGAAGGCACATCCGTTACCGCTTTTCGATATGGTGGAGAAGAATTCACGTTGCTCATGCCAGGCATGGAACTCGATGAGTCTTACAGATTTATGAATAAGTTACGCAAACAACTGAATGATACCCCTTTTGAAGGGGTAGAGGTTTTACCGCATGGCTGTCTCTCTTTCTCTGCCGGAATTGCTGCATACCAAGTGGATATGTATAACAAGTCTCAACTGGTGGATCAGGCGGACAAAGCGCTTTACTATGCCAAGAAGCAAGGCAAAAACAACGTACATCGCTATGGTAGCAATGACGGTATGGAGCACGAGATTGATCTGGTTCAAGACGTCCGCGACATCGAGCAGCAGCTGAACCTGTTTCAATACAAGGATATGGATACGTTCAAACATTCCAAACGGGTCTATAAATACGCGCTCGATATTAGCGAAGTGCTGAAACTGGACAATGCAGAAAAGCGGCGTTTCGTGCTTGGGGCGCTGATTCACGATATTGGCAAGCTGGAGATCCCCTGGTCTATATTGAACAAAAGAGAAAAGCTGACATGCGAGGAATGGGATACCATCAAGGGTCATGTGACTTGGGGCAAAAAAATGGTGATGACGAATGATCGCTTCGCCGATCTGATTCCGTATATTGAATTGCATCATGAGCGCTATGACGGCCATGGCTATCCTTACGGCCTGAAGGGGCATGAAATTCCTAAGCTGTGCCGGATGCTGACCGTGATCGATTCCTTTGATGCCATGACCACCGAGCGACCTTATCAGAAAACCAAAAATGTGGATGAGGCCATAGAGGAGTTGCGGGCATGTTCAGGTACGCAATTTGACCCGGAACTCGCGGAGTTGTTCATTCGGTATATCGAGAAACGAGCGGCTCATCAACTATTGCAGTAGTCTGATATATGTATAAACGCCAAAGCGCTATCCCATGAGGGATAGCGCCATTTTCATTTTTCATCGTGATGTGAAGTGTGATTTGATTCATCGAATGCATCAGGGGCCAGTTCAGTCTTGTGAAGACTCTTCGTTACTCATCGTATTCAGTTCATGCGAGGTCTGATGTAACTCTTTGATCATCTGTTGCAAAAACATGTTGTCTTGGCGACTGATCCCGTGCTGATTGTCTTGAACAAGCATCTGGTGAATGTTCTTCTTGAGCAATTCACTGCGACGTTCCAATACTTCTTGACTCATGTTGCTGCGTCACTCCTTAACATGTTTTGTAATGATTTTGCGTTCTATATAAGTATAGAGGACCTTCCCTCATAGCGAAAACGGGCAGAGCCCTCCTGAGCAGAGCACATCAACCCTCACCTAGCGTGACAGTATTTCACCCCTCTGTGTTCTTAGATATCCTTCTAAATACTCCATGATGCTCCCCCATTTCCTGTAAACAGCCCGGACTAGGGTCTTGGACAAGGTTGCGTTATAATGATCCCATTACCCTCATTGTGGAAAAGGTACAACCTGCTACAGTATGATGTATCCAGCCCTTAAAAGGAGTTATGTATATATGTCCTATAAACAGATCAAATGGATGATCCTGCTAATTCCCACCATCACCGTGGGACTGTGGGAATATATTCGCCATCAGTTTCTGATGCCTTATCTATCGATGGATGCCGGAAACTGGTTGACACCTGTAATTGTATATCTTGTCAGCGTGACACTGCTAAGCCGTTTGTTCCTGATGTTAGAAGGGGCCCGAGCTGCCCTCGAACAAGAGCGAGCATCCAAAACGGCGCTTGAAGCGCGTGACCAGCTTGCCCGGGAACTGCATGACGGCATTTCACAATCGCTATTCCTGCTCTCGGTAAAGACTGACAAAGCAGGACGCAGTCTTGCAGGCACCAGCCATGAGCAGGATCTGCGCGAGATTCAAAAAACCGTGCACGAAGTCAATACATATGTAAGGCAAGCTATTGCTCAGTTGCGTTATGTACCTTCACCTGTTGCTGATCCTGAAGCCGTCGCTTTGCAAGCTCAGGTCGAAGCCATCGTGAGTGATACCGTTCCAGAAGCAGATATAGAATGGAATCTGACCGAAGTTTCCTTCTCGGCCAAAGAGCAGGTAGAACTGCTTGCTTGTATTCGGGAAGCACTGCTTAACGTACGCAAACATGCCCATGCCACCAAAGTGGAAGTTTACACTAAAGGCAATGCCTCTAACTGGTCTGTTCATATCCGTGACAACGGTACTGGAATTCAAGGCGATCCGATGCTGTTCAAGGACCGGTACGGTTTACGAATCACAAAAGAACGAGCCGAGCAGATGGGGTGGACATTCCAGCTTGATTCGACACCAGGTAATACACAAATGATCATTGGAAAGGGGCAGACTTGATGGAACTGGTACGTGTACTCGTTGTTGACGATCACGCACATGCGCGTGAGGCGATATGCACCATTTTATCCGAAGATAGCCTGTTTGAAGTCATTGGCACAGCCAAAAATGGGCAGGAAGCGATTGAGCTAACCGAACACTGGATGCCTGACCTGATTCTGATGGATGTGCAGATGCCCGATATGGATGGACTCGAAGCAACAAGGCAGATTAAACTGCGTTTCCCATACGTCATGATCGTAATGGTCACCGTATCGGATGATGTCACTTACCTCTTTGAAGCATTGAAACAAGGAGCCCAAGGTTATCTACGCAAAAATTTATCTCCTTCCACTTGGCTGGAATACCTTCGCGCCATTGTTAGTGACGATGCACCGCTGAGCAAGGAGCTAGCATACCGAATATTGCAGGAGTTTCCCGCTCCTCGCAGTGAGGATGTGCAAGAGAATCCGTTAACCGCTCGCGAATTGGAGATTCTGCAATGGGTATCTGCCGGGTACACCAATCGTGAAATTGCCGAGCAGCTCGGTATCTCGGATCAGACCGTCAAGAATCATCTGAAGAACATTCTGCAGAAGCTACAGCTGGAGAACCGGGTGCAGCTCACTCGCTACGCATTAGAGAGCGGGCTTGCCGGGCGCAAGCCTCGTAAATAAAACATGTTTCAGAGCGAATAGAATAGGGAAGTCTACCACAAAACGATTTACTTCTGATATGCGTTATGTAATAGCACCACTTATAAATGTGCATCATTTCAAGCATTTGTCACAAATATGCAGTAATCCATGATTTTTTATAGCCCTATGTAGTCATACGCCTTCATTTTGGACAAAGTTATAATGGTATAGATTATGTGTGAACGACGAATTATGGATAATTGTAAATCTATAACCCAAGGGTGATGATTTTTTGAGAGTAAGAAGCTTAACCCTGCGTTGGAGCAAACGTCACTGGGCGCTGCTCACCAGTCTGTTACTGGTGTTCTGTCTGGTGATGCCGCAATGGGCATCTGCTCATGCTTATATCGTGAAGGCGTCTCCTGAAGAAAATGAACTGCTCGTTACTGCACCGCAGCGGCTGACGTTGGAGTTTAATGAATCATTGCAGACGGCCTTTTATGATATTAAAATTACCGGACCTGACGGAAATCAAGCGGACAATGGTGACGTACAGATTGACTCAGAACGCCCGCACATTCTGGAAACGGGTCTGAAGCCTGGCCTTGCTGACGGGACATATCTCGTCAATTGGAAGGCCGTATCTGCCGATGGTCATCCAATCTCTGGAGCGTATGTGTTCCATATCGGTGAGCCTACCGGAGCACCTGCCGGATTGAAGGATTTGGCGTCCGGTTCAGGTGCCACCGGTGGCCCATTGAAATGGATCGTGTCATTCACGGACTGGATTCAATATCTCGGTCTGTCCGTCATTCTGGGTACGCTCGCCTTCCTGCTACTGCGAATTGCCCCAGCTTCCCTGCTACGGGAACCGATGGAGGCACCGGGTAGCTACAAATTGCTCTGGATCAGCTATGCTGCTGCTTCCTTTGCCGCACTAATAAGCCTTCCGCTGAACACACTCTATGAGTCAGGTGTCAATCTCGGCGAATTCAGTTGGGCCTTATTAGGCAGTGCGCTCAAACTGACCTCCTTCGGTCAGATCTGGATGTTACAGATGCTGATTGCCATGTTGATTGCAGTCACACTACTGTCCGGTTATGATCTGGATCGATCCCTGCGCGTGCGAATCTGGTCCTCATACGGATCATTGGTGCTGGTTCTAGGCTGGCTGCTTACCCATGCTATGACGGGGCATCCTGCTGCCGCAGAGCAACGTGTGCTTGCTGTAGCCATGGACTTTGTACATCTTGCTGCTGCTGCATTCTGGATCGGGGCTCTCACCGCTATGGCAGTGTGTCTGCCTGCACTCACCAATCGATTGCCTGCAAAATTGCGAGGCGAAGTCTACTGGGCAGCGATAAGGAGATTTACCGTTTGGGGTATCGGTGCTGTAGCCGTTTTGATCGCTACGGGTATCTATGGCAGTCTGGTCATCCTGCCCGCACCGCTACTGAACTCTTTATTCACAACAGCATATGGCCTGGTTCTGATTGGTAAAATTCTGCTACTTATCGTGATGATCGGTTTCGCGCTGATACATGCCAATCGAGCAAGAGCCGCTACAGGTAAGCAGTTGTCTGGCAGTCTAAAGGCTGAACTGGTTACAGGTGCCATCATTCTTGCGCTCGCGGCTGTACTGACACATCTGTCTCCAGGTCAGCCAGCACCCGTCGGTCCTTATAAGGGCACACAAACGACAGATGATGGCTCCGTGATAACACTCCAGGTAAGCCCAAACGTAGTGGGAGAAAATCAGTTCGAAGTCAGCATAAAGCGAGCGGATGGCAGTATCGTCAAAGATCTCGAACAGGTGACGTTGTCTCTGATCCATCTGGATATGGATATGGGTATCTATGAGATCACCATTCCGAAGAACGATACGGGCGTATACAAGGCGGAGGACTACATCTCTATGCCGGGCAAGTGGAGTATCCAAGTCCACGCGTTAACTCGGTCACTTGATGCCCTCGATGCCGAGTTCAAGATTGAGGCAGCAAAGCCGTAGTAAACAACGAAACCATTTTTAAAAGAGTGAAGTGTATCTAACAACGATTGCATAAGAAAGAATGAGAGGGGTTATCATTTTGAAAAAGACATCATGGGTATCCAAATTAACATCTGCTATGGCAACAGGTGCAGCAGCATTCCTGCTGTTCTCCGGTTTGGCCAGCGCTCACGTCACGGTAAATCCGTCCGTCGCACAAACGAGTGCATGGCAGACATATACGATTAAAATACCGTCTGAGAAAGAGTTGCCAACAACCAAAATTACACTCAAAATTCCAGAGGGTGTTGCATTTAAGCAATATCAGCCACTGTCTGGATGGAAGATCACAACTGAGAAAAATGATTCTAAAGAAGTAACCTCGATCACTTGGGAGATTGATGGAGATAACCAAGGGATTCTGGCTGGACAGTTCCAACAGTTTAACTTTGTTGCACAGAACCCAAAGACAGAAACAGAAGTGGCATGGGATGCCTTCCAATATTACAGTGATGGCAGCATTGTAGAGTGGACAGGCCAGCCGGGGGCAAACTCTCCTCACAGCATCACAACCATCAGCGAAGATCCGGCATCTGCTGGTAATGCCGCAACAGGCGGATCAAGTAATGGGCATGACAGTGCAGGTACTGCTGGCACTGCGACAGGTGACAAAGCTTCTGACACTGCGACTGATGGCAAAAAAGAAAATGATGACACTACTCTCGGCGATGCTCTCTCCGATACGGTAACAGGTCAACCGAACAACACGGATTCCGATGCAGGTACGTTGAAGCTACAACAAGCAACGTTAATCGTATCGATCCTGGCTCTGATCATGTCCTTCCTGGGCATCGCACTGGCTACTCGCCGCAAAAAGCGTTAATCTGCAGTTCTCTTACCCGGGGTCACCCGAGGAGATCATTGTAAAAAGATGCAAAAAGGAGTTTGCAGCGAACGGGATAACCCCGTTCATGCTACAAACTCCTTTTTTGGTTAACTCATATCTAGAATCCAGATAACTTGCCGTGCACGATACATGCGCCATCCGCAATATGGCACACCGTTGCATATTAACGTTGCTGATCCGTTTGAATCATAAATTCAATATACTGGATCAGACTTTTCTTCTGCATCTCGATGGATTGGATACGCTTGGCGAGACCTGCGAAAAATTCTTCAATCTGTTGCCTCGTATGATCCGCAGATTGTCCTTTCCAATCGTTCAGACGGCTGTACAGCGCCCTTGCCTCCTGCTCATCCGCTTGCATGCGAACCAGTAGCTGTGACAGCTCTTTTTCCGCAATCCGCAGGTCATTCAATTCCACCAGCAATTGTCCGCTCATCCGTGGTTCCCTCCCCCTCAGTGCACGTTCTCACCTTGAATACTCAATGCTATCTCTCCAGCCTGTCATTTATAACTAGTTAAAATGTACCGGACTCTCATCCGCTTGCCGGAAAGCCTCCGCCTTTTCCTCAATAAAGTTCAGGAACTGGCTCGTATGCTTCATATGCCATGTGCTCAGCTCCTGGATAGACGCATCCAAGTGAGTCACAATGGGCTCCAGTCTGCGGCTACGGCTTGTATGTAAATACTGAGCCATACGTGTCCGCACCTGATTCAACTCGGCATTGCACTGCTGGGCATTTTGTTTCCAGCGGGAAGCCACACTTTTCAGTTCCTCCGGGGTAACCTGGATTAGACCAGATCCCAGCGCCGCAGCCGCTCCTCTGCCGGCACCGCCTCTCAGCCCCATCGGACCTACCGCTTTGCTCAGCGGTCCCAGATTCTCCATAAGTCGTGGCGAATAACGAACCCGCTCACCCGTGATCGGATCATACAACTCGTTGGAAATGTAACCATTTTTGAAGTTATACTGATCCAGGCTGTGGTAGTTTTCTCCGCCAAATGTATTCTTGATTTTATCAATCAGACTTACACCATTATTGGCATCTGCGTAATTCGAATCAATATAATACGTAGAACCTACATGACGATCATATCCGCCTAACGTTCCGCTAGCGACCAGATCGCCCGGACTCGCATAGTTCGTCACTTGGCCATCCAACTCACCTGCCTCTACCCGCCGACGCATCTCAGGAGTCAAGTTGCCCATCACTGAAGGTGCACTGAATGTAACCGCAGGAAGACCTGTATAAGCGGAAGCATACTGCGCATCCCCACCTCCGAGAGAATGTCCTGTCAGAGAGAAATTCAGATCGCCATACTTTTCTTTCATATGGTTCGCATAATCTTCCGACTGATACATCTGGTTAGCCCAGCCCGTAGGCGAATAGGTCTTTTCGATATCCTTTACTCGATCGCCCGTCCAGTTTTGTACATCTCTTACCCTGTCGCCAGCCCAGTTCTCCACTTTGGAAATACCTGTGGAATCTTTGATATTCTGAACGCCTCTATCGAGCCAATCCGGTGTCAGGTTGTCTACAAATTGTGCCGTGTCTTGTTGCCCTTTGCGGATCAACTCTCCGCCCCCGATGCGTGCATCCATCACGAAATCAGGCACCGAGCGGTCCAGAGAGGCACTCCCCTCGGTTCCCCGATAGGCAATGACTGCCTCCTTGGTCTCCGGATTATAAAACGTTACGGCATCGAAGCCGGAAAATTTATTACTCTCTGTGCCCTCCAGTACTTGCCAGCCGGGAAGCTCCGTCAGACGGTCACCTGCCTTTTGATCCTGATAGGCTAACTCCGATAAGGTTTTGTACGTTTCATCATCAATGTTCCTGCCGTTACTCAATCACTGCACCTCCCCTTTTATTTGGCGTATGGATCATGTCCTTTAGCTTTAATGACTTCCTCGAGCTCGGGACTAATCACGAGATTTTTGGTGATTTTTTTCTTGTAATCGTACGATATGCCAAAGGTCTGATCGTCATGATCCTTCACATGCCCCTTCAGTCCGATCTGCGACATCGCCATCTCTGGCAGCAGTTCCTTGCTCGTAACGACCACATCCAGTTCAAACTTTTCTTTGAAGTGCTGCACCACAACCTTCTCAGCTTCCTGGTACAACGCCTGTTTTTCACTCTCTGTCATCTTCTGACACCCTCCCAGCAATATAGTGAACACCATCATCAGTGCGAATAAACTTCTCATCCATTTTGTGCGCGGAATAGCAATTCCCCCTTTTGGCTCAAACCTGTGTAAGTAAAGAGCGCCCCCTTCACCTGTTACATGCATCATAGTACAAAATCAACATAAGGCACATCCGCTCACAGGAGCGTTTTCCTGAAACTTTTCTCCTAGTTGATTCATGCCTATATTTGGGTGTATATTACCCGCTTCTAAGACTGCTGTACCATTTAGGCCCTAACTTTTTCCATATAAAAATAAAAAAAACTTTCCTCCGAGCACCGGCTGGTGTCAAAAAGAAAGCTTGATTATAAATGACACCCTCTTATCCAGGCCCAGCGAAGCAGAGACACCTCATAAATAACATGCTCTATCCATATTGTCTGAGCTGGGCCTCATTCAGCTGCTCTCCTACGAGTCTCTGATACGCGTCACACCTTGTAACCAACTCTTCATGTGTTCCCGCATCGACAAGTTCTCCCTGATCCAGCACATAGATCGTGTCGGCATTTCGAATGGTGCTCAGCCTGTGAGCAATAATAATTTGCGTACATTTCAACATGCTTAAGTTCCCGGCAATCGTAGATTCCGTTAACGTATCCAGTGCGCTGGTTGCTTCATCCAAAAGCAGAATTTTGGGCCTGCTCACAAGCGCCCGTGCAAGAGCTACCCGTTGTTTCTGTCCCCCGGACAGATTAGAGCCTGCCTCCGAAATTAACGTGTTATATTTCATCGGCATGCGTTCGATATCTGCATGAATATCGGCAAGTTTTGCAGCAAACATTACCTCTTCTGCAGTTGCTTCTTCCGCATGCAGCTTGATGTTATCGTAAACGGTATTGTTAAACACGAAGTTATCCTGAAGAACGATGCTGACTTGATCACGAATATGTTGAGGATCTAATTCCTCCGCATGAATGCCATCGAAATAAATATTTCCTTGTGTAGGGGTGTACAACCCCACTAGCAATTTAGCGAGAGTACTTTTACCAGAGCCAGATCTGCCAACGAGAGCCACCTTCTGTCCTGCTTTAATGGTCATACTAATGTCATTAAGCACAGGACTACTGTACTCCGTATATTTGAAGCTCACATGGTCAATCGTAATATCACCCTGAAGCTCGGCAACATGCACCATCTCATTTGGTTTCTTCTGAAAAGACCGACCCTTTTCTGCCAAAATCACATCATAAATCCGATCCAGCAACGCATCCGCCATTACGAACTCATTCAGCATCAAGGCAAGTGAATTAAGCGGCCCCAAAAAAAGTGCAGCCAGAGACTGGAATGAAACAAGCATACCTAACGTCATGTTGCCCTGCATAATCTGGTACAAACCCACAAGCAAAATGAGCATCGGTGTCATAAAATTCAAAGTATTGGTTATCGTGTTAACTCGAGTTTGAAAAATAGCCTTTTCCTTCACCGTGGCAAGCTGGCGTTTAAATAACTCCCGCCATTTTTCTTCCGTGCGCTGCTCGATACCGAGAGATTTAATTGTTGAAATCCCTTCTAACACTTCGGTCATAAAAGATCCTGCCAAGCTCTGAGCTACAATCTGAGTTTGCGTCAGTTTTTTGAACCTGCTGCGCGTGTATACAAAAATAAGAACCTGTGTTATTCCTATACCTAGCAACGTGAACGCAATAATGCGTGATTGAATGACAATGTAGGTAAACGTCACCACAATTAAAAATAAATTGATGAACGTGGAAATCATTTTTTGCGACAAAATTTCCCGGATGGTAACATTGCTGTTGACTCGCATCATCAGATCTCCGCGAGAGCGAATCTCAAAATATTGATACGGGAGCTTCAACATGTGGGACACAAAATTGGTGGTTAACTGCGAATCCAGCACTTCCTGAAGGCGCACGATCCACATATCTTTCACATATCCAAAACCGATCTGAAACAAGGTTAATAAAGCCACACTGGTGAGCAACACGGGAAAAATGGAGTATCCCTCATTGCCCGTTACCGCATCAATCGAAACCTGCATCAGGAACGGAAAAAGCACCGATACAAGCTGTAATCCCAGGGCAAGCAATACGGCCCATACAAAATACTTTTTGTTGCTGCGAATCAAATCTTTGAAATACGCTACTTTACTCATCTTTTTTTCTGAAAAAGGGACAAACCCCTCATCCGGGTATACCAGCAGAAAAATACCTGAATATTTCTCTTCGAACTCCTGTTTAGTGATCGTCATTCTTCCCATGGCAGGATCAACAATGGTATATAACTTACCAGCCTTAATCTCCTCAAGCACAATAAAATGTCGTTGCTCCCAGAAACAGATGATCGGCAAGAAATCATTGCTGAGTGAAGGCACAGGTGCCTTTTTGGCTACACCTTTCAGATGGTAGGTTTCGGCTACCTCCTTCATTTTCAACATGGAACTTCCGTCACGACCGCTCCCCAGCATGGCAAATCGTTCCTTCAGATCGGTAAAATCGGCTTCATAGCCGTAGTACGCAAGCAACATATGCAAACAGCTGGGCCCGCAGTCGTATTGATTCATTTGCAATTTAACAGGAATTTTTCGCTGTGCCTTGCCACGCAGACGGCTAAATACTGAACGTTTAGGCATAATGCTGTCCCGGTTCAGATGACGGCTCTGCCGTATACTCCTGCTGTCTGGTAAAAGCCATCTCCACTCTATCCTGCTGCGTGACCTGCTCTACATCCTTCAGTTCATGGCTTACCGGCCCTTCCATCATAAGTACAGAAGGCAGTGTCCGATTATACAGCCGCAGTAACTGGTATCCGATTCCGGCCAGACCCAGCATAAGTCCTGGTATTTGTTGACGACTCGGAATGCCGCATCTCCAGTGACCGTTATCCTCTCTAACCTTGGTCATGATATAATCAGCCATTTGATAAGCGTATGCTTCTAACGTTTCATCCTGCCAATAGTCGGCTGCGAGCAAGATCAGCTCCAAATTCCCCATATCTCCGTGACATAGTGAATAACTGACTTCTGTGAAACCATCTTCCATAGTCTTGGTCACCGCTCGGCGAATGTCTTTTTCCAGCACATCTATAGGCCCGCGGAAGCTTAACTCCTGTGCTGTTCCTACCCGGGCAATACCCAAACCGGGTGCGCCATTACACCAATACATGACATAATGTTCTTCCGACATATTGCCATCCGTGAACCGGAGATCCTTCCAGTTGTTCACTTCGGAACTGTAGATCGATTTCTCATATTTAATTCCTTCCAAACAAGCTTCAAAATAAGGTTCGTGACCTGTAACACGGTACAGACGGGCAAGACTCAGACATATGCCTGCGTTTCCATGTGCAATGCCGCTAAGGGGCACTTTATTGATCGCCGATGTCACCCATGCCAAGCCTTGTTCCATCGGCCCAGCCAGCTTAAGCAGACGATCTGCGCATCTTGTAGCTATGTCCAGTGCCTTAGGCAGGTGGAACATCGTATACAAATCCACGCATGCCATTAATGTGCCTGCACAACCTGAGATGACATCCAGCCGCTCATCTTCCTCGATCATCTCATCCAGTATATCCAGCAGTTCGAGCAGTTCCGGGTGAACATCCTGCTGGGAGTATACCTTCGCTTTATGCACTAACAAATAGAGAAGTGATCCGTAACCTGTAAACAGAGAGATATTTCTGTCCATGTTTTTGCGAATCATCTCCCAGGCCGTCTGGATACACAAATCGACCATCTCCGTATACTTCCCGTCACCCGTCTCTTGACCTAGATAAAGATAGAAATAAGCGATGCCCGTGACCCCATTGTATAGACCCAGTTCCGAGGATTTATAGATCAGTTTCTCGTCCGCATCCATGCCCATGCTGATCCAGGATACGGTGCTGCCCTCATCTCCCGTGATCGCGATATCCTTAATATAATCACCAATCCTTACCGCTTCACGTAAGTAATCAGCTCGGGTCGTGGAGATTGGATGCCCGTTCAACGCCTCTGGCCGTACACTCGCTGTACTCTTCTCCATAGCGAACGAGCGCTCCAGTACATACTTCGTTTGCAGTGTACGCTCCGTAAATTCCCACTGCATATCCATATCATCTTCATTCATGGCCCGAACCTTTGTCTCCGTCTGGGTCAAGATATCCGAGTCATAAACACCCTCAATGGCTTGATTATCCGAATGATGAAACAGCACCTTCTCACCAATTAATGTTTTGAACATGGGCACATCTCCGTGCAACAGATCATGGCATTCATAGCTGACCAGTTTCTCACGGTTACGATCCTGCCGGACGATGGCCCACATCATGTCAAACAGCAGACTTTTGTCCAGCCCATTGCGTAAATATTTAGGATGAGAGCTGGCTTCGATTAATGTAAAATAGGTCACGGTTGGCCGAACAATTGTCCGCACAGCACACCCATGAAAATGGTGGCGTACTGCCATGATGAAACGGTCTTTTTGCTCCATGATGGAACGATAAGTGCGATAGAACCCTTCTTTTAAACGATGGATATGGCGTTCGGGTTGTATTGGCGTTTGATTGTAAGATGGCAGGTGACTGAACCGACTTACAGCAATCTTGCTTCGTTTGATCCTCATCATATCTGTGTTTTTATCGTGAACCTCATAGGTATTGAGAATCTGTTCCACATCTCCGGCAAGCCCGCTCAGATCACTATGATACAAGGCGTTGGAGTCCAGCGTAGGGAGCATGCTTGTTTTTAATACGGAATCATTCAATATCGAAAGGGTCTTCTCCAGTGCCGTATACTGCTCCTTCTCATCCATATACTTGAAGGGTTGATTGTGCAGCAAAGACTCCAGATCTACGAAGAACGGATGCTCTCCTTGGGAAACGATATTTTCCATGTGCATATCCGTTGCATTTAATGCATATAGAATCGCTAAATATTGTCCCTGTCTCTCAAAAAAGCGTTCTGCCTCTTCCTCCCGGGTTACTTCCTCGTAAGAAATATATTGTTGCCAGCCATACTCGGAACGGTCCAGCGTTTTGGTAATCCGGAAAGGCAATCCAATCTCCTGTTCATTAAACCAATGTAGTATACCAGCAAATGCAGTATCAATTGCCATGTCTCTTGGCTTGTACATGACATCAACGTCCCCGGTAAATTTCAACCGCAGCACGCTGGCTCCACCATTATGGGAATCCCCAAGAAATACGATATCCTCCAGCCTGTCCAGTTTAAAATCAAACAAAGATTCCAGTTCATGACGGTCGGCCGTCAATCGCTCCAGAACCCGAATCATATTCTGATTGATCCGCAACGTCTGCTCGGCAATACCTCGGGCAAGAACCGGATATTCCAGTAACAGGTTGAGAATTTGTTCTCTGGACTGAATTTTCTCGCTTACAAAATGCAAATATCTCTGCCGGGAATCTTCACCTATCAATTCCTCCTGGAGCCGAGCTTTATTTAGTTCATAGATGAGTGTCTTCGCAGACAAGTGAAACACTTTATCCGAGACGGTCTTCAGTACAAGCCCGATGACACGGCGCCGATCCAGCCACTCATATCCTTCTGAAAGACCCTCTGTCATGATCTGAATAGATCGTTGCAGAAAAGGTTGTGAAAACTCAAAAAAAGGGATTTCCTCTGTATTGCCCTCGATGAAATATGTAATATCCTCATGCTCATTCTCAAGAAACGTCTTCCGAAGCTCCTGATGCCAGCCCATATCTGTAAACGCGTACTGGAAATCTGGAGTTTGAAATAGACTATTCACCTTATTCATGTCCATAGATTCAGCCTGGAATCGATCCGCTAATTGCTCCTGATCCTGAAAGAACTGATCCAGCCACAACTTCATTCTTACATCGTTTGAGGATACTGCATCTCCATGAGCGGAAGGCTCGGCAGCAACTTCAAGTTCATACTGCTTGTATTTCTCTGTCAAATATAAAGCATCACCCCAGCGGGAGTTATTCAACTGCTCCTGTATGCTCATCGTTTTCTCTCCCTTTCTAAATCAATGGTGGTAAACAGGCAAACGCCATATAAATACTTCAAGCACATAACTGAGATCAGCTATGTGCTTGAAGAAAATCGAATTCAGAATTAACAACAAGTCAACCAGGAAGAAGGTGAAACAGAATTATAATGGCACTCATGACTCACTGTGCAAAATACACCGCCGCTTTTCTTATCCTCGATTGCGGCCAACGCCCCTGTAACCACCATCAGTTCATCATCACTGATGTCCTCGATTGCTGCTAATGCTTCGAGATTGAATTGTTTCATTGAAAAAACCTCCATTCAATTTTTTGTATATGTATAGCTTAAATAAGCTAAACACCGGAGTTTATTCAAACAAAACATATATTTACATTAAATATAAAATATGTAATCTACTTCTGTCTTCACTCTATCACACTTTGCTAGATTTTGTAAATCCTTATTTTACCTTCTTTGGAACATCCCAAAAATCGACTAGATCTTACTTTAAATTATTAATTCTCTATATTACGTTGTTATACGCATGTGCTTGTAAAGAACCTGTCCTGAGACAGGCAACTCTCATACCGTTACAGGCAGTTCCAATACTGCGCGAAGCCCTCCTTGGCTGTTGCACTGGAGCAGAAGCTTCCCCCGATGGGCTTGAGCAATCCGTGATACCATTGGAAGTCCGAGACCATGCCCATGACGTGGAGGTCTTATGCGACCTGCCGTATAAGGAAGAACCAGCACATCAAGCAGATCTTCCTCGGGAATTCCCTTCCCATCATCGGAGACTATGAATTGTGCGTAACCACTTTGCACTTCACGCTTGATCATCAATTCGATTGCACACCCCTCTGGATTGTGTCTGATGCTGTTCTGCACCAGATTGGTTACCGCTCGATATAACAATCGTTCATCCCCTTGCACATACAGACTTTCGTCTTGAACATTCAACGATATCGGATAACGCTCGTCCAGACCATTATTTAAAAAATCAGATACTACTTGCCTTGCCAGAACAGGCAACCGAATGGATCTCATCTGTAGGGGCTGCATTTCATACTCTAGCATCGATACCAGATTCAAATCACTGACGAGCGATCGCAGACGCTCCCCCTGACGCCGGATAATGGATGCCTGTTGCTTTTGCTCGGTTGTTAGATCCGCTTGCTCCTCCAGTTCACTGGCATATCCCAAAATCATGGATAATGGCGTCCGTATATCATGCGATATCCCTGATATCCAGTTGGATCGTGCCTCATCCCTTGCCTTTAGCGCATCATTTTTCTCCTGTAACATATGGGAGGTCGAGTTAATGCTTTCAGACAAATCATTGAATATGCCCTTGGTTTCAACCTGCACCGACTCTCCTTTAGCAAGTGCATGAATGCCATCGATCAACGGGCGAATGCTTCGTATGACACGGGTTCCGATTAGCAATGAGATAAGTAGCGCAAGTGCCACATTGCATATCAATAACAGTACAATCCTGACCGGTAGAGACTTGAGCCAATCCGCCAAAAAATCGAACTGGTATTTTCCATACGTATTTTTGGGATACCCCAACACCAAAAGTCCATCTTCCCGTTCCCACACATATACCGGGTACTCTTTAAGATAGTATCGAGAAAATTTAGCAACATCGGTCACACTGTAAGTAAGAGGGATTTCTGCTGGAAGACGCTCACTCCACTGCACCCCACCCTCCTGATTCAAAAGCATCGCCCAGGCTTGATGTTCAGCGAGAATCTCCATCCCTTTACTTTGTAATGTGTACTCCCCCTGCTCGCTCTTGCTCAAACTGCCTGCGACCTGTTTGACAACAGCACTGGGGGAAGGTCCTTCGTGAATTTCCTTGAAGATCAATGAACCCAGCAATACGAGATTAAATAAAAGCAGTACAACAGATACAAGAATGGTAGAGCCGACAAATCTTCTTAGAATACGAACCAAACCATCCATTATCGAGTCTCCTGAGTCATCAGTTTATAACCAAGCCCACGGACGGTTAACAGAAACACTGGTTTAGACGGGTCCTCTTCGATTTTCTCCCGAATCCGCCGAACATGAACCATTAGGGTATTCTCATATCCGTAACTCTCATCTCCCCAAACGGCCTGACATAGTGCATCACTGGTTACAATCCGGTTCTGATTCTCATAAAGTTTGACCAGTATAGCGTGCTCCTTGGCTGTCAGTGGAAGTTCTGTTCCCTTCCCATGAACGACAGCGCTTTCCAAATCAATGGTTAATCCACCTAGACGAAATACAGGCAATCTTTCTATCGTATTGGAAGCGTATACCCTTTTCAAAATGCCCATGAGCCGAAGAATCAGCTCTCTTGGAAGAAAAGGTTTGACCATATAATCATCTGCTCCCAAACCTAAACCTAGTAAACGATCCTCATCCTCCCCTCGCGCTGACAAAAATAGCACAGGCATGTCCGAGAAGGAACGAATAGAAGACAACAAGGAGAATCCGTCTCCATCTGGCAACATGATATCCAGGATGGCTGCATCCGGCTTCTCTATTCTGCACATTGCCAGAGCATGGGCCACATTACCTGCGGTATAGACTCTGAAAAAGCCCTCCTTACGCAAAAAGCGTTCGATCATCTCACGGATTTCCGGTTCATCATCTACAATCAGTATTTTCTTGTTTTTCATTATGTCCATTCGTATCACCCTTTTCATTATACATCAGGACATGAATATAAGCCTATATTTTCCAATTCTATTTAAGGTAAATGTAAGGTTATCTTCAGCCAAGAGCAAGACGTCTGATCTATATTGAACTTAACAGAGATCACCGTGAAATGGAGATGAAATCAATGATAAACACTTCCCCCATTGTCGAAACGCATAATCTGTCCAAATCATACGGCGGTATGAATCGTGTGCATCAAGTGAATTTGTCGGTTGAGAAGGGGCAAATTTTTGGATTTCTAGGCCCGAACGGAGCAGGAAAAACGACCACGTTAAAAATGTTGCTAGGGTTGATCAAACCTAGTGAAGGTACGGTCAAGGTCTTTGGGAAAGACTTGACCACACATCGACCCGCCATTCTGAGCCAAACCGGTTCATTGATTGAATCCCCCTCGTATTATGGTCACTTGACCGGTCTTGAAAATATGAAGGTGATGCAGCGGTTGCGAAATGTACCAAGCAAAAATATCGATGAAGCCTTAAAAATTGTAAGACTGGAAAATCAGAAACATAAACAGGCCGATCAGTATTCACTCGGTATGAAACAACGGCTGGGCATTGCCA
Source organism: Paenibacillus sp. FSL K6-1558 (assembly GCF_038002565.1). Classification (NCBI taxonomy): domain Bacteria; kingdom Bacillati; phylum Bacillota; class Bacilli; order Caryophanales; family Paenibacillaceae; genus Paenibacillus; species Paenibacillus sp. FSL K6-1558. Next base: position 4,254,722 of record NZ_JBBOCV010000001.1, on the reverse strand, counting down.
TGGCTTTACTTGCTTTTCCCAACTTGCTTGTTCTGGATGAACCTACGAATGGGCTTGACCCTGCCGGTATCGGTGAAATCAGAGAATTGATCAAGTCCCTGCCTGGTCAATATGGCATCACCGTGCTGCTCTCCAGCCATTTGTTATCCGAGATCGAACAGATCGCAACCTCCGTGGGCATTATCAGTGATGGCAAATTGTTGTTTCAAGGTACCATGCAGAGTCTACAGGCTAACAATCAGGCCACGATCCGTTTTCAGACCCCCGAGCCGGCAAAAGCAGAAAAACTTCTACTAACTCATGGCTATATGCCACAAGTTCATGGAAATCAGCTCATATTGAAGTATCTTCGCGACGAAGAAGTATCGAAGCTGAATAAAGCGCTTGTGGAACAGAACATTCCGGTCACTCGCATTGAGGAACACAAAAAGAGTCTGGAAGACATTTTCCTTGATCTGACTGGAAAGGAGAGAAGCCTGTAATGAAAGCTCTATCTCTGGAGTATTACAAAATCCGGCGCAAAAAGATTTGGATCATGATTACCCTGTTCCTTGCTGCAGAGATGATCTGGGCTGCCATGTCCATGAGCATCTCGATCTCTCGAAGCGCGAGTAATGCCAGCTGGGAAGCACTCATTTTCAGCATCGCTTCGATGAATGGTCTGTTTCTGCCGATCATATCGGCGATTGTGGTGTCCCGCATCTGTGATATGGAGCATAAGGGGAACACTTGGAAGATGTTAATGACTACCAATACGGGGCGAAATCATGTCTACACCGCCAAATATATCTGTGCAAACAGTCTGATCCTGTATGGCATCATAGCACAGGCCATTTTTATCGTGGGCTTTGGTCTATCCAAAAACATTTCCGGTTCCATCCCACTCTCCCTGCTTGTGCAATTTGTTGTTGGGACGTTATTAACTACACTTGCCATTACAGCACTACAGCAATGGTTGTCGCTGACCGTCCGCAATCAGGCGTTTGCTTTGTGTCTGGGCATGCTGGGAGGATTCATTGGAACCACATCCGGTTTGTTCCCAGCCGCTATTCGTCACTTGTTTATCTGGTCTTATTATTTGGATTTGAACCCGGTCACTTACATTTACAGCGCCTCTTCAGGAACCTATGTATCTGGAATGTTGCCTGTCGGCCTATTGTTAGCGGCCCTGTGCATGACGATCATCTTCTATCTTGCTGGCAATTTTCATGCCTCGAGACAAGAAATCTAAGGAGGGAACTATATGCTGAGGAGTATCTCTGCCGAATGGCTTAAACTTCGGCGTTCCCGGATCGGTCTGGTACTGGCAATCCTGCCTATTATCAGCCTGCTTATCGGATGTTTTAACTTTTATTTTAACCAGGCCGCTTTACAAAATGGTTGGTTCAGCTTGTGGACACAGGTCAGTTTATTTTACGGGGAATTCTTCCTGCCTATTCTCATCGCCATCTGTTGTGCCTTTGTATGCCGTCTGGAGCATAGCAACCGCAACTGGAACATGGTTCTGGCTTCGCCGTTAAGTGTCACCAGTCTGTTTGTTGCCAAATTGGTCATTGTTGGCCTATTGATCTTTTTCGCCCAAGCCTTTTTCATGCTGATGTATTGGGCTGCGGGCAAGATGTTCAACATTCCGGGCGAGTTTCCAACGGAAATTCTGGTCTGGAGCCTACGAGGGTGGTTTGCTTCTCTTTCCATCGCTTCACTTCAACTTGGGTTATCCATTCGGATACGCAGCTTTGCTACACCTATTGGTATCAGCCTTTGTGCAGTTTTTTTTGGATTAGGCATGTATGTATTGAAGATTGGCATGTTATTCCCGTTTTCCCTGCTCACGATCGGTATGGGTGTGCTTAGTCAGAAAGGGCTGACTACCTCAGAGAATATGGTATTTTTATTTATGAACAGCTTGTTCATTCTTCTATTTGCCATCTGGTCGATTCGCTACCTAAAATATAAAGATATTGCAGCATCCTGAATTCCAATCTGTAAAGGAGTGCACTATGATGAAAAAATCACTCGGTATTCTCGCATTAGTGCTTGTGATTCTGACTTGCCTGTGGCTTATATTCATGGACCCGGCTAAACTGACACCTGATAATCCAGCAGGCAAAACAACCTATTATACGGTTGTGAATCAGACTGAAGTAAACAAGGATGAAAATGGACGATACAGCTACAAACTAGTCGGTTATACGGATGAGGGAAAATCCAAAACATTAAACTTTTCTACAGGAAAATCACTTAAAAGTGGTGCATATTTGAAGCTCTATGTAGCCGCAATACGTGGTGTAACGCACTGGGAAGAAGTGACGGCAGATGAATTGCCCGCTCAAGCCAAGCAACTAACCTCCAAATAATCCACCTCTCATCCCAAGCTAGCAACAAGATAACAAACCACATCATTACGATGACACTAAAAAAGAGCCTGCTCTACACACGAGCGGCTCTTCTTGCTGGCCAGCCAGATCGGCCCGGCCTTCCCTTTTATTCAAGTACCATCCGTAGCGCGGTCAGTAAGACCCCGATAATAAATCCGGTCACCGCACCGTTGATCCGAATCCATTGCAGATCCTGACCTACTTTATCTTCAATCAGCGAGATGAGTGAAGCATTATCCATTTTATCTACATTTTCGCGCACGAGATTCCCGATTTTGGAGTGATTTTTCTCCAGCAGTGTGGTGACACCTTCTACAATCTTGCCATTCATGCTTGTCATTAACGCATCATCTGCACGCAGATCAGCCAAAACCTTCTCTATTGCAGGTAGTGCATACGTATCCACATAACGACCATCCTCCATCGCCACTAGTGCTTTATCCCGCATCTCGATGAGCTTGTTCAGCACGGTTTCCTCAGCATTCCAGCCATCCAGCAGATTATTCTTCCACCCGTTAAGGCCATCCTGCACAGCTTCACTCACCGCAATACGCATGGCCTGTGTACGAAGCATATCCAGCACTTTGTAACGCAGCGCACTGCCTTCCCGTTTCATATCCTCTACCCGGTCAAAGAGATATCCTTGAATAATGCCGCCCAGACGGTCTTCATTCAAATAACCCATGAACGCATTCATCGCAAACTGCATGAGTCCATTCATCTGGATACCACTAATAGCTTTCATGCCACTTTCACCCAGGAACAGAATCGTTTCCGGTTTGACCAGCCACTCCTCTGCCTGTTTCAACGCATAATCCAGAGCCTGAGCATCATACCCTCGCTCAGTTACCTGTACAGCGGCCCGTTCGAGAATCGGCCCCAAGTCAAACGCTCCGGCCTGTGACTTGATCTCTTTGGCCACAATCGGAGCGATCTGCTCTAGCGGAAGCCCGGCCAAAATACGTTTGCACAACGTATCAATCATGGTTTTGATGCCGTCACTATGCAGCTCCCGGCCCAAAGTATCCAGCACAATCTCAGCTGCTTTGAAGCCAGCAATTTTCTCCGTAATGCTGTCCTTGTTGAGCAGATTATTCTCCACAGCGGAGACCAAACCTTCCGTCATCTTATCCCGGTTCTTCGGCAGTAACGCCGTATGGGGAATCGGAATACCTAGCGGATGACGGAATAACGCAGTTACTGCGAACCAGTCCGCAAGTCCACCCACGAGTCCTGCTTCAAACGAACCAACCAGCAGTTTACCTACCGGCACCCCCTGGAATGGCAATGATGCTGCGAAACCTGCTCCCATAATGACGAGAGACCAGGCTGCTGCCGTTTTGGTTTTTTTAGGTTTAGCCATGATTAATTTGCTCCTTTATTGTTAATCGCGCGAGCTCGACTTGTCATACGAGATCACTACGCTTGATTGACTTTGATTATGTAAAAGCATACGATTTCATGGTTTGGATAAGATTCCTCCTAAAGGTATCCCTCCAAGAATCATGATCAAGATCCACTATTCATGCTACACTTCCGTCGATTTTCGTATACCTCATCTTATCACCCACAAACGTCAAAACCAAACCTTCATTTTTGTGCCAATAAAATCGAAGAACCCCTCTATAGATATAGAAGGGTCGTGCAATACACTGAACATACTATCTTGTAGAGGCTCTTTGTTCGAACCATGCCAATGTCTCTAATATGGCCTCGTCATGTGAAGTTACATTCTTCTTAAATTTTCTTTCGTATTTTTCTGTATCGACAACAAACGGAGCTTCGTACAAATACAACATTTCTTTAAGTTCCCTCATATCAGAATTGAAGAGGGACATCACGTTCACAAAAAATTTAGGTGCTACTCGAAACTTCGGCTCCTGATTTTTCAATCTATAAATACGCGCGATTATTTCCCTGGTCGTCGTTGTCTCTGCACTCGGGATGTGCCATATCTGCCCATAAGAATCGTTGTCCTCTGCCAACTCCACAAGCCCCTTTGCAAAGTCTTTAATATATATATAGGTATGAGGCAAATCTATATTTCCTAACACCTCTGATGGCTTACCATCAAGGACAGCTCCAAAGACACGTTCTCCCAGAGCAGAATCCAACACTCCTGGACCGTAAAAGTCCGATGCTCTACCGATCACAGCTTTCACTTTTCCTTTGTTATGTGCATCCATTAATGTCTCTGCCATGTTTGCACGAGTCACGCCTTTACGTCCTGTAGCTCGATTGGGTAAGTCCTCAGATATTTTGGATTTCGTCTGTCCATACATGTACAAGTTATCTGCATATACAACTCTCGCATTCTCAGTTATAGCTGCATGTATCACTCCATCCATAATTGGTGGAAACTTCTCAGGCCATTCCTTATATGGAGCCTTGGCACAATGATAGATAACAGAAGCCCCCGAACAAGCCTTGCTGAACTCTAAATCATCAGTTGCATCCCCTCTAACTACTTCTACATTAGCCGATGAATCAATCTCGCCACTTCGGTTAACCATTCGCACTTTCTTGTTTCTTAATAATAACTGTTCCATGACTGCCATCCCTAATGGTCCTGTACCTACTACAACGTGCAATTCGCTCGTGTCCGTTATCAACAACTCCCTTTATCCATAATTATGTATAATCTACAAACTATATACACCAAACCGGACCCACTATAATTTCTTTATTAAGGAGCCAATATACCCATAATTACTTTTTGTTCATGTACTTTTCTATTTTCTTCTTCTCCCATTCAGCACCAAATATAGATCCACCACCCCAAATAGTAAACCCATGTGCGATCACTCCAATTCCCCATCCTAACAACGTATATATAAACCATATGTTATCCGGGTAGAAAATCAGATTGTATATAATCAATCCAGAATTCACAAGAATGTATACCACCAGATGAATATAAAAATCCTTAAGCGCTTTAACCCGTTTTAACGCCTGCTCATAATCTTCATTGTTTTTTTCCAAAGTTATACCTACCTTCTCAGATTTTTGGAAACACCGCTTACAGGCAAAACAAACTTCATTGAAGGCCTGAGCCTATTAAGTTACAAAAATAGCAAAAAGCCTTAACAAACCGATGTGATTTTGTAAATATATAGATTCCTATATAGGATATATATACTAAATTAACTATATCATAGTGTTTTAGAATCATAAACCATTATATTGTAAATAGTTACTATTGTTTAAATAAATAGATCATAAACACTAAATATGGTTTAAATCAAAATTATATAAATTTAATTATCTGATTTTGCGAAGGTTATATTCTTGAAAATTCGACCGATTACTAATATCGTAGTACTCTATATATAGGAAATTCACAGAAGAATCAGAGGAGGAATGACAGATCATGAAACACGTTCAGGACACAACCACACTCAACAATGGAGTCAAGATGCCATGGCTTGGCTTTGGCGTATTCAAAGTGAAAGACGGAGATGAGGTTGTAAGTGCCGTCAAAACAGCGATTGAAGCTGGGTACCGCAGCATCGATACCGCCAAAGTATATAATAACGAATCCGGTGTCGCTCAAGGCATTCGTGAATCTGGCATTGCTCGTGAAGATTTGTTTATCACAACCAAAGTATGGAACAGTGACCAAGGCTACGAGAGCACGCTTGCCGCTTTCGAAGAAAGCATGCAACGTCTGGAGCTTGAATATCTCGATCTCTACTTGATCCACTGGCCTGTCAAAGGCAAGTACAAAGATACATGGAGAGCACTGGAGAAACTCTATAAAGAAGGACGTGTTCGCGCCATCGGCGTGAGTAACTTTCAGACTCACCACTTGGAAGATCTCTTGATGGATGCCACCATCAAACCTGCGGTCAATCAGGTCGAGCTTCATCCGCTCCTGACTCAGAAGGAACTACGCGACTACTGCAGTACACATGAGATTCAGATTGAAGCCTGGTCTCCACTTGGACAAGGTAATCTGATGGAGCATCCTTTGCTCCAGGACATCGCTGCCAAATACGGCAAGAAACCGGCACAAGTCATATTGCGCTGGGATCTGCAAAACGGCATCGTGACCATCCCGAAATCGGTAACACCTGAGCGCATTCATGCCAATACCGAGCTATATGATTTCGAGTTAATAGCTGAGGAGATTGAACAGATTAACGGTCTGAACGAGAATAAGCGTTTCGGTTCCGATCCGGACAATTTTAATTTCTGACATATTGAATTGAACTACACCCGCCTTCGTTTCTGGAAGAGCGGGTGTTTTGATATGGTTCTGTGTAGGTTATAGTCACAGACTTCGTTGTGAAAAATGAAGGTATGGCCCCTTTGTAATAGAGATTACATATTTTTTTTGCAAGCCTTAAAACTATTTTGCCTCCTTATCAGTCTAACGGGTATCAAACAACTCAAGCACTCTACACCAATCCGGGCCTGGAATACACGAGGACTTGAATATTATTTAGGTTGATCAGGGGGGAACAAGATTGATTAGACTGAACAGCAGAAAAACAAAGGAAGAACAGTTCAGCGAAAAAATAACAACGATCCAAAACAAATTATACAGACTGGCATACTGCTATGTGAAAAATGAACAAGAAGCATTGGACATCGTATCCGAAGCCACATACAAAGGTTATATTGCTTATGGCAAAATGGATTCCATGACCTATTTTGATTCCTGGATGTCACGGATTGTAATCAATACATCGATCGACCATATTCGTCGCAGCCAGCGCGTAACTTATATGGAGGATCATGTGCAAGAGTTCGCAGCTCCAGAGCGAGGAGCCTCCATAGAAGAAAAGATGGATCTGTACGATGCGCTCGATCGCCTCGTGCCTGAAGATAGAGCCTATATCATATTGAAGTTTTTCGATAATATGCGTTTTCGAGAAATCGCTGAAGTGCTCTCCCTATCTGAGAATACCGTCAAGTCAAAATTTTATCGGATCATCAATAAATTAAAATTGGATTTAGTTGAAGGAGAGGTTGGAGATCTATGACAAGTAAAGAACGTTATGAAAACATTGAAATCCCGGCTCAACTTACAGAGGTTATTCGTCAAGCCCAGCGAAAAGCGGCTGCTCGCAAAAAATCATCTCGTCTCATTCGCTATGCTTCTGCTCTGGCAGCATGTGCAGCTTTTCTGTTCATCGTCAACATTCCTACAGTTGCAAATGCTATGGTCAAAATACCTGTGGTCGGAACGATTGTTCAAGTATTACAATTCGGCGATGGCGGTAAGATTACCGATGGAGTAACCGTGGGTTCGGACGCAACGCAAAATACGCTTAAAATTCATTTTAGTACCGATGACCAGGATCAGACGAATGACGCACCTTATTATAATGTAGTACACAAGTCAGCACCCAATCGTATCCTCTTTACATTCAGCGGTGCACGTTACATGGATATGGAGAAAGTAAAAAACGACTTCATGACTCAACCTTTAGTAAAAGATGTCTATGGTTCCATGATTCTAGACGACTCCTCCGTCGGATTCGTTGTTGTTTTAAAAGAAGGCGTACAGTATTCCGTCACGGAATTCAAGAACCCTGGATATTTGGAAGTGAAGCTGACTTCTGACGGCAAACCAGTCACACCTCGAAAGATGTTCTCACTCCGTACAGAATCAATGCCTTTTGGCGAGTCCATGGGTATATTAAAAGAATCTTATCCGGATGAGGATATCTCCTTCCTTAAAACGTCTACGGATGAGTTCACGGCTGTTATCGGTGAGTATTCTACCGCGGAAGAAGCTGAACTCAAGCTTAAGGAACTCGCTAAGCTACCGGAGTATAATGGAGAGTTTTATGTAGACAGCTGGATGAGTAATGAAAATCCGAAGTGAGCAGTATTCTCCATCGGACATGCAAAGCATTCACAATGAACATCAAGGAGATATGAGAAATGTAAGAGCAAGAAAGAAGAGCACTCAAAAAAACCGATTCAGATGCTGAAGCATATCTGAATCGGTTTTTTAAATTTAAAGTTTTAAATATAAGCTTATCCTTTGGATACCAGCTTGAAGTCATCAAAGTGAAAACCTGGCGCTACGACGCAAGTGACCAGAACCGGCTCATCGCCCAATGGTCGTGCCGTCTGCCATACACCTGCAGGCACAAGTACCTGCGGAGATTGTCCTGCCTCGATATCCATGCCGAGAATCAGCACTTCCTCATTCTCCGGGTTTTCGCCGTTGCCACCCAATTTCAATTCAATTGGACTGCCGCTGTGCCATAACCACAGCTCATCCGAAAGCACCGTGTGCCACTCGGAGATCTCATGAGCATGAAGCAAGAAATACGTTGAACTTGCTGAGAAGCGTGGACCAGAGTAAGCGTCCGGTAATACGGATTGAGGGATTTGATAAGATGCTTTCCAAACTTCCTTATACCAACCACCTTCAACGTGAGGCTGCATATCCAGCGCAGCTACGAGCGGTGATAATTCATGTGCTGTCATAACTTGTTTCCTTCCTTCCAATTCATTTTCGGGGATACTCCCAAACTGGGGCATGACCTCGCTCTCCTTACTCTAAAACAACATGTCCGTTTTGTCACCTTTATAACGGGCATTCTTCCATTCGTCCACCTTCTCCACAATATCCCCCCGTCCCTGATGAATGATATCTATCTTCACAAAAAGCAATCTCACTCTATATGATAGCGTTTACAAAATTATCTACTTTCCGTTATGATATGAGTATCAACGCCAAGCTGAAGTGGAGAGGAGTTGCCTAATGAGTCTCATTGAGGATCGAATCGGACCCAAGTATCGGATTGGTGATTATGCCTTTACCATAGAATATATGCGAAGACATGACGGGAGTGCGATGCCGCAACCTCATGCTCATCCCTTTTACGAATTATATTACCTGCTCGAAGGTGAACGGGTATACTCCATGAATGGACAGATTTTGCCTGCGCAAAAAGGTGACTTGGTTCTCATCAACCCGCATGATGTACACACCACCTCCAAAGGCAACAAACCTGGCTTCGAACGGATTCTCATTGGTTTTTCGCCTGCTTTTGCCACGGGCATGGAGCTAGGCATATGTGGCCTGCTGCCATTCAAATGCTCCAGCCTCCTCCGCCTTCCCGAGTCAGATCAACCAGAGATCGAGCGCATCCTGTGGCAGATGCTTCAGGAATGCAAAGAACGACGCCCTCATTATGAGATCGCCGTACGTAGTCTGCTGGCTCAACTTCTGATTCTTGTCCATCGGGCACAGGAGGTTATTCGGGAATCCAATCCAGGCTCGCTACATCCGATGCAGGACAAGATCAGCGAGATTGTAACCTATGTCAATAAACACTACACCGAACCGCTCACTTTGGAAGATGCTGCAGCCCGTTTTTATATCAGCCCTTCTTATCTCAGCCGAATGTTCAGCAGGCTTACCGGATTTCGCTTCAGCGAATATTTGCGTATCGTTCGAGTTCGAGAGGCACAGCGAAGATTACTTTCAACACAAGAGCGGGTTCAATTTATCGCAGAGAAGGTCGGATTTGAGCATACTGCTCATTTTAACAAAACCTTTAAACAGATCACAGGCACAACGCCGCTGCGTTATCGCAAAGAGCATCGATGAATGTGACATGTTGTCCTGACCTATTCTTCCTATACAAAATCAATTGGGCAGCCGTGTTCCAGCTCCAGCATGTGCTCTTCTCCATCTCAGGAGAAGTTCAGGCGATGACTGGACTGCATACATGGCTGCCCTATTACACTTCTAATAGGCACGAAAAAATCACACCGTTTATCTACGAATGATAACTCCATTTCGGACTTCCGGACTTACCGATATCTGCCGTCCTTCCGTATCTGCATCCGTTTCCCGACATACGATCCCCGCAGATTCAAGTCCAGTGACTTTCAATAGCTTCCCATCCGCACCCACACCTTTAATGTCCTCCAGTGTAGCGCCTTTGCAGTTATGAAGATGAATAAGCGGACCTTCGGTGATCTGTGCCTGAAGCCCTGTAATCTGTAAATGTTTTGCCTGAGCACACTGAATGCCAGTACGAGCTTCCACGCTGTAACGTTCGATACTTACGCTGTCCAGAGGCATCTCCGGTAGACCGCTAACAAATAATGCCGTATCGGCTCCCGCGCAGACCACATCCGAGATGCGAATATCGCGGAACACCGGCGTTTCTTCGCTGACCTCTTTTGCAAGGTCCCCACCGCGGGCAGACCCCTCCATATTGGCATAGAAAAAGGAAAACGAAATAGCTTCCATAATGATATCCTTCATATAAATGCGCTCAATCTGAATATCCTCAACGATCCCCCCGCGTCCGCGTGCGCTCTTGAAACGCAGACCAATATCCGTGCCGATAAACGTACAATCCGTTACCCGGACATGCCTTACACCGCCGGACATTTCACTGCCGATCACAAAGCCGCCATGACCATGATACACCGTGCAATCCCGAATCGTAACGTACTCCGATGGTAGCCCGAGTTCACGCCCCTCGGCATCTTTTCCTGATTTCATACAGATTGCATCGTCACCAACATCAAATATACTCCGCTCTACCAGAACATGACGACATGATTCAATATCCAGCCCGTCTCCATTCTGGGAGAACCACGGGTTTCGCACATTCACTTTACGAATCGTCACATGCTCACATGCCCAGGGATGCAGGTTCCAGGCCGGTGAGTTCTGGAAAGTAGGCCCTTCCAGCAGAACCCGTTTGCATTGGCGCAAGCTAACCATGTTCGGCCGCAAGAAATCCCGGATCTCTTGATGCGCGGCAAGATCACGTACTTTTTCCAGGTAGAGTTTCTCGGCAATGGCACCGCCATCCATCGCAGATTGGGAAGGCCACCAGATCTGTTCATCCGTCGTTTCTGACGTTTCCACAACACCACCAGAGGCAAGCAGTCGCTTCCACTGGCCAGCCGTCATTTTGGAACGTTTCACCGGACGCCAGGCTTCACCGCCGCCATCCCAGATGCCTTCACCCGTAATCGCAATATCTTCGAGCCCGTCTGCATCAATTGGAGATTGACAACGTACAACCTGCCAACCCTCGAAGCTTGATGCAATAAGAGGATACTTGTTGAAATCCTGACTGAAGGTTACCAGTGCGCCGGCTTGCACATTCAGTTCAATTCGGCTACGCAGCACGATCGGTCCAGTGAGCCACACGCCGGCAGGAATGATGATCCTGCCTCCACCTGCGTCTGCACATGCCGCAATAACCAACCGAAAGACCTCTGTATTATCTGTAATACCGTCTCCAACGGCACCATACTCGGTAATATGAAAATCATTTTTAGGAATCTCGGGCAAATCCACTTCGTATGCTTGAAGTTCAGTTGCACTGCCTGACCCTGCAGATAATGGGGAGCGATATATATTCATGGTATGAAATCATCCTCTCTACTCGGTTCTCTCGTTTCATCATATCAACGGCACAGTAGTGACGGGTTAAGCTTTTTTGCCATGTACAGAGTGAACTTGATGTTATTTGTTATTTATATTTGTTAGCCCGTCTATAAAAACAAGACACTATTTTTAGTTTACAGCATACATCAATTCCAGTCATTGTAAATAAACTAGGAGTATTGATTCATTTTTCTGTCAGCATTCGTCACAAGAAAACCAACTATATAACATATATATAACGTAATTTTGGGCTATAGCCCTATAAAACCCATTACTTATGTCACGTTTTATTACAGACCAATTGCTATCAGCAGGATGTCTATGTATGATTAAATAACCACTTTGCAATAATGCCTTTTTATCCCATTTTTACTCTCCATTGCAGAAAGGGTGTGTGTTCTTGATTGAATTTAAACGTGTGCAAAAGCATTTCGGTCATTTCCATGTCCTCAAGGATATTCATCTTCGTATCGAAGAAGGAGAAGTCGTCGTTATTGTCGGACCTTCAGGTTCTGGCAAAAGTACGTTGCTCCGTTGTATTAACCGCCTGGAGACCATCAGTGAAGGTGAGCTCGTTGTCAGCGGCATTCCTCTGCATCAGAAAAAGGTGGACATCAACCTCTTCCGCCGCGACATCGGCATGGTTTTTCAACATTTCAATCTGTATCCCCACAAAAAAGTCATCGACAACATCACTCTTGCACCCGTCAAGGTGCGTAAGCAACCCAAAGCCCAAGCCGTAGCAACCGCTATGAAATACCTTGAACGGGTCGGCATTGCCGATAAAGCAGACAGTTACCCATCCCAATTGTCCGGTGGACAACAGCAGCGTGTAGCCATTGCGAGAGGACTCGCCATGGAACCGAAGATTATGCTTTTTGACGAACCCACGTCCGCCCTTGATCCTGAGATGATCGGGGAGGTTCTGGATGTGATGCGCTCCCTTGCCCACAACGGCATGACCATGGTCGTCGTTACCCACGAGATGGGATTTGCCCGTGAGGTGGCAGACCGGGTCATTTTCATGGACGAGGGCCGGATCGTCGAAGAGGCTCCCGCAGTAGATTTTTTTGACAATCCCCGAGAAGAAAGAGCACAACAGTTCCTTAGCCGCCTGATCCATCATTAACCTCTTCGTACTTTCACCCAGACGTTAATCCAATCATTTATGCTCACTCCACATTTTGAAAGGGGTCTTAAATTGATGAACAATAATATGAAGTTCCCGTCTTTAACGTTAATGTTGGTGCTCATGTTATCTCTTGTATTGTCTGGCTGTAACTCCACTGGTACAAACACACCCTCCGCGAGCGGTGGGGGCGATGCGGAAGCGCAAGGTACGATTGAACGGATTAAGGAACGCGGCAAGCTGATTGCTGGCGTGAAATATGACACGAAGTTATTTGGACTCAAAGACCCGGCAAGTGGAGATGTGGAAGGCTTTGATATCGATATTGCCAAGGCACTGGCCAAGCAGATTTTGGGAGATGAAACGAAGGTCGAACTGAAAGAAGTAACGTCCAAAACACGGATACCGATGCTGCAAAACGGAGATATCGACATCATCATTGCGACGATGACCATCACGGATGAGCGTAAAGAGCAAGTGGATTTCAGTGATGTGTACTTCGAGGCAGGCCAATCCCTTCTGGTGAAAAACGACAGTGCCATCGCTGGTCTGGAGAGCCTGGATGGTGTGAAAGTGCTTGCCGTGAAAGGCTCTACGTCTGCACAGAATATCCGCGAGAAGGCACCGAAAGCCGACGTGCTGGAGTTTGATAATTATCAAGATGCGTTTACAGCGCTGAAAGCAGGCAAAGGCGAGGCGCTGACGACCGATAACATCATCCTCATCGGCATGCAGCAGACGGACAACAACTACAAGTTGGTTGGCGGCAACTTCACTAGTGAGCCATACGGCATGGCGATTCGCAAGGGCGATACGGCTTTTGTAGAAGAAGTGAACAAGATGCTGAAAGCCCTGAAGGATAGCGGGGAGTATGACACGTTGCATGAAAAGTGGCTAGGTAGCAAGCCTGAATAGTCCAAGTACCTGATGATGAGCAAATCTACCATCAGCTAAACATTCAATATACACTGCAAGCATCTGCCGTATACGAGAAATACGTATGCAGCAGATGCGCTGTTGTTTTATTTTCACACCTGGAGAACGGGGGCTCTTGTTATGGGCACATTGGATTTCAGCGTACTGTTCAGACACTCCGACCGCTTTATGGAAGGATTTCTGAATACAATTCAAGTGAGCGTGATGGCTCTGATTGGCAGCTTTGTACTCGGGGCCATTCTGGCGATCTTTCGAATCTCACCGGTCAAACCGTTGAACTGGTTTGGTACGGCCTTTGTTGAATTTATCCGCAACATTCCCTTGTTGCTGGTTGTGTTTTTTTTCTATCTCGGACTGCCTTCGCTGGGTATTTCTCTGGATGGATTTGTCGCGGGCACACTGGGACTAACCATATACACGGCCGTTTTCATCGCAGAAGCGATTCGGGCAGGCATCCAAACTGTACCTCGAGGTCAACTGGAGGCCGCACGTTCATCGGGACTGTCTTATGTACAGGCCATGAATCTGGTCATCCTGCCGCAGGCCATCAAAATTGTACTGCCTTCCATTGGCAATCAATTTATTAATCTGGTCAAAAACTCATCCATCCTGGCGGTTGTGGCCGGCATGGACTTGATGTATTTTGCCGACATTGTGAACTCCGATACGTTCCAGCCACTAAGCGTCTACACCATCGTTGCTCTGTTCTATCTGATACTGACCTTACCGCTCAGCTTTCTGGTGCATTATATGGAACGCAGATTTGGACAGAGTGATGCAGAAGCGCGCAAACCTAAAGGTAAACCGAAGAAAAACAAACCTGCCGGGCAGGTTACGATGTAGGGTATTACTACCCAGTCACATGTGGTGATTCATTGAACATATATCGCTCACCGAAGGAGGCATCGGATGTATGGACTTTAGCGGGGCCTATGAGTGGCCTAACCTTCGTTTCCTGTTGCAAGGATTTTGGGTGACCCTTCAAGTTGCAGGCTTATCCATTGTGTTCAGCTTTGTGCTGGGCACACTGCTCGGTACGATACGATTTACACGAATCCCCGTCCTCTCCCAGATTGTGGCGGTTATCGTAGATACCATTCGTAACCTGCCGCTGCTGCTCATCATCTTTTTTATCCATATCGTGCTACCACAGCTTGGTATTAAAATGCCACCCTTCTGGTCCACGGTTGTAGGACTGAGTCTGTTCGAAGGCGCCATGATCGCAGAAATCGTGCGAAGCGGCCTTAAATCTGTAGAACGTGGTCAGGTGGAAGCTGCCCGCTCCTCTGGCCTAAGTTACATGCAGACGCTCATCGGTATCATCATGCCACAAGCACTGCGCCGCATGTCTCCGCCCATGGTCAGCCAGTTCATCTCACTATTGAAGGATACGTCACTGGCCATTATCATCTCCCTGCCGGAGCTGATGCGCAATGTGCAGATCCTTGGAGGTCAAAGCTTCGATTACATCATCCCGGCGTTGTTGCTCGCTGCTGTACTCTATTTCATCATCAACTACTCCCTCTCGATCGTTGCCAGAAGACTTGAGGCACGAATGAACTAGGGAGGTGGGCGTTGTTTTGTTCCAGGTGCTTAGGTTCAGTTCCTTTGGTCTCCATTGCTTGTAGCAATGGTTTGAAGCTAAGCTACTCTATTGCTCCATGTTGAACAGTTTGAGGCTACCGCTACGGTTGCTCGCGATTCAACTGTCCAGCTTCAATACTCGAAGTGGAACTGCCAAAATACGAGCTAAACAAAGTAACGGTTCAACGTTCAAAAGCTCCCGTTCCACATTTTTCGTGGAATTGGAGCTTTTGAACTCTAACGATCTCAGATGAGCTTATTTAGCCATTTTTGAGGCATTTTCAATTCTAACGATCCGTAGGAAGCTTATTTTGCTGATTCAGGCCATTTTCCGCCCCATTCCGAGCAATCTTGGCAAAATAGCGTCACTGGTGGACCAATGTCAAGAAAGTAGACACTTACGCGACGGATTTGTCCGTAAACTTCTTCGCAAAACGAGTAGGGGAAAGATAACCCAGCGCACCATGCATTCGCTTGCGGTTGTAATAGAACTCAATGTACTGGTAAATGGCGTTATACGCCTCTTCTGGATTCTTAAAACGAGGGTTACAGTAAATGAGTTCCTTCTTCAAAATACTGTGCCAAGACTCGATACATGCGTTATCGTAACAGTTTCCTCGGCGGCTCATACTGAGCTCCATACCATACGATTTCAGTTGCTCCACGTATTCTTTTGACGTGTACTGTGAGCCACGATCCGAGTGATGGAGCAATCCTGGAGCGGGGCGTTTGGCCTGGTAAGCATCTTTCAATGCATCTAACACCAAGCTCGTTTCCATATGGTTGTACAGGCGCCAGCCCACAATCTCACGCGTACACAAATCCAGAACACTGGCGAGATATAACCGGCCTCCACGGCAGGGAATGTAGGTGATATCGGTGACCCATGCAGTGTTCGGTTTGGACGTTTGAAATTGCTGGTTCAGCGTATTGGGTGCAATGGGATGATGATGGTTAGAATCCGTGGTCTGGACACGATACCGAGGACTGTGCACGGAACGAAGATTCATTTGACGCATGTATATACTGACGGTACGGGAAGAAATTTTGTATCCTTCCAGATGGAGCGCATACGTAATTTTCGGACTCCCACACCGCTTCTGGTGGTCGTAGAAATGAAACCGAATACGCTTCATGATTTCAGTTCTCCGGCGCTGTTGCTTACTGGTTAGATCCATCCGCCACTTGTAATATCCGCTCCGTGACACGTGTAACAGAGTGCACATCTTCTCCAAAGAAAACAGGGAGCGATGGTCTTCCACAAACTGAAATCTTAATTCTTTGGTTTGCTGAAGATGTGCACTGCTTTTTTTACAATAGCCAGTTCCTCTTGCGTGTCCGCAAGCGTATGCTCTTTCTCTTGAAGTAACCGGCGCATTTCTTTAAGCTCTGCTTCCAGTTCTTTCACTCGATCTACGCTAGCTACGGGCTCATGTTTAAGTTCACGATACTTGCCCATCCACTGGTGTAATGTACTTTTTGGAATGTTGAGTTCTTCTGCCAAGTCTCCGAGTGTCTTGGTCTGTTCTTGAATAAATTTTACCGTTTGTTTCTTGAATTCTTCATTGTATCGTTGCCGTTGTTCTCCCATGTGGACACACCTCCGTTAGCCTTATTATCCTTCCGTCCGTTAACGGGTGTCCACTTTTTATTCTAGCTCCACTGGGGATCGTTAGAATTTTTTTGTCTACTTTTTTGCCCAAATAAGGCTTCTGGTGATCGTTAGAATTTCACCACTGTGCGGTTACCCTAACTTCGTTCCCTTTTCCGCTCAAATTGCCGCACCATTTTGACGCAACTCTGCTTGCAACAGTGATACAGGAAGCTTTGCAGGCGGAAGTTTCAGCTTTACCGCCATAGCCGCAGCTGTTCCCGAAGCTTCTCCCGTTGCCATACAGCTTGGGGTCAGTCTGGTTGTGGCGTGAGCCTCATGTGTCGTGGAGATACAGCGTCCGGCAGCCAGCAAGTTGCTGATATTTTGCGAGAGCAGCGAACGATAGGGAATATCATACGCACCATCTCCTTCAATAAAGGCTGCAGTCACGCCCTGCCCGGAGGGATCATGAATATCGATAGGATAACCGCTTCTAGCGATGACATCGTCGAACTTCCGTCCTGCAACGACATCTTCCTGAGTCAGCGCATAATGCCCAATGACACGTCTGGATTCACGAATGCCGATCTGTGGGGCTACAGCCGAGATCGAAGCTCGTTCGAAACCAGGCACATCATTCCGCAGAAATTCGGCAATCATCAGCACCTGCTTTCGTCCCTCCTGTTCAGCTTCGGTTAAATCCACAGCATTGGTGGCATCAAGCCCCTGCACCCGGGTACAGTTAATCAACACTTCATCAGCCGCCGGTCCGGTGAAAAATAACACCTGATCGCGTTGAATCGGCACTGCCGCTCTCTTCCAGTGTGAATAGAAGCCGCTCACGCCCGTTAACGGAATCGTGTCCAGTTCGGCAAAAGGTGTTTTCTCATAAAAATCCTCCGGATGCTCCTGCATATACTGCTTCACACGCCCGAGATCCACGCCGCGCATACGGAATTTCATCGTCATGGGCTGAGATTGGCTGTCTTCCTCCCGCCCCTTCGCTATAGTGGCCCCAGCCAGATAAGCCACATCCGCATCACCGCTCGCATCGACAAATACGTTCGCCTGAAGCTCCAGCTGACCGGATTTGTTCGTCACTCGCACCGCCTCTACTCGGTCATCCACCGTAGTAACACCATCTACGAAGCTGTGCAGCAACAGCCGAACACCCGCTTCTTTCAACATTTCTGCCGCGACCACCTGATAGACGGCCGGATCGTACGGTGTCACGCTATGCACAAAACCAACCGTATCACGCAGATGCCCGGGAGAACCGCCACGTGCCTGCAAGCGATCCACAATCTCCTGTGCAATCCCCCGAATGACCTGCTCACCCTGCTCGGTATGAAACGTCATCCACGGGTAGACCATAGCAGCCGTTGACATCCCGCCAACAAATCCGTAGCGTTCCACTAGCACCACGCGAACACCCTGCCTCCCTGCTGCAATCGCCGCCGCTATTCCCGCGGGGCCGCCTCCGACAACGACAACATTCGCCGTTTCCCTTTTGACATTCGCCACTTCATTCAAACATGCCCTCTCCCTTCCATACGATATGCTGCCCTTCCAATCGCCTGATGCCTGATGCATCGTGCCTCTGTCTGTCTGACTTCCCGATCCCGACTACTCCTTCAATCCCGTCATCGCCACTCCCTCAATGAAACGCCGCTGCGCCAGGAAAAAGACGATCAATAGCGGCACCGTCGCCATCACGGTTGCACTCATCAAATACTGCCAGGCTGTGCCCACCTCATCCGTGAACAGGGACAACCCCAGCGGCAGCGTCATTACCTCTCTCGAATTGATAAAAATCAACGGATCGAAGAACTCATTCCAGCTCGTCACAAATGTAAAAATCGTCAGCGTCGCCATACCCGGCTTGGCAAGCGGAAGCATAATCTGCCAATAAATCCGAAATCGGCTACAGCCATCAATCATGGCCGCTTCCTCCAGCTCGGTGGGCACCGTAATAAAGAACTGCCGCATCACAAAGATGCCAAACACGCCGCCCGCGCCAAAGATCGGCAATAAAATCAGCGGAAGATGCGTATCGATCCACCCCAGCTGCCGCATAAACAGAAACATCGGAATCGCTGTGACTTCATGCGGAATCATCATCGCGCTCAGCAAAATGAGAAAGACCACATTCCGTCCCTTAAACGGAATCTTGGCAAAGGCGTACCCAGCAAGCGAGGAAAAAAACACCGTGCCAAGCACCACCAACGCAGAGATATACACACTATTCCCGTAAAAACGGTGAAACGGAATCAATCGAAACACATCGATATAATTCTGAAATTGCAAGCTGTCCGGTATCCACTGCGGCGGATAGGTAAATATGCTCTGCGGTTCCTTGAGGGATGTCGAGACCATCCAGATCAACGGAACAATCATGATCAGCGAAACTGCCGACAGTATCAAATAGGTGCCAACCGCAGCCCCGAACCTTCGGCCTGACAAACTAGGCATCGCCTTCACCAAACACCCACCTCTTTCGAAGCTGCCATTGCAGCAGCGTCAGAATCAGCACAATCAGGAACAGCACATACGCAAGGGACGAAGCATAGCCGAACTGAAACAGCTTGAACGCTTTTTCCCAGATGTAATAGACCAGAACTTTCGTGCTGTTGCTCGGCCCGCCTTGGGTCATGACATAGATCTGTCCAAATACTTTGAGCGACCCAATGACGGTCATCACGACGGTCAGAAATACGGTCGGCGTGATCATAGGCAGGGTGACGTTGAAAAAAGAAGCCCTTCTGCCCGCGCCGTCCAGTGTCGCCGCTTCGTACAAGGAACGCGGGACTTGCTGAAGTGCTGCAATGAACAGCACCATGTTCAGACCGACATTTTTCAGCACACTCGTCACAATGACCGCAGGCATGGCCAGGTTCGGATCATATAGCCAGGCAGGGCCTTTAATGCCCATCATCAGCAATAGCTGATTGATCAGCCCCGACTCTGTTGCATACATCAGCTTCCACACGATGGCCCAGACAATTAATGACGTCATCACCGGGACAAAAATGGCCGTTCTGAACAGGCCAATCCCTCGAATGCTTTTGGATAAGAGCAGGGCGAGCAGCAAAGCGAGTACGATATTCAGCGGCACCAGACCTGCCGTAAAGTAAACCGTATTGCCAAGCACTTCCCAGAACATGGCGTCCGTCATAATATCCCGGTAATTGTTCAGTCCGATAAAATGGTGATCCCCAAGCAGCGGCCAATCCGTCAGGCTCATATAAAACGCAAGCCCCATCGGGAACAGAAGCAGCAAAGTAAAGCCCAGCACCATCGGTGAAATAAACAACCAGCCAGCAATCTGCGCTTCCCTGGCGAGCGGCCCTCCACGCCTCCGCTTTTTGGATCGGCTCACGAGCCATCCCTCCCAGTCAGACGATCTATGGCATTGCGGAAGCTACTCACCGCTCTACGCAGCTCATCCTCCGTTTTGCCTGTAACCATGGCCCCGAGCATAATCGCCTTGATGCCGCTATGGTGAAGCACGGGAACATCCTCCGGTACCAATTTACGCTGGGAAGGGACAAGTACCGGTACCCCGGCCTGCAAGACCAGTTGCCGATAACGAAGCACGTCCGCAAAGCTGAGCGGGGTGCCGTATTCTTTGCCGGGTACAATCGAAGCCTCCAATGCAGTAAAGCCGAAATGTACAGCAGATGCCACTAAAGACACATCATACTCGTTGTTAATCGCAAACGTAGATTCCACTCCAAAGTCTTGCAGCATAAAAGAAGGCAGATGATGCGCATAGATGGAGTAGAAATCAAAGCCTAGATCCGCCAGGCGCTCCACATCTTCTCTCCGTGTCCCTTCGATACTCCCGGATGGCACAACGCCGAACGGACCAGCGAACTCCGAGCGGATCGCCCGAAATACCTCGGTGTACTCATCCAGAGAACCAAAATGGTTGCCACTTGCGCGATGGCCCACATTAAAGTGCACCTTCAGAGCATCCGCACCTTCCTCCCGTGCCGCCCGAGCCAGTGCGAGATCGTTCCCGGGCAGACTGACGATGAGCGACAGCGGTTTTTGCTCCAGCATGGCTTGCAGTTGACCTGTCTTTTGCACATGCTGCTTAGCCCGAAGTTGATCGACTTGATGTGAATGTTGCGGGTTCTGGGAGTTCTGCCAACTCTGAGAATGCTGCATCTGTTGCGACTCCTTGGTCTGCTCCGTCCGCTGACCCTTCTTCATGTCTTCCACCTGGTTCATCCCCTCACTTCTCTCACTTCTCTCACTCTGCATACGCCCCATTCACTTTTTTTCCGTCATTTTTCTTTCCGTCATTTTCCCGTCTTCCCTACGCTCTATCTTATTTACGCTTCATCTCCCGCACTCCTTCACTCTCCAACTCTTCAGGGCTGCAATATGCGCTGCACTTCCGTCTGCATTTGTTTCAAATTTTCCTCTGGCGAGGCTGTACGGGCGAATAATCGGTCAAAACCTTGCAGTACCGCGTTATCAATATCCTGCCAGCGGATATGTCCAGGAATCAGACGAGCTTTCGGCATTTCATCAATGACCGCCTGCACGATATGCTCTTTGCTCGGGTTGTTCGGCTGCTGGATGAAAGCATCGGAGTTCAGCACCGAAGTACGCGCAGGCACAAAGTACGTCGCGGTTGCTTGCGTTCCCTGTTCACTGGCAAAATACTTCAGCAATTTCTTCGTCTCCTCCGGGTGCTTACTATCCTTGAACATGGCATAGCCCGCCTGCCCCAGCATCGGTACGCTGCCCTGTGAACCGGACGGCATAGGGGCAATGCTCCATTCAAAATCCTTGATCTCCCTCGCTTTGGACACATAGCTGTAGTTATCGAAGAACATGCCCACATTGCCTGCATCAAAGCTCACCTGTTCGCCCGCTTTCGGGTGAGATTCGTCGGTAAACATCATGCGTTCCAGCATCGCGAAGGTCTGCACACCGTACTGGTCATTCCAGGTAAACGCTGTCATATCTTCGTTGAACGGCCCGCTTCCGTTAGACCAGGAGTATGAAGAAAGCACGGCCCAGGTCTTCCAGTCCCGAAAAAAGTTAGCCCCATAGATGCGATTCGCCGCATCCTTGCTGGTTATCGCTTTGGCAGAAGCCTCGAACTGCTCCCACGTCCACTCGCCTTTGGCAGCCAGCGTATTCGGATCGGTCAGCCCAGCCTTGTCAAACAGCGTCTGATTATAAAACATCACCACAGGCGGTGTGGAAAACGGCAAGCCTAACAGTTGATCTCCCTCACGGAAGAGATCCAGCGTGCTGGGAATGTAATCGTCCAGCTTGAATTGTGCATCATCCTTGAACGCCGACACGTCGGCCAGGATGTGATTGGACTTGAATTGTGGTATCATGCGTTCCGATACCCAGGCCAGATCAGGAAGCGATCCGCCAGCGGCAAGCACCGATATTTTCTGCTGATAGTCGGCAAAGGGTACCGATTCCATCGTTACCTTAATGCCCGGATTCTCTTTGGTAAAGCCATCGATCAGCTTGTTGTACACATCAATGTGTGCCTGATTGCCCCACATCATGAACTTCAGCTCTACCTTGTCGTTCTCTCCACCAGAGGCGTTAGAACCCCCGCCCGTATTGGTGCTAGTACACCCGATTAGAGCTGTGATCATAAGCGCGAGAATCAGCATCAGTCCTGCCTTTTTCATGGAAATCCCCCTTATGGACGTTATGGTATTCCTGTGCCACCCCAGTATATCGAAAGCGCTGCTTGCTCCTAAATCACGTCAGTTGCAGAAATGGTACGTTTTTTAAAGAGATTTACTCGTGGCTCTGTCCCTGCCCTCATACAGTACTCGCCTAAATGCTCTCTATACTTCGCTCGTCCAAACTCTTCTAAACCAAGAGGCATTGTACTAGTGCTAATCCCTTGCCTTTACTCTCTGTTTCTTACTACTCCCCACGCTGTACACCATATCCGTCACGGTACTCCCCTGCCGTACACCCCATCTGCTGTTTAAAAACCAACATAAAATGTTTCGGACTCTGATATCCAGATAACCGGGCAACGTCATAGATTTTGAGTCCGGTGTTGGCCAGCAGCCACTTGGCACGTTCCATTCGAGCCTCCGCGATATATTCCGAATAGTTGATGCCCGTCTCGGTTTTGAATAATTGGCTCAGATACGTCGGGTTCAGATTGACCAGTGAAGCAACCGTCTGGAGCCGCAGATCACCATCGGGATGCTGGTGGATATGCTCTTTCACGCTACGAATAATTTTGCGAGGTTCCCCGTGTTCCGGGTTGGCTGCGCCAGAGGTTTCGGGGATGGGAAGTGTGGAGAGACCATACCTACGGTCCAGCAGCGATTGTATTTTTTGCAGACATTTCACCAGTTCATGACGTTCGATTGGCTTCAAAAGATAACTTAATACCCCGTGTTCCATCGCCCTGCGTGCATATTCGAACTCCCCGTACCCGCTGATGATAAGCATCAGCAGATCAGGGTACATCTCTCTCGCTAATGAAACCAGCGTCAATCCATCCATCTCGCGCATACGGATATCCGTGATTAGTACATCCGGCACTTCACAGCGCAGTACCTCCAATGCCTCGGCTCCGCTTGCCGCTTCCCCCACCACCTGAAACTGAGGGGATGCCTGTACAATCAACTCTCGTAACCCCTGACGAATCACCGTTTCATCCTCCACAAGCAGTACTTTATACATGCGTATCAATCCCCTTTCCGTTGAAGGTGAATGGATAAAGTCACAACCAGCCCTTGTCCGGGGCTGCCATCAACAGTTAGTCCGCTGTCTTTTCCATACACCAGATGCAGCCTTTGAGCGATATTGTGCAACCCCAGACTTTCCCCGGCATGACGATGCAGAATGGGATTAGCGGTTGGGTATACGTTTTGTCCAGAAACGGTCTGCCCAGAAACGGTCTGCCCAGAGACAGAAGCATTTAACCGATCCAGCTCCTCCTGTTCCATCCCTTTGCCGTTGTCCCGAACACTGATGAGCAGTTCCTGATCGAATAAAACGGCAGATACCCAGATCATGCCGCCATTATTACCACCCGTGCTGCCGCCTGCTAGCCGTCCTTCGATCCCATGGCAGATTGCATTTTCCACCAGCGGTTGCAGGATCAGCTTGGGAACAAGACAGTCGTTAACCTCTTCCTCCATGTCATAAATAATCTCCAGTTCACCGTTGTAACGCACTTGCTGAATTCGTACATAAGAATCGACAAACGCCAGCTCTTCCCGCAGCGTCACCATGCGATCTGCCTTATCAATGGTGTATCGAAGTAACCTGCCAAGCGCTGTCACCATGGCAGATACTTCGGCATGCCTCTGGCGGACAGCCATCATGTTGATCGACTCCAGTGTGTTGTATATAAAATGAGGGTTCATCTGGCTCTGTAGCGCCGACAATTCAGCCTCCCGTTCCTGAATTTCGAGCATATACACCTCATGGAACAGACGGTGGATCTCCTCCATCATCCGGTTAAATCCCCTGCTGATCTGCCCCAGTTCATCACTGCTGTACTGAGTAACCCGCTGACTGAAATCCCCCTGTTCCACACGAATCATATGATGTTTCAGACGGATAAGCGGACGTGTGACCCTATACGATACGAGTACGGCGAGGATCGCTACAGCCGCCATACAGAGAAGAGCAAGTCCCATCGTAAAGGTCAGCATCTCCCCAGACTCCTTTTGAATGACCGTAATTGGCGTCAGACTGATCACGGACAACCCTGAATATCCTGAATGATGCTTTACATGGAGATAAGATCTTCCCTCCAGCTCTATCTTCTGATTGTCTGCATAATCCTGAAGCTTTCCATGAGATAACAAAGGAGCATAAGCGGATAAGCCGTCTGTTGACGTTTTTTCAAAAATAAGACGTTGCTGGCTATCCACGATCATCAGACTTGCCTTTTGCTCAAAATTCAGGTTGGATAATAGCTGTCCAAATGCCTCCAGCCGGATATCGATCAAAATGTACCCCAGCCGCTGTAGCGTTCCCGGATCACGCAGCTCTCTGCCCACGCTGATGTATTCCGCTTCCTGACCTCTTACGTAGTAGCCGGGAATATGTGGAGGAAGCAAGTGCCATACGCCTTCGGTGCCCCTCAGTTCGGCAAACCATTTCTCTTGGCTGCCGTCCCAGACGGGTTTGACCGCAAGGGAGTCCAGATTGGAGAACAGGATGCCGCTGTTGCTGATCAGATGAATGCCTCGAATCTCTGGCCGATCATAGGCTTGAGCTGACGTATACAGCTTCATTTTCTGATAATCATCCGACTTGGCCCACGTCCCTGAACCCATCGCCCCATCGTACTTCCGCAGGATTCTAAGAACGGTCTCGTCATAAAGCGGCAAGAGCGACAACCGCTCCATATCCTTGAGCAGCCGGTTCAAATTTGTGTTGATCTGCCGCACCATATCAATGGTGAATTGCTCCGTCTTCTTATCCAGCGTCTGTGAAAAATGGGCGTAGCTCATCACCCCCTGCAAGCTAAGTGGCAAGAGCGTTAATGCCAGAAAAAGCACTAGCAGCTTGGAGCGCAGGTTTATGCTTTTTCGAATCGAGCTGAAACCTATGAAATCTCGAATAGAACGAAAACCTTTCAGTGTCCTTTCTGCCATTCACTTGTCCCCCTCCTTCGTTTCATTGTATGAACCCTCGCTGTTGTTCGATGAAATGGTTCAATCCGTTGGAACCAACAGATGCATCCATTCCGGGTGAATTGAGGTCATCATATCCAGTTTAGAGATGTCGTGACGATCCTGTAAGCTATGGATTTAGTACGGAATTTCAAAAGGGAGGTGAGTGAGATGGAGGGCTCTTCTGGGAGTAAGTTGGGGGAGCGTGATTTATCTTTCGGAAAACATTAAAAAGCCGAATGCAGTTTTGCAGTCGGCTTCTTTTGGGTCACATCAAAAAACCGACTGCATTAAGCAATCGGTTGTCTCTTCATCACATGTTTATATTGAAAACGATAGTATTCATTGATTAGCTCATCCAACACCATGGACTGCTCGAGGACTTTGTTATCCTGCATGCCATGATTCTCCGCCAACCGACGTAACTTTTGCCTATCCCGTTCAATTCGATCTTTAATCTGCATCGGTTCACCCATAGCATGCACCCCCTCGTTTTACATCATTTTAGGATACATTGCCAAAAAATTCATATTTTATTCCTTTGCAAAATCAAATGATTGTTTGCAAAGGTTTAGTTTCATAACTTAAGTATTTTAAAATATGTCCATTAATCAAAAATACATACAACATATGGATACGCGGTCTTATGTTTTATCCACATATCGTGATCCATCCACATTTCACAGAAACGCCAAGTCAGGATTCACCCCATCACCCATTTTAATAAATGTGTCATATGATCCGCTAAAGGTGTTTTTACCTTGATGAATAAAACCCATTGGTGTCGAATGCAATCCCTGTCATATCAATCGTTTTTTTCTAATCGCTGCAAGGGTGATGGCTGTGGCGATTCGGTGTTAATTGCTTAAATAATCAAAACAAAAAGAAATAGACCGCCCCCGCTAAGGTAATGATCTATTTCAGCTACCTATGCACAGCCACCACCCTTAGAAGCGGCTGTTGTAAAAAGTAGGGATGTTAGCGCATCCTTGCTCTTTTTTATTATCTTCAATTTAGCACAGTTTGTTGCACAAGTTAACTCTTTACTGGTAATTATTGTCGTACAATTTTGAGTAAGGGCAAGTGGCAAAGCTGGTAGATGATCTCCTTCTCATCAGGAATACCTTGTATTTCTGACGGACGTTTAACCACATTTGCGATCAGATCAAGTCGTTTTGCCAGACCCATTTTTTTGTTGCTACAATTTAGAAAACAGGGCTGTCCCTAGCCAATTTTATGACTTATGGGACAGCCCCTGCCTTATTTATTTCGTAATGAATTTGCTAAATACAACATTAACATCCCTAAAAATATCAATAATATTCCTTCAATTTTATACGACCAAATCTCTGAGTTTATAAAACTACCAAAGATATCAGAGGTATCAGACTTTACATTTTGGTATTCTGCCAAAACCAACATAGCTTTGTCCATACCCCAATCAGTACTTTGAGCAATAAACTGAAATCCAATAACAAATAATATAATAGAACAGATAAGGGGAACTAAGAAATTCATTTTACTTTTCAAATTTAAATTCTCCTTTAGTAATATAGTATCGCTATTGTATGCGTTATTAAATTACCAAAATTGTGAAATCAAGTCTAGTCATTAACCAATAGTATCTCGCCAGTAAAAATATAACCCCGTTGGTTCTTCACATTCATAAGTACCACTAATATGAGTAAGCTATATATTTTGCTAATGACTACAAGTGCTTTTTATAACATATTATGCTTTGCATAATATTGTAAAAATAATTCTTTAGAAAGAGCATTACATTCTTCCTTTTCTAGGATGTGAAAATAAAAAATAGCTTTTCCCCTCTCCGTCCTCGGTTAAAATTAAAAATGAGTAACTGCGTTTTTTGAAAATGCAACACTTCTCCCTACTTCACCTGCTCCAAAAACGCTAAGTCAGGATTCACTCCATCTCCCATTTCAATAAATGTCTCATATGACCCACTAAAGGTTATTTTACCTTGATGAATAAAATGCAGAACACACTGGATATTTGCAATATCCTGCAAGTGATGGTTCGAGACCAGTACAGTGCACTCATTATGGAGTGCAAGCTTTTCGATCCTTTTTAGAATATGATAACGCATCTCAGGATCGATTCCCGCTAGTGGCTCGTCAAAGATGTACAATTTCCTCTTCATTAATGTGATAGCCAAAATACACAGATAGCGCCTCTCCCCAACAGATAGTTGCCCAAACTCCATATGCCATACACGCTGTACCAAATCAACCTCAGCTGGACTCATAGCTTCATCTACATAAGGTTCATTATTCACTTCAATACGGTTGGAGTGGTCAGAATACAGAAAAAAACGAAAAAGATCCTTAGCCTTTAAGGTTAGAGGAAATAACAAACCCTGCAGCTGGTAGATGATCTCCTTCTCATCAGGAATACCTTGTATTTCTGGCGGGCGTTTTATCACATTTGCGATCAGATCAAAGTGATCTCAGGCTCCTGGGTAAACCACTGATAGTTAAAAATGAAAAACGCAATAAGGGGAAATAACAGATACCATACGAATGCCACTTTGTTGCTTAACATCATTTTAGTAAACAGACGGAAGTATTCACGAGTTATCTTCAAAAATCAACCTCCAATTGATCCATTGTTACATGCTGTATTGAAAGTTAACGCAGATAAATATATTCCAATTATATAATATTTTTCTAAATATTTTATAGTATTCTATAAGAAATGTTATTAGATATAGTCAACTTCTATCAAAAGGATGAATTCATACAATATAGAGCCCAAAGATTGCTCTATCTTCTTGAACCATCTTCAAATATATGTTAATTTAACTACATAGAATTACATAGTAGGTGGTGTATCAGTTGAAGAATGAAATGATCAAAGGATATATCGATGGTATTGTGCTCTCCATTCTGAGTCAAAGGGATGCATACGGGTATGAGATATCTCAATATATCAATCAAGTCACCGATGGAGCATTTCTGCTGAAG
Organism: Paenibacillus sp. FSL K6-1558; assembly: GCF_038002565.1. NCBI lineage: Bacteria > Bacillati > Bacillota > Bacilli > Caryophanales > Paenibacillaceae > Paenibacillus > Paenibacillus sp. FSL K6-1558. The sequence continues at coordinate 4,226,084 of NZ_JBBOCV010000001.1, read as the reverse complement.
GAAGGTACGCTGTATCCTGCATTAAAGAGGCTGGAAGCCAATTCTTACATTGAGGGCTACTGGGGTGATCAAGAAGGTGGCCCTAGACGAAAATATTACAGGATAACAGATGATGGCCAACTTCGACTTGAATCGATCAAAACCTCATGGGAACAAAATACACATATCATTAATATTTTCTTAGGAGGAACGGCGAATGGACATTCAATCCTATTTAGACCAAGTTTTTAAGAAATCATTCTTATCTAAACGAGAACGTAGCGATTTAGCCGAAGAAATGGCTACTCATTTACACTCCTCCAAGGAGCATCATATCAATGAGGGATGCACTGAAGAACAAGCCACCACCAAAGCTATAGCGTCTTTTGGCGATCCGATCAGCATAAAAACTAAATTGACTCAAGAGACTTATGGTCTATCAAGTAAACTGATCCTACAGTTTATAATCATGAGCTTAATCCTGTATTTTAGCTCCCTGTTCGCAGGAGTAGTTCTTCATTATTATGATGTTCATAACAGAGTGATCGAACTTCTCCCTGTAGCCTTCATTACAATATGTGCCTTGAGCAGTGCTCTGTTGCTGACTCGCAAAAACACTGATCGTTGGTGCCTACTGTCGGTTCCCATTTTATTTGGATTAGGATACTTGCAGGCATATCTGGGTCTTTTCAAAAATATGTTTGGTGGCCTCGATTCATTTACGCTTTTTGAGAATTTATTTTTCAGCGGCGCTTATGATTTTTCAGGGCGCAATAGCTTCATGCTTATTGGTGGTCTGATCCTAGCTGTTCAAACACTCATTTTGTTTGTTATCAGCAAAAATATCTACATCTCTTTGATGCCCTTCGCCTTCTCTATCTTGTATACAGTTTCTCATATGGTCATTTTCGGATCATATTATCTATTCTTTGGGGATCATTTTAGTTCAGCTGTCACCAATGGATACAACGTTTTTGCCGCTGGTAATATTCAACGTCTCTCAGATATCGGTGTAAAATTAGGTATGTGTCTTGTATTGTTTTTCACTTTAAGTTCATTGAAGAAGCTGATCTTTAAATCTAAGCTTCAGGCTGGATGAGTTGGAATGATATATAATGTTTAATTAAAAAATAGGTCGCTTGTAATTATGAGAGCTGGCTTATTTTCCATGTATATATCGATTTCATACTATTCGAAATACTCTTATGGTAGGTACCAATTTCATTATCACAACTCCATCACTCAGACCACTTTTATGTAAATTATATTAAAATCTATTATTTTGCATCGGTTAATCTATGAAAACATAAAAAGGTTTACTTCCTCATTCGGAAATAAACCAATAAAGTATCCATAGATACTCCCCTATACCTTATGTTACAATCCTCCAGCACCATGACCTAATAGTACATAAATCTGTTCTTTCACATCAAACTGACTTATAGGAAAGATGCTAATAATCACAACACTAAACAAGAGTATAGCCATGATTTTTTTTATTTTCATAATAGCCGTGAACCTCCTCCATTAGATTGCGATAGCTATTTTCCACTTCTTTAGATGCAAAAGACCTGTACCTCTCAAAGAGAGCAACACATTGTATTATGTCATTAGAATTATTAATTCTAATAGCTGAATTCAGACAAGTGACCAGCTTTTCCATTCCTTCTGCGTACCGCCCTCTGTTAAAAAGATACATTGCGAGTTCAAATAAAAGTTTAGAGTATTGATCATTCTTTATTTGCTCATTGTACCCTTCAGTTAAGTTTTTATCGCTCAGCATTAAATTAAAAGAGTTTTCAAATTTCAGTAAAATATAATCTATATCCATTTCAAATTTATTTGCCGCTTCAATAATTTTAACAAGAGCAGTAAGAGTTTCTCCTTCATTTTGTTCAACCCAAGCTAAATATACCGGAAGAATCTCTTTCTTCCCCATCATCAGATTATATAAATATGTGTTGGCCTCAGTCCATCTATTAAACATATCGATATAAACATTATCTTCGTCACTAGAATTCAACACACTAGTTAAATCAGCATTTTTTCTTGTATATAACAGTGCCTCAGTATACTCACCTTGCCACTCACATGCAGTGGCTTTAAGCAAGTTTGAATATGCCTGGTACACAAATAAAGGGTAAGCTGTGACCCTGTTCTCTTTACTAATTTTTTTCTTAGTATAGGATTGGATAATTTCCGCTTTCCGTCCCAGATCATCAGCAAGTGAAAATGATTTGTCCCAATACCTTAAAGCCAGATACGTATTCGCCAAATCCTTGATCGCATCCAGCTGCCTCTCCTCATCCAAACGATTAATATACGGCTCGAAGTGTACCGCTGCACGGAGATTGTCATGCTGATTCTGACCGAGCGAGAGGGTGAAGATGCGATACTGGCAGAGGGCCAGGCGCTCGGAATGCTGGTATTTCTCGCACTCGGCTACACATTCATATAACATACGGGCAGCTTGTTGCTGACCGCGCTCCAGCATACCTTCGGCCATCTCGAACAGTTCCGAGATATAGGAACGATCATCCGTTACTTGTTGAATCACCCGCTGGATGCAGTCCAGCTTGTCCAATTCCGCACAGCGTTGCAGGAAGGGCTCAAGCCTTCGCCAGTGTGGAGCCGACTCTACGAAGCACTCCCCACCATACGTCTCGTAGAAATAGCCTTCCTCCAGATTCATGCCCTGGGTAATCAGATCAAGCTGCGCCATGGCGATGGGGCGTGTTCCCTTAATAATGGCGCTAAGCGTTCCAGCGTTCACTCCCGATATATCTGCAAAATATTGAAGGGTATATCCCTGTTTCCTGATGTAATCCTCAATCGTTGAGCGTATCGTAGTTGCAGGTTCCATGTATCCCACCTCCACAATTAAAATCCAGAAATTTGAATTTATATGATTAGACCAATTTTAATCCTAAATTTTACAGTGGTCAATAACAATCGTGGCAATAAATTTACATTTTTATGCAAGCACAAGAACTTCTACATCTCCAGCTTGTCTTCGCCTCGAATTGCTTATAGAAAAAATCCATTAGAAGAATGGACAGGAACATGATACAGTTATTCCAACTTCAATATCCTACTATTTCCATAGGATTATACAACACGGACAGACACGAACTGCCAAGTTCAGTGTGGAATGATCCCCCAATATTAAACAAGCACGAAACTCCCTTCGTCCCCAAACCAACGGACACATGGCCCTCTGCCATCTCCCCGATCTTCCAGGTATAGACTTCGTTTGGCTACGCAGTAACCGTATCCCCGGGTAATTCGGTCTTTCTCCGAATTGCCCTTTCCCTTTTCCTTTTCTTCTCTTCTTCTCTTCCTTCACTATCACATGCTGCTATCACTTATTGCTATGCCTCAGACCCGATGCCTTTGAATACCGTGCCTAGCAGCAACTCCACAAACGTATCATCCATCGGCTCGCCCGTGACCAGCATCCGGTAAAATACAGGCCCGTAGATCATGTCGATATACAGCCCAATGTCCAGTCCCTGCTTCAATTCGCCACGTTCCACGCCTTTCTCCAGAATGCCCCATGCTTCACGGCGGCGCGGCTGAATATATCTGCTACGGTATTCTTCCGCAAGGGCGGGATCAGACTGCCCTTCTCCGATGATCTGTGTAATGACTTTCCCTTCGGCACTTGTCAAAAATTGAACCAGGTTCCCTGCATGAGCACGCACATCCTCATATACAGACCCCGTATCCGGCACAGGCAACCTGGCCGTTAACGCCGACATGTACCCGTCCAGCATAACAGCACCTTTACTTGGCCACCATTTGTAGATGGTGGCTTTGCTGACCTGTGCACGTTCGGCAATCTTTTCAATCGTCACCGCTGCAAACCCATCCTCCAGTAGCAGTTCATACGCCGCGGCAAGAATGGCATTCTGGGTCTCCATGTTGCGGGGACGTCCTCTTTTTGCAGTCATTGCTGACCCCTCCATTGCAATCATCTCTATAAGCTCAACCAAAGTATTTACACAACCAATTCAATAACAGAATAACCGTTGAATCGCTGTTATCTCCAATAAAAAATACGATACGTTCATTATACTAAAATACAGCTTCGATATACATTTTTAAGCTCCCGGCAAGATCATTATATTTCCGTCATCTTTATGTAAAATCACTTTGTTCTGTAACTGCCTATTTACAATACTAAACGTATCGTATATTATTTAGATGTAATTAGTAAACGGATCGTTCATTAATTAAACCAACACATCATTCTTAGTGAAAATGGCAATTGAATAACCATCATACACTTTTATTGGAGGTTGATCTTATGGATACCAAACAGAAACCAAGCACCAACCAGACTCAGACGACCGTGCCCGCCTGGATGATTTTTCTGCTCGCCGCTTCCTGCGGTCTGATCGTAGCCAACCTGTATTATGCTCAGACCGTTCTTGGGCCGATCAGCAGCACTACAGGTCTCTCGTCTGCCGCAGCCGGATTAATCGTAACACTGACACAGATCGGTTATGTCATTGGACTGCTGTTCATCGTACCGCTCAGCGACATTATCGAGAATCGCCGTTTAATGGTTCTGTTTCTCATTGTACTTGTACTAGCGTTAATCACCGCCACCTTCTCCACCAGTGCTTTCCTCTTCCTGACGGCGTCACTGCTCATCGGCATCGGTTCTGTCGTTGCGCAGATTCTGGTGCCGTATGCGACTTATCTGACTTCGGAAGAGCAGCGCGGGCAGGTGGTCGGCAATGTGATGAGCGGTCTGCTACTCGGCATAATGCTCGCACGCCCTGTCGCCAGCTTTATCACCAGCGTGTTCGGCTGGCAAGCGGTCTTTGCATTCTCGGCCGTGGTGATCGCATTGCTCATGCTGTTACTGTCACGGGCACTTCCAGCGCATCGGCCTGATCCCAACCTGACTTATGGACAATTGATTATCTCTCTCGGTACACTGCTTCGCACCTTGCCGATGTTACGGCGTCGAGCGTTCTATCAGGCCAGCTTGTTCGGCGCATTCAGCCTATTCTGGACGACGGTGCCTCTTCGACTGGCAAACGATTTTGGCCTGTCGCAGCAAGGAATTGCCTGGTTTGCTCTTGCTGGGGTAGGCGGCGCCATTGCCGCTCCGATTGCCGGAAGATGGGCAGACCGCGGTTTTACCCGAGTGCTCACCGGAGCCGCTATGGTCATTGCCGCAGCTTCCTTTGGTCTGGCCTATCTGTTCCAGAGCCATTCCACACCGGCCTTGATCCTGCTGGTCGTGGTTGCCATTACGCTGGATATGGCTGTTTCCGGTAACCTGGTGCTAGGTCAGCGCATCATTTACTCCCTTGGCAATGAGGCAAGAGGACGTGTGAACGGCTTGTTTATGTCGATCTTTTTCATCGGTGGTGCCATCGGTTCTTCGCTTGGAAGTTGGTCATATGCCCATGGCGGCTGGAGCCTCACGACACTCATTGGTCTGATCATGCCCCTGCTCGCGCTGCTATACTATTTAACAGAGAAAAAGGTTACAGCCGTGAGCGGCACATAACCTGTATCTTATCTGTACTTGCACCTGCATCTTCATCACCATATACAGAGCATTCATCTAAAAATTTCTCTTGTACAAAATACGGGCAGAGGCCATCCATAGGATCGCTTCTGCCCTTCTTGTTATGTTCGTAACCCTTATGTTCGTACCCCGCATCGACAAGCTTTTCTGTCGTCCGCTAGTCTCCGGTACTCTGCTCCGTTCTGTTCCGTTCCAGCTAGGCGCGACAGCCTGCTTGTTGCAACTGCACCCCAGTTGTACTCCATTTAAAGCGTATCCCCAAACCCGCCTTATTCATTACACTATTTCATCACACTGAACTTCTTGGTCGCCGTCCGAACGGACTCGTCTTCTCCCCATACAATGACACCTACGACTTTGGCCGCCTCCAATGTCATCGATGCAATTTCACTTGCATATTGTTCGAAGGCGTTATTCAGGGACTGTCCTGTCTGTGTAAAAACAAGATGTTTCAATCCGTCCTGATTCTCGGCACAGGTCTTAGCCAGATTGATCAGTTGATTCTCCCCCGCCTTCAGAATAACGGTGCTATAGCGGATGCCAGCATGCTGAATGCCGCTCTGATCCCGTACAGGCTGATCGGCATATAACTCCGGTTCGTTGAGAGCAGCTTGTCCCATAAGCAGTGCTGCCACATTGGCTGCGGCTCCTTGCTCCAGATTTTTATCCAGTATAATTGCAATTCTCTTCATACGAGTGCATTCACCCTCTGTGGTTTTTTCGTAAAACATACCCATGGCATTTGAATGCCTTCACGCAACACTTTATACGTTACCAGTCCGTAATGATCCGCACAGAGCTGGTTCGTGAGCGCAATGGAGGTTTCAGTATTCAGCATGACCTGCCTGCAGGCCTCCGGGTTGGATGATACTGTGCTGCTCTCTCTATAGGCAATATTCAGTTCAGATAACAAGTATGTCGTCGCCGGATGATGAAAAATCGTATCAATCTGCTCCGGGCAAGCGGCGTGGAAGCCGGACAGCACCAGTGCAGGGATCTTCTCTACAAAACTTTCGGACACGACCAGATCTGAATCCATAATGAAACTGTTCAGCTTGGGATACGCTCCAGGCACCAGCAGACAGGAAATCACACCGGATTTCAGATCTTCTGCAGCTGCTTCGAATTCGGGGTATGGCTTAATCATATCCGAATTATCCATTTTTTTCGCAATATGCATGCTGCAAGTCAAGAATCCTTCATCGTCACCCAATGTGCCCAGTATGGCATATTTCTCTTTATTTATATCCATTTTTCTCCATTACCTCCCATTTATTTTCCAATTCGGTACGATACTATACCAAAAAATTCCTGCTGTCAATTAACACTTCAACGCAACAAAAATATGTACAATCGTGCATAAAATTTTACAAATAATGTATTGAAAACTGAAAATAATGAGCTATAATGTTGTGAAAACCATTCATTATTTCAAATTTTATCCAGGAGGACATATGAAAACGATCGTATACATATCTGATTTCAGGCTTCCCTTTGGTTTAAACTTCGTGAAACCCTTGACCAAATATACAGACTGCCGAAAAATTCTGATTATTGAACGCCATCAATTACATCACCCTGAACGGCTTGAAGCTTATTTTGATGAGATTAGATACGTTGATCATCTCGAATCTGTGGACGCCATCCGGGCACATATGCAACAAATCCTGCAATCTCACTCCATCGTTGCTCTGTTAACTCCGGGTGAGAATGCCATCGAGATCGGCGGACAACTCCGTTCCGAGTTCGGCATTCCGGGCATACAGCGCAATCAGGCCGAAGCGGTTCGGAACAAATGGATTATGAAACAAATGTTGCATCAGCGCGGAATCCGCACGTCCAGAACGGCCATTGCGCTCCAGCAACAGGACTATCTTCATTTCTCTGCTACGTATGGTTTCCCCATCATTGTGAAGCCGCTCAGCGGTTACGGCAGTATCAACACGTTCAAATTGTCCAGCATGGAAGAACTGTTGCATTACCTTCAATGCACAAGACAAGAACAGCAACGGGATTTGCTGGAAGAATTCATTCATGGCACAGAGTTCCACTGTGACTCCATTGTGTGCAAAGGAGAAGTGGTCTTTGCTTCCGTTTCCCAATATCTCTACAACTGTCTGGATATCGCAACGCAGCAGAAACCTCCAGCTAGCATTACTTTCCCCAAAGGCACAGAAGCGGATTTTATCCAGCGAATCGAGAACATCAATAGACAAGTTATTGCCGCGCTTGGCATCAATCAATCAGTGACCCATGCCGAACTGTTCCTCACGCCGGAAGGCGAAGTGGTTTTCGGAGAGATTGGAGCCAGAATCGGGGGTTCACATGTGATGCCGCCTTGCATCAAGAACACGCATGGTGTGGACTTTTTCGAAGCAGTGACGGATCTGGAACTCGGTACATATACCTTCATGCAGCAGGAAACCAGTAACAAATTCACGGGTATGATCTGCTTCCCCTCCCGCGCAGGAGTGATCCAGCACATCTCCGGCAGAGACGATTATGCGGACGTTCCAGGCATCATTGAATTTAACGTCTCCTATGAAGTGGGGCAACACGCCGGAGCTGTCAATGACACGATGACCCGCTCAGGGTTCGCTATTGTGGAAGGTGATTCGTTCGAGGAATTACGTCAGACGTTACTGGAGATGTACGACCGATTCGTCATTGAGGTAGCGGTTCCCGAAAACGTATAAGATCGTGAATACGCGGTAGAGATCGACCTGAACGTAGTTTTTTTTTTACTGGGATTGTGTGTTTTTTGAGGAGGTTTGAAACGATTGTCTTTATTCAAAACATACGCGGGACTCAGCCGCGACATCTATTATCTCTGCTTGGCCAGAACCATTAACAGCATGGGGGATTTTATTTTCTCCCTGATCACCTTGGTGCTTACGCTGCAGATGGGCATGAGTGTAGTCAGTGCGGGTATTTTTGTATCCATGGCGGCTCTGATTAGCGGCCCCGGTGTACTGCTTGGCGGTTATTTAAGTGATCTGATTGGCAAAAAAACGATCATTATCTCCGGGCAGATTTTGTCTGCCCTTATGATCATGAGCTGCTCCTTCTGGTCAGGCACGATGACCATCGGTTATCTTCTGATTGCGGTCATGTTCTTCATCAGTATTACACGCCCGGCGTATAACGCCTTAATTATTCAGCTGTGTCCAGAGGAGAAGGAGCGGAAGTCTGCCTTTTCCCTGATGTATCTTGGAGCCAATCTCGGTATCGCGCTTGGGCCATTGATTGCCGGCTTTTTTATTAAAGATTACGTGCATATCGTCTTTCTGAGTATCGGAACCGTATTTCTGATTTCTACCTTTATCATTTGGAAAAAGGTTCATGTGGGTGCGAGCGGCCAAGTAACGCAAACCATTGCCAGGGAATCTGCACAGCATACAGAGCAATCACAGGGGGAACAACGGCCACATGGGAAGCAACAACACCAAGAACGCCAGCAGCCTGGACAACAACAACAACAACATAAAAAAGGTCACTCTCCATCCAGGCAGCAACAAGGATCAGAGTCTTTGCCTTCGCCATTGTTCCCTATGCTGCTGAAGAATCCACTTGTTGTTTTTTTCATCGTGGTATCTTTTCTTAACTATTTTATTTACATGCAATACTCGTTCAGCCTGCCCTTGCAGATGAATCAGACGTTCGGTGAACATGGAGCAGCTTACTACGGCTCTGTCATGACCATTAATGCAATCAGTGTCATTCTTCTGACCACGCTGGTGCTATCGGCGACCCGTAACTTCACGGCTCTAAACTCCATCGCGGCAGGCGCTCTCTTTTATGGCATCGGATTTGGTGCGCTATATCTGCTCGGGGATTGGCCTCAATTTGCTATCGTTGTGGTATCCACGGTGCTCTGGACGATTGGAGAGATTCTGGTGCAGACCAATATCAATCTATATATAGCATCTCGTGTGCCTGACAGCCATCAGGGGAGATTTAACGGCTTGCTGTTGTTCGTCGGTTGTCTGGGGTATACCCTTAGCCCTTATCTGACGGGTCTGTTCATTCGAAGTGTGGATATGAAGAGTGTATGGATCATTATTCTGGGGATCAGTCTGTTCTATGCCGTGTGTATGGTTCTTCTCTGGTATATTGAAAAAAACGCCACAAATAACCGTGGAATCGAATCACCCGATTACTCGAAAAGTGTCTAAATCCAAGCCTCGGTTTATAAGAGCTGCCGCTTAAACTTATGCTAAAACGAAAACAAGCAATCACACCAAAAAGGGACAACACTGAATGGGGTCTGCACGAAAAACCTCCGAAAATGCGTTTTTTTTCGGAGGTTAGTACGTTCGTTTGACCAAACTTTCAGGATCGTCCCTTTAGTTCATCTGCTCGTCTTACCTATCGTCTTACACGTTGTCTTACATGAATCCAGCTTTCAGTTGCTTGACTGAAAGGATTTATTTCCGCAGTCTGCGTGCACTTAATGCATGATGACCATTTTGTAAAAAGGTGCTGCGTGTGTTCTTCATCATCTCGATCCGTTGCTCGGCAAGACGGTCTGCCGCGACATAAGAAGCGATGCCTTCGGTGCGGGAACTTTCGAATATTTTCTCCAGCGTGGTGTAAATCTCTCCGATCTTCGCCCAAGCTCGATCTTCATGATATCCGTTCAGCTCATCCGCAATGTTGATCACACCGCCTGCATTAATGACATAATCCGGTGCGTACACGATGCCTCGCTGATACAGCTCATCCCCATGGCGTGGCTCCAGCAGCTGATTGTTCGCACAACCCGCAATCACTTTGGCTTTCAGTGTCTTAAGTGTATCGTCATTAATCGTGCCGCCGAGCGCACATGGCGCATAGATATCACATTCCACACTCGTAATGTCCCCCGGATCAACTGCCTTGGCGCCAAAACGTTCCACCGCCAGCCTCACGGAATCCTTGTGGATATCGGTTACGATAAGATGTGCACCTTCCTCGTACAAATACTTGCACAGATGCATTGCTACGTTACCGACGCCTTGCACGGCAATGGTTTTACCCTCTAGCAGATCGGTTCCAAATGCTTCCTTCGCAGCAGCCTTGATGCCGCGGTATACCCCCCAAGCGGTTGCAGGGGAAGGGTTGCCGGATGAGCCATAGCTAGCTGAGATCCCTGTCACATAATCGGTCTCCTGATAGATCAGGTTCATGTCTTCTTCGGTCGTGCCCACATCCTCGGCAGTGATGTAACGGCCATTTAACCCTTGAATGTAGCGGCCGAAGGCGCGGAACATCGCTTCATTTTTGTCACGACGCGGATCTCCGATAATTACCGTTTTGCCTCCGCCCAGATTAAGACCGGATACTGCATTTTTATATGTCATGCCCCGAGCGAGACGCAGTGCATCTTCAATGGCAGCTTCCTCTGAAGCGTATGTCCACATTCGTGTACCGCCTAGCGCAGGCCCAAGTGTTGTATCGTGTATGGCAATAATGGCCTTCAAACCTGAATTTCGATCCTGGCACAGGACCAGTTCCTCGTAATCATGTTGCTCCATTGCTTCAAACCAACTCATGTGCTAACCGTCTCCTCTAACCATTTTTGCGATAAATCGCAGCATTGAAATCTAGCGTTCCTATTTACGCTCCACCCTCTATTGTACCCATATCCACCCAGTTTGTGCAAAACGAAACCTCTCACATAGCAAAAAGAGGCTCCGCCTGTCACCCTGTGACTGGTCAGCCTCTCCAATAACTCGCTCTGGATGCATAGGCAGGTCGATACGCTCATGTACTCATATGCTCACGATTATGTACCTATGTACCCTCGCCATCTCTCATATCGCTATCTGCTATATCCTCTAGGTCAGCGTTTCAACCACATTAATCGGATGCAATGCCCCGTCCACCGCAAAAGAAGCCTGTCCCGTTTCTTCCGAGACCACCAGCACCACCGCATCGGTCAGTTCGCTTAATCCAAGTGCCGCCCGGTGGCGTGTACCCAACTTACGTTCGTGGGCTTCGGCTTGGGATAACGGCAACACATTGCCAGCAGATACAATCTGGTTGCCACGAATCAGCACAGCTCCATCATGCAATGGCGCACCAGGGATGAAGAGCGATTCAAGCAACGCGTGAGTTACTTTGGCATCCACCGCTACACCGGAATGAATCATCGTCTCCAGCGGAACCTCCCGTTCAATGACAATCAGCGCTCCGTACCTGCGGTCGGATAGATGCTGCACACTGGACGTCAGTTCTGCAAACTTCTCGGTAAACGGGGACAAATAACAGTCGAGATAAAAAGAAGAAGCGAGCACCTCAATGTGTTTGATCTCGGCACGAATCTCCGCAAACTGCCCCAGCAAACAGACACTGTCATGGTCAAAACGCGATAATGTCAGATTCATTCGTTCTGCTACGCGGTGCAGGTCCGCCTTTAACTTCTGCCGCATCAGGGAACTGTCACAGTCTGCTTGTCCTATTTGCTGATTCATCTTGTGCCGCCTCCCTCTTTGGATTAACTAGCCCGAGTACCCATACCTTGCCCGGAGAAAAGAAGCTTTATGCATTGCCAATTGGATAAATGTTACAATGTATGTATGACGTTAAAAGAAGGAGATTTATGATGCAGAAACGTAATTATTACATCCTGGCATGTATGATCATCCTTTTAGCAATCGCACTATGGTTCTTTACAATGAATTCAACAAAGTCCCTAAAGGAATTTGCATGGAACGAGGTTGACTTCAACACGATAACCTTGAAGTGAAGAAAGATTCGAGTATTTCCAAAGATTTCAATGAGGTTTATAGGTTGCTGGTTGAAGTAAATGGAGGCGCAAGACTTGGAATATTTTTATATGACGACAAGTATATCGATGTCTATGATTACGAGGCGTCTCCTAAAAAGAACTCATCCATGAAGTATAAAATCTCAAATAGCTTTGATAAGAAGATCATTCATGATTATTTAAAATAAGAAACGCAAAGAAGAAGCTGAGTGACATCACCAGCTCCTTCTTTGCGTTTGTTTAACGTTGCTTCGTATTTTGAATGATTGTCATTCTAAATCCTTATCTAATTCTAATTTAGCCCTGACTTACCCATTATTGAGCCTTGCCGTACGAACCCGCTTTAAATGTCGTTGGATCATACCATTTGTACCCTGCCGCAGGCGCAGCCCACGGCTCAAGCTGTGGCTCGGTGGAGCTTGCTGGTGTCTCCATTGGCAACAAGCTTGTTGCTGTATCAAGGGTCAGACCTGGCACTTGGGACAGGCTGGTGTAACTTTCTTTGACCGCCAGCCATTTCACCGTATTCACGAGGAACGTAGCGTCGTCCACCTCTTTGAAGCCATCGTAGGTTTTCTTGGTAGCTCCGTTTTCTTCACGCAAATACTTTGGCGACGCATCTTCAACCGGAGAGGAATCACCGATGAACGCCGCTTTTCCTGCACCTACTTTGGCAACCGCAGCGTACGCCCCTTCTGCTCTTCCGCCACCGTTATATACGCCCTGATCGACGGCGTTATTCCATTTGGACACGCCGGCCGGAACATACACCAAACCTTTAGCTTTGTTCGGGTCCATAATGGCAATCGTTGATCCGGCATGCATCGCTACAGCTTGTACACCTGTCGTGATGCCAAAAGCCTGTGAAGGTGCAACGATATCTGTGGCGTTCACATCACCCAGCGCGTTATAACGGAAACGAACGCCGAAGTTCGTTCCAAGCCAGTCAGAACTGGTCACGCCTTGCATCGCCGGGGATTCCGCTTCGGCAGAGGACATGCCCTTGGCTGGATTCAGGAAAGCACCGCGGCGGTAGCCGTTGAACACTTCGGAAGAATCCCAGCGGTTTTTGTTCCGGTCTGCATTATAGTGATCGGAGATGAAGAAGACACTTCCGCCATTCTGTACATATTGCAGGAGCGCAGCCTGCTCCGTGGCCTTGAATGGCACGTTGGCTTCGCCGATGACAAACACGTCATAGTCTTTCAATTTGTTATAGGTGTACGCTTGCTCACCAAATGTATACGGGATGCTGCGTTCCAGCTGATCCACGGTAAAGCCTGCGTTTCGCAAACCATTCGCAAAGTCTGAAAAAGCTCCATCGATAATCCAGTCAGCCGCACCTGCGGTCTGAGCATGCGTGTTGTCAAACAGCACTTTTTTGCCGTTTCCGCCCGGAAGAGGTGTACCCGGATTCGGATTTGGCTCGGGGTCAGGGTTGGTGGTACCTGAAGAGAGGGTAATCGACGTAGGATTTTTGACACCAGCATAGCTGTTATAGGCGCCAAGCGTTCCCGTTACGATAATTTTTTTACCTACCAGACTTGGGTTTGAAGCCAGTCCATATTGAGCACGGAAAGAAGAAGAAACTTGCACATCCAGCAGTTTGGCGTTCGAGCGCTCGGATGCGGAATCTGCAATCAGCACATTGAAATCATTGGCATACGGTGAGGTAAACTTGGCCGTCAGTGACCCGGTCGCATGTCCCACAACATAACCTTCGACGGTTGCCGTGCCTCCGCTGCTCTGGGCAGCAATCGCTTGTGATACGGTAAGTGGTGCTGCGGCTTGAACCGGAGCCTGAACCCCCGGAGCGAATAACGTTGTTGCCATCATAACAAAGACCAGGAATGCCCCGATCCAGTGCTGTCTTAACGCCTTTTTCATATACCCTTTCTCCTCCTCCATAACGTATGATGCTTGTCCCTATCTAATTTAAAGCTTCATATGATGAATTCCTCTCGATTTATGTAAAATTTTTGAAAAATTTTATAGTCCACAAAGGTCATCATGAGCCTATTTCCTGAAAAAAGTTGAGTTATCGCGTGGTTAGGCATTGCAATTTACCTACATTCGATGCATAATGACATTATATATGTGATAATGATTATCATTATTGAGCTTGTTTATTTTCAATTCCGATGATGATGCCAACCATGCTTACGACTTTATAGATAAAGGGGAACGAACATCGAATGAACACAACTCTGCAAAAGGCTGTCCTGCAGCTTGACGATTATTTGGATCTTCTGAACCTGGCGATTAACCTGGGTGACACAAGATGGCAAAAGGAGATCATCCGCAAGCTGGCCTACACATATCCTGCAACGACTTGCAACCAACCATAAAAACATACCGTCACATAAACGATTTTGGTAATCTTCTAATAGTCTGCGAGGAATTCAGTTGTATGAATTCGATCGTGGGCTTTTTTGCGTGCATATGGTGCGTTACAATAGGATGCAATACGATGCGGAATCCATTCAGCAGAGGGATATGACCCACTCCAAGTAGAAAGAAGAAACCTGAGTTGGAGCAAAGGAGTGTACATTATGAAGCTTGAAACAGAAAGATTACTTCTTCGTGAAATTGTAGAACATGACTGGCCTCACATCCATACGTACACCTCGATGCCCGAAGTCACGGAACACACCGCATGGGGCCCGAACACGGAGGAGGATACCCGGGCTTATGTACAGGATGTCATTCGTATGCAGCTGGCCGAGCCGAGAGAAGGATATGAACTTGCCATTGTTTTGAAAAAGGAAGGGCTTCTCATCGGCGGCGCAGGGCTCCACCTTGTCGATCAGACCAATGCTGAGATCGGCTATGTGCTTCACCCTGCCTATCAGGGGAATGGATATGTGACCGAAGCCTGCCGCGCATTACTTCATTTTGGCTTCAAGGAACTTGGCGTTCACCGGATTTATGCCAAATGCCGTCCAGAAAATCCGGCGTCTGAGCGCGTCATGCAACGGATCGGTATGCAACGTGAAGGCCTTCTCCGGGAGCATTGGTTCTATAAAGGGGCATATCATGACTCGTCTCTCTACTCCATGCTGGATCGGGAGTTAGAATAAATATCAGATGTGCTTACCTGCGGGTGAAGCGAGGTACACAGTGGCAGCCAAAATTCTAACGATCACCAGGAACCCTATTTAGACGTTTTGCAGCTGTTTGGGATTCTAACAATCTCCAGTGACGCTATTTCACTAAAAAACCGCAAAAAAGCTACATTTTCGTGTGAATTTTGAGAAATAACGTCTCTCCTGATCGTTAGATTTCCAAATGGGCTAAAACACATAAAATAGGCTCATCTGAGATCGTTAGCCGCGGGAGAGCGAGACCCGATAGTTTGGAAAAGCTACATAACAAAAAGTAGGAAAAAGGGTGAAGCAGCCCGCGCCGCTTCATCCTTTTTCCTTTCTATTCATTCATTCCATTTCGCTACTTTAGTTCCGTTTTACTCTATTTCGTACCGTTAGTTCTGTTTTGTAAATTTCGTTCAGTTCCGTATCCGTTGCGTTTTTGTTATGTTCTATCCGTTCCGATCTCGTGTCTCCCCACCCGTGCGTTCTCTCTAATTAACTGTTTTGTTACCCGAATCTACTGTAATATGGCCTACAGACGACACAGTTCTTTCGGACAGCTTGGGAACGAAGGACATCCACACATGCAACGTAATGCAGCCATGTCCCGAATCATTAATTTGCCGTCCAGCATATCGAGGGTCCCCTGCTCCTTCCATGCTCCGAGCATACGTGTAACACTCTCCCGAGTTGCCCCGATCATCTCAGCGAGTTCAGTGTGGTTCAGCTTCATCTCCAGCACGATGCCATCTGGAACAATCTTGCCATACGTATTGCTGGCACGAATTAGTGTCGAAGCAAGTGCACCTGCTTTGCCGTAGAGCAACAGGTCACGGAATCTCGACTGTGTAATCCGCTGTGCAAGTGCCATCCATTGCAGAAATTTCAGCGCAAGATCCCCATTTTTGCTAAGCACACTTTCGAGATCCGTCAGCGAGATGATGGCCAGTTCCCCTTTTTCCGCCATCTCTGCACTGTAACTGTGGTTCAATCCGCCAATACCGCCGAATTCACCGATCAGATCGCCTCTTTGCTGGATCGACAGAATAATCTCTTTGCCATCCTCCGTCGATTTGGTCAACTTCACTCGTCCCGAACGAATGTAGTACAGATATCCAGCTTCATCACCTTCCAAAAAGAGACTGTATCCCGACTTTACTTTTTTAGGCTGCATTTTCTCTTCGATCAGACTCCATTGCTCCGGTGTAACAAAAGACAGAATCCCGCCTGTTCGCTGTGTCATCTTGCCCGCCTCCGTCTGTGTCTGCTCTACTTTTTGGGTGATTCTTTCCACGAATACTGTACCCATAACTTTCGTCCCCCTCGGTGATTCCTTATGTTTACATCATATCGTGAATGAGTTCGAAAGGTTATCGGGGGATTACCTGATCTTTGGCGGGAAACTCCCCCAATTCGCTGTGAGAAAAGTCACATATCCCCAATAATGCCCCGTTTGCGAGTGATCTTATCTTGCATTGTCAAACTTTTACGATAGTGCTAGCATACAGTTAAATGCTTGTGAGTGTTCAATCTTGCGAATTACAATCTTATGCATCTCCGGAACAGGAGGAATACATATGTTATCGTTAGATCATGATCTTTGGGCAAAACTATCAGGGCCCTATGGGTCAGCAGAAGATGTGCCCCACCTATTGCAACAATTGCAGCAGCAATTCAGCCAAGAGATTTTTGACGAACTGTTTCAGGAATATCTGTTTCATCAAAATACAATATATACGGCTACTTACGCCGCCATGCCATTCCTAGCTCGTCTGGCATGTACGACTTCCGATACAGCAGTGCGCAAGGAACTGTTTATCAACTGCGGTATTATTGAAGCAAGCCGTGATGAGCAGCACCAAATGCCATATCCGCCATCCTGGACTGAGCTGGCTGATGAGGTGGGAAGTACGGTCTGTACGCAGATGTACACTGATTATGTAGAAGCTATCGACCAGCTCAGATCACTGACAGAACAAGTGCTGACCGATGTTGCTGAGCTATCCACAGATGACACGGAGAAACGTTACGTCCTTATTGCGGATGCCGCATTCCGCGAATCCTATATCGTCGCGAATATGCTGATGACATTTTCGGACGGGGATGAGTATGTGGCTGAGTGCCCAGCTTGCGCAAATGAAGTGTACATATGGCCTGATGAACATCATGCTGTGCCTCTGAAAGCCTACGAACAAGATCCTGTTTTTCAACCTGATCAGGAAGCTCATGCTATCATTCCCGCTTCTATATGGACAGATGAGGAGACAGGAATTCTAGCAGAACGGACAGCAAGGATCGGAGAACAGACACTGTCCGCGCATTTGCCCTATCTGGCAGGCAAAACAACCTGTCCCTCTTGCCGTGAGAAGATCGCAGTATGGCCGGCATTACTGAGCACATTTACAATGTAGAAGAAAGATACGTGTACATTTCTAATCTACAGGAGAGTCTTCCTAGATATAACTCATTCCAAAATACACATTCAAACGAGACAGTTGGCTAATCGGCCAGCTGTTTTTTTCATTCTTATGCTTCTCGGAGTGATCCACTGCCCACGTTCAGCAGTTTCCAGAAGTGAAATAGGGGTATTCCCTGAATTACAAGGCTGACAAAACAGTCTACAATAGAACTAACATCGGAATATCCCGATTGTAGACTGATTCTCCCATCCAACGAGCCTTGAGTTCAAGGTTACCCATATGTTGTGACAACGATGAACGACCACAATAATGAAAGAAACGTAACGAGTGAAGAACAGATCATCATATGATTCGAAAAAAGGAAGTGTCCCTCATGCATGATGAAGTCTCATCTGCCGTTCAGGAGATGATGAGCGGCCTGTGTCAGAACACCACCGGCGATTTTTGCGGAATGGCTTGTGTGTCTGGATCAATGTTGCGCTGGAAGTATACCTTCGGGGCAACCAATGAACGTGTCAAACGCATGGCTATGCGCCCTGGACAAGATCTGGTAGGCACGGCGCTACGAACCGGACGCACGGTTATGCTGGATGAGCAGTTCCGTGGAGAATATATCCCGGACCGTTGCCCGCTTATGCTTGCTGAACGACTCGTTTGTGCGATAGCCGTGCCCATGTTCAGAGAAGGGAATCTGCCCAACGGTGTATTGCTGGTGGGAAGCAGAACCCCTTGCACGTTTTCCCCCGAGATAATTGTACAAACCGAGCAAGCTGCCAGAGAATTGGAACAATATGCATGAGCAGAATATGGAAGCAGAACACACTGAATAAGAGACTTTTCGGAGATTCCCCTCTGAAAAGCCTCTTTTTTTGGTATGATGGATATAGATGATGGAATCGGACAGGGGGAAATGAATGTGATTCGACTGTTAGTTGTGGACGACCATGTGGTTGTACGCTCGGGGCTAATCGCCCTGCTGGAAGGAAAGAACGATATACATATTGTTGGCGATGCAGCCGATGGCGACGAGGCCATTGCCAAAGCACAGGAGCTGAAACCCGATGTAGTTCTGATGGATTTCAGCATGCCTCCGGGCAAGGATGGATTGACCGCTACGGCGGAGTTAAAAAAGCTAATGCCGGATGTATCGATTTTAATTCTTACGATGCATGACGACGAGGAATACCTGTTCCGCGCAATCCACGCGGGAGCTTCCGGGTATATCCTCAAAAGCGCGCCCCACGAGGAATTGCTGGCTGCCATTCGTTCTGTAGCCGATGGAAGCGCCTACCTCTATCCAAGTGCAACCAAACGGTTAATGAGCGAGTATCTGGACAAAGCCAAACAGGAAAATGCCGGGCCATACGATACACTCTCGGATCGGGAAAAAGAGATCTTGTCCTGGATTGCCAAAGGATACGCGAATAAGGAAATTGCCGAGCATCTGGTCATCAGTGTCAAAACGGTGGAATCCCATAAAAGCAATCTGATGGAAAAGCTTGGCCTGCGCACCAGACCGGAACTGGTGAAGTTTGCGATGAAAAAGGGGTTGTTGAACTTTGAGTAAGCCACGCAAAAACAGACTCAGCGGATTAGCCGACCAACCTGTTCGGCACCTACTCAGCGAAATTGACAATCACATTTCGGACAATGAATTCCGAAGCAAACTGAAAGGTTCGCTGCATCAACTTGGTGATTTGAAGTTTGCACTCGACGAATCCTCGATCGTAGCGCTGACGAATCGTTTAGGTAAAATCCAATACGTGAACGATAAATTTTGCGAAATTTCACAATATAGCCGCGAAGAGCTCATTGGTCAGGATCACCGGATTATTAACTCGGGGTACCACGGTAAAACCTTTATGAAGACGTTATGGGATACCATCTCTGCTGGCAAGGTGTGGAATGGCGAGATTCGGAATCGTGCAAAAGACGGTAGTTATTACTGGGTAAATACCACGATTGTGCCATTCCTCGATAACGATGGTGAGCCATATCAGTATTTAGCTGTGCGCAGTGAGGTGACCAAGCTGAAACAAGTCGAGGCTGAGCTGCAACAGATGATGTCGCAAGTCATGAACATTCAGGAAGAAGAGCGACGGCGCATCTCTCGTGATCTCCATGACGGGATTGGACAAAGCTTGTTCTCTCTCGTAATTCAGATGGACCGTCTGCTGGCAGATCAAGCTAACCCGGGCGTTGAAGCACTACGGAAACAGGTTACCGGCATTATGGAAGATGTTCGCGGTATGGCTTGGGAACTTCGCCCGTCTGTGCTGGATGATCTGGGTGTTGTTCCTGCCATTCGAACCTATATTGAGAACTATAACCGCCATTACGGTATCGAAGTTACTCTCGAATGTAATTTGCGCAAGCGGCTCCCGATGAACCGAGAGATCGCCATCTATCGCATCATCCAGGAAGCCTTAACTAATGTAGCCAAATATGCCGACGTTGCCGAGGCTCAAGTGACCGTAGAAGATACGGAAGAGCTCACGCTTGTCGTTATTGAAGACCAAGGTACCGGATTTAACGACGCTACTGCCGGGAATGGTGTTGGGCTGTTCAGCATGGAGGAGCGTGCACGGGGAGCAGGCGGCACGTTACGCGTATCATCAGAACCCGGCGAAGGAACTACGGTTACGCTACTACTACCTAAGACAGTGAACTCATAATGGGTGATGCATCACCATCCAGATAAACACCTTAACTATAGCAACAACTCTTAATCTCCTGAGAGAAGCATCCTTGCTGATACAAATTCATGAAGTAACTTGTCCTAACAAGGATGTGCTGACTGCCCGCATAAAGCGAGCAGTCTTTTTTCTTTCATAGATGAGACAAAATGAAGGTGATTCCTTAAATATTTTTAACAATCCCCCTAAAATCAGTTGACGTTAGTTACGTTTCGTCATTAAACTATGAATGCTGCATGTATTAAGCGTACATTCAATTACTCTTTAAATTCGGATACACATCTTGCAACATATGAAAACGAAAAGGGTGATTCAAACATGTCTCACAAACGTTCCTCCAAAGGTGGAGAAATTCCGCAAATGTACAATCTGGACGAGATGGATCGCAAAATCATCGCCGCGCTCCATGAGAATAGCCGGATTTCCTATACAGACCTGGGTACACAGATCGGATTATCCCGCGTAGCCGTTCAAGCTCGCATCAATGCATTATCGGAAAAAGGAATCATTGAACGCTTCACCGTTGTCATTAACCCAGGCAAGGTGGGGCTACAGGTCTCTGCCTTTTTCAATGTCGATGTGGAACCGCGCTTCCTGGATGAAGTTGCAGAGATGCTGGATGATGAGCCAGCGGTGACCAGTCTCTATCATATGACAGGCCCAAGTACCCTGCATATGCACGGTATTTTTGCAGATATGGAAGAGATGGAGCAGTTCATACTGGAGAAACTCTACAAGATGCCTGGCATCGTCAAAGTGGAATCACAACTGCTCTTAAAACGATATAAAAGCCGCATGGGCATGAGACTCTAGGAGGATATCAGCATGAGTTGGAAAGATTACAACGGTCTCGTGATCGGCATGGTACGAACCGGAATTTTGGGATATGGCGGCGGCCCCTCGGTTATTCCGCTAATCCGTTATGAAGCCGTCACCCGGTACAAGTGGGTCAGCGACGATGAATTCGGCGAGATTCTGGCGATTGCCAATGCCTTGCCCGGACCTATCGCAACCAAAATGGCTGCTTATCTAGGCTATAAAACAAAGGGTGTTCTAGGCGCTATTGTGTCCGTACTCGCTCATATTTTGCCAACAAGCATCGCGATTATTGCTCTACTCGGTTCGATGTACGCACTGCGTGAATCCAAGATTGTAGCGGGTATGGTAGCAGCCGTGCGCCCTGTCATTTTTGTGATGCTTGGTATGATGGCCTATGAATTTGCGATGAAAGCCTGGAAAGGCTTGGGTAAGTGGTTTGCTATTTTATTCGGTGTGATTGCTTTTGCAGCATTACAGTTACTCAATATTCATCCGGGACTGGTGATTACGGTGTTCCTGGTCTATGGTTTCTTCCATTTCGGGCTGGTACAGCGTATAAAATCCAAAGGTAACTCCGACAAGGAGGTATCGTAGGATGCTTCAGACATGGTGGGAATTATTTTGGGGATTTTTCGTAGCGAACATCCTCGGATATGGAGGCGGCCCCGCTTCCATTCCATTGATGCAGGAAGAGATTGTGAATCATTACCGCTGGATGACAACCGAGCAGTTCGGTGATGTACTGGCGATCGGTAATGCGCTCCCAGGCCCGATTGCCACGAAAATTGCTGCATTTGTCGGATATCACGTCGCAGGCTGGTTTGGTGCGTTAATTGCCAGCTTCGCTACCATTGTACCGTCAGCAGTTGCACTCATTCTATTACTTCGTTTGTTGAACAAACACCGGACTTCACCTAAGGTCAAAGGCATGACTCTGCTTGTTCAGCCGGTAATCGCAGTGCTCATGATTCTACTCACTTGGGAATTCGGCCAAGTATCCACGGACTCCATCGGCATCTGGCAGACGCTGATTATTGCAGGCATCTCCCTCTGGGTCATGACCAAAACCAAGCTGCACCCGGCAATTCTTATTCTTATTGCTTTTGCCTATGGTGCTTTGGTACTGTCACATACGATGTGACCAGATTAGATCGCTATTAGATCGCTAATCTAAATTATGAATTCGGGAAAAGGTATGTTTTTCGACTCTATATGGTACTCAAAAAGGTGATATCAGCTTGAATGCTGATATCACCTTTTTGACATTTACTATTTCTAATTCCGTATTCCGACCTTACTTCTCCTCAACCACAACGTTGACCTTTGTTTTTACACCTGCATAGGAGATGGTAATAGTCGCTTTACCTTTACCATTCGCTTGAATGATCCCATCTTTTACGGAAGCCGTCGCAATGCGGGAGGAAGTCCAAAGTGCTGGTTTGGACACATTCGCTTCACTTCCATCCAAATACGTTGCGGTGGCGACTACGGTTGCTTTATCGCCAACTTTCATCGTTAACGTGACTTTATCCGTCTGTAAATATTTCAATGTATCTACATCCAGCGCAATCGTAATCGTTTTGCTACCGTACTTCGCAGTTATTCTTGCTTTACCTGAGCTCAGTGCCTTCACTTTGCCTTTGGTCACTTGAGCCACTTTGTAACTGTTTGATTTCCACTCTGCTTTGTCTGTAACATCCCGCTCACTGCCATCACTCAAGGTAGCAGTCAACTTCAAATCCACGGTTTCACCGGATTTCAGCGAAAGAGCTGGTTCAGATGCTTCAATCCGTGAAATGACATCGACTTCAACCTGAATTGTGATTTTCTGTGAGCCGTATTCAGCTGTGATGTTCGCTTTACCACTGCTATTACCTGTGATTACGCCTTTTTTCACATCAGCTACACGCGCATTGCTTGATTTCCAAGTTGCATCGGCTGTGACGTCTTTCGTATTACCGTCCCCATCCGTGCCTGTAAGGATAATGGCTTGAGTTTCTTTTGCAGACAGCACGACAAAGTTCATATCCGCTTCCAGCCCGCTCGCCATCCCTACTTCTACAGGCAGTGTCAACGTTTTTCCTTCGATTTTAGCAGTAATCGTTGCTTTGCCTGTCGCTACACCCGTAATAACCCCTTTGCTGTCTACCTCAGCGATTTTCTCGCTGCTACTGCTCCACGTTGCATCGTCAGATACATCCTTGGAAGTTTCACCGTATACGGCAAGCACTTTGGCAGCAGTGGTTCCGCCAACAGCAACGGTTGCTTTCTTTTTATCCATCTCATACTTGTCAGGCACGTCTACGTTTACTGTGAATTTCACCGTTTTGCCGCCATATGCTGCGGTAATGGTAGCTGTACCCGATTTGTATGCAATCAGTTCACCACCCGATACATATACAATATCTGCATTGCTGGATGTCCACGTCGCTTTGGACGTTACATCTTCCTTGCTTGCATCGATGTATTCAGCGTTCGCTGTCAGGTTTTTCTTTTTGTTATCACCAGTCACGCTCATGGCAAGTTTGTCGGTAACATCTTTGATATCCAGATATCTCGCCGTATCTACATCGACAGCGATCTCTACCGTTTTGCCACTGTATGCAGCCTTAATCGTTGTTGATCCCGCACTTATTGCTGTAATCTGGCCTTTGAACACCGTAGCCACCTTCTCATTGCTGGATGTCCACGTTGCCTGATCCGTTACATTCACATCACTACTGTTTGGATATGAAGCTGTAACTGCGACATTGGCCGTTTTATTCGTATCACTCAAGCGGAAGAAGATACTCTGTTTCGCTACGCTCAGCTTGCTCGTCAGATCTACATCCACATCTACGGATACCGACTTGGTACCATATTTACCTGTAATTGTGGCAGAACCTGCCGAATAACCTGTAATGTTGCCTTTCAGTACATCTACAACCTTTTCGTTGCTTGACGTCCACTCTGCCAGATCGGTTACATCTTTGGAAGTTCCATCTGGATAGGTCGCTGTTAATGTGACACTTTCCTTCTGTTTCAGAAGTAGACTGATCTGGCTTTTGTCCACATCCACACGTTTAACCACTTCCACGTTAACATCTACGGTTACGCTCTGACTGCCCAGCTTCGCTGTAATCAACGCTGTACCTGCACTCTGACCCGTCACTTTACCGTTGACCACTGTTGCCACTTTCTCATTACTTGTTGACCATTCGGCACTGCTCGCCGCCTGCTCATTCGTTGTATTATCACTGTAAGTTGCCGTCAGCAAAATATCCTTGGTAACCCCTGTACGGAGATCAAGATCTTGCACATTCTTCGAAAGGGCTTTGACTTTCTTGGTCACTTTGATTTGAATAGATTGACTTTGCCCTTGATACGCCACTGTAACTGTGGCTGTACCTTCTTTTTTGGCTGTTATTGAACCATTATATGCAGAGGCTACCGAAGCATCACTGCTCGTCCAGGATGAACTGATCGTAACGTTTGCCGAGGTATTATCTGAATATACCCCCGTTACGGTAACCGACCCGGAATCGCCGACTTCGAGCGACATTTCATTTTTAGAAACCACAATTTTGGACAGTTCTTTCTCTGCCGCAGCGGCCAAGCCTACGTTGGAAATACTCAGTATCAACACCAGCATCATCACCATGTACTTGGTCAATCTTGGCTTAAACATCATTTCCCTCCGATTAATCGTCAATTTTTTCCTACTCTAATTAATGTCGGCAAGATCTTTCCAGATGTTTAGACTTTCAGGAAATTTTCAGGTAATTATATGGAAAATCATACTATAGTCTCATCTACTCCCGCTGCGCATAACCTGAATATAAGGCTTACCATCTTACGCAACATCATTTTTCAGTATCGGAGGAAATCGGTGTGAATCAGTCATTTAATTACATCCATTATTGGGAGCAGACTTATTCTTCGGGTAAAACGTCGGGCAGTGGTTCATATGGCGTGCTGGCGGAATTCAAAGCCGAGGTGGTCAATGCGTTAATCCAGCGCGAAGGTATTCATCGGGTCATCGAATTCGGCTGCGGAGATGGAAACCAGTTGAAATATATGAACTATGGTGAATACCTGGGCATGGATGTGGCTGCCTCGTCTATAAAACAATGCGCTTCGCTATATGCCAGCGATCCTACCAAAAGCTTCATGGTGTATACACCGGGCCTGTGGGTCAATCGCGGTTTTCTCCAAGCTGATCTGACCGTGTGCCTGGATGTGCTGTATCATATTACAGATGAAACGGATTTTCGGGCTACCTTACGCGATGTTCTCCACACTTCAACTCAATGGGTGGTGCTGTATACAAGGCTGAAGGAGCAAGGAGATTCCGGCGTGAAAACCATCCAGGATCGCAATCTGTTCCACTATCTATTCGATTATCCCGAATTCAAAGTGCATGAGATCATACGCCAGCGATATCCCGAGCAATCCTCTGCCGACTTTGTCATTCTGAGACGTTCGCCAGCGAAGTAAGTTCACTTCCTGAAAATACAGCAGAGAAACAACATAAATAACCGCCCTATGCAGGGCGGTTGGCTAGGCGAATCTTGAAACCTACTGAATTGCATCTTTTCCCCCTTTTTCGCCCCCTGTTACGTCACTTCCCCCTGACGTGCCCCGGCACGCCTGCGGAAACTCCCTTGTTTGGAACGAATTTTCGGAAAATCGGCTTTCTTCAGCATTTTCCGTTAAAATAACCCCTCGTTTCCACGCAACTTCGCCAGCGCTTCCATATAGAAGTAATCGCCGTAAATAATCGGCACATTGATTCCCCGGCCTTCCGGGTAATGTACCGTTCCCTGCATAATCAGCCCTTCTTCCGCTACAGATTCAGCAGGACTGTAGCGCTCGTACAAGCCGCGGACGATGCGCTCTCCCGCGGCAGCGTAGATTTGCCCGCGTGGCGACAGCTTCGCGAGCTCAAGCAGACCGCTCGCGGCAATCGCCGCAGCGGACGAGTCCCACGCCGCCTGATGCTCGGCAGGCGCGCGGAAATCCCACACCGGCACGATGTCTTCGCCAAGCATGGCGAGGAAGAAATCGGCCGCCCGCTCCGCTATCTCCAGATATCGGGCTTCGTCCGTATACCGGAAAGACAGCGCAAACCCGTGCAACGCCCAGGCGGTTCCCCGCGCCCAGGCGGACCCGGGAGCATGGCCTTGGCCGCCATGCTCCCGCAGCTTCTGCCCCGTGTGTGGATCAAACTCCACCACGTGGCAGATGGACCCGTCTGCGCGGACGAATTCGCGCGCCACGGTGTCCGCATGCGCTTCCGCCAGCCATCGGAAGCGAGGATCGCCGCTCTGCTCGGATGCCCAGTAGAGCAGCGGCAGGTTCATCATGCTGTCGATGATGGCAACGCCGCGCGTGTCCATCATCGACGAGCCGAAGTTCCATGCGCGGATGAACTCACCGCGCACGTGAAAGCGGGCAGCGAGCAGATTCGCGGCAAGCATGCCGCGGCGGCGCCCATCCTCGCTGCCCATCTGGCGATAGCTGGCTACGCCACTAAGCAGCCAGATGAAACCCAGATCGTGATCCACCAGGTCTGGATCACGCAGACAATCTTCAAGCTGTCGCTCACAGCTAGCGGCGATATGCCGCAGATCGGCGGCCGCTTCATGCTGCGGATCATTCCGGTACACCAGCCACAACAGTCCGGGCCAGAAACCGGCTGTCCACCATTCCGGATCATTTTTGTCGTACACACCCTGCGGTGAAATATGAGGAAAGGTATCCTGGATTCGTTTTGCATTTCGAATCGTCTTGTGAACCCCTTGCTGCCATGCTTCCTCCAGCCATGTTGCGGATGTTGAGGTATTCATGATCATGTCCTCCTGTTCCTATGTGAGATCGCGTCCCAATCGAATAGTGAATGTCAGTTGCTGTGCATCGTAAACTTCCATCCGCGCTTGCTTGAGCAGCCCGTTGCGTGAAGCCACTTCCTGTGGATTCAGCTGAATCACAGCTTTTGCATCTTGAATTGTCGATTCAACGTATGCTCCCAGGTACGTTGTGCGCACACTGCGCTCCGTATAGGTAATCACAGCCTGCTCCCGACCATCGCTATACATCAGTGGAATCACAGCTCCCACCGCCTCAATCTCACCCTCAAATATATACGTCACCACCAGTTCATCTGCTCGTTGCACATAACGGGTAATGATAGATCGCATCCCAGGTAAAGGCCCCGTCCAGGTAATTTCAAAATCATTCTCCATTGTATTCAACATGGCTTTTTCGGCAGTTTCCCTCTTAGTTTGCTCAGAAGCTTTTCTCGTATCATGCTCAGCAGTGCTCATCACAATATTTGAACCAACTGCTGACACGGTTTCTTGTAGCTCATTATCCGCCGAACTCTCACCCATCCGGGTCGCCATTTTAAATATGATTGAACCGCCACC
Source organism: Paenibacillus sp. FSL K6-1558 (assembly GCF_038002565.1). Taxonomy (NCBI): domain Bacteria; kingdom Bacillati; phylum Bacillota; class Bacilli; order Caryophanales; family Paenibacillaceae; genus Paenibacillus; species Paenibacillus sp. FSL K6-1558. The sequence goes on along the minus strand of NZ_JBBOCV010000001.1, from coordinate 4,198,372 downwards.
GTGTGCCGGATCAATTCCCGCATCACGGTCATACTCACTACCCGATGGTATGCCCTCAGCCAGACTATGCCACACCCCATCCGTTGTCTTCCAAGCGGGGCAATAACTCAAAGGCTGCACAACACCTTCAGCAAATTCCGTAAATCCTGGCTGTACATGACTGGCTGCGGACGGGCCTATTAATCCCGGCATACCTGCCTGTTGCACTCGTACCAGCCCCGGGATCGTATACGGGTCATTCAGCGCAGTGTGCAAAACCAACTGCTGGCCTGGCACAGAGGCCAGCACGGTTTCGAACCAGCCATCCGTCTGTAGTACCCTGTTTCCAATCTCGGAAGGGAGATAGGATAGCACAATCCCCTCATCTGAAGCACGAAGACAGGCATGTGCCAGCGCGGCTGCCGTCCACAGATTGTAACAGGTGTGATTGGTGTATACTTCATAACCGTGACGTTTCTCAGGCGCATATTCGTTGCGTACAATCTTCAAACGTCCATCCGGCATCAACCAGCGCTCTACGGCTTCAAAACAACGATTTGCCGCTCGTGCGAACGCCCCGGCCATCACCGAATCCCCAGCCTGCATCGCCAGCTTGGCGTGTACCGAGCAAACATATGCCGCCGCCGCTTCATTCCATTGGTGCTGGGAGCTGCGACCACGCGGCGGTATTTCTCCCAGCGGAGACAACATCAGCAGTGAGCTGAACGCACCATGATTCAACTTCTCTCGTAATGCATCTGCGACTGCCCCTTCATAACCTCCATCAAGCATCACTTCAAGATGATAGCGGGTAGCGATATCATAGGAAAACGGACAATTCGGCTGATCCAGCGGGCCGTCCTGATACAGACCGAGCGGAGTAAAACGTGGCAGATGGTATGCTTCGAGATAACGATCCATCCACGTTGTATCCTCACTCGCAAGATGTTCGCTCCATCGCAGATATTCACCAGAGATCATAATGGCATTCCAGTTAATCATGCGATTGGCATTATTCATCTTACTCATCGTAAATACATAATCGTTCTCGGGATCAATCGTCCGAAGTGCCTCGGCCCAGATGGAGGCCTGATCAGGTCGATGAGATCTAAGCAACATGTATGCCCGCATCATCAGTACAGGAAAAAAATCCGGATGATTGTCCGGCGCACTGCCACTTACCACCGCATCAATACTATGTGACAGAGCTGCCGATGCAGAATCCAGCAGCTCGATGTGCCCAGCATCCACCAATACTGCAGCTGCCATAGCGTAGGCTGGGGTAGAGTAGTACCGTTCCATGCCTGAGTACGGATCGATAATCGCACCGTTATTATCCTGATATTCCGTGTAAGCGCACACAATTCGTCTCACGAGTGCCAGCTTACGCTCCCTGTTCCAGCCATCTGCCGGTGCAGAGCCTGCTTCAGCTACTAATGTGCGATACCTTTCAAGTTCATTTTTCCATGGATATGTCGCTGTGGCTGTATAACGACTCACGTGGACTCACCTCGGTTTCTCCTTAATGGGGTTCAACCATAAAATCAATCTGACATACAATCTCTAGCGGAGCATCGTTGGCGGTTTCGGCATCTTCAACTCGTTCATTCTCGCCCTTTGTCGCTGTAACTTCGTTCCCTTTCCAAACAAGTGATGTACGATAAAATGTAACAGGGACCTGATCATGATCCACGGTATGCACAGCTTCTGTCTGCACCCGCCACAGGACAGCATCATAGTTCATGTACAGATTAGCCTGCGAAGCCTGCCACCGAAGTCTGCCTTCCTTTTCCATTGTCGGACCTACCCGGCTTATCCAGCGCTCAACGACTTGTGCTTCAACATATGGCTCGTTCAACGAAGACTTCGTAGTATCCGCTTCTGTGTCCATCTTCCATTGGAATCTGTCTATAATCCGCAAGGTCGCCATATCTACATGCACACCCGGATCAGAAGGATTCCCCGTACTACAACAACTGCCGCCTCTTTCCTTAACTTCCATAGTCCTATTCATTCCAACACAATCTTGTCCGGCCTTCCAGCTCAGATGACGTGTATATCGGTGTAGTGTTGTTGCTTCGGAATATGCACGCGTCAGGTCGAACAAGGCCTGCATTTCACTTCCATCCGGCTCAAGCCTGAATTCCAGCAACTCGGCTTCAGCCTTTCTACCCGAACGTTGCTCGCACCCTCTGATCAGGGGCACGTTATGCCCGGCAGATGAGATATGAAATAACTGCTCGCGCCCTGGAGCAAAATACGCCTGAGTGTACAACCCTGCTCCAGGGTCACAAAGTATATTTTCGCCACCGCAGTGGATAATCACTTGTCCCAGATCATTATGATTGTGGGGTTCATCATTATGACCGCCTTTAAACGAACATGCCACCTGAACCCACTCCCAGTCTGAACAAGGTTTGCTTGTCTCTCCTTGTACATTCGGCGGCATATGAAGGACATGTTTAGCAACCATCCATTCCAGCTGTTGAAAAATAAACCCTCCATTCGCCCGCTCAGCCGCTTCTCGATGTATACGTTTATATACCACCGGATCGCTCCACATCACGTTCCGTAACAGATGAGCCCAGCGACGACAAGGATCTTCTGTCAGCCGGGGAATACGCAAGGGCAAATCCACTTCCATTCCGAAACGTACAGCTAACAGAGACAGGAGCCCCGAAGGTATCTCTTCATGCTCCGAGCTATCCGAATAATTGATAAATGTACCGCCCGACAGATGGATTCGTAGCGGAAATGCCGCTATCGCCGCTATCTTGGAACCTTGTAACAAGTCCAACGCTCCCTCGGTGTAGTCCAGTAACATCTCGGCATAATAGACGAAATAACCGAAGCCATACACCCAGTACCCCATCCCTTCAGCACAGCCGCCGTCCTCGCCATACCCGCTCAAGAACGCCTTCATACAGTCGATCGTCTGCCTGGTGGACTCCAGCAGCATCGCCTGATCCTCCAGCAATAACAGAGCAGCCATGCCGCAACATCCCCCACAGACAGCAGACCAGTTGTGATCGGCTATCTGCCAGTGATATGCCCTCTTTTCCCTGTATAACGGCGTAAAGATACGTCGCTCCGCCTCTTTACGTATCCGTTCAACAACCAGAGCATCGAGATGATGACGATGAAGTATCACAATCTCCGCAAGCATATGTACCGTCTCTGCGGCGAAGAGGTCGATATTGCCTGCTACCTGCTCCGCCTCTCCCGTTCCCAGATGTGCCGGAAGGCACCACGTATATTCATCACATACCGCCCACAACATCTCTTCGAGAGCATGAACCATATGAGGGGTGCCAGCATCGAGAGCAAGCATGGCAACGGCTGCTAATCTACCGCGCCTTTCGAAGTAAACCTGCTCGTATGCTTTGCGGTCTCCCGCCCTGCCGAACTGTCGAAATAATTGAAATGTCAGAAGAGGTAGCGGTTCTCTTAATGCTTGCTCTCCATACCTTCGTAAATCGGTGAGCATCTCAGCCAACTCGGGCCGGAACAATTTTTCCCGAAGTTCATCAGCCTTGAATCCTGCACCCTCTTGAACATGATTCCGATTGTTAATGTTAAGAAACACTTGCTGGATCTGCTCTTCGTCTGGCCAGTCGAGTACCTCAGATTCATCTACAGCGTATCTTACACGCATTTCATGATGTTCGTTTCCGATTTCGTGATTAGAGCCTTGCAAAGGATTCACCACGCTTCACTAAAGGAATTTAAGATAAGCTACACAATAGCAAGTGGAGATTGCTGCACCACAGACAACCACTGACGAGCAATTAGCTCATGACCTGCCGCAGTAGGATGAACGCCATCCCATAACCAGTATGAAGCATCGGCTTGCTCCAATGCCGCATTGAACGTTTGCTGTAGCGGGACCCACACCGCCCCGAAGTGCTCGGCCATTTCTCGAACCTGTTGCTGGTATTCAGCCATAAGCGTTTCCCAGCCATCCCATTTCTCCAGTGTCGCCCCTGTCTTCAGAATGAAAGGCTCCATCAGTACAAGTCCGGTATTCGGTATAACTTCCCGTGTTTCCTCTAGCAAGTGACGATACGCCCGGGCAAAACGATCTGTATATCCTCTTGGTTCATCATTCATAAAACGCCAAGCATCGTTAACCCCAATCAGGATACTGATCAGATCGGGTTTCAGACTATATGTGTCTTCATTCCAGCGTGCGTACAGATCGGATGCCCGATTTCCGCTAATGCCTCGGTTATAGAACGTTTTTTGCTTGCTCGCCAGTTCCATGCCCAGTCTGCTTGAGATCAGATACGCATACCCGTGACCAAGAACATGATTCAGATCCTCATTCCGTGATCTTCCTCCGTCGGTAATGGAATCCCCTTGAAACAAAATCGTCGATGGACTTGGTTTCATCTTAGACATCGTTCCTTTCGCTCAAAATAGTTGATGAAATCCTTATACTATATCCATGGCACAACAGACTATTTCATGCTGCTTTCTCCATCTTATCCCTTTTAGGTTCATTAGAAAATAGCGTTTTCATCACGATCCTACCTTCCTATCCCATGAGGTAACGTAATATCATCATGGATACAATACCAACCAGCACCGTACCGAGCAGACTGCGTGTCCAGATGGCTACAGCCACTGTGGGCAATGCTGCCCACAAGGCGGCATTTTCTGTAATGGGGACAAGACGATTGCCTGACATAAACAATTCCTGACCAATGAGTGAGGCCATGACAGCAACAGGCACATATTCGAGCCAGCGCATCAGCCACACCGGAATCTGTATTTTACTGAAGAGCATAAGCGGCAATACCCGGGGGATAAACGTGAGTAGTGCCGAGCCCATAATAATCCAGAATACATCCCATCTTACTTCCATCGTTCCATAAACACTCCCATCGTTGCTGCAACCACTGCCGCTATGATAATGCTCAGACTACCTAGTGAAGCCATGCTTGCTAAGATAACACACACGACCGCTATGATTGCTACATTGATATGTATTTTTTTGCTTTTGCGATGTACCAACTGAAGCACGATTAGACCGATAAACATCGCTGGCAACGCATAATCCAGTCCGAAGCGATCAGGGTTTGTAATCCAGCGTCCAAAGTACGCTCCCGCCATGTTCGCGACAAACCAGTTCAAGTACGCCGTAATATTCAGACCGTGCATCCAGCGCTCACTGAGCGTTTTTCTGCCGATTGCACGTGTCATCGCCACACCGAATGACTCATCCGTAAGCAGTGAGCCAATCCACATATTTTTAAGCGGTGTCAGATGTCTGAAATACGGAGATACGGCTGCGCTAAGCAGCAGATGACGCAGATTCACAAAAAATATAGTGAAGATGATCGCTAACGCCGATCCGTTGGAAGCCAGCATCCCTGCTGCGATGAACTGGGCAGAACCTGCATACAAAATCAGGCTCAACAATGCCGTTTCGGCAAAACTGAGACCTGCAGTCATCTCGATGACCCCCGCTGCAAAGCCAATACTTAAGTATCCAAGAAGGGTAGGCACACAATCTCGAACCCCCTGCATAAATGTTGCTTTATCCTGGATTTCCACACTTTTTTCATGTGCAGATAATCTTGGTGCACTTTCATTCAACTCTCGCACAACTCCTCTCTAATTTTAATCACTGTCAGCCGATATATATCGATACATACCATTCTGAATCAGAGATTTGGAATAATGAATGCAGAATTGGTTTGCATTAACTTAGAAATATACCATATTTTATGTCAGTTCGGGAGAGTTGACAGGGGGAGAATGTACTATGAAGAAAGTGAAGCAGCCAAAGGGGAAACGAACGTTACAGATGAGAGAGAAACTGATACTTTCATTTGCTATCGTGCTGCTGATCCCGACGATCAGTTTAGGCATCATTTCATTCCAGACAGCGGCTACCAAGGTCGAAGAAAAAATGTTTGAGAATGCCAACAGTAGCGTGAGTGTACTGAATCAGACCATTGACCAGATTATTGGTGCTACACGTAAAAATGTAGACTTCCTGGCAAGTCAGCTGGATGCTGGTAATGTGGGTCCGGTTCAAGGGGACGAAACGAAAACGATTCGTACCTTACTTGATGCTTACAAAGATACCCACGATGACGTGGAACTTGCTTCCGTCGGAACGGATAAAGGTGTCTATATCAACTCCCCAGTCACCGCTGTAAACAAGCCGGGATATGATCCCCGTGAACGTCCTTGGTTTAAGGCTGCTTCGGAGAACAAAGACGTGCCTACTGTAATCACACCTTACATCTCAAGCAATACAGGTAACGTAGTTGCTTCGGTCGCTCAGACGACCGGTGACGGTCATGGTGTTGTTTCGGTCAGCCTTTCCCTTGAAGCTCTTTCCCAGACGGTAAATTCCACGAAAATCGGGCAAAGAGGATATATCTATATTATTGATAATGCAAATAAAATCATCGTGCATCCAACCGAAAAACCAGGTACTGAAGGTACGATGGAACCCTATAAACAAATTTTTGATCAAAAGAATGGTGATCTGCAGTATACGTTGAACGGAAAAAGCGAGCATGCCTTCTTCGTAACCAATGAAACGACAGGCTGGACAGTTGTCGGTGTTATCGATAACGACGAAGTTACGGAAACCGTCCGTCCAATCCTGTACACTACCCTGATTGTTATTGCGATTGCTGTAGTTATCAGCTCCATCATTATTTTTTGGATTGTACAAGCCATTACGAGACCGCTCAATCGACTTGTCAAAGCTTCCAACGAAATCAGCGATGGAAATCTGACCATTGAGGTTGCTGTGCACGGTCAGGATGAATTTGGCAAACTCAGCAACAGCTTTAACAAAATGAGTCAATCTTTACGAACCGTCATTCAGGATGTGCGTAATACAGCTGACGAGCTTACAACATCTTCTGCACAGCTTGCGATCAATTCATCGGAGACAACCAAAGCTACAGAGCAAGTGGCCCTCATTACAGAACAGTCCGCAGCTGGCATTGAAAAGCAGGCAAACAGCCTGAAACATACCGCACAACAGATGAATGAACTTGCCGGAGGGGTTGGACAAGTAACCAACAGTACACAGCAAGTATCCGAAGCTGCAATGCAAGCAAGCGAACTCGCGCAACAAGGGAACTCGACGATCAAAACGGCTGTATCGGAGATGGGCTCCATCCAGCATTTTGTGCAAGGTATCGCAGAAACTGCGACACGGCTGGATCAGCATTCCAGCTCTATCGGTGAGATGGTCTCTGTCATTACGGATATCGCAGCCCAAACCAACCTGCTTGCGCTAAATGCCTCCATTGAAGCAGCTCGTGCAGGCGAGCATGGACGCGGATTCTCCGTTGTAGCAAGTGAAGTCCGCAAACTGGCCGAGCAGTCCAGCGAATCCGGTCAGAAGATCGTGGAGATGGTCGCATCCATTCAGCAAGAAATCTCCAGGGCTAATGAGAATGTTCGTCTGGGACAAAAAGATGTAGACAGCGGCATCCGAGCTGTACAATTTGCCGATGATGCATTTGTACAGATTAGCGAGGCTGTTGGGGTGGTTAATCAGCAGCTTGAAAATATCGCAGCAGCATCAGAAGAGATGTCTGCCAGCACAGCAGAAGTGGTTCAGTCTATCGACCACATTCATACCATCTCGGAAACCAATGCCGATGGCACAGAGAATATCTCCGCTGCGACGGAAGAGCAAGTGGCGTCCATGCAGGAAATCTCATCCTCTGCCGATTCCCTTGCGCATCTGGCTAATAAGCTGCAGAAGCTGGTGGAGCAATTCAAGCTGTAATGGACAACCAACGCAAATCTTTCGCCATTTGGCGAGCATTTTAGAGCACATCAACTTAAAAAGTCCCTTTGCCGACTCTACAGCAAAGGGATTTTTTTTCATTTAGGATAGTCATACATACTCACTCACTACTTACTTTCCACTTGCTTGCTTACTAACTTATCAAAAAGGCTAAATCACAATATTCCGCCCAGAAGTGACTGCCCTGCATCGCCTGATCTAGCTGGATAATTTTCTAACGATCTCAGGGAAGCTTATATAGTAAAAATAAAGAGAAAATGGACGGATATCGTGTGTTTTAGTGAAATAAGGTTTCTGGTGATCGTTACATTTCTAGAAAACCAGTCATGTATTATGATACTTAATGAAGCGCAAAATCTACGTAAAGACGGTCCTAATCCATCTATCGGTTACATGAATCGGGATCGTCTTTTGTAATCGAAGTCCTTCAGCACCTCTTTGGTTGTTGACAATAACTGAACGTTCATTTAATATAGGCTCGTGAGACATAATAGATGAAAAAAGAACCAAGCTAATTCGATTTCACAATCCGGTTGAATAATGACGTTAAAAATAGCTAAGCGGCTAATCTTGTGAATGTAAATAAACTACAATTTAAAAGGAATTTGAGCTCATATTCTACTGAGCTGGGGATGCCATTAGTCAATAATGGCATTTATTCTTCTAATAATTAAATAAACATTCATTTAATTAATAGTCTGGAAGTGAATATAGAACGACGTTCATAATAGCCAAAATGACTTCCTCATCGTTTAAATCTATGCATATGTAGAGGACATTAAAAATAGGAATAAGCATTTCCCTCTAACGAGAGTCAGCTTTTTAAAGAAAGGATGGCAGCAATGAAGGTGATTTTATATGGTGTAACGGGTATGATGGGTCAGTCAGCATTAAGAGAAAGTTTACGCGATCCAGAGGTGGAACAAATATTAGCGATTGTACGTAAACCAACAACTAACCAACATGTCAAATATCAAGAAATTGTGTTACCGGATATTTCTGATCTCTCCTCAATTCAGGAAAAAGTGATGGGATATGATGCATGCCTTTATTTAATTGGTGTTTCATCAGCTGATGTGTCGGAGGCTGACTATATCCATATCACCTATGAAATGACAATAAAAGTAGCCTCTCAATTAATCAGACTCAATCCTGATATGAAAATGATTTATATTACGGGAATGGGAGCAGATAGTACGGAGCAAGGAAAAAAAATGTGGGCTCGCATAGAAGGAAAAACGGAAAATGCGTTACTTCGCCTGCCTTTCAAAGGAGCGTATATGTTACGCCCGTTAGTTATTTTACCTATGCATGGTGTTCGTTCAAAAGTAACACTTCATCGTATCCTATACAATGTATTAAAACCTTTGAATCCGTTGTTAAAACGAATGAAGTCAGTTATAACATCTGAACAATTAGGTCAGGTTATTTTACATTTAGCCAAAACAGGAACAACAAAAGAAGTGTTGGAGAAAGAACAGTTAAAAGAAATGGCGTTATCGATTCAAAGATAAGATGTATTAGAAACTTAGCACACAAAAAACCGTTGACCGTTGCCGTTGACAATAACCGAACGTTCATTTAATATAAATTCATGAGACATAAAGATGAAAAAAAGAACCAAGCTATTTTTGATTCTACAATCCAGTTGATTAATGAAGTTGGATTCTCCGATCTCTCCATGTCAAAAATAGCGAAGCGAGCTCACCTTTCTCCTGCTACTATTTATACTTATTACGAAAATAAAGAAGATTTGCTAGTCAAACTGTATCTGGATGTAAAGGAAAAGTTGAGCAGAAGTATGTTGCATGGTATTCATGAAGAATTGGATACTAAAGAAATCTGCTATATCTTCATGAAGAACTCATTAGAATTCATGATGGAAAACAAAGATTGGTTTCTTTTCTTAGAACAGTTTACAGCATCACCATTTATGAACAAGTTATGTATGGCTGATACTGCTCCCATGTTTGAAAACTTGTACCGTTATTTTGAACGAGGGATTAGCAATGGCTCTTTAAAAAATGCGAAAGCGGAATTAATTATCTCATATTGTTATTTCCCTATTGTTCAGCTTGCAAAGGAATATTATGAAGGAATGTACACTACAATTGAAAAGGAATTTGAGCTCATATTTTCACTGAGCTGGGATGCCATTAGTCAATAATGGCATTTATTATGTTTTTTAATTAAACGATCATTCATTTAACTAATGATAAGAAAGTTAATATAGAAAGAACGTTGAAGTTTCTTAATATCCACAGTGATTTCTTCTAAAGAGAGTCCGTTTTTTCAAAGAAAGGATGGTAGCAATGAAGGTGATTATATATGGTGTAACAGGTATGATCGGTCAGTTAGCATTAAGAGAAAGTTTACGTGATCCAGAGGTTGAACATGTATTAGCAATTGTACGTAAACCAACAACCAACCAACATGAGAAATATCAAGAAATAGTGTTACCAGATATTTCGGATCTTTCTCAAATTCAGGATAAAGTAACGGGATATGATGCTTGTTTTTATTTAATTGGTGTTAGATCAGCTGGTATGTCAGAGGCTGACTATATTCATATCACCTATGAATTGACGATAAAAGCAGCCTCTCAATTAGTCAAACTTAATCCCGATATGAAAATGATTTATATTACGGGAATGGGAGTAGATAGTACGGAGCAAGGACCAGAACTATGGGCCTGTGTAGAAGGAAAAACGGAAAATGCGTTACTTCGCCTACCTTTCAAAGGAGCATATATGTTACGTCCATTAGTTATCTTACCCATGCACGGTGTTCGTTCAAAAACAGCACTTTATCGTATCCTATCCAATGTATTAAAACCTTTGCATCCGTTGCTAAAACGAATGAAGTGGGCTATAACATCTGAACAATTGGGTCAGGTTATTGTACATTTAGCCAAAACCGGAACAACTAAAGAAGTGGTAGAAAATGAAAAGTTAAAAGAAATGGCGTTATCCATTCAAAAATAAGATGTGTTAGAAAATTGAACTAACGAAGGCCCTATTGGATTGCATCTGTTACGCTAATCTGCCCGTTAGGTGCTAATCGCCTGGTCATGAAGCAGGAGAATCTAGTTATTTTCCAAAATTAAAATGTTAAGTTCGTAGTGTTCAATACTGAAAGTGAACTCTATTTACCTACTGATTCGATGGTTTTGGCTCCCCGTGGTATCCACGATCCCCGTAAGGCTCCAGCTTCTCAAACCAGCTTTCCAAACATTTGGCCAGCGCGTCCTTCGGATCGGCGTAGGGATTGTCATCCTTTTTCATGACTTCTAATACCTCAATCGTAAATGCACTCTCACCGTATTCATTCCACTCTGCCTGTAAACGTCGATTTAGATGGCTCCCCATCTGCAGCATAAATTGCTGTCCGTTAATGGTCTTCAGATTAGGCGTGCTGTCGATGTACACTTTACCGTTTCGCTCATTCCGAATTTGATAAACGCCTGCTTCTGTTTTGACTTCTTTGGCTTGCTCTTGTAACTCTTTGCGTCGATTCATGCTCTTCTCTCCTTTACCTGCTCTTTCTTCTGGAACTTGCTGTTCCATGGTTAGGGATTCAGCTGAGTTATCTGTTAATTTGGCTGATGATCCTTTCGGCTGTTTCCCGTCGCCTCTACCGTTACCTTGTTCCTCTTCTACACTACCCAGCCAGTACTGGCTTCCATCCTCCTTTCGCTCTAACAGACCGTAATCCACCAGATATCTCCGAATCTCAACATAGTCAGCATGTACCTTCTCCAAGAGTGTGTTCACTTGTTTTTCGGTGTACTGACGCCGGGGTTCAAAACGTTTGGCAATCTCTGTGAGCACGATATACTTATGTTTTTGCTGCATATGGAACGTAGTCATTGGGCCGCTTGTGCCTTCGGGAAAGTAGCTGCGTAACACTTGTTCCCGTTCCTCTTCGGATATATCAAAGGAATGCTGATGAATCGTATGACCTTGTTTCATAATCGGCGACACCCATGTTGCCGGAGCATGCAGGTCTTTATTTTTCAACAGTTCCATTAACGCCAGAAATATTTTGGCCTGCCTCTCTTTTTCCTTCAAAACGAATCGATGGTTTCGAATGGTAGACGCACTGCCGATGCCCAGAGCCTGTTGCACTTCTGCATCCTTTTTCCCTTCATAGAACTGGGCCAGCAGACCTCGCTGTACATCCGACAATCCGGTCACACTTTTATCCAGCTCCAGCAAATATTCAAATACCGAACCGTGGACCTTCTCAATATGAACACGCATGTAACGAACCGCATCATAGAGCACGCCTTCGTCAGGGTAAACTATTCCCGGTTCTGTTGTAAAACCGCAACAAATACAGAAATAGGCCGTTCCTTCCTCCACATATCCGCGTTTGATCTCTTCGAGAGATGCTGTCTGCAATCTTGAATCCGAGGCTTTCATCCTTCGCCGTCCTTTCTATAATTCATCTAATGTATTTTGATTTGTGAGTTATTTGGAGTCCCAAGTTAATTCTGTATTGATTCATACGGGAAATTAATTTATATCAATTCCACTCGGTTTATTTGTTTGTTTATTTATAGATATAATATAATTTTGTTTGTTCATTGTCAAACTAAAGAGATAGATTAGATATTTCACTCATAATCCAATCTCCCGCAAAAAAGAAAAAAAGACTGCCGGTTCATTACTCCGACAGTCTTCAAACCCACTTTCATACTCTCTTCGTTACAATTTGAATCGTTCGATCATGCTCTGCAGATCCTCTGCCATGCGAGACAAAGCCGCTGAAGATGCCGCAACCTCCTCCATTGTAGCAAGCTGCTCCTGAGCAGCCGCCGATCCATCCTCGGTTCCCGCAGCAATCCGGTTAGAGAGAACCATCGTTTCGTTTACAGCTTTGTTCACATGTCCCATTCCTTGATCGATCTGACGGGAAGCTGTAGCTGCCTCCTCGGCCTGGGACGCAACGGTTCGAACCGCATCACGAATCGTCTGGAAGGCTTCTCCGGCCTCTGCAATCATCTGCGAGCTTTTCACCATACCTTCACCTGTACGGGCAAAGGTAGACTGAACAGCATGAGTCTTCTCATGCATCTCGCGCATTAGATCATTAATCCGCTCTGCAGAAGCGCCTGAGCTGTTCGCAAGCATTTTCACTTCGTTCGCAACCACAGCAAATCCCAGGCCATGCTCGCCTGCTCTCGAAGCCTCAATGGAAGCATTCAGTGCCAGAATGTTCGTCTGCTTGGCGATGGCTGTAATCTCCGCTACAATCTCCAGAATTTCATCGTTTTTCGCTCGCAGATCTTCGATGACAGCCTCCATATCCTTGCTCTCATCATTCACCTGCTGAATATGGGACACGGCCTGCTGCATCGTGACCATACCCGCTTCCGATTTGGAGGATGCTTCAATGGCAATACGTTCTGCATCTCCGGCTCTTGCAGAAATCTCCTTCACACCAAGTGACATCTCACCGACAAGTTGCTCTGTCGCTGCAAGACTTTCATTCTGCATCGTTGTTCCTGCAGCTGCATCTTGCATCAACTCCGCTACTTGCTCCGTTGCTTTTGAGGTCTGCTCAGAACTTGCCATCAACTCTTCCGATGATGCCGCCAGCTGACTCGATGTATCATGTACTTCGCCAAGTACATGACGCAGTGAATTCGTCATGGTATCAAAGCTTTCTCCAAGCTGACCGAACTCATCCTTGCGCCGCAGGCCTACACGAACCGTCAGGTCCCCTGCACTTACTTGAGAAGCAGCTTGGGTTAACTGTTGCAATGGACGGTGAATGCTACGGATAATAAAGATCAGCAGCACAATCCCCACCATAACCGCTACGCCGACAAGAGTGATTGCTCGGATCATAATAGGTTGCACGGACTCCGCCGCTTCGGAGGGAATCATCTCGCCGACAATTTTCCAACCCGTTGCCGTATTTGTGTAAAATACAGCCTCCATCGGTTGACCATCATATGTATACTTCACGGTTCCCTGATCTTTCGTATACATCTCGTTGATGTAACTTTGATCAGACTGAGTACCGGATTCAATCTTGTAATGGAATAAAAATTTCCCGCCATTATCCAGCATATACAGTTTCCCTGCTTTACCGATATGGATCTGATCCACTGTCTCCTTCAAATGATTCAAGCTTACATTGGCTCCAAAAACACCTTGTCCGTCTGCTAGCTTGGCCGCTGCTGTCACCACCCATTCCCCAGTCGTTGCGGACTGGAAAGTATCCGAGATGACTGGCTCAGATTGTGATAGAGCCATCTTATACCATGTGCGTTCACGAGGATCATAAATCTGGTTGCCGGGATCAGGGGATTTCATCCAACTTCCATCCTCCGCTCCAGCCGTAAGCACCCCGAGTTCTTTATGGTTTTTGGACATCCGATCCATCTGAGCTTGAAGCGCAGGTGACTTGTTAATAATGTCTTCGGATGTAATACCCGATGCCATCTGTGCAGCGTTATCCTTCTCCATATTGAGCATCTGATCAATCTGCAGACTAAGCATTTCCGTTTTGGCCTGTGCAGAACGAGTAATCTCCATTTTAACCTGATCTGCTGCCTTAAGATAAGCAAGCCACCCTACACTAAGGCTGGGTACAATCAGGAACAAAAGGAATGCGGCAATCAGCCGTTTTTTTACCGTCAACGTAAACCATGATTGAAACCTCCCCTTCACTTTATGCCCTGTTTGAGGCTTTTTTTGAAGTCTTTTTTGAAGTCTTTTTTGAAGCCCTTTTCTCATTATCTATCTATCTCCCATCATTAAGTTCAACTCTTTTTATCGGAAAGTTCGCCGCGAAACATTATGTATCCATACTAAATAATCGCAATTTTAATGATCTGATCCTATTACTTAGATATACTCTCTTTTTGACCCCCTTGTTGGGATCGTTTACAATATTTATATAATGGATTATTAAGAAACACTTGGAAGGAGAGGGTTCAAATCTTACGCAAGTTTCACACGCAACAACCTGTATCTAGCAGTGGTTATTCATCCATGCTTCGTATTCTATTCGCAATCATTCTATGCGCAGGCCCGGTATTCGGGCTGTTTAACAACCCTACGGTTTCTGCAGCGCAGACTACACAAGCCGTGCATATTGAAGTCAACGGAGAGCCGCAATTCTGGAACAACGCTCCGCTTATTCTAAAAGGTACAACGTTCGTTCCCTTACGAGATGTAGTCCAATCTGTTAAAGGGGATCTGAAGTGGGATGCTCGTACCAACACAGCTACAATCACCGTTGGAAGGGACACACTGGTGCATCAAGCCGGAAGTAGATCCATTAAAGTAAACCAGGTATCTCTGGCTTCTCCAGTGAATTCACGCACCATTAACGGCACATTAATGATTCCTGTCCGGACCCTGGCGAATGCTTTGAAGGCTGATATTCAAGTCCAGCGAACGCTCTCAGGCCAGATGAATGTTGGTATAACGACTGACCAGGTCAGCGTGTTAAATCCTGAAGTGGCTAGCGTAGACACATATCTGCGCGAGATCAACTATCCGGGGATGGCTCTGATTGCACGAGACGGCGAAGTCTTGCTCAAACAGGGTTATGGTCTTGCTGACGAACAGACCATGAATCGTCCGGACCAAAAGACCCGTATCGCCTCCTTGAGCAAGTCATTCACTGCGGCTTCCATTTTGAGTCTCGCAGAAGCAGGCAAGTTGGATGTTCAAGATCCAATCTCCACCTATATTTCTGGCATCCCGAAGGGAGAACAGATTACCCTGCATATGTTACTGTCCCAAACGTCGGGTCTGCCGTCGGCCTTCGGTCGCGGGGAAGGGGATACACTTGAAAAAACGGTAGAAGAGATTCGCCACAAAACGTTGAAGTTCGAACCCGGCAGTGCCTACCTGTACAGCAATAGCGGCTATGTATTGCTTGCGTACGTTGTGGAGCAGGTATCTGGCATGAGCTATGCAGACTATGTGCAACAAACCATTCTGGGGCCGCTCGGCATGCAAGATTCGGGAGAAGCATCGCGCAAAGTGCATACGAACAGTGGATTTGTCCAGCAAGGAAAAGGATGGGCATCTGCACCTTACTATGTTTCACAATCCGGGTCAGGTACGATCTACTCTACCGTGGATGATCTGCTGAAATGGGATCGGGCACTATACACTGACCAGATTTTAAATCAGGAAACGATTGAAACGATGTATGAGCCCTATTCCAATAAAAATTACGGCTATGCCTGGATTCTCAAGGAAAACGGAACAAAACGCACCGTCTTCCACAATGGAAGCGGAGGTGGGTTTTCCACAGCATTTTCACGCAATCTATCCGATGATATTACCATTATCCTGCTCGGCAATCATGCAGGCATGGATATGACCACACTGCTAAGTGATATAGAGACACGAACGGCCAAAGCCTTGCAATTGTGATGGTCGCTTGAAGCATCATAACGTAGCCGCACGAAGCCACCAATTCAGCGAGGTTGAAAGTTTGAGGTTGGTGTTTTGCATTTTGGTTAGTGGTTGTTCTCTGATTGGTGTTGGCGGTTCGGGGTTAGAGTTAGGTAAAATTGAAGATTACGGTTTGGGGTGAGGTCTGGGTTGGCTACACACTCTTCACCCACCCCCTGTTTATTCTAACGATCTCAGATGAGCTTATTTGAGCGATAATCACCCTTCAGAAATTGTAACGATCACCCTGGACCAATGTCAAGAAAGTAGACACTTACGCGACGGATTTGTCCGTAAACTTCTTCGCAAAACGAGTAGGGGAAAGATAACCTAGCGCACCATGCATTCGCTTGCGGTTGTAATAGAACTCAATGTACTGGTAAATGGCGTTATACGCCTCTTCTGGATTCTTAAAACGAGGGTTACAGTAAATGAGTTCCTTCTTCAAAATACTGTGCCAAGACTCGATACATGCGTTATCGTAACAGTTTCCTCGGCGGCTCATACTGAGCTCCATACCATACGATTTCAGTTGCTCCACGTATTCTTTTGACGTGTACTGTGAGCCACGATCCGAGTGATGGAGCAATCCTGGAGCGGGGCGTTTGGCCTGGTAAGCATCTTTCAATGCATCTAACACCAAGCTCGTTTCCATATGGTTGTACAGGCGCCAGCCCACAATCTCACGCGTACACAAATCCAGAACACTGGCGAGATATAACCGGCCTCCACGGCAGGGAATGTAGGTGATATCGGTGACCCATGCAGTGTTCGGTTTGGACGTTTGAAATTGCTGGTTCAGCGTATTGGGTGCAATGGGATGATGATGGTTAGAATCCGTGGTCTGGACACGATACCGAGGACTGTGCACGGAACGAAGATTCATTTGACGCATGTATATACTGACGGTACGGGAAGAAATTTTGTATCCTTCCAGATGGAGCGCATACGTAATTTTCGGACTCCCACACCGCTTCTGGTGGTCGTAGAAATGAAACCGAATACGCTTCATGATTTCAGTTCTCCGGCGCTGTTGCTTACTGGTTAGATCCATCCGCCACTTGTAATATCCGCTCCGTGACACGTGTAACAGAGTGCACATCTTCTCCAAAGAAAACAGGGAGCGATGGTCTTCCACAAACTGAAATCTTAATTCTTTGGTTTGCTGAAGATGTGCACTGCTTTTTTTACAATAGCCAGTTCCTCTTGCGTGTCCGCAAGCGTATGCTCTTTCTCTTGAAGTAACCGGCGCATTTCTTTAAGCTCTGCTTCCAGTTCTTTCACTCGATCTACGCTAGCTACGGGCTCATGTTTAAGTTCACGATACTTGCCCATCCACTGGTGTAATGTACTTTTTGGAATGTTGAGTTCTTCTGCCAAGTCTCCGAGTGTCTTGGTCTGTTCTTGAATAAATTTTACCGTTTGTTTCTTGAATTCTTCATTGTATCGTTGCCGTTGTTCTCCCATGTGGACACACCTCCGTTAGCCTTATTATCCTTCCGTCCGTTAACGGGTGTCCACTTTTTATTCTAGCTCCACTGCATGTACAATAATTAGAGTATGCAACACGCAAAGGGACGAGGCATGAACAGCCTCGTCCCTTTTGTTATTCTCATACATCGTTTGTTATTCCGGCTGTGTGACGAGACACCAGCTCATCCCTCATATCCTTAAAAGTTCAGTTTCAGCTACGTCAAGTCCCGTCAGATTGCGTCATATATAGAATTGCATCTATTTATTCAATCGTGACAGGAAGCTCGCCCTTGAACGGGATCTGTCCCATCATCGCTTTCGCTGCACTACTCATCGCGAGAGGCCGACTCTCATATGCCGCGATATAAGTCTGCACATCCGGCAACTTCTGTAGGTCGTACGGACTGCGAAGTGCGGTTACAGCCAGCGGTTTGCCAAGTTGCTGAAGCCAGCCGATCAACCGGCATTGCGGGTCACCGGAAGGGCTGCCTGCATTATAAGTGCCGATCACGATCTGCCCAACATCCACCGCTTCTGCGGCTTGAAGCAAACGAGCCGAGGATAGCGCAATTTCATCCGCCGCTACCCTCATATCCACCACTTCCAGACCTTGAGCTGACAAAGCCGCTCCGAGCGTTGCCCCTCCATCCAACTGTTCATCCGCAATACTTGTCACTTCTGCGGCAACCGTAATGACAAGTGTTCGCTCTTGTTTTAGCGGCAACATATGCTGTGCATCCCGAATTAATGTAATGCTCTTCTCACTGATTCGCTGAGCTACCTCCTGATGCAGTGGACTATTACGTTGAAACGGAACTGCAACTGGCTGATTTACATTCATGGAATTTATGGAATTGTGAACAACCGCCGGGGTCGCATGGATATCATCCACACCAGATATCCCGCTCATACTGACAGACATCTCCACTGCCGTGTCGCTCTCCAGCCCCATCTCCACATTCATCAGCCCACGCTTCATTTTATATGTCAGCAGACGTTTAACAGATTCATCAATCCGCCGCTCACTGATACGTCCACTCTTCACCGCATTCATCAATGCTTCAAAAGCTTCCACCTGTAACTGTGCCGTATGACTGATCAGTACCATATCTGCTCCAGCTTCAACCGCCATCACTGCCGCATCGACCGTGCCGTAGTGAGTAGCGATCGCCTTCATCTCCATACAGTCGGTCAAGATCATACCCTCATATCCAAGCTCCTTACGGAGCAGTCCGGTCAAAACAGAATGGGATAATGTCACCGGCAGACGTTCTGGCTCCAGTGCCGGAAAATAGATGTGAGCAGACATCATTGCGTCTACACCCTCTGTAATAGCTGCACGAAATGGCACAAGCTCTACCTGATCCACCCTTGTTCTGTCATGTGTAATCACAGGAAGATCCAGATGGGAATCCGTATCCGTATCTCCGTGGCCGGGAAAATGTTTGGCGGTTGCAGCTATACCGGCTTGCTGAAATCCAGCAATGGATGCCGCACCGAAGTCAGCTACCTTTTCCGCGGATTCCCCGAAGGAACGCACGCCAATGACCGGGTTGCTCGCATTGTTGTTCACGTCGAGTACGGGTGCAAAATTCATGTTGATGCCCATCGATTGTAACTCCGCTCCACTGATCCGTGCCGCTGCATGAGCATCTTGCACCGATCCGGCCGCAGCAATGGCCATCTGTCCAGGCATAAGTGCAATCCCCTCTGTAATTCGAGCCACCATGCCGCCTTCCTGGTCAATAGCAATCCAGAGAGGTACATTGCCACTTGCTTGCGCAATGTTCTGCAAACCGCCGGATAGCCGCTCTACCTGCTCAGGCGAAACCACATTCCTTGCAAAATAAACGATACCGCCAATCGGGTAATCTCCAAGCAGCTTCTCTATCCCGCCTTCCGGCTCTGTTCCATGAAATCCGCATAACAGCATCTGCCCGATCTTATCCCTTAAGCTCATCTGCCCGATTCTTTGCTTCACCCTGTCCTTCAAGCTACGCATTGCGTATCCTCCTCCCATGAACCTCAAACCCTCGCGCCTAAGAGCAGCATCCCTGTCTAACCATGCTACTCTTCATTCACCTCTACCTGCCTATTAAGTCCGTCATTCATCGTATAGTAAATAGGGTCTGCGGCGTTCCTGCCACATCTTCTCCTGCTCACGCCAATTAGCCATTAAACGAAATAAGCCACGACCGTTTCCAATGGTCTCGCGAACCTTTTCCCCTCCAGTAAGTAAATCAATAAAATATCGGGAGCCCTTACGTGGAGGTTCAAGCCACTTAAACTGTTCGGGGTATCGAACGGCGATCTCATGCAAAAGCAACAAACCTGTTTCAACGGAACGGAATTGCTTTTCTTCTGTGACAAAAAGCCTCACACCCTCACATCGTTCTCCAGCGTGTTTGGAAAAGGCTGGTGTCATATACACCGGGTGAAAATGTACCCCGCCCAATCCATGAGACTGCATCGCATCTGCCAGCTGTTGCCCATTAATCCACGGGGCACCCAGCCATTCAAATGGCCTCGTCGTGCCTCGACCTTCCGATACATTCGTACCTTCCAATAGACACGTTCCCGCATAAGCACGCACGGTATCTACCGTTGGCATATTGGGCGAAGGCATCATCCAGGGGAGCCCCGTCTCCGTAAAAGTCATGTATCGCCGCCAGCCCTCCATCGCTATGACCTCTAACTCACAGGGCACATGATGCTCGGCGTTGACAAGCAAAGCCAGTTCCCCAATCGTCATACCGGTACGAATCGATGTAGCCCAGGCTCCCACGAAGGATTCAAACCCGTGCTTGAGTAAACCGCCTTCCACCTCCACACCGCCAAGCGGATTGGGGCGGTCCAGCACCAGTAGACGTTTACCCGCTTCGCCACACGCCTCCATCATCTCAATTAACGTCGAAGCATACGTATAATACCTCACACCTACATCCTGGATATCAAAAAGAACCGTATCCACATCAGCCAGCATGTAAGGCTGCGGCTTTTTATGTACGCCGTACAAGCTGTATACCGGAATGTCATAACGGGGGTGTTCCGAGTCTGAAAAAGGAATACCCGCCTGCAGCTCACCAGATAGCCCATGCTCACATGCAAACAAGGCCGTCAACTTGGCATCCACTAAGCCTGCACATACATCCACCGTGGAGACAAAGTCTGCGGTGATGCCCGTCGGATTGGTTACCAAACCGATTCGTGCACCATCGGTTAACCATGGATGTGCAGCTCCATCGGCCAGCACATCCACTCCTGTTTTCACTCTCATGACACATGCCCCTCACTGGCCCAACCGGCTTGCTGATGATCATTACCACGAGACAAGGCAGGCTCCTCTTCAGGTTCAATCAGATTATATGTGGCCTTATGCTGATAGACGGCAAACATGCCTGCAAACAACGCCCCGAATCCCACAACTGTCAGCATAAGCAGTGCGCTAAGGCACACCACTTGGAAACAGGCCGCAATCGTATACCCCGGATAACGGAAGAACAACTTCACACTCTCTCCCATCGCCTGCAGGAAGCCCATTCCTTTTTGCAACATAAGCTGCCAAGTGTAGAACTGTGAGATGAACGCCAAGATGACAAAAAACGTCTGAAACATGCCTACTGCCATGCCCGTCATGTTGCCTTTCCCTCCGTAATACCACCAGGTTGACCAGAGGATGAAACCGAGCAGTGCAAACAACAGCCCCGTTACACCGCCCGGAAGCAGCCCCTTCAACGTACCTTCCCATATATCACGCAGCGCGTTTCGGCGCTCTTTCCGCTCCAGCCGATGATGCACTGCGTAACAGACACCGAACAAGAGCGGCATATAGATGATGGCAAGTAGCAGCACGGCCACCGGTATCGGCGCAAACATGAGAATCGGAATGAGCAGCACGGAGCTGCCCACACTGAACAGCGCCACCGGAATAATATCCCGGTAGATCTCTACCCCTGACTTGACCACCACTTCGCTCAGTTTACGCATAAAAGCTCTCCTCCCTGTAATTTGTGAAAGCCGTTATTCGTTAAGAGTTTGATTACGCTCTCCATCATGACGGATCTTCTATTCCCGTCCGATCGCCATCTCCGTCTCCGGGTCAAAAAAATGCGCTTTTCGCATATCTAGCACAAAGGTCTTATCCATACCCACATATGCATGGGTCTCAGGATGAACCTTGGCTGTCACCGTCCGGCTTCCGAGACGGAAGTAGAGCAAATTTTCCGAACCCAGATGCTCCACCACCTGAACACGTGCTTGAAGCATGTGATCTTGCGGAACATTGGGTGCCACATCATCACCAAAAATATGCTCTGGACGCAGTCCAAGGATGACTCGTTTGCCCTGATAGCTGTTTAAGCGCTCTAGCACATCCGCTGGTAACGTGAACGATGTACCCTCCACCTTCACTTGCGTACCTTCGATGTGAGCATCAATGAAGTTCATTGCAGGCGAGCCGATAAAACCGGCGACAAACATATTGCGCGGACTGGCATAGAGCTCTTTCGGTGATGCGACCTGTTGAATATCCCCATGATTCATCACTACAATGCGCTCGCCAAGCGTCATAGCCTCGACCTGATCATGTGTAACATAAACGATTGTAGCGCCCAGCCTTTTATGCAGCTCGCCAAGCTCTACACGCATCTGCACACGCAGCTTGGCATCGAGGTTTGAGAGCGGCTCATCGAACAGAAAAACCTGTGGATCACGCACAATCGCTCGTCCCACGGCGACACGCTGGCGCTGTCCTCCGGACAATTCGCGAGGCTTACGTTCCAGCATAGCTTCCAGGCCAAGGATTGAAGCAGCATTCTGTACTTGCTCATCAATATAGGCTTTGGGTTTCTTCAGATTTTTCAGACCGAAGGACAGATTCTCCCGAATGGTCATATGAGGATACAAGGCATAATCCTGAAAGACCATCGCGATATCCCGATCCTTGGGATGCAGATCATTCACAATGCGATCCCCGATCACGATGTCCCCGCTGGTCTGTTTTTCAAGCCCTGCGATCATTCGCAGTGAAGTGGTTTTACCGCAGCCCGAAGGCCCAACAAACACGACAAATTCCTTATCTTCTATTACAAAGTCCGAACCGGCGACCGCCGTGAACGTTCCTTTATGGTCGTCTTTGAACTCTTTGCGCACTTGGCGAAACTCCACGCGTGCCATAGGTTAATCCCCCTTTTACATTGTCACCTGTTGTAACTGCATAGGTTGCAGTGGTTATCCCTTCACGGCTCCAATCGTGATGCCTTGCAAGAAATAACGTTGCAATGAGAAGAACAGAATGATCATCGGCAATGCACCAATTGTAGCTCCAGCCATCATGGCACCGAAGTCGGTGGATTCAGCAAAAACAAAGGATGCGAGTCCAACCTGTACCGTCCGCATTTCATTCGAATTGGTGATCAGGAAAGGCCAGAAAAATTCATTCCATGAGGCGACAAAAGTGAAAATCGCCAGCACCGCGATGCCTGGCTTTGCCATAGGCAGAATCACTTTCCAGAAGATGCCGAACTCACTGCACGCATCGATTCGAGCCGCGTGAATGAGTGACGTCGGCAAGGTGGACATAAATTGTTTCATCAGAAAGATATTGCCTACACTGACTGCTGCGGGAAGGATAATCGCTGTGTACGTGTCCCCCAGATCAAATACGTTGACCATCAAAATGTAGAGTGGAATCAGCGTCACCTGTGCAGGAATCATCATCGTTCCAAGCAACACCCAGAATACGGCCTGACTGCCCGGAAATTTTAATTTAGCAAATGCATATCCTGCCAGCGAAGCAAAGAACACATTAGTGACTGTCAATATAATGGAGATCAGCAGCGAGTTATAGAGCCAGCGCCATGCATCCGTTTTGGCAAAAAAACGTTCATACGGCGACATGGACAACTGCTCGGGTATCATCTGTGGCTTAAACGAAGCTGACATCGTTGTGTCCTGCACCGATCCGACGAGCATCCAGTACATCGGAATAATCGTAATCAGTGCCCAGCCAGCGAGCAAAACAGACGCTATAACAAGCAACATCTTTTTTCGTGTTGAATTCATACGTGTATTCACCCCCGGATGCCTAATGAAAGCCCTAATTAATACTCGATATCACTGGAGAAATATTTGAATTGAATCACGGAGATGACAATAATGATGACTGCCAGTACAAAGGATTGTGCCGAGGCTAATCCAAACTCGTAAAACTTAAAGGCCGTCTCATAGATTAAATAAGCAATCGTAGTGGTCGCAAAGTTAGGCCCGCCTTGGGTCATCAGGTATACGGAAATAAACACTTGAAAGGACGTAATGACGCCAGTCACAAGCAAGTAGAGCGTCGTTGGTTTCAAAAGGGGCCATGTGATCTTGCTGAATTGTGTCCATCCGCTCGCATGATCGATATCGGCAGCCTCGTACAGCGATTTCGGGATACCTCCCATAGCTGCAAGATACAGAATGATGCCTGCACCGTGGGAACCAAGCCAATTCATCAAGATTAGAGAAAAGAGGGCTGTCCCTGACTGGCCAAGCCAGATGACCGGGTCAAGGCCGAAAAAGCCCAGGAAGCGATTGAGTAGTCCCGAATCCGTCGGGTCAAAAATGGCTAGCCACACGATCGAGATCGTCACTCCCGATGCTACCGCAGGCAGATAAAGTGTGGCCTTGAAGAACGTCTGCCATTTGCTTTTCATCTGGAAGATAAAATACGAGAGCACAAACGTAATCAGGATGTTGACGGGTACTGTTCCAAGTGTAAAAATGACGGTATTTTTAATCGATTTCCAGAAGGTTTCGTCCTTCACCAGACGTTCGTAATTGTCCAATCCCACCCACGTGGAGTTCATGATGTTGTATTTCTGAAAGCTCATAACAAGAGCTGTTAATACGGGGTACATTGTAAAAACGAGAAACAGCAGGACAGGCGCCAAAATAAACAAATACGCCCACCCGTAATCTCGCCAGAACCGGACAACCCGGGAATGCCGGGGTGCAGGCTCCGGCGCAAGGGCGGTCTGCATGGCGAATCCTCCTCTCCGAATCAAAGTATCACTGCGAAGTTATTTATTGCCCGAACATCTGCTGACCTTTGCCTTTGAAGTCTTCCGCGATCTGCTCGGGAGTTTTCTCACCCGAGAACAGCGCCTGAATGTTTGGTTTCACAACCTGTTCCTTGAACTGCTTTTGCTGTGATGCTTTGTCAATGTCCAGCTTGAGCACGACCGGCATCGCGATGTGTTTGGCCATTTCTTTCGCTGCATCCAGATTCACCTGCTGTCCCAGCTCCTTGCCTTTGAATAAGTCCGCTTGCGATTGTCTGACAAAAGGAAGAGCCAGCTCATTAGCCGAGTTCCCCGCTTTGGCACCGCTAAGCGCCTCCATTACAAGAAAAGTATTTTTGGCATGCTGCTCGCCCTTGTCTTTCTTCTGTTTGAAGGCCACATAACCCTCGCCGCCCATAGTCGTGGCTGCAGGCTGATTGTCATTGTGCGGTACGGGCAGCAATACAAAATCAATCTTTTCCCCCTGCACCTTGCCATCGTCAATATCTTTGTTGCGGTTCTGAATCATGACATCATAATAAGGAATCGCCTTCGAGATGATTGCCGTTTCACCGGCATAGAACATGTCCGTCCGCTTCGCCGGAGCAAGTGCTGCCGTTTCCTTCGGCATATAACCCTGATCCATCAAATTTTTGATAAAAGAGAGCGTGTCCAGAATCCGTCCATCATTCCACTGGAACTTTCCGGTTTCATCCAGCACATCAATCATGCCGTTGTTACGGGACAGCATTTCGATAAAATCAAGCGAAGTACCATCTGTCACCAAGGCATATTGTTTACTTCCGTTATCCAACGTTTTCGTCAACTTGGCCGCGGCTTCGTTAAACTCTGACCAGGTCCAGCCATTCTTCTGGATGCTCTTCCAATCAATGCCCGCTTCATCGAGAATACGTTTGTTACCGCCCCAGGCCCACTGGAACTGATAAAGAGGCAGACCGTATTGTTTCCCTTGAATCTGCCCCAGTTCTAAAGTGCCCGGCAGATAGTCATTTTTGATCTCAGGGGTCAGATAACTGTCTAGTTCCAGTGCCAGTCCGGTATTCACATACGTACCGTCCACACTATGGAAGTACAGATCAGGCGGATTTCCCGCGTTTAAAGCGACATCAAATTTCTTGGGCCCCTCAGCCCAGGAGAGCATTTCCGTTTTCACCGTAATATTCGGGTGTTCCTTATTAAAATCAGCAATTAAGTCCTTCAATTCATCCTCGTATGTGCCATGAACCGGGTATGTCCATACCGTCACCGTATCATTCGCACCCGGATCATTCGAATCTGCTCCACCACTGTTGCCACAGGCTGTGATCCAGACCATCAATAACACCATTGCCAAAACAAGACCCTTCCTTTTCATACCCTTCATCTCCTTTTGCATGTCGTCTTCTCTTGTCCTACGCCCATTATGAATGTCTATTGCTGGTGCCCTTCTGTTACCTTTCCCTTTCGTAACCCTCTGTTCACAGCCTGGCACAGAGCCGAAATCTACACCTCCTTGGAGATCGACCTGTTCGGCAAGGTCTAGTTTTACTAATGAAACTTTAACGTTAATTAATGTAACATCAATCGTATCGATTTCTTCCAAAATTGTGGATTGAATTCATTATATGAGGTGTAAAATAAAAATTCAACAATAAATTTATTTATAAAATTTAATTTTACTTTTTCGTTTTAAGCCTCTATACTATGAAAAAAAGAAAATATGCCCTAACGAGGTGAGCACGCTTGCGAGTATACGTAGGAATTGATGGAGGCGGTACCAAAACTGATGCAGCAATCATTTCTGAATCTGGGGACATTCTGGCAACAGCTCGTGGCGGTGCAACGAATCCACATAGTGTACCGCTTCACGAAGCTATAAAGGAGTTATTTCATCTCTTAGATGTTCTATTTTCATCCGATGTAGATTTTTTGTCTAGTTGTGAGAGTATATGTCTCGGTATGTCAGGTATAGCTAAGGATCAGGAGCGACAATGGATCACAGCTCACGTTGATGACTATATGAAAAGCAAGAAAAACACGGCTGATGCCATTCATGCGAACTGTACGATCCATGTTGCCACGGAGGGAGAAATCGCACTAATGGCCTCGCTTGGGCAACCGCACGGTTTGCTTGCAATTTCAGGAACCGGCTCGATCATCTATGGAATCACACCGGAAGGTGAAGTGAACCGGGCAGGCGGGTGGGGACATTTACTCGGAGATGAGGGGAGCGGTTATCGAATTGGACAGCGTGCACTGCAAAGCGTGATGAAGAGCCATGATGGCGTTTTGCCTACAACCATTTTGGCATCACTCGTATTGCAGGAGTTGCAAGTCAAGCATCCACCGGAATTAAAATACGTGGTATACCAAGCGGACTGGAACAAATCAAGTATGGCTTCCATAGCTCGCCTGACAATAGAAGCCGCTGCTGGAGGGGATGAGGTAGCACGTTTACTTCTCATGGATGAGGCTCAGCAGCTGGCCGATACCGCTAAAGCGCTCATACGCCAACATGTTTCTTTTGCCACGGCTCCTATGGCACTTTCCGGTTCCATATTTCGCTACTCTTCCCTGTTTCGAAATACATTCCTTCACCATCTTACCGGCGTACACGATCAACAGCAGGTTGTCTGCTCCGAAAATGCTCCTGCCCCAGCCGTGGGTGCGGCACAGTTAGCAAGACTACAATGCCACTTGGATAAATCATGCTAAACAAAAAAAGGAGGGCTTACGGATGAATCATACCCTTAACTCATTGGTAACGGAACAGCCTAACCCACAGACAGACGATATGGATCAACTGCCTTCAGCGGAAATTATGGAACTCATCAATCGGGAAGATCGCCGCATAGCTGAGCTTATTCAGCCACTAATTCCAGTCATTGCTCAAGCCGCAGACCGCATTGTAGCCAGCTTTCAATCGGGAGGAAGACTGTTTTATGTAGGTGCAGGCACAAGCGGTAGGCTAGGTATTCTAGATGCATCGGAATGCCCCCCTACGTACGGTACTCCCCCTTCTATGGTGCAGGGCATTATTGCAGGCGGGTTTCGGGCAGTTAAGGATCCGGTAGAAGGCGCAGAAGATAGCGAGGAAGCCGGGGCAACGGATTTGAAGCAGCACGGACTACATGCCAGCGATGTGGTCGTTGGCATTGCAGCGAGTGGACGCACCCCTTATGTGCTTGGAGCTATGAATTATGCCAGACAGCTCGGTGCTGTAGTCATCGGGTTGAGCAATAATGCAGGTACACCTATGAGAGCAATCTCGGATGTGAGTATTGAAGCGGTTATGGGACCAGAGGTTGTGATGGGGTCGACTCGCATGAAAGCCGGCACCGCCCAGAAAATGATTCTGAACATGCTGACGACAACAGCGATGATCCGTTTAGGTAAGGTATATCGAAATTTCATGGTGGATCTGAATCCGTCCAACGAAAAGCTTGTACACCGGGCAAAACGCATGATACAGCTTGCGACTGGAGCGCAGGAAACCGAAATTGAACAAGCCTTTACCGCAGCGAATGGACATGTCAAAACAGCTATTGTGATGCTGATGGCGGATGTCGATGCAGCCGAAGCCGGGCGTCGGCTAGAGAATGCAGATGGTTTTGTACGTCATGCTATTTCCGGATCAGGCTGATCGGGACGCTACCTGGTTAGCTGCTGCAACATCTATCACCTACCTGTTTAAGAATCATTGGAGAGTATGCGGCAGCTTGTTTGTTTTAGAAAAGTTGGGATAAATAAGCAAAGCCAGCAAGTCATTTGGTACTTATAGGCGAGCTTTCCCAGTGCTGAGATATGGTTATTTGTATGAGAGAAGCCTTGCCTGCCCGGTTGGCTTCTCTTTTTCTATTTTTCCTAACGTACCATTGTATTCCCACATCAAAAAAATCCCTGGTACATATGACTGTACGGGATTCTCCACGTTTTTATTTTCTAAACAACTCATAGTCTCGTTGCTCATTTATGCTCCTGAATCGCTTGTCTGCTCTTCTCCAGATACTGCACCGACTGATTATAATCCCGGCTGGCAATAGCCAAATAAAGAATATCAATAACGTTAAGCTGTGCAATGCGTGAAGAGGTAGCTCCACTGCGAATATCGCTCTCCATCGACGTAATCATAAGAGGAACATCCGCAAGACTACTCAGCGTGTTACTGCCCCACTTGGTAATACTGATCGTTCCTGCACCACCTTCACGGGCATGCTTCAAACAGGAAATCACATTGGAGGTCTCGCCTGAATAAGAAATACAGACCACAACATCGTCCTCACGTAACGTCGTCGCAGACGAAATCTGCATATGTGGATCGGCGAACGAAAAGCTGGTTCGGTTAATCCGCATGAACTTGTAATGTGCATCCAATGCGATCAAATTAGACGCCCCCACGCCGTAGAAAAAAATGCGATTTGCTTTATTCAACATGTTAACCGCCTGATCTACAAGCCTTGGTTCCAAAATATGAACCGTGTCCTTAATCGATTGAATATTGTTTGTAGACACATGCTGAATAATACTTTCCACTGAGTCCTTAGGACGAATCTCCGTATATTGATATTGCTCATTGGTCTGTAAATCCCCCACTATCTTGAGCTTCAGCTCCTGAAAACCGGTTACACCCAGGGATTTGCACAACCGGATAATGGCGGCCGGACTGCCTCCGCTTCGTTCAGACAGTTGCGCAACGGACGACTGCACTGTCTCTTGGGGGTGTTCCAGAATGTAAGCTCCGATCTTTCGTTCTGACGGAGTCAGATCATCCAGTAATGCGCGTAAACGTACAAGTCCACCTTTCATACCTTCCATCCGCTCCTCCTCTCCGTACTGTTATCTGTACAAGCATTTTATCTTATATTTATTGCCACGTCTAATTGTAGATACCGCTTACCTTGGCAATTCAATAGCCACTACAGAGTCAGATGTCCCGAAATAACAGCATGTGCCGCACCTGTTACATTAGGAAGTGTATTTGTTCTACCCATCAGAGCCTCATGTCCAAGCAGCGCAAAACCCATCGCTTCCCTGGCATCATCCGGAACACCGTAATCTGCTGTACGCTCCAGACGGATGGATTCTGGAAGTCTTAATCGAATCATCTTCATTAATGTTTCATTGGACGTACCACCGCCGCAGGTAAGCATCGCCGAGATTGACGTCTTGGGTAACACAAAATTCTCAACGGCCCGTACAATTGTTTCTGCTGTAAGCCAAGTTACGGAAGCTAACAGATCTTCCAGTGACAGATCATGCAATGCCGCAAATTCCAGAAGTCGCTTGGCATAATCTGCACCATAAACTTCACGTCCGGTACTCTTGGGTGGTTGGCGACGGAAGTATTCATCATTCATGCAGTAGGCCGCCAGCTCGGGGTGCACGGTTCCCTTCGCTGCTATACTTCCATCGGGATCGTAATGCTGTTTCCCTTCGGTAGCATGACGAACCAGTGCATCTATCACCATATTCCCCGGTCCTGTGTCAAAAGCCGAAACCTCCGTCTCGGATAATCCTGACGGAAGCACAGTCACATTGCCGATCCCGCCAATGTTCTGCACCAGACGTCCTTCCGTAGCACTACGGAACATTAATGCATCCGCATAGGGCGTGAGCGGAGCACCTTCACCGCCTGCGGCCATATCACGTGCACGCAGATTACCAATAACGGGTAGCCCGGTGCGCTCTCGCACTACAGCACACTCACCGATTTGCAGTGTAGAAATTACTTTCATATTGCCGGTACCCAACGGGCTTGGAAACGCAGAAGGAACAGGTGCATGCCAGATTGTCTGCCCATGCATGCTGATTACATCGACTTGTCCGCTGGAGACACCAGCTGATTGCAGTAGCTCCTGTACACTCTGTGCGTACCATTCGGATACACCGAAATGGGCTGTTGTCAGCTCATCGACACGCGCTGTTTCGGGAGAACATAAGCGAATCAACCTCTCTCTGAGCTCATTCGTATATGGCGTACAGACAAAATCAATAAGATCAAGCCGTTGCATTGCTCCGCTCTCATCGGTCTGAATACGTACCAGCGCTGCATCCGTTCCATCCAGCGACGTGCCAGACATCAATCCAATCACCAGGTGCTCCCGTTTAGAACGATACTTTGCCCACATCGGGAAACTGCTGATATCTCCTCGTGTGTCCATACGTATGCCAACCTCCCTAGACCGGATGCATAACCTGCCCCGTCCTGTCCATATTTCAATCAGTATATGACATAAAATTTTACAAGTCAATTGTAATTTGAAATTTAATTACACCCTCATACACTTCTTTTATTTCACACTACATAGACGAGACTCTACAAATAATCGAGTACGTTGAAAATAAGAATAAGTCCAGCTATGCACATAACCCACGAAAGCATAGAGCCCGAATGTTCAACCAGCTTACGATGCAACTTCTCCACGTGGTATTGAATGAATGACCCGATCCAAGTGTACAGCAGATAGATCAGCACAGGCGGCATAATCATCAAAATATTGTAACTGATCAGTAGCGGCAACCATTCCAACCATGAAAGCCCCTTACTCGTCATGAGACCTACTGCACCGAAATATGGTAAGGCTGTGCCTGCTTCCAGCAAAAACGTTGTAAACCCCATTAAGACTACTCCCACAGTACCGGTGGAGCGTAAAGAATGGATTCGATTATTTTTTCGAGAATTGGGTTTAATCCAGAAGCTTACCACAAACAACAGCGCACCAATGATAAATATCGACCAGCTTGCAATCTTGTTATGGAAAAAGGAACTCAAATAATTTTGTACAAACTCCATCCCCAGCATGAGTATACAGCCAAGGAAAAAGTATAGTACCGCAACAGTCAGCAAATACACCGTCAACCGCGAACCGAATTGTCTTTGCCCCAACGCCATCAGATAGATGGTTACCCCCAGAAGTGTTGGGCTTAACATATCCAGAATTGCGAGACCTCCAACATAGAGCAACATTTCAGCATTCATTCAGCTGTTCCACCTTCGTTGGTTATAAAAATGTCATAGGCCGCCTCCATATAATCTAAAAGTTCAGGCTCCAAGGGGTAGAAGCCAAGCTCTTCGGAAACTTCAGCCGATTTCCTCGCCTCCCATAGTTTGTTTAAAAAATCATCCTGCCCTGCGAAGTCCTCTCGTTGCTTCTCCATCATTCGCCTGATAATGTTCTGTACTTTCTCATGTGTAGGCGATTCATGCATATGACTCTTAAGCTGCCCAAGCAGTGCAATCCACTCCAGCGAATGGGGATCGTTTGCACGCATCCGTGGTAACTTCCGCCACATCTTCATTTCATCATGACTAAATAATTCCTCTCTTAAAGAAGGCCGCTTGGCTACATTGGGTTTGGAGAGTTGAATCAGCTTTTCGATCGCTTCATGCTGATCTCCCTGCTCCAGCACTAAGCTGTGCAACATCTCCCTGATCGATACCTCCATCGATTTCAGCCGTTGTTGCTCTTCTACAATGTAATCCAGCTGATTACGCAAAGAATGCTCCCAATTCCAAGACGCATCCGATAACATCTCCTGGATATCTTTGAGCGCATAACCCAAATCTTTGAGAAACTGAATCTGCTGAAGCTTCTTTAGATCGTTCTCTACATACAAACGGTGACCACCGTCTGTCTTAGAGGATGGCTTTAAAAGACCGATTGAATCATAATACCGCAGTGTTCTTACAGTAATATCCGTCTTACGTGCAAGTTCATTAATATGAATATACAACGTTCATTCACCTCTCAGGCATCCTGTACAATTCGCTCAGGTATCCTTGTTTTTCTGTTCTCCAGACCACGCATATTTCAGAAGATAACCAGCACCTAACCCGATTAATACACCTGGAAATACATAATCCATGGTTAGTCCGATGCCTGCCCCGATGATAACACAACTGTATATGAGGACATCCCCGGTTTTCATGTTCACACCTCCTTCTATTTGCAAAACAAGACCTTTTTGACTTGAAACTATTATATAAAATGACGTAACGTCAGCTTCAACTCCTAATCATTATGCAAAAAAACTTGATCCTTACGTAACGTCATCTCGTACGATGGATGAACACACCCTGTTCCTAATCCATTTCTTATTATGAGGTGATATAATGAAAAAAGTTTGGCCTGTATGGCTTTGTATGCTTCTCATTCTGGTATCCTGCAATCCGCCTCATGCCCCTTTTACAGACAATCAGACCATGCCGCTTGGTACAGCTAAAGTCATTTCTATTGATAACGGTAGTACTCCCGTAACCATAGAAACCGTATCCGGCCTTGATTCGTTGGAAGTGTCAAGCACTGCTCCCGATCGTAAACCTGCTTTCACAATAGAACGAAGCCAACAACACATTCGAATCGCAGCCAATAATCATCTGTTTCGCATCTTTAACTTGGCCAATAAGCCCGTCATGGTCGTCAAAATCCCTCTACATTATGAGGGAAGCCTGCAGATCAACAGTTCGTCCGGAACCGTAAACATCATTCGGCCTCAGAATAGTCTGGTAGTGGATGGAACTAGCGGCTCCATTGAACTGATCGCTGACCGTATTGTTTCAGATATTCGCCTTGCCTCCACCAGTGGTAAGATATCGCTAAGGATCGCGGAGCCTGTACCTGATGTAAGTTGGACACTCGAGTCCCGTAGCGGAAGGCGTTCTTTTGCTCTTGAATGGCAGCAGATGAACGAAAATAAACATATATCACAAGGGGTTACCGGTCAGGGAACACATCAAGTACACGTGATAACTCGATCAGGTAATATTCAGGTTCAATAAATAGAGCAGGCTATACCCCTTAGGACAGACACATCCCTAGGAAATTGAAAAATGAATGGATTAGCAATATGACAAAAAAGGCACACAAGGTGCCTTTTTGGCTGTTCAAGCTATTCTTTGTCCGTATCCTTTTCGAAATCAAAACTGAGGTGATCGTTAAGCTCTCCTTCAAAAGATTAACTCATCCCCTGGAGATAATAGATCAATATCTGTACCCGATCGAGATTGTCCAACGAGCAATCCCTGTCTTAGTCGCTCTGTCTCTGCAATATCGGTATGAACCAGCACGTTGTGCCGTGCAGAGACCCGGTTCAACATCCGCTCTACATCATTCCATCCTTGATGAACCTTGTATCGGACCTTTTCCACCCTGCATGTGCCGTATTGCTCAGGATTTTCGAGCAATTGATGTGCGAATGTACCGGTAGAAGTATGTCCCGTGAGCAAAATCAGATTTTGCATCTCGGGTGCCCACATTCCGTAATACCAGCGTGCGAGCGGAGACTGCATCATGCCATCCGGAATGAACCAGAGCGAAGCTTCATATTTTTCAAGCAACGTTGTCCGTTCTTCGGTTGTACTCACTCTTTCCCAGCCTTCTCCGCTCAGAAATGTTGCAATCCTATGAGCAGGTGCACTTTCGGTGACTTCACCTTCCAGCTCTCTAAGCCAAAAAGATGCACGATGCAATTGCTTCATGCCATCTACAAGCCTCTGCTCCACAATCAAAGGTATATCTGCAAAACGTTGTTGTGCCCACAGAATCAGTTCCTGTCCTCGGCCAACCGCAGGCATGGGTAAGAGCACCTTACCCCCTTGATGAAGAGCATTCTGGATGGCACTTTCCAGCTGCTGTAACTTGTCTGCCTGTGTATCACGATCTGTTCCATAGGCCGCATCGATAATAGCCAAATCCAGCCTGATGATAGGTAGCTTATGCCCGTCTTCATTTCGGTCTATATGTTGATCTTTCTGTTGATCGTTGTACTGATCTTTGTGTGGATATTCGTGTGTTGTCACCTGCATTTGCGCTTCCAAAGGAGCATACTCCACGGCTTGCCTGCTACTCGTAACGGATGCGTTGCTGGACAAAGACAAATGTTGAGCTCCACCTGCCACAGAAGCAACGGGCATGACTTCTTTCAGTCTCTGCCTCTTCAGATCAGCCTGCCTGAATCCGTCAGCCACATCATCTGCCTGTAATAGCATAGACTCCAACGTGTAATCACCAGAGTACAGTATTCGCTTGTCTTCCATCTCCAGCCCGAACCAGACTGATCCAGCCAAATGTCCAGTACGTCCCCACATGACCGATACACCAGGTAACAATTCAAACCAGTACTCACGCTCAGCCTCATCCTCTAAAAATCGATAGCGAATCCGTTTTTCATCTACTTCATCATAGGGCAAAGATTGACCTGCACGTTCCATATTGTTACGCCATGATCGAAAGTAAGTTGTTAACTGCTCTTTCGTCTCGCGTGTTGTCCATACTTCACCCATATACCCCAGCTTGTAAAGTAGTGGGATGGCAACGGAGTGATCCTCATGGGCATGGGATAACAGCACCGCATCCAGTTGTGGCACAACCTCCGGGTCGATGAGCGGATATTCGCCGTTGCCTTCTTTTTTCACACCACAGTCCAGCAACAGCCGGTAACGGCTCCCGCTAAGCAGATAGGCGGAACGTCCGTGCTCGCCCGCACCGCCCCATACATTCAGTTTGATCATGAAGCATTCCACTTTCTCTTTGAATTCAGCATTTCAATCCCAAGCAGCATCAGTACGGTCATGCCGACGGTTACCACAGCCATCGCCATACCAAGTGACACCTGACCCTGTTCAAACTGGGCAAAAATATACGTCGCCGACGTCTGCATCGACGGCGGAAGAATAAGCAGTGAGCCGACCAGTTCCCTCGTT
This sequence comes from Paenibacillus sp. FSL K6-1558, assembly GCF_038002565.1. NCBI lineage: Bacteria > Bacillati > Bacillota > Bacilli > Caryophanales > Paenibacillaceae > Paenibacillus > Paenibacillus sp. FSL K6-1558. The sequence goes on along the minus strand of NZ_JBBOCV010000001.1, from coordinate 4,162,954 downwards.
GCGATCGTAAAGGTCATCATCCAGCCCGCCAGCATACCGGGCAGAATCAGCGGAACTAGGATACGCCGCAGAATGTACAGCGGCTTACCGCCAAACAACTGACCCGCCTGAAACAACGTGCCATCGATTTGGGTAAAGCTTGATTTTACATATTGCACGGTATATGGCAGGAACAGCACAACATAGGTGAGCACCACCATCCCATACGTGTTATACAGCGTCACGGGCATCCAAGGCGAGTTCCAGAACAGAATCAGACCAACTACCATAACAATACCCGGCACCGTGTTTGGTAGCAGACTGAACAAGTCGATGACCCGCTGCATGAACGAAGATGACTTGCCAATGGCCAGCGCAAACCCCGTACCAATGATTACTGCCACCGTAGAAGCTGCCAGAGATAATCCGAGACTGTTACCGATCGCCTTCATACTTACTGAACCCCAAGATAACAATTCCCGATAGTGTTCCAATGTCAGATTGTCCAGCGCAAGTCCTACTCCCCTTAGCTTCATTGTGGATGCCGCTATAATCGAGAAATACGGGATGCCGATGGATAGAATGAGCAAGATGGCAAGATATGCACCGCATAACCATCCTGCCCACCCCCGCAAAGAATAGCGCTTCGAGCGTTGTCCTTTACCGCCTACCAACCGATATGTGAACTTCCGGCTGATTGCTGACTGCATGTACCACATCACCAGACAGACGGACAGCAACACCGATGCCAGTGAAGTCGCCTTACCGAAGTCAATCGGCCAGCTGGAGATGTATTTGTGAATCTCGGAAGTCATCACATAGTAACCGATTTTGCGCCCGAAGGTCGCGGGTGTGCCGAACTCTGCAATCGTTTTGACAAAAACAAGCATAATTCCCATCCCGTAAGATGACAGCAACAAGGGTAAAATAATACGTCTGAATCGGTATCCGGCACGCCCACCGTGCACGGCTCCCGCTTCCTCCAAATTGCCGCCGATGCGGATTAACGCATCCCGTAGCAACAAGTAGAGGAAGGGGAACAAGTGCAGACTCATGATCATCACCATGCCCCAGAAGCTGAAGAACAGCTCCGTCCAGTTCGCAGAGGAGGGTATCCATTGCTGGAGGTATCCCCCTTTTTGCATAAATAGAATCCATCCCATGGAGCCGATATACGGCGGGGTCATGAACGGAATCATCAGGATGACATCCACCCAGCGATGCTCTCCCATTCGGGTTTTGGACATCATCCAGGCAAGCGGTAACGCCAATAGCGTTGTCATCGCCACCACGCAGATGCCCAGCCACACGGAATTCAGCAACACACCGGATAGATGATGCCCCGTAATCGTACGCAGAGGCGCCATCCAATCCCATTGCCCGTTCAGGTACACACTTTGCCAGAAAATGAGTAACAAGGGCATACCAATGCTAATTGTCAGCAGAAAGAGGGCCAACACCACCCCCACTCTCCGAAAAATACGGTTGTTATCTGTTACAACAGGTTTCACTACGCTCACCTCACATGACTTTCCACATCAAGACAGCAGCATCACCTGTTGTCCACCGTTTCTGTAGTTGCGTTCACTTATTTAAAAGTTTCGGAGAAACGTGCTGCGGTTTCATCACCATGCTCGCTCATCCAGTTCCAATCCACTTTCAGTTGCGGAATATCCTTCACGTTGGCACGGTTGGTTGCTTCGATATCTTCGCGTCCTGGAATCAGGTATGCATCTGTAACCAGCTTCTGTGCTTCATCCGACAACAGGTAGTCGATAAATGCTTTGGCATTCTCTACGTTAGGGCTGGATTTTAGAATGGCCGCCGGTCTTGGGCTAATCACTGTACCCTCTTCAGGGTATACGATATCCAGCGGTTCCCCTTTGGCTTTGGCGGAATAAGCCATATAGTCTACACCTGCTGCCACAATGCTTTTCGCACCCGTAATCACCGGGTCAAGGGCTTCCTGATTCGCTCCTGCCATCGCTACACCGTTCGCTTTGTAGGCGTTCAGCAGATCCCATCCTTTTTCACCATTGGCGCTCAGGTAACCTGTAATGAAATCAAGTGCGGAGCCAGATAGGGTCGGATCAGGAATATTCACTTTATCTTTCCATGCGGATGTTGCGAGTTCAGCCCAGCTTGTAGGCGGGGTTGTCACCAGTTTGCTGTTATACACAATACCCAGTGCAGATGCACTACTGCTAAAATAGTTTCCGTCTGCATCCGACCATTCCTTATTCAGCTTGTCCGCATTCGCGGCTTCCGGATATGGCAATGTGAGTCCATCCGCTTTCAGAGCTTGTGCCGAAGGCAAGGAAGCCAGAATAACGACATCTGCTACCGGATTGGCTTTTTCCGCCTCCATACGAGCCAAAATTTTACCCGTCGTTCCCTGGAACATCTCGACCTCAATGCCTGTCTTCGCTGTAAATCCATTCACGATATTGTCTGCCAGCTTCTGTGGACCTGCACTGTACAATACCAGTTTGCCGCCTGCTGCTTTATTCGGCGCTTCCGCTGCCGCTGCAGCATTTCCTTCCCCTGCGGGCTGTGCTGCGTTTCCAGTCGTTGTATTCCCCGTGCTACATCCGAATAGACTCAGACTCATCACTGCTGTTAATAAAAGTGTTGCACTCTTTTTACTTGATTTCATACCGAACATGTCCATTCCAGCTCCCTTAGTTTCGAATTAGAGTAAAACTGCAAGTGTTTGCTTCCATTTCTTCGATCATATCTTCTTTATTTTTTTCTGTTATTGTCTTCATTTCATTGTGCTTTACGTTTTGAAAAGCTTTGTCGCTGTAGTTCACTGTAAGTCGCTATCTATCGAGCTACGGCGATCACTTCTCGCTGTTTAACACTAGCATTCGGCTTCATATCATGTTTCATATCCAGCTTTGGACTGCCCTCCTGGCTCTGCGCATCATGCATTCGGCAGATTCGTTCCGGCGAGACATAGAGCTGAATTTTCTCTCCAACGCTTAATCTATGATTCGCATATGCTGTCCACACGCCCAGTCCTTCCATCTGCACACGTACCTCGTAGCGTTCTCCCACATAGCTGACGCTGAGAATAATTCCGGGGTAGCCCAGATCATCGTGGCTTGTTTTGTTCCAGGTGACATATTCCGGCCGAACCATGGATTCGTTTGGCGTAAGCCAATTGGACTTTCCGATAAACGATGCGACATAAGAGTCACTTGGCGCAGAGTAGATCGTTTCCGGGGTACCTTTTTGCAAAATCCGCCCCTTCTGCATCACCACGATCTCATCTGACATCGACATGGCCTCAATCTGATCATGTGTCACATACAGGGCAGTGAGTCCCATATCGCGTACCAGTGACATCATCTCAATCCGCATCTCTTCTCGCAGCACAGCATCCAGTGCACTCAGCGGCTCATCAAACAAGATAACACCCGGCTTCACCGCTACTGCTCTGGCAAAAGCAACCCGCTGCTGCTGTCCACCCGACAGCTGATGAGGATACCGATCTTCCATGCCTTGCAGTCGAACCATGCCAAGTGCTTCATTAACCTTTTGCCGCAGATCAGCCTTCTGTTTGCCTGCTTTCAAGCCAAAAGCTACATTTTCATATACCGTCATATGCGGCCATAATGCAAAATCCTGAAACACCATGCCCAGATTACGCTTGTGTGTCGGTTTATCAATCCGCTTTGCTGTAGAGTAGAAGTACTCCCCATCTGCACGAATCTCCCCCGCATCCGGCTGTTCCAGCCCGGCAATCATGCGGAGCAACGTCGTTTTGCCGCAACCCGAAGGGCCAAGCAAAGTGGTGAATTTTCCGTGTTCAAGCGTCAGATCCGTGGGCAATAGTGCAGGCGTTTGATGAAATGATTTTTGAATTCCTGTTAACTCCAGTTTCATAAGCACCCCTGCCTGTCCTCTTTACTAAACTTTTATTGCACATCCCTTGGACTACTCTCTTGTTTTACTCTGTTATTGTGTTTCTCTGTTATTTCGATTTCTTCTGTTGCTTTTGGCTTTAGCTTATCTAGTTAATATTGCTCTGCTTGAGCTTATCCCCTTTAAACTGCTCTTGTACTGTTTTCAGTCTAACGCTCGCTTTCGAGAGTTGTTTGTTATGTTTGTAAAATGGGAATTAACTTTTTAGATGAATTCTGTTGATGTTCATAGATTAAATCTATAGATAGACACGGTATGATCTTTCATTGAATTTTCTATGTGCTTTCCATGGAGGAATCGGATTATTATACATACCGCGAAGTTGTAGAACAGAGGAGTGTGGGAGAAACATGAACCTGATCAAATTACAAATTGTTGAACTGATCGACAAGTATCATCATATGACAAGTGTGGCCGAGATTCTGGGCATCAAGCAACCAACGGTTACGTTTCATATGAAGTCACTGGAGGAAGAGATGGGGGTTCGTTTATTCGAATCTCGCAGTGGAAAAACATTTCTGACCGAAGCTGGACAAGCCTTGCTTCACTATAGTGTCAAAATCAATGCCCTAACCCAGGAGGCCCGCCGCGTCGTCAAGGAATACGATAGCCTGTACCGGGGTACGCTCCATATTGGAGCAAGTTATGTTCCGGCTACATACCTGCTACCCGCGATGCTTCATACGTTTTCTCAAGAGTTTCCGGGTATTCGGATGTTGTTGTCTGTCAAACCAGCCCCGGTTATCCGCGAGATGGTCATCCGGCATCAGCTTGATCTGGGCATCATCTCATCCGAACCGTTTGTTGGGTCGGTATTACACGCTGAAACGTTATGTGAGGACGATCTTGTGCTCATCTGCTCTCCGCAACATGGGCTGACTCAGAAAGAATCGTTGCATCCTGAGGATATTGCACAGGTGCCTTTTGCTCTACACGGTGATGAGTCCAGTACGCGAAGGCTGACCAACCACTGGCTTGTACAGCACGATATCCGGCTGCGGAGCACCGTGGAGATGGATTCCCTGGAAGCGATCAAACAGCTTGTGTTACTTGGCGGTCACATCTCCTTCATGTCGCGGATGGCCGTTCAGTGGGAGGAACAGCAGGGTCTTATTCAGGTGCTTCCCATTCCGGGGGAGCAGGCACCACGCCATATTTATACCGTTCATAACAAGGATCGCCACCCTTCTGTTCAGGTCAATCGGTTCATCGAAGTTCTACACGAAGTTATGAACACACAGCCTTTACTCCATCAGCCTATCGGTTGAACCTATATAAACTATCGCGGGCCATTCATGAAATCTATGCAAGGTTAACGTAATGTGCGCTTCCCGTTAATCGTATTCAGAAACTTGCACGGTAAAGTGGGGTCTGTACGTTAATCCAGATTAGGAGAGTGATTGGTTTTGAAAAAATGGAAAAAAGTAACCGCCTCGTTGATGCTGAGCATCGTCACCCTGGGAAGTGGACTAACATTTCTGGATACGCCGCAGGCTTCAGCTGCTGCCAACGCCGTTCCCGCTTATGAAGTGAAGTTCCTCGCCAAGCCGGAGCTTGTGTTAAACGCCAATGGAACACCGCGCAGTGAGGTCATCCAGACCCTGGGGCTTAACGCTACACCACGAAATATCAATGTGGAGTACTTTGACACCAATGCTCTCGGATTGGATGCCCAAGGTTGGAACGTCCGTTTTCGCAAAAAGGATGATAAAAACAACTTCGAATTAACCTACAAGAAGCGTTATCCTGTCATTAACGGGGATATCAATGCAGCACTGACACTTGCAAATCAGGAAGGCTTCGATTCATCAGATGATAACTACGAGGCTGAAATTGACTGGGGATACGGTAAACAAACACTTAGCTTCTCCAACACGAAAAAAGTAGACACCAAAACAACTGGCACACAGTTGCCTTCCGAAAAGGATGCCTTGAATCTGCTATTGGACAAGCTTCCCGGTAAATTAAAAAACTGGTCTGCCTCCAACTGGGGCAAACAACAACTTACACAGGCCCGTGCCTATGGCCCAATCACCTTCCAACGGTATGAAGGTACATGGAACGGTCAGGAGCTTACCCTGGAAGTATGGCCGATCCGCAACGCAGCAGGTACGGATATTGAAAATATCGTCGAGGTTTCATTCAAAACAGATGACGCAGCAACCGTATCTGGTCTACGTAACCAATTACTACAATTGCTTCAAAACAAAAACTGGTTGATCCCTGCCGATGGTCTGAAAACACAGACCATCCTGGAACGGTATTAATGTAAAGCGATATGCAGTAGAAACAAAAGCTCCTCCTGCTTCTTTAGATAGAAGCAGGAGGAGCTTTTGATTTTCATCATATTTATCCGATAATTTAAACATTAGCTTTCACAAGACAAATGTTCTTTTTCCGGGGGACATATATTAACTATGTATATTCTACACCACTAAAACTAAGCGATCACGAATTACAATCGAATTACCCCATTACTTGAGTTATTAGTGAACAACTGTCTCTCGATCTCCCATAAAAAAGTTTTAGCTACTGAAGACTTAAAAAAAGCTAATTTTATTTTTCGATGTCTGCCGTTCATATGATAACCAATAATCAGAAAACTTTGGAATTTCATTACTTCTCGTTGGTTAGGGTGATGTACGCCACTCACTTTACTTAGTGAAAGCTCGAATATTTGTTGATCTGCTTGTATGTATAAGTTTCCGTTACCTAGTAGTACATCCACTTTCTTACCCTCCGGCACCTGAGGTAGACCTGAATAATGAATTCCGACTGAATGTAATGCTGCACCATATTTTTTCTTTAATCTGTTCGATTTTCTCGTTTGGGTAATTCCATAAATAATTATGGCGATCATCACAAAGACAAGGAATATAATAGGGCCCATTTAACAACCTCCTGTAACTTTTCTACTTTTGATTAAGAATAGATTACCACAAAACCCCAACATACGGTTCACTTGATCCGTATAAGCCAACTTATACACACTAAAAATAAAAAAAGAGTTCTTGCATTATGCAAGAACTCTTTGAATCGTAAGCGGGTGATGGGAATCGAACCCACGCTATTAGCTTGGAAGGCTAAAGTTCTACCATTGAACTACACCCGCATAAACGAAAAATCGGGATGACACGATTTGAACATGCGACCCCCTGGTCCCAAACCAGGTGCTCTACCAAGCTGAGCTACATCCCGATATAAAGGAAATAATGGCGCGCCCTGAGAGATTCGAACTCCCGGCCTTTTGATTCGTAGTCAAACGCTCTATCCAGCTGAGCTAAGGGCGCAAATATTGGAGCGGAAGACGGGAATCGAACCCGCGACCCTCGCCTTGGCAAGGCGATGCTCTACCGCTGAGCCACTTCCGCAAAATATATGGTGCGGTCGAGAGGACTCGAACCTCCACGGGGGGTTAGCCCACACGGACCTGAACCGTGCGCGTCTGCCAATTCCGCCACGACCGCATAATATGAAAGTGAGTCATGAAGGATTCGAACCTTCGACACCCTGATTAAAAGTCAGGTGCTCTACCAACTGAGCTAATGACTCATAGTAAATGGCTGGGGATATAGGATTTGAACCTATGCATGACGGAGTCAAAGTCCGTTGCCTTACCGCTTGGCTAATCCCCAATAAAGAAAACTATGGGGCGATCGAGGGGAATTGAACCCCCGAGTGCCGGATCCACAAACCGGTGCGTTAACCACTTCGCCACGATCGCCATAAAATCAAACCTTAAAGCATGAGTTTTTAGTATTACCATCAGAGCTTATATTATACAACTTATAAACCTCTAATTGCAAAATACTAAAATGGTGCCGGCGAGAGGACTTGAACCCCCAACCTACTGATTACAAGTCAGTTGCTCTACCAGTTGAGCTACACCGGCGCGGTGTAAAGTATTAAAATGGCGGAACCGACGGGATTCGAACCCGCGATCTCCTGCGTGACAGGCAGGCATGTTAGGCCAACTACACCACGGTTCCAGATCACTTTCGGTTAGGAAAGCTACAATTGCGGGGGCAGGATTTGAACCTGCGGCCTTCGGGTTATGAGCCCGACGAGCTACCGGGCTGCTCCACCCCGCGTCATTTAAAAAAATATATGGTGGAGGCTGAGGGGATCGAACCCCCGACCCTCTGCTTGTAAGGCAGATGCTCTCCCAGCTGAGCTAAGCCTCCGAAAATATGACCCGTAGGGGATTCGAACCCCTGTTACCTCCGTGAAAGGGAGGTGTCTTAACCCCTTGACCAACGGGCCTCACTAAAAAAGAATTATGGCGGAGAGAGAGGGATTCGAACCCTCGAGACGCTTGTGACGCCTACACGATTTCCAATCGTGCTCCTTCGGCCAGCTCGGACACCTCTCCATGGCTCCCCGAACAGGACTCGAACCTGTGACAACTCGATTAACAGTCGAGTGCTCTACCAACTGAGCTATCAGGGAATGGTGGAGCCAAGCGGGATCGAACCGCTGACCTCCTGCTTGCAAGGCAGGCGCTCTCCCAGCTGAGCTATGGCCCCATTCATGTATTTCTTATGCAGTTACTATGGGCCTTGGTGGACTCGAACCACCGGCCTCACCCTTATCAGAGGTGCGCTCTAACCAACTGAGCTAAAGGCCCACATATACATCCCATATCCCTAACGAGGGGGCAAAAAAAATACCCCAAAGGGAATCGCTTGGCGGCGTCCTACTCTCCCAGGACCCTGCGGTCCAAGTACCATCGGCGCTAGAGGGCTTAACGGTCGTGTTCGGGATGGGTACGTGTGGAACCCCTCCGCCATCGCCACCAAACGCGATTGGTCGAAGCATAGCTTCTTCCATATCAATCAGAACTGAAAATCATACACACATTCCGTGATGTACCGATTTTCACTTCATTCAGAGTGTTGTTCTCTGAAAACTAGATTCGAAACGAAACGTACGCGATTTACAACTTGCTATTGGATAAGCCCTCGACCGATTAGTACTGGTCAGCTCCATGCATTACTGCACTTCCACCCCCAGCCTATCTACCTCGTCGTCTTCAAGGGGTCTTACATACTGGGAAATCTCATCTTGAGGGGGGCTTCACGCTTAGATGCTTTCAGCGCTTATCCCGTCCGTACATAGCTACCCAGCGGTGCTCCTGGCGGAACAACTGGTACACCAGCGGTACGTCCATCCCGGTCCTCTCGTACTAAGGACAGCTCCTCTCAAATTTCCTACGCCCACGACAGATAGGGACCGAACTGTCTCACGACGTTCTGAACCCAGCTCGCGTACCGCTTTAATGGGCGAACAGCCCAACCCTTGGGACCTACTTCAGCCCCAGGATGCGATGAGCCGACATCGAGGTGCCAAACCTCCCCGTCGATGTGGACTCTTGGGGGAGATAAGCCTGTTATCCCCAGGGTAGCTTTTATCCGTTGAGCGATGGCCCTTCCATGCGGTACCACCGGATCACTAAGCCCGACTTTCGTCCCTGCTCGACTTGTAGGTCTCGCAGTCAAGCTCCCTTATGCCTTTGCACTCTTCGAATGATTTCCAACCATTCTGAGGGAACCTTTGGGCGCCTCCGTTACTCTTTAGGAGGCGACCGCCCCAGTCAAACTGCCCACCTGACACTGTCCCCGCACCGGTTTACGGTACCAGGTTAGAACCTAGATACGATCAGGGTGGTATCCCAACGGTGCCTCCACGCAAGCTGGCGCTCACGCTTCAAAGGCTCCCACCTATCCTGTACAGATCGTACCCAAATTCAATATCAAGCTGCAGTAAAGCTCCATGGGGTCTTTCCGTCTTGTCGCGGGTAACCTGCATCTTCACAGGTATTAAAATTTCACCGGATCTCTCGTTGAGACAGCGCCCAAGTCGTTACGCCATTCGTGCGGGTCAGAATTTACCTGACAAGGAATTTCGCTACCTTAGGACCGTTATAGTTACGGCCGCCGTTTACTGGGGCTTCGGTTCACAGCTTCGGGATTACTCCCTAACCACTCCCCTTAACCTTCCAGCACCGGGCAGGCGTCAGCCCGTATACTTCGCCTTACGGCTTCGCACAGACCTGTGTTTTTGCTAAACAGTCGCTTGGGCCTTTTCACTGCGGCCCCCTCGTGCTATTCACACTACCGGGGCACCCCTTCTCCCGAAGTTACGGGGTCATTTTGCCGAGTTCCTTAACGAGAGTTCTTCCGCGCGCCTTAGAATTCTCTTCTCGCCTACCTGTGTCGGTTTGCGGTACGGGCACCTTCATCTGGCTAGAGGCTTTTCTTGGCAGTGTGAGATCATGACCTTCGCTACTGTAATTTTCACTCCCCATCACAGCTCAGCCTTACGGTTAGCGGATTTGCCTACTAACCAGCCTTACTGCTTGGACAGGCATCCATCAGCCTGCGTCACTACCCTACTGCGTCCCCCCATCGCTCGTAACGATTTACGGTGGTACAGGAATTTCGACCTGTTGTCCTTCGACTACGCCTTTCGGCCTCGCCTTAGGTCCCGACTTACCCTGAGCGGACGAGCCTTCCTCAGGAACCCTTAGGCTTTCGGCGGATCAGATTCTCACTGATCTTTTCGTTACTCATACCGGCATTCTCACTTGTATAATGTCCAGCGCTCCTTACGGTACACCTTCAACCCTTATACAACGCTCCCCTACCCCTGATGCAAAGCATCAAGCCATAGCTTCGGTGGTGTGTTTAGCCCCGTTACATTTTCGGCGCAGAGTCACTCGACCAGTGAGCTATTACGCACTCTTTCAATGGTGGCTGCTTCTAAGCCAACATCCTGGTTGTCTGTGCAACTCCACATCCTTTCCCACTTAACACACACTTGGGGACCTTAGCTGATGGTCTGGGCTGTTTCCCTTTTGACAATGGATCTTAGCACTCACTGTCTGACTCCCGGAAGTAAGTCTATGGCATTCGGAGTTTGACTGAGCTTGGTAACCCTTGCGGGCCCCGCACCCAATCAGTGCTCTACCTCCACGACTCTGTTTTCCGAGGCTAGCCCTAAAGCTATTTCGGGGAGAACCAGCTATCTCCGAGTTCGATTGGAATTTCTCCGCTACCCCCACCTCATCCCCGCATTTTTCAACATGCGTGGGTTCGGGCCTCCAGTGCGTGTTACCGCACCTTCACCCTGGACAGGGGTAGATCACCCGGTTTCGGGTCTACGTCCACGTACTCATTCGCCCTATTCAGACTCGCTTTCGCTGCGGCTCCGGCTCTTCACCTTAACCTTGCACGGGAACGTAACTCGCCGGTTCATTCTACAAAAGGCACGCCATCACCCCTAAAACGGGCTCTGACTTTTTGTAAGCACACGGTTTCAGGTTCTATTTCACTCCCCTTCCGGGGTGCTTTTCACCTTTCCCTCACGGTACTGCTTCACTATCGGTCGCTAGGAAGTATTTAGCCTTGGCAGATGGTCCTGCCGGATTCATACGGGGTTTCACGTGCCCCGCACTACTCGGGATCCGTCTCGGAGGGAACAGACTTTCAATTACAGGGCTTTTACCTTCTTTGGCGGGCCTTTCCAGACCTCTTCGCTTAACCGGTTCCTTTGTAACTCCATGTGAGACGTCCCACAACCCCAAAGAGCAAGCTCTTTGGTTTGGGCTTCTCCGCGTTCGCTCGCCGCTACTGACGGAATCACTATTGTTTTCTCTTCCTCAGGGTACTTAGATGTTTCAGTTCCCCTGGTATGCCTCTACATAACCTATGTATTCAGTTATGAGTAACTGGATATTACCCCAGCTGGGTTTCCCCATTCGGACATCCCCGGATCAAAGCTTGCTTACAGCTCCCCGAGGCAGTTTCGTTGTTCGCCACGTCCTTCATCGGCTCCTAGCGCCTAGGCATCCTCCGTGTGCTCTTAGTAGCTTAACCATATGCTCCGGTTTCGTCTGCTCGCTTCCCTTGTTTTGGACTACGTCCAAAGCCAAAAGTCGCTCCCACCCGATACCATCGCAATTGCATTATCTACCGTTTTTATTGAAACTTGTTATACACAAGTTCAGCTAAAAAGGAATGTTCTAATTCGCGTTTGTTTCGTTTCGATATCTAGTTTTCAAAGAACAAATCGTTTGGTTCGGGCCGTTCACGGATGTGTCGGTCGAATCAACGAGAAGTTTTGAGAGTTTGAGCTCTCAAAACTGAGCAACGAGTGAGTAACTAGCCGACCTGGCTAGATTAGATTTGAATGTCTTCGTTGCAGAAGACGATTCTCCATAGAAAGGAGGTGATCCAGCCGCACCTTCCGATACGGCTACCTTGTTACGACTTCACCCCAATCATCTATCCCACCTTCGGCGGCTGGCTCCTTGCGGTTACCCCACCGACTTCGGGTGTTATAAACTCTCGTGGTGTGACGGGCGGTGTGTACAAGACCCGGGAACGTATTCACCGCGGCATGCTGATCCGCGATTACTAGCAATTCCGACTTCATGCAGGCGAGTTGCAGCCTGCAATCCGAACTGAGACCGGCTTTGTTGGGATTGGCTCCATCTCGCGATTTCGCAGCCCGTTGTACCGGCCATTGTAGTACGTGTGTAGCCCAGGTCATAAGGGGCATGATGATTTGACGTCATCCCCACCTTCCTCCGGTTTGTCACCGGCAGTCTATCTAGAGTGCCCACCCGAAGTGCTGGCAACTAAATATAAGGGTTGCGCTCGTTGCGGGACTTAACCCAACATCTCACGACACGAGCTGACGACAACCATGCACCACCTGTCTCAACTTTCCCCGAAGGGCACCTAACGCATCTCTGCCTCGTTAGTTGGATGTCAAGACCTGGTAAGGTTCTTCGCGTTGCTTCGAATTAAACCACATACTCCACTGCTTGTGCGGGTCCCCGTCAATTCCTTTGAGTTTCAGTCTTGCGACCGTACTCCCCAGGCGGAGTGCTTAATGTGTTAACTTCGGCACCAAGGGTATCGAAACCCCTAACACCTAGCACTCATCGTTTACGGCGTGGACTACCAGGGTATCTAATCCTGTTTGCTCCCCACGCTTTCGCGCCTCAGCGTCAGTTACAGCCCAGAGAGTCGCCTTCGCCACTGGTGTTCCTCCACATCTCTACGCATTTCACCGCTACACGTGGAATTCCACTCTCCTCTTCTGCACTCAAGTCACACAGTTTCCAGTGCGATCCGGGGTTGAGCCCCGGGATTAAACACCAGACTTACATGACCGCCTGCGCGCGCTTTACGCCCAATAATTCCGGACAACGCTTGCCCCCTACGTATTACCGCGGCTGCTGGCACGTAGTTAGCCGGGGCTTTCTTCTCAGGTACCGTCACCTTGAGAGCAGTTACTCTCCCAAGCGTTCTTCCCTGGCAACAGAGCTTTACGATCCGAAAACCTTCATCACTCACGCGGCATTGCTCCGTCAGGCTTTCGCCCATTGCGGAAGATTCCCTACTGCTGCCTCCCGTAGGAGTCTGGGCCGTGTCTCAGTCCCAGTGTGGCCGATCACCCTCTCAGGTCGGCTACGCATCGTCGCCTTGGTGAGCCGTTACCTCACCAACTAGCTAATGCGCCGCAGGCCCATCCCCAAGTGACAGATTGCTCCGTCTTTCCAGTTCTCTTCAGGCGAAGAAAACAAGTATTCGGTATTAGCTACCGTTTCCGGTAGTTGTCCCAAGCTTGAGGGCAGGTTGCCTACGTGTTACTCACCCGTCCGCCGCTAACCATCCGAGAAGCAAGCTTCTCTTCAAGTCCGCTCGACTTGCATGTATTAGGCATGCCGCCAGCGTTCGTCCTGAGCCAGGATCAAACTCTCCAATAAAGATGAATTTCGTCAGCGTCGTTAAACGCGGTGAAACTCATCGGGGTATTGAAAAGAGCGATAAGCTCATTTTGAATCTGACGAGATTAAAAATCTCATTTGTGTTCCAGTTTTCATACAGCCAGATGGCATGTACCAAAAACCTTCACGTCATTCTGCAAGCAGAATGTTTACTCACTCGTTGTTCAGTTTTCAAAGATCAAACTTGTTCTCGCTACCGAAACCAGTTCGTTTCAGCAACTCTTATATAATATCATGTCCGAACCAACTTTGCAAGCTCTTTTTTTAAGTTTCTTTCGAAGCTTGTTTTCAATGGCTTGCCGCACCATGTAAGCTGTGTTTTCTTGGCCGGAATTAGAATATACCATGTATGACATAACAATGCAATACTTATTTTAAAAATATAAAATTCCATCAGATTCCCTCATATAAACTAGGACTTATATCATTATAGACATGAACTTTAAGAAACCATATCCAACTTATGAAGCTGTGTAATACACTCGCGACGTCGCGCTCATTTCACAAATCACAAACCGAAACCGGATAGAAACTGTAATATGACATCAGACGAACGATCACAGCTGTACCACAACATTTATTAACGTAATAAATACAGGGAAGCCGCGTATATGATCAGCAAAATATTTCAACCGACCAATAACACAACTCCCCTGCAACATACCTTATAGATCATACCTGTTCCCTCTGAGCACTTTCCGCTTCCTTCTATAGAATAGATTTCCCTAACAAAGATGCAATTAATCCAACACCAAGCCGTGCCGTATGCCGGTTCTGATCAAGTAGCGGGTTCACTTCGACCAATTCCATAGATACAACCTGGTTGCTCGTAGCTAAACACTCCATTGCAAAATGCGCTTCTCGATAACTCAACCCACCCGGTACAGGTGTCCCCACCCCTGGCGCTTCACGCGGATCAAGGCAGTCCATGTCAAAGCTAACATGAATACCGTCCGTCCCATCTCCCGCAATCATCATCGCCTGATCAATGACCTGTTGCATCCCCAATCGATCAATATCATGCATCGTAAAAGCTCGAATGCCCAGTGCTCTGATCTGCTCCTTCTCGTACTCATCCAGATCACGAAGTCCGATATACACCAGATTGGACGGATTCACAAAGGAACCAGCACCTCTGATCTGTGACAAATTAAAAGCCGAATGCCCCAGAAACGCAGCCACGCTCATTCCATGCATATTCCCAGTCAAACTATGTTCTTCGGTATTCAAGTCTGCATGAGCATCGAACCAGATCACACCTAAATTGCTGTAATGAGCAGTTAACCCGGCCAAAGTACCGATGGCTACACTATGGTCTCCCCCAAGCACAACTGGAAAGGCTTCCTCTTCAAGAGCAGATGCTACTTCTTGACACACATACTCACTGACCTGCTGAACCTCATTCAGATACTTTACCGTCTTGCGCCCAAGTGAAGTTGCTGATTGTGTAGGGCAATCCACACGCACCTCTCTATTCAAGAGAAACCCCAAACTCGCAATTTCACGCTTCAACCCGGCGGTGATCAGTTCATCAGGGCCTAACTCGGCCCCATTTCTAGCACCAGCTAATCCAAAAGGAACTTTAATCAGAGCCACTTCTTGTTGATGAGTATTTACATGGCGAGTGGCCTGACCAGATACATTTGCTATCCCCCGCTCCCGCGAAGCCAAAACATCCTCATTCTTCATAAAGTATCGCTCCTTTTCATCGTTGTCGAATTATAGTCCACTGATGCCGCCTTACCTTTACGATGAAGCATCACTAAGCACTTCTTTAATGATCTCTATAGCCCAATCAATCTCAGATTCGTTGATAGTTAGTGGGGGAGCAAAACGAATGGTTGTTTCATGCGTTTCTTTACAAAGTAACCCCGCCGACATCAGACGTTCGCAATAAGGTCGTGCAGGACCATCGAGCTCAACCCCAATGAATAGACCTTTGCCCCGAATTTCCCGAATGGCAGAGCTCTGAATACCTTGAAGTTGTTCCATAAAATAATTCCCCAGCCGCTCTGACCGCTCCGCAAGCTGCTCATCTTCCAAAACATCCAATGCGGCAACTGCCACCGTACAGGCAAGTGGATTACCCCCAAACGTAGAACCATGCGATCCCGGCTCAAACAGATCCAGGATATCTGCTCCGGCAGCGATTGCCGAAATCGGCATCACACCACCTCCAAGCGCTTTGCCCATAATCCATATATCTGGTTCGGCACCCTCCCAATCAGAGGCGAATCGACGCCCCGTTCTTCCAAATCCGGTCTGGATCTCATCCGCCATGGTCAAGACTCGCTGCTGTCTGCATATCTCAAACGCCTCGGACAAGTATCCAACTGGAGGAATAATAATTCCCGCTTCGCCCTGAATGGGCTCAACAAGGAAACCCGCCGTATTCGGTGTGATCGCTTGTCTCAACGCCTCCAGATCACCGTAAGGGATAATTCGAAATCCAGGTGTGAACGGTCCAAAATCCTTTTTATATTCAGCAGATGAAGAAAAAGAAGTAACCGTCAGGGTTCTTCCATGAAAATTGCCAGAACATACAATAATTTCAGCACGATTTTCAGGTACCCCCTTACAACGATATGCCCATCTGCGTACAGCCTTTATCGCTGTTTCAACCGCCTCTGCTCCTGTATTCATAGCTAATATTTTGGCTTTACCCGTAAACGTGGACAGTTTTTGATAAAATATCGCTGCAGCATGGCTGTGAAATGCCCGTGATGTCAATGTGACCTTGTCTGCCTGATCTTTCAACGCTTGAATGATGACAGGGTGTCTATGTCCATGATTCAGTGCTGAATACGCACTTAACATATCCATATATCGGCGGCCTTCAGGGTCCTCTACCCACACCCCTTCTGCCTGTTCAATGACGATGGGAAGTGGATGATAATTAGGTGCAGCATACGTTTCCGACCATTGAATGAACATCTCGGTATCTGGCATTCCTTCACAACCTTCCGCATAATATTGTATACAAAATACAGTAACAGTGTATGCGAGTTGATCTGCGTTTACGACTTGTTTCCTCTTTTTCCGCATCCGCCCTGTTTGTATACCAGCACTCCAACATATCAAAATAGCTTTATCTTTCTTAAAGATGAACCTCTATACCTCGGGTGAAGAATCCGTGTGAACCCATTTTAAATTTGTATACAATATACATAGTATGATATGCGCTTGTTTATATCTTCAATAGTAGCAAACCCATACGAGGATGACAACGCTTTTTCGATCATTTCCATACTATAATTCCAAAAAATGTTCACTGAACATTGCCACTTATGTATCTCCCCACATGTGAACTTTGCTTGCCCAACTCCCCCCTCGATGGTAAGATGATAAAAACTTGAAACACCCGGAACAGCGCGCCCTGTATGGCTTCATTAACCATCGATCGTCACTATACATATAGAAGGGAGAATTTGTATGGAGGTTCCTAAATACCGTTCCTTGAAAGATCACGTCTACGATTACATCGCTCAGAAGATTCAGGACGGGACGCTACTTCCCAACCAGAAGATTAACGAAGCCGAAATTTGCAAAAGGCTGGATATCAGTCGTACCCCTACCCGGGAAGCTTTATTTCAGTTGACCTCTGACAATCTATTGCAATATATCCCACGCAGGGGATTTATTGTTGCTCCTTTTGACACAAGCAAAAAGCTCGAATTCTCGCAGGCCATCGGTGCACTGGAGGCATTAGCCGCCACGCTGGCAGTGGATCACCTCAAAGCGTCAGAACTTATAGAAATGAAAGCCCTGATCGCCCGTATGGATGAAGACATCAATCAACTCGATCTGGCTGCCTACAGCAAAGATCAGTATCTGTTTCACAACCTATACATCCAGCGCTGCGGCAACGCCACCGTCATCGAAATGTTGAACACACTTAAGAATAGCTTTATCCGTCAATCCTATGTCAGTGATAACAAGCCAAAACTATCCGAGGTGCTACATGAAGTCAATGAGGAGCACAGACAGATTTTAAGTGCGTTTCGTGCGAAGGACAAACCACAGCTGGAAGCACTGCTCAAACATCACTGGCGTATTATTGATAACGACATGCTGTAACCTACTACTTATAAACGTGAGAGGCAACTCACATCATAACGAAGGTGAGTTGCCTCTTTTTTTAATTCGTCCCAGCTTCTGTAGGAACTCTAGCCGCAAATACGGCATATCCCAGCCTTTTTCCGTATCTCAGAAGCAACCGGTCATTGGTACGACTCATTCGCTGTATATTTTTATCCTCAATCCAGTTCATATCCATCTCTCGTAAAGGGTCGTGATCGACTCCCCACTTGCCCATTGTACGCGATTGCTCCTTCACTTCAACTTTGGAGAATCCGCATCCCCTCAGTCGTTTCTTCCAAGCTGACACCGTTGCCAGTGTACGTATCCCATAAAATCGCTTCAGTCTGCGACTCATCAGCTCTGTTTTCCTTCCCGATAAAACCATTTCCCGATCGACAAGTAGTCCTCCAGGTTTTAGCACTCTTCGGTACTCAGCCAGTGCTCTGCGCCATGAGGTGAAAATCGTGACCGATTCGATAAACACCACGTCCACGTGATGATCTGGTAAGGGTAATGCTGTAGCGTCAGCTTGAATAAAACGCACATCAACCCGCTCTTTACGCGCACGCCTTACCGCTTTATCCAGCATGTGACGGTGCAGATCAACTGCAGTTACGTTGTACCCCTGACGGGCCAGATAACATGCTGTTCTTCCCGTACCACACCCAATCTCCAGAACATGAACCCCAGCAGGAAGCGATAATGAATCAAGCAGTTGCAGTGTGGCCGAAAATCCACCAGGATGAGCACTTCCTTCTCCTAAACGAGCAAGCAAATCATGATAATCCATGACTCCCCCTCCTTCCCTCCCTCCAGTCTATGGAACAAACCGAAAAACGGCTCCTGACTATGGAGAAAACCGGGTACTCGTCCATACCAATCCACTCGATTCCTACTATGATATACAAACCGTTGATTTCAGGCGGCAAACCGCAACTATGAGGGGGATATGCATGCACAGAATTCATCCGGTATGTGAAGAAACGGTGTCACCGCATGTGGGGCGCCCTGTCTGTCTTGTCATGAGAGACGGCACGCATATGTATGGTACACTTGGAGGCTGTCGGGACGGGAAGGTCTACTTGAATGAATGTTTTCAAGGTCCGCGCCTGTCTTCCGTCCAATCCAAGCAACAACTGCGCAGAGTAAGTAAAAAGAAATTATCATCAGCCAGAAAAGCTAAATCTTCAGCTTATGGTGGCTACCCATATGGCGGTGGATACGGTGGTTATGGTGGTTACGGATACGGAGCTGGCTATGACGTTGCCCTGATTGCTACGTTGTTCCTTCTTCCATTCTTATTTATCTAAATCTCAAAACAATCAGCTATTGTATGTATATTAGCAATCAACAAAACCTCTTCTTGTCCAATTACGGAACATGAAGAGGCTTTTTTTCTGCAACAAAAAAGGCATTCGCCTTAAACGAATGCCAGGATGTTCTTATTTAATTCCCTACCTCAGTCACGGACGTTCACTTTATCTAAAAAAAAACACCTCGCGAGAGGCGGGTAAGCTATATTAAATCCGATTTCCTTTAGACATCGTTTTCAGGTTACTATTCGAATTCTCAAGCAATGGCAGCATCCTAGTCGTGCTCACCATCTCAGAAGCACATATTGGACAAGTAGGTACGGTATCAAACGCAAAATTGTCCCGCATCCATCCTTTGCACGTATCACTCGTACATTCCCAGATTGCCGCATCTGCTTGTGGAATTTCTTCCAACGGTTTTTTGCGATTATACATGACTTCTACCCCCTTTGTTATGGAAACACATCTTACTGACGTTATTTCACAAAAGCCACTGCTTAGCGGAAGTGTAACATCCGCCGAACTTCTGCCTCGACAACGGTTGGGCCAACTTCATCTATAAATCAAAAAAAAGAAGCTGCCTTTATCATTATAACATGTTAAAGGCAGCTATGCTTTAATTACAGTTTTACAACTTCTTCTGCTTGAGGACCACGGTTTCCTTGTACAATTTTAAATTGCACGCGTTGACCTTCGTCCAGCGTTTTGAAGCCTTCGCCTGTAATAGCGCTGAAGTGTACGAATACATCTTCTCCGCCTTCAACTTCGATGAAACCGAAGCCTTTATCAGCGTTGAACCATTTTACTGTTCCGTTTTGCATGTGAATTACACCTCCAAATAAAGATTAACATGTTCCTTTGTTCTTTGCAGCAAGCAAATAAAAATTCACACATTGAAAAAGGTACCAGTCATAAAATATAAGTGATCGCCCTTTACAATATGTGAATTAGGTTTTCCACTCTGCTCTGTACAACTTGATTCTTAGTATACCTCTAATTGATTCAAAAAGCAAATCATTGTATTTTCTTTTCAAACAGCTTTGGAAATACCTGTTTATTATCTTCATGCCATGATCAGTCTGTGTTGTCCCCTGTGAAAGATCGTCTTTCTGCGGTCTTATGAAAGGATATGCAGTTCCCACCCAACTTATACATGATTTGTGAAAATGTTCTGTCTTGCATATCCATCATACTCAGGCCACTACTGCCCATCTTACTCAGAGTCAATGCAACAATATGTCGGCACCCGACTTAACTACACAACTAAGTCCATGCCCACATAAAAGCATCGCGATCCCAAGCAACCCGCCCGCCATGAAGCTTGCGAAATGCTTTTTTCACCTCTTTGGACAAGGAAGCATTACCGTTCTCATTAACAAAAACAAAATGCTCTCCGTAATGAGTTCTTACATATTCTATTGCTACTTCCTGACGAAGCGTGCCTGTAAACTTAATCTCAGAAACCATCCATTCAGCTACGTCCTGCGCCGTCTTTTCCATTCTTTCACCTGCCGTTCTTCAATTACAACGTGGTCAATCTTTTCTTGCCTGACTTTCTACCGTCTAAAGTATACCACGATTGTAGAAAATACGAAAAATAGGAAAGGACAGAGTTAGAACGAAGGAAAATTAAACGTTCTACAATCCTTTTCAGAGCAAGTGTACCCATTCCAGAGAGAGCGTAATATAATACCTTGCATGAACAGCTTGAATGCTTCGTAAGGAAGGTGCCGAAATCTTTAGTCATAATATAGTCATTCCTATCCTTGTCCCGATATGGATAAAAAAATAAAAAGTAACAAAAAAGAGATACATCTAATTGTATTTTACCCTAAAATCAGGTATGGCTTATCCCTCTGCCTGTCCATTATAGTAAGACTTAAGATTGAAACTGCAGGGGCGCTTCATCTATTTAGCGTCAAATGACTATGAAACTTAGATAACGATGAAATTGATAATGAATATCGAATCAGGGAGGATTTTATGAAAGCATTTTTTCAACGATGGGGACATCTGCTGGCCATTCTATGTATACCACTTCAAGGCTCCATTTATATGTTCCTAGGTAGTCAAGCGGGAAGTGATGTATTTTACAATTATGCCTGGATTGATACACAAATTCCTTTTATCAAAGAATTTATTATTCCATATGTCAGCTGGATGCCTATTCTATATCTAAGCTTTCTCTATCTTGGTTTAACGAATAAGTCGTTATTCTGGCGGACACTGCTCATTTATAACGTCGGGGTGATGGCAGCGAATGTTTGTTTTGTGGTATTCCCCTCGTATGTACCACGTCCGGAAGTGACTGGAACAGATCTAAGCAGTGTACTTGTGCAATTCATCTATTCTAATGATGCGCCTGTGAACTGTTTTCCAAGCGTCCATTGTTTAACAAGCTACATGTTGTTCATCATTCTCAACCGACATCTGAACGTTAAACCTGCCGTGCGAATCTTCGGCTCCGTCTGGCTATGGCTCATCATTGCTTCAACTGTCTTCGTCAAACAGCATTCCATGCTGGACGTCGTTGGTGGCATTGCTTTTGCTGAAGCCGCTTATTGGACAGTTCATGTGTTTGCCAAACGTCTGGGACAGACCGCAAAAAACAGCAAGCAACCAATCAGATCCACGCAGCCAAGCCGAAATGCATAACGTAGTTCCAGGACAAACATTATAGATAAACAGGTTGCGACATGGTACATTTCAACAATAACAACAATAATGATAAAGAGGGCTCAGGTGCCCTCTTTTTTTATTGCATTCTTCAGACTAAAGTTATTGATTATAAATTCCACTAGACCAGTACGGGCTACCATTCGTTAGACAATTGGGGGACGCTCATGCAAGAGATCGGATGGTGGGCTGCCCATAAGTCGTTTGAATATGCGGTAAAAATAAGACAGATCCCGGTAGCCGAGAAATTCGGCAATTTCCTGAATAGAGAGCTGCGACTCGGTGAGCAGGTACAGAGCCCTTTTCATCCGTTGGTCATGAACGTACTCGCTAATCGTCTGATTCGTTACAGTTTTGAACAGGGAGGCCGCATAATTGGGAGACTTTCCGATCTCGTCACCAAGCTCTTCCTTCGTTACCTTCTCCCGATAATGCTGCTCAATATACCGTTTCATCCGTTCCACGTACCGATGCCTCTCTGGCGGAATGATACCGCGATCGAGTTCCCGGTTAATATAAATTAGGACTTCCATCAATAAGGCCTGGCTCATCATGACATAATAAGAAGGACGCTCTTCCCATTGTTGCTGAATGCCCTTCATTCGCTGATGAATCAATTCGTAACAGCCTGGTTTATGCCTCAAAGGTTCACACTGTTCGAGTGCAGGCAGTTCTGCAGTCTCATTTTGCCTCAACAAAATAACAAACTGGGTGTGCGTAACCGTAGGAATACTCTTTCCATAATAGGGTGTCCCACCGGGAATAAGTAACAGTTCACCCTTTTCCATGATCTGTTTATCTCCGTTCACCCAATATACACATTTTCCATATGTAACCAAGCTAAGACGCCAAATCCCTTGTGGTTGCACGGCTTCTTCGTACCACCCTACGCCATTCACATGATGTACTTCAAGTGGAGTAACCATATAACACCTCATTATCGGACTATACTCTAATCATTGTACTATAGTTCATATCGTGATTCGACAGAAAACGCTACAATGTACACATAAGCACTAAATATGAGGAGGATATTAGCATGTTGAAAACCAAAATTATCTGTACTATGGGACCTGCTTGTGACTCAATCGAAACGTTGAAAGTAATGATTCAGGAAGGTATGACAGTTGCCCGTCTAAATATGGCTCATGGAGAGCTGGAAGATCACGTGGGACGGATTAACAATATCCGTACAGCTGCTGCTGAACTGAACAAATATATCCCCATTATGATGGATATCAAAGGACCGGAAGTACGGATCGGTAAATTAAAAGAGGCTTCGGTTCACTTGCAGGCAGGTAAAGAACTTACGCTGACTACTGAGGATATTCTTGGCGATGTAGAGCGTATCTCTGTAAACTATCCTGAATTGAATCTGGTTGTGAAACCAGGAGATCGCATTCTGATTGACGACGGCTTGGTTGATCTGACTGTATTGTCTGTTGAAGGTTCAGAGATTCACTGCAAAATCATCAGCGGCGGTATCCTGAAACCACGTAAAGGTGTGAACCTGCCGGGAATCAAAACGACTTTGCCAGGCGTAACCGAGCGTGACGTAATGCACATCGGATTCGGGATCGAGAACAACATCGAGATTATCGCAGCATCCTTTGTTCGTAAAGGCGATGACATTCGTGAAATCCGTAGCATTCTCAAAGAACGCGGTCAAGACCATGTACAGATCATCTCCAAAATCGAGAACCAAGAAGGCATGACCAACCTGGATGATATCATCGAAGCATCCGACGGCATTATGGTAGCTCGTGGTGACCTCGGGGTTGAAGTTCCGATTGAAGATGTACCGATGATGCAAAAAGAAATGATCGACAAATGTAACAAAGCCGGCAAACCGGTTATCGTCGCTACACACATGTTGGAATCCATGCAAGTAAATCCTCGTCCGACACGTTCTGAGGTAAGTGACGTGGCAAATGCGGTACTGCAAGGCGCAGACGTTGTAATGTTGTCTGGCGAATCCGCTGCTGGTAAATATCCGATCCAATCTGTTCGTACGATGGCTGCTGTTGCACGTCGCGCAGAAACAATGATCGATTACAAAGAACAATTCAACCAAAAATCTGCGCAGCAAGTGGCTGACATTACCGAAGTTATCAGTCAGGGAGCAGTGAGTTCTTCCCTCGTTCTGAATGCTAAAGCGATTATTACTTCGACAGAGAGTGGTTTCACAGCTCGCATGATCTCCAAATATCGTCCAAAAGCACCGATCATCGCAGTCACTCAACATGAGGAAGTGCTGTCCAAAATCTGCCTGCTCTCCGGCGTTATTCCGGTAATGGGTGATAAAGTGACAACAACGGATGAAATGTTCGAATCTGCAACACGCAATGCGATCAAAACAGGTTACATTGAAAAAGGTGACATTATCGTATTGTCAGCTGGTGTGCCAATCGGCCAATCCGGTAACACCAACCTGATTAAAGTACTGCAAGTATAATTACGAATCGCGGCATAGCGAAAAAGTATGAAATCAAAAATCCACCGGGATGTGAAATCCGGTGGATTTTTTGGTTTTCCTCTTTTACTTACTAAATTAAAAGCTGAACGAGAAAAAATCGATCTATTTTTTTACACAGAAACTACAAGTTGCGCGAATAGTTAACCAGATCCTGTGACATGTTGTTGATCTCATCCATTGAGGCATTGACCTGCTGCGTCAGGGCTGCCTGATTCTGAGTCAATGTGGACATGTTGCCGATATGCTGCAAAATATGATCAATTAACGTTTTCATTTTCTGCATGCTATCTTCAATGTTGACCGTTGCCTCCGAACTGTGATCAGCCAACTTCCGCACTTCCCCAGCTACAACGCCGAAGCCCAAACCGAGTTCGCCTGCACGTGCGGCTTCGATGGCTGCATTCAAACCGAGCAGATTCGTCTGACTGGCAATCTCTCGAATAAACGCTGTAATGCTTTTCGTATCGTCCACACTATCCCGAACTTGTATTGCCGCATCAGCGGATAATTCCTGAGCATTAACCAGCTCCTGTGCCTGATCCGTAATGGAGTTAATGCCACGCACCATCTCTTCGATCGACTCGGACAACTGTTTAGTTTTCAAATTCATCGCTTCGACAATGACTTCTTTGTTCTTCTGGTGAGTCACATCCCGAATTGTCCCGGCAACACGAAGCGGTACGCCATTCTCGTCACGAATGGTTTCACCACCCGCATGATACCAGCGATACTCCCCGTCTTTCCGTTGCAAACGGTAGTCAAGATCGTACGGCGTTCTGCCGCTGTAATCATTCATATGTTCAGCAAATGCATTGATCGTACGGTCATGATCTTCGGGATGAAGACGAGAGCTCCAGCTGCTGAACACATTCGGAAAATCTTCTTCATTCTTGAAACCGAGTTCTCTGCGGAACTGTGGCGACCACCAGAATTCATTGTTTGGATTGACTACATCCCCGGCAACGACCGTCATATCCCACGGCGCTTCTACAAGTGCACGGTTGACGAGATCATAACGGGTAACAAGCGCCTCGAGTTCATCTGACTTGATCTTCTCCTCATGAACGTCGAACATGACTCCAATTAACTTAACCGGAGCACCTGTAGCATCTCTCAGAAGTCGTCCAAGACATCTGAACCAACGAACATCTCCGTTTTTCAAAACCATACGGCTTGTAACATTATATCCCGCTTGGTCATTCGGATCATTCACATGTCTCGTAATATCCTCCACAAGCTGTGGTCTGTCCTCTGGATGCACAGATTTAGCCCAACTGGCGAATTCATTGGGGAAGTCCTTCGAATTACTATAGCCCAGCATCTTCCGGAACTCTTCCGAGAATGAAACGATGTTATTGTGATCCAGCGGATTACCTGCAACGATCTTCGACTCCCATATCGCCGCTTGGAGTGCCTGATTCAACATGGTAAGACGCATTTGCGCAACCTCATGCTGTGATTGCATCAGTTGTACTGCTTTTTGAATATTTCCCAAAATTTCATCATTGCCTTGTGCATCAGCATCTGTCCCGCTCCAAAACTGGCCCTTCTGAGCGTTCTCAAGCAAACGACGGCTGTAACTCAGCAATTGCTCATGTGAATCTATACGATTCGATTTGCTTACTTCACTACGTTTCAAAAACATCGCGGTATCCCCTCTTATGTAAGGTGTCTTTATATATTCTTCGACATATATTGACAAGAAGTGTAGGTCTAAAGTCTCCAATGTAAAAAAAAAACGCAAATCTCCCTCAGTTGGAGAAGATCCACGTTGTTAGATGATATTCTGTTTTTTGTATAACTCCGATTTACGTAAAAATAATTCTCTACTACCATCCGAAATTAAGCGTTTTGCCCGTCTCGACCCATGTTTTAATACTACTTAGAATCATCCACCAGCTATTCTGCGCATTGGCATAGGAAGGATGGTTATCTGTAAACCGATCATTGATCAGCGTCAGCTTGGTACACTCCCCTACGTTCTCCAACTGAAAGATGACTCTCGACTGAAGCTCGGCATGATTGGAATGATACGAGGGCCCTGGATGTTCCAGGTAGCCAAGTGTGGAGAGCGGCTCAAACTCCAGAATCTCACCATATACATGGACGGTTTCCTCACCATCATTACCGGGCCCGACATAAGCAAAGGGCTGTCCAGGTTGAAAATTCGAACGAAGCTCACTGCCGAAGAAGCTACTGCGTGTACCCTCCGAGGATATCAGAGCATTCCATACTTCTTCACGCCCTGCATTGATATAAATTTCATATTTTAGATCCATCACTTGCGCACTCCCTTTCATACACTCAAAATACGGCATTTCTCCCGCATTTCTATCCTATCTATAAACCCCATTACTCGTATTGTAAAAACGCGACAACGACGAAAAATCCGTTATACTAAAGAAGACTCATTGAACCAGATCGCTTCACCATCTTTTCCAAAAAGGAAGGAGTGTACACAGGTATGCACAGGACAGGCAAGCTCGATCCGCCCCCCATGGGTTTGCTTCATCTGGAAGTAGGCAGGCAACAATATCAGTTACTGCGAGTGCCTCCAGCCGAGGAACTGAATCCATTTGTCAAACATTACTGGATGGTGTCCTGGGATCTTGCGGGCAGTGACACGTATCCCCAGCATGTCGTACCTAACCCCTGCGTCAATCTGGTTGTTGAACGAAACAAAACATTTTTTTTTGGGCCTTCTGATCAAAAGTTTACCTACGCTATTCACGGCAAAGGTTGTGTTTTCGGCGTAAAGTTCAGACCGGGGGGATTCTATCCCTTCCTTCGAGCACCCGTTTCTACTCTCTACGGGAAACCACTTGAGGTATCGGGTCTGCTCGGCATCCGTGCCGGAGCATTAGAAGATATTTTGCTTGGTTAAGACGCTATGGAGGAAAAAGCCCGCTATATGGATCAAATGCTTTCTGCACGCCTTCCCGCGAAGGACATTGACGCAAGCTTAACCTGTGCTATTGTGCAGCATATTGAGCAAGATCGGGATATGCTGAGAGTAGATCAGCTGTCATCCCACTGGAATCTGCATACACGCAAACTCCAGCGTCTGTTTAATCAATATGTCGGCATCAGCCCCAAAACAGTCATCCAATTATATCGCCTGCAAAATGCCGCTGAATGCATCGAACGCGGCTTAGCCTGCGACCTGGGCAAGTTATCTCAAGACCTGGGATACCATGATCAATCTCATTTTATTAAAGACTTCAAATCCATCATTGGCAGCACACCCGAAGAATATATGCTGTTGTCTGCATCTGTTCCATGAAGCAGAAGCGGAAACCATGCAGGATGAGAATCTATGAAATACAGCCACCAGGATAGATACCTAAGGCAAACGTATCACTTCAATCGTGTCACCTGTATGAATGGTACCCTCACGTTCAACGGAACAGACGATACCGCGTTTCTTGCGGGCGGCCGGCACAAACTTTTTGCGCAAACCCTCCTGTCCGTAGAACTGTTCAATGACTTTTCCAGGATGCACGCAAGGCAGGTTCTCTCCTTCACAGATCAAGCCTGTTCCATCAGGAAACAGAAGTCTGGTTCCCACGGGCAGTTCAGTCAATTGCTCTATACCTCGAACCAGTATATTGGCACCAAGCCACTCGGGACGCACTTCCGGAATGTTCATCTTCTGGGCGATCAAAGCGCACTCTTCCTCAGAAACGATGCTGATCTGCCGGCGATTGGCAATCGGCGTACCCCGTTTGTAGATTTTCTGACGGGAATCTGCCGGTCTTAACAGACCGTAATGCCGATCACCGGGTATTCCAGCAAGTTCAATATCTATAAAGGGCACTACCCTTGTTACAAATGTAGACGGATCATCTGCAAGCAGAACAAATTGAGCTGTTCCCATTAAACTCCCCTCCCTTTCTGGATCATTCACTTTCCCCTGTTACTCTAAGTGTTATTACTCTGTGTATGAATTTTTGATAATCGGTAGATGCTGATAGGTAAAAGGTATGTCTTATTATCTTACCCACTTTTCGAAGTTAGAAGAAAATCACGAATAAAATTCAATTACAGTATACGAAATTAAATTGCAAAAAATTAATTTGAAATTCCACGTTTATATGCTAATCTATATATTAAGTATGATAGGAGTTCATTACATAGTAGAAAGCAGGGTGTTTCTTTTGATAGGTACTATTTTTGTTGCTCTTGTAGCTGTTGAACACTTCTATATCATGATTATGGAGATGTTCATGTGGACACGTCCACGCACGATGAAAACGTTTGGCACTACACCGGAGTTTGCTAACTCCACCAAAGCTCTTGCCGCAAATCAGGGTCTGTACAACGGTTTTCTTGCAGCCGGTCTGATCTGGGGCCTGTTGTATCCGGATTCCAGTGTAGGGCTGCATATTCAGATTTTCTTCTTAGCATGTGTAATCATTGCGGCTCTTTACGGCGGTGCAACTTCTTCACGATCCATTATTATCAAACAGGGTTTGCCGGCTATCATAGCACTTTTGCTTGTATTGTTCCTGTAACTTGGTTAAAACGGGCAAAATCTGCGACTGAACCCTCGGATATGGTAAGGTAGGAAGTATATCTTACCAATCACCAGAATGGTTCTGGGAGTAGAAAGGGGAACATGTCATGGGACTGTTTGACAAGCTGCGTCGGCGCAAAAAGGAAAAGGTACCATCCAGCGTTGTTGCTCCGCAGACGGATTATAGTCAAACCATTGTCGGATTTGTGCTATTAGAACGGGAAGACTGTGATTTTAATCTTTTTATCGACCGGATGAAGATGGAATGGAATATTGAGATTAATGAACAAGCCGAGGAAGGCAACCTCTTCTTTGAAGTTGATGGAATGCAGGTCGTGTGCGCTCACATTGCCGCACCTGTACCCGATCGCGAGGTCGAGGAGAATGCGAAGTTAAACATTCTTTGGCCAGAAGCTGAACAGGTAACTGCAAGGCACCAGTCTCAGATCATTGTATCTGTTCTGAATGCAACAGATGCTATTCAAGGACACATCCTTTTTACTCAAACCGCATCCGCATTACTGCAATTGGATCATGCTCTCGCAATCTACATGTCTCCACTTGTCGTTGAAGCAGGTAAGTATGTGGAGGTAAGCCGTGGGCTTAAAGAGGATGAATTACCGGTACCTCTATGGGTGTTCATTGGTCTGTATCAAAACACCGAAGGTGCTTCAGCTTATACGTACGGCCTGCGTAACTTCGGGAAAGTTGAGATGGAGATTACTGGATCGTCCAAGCCATTAAGTGATGTCTTTGAGATGATGTTTATGACAACCACCTATGTTGTTGAAAATGATGTTACCCTGCATGATGGTGAAACTCTTGGATTCACTCCAGAGCAGAAATTAAGCATTACTCTTTCCAAGGGAATTGCTACGGAAGGGGAAAGCCTGAAGATTGGCTTATAACCGTTCCTGATACTCCCTTGCAATACTGATATTCACAAAAGCCGCCTGGCGATAATACTCCGGGCGGCTTTTGATTTTTAGAACCCTTCCAGAGTCCACGCTTGACCGGAGTTGTAAACCCCGCATTTTACTCTACTAGAATTATATGGTTCAAAAGAACTACAATCATGTGAATTCCATATTCAACCATCGCAGAAAACAGTATAATTAATAGGCTATTAGACTTATATAATACATAAAACAATCAATGAGGAGCTGCTTTTATGTCTGTCAAACGTTTGGATTCAACAAAACCGATAATTGAGATTACGTGGGAGGGGATTGTCTCACCAGAGCAGGTCGATCAAGTTAACGCAGAGATTGAAAAGATCGCCCCGCAACTAGGTCAACCATTTGATGTACTCGTTGATATGATACACATGAAGGCTTTTCCGCAAGACACGAAGGAGAAAATGGTGGAGCATCAAAAAAGACTGAAAGACCTGGGCATGAAACGGGCCAGTGTGGCTGTCGGTGGAGCGATCGCCAAAATGCAGCTCAATCGAATCTCCAAAGAATCAGAACATCAGACCGAATTCCAATGGGAAACGTATGATGAGGCATTGGAATTTTTATTGAAATAAGAGTGCAATATGATGTGTTTAAAAAAGGGTGCTTTCCATTGGAAAGCGCCCCTTTCATTTTTCTCGTTTATTAAGCAGCTTATAAAGTGCAATATACTAGGATAATATCTCATTTTAATTCTCCGTGTGTCTAGAAAGAGCGTTTTCAAGTAAGAAGTATAAATATACAAGATCTCGCGGAAAGCTATACATTTTAATTTAATAATGACGATATATTTCATATACCAGAGCTGTAATCCACACTATCATAATCGTTATTTCGCTTGTGTTTTTTTAACATGTGGGTTACGGATCTATCGAACTTTTCATGGGGTAAAGCAACTACAGAGAATAGAAGGGATTCTGTAACATCACATGAGTTTCATTCAACAGAGAATTAACATACTAGGAGGAATAATATGAAGCTCAAACCTAAATTAATGGTAATGTTTATGGCCTCTGTGCTAGTTACTGCACTGCCTCTTGCCCTTCTTGGTTTGTATCAAACAGAAAATCAGGCTACCCATAACGTCAAATCTCTACTTCATGGGTTAATGAATTCAGCGACTAACCAGTTAGAGGGGTGGATTGCGAGCAATGCCAAGGTCGTCGAAACCTTAGGCTTTGTAATCGAACAAGCTGTGCCTGAAGGCACGCTTACAGAGGATTATTTCAAAATAATGAACATGGGCGATAATAAGGACTATCTATCCGATCTATACTTTGGCTCAGAGAAAGATGGCACCTTCATGAACGGATCAGATTGGTCACCGGATGCAGGTTACGATCCACGTGAACGCCCATGGTATGAACAGGCCAAACAAGCATCTACCTTAATATTCTCTGACCCTTATCAGGATATGATGACTAAAAAATACGCTATTTCCATGGCTATGCCTGTTCATAATAAACAAGGGAGCCTAGAAGGAGTCGTCTCAGGCGTTTTATTGCTCTCTACCTTAAAGGATACAGTTAATAAAATTAATCTAAACGGACTCGGGTACTCCTTTTTGATAGACAAAAATGGGATGATTCTCGCCCATCCAGAGGATAAAATGTTGAACACCTCTGCCAAGGATAATCCAGAATTAAGTCCCCTGCTCGCAGATATGCAGAGCAATCCTTCAGGGGAGAAGTCGTTTCAATATAACGGGGAAGATTATTTGTTATTCTATAACCAGATTCCTAGTACAGGCTGGGTGATTGGTTCCGTGATTTCAAAAAAACTTGCCTATGCTGAATTTTATCAGTTGCGTAATAACTATATTCTAATTATTGGAGCTACACTTCTGGCTGTACTGGCAGGAGCTTACTGGATTGCGACACTGTTCATCAAACCGTTGAAACAGCTGCACCAGACTTCCATGCAAATGTCAGGCGGTGACTTCACGGGACGGGTTAACGCGAAGGGCAAAGATGAATTTGCCGAACTCGGCATCGCCTTTAACCAAATGTCTGATCAACTCGGCACACTGCTACGCCAAGTCACCACCTCGGCTGACCGGGTACACGGCATATCAGGAGAGATGCAGGAACACACGGAAAATACCAAACGAATTGCTGAACAAATCTCGATTGCCACAGATGAGCTGGCTCAAGGCTCCAGCACACAAGCTGAATCCGTCTACGATGGATCAGGTCGTCTGGCTATTATGAGTGACAATGTTGGGGGTATTAACCGCAGTGTAGAACAATCGGTGGAGATGATACGTGACGCCGGTGAAGCGATGCTCACAGGTCTGCAAGCCGTGGATCACCAGGTTGAACTGGCAGACGGCAATCGTCACTCCATTGACCGGGTAGGTGAATCCATTACACTGCTTGCCGACAAGTCTCAGAAGATTGAGGGCATCGTTGCTATGATTCAAGGCATCGCCTCTCAAACCAATCTGCTGGCGTTAAATGCTTCGATTGAAGCTGCACGAGCGGGTGAACACGGACGGGGCTTCGCTGTTGTGGCAGAAGAAGTACGCAAACTTGCCGAGCAATCTGCCGATTCTGCCAAAGACATTATCATACTGCTGAATGAAATTCAGACTGCCAGCGGCATGAGTGTTAACGAAGTACGCACTGCTGAGCAGGGTGTGGAGCAACAGGTTGCTGCCGTGCACAATATGCGTGAATCCTTTGTCCGCATTCAACAGTCGATTGAAGGTATTGAAGCTCAGTTGAAACAAGTCTCCTCTGCTACGACGGAACTGGACGACAATGCTGGCAAAGTTGCCGAGGTGATCTCCAGCGTTGCGGCGATGTCGGAGCAAAGCGCTGCTTCGACGGAAGAAGTGGCTTCTTCCACACAAGAGCAATTCAATTATATTACCAGCATCTCCGAGCGCTCTAATGAATTGGCTGAGCAATCCAAAGCATTGGCCGACGAGGTGAAAAAGTTTAAAGTGTAATCTTCAATATCGATACGGATGACCTCTGCAAAAGGAAATGCATATCCAAGCTGATTAAATCAAAAAATCAGTATTATAGATATAAAAAAACAGACCTCATTATGCTCCCAGATGGTGCATAATGAGGTCTGTTTACTGTTTGGTTATGTGTCACAGACACCATTGAAACTTTGCATGGTACCGCAGCAGATAAATAATCAACAGGTACGGTTAGATCCCGTGTTTTACATTAAATGCTACGACTATTTACGCAGCTCTGCTGGTGCTTGGCCTGCCGAATCCCGAACCACCAACTCGGGTTTAAGTACAATTTTTTGTGGAGCCTTCTGTTCATCCTTTAGCTCATCGATCAACAAATCCACTGCCCGACGGCCCAAATCTTCAATTGGTTGGGCAATCGTGGTCAGAGGTGGACTCGTTACTGAAGCAAGAATCGTATTGTCGAATCCGATAATGGATACATCTCTCGGTACACGTAGTCCTAACTCCTTGGCTGCTTGAAGTGCACCAATCGCCTGAATATCATTACAACAGAATAAGCCTGTCGGATGATTCTGTTCACCGAGTAGCCGCAATGCTTCTTGTTTGGCAGAGCCTAGATCTGCAGCTGATTCACGGATCTGATCAGGCTCCAGTACGTATCCTGCCTTATTTAATGCTTCACGGAAGCCACGTATCCGTTCCTGACTGCTACTGACTTTGGATGGCTCAGACAAAACTGCCAGACGCGTATGTCCAAGTTCAAGCAGATGTTGCGCAGCCAATAAGCCGCCAAGTCTATCGTCAATGGTGACCGTATGCACTGACAACGCGGGCATATGGCGGGCAATCAGCGCAACAGGCATCGACTGCTGCAAGAGCGGTGACAGAATTTCGGCATTATCGATCCCGGTTCCGATCATCATGCCGTCGACTCTTTTTTGCTGCAACAGGTTCAGGTATCGCTCTACTCGCTCGTCCTTGTTATCCGTACTACAGATCACCACGCTATATCCCAACTGGCGGCTACGATCCTCTACTGCCCGGGCAAGTTCGGCAAAATACGGATTCGAAATATCCGGCACAAGCAGGCCTAGCGTATACGTCTGTTTACCTGTCAGTGCGGCAGCAATTGCGCTCGGTTGATAGTGAAGCCGCTCCATGATCTCCATAATCTCGGCACGGCGCTTCTCACTGATCTTGCCTTTGCCGTTAATCACCTGCGAGACGGTGGCAATCGATACCCCCGCCTCGCGTGCTATATCGTAAATGGTTGCTTTCATCGTTTTTCCCCATTTGTGCTATATATAAATTCATTATACATAGATGATTATTCTCTTCTTATTATGAAGGGGGAATACTGCTTACGCAATGTGAAGACGAAATTACTTATGACTTTTACTTTTTGAAAAGCCACTCATGATCCGGGTCGTTATGGAACTTCCACGTTCGTGTCGGCCCAGCCATCACATTCAAATAATAGACTTCATATCCCGGAGGCGCACCTACCGGATGGTATCCATTCGGCACAAGCACAACCTCGCCGTTTTTCACGGCAAGCGTCTCGTCCATAGAACGATCATCGGTGTACACGCGTTGAATGGCAAATCCCTGCTCCGGCTGCACACGGAAATAATACGTTTCCTCTAGCAGTGATTCATCCGGCAACGCATCCCGATCATGTTTATGCGGCGGATAGCTCGACCAGTGACCGTCCGGTGTGAACACTTCAACGACCAGCAGGCTATCGGCTTCCTTTTGCTCCGGTAAAATGTTATGGATATGACGCTCCAGATTGCCGTAACCGCGCCCTTCCACACCTACATCCTCAGGAGCGATCAAGCGTGAAGGATACGTACCTTTCCCTGGAGCAACACAAATCGCGATCTCCAGCTCGGTAAGTGCCGTAACCTCAATCTGATCTGACGTGGACACATAGACAGAGTACGGAGGAATTTTTTCGAAAACGCTCATGCGTTTCCCGATATTCTCCCATGTATGCTCCCGAGTACTTACATTCGCAAGCCCGCTGAGAAGCACCACGCATAGCTCCTGGTCTCCACTCTCACGGCTTAGCTTCTCCCCTGCTGCTAGTTTCGCAACCTGAAATCCGACGTATTCCCAGCCAGCAGATTCCGGTGTCACCGTTAATATTGTCCCGTCTGCCTCCGGGTTTGCGGCAGGTTTTACAATAAGTTCTGACATGTTATTGATCCACTCCTTCCATACTCGTCTGCTATCACTTGATCTGATCCTTGTGTGTTTGACATAGATAACATTCATTCATTTTGAAGAGAAAATTGCTTTGCAACTTCTACTAAATTCTACTTAATTTGCCGGTTGCGTCTCACGCGATGCACCTGGAACTTCTGTCATCTTCACAGGTCTTCCCTGCTCCATGGACATCTTGGCTGCCAAAGCGATCCGCTCTGCCTGTACTGCATCGTTACCGTCTACAATGACGGGTTTATCATGAATAATGGCATCGATGAAAAGAGCAGTCTCCTGCACATATGCTTCATTGTAACGTTCAAGGAAGAAGTGCAGTGGTTTGTCGCGCATCAGTCCAGCTGCTGTGCTGATCTCCGCTGTATTCGGATGATCATTATCCGCCGAAGCGCTGCCCAGCGAACCGAATACTTCCACACGTTGATCATATCCGTACACGGCCTGACGGCTGTTGTCGATCACACCAATTGCGCCATTAGCAAACGTTAACGTAACGATGGCTGTATCCACATCACCATGTTCTGCGAATACCGGGTTAATGAGTACCTTGCCTTTGGCGTAAACTTCCTCTACTTCACTGCCGGACAAATAACGGGCCATATCGAAATCATGAATCATCATATCCATGAAAATTCCGCCGGATACCCGGATATATTCCGCAGGTGGTGGGCTCGGGTCACGGGAAGTAATCTTGAGAATATGTGGATCACCAATCGTGCCTTCCAGCACATGAGAGCGTACTCTTCTGAAGTTGTGGTCAAAGCGGCGGTTAAATCCGATCTGAAGTTTCACGCCAGCCTTTGCTACAGCCGCTACAGCCGCTTCGGTCTGGGACAAGTCCATGCTTACCGGCTTTTCACAGAAGATATGTTTACCCGCTTGTGCTGCTTGCTCGATCAACGGTACATGTGTATCTGTTGAAGAACAGATTAATACTGCATCAATGTTTGGCATAGCAATGAGCTCACTGCTGTCTTTGGTGACAACAGAGATGCCGCGTTTAGAGGCCCACGCCTCCAGTTCAGGTCCTGCGAACAAATCACTGATCGCTACAATCTCGGCATTCGGGTTACGCAGCAGGTTGTCTGCATGGATTTTGCCGATACGTCCAGCACCAATGATGCCAATTCTTACTTTGTCCTTGCCCATTCCGTTATCCTCCCTATTTGCATCCCTATGGTGTCTGGGAACTGAGCCCTTGCTCAGCCCCTGTATTGCATGCTGTACGCTGTGCGTTGATCGATTACCAGCGTGTAGTTACCATTTTTTTGCGAGTGTAGAACTCTACACCATCCGTGCCGTTAGCATGCAGATCACCGTAGAAGGATTTCTTCCAACCGGAGAATGGGAAGAAGGCCATCGGAGCTGGTACGCCCAGATTAACGCCCAGCATACCCGCTTCAATCGTTTCACGGAACTGGCGCATATTCGCACCGCTGCGAGTAAACAGGCATGCCCCGTTAGCAAAGTCTGAACGGTTTGCCAGTTCTACCGCTTCCTCCAGCGTTTCTACTCTTGCCACCGAAAGTACTGGAGCGAAGATTTCATCTTTCCAGATTTTCATGGTGCTATCTACATGATCAAATACAGTTGGCCCTACAAAATAACCGGAGCCGTCTGTCGCTTGATCCTTACGTCCATCCCGAATCAAGGTTGCGCCTTCCTGTTCACCTGACTCAATGTAACCCAGTGTACGCTCTTTGTGAGGTCCACGGATTACCGGTCCCAGGAATACACCTTCGTCCATACCATTACCGATGTTGATCCGGTCCGCCGCTTCCACCAGCTTTTGTACCAAAGCATCCGCCACATCGCCAACAGCAACCACAACGGAGCAAGCCATACAACGTTCGCCAGCTGATCCAAATGCTGCACTTGTGATCTCTTTTACGGTCAGATCAAGGTCAGCATCCGGCATAACGATGGAGTGGTTCTTCGCACCAGCAAGTGCCTGAACACGTTTGCCGTGTGCAGAAGCTGTTTTGTAGATGTATTCAGCAACAGGTTGTGAACCGACAAAGGAAATAGCCGCAACTTCTTTATGCTCAAGCAATCCGTTTACAACGTCATGTGCACCGTGAACGATGTTGAGTACGCCGTCTGGAAGTCCCGCTTCTTTGAAAAGTTCTGCCAAACGTCCGGCCAGGAGCGGAGTACGCTCTGACGGCTTCAGAACAAATGTGTTACCGCAAGCAATCGCTAGCGGGAACATCCAGCACGGTACCATCATCGGGAAGTTGAACGGAGTAATTCCGCCGATGACCCCGATTGGGTAACGGTACATGCCTGATTCCAGTCCTGTAGCGATGTCAGGCAACTGTTTGCCCATCATGAGGTTCGGGGCACCTGCCGCAAATTCAACGCACTCAATCCCGCGCAATACTTCACCATAAGCCTCGGCATAACTTTTACCGTTCTCCAGTGTCACCAGTTTAGCCAACTCTTCCCAGTGCTCTACCAGTAGTTGCTGATAACGGAACAAAATGCGGGCACGGCGAGGAACCGGTGTGGTGCTCCATGATTTGAATGCTGTCCGTGCAGCCTGTACGGCCTGATCCACATCCGCTTGTTCAGACAGCGGTACGTATGCAATAATCTCTTCTGTAGCCGGGTTAACAACCGCTTCGGTTCGTGTCGTTGTCGGGGTTACCCAAGTACCCCCGATCCAGTTTTGTACGTTCGTCACTGTTGCAGACGTTTCTGAAGTCCCTTTTCCCATGTGTGTTGTCTCCCCTCGTTTATGTGCGTTACTTCTATGCGTTTCTTTCCTATCCATTGCGTATTTTCGTATCACGAATTCCCATTGATCCAACATGGATCATCTAGAACAAAGCCATCTGTTTACGGCTGCATCAAGACGGAATAATCTCGCCCCGGTTGCAGCGTTCGATATACTCATTCACTTGTTCTACAGTCGGCATTGCATCCGAGCAGCTGTGACTGGAGATAACGATACTTGCTGCAGCACTTCCGTAACCCATACTGCGCTCAATCGTCCAGCCTTGCATTAAGCCGTAGAGGAATCCCGCAGCGTAGGAGTCGCCTGCACCGAATGTTTTTACGACACGAGCAGGGTAACTGTTAGCCCGGTGCGAGAGCCCTTCACGCGTATACGCGATGGAGCCTTCTTTTCCGTGCTTGATCACAACGATTTTCGCTGAAAAATCAAACCATTTCTGTGCTGTCACCTGATCATTATGATCCGGGTTATTCTCAAATGTCTCCATCATGTCGAACTCTTCTCGTGTTCCCAGAATGATATCGCATTTCTCGGCAGCGAGGTTATAATAGACTGCTGTCTCTTCTTCCGATGTCCAAGTATATGGACGGTAGTCCAAATCAAATACGATGACAGTGCCATGTTTTTTTGCATAAGTCAGAGCTTGAATAACTGCTTCCCGTGATGGGCTCTGTGCGAGAGCTGTACCGGAGATCAACAACACTTTGGAATCCGCAATTAGTTGCTCCTGTACCTCGCTAGCCTGCAATAAAAGATCCGCTACGTTGTCTCGATACATCAAAATACTGCAGTCTGTCGGGCTTTTGATCTCGGTAAAAGCAAGTCCGGTTACTGCCCCCGTGTTATCAGTCACCACATTGGAGGTGTCGATCCCGTTCTTCTCCAGATAACTTTGGATGAATCTGCCCATCTGATCACCTGCGATTTTGCCGATGAAAGCCGTCTCCATGCCAAGTCTGGACATGCCGATTGTAATATTGGCCGGAGAACCGCCAACGTATTTGGTGAACGTCATCGTCTCTTCCATCGGACGGTTGATCTCATTGGCATTCAAATCGATGCACAAGCGGCCAATGGCAGTGAAATCCTTCTTCCTGGATGCTGGAAAGGATACGTAAGTCATTGCGTTTGAGCCCCTTTCTATGGTGGAAATTTCGATTGGTTAGGAGATAATTCTTACTCCATTTATATGAATTCATATTGGTTCTTTTTAATTTGCTACACATATAGAGGCTAGGCTGGCTAGCAGTCTTTCGTTGCGTTGTCTTTACTACCCTAGTACAGAGACTCCATGTAACTCAGAGAGCGTTTTGCATACTCATACGGATTATGAATGGCAGGATCTTGTTCTCCTTCGAGCATCGCCCAGCCGTTATACCCGCGAGTGATCAGTTCCTGCAGGATCGGTGCAAAATCAATGCAACCATCTCCTGGTACCGTGAATACCCCCCTGCGAATACAGCCAACAAAGTCAGATTGCTCCGCTCGTGCCTGATCCAGCACATCCGGGCGAATATCCTTCAGATGGATGTAGGCAATCCGGTCGTAATGTTTACGCAGCACCTCAAGTGGATCAGCGCCGCCATAATAGGCATGGCCTGTATCAAAGAGTAAGTACACCAGTGATGGGTCTGTGAGCTCCATCAAACGATCAATTTCATCAGGTTGCTCAACTACCGTGCCTCCGTGATGGTGATAGGTGAGTTTCAGCCCATACTCCTGAGCAATGGCACCAGCTTGGTTCAAACCTTCAGCAAGAACATGCCATTCGGCATCACTGAGTCTAAGCACTTCTTTTTCATTCGGTGTCCGTCTTGGATCAAAATGAAGTGACCCGCCAACCTCGGCTGTACTAATGACCTTGCTGCCCATGGACTGCAGAAATTCAGCATGTCTGCGATAATCGTCCAGCTCCGCTTGGCGATATGCCGGATCGGAGAACAGTACGGATTTCCACTGGGAGATCAGATTAATATTCCGCTTGCTCAGTTCTTCACGCAGTGTAGCGGGATCGGTCGGATACTTGCGTCCCATCTCAGTACCCTTCAATCCCAGACGCTGAATATCGTCCAGAATCTGCGCACAAGTTGTATGATCACCATGTTCTTTCACATCTTCGCCGACCCAATTGATCGGATGAATCCCAAGCTGGAATGGCAGCTTGCTCATGATTCCACGGCTCCTTTTGTTGTTCAGCTTTGTCAGACTTTATCTTTATGAGAAGAGATTTATTTATAAAATAAATGAGTAGATGAGATTAGTAGCGTGAATTACACCCGTTTTGCTTTACCACGATTTGATTTCATCGTCTCGTGGGCACGAACGACTTTCTCCTCAACAGATACTTCAGGTACGCCGACATTCCACCATGACTCATATCCGCCCGTGTTGGTCCCCGGTACAACCGGAATTTCAATCAATGTTGTTACCGTCTCGTTCTTGGCATCCCGAAGTGCCTGTTCCAGTTGCTCTGCGGTTTCCGCACGATATGCTTTCGCTCCCATACTGCGAGCGTGAGCCGCAAAATCCATAGGCATATACTCACCCGTCAAACGGCCACTGTCTGTTTCACGATAACGGAACTCGTTCCCGAATCCGTCACTGCCATGTTCACGTTGCAGATTATGAATGCACTGGAAGCCATTATTATTAAATAAAAGAACCGTCATTTTCTTCTGTTCCTGCAGACTTGTAACCAGTTCAGAATGCAACATCAGGTAACTGCCGTCACCCACCATGGCGTAGACTTCACGATCCGGCTCTGCAAGTGCTGCTCCGAATGCACCGCTGACCTCGTATCCCATACAAGAGAACCCATACTCCATGTGATAAGTCTTCGGCTCAGCAGTACGCCACAAACGGTGCAAGTCCCCTGGGAGACTACCTGCCGCACAGACAATTACCGAGGATGGATCAATCGTGCGATTTACAATACCAATGGCTTTGGTCTGCGCCAGACCGGCTTCATGCTCCGCAGCGTAGAGTCGATCCACTTCTGTATTCCATTGATCACGAAGTTCAGCCACTTCAGATGAACCATATGCACTGCTGTACTGTTGTGCCTTCAATTCTTGTTGCAACGCCTGCAAGCCTTCACGGGCATCAGCCAGGATAGCTTCCCCGCCTAACTTGGCAGCATCCATACTATTCAAGTTGATGTTGATAAAGGATACTTCTGGATTTTGAAAAGCAGCATGTGAGGCCGTGGTAAAATCGGAGAACCTCGTACCCACGCCGATCACGACATCTGCTTCTTTAGCCAAGCGATTGGCTGCCAGAGAACCGGTAACCCCGATGGCCCCCACATTAAGCGGGTGTTCCCAAGATACTGCGCTTTTGCCTGCTTGCGTTTCAGCAATTGGAATACCGAAAGCTTCGGCGAACTCGATCAGTTGTGCAGATGCCTCAGAGTACAGCACCCCGCCGCCCGCAACGAGCAGGGGCTTTTTGCTATGGGTGATCTGCTTCGTTGCCCGTTCAATGGCTGCCTGAACAGGTGGCCTGCGATCCAGATAATGCACTTTACGGGCAAAGAAAGATTCCGGGTAGTCATACGCTTCTGCCTGCACATCCTGAGGTAATGCCAGCGTAACAGCTCCTGTCTCAGCTGGGTCGGTCAATACACGCATAGCATTGGTAACTGCAACCATCAACTGTTCCGGGCGCACGATGCGATCCCAGTATTTGCTGACCGCTTTGAACGGATCTGTAGCCGATATGGTATAGTCACTGCTTACTTCAAGTTGTTGCAATACTGGATCTGGCTCTCTTGTAGCAAAGTTATCTCCTGGGAGAAGCAATACCGGAATCCGGTTCACCGTTGCTGTTGCTGCGGCAGTAATCATATTCAGTGCACCAGGGCCGATAGATGTAGTGCATGCGTAGATCTGTTTGCGGTTTTTCTGTTTGGCATACGCTGCAGCTGTGTGCACCATACCTTGTTCGTTCTTACCTTGCATATACGTCAGGCTTCCAGAGCTGCGTTCTAATGCTTCCCCGATGCCTGTTACATTCCCGTGTCCAAATATTCCGATAATTCCTTTTACAAACTTGGTCTCTACCCCATCTACCGAGATATACTGCTGATCCAGGTATCGAAGCAAGGCCTGAGCCATCGTTAGTCGAATCGTTGTCATGAATTGATCGCCATCCTTTCCTTTACGGGTTAAGCGCTTAATCTAAGTTAAGTTTAAGCGCCTTACCCCTAAAGGTTAAGCGCTTAATTTATATGGTATTACAGGCTGAGCATTTTCGCAAGCTATTTTTGAAAGCGTTTTATTAAAATTAGGTTGGATTTGCGTAAAATAAGGGGTGAGATCGTACGATGCTGGAGGAATGTAAGGTATAAATGATCAACAAATATTAGCTTGGAGTGTAACAAGAGAGTTCGCTGAATGTGGATTGAATGTTAATTGAGAAAATAGCTGAAGAATATGACGGAGACTTGGCCACATAATATAGGAAAAGGGGACTAACTTCTTGTTCATGCAAAAAAAAAAAGAGAACACAGATTGTGTCTCTTTCTTCTTCAATATATAAAGCGGGTGATGGGAATCGAACCCACGCTATTAGCTTGGAAGGCTAAAGTTCTACCATTGAACTACACCCGCATAAACAAAAAAATCGGGATGACACGATTTGAACATGCGACCCCCTGGTCCCAAACCAGGTGCTCTACCAAGCTGAGCTACATCCCGTTAAATATACCGGCGAGAGGACTCGAACCTCCACGGTTTCCCACTCGATTTTGAGTCGAGCGCGTCTGCCATTCCGCCACGCCGGCATAGTTTAAATTTAGTTATAATGGCGCGCCCTGAGAGATTCGAACTCCCGGCCTTTTGATTCGTAGTCAAACGCTCTATCCAGCTGAGCTAAGGGCGCAAATATTGGAGCGGAAGACGGGAATCGAACCCGCGACCCTCGCCTTGGCAAGGCGATGCTCTACCGCTGAGCCACTTCCGCAAAATAAGGGATGCGCGTGGAGGGACTTGAACCCCCACGTCAAAGACGCTAGATCCTAAGTCTAGTGCGTCTGCCAATTCCGCCACACGCGCATATAATAAAAGTGAGTCATGAAGGATTCGAACCTTCGACACCCTGATTAAAAGTCAGGTGCTCTACCAACTGAGCTAATGACTCATAATAGAACTGGTGGAGGATGATGGATTCGAACCACCGAACCCGTACGGGAGCAGATTTACAGTCTGATGCGTTTGGCCACTTCGCTAATCCTCCATAAAGTGGTGCCGGCGAGAGGACTTGAACCCCCAACCTACTGATTACAAGTCAGTTGCTCTACCAGTTGAGCTACACCGGCGTATCAAATTGTTTTATTAATGGTGGCTCGGGACGGAATCGAACCGCCGACACGAGGATTTTCAGTCCTCTGCTCTACCGACTGAGCTACCGAGCCATATAAAGATGGCGGAACCGACGGGATTCGAACCCGCGATCTCCTGCGTGACAGGCAGGCATGTTAGGCCAACTACACCACGGTTCCAGATCACTTTCGGTTAGGAAAGCTACAATTGCGGGGGCAGGATTTGAACCTGCGGCCTTCGGGTTATGAGCCCGACGAGCTACCGGGCTGCTCCACCCCGCGTCATTTAAAAAAATATATGGTGGAGGCTGAGGGGATCGAACCCCCGACCCTCTGCTTGTAAGGCAGATGCTCTCCCAGCTGAGCTAAGCCTCCGAAAATATGACCCGTAGGGGATTCGAACCCCTGTTACCTCCGTGAAAGGGAGGTGTCTTAACCCCTTGACCAACGGGCCTTACTGGCTCCCCGAACAGGACTCGAACCTGTGACAACTCGATTAACAGTCGAGTGCTCTACCAACTGAGCTATCAGGGAAAATGGTGGAGCCAAGCGGGATCGAACCGCTGACCTCCTGCTTGCAAGGCAGGCGCTCTCCCAGCTGAGCTATGGCCCCATACATGTATTTCTTATGAAGTTACTATGGGCCTTGGTGGACTCGAACCACCGGCCTCACCCTTATCAGAGGTGCGCTCTAACCAACTGAGCTAAAGGCCCCTATCATTCGAAAAAAAATACCCCATTGGGGTTCCGCTTGGCGGCGTCCTACTCTCCCAGGACCCTGCGGTCCAAGTACCATCGGCGCTAGAGGGCTTAACGGTCGTGTTCGGGATGGGTACGTGTGGAACCCCTCCGCCATCGCCACCAAACGCGATTGGTCGAAGCATAGCTTCTTCCATTCATTCAGAACTGAAAATCATACACACATTCCGTGATGTACCGATTTCCACTTCATTCAGAGTGTTGTTCTCTGAAAACTAGATTCGAAACGAAACGTACGCGATTTAAAACTTGCTATTGGATAAGCCCTCGACCGATTAGTACTGGTCAGCTCCATGCATTGCTGCACTTCCACCCCCAGCCTATCTACCTCGTCGTCTTCAAGGGGTCTTACATACTGGGAAATCTCATCTTGAGGGGGGCTTCACGCTTAGATGCTTTCAGCGCTTATCCCGTCCGTACATAGCTACCCAGCGGTGCTCCTGGCGGAACAACTGGTACACCAGCGGTACGTCCATCCCGGTCCTCTCGTACTAAGGACAGCTCCTCTCAAATTTCCTACGCCCACGACAGATAGGGACCGAACTGTCTCACGACGTTCTGAA
Source organism: Paenibacillus sp. FSL K6-1558 (assembly GCF_038002565.1). Lineage (NCBI taxonomy): Bacteria > Bacillati > Bacillota > Bacilli > Caryophanales > Paenibacillaceae > Paenibacillus > Paenibacillus sp. FSL K6-1558. The sequence goes on along the minus strand of NZ_JBBOCV010000001.1, from coordinate 4,118,686 downwards.
CCCAGCTCGCGTACCGCTTTAATGGGCGAACAGCCCAACCCTTGGGACCTACTTCAGCCCCAGGATGCGATGAGCCGACATCGAGGTGCCAAACCTCCCCGTCGATGTGGACTCTTGGGGGAGATAAGCCTGTTATCCCCAGGGTAGCTTTTATCCGTTGAGCGATGGCCCTTCCATGCGGTACCACCGGATCACTAAGCCCGACTTTCGTCCCTGCTCGACTTGTAGGTCTCGCAGTCAAGCTCCCTTATGCCTTTGCACTCTTCGAATGATTTCCAACCATTCTGAGGGAACCTTTGGGCGCCTCCGTTACTCTTTAGGAGGCGACCGCCCCAGTCAAACTGCCCACCTGACACTGTCCCCGCACCGGTTTACGGTACCAGGTTAGAACCTAGATACGATCAGGGTGGTATCCCAACGGTGCCTCCACGCAAGCTGGCGCTCACGCTTCAAAGGCTCCCACCTATCCTGTACAGATCGTACCCAAATTCAATATCAAGCTGCAGTAAAGCTCCATGGGGTCTTTCCGTCTTGTCGCGGGTAACCTGCATCTTCACAGGTATTAAAATTTCACCGGATCTCTCGTTGAGACAGCGCCCAAGTCGTTACGCCATTCGTGCGGGTCAGAATTTACCTGACAAGGAATTTCGCTACCTTAGGACCGTTATAGTTACGGCCGCCGTTTACTGGGGCTTCGGTTCACAGCTTCGGGATTACTCCCTAACCACTCCCCTTAACCTTCCAGCACCGGGCAGGCGTCAGCCCGTATACTTCGCCTTACGGCTTCGCACAGACCTGTGTTTTTGCTAAACAGTCGCTTGGGCCTTTTCACTGCGGCCCCCTCGTGCTATTCACACTACCGGGGCACCCCTTCTCCCGAAGTTACGGGGTCATTTTGCCGAGTTCCTTAACGAGAGTTCTTCCGCGCGCCTTAGAATTCTCTTCTCGCCTACCTGTGTCGGTTTGCGGTACGGGCACCTTCATCTGGCTAGAGGCTTTTCTTGGCAGTGTGAGATCATGACCTTCGCTACTGTAATTTTCACTCCCCATCACAGCTCAGCCTTACGGTTAGCGGATTTGCCTACTAACCAGCCTTACTGCTTGGACAGGCATCCATCAGCCTGCGTCACTACCCTACTGCGTCCCCCCATCGCTCGTAACGATTTACGGTGGTACAGGAATTTCGACCTGTTGTCCTTCGACTACGCCTTTCGGCCTCGCCTTAGGTCCCGACTTACCCTGAGCGGACGAGCCTTCCTCAGGAACCCTTAGGCTTTCGGCGGATCAGATTCTCACTGATCTTTTCGTTACTCATACCGGCATTCTCACTTGTATAATGTCCAGCGCTCCTTACGGTACACCTTCAACCCTTATACAACGCTCCCCTACCCCTGATGCAAAGCATCAAGCCATAGCTTCGGTGGTGTGTTTAGCCCCGTTACATTTTCGGCGCAGAGTCACTCGACCAGTGAGCTATTACGCACTCTTTCAATGGTGGCTGCTTCTAAGCCAACATCCTGGTTGTCTGTGCAACTCCACATCCTTTCCCACTTAACACACACTTGGGGACCTTAGCTGATGGTCTGGGCTGTTTCCCTTTTGACAATGGATCTTAGCACTCACTGTCTGACTCCCGGAAGTAAGTCTATGGCATTCGGAGTTTGACTGAGCTTGGTAACCCTTGCGGGCCCCGCACCCAATCAGTGCTCTACCTCCACGACTCTGTTTTCCGAGGCTAGCCCTAAAGCTATTTCGGGGAGAACCAGCTATCTCCGAGTTCGATTGGAATTTCTCCGCTACCCCCACCTCATCCCCGCATTTTTCAACATGCGTGGGTTCGGGCCTCCAGTGCGTGTTACCGCACCTTCACCCTGGACAGGGGTAGATCACCCGGTTTCGGGTCTACGTCCACGTACTCATTCGCCCTATTCAGACTCGCTTTCGCTGCGGCTCCGGCTCTTCACCTTAACCTTGCACGGGAACGTAACTCGCCGGTTCATTCTACAAAAGGCACGCCATCACCCCTAAAACGGGCTCTGACTTTTTGTAAGCACACGGTTTCAGGTTCTATTTCACTCCCCTTCCGGGGTGCTTTTCACCTTTCCCTCACGGTACTGCTTCACTATCGGTCGCTAGGAAGTATTTAGCCTTGGCAGATGGTCCTGCCGGATTCATACGGGGTTTCACGTGCCCCGCACTACTCGGGATCCGTCTCGGAGGGAACAGACTTTCAATTACAGGGCTTTTACCTTCTTTGGCGGGCCTTTCCAGACCTCTTCGCTTAACCGGTTCCTTTGTAACTCCATGTGAGACGTCCCACAACCCCAAAGAGCAAGCTCTTTGGTTTGGGCTTCTCCGCGTTCGCTCGCCGCTACTGACGGAATCACTATTGTTTTCTCTTCCTCAGGGTACTTAGATGTTTCAGTTCCCCTGGTATGCCTCTACATAACCTATGTATTCAGTTATGAGTAACTGGATATTACCCCAGCTGGGTTTCCCCATTCGGACATCCCCGGATCAAAGCTTGCTTACAGCTCCCCGAGGCAGTTTCGTTGTTCGCCACGTCCTTCATCGGCTCCTAGCGCCTAGGCATCCTCCGTGTGCTCTTAGTAGCTTAACCATTGCGCTCGTGTTCGAGCTGTCACTTCCCTTGGTTTGCTTGCGCAAAGCCAAAAGTCGTTCCATTTCGATCACTCGCTCCAGCAATCTACCTTATAAAACACTTCACTTGTTTACACAAGATCAGCTTAAAGGAATGTTCTAATTCGCGTTTGTTTCGTTTCGATATCTAGTTTTCAAAGAACAAGCTTCATAATAAACAAGCTGTTTGAGAGTTTGAGCTCTCAAAACTGAGCAACGAGTGAGTGGTTTGCAGCTAAGCTGCATATTTGAATGTTTCCACGCGGGAAACGATTCTCCATAGAAAGGAGGTGATCCAGCCGCACCTTCCGATACGGCTACCTTGTTACGACTTCACCCCAATCATCTATCCCACCTTCGGCGGCTGGCTCCTTGCGGTTACCCCACCGACTTCGGGTGTTATAAACTCTCGTGGTGTGACGGGCGGTGTGTACAAGACCCGGGAACGTATTCACCGCGGCATGCTGATCCGCGATTACTAGCAATTCCGACTTCATGCAGGCGAGTTGCAGCCTGCAATCCGAACTGAGACCGGCTTTGTTGGGATTGGCTCCATCTCGCGATTTCGCAGCCCGTTGTACCGGCCATTGTAGTACGTGTGTAGCCCAGGTCATAAGGGGCATGATGATTTGACGTCATCCCCACCTTCCTCCGGTTTGTCACCGGCAGTCTATCTAGAGTGCCCATCCAAAATGCTGGCAACTAAATATAAGGGTTGCGCTCGTTGCGGGACTTAACCCAACATCTCACGACACGAGCTGACGACAACCATGCACCACCTGTCTCAACTTTCCCCGAAGGGCACCTAACGCATCTCTGCCTCGTTAGTTGGATGTCAAGACCTGGTAAGGTTCTTCGCGTTGCTTCGAATTAAACCACATACTCCACTGCTTGTGCGGGTCCCCGTCAATTCCTTTGAGTTTCAGTCTTGCGACCGTACTCCCCAGGCGGAGTGCTTAATGTGTTAACTTCGGCACCAAGGGTATCGAAACCCCTAACACCTAGCACTCATCGTTTACGGCGTGGACTACCAGGGTATCTAATCCTGTTTGCTCCCCACGCTTTCGCGCCTCAGCGTCAGTTACAGCCCAGAGAGTCGCCTTCGCCACTGGTGTTCCTCCACATCTCTACGCATTTCACCGCTACACGTGGAATTCCACTCTCCTCTTCTGCACTCAAGTCACACAGTTTCCAGTGCGATCCGGGGTTGAGCCCCGGGATTAAACACCAGACTTACATGACCGCCTGCGCGCGCTTTACGCCCAATAATTCCGGACAACGCTTGCCCCCTACGTATTACCGCGGCTGCTGGCACGTAGTTAGCCGGGGCTTTCTTCTCAGGTACCGTCACCTTGAGAGCAGTTACTCTCCCAAGCGTTCTTCCCTGGCAACAGAGCTTTACGATCCGAAAACCTTCATCACTCACGCGGCATTGCTCCGTCAGGCTTTCGCCCATTGCGGAAGATTCCCTACTGCTGCCTCCCGTAGGAGTCTGGGCCGTGTCTCAGTCCCAGTGTGGCCGATCACCCTCTCAGGTCGGCTACGCATCGTCGCCTTGGTGAGCCGTTACCTCACCAACTAGCTAATGCGCCGCAGGCCCATCCCCAAGTGACAGATTGCTCCGTCTTTCCAGTTCTCTTCAGGCGAAGAAAACAAGTATTCGGTATTAGCTACCGTTTCCGGTAGTTGTCCCAAGCTTGAGGGCAGGTTGCCTACGTGTTACTCACCCGTCCGCCGCTAACCATCAGAGAAGCAAGCTTCTCTTCAAGTCCGCTCGACTTGCATGTATTAGGCATGCCGCCAGCGTTCGTCCTGAGCCAGGATCAAACTCTCCAATAAAGTTATTGAAAAGAGCGATAAGCTCATTTTGAATCTGACGAGATTAAACATCTCATTTGTGTTCCAGTTTCCATACAGCCAGATGGCATGTACCAAAAACCTTCACGTCATTCTGCAAGCAGAATGTTTACTCACTCGTTGTTCAGTTTTCAAAGATCAAACGTATTCAGTCACCGTCACTCATTCGCTTCAGCAACTTTTATATCATACCACTTCCGAACCAACTTTGCAAGCTCTTTTTTTCAAGTTTCTTTTGAAGCTTGTTTTTATTTGCTTGCCGCACCGTGTAAACTGTGTTTTCTTGGCCGGATTTAGAATATATCATAACATACAACCTTTTTGCAACTTGCAAAATATCCCATCTATATGTCGACATTAGATCAAAACCATATAACATCAGCCTGCTTCTATAATGATAATTGAAACTGCCCTCACACACTACATTCCTTTACTTACCCTACTCGTTTCAGCTACACATGAAATACACCTTATAAAATACTCATCATTTAAATTTATCCAAGGAATCCTGTGATACTAGACCAGCTCTTATTTTTTAAATGTTTATTCTCAGCTAGCTTGTATTAATCATACAACCCTTCCATCTAGCATTAGGGATAAAACTATCTATGGTAACATTTGTTCCGTGTATTCTAGCTACTAAGCAAAGACCCCTAATTTCATATGTTATCTCGTTCCATCGGGAAATCTGGCCATCATCACTGTATCGTAATACTCTCCATCCGCATGCCTTCGATCTCGCTTGAGGACTCCTTCAATCTCAAAACCACTCATCTTATATAATCGTATCGCTTTATCATTCGTTGAAAGTACCTTTAACGTTACCTTTTCGATCCCTTGTTCATCCGCCCAATGTAAGGACGATTTCAGTAACTCTCTTCCTATACCATATCCCCAGAAGGAACGGGCAACACATACCCCAAACTCGACCTGATGCGAAAAACGCTTCAACTCAGATCCAGCACACCTGCAGTACCCGACAATGTCACCTGATGCCACAGCAACCAGAAACAGATTGTTACGTTTTGCGGTATCCATGCGAATCAACTCTTGGAACCCCGAAGCATCAATGTAGGCTTCGCCCGCTTCACGATCCATATTATCCGTCTCACCGTCTAGCTGTACACGAAGTGAGCACAACGTATCTACATCCTTTTCCACGGCTGAACGAATGGTATATTGCATTCCTTTGACTAGGTACTCCTGATCATCAATGATCATCTCGCCTCTCTCACACCTTTCACGCTTAACATTAACAACATCATCAACTCTGTTTAGGCTACATTCCACACTCACCTTGCCTTATTCTCTTCTATATACTGCTCTGTTCGGTGCGCCAACCTCACTCGATCTGACTTAGAATCCCGAATCTTCAACCTGCCAGACTGACAACTAATCCACTCAGCCAATCTCTGACGGGCTTTTCCCCGTCAACATCTTGAACACCTGACTAAAATACGTCGCATTGCGGAACCCCGTCATTTCACTGACTTCGTACACCATATAATGTCCCGACTGCAGTAGCTCCACTGCCCGCTGGATACGGTATCCGTTCAGGTAGCTGACGAAATTCTCTCCGGTTACCCTTTTGAATAGTTGACTTAAATACTTGGGATGCACAAAAAGACCTTTGGCAATGGCCTCGAAACTGATCTCCTCTGCGTAATGTTCCTCAACGTATTGTTTCACTTGAGCGATAAGTTTGTTGCTTTTCTTCTCGCCCATCTCCTTGCGGATCTGCTCCAGCCATCCCTTAATGACGCCATCCATCCAGTTTATCAGATCATGCAAAGCATATTTAGACTGAATTTCACGCAGGAAGTCACTCATCGTGAGAGGCGGTGTCAGCATCGGCTGTTGCTTTTTCCAGCTATGCATCATCGTATCAAATAAACTAACCGCTACCACCTGGGCATCCTGAATGCTTGCACAGTTCCCCTCTTGTAGCGAATGGAATAATTGAAGCCAGACCTCCTCCGCCTGATCAATCCGTAGATCGGCCCACGCCTCATCCCATTGATGAAGCAACAATGAATAATCTGTCGCGCTTCGCTCCACCTCTTCCGATGTCTCCACATGATAAATGCGGTTCCCACCCTGAAACTCCGCTCGTTCTACCGCTTCCCTGCTCTCCAGATAAGAATCGATGACCTCGCAGGGATGCTCTTTCACCCGACCAATGCCGGCGCTAACTTCAATTTTCAGATACGTAAAGATCTGATCAATCATCCGACCTACGAGAGCCTGCAAGTCCTCAAAATAATCCTTGTCTCCAAGCATAACGAGTACAAATACCTGATCCGAATAATCCACAACCTCCACTTGGCAATTCGCCATCTCAGCAGTCTGTTGCTTCACTGTTTCCTGGATGATATCCGCCGCTCCATAACGTAACAGTTGCCAGTCTCGCTCTTTCATACGTGTCATAAAACCCGGACGATTCAACTGCAAACTGACTGCACGAACCTTATCATAGATTTGAAACCCGATATAATCCATCCGTGCCTCGGGCAATTCGTCCGCTCGATAACGTGTGGTCAGCAATTCATGAAGAAACTGTTTGCGTAAGTAAGGGAGCACTCTTCCCGCTTCTTGTTTATACGTCCGCTCCAGCCGCTCTCGCCGCTCTCGCACATCTTGTTCCAGCAACACTTCCCGTAGCACTGACTCAATCTCTTCCACCTCCGCTGGCTTTAGCAAAAAGTGATTCACGCCCCAGCGCATAGCCGCTCTGGCGTTTTCGAACTCGTCATATCCACTAAGGATGATAATCGGCAAGTGGGGATAGTCACGCCGCAACTCCTGCGTGACTTCAAGTCCAGTCATGCCCGGCAAGTACACGTCGGTCATGACAAGATCCGGACGCACGCGCTGGAACAGCTCAAGTGCATCCACTCCACTCGCAGCTGTACCAGCAATACTCAGGCCCAGGGAGGGCCAGTTAATATGCTCGGTCAGCGCTTTAATAATATGCGGGTCGTCATCGACAAGCATAATGGTTTTCATCATTTTTCACCGTCCAGCCACAGATTTAATTGCTCTTCGGTCTCAATGCGCGGTAGTGTAATCTCCACCTCGACACCGCCTGAACTTCCATTCCGTAGTTGCACGCCATACCTTTGTCCACAATACAACTGAATACGTTGATGTACATTACGAACACCGATACCTCGTGCATCCTCCATGTTCCAATCCTCCGGCAAACCTTGTCCATTATCCGTGATTCGAATGGTGATATCAGCAACAGCCCCTTCCGCCGGGGCAATACATACTTGGATACGCAATGTTCCTTCCAATGGATACCCATGCATCACAGCATTTTCAATAAAGGGTTGCAAGATGATCTTGGGAATGTGACACCCACGTATACGTGGGTCGATCCGCTCCTCATATTGAATCGAGAACGGTAAGCGTTCAGATTGAATGCTGACGTAACAACGGGCATGCTCTAATTCATCCCTTACACGGATAAACAATCTGCCCCCGCTCAGCCCGATCCGCAGCAGCTTGCTCAATTGCACAATCATACGACTGATGTCCTTGGCTTCATAATCAAGCGCACGCCAGTGAATCATATCCAGCGTATTGTATAAGAAATGAGGTTTGATCTGAGCCTCAAGCAAGCTGGTTTGTGCTTCCCGTTTCGCTCGACTCTCTTCCTTGACCTGCTCCATCAGCATCGTAAGCTGTGAAGCCATATGGTTAAAACCATAGGCCAGATGGGCGTACTCCTCTGTAAACGACAGTTTTACACGCGTATCGAAGTCCCCTTTTTCAAGCTGTCTCATTCGTTTGATCAGTTGGCGCAGAGGCCGAATAATCTGCCGTACAAATAAATAAGCAAGCACAGCCGAGCATAACAATCCAAGGACGGCGATGCCGAGAATCTGCCAGCCTGCTTGGCGCACCGGGGATAACAAGGTATAGACAGGAATCGTCTGCACAAGACGCCACTGAAGCATAGCAGGTCTGGAGTACAGCACCAACTCTGCTCCACCCGGTTGACCTGATACCACTTCGAATCCATCTTCTCCAGGCCGCGCATGCTCCTGAATCCAGGCACTATCTATAATAGAAGATGATGGGTCAGTCCCGTCCACCGTTCCTTGAGCTATGGTCTGCTTTTCTTCGGGACGTGATTGATCTTCTTGATCGGACTGACCTGTACTTCCCCCTGACGGATCAGCCTTCCCCATCTGCATCACCACATTGCCGGCGGTATCCACCAGTAGCACTTTGCCATCGAGCACCATTGGAACATCGGCAAACCTGCGTACGATATCCGCTCTGCTTAGACGAATGAGCACATAAGCGACCGTCCCGCCTCGACTATCATAGATCCGCTGTGCATACCCAACCAAGGATTGTCCCGATTCATTCTCACGAAGCGGGACCCAAGCTGCGTCCGCCTTCTCCAGTGCGGCAAACCAGGAATCATTCGATATAGCATCTACAGGAAAAATACGATCAGCCATCGTCACCGTTACTTCATTAAAGGCATCCGTATACAGCTCAATCGAGGTAATCCCATCACTCACCACCATGGTATGATCCAGAATTTTTGAAACCTCTCTCCGCTGATGAATCTGTGCCAACCTGCCCGTATTGGATGTATCCAGCAAGTTAGACAACTCCCTGTTGCTTGCGAGCCCATAGGACGTGCCCGTTACCCCAGTAATAAAATCAAAGCCCCGCCTGGTGCTCTCATTCAAAAGAGCAAGACGTGCTTTACTGATTTCGGTAAATGTGACCGCAGAGAAGGATTGGTAAGCCAGCCATACAATAATGGAGACAAGCAGCAAATTAAACGCAATAAAGCAAGTCACCATCAATGTGGAGAGCTTGCTTTGTTGCAACTTTTGAAGAATGTAGGCAGACCATCTTGTTTTTCGCACTCGGAATCAACTCGTTTCGTCTTGGAATTACCCTTTGAGCCCAGAGGTCGCGATTCCTTCCACGAAGTACTTCTGACACACGATAAATACGATAAAACATGGCACAAGGGATAAAACAGACATGGCAAACATCGGACCCCAATCGGACTGTGAGCTCGAATCCAGGAACAGACGTAGTCCCAGCGGAACGGTGTACTTGCTTACATCGCTCAGGTAGATCAATTGACTGAAGAAATCATCCCATGTCCACAAAAACGTAAAGATCATCGTCGTTACCAGTGCCGGAAAAGCGAGCGGGATAATGATTTTGGTATAGATTCTTACCGGGCCACAACCGTCGATCGTCGCTGCTTCATCCAGTTCTCGCGGCAATCCCCGGAAAAACTGTACCATAAGGAAGATGAAAAACGCGTCAGTTGCCAACCATTTTGGTACAACAAGTGGCAAGTACGTATTCACCCACTCCAACTGATTAAAGAGAATATACTGCGGGATTAGCGTAACGTGGTGCGGTAGCATAATCGTCATCAGCATTAGCCCGAAGCAGATCGCTTTGAAGCGGAAGTTTAGCCGGGCGAAGGCATAGGCCGCCATCGAACAGGAGATCACATTGCCCAGCACGGCTCCAAGCGACAGAACGATGGAGTTGGTCAGAAATTTGGAAAAGGCATTCCCCTGAGCGCCGGACCAGCCCGTCATGTAATTTTGCCAATTCCATTCCTTTGGCCAGAACCAAGTTTCTGTAAAAATCATGTGCCCCGGCTTGAACGAGCTGCCCAGCATCCACAGAACAGGATAGAGCATCACAAGGGCAATACCTGAAATCAGTACATGTTTGGTGACAATCCATGCTACGGAGTTACGTTGTCCAATCATGATTTTCCACCATCCTCATAGTGTACCCACAACTTGCTGCTGCGGAATACGAGCAATGTAAATACGCCGATCAGGATTACCAGCACCCACGCCATGGCAGAAGCATAACCCATCTGAAAGAAGGAGAACCCTTTTTTGTACAGATAGAGAGAGTACATCAATGTGGAATTTACAGGACCCCCGCTGCCGTTACTGATAATGAAGGCCTGTGTGAACGATTGAAAGGACGTAATCAGCTGCATAACTAAGTTAAAGAAGATGACAGGTGACAGGATCGGCAACGTGATATAGAAAAATCTCCGCATCGGACCCGCACCGTCTACCGCAGACGCTTCATCATACTCCGGTGGAATCTGTTTGAGTCCTGCCAGGAAGATGATCATGGATGAACCGAACTGCCATACAGACAACAGAACAATGGAATACAGTGCGTACTTCGGATTAGCCACCCAGTCAGGTGCTTTAATGCCTACCATCGCCAGTACGCTGTTGAGCAATCCGTCACCGCCCAGCATTTTGCGCCACAACATTGCGATAGCTACGCTGCCTCCCAGCAATGTAGGGATGTAATACACGGTGCGGTATATGCCAAGTCCGCGAATGCCTTTGTTGAGCAGCATCGCGACAAATAAGGCAAAAATCAGTTTGAGTGGGACGGAGACAGCAACGTAAGTAAATGTCACCTGAAGTGACTTGGTGAACAGCTTGTCAGACGTAAACATGGTGACGTAGTTATTCAGACCGACCCAGTTTGGAGCGGCAAGAATACTATAATCGGTAAAGGAAATGTATAACGAAGCAAGCATGGGACCCAGGGTCAGAAATACTAATCCGACAAGCCAAGGAGCGAGAAAGAGCAGAGCGGCTCCATTATGGGCGTATCGACGTTTCATGCGCCGGGCGGCTACTTTCTCGATTCTGGCTTGACTGACCTGTGATGTCGTCATTTTCGCAACCTCCCCGCAGGATTTGAATTCATCGGAACGGTTTCCGCCAGGTGTATTTGTAGATATATCTTGTAGACATATCTACAAATACAGATACAGGTAAAACTCGTCTATAGCTACAAGTTCTATTCTCTTTACTGGCTTGATCCAAGCGTTGCTTTGGCGCCCTCAATAAACTGGGCAATGATGTCTGTCATACTACCTTGACCAAAAGCGATCTGTTCGCTTGCACTTTTGAAACTCGTGTCCACTTCAGCAAAACCTTGCGGGTATGGCGGGCTAATTTCACTGGAATGTTTGGATACCGTATCAATGAATTGGAAAATGACTTTCTCTGCATCTGACAGCTTCGGCTGCATCTGCTCACGGATACTCGCATTGACTGGCACACCGCGCTCTGATCCAAGAATCGCTGTCGCTTCAGGGTCATTCACCATAAAGTCAATGAACATAGCTACTTCTTTTGGATGTTTGGATTTGGCATAACCGGACAGGAACTGGCCTGGCTTCAGATACTCACCGATCCGTTGTTCGTTCACACCATGTGGCAACACTTGAATGCCAAGCTTATGATCCTGGTTTTTGTTCACTTGTTGGAACGTAAGCAGTTGGTTGGACCACGCAAAGTCCATAGCCGCTGTACCCAAAGAAATCGGTCTGGTTTCGAGTGCATTGGTTGTGGAAGCAGCGACTTCAGCGGATGTAGCTCCTCTGTTCTCACGCAATGCAGCCCACATCTCAAACCACTCTTTCAATTGGTCACTTGTTGCTGTCATGGTGCCATCCTCAAACAACCCTTTACCGGACTGGCGTACAAATACCTCAAACATATTCGTAGCACCGGAAATGTCAGCCGAACCGTAGAATCCGTCTCCCTTCGCTGCAGCAATCTTGGCTGCTATCGCTGAGAAGTCGTCCCATGTCCAGCTTTCCTTCGGCTCTTCAATGCCCAGTTGCTGGAATAATGTTGCGTCATAAATGACACCTGGCGCATTCACCCCAAGGGTGATGGCATATAGTTTATCGTCGATCGATCCGGCTGTAATCATGCTCTTGTCGTGGTCTTTGATTCGCAGCTCTTTATCTGCATATGGCGTCAGGTCAAGCAAAGCACCGCGCCGTGCAAAGTCCGTCAGAAACGCGTAGTCCATCTGGATGATATCCGGAGCGTTCGAACCGGCAACCTGAGTCGTAAGTTTGTCAAAATATCCATCCCAGCCCGAATATTCAGCTTTAATTGTAATGCCTGGATGTTTCTCTTCAAACAGTTTGATCACTTTGGTTGTCAGATCATGTCTGGTCTGTGACCCCCACCAGGTCATGCGCAGTTCAATTTTGTCAGAAGTACCGCCTTGGCCTGAATCACCGGAAGATGCCGGTGTGCTTGAGGTTCCTCCAGAACAGGCTGTAGCGAATAATAACAGGGACAGGCAGAACAGGGTTACCCACTTTTTGGTGATGATCATGAATGAATTTCCTCCCCTTTTTGCTTATATGAAATCGCTTACAAAACTATTGTAATCGCCTGTCTCTGTACATGACATAAACAAAAGTAAGCTATCCTGTCAAAAAAGTAAGGGGTTCACAGGAAAGAAAAACCACCGGAAACCACATTCCCGGTGGCGCTTATCTCTTCATGATGAACAAACCTAAAAAATGAAGCAGGTGGGAAGCTGATACAACCTCGTTCTATCCGGAATGTACAGTAGACGCTGTAGACTTCGCCGTGCGCTCCGATAAATGTTTCTCCATTTTGGCTACCTCTGTTCCAGCCAGCATCATGATCCCAATGCCATGGTTGTCATTGGTAACCGTCCGCAAATCTTGATCGTAGTATTCAGCTGTGAATGCATATCTTGATCCGCTACATACGCCGTGAACGTTCCCTTGACGGTCAATGGCGTTGCTCACCAGTCCCTTCCAAGCCCGCTGAGCTGCCGTAACGTATGCCGAAGGATCTTTAAACCAGCCGAAACGCACACCACGTGCGAAACCATACGCAAACATAGCTGTACAGGAGGCTTCCAGATACGTTTCCGAATGATTCAATACTTGATGCCAGAGCCCGCTCTCACTTTGCAGTGCTGCATAACCCTCGCATAGCTCGTTGAAAAACTCGATTAAAGCGGGACGCTCCGCGTGGTCTTCAGGCAATGCCTCCAGTACTTCTGTCAGGGAGAAAAGAGTCCACCCGTTACCACGCCCCCAAGGAATCTGAGTCGCCTGTTTATATTTGAAATCATATACATGAGACATGATCTTGTATTCAGGCATAAACAAATATTTGCGATACAACGAAAACTGTTTGGCCGCTTCATCGAGTGCTTCGGATTTCCCTGTCACACGAGCATACCGCACAAGGAACGGTGTACTCATGTAAAGGTCATCTGCCCACATCGTATTCTCGGCATATTCCCCAGCACATGTTCGATAGAACGCCCCATCCGTTTGACGCTCCAAACGGTTAAGCATAAAGTCCGCGATTCGTTCAGCAATGGGAAGGAAGGTTGGTTCCTTACATTCCGTATATGATTCCAGCATCGCTGAGCCGAAGGAACCACAGTTATCCAACATCTTCAACATAATTAACTGCTGATTAATAGAAGGAAAACCATACTGCTCACGATCCCATAGAGAATACTCATACATCTGAGTGCATGACTGTACATGTTCTGCGGCATAACGGGTAATATCTGTTCTTTGCATATATCGTCCTGCCTGGAGCAGGCCATAGACGGTAACACCCAGCGGGTAATCCCAACGTCCATAGTTGGTTACACTACCCACGGTCCATTTATTGCTCAGCATCGCATTTTCATAATAAGGTCGGATGAACGTATCCGGCCGATCCAAACGCCAGTACGTCCGCCCTGCTTGCGAAACGCCGCTCGTTCCTGTGCCTTGTTGTCCTGCATTAGTCCGGTACACACGATCCAAACGCATCAAATCTGCAAGTTCTGGCTCGGCTCCAGATTCAAATGGACCTGCATAGAACCAACATTCTTCCAATGCTCCCTGCACTCGTTGCGGAAGCTCCAACTGAAGAGACTCTTTACCGACAGAAGCTTTCAGGTCAAATCCCCATGAGCCAGCACCAGCTTGACATTCACTTCGTACCAGAAGATCATTTCGGCCAAATGTGGCTTCAACCTCCACTTCGAACGATCCTGCGTTTTTTATTGTTGCAACTGACTTGTCCCCGAGCCAGATCTGTATTGGACCAGAGGATTGTCCAGATAATCGAACCGGACGTCCAGAGGTATCACGATTGTTCAGATTCGTCCATGCATAAGCGTGTCTGCCTGGAAGCAGTCCATAGATTCGTTCCAAAGCCGATTTATTCTGTTCGGAAGCAGACCACTGGGTCTCTGGCAACCATTTTAGATTACTCTCTCCTTGACTCGCGAGCAGGTTTGGCTGGGCTTGTGCAGATGTAACAGGTTCAGAGAAGACCCATCCCGCTTGCCCCGAACGCTCTTGAAAAGGAGCAAGTACATTCAAAATACGTACTTTGCCTTCATCGGAACCGAACTGGCATCCGAATCCGGCAGGGGTGTTTTTCATCTCCAGCCACACGGTATTCCAGCCGGGCTCGATGTCGATTCCAAGCTTCACCGTGGCATCTGGCGTTATCTCATCAATGACCGTAGAACGGTAGATCAACTCGTTGTTAAAATAAAAACGTACCGGTCCATAGCAACGTACCAGCACATCGAGATTACGGTTCTCATCCCCCCATACCAGCGCTGCGGCGTAGGAGATATGATCTTTCGGCGCGTCTGGAAAGCGTTTACCAAGATTCAGATCATAGAGCCCTTTATCATTTTGCAAAATGCCGGATTGCTGAAACGCACGGTACACAAAATCGGCCTGTGCATTGGCACCAATATATCTCTCGGCAAGCACCTTCAATACCTGCTCCTGATCTTCTCCGAATCGATAATACATGCTCTGCGGTTCACTGAAATACGTTGTCATTGAATGCCACATTCCTCTCATGTTGAAGTACTTCTCAATCTTATAAAAGCCCATGCTTGTTTACAGGACGTTGTTCACTTATTTTCATGATATAGATATAGCGCTTAACCTCAATGAGGATACCCCTTTATGAGCAAGCGACAGCATTTCTTTTACCATTCGTATCGATTAATAATCCTAGTATAACTGACACAGCTCATGGTGGCTATAGATTTTTGTTTACGCTTACACTGTATTCGCAAATCCTCGCTTCGCTTACCAAAACCAAGAAATATATGGTACCTGTGACAATCATGGTTAAAAGAAATTCGAGACGCAACCGATATATACTAGGTAGTTTAATAACAACCCATACTAATTTGGAAAGGACAGATTTATATTGAATACGCTTGAATCTCTGGTCAATACGATGCCTTTTGTACGTCAAATGTTCCGTGACGATATCTCCATATCGATCAATGATCATGAAAAGGTATTATATTTCTCCGAAGCCCAAAGTCTAGATATTGGTGTAAAAGCCGGCGACGAACTACATGATGACTACAAGCATTTCAAAATGCTGAGCAATAAGGACTCCCGCACCGTTGTGCGCATGCCTGGTGATCTTCAGGGAAGGCCGTTCGATTCCATCCTCATCCCTGTAAAAGAAAACGGACAAGTAGTCGGCATCCTGGGGGTCAACTACGCACTTGATAATCACCTTACACTGGAAAAGCTGATTAGCGAAAGCGAAAAAACAATCAACTCCCTTGTTGGTGGCATTCAGCAAATTGCAGCTCATTCGGAGCAGCTGTCAACAACCTCGGAGGAAATTTTGCGAAATTCTCAAAAGGCATCCGAAAATTCGATTAACGTCACAAAAGTCACTAACGTGATTCGTGAAGTCTCCGAGCAAACCAATCTGCTTGGATTAAACGCAATGATCGAGGCCGCTCGTGTCGGTGAGCAAGGCGCCGGATTCGGCATCGTAGCTAGTGAAGTCCGTAAACTCTCCGATCATACGAAACAAGCTGCGTCGGATATAGAGACCTCTCTGGGCAGTGTGCAGCATTCCATGAAATATATGGAGCAAGAGATTGGCCAGATTACGACAGCAACTGGAGATCAAGCCAAGCTTGTGACTGAATTTATGCAAAGTATTGAACAACTGAGTGAGACTAGCGCAAACTTGAAAAAGTTTGTAGAGCAGATGCTCACGCTTGAGTAAACTTGAGTAAGTCAACCCTAGCCACCACGAATTACATAAAAAATAGCCCTATTACGACACACCAAGAGCCTCCGCAGTCATTCCCTGTTCGGAATATGAGCGGAGGCTTTCTATCTACATGATCGAATATAGCATTCAGGCGTACACGAGAAAGAGAATGTACGTGCAAAAGCATAAACTCGGAAGATCCTTATATCTCTACCGCAACACCGAAATGATCGGATACGACAGGTCCCTTTTTACCATTTAACACAACGTTGGAGGTCTGCGCCTGAACAGGACGATTCGAGAAAATATAATCAATTCTTAGCGGTTGTTCATTGTTCGCCCAGCCGGCAATCGCTTTAACCACAGTAGCCCCGTCGTCTTTTTGTTCGGCTGTCGTATACAGATCATTCCAGCCATGTTCCATCATGTAATCGTAGCCTTGTCCACGAATCTCCGCGACATTGTTGAAGTCCCCCATCAGATACAACGGTTGATGCATATAAGGTGTAAGCACACGCTCGGTCAAATCCCATTGCCCCTTAAAAGGTTCCTGTGCATCATCCCACCAGTTATAATGTCCGTTCACAAACCATGTGGATGTGGACTCACCTTCCAGGGTAGTCTCAATCCCGACGATTTTGCGTGTTCGATAGTTGTTATAATCCCGCATGTGGGACACGTATTCGCCGAATGAACGAGTAATGGGTGTCCGGCTTAGAATCGCCAGCCCCTCATCGTATGTACGAAACCCGATATGTGTTGGAATCCAGGTCCAGTAATACGTCTCGGTTAGTTGCTGTAGCAGGACATGAGCGTAGTTATCTTTTTTGATCGTCACATCCGCTTCGGTTGCTGTATACGTCTGCAATTCCTCTTGGGTCAGAGCCGTTTCTTGAATCGGCTGGTTCACTTCTTGCATCGATATGATATCAAATTGATGTGTATTGATAAAATCAGCCAGCTGACTGATCTTGGTTCGTTGGTTTTCTTCCGCCCAAGCATGGACATTTAATGTAAGGATTTTCATCTCTATGCTCGCTCCTGTTGTTGAATATAGTCTTCATATGGCTGCCGCGCAGCCAGTACCGCTCCTGAAATGAATACATACGTTATAAGATAAGCATACACAATATGGAGTATTCGTGCAGTAGATTCCGATGACGTCTGCACGAGCATCTCCAGAACTGATATGATAGAAGCATTGAAACTCTAGGCCGTGACGTTGAAGACGTCATCATTAGTTAACCATGTATACCCCAGGAGATGGAATGATGAACATACCTAAGGATCAGATCATGGATGACACGCAGTGGCAAGCACTGATTCGTGAAGTTGCAGATCTTTTTAACAACCTGACGATCATGCGTGGATTCCAATATTATAAACAGAAACGTGTTGTATCTATAAATTTCAACGATGCTCAGTCTATTACCGCCCAGGTACAAGGATCAGAATCTTACGAGGTTGTGCTCCGTATGCAGGACTTGTCCACCAGTTATTGTGCCTGCCCGGTTAACTCTCCATGCAAACATATGGCTGCTGTATTGATGAGTTATGCCGAACAGCAAGGACGCCCCGTTACTGCACTGGTCAATGCACATGCAAGTACTGCCTTGAAACAAACCAGCAAACCGGCAGGTTCGACATCTGCGAGAGCTTATAGCTTCAGCGATGTTACGGAACAAGAGGAGGCTGTCCAAGACAATATCTCCTCGGATGGACCCCAGTATAGCACAATTAAGGAGCGGGCAACCGAACTCGCTGGAATGGACATTGTTGAATGGCATGAACTATTTCGAGCGACCCTTAAGCGACTCGGGACAGGAACGGCAACGACGGGCTACATTCAGGAAGCTGCAGATGAACTATACGCGATCAAACCCAAGATGTCAGTGGCGATGGATCAGCTGTTTGAGCTGCATGTTCAGCTTTACCTCATGCGATACTGTATACCACCCGCGCGCAACTCGATTACGCATACTCCTGTGTATTTAAGTTACCCTGCCCAGCTGGCGGTAGACTCTCTCCAAAAAGGAATTGAGACCCTTCTGCTCCAGTCGCTGGACTTGTCCGGATTGAAGGGCACGGCATTTGAACAAGTCTGGGCAAGGCTCGAAGAAACTTCGGCTTATTTGCGGACAGAGATGTTGCCGGAGACAGCTAATATGATGTTCTTCTCACCCGTTTACTCCAAGCTGTGGCTGAACTGGATTGTGCCCTGGCTTCAAGGTAAACAGGCGATGTTGGAGTCAGAACTTCATCTACTGAACGAAGCAGAAGCAAAGATCATTTCGCCAGAAGGAGCTGTCCCCGGCGGAGAGAAGAACGTCAGAAAAGGATCTTTACCCTTACCGCTTGTTCTGGCACAGAGCTGGATGTACTACCATCTGGAACAGGATTCATCAGCTTGGCAGAAACTTGTCCATGGCAGCTCAGCCTATGGCATTCCGCCGGAACATCTGTTGTACTTTCTCCATACACTGACCGATGCAGCTGAATGGACACGTCTGTCCGAATGGCTGGTACAGCTCGGGCCCCTGCTGGCGGGTCGCCGCAATGCTCCTTTACAGGACTATATGCGATTGTGGGATACTGCAATCCAGCATGTCCCTGATGCAGAGCACCGGATGTGGGACACGCTGGTCAGCATGCTTCCCCACTCCAGGCCTGCTTATGAGGATGCCATGCATTCTCGGGGGCAGTGGCGCAGGTGGATTGATTTTCAGCTGAGTACAGGCACTGAACCTCTCGAATTCCGAGTAGCTGTATTGCAACCCATTGAGAAGGATGCCCCTGAATTGCTGTTGCCGTTCTATCATCAGGCGGTGGAGCGTTATATCGCACACAAGAACAGGGATGGTTACAAAGCCGCAGTAAAGCTGCTGAAACGACTATCCAAAATATATAAAAAAATGAAGCGAGAAGAGCCGTGGGAGCAGTTTATTACTGCACTGGCTGTTCGTAACAGCCGATTGCGCGCTCTGCAGGAGGAACTTCGGAAAGGTAAACTGATACCATGAGTCTAATTCACCCATACACGGAAACGATTGAGGTACACGTGGCTTTGACCGGCTATGGCGATGCGCTATTTTACGGTGCGCTGAATACACATCACTTTGTGTCAGGCCAATCGTTGAAGCAGCGTCTATTCGCATGGCATGCTCCTTCCTTTTACGGCACGGAGCTTGAAATCCGGCAGATTGAAGAGATTGAGCTTGTGGTGTTGCCTGCGGAAGAGGTTCTCCCATTCTTTGCAGAGATGAAGACTCTGATTCATATTGAGTGGAAGTGGGATGAACAGGCTGAGTACCTGATCCGACTAGCCCCGATACTGTCCTCGTCTATTGATCATCGCAAGCATGTACCCAGCTTTGAGGCTTATCGTGCCGGACAACTGCAATGGACGTGGGACTCGGATAGTCTGAAAAAGCAGGATCTGGCTGCACTTCACCAAGCCATGCAGCAGACGGATGAAAGTTTCGCTGAAGGACTTGGCGCAGCTTACTCCGCCGCTGTGTTCCAGCGCTGGTATAGCTCCGAAGAAGCAGCCACCGACCTGCGGCGGGAGTTCCCGCAGCTCTTCCCCGAGCGCGGAGTGCTTCCGCGAACAGGCGGCCTTGATGCTCGGTCGTGGCTGGTGTCCATCGGCTGGAAAGCCGATGCCGCACCCTTCCGCCCGATGCTGCAATTGCAGGAGCCGGACGAGGACGACTTCTCCTGGCGACTGCGTTTGGTATTGCAGAACAAGCTGGACGCTGCCGTTCTCGTGCCGGTCTTGCTGGATTCACGCGGACGACTGGAGGGCGAATGGCCCGAAGCTTGGACGCCATTTGTTCTGGATCGCTCGGCTGGCTGGCTGGATCAGCTGCGTGCGCAACTGCCGCGTCTTGGCAGTTCGATCAGCGGCAGACGAGATATTCTGAGCGACCCGCTGGATGATCAGCAAGCCTGGCAGTTTCTGACCCAGGAGAGCGGTCGCTTGCTAGCCGCGGGATGGCAAGTTCTATTGCCGGGCTGGTGGGAAGCCGCCCGGAAGAAAAAACCGAAGCTGCGAGCCAAGGTAAAACCGGAGGAAGGCAGCGAGCGGGGCCAATCGTTCTTTGGATTGGACTCCATCATTCATTTTGACTGGCGCATCGCCATTGGGGATAGTGATCTTAGTGAAGAAGAATTTGCAGATCTCGTCGCCCGTAATGAACGACTCGTCCGATTCCGCGGCGAATGGGTTCCGCTCGACCCCGATCTGCTGGAGCAAATTCGCAGAGCGATGGGTGGTGTAGATCGGGAGCAAGGACTCTCTTTCCAGGATATTCTGCATCTGCATCTACTTCACAATGAGCAGCGGGAATACGCCAAGCAGAAATGGAAGGAAGGTCAACAGGCCGAGGGCGAACAGGAGCCAGAGCCATCTCAGACCAGCGAGAGTATCCGGCTTGAGGTGGAGTTAAATGATCATCTGAACCGGGTCATCGCTCAGCTCGGAGGCGGACAAGGCGGAGCCCCTTCCCTGCCCGTTCCGGAGGGACTTCACGCAGAGCTACGTTCCTACCAGAAGGAAGGTTTTGCTTGGCTTGGTTTTCTGCGCAGATTCGGCTTAGGCGCTTGTCTTGCTGATGATATGGGTCTTGGGAAAACGATTCAGTTCATTACGTATTTGTTGCACATTAAAGATCATGAGCCAAGACTACCTGGACAAGCACCTGCCCTTCTGATTTGTCCAACATCCGTACTCGGGAACTGGCAGAAGGAAATCAGCCGTTTTGCTCCTTCCATCCGTGTCAGTCTGCATTACGGGGCACGCCGGTTAAACGGAGAAGAATTCCGGGAGCAAGCCGAACAGTCGGATATTATCATTACTTCCTACGCCACGGCGACGCTGGATCAGGAACTGTTGGAAACCTACACGTGGTCTGCTATCTGCCTCGATGAAGCACAGAATATCAAGAATGCCCAGACGAAACAGTCCGTGGCTGTACGCAGCTTCCCGGCGAAACATCGCATTGCGCTTACAGGTACGCCGATCGAGAATCGGTTATCCGAACTGTGGTCGATCTATGATTTCATTAATCCGGGTTATCTGGGCAGTGCCCGGGCATTTCAAACCCGCTTCATCAGTGCGATTGAAAAGGATAAGGATGAGCAACGCATGCAGGATCTGCAACAACTGGTGAAACCTTTTATGCTTCGCCGTAAGAAAAAAGATCCGAATATCCAGCTCGATCTGCCGGACAAAAATGAGATGAAAACGTATATTCACCTTACAGGTGAACAGAGTGCATTATATGACCAATCGGTGCAAGCCCTGATGGATAAAATGAAAGAGCTGGAGGGCATCAAGCGCAAAGGCGCGATTCTCTCCGCGTTAACCCAATTGAAGCAATTGTGTGACCATCCGCTGTTGCTCACCAAGGAAACGTTGCCTGAAGAACTGCCTGCGGATGATCCGGCAACATCAACCTATGACGTGTACAGTCCGCAGGACATGGCGATGCTGATCAGCCGCTCGGCCAAGCTGGAACGGCTGATGGAGCTTGTCCGCGAGCTGCGTGACGAGGGCGAACGCTGCCTGATTTTCACACAATATATCGGCATGGGGCAGATGTTACAGCAAGTGCTGCGGCAGGAGCTGCAAGAACCTGTACTCTACCTGCATGGCGGCACGTCGAAGACTGCGCGGGATCGCATGATTGAGGAATTTCAATCTCGTACACTGCCTGCGGACAAGCAGCCTTCGGTCTTCATTCTGTCCATCAAGGCTGGTGGTGTTGGGCTGAATCTGACGGCGGCCAATCATGTCTTCCACTTTGACCGCTGGTGGAACCCCGCAGTGGAGAACCAGGCAACAGACCGGGCCTATCGCATGGGACAAACCAAGGACGTACAGGTGCACAAATTCATCTCCCTCGGTACACTGGAGGAACGCATCGACGAGATGCTGGAGAGCAAGCAACAACTTAGTGACAACATCATCACCAGCTCCGAGAACTGGATTACCGAACTATCGACCGATGAACTGAAGGATTTGTTCACGCGTCGCCGGGACTGGTCTGGTTAAGCTGGCTGAGTAAAATAAAAAAAGAGCGAAGCTTTGGAATGTGGATTCCGGCTTCGCTCTTTTTGCTTTTGTAACGTTGTGCTTCTTGATGAAAGTACCATTCTAAACCTTGTTTTGGGATCCCAGTCCTAGCGCATGTTACCGATGATGGAGGATCTGGAGTCTTGCATCTTTTTAATGAAATTAGTCATGAGATCAAAAGCTTCATTCCGCTTGTTAGACATGGACTGCAGACGAAGCATATCCATTTGTTGCGAATTGCTGAGGGCATCAATCTGGCCTTTCAATGTTTGCACAGCGGCTTGATCTCCGTTTTGCTGAGCCACTTGCAATTTTGCATTGAGATCAGCAATCTGTTGATTGCGGTTCTGTACCTCTTGAATTTGTGTTTGCAATTGAGCATCCAGCAATCTAGTGCGCTCCTGCTGCACCATCATCAAGGCCGTTTCAATATCCATAGAGGAGATGTTTACTCCGGACAATGAAGAAACGGGCTTTGCCACAGTTGCACTTGCTGCCGATGCAGAAGTGACAACCGATACTGCTGCAATTGCAGCAATAGCTGTTGAAGAGAGAAGCTTTGTTGACTTTTTCATAGGGTAGACCTCCCAAAATATGTAGAAGACATCTGGTCATAATTGACATCTTTCGACATGATTATATCAGAAGACCTGGGACTTTAAATCTATTTATTTTAAATTTGAAATAAAATATATACTTCCCGTTGTTATATCCAGAGCTAGCCATCCAATAAACTCTCATATCTGCTAGTTACATCGTCCGTGATAGCTGTTGAATCAGTTCGTTAATGTATGATTTCACCGGCTGATCATCCAGATTCTTAATCCTTGACGGGTTAAGTAACTGATGTTTCTTTAGGATGTAGAAGTCAAACAAACCCTGCCGGATGGTCATATCATGTGTAATGGAAAACGAAGGTTCAGCGATTCTGCGGATCACAGCTTCATCTTGAATCATGTATAACACCGGGCTAATGCGATTAAAAA
This sequence comes from Paenibacillus sp. FSL K6-1558, assembly GCF_038002565.1. NCBI lineage: Bacteria > Bacillati > Bacillota > Bacilli > Caryophanales > Paenibacillaceae > Paenibacillus > Paenibacillus sp. FSL K6-1558. The sequence goes on along the minus strand of NZ_JBBOCV010000001.1, from coordinate 4,095,236 downwards.
TACCTTGTTCTATTCCCTTTTCAAAAAATGAACATAACTGTTCACTATGATGCCTCAAAGCGGAAGCAATGCCTTCGTATAATTCCGGGTAAAGCTTCTTCACCTCGTTCCAAAAGAACTCGGGCAGATATAACACATGGGTCATCGCATGCTCATAGGCGATCTGAAATCTACGCTCGTACGAGATCGTATCATCGTCCATTGTTGCCCGGGAATCATGAATCTCCTCAATATACACGTTCAGTACGTTCTGGATAATTTCCTCTTTGGATGAGAAATATTTATATAGGGTTGCCTTGCTGATATCCATATGTTTCGCGATGTCATCCATGCGCAGGGAACTGATGGACTTTGCACGCAGAACCGGAATGATTTTGGTTAGTAGTTTTTGTGAATTTTCCAAACGTTTCAAGGGGGTACCTCCTTCATGCTGCGTCAATTGCTCCAAATTGGACAATATAATGAGTATACCATGCCTGGACAAAATAGATAGAATAAACGAACTATACGAATTTCATCGTTTTAGTTTACTTTAACAAATGAGTATGGTATATTGTCTGCATGAAGTTGTTAACGATTATATTTTACACAATTTAAATTACAAGCATGTACAGGAGGTTTTCACGATGAAAAAAATATTAGTTGTTTTGACCAATGTCGATAAATATGCAACCAAAGATGAACCTACAGGTCTGTGGCTCAGTGAAGCCACTCACTTCATTGAAGAGTTCGACCATAACGATAATGTGCAGATTGATCTGGTTAGCCCGAATGGCGGCAACGTGCCACTTGATCCGAAAAGTCTGGGCGACTCTCTGGATGCCAGCACCAAAGCTTATTTCGAGAACGAATCCTTCATGAACAAATTGAAAAATACATTGAAACCGAGCGAAGTAAGCGCAAGCGACTACGATGCCATCTACTTCACGGGTGGACACGGTACAATGTGGGATTTCCCGGACAATGCCGAACTTCAAGCGCTATCACGTGATATTTATGAAAAAGGTGGCGTAGTATCCGGCGTGTGCCACGGGGTTACTGCCCTGCTGAATGTGAAGCTGTCCAATGGCTTGCTTCTGATTAACGATAAAAAAGTGTCCGGCTTCACCAATGAGGAAGAAGAACTGGCACAACAAACGAAATATGTTCCATTCCTGCTCGAAGATGCACTTCGGGAACGTGCTTCCGAGTACGTTAAATCCTCTCCTTACACTTCCTATGTGACAACAGATGGACGTGTGGTTACGGGACAAAACCCGCAATCCAGCAAAGCCGTAGCCGAAAGTGTCAAAGAATTGCTTGGTCTGTAAGATACCTCAGCTCCCCCATGAGCTTTTATATAAATGAATGTTGCAACAATTTACACAACACAAACAGCACGTATCCGTCATGATCTGATGGGTACGTGCTGTTTTATTACCGTTTCTAGTCTTAAGCCTTTTGGAAACTACTAGGAATTAACCACACCTTCACTATAGATACAGGTGCGATGCGGTTACAGTTCTGCCCCATTGGTACGGATTACATTCTGGTACCAGTAGAACGAGTCTTTGCGAATCCTTTTCAGCGTACCCTTACCGTAGTCGTCCTGATCCACATAGATAAATCCGTAGCGCTTACTCATCTCCGATGTACCTGAACTGATCATATCAATCGGACCCCACATCGTATACCCAAGTACCTCGACGCCATCCGCGATGGCCAGTCCCATCTGTTCGATATGTTTGCTTAAAAAATCAATCCGATAGGGATCATTCACCGTGCCATCTTCATTCAGTGTGTCGTAAAATCCAGAGCTGTTCTCCAAAATAAACACAGGCTTTTGATACCGGTCATAGACTAGATTCAGCGTATAACGCAGACCGATCGGATCAATCTGCCATCCCCACTCGTTTGCGGGTAGATGCGGATTTTTGTACACGCTGTGCACATTACCCGCTGTTAATTCAAGCTGCTCGGTATCGCTGCTGGAGATCATGGAGTTGTAATACGACATGCCTACAAAGTCAGCCGTATGTGACCGAATTCCTTCCAGGTCTCCATCCTCAATGTGGAGATGAATGCCTTTATTTTTAAAATACGTCTTGCTGTAGTACGGGTATTCTCCCTTGTTGAGCACATCCAGATAAAACTGATTTTTCATCTGATCATCCTGCTGCATCTGTAACGCGTCCTCCGGCTTGCATGTGTACGGATACGTGGTGAAATAGGCCACCATGCTGCCAATCTGATTACTCGGATCAATCTCATGTGCCAGTCTGGTTGCTCTGGAAGCAGCCACAAACTGGTGGTGCAGACCCTGAAAGAGCATTTCCTCGTAATTAGGCGCGTCATAATCAATGATACCGAGCGTTTTAGCCGATGCTTTGACACTCATATTAATCTCGTTGAACGTAACCCAGTATTTCACTTTTCCTTTGTAGCGATTGAACAGCACTTCGCAATACTTCACATATAGATCCACGAGCTTGCGGTTGTACCAGCCACCGAACTTGTCCATCAGTACAATCGGAGTATCAAAATGGCTAATAGTAATCAACGGCTCCATGCCGTGCTTCAAACATTCATCAATGACCTGATCGTAGAACTGTAACGCCTTCTCGTTTGGAGAAGCATCATCCCCGCCCGGAAACACTCTCGCCCACGCAATCGAATAACGGAACACCTTGAAGCCCATCTCCGCAAACAACGCAATATCCTCACGGAATCGATGATAAAAATCAATCCCCCGCCGTTTCGGATAGTTCGCCGCATTCGGGTCGTTTCGAGCTTCCTCAATCATCTCCCAGTTCACCCGAATCTGTTTGGTTACCTTGCGGTCGTTCTTCTCGTTAAACTTCATGACCTCGGGAATGGTCAGGCTCTTGCCGTCCACATCATAAGCACCCTCTGCCTGACAAGCAGACAGTGCACCGCCCCATAAAAAGTCTTTTGGAAAATGAGATTTGCTCATATTCGTCATTGTAATTTCCTCCTGTATTTTTATTCAAGGAATAAGTTTAATTAATGCTTCGCTCTCCCGGATCGGGCCACTGCTCGCTGTCGTGAGCACATCTCCATATTGTTGCATGTTAGTAACAACAATCGATGTAATCGTGTTATAACCTGCTGATCTAATGCCGTCTGGATCAAACTCCACCAACAAATCTCCTGCTTGGATAGTCTCTCCCTGTTTGATGTGTGCGTTAAAATATTTGCCTTTCAGGCTGACGGTGTCTACCCCGATATGGATCAGAATCTCTACGCCGTTATTTGCCTTTAAGCCAATAGCATGTTTCGTGCGATAAAGAGCTTCAACCACTCCGTCAAACGGGGCATATACCTTGCCTTCCGTTGGCACGATCGCAATCCCTTTTCCCATCAGTTCTTGTGCAAAAGCTTGATCCTCTACTTCGGAGATCGGTTTAATCTCACCCGTCATCGGACTTACGATGAGCATGTCTGAAGAAGAAGTGTCGTTCAAAATAGACTTTTCTGATTGTACTGTGCTTGCCACTGCATTCGATTGATCGGTGTTTACTGTGCCAGAAGTTTTCTGCGACGGGCTTCCGTCTGTATCTTCCTTAATGCCCGCAATCAGGGTGAATACAAAGGCTAATACCACTGCAGCAATACATCCGATGATGACATAGATGTAACGATCTGCTGTGTACGTGCCTAGCGCCAATAAACCTGGAAGTGCAATTGCATTAGCCGTGGTATGAACCAGACTGTAAAATCCACCAACGATACCACCAGCCAAACAAGCTGCGAAGAAAGGGCGTTTATATTTCAACGTTACACCATAGATTGCTGGCTCCGTAATTCCGAATAACGCCGTGATGCCACTAGATCCCGCAGCAGATTTCATCGTTTTGTTCTTCGTTAGGACAAATACACCAAAGGCCGCGCCAGCTTGTGCCAAATTCGCTGCCAGTGCTGTAGGAATCAGCACCGTTGCACCCAGTGTAGCCACCTGTTGAATCTGAATCGGCATGATGGCATAGTGCATACCAAACATAACCATAATCGGTTTAAAGAAACCGAGAATCGCTCCTGCCAGAACACCCGCGGTAGAGAAGAGTGAGTTAATACCGTTCGTCAGCCAGTCACCAATATGTGAACCCACAGGGCCAAACACGATAAGTTCAAGTGGAACCATAATAAACAGCACGATCATTGGCGTAAGCAACACTTGCAAAAACTTAGGAATCACTCGATTGACGAGTGGATATAAGTAACTCATAATCCAAACAGCCAGAATAATAGGAATAACCGAGGATGAATACTTCATTAACAGGATCGGCATGCCCAGAAAATCAACGGTGCTCACACCTGTCTCAGCTATTTTAGCTGCCGCATTCAAAATCGTCGGGTGCATCAGTCCAGCGGCAAGCGCTACTGCCAGATAGGGATTTGTTTTGAACTTATGTGCTGCGCTGACAGCAAGGAAGAACGGCAAGAAATAAAAGATCAAGTCACCGATCATATTGATAATGACCATGAACCCAGACCCTTCCAACCATCCGAGTGCTGCCATTACCGTGGCAAAACATTTGATCATGCCGCAACCAACCAGTGCTGGCAGGATCGGCGTAAAAATACCGGCAATCGTTTCAAGTACCGCATTGAACGGATTGCGTTTTTTCTTCGATCCACTGCTTGCTGCGGATTCCTCGGAATTTTCAAGTCGATCTGAGGTTAAGTTTTTGACTTCATTGTAAACAGCATCTACTTTCGCTCCAATGATGATCTGAACCTGCCCCCCGGAGTTCTGCGCTTTAAGCACACCTTCCAGCTGATTCAGCTCCTTCAAATTGGCCTTACCATCGTCTTTCAATACAAAACGCAAACGGGTAGCACAGTGTGTAAGTCCGGATATATTTTGCTCGCCGCCAACGAGCTCAAGCACGTTTTTAGCCAAGTCTTTATTATTCATAATCCTGTTCTCCTCTGCTTCATGATGGATAATTAGATATATATGAAAAATGACCAAGCCGGGGAATCGTCATTCCCTACGCTTGGTCATGCCTGATCGAATCAGTAACAGTCCATTAATGAGTATTCAGTTGTCCTACTAGTTAAAGCTAAGGAGCATTTACACTGACACTTCGATGACAGAAGAACCTGGAGAGTAGCTGTTATTCTGCTGGTTCGTTAGTGGTTAATCGCTGGATGTGCAGGATCAGATATAACTTTTCATCATCGGAACATGTCCAGCCATAGTTTGTTTTCAGGAAATCCGCAATCTTCTCTACACAAGCGAGTTCCTTCGGGAACTTTTCCTTCACCATCGTATACAGGGACTCATTCTCATCTTTCAGTGACTTGCCGCTCATCTGCCGCATGATGAAGTATCTTATATGTGTAGCGAACCGCATGAAATGAATGGAGTCCTCTTGAAAATCAATCTTGAGTGCGTATTTGATTACGGAAAGGATCTCTCCCGTCACGGTAGTTACCTTGGTTGTATCACTCATCTCGCCAGAACCTACCTGTGCATTCACAAAATGCAGGGCAAGCAGGGTGATCTCGGCTGACGGCAGAGCCAAATTCGTTTTCTCCTGAATCAGCTTCAGTGCAGCTTCCCCTACCCGGGTCTCACTCGGATACAGTGTCCGCACTTCCCACTCCAAAGGATTTTTAATGTTGATGCCTTCCCTGGTTCGGGAAAGGGCAAAGCTGATATGGTCGGACAGGGTGAGAAGCAGATTCGGGTTAAAGGTTTTGTTCAAAATCTCACTGCCCAGCTTCATCACTTCCTCCGCGAGATAGATATCCTCAATCGGAATGCTGTTCAGCAGGTCATACATCCGAATGTTCTTCGGGGCCACGAAGATTTTCTCCACCAGATCCGTCTCGGTCAGCTCATATGGGGTTTTGAGAAACCCTACACCTTTGCCCACCACGAATACCTCTTCGTTATGCTCATTAATCGCAATGGCCACGTTATTATTCACTTTTTTGATAACCTTCAACGTTCTCACCCCCCCGTTAGAAATAAAAAAAGACCGAAAGCGATTACACGAAGGCAATCGAATTCGGTCATGCCTGGTTTCCCCAGTAACAGTCCGTGTTAACAATATACTTTTATTATAGGCACATCCTTCGAAAAGTCAATTGGTTAATATCAGGAGAATCAGAGCCTGCTTCCTATGTAACCTGTACTTTGGCATTTTGCTACGCATGAAGGGCATCTGTTGCTCCTAAGCGTCTAACAAACTAGAACTTTTTTATTCAAAAATAAATGTGACCATCTGCCCCACCCGGCAGTCTAATCTATGTAAAACCGGCCAAGAGATGTATCTCTAACACGATATAAACCCGTTACGAAAGGAGCTGTTAACTATGGATTCACCCGATCTCATCACACAGGCTATCCAGGGAGATCGTGAAGCTTTCATCAGGCTGATCCGAGAGATCGAAAATTCCCTATACAATACCGCCATATCCATGCTGCGCAAAGAAGAGGATGCCGCAGACGCGATTCAGGAGACGATCCTGAAAGCCTACAAATCCATGCATACCCTTCGGGAACCACAGTATTTCAAAACCTGGATGTTCCGTATTCTCATCAATGAATGCAATACCTTGTTATCCCGCCGCTCTCTCTCCACTTCTTACGCAGAAGTACCCGCAGAACATCAGGCACAATCCAGTCCATACGATGAGGTGGATATGCGAGAAGCAGTCGATCAGCTGGAAGAAGCCAAACGCATTGTGATTGTACTGCACTACTTTGAAGATATGAGCCTGCGTCAAGTCGCCGATACACTGGGCCTGTCCGAAAGCGCCGTGAAGATGAGGCTGAGCCGGGCAAGGAAAGAGCTATATCAAAAATTCAAAAACTTTCGGGAGGTAAAATTACATGTCGAACCCGTTTAATCTCGATCAAAAATTAAAAGAACAAGCCAAGGAGCGTCCTGCCATGTCTAAAATCGTACGTAACCGCATTGATGCCACACTGGATTCCCTTCCGGAATCAGCTAGCCAAATGAATATGGAGTCGGTTCAGGCTCATCCATCAAAACGTGTTCATAAGCCACTACGCCGTACCGCAGGAGCTGCTGTCGCAGCAGGTGTGCTGGGCTTAACGGTATTTGCATCCGGTTTTGTCTCTCCAGCAATGGCTGACTCGTTGCGCAACATTCCACTGATAGGCAGTCTCTTCAGCTCGATTGAAGCTGATATGGGTCTGAGAACAGCAGGCAACGAAGGTTTGACTACACCAGTGAACAGCTCTTTCACTTATCAGGATGTGAAATTCAAAGTATTAGAAACGGTCTATGACGGCACACGTGCAGCGTTTCTCGTTCATGTTACTGCACCTAATCTCAATCAGGGCATGTACGACAATGGCAAAGATATCGTAAAGCTGAGCAGTGGCGTTGAAAATGTATTTTTCGATGTGAACGGTTCTCGTCCAGATAGCGGTCTGTTCTATACTTCAGCCGGAGCGAACGAGCCTGATACGTTGCTTTTTGAACAGGTTATTCCTGCAGATCACACAGGCGTCATCCCGGATCAGTTCGAAGCTAAAGTGAAGTTGAAGTTGCAAGGTATGGATCATGAGTTCGAATTGACCGTTCCGTTCACTAAATCTATAACGGACACTCATAACGTTCAGCCGAATAGCACGATAGAAAATGATCTGTACACGGTCACTGTGAACAAAGCCGAGGTCACCCCAATTACGACTCGTCTAACTGCTTCGATCGCGTTAAAAGGGGAAGAAACGTTAAGTAAAAAAGAAGAGAAACAGCTACGTGAAATCCGATTTGCTGTCTATGATGATCAAGGCCGACAATTGACTGCATTGAGCGGTGAAGGTGTGTATCAAGCAAACCAGTTGAACTGGGAAAACATCTATGCTACCACAGCCAAGGATGTGAAATACTTGATTGTGAAGCCTTTTAAGGTGAAAGATGATTTTGCCGAAGAGGTCAAGGACGATCAATTCATTAAAGGAATGGAAATGAAAATCCAGTTGCCATAGCTCAATTTCATTTCCTTGCAGAGGGGTTATCGCATGTCCATTCAGTTTACCATTTCATCCTTTGTAGTTCTTGTGCCACTGTTTATTCTGACCCTGCTCACTCTGGTGATTCATGCCAGGGTGAGCAAAGTCAGATATACAGGCAAACAGTATATGTTGATGCTGACATTTGTGATATATATGCTGGGCATGATGCATTTTGTATTTTTCCCCATTGATGTGAACATCGGGATGTATGCCAACCAAACACCCTGGTATTCAAACATTCAGTGGGTTCCATTGCTGACTGCGGATGCGCCAAGCTTTCTTTTGAACATCCTGCTGTTTATGCCGTTAGGATTCCTGCTTCCTCTTTGGAGACCTTCGGTCAACTCCATAAAAAAAGTGGCGAAGACAGGCTTAACGGTAAGTTTAACTATTGAACTATTGCAACTCGTGATTCGAATTGCGGTAGGCAACGGCCGCTCAACCGATATTAATGATCTGATCGCCAATACTTCAGGAAGTGTGCTTGGGTTTATTGTGCTTAGTCTGCTTACCCGCCTGATCGGCCAAAAGCTGATTCTTCCTTGGAAAATGCCAGGTCATAAATCACACTCTACGCAACGTTAGAATGATACATCTGAAAATGAGCTTCCTCCTTTGAAGGCAAAACATGGTCTGTTCCTTAAGATGAAAAAGTTCGCGAGCTGTGATACAATGAAGGAATTGTGTATTCGCAGACAGACATGCAGATCGCGCTTAAAAATAAAACATTTTGGGCACTCTTTATCGATTGATCATGCTGCCACTTTAGGGAGGTTTATGGAACAACCATGCTCATTATTGGTATCGCCGGAGGAACCGGCTCCGGCAAAACAACGGTAGCTCGCTCCGTTATTGAACGTCTGGGATCAGCCAAAGTTACATTCATATCCCAAGACAATTATTACAAAGACCAGTCAGACCTCACACCTGAGCAACGCAGACTGACGAATTACGATCACCCGTTTGCTTTTGATAACGATCTGTTGATTGAGCATCTTACCCTGTTGAAAAAGGGCCAGCCAGCGTATGCTCCCGTGTATGACTTCACCATAGATAACCGCGCTGCAGGCGAAACGATTGAGCTTGCGCCGAACCACATCATCATTGTCGAAGGGTTACATGTGTTGATTGATGAGCATCTTCGTACACTGCTGGATATCAAGGTATTTGTAGATACCGACTCCGATGTACGCATTCTGCGCAGAGTACTACGGGACATGGAAGAGCGTGGACGCTCGATTCAATCCGTGTACAAACAATATCTCGAAACGGTAAAACCGATGCATGATGCGTTTATCGAACCGTCCAAAAAGTATGCGGATATCATCATCCCTGAGGGCGGGCATAATGAAGTAGGGATTCAGATGCTGTCCATTCTTACCGAGAAATATCTCACGGGAGAAAACTGGAACAGATCTTAATCAAAATTGCATAAAGAAAAACAGAGTTTTTCAGGGATTAATCCAGGTTACGATACAGCGTAATCTGGATTTTTTGTTTTCGGGGATGGATATATCATCTATACTATATGACATCGTTTCGTTGAGAGGAGTTTATTTATGGCTACTTTTGAAGAGTTCACGCAACATGATATTCGAGTAGGTACCGTGGTGGAGGCTGAACCTTTTCTGAAGGCTCGTGTTCCTGCGATTAAGATGAGAATAGATTTCGGGCCACTCGGTTTAAAAAATTCCAGTGCCCAGATCACCCACCGTTACACGCCCGAGCTGATGATTGGCAAACAGGTCGTTGCTGTCGTGAATTTCCCACCTCGGCGGATTGCCGGTTTCGTGTCCGAGGTACTTGTACTGGGCGGTGTTCCCGGCGAAGGTGACGTCGTCCTGCTCTCCCCAGATCATCCGTTACCGAATGGAACACCGATTGCTTGAATTTATTTTTATGTACATGGGGTTTTCAAATGTTGGAAAATGGAGTATTCTCTATGTATTGAGCAATAACTGAAATGAATTACATATTTCGAGAGACCTTAAAGCATAAGGCTATGAATCTGCGGATTCGTGGCCTTTTTTTGTGTTTTGAGAGGATATACATGGTAGAATATTGATTATTATTACAAATTTAGCAGATATAATCCTAGTAAGTACATATCAGCGCCAAATTATATCCATCGAGAGGAGTTAGATTCATGAGAAAACAGATGATTTCCAGTTTAACAGCATTAGCTTTATTCGTAGGGGGATATGCAAGTTTGGTGGGAATAGGCGGCACTAGTACAGTCGAAGCAGCGCAAGCCGTCAGCTCATTTAAAGATGTACCCGCATCCCACTGGGCATCCTCAGCAATTTATTCCGCAGTAGAGAAAGGTTATTTCAAGGGATATGCAGACGGAACGTTTAAACCAGGTTTACCCGTCACCAAAGCTGAAATGGCTAGTATTTTAGCACGTTTGAATGATCAGCCGGAGCTACCGACTGCTGAACCGAATCATTTTACAGATGTACCGGAGTGGGCTAAAAATGGTGTCTCTACGGCGATTGCCAAAGGATTTATCCATCCTTCCAGCTATAAGGACAAACTGGGTGCTCAAGCTGCACTTGAACGGGGCGAAATGGCGGAATGGTTAACACAAGGATTGAGTGTAGTGGATTCAGACTATGGACAGGCTCTCTCGGATGTAACAAACACCGTCATTCCTGCGAAGGAATATTTTACAGGCAAGCTGGCCGACTCGCAAAAAAATGCTGTCGCCGTTGCCCTTGGAACCGGGCTGATGAGCGTTGCGAATGATAAAACATTTGGCGTAAACCGCACCACAACCCGGGCAGAAGTCGCCGTGTTGCTCAGTCGTTACGCGTCCGTGGCCAAAACCAAACCTGCCGATCTTCAAGGGCTGAATGAGCTGCGGCAGGTTGGATTGACGGGCACCAATCTGGGTGTGATTGCACCGAGCTATCAAGTTTTCCCTGAAAACAGATATCCAGACTCATATGACTATAGCAAGGTAACGGATGACTTCTCAAAAATTCGTAATAAAGAATTGAATACTGTAACTAAATATGCTTCAGCCAAGCTAAAGAATTGGGTTGTAATTAATCCCTATGTGAAAGAAACCGAACGAAGTATCTATTACCCAGTATTTGTTGACGAAAAGGATAAACTTCTTCGTGGCGCATATTACTCTTTCACGGAATATGATTTTAACATCATTGACTCTATGAGTCGTTTACAAGCTGGAAGTCTTTTTAATTCCCCAACGATAAATCCATTAACCTCACCTAATAGCAAAGCATTTAGAGAATACGCGGTACCACATATGAACAATCTGCTTAGCTCTAAAGGTATTTTCAATGTAAAAAATCCAATCTATTGGGGAGAGGGCTTATTACACTTTGACAAAACGTTAAATCCAGAGGTCCATCTTACTCTCAAAGATGGCACCACTTTTTACATAGTGCCAAATTAAATCTAAAAGGATGATTATTATTGGTTATACATAGCAATTCAATCTTTAGAAGGTTTCTCATCTCTTTGATAACGGTCTGCATTCTATTCTACCCTTTTCATTTTGTTTTTGCAGGTGGGGGTCCAGGTACTAAACCTATATTGGAAGCCACGTACTTTGAGCCTTCAATACCCGCCAAATCACAGAAGAAATTGACTCCTGTAGAGGGAACAGGCACAACAAATATCGGAGTGTTTATTTACCAATTGGATAGTTTAAAATGGATGGTCGAGGGAGAATGTAATGGTCAACAATTATCTAATAACAGATCTACTAACAGACCCGTTTCATCCCTGGTGTGTGTTGACCTTTCTTTAGAAGATCCTAGTTATCAACCTTCTTTGTATAAAGACAGTTTGGGTAATCAACATCCCAGCAATGAGCTCACCGAGCTTTCTTTAAAGCCAATCTACATGGATAATATAGCTCATTATCGTCCTGGAAGGCCTATTTTAGTAAGTGTAGATTCCTTTACTGGTAAAAAGGTTAAATTCACCACTCAAATCGGAGGAGTAATTGAACCAATAGAATATAGGCCATATAACCCACCCAAATACTCTGCAGACTATGTATTTAATACCGATATATATTGGCGGGCTGTCGCCGAAACCACCAAAGAAATCAACCTCTCTCCTGGGGAACAAATTCGGTTAAATCAAACCAAACAGCTCAATGCGATGGTTAAAACCAAAACAGGGGATGGTAACTTTGGTGCAGAAACCAATGTAAACACAGGCAGCGGAGGAACGACCACGTGGGAGTCCTCCAATCCCTCGGTCGCAACGGTAAGTAACTCCGGACTGGTACAAGCGATTAGCAGGGGTACTACATCTATAACGGTTTTATGGGAAAAAGACGGATTCCAATTAACAACCCGCACAACCATTGGTGTTGAACAGGGAACCGGTGGTGGTGGTGACGACGGAGGCGGGAATACCGGCGGTGGAGATAGCGGAGGCGGGGGTGGCTGTACGCCTACGATTGGATCACCATCTCCAGGTACAACGATGAATATGAGTGAACTTGATCCCAACGCTACAGGTACAATAAATTCAGATAACAGGGGTAATGAAACATTCGATGTATTGAAAGGAATTCCTACTTCCGAGTCTCTTTACACTAACGCCTTCGCGGACAATTATCTATTCAAGCAAGCCTGGACCAAAATGAGCGGCAAAGTGATATATGATTGTAATATCACCATCTCCTATGATAGAGAATGGACCGTACCTGGACCGCAGGTCTGTAATGACGACGGATGTAGGGATGGCACACCTATACCTAAAAATGATACCGTTCCTAAACCATACAACTTCCAAATTACACGAGACTATTCCTACTGGATGATTAGCAATCTTGAAGTGTACAAGCTCGTCAAAGCAACGATGAAAAATTATGCACTGCCTGGCGAAACCATTACGATGAATCCTGCTGGTTATGTTCCACCGGCACTTGAATCCAGCAATGACTCTGCTGTTGAACGTCATGTGAGGCCAGGACAAACGTCATCAATCTCGTACACTCCATCCAAACTGACAGGTGGCTTGAATGCACCCCCGGATGTACCAGATGACACAGCCCTATTAAAGGGAATGGCGGAAACTAACACACCACAAAGCACCGTAAAAAATGATTTGGTGAAGTTCAACAATGCAGTGATCATGAATGATACCGAAACTACCAAGGATGGGCCACTGCCGAACAACATTCCTTCACCAACAACAATTGGAAGGGATGTTTTGTACACTCCCAACCACAGGATCAGCAGTTCCCTGCGAAACAAGGCCAACACGGAAAGTTCTGGCCAGATCTATTATGATCTACTACCGGGTAACGTGAACGGCGGAGCCAACAAGATACTTCCGATTCATGGGATAAACACTGTCACGGTGCACACCCCCGTCGTAAACTACGCATGGGTGTCGGACGATCAGCCGCATAATCAGAAAACAACACCTGACCCTACCCGTGCTGCACTGATTTTGGAGCGCCCCTTCATTGTGCGTATCCCTACATCTGGACAGCACCTAGATGCATCCATCTATCCTGGATATGGCAACCGGGACTATACCAAATATTTTCGCATCAAACAGGTGTTATTCCCGTTTGACGTCTACACAGCAGATCGAACACAGTTCATCCCAAGCCACACATGGGTCAACATTCCGGTGAACCAAATGGATACAACATTCTATATGCCAGTATGGGTGGACGAGGGGAAATATACCATCGAATTTCGGAACATCGCCGAGAATGCACCAGCAAACTTCACAGAGCAACCCGATGCCAACACCGATCTAACTCATCATGTTGCAAGCGATAAGATACCTGTAGATGTAATCGGCAGGCTGTATGACTTTCATGTGACTGATGTATCCGACTATAACTGGGAGAGTGTATTCCGCAAACGACCAGGTAGCCCGGAACCTACAGGCCATAGCTACTGGAGCGGATTACGCGGCATCGATGGTGACCCCCGAGGAAACCTTGCTCCATTTGTATTGCCGATTAGGCCTGGCAGTCATCCGGTCGAAGGATTTCGGAACGTTGCTGTGAAAACAGGCTATCACTTCAAGTTTGATCTAAAGACGAAGGGTAATATGTTCGGAAAACAGGATGGTATTCGAATAACACCCACATTCTCTTTTATAAACAAGGATAACTCTTTCCGTCAGGATGTTGATCTATACTACCATCGGGGGCAGGAACGTCTTATTCGAATTGGTTCAGCGCAGGATATGGAGAAACGATTTGTTGTGTTGAACTCACGACTGCGTAATGTACCCGGCACCGAATTGAGCGATGCGGCACGTTACCAATATACGTATGAATTTTCACCAGACGAACGCAATCGTCTCACATTAGCAGAACATATGGTCAAAGTCGCCAACCAGACTTCACACCAAAAAACCTGGACAGGCCGTTATGACTGGATGATTCTGACGGCGCCGATTCGTACACTGATTGGTCCTAAAACAAATATCCCTACCAGCGTTAACGTTGACAGGGCCAATGCTGCAATACAGCGGTGGTACGGGGAATACAGTCTGCCGGCAGATGTGTACGCTGTTCCCAAAGGCACAAATCTTGAACCACTTGCCAGACAGAATAAGCTAGATGAACAATCTGATATCTTTTTGAAAAATGGGTACATCGTCGTCAACTTTAATATCGAGAGTCTACGTAATGGCAATTCACAGGCACCGCATCTGCAATATACCCATGCTCCACTTATGGATCAGTGGCAGTTGGAGGGTTTCAACTACCCACCTGCATTCAATAACAGCGCTAACGACAGCAGTAGATGGCCATTGAAGGATGGTGATATTCTCTTCTATTATGCAGACCAGTCCAGTCGAAATGACTTTCAGTCTCAGGTGCCTCATTAAGAAATAGAGTTACGGATGACGGATAAAGATATCTGGAGAATGAATATCAGGATAAAGTTTAACCCAGGGCAGAAACAGCAAGATCATTCTCATTCCGTATAGATGACAACTATCAAAAAAGGCAAAAGGGTTATCTCGAATGAATTCATTCATCAGCAGAATTCAACTCCAGATAACCCTTTTCTCATCTAATCTTTATTCATAATTAACCTGATCTATCTACTTCCCGCTAGTACCACCACACGCTCACGCATCTGCATATCATCCTTCAGCTCTCTCAGCGACAGAGCGGAGGACATCAGACTTCGGGTATACGGATGATTGGCCGAACTGGTCAGCTTGGCACTGTCCACAACCTCCACCACTCTCCCTTGATGCATGACTGCAATACGGTCACTCACTTGCTGCACCACAGCAAGATCATGTGATATGAATATGGAGGAAACTCCCGTCTCCCTACGTAGTTCCATAAGCAGATCCAAAACCTGTTGCTGAATGGAAACATCCAAAGCAGAGGTAGCTTCGTCAAACAAAATGATCTCAGGCCGTAAACCAATCGCACGAGCAATGACAGCTCGCTGTTGTTGCCCGCCGCTTAATTCATGTGGATACTTATCCGCATCCATAGCAGACAATCCAACGCGCTCCAGCAATCTGCGTGTTTCCTGAGCAGCCGCCTGCCGTTTCATCATTTTATAATTCAACAGAGGCTCACCGATAAACATGCCCACCTTCATGCGTGGGTTGAAAATCGCCGCAGGCTCCTGAAAGACCATCTGAATCTGCTTACGCATCTGGCGCAGCTTCTCACCTTTCAAACGGGTAATCTCCTGCCCATAGTACCAAATCTCTCCTGAAGTCACCTGTTCCAGCTGAGTTACACACTTGGCCAGTGAGCTTTTGCCGCTTCCACTCTGCCCGACAATACCCAGACACTCCCCGGGATATAACGCAAGATCTACATTCTGTAAAGCCTGAACAGCCTGCCGCCCTTTCATCTCGTACGTTTTACATACGTTACTCAGTTTTAGAATGGGTGATCCGGCATTGATCATGTATGGTTCCCCTCCAGTTCAGGTACAGCTTCTAACAGTTTGCGGGTATACTCGTGGTCAGGATTCGATATGACACGCAGTGTATCTCCCAGTTCCACTAACCTGCCGTCTAACATCACACCGATCCGATCAGCCATATGGGCCGCAACCGCCATATTATGCGTCACGAGCATCATGCCCGTTCCCTTGTCCGCACAAAGCCTGCTCAATTGATTCATTACTTCATTTTGAGTCGTAACATCCAGCGCACTCGTCGGCTCATCCGCCAGCAGCAGTTCCGGCTCCAACGCAGCCGCCATTGCGATCGCGGTTCGTTGCTTCATCCCCCCGCTAAGCTGGGAAGCATAGGCATGCATGACTCTCTCTGGATCATCCAGCCCCATACGGGTCAGTGTGTGAACGGCCAATCTCCAAGCCTCTTTACGGGACATAGGCAGGTGGGCACGAATCGCCTCCACATACTGACTTCCAATACTACGAATCGGATTCAGATATGAACCGCTGTCCTGAAAAACCATCGCGATTCGTTTGCCACGCATCCCCTGCCAATCTTGTTGCGAGTCACGTAGCAACACCCGTTCCCGAAAAATAATCTCTCCTCCGGTGTATCGTCCGCCTACAGGCAGTAGTCCCAGCAAAGCCCGGATCAGGGTCGACTTCCCGCTTCCGCTTTCCCCCACAATGCCAATGATCTCTCCTGGCTTCATCGAAAAGGATACATCCTGCAAGGAAGGCACGCCTTCCTTGTAACTTACAGACAGATTCTTCATCTCAACAAGCAAAGATGTCGTTCCCCCACGCAAGGACGTCATCACTACTCGACCTTAATGTTGCGATCTAGCAGATAGAAGTCGATCGGGTACATCGTTGCACCCTTTACATTACTTTTGCTGACGATATTAATCGGTGTATATGTCAAGAACATATAAGCAGCATCGTCCAGAATCATCTGTTGCGCTTCTGCCGCAAGTGCATAACGCTTCTCCACATCAAACTCCGAGTGAAGACGCTCAATAAGCTCGTCAAGCTTCGGATTGCTGTATCCGCCAACATTCCACTCCGCACCTGTTTTGAAATAAAAGTCGAGAATATACTGCGGATCACCCGTTATGCCTGTATTGATGCTCGTCAGAGCCAGATCATAATTCCCACTCTTCTGATGGTCAGTGAGATCCTCATATGAGGTGAGCTCCAGCTCAACCCCAATTTCTTTAAGCTGGGACTGCATCGCAGCAGCCACAACGGAATCGGATTCATAAGCTGAGTTAAGAATGAGTTGTAACGACAGCTTCTTCCCTTCCTTTTCACGAATGCCATCTCCATCAGCATCCTGATATCCAGCCTCATCCAGCAATTGTTTTGCCTTCGCGGGCTCGTAATCATATCCGGTAATTTTGTCGTACCCAAAAGGCAATGCAGAGGTAAACGGACCTTTGGCTGCTTGTCCACCCACCAGCGTATTCGCGTACATTTCGCGGTCAATTCCGTAAGATATGGCACGGCGAACCTTTACATCGCTTAGCAGTGAATGGGTCGTGTTAAACCACACAAACTGCGTACGGAGGCTCGGAATTTCATCAATCGTATATTGTGTTTTATCCTGAAAAAGAGGCATCTGGCTGCGTCCCACATTACTCGCTACATCGATTTCCCCTGATTGCAGTGCCAGCGCCCGTGTATTGTCATCCTTGATGTATTTTAGTGTCATCGTATCCAGATCAGCCGCGCCACCCCAGTACTTATCGTACTTTTTCACCTGAATCTCCTGGTCGGGCGTATATCCTGTAACCATGAACGGCCCGGTAGCGATGGGCTCACTCTTGAATTTTGATGTATCTGCACTCGTATCCACGATAATAAACAGTGGCTCTGCAATATTGCCTAGCAGTGAGGCATCTGGCTGTGTTGTTTTGATCGTCAGATCCTGCCCCTTGGCAGTCATTGACGCAATTGGCAGTGTGGATTGACCTCTCTCATTCAGCGAGATGGAGCGTTCGATTGATTTTTTAACCGCATCCGCAGTCACGGGATTGCCATTATGGAACGTTACTCCGTCGCGAATATGAAAATGCCAGGTTGTATCATCGATCCGATCCCACTTATCGGCAAGTTTGGGGACGATCTTCATCTGCTCATCAAACTGAATCAACGTCTCCCCAATAGCCGCGCGCGTCAGCGTCCAGCCGTTCCATTCCTCCGCAGGATCAAGGCTACTCCCCAGCCAGAACAAGGCCACATTCAGATGTGATTTCTTGTCCTCACCAGCCGCACCACTCGCATCCACCCCTGCCTTTTTCCCCGTAGCATCGGATGATGAAGGTGTTGAATTTTTGTCGTTACCACAGGCCGCGAGCAACAGAATAGTCATCATTGATATGATAGCCAGTAGCCATGTTTTTTGAAACTTACCCATACTTCCCCATTCCCCTCAGTTACACTGTATTTTTCTTGGGATCAAGCACATCTCGCAGACTGTCCCCCAGCAAATTAAAAATGATAACCGTGCTAAATATCGCGAGCCCCGGATAGATTAACAGCCAAGGCGCTGTCTGCAGATATCTTCTGCCTTCATTCAACATCGCTCCCCACTCGGGATCAGGCGGCTGTGCACCAAGTCCGAGAAAGGACAGACCCGAAATCGACAACATCATGCCGCCTACGTCCATCATCGCCATGACGATCAAGGGTGGCAACATATTCGGCAGAATCGTTCTGCTAATGATCTGGATTTTACGCGCACCGCTGAACGCGGCGGCAGTGACGAACTCTTTTTGCTGAAGAGAAATGACCAGGCTTCGGGCCATCCGTGCATACTTTGCCCACCAGACAACTGACAGTGCGACCACCGTGTTAAATAACCCCGGCCCTAACATGCCTACTACGGCAATAGCAAAAATCAAACCCGGAAATGCCATCAACGTATCGCACAGCCGCATCAGCAGCGTATCCACCAGCCCTCGCAGAAAACCTGCGACGACACCAACCGCTACACCTAAGCCGAAAACAATACCGATCATCATAAATGTAAGCAGCAGAGAGGTGCGTGCTCCATATAAAAGTCGGGACAGGACACATCGCCCAAGCTGATCCGTACCGAGTGGATATTCGGGGCTGGATGGCTGCAACACTTTGGCAAAATTCGTAGCAAGTGGATCGTGAGGCGCCAGAAGCGGCGCAATCAGAGCCAGAACGATCCAGCCTGTGGTCAGGGATAGCAAGAAAATAAATAGACGACGTTGTGTCAGATATGCTCGAATCTTCATCACCATCTACACATCCACATCCAGTTGAATGCGCGGATCGCGAAGATGTGTCCAGAGATCCACGATCAGATTCAGGGTGACATAGATGACTGCCATCCAGATTACATAACCCTGTATCAGGGGGTAATCGCGGGTGAAAATGGCATCCACCGCCATCTGTCCTACTCCCGGCCATACGAATAAACTCTCCACAATTGCTGCTCCGCCAAGTAGTGCTCCTGTTGTCATGCCTAGCAAGGTCACAATTGGCAACAGTGAATTGGGCAAAATATGTCGCCAAATAATCATTGATTCCTTCACACCTCTTGCTCTTGCACCCACTACGTAATTCTGGCTTGTCTCCTCCAGCATGACTGCACGAATCTGCCGGCTGTATTGGGCGATCAATGGAATCGCGAGTGTCGCAGCAGGCAGGATCAGGCTGTTCCAGCCGGAACTACCCATGACCGGCAGCAGCTTCAGCTGCACACCAAATACCAGCATCAGCAACATCCCCAGCCAGAAGCTCGGCATGGATAGACCGGCAAACGAAAACAGGCGAATCACATAATCCAGCCATTGATTCCGGCGTACAGCCGAAAGAACTCCGAGCGGAAAGGAAATCAAAATCACCAGAAGCATTGCGCTCCCGGTTAACTTGAGCGTTGCTGGAAGGCGGGCCATTAACACATCCAGCACCGGACGGTCATATTTATACGACGTACCAAAGTCTCCAGTGACTACTTGTCCCAGCCATGTGCCATACCGAACCAGAAATGGCTTGTCCAGCCCAAGCTCTGACCTCACCTGTCTGACCAGTTCATCCGAAGGTGTGACTCCGGTAGACATCAGCATCAGTCTGGCGGGATCTCCAGGAGACAGATACGTTAATAGAAATGTCAGGAAGGTGATTCCAAACAGAACGGCGACCAGTTGTAATAACCGTTTAACGATATATCTGCCCAATAATAAAACGCCCTTCCCGGTTTAATGCGCGTGTACGCCTTCATTTTCATTCCATTCAATACAAGCCAATTCAAGCCAAAAAAGCGCCCTTTCCGTTTCACGGGATAAGGACGCCTTAAATAAACAGATTTTCAGAAAAAATCATGCTCTTTAAACACCTTCCTATCTCCCGTAGGGTACTGCTGTGTTTGTCCAACCTGGCAGGTCTCCTGGCTCCAGTATCATTGCCATAGCAGCTCCTTCCCGGTCTTCGTAAGACCAGTGGATATGCTGCCTGACTCCTCTGTTACAGTGGCGGGACCGCGCCGGCATCACACCGGACTTCCCTTTTAAGCTTCTACCCCAGCGGGTAGAGCACCAAGTTCCACGTATTCAATTCACTAAAAGTTGGTATCTGTTACACTTCTGTATCAGTATAGCGGCATACGGAATAATGTTCAAAACTTTTCTTTCAAAATTTAAAATCATGATTGCGGCTAATCTCGCACTCGCGAGCCCTTGGGTGACACCCCCGTCACACGTTTGAACATTTTGGAAAAAAGCAGCGGGTCGGTGTATCCAACGGAGTGGGCTACTTCACTCACAGACAGCATCGGGTTACGAAGCAACTCCGCTGCACGATTCATGCGATACTCTAAGAAAAAGGCTTGCAGCGACTTGCCATATCGCTCTTTGAACAACCCCGATAAATACGTTCGATCCAGCCCGACCGCCTGTGCGATATCCAGAATAGAAGTACGCTGGCTATACCGGTTCTCCATAAACTGCACAGCCTGCCGAATATAAGTCTCTTTCGTCGAAAGGAGCGGATTTTCTTCTTCTTTGATCGGTGAGGATGCGATTAATGCCGCCATAAGTCGGTATAACAGACTTTGATGTAGCACATCCCCTCCTGCAACAGAGCTCGTTCCGGCCTGAAGCATCTCGTCATACAGCGCTGCCATCATATTCTTATCATGAGCAGTAAATACCGGGTGCTCCTCGCTTAACTGCGCACGTTGCATAAAAGCCTTCGCCTGTACACCTCTGAAGCCAAACCATGAATATGTCCAAGGCTCCTCAGCATCGGCTTCATAATGAATGACCGTGTCGGGTAATATGAGAAATCCTTGGCCCTCGCCCAGAGGATATTCCCGATCTCCCATATATACCGTACCATGACCCTCATGTACGTAATGCACAATATAGGAATCACGCACCCCCGGCCCCCAATAGTGGGCAGGATCACATGCCTCCCAACCATAAAATAACAAGACCAGTTCCATCTGCGTCCAGCCGGCAGAGACCACATTCATTTCCACTTTTCGACTCATGTTTCCCCTCCTTTCGACGATGAGGTTAAAGATATCTTAATGTGAGCTCACATATTCCCTTACCAGTACACACAATAAATTATAACAGGTAGAAGAGAGGAAATCTTGCTGAAAACGAAAACAAAAATGGGATTATGCCATATTTGAGAGGGTTTGAGCCATAGTGATATGGGCCTGTTCGGCCTATAGTTGGGGTACAACATTTTTCGGGAAGGATGAAGTTGAAATGAACAAAATTACGTTTCTCGGTGCAGGCAGCACCGTTTTTGTCAAAAATGTATTGGGTGATGTGATGATGACGGAGGCCTTGCAAGACTTTGAACTGGCCTTGTTTGATATTGATGCTGAACGTCTAAGTGACTCGGAGCGTTTGTTAAAAAGCCTGGCTCAGTCGCTGGGAAGCCGCTGTTCCGTTAAAACATACCATGACCGCAAGGAAGCGCTCCGCGGAGCTAAATATGTCATCAATGCCATTCAGGTGGGCGGATATGACCCGTGTACGATTACCGATTTTGAGATTCCGAAGAAATACGGCCTGCGTCAAACGATTGCCGATACGCTCGGCATTGGCGGAATCTTCCGTAACTTGCGTACCATTCCGGTGATGCTGGACTTCGCCAAGGATATGCAGGAAGTGTGCCCGGATGCCTGGTTCCTCAACTATACGAACCCGATGGCTGTACTCACCAATGTCATGAACGTGCATGGCGGAATTAAAACGATCGGTCTGTGTCACAGTGTACAAGTCTGCGTACCTCATCTGTTCGATACGCTGGGGATTGACCAGACGGGTGTCGTTGCCAAAATCGCCGGGATTAACCACATGGCATGGCTCCTGGAAGTAACAAAGGATGGTGTCGATCTATATCCTGAGATCAAACGTCTTGCCAGACAGAAACAGCAGGAGACACATGATGACATGGTACGTTATGAACTGATGCATCGCTTCGGTTATTATGTTACCGAGTCTTCTGAGCATAGTGCAGAATATCATCCGTATTTTATTAAACGCAACTACCCGGAATTGATCGAACATTACAACATTCCACTCGACGAATATCCACGTCGCTGTGTGAACCAGATTGCAGAATGGAAGGAAATGCGGGAGAAGCTGTTTGCGAGTGAAAATATTCAACATACCCGCAGTCATGAATATGCTTCGCATATCATGGAAGCGATGGAGACGGATCGCCCGTACAAAATTGGCGGTAACGTTATAAACAACGGGCTCATCACCAACCTGCCACGCGAAGCTTGTGTCGAGGTGCCTTGTCTGGTCGATGGTTCGGGTATCAGCCCAACATATATTGGTGATCTGCCGCCACAGCTGGCAGCGCTGAACCGTACCAATATCAACACCCAATTGCTTACCATTGAAGCCGCTATGACTGGCAAAAAAGAGCATATCTATCACGCGGCTATGCTTGATCCGCATACGGCTGCTGAGCTGTCCATGGACGACATCGTGGCGATGTGCGACGATTTGATTGAAGCTCATGGCGACTGGCTGCCTAAATTCTCATAATAAAAACATCAAGATATACAAAAGTAGCACCGTTCCTTTCGAAATCGAAGGGACGGTGTTTTTTTTCACTTATTTTCAGATTACTCCATTACTCCGCAGGCAGTAGAAAACGATATCCAATCCCTGGTTCCGTCTGAATATAGAATGGACGAGTAGGATCTTCCTTTAGCTTTTTACGCAAATGACCCACATAAACTCGCAAATAGTGGCTGTCCGACTCATGATGATGTGGACCCCATACTTGCTGTAAAAGCTGGCGCTGGGTAATAATTTTGCCTGCATTCGAGGCAAGCACCTTCAGCATCTCATATTCGGTTGGCGTTAATTTGACCTGTTCTCCGTCCAGCTCAACCTGCCTGAGAGCCAGATCGATAACCAGTGAGCCAAATCGCAAAATGGGTTCATCCGTTGTTTTGGCCACATGTCGCAGCGCCACTCGAATCCGGGCAACCAGTTCACCCATGCCAAACGGCTTCGTCACATAATCATCTGCACCTGCATCCAGTGCGGCAATCTTATCAGCCTCCTGATCTTTTGCTGTCAGCACAATAATTGGCACCTGTGACCATTCCCTTATTCGGTGAAGCACGTCCATGCCAGATATGCCTGGCAAACCCAGATCCAGAATGATCAAATCGGGATGCACCACACTTGCCTGCGTAATACCCTCCTCTCCATCAGCACACTCATAATGATCATATTGGTGAGCCTGAAGAGTCACTTTTAGCAGTTTGCGAATCTGCGGTTCATCATCAATCACCAGAATGCGAGCCCCTAATGCGGCATTCATCTAATCTCCAACCTCTCCTTGCCCTGTATAGGAAAATCGCACTTCATCCCTTCCCACAGGCAACTCTATACGTATTCTTGTTCCTCCATCCGGATTGCCCTCAGCTTGGATTGTACCTCCGTGAACCTGCACAATCCCTTTGCAGATGGCAAGCCCCAATCCAGTTCCCGTAATATGCTGCGTGGAGGGTGAGCGATAAAACTTATCAAACACGCGAGTGCGCTCCGCTTCCTCAATCCCAACACCCTGATCATCTACGATGAAGGTCACACAACTCTGTCTCGGTTCATTCTTTACCCTTATGATCACCATGCTCTCGTCGGGTGAATATTTGATTGCATTGCTGACGATGTTCACAAGTACCTGTTCCAACAACACTTCATCTCCGTCAAAAAAGGCCGGTTCTTCCGGCAGTTGTACCGTAACTTTGCGGTGAGGGCTGAATTCTCTGACTTTTGCCAAAACAACGCTAATCATATCTCCTACATCACACCATTTGCGATTAAGTTGTAGCATACCGCTCTCCAGCCGCACCATGCCAAGCAAGTTGGTTACGAGACGATTCATACGCAACGCGCCGTCACGGATGTTACCAGTCAATTCCAGGCGATCCTCGGGTGTAAAAAGACTGTCATTCTCTATCAGCCCTGTGGCTGAACCGATAATGGCAGTTAACGGCGTACGTAGCTCATGGGATACCGAATCCAGCAGCGCAGTTCGGATGCGCTCTGATTCAGCGGTAACTTGAGCAAGGCGCGCTTCCTCAGCCAGCTTCACCCGGGCGATTGCACCTGCCGCAAGACTGCCGCAGGCTTCCAGCAGCTGGCCCTGTTCCTGTTGCTTCTCCGGCTCACTAGTAGTCATGTATACGGCAAGTACACCGTGAATGTGATTCTCTGTTCGTAACGGAACATACAGCCCCGCCGACTCACCAAGCTTTGGTGTACCTTTGCCTGCGATCTGCCCCTGTTTATAGACCCAATCCGCGATAGCCAGCTCCGAAGAACGGCTTCCCCAGGCATTCTTCTCTGTCCCGATCTCAGACGCAGGTCTCTGTTTCGTCCAAAGCTTCAGTTCACCCTGCTGATCCGGCAGATATATGGCGGCTGGACTTCCGAGCATAAGGGATATCTGGCTCGTCATGTTATCCAACAAGGTATCCAGATTAGTAATTGCAGTGATCTGTCGACTAAGATCATACAGGGCATTCGTTGTGGCTTCACGAGATTTAACCCGATCCAGCTGTTGCCGTAAACGTCCGGCGAGACTTGCCGTCATGACGGCGACAGCCAAATACACCCCAAACGAAATCAGATATCGCAAATCCTCTATCGTAAAACTGAGATAAGGTGGAACAAAAAAGAAATCAAACATGACAACACTAAGGGTCGCTGCATATACTGCCGGCCCCATTCCCCAATATACAGCACTAATCAGTATGGGAAACAGGTACACCAGTGCAACGTTGACCAAGTCATCACTCATCCCAATGGTATGAAGCAGTACGGTTAACAGGATGATGGCAAATGTTACCCATATATAGGCAGGAACCCTTTTCTGGCGAGAGATTCCCTGTAAGCTTTCCTGATCTTTGCCCTCTTCCTGATGTTCAGACAAATTCAATTCCACCCGCTTTATTTATAATCATCATCCGCTACGATCAATACATCACGATGTCTCGACAGACGAACAAGCTGGTTCACCACCGATCCCGAGCCACGATGACCATTCAGCCACCATACCCGTTTCGCCTGCCCAACTACCAGTTGTGTCGCCTTCGCTTCCGTAGCCTTTGCATCCAAAATACCTGGTACTTCCCGCAACTTTGCACTTTGATGGATATGAAAATGCCCTCCTAGCCGCACAGTGAGTTGCTCCAATCCTGCCAGGTGCTCCTTCACTTCAGGAGTCATTGCCATGCCTGTGCCGATGTGTACATGATGGACATGCCAGGATGCCTTCAGCCGATAAGCCATGCGAAAACCTCTACGAATTAACCGTTCGGCGTGACGGTCACTGCTGACACACACAAAAACCGACTCCTCACGGCGCCATGGGCCCCGTAGTGTTCGCGCCGCTCGCTGCGATTCCAGCCGCTCATCCACATCGTCTGCAAGTTCGCGTAGAGCCAGTTCACGCAATGCGATCAGATTACCCATTTTAAAAAAATTCGCAAGCGCCTGCTCCACCTTGGCAGTTGCATAGATTTTACCCTCTCGCATGCGCTGCCGCAAGGCCTCGGGAGCGACATCAATCAGTTGCACCTCGTCTGCCAATTGAATGATCCGATCAGGTACCGTTTCTCGCACCCGAACACCGGTAATATGCTCAACGGCATCATTCAAGCTTTCAAGATGCTGTACGTTCACGGTTGTAATGACGGATATGCCTGCGTCCAGCAGCCTTAGCACATCCTCGTAACGCTTTTGCCGAGCATTTCCAGGCACGTTGGTATGCGCGAGCTCATCCACAAGCACCACTTCGGGATGCAATCGTAATATCGCTTCTGTATCCATTTCCTCTAAGCATGTGCTTTGATACACACGCTGCGCTCGCGGGATGATGGACAAAGAGCCGATTTGTTCCACCGTGTCCGCTCGTCCATGGGTTTCCAGCAAACCGATTTGCACATGGATGCCTTTGCGCAACAGATCATTGCCTTCCCTCAGCATCATGTAGGTTTTGCCCACCCCTGGAGCAGCTCCAATATAGATTTTGAACGTACCGCGCCTAATCAGCCCAATCTGTTCCTCTATCTCCTGCTCACTGAGTCTGCGATAGGTTTTTTGTTCCGTTTCACTTACTTTTGTCGGCACAACCCGTTCGCCCTCTTGCGCCGACCGATCTGCAACCAGTAGTAAATCTACTCCTTGCAGTTTGCGAAGCAACGAGTTAATGAGAGAGCCCTGCCATAACTCCTGCCGGCGTGTACGCCGCGAATGTCCCATAACGATCCGGGTAATCTGCTGTCTGATCGCATACTGTGCCAATGTGGCTGGGATATAGCGGTGATGTATGACCGGAAGCTCCTCCATGTGCCCGCCGATCTTCTCCACTAGTTTCATCATACTGCGGCGAAATACCGTAGCTTCCTTCGTTAGTGGCTGTTTCATGGGCCGGAAGACAACAACATGCAAGCTCCCGTTCAATCGACGGGCAATCTGCTGTCCGCGCTGAATGTAGATCGAACCGTTCCAGTGGTACTGCGCGGAGACAAGAATGCGTTCCATGATGCCTGTTGCGGGCGGAAGACCCATTTCCTCGCGATGTTCACGTAAAGACTCGTTAACCCCTTCTGCAACAAGTTTCAGTGCCAGCTCACGTAAAATCCCAAGATTACCATGGCGAAAAATGTCCATACCCCCGTGCCCTTGCAGGTGACCTTCCGCAAGACGACTCAAAATGGTCTCTGGCGTAACGTCGATCAGCTTCACTTCATCCGCCAGTTCCAGTGTGTCCGCCGGCACGGTATGTGCCACCTTAATTCCAGTGAGCCGCCTGGCGAGTTCGGTATATCCCTCGAGCTCATACACATTCACGGTAGTTATGACACTGATATTGTGGCGCAATAGAAAACGGATATCCTCCAGTCTCGTTACATGTCTTGCTCCCGTCCGGTTTCGATGTGCCAACCCATCGACCAGAACAACCTCCGGATTGCGAATTAACAATGCATCCAGATTTAAGTCTTTCATCTCCGCTCCGTCACTGCTCCGAATCCAGTGGATGCTGGGCACACGCTCAAGCTCACCGAGCTGTTCTACCGTTTCCGGTCTTCTCATCGTGGAGACCGCACATATGACGACATCTATGCCCTGCTCGCGCAAATGATTGCCGTCTCTGAGCATATGATACGTTTTACCTGAACCGCTGACCGGGCCAATGTAGATTTTAAACGTGCCCTCTTGCAGCTTCGAAATCATACGCAGCATCTCTTCCGGCGATTTCCGCTTGAAGCTGCCCTCCATGCTGTCGCTCTCCTCCTCTCCTTCCTATAATGAACTCCACTTCTACTTCTTCTGTGCTGTAGTGAGTGCCAGATTTAGCTCCATCACATTCACACGAGGCTCCCCAAATATACCTAACTGGCGGCCTTGTATATGATCCTGAATGAGCTGAGTCAACTTCTGCTTACTAAGTCCTGTAGCTTGACTGATCCGCGGAATTTGGGCCATAGCCGCTTCAGGAGACAGGTCCGGGTCAAGCCCTGAACCGGAACCCGTAACCAGATCGGCAGGGATATGTTGCGGCAGAGTAGGATTTTCCTGGCGGAGTGTAGCCAGCTTTTGGTTCATCTCTGCAATGTATTCCGGAGATGCCACCGCTCGATTAGACCCTGCCGATGCGGTCGGATCATATTTCGCATTTGAAGCGCGAGGCTGGAACAATCCCGGTGATTTCACTTCCTGCGCTAACAGGGATGAACCGATGATTTTCCCATCTTGAATGATGAGACTGCCGTTTGCCTGTGAAGGAAACAGCAACTGGGCCACCCCCGTTGTGACGAGCGGATAGAGCAGACCACAGACTAGCATGAGCACAACAGACAACCGCAATGCGGGCAATAACATCTTCATACAAATCACTTCCTGAATGGATTTAATGTAATATCAAAAAGGCGGGCAACCACGTTATCTTCACCATGAATGTCATCACACCTGTACTTCACAGCTACAATGACATTTACATCAAACCTGACAAAACCAGGTCAATCAGCTTGATGCCGATAAACGGTACAATGACACCCCCAACACCATAGATGAACACGTTGCGGCTCAGCAGCCGTTCGGCAGACATCGGACGATATTTCACGCCTTTCATCGCAATAGGAATGAGCAACGGAATAATAATCGCATTAAAGATCAGTGCGGACAGAATTGCAGACTGCGGTGAAGAGAGATTCATAATGTTCAGAGCCTGCAACTGTGGCATGGCGAGAATGAACATCGCTGGAATGATAGCAAAATACTTGGCGATATCGTTGGATATGGAAAAGGTGGTCAGCGCGCCGCGGGTAATCAGCAGTTGCTTGCCTATAGAGACTACCGACAACAGCTTGGTCGGGTCAGAGTCCAGGTCAATCATGTTAGCCGCTTCTTTGGCCGCCATGGTTCCAGAATTCATCGCCAGGCCCACATCGGCCTGCGCCAGAGCAGGAGCATCATTGGTGCCGTCGCCTGTCATGGCGACAAGTTTACCCTCCTGCTGTTCTTTTTTGATCGCCGCAATCTTGTCCTCAGGCTTCGCTTCCGCTATAAAATCATCCACACCCGCCTCCAGTGCGATCGTCGCTGCTGTCAGCGGGTTATCGCCGGTGCACATGATTGTCTTGATACCCATGGCACGCATCTCGGCAAATTTCTCCTTGAGACCGGGTTTCACGGTATCTTTCAAATAAATCACGCCATAGATTCGGTTATGGATCGCTACCGCCAGTGGTGTCCCCCCGGCCTTTGCAATCTGTGTTGCGATTTCGTCCAGATCACCGGGTACACGTCCGCCTTCGGAGGTCACATACCGCTTGATTGCATCTACTGCGCCTTTGCGGATTTTCGTTCCATCACTCAGATTCAGACCAGACATGCGTGTTTCCGCAGTAAACTCGATACGATCGGCATTGGTGTAGTTGCCTTCCTCCCAGCTCTGCCCCTGCTTACTTGCAAGCTCGACGACAGAACGACCTTCTGGTGTTTCATCTCGCACTGAAGCTTGAAGCGCCGCCCGTGTCATCTCGGGTACAGTTACACCCTGAACCGGAATAAATTCAGAAGCCATCCGGTTGCCGTATGTGATCGTGCCTGTTTTGTCCAGAATCAACGTATCGATATCGCCAGCCGCTTCCACCGCTTTCCCCGACATCGCTAGCACGTTAAACTGTGTCACCCGATCCATGCCAGCAATCCCGATGGCAGACAGCAGACCGCCGATCGTAGTTGGAATCAGGCACACAAGCAGAGCAATTAAGGTAGCCAGATCGAGCCGGATGCCGAGATAATTTGCCATAGGGACCATCGTCACAATGACGATCAGGAAGATTAGCGTTAATACGGCAAGAAGGGTAGTCAGGGCAATCTCGTTTGGCGTTTTCTGACGCTGTGCGCCTTCCACGAGAGAGATCATTCGATCCAGAAACGATTCGCCGGGATCGGTCTGAACTCGCATGATGATGTAATCAGAGGTCACCCGTGTACCTCCGGTGACTGAAGAGAAATCGCCGCCGGCTTCCTTGATCACCGGGGCGGACTCCCCTGTAATAGCCGATTCATCGATAGAGGCCAAACCTTGGGTAATCTCACCGTCCGTTGGAATGAGTTGCCCGGCTTCCACACGGACGAGGTCCCCTTTTTTCAACTCGGTCGAAGCGACCTGTTTCACAGTTCCATCCTTCTGCAATAGATTGGCCATCGTATCCGATTTTGTCTTACGCAGGGTATCCGCCTGTGCTTTGCCCCGCCCTTCCGCTAGCGCCTCGGCAAAATTGGCAAATAGCAACGTGAAGAGCAGAATAAAAAATACAGCCACATTGTATCCTCGCCCTGCATCCGAAGCGGTAAATAGATTGGGATCAATACATAATAGCAACGTAATGAATGTGCCGACTTCCACGATAAACATGACTGGATTTTTGATCATGACCATCGGATTCAGTTTTTTGAATGCATCTCGCATGGCCTGGAGCAACATGGATTTATTTAAAGATCGTTTCGACCCGGGATGATGCTGAACGTGGTTGATGCGTTGATGAATTTGTTCTTTGTTTTGTTCCACTGCATTCATTGTGAATGCCACCTCCATACTATACGTGCTTACTTCAATCCTTTGCCGTGCTTCCATAATTATTGGCTGTGTCGCTGTCGCTCCGCTGGCTTATTCGCCTGCCACTTCTTCAGCCATCACCACCTCGTATCATTCACCTGCCGCTCATCGCACCATCGCCAAATGCTCCGCAATAGGACCAAGAGCCAACGAAGGGAAGAATGTCAGCGCGCCTACGACCACAATCATCATGACCAGAATGCCTGCAAATAGCGGTGTATGCGTCCGTAGCGTTCCTGTGGTAACCGGGACAACCCGTTTCACGGCAAGTGAACCTGCTATCGCCAGCATGGCAATCATCGAGATATATCTTCCGAGCAACATCACAATCCCTATAGCGATATTGTAAAAGTCCGTGTTGGCGTTCATTCCGGCAAAAGCCGATCCGTTATTGGCCGCTCCTGAGGCAAAAGCGTACAACACCTCGGTTAGCCCATGTGTACCGCCATTGGAAATGGAAGCCACGGCCTCCGGCCTTATTAAAGCGAGTGCGGTTGGCACGAGAATAATCAACGGATGAATCAGCAGGGCGATACAGGCCAGCTTGATCTCTTTGCCTTCAATCTTTTTGCCCAGGAACTCCGGTGTCCGGCCGACCATCAACCCGCAGATAAAGACCGCAATGATCACATACAGCAGACCATTCAACAAACCTACACCCTTGCCGCCAAATACATTGTTCAGCATCATCTGAGCAAGAGAGACCAGACCTCCAAGCGGAGTAAGTGACTCATGCATGTTGTTCACCGACCCCGTTGTTGCTGCTGTAGTTACAGCCGTGAACAAAGCCGATTCGGGAATCCCAAACCTGACCTCCTTACCTTCCATGTTGGTTTGTAGTCCATTCGCAGCCAGCGCAGGCACTCCGCGATACTCGGAAACAAATACCGTCGTCAGCATCACTAGGAACAGAACTCCCATTGCAGCAAACAACGTCCAGCCCTGCTTCCGATTGTTCACGATTAAGCCAAATGCATACACCAGCGCTGTCGGCAGCAACATCATACAAACGATATGCACCAGATTGCTCAGCGCCGTTGGATTCTCAAACGGATGCGCGGCATTGGTGCCGAACCAGCCCCCGCCGTTGGTTCCAATGTGTTTAATCGACTCGAGCGAAGCCACTAATCCACGCGTAATGGTCTGCTGTGCACCCTCCAGCGTGGTTGCCTTCACCGCACCGGCCAGCGTCTGCGGCACCCCTTGAAATACAAGGAACAAGGCCACAATGAGGCTGAGCGGTAAAAAAATACGAGTAATCGACCGAACCAAGTCGACATAAAAGTTACCCAGATCATCCCGGCGGCCTACTAATCCGCGAATAAAGGCAATCGCCACCGCGAATCCCGTTGCCGCCGAGGTGAACATCGGGAACGTTACCGCGAGCAGTTGTGACAGATACGACAGGGCATTCTCTCCCGTATAGGACTGCCAGTTGGTATTGGTCATAAACGATGCCGCTGTGTTAAAGGACTGCGCAGCCGGCATGTTATCGATCCCATCCGGATTGAGGGGCAGGAACTTTTGCAGCCGTAATACCAGAAACATCAGGATCAACATGACCGCATTGGAGATGAGCACGGCAGACAGATATTTTTTCCACCCCATCGTTTCATCTTCCCGTACCCCCATCAGCCGATACAATAATCGCTCCGGCCCGCCAAACACACGATCAAGTCCCGTTCGTTGCCTGTCAAATACCCTCACCAAATAACTGCCCGTTGGCTTCACCAGTAACAATATGATGAGTAGCGTAACCGCTACCTGCACTACACCGATACCCATATCTGTATATCCTCCCTAATTCAACCTTGATGTTTCCTGCTGACCTGTTATTTATCTTCAGTTACAGGCACATGATCTGAAGAGTTACGTTAGAATTTCTCTGGCTTCAACAGCACGTACCCGAGATAGACAATCAGAGCCATGACAATCACGCCGATGAAAATCATCTTTTCGCCCTTCCTTTCTGCCCTCAGGCCTTCTCGCAAAATTTTACAAAGCCCCAAAACACCGCAAACAACAGTACGATCAGTCCAATCATCGTTGCATCATTCACCATGCGTCCTTCATCCTCTCTTCTCTACCGTTCCTCTCGCTTGCTACAAGTAAAATCGTAATACGAATCGCTGTAAAAAGGGGGTAAAGAAACGCCGCTCTGGCTGTAAAAAAAGCGTAAAAAAGACCCGTTCTTCTCAGCGATCAGCTGAAAGAACGGGTCTGACGTAAATACATATCAATGTAGGATTAAAGATTACATTGAATAGGTCATCTTTTTTTTAAGAACTGCGAGTAGTCCTGCCCTTAATGCCAGCGGGGAAAACATTTTAGATCTCAAGGTTTTACAACAAAAAGGAAATCAAGAATTAGATCCAGAGCCCTCCCTACCCGAACGGATTCTGCGCCCACTGTGTCAGCCGTTTTTTGGTGATGTGTCCATGTGAAGTGTGTTCAATAACCTTCCCTTGATCGAGTAGGAGTACCTGCGGCGATTCATGGCGAACCTCGGTCTCTTCGGCGATGTGACGGGATAACGGACGGTTCTCGATAACTTTCACCATACGATATTCCATCGTCTGTTTCGGATCGGATGCATTGGTGCCGACAAAAGCCATGAACTCTCTATATGCTCGCGCACTAACGGGACAAGTTGTGCTGTGTTTCAGCAAAAGCACCGGATGCTCTTGCGAACGTTGGAGCGCCTCTTGCCAATCCTCCAGTTTATGCAATTCCAGCACATGCTCGCTTAACATCTCATGTGAATCGGCGCCTGTACGTTTACTGACCACGGAACCGATCACCACGCCAAGAGCAGCACCAAAAGCGATGCCCAGTCCAATCTGCCCCGTAGCTGTACCAAAGCTTGCACCAAGAGCCACACCGACTCCGAGCCAAAGTGCCTGATGATTTACCTTTTTCTCCACATCAAGTCATCCTTTCTCTACGTATGAATCAAGCGATTCGAAGCTATATAAGTCGAACGACTAAACAGGCTTTTCCTGAATACTTCAATGATCATATTTTTATCTCATATTTTGTTCAAATTATAGCACAGCCCCTGCACACAAGCTTTCAGAATCTGCATCTTTCGGGTACATAATTGTGTTACACTGATGGTAATTTGGAAACGATGAACATAAGAGCAACTGAAAGGCGGAAATTCAATATGACATACGCTTTTACGATTGAACCACCGGAATATTATGCACTGGACAACGAAGACGAGTTAATTGCCAAGTGTCAGGAATGGGGTCTGATTTCGGCGAAAGCAACTAAACTCAAAACATTTTATTATAAAGGCAACGGGCTGAACCTGCCCTGTAACATTCTAGGTTTTGTGGATCACATGACGGCTGTAATTGAGCTGGATAATGGGCAAAAACACTGCATTCACCCCTCCTATCTCAAAGAAATGCAGGCTTCGAGCTACAGCACCAGAGGATTAAGCGGAGCGGGAGCAGAGACGGGAACGGAACAGGGCTACACTGCACAAGCCCCTGATTCCGCTGAAACATCTGCCCAGGACGACTCGTCAGCCGAGCTGGTTAATCCGGAGGATGACATGGATGGGCCAGATTCCTTCTCCGAGCTCAAAGGTGATCCTGACGGATTGGTGGAGGAATACATCGGGCCTCAGGCAGGCAGCAATGCCGATGCGACTTCAGAAACCAAATCCAAAACCAAAGCTGCACCGAAAACAAAAGCCGTTAAAATCGATCTGCCCGAAGGCAAAGTGAAGATGAGCGGGGTGGTTAAGGAGTTTACGACAGTACCCAACCATTTCTCGGACAATGACGATGAAGTTATCATTTATGAGTCTGTAACCATTACGGAGCCTGATGTCATTGAGGTCGGAGAGGCTTGGTCCAGTCACAGTGCAACGATGAAGAAACAGGAATTAGAAGTTGGCGATGTGCTAACCTTTGAAGCTAAAATTATCAAAAAGAAATTAACCCGCAATCCGGTACCCTATAAAATCAACAACCCGTCCAAGATTCAGAAGGAAGATTAGTCTTTCTTTAAAAAAACAGCAAAAAAACCTCCACGCTGCATTATGTAGCGGATGGAGGTTTTTTCCAGCTAGTTATTTAGTTATTACGTGTTTTATAGTTTAATGCTTGATATTTAGCACATAAGCCCAGACTGTAACTGTCCCTATGCTTGTCCAGGAGTTGCACTGATTTGGAACTGCACACCAAACTTATCGGTTACATTACCGTAAGCCGGGCTCCAGAACGTTTCCTGAATCGGCATATTCACTTTACCGCCCACTTCAAGTTTACTGAAAATATCCTTCGCTTGCTCAGCCGTGTCCGTATTGACCGTCACCGTGATATTATCTCCAATGGTGTGAGGCATACCAGGCAGCGTATCCGATAACATCAACACCGAACTGCCGATTTGCAGAGACGCATGCATAATCCAGTCTTTGGCTTCTGGTGGAATCGGATGATCCGGACTGGAAGGGCCTTCCCCAAACGTCTGCATTGCGAGCACTTCCGCACCAAATGCCTCTTTGTAGAACTCGACAGCTTCACGCCCGTTACCATTGGTAACAAGGTATACATTCAAGTTAATTGCCATGGATTGTTCATCTCCTTGGATTTGTGTAGTATATATGGGTCAGGTCACTTGCGACATGAGTATATAGGAGCGAATTGTCCTTTGACAAGCACAAATTTCCACTCTATACGGTGACCGTTACTGAGCTATATTTCCCAACATCTTCTTCTCCCATTCTCCACTTCATTCAACTTCACTATTTAAACCTTACGCTTGCGAAGGTAATGCACAACCATGATCAACATCCCCGGTACAAGAAAGGCAAAACTGGCGTAGATCATACACCATTTTAACAACGTAAATACAGGAGTCAGTTCAGCAATCACAAGTGTTCGCTCGGGATACCGGAACATGACCAAAGACGCCCCCAGGTTTTCCAGCATATCCATCCCCCAGCCCATAAAGGGCAACAGATTTATCCACCGCCAGCGGCTTGTGACTGGAAGTATTTGATACAACATGGATATCAAAACGACGAGCAGGAACAGATAGACCAGCGGCCAGATCATATCAAACGTAAACCTAGCCTGAATATAGGCGCTTCGCCCGCTCTCTCCATAGTGCTCAGCCATCCGATACAAATCATCGGCGCTGTATAGAAACGACGAATCCGGTGACTCTCCGCCGCCTGTTGCCTCCTTTGACTTTTCTGCCTGCCAAGGTAGAACGAATGCGATAAAACACCCAAAGACAATGGTCGCAACGACAACCCATTTCCAGTTTACATACCGATATAAACCTGATGATAACCTGCCGAGCATGCCTGACTCCCCCTCTCTATTCAAGAAAAAAGCCACTCTCCCGAGTAATGCCCGGTAAAATGGCTATAAATGTTCTATTCAGTTATTACCCCGGTCAACTAAGACTGCTTGCCTTTTTCCTACTCAATTATTGCGCCTGCACAATGCGATCGATTTCACTTTTTAACAAAAGATATCGATGCACACTTCTCATAATAGGTACTTTGGTGAGTTTGTTTTTATCCACGTATAACTTCATCTGGTCTTTACTCAGCCCTAGCAGGCTGCCCGCCTCAGTTACCGTCAATACCACTTCGGGATTCGTTGCGTTGAACGTCTTCTTTACCTTTTGGTTCCAGTCCTCAAATACCTGCATAGATTCACGATCTCTCCTATCCATAGCCAGTTATTTTCAGGCTGCGTACATTCAGTATAGCATACTTGTGATTATCGTCACTTATTCCTCTTTATGGCACTACAAAATGATCTCCTAGTTCATATGCTGTATATGACAAAAAGAGCCACGAAAACGCGGCCCTATACCAAATCACTATTAATATTCCCTCTATGCTTCATCCCAGAAACGACGCAGATTATCCATGGCGATTTTGGAAGCGGCTTTGCATTCCTCCATGCCTTCGAACTCCACCGTTATGTTGCCATCGTAACCGGAATCTTTGATCAGCTTGACGATTTTACGGATGGGGATATCACCTTGACCCACGATCGCACCGCGCAGGAAGTTACCATAAGTTGTGGTAAACCACTCCCCTTCCCCCGGATGCTCGTCATACGGACGGAAGTAGAAGTCTTTGAAATGAATGAGCGAAGCGTACGGCAGATTTTTCATCACACCGATAATCGGGTTTTCGTCTACACACATGAAGTTGCCAATATCCAGCGTTGTTTTAAAATTCGGCCGATCTACGGCATGCAATACTCGCTGAACCCGATCACTAGCCTGCACACTGAATCCATGATTCTCAATCGTTGTAATTATCCCGTACTGTGCAGCATAATCGGCAATGACCTGGCTTCCCCTAACCATCAGCGGCAGATGCTGTTCAAACCAGGCAATGGTCGTGCTCTCCTTGGGTAGCCTGAATGAAGTAACGTCGTGGCGCAGATGCCTGACACCCATCCGGTGTGCGACATCCACATGTCTTTTGACCCGGGCCATCTCTTCTTCAAAAGCCTCTTCCGTCTCCTGCACAAAGTTGGCTGGCATAGAATAGTTCGACAGTTCAATCCCAGCTGCTTCGGCGCGCTCCCGAATCGCATCCGCCAGTTCATGATTATCCTCCACCGTGTATCCGTAGGGAACCATCTCCATGTGCTCGCCGCCGTTCGCTGCAATCCAGTCGATTACATCCAGCACCGTCATGGCTCCTGAATTCAGATCATTCAACAAACTGTACGTGCTCAGACCTACCTTCATCTGCTCCACTCCTATCGATATTGTTTGATGAACTGCACGGCTTTGCGAATATCCACTTCCGGTTGGTCTCCCACTTCGCGCTCAATGGTCAGATACCCTGTATAGCCAATCTCATGCAGCGCGGCAAAATAAGCATTAAAATCAACAGCTCCCTCGCCCAGCGGCACTTCGCGGAAAAAGGCGCCGGAAGCTACCATTTCGGCAATTTTCCCATGATCCATCGGAGCATAACCCACCGCACCGTACACGTCCCGTGGATCGACCTCTTTCAGACGCAAGCCATCCTTCACATGCGTATGCACGATATAATCCTTGAGTAGCTTCACACCCTGTACCGGATCATCTCCTGTCACCATCACCATGTTTGCCGGGTCAAAGTTTACGGATACCCCGTTCGTGGAGAGGGTATCCAAGAAACTTTTCAGATCAGCAGCCGTTTCCGGCCCCGTCTCGATCGCAAAGTAGGCTCCGACACTTTTGGCGTACTGTCCCAGTTCTTCACAGGCAGCGTGCAGTGTTTCGTATACTTCGGAAGAAGGATCATGTGGAACAATACCGATATGTGTGGTCACAATATTTGTGCCCAGATCAAGGGCCAGGTCAACAATTCGTTTAGATTTTTCCACTTTCCAAGCATTGTCTTCCTTGACCTGAAAGCCGTGACCGCCCAGATCACCAACCAATGCCGAGATCTCAAGACCGAGACCATCTATATAACTACGAAGCTCTTTACGAGCCGCTAGCGACAGATTTTCCGGGTCCATCTCCCCCTTCACCGCGTAGATCTGTACCCCTTCTGCCCCTGCATCTTTGGCTTTCAACAGCCCTTCCCTTACACCTACGCCAAAACTGTCTACGATTACACCGATCTTATTGGTTAATTTCATGTCGTACCTCCCATGAGATTAGATGAGTTATGCTGCTCTTTGACGTTTCAATCCATCGTGCATCCGTGAATTCAAAAATCAAGCTATATAAGTTGAACTAAAGGTTTTTTACACGGAACACTCCGATGACAGAATAACCTTCCAATCGCTGTTATCCCCAGATTTTTTTGATTCCCTTTTCCAAAGGGGAAAATCCGGTGATAAAGGCGAAGCCTATGCTTCCGATGCAGCTTTCTTACAGAAAGCTTGTAGCTTCGCTTTTTCAGGTTTTTTCTGTCCTCTCCGTTATAGTGTAAATGAATAGTTCAACTTATATCGTATCAACTTGATGGCACAAGTTTTACCGACTTGATTTCATAGGGTTTAAAAGTCAGTTCAAAAGCTCCACCCTCGCAAGTGAGTGGCGCAAGCTCATCTTCCAGCAAATTAATCATTGATGCACTCACATTTTGCTCATTCCACTGCACCTGTACCGTTTCCCGGCCTCCGCTTGATTCGTAGAAACGCAGTACCGTTCCCGTTCCATCTTCCGATGCCTTAATCGTATCCAAAATAACATGTTCACTGTGGAACTGAAGCCAGCTATGTTCTGAGGATTTATCGCCCCCATGTGGTGTAGGTGCAATCACCTGGACCGGATGATTCAGTTCCATCGCACGTTGCACCACATTTGCCTGACGCCAGTCTCCTGCATGTGGCAGTACCGAATATGTGAATGCATGCTGTCCTTGATCGGCATGTACATCAGGCCATTTTGGTGCTCGCAAAAGTGAAAGACGAATCGTGCGATCCTTAATGTCGTAGCCATACTTGCAATCGTTCAACAAACTGATACCACTATTGCCCTCCGAGAGATCAGCCCAGCGATGCCCGCACACCTCAAACTGCGCCCGTTCCCAACTTGTATTGTTATGCGTTGCCCGCTCTAAGGCACCAAACGGAATCTCATAGGTTGCTTTAGCCGCCACCAAATCTGCTGGAAACGCCACCTTGAGCAGCTTGTGACTTTCATTCCAGTCTACCCGAGTTTTAAAATCAACGCGTCGCTGATGATGAAACAAAATTACATCCTGGCTAATCTCGGATTCATTCAGCTTCCAGCGGAAACGCAGTACATCCTGCACAGATCCGCGCTGCACAATCTCTCTGGAGATCAGCTGCACGGCACCTGCCCGCTGAGATTCGAACCTTGGGTCTATATCCCATGCATCCCAATACGTCGGTTTGTCGTGGAAAAACTGCCACTCATTCGCTTGGTCGCCTGGCCTCAACCATTCACGCTCTACCGTCTTGTCATACCATCTTGTGATCTCACCCAAGTCGTTGAATTCGAGCAAATAGAACTCGGTTTCCCAACATGCAGGTATCTGCTCAAGCTTAGTTTCCTTTGGGATCGTTGAACTCACTTCTAGATCTGCATTTGTTGTTCTTTTCCCTACTGGAATGTCGCCCTCACCTGTTGCTCCTAATGCGCTATCCGCTCCCTGTTCTACAGTTACCGCTATTTCTTCTTTTGAATATCGTTCTACTTCTTCTTTTGTCTCGCGCAACCATATGGTGATATACCCAAAGGCAGGAATCGAAGGAACAAGAACATGCAATCTAACCCTATTTTCTTGCTCTTCCCGCTCTACCTCGCTAATCAAACGATTTCCATAGCGATCATACGCCGCCAAGCCATCCCAATCCGTATCCCCTGCGATACAGATCACTTCACTCCGCTCCCAGCCAAGACTGTTGAATACAACGTAAGGCTTACCTGATACTTCATTTGTTGCAATGTTATCCGTGAGCGCATCGAGTGACACCTGTAGCACGTCGTCACCAAGCGCAAACACCTTCGTATACTCCTCAGCAGAAGTTACATACACTTCGGGAATCGACGTACCTGGAATAATATCATGGAACTGATTCAACATGATCAGCTTCCAGCCTTCATCAAGCACTTCCTTGCGATCCAACATACGGACGCGATTCTGATCCCACTGGCTCCAGATTTCTGCTTCGCGATAGAGCACCTCGGCCTTGCGGTTGCTGCGTTTATTCCGCGCATGGGTTGTATATGTGCCGCGATGCAGCTCCAGATACAGATCACCATGCCACTTCGGCAGTGTTGGCTTACTCGCTGCAATCCCTTCAAAAAAGGCGCTCGCCGTGCTGAATTGACTGATCGGTTGCCCTGCCATCAGGTGAGAACGCTCCGCAAACTCCACCATTTCGTTCGTCACACCGCCGCCACCATCGCCGTGTCCATAAAGCAACATCTGCTCTGCATGAACGTCTTTTTGCTTGTAGGACTGCCAGTGTTCATGCACATCTTTGGGACGTGTATGTTCGTTTACACCATGATTCAGGTAAGACAGCACGGAGGTACCGTCAATCCCCACCCAGTCGAACAGATCATACGGGAACACATTCGTATCATTCCAGTTTAGTTTGGTCGTCATAAAATAAGGAATGTCGGCAAGCCTCAGAATCTGAGGCAGTGAAGCACAATATCCAAACGTATCCGGCAGCCATTCAATGTTCGAACGTTTGCCAAACTCCGACTGATAGAACTGCTGTCCGTACAAAATCTGCCGCACCAGGGACTCGCCACTTGGGATATTCAGATCCGGCTCCACCCACATGCCACCGACCAGTTCCCAGCGCCCTTCGGCAATTCGTGCCTTCACCCTTTCATACAGCTCGGGATAATGCTCCTTAACAAAAGCATATAGTTGAGGCTGGCTCTGGGAGTACACAAAATCCGGGTATGTGTCCATAAGCGTACACATCGTAGAGAACGTTCGGCTCGATTTGCGCACGGTTTCCCGCACAGGCCAGAGCCAAGCCACATCAATATGAGACTGTCCAACCAGATGCATAAACCCGCTTCGATGCTGCTCCGGATCTTGCCGCTCCACGGTCTGGACGATTCTCTGCTCCAGCTCATGCAGCCATACACCATCCTGCCAGCGTCCCGGATCATGGTGCATCTCATCCATCACCTGATGGACAGCCCGAACCCATGTTGTGCGTTTCAAATCCTTCTCCGGTAAAGCCTGCAGCGATTCTGAAAGTACCATTATGCTGTACATCAGGCTCTGCAACGGTTGATTCACATGCACCAGCGCCGCTCGTATCCCCTGAATCGGGGGCTGAATTACCGCTTGCCGATTCAAGGGATCATGCGGTTCAGGGATGGGGTCATACAGCTCGATCTCCAGCTGTGGCGAGATTCCCACACGTTCTCTTGGGAGAGGTACGAAGGTATGATTACGATCCAGACCGTGATACGGAACACCGTTGACCTTCATCAACCCTTCCCCACCCGCTTCAAAAATGAATCCGATAGCCTCACCCTGCCACGTCTCAGGAATCTGCACTCTTTTGCTCAGAAAATACGTCGTTCCGTGCGTGCTGTTCAACGGATTCAGGGAATGCTGGATCTCCTCGTGCCCTTCCTGTTCAGATGCGCGCTCCTGACCATACGCATATCCCTGCTCATGTGCATATTCTTGCTCATACTCGTATTCTCCCGGCCGAATATATCGGGCTCGCTGCATCTGCCACTCGGGAAGCTCAACGACTTCCAGCCACTGCTTCTGCTTCAAGTCTTCGATAAACCTCTGCATTCGGATCATACCTTCACCTCCACCTGTTGTACATGCAGACTGCAAGCCGTCCAGTCCGCAGAGCTGCGTCCAACCATCAGCTTGAATTCACCCGGTTCCACCACAGACTGGAGACGGGAGTCGATCAGTGCGAGATGTTCCTTTTGTACAGAAAACGTTACGGTTTGAGTCTCTCCTGGTCCCAGATGGATTTTGCTGAAACCTTTCAGGGCAATTTCAGCCCGGGTAACGGAAGCCGTCACATCGCTAATGTACAGTTGTACGACCTCTTTGCCTGCCACAGCACCCACATTCGTCACTTCGACCTGCACCTGTGCCTCCTCGTCCGGGCCAATCACTTCTGGTGTCACTCGTACATTGTCGTACTTGAAGTCCGTGTAACTAAGCCCATGCCCGAAAGCATATTGCGGCGTTAGATCCATCTCCAAATACCGTTTGCCACGCGTCCGTTTCGCATGATAGTACACGGGAAGCTGACCTTCATGTTTGGGAATGGATACGGTCAGTCGCCCCGATGGATTCACATCCCCAAACAGTACATCGGCGATGGCATTGCCCCCTTCCTGCCCCGGATACCATGCTTCCAGAATGGCTGGAATGTGCTCGTCGATCCACGGTTCGGCAATAGGGCGCCCGTTAATATACACCACAACGACTGGTTTCCCCAGCTTATGTATTTCTTGCACCAGTTCTAGCTGCACACCCATCAGGTTCAACGAAGAACGGTCTATGCCTTCCCCGCACTCCATGTCATTCCACGGATCATCGGTTACCACGGATGCCCCTGTTCGCAGATCAATTGTACCTTCGCCAAAATCACGCGCACTCGATCCACCCATCACCATAACGATGACATCGGCCTGCTCCGCACATGCCAGCGCCTGCGCAAAGCCTTCTCTCGAATCCCCCTTGACCCGACATCCGGGTGCATACAGCACCTGAGCAGAATCGGTTCCACCGAGTTTGCGAGTGATACCATCCAGCACCGTCACAATCTGGTCTCTTGGCTGCGGCGAGGTATAATCTCCAAGCTGGTTATAGATATGGTTGGCGTTCGGCCCGATCACAGCCAATTTGGCTCCCTGAGTAGCAAGCGGAAGCACATGGCCTTCATTTTTCAACAGGACGATTCCCTCTTGTGCCACCTCCCGTGCGAGCCGAACATGTTCCTCACACCCAATAACCTTTTCTGCAAAATCAGGATCAACATACGGCTGCTCAAACAAACCAAGCTTGAATTTCATCTCCAACACCCGCCGCACCGCCAAATCCAGCACCGCCTCTTCCAGTAAACCCTGTTCGAGAGCTTGTGCCAGATGTTTGCGGTACATGAATCCTGACATCTCCATATCTACACCTGCCCGCAGGGACTGGGCCACGGCTTGCTCTCCATTCTCTGCCGTATTGTGTCCGTTCACCAGCATCTGGATCGCCCCAAAATCGGTAATGACAAATCCGTCAAAACCCCACTCTTTCCGCAAAAGATCATGCAGCAGGTACGTACTGGATGTACACGGCACGCCATCGATCTCGTTATAGGCCGTCATGACCGAGCAGGCTCCGGCTTCCACCGCTTGTTTGAACGGCAGCAAGTCGATTTCGTGCAACTCACGCATTCCCATATGCACTGGCGCCGCGTTGCGTCCTCCCTCTGAACTGCCGTACGCTGCAAAATGTTTGAGTGTTGCTACCACCGTCCGGGCGGAATCAAGACGATCCCCCTGCAATCCATAGATGGCTTCTACGGCAAACTGTCCGATGAGATAAGCATCTTCGGCAAAACATTCCTCCGTTCGTCCCCATCTCGGGTCACGTACAACATCAAGCACTGGAGAATACGTCGCTGCGCCGCCCTGACTCCGGGTTTCCACAGCGATCGCCTCGCACATCCTGCGATATAGATCAGTATTCCATGTGCTACCTACCGTTAACGGCACAGGAAAGACCGTTGCACCAATGGCCATATGTCCGTGGGAACATTCTTCTCCGAACAGAATCGGAATGCCTAACCGGGAATGTTCTATGGCATATTGCTGAATCACATTCGTGGCTACCGCTCCTTGCCGCGGCGTCAGTCCTGTATCCAAAGTAACTTCTGTCCATGGATCAGCCCTGAGTACACCATACAACGAGCCGACACCACCCTGCGCCATGTCCGCCTCGAACTCTTCGGTTACCTGTACCGTACCGTCTACCGTTTTCTTGTACGTTTTCCACCCCATAGGTTGGATCAACTGTCCGATCTTTTCTGCGGTAGTCATTCG
This sequence comes from Paenibacillus sp. FSL K6-1558, assembly GCF_038002565.1. Lineage (NCBI taxonomy): Bacteria > Bacillati > Bacillota > Bacilli > Caryophanales > Paenibacillaceae > Paenibacillus > Paenibacillus sp. FSL K6-1558. The sequence goes on along the minus strand of NZ_JBBOCV010000001.1, from coordinate 4,051,166 downwards.
TTCGAGCAGATCCCGTACCCGCTCCTGAATGGGAAGTGATACATCTTTATAGCCCGTTTGCGTTTGCATGTGCACATTCTCCTCCTGCCTGTGAGTTGGTCATACGTGGAGCTTACATCGCCTTGCGATAGTCACTTGGAGCCATGCCCACGACATTTTTAAAAGCGCGGTTGAAGGAATTGTAATTGGTATATCCCACTTCCTCACTGATCTCCTGAATGGCTTTGTCCGTCTGTTGCATGAGCTGTTTTGCTTTTTCGATCCGGTGACTGATGAGCAGATCCACGAATTTCTCCCCGATCTCATCTTTGAAAAGCTTGCTCAGATACTTCGGATTGATATCGAACAGATCACTAAGGTAATTCAGCGACAGATCGGGATTGTTGTAATGCTCTTCGATATATTTGCGAATCTCCAGAATATGTGACCGATGTTTACGAGAGCATTGCAGTGTCTCCATCTGCTTCGCCAGCTCACGGAACCCTTCCAGGCACAGCTCGCGCAGATCATCCAGCGTCTCCCAACCTTCTAGCCGCGGCAACAATGGCGTAAATATCGCCGCCCATGACTCCTGATATTCACGCGGAAGCTCGGCAAATTCACGATTATAATGCTGGAACAACAGCTGAACCGTGTTCATAATCTCCTGACGAGACAGAACAGACTGACGAATCTGCTTAAACAGCCGTTCAAAATGCTGTTCCCAAACATTGTCTGATAGCCGCATCGCCTGCACGAGCAAGGAGATGGTCTTAAGAAACTCATACACGTCATTCGTTGAACTCGGTACATCTCCGCATGGTATGATCCGATTGGTGCCCAGAACCGCCTTGTACTCCAGGGCATGCACAGCCTCTTTAAGCGAAGCTCGAAGCCCGCGAATATCCACAGCAACCCTGCCCACACCAATGGTTACGGTAAAATTCAAATACTGACCCACCTGATCCAGATAACCGCTGAGCAAGCGTTGCTCTGTCTCTTCGGACTGTTCCGTCTCAGGCAACCAGAGGATGGCATACAACCTTTGACTCGATACCCACTCTGCCCATACCTCGGTTCCTTCTTGCCTTGCACTTTCCTGCAAAATGCTCGACAGCACAAATTTCAGGAGAGCTTGATCCTGCTGATGATACTCATCCACAAACACGTCGTATCGATCCATCTCCACTACCATCACAGCCCAGCGATGCTCTAATGCCGGTAGCTTGAACTTACTCATCTCCGCAGATAACTCATGACATGTGTAATCCCGTGTACCTTCCAGCAACTCCTGAAAGAAGACCTTCTTCTGCAAAATCAGATTCTCTTCATGCTCCTCCTGATATTGCTTCGTCTGGTCGATCATGCGCTCCAGCGTGGTATGAATGAAACGGAATTCATTCTCCTTGCCATAGTTCAGTGGTGACGGTTTCTGTGAGGAGACCGTCTGAATCAGGGTAACAATCTGCTGGATCGGTTTATAGTTTCTACGCGTCACATAAACGACCCATACAACTCCAATCAGTACAACAGCGACCGCGAAAATAAACCAGATATTATAAAATTGCAACGTAAACTTGATGATTTTCCCGTTATTTAGCCCCGTCTGTACCTTCCAGCCACTATAGCTGGACGTGAATTCAGAGAAAACCTCTCCCGAAGCGGAAGCTGGCTTGGAAGCAAGCATCTCAGCATCAGGCGTACCACCATGCCACAGACTCCCCCCGGATCGGTTATAGATGTTCACAAACGTAAATTCAGGGTCGTACATCTGCATAATGGACTTTTGCAGCGTATTCAACTCCACGTTGGTCACTACAAGACCTCTACCGTTCCCGACATTCCGCACAATCGTAATGACCTGCTCCGCCGATTGGGAAGGAAACGCCTTGAATGACCGTCCGCCGACCCACTTCTGCTCATCCTTCGTCCGGCTGTCTGCAATAAAGGCTGCATCGGGGAATTCGTTGATCGGAACGGCCTTGCCATTGCTAAAAACGGTGTTATCGCTGTACCTGACCAGGTAGACCGAGTCGATCAGCGGATATTCTATCTTCAATTCATCGATGACCTTAACGGCCTGAATGCCGGCATAGACATCCTCGCTGCCAGATACCGAGAAATAATTTTTCAGATTCGAGTTGGTCAAAATCTCGCGCAGTACCTTGAAATCGATGGAACGCAAGGAATTATCCAGATACTGTGTCACCTGTGAAGCCAAAAATTCATTAGCCTTGAGCGCTTCTCTCCGGTTCTGCTCATTGAATACCTGAAAGAAAATAAAAAATAAAATCGTCGTCACAATAAAAAAAATAGGCAAATACGATAACAGCAAACGTCTGAACCAATTGTTGTTCATCTCCGCGCCCCCCACCAATCCATTTCATGTTGCATGACGACAACCACTTGCACCTTGCCTCTGTTCACAAAGTTTTCATAATTATGCGTTCATTATATCGAATGACGTGGGGTTGTCATAGGAGAAGACTGCCCCGGTCACGGGTGACAGGCGGGACAGTCCTTTTGCATCACTTTTTCTCAATTGCACGCTGATAAATATCCAGATAATTGCTTAATCCAAGCCCATCGAAACCTTTGACGTATGAATCCCAGTCCTTATCAATGCTCTTGCTACCAATGATGAACTGAGCCATATTCGTCTGCACATAATCTTTGATCGCGGTGGTCAGTTGAGCTGCTGTCTCGGTATCTTCTGGACGAATAAATACGTTGGCAGGGTATACTTCTTTCGGAGCGTATGGAGCATATACTTTCGTCGCTTGAGCAAGCCTTGTACCGTATCCTTCAGCAGACAGTGGATCTTGACCCTCTGCAAACAGATTACGGAACGTATTGGACAAATCATGCGCACCGATCTGTGACCAGCTCTCGTTCACAACCACGTTGGGATCACGTTCAGGCAGGTTGTAATAGCTGTATTTGGCAGGTTCGCCGTTGATGTTTTTCTCATCCGGGTCTGCTTTCTTCCAGCCCTTTCCTTCCGTTGGGCCGTACTCTGCGTAGAGCGCACCCTCTTCACTGAACATGTAATCTACAATTTTGATCGCTGCGATCTGTTGTGCTTCGGTCGCTTTGTTGGTGATGGCAAATTCAAACTCACCTACACTTTGCGTTGCTCCAGTCGTCTGCACACCGTCCGGTCCTTTGAGTGGGGGCACAATCTCCCAGTGCTGGTGACGGGTAATTTTTTTGTCATACGTATTCACCAGATAACTCACCAGTGCCGTTGTAATGGAACCAACCACTTCATCTCCTTCTTTGTTCCCCAGTTGACCAATCGCCTGGTCATTCTGTGTGAAGGAAGCCGGGTCGATCAGGCCATCCGCGTACAGCTTGTGCATGTACTCCAGCCCTTTCTTCCATCCCTCCTGGTTGGCGGCAAAACTCACCTTGCCATCGTTCACGATCAGGTATTTATCGTTATCGTTGTATATGAAGCTGTTCATCAGATAGGCATCAATATTGCCGTTCCACACATATTTGTTCGGTGCACCTGTGAGCGGAATCTCGTCGGCTTTGCCGTTACCGTTCGGGTCTTGGGTTTTGAACGCCTTCAGAACGGTATACAGTTCATCCGTCGTCGTTGGCATTTTCAGCCCCACCTTATCCAGCCACTCTTGGTTGATCCAATACTTCTGCGCATACGTACAGTGGTAACATTCATTAAAAATAGGCAATGCATAGATGTTACCGTCCGGTGCCGTTATGGCATCCTTGAAATAAGGCTTCTCTTCCATCACTTTGGTGAGGTTCGGGCCGTATTGCTTGATCAGGTCTTGAAGCGGGAGGAACACGCCTTGTTTACCATAGGTTTGAAGATCCGAAGTGGTGAATTTGCCGTGCAGGAACACTTCAGGATAATCCCCGCTGGCTAGCAGCAATTGTCTGCGATCCTGCAAAGCGTCTGTCGGGGCCAGATCCCATTTCAAGGTCACGTTGAACTTTTTTTCGATAAACTTGGTGAATTCATTGTCTTCCATCGGTGCTTTACCTTGTGGGGCAAAAAAAGTCATCGTCACCGGGCCGCCGCTCTCGCCGCTCCCCTCGCTACCTGTACCCGCTTTTTCAGATGAACTGCATGCAGATAATATCGTTATCGAAGCTAAGATCAGACACAAAATTGAAATCCAGGATTTTCTCAAGCTGACTCCTCCTTTTTATTCATAACGACAAACCTTTGGTTAAGCTGTTGGGTTGATATAGCCGGCGTGTGCCCCCACCTCCTTTCATAAACCGGCTACCGTCTATCCTTTAAGTGAACCCACCATAACCCCTTTGACGAAGTGTTTTTGCACAAAAGGATACATAATCAGAATCGGAATACTTGCGACCACAATCAGCGCATATTTCAGCACCTGCTCAAACCCTTGATCTCGCATCTGCTGGCTTGTATTCGCAAGCATGGCCGGGTCAGCCGCATTCAGAATTAACAAGTTGCGAAGCACATATTGTAATGGGAACAGTTTCTCTGAACGGAGGTAAATGAGTGCATCAAAGTATGCATTCCAGTGGCCTACTGCGTACATCAGGGTCATGACCGCCAAAATCGGTTTGGAGAGCGGCAGCACCACGCTGATCAGGTAGCGAATATCCCGGCACCCGTCCATCTCGGCAGCTTCACCAAGCTCCTCGGGGATCGACGACTGGAAGAAGGTGCGAGCAACGATGACCTGGAACACGGCAAGCGCTCCGGGCAGCCACATCGCCCAGCGGGTATCCAGCAGATGCAGGTCTTTCATCAGCAGGTAGGTCGGAATCAGACCCCCGTCAAAAAACATCGTAATCATCATGAAGATAATGATCGCTCCCCGTCCATAGAACGACTTACGGGAGAGCGGGTAGGCTAGCATAACCGTCAGCGCCACGTTGATAAACGTACCAACCACGGTGTAAATGATCGTGTTGTAAAACCCGAGCATGAGCTGCTGGCTTTTGAAAATGGAGATGTATGCCTTGATGTTGAAATCAACCGGGAACAGCCACACCTGGCCGGATGTTACGGCACGTGACGAGCTGAATGAGGAACTGACAATGTACAAGAGCGGGTAGAACACCGTTAACAGAATGGCAATCAGAAAGATATAGTTGATGGTCATGAAAATACGGTCGCCAATGGGATCTTTGATTCGGTTCCGATTGATCAGATTAAACATGGACATGCTCCTCCTTTACCACAAGCTGTTCTCGGATACTTTGCGTGAAATGCTATTGACGATGACCAGCAGAATCAGGTTAATGATGGAGTTAAAGAATCCGACAGCCGCGGAGAAGCTAAAATTCGCTCCGATCAGACCGACCTTGTACACGAACGTGGAGATGACCTCCGAAGCACTTGTATTCAGCGGATTCTGCATCAGGTATATTTTTTCGAAGCCAACGCCCATAATGCTGCCCAGACTTAGAATCAACATGATTACGGTCACCGGAACAAGGGTGGGAAGGTCGATGTGCCAGATTTTCCGCAACCTTGAGGCGCCATCCATCTTGGCCGCTTCGTACAGGGATGGATCAACTCCCGCCAAGGCCGCGATGTAGATAATGGAGGAATACCCCATGCCCTGCCATACCCCGGACCAGACATAGATTGATTTGAAATATTCGGGAATCCCCATAAAGTTAGTCATCGGGAAACCCAACCAGGTAAATAACTTGTCTACGACGCCTACATGTGGCGAGAGCATTAGAATGATGATGGATACCATGACAACGGTGGAGATAAAATGCGGTGCATACGTGACCATCTGTACGGTCTTTTTAAAATAACCCGTTCGAATCTCGTTCAGTGCCAAGGCGAGCAAGATCGGTATAGGGAAACCTGCAATGAGGGAATAGAAACTGATGCCAATGGTGTTCTTGATCAGTAGCCAGAAGTTCGGGGAATTAAAGAAGGCTTCAAAATGTTTGAGCCCCACCCATGGGCTACCCCAGATGCCTTTGACTACGCTGAAATCTTTAAAGGCAATCTGCACACCCACCATCGGGATGTATTTGAAGATCAATAGATACAACACCGGAGGTAGCACAAGCAGGTACAGCTCCCAGTGCTTTTTGAAGCTTTTGATAAACGGATGCTGCTTCTTGGGCGCTGTCTGACGTAATTGCTGCAGCTCTATGTTCGCAGGTATGCTATCTGTACCTCGACTCATTTGCGTCACTCCTTCTCAGCCTCAAGTGTAATAATACATTACATTCACATCTCTTAAACGTTCATTTTCGATGCTCATTTGTTGCCTTGAATCCAATCAATGTTAACAATCATATCAGGTAGCGCTTTCTTAATTTGATAGTACCTTGCCGAGGTCTTTTTGATCAATTTGCAATTTTCTCTGACCTCTCTTTATTCCAAAAACCCTTGTGCAGCAAGTGTTTAAAGCCCTGTTCTTTGGGGTTCTGTAAGTTTATATGTACAAAAATAAAATTCCGGAGGCCCTGATATCTCCCCCGGAATTGACATGCATTTTTATGATTTGGTGATCAATCTAAATGTATGAGTGATCGGTGCTTGGTTGCTTGTAGCGGATCGTGGCAACTCCACGAGCAGCCCTTCTTCGGTCTGCTGAAACGAAAGTACGTCATTCGTACCGATGAGTTCAATACGCTCTACCTTTTCCACATAAGGAATGATGAGTCGCTCTTCCGGGGTCTCGCTCTCGTTGCGATACATGCGGAAGGCATAGACGGTGTGTACGTCTTCTTTCTGTGTGAATGCCCACTCCTTCGTGTAAAACGGTGCGCAAATGCGGGTGCCATAAATGCCCTCGCCGTGTGTGTTCAGCCATTCGCCGAGTCCCTGGATGCCTCGAATTGCCCCTTTAGGTAGACGTCCGTCCGGCTGCGGCCCGACATTCAGTGCCAGATTCCCGCCTTTGGATACCACCTCGAGCAAAATATGTGCAAGCTGCCGGCCTGATTTATACTGATCATCAAAGCCAAAAGCAAAGGAGTGCCCGACGGTAATACAGCTCTCCCACGGGATATTCATCGGATGCTCGGGGATCGTCTGCTCCGGGGTGACGATGTTTTCATACGGCCCGCCTACGGTGCGATCTGCGGACAGAAGCCAAGGCTGCGTGCTCTTTCTCGCCCGCTCGACCACTTCGCCAAGCCGAATATCCTGACCGTGGCGGCCTTCACGTACCCAGCCTGCATCAAGCCACAAACACTCGATCCGTCCGTAATTCGTCAGCAATTCCATGATCTGCTCATGGGTGAACTCCACGAACTTTTCCCACATCCATGGATACTTGTGTGGATCATAGGAAGGCCCGCGCCACATATGCCGTCCACGCTCCATGCCCGGTGCCCAGTAATAAGGGGTGTGCCAGTCTGCTTTGGAAAAGTACGCCGAGATGCCAAGTCCCTTCGCTCGGAACGCGTCGAATAGCGTACGGCAGATATCGGCATATTTGTGCGTGTGAAACGGCGTATCTTTGCCTGTAATCCGGTAATCGGTTGTTTTGGTATCCCACATGCAGAAACCGTCATGGTGCTTGGTCGTAAACAGGAAGTATTTGAAGCCGTTGTCGGCGGCCATCTGTGCCCATTCCTCGGGCTGGAACCGGATCGGATTGAAGGTTTTGTTCAGGTCAAAATATTCACGCTTGAAGTCCTCCATATCGTCCGTCCAGTCCACATCATCCCGTGACCAGTCGCCATCCTCATCACTCAGCGCCCATGATTCCACCAAGCCGAGCTGCGAGTATGGCCCCCAGTGCATCATCAAACCGAGCTTCTGATCTTTGAACCACTCCAGCCGCTCCAGCAACATTGGATCTTCCGGCTTTACCCATTCGTCTTCTTTGCTAAAGTTGTGTACGCCTGCTTCAACGATCTGCTCTTCCTGCTCTGGCAGGGGGGAATTGGTTTGAGTCAAAATAAAGCATCTCCTTTAGTTGAAATTTCTCGCGCTGTAAAAAAAGATTAAATTTACACTAGGCCACTCCGATTGCAGTACCATCTTTCGATCGCTGTTACCCCCAGATTTCTATGAATTATTTCCCTGATGGGGAAATCCCGGGATAAAGGCGCACGCTTCGCTTCTTCGGATTATTTCTGACCTCTCCGTTTTCGTGTAAATAAATGCTGATACAACGTCCAAAGATGGTTTCACCTCGTCGATGGGGTAACTTGGGATACGTCGGGTTACTTATTCCTCCGTTTTGGGTAGAGCAAATGACTTAAGATCACTGGTGAATTTACTCTAGGCCACTCCGCGGTCAGAACAATCCTCCGAGCGCTGTTACCCCCGGATTTCTTTGAACTATTTCCCTGATGGGGAAATCCGGGATAAAGGCGCACGCTTCGCTTCTTCGGATTATTTCTGACCTCTCCGTTTTCGTGTAAATAAATGCTGATACAACGTCCAAAGATGGTTTCACCTCGTCGATGGGGTAACTGGTTACGTCGGATTACCTCTTTCCTCCGTTTTGGGTAGAACAAATGATTTAAGATCATTGGCGGATTTACACTGGTCACTCCGTTTTTGTGTAAATTGAATTTTTACAACGTGATCTCCTTGCCCTCGCGCGCCGATTCGTAGATGGCGCACAGCATTTTCATGACTTCCACGCCGTCCTCGACGGGGCTAAGGGTTTCTTTTCGGCCCTGCGTGCTATCGATAAAGTGGTTGATTTCATTGCGGAACGAGCCCATGAAGTCAAAGGATTTGAAATCGACCTGCGGTGTCATGTTCAGAATGGTATCGAACTTCTCGCCAACAATTGAAATCTCGGGCTCCAGTTCGGCTCCGCCTTTGTCGCCATACAGCTTAACTGCTGTTTCATCAGCCTTTGCATGCAGGGTGAAGCTGACATCGACCAGCAGGCTTGCTCCGTTTTCAAAACGGATCAATGCATTCGCCATATCCTCCACGGTGTTCTGTTCTGCATCGTAATCGGCAGCCTTATAGAACGAAAGATTGCGAATGTTCGCTCGGTTGCCGAGACGATTGGAGACGTTAGCGGAAACGGATTTCACCTTCGGTCTACCCATCAGGTACCAGCAAATATCGATAACATGTACGCCGATATCTATTAACGGGCCGCCGCCGGAGCGACTTTTATCCGCAAACCAGCCACCAGGGTTGCCAAGACGACGCAAACTGGAAGCTTTGGCATAATAGATTTCGCCGAGCTCACCTTCGTCGATGAACTTTTTAAGAATCTGAGCATTGTCACTATAGCGGCGAACAAAGCCTACTTGTAGCAACTTACCACTGCGATGAACGGCTTTTTCTACCTCAAGTGCTTCCTCCACCGTCTGGCAGAGGGGTTTCTCGCAGAGCACGTTTTTGCCCGCATCCAGCGCCGCAATACTGATCTCGGCATGCGAGTCATTCCATGTACAGATGCTAACCGAATCGATTTCCGGCAGAGCGAGCAGATCTTTATAATCCGTAAACACATGGGATGCTCCGTACTGCTTCGCCACATCGGCGGCACGAGTTTCGTTCAGATCACAGATCGCATAAATCTCTACTTCCGGATTACTGGCATACGCTTGCAGGTGGCAATCGGATATTGAACCGGCGCCGATTACAGCGACTTTTAATTTGGACATTTCACTACCCCTCCAGTGTTAAAAATGAAAATGAATACCGTTCAGCTCGGCAGAGCCAGCTTTTATAAAAAGTTGTACAACCTTGAATCATTCATACTGATTACATTTCAATGTATTTCATCTGAGAGAGAACGGATAACGACGTCTTCTTTCATACAGCCTACTTTTTTACTAAACCTCCTGTATAGAAGACTCCCTACACTGCACCTCACAGCACTAAACCAATCGACACGGGATATCATAGGCGATCCCAGATCATAGCAAGGCGCATAACTACATATTGTCACGCCTCATCCCACAAACGTCGCACGTTATCCATTGCAATGCGCGAGGCGGTTCGGCAATCCTCCATGCCTTCGAATTCAACCGAGATATATCCCTCGTAACCGGACTGCTTCAGCACACGAAACACCTCTGGCATGTCGATATCACCATGGCCCACGATAGCACCACGCAGATAATTGCCATGGGAAGTCTGGAACCAGCCTTCGCCGGGATTCCGGGTGGAAGGACGCCAGTAGAAGTCTTTGGCGTGAACGATAGACGCGTGAGCAATGTTATTTTTCACCGCACTCACCGGATCTTCATCCACACAGAGGAAATTGCCGATATCCAGCGTCGTTTTGAAATTTCCCCGACCCGTCTCATGTAACAGCCGTTGAATCCGCTCACTCGATTGCACATAATATCCGTGGTTCTCTACACTTGTTGTAATGCCAAAGCCTGCGGCATAGTCGGCAATTCGCTGACAGGCTTTGACGAGTACGGGCAGGTCGGCTTCAAACTGCGCTACAGTCCCCTCCGGTGCAGGCCTGAAAGCCACATCGTGGCGCATCAGCTTCACACCCAGGGCAGCGGCGACATCCACGTGGCGCATAACACTCTGAATTTCTTCTTCCAAAGTCTCGGCATTCTCCTGAACCGCAAAATTTGCACCAATAGCATAGTTTGAAATGTCGATACCAACGTCCTGAGCCGTAGCTTTGATTTCCTCAATTAACGCTGGATTATCAATCAAACTGAAGCCCATCGGTACAATCTCCACATGCTGCCCGCCCTGCTCCGCAATCCACCGAACGGCATCCGGCACAGTCAGCTCCTTACGATCCAACGCTTGCTGCAAACTGTATGTGCTGAGTCCAACTTTCATCTTCCTCATCCTCTCCCTCTCCTGTGATGGGTGTCCATACCCAACGTATACCTTGTTCCAGTCCATAGAGCAATTGCCAATAATCGCATGGCTCACCGATTTTCCTTTTCTAGCCCAAATCCGGCTGATCCACGAACATGACGGCGGCATCTGCTGTCCCATGAAGCTCAAATATGATGATCTCGTTCTCCCCTAGACGGAGAAGAGGCGCAGGGACATACAACGTCTGTTGCGGGCCTTTATTCCAGTAGCGCCCCAGATTGAATCCGTTTACAAATGCAACCCCTTTTGTCCAGCCGTCCAGACGAAGAAAAGTATCCTTTATATCCAACACATCTTCAATATGAAGACTTCCTCGATAAAAAAATGGCTCCTCTGTTACTGTTCTTACGCTACTCTCAAGCTCAGACAGCACAGCGAAGGATAAACCCGAAAGATCGGTCATCGGCAAACAATGAATCGTCCAATCGTATAAAAACTGAAATCCATGCCGCACACCCTCCGTAATTCCCTTCGGATCTCTCAGGTACGGACCATAATTGATTCGCCCCATATTCTCAACGAGAATGAGCAACTCTGCGCCTTCCGCGGGTACTTCAAAGGATATCGCAGTCTCAGCTTTTCCACGTTCGAGAACACCCTGCAACAAACCATCTACAAACACCAGAGCCCGATCACGCACCTCCTGAACAACGAATTCCTGTCGTTCTCTTGGCCCGGATATCCGCGTCCGGTAGCTGATAAATCCGTAATCCTGTCCCAACTTCTCCATTGGCTCCGGATTTGTACGGTGCATTGGAACAGCCAGAGCATTCAGATGCTGAAGCAAACTAGCGTGTTGCACCATCTCGACCCTACCGTAAGCGGCTGTCCCCATAGGTTCTGGTAAAACCATATCTCCCAGTTCAGAGCTACGATCCTCTTTTTTAGAACCGCTATACCGCAAGAGCACCTCCCTCACCGCATAAAATTTCGCTGTTGGCTCACCCGATTCACTAAGCAGGGGGTCATAGTCGTAACTTGTGATGGTTGGTTCGTATTGATCCTTTTGCTGACAGTTCGCCCCATTATAAAATGCAAAATTCGTACCGCCATGGAACATGTAGAAGTTCACCGAGGCGCCCGCTTCTAACATTTCCTCCAGTACTTTAGCTACATCTTCTGCTTCCCGAGTGTGATGAGACTCGCCCCAGTGATCGAACCAGCCATTCCAAAACTCCATACACATCAGCGGTTCCTCTGCTTGATATTCACGTAGCTTGGCAAACGCACACTCGGTCCCAGACCCAAAATTAACTGTTGCCAAGTGTCCTGGCACGGAACCAGCCTGCAACATATGATCGGTTGGCCCATCCGAGGTAAACAGGAGTACATCCATGCCCCGCCTCACCATGCCATCTCGCAAATATTGCAGATAACTCGCATCGTTCCCGAAGCTGCCGTATTCATTTTCAATCTGCAATGCAATAACGGGGCCGCCAGAGGTGCTCAGAAGGGGTTTCAATTTGGGCAAAAGCACATCGTAATACCGATCCACGTACGCCAGAAACGCCGAATCACTGCAACGAAGACGCAGATTGTCATCTGCAAGCAGCCAGGACGGCAATCCGCCAAACTCCCACTCCGCACAGATGTAAGGACTTGGACGAACGATCACATGCATCCCTAAATCTCCCGCAAGTCGTACAAACTGTCCCACATCCGCCATGCCTTCAAAACAGTACTCTCCCGGCTGCGGTTCGTGCATATTCCATGGCACATAGGTTTCCACCGTGTTGAATCCGCAGGCCTTCAGCTTCAGCAGCCGATCTTCCCAATACTCGGGCACCACTCGAAAATAGTGAATCGCACCCGACAGAATTTGAAAAGGTTCTCCATCCAGCATGAATTGTGACCCCTGAACCGTCAGTACTACCATCTCATATGTCCTCCCGTTCACTGTAAAATAGGCTGAATCTAGATAACGTCGGGAACCATCTGGACTCCTGAATGGTTACTCGAACCCGGCGTGCAGTCACTTTTGGAAAACAGCAAATTCGTTTGTATCCAACCACCGTTCCGGCATAGATGTCCTGCCACCGACCATCCTCACCGCATACTTCCAGCGTGAATCGTTCGATCCGTTGCCCCGATTGGATGTGCTCCATCAGCATCACACGGTCGAAGGTCTTTTCTTCCGGCAAAAGCAATTCAATCCACGCCTGCTCTGTTCCTTCGCGTGGGCACCAATAAGCTTTTGGTTTGCGCTCTCCATACGGATTTAGCACTTGTGAAGCATCATGTGCTTCGTCCATCGTCTCCGAAGCCTTCGCCTGTGCGCCTTGCGCCAAGTCTTCACTGAACGTGGTACGAAGCACCGAACCTAACTCGTGCAAGCGCTGGACATCATTTTCATGAATCAGACCACGCTTGTCTGGCGGCAGGTTAAGCAAAAAACAGGCGTTGCCGCCCACGGCTCCGTAATAAATGGAAAGCAGTTCCTCCAGCGTTTTGACCTGATCGTCTTCACTTACATGATAAAACCAGCCTGGACGTATCGAAGTATTCACCTCGGCAGGATACCACACCAGCTGATCTGCATAATCACGGATAACGCTCCGACTCCCTAGATCACGGTCCTGTGTATTGATTTTCCTCGCAAACGCTCCATCATCCACCTGTTGCGACTGCTCCTGAATCTTCTCATTATCCTGCATATGCGCCGGCACAACGCTCCATTCCGATTCGCGCGTATGTCCTGCCTCATTGCCACACCAGCGTACGTCCGGACCACAAACCGAAATGACCGCTTCTGGCTGAAGCTCACGAATGAGCGCATAATAGGCGGACCAGTCATAGATCTGCCTTTTCCCATTAGGCCCTTCACCACAAGCTCCATCAAACCAGACACAGAAGATGTCACCGTAGTTCGTCAGCAGTTCGCGCAGTTGATGAAGAAAAAAGGCGTTATACCGCTCCGAATCCCCATAACATGCTTCATGGCGATCCCATGGAGAGAGATACACCCCAAATTTCAGCCCGGCGTCACGACAGGCATCCGCAACTTCTCGAACCAGATCCCCGGAGCCATTTCGCCATGGACTCGCTGCGACCGTATGATCTGTATAACGGCTGGGCCATAGACAGAATCCGTCATGATGTTTACATGTCAAAATTAGCCCTTTCATGCCTGCGTCCTTACATGCCTCCACCCATTGCTCTGCATGTAGTTCAGTAGGGTTAAAGATCGCCGGGTCCTCTTCCCCCGTTCCCCACTCCCGATCCGTAAATGTGTTCACCGTAAAATGAATAAAAGCATAAAACTCCATCTCCTGCCATCTCATCTGGCGCTCGGATGGGCTGACCTGTGCCGCCGTTTTAATCCAATCTGCTGGTACTGGTGAAAGCTTTGAGTTCACGGCTTCCCACTCCCTTATATGAAAAGTACATTTTGCTTTCGTCGCATTTATTGCTTTTATTACTCCTGATCTAGCTATTCGTCTGCTTCTATAACCACCGCCATGTCCGCTACATCCAGAACACACAACTGCCATTATCACTTCTACTGTTGCTGCAACTCCTGTACTGCATGAATCAACGCTGCTTTGGCCTGAACGACAAGCTGAGCATCTACAGGGTGAGCGAAACTGCCTCCACGCCGCACACCCGATCCCATATGAATCTCGGTGATTCCCGTTCGGCTCACGATGGTTGGAATCCCCTTAATCGTGACACCCGCCCCCGCCATGATCGATATGTTCAACGTCTGTCCTATCTCCTGCAACCGCTGTAATTCGAGCAAACCCTCAGGGGCAGTAGGTTTGCCTCCCGATGTAAGCACACGCCCAACGACACTTTCCTCGCTCTTACTCACACATGCACTCTTGCTCTCACCCTTGCTATTACTCTCACACTCACTCTTGTCCTTGCTGTTATTCTCGCTACTACTCCTGTCCTTACTTTCACTAACACTCTCACTCTTGGTTTTCATCTTCCTCTCATGCTCGAACCTGCCCTTACCCTCACTCCCACCATTGACGCTACCGATGCTTTCCAGTGCTCTCACCACATGTGCACTCGAATCGATGGCGCGATGAAACGTAACTCCCAGCCCCTGAGCGCTTAACAGACAAGTTTGTAAAAAGGAGCAATCTACTTCTCCCTCATTGGTGAGAGCTCCAATCACGATGCCTGCGGCACCAAGCTCCCGCGCCACACGTATGTCTTGGATTATCACTTGAAGATCATCAGCGCTATAGCAGAACGAGCGGCTATGTGGCCTTATCATGACATACACTGGAATCGACACCTTGGATACAACCTGTTCAATCTGCCCATAGCTTGGCGTAAGACCACCTTCGGACATAGCCGACACCAGCTCAATCCGATCGGCTCCCCCCTGCTCTGCCGCTAGGGCATCTGCTGTGTCTACCGCAATGACTTCCAAAGTCGGTTGTCTCTTAATGACTTGCCTATTCATCGGAACTCCTCCTCACAAGTAACCACGACAGAAAGGACCGATTAAACGCCTGATCAGCGTTTCTGCGGCCCTTGCTTATTCCCATGTATGAACGTTCAGTTTCCAGAACGCAATCCGATCTCTTTTCCACGTATAAGTAATATACAGACGCCCACCCTGAGATACGATGGCAGGATATGAATACTCTCCCGGCTCATCTTCAAGCACCCATTCATCTCCCCAGCTCGCACCATTGTCATTCGAAAAAGCAACCACCAGTGGTGTCCGGGGACTCTCTGTCGCATATCCGCTTACGGGATTGTAAACAAGCGCAAGCAAGCCACTCTCCAGGCGTGTGACATCAATTCCGCTATTGTTGTTTGGCAGTTCTGTCGGGTACGCTTCACACCATGTCCTGCCGCCATCCACCGAGTCACTGCGGAAAATCTTCCCCTCCGTACTACGGAGTAACATGTGTACATCAACCTCACTTGAAGTCCATAGAGTAGGCTGAATCAGACCTTTTGCAATCCAATGATCCGCCCCCACATAAACAGACAGGTTCATCGGCACAGGTTTACTTTTTGTCCATGTCTTGCCCTCATCGGTTGAAATATCAATAAAAGCTTCCCACACCTGTTTGCCCGGACTCTCCATATCCATTCGCTCAATAGAAGATGGAGCCAAAATGGTTCCATCCGTTAGCCGTACAGGTTTATTGCGCACCGGACCACGACCACCCACATCACCGGGAACCAACTCACGAGCCTCCGTCCATGTCTGCCCGCCATCCTCCGAGCGCATGATGCGAGTATGCCAGTCTGTAATTTCGTGTCCCACCTTGTAAAAGAGGACTAGTCAACTCCCATGTACATATAGCACCGGGTTCCAATGCGCAATACCTTCTTCATCCGCTACTTTGCGCGGCGCTGACCACAAGCCATCTCGCTCCTGAATAGCCATCCAGATCGCGGTGTCGCTGGATTTTTCATACGAGCCTGCGAACCAAGCTGCAATAACCACCCCACCTGGCAAAACAGTGACGGTTGACGCATGACTGCTCTGAAAATGCTGCCCTTCCTGAAAAACATACTGTTTCTCAGCCTTAATCTTCATGAGTTAGCCTCCTATAAAATGGAGTAATAAAGACGTTAGCTAGCGTTGATTCAGTTAAACGAGTCCAGGTTTCCATAGCTTCCATGAACTTCATGCTTTATTGGTTCTAATTGATTTTTACTTTTGCGATTCTCATCTCTTTTGTTATTTTTGTTATTTTTGTTATTAAATTTGTTATGAAATTATATATTCAGTCTAAAACGTTAGGTATTGAACGTCAATACTCTTATATGAGCTTCTTCGAAAATATCTTATACGGGGTCCAGCGCCCCTACCAGCTCAAACATGGTCTTTTGGAGGTCGTGGGAGAACAGTTTTTATTACGGGGTTGGTGCCCCTAAAAGAGCCACGTTCTCCCGGCTTCCCCCATCGTAAAACGACCACAAAAAAGGCCAACCAGTAATTACTGGCTAACCTGATAATACGAAAAAGAGTCTTACTACATAAACCACCACATAAAATTGTTGATTTTAATGTATTAAAATTTGGTAAAAAAGATAAGTGTAGAGAAATTAGGTATTTAAACCTATATAAATCGATTGAAATTATCTCTATAGTTAATATTATACAAAAAAGAGGAGGAAAAGGAATTTGAATACTAAAAAGTTTATTGCATCATTTCTTGTTGTAGCAATGGTAGGTACTTCTGGAAGTGCATTTGCTAGTCAATCTTTGGATAATCCCCAAAACAGGTCAGAAGCAGGGGGTGTGATACAAGTTAATTCAGTACCTCAGAATGAATATCAAGACTGGTCAACCAGCAACGAAGTGGTATTAGATAATCAGGTTATTGGAACTCGGACAACAAACTTTGATTATGATCGGGTAGTTAAAGGTGAAGCTACTACAGTTAAATTGATTACAACCACTACATATCAATTCAATGAAAAGGCTACTGAGCAGCAAAAGGAAGTACTTCAAAACTCCACTAATGTTTATGATGTTTATGTAGATGAAGACACTACAAGCTTAGCAGTTAATGGAGTTGAAGTTCCAGAAGAAATGTTAGACCAGGAAGTCTCTTTCGCGCCTTCTCTCAGTAACTCTGCATCTAATCAAATGGGGGTTTCGAGGGCGGCGGCTGCAACTGACAGAGGGGGCGTCCCTGCAGTTTCTCATTATTACGGAAATTACGAAACATATGCATTTGGTTCTTACAGTGGTATTTCCTTCTGGACATTTGGCCCCAAAGGTGATAATGTTCAAAAGCAAGGAATAGATATAGGGAATAAATATTTTATGCCGGCCAAAACTGCAATTGATAGTTTCGCGGCTAACCTTACTGAGACCAATCGAGCTACCTATGTCTTGGGTAGTGAATTAGGATTTGCTGTTGTAACCTTTTCAACAGTAATAGGAGCACTTGCTGCGGGGGGAGCTGCTGCAATCACAGCTGGTCAAATCTCCGACTATTGGAATGCAACACAAAACAATTTAACTGCAGCTTACAATTATATAAAGAAGATGTAAAAATCAAAAAAATGTTACAATAAAAATCAAAGGTCATATTTGTTTATGACCTTTGATTTTTTATCATATTTAAAGAATAATAAGGAAGGTGAAGTTTTGAAAATACTGTGTTTTGTATGGATTAGTTTTATATTACTTTTGTTACTGTATAGACTTATTTTTCAAAAGTTTAAAAAGCATAATAAAGAAAACATAGGACTATCTGCAATACTGATCATTTTCTTGACAAGTAGTTATAATATCATGCAGATTAACAATCTTTTATTTTATTTAATAATCGCTATCTCCATATATTTTGCTGTATTAAATAGCATTAATTATAGCAAAAGTGGGAATGAGCATAAGAAATTGTTTTAGAAAACCCCTTTGAAATTAAAACTGAAACTCCTCCATTAGCAGAGAAAAAGCTCACGAGCCATTGCCAAGGAGCTTGGTAGACCTCCTTCGACGATATGTCGTAGGTTAGAATGCACTACATCTTCCGACGCATGAGATTTGGTTGAGGATCTGGAGTTTGGATAATTTCTTCGTGTCGTTATTACCTGTTCCAATCTTCCACGTTCCTCAACCTTTGAGAAAAAATAAAGGGCTTTCAAAATTGCTTTTTTCTACCTACTTGTCCCATCGGAGACCACACCGTTTTACTTGTTACGCCGGGCTTTTGTCATGCGGTTGAACATAATTAAAGCCACAATAATCATGGCAAGCATCGCAATATTACTGGACACCTCTTGCGACAGTCCAAACAGCATACACACGTTAGTAACCAGACCTCGCACAATTAATGCAACGACAATCAGCAGAATCGGACTTAAATAATTGTATCTTTTCATCGTTTGCCACACCCCTGACCCCATTATTCTGTTTGACCACGATCCCGTAACTCGATCATAACAGCCTGTCTCTCTGGTGACAACAAAAGGACACCGCAAGCAGTGTCCTTTGTTATCATCTCTATCATTGTTACATCGCTACAATAGTTTTATTACTGCTTGGTTACCCTTCTTCTTTCAAAAACCCATCCCAAACAACAGCCAATTCGCATAAAACTTAATCTCTATTGAGCTTACAAAATTATTCCCCATCTACTTAACCTAACCAACCTACACCTGCTTGAATTCGATCCAATCGATCTGCAGTCCTGGTTTGGTAAAGTCGAGCTTGAGTTCATACACCCCTGCTTCCAGCTGCACTTTCACCAGCTTTTGTCTGATCCATTTGCCCTCTGTACCATTCGTTTGAATCGTCGTGGCGAGCTGATCATTGAGCAGCACATTACATGCACTTTGTGCCAGTTCAGGCTCAGGTGACATGATCTGCACAATAATCCGGTACTGGCCTGCTTCATCGACTTTCATATATACAGGCTCAGCTACTGCAGGTTTTACCTGTGCATTCTCAGCCAGCGACTGAGCGTCTGCCGCTGACAGGGACGTGTTCGCTTGGAATGAGGCCACGTTCTCTACAATCTCATGTTTGCGTGAGGATACCGGCGCGTTCATGATGAATTTGCAGATATTGATCGCGGAGCGTTGCAGCTCGCCGCGGGTCAAGGTTCCATTTTCGAGCGATTCAATCGTATTGTCATCCCAGCCGTTGATCTCTGCGCCATAGTTTGGCACAACCATGTAAAGGTCATTCTGAGCGCGAACCATCCAGTTCGTGAACTTGCGATCGGCTTCTCCGCCTTCAACCACATCGTTCATAATCGCCCACCAGTCCGTCATCACAATGCCGTCGAAGTTCCACTCTCCACGCAAAATCGTCGTGTTCAGATCGTAGTTGGACGCAGCCCAATGTCCGTTAATTGGATTGTAAGAGGTCATGATGGAGTTGGCTCCACCCTCTTTGACTGCAATCTCGAACCCTTTCAGATAAATTTCGCGTAACGCACGTTCGGATACAACAGCATCGACTTTGCTGCGGTGTTTCTCTTGATTATTGCAAGCAAAGTGTTTCAGTGTGGCGTTAGATCCGCCCTTCATAATACCTTTTGTACAAGCTGCGGCAAATACACCAGAAATCAGCGGATCTTCCGAGAAGTACTCGAAGTTTCGACCATTCAGCGGACTGCGGCGGATATTGAGTCCGGGTCCGAGTAAGGTGTCCACCTGATTGCGAAGCAGCTCTTGTCCTTCCATCACATACAGTTCTTCTACCAAGTCTGCATTCCACGTTGCCGCTAGCAGCGTTCCGATAGATACTTGTGTTGCTTTTTCTCCACTATCCATACGGATACCGGACGGGCCATCTGCCGTACAGGCAACAGGAATGCCATAGTTAAATAGGCTGTCACTCACACCGCCAAATGCCGATGCCGTTCCCGAAGTCACCAGCGGACTGCTCATGCCTTCGCCTCGTACAATTGCTGCCAGATCCTGATCGTTCAGTTGAGCTACAAAGGCCTCCAGACTCACTTTACCCGCCCTCACGTCACTCAGCTTGTAACCCTGATTTCCCGTTTGGTCCAACGTTTGGGGCATGTTCTGCGTAATACGGTCTGCGATAGACACTTTGCGCTTTGGCACATCTACATACGTCAGCTCATACGTTCCATCTGCCTTGCGAGTACCCGGTTTCATGCGTGTAAAATCTTCCGTTGGCGCCATCGCTTCCTGCAATTGCTCCACCAGTTGAACCGTGTCCACAACGTAGCCATCCTGGCCATCCACGCCAACATGCTCTACCTGCTTCACACTCGTACCCACATGCAGACGGTATGTTCCCGCTTCAAGCACATAAGCAGAAGCATACCCCGTTACACCCGCATCATCATATGAAGCCATGCGATTTACCGGGAAACGGATCGTTAACAGCTCGGAATCGCCGGGCTGCAATAGTCCTGTTTTGCCAAAAGCGGCAAGTGCTTTCACCGGTTGTCCCAGTTCCCCTTGCGGTGCTTCATAATACACCTGAACGACCTCTTTACCTGCATAGGTTGTACCGGAGTTGGTCACGTTCACACGAACCTCGATCAATGTCTCACCGTTCTCGGTCACCGTGCGAGCTTCCTCGATTTGTGTGGCAAAAGTGGTGTAAGACAAGCCATAACCGAACTCAAATTGTACTTTTTCAGGTCGAAACGTTTCGAAAAAACGATACCCCACATAAATATCTTCCTGGTACAGGTTCTTGAACTCATTTCCGTAGTTGCTTGTAGAAGGGTAATCTTCGATGGAATATGCAATCGTATCCGTCAGTTTACCGCTTGGTGTCACGTCTCCAACCAGTACGTCCGCAATCGCATTACCGCCTTCCATGCCACCGTGCCAGGAGTAAATCACACCTTGAATTGGATGTAGAACCGTTTCGTTCAGCCAACTCATATCCATAATATTGGAGACATTCAGTACCACGATGGTATGTTCAAAATGGTTCGTGACATGCTTCAGCATCGCCTTCTCATCGTCTGTCAGACGATAGCTTCCAGGTGCATCTGCATTATCCTGATCTTCCCCTGCGGTACGCCCAATGACCACAATGGCTTTGCTGGATTTACTTCTGGCTTGTGCGACCAGTTCGTCCGTGAGTGGCATTTCCTTCTGATTCCACGGCTCTGCCGCCCATACTTTGCCGCCATCGTCAAACGGATTTTCCTCGATCCATTTCTCATAAACCGCTGCCAGTTCTTCGTTAACGTTAATATTCTTCTTGCTACGCAATCCATCCAGCAGATTCGTGGTATATGCGACATGAACACTCCCGCCTGAACCTGTGCCGCTACGATAATAATTTACTTGAATCCGGCCAAAAACTGAAACGTTTTCGGAATGGCCAAGTGGAAGCACCTGTCCTTCATTTTTAAGCAAAACGGCTCCTTCGGCAGCTACTGTACGACTGAATTCTGCAAACCCTTCCAATGGAACACCAATTAGATTCGTACTCAAATGATTTCCCTCCTGAAATGTCATCTCCATATCTGTGTGAAACGGCTATTTATAAACAAGATTAGATCGTACTCCAATTCTCTGCGATGGAAAAAATAATCTAAAAATTACTCTTGCCCAAGCTAAGCTCATTTAAAAAATAGAACGAACTTCATGGATATGGCAGATTTACTTGTACCTAGTCCCATCTTAACAGATTGCGTACATGAAAATATATGAGAAATATTTATGTTCTTATAGCAAAAATGAAAGCCACGAACAAAGTCGTCCGTGGCTCTCGCTTCTTTTTTATATAAACGTAGATCATGTCGTCAGCTTCGCATATACCAGAAAGAACAACATATCCTCACCCATGATGACATATCCGGGAACGCGGTAGATTAGATCCACCACCACAAAGGCCACTAACAGCCCCACCATGACCACCATATGAGTCGGACGGAGACGGAGATGCGGATGTCTGTAGCGATGAAACACAAGAGTTGTCGACAGGAAATACAACAACACCGAGCCAAATACAAACGCAAGCATAAACTCATAACTCAGCAGGTTCTGGTACAGCAGTTGGATCGATGCAGCGATCATACTCAGGGAGATGTAGATAAATAGATGCCCGTAGATAATTGCCTGCCCGGCGGTTTGCATCTCTTTGCTCACTTTTTTCTCCACGTTATCGAAGTACTGCCACCACATGGCGATGACAAACAGGGACGTAAAGACGGCGAACAAGATTGATTTCAAATCCCATTGATCGGCCGACAATACCGCGATAATGCTGACAACGGATTCACCGAGCAGAATGAGCGTAAAAAGAGCGAAACGTTCCAGCAGATGATGGGTCTGCACAGGCACCTTCACCAGATTTTTACGGCCGAGTAGTGGCAAAATAATATCCACGGCAATCCCGGCATACAAAATTACGTAACGCACCCATGAATCAAAGAACAGGGAGCCCGATGAGATCACGATGCCAATGATAAACGAGATGCCCAGGAAACGGGCTGCCTGCTGCTGATGCTCGCTTTTCGATTTGTGGATCGTCAGGTACTGGATGGCGGTAAATGCTCTGGAACCAATGTAACCTACGAAGAAGGACAGATAATGTTCGTCAAAATGAGTGGACAGACTTGCCGTCATAATGAGAACCGACAGCAGTTGAAGGATGAGGAAAATCCGATGGCTCAGAATATCCTGACCATAACGGTTGATGAATAAGGTCTGGCCTACCCACGCCCACCATACCGGAATGAAGATTAACACAAACTTTAATAAATATTCCCATGTAATGACGCCGTGCTCGGCATGTAACAAGACATGGCCCGCTTTGGAGACTGCCGCGACGAAAAGCAAATCATAGAACAGCTCCAGCCAGGTGACCTTTTTCTCCATCATCCCTCAATGCTCCTTTTGGTTTAGTTTCATATTCGTTGAAACAAAGGTGTTCACACGCAAACTTCGAGGACAGAACAACCTTCCAATATCCTTTATCTCTCTACCTCACTCTGTTACAGCTGTGGCAGGAGTAAGTGTTCTAACTTGAATCGGCTGCAGATTATCCTCGATCTGAGTCCGGTATTGCTCAAACCACTCTGGCAGCATCAGTTTCTGTCCAAGTGCTTCGGCGGGTTCGTCTTTTGCAAAGCCTGGAGGATCGGTCGCAATCTCAAACAGGATGCCGCCAGCTTCTCTGAAGTAAATCGCGTTAAAATACTGGCGATCCCGTACCGGAGTCGGCTGGTAGCCATACCCGCGCACGGCTTCACTCCACTGCGCGTGCTGTGCATCATCGACTGCACGCCATGCGATATGGTGTACTGTTCCTGCGCCGCCCATACCAAGTGGCACGCGGGTAACAGGCACATCCACGATATTGCCAATGTCACCGATGGAACGGAAACGGGCATATTCTTCATTTTCGCCCACTTTCACAAATCCGAGAATACGCTCAAGCGCATCCATCGTACGCTGCGGATTCACACTGAACAGTACGGCTCCACCGAACCCTTTGATTGCATGTTCAGCAGGAATACCTTCCTGCACCCAAGTATTTGCCGCTCCTTCTTCCCGCTCAACAAGCTCCAGACGCAAGCCTTCGCTATCTTCGAATTGCAGCAATTCCTCATCAAAGCGGTTAGTGCGAGTTAATTCGATATTAAAACTTTCCAGACGATTTTGCCAGAAGTCCATAGAACCCGGTGGAATGACATATGAAGTGATGCCTACCTGACCGCCGCCAATCTGGCCTCGTGGTGAACCAGCCGCCGGGAAGAAGGTAATAATGGTTCCCGGACTGCCGTGCTCATCTCCGAAGTACAGATGGTATACATCCGGTGCATCGAAGTTTACTGTTTTTTTCACTAGACGAAGTCCCAGAACTCCGGCGTAAAAATCAACGTTAGCCTGCGGATCTCCAGCAAAAGCGGTAATGTGGTGGATGCCTGTCGTTTGAATATTCATGATTATTTCCTCCTTGGTTTGTATGCTTATTTATAGTGGAATTATATTATCTTTAAATTAAGATATATGGTCTGTGCTACTAGTTCCGGATTGAGACTAACATCCGTACGAGTAGCACAGTTTATCGTGAACTCCCGATCAGGGAACGTTTAGTGCCCCTCTGCTTCTGCAACAAAATCTATGGATTCTGTCTGGAAGCCTGCTCTTGTTTCAATTTATCTGGAGTCACGTCATCGCCGTTTGGATCGTAGATGGTGGCATTCAGCAAAATGTCGTTGACTGAACCACGGAAAGTCTGCAAATATTCCTGGCGAAGGCGAGTCTGTTCAGCCTGTTCCATCTCCGTCAATCCACCTGCTTTGGCTTTTCTCGCGAGTTCATTAATTCGCGTCAATGTTGGAATCATCATCTGGATCTCTCCTCCTGTTCAATCATTTGAAGATATTTATTTGAGTATATTCTTGTGTTAGTCTTACTGTCACTTTCATTCAAATTAAATGTCTTAATATAAAGATAATTGATTTTGTTTTGGTTGTCAACACTTTGTTTTTATGAAAAATCAAGCGGGTTTACTTCGCATTCAAACGTATCGCTCCTATATAATTAAAATCAATAAAAGGTTAGCTCTACGGATATGATCTCCTGTAGAACTAACCTTTTATTCGAAGTTATACTTAGCATATATTAGATAAGCTTAAGTTGAATTTGAATCTTAAGTATCCCGTTACATCGGGAATCCGGATTTGGCAAGCGATCAGGCCAGCTTTTGTCCGCAGTTCGGACAGAAGTTGGCTCCTTCATTTTTGGCACCACAGTTCGGACAGAAGTTTGGCTTTTTGCCATCCCCACCAGAAGACGAAGGCGCACCCGCATTATTATTCTGCTGTTGACTTTGATTCTGGTTGCTTTGGTTATTCCCTTGGTTATTTGAATTTTGATGATTGGAGTTCTGATTGTTCTGGTTCATGTTTTTCAGCATTTCATTCGCCATGTTCATACCCATCATCATACCTGCCATATCGGAAGCTGCACCGCCGCCCTGTACTTTACCGGAAGAGATCCCGTCGGTCATACTCACCTGCTGGTACTTTTGCAGATTGCCGATCATCTCGTGGGAGGCCGTTTTGGTGATCATATCCTGAATTTCCTGCGGATAGTTAAAGCTCATTACCTGGAAGCCGGTTATGCCAATCCCGATATCCATCATCTGCATATCCAGATCCTCTTGAATACCGCGTGCAATATCCGATGCATTCGCTTGTAGATTGAACATGTCCTTGCCCTCACGGCTAATCCACTTCATCAGTAGCTGATCCAGCACAGACGTGATGCGGATTTTGACATCCTCCACCAGGTAACTCTGTTTGATGCCTGCGATTTTATCAATCAGAGTCACATAGTCACTTACTTTGAAGTTAAACGTTCCATTCGCCCGAATCGGCATGCCGCCCGGAAGCTGTGGTGTTGGAATCAATACCGGACTCTGTGTGCCCCAGCGTACAGTGAACTCTTTTGTATTTACGAACAAAACTTCAACCCGCATACCGCTGTTGAATCCGAACTTGAATCCTTTTAGCGTGGACAGAAACGGAATAATCTCCGAGTCGATATTAAACGAACCTTCGTCCTCAAAAATCCCTTCCACCTTGCCGTTATTCAGGAAAATCGCATCCTGTCCCGAGCGGATAATCAGCTTACTGCCCTTTTTAATCTCTCGGTTGTTCCACTTCCAGAAGATCATATCATCTCTGAATTCTTCCCATTCCACTACGTTGGAGAACTGATTTCTGAAAAATCCCATGTTCGATCCCGTCCCTTCTATAGTAACCCTATCAAGCTTCATCTACGTTGTGCCATCATTCAATAAATGTTGACGATATGTCTGGTTATTGCGGTTAGAACGATCGGCTACTACCACTGTGCGAATGTCCACCTGCGGTCGTACCTCCACCACCGCCGCCTCCGCTGTTGTTATTGTTTTTCTCAATTTTGGTCTTCGTGACCGTTGTGCGAATATATCGATCCTGACGATCAATCACATGAGAGTTAGCCGAATCCTCATAAGTAGCGCGGTTGACCGTCACACGTCCGCCCGAACGATAGGTCATGACGCCAACGACAATACCACCAATCGCTACAGATGCGGCAAGCTGAAACCATGTTTTGAATAAAATATTATCCGGGTTCACTCCAGGCTTGAGATCCAGATATTCGTAAGACAGGTTCAGAAACTTTTCAAAAGCGATCCGATAATTGCCATCTGTCAATTCTGGGGCAATTTTGGCTGTAATTTTATCTGCCCGGCTGTTATCAACGTACTCTTCGCCTTTATAAAAACCCGCTACGTACAATTTCCGATTGTACATATCCAATGTCAGCATAACGGTGTTCCCGTGAGGTTTATCATATCCCGGTGCGCGGTTATCGTAGAATTCCTGAGTCAGCAGCATGTCACTCTTCTGTTCCTCATTGTTGGTAGTGTATATAATCAAGTCCGTCTGCCGCTCTGCTGAATACTGATTCGCCAGTGCATTTAATTCATTTCGATCCTGTTCACTTAGCAGATTGGCCTCATCGTAGATGAGGTTTTTGTTCTCCGCTGCGGATGCCGATGATAGAGGCAAGATCGGAGCGATCATGGTCACTAGGAGTACGATTAGCGCAGCCATCGCAGCTAAGGGTCTTTTTTTGCTCACAGGAACCCACCTCCCATCATCCACGACACCAGCTTCAGCGACAACAGTGAAACGGCGGCGACACCCGTAAACCATCCAGCCACTTTGGCTTTACTGATCGGTGGTTTGCCGACCACTTTACCCGTCTGTCCATTCATGGCAAAGGTGTACTGTTTGTGGTTGTAATCATAGTTGACCATCCATACGGGTAACAGGACATAGTCTGCATTTTTGAGCGTGGTATCGATATGTTTATTGGTGTAGCTCACGCTTGTATATCCCGATACGGTAGAGGCGATGTAAGAATCAATGTAGGATCTCGTCTTATCCTTGGCCCGTGGGAAAAGCTCATCTTCGGAATAACTGTATTTTTCCGCAATATATCCCGCCAGATACGGGGTTTTGAACAATTTCAGCTCATTGTAGGGAAACGGCTCCAGCTTATCCATCAGCTCGTCGTTCATTTTTTCCGATGCGTCGATGGGCAGATTCACGTATTCCAACCGAATTTTACGATAAATATCAAAATGCTGCGTCTCCGTATAATGGTAGTCACCCTGCGTATAGGATCGTACCTTGGTTCCCTGAGCATGGACCTCAATTCGGTTATGTAAATCATAAAGCCAGAACGGCACGTATATGCCGGTAACGCTCTGGATGCGATCAGCGGTCATGAAGCCACCGGGCGTGAGCAGACCGTTTCTGCACCATTTTTTGAACGCCTGTTTCGCTTGATCTTTGTTGATGGAAAAAGGAATCACCATCGCCGGGGCCAAATTGCCCGTCAGCCGATCACTTAGCACCACCGCCGCACCGCAGAAACTGCATGTCGTTGCACTTGTCTCCGGTTCGGTCACGATATCTGCTCCGCAGCTGTTGCAGTGATATTCCTTCACTTCCCCCTCCGTAAACACCTGCTTCTTCAAGGGATCAGGGAGCTGTTCAATGTTGTCCTGCCGCCCGCAGCTCGGACAAGATAATGCACCGGACACACTATCAAAAATCATGCCGCTGCCGCAATTCGGACATTTATACTCTAATACCGGCATCTGTTCACCTCCGTGTCTAAATCGGATGTCTTACTTCCCTAGTTTCTCCTGGATCGCTGCCAGTTCCTCGTCCGCACTTGGACTTGGATTCTCTCTATTCCTATTACCCGCATCCGCGTTCATATCCCGCTCCAGCTGTGCAATAAGTTCATCCAGATCATCTTTCTGTGTGCCTGCACGAAGCTCGGCAAGTGCTTCCGCTTCATTTAATGCCTGATTCGCGTGATCTTCCATCGCTTTAAACGCAGATTCAGCACGGCTCGCAGATGCCTTTTGTTCATTCAACTGCTGCTTTGCCTTCGCATCAGCCATGCGGCCTTTCAGCTCTGCATGTCTTGCCTCCAATGTCCCCAAATCTGCAACAAGTTTGTCGTTCATGTGTTTCATCATCTGCGCTTTGGCGGAGGCCCGGTCATATGCCGCTTGTAATTCATTGCGTTTGTCAGCCAGCTTCACTTTTTTCTCCAAAAAGCTGCGTGCCTTGTCCACATCACCTGACTCCGCTGATTTCTCCGCATAACGTTGCAACTTGTTCACCTCAGCTTGGCACTCATCCAGTGCCCGCTTGGCCCGATTTTCATCCGACAGTACCGCGGCTGTCTCGGCTTTCACCTGTCCCAGGTCACTGCTCAGGCTCCGCATGTACTCGTTCACCGTTTTCTCCGGGTCGCCTGCCCGGTTCAGCATGTGATTCACATTGGCCTTCATCACGTCTCTAAACCTCGATAAGATTCCCACCATTTGTTCCTCCTTCGGGTATGTTCATATGAATATAATACATGAATAACACCGCATACGTTTCATTAAAATGATTCTAAGCTCTGGCTACATCTCCTCAGGGAGGCTCTCCACCGCTGTAAAAAAGACATCCAGCAGCTCCACACCATACGCAGTCCGCACGTATTCTGTAATCTCTGCCACATCCTCTTGCCGCTGATACTCCAGGCACGGACGGCCTTCGCTCCACAGCACTCTGCAAGGGAATCTCTCCACCACACACTGGATAATATGGTCTGGATCAGCGGCTTTATGTATATTTGGCATATGTCTCGACTCCTTTATATAAATTAGCTTTGATGTCGCAAACACGCTCTAACTATGCACTCAGGTAAATTCCTTCCCAATGCTTTAATTTTGAAATACATGTTGTTTTGATTCAGTGCAGTTCGTCACATCGTTCTTCATACCTCGCTTCACTCCTCTTCAAAGATGCCTTTCTTCTTCAAATTAGCTATAATAAAGGGATCAATGATTTTATAAAAGGCAGGAAAACTATGCGTACACGAGTTCATTTCATCGCTCCTTATGAATCGATGATTCCTATTATAGAAGAATGCATACCTCGCTATCCTGAGCTATCCATCCAGACCGATGTGGGTGACTTGGCAAAAGGGGTAGAGCTGGCCATTCAAGCTGAGAAAAACGGTGCAGAAATTATTATTAGCCGCGGCGGAACCGCGCAACTTATTAAACAGGCGGTGGCCGTTCCTGTCATCGATGTGCAGCTATCTGGCTATGACATGATTCGTTCTCTCACACTGGCAAGCCAGTTTAACGGACATACGGCTATCGTTGGATTCTCCAACATTACATCTGGCGCACAGTCCATCATCGACCTGATGGATCTGCCGCTCAAAGTTTACACCATACATAGCTCCGAAGAGGTCGCCAGGTTACTACTGGAGTTGAAGGCCTCTGGGTACCAGCAGATTGTGGGTGACGTTATTACCGTGAATACCGCAAAGGCCTACGGTCTGGACGGTTTATTGATTCAATCGGGCACCGAATCCATTCTCAGAGCCATGGAGGATGCACAGCTAGTCTACCGTTATTTGAGCAAAAATCAGACGGTCTCCATCATACTCCATGATCTCGTGACCCAAGAGCATCGGAATCTGCTGATTTTGGACGAACAGGACGAAGTAGTTTTTGAAAACTGGGCTGATTTTGATCATAATCCTCTCACCGATAATCACCTATATCTGATGAACACAAGCCTGGAGTTCCACCAATCCAAAATTCAGAACGTGTTTATGGTAGACGATTATCAATTGACGGTGCAGGCTTATGAAACCAAGCTGGATAACAAGAGCTACAAGGTGTATCTGCTGGAAAAAGGAGAACCTTACGCATTTGCACAATTCGGCATCACCACGTTCACCGATTCCTCGATGGAGCCCATCGTTGCCGAATCACCTGCCATGCAGGCTATATTAAAGAATATCCGCGCACTCTATTCGCATAATGAAGCGATATACTTATTGGGCGAAGCCGACTCTGGTAAATCCTTTCTGGTCAAACATATGCATCAGATGCACGCTGGCGGTGGACTTTTGTTGCAAATTGATCTCTCCCAGGTTCCTTCAGGCCATTTACACAAAATCCCGTTAACCAAGGTGAAAACGGTCGAGGTGAATCAGATCGAATCACGCCTGAGCGATCCTGAGCTGCTTACCTTCATCGAGACCTGTCTCCAAAACAACATCGGTCTGTTTATTCTAAGTGAGCAAGTGCCTGATCCGAATTGGACACTCCGGCTGAAGCTGAACACACTCATGATGCCAAGCCTGGCCGAACGTACGGAGGATCTTGAACCGTTGATGCAGCATTTCCTGACGGGGTATTATCACAAATACGGCACTACCGCTGTACGAATCAAGGAGGATGCACTACAGATAATTCGGGATCAGGCCGCACAGATGAACGTCAATCAACTGAAACATCTGATCAAACAAGCTGCGCTGAATGAACCGGATTATGTCATCACGAGTGAAACCTTAATCCGTCTACTTCATCAACAGTCTGCGGCCAATCCAAGCGCTATGAAGCTCAGCGGCACACTGAAGGAAATTGAGCAGCAAGTCATTGAGCGGGTGCTGCAGGAAGAAAATAATAATCAATCCAAAGCCGCTGAGCGTCTGGGGATTAATCGAGCCACATTATGGCGTAAACTTAAAGATTAACTTTAAGTTTACGTCTTTTTTTATGGGCTTTTTTGCGGGCTTCTTTTTCAAGAGCAGCACTCCTTATGCTTCTTCAATGGATATTGGACTGCACACGATAATGTGTTGCATTTTTAAACATTAGTGCACTTATTTTAAATTTACAATAATTTATTGTTGCTAATTTAAACAACATAAGCTAACATAGTCTCTGCAAGCGCTTAAGAAAACGATTACTTCATAAGGAGCTACGACTATGAATATTAAAGCTACGCTCGATCGCATCCCTGGCGGTATGATGGTTGTTCCCCTGTTGCTAGGTGCAACGATCAATACATTTTTCCCGAATGCTCTACGCATCGGCGGATTTACAGAAGCTCTTTTTGTAAACAGTGCGAGCACACTCATTGCATTATTCCTGTTAATTGCAGGTACACAGATCACATTTAAAACAGCTGGTTCCTCTGTCGGCAAAGGTTTGACCCTGCTTACGTTCAAGTGGGTAATCGGTGCTGGTCTTGGTTTCATCGCTATTCTACTCGCTGACTCAAACGGCTTATTTCTAGGACTTGCTCCGCTTGCCATTATTGCAGCTATGACGAACTCCAACGGCGGCCTCTACATTGCACTTGCAGGTCAATATGGCAAAGAAGATGATAAAGCAGCCTACCCGTTCCTCGCACTCAGTGACGGACCCTTTTTAACCATGGTAGCGCTCTCGATCTTTGGTGCGATGGGCTTTGCGAACGGCATGTTCTCACCGATGTCCTTTGTTGCGGTATTGCTTCCTCTGATTGTTGGTGTCATTATTGGTAATCTGGATCGTAACATGGCTGAATGGTTGCACAAAGGCAGTGACAAGCTCGTTCCGTTTTTTGCCTTTGCACTTGGTATGGGCATCAACTTCTCCTCCATTATCCAAGGTGGACTTGGTGGAATTCTGCTCGGCGTGCTGACTGTGCTTCTTACAGGCGGGGTTGGATACTTGCTCTTCAAAGCCATCGGCTGGAATCCCATTGTTGGCGCATCCGAAGGTTCTACAGCAGGGAATGCGGTAGGTACACCAGCCGCCATCGTAGCTGCCAACGCTTCATTTGGCCCTATTGCGGAGATTGCTACGGTGCAGATTGCGGCAAGTGTTGTGACCACGGCAATTTTGTTGCCGATCTTTATCGGTTTCCTCTCTAAACGGCTGGAGAAATCAGGCGGGGTCGCCAAATATAATGAACGACCGACCACATAAATAATGGGCATTAATACTGAGTAATTTTTTTGAATTTTTTACCATATAAATTGAACTATCTATTTACACATTAACGGAGAGGACAGAAAAAACCTGGAGAAGCGAAGCGTTCGCCTTTATCACCGGATTTCCCCCTTTGGAAAAGGGATTCAAGAAATCTGGGGATAACAGCGATTGGAAGGTTATTCTGTCATCGGAGTGATCCGTGTAAACACCTTTGGTTCAATTTATATGGTTAATGTAACAAACGAAAACTAAAGGAGGGATGACTGCATGAAACTGGCCATTATTGCAGATGATTTGACCGGTGCCAATGACAGCGGGGTGCAGCTAGCCCGGCATGGCCTGAAGACGAGTGTTCTATTTAATATGGACGAGGCCTCTCTGGCCTCTTATGATACCGTTGTTTTTGATACAGACAGCCGCTCTGTTGCAGCGGAGGAAGCTTATGATCGCGTGTATCGTGCAGCCAAGCTGCTGACCGAGAACGGGTTCGATACCCTTTTCAAAAAGATGGACTCCACCATGCGCGGCAATATCGGTATCGAGATCGATGCAGTATATGACGTTGTACAACCGGATTTCATGATGATCGCCCCGGGATATCCGAAAAATAACCGCACCATTCGGGAGGGTATTCATTATCTGAACGGCGTGCCACTTGCGGAGACAGAGATTGCTCTTGATCCGAAGACACCCGTGACGCTCTCTTACCTGCCGGATCTGCTCAAACAGCAGACGAAATACCGCGTGGGCGAGATCACAGTTGGTGATCTGGAAGCCGGACAAAAGCAATTACATGCCAAACTGGAGCAGTTCAAACAAAACAACATTCCGTATATACTGGTGGATTCCACGGAGGAAGCACATTTGGAGCAGATTTTGCAGATGACACAGGACATGCCGTATACGTTTGCTTGGGCAGGTTCAGCAGGGATTGCGAACTATCTTCCCGCTCACTATGAGCTAGAGTCCAAATCCGCCGCACTCGCCATCCCGGAGAATACCGGCCCCATCTTAACCGTCGTGGGCAGTGTGAATAAAAACTCCCGTGAGCAGTTGTATCGTTTGCTCCGCCAGTCTCGGATTGCGTCGGTATCGTTTCATTCGTTCAAAGCCGTATCGGCAGAAGCAGATCGTACTGCGGAGATGGAACGTGTCTACGATGAGGTCAGAACCAAAGCGTTGGAGGGAGAAGATGTCGTGCTCTACTCCACTGCCGAATCCATCGATATTGAGCTGGCACGGGCAACAGGTGAGAATCGCGGATTGAATCACACACAAGTCAGCAACGAAATCGTACGTGCGATAGGCGAAATATGCGCCAGATTGCTCGAAGAGGGACTTTTCAAAGGAGTATCCATGACGGGCGGCGATACCGCCAAACAGATTTGTCTGAAATGGAATATTAGCGGCTTCGAACTGCTGGACGAGCTCGAAATCGGCGTGCCAATCTCCAGATTTATGGGTATTGAAGATTTATATGTGATTACCAAAGCAGGCGGATTCGGCAAACCGGATGTCTTTATCCGAGCAATTCAAAAATTAAAAGGGGGCATTCTCGTATGAAACCCACAGTAGGTATTACGATGGGCGATGCCGCAGGCATTGGACCGGAGATTATTATGAAAGCATTGGGACATCAAGAGGTGTATGATCAGTGCAACCCGCTTGTGATCGGTGATGCAAAGATTTTGGAGCGTGTGCTACCCGTGATCGGCTCCAACTTGAAAGTGAATTCTATTCAGGAACCAGAAGAAGCAAAGTATGAATTCGGTACTGTCGATGTCATTGATCTGAACCTTGTTCCAGCTGATCTGGAGTACGGCAAAGTATCAGCTGTCGCGGGAGATGCGGCATTTCAGTTTCTTGCGAAGGCCATTGATTTGGCGAAAAAGAAACAGATTCACTCGATCTGCACAGCACCGCTTAACAAAGAAGCACTGCATCTGGGAGGTCATCTGTATCCAGGCCATACGGAGATTTTGGCAGACCTGACGGACACCGAGGACTTCTCCATGATGCTCACTACGCCTAACTTGCGCGTCATTCACTTGACCACTCATATGGGCCTGATTGATGCTATTGCGAGCATTAACCCGGAAAGAACCTACACGGTTGTGAAGCTGGCTCATGATACGTTGAAAAAAGCAGGCTTTGACAATCCCCGCGTCGCGGTATGCGGGATTAACCCTCATGCCGGAGAGAACGGCCTGTTCGGCAACGGGGAAGAAGAAGAGAAGTTGCAGCCCGGCATTGAGCGTGCGCAGCAGGAGGGCATTAACGTCGTTGGTCCACTGCCAGCGGACACACTCTTCTTCCGCGCAGGCCGTGGCGACTTCGACATCGTTGTAGCCTGCTATCACGACCAAGGTCATGCCCCAATCAAAGTGATGGGCATTGAGGAAGGCGTAAACATCACGGTTGGACTGAAAGGCGGCATCATCCGCACATCCGTGGACCACGGCACAGCCTTTGATATCGCTGGCAAAAACATCGCTGATGACAAAAGCATGCTGGCAGCTATTCGCTCCGCCATTGAGCTTGCACCGAAAGACTTGGTGTAAAGAGAGTAATCCTTTAGTATATAGCTCTATAAAGTAAACATCATATAGATCAACCAAGGCAAACCTACTTCATTCGAAGGTTTGCCTTGTTATTTTTTTATATCCATACACCTCTAATGAAAAGAACAGCTACGATTCCTCTGTTGCCCATTTTTATGAACCAACATGGGCAACGCCTCGAATCTCCACCCATTGTTCAGGGAATGCCAGATAATTTACCCCAATCAGACTGCCTGCCGGTCGATGCTCACCAATATATTCTTTAAACATTTCGATGGCGATTTCCCCGTGCTTCTGCGCCTGAGTCAAGTAAATTTCAACATATGCAAGATTAGACCTGGTTACATCAAACTGTGCTAATACGGTATCCAAGTTCTCTAATGTCTGTAATACCTGTGCCTGAATATCCCCCTCACCAACAAAGCTACCTTCTGCGTTGTGAGAAAATTGTCCAGAAATGTACAGCGTATTATTGACGCAGTAGCCTTGAGAGATCCCGTGATCCCAGAGATCATGATTGTACGTTTGAATTGTGGTCATATAACTAGCCCCTTTACTTTAAATTAAGGCTAGTATAGACTGAGCAAAAAGATTAGGATAGTACGCACAATAATGATAGGTACTATCTGAAAGGATAGTGTAAACATGGGCATATCCGACTTTGAAGGCGAAAATATAGCTATTCAAGATACACCTTTTGGCTACACCATGTCTGTCATCGGTGGTAAGTGGAAGATGATTATTTTATATCTGCTCGCTGCCAAGCAACCGGTTCGTTTCAATGAAATGCAGCGGCAGATTGGAGCGATCACGTACAAAGTTCTAAGTGCACAGCTCAAGGAACTCGAGGCCGATGGATTAGTTACGCGTAAGGAGTTCCCGCAGATCCCGCCCAAAGTAGAATATTCACTGACATCGAAAGCACAGACAATATTACCCGTGCTGGAACAGCTGTGCGAGTGGGGCGAAAAGAATCGTTAAAGCGGTAATGCTTTTAGAGACAACGAATAAAGATGGATTCCCTGTCATTTTCAATGGTCTATATTCGGCATTCGGGTATCTTATGCTAAACTGAGTATATTCAGTAGATTGTGTTGCAGTCGCTGCACCATTTTACGATCACAAGACACGTTTTAGTTTTAAATCAGACGAAAGAAGAGATTGTTCATGGGAAGAAAGCAATCGTTTACGGAAACAGAGCTGCTGGATATGACCAAAAAATTGGTGCTTGAGCATGGGTACGATGGTTTCCACCTCAAGCTGCTTTCGCAGCATCTCTCCGGAGCTCGGAGTACCATCTATCAGTATTACGCCAATAAAGAGGAGATTGTGGCTGCTTGCATGAAAAGAGTCATCGCTAATGTATTGGAACATGCATCAGCCGTTGATGAGTCCGACCCATTAGAAGCGCTTGAAGAACTGCTACTTATTTACGTTGAAGAAGCCGCGCTCCATCAGCTTCTAGGGGATGCGAATAAAATTAATACCTCCAACTCTCCTGCAGCAGCAAGAGATCTTGAATTTATTGAAGAAGCGCATCAGACACTCAAACTTCAATTATCACGTTTGTTTGAACGCGCTCAACAGGATAAATCTCTCCGCCAAGATATCCCTCTACCTGTACTTATTGGTGTCTTTTTTAACTTGTTTAATACACCTAACATGATGAATTTGCCTACAGCTGATTGGGGTAAACTGCTTTTTCAAACGTGGATTGGAGGAGCCAAGAGATGAGTTTTCTTCTTGGGACTAATTTGACACAAGTGTCAATTATATTGTTTAATAAATGAGAACGTGTGTCGCGACACTTCAAATCTGACACAAGTGTCATAAAAGGGGTTGAGAGAGTGTTTTTAGCTGTAAAAGAATTAATGCACAGTAAATTGAAATTTCTAATGATTATCATCATTTTTGTATTGATCGCTTGGCTGGTATTTATTTTATCTGGTCTAGGCAATGGGTTATCCACGCTAGCTGCATCTACCTTTAAGAATATGAAAGCGGACTATGTCATTTTTGAAGAAGGATCCCAGTCTTCCATGAGCAAGTCTTTATTGTCTGGTCAACGGGTGCCGGAGGCTGAAAAGCTGCCTAATGTTGAAGCTGCCGCACCCATGGGTAGCACGATGGCGACAGCAATGAAGGGTGAAAATTCAAAGAACGAAGATAAGGTCGATATTGCGATTATAGGCATTCTTCCAGGAAGTTTTCTAGAACCGAAGGTAGTCGAGGGTAAACCTCTATCTTCGGATAACCCTACTAGTGTAGTGGTGAATACTTCCCTTAAAGATGAGGGCTTCAAACTCGGAGATACATTTCAATTAGATGGTACGACCGAATCCCTAACCATTATCGGTTTTGTGGAGAATGAGACGTATAACCACGTTGCATCCGTATTTACACCGATCGATCAATGGCGGAAGATTGCCTTTGCTGCTCCAGGTTCCGATAAAGGCTTGGCTGAACCTGTGAATGCCATCATGCTGCAAGGCGAGAATATAGATGCAGCTGAAATCAATAACAAGTTGTCTGGTACGGATACCGTTACTCGGGGCGAAGCAGTACAAGGCATGCCCGGATACAAAGAAGAGAACGGTACGATTCTGATGATGCTGGCCTTTTTGCTCGCTATATCTGCCTTTGTACTGGGTGTATTCTTTTATGTCATCACGATGCAAAAGACGAATCAATTCGGCATTATGAAAGCCATAGGTGCCAGCAATAAATTTCTGAGTAAAACGATCGTATCGCAAGTATTTGTGCTGTCGGTAACAAGTATTCTGGTCGGTATTTTGCTGACTTATGGAACTGCTGCGATTATGCCTAAAGGTATGCCATTCAAGCTGGAGACTAGTCTTGTTGTGACCTATTCCATCATTCTGCTCGTGATTGCAATGTTAAGCTCGTTGGTGTCTGTTCGCAAAATTACCAAGATTGATCCGCTTAAAGCGCTCGGGAGGGTTGAATAATGACTACAGGTCTGCAGATGAATGAAGTCACTATGGTTTACGGTGAAGGAAGTAATCAGATGAAGGCTCTTGACCATGTGTCCTTATCCGTAGAGCCAGGAGAATTTGCTGCTGTCGTTGGACCATCCGGATCTGGTAAAAGTACATTTCTGTCGATCGCTGGGGCGATGCTTAAAGCATCTGAGGGAGAAGTCAGACTAAATGGAAATCTGATCTCGACGCTTACGGAGAAACAGTTGTCCACGATACGGCTCAAAGAAATCGGTTTTATCATGCAATCATCTAATCTAGTTCCTTATCTGCATGTTCTTGATCAGCTCCTTGTCGTAAAACGAATGTCCGGAACCGTCAGTAAGGAGGATCAACAATTTGCCATGAAGCTATTGGAAGAGCTAGGACTCGGACAGAAGTTGCGGAAATTCCCAGAGGAATTGTCAGGCGGCGAAAAACAGCGGACAGCCATTGCTCGTGCTTTAATGAATGATCCTAACCTGATTCTGGCAGACGAACCCACCGCAAGTCTGGATACCAAGCGAGCCCATGAAGTGGTCAGTCTCATGGCACAAGAGGTGAAAGCACGCCAAAAAGCGGCCATTATGGTCACGCATGATGAGCGTATGCTTGCCTACTGCGATAAGGTATACCGAATGAATGACGGAATTTTAACGCTCGCTGCAACGTCTTAGAATGAACTTTAACCCGATTATGTATTGAAATGAATTAACTCCCCTATATGGTGAAGAGTCAACTCCCTAACGTGGCAGTTGACTCTTCCTATATTGTGCCAAGTTTCCGATTATCCCGCTCATACCTCACACTTTAGACACTCGATCTAAATCTCACTCATTACCTGCTTAGGCTGATAAGGTTTGCTTAATGCTCCTTATTACTCTTTAAGTTACCTTATGCCCTATCCTTCCCCTACAAGTACCATCTGACGTTCATCCTGTGCTGGTCTGCTACGCCGATACGCACTTGGCGACATTCCATTCTGCTTATTAAAAATGCGATTGAACTGCGAAAAGCTGGTGAAGCCACATTGGGCGGCAATATCCGTAATTTTCTCACTCGAATGTAGTAACATTTGTTGGGCATTTCGAATTCGGGTCATCTGCACATATTCCGTAAACGTGAAGCCTGTGACTTTGTTGAACTGGCGCGATAAATGATGCGCACTGACATAAAAGCGTCTGGACACCTCATCCAGCGACATCTCCTGCTGATAGTGACTGTGAATATAGGAAGCAATGGCATACATCCGCTGAGTCATGGATGATCCTTTTTCCTCGCGAACATAACTATTCTCCGCCGCATAGCGATGAAGACCACATAGAAACTCGACAAACTTATGATGAATAGCTACCGATTGAATAGGAGATAACTGCTGTGATATCGCAAAAATGTCGTTAAGGGGCGCAAGAACTTCCTTACGCCGTTCTTCCGAGAAGCGGAAAATGGGAACCTGCGCATTAAATATCGTAAACAGCTCGCTGTAACCGTTCTCAAGTCCAGGTAAACTGCGAGGCATAGCAAAATTAATCATTAACCTTTTGGGTGGCACACCCTTCGGATATTGGGTTTTATGAAGCAAAGCAGGCCGAAGCAACACAATATCATAGGGCTGCATCTCGTATAAACTGCCTTCAATAATATGTGCAGCGGTCCGATCCAGCAGAATGCAAATTTCATAAAAATCATGAAAATGCTGAAATTCCATATTGAGGTCATGCGAACGCTCGTCGTAATCCAGGTAATAATAAAGCGAATCCCCTGGCTGGTTCACATGGATCGCATATCCCTTCTCATATGTCAAAACCGATGATGTCATGGACATGCTCCTTCCCTAGGGCGTGTCTGAAAACGCTGAAGAAAGCAGATTTTGCCGAATTTTCGTTCCAAGCAAGGAAGTTTCCCGCAGGCGTGCCGGGGCACGTCAAGGGGAAGTGACGTAGCAGGGGGCGAAAAGGGGGTAAAAGATGCACTTCAGTAGATTTCAAGACACGCCCTAATCATTCATACGTCTATTTTAGCATGAAATGCAATAAAAAAACGGCATTTCCAGCATACATTACGTAGTTTCTAGCATTTTTCGTTTGATATGATAAAGTTAAAATGTCAGCGTTTTCAACGAGTAAGCTTCTATTGTTGTTGAAGTAACCCTTACAGCCTGTACTTACTAAATACCAAGGTGGGAAACACATATGAAATTGAATTCCTTGTCTACTCGAATCCATACGATTGTGAAACACTTGGAAAGTGCGCGATTAACTTCAAAAACGTATATACCTGAGCTTTATCATAAAGAGAGCGGATACCATACATGGAATCTCGTGCATGAAGACCCTTCTTCATGGAACGTGTTCCGCAAAGGTGATGGCTGGGGCGGCAAAGATGTACACAGCTGCTTCAAAACCCGCATTCGCATTCCCGACCACCTGGAGGGAAAAAGGGTCGTCTGCGCCATCGTTACCGGTGCTACAGATATTTGGAACTATGATAATCCACAATTTCTGGCGTTCCTGAACGGAGAGCTCATCTGCGGTCTGGATGTGAATCATACTGAGATTGACCTGACGCCTGCTGCTGTCAAAGGGGAAGAGTTTGAGCTGGCGCTGTATGCCTACTGTAGCACGTCCGCAGCCGATGTTTTCCTGAACGTATATATTGCCGAGCATCATGAGCCTGTCTCGAATTTGTATTATGACCTGAAGGCTGCACTGGATGCGGCAGACCTGCTACGCGAGGATGATCTGGAGCGTCTGAAGTTGATCGAACAGCTGAACGAAGCTGTAAATCTGCTTGATTTACGCCAAGAGAACAGCACAGCTTTTCACGCATCCGTACTGAAAGCACGTGAGTATCTGCAAAACCATATCTATGGAGAAACTCGCCCCGACAGTGATCATATCCCGACCGTTCACTGCATTGGTCACACTCATATTGACGTAGCATGGCTGTGGACGCTGGATCAGACACGTGAGAAGGTTATCCGTAGCTTCGCGAGTGTGCTTTATCTGATGGATAAATTTCCGGAGTACACCTTCATGTCCTCCCAGCCTCAGCTCTATGCATATTTGAAAGCCGACTTCCCGTCTTTATATGAGAAAATCAAAGAAAAAGTGGCCGAAGGCCGCTGGGAAGCAGAAGGTTCGATGTGGCTGGAAGCAGATTGTAACCTGATCTCGGGTGAATCGATGATCCGTCAGATTATCTATGGCAAACGTTTCTTCAAGGAAGAATTCGGCGTAGAGAACCGTGTGCTCTGGCTGCCCGATGTATTCGGTTATAGCGCAGCGATGCCGCAGATTATGCGCAAGAGCGGGATCGATTATTTTATGACGACCAAGATTGCCTGGAATGACACTAACCAGATTCCAAACGATACGATGTACTGGAGAGGCATTGACGGTTCGGAGGTTCTGACACATTTCATTACGGCCAAAGACTATATTCCCCACCCGGAATTCGGAAAGCACCGTTTCGAGACCACATACAACGGACGTTTTAACGCTTCACAAGTGAAAGGCACATGGCAGCGATATCAGAACAAAACCATCAACACCGATGTTTTGCAATGCTTCGGCTTCGGAGACGGCGGCGGTGGACCAACCGAGGAAATGCTAGAGCACGGCAGACGGCTTGAAAAAGGACTCCCCGGCGTACCTACGGTAAAGCGTACATTCGTGCGTGAATTTTTTGAAAAGTTAGAGCAGAATTTAGACGGCGTACGTTCGGTTCCGCGCTGGTCAGGCGAGCTGTATCTGGAATATCATCGCGGTACGTACACGTCTATGGCACGTAATAAAAAGTATAACCGTCACAGCGAATTTGCACTGTCCGATGCCGAGCTATTCTCTATGATTCAACGTCAGGCGGATGCCCAAGCCGTCTATCCAACCGACACATTGGAACACGCTTGGAAGCTGACGATGCTGAACCAGTTCCATGATATTTTGCCAGGCAGCTCCATTGAGCAGGTATACATCGATTCGCAGGAGCAATATGAAGAGGTGTTGCGTGTCACGGACGAACTGAAGAGCAGCGCCTTGAACGGCATTGTAAGCCAGATTACGTCAGACGGCGAAGCCATTGTTGTCTTTAACAGTACCGGCTTTGCAAGGACAGATGTGGTGGAACTGCCCGCTTTTGCGAAAAAAGTAACCGTACACGATGGAGATCATCCTGTACCAAGTCAGTACACACCAGAAGGCGGATTGGTGTTCCTTGCCGAGAATGTGCCTGCATCAGGATACAAAACGTTCCGCATCACGCCGGATGCCGCCGCTGATCTTGGCAGTGCAGGTGTATCGGTTGCCCAGTGGCAGTCGGAGCAGCAATCCATCGAGACCCCTTGGTATGATATTCGCCTGAATGAGAGTGCTGAATTTGTATCCGTGTGGGACAAGCTGGAGGGGCGTGAACTGCTTCAATCCGGTGAGCGCGGCAATGTATTGCAAGTATTCGAGGATCGTCCTGCGGAGTATGAGGCATGGAACATTGATGATTTTTACGAACAACATATGTGGGAGATCAATGATCTAGAGTCGATGGAATGGGTAGAGAGCGGCCCGGTACGTTCCGTGCTTCAAGTGAAAAGACAATTCCTGGACTCTGTCGTTGAACAAACTATCATTTTCTACGCACATACACGGCGGATCGACTTCCGTACCTTCGTAGACTGGAAACAGGAGCATTTGTTGCTGAAAGCTGCTTTCCCACTTGATATCTGGAGTGAAAAAGCCGTCTATGAAATCCAGTACGGTAACGTAGAACGCGCAACACATCGCAATACAAGCTGGGATCAGGCTCGTTTTGAGGTATGTGGTCAGAAGTGGGCTGATCTGGCGGAGAGCGGCTACGGCGTTGCCCTGCTGAATGACTGCAAGTACGGATATGACATTCACAATTCGGTGATGCGTCTATCCCTGATCAAGAGCGCAACCTATCCGAACGAAAATGCCGACAAAGAGCAGCATGTGTTCACTTACTCCCTCTATCCGCATCAGGGTGATTTCCGTGAGGGACGAGTTATCCAGGCAGCTTATGATCTTAACCGTCCACTGGTTGGTCTGGAAGTAGGTTCACAAACCGGAACATTGCCGGGTACATGGTCGCTCGCTTCTGTGGATCAGGAGAATGTCGTGCTAGAGGTTATTAAAAAGGCCGAGGACAATGATGACATGATCATCCGTGTCTATGAAGCCCATGGCCGCCGCAGCCGTGCCTCCTTGCAATTGCCTGAGGGAACAGGTGCTACAGCTTATGCATGTGATTTGCTAGAGAACATCGAAGCAGAGTGCCGTGTGGAGAATGCTCGCATTGCTTTTGACATCAAGCCTTACGAGATTCTGACGTTCCGTATTCCGCGCGTATAAGGCATCTGGCTGAGCGGACTTGTCTTAAAGCAGTGAATGCCAGAAGATGTAAAAACATAGATGTTTCTGTTCGGGAATCTGTTTAGATGCTAGCCAATACATCGTTCTATATATCAAAAGAGTGCCGCTTGTCCTTATGGACGAGGGCACTCTTTCTCTATGCGAGCTTCTTCTATACATCTTTCTTCAATGATCCGTAATCTCTTAAAATTCCTCGTACTCACTCGGATCTTGGTTCCACAATCGTCCATCCGGACGATTAAACGAAGCGATGGCCCGCATCTCTTCTTCGTTCAACTCAAAATCAAAAATATTAATATTCTCTTGCTGATGCTCTAAGGAACCTGCCTTCGGAATCGGAATAGAGCCAAGCTGAATATGCCAGCGCAATATCACTTGTGTTGGTGTTTTGTCATGCGTTTCTGCAATGCGAACAATATTCTCGTCCTTCAAAATATCCTGCAAAGCATCATTCCCACGTCCGATAGGACTCCAGGATTCGTTCACAATGCCATGCTTCGCATCCTGCTCCCGCTGCTTCGCTTGATCGAAGAACGGATGTAGCTCGATCTGATTCAGACTTGGTGCAACGCCCGTCTCCTGAATCAGCTGTTCATTGTGTTCAGGCAGGAAGTTGCTGACACCGATGGAGCGGATATATCCGCGTTTTCTCGCTTCGATTAAAGCTTGCCACGCCTCCACATACATGTCTTTCTTCGGATTAGGCCAGTGGATCAAGTATAGGTCATAATATTCCAGATCGGCTCTGTACAGCGATTCCTGAATCGCGACCAACGCTTTATCATAGGCATGATATCTGCCCGGCAGTTTGGAGGTAATGAGCAGTTCCTCTCTCGC
Source organism: Paenibacillus sp. FSL K6-1558 (assembly GCF_038002565.1). NCBI lineage: Bacteria > Bacillati > Bacillota > Bacilli > Caryophanales > Paenibacillaceae > Paenibacillus > Paenibacillus sp. FSL K6-1558. The sequence goes on along the minus strand of NZ_JBBOCV010000001.1, from coordinate 4,007,412 downwards.
AATGGAACTTTGTTTGATTGCTCTACCCACGGTAGCTTCATTTTCATAGTTATACGCTGTATCAATCAAGCGATACCCTGCATCCAACGCAGACGCAATGGACTGAACCCCTGCTTCCCCTTTCAAACTGTACGTACCAAATCCAATCGCAGGCACTTTCAAGCCATCATTCAACGTGTATTCCGGGATATGATTCATTCGAGAACTCTCCTTTGTAAAAGGTGGTATGATCTTTCCTGAACAGCACTGGAAATATAAAACATTCTCTCGTTATTCTACCCCTTCACGCCGGCTTGAATCAATTCAGGCAACTTCCGTTCTATTTGCCATCTCCTATAATTAGATCTGTAATGATGTCCAGTTGTTTCTCTACCGCAATAGGGTCACTCGGAAGGAACTGGTCAAAATCAATAGAGTACACATGGCCTGATTTCCCCGCTGGTGAGGCATCGACCAGTTTCTGTACATCCTTGAGCTTGTCCTCCGCCCCCTTATTCACAGCCAGGAACAGACGGTCACCGATAAACTCGGGAATCACCTCGCTAGATACCTCCCACGTTTCGCCATGAATGACATCGGACTCTACCTTGGCTGCCGGCTTCAATCCAAGATACTTATAAATAATATTGCCACCCATATTGGTATCTCCGTATACAAAAAGAGCATCTGGACGTACGTTTAATATGGAGAACGTTTCATCCGCACGAACATTAGGGCTGATTTTTGCTTTGTATTCTGCGATTTTGGCTGTAAACTTCTCATTCCACTGCTTCGCTTCTTCCTGTTTACCGAAAATATCCCCAAACATCTCTATATCTTTGATGGGTTCATTATTCTGCTCGATCACAATGGTTGGGGCAATCTTGCTCAGTGCATCATACCCACCCTCCACAATCTCGGCTAATGCAGGTGTTGTTACAATCAAGTCTGGTTGCAGGGACAGAATCTTCTCCGCATCTGGCGGTATGCCGATATCGGTAATGCCTGTTTTGTCGCTAATATGCGGGTTGTCCAGAACATATGTCGTTGTGCCCACCGGTTTCACGCCAAGTGCGATCAGCTCGCCAAGATGAAAGAAACTAACAACACGCTGTGGGTGCACAGGGATGGCTGTTTCGCCTTTTAAGTGTTTATAAACTCTCGTTTCCGCAGCAGTACTGTCTGATGCGGTCGCGGTCGCGGTCGCGGTCGCTGTTTGGCTTGCAGGCTCTTGAGCTACCGCAGCCCCTCCTGTAGGATTGCTTGCCTGACATGCACTAAGAATCAACGATGTACATAATACCATCATGGCTCCAAAAGCAGGCCTTGAAAATCGAAACATGGATGTATCCCCTTCCTCACTCAATTGATAATAAGACTCATTCTCATTATGGGAATCAAAAGGAGGGGAGACAATGGACGATTCCAACCCATGTAATGGATTATTCTGAACCTGAGCTGCTTGTTGATATTCCGCGCGGAACTGAAGTGGGGAACGACCAGTGTGTTTTTTGAATAATCGACTGAAATAATATACATCTGCATAGCCTACCTTGGTTGCAATATCCTGAATCCGTGCATCCGACTTCAACAGTAGCTGCTTGGCCCGGTGGACACGCTCATGAATCAGATACTCGATTGGCCCTAGTCCGATCTGATTGCGGAATAAACGCGATAAATAACTCGTGCTGCAATCATATCTGCCCGCCAGTTTCTCCGCTGTAACGGACTCCCTATAGTTCGCTTTAATATATTTGATAGCGTCGGTCACGATGTTGATTTTAGTATGCTCTGGTTGCGCCAATGTCTGCAGTTTTTGGCTCAAAACCCCGTACACCATCGATAAAAAGATGGATTGGGCTTGCAGCCGTTCTAACGACTCACTGCTTTTCAACAGAGCTCCCACCGCTTCACATTTTTCCTGAATCGGCAGCATAGCATTGGGTGTAAACCCGTAAGACAGAGCTAGGTTCCCCTGATCCTCCGACGATGCAGATGCTGCTGTATATAAAACCAAATAACCATCCCATTCCTGATTGTCATTGGGTACTACAAAACTCATGTTGTTATCGGCTCCTCCGTGGAAAATGTAAGGTGCGCGACATCGATATATTTTATCGGACATCCTGATCTCGATCTCTCCACGCGTAAGAATAAAGAAAAAACCTGTGCTTGCCTCAAGCTTGAGCTCGGACAAATTAGGGGCTGGATTACCCTTCACATGATATGACTGAATAGACTGTAAATGTGCAGTCGCTCGACTCCACTGCTCGATATAAGCATTCCAATCTATTATCCTCTCCATCAACATCCCCCCTGTCTGTACGTGTACTGTATCTCGAATTCTATGAAGTGAGTTATTCTTTACCTGTATATTGAAGCAATAGCGATTTTCAGGGGAAACGTTACCATTCCTCATCATCTTCCCATGCTCGCCTCATTCTATGTCCTTAAAATATGCCCTATTATATCACAGACAAAAAGCCATCAACCGGAGAGGTTCATGGCTTTTCTAAATATCTTCTGAACTACGTAGTGTAACTATATTAGCGCTACTTACTGGAGCTATTTGTATAGCTACATCATGAAACTATGCAAGAATTGGAGAGTCACTCCCAAAAAGTGCTTGATGGATAGGATACCCCATTAATATTCTCGCACGTATTCTTTATTTTCCTTGAGCTGTACAATGTCATGCCCTGTTGGATTCTGGAAGGCACGCAGCCCAAACGTTGATGCAACTGCAAAGATATGGTCAAAGATATCTGCCTGCACATTCTCATACACAGCCCAGTTGGTGTCATTGCTGAACGCATAAATTTCGAGAGGTAATCCGCGATCCTCCGGAGCAAGCTGTCTCACAATCATCGTCATATCCTTATTGATCTTCGGATGATGTCGCAAATATTGATGAATGTATTCACGGAATACACCGATGTTAGTGAGTTGTCTGCCATTTACGTTGCTTTCCCGATTTACCTGATGCTCTACGTTGTACGCTTCGATTTCTTTTAATTTCGACGTGACATAATCGGTTAAATAGTGGATTTTTTCGAATTCAGCCACCATCTCTTCGTCACAAAAACGGATACTGCTAATATCGATAAAAATACTCCGCTTAATTCGTCTGCCGCCGGAAACCTGCATGCCTCTCCAGTTTCGGAATGAGTCAGAGATCAGCGCATAACTCGGAATCATGGTAATCGTCTTATCAAAATTCATGACTTTCACCGTATTCAATGTAATGTCGATCACGTCGCCATCCGCATTGTATTTCGGCATCTCAATCCAGTCGCCTACTCGCACCATATCATTGGATGACAGTTGCACACCCGCGACCAGACCCAGAATGGAATCTTTGAAGATGAGCATCAATACTGCTGATAAAGCCCCCAGTCCACTGAGGATGATCAACGGATTCTGTCCGACCAGACTGGAGATCACAATGATACCGCCAATGATAAACAGTACTATTTTAGCCACCTGAATATAACTCTTGATCGGGCGGATTTTAGACACTTCATAGGTACGATAGATATCATCGAACACGTTCAGCAATGCATTCAGCACCGTAATCATGATAACAATCATGTAGGTCATGGCCGCTTTTTCAATCAAAGCCTGATAACCCGGGAAAATGTAAGCCGTATAATAGATGATAATAGCCGGTACAAGGTGTGATAGTCGCTGGAACAGCTTTTTCTGAACAACGATATGCCCCCATTTGAACCGGTTATGACTCACAATCCGATGCACGGCCTTAAGTACAAGTCGTTTGGCAATATAATTGGCAATCATCGAGATCAGTGCAATAAAAATAATCATAATTACACTGGAAAAGTATCCAAGGGAAGGCTCAGTCATGCCGAGTTCCGTTAACTGTTTTTTGATAAAATCCATAACTTCCTCCTGACGCAGTCTAGTTTAGCCTACTATTATAGAGTAGATTCTATAGTAAAGTAAAACACATGGGAGATGTTCTACCTCCATTTACACAACAAAAAGACCCATCAATCTATAAAATGATGGGTCTGCTCTATTTTATGACAATTTGTTTTACAGCTTACAGCAGCATGTCACTCAGCCATTCTTAACAATTCACTCACCGTGACCATGCGATATCCCTCTGCCGTCAGTTCTTCCACCAGCACACGTACGGCCTCAACAGTCTGGGAACGTTCCCCGTATCCATCATGGAAGATCAAAACACTGCCGGGTTTTACCACGGAACGGGTATGTTCCAAAATGTGTTCAACCCCGGGATTATCCCAATCCTGCGCACCGCCGTTCACCGCACCGATCGTCCGGTAACCCCGCTCCGCAGCCAGAGCTAGAATGTCCTCGTTCACGCCAAAATAAGGCGGACGGAAGCTGCGGGCAGCATTGCCCGTGACTTCTTGAACAAGGCGTTCTGCTTGCCGCAATTCTTCCCCGGCCTCATCCAGCGTAAGCTCGGTCAGGTTCGGATGAGTGTATGTATGATTGGCAATCTCATGGCCTTCACGATGCACCTGTGCCGCAATGTCCGGGTATGCTTCCATCTCCTTGCCGATCATGAAAAACGTTGCATGCCCGCCTACACGGCGGAAAATGTCCAGCACTTGATGGGTATACACCGGATGAGGGCCATCATCAAACGTAAAAGCTACAACCTTTTCCTGTACAGATACCTGCTCAACTAACTGCGCCATCATGTAACCACATTCCCCTCTCTGACTGCTCAGATCAACTCTCCCTTATTATTCCACGGCTGAAAGCTGGGGTCTAGTCCATATAAGTTGAACTTGATATGTTCACACAAGCACTCCAATGACAGAACAACCCTCCAATCGCTGTTATCCCCAGATTTTTTGATTCCCTTTTTTAAAAGGAAAAATCCGGTGATAAAGGCGAGGCGTATGCTTCCGATGTAGCTTTCTTTCAGAAAGCTTTTAGCTTCGCTTTTCCAGGTTTTTTCTGTCCTTTCCGTTTTTGTGTAAAAAATAGTTGAACTTATATAGCAATCACACTAGCAAAAAGCTAACCTTTAATCGCACCAGCAATCATACTCTTCTGCACCTGTTTGTTCAGGAGCAGATAGATCACAACCGTCGGTACGGTCGTAATCATTAGACCCGCGCCAATGATGCCCCACTGCGTAATGTACGTTCCAACCATGGACATCATGCCCACCGTCAGCGTTTGATACGCTGTATTGTTAATAAACGTGACTGCAAACATCAGCTCATTCCAGCACGACAAAAATGTAAATATCGCTACCGTGGAGATCGCAGGAGTTACGAGAGGCAGGATAATGGAGAAAAACGTGCGGTAAATCCCGCATCCGTCGATAACGGCAGACTCCTCCATCTCTCTGGGGATACCTTTGAAAAAGCTACCCAGGATGAAGACCGCCATCGGAATGCCGAAGGCTACATAAGGAATGATCAAAGCCCAGTAGCTGTTGAGCAGACTCAGGTTTTTCAAAATAATAAATAACGGCAGCAGCGCCGCATGAATCGGCACCATCATTCCGAGCAGAATCAACGTCATCGTCAGCCCACTGAGCTTCCAGTTCATTCTTGTAATCGCGTATCCCGTCATCGAGGACAGGATCAGCACCAGAATAATGGAGACCGCCGTGACCAGCACGCTATTCATAAAATAGTTCAGGACATGCCCATCAGACAGTGCCTTGGTATAGTTGCTCCACAGAAAGGCTTTGGGTAGCCCTGCCACGTCGCCGCTGAAAATTTCACTGTTATCCTTCAGGGAAAACAGTGCCAGCCAAATCAGCGGATAGATCTGAATGACGGCGATCAGGATCAGAAACGCCTGCAATAACACTTTGCCGATAGCTCCGGTGAGGGAGCGCCGAGGCTGGGGCTTTTTTTGCAACATGATATTGTTAACCGTACTCATACGTCTTCCCTCCCTCTACTCTGTCTTGAACAACGAATTAATAAGGATGGTACACACCAGACATTCCACGATAATAAAAACAGAAATAGCACTGCCGTATCCGTACCGGAACGTGTCAAAAATGGTAGCGTACATCAGCGTGCTCGGCACCTCTGTACTGTAAAATGGCCCGCCGCCTGTCAGCACATAGATCAGGTCAAACACCTTAAACGCCCCAATTACCGAAAATACAAGACATACCTTCAGAATCGGCTTCATCAACGGGATCATAATGGACCACGCCACACGCATCCGGGAAGCACCATCGATTCGTGCCGCCTCTAAGACATCCTGGGAAACGGATTTTGCCCCAGCGTACATCAGCAACATATGATATCCCATGTACTGCCAGAGCGTTGGAATGAAGGAGGCCGTCAGAGCCGTCTCCTTCTGACCCAGCCAATCCTGCGCCCAGCTGGATAGACCGATATTCTGTAGCATCACGTTGAGCAGACCGTAATCGGCATTATAAATTTTCGACCATAACTGGGCAATAACGACCGTGGAGATCAGTACAGGAATAAAATATACAGTTCGGTAAAAGCCTTCCCCTTTGATGTTAGAGGCCAGAATCAGCGCCAGCACCAGTGAGATTGGCAACTGAATGAATACAGAGGCACCTGCAAATAGCAGGGAATTTTTGATCGAGTTAATCACTCGGGTATCCTTGAACATCTCCACATAGTTGTCCAGGCCGATAAACGCCCCTTTCCCCACGCCATTCCAATCAAGCAGACTGTAATAACTGGAGACAAAGATCGGAATCAGCACAATGCCGCAGAACAGAATCAGTGTAGGTAATACAAAAACGGCAATCGTACCTTTATTGGAAAATACAGAGTTCATGACTCTTCTCCTCTCAAAGGCGTGACCGGAAATCCCGGATCACGCCTCGTTTGGGCATTATTTTGATGGTTTACAAGTGTATATGAGCGCGCACGTAGCATAAGCCTATACTTGCTTGCCTGTTTAGTCTACAGACTTAGCTCCGTTGGTTTCAGCTGCGCCATCTGTTTGCAGAACTCCTCTGGCGTCACGTCACCAGCCAGCAGCTGTGCAATCAGATTTTTATGTGCTTCCGCAGACTCGGCTGGCAGAATGTTATCCCACCAGGCGATAAACGAGGTAGCCGTTTTCATAATGTCCGCCGCAGACAGATCGAGTGAAGACAAGCTGGAGGTGTCGAGTGAATCGGTTTTCCAGCTTGGCAGTCCCGCTCCGGCCAGGAAACCTTGTGTGCCGAGCTGCTCGCTCAGATACATGAGGAATTCCGTAGCTTCCTTCGGATGTTTGGTCGTCTGGCTGATATAGAAACCGTCGACTGCTCCGCCGAAGATTTCAGTGCTAGTGCCTTTGCCATCCTCAAATACCGGGAACGGAATCACCTTCACTTTGCCTTTGACTGCCGAGGAAGACGGGTCTTCAATACCTGCATTCACCCAGTTGGCTTGGAACATCATCGCTCCTTTGCCCGCATTAAACGCCCCAAGCATCTCGTCATAACTCATACTGAACATACTGCTGTTGAATGCTCCGGCCTGTGCCAGTTGCTGCATCTTGGTCGCCGCCGCGACAAAGTCCGGTGAATCCCACTTGGACGGATCTTTGAACGCTTCGATCACAGCCGCATTGCCCGCTTGGCGCATCGCAATCATGTCATACCAGTACATGCCCGGCCAGCGGTCTTTCTCACCAATCACGGCAGGGGTAATTCCAGCCGCTTTTAATTTGGTGACAGCATCCAGCAGCTCGTTATATGTAGTCGGGATTTTGGCACCCGCCTGCTCGAACAGCTCCGTATTTACGTAAAGGTTGGCGATGTGTGTGTACACAGGTAACGTATAGATTTTGCCATCCATATTAATCGCTTCTGCCATCCCGGGACCCATACGTTCCTTGATATCATCAGTCAGATAACTTGTAATCTCCAGTACATTACCGGATTTAATATAGGGCTGCATGAAGCTACCCCCACCCATTCCGTAGAACAGGTCTGGTGACTCACCAGCTGCAATAGATGTTTTTACTTTCGTTTTATATTGTTCGCCTGTTGTGCCTGTACGTTCAACCTGGATGTCGGGATGCTCGCTGTTCCATTTCTCCACAATCTCAGGTAGCAGTTTGGCTGACGGGTCTGTTGTACCAACCGATTGATCCCACAGCGTCAGCTTGATCTTACCGTTGCTTCCCCCCTGTGCTCCGCCAGACGAATCGGACGAACATGCAGCCAGACTTCCCGCAAGTCCCAGAGCCAGAAACAGACTTAAAGATTTCTTTAATAGCGCTTTCATCATATGACCTCCCTGATCTTTTTATTGGTTCTGTACATCGTTGAACTCAGATATTTACACGTACACTCCGATGACAGAATAACCTTACGATCGCTGTTATCCCCAGATTTTTTTGATTCCCTTTTGAAGGGGTAAAACCCGTGATAAAGGCGAACTCTTCTTTTCTTCAGGTTTTTTCTGTCTTCTCCGTTTTTGTGTAAAAAGTAATTCAACTATGTACCCATATTTTAGTAGTGGTTCGCACTGTGCTCCATTTAGAAAACAGGCATCGACTTGTAATATTCGAACACAATTGAAAGCGTAACCATTTTGAAATTTACCAGGCTAATCTCGGACGTTCCGGTATTCGTTCATGGAGCGGCCGAACTGTTTTTTGAATAATACGCTGAAATAGTGCGGGTCCGGGATGCCTACCTGCTCCCCGATCTCATACCCTTTCAAATCCGTCTGCTTCAGCAAGGATTCGGCCTTTTTCATACGAAGCTGCGTTAAATACTCGACAAACGTCTGCCCGGTTTCTTTTTTCATCAAACGCCCCAAGTGACCCGGACTCACGTAAAAAGTCGCGGCTGTACTAGACAACCCCACCTCTGCATTGCTCATCTGCTCTTCCAAATACGCCTTGACCTGATCGATTAAATTGACTTCCTTCGCTTGTCGTTTGGCTTTAATCACACCCGATATGGCCCGGACATGTTGCTCCAGCATCGCCCTCAAGTCTGGTAAATGCTCTGACATCAGCATCATGGCAACAGCTTCCTGGTTGAATACCTGCTCACCCTCAAGTTGCTGCTCCATGGCTGCACGTTGGCATTCGGTAATTACATCCATAGCCGCCATGCGGAACTGTGCTGGATTGGAAAATGGGGTAGCAAGGATCTGTTGAAGTAAAGACACAGCCTCCTCTCCCGCACCAACGCTAATGCAGAATTGCAATTGCTCTAGAAGCCCTTTATCCGAGCGATACGGCTGACTTCGTTTATCGCTTTCGATCACGAGATCCTCGAAGCAGATGACCTGATTTTTCCCCACAAACGTCTGGTAATCCAGAGCACGACATGCTTCACGGTAAGCGATACAGACTCTCTCCCACCCGGAGTACAGCTGTCCAATCCCTATTGTTACGTCTGCCTCGGAACCGTCAACTTTCAGCAGATATCGAAGTTCTCCCATTAATTGCTCGGCCTGCTCGGTTAGCTTGGCATCAGGGTGGGTCGTAAAGATGACAATACGATTGTGTGTGTCCATGTCAATGATTTTGTATATATCCTGCTGGTAATAGGCCTGTACGTGCTTCAAACCATTCATACGCATCAGGATCTGAACTTCCTCTGTAGAAGTCTCCGTTTGTGAAGGTATCGCGGCCTGTACCTCGATGATGGCTACTCGAGATTGCAGGTTATCAGCAGCGATTGGAATGTCGAAGAAACGCACCTGTTCCCGCACCTCTTCCTCATGCAACACCCCTTGTAGCCACTGATTCACAAAACGTTCCTTGAGATACGGCAGACTGCGCTTCATCTCCTCTCGCAGCTTAGACAGCTCATATTCCCTTCCCCTCTCCTGCTCGATAGCCGCTCGCAACTTGGTGGTAACCTGTAATAATTCAGTAGCTCGAATCGGTTTCAAAATAAAATCGGATATGCCCAGCTTCACACTCTGACGTGCATATTCAAATTCATCGTGTCCTGTCACCACTACAATTTTGATGTTCGGATAACGCTCCAAAATGAGACCACTCAGCTCAATGCCGTCCATCTTGGGCATATAAATATCCGTGAATACGATGTCGGGATGTAACAACTCTATCTGCTCTAAGGCTTCTGCCGCATCACAGGCTTCGCCAACGATCTGCATGCCTTGTTCCTGCCAATCGATGCGCATACGTAGTAGATTTCGGATGAGATATTCGTCATCCACAAGCAATACTTTTAATGGTTCCATGATCCAACGTCTCCCTTCGGGATCGTAATGGTTATGGTGGTTCCTTTTCCAGGCACACTCTTAAGATTCAACACATCTTCACGATCATAAAAAATACGCAGCCGCTCCATCGTTCCCCACAGACCAAAGCTTTGATTCACATTGGAGTTAGAGGCAGGAGTAGGGTTGGAAGAGGATTTAAAGGCGTTCGAGAGAGCAGCTAGATTAGTTAGGTCACAGGTGCTGAAGGAGCTAGGCTGTGACTGATCATGCACGAGTCGGATGAAGTTGTGCTTTTCTGTGCGCTGAATCTGTTGCACTTGTTCCTCGGACATACCCGCACCGTCATCCGTAAGTAATAGAGTAACGCTATCTCCCGATTGCTGTGCCTGAATACGTATAATTCCTGAGCTACCTTTGGCGCGAATGCCATGATAGAGTGAATTTTCCACCAGGGGTTGGAGTACGAGTTTCGGAATCAGCACCTGCTCACAGTCCGGATCGATATCGTACTGCACCTCAAAAACACCAGGATAACGCACCTGCTGGATGATCAAATAATGACGTACAATCTCAACCTCTTCGCGTAATGTGATGACCTCATTGCCTTTGCTCACACTCAGCCGGTAATAACTTCCGAGTGCCTCCAGCATCTCGCACACTTTGTCGTTCATACCCGACATCGCCAGAGAAGTAATCGAGTCGAGTGTGTTGTACAGAAAATGCGGTTTGATCTGTGCTTGGAGCGTGTTTAGCTCCGCTCGGCGGATCGTCTGTTGCTCCTGAATAATGCGACTCAGCATCTGCTCGATCTGCTCAATCATCTGGTTGTAGCCACTGTAAAGCTGTTCGAATTCGTAACTGTTCAGCTCCACTTTAACTTTGCGGAAGTTGCCACTGGGTGCTTTTTGCATGGATCGGAGTAACTTATGAATCGGCTTGATGACGCTACGAGAGATAATAAAAGAACTGACAAAAAAGACAGACCCATTCACCGCCAGCAGCATAAAAGCAAGCAGAACCAGAGATGTGTTACGGGTGTCCGTTGCACGATATGGACTCATGCTGATGTACTTCCACTGATCTTCACCTGCTGAGCGGTAGGTCACCGCGTAGTCCTGTCCTCCGGAATGTAAAGTCAGAACGCCTGAAGACTGTTCTTGAAATGCCTGTTTTAACTTCGCTTGATTGGCCTCTAAAATATCTTGCATACTTGCCTGCTTCTGAGCTGTGGAGGAGGATGCATCAGATGGAATTGCCTCTTCTGATTCTGTAGCTGTTGGAGTTGCTGTATGTGCGGTAGATTTTGATGAAGCTGTGTATGCCAGAGATGTTGAAGAAGAAACTGTAGAATCTGCATTCTTTACAGCATTTGTCATGGTGTTTGTTGCCGTATTTGTAGTGGCATTCGATGCGATAATCTGCTGATGCTCGTCCAGAATGGCTACCTGAAATGAATCAGATGCCGGTAGATTAGCGTAAGCCTGCGCAATGGATTTCTCTTTGATATTCATGACCAGAAAGCCGAGCGGAGAGGTATCGTCCAGATCGCGCATTAAACGAATAAAAGAGACCACTTTCTCTTTTTGTTTCTCACTTTCATTTTTTTTCTCTTTTTCTTTCCCCTGTTCTGTTTCCTTCTCCGTCTCCATTTCTAAACTTCTACCGTTGGCCGGGGGCATGCCGACATTTTGACTATGGGTTATACTGTTGGTATTTTTGCTGTCCATGTTGTTAGTGTTTTCGTTTTCATGAATTTCGCTATTAAGTTGCTCAGTACCTCGATCATTATTGTTCGAGTTCTTGCTCGTCACTTTGTTAGCAGATTCATGATGAGGATAATTTTGACGTTTATTTTCTTTTACATCTGCCCGTGTGTATACAGTGTTGTTAATGTTCTCTGCCACTGCTCCGACTCCCGCTTCCTTTTCGTTGCTGTCACCGCCATTCAGCCTGAGCAGGTATCGCCCTTTGTAATTCAGAGCTTGCTCATACCACGGTGCATCCTTCACATTCGCTTCGAGAAAAGCTGGCCACTGCTGTGTGCCCACCGAAAAACGGTGTCCCGAGTTGTCATAAATATAGACTGAATCAATAATTGGAACCGCTTGCATAAGATTAGTCAAATACGAACTAACCTTGGATTGCATCTGCAAATTAGAATATACATTGCCTTGCCTTAGCAGGTTCTGCAGGTTCGGATCGGAAAAAATCATTTTCGAATAATTGTTCACATTCTCGATCATCAGATTGACATTCGTCTGGATCGACGTAATCGTCTGCAGAGACGCTTCGTTGATCTTTTGTTGCGCGTCATTTTCCGAAATACGGTTCAACACCAGCGCACTAAACGCCACCGTTAGCAGAATAATAACAAAGTACGCAAAGGGAATTTTAAAGGCAAGTGTTTTGGGCTTTCGTTGCAAAAACTCTCTTAGACGTAATATCAGGTTTAACTTCCTGCTCAATACAGGACCCTCCATTCTTCTCAGATTTCCGAGAGATCCACGCTACCTCGGACTGCATACAATTGTATATTATATGCCTGGATCTGGAAGAGCCTCAACACCTTTTATCGCTTTGTGCTAGTTTGTATTGGTAGAGAGGTTGGGCATTAGGTGGAAAAATGCCGTACTCGATATGGACATGCCTTATTCGGCGTAAAAAAAACGACCTTCACGGTTAGCTGTGAAGATCGCTCATATTGAATACGTAGTTGAGATTATAGCGAGAACTCAGTAACGCCCTTTTTGGAGGCAAATTTCAGCGTGTAGCTGCCTTCTGTGCCGTAAGGCATGGTTGCAATGAGGATGCGGGTGTGATCTAGCCGGCTCTCTCGAAGTACTTTTTTGACCAATGCTATGCCCCGCTCTTCATCCATCACCACACAGAAGATGTTCATCACATATTTCTTCGGATCAGCCACGCTGCTTCCTATCTCGCATCCATCCACTTCCCCCAGTTCATGCTGGGTTAGAGCAGTTTCAAGATACTCCATAACCTTCTCCTTCAACCACTGATCACGTTTGCTGCCATTGGCACTTTTTAGCGGGTATTGCACGACAAGCCAGTGTTTTTTGCTCATTTGGAGTTAACTCCTTTTCAGTCAAACCAGTTTGGATTTCCGCACATGATCATTCTCAGAGGAAATGTAACACTCGGTTTGACATCTACCTTTTAATGCAGGTATTATTATTCAATTATTATTATCTTGCACAAATGCCTCACATAACTCACGAACCTCAAACGGAAATGTCTCAAGATCAGTTCCTTTAAAATCACTTTGTGACATTTCTTTAATTATACTTCTATTTAACGGTTTGATTGATCTTCGTTTTTTCCCATCTTTAGCAAAGCCTAACTGAACATCTAGACTTTGATCAGACCTAATTGTGGTTAAATTTGATGGCATCTCATCTTTCAGTACTTTTTGTAAAGCGGCAATTGTAAAGTAATTTTCAATCGAATACCTTTCTAACCTTATGCATCTTATACCTTTTTCCTCGCACTCTCTAGCAAATCGCGTACGAGCTACACTACTACCTGGATCATTATCAATTATTGCAATTACGTTATTTCTCTCAGAAAAGACATCCAAATCTACGTATGCCATGATATCTCCCCCAAGCGGCCAAAATTTAATATTATATTCGTGCAGCACTCCATCCCACTCCAATATTTTTGAGTATATTGGAATGTCTGTAGGTCCCTCTGTTAAAATTACTACATCAGAAACAATATTCTCTACTGCAGAGTATCCTAAATTTTGAAGTATTTGAGCTTTATATGTTTGGTCAGAAACAACTAAAGATGAATCCTTTATCTCAGAATAAAAAATTTTATCAACTAAGTATGGATTTACAAAAACACTAGAATGAGTTGAAATAATAAACTGCTTCCCCCGAGCCTTACTAAGAAAAAGCAAAAGATTTTTTTGAAACTCCGGATGTAAATGACTTTCAGGTTCTTCAATTAAAATAACATTATATTCAAAATCAAGTGAATAACATATTATAACCAGAATATCCTTTAGTCCCATGCCACTATGATCTGCTTCAATCCAAACTGTTTCCAATGTTCCAAATCTTAGTAGAAGATTGTTGTTTTGATCCGGGATAATACTGAAGGAGGATTTAGTTATCTTTTGAAAAACATCACTGATTTCTTCAAATTTTTTGTACTCTTTTGAGTTCAGATCTTGAGATTTTAGATAAAACAATCGATTAATTAAGCCTTCACCATTAGGAAGGGAACTCCCTAAACTATCATAACTTACTTTACTTTCTAAATGTCTCTTCGCAGGAATATATATTGGTTTATATTTAGCAGCAGGTTTATCAAGGTAATCTTTTAATATCTTGCTGATAACAAGGGATGCTCCATTTTTAAATCCTCTCATTATTTCCAGACTTTGATTTTGTATGTCTGACTCATAAATTGTCGGTTGACTCGGACCGTAATCTTTGAGAAAAGTTTCAAAACTCTCCATCACCTCTAATTTATCAACTATCTCGGATTTATCCAGCATTGGTTGGAGTAACTGCTTCAATCGTTCAATGTCTGTTAATTTTCTACCAATAAAGTACTTCCCTTCAATAGTTAACGCTTCTAAAATGGAGGTTTTTCCACTATTATTTTTCCCACATATTACATTAATCTTGCGTAGCCCTTCAAGTTTCTCCTCTTTTATCGCTTTGTGGGTGAATATTTTAATATCAGTAAACATACTGGACACCTCGTTGAGGATAGATATAATTCAATTTATGACTTTTCTGCTAATTTTATTAGTTTTGACTTCTAGTTTTCTTAAACCTAATAGATTATCCCAATTCTTAAAGCTTCACTCTTCCTCAAACTCTTCTTCCCAATAAACGTTATTGACTAAATATTCTACTGACTTAGCTTTTTCACTACCAGGAAAACTAATTGCAAACCCAATATATGGTATTTTTGAGTCACTTATATTATTAAAACTAGGGTTAATAGGATATATTATCAAAAGTCCTTTTTCAGGTTTCCGCATATTTCGAATGTAATGGCCCCCTGGATTAGTTGGCTCTCCCTTTTTCCCATTTTTTATACGGTCTTCTTTTGTTTTTTCTAACGCAACATCAATATCCTCTTTCTCCAAATCCAAACATTCATCGAGTGGGCTTATAAGATGATTCCTAATCATCTTATAAATGTCTGTCTTATTCGTATTATCATTGAGATCATTATCACGATCCGTTAATCCAAGTGAAATACCAGCAAGCTCATGAGGGGCACCCTTCTGAGTAGATTTTAAGATTATTGTCCACTCTGAAAGCTCTTGTACTTCTTGTTGTTTCTCAATATATTCTTTCAGTTTCTTGGGATTTGATCTTCTGGAGTCAGGGTGCCCTATGTAACTGTTCAAAAAATCAAGAACAAGTGTTACCTCCTTCCCTTCCCATTTATAGTTTTTTGATCTATCCAATTTCCATACACCTAAACTTTTAATAAACTGTTCAGTAACTATATAGTTTTTTTCAATTATAGTAGTATCATTTTTATGGAATACTGTAGTCTCAGCAAGTGTATCAGCAAAAGTAACCTGCATTGGAGTCCCATTCTTCATCTTACTTGCCCCAGTTACAATCATTCCAGCCGGATGTGTACGCACTTTAAGTCCAAAATCATTTGGTGTCCTACCCGAGCTTGCCATATATTCAAAGTCTAAGCGCAACTCTTCAGTAGCTGATGAAATATGTTTGTACCACTTTATCAACTCTGAACTGGTATATATACGACATAAATCAATATACCCTGGACGGTACCCAAACCAGCGACCCATTTGCATAAGTGTATCGTACATTCTTGAACCACGGAGATAGTAACTAACAGTTAACCCTTCTAATGTAAGCCCCCTTGAAAGTTTATCTCCGCCAACAGCAATCACACTAAGGCCATTTTTATGATCTACGTAATCTAAAATATCTTTTGCAGATCCATTAATTCTCCTAACTTGAATTTTCATAACTGCAGGGTAGATTTGCTCTTTAACTCTATTCCATGATAAGGATGTAATACTTTCATCCTTTAATTGAAGGGCAACTTTTTTTGTTGTTGGAATAAATTCTGTTTCCCATATTTGTTGAAGTTCGTCCATTATATTATATCTAGATTTTTCATCACCGTTTTCAATACGTCTCTGTAGTAGGAGAAACTCCCTTCGCACTAGTTCTTCAACCTGATTTTGAACATTTATAAAACGAGTAACATGAACCAACATAGAATTATGTTGATTTTCCTGCCCCCGAGTCAACCGTGCTGCACAAGATAGAATAAAAACCTTAATCGCATGATAAAGGGACTCAGGTAGTTCTTCTATAGAAAGTGTACCTTTATGTGAATTTGGAATAAACTTATGATAGTCTTGAATCGTGCGAACTATAGGAAGTGCATCTACATGCTTTATTCCTAGACTAGCATCTTCGTCCAACCCAAATACTTGAGCAGGCCCTATATAATTTGAGGGAGCAGGAATATTGATAATAAAACTTTTCGGAAATAAATCAGGACCGAGCTCTTCATCATCTGTATTAGGATAAATAAAAATATTGGCATATGGAGTGGCTGTATATCCTATATAAGCTTTTTGCTCAAAGCTATGTAGAATTTTACGAATACTCGCATTAATTGCTGAAGCATTTTCATCATCTTTCTTAGTGTTCACAGATGCATTGTCTGCTTCATCATCAATTAATAATAGTGGAATCCCACGAACGATCCGTCTCCCACTTTCAGGATCAGCTTCCCCCCGCACACTAAGAATCCAGTTTAAAAGATTATTTAAAATAGTCTTATGTTTCTTGACAACAACTAATACTGGATCTCCACCGAGTGTTGTACCACCCACCTGATTTTTTTTAAAATCGCCATTATCTGCGCTACTGGTCATTGAGTGGGCAATTAACTGCTCTTTACTTGGAATAGCTCCTGCACCTAAACGGTGACTATCCATGCTGAAAATGCGCTCTCGTTGTGTATCTCTTCCTAAGAAACCTTCATCAAGACGATATTGTGTTTGACTACGCAAGCTACTATGTAATCCAGAAAGAACGACTATTAACTTATATCCGGCATCTGCTGCTTTACAAATAAGTCCAGTATAATTAGAAGTTTTACCAGATTGAACTTGGCCCACTACCATACCTCGCCGATCCCATGGTCCGAATCGTTTAGGATTTTCGAGTTTACCTAAAATTGAATCAGTAAGCTCGTGAAGTTTCAAGACATTATCTGTCGGCATTCTTTTATCTTGTTCTAGATACGTTTCGTATCTCCTCCAGAATCCCCATGGTAGCTGACTTTTTACATCATCAAGCCATGGCTCATGTCCCTCATTATTCGTAAGTTCAGAATGATTAGCACTCCATATGCTATACTCACTCTCTAAATCACGAACTAAATCATCCAGATTAATATTTACTGGTATATTAGACATCTTATACATATTCAGTACCATCTCAGCCCTAGTAATAATTAATTCCCTTGTGCGAATTGGTTCAGGCTTTAGCATCAACTTGATCTGTTGATAAATCATCTCATAATTCATAGTCTTGCCTCCTGTTTTATAAAGGTAGCATCTGATTCAGGGGTATAGATCAATAGTCTAATAAATACTTAATATCAAAACTATTTCTGAGATCTATTCTGAATCTCTCTAAACCCTTACAACCTCTTTCAGTAAGTGGATTATTGTTTAACATAAATATATACGTGCATTTGAAGTATTCCGATCTATAGCATTACCCGATATTGCTTGCTGAATTAAAAGACTACTAGCTAATCAACCACCCATAAAAGTTCTAAAATAAAACTAGTGTCTAGTAAATAATAAAACAGAGGTTCAACTAGTGGTTCAACAATATCACATTTTCAAAGGTCATTCATACTACTTCTAAATAAAAAATAGTAAGGATAGCATACTACTCCATAATTCAACCTACCATTATACAAATATTCACCTGATTAACACATTCGACATATTTTTTTCTTTACCTCCTAAGTCAGATAATCCATAAATCACCATTTACTTATATCAGTTTATAATCACAAAGCTCTACAGTTAGAAGATTATCTGTTGTTTGTTATAAAAACAGACAAAATAGCCAAGTGTCATATTACTATTTAAGCAGTGCGCTTGGATTTCTAACTCGATACCTTCACGAACTATACAGACCTTATGTACAATTGCTTCAATATATGTAGCGGCGTATAGTAGGGAATATTAGTTTTCCATATCAAAGAGCCTCATACAGAGTATGAGGCTCTCATTTTTAAAAATTTTTCTCCATTCGTTTTATCGCATTTTCCAAAGGGAATTTTACTGATTTACCTAGATATTTTAATACCTGTTCAGCCACTGCCCTTCCCAAAAGCGGAGGGACAGCATTTCCAATTTGTTGATACTGTGAATCCTTAGAACCTTCGAAAACAAAATCATCAGGAAAAGTTTGAAGTCGCGCTGCTTCTCTAATACTTATTGCCCGATTTTTACAAGGATGTATCCACATTGACTTTCGCACATTCATAACAGTCCCGGAGGGTTTCCTGTAATCAAGCCTTGAGTATACAGTATTTTGGGTTCTTTGGGGATTAGAATATGTTTGTTTTTGGGACTCGTGCAAGTCGTGAAAATTCTGGCCTGGTCCTAGTGCTTTAAACCTTTCCATCGCTGTGTCAGAAGTTTCTGTCATAACATGATTTTGAATTGTGTTAATGTTCCCACGTAAATACTGAAGTAACGGATTCCAGCTATTAGGAGGATTTTTTTTAATTGGTCTGTCGGCTCCCATTACTGTGAATGGTTCAATATCCTCAAGATCTCCAATAGCGTCTTGCACTTTATAAAATTGATTTGGATCCTTAATAATTGAATTTGGCAAAACTACAGTTGTATCTTTAACAAAATCTTTTTTAACTCCTATAAGAACTAAGCGCTCTCGAAGCTGCGGTGCTCCGAAATGAGCAGCATTTAAGATATGATCATCATTTACAACATAACCAAGACTTCTAAATTTGGAAAGCAAGTAATTCATCACACCATAAGTCTTCACGCTTACACAAACATGCTTATGATCTCTTAAAATGTCGACTATCTCAATGTTATTAGATTGAATTTCGCTCATTTTCATTAATATTCTTTGAATTTCAATGATCTCATTTAAAATCACAAAAAATTGTTGTCGGGATGAATCAGTAAGTTCTTTACTTGAGAGCAGATCCCCAAGTCGTAACCACATATCCTCATATGCAGTACTCCAATACTTACTATGCTGTTCTTTCCATTTCAACAAAATTTTCTTTAAGGAATTCTGGGCTTTAGTAATATATATATGAGCCTCTTTCTGTTTTCTACTTATATGACTTATTTTAGAGAAGAGAGTTTTATCAGTAATCACGAAGGGAGATAAATCAAAGTTATTTTGAATGTATTCAGTTAGAAAAACAACAAGATCATCGGATAAATTACTTTTCATTCCTAATATAAATTTATCAAGTGTCAAATTTATTCCTAATTTATCTACTATCTCTTCCTGATCTTTAGCCGAATAGAAAAATTTATGCTTGTCTGACTTCATTGCTTTAACATTTTCTAATACAAATGCATCTGGTTGTAACTCATGTATGGCTCTAACATATTCTTTAACCAATTGATTATTAGTTGAAATGAGCTCTGACTTCTGTCGATTTGCGTTTGAAAATCCTTGACAGGGAGGCCCGCCAAAAACGAGATCTATCTTCTGTTGATCATCTTTTATCTTTCGAAAGTCAACCTTCCTAATATCCTTGTAGTACACAATATCTCTATTTTCTTCAGAACTATTATAATTATGGTTTCTTACATAAGTTTTTTGAGCAGATGCATTATTCTCTACTGCGGCCACAATATTCACTTGGCCCGTTTGTAAAAAACCTAGACTTAATCCCCCAGCCCCTGAAAATAAATCCACTGCTAATAGCTTTTTTTCTTTCATAATAACCCCACCTCTAAATTACGAACACACGCTCTATATAAGCAGCTTAACACTTCGCTTAATATTTTTCAAGCTCCTTCTTTTAATTATCAGATCAACGAAACCTTGACGATTATCTTTTTACATATATATTATTGCATTTTTAAGTACTCGTTCTATTATGCCACTTTCTATTAAAGAATTTCTTTTGCATTAAAAAATTGCTTCAAAGTATAATAATGATTGACACCATATTATCACTAATAAATTGCAGTAACTGCAATCTATTGAATGTTTCACATAACATATTTAATATCATTTCAATGAAACGCAAAATCCACAACCAGATTCGGTTGTGGATTTGACTAATGGAGGCGAGGGGAGTCGAACCCCTGTCCGAAGATAACGACACATAAGCTTCTACGGGTGTAGTCACAGTTTTGATGTCACCCGAGTATCGCCCCGTAACCGGCTATACGTTGGGTCAGCCTGATTGTCTTCTTCAGCACACCCCAGGCGGAGATGTGACAGCGTATCCCACTACTTGTTAGCCCCTAGTCCTGTCACATGGGCGATGCAGGGTAGAAGCACGCACACAGTTTCTTAGGCTGCGAAAGCGTAGTTTGTTTGTTGTTTGCCGTTTAATAGGCTTTAGCGTTGATAAAGCGGACGCGTCCCCACTACCCGCTACCCATGCTCGAACTATCCCCGTCGAATCCATAAACGCCCCCTCAATGAAGAAGGGCTCCAGGATTAATCCGTGAATACGGAGCAAAGGTGCTGCACATCTAATCCCTCCAAGGTGAAAAGATGTTTCTTACATACTCGGCATTCCTGTCTGCTACATGAATAATCATATCACAGCCCGAATCACCGATATAGTGCAGATTGCTGGAAAGCAATCCAGTCTACTGAGCGCAGATGAAAGGTTATCCAAACTAGGCTAACTAACCAATCAGGCTCAATCGTCTACATATTATACCGCGTGACTCAGCGGAAGTAAAGTTTACCCAGCTACAACCGTTGGTTTAATTAATTTACCCACCGATGCACAAATTTACGCAATCTACAAAATAAAAAGCCTCACACTCACCCATACATAGGCAAACTGCGAGGCTCCATCGATTCCGAGTTTCTAATCATTCTTCGCTTATCGTTTTCTGCCTCGACCAGCTAAGCCATAAGGCTTAACATACCTACACATTGCGAATCGATGCGAATGAACATTGGCGAAACGTCGTTCTCTTTTAACGCGCAACCTTCTGCTTCTCGCGCAGTGCACGTTGGATATCACGTTGAGCATCCCGTTTCGCGGCAGTGTCACGTTTATCATACTGCTTCTTACCTTTACCCAAGCCAAGTAGCAGCTTCGCGTAGCCATTACGAATGTAAATTTTCAATGGCACAATGCTGTATCCATCCTGCTTGGATAATCCAAGCAATTTATGAATTTGCACCTTATGCATTAACAATTTACGTGTGCGTGTTGGATCAAGCGGATTATGCCGATTGCCTTGTTCAAAAGGACTGATATGCATATTGTGAATATGAATCTCACCGTTACGAATCGTTGCAAATGAGTCTCCAATGTTCGCACGACCGTTACGAATCGACTTGATTTCTGTGCCGGTCAGCACCATGCCCGCTTCATACGTATCTTCAATGAAGTAATCATGGGAAGCCTTTTTGTTCTGTGCAAGCACTTTGTTCTGCCCATCATTCTTGCCCATGTCCTCACTCCTTCTTCGTAAAATAAACCCGTACCATGCTGTACCAGCATAGCATCCATGTTGCACCAAAAAACCTGTGCCAGACCCTAATTGTAGCAAGGACGGCTGTTAAAATCAAGAAAGAGGCGGCCTGCGCCGCCCCTTTCTGGCTTCTCACTTACTTCTTTTTCTTCCGAACAAAAGCGGCTGTCCCATTCCCGGCCCCGCCTTTGTTTTTCTTACGTTTACGGCGTGGTGCTCCGCCTTCTTGCGCGCCGCCCGGTGTAGCATTTTCCCCGATAAAGATACCGCTAGGTGAGGTGTTCTTACGTTTACCTCCGCCTTTGCCACCTTTACCGCTACCGCCCTTACCGGATTTGAAGCTTCCTTCTCCACGGCCGCTACCATTTAGGCTATTTCCTTGGTTACGTTCACCTGATCCACTATCCTGACCAGCCGGGGCAGAGCTATATCCGCCTTTACCCGAACCAAAACCAAAGCTTACCGCACCTTTACCACGACTACCTGAAGCGCCTGTGCCTGCACTTGCATCACTCGCACGACGTTCACCTTTCGGTCTGCCGCTGCCTTTACCAGCAAACCCACCTGCTGATGAGCCTGCGCTTGCTCCGGCATTTGCCGCTCCACCACGGCCACCGCGGGCACCTTTACCACTCTCTTCTGCTGATCTGCCGCCGCGGTCACGTTTACCGCCTGAACCAGCAGCTGCAGCACCGCCTTTTCCGCCACGGTTTCCACCGAAGCCACCTTTGGCTCCGCCTCGGCCGCCGCCGCTACCAGGACGACCACCTTTACCACCGCGAGCACCACGATCGAAACCGCCATCGCGTTCTCGGCGAGGTTTCATATCGACCATTTCAAAATCAATGGTGTACTCTTCCATACTCACTCGTGCTACGCGAATCTTCACTTCGTCACCAATACGGAATACTTTGGATGTACGCTCACCAATCAAAGCCATATGCTGATCATCAAAATGGTAATAGTCATCTGTCAGCGCGCTAAGTCGAATCAGACCTTCGACCGTGTTCTCCAGCTCAATAAACATACCGAAGCTGGTTACGCTGCTGATGATGCCTTCGAACTCTTCGCCGACCTTATCAAGCATGTACTCGGCCTTTTTCATTTTCTCCGTGTCGCGCTCCGCTTCCACCGCCACACGCTCGCGCTCTGAAGACTGCTGGGCGATATCCGACATCCGGCTTGCCAGATACTCTTGGCGATTCTCCGGTAATGCTCCTTTGTTCTCAATCACTTCACGAATGACCCGGTGAATAACCAGATCGGGATAACGACGAATCGGGGATGTAAAGTGACTGTAGAACTCAGCAGCCAGACCAAAGTGACCTGACATTTCCGAGTCATACTTCGCCTGTTTCATGGAACGTAGCATCATCGTGCTGATGACCGTCTGCTCTTTCGTACCGTTAATATCCTCCAGTAGTGATTGAAGCGCCCTTGGATGAATGGCATTGCCACGCCCTTTGACCTGGTGTCCAAAATTCGCCGCAAAAGCGAGGAAGTTTTGCAGTTTTTCCTGATCCGGGTCTTCATGCACACGATAGATGAACGGCACTTTAAGCCAGTGGAAATGCTCCGCTACGGTCTCATTGGCGGCAAGCATGAACTCCTCAATGATTTGTTCTGCAATGGAACGCTCCCGTTTCACAATATCCACCGGTTTGCAGTTCTCATCGACAATGATTTTGGATTCTTCAAAATCAAAATCAACCGCCCCGCGGCGCATGCGCATCGCACGTAGCTTCAAGGCAATCTCTTTCATCAGGTGGAAATCATCCACCAAGTCTTTATAACGTTCAAGCAATTCCGGCTCTTCGCCTTCCAGGATTTTGCGTACGTTGGTATAGGTCATACGTTCCTTCGTTTTAATGACACTCGTGAAAATGTCGTGTTTCACAACCTTCATCTGGTCGTTAAACTCCATCTCACAAGACAACGTCAGACGATCCACCTGCGGGTGCAAACTACAGATTCCGTTCGACAGACGTTGTGGCAGCATCGGAATAACCCGGTCCACGAGATACACACTGCATCCGCGGTTATATGCTTCCTGATCCAGTTTGGAGTTCTCACGCACGTAGTAACCTACATCGGCAATATGCACGCCCAGACGGTAGTTGCCGTTCGGCAGTTTTTCCACGTTAACCGCATCATCCAGATCCTTCGCATCCTCACCATCAATCGTAACGATGTTCAGACCACGCAAGTCGCGACGTCCTTGCTGGATAATCTCTTCATCCGTAATGGAGTCCGGTGCTTTTTCCGCTTCTTGCATCACTTCATCCGGGAAAGCTTCAGGCAGCTGGTGTTTGCGGATGACCGATAAAATATCAATGCCTGGCTCATCCTTGTGACCCAAAATCTCTATAATTTCACCCTCTGCGGCTGCACGGCCTTCCGGATAACTGATAATCTTGGCAACAACTTTCTGTCCATCTACAGCACCGGCAAAATTCGTACGCGGGATAAAAATATCACGATTAATCCGTTTATCGTCCGGAATTACAAATCCATACACTTCGTGGCTCTGGAAAACACCCACAACTTGTGTAATTGCACGCGTCACAATCCGTACAATTTCACCCTCCAGACGTCCACCGGACGGCCCTTGGGACGTTACTTTCACAAGCACAATATCGCCATTCATTGCACTTTTCATATCATTGGCATGGATATATACGTCCGGGTGTTCGCGGTCTTCTGGAATCAGAAAGGCAAACCCCTTCGAATGCGCCTGCAAGCGCCCACGCACCAGATTCATACGTTCTGGCATACCATAGCGGTTGTTACTGGTCAGCAAAATTTGGCCGGATTCCTCCAGCGTATTCAGCATAATCAAAAAGGCTCGGAAATCAGCAGCATCTTCAATCTGAAAGTGCTGTTCCAGCTCCTGATAAGTCATCGGTTTATAAGCGGTCTCCCGCATGAAGTCAAGCAATTGTTGTTCGGTTATCATTAGTTTTCACCTCGGGAAACGTAAGAGTATAGTCTGATCTCTTCTCTTTATGTATCGGAATTCGTGCCGTATTCGTACAGATGCCATATAGTAAAATGCGTATGATTACCGCGCCCTTACTATCTCATACCCTAGTATACACGAATTCAATCCAGCCCATCCGTAGCTACCCAAAAAAGACCCTTGGTCTCTTAACGTTCCAAGTTAGCCGTTTGAGTCTGCTCCTTCAAACAGTTTATGCAGTATGTGATATGCCCGATCTGATTTAAATTAGCATTTAGAAAATTAGTTTCACCACAAATCTTATCTATACGTTTGAAGTATTAATCACAGGATTTTTACATCTCGCCGGGGCATACCTGCCTGAAATGGGTCTCTAAAACAGTAAGGGGGAATCGAACAGAAGTTACAAGCAAAATGCAGTATCCCTCAATTTCATGAAGGATTAGATGGCCTATATAGCAATATAAATGGAAAACTTTGGGGCAATAAATTTCTACTAAAAAACCTCCGTTTCTGCACGAAACGAAGGTTTATCCGTTAAGCCATTGGCTTCAGCTATTCGGTTTCTTGCTGTAACTTGACTGCAAGTTACTTCGAAACGATCGTAACAATAACAGCCAAAATCATAAATCCTGCACCCAGTACCACCGTTGCACGTTGCAAGAAAAGATCCAATCCGCGCGCTTTCGTTTTACCGAAAAGATGTTCCGCACCACCGGAGATGGCACCCGCCAAACCAGCGCTTTTCCCGTGCTGCAGCAATACTACAGTGATTAGACCGATCGAGAAAACAACGAGCAGCAATTTCAAAGCAATATCCATTCTTTCCACCTCCTACCCATGTGGGCATAACATCTGACCATAAAAACAGTTACTTTAATTGTAGCATAGCTATAGGTGTGATACAAGTAGTACACCACACCCTATTTCCCTTAAATTTCAAAATTGGACACCAAGTATTCATATAGCTACTACATCCACATTCTACAGCACCATATATAATCATAAAAAAGACAAGCCGGTTACCCGGCTTGCCCGAAAAGCTGTGTACACAGCTTATTTTTTAAGGTTGTAGAATCCTTTAAGACCATTGTATTGAGCAAGCTCATCCAATTGATCTTCAATGCGAAGCAATTGGTTGTATTTTGCGATACGGTCTGTACGGGAAGGAGCACCCGTTTTGATTTGACCCGCGTTTGTTGCAACAGCGATGTCAGCGATTGTGCTGTCTTCGGACTCACCGGAACGGTGGGAGATAACAGCTGTGTATCCTGCACGTTTAGCCATTTCGATTGCATCGAATGTTTCAGTCAATGTACCGATTTGGTTTACTTTGATCAGGATGGAGTTACCGATACCTTGCTCGATACCTCTAGCAAGACGCTCAGTGTTCGTTACGAACAAGTCGTCACCAACGAGTTGTACTTTGTCACCCAATTTTTCAGTGAGCAATTTCCAACCATCCCAGTCATCTTCGGACATACCGTCTTCAATCGTGATGATTGGGTATTTCTCAACCCATGAAGCCAGAAGGTCAACATACTCAGCGGAAGTGTAAGATTTACCTTCACCAGCCAAAGTGTATTTACCATCTTTGTAGAACTCAGTGGAAGCAACGTCCATACCCAAGAATACGTCAACACCTGGTTTGTAACCAGCTTTTTCGATTGCTTCGATAATTGTAGTGATTGCTTCTTCGTTAGAACCCAGGTTTGGTGCGAAACCACCTTCATCACCTACAGCTGTGTTCAAGCCTTTGGAGCTCAGTACGGATTTCAGGTTGTGGAAGATTTCTGCGCCTACGCGAAGAGCTTCTTTGAAGCTAGGTGCGCCAACTGGCAATACCATGAACTCTTGTACGTCGATGTTGTTGTCCGCGTGCTCACCACCGTTGATGATGTTCATCATTGGTACTGGCAATGCTTTTGCGTTGAATCCACCCAGGTAAACATACAGTGGCAATTCCAGAGCATCAGCAGCAGCGCGAGCTACAGCCATGGATACAGCCAGGATTGCGTTTGCGCCCAATTTACCTTTGTTTGGCGTACCATCCAAAGCGATCATCAATCTGTCGATACCCAGTTGATCCAAAGCATCCATACCGATTACTTCTGGAGCGATGATTTCATTTACGTTTTTAACAGCTTGCAGAACGCCTTTACCGAGGTAACGGGATTTGTCACCATCGCGAAGCTCAACTGCTTCGTGGGCACCAGTAGATGCACCAGATGGAACGATTGCGCGTCCGATTGCGCCGGATTCCAGGTATACTTCAACTTCAACTGTAGGGTTACCGCGGGAGTCGAGGACTTCGCGAGCGTACACGTCAGAAATAATAGTCATGAGTGATAATCTCCTTTAATTTTGAATTTATTAAAAATTAGGACCACTTGTGTTTCCCCTTATCCACTACGTCAGCAGAATCGTCTTCCGATCGCTGTTATCCCCGGATTCCTTTGAACTTATTCTCATAAGTTGGAATCCTGTGATAAAGGCGAACGCTAAACGCTTCTTCAGACGATTTCTGCTGCCTCCGTTCGGGGGTAAACTCCAAACTTCCCAATTTCATATATGGTTGCTGTGCAACTTATTTACGGGTAGCAATGACAGATGTACCTGTCATCTCTTCCGGTTGTGGCAATTGCATCAGGTCAAGAATGGTTGGCGCGATATCGGCCAAAATTCCGCCTTCACGCAATGTTACATTTGGATCAGTCACGATAAATGGAACCGGGTTCGTTGTATGAGCTGTGAACGGACGTCCTTGCTCATCAAACACCATATCCGCATTACCATGATCCGCAGTGATCAGCACCACGCCGCCTTTGGCAAGTACCGCGTCTACAACGCGACCCATGCACTCATCCGTCACTTCAACCGCTTTGATCGTAGGCTCCAGCATACCGGAGTGTCCAACCATGTCAGGGTTAGCAAAGTTCAGGATAATCGCATCGTGTTTATCCGCTTCAATCTCACGGACTGCTGCATCGGCTACTTCATAAGCGCTCATCTCCGGTTGCAGGTCATACGTCGCCACCTTAGGAGAGTTAATCAGCACGCGAGTTTCGCCCGGAAGCTCTACGTCACGGCCGCCGCTGAAGAAGAAGGTTACGTGCGGGTACTTCTCCGTTTCTGCAATACGCAGTTGTTTTTTGTTATTCTGTACCAGCACTTCACCCAGCGTATTGTCGAGGTTTTTAGGCGAGTAAGCCACATAACCTTCAACCGTTTCGCTGAACAACGTCAGGCACACAAAGTGCAAGCCTACAGGGAACTTCGGCCCACGATCGAAACCGCGGAAATCGGAGTTCGTGAATACTTGCGACAACTGGATTGCACGGTCAGGACGGAAGTTCAGGAAGATGACGGAATCGCCACTCTCTACCAGACCTACCGGCTCACCATCCGCTTGAACGATAACCGTTGGTTCAACGAACTCATCAAATACGGATTTCTCATACGATTCCTCAACCGCTTTGAGTGGATCAGTGTATTTCGGCCCATCACCGTAAACGATGGCGCGGTAAGATTTCTCCACACGCTCCCAGCGTTTGTCACGGTCCATAGCATAGTAGCGGCCTTGAACCGTTGCGATTTTACCTACACCCACTTCATCAATCTTAGCGATCAGCTTCTGCATGAAGTCTTTACCACTATCCGGCATAACATCACGGCCATCCAGGAAGGCATGAATGTATACTTCATTCATTTCTTCTTTTTTAGCCAGATCCAGCATCGCGAACAAGTGGTCGATGTGACTATGTACGCCACCATCGGACAACAAGCCGTAGAGATGAAGCTTTTTACCGTTCTGTTTCGCTTCGCGCACCGCTTTGACAAGTGTTTCATTGTCATAGAACTCGCCGTCACGAATCGATTTGGAGATACGGGTCAAATCCTGATATACGATCCGGCCGGCACCAATGTTCAAGTGACCTACCTCGGAGTTCCCCATTTGGCCTTCCGGCAAACCTACAGCCTCACCGCATGCAGTCAAAGTTGTGTGTGGGAACTGGCTCATGAAACGGTCATAGTTCGGTTTTTTGGCTTGCGCTACCGCATTGCCTTCCACCGTGTTACGCAGACCGAAGCCATCCATAATGATCAGTGCTACAGGTTTTGGAGCTGTCATCTTACTTCGCCCCCTCAACAAGCGCGATAAACGAAGCCGGCTGCAAGCTGGCACCGCCAACAAGTGCGCCGTCGATGTCGCTTTGTCCGAGGTATTCTGTTACGTTTTCCGGTTTCACGCTGCCGCCGTATTGGATACGAACCGCATCTGCAACCTGCTCGTTGTACAGATCCTTCACCAATGTACGGATGTAAGCAATAACTTCATTCGCATCTTGGGATGTAGAGGATTTACCTGTACCAATCGCCCAGATTGGCTCATAAGCGATAACCACTTGAGCTGCTTGCTCAGCAGTCAGACCAGCAAAAGCTGCTTCGGTTTGCACTTTACATACGTCTTTTGTTTGGTTTGCTTCGCGCTCTTCAAGCGTTTCACCAAGGCAGAAGATTGGAGTCAATCCATGACGGAATGCTGCATGCAACTTTTTATTGACAGTCTCATCGGTTTCCGCAAAGTACTGACGGCGCTCCGAGTGACCGATAATCACGTAATCAACACCCAGTTCTTTCAGCATGATACCGCTGATTTCACCAGTGAATGCACCGTTGTCTTCGAAGTGAAGATTTTGTGCACCGATTTTGATGTTAGTGCCTTTCACAGCTTCTACCAGGGATGGCAGGTTTGTAAAAGGTGCGCAGATTACTGTTTCTACGCCTGCGACTTCCGCTTTTCCTTTAACTTCCTGAATAAAGTCATTGGATTCGGAAACCGTTTTGAACATTTTCCAGTTACCCGCGATAATTGGTGTTCTCATTGGTTTCAACTCCTTCATGCTATAGCTTAAAGCTTACTTGTCGTTCAATGCAACTACGCCTGGAAGCACTTTGCCTTCCATGAACTCGAGCGATGCACCGCCACCTGTGGAGATGTGGTCCATTTTGTCAGCCAATTTGAACTTCTCAGCTGCCGCTGCAGAATCGCCGCCGCCGATTACTGTGTAAGCAGATGTTGTAGCACAAGCTTCTGCTACTGCACGAGTACCGTGGGAGAATGGCTCGATTTCGAATACGCCCATAGGTCCGTTCCATACAACCAGTTTGGAGTTTTTAACAACGTCAGCGTAGATCTCACGTGTTTTAGGACCGATGTCGATACCTTCCCAATCTGCAGGAATGTCGCCAACTTCAACGATTTTTGTGTTTGCGTCTGCACTGAAATCGTCAGAGATTACGATATCCACTGGCAGGTAGAAGTTTTTGCCCAGTTTTTTTGCTTTTTCGATAAAGCCAAGTGCTACATCCAATTTGGACTCATCCAGCAAGGATTGACCTACTTCGTGGCCTTGAGCTTTCATGAATGTGTAAGACAAACCACCACCGATGATTACGTTGTCTGCAATATTCAGCAGGTTGTCGATCACATCGATTTTGTCTTTTACTTTGGAACCACCGATGATTGCTGTGAAAGGACGCTCAGGGTTGGAGATTGCTTTACCCAACACATCAAGCTCTTTTTCCATCAACAAACCGGACACTGCTGGAAGCAAGTGAGCGATTCCTTCAGTCGAAGCATGTGCTCTGTGAGCTGCGCCGAATGCATCGTTAACGAATACGTCAGCCAGTTCAGCAAATTGTTTTGCCAGTTCCGGATCGTTTTTCTCTTCGCCTGCGTGGAAACGAACGTTCTCAAGCAACAATACGTCGCCATCATTCATTGCTGCGATTTGAGCTTTAACCGCTTCACCTACGGAATCATCCGCTTTAGTAACCGGTTTACCCAGCAATTCAGACAAACGCTCAGCTGCTGGTGTCAAACGCATGGATTCTACAACTTCACCCTTTGGACGTCCCATGTGGCTCGCCAAGATTACTTTTGCACCTTTTTCGATCAGGAAGTTGATCGTAGGCAGTGTTGCACGAATACGTTTGTCATCTGTAATTTTACCATCTTCGAGCGGCACATTGAAATCTACACGGACAAATACCCGTTTTCCATTCAATTCGATATCGCGTACACTTTTTTTGTTCATCTCTATTTCCTCCGCACCCATGTATTTGGTGAACCTTTCAAGAGCTGAATCCCTTGTCAGTCCTGGTGTTCATGAGAAATTAACTAAATATCCATATATAAAGAGCGGAAACAATAACAATCTGTTTCCGCTCTATGTTATTACAGATATTACTTGATCATTTTTGCAAAGTGCTCCAATGTGCGAACCAATTGAGCTGTGTAGGACATTTCGTTGTCATACCAAGCTACAGTTTTAACCAGTTGTTGGTCGCCAACAGTCAGAACTTTAGTTTGAGTTGCATCAAACAGGGAACCGAAAGTGATTCCTTGGATATCGGAAGATACGATTTCGTCTTCAGTGTATCCGAAAGTTTGTGGATCGGAAGCTTCTTTCATTACTGCGTTAACTTCTTCAGCAGTAACTTTTTTGCCCAGAACAGTTACAAGCTCAGTCAGGGAACCAGTAGCTACTGGTACACGTTGAGCTGCACCATCCAATTTGCCTTGCAGTTCAGGGATAACCAGACCGATTGCTTTAGCAGCACCAGTTGTGTTAGGAATGATGTTTTCAGCTGCTGCGCGAGCACGACGGAAGTCACCTTTAGGGTGTGGAGCATCCAATGTGTTTTGGTCGCCAGTGTAAGCGTGAATTGTAGTCATCAAACCTTGAACGATTCCGAATTTGTCTTGCAGTGTTTTTGCCATAGGTGCCAGGCAGTTTGTTGTGCAAGATGCGCCGGAGATTACAGTTTCAGTACCGTCGAGAATTTCATGGTTTACGTTGTAAACGATGGTTTTCATGTCGCCAGTAGCTGGTGCGGAGATAACAACTTTCTTAGCTCCACCTTTCAAGTGTTTCTCAGCAGCTTCTTTTGTTGTGAAGAAACCAGTACATTCCAGAACGATGTCTACACCCAGGTCTCCCCAAGGCAGTTCTTCAGGGTTACGGTTAGCAAGTACTTTAACTTCTTTGCCGTTTACTTTGAAGAAACCATCATGTACTTCAACATCGCCATCGAAGCGACCTTGAGTTGTATCATATTTGAGCAAATGAGCCAGCATTTTAGCGTCAGTCAAGTCGTTGATTGCTACTACTTCAATGCCCTCTACATTTTGAATACGGCGGAATGCCAAACGACCAATACGTCCAAAACCGTTAATACCTACTTTAATCATGAGTAAGTTCCTCCCAAGTTTTGATTAGTTTTTTATGAAGCTATATATTCAAGACAGACGGTAAAGTCCGTCAAGACAACAAGAGTTGTGTTCAAAATAAAACCATTTCATCTCTGAAAAGTTAGATGTTTTCCATGTCAGCGACGATGACTTCGGCCGCAGCCTCATCAATAATCAGAATATCTTCCTGTCCGAACCGCAGTACGGAATGGATGGCAGCTGCCTTGCTTTTGCCGCCCGCAATGCCAATGACTACATCGGTGCGTTCGATATCCTGAAGCCGCATGCCCAGCGTAAGCATGGTATGTACCACCTCACCCTGACCATTGAAGTAATACCCGAAGGACTCCGATACAGCTCCCTGCTCCTGAAGTTCGTCAATGATCTCCGGTGCAAGCTTGCGTCTCTTCGCCATCTCCACAGCATCACCAATGCCATGAATTACGATGCGAGATTGCCTGATCAGCTGTAAAATCTCCTGAACTCCCGGGTCCTGGATCAGTGATTCATAGGCATGGTCACTAAGCAAATCCGGTACATGCAGGAGTTTGTATTGAGCCCCTGTCCGTTTTGCCATCGTGGATGCAATCGTATTTGCCTGAATTTCCAGGCTCTCTCCCAACCCTCCGCGTGCTGGTACAAACCAGACACCCTTCATTGAAGTCGGTGGTGTGAGTTGTTCTGCGACTTCGGCCGTTGTTGATCCGCCTGTTACAGCGACAACGTCGTTGTCATTCATGATACTGCTGAGAGCTTTTGCTCCAGCTCTTCCAAGCTCCCTTTTGGCGTAAGGAGATATATCCGAATCACCAGGAACCACGACTACCTTTTGCAGACCGTAGGCTTGCTTGATTCGCTCTTCCAGCTCGGATAATCCAAACAGCTCTTTCGCGACAGGTTCTAATTGCTGCAGCAAATTATAACCCGCCTCGCTGATCTTCATCCCTGCACTGTCAATTTCGATAAGTCCCTGAGCCTTTAACAGATCGGTCTCAGCTCTCAGAACCCGCTCGGTCATCTGCATGGAATTGGCTAACGTTCTCCGCCCAATCACATCCGATAACATGATCTGGTGCAGAATCGTATAGCGTTTTTTCAAGACATCCATGAGATCGGGCAGAAGCTGCTTTTGCACTTCCAAGATCGTTCGCATGCTTTCCACTCCCGCAAGCTTCATGTTCCAAGCTTTCTGCATGGCCTTAAAATGTCCCGGGTTAACTTTTTAAGTCCCACGTTCATTCTACCTAAAACTGACGCGAGATGCAAGTGTTTCGATTGCTTATTTCGACAGGTTAGCAGGCGTTTGTACGCGCCTATTTTCACAACCTTTACACATCGAGATAAGGAAATGAGGATCTCACACCATATATAGAAGAAGTCCACACATAACATCTATATCTTGCTGTGTTTCATTTTCATAGGGCATGTCCAAAACTTCTTATAGCATGTACTGAAATACAAGCTTTATCCATCTTTCTTCATCATGATCATTTCCGAAACAATTCAAACCATCTTCGGAATAACTCGGCCCATTCATGAAAGACAACGTGAGCCCATTTATCTTAAGGAAAACCACACCATGTTCATGCAAAGCAACTGCTTGCAATTCACCAGTGCATAAGCTATAATCATTATTGCTGTCACATAATTTGCGCCCGTGGTCCAATGGATATGACGTAGGCCTCCGAAGCCTGAGATCCAAGTTCGATTCTTGGCGGGCGCGCCACTAAATTTTCTAACAGCTCATAATGCATTTAACCAACGAAACCGGAAAGGTTTCTTTTTTTTCAAACTTAGTTTGACTTTCTTTGACTTTTTGTTTGAGATTGTTTATGATGTGGTTAATACGGTAACAGTTTAAGTATAAACACCATTTAACATTTACATTTCCGAGGAGGTTTTTCACGTGAGTTATATTCCAATGGTCGTTGAACAGAGCAACCGGGGTGAGCGCGCCTATGATATTTATTCCAGATTGCTGAAGGATCGTATCATTTTCCTTGGCAGCGACGTGAATGACGTTGTAGCGAATGCCATCATGGCACAGATGTTGTTCCTGGCAGCGGAAGATCCGGAGAAAGACATTCACCTATACATCAACAGCCCAGGCGGATCCATCACAGCGGGTATGGCAATTTACGATACAATGCAGTTCATCAAACCGGATGTATCTACGATCTGCGTAGGTATGGCGGCTTCCATGGGTGCATTCTTGTTGAATGCCGGTGCAAAAGGCAAACGTTTTGCGTTGCCAAACAGTGAAATTATGATTCACCAACCTCTTGGTGGTGCACAAGGTCAAGCTTCGGACATCGAAATCCGTGCACGCCGCATCCTGAAAATGCGTGATACCTTGAACCGCATCATCTCCGAGCGCACAGGTCAACCCCTGGAGCGTATCGAAAAAGATACAGATCGTGACTACTTCATGAGTGCTGCTGAAGCAGCCGATTACGGTATCATCGATAAAGTAATCCAAAACGTAGGCTCCCAAGGCATCTAAGCTTTAGCTGCCTGGAGACAACGTAAATAAGCGCAGGGCGGGCATCATCTGAATATAGGTGAGCACGCTCTGCGCTTTTTAATTATAACAGGCAATCTCACCACCCGGACTTGGGGTGCCTTGCCTGCATAAACCAGAAGCCCCCGTCATTCTTGCTTTGACGGAGGCTTCTGGTTTATTATTTTTCACTAATAAAAGGTATAAGTGCTCTTGTCTTGTTTTGACTTGAATTTAATTTATTTTATGATTTCATCTAAGCTAAAACGAACTTACTTCTCAGAAGCTACGTTGCTGAATGGTGCGGTTCCTTTAGGCAGAATATCTTTGTAAGTGAACTTGAATTCAGGGAAGCCCTCCGCATACGCGGTGTACTCATACAACTGGAAGAATACCACTGCGCCTGTTGGCGTCACGTAGAAATCCTGATCTTTGTTAAGGCCTTTGTAGTCGTTCAGGGCTCCCGCGTTCGCTTTCAGTTGCTCGCCAACCTTTTTGCTGATCGTTTCACGCATCGATTTGCTGTTTGCAATTACATCATCCAGTGTCAGCTCTTTACCTGTGTCGAGAGCAAACGTATGACCGGTGCGAGTCGTCATGCCATGTGCGCCTGCATAGTCCTCATAACGTTGAGTGATCAGACCCAGCACACCGTTCTCATTGTAAGTCACCACATAAGAAGCTTCGAATGCATATGGACGATTTGCGGTTGCTCCACCGAATTCTGACGTTTGTTTTTTGAACGCCGCAACAGCGGTGTCCACTTCATCTTTGAGCACTTTGTTAATCGCAGCTTCGGCCTCTTTGCTCGCTAGTCCGCTCACTTGCGGGTACTGCACATCCACCTCAGCATTTTTAACGGTTACACTCGCTTTGGTCGATTTCACCTGAACGTTATTTTGTTTCACTTTACTCAGGGTCAGTGTTTTGGTTTTGGCATCCCAGCTACCTTGTACACCCAAATAATCTCTCATTGCAGAGAACGGGATGTACAAACGACCCTGGATCAACTTTGCTTCCACTTGAGGATAAAAACCATTAATATACACGTTTGGCTGTCCATCCATCAAACTCACAGTCATTGCATTGTTCGCTGCAGTTACTGTATATGACTTTGTTTTTGCATCATATTTCAATGTCCCACCTGCTACATCCTTAACTGCTGTCAGCGCCACCCATGTAGATCCACCTTGGAGCAACCCTTTTTGCGTGAGGGTTTTTCCACCTGATTTCAACGTTACTTCAGCCGGTGCAGTTACTTTGGCAGATACGGATGTTGCTTGAACCGATTGATCCATCCATGCTGTGCTTCCTCCCATAATTACACCTGCTGCCAATAATGCACTCGTCCACTTTTTCCATGTTTTCATCTATAAAACTCCTCTCTATATTCCATCAGGTTTAATGCGTATGTAAATAGAATTAGATTGCATAGGCCATACGCTTGCCTCTTTATTATAATTAACCCATTATCGGAAAGGTTTACAGCCCCAGTTACAATGTTGATGAAAATAGTCCAATATTCATTGCAGAAAATGAATGTTTTGTCACGAACAATGCTACAAAAAAGACATGATTCACTCTGTTCTCAAACCAGTCATATAATCACTTTCCGGCCCCGCTTCCTCAAAGCCAGCATGTGCAACAAAAAAACACGGCCCCGAAGGACAGTGCTTTTGTCATTATTTTAAATTCTTAATATTTAATATTTTATCCCGTGAAGTGCAAAGTTCCTTACTTCATCTCATACGTGATATTCAGAACGGTACTTACTTTGACCTGACCAGCTTCGATCTGTGTACCTGCATCTGATTCACTCTTCGCTTGCGACATGAGCTCTGATGCATAGAACACAGGAACATTAGCATCCGGCTGACTTACCGATAGAACAGTACCCAGCTGACGTTTAACCGCTTTAGCGATCGCTCCTGCTTTCACATCTGCATTAGCTACCGCCTTAGCAATCACTTCGGATTCGTATTTCTCTGGATTCTCTACTGTAAAGCGTACATTTTCAATATTATTGGCCCCTGCTTGGGAGGCTGCATCCAGCAGTTCACCAATCTTGTCCATATCACGATATGTTACTGTCAATGTGTGATGTGCTGTGTAACCTTTAATTTTCTGTCCATCTTTTTCGCTATACGTGTAGTTTGGTTGCACGTAAAATTGACTGGTTTGAATATCATCGGCACTAATCTTCCATGTGTTTTTCAGCAAATTAGTAACCTTTTGAATCTTAGCAGCATTTGCTTTCTGAGCTGACGCCGCAGTATCGGCAGTACTGTTCACACCGATGGACAGATAGGCAATATCCGGCTTCACTTGAATCTCACCTTTACCTACGACATTGATTACATTTTGCTGTACGCCCTGAACTTCGGCAGCATAAGCATAATTTCCTGGAGCTACATAAGCCGTTCCTCCGACCAGCAACGAACTTGCCACCAGCACTGCACCAAACGGTTTCATCCATTGTTTACCCATTACGAATAACCTCCTCATATGTTAACTTCTCAAACTTGAAGCGATTTGATACCTTAACAGACGGGACAAATTCCATAATGTTGCACTTGACGGACCCGTTTAATTAAATTTTATATAAAACGCAAAAAAGCCCCTTGCGG
Organism: Paenibacillus sp. FSL K6-1558; assembly: GCF_038002565.1. Lineage (NCBI taxonomy): Bacteria > Bacillati > Bacillota > Bacilli > Caryophanales > Paenibacillaceae > Paenibacillus > Paenibacillus sp. FSL K6-1558. Next base: position 3,970,201 of record NZ_JBBOCV010000001.1, on the reverse strand, counting down.
GACTTCTTCATGGATTGAATGGAGTTCATGAAGCTTATTGATTCTCAAGCTCTTCTTTGCTAACCAGACTAACTAAAGCGTTTACAGCCTGATCCGCATCCGCGCCTTCAGCACTAATATGGATTTCTGTACCTGTACTGATCGCAAGGCTCATGATTCCCATGATACTTTTAGCATTTACTTTTTTATCGTCCTTCTCGACGAACACTTCAGATGAGTACTTATTCGCTTCCTGAACGAACAGTGCTGCAGGTCTGGCATGGAGACCCGTTTTCAAACGGACAACTACCGGGTGCTTTGTCATAGAAACTTACCCCCTATTATGAAATCTGGACATTAAATACACAATTATATTTATACAACATTATACCATTAACCCGTGCAGGACACTAGAAGAAAAAACATAGCCCGCCAGCATAGGCAAAAATCCAGAGCCGAAGCCTCTCCTTCACCCGCACGAGTAACCCAACACGACCTGGTAAGGTCATAACAAACCTTAAACCTAAATGATTCGTTTCAACCTTCAACTTTAACGTTCCGCACGCACTTTCTCAGCAAGCTCATCAATCTTCCGAAGGCGATGGTTCACGCCCGATTTGCTCACCGTACCTTTTAGCAATTCGCCTACTTCCTTCAGATTGATATCGGGATGAGCAAGCCTTACCTCAGCTACCTCACGTAGCTTATCCGGAAGAGATTCCAGACCTACTTCCTTTTGCAGTAAACGGATATTGTCGATTTGTCTAACCGCCGCGCCAATCGTTTTGTTCAGATTAGCTGTCTCACAATTGACAATTCGATTCACCGAGTTACGCATGTCCCGCATAATTCGAACATCTTCAAACTTGAACAAGGCCTGGTGAGCACCAATGATGCTAAGCAACTCAATGATTTTCTCGCCTTCCTTAATGTATAGGATGAATCCTTTTTTCCTTTCTATACACCGGGCATTAAGATGAAATTCATTAGCCAAATCCACCAGTGCCTGACAATGCTCTTCATACATGGACGCAATCTCCAGATGATATGAGGAGCCCTCCGGGTTATTTACGGAACCACCTGCCAGAAACGCACCACGAAGATAGGCTCGCTTACAACAATTCTTCTCCAGTAACTCTTCATTAATGCCAGGAGTAAACAGGAATCCTTCAGAGACGATGTGCAGCTCCTTTAGAATCTCCTGAACCATAGACGGAACACGAACAATATACACATTGTTCTTCTTCAGCCGCATTTTTTTGCGAACCAACAATTCCGTATGCACTTGAAAATGCTTTTTAAGCAGAGAGTATGCCCTTCTTGCGATCGCAGCATTCTCTGTCGAAATATCCAAGATGACTTTTTTATTCGATAACTGCACTGCACCAAGCATACGGATGAGGGCTGAAAGTTCCGCCTGTTCGCAGCACGCTTCACTTTCAATCATCGTTAATTCTTTTTTGGTCTGTGCTGCAAATGACATGGGACTTCACCTCTTCCGTAACATCCAATTTTGAACCAGTTGGTAAATATGATGGCTGAGCTTATCAGCATCATGGCGCAGATAGGTTTTGAACAAAACCAGCGTATCTGCGACAACCTGATAACCTGAACTTTTCAGCACATTCATATCGAGAACAACCGGTTTTGCTCCTTTTTCCGCATACTTATTCTGCACTTGTAGCGGAATGTCACCATTGTTCACGATCACGTAGTCAAAGAGCTGGTGACCAATATGATCATGCACTGCCTTAAGATGATCACTCACTGTATAATTATCGGTCTCTCCCGGCTGTGTCATTACGTTACAAATAAACATCTTCACCGCATCCGTTTGAACGACAGCTTCTGCCAGTTTGGGCACAAGCAGATTAGGAAGGATGCTCGTATATAGACTACCTGGGCCAATAAGAATCGCATCTGCTTGGCGTATAGCCTCCACAGCTTCTGGCAACGGCTCCACGTGATCCGGTTCAAGAAAGACACGTTTAATACGCCCGCCTGCCTCAGGGATTTTGGACTCACCAGTAATAATTGTTCCATCCTCCATCTCAGCATGTAGCACAACAGCTTGACCTGCTGCCGGAAGCACCTGACCCCTAACGGCAAACACGCGGCTAAGCTCCCGCACAGCGGTCACAAAGTCGCCTGATATATCCGTCATTGCAGCCAATATCAAATTCCCCAGGCTGTGGCCTGCAAGCCCCGCGCCTGTATTGAAACGATACTTTAACATGTCCGAAAGCAGTGGCTCAACATCTGCCAGCGCGGTGAGAACGTTACGAATGTCGCCTGGTGGCGGCATTTGCAACTCACTGCGCAAGATCCCTGAACTCCCACCGTCATCGGCAACCGTAACGATGGCCGTGATATCCATCGGCTTCTCTTTTAAACCGCGTAACATCACAGATAATCCGGTTCCGCCGCCCATAACAACGATTCTCGGACGTTCTCTCCGTGGTCCGGCCTCTTTCATCCCTTCACCCTCTTCAATGACGGTCCCGGTCAGCGTCGCGGTGGCTTACGGTAACAGCTTCAGTCTCACTGCTTCCGAGCATTTTGCCCAAATATTCCGATATTGCTACCGAACGATGCTTGCCTCCGGTACAGCCGATTCCAATAATAACCTGGCTTTTGCCTTCCTTCCGGTATTGCGGAATCAGAAAATGCAGCATATCCAGCAGCTTGGTCAGAAACGCTTGCGTTTCCGGCCATTTCATAACATATTCGTACACTTCACTATTTTGTCCTGTATTCGGCCGCAAATGATCAATATAATGCGGATTCGGTAAAAAACGAACATCAAATACGAGATCCGCATCAATCGGAATACCGTATTTAAATCCGAAGGACGTTATATTCACGGACAACATCTGGCTCTCCAAGTGAGAGAAACGTGAGATGATGCGCTCCTTCAATTGAGCAGGCTTCATGGTGCTGGTATTCAGCACCTGAGTTGCTGAATTTTTAAGTTCCTCCAGCATCTTGCGCTCCAGCTTAATGCCATCCAGCGGCATACCTTCTGGCGCTAACGGATGTCTACGTCTACTCTCTTTGTAACGTTGAACCAGAACCGAATCGGTTGCATCCAAAAATAGAATTTCGCAGTGAATCGTAAAATGATCCTTGATATAGTTTAAAGACTCGGACAATGCTGTGAAAAATTCACGTCCCCGAAGATCGATGACCAGCGCTACCTTGCCAATCTTGCCATTCGACTGTTCGATCAATTCCGCGAATTTAGGAATTAGAACAGGCGGTAAATTATCTACGCAGAAAAACCCTAGATCTTCCAGGCTCTGCACAGCTATCGTTTTACCCGCTCCGGACATGCCCGTAATGATAATGAGCGTGGCGCCTGTGCCTGGTGAGCCTTCACCGTCAAGCATAAATGTCCCCTCCTTATCATATTGCTGTCGGATATATCGTGTTACAAAGGTACTACGAACGTAAGAGGAGACCTGCCGCGCCTACGATTCCTGCATCATTACCCAGTGTAGCTTCCAAAATCTGAACACCTTGTTGCAACGGCTCTGGAGTCAATTGAGCAAACACAGTCCGAATCTCATCAAACAAGAAGTCGCCTGCCTTGGATACTCCACCGCCAACAATGAATAATTCCGGGTTCAGTACAGCGGCTACGGTTGCCATGGATTTGCCCAAATAATAAGCCGCACGGTTTACAATCCGCAGAGCCACTTCATCGCCTGCTTTGGCCGCATCAAATACTTCCTTGGCAGCGATTTTGTCTACCAAAGCAAGGGACGTATGATCACCACGCTCTACAGCATCCTTCGCCATGCGAATGATACCTGTTGCGGATGATACCGTCTCTACACATCCCATTTTACCACAGCCACACTTGATTGCTTCCAGATCAGGCACAACACTGATGTGGCCCAGTTCCCCTGCCATGCCGGAAAACCCCTGATAGATTTTACCGTTCAGGATGAGACCGCCGCCAACGCCTGTACCGAGTGTGAAGCATACACAATTGTCTACACCCTTGCCGGCCCCAGCCCAAGCTTCACCCAGAGCAGCAACGTTCGCATCATTATCTATTTTGACAGGCTTGCCCAGACGCTCTTCCAGAACCGAACGAATGGCTACATTCCGAAATCCGATGTTAGGAGCATGAACAATAATCCCCTCGCGTACATTCGTGAAACCGGCAACTCCTGCTCCGACACCCTCAAGCTGTTCCCAGCTGTATGGCGATTCGGCTACGATATGACGGACATACTTCTCGATGTTGGCGATAACCGTGTCAACGCCCTGGTCCACTTCAGTCGGTCCTTCATACGTATGCATAAGCTGACCTTGATCATCACATATACCGACCTTGATTGCTGTTCCGCCGAGATCGACCCCAACGTAGATTTTCTCAGACATGCTGCAAGCCACCTTTATCTATCTAAAATAGTTTAAGTCCTACGTACCAACTATAATTGAAGGATACGCCGGGGTCAAGACGAGAAGACCTCACGCGCAACATGCTTTGGCAGGGTTGTGAACGACATCACACACCATTTTTGAATGCGTATACAACCTCATTTTAATCTATTAAAACGCCATGCTCCCTCCTCCCCTGATAGAAAGGGTAGCCTCAACTCATGATATTTCATTATCTCTCGTTCCATTCATAAAAGATGACAATTGTCATCTGATAATCATGACAATGATTACTAAACCCTTCACGTCCCCACAGTTAAGATGAAAGTATAACATTCGATCAGAAGAAGGACGTGACCATTCATGAACTCCCACAATAACGTGATACAACTGGATAACGTCAGTAAACAGTTCGGAAAGAAACAAGCTGTCCGCCAGGTTTCACTCCAGATCGCACAAGGTTCGATTACAGCTATTCTTGGACCTAACGGTGCAGGCAAAACAACCACAATCAAAATGATGCTCGGTCTAACCAGCCCTACTTCAGGCGAGATTCAGATACTTGGATTGCCCCCAGGTCACAAGCAGGTGCAACAACGAATCGGTGTCATGATGCAAGATGTCAGTGTCATGGATTTCCTCACCGTACGTGAGATCATTCGTATGGTACATAGCTATTATCCGGCACCACTAGATAGAGTAGCTCTTGAGAAATTAACAGGGCTCTCCCCGGCCGATTTGAATCGGAGAGCAGAAAAGCTATCAGGGGGACAGAAGCGTAGTTTAAATTTTGCCCTGGCTATGACGGGGAACCCCGATATTCTTTTTTTCGATGAACCCACAGTTGGCCTGGATTCTGAGACCCGCCGGCAATTCTGGTCACAGATCCGCACACTCGCACAACAGGGTAAAACGGTGGTCTTCACTACGCATTACCTCCATGAAGCCGATGAAGTGGCTGATCGGATTATTCTGTTTAATGAAGGGGCTATTGCCGCCGACGGAACACCCGAGCAAATCAAAAACGGGATGACTAAGCGGACCCTATCCTTCACCTATATCCCTTCCCTTGAGGACAGCGGCGAATCGGCTCATACAGAAAACGATGAAACCACTGCGGCCGCCAATCAGGCCTTGATTGAAAAACTGTCTGGCGTGGACCATGTGTTATATCAACAAAACCGCTGCATTCTCCAAAGCCAAGATACAGATGCACTGATTCGTCAAATTATAACGATGCAGCTTCCGGTTCGGGACATCCGCATTGAAACCGGACAACTGGACGATGCCTATGCATCTATGTTGAATAACGTGAAGGAGGAACAATAATATGTCGATGTTAATCGCTCAATCCCGTGCAGAGATGATTCGTATGACCCGTAACGTATATTTTGTGTTCTGGTCTTTGCTGATGCCCGTTCTGTTTTACATTCTATATACACGTATATTTACAACCGGTGCGGTGGATGCCAAGGAATGGAATGCACACTATCTCATGTCGATGACCTGCTTTAGTGTAATGGGATCTTCCATTATGACACTCGGCATTCGCCTTGTGCAGGAAAGAGCCCACGGCTGGGTTACTTACCTGCGAGTCACACCGCTACCGAACTCTATTTATTTCGGGGGCAAGATGATCGGCCAGACCTTCATCCACTTATGCTCGATTATCGTCATTTTCACATCTGGTTACTTGATTAACGGCGTCTCTCTCACCTTCTCACAGTGGGTCAGCTCTGCGCTCTGGATTCTTGCCGGTTCCCTTCCTTTTCTCGCTATAGGCACCTGTATAGGCACGTTACGGAGGGTAGATACAGCAAGTGGATTAAGCAATGCCTTATACCTTTCTCTTGCCCTGCTCGGAGGCATGTGGATGCCGCTGAATGTGATGCCAGACTGGCTCGCACAGATCGGTCGCTGGCTTCCGTCCTACAGTTTTGGCAATGGTGCATGGGTCATCACCGGCGGTGGGATACCGCAATTGCGGGACATCCTTCTTTTAGGAGGTTATCTGGCGGTATTTATGTTACTATCCACATATATCCGCAGTAGACAGAAGGAGGCGTAACTCCGGCACATGTTCCAAGAACTTGAGCTTTTCCCTAAACGATTTGGAATCTATCCGTACATATGGATGATCTATTTAGCCATGCCCCTATATTACCTGGCGAACGCCCATGGACATGAACAATACATCGGAATCACCGCTTTTATCGTTTTTGTCCTGACCTATCGACAGCTGTATATGACAGCAGGAGAATTTATTTTTTCCTATTGGCTCATTCTGCAAATGTTATGTGTTCTGATTCTGACGTTGGTCATTGACCCAAACATGTTTTTTCTTGGATTTTTCACAGCTAACTTCATCGGATGGTACACCGAAAAGCGACTCTTTAGAATGTTTTTATTGGTATTTGCCATTATTCAGACGATCCCGATCGCTATGGCTATCGCTTTTAACCAACTCAGCGCTGAGCAGCTCTTATTCTTTACTCCATTTTATATCATCATGCTGATTTCACCCTACGGCATTCGAACCATGCTGGATCGTCAGCAGCTCGAAGCTAAACTTGATGAAGCTCAGCAACATATCAGGGAGTTAATCAAACGGGAGGAACGCATGCGAATTGCCAGAGATCTTCACGATACGATGGGGCATACCCTATCATTGATCACATTAAAGAGTGAGTTGGTGACCAAACTGATTGCCAAAAATCCGGAACGAGCAATCCAGGAAGCACGCGAAATTGAACGCACCTCCAGGGCAGCACTTCGTGAAGTGCGCCAGCTTGTCTCCGATATGCGAGCTATTAGTATCGCAGAAGCAATAGCCGATGCCAGAGAGATGCTGCGGAGCGCAGATATCGAGTTACAACTGTCTGCCCAGCAAGAGACTTGCAGTGATGTACCTGATTTGACGCAGAATATGGTCAGCCTATGTCTGCTTGAGGCTGTGACTAATATTGTGAAGCACAGCAAGGCAACCTGGAGCCTGATTTTACTGAAGCGAGAAACGGATGGGATTTATATTACAATTCAAGATAACGGAACAGGCATATCAAGTGATCAGCATCCCGGTAATGGTCTAAAAGGTATGTCGGAACGGCTTCATCTGATCGATGGATCTCTCCAGATCGACTCCGATACTAAAGGCACCCGGCTGGCACTTTTCTTTCCCATCGTTGCAAACAAACCGCAAGGAGGTACGTCCATATGATTCGTATTTTGATCGTGGAGGATCAGCGTATGCTTCGAGGGGCTTTAGCCTCCCTGCTTGATCTTGAGGATGATTTTGAGGTCATCGGTGAGGCTGGAAACGGGGAGGAAGCCCTGCAGCGGATCATTTCACTGCAGCCCGACCTGTGTCTGATGGACATTGAGATGCCTGTCATGAGCGGATTAGATGTTGCTGAACGGATGCAGCAGCTTGGATTGAACTGCCGCATCATCATTCTCACAACTTTTGCACGCCCCGGATTTCTGGAGCGGGCTGTACAGGCAGGCGTGCAGGGCTACTTACTCAAAGACGAACCCAGTGACCGCCTAGCTGAAGCTATCCGCCGTGTCATGAATGGAGGCCGTGAAGTATCGCCAGAGCTTGTGTTTGGTGCAGCTAAATCGTTCAATCCGCTCACAGAACGAGAAAAGGAAGTATTGAAATTAGCCGCAACCGGTATGAATGCCAATCATATAGCCGCTTCACTGCACCTGTCTTATGGAACGGTACGTAATTATTTGTCAGAGGCCTTTGCCAAACTGGATGCCAAGAACCGGATGGAGGCCGTTGCTATAGCTGAGGAAAAGGGCTGGCTGTAAGCACATGTTCTTTGCTCCAAGGAAGAAGAGTTTCTCTTCGTTCGGTATAGAATGGTATACCTCGTTACATCATCGCGATACGTCTATAAATCGATAATGTTTCGAATTTTGCTTCATTATAATACCTCCCTCTCTCAGGAGCAGAAATAACAAAAAACGCCATCCAGCGAAGCACTGGAGGCGTTTATTCTTTTTTACCAACCATTCGGCGAACTCTCAAGAATCAAATTACAACTTCGTCTCTACTCGCACAGGCTCCTCAGTCTTCTCCATCTTGTTTACATCCAGAATATCCAGCATGAAGACAAAGATTGGAATACCAATAATCAAGCCCCAGATGCCGAGGAAATGTTGCGACAGAATCAGCACGATAAAGGTGTAAAACATCGGTAACTTGGTCTTGTGCGCCATGAGCTTCGGATTCAGGAAGTATGTTTCCAGCGCATGAATAATGATGATCATAACGATCACGATGATGGCCATCTGCAATCCGCCCATTTGATACCCGATCAGACAGAGCGGCACAAGGGAGATCATAACCCCTGCAACAGGCACCAGACTGAGCAGGAAGACCATAATTGTTAACGCGAATAGGTAAGGGTAACCTAAGATCCACAATCCGAGCATCGTCAGCACCGTATTAAATACGGCAATTAGCAGCTGCGCTTCAATGACTTTACCAAAAGAAGATACAAATTTGTCTCCCAGGTATGCCACTTCATTATAGAACCAACCGATTTTACTTGTTTTGAACTTGGACGTGAATTTATAGATTTCTTTTTTCTGCAACAGGAAGAACAAACTCAAAATAATAACCAGCAGGATGAATTCCAGCCATTTACTAAAGGCAAAAATGTATTTCAGCGCTTCGTTGGTATAATTTTTAATGTCGAAGGACTGCAGATAACCAGCGATCTTGGAGGCAAAATTATCACCATCAGCCGTGTCGAGAAATTTCATAATCTCGTTGGTTAACTGCACAACCTGATCCACAATCCGTGGTGAATATCTGGATATACCAAGTACAATTCCGGCTATCACAATCATATACAGCAGAATGACCACGACTTTATAGTCGATTGGAAAAAAGCGATTCAAACCTTTTGTAATGAGATGCTGTAGCCTGTTCATGACATAAGTCACCAGGAACAACAGCAGAATCATATGAAGCATACTCCCCATACTGAACAAAATTAAACAGAATAACAGCAGGATCAAAAAACGTCTAACCGTTGCATTCTGAAGCCAATCTTTTATCATTTCCCCCAACTTCTTCACCTCACAGCTAATATACCCCTTATGTATACGAAATCATGCCCATCATCGTTTCAAAAAAAGAGAAGCCCTCCGGCTTCTCTCAGTTCATGAGACTTCCCGTTGTCTCTTATGCTAGTTTATTCCAAACCATAGGGCTGTCATGCGTATTACTTATCCAGCGTTTCGCTCCAATCGTGCACGATACTTCCCTCCAGGAACTTTTCACAATCCATCGCTGCCATACAACCTGATCCTGCAGCTGTAATGGCTTGACGATATTTCGTATCCTGAACGTCACCACATGCAAATACACCTGGAATGTTGGTTTCTGTTGTTCCTGGCTTCACCACAACATACCCATGCTCATCCAGCGCAATGGCGTTGCCAAGAAATCCAGTATTCGGCGTGTGCCCGATGGCAATGAATACACCATCTGCTTCGAGCAACTCTTCCTGACCAGTTTCATTGTTGCGCACCTTCAACCCTTTGACACCCATTGCTTCAGGTACAACCTCAAGAGGTGTACGGTTCAAAGCCCATTTCACCTTCTCGTTGCTGCGGGCCCGATCCTGCATAATCTTGGATGCGCGCAGTTCATCCCGGCGGTGAACCAACGTAACATCTGTAGCAAAACGAGTCAAAAAGCTCGCTTCTTCCATAGCGGAGTCGCCACCGCCCACCACAACGATCTTTTTGCCGCGGAAGAAAAATCCGTCACATGTTGCACAAGTACTTACTCCCCGCCCTACGTTTTCCTGCTCACCCGGAATACCGAGATAACGAGCCGAAGCACCTGTGGAGATAATGATGGAGTCTGCCTCCAATTCACCAATGCCCCCCACACTTACTTTAAAAGGTTGCTTACTGAAGTCAACCTCTTCCACCCAGCCATTCTTGAATTCAGCCCCAAAACGTTCTGCTTGCTTACGCATGTTGTCCATCAACTCAGGCCCCATAATACCTTGCGGGAAACCCGGGAAGTTCTCGACGTCTGTAGTCGTTGTCAATTGCCCACCTGGCTGAAGACCTTCAATCACCAGCGGATTCAGATTCGCACGAGCCAGATATATCGCTGCTGTCAGACCCGCAGGTCCGGTTCCGATCACAATCGTTCTGTATTTAGACATATAGATACAGCCTCCTTCATCAGGTTAAGATGTGTAATGGTCGCGAATAACTTGCCAAGATGATATCTACAGGCATTTTTAGACCTATTCGTTAAGTTTACCCGTTTTCCCGGTTAATGTATCCTTCTCTCAGGGACAACCATGCTTCAAGCTTGAATTGCCACGTTTTACAGAGCCTATATCTCTGAATTCTACCCGTTAGGCGGAGTTACACTACAGATCTGATTGAGCTGCCTCGCATATTTGCTGACGGTAGATGCGGATATACCGTAACGTTCAGCGATACTCTGATACGTAACGGGCCGGCTACGGTTTTTGGAAGCCAGATACTCCAGTCCTGCAGCCCATCCTTCGATCTGTTTAGAACCAGATAGATCCGGTCGAACCCTGGAAACATAATCTGCCCAGATCCGCTCCATCTCTTGCTGTAATTCGGCTCTCGCCTCTGACATCTGAAGCGCACGATCAACAACAGCCTGCCAATGGGGGGATGTCTCTTTTCCGAGTCGAATCCCTGTAATTTCCTTCTTACTCGCCTTAGGTACGGTCTTTAACGCCTCCGCCTCCGGGGTAAGTGGTTGAGAAACTTCAGCGTTCAATTCAGGATGTTCAACCCTTTGCAGATCATGTAAAACGGCTTGTGCCGCCTTGACCAGGGTAGGCTCTTCACCAGGTTCATCAATGAACAATTGCAAGGCCTGTTGCACCTCGTAATCGCCAATCATGCCAAGCGCATGAATAACCTGCAACTTGGTTGCCTGATCTCCATGACGTAAAGCCCAGAAGAACGATGAGCGAATCAGTGGATCATTTTTCATCTCTTCCGGAATGCCATTACCGTAATCCTCCCATTGCTTGAACTGCTCGTCAAAAGGAAGATGGTAGTGATAGCTTAACTTACTCGGCTCCTGCACACCTTGAATTACCGCTTCAAGGCCGTCCAAATAATAACGAGCCACCTCAGAACCTGGGTCAAGCTTGTTCACGTGATGCCACAGCCGCTTTGCGATGTCATACCGTTCTGTGTTGAAAGCTGCTACTGCTGCGTAATGCGCCAGTGCCGGATCAGTGGCGGTCTCTTCACCCTTAAGCAAACGGCGGAAATGAATATAGGCCGCGTCATGCTGGCCCAGAATCCCCATTGTTGTAGCGAGCTTGTATACCTGTTCGTGCTGGAATGGCACGATCGCGCGCAGTTTTTTGATCAACAACAACACTTGGTCTGTCCGATTCTCATTTTGATAAAAGATCGCCAGATTGCATAGCGCATGCAGATTGCCCGGTTCTTGTTCCAGCACTTCAGCAATAGTCTCTTTCGCTTTGGAGAACAGCCCCATATAATAATAGGCGAGAGCAAGATTGTTACGGGCAGCAAGATAATCCGGATAATCGGGCGACATGCCTTCAAGCAGTTCTGCCGCTTGGGCAAACTTCCCTTCTTCCAGCAACTCACGTGCCTGATCGTGCTCCACAACCCCCTGGCGTGACTTGATTCGATTTAATTTGGCTGGGCGATCCAGCTCATAATACAAAAGCTCCATCATCTCTTCTGCTTCCGTCATGAACTGCCCCTGCGTGTCTTCCTCTAAATAGGTGACCAACGCCCGCTCGGCTTCCTCAAATTGATCCATGTTGGCATAATTGTTTGCCATATAGAAATAACATTCCGTCATCGACGGGTCAACCACATCCAGCACATGAGCCAGAATGGCATTGGAAGCTTTATAGTCTCCCTTTTCTGATAAAATACCCGCCATATTACAATGATTCACCGGATTTTCCGGCTCGTACTCAACAGCTTTGCGAAAATATTTCAATGCCTTGTCGACATGATTACGGTCCAGCGAGCGGACAGCTCTTTCAAAAAAGAAAGAAGCATCCAAGTGAATCGGTATAATATTGGCAAGGTGACCCTCGGTCCGCACTAGCTTGCCCTTCATCTCGCAAGGCACCTCCTCTTTGTTTTCATTCATACTCTTCAGTATACCACATCTTTAGGCGCTCTTCGCTATATGTAGTTTCATGTCGTTTATGAAAAAAATACAAATAATTCAGATGGCATTTTATCCCGATTATGAGTGAAATACCATCGGTCCAGAGCTTCATAGATAGATAAATTCCACACCCTCTATAACACTCTCCATTTAAGGGAATTTAAATGGTATGAATTGTTTGTGGTAAAATAAGTTTATCTTTTTACAGTAATGCTAATTTTATATAATTTCCCATACAAATCACCTAATGCATCACTTTAACTCAGTTTTACACATTGAAAATTAACATAAATTGTGTCTATGACGAAAATAAGCAGATATTATCCAAGGAGAGGGATTTCATATGAATATTACAAAGACAAAGTTGCTCTTAATCATGATTATTATGTGCTTCGTTGCCTTAGTCGGATGTTCCAGAGATAATGAAAACAAGTTAAATTTGGATGATGTGCTCGATGTACTTAAATCGCAAAATTTAGAATTAGAGCCTTATGGCATTACCGGATATCCTATGAAATTAAATGATGTTATACCGGAAGTGTACTCCGTTAAGTTGCCAGGCTCAGAAGAAAGCAATAATACCGAAGAATTTATCCATTTCTATATCTTCAATTCAGAAAAGGATCGTTTAAAAGGAGCTAAAGAATTTAACGAATTTACAGAAAATACCAATCCAACAACGTTTCCTTTCCTATACGAAAAAGAAAATATTCTCCTTATTTACTGGAGTAACAGCAAAGACCATCCATTAATGAAGGAAGCAATTGAAACTGCGTTAGAACAACTAAATTCATAACATATAATTCCATTTATTACCACAAAAAGATTCAAGAAAGCATAAACAGCGTGCACCGGATGAATATCGGTACACGCTGTTTACTTAATTCTATAAATACCTAGCTAAGAAGTTTACTGAGATTTCTCATCATACTATTGACGGAGAAAGGGTTATATTCAGCGTTTTATCGAAGGGAGTCATGAAATTAACCAGTACAATTTTGCAATTCACAGGCATTTTGGCTTCACGCACCGTTGCCGCCAGATGTCCCATCTCGCCTCCATCAATCTCAAGCCAATCTTCTCCGCAACTATAACGAAGCTTGCCGCCTTTCCACAGAATACTACCATCACTGGTTTCTATGCCATCCTCACAGCTAAGTTCTCCTTCACTTCCAAATACAAAGGATAATTGCATCATGATGTCCTGTGGTTCCTCACCAGTCAGATGCAGCGTCCAGCCACGATCTGTCTGAAGTACCTCTGCACCAACACGGAATGTCTGCTCATGTGTAAGTGTACGAGTCTGATGAGGAAGCAAATACCACGGACTGATGGATGAAGAAGCTGTGGCTGGTAGATCAGCCGAAGGAACAGGCCCGTAATAGCCTTTCTTCTGTTCCCCGGTCAATCGATATCCCTGAGGGAGACGAGTCATATTTTGCATCGGTACATACCCGGGGTTGAAGTAAGATGCTAACTGAACCGCGAGCAGACGTACCTCACCGTGGCGAAGCGCAAAAAACGGAGCTACCTCAGTCATGACAGTTACACTGGTCTCTCCATCACGGATTCGGGCAACAGGAGCACCAAAATCCGTATGCATGCGACTGTGCGAGATTCGTCCATAATGGCCTACGTTCTCCATTTGGCTCACATAACGTTCCCGTCCAAAATGCTCATTGAGCATAACTTCATATTGGCTCGGGAGCGCATCCGTTGTTCCGATAGTTTGTTGAAGCTCAGGCTCCAGCAACAATCGCACGAGTGCATTCACCGAACACACGCCTGGATCTGTCAAATCGCTGTCTGCCCAAGCAGCCATACCTGCAAAGATCGGATCTTGATCCAGTTTGGCCATAATCGCATAGGGCAAATAATATGAGGACAAGCCATGTTTACTGCCCAGATCCTGTCGACCTGAATAATCAGTCACAATTTCACCGGTAGGGTGCACTAGATATACCATCATCCGGAGGTTCAAACGTACCGGCTCCAGCAGTTCAGGGCGATTCAACAAACGTGCAGCATGAATCAGCATAATATCACTCACCGCATTGTAAATTCCGTTGCTGCGCTCCGTCCACTCCCCGTCAGGAGTAATATCAATCCCTTCCGCTAGCCATTGCTCCGCACGTTGCACCGCTTCCTCTATACCAAAGATCTCATGCAGAAAACCCAGTGCGGCACACAACACCCAGCGATGATTTGGTGTATGACAGCCTCCCGTTAACATGACTGGAATCGTCCGTTCCAGAAACAATCGCATATTATCCAGTACAGGCTTCAGTGGCGCCCAATCCTGTTGGTTCAAAAGTTGATATAACTGCGAATATCCTACGACAACAAAAGCAGTGTCTGGCGGGGAGTGATAGTTTGTCCAGCCAGGTGATATCGATCCATCACTGTGCTGATGACGCAACACAAACTCACTCGCTAGCCGAAGTCTCTCTAACAGAGTCTCGTCACGATAATACGTTGAGTCTGGATTAGAAAGGGCTGCCCCCCAGAAACACATATCTGTAGGTGTTCCCGTCGTATGGTTAACCCAAGCCACACCCGAAAAGGGATCAATTGTTCCACCATAGTAACGGCTTTCCGAATCAAGCACCTGCCGCTCAATGCCTCGTTCAGTAGCTCTGTCATTGCTTTCTACCATTTGTATATACATCTACATTACCCCTCCATCCCATCCATTCAATAACATCAACTCATATAAAAATATCCCTATTCAAAAGATAAGATCAGCAGGCTGTGCGCTCTAACAGCCCAAGCCAACCGATCTTATCACTTTGTCTAAACTATACTTCTAAACTCGCAAGTTTCTGCATTAGCAGATCATGACTTTCGTGAATCGCTTCCGGTTCACAGGCTGACTTCAGTTCGTATACCTTCACCTGTGCTTTACGGATCATAGGCAGATATGCATCATAGAAGTGCATATCCTTACTGTGCACGTATGGACACCAGTGATCCGATAATCCCAGCGTTTCATGGATATGAACACCAACGATATCATCCATGAGCCCCTGCATCTCACCTACACTATCGTACAGTCCCAGTCGATCCATCATAATGGCATGACCCGTATCGTACCAAATTCCGACCGGAGCGCCCTTCAGAGCCTGAATGATCGTTTTCGCTTCGGCAAGTGTAGGGATTTGTTGCGGTCTTGAGCGGGTCTCGATCCCAAAACGGACGTTTAGCCCCTTGGATACCGCACGGTTGCAAACTTCATCCAGACTGACGATAATTTTTTCAATATACCCTGCGCTCAGGGCCTCGCGCCGCTCCATGAACTCTGCCCATTTGCTCTGATAATGCGGAGAGTCCGTTCCTTCTTCGCGATACAACTTTTCCAGATCCTTGCTGACATCATGTGGGAAAGGTACCTCGCCTGGGTGTACAACAACCGCTTCCCCTCCATAACGATGCGCATATTCAGCCGATCCAACCAGCAGATCAATGGCCCGCTTACGCTTGACTTCATCTTCAAAGCCGAGCAGCACAGAATCGGTTCCGTAATCAGGATCGGGATCATGGGGGAATGTGTTGTGTACACTGGACACCCCAATCTCTCCGCGCTCAATCATCGGCTCGATTGTAGTCAGCATTTCCTTCGTTACGTTATAGTTAAGCTCCACCCGGCGAAAGCCGAGTCCTGCAATTTCCCGGATCATGTCTTCTCCTACAGGATGTCTCCTGATATTCCAGCATGTCGAGAATGAGTATTCTCCCTTGTCAATTCCCTGCATAATACATTCCTTCTCCTTCCCCGGTTGTGATGTTTGCGTGAATGGGGACTACCAATTAACCTTTAACCGCTCCTTGCATTGCGCCACTAACAAAATACTTTTGCAACCAAGGATATACGAGCAGGATCGGTACTGTTGCAAAAACAACCGTAGCAGCTTTGAGACTTTCTGGTGTTAATCTTGTACGGTTTGCACCCTCCAGCAATGTAAGCTCACTTACCATGTTGTTTTGTACCATCTGATAAAGCTTCAGTTGCAATGGATATAGTTTCGGATCGTTAATGTACATCAGGGAATCCTGGAATCCATTCCAGCGTCCAACTGCATAAAACAGAGACAGTGTAGCAAGCACAGGCAGAGACAGTGGCAAAATAATTTTAAAGAGTGTGTGCACATGAGAGCTTCCATCGATCTCGGCAGACTCTTCTAGGCTGTCCGGTATTCCGCGGAAGAAAGAAATCAGGATAATCAGGTTAAATGGACTCACCAATCCAGGTAAAATCAATGCCCATACCGAGTTCAGCAAATGAAGATCACGAATCAACAAATACTCAGGAATAATCCCGCCGCTGAAGAACATCGTAATGATAATGATGTACATAAACAGCTTGCGGCCTTTCAACTTTTTCTTTGTCAATGGATATGCTGCAGCAATGGTGAACAACATACAGAGTAACGTCGTTGCAACCGTTAGGAGCGTAGTAAATCCTAGGGAATAGATCATGGAACTATCTGAAAATACTTGACCATATGCATCCCAGGTGAACTCTTTCGGGAAGATCGTTACTTCACCTGATGTAATGGCCCGGTTCGAACTCATGGATATGGCAATGGTATGCAAAAACGGAGCAAGACAGAATATGACAAACAAACTAATAAAGGTGACATTAACAATATCGAAAATACGATTCGAGGTGCGGTCACTCATCTGTGCACAACTCCTTTACTAATGGTCTATATATACAACAAGCCGAAGGGCATACATCTTATTGCTTTTGTGAGTTTAAAGAATACCTTCTCCCGTCGTTTTCTTCGAGATATAGTTGGAACCGAGGACAAAGATCAGTCCAACAACCGCCTGGAATAAGCCTACAACCGTTGCAAGTGTATACTGCCCGGATTGTATACCCATTCTATATACGAAGGTACTAAGTACATCGGAATATTCACGAACAGCCGTATTACCAATAACGAAAGGCCGGTCAAAACCGATGCTGACCATATTTCCAAGATTAAGGATAAGCAGGGTTACAATCGTTGGTTTAATGCTTGGCAGTGTAATATGCCAAATTCTCTTCAGCCGCGTTG
Organism: Paenibacillus sp. FSL K6-1558; assembly: GCF_038002565.1. Classification (NCBI taxonomy): domain Bacteria; kingdom Bacillati; phylum Bacillota; class Bacilli; order Caryophanales; family Paenibacillaceae; genus Paenibacillus; species Paenibacillus sp. FSL K6-1558. Next base: position 3,952,576 of record NZ_JBBOCV010000001.1, on the reverse strand, counting down.
CGCCATCGATCTCAGCTGCTTCGAACAATTCCTTGTTCACACCGGTTAATGCAGCCAGATATAGAATGGTTCCCCACCCAGCGCTTTGCCACACACCTGTAAACAAGTAGGTAACAAGCCATGGATTTTTTTCTGTCAAAAATGGGATGGAATTCAGGCCTAGACTCTCTAATATTCCGTTTACCATACCGGATTGATTACCAAACAACTGGTATACAATCCCCCCGATGATAACCCAAGAGATAAAGTGAGGAATGTACAGAATGGTCTGTGAAACTTTCTTAAACCATTTGAATCGCACCTCATAGAGCATAATCGCCAGAATAATTGGAGCAGGGAATGAAACGATCAGATCAAGAAAATTCAGCATAAATGTGTTGCGTAATGTAGTGTAGAAATCCGGCATTGCGAATACCTCACGAAAAGCATCGAGGCCGATCCACTCACTACCGTTAATCCCTTGGAACAAGTTAAAGTCTTTAAACGCAATCTGCACACCATACATCGGTCCATAACGGAAAATGATAAAGTAAATCAGGGGCAATGAAATTAACGCATACAGCTGCCAGTATCTCTTCAAGTATGTGGTCATGTCTCTCTCTCCTCCTCACAAACGAAGAAACGCTATGCCGCCGCCTAAAGCGACGGCACAGGCCTCATCGAAACCCTTCAATTTACATGAAATTCATGTCAATCTTATTGTTCAGCAGCTTCCAACTCTTTTTTAAGATCTGCTCCACCCAGGGACATGTAGTCAGCCATTTCTTTTTCATAGACTGAGTCGAAATCAGCTGGTTTTGCCATAGCTGTTTTTACGATAATAACGTCCAATTTGTCTGACAGTGCTGTACTGTACTTCATCTCAGCCTGAATTGGCTTACTGAAGACAATTGGTCCAACAGTATCTGTGTTTGCAACTTCAAGTGCTTTTTTCAAGATTTCCTGATTGGCTGGAGGGAATCCCATAATCCATGCTTTTTCATTCATGGCTTGATCACCCAGGTTTTTACCGTTCGAGATGATAGCTGTATCACCTGCGTTGAACAAACGGTCTTTTGCTTCTTGAGTAGCGTCTGCTTTAGCAACTGGAACACCGTCTACCAGATCATAGTTCTCGCCTTCCACACCATCATAAATGGCAGTAAGGTTTTTATCGGAAGCCATCCAATCCAGATATTTAATCGCTTCTGCTGCACGTTCACTGCTCTTTGGAATCATGATGTACATACCATTGGATCCATAACGGGACTTGATATGTTTTCCATCAGCATTTGCATTGGTGTATGCATCCAGCGGAGCTAATTTGCTGTCCGGTTTGTTTGTTTTCAACAGATCATAAGATCCATCTGGCCAGAAAATGGAGTCCACGTCTTCAGAGAAGAAACCAGTGTTTCCATTGGCAACGTCTTTATTTAACTGAGTTTTATCCTTATCCAAACTGAAATCTTTACTGATCAGGCCTTCGTTGTACAACTTGTTCAGGAACTGCATAGATTCTTTAAATCCTTCATGCAGAGGTAATTCATAACGTTGAGAATATGTTTTATCCCCAGCAATTGGCTTGATGAAAGAGTAGATCAGTGGCTCATAGGAAGCTGGTGCAAGTGCAAAACCCATAGGGATGTTTTGACTTCCCACCTTGCCAGGATCTTTTTCCTTGAATGCTTTCAAGGTGTTATACAATTCATCTGTTGTTTTAGGTGCTGGCATTCCCAGCGTATCTAACCAGTCTTGACGAACAAAGGAGCTGTACCGAGCGGTAATTGCACGTTTACCCGGAATCGCGAACTGCTGTCCTTCCACTTGACCAAACTTTAATGTATCGTCGCCCAAAAACTTTTTCAGATTCGGTCCATACTGATTAATCAGATCACCTACATCTGTCAAACCACCTTGTTGTGCATAGCGGTAAAACACGCTGGAGTCATAAACGAAGACAATATCCGGAACGTCCGAAGCACTAGCCATCAGGACATTCAGCTTGGTTACTTCCTCAGAACGTTGAACAGGTACGAATTGTACGTCAATGTTGTTCGGATCACCAAAATTCTTTTGAATCATTTGAGAGATAAAGTTGTTTGAGATCGTGTACTGAGAAGGTGTTTTACCACGGTCGAAAAGCTCCACCTTTAATGTGACGCGTTTTCCATCACCAGCTGCTCCGCCTTCTGCTGATTTGTTGTCTGAAGATCCGCACCCCGCAAGTAGTGAGACACCCATTACTGCTGTAAGTGCCAAACCCATCAACTTCTTTAGACTCCCTTTTCTTGTCATTCTGTTCATCCCCTTTGGCTTTACGTGAATGTTTTAAAGCTTGCCCTGAGTATTCCATACTATTGTGATCCCAGACAACTGACTAAATTCGGGTACATCAATAAAGGAGTTTCGGTTTGCATCATATGCTTATTTTCGCAGACCGCCAAAATGCCCGAAAACCCTATGGTATCAGGCTTCAACAGTGCTTCTACCCTCTTTGTGTGTAAGGTACAGATAAACCATTTTCCCACACTGACTAAATTCGTAAATAACATACCAATGTAATGGTGGAACATCTTCTTACATAGTGATGAAAGCATCATGTATATTTCTAAAACTTTCAAGCGCTTTCATTTTTAGATTGTTAAATACACAAAATAAGGTGAACCATTACATGTGATATCTCCATACATTCTGGAGACTCATTGCAATGATTCACCCTAATTTAAGAAATCAACACTCTCATCATGTACGAAAAACTGACACAATCATTTGATTCATTCATAAAATTTTGCCTATTCTGACCCAGCTCACTCATCCGCTACCTTCGGATCTTTCTTCATCCGCCGATAATCTCCGGGAGTAATCCCAGTAACCCGCTTGAACACACGTCCAAGTGTGATCCCGTTCGCATAACCGACCTTCAAAGCGATATCCTGCAAGGAATAATCGGTATCAAGCAACAACTTCTCTGTTTCTTTCATCCTAAGGTCGGTCACGAAGTCAACAAACTTCATGTTGAATTCGGTCTTGAACAGATAGCTGGCATGCTTTCCGGAAATCTGAAAACGGTCACTCAGATGTTTAAGCGACAGATCGGGATTGGTGAACTGCTCCTCGATATACTTTTTCATTTCATTAACCATCGCTTTGTAGCTCTTCGTTTCCGTAACAGCAACGTATGTCCGGAACAAATCGGTAAGACTATCGAATAACAGCACCTTAACATCATCCAGCGACTCTGCTTCTTCCATCGCTTTCAGCCAATTGTTGATGTTTTCTTCAGACAGTTCTTTCTGTAACCCTTCAGACATCATAGAGACTTCACGGCTGAGCATTTGGAGCATCGCCTGAATCAGGGAACGGATCTCATCATCTGGCAGCTTATTTCGCTCAAATTCCTTAAAGATATCCTCCAATTGCTCTCTCCACTGTCCACTCGACATCCTGAACCGTTTGACAAAGTCTGCAATCATCTGTAGATATGTGTAGGTCTCCAGCAATGGATGCTGCATCTCGCTTGCTTCCGCCTCACCCACATCGCCATTCATCAGTAGCTTACGCTGCATCACCGCTTCAGCGGCTGTAAACGATTGATGGATCGCCCCAATTCCTTCAGCAACAGGTCCAATGCCAAAGCTGAGAGAGATTCGGAGGTTCTGCTCTACCCAGGATTTACATTCCTCAGCAACCAATCGAATCTGTTTGGCTAAATCCTGTCCTTGCTGCGTTTCTTCCTTCGAAAAGAAAAGAATAGCAATCCGATCTGCACTGATCCATTCAGTCCAGCATTGGACTTTCGTATCCCGAGACAGCTCCTGTAGTACATTCATCAGGGCAAACTTAAGTGTGTTTTGTTCACCTCTGGTGAACTTCTCCTGAAATCCCTTCTCATAGCGGTTAATATCCCCAACGACCACTATAAAACGGGAAGCCTCATGTGCTCCATCAAATGGAGATACCTCGTACAGTTGCCCAGCTGCATTATCTACGTGCTCACCTTGAAGCAAAGCGCTGAACAGCTTACTCCGCTGCATAAGCACATTTTCACGGCTCTTTTTATCATAATCCATCATATGATTGATCAGATTTTCAAGTACACCGTCAATCATCTTCATCTCGTCCATACGAGCACCGGATTGTTCAAATGCCTTGATCTGTTGAGACTCAATCCGATTCATGATGATTTGAATTGGCTTGTAGTTCCGCCGGGTCACATACACGATATAGATAATTGCACAAATTACCGTCAGTATGGCAATGAAAACCCAAACATACGATACAACAGAAACCCAACCAAACAAATTACCCGCTTTGATGCCGCTAGTAAGCGTCCATCCCAATCGTTGCAGAGGTAGTTCATTTAACTTGGTACCTTCGAGTGCACTCTCCTTATCGGAATGTGCATTATAGATAATTCTGCCCTCTTGGTCGGTTATTGTCAGGAAAGTAAGCTTTCCGTTAACCATCCCGTCCACACTCTGCTTGATGCTACTCATCTTGATATTGATGACCAATACACCTTCTGTGCCAAAAGGCAATGGCATTTCTTTATTGACGGTCAATACTTGCACTGGTGTCTTCTGCACATCGTCCCATTCAATCTCCCGAACAGGCTGCCACCCTTGTCCCATAGTACCTTTTAGAATTTGACTTATCCATTCTTTGTCTCCGAAGCTGTCCACTTCTCTAGAACCACTCACCGTTATCACACGTTGGTGTTGCTTGTCATACAGGTATATGGATTGAATCCAAGAAGATGAGTTCATCATCTCACGTAAGTTTTGTGCAATGGTATATACTGTATCTGAATTGTTTGGGTTATTTTCGTTAAAATAAAGCCTGTACGCCGGTTCATATTGCACTTTCTCTGTCACAGCCAGTTCAATGTCCCGAATTGTATGATCCAGCGTAGTCGCAAGATAACTGGAAGATATCTGGTCAGCCTTCTTAGTTTCTTCTTTGGAAATGTCATTAATGAAGACAAACGCACTAAAAATGAGTATGGTCATCGTAAAGAAAAATATAGGGAAATACGAAAAGAGTAACCGATAATACCACGTGCGCGACAATAGACCCCACTCCTCACTCCACGATGCCAATGTCCATCAGCCGTGGTTCTACTGTTTAGTATCCGTAACAAAGCCATTCCAGATTCATCTATAAATAAAACGCTATCATTTCTTAATATTTATAGTTATTATAGCACAAGCGACCAAACAGCAAAGCACAGAATTCAATTCGTGGGGTTAACACAAAAATACCGTGCTGAGCAAATGCACTCAGACACGGAACATGAAACGAGATTGGGCTGTGATGTACACATTTATCTCATTTTAAAATTAAATACCAGAATCCTTAAACAGTGTGGCCATAGATCCGCCATCAACAATGATGCGAATAGCTCGTGAAAGCATTGGCGCGACGGGTAATACTTTAAAACAATCTGGGTGATCCTCCGGCAGTGCAATGGAGTCTGTTACCACAACTTCCGTAATCGATGGATGATTTAATTTGCTTACTGCTCCATCCGAGAACAAGCCATGAGTTGCGCAAACATAAGCATTCTCTGCACCCCGTTCTTTCAACCCTTCAACAACATTTACAATCGTTGTACCTGTATCGATCAGATCCTCGATAATAATCGGTGTTCTTCCCTCAACATCACCGATAACATGCGTGATAATCGATTCATTATGACTTGGACGTTTCTTGATCATGATGGCAAAAGGTGAATCCAAACGATTCGCCAGCTTCTCCGCCATGGATGCCCGTCCGGCATCAGGAGAAACCACAACCGGATTTTTGATCTCTTTACTGAGCAGGTATTCGCTGATTAAGTCGAGTGATGTCATGTGATCCACCGGAATGTTGAAGAAGCCCTGAATTGCAGCCGCATGCAGATCAATCGTAACCACCCGGCTTGCTCCTGCTGTTGTTAATACATCTGCAACCATCTTGGCCGAGATAGGCTCACGTGGAGCAGACTTCCGCTCTTGCCGAGCATAGCCGTAATACGGAACGATAATATTTACCGTGCGTGCCGAAGCTCGTTTTGCCGCATCAATCATAACAAGCAATTCGACAAACAGTTCATTAATCGGATGAGACAAAGACTGTATCAAAAACACATCACAATTGCGGATCGTTTCTTCGTAATGAACGTATATTTCTCCGCTCTTGAACCGGGACAGTTTAATCTTACCCAGTTGTACTCCCAGCTTGTCGCATACCTGCTCTGCAAGCTTAGGGTTAGATGAACCGGAAAAAATACGTAACGAATGCTGCATAATGCCCTCCCGCGGGTTTATCCCCGATCATAATTCCTTGTATAGTTAAATTGGAGAATCCAACTTGTATAAAAGGTGGTTTTACCCTTATTATACTCCACTGCTGTCTACATTTAAAGGAATGAACGAGCGCTGGCGGCTTTCGAAAACAGCAACTTCCTTACAGCCAAGTTCATGCAAAAGCGCCTCCGCCTCTGGCAAATAATCGCCTAGCTTCATCGGATCATGTGCATCCGATCCCATCGTCAGAGGAATACCCAATCGAATCGCTTCGGTTAGCATTCTTCGGCTTGGGAACATCTCTGCACAAGGTTTGGACAGACCTGAAGCATTCAGCTCCATAGCGCAGCCGCTCTTCGCAATAGCTTGCAAGGCCGCATTCTCCAGTGCAATGCGTTCCTCATTTTGCTCAGGAGATGGTACATAACCAAAACGTTTGATCACATCCGAATGTCCAATGATATCATACAACCCTGTAGCGGCTGCTTTGCTTACAGCATCATAATACTGGCGATATACTTCAAGGACATCCTTGCCTTCCCAGTGGTGGGTCTGCCGAAAATCTGTAATATCCCACTCACCAAGGAAATGCACAGAGCCAATTACATAATCCCATGGATAACGTTCAATGATTGAACGAATCTCCGATTCAAAGCCTTCGATATAATCCCCTTCAAGACCAACACGGACATCAATCTGCCCGCGGTAACGTTCCTTCAAGATGAAACATTCCTCTACATATCGTGGCAATTCATCCATAGGCATGGCCATCTCTGGATAGTATTCAGCCGGATCTACGTGCAGGAGCGGCATATGATCAGACAACCCAATCTGGGACAGACCGATGGCGATCCCGCGTTGCACGTATTCTTCCAACTTGCCAACAGCATGTCCGCAGCGTTCATGGTGGGTGTGATAGTCTATACGCATTCAGCGTTCGCCTCCTAATCGCGGCGCGGCCGTTCGTGACGGCGACTCAATTCGGACATGATGTCATCCAGCGGTAGCTTGCGCTCTTGGAGCAATACGAGCAAGTGATACATCAGGTCACTGACTTCAAGACGAAGTTCGTCATTGTCTTTATTTTTCGCGGCAATAATCGTCTCGGAGGCTTCCTCACCGATTTTTTTCAAGATTTTATCGACACCTTTATCGAAGAGATACGTGGTATACGCACCTTCTGGGCGTTCGCGCTCACGTTCAGCAATGACGGATTCCAGTTCAGCAAGAACATCAAAGCGGCTTTCCGCATTAGATGAAGAGGTTGTGCTGGAGTTTGTAGTGCTTCCCGCTTCTTCTTTGTTGTCTTGTTCCGTTTCACTTGCGGACAACCCGATAATTTCATTATGGAAACAGGTCACTGCACCTGTATGACAAGCCGGCCCCTTCGGCTTCACCTCAACTAACAGCGTGTCGCCGTCACAGTCATATTTTAAAGAAACGATCTTCTGTACATTACCTGAAGTTGCTCCTTTATTCCACAACTCCTGACGTGAACGTGACCAGAACCAAGTTTCCCCTGATTCAAGTGATAATTTGAGGGATTCACGGTTCATATAAGCCATCATTAACACTTCACGGGTATCCACATCCTGCACAATGGCAGGGACCAATCCTTCATCCCAGCGGATATGCTCCACAACCTGCTCCAAGGAGAGTTGCTCCTTGATTTCATCGCTCACTTTAGTCACGGATTTCCACCCCTTGCTCTCGTAATTGTTGTTTTAATGCCGGTACGGCAATTTCTTTATAGTGAAAAATGGTTGCAGCCAGACCTGCGTCCGCTTTGCCTGTTGTGAATACATCATAGAAGTGCGATTCCTTGCCTGCACCGCCTGATGCAATAACAGGAATGCTCACCGATTCCGAAACGGCAGCGGTCAGCTTCAGATCAAAACCGTCCTTTGTGCCATCTGCATCCATACTGGTTAACAGGATTTCTCCTGCACCCAGTTCCTCGGCTTGTTTCACCCACTCCAATGCTTTGATGCCAGATGCTTTCCGGCCGCCGTGGGTGTACACTTCCCACTCGCCCCACGCCTCGTTATACTTGGCATCAATTGCAACCACGATACATTGCGAGCCAAAGCGGCGTGCGCCATCCGCAATAATCTGTGGATTAAGTACTGCCGCTGTATTTACCGCGATTTTGTCCGCACCTGCACGCAAAATACGCTTCATGTCCTCCACTTTGGAGATCCCGCCGCCTACCGTAAATGGAATGGCAATTTCGCCTGCTGTCTGTCTTACGACTTCCTCCATCGTTTCACGGCCCTCCACCGATGCGGAGATATCGAGAAATACGAGCTCGTCCGCGCCTTCGCGGTCGTACAGTGCCGCCAGCTCTACCGGATCACCCGCATCGCGGAGATTGACGAAGTTCACGCCTTTAACGACCCGGCCATCCTTCACGTCCAGACAGGGAATGATTCTTTTTGCCAGCATACTGTTTCTTCCTCTCTACCCGGTTATCCGTTACTTGTTAACCAAACGCACTGCTTCAGCCAGATCAATACTTCCCGTATACAAGGCTTTACCTACAATGGCTCCGCCAACACCGTCATCTGCATGACGACTCAAACGAAGCAAATCATCCATCACACTGACACCGCCAGAAGCAATAACTGTACGTCCGCTTGCTTTGGCAAGAGACACAATTGCCTCAACATTAGGCCCCTGCATCATACCGTCACGGGAGATGTCCGTAAAGATAAACGTTTCCGCTCCATAAGCAGCGAGCTCCTTCGCTAGCACTTCAGCCTGTACTTCGGAGGTTTCTAGCCAGCCACGAGTGGCAACATATCCGCCCCGCGCATCGATACCGATCGCTACTTTATCCCCGTAACGTCCCAGTACTTCTTCCGTAAAAGCACGATCCTCAATCGCCGCTGTCCCGATAATCAATCGGCTAACACCGAGTCCCAATAAACGCTCAACGTCAGTGACTGTACGAAGCCCGCCGCCAACCTGCACAGGTACATTCACTGCGGATGCAATACGTCCAATCAATTCATCGTTAACCGGGTGTCCGGCCTTTGCCCCATCCAGATCCACCAGATGAACATATGTACCGCCTTGCTTCTCCCAGTTAAGGGCAACCTGAACCGGGTCATCGTTGTACACGGTTTCTTGATTATAATCTCCCTGCACCAGTCTTACACATTTGCCGTCCCGGATATCGATTGCCGGATATAAGATAAAAGATGACATACAAGTCCTCCTGAGTGTAGATTCGATTGAAATTTGCTCAAACGTTCATGTAACTTCAAGCTGAATATATTTAAAACTGATTTTGTTTTAGACGAGTATAACAGTACATACAGCTTACTGGAATAACCGCTATACGTGATAAAGGTTAGGCTTATATTGCTGTTAAACTACTGAGCTCGTCAAAGACAGGAAGTTGCCCAGTAGTTTCATGCCAAGCTCACCGCTCTTCTCTGGATGGAACTGCATGCCGAAGTTCGAGCCTCTACCTACAATCGCTGTAACGGGATGTCCGTAATCCGTAACGGCGAGCAGATCACCCTTGTTCTCCGTAAGTGCATGATAAGAGTGAACGAAATAGACATGGCCTGCAGCCAGACCTGCGAAGAGCGGATTTTCCGGATGTAAAAATTCCAAACGGTTCCATCCCATATGGGGAACCTTCAGCTCACTTGGTGCGAAGCGCACTACTTTGCCCGGTAAAATGTCCAACCCCTCATGCTCGCCATGCTCCTCACTGGAGCTGAATAATAGTTGCATGCCTAGACAAATGCCAAGGAGCGGTTTCGTTCCAGCCGCCGCTTCTTTAACGACCACATCCAGGCCCGTCTCCCGCAAATGCACCATTGCGTCGCCAAAAGCACCTACCCCCGGCAGAATAACGCCATCTGCGGCAAGAATAGCTTCCCGCTCACCCGTGACCAGCGCTTCATAGCCAAGACGTTCGACCGCTTTGCCGACGCTGTGCAGGTTCCCCATACCGTAATCGACAATTGCAATCGCCATCGTCTACAGCACTCCCTTCGTGGAGGGCACGCCGGTTACTCGTGGATCGATCATCGTTGCTTCATCCAGCGCACGTCCGAGAGCTTTGAAGACTGCTTCGATCATGTGGTGTGTGTTCTGACCGTAGTGCACAATGACATGTAGCGTAATCCGCGCTTCGAGCGCCAGTTTCCACAGAAATTCATGCACAAGCTCTGTAGAAAAGCTTCCTACTTGTTGTGACGGGTACTCGGCCCGGTATTCAAAGTGCGGACGGTTACTCACATCAATGATAACTTGCGCGAGTGCTTCATCCATCGGTACAAACACGCTCGCATAACGCTTAATACCACGTTTGTCGCCGAGCGCCTGGTACAGCGTCTGTCCCAGACAAATGCCGATGTCTTCAACCGTGTGGTGATCATCAATATCAATATCTCCACGAGCCTGTACGTTAAGATCAAATTGTCCATGCTTTGTGAACAGATCGAGCATATGGTTCAGAAACGGTACATCCGTTTCAATATTTGATTGCCCTGTGCCATCTACGTTGAATGACAGCTGGATATTGGTTTCGTTCGTTTTGCGGTCAACCTCTGCTTGGCGAACTGCACCATTATTTTGAAGCTCGACACCCTGTTCTGTACTCTTATTCTGATTATCCATTGTCCGATTCCGCCTTTCCTTCCTGTTCTAAACGTACAGCGATTGCACGAGCGTGTCCTTCAAGCCCCTCATGACGGGCTAATTCGATAATAGCCGCTCCGTTCTGTAGCAATGCCTCTTTACTATAATAAATCAGACTCGATTTTTTGATGAAATCATCCACATCTACCGGTGAGCTAAACCGGGCAGTTCCATTGGTCGGAATAATATGATTCGGTCCGGCAAAATAATCGCCAACCGGTTCGGAGCTATACGGCCCGAGGAAGATCGCACCGGCATTCTCGATCCGGCCAGCGTAAGCCATCGGCTCTTGCACCATGATCTCCAGATGCTCCGGTGCAAGCCGGTTCACGACATCGATTCCCTCATCGATGGAATCGACCACAATAATCGCGCCATGCTGCTCCACGGAAGCAGAAGCGATATTGCGCCGCGGCAGCACATCCAGCTGCCGCTGCACCTCGGCCTGCACCGCATCCGCCAGCGAGGCCGAATTCGTGACGAGAATGGCCGATGCCATCTCGTCGTGCTCCGCCTGCGACAACAAGTCCGCGGCGACATACACCGGGTTCGCCGTATCATCGGCGAGCACCACAATCTCGCTTGGCCCGGCGATACTGTCGATATCGACTGCCCCGTACACCTCGCGCTTCGCGAGCGCCACGTAGATATTACCCGGTCCACAGATCTTGTCGACCGGGGCAATGCTCTCCGTGCCGTAAGCGAGGGCGGCGATCGCTTGCGCGCCGCCAACCCGGTACATCTCGTTCACGCCCGCTTCCGCGGCAGCCACGAGAATGTACGGGTTAATACCTTCACCGCCGTTCGTCGCCGGCGGTGTGACAAGCACAATCTCCGGCACGCCTGCAACCTGTGCCGGAATGACATTCATCAGCACCGACGATGGATACGCTGCTTTCCCTCCAGGGACATACACGCCGACTCGTTTCAGCGGCCGAATAACCTGGCCGAGCAGACTGCCATCCGGCTGCCAGTCCATCCACGAATTGCGTTTCTGCTTCTCATGAAACGCACGAATGTTAACGGCGGCTTGGCGAATCGCCGTTACAAAAGATGGCTCAACGGCTGCATACGCTGCCTGGAGCTCCTCCTGCGGCACGCGCAACTGCGCAGCCGTCAGCGTCGTGCGGTCCAGCTGCTCCGTGTAACGCAGCAGGGCCGCATCACCTTCCCGGCGAATATCTGCGACAATTCGCCGTACCGATTCATTTTGCTCCGGTGTACCATACTCCACTTCCCGCTTCAGATCAAATTCCCGTGCCGGTACAATTTTCATGCGTACAACCTCCTTACATATCAATTGACTCACTTATCTATCCATTATCCCTGCTCACTAATCTATTCGCTATCGTTCTTTACTGATCTGTTCGCTATCTTCTCGCACTTCCCGCAGTAACCTCATTCCCACTTGGGATGACCGATTGAAGTGCATCACACAGCGCCTGAATACGTGCGTTTTTCATCCGGTAGCTCACCCGATTCGCGATCAAACGGCTAGTAATATTCAGAATTTCCGTCATTTCCACAAGTCCGTTCTCACGTAACGTCTGCCCGGTCTCCACTAGATCGACAATCCGATCAGCCAGTCCGATTAGAGGCGCAAGCTCAATTGATCCGTTCAGCTTAATAACCTCAACCTGTTGTCCTTGCTCACGGAAGTACTGGGAAGCGATTCGTGGATATTTGGTTGCAACTCGCTGCTGGATACCTGCCTTCCAGTCCGGTAGCCCGATAACCGACATACGGCACTGGGCAATGCCTAGATTCAGCAGTTCATACACATCACGGTCCTCTTCAAGCAACACGTCTTTCCCGACAATGCCAATATCGGCAACACCGTACTCCACGTACGTTGGCACATCCACAGGTTTAGCCATAATGAATTCCATACCCGCTTCTGGTACCTCGATCACCAGTTTGCGCGTATCGTCCACGTCCTCTGGAATGTCTAGCCCTGCCTCACGGAACAATTTGGAGGCCTTTTTATAGATGCGGCCTTTAGGCATGGCCACCTTCAGAATATCCGACATCTTAGTTCCCTCCCTTTTTCGATCCATAGATGATGACCTGCTCCACCTGATCCGCAGTCGTTTCGCTTGTTACAGATGTCGTCTCTGCCTTTTCATTAGCAAGAAGAGATGTAACTACATTGTGACCTAGACTTCGTAATCTCGCTGCTTCGGTCAATGCCTCAGCACGCCGATCTGGGCTATATTCAATACGTACCGTTTTCGTCTCTTCAATCGTAATGCCATGAACACCATCGATAATCCGGTTTGTTTTCAACGCAAATCCTGTAGCCGGAAGAGCGCGCCCAAACTGCTGCAACAGATTGTCATATCGTCCGCCGCTACACACAGGTGATCCCAGCTCTGCCGCATAACCTTCAAATGTCATGCCTGTGTAATAGGAGAAATCCCCGATCATCGTCAGATCAATCAGCACATGCTCAGAGACACCATAGGCCTCCAATACTTCAAACACTGCACACAGATGTGCAATAGATTGTGCCGCTTCAGCACTTGAGCTAAGTTCGCTCGCATGTGTGCATATTTCTTTCCCGCCACGCAGACGTAAAATCGCTTCAAGTTGCTGTTTTTGTTTGGGTTCCAGTTGCAAAGCTTCAATGGACTGACGGTAGCCCACATAATCACGACCTAATAGCCCTTCCTTCAACTGTTCCTGCTCAGCCGTCTGACCCGGAATCACTTCTTCCAGCAGTCCATTCAGAAAACCCATATGACCCATTGCTATTTTAAAAGAAGATACACCCGCTGCCTGCAATGAGGCAATCGCTAATGCAACTACTTCAGCATCCGCCTCAGGAGAATCGTCTCCTACAAGTTCAACACCTGTTTGGAAAAATTCAGCCTCCCGTCCAGCTTCCTCTTCAATAGAACGAAATACATTCGCATGATAGGACAGACGTAGCGGCAAAGCCTCATCTTTGAGCATCGATGATACTACACGCGCAATCGGAGCTGTCAGATCAGAACGTAGAACCAGTGTCGTTCCCCGGCTGTTCAGCAATTTAAACAATTTGCGATCCGAAGTAGAGCTAGCCACCCCTACTGTGTCGTAATATTCAATCGTTGGTGTTATGATCTGACGATAACCCCAACGCTCCATGCAATCCAGTACATTTCGTTCAATTTTACGCAGCTTGGACACCACATGTGGTGTATAGTCACGGAAGCCAGTTGGTTTTTCAAAGCCTTTTGGTTTGGACATGGAAATGATTCACCCCGAGTCATGAATTTGGATTGTTATATAAGGTTGCACTATAATATCTTCACATCTGCTAAAATACGATAACTAAATTTAGATTTTCATCTCTATCGTCTCTAACGCTCTATCTCAAAAGGATTTATGTATGACAAATCCCCGTTCTATGTTAGTTACCCTAATTTTGAGTAAAGCCGCATGTTCTTTGGCTTAACGAACGCTTCACCTTTACAAGAATAACCCGTTTACTCTATAGATTAATTGTCACCTTCACCCGGTTCGCTTTCACATGGTAAAGTGCTAACAAACTAAAGGATATGGGATATGATAACATGGAAGCTGCGGAATCGTCAACAATCTTAAGCTATGACTGCTCTTGGTGACTATCCGATCTAAACCCACTTGTCCTGTTGTCCGTGTCTTACGGCCCCTAACCATTTGCTTCAATTCAAGTTTTGTATACGAAAAAAGCTGCCCTCAGCAGCTCTTCCCTCCATGCATTCGTTCACTTGCAAACAATGATCCTCGCGCTTAATGTAGCTTTCGCTGAGAAGGTTCCTCCGTCTTGAACACCATTTCTTCCGCCGATCCTGACGGACGTGACAAATCACGCAAGGGATTGCCTCCAACAAAAGCTCCTGGAGCAACATCCTTATGAACTACCGCTCCGGCAGCAACTACCGCTCCGTCTCCAATCGTTACCCCTGGCAAAATGGTTGTATTCGCCCCGATCAGCACATTGTCTCCGATAATGACATCGCCAAGTCTGTACTCTTTAATGAGATACTCGTGAGCCAGAATCGTGGTATTGTAACCAATCACTGAATTTTCACCAATCGTTATTTTTTCCGGAAAAAATACATCCACCATTACCATCAGGCCAAAAGCTGTATGCTCCCCCACCTTCATACCAAGCATGCGTCGATAAATCCAGTTCTTGAGAGGCAAAACAGGACAGTACCGTGACAACTGAATCCAGATAAAATTACGAACGCCCTTCCACGGGCTCACTGTCTTGTAGATATGCCAAAGTGCATTTTGACTTTCTACCGGATAGCGGGTTACTTTTCTCATGAACGACCCGTTCCCGTAAGAACCATATCCAGTAGATCCCTCATATCATGCAAAATGTAATCTGGCTTATACCCGCTCAGCACCTGCTCCCCTTTAAGCGACCAGGCCACACCAGCGGAGAGAGCACCTGCATTTTGCGCCGATTGAATATCGACAGGACTGTCCCCGATCATCAGTGTGTGAGCTGGGTTCGATCCCAGTTCCTCCATCGCTTTTTGCACCGGTTCTGCATGAGGTTTGGGATGAGTTACATCCTGCACAGTCACAATGGACTTCATATATTTAAGCAAATCAAAGCGCTCCAGCACCTTTAATGTAGAAGGACGAATTTTAGTCGTCACCACACCCATCGTAATCCCTGCCTGATTCAAAGCCTCAACAACCTCGATCACATGGGGGAAGGGTCTGACCATCGCCTCATGGTGAATATCATTATAAGCACGATAACCTTTGACGTACTCCGATACCTCTTCCTGACCTGAAAAGGTTCGCATTTGTTGCTCCAATGTGCCTCCCATATGCGGAATAATCTGCTCTCTTGTCCACGGGGCAGCATGATCCCAACCTCCCATAACATGCAGGAATGAGTTGATAATCAGCTCATTGGTATCAATAATCGTTCCATCCAGATCGAACAGTACCGTATTAATCACGTTGCATTACTCCTTTTTATCTTCAACTTGCTTCGGATCATCTTGAGCCTGATTTGGTGCTGTTGTTACCTTGCCCTCTTCAACAGCTACTGTTTCTGAATGTCCAATATCATCTGCAGCCACTTTCGACGAGACAATCGGATCACTATAATGTGCACTTGCTTTACCTGTCACTCTTCTCACGACAATAAACACAACAGCGGCAACAATAATGCCAATCGCAAGCAGTTGTGAAATTCGTACATTACCGTACGCTGGATCTAAATAACCTTGTTCGAAGCCGAGTGCAGTCATTGGAGACCATAATCCGTTCACCAAAGAAGCGATCCACTCTGGAGCCTGAAAACCCAGACTGTCCGTACGCACAGCTTCAATAAAGAATCGTCCGATGGAATACCAGATGAAATAGGACATAAACATCTCGCCTGCACGCATGAACTTCTGACGACGAAGCACCAGCAACAGGATCAGCCCTGCAAAACTCCATACGGATTCATACAAAAAGGCCGGATGATGAAATACACCTTCCACGTTCATTTGATTCACAATAAAGTCTGGCAAGTGCAGCTTGTCTCTTAAAAATGATTCTTCTACAGGACCGCCATACGCCTCCTGATTTACAAAGTTACCCCAGCGTCCAATCATCTGTCCAACGATCAGTCCAGGTGCACAGATGTCGGCCATACGCCAGAAGTTATATCCTTTACGACGGAAGAAAATGACTGCACATATAATGGCACCAATCAGTGCGCCATAGATCGCAATACCGCCATTCCAGATTTTAAAAACGTCCCATAGGTTGTCCTTATAATCTTCCCAC
Source organism: Paenibacillus sp. FSL K6-1558 (assembly GCF_038002565.1). Taxonomy (NCBI): domain Bacteria; kingdom Bacillati; phylum Bacillota; class Bacilli; order Caryophanales; family Paenibacillaceae; genus Paenibacillus; species Paenibacillus sp. FSL K6-1558. The sequence continues at coordinate 3,935,879 of NZ_JBBOCV010000001.1, read as the reverse complement.
TTAAAAGCCACATAGTAGATTCGGGCTCCAATAATTGCAGAAGGCACACCTAGCAAAACCATATCCATGAACACTTCTTGCGGAATATTAAATCGTTTGCCCTCCCGAATAACAAGCAGCAACCCTAACAGCGCCGCAGTACCCAAGATAAGCCCATACCAGTGAACCTTTAAAGCGCCAATAGAGAACGCAATCGGGTTCAACAGTAATAATGTATCCATTCATTCACACTCCTATCAATCAATTCACATCGGTAAGCATGACTGTCTGGAGCCTGCTATCCACCTTCCGGTTTGAAGGTGTGCAGACCCCAGTTGTCATGCCTCATGAAAACTTTAATCTTTATTTTATAGCTTGATGCTTAATATTGCCCCTACCCTGCTATTCAGTTGATCGGGGTAACTTTCCTTAGCCCACCTTAGTCCATATCTTCCATATCTTCTGAAATTGTTGCAGTCAGCTTGTTCGTGAACTGGAGTGCAGCATTAAGCCCCATCTGTTTTAAGCGATAGTTCATGCCCGCCACCTCAATAATTACAGCCAAGTTTCGTCCAGGACGAACCGGAATAGTAACCAAGGGTACATCGGTATCAATAATACGCGTTGTTTCTTCATCCAATCCCAGACGGTCATACTGTTTATCCTGCTGCCATGCTTCAAGACGTACAACCAATGTAATCCGTTTATTATTACGTACAGCCCCGGCGCCAAACAAAGTCATGACGTTGATAATACCGACACCCCGGATTTCAAGCAGGTGACGGATCAGCTCCGGTGCGGTACCGTGAAGTTGAAAGTCGGAGGTTTGGCGAATTTCAACGGCATCATCGGCAATTAGACGGTGACCGCGTTTAACAAGTTCAAGCGCAGTTTCACTTTTACCAATACCGCTACTGCCTGTGATCAACATACCTACACCATACACATCACACAATACACCGTGAATGGTGGCTGTCGGCGCCAACTTACCTTCCAGAAAACCAGTAATGCGGCTGGATAGAATCGTTGTCGCCATATTGCTACGAAGCACAGCCAGATTCTGTTCTTCACTGATATCGATCAGTTCCTGAGGAACTTCGAGTCCACGTGTAACCACAATACAAGGTGTTTCCTCTGTGCATAGACGCTGCATACGTTCACGGCGCTCATGTTCAGGCAACATTGCAAAAAAGGCCAGCTCTGTTCTTCCCAGGAGTTGCACCCGCTCTTTTGGATGATATTCAAAGTAACCGGCCATCTCCAGGCCAGGACGGTTAAGATCATCTACCGTGATAAACCTTTTCAAACCCTGTGACCCCGACACCACTTCCATCTGAAACTGCTGTACCAATTCGGATACTTTCACTTTTTTCGCCATTTGTCTCTTCCTTTCAGCATTCGCTGTGCCTCTATGTACCCATTCGTGTATCGTTTCTTTCCATTATTAGCGTATTCACAACAACATTCATAACCAGGTCACTTCGCCTGTAAAATATCGCTCTAATAATACTCCAACATGCAACATTTTGAAGACAGACCTTCAAATAATCTTAAATGAATTTGGGATCGATTGCAATCGCAGACTCCTTGCTCTATCTGCACTATATTTCCACCCGAACGTATTCATCATCCCTTGCATTTTTGAAAAAAGCCCCTTCCAGCGAAAACGGAAGGGGCTCGATTTACATTATATAATTACGTTACTTCCAGATTCCATCGTTACCGAGGAACCTTCAGTAGAATTAGTCTTGAAGAAGTACGTTAACTTCGGATTCCTTGTCAAAGATATGAACTTTGTTCATGTCAATGGCCATTTTAACTGTGGAACCATCACGAGTGTTAGAACGTCCGTCTACACGTGCAATTGTAGTGTCGTTACCTACACCGCTCAAGTAAAGGAGCATTTCGTGACCCAGGTTCTCTGTTACATCTACGTGAGTAGAGAATACAGAGTTCGGGGAAGCTTCCAGGAATACTGGCTCTTCGTGAATGTCTTCTGGACGAACACCCAGAATAACTTCTTTACCAACATATCCTCTGGATTTCAGCACTTGTGCTTTACCTTGCGGGATTTCAACATCCACACCAGGAGCTACGAAGTGAAGACTCGCACCTTGCTCAGCCAGTTTACCCGAGATGAAGTTCATTGTCGGGGAACCGATGAAACCAGCTACGAACAGGTTCGCCGGGTGGTTGTACAGCTCTTCAGGAGAAGCTGCTTGTTGGATGATACCATCCTTCATAACTACGATCCGGTCACCCATCGTCATTGCTTCGATCTGGTCATGCGTTACGTAGATAACGGTTGTTTCCAAACGTTTAGCAAGCTTAGTGATTTCCGCACGCATTTGTCCACGAAGTTTCGCATCCAAGTTGGAGAGAGGCTCATCCATCAAGAAGACTTGTGGATCACGGACAATCGCACGTCCCAAAGCGACACGTTGACGTTGACCACCGGACAATGCTTTAGGCTTACGCTCAAGCAAGTGCTCGATGTCGAGGATTTTAGCTGCTTCACGTACACGTTTGTCGATCTCATCTTTTTTAACCTTACGCAATTTCAAACCAAATGCCATGTTTTGATATACGCTCATATGCGGATACAAGGCGTAAGATTGGAATACCATCGCGATATCGCGGTCTTTAGGTGCAACATCATTAACGACACGGTCACCGATATAGAGTTTACCTTCAGAAATTTCCTCAAGGCCTGCGATCATACGCAGTGTTGTTGATTTACCACAACCGGACGGACCTACCAGTACCAGAAACTCTTTATCTTTAATGTCCAGGTTAATGTCAACTACAGTTGCTTTATCAGAACCCGGGTATTTTTTGAAAATATGCTCTAAACGTACTCCTGCCATGATTGTTGCCTCCTCAGAGATCATTTTGTAATCGAATACAATTTGTAGTTTTATAATACCCTATCGGTTGGTTATCTGACTATTCGCAAACTGCACAAAAATATTAAGCCTTTTTCGTCACTTTGTACATTAGAAGTAAAAGTTGCACAACGATCGCACTTTTAAAGTGTCTTACATCATAACCAATCTCTTGTTTAATCTTATCCAGACGGTACACCAGCGTATTACGATGGATAAACAAACGCTTTGCTGTCTCGCTCACGTTACAGTCTAAACTGAAGAAGGTCTCCAATGTAGCCAACGTCTCGCTGTCGTTAAAGAGCGTCGTATCCTTTCCCGTTTCCCGGATAAAACGCATTCGCTGTTGCTCAGAAATACTAGCCACCAATTGCTCTAGTTGCAGATTCCAAGGAAGGTGGATATGCTGTGTAACGTGGAAAGAGCGACCAAGCTCCATGCTTTCCTGAAGAAGGAATGTCACCTGAAGCAACGCCTCTTTGGGAATACACGGTAGCGAAGCTGACAAGTGGAAAACGCCGGCGAACTCACTGGCCACAAGCTCATACAGTCCCATACAAAAAGCGTTAAGTGACTCTTTTCTCGCCTCTGCTGTATCTTCATCGGCCTCACCGGTAACAATCTCTTCGTCTCCCATGAAGAGCCATTCTTGCTCACCCAACGGGATTAGTGTGATGTCTTCACCAAAATAACTTTCGAGCAACTTATTCAAAACTATAGAGTCAACACGCTGAGAATCCGGAGTCTCACCCTGCAACAGAAAAAGAACTTTCTCCTCCTGAAATCCTGCAATAGAAGCAAACGAATCAGGCAGTGGATCGAAACTGCCCGCATCGTACTCTTTAATCTGATCCTTAAGCCATATTCCCAGCGAAAATAATTGTTTATCGGTATCATTCTTGAATAGCGATGAATTATCGCCTTGACTCGTAATAAACTTATTAAGAATCAGTAATTCAATTAGACGGCGAGTCTCCATTGTAATAGATGCCGCATCACATCCCCAGCACAGAACGGTTTTTACCTGCTCATTTATGCCAACTTTGAAAAAGACGCGCTCACCATGGTGTAAACTCAGAACATCAGAAGATATTGAAGAACTTTCTAATGAACCACGCTCACCTTTACTCGCTCTATTTAGAATATGCTGCGGTTTATTTTCATCCAAGCCAATTAAATGATCAATGGATTGTATCCACTCATGCATCGTAATTTCATATTCATCCAATGTGGTGCCTATAATAACTTCAATTTGCTGTTTTAAATCAGGTATGAGCTTCATCTAATGAACTTCACCACTCTGCTTTATTTTTATCATCATTTTATCATATCTTGATGTTTACTGCTCTGTATCCACAATTCTTGAATATATCAGTGTAAACAAAAAGAGTGATCGATCATTATTATGATCGATCACTCTTTATTTAAAGATGAGTCATGAAGGATTCGAACCTTCGACACCCTGATTAAAAGTCAGGTGCTCTACCAACTGAGCTAATGACTCATAAAACTGGTGGAGGATGATGGATTCGAACCACCGAACCCGTACGGGAGCAGATTTACAGTCTGATGCGTTTGGCCACTTCGCTAATCCTCCAAGGATAAAAGGTGGCTCGGGACGGAATCGAACCGCCGACACGAGGATTTTCAGTCCTCTGCTCTACCGACTGAGCTACCGAGCCGTATTTAATTTTAGATTAATGGCGGAACCGACGGGATTCGAACCCGCGATCTCCTGCGTGACAGGCAGGCATGTTAGGCCAACTACACCACGGTTCCAGGCATTAATGGTGCCGGCGAGAGGACTTGAACCCCCAACCTACTGATTACAAGTCAGTTGCTCTACCAGTTGAGCTACACCGGCGTATATGGTGGAGGCTGAGGGGATCGAACCCCCGACCCTCTGCTTGTAAGGCAGATGCTCTCCCAGCTGAGCTAAGCCTCCTGGGTAATATGGTAGCGGCGGAGGGGATCGAACCCCCGACCTTACGGGTATGAACCGTACGCTCTAGCCAGCTGAGCTACACCGCCATATTATAAATGTTTCGATTGCTTGTCCATCCTTAGGTAAAGATGGCGGAGAGAGAGGGATTCGAACCCTCGCACCGATTACTCAGCCTAACCCCTTAGCAGAGGGTCCCCTTATAGCCACTTGGGTATCTCTCCAAAGACAATCTCAACGTTGTACAAGGATTGCTCCTTGAAAACTAGATTCGAAACGAAACACACGCGATCAAAACTTGCTATTGGATAAGCCCTCGACCGATTAGTACTGGTCAGCTCCATGCATTGCTGCACTTCCACCCCCAGCCTATCTACCTCGTCGTCTTCAAGGGGTCTTACATACTGGGAAATCTCATCTTGAGGGGGGCTTCACGCTTAGATGCTTTCAGCGCTTATCCCGTCCGTACATAGCTACCCAGCGGTGCTCCTGGCGGAACAACTGGTACACCAGCGGTACGTCCATCCCGGTCCTCTCGTACTAAGGACAGCTCCTCTCAAATTTCCTACGCCCACGACAGATAGGGACCGAACTGTCTCACGACGTTCTGAACCCAGCTCGCGTACCGCTTTAATGGGCGAACAGCCCAACCCTTGGGACCTACTTCAGCCCCAGGATGCGATGAGCCGACATCGAGGTGCCAAACCTCCCCGTCGATGTGGACTCTTGGGGGAGATAAGCCTGTTATCCCCAGGGTAGCTTTTATCCGTTGAGCGATGGCCCTTCCATGCGGTACCACCGGATCACTAAGCCCGACTTTCGTCCCTGCTCGACTTGTAGGTCTCGCAGTCAAGCTCCCTTATGCCTTTGCACTCTTCGAATGATTTCCAACCATTCTGAGGGAACCTTTGGGCGCCTCCGTTACTCTTTAGGAGGCGACCGCCCCAGTCAAACTGCCCACCTGACACTGTCCCCGCACCGGTTTACGGTACCAGGTTAGAACCTAGATACGATCAGGGTGGTATCCCAACGGTGCCTCCACGCAAGCTGGCGCTCACGCTTCAAAGGCTCCCACCTATCCTGTACAGATCGTACCCAAATTCAATATCAAGCTGCAGTAAAGCTCCATGGGGTCTTTCCGTCTTGTCGCGGGTAACCTGCATCTTCACAGGTATTAAAATTTCACCGGATCTCTCGTTGAGACAGCGCCCAAGTCGTTACGCCATTCGTGCGGGTCAGAATTTACCTGACAAGGAATTTCGCTACCTTAGGACCGTTATAGTTACGGCCGCCGTTTACTGGGGCTTCGGTTCACAGCTTCGGGATTACTCCCTAACCACTCCCCTTAACCTTCCAGCACCGGGCAGGCGTCAGCCCGTATACTTCGCCTTACGGCTTCGCACAGACCTGTGTTTTTGCTAAACAGTCGCTTGGGCCTTTTCACTGCGGCCCCCTCGTGCTATTCACACTACCGGGGCACCCCTTCTCCCGAAGTTACGGGGTCATTTTGCCGAGTTCCTTAACGAGAGTTCTTCCGCGCGCCTTAGAATTCTCTTCTCGCCTACCTGTGTCGGTTTGCGGTACGGGCACCTTCATCTGGCTAGAGGCTTTTCTTGGCAGTGTGAGATCATGACCTTCGCTACTGTAATTTTCACTCCCCATCACAGCTCAGCCTTACGGTTAGCGGATTTGCCTACTAACCAGCCTTACTGCTTGGACAGGCATCCATCAGCCTGCGTCACTACCCTACTGCGTCCCCCCATCGCTCGTAACGATTTACGGTGGTACAGGAATTTCGACCTGTTGTCCTTCGACTACGCCTTTCGGCCTCGCCTTAGGTCCCGACTTACCCTGAGCGGACGAGCCTTCCTCAGGAACCCTTAGGCTTTCGGCGGATCAGATTCTCACTGATCTTTTCGTTACTCATACCGGCATTCTCACTTGTATAATGTCCAGCGCTCCTTACGGTACACCTTCAACCCTTATACAACGCTCCCCTACCCCTGATGCAAAGCATCAAGCCATAGCTTCGGTGGTGTGTTTAGCCCCGTTACATTTTCGGCGCAGAGTCACTCGACCAGTGAGCTATTACGCACTCTTTCAATGGTGGCTGCTTCTAAGCCAACATCCTGGTTGTCTGTGCAACTCCACATCCTTTCCCACTTAACACACACTTGGGGACCTTAGCTGATGGTCTGGGCTGTTTCCCTTTTGACAATGGATCTTAGCACTCACTGTCTGACTCCCGGAAGTAAGTCTATGGCATTCGGAGTTTGACTGAGCTTGGTAACCCTTGCGGGCCCCGCACCCAATCAGTGCTCTACCTCCACGACTCTGTTTTCCGAGGCTAGCCCTAAAGCTATTTCGGGGAGAACCAGCTATCTCCGAGTTCGATTGGAATTTCTCCGCTACCCCCACCTCATCCCCGCATTTTTCAACATGCGTGGGTTCGGGCCTCCAGTGCGTGTTACCGCACCTTCACCCTGGACAGGGGTAGATCACCCGGTTTCGGGTCTACGTCCACGTACTATAGTCGCCCTATTCAGACTCGCTTTCGCTGCGGCTCCGGCTCTTCACCTTAACCTTGCACGGGAACGTAACTCGCCGGTTCATTCTACAAAAGGCACGCCATCACCCCTAAAACGGGCTCTGACTTTTTGTAAGCACACGGTTTCAGGTTCTATTTCACTCCCCTTCCGGGGTGCTTTTCACCTTTCCCTCACGGTACTGCTTCACTATCGGTCGCTAGGAAGTATTTAGCCTTGGCAGATGGTCCTGCCGGATTCATACGGGGTTTCACGTGCCCCGCACTACTCGGGATCCGTCTCGGAGGGAACAGACTTTCAATTACAGGGCTTTTACCTTCTTTGGCGGGCCTTTCCAGACCTCTTCGCTTAACCGGTTCCTTTGTAACTCCATGTGAGACGTCCCACAACCCCAAAGAGCAAGCTCTTTGGTTTGGGCTTCTCCGCGTTCGCTCGCCGCTACTGACGGAATCACTATTGTTTTCTCTTCCTCAGGGTACTTAGATGTTTCAGTTCCCCTGGTATGCCTCTACTTGCCCTATGTATTCAGACAAGAGTAACTGGATATTACCCCAGCTGGGTTTCCCCATTCGGACATCCCCGGATCAAAGCTTGCTTACAGCTCCCCGAGGCAGTTTCGTTGTTCGCCACGTCCTTCATCGGCTCCTAGCGCCTAGGCATCCTCCGTGTGCTCTTAGTAGCTTAACCATTGCGCTCGTGTTCGAGCTGTCACTTCCCTCGGTTTGCTTGCGCAAAGCCAAAAGTCGTTCCATTTCGATCACTCGCTCCAGCAATCTACCGTTTTTATTGAAACTTGTTATACACAAGTTCAGCTAAAAAGGAATGTTCTAATTCGCGTTTGTTTCGTTTCGATATCTAGTTTTCAAAGAACAAGCTTGTAAATCTTGTTGGTGGAGCCAAGCGGGATCGAACCGCTGACCTCCTGCTTGCAAGGCAGGCGCTCTCCCAGCTGAGCTATGGCCCCATACATTATTTAGATGTTAAAATGGTGGGCCCTGGTGGACTCGAACCACCGGCCTCACCCTTATCAGAGGTGCGCTCTAACCAACTGAGCTAAGGGCCCACATTTATATAAGTTTTGAACCCATAATGGGTTACGCTTGGCGGCGTTCTACTCTCCCAGGACCCTGCGGTCCAAGTACCATCGACGCTGAAGGGCTTAACGGTCGTGTTCGGGATGGGAACGTGTGGAACCCCTTCGCTATCGCCACCAAACGTTTGAGAATTTGAGCTCTCAAAACTGAGCAACGAGTGAGTAACTAGCCGACCTGGCTAGATTTTAGATTTGAATGTCTTCGTTGCAGAAGACGATTCTCCATAGAAAGGAGGTGATCCAGCCGCACCTTCCGATACGGCTACCTTGTTACGACTTCACCCCAATCATCTATCCCACCTTCGGCGGCTGGCTCCTTGCGGTTACCCCACCGACTTCGGGTGTTATAAACTCTCGTGGTGTGACGGGCGGTGTGTACAAGACCCGGGAACGTATTCACCGCGGCATGCTGATCCGCGATTACTAGCAATTCCGACTTCATGCAGGCGAGTTGCAGCCTGCAATCCGAACTGAGACCGGCTTTGTTGGGATTGGCTCCATCTCGCGATTTCGCAGCCCGTTGTACCGGCCATTGTAGTACGTGTGTAGCCCAGGTCATAAGGGGCATGATGATTTGACGTCATCCCCACCTTCCTCCGGTTTGTCACCGGCAGTCTATCTAGAGTGCCCACCCGAAATGCTGGCAACTAAATATAAGGGTTGCGCTCGTTGCGGGACTTAACCCAACATCTCACGACACGAGCTGACGACAACCATGCACCACCTGTCTCAACTTTCCCCGAAGGGCACCTAACGCATCTCTGCCTCGTTAGTTGGATGTCAAGACCTGGTAAGGTTCTTCGCGTTGCTTCGAATTAAACCACATACTCCACTGCTTGTGCGGGTCCCCGTCAATTCCTTTGAGTTTCAGTCTTGCGACCGTACTCCCCAGGCGGAGTGCTTAATGTGTTAACTTCGGCACCAAGGGTATCGAAACCCCTAACACCTAGCACTCATCGTTTACGGCGTGGACTACCAGGGTATCTAATCCTGTTTGCTCCCCACGCTTTCGCGCCTCAGCGTCAGTTACAGCCCAGAGAGTCGCCTTCGCCACTGGTGTTCCTCCACATCTCTACGCATTTCACCGCTACACGTGGAATTCCACTCTCCTCTTCTGCACTCAAGTCACACAGTTTCCAGTGCGATCCGGGGTTGAGCCCCGGGATTAAACACCAGACTTACATGACCGCCTGCGCGCGCTTTACGCCCAATAATTCCGGACAACGCTTGCCCCCTACGTATTACCGCGGCTGCTGGCACGTAGTTAGCCGGGGCTTTCTTCTCAGGTACCGTCACCTTGAGAGCAGTTACTCTCCCAAGCGTTCTTCCCTGGCAACAGAGCTTTACGATCCGAAAACCTTCATCACTCACGCGGCATTGCTCCGTCAGGCTTTCGCCCATTGCGGAAGATTCCCTACTGCTGCCTCCCGTAGGAGTCTGGGCCGTGTCTCAGTCCCAGTGTGGCCGATCACCCTCTCAGGTCGGCTACGCATCGTCGCCTTGGTGAGCCGTTACCTCACCAACTAGCTAATGCGCCGCAGGCCCATCCCCAAGTGACAGATTGCTCCGTCTTTCCAGTTCTCTTCAGGCGAAGAAAACAAGTATTCGGTATTAGCTACCGTTTCCGGTAGTTGTCCCAAGCTTGAGGGCAGGTTGCCTACGTGTTACTCACCCGTCCGCCGCTAACCATCCGAGAAGCAAGCTTCTCTTCAAGTCCGCTCGACTTGCATGTATTAGGCATGCCGCCAGCGTTCGTCCTGAGCCAGGATCAAACTCTCCAATAAAGTTATTGAAAAGAGCGATAAGCTCATTTTGAATCTGACGAGATTAAAAATCTCATTTTTGATCTTGCAAGCAAGATCGATACTCACTCGTTGTTCAGTTTTCAAAGATCAAACTTCTTTTTTTCATCACCATTTTGTCTCAGCGGCGACTTTTATAATATATCATACTTCGTTTGTTTTGGTCAAGCCTTTTTTTGAAATTATTTTTGAAGTTCGTAATGAACTTCATTTGTTTCAAGCAAAGCGTGTAACCAAGCAAGCAAAGCAACGAGATATAATGTACCATATACATTGCTCGGTAGTCAACTACCCGAATAAAGAAATTTTCAACCCCAATAACAGACCAACCCCCGGGAGTCCCAGAACAGTAACTGTACCTATTGTTGCAGGATTTAAAGGGATATAAATTCCTGTTATCCAACCCGAGTAATTTACGACATATATCCCAGCGGCCGCAAGCACCACATGAATTCCGATTGATGTAAAGATTGATAAGCCTAAGCGTTTTCTAAACAAAACAGCAACCAGTGCCAACAGAGAGGCAACCAATATGCTTCCCAGAATAACACTCTTCATACATTCCACCTCCAGCTATATATAAAATCATCTGTATACTCAGCCAACTGACTCTAATTACACACTGAGTTCTCGATCGGTAGTAGCCACATCCATCCCATTCAACCGTTTGGCCCGTTTCAAATGAATTTGGTATTTCCTCTCGGCCGCTTCAAGCACATAGATGGCATAATCGATCTCATCCTCTCCCAGAGCATCCTCAAACTGTCGCATCGCACGTTCCCACTCTTGTTTGGCCTTCTGCACATCCACATACACCAACTCCGCCTCCAGTTTCGCAAGCTCTCTCTTCTTCCCGTCCCTTAATTTTCGCCATATCAACATAAACACCCTCCCTTATCCATCCGTATAACACACTCTCATACATATCAAGGAAGGGACAAACTTAGAACTCGGACATCTACTTTTATAATAAAAAAAAGAGAGAGCTCACGGCTCTCTCTTGCAATATAAATCAATTTATTGGATTGTCTTCTATACGAACGACACCCTTATCAAACTCACACGCAACTAGATACATTAGCGCATCTCTCTGCGTCCTTCCAGCGCCTTCGAAAGTGTAACTTCATCTGCATACTCCAGATCGCCGCCCACGGGCAATCCGTGAGCAATACGGGTCACACTAATTTCAAACGGACGCACTAGGCGGGAAATGTACATCGCCGTAGCTTCTCCCTCAATATTGGGATTAGTCGCCAAAATCAATTCTTTTACCCGCTCATCACTCAAACGAGTTAACAGCTCTTTCAAGCGTATATCATCCGGACCAATTCCCTCCATTGGAGAAATTGCCCCCTGCAACACATGGTAGTACCCATCGAATTCCTTAGTCCGCTCCATAGCTACCAGATCTTTCGAATCTTGGACTACACAGATGACGGACACATCTCTCGACTTATCCTGACATATCCGGCAAGGGTCTGTATCTGTAATATTACAGCACACAGAACAGTAATGGAGATTACGCTTCACACTCACGAGCGCTTTGGCAAAATCAATAACGTCATCTTCCTTCATGTTAAGCACATGAAAAGCTAAACGAGCCGCTGTCTTCGGACCCACCCCAGGAAGACGGGTGAAGGCATCAATCAGCTTGGCTATCGGTTCAGGATAATACAATCGGTTGTGTCTCCTTTTGACAGGATCAGTTTATACTAAAATAACCCCGGAATTTTCATGCCGCCCGTGAATTTACCCATATCCTGATTCGCAATTTCATCTGCTTTGGTCAAAGCGTCATTCACAGCAGTCATGACAAGGTCTTGAAGCATTTCAACATCATCCGGATCTACGGCTTCAGGCTTGATCGTGATGGCGAGCAGTTTTTTATGCCCGTTAACTTCAGCAGTTACCACTCCGCCGCCAGAAGTACCTTGAACCGTTTTGTCCGCGAGTTCTTCCTGTGCCTTCAGCATTTGCTCCTGCATTTTCTTCACTTGTTTCATCATTTGGTTCATGTTATTCATATCCGTCATCTCCTTTAATATAGTTATCTCAAATTATACACATTACATCGTAATGTACTACTCTTTAATGACTACGAGATCTTCGCCAAATAACTGAATAGCTTCATCAATCCAAGGCTGTTTATCGCCTGAACCACCGTCTTCATGCTCTGGTTCAAGCTTAAAATCCTCCTTTGGCGTTTCAGAAGTTCCTTCCATCGCACCCGTCCAGTCTCTAAGCATCATCGTCACAAGTCGAGCCGGACGCCCAAGCTGTTCCGAAAGGACCCGCTCAATGACATCACGATTCGCCTGTTTTTCGGTTGTTTCACGGTGGATGTTGTTCTTAAAAGCAACCAGCACATTGTCTTCGAGCAGTGAAACCGGCTCTCCATCCATAAACCAGGCATGAACCGTAACTTTCTCTTCTTTGACACGTTGCAAAATCTGGCTCCATTTTTTGCTAATCTCCGTGAATTCTGGAGATCCTTTGCGCGCGATATATTGATCCAAATTCGCCGGAAGCTTCACCGGAGCGTTCGCTCTGGACATTGGCGCACGTGTTGCCGGTCGTGCAGGAGCATTTGAAGCCGCATCCCCACCTGACAGACCACTCTTGAGCGCCCGATCTAGCTTTTTCTCCAGCTCAGCAAGCTGCTGTTTCAATCGATTGATCTCTCCAGTATCAGCGGGTGCAGAAGGAGAAGTCACTCCAACCGATGAAGCAGCTCCGCCCATAGCCGGGATACTACACAGTTTAAGCAGAGCCACCTCAAACAATGTCTGCGGCTGAACTGCATATTTCATCTCACTCTGGTACCGATTCAGCGTATCGATCATCTGAAACAACTGTTCCTTCGTAAACGATTCCGCCATATCTCGAAACGATTCCGGGTTCAACACCCGATCCGTCAGTTTGTCCGCATCTGGCACCATCTTGATCATCAGTAAATCCCGGAAATAGTAGAGCAGATTCTCCATACATTTGTCCGCACTCTTGCCTTCATGCATAAAGCCCTCGATCATCTGCAAAATATAACCGACATCCCCTTTGAGCAAGGAGGATGCGAGCTTGGCAAATTGCTCTGAAGGAATACCGCCTGTCATGTCCATAACCTGCTGATAAGTTACTTTCCCATCGGTAAATGAAGAGATTTGATCCAGCACACTGAGCGCATCCCTCATCCCACCATCAGATAGACGGGCAATGTACTGCAACGCATCTTGATCCGCTTCCATCCCTTCCTGTTCACAGATCAAAGTCAATCTGGCTGTCTGTTCTTCCAGAGATACGCGGCGAAAATCAAATCGCTGACAACGCGATATAATGGTAGCAGGCAGACGATGCGGTTCTGTCGTTGCTAAAATAAACATTACATGTGGCGGCGGCTCCTCCAATGTTTTGAGCAAAGCATTGAACGCCTCTGTCGTCAACATGTGCACTTCATCAATAATATAAACTTTCTGCCGGACTTCGGTAGGGGCATACTTCACCTTTTCCCGAAGATCGCGGATCTCCTCGACGCCCCGATTGGAGGCAGCATCAATCTCCTGCACATCCATAACAGCGCCGTTCGTAATTCGGCGGCAAGCCTCACATTCGTTACAAGGCTCAGTTGCAGGTCCGCGTTCACAGTTTACAGCCTTGGCCAATATTTTGGCCGCACTTGTCTTCCCCGTCCCTCGGGGACCGCTAAACAAATAAGCGTGGGAGGTCCGCTGTTCACGAATCGCGTTCTGCAAGGTCTGAATAATATGTTGTTGTCCCACCATATCCTGGAACGACTGAGGACGCCACGCCCGGTATAACGCGATATGCTCCATGATGCGTTACCTTCCTTCCACTTCGCATTCGAGTCCGTTGTCGTCACCCCATTATACTATATTCCAGAGTGAATCCAAACTTTATCTGACTCATTTCATAAGCGGTTTTTTAACATATCAAAAAAGACCCCTGCATTTATACTACTGCAAAGGTCTCTACAATTTAAAAGGTTAAGCCGTGCACCTGCTATCGATATTTGCGATCCAAGCGGCACCCCTGAACAATAGCTCAGGCTAGGCAACCCTCCGGCACAAGAGTGATCTCACTTATGGCTGCTTCCTTCCGGACCTGACCAGGTTCATGAGTACTCATTGCGGAGGACCCAACCGTCAACACCACGTTCAGGGACCAAACCTCACATCGACAAAACCTCTAACAGGAATTCAACCTCGCTATAGCGGATTGCGAGTTACAGGGCACCGCTACCTCCCCATCTAGCACGGTAAGAAATAGTATAACGCAAGGTAGTCCAAAATGCAACCGGCTGGAAAATGGAAACCACACACTTCTCTGTATAAGTAACTAAAAACCCCTGCCAAAATAGCAGGGGTGATTGGGATACAATAATTAGACAATCCACAAGGAATTGTACGATTAGATTCCGTATTTCTTTTTGAAACGGTCCACACGGCCGCCAGCATCGATAAACTTCTGTTTACCTGTGAAGAACGGGTGGCACGCGGAGCAAATCTCTACACGAAGTCCTTCTTTAACCGAACCAGTCTCAAAAGTATTACCGCATGCGCAGGATACTTGACCAATCGTGTATTTAGGATGAATTGCTTCTTTCATTACCTTTCACCTCTTTCCGCCCTGAGCCTCAAGCGGACCCAGAGTAAATGGCACAACACAGCAGATTATAACACGGCCTAAACCCGGTTGCAATCTAATTCATTCAAGAGGTAATTAGCTTTTTGGGACGAGCCATCCCAGCCGGTGGAACATGCGTATACGACCCGATGACAACATCCGGCAACTCTTCCGCAAATATCTCCAGCATCTGCTTCATTCCCAAAATATCTCCCTGTGCTGGCGGAATTAACTCCAGATAGCTCTCCGGGTCAATATTCAGGTTACGCATCTGAATCAATCGCAGGTTGGTGCGGCGTGCAAATTCAATCATTGCCTCGATCTCTTCCTCACGATCGGTTACACCCGGGAAGATCAGATAGTTAATGGAGGTATATACCCCTTGCTCCGCAGCGTACTTCATTGATTTCTCTACATTAGCCAATGTATATCCACGAGGTTTGTAATACGCGTTGTAATGATCATCCAATGCACTGATCGTACTCACACGCATCAGATCCAGCCCCGCATCCACAATTCCGCGGATATGATCATTCAATCCAGCATTGGTATTAATGTTGATGTAACCCATATCCGTAATGGAGCGCACTTCGCGAATAGCTTCGATGATCAGCTTGGCCTGTGTGGAAGGTTCACCTTCACACCCCTGTCCGAAGCTAATAATAGATTCGGGTGTTTTCAGATGTTCCAGCATCACTTCAACGATCTCATCTACACGAGGACGGAAATTCATCCGTGTTTGAGGTGATACAAATCCACTGTCATCCGGCTGTTCAGAGATACAACCGAAACAACCAGCATTACATGAGTATGATACAGGAACGCCGCCTTCCCAACGATTCAAGAATGTGTTGGAAGACGTGAGACACTCATAACCCAGTGCACAATTGGACAGGTGGGTGTATAAACGGTTCTCTGGATACTTCTCCGTAAATCGTTTAACCCCAGAGCGCACATCGTCACGATCACAGTTCATCGGATTCCACTTCTCAGGAATATCGGACTGGGAAGCCGTAACGTAGAAACCGCCATCTTTCCAAACGACAGCCGAGTATCCAAACAACGGCAGCTTGTAATCCTTATCCGTTTTTACGTAACCCGGCAAGCACAGACGCGTAAAACCTTGCGGCAACAGAGCCCCTACAGCTTGTGTATCACTCGGCAACGGCAACATCTCGCCTGTATCCGGGTCCATACCGATAGGACGGGTGCTTGGAAGACCAACCAATGTTGCACCGTCCGGCAGAGGAATCAACTCATCCTCCATTATCTCGACAATCATATCTCCACTACGGGCGAGTCCGTACAGGGAGGGATGATCAAAAACATTACCTTTTTCATCTGCGTATACTAAATACATGATGTTCTCCTCACATCTATTGGGTTAAACCTGACGACGAGTATATTATATTGCAGTCAGTTGATTGTACAGTCAGCCACATCTTTATCTTACAACGATCATGGCTACGTTATACGAATTCAAACTGCAGTTCAAATGTTAATTCGATGTTCCTGATGTAGCCGTTTGTCTTGGGGAACGGCGAGTTGTCGTCGTTCCAGCATTGCTGGAGGGCGCATTGCCAGCCGCGTCAAACGCAGCCAGGAACTCGGCATTCGTTTTACTGTTGCGTAGTTTTTTCAGGAAACCTTCAACGAAGTCATGGGAATCATTCATATTTTTACGAATAGCCCAGATCGTATCCAGCTCTTCCTTGCTAAGCAATACCTCTTCACGGCGTGTACCGGAACGGCGAATATCGATGGCAGGGAAAATACGGCGTTCAGCCAATTTGCGATCCAGATGAAGCTCCATATTACCCGTACCTTTAAATTCTTCATAAATGATGTCATCCATACGCGACCCCGTATCAATCAACGCTGTTGCCAAAATAGTCAAGCTACCGCCTTCCTCCACGTTACGAGCAGAACCAAAGAAACGCTTTGGACGATGGAATGCTGCTGGATCAATACCACCACTTAGTGTACGTCCAGATGGTGGAATCACCAGGTTATATGCACGAGCCAGACGTGTGATACTATCGAGCAAAATAACGACATCCTTTTTGGCTTCAACCAAACGCAGAGCGCGCTCCAGCACCAGTTCCGCTACTTTGATATGATTCTCGGGCAACTCATCAAACGTGGAAGCGACAACTTCACCTTTTACCGAACGAGACATATCCGTTACTTCTTCTGGACGTTCATCAATCAACAGGACAAAAAGTTCAATTTCTGGATTGTTAGTTGAGATGCTGTTGGCAATTTCTTTGAGGAGAAGCGTTTTACCGGCTTTGGGAGGTGCTACGATCAATCCACGTTGTCCCAACCCTACAGGGGCAAGCACATCCATAATACGTGTGGATAAATGGCTCGGGGATGTTTCAAGAACCAGTTTCTTCTGCGGATACAATGGGGTTAATGCCGGGAAGTGAAGTCTCTCCGCAGCCGCCGATGGATTCTCACCATTCACAGCGTTAACTTGCAATAAACCGAAATATCTCTCATTTTCTTTTGGCGTTCGACACTTACCTGATACAAGGTCACCCGTGCGTAAATCAAACTTGCGAATCTGTGAGGCCGAGATATAAATATCTTCTGTACTTGGCAAATAGTTGATTGGCCTCAAGAAGCCGTAACCTTCAGGTAAAATCTCGAGCACGCCCTGCATAAACATCAAACCACTTTGTTCCGCTTGCGCACGGAGTATTGCAAAGATTAATTCTTTCTTTTTAAGGGTCCCGTAATAAGGAATCTGGTATTTTTTCGCCAGCTTATAGAGGTCCGTTAATTTCATTTCTTCCAAATCGGAAATTTGCAGATCCATATAATAACCACCTATTCAATTAATGAGTCCGTGAAATGGATAGTTTCGTTAGCTAATTCAAGCCATAGAAAGCAGTTCTACCACAATCTCTTCTATCCATTGTACGGAATGTAACCGTTATAATGCAAATACATGTCTTGGTGTGTAAGTTTCCGGGTGGAATGGCCATTACATGGCATAATCCTTAATGAGTGAACTCCAAACATGGGGCGATCGATCCGGGAAGACCGGCTATGAAGCGCAGGTTCAAACAAATCCGGGGATTGGAGAAAGGGAATGATTTTCAAAAACAATATAAGAAATGATGTGTTCTAAAGCCTTATGATGTTTATTTCAAAAAAAGACCCTCCGAAACGAGAACCTGTTACAGTTCATCATATCCGGAAGAGAATACAAAATCTATTAGAATAGTATACCCTATTCTACTATAGGTTATGCAGCACCGCTACAAAACACGCTTCAAGCGGGAATATTTGCGATGCTGCGCCTTAATCAATACCTATTCGGTTTCCCGCCACACGTCTGCACCAAGCAAACGTAGGTTGGTCACCAAATGATCGTAACCACGATCAATAAACTCAACTCCCGTCACCTCAGTAACTCCTTCACTGACGGTAAGTCCCGCGATGACTAGTGCTGCACCAGCACGAAGATCCGACGCTTTTACTTTAGCCGCATTCAGTGCACTGCCTTCAATAATGGCTGATCGGCCTTCCACACGGATTTTGGCGCCCATACGAACCAGTTCAGGCACATGTTTGAACCGATTGCTGTATACAAAGTCACTCAGTACACTTACACCGTTCGCTTGTGTTAATACACTGGTCATTGGGGACTGCAGGTCGGTAGGGAATCCTGGATATACCAGCGCCTTTACATCAACATGACTGTACTGCGGCTGTCCAATAACCCGAATACTTTCGTCCAGCTCCTCGATACCCACTCCCATCTCCAGCAACTTGGCCGTTAAAGCCTCCAGATGTTTGGGAATGACATTATCAATGAGTACATCTCCGCGCGTGGCCGCCGCAGCGATCATATACGTGCCCGCTTGAATCCGATCCGGAATAATGGAGTGACGGCAACCCTTAAGCTCCGAGACCCCTTCGATTCGAATCGTTTCTGTACCTGCACCTTTGATGCTGGCACCCATAGAATTCAAAAGTGTTGCTACATCTATAATCTCAGGCTCTTTAGCCGCATTTTCAATAATTGTAGAGCCTTTGGCACGAGTGGCCGCCAGCATAATGTTGATGGTTGCACCAACACTGCTTACATCAAGATATATTTTAGCTCCGCGTAGCTCTTTGGCATACAAATGGATAGAGCCATGTTCATTCGTCACGGTTGCGCCAAGCGCTTCAAACCCTTTGATGTGTTGATCAATTGGACGAGGTTCAAAATTACAACCTCCGGGCAAACCTATTGTTGCTTCTTTAAAACGTCCAAGCAGTGCTCCCATCATATAATAAGAAGCACGAAGTTTCTTCACAGGACCGTTTGGCATCGGAATGGATTTAATATCAGAAGGATCAATTTTCATCTGACTACCTTCCCAAGTCACACGCGCCCCAAGTTCCTCCAAAATTTCTGCATATACGGCCACGTCACTGAGTAATGGCAAGTTATCCAACACGACCTCTGACTCGGCAAGCAATGCTGCAGGAATAAGCGCAATGGCGCTGTTTTTGGCACCGCTTATAGTTACAGTTCCCTGTAACGGACGTCCGCCACTAATCATTAATTTTTCCATAAAGCTTAATGTCCCCCTACGTGTTTTGCAGCCGATGAACGGCAATACGTGCTGATGGCTAACGATGTAGAAATAAGGTGTGAAAATGGAAAGACACCGGCTAGGCGGTGTTCTTCCATTTCACAGTATGGAACTTTTAAAGATAAATTACGCTTTGTTGTTGGAACCAAACTCACGGATTTTACCTTTAACAGTTTCTTTGATTGCATCACGGCCTGGTACGATGAACGTACGTGGATCGTAAGCGTTTGGTTTTGCTGCAAGCACTTCACGAACTGCTTTTGTGAACGAGATTTGGTTCTCTGTGTTCACGTTGATTTTGGAAGTACCCAAAGAGATTGCTTTATCGATATCGTGCTTAGGAATACCTGTACCACCGTGCAATACGAGTGGAACTTGTACCGCGTCACGAACTTCTTCCATTTCTTTGAAGCCGAGGTTTGGCTCGCCTTGGTAAGGACCGTGAACGGAACCCAGAGCTGGTGCCAAAGTATCGATACCTGTTTCTTTAACGATGCGGATACATTCGTTCAAGTCAGCGTATTGAATACCACCGATAACGTCGTCTTCTTGTCCGCCTACAGTACCAACTTCAGCTTCTACAGAAACGCCTTTAGCGTGTGCGTATTCAACGACTTTTTTAGTCATTTCGATGTTCTCATCGATGGAGTGATGGGAACCGTCGATCATAACGGATGTAAAGCCAGCATCGATTGCTTCTTTACATTTGTCGAAGCTTGAACCGTGATCCAGATGGATTGCAACTGGTACGGAAATTTTCATGTCAATCAAGAGTCCTTCTACCATTTTAACTACAGTAGTAAAGCCGCCCATGTGACGTGCTGCACCTTCGGATACGCCCAGAATTACTGGGGATTTCTCTTCTTCAGCAGCAGTAAGAATCGCTTGAGTCCACTCAAGGTTGTTGATGTTGTATTGACCAACTGCATATTTTCCTTCAAGTGCTTTGTTCAACATGTCTGTCATAGATACTAATGGCATGGTTTCAATCCTCCTAGGGGTTTGGGTTGTGTCTATGGTTTTTAGCCGAAATCACATACGGGCTTATTATACCACATCCCATGTCAAATACTAAACAAGCTTTTGCAAAAATGCTGTGCTTTGCAGCACAGTTTTCACAGACACGGCATGATGGCGTTACCATTTCCAATATTCCCTACACTAACAGGTGAAATACTCCATTTTCTCATGATTACATGTGGTTGGTGGTTGACGCAAAAAAATCCTGTATCGACAGGATTTAGCTGCATTTGTTCGCAGCGCCATTGCGAAGTTGCATATTAACGGCCACACGCATCTCATCAATATCAAACGGTTTCGTAAAATGCATGAGCGCGCCAAGATCGGTAGCTTCCTTGATCATGTCAAGTTCTCCATACGCCGTCATCATAATAACCTTGATATCAGGGTCAATCTCCTTGATATGCTTCAGTATTTCAAGCCCGTCCATCCCCGGAATTTTCATGTCCAGCAGAACGAGATCCGGCTTGTCCTTATTGACGATTTCGAGCGCAATCTTGCCGTTTGCCGCCTGAAATGTGTTATACCCTTCGCTGCTGAACACTTCCATCAGTAGAATACGAATACCGTTTTGGTCATCGACAATCAGAACTTTTTTCTCTTCCACGCTGTAACCTCCTAGAATTAGGAAAGCATATACACATTACATCTGGATAACTATCCCATAGTCGTCATGATAAGTATTCTACCTCTTCCAGTAAAATCCTTCTATTATCTCAAATTGACAAAGGGTAAATCAATCTACATCTTTATTAAAAAGAAAAGGACGTTTCCGCGCTATAATAGCAGCCAGAAACATCCTCATAATACTAGGGTTTTCAATGATTCAATTTATTATTTCTCCGCGTTCTCCAGAGAAGCTTTCACAAACTCACGGAACAATGGTTGCGGACGGTTCGGACGGGAAGTGAATTCCGGATGGAACTGTACTGCCAAGAACCAAGGGTGTCCAGGAAGTTCCACAATCTCAACCAGGCGTCCATCCGGTGATGTACCGGAAATAACAAGACCTGCTTTTTCAATCGCTTCACGGTATTCGTTGTTAAACTCGTACCGGTGACGGTGTCTTTCGTATACCAACTCATCGTCGTAACATGACATCGCCAAAGAACCTTCCTGCAGCTTACAAGGGTACAGACCAAGACGCATCGTACCGCCCAGATTTTCAATATCTTTTTGCTCAGGCAGCAGGTCAATTACCGGGAACTCGGTAGCCGGGTTAATCTCCGAACTGTTTGCTCCGTTCAAACCAACGATAGAGCGTGCATATTCAATGACAGAAACCTGCATACCCAGGCAAATTCCGAAGAACGGAATATTTTTTTCACGGGCATAACGAATTGCCGATACTTTGCCTTCAATACCGCGATCACCGAAGCCACCAGGAACAAGAATACCACCAATACCATGCAACATGTCGCCTACATTCTCATCGGTAATATCTTCAGAAGGAACCCAGCGGATCTTCACGTCCGCATTGGATGCAAACCCTGCATGTGACAGGGACTCTACAACACTCAGGTACGCATCATGCAATGCCACATATTTACCAACGATTGCAATCTCGACCGTACGCTCCAGCTTGCTGATCCGGTTCACCAGACCTTCCCACTCGCTCATATCCGGTGCAGGAGTAGTCAGTTTCAGATGGTTAACCACGATTTCATCCAGACCCTCTTCACGAAGGTTAAGTGGTACTTCATACAACGTGCTTGCATCACGGCATTCAACGACTGCATTCTCGTCAATATCACAGAAAAGTGCGATTTTGGCCTTCATGTCCTTGGACAGCTCATATTCCGTACGACAAACGATAACGTTTGGTTGGATACCAATGCTACGCAATTCCTTCACACTGTGTTGTGTCGGTTTTGTTTTGACTTCACCCGCTGCTTTGATATATGGAATCAGTGTAACGTGAATGTACATCACGTTGTCACGACCTACATCACTCTTGATCTGACGAATCGCTTCCAGGAATGGCAAACTCTCGATGTCACCCACCGTTCCGCCAATCTCGGTAATAACAACATCCGAACCCGCTTCACGTCCAGCGCGGAATACACGCTCTTTGATCTCGTTTGTGATATGTGGAATGACTTGAACTGTACCGCCCAGATACTCTCCGCGACGCTCTTTGCTGATTACAGAAGAGTACACTTTACCTGTCGTGACATTGCTGTTTTTGGAAAGGTTGATGTCGATAAAACGTTCGTAGTGGCCAAGGTCCAGGTCCGTCTCTGCGCCATCATCCGTTACGAATACCTCACCATGTTGATAAGGACTCATGGTTCCCGGGTCAATGTTGATGTATGGATCGAATTTTTGGATTGTTACTTTGAGTCCTCTGTTCTTCAGCAATCTGCCCAGCGAGGCTGCTGTAATCCCTTTGCCCAGGGAGGACACAACTCCGCCCGTCACGAAAATATACTTTGTCACTGTTATTACCCTCCTAATATAAGTACAGAAATTCAGGCGATATATGGTGTTATCGTAACCCGTTTCCCAGGTAATCATCGTTAAAAAGAGCAATGGCAGAAATTAACTGCATCTGCGAACTGCCCTTTCCAGCGAAGACGGCTTTAACTAACACATCATTCCTGGCAAAAAATAATGCAAACTTTCCGGGAGCCTTCATCCACGCTTGTCCCACTACAAACCTCGTCGGTAGTTCCATTTTCTTTGTTTGAACATACAAAAAAACAGGCCGAAAAGGTTTGGCCGGAAGCAGTCGGAAAAGTAATCGTTTGGCATCATTCTGCCTCTAAAAATACAAAAAGAAAGTACTCCCGCAGGACGGGGCACTTTCTCTAAAAAAACATAAATATATTGTCGCTCATTCATAAGCCCATGCAATAGTTTACCCGTTACCCCGTCTGCTGTCAAGGCTGACTATCGGGGAAAAAACGGGCAATTTTTCGTCAGCAAAAAGGATTACCGATTATCGGAATCGTCGTCAAATTCATCCTCGTCTTCGGACTCTTCTTCGTCTTCTTCGAGGTCTTCGTCTTCCAAATCGTCATCTTCAACCAGCACTTCTTCTTCACTGTCTTCTTCATCAAAGATGTCATCATCATCGTCATCTTCGTCTTCATCTTCGTCTTGATCATCATCTGTGCTGTCGAAGTCTTCGTCACTGTTGTAGCTGTCGTCCTCTTCACCGAAGTCTTCGTCTTCCAGATCATCATCTTCATCGTTGATGATACGCGGACGCTTCGCACCCGTCATGGAATCTTCCGATCCAACAACCGGATACCAGCGTTTCAATCCCCAAAGACTCGTACCGACGCAAGCAAAACGGCCATCGATATTAATTTCGGTATACAGCTGGGCGATATACTCGTTGATCTCTTCATCTGTCATTCCGCGCTGTTTCGCTACCTCATTCATCAAATCCCGGTAGTAATACGGCGTGTTTGCCGCTTTCAGCACCATAAAGGCCAGATCCACCAAAGGGATCTCTCTTACCTTTTCTTTATCAATTTTCAAATTGAGCGAGGTACTCACTGAAGACACTTCCTCTCACACATAATTCACTTTATATCCCCTGCAAACTGGATCGTTACGTATAACATATCCATTAACAAACCTAAGTAAAACCTATTTAGCGTTAAAAAGCAAGTTTTTATGTAAGCATGTCCCATATTTACACATCCGTCCTTTGATCCATATCCCGATCTTCTCACTTCGAGAGACAGAATGATAAGGAAGCAATGAATAATATGTACGCTATCTCTATGAACAAAAGCCCAAACCATATGTAAAAGACGGAGTCCCCTCCGCCTTCTGACTGTATACCCTCGTAGGATTGCTCCTCACCAGGTTCCCCGCAAGAGCCCTCTAGCCCTCCATCCATCATATGTACCTGCGCCCGTTTTGACACGGAGAGAATGTGTTTTTATAAAAAAAGGGCAAGTTCCCCATGCGCCGGGATGAGCGCATTCATAGAATACCTCAGCATGTTCATCCCGAAGGGGGCAGCCCATAATGGACTATACCGGTTTATTGCATCAGTTGATTGACGGAATGAGATGCCCCGAACCTGAACACGGGGGACGTTATCTGATTCGATTCGCCAAACCGCAGCAGTACGAGGCCTGTCTCGTTGAATTATCCCGAATGCGCAATGAATTCACCGATCTGGGAGGCGTTCGAACCTCAAGGCTTGCCAGAACTCTCATCGCTCCTGTCCAGAGCCCGGACGTGTTATATCGATACGGGGACGACATTACGTTAGAGGAAGACACTCCTGTCTCGCTGCATTCTACTGCACTCCACAACAAACCCAGCACCCCTCAAGGCATACCCTGGGGTGTGAAGCAAATTCGAGCCCCTAAAGTATGGTCTGTTTCAACAGGACACCGAATCAAAATTGGTGTTATTGATACAGGAGCAGATTACCATCACCCTGATCTACGATACTCCCTTGCCCGTGGCATTAATCTGTTGAACCGAAGCTTGCTTCCCCATGATGACAACGGTCACGGTACCCATATTGCAGGAACCATTGCCGCAGCCAACAGTACCGAAGGCATGATCGGCGTTGCCCCGCGTTCATTAATCTACCCCGTCAAAGCCTTTGATCACAACGGCTCCGCTTATGTCTCGGACATCGTACTCGGCATCGACTGGTGTGTACGCAACAAGGTGGATATTATCAATATGAGTTTCGGTATGAAAACACGAAGTAAATCTTTGCTTGATGTGGTCAACCGTGCATATCAAGCAGGAATCGTCATTGTGGCTTCGTCAGGAAATGACGGCAAGCGCCGCAGCATCGATTATCCTGCTCGATATCCGCAGACCATCTCGGTTGGGGCTACCGACAAAAACAGACGTATTGCTTCATTCAGCAATCGCGGTGCTTATGTGGACGTCTATGCTCCCGGGGACAAAATTGTGTCCTCCTGGGTGCAAGGCAAGCACCATGAGATGAGTGGAACATCCATGGCCACCTCCCATGTGAGCGGCGCAATCGCATTGCTGCTCGCCAAACATCCCGGCTTGTCTCCAGCCGAGATCAAGACGCTTGTGAAGCGCGCGACGGTTCCGCTGCGCGCCCGTAAAAGCACCACCGCGAAGAGTAAAGTCCGCGGTGGCGAGCTAGACGCCCTCAAGCTGATGCAAGAGGGCGGGGGGTGACTTGGCGGCGCATGCTACACGCCGCCAGCACCTGTGCTGCGCAGCAACGGGTGCCGGCCACTGCCGGGCACGCCTTGCGCAGCAGGCAAGAGCGAGAGCAGGCACAACCGAGCCTGCTCTTGAAGCAGTGCCCTGCGGCTGTGCCGATGGCAGGGCACTGCTGGGTGCCGCGGCAGGCGGCAAGCCTGAGCCCTTTACGGGTACTTGGCGAGCATCGCAAGTACCCGTAAAGGCCAGGTGCTGGCCACCGCCAGCCACGGGCACAAAAAAGTCTCCATGCCCGCGCGCGTTAGCAACTGCTCGCGCGGGGCATGGAGACTTTGCCTTCGGCCGAGCGGCAGGAAGCTGCCCGCCGCTTGGCCGAAGGGATTACATTTTGTCTGGTGCGGATACGCCCACCAGACGGAGCGCTGTCGCGATGACGGTGCGAACGGCACCGATCAGCGCCAGGCGCGCCTGGGTCTGCTGCGCGTCTTCGGTAATGACGCGATCAGCCCGGTAGTAACTATGGAACAGGGATGCCAGTTCGTAGACATAACGAATGATGCGATGCGGCGCATAACCTGTAGCCGCTGCAGCGATCTCTTCAGGTAATTCTCCCATTTTACGAAGAAGGTCATACTCGTGCTCGGTAGTCAGCTTGGACAGATCGATCTGTGCCAGTGGCAACAACTCGATACCTTGCTCTTCGGCTTGACGATACACACTGCACACACGCGCATGTGCATATTGTACGTAGAATACCGGATTTTCATTGGATGTCGAAATCGCCAAATCCATGTCAAAGTCCAGATGGGAATCCATGCTACGCATCGTGAAGAAATAACGAATGGCATCAATGCCAACTTCGTCCATCAGGTCTTCCATCGTTACAGCTTTACCTGTACGTTTGGACATTTTTACTTTCTCGCCATTTTGGAACAAGCTAACCATCTGTGCAATCAAAACTACCAGCTTGTCCGGATCGTTGCCCAGCGCTTGCATTGCTGCTTTCATACGCGGAATATAGCCATGGTGATCCGCTCCCCAAATGTTGATCATTGTGTCATAACCACGGGAATATTTATCACGGTGATATGCAATATCCGGCGTCAGGTAGGTGTACGTACCGTCATTTTTGATCAGCACCCGTTCCTTGTCGTCACCATATTGCATCGTTTTCAACCAAGTTGCGCCGTCTTTTTCATAAATCTCGTTGCGGTCACGTAGCTCGTCCAGCACGCGAAGCACTTCACCGTTATCATACAGCGATGTTTCGCTGAACCAGATATCGAAGTTCACACGGAAGCGGTTCAGGTCGCGTTTGATCTTGTCCAGTTCTTTCTCCAGACCATAATCACGGAAGTATGCTGCGCGATCTCCCGGGTGCATAGACAGCAAGCTGTCTCCTTTTTCAGCAACCAGTTCCTTCGCGAAACCTTTAATGTCTTCACCATGGTATCCATCTTCCGGCATTTCAGCTTCTTGACCCAGCTCTTGCAGATAACGCGCTTCAATAGAACGGGCCAGATTAAATACCTGGTTACCCGCATCATTAATGTAATATTCACGAGTTACATCGTAACCTGCGTAATCGAGGATGTTGCACAGGGCATCCCCTACAGCTGCTCCACGGGCATGGCCCAGATGCAGACTGCCTGTCGGGTTGGCGCTGACAAATTCCATCTCCACCTTTTTCCCCGCTCCAACATCAATTCTTCCGTAGTTCTCTCCTTGCTCATGCACCAAGTTAAGCACGGGATAGAGATAACTCTTGTTCAATTTGAAGTTAATGAATCCTGGTCCCGCAATCTCCGCCTTTTCAATTCCGGCTTCTGCAAGATTCAGGTTAGCGATGATTTCCTCGGCAATCTGACGAGGGTTCCGTTTGGCAATCTTGGTCAACTGCATCGCTGCATTGGTAGCCAGATCACCATGGGACTTCTCGCGCGGCACTTCAAGCGTAATAGCTGGAAGCTCTTCCTGTGTTACGATGCCAGCAGCAACAATCGCATTGCCAATGGCTGTACTTACCCGTTCGTTAATCGTATCTAGTGGATTACGTGTCATGAATTTGGTTCCTCCTGTATATGCAAACTAATCGCAAAATGTCCGGCTTCTTCATCAAAGCGGTAAAAGTCGTAGCTCCACGCTGCGCGTGCGCTCAATCCCTGAATGGAAAGTTCCAGCTTCTGTGTATGCGTGGACAGGGTAAACGACATATATGGTGAACGGTAGAAACCTGGAAGCTTTCGGTTTAATTCAAACGTCTGCTCCGACTCCACCTCACCATGACGTATAATCTTGATGGATTGTCCGCCCAGCTTCAATGTTGTACGAGTGATGCCTCCCTCGGGTCCAGCCTGTGGCTCTTCGTAACGAACATACAAGTATGCTCCCTTGACCACAGCTTCTCCTTGCATTTCCTGAAGTACATCTTCCCCTTCATAACGGCTGTGCAGCCGGATCTGAACCGGTCGCATCTTCGACATGAATGTTAACCTCCATTATATTCGAGGCGACGCAAAATCAGGACAGCTGGTGAGAACAGCCCTTCCTGAATGGTTGTGTCGCTATACACGCTCATATTCCGAATAAACTTGCTCTCCTACACTCTACTGTATAACTATATCCAGTTCACCCGCTCAATTCAAATCCAAATTCAGAGTTTTTTTGTTATGACATCAAAAAGGAGAGCTGCACCCGTATCGTGCAGCCCTCCCTTAATTCACATCTATCTCGTTATCTTGCTTCATCATCTGGCTGTCTGACTTCATTCACTTTGCCACTTTGCTTCATTGGGCTTGCTCTCTTACTACATTATAATGAAACGTATCTAGGCAATATAACAACATACTTGTTTACCCAGTTTCAAACATAAAATGATGAACTCTGTTCATGCCCACTGCGATGCATACGGATAGGGACAGGTGGAATCGGCCAGTTTCGCGCGCACTTGTACAAGGCAGCCGCAGTGCCGGCATGTTGTTCCATATTGCAGATCAGGGCAGCCTGAGCAGATCGCAAGGCGACGCTCATACTCCTCATCCTCTACCGTAGTGCGTGAGCGTGAAGCGATCTCCACCAGACGGGCCATTTTGGCATCACTGATATGAATATCATACTGGCTGTCACAACCCTTACAGGGTTCGTTTCTTCCCTCACGGGGCTGCTGTTGGTATTGGTGATTGCTAGGCTTCATACCTTAACCCTGAACAGCGACCACACCAACGGAAGCCGGAGGTAACACAAAACGCAATGTATTATTCTCCAAAACAAGCCCTTCCCAAGCTACAAGTTTCACCTGATCTGGCTGTTCAAACGTATTAAATGCCCCAAAGTCAGTGTTATGGAGCAACTGTCCCGATACGCTTGCCGCTTGACCTGCCTCCAGTTGCACGACTACTTCAAGCTCATCCGTATGACTGAGATTACATCCTGTCACATGAATAACTCCATCTTTGTTCCGTGATGCAGACAGACTAAGTTGCGGAATCGTCTCCTCACCAAATGTATACCCCGGGCTCTCATAACTGAGATCTAGACGCTGTGCATCCATATGGACCTGATACATATCGAACACATGGTACGTCGGCGTCAGGATCATTTTATCCCCTTCAGTAAACACAAGCGATTGAAGTACATTAACGATCTGAGCCAGATTCGCCATATGCACCCGTTTGTTATGCTGATTGAAGATGTTCAGGTTCACCGCCGCAAGTACTGCATCCCGCATGGTATTCTGCTGGTATAGAAAACCCGGATTGGTTCCTGGTTCAACGTTGTACCATGTCCCCCACTCATCTACGATAATGCCTACTCGGCCTTCCGGATCATATTTGTCCATGATCTCGGAGTGCTTTACAAGTAATTCATCCATAAACAGCGTTTTTTTCAATGTAGTGAACCATTCAGCCTCTCCAAAACCGGTAGCATTCCCTTTATCTTCCCATACACCTGTCGGAATCGTGTAATAATGAAGGCTAATGCCATCCATGAAACGGGCTGCTTCTCTCATCAACACTTCCATCCACTCATAGTTGCTGTCATTCGGTCCACAAGCAATTTTGTAAATCTGATTTTCTGAATAATTACGTACATATGTAGCGTAACGACGATATTCATCCGCATAATACTCTGGACGCATGTTGCCACCGCAGCCCCAGTTCTCATTGCCGACGCCAAAATACTTCAGCTTCCACGGTTCTTCCCGGCCGTTCTGCTTCCGCCAGTTCGCCATAGGAGACTCACCATCAAACGTAATGTACTCTACCCACTCCTGCATTTCCTGCACGGTTCCACTGCCTAGGTTGCCGCTGATATAAGGTTCTGCCCCCAGCAGTTCACACAGCCTCATGAATTCATGTGTACCAAAATGGTTATTCTCTTCCACGCCACCCCAGTGGGTATTAATCATGCGTGCACGTTCACTTTTTGGCCCTACACCATCCTTCCAGTGATATTCATCAGCAAAACAACCACCTGGCCAGCGAAGCACAGGAATGTTCAGCTTCTGAAGTGCCGCAAGTACATCGTTCCGAATACCTTCTGTATTTGGAATAGGTGAATCTTCACCCACCCAGAGGCCTTCATAAATACAACGTCCCAAATGCTCGGAAAAGTGACCATATATATTGCGATTTATTAATCCTTTATCTGAATCAGTCTTTAAAATAACATTAACCATTATTTCAACCTCCTTGAAATATGTTGTCAACGCTTACAATAACCTGTTTCGAGACAGGTTTCAACCCTTTTGTTTCCTGAAAAAAAAGCCCTTTTCCATATCAAATCTCAGGAAAAGGGCTCATTATGAGGTTACATCATTTAAATTCAATTAAAAATACACATAGATCGTTTTCACTATGAATTAGCTAATATATTAATTCATTATATAATTTATTAATTCTGTTCTGAGCGAAATAAAATTTTTGCTGACCAGGTTATTCCACCATCTGTTGTTGCATAAACGGCAGGTGCGTTCGTACTTGTCACAACAAGCCAGCCGATCTTGGTTGTAGGGAACGAGATACGGGAGCTATAGCCTTGAGCTTTCAGATCAATGTTTTTCCACGTGGAACCTCCATCAAAGGAACGCCCAATTCCAACCTTGTCTGCCGCTGGCGATCCAGCAGAGAGATAAGCGGTCTTTTTACCAATCAGTGCCATGTTGCCTGGATGTCCACCGGGATTAGCCGGTCCGGTTCCTTTGCCATCTTGATTGGCACCGGGGGCCGGCCCTGCGCCTGCTGTCGATTGAGTGAAAACCTGCCTCCAGCTCTCTCCTTGATCACCACTCGCATACAGGGAGTAGGATTGCTGGGACATGCCTGCATCTCCATATAGGATAGCCCATACCTGAGATCCATTTGCATACAGGTCTGCTCCGTTCCACGTACCGGATTTCACCTGAAGAGCTGTATTCCAGCTCTTGCCTCCATTACTTGTCTTCTCGATCTTATAGCCTGTCCCGGGTACAACTACAACAGCATACCCCAGCTTATCTGTAATAAATGTAGCGGCTCTAGTGTTGGCTGGTGTAGTTATTTTACTCCATGTCATACCGCCATTCGCAGTTCGATATGCTCCGTTATAGGTGTATCCATAGCCCGTATTTTTATCCCCGAAATCAATCCGCTTGAACGGCGGAACACCTGGTGTACTCAGTCTTTTCCAGTGTGAACCCCCATCGTCCGTACGTATGAGATATGTTGTAGAAGAATCTTTCGTTCCTGCAAGTGCATAGCCGTTAACATTGTTCGGAAAGTTCAACTGTTTGAACTGCCACTGCCCGGTATATATGGATTGCCAGGTACACCCTGCATTGGAGGTACCGATCAGAAACCCTTGACCTGCAGCTCGTCCAGTGTTTGGAGTCAAAAAGTCGATATCCGTGAATTGCAATTGCTGTTCTTCCACGCCACTGCCTTTTTTTAGTTCCGACGATAGCCCATGATCTCCTGTGCCGCATGTTACGGTTGAAGGTGCTGCGCTAGCATCAGGTAATGTATGAGCCTGTCCCATTCCCCATAATAGTGTAAGCACTAGAGTTATCGCGCTTGCTCGTTTCCATGTCTTGGTGTTCTTGGTTGTCTTGATTCTCATTGGTAACACCTCCTTCTATCGTTTTACCCCAAATCGCGCATCATAACGTAACAATTCGGGTGAAAGCAGATGACAATTTTGCAAGATAAAAAACAAAAACCACCTTTACCCATGATGGAGTTCATCTGGTTAAAGGTGGTTTGCAATACGTTATGTGTCTCTGTCTCCATTAATTCTTATGACAATGAATAAGACTGAATAGCCATCATAACAAAACTGATACTTAGGATCAGACATAAAGCGAAAGAGATTTTACTGGATTTATATTCCCTGATGGAATAAGCACCAAATAACATTGCCAGATTTACAAGCATAAAGCTGAAATTAGAATAACCTGTCATGGCTACAACCAGTTGAATAATAAATATGGTTGTAATGGTAACAAACCATTTGGGGAACATACTCAAATGTGCTCGAATGGCATACATATAATCTCCACCTCACTTCTATAGAGTAATAGGAACGTATGTGCTATAATTAGAGGTATGGACTTATGATTGAGTGTGGATGTTTTATGATCACGGCGTTGCTGTCCGAAAGGGGGTGACGTCGATGGTCAAACTTGTGGCGTTGCTTGATGTAATCCGGTGGATTGCTGCGATCCTCAGCATTGTGCTGAGTGGACGAAGGCTTTACCTTTGGTTGCGTAAAAAGTTTCGTAACAAGCAAAAACCCACCTCATAAGGTTGATCGCCTGACGGTGGGTTTTGCTTGAATAGCATTATTTAATTCTTGCACGCCGTGGCAATCCACAGCCTTTCGGGTCCTAAGAGTCATTACCGTTGGCGCGGTAATGGCTCTTTATTTAGTATATGGTTGAACCCGCAGATCCTATACTTCACGACCACAATATATTAATTAAATATATTACTAACACTTCTGTTTCCAGTATAACATAGCTTGAAACAGAAGTTAAGTTCACTTACTTCACGAATCCAAGCAGCATTTCACGAATCAACTTGGCAGCTACGATCTGTGTCTGTTGTGTCGGATCATAGATTGGTGCTACTTCCACCAAGTCACAGCCAACAACGTTCACATCCGATCCAGCAATCATATGAACCGCTTCAAGCAGTTCTTTGGATGTGATTCCGCCAGCTTCTGCTGTTCCAGTTCCTGGTGCAGCAGACGGATCAAGCACGTCGATGTCGATCGTTACATAAACTGGACGGTTGCCCATTTTCGGAAGAGCTTCCTTCATTGGAGCCGCTACTTCAAACGGGTAGAAGTTAATGTTCTCACGACCATACTGGAATTCCTCGCGGGAGCCGGAACGGATACCGAATTGATAAATATTTTGACCGCCCATCAGTTCAGCAGCTTTACGCACAGGTGTGGAGTGAGACAGAGGCTCGCCTTCATAGTGTTCACGAAGGTCTGCGTGTGCATCAATGTGGATCAGGATCAGATCCGGGTATTTCTTGTACATCTGTTGAATCACGGGCCATGTCACCAGATGCTCGCCGCCCAGGCCAATCGGGAACTTGTCATCTGCCAGCAGGTTGCCGATGTACTCATGGATAACCTCAAGGCTGCGTCCCGCGTTGCCGAACGGCAAAAGCAGGTCTCCCGCATCAAAATAAGTCATATCCACGATACTTTTATCCAGATACGGGCTGTACTCTTCAAGTCCAACCGATGCCTGACGGATATGAGCCGGGCCGAAACGGGAACCCGGACGGAAGCTGACGGTGTAGTCCATCGGCATACCGTAGATGACCGCTTTCGAATTTTCATAATCCTCAGAGCTGCAAATAAATACGTTTCCTGAATAAGCTTGATCCAGTTTCATCTTCATTTCCCCTTTATTTCGTTAAATCTTCCACGAATTTTGGAAGTACAAATGCCGCTTTGTGCAGACGCGGAGAGTAATACTTCGTATCCATCTCCGGAATTTGAGCCTCGTCTACCTCAAGTGGATCATGCTTTTTGCTGCCCATGGTAAATGTCCATAGACCACTTGGGTAGGTTGGAATATTACAGCCGTACACATGTACGATCGGGAAGATTTCTTTGACATCTTTGTTCACCTTCTGGATCAGATCCGCCTTAAACCAAGGGTTGTCCGTCTGGGCAACGAAGATCCCGTCTTCTTTGAGTGCTTCATAGATCCCCTGATAGAAACCACGCTCGAAGAGCGGAGCAGCTGGGCCTACAGGTTCTGTTGAGTCTACGATAATAACATCGTACTCATCTTTATGTTCAATGATATGCATGTAACCATCGTTAACGAGCACTTCAACGTTCGGCTCATCAAGCTTGCCGGCGATTTCAGGTAAATACATTTTGGAATATTCGATCACTTTACCGTCAATTTCGACGAGAACTGCTTTTTCTACAGCCGCATGTTTGATGACTTCACGGATTACACCGCCGTCACCGCCGCCAACCACCAGCACTTTTTTCGGATTTGGGTGAGTGTTCAAGGCCGGATGTGCCGCCATTTCATGATATACAAACTCGTCCTTAACCGTCGTCATCACCATGCCGTCCAGTACAAGCATATTGCCGAATTCTTCGGTTTCAACCATCGCGAGATCCTGAAAATCCGTTTGCTCCGTGACGTAAGTCTGCTTAATCTTAGCGGTAATGCCGAACACAGGGGTCTGCTTCTCTGTAAACCACAATTCCATGATCGCTACCTTCTTTCCGTAAAAGTAATGAGTGATCATTTTAAAATGCATAATCACTGGTCTGTTCGTCCACACATGCTTTAGTATGTTGTGCCGAACCCTACCTTTTCATTACCCTTTTGCATTATACGCGATAGACGATTCAACTGTAAAACGGTTTTCAGGCCAAAATTGGCCAGAATTTGTTCACTTCGCAGCCCAATTGAATATCCCGGTTATTCCAGTCCCATACTGGAAAGAAAAGAGAGGAGCCCGTTCCATGAACAAGCCAAGTGTTAAGACCCGCAAACGCGGGTTCCGTGCACTCCAATTCATCAAATATCTATCCATACTTATGGCGCTCGGCCTGATTGCCACAGCTGCTATTCTGGTATATCTATACGCCACCAGCCTTCCCCTGGCTGACTCGGATCGCAACTCCAGACTACTAGATAGCCAGGGCGAGGTGATTGCCACATTTTCCGCTGGCGGCAAGGATTCGATTCCCGTTCAACTTCAGGATATTACCCCTGATTTGGTGAACGCTACACTAGCCGTAGAGGATCGTAAATTCAGGCAGCATTTCGGATTCGACATTCAGGGCATGGGACGAGCTGTCCTTGTCAACATCCAGCACATGCGAATGTCTCAGGGAGCCAGTACGCTAACACAGCAGCTTGCGCGTAACCTCTACCTATCCCATGAGAAAACCTGGACACGCAAAGCCAAGGAAGCAATGTATACCGCTCAGCTTGAGATGAAATACAGCAAAGATGAAATTTTACAGATGTACTTAAATGAAATCTATTATGGTCACGGTGCCTACGGCATTGAGGCAGCTGCGCAGATGTATTTTGGCAAATCCGCAAAGAAACTTGATCTGGCGGAGAGCGCTATGCTTGCGGGTATTCCGAAGGGACCGACTTATTATTCCCCCTACAATCATATGAAAAATGCCAAGGATCGACAGAAGATTGTGCTGAAAGCCATGATTGAAACGGGTAAAATTACGCAAAAACAAGCGGACTCCGCCTACGAAGAAATGCTGAACTTCAAACCCGAGGGCGAGCGCAAGACGGTGGAGAACGCACCGTATTTCCGCGACTACATTCGAAGTCTTGCAGTGAAGGAGCTTGGCATCAGCGAAGCGATGCTGGATCACGGCGGGCTGAACATCTACACGACACTGGATTTACGAGTGCAGAAGGCTGCGGAAATGGCGGTTGTCAAAGGTATGGATGCGAAAAGCGAGCTGGAGACCGCACTCGTGTCGATTGACCCGCGCACCGGTTACATTAAAGCGATGGTTGGTGGCAAAAATTATCGTACCAATCAGATCAACCATGTGCTGACAACAACACGCCAGCCGGGATCAGCCTTTAAGCCGATTATGTATCTCGCTGCTCTCGAATCGAAGCAGCTTACCAGTGCATCTATTTTCAACAGCCAGCCTACCTTGTTCCATTACGATAATGACCGCAAAACGTACAAACCCGGCAACTTCGGCGATAAATATTTAGGTGAGATTGATCTTCGCCAAGCCATCGCTGCATCTGATAACATCTACGCGGTCAACACGATTATGAAGATCAGTCCAGAACAAGTCGTAAACATGGCTCAAAAGCTCGGTATTACAAGCAAGCTGAGTCCTGTCCCTTCTCTTGCACTGGGTACTTCACCTGTCAGTCCGCTGGAGATGGCCTCCGCCTTCTCCGTTATTGCTGCTGGAGGACAACGGACACCACCCGTAGCTATTTTACAAGTGACGGATGCGGCAGGGCGTGTGTTGTATGAATCTCCGCAGACCAAAGCAGACACCGTGGTGGAACCGGCAGCAGCCTACGTACTGACACGTCTGATGGAGAGTGTTTTTGAGAACGGAGGCACAGGCAATCGGGTATCTGCCACCATCAAACGTCCGGTGGCTGGCAAAACAGGAACAACCAATACGGATGCCTGGTTGGTTGGATTCACCCCAGAGCTGTCCACCGCTGTATGGGTGGGCTATGATCAGGGCAAAGCGATCTCGACATCCGATGGCCGACGCGCAGCCCCGATCTTTGCTCAGTTTACGGAACAAGCCCTTGCAAGTGTCCCCCCAAAAATCTTCTCTGTACCTGATCAGGTCGTGAGTGTCTACATTAACCCGGAAACCGGAAAACTCGCTGGTAACGGCTGCGAAGAGAAACGGCTGGAAGTGTTTATTCAGGGAACGGAGCCGACTGAAGTCTGCCGTGGCGAGACGGAGCCACTGGACAATCCTCAGGACGATAAGGCGCGCGAAGCACAGAACCAAAAAGGGGTACAGGAGCAGAAGCGTTCTTGGTGGAGTGATTTCAAACGCTGGTGGGTAGAATGACAGAATGACGCATATCCGTAATGACTTGATTGCGTCAAGAAGATGGCCGGTTTAACAGACTCCATATATTTGCATGGAGGATTCATAAATATGCAGGCGACTGTATGAAGCCTTCGCTACATCTTCATCACAGAAATAAAGCAAGCCCCGAAACCGGATAACCTGCCGGTTCGGGGCTTGTTGCTTTTTTCTTTTTTCCCGTTAGGCAAGTGCCTCTTTCAATTCATCCGGGGAAGCATTCCACCATTCTTCATTATGAGAGATCAGAAGAGTCTTCAGTGCCGCTTTGTCTTGCGGTCCCAGCTCATCCAGCATAAATCGGCGTTTCATCGCATAATCCATCCGGTTGACGTGATCCGCGAGCAGCTTCCACCCCCGTTTGGCTTCCGTGTCAATCCACATCTCACATGCCGTTGCCCCGCCATACAACTGTCCTTGCTCTGTACGATCCACAGCAACCCATACCAGCCATACCTGACGTCCATTCGGAACGTCTTCACGATTCGTTGAAAATTTAATGCCTCGTTCCACTTTACTCTTCGCGTGCATGGCACCGATGTCGATTTTCGCTTCGCCCTGGTCAATGATGACCGGAGAAAGATTGTTCAGATCAATAGAGCCTGAACCAAAGCCTTTATGCTTGCTCTTTGCACTCACGATATTCAAGGCAATCTGTTTCTTGCCGTTTTGCTCATTTTGGTCCATGTTCATAGCCTCCAAGAGTTGATACAAATATTTTAACTAATAATTGGCCCAATGCAAACATATACATGCTGTAGATGCTTGTCAACGGGAGGTATTGAACGATGATTCCACGACGCGCCAAGAGCTGGCTCATCATATCCCTGGCCTTATGCCTGTTTGCCGGAGGGGTATGGATCACACTCGGTTACAATCGCTCCATTTCATCTGAGTTACCCGTACTCGCTCCAGAATCGGGCAAGCCTCCAGCCAAAAACGGAGCGCCCGCCCCCCCGGAAAGTGTACAATCCCCTACAGCCGAGGTATACAGCAATCGTGTGGTTGAATACCACATGGATGTGAAGCTGAACGAGGGGAACAAACTGCAAGGCACACAGACCATAACATGGACTCATCCGGGCAAAAAAACGGTGAACGAACTTTATTTTCATATGTACCCTAATGCATTCTCCTCTGCGGATACTACATTTATGAAAGAATCGGGCGGTAAGCTTCGCGGCGATGTCATGCCTACAGATGGTTATGGCTCCATGAAATTTACTGACATGCAGACGGAGGATGGGCTCTCTCTGCTACACCGGATGCAGTATGTACAGCCGGATGACGGGAACATCAAAGACAAAACACTGATTAAGGTTCGTCTCCCTAAACCCGTCAAGGGCGGGGAAAGCATCACAATACGCACATCGTTTGAAGTAAGTTTACCCAAAATTTTCGCAAGGATGGGCAAAACAGATGATTTTGTCATGGCAGGCCAGTGGTTTCCTAAACTCAGTGCTTACGAGCCTGTTGGAAGACGGGGCCGTACCATAGAAGGCTGGAACCTGCATCAGTATCACGGGAACTCCGAGTTCTATGCTGACTTCGGTATCTACAGTGTGCGTATCCGAGTACCCGAAACATACAAGGTGGCAGCAACCGGATTCCCCACGCAGCAGGCAACCTTGAAGAATGGTGAGAAAGTGTATCAATTTTATGCCGATGATGTGCATGATTTCGCTTGGGCAGCCTCACCTGATTTTGTGTATGCGGAGGAGCCCTTCTCTGCCCCCAACGTGCCCGGTGTACGCATTAAACTCTACCTTGATCCGGCACATCAGGATCTGAAGGAGCGGTATCTCTTTGCTGCCAAAGCCGCATTAACGAATTACAGCAAGTGGTTTGGCCCCTATCCTTATGCCACCTTATCTATCGTGGTTCCGCCAAAAGCCGCAAACGGGGCCGGAGGCATGGAGTACCCGACTCTTATTACAGCCTTTGGGGCCGATGACACAACACCGGGTTACGATCTGGAACGCACCGTTGTTCATGAAATTGGACATCAATACTTCTACGGCATGGTTGCGAGCAATGAGTTTGAGGAGGCCTGGCTGGATGAAGGGTTCACCTCCTATGCAGAAGATAAACTGATGGAACAGGAATACGGATTGATTCCGAATCTACCGGTACAATCAGGTCTGATCACATCTCCGGCTCCTCTAACACAGCCCTCGTGGAAGTTTGACTCACAGAATCAATATGCTTCCAACGTGTACACAAGGGGCAAACTGGTGCTACTCGGCATTGAACAGCAAGTCGGAGCGAAGACCATGGAACGAATCCTTTCGACGTATGTAAAAAAATATCGTTTTAAACATCCTGCAACGGGTGATTTTCAAAAGGTGGTTGAGCAAGTCACCCGCACCTCCTGGGCGGATTACTTTGACCAATATGTCTACCGGAACGGCATGGCCGATTTTGCTGTAGAGAAGATCAACGTTTCTTCTATAGAGAAGGACGGCAAAAAAATGTACGAGTCCTCTGTCACCATTATCAAAAAAGGCAGTGACTTTCCCAAGGTTCCTGTTCGGATTGCGTTTGAGGACGGCCATATCGTAACCAAACACTGGGATGGCCGCGAGGAGCGCGTCACCTATAAACTGACATATACATCTCCTGTCACCTGGGCCATGACTGACCCTTTGTATGACATCGTGCTCGAAAATCGCCATATGAACAATTTCCTGAGAACCGGACTGGACGAGCAAGTCAAATCCCGCTGGAACATGAGTGCTACGAAACTAATTGAAGCCATATTCGGAGGTCTGTCATGGTGAGGTGGAGACAGTGAAAGCAAAAATTCGTGAAGGCTGGTTTCTTGTCCGTCAGCATATGTTTATTGCCGCACTCTTGTTTATCTATCAATTAACTTGGGGTTATTTCATCTACCGGTTGGTTCAATCGGCTGTCGTTCCTCTATTACTACGTTATCCAACGGATGATGTCGGCGAGCTAAGCACACTTTTATTTAAAATGGAAAGCCAGCTCAGCCTGTCCGGTCCGGAGGTCCAGCGTTATCTGTGGATTTTGGGCGGCATGTTATTGCTTCGCCTGCTGATCAGTCCACTTATTCAGGCCGGGTTACTCTACTCCCTGCAACATTATCAATCTACTGAAGAACGCATTCCTTTTATTCGGGGCATCAAAACGTTATGGAAACCCATGATATTGCTACACACGATACGTACCTTTCTCATGTTCTTGCCTGCATACTGGCTTCTGCCCAAATTGTTTTCTACAATAATGGACAGTTTTCATTCTCTTCATTTATTACTTCCCGGCATTCCATATGTAGCAGGCTGGATTATTTATGGCTGGATTGTACATCATGCAGTGCTCTACATGCAGTTTGGTATTTCTGACCCGGAAGCAGAAGGGCGAATTCACGGGACGCTCAAGGGACTGTGGATTGCTGTGCGCCGCATCTTTGCTGTCATCGGCATTGCGCTGGTGCTGGGAGTTGTGCATTTAGTGGTCTTTGGTGCATTCACTTCCGCTTCCTGGTTCTTGACAGGACTATCCGGATTAATCCTGCAACAATCCTATCCGCTTGCTCGAAGCCTACTCAGTATGTGGAAAGTATGTAGTCATTTCCGTTTATGGCAGTCCACATCTACCAGACATGAAAATCATATACGTTGAACTAAAATGTTACACGCCGTCTGAGATCGCTTTCAAAAATAAAGAAATGTTACCATCTTATATTAAACATTTCATTGGTTATTACGTATAAATACGCAAACCTCGACCTTTCCCCGTCAAAGGTCGAGGTTTTTTTTGTTAATTTTACTGCTAAACGTTGCCAAAGTACTAAGCCTCTGGTACAATAAGCGCAGTGAGTTTTTAGTAACAACTTTGTAATCTTTAAATCCTTATTTGTAACAACTTTAAATTAAATCCTTAAAATTAAATTTTCTTTTCATTTTTCAGGTGCATAACTAGCATAGCCAAATTCCTGGCACCTGGGAAGCGGGGGAACCAGTTATGGGTGAATTGATCTTGAAACAGAGGGATCATAGGGGACCTTCAACCGAATCCTTAAGCTAACCTCGCAGGCGTTGGAAGGGGTATATCACTTGTTTAAGAAGAAACTGACCGCAGCAGTACTTAGCCTCACATTTGCATTATCACTTGGAGCAGGCAGCGCATTTGCAGATTCTAAGATGGATAAAGTAATTGATTCAGCAATGGGAACTACATACAAAAGCGGAGGAACAACGCTTGACGGTTTTGACTGCTCCGGATTCACACGGTATGTATTCGACAAATTAGGTATTGATTTGGCTCGTCAATCTAGCTCCCAATACGACATGGGTGATTCCGTATCTCGCATGGAGATGAGACCTGGAGATCTGGTGTTCTTCAACACAACAGGTAAAGGTATATCACACGTAGGCATTTTTGTAGGAAGTGGCAAGTTTGCACATTCTTCTTCTTCCAAAGGTGTAACGATCAGCTCTTTGAGTGAGAACTACTGGGCTAACCGCTACGTTGGCGCTAAACGGATCATGAGCACGGACGATTATGAGTCACTGGCCCTTGACTAGGTACAAGCTGTAATCAACATGATGTTGGAACCATGTAACTCTACTGTAACGAAATACGAAGTATAAACAGAACCGCCCGGTACATTCTCCGCAGGAATGTATCCGGCGGTTTTTTTATGCTTTCTGACTCTGTGTAGTTCCCGATGTTGCAAGTCATGGTGTGTATGTGAACTAACACGTTCGCCTGCTTTCGTTTGTCCGTGCCCTTATCATGTTTTTACCCAGCCTGTTATAATATAAACGGAATGATCACGACTTTTGTTTCAATTTTTATTTGATCATATGAAGACTTGCCTAATACACAGCTCTTTTGTAGAGTGAACAATGATACGGATATTGAAGAAAGGAGCATGCACTGTTATATGAAGAATGAAGCCTCTTTGATACTTCATGTTGTACCGATGCAAGAAGAACATGCTGAACTTATATGTGGCTGGAAATACGCCCCACCTTACAATATCTATAGCTGGCTTCCTTGGGAACAGATGAAAGTACTCGAAGTCGAGTTCGGTGATGCACAGCTCAGACAACAACAATATGCCATTATCCTGGATCAACATGACCAGGTTTATGGGTTTGCACAATATTTTCCGCTCCAGCATGTCACACGAATCGGTCTCGGTATGCGCCCCGATCTGTGTGGTCAAGGTCTTGGTAAAGCATTCGTTACTGCGATTGTACAAGAGGCCATCCGCCGCAATCCATCCAATGAGATTGATCTTGAAGTGCTCACTTGGAATAACCGTGCCATTCAGGTATATCTGAAGAGCGGATTTGTCATCCAGGATACATATGAACGCCAAACTCCTAGTGGTTTAAAGCCCTTCCATTGCATGGTTTATGAAGGCCCAAGAGAGTAAACTCACGATTAAATGGTTTCAATTTGTCTCTCTTTTGTGATTAGTTCAAAAAATTACCACAAAATGCTATGATGTAACGACGGCTTCCGTTATAATGATAGGGATTAGTTTGAGTTAGATGATCTTTCATTCTGGAGGGGACATAAGGGATGCACAAATGGATCATGAGCGGGGTATTTTTTGCAGCATGTGCTTTAGCTATTGTTTTAATGTTTACGCTTCCAGGTAAAGAGGAAGTGGAGCAGGAAGCCAAACCAAGCATGCCTGAAGTGGCTATGGATGCTGGACAGGCTGAGACGTTAGTGAAAGCCAACTGCATTTCCTGTCACGGCGATCAGCTTCAAGGTGGCGTAGGCCCAGCTCTTGCAAACATCGGTAGTAAGGATGATGTGGAGAAAATCTATTCCACCATTGTCAAAGGTAAAGGTGGCATGCCTTCTTTCAAAGGCAGACTGCAGGACGAGGAAATTGCCCACATCGCGATGTGGCTGGCAGAGAAGAAATAAGCATTTTTGCGCGCAAGGCATCAAAGAGGCTCTCCATCCTCCCGTTAGGGAGGCAAGAGCCTCTTTTGGTATGCATGACAAACATCATCCTGCAGACGACGTTGGTGCAGATTATTATGTTCTCATTTTCTCAAAAGCTTCGTTGTACTGCTCTGCTTCTTTGATGTCTACCGATGTAATGCCACCTGCATCCCAAGACGTAAGACGCAGTGTAACCGTTGTATAATCAATAGTAATAAAAGGGTGATGATTGAATGCTTCCGAAATCGCAGCGACTTCATCCACAAAAGCAATCCCTTTCATATAGTTAGAAAACACAAATTTGCGGACAATCCACCGTCCCTCTTCCAGCTCCCAGCCTTCCAGCCTTCCCAGATGAGCTTCGACTTCCTCTTGCGTAAAAACCATGCGTTATCTTCCTCCCCATATGATGAGACATCGCGGACTTACATCCACATGACCATCGGCACCTTTACATGCTGCCCATACAGCCTAAAAGGCAGGCCACCGCCCAGCGGCGCCTTTTTCATGAGTATCATCTTACCACGTCAAAGCACCAAAATCCATAGAACAGATGGCTCAGTGCCTTGAAGCGCAAGGTTTTATCGTTACTACACATGTTAAATTAGAGGTACAAAGGTTAGCTCTTCTTCTCCAATCAAAATATGGATCCGGTGTTGGTCTTTGTCATGGATCACCACACCGCTCCCAACCGGAATGACGGATTCCTCTCCAAGCGCGTAGAACAAGTCCTCCGCCAGCGCTTCGTCCACCTCAAGCTGTCCCGGTTCCCCTAGTCTCCCCCACTCTTCCGCATCCATTTCAAAGAAAACATAGCGATCCGGTATGCGTCCTATGGCCACTGTTAAATCTGTCAATATTCCTTCATAATCACGTCCATGCTTTACGCCCATTGACTTCTCACTCCCACTCACCTTGTAAAAGGCGGATTTGATCTTATTATACCTGAAAATAACCCTTAAAAAAAAAGCCCATCTGGTCGATAAATACTATACATGACCGTTTCATTCGTTTTCGGTAGCCATGGAGGTTGCCAGACATGCAACGGATTGCAGCAGAACCTTCGTCTGGAAGCCCGAATTCTGCCGCCTGAAAGGATTCAATTTTATCTCATGGATGAGGTGTATGATGGAAATTTCAACGATTATCGGACTAGTTTTGGGGTTAGTCTCCCTTGTACTCGGTATGTTTTTGAAGGGTGCTCCGCTGATCAACCTCGTTAATAACCCGGCAGCATACGTTATTATCTTCGTTGGTACGGCAGGAACCATCTTTATGGCGTTTCCTATGTCTGAAGTTAAGAAGATCCCGAAGTTATTCGGTATCCTTTTCAAGAAGCAAGAACTGATTGACCGCGTTTCTCTAATTGGCACATTTATGGACTGGGCTTCCACTACCCGTCGTGAAGGTTTGCTCGCTCTGGAATCAAAAGTAGAAGAGATTGATGATCAGTTCCTTC
This sequence comes from Paenibacillus sp. FSL K6-1558, assembly GCF_038002565.1. Classification (NCBI taxonomy): domain Bacteria; kingdom Bacillati; phylum Bacillota; class Bacilli; order Caryophanales; family Paenibacillaceae; genus Paenibacillus; species Paenibacillus sp. FSL K6-1558. Next base: position 3,891,765 of record NZ_JBBOCV010000001.1, on the reverse strand, counting down.
GCAGCGGTATGCGGATGATTATTGACGGTAACGACCAGGAATTCGTCAGTGATGTACTGATGGAAGATATTCATGCGACCGAAGAACGACATCGCGGCGGCGCACTGATCTTCGCTCAAGCGGGGATGTATGCACCAACCCTCGGGGTTCTAGGGGCTGTCGTAGGCCTGATTGCGGCACTCGCCGACCTCAGTGACATGGAGAAGCTCTCTCATGCGATTGCAGCGGCATTTATCGCAACCCTTCTGGGTATCTTCAGTGGTTACGTGTTATGGCACCCGATGTCCAACAAGCTGAAGCGGATGTCCAAGAAAGAGATGGAAATCAAGTTGATGATGGTTGAAGGACTCTTGTCTATTCAATCTGGCGTATCTACTATTGCCATCAACCAAAAGTTATCCGTATTCCTGACACCTTCCGAACGTAAACAACTGGAAGAGAAGGAGGGATCATCAGGTGAAAAAGGGTAAAAAACACGAACCGCATGAGGAGCATATTGATGAAAGTTGGTTGCTTCCCTATTCCGACTTAATGACCTTGTTGCTCGCCTTGTTCATCACCCTGTTCTCCATGAGTTCACTGGATGCTGCCAAATTCGAGCAAATGGCCTCTGCACTAAGCAGTGCACTCAACGGAGGTTCCGGTGTTCTGGATCACACGTCAATGAATCCAACGGACTCCAGTACAGACTTAGGCAAGAACAAGGAAATACCCAAGGAAATCACAAAGAAAACTCCTGCGCAGATTACGGATGCCCAGATGGCCCAAAAGGAACAGGAAGATCTGGAAAAACTCAAGAAGCGACTCGACAAGTATATTTCTCAGAATGGACTATCAGACCAACTGAATACCAAACTCAACCAGTCTGAACTCAAGATCACCATCAGTGATAAAGCGTTATTCTCCTCTGGGCGAGCAGATGTGAAGCCTGAATCACGTTCACTGGCCAAGGCGATCTCTAGCATGCTGCAAGAGTTCCCTGAGTATGAAGTTGTCGTATCCGGCCATACCGATAATATTCCCATTTCCAATAACCAATATAAGGATAACTGGGATTTGAGTGCAGATCGTGCTCTGAACTTTCTGAAAATCCTGTTGCTGAACCCGCAGCTTGATCCTTCCAAGTTCACACCTAGTGGTTACGGGGAGTATCATCCAATCGCCAGCAATGATACAAACATCGGAAGAGCACAGAATCGGCGTGTAGAAGTGTCCATTATCCGGAAGTATCAAAGTAACAATGCGAATGTAAAATCCGTGAATGGCGGCAATTAGCAGTCCTTCAGCACGGAATGAGTTTAAGACCGTTCTCCTTGAAATTGATGGAGAGCGGTTTTCCTCTTTTTTGAGGCGTCGAGTATATGGGTGCCCTTCTGTATTTAAACTAAAAAGCATTGTCTCCTCTTAAAGGAAACAATGCTTTTTCATTCGTGCTAATGTTAAGGCGGGCCTTCACCCGTTTCATATTCAGTATTCCTTATTCCAGCGAATAGTCCAGTAAGCCGCCCAGCTCTGCTTTTTCAGCAGTTGTAAGCTCCCGCCATGTTCCTGTTGCCTGCTCTCCAAGATGAATGTTCATGATACGAATCCGCTTCAGCTTGCGAACCTCATATCCGAAAGCACTGCACATCCGCCGGATTTGACGGTTCTTGCCTTCCGTCAAAATAATACGGAACACACGGTCTGTCATTCTAGTTACGGTGCAAGGCAGCGTCATTTCACCTAGGATTTTAACACCGGTGCTCATTCCCCTGAGGAAGCTTGGTGTGATTGTCCGATCAACCGTTACAATATATTCCTTTTCATGACGACCTTCGGATCTCAAAATCCGATTCACGATGTCCCCATCATTCGTCATCAGAATTAAACCTTCCGAATCCTTGTCTAGACGTCCGATCGGGAAGATCCGTTCATGATGCCCAACAAAATCAACGATATTCCCCTGAATATGCTGTTCAGTTGTACTTGTGATTCCCACGGGTTTGTTCAACGCAATGTACACATGCTTTTTCTTCTCACTAATCGGCTTCCCGTTGATTCGAACATCGTCGCCTTCTTCTGCTTGACTGCCGAGCTCCGCCTTAATGCCATTAATGGTCACCTGACCACTTTCAATTAATTTGTCGGCTGCTCGGCGGGAGCAGTAACCTGTCTCACTAATAAATTTATTAATACGCAAAAGGTCATCTCACCTCATCTAGTTCTCTTCATCTGGTTGTTGTTCTTCCGCTGATGGATCTGCCTCCTGTAACTGTGTCTGCACTTCAGAAGCCGGCAGTTCAATAATGACAGTGGTTCCCCTATTCATAGCACTCTTAATATCCATCATGCCCTTATGGGATTGAATAATTCGCTGACTTACCATGAGGCCGAGTCCTGTGCCGGATTCTTTGTTCGTGAAGAACGGCTCACCAAGCTTTGCCATCATTTCTTCCGGGATGCCAATGCCTTCATCCTTAATTTCAATCCTAACTCGGTTGGCCTGCTCGTTAACCTTCAGCTTGATATGGATGCTTCCTCCATTCGGCATAGCTTCCATACCGTTTTTGAGGACATTGATGAATACTTGCTTTAACTGATTCTCTTCACAGTGTACCATAGCTGAATCCGATGATGCATGCAACACAAACTCAACCCCGTGCAGATGTGCCTGACTATCCAGCAATGAGATAACATCCCCAAGAATGAAACGAATATCCCGCTCTTGAAAATGAACTGCTTGCGGCTTCGCCAGAATCAAAAACTCGCCTACGATCAGGTTGATTCGGTCAAGCTCAGATAACATCAGATCCAGATGGCGATGATTTAGCTTGTTGCTCTCCTGTTGAAGCTGTAGGAAACCGCGCAACGTTGTAAGTGGATTTCGAATCTCATGGGCTACTCCGGCGGCTAGCTGTCCAACCGTCGTTAGCTTCTCCGACCGTCTAAGCAGCTCTTCCATCCGATTACGGCTTGTAATATCCCTTGAGACACTGATGAGAGCTGTAATCTCACCAGCCTCGTCGCGTACAGGCGCCGTACTTACACTGACTTCAACCCGGGTTCCGTCTTTTTTCATCCAGATCGTTTCATTAGACGTAATCGACATGCCTTCAATAAGCTGTGCATGTTGCTGCTTCATTTCTTCCTCCGCTTCAGGAGGAATAATCTTGAGCGAACGTCCTTCCACCTCACGGCTACGAAAACCATATAATTGTTCAAATGCACGGTTAACCCGTAGCACTTTTCCTTCAAGGTCTGTTATATGAATTGCATCAGCTGTCTGATTAATGATAGACTCCAGATGCTCCTTCACTGCCCGGTTCTCTTCATACATCTGCTTTAGACGACTTGTATAGTGACCCAGATTACGAATCATCGCATTGATCCGGTTGGCGAGCTGTCCCAGCTCATCCTTGCGTTTAATCTTCAGACGGAAATCAAAATGCCCATCCGCCACATCATTCACCTTGCCCAAGATCGATTGGATAGGACGTGTAATGTAACCAGCAAGCAAGTAACTGCCAAAGATCACAATCTCCAGCAAAACCAGAGATATCGAAGCATGGCTGACCAGCTGTTCAGATACCATCGAGGATATTTGTTTGTAATCCATGACAATACTGATCACATATGAAGACTCATTCGGTGTGAAAATCGGAATAAAACTCTTCAAAACCTTCTGATCATGTGTTTCACTCACGAAAGATACATTCTGCCCTGTGCGAACAGCTCGCACCACAGCACGATGGTCTTCATCTACCGAGCCATACTGATATGTACCAAAACGGATCGGTCTGTTATTCAGTTTGCTGAAGTTCGTATCTCTTCCATCATCGCTCATATCCGGGCTCGCAAAAGTCAATGGATTAATGCCTGTAATCTCCAAAATGGAGGGATTGACTTCACGGATTTTATTTAAGATTTCATCCGGGCTAGAGATCTTCACATAGTCATCTACTTCAGTATTATTATAGAAGGGGTTGATTATGTAATTTCTCTTTCCATCATGGTAATAACCCCAGATATCAATATCTGTAGGACTGGACGTCGAATACTCGAAACCATCTGACCAGAAATGATCAAGCTTCTGCCCCTCGGGAATCGTTACCTGATGCTTCTCGAATAACTGCTTAAACGCCTGATACCAGTACGTCATTGATTTCGTGGAGAGCCCTATCTCCCTTGGATCAGAGGATCTGTTAACCACAATGTCATCATCCGTCTGTTCCAGGAGTGAGATATGGGATACACCTACTTTTTTACTCAAACGAACCAGATCTTCATTGGTAATGTTCTTGATATCTGGATCTAATTCCTCTGCTGCCATAATAGAAGCAAGCCACAAATTGTTTCCGATCTGTCTTTTTACATAATCTGCACTGTACTGATTTTGTTCGACAGAAATTGCAATCTGTTTCGCTGTGAGTACCATCTTGTTCTCACTATCCTGCCTCAAATTCTCTTCTGTAGTATAATAACTCAGTGCGATATTTAATACCAAAATAACGAGCACCGAGCACGACATAATCATGGATAATTTCGTTTTAATAGACAAATTCGTTCTTCACCTCTCGGCTTATGCCCTCTGGCGATATATGGCAAAACCTATACCCATCATAACGCTTGTATGACTATTTGAAAAGGATAATCGCCCTTTGCCCGAAAGTTACCGCTCTGGCTGAATAGATCGAATATTGTTGTATGTTCACTTTTCATGAAATGCAATGAGATGTATCACTGGATTTGTACACAAATCCACAGGGTTGTGGATAGTATGTTTATAACTATGTGATTAACTAATAGTTATCCACAATTCTGTGCACAACATGTTAACAAACCGAATGTTTGTTCGCTGAATAAATGTTGAAGAAGGGAGTTTTAAGCCTATGAAGGATGATTTTCCCCAGCCTGATCTCACAGTGCTACCCGAGGAAGAGCTGCATGAATATTGGATGAGGCAAGCTATTGCAGAAGCCCAGAAAGCAGAGGCGCTTGGTGAGGTACCTATCGGAGCCGTTATTGTGCGTAACAACGAGATTATCGGCCGCGGGTATAATCTGCGGGAAACCACGCTCGATTCTACTGCCCATGCGGAGATGGTGGCCATTCGAGAGGCAAGCGAAGCCATTGGAGCTTGGCGCTTACTAGACTGTTCACTGTACGTTACTCTCGAACCTTGTCCAATGTGTGCCGGTGCGATTGTGCAATCCAGGGTTCCACGCGTAATCTTCGGTACTGCGGATCCCAAAGCAGGATGTGCAGGGACATTAATGAATTTACTTCAAGAACCGCGCTTCAACCATAGAACCGAGGTTATCCCTGATGTTCTGCAACCGGAGTGTTCTTCCATGCTGACTCAATTTTTCAGACGTTTGCGTAAAAAATAATAACCCTGTAACATAAGAAAACAATATGTGAGAAAGGATGTTTGCTGCAATGGCACTAACACTATACGATACAGCTCATGGCATAAGTCTTCGTTTACTCGACATCAAAGATGCACAAGCCTATCTTGAACTGATTGAGCTTACCCGCATCCCTTATCAAGCAGTTGAACCAATTCGCGAAAATGATTTTTACACGCTTGAAGCTCAGACCCGGCGCATTGAGGATCGCGTGCGAGCTGCTGACGAGGGTACCGGTTATCAGTTCGGTATCTTCACGATTAAGGATGACCTCCTCATCGGGCAAGTCAGTCTGAACAATGTTGTGCTCGGCGTTGCTAATTATGCAGATATGGGTTACTTCATTCATCCGGACTATCAAAGCGGTGGACGAATGACTGCTGCGGTAAAGCTGGCTGTAGCCTATGGGTTTCGTGCTCTGAAGTTAAACCGGGTGCAGGCCGCTGTATTGCCATCAAACCAGGGTTCTAAGCGGGTACTGGAGAAGAACGGATTCCAGCCTGAGGGGATCGCTCGTAAATATTTGAAAATTAACGGGGTCTATCAGGATCATCAAATCTACGCCGTGCTTGCCGAAGATTTGGGAGATGAATTACAGCGCTAAGCCCATTGCCGCACCCTCAGTGATTGTCTACATAATAAACACCACATCATTCCTTGTGTACAGGAGCGAGTGGTATTTATACAAATAAAACCCGCCTAGATACTAGCAGGAAAAGAGCGTTCTCTGCTTGAGTATCAGGCGGGTTTTATTTGTAGATCAGGTTTAGATCTTAATATCCGTAAGAGGAGTTCATCAATTGCTCGAACTCTTCCATCGTAATTACATCGTCACCCGTTGGGATGTTGATTTTGAATTCAGGCTTTTCGTTAATTTTAGTGTATGTGTTCGAACCAGTGAAGGCCAATTTCATTTCGTCTTTGGTATCTTCCGGTTTGATCAGCATGTCAGCAACCATTTTTTGATAAACTGGGAAGTCGTTTTTATCCAACGCAAAATCAATGTTGAATGTGTTGATTGTCAGAACGTTTTTCAATTTATCCAGATCTTTAGTCATTTCAGCTTGATCTGCTTCAGAGATTTTCAAATCTTCTTTGGCTTTGTCAATATCTGCCTGGCTCAGTTGCAACATATCTCTGTACTCTTCTTTAGAGACAATATCCATCACTTTAGGAAGTGCTTTGGTTACCAGTACAGTAACTGCTTCTTTCACATTGTCATTGTTTACAGAGAATTGTACAACCTGCTTCGCGTCTACACCTTCAGGCAACTTTGCATCTTTGGTGTCGAGGTTTTTGAAGAACTTAGCTTCATCATACTCACCCAGTACCGCATCCATGATTTCGTTGCTCAGCTTTTGTGTTTTGGCTGCGTCCAGTGCATCGGGGTTAAATTCTGTACCCTCTTGCTCCGCCAGCTTTTTCAAGTCGAATTCAATAAATTTGCCCACCATATTTTCCGGAATCGGGAAGAATGGGATGTTTGGCACTTTTATATACAATTTCTCTTTGGTCATTACCATAGGAATGTTAAAAGTCATCCCCATATCGCCTTTAAGCTCGATGCCAACGGTCATCTCTGTCTGCATTGGCTCGCTTTGGTATACACCTGTGACATTCAGTTGTGCGTCCTTCAGCATGCTCATAAACTGGGTCATGCTTTGATCGGTCTGAGATGCATCACCAGGTTTATAGCTCAACTCATTAATTGTAAAGTTGGAACTCATTTCGTACGAAGTTAATTTAGAAGCATTCGCTGCAGCCGTCTTCAATGCCTCTTTTGGTTCTTGCTTGCTACTACATGCTGTTAAAGCCAAAGATACGGTTAACAACAACGTAAGAAGAAGCGCCCCCATGCGTTTAGTCATTTGTTTCTCTCCTCTCGTGATAACCCCAAAAAAATAATTCAATACCAATGATATACCATCTCGGCCGATACTGAAACCTAATTTGGGAAAATTGTGATTTTTCCTCTTGAAAATGGCTAGAAAGACCTATGTAAGGTACGGGATGATCTGACTGCTAGTCTTTCCATATGTATGAATACGCAAAAGCCCCCTGTTAGGTAACAAGGGACTTTCGAAATGAAGTGATTTTTTATGTTTGGTACTTATCTTTTGCACGAGAACATTATAGGGTTACCCCTCCGGATTTAGATGATCCACATGGTTCTGATTCTTCACTTTTTTAGAGCCAGACAATGGTTCCTGCATGGAAGAGCGCTTGGATGAATGACGTTGCTGATGGTTATCCCGAGCTTCGGGTACAGGGATTGCTTTTGGTTTACTCATATAAGTGCCTCCTCATCATAGGTTAGGAATGAGATGGGTCTCTATCTTCCGTTTTATCATGATTTAATGCATCCTGATGGCGGCGATCATTGGAATCTTGCTGTATTTGCTGCGCATGATGGCTGTTAACACCAGTTTGTTCGAGATCTCCAACAACATTTTGCAGGTTTTTATCCACGCCCGATTTGGCTTTAGTCATTCCATTCGACCCCTTTTGGTTCGTGTTATGATTTCGTTATCGATTGCAATGACTGAGCACACTCGTGAATATGCCGAGTGTAATCATGCGCCAGTTCCTGAATCGGCTCTGTGCGCTCATCCGTTGTTCGCCCATCCCGTTCCACGTCAACTAGCTCTACACTGACCTCACGGGAATCAACATATTGGCATTTAAAATCAAAAGAGTACATTTCGTGACCTGCTGTTGCAATGTGTATCCGAATCGCCTGATGATTTGCTTCGTCTGCCATAACCTGTGCCTGATCCCCCACATTCAAGACTTCAGGCAAACGCTCCTGCCAAGCACCTACAAGTTCGTTCTGATCAATGTTTAGCTCGCGGTTCATCTTTAACCACCTCCACTTCTATAACGTGCGGAGATGATGATGTTTTTATGCATGCTGAGTAGTTATACTCTTTATATAAAATTAAATCAAAAAAGGACCCGAGCATTATCGCTCGAATCCTTGTTATAAGTGTGATATGGCGGAGAGGGTGGGATTCGAACCCACGTGGGCTTGCACCCTAACGGTTTTCAAGACCGCCCCGTTATGACCGCTTCGGTACCTCTCCAAAAAAATATTTTATAAACTTGCCACGAAAAGTATCATACCATAGATTAATGATGGAATGCAAGTATTTTTATTTAAAATTTATAATAGAACCGGATTTAACAGCCTCCAGCACTGTAACACATCACCCATCCCACCCGCCATCCTCAAATGGCGAATGGAGTAAGATGATTTGTTAATTATGCTATCTTAAACATCGTACTATTTACGGCGAGCGATGACTTCAATCCCACCCATATAAGGACGCAATGCTTCTGGAATAATCACCGTTCCGTCTTCTTGCTGATAGTTCTCCAGAATGGCTGCTACTGTACGTCCCACTGCCAGTCCTGAACCGTTCAGTGTGTGTACAAATTCAGGTTTTGCCTTAGGCTCTCTGCGGAAACGGATATTGGCACGACGTGCCTGGAAGTCTTCGCAGTTGGAGCATGATGAAATCTCGCGGTAGGTATTGCTCTCAGGCAGCCACACTTCAATATCATATGTTTTAGCCGAAGTGAAACCCATATCTGCCGTACAGAGCGTCAACACACGGTAAGGCAAGCCCAGAAGTTGTAGTACACGCTCTGCGTTTTGTGTCATTTTCTCCAGCTCATCATACGATGTCTCTGGTGAAGATAGCTTGAGCAACTCTACCTTGTTGAACTGATGCTGACGGATCAAGCCACGAGTATCCCGTCCAGCCGAACCAGCCTCTGAGCGGAAACAGGAACTATATGCGACAAAATGCTTCGGCAGATCATCGGCATTCAAAATCTCTTCACGGTGGTAGTTCGTTACGGGTACTTCTGCTGTTGGGATCAGATAATACTCGGTATCTCTAAGCTTGAACAGATCTTCCTCGAACTTCGGCAACTGGCCTGTTCCAAACAAGCTGTCCCGGTTCACGATATATGGAGGCAAAATTTCTTCGTATCCGTGCTGATCACTGTGCAAATCCATCATAAAGTTAATCAAAGCACGTTCCAGACGCGCTCCAAGTCCTTTATAAAAGGTAAAACGTGAACCTGTCACTTTGGCTGCTGCTTCAAAATCAAGGATGTCCAGCTCCTGTGCAATCTCCCAGTGCGCTTTTGGCGTGAAAGAGAATGACTTGGGCTCTTCCCAACGGCGAATTTCAACATTATCCTCTTCGGATGTACCTACAGGCACACTTTCATTTGGAATGTTAGGAATCGCCATCGTGAGGTCATTAATTTTAACCTCAAGCTCGCGTACTTCCTCATCCATTGCTTTAATTCGATCGGAGACCTCACGCATCTCGACAATCAAATCATCGGCGTTCTCACGATTTTTCTTCAGTCTGGCTACTTCTGCGGACACGGTGTTACGGCGACTCTTCAGATTCTCACTCTCCTGAAGCAATTCCCGTCGCTTTGCATCGAGCTCCGTAAACCCAGCAATCAGGTCGAGCGATTTGCCACGATTATTTAATGCTTCTTCTACACGTGCATATTCATTCCGCAATATTTTCACATCAAGCACTACGTACCCCTCCTAATAAACCTACATTATAGAGCCTCATGTCAGGCCCGTTCTCGATACATTCATTTAAAAACACAATAATATCTATTATAACCTACAATGTGCTAATAACCGAAAAAACAACCTATGTCCCCGGTTGCCACCTCCGCTGCGATTCCGCTATGCAGCAGTTACAAGCAACATGAGGCATCCGTCCAGATGCAGCTGCCTCCGTAGTCTAGAACAGACAACTGAGGAGTGCTCCGATGACCGGGAGATCATAGGTTGTACATCATACTTTATTTTGCTTATACCGATTGTTTATATGCCCTTGCCATGTCTACAAAGTAAGCATGTAGACGGTAGTCATCCGTCAACTCTGGATGGTAGGAGCAAGCCAGCAAATGTCCCTGGCGTGCTGTCACAATCTCATCTTTATACGTGGAAAGAACCTCGACCTGTTCGCCAACACTCTCAATTAACGGAGCGCGTATAAATACAGCCCGTACCGTCTCATCGATACCTTTTACAGGTAGGTCTGTCTCAAAGCTCTCTCTCTGTCTCCCAAAAGCATTACGGGAAACGGTCATATCCATAAGCTCCAGATGAGCCTCATCCTGACCTTGAATACGCTTGGCCATAACGATCAGACCCGCACAGGTACCGAATACCGGCTTTCCAGCTGCGGCGAAGGCACGAATGGCTTCCATGAACCCATACTTGCGCATGAGCTTTCCGATGGTTGTGCTCTCTCCACCCGGTAAAATCAAGCCATCCAGTTCCTCTAACTGCTGAATTTGCTTAATGGCTACACCTTCAGCTCCAGCACGTTCAATACTGCATATATGTTCTGTAACAGCACCCTGAAGTGCCAAAACGCCGATCTTCATGTCTGAATTCCCCTTCTCTTACCAGCCGCGATCCTGCATACGCTCGGAAGGTGCGAGTTTGGAAATTTCGATGCCTTTCATTGGTGCTCCCAGGTTTTTAGAAACCTCGGCAATCAATTTATAATCGGTATAATGTGTTGTTGCTTCAACGATTGCACGTGCGAATTTCTCCGGGCTGTCCGATTTGAAAATACCAGAACCTACAAATACACCGTCTGCTCCAAGGTGCATCATAAGTGCAGCATCTGCTGGAGTGGCTACGCCGCCCGCTGCAAAGTTAACCACTGGCAATTTTCCGTTCTCATGCACATCCAGCAAAAGCTCATAGGCAACGCCCAGGTTCTTCGCTTCAGCATACAACTCGTCTTTTGACATATTGGTTACTTTACGAATTTGGCCGTTAATGAAACGCATATGACGTACCGCCTCAACAATGTTGCCTGTTCCCGGCTCACCTTTTGTACGAATCATAGATGCTCCTTCACCGATCCGGCGAAGTGCCTCACCCAAGTCTTTCGCTCCACATACAAACGGTACAGTAAACTCATGTTTATCAATATGGAATACTTCATCCGCAGGAGTCAGTACTTCACTCTCATCCAGGTAATCCACACCCAGTGACTCAAGTACTTTAGCTTCTACATAGTGACCAATACGTGCTTTGGCCATAACAGGGATCGTAACAACTTTCATTACTTCTTCCACAATCGTTGGATCAGCCATACGAGCCACTCCACCTGCTGCGCGAATATCAGAAGGAACACGCTCAAGTGCCATTACTGCTGTTGCACCTGCTGCTTCCGCAATTTTAGCTTGCTCAGCGTTCATGACGTCCATGATTACGCCGCCTTTTTGCATTTCAGCCATACCTCTTTTAACGCGTGATGTTCCCGTTTCCATATTCCAAGCCCCCCGTAGTGTATGTGTTGTCTCCCATTTTTCAATAAGCATAATAGCGCTTCTATTCAGATGAAAGAACCTTAGACTTTTATACTGTAATACGTAGAATTCTAACTTGATATTTTACCGGAAAAAGCGTAAATATACAATCCACTCATTCAGTATTAGTTTGTATTTTTCGGTTAAAACAAGTTTTTGATTCCATCGAACAGATCAACGAAGAAGTCTTTGATCGCACGGAAGAATAGGCGGAACCAGCCGCCCTTCTCAGCCTCTTCGGCTGTAATCAGGTTTACCGTTTTTTCCTGAGGTTCCATTCCCTCTGCTTTGTAGGTGTAAGTGACCGTACCAACCTTAGTACCTGCTTTAATTGGTGCAACCAGTTTATCCGCTTCGGTTACACTCGCTTTGAATGTTACGTTCAGGTCTTGAGTACCTTTAGGAACAACAAAACTTACTGCATTGTCGGTTACGACAGGAACTGTCGTCTCTTTCCCTTTTTTCAGAGGTACCGTTTCCCAGCCTTTAACTTTGGTTTTACCTGCAACAGCCTGTTTTACTTCAAAATTATCAAAACCATAATCCAGCACCTTTTTCGTTTCTCTAAAACGTGCGGATTCAGAATCGGTTCCCATCACCACGCTAATCAAACGCATACCGTTACGCTCAGCCGTACCCGTAAAGTTATTGCCTGCGTTGCTCGTATGGCCTGTTTTCATACCATCCAGACCTTCGTAAGCGTAGCTTTTGAAGTTGGTTATATTTTTATTCGCTTCCAGCATCCAGTTATAATTGATAATAGGTGCTTTGTCGTTCGGACGGAATTTGTAGGATTGAATCGTTGTAAAATCTTTGTAGTCAGGATGATCTCTGACGATATATCTACACAAAATAGCAGCGTCTAAAGCGGACATCACCGTTTCCTTGTCTTCTGCTGGACGGAATTCTGCTGGCATGTCTGCACGATCCAGACCAGTAGAGTTAATGAAGTGGGTATCCTTCATACCCATCCGTTTCGCTTCCTCATTCATCATTTTTACGAATTCAGCTTCCGAACCGGCAACATACTCGGCCAATGCCACGGTAGCATCATTGGCCGATCCAACAGCCATGGCGATATACAGATCTTTTACCGTGTGCTGATCACCTTCAGCCAGGAAAATGCGTGATCCGATACTTTTAGCTGCATTTTTTTTAACAGTAACTACATCGTCCCAGCCAAACTTGCCCTGTTTCACTTGTTCAGCAACGATATACTCTGTCATCATCTTCGTCATACTCGCTGGCGGCATCGCTTTATCCGCATCAACTGACAGTAAAATCTGGCCTGTAGAAGCTTCCATCAGGACTGCCGATCTTACATCAAGTCCAAGCGAGTCTACTGAAGGGATACTAACGGCCTTTGCTGGCGTTTTCGTTGTTGTAGCTGCCGCAGTCAGAACCTGACCAGAGTCACTGGCAGCGGCCATAACAGGCATCACTGCAGACATGCATAGCATGTTAAGGAGCATAACGGAGGCTACGCTCTTTTTGAGGATCTGACGTTTTTTCTTATTCATGTGTTTGGCTTTCAATGATGAATACTCCCTTCGGTCTGAAGCTTCTGAATAATGCCTCAGTGCAGCTCAAGCTGCTATTTTCATAGTCCCTGTCACTGTGTCAATGGATATGTGGTTCTCTGCTGAATGCGCTGTATCGAAATGAGCAAGTTCGTTGCTCTATTATTCAGATCAATTGTCACTTCGCTCGCATCTTGCTGAATGCTTATCTTATGTAAAACGTAATAAACATTCTTTCTAGTATGATAAGTCATAACTGGCTTACTTTGAATCTCATAAAAAAATCATGGATCACGTCAAAAAATCGCCGCAACGCCCAGTTCCATCCTAGGACGGTCACCGCTTGTTCTATTCTATCACAGGGGTATCCGCAAAAAAAGACAAGCCCGGCGAAAATCGCCGAGCCTGCCTTGGAAATCATTAACTCACTTCAGATTACAACGAGTAGTTAGGTGCTTCTTTCGTAATCTGCACATCATGTGGGTGGCTCTCGCGAAGGCCAGCGCCTGTAATACGGATAAAGCTTGTGTCATTACGCAATTGATCCAGATTACTCGTTCCGCAGTATCCCATACCCGAACGCAATCCGCCGATCAACTGATGAATTGTATCAGACAAAGGACCTTTGTATGCTACTCGACCCTCAATGCCTTCAGGAACCAGTTTTTTGTCATCATCCTGGAAGTAACGGTCTTTACTGCCTTGTTTCATTGCAGCCATTGAACCCATACCACGATATACTTTATAACTACGTCCTTGGAAGATTTCCGTTTCTCCTGGACTCTCCGCTGTTCCTGCAAACAGGCTTCCCAGCATTACCGCATGAGCACCGGCAGCAAGAGCTTTGGTGATCTCCCCAGAGTATTTAATACCGCCGTCAGCAATGATAGGTACGCCGTATTCACGCGCCACGCTTGCACAATCATATACAGCTGTAACTTGAGGAACACCAATACCTGCAATAACACGAGTAGTACAAATGGAGCCTGGCCCAATACCTACTTTAACAACCGAAGCTCCTGCTTCAATCAGATCACGTGTGGCTTCACCCGTAGCAACGTTGCCTGCAATAATGGTGAGCTCAGGGAAACGTTCGCGTAACTTGCGAACCGCTTCAATAATGTTAATATGATGGCCATGAGCTGAATCTACTGTAATCAGATCCACACCCGCTTTGACCAAAGCGTCTGCACGTTCAAAAGTATCTTTGGAGATACCAATGGCTGCACCAACCAAAAGGCGACCTTGCGCATCCTTCGCAGCTTGTGGGAACTGAATGGCCTTCTCGATATCTTTAATTGTGATAAGGCCCTTCAATGTGTTGGACTCATCCACCAATGGAAGTTTTTCAATTTTATGCTTCTGCAAGATACCTTCTGCCTCTTGCAGTGTTGTACCCACAGGAGCTGTGACCAAATTCTCACGCGTCATGACTTCACTAATCTTGATGTTGAAATCATGGATAAATCGCAAGTCACGGTTTGTCAGAATGCCTACGAGCTTCTGATCTCCTTCAACGATAGGCACACCAGAAATCCGGTATTTTGCCATAACTGCCTCAGCATCAGATACCAGATGTTCAGCTGTAAGTGAAAAAGGATTGGTAATAACACCGCTCTCCGAGCGTTTAACCCGATCCACTTCTTCAGCTTGCTGTTCAACGGACATATTTTTATGAATAATGCCAATACCGCCTTCACGTGCAATGGCAATCGCCAGTGTCGCTTCAGTAACAGTATCCATCCCTGCACTAATCAAAGGAATGTTCAATTTGACGTTATCGCTCAAACGGACCGATACGTCTACTTCTTTAGGCAGTGTCTCGGATTTCCGTGGCACTAGCAATACATCATCAAAGGTGAAGCCTTCCTTACCAAATTTATCTTCCCACACGCAAGTGTTCCTCCTTATGTTTGCTCAGCTTTACGGACCAAAACCCGAAGATTCCAGGCTGTATTGTATGCCGAAAATTCGTTTTCTGAAAATATATTATTGTCCATCTTAGCAAAGCGATATTTAGAATGTCAAGGGAAACTCCTTGGAACAATCAGGTGTGCTTCCCCTTGTATACAAATGTGTTTCTTAGGTGGACAAGCCTTGATAATATAACAAAAGGCGTCCTTTTATTCAGATCGGACGCCTGCTTTTGTTTTGAATGTAGTTTAAGTATTCCTTTAATGAAGATTTTTATGTTCTTCCCTATTTAAACAAAATAAAAACCACCACCGAACATCATCGGCAGTGGTTCTTTGCTTGGCGGCGTCCTACTCTCCCAGGACCCTGCGGTCCAAGTACCATCGGCGCTAGAGGGCTTAACGGTCGTGTTCGGGATGGGTACGTGTGGAACCCCTCCGCCATCGCCACCAAACGCGATTGGTCGAAGCATAGCTTCTTCCATATCAATCAGAACTGAAAATCATACACACATTCCGTGATGTACCGATTTTCACTTCATTCAGAGTGTTGTTCTCTGAAAACTAGATTCGAAACGAAACGCACGCGATCAAAACTTGCTATTGGATAAGCCCTCGACCGATTAGTACTGGTCAGCTCCATGCATTACTGCACTTCCACCCCCAGCCTATCTACCTCGTCGTCTTCAAGGGGTCTTACATACTGGGAAATCTCATCTTGAGGGGGGCTTCACGCTTAGATGCTTTCAGCGCTTATCCCGTCCGTACATAGCTACCCAGCGGTGCTCCTGGCGGAACAACTGGTACACCAGCGGTACGTCCATCCCGGTCCTCTCGTACTAAGGACAGCTCCTCTCAAATTTCCTACGCCCACGACAGATAGGGACCGAACTGTCTCACGACGTTCTGAACCCAGCTCGCGTACCGCTTTAATGGGCGAACAGCCCAACCCTTGGGACCTACTTCAGCCCCAGGATGCGATGAGCCGACATCGAGGTGCCAAACCTCCCCGTCGATGTGGACTCTTGGGGGAGATAAGCCTGTTATCCCCAGGGTAGCTTTTATCCGTTGAGCGATGGCCCTTCCATGCGGTACCACCGGATCACTAAGCCCGACTTTCGTCCCTGCTCGACTTGTAGGTCTCGCAGTCAAGCTCCCTTATGCCTTTGCACTCTTCGAATGATTTCCAACCATTCTGAGGGAACCTTTGGGCGCCTCCGTTACTCTTTAGGAGGCGACCGCCCCAGTCAAACTGCCCACCTGACACTGTCCCCGCACCGGTTTACGGTACCAGGTTAGAACCTAGATACGATCAGGGTGGTATCCCAACGGTGCCTCCACGCAAGCTGGCGCTCACGCTTCAAAGGCTCCCACCTATCCTGTACAGATCGTACCCAAATTCAATATCAAGCTGCAGTAAAGCTCCATGGGGTCTTTCCGTCTTGTCGCGGGTAACCTGCATCTTCACAGGTATTAAAATTTCACCGGATCTCTCGTTGAGACAGCGCCCAAGTCGTTACGCCATTCGTGCGGGTCAGAATTTACCTGACAAGGAATTTCGCTACCTTAGGACCGTTATAGTTACGGCCGCCGTTTACTGGGGCTTCGGTTCACAGCTTCGGGATTACTCCCTAACCACTCCCCTTAACCTTCCAGCACCGGGCAGGCGTCAGCCCGTATACTTCGCCTTACGGCTTCGCACAGACCTGTGTTTTTGCTAAACAGTCGCTTGGGCCTTTTCACTGCGGCCCCCTCGTGCTATTCACACTACCGGGGCACCCCTTCTCCCGAAGTTACGGGGTCATTTTGCCGAGTTCCTTAACGAGAGTTCTTCCGCGCGCCTTAGAATTCTCTTCTCGCCTACCTGTGTCGGTTTGCGGTACGGGCACCTTCATCTGGCTAGAGGCTTTTCTTGGCAGTGTGAGATCATGACCTTCGCTACTGTAATTTTCACTCCCCATCACAGCTCAGCCTTACGGTTAGCGGATTTGCCTACTAACCAGCCTTACTGCTTGGACAGGCATCCATCAGCCTGCGTCACTACCCTACTGCGTCCCCCCATCGCTCGTAACGATTTACGGTGGTACAGGAATTTCGACCTGTTGTCCTTCGACTACGCCTTTCGGCCTCGCCTTAGGTCCCGACTTACCCTGAGCGGACGAGCCTTCCTCAGGAACCCTTAGGCTTTCGGCGGATCAGATTCTCACTGATCTTTTCGTTACTCATACCGGCATTCTCACTTGTATAATGTCCAGCGCTCCTTACGGTACACCTTCAACCCTTATACAACGCTCCCCTACCCCTGATGCAAGCATCAAGCCATAGCTTCGGTGGTGTGTTTAGCCCCGTTACATTTTCGGCGCAGAGTCACTCGACCAGTGAGCTATTACGCACTCTTTCAATGGTGGCTGCTTCTAAGCCAACATCCTGGTTGTCTGTGCAACTCCACATCCTTTCCCACTTAACACACACTTGGGGACCTTAGCTGATGGTCTGGGCTGTTTCCCTTTTGACAATGGATCTTAGCACTCACTGTCTGACTCCCGGAAGTAAGTCTATGGCATTCGGAGTTTGACTGAGCTTGGTAACCCTTGCGGGCCCCGCACCCAATCAGTGCTCTACCTCCACGACTCTGTTTTCCGAGGCTAGCCCTAAAGCTATTTCGGGGAGAACCAGCTATCTCCGAGTTCGATTGGAATTTCTCCGCTACCCCCACCTCATCCCCGCATTTTTCAACATGCGTGGGTTCGGGCCTCCAGTGCGTGTTACCGCACCTTCACCCTGGACAGGGGTAGATCACCCGGTTTCGGGTCTACGTCCACGTACTCATTCGCCCTATTCAGACTCGCTTTCGCTGCGGCTCCGGCTCTTCACCTTAACCTTGCACGGGAACGTAACTCGCCGGTTCATTCTACAAAAGGCACGCCATCACCCCTAAAACGGGCTCTGACTTTTTGTAAGCACACGGTTTCAGGTTCTATTTCACTCCCCTTCCGGGGTGCTTTTCACCTTTCCCTCACGGTACTGCTTCACTATCGGTCGCTAGGAAGTATTTAGCCTTGGCAGATGGTCCTGCCGGATTCATACGGGGTTTCACGTGCCCCGCACTACTCGGGATCCGTCTCGGAGGGAACAGACTTTCAATTACAGGGCTTTTACCTTCTTTGGCGGGCCTTTCCAGACCTCTTCGCTTAACCGGTTCCTTTGTAACTCCATGTGAGACGTCCCACAACCCCAAAGAGCAAGCTCTTTGGTTTGGGCTTCTCCGCGTTCGCTCGCCGCTACTGACGGAATCACTATTGTTTTCTCTTCCTCAGGGTACTTAGATGTTTCAGTTCCCCTGGTATGCCTCTACTTGCCCTATGTATTCAGACAAGAGTAACTGGATATTACCCCAGCTGGGTTTCCCCATTCGGACATCCCCGGATCAAAGCTTGCTTACAGCTCCCCGAGGCAGTTTCGTTGTTCGCCACGTCCTTCATCGGCTCCTAGCGCCTAGGCATCCTCCGTGTGCTCTTAGTAGCTTAACCATTGCGCTCGTGTTCGAGCTGTCACTTCCCTTGGTTTGCTTGCGCAAAGCCAAAAGTCGTTCCATTTCGATCACTCGCTCCAGCAATCTACCTTATAAAACACTTCACTTGTTTACACAAGATCAGCTTAAAGGAATGTTCTAATTCGCGTTTGTTTCGTTTCGATATCTAGTTTTCAAAGAACAAATCGTTTGGTTCGGGCCGTTCACGGATGTGTCGGTCGAACAAACGAGAAGTTTTGAGAGTTTGAGCTCTCAAAACTGAGCAACGAGTGAGTAACTAGCCGACCTGGCTAGATTTTAGTTTTGAATGTCTTCGTTGCAGAAGACGATTCTCCATAGAAAGGAGGTGATCCAGCCGCACCTTCCGATACGGCTACCTTGTTACGACTTCACCCCAATCATCTATCCCACCTTCGGCGGCTGGCTCCTTGCGGTTACCCCACCGACTTCGGGTGTTATAAACTCTCGTGGTGTGACGGGCGGTGTGTACAAGACCCGGGAACGTATTCACCGCGGCATGCTGATCCGCGATTACTAGCAATTCCGACTTCATGCAGGCGAGTTGCAGCCTGCAATCCGAACTGAGACCGGCTTTGTTGGGATTGGCTCCATCTCGCGATTTCGCAGCCCGTTGTACCGGCCATTGTAGTACGTGTGTAGCCCAGGTCATAAGGGGCATGATGATTTGACGTCATCCCCACCTTCCTCCGGTTTGTCACCGGCAGTCTATCTAGAGTGCCCACCCGAAGTGCTGGCAACTAAATATAAGGGTTGCGCTCGTTGCGGGACTTAACCCAACATCTCACGACACGAGCTGACGACAACCATGCACCACCTGTCTCAACTTTCCCCGAAGGGCACCTAACGCATCTCTGCCTCGTTAGTTGGATGTCAAGACCTGGTAAGGTTCTTCGCGTTGCTTCGAATTAAACCACATACTCCACTGCTTGTGCGGGTCCCCGTCAATTCCTTTGAGTTTCAGTCTTGCGACCGTACTCCCCAGGCGGAGTGCTTAATGTGTTAACTTCGGCACCAAGGGTATCGAAACCCCTAACACCTAGCACTCATCGTTTACGGCGTGGACTACCAGGGTATCTAATCCTGTTTGCTCCCCACGCTTTCGCGCCTCAGCGTCAGTTACAGCCCAGAGAGTCGCCTTCGCCACTGGTGTTCCTCCACATCTCTACGCATTTCACCGCTACACGTGGAATTCCACTCTCCTCTTCTGCACTCAAGTCACACAGTTTCCAGTGCGATCCGGGGTTGAGCCCCGGGATTAAACACCAGACTTACATGACCGCCTGCGCGCGCTTTACGCCCAATAATTCCGGACAACGCTTGCCCCCTACGTATTACCGCGGCTGCTGGCACGTAGTTAGCCGGGGCTTTCTTCTCAGGTACCGTCACCTTGAGAGCAGTTACTCTCTCAAGCGTTCTTCCCTGGCAACAGAGCTTTACGATCCGAAAACCTTCATCACTCACGCGGCATTGCTCCGTCAGGCTTTCGCCCATTGCGGAAGATTCCCTACTGCTGCCTCCCGTAGGAGTCTGGGCCGTGTCTCAGTCCCAGTGTGGCCGATCACCCTCTCAGGTCGGCTACGCATCGTCGCCTTGGTGAGCCGTTACCTCACCAACTAGCTAATGCGCCGCAGGCCCATCCCCAAGTGACAGATTGCTCCGTCTTTCCAGTTCTCTTCAGGCGAAGAAAACAAGTATTCGGTATTAGCTACCGTTTCCGGTAGTTGTCCCAAGCTTGAGGGCAGGTTGCCTACGTGTTACTCACCCGTCCGCCGCTAACTATCAGAGAAGCAAGCTTCTCTTCAAGTCCGCTCGACTTGCATGTATTAGGCATGCCGCCAGCGTTCGTCCTGAGCCAGGATCAAACTCTCCAATAAAGTTATTGAAAAGAGCGATAAGCTCATTTTGAATCTGACGAGATTAAAATCTCATTTTGATCTTGCAAGCAAGATCGATACTCACTCGTTGTTCAGTTTTCAAAGATCAAACATATTCAGCCACCGTCACTCGTTCGCTTCAGTAACTTTTATATCATATCATTTCCAAACCAACTTTGCAAGCACTTTTTTTAAGTTTCTTTCGAAGCTTGTTCTTATTGGCTTGCCGCACCGTGTAAACTGTGTTTTCTTGGCCGGAATTAGAATATACCATGTATGATTTTTGATTGCAAGCTTTTTTTCACTTTTATCAAGAACTTGATCATTTCATAAGACAATCTGAACCGTTAACCTATATTTTTAGCAGGAGCTTTCCTCGGCCAAAAGCTATAACTAATACTTATCACGAGATCAATCCCCAGCACCATTGCCCATACTCGGATTAGACCTGAAAACACCTCTGTTCGAGCTGGATCACCAATCCACCATATCATAATATACAAAAGCGCACTTCCAATACTCCAAGCCAAAAGATGTCTGACCCACCCTATACGCTCGTTCCTTGCATGTTCTCTTCCATATAACTTATTCCGCCTAGGATTCTCTCCCCCTCTAAACCAGTATTGAAAGTAACCATCAGCCCAAGCGATCATTTGATGTCCAAAAGCAATGCTTACTCCAATATAGATAGCCGCTATACCATGAACCATACTTGCTGTTGCTCCGCGTTGAAGATCTACAACAGTAGCTATGAGCAACAAAACATCAACAATCGGTGTGGCGGCAAGCAAAGCCAATCCCAATCGCTTCTTACCCAGCATATACCGAACACTTAGCCCTGCCGCGACAAATATCCAAAATGCAATCTCACAGGCAATAATGAAATAAGCAACCATAATTACACCCCTTTTATATAATACGACTGTATTATAATTAATTTAACACTTTTGTACCATAATAATCAATGGTGTTATAATCATGACATGCCTAAAATCGTTGATCATGACAAACAGCGCTTGCTCGTAGCCGAGGCCGCTTGGCGTATTATCCGGAAAAATGGTATGGAACAAGCTTCTGTTCGAAATATCGCTGAGGAAGCTGGAATCTCGGTCGGATCCATGCGCCACTATTTTTCCACTCAATCGGAGCTTCTGTTATATGCAATGAATTTGGTTTCGGAACGGGTGACTGCCCGGATTCAAAGTATGTCTTTCGACGGGCCTCCGATGGAACATATGAAACAGTTACTGCTTGAATTCATACCCAATACGGATGAGAAAATGGCTGAAATGGAGGTGTGGTACGCTTTTACTGTCAAATCCAAAACGGATCCTGCACTCAAAAAACTGGCTGACACTGTATATAATGATATTAGACGAGCTGTTGAGATCGTTATTACTTCTTTAATACAGTCCGGCATCTTCAGACCAGATCTAAATCAGGAACTTGAGATCGAAAGACTGTATGCTCTAGTTGATGGCTTGGCTATCCATGCCGTGCTTAGACCAGATCAGATGAACGGCCAACTTATGGACGAGGCTCTCACCTTACATCTGACCTCTCTATGTCCTTAGAGCGCAACATAAAAAACGCAGTACATTTAATACCACCCCATTATTACTCATAGGGGTAGATATCGAATGTCTGCGTTTTTTGTTTTATCCAATAATGATCCGGCCTTCTGGATGGCGATACAATTTCTTCTCTTTACGGGGACGAAGTGCATACGCAATCGTTAGCGGCCCAATCCGACCAACAAACATGGTGAAGGTAATAATGATTTTGCCCCAATTGGTCATCTCATGGGTTACGCCCACCGACAGCCCCACCGTACCAATAGCAGATGCAGCCTCAAACATGAGGGAAAGGAATGGTGCATCTTCGGTTGTAAGTAAAAGCATCACTACAATCATGAAGATACTGAGGGAAACCATAATGATCGTCAGGGCTCTCATGAGCAGATCTTTAGGTACACGTTGACGAAAAAAAACAATGTCCTTGTTGCCCCGAATCATGGCATATACAGCACCAATCATGATCAGAAACGTGGTTGTTTTAATCCCTCCACCTGTCGAACCTGGAGAAGCGCCAATAAACATGAGCAAAATAAAGAAAAACTGAGTCGCTTGTCGCATCTGTGTAATGTCAATCGTACTTGTCCCGGAAGAACGCGTTGAGACAGACTGAAAGAACGATGCGTAGATCTTCTCGCTCCAAGTTAGTGAACCAAGCGTGTGACTGTTGGTGAATTCGAAAATAAACAACACCACTGCACCTATACCGATCAACGCACCTGACACGGACAGCACCAATTTCGATTGCAAAGATAACCGGCGGCGTTTGCGATATTCAAACAGGTCATTCAACACAACAAAACCAAGTCCACCAGATATCACGAGAATCGAAGCAGTAATGTTAAAAATCCAGTCTCCGGTATAATATTGAAAACTGTTGCCAAACAGATCAAACCCACCATTGTTAAACAAGGAAACGGAATGAAATATGCCGTAGTATACGGCCTGCATAAAAGGCATCTCCGTTGCCCAGAGTAAAGCCAAAATGACCGCAGCTACCCCTTCAATAGTGAATGAAAAGATCAGAACCTTGCGGATAATCCGTACAATTCCCTCCATGCTGTCCGCATTAATAGCCTCTTTCAGTAGCAACCTGTCTTTAAGAGATATGCGTTTGCCCAGCACAAGTGCAAACAATGTGGCCATGGTCATGAAACCGAGCCCGCCAAGTTGCATCAGGATCATGATGACAATCTGACCAAACAAATTGAAAGTTGTTCCTACATCCACCACAACTAGCCCAGTCACACATGCCGCTGATGTAGCTGTGAATAAAGCGTCAATAAAAGCTAGATGTGTGCCACTCTGATTAGAAAACGGCAACATCAACAAAACGGTCCCAATAGAGATAATTAGCAAGAAACCGCCAACCAATATTAACGGAGGAGATATGAACCTGGCGATCTGAAGCCTGAACTTCATGAAGGGCACCTCTTTTAACCAAAATAAAAATAGGAGCAACTTGTGACCCGTAGCACGTCTGAATGAGTTGCCTATGTAAACCCAAAGAGGAACTTGCCCCAGCTTGAAGCAAGTGGCAGGTTCCTCTTCTATTATGAACGAAAGATACGTTCCTTATTTACTCTTGTGTACGTGGACGCATATGTGGGAAGAGCAGTACGTCACGGATGGACGGAGAATTGGTCAACAACATAATCAGACGATCGATACCGATTCCAAGACCACCTGTTGGTGGCATACCATATTCAAGTGCACGGATGAAATCGTCATCCATCTCATGAGCCTCATCGTTACCGTGCTCTTTCTCTAACATCTGAGCTTCGAAACGCTGACGCTGATCGATTGGATCATTCAGCTCGGTGAAAGCATTGGCATGCTCACGTCCAACGATAAACAACTCGAAGCGATCCGTGAAACGTGGATCTGCATCGCTTTTCTTCGCCAGTGGCGAGATTTCAAGCGGATGTCCCATAATGAACGTTGGCTGAATCAACGTTTCTTCAACAAACTCTTCGAAGAAGGCGTTCAGGATGTGACCAAATGTCATATGTGGTTCAACTTTTACGTTATGCTGTTTCGCCAAGCTGTGCGCTTCCTCATCCGTCATATGAACGGAGAAGTCTACACCGACAACTTCCTTAACCGCATCCACCATGGTTACACGGCGCCATTGCGGCTTAAGATTCACTTCATGATCTCCATATTGGATAACTTGTTTACCCAATACTTCCTGTGCGATGTGAGCAACCAGGTTTTCAGTTAAAGCCATGATATCCTTGTAATCCGCATAAGCCTCATACAACTCAATCATCGTAAATTCCGGATTGTGACGTGTAGACATACCTTCGTTCCGGTATACGCGGCCAATCTCATATACTTTTTCCAGACCGCCGACAATCAGACGTTTCAAGTGAAGTTCAATCGCGATCCGCATGTACAGTTCCATATCAAGCGCATTGTGATGAGTGATAAACGGACGAGCCGCCGCACCACCTGCGATTGTATGCAATGTCGGTGTCTCCACTTCAAGGTAGCCATGGGAGTCAAGATAACGACGCATGGATTGAATGATTTTGGAACGCATAATGAAGGTCTGCTGCACATCAGGGTTCATGATCAGGTCTACATAACGCTGGCGATAACGCAGTTCAACGTCAGTCAAACCATGGTATTTATCCGGGAGTGGATAAAGAGATTTCGACAACACTTCCAGGTCTTTTACTTTAACGGAAGTCTCACCCGTTTTGGTTTTGAAGACAACGCCAGTTACCCCAACGATATCCCCGAGATCAAGCAGGCTGAATGCCGCAAACTTGTCCTCAGGTACGCTATCCTGACGAACATAGATCTGGATTCGGCCGCTCAGGTCCTGAATATGTGCAAAGCTTGCTTTACCCATGCCCCGCTTCGCCATAATCCGTCCGGCAATACTGACTTCGATGTGCTTCTCTTCCAGCTCTTCCTTGGTCAGTTCTTCATACTTCTTCAGAATGGAGCCGGCTTCTTCGGTACGTACGTATTTTTGGCCAAAAGGGTCGATTCCCAAGTTGCGGAGCTCGTCCAATTTGTCGCGGCGAATCTGTAACAGCTCGCTAAGTTCGGTTTCCTGATTCAAGACTTCATCCGTCATGATCTGTATTCATCTCCTTATTTACATTGCAGCCTGTGCGTGAGGCTTGTCCGTAATGTTGAAAAAAGCTTCCCTAAGGAAGCTTTTGTCTACTACGCCTGACTGCTTCGTTACTACAGCTTTTTAATATCTACAATTTTATATTGAATTACGCCAGCAGGCACACTTACATCAACCACTGTACCTTTTTTCTTGCCCAAAATAGCTTTACCTACAGGACTTTCATTGGAAATCTTGTTCTGAAGCGGATTGGATTCCGCTGTACCTACAATCGTATATTCTGTGATATCGCCGAATTCCAAATCCTCTACAGTTACGGTTGCACCCACACTTACGGAATCGGTATCGATTTCGTCGCTGTTGATAATTCGTGCGTTACGCAACAGCTTCTCGAGTGTGATGATACGTCCTTCAATAAAAGCTTGCTCGTTTTTCGCATCTTCGTATTCGGAGTTCTCACTGATATCACCATAGCCAATAGCTACTTTGATCCGTTCAGCCACTTCGCGGCGCTTCACTGACTTCAGTGTTTCCAGTTCTTCTTCCAGCTTCTTGAGTCCTTCTGGTGTAAGGATAACTTCCTTGTCGCTCATCTCAACCGATTCTCCTGTCATGGGAATAATTTGATTGTACGGCAACGGAATCAGTGCTGATGACAGAACTCCGCCCGCATACATCTTCAAAACTATATGAAGTTCTCCAGAGAAATAGAATATTCCTCCTGATGCACTATACTTAGTAAACGCACATGGCGAATTTATACTGAGAAATTATAGGTGAACGATCTCGAAAAGTCAATGTTACATCCCCTGCGGCTGTAAACGTTTTACAGCACAGCTCCTAATTATGAGGCATTACCCGCAATTACCGGTTCAGACTCCAGATTTCCTTCCATTTTCAACTGTTCCACAAAGTTCTCCAGTATGCCCACCATCTCATCCCGTTTGGTTCCTTCCATAATAACGTCCTTGATTCGGGCAGATCCCTTCAATCCCTTCAAGTACCAAGCCAGATGTTTACGCATTTCACGTACAGCGACGGTCTCATTTTTGAGTGCAATTAGTCGATCCATATGCAAAACAGCTACACGGATCTTCTCCTCTGCATTCGGGTCAGGAGGTAACTGGCCTGAACTCAGATACTGAATTGTGCGATATAACATCCATGGATTACCCAAGGCAGCACGCCCGATCATTACTCCGTCACACCCGGTCTCGTCCAGCATACGGCGTGCATCTTCCGGTGAAGATACGTCGCCATTACCGATGACTGGAATGGAGACAGCTTCTTTGACATTTTTGATATGTGACCAATCCGCTGTACCTGTATAGAGTTGTTCTCTTGTCCGTCCATGCACGCTGACAGCACTTCCACCAGCGCGTTCCACCGCAAGAGCGTTCTCCACTACATAGATGTGTTCGTTGTCCCAGCCGATCCGCATTTTAACGGTGACTGGTTTCTCAACAGCTTCTACAACAGCCGATACCATCTCATAGATTTTGTTCGGGTCCAGCAACCAGCGTGCACCTGCATCACACTTCGTTACCTTCGGAACAGGACACCCCATGTTAATATCAATGATATCTGCATTGGTTTCCTTATCTACGATTCTAGCTGCCTCGACAAGCGATTCCCGGTCGCCTCCCCAAATCTGCAGACTGAGCGGTTTCTCACGTTCATCCACAAATAACATCTCGCGTGTCCGCTGGTTGCCATGAACAATGGCTTTACCACTCACCATCTCAGCGCAGACAAGGCCCGTACCAAACTCTTTGGCGATCAAGCGAAAAGCAGGATTACATACACCAGCCATAGGTGCAAGAACAACCTGATTCTTCATTTCAATATTACCAATCTTAAGCATGCTTGCTGTTTCACCTCTTTATCCGTTCTTCGTTATCCGCCGTTCATTATTTCCCTTGTAATTCCTCGATACTAATCGCGAGCACACCCGCTATCTTACTTAGTTCCTGTGGTGTAACTTTCCGATTTCCACGTTCAATCGTCCCCAGAATAGCCAAAGATATACCTGTCTCGGCCGCAAGCTCATGCTGGGTTAACCCTTTCAGCTTCCGGAACGCCCGGATTCGGTTGGCCAATTGCATGTTTTCCAACGCTGTATTCCATCCTTTCCATCCAGTACAGACAACGATGCGTGTACAAAGGTATGCAGACCTGATGCCTCGTTCTGCGGTACGATGTCCGACAGCGGCACCAGTACAAAAGCCCGCTCTCCCATACGGGGATGCGGCAGTTGAAGCAGTTCGGTATCTCGCGTCTCTCCATGCATCCAGAGCAGATCCAGATCCACCGTACGCGGGCCCCAGCGAATATCCCTAACCCGTCCAAGTTGATTCTCTACACTGAGCAATTCGGCGAGCAAAAGCTCCGGCGTCAGATTTGTACTGACCATAGCAGCCATATTCAAAAACGCAGGCTGATCGACATATCCTACCGGCTCTGTCTCATATAGTGCAGAGCAGCGCAGCACAGATATATGAGGATGTTCATTCAGAAGCGTTAACGCTTCAAGCAGCGTCTGCTCCCGATTACCCAAATTAGCCCCTAAAGCAATATAAGCCTCTGAGGATTCAGAGGTCGAATGTGCAATCATGATCGGTTCTCACTTTCTTGAGCGGCGAAGCTCTACCGTTACGCCTCCAAAATGAATATCAAATGGCGGGTGCGGCTTCGTCACCTTGACTGTCAATGCATTGATAATAGTATAAGTGTCTAGTAAAGAAGATGCAATATGTTCACCCAACGCTTCAATTAACTGGAATGATTTATTTTCGACGATCTGCTTCACCAGCTCATGAATCTCTGCGTAATTAATCGTTTTGGTCAGATCATCGTTACGCCCAGCCTCACCCAGATCCATATCGATCTCCAGATCAATGTAATACCGCTGACCTAGCTTTCGTTCTTCTGCAAACACACCGTGATACCCGTAATACTCCATGCGGTGCAATACCATTCTGTCCATACAGTTCCCCTGCCTTCTATTCAAATACTTTCTATATCAAAACGCTTCGCTTCAACATGAGGGGCCGTGAAGGCCCTCTATTACGATCTTCTCCGTAAGCCCGGAGAACGATATAACATCGCATCACACATGTCCGCCGTCCGACGGATCGGCTTCACATCATGAACCCGTACCAACTGGCAGCCTTGGGCAATGCCAAATGCAACCGTTGCTGCTGTACCTTCCAGCGCATCGTCAGCACCTACATCCAGCGTGTGCTGGATGAATCTTTTGCGGGATGTAGCAAGCAGCACGGGATACCCCAACTCGTTTAACAGACCGAGAGAAGACATCAACTCCAGGTTCTCCGAGAGGTCCTTCACAAAACCAATCCCTGGATCCAGTATAATCTGACTCTTCTCTACGCCCGCTGCAAGCGCAAGCTGAACGCTGTCCTGCACATCACGCACAACATCAAGCAGGTAATCGGTGTAGTCTCTTGTCTGCCGATTATGCATCAGAATAATCGGGCAACCCAGCTCAGCAGCAGTCCGCGCCATATCCGGGTCGGCCTTGGCCCCCCATACATCGTTGATGATATGGGCCCCTGCCAGAATGGCTTGGCGCGCAACGTCAGCCTTGTACGTATCCACGGAGATCGGAATATGCGGCGCCTCTGCACGCAAGGCTTCGATCACCGGAATAATTCGATGAAGTTCTTCATCTGCACCGACCACCTCTGATCCTGGACGGGTGGATTCTCCACCGATATCAATCAGATCCGCACCGTCCTCCATCATTTGTTTCGCATGGGCTACTGCCCGCTCCACATTATTGTAGCGCCCACCATCTGAGAACGAATCTGGCGTGACATTCAAAATGCCCATAATCTGCGTCCGGGATCCCAGCGTAATTGAAGCTGGTCCCCATTCATATTTCCGTTCATAGATGACCGGTGTAAGTGTCATGAAGTATACCCCGCTTTCTCCCGGTACATACGCAGCAGTACTGCCGTTACCGGACCAATCCGTCCATTGCTGATATCTGTTTCAGTGCCGCTCAGATCCCGCAACGTCGTCACCGGCACGAGCTCGGCTACGGAACCCGTCAGAAAAATTTCATCTGCTTGCTGTAGATCTTCCCATAGTGCCTGCACCTCTACGCAAGCGATGCCTTGATCTGCGGCAATCTCCATCACTACGGCTCTAGTAATCCCTGGAAGAATGCCCGTAGACAGCGAAGGGGTGTAGAGAACTTTCTCTCGCACCCAAAATATATTGCTGACAATGCCCTCCGCAACATAATCGTCGCGCGTAAGTTGTAATCCTTCTGCGCTCAGTAATCGCTGGTCTTGCCCAACATAAGTGTTTAATTCACGTTTCGCCAAGATACTGTTCATGTAGTGAAGCGACTTGAATCTGATTTGGCTTTCCGGTGTATTACGAGGTGTAGATAGACGTTGTAGCATTTTACCCCTTTCATACAGAGTAGGAGAAGGGTCAGGTAATGATTTTGCCAGTACGATATGTGTGGGGTCTGTATAATTCCCCGAAGGTAGTCCAAGCGGCGCTTCACCAGCAGATACTGTATAACGCACGTACGCATCCTTAAGTTCGTTTCCCTGCATCAGACGGGATATCCAGTCTTTGACTTCCTCTGCTGTCACTGTAAAAGGAATGCCCAACTCTTCACAGCCTGAAGCCATGCGCTCCAGATGCCTTTCCAGAAGGTAGGGAACTCCTTGGTATGTTCGAAAGGTCTCGAACAGCCCCAGTCCGTACAAAAAGCCGTGATCCGTTACAGGAACCACAGCCGACGCCAGTTGAACCAGTTCCCCATTAATCGCGGCATATTGCATATTATACGTTTGCTTTTTGCTGTGCTAGGAAATTGCGAAGCATCTGATGACCATGATCTGTAATGATGGATTCCGGGTGGAACTGTACCCCTTCAATCGCATACGTTTTGTGACGCAGACCCATAATCTCTCCTTCAGCTGTTTCCGCTGTAATCTCCAGACAATCCGGCAGGCTACTACGTTCCACGATCAATGAATGATACCGAGTTGCCGTAAACGGAGAAGGCAGCCCCGTAAATACCGATGTACCCTGGTGATGCATCTCCGATGTTTTGCCGTGCATCATCCGATCCGCTCGAATGACATTACCTCCAAATGCCTGCCCGATCGCCTGATGTCCAAGACAGACGCCAAAGATGGGAATGCTTCCTTTGAAATGTTCGATAACTGCCAAGCTGATCCCCGCTTCATTCGGTGTACATGGACCTGGAGAGATCAGAATATGATCCGGTGCCAGTGCTTCAATACCTGCCAGATCAATCTCGTCATTGCGGCGAACTTCCACCGTCTCCCCCAATTCACCCAGATATTGAACCAGGTTGTAGGTAAAGGAATCGTAATTGTCGATAACCAGAATCATAGGTCTGCTCCTCCTCATATTCCACCGCAGATTACGGCGGATGCCTTGTTTATTTTAACTTATTCCATTTCATCGCTTCATTCTGTTCTGTTCGTGTGTTTCTGCTCGCGTTGGGGTTCTCCTGCTGATGCCTGCGCTGTGTCAGCCTCCGCTCGTTCACTGTAGTTCACAGCTCGCATCATTGCTCTAGCCTTGTTGGAACACTCCTTGTACTCGCGATATGGATCGGAATCAATGACAATACCTGCACCAGCCTGCACATACCCCGTCCCATCCTTAATCGCAAGAGTGCGTATAACGATATTCAGCTCCATATTGCCACTGTAGTCTATCCATCCGATTGACCCTGTATATGGCCCCCGTCGTACTGGCTCAAGCTCTTCGATAATCTCCATCGTGCGTACTTTCGGAGCACCCGTTATCGTTCCGCCAGGAAACGTTGCGGCAATGACATCAAACACAGTTAATCCTTCCGCCAGCTTGCCTTCCACCTGTGAAACCAGGTGCATAACATGCGAATATTTCTCGATTGTCATTAATTCAGGAACATGAACCGATCCATACGCAGCAATTCGCCCGATATCATTACGCTCCAGATCAACCAGCATAATATGCTCGGCTCGCTCCTTCTCACTGCCAAGCAACTCATCTGCCATCGCCTGATCCTCTGCTTCATCTCGTCCTCTTCTTCGCGTTCCTGCGATGGGCCGCGCACTCACTTTGCCGTTCTCCACTTTGACCAGCAATTCTGGCGATCCACTGACCAGTTGGAATTCGGGACTGCGAAGCATCCCCATATACGGTGACGGATTCACTATACGTAACCATTCATAGATATGCTCGCTACTGGATTGGAGCTGCTTTTCATGTCGCAGGGACAGATTAACCTGAAATACATCGCCTTGCCTGATATACTCCTGTACCTGAAGAACAGCTTGTTCAAAATCCTTTTGTGGGAAGGACGTCTTCCATCCCTCTGTTTCCCGTTCGGATTCTTCTGTGCGTAGGGCAAGATGAACCCGCCTGTGACGGAGCTCTAACGCTTGCTGTTGCTCCTCTGCCTGAGCGAAACCCATAATATGAAGCCAGCGTTGCTGCATGGCTACCGCACGTTTCCCAGCTGCAGCATAGAGACTCTGTAGATTGGCCCGTTCCTGCTGTTCAGCACTCACTTCCAGATGCACCATACAGAAAAGAGCCTGCTGCTCATGGTCGTATGCCCATATTTCCTCAAAGCGCATCCACCAGTAATCTGGAAGTGTGGGATTATCCTCAGCAATCGTTGGCAGTTTCTCCAGTGATCTGGCTACATCATAGCTGAGGTATCCGGCGCAACCGCCTGCAAAATCTGGTGCTCCGTCAACCTTGGGTGCTCGGTAAGGTGATGTCCACCGTTTTAGCACATCCAGCGGATTGCCCTGATCTGTTCGACTTGTTCCTTGAAACACGTCATGAATTGTGGCTTCCTGTCCTTTGCCGGAAACGATGGATACCGGATTTAAGCCGAGGAAAGTATACCTTCCGCCTTTACCATTCTCCAGCACAATTGCGTTAGGAGATGCTTGCTGCCACGCTGCCTCCCACGTTAGCGGTAAACCGCCATGATACGGTCCCTCATCCGACTTCGTTATATATGGTAACATTGTCCAGCCTTGTCCAGCCCATGCTTCCCAGTCGGCGTATGTTGTCATCAGGTGTGTCACTGCGGCCCGCCGCCCTTCTTGTGTCACTATATAAGTTAAATTATTGATTTAGACAGACACTCCGATGTCACAATAAACTATGCAACCGAGTGTTCAACTTATATAGTTCTTATTGTTTGATAGTATACTAAAGCGCCGTTGCTTTTAAAAGCATTACGCAAAAAATCCTCCCTACCCGTCAGGGCAGGAAGGATTGATATAAACTGTTCAGAAACATCAAGCTTATCCGGTAAAAGATACGTCCTGTGTCTGAATTACGCCTCGAAATTGTAAAGCGGTGTGCTCAGATAACGTTCGCCATTACTTGGCACGATAACGACAACGCGTTTACCTGCACCCAGTTGTTTGGCTACTTGAAGTCCTGCGCGAATCGCTGCACCGGATGAAATACCGGACAGAATACCCTCTTCTTTTGCAACAGCACGAGCCGTTTCAAATGCATCATCATTCTCGATGTGAATGATCTCGTCATATACTTCTTGATCCAAAATTTCAGGAATAAAGTTTGCTCCAATTCCCTGAATTTTGTGAGGACCCGGTTTGCCACCAGCCAGGATTGGTGATGCTGCCGGCTCTACAGCCACAATTTTGATCCCAGGGAACGCTTCTTTCAACACTTCACCTGTACCTGTGATTGTTCCGCCAGTACCGATACCCGCAACAAATGCATCAAGCGTGCCGCCTACAGACTGGATCGCTTCAACGATTTCAGGACCTGTCGTTTCGCGGTGAATCTTCACATTTGCTTTGTTTTTGAACTGCTCCGCCATGAAGTAGGACGGGTTTTCTTTCAACAGCTCTTCGGCTTTTTTGACTGCACCATTCATTCCTTCTGCTCCAGGTGTAAGTACAAGCTCAGCACCATAAGCACGAAGCAGGTTACGACGCTCCAAGCTCATCGTCTCAGGCATTACAATAACAGACTTGTAGCCTTTAGCAGCAGCAACCATCGCGAGGCCGATCCCCGTGTTACCGCTTGTTGCTTCAATGATCGTACCACCCGGTTTCAGCTTGCCTTCTTTTTCCGCTTCTTCAACAATGCTAATTGCGATACGGTCTTTAACACTTGATCCTGGGTTCTGGTATTCCAGCTTCACCAATACTTCAGCACTACCTTCAGGTACGATATTGTTCAAACGAACAAGCGGAGTACCTCCGATGAGTTCAGTTACGTTATTAACTACTTTAGCCATATGAATGCCCTCCTTAATGGTATAAATGGTACTTAACTCCTGTAAACTTATGTGATTTGTGCGAGTCAGCCTCTGGATGTTTATGAAGAACTGCGGAAATCCGGTGATTATCCGTTCCTTTCTGCATAAAGAACCACGCAAACAGGTGTAGGTAGCGCCGAGTTTTCCGAAAGTTTCTTTATTACATTGAAAATATCTAAATTCATGCATATCATGATGCATTTATATCCGAGTAAACGAGTAGGTTTTGATTATTTTCATCTTATCAACGTTACACGCCATTGTCAATATGAGTACTCAAAAAAATACTTTGCCTTGGGCCCTGAGACCGTAGACAAAGTATTTTTATCAAGATGCAACTTCTATAAGACAGGAAAATTGTCAATCTTCGTTTCAGGAGGCAGGAATCTCGGAGATGATCACAGCCTCGTATTTATCGCGCAGCATCTGCTCTACCTGCGGAAGTGGATCAGCCTGGCTTAAGGCCAGCTCCATACGAATCTCTTCATGTACTTCCTTTGCTGACTGCTCCTGGCGTTCGGCTTTGTCATTCAGTTTGATGATGGCATAACCGTCCTCAACTTTCACTGGACCAGCAATATCACCGATTGACATATTGGCAGCCCTTTGCAAAATGGATTTAGGTTGGAAAGGGTCGTTCTGATCAATCCACCCCAGTTTACCTCCCGCATCTCGGGAGTAACTATCCTCTGATTCGGAGCGAGCCATTTCTTCGAAATCTTTCCCGTTCCGAAGCTCCGTCAATATAGCCTCTGAATCAGACTTTTCTTTTACCACAATAATAGACAGATCATATTTCTCAGGGGTGATATAGTCTTCTCGATGCTCTACCCAGTATTTTTGAATATCGTCATCCTTCACCTGGATACCTGCGGTAGCAATCTTTTCGAGCAGTAGACGGTAACCTGCCTCTAATTCGAGATCCTGCTTCGACAGGCCAAGCTGTGATTTCATGGCATCATAGTATGACTTCTCTGAATCATACCCATCCATCGCTCCAGCCATTTCTCTTGCAATCTCTTTCGGAGTAACCACCAAATTGCGTTGAAGGGCTTCAGCATAAACCGCTTTTCGGTTCAACATCTGCAGCAGGATTTCACTGCCATAACGTCGTTTTAATGCATCTGTCCAATCTTTATCCGTAATCACTTCACCGTTAATCGTTGCAACCGTACTTCCCTCTTCCTTGTTGGCATCATGAGGTGTCTCTGCATCTTCTTTCCCCTGATGAAGCACCTGCATCGCCATGAATGTACCCATCACGAGCACGCCAAGTGTCAAAATAACGACCGCCGTCCATAATCCTTTTTCCTGTCTGGTCATACCTCATCCCGTCCCCGCATCGATCAATTCTTGGCTTGTTCTAGGATGGCCTCTAGCTGCTCTTTGTTAAAATCATACGCTTCATTACAGAATTGGCAGACCACTTCAGCTTGCCCTTCTTCTTCAATTAATTGCTCCAGCTCGGACTGACCAAGACTGATTAAGGTTTGTTCCAGACGTTCACGAGAACAACTACATCTAAAACGAATATCCAGTTCGCCCATGACCTGCACATCCGGCAGGAGACGGCGCAACAATTCTTCTAGCTCGAGTCCTTCGTTCAACAAGGTTGTCACCGGAGGCAGTGCACCGATGGCATTCTCGATTTCTGTAATCTCGGGATCAGTGAGGCCTGGGAGAAGCTGAATAATAAATCCGCCCGAAACAATAACCGAGTTATCCGTATCAACCAGCACACCCACGCCAACAGCAGAAGGCGTCTGTTCTGACTGAGCAAAATAATAAGTAAAGTCTTCGCCCAGTTCGCCCGAGATAATCGGAATGCTACCACGGTACGGGTCTTTCAGCCCCAGATCCTTCGTTATATTTATGAAACCTTCTGTACCCACCGCCCCAGCTACATCCAATTTACCAAAACGATTGCTGGGCAGATGTACATGCGGATTGGAAACATAACCGCGCACCTCACCTTTGGCATTAGCGTCGGCTACGATCTGGCCAATTGGGCCATCTCCGTTCACTTGTATAGTTAGTTTCTCATCACCTTTAAGCATGGCACCCATAATGGCTGCTGTCGTTACTGTACGCCCCATAGCTGCTGTAGCCGTGGGAAACGTATCATGTCTTCTACGCAGTTCTTCTACCAGTTCTGTGGTCTGAACGGCAAACGCTCTTACCTTTCCATTCATCGCTGTACCACGGATCAACCGGTCATGTTTGTTGTTGTTTTCCAAGTCATTCAGCCTCCTTTGGCGTGTCATTTTAATATCGTAACAGAAAAAAACGGCTCAACATTTAAGCTGTAATCCCAGCCTGCTGTATGCCGCCCTTTGTATGTCTACCTTTCCCGGTTCCGCTCGTAGATGACACGTAGCCCCTCAAGCGTAAGCAGTGGATCAACTTTCTCAATGCTACGGGTTTCTTCTGCAATCAGAGTAGCAAGACCTCCTGTAGCAATAACCATAGGTTCAGCCTTCATCTCTTCGCGAATTCGTTCTACGATGCCGTCCACTTGGCCAGCATAACCATAGATGATGCCGGACTGCATGGCATGCACGGTATTGCGCCCAATCACCTTCTTCGGCTTCTCCAGCTCAATTCGCGGTAGCTTCGCTGCTCGCTCGTAAAGAGCTTCGGTAGCAATGTGAATACCGGGTACAATCGCACCGCCAAGGTAATGGCCCTTCTCATCAATACAGTCGAACGTCGTGGCTGTACCAAAATCAACGACCACAAGGGGGCCGCCGTATTTTTCCACGGCCGCCACAGCATTCACGATCCGATCCGCCCCTACTTCACGCGGATTTTCATATCGCAGATTCAGGCCGGTCTTGATACCGGGCCCAACCAGCAATGGTTTTTTGCCCACATATTTCACACACATCGTTTCGATGACACTCACCAGTGGCGGAACCACTGAAGAAATAATGACACCCTCAATGTCTCGGGCAGAAATACCGGACATATGAAATAAATTATAAATCAATACGCCGTATTCATCCACTGTGGACTGACGAGATGTGCTCAGACGAAAATGATGCAACAGTTCACGGCCCTGATATACCCCGAGCACGATGTTACTATTGCCCACGTCTACGACTAGAATCAAAGAGGTTCACCCCTCTTTCTTTTCGTTTAAATCCAGGCTGATATCCAGGCTCTCAAAAGAATAGGTTAACCTGCCAACCGAAATTACATCCACACCCGTTTCCGCTATTCCGCGAATCGTTTCAAGTGACACATTGCCGGATGCTTCTATCTTCACATGCGGAGCCTGTTCACGAATCAGAGCGACTGCTTCTCGCATCCGATCAGGCTGCATGTTATCCAGCATAATGATATCTGACCCAGCTTGCAAGGCTTCCTGTACCTGAGCAATGTTTTCCGTTTCAACTTCAATCGTCATCGTATGCGGAATAACTGCCCGCGCTCGCTGCACAGCTTCTGTAATGCTACCTGCACCTTTAATATGATTGTCTTTGATCATTACAGCATCATACAGTCCAAACCGGTGATTGGCTCCGCCCCCCACACGTACAGCATACTTTTCAAGCAAGCGATGACCAGGTGTTGTTTTACGTGTATCGACAAGTCTGGTCTTCAATCCATCAAGAGCATCTACGTAGTAACGTGTTCGGGTAGCAACACCGGACATACGCTGTAACAGATTAAGTGCGAGCCGTTCCCCAGTCAGGAGCGAATGTGTACTCCCTTCAACTTCAGCCAATATGGTGCCAGGAGTGACTGTATCACCGTCTTTTACTTTTGCCGTATAACGAAGCTCCGGATCTACGACTTGAAATACAAGCTCTGCAATCGTTATGCCTGCTATGACTCCATGATCTTTGGCATGAATCACAGCCTTGGATTCACTACCCGCTGGAATGGTCACATTCGTTGTGACATCCCCTGCACCTACATCCTCCCGTAGCCAGCCTTTGATCGTCTCAATTAGTTCCTCATTATATCCGTTCAGTATCATGACATCCATTCCTCCACAATCGCTTGTTCTCGCTGCTGCAGACTATGCTTCTGCCATATTATATCGTCTCGTGCAGGGAAGTCCTCACGGTAATGTGCTCCTCGGCTCTCCTCACGGTGCAGCGCTCCGCTGGTTACAAGCCACGCACAAGTCAGAAGGTTCGCATACTCCAGTTCTTCTCTTTGGGTAAGTCTTTGATCAAAAAAAGACAACTCCTGTTGCATTTTATCCATTGCCTGTTGCAAGTTCTTTCCGTTTCTTCGCAGTCCCACTTGACGAACCATCATCTTTTGCAGACGTAAACGTCTTTCCGATACCGGCTTGGAATGTTGCTGTTCTTTTGCACGGCTAATATTCTGATTCTCCATGCTCAGAGATTTCACATCTCTTCCAAGTGATTCTTCGATGGCCGGCAACGCATGGATACGATCCACGATTCTGCGTCCAAATACAATCGCTTCAGATAAGGAATTGCTCGCTAGTCGATTAGCTCCGTGCACGCCGGTAGAGGATACCTCGCCACAGGCAAATAAACGGGGGATACTGCTCTCACCACTCAAGTCCGTCTTTACTCCGCCCATCATATAATGCGCGGCAGGTGCAACCGGAATCCAATCTGTAGTCATGTCGAGACCGTAACGCATACAAGTTTCATAAATGGTAGGAAAACGATGTTTCACCATCTCCGGTAGCTCATGGGTAATGTCGAGGTAAACAAAGGTACTGTTTGTCAGCTCCATCTCGCTGACAATGGCTCTAGCTACAATATCACGAGGCGCCAGTTCGAGCTGGGCATGATATTTCTCCATGAATCGTTCACCCTTCACGTTGCGGAGATAAGCACCTTCCCCGCGTACCGCTTCAGATACCAGGAAGCGGGGTGCTCCCGGGTAACATAAGGATGTCGGGTGAAACTGGATGAATTCCATATCACGAACTATAGCCCCCGCACGGTATGCCATAGCTACCCCATCAGCTGTAGCTACATCCGGATTCGTCGTATAACGATACAGCTGTCCCGCACCGCCTGAGCAGAGCACTGTTGCTTTTGCTTTGACAAACACCTTTGAGCCGTCTTCTTTCAGAATCAGAGCACCGATACATTCTCCTCGATCCGTAATCAAATCCACCACAAAGTGCTCATCCCAAACGTCAATGCCTGGATGCTCGTGAACCTCAACAGCGAGCGCCCTTACGATCTCATATCCAGTTGCATCCCCATTGGCATGTAAAATACGGCGGTGGCTGTGCGCACCTTCCTGCGTCAACGCCAACTCGCCGTTCTCCAGATCGAACAATGTTCCCAGACGGATCAGTTCTCTGACACCGTCTGGGCCCTCATTCACCAATACTTCAACTGCCTCGGATCGACACAAACCGGCTCCGGCAACAAGAGTATCTTGCAAGTGGTACGCAGGAGAATCATCTTCAGCAATAACAGCCGCAATCCCGCCCTGCGCATATCTGGTGTTA
Source organism: Paenibacillus sp. FSL K6-1558 (assembly GCF_038002565.1). NCBI lineage: Bacteria > Bacillati > Bacillota > Bacilli > Caryophanales > Paenibacillaceae > Paenibacillus > Paenibacillus sp. FSL K6-1558. The sequence continues at coordinate 3,852,700 of NZ_JBBOCV010000001.1, read as the reverse complement.
CTCTCAAGTAAAGACTTCTTCGTAATCATCAGAACACGATGCTGTTCGCTAGCCTTAATTGCGGTAAACAGACCAGCAATGCCTGAACCGATCACCAGTACATCGGTCTCCACCATTGGCAGCGCAGAGAGGTCAAAATCATATATATATTGCGGTATCATCTTATTCACCTGTCTCGGAGCAAGAGTAACGCATGTTACTTCACCAGTAACATGCGCTCTAGTGATTCTCTGGCTTTATCAGCAACAGCCGGTGGGACATAGATCTGAGGCTTCATCGTCTCCAGGCATTTGACCAGCTTCTTCAGGTTGTTCACCTTCATGTTCGGACATACCAGGAACTTGGTCGCAAAATGGAACTGTTTATCCGGACTGTCGAGGCGAAGCTGATATCCTGTGCCATCCTCCGTGCCGACAATGAATTCCTTAGTGGAGGATTTCTTGCAATATTCCAAAATGGCTGTTGTGCTGCCTACAAAATCCCCCATTTCTACAACTTCAGGGCGACACTCGGGGTGCACCACAAACTCAGCATTCGGATATTTAGCCTTCATCTCAACAACATCTTTTACCGTGAGCATATCGTGTGTATTGCAGTAACCCTCCCAGATGATCATCTTCTTGTCTGTGTGCTGCTGTACATAATGCCCCAGGTTTTTGTCCGGTACCCAGATGATTTCTTCGGAATCCACAGACTGGATTACACGAACAGCGTTTGCTGATGTACAGCAAATATCTGTTTCTGCTTTGATCTCAGCCGAGGAATTAATGTAGGTGACTACCTTGGCGTTCGGGTGTTGTGCCTTCAGCTTACGTAATCCGTCCACGTTCACCATGTCTGCCATTGGGCACCCGGCACGTTCATCAGGGATCAAAACGGTTTTGCCCGGAGCCAGAATTTTAGCGCTTTCACCCATAAAATGAACACCACAGAATACAATAACATCCGCATCTGTTTGCGCTGCCTTCTGGGCCAGCAGGAAAGAGTCTCCCCGGAAATCTGCGACTTCCTGTACTTCATCACGTTGATAATAATGAGCAAGAATAATAGCATTACGTTCCTTCTTGAGTTCCATCAGCCGCTCACGCAGCTCACGATTCATCTCAGCCTTGCGCTCTAAAGCCAGAGCTTCCACCTGTGATCCTCTCCTTATCGGGACAGCGTCAAGCGCTGTTTCATGGACTAACCTATGTCGTTATGTTCGCTGGTGAAACGAATCACAAGCGGTTTAACAACTAATGTACACAACGTTCACGACTCTGTCAATAAATGAAAAAAGGCAGGATATACTGCCTTTTCCCCCTTATGCTATCCGGTTCGCCATATAGCTCTTGATTATCTGTTTCTTCTGATCTTGAATAAATCCTACAAAAAAAAGAGAGCCACAAGGGCTCTCTTTTCATTCCGGTCACATGACCAGACATGTTACATATTAAGATGTTGGCTTTGAGCCACCATCATTCGGATCATTGCTGCCCTTATCCAGGTCAGGAGCTTCGTTTGGAATATCTCCAGCTGGTGGCTCAGATGTTTCATCTTTGCCTTGAATGCGAACGCGAACATCACCGATGTTATCAATGATTGGCTCGCCGCCTTCATTTGGCGTACCTTCTCCTGAGTTATCGCCTTCTGCTTTTGGTGTCAAGGAACCTGTTTCAATCAATTGCTTGATCTGATCCATTTCCAGTGTCTCCACTTCAAGCAGTGTTTCAGCGATCAGATGCATCTCTCTTGTATGTTTGGTAAGGAGAGCTTTACACTTCTCATAACAGTCGTTAATAAAGCGTTGCATCTCTTGGTCGATCTCATATGCGATGGAATCCGAGTAATTCTGTTCATGACCGATATCCCGTCCAAGGAATACCTGTCCTTGTGAACTTCCGAATTGCATTGGACCCAGTTTCTCACTCATACCGTATTCCATAACCATGCTACGAACGATACCTGTCGCTTGTTGGAAGTCACTGTATGCACCGGTACCGATCTCACCGATAAACAATTCTTCCGCCACGCGACCTCCGAGAAGTCCGGTTACTTTATCCAGCAACTCCTGTTTGGTAACGAGCATACGGTCTTCTTTTGGCAACATGATTACATATCCACCCGCACGTCCGCGCGGAATGATGGTCACTTTATGTACCATATCAGCATGTTCCAGGAAGTATCCTACAATGGTATGGCCTGCTTCGTGATAAGCAACAATGCGTTTCTCCCGATCACTGATGACACGGCTTTTCTTCTCCGTACCAACGATGACTCGGTCAATCGCCTCATCCACTTCACGCATGGAAATATCTTTTCTGTTACGGCGTGCTGCGAGCAATGCCGCTTCATTCAGCAAGTTCTCCAGGTCTGCACCCGAGAAACCTGTTGTACGCTTCGCGATGATGTCCAATTTCACATCTTTCGTGAGCGGTTTATTACGGGAGTGTACTTTCAGTACAGCTTCACGGCCCTTGACGTCTGGACGATCCACTGTAATTTGACGGTCAAAACGGCCTGGGCGCAACAACGCAGGGTCCAGAATGTCTGCACGGTTCGTTGCGGCAACGATGATAATACCTTCGTTTGCACCGAATCCGTCCATTTCAACGAGCAATTGGTTAAGGGTCTGTTCACGCTCGTCGTGACCTCCGCCCAGACCAGCACCACGCTGACGTCCTACTGCATCGATCTCGTCAATAAAGATGATACAAGGCGCATTTTTCTTTGCATTTTCGAACAAGTCACGTACACGTGATGCACCGACACCGACAAACATTTCAACGAAATCGGAACCGGAAATGCTGAAGAATGGTACACCTGCTTCACCGGCTACAGCACGAGCAAGCAATGTCTTACCTGTACCTGGAGGACCTACGAGCAATACGCCCTTCGGAATACGTGCCCCAACGGCTGCGAACTTCCGAGGGTCCTTGAGGAAGTCTACGACTTCAACAAGCTCTTGTTTCTCCTCGTCTGCACCCGCCACATCTTCAAATGTAACGCGCTTCTTCTCTTCATTGTAGAGGCGAGCACGGCTTTTACCAAAGTTCATTACTTTACCGCCGCCGCCTTGAGCCTGATTAAACAGGAAGAAGAACAGCAGGAACATAATGATCAAAGGAATAAAGGAAGTCAGCAACGTCAACCAGATGCTGTCACCTTTCATTGGTTCCTGATGATATTCAAATTTGTTAGCTTCACTTGCAGCTACAAGTTCGGTAATTGCCTCATCCGTAGGAGGAATATACGTTGAGAAATTTTCTGATTTGGCCCCATCAGGTGCTTGTTTGTATCGGCCGGTCACGAGATATGTCTGACCATTGAATTGAACAGTCACTTCGGCGATATTGTTGGCTTTAACCTCAGCACGAAACTGATCATATCTAGGGTTTTCTATAACATCGTTTCCATCTGTGATAAATCTAACTAAACCCACCACAACTAAAAAAAGAATCAAATAAAAACCAGAATTCCGGATGAACCGATTCATCCCCTACCTCCTCTCGAGACACTTTAATTATTTTAACATAGCCCGACATGGCTTCTCAATAGAAGCCAAGAACAGCTCAAGGCTTCGGCCTTACTAGATATCAGCTTGTGTAGATTTCTGGTTTCAGAATCCCGATATAAGGAAGATTCCGGTATTGCTCGGCATAATCCAGACCGTACCCCACGATGAACGCATCAGGGATATCAAAGCCCGTGTAGTGAGCTTCCAGTTCCACTTTACGGCCGGATGGTTTATCGAACAATGTCACCACACGTACGGTTTCAGCACCGCGGTTTTCCAACAATTCAATCAAATAGCTGAGGGTCAGTCCGCTGTCGATAATATCTTCGACAATCAGAACTTCACGTCCTTCAACGGATACATCGAGATCCTTGATGATTTTGACAACACCGGATGACTTGGTAGATGCACCATAACTGGATACGGCCATAAAATCCATCTCAACCGGTACCGTTATGTTCTTAACCAAATCAGCCATAAATATAAACGCACCTTTGAGCACGCAAATGACCAAAGGGTTCCGGTTAGCATAATCGGCACTAAGTGTTGCGCCTAATTCCTTAACCTTATTCTGAATTTCTTCTTCACTGATCAATACTTCTTGAATGTCGTTCTGCAACTGTGCGAACCTCCTAAGTTATACTATGAAAGCCTTACCTGAACCATAACCACTACCCCTGAATCGCTGAATCGCCTACAGTCATGTACAGGATTGCGGAAGTGCTCTCCCTGACAGGAGCCATATCGGACCGGCGAACACCCGGTAACCAGATGACATTGCCTGCTCCATCACAAACCACAGGAATGCGTGGTCTGACAGATGGGGGAATCTTCTCGTCGATGAAAATATTTTTCACCTTTTTGCTCCCGTTTAATCCCATTACCTTCATGGTATCTCCAGGTAACCGTGAACGTACAACCAGCGGCATCTGAAGCCCATTCGCATCAAATGCGGCCTGATCAGCCGATTCCGGTACATGATAGTTTTCGGGACTCATCGGCATCAACCGGATATATCGGTTAATCTCGGTGAGTGAAAGCTCATAAGTTCCGCTCCATTGTGCAAGACGATACTCGTAAGATTGACCCTGTGCACTTGCCCGTTCGCCAAAAGAAATCAGATCATACTCCCGGGCACATACGAGTGTCTGTCCTATATCCAGGCTCCAGGTCGTCACCTCGGTCTCCATGACCTTGCGCCGAATAGTTTCAATACGGGTAAAGTCGACAAAATCACTGTCCAAAGGCAGATAATTCAATATTAGTTTAATCAACCTTCGTTGTAAAGCGACATGTAACTTCAAGAAGGAAGGCACCTCAAAGGTCTGCCTTCCGCCGTTCACCTGCACTAGACACCTGTATGTGTCATGAGTACTCTGCTCCATGAAATCGTCTTCGTCACCCACAATTTCGGCAAGTCGATTCAGTGACGGCGTGAGTTGTCCATTATATTGCCCCAAAAATGGAAGCACATCCAGACGAATCGCATTACGCCGATATTTTCGTTGATCATTACTCTCATCATGAAAATAAGTAAAACCCTGTGTAATACAAGCTTCTACAAGGTCTGTCTTGTTTATACGAAGGCATGGACGGATAAGTTCCACATTTTTTTCACGACGTTTGAACTTCATACCTGCCAGCCCCGAAAGCCCGCTACCTCGGAGCAAATGAAGCATAACAGTCTCGGCCTGATCATCGGCATGATGTGCCAAGGCAATACTTGCTGCCCCATATTTGTCAGCCACTTCATGCAAAAAGGCGTAACGCCGGTTCCTCGCTGCCTCCTGTGGACCCTGACCTGTCTGTTTCATATAGGAAGGTATATCGGCTTTGACCCACTCAAATGCAAGGCCAAGCTGACGTGCCACATCCATCATCTGACGGGCCTCTTCATCCGACTCCGTCCGAAATCCATGATGTACATGGGCACAGATCAATTCAAGCGGCACATGTCGCTTGCTGATCTCATGCATGATATGCAAAAAAGCTACCGAATCCGGCCCGCCCGATACAGCGATGACAATCCGGTCCCCGGGAACCCATAACTGATGCTCTTCCGCTGCATCCAGTACGTTATCCACCAGTGTCTCCCAGCGTGAAGCTTCCATACCTGTTCCTCATTCCTTGCGTTATGTATATGCACGCCCAACATCAAAAACGTAGTGCATAGATAAGTACACCGATAAGTAGAATTACCGATAGAGCAAATGCATTTTTCAGCCATCGCGGTGTGCTGCTTCTGGAACGCCGGCGCATCTGTGTAGGACGTGCCATTAATTCCTTCCACGATTTTGCAGCATGGTCTGCATTCTGGAATTGTCCCCGTAGGGCCACTATAATCCATCCACGAAAAGGGGCCAGCCGTTCGCTTTTTTCCACCAACATCACAAGTTGACTCACATTCCGCAATTGTGGGAGGCCATCTGCAGCCAAAGACTTCAGCGCGTCCGCTTCCAAAATGTGAATCATCAAAAGCGCATACGCAAACACATCATATGTAGCATCCGCAGTTCGGCTACCTGCATTCCAAAATCCCCGGTCATACCATTCCGTGAACTGTTTAACGCTTCGTCCAATGGACGTTACCCCGCCATAATCAATCAGCTCAACATGACCGTAATCGGACACGAGTACATTTTGAGGTTTGAGATCACCAAATACCCAGCCTGCCTGATGTAATTGAGCGAGTCTCTGCAACAATCTTAATCCAACCAGCAGTGTCCAGTCCGTTCCCTGACGCCGAATGAAATGATGGAGAGCCTCACCCCGAACGTAGCGCATCACATAAAAAGGAATATCCCGTCCACGAACGGCATAATCATCCACATCTTTAAGATAGGAAGGAATGCCGCTCTGCCGAAGGGCTTCATGATTACGCTGTAATTGAAATGATTTGAGTACATTGATCTCCGATTGCAAATCAACCGGGTCAAATCCCATTTTGAGCGCATAATGTTTGCCATTCTCTCCACGCTGGACGAGGAAAACAACCCCATTGGCGCCTCTGCCCAGCAACTTTCGAATCGTATACCGACTTCGGTTCCATTTCCCCGTAATGACGGTTCCTGGCGGGAAAGAGGCATCAGACAACGTTGTCACCGAGCATCCCTTCTCTTTCAATGCGATAGTTCCCTTCTATTTCCTGCTGTTCCTCCAGTGTACCATAACGGTAAAAATCAATCACCTTCTGAATTGCAGGGCCTGTCGGTGTTGCACCCTTTGTTTGCAACCGTCCAAACAAGGAACGAACACGCCCGGGATCATCGGTCCAGTCGATATCCATTACCGCATCCTCTCCGCTGTGGCGACCTGGAAAATGAAATACAGATAAACGACTTTTGCCTACTCGTGCCTGCAGGCTTAACATCAAATCCCGAATCCCTTCTTCTACTGCTGCCAGTTTCGGTTTCATACTTGCACTGACGTCAATCAGAAGTGTGACCTGCAGGGCGGCATTTTCCGTCAGATTGTCAATCACTTCCACAACCTGTGAGCGCTGGGATGGTTCCAGATCCGTTACAGTCTTGGTCCCCTTCTCTCCCAAAATTTGTGTTAACTCTCTATTAACCGCCTGTTGAATGGTCTGAACCACTGTTTTTCTCGTCATCATCTGCATCGTATGGGCAAGCTGTCTTGTGCCTACAGTCTGACTGATGCCTCCGCCAGCTCTCGCAATATCCTCAATCTCCCGACTACCCAGCTCGCCAATCGTGCCATAATCAATTACACCTACGACATTGACTGTAATACCCTCTTCGCGTGCCTCCGCCGCTGCCAGTACCGGGCTTACCCCCACATTGGAACAACCGTCGGTGATCAACAAAATTTGTTTCATCCGATATCCCTCCGTTTTTCGTACTCTCCAACTCTATGACTAGCATTGCCACATTGAAGAGAGTTCAAACGGATTCGAATAGATTTAACTTACGGTGCGAGGACGCTCCATACGATTAATACCAGGCACACGTAAGGTGGCCCATTCCGGGCGATAATGTTCAACTTTGCCAACCACAACGGTCATGTCATCCAAAATCTCTTGCTGCTGATAGCGAATAACACTCTCAAGCAAGCAATCTGCGAGTTCCTGCGGATCATCCGTATGAATCTCCTGAATAAGTCGTTTCATCCATAGCTCTTTATTGACTGCATATCCTGGAGCATCATAGATGCCGTCCGTCATCATGATCAAGATATCACCCGGCTGTAACTGAAGGGTGACCAAATCGACCTCAATATCTTTAATGATCCCAATCGGTAGATTGCTCGCTGAAACTTGAATAACCTCCTGCCCACGTTTAATAAAGCTTGGGGTCGAACCAATTTTCATAAACGTTGTCTCTGCCGTATATTCATCGATCAATGCCATATCTACGGTGGCATACATCTCCTCTGGAGAACGCAGCATCAGCACAGAATTGACAGATTTGATTGCTAATTTCTCGTCCATGCCCGATTGAAGCAGTTGCTCCAAAATATTTAATGCAGCACTGCTCTCCATACGAGCCCGTTCCCCGTTGCCCATCCCGTCACTAAGTGCCACTGCAAACGTACCGTTGCCAAGTTCCACAGTGCTGAAGCTGTCTCCCGACATCACATCGCCTCCTTTAGCGGCGGCAGCTACACCTGTCGTGATCTCGAATGTCTTCGCTGAACCGAAGGTTACGGTTGCCAGTCCCTGACGGGGATCAGTCATGGTCTCATGCAACACAGCAATATGCTCGTCCAGCACGTTAGAGATCAGCGGAGCGATCATTTTACGGCATTCATCGAATCCTCTCGTATATGCATGTACAATCTCAATCTCCACATTGCCAGCTTCCAGATTAATAATTTCTATAGAATGAATAGATAGTCCCAATGACTCCAGTGCATCCCGAATTTGTTCTTCCTGCTGTACCATCTCCTCACTTTCGCGTTGAATTTCTTTGGCCAAGTCCTCCATCACCTGTGATACACCTGACAATTGCTCAGCAACCAGCTGACGGCTGTCCATAATCTGGCGTTTCCATTGCATATTATGCTGATGCAGGCCATATTGGGCACGCATCACTTCGAGTACCTCCTCCGGTTTGGCACACACCCGGTTCCATTCCACCGGAATTTGGTCACCTGACATCTCCGGGTTTGTCTCAATGGAACTCATCACATCGGTCATATAGCTATACGTTTGAATAAACTTCGCATCCCAGCATTGCGCACGCTTGAAGCACCCCGCACAAGTACCCTCAGCAACCGCGTTCATGAAGTGATCCATCCCGCCTTCTTTATGTACCGGCTCCCCCGTGCCGGACATCTGATCGAAGCTGCGTGACAACTGACGGAATACCTGTGAGAAGCGTGTTACTCGCTCCGCCGTAATATCCCGAATGCGTTTCGCATATTCATGCTGGGATTTGGTATGATCCTGTGTGCCTGGTACGTATTTGGAGATTGCTGTGAACATGCTTTTGGGTGTTAACATAAACAGGACGATAGCTGCACACGTCTCCCACAAGGAATTCATCACGTCACTTGGGCCGCCCAAGTAAATCGATAGAATAGATGAACCTAGCAACATTCCTAGGGCAACCCCCATACGTTTCCCCTCACGAAGCATACCTGCCAACATCCCGGCAAAAGCAAGCAGACTCATCTGATACACGGCAGACATATCGGCGAGACTCAGAATTAACCCCGTAATCACTCCAACCGATGCACCCAGGGGGGCTCCGCCCACCAGCGCAAAGACGAGAATGAGATAACGGGAAAGCATATGCTCCACCGAAAGAGACTGAATGGTCCACCCAACTGCCCCAGTCATCACGGAAGCCAGCAGGATGATCAGACACAAAATCTCCTCGTTCTTTAGGCTGAACTTTTTTTTGCGATACGTAAAAATGGGGATAGCCTGAATGAATACAAGGGTTAATACGAAACTTAGCACGGAATCCATGGTGAGCATCAACATCGCATACCAACTGAACGAAGGCCCAATCACAACGGCGAATAGCTTCACCATAAAAGTTGTCGTAAACACCATCACTGGTGCATAAGATAATTCAGCACGGTCGTAAGACTCGAGCCCTCGGAACAGCAGATAGAAGATGGCAATCTCAGAGGCTACAATTAGCGAAACCGGGAATGGTGCAAACAGACTCCCTGCGAGTAATGCCGCACCAACGGGTATCATATAATCCCTGCGCATAAAAGCAATCACGGCAAAGTATGCAATCGCAAAAGGAGTTAATTCATTGAGGATCATCGCCTTTCCCAATAAGAACCCCATAAAAGTAAGTAGCAACACCCACTTGCGAGATGCCACAGCCTGGACAGCCTTGCGGGAACCCAGCCACTGTTTCAGACGTACCGACAGCTCCTCCCGAGCTGCAGCACCCCCCTTGCCTGCTTTCATCCCCGGAAATTGAATGACATTCCACTTCTCCATCATGCTCAAGGCACCCCATTCGATTATTTGATTTCGTGTTTCACTCTCGATGGTTCTGATTATAGATAGAATAGAAGACATAGTTTGTCAGAATAGCTGGACGAGCTTCAAAAAGTTTACGACAAAAGAAACCGCTGCGGCGCGATGGTGTGAAACCCTCGGCCTTATTGTGCTTTCCAGCATTTTTGAGCAAACTGTTGAACGGTGGCATGTCTGATTTTGAACGAGAAGTTAGAGGGTGTCGTCATGATCTGAGCAGAATAACTGGAGAATGCCATGGAAACCTGTCGGTAAAAAATGGGAGACGACAAATGTTCTTATTCTCCCCTGCACAATGTAAATCATGAAGAAATCATGTCGCGTTTTACCTAAAAATAAACTCCTAGCCGATGTTTCATCGAAATATGAAATGGTCATCAGATTATATAAAATAAGCACAAAAAAACCGTTAGCCAGTAGGCTAACGGTTTTACTTATATATTCAAATCAGGTTGAAACAGATTACACACGCTTAGCGCCGCGGCCACCACGTTTGCCTTCTGTATTCTTCTTGAGCGAAGAGATCCGTTCCTCGCTATCTTTCAGGAAGCGTGACATTTTATCCTCAAATGAAGGTTTGCCTGCTGCGGGCTTGAAAGAACGGCCTCCGCGGTCACGGTTAAATCCACCGCCGCCACCACCACGACCTTGGCCACCACTTGGGCCTCCGCCGCTGAATCGTTCGCGATCTCCTCCACTGCGTTCCGGTCTAGGAGCTCTTGGGGGTCTGGATTGAGTTTGTTGCTCTACCGGTTTGTCAACAGCCTGTTTGATGGAAAGTCCGATCTTGCCGTCTTTGTCAACGTTGATAACCTTTACTGTGACTTGGTCATTCAGCTTCAGGTGGTCGTTGACATCTTTGACGTAATTGTCGGCGATTTCCGAGATGTGAACGAGACCCGTGACACCTCCTGACAGATCCACAAATGCTCCAAAATGCGTGATTCCTGTCACCTTGCCCTCTAACTTGGTGCCCACTTCAATTGCCATAGAATAAAATGATCCTCCCTTAAAAATATACAACCCGATTTTTTGAATGCCAAAATCATGCTGTGCTAAATGTAATTATACCTTATGCCATAAACCAAGGTCAACTGAGCACTACCCCATTGTAACGCCTATTTTTTCCGGTTTACGCGCATAAGACTCATGGAAAACAAACCTTGCTTAGCAAAAGACTGGATTCCATCAGTTCCCTGACCCTTCGACCTGAATTGGTGTTTCTTCAGGAAGATAGTAACCTTTTTTTCGTGCCAGCTGTCCTATGTATTCAGGGTCCTTCAACCGACTGACCTCATACTTCAGCTGCTCGAGCTGTTTCTGCGTATCCTGCTGCGAAGTTTGCTGTGTGGCCAAGTAATCACTCTTGTCCGAAATTTGCGCATTCTGTACAAGAAACGTATATCCTGCCCAGATCGCGAATACAGCAACAAATGTCAACCAAAGCATCAGACGCCTTCGTGCACCAGCAGATTTTCCCTGGTTAGCTGGGCTCTTCTTACTACCCACAGGTGTTCTACTCATTCCCCGGACGACCTCCTTGAAACCAGCGTTTCCATATCGCTGCAATTCTTGTACCCGCTTGGATCATCCATCGAGGCGTTACCCAATATCTCAGTAGCGGCCTAAACATCCAGCGGAACAACTTGCCGAAAGGGATTAAACATTGCAACACCAGCTTGCCCAGGAATAGCAGGATCGCGATGATGAAACCAAATATTACACGAACCAATCTGTATATTCCCTTCGCTGGCACAACAATCAGGATGTTAAGGATATGTCCACACCACTGGATGAGTGTTCTCGCGAGTTTAATTAACATTACCACAAAATGCTGGGTTGTAACACTTAAAAGCCAAAAATAGAAGCAAACTCCGATAATCAGCCCCAAAAAGACATAAAACCGCAACTGTCCGTGGTTTCCGGCATACAACATCCGGAAAACGAACAGTGCGGAAGCGACCCAATACAACAGGTCTAACGTGTGGATGCTCCACCTCGGAAATCGCAGCTGTCCTGACAGTACCCGGTAACTGTCATAAGCTACACCCATCACAACTCCCGATAACACCATCCAGGTCAGTGTGATCCACTGCGCATCCAGAATCATCGGAACATCTTGCCAAACAGGCCTTTACTGTTTTTGGACTGGGAACCGGGATCGAGATACTGAAGTGAACTAACCGTACCCTCAATGGATAAAAGACCTTCCTCCAGGCTCAGGTTCTTGATATGTAAATTGTGCCCCCGGATCGTCAGATGCCCAAGTTCGGTCTGTAGCAAGAACTCCTCACTGTCAAAGCTCTCCACATTCGAAACCCCTGTTAGATCCAGCAGTTTCCTATTTTGCATGTTTAGATAGTGTTGTTTAGCTTTTCCGTGCTCAGCCATGGCATGTACCCCTCCTTCTTTTGTACCTAGCTTATGGATGAGATACCCAGATTAGAACTCCTGTCTCTTTGATCTTTCCATTTGTCTCTGGGAAAAAACATAAAAGCGTCCTCCCTTTACTGGGAGAACGCTTCATTTAAATGATCTAAAGATGTATCAGAAATTTCTGTTACCAATCCATCCCGTTATCCTTGGCAATCGGCTCTTCCTTAACCAAGGTATAGAGGCTGCTTGCCTCATCCTTCTTGGTACTCTCAGAAAGACGCTCCACCTTCACGGTGACTAGCTTCTGACCGAACTGAACCGTCAGCTCATCGCCTACCTTTACAGCAGCGCTGGGCTTGGCTTCCCGTCCATTTACAAGAACACGTCCCTGTTCAGAAACGTCCTTGGCTACAGTACGGCGTTTGATCAACCGAGATACCTTCAGGAATTTATCAAGACGCATTATTTTACAGCTTCTTTAAGTTTGTTACCTGCTTTGAATGCAGGAACAGTGGACTCAGGAATCACAATCTCATTCCCTGTTTGTGGGTTACGTCCCGTACGACCAGAACGTTTGCGGGTCTCAAAAGTGCCAAAGCCGATCAATTGTACTTTGTCTCCGCTGGCAAGTGCATCTGTAATTTCTCCTAAAAAGCCGTTCAATACGGACTCGACATCTTTCTTTGTCAAACCGCTTTTGTTTGAAATGTTGTTGATCAGGTCTGTTTTGTTCATGTTAAAAGCCTCCCAAATTGAAAAAAAAGTATCTGCGAGCCTTGGCTGTTTTAAAATAACCAAGTTGATTCTCGCACGGTTACTACACATGTATTCTGGCTTTCATGCTAAATTCCTGCCTTGACCAACGACTTTTTTTAACTTATGCCGTTGCATGACAGAGAATCATCTTAGTCCAGTACCCGATATGATGTCTCTTCAAACACCAGACTCAATATAATGCTGAACACACGTTCGTATCATCATAACACACTGCCGAGCCTGATGGAATACGGTGTCTGGGTATTTTTACAAATCAGTAAAATCAGAGCCCGGCCTTCTTTGCCTGTTGCCAGAACCGTTCCATCTCTTCTACCGTACTTTCCGCAGGTGTTTTGCCCTGTTCACGCAACCGATCCTCAATGTACTGAAACCTTGCCACAAACTTGCGGTTCGTGGCGGCAAGAGCCTCCTCCGGATCTGTGTCAATAAAACGTGCCACATTCGCCGTGGCAAATAACACATCACCGAGTTCAAGCTTGCGTGCTTCTGCATCATGCCCTTGCTGTACCGCTTCTCTGAGTTCAGCCAGTTCTTCTTCGATCTTGGCAAAAACGCCCTCCACATCATCCCAGTCAAAGCCAACTTTGGCGGCCTTCTTCTGGAGCTTATATCCTTTCATAAGTGCAGGCAGATCACGGGGGATACCGTCCAGTACGGAAGTTTTTTCTACGTCCTGGCCTTTACGTTTTTTCTCCTCTGCTTTCATCTGTTCCCAGTTTTGCAGGGCTTCATTCGCGTCTTCGGCTTGATTATCGCCAAATACGTGCGGGTGACGGAAAATCAACTTGTCATTAAGTCCTTCTATAACGTCATATACGTTGAATGTGCCAACCTCTTCCTCCATCTGAGAATGCAACATAATTTGCAACAACAGATCACCCAGTTCTTCTTTCATGTGATCCGGGTCATCCTCATCAATAGTTTCAATCACTTCGTATGTCTCTTCAATCAGGTTTTTACGAATCGACTGATGTGTCTGCTCCTGATCCCATGGGCAGCCACCCGGACTGCGAAGAATGTTTACGATCTCGTGCAATCGCGCGAAAGAACGGCGGCGTAGTGCATCATCTGTATTTTTCGGCACATAGATCAGCGACAGGTTCCCATATCCGGGGGTACGATCCAACTCATGCAGTGGTACCTTATGGATGACTTCCTGATCTTGTACACCAAGTGCATGACCCACAAACACCGGATAATCATCCGGGTATACTTCCATTAGACATAGCTTCACATCGGATGCAGTAAAACCGTCGTAGACTTGTCCAATCAACGTATGCAGCTGGGGTTGTATCAATTCGGGGCTGAGGCTACTTGCATCAAGCAGTTGAAAGCCTTCAATAGGGTCGAATCCAAGTCGGATAAAGGCTTCATCCAGGAAGCTCTCTCCGCCCATAATACGTAAGGAAATGCCCTGCTGCGGACAACGTTCTTTCAAAAGTCGTACACTGGCTTCGGCCACCATTGGATGGCCTGGTACAGCATAGACAATCTCGGTGCCTGCATCGCTGCTACGAGCCGCGTCGATTAATTGGTTCGCAATCTCATCGTAAACCTCCGGGAAGGAGGATTTGGACTCATAGATTGTGTCAAACGACGTCATCTCTAGCCCTTCCTGCTGTAAATCATTCAAGACAGGATGATCCAATGTGCGTACATACAATGTAGCCGCATGTTTCATTTTTTTAATAATACCTAAAGTCAGTTGGTCCGCATCTCCAGATCCAAGACCTACCACTGTCAAAGCTGCACTCATTACACTTAACCTCCATCCGAACCATCCTGCTTTTCCGAGCGACCTCTAACTCATGTACCATTTCAATGTGCGCATGAGCATCTCTCTTTTTTATCTGAACAGGATGGCGCTCAATAATTAAACGTATTATACCAGAATCTGTCTACATCCTATAATTGCATCCGCGTAGCTGTTTCATCGCTGTTCAATCGTACTGGCTCTCCATCAACTTACACTATAGCAACTATGATTTGGCTAGTGCAGTACACGCAGTCTGCGCAACAGCTGCGCCAGACGCGGCCCCAGCTTCGGCAAGGCCGCCAGCTCTGCGGCGGTCAGTAACCCTGTCCGGGCCGCGGCCAGCACAAACACGGCTGCGCCTGCGGCAATGCCCAGCAGGCTCACGCCCATCGCAGCCAGCCGATGCGTGGCTGCGATGCCCAAGCCGCCGAGCACTGCTTCGGCGGCCCAGGCCATGCCTAGCGCCGCCAGGCTCATGGCGGCGATCACCAGCGCCGGCTTCGCCAAGACGGCGCCAAGAGCAGGGCGCATGGCGGTGAGCCGCGCCAGAAGCACCACATTCAGGCCAGCCGCCAGCATATAGGCGGCTGCCCCTGCAAGTGCCGCGCCGCTGATGCCTAGCGCTGGCACAAGCATGACGTTCAGCAGCACCTTGACGCCTGCGGCGGCCAGCATGCTGAACGCAGGAGCACGCACGGCGCCGAGGCCTTGCAGCAGCGCCGCCGCGATGATGCTGACGGTGCTACCTGCAGCCGTCAGCGCCATATACCGCAATGCTTCGGTGCCTGCGGCATCCCCGTACAGCATGCGGTTAATCGGGTCTGCCAGCACCGCAAGTCCTGCAGAGGCTGCCAGACCGATCAGCCAGAACCAGCGCAGCGCCATGCCCGCTTGCTTCCTGACGGCTTCTGGCCCGCCCTTCAGGCGCGCTTCGGCCATCGCCGGAATAAACAGCACCGAGAGTGACGTGGCAAGCATCGTCACCAGCTGCACCAGCGGCAATCCGCGGTTGTATATGCCGAAGGATACCATCGTTTGCATATCATCCAGCCCTTCACCACGTAGCAGACGTGGAACGGTAAAGGTGTCCACCAGATTCATCAGGGGCACTGCCAGCGATCCAAGACAAACCGGAATGGCATAGACAAGCAAAGTACGCATCCATTCGGCATTTGAGCGTCTGATCTTCCGAACTTGACCGCTTCCTCCAACTACTGCAACGTCATGTTCCACTACTTCGGTATGCCGATCTGCCCCTGAATCCAAAGACTCTTCACATACTGCCTCGCCCTTTTTCTTGCGATCTTCTATGTACATCGGCTCTCTATCCATCGAATGTACTTCCTGCTCTTTCCGCCGATGTCTATATACGAATCCCAACATGACAATGAGCCCTGCACATCCTCCGGCTACCGAGCCTAACATTGCCCCGGAAGCAACCGTTTCAAGCGAAGCATCCTGGCGGATCAGCCATAATAACACCACAATCATGACCGTGACCCGCACCGTCTGTTCGACCACCTGAGATACCGCTGTAGGCACCATCTGCTGCATCCCCTGGAAGTATCCACGTAAACCCGTCATCAGCGGTACACATAACAAGGCCAGGGATGCTGCACGGATGGAAGGAATCACATGCTGATTCCCAATCAGACCTGCAATCCACGGCGCACTTCCATACATCACCATCGCGGTAATCATGCCTAATCCGCCAAGCAACATCGAAGATATTCGTATAATTCTTCGGCTCTCGTCTGGTCTGCCGAGGGCATTCTGTTCAGCTACAAATTTGGATACAGCCAAGGGCAACCCAGCCGCAGCCAGCGTAATAATGAGCATATATAACGGATAGACCGTATTGTAGATACCAAAGACACCGTCTCCCCCCAGATTTTGAAGAGGAATTTTTTGAAAAGCACCAATGATTTTGGAGATAATGGCGGCAAGCCCAAGGATAAAAGCACCCTGTAGCAGCCTTGTTCCTGAAGATGGCTGTTTTGTCAATTTCCCGGTTCCTTCCATGTGTATTCTGGCATTCAACGAAGCATAAAGCTTCCTTTGCTATTATACCTGCCAGAAGGCACACAATACGAACATCCTTTGAGCCACAACCTGTGATCAGATCAAAACCTCTAGCCTCCCTGAAAGAAAGCTGCATCGGAAGCATATGCCTCGCCTTTATCACCGGATTTTCCCCCTTTGGAAAAGGAAATCCAAAAAAAATCCTGGGGATAACCGCTACTCTCCAGGTTATTCTGTCATCGGAGTACCTGTGTAAATACCTATAGTTCAACTTATATGTAAAAAGCAAAAACTCCCGTATGCCCGGTTCAGGCTCACAGGAGTCCATCTGCTATCTATTGTTCCATTTGTTTGCCAAGGAAGCCAGCAGCCGTCTCAGCCATTTTGGTCTCCATCTGAGACATCTTCACGGATTCATCCTTGTTGAACAGGATAACGGTTCCGATGGGATCACCACCAGAGATAATTGGCGCGATAACAAAAGAGGATAACGTCTCGTCATGATCTTTGCTAAGCTCATAAGTACCATTGGTTGCTTCCATAATTGTCTTACGGTTTTCCATGCAACTCTCCACAAGGCTGCCAACCTGTTTATCCAAATACTCTTTCTTGGAGCCGCCTGCCACCGTGATAATGGTATCCCGGTCAGAAATCATCGTAACGTGACCTGTACTCTCATACAACGATTCCGCATATTCTTTGGCAAAATCACCAAGTTCGCCAATAGGCGAATATTTTTTAAGAATAACTTCTCCATCCCGATCCACAAAAATTTCAAGCGGATCTCCCTCACGAATACGCAACGTACGACGGATTTCTTTAGGAATGACCACACGACCCAGGTCATCTATACGGCGGACAATACCAGTAGCTTTCATTTACATGTTGCCCCACTTTCTCGAGAAGATTTTTCAACTACTGTTCCTTAATGGGTAGAGGAAAGTCCCAGAACGTTTAGTGTGATTTCTTGACCATAGTATTCATCTGTTCCCATATCCTTATACATGCTTTGCGGAATATCGTGGTTTAACTTTTTTATAAAGTAATAAAAATTGTATCTCCAGTCGTTTACGCTCCATGTAAACCAAAAAACGAAGCAACAGAAAGAACCGTAGTTCTCCCTGTACTTCGTTATAGGTTGTCCATATTACGGTGAATATAACCCGGTTCAGCAAGCTTCTTAGGCTTCTCTGAAACGCATGTTAAAATCACTGTGAATCAGACTATTTACTGCTTGTACCTTCTTCGGTTTTTGCATCTTTGTCTGTTCCTGTTGTACCTTGATCTGTTTTTGCATCTGTACCTTTAGAATCGGTTTTTGATCCATCTGTTTTCGTGCCTTCTGTACCAGTACCTGTCGAACCTTCAGTAGTGCCTTCCTCTTTTTTCTCCGTTTTTGGAAGTTTCACTTCTTTGATGATTTTATCCAGCTCTTTTTGCATAAACGTATCGATTTGAGCAGCCGCCAGTTGGCTTTTCAGTGTCTCTTTTTGCTCTGCCGTCAACTTGGAGTAATCTGCTTCCGTACGTGCTTCCACTTTCATGATGTGATAACCGTACTCTGTTTCAACCGGATCACTGATTTTGTTCAGCGGCAATGTTTTTGCAGCTTCCTTGAAAGAATCTACCCAATTCGCAACAGGTGTATTTTCATAAAGTCCGCCTTTTTCAGCAGATCCCGGATCTTCGGAATATTTTTTCGCAATCTCAGCAAAATCAGCGCCGCCATCCAGTTTCGCTTTTACTTCTTTTGCAAGCTTCAACGTGTCTTCTTTTTTACGATCTTTTTGCGTTTTAGGATCTTTAAAAGTAATCAGCACATGACGTACAGAAGCTGTTGTATACTGATCTTTGTTTTTCTCAAACTCTGCCTTCATGGCATCTTCGGTTACGCCTGTTTCTTTATCTTTGATTACCGTCATAATACGGGTCATGTAATCTTTAATGTTTTGGTCTGTCAGTTTTTGAGTCTTTAACATTTCAGTCCATTGCTCTTCCTTCACGGAAGCCTTCATTTTGTCGAATTGTTCAGATGCTGTTTTGGCTCCAGCCGTTTTGGCATCTTCACTTGCTTTGCCACTCAAATATTCATAAGCAATCTCTTGCTTCACGAGATATTCTTTAAAATCATCCATCTCCATCATTTGTGCATATTCCGGATAGAGGAATTTCATGACACGTTGTTCCATGTCGAATTCATTCGCTGTAATTGTGCCACCATCATACGTAGCTACAACAGCACTTTTATCTGTTGATTCCGGTGCTTTTGCTTCTTCCTTCTTGCCACATGCAGCAAGCAAGGACAGGGACAGTACTGCTACCATACCTACGGACAGCACTTTTCCCACTTTTTTATACTTTGCTAACATCTTTTAGTTCCCCCTTTGATTTAAAAGCAGTCTTCATGGATTCCAGAAACTTTTCTACCAGCTCCATCAGTTGCTTATCCCCAAGACCCTTGCCTTTGACATGAATCAGCATATGGGGTCCTTGTTCAAATTGTACACGTCTTTCGAACTGATTTCCAATGTGTGCGATTTTTGACAACTCGAAGGCATGTTCACGTCCTTCATAGAACTTGACTGTAAGATCATCGCCACGCTGTGTGATGGACTCAATACCATAGATTTTGCCATACACTTTGAGGCGGGCTACTGCCATCAAATTAATTACAGCTTCCGGTAAATCACCGAAGCGGTCAACCAGTTCGTCTTCCAGTTCCATTGCATCGTCGAAGGAAGCAATCACTGCGACCTTTTTATAGATCTCAATCTTCTGAATACTGTCATAAATATAATCCGATGGCAAGTAGGCATCGATACTGAGATCTAGCGTTGTATTCCACTGATCAGAAGGAACGGGCTCTTCACCCAGCATGGTAACTTTACGTTTGTTAATCTCTTCCGCCAGCATCTGTGAGTACAGATCGAACCCGACGGAGGCGATAAAGCCATGCTGTTCTGCTCCAAGCAGGTTACCGGCCCCACGGATGGACAAGTCTCGCATTGCAATTTTGAAGCCTGAACCAAGCTCTGTGAATTCCTTGATCGATTGCAGACGCTTCTCGGCAACTTCGGTTAACACTTTGTCCCGTTGGTATGTGAAATACGCATAGGCAATCCGGTTAGACCGTCCTACCCGTCCACGCAACTGATACAGCTGGGAAAGTCCCATTTTGTCTGCATCATGCACAATGAGTGTATTTACATTCGGAATGTCCACACCTGTTTCAATGATACTCGTGCTCACCAGCACATCATACTCTCCGTCCAGGAAGTCGAGAATCGTCTTCTCCAGCTCGGTTTCTGTCATCTGCCCATGCCCAACACCCACTTTGGCTTCTGGCACCAGATCCGAGATTTCGGCTGCCATCTCCTGAATGCCTTGTACCCGGTTGTAGAGATAATATACCTGACCACCACGCGCCAACTCACGCTCAATCGCTTCACGAACAAGAGCCTGACTATGCTCTACCACGTAGGTCTGAACGGGGAAACGGTTCTCTGGCGGTGTCTCAATAACGGACAAGTCACGTACACCCAACATGGACATGTGTAAAGTACGCGGAATCGGGGTTGCCGTGAGGGTCAACACATCCACGTTGGTTTTGAGCTTCTTGAGCTTCTCTTTATGTGTTACACCAAAACGTTGCTCCTCATCGACAATAAGCAATCCCAGATCTTTAAACACCAGATCCTGTGACAGCAAGCGATGCGTACCAATAACAATGTCTATTGTACCGGCTTTGATACCTTTGGCGGTCTCATTCTGTTCCTTGCGGGAACGGAATCGGCTAAGAACATGAATGTTAAACGGATAACCGGAGAACCGCTCACGGAACGTTTCATAGTGTTGCTGAGCTAAAATTGTGGTCGGAACCAATACCGCTACCTGTTTGCCCTCGATTGCCGCTTTAAATGCAGCCCGAATCGCAACTTCAGTTTTCCCGTAACCAACGTCTCCACACAATAAACGATCCATGGGACGGTTTTGTTCCATATCTTTTTTGATTTCTTCAATCGCGCGCATCTGATCACGTGTCTCATCGTAAGGGAACATGTCTTCGAATTCTTGTTGCTCTGCGGAATCCTTGTCGAACCCATAGCCTTTAGATGTTTGACGTTCTGCGTACAGCTTGATCAGATCATCGGCGATATCCTGAACGGATGAACGAACCTTATTTTTAACCCGTGTCCACTCGTTACCGCCCAGCTTGTATATTTTAGGCTCCTTCTCTTCGGAACCCACATATTTCTGAATAAGATCAATCTGTTCAATCGGAACAGACAATTTGTCGCCGCCTGCATACAGAATGTGCATGTAGTCTTTGTGAATACCAGCAACCTCAAGCGTACCAATCCCGAGGTATTTACCAATTCCGTGGTTCTGGTGAACGACATAATCGCCCACTTTCAGCTCGCTATAGGATTTGATACGCTCGGCATTATCGATGTTTCGAATCGGTTTACGGGCTTTACGCTGCTTCTGTGAGAACATCTCACCTTCTGTGATCACCGCCAAATGAATGGACGGCATCTCAAATCCCGTTTGCAAATTGCCATTCAGCATCTCCGGCTCAGGAATGTCGTAATCCTGCAATACCCGGCGCATCCGGTCCATCCGTTCCTCACCATTCGCAAGCATCAACACCTGAACACCGGCTTTCTGCCAGCGTTCCATCTCCGCCTTCAGCACGTTCATCTGTCCGTGGAAATCCTGCATGCCACGGCTGATAAAGTTCAGAATATTCTGTGGCTGGGTATGCGGAACCTGACGCAAAAAGATCGACATAAAGATGGTCTGGAATGGACGCTCATAGAGCAAATCATCCCCATCTGCCGATAACGGCAGATCCGGCAAGGTTTTACCATTTTGCATCAGATGCAAGTTCCACTCCGATTCGTCTCTGTCCAGTTGTTTCGAGGTTTCCGACAATCTCGCCGGCTCATCCATCACTAGAATGGTATCTTCTGGCATATAGTCATAAATCGTTTTATTTTCAGGATAAAGCGGGGAGATGTATTTGTACATTTCCGAAAAGTAGACATGCTGACGCAGCAACTCAATCTCCCGATGCATCTCTTCCCGAAGGCGCAACTTGGCCTGGCGATCTGTCATTTTCTCCAGCTGCTGTTCAAGCAAAATTGCTGCCGTATCCGCTGCCTTCTCCATACGCTCCTGATCAGCGATTAACTCTTTACATGGCAAAACAGTAATTTCCTCTATCCGTTCAATGGAACGCTGATCCGCAGGGTCAAATGTACGAATGGAATCGATTTCGTCGTCAAATAACTCCACCCGATATGCAATCGATGAAGTCACTGGATAGAAGTCGATAATGCCTCCACGTACACTCATCTCTCCGCGAGATTCAACTCGCTCAACACGTTCATAGCCAAGCGTTACCATCTCAAGCAAGAACGAATCCAGTTGAAGCGTGCTGCCTTGCTTAATCTGGATATGTGCATTTGCCATGACTTCCGGGAGCGGAACATAACGTCTTACCCCTGAAAAAGGAATGACAACAATGCCCCTGAAACCCTGGGCGCAACGAACCAATACTTCAATGCGCTGAGCAAGTGTCTCCGGACTAGATACCGCTGCCTCAGCAGCAACAAGTTCATTCGCAGGATAGATCAACACCTGATCTGATGAAAGCGCTTCCTGTAAATCTTCCGCTATTTTTTGTGCGGCAAACATATTATGTGTCACGACGAGCAGTGGTCGATCCATCTCTTGGTGCAGCGTAGCCAGCATGATCTGACGAGCCGAACCGGATAGGCCCGAAACCAATTGCTCCTTCATGCCGGATTTAACCCCGGCTGTAATGGACGCAAAGTCCGGATCTTTGGAAAAAGCCTGTATGAGTGCTTGTAACAAAAGGGGCACCTCTCTTATAACTTTCTTGATTATAGATTATTGCACATCGATGTGCAGCATCTTCGGTCATTGGAATTTTTTAAAAACTGGATACTTATTCCTTTTTGTCCTGTTTCATCATAAAGGATTACTCCAAACATTTCCACATCTGTTCCTACAGGACCACTCTGAATCCTATTACAAAGTTGAATATACCCTTGATTCTGTCCCAACTGAAAAGAAGCCTCAGCAGGCTGCCAAGGCTATAAAAAGGGCAAACCGCTGTAACTGCGGTCATCCTCTCTGTCATTTTTCAACATTTATCCATTCCATAGCATTAATTAAATCCCTACAGGCAATAGCTACTGGAGCGGATTTGCAAGCAGGCTCAGCTCGGGGTTGTGTTCCAACGCTTCCTTACAATAATCGCATGTAATCCGAACGGTAACATCACCACCGGAATTATACGCTATTATATCCCTCCGCTCGTCGGGGGTCAAGAAATGAAAACCGAGCTGTGCTTCCGTAATTTTAGCCGAATCAATCTGGCCAATAAAGGTACGGCAATGCCGACATACATAATTCACTGACATAGTTATGCCTCCTGAACATGGTTTATACATCCAGTATGCCCAGGTTGTCCGAATCAAAGTCGTCAATTAATCTTTTTTTCAGTGTAAATTCCATATTACTGGAATGCATCAGCCGTTGAATTTCGCCATCGTTTGCTCGAACGTATTCGTCAAACTATATTCCAGCGCATCACATGTTTGCTCAATCGTCTGCTCCAGCGCTTCTTTTTCTTTCTTCATGAACGTTGACAGTACGTAGTCTACAATGGCATGTCCCGAATCAGGCCTTGATATCCCCATACGAACCCGGTTGAACTGCTGTGTACCTGTGTGCTGAATAATGGACTTGATTCCATTATGTCCACCGGCGCTACCCTGATAACGCAATCGTAACTTGCCTATTTCTGTATCCATATCGTCGTATACAACGATTAGATCTTCCAGGTTCACTTTATAAAAATCCATATAAGCTCGTACCGATTCACCCGAGAGGTTCATATAGGTCATCGGTTTGATCAGTACTGTTTTGACGCCTCCAATGTTGCCTTCTCCGATCAGTGCTTTACACTTGTTCTGTGTAATCGAAATGTTATGGCGATCTGCCAATCGATCCAGTGCCATAAAACCGATATTATGCCGGGTTTTGGCATAGTTTGAACCTGGATTCCCAAGTCCGACAATCCACTTCATCTTGTTCCCTCCTTCGAGCATCCATTAGGTGAGGCATAGACTTCGAATGTTATATTTCATATAATATCAGGAAAGTACGTATTGAACATTTATCCACCCAGGAAGGTGAGCGGGTTTTGCGCGAAGATAACGGACAACTGACTCAACATAGTGACTTTATTTATCATCTGGAACATCACGTGCCTGTGCAGGTGTACGACCGTGATACCCATATCGAGATTGGTGTGATTACCCGTTTCGATAGTCAATTTGTCGAAATTGCCGATACACTCTTTCACAGACGCCGCTTCCGTTTTATTTCCCGCCCGGGATATTAATGCGCCAGGCGGTTTTCTATCACATTAAAAACGGCACGCCGACAGGGGTTACATTTTCCGTTCAACCGGAAGACGTAACCCCTCTACTACTTTATGCAGACATCCTATTCAATTTCAAACAGCTTGCTGATTGACAATTCCTCATGAACCCGGATGATGGCTTCCCCAAGCAATGGTGCTACAGAAAGCACTTTAAGTTTGCTTGTTGGATTTGCATGTGTAATTGGAATTGTATCCGTCACGATGACTTCCTTCAGCGGTGCATTTTCCAAACGTTCCATCGCAGGGCCAGACAATACCGGGTGAGTACAGCATGCATATACTTCCTTCACGCCGCCTTCCATCAGAGCATTCGCTCCCAGTACAATTGTTCCGGCAGTATCAATGATGTCATCTATCAGAATCGCTGTTTTGCCTTCGATATTACCGATAATATTCATAACTTCGCTGACGTTCGGCTCAGGACGACGTTTGTCGATAATCGCAAGCGGTGCATTCAGGAAATCAGCCAGTTTGCGCGCACGAACCACACCACCGTGGTCAGGTGACACTACAACCGGGTTTTCGATCTGTTTCGAGCGGAAATATTGCGCCAGAATCGGCACACCCAGCAGATGATCGACTGGAATGTCGAAGAATCCCTGAATCTGCATCGCATGCAAATCCATTGCGATTACACGTGTTGCGCCTGCTTTTTCAATCAGGTTGGCAACCAGCTTGGCCGTAATCGGGTCACGTGAACGTGCTTTGCGATCTTGGCGCGCATAGCCGTAATACGGGATAACTACGTTGATTGTTTTGGCCGATGCACGTTTTAATGCATCAATCATGACCAGCATTTCCATCAGATTGTCATTAACCGGCAAGCAAGTTGACTGCACGATATATACGTGGCAACCACGAACACTCTCGGAGAGTTTCACTTGAATCTCGCCATCACTAAAGCTGGTTGTATGAGATTCACCCATAGGAATCCCGATATAATCAGCAATTTGATGAGCAAGCTTGGGGTTAGAATTGCAAGTAAATATTTTTAATTTCGAGTCAAAATAAGTCATAAAATAAAAACCCTCCGTGCTGGTTCATTGGAATCTATAAGCGTCTGCGACATGTCGGCACCTCCCGGGTAACGGGAGGCAATTGGTTATCAAAACCCCTTATTCGGGTTTGGCGTTTTGTTTCTTGGCTTTTGCACGTCCGCGGATTTTCTCCGCATAACCTGCTTTGTTTTCCTGACGTGGACGAGCAATCGCCAGATCATTCTCAGGAACGGAATGTGTTACGGTGGAGCCTGCAACGACATAAGCGCCTTTACCAACCGTAATCGGTGCGATCAAATTAACGTTGCTACCTACAAAAGCATCATCTTCAATGGTTGTTATAGCTTTATTATATCCATCATAATTGACCGTTATTGCCCCGCAACCAACATTTACGTTCTTACCTACCTGCGCATCCCCGATATAACTGAGATGTGACACTTTAGATCCTTCATCAATTGTAGCATTTTTTACTTCAACAAAGTCACCAATTTTTACGTTACGACCTAACTTGGTGCCAGGGCGCAGATTGGCAAAAGGACCTACGGTTGCATCAGGACCAACTTCTGCCTGGGATAGCACCGAATGTTTAATCGCAGCACCATCTTGGATGATACTGTCTTCAATATCTGCATGAGGACCGATATGACATGCTTCACCAATCGAAGTAGTGCCTTTAAGAACGGTTCCCGGATACAGTACTGTGTCTGATCCAATCGTAACATCTGCTCCGATATATGTCGATGAAGGATCAATAATCGTTACCCCGTTCAACATATGGCGCACAGCCAGACGTTCCCGCATATATGCTTCTGCTTGTGAAAGAGCAAGTCTGTCATTAACCCCGATGGATTCAGCGATATCGTCAGACATATAAGCTTCGACGACTTCGCCCTCGCTCTTGAAAATGCCGACAACGTCTGTCAGATAATACTCGCCCTGCGCGTTCTGGTTCGTAACCTTCTCCAGTGCGGCAAACAGCTTTGCATTGTCAAAGCAATACGTGCCTGTATTAATTTCCTTTACGGCATCTTCTTGCGGTGTGCAATCCTTTTGTTCAACGATTCGTTGTACGGAACCATCTTGCCCGCGGATTACGCGTCCGTATCCCTTAGGATTATCGAGCTCAGCTGTGAGTACTGTAGCGGCTGCGCCACTTTCCTCATGCAACTTCATCAGACCTTCCAACGTTTCGCTGGTAACGAGAGGTGTGTCGCCACAGACTACAATCGTTGACCCATGTTCATTACCGAGCAGGGATTTGACCTGTTTCACGGCATGACCAGTACCGAGCTGTTCCGCTTGAAGAGCGTACTCCGCTCTGGAACCTAAAAATGACTGCACCGCTTCGGCCCCATGTCCGACAACAACTACGCTGCGTTCAACGCCTGCACGAAGCGCTGCATCCAGCACATGTCCGACCATCGGTTTACCGCATACGGGATGCAGTACTTTGTACAATTTGGATTTCATTCGTTTGCCCTGCCCTGCGGCTAGAACAATTGCCATGCGTTTCAAAATTAACGACCTCCTGTTCTGAAAACCCCATTGAATTCCTTACACATTCATCTCCAATGAGAATCATTCAGCCGGCTTCAAGCCGGTCTTGTTCATCGCCTGCTGTCTCTGTAATCACGCGTAACAACATAGTCACGAGTGGATCATGACCTCATAAGTAACGCCGTGTACCTGCGAGCTTAACTGAATCCCAACGATTCCTAAGATGCCGCTCTGCTACCGAACGCAGGATGCGCTCCGGTTCTCTTTTGAATAAACTCAATACTGAATATATCTTATTCCGATCAAAAAGAAAAGAGAGCCATAAGACATGGCTCTCTTTTCCTTCGAACCCCAATAATGTTCTCAGGCACCTTCTTCAATGACTTCTTCCTCAGTAGCTGCACGATCGTACTCAGTTAATACTGCTGCCTGAATCTTCTCACGCGTACCAGAAGAGATCGGGTGGGCGATATCACGGAACTCTCCGTCAGGAGTCCGCTTGCTCGGCATTGCAACAAACATTCCGTTGTTACCATCGATGACACGAATGTCATGAACGACGAATTCGTTATCGATGGTAATGGATGCGATAGCTTTCATTCTCCCTTCCGAGTTAACGCGGCGGAGTCTGACATCCGTAATTTGCATGTGTGTGTTCACCACCTTTTTCCATCAGAACTTGGTGTATAATTCCACACAGCCTATACGAACTCCTTCTTTTCACGACCATAAAAATATCCTAATTTCAGGAATTTTTTTATTTAATACACAATTCGACAACGTTAGTGCCAGGTCGATGGAAAAGAACCTTTCCCGACATGTAATTCGTCATTATTCTACAGGTCGAAATAGTTACCCGGCGAGACAGAAATGTGTCTGCTCTTGGCATCAACCGCTGTCAGCTTCGCGAGAGATACATAATCCGTCAGCAGACGCTCCTCTGAATCTACCGAACCCGATTCCACCAACACGCCAACTCCCGCCACCGTTGCATTGAACTCTGCAAGCAGATCAATCATGCCTTGAACGGTACCTCCGGCTTTCATGAAATCATCCACGATCAGTACACGGGAATGCTCTTTCATCGCCCGGCGAGATAGGGACATGGTATGCAGACTTTTGTGCGATCCCGATACATAATTAATACTTACGGCTGATCCTTCCGTAGCCTGATGGTCCCTGCGAACGAGTACAACAGGAAGGTTAAGCTGGGCTCCAGTCGCATAAGCTAGCGGGATGCCTTTGGTTTCCACCGTCATGACTACATCAATATTCATATCGCCAAAAGCCGTTGCAAAGATTTTGCCCGCTTCATTCATCAGGGCCGGCTGTCCAAGAAGATCTGACATATACAGATACCCTCCCGGTAAAATCCGATCCGGCTGCGCAAGCTGTGTAGACAGCCGCTCAGCAAAAGCAAGAGCATGTTCTTCCGATACTTTCGGAATCCACTTCACCCCACCAGCAGCTCCTGCCAGCGTATGCAGTTCTCCCGACCCACCTTCTTCGAACACTTCCTTGATAATAGCCAGGTCCTCGCTAATAGACGACTTGGCAGCACCATAACGTTCGGCAAATGTGGTGAGCGGAATCACCGTATGTGGTCTGGATAATAAGTATTGCGTCATTTCAACCAGCCTTGCGCTTCGTTTTAACTTCTTCACAGAGATCCATCCTCACGATCACGGAAACATCCAAATCCGAATAATTATTTAAAAATATACCACCTTTATACGTGTTTGTACATTATAAATAGTAAATTTACGTTAACAACCGTACAGCGTATACCTCTTTGCAGAACCCCCGAAGTCCGTTATAAATACGTGCAACTTTGGCTTCTTTGGACACAAGTCCAAATACCGTTGGTCCACTGCCAGACATCAACACTCCGTCTGCTCCAAGACGAATCATCGCATCTTTGAGATGCTGCACTTCCGGATACAGCTTGAGCGTCACATCCTCCAGCACATTACCCAGCTGACTACACACCTCTGTAAAGGATTGGCTTCGAATCGCCTGCTCCATTCGGGATGCACTTGGATGCCGAACAATCTTGTCACTGCGGAATCGTCCATATACATCTGCTGTGGACACATTGATTGGGGGTTTGGCTAAAATAACCCAGCACTGAGGCGGATTAGGAATCGGGGTTAACTTCTCCCCCCGCCCTGTTGCCAGTGCAGTGCCGCCTGTAATACAGAACGGAACATCCGAGCCCAGTTCTGCACCAAGCTCTTGCAACTCCTGATCCGGTATATTCAGCCGCCATAGACGGTTTAATCCACGCAACGTTGCGGCTGCATCACTGCTACCGCCGGCAAGGCCAGCAGCTACCGGAATTTTTTTATCCAGATGAATGTGGACCCCTGTACGCACGTTGTAACGTTCTTTAATTAGTCTTGCCGCCTGAAAGGCCAGATTCTTCTCATCCAGCGGAATATAACCCGCTTGGCTTGAGATGACAATCGTATCTCGAGGAAGTTCCGACATCTCCAGTCGATCCGCCAGATCAACCATCGTCATGATCATTTCAACTTCATGAAATCCATCACTTCTTTTATGTAGAACATCCAACATCAAATTAATTTTAGCAGGCGCTTTTTCGTAAATTTTCAAGACGTTCACCCGTCCTCACCTTTTCCCTAAGACAACTTAACATATTATATCAAAATGGGGCTGTCAAGTCATTTGTATTCCACATCTATGGGGAAAAAGCGGGGTGATTCCTGAGAATTGCCCCGCTCTCCAATCTGGATGAACCTGATTATGATTTGCGCGCTGCTTGCTCAGCCATTTGAATCGCTCGTTTCACCATGTTACCGGCATCCTTGGCTTTAATTCCGCCCCAGCCTTCCTGCTGAACGGTATCATAGAAGCCCAGGTCCTTCGCCAGCTCGTACTTCAGTTCCTCCGACATGACACTTCTTCTTCTCCGACTCATGAACCATCCTCCTCCATATCTTATTCAAGACACAATGAGTCCCTTCAATTCGGGATTGTTCATCCCCAAGCCCCAAGTCCTGGTATAACATCCCCGTCTTAACAGAGAGCTTTCCCAGGACCTGTCCACATAGTATGCCGCCTGCATTCCGTAGTCATTCCTGCATACAAAAAAGCGACCCACCTATAGGTGAATCGCCCGTAAACCAATGCTTACGTTTCCATGTTGTAAGAGCTAGTCTCACTGCCCGGCTCAAAGACCATGACTTCCACAGACTCCGTAAGTATATCCGCATAGCTGTATGATACTCGCTTGAAGGTTTCTTGTTCCTCATCAAGCTTTACAATAAAAACAGAAGGGTACGTTTCTTCCAATACACCCGTACGCTCAATCGTCTTACGGCGGCCACCATTAGCCCGCAGCGTGATTTTCTGACCAATATGTGCATCGAGATTGCGTTTGATATCCAACAGCGTATTTTTAGCCATTGTGGACGTCCACCTCTTTTCTTGTCCATTATACTGTATTTTACAGTCATTGTCAAATCAAAGCTAAATATTATATCAGCACTAAAAAGTCGTTGTCAATGAATTTTTTCGCAAAATAAAAAAGCCCTTTTCAGGGCCTTTTTCGAATCGCAATGTGAACTTCACATGACTTCATTATTGTACTGCCACATGAATAAATCATACTGCGGATGGATTCACTTTTAGCGTAGACAGATCATTAAGTCCCGGCAATCCTACCCGGTAACTTCCCTTCGTTTCCACACCGCCTACACCTTGAATGCCGCTAATCGTGTTATGCAGTATATCATTCATGTTCAAGGTATCACGAACAGACGTGAAGGAAGCCTTAGCAGCCACGTAGACCGGATCAAGTGCATGAATGAGAATTCGCCCTGGCGAACTAGCAAAGTTCGCACCCGCACGCAGCAGTGCTTCAAAGTGAGACTGGCATGCTCCTGCAATAATCGTCAGCGCATCCAGATGACGCTCGTATTGCCTTGCAACTTGAATAGCCGAGACAAAGTTTTGCGAATTCTTATAGCTCCCCAGACTGTAGAGGTCATAGGGCTGGCGTGTCTTTAACACACCATCATGACCCGTGATCACAACGATATCCGGACGAACTTTGGGTAGCAGACGATATAACGTATCAGCCATCGCTGACTCATGTACATACTGCCCTTCTGCAGGAACACGAAGCTGTTCATACAGATTCATACTTTTCTTCAGATAATTCGGGTCGCCATCCAAATGCAGTACCTTACCTGGCATTTCAAAATAGGCGGGTTCTTGCTGTGCAGTCCATTCTTGCATCAGGCCTTCCCGATTACGCTCAGCCTGCTCCATGCGATTCTGCTGCAAGCGTGAGAGCGTCTGATGAGCTTTAATATGTGCCTGGCGTGTCTTAGCGCTCTGTGGTTCATAAGGAACCTGTATCAAATCGTTCACCGGGGAGTCTGCCAGCAACCGGAACTCAGTCCCTTTAATGACCGCAGCGTCCGACTGGAGTCCTTCTACCCGGAAAGTCACATCGCCGCCGTATGACTTCCGAACGACCAAGTCTCCGATATTCATCACCATTATCACCTCTACCCCATCGTATGGGCAGAGACCCGGATTGGTTCATTGAAATTAAAGCTCGCCGCGAACCCCAGCTTCCCACATTACGGTGCTAAGGGTTGCATACTCCTGTAGACTCAATGTCTCACCACGCCGTGAAGGTTGAATACCTGCCTGCTCTAACAGGATGTCTGCCTGTTCTCTGTTCTCCTTGGTGAAGAAACGAGCTTTGAGATTATTGGAGATTGTTTTTCTCCGCTGGGCAAAAGAAGCCTGTACCACCTCGAAATAGTGTGCTTCGTTCGGAACCTGTACTGGTGGGTGCTCACGCACCTTCAGTTTAATTACCGCCGACTCTACATTAGGCTGTGGGATAAATACAGTAGGCGGCACCACACAGACCAGTTCGGGCATACTGTAATACTGCACGGCGATGCTTAGGCTACCATAATCTTTGGAACCTGGTGCAGCCGCCATGCGTTCGGCTACTTCCTTCTGTATCATGACCACAATGCTATCCACTGGCAACTTTTCCTCCAAAAGCTTCATCATGATCGGAGTCGTTACATAATAGGGCAAGTTCGCTACTACACTTACCTTATCAACGGAGGCAAAGTCCGTGGCAAATAGTTCTGCCAAATCCAGCTTGAGTACATCTCCATGGTGAACGCGCACGTTAGGGTATGGTTCCATCACTTCTCCAAGAATCGGTAACAGGCGCTGGTCAATCTCAACCGCTGTAACAGGACCCGCTATACGCGCAAGACGCTCTGTAAGTGCTCCGATACCCGGACCAATCTCCAGCGCTCCCTTGGACTCGTCCAAATCAGCCGCGCCTACGATTTTGTTCAAAATATTTTGATCGATCAAGAAGTTCTGACCCAGACTTTTTTTGAAAGAGAATCCATGCTTTTGAATAATTTCTTTGGTACGTTTGGGTGTTGCTATTTCAATGGTTTGCTCCATATCCTTCATATGCTCACATTCCTTCACGTTCGATTTGCGCTAATGCAGTGGAGAACTCTTCTCTTGTAATCTGAAATACACTCAGCCGTTTATGGAACTGCTTGCCGTTACAATACCCGATACCAAGCAGATTACCCATCTCCATACGTCGTGCGGCTGCTTGCGGGTGTATGATCAATCCTGCTTCAATGAGGTCCTCCCAATCGATTAGACTAGGTGCGCCCTCATAGGATGTGTGTACGCGAGCAAGTGCATGACGAATAGCTTCCGGTGAAGCATTCTCTACTCCGATATCTCCTTTGCGCGTTGCATCCGCCTCTGGAATGAACGCATGTTTGCAACCAGGAACCTTATTGGCAATAATTTTACGGATACGCTCTCCCGCATGATCCGGATCCGTCAGGATAATGACGCCACGTCTCTCTTGAGCAAGTGCAATTCGCTTCAGAATACGCTGATTAATGGCAGAGCCTCCGGTTTCAATCGTATCCGCTTCGACCGCCCGACGAATCGCTACCGTGTCGTCACGACCCTCCACAACAATCACTTCTTTTATCATGTTCCTTTTCTTCCTTTCTAACGCAAAAAGAAGAGGAATATCCTCTTCTCTGCCAAACGGCGGAGGAGACTGAATTCAGACCCCTCCGCCGCATATTCCGCATGAATCATTCATGCAACTATTTTATAGCATTCCCATTTCAAAGTAAAACGATTTTAGTTCGCTTCCGGCTTAACTGGACCAATCACATAGACCGTTTTGCCTTTTTTACGTCCGAAATTCAGGGCGTGCTTCACACTGTCATAATAAACGTCAATTTTGTTGCCTTTAATAGCGCCGCCTGTATCTTCCGCACGACGGAAGCCGAGGCCCTCAATGTATACCCACCAGCCGATTGGAATGACCTTGGGATCAACTGCAATGGTGCGCCCCTCCGTTACACGAGTACCGGAAGCTGTTTTTGTACCAATACCCGGCTCTTCAGAAGAGTAGGCTGTCATCGATACATTTTTCAAAACTTTAGAGTATTTAAAAGAATTCCCGGAGACCGTAATCACCTTGCTGCCCGAGGCAGATGTTTTCTTCGAGTTCGTTGTTACAGCTTTTTTGGTCGTCGAAGTTTTGGCAGATACCAATTGAACCTCAGGTTCCTTCACAACCGGTTTAGCTTTCGTACCTACCGCAATCACTTTATCTACACGATTGGTGGCAACCGTTTTACCTACCACTTTTTTGGAGACGAGTTCTCCATCTTGAAATACCTTTTCGATATGTTGCACAATTGTGCCTTCCTTGCCTTTCACTACAACACGGTTATCTCCTTGGAACAAACTTGGGTCTGCCGTTTTCACAACCTTGTAAGCAATCGGTTGTTTCACATCCACTGTATGCTTTGTTACACGCACTACACGAATCTTCATATCCGCTTTAATTGCGGTTCCGAGCGCTGGATACACTTTATCATGATCTTCAACTTGAATACCTGATTGCTGAATTACACCCTGTACCGATGAATCGGTTGTATAAAGAGTCTTGGTGTCTCCGTCTGCCGTGATTTTAACTGGAACGGCCCGCTCAATAACGATTCGGTCTCCGTCTGTAATCGCCCCATTCATGGGCATGGATACCTTGTCGTGAGGGCTGACTGTGATTGACTGCTCCTCCAGCATTTCCTGAAGCATTCCTGTACGAGTCTCTACCACTTGAGCTTTGCCGTCAATAACCAGTGAAACCTGCTTCCCGGCCTGACCGTAAACGACTAACAAGATCATGATTGCAAGCGCAATTGAGAATATCGCGATCAATGCCATTTGACGCAAGTTCTCATGCTTCCACCGCAACGCGAAAGACTTACTGGATGATCGTGACTCATGGGTCTCTTCTGGTTGGAATATGCCCACTTCTCCGTCCTCCTTCATAGCCTCGCCGTCTAAAGTAATGCATGATGTCTTTGACGCGACTATAACAATTTTTCTACAGAACACAGATCAGAGATAATGACCGGTTCTGCACCATGAACCCCTCTTCGCAACATGATGTCATCCTCCTGAATACATACCGTATGATGACAATATTTCTTTTATTCAAAACAAAAAAAGCCAAAGAAAGAGTGTAAGAGACCCTTTCGTGGCTTCCGAATGATTTTGAATATCGGAAATTCATGCACGAGGTTGCCTCTCTTTTTCCGCTTGCGAGGTTAGCTGTCGGGTTCGGGCGAAAGAGAGCCGCCCTATCTTAGGTCACCCGCTCATGGCGGACGCCCTTGAATTCACCCCGAGACCCAAAGAAGAAATCAAATACGGCTTCGCAGAACATTCCGCTGCTTTTGGGTCAGCGAACGATGCGCACCGGCTAGAATCACCGATGTTTAAGCCCTATTGGTTCCCCCGCTCTCCGTTAACGGAGACTCAGCGAGATTGATTCATGAAAGTAATGTTGTCTCATCGGAAAGTGTCCCTTTGTTCATCCCCCGAACATCTGTCCAATTTTCCGCGCAACAATTCACTGAAAAGATGATATCCTGTTTTGATGCATGTTGTAAAGCACGGATCAAGTACGTTTTTCTAAATATTTGGTTAAAATATTGTAATATTCTGCAATTATTCGAAACAAAGAGCAAATTACCTCTCTGTATCTCCCTTTTTCACCCGATTTACTCGTTTTCTTATCGAATCCCAAATCGTTCCATGGCATTTTTGGTGGTAATTGCAGCAATTTCCTCTACCGAAATGCCTTTAATTTCCGCAGCTACTTCAGCAACCAGACGTACATGCGCTGTCTCATTTCGTTTTCCACGATAAGGATGCGGTGTAAGATACGGGGAGTCCGTTTCTAAGAAAAATCGATCCATCGGAACCTTGGCGAGCACCTCTTTCGGTTGCTTGGCATTTTTGAAAGTGACCGGTCCTCCGAAGGACAGATGGAACCCTAAATCCAGACACATTTTCGCCGTTTCCCAGCTACCAGAGAAAGAATGCATCACACCTCCAACCTCACCAGCCTTCTCCTCACGTAAAATACGCACAATGTCCTCATGAGCATCCCGATTATGGATGACGATAGGCATACTCAATTCACGTGCCAATGCAATTTGTTGTCGTAATACGCGGTGCTGTACCTCCTTAGGGGAAGTGTCCCAATGATAGTCTAGACCGATTTCGCCAATTGCTACCACTTTCTCATGTTTGCACAATGATGCAATCCATTCGAGATCTCCCTCTTGCATCGTAATGGCATCCACCGGGTGCCAGCCTACAGCTGCGTGGATAAAATCATACGTTTCGGCCAGTTTGATCGTTGTTGGAATCGTCTCCCGATTAAAGCCGATATTAATCATGCGAGTAACTCCGGCCTGAACGGCCCGTTTAATCATGTCCTCTCGGTCTTCGTCGAATTGTGGTGCATCCAGATGAGTATGTGTGTCGAATAACATGCTTTCTCGTTCTCCCTTCATGTCGAAAGTCAAATGCCGATGATTTTTTCATGGGAACTCCTCTTATTCTTGTACAGGAATTCTTGCGTTTGAATTTCAAATTTATTTTTTTGCATCATTAAATGATTGGGACAAGCATCAATTTCAGTATTTTCAGTTTTAGCACTCAAGCTACTATATATAGAAGGAAAATAAAAAGTCAAATCAACATCTTGCAAGAAAAGGCGTTAGAAACTGTATAATTACTCACTCGAATTACAAAATTATGTCGATCTACACATCCTCCCCATTAAAGCAGATTACTGTATCATGTAAAATAGCTCTCTTAGAAAGTCTTTTGATATCAAAATGTTTCACCCTGCTGCATCGACTCAAGCTTATAGAAAATAGGGGCGTATATGGGACGGTAATTCATGAAGGATGGCATCCACCTTGTTTTGCGGATAGTACAGATGATGTTTGCCCAGATGAAGTCCACTGATGGAACGAACAATATCAGAAACTTCTGACAGCTCATGCAACTTGTCCTGCCGATCGAGCAGAAGAATTTGCTTATCTGTGGATTGATCTGGACGAAACACATCATACGGATTATCCGTCGGAAAATCAATTTCAAGATCGTACTCGGGATTCAATCCTGCTTGTACAAATGCTTCCCGAATCTCTTCAATGATGTCCAAGTCGATCTGTTCAAGTTCCACATACTTATATAACCTGCGATCCATAAAACGTTCGCACAACTCGCTTAGAACAGAATCGTCCTCCTTACGCCACTGCATAAAGGCTGTTTGAATTAACGATTCATCAAGCTGCAGATATTCATGAACTGAAATTTCTCCTTCAAACAGTTTGGGCAGTGGCTCTACCATGAAACGGTATGGAAAGCCTTGCTTCACAAGTTCTTTTGCCCGCTTAAAGATTTGTCGCAATATAATCTCGGAGCTACGCGTCACAGGATGGAAGTAAATCTGCCAATACATCTGGTATCGTGACATCAGATAGTCTTCCACAGCATGCATACCAGACTCTTTAACTACAATTCGTCCATGAAATGGACGCAGCATGCGCAGAATACGATCCAAGTCGATCGTGCCATAATTAACTCCTGTAAAGTAGGCATCCCTGAGCAAGTAATCCATTCGGTCTGCATCAAGCGGACTGGTTACCAGGTTCACGACAATCGGTTTATCATACGTCTTCTGGATAACGGAAGCCACTTTTTCATCAAAATCAGGAGCATACCGTCTTAGAATCGCCCCTACTTCGGTATCACCCTTGATAATGCGGCATGTCCAATCCTCATGATTCATGTCAAAAGCCTCTTCAATTGAATGAGAGAATGGTCCATGTCCGAGATCATGAAGTAAGGCGGCGCACAACGTCACCAGCTTTTCTTCCTTGGGCCAGTCCGAATAGTGGCTACGTTCAAACTGAGAGATGATTTTTCGGGTAATTTCGTATACACCTAACGAATGGGAGAACCGACTGTGCTCTGCCCCGTGAAAAGTAAGATAAGATGTCCCTAATTGACGAATGCGGCGTAGCCTCTGAAATTCAGGTGTATTGATCAATTGCCATATAATCGGTTCTTGCACATGAATATAATTATGTACCGGATCTTTAAATACTTTTTCTTCCGTCAAACGATGTTCCATTTCGATTCACTCCTTATAAATTGTTCTCTTGCCATAAAGAATAGCGCGTCCAGCTTCAATTTTCACCAACAATTCGACATGTAATGACGAATTTTGTCGAATAAAGCACTTTTGTCGTTTTCCAAATCGACAAAGCTGACATGAGTGTTTAAATACGAAAAATTGCTTTCAATCCCTTACCACCAGCAAACTTAAGAAAAACACCCTTTATTTTAAGCTAATTTTAAGGTTGACTGTTTTGGGAATCGTTGGTATGATGGGTATCATAAAACATAAAATAATGTCGAATAATGACAATGATAGTTAGCTGAGAGGAGCACTGATTATAATGATGAAATCAACAGGTATTGTAAGAAAAGTGGATGAACTGGGACGGGTAGTTATTCCAATCGAATTGCGTCGTACACTCGGTATTGGCGAAAAAGATGCTTTGGAAATCTACGTTGATGGTGAGCGCATCATGCTCAAAAAATACGAGCCAGCTTGTATCTTCTGTGGTAACGCTGAGAACGTAACTTACTTCAAAGGTAAAATCGTTTGTAACGAATGTATTTCTGAAATCCCTGCACCTGTAGCAAAATAAGAAAAACAAGTATACTGGAATTATTCAAATCGTTAATTCTAACCTTTTTATATTTCCTTATCGCCTTCCTGGTGTAATATCACCTTGGAAGGTTTTTTTCTAACTTTAAGAGCAGACACATATCTTTCACATTTTGGTGTGCTGCTCTTTTTACATTTTAAGGTTATATTAAGCTTGGTTTTAATCTCTCTTTAAGGTAATTACAACTAAATTTGGTATTTTCAAAATTTTAGACTACCCAATTAACGCATTATATACGTCCCGTTTTGCCAAACCTCGATCTACTGCTGTTTTTTTCATCGCATCTTTACGACTGTTTCCTTCATTTTCATAGTGTTCCACGTGTTCTTCCAGCGACAAAACCTGCCACCAAGCTTCCCGTTCAGCCTTACGTTCCTCTTCCCTGATTCCTTCAACCAACAAACAATATTCACCTAGAGGCGGGTGCTCTTCGAGCCACTCTATGCATTCCTTCAGACTACCTCTAACAAATTCCTCATGCCGTTTGGTCAACTCACGAGCCAGTACAATGGAACGTTCGCCCAAAATTTCCTCCAGATGCATTAACGTTTTACGAATCCGGTGAGGGGACTCATAGAAAAGCAACGTACCATTGGACTCATTGAAAGCTTCCAGCACCTTACGTATGTCCTTTTTCTCTCGTGGCAAAAAACCACCAAAGGTAAACCTTTCCGTAGGTAATCCGGATACGATCAGTGCAGATAATGCTGCATTCGGACCAGGAATCGGTATGACCGTAATTCCGGCTTCAATTGCAAGCTTTACCAGATCAGAACCTGGGTCAGAAATAGCCGGTAAACCGGCATCGCTTACCAGTGCCAAATTTTTTCCTTCTATTATATAGCGTATCAGTTCAGGGCCACTTGCCCCCTTATTGTGCTCATGATAGCTGAACAACATTGAAGGTGTAATCTCAAAATGAGTGAGCAACTTTCGCGTCTGACGAGTATCTTCAGCGGCAATAATATCGCAGGCCTGTAACGTCTTGATGGCCCGGAAGGTCATATCCTCCAGGTTTCCAATCGGTGTCCCAACCAGATATAACTTACCTGCATGTTCGGCCTGCTCATTAAAGCTTTTCTGCACTTGTAAAGACATCTAGTTTCCTCCTTCCTTCGAGCGTTCAACATCCTGCTGACCATAGTAGATCTCCATAATCTCATCACAGTAGCTTCCCTGTTCATTGTAAACAATAAGTGGCGGCAACATGCGTACCTCCGGCTTGCCATCTTTCATCGCTTCAATTAACACCATGTTCGCTTCCAGATGAGCACGCGGGTGCACCATACGAATACGTTTGGGTTCCAGCTTGTATTCGCGCATTAATGATATGATCTCACCTAGGCGTTGCGGTCTATGAACCATGGATACTTTGCCACCATTACGCACAAGACGACTGCATGCCTGGATGACTTCCTCAAGGGTACATCCGATTTCGTGACGTGCCATAGCCTGATGGGTGTTCATCTTGAGGTCACTTCCATTCAGCGGCATGTACGGGGGATTCACCGTAATGGCATCATATACTGCATGTCCTGTTTCTTTAACCAATTCGCGCAAATCTCCCTCACGAATATGGATGGACTCACCCAATTCATTCAGCTGCACACTCCGGCGTGCCATATCGGCCAATCTGGGCTGGATCTCAATGCCTTCCAGGCTTGCCTGTGTACGTGTTGTCAGTAATATAGGCACGACCCCATTTCCTGTGCACAAATCCAGAACACGTCCTCTTTTGGGCACAGAAGCAAATCGGGCCAGCAATACAGCATCCATAGAAAAACTGAACACTTCATCACTTTGAATAATTCGCAAATTATGAGAAAGCAGATCATCGACCCGCTCCGATTCCTTTAAAATTACTTCTTGGTCTGTCATAGGGTACTCTCATCCTCCGGTACGTTAAACGTTTATAACCTTGAAAAAAAACCGTAGGGAATCCCTACGGTCACTTCATTTATTCAAAAAAGACAGGCAGAACAGACAATCGCCTTCCGTCCGCAAGTGTCCATAATAGACATTGCAGATATGGAATCCTTCATGATACAGCCGAGCCAGGTTGTCATAACCCTCGCCCACTACATCTTCACCTGGAGCTGGACCCGCAGGTCTTGCGACAGGAGCAAGAGCAGATGAGATCGGCAGATCTGCTGGCGCTTCACGCTTAAGCAGTTTGCGTAACTGCTCATTTTCGATGGTAAGCCGCTGATTATCTTCCAGCAACTCTTTCACAATCATTTTTAATTCTGCTAAATCACCGTGCAACTGACCCATTTGGGTTTCCATTTCATGAATGTGCGTAAACAGATTTTTCTTTTCCAAGTTTCCACCCCGAAGCAACCTTTATGGTTTACTTGATAACGACGTCATCCAGCGGAAGTTCTTTGACTTTACTGATGTCGAACAGTTGAACATGCACCGTGCGGTTACCGGCATTAATTCCGACAACTTTGCCTTCACCCATTGAGGTGACGACCAGTTTGCCTACAGCTGGCAACTCTTCTCTCACGCTCTCGTAATTATCATGCTCAAATTTCAGACAGCACATAAGTCTTCCGCACAACCCTGAAATTTTCGTCGGATTCAGTGACAGGCTCTGATCTTTAGCCATCTTGATAGACACAGGCTCAAAATCTCCCAGCCAAGAGGAGCAACACAACACACGGCCGCAAGGCCCTATTCCACCAAGCATTTTTGCTTCGTCGCGAACACCAATCTGTCTCAGTTCAATTCGTGTCCGGAAGATGCTTGCCAGGTCCTTGACCAACTCGCGGAAATCGACTCTGCCCTCTGCTGTAAAATAAAAAATAATTTTATTGCGATCAAACGTGAATTCTACATCGACCAGCTTCATTTTGAGGCCATGGTCTCTGATTTTATTTAAACAAGTGCCGAATGCTTCTTTGGCTGCACGCTTGTTCTCATCCACCACACGGGCATCTGTATCGCCTGCAACGCGGATAACCTTTTTGAGCGGCAAAACCACATCAGCCTCGCCCACTTCCTTCTTGCCCACGACAACCTTACCATACTCAACCCCTCGCGCCGTTTCCACGATCACGCAGTTTTCTTTCTCAATGGGAAGGTCCAGGGGATCGAAGTAATAAATTTTGCCCGCCTTTTTGAAACGGACACCCACTACACTGTACAAAAAATTAACCCCCTTGTAAGCCAACCCCACTTCGTCTGAAGCCCTGACTTCTTATGGAACCCGCCGAAGTTATAACCGTTTGCATAGGATTGGAACTCACGCGATCCTCCACTCTTATGCCAAACCGATCAAAAATTGCTCCAGACAAAGCTGGCCATTGACATTAAAACGCAATTTTTTTCTGCATGCCGCGGCCAAATCCATATAGGAGACCCACTGCTCTGTGCTGCGGGTATGTGCCAACTGAGACAGCATGTCTAACTGATCTATAAAAACGATATGTTCATGCCTACCATACTGAACATACAGCATGTCCCTAAACCACAAATGGAACAAACTAAGCAGCATGTCCAGGTGTTCCGAGAGTCCTGTTTTGAAAAGCTTCTGCTGTGCCGAGATCAAAGATGTACTTCCTCTGCCCAGGGACTCCTTCCCTAATTGTAACATTACGTTTCTAATTTCTGCAAACCAATTCTGCTGGAGAATTTCTCTACATGCTTCCAATCCTGACGCTAAATGGACGGCAGACCGTGCAAGATTCGCAGGATAACCTTCCTCGATCAACGATTGAAGCATTTCCTCCGGATTCAGTGCACTGAACGGCACCATCTGAGAACGTGAGCGAATGGTAGGCAACATGGCTTGTCCATTATCTGTAATCAGAATTCCAACCGCCGGAACTTGAGGTTCCTCCAGAAACTTCAACAAGCTGTTTGCCGCTTGAACCGTCATTTTCTCAGCTTGCTCTATAATATATACTTTGGGATGTCCCGCCTCTGAACGGTAAGAGAAAATGCGTTGCAAATCCCGAATCTGATCTATTTTAATGTTATTTCCATCCGGCGCAAGCATCGTCAGGTCTGGATGGTTTCCATGTTCTACTTTGCGGCATTCAAGACATTGCCCGCAAGCGTCATCCTCAAGCTCTGTGCAGAAGATTGCCTTGGCAAACGCCATTGCTGTCTGTAACTGCCCACTTCCAGATGGACCGCTAAACAAATATGCATGACTGATGGCCTGACGTCTCAAACTGCTCTGTAACAATTGCTTGGCTGCCTGCTGACCCATAATCTGTTGAAAGGACATACTTCCTCCTCAGAAGCTTAAATTAATAAGCATTCCCCGAATTTCTCCTACTTGTTGCAAAAGAGAGATTTTCCCCTCTTCTGTATCCAGTAATTCATCTGCCATAGATAACAGAGCAGAGTCAATCTCATCAATAAGCTTATATCGTTTACCCCTGCCCCGGCGATCCCAACCCCTTGTCTCTTTCATAGATACACCACGGCGGACCGTCTCTTCCAGAAATCTTTTGACAAGCTGTTTATATGCTTTCAGTTCACGAATCGTCATGGATCGAGCCAAACGATCACCCTGAAGCTGGATTTCGCTTAATCGGCGGTTGAGCTCTGCTTGGGAAGCACGTTCTCCCTGGTGATTCATCATATCAGAGAAGTTTTTGGATTGAACCGGCTTTGAGCCTGAATCATTCGTATTGATTCCAGTCTGTAGCGGTCTGAATCCAGGATTGATTTTCATGGACACGCCTGCTTTCTATCATCGTTAGGCCAATCGCACATCAGCACAGAGCGCATTGCGCCTGTGCGTAAGATGGACCTTATAGGTTGAGATATACTGTATATATAATGGTAGAAAGATAGTCTTATCTACGATTGTATTCTAAGTCGCCTCTCCCAGAAGAAGCATATTATTTCGGAATAAAGTCTCCTTTGGGAGAGAGTGTGCCGGTTCTTGTCATCAAGAAGGGCGCTCCATAAGTGGCACGTATGCATACCGGATACGTCCTTTTACATCCTTCGTTATCATCATGCAAGATGCAGTCATGCTATCGATAAATGAAAAACACTCATGGAGTTCATCTGCGAAACCGGATTAGAAATGCTCGAAACGATCTACTGGAAGAACAAATACAGTTGCTCCACCAACTTGGACCTCAACAGGCAGCGGCAGGTAAGAGTCGGTCGTTCCGCTCATCGGTGTAACCGGAGTTACAAGCTGTTCACGAACCTTACAGCTGCTGCGAATGACATTCATAACGGATTCGACTTGACTATCATCGACACCGATCATAAACGTCGTGTTGCCTGCCTTCAAAAATCCACCGGTACTGGCAAGCTTGGTTGCCCGAAAATTCGCTTTGACCAATGCGCTGGATAATCGGTTGCTGTCTTTATCCTGTATAATCGCAACAATCAGTTTCATCCTGCATAACCTCCTTTATAATAAGCACTTCTAACAACATGCCCTGTCTATATATTAGACAATTACTCGTCAAAATCCTTCAAAATCCCGGCTTCTAGCGACAAAATCA
Organism: Paenibacillus sp. FSL K6-1558; assembly: GCF_038002565.1. Taxonomy (NCBI): domain Bacteria; kingdom Bacillati; phylum Bacillota; class Bacilli; order Caryophanales; family Paenibacillaceae; genus Paenibacillus; species Paenibacillus sp. FSL K6-1558. The sequence goes on along the minus strand of NZ_JBBOCV010000001.1, from coordinate 3,809,181 downwards.
TCGCTTTCTCTACCTCATCCGGGGCCTGTGAAGCATCAATAACTTGGATACGCTCCGGAAACTGTTTCTGAAGCAAGAAGTAAGCTTCACGTACTTTGCGATGGAATTCCAGGTTCTCCAGATCAAGACGATTGACTTCACGACCATCATGAGCTTCAATTCGGCCAAGCCCCTGTTCTGGCTCAATGTCCAGATAAAGTGTCATGTCCGGCATCAGATCTCCAATGGCAAAACGATTGATTGCCCATACATTCTCAATTCCGAGGCCTCGAGCATACCCTTGATAGGCCAGGCTACTATCTACAAACCGATCACAAATCACGGTTTTGCCAGCTTCCAGTGCAGGCTCTACCTTCTCCGCCAGATGCTGACTGCGTGCCGCAGCATAGAGCAGTGCTTCGGTTCGTGCATCCATCGCCGTATGAAGAGGATCGAGGATGATACTACGTATTTTTTCTGCAATCTCAATTCCGCCAGGCTCTCTTGTGACTACGTAGGGTATACCCCGTTTTTCAAAATACGAACCGATCCTGCCGATCATCGTTGTTTTCCCCGATCCCTCTCCTCCTTCCAGCGTAATGAATTTACCTCTGCCCTGCATATGCTTCCCTGCTTTCTGTATTCATTGCTGCATCCATTCATGGCTATTATGCATGTGCCTAGACCCTCTTGCTTCAAGATATGATTTCCTTCGCCCAGAGGTGTCTTGTTAAACAACTGCATTTAATAACACAAAAATAAACCAAGCTAGTTTTTCTTTCTATCATACTATAAGGTGGCTTTTCCTCCAACATGAAACGTTAGTCCTTTTTCAACCATACGACTTAGTTTCAAGCCCCCCCTTGTCATGAAGCAGGGCACTGCTCGCTGGGAGCTACAAGATTACTTTTTCTATGACTCAGGTTTCATGACTTTTATTTTCTGATACATATGATCTGAGATCCCCTGAAATTTGGCTCCTCCATCGCGTAGAATTCGAATTCGCTCAGCAATCTTTGAACTTATTCGCTCGCCGGGATACACCAGTGGAATACCTGGAGGATATGGAATAACCATCTCCGCCGACCGATATCCTGCGCAGTCTTCGATTGGAACTACGATCGTATCCCTCTCTATTATCGGTTGCAGGGAGAAAGCAACAGGCTCTGATAAGCGTTCATGATCTTCTATAATGTTCCACGTGGAAACATAGATTGGAGGATCAGTCTGAGTTTGAGAAGCCGTCCTAACAGGCGCAGTTGACTCCAGTGAATGCTCTAGCTTGTAGGCAACGTTAATATGCCGTAAAGCCTGTAACACATGCTCCGCATCCTGCAATGTGGAGCCAAGACTGAAGAGCAGGACGACGTACCGTTCGTCGCTCATCTCTGGCACGCAGCCGCAAGCTTCCAGCTGTTGCTGCAGCCCATAACCGCTCAGTATCCCTGTGTCGTCATATATGAGGACCTTGAATGGGTCCTGAGCGGTGTATCCTTGGCGGCCAGGCAGCGCCGTCGGATTTTCATTGCCGTAGGCCGGCTCCTGTTGCAGCGAATCCGCAGGCTGCAACAACTGGAAGCGCGGTAGCTCCGCGAGACCGCGCTTCAATGCCTTCACGGCAGCAAGCCCTGCCGTGAAGGCATCGGCGCCGTGCACATGCAATAGCCGGCGCGATAGATCAAGCGAAGCCATCACCGGGTAGGATGGGCTTGAGCTTTGCACCATGGCCAGACGTTGCTGAAGCAGGGGCCGATTCAATCTCGGCCCCTGAATGTGCAACATGGCTCCCATGGTGAATGCGGCCAGCATCTTATGCGTCGACTGCACTACACCGTCCGCTCCGCAGGACAGTGCAGACACAGGCAGCTCCGGATGCTGCCCATAATGGGCGCCATGCGCTTCATCCACGAGTAGTGGCATGCTTGCCTCGTGGCAAACCTCGACAATGGGCGTCAGATCCGCACCCATGCCATAATAATTTGGCAACGTGACAAATACACCCTTTGCCTCAGGATACATCTGGACAGCAGCCTGAACCGTCTCAATGGACGGCATGACAGCAAGTCCAGATTCAGGGTCAACCCACGGCTCCAGAAATACTGCCCTTGCGCCAGCTAACATCAGTCCATGAATAACCGATTTATGTACGTTACGCTGCACCAGCACAATACTGCCTGGCTCATCACAGATCGTTAGTAATAAAGACAGGTTGCCTGCTGTACTTCCTCCAACTAGAAAGAAACTTTCCTCTGCACCAAAACAATCCGCCGCCAAGTCCTGTGCTTCCTTGATCACTCCCTCAGGATGGTGAAGATCATCCGTACCCGTAATCTCCGTAACATCCATCTCCATCATGTCCAGATAAGCACGTACGGGTACAACATGTCTGGATTGATCTGTATCCTTCAAGGAATAATCTGCCGAAAAAACAGTCTGTTCTCCCTCTTTTACATTTTCCTCCTGTCTCCTTTGTTCTCTTCCTAAAATATCCCCGGTTTCTGTATGATCTACTATCCCTTTTTGCAGAGCATCTTCTGTCCCCTCGGATTGATTCATCCATTGATGATAGACTTGTCCATTTTTATGTCCTGGCACATGAAATGAACGCTGCTTCGAATCACGATATGCGAGCAATGCTTCATATAATGGAGCCCTTTTTTTTCCTACACCTGATGTATTATGTTCATTCATAAGATATCCATCCTGTAACTGTTATTTTCGTAAAACATGCATCTCCATTCTTTATTTCAGCATACGCTTTCTGCACAAGTCAGACAAGGTAGTCCCCTCTCCAACAAAAAAAGGCCTCTCGGGCCCCTATATAATCATTCATATTGATCATATAAATTTCTAACTTCACAGTGAAGCATATAACGTCCTTTAAGCGTTCTTTTGCACCCAAATCTGTTTCATCTGATGAATAAAAAAGTTATACTTCGCATCCTGGGCATCGGTGTGAACCATCTCTGCTTCACAAGCATCACATATGAATTCAGATACAATAAAAATGCCTTCTCTCTTCCGTTGCTCGCAAATGATACATGTGTGTTCGGCATGTTCTTCCATGAACCATCCCACCTTGTTTTACGTTTACTATCAGTATTGCACAGTTTCTATTATTTTAAACATTTTCATAGTGCTTTCTTTCTATAAAATATATATATTCGCCTATCCCTTAATAGGTGTCTGTACAGAAAATATACATAGTACTGTCCCAAGTCACGTTTATTCTTGACCCTGCAACCTCTCCCGCTTCCATGAAACAACAAGGGATTTCTTCATGCAGATTCAAACTGATTCAAACTACGATATAATAACCTTAAAAAAACTTGGAATTTCAGCCGATATATAAGATATGATAACGATAACAAAATCTTTCTGCGACAATAATTATTTCATCAACACCTTTATCTTTCCATACATATGTATACACCAATCTATCACGTACTCGTAAATTTGAAGGAGGATTTAAAATCGTATGATCGCCGAACCGGAGAATAAGGCAACCTTTTATCAGTATCGCCTTCTGAAAAAAAAAGCTATCGCTCGTAGCGTTATATACAGCTACCTGTGTCTACCTGTTATCATGCTCATCTTTAATCTGCTTGCCTTCTCCTGGAACGGCCTCTTCTTCTTTTTACTGGCAGGGCCGATTACCGTCTGGATCCATTATGTCATTGCCAGAACTATATTGTTACTCGTTCGCACCTCGTATGCCAAGCGTTGGCACTGGAACTTGCGTATGCCTTGGTTTGGATATATACCAGATCAGCACTTTAGTTACCGCATGTTTGTCCGAGTTCACCTGAATATGAGCTGGATTGGATTGTGTATCATTACCGTGTGCATGCTATGGTCTCCAGTCTCATTCACGCTTTCCCTTATATTCTGGCATCTGTGGTTACTCGGACCTCGCTTATACGTAATACTCATTCTATCTCGTGGACGTAAAGACGGTCTTATTAAATTAAATGATCAAGATGTCTCTTATTACTTACAGTAAAAAATAGTTCTATTCGTTGTCCTTCTCTGAAAAGGTTATCCACAGTGGATAACCTTTTTATTCTCTCCTCTCTTCTATCCACAAATATAAGTGTGTTCATCCTTATCCATTTTGAATGATTACTCAGCTCCGCTAACTCACTCGAGCCTTCAATATAACTTATATCTAACAAAATTCGCATGTACTGGAATCTTTCAACTTGTAGTAACACAAAAAAAGCCCTCATCGTATTGATGAGAACTTCACTTTATAAGAACATCACAATGTTAACTCGTACGCTTTCAAACAATACGTTAGTTCTCTTCTTCCAGTGACTTTACTGTCGTCTGGGTCGTTTCATTTCTGGGAACCATTAACGTAAACGAACCATCATGCACAGCCAACTGTACAATATGGCCATCCTTTGAGAAAACATGAACGTTACTTGAAGCATTCGATGAACGCTTTGCTTGCCTTTCTGTCCAACCCCAACTTTTAATCTCGTTAAGATATACCTCAGGCAAACTTGTGCTTTCACTGATTCCAGACAACGTATATCGAACATAATCCATATCCGAATTGTTTTCGGACTGGTCAGATTTATTTGCTACTTTGGGTACAGGGAAACTCTTTTCGTTAACTGCACCTTCATATGAGATCCATACAGATCCTGAAGCTTCACCGCATCCTGCAAGAACAATTACCAGACAAAGCAACAGAAGCGAGTGGAGTCCAACTCTCCGCCAACTTAACACACACACCCTCCTTTTCACAGCTGCACAATCCAGCTCTTCGGTCAGGTACTTTTAGCATATTTAACATAGTCCTATTATACTGGTTTTATCCCTGCCATCCGTAACAAAAATGTTACCTTCCCATAACGAAGCTGTCAGAGCTTTACGCTTTGATAGGAGCTATCTCTTATACTTTCATATAAATGAACAAAATAAAAACCACCACCGAACATCATCGGCAGTGGTTCTTTGCTTGGCGGCGTCCTACTCTCCCAGGACCCTGCGGTCCAAGTACCATCGGCGCTAGAGGGCTTAACGGTCGTGTTCGGGATGGGTACGTGTGGAACCCCTCCGCCATCGCCACCAAACGCGATTGGTCGAAGCATAGCTTCTTCCATATCAATCAGAACTGAAAATCATACACACATTCCGTGATGTACCGATTTTCACTTCATTCAGAGTGTTGTTCTCTGAAAACTAGATTCGAAACGAAACGCACGCGATCAAAACTTGCTATTGGATAAGCCCTCGACCGATTAGTACTGGTCAGCTCCATGCATTACTGCACTTCCACCCCCAGCCTATCTACCTCGTCGTCTTCAAGGGGTCTTACATACTGGGAAATCTCATCTTGAGGGGGGCTTCACGCTTAGATGCTTTCAGCGCTTATCCCGTCCGTACATAGCTACCCAGCGGTGCTCCTGGCGGAACAACTGGTACACCAGCGGTACGTCCATCCCGGTCCTCTCGTACTAAGGACAGCTCCTCTCAAATTTCCTACGCCCACGACAGATAGGGACCGAACTGTCTCACGACGTTCTGAACCCAGCTCGCGTACCGCTTTAATGGGCGAACAGCCCAACCCTTGGGACCTACTTCAGCCCCAGGATGCGATGAGCCGACATCGAGGTGCCAAACCTCCCCGTCGATGTGGACTCTTGGGGGAGATAAGCCTGTTATCCCCAGGGTAGCTTTTATCCGTTGAGCGATGGCCCTTCCATGCGGTACCACCGGATCACTAAGCCCGACTTTCGTCCCTGCTCGACTTGTAGGTCTCGCAGTCAAGCTCCCTTATGCCTTTGCACTCTTCGAATGATTTCCAACCATTCTGAGGGAACCTTTGGGCGCCTCCGTTACTCTTTAGGAGGCGACCGCCCCAGTCAAACTGCCCACCTGACACTGTCCCCGCACCGGTTTACGGTACCAGGTTAGAACCTAGATACGATCAGGGTGGTATCCCAACGGTGCCTCCACGCAAGCTGGCGCTCACGCTTCAAAGGCTCCCACCTATCCTGTACAGATCGTACCCAAATTCAATATCAAGCTGCAGTAAAGCTCCATGGGGTCTTTCCGTCTTGTCGCGGGTAACCTGCATCTTCACAGGTATTAAAATTTCACCGGATCTCTCGTTGAGACAGCGCCCAAGTCGTTACGCCATTCGTGCGGGTCAGAATTTACCTGACAAGGAATTTCGCTACCTTAGGACCGTTATAGTTACGGCCGCCGTTTACTGGGGCTTCGGTTCACAGCTTCGGGATTACTCCCTAACCACTCCCCTTAACCTTCCAGCACCGGGCAGGCGTCAGCCCGTATACTTCGCCTTACGGCTTCGCACAGACCTGTGTTTTTGCTAAACAGTCGCTTGGGCCTTTTCACTGCGGCCCCCTCGTGCTATTCACACTACCGGGGCACCCCTTCTCCCGAAGTTACGGGGTCATTTTGCCGAGTTCCTTAACGAGAGTTCTTCCGCGCGCCTTAGAATTCTCTTCTCGCCTACCTGTGTCGGTTTGCGGTACGGGCACCTTCATCTGGCTAGAGGCTTTTCTTGGCAGTGTGAGATCATGACCTTCGCTACTGTAATTTTCACTCCCCATCACAGCTCAGCCTTACGGTTAGCGGATTTGCCTACTAACCAGCCTTACTGCTTGGACAGGCATCCATCAGCCTGCGTCACTACCCTACTGCGTCCCCCCATCGCTCGTAACGATTTACGGTGGTACAGGAATTTCGACCTGTTGTCCTTCGACTACGCCTTTCGGCCTCGCCTTAGGTCCCGACTTACCCTGAGCGGACGAGCCTTCCTCAGGAACCCTTAGGCTTTCGGCGGATCAGATTCTCACTGATCTTTTCGTTACTCATACCGGCATTCTCACTTGTATAATGTCCAGCGCTCCTTACGGTACACCTTCAACCCTTATACAACGCTCCCCTACCCCTGATGCAAGCATCAAGCCATAGCTTCGGTGGTGTGTTTAGCCCCGTTACATTTTCGGCGCAGAGTCACTCGACCAGTGAGCTATTACGCACTCTTTCAATGGTGGCTGCTTCTAAGCCAACATCCTGGTTGTCTGTGCAACTCCACATCCTTTCCCACTTAACACACACTTGGGGACCTTAGCTGATGGTCTGGGCTGTTTCCCTTTTGACAATGGATCTTAGCACTCACTGTCTGACTCCCGGAAGTAAGTCTATGGCATTCGGAGTTTGACTGAGCTTGGTAACCCTTGCGGGCCCCGCACCCAATCAGTGCTCTACCTCCACGACTCTGTTTTCCGAGGCTAGCCCTAAAGCTATTTCGGGGAGAACCAGCTATCTCCGAGTTCGATTGGAATTTCTCCGCTACCCCCACCTCATCCCCGCATTTTTCAACATGCGTGGGTTCGGGCCTCCAGTGCGTGTTACCGCACCTTCACCCTGGACAGGGGTAGATCACCCGGTTTCGGGTCTACGTCCACGTACTCATTCGCCCTATTCAGACTCGCTTTCGCTGCGGCTCCGGCTCTTCACCTTAACCTTGCACGGGAACGTAACTCGCCGGTTCATTCTACAAAAGGCACGCCATCACCCCTAAAACGGGCTCTGACTTTTTGTAAGCACACGGTTTCAGGTTCTATTTCACTCCCCTTCCGGGGTGCTTTTCACCTTTCCCTCACGGTACTGCTTCACTATCGGTCGCTAGGAAGTATTTAGCCTTGGCAGATGGTCCTGCCGGATTCATACGGGGTTTCACGTGCCCCGCACTACTCGGGATCCGTCTCGGAGGGAACAGACTTTCAATTACAGGGCTTTTACCTTCTTTGGCGGGCCTTTCCAGACCTCTTCGCTTAACCGGTTCCTTTGTAACTCCATGTGAGACGTCCCACAACCCCAAAGAGCAAGCTCTTTGGTTTGGGCTTCTCCGCGTTCGCTCGCCGCTACTGACGGAATCACTATTGTTTTCTCTTCCTCAGGGTACTTAGATGTTTCAGTTCCCCTGGTATGCCTCTACTTGCCCTATGTATTCAGACAAGAGTAACTGGATATTACCCCAGCTGGGTTTCCCCATTCGGACATCCCCGGATCAAAGCTTGCTTACAGCTCCCCGAGGCAGTTTCGTTGTTCGCCACGTCCTTCATCGGCTCCTAGCGCCTAGGCATCCTCCGTGTGCTCTTAGTAGCTTAACCATTGCGCTCGTGTTCGAGCTGTCACTTCCCTTGGTTTGCTTGCGCAAAGCCAAAAGTCGTTCCATTTCGATCACTCGCTCCAGCAATCTACCTTATAAAACACTTCACTTGTTTACACAAGATCAGCTTAAAGGAATGTTCTAATTCGCGTTTGTTTCGTTTCGATATCTAGTTTTCAAAGAACAAATCGTTTCGTTCGGGCCGTTCACGGATGTGTCGGTCGAATAAACGAGAAGTTTGAGAGTTTGAGCTCTCAAAACTGAGCAACGAGTGAGTGGTTTGCAGCTGAGCTGCATATTTGAATGTTTCCACGCGGGAAACGATTCTCCATAGAAAGGAGGTGATCCAGCCGCACCTTCCGATACGGCTACCTTGTTACGACTTCACCCCAATCATCTATCCCACCTTCGGCGGCTGGCTCCTTGCGGTTACCCCACCGACTTCGGGTGTTATAAACTCTCGTGGTGTGACGGGCGGTGTGTACAAGACCCGGGAACGTATTCACCGCGGCATGCTGATCCGCGATTACTAGCAATTCCGACTTCATGCAGGCGAGTTGCAGCCTGCAATCCGAACTGAGACCGGCTTTGTTGGGATTGGCTCCATCTCGCGATTTCGCAGCCCGTTGTACCGGCCATTGTAGTACGTGTGTAGCCCAGGTCATAAGGGGCATGATGATTTGACGTCATCCCCACCTTCCTCCGGTTTGTCACCGGCAGTCTATCTAGAGTGCCCACCCGAAGTGCTGGCAACTAAATATAAGGGTTGCGCTCGTTGCGGGACTTAACCCAACATCTCACGACACGAGCTGACGACAACCATGCACCACCTGTCTCAACTTTCCCCGAAGGGCACCTAACGCATCTCTGCCTCGTTAGTTGGATGTCAAGACCTGGTAAGGTTCTTCGCGTTGCTTCGAATTAAACCACATACTCCACTGCTTGTGCGGGTCCCCGTCAATTCCTTTGAGTTTCAGTCTTGCGACCGTACTCCCCAGGCGGAGTGCTTAATGTGTTAACTTCGGCACCAAGGGTATCGAAACCCCTAACACCTAGCACTCATCGTTTACGGCGTGGACTACCAGGGTATCTAATCCTGTTTGCTCCCCACGCTTTCGCGCCTCAGCGTCAGTTACAGCCCAGAGAGTCGCCTTCGCCACTGGTGTTCCTCCACATCTCTACGCATTTCACCGCTACACGTGGAATTCCACTCTCCTCTTCTGCACTCAAGTCACACAGTTTCCAGTGCGATCCGGGGTTGAGCCCCGGGATTAAACACCAGACTTACATGACCGCCTGCGCGCGCTTTACGCCCAATAATTCCGGACAACGCTTGCCCCCTACGTATTACCGCGGCTGCTGGCACGTAGTTAGCCGGGGCTTTCTTCTCAGGTACCGTCACCTTGAGAGCAGTTACTCTCTCAAGCGTTCTTCCCTGGCAACAGAGCTTTACGATCCGAAAACCTTCATCACTCACGCGGCATTGCTCCGTCAGGCTTTCGCCCATTGCGGAAGATTCCCTACTGCTGCCTCCCGTAGGAGTCTGGGCCGTGTCTCAGTCCCAGTGTGGCCGATCACCCTCTCAGGTCGGCTACGCATCGTCGCCTTGGTGAGCCGTTACCTCACCAACTAGCTAATGCGCCGCAGGCCCATCCCCAAGTGACAGATTGCTCCGTCTTTCCAGTTCTCTTCAGGCGAAGAAAACAAGTATTCGGTATTAGCTACCGTTTCCGGTAGTTGTCCCAAGCTTGAGGGCAGGTTGCCTACGTGTTACTCACCCGTCCGCCGCTAACTATCAGAGAAGCAAGCTTCTCTTCAAGTCCGCTCGACTTGCATGTATTAGGCATGCCGCCAGCGTTCGTCCTGAGCCAGGATCAAACTCTCCAATAAAGATGAATTTCGTCAGCGTCGTTAAACGCGGTGAAACTCATCGGGGTATTGAAAAGAGCGATAAGCTCATTTTGAATCTGACGAGATTAAAAATCTCATTTGTGTTCCAGTTTTCATACAGCCAGATGGCATGTACCAAAAACCTTCACGTCATTCTGCAAGCAGAATGTTTACTCACTCGTTGTTCAGTTTTCAAAGATCAAACATATTCAGTCACCGTCAGTCATTCGCTTCAGTAACTTTTATATCATATCATTTCCGAACCAACTTTGCAAGCACTTTTTTTAAGTTTCTTTCGAAGCTTGTTTTTATTGGCTTGCCGCACCGTCTAAACTGTGTTTTCTTGGCCGGAATTAGAATATACCATGTAGAGAATTTTAATGCAAGTGTTTTTTCTAGTTTCTTTTATTACTTAACACTAAACTATATTTGGACTCATTTGATAACCAAATATACTCATAAACGTTAAACTTTTAACTACCATATTAAAAAAAGACCCTCTCGTTATGAGAAGGTCTTCACACAACAAATCCAACTATGCTTCTAACCTAATACTTCTTGAATATATAACTGTCTTTGTTGCATCAGATTGATGATCGATCCTTCTACAGATACCATTGGCCGAGTAGGATGATCTCGATCTGAGAAAATAATTTCCCCAATCTGGTTATTACTCAGTTTCACCCGTATTCCATTATGAATCTGAGTGGAGCGTTGCACAAACATATTCACAATAGAAGGTTCCAGTTTACCAAACGCCTCACTTTGAATTTGTTCCAGAACCAGATATGGAGATTGAGCCTTACGATAAATCTTCTCTAGGGTCATTGCATGGAAAATATCTGCGATAGCTACGATTTTGGCATAGATATGAATCTGTGTCCCGGTAAGTTGCAAGGGATAACCCGATCCATCCACTTTTTCGTGATGCTGCAGTGCTGCAAGTCTCGCACCTTCATTGATGGCCTTAGCCTGTTTAAGAATCTGATAACCATACTTGGTGTGTTGCCTGATCTCCTCTTGCTCCTCCGCTGTCAGAGAAGAAGGTTTATGGAGAATCTGCGGATCAACCTTGTTATTACCGATATCATGGAACAATCCAGCAAAGGCAACCTGCATCCAGTCCTTGGAGGGGAGATCGATCCACTGAGCCAGTTGATAGGATGTGATCGCGCTTAGCACAGCATGGTGATATACATAATCATGCTCTTTCATATTGCGTGGACTGAAGGTAAGCACATTATATTGTTTGAGATGTATGAACAAAGCCTCTAGCTGTGTCCGTAACTCATAAACGGGCAATTCAGCAGCTAATGAGGAGAGAAACGCGTTTTTAGTCAACGTAACCATTTTCTCGTATTCATCCTGAAGTGTAATAACTGGGGCTGAAACTATTGTACTTGTCCGTTCCCCATTCTTCTCTGCGACGGCTGTTCCTAATGCTCCGCTGGGTCCAGTTACTCCTTTTGAACCTCCACTGCTAGTTCCTGTCCTCTCTTGTTCGATGTCCACCTGATGAATCAAAAACGCCCTGAGGACTTCCATATCTTTAGGTAAAATAATTTTACCCTTTTGAAGCAACACATTGCCACGTGACGTCTGCACATCACTTCCCAATTTTAGTCCTGGTTTGACTTCTGACAGGGTAATTAATCCCATACCGATTCCCCTCACTCATCGTTCTTCTTAAGATGATGACAATACAAGACCATAGTCCCGGTTTCTCATGTTATTTCCCATTATATTACTCAGAAAACAGGCTGTACATCCTAGATTTTGAAGCTTTCATTATTTCTTCTGTACATATCAAAAAGGGCCCCCATAAAGGGAGCCCTTCGTATCCTGTTTCAAGTTTCTTAACGATTCAATAAAACAAGATACCTATGTTATTCTTCCGAACCTGAATCATCATCTTGAACATCAGTTTCTGCTTCAGACGCCATGCCTTCTTCCAGATTTAACTCTGTATCAGAGGACGCTCCAGATTCTGTTGCTTCATCGTTATCTTCATCTGGTTCTTCTTCATTTTTATCAATTCGGCTTACGGTAGCTACAGCGTCTTCCTCACGAATATGGATTAGCTTCACACCCTGAGTATAGCGACCCATGGTTGAGATGCCATCCATGCTCATCCGAATTAGTGTACCACTGGATGTGATAATCATCAGATCCTCTTCTGTTTTAACCATTTTGAGGCTGACAACAGCACCGTTCTTCTCGGTAACATTGATCGTCTTGATTCCTTTACCACCACGAGTTTGCATCCGGTAATCACTAACTGGGGTCCGTTTACCGTACCCTTTGGCTGTGACAATCAAAACATCCAGATCAGCATCTACGACGTCCATACCGATAACCGCGTCTTGATCGTCAAGCGTGATACCCTTAACCCCGGTAGCACTACGTCCCATAGAACGTACATTACCCTCTGAGAAACGAATAGACATTCCATGAGCTGTACCCATGATAATCTCTTGTTGCCCATCCGTCAGCTTCACATCAATCAGGCTGTCATCATCACGCAAGGAGATCCCGATAAGTCCGCCTTTGCGAATGTTCGTGTAATCTTCAAGCGGCGTTTTCTTCACTACACCCTGACGTGTTGCAAAGAATAGATACTTATCGCTCTCGAATTCCTGTACTGGAATAACCGCATTGACAGACTCCCCTTGCTCAATCTGAATCAGGTTGATAATTGGTGTCCCACGCGCTGTACGTCCAAGCTCTGGAATCTCATAAGCTTTCAGGCGATATACTTTCCCTTTATCCGTGAAGAACATCAGGTAGTTGTGAGAGTTGGTAACGAAAAGATGCTCGACAAAATCGGTATCCTTTGTATCCATCCCTACAACACCGCGTCCTCCGCGTTTTTGGCTACGGTAGGTAGATACAGGCAGACGTTTAACGTAACCTGTGTGGGTAATCGTGATGATTACTTCTTCACGTGGAATCAGATCCTCATCCAGAATACTTTCTTCTCCAACCGTGATCTCGGTACGGCGATCGTCACCAAAACGCTCACGAATTTCCTGAAGCTCTGTACTGATAATCTCAAGTACAAGATGTTCATTAGCCAAAATTTCGCGATACTCGCGGATTTTGACCATCAATTCGTTGTACTCGTTCTCGATCCGTTCACGTTCCAAACCTGTCAGACGTTGCAAACGCATATCCAGAATAGCTTGCGCCTGGTCATGGCTGAGTGAGAAACGCTCAATCAAACCTTCTCTAGCTGCATCTGTATTGCTTGATGAACGAATCAACGTAATGATCTCGTCGATGTGATCCAATGCAATACGCAAACCTTCCAGAATGTGAGCACGAGCTTCCGCTTTTCTCAATTCGAATTGTGTACGGCGACGAATAACCTCAATCTGGTGCTGCAAATAGTGATACAACACTTCACGCAGATTCAGAATCTTTGGTTCTTTATTGACGATCGCAAGCATGTTAATACCGAATGTGGACTGCATCGAAGTGTGCTTGTACAAATTGTTCAACACAACACCAGGATTGACGTCCCTGCGAAGCTCAATCACAACCCGCATACCATTACGGTCAGATTCATCACGCAGATCGGTAATGCCATCGATCTTTTTGTCACGTACCAGTTCAGCAATTTTCTCTACGAGTCTTGCTTTGTTCACCTGGTACGGAAGCTCAGTAACGACGATACGAGCTTTGTTATTGTTCTCTTCGATATTGGTTCTGGCACGCATCGTTACCGATCCGCGTCCAGTCTGGTAAGCCTGACGAATACCTGAACGTCCCAGAATATAACCAGATGTAGGGAAGTCGGGACCTTGGATATAATCCATCAGTTCCATGGATGTAATGTCTGGATTTTTAATCATGGCCTGTACGCCGTCAATAACCTCTCCCAGATTATGAGGAGGAATATTGGTAGCCATACCTACGGCGATCCCGCCAACTCCATTGACAAGCAAGTTAGGAAAACGAGCAGGGAGAACAATAGGTTCATTTTCTTCGCCATCATAGTTTGGTTGGAAGTCAATGGTGTCCTTGTTGATATCTCTGAGCATTTCCATTGCAATCTTGGACAAACGTGCCTCGGTATAACGCATCGCTGCAGCCATATCACCATCGACTGATCCGAAGTTACCGTGTCCATCTACATGCATGTAACGCAGGGAGAAGTCCTGTGCCATCCGTACCATCGTCTCGTAAACGGCAGAGTCACCGTGCGGGTGATACTTACCGATAACTTCGCCGACGATTCTGGCTGATTTTTTATGTGGTTTATCAGGTGTCATGCCAAGCTCCGACATTGCATACAGAATGCGCCGGTGAACCGGCTTCAATCCATCACGCACATCTGGCAGGGCACGGCTCACAATGATGCTCATCGCATAATCCATAAACGATTCACGCATCTCGACGCCAATATCCCGATCTTTAATCTGCGAGTTCATTTCTTCCGCCATGCTGGACCTCCTTCTTGTCCTTCAACAAACGTTCCAAATCAATCATTTCCAGAAAATTAATATATGTGAAAAGCCTAACAAGGCTAAAACCGCGCAAGAACGCTACTCTTTATTATATTACTTTCACAAAAGTTACACAATTAAACGTCCGCTGGGCAATAGCCTTTCTTCCAGGAACTTGAGCGTGTCTGGGGGTTCGCCCTGCCTTCCTCTGCAATTGCACATACAATGCTAGAAAAGCGGCATATGTACTGTCCAATCAAGGCTAGAGCCGTTCCCACGTGGCAATCAAACTGCAATTTTATCGGCTGACAGCACAAAACGCCATATTCCTCTATTATACCACTGAAATCATCTCTTGTCCTTTGATTTTCTGCATAATGTCCCTCAGCACAACGGATCAAAACAAGAAAGGACTGATGCACATGAGTATCCAGCGTGTCTCCAGCAAATGGACTAAAACAGCAATTTTGCAACGCAGTCGTCATGTCAATGAATATATACCGGTGACCCGAAAATATAGCTCGCAAACACTAGAACGAATGACCGAGTTATTCCCAGCCAATTTTATTAAACCCGACAGGGGAACTTACGGTAATGGGGTGATGCGGGTAAGGACAGTTCACACCACAATCACAGTCCCTCGTTCTGCAGACTCAACTGCCGAATCCATAAGTGATGAAGCATCTGATGAATCCACCTCACCTGAATCAGTAGAATCAGAGCCTATTCCTCCGACTATGTCCGATATTACGACCTATCATCTGCAACATGGAACTGAAGAGCGAGTCTTTCATTCGCTCACAGAACTTGAGAACGCATTGAACGAACGTATTCAGAAACGTGACTATATCATTCAACAGGGTATTCCACTAATGACACATGAGGGATTACCTTTTGACCTGCGTGTGTTAACCCAGAAGAACCCACAGCATAGCTGGGAAACAACAGGTATTCTCGGACGGGTTGCTGCGCCAGGGAAAATCATTACCAATATCCACGGTGGCGGCCGTCTGGCTACCTTTGAAGAACTTGTACTCCCGCAACTCAAAAGGGAAGGATATCAAAAGCTTGAGCATGAACTGCACCGCCTCGGTATCCATACTGCTGTCCAATTGCAAAGCTCTTTTCCCAGACTCAAAGAGATTGGAATTGATATCGCTTTGGATGATCATGGGCGTCCCTGGATTCTGGAGGTCAACACACTGCCTGGCATCTATGCCTTTGGTCTGCTTCCCGATAAAGAGGCTTACCGCAAAATCAAAAGTTATGCCATTGCTTACGGACGCTTACCCTCCAAAAAAGGCAAAGCGAAAAAAACAACCTCGAAGGCTTCCAAAGCGCAGGCTTCCACAATCAAACGACGGACTGCCAGGTAAATAAGCGCATTATCACTCATAATATAAAAAAAGGCGCCCTCACAGGCGCCTCTTCGCAACTCGTTAAATATCGAGGTTTTTCACGTATTTTGCATTCTCCTGGATGAAGTCACGACGAGGTTCGACGTTATCTCCCATCAAGGTGTCAAACATGGCATCCGCGAGCATCGCATCACTGATCGATACTTGCAACATTGTCCGGCTTTCCGGGTCCATCGTGGTTTCCCACAGCTGTCCGGCATTCATCTCGCCAAGACCTTTGTACCGCTGGATATTGAACTTGACGTTCTCACCCAAGGAAGCAATAATCTCGTCACGCTCTTTCTCGGAGCCTGCATAACGAATGACTTTGTTACGCTCAATCTTGAACAGTGGTGGCTGTGCAATATATACATAACCGGCCTCAATGATTTTGCGCATATACCGATACAAGAATGTCAGCAACAGTGTACGGATATGGGCACCATCGACATCGGCATCGGTCATCAAGATGATTTTGTGATAACGTGCTTTGGAGATGTCAAAATCGTCGCCGATCCCTGTTCCCATCGCAGTGATAATCGCACGAATCTCGGCATTGCCCAGGATACGGTCAAGGCGTGCCTTTTCCACGTTCAGGATCTTACCACGAAGCGGCAAAATAGCCTGGAAGTGACGGTCACGACCCTGTTTGGCTGAACCGCCGGCAGAGTCACCCTCGACGATGTACAATTCACTGATGGACGCATCTTTGGATGAACAGTCCGCCAGCTTACCCGGCAGGGAGCTGACTTCAAGCGCGCCTTTACGGCGTGTCAGTTCACGAGCTTTACGAGCCGCTTCACGGGCACGCGCAGCCTGCAATCCTTTTTCCAAAATACGACGGGATACGGAAGGATTCTCTTCCAAGAACTCCTGCAGCTTCTCTGCAAACAAAGACTCCACAATACCACGTACTTCACTGTTTCCGAGCTTTGTTTTTGTTTGTCCTTCGAATTGCGGTTCCGGAATTTTGACCGAAATAATGGCCGTCAGACCTTCACGCACATCGTCACCAGACAGATTGCCGGTACTATCCTTGATTACACCAGCCTTACGGGCATAGTCATTAATAATCCGGGTGAGTGCACTCTTAAAGCCTGACTCGTGCGTTCCGCCCTCATGGGTGTTGATGTTATTCGCAAAAGAATAAATATTCTCGGTGTAATTGTCATTGTATTGCAGTGCAACCTCCACCTGAATGTTATCCCGTGAACCTTCAACGTAGATCGGATTCTCATGCAACACTTCACGCTTTTGATTTAAGAAGGATACATACTCAATGATCCCGCCTTCGTACATGAAGGAGTTAGTTACACCTGTACGCTCATCTGTCAGAGTCAGACCGATTCCTTTGTTCAGGAACGCCAGCTCACGGACACGTGTAAGCAATGTTTCGTAATCATATACCAAAGTTTCTGTAAAAATCTCCGGATCGGGATGGAACGTCACAGTTGTTCCCGTCTCGTCGGTTGTGCCGATCACTTTGAGATCATATTGCGGAGCACCGCGGCGGTATTCCTGTTGATGGATATGACCATCCCGTTTTACAGTAACGACTACTTTTTCAGAAAGTGCGTTAACAACGGATACACCTACACCGTGCAAACCACCGGATACCTTGTACCCGCCTCCACCGAATTTACCCCCTGCATGAAGAACAGTCATAACGACTTCCAGAGCTGGACGTTTCATTTTGGCATGTTCGCCAACTGGAATACCCCGTCCATTATCCACAACGGTTACACTGTTGTCTTCATGGATGTTGATCTCGATATGATCACAGTAACCCGCCAGCGCTTCATCGATACTGTTGTCCACTACTTCCCAGACCAGATGATGCAGACCTTTGGCACTGGTGGAACCGATGTACATCCCCGGACGCTTACGTACGGCTTCCAGTCCTTCAAGGACCTGAATTTCATTCGCATCATATGACGGTTGATTCATAGACATGCCTTTCACCTACTTCTATAGATTCAATATCTTGAATATGCGTTAACTTAAGAATATTAGCAGACAAAGAAATTCTCTTTTGGAATATCCGCTATAAATCAGGAAAATGGTGCGCACGCTTCTTGAGCGTTGCGGAGGAAATCGGTGAGTAATACACAATGTTTTTAGTCACCACGATAGACTTTGCTTCCTCTTCGCCGATATGTTCGACCGTTTTTTCCTGTTCGGCATGTGTAACATACTGCTTGGATATTTTTGAGGATTTCTCGATCGATATATCAAAAATAGCAACCAACTCAGAAGAACGGATGATTTTTTCACCGCCCAGATGAATGTACATAAGCCTTCACCCCTTAGCGTTCCACCTGTCCGGCATGAACGTGATAGATACTAGCGTCTTTAAGCTTGTCAACGTTCAGGCTCTCGATTCCCGTAGCGGTAATAAAAGTCTGTACCTTGCTTTGGAATGTTTCGATCAGCTGGGTCTGACGAAAAGGATCAAGTTCGGATAATACGTCATCCAGCAACAGAACCGGATATTCCCCGATCTCTTCATGAATCAGTTCAATCTCCGCAAGCTTAAGAGACAACGCTGTTGTGCGTTGCTGCCCCTGAGAGCCATACGTTTGTACTTCCCGTTCGTTAATGAAAAAGGACAGGTCATCCCGATGTGGCCCACTCAGCGTTGTGCCCCGGCGAATCTCCTGCTCTTTCATTTGTGATAATTTTATCATAAATTGCTCCATTAAGACAGCTTC
Organism: Paenibacillus sp. FSL K6-1558; assembly: GCF_038002565.1. Taxonomy (NCBI): domain Bacteria; kingdom Bacillati; phylum Bacillota; class Bacilli; order Caryophanales; family Paenibacillaceae; genus Paenibacillus; species Paenibacillus sp. FSL K6-1558. The sequence goes on along the minus strand of NZ_JBBOCV010000001.1, from coordinate 3,790,598 downwards.
ATCTTCCTCAGCGGCTTCGCTGAAGGAGGGAAGGTAGGCCAGACGCAGAACTTCTCCACCTCCAGTAATCCCCTGATGGATCGTTTCTGCCCACTTTTGAAGTTTCTTTATGAATTGTTTCCTTTTTTTGACGATTTTAACACCGTGCTCTGCAAGCTGTTCGTTCCAGATTTCCAGCATCGCTTGAGCTGAATCCCCTTTTCCCCACAGTTGCTTGAGTAGATTATTCCGTTGCACCAGCACTTTCTGATACTGCTGCAGATGATAGAGATAACCTGGAGCCACCTGCCCGATCTCCATGTCAAGGAACCGGCGGCGAACCCCCGGTGTGCCTTTGACAATCTCCAGATCCTCGGGGGCAAACATCACCACGTTGAGAGAGCCGACAAAATCGCTTAATTTACGTTGCTCCAGACCATTAATCTTTGCCTTTTTCCCTTGCTGTGATAAGGACAGCTCCAGCTTAACTGCTCCGTATTTTTTGTCAACCTCGGCGGTGAGCCTTGACCGTTCTTCCCCAAAACGGATCAGTTCCTTATCTCGGGAGGTGCGGTGGCTCTTGGTGAGTGCCAGCACAAAAATAGCCTCGGCCAGATTGGTCTTGCCTTGGGCATTTTGTCCAATCAACAGATTGACGGGTCCAAATGATTCCAGCTTCAGATGCTCATAATTGCGGAATTGCTGCAACTCTATGCTGTTTACAAACACGCGTTAACCTCCCTTTTATCCCGTCCGTCAGGAGGCAGCAGGATTGCACCTTGGTCTTTTACTCCGCAACCACTTCGAACGTGCCTTCTCCGTCTACCTCTACGATATCCCCAGGGTATAACTTCCGTCCACGGCGTTCCTCAGCCTCTTTATTCACACGAACAAGCCCTTCTTGGAGGAGGGCTTTTGCCATACCTCCAGTAGGGATGCAGTCTGCTAGTTTCAAAAATTGGTCAAGCTTAATATATTCCGTTCGAATCGATACTTGCTTCATCGTGTTATCTTCCTTTCGTTAATTGGTCGTCCGGTAAGGCAGGATGACGTATAGGCTCTGACTGTCGTCGAGCGGTTTCAAGATAATGGGACTCATGACACCCGTAAAGGCAATCATCAGTTGCTCACTCTCCACCACTTTCAGCACATCCAGCATGTATTTGGAGTTAAACGAGATCTTGAGCGGTTCACCCGAAAATTCAGCCGGCTCAATCTCTTCTCTTACTTTACCAAGCTCAGAGGAGCTGGAGGATATTTCAATCGTGCCGGAGTCCATCGTCTGCATGCGCACAATGTTTGTTTTTTCCTCACGCGACAGCAAATAAGCCCGGTCAATCGATTCACTTAATTTTTTTGTGTCCAAAACAAGTTCTGTTTTGTATGACGTTGGAATAATTCTAGAAGTATCCGGATATGTTCCGTCCAAAATACGGGAGTAGAAAAGTACACGGTCAATTTTAAACAACACCTGATTATCTGCGACAACGATATCCACAAGCGTGTTCTGGTCGGGAACGATTTTACTCAGCTCGTTTAGTGTTTTACCGGAAATGACGACGTTGTTGAAACGGATACCCTCTGCATTATCCAGCATTGCCGCACGTGTAGCAAGACGGTGACGGTCCGTTGCCACAAATTTCAACTCGTTATCACCAAGACTCCAGAGTACACCTGTCAGAATAGGTGTCGTTTCATGGGTGGAAATGGAGAACACGGTCTGTTTAATCATATTTTTCAGCAAATCTCCAGGAATGGAGACCGTTTGGTTCTCTTCAATGCTTGGCAGTACCGGGAACTCTTCCGGGTCCAGACCTACCAGTTGAATCTCCGTTGCACCTGCCGAAATAAAAGTGTTGAAGTTTTCTTTGACTTCCATATGCACTTCCTGCGAAGGCAACTTTTTGATGATCTCTACGAAAAATTTGGCTGGCAGAACAACGCTACCCGGTTGTTCTACTTGCACCACACTTTTGTCTCCCTCTTCAAGTGGGATAAATGACTGAATGGAGATATCTGTGTCACTTGCTGTCAACGTTACACCTTGGTGATTCACGTCGAATTTGATACCGCTCAGAATGGGGATCGTCGTACGACTTGAGATCGCTTTGGATACTTGTTGAATGGATTCGTTAAGATAACTTTTCATTATGCTGATTTTCATGGTTTCACTCCTAGCGGATTTGTTAGATGTTTTTTGGTTTTGTTTTGGTCTTAAAAAGGTGTTTATCGAAAGGCCGAAGGCCGTGCTTTGCAACGGCTTTTTGGAGAAGATATCTTTAGATCTTTATAGTAATAATAGTAATAGGGGCACTGAATATGTGGATAAGTAGGGTTAAACCCATAAAATTAAGCCTATCCACATGTGTACACGTTGTGCATAGGCTTGGGACTTGTTCAGGTTGGATTCTTAATTTTTTCGGTTAAGTTGTTGATAACTTTATAGAGATCTTGATCGTTCTTGATCGCTTGAGAGATTTTTTCATGGGCATGAATGACCGTGGTATGATCTCGTCCTCCAAAAGCCTCCCCGATTTTGGGCAGAGAAAAGTCTGTCAGTTCACGAGAGAGATACATAGCGATCTGTCTAGGAAAAGCAACAGCTTTTGTCCGTTTCCGTGCTTTGAAATCTTCAAGCTTGAGGCTGTAGTATTCGCCGACCTTTTGTTGGATGTCTTGAATCGTGATCATTTTGGGACGGCTGGAAGGAATAATATCCTTCAGTGCTTCAGCGGCCAGATGAGAACTAACGTCCTGATTGGTCAGTGAAGAGTAAGCAACGACACGAATGAGTGCTCCTTCGAGCTCCCGGATGTTGGTGTCGATCTGGTTCGCGATGTACATCATCGCTTCATTTGGAATATCCAGATTCTCCGCACGCGCTTTTTTACGCAAAATCGCAATCCGCGTCTCCAGATCCGGAGGCTGAATATCCGTAATTAACCCCCACTCAAACCGGGAGCGTAGCCGCTCCTCCAGGGTTGGAATTTCCTTCGGTGGTCTATCGCTGGAGATAATGATCTGCTTCCGTTCCTCATGCAGCGCATTAAACGTATGGAAAAATTCCTCTTGTGTTGATTCTTTCCCGGCCAGGAACTGAATATCATCAATAAGCAGAATATCTACACTCCGGTACTTGTTCCGAAAGCTTTCCCCGCGATTATCACGGATGGAGTTGATGAACTCATTCGTGAATTTCTCAGATGACAAATAAACCACCTTGCTACTCGGATTATGCTCCAAAATATAATGTCCGATGGCATGCATCAGGTGGGTTTTGCCCAGTCCTACGCCTCCATATAGAAAAAGAGGATTGTAGGCTTTGGCGGGCGCTTCAGCGACCGCCAGCGATGCGGCATGGGCAAAACGGTTCCCCGGTCCAATGACAAAGGTGTCGAACGTATATTTAGGATTCAGCATGCTGAGCACGGCTTCTTCCTGAACGACTGTCGGCGTCGGCGCCGGCAACTGCGGATCTGGTTCTACAGGTTTGTTCTCCTCGATGACAAATTTCACATCGACCTGTTTGCCAAGCAGTTCATAGACCGTCGAACCAACCAGTTTGGTGTAACGGCTCTCCAGCCATTCGACGGCAAACGTAGTTGGGGCGGAGATGACGATCGTCCGATCGTTCAGCTTGGTGGCCTTGGTTGCTTTGAACCAGGTGTCGAAGCTGGGTTTGCTGAGTTTATTTTGTATGATTGATAAGATTTGCTGCCATAAATCAGAAGTATGGCTGTCCACAGACTGTCACTCCTTTTACATGTTCCAAGTGTGGCTTAAGCCATGATGCAGTGTCGAAATACGAAATATATTGCCGAATTTATCCCCAAACCCCCGCAGGTCAAAAACAAAAAAAGAAGGAACAACGGAAAATTGTTCACAACTTTATCCACAGGCTGTTGATAATATTATGGGTCAGATCACATATTCACATCCAAAAGTAATACAATCATAGCAAAAGAAGCCCCGCATTTCAACGTATGGCGAGATTTTATCCACAAATTCAATAACTTGTGTATAATTTTTAGTCACAACACAATATATTGTTTATAAATTGTTTAATTTTCGACAGCATGACCTAAAGTGCCAAAAACTTTTATACACAGGATATCCGTCGAAAGATGCTAAATGATGTGCAAAAGTGGACTTGCAATGTGAATAACTTCGTTGTGGATAAACTGAAAGTGAATTGAAGTGAGTTAAGTGGGAAAATGAGAAGAATGGTAATTAGTCCTTTTCAACCTCATGAGGTGCTATGTCGTAAAAAGGTGAGGTTTTGGATTGCTGAATGCTCATAAAGTGACTAAAAAGGGATGGCCTGATTACATTAAAAGTGACCATGAGGAAATGATTGAGGTAAACCACGAGTATGGATGTGTTCATTGATAGAGACAAAATGATATCAAAAAGAGGAAGACCCCGCAGCCGTTTTATGGCTGCGGGGTCTTCCTGTACTTATATATGAAGCATAGACATTTTGCGTTGGAATTCCGCAATGTCTGCATATTCCTCTTCAAGTTTACGTGAAATGCGAATGTAAATCGGTAGCAGCTCCTGATAGAGGGAGGCATGTTCTTTGACTGGCGTATGCCGGTGAGTTGTGCCTATCATTGAGGAAACATCTTCAAGAGACTTGATTCGTCCCGTAGCATACAGGCCTAGAACAACAGCACCGAGGCATGAACTTTCAAAGCTCTCAGGCACAACGACTTCCTGATTAAAGATGTCGGACATCATCTGCCGCCACAACGGCGATCGTGCAAACCCACCCGTTGCTTGAATTGAGGTGGGTTGCCCGATCTGTTCCTCCATGGCAAGCAGAACGGTATAGAGGTTGAAAATAACCCCTTCAAGTACTGCACGAATCATGTGCTCTTTCTTATGATGGAGGGTCAGTCCAAAAAAAGAGCCACGGGCATCTGGGTTCCAGAGTGGAGCACGTTCGCCCGAGAGGTACGGATGGAACAGCAACCCTTCGGAGCCGGGTGGAACACGTTCTGCAATTTTGGTCAGTACATCGTAGGAGTTGATGCCGAGGCGTTTCGCTGTTTCCACTTCCGACGCGGCGAACTCATCCCGTACCCAGCGGAACAGCATTCCACCGTTATTCACAGGCCCACCTACAACCCATAGTTTTTCCGTCAGGGCATAACAGAAGGTACGGCCTTTCGGATCGGTCACAGGGCGATCAACGACAGTACGAATGGCTCCACTCGTTCCGATGGTTGCGGCGACGATGCCCGGTTTGATGGCGTTAACGCCAAGGTTGGATAGTACCCCATCACTTGCGCCGATTACAAAAGGCGTGGAGGGGGAAAGAGCCATTTTTTCAGCCCATTCAGGATGCATTCCCTCTATTGTATAAGTCGTCGGTACAAGCTTCGATAGATGATTCGGTGTGATCCCTGCGATGTGCAGTGCTTCCTGATCCCAGTCCAGTTGCTCTAGATTCAGCAGTCCCGTACACGAAGCGATGGAATGATCGACGATATATTGCCCAAATAGACGCAAGAAAAGGTACTCTTTGATCGAAATAAACTTTGCCGTGCGTTCGAATAGTTCTGGCTCGTCATGACGAAGCCACATCAATTTGGTCAGAGGTGACATCGGATGAATGGGGGTGCCTGTGCGTAGATAGATTTGATGACCGACACCATTTTCTTGCAGCTTGGCGGACCAAGCTGCGCTTCGATTATCGGCCCAGGTGATGCAGCGCGTTAGCGGATGATCGTTCTGATCCATGGCGATGACACTGTGCATGGCTGAACTGCAGGATACAAAGAGAAGCTGGTTAGCCGAGACTCCGCTCTGGGTCATCACGCCGTGTACAGATCGGATGGCTGCCTGCATAATTTCATCCGGATCTTGTTCTGCAACATCCGGAGCAGGTGTGTATAGCGGATATTCCTGAGTGGAGGTCGTGATTACCTCGCCTTGCTCTGTGAATAACACGGATTTAGTGCTGGTTGTTCCAATATCGATTCCAATCATATAATTGGTCATTCGTTCGTCCTTCTTTCGATTTTTTATATGAGAAAAAGGATGTTAGCGTCCAATCACACCACTGTACTTAGTAGCAAAATAAAGATCAGTCCAACCACAGAAAGTAGTGTTTCCATAACAGTCCACGTCTTGAGTGTCTGAGCAACACTCATATTAAAGAACTCCTTAATCATCCAGAAGCCTGCATCATTCACATGGGAAAGTACAAGGGAGCCTGCCCCCGTGGCAAGTACAACCAGCTCAATGTTAGCTCCTGGTGTAAGAGCGAGTACTGGAGCAACAATACCAGCAGCTGTAGTCATCGCAACCGTAGCTGAACCAGTAGCGACACGAATCAGTGCAGCTACAAGCCAGGCAAACAAAATGACATTAATGTGTGCATTTGTGGCGAATTCTGCAATGGCATTACCAACGCCGCTGTTAATCAGCACCTGTTTGAAGGCACCGCCGCCTCCGATAATGAGAATAATGGTAGCTGTTGGGGCCAGACATTCACTGGTGAAGCGTGAAAGTTCATGTTTGGTGAATCCGCGGGCAAAGCCGAGTGAAAAGAGGGCAAAGACAACAGAGATCAACAAAGCAATAATCTCATTGCCGATAAACTCACTAAAGACGGTAAACCCACTTGTTGCATCAGGATCAACGATGTTTGCAATGGATCCAATCAGCATCAGGATGACGGGCAGCAGAATCGTAAACAATGTAATGCCGAATCCGGGCAAATTAATGTTTTTCTTAGACGAGAACTGTTCAGCGAGTTCAGCTGGTGGTTCGGTGTGAATTCTTTTGCCGATAAATTTACCGAATACCGGTCCAGCAATAATCGCAGTAGGAATGCCTACAATTAAAGAGTACAGAATTGTTTTTCCCAGATCCGCATTGAAGGCTTCAATGGCAATCATCGGTGCTGGATGTGGTGGAACAAGCCCATGAACTGTGGAGAGACCGGCCAAAATAGGAATACCGATCTGAAGCAGGGACATATTGGTTTTGCGGGCTACCGTGAAGATGATCGGAATCATTAGAATGACACCGACTTCAAAGAAAACAGGAATACCTACAATGAATCCAACAATCATCATAGCCCAGTGCACACGTTTCACACCGAATCGGTCAACAAGAGTCGTCGCAATCTGCTCGGCACCGCCAGATTCAGCCATCATTTTACCAAGCATGGTACCAAGTCCGATGACGATAGCGATCGTGCCTAAAGTACCGCCAAGTCCGCCCGTAATGGAAGAAATGACGTCAGCTGGCTTCATACCTGCAAGCAAACCAAGCATTAATGCAGATAATAAAAGGGTGATAAAGGGGTTCCATTTATATTTGGAGATTAAGAGGATCAGGAAGATGATTGCGATCAACGTCCAGATCAGCAATGTAGCATTATGGGATAATCCGAAAATCGTGCTCATGATGTAATTACTCCTTTGTCTTGGGATAAACGCTTACAATGAAAGCAGTGATAAAAAAATTAGCATCTTGATGATCTGATAACAAAGTAATGAAGCAAACTACCCTTATCATGTCCGGAAAATGAAAAAAATCGCATTTTGTATACTTGTCGACAAGTTATGTGGCAATCATTCACGTCCTTGACGCTGGATTGATTGCCAACTCTATGGTCACTCATAAGAAAATCTGTACGCAACGCTTTCGGTTCTAACAAATAGCAAGATTTCTAACATCGATATGCTGTAAGAAATCAAGTTCAAAATTCAAAGCTTTCGTGTAACGTTTGGCCAGAGTCTTTAAAATATGTGCGTACCCCGTGCTGGATCAGAGCTTTGTCCCCTGATTCCAGAGCAGTTGCAAGGGAGCGGTGTTTTTCAATTACAGCACTTACTTTGGACTCACCTTGGGCAAATACTCTGCGCGTAGTAAGTAGCATGACCGTCATCACGACATATCTGATGCTCTTCCACAGGTGTGAAATACGGGAATGGGAGGCTGCCTCGACAATGGCCTCGTGAAACGTAAGATCCTGATAAGCAAATTCGACAGCATCTTGATGTTTGCCAGCGAGTTGCATTTTGTCAATGATATTGCTCAGCTGCGTAATTAGCGCTGGAGGCACATCTGCCGCTAGCCGTTGCTGTACAAAGCTTTCAATGAGAAAACGTACATCATACAGTTCTTCGACATCCTTCATATTGAGGCCCAGGATGACAACGCCCATCCGTTCAAGCCGAATCAGCCCTTCATTTGACAACGTTCTCAATGCTTCGCGAACAGGCGAGCGACTGCTGTCAAAATCAGCAGCAATTCGATTTTCCGACAAAATTTCCCCAGGCGGAAGGGTACCGTTGATGATTCTCAGCCTTAATTCGCAAGCTATGGCCTCACCGCGAGATGCTCCTTGAAGCCAGGAAGATGGAAATTGCATATGGCTAACGCTCCTAAATTAAGTAATTCGTACGTTAGAATCATAACACAATGTGCTACACCTCAGAATTCGATCAATTGTCGAAAAGTCAAAATTACTGAATGTACACACAAGAGTTGATGTGTACTGTTCTCGTATCGCAATTCGATCTAGTGTCGATTGCTTGCGAAATGAAAACGGTAAAAAACAAAAGGTATACTTGTATACAAGATGCTGATTTCCATCCTACACCTTTCTTAAAACGTTGTAAACCTGTACAGTGAAGCGGATACATCACGCGTTATTTTTGAAAACTTCAACCTATTACTATTTATCCACATGTGAATAACTTAAAACAGGAATACAGATTTCAGTACATATTATAAGAAGTGTGGATAACGGAAGAAGGTGAAGAAATCAGCTCTTTTTCGGAGGTTGGGGATAACTTTTTTTGATGATTTTGTGGCTGTATTATTGGGGAAAATCTCTAGGGATAGAGAGGCATGTTTTTTGAGCGCTGGAAAGCATATGAAAAAGAGGGAGGGAGGCGTCTCTTTTCAGTTGACTTTTCCAATTGGACGTGGTTAAATATATAAAGGTGTTTTCTGTGAAGATGAAAAGGATTCATCACATAAGTATTTCCTTGTAAGGAGGTGCAATACATTGAGACCTACATTCAAACCGAACGTTAGCAAGCGTAAAAAAGTTCATGGTTTCCGTAAAAGAATGAGCACAAAAAACGGCCGTAAAGTTTTGGCTGCACGTCGCCTGAAAGGCCGTAAAGTCCTGAGTGCTTAATGCATCTGAAGACCACCGAGGTGGTCTTTTTTTTCTTAAAACGGGATTATTCAGGCTGGTTATATAGCGTAATTCATTGCTTTACAGGCTGTGAAGAAGCATACCAGTTAGCTAATCATAATTGTTGGTTAAGTTTCTCTTTTTCAGAAACTTTCCTTATATACAAGTTGTCGCCAAGACGGTTTACCGTCGATCAAGAAAGCCTATACTAAATTAGTAATGATACCTCCGTCAATAACGTTGATGAAGGACAGCAAGGAGAAGCGCCGTGTATAAAAGACTGCGTCTGCGAAACCGTGCGGATTTTAGCCGTGTATATCGGTTTGGAAAATCGTTTGCCAATCATCAATTCGTGGTGTATGGCTGCCGCCGTAAAGATACCGAACAATTCCGGGTGGGCGTATCCTGTAGCAAAAAAATAGGAAACGCTGTCGTGCGTAACCGGATGAGACGCATGATCAAGGAAATTGTACGTCATCATGAACAAGAGATTGTTACGCAGATGGATTTGATTTTCATCGTCCGCAAAGGTGCATTAGGCATGCCCTATAAGGAAATGGAAAAAAGTCTGTTACATGTACTGCGTAAGGCCTCCCTGTTGAAGTCGTGCAAGCGGTAAGCTTCGGTTTATTTGTCCTCCTAATTATGGTATGATTTACGGTGGAATGGAATGGTTAAGAGAGGGGTTATGAAGTGTCGCGATTGAAGACATCTAAGGGGAAGTGGATTCTCCTCATTGCAGTCATTGCAATGGTCACTGTACTCGCCGGATGTACTCCACAAGGTGCAGGGGTTACAACGGAAGATCTGAAGAATAGTGAATCATTCTGGCAAGCCAATGTCGTGTACTGGTTCTCACTGGCGCTCGATACATTCGCTAACTGGTTTAGCGGTGAATATGGACTGGCTGTCCTGGTGATGGTGCTTATTGTACGGACATTGATTTTACCATTGACGATGAAACAGGTCCGCAGCTCCAAAGCGATGCAGGCCATTCAGCCGCAGCTGAAGGAGATTCAAGCCAAGTATAAAGATACACCTGAGAAAGTTCAGCAAGAGACGATGAAATTGTTTCAGGAGAACAAGGTTAACCCGATGGCCGGCTGTCTGCCTCTTATCATTCAGATGCCGATTTACATCGCACTTTATAACTCCATTTACGGAAACTCCAGTCTGAGAACGCATGATTTCTTGTGGCTCCAACTGGGATCACCGGATCACCTGTTTATTTTGCCAGTGCTGGCTGCCATCACAACGTTCATTCAAACGTGGATGATGATGCGTATGAATCCTGCACAGCAGATTGGCCCAATGCAGTTCATGCTGTGGGTGTATCCGATTTTGATTTTTGTTATGTCATATCAGTTCCCGTCAGCGTTGCCGCTTTACTGGTTCTACAGTAATATCTACACCATCGTGCAAAACTATTTCCTTTACCGGAATAATGATAAAGTTGTGGCCGAGGTCAACGTGAAGCAAAGCAGCTCTTCCAAAAATGGAGCTAAACGCAAAAACGGTGGCAAGGCAACCGTCTCTGGGAAAGGGTCGAAAGGGGCCAAAAAATCGAAATGACCACAGTCATTACGTCAGGAAAAACCGTTGAAGATGCTGTAAACCAAGGATTGGCTGAGCTTGGCGTGAGCCGGGACAAGGTCGAGATACAAGTTTTAGAGCAGCCGTCAAAAGGATTCCTGGGTTTGTTCGGGGTGAAGGCTGCTAAAGTTGAAGTGAGCTTGTTGCCCGTACCCGAAGCTGCACCGCAGCCGATCAAACCAGCCACACCTGAACCTGAGATTGAAGCATTACTTGAGGGTGTAGCAGTCCATAATCCCTATGAAGAAGCGGCTGCGTTTTTGAAAGAGGTTGCGGCAGGTATGGGGTTGGATGTGGAAGTGCATATCAAGAAACAGCGGGATGGTCACATCTTCAATATTTCCGGGGAAGACCTCGGCATGATTATTGGCAGACGTGGACAGACGCTGGATGCTCTTCAGTATTTGACCAATATCGTAGCCAATCGGTACTCGGAAAGCTTCGTTCGCATCGTACTTGATGCGGAGAACTTCCGTCAGCGCCGGCGGAAAACGCTTGAAGATCTAGCTGAACGATTGGCTGGACAAGCAATCCGTACAGGTAAGGAAGTTGTGCTAGAGCCGATGCCTCCGCTTGAACGTAAAGTGATTCATGCCAAACTGCAAAATCACCCGCAGATTAAGACCTTAAGTAAGGGCGAAGAGCCCAATCGGCGTGTGGTTATTACGTTGAAATAACACGCAATTGATGACGCAATGGCTGCCTGCCCGGTGCAGAAGCCATTGCTTTTTTCGTACCGAAGCATATGCGATAGGTAGTGCACCCATTGAGTTGAATATGTGTTGGCGTTCTCCGGAATGGGATGGATGACAACTTCATTATAGAGAGCAGGGAGAGATCACAATGATTAGCGATACGATTACAGCCATATCTACGGCGGTTGGTGAAGCCGGCATAGCCGTTATTCGCGTCAGCGGGCCGGATGCGGTGACCGAGACAGAGAAGATTTTCCGCAGCAAAACACCTTTGACTCAGGCACCTTCCCATACAGTTCATTACGGGCACATTATAGATCCTGGCCATGGTGAAAAGATTGAAGAGGTACTGGTCACGGTGATGCGTGCGCCTCGTTCCTTCACCACAGAGGATGTTGTTGAGATTAGTGCACATGGTGGTGTCGTATCTGTTAAGCGGGTGATGGATCTGCTACTGCAGCTGAACATCCGTTTGGCTGAACCGGGTGAATTTACGAAACGCGCTTTCCTCAATGGACGGATTGACTTGTCCCAAGCTGAAGGAGTCATGGATCTGATTCGTTCGAAGTCGGATCGTGCTTTCTCGGTAGCACTGAAGCAGGTAGAAGGTAAACTCTCCTCCAAGTTGCGTGAGTTGAGATATACATTGGTAGAGACACTGGCTCATATCGAAGTAAATATCGATTATCCTGAGCATGATGTGGAATCATTAACGTCTGAATTTATAAAAGAAAAATCCAGTGAGGTTATGGCTGAGATTGATAAGTTGCTCACTACGGCAGAACAAGGCAAAATATTACGTGAAGGCATCACGACAGCAATCGTTGGAAGACCTAACGTAGGTAAATCCTCATTAATGAATACACTTGCGCAAGATAACCGGGCCATTGTGACTGATATTCCGGGTACGACCCGGGATGTCATTGAAGAATTCATTACAATAAACAATATCCCTTTGAAGTTGCTCGATACAGCAGGGATTAGGGAGACTATGGATGTTGTTGAGAAGATTGGGGTCGAGCGCTCACGTTCAGCTGTCAATGATGCGGATCTGATTCTGATGGTTGTGAATGCAGCTGAGCCTCTTCATCAGGATGAGATTGAATTGCTGGAACAAATCCGCGGTAGACAATCAATTATCATTATGAATAAAATGGACTTAGCGCCACAGATTGACCGTGACGTCCTGCTCCGTTACATTCCGGAGGAGCGGCTTGTTCCGATGTCTGTGAAGGATGATCTGGGCGTTGATCGATTGGAAGATGCCATCTCGACGCTGTTTTTCAGTGGAAAGCTGGAGTCTGCTGACTTGACGTATGTAAGTAACGTTCGCCACATTGCCTTATTGAAAAAGGCAAAGCAATCTCTGATTGATGCGTATGAGGCTGCGGATCAGTTTGTTCCGATTGATATGATCCAGATCGATGTTCGTTTGGCATGGGAGCAGCTTGGAGAGATCGTGGGAGATACAGCGCATGACGCATTAATAGATCAGATTTTCTCCCAGTTCTGCCTAGGAAAGTAAATCATTTTATCGTTTCTTTCAATGAAATGGTTGTGTATGATGGGAAGGTACAATTTCTGCCCGTTGTCAAAGGATGGAATGATGTTGTTGCCAGGAAGTGTTGGTTTTCATATAGATAACAGCAAAATAAGGAGGTAATACACATGGCTTTTGATGGCGGCAGATATGATGTTATTGTCGTTGGAGCAGGACATGCCGGGGTAGAGTCAGCTCTTGCAGCGGCCCGAATGGGTTCAAAAACTCTGATGATTACGATCAACCTCGACATGGTGGCTTTCATGCCTTGTAACCCATCCATTGGTGGGCCGGCAAAAGGACACGTTGTACGGGAAATAGATGCACTGGGCGGGGAAATGGGCCGGAATATCGACAAAACCTTTATCCAAATGCGGATGCTCAATACGGGTAAAGGACCTGCCGTTCATGCGCTACGTGCGCAAGCGGATAAGTTCTCTTATCAGCATACAATGAAAGAAACGATGGAGAAAGAATCTAATCTAACCATGCGTCAGGGCATGGTAGATCGTCTAATCGTAGAGGATGGTCAGTGTGTAGGAGTTGTCACTCAAACAGGTACAGAATATCGTGCCAAAGCTGTAGTGCTGACAACAGGAACATACCTGCGCGGTAAAGTCATTATGGGCGAGCTGATGTATGAAAGCGGACCAAACAATCAGCAGCCATCTCTGAAATTGTCGGAGCATCTGCGTGAGCTGGGCTTCGAGCTTGTACGTTTCAAAACGGGTACACCACCACGTGTGCATAAGGATACAATTGATTTTAGCAAAACTGAAATTCAGCCCGGCGATGATGAGCCGAAGTTCTTTTCCTATGAGACAACATCTTCTACGAATGAGCAGCTACCTTGTTGGTTGACGTATACATCTGTGGAAACACATCAGATTATTAATGATAATCTGCATCGTGCGCCGATGTTCTCAGGTGTGATTGAGGGAACAGGGCCGCGTTATTGCCCATCCATTGAGGATAAAATTGTACGTTTCAGCGATAAGCCAAAGCATCAGATTTTCCTGGAGCCGGAGGGTAAAAATACATCGGAGTATTACGTACAGGGTTTATCTACAAGTCTGCCAGAGGATGTACAACTGGCTGTTCTTCGTTCGATTCCGGGTATGGAAAAAGTGGAAATGATGCGTAACGGTTACGCAATTGAATACGATGCGATGGTTCCAACGCAATTGTGGCCATCTCTGGAAACAAAACGTCTGCCAGGGCTGTTCACAGCGGGTCAGATCAATGGTACATCCGGATATGAGGAAGCGGCAGGACAAGGGGTCATGGCTGGTATCAATGCAGCACGTAAAGTGCAGGGCAAAGAGGCTATTGTACTTGATCGTTCCCAAGGTTACATTGGAGTACTCATTGATGATCTCGTTACCAAAGGTACCAATGAGCCTTACCGTTTGCTGACATCTCGTGCCGAGTATCGTTTGCTGCTCCGTCATGACAATGCAGATATGCGCCTTACGGAGATTGGTCATGACATTGGACTGATTACCGAGGATCGGTATGCATCTTTCCTGGATAAAAAGGCGAAAGTCGAGCAGGAGATTGCACGTTTGAAAGATTCAAAGGTACGTCCTGTTGAAGTTAATGCCAAACTGGAAGAGATCGGTTCTACACCGATCCAGGATGGAAGCACATTGCTGAACCTGATGCGTCGTCCGGAGATTGGATATGACTGGATTGAGCAAGTATCTCCTTCCGAGGTGGAATTGACTGCTGATATGAAGGAACAAGTCGAAATTCAAATTAAATATGCGGGTTATATTGAGAAGCAATTGATCCACGTGGAACGTTTGCTAAAAATGGAGAAAAAGAAAATTCCAGACACGATCGTATATGATGAGATTCATGGTCTTGCGATGGAAGCCAAGCAGAAGCTGGCGAAAATTCGCCCGATCTCCATTGGTCAGGCGTCTCGTATTGCGGGTGTAACGCCTGCTGATATCTCTATCTTGCTTGTCTATCTTGAGCATTATAACCGCGTTACCGCAGCAAGGGGACAATAATGGACGATATTCAACAGCAGTTGCAACAACGCTTGAAGGAGCATGGCTTGGAAATAGGAGAACTCCAGCTGGAACAGTTCGAATTGTATTATAAAGAACTTGTCTCCTGGAATGAAAAAATGAATCTTACCGGTATTACAGATCGGGAGCAAGTATATACCAAACATTTCTATGATTCGGTATCGTTAGCGTTTTATACGGATATGAACAAAGTAAACAAACTGGCTGACATCGGGTCAGGAGCAGGATTCCCAGGAATCCCGCTTAAGATTTGTTTTCCACATATCCAGCTTACAATCATCGACTCATTGAATAAACGGATTGGTTTCTTACAGTATGTAGTGGATACACTTGGTCTGGAGCAGGTCGAATTAATCCATGGTCGTGCTGAGGAACTGGGCCGCAAAGAAGGATATCGAGACAGCTATGATCTGGTTACTGCACGGGCGGTAGCCAAGCTCGCGGTACTGAATGAATTCTGCCTTCCCTTTGTACGTAAAAGCGGTATGTTCGCTGCAATGAAGGGCGGAGACCCGCGGGATGAAATGAAGGAAGCAGAGTTCAGCTTTAATCAGCTGAAAGGACGGGTGAAGGCTGTTCATCCATTCCAGCTGCCGGTGGAGGAATCAGAACGTCATATTATTTTGATTCAGAAGTTTGATAAGACACCACATAAGTATCCACGTAAACCGGGGACACCACTTAAAACTCCACTCGTGTAGTATTGTGACATAGGGACAAAAACAAAATAACATGTTGAATGACCAGATGGAAATAGAGGATGTTTCACGTGAAACATTCTCTATTTTTTTGTGTTTTCTAAATTAGAACTGAGTTAAATTAAATGCATACGGTGGGATGAGATTTTCATATACAAAATCAGGGCTGGAATAATTTTAGTTCATCAGGATTTATATAATTTGAACTATTTTTATTTACACAGAAACGGAGAGGAAAGAAAAAACCTGAAAAAGCGAAGCGGTCGGCTAAAAGCTTTCTGCAAGAAAGCTACATCGGAAGCATAAGCTTATCATCGGATTTTTCCCTTTAGAAAAGGGAATCAAAAAAATCCGGGGATAACAGCGATGGGAAGGTTATTCTGTCATCGGAGTGCTCAGTGTAAACATCTTTAGTTCAACTTATATAGGTAGTCATTCATTTTATTTTCCTAATAAACAGAATAAAAAAGCAGGAAAATTTGATTCTTTTAAAGAATAGGTAAACATAGGATTATGGTGAAAAAGATGATAGAATAGAAGTATCAGTTCCTGCGTAAACAGTGATCTTAGATTAGTTCATATCAATAGATGGTTAAGCATTTGATGCTGTTTCGCAGCAGGGCAATACGAATGGCATAACTTATTTCAGGAACGATGAGTATGAAGTCTCGCTTATGGAATAAGAAGCACCTGCTAATGTGGGAGCTATTACGAAACTAGGTGGTAATCTACGGAATGAAAGAACAATTTTCGAAGTTGTTTGGTTTGGCGGAGCGCAATAACGGAGACGAGATTAAACAGGTTCCGGTTAACGAAATTGTGAGTAGCCCATATCAACCCCGTACTATTTTTGATGATGATAAAATTGATGAGTTACTGCAAACAATCAGAACACATGGTGTTATTCAACCTATTGTTGTTCGGGTTCGTAATGGATCATATGAGATTATCGCTGGGGAACGCCGCTGGCGTGCTGTTCGCAAACTAGGTCTTGAGCACATCCCGGCCATTGTGCGTGAATTCAACGACTCTCAGGCCGCATCCATTGCGTTAATTGAGAACTTGCAGCGTGAAGGTTTAACCTCGATTGAGGAAGCGGTTGCCTACCAAAAGTTGATAGATTTGCATCAGTTGACACAGGAGAGCCTTGCTCAACGACTTGGTAAAAGTCAATCTACCATTGCTAACAAGATTAGGTTGTTGAATCTTCCAGAAGGTGTGAAAACAGCCTTGATGGAGCGCAAAATATCTGAACGTCACGCAAGAGCCTTATTGTCGCTGGATACGGAAGAACTGCAATTGAAATTGCTGGGCGAGATTATCGACAAGGAATTGAATGTTAAGCAGACAGAGGTACGTGTTGCTTTTTATAAGGAAGCTTCCAAGATTAAAAAGTCCAAGCGGATATCTTTTACTAAGGATGTAAGACTGGCACTTAACACGATTCGTCAATCTATCGATATGGTAACAGGCTCAGGTATGGATATCAAAACAAAAGAAGCGGATCATGAGGATCACTACGAAATTGTTATTCATATTCCAAAACGCAAATAATTGAAGCTTAAGGCGGCAATGGCCGCTTTTTCTGTCTATATAGTCCGTTTTTCATGCGACGTGAAGGGAACAAATCGTTCTGTTAAGGAAACGGTAGTTGTTGTTCTTGTGGACGGTGGCCGCCTGCTTATTGTTAACTGTAACTCACAACCTACAAGAAAAGACTCCTATTTTATTTGAGGTGAAGGTATTGTCTAAGATTATGGCCGTAGCAAATCAAAAGGGCGGTGTGGGGAAAACAACGACATCGGTTAACTTGGGTGCAGGACTTGCTTCACTCGGGAAGAAGGTACTGCTTGTTGACATTGACCCCCAAGGAAATACAACGAGCGGAGTCGGAATTAATAAAGCAGATGTGGCGAATTGTATATATGATGTCCTAATTAATGATGTGCCTCCTCAGGAAGCGATCGCGGAGACACAAATTGAGGGACTTCATATCATACCTGCAACAATTCAACTTGCCGGAGCCGAGATCGAATTGGTATCCACCATATCGCGAGAAGTTCGTCTGAAAAAGGCACTCGCACAAGTTAGAAATAATTATGATTATATTCTTATTGATTGCCCGCCATCGCTCGGAATGTTGACGATCAACTCGCTAACAGCCTCCGATTCCGTGATTATTCCGATTCAGTGTGAGTATTATGCATTGGAAGGGTTAAGCCAATTGCTGAATACGGTTCGGCTGGTGCAAAAACATTTAAATACCTCTCTTCAGATTGAAGGCGTGTTACTGACGATGTTTGATGCTCGGACGAATCTGGGCATTCAAGTTATAGAAGAAGTGAAGAAGTATTTTCAGCAAAAGGTATATCAAACGATTATTCCGCGTAATGTACGGCTGAGTGAGGCACCATCTCACGGGCAATCCATTATAACGTATGATCCCCGTTCCCGAGGAGCGGAAGTGTATTTAGAGCTCGCAAAGGAAGTGATTTCTTATGAGTAAGCGGCTTGGAAAAGGACTTGATGCCCTCATTCCTTCGCTTTCAATTAATGACGATGATAAAGTCGTAGAAATCCCGATTAGTCAACTGCGGGCTAACCCTTATCAGCCGCGTAAAGCATTTGATGAGGAAGCAATACATGAACTGGCGGAATCGATCCGGCAGCACGGTGTGATCCAACCCATTATCGTTCGTCCTGTACTCCGAGGATATGAGATTATTGCAGGCGAGCGCAGGTTTAGGGCATCACAGTATTGTGGTAATGCTACCATTCCAGCTGTTGTTCGTACGTTTAATGATCAGCAGGTTATGGAAATAGCCCTGATTGAGAACCTGCAACGGGAGAATCTGAATGCAATGGAACTAGCAGTTGCCTACCAGGGATTAATGGATCAATTCTCTTTGACCCAAGAAGAGTTGTCCGTGAAGGTTGGTAAATCACGCTCTCACATCGCTAACTTTTTACGATTATTGGCTTTGCCAGAGGAAGTAAAGGATCATGTTTCACGTGGAACATTGTCAATGGGACATGCACGTGCCATTGTTGGTGTGAAGGATGAAAACCTGGTCAAACAACTAGCTAAACAGTCCATTGATCAGCAGTGGAGTGTGCGTGAGCTGGAAGAGGCAGTGCAACAACTTGATCGTTCCAAACCAGGTGAAGTGAAGGCTAAGGCCAAGCTAAAGAAGAAAGATCCGTTTATCGACACCTTGGAAGAGTCACTTCGGGAACGATTTAAAACGACAGTGAAAATTAAACATGGTCAGAAAGATAAAGGTAAAATAGAGCTCAACTACTATAGCAAACAAGATCTCGAACGATTATTAGAACTGTTGCAATAACAACTCGGGTGCATCATTAACAACATGCAGAGCTACTCATGTCATGACATATCGACTCTGTGTTCTGGAGAAACGATATGTCATTCTTTGTTTGTAAACAAATCCTGTAATTATTTCTTATGAGCTGAGGTGGTAGGAGGATGGAGAACACAATCTATCTGGATCATGCAGCAACATCATGGCCTAAACCACCTGCTGTTGGTGAGGCAATGATGAATGCCCTTCAATTTGCAGGGGCTAACCCAGGCAGGGGGAGTCATCGTATGGCTGTGCAGGCGAGCAGGGTTTTGTTTGAAACGAGAAAAGGCTTAGCGACTCTGTTTGGTATTAGAAACCCTAATGATATTGCATTTGGTTCAAACACAACAGAAGCCCTTAATCTTGCAATTCAGGGTGTGCTTCAGGAGGGTGATCATGTTATAGCCACCATGGCGGAACATAATTCAGTTCGGCGCCCTCTGGAGTTCCTTCGCAGACAGGGTAAGATTGAGGTTGATTATGTACCCGTCACAGCTTATGGAGCCATAGACTTAAAACAGATGGAGCGGATGTTTCGGAAAAACACCCGTTTGGTCGTATGTACGCACAGTTCTAATCTTCTAGGGAGCATTTTGCCAATCGGAGAAATCTCAGAACTATGCCGTCAACATCACGCTCTTTTACTGGTGGATGCAGCTCAGAGTGTTGGGGTAATGCCAGTGGATGTAGGAAAACTAGGCATTGATATGCTCGCTTTTCCAGGACATAAGGGATTGTTAGGACCCCAAGGTACAGGCGGCTTATACATCGCTCCTGAGCTTGATGTGCAACCTCTCCTTCATGGAGGTACAGGTAGTCAATCCGAGGCAGTAGAACAGCCTAAAGTGCGTCCAGATCGATATGAAGCAGGGACTCCTAATACGGTGGGGATTGCTGGGTTAGGAGCGGGGGTGAAGCATGTACTTGCCATGACACCTGCTTCCATCTATCAGCATGAGTGGGAGTTAACGCAACTTATAATGAATGGGCTTTCTTCGATCAAAGGTATTCAACTGTTGGGCCCGGACATTGGACAACCTCGTTCAGGATTAGTATCCTTTATAATTGAGGGATATGATTCAGCTCAGCTTGCATTCCGGCTGGATCGGAATTATGGTATTGCGGTTCGTTCAGGATTTCACTGTACTCCACTTGCGCATGAGTCAGCAGGTACAACAGCTACCGGGGCTGTCAGAGCAAGCGTTGGATACAACTCTTCCCATGAAGAGGTCGATGAACTCATTCGGGCCATTACTGAGCTGACAGCAGTGAAATAGGGAGCAACAAAATTGTTCAACGTTCTGTTGTTCAAAATGGAAATATATGATTAATTCCTTGAATAACGGGTTGATTTATAATAAAAGCTAAGAACTACGGACAGACGTGAATCTGATCAAAAACATAGAGGGGTAGTTGCACTTACATGGCTGAATTAAATGAGCTGATTCTGGAACAGCTGTTATGGATTATTGGCGGATTGGCATTGCTTACGGTGATTTTGCTGATCGTGAGTATTGCTCAAGGGGCAAAGTTACGGAAGTTTAAACGTAAATACGAAGCCATGATGGCTGGCAGTGGTGTGGAGGATTTGGAGTCCCTACTAATTAATCTGAAGATTCAGATGGACAGCATTGAGGACGAACACAAACTGCAAACGAATCAGTTGCAAACAGCATTGCAGAAGCTGGCTCGTATTCAGGGCAAGGTCGGTGTGAAAAGATACAACGCTTATGGAGAGCGTGGTAGCGACCTGAGCTTTTCGATAGCCATGATTAATGAAAGTCAGGATGGTATGATCCTTACGGGATTATTCAATCGTGATGGTTCATATGTATATGCAAAACCTCTAAAAGGGGGAGAGTCAACGTATACACTTTCCCCAGAGGAGAAGGAAGCTATTACTCTGGCACAGCAAGCAGAGTAGAGCGAGTGTGCCATTCCCGAATGGCCGAGTACAGACTGCTTGCTATAATTTCAGACATCCGCATAACGAGACTAAGCCGTGTGTTCTGAAGCACAAAGTATTCCATAAAACCGCCGACGTTAACGATACCTGTCAGATGGATATCGCCGACCGGCGGTAATTCTTTATTTACGCCTGCGCCAGGCTTGAGCGGGCCGTTTACGACCTGGATACAACCGACACTAGAGGATTGGCCAAGACAGGCGTCAATACCAATCACATACGGATTTTGATGGGTGTTGTAGATTTTGTGGAGTGTGTCTTGCAGATTTACAGCATGAACCGGCTCATCCAATGTGCCATATAGATGGAACAGAGGGCTGTCCCATTTTGCCAGTGACGTACCCACTAGCGGTCCGAGACAGTCACCGGTGGAACGGTCTGTACCGATGCAGACAATCACTACATTTTGCAAGGAATGAGCTTTATAGAGATGGAACATTAAACGATGTACAATGGCAGAATGCACACCTGGATCAGTATGAGGAACTTTCAGGCTGGTCAGATCTTGTGATGAAAAGGAACGCGAAGTAGGATTCATAGGATCTATCCTTTCCCTTGGAATAGTAGTATCAGTATATGGAAAGGTAGAG
Source organism: Paenibacillus sp. FSL K6-1558 (assembly GCF_038002565.1). Classification (NCBI taxonomy): domain Bacteria; kingdom Bacillati; phylum Bacillota; class Bacilli; order Caryophanales; family Paenibacillaceae; genus Paenibacillus; species Paenibacillus sp. FSL K6-1558. Next base: position 3,768,964 of record NZ_JBBOCV010000001.1, on the reverse strand, counting down.
TGTTTTATACTTCGGAAGGACAGGCTTTTTACCTGAGAGTGGTTGTAGCTTGAAAGGAGCAGGACATGGACGAATGGCTGAACGATTGGATGTTGATTGCGTTTGATTCAACGCAGCAGGCACTGCGAGCAGAGATGCTATTAGAGTTTGCTGAGATCGAGATTGACTTGTTTCCGACACCTAAGGAGATTACAGCGGGCTGTGCACTGTGTATTCAGTTTCCAAAAGAGGATCTGATGCGAGTACAGAAAATTATTCGTGATGAGTTTGTTGAGATTCGCGGCCTCTATTTCAAAACCGAAGACAGCTATGATAACATACCGATGTAGAGGAGGAATCAGACTTTGATGTCATTTTATTTTGCGCAAGCTGGTAATAATGTCGGCATTTATGCATCAACTGTGGATGAAGCCATTCGTTGGACGGATAAAGTGTGGGCTAAAATTTCGGATACGGATATGTGGCTTAACATCATGTTCAGTTCGATTCGCATCCTCATTATTTTTATTATCACTCGTATTGTCATTAAAGTGGTGTCCAGGGTTATTGATCGTTCGATGGAACGGAAGCAGGAAGGCAAAATTCGCGTCAACCCGCGCAGATTTGTAACGATTGGTGAGTTGTTGAAAAATGCGACCTCGATAACATGTAATTTCATTATGATTTTGTTACTGTTATCCGAGATCAATGTACAGGTTGGACCATTGCTAGCTAGTGCCGGTGTTCTGGGGCTTGCAATTGGTTTTGGTGCCCAGGGTTTAGTGAAGGATGTCATTACCGGATTCTTTATTATTTTAGAGGATCAGTTTGCTGTAGGAGATGTGATTCAGACAGGCACGTTCAAAGGAACTGTTGAAGTCATTGGTCTAAGAACAACCAAACTGGTAAGCTGGCAGGGAGAAGTACACATCATTCCGAATGGTACAATTGCAAGTGTGACTAACTATTCGATGTCTAATTCGCTTGCTGTAGTGGATATCCCGATGAAGGCTGATCTGACGCTGGATGAGTCCGTACATCTGGTGAAGCAATCGCTCGCAGGTATTGAGGAACGAGATCTGAATATTGTGAAGGTACCGGATGTGCTAGGTATTCAGTCGATGTCTACTTCTGATTATGTCATTCGTGTGGTAGCGGAATGTATGCCGAACTCCCGGTCTTCGGTCGAACGTCAAATTCAGGGAGATGTGAAGAAAATACTCGAGTACCATGAGAGAAGCAAATTGGCTGCATTAGAGCAGGCGGCTGCGATGGATAATGATGAGGGAGATGGTGCAGGTGGAGCGTAAAAGTTTCCAGCTTGGAGATATCGTACAGATGAAAAAGCAACATCCCTGTGGAAGCAATGAGATGGAGATCATTCGGATGGGGATGGATATTCGGATCAAGTGTGTTGGTTGCAAACATAGCGTACTGATTCCTCGGGCCAAGTTCGAGAAAAACATGAAAAAGGTGTTACGCTCGGTAGAAGAGGATGAGGAATCCTGAGGGTAGGGTGGAAGAGGAAAACATATATCCGGTGTTTTAGATGCATGATCTAGCCATATCGCGGTGATGAAACGTAATAGTGAAATAGCGTTTTCATGCAGACAGGGTATAGGTATTGCTTTCCGACTACAGGCGTGATATAATCAATTTTGCTGCGGAAAGGTACCCAAGAGGCCCAAGGGGGCTGACTCGAAATCAGCTAGGCGTGTCACAGCGTGCGTGGGTTCGAATCCCACCCTTTCCGCCACTTAAGTCATTTAGATTTTGCGAAAATGCAATGCTTACATAACTCCATGGACTGGAGTCATCATAAACAACTTGAAGGGACTAGCCTATTGGATAGTCTTTTTATTTTGTTTCTTATATTTTTTTGGAAAATTGTATAATGTGGCCTCGTATAAAAAAATAAAGAGCCCTGACGGGCTCTTTATCCGGCGGTACATGTTTAGTTAGATCACAATCGGTCGTAACGACAGAAACGCTGGCTGTACTGCTTGTAGCAATACCTGTGCTTCGGACTGAAGTCTTACACACCCACAAGCTTCTTATATTACGTGATGCATCTCCAACATCGAAAAATCGGCTTCGTTGTCCAACGGAACCACACCTCTCTCGTGTACCGCCTGATTGTATTATGTGCTAACTACCGTTTTATATACGTGGTACTGAAAAAAAACTTAGTGAACGCGAGCTTTAGTCAGCTTTTTCCACTTGCGATTGTGATTGCTCGTTTCCGGAAAGGCTTCACCTTTTTTTAGCGTGACTCGCTTGGGATCATTAATCTCCGTGTGAAAACTCTTCTCCCCGACTTCAGTGTATTCTCCATCATTCGGCGCTTTGTCACCAGGTTCGAACTCGGTTCTTTCACCCATAATAAGTAGCCTCCTCCACAGAATGAGATCAGTGTTACTTCTGTAGTGTGTTCCATCTGATGTCTAAACATGATGGGGATTATGTACCAATATGTACAGGGAACGTTTGCTTGCATTTCGTTTGTGCATTTGTTATATTAATATAGTTCGAGTTTGTGCTCGTTCCTTGCTCTCAACCTGGATTGAGGGCCAGAGTCCATAAGGAGGTGAAAATTATGCGCAAATATGAAGTGATGTACATTATTCGTCCTGACGTTGAGCAAGAAGTTGTTCAAGCTACAGTCGATAAATTCCAAGGCATCATCTCCAACGGCGGTGGTGAGGTTACAGCTCACGACGTTATGGGTAAACGCCGTCTTGCGTATGAGATCAAGAAATTCCGTGATGGTGTTTATGTTCTGGTACACTTCACTGCTGAACCAGCAGTAGTTACTGAGCTTGAGCGTCTCATGAAAATTTCTGACGAAGTAATTCGTTATCTCATTACCAACGACGTTAAGTCTGCCTAAGACATTAACTCGTGATTATCGCACCAATACGCTCAGAAGGAGGGGATTACATTGTTGAACCGTGTCATTCTGATCGGCCGGTTAACCCGGGATCCTGAGTTACGTTATACTCCAGCAGGAGTAGCTGTGACACAATTTACTTTGGCGGTAGACAGACCGTTTACAAGCCAAGGAGGAGAGCGGGAAGCAGATTTTATTCCGGTCGTAACCTGGAGACAGCTTGCCGAGACTTGTGCAAACTATTTGCGTAAAGGTCGTCTGGCTGCAGTCGAAGGACGCATTCAAGTACGTAACTACGAGAATAACGAAGGAAAACGTGTATACGTGACCGAAGTCATTGCCGATAATGTTCGTTTCTTGGAGTCAGCTAACCGCGAAGGCGGTGGCGGCGGGGGTCAACCTATGCGTGAAGAGCCTTCTTATGGAGGCGGCGGACGTGCGAGCAACAATAATGCTGCGCGTAGCAACAATCAGGATCCTTTTTCCGATGACGGAAAACCGATTGATATATCGGATGATGATTTGCCATTTTAACGTGAGCCGTTACTCGTACGAGTTATCGGTTACATGATAGGAAAGGACTGAAAAGCATGGGCTTCAAGCAAAGAGAAGGCGGAGACGATAAAAGACCGGCACGTCGTGGTGGTCGTAACAAACGTCGTAAAGTGTGCTTCTTCACAGCGAACAAAATTACTCACATCGATTATAAAGATACGGACTTGCTTCGTAAATTTATCAGCGAACGTGGAAAAATTTTGCCACGCCGTGTAACAGGTACTAGCGCTAAATATCAACGCATGCTGACGATTGCAATCAAACGCTCCCGTCAAATCGCATTGTTGCCATACACAACTGAGTAGTCTTACTCAGTTTGCATACAAGAGCAGCCGGCTATAAGCCGACTGCTTTTTATGTATTCTTAAATACTATAAATCTAAGGATAAGAATAAGGATACCATATGAAAATTCAAGAAAATGAAAACGTATAATCATGTAATTTTTGCAGAAGAAGCTTTCACAACTGAGATGAATTATAATAGAAGTTAGTTTACCTGAAATGAAGCCTTTAAAAAAGAATTAAAGCTTGATGAGTAGAAAAAGTGTAGGAGAGTATATGAATTCATCACTACGTAAGCTAAGACAGCAAAGGAAGAAAAGCCTGAGAAACTGGATCATCGCAACGATTATTCTATCCATTGTATTTGTATGGTTGCAACAAAAAGGGGACTTGGGAGAGATATGGCAAGATGAAATAATTCCTGAGCCTTTGCCAATTACCGGTTTGCATCCAGCTGTTGCCGAAAGTGAAGGTGTATTAGTCCGTATGGCTGCCAGGCGAGGTATAGAAGTTGTGATTACGCATGGGTATCGGAGTGTGGAGGAACAAGATGCTCTCTTTGCACAGGGACGCTCATCTTCTGGGAATATTGTCACCAATGCAAGAGGCGGGGAGTCTTATCATAACTATGGACTAGCCATTGATTTTGCCTTAAGAACCCCTGATGGAGATATTGTCTGGGATATGGAACGAGATGATAATGGCAATGGCAAGGCAGATTGGATGGAGGTTGTCGATTTAGCTAAAGAGCTAGGTTTCACCTGGGGTGGAGACTGGACTAACTTTCCGGACTATCCTCATCTACAGATGGACTTTGATTTGAGTATTCGTGATTTAAAACGTGGTAAAAGGCCACCATTGGCACCACAAAGGTAATAGTATATATGCGTAATTATGAATATTTATTAGTAAAGTCCTGCTTTTTGCAGGACTTTTTTCTTTCTTTTGTAAAATAAATGTTCAAAAGTAACAATTAACTCTTTACAGCAACAATTAAATAAAACTATACTATAATAACTAGATTTTTACGTTTATCTTACAAACCTTGAATAAATGTATATATATAAGCTTCATATGACCTCTAAGCAGAGATTCTATGAAACGACAAAATCCCCCTAAATGTGACATGTAATTTACACTAACTAAGTTACTCCCAAATCATATGCTATTAACTCTACACATTGTGTCATAGACATGTTATATATAAACAAAAAAAAACTTTGTACACACGCCTCATATTGTTGTAATTCCACCCGAGCACACTTAACTCTCACACTAAAATCCTGCTATAGATACCTTTTAGCCAAAACTATTACCCAAAACTGTAGCATAGAAAACATTTATTCCATAAATCCCAAAATAATGATTGACGTTAACTTAAATTACACGTATGATTACAGTAATTATTTGTATTTATAATTCCGCTAGGAATTATCAACATTAATTGACCAATGGTTTAAATTGAAGACTATAATCTTGATTCTGTTAACGATAAGGTATTTTGTATACACTTTTGTTCAATTTAAGGAACAACATGGAAATATACAGTGGATGCACTCTTCTACTTATGAATACAGTCTGATGAAATTACAGGGTTAGGGTGATTGATTTGAATAAAGAGCTATTGGAAGTCAGAGACTTAACGACATCATTCAGAATTGAAGATAACTATTATGCAGCAGTCGATCACGTTAATCTTAAGGTTAAGAAAAATGAAGTGTTGGCTATTGTAGGAGAATCAGGTTCAGGTAAGAGTGCATTTGCATTTTCTCTGATGGGATTGCATAACAAAGCCAAAATCGAAGGTCAGATTCTCTATAAAGGGAAAGATATCGCCAACATATCCCCTAATCAATTAAACAAACTGCGCGGAAGAGAAATGGCCATGATCTTTCAGGATCCACTATCCGCACTCAATCCTCTAATGATCATAGGTGAACAGATTGAAGAGATTCTCACTCTTCATCAACCGAAGCTGTCTTCCAGAGAGAAGCGGGATAAGGTTATTCACTTATTGAACCAGGTAGGGATTCCACGTCCCGAACAAATATATAAGCAATATCCCCACGAATTATCTGGCGGTATGAGGCAACGTATTGTTATCGCAATCGCAATTGCCAATAAGCCAGAACTGCTCATTGCCGATGAACCAACAACAGCACTTGACGTGACCATTCAGTTGCAAATTCTCGAGTTGATCCGAGAGCTGAAGAATGAGATTAACGCAGGTATTATCCTTATTACGCATGACCTTGGTGTAGTGGCCGAGATGGCTGATCGTGTAGCCGTCATGTATGCAGGAGAAATTGTTGAAATAGCGGATATTGTTACATTGATGACCAATGCAAAACATCCCTATACACGTTCATTATTAAACTCGATCCCTACGATTACTGAAGAAAAATCCAAATTACATGTCATTCAAGGCATCGTACCTTCTCTCAAAAATCTTCCAAGGCAGGGGTGCAGATTCAAGGCCCGAATTCCATGGATTAGCGACTCTGCTCATGAAGATAACCCGCAGATGCATGAAATTGCGCCAGGACACTTTGTAAGGTGTACCTGCTATCAGCACTTTCATTTCCCTGATCAAGCGGAGGAGGCATAACATAATGGCATTACTTGAAGTAGAAGGACTCAAAATACACTTTCCGATTCGCGGAGGATTACTAAAACGGGAGATTGACAGTGTCAAAGCGGTTGACGATGTCAGCTTTTCCATTGAAGAAGGCCAGACTTACGGTCTTGTTGGAGAATCCGGTTCAGGCAAGACAACAACAGGCAGAGCTGTGATTGGTCTGAATCATGTGACAAGTGGAAAAATTTTATTCAATGGCAGGGATTTGACCAAAGAACGACGCAAAGATCGCCAGCTTCAGCGGGATGTACAGATGATTTTCCAGGATCCTTATTCGTCTCTTAACCCGAAGAAGCGCGTTATGGACATCATTGCTGAGCCTCTAAGAAACTATGAACGACTGACGGCAACGGAAGAGAAGAGACAGGTCGGTAGCTTATTAGAGAAGGTAGGGTTGAGTCCAGAGTCTATCTACAAGTATCCGCATGAATTCTCAGGTGGACAGCGTCAACGGATTGGAATCGCTCGTGCCATTGCACTCAAGCCCAAACTGATTATCGCTGACGAACCTGTATCTGCACTGGATGTATCCGTACAAGCCCAGGTGCTCAACTTCATGCAGGAAATTCAGAAAGAACTGAATCTGACCTATTTGTTTATCAGCCACGATCTGGGCATTATTCGTCATATGTGCGACCAGATTGGAATTATGTATAAAGGTCGATATGTGGAACAAGGGACAACAGATGATATTTTTGAAAATCCCCAACATATCTATACCAAACGTCTTATCGCAGCGATTCCGGATATGGACCCAACCAAACGTGAGGAAATGATAGCTTTCCGACAGCAGATCAAATCCGAGTATGAAAATTCATACCGCAATTTCTTCGATGAGGAAGGGCTTGCTTATTCGCTCCAATCCATTTCCGATACTCACCGGGTAGCTTTACCTCAGAAAGGTTGAAGGCCATATGTGGAAAACTATTGTACGCCGAATATTTATAATGATTCCTCAAATAATTTTGCTCAGTATTCTGGTCTTCCTGATGGCCAAAGCCATGCCAGGTGACGCGTTGACGGGACTGCTTGATCCGAGTATTGATCCCAAAGCGCTAGAAGAACAGCGCGAACGGCTAGGATTGAATAATCCATGGTATATACAGTATTGGGACTGGATCAGGCATGCAGCTATGGGTGATTTCGGACAATCGTTCCGTTTTAAAATGCCAGTAACAGATCTTATTGGTCAACGGATTGCCAATACATTCTGGCTTGCATTGGCAACACTGATTCTCACATATCTTATTGCTATTCCACTCGGTATCATCAGTGGTCGTTATAACGACACCTGGTCTGACCGTTTAATTACAGGATATACGTACCTGGGTTTTGCAGCACCACTCTTCATTTTCGCTCTGGTCATGGTCTGGATTTTCGGGTTCCGTTTTGGATGGTTCCCGACAGGGGGAAGTGTGGCACCAGGTCTTACACCAGGAACATTTGAATACGTCATAAGCAAGATTCACCATTTGCTACTACCAGCGTTATCAATGGCACTAATCTCCACTGTATCCACGGTACAATATTTACGCAGTGAGATTATTGATATCAAGCACAAAGAGTTCGTAATCACGGCGAGAGCCAAAGGTGCTTCGGAATCCCGAATCTACAACAGACATATTTTGCGAAACTCCCTGTTGCCGATTGCTGCATTTTTCGGGTATGAGATTACGGGGCTGATCGGCGGAACCATCTTTATTGAAAGTATATTCAGCTACCCGGGTATGGGACAGTTGTTCCTGAATTCCATCTCATTACGGGATTTCAGTGTAGTCACGGCACTCGTATTATTATATGGGATTGCTACGATTCTAGGCTCACTGCTGTCTGATATTATTCTGGGATTGGTCGATCCGCGTATTCGCATTAAGTAAGAACTTGAAGATTTCGGGGTGAAAACAGATGAGCAAGACCAATGATGTTATTGTAACTTCGCAGAAGGTTGATAAAAGCCCTTCCGGCTTAAGCATTGTGTGGCGAGAGTTGGTCAGGGACAAAGTAGCCCTCGTTTCGCTCATATTCCTGGGGCTTGTCATTCTTCTTGTATATGGAACCTCTATGATTCTGAATCAGGACGATATTGTTAAAGTTGATTTGTTTGCACTATATGAGCCACCTTCCGCTCAATACTGGCTGGGAACAGACTATGGCGGACGAGATGTATTTGGTCAGCTTGTTATTGGGACAAGAAACTCTTTAACTATCGGTATTCTGGTAACCTTAATGACTGGATTTATTGGCATTCTGGTTGGTGTGCTCTCGGGATACTTTGGCGGAATGATTGATAATATGTTCATGCGTGTGGTGGACTTTTTCATGATCTTGCCATTCCTGATGATGGTTATCGCCTTTGTAACGGCTGTACCGAAATATAATATCGTTTCATTCTCGCTCATTATGACCGCCTTCCTATGGATGGGAATCGCCAGATTGATTCGATCCAAGGCGCTTCAGGAGGGTGAACTCGAGTATATTAAAGCATCCAAAACACTTGGATCTTCTCACTTTAAAATTATTGTATCGCAGCTTCTTCCTAACCTGAGTTCGATTATCATTGTAACGATGACATTGAACCTGGCAGCTAATATTGGTCTTGAATCCGGGTTGTCTTTCTTGGGATTTGGTTTCCCGGAAAGCACACCAAGTCTTGGAACACTCGTAAGTTATGCACGTAATCCGCAAACCTTGGAATACAGATGGTGGATTTGGCTACCTGCATCACTACTGATCCTGGTATTGATGTTGAGTATAAATAATGTCGGACAGGCCTTGAAACGTGCGACGGATGCAAGACAAAGAAGAGGTTAAAAAAAGGGAGGAAAGGTTCATGAAAAAGGGATTATTTTCACGAGGACTATTTTTCACGATGATGCTGGTCTTTGTATTGGCGCTTGCGGCGTGCTCCGAGAAAGAAGCAGCAACTCCTGCACCAGGAGCCAAAACTGAAGAAGGGAAAACGGAGGAAAAACCTGCGAAAGAAGAGGGGGTTTACTCCATTGAAGACTTCAGTAATGTTAAAAAGAATGAAGGTACAGCCATCGAGGGTGGATCACTTACCTATGGTCTCGTATCCGATACTGCTTTTGAAGGTACACTAAACTTTAACTTCTATTCCGGTAATCCGGATGCGCAAGTTTTGCAATGGTTTGACGAAGGTTTGCTGACTTGGGATAAAGACTATGTCTACACCAATGATGGTGCAGCAACATATGAAACATCCGAAGATGGCAAAACGTTTACGCTCACGATTCGTGACAATGTAAACTGGCATGATGGCAAGCCGGTAACGGCTGAAGATTTGCAGTTTGCTTATGAAGTCATCGGTGGCAAAGGTTATGATGGCCCACGTTATGATTCCAATTTCACAAGTGTTGTAGGTATGGATGAGTATCATGCTGGAAAAGCAAAAACAATCTCTGGTATTAAAGTGCTGAGTGACAAAAAAATCAGCATTACGTATAAAGAAGCAACGCCATCCCTGCTGACAGGCGGCGTGTGGACATATCCATTAGCGAAACATATTTTTGGTGGTATGGATATTGCGAAAATGTCTTCTTCCAAAGAAGTACGTGAGAAGCCAATCGGTTTTGGTCCGTTTAAAGTAGAAACGATCACACCAGGTGAGTCTGTAACGTTTGTTAAAAACGATGACTACTGGCGTGGAGCTCCAAAACTGGACAAAGTAACATTGAAAGTAATCAACCCGACAACGGTTGTTCAAGAGCTGAAATCTGGCGGTGTAGATCTGGTAGACTCCTTCCCGACAGATCAGTATAAAGACAATGCGAACCTCTCCAACGTTGAATTCCTGGGTGCAATCGACCGTGCGTATACGTACATCGGTTTCAAACTGGGAACATGGGATGCTGAGAACAATAAAGTTAAATCTAATCCTGACGCAAAAATGGGTGATAAAAACTTGCGTAAAGCGATGTGGATGGCTGTAGATAATGACCAAGTAGGTAAACGTTTCTACAACGGTCTTCGCTGGAATGCAACAACACTGATTCCACCTTCTCACCCTGAATTCCATGATTCCAACAATCCAGGTGTGAAATATGATCCGGAAGCTGCAAAGAAATTGCTTGACGAAGCTGGCTATAAAATGGACGGAGAATTCCGTACGAAGCCAGATGGTTCACCACTTGAAATCAATTTTATTTCTATGACAGGTGGCGACACAGCTGAGCCACTCGCACGTTACTATGTTCAATCTTGGGCAGCAATCGGTCTGAAAGTAAACTTGGAAATGATCGAGTTTAACAACTTCTACGACCGTGTAGGTAACACAGGTAAAGATGATCCTAATGTCGATGTGTACCAAGCGGCTTGGGGTGTTGGTATCGACGTTGATCCATCAGGTCTGTATGGACGCGATGCACTCTATAACTTCCCTCGTTTCTCCAGTGAAGAGAACGACAAATTGCTGGCACGTGGTATCTCTGCTGAAGCATTTGACGTAGAGAAACGTAAAGAGATCTACAATGAATGGCAACAATACATGGTAGATGAAGTTCCAGTATTCCCAACATTGTACCGTGCTGTGGTATCACCAGTTAACAAACGTGTAATGAACTATGCGATTGGCGATGGAACTGGCGTATACTTGAGCGATCTGGCTGTAAATGCAGATAAAGCAGTTGTTGCTCAGTAATTATTAATAAACATGGATTTCGACACTCTGGCATGGGGTGGAAGAAATCCATGTTTTTTTTGTAACCAAAAAATAAAAAAAATTTAATTTATTCTCAAAAAAGTGCAGACAAAATGCCTCTTTGCTACGTCTATATAGGTAAGAGGTGATGAATCGATGAAAATATGGTGGAAACGCGCAGGAATGTTATTCACTTTACTAGTTATTATATATTTGGGAGTAAAACCGGACATGCTGGTTGGTAAGCCAGGCATTAAAGCCGAGTCGGCTGTTTTGATGGATATGAATTCGGAACAGGTGCTGATGGATTACAATGGCTCCGAAGAGATTGCTCCTGCAGGTATCAGCAAGCTAATGACCGAGCTACTTGTAATGGAGGCTGCAATGAGAGGAGATATTCGTTGGGATGATCCTGTTAATGTTAGTCGTTACGCCAGCTCTGTTGGCGGGAATCAGCTTGCACTCAAACAGGGGGATCGATTCACTGTTCAGGAGTTATTCCAAGTGGTGGCAGTATATTCTGCCAATGATGCTACCGTTGCTTTGGCGGAACATATCAGCGGTTCAGAACATCAATTTGTACAGCGGATGAATCAAAAGGCTGCTGAGATTGGTCTGTCAGGGGATACTCACTTCACCAACTCTACAGGTCTAAGCGAGACTATGCTTGGTCCTTATCGTCCACATAATATCCAGGGTCAAACGTTAATGACTGCGATGGATGCCTGCAAGCTTGCCCAATATTTGCTTAACCATCACCCCGAGATTCTTAAAGTTTCCAATCAAATGCAAGTCTCGTTGCACCAAAAGGGGATCTATATGAGCAATACAAACTGGATGTTATCTTCAATCGGGGGTCCATATGCTTATGAAGGTAATGATGGATTAAAGACTGGATATGACAAGGATACGGGGTATCATTTCGTTGGAACGGCTGAGCGAGATGGCAAACGGCTAATATCGGTTGTATTTGGATCAGATACGAGGGAAGGGCGGTTCGTTGAGACACGCAAGCTGTTGAATTACGGATTTTCGAACACAAAAGTAAACTAAACATACCACCCGTGTCAAGGAGAGTTGCCGCTGTTCCGAAATGGATAATCATAGTAAAATAGGATACGTATAGTTCCACATTATCCTGTAATTCACTTATAAGGGGGAAAACATTTGAACTCGATTAGCAAAAAAGTGTACGCACTCACGCTGTCCATGGCCATGTCGATTGCCTTGATTCAGCCTGCCGTACAGGCGGCCGAAGCAGTCAAACCTACGGCGGCTGTCTCGGAATCTATCGTTTCCAAGGCAACACAGACACTGCAACAACTGGGATACATAGATGGCACCACAGATGGAATGAAAGAAACGGCAACACCTATTACACGTGCTGAAGCTGCGATTATTCTGCAGCGTGTGCTTGAACTGGATGCTCCGGCAACCCTTACAGGTTTTGCAGACGTTCTGTCTGATCATGCAGCAGCACCAGCCATTTATGCGCTGAAACAAGGTGATCTCATTCAAGGTAATACCAAAGGGTATGCGCCAGATGCTCCGCTCACACGTGCCCAGATGGCTTCGTTGTTCACACGAGCTTTCGAATTGAAGGATAACGGTATACAGGTGATCTACAGTGATGCTGACCAAATCCCGGCTGTACATGCGAATGATGCTGTCCGAGTTAAACAACATTTCATTATCGAAGGTAATGCATTTCATGCAAAACAAGCAGTAACGCATGGGGAATTTGCTAGTGCACTGTACCTTGCCCTAGGGCTTGATGTGAAGAAAGCAGGGGTCACACCGCTTGAGGACTTCTTCAAACAGCCTGCTCAGGCAGGTTTTCAAATGTCCCCTGATGGCAAACATCTGGCTTACATGGAGCCGTGGAACAATCGGATGAACATCGTGGTTACGGCAAATGGTCAAGATAAGCCTGTACGTATTACAAGTGAAACAGATCGCAGTATTGCTAGTTTTGCATGGGCAACGAATGACAAGCTGTTGTATGCAAAGGATGCGGCTGGAGATGAGAACTACCACCTGTATATTACAGATATCGATGGAAAAAATAGCAAAGATCTGACGCCTTATCCAAATACAAGAGCGATGCTTGTCGATCCTTTGGAGAATATTCCAGATGAAATTTTGGTAAGCATGAACAAGCGTGATGCGAGAGTTTTTGACGTATACCGTATCAATATCAAGACAGGGGAGGCAGTTATTGCTGCCGAGAATCCGGGTAACATTACAGGCTGGATGACAGACCATGAAGGAAAAATTCGTGTAGCCATATCCAGTGATGGCAATGTATCTTCCTTATTGTATCGGGATGCGGAGAATCAGCCGTTCCAGCCACTGCTCACAACAGATCTGGGAGATACGTTTGTTCCTGTCATGTTCACAAGCGACAACAAAAACCTGTACGCAGTATCCAATCTGGAGCAAGACAAGATGGCTGTCGTGGAATATAGCCTGGCAACAAAGAAGGTAACCAGAACTCTTTTTGAAAACAAAGATGTGGATGTCAGCAATGTTATTCCTTCCAAAGAAAAAGGCAAGATCCTTGCAGCAGTCTATGAGACAGACAAGGTCAATTATGAGTATTTTGACAACGAGTTCAAGACACTCATGCAGGATATCAAAGCCAAGGTGCCTGGCAAAGAGGTTGGTATTATAAGCACAAGTGATGATGGGCAGGCACTCTTTATATCATACAGTGACAAATCGATGGGCACATATTATTTCTATAATTCCAAAACAGGCAAGCTCGATAAGCTGGCGGATACGGCTCCATGGATTGATGAGACCAAAATGGCGGATATGAAACCAATTATGTTCAAGTCTCGGGATGGTCTTGACCTTCATGGATATCTGACACTGCCACAAGGTGCGACGGCATCGAATCTTCCTTTGGTTGTTCTTCCGCATGGTGGACCTTGGGCCCGGGATTCATGGGGATATATTCCGGATGTCCAGTTCTTGGCAAGCCGCGGATATGCAGTCCTGCAAGTGAACTTCCGTGGATCAACAGGTTATGGTAAGAAGTTTCTAGAGGCAGGCAATAAACAGTGGGGTAAAGCCATGCAGGATGATCTCACCGACGGTGTGAACTGGCTGGTAAAAGAAGGTACAGTTGATCCGAAGCGAGTCGCAATTTATGGTGGATCATATGGGGGTTATGCGGCTCTCGCTGGCCTGGCCTTCACCCCGGATGTATACGCTGCTGGGGTTAGTTATGTAGGCCCATCCAATATCTTTACGCTGCTTAACTCGCTACCGCCATATTGGGAATCTGGGCGCAATCTGTTTTATGAGCGTGTCGGTGATCCGGAGAAGGACAAAGAGCTGCTTACCGCAATCTCACCGCTCTTCCATGTTGATCAGATGAAAGCACCACTATTTGTTGTTCAGGGTGCCAATGATCCGCGTGTCAAACAGGCCGAGTCCGATCAGATTGTCGAAGCACTGCGTAAACGTGGAGTAGACGTGCCATATATGCTGAAAATGAATGAAGGTCACGGCTTCGCCAATGTAGAGAATCAACTGGATCTCTACCGCGCGATAGAGAAATTCTTGAACCGTCATCTGATGCAGTAAAAAAATAAGATCTAAGGTTGTTCTCTGATTCCGATAAGGGATCAGAGAACAACCTCTTTTTTTAAATCGTGAGACTGAGAAATACATCATTGAAATGGAATGCAGGTGTTACATAAATTGGGTCTAATCGATATTCATCAATTGACATATAGACTCGCTTTATTTTAAAATGACCAGTGAGTCATTATTATTCATTCAGGTTTATATAGATGGTATTAAGAGTTGTACGAGAGTGTACAGAATCAGATGAAGGAGGAATCCGGGATGCAAAAAGAAATGAAATGGCCATTGATTCTCTTTGCCGTGGGTGTATTTATGGCCGCACTGGATAACGGAATAATTACATCGTCGCTGACCACATTAAATGCCTCGTTTGGTGTTTCGCCAACATGGGGTGCTTGGACGATTACGCTATACACGCTTGGGCTTGCAATCAGTGTACCCATTGCGGGTAAGCTGTCAGATCGATTTGGACGCAAAAAACTGTTTCTCATTGAGGTTGCTTTATTCGGAATCGGATCGCTCCTTGTTGCGTTAAGCACTTCGTTTACCTTTTTCTTGATCGCCCGGGTCATTCAGGCGCTTGGTGGAGGCGGGATATTTATCATCGCGAGCTCTTATGTGCTTAGTAAGTTTCCTGCTCAGCGGCAGGGTACAGCTCTGGGGCTTCTGGGAGGCATGAACGGCATAGCAGCTATTCTTGGCCCTAACATCGGCGCATTCATCCTTGATATTACAGGCAACTGGCACTGGTTGTTTCTCATCAACGTACCGATTGCAATCCTGCTGTTCATTGTCGGAATCCGTTATATCCAGGAAGAACAGGAGCTCAGCCGGGCAGCTGTCGATTGGAGCGGCATAGCGGTCTTAACATTAGGCGTACTGAGTCTGATGTACAGCTTCAGTAATCTCGACGGTGTGAACATGCTTCAAAGCTTGGCTTCGCCAATGTTTTATAGCTTCTTTCTAGTGGGTGTAGCTGTGCTGGTGATCTTTTATTTTATGGAAAAAAGGTTGGAAGGGTCCGACCGTGAACCGGTCGTTTCCACAAAACTGCTTGGCATTGCATCTTTCCGCTGGACGTTGCTCATTGCCTTTTTCTCAGGAGCCATTTTGGCCTCTGTTATCTTCATTCCGGGTTTTGTAGAGCAATATCTAGGCGTATCCAGCACAGCTTCAGGCTACTGGTTTACACCGCTCGCACTGGCTTCAGGGATTGGAGCAGGAGGAGGAGGATACCTCGTTGACCGGAAAGGACCAATCTGGACATTGTCGGTAGCTGGCTTGCTCTCTGCGATTGGTTTCCTATTATTCCCGCTATGGGTAGAGCATATCTGGCAGTTTGTTATTGCGAGTACCCTTGTCGGTATTGGTTTTGGCATGATGCTGGGTGCGCCAGTCAACGTTCTTGTAACCGAACAGGCAGGTGAGAACAATAAAGGTATTGCAGTAGCAACCAGCTCTTTGTTCCGTCAAATGGCGATGGCGATTGCGCCGACGATCTTCGCCGGATTCCTGGCACGTTCTTTTTCTAACCTGGGCTCGAACATCCAGTCAGGTCTGGCGGATCGAGGAATTGAAGTACCACCGGCCGCGCTGGAGCAATATGCTTCTGGTGGAACATCAGGAAATGATGTCTCCAGTCTCATGGCGGGGTTGTCCAAGATTCCAGATGCCAATATACGGGAGACGTTGCTTCAGGCTGTACATCAAACGACAGGTCAAGGGTACAATGGACTTTTCTGGTCAGCAGTTATTTTTAGCGTGTTAACCTTGATCGTGGCTCTAGTAACGGGACGTCTTCGTCAAAAAGAGAAACAGAAGCAGCAACCGGAGGGATCGTTGGGATCCACATAATATGTAGAAGTAAAATGAGAGGATACGGAGGAACAGTGAACCTTTTGTAACCGAAAAAGGGGGCGCTGTTCTTTTCAATTTAACCCGATTGTAACTTTTCATGATGCAGGAATGATTACAATAGAACGAGCATCAGCGGTACTCCGGCCCAAAGAGAAATAAAAGTTTGGAGAACGGCGTGTCATCAGACGTTGCTCACGTTTAATGGGTAGTAATGAATTTCAATTTTGAGAGTGAAGAAGGAATCGACGGATGAAAAGCAGAACTAAAGAAAAGAAGAAAAAAAGTCGCAAAGGCCTCTATATAACACTTATCTCCCTAGTCGTTCTGATCATTGGCGGTTATGTTTTCCGTCAGCAGCTCGCTGTGGCCGCTTTTGACCTGTTTCTGGCGGATACAGTAGAAGCGCAGCTAACGCAATCTTACGTGCCGCAGGAAGGTAATAAAACGCCTGATCCAACAGTATATCGTAAAGAACCATTTTCTGTGTTGCTCCTGGGCTCCGATAAACGAGACTACGAGAAGTCACGCGGACGTTCGGATGCAGTCATCTATGCTGTGGTACGTCCGAAGGAATCTCGGGTGCTTCTGGTATCTATTCCGCGTGACACGTATGTGCAGATCGTAGGAAGAGATGCGGACAAGGACGGGACGGATGATTATGACAAAATCGCGCATGCTTACGCCTTCGGCGGGGAGAATATGTCCATCAATACGGTGGAAAAGTTTCTTGATGCAGACGTAGGTTATTACGCAACGATTAACTTTCAGGGAATCAAAAAGGTGGTTGACGCCCTCGGAGGCATATCACTGCCAATTGATAAGGATATCGTGAACAAAGATCCAAACCATGAAAAGTTCACGGTAAAAGGCGGCAAACCGATCTATGACGGACAGGAAGCACTCTATTACGTGAGATATCGGGAAGACAGTGATTTTAACCGTACGAATCGGCAGCAAATTTTCCTGAATGCTTTTGCAGACAAAATGTTGAATCTGAATCAGATCGCGAAGATCCCCGAGTTATTCCAGATCATGGGTGATAATTTTCAGACCGACATGCAGCCGAACTTTATTATTGATCTGGCAAAACAAGTGCTGACACAGGAAAAACCACAGGTTTCCAGCTTTACGATTTTGAGCGAAGGTATGCGTAAAAACGGCATTTATTATGGGCGTGCCGATGAGAAAGATGTTCAATATGCTAAAGAGCTGATTAAAAACTGGATGGATCAATCGACCCCAGCCGGTGAAGTCATGATTCCTGACCGGCAGAAGATTGAATAGTTAACTCCATACAGATGGTTTGTCTTACACAACAATCAGCAGTACGTTAAGCGGGCTGCTGTTTTTTTCTTTGTGTGAGGCTTTTCATCGCGTAAGAACTTCATCCTTTTGGAACATCCTTCGTTCTATAACGTATAATATAAGTTGAGCGATCTAGTTGAACGAGAAATAGACAAGGAGGATATATGAGGGTATGAACATCGCGTTTTTTTTGCTGCCCAAACAAGAGGTTACATGTGTGACGTCGGACTCTACACTGCGGCAAACGCTGGAACGGATGGAATATCATCGGTTTACAGCAGTGCCTATTTTGAATAAGGAAGGCAAATATATTGGTACGGTTACGGAAGGCGATCTGTTGTGGTATATGAAAAATGCCGAGGGGAAGATATCATTTGAAAACGCTTCAAAATTTCTTCTCAAGGACGTTCCGTTGAGACTTGATATCAAGCCGGTATCCATTGATGCCAATATGGAGGATTTAATTAATCTAGCCAAGGTGCAGAACTTTGTCCCGGTCGTGGATGATATGGAACGTTTTATCGGCATTGTGAGACGCAGTCAGATCATTGAATACTGTGAAGGAATTGTTGCCAAGGAGTCCATGAAAGCTAAATAGTTGATTACTTTTCAAAAATGGCGGGCTTGCAGGGATAATCAAAGCGATTATTACGAATATATATGATAAGACAAACGGGGCTCGGCATCGCACCTGTCATGGAGTTTAGGAGAATTTCTCCGCTTTTGGGGGTAATTTTGCAGGCCCCTTTTTTATGCTATAATCGAGAATAAAGCTTTTTCGGGGGAGAGTGACTTTCGCCAAATGCCTAAAGAACTGGATGTAGCCAAGCGGGCTAAAGTGATTGAATGGCTGAAAACCGAAGTACTTGATCAAGTATCCCGATTATTCAAAGCATTGTGGGAAGGCAGCACGATTCGAATCGGAGATAGTCTTGCCAGTTTAATGATGAGCAGTTACATATTGGGCCGTCGGCTCGGTATTCCATTTAAGGATCTCGATGCTCTGCTTGTAGAGAAATTAAAAAAGCATAAACAGGAAGGTCACCAGCTGGAAGACTGGTACCAGGATATTTCCGCGCTAGAAGATCATATGCGTAAGAGGTGAATTTGTTGAAATTTAGCTTTAAATCAGCTGTCTGGAGTGCAGTGCTTTTACTTTTGCTGCTTTCGCTACTAACTCCTTTATCGGTGCTCTCTATATTTTTTATGATGATTCCGGGAGTTATTTTGTATGCCTCACTATCTGTAAAATCCTTTATTTTGCATCTAGTGCCGGTTGCTATTATTTTGGTGATGGTCCATCCGATTTATCTGTTGTTCATGGTGATCTTGATTTTGCCAGCCATCGCTATGGGTCACGCGTATAAGAAACAAAAATCGGCCTTGTTTGCTCTAATGACAGGTGCCGGAACGATGCTGGCGGAATATTTGTTGTTACTGTTGGTGGGCAGTCTCATTTTCCAATTTGATCTGTCCAGTTATATCAGAGATGTGGTGCAATTAACGATTGAGCCACTCACGAATTCTTCGAATCAGATGATCAATGGTTTCGTTTGGACACCTGAAATGACTGAAGATATCGCGAAACAAACACAGTTAATGATTCCTTTTGCCCTGGTCGTTACGTCGATGGTCATGGCATTCATTACACATATCATTGCTCGTCCGATTCTGAGTGTTATGGGCTTGAACGTATCCAAACTTCCACCTGCAAGAGAATGGCGTATGCCACGTGCATTGATCTGGTATTACTTCCTCGCGTTGATTATTGAGGTAGTATCCAGACAAAACGACGGATCATATTGGAAGATGATTGCGATGAACTTGTCACCATTAATTAATCTTGGTTTCATGATTCAAGCCATCGGTTTCTTCTTTTTCCTCTCATATACAAGAAAATGGAATCCGATTATCCCATTTTTATTGGGAGCAGCAGTGTTTTTCATTGGTCCGCTTCGCATTGTCGGAATTATTGATCTGGCGTTCCCGATCCGTGAGGCAATATCGAAATCAAAACGATAGGGTGATGAGTCATGCCTAAATTTCTAAAGAAACGCTGGCACGGCTATTATACCGTATGGGCGTTCATACTGCTGTTGCTACTAGTGATGTTAGTTACTATCTATAACTGGACGCTTGGTTTGATTAGTCTGATACTGGCTTCGGCGCTGGGAATCGTCATGATCAAGGCAGAACTTGCATTCCGCCGCGAGCTTAATGACTATATTAATGGCCTTACCATTCGTATTAAACGTATGGAAGGTGAGGCGGTTAGCATGCTTCCCTTCGGAATTGTGCTGTATAGCGAGGATCGTACGATAGAGTGGCACAACCGCTTCGTTGCAGATATGTTCCATGAGAAGACGGTCGTCGGCAGCTCACTGCTTAACTTGTTCCCACATCTTCCCCAGCCGAAGGAGAAGAAGGATAAGGATGGATCCAAAGAACCTTCCCCCAAGGAATTCCATGATGAATTCCAACTGGATGATCGGTATTACGGTGTAATTCACAACCCGCAGGAGCGGTACGTATATGTGTACGAGATCACCGAGTTAGCTATATTGCGGGATAAATATGAGAATGAACGTATTGCGCTGGGTATTCTCGTTCTGGACAATCTGGATGAGGCTGCTCAAGGCATGGATGACCAACAACGTACAGCGCTGATCGCACGAGTTGCCAGTGAGATTACAGCCTGGGCAAAGCAATATGGCGTGTATCTCCGTCGTCTTTCGTCGGATCGTTACTTGATGATGCTGAATCATAAGTCTCTGCAGGAGCTTGAACAGAGCCGGTTTGTTATTCTGGATGAAGTTCGGGAGATGACAGCCGATCTGAAAGTGCCGATGACGCTAAGCGTTGGCCTTGCATCGGGTTCAGACAGCATCAGCGAGATGGGAGAACTGGCACAATCCAGTCTGGATATGGCACTTGGACGAGGCGGAGATCAAGCGGCTGTGAAGTCGGGTCAGCGTTTATCGTTTTACGGTGGTAAGTCCAATGCAGTGGAGAAGCGCACACGCGTCAGAGCGCGGGTTATTGCTCACGCCTTGCGGGACTTGATGCAGGAAAGTGACCGTGTAATCGTTATGGGTCATAAAATGCCGGATATGGATGCCATCGGTGCATCCATTGGGGTATGGAAGGCAGCGAGTCTGTACAACGTTGAGGCTCGTATTGTGCTGGACGGTATGAATCCTTCTATTGAACGGCTGATGGAACAGGTCAACAAGGACGAGAAGTTGTCCAAAGCTTTGATATCACCGGAGCAAGCGACGCAGCTGATGACAGAGCACACACTGCTGGTTGTTGTGGATACCCACAAGGCTTCAATGACGATGGAACCTAAACTGGTGCAATCTGCAACGCGTGTGGTGGTCGTGGATCACCATCGCCGGGGTGAGGAATTTATTAATGATGCAGTACTGATCTATCTGGAACCGTACGCTTCGTCTGCCGCTGAACTTGTTACGGAGCTTCTGCAATATATTCACGAAAAGGTACAGTTCACTCCACTTGAAGCAACGGCCCTACTTGCCGGCATCACGCTGGATACGAAGCATTTTGCACTGCATACCGGCTCCAGAACGTTTGAAGCAGCGGGCTTCCTTCGTCGTAGTGGTGCAGATACCATTATGGTCCAGAAGCTGATGAAAGAGGATCTGTCAGAATATATTGCTAAGGCAGAAATCATAAAGCATGCTAAAATGGTATATGGGAACATTGCGCTGGCGGTCACTGGCCCTGGCAACAAGATCTCACAGATGATGATCGCCCAGGTGGCGGACACATTGCTGAACATGACCGACGTGGTCGCTTCATTTGTCATCAGTGAGCGAACGGATGGACTGATTGGCATCAGTGCAAGATCACTGGGTCGCATGAATGTTCAGGTCGTTATGGAACGATTAGGTGGCGGCGGTCACTTAACCAATGCTGCAGTGCAGCTTGAAGGAACGCTGGGAGAAGCGGAGAAACGGCTGATGAACGTCCTGGCTGAAATCGAAAAGGAAGAGGGGTTATTCGAATGAAAGTCATTTTTATAAAAGATATGAAGGGTCAAGGCAAGAAGGGGCAAGTGAAGGAAGTATCTGAGGGTTATGCACAGAACTTCCTGTTGCCACGGGGAATTGTTCGTCCGGCAACGGAGGGTAACATGAAGACTCTGGACAATCAGAAGGCAGCGGAAGAAAGACTTAAGCAGGAAGAGAAAGCGGAAGCTGAAGCACTTGCGAAAAAGCTGGAGGCAGAAGTAACGGAACTCAAGGCAAAAGCGGGTGAGGGCGGCCGTCTGTTCGGTGCCATTACGAGCAAACAGATCGCGGAAGCTTTGTCAAAAAAGGGCCTGAAAATAGATAAGCGCAAAATTGAGCTGGATGATCCGATCCGTACGCTCGGTGTAACGCAAGTGATCGTCAAGGTTCACCCTGAGGTGAAGGCAACCTTGAAGGTACAGGTAACGGAGGAGTAAGATGGGCGGCGAAATGTTATTCGACCGGGTCCCCCCGCAGAACCTAGAGGCCGAACAGGCTGTGCTGGGTGCAATCCTGTTGCAGGGCGAAGCTCTGATTACAGCGATGGAACGGGTGCAAACCGAGGATTTCTACGATAAGCCCCATCAATTGATATATGAAGCGATGATCCAGCTAGGTGAGGAAAATCAACCGATTGACCTTGTTACGCTGACTTCGCGTCTGAAGGATAAAGGTGAGCTGGAGGACATCGGTGGCGTTAGCTACCTTGCCAAGCTTGCTCACGGTGTGCCAACAGCGGCCAACGTGGATTATTATGCGCAGATTATCGAAGAGAAATCGATGCTTCGTCGTCTGATTCGCACAGCTACGCAGATTGTAAGTGAAGGCTACACAGGTGGAGAAGATGTTGCAGGTATGCTCGGGGAAGCGGAGCGCCGCATCTTGGAGATTTCCAACAGACGCTCCAGTAGTGGTTTTATCGCCATCCAGGATGTTCTCATGGAAGTGTTCGACAAGGTCGAAACGTTGCATCAGAACCGGGGAACGACAACAGGAATCCCTTCCGGCTTCATCGATTTGGACAAGATGACCGCTGGATTCCAGCGTAGCGACTTGATTATTGTAGCGGCGCGTCCATCTGTAGGTAAGACCGCCTTTGCTTTGAATATCGCTCAGAACGTAGGCATCAGGGCACAAGAAACGGTAGCCATCTTCAGTCTGGAGATGTCCGCGGCACAGCTCGTACAACGGATGATCTGCGCCGAGGCCAATCTGGATGCGGGAGTTCTTCGTACAGGGGAATTCAAAGGCGATGAAGACTGGCAGAAGCTGACCATGGGGATTGCTGCTCTCAACGAAGCCAACATCTACATCGACGATACGCCAGGGATTACGGTAGCTGATATTCGTGCGAAATGCCGTCGTCTGAAAAAAGAGAAGGGTCTCGGTATGATTCTGATCGACTACCTTCAATTGATTAGTGGACGTGGTAAAGCCGGGGAGAACCGTCAACAAGAGGTATCCGAGATTTCACGTACGCTGAAACAGATTGGCCGGGAACTGGAAGTTCCGGTTATCGCCTTGTCTCAGCTTAGCCGGGGTGTAGAGCAACGGCAGGATAAACGTCCGATGATGAGTGACTTGCGGGAATCCGGTTCGATCGAGCAAGATGCTGATATCGTAGCCTTCCTGTACCGGGATGACTACTACAACCAGGAAACCGAGAAGAAAAATATTATTGAGATCATTATTGCTAAACAGCGTAATGGTCCGGTAGGAACCGTAGAATTAGTCTTCTTGAAAAACTTTAATAAATTCGTCAATTACGAGAGGGCACATAATGATGCCTTCGCGATGTAGCGGATAGACTGCGATTACTCTAAGCAGGGGTACACAGGCTATCCGATACAACCAGTAATAGGAGATTAGCTTGGTCGGATATCAGGATCTATACCATATGTAGCGTCAATCCATTGCAAATATAAAAGTACCGGTGAAAATGCAGTCAAGGTAACAAGACTGGAATCACCGGTTTTTTACTGTGAAATTCGGTCATAATTCCGAACATTAAGCAAGTGGCATATATAATTGTTCGCCATTTCATTTGACTTTGAAAAAGGGGACTGGTACACTAATATTGCTGCGTTAAAGCAGCGCAAACCTTCCCTTGAATGTAACGGAAGGACATTTTTACTGTCCGTTAGCACGCTTCTCAGTCGGTTTATTGCGTAACATGCCTGCCGGGATAGAGGACGGACAGACCAATACAAAGGTGCGCAAGGCACCCACGGAGGTATGTTAACTATGTCAACGGTAGTTGTAGTGGGAACGCAATGGGGAGACGAAGGAAAAGGTAAAATCACGGATTATTTGGCGGAGAGCGCTGACGTGGTGGCTCGTTACCAAGGAGGTAACAATGCTGGCCATACGATCCTGATCGACAACAAAAAATATAAATTGACGATGATTCCATCGGGTATCTTTTACACAGACAAAGCTTGTGTGATTGGTAACGGTATGGTTATCAACCCGAAGGCACTTATCGAAGAAATTAATTATATTCATGATAACGGATTTACAACGAAAAACCTGTCCATCAGCGAGCGTGCACATATCATCCTGCCTTATCATATGGTTCTGGATGCACTGGAGGAAGAGAGTAAAGGCCCGAACAAAATCGGTACAACCGGCAAAGGGATCGGCCCTTGTTACATGGACAAATCTGCCCGGATTGGTATCCGCATGGTGGATCTGCTGGATGCAGAAGATTTCGAATTGAAATTGCGTCATCTGGTTAAAGAGAAAAATCGTGTTATCGAGCAAGTTTACAACGGTACTCCGGTTGATGTAGAAGAGATTCTGAAGGATTACCTTGGTTATGCAGAAATTCTTCGTCCTTATGTAAAGGATACATCGGTTGTGCTGAATGATTCCATTGATGAGAATAAAAAAGTACTGTTTGAAGGCGCACAAGGTGTGATGCTGGACCTTGACCAAGGTACGTATCCATATGTGACTTCTTCCAATCCGTCTGCAGGCGGCGTATGTATCGGTTCAGGTGTTGGTCCAGCACGCATTCAGCAAGTTATTGGCGTAGCGAAAGCATACACAACTCGTGTAGGTGACGGCCCATTCCCTACCGAATTGCATGATGCGGTTGGCGACCAGATCCGTGAGACAGGCCATGAGTACGGAACCGTAACTGGACGTCCACGTCGTGTGGGCTGGTTTGACAGTGTGGTTGTTCGTCACGCTCGTCGTGTAAGTGGCATTACAGGGCTGTCCTTGAACTCTTTGGACGTTATGACAGGTCTGGATACCGTAAAAATCTGCACAGGTTATAAATTCCGTGGTGAAGTAATCACTCACTACCCGGCAAGCCTCAAAATGCTGGCTGAATGTGAAGCGGTATACGAAGAAATGCCAGGTTGGAGTGAGGACATTACAGGAGCGAAGAAGCTGGAAGATCTTCCGGTGAACACACAGAACTACGTGAAGCGTGTATCTGAACTGACAGGTATTCCGATCGCGATCTTCTCTGTAGGTCGTAACCGTGAGCAGACAAATCAGGTTCTGCCAATCTACGTATAACATGATATATGAATGATAGATCTACCTCCAGTTGTTGCTACTCAGCGGCGACTGGAGATTTTTTGTGTCTGTTTCGGATATAATCCCGAGATTTCCGTCAATACTGGCTAACAGGATATACGTTGAACGAATGATATGTATATGGAAGGAGAGAAACAGAGATGAAGTTGCTGATGTGGTTTGTCAAAATGGTGCTTATCGTGTTGCTGGTCAGTTCACTGACGTTGCTTACGACAGGTTTAATCGTGCAATCGTATGCCAAGTCATTGCTAGCCAGTTTTAATATACAGTGGGAAGGTCAGCCCATGGGTCTGATGGGCATGTTCCAAGGGGCCTTGGGCGGCAAGCAGTCCAGTGAGGGGGAAAAGTCAGAGGATACAGATCAGCGAGCGGGAACGAAAGAGGAAAAGGCTCCGGAGAATTCAATTTCGGTGATGGGCAACGGAACGACGAACTCCGGAACCTCCAGCAACGATGAAACGGGCGGAGCAGGAGCAAGCGGGGATTCTGGAAATGGAACCGTAGATGGTAACGGAACAGCGGCTGGACCTGACGAGCTAAGTGGTCAAGGAGCGAACAGTAACAATGCAAAGGATAATGATGCAATCGTTGTTACACCAGATGATATTACAGGCGCCAAAAACAAACTGCCGACGGAGGAAAAAGAACGTATTTTCACTCTGCTGATGAACAAGTTACCCCAAAAGGAAATGCAACAGATCTCAGGAGCGATGGAGGATGGACTGACCGAGCAGGAACTGCGAGAGATTGAACAGGTGATCTCGAAGTATCTTACGAGTGAAGAATACGATGATTTGATGCAAGTCCTGCAAGCAGAATAAAAAGGGTCGCGGTACCTTCTTAGCCCCGTATCCTCCAACTAATAACCAGTTAAACTGGGGAAATGTTACATTCATGTTGAAATCCATGATTCTTTCCCCATATAATTGCATGAAATAGTAGAGAACGTACCTAGGAGGAAGAGTATATGAGAATGAACCGTAAAGAACACGATATATAACAACAGAACCTCTCCTTAACACCGGCTCTCAGGCCAAGGAGTCGTGGCCCTCCGTTCATGCCTTTGTACCAGAGGTACGTTGTACCGATACCGGAGAAAAGCATGAAATGGACTATTGGAGGCCTAATAACTATGAAGACATCGAATAATGCAGGTTCTAAAAATACGATAAATACATCATCAATGATGCCGGCTGAACAACTTGCTGCAATGAAGGAACGATTTGAGCAAGGATTAAAGGAAGCAGAACAGCCCTTCCATGGTTGGAATTTTGGATATATTACGGATAGTGGGCGGATGCAGAGTGGTGTGTTGTGCTGGTCTTACGACGAGATGGCACGGAGTTGTATGAAGGATGCGAAGCGAATGCTGGATATGGGCACAGGCGGTGGTGAGCTGCTGTCGAGCCTGCATCCGTTACCGTCATACACTTGTGCAACGGAAGGATACGCCCCAAATATAGCGATTGCGAAGGATCGTCTTAGCCCGTTAGGCGTAAATGTGTATCCTGTAACGGATGATTCTCAGCTTCCTTTTGCAGATGGGGAATTTGATCTAATTCTCAATCGGCATGAATCGTATGATCCACGGGAAGTCCGGCGCTTGCTTTCAGAAGGTGGAGTGTTTCTGACACAGCAGGTAGGTTGGTCGGATTGCCGTGAGATCAATGATCGATTAGGCATCCCAATGCCATCTGATTATGCTGGATGGGAGCTCGATTTCGCCGTAGATCAGATGGTGAGAAACGGTTTTCACATCTGGGATCAGCGTGAAGCTACGCCTGTACAGCGTTTCTATGATATCGGGGCTCTGGTTTATTATCTAAACACCATCCCGTGGCAAGTACCAGATTTTACAGTAGAACGATTCCGTGAACCATTATGGGAGATCCATCTGGAGATGGAGCGGCATGGATTCTGGGAAGTGCAACAAAAGCGGTTTATTATAGGAGCAACCAAGAATAAGTGAAAATGAATCTTGCTTTAAGCGTGATGAGCCTGCCAGACTAAGAATAGAACAAGTCGATTTTAATCCTTCATCAGAGGTATTCTGATGGGGGATTTTTTTGTATTTACATGAAAAATTGAATGCAATTCAGTAGGTCTTAGAACCTAGTCTTAGATTGAGATAAAAAGTACATAGTATAACTGGAGTTGAGGCATAATGGGTGATGGAACAGACGCTCTAACCTATGGATATATCAGGGAAACCAGATAGGACGCGGATTTTTCTTGTGAGGATAAGAGTTGAAATGACTGTAAAACCTGTGTTAAAGTATACGGGTGTGATAAAAGGTTAAAATTTTGACACTTTTAAGAGCACAGCTAAAGTCCTGCTTTTTTAAATAATCATAACAATGAACTTACTTGCATAAGACTCACCATGAGGTGAAGTCCGATTCAAATGCGGATTAAGAAGTGCTGAAAAGGAGAGAATCATGAAAGGTTTCAGAGGCAAACGCCAACCGGATCAACACCGGGTACACGAACAATCCGGAGAACACCGGACGGCCGAAGACAAAAACAGCATGAGCATGTCCAACTTCAGTTCAAATAAGAAAAGAATTTTGTCATCGCGCAAATGGATCATTACCGCAACTTGTGGCATTCTGATTGCAGCATCGGTTGGATTCGGAGTTAAGCAATATGTGGCTTCCAATACGGTTCCTTATTATAAGGTTATAGTCAAAGGCACTGAAGTTGGAACCATTGCCAACGAGGCACAACTGCAGCAGTTGTTTGCGAAAAAAACCGAAGAATACCGGGAGAAGTATCCGGATGCAGAGATGGTGCTGAACACAGACGGAATTACAACGGAAACGGTAAGGGCATATAAACCCGAAGTGAACAGCGAGCAAACGCTGGACAAACTGGGCAACATGTTAACGGCTTATGCCAAAGGCGTGGAGCTTAAAGTGAACGGTGAAGTCGTCGGCATTGTGAAGGATCAGGAAACGGCAGACAAGATCCTGCAACAAGTACAGAGCAAATACATACCGGCATCGGCTGTGCGAAGCTCACTGAAAACCAAGTCGGTATCGGCGAATTCTTCTAAAAAGGATAACGGGCCAAGTACAACGTTAAAATCCGTAGACATCAAAGAAGAAGTGACAACGGATACGGTGAAGGCGGACCCGAATAAAATATGGGATGAGTCCGAGGCGGTTAAAGCTTTAACCGTTGGTAAAGACGCGCCTGTAACCTATGTAGTGCGAGAAGGAGATACGATCTCTTCGATCGCAGCCAAATATGAGATTACACAAAGCGAGATTCGTAAACATAACCCGGGCATCAAGGAGACATCCCTCCAGATTGGACAGGAGTTGACTCTGACCGTACCAAAGCCGGCAATCACGGTTAAATCGGTGGAGCAAGTGGTAGAACAGATTGAAGTGAAACCACAGGTTGAGGTGCGCAAAAGTGCTGAGCTGAAGGCAGGTACGACGAAAGTGGTTCGTCCAGGCCAAAGCGGGCTAAAAAATATGCAGTATCGCATCACCAAAGAAAACGGCGAAGTCGTTCGCGAAGAATGGCTGGGTCAGGAAGTTCTCAAAACTGCGGTGACTGAGGTAGTGCTGAGTGGAACTAAAGTGGTTGGCGAAGGCACAGGACAGTTTGCATGGCCTGTATCCAATGCGACGATGAGCAGCAGCTTCGGTCAACGTTGGGGGCGTCAGCACAAAGGTGTCGATCTGGTCGGTAATCGCGATGTGAAATCTGCAGATGAAGGTGTAGTTACTTTTGCAGGCCAAAAGAGCGGTTATGGGAATGTCATCATTATTAACCATCGCAACGGATATGAAACACTTTACGGTCACTTGAATAGCATCAGTGTTGATGTTGGCCAAGTGGTGGAAAAGGGCGACAGTATCGGCGTGATGGGCAATACCGGACGTTCCACAGGAACACATCTGCATTTTGAGATTTTGAAAAATGGTACAGCAGAAAATCCGATGACTTATCTGAATTAAGGATATATCACGATATTGAGTATAGTACACAAGGCATCGCTTCACGATGCTGAGATAAGAACAAGGTCCGCTGTAAAGCTGGCCTTGTTTTTTTGGTGTGAAATATTTCTACAGGAAACGGCTTCCAAGAGGGGGATCGGGATGTGACGGTGCCTCAGGTATGTTAAACTAGAGAGTATAAGTCGTTGACTATATTCAACACACAACATGATATGGACTATAAGCAATACAATAGATTAGAGAGACAGCGCCAGTGGCGGATTAAGCAGGATATAGGGGTGAATTCAGCCGATGCAGGGAAAGATTTTGGTGGTGGACGACGAGCAGCCCATCGCAGATATTCTGAAGTTTAATTTGGAAAAAGAGGGATACGAGGTCATCTGTGCGTTTGATGGTATTCGTGCGGTCGAACTGGCGTTATCCGAGAAACCGGATCTGATGCTTCTGGATCTGATGCTTCCGGGCAAGGACGGGATGGATGTGTGCCGCGAGGTGCGTGCTCATCTGGAGGTCCCGATTATTATGCTGACAGCCAAAGATGGAGAGATCGATAAAGTACTCGGTCTGGAACTAGGCGCAGATGATTATGTAACCAAACCTTTTAGCACACGGGAGTTGCTCGCGCGGGTCAAGGCTCAGATGCGCAGACAACAGAAACCTACAGCGATTGTAGAAGCGCCAGAGGAAGAAGGGAAGCAGATCCTGCGGCTGTTTGATCTGGCTTTTGATATGGACATGTATACGGCGTACAAGGGCGGAGAACCGCTTGATCTGACGCATCGGGAATATGAGCTACTCTATTATATGGCCAAGCATTCGGGCAAAGTCATGACACGAGAGCATCTGTTGCAAGCTGTATGGGGATACGAGTATTTTGGAGATGTGCGTACAGTGGATGTGACGATTCGCAGGCTACGGGAGAAGATTGAAGAAAATCCGAGCAAGCCGGAAACGATTCTGACTCGCCGGGGGCTTGGTTATCTCGTGCGCAGTGCCAAAAGCGTGGGGATATAATGGGCCGATTCTCGCAATTTTCGTTCTTTCGAACGATTCAGGCGAAATTAATTATTATATATGTGCTGCTGATTCTAATTGCGATGCAATTGATCGGGGTTTATTTTGTAAGTGCGATGAAGAACTCGCTCACTAGCAACTTTACAGAAGATTTGCAGGCACGGGCAGAGATGCTCTCAGTGTTAGTCGGTCAGACGATGGCTGGTGGAGAAGCGGAGGGTGGAGAGGACAAAACGGAGAACCTGCGTGTCCTGGTAAACAATCTGTTCAACATCAACGGTGCCGAGATTCAGGTGCTGGATGCCAGCGGCAAGGTGCTTACGACTTCGCTAAGTTCACATTCCGATTATATTGGGCGAAAAAATACCCAGACCGTTGTCAGCCGTGCATTGCAAGGCATTCGGGATAATGAGGAATATATCGTAGACGAGGATAATGTCCGCAAAAAAGTCGTGGCCAAGCCAGTTTTAACCGGCGGCAAAATTATTGGTGCAGTCTACATCGCCGCTTCGATGAACGAGCTGTACGCGACGATGGAAGGCATTAACAAGATTTTCATATCCGGTATTCTGATCGCCTTGGTATTAACGGCGGTGCTCGGTGTCATTCTGTCACATACGATTACCCAGCCGATTAAGGAAGTGACAAGGCGGGCAACCGCGGTTGCAGAAGGGAACTTCGATCAGCAGACACCGGTATTTGGCACAGATGAGATTGGTCAGCTTAGCCAGGCATTTAACTATATGACCAGCAGGCTGCGAGATGCTCTTTCCCAGAACGAAGAGGAGAAAGAGAAGCTGACCTCGATCCTGACCAATATGAGTGATGGTGTTGTTGCGACGGATGAGCATGGAAAAGTCATTCTCGTCAACCGCCGTGCCAGCAACATTCTCGGCATGCGCCCATCGGATATTGAGGGCAGGCACTTTGCTGTCCTGCTGGGTATTGATCCGGAGGACGCGGAAGCACTGGCAAGTGGTTTCACCGGCTCAACATTGCTCCAGATTGCTCCGGCAGGTCAGGAAGAGCCGGTCGTGATTCGCATGACGTTCACTCCTGTACACCGGCGTGAGCTGGGGATCACCGGCACAATTGCGGTACTTCAGGATGTAACGGAGCAGGAAGAACTGGAAAACTCCAGGCGTGAGTTTGTAGCGAATGTATCGCATGAGCTGCGTACACCGCTCACCACGATTAAAAGTTACGCCGAAGCGCTGGATGATGGGGCATTGGAAGACCCGCAGCTGGCGGGACGTTTTGTCGGTGTAATTCAGAATGAGACCGAGCGCATGATCCGTTTGGTGACGGACCTATTGCACCTGTCCAGACTGGATTCCAAGGAAGCGTTGCTACGCAAGCAACCTATCGATATTTTGGAGATGCTGGAGGAAGTCACGGATCGATTCTCCTTCCAGATGCATCAGAAGGACATTCAGTCTGTTCTGTCTGTGGAGAATGATATTCCAGCCGTTCCACTCGATCGGGATCAGATTGACCAGGTTCTGGACAATGTAGTGTCCAACGCATTGAAATATACGCTGGAGGGCGGCACCATTACGATCGCCGCCCGGCGTAGCGATGAGCATACGTTAGCTATCTCCGTATCTGACACAGGTATGGGTATTCCGCAGCGTGATCTGGATCGGATATTTGAGCGTTTTTACCGCGTTGACAAAGCACGCTCTCGCAGCATGGGGGGCACAGGGCTTGGATTGTCCATTGCCCGGGAAATTGTAAAAGCTCACGATGGAAACATCTCTCTTGAGTCTGAGGTAGACGTTGGCACAACGGTAACGTTCACATTGCCAATGCGTGATAAGGGAGGTGAGCACCTTGAAGGAACGGATTAAATCTCTGGTGCTCGCTTCACTGGTTGCAGCCAGTCTGATCCAGAGTTATTTCCTGATCTATCGTCTTCCTGGGGGCGGTGACTCTGTGGTGACCTCGGAGACAAACTACGTGAAGACCGAAAATATGGGCCAAGAGCGTAATATTGAGGAGTTAATTTTCCCGAATCAGATGATTATTCATCTGGGTCAGGATAAACATACGGTGTTTTACCCTGGCAACACGTTCTATCAATTGATCTATTCCAGGCTGAAAGGCCGGACGTTCGAGGATTTTCAGCGTCGCAATGTGCAGTCGGTGAATTGGGATCAGATTCGTAAGGAGAGTCCCGGCTTTGAGTTGTCGTTTAAGGAAGGCATGCCAGTGGCCTTGTTACAGCGAGTGATGCGCTTAGGAACAGATTCTCTTTTTCAAGGAGAGACAATCAACCGTATCGCTATATATACAACTCCAGATGAGACAAAGGCTCATGCGCTTTTTTTCAGTGCCAAGGGGGATGTGGTCTATGAGGCCACACAGGCCGACTTGACGGTGCAGGATGTGCAGCAACATGTCGATTTTGGGACGAGCTGGACACCGTACACGCTAATGGAAGGCGGATATTATATTCCGACGCAGGCACTGGATACGATTGAGGCAGATGTGCCGACAGGGCAGTTCACGGTAGAGCAGATGCAGCGCAGTCTGTTCACTGATCCAAGCATGACCCGGAATATTCGGGAAAAAGATGGATCAGAGATTTATACGGATAGCAAACGTAGTCTGCAAGTGAAGCAGGAGCAACGCTGGATCAGCTATACAGACCCGGCGGCACCGCCAGCTGGACAGAGTGATGCGTCCAAGGACGCACTGTTTGCGGTTGACTTTGTCAATCAGCATGGTGGCTGGAAAGGGCGCTCACACATGATGCTCAAATCAGCTGACAACAAAACGAAGTTGCAGTTCCAGCAGTATTACGGCAGTTACCCAATCTTGGATTCGATGCAATTCCGTTTCGGCACGATCAACATGGAAATGCAGCAGGAGACGGTATCTAGTTATGAACGATCTTTGGAATATTTGAACGAAGGTGCGGAGACGAAGAAGTCCATCAAGTTGCCCGGCGGGGATAAACTGAAAAATCTGATCCGCAAAGTAGCGGGTGAAAACCGTAAAGTCGTGGATGTATACCCGGCATATCGTCCATCTGCGATGGAGGATGGGTTGCGGCTGATCCCGGTTTGGGTGATCCGCTTTGGCAACGGTGAGGAGACGACGGTGTCTTAGCTTAGTCTCAATGGAGATGTAAATAAGGAGGTGAATGATCTGGATTGGGGACGGGCGAAAAATGTATTAATATATGCATTTCTGCTGCTGAATCTGGTATTGGGATATCAGATCTGGATGGATGCGCGGGAGACGGCCGGAGCCAATCTGGACTTCACCTCGCTCGCAGATAATACACAGCAGGCGATGGAAGAGAAGGGCATCCAGGTGCTGGCGCCGATTCCAAATGAAACGCCGAAGCTGCCGAAGTTGTCCTATGAGTTTACCGAAGAGGACAAGTCGGGGATTGAAGTGGAGCTGGAGGAGCCGGTGGACAGCAAGCTGATCTTCTCGCCAAGCGAGCTAGCGGACGCGCTGCAGGCGGAGATTCCGCAAATCGGCACGTACCGGCTGGATCAGCTGATGGCGGAAGATGGGGCTTTTGTGCTCCACCCGCTGGTGGACGGCAAATGGCCGCTCTTTAACGTGAGTCTGGAGCTGTTCTACAGCGATCAGAAAATCACGGGTTATCATCAGACTCCCGTGCGGATTACAACCGCCGAGGAGAGCGATCAGCAGGTGCTTCCGGCGTCAAAGGCGCTGGGAACGCTGATCGAAAACTTTTTGCCAAACAATGCAATTGTGAAAGACATACAGCTGGGCTATTACGGCCAGTTGTTCAATTCAGATATACAGGTAGCGATGCCGGCATGGCGGTTCGTGCTGGAAAGTGGCGAAGTGTTGTACGTGCAGGGCATCAGTGGGGATGTATTCAGTCCCAAGTCAGATAAACCAGGGGAGTAATGCGTTATGGGGATATATTTTACGGTGTTATCCAGTGGTTCGACAGGTAATGCCACAGTCATTCAGCATGGGGGCACTTCGCTCATGATTGATGCGGGTCTTAGCGCGAAGCGGCTGGAGGCATTATTTCTGGAACGGGAGATTTCTGGAACGGAACTGGATGGCATTCTG
Source organism: Paenibacillus sp. FSL K6-1558 (assembly GCF_038002565.1). NCBI lineage: Bacteria > Bacillati > Bacillota > Bacilli > Caryophanales > Paenibacillaceae > Paenibacillus > Paenibacillus sp. FSL K6-1558. The sequence goes on along the minus strand of NZ_JBBOCV010000001.1, from coordinate 3,734,564 downwards.
GTGACACATGAACATTCGGATCATATTAAAGGACTAGGCGCGATGTCTCGGAAATATAATTTACCGATCTATGCAAATACAAATACGTGGGCGGCTTTGGAGAAGTCGGTCGGAGCGATTCCCGAGGAGAACCGACGGATTTTTGAAACGGGTGAAAAGCATGATTTTGGCTCGCTACGCGTAGAGTCCTTCGGTATTTCGCATGATGCGGCTGAACCGGTAGGTTATACATTCGACGATGGTAGCGAGAAGTTGTCCGTTGCGACAGACCTCGGCTATATGAGCGACAAGGTTCGCGATGCGATCTCGGACTCGGATGTGCTCGTGCTGGAGGCGAATCATGATGTCGAATTGCTCCGCATGGGGCGGTATCCGTGGAACACCAAGCGCCGGATTCTGAGTGATATCGGGCATTTGTCGAACGAAGCCGCAGGTGCGGCGCTTAGTGAACTGATGAACGGACGCATCAAACGTACGTATCTGGCACATCTCAGCCGGGATCATAATATGATGGATTTGGCTAAAATGTCGGTGCGTGATGCGATGGAAAGCCGTGGCTGTTTTTATCGGGACCATGAGTTCAAGCTCTGTGATACGTATTATGATCGTCCTACACCATGGGATAGGGTGGGTGAGCCATAAAGCTGTCTAGTTCGGCGGCTTTGCGCTCCACTTCCTCGCGGGTGAGGATGCCTTTATCAATAAGCAGTTCAATGATGGTGCTGAGCGCGAGTGTGTTACGATAATGTTCTTCTTTGAGATCAGCCAGCTTGGCCGCCATATGAACTTCGTCCATAGCTGTGAGTGTTCGCGTGCGTTCCATTGTGGAATCCTCCTTCATTCTATGAAGCTTTGAATTGTTCTTTTACTATTATTGTAGTCAGGCTGGGTGGAAAACATTCCTCTTTTTGCCGCTAACATTCTCCGGGCGGGATGTGTATGCTGAAACTGTAGCTGTACCGCTTTGAATTTGGAATGAGTTGGGATTGAAAAGTTTGATGAATTCGAAAGAATAGCGCTTAGCGTATCCCATTTTGTGGTGATAGATAGTATGAACCTTTATTGTTAAGGGAGTTGTCGCGAAAATTTACGTTTATTTACGTAATTATGCAACTTTTTGGGATATAAAGTGTTTAGTATATAAGGAGTATTATGATTTTGGCTGTTTTTGCGTATGAAATGGAATCTCAAATCTCGCAATAGGCGAGAGCATGATTGATAGAGCACACGGATGCAGTGCCATCCTGTTGTATATATACGTTCGTTCCTGGCCTTGTTCGGGAATGTAGCGATGTGCAAGACCATTTTGTTAAAAAGCAAAAAGGCATGGGGAAACAGGGAGTTTCACTGGTCATCCATGCAATAACTTGGGCGGCAGTCAGGGTCTTGATGCGTGACAACGAAGGGGAGAGGATCACGATGGGATTGTTTGGAGACGATTTTTATTCAACCAAGGTATCAAGACGCGCCGAACCTGAACAGAAAGGCAAACTTCAGATCATCCGCCCGGGAGGCGGAAAACGCGCACGTGATCGCTGGAGCAATCCGCGTAGATCACGCTCGGAATTCAGTTCTACCGTCAAGGTAGCTGTGATCAGTTCGGTGATTAGCTCCATCGTGACGGTTACGCTGTTCAGCTTCATCAGCCAGCCTGCAACGCAATTACCTCTGGCGAATGCGGCAGGTCAAGGTAGTGGAACTGCACAGACAGCACAGGTCGCTGATCCTTACGACCGCATCATCAACGCGGCGGCAGAAGTACGTCCTTCTGTTGTCAGCATCGTGAATCATAAAACAGGCAGTAGCCTGTCGATGGAAGATTCCGCGCTGGGGTCTGGGGTTATTTTCAAAAAAGAAGATGGCAAAGCCTACATTATGACCAATCACCACGTCGTGGAAGGTGCCAGTGATCTGGAGATCGTGACGGTGGACGGGGAAACACATAAAGCCAAACTGGTAGGTAAAGACCGGGTGAGTGACATCGCGGTACTGTCAACGGACGACAAAGGCCTCGGAGCGGCGGCAGAAATCGGTGATTCCAGCAAGCTGCAACGCGGCCAGACGGTGCTGGCGATCGGTAACCCGCTGGGACTTGGGGGTACGCTGACCTCGGGAATCGTTAGTTACACAGATCGGATTTTGCCTGTATCCATTAATCAGGATGGGGTATATGACTGGGAGCAAAACGTCATTCAGACGGATGCAGCCATTAACGAAGGCAACAGCGGCGGAGCACTGGTTGATCTGAACGGCAAGGTTGTAGGCATCAACACGATGAAAATTTCGGATACCGGCGTTGAGGGTCTCGGCTTCGCTATTCCGATGAACGAAGTGATGAAAACGGTGGATTCCCTTTTGCTGAACGGCAAAGTATCCCGTCCTTATCTTGGCGTGTACACCGTTGATCTGAGTAATCCGTATGCTCCACTGGATGATGATCAGCGCAAGGACCTCAAACTGCCATCCCACGTGGATAGCGGTGTGGTCGTATTAGAGGCTTCCGGCCCGGCATCCGAGGCAGGCATGAAGCTGAACGATGTGATTACGGAATTTGATGGGCAAAAAATTACCTCCACGCTGGACCTGCGGAAATTCCTGTACGATAAGAAAAAGATCGGCGATTCAATAGAGGTCTCGTTCTATCGGGATGGCAAAGCGGAGAAAGTGTCTGTGAAGCTGACGGATAAGCCGGAGTAAGGCTTGCTGAGTTTTATGAAGTTTGTGGGGCTGTGACCGTGGAGCATGATTTGCAGGTTGTTTCACTGAAATGATCATATGTCATGGAACATGGCCATACTGATAAGGTGATCATGAGACAGATGATAGTAGAGAGAGTGATCAGAATATATCTGACCACTCTTTTTATGTTCATGGGGCATGAGGTAGAGCCTGAAGGTAGGGCAGGACACAACTATATAAGTTGGACTATTCTTTTACACGTTAACGAAGAGGACAGAAAAAACCTGGAAAAGCGAAGCGCTCGCCTGAAAGCTTTCTGCAAGAAAGCTACATCGGAAGCATACGCTTATCACCGGATTTTCCCTTTGGAAAAGGGAATTAAAAAAAATCTGGGGATAACCGCTACTTTCCAGGTTATTCTGTCATCGGAGTGGACTGTGTAAAATCTTTAGTTCAATTTATATAGACAGAAAGACTTGGAGCGAAAGGCGCAGATACATTTGTTCGCCTGTATGGTAAACTGTTCTTAATGTGTTTACATAGATCGTTGTTGCAAATAACAGCTGGATAACGTGTGATCTGGCTAGCTAATCTGAAAATGGAGGGATTCGGAGATGAATCTGTTGAAGAAAAAGGTACTTGGAGGAACAAGCTTGGCACTATCGATGCTGTTGTTATCTGCTTGTGGATCGGAGAGCACACCAGCTGCATCAGTAGATACGAGCGCGTTGCAGGAGAAGATTGCTGGCCTGGAGAAAAAGCTGACCGAGCAGGGAATTAAAAGCGATGAGCAGGCGCAGAAAATTGCTGCACTTGAGAAAAAGCTGAATGAATTTGGTACAGCTGGCGTTGCTGGACAAGGGACGGGTGGCAAAACACCGACAGCTGGAGGAAACAACGGATCTGCTGGAAAAGGAGACGGGGTGCTGATTACGTTTGCCCAGTATGAGAAGCTGGAGGTTGGCATGACCGTGGAAGAGGTCATCAATATTCTAGGCGGTGAAGGTGAAGCGCTAAGTGAAGCGGAGAACATGGTCGTGTACAACTATAAAGGTACAGCTGGCAACGGCGGCAACGCGGTAATTGCTTTTCAAGGCGGGAAATTGCTCACGAAGGCTCAGTCGGGATTGGAGTAGGCTGGTAGCTGGGGGTAAGAAGCAAGTTGAGGATAGCGTAAAGGTAACGACAAGGGTAAAGCAAGGATGAGTGCAAGAGCGTGAATGCGCTTGGAGTTAAATTAAAGTTGAAGCATTCCAGCAAGGATACCTGACTGAGGTGGGTATTGTTGAGGGGGTGCTTTTTTGATCTTATGGGAAAGATAGATGTGCACATCTTGAGGAAGAGGCTTTTTTTGGTGCAAGAGTGGCAAGTTTTTGCGCCGATCTGCGAGGTGGGGGTTTCTTTTCCGCGGCAGGTGTGATAGAACTGAGAAGTGGCTATCCTGTAATGGGATAAGCGGTTGTGAATCGGGAACATAGCTGGTGACAGAAAGGATGCTTGACGGATGTACGTTGTATGCAAAGAACACGTGGACATTGCCATCGACATGTTTGTAGATGAATATGAGGACGCTCCAGATATCGTGGATCTGAAGGAGACGGAATTTGCCGACTGGGACCCGCCTGCCAAATGCGCTGAGTGCGATCAGCACGCGGAATTCCTTGTCGTTTAGCGTACTGTAGAGCAGGCCGCCAGGGGTGCTATTGGATGTTGCTATGGGATATCGTTGTGCATGGCGTAGTAGCGTAGCGGTAGTGCTTCTGGCGTTAGACTTGGTTCGATCCGGTATGAACATCACAGCAAGGTGCAGAGAGAGCGTGTTGAGCGCTCTTTTTGCGTTTGTAGGGAGCGAGCGGCTGTGGCATGGGAGATTTTAAAAGTGGGCGATTCGAGCTGGATAAGGTTTGTGGTGATCGTTAGAGTTTTGGAATGAACTTGGTTTGCATGAACGATGCGATTGAAGCATCTAACATATAGATGGATGGCAAGACGACGATTCAGGAGGAATGATGAGATGTTAATTCAAATTATTGGCGTAGGCAAATTGAAGGAAAAATATTTAACGCTGGGCATTCAGGAATATGCCAAGCGGCTCGCCCCGTACATCAAGTTTCAGATGATCGAGGTCGCAGACGAGAAAGCGCCCGATACCCTGAGCGAAGCTGAGGTGCGGGCGGTAAAAGAGCGCGAGGGCGAACGCATCCTCGCGCATGTGAAGAGCGAGGCGCATGTCGTCGCGCTCGCACTGGATGGCCAGCTCTGGAGTTCGGAGGAGCTGGCTATGGAGATCGACAAGCTCGGCACGTATGGGACGAGCCATGTCGTGTTTGTCATCGGAGGAAGCCACGGGCTCTCCGATGAGGTGTTGCGCCGCGCGAAGCAGCGCTTAAGCTTCGGGCGCATGACCCTGCCGCATCAGTTAATGCGGCTGGTGCTGGTAGAACAGATTTATCGCGCAGTGAAGATCAATCGGGGTGAACCATACCACAAGTAAGGGAGAAATTTCTACATTTTATACTTTCCGAGCGTGGAAGTGTACCCACTTCGTGAGGGGGGACTGCCCTGCCTATTGGTTATAAAGACTGTCACACAAGCAAGTGATTAAGTAATCAATTAAATTTTTAATTTTATATGATACCATGTAAACTGAATTTGAATGAAGAGCGAGGAGAAATACTAGGTCTCAGCCCTCAAGCACTTTTTATAAAAAGAAATGTCGCCTAAGTAAGTCTCTATTTTTAATCTATATAGGATTTGAAAAATATACAGTAAATAAAAGGATAGATATAAGGCCGAGTATAAAAAAAGAGGTGATTGTTTGAACTCATCAAAAAATCGCGTCCAATTAATTGATGGGCTACGTGGATTCAGTCTGATAGGCATTGTGTTGGCGAATATGCTGGCTTTCCAATACGGAATGTTTGGACAGAGTGAACCCCAACTGTTAGGAATCGATGGTGCAGACCGCACTCTTCACTCCTTACTTCTTATCACTGTGGTGGGTAGTTTTATGCCGATTTTTGCATTTATGTTCGGTTTTGGAATGATTAAGCTGGCTGAAAGTCTAGAATCACGAGATTTACGACCGAAATACCATTTGGCTCGTCGTTTCCTACTGTTGTTGGTTATTGGGATACTTCACATAACTTATCTATGGGAAGGGGATATCTTGACGATCTACGGTGTACTCGGATTCTTCTTGCTTCTGTTTCTAAATCGAAATCCAAAAACGTTATTTATCTTGGCGTTAATGCTACTCACCGGAGTTGGATTGCTGGATATTCTGAAGTTCAATCCAATGAATCCAATTGCTGATGTATCGACACATATGGAGAGTTATATCATACAGAGTCAGAATGTTTTTGGAAACGGTAGCTACACAGAGATTAGAGATTTTAGTAATAGTGTTAGTCCATTCGGTGGGGAGTCGGATAAAGGGATACTCCTGTTAGCCTTGGTGTTAGCTCCTCTTATGACACTACCAATGTTTCTGCTTGGCATGCGTGCTGCTAGAATTGGTACATTTAATGATCCACTAGCGATGCGATCTATGTATATTCGCCGTGCTTTGTTTCTGCTACCAATCGGTTTGCTGCTTAAAGTTTATAGTGTGCTACGACCCAAATTCAATGCCGAAGACTGGTTGTGCATCGAATTTGGATCGATGTTGGGAGGGATACTGCTCGCACTAGGCTACATTTACTTGTTTGCTCTACTTTATTCTGTAAACAGTCGAGCTAGTATATTCGTCAAGTTCGAGGCGGTTGGTCGTCTCTCATTGACCAATTATCTAATGCAGAGTGTAATCTGTACAACGATTTATTATGGATATGGATTGGGGCTGTTTGGCCGTGCTGGAGTATTTGCTGGAGTGATTATTGCACTCTCTGTATATGGTATTCAATTATTGTTCAGTCATCTATATCTCAAAAAATTTAGTAGCGGACCAGTGGAATATGTCCTAAGGATTGGGACATATATGTCCTTGAGAGGGAAGCCAAGAAAAAAGGAATGAAATCACCAAACTTCTCCAAAAGCAATGTGTTGAATCGTTCTGGAACAAACAAAAGGCTCGTATAAGTAGGATAATTTACTCTCCCTACGTAATTACGAGCCTTTACGTCTAATCTAATGTACATAAAGGATGATAAATAATTGTAATGATTTGGGGTGTCGACATTCTAATTAATATGAAATGGGCAGCCCCATTTGGTCAGAAACTATATAATTCCCCAAATCCTTTAAAGGTAGTAACTGTATTCTTGCTATTTTCAATTGAAAATTTGATATAACAGTTAGTTGCTTTTAAAGTATCTCCAAAAATTTCAGCTTTGAAGCCAACTCCTTTTTTTTCTCCGTATACATCAGTGTATCCCCAAAGATTATCTCCAAAGAACTTAGTTTCAAATATTTCATATTTAATAAGAGGAATAATTTTATCTTTATGATCGTTATACTGTTGAAGATTTAGAGTTGTTCTATAGTCTTTGGTAGATAAGTCGAATTTTTTGCACAAAGAGGTGAATGTGCGTCCATCTACTCTCTCTGAAAAGCTCCAAGTGCATTTTGTGCTAGGCTGAGGTTCAGCTAGGGCTTGATTCTTTTGGATCATCAGATTGTCATCAGCGTGCTCTATTATTTCGTAACCCTTTTGCTCGTTGACTGGCTGTGTACTTATAATTACTTTCCAGTTTTCATTGATATTTTTCATGTTTATTGGTAGGTTTATTATTTCATTGTCTGGAAATTCTAGCTTCACACTATAATTATATTCCTTATCACTAACTCTTTGTTGATCAATGATTGTAAATGAAAGAGGTACTTCTGAAGGATTCTCCAGAGAAGATTTATACTCTTGTTGCTTCTCTTCTAAACTGTTATAACGATGGTCTTCAGTCAATCTACTAAGTCTCTCATAGTCTTGATTAACCGAGGCCTCAAGATACTCTCTCAATATAAATTCCGAAGCTTCACTATTTGAAGTAGACTCATTAGCAAAGATAGTGGTAGAAATTCCAAAGAAAAGAACACAAACAATACTAAATACTTTTAATCTTCGCATGCAAAAAATCGCCTCACAATTCTTTCGAATATGTTTGTTTTAACAACTCTATTGTTTGAGAGAGGAAGTTCAGTGTTTTTTTACTTGTATGGATATTGTAGCTATTCATATAAGCATAAAAATTGGATGCTCCAGTAATGAGTTGTTGAAGAAAATCACGTTCTTCTAAAATAAATTGAGATATGGTCTTTTCTACGTGCAATGGATCATATTTTAGAGTTACTTCTATCAACCTATTATCAATCTTTTTAAAGCATATCAACTTTGGATCGATACCGTATATTCCTTCACCATATTCAAATCCACTTTCAATATAAATTTTTAAGACTGACAAATAGCATCCCCACAAATCTAATCCCCACTGTTCAAATCCAATCAGTAGTTGGTGAGTATCTTGAACAATAACGGCAATATTAAGCTCATTACTCTTCATAGGAATTTCATCACTCTGGCCAACATATAAACTTTCAAAATGTTCAACTGCGACAAAAAGCTCTCGCAACTCTTCAGTCCCCATACAAGAATATACTTCTGGAAGTGATTGTTGCGGTGGAATAAGAAACGTTTGAATGGAAACCATAAGCCCTCCAAATATCGATCCTCTTAACGAAATATATTTATTAAAATTATTTAGATTCAGCTACGTTCCAGCCCAAAGGATATAAAGTTACTACTTCATAGTCGCTACTAACAACAAGTCTATACTTTTTACCGTCATAAGTACCATCTACTGAAACGTTACCACTGTTGTTTGCGATTATTTTATTTTTATTGTTTTGGGTTTGATTTGCTACTACTGCAATAATACTTATAATATCTCTCATGCTGGTGGTGTCGTTGAAAAATGAATTATATTCTCTGTATCCTAGACCAGTCCAATATTTTGGATGATGTTTGCTTAAGATATGTTCTAATCCTCGGTCACTAGTACCGAATTTAAGTTCCACATATTCATTCGTGCCAATAAGCCAAAATTCCTCAATTAAAGAATTCCGAGTGACTAAGAAAGGAAGTTCATCTTTAAACTCATTTTCGATAGCATTCTCAACATAGGCCTCTGTAACTTTATTATATGTTTTAGTTGCTCCAAAGAGCAATTTAGCTGCCTCCATAACAATCCTAAAGATATTAGCTGGACGAACTTCACTCTGAGGTTGGACACTATTTGAACCTCTAGAGTTTTCTATTATCTCTAAAGTATCACTCTTTATTTTTTCAGTGAGCACTCTTTCAGTGTTGGGATTTGGATCAACTGCACCGTTAGCAAATGTTTGTGGAGTGGATACTGCGAACAAAGAAACACAAAGCAACAGTGATAAAATTTTATTTTTGATCAAGTTATTCTCCTCCTAAATATAATTTTATGAAATACTTACTGTTATTCCCTTTGGATATATTACCATTTTTATTTAAATTGTAAATATACAATAAAATACATATATATTAATATATATGTATTTTTAATTTCCATGTAAAGTTACAATATAGTATTTAGAGAAAAAAAGTTCCGTTGAGCAGTTGCAAGTCAAAAGTGATCTTCACACTTATTTTCTTATGTTTTGAAGTAAGAGGCTATCTCAAATAAAATCAGAGCCTCGTTTCAATTAGAGCCTTATTTTCTGATTATCGGAATATAGGCTTCACACAAAAAAGATCCAGTCACCCAAAGTGACTGGACCCTCAATAACAAACTAAATCCCAAACTCAACAATACCCTTCTCCCTTAACTCAAACGGACCTGGTGTAACATCTGCATCCGGTCTTTTTGTGCCGATAAAGTCAGAATCTAAGCGATAGGGAGTGCTGTCGGGTTCCTCGTACTTCATATCGGCGTGATACGTTTTTCCGAGCAGGTCGGTAGTAATCACCATGGCAGAGGTACCTCGAAGCAATTCGGCCTCATTGATCTGAATCTGCACCTTACCTAGAGCAGGATCAATCTCAACGTTTATGCCCTTCTGTTTAGAGACCTTCCCATCGGATTCGTGAGTACTTGGAACCGCATGATTGAGATATACATTGCCACCCATAGCTACCGGGAGAACGGCATTGCCTATAAAGAAATCCTTCGCGGCATCGCCAAGCTCCATAAGCTCTTCTTTGGTGTATTCCCACCACTTCTTATCTTTCACATTCGGATGTTGATCGTAGCCACCAAGTCCCACAGCATGCAGATAACAAATGGAATCGTCCGGCACACCATCCATAACCGTCTTCCCGTTCTCTCCAACGGCATCCCTTGGTTTGAGGGGAAGATGTTCAAAAAAGGTGATTGGAACAGGTTCCTTATTGGCGTCGGCGTCATTATCCCCCAAGAAGATATTGTTGTAGTACCTGTCGTCGCCTCCAGTGATATTGGAGTATCCCGCCATGGCTGTCTCATGAGGGAAGTGATATGGCGTAATCCGTGTGATCTCGGAACGAACGACAAATCGACCTGCGAATAAATTATGGGCAAACGCCCCGCCCTGAGCCATATTTCTGAAATTCATAGGTGAGAGGAATAGATTATGATCAACCATATATGGACCATGGCACACCTCAACGAAGAGGTCTTCTGAAATGTTGTCAAAAAATACATTGCGGCTGATCCGAGTGCCCTGTGCCTGCCAGTCAAGCCAAAGCGCTCGGTAACAACTGTACATTATATTTTCGCTAATTTGAGTATCCAGTGCAGCATGCAGTTTAATTCCCGCAACTTCAGCACCGTGTCTGAGCCGTTTATGATGAATATTATAAATCCGATTCTGGTAAATGTGGCTGAAGGCTGCTCCCATATGGCCCACAATACCGGCCTGTTCACAATCATGAATTACATTACCTCGAACGATGTGACTGCCGACGTGATCTTTATGCCAGCCGGAGCGTAATGCTCGTAAAATAACTTCCTGCTCCCGTTGTGTCCCACCTTTACTGCGCTTTTCCAAAGAGTTGGTGTGCCCTGTACCCATTTCGGTACCTAGGCTAATACCAACACATTTGGATTCACTGATTATATTGTTTTCGATAATCCAGCCCTTGCTCCAGTGTGGTCCGATCAGACCTTCCTGGTAGTCCGTAGGTGGCGCCCATTGAGGCGAAGCTTGACGCAATATGAAGCCACTCACGGTGATATAGTTCAATCCTGGCTTCTCAGGCCAGAAGCAATAAGGACGTACATTAATTTCTACATTTTCTTTTCTAGGATCTTTTCCGCCAAAATTAGCCCAAATCTTCGTCGTCGTAGAATCGACCTCGGCATACCATTTCAACAGTGAATCCTCGGAATACTTGGCTTCGGGCCAAACCTCCGGATTGTGAACGCTTTCAACATGAGCACATTCATACAATGACTTTCCATCCAAATAGACATCGCCGAGATGAACTGGGAAGGGCCCGTCGAACAACCAGTCTCCACTAAGCTCCACTTCAAAGGGATTACGAACGGAAAAGATGGAATTCAGCACTTCTGTGCTCCAAACGTCATTTCCTTCAGCTTTCCAGTCGGTAACCCGCTCAGCTCCTGTAATGACGACTTCACCGTCTCCTGCGGATCGATACACGATTCGATGCTCGGCTGTTCCTCCATTCGTCGGGTTGACCCATTCCCTGTATACTCCCGCATGAACAATAACGGTATCACCAGCCATGGCATGAGCCGCAGCGCGTGATATGGTACGAAGGGGTTGATCTGCGGTTCCTTTTCCTTGATCATTCCCATGTATGGATACATGATATTCCATAACAGCTCTCCTTCTATTTCAAAATGTTTGTTGGTTTCCACTATTATACTAGTAAATAAATGTATTGGGATATACAGGAAGAAGGATGTTTTATGAACAGGTGCTCTAGTGACATTGATCTGATGGAGATGACCCTGAAGAAATAAAGAAGCCACTCCATTTTTTGAAGTGGCTTTTTACTCGGCTATTATTTTGCAATCTGCTATTCATACGGTGAACGGCAGCCATCTTATCTTCTACCTAGTGTCTCCCAAATACCATGGAGCCAGGAGTCGAACTCAGCATCTTTGTCGCCCTCGTAAGTATCATAGAGATCCAGACGTGTTTTTTGCAGTTTTTCCTTGAATTCCTCAAATGTGTGACCTTCGGGAAGGCTTTTTTTGATCCGTAGCAAAATTTTGTTCGTACCTTTAAACAGCTCGCCTTTGTTTTTGGCAGGCATTTGTACTTCTTCACCCAACTGTTTGAGCTTGAGATATGCGGCTTCGCGCACTTGGAACACTTGATCATTTTTCAAAACATTCTGCAGTAACTTAATGGTAGGTTCTGTGTCCCAGTTCCCCAATTCGTTCACCGCGTTCAGTCTGTCTCTCCAGCTTGAAGACCGATTAGCCGCTCGTTTGAGCTCTTCAAAGTTCTCTGGTAGTCCGTTAACTGCTCCACTATCATGGTTGTTCGTCAAGATTCAATCTCCTTAATCATCGCCATCTGGCAAATGATGAATGTTATTTATGTGATCCCTATTATAGCACGAACCTGACTAAACTACTCATACGAAGCCGATGGGTTAGCCTAAAACCATGTTCACCCAACTCATAAAGATGTACCAACCCATCTATTCTCCTTGGCCATCTTTTTCTCCTGAATAGAGTTTACCATGTACACCCAACCAATCAATCCGCATAAGACAAAACCAAATGCGTGTAGAGCTCCGTAAATAGGAATAAAGTCGAGTATGGTTAAGGAATACATATTTTTCAGTAACGGATAGAAGATGGAGATGACAACAACCGTGTAAAAGGCTAGACAAGAAAGGCCTAGGAAGAAGGATGCCTTCATATTCAAAGCGTTTTTCCGCAAGTAAGCCAGGAGATAAGCCGTATAAACCACAATATTACAAGCGAACAAAGCGACACCAACGTACTCGATCGGTTTGGAGAAAATCATACCAAAAGCAATCAATAGCGGTCCGATAATATCGATGGCAACGACCCAGGGATACCAGTTTTTTTTCGCCATAATCCGTCCCAGTGCACCAATGAAAATTGGAACGATCGCAGATGAGAAATGAAAGTGAACCGAGCTCAAGGCATGCGTAGTAACATTGGCATTGAAAAGCTCCACTTGATATTGATATAACGTAAACCATATTCCCCCGATAAAAAAGTAAACAAGTCCCGCGCCAATGGCTATTTCCGCTGCTTTTCCTTTAGCCATCACAATTGTGGTCAAGCCATAGATGCCCAGCAGTAGTGTGAACAGTAGCCAACCCAGGGAGAGCATGCCTGGTATTACCGTGCCTTCGAAACTCCACATCTTATTGCTCATGACGGAAAATAGGGTAAGAAGCGCGGCCGGATATTGAAGCCACTTCATAAGAACAAACATTATTCGTTGCTGTTTATTCTGTGCATCATATCTCAAAAGTAAAATGACAAGAGGAACGATGACGAATGCCGCATACAGTATGAACTTTTCAACAAGTTGGAATTGGAAGTAATCCAAATAAAATATAAGAATCGTCATGATTCCACCGGGAATCACAGGCATTAATAATGACTTCATTGGTTGCTTCAGAGAACGCTTCATGGCAGTTCCTTTCTAACTATATTTGTTGTATAAGCGGCGTACATTCAGGTATGTAGCATTCATTAGAATAGACGGGCAATGCTCGTTTAAGTTTAACACATTTGATTTTCAAAATATTGTCTAGCATATAAAACGAGACCCTCTAGATAACATGGTCAACCTTATCACCACAAGTCACAGCAATTTCTCTAAAAATCCTGTGAAATTGGAAAAATGTTGTTCTTGGATTTCTTTCCCGAAGTACTGCTGTGTCTGAGATCGTGGTATCTTATATTCGTCAAAAGAATTAAACGGTTCAACGAAAAGAGGAGATTCCCGTCGAACAGCAATTTTTGAATACAATCGCGACCGAATTTAAGAACAACCAGAAGGTACTGAATGCCATCGGAGACGAGACTCGGCAGGCGATATTGATGGCTTTAATTCAAGGACCGCAGAAAACGGGCATGCGTGTGGGTGAGATCAGAGTGCAAACACACCTCTCCCGGCCTGCTGTATCACATCACCTGAAAATACTGAAAGAAGCGCAGATTATCAGCGTTCACAAAGAAGGAACTCGTAACTTTTATCGGCTGGACGCCGGAAGCAAGCTGAAGTCGTTGAAAAACTTGGCGAGCGAGATTGATAAGCTATTTGAACAATGTGAGGAGCCAGCCACGGAATCACGATCCCGAACCAATGAAAGGGACGATCTTCGATGAAACGTACAATGCAAGCAGCAAACGGAGTCGATATTCCGCAACTCGGATTCGGCCTATATAAGATCAAGCAGGGGGAATCTTTCGAAAAAACGGTTGAAGAGGCGATTCGAATCGGATACCGCCATTTTGATACAGCGAAAATTTACGGGAATGAAGTAGCGCTAGGCCGAGTCATTCAAAAAAGTGACATTCCTCGGGAAGATTTCTTTATTACCTCGAAAGCTTGGACAACGGATCTCGGATATCATGCGACGAAAAAGACATTTGAGCGAACTTGCCAAAGACTAAACGTAACGTATCTCGATATGTATTTAATTCATTTTGCCGGTGCCCATTATGTGGATGCCTGGAGAGCGATGGAAGAGTTGTACGACGAAGGCCGGATCAAAGTCATAGGCGTAGCTAATTTTGAGATCAAGAATTTGGAGCATCTTAAGAAACATGCCCGGATTTTGCCCATGGTGAATCAGATCGAGACACACCCGGAATTCCAACAACGAGAGTTGCATGAGTATATGGTGAAAAATCAGATTCTGCACGAGGCCTGGGGCCCGTTAGGTCAGGGGAGCAAAGAACTGCTGGAGCACCCCGAACTGCTTACAATCGCTAGAAAGCACCGAAAGTCGGTGGCACAAGTCATTTTGCGCTGGCATCTGGAGCGGAGTATTATTGCAATCCCGAAATCATCAAATTCGCGAAGAATACGAGAGAACAGTGAATTATTTGATTTTGAGTTGAATGCTGAGGAAATGGAACATATTCGCCGATTGGATACGGGAAAAAGATACTCCGTAAGCCCGACTGGTCTTATGGTCCATCCGATTTACATCCATTTTATGAAGCTATTTAGTCGTCCGTAATAACGCATAACGACAGGGACATCCGACGAAGGATACCCTTAAACGTGCAGTTTAAAGAGAATATAGAGGATGTAGAAAGCCTTATCCTCATATGGCGGCATACAGATTCCTCTTTAAGACATGGTTTCTTTGGTCATATGCGTAATCGACATAGCCAAACTTTGGTTTCGGCCTAGAAATACAAATCAATTGTACTTGCCCTCAATCAGTGTTACGCTGAGAATCGACAACCTCAGGTTTATTCAAACTTACGTTCTGTAACAACCCCAAACAATAAATTACTATTCTAGATACCAAGAAAGGTAACACCATGATCAAAGCCCAAAACTTATCTTTTTCTTTTCCGCAGAAAGAACTTTATAAAGACATTTCATTTACACTCGAAGAGGGCCAACACTGCGCTTTTATCGGCACAAGCGGTAGTGGCAAGAGTACGTTGATTGAAATCTTGATGGACCCGGAAAGACATTTGTTCGAGGGAAAGCTGGAGATCGATCCGGATTGCACAATCGGGTATATGAGTCAGTTCTCACAGGTAGACCCAACGACAGAAATGACGGTTTTTGAATATATCGCAGAAGAATTTATCAAGCTTCAGGATGAGATCACAGCGATTTATGGGGAAATGGCCAACACATCGGATATGGATTCACTGATGGAAAAAGTGCAATCGGCTTTGGACGCACTGGAGGCCATGGGTGGAGATGATTATGAAAATACCATTCATAAACAGTTGAATCTGGCCAACCTCATGAAGCTGAAAGATGCAAGCCTATCGTCCTTAAGCGGCGGGGAATTCAAGCTTGTTCAAGTCATGAAGGAAATGCTCCGCAGTCCGGATCTGATGATCATGGATGAGCCGGATGTATTTCTAGACTTTGAAAACCTCAATGCGCTTAAAAAATTGATTAATTCCCATAAAGGCATGTTACTGGTCGTTACGCATAACCGCTATCTGTTGAATCATTGCTTCAACAAAATCATTCACCTTGAGAACATGGAGCTTCAGGAGTTCGATGGACGATATATCGAGTACAATTTCTCCTTGCTTCAGACGAAGATTGAACTGCAGGAAATCGCAGTTGCTGAAGCGGAAGAGATCGAAAGATACGACGGTGTCATCGAAAATCTCAGAGCCATAGCAACGATTAATTCGGAAGCCTCCAGAGGAAGAGCGTTAAAAGCGAGAGTGAAATTTCAAGAACGTTTGGAAGCGCGCAGAATCAAAGCACCGTTTGTCGACATCAAGCAGCCGAATATTCGGTTTGGCCTGGATCATCAAGTGAAAGACAGCATCGCGATCAAGGTCAATAACTATAGTGTTTCCTTTGATGAGCTAGTTCTGCAAGATGTGAACTTCGAGATCAAATCGACAGATAAAGTGGCCATCATCGGCCCCAATGGTACCGGAAAAACAACGTTGCTTCGGGATATTTTCAAAAACAATCAGCCATCCATCGAAATCAATGAGGATCTCAAATCGGCTTATTTATCACAGCTTCAAGGCGAAACGCTCAAAGATTCGAATACAATCCTACATGAATTCATCGATGCCGGGTTTGAAACGTATGATGAGATCAGAGCTTATCTTGTAAACTACGGCTTTGAAGGCGAAATCCTGGATCAAAAGATCGAATCACTGTCCGGCGGCGAAAAAAACATGCTTCAATTGGCTAAAGCTGCCGGGGTTCAAGCTGACCTGTTGCTTCTTGACGAACCGACAAGCCATCTGGATATCTATTCGCAGATTGCACTGGAGAAAGCTATCGAAGAATATCAAGGCGCGATCCTCATGGTTTCGCATGATTTCTATTCGGTCGTCAACGGTATGGATTATGTACTCATTATTGAGAATAAGACGATCAGAAAAATGAGCATGCGCAAATTCAGACAGATGATATACGCCAGTCATTTCGATAAAGACTATTTGCAAAATGAACAAAATAAAAAGGCTGTTGAAATGCAAATCGAATTGGCTTTGAAAGATACCAATTTTGAACGTGCAAAAGGCTTGGTCGATGAGCTGGAAGGCATCATTAAGCAGCTATAATCATCAATGCTGGCGCTCCATTATATAAATCCACGACCCTATGAGGTTGTGGATTTTTTTCTTGTTGAGGGCTTTTTGTTATTGCTAAAAGCTATGACCAGTCATGCTTTTTTCATATTACAGGTAATCATTTTGATCATGCTATACTCAGGAAACTAAAAGTTAGAAGGAGATTTTTCTATGATACCATTCCGTAACGATCATGTTGGAAGCTTCCTACGTCCTGCGATCTTGAGTCAGGCGCGTGAACAATATAAAGCTGGCACTATTACATATGAAGAACTAAGAGATGTGGAAGATCAAGAGATCATCGGATTGATTGAGAAACAAAAAGAAAATGGCGTACTCGCGATTACGGATGGTGAGTTTCGCAGAAGCTGGTGGCACTTTGATTTCCTGGGTGGTTTGGACGGTGTAGAGCTGTATGAGGAAATTGATGGACCTAAATTCCATAACATGCAGACTCGCAAGGGCGGAATTCGAGTTGTGGGTAAGGTCGATTTCTCTACGCATCCCTTTGTGGATCATTTTAAGTTTTTGAAAAAACATGCAGGTGACGCCGTGGCAAAACAAACTATTCCAAGTCCGAATATGCTTCTCTATCGATTGGAAAACGGCGCCAACAGCTATACGGATCGGGAGCAATTTCTTCAGGATACGATTGCGGCCTATCAAAAGGTCATTCAAGCCTTTTATGACGCAGGATGTCGTTATCTGCAATTAGATGATACAGCTTGGGCAGACCTATTCTCAGAGGCTGGTCATGATAAACTGCGCGCTAAAGGGTTGGAACCGGCAGTAGAATTGAAAACGATGCAACGTATGATTAATGAAACTTTGGCTCATAAACCGGCGGATTTAGTTGTAACGATGCATATTTGTCGGGGTAACTATAAATCCAACTTTTTCTCAACAGGTGGTTACGATTATGCTTCTGAAGTTATTTTTGGAGGCTTAAATGTAGATGGGTTATTTTTAGAATTTGACGATGAGCGCTCAGGTAGTTTCGAGCCATTAAAATATGTGAATCGAACAGATTTGAAAATCGTGCTTGGTTTAATCACATCGAAAACCGGCGAGTTAGAAAATAAAGAGCAGATCAAAGCCCGGATTGCAGAAGCGGCAACTTACGTTCCCCTTGATCAACTTTGCTTGAGTCCACAATGTGGCTTTTCTTCCACCGAGGAAGGCAACATTCTAACTGAAGAACAACAATGGCGTAAACTTCGTTACGTGAAGGAGATTGCAGAAGAAGTATGGAGTTAAGGGAGGGAATTTCATATGACAATTCAAGCAGATCAAGAGACAGTTACAGTTGAAGCCTTCATTAACGGTCAACATGTAAAATCCCTTTCGCAGTTAGCAAAAGAGAATCCGGCCAATCCAACTGAGATCGTAGGTTATTTCCCTGTCACGACCAAAGAACAAGCGGTCACCGCCATTGAAGCGGCGTCAGGGGCTTTTAAAACGTGGAAACAGACCTCCATTGACGAACGCATTACTCGGATGCGCAAGGCGATAGAGAAAATTAAAGCAGCGGAGAATGACATTGTGCATTTGCTGTCTAGAGAGCATGGCAAGCCTCTGTATGATGCACACGGTGAAATTTTTGTTTCGCTGATGTGGATGGATTTTGCTTGTAATGAAGCTGCATCCGTTCTGGCAGAAGAAATCCACGAGCATGACCATGGTAAAACGATTGTATCCTATGATCCGATCGGTGTGGTAGCAGCGATTAGTCCATGGAACTACCCGATTGCTCTATCTACAATTAAGATTGCTCCTGCCTTGCTTGCGGGCAACACGATTGTGCTTAAACCGAGTCCATATGCACCACTGGCAGCGGCGAAGGTGGCCGAGATCATTGCGAGTGAGTTCCCTGCGGGTGTAATCAATGTTGTATACGGTGATGCGGATGTGGGCGTTGAACTGACGAGTCATCCTCTGGTTACGAAAATCGCCTTTACAGGTGGAACTGCAACAGCGAAGCATATTATCAAAGCCGCTTCCGAAACGATTAAAGATATGACGCTGGAGCTTGGTGGGAATGATGCGGCAATCTTCTTGGAAAGCTTTGATGTTCATGATGAGCGAGCCATGCGCCGGATTGTCATCTCTAATTTCCTGACAACAGGCCAAATCTGTATGATCGCCAAACGCGTATATGTACACCATTCGATTTATAATGAATTTGTGGAAAAATATATAGAGGCGGCTAATCGCTGGATTCGAATTGGTGATCCGTTTGATTCCAATACGACGGTAGGTCCCGTCAATAATTTGAAGCAGAGAGATTATGTGCAGGGTTTGGTTGAAGATGCGCAAAAGCGCGGGGCTAAGGTCATCCCTCTCGGTCAAATCCTTGATCAAAAGCGGTTTGAACAAGGTTACTATCTGCAACCTACGCTTGTTTTGGATTGCGATGTTCATGATCCGATTGTCGTGGAGGAACAGTTTGGTCCGACGGTTCCAGTTCTGCCATTTGACGATGAAGAGCAGGTTATTAAACTGCACAATGAGAGCATATATGGACTTACGAGTTCTGTGTGGGGAAAAGAAGAGGATGCTATCTCTTTGGCACGTCAACTCGAAGCTGGAACAACCATGATTAATACAGCTGCTGTGCAGGGGCTTGATGTTCGGTTCCCTTTTGGTGGCTTCAAGCAATCGGGTATTGGCCGTGAATACGGCGCAGAGGGTATTCTCACGTATACGGAAAAACATGTGGTCAACGTTCCGAAGATGCTGGATCTTCCATATATACCTGAATAGATTTTAATCGAATAACAGACCACATCGACAGTGTGCAGGGAATAAATAGGATGTGGAATTAGAATTAAACATGGAATGTAGGCTCTCCATTTGCGCTTTGTTTACTGATTGTTAATCAGTAGACAGGGCGCTTTTTTGCTTACATATAAGATTCGTAACCAATATTATAACGCTATAAATGTAGCACATATTTAATGGAGGCAACTCATTACAAATCATCTCTAAAGGGCAAATATACGGCTGGTCAGAATTTGGTTAGACCTCTAATTTATAATGGTCAGGTATGCCAGTTTCGACGAAAATTTTAGAAATGGAGGAGATTCTCGTATTGAAGCAAAGACGCAATGTAGGTAAACCGTTATTGTCCTTATTTCTGGCAATTATGCTTGTTATGCAGACAGTGATGTTCTCCACTGCTGCATATGCAGAGAGTGTACCTAACGATATTGGAATGGGCGCAGTTAGTGACACTGACTCGCTGAGTATGGAAGAACCAACTTCAGTATCGGAGGCAGTATATGATGTACCCGACAATTCCATAATGCTGGCAGCTGTCCCAATGGATAAAACAGCAATTTTTATGGAATCTAATGTATCCTTTCCGCTGGAGTTGAAGCAAGGGAATGTGGTCATTGATCTGAACGGTATTATTAAGGGACGACAACCATTTACGCTCAAATCGGAAGGGCTCAAGATACCTGTCAATGGGGATGATGCCAATCCAACGAATGCAGATCCTGAGAAATACATTCAAAAGGGTGACTGGATTGAGCTGAAAAGAGAAGATCACTTCAAGGAAGTCGTGCTTCCGACAGCGACCAGAACCTTGTATGCACAGACTGACTCAGGCACTAAACAGCTGGGTACTACCTATTTTACTCCAAATAGCATTCGAGTTGTCTTTGATGGTGATGATAACTTTTTCAATGGTGTTGGACGAGGTGTTACTTTCAGTTTCGAAACGACAGCTGATGCAGATGTAACGGGATTGAATTATGGCGATAAAAAACCTGTCAACATCTTTGGTAGTACATATCAGCTAGAGAATCCGAATGTTACAGCAGAGTACGGTATTACGTTAACCTCGCCTGGAATGATCAGGTGGGATCAGTATAGTTATCGCGGACTTCAACCGGCCCAATTCGTAGAAGGCGCGATTACTTGGCAGTCAACCGTATCGGCATCCGATCAGTTTGATAAAACGATCAAATTGCCATTAGACGGGAAGACATTTTATACGAATCCCTCAGCATATAATACAGGCTCTGGAAATTCACGCGGCATTTATGTGGAGGGCTCCTTCAAAGTTAACGATCAGAACGTAGCACCAGTTGTTGGAGCAGACGGATCGCTGACTTACATTTTTCCACAGGGAACAGGTCCGGAACCAAAAGTAGAATATAAAACCTGGATTCCTAAGGAATCGTATTATTACGAGTATCGGAATCCGCCAACCAATCTGGGGCGCAACCACCGGGATACGAATGGTAAAGTGGAACTGAGACAAGACGATAGCATGCTGGTACAGGCTGGGCTGGAGATGAGCTTTGCTCCCGACTGGATTCAATCCAGTGCTTCATACGATCATGCGAGTGAGACCATTACCTGGAAAGTCACAGTTAACCGATATAACAAAAATGGGTTGAAAGACTTTACGATTACCAATGGTTTACCTGCCGGGCTGAATTTTGTATCGGCTGAATGGCAAGAGGATGGTACCGAATCTGGATTAACACCCATTACACCAGATGCAAACGGTGTGTATTCTTTTGGAAATATTAACGGTAAAGTGGATTTAATTATTAAAAGCAAAGTAATAAGTGGTTCCAGCTTCAGAATCGATCCTCGCGCCAACTGGAATTTGGATACACCGGCTGGTATACAGAACAACGATGTAACGACGGGTAAATGGCCTGTAGCAGTAACGGACGAGGCCATCGTTAACATCGGCGCGCATAATTTCACCAAATCAGGTGCTGTTTCTACAGAGGATTATAACCAAGGTAGCATCACGTGGACGGTTAACCTTGCCCCGCAATATGCTCTGCCGAATGCAGCGGTATATGACGTCCTTGTACATGGCGGTAATTTGGACGTCTTGGACAACGCCGTAGATGTAACTGGCGAAGTGAGTGCAGAAACCATTGCGAAGATCAAAGCAAATGTAACTTCCGCACAGCTTTGGAAGCAGTATAAGGCAGGAACGCTGAAGACGAGTGAAGCCAATCTGACGATGAAGGCAATCCCTTTAACGGTGGATGGTAAAGTTGTGGCGGATTTAATCAAGGTGACTGGATATACGGATAGTTCCGCATCCTTCAGCTTCCGTGCACTGGAGACCAACCCGGACATCCTTTTCAGACAGGACATCAACGTAGGCAAAACAAGTTCTAATCGCGCTTTGCTCATTGATGGTGAGAACGTAAGACAAGCGCAAAACAATGCCAATCTTCACCTGCGTATGCTGAACAAGGATATGCTCTTTGCTTCGAGGCCGTTGAAAGTCGATGGCACACTTGAAAATGTTAGCCCAAATAACGTTAACAGTTACATTAGAAACGATAGTAATGATGCATGGACGATTTCTGCTTATGACCGGACAACCAAGACAGTCACCTTCCGTCTAGGGGTAAACATGCCAGGATATAACACAGAAGAAATGGCTAAAGATGGCGGTAATCGAGTCATTAGTAATATGAAGCTAGTGGATACATTGCCTGAAGGCTGGGAGTTTGTTCCCTTTTCCGAAGGTAAAGACTATGAGCTTTGGAAAGGATTTTCCGACAACGGTTCAGGTACAGATTACGGTACGAGAAACGATGCCAAGAACATTATTGAACCGGGCACTGACGCTCATGTCGTAAGTTCCTTCACCCATAATGGCAACGTAGGAACGTTCACTTTTTCTAAATTGGAGAGTCCTTATGTGATCTTGGTGAAGGCAAGACCTTCTAACGAAGCTTTAGAGGAATATTTGAACGAATACACGACGAATGGCACGGACAAGCAAGTGGTATATAACAAAGCTGACCTCCATATGTCTTGGGGTGGAGTAGAAAAGATTGTCTCTGAACAGCGTAAGATTATCGTACCGATCCAGACTCTGGGCAAGTCGGTAACTAAACCTGTTCCAGGTGTGTTGGAATGGACAGTAAACTATACTCCGCCATTTAACATGAAGCAGGGCGTTTATCTGGAGGATACCCTGGGTGCAGGCATGAACTTACGATATGAAGTTAACGGAAAGCTTGTGCTGACATCACCTAGTATGGCCGTCTACCCTGCTAAACTAACAGCTAGCGGTACTCTGGAACGAGGTGAAGCCCTCGACCTGAGCGATCCTAATAGCGAAGTTCAAGTAGAGGTTGCACCAGGTGCAGATGGGACTACCGTCCTCAAATTCAAAATGAACAATCCGAATAAGTTTTACCAGTTTGTATACCAAACTGAAGTTGATCCATCGAAAGCGAAAGCCGGAGACAAAATGGGCAACGAGGTAAAACTGCAGGGCGATGACAGTCTGAGTGCTGTCAGCGCTAGAAGTGAAAGTACACTGGACAGTTCAGACGTAGCAGGTAGTTCAAGCTCCAATGCCTTGTTGCCTCTGAGAAAAGTAGATCCGAATGGAAATCCGTTGAAAGATGTAGAATTTACACTCTATAAAAAAGACAGCGGAACTACAGTTATCAAAGGAAAAACCGATAATTTAGGGAAACTTAATCTTCTATTCCCTGACCCAGGCTACTATGAGCTGAAGGAAACATACATTGATACAAATACTTGGTTGCCTACAACAAAGATTTATCAAGTATATGTAGGTAATACACCGGGAAAACCTCTCTGGGTAGACGGGGTAAAAGTAACCTCGGATCAGCCACTGATTGTGCCAACACCTGCCCAAGGCAAGCTGACCATTACCAATAAGGTAGAAGGCAACGGCAGTGATCCGAACAAAGGGTTTGTATACACTGTGACCTTCACTGGTGAAGGTCAGGACGAAGAGTATGTCTATAAGAAATCGGATAATACGTCTGGAACGCTCAAAAATGGAGACAAGATCGTCCTCAAGCATGGGGAATCTGCAATACTTCCTGCTTTGCCTGCGAATCTGGTCTATACCGTGACTGAGGACGATTATACGACCGTTGATGGCTATACGACCACACCTGATACGAGAGAGCTGTCCGGCTCCATTGTGAACAAAGGTGATCATAAAGCGGACTTCATCAACGAACGAACCGTTAACAAGCTGACTATTAGTAATACGGTCATGGGCAACGGTGGCGATAAGACGAAGGAGTTCGAGTACACCATTCACTTTGAAGAAACAGGCAAAGATGAAAGTTACTCTTACATGAAGTCGGATAATAGTACAGGCACGATCAAGTCTGGCGACACCTTCCGCCTTAAAGACGGAGAGACACTGGATATTTCAGGCCTGCCTAAACATCTGAGATACACAGTTAGCCAAAAAGATTACACAACCGATGAATACATGACTACTCCTGAGGAACGGTATTATTCCGAAGTGATGAAAGGCATGGATGAAGAAGCTCCATTCACGAACGTGCGCGTTTTGAAGGGCGGACTACTCATCAGCAACACAGTGAAAGGCAAAGACGAAGATAAGAGTAAGCTGTTTAAGTACACCATCACCTTCACAGGTGAGGGATCAGATGAGTCCTACGCCTATGAGAAGTCAGATGGCAGCAAGGGCATGATCAAGAACGGTGATAGCTTCGAGCTTACCGATGGCCAGACACTTATTGTGCAAGGACTCCCTACATCTCTCGAGTATACGGTAACGCAGGACGATTATACGAAAGATGGTTATGTGACAGACCCTGAACGTTTTGTTCGCACGGGTGTGATTCCGGAGAAAAAAGCGGCTGAAGCTAAATTTAAAAATACTCGCCCTTATCTGGAAGGTGTACTGCGTGACAACAATACAGGAGAAGTCATTCCGAATGCATCCATCACGGTGACTGATCTGAAGACAGGTGAAGAGCTTCAGATTGAGACGAATGAGAAGGGTGAATATGCAGTCCCAGCCGTAGCTGATACGGACTACACGATCACATATACGAAGTTGTATCGGGTAGGCGGAAGAGATGTACCTGTTAAGTTTACACAAAAAGCAAATGTAAACAGCAGTGTTACAGACGAGACCATTCCAGCGGATATCACTGCTGTAGGTATCATTATGCTCAAACAAATGGACGGAACAACAGAGCTATTTAACAGCTTGCATACCAGCCATATGTATATCTACCTAAAAGACAGAGACGGTAATTATATTACGGAAAATGGTCGTCCTAAGGCTTTTCCAATGGCTTCGAACGGAACGTTCTCCGTGGAAGGCTTAAGCGAACAGAAGTACACCATGGAAGTTCGTTATCAAGTGGAGACGGGTGAGGAGTTGCTCCTCAAAGTAACGCAACTCGACGTGAAAGCTAACGGAGAGCTGAATATTTCTGAGGAATTAGTCGACCCTTACGGTACGGTCTACGATGAAACTACAGGAAATGCGAGCACGGGCAAGAAAATTGAAGGAGCAAAAGTTACACTGTATTATGCGGATACACAGCGGAATAGAGATAAAGGCCGCATTCCGGGTACAAAAGTAACACTTCCAGCGGTTCCAAATTTCCCGCCGCACGACAACAAGAGTCCAGAGCAGGATAGCGATGTCAATGGACTCTATGCGTACATGGTATTCCCTGAAGCAGATTACTATCTGGTTGTAACGAAGGATGGATACGAAACGCACACTAGCGGTACGATTTCTGTAGATTTTGACATTGTCAAATACGATGTGCCAATGAAGCCGATCCGTTCAGGTGGTGGCTCCGGTGGTAACAGCGGAGGCAACACTGGCAACAGTGGAACCGGCAACGGCACTCCAGGAACGAGCACTGGCAACAGTGGGACCGACCCTGGTATCCCAGGAATCAACAACGGTACTCCCGGAACGAGCAATGGGAACGGTGGGACCGATAATGGTATTCCAGGAACCAACAACGGTACTCCGGGAACGAACAATGGGAACAGTGGAACAGATAATGGTGTTCCAGGAACCGATAACAGTATCCCAGGAACTGACACTGGCAACAGCGGAACCAATAACGGTACTCCGGGAACGAACAACGGCAACACCGGAACCAATAGTGGTACTCCAGGAACAAACACGGGCAACACCGGAACCAACAATGGCAACGGTGGAGCGACCAAAGGTGACCAGTTTACGGATAACGTCAGCAACGAGTTGGACGATGCTCCGAAAACAGGAGACAACAGTATATCGCCAATGTTCTATATGATTTTGGCACTGATGTCCTTGATTACGATCGCTTTCTGTCTGCTCGGTAACAAGAAGAAAAAGCACATTTAATGACCGGAAAGGCGGTAAGAACATGAGCAAAACCAAAAAAATTCTTATCGCCATTTCCTCCCTTGTGTTGGTATTCTCTCTCATCGGTATTTCAAGAACGCTGCTGCGAGATTATGCTGAGCAACAGAAAATAGATGAGTTGGCGAACATGTGGGAGGAAGGGTCGAATAAAAACGGAGGGGATGCAATCCCCTCTTTTTTGTTCAATAAGAAGAAAAAGCGAGTCATGCTTCCTGAATTTCAAGCCCTTTACGAGCGGAACTCGGACATTGTGGGCTGGCTGAAGATTAACGGCACTCGAATTGAATATCCTGTCATGCAAAATCCACAGGATGCGGATTATTATCTGGATCATGATTTCGATAAGAAGGAAACCCAAGGTGGCCTTCCTTTTTTGGACAGGCATAGCCAGATCAGGGGTTCAGATATTTTGCTAATTCACGGACATCATATGAAAAGTGGCTGGATGTTTAAAGACCTAATGAAATACAAGAGTGAAAGCTTTTATAAAGAGCACGCTACATTCGAGTTTAGTACGCTTTACGAAAAGGAAGAGTACGAGATTGTTGCTGTGATTCTATCCAAAGTGTATCGTAAATCAGATGACGTGTTTAAGTACTATCAAATTGGGGATGTACAGACGTCCACCGAGTTTGATTCATATGTTCAGAATATCAAAAAACTCGCTCTTTACGACACAGGTGTAAACGCTCAGTATGGTGATAAACTTGTTGTACTGTCCACATGTGAATATTCGACTGAAAATGGCCGGCTAGCGGTAGTTGCTAAAAAGCGTTAAGGCCGATGACCAAACACCAAATGAATGGGTTTCATCTCGCGTGTCCTCTTTAGAGGACACGTTTTTTTGTGTTATCCCCTAACTTTTAATGAAGTTTCAGGATTGAGATTAAACGTAGGTGGATTAGAGAGGAGTCTTCTTTATAATGGAGATGAGTGTTATATGCGAATAAATAAGTAAATATCAGATTCCGGAGAGGGAGTTGTAAAGTGCCGATAGAGAATCAAGCGAATATGTTGACGACTAGAGTAGAATCTATTCTTTATTATGCCGAACCGTTCTTAACCAGTGAACATAGAGCAGGCTGGATCGGCGGTAATGCACCTGAGTTTTTTGACGACCAATCTGAACTCATCCACGAAGGTAACCAAAAGTATGCTTTCTATCTGAGCCTTAACCATCCCTTCAAACCAGAGAGCATGATCTCGATCTTTATCCCTGAAAATCGTGAAAGCTATCTGAAAAATAACATCTATCCTGATTGCTCGATCAAGGTGATTGAACATCCTGTTTCAGCAGAAAGCATCCAGGTGTCTTTTACTCACAAAGATCTGATAAGACACTCCATCTCACACGGAGAAAGAAGCATGGACGAAGAATCCATGGAGCAGCCCTTTTTGATTAAGGTGGGCGGTAATCCGAGACTGATTCAGGATGAAGACTATTATTTCGCAGAACTCAAGAAAGAGTCACTATCATTCTTTTTCCAAGTCGATGAAGATGGTTATCCCGATACATTGATTCAAGAGGATGGCAATTATCCATTTGGTTTTGGTTCACTATATATTTTCGCCAAAATGGGTACTGAAATAGAACACCCTGTAGCCGGTTTCTGTCAGTTTTCTTAAGCGCAATAGACGAAAATCGCATGAAATCCTTAACCGTCCTGTTCTCTGCAGCGGTTATTTGGGGGGAGGCGAATTGGATACGTCGCTGCTTCGTGATATGTAAGTCCAAAGAGTACCTATAAACGCTACTGACATTACGTTGTCAGTGGCGTTTTTTTATAATCAGATCAGTATAGCAAGGGAGGCAGGTAAGTAACAAGATTTAGGGATAAATAATGTAGAAAATTAGGGAGGATGATCTGTTATGAATATTGCATCTGTACGTATCATTACTGACAATGTAGAGGGTCTTGTGGTGTTCTATGAACACGTTCTTGGGGTGACAGCGGAGCGCCCTGCACCTGTATTTGCAGAGTTTGTTTTACCATCATGCACGCTTGCCATCGGGCACACCCAGACCACAGCATTATTTGGAGTGGATGGTACAAATGCATCCTGGGCCGTGAACCATCCAGTCATTTTGGAGTTCCATGTTGCTGATATCGAAGCGGAATACGTGCGCCTGAAAACATACATTCATGATTGGGTGCAACAACCAACCACAATGCCTTGGGGAAACCGCTCAATGCTATTTCGTGATCCGGATGGCAACATGGTAAACTTCTTTCAACCGATAACCAAAGAAGCGATTCAACGATTAAATGATAGACATTAACCTGTAAATATACGCATAAAAATCAGCTCACGTCTTGTTTACGATTTTCAATAAATCAGTAGACAGGGCGTTTTTAAATCTGTATTTGGCGGAAAAAAGCAACTCATAACTACGGCAGCGATTCAGCTCCTAAGTATTTCCTTCTTGTGGTAATATAAGTGAGTCAGTACATATTCTGCGCTTTGGGAACGAAAAGATCAGCTTGAGTACGAGACATCAATGGATAGGGAGTGATTTTGAATGAGTCAGTTTCTTCAGATGGGAGCAAATACAACTTTAAGTGCGGCAAAAGGGAGTATCAAGATTAGCCACGAGATTTCTACTCTCATCGATGTTTCACTAACTGCCTTCCTTTTAACGGAGTCCGACAAGGTGCAAGGAGATAGCGGGATCATTTTTTACAATCAACCAACAAGTTCCACAGGTGTAGCCACTCTTTTACCCTCCGAGCAAGCAAGTAATACCAAAGTACATAGAATTGATTTCGATATGGATAAAGTTCCTGAAGGGATAACCAAAATAGCAATAACACTGACAGAGGATCATAACACGGGATTTTCGAATGTGAAAAATCTGACAGCTGAAATATGTACTGATAATACAGTTATTCAGTTATCTCCCTCCAGCTTCACGAACGAAAATGGAATCGTAGTTCTGGAATTATATTTAAGGAATGGACAAACCAAGGCAAAATCAATCTGGCGCGGATTTAATTCAGGGCTTGAAGGATTGTGTAAAAACTATGGTGTTGAGGTTGAAGCGGACGAACCAAGCAAATCTGCTGAGCCTCACATTACTCCAAACCCATCACCAAAAGTGTCTGATTCAATGAGTGGAGCTGCTGCTGATCAGACAAATACCCAATCATCTAAATCATCATTAAATCTTCAAAAGGTAACGGGTAAGATTAACCTCGAAAAAGGGCAAAAGTCAGTACTCATAGATAAAACACCAGAGATTACAGCTACAGTATCATGGGAGACTGGAACGGATTATGATATCTACGCTTTGGTCTACACCAAGGATGGTAAGCAGATTGATGTAGCTATGTTTGGTGCGAAGGGCGTACCGCCACTTCAAAGCTTTGGTAACGGTGCTGTAGAACATAAGGGTGATGTGGGGAGAAGTAACCAAGCCATTAAGACAGAGGTGATCAAGTTAAGATTAAGAGATGATATCCTCGCGGTTGTTCCTGTCGTTTATTCAGCTCAGTCCAATGGGACAGGTTCTTTCTACAGATACAAGGTCTCGATGAGTATAGATAATCATGAGGGAACCTCTGTTACGATCTCGGCTAAGAATGCCAATAACAATGATAAGATATATACCTGTGTACCAGGAATACTGTATAACACACCAGACGGTGTAATCATAAGTCCATTGGAGCTTTATAGTAAGCCTAATTCAGAGAATAGGCCAAAGCTCAAGATGGGATCTTCCAAAATGGTAGAAGTGATCATGGATAAAGGGCCGATGAATGACTATAAATAATCAAATGGTTCGTTCAAGTTACTGTCCCACAAATCCGTGCATAAAATGTCGGATGTGAACATTCCACTCTTGATATTCTATACCTGAAAGGAGGTCATTTGGATGGATTCGCTGGAAAATCTGAATAGAGCCTTACAGTATATTGAAGATCATCTTGAGGAAGACATCGATCTGAAGGAAGCAGCGAAACGGGCACATTGTTCAGACTATCATTTTTCAAGAATGTTTTCCTTTCTTGCAGGCATTCCGTTGTCGGAATACATCCGGAGGAGGCGTCTGACTCTCGCGGCATTCGAACTTCAAGCTGGAGATTTAAGAATTGTGGATGTGGCAGTGAAATATGGTTATCGATCAGCTGATGCTTTCTCCAGAGCTTTCCAAGCATTGCACGGAATAACGCCCTCATCGGTCAGGTCGCATGTGTCGTCTTTAGTAGCCTATCCACGAATGACCTTCCAATTAACTGTTCAGGGAGGAAATGCAATGAACTATCGTGTTGTTGAGAAGGAATCGTTCTATATTGTAGGCATAATGAAGAGGGTACCCATTCAATTTGACGGGGTGAACCCGGAAATTGCATCAATGTGGCAAAGCTTAACCAGTGAAGATATTGGTGAATTGAAACAACTTTCCAATGTTGAGCCACAGGGATTAATTTCAGCTTCGGTGCATTTTTCTGAAGGGCGAATGGAGGAAAGAGGAGAGCTGGACCATTATGTAGGTGCTGCTACATCATCCAAGGAGTTTCCAGAGAGATTTGCAAAGTTAGAGGTTCCCGCAATGACGTGGGCCGTCTTCGAAGCGGTTGGACCTTTCCCGGAAACGTTACAACAGGTATGGGGTCGAATCTATTCCGAATGGTTTCCTTCTGCCAGCTATGAAGTGGCGGAAGGACCGGAAATCTTATGGAATGAAGGTAAAGATGTGTCATCTCCCAACTTTAAGAGCGAGATTTGGATACCTGTTATTCCAAGATAATAGAATAGTAGTGCGGTTACTTGTATTTAAGGCCATCCATCAGAGGATGGCCTTAAACGTATGTTTGAACACAGCATGGTAAACCCTGATCCAAATATAGGGGAATTTTTATAGAGCTAGGTAAAGTTTACTTAAGATATTCATTGCCTATATCCCGCATCATTTCGAGTGGTATCCTTTTCTTATGTCAGATGCGCACCTGATGAATCTTAATTGAGAAAAGGAGAAGAAGAGATGAGTAAGGACCACATGATTCGTTCGATGCTATCTGAAAACGTAAATATGACGCCGAATGGACGTATCGCTGATCAATTAAACCTGGAAGAGTTTGCTGAGTGCCACGAGCTATTTTTTGACAAGATCATGGAAATTCATGTATCTGATATCCAGGGAATTGAGGGCTACGGTGAATTTGATGAGGAATGCAAAACAGAATACGAGAGTTGTAAAGAATTTCTGATCGAAACATTCGCAGAACCTCAAGAGGGCTATTGGTACAATTGGCAGGAGATGTTCGAGACAACGATACTTGATCGTGAATTTTTTGAAACATATTTGCAGGAAATGAAGGATAGAATCCCGTATTGTGAGGGGAAACGCTATTTGGTCTATAACAATACATTCTTCGTTAATCTGATCACGGATGGCAAAACGACGGTTGGATTCCCTGACTGGAGCAGATCCGGCATCGGCGATTTTCTTCTCGATTTTGTAATTATGGATTTAAATAAGCCATACTTGCGTATTCCAGAATTATTATTTGATTACTGCAAAAAAAGGGAGATTGTCATACCCGATTTTCAGGAAAGATTTCTATGTATGGCTTATTATAAAGGCATTGATGTCTTGCGCTGGCACGCATCTATTGATGATACGGAGTCCTGCCGGTCCATTATGAAGTCTATCAGTGAACTAAAAGATCGAATTTACGCTTTATAGATGGTGATATTATGAAATATATCAATGCTAGCGATGTTCTTCCCGAGGAGCTGATGAAAGAAGTTCAGAAGTATGCGGCAGGCAAACTATTGTATATTCCTTCCGGGGAGGAAAAAAAGGGTTGGGGCGAAACGTCGGGTTACCGAACTCAACTCAAAAAGCGCAATCGAATGATCCGAAATAAGTACGCTCATGGGCTCACTGTATCAGAACTTGCGGACGAATATTATTTATCTCTGGACTCCATTAAGAAAATCATCTACTCGAAGCATACCGATGCACAATTAACGTATTCTCCGACACTAGAATCAGCTGTAAGCTATGCCAATACCGGCATGCTTGAAGAATGGATACAATGCTATTTGTTGCTCACTTGCCAAGCCTCTCCCGATGTGCAGGGACTCATCAAGGAAGATGATTTAAACTTTGGAGTGGTTCAGTTTCCATTACGCCTTATTCAGTATGAAGAATTCGATAGCGTGGAGAACGTAGCAAGCGAAAGTGATGATACATCTATGTCCCCACCACTTCTTATTCAGTATAGGGAAGGAAAGTTTCATTGCATGATGCACAAGGGATTGCTCGCTTCGTTGAAAGAACGCAAAACAAATGCCTATCCCTCTATCATTGTATTAAAAGAAAATGCCGAGTATAAAAGATTCATGAAACATTTCGGCAATGTATTCATTTTTGTTGATAAAGTTTGATTTAATGCTGGGCCATCCTGTAAAGGAGGCCCTTAATATAATTGGGAAAATGATATTCTTTCTTTTTAATTTACAAAGTTTAGTAGTAAAGCAAACATTGTGCAGTTTATCCTACGCCATCACTTTCTAACAGGGAGTAAAAATTATCGCGGTCTTCATCATCGAATTTGCCAAGCGTCCGCACCTTGACCATTTCATGCCCGCCAAACAGGTCGATCTCTTCGCCATAAAAGAGAGAAAATTGGATTTTATCCACGCTGTTCATGTAAAGCTCCTTTCTGAATTCTTCATCATTCTGAACAATATTTTACGTGATACCGGATGAATTGAAAAAAGTGATAATGCCCTGCATATCCGGAAATTCAATACTGTATAGAAAGAATAGAGGGGGGCTCGCTCGTTATATCGCTCATTCGCACATTATTTCTTGACGAGAGGGGATTTGGG
Source organism: Paenibacillus sp. FSL K6-1558 (assembly GCF_038002565.1). Taxonomy (NCBI): domain Bacteria; kingdom Bacillati; phylum Bacillota; class Bacilli; order Caryophanales; family Paenibacillaceae; genus Paenibacillus; species Paenibacillus sp. FSL K6-1558. Next base: position 3,701,654 of record NZ_JBBOCV010000001.1, on the reverse strand, counting down.
GAGTATTATAACGTGCCGGTTTTTAGAAGGTCTATCCATAAAAATAAGAACAATCTCACGTCCTGTTTACGGTTATCAACAAACCAGTAGATAGGACGTTTTTCGTTCGTTAAGTTGAACGTAGCAACAGGCGAGGTATAACCCCAAAAAAGCATCTGGCACCCTCACTCTCTCACAGAGCAAAAATCAAGGGTGCTAGATGTTCGTGATCTGCAAGTTTTTGCGATAGGAGCGCGGGGTTGTACCAGTCTCTCTTTTGAACATGTTGCAGAACTGAGCATCATTCACGAATCCAGCCTCGGCGGAGACATCCGAGATGGACATCTGTGTGCTGGCAAGCAGATGCTTTGCGTAATCCAGGCGTTTGATTAGCATATATCGAGAAGGGGAGGCTCCGTATTTCTCTTTGAACAGATGCCGGAAGCGATCATAGCTATATCCGGACATGTTCGCTAACATCTCGATGGAGAGACGTTGTGTGAAATGTTCATTTATATATGAAAGCACATGTTGGAGTCGATCTCCGGAGAACAGAGGGTACATGCTGTTACCTCCACGATGGAGCAAGTGCAGTAACATATGGTGTAGACGGTCGTTCAGGTAGTCCTGAGCACCTTCACCCCGCCGTGTATATTCCGTGTTCAACTGTAGCATGTAGTTATAGATGTTATGCTCCCGGTCATCCTGATGCATGCCTTGCAGCTCGGCAATTTCGGACAGATCCGTCTGAAATCCAACAAAAAGTACCTCAGCGTCCCCGCGATGATCCTCATCATGCTGTTGGTGTGGCGGAATAAGTGCATAGGTTCCAGCTTGAAAATGGTAGTTATGTTCTCCAATCATGGATGTCCCGTTCCCTTTAAAATAATATACCAACTCATAACATTCATGGCGATGAGGGATGATATGTGTGAACCGGACGTGTTCGGCTCTGACAACATATAGAACTTGATCCATTATTGTTTCCCCCTAATTTCGACAATTAGCCGAATCGTACAAAAAAGCGACCGAAATCATATAAATATAATGGCTTGATTTTGTTATGATCATACTCATAAACGAATGTTAAATGAAAGTAATCGTTTTTACGTTCGGTTATAGCAGAAAAGAAAACGCATTACAATTCAGAATTAGGTTTTAATTTACATGATTTATAAAGCTGGGCTGTAAGCACGACAGATTATCCATGATTTTAACAACAAACAGGGGTGTGAGTAAAGAACATGAAGAAGAATGCGTTGGTAATTTGTATGGTAGCGTTGTTGTTGCTTCTGTCCGCATGTGGAGGTAAGAAGGGTACAACAGGTGAAACGGGTTCAGCAGGAACGGGGAATGGCGGTGAGCAGACCAATCAACTGAAAGTGGTATTGCTGATTCCAGGTACACTGGGAGACAAATCCTTCTTCGACGCTGCTAATCATGGTCTTGAGCTAGTTAAGTCCGAACTGGGCGCTAAGACCAAGGTCATTGAAATGGGTGCAGACAAAACAAAGTGGGAGCCAACGTTTAACGATATTTCTGCTGAGGACTGGGACATCGTCATTTCTGGTGGCTCTGAAATTACAGAAATGTTTAATGCTGCTGCGGAGCAGCATCCGGATAAAACGTTCATTAACTACGATACAGACATCGAGGATGCCCCGGCCAATGTATATAATATGTCCTATTCTACTAATGAAGTATCCTTCCTGGCGGGAGCGGTTGCGGCGCTCACGACCAAGTCGGACATGCCAAATGCAAACAAGGACAACCTGATCGGTTTCCTGGGCGGGATGGACATTCCCGGTATCAATGCTTTTCTCGTCGGTTACATTGAAGGAGCTAAGTACGTAGATCCAAATATTAAGGTCGCTGTATCTTATGCTGGTGATTTCGTCAATCCGGCCAAAGGAAAAGAACTTTCCCTTATTCAATATAACTCGGGAGTTGACGTGATTTTTAACGTAGCGGGCGGTACAGGCCTGGGGATTTTTGATGCAGCCAAGGAAAAAACCAAGTATGCGATCGGCGTGGACTCGGACCAGGCTGCGTTGCTCAAAGAGACAGACCCTGCCAAAGCTAACCTTATCATTACTTCTGCGATCAAAAAGATCGACACTTCGATTTTGGAAGCCGTGAACCAGGCGAAAGAGGGCAAGCTGGAGACAGGAAAGCGCCAGGTGATGGGCTTTGTCGAGAACGGTGTTGGTATTGCGGAGAATGACATCTATACAAGTGTATTCCCTGCTGATCTGCAAGCGAAAGTAGAAGAGATCAAGAAGAAACTTGAAAACAAAGAGATTAAGGTATCCAATGCGATGGGCATGGAAACCTCAGAGATCGAAGCGATCCGTAATAGCGTGAAGCCATAAGATAAGCATAAACATTCGTTTACTGGATAGGATCATCGGAGTGAAATAACCGAGTGTATGTTGTACAGCTGGAGATGTAGTCATGATCATTGATGCATTTTCGGCTGTACATTTTTTGTGCACATTGCTAGTAGAGAGGAGCAACCCGACATGTCCGGCGCACTGTTGGAAATGCGTAATATTTCAAAGGTTTACCCCAATGGGGTGGTCGCTAACAAGAATGTTCAGTTCTCCTTGCAGGAGGGAGAGATTCATGCCATCGCCGGGGAGAACGGGGCGGGCAAGTCTACATTGATGAAGATGATGTTTGGCATGGAAGAGCCGAGCGAAGGCGAGATTTTGTTAAAAGGAAAACAGATCAAGCTTGGCAACCCTCAGGATGCTATTGCGCTTGGAATCGGTATGGTGCATCAACACTTCATGCTCGTTCCTTCCTTCACCGTGGCTGAGAATATGGTGCTCGGCATGGAGCCGAGACGCGGTGTGGGCATTCATTATGCAGAAGCTGTCCGCATGACGGAGGAAACGGCGCGCAAGTACAATCTGTCCGTGAATCCAAGGGCCAAGGTTGAGGATTTGAGCGTAGGGATGAAGCAAAAGGTAGAGATTTTGAAAGCTCTGCTACGTGGTGCAGAAATACTCATTCTGGATGAGCCTACAGCCGTACTAACTCCACAGGAGACAGAAGAGTTGTTCCGAGAGTTGAAGCTGCTGAAAGAAAAAGGACATACGATTGTGTTTATCTCGCACAAGCTGAAAGAAGTGAAAGCGATCTGCGATAGAATTACCATTTTGCGTGGCGGACGTACCGAGGGTGTGCTTAACATTGCAGATGTGACAGAACAGGAAATATCACGGCTAATGGTTGGACGGGATGTTGTGCTTAAGTATGACAAGACGCAGAAGAATTATGGTGAGCCTGTACTGTCTGTGCAGAATTTAGGGGCAGTTGATCCCGAAGGCAAGGCACTGTTGTCGGATATCAGCTTTCATGTTCGTGCAGGAGAAATTGTCGGGATTGCTGGTGTAGAAGGCAATGGGCAAAGTCAGCTCGTAGAAGCACTGACTGGAAGCTTGGGGAACCGCTATGCAGGCGGCAAGGTCGAAATGAAGGGAAAGGATATTCATTCACTCGGTATCCGTGAGATTCGTGGGCTCGGCGTCTCCTACATCCCGGAAGACCGGATGCGCCAGGGGTCAGCTGGTGAGGCAAGTATTGCAGACAATCTGATCTCCACCCGGTACCGTTCGAAATTGCTGAATAGAGGGCCGCTCCTTAGTATGTCATCCATTCAAAAGCTGGCAAGTTCTCTGGTGGAGGAATTCAAGGTTCGTTGCTCCGGCCCGTCACAGCCAATCGGTATGTTGTCAGGAGGCAATATGCAAAAGGTAGTCGTTGCCCGTGAGTGCTCAACCGAACCGGATCTGCTCATAGCAGAGCAACCTACGCGGGGGGTGGACATTGGAGCGGCACAGTTTATCCATCAGAAGTTGCTGGAGCTACGGGATGCGGGCTCTGCAATTGTGCTTGTATCGGCTGATCTGAATGAAATTCTGGAAATGAGTGATACACTGCTTGTGTTATATGACGGCAAGATTGCCGCCCGGTTGGATTCGCCGTCAAGCGTCAGCGAAGAGGAGCTGGGTCTCTACATGCTTGGGATTCGTGAGCAGCAGGAGCAGTATGAGGAGGAGGCTTCCCCATGATCCGATTAAAATATTTTGAAGTATACCGCACGGCAGCAGTCATTCTTATTTCTTTAGCTATTGCATTTATTATTATCTCTCTGGTGAGCAGCCAGCCTGTAGAGACTATCCGCATCTTCCTGTTTGAGCCGCTGTCCACCTTAAGCCGCATGGGCAATGTTGTGGAAATGGCAATCCCGCTCATGTTTACAGGGCTGTCGGTGTCACTCCTGTTTAAAACGAACATGTTCAATTTGGGCGCAGAAGGCATCTTTTATATCTCAGGTATTGTTGCTGCCATTCTGGCTATTCATCTAAGCATGAACGGAATTATGCACCCGATCGTGGCGATTGGAGCGGGTTCGATTGTGGGTGCACTACTCTCAGCTATTCCCGGTTATCTAAAGGCCAAATGGAATGCCAATGAACTGGTCACATCACTGATGTTTAATAGCATCTTTTTTGGAATTGGCTTGTATCTGTTGAATTATCACCTGCGGGATGCCAAGGCGTTCTCGAATGTATCTTATAAATTTGCCGAGACGGCACAGCTGGACAAAATAATGCCAGGCACACGGCTGCATACCGGACTGATCATTGTGCTGGTGTTGATTGTTCTTGCTCATTATTTCATGTATCGCACGAAGTGGGGATATGAGCTGCGCATGACGGGAGCCAACCGCGAATTTGCTGGATACTCCGGTATGAAAACAGCAAAAGTCATCATTCTGGTGCACCTAATTGCAGGTTTTATTGCCGGTATGGGTGGTTCGGTCGAAGTGCTGGGCATGTATAATCGCTTTCAATGGACGGCATTGCCGGGATATGGACTGGATGGTGCACTTGTGGCCATGCTTGCCAAGAACAATCCTCTTTCCGTCATTGGTGCCGCACTCTTCCTCGCCTATATTCGTATCGGTGCGGACCTGATGGCTCGTTTGTCGGATGTGCCTTCCGAGATGATTTCCATTATTCAAGCAGTCATTATTTTGCTGATCTCTGCGGAGCAGTTCTTGAAATTCTGGAAGAATCGGATGCTGCTGAAGGAGGCCAAACTGCATGAATAGCCTGCTGAACGTCATTTTAACGACGGATTTTGCCTTCTCTGTATTACGGGTTACTACTCCGATTTTGTTCGCGGCTTTAGGTGCATTGATCTCCAATCGAGCTGGGATCATCAACATTGGTATGGAGGGAATCATGCTCGTATCCGCACTGGCGGGGGTTGTTGTCAGCTCATACACGGCCAGTGCCTGGATCGGATTACTTGGCGCAGTGCTGTCGGGTACGGCGATTGCCGGAATGCTTGCTTTCTTCACCCTTAAATTCAAGACGCATATTATTCTCGGCGGCGTTGCCATCAATATGTTTGCATCAGGGGGAACGGTGTTTCTACTGTACTTGCTTAGTGGTGACAAAGGTTCATCTACGTCCTTGCCGAGCAAGGTGCTGCCTAGTATAGATATTCCCCTGTTGCAACAAATTCCGGTGCTCGGCCCGATTCTGTCAGGGCATCATATTTTGACATATGCTTCCATTCTAGCCGTTATTGCCGTCTATTATTTATTAAAACGTACGCCACTAGGTCTGCAAATTCGTTCCGTCGGTGAGAATCCGCATGCGGCACAGTCGGTTGGTGTCAGTGTGGTGAAAATTCAGTATATGGCTTTGTTGCTGAGTGGATTCTTTGCCAGTTTGGGTGGTGCCTACATGTCGATGGGATATTTATCTCTATTCACCAGAGATATGATCGCTGGCCGGGGCTGGATTGCCATCGCAGCGGAGTCTATGGGACGCAGTACAACCGTAGGCACAGCCCTGACCTCACTGCTATTCGGTGGAGCGGAGGCACTGGCTAATGCATTGCAGGTGCTCAAGATACCGGCTGAGTTAATCGGTACATTGCCTTATGTAGCCACCGTGATCGGACTAATTGTTTATGCGATTGCTGAGACACGTAAGAAGCGGCGTAAATTCGCACAAAAAACGAACTGAGGAGAGAACAATGACAAAACCTATAATTATTGACTGTGATCCAGGACATGACGACGCAATTGCCATTTTGCTGGCGCTGGCTAACCCAGAGCAGCTGGAGATTAAGGGCATCACAACAGTGGGCGGCAACCAGACCTTAGAGAAGATTACGAATAATGCGCTCAAAATTCTCAGTTTTGTCGGAGCGGATATCCCGGTAGCGAAAGGAGCGAAGGGGCCGCTGTTGGGTTCCTTAGTGACGGGAGAGGAAGCCCATGGTGAATCGGGAATGGACGGCCCTGTACTTCCGCCAAGCCGCTTTCGGGCAATTGAAGAAGGGGCTGTAGAGTTTATACGAAATCTGTTGCTGTCTTCGGATGAGCCGATCACCCTTGTGCCCATTGGCCCGTTGACCAATATTGCTACCCTCATTCGTGCGTATCCTGAACTGAAGTCACGGATTGCGGGCATTTCCATGATGGGTGGAGGCATTGCTTATGGAAATGTAACTCGTACAGCAGAGTTTAACATCTATGTTGACCCGGAAGCGGCCCAAATTGTATTTGAATCAGGAATTCCGATCACGATGAGTGGACTGGATGTGACGGATAAAGCGGCTATTTTTGACGAGGAGATTGAGGCTTTGAAAACACGCGGCCCCGTATCAGTTATGGTTGGGGAACTGCTGGACTTCTACTCGATTTACGGCAAAAAGATGGGTTACCATGGCAATGCCCTGCATGATCCGTGTGCCATTGCATGGCTGCTTCAGCCTCAGCTGTTCCAAAGCAAAATGCTGGACGTGACGATCGAAACCCAAGGAACGCACACACGCGGGATGACCGTGGGCGACTTGCGCACCAAGACAGATCGCGAGCCTAATGTGAACGTACTGCTAGATGTTGACCGTGATGCCTTCATTCGTCTCATCTATGATGCACTTGCTATCCTGGACGCTCGTGTAGAGCAATCTCCACAAGGGGATTCTTAATATGGCAGGCTGGACTGACTTGCGAGAGACGGTGCGACTTGAACTGCTTCAACGGGGTGAGGAAGGCTGTGACACTCAGGGATATATGCAAAAGTGGGACGAGGCCGCTGATGATGAGAGCACGCTGTTGCAACTCTACCGAGAACTGATGGAACTTCAGGTATCGGCTGATTTTCCTTTTGCAGAACCTTCGAATTTGGAAGACATCCGTGCTTTGCGTCCAGAGGGACCTCGCGAGCTTCAAGCGGACTGGAGTGAGCAAGTATGGCGAGATAAATTCTACGGGGCTTGGCTCGGGCGAAGTGTTGGGTGTGCACTAGGGAAGCCATTGGAACACCCCGATTACCTCTACGGTAAGGATGGACGCCCGGGCTGGGAAAATATTGAGCTTTGGTTCAAGGGAGCTGACGCCTGGCCAATTCGAGGGTATACTCCTGAACATTCCCGTGCGGAGCAGGAGTATGGCTTGAGTTTGACAGAACTAGGGCCTTTAAGTGTCCGAGAGAAAATTCGGTTTATGGAGAGCGATGATGATATTCGTTACACGATTCTGGGCTTGCTGTTGCTGGAGGAAAAAGGGCTGGACTGGGATTCGTGGGATATCGGAAAACTGTGGCATCACCGTCTCACATACAGTCAGGTATGTACAGCGGAGACACAAGCATACATGAATTTCGCTCAGGAGACCTCGCACCTGAAATCGGATAAACCTGTAGATTGGGCGCAACGCCAGGAGTGTGTGCGTATGTATCTTAATCCATACCGCGAGTGGATCGGAGCTGCAATCCGTGCTGACGGATTAGCATATGGTGTAGCCGGACGACCTGAACTGGCAGCCGAACTTGGCTGGCGAGATGCCTCCTTTTCTCATGTCAAGAATGGTATTTATGGTGAGATGTTGAATGCAGCGATGATCGCTGCGGCGTTTGTGGAAAATAATAGCGAGCGTATCGTAGAAATTGGACTCAGCGAGATTCCGAAGACAAGCAGACTGGCCGCAGATGTGCTTCAAGGCATGGAGATTGGACTCTCTGCTCGGAACGAGCGGGAATTGGTCAGCAGGATTTGGGATACGTTCAGTCATTATGATGCGGTGCATACCAATAACAATGCTGCACTGGTAGCAGCATCTCTGGTGTATGCTGGCAATGATTTTGAGAAGGCAGTTGTCACGTCTGTTTATGGTGGGCTCGACACCGATTGTAATGGAGCTACGGTTGGGTCGATCATGGGTGCGCGCCTTGGGGCAGCACAGTTGCCCGAATCCTGGACAGCTCCACTAAACGACACGCTGTACGCCGATCTGGTTGGATTCGATCCGGTGTCGATCTCTTCCTGTGCTGAACGCAGCTATCAGGTGTTTTTGAAGCTTCACAATCAAGCGCGTAACTAGGGCGTGTCTTGAAACCTACTGAAGTACATCTTTTACCGCCTTTTCGTCCCTGATGCGTCAGTTTCCTTTGCTTGGAACGATCCTATCATAAAATAGAACTCGAATTAATTATATTAATAGTGTGTAGCCTTAGGATTTTCCTAAGGCTTTTTTGTTGTTCAGTATTTGTTTAGAGACAGAGGTTATACTGAATCTCGCTAATCATCTTTTATATAGAAAGTAGGTCATAAACAATAATAGATTCAGTAGATTGCTTTGTGAATGCACGTTTGTAGATCAGGCACAAGAATTCCCTATAGCAAGTTAACTGGGTTGCATATATGAAAGGGGATTCAGAATTATCTACAGCAAGAAACCAGTTACATTTCAATTTTATATGGAGGCAAAAAGGATATGACCAAAGGCATCAAAAAAATCATTTCTATTGTGCTCACGGTATGTTTAATCCTGGGGGGGAGTGGCCTATCTGCATTATTAGGTTCAGTAGCCTATGCAAATAACGCTCCAACCACAGCAGAGGCAAACTACAAGCAATATCGTGTGAAGTTAATGGCCGATCCGGTCACAGATACAGCACCTGCTGGCTTCGGTACAGCTGCCTCAGATGGAAGGATCTGGACAGACAAAAGTGTTACGGCAGAGAATGATGGTACATTCAATATTCAGTTATCTGCACTAGCACAAGAATATATGACATCCAACTCCACGAATCCAGGCGTTGGCGGTAACAGCAATGCGAACGGATCTGCGGCAGACGTAACTTTTATTTTGGATATGAGTTCTTCAATGGGTACCCGCAGCGGTAAAGAAATAGCGCTCACAGCTGGAGATGCAGGCGTTTATTATCGCGTAGAAGCTATGGCTAAGGCTGCAAATGACGCCATCCGTACAGTCATGAACGCCAATTCCAACAACCGTGTTGCGGTATATTGGTTCGGCGGATCAGCTGATGCTAACCATCTCGGTACATTTATGGAGATGGGACATTACGAATTTAGTTCGGGTCATGGTACAGAAGACTATCTGAAATATGTAGGTGGCAATACTCAAACGGTTACTTTGAACAGTAATCTAATCAAAGATGGTAGTTCCGTTGGAACACAACCTGCAGTTGGACTAGGGCCCGGCACTCCCACTCAGGACGGCATCATGTACGGTGTCTCGAAGACGATGAGTAAGGTGGGAACGAAGGGAGCAGGCCCAAAGCGACAGCCTTATTTATTCCTTCTATCTGATGGAGCGGCAATTCATGCCAAGAAAGCATGGTCTCTTTCGCCGAAAGGCAGTTCATTTGAGACCGATTTTGCCAATGCATTAGCTGAGGCTATAACAATCCCGAATTATAATCAAAGCGGAACGAATGTTAACAAGTATGTGCCAGCTACAGCGGGCGTCGGTTTGGCAAATACAGGTGATCCGGAAATTGCTGCGTTAACCATTCTTACCGGTGCATATATGAAGGATCTTATGGACCGTAAATACACCGAATACAATGGGGGAGAAGCCACTCAGTCCAAAGTGTATACTGTAGGGTTGGGTTCCACAACGGCGATCAATGGACCGTATAACGGTAACGAACCTGTGTATGCGTGGGCAGGACTTGATCCGAAACGAGTCAACGAGAATAAGGAAGATAGTAATTATAACTATGGTACTGCCAAGAACACATATGACAAACTGAGTGCATATGCATCTCAGGGGCCTAATGGATTTAACTATGCCAATTCATTTGTATACAGTAGTTATTACACATTTGCCCCAACGTATGACATTGTGAAATCAGCTTTCTCTGGTTTAACCAATGATGTCGAGGCTACTACAACGATACTTCCGCTTCTCAACATACCGGAAACCACGGATTTGGGGAACGGTGGGGAGACGGCAGATATCGCGAGTGCTATCGTTGTTGCAGACGATATCAGCAATGATTTTGCTGTGGATCTGTCCACGTTAAAAATCGGGGATGCTGTTGCGACAGTAGACACAAATACGAATATAAACGGTGGTACAGCGTATGCATTCGCGGGGTATGGAAGTAAGGCGGTCATTAAAACCGTCGCAGGCGTTAGCAATCTTACATGGTATATTGACGCAGATGATATGCAATCGCATATTTACCGTTTCAAAAACCGGACAAGTCCGCAACCTGGAGACTATAGTGCGCCAGCAGGCGGTTCTTTTAAAATCAGTTATAAAGTAAAACCGACATTTCAGGTAGCACCTGATCAGGTGACGGACATATCCCGTTACATCAATGCGGGCAATGCGAATGACGGAGCCAAGACGGCAGCGTACTTCCACCCACCTGCTGACAGTCCCTATTATCAGGCTTTAACAAGTAAACAGACCATTTCCAAAACGGGTGGAATCGGCGCAACGTATGTAACCGAGGAATCGCTGAATAATGGCAAGGCCATTATGAGACTTGGAAACAACGGGAAGCTTGATTTGCAGATGGGAATTATGAAGACAGGCCCGGCAACCGTTCCAATTAACGGGTCTATAGATTACAAAGTGACCATCTATAACTATACAAATATAGCTATTACAGGGCTCAGCGTCATTAGCGATGGCCAAACCCAAACAGGGATTGATGTTCCAGCCAATGACAGCAAGGTGCTTACTTTTACGAAAACTGCACCGGGCACGCCGCAGACGTTAGATAGCGATAATGCTGTCATTTCAGGAATTAACCTTGCGTCGAATACGGTATCTACGGATGTAACCAACGTGACCACAGCTGTAATCAACACGCATGTTATTGGAGCCGTTGGTGGTACATCTGTAGGGGATGCCACCTATAACATTGGTGATTCTGCAACAATTACAGCTACTCCGAATCAGGGTTATACATTCGCAGGGTGGTATGATAACCCGGGAGGAACAGGAACTCCTGTAAGTACGGATGCAACTTATCAGTTCAATGTTCAGACGAATCAGGATTACTATGCAAAGTTCACAACGCTACCCGTAGCCCATGATGATACTTATAGCGTTGTGAGAGGAGAAACTCTCAGTGTTCCAGTGGAAGAGGGCATTTTGCTCAACGATACGGATAGCGAGGGACGTACACTTACTGCTGCAAGTATCAGTTCAATCAGTGATGAAGGCAAGGGGACACTGAATGTATATTCAAATGGATCATTCACCTTTGTGGCGGAAGCAGAAGCATCGGGTAGTGTGACGTTCACCTACAAAGCTAATAATGGTTCTGCCCTATCGAATGAAGCGACGGTAACGATTAACATTACACCACCTGCACATAAACCAACCGCGAAAAACGACAGCTACAACGTTAGAAGCGGAGACACACTGGATGTTCCAGCGGAGAAGGGCTTGCTCTCTAACGATACCGATGATGAGAATCATCCGCTCACCGTGGACCATGTCAGTTCGCTTAGTGATACGAGCAAAGGTACACTACATGTAAATCCGGACGGATCGTTTACGTTTGTTGCGGACGCAAATGCATCGGGTAATGTGACATTTACTTATGAGGCCTATGACGGGACAGCCTACTCAAGTTCAGCTACGGTTACCATCACCATCAAAGTGCCGATCACGACTCATGTCATTGGTAATGTTGGTGGCGTAACAGAAGGTGACGGTGTCTACGGTCTTGGTGAATCTGCAACGATTAAGGCAGTTCCAGCTTCCGGTTATGCCTTCGCAGGATGGTATGACAACGAGGAAGGTACAGGTACACCTGTAAGTACGGATAAAGTTTATGCATTGACAGTTTCCTCAGCTGGAGACTATTATGCAAAATTCAGTAAGCTGTCTACAGCTGAGAATGACAGCTATCAGGTAGTGAAGGGCCGTACGCTGAACGTTCCTGCGGCAACCGGTATTCTATTGAATGATACCGTTGTAGGGAACGGTACGCTTACTGCCGTGAGCATCAGCTCCCTGAGTGATACAAGCAAGGGTACACTGAATGTTAAAACCGATGGTTCATTTACGTTTGTGCCTGCTGGAGAAATATCTGGCAGTGTGACGTTCACTTATCAGGCTTATGATGGAGTAGGTAATTCCAACGAAGCTACGGTTACAATCACATTTATCAACCCTAGCATTGATGGAACAATCAGAGATAAAGAGACCCAAAATCCGGTATCCGGTGCTACTGTAATTTTGCGCGACCTTGCGGGTAAAGAGAAGGGGCGTACTACGACCGATACAAATGGGAAGTACAATTTCGAAGACGTCGTCATCAATAATTATATTTTGGAAGTTGTGCGTGATGGATATAGCCCGGCGCATAGAGAAGTCTCTGTGTCTACAGCCAATGTGAATGGAAACGGACGTATCACCGAAGATTTTGAACTTGTGGATTACGAGATAACATTAACAGCCAACCCCTCATCCATACTTGGTAATGGTACGGCTACATCCGAATTTAAGACGGTGATAACCGATAAAGAGGGGCGTCCTCAGGCAGGCGTTGAAGTTGTGTTTGAAGTACCGAATACAACGTACGGTCATTTTACCGGAAATACCAATACGATAACGGTTCTGACGGATGCACAAGGCGTTGCTAAGACAACCTTTACTGCAGCGGTTCTTGGGGGTGCGGGATCGGTATCCATACCGCTGACGGCAACCGTAGATGATAGCCAAAAGGGTATCCAGGTTAGTGACACGATCTATATCACGATTACTCCTGGGGTTATTACAGGTGTTGTCACAGACCAGGCAGGACATCCGTTAGCAGGTTCCACGATTAAAGTAAGTAAAGATTTTGACGGAGATGGCATTGCTGATTTTCACGCGGTTGCTATTACAGGAGTTGATGGGGCATACACCATTGCTATACCGCAGGGGAATGTGACGTACGATGTATCGATTACAAAGCTGGTTGAGATCAACGGTCAGCAGAAATCGGTCACGTTTAATCAGAACGTCCCCGTAAACGGAAGTGTGGATGGCCATTCCTTTGATGGAAATAAAACGGTATCAGGTATTGTCCTGGTTGGAAAAACGCAAGGGGAATCCGCAACGCTCGATGGGACTGTGGGCGGTGGCTACAACGTATTGATCAATGATGGCAATGGCGATCATACAGGTCCAGTTGACCACAACGGTATATTTAATATTGACAGTGTGCTCAAGGGCAGCTATACGGCAAAAGTTATCTATAACATTCCGCTTCCAGGAGGCGGGACACAACCTATCGTTGTAGGGCACATGAATGCCGAAATTAATGCAGACGGACAGATTAGCATCAGTGAAGTGCTTATTGACCCGTATGGTACAATTACAGATTCCGTAACAGGTCAACCGATAACCGGTGCTGTTGTTACACTTCATTACAGTAACGGAACAGTTGTTAACTTGCCGCCAGTGAATAACTTCCCACCAGCGGATAATGCCAACCCGCAGACAAGTGATGCGACAGGGCAATATGCCTTTATGGTATTTCCGCATACGGACTATTATTTAACTGCGAAGAGAGCTGGATATAAGGATTTTGATAGCAGAGTTGTTGATCCAAGCCAACCGCTGATTCATGTGGGTACGGATATTGTGCTGTATAACTTTAGCATGACACCTATGCCAACATCTGGAGGAACAGGATCAGGAGCAGGAACGAGTGCGGGTGCATCAAACTCACCGACAACTTCAACTCCACCAGCAACTGTTCCAACAACTACGACGCCTTCGGGGTCTATCGATCTCGCTACAGCGATTCTGGTTGACAAAATGAAGGGTGGCGAAGGAGATACACTTACCTTCACCGTGATCTATGCCAATAAAACCTCGATCGATGCCGATGGTGTGTACATCAAAGTTAAGATCCCTTCAGGGCTAAGTTTGGTGGATGCGAACGGCGGTGTTTTGACAGGCCAAGAACTCAAGTGGAATGTTGGTAAGCTGACGGGAGGAACGCAAGGCAAGCTGACGTTCAAACTCAAGGTTAACGATATGAACGAAGGTGAAGATTTTGGGACCATAACGGCTAGTATAGGCACGGATCACAAGCTTACACTTACGAATACACAAGATGATGCATCCTTGATCAAGGTGATGTTGTATTCTAACCGTTATGAACATAAGCATGCCCGTTACATTATGGGATATCCAGATGGTAACGTTAAACCCGGACGACTCATTACCCGTGCAGAGATTGCTGCCATCTTTGCCCGTACACTGCAATTGCAAGATGAGGTTCGTCACGTACAGTTATTCAGCGATGTTGCTACAAGTTACTGGGGAGCCGATTATATCGAAGCAGTTGTAAACAAAGAGATATTTAAAGGTTATGCAGATAACACGTTCAAGCCAGATCAACCGATCACACGGGCAGAGCTGGCAACAGCCATTGCTCGTTATCTCGGAGTTGCAAGAGAGCTGAAGATGAACAATGTATTGAGAATCAGCTCGTTTACCGATATTGAAGGGAGCTGGGCGGAGCAGTCTATCGATGAGGTATACCGTTTTGGATTCCTATCAGGATACAAAAATGGCTCCTTCCAACCCAACAGTCAGCTTACCAGAGAGGAAGCTGTCAAGATGATTAACGGTATGCTGTACAGAGGTCCATTAACCGGGGTTGAAGCTTCTTATCCAGACAACCGTTTGGGCAGATGGTCATTCGGACATCTTGAGGAAGCGACAAGAACGCATACGTACAAGATCAATCCAGATGGCTCCGAAACGATGTTAAAATACATTCCGGAAGATCTGTGGTAATTCGCGAAAAATAAAAAAGCCGAAGCGGGGATAAACTCCTGCTTCGGCTTTTCATATATTCATTGCTAGTATCAATCAACATAAATATAAGGCTTCTGTCGATCCCCTATTAACGGCCGCCCGTATTGGAAGCCCAGACAGGAATCCAGCTATTCGGGTAATATTCGTTGGTCAGGGTAGTATTGTAGAGAACTAGGTTACCGTCATTTTGCATGACGAAAGTGTCCCCTGTTGTGTTCGTTGGTAACGCGCTTCCATGGTGACCAGGAATCCATGCTGCAGTATTCGCAAACCAGGCATCTACCAGCTTGGTTGTATCTGTTACCAGTACGGTATCCCAGCCCGGGCCATAATAGTATTCATACTTCCCTGTGGCCGGGTTGGTTCCCCAACGATAAGCATATTGATAAACCGTTTGCCACTTCGTTCCATATTTATAGATGACAGGCTTCCCATATTGTTGTTCGAATTTAAACGAAAGTGCTCCGCTTTTACTTGTGCCACTGCTCCATAGAGAAGAGCCGTTCTGGTAGATTACGAAATTCCCGTCATCCTGCCAGATGGCTGAAAACCTGCCGTCTTGGGAGGTAAGATAGTCCCCTTTTTGCATACTCTGACCGATCAACAATTTATCTCCAAGGTAGCCTGCGGAAGCTGTTGTAGGTACAGCAAAGGCCAGGATCAACAAACATGCGATCAAAATGCGGAATGATTTTGGGAAAAATAGCTTTTTCATTGGACACTCTCCTATATTCCTTAGAATGGTTGATGCAAATTGCGTAGTACAACAAACGCTTACGGGTATTGCCGTAATGCAACATAGCGTTCGGTCAGAAGTGGTGAAAGAGCAATCAACACATCCCCCAGTGGTCATTTATGGGACAGCCATATGTACAGTGCTCTCAGGGTCACCTCCTTTAATGGACATCAAATGCTAAAATAGATGGTTTATATCGTTGTGAGCTTAAATATGTTTGGTAGAAGTTGCAGGAAGGCATAGTGGTAGTGAAAGAGGATGATTCATTCATTTAACAGAGTTAGAAAGTGATTACAAAGAGAATATATAACATTTTATTCCACTATAGCAAGAGAAAAATATAAAATACAACATTTTCAATATAAAGAGTTATGTATTCTTTTGTAATTTTTTTTACATAGATTTAATAGAATTGGTCACTTTTATGAATTGAACTATGGTAAAATGTTTCAGGATTTGAAATTGGAGAGGGGTTTGGTTTACTCATGTCTTGGAAAAAAGTTTTGGGGAAAAGCACCATTCGTGTGGCAGCTGCTACATTATTACTCACTCAGCTGTTCGGAGCAGCCGGTTCCGTTTCTGCCGCAGGTAAAGATGTAGAGGTACATTTGATAGGAATCAATGATTTCCACGGCCAATTGCATACAACATCTATGGTTGGTGATAAGAAGGCAGGTTCTGCTCCAATTCTAGCAACCTATCTCAAAGAAGCTAAGGCCAAATATGAGCATTCCTTGCTGTTCCATAACGGCGACTCGGTTGGTGCATCTGCTCCAGTCTCATCTATGGATCGTGATGAGCCTACCATGGAATGGATGAATATGATGGGATTTGATGTAGGTTCTCTGGGTAACCATGAATTTGACCAAGGGATTGCTGCATTGAAGGCTCAAATTTTTGGCGGACTTGATCCAAAAGAAGGTAAAGTAACCCATGCTGGTGCGAAATTTGATTATGTGAATGCAAACGTGATTGAGAACTCCACAGGTAAACCCTTGATTAAACCGTATGTGATCAAAGAAGTAGGTGGCGTCAAAATCGGATTCATCGGACTCGTGACGAAATCAACGCCAAACAAAGTATCTCCAGCGGGTACAGCAGGTGTACGTTTCCTGAGCGCTGAAGAAGAGGTTGAAGCCGTTAATAAATATGCAAAAGAACTGCAAGACCAAGGCGTTGAAACGATTATCGTTCTGGCACATGACCCAGCATCGACCAAAGAAGGGGTAACAACTGGAGAAGCAGCTGATCTGGCAAAAGCGTTGCCTGCAAACTCTCCTGTTGATGTCATCGTTGCGGGTGATAATCACGCTCTGGCGAACGGTGTCGTGAATGGCAAACTGATCGTGCAAGCATACTCTTATGGTACAGCGTTTGAAGATATCAAGCTGATGATTGACCCTGTTACGGGAGATGTAACTGAAAAATCGGCTACCGTGACAACCACGTTCCAAGAGGGTGTAAAAGAAGATCCTGAAACACTAGCAATTATCAAAAAGTCTTTGGATAAGCACCCTGAGCTGACCAAGCCAGTAGGTACAACAGATGGTACCGTTTTGCGTACGGATGCTTACAATAACGAAGCTCCACTGGGCAACCTGATTGCAGATGCGATGCGTCAAGCAGACTTTGGCGATAAAGCAAGTAAGGCTGACTTTGCATTCATGAATCCAGGTGGTATCCGTGCAGACCTGCCAAAAGGGGATGTGACCTTTGCAGATTTGGCTAAAATCCAGCCTTTCGGCAATACACTCGTGAAGCTGGAGCTGACAGGTGAGCAGGTAAAAACGTTGCTACAACAGCAATGGGGAACCAATGCTGACGGTACACCAAATACAAAAACGTTGCAAATTGCTGGTTTGAAATACACAGCCGACTTCAGCAAGCCGGTTACTGAGCGTGTGACGGCTCTTACGCTTGAAGATGGTACACCGATTGATCCTAAAAAATCATACACCGCTGTCGTGAACAATTTCATGGCTGCAGGTGGAGACAACTACAAAGTACTGCTGGATGCAAAATCCTCCTTGGCTGGCCCAATTGATCTGGATGTGTTCTACAAATACATCACAGATACATTCAAGGGTGGCGATATTCAAGCTAAAAAAGAAGCCCGCATTACAAACATCGGTGTCGCTACAGAGCCAGCAGAAACACCAGCACCAGCGAACAATGAACCTATTTCTCGTGCTGAATTTGTCACTGCGCTCGTGAATATGCTGAAGCTTGACGCAGTATCTACAGCACCTGCATTCAAAGATGTTGCTGCGAATGCTGCATATGCCGATGCCATTGCAGAAGCTTCCAAAGCCGGATTTATTCAAGGCTACGGCGGTAACTTCTATCCTGAGCGTGATATCACTCGGGAAGAGGCAGCAACCATTTTGGCGAAATTGGTGAATAGCCCGGCATCCGAAGCGAAAGCGGCAACGATCATTGCTGGCTTCGAAGACGGAAAATCGGTGGCTGCTTACGCGTTGAAACCACTAGCAAAACTGATTGATAAAGGCATTTTCAGTGCAACAGACAAAAAAATGCTGGAACCTAAGCAAGGCCTTTCAGTGAATGATGCCAAAGCGTTGATTCAAAAAGCAGCGGCGGCGAAAGCTTCCTAATTCATCATTGCTACAGCAGTTGCAAACCACTCGCTAACATGGCGGGTGGTTTTTTTTGTAAGGCAAATACACTTTTTCAGCCTTGTCCACGTCTATCCCTCACCAAAATCGCTCTATTGCATCTAATAAACTATCAACAATAAGGAGGTTTTGAGAATGGGAAATCGTAGACCAACAGGTGGGTATGATCCAGTTCAGATTTATAACTCTACTTCGTTTAATGCGTATGGAACGGTCGAGTATGCGTCTATTTTCTGTAGCAATGACCGTTACAGTGTTCAACGTGAAGGGACTTGGCAGTCATCGGGGCGTGGGGTTTGTCTGGTGACTCGAATTACTGCAACTGTGATCACACCGAGTGGAAATATTGAAGCAGAACCTTACACGTCATCAGGAACATCCTACAGCCAGTTCGCGATTATCCAAGTGGGCCCGAATCAGTTCCGGGTAACGCGTGTAGTAAGTTCAGCTAGACGCCGTCGGAAATGTTAATAATATCGGCAATCGGTTGAACAAAGAAACGGATGTTAAGAAGCGACTCTCCAGGTCAACGGGGAGTCGCTTCTTGCGTCGTAACGATTGGAATTAATGCTTCTGATACCACAAGATTCGGCGATACATCGAAGAGTCCTTCAAGTGCCGGAACGGACGAAGGTCAGGGCGGTAATTGCCTTCAATAATCCAGATCCCGCCTTTCTTATCGATTCCAATATCAAAACCGATCTGTCTCAGATCAGGGTAGTGTACCTCCAGGCTCTTGGCGGCCAGCAGAGCAGTGCGCTCTACTTGAAGGAGCAGTTTCCGTCCACCTACACGTGCTAGTTGCAACGCTTTGAGCACAGGAATGGTACGGTTGGTCACATTAGTCACCAGATACCCGCGTGATGCGATCTTGGCGTAGGAACCGGTTACCTTCCAGGCAGATGAAGTTGCTTTTTGACGTTGAACCATGATACGAAGGTCGAACGGTCTTTGCCGAATACGAGCTAAATACAGACGCTGCTGGATGATATACTCACGATCCTTGTCAATTTGATCAAACCAATCCTGTAAATCACTTTTGTTTTGCATGGTAATGATATTATTCTCATTTTGGATTTGATAGGTACCTGTTTTCAGCCGCCGGATGAACACAATATCTCTCCCATAACGTCCGTCGCAGGGTTTCAGTACGACACTTGAATGTTGTAGAAGCATATGGTCTAAGGTTTCTTTCTCAAGCAACTGTGTTTCTGGCAATCGTCTGGCGAGCAAAGGGACATTGCGAAAGGCCCGATACTGTAGCCATTTGTCCCGTTGAAATAACATTGACATCACAGCCTTTAATCAGGGTCAAATCAGGGTCTACGACTCTCATCTTATTTTAGTTCAAACCTGTGTCTGGCATAAGCTGCCATTCGTCTAAATATGAGAATCTTTCCCCTGTCAGGTAACTACAAAAAAATCCTTGATAAAGCTATACATGTTGTCATAGATGGATATAAAAAGCTGTGCTACACTTTATCGCATAAGTTAGTGAATTATTTCACAATACAATCATGAGGGGAAAAGATCTCAGTGGAACTGACAAAAAAGAGATGGATTATTCTGATTGCAAGCTGTTTTATCAACCTATGTATTGGCTCCATTTATGCATGGAGTGTATTTGCTGCCCCAATGGCAGCTTATCTAAGTGGTCTCACAGGACGTACATTGACGCCAGGGGATTTGGCTATTGCGTTTACCATCTGCAATTCAGTCGGACCCATTACGATGATATCGGGTGGATGGATTAATGACAGATTCGGACCCAAGAAGGTCATTCTGGTTGGAGGGATTTTATTCGGGGGTGGTATGATTCTATCGAGCTTTGCCACATCTGTAGGTTTTCTGGTATTTGCTTATGGAATTGTGCTTGGTTTGGGAACAGGAATGGTTTACGGGTGTACGATCAGCAACTCCATCAAATTCTTCCCCGACAAACGCGGATTGGTTGGGGGCGTAACGACGGCTGCTTATGGGTTAAGTTCTGTGATTATTCCTCCGGTCGCCAATGTGTTGATCAGCAACTCGGGGGTAACCTCTGCATTCTTGATCATAGGGATTGCCTTTCTCCTTATTATTTGCGTAGCGTCGTTCTTTATTGAGAAATGCCCGGCTAATTTTGCTCCGTCAGGATGGACACCAAGTGCTGTCCAACTTGCCCGTTCTCCGCGAGAAGAGAAGAATTGGAAAGGCATGCTTGCAAGCCCGATCTTCTACGTGATGATCTTGCTGTTGATCAGTGGAGCTTTTGCCGGACTGATGTGCACCTCTCAAGCTTCACCTATCGCTCAGAAAATGGTTGGTTTATCGGCTGCTGCGGCAACAACAGTTGTATCGATCTTGGCGCTGTTTAACACAGGTGGCCGGATTCTGGCCGGATATATCTCAGACAAGATTGGCCGAATCAATACACTTGCCATTACGTCTCTCTTATCTGTGGCCGGCCTGATCATGCTTTATTTTTCAGGAGAGAACAGTGTAGGTACATTTTATATGGGGATTTCCATGATTGGTTTAAGCTTTGGTTCTTTAATGGGGGTATTTCCCGGCTTCACGGCAGATCAGTTTGGGGCCAAAAACAACAGTGCCAATTACGGAATTATGTTTATCGGATTCGCACTGGCCGGCTATTTCGGACCCTCAATCATGAGAAATGTGTATAGTGCAGATGGCAGTTATCAGAGAGCCTTTGTTATTGCGGCCGTCTGTGGCCTGACCGGATTTATTCTGACCTTCGTATATAAGTGGGCTGTCAGATATCAGAATAAAAATGTGAATAACAACCACAAAGTGACAGTCTGAGCAAAAGTATATCAATAGCATGTGAGTAACCCGAACCTTCCGTTTAATAGACGGGGGTTCTTTATTATTTATAAGGTAGCTGAATGATTAATATATCAGAGTGATATAGTCTGTTACGACTATCACATGTACATGAAAATGTAAAACTTTTTTACCATTAGATTACAAAAGTTCTCGTTTACGCCCCACCTTTTCGATGGTATACTCTCCTATATTCAAGGAAGATATTAACGCTAATATACAACAGATTTTCATGAAAATATGTCGAATTGGGGCTCATTTCGGATGATTATAGCAGAAGAAAAGGACGAAACGATCATCCTCATTCCTTCTCTGGAACCAGATGATAGACTTTTATCCTATGTACGTCAGTTGCGGGATTACGGTTTTATGAATTTGGTCATTGTAGATGATGGTTCTGGTGAGAAATATCAGCACATTTTCGAAGAATTAGAAGATAATGGATGCTCTTTGCTGCGACACGCACAGAACCAAGGAAAAGGTGAGGCGCTGAAGACCGGATTTCGTTACATAGCACAGCATTATGGGCAGGCTCATTACGTAGTTACTGCGGATTCAGATGGGCAGCACGCTGCAGAGGATGTGTATCGGATTGCTCAGGAAGCCAAACGTCGTCCGAATGACTTACTACTCGGCGTGCGGGATTTCAGTGAGGGCGATATTCCGCCTAAATCTTTATTTGGTAATCGGATGACATCATTTATTTTTGCGCTGTTATATGGAAAAAAACTGTCGGATACCCAGACGGGACTTCGTGCCTTCGGTACCGAGTTATTGTCATTTATGCTGGATGTACGCGGCAAGCGATTTGAATATGAACTGCAGATGCTGATCTCCTGTATTCAGTCAGGTATTGGCATTCATACGGTACCCATTCAAGTGATCTATGAAAATGGCAATGCGGGTACCCATTTCAAAGCGATTCAGGATAGTGCCCGGGTGATGGGGGTGCTGTTCTCGAATTTCTTTCGTTTTATATCATCGTCGGTAGCCAGCTCTGTCGTTGATTTGGGCATTGCCTGGTTTTTGATCGATTTTCTGCGTCCCCTGATGGGGGATCAGCATTATTTAAGAATTTTGCTCGCGACCGTGATCGCCCGAGTCATTTCAATTGTCGTGAATTATGTTTTGAATCGATATTTTGTGTTTCGGAAGGAAGACAGCAGAGGCAGTTTGTGGCGTTACTTAACGCTATGTGGCTTGGTTATATTGTTGTCGAGTACAGGCGTGTATTTATTCCATACCCTATTCCTCGTGGATGAGAAGGCAGCGAAATTCGTCTGTGATGCCATCCTGTTCCTGCTAAGTTTCCAATTGCAGCGGAGGTGGGTATTTGCAGCAAGGAGGAAGCAGCAGTAGTGCAAAACGAGAAAAGGCAAAACGTTTTTTTCATCATCACGATGATCCTCATGACCATCTATCTGATCTGGCGTATGTTCTTTACGCTGCCATGGGGAGAAGGGGTGCTGAATGTCATCTTTGGCATGTTGCTCATTATGGCGGAGATGGTTACTGTAGGGACGACCTTTGAGTTATTTTTTCAAAAGATGCAAAAGAAACGGGCGCAGCTCGATTTTCCGGTGATCCCGGATGAATATTACCCGCACGTCGATGTATTTATCGCCACACATAACGAACCCGTTGACCTTTTGTATAAAACGGTGAATGCCTGTACATTTATGGATTACCCGGATAAATCGAAGGTACATATCTACCTGTGCGATGATGGGGCCAGACCTGCGGTAGAAGAGTTGGCGAAGCAGTTCGGCATTGGTTATCTGGGATTCCCCGGCAACAAGGATGCCAAATCCGGCAATCTGAACAATGCCCTGAGCAAGACATCGTCTCCACTCATTGCAACCTTTGATGCTGATATGATTCCGCAGCATACGTTTCTGATGAAAACCGTACCCTACTTCATGCTCTCCACGTTTATCGAAGAAAACGGAGAATGGCGCCTTCGCCGTGAAGAGGAGATCGATCCAACCTTTAAGCTGGGGCTGGTGCAGACCCCGCAAAGCTTTTACAACCCGGATCTATTCCAGTTCAATCTGTATGCGGAGCAGGGTATTCCGAACGAGCAGGACTTTTTCTCGCGCGAGGTTAACATTCTGCGCAATGCGTCCAATGCCGTAGCCTATACGGGCAGTAATACAGTGATTGCCCGGCAAGGGATGGTAGATATCGGTGGGTTTCCGCTGAACACCATCACGGAGGATTTTGAGACAAGTATCCGTTTGCAGCAAGAGGGGTATATCACGTATGCCACGCAAGAGGTTCAAGCTGCAGGACAGACGACGACCACGATTCCGAGCATGATCAAACAGCGGATACGATGGGCGAGGGGCATCATTCAGAGCTTGCAAAATACGCGTGCACCGATCTCCAGAAAGTTGCCTTTCTGGACGAGAGTGACCTATGTGAGCAGTTTTTTATACTGGTGGTCTTTTTTCAATCGACTGATCTTTATCTTGTCTCCCATTCTGTTCGCTTTATTTGATTTCCAGATCGTAAATACGACCTTCTGGCAGATTCTGATCTTCTGGTTGCCATCGTATTTCTTCTACAGTCTATCAATGCGTTATCTGTCCAGTAATATACGGAATCAGCGCTGGAGTCAGGTCATCGATACCATCTTCATGCCGTATCTGATCTGGCCGGTTATCCTGGAGACGGTGGGCATCCGTGAGCGTAAGTTCAAGGTGACGAATAAAAATCGTTCAACCGGACGCGAGTGGATTGCCTCGATGAAATATGCACTGCCGCATATTTTTCTGGTCATCCTGTCCATCGCTGCGATTATCCGGTATGTGAATGGCAAGTACGGCATTGCTTTATTTTTCAGCAGTATTATCATCTTCTGGCTCGTTCACAATATGATTGCCTTGTTCTATGCGCTCTTCTTCATGATCGGGCGGCGAGCATACCGGGAGAATGAACGGATACGGGCGCAAGAAGATGTGATCATCCGTTATCCGGACAGCACGCTACGTTACGAGGCCAAGACAGTGGATCTTTCGGAAAATGGCATTGCATTTTATGTGCCGTACCCGATTTATCTACCAGAGCAGAAGACCATCTCTCTGGTCGTCAAATCGAGTCGATATGAGGCCAATCTTGATGCGGTTATCGTATATGTCAAAGCAGATGGCGAAGGATGGCGTTATTCCGCAACGGTGAAACCGCTCAGTGAGGCGGATAACCGGCAGTACATGCAGCTCATCTATGACCGGAAGCATTCGCTACCGGAGCAAATGAACCTATGGGACACTGCATATGACGACATGTTGCGTAATGTGAAAAAACGGATTGTGCAGCCCAAATCGGATCAGCGGAAGATGCCAAGGCTTTCTCTTCATCTTCCCGTAACGTTTACGAATCATGCGAGCTGTACACTGCTCAGCTTTAATTATCGTTTCTTCTCTGCCACGAATCTGCAAGGCAAGATAGCAGAAGGGTCAGAGGTTACCTTTTACACTGAAAGCAATATTGAATTGGTCTTAAAACATACGGGAAAAACAACGGCAAACAAACGTGAAGTGCTTCTCTCCGTAGAGAATATCGATGAGATCTTGGGGCGTGGTTTGATTGATCAGTTACTGAGTGATTTGATTCGTCCACAAGCTGAGCGGTTCACCAAAGAGGGTTAGGAGAGATAGACATGCTGTTTTTGCTTCAACTTGTGATGGGCATTTTACTCATAATATCGATGATCGGTTATATGCAGTTTGTCCGTAAGGTGATGTCCATCCGGTGGGAGTTCATTCCGATATTTGTGTTCTCGGCTATCGCCTGTATCGTCTATTTTGCCGGACTAGCAGGGCAGCTCTTCACGGGCAGCATTGTTGTGCTGGTCACAGGCTTATTGTTGTTTAGAGGCAGAGTGATACAAGCTTTGTACCAGAGTAAACGGGGCTCATGGTCATTATCATTTTCATTATTTCAATTGAGTTTTCTGAGCGGGGTTTTCATATTTTTGCTCATTTTGTTCCACACGGAGCTGACTCACTACGATAATTTCTCACATTGGGCGATTGTGGTGAAGGAGATGCTCAGTACCAATGCGTTTCCAACACCGAATTCGGACCTGATTGAGTTTAAAAATTACCCGCTCGGCACGTCGTCGTTTATCTACTACATCTGCCGATTTATGGGACATGCCCAGCCGATTATGTTACTGGCGCAGGGGTTGCTGATCTTTTCCTGTTTCTACGCCATGTTTGGCATCGTGTCAGAGAAAAAACGTTTCCTGTTATATGCTTTTCTCGGGTTAGGTTTATCGACCTTATCCTTCTTCAACCTGACGATTCGCATCACCAACCTGCTAGTAGACTTCCTGCTTCCAATCTTTGCACTTGCGATTGTGGCGGTGATATACCAGTATCGTCATGATCTTAAGCGAGCTTGCATCATTATTCTGCCTCTGGC
This sequence comes from Paenibacillus sp. FSL K6-1558, assembly GCF_038002565.1. Lineage (NCBI taxonomy): Bacteria > Bacillati > Bacillota > Bacilli > Caryophanales > Paenibacillaceae > Paenibacillus > Paenibacillus sp. FSL K6-1558. Next base: position 3,675,919 of record NZ_JBBOCV010000001.1, on the reverse strand, counting down.
GGGTCTGCTGACGGTGATCAAAAGTACAGGAATCATCTTTGCTGCCGTGGGCCTGATCTTTCTCGTATATGTCTGGCTTACGAATAAGCAACGTGCGAATTGGAAGATTGGACTCGCTGTGCTCGGTACGATTGCAGGGGCATTATTGCCGTATTTCAGTTGGAGCTTGCGTATGGCAACGGTATTCCACGGTGTGAATAACAAGTTCGAGGGAGCAGCTGCGGCTCTAAAGCCGGGTAAAACAGCTGAGCAAAAGTGGGACATACTGGTGCTCTTCTTGAAATCTAGCGTGGATATTACATCCAGACCTGTGCTGGGCATTGTTATTTTTGAAGTTGTTGCGATCGCGGCTTCAATTGTAGCCTATGTGGTGCTCAAGAAGAAGTGGAACCTGTGGAAAGTGCTGATTGCACTGAATGTGGTCGTGGTACTGTACTATGCCGGAATTCTGGCACTGTATCTGTTCTCCATGCCTGTGGATGAGGCTGTTCGACTGGCTGGGTTCGAGCGTTATGCATCAAGTATCGTGGTGTTGTTCGCTGGTGGACTGGTGCTTTGTGCAGCCGTTGATATTGAGCGTACGTTCCATTACCGCATTGGTGAGGTTCCTGATTATCAATCATTCAAGACGGTACAGACGAAGAGGCATTATCAACAGGGAATCATCGCGTGTATGGCACTCGCGGCAACAACTCTCTTGTCCGAATATAACGGGATGATCTCGATCAACAAAACGTACGACAAAACCCTTCCCTACGAAGTTCATGCGGTGACAGGGGATCGGTGGTATACGGGCGGCAAAGAGGATCGAAGCAAGTATCTGTTTTACGGCTCTGACCGAGATCAACAGGTGACCAGTTATTACATGCAATACGTGGGTAGATACTTCTTATATGCTCCCAATGTGGACGGTATCGTGCTGTTCTACGAGGATAATATGGACAATCTGCTAAGTAACTACGACTACCTTGTGGTGATTGAGACAGATCTTAACGCGAAAATGTTACTGAAAAAACACTACGGCATTGATATGCAAAAAGGGATCTATAAGATTACTCGATCCGGCGATAAAATTATGCTGACGTTGCAGTAGCAACAAGAACGAATTAAACAAAAGCTCCACTCCCATGAAACCGGGGAGTGGAGCTTTTTAATATGCAGTGAGCGGAACGACTAGTTAGGTAGCCTTACCCTCGGGTTGAAGCTTTCGCATAAAAGCTTCGATATTATCGATTAGCAGCTTGTTGTTTGGCGAATCGGTCCGGGTAATGATCTCTTTCACCGCATGGACAAATGAGCTTAGGTTGGTTGTGTCAGCCTTTTCAAATCGGTTCGGGATGGGCATGTTATCAGCAGAACGGGCCGCATCCTCACGGTATTCTTTGATCCATGCTTGATTCGTGGAGGCCTGTTTCGCAAAGTTCTGTAGAATGCTGCTCCAGTCTTTGTTGTTTACGATGGCGTCCTGCAACTTATCATAGGTCTGGGGCTGGAATTTACGCATCATATAATTAAGATCCACGTAATCCTCTGGTGCACCAACCGGCCGTTGTGGTGGTGTATCATACTGAACTTGCTTCGTTTCAGGGTTGATCGTTCTGGTTGTGGAGATTGCTCCAATCTGACGCAACGTATTCATGAACTCGGTGGCCTGATCGCCTTTTATGTAGTTGTCCGCTATGTATTGTGCTTGAGTTAGACCCAGTTCGAGTAAAGCGGATCGATGGTCCTCATCTGATACATCCGTAATCAGGTTAGATTGAATAATGCCATAGACCGTTTCTTTAACCTCAGAAGATTGGCCCTTGAGCAGGCGTTCCAGTGACTCGTTGATCTGAACGGTGCCGAAGTAAACGGCTGAATGGTTCGCGACATCCGAGGAGGCAAGCTGTCTGGAAGCGTTACTGATCTCCACGGTATCTATGTCATGAGACAAATCGAACTTCCCCGTAATCATCGTTGGTTGATTTGATGGATTCGCTTGTCCTGTGCGTTGTTGTGAATGAGTGTAGGCATTGAGGTCAAACGGCGTTGTGCTTGAAACCTTCATTCGTAAACACCCCTATTCGTCAAAAAAATAAATGCTCTAGTTTCCATCTCAGACATGTCTCTTTATGTTATCGGAATAATATTCCATATTTTTAATATAAATGGACAAAAAAAGAGCAACGAACGGTTATCTTTCACCACTCGTTGCTCTCCTTGATTCAATCAACCGCCATAAATACTGTAGGCGAAGTGATACACAATATCGGTCGTATTCACACTTGGGCGACTTGTCACTCTAGCCACCACAGCACAAAGATCATAATAATGGGTGAAGCTTATGGCTCCTGGCAAGTACTGACTGAGGCTACCGGCGGAAGGAGGCAGGGACAACGTTGCTGTGAACTGTCCACTGCTGTTGGTCATAACTTTGGCACTGCGATAACGATTGTTGCTGCTTTCAGACCAGGCATCATTCGCCCAGATGACCTCGACTTCCGTATTAGCAACGGCATAGTTATCGGAAGTAGCCGCAACCCCTGTCACCGTGAAGCTTGATCCTGTGATTCGGTAGTAGCGTCCATAGGCGTAAGAAGGATAATCGTTGGGGCCGCCGTTTGAGTTGTAACCCGTAATGACAATTTTGTCTGCACGTAATACAGGCTGCAAATGCAGTGAATAATTGGTGTCCGAATAAGTGTTGGTGGTATACACCTTCAAATAATAAGTGCCTGTACCTAACGATACGTTACCGTTCGTGGTCGGCATCAAGGCCATTCGATTGTTACTTAAAGCCCCGTACAATTCAGCTTTGTAACCATTCGCCGTTGAAGCCTGGTCCAGCGTGATACGCATCGCATCATAGTTTCTGCTCTCAGGAACGGTGATTTTGTACCAATCCTGATCGATCTCCGAATTCAATGAACGGGTTGCGAGTGTAGAGCCGCCAACAGCAACGGTAAGCGGATAGGCACGTAGCGCGTTCTCGTCCGTCTCGAAGGCATCATATGTCGAGCTTGTGGAGACCGTCAGGGTAAACGGCTCATTAATGCTGGCACCAACCTTGCCGTAGGCTTCAATTAAGTAGGCTTTGGCGCCGGAAGTGATATTTTTCGTGCCTACATTTTCAGATAAGGTTCTGGACCCGTTCCCGTAATTGTTCAAATATGTCCCGTAGATGGAGTAATCAATAGGATTCGGATTCACTTCCCCGGTGGACATATCGAATTCATAGAGATATAGATCGTAATCAAGCTGCGCAGATGCGGGGGTATCCATCTGTACTTGCAGAATGTGCCCCGGCTGTACATAGATCGGGTATAAATAGCTGGAGGTGCCTTGCTCCTGGATGTAGCCAGTGTATGTAGTGGTCTCAGCTGAGGCTGTTGTGTTATCTGTATCCTCCGATTGCGGAGTAGCCAGTAGACTTTGTTGCTTATGTGTTTTGGAAGTGGAAGAAGTTTCATTCAGGTTAACCGTTTCCTTGAGCTGGTGTTCCTTCAATGGAGTAGAATCCAACTCGGTGGGAGCCTCGGTCAGCTCAGTGATGATCTCAGTGTCTGGCTGTATGAACTGTTCCGTAATGCGTGCATCCGGCAGTTCCTTTCCCTCAATATCATTGTTAGCAGAAGCGCTGAAACTAAAGGCAAGGGTAAGAACTAAATTCATGACGATAAGCATGGAGAGTGTCTTTTTCAAAGTGTAAACTCCTCTCTTCTTATAATTTTTTGCTACAATTCTATAATATACCAAATGTATGTATTTGTTAAGTAATGAATATCATGGTACAGTTGGTCGGTTCATCGACAAACATGGGTTTCTATGATAGGCTGGAAGCATCCCAAGGGCATTCTACTTTTCCAAGTAGAGTGCCTTGCTGTATATTATGGGAGTTTACATTTAATGGTTATAAAATGAGGCCGTGTGGAGGTGGTGATGCTATGTTTCTCTCTTTAGCCCCCGTAGGGGAATGTTGGATGATGGTAAGTGAACGTGTACAGAAAATCATAGAATACAGAGGAGCGAACATAGCATGACTACTCTTATACAAGCGGAAACTCGTATCAAATTAAAGCCGTCCGGACTTCAGAATTTGCGCCAATCTGGCCGCCTGCCAGGTATTGTTTTTGGCAAAAACACAGAAAATGAAATGATTCATATCCCGTCGGTACCCTTTCAAAAATGGTTGAACCAAGGTGCGTCCGGATTCATCGAACTGCAATTCGAAGAAAAACCTTCACTTACCGTATTGCTGGAAGATCTGCAGCGTGATCCGGTTACACGAGATTTGATTCACGTCGATTTTCAGCAGGTACAGAACGATGAGGTGCTACGTACCAAAATCCCGGTCAAGTTCAACGGAACCCCAGAGGATGCGAAGTACGGCGGGGTTGTGCAGATTCAGTTAGCTACTATTGAAGTGGAGGCTCTACCTCGTCATTTGCCAACCGTGGTCGAGTTTGATATTAGTGCAATGAAAATTGGTCAAACCCTACATGTTGAGGATGCCGAGTTCGCGCCGGAAGTAACGGTGATCTCAGAGGGCAACGAATCACTTCTCTCTGTGATTAAACCTTAATAGGTAAATACTTGCGTAATCGGGGTTATTCTTTAATTACGAGTACATTTTTAAATAGAATGTGCTGTAAATATACAGTTGCATTAATCGAAATAAGCTGTATGGGCTAAATGTCCATGCAGCTTATTTTGGTATGACTAAAATAAAATATTTCTCATCCATGGAAGGTGATACAGGAAATAAGCTACAATACTATATATAGAAATTCACGAACAAGGTGGTGAATAGATGAAGGAATTGCATAGTCCAATGAACCGGAAGACCTATTATATATCGATGTTTCTAATGATCCTTCTAATGGTAGCCGGTTTAGCCGTATCTACCGCAGAGCTTCAGGGTATGACCATCGGATATGTCATTCATTTGTTATGTGTTGTGACGATACCTGTATGTCTGCTCATTTACCCCAGATATGAGACATTTGCATTTCGATTGAGCATTATTTTACTTGGGTTTGTCTATTTCTACACGCTAGCTTTGATCTATCCTCAGACGTGGACAACTTACATTATGATCTGTTTGCTTCCAGCACTCGCGATCTTGTTCTATGATTTCAAGTTGTTTTATATTTCGCTCAGCTTGAATACAGTCATGCTGGTGATTGTAACGACGTATATTCACAAGCAAGATAATTTGTATAAATATATACATATAGATCTGGCCGGAAATCTGATTAATATCATTGCGAGTCAACTGCTCCTGTTTCTCATTTTCTATTTAACGTTTGATCGGATCCGCAAACAGGAACTATATTTGGAACAGGTACAACAATCTGAACGTCTCCAAATGGTTGCACATCTAACGGCAGCGGTTGCGCACGAAATTCGTAATCCGGTAACGGTGGTTCGGGGATTCCTGCAGTTGTATCAACAAAATCCGGCCTTCGATGCTGCCGATCGATCCAAGTTCGCGCTGATGATCGATGAGCTGAATACGGTGGAACAGGTGACCTCCCAATTTTTGTCCATTGCCAAACCGAACCGAGAGATATTGGTTGATGAGAAAGTACATGTGCAAGAGGTGCTTGAGGGGGTAGCTAGCCTACTGGGCTCCTATGCCATGTTGTCCAATAAACATATCGATATCGAGATTGAAGAGGGCTGCACGATCTTCATGAATGCCGTTGAGTTTAAGCAGGTGATCATTAATCTGATCAAGAACGCTCTGGAAGCCTCGGATACGGGAGCCATGGTTCATGTAACAGCAAGACTTGTGAAGCAGAAGGTGGAGATCAAAATTGTGGATCAGGGGTGTGGGATGACGGAGGAGGAAGTTAAAGCTTTGGGTACCCCGTTTTACTCGCTGAAAACGAATGGTACGGGACTTGGGCTAATGATCTGCTTCAACATCGTGGAGAAGGTTAACGGAACGATCAAGTATGTGAGTGAGAAGGGAGTGGGTACGACAGTGATCCTGACGTTTCCGGCAACAGACCGCAGCTGAAGGGCATGGAGAGTGGGAGATTGCCTGATAAGAGGAGTAAAAAAAAGAAGATTATGAGTATAAGTAGATTTAAAAAGTGAGATAAGAAAGGCTGCCGAACGGCAGCCTTTTTAATGTTCTTACTCTTATTCAGCTCTGACCTCAGGAAAACGAAGGGTAACGTTCGCCAGCCGCAAACCCTTTTGGCGAGATGTGTTCGATCTCAGCAAGTTCTTCCGGTGTGATTGTTACCTGCAATGCACCAAGGTTCTCCTGCAACCGATCCAGACGTTTTGTACCCGGAATAGGCACAATCTGCTCCCCCTGCGCCAGAAGCCAGGCTAGAGCCAATTGAGGCGTAGTGCAGCCTTTTCGTGCGGCAAGCTGTTCAATCAGACTTACGACTTCCAGATTTTTATTGAAATTATCTCCTTGGAAACGAGGGAAGAAGCGGCGGTAATCATCCGCAGGCAGATCATCAAACGACCGAATCTGTCCTGTCAGGAATCCGCGTCCTAAGGGACTATAGGGCACAAAACCGATACCCAGTTCATCCAGCACAGGCAACACCTCATCCTCTACTTCGCGGCTCCATAACGAGTATTCTGTTTCTACCGCCGTGATGGGATGAATGGCATGAGCCCGCCGAATCTGATCCGCCGTTGCTTCCGAAAGGCCAAGGAAGCGGACTTTACCTTCCTGCACAAGTTGAGCCATAGCGCCGACAGTCTCTTCAATGGGGACGTCCGGATCAACACGATGCTGATAGTACAGGTCGATGTAATCGGTGCCCAGTTGAAGCAGGCTGGAATCGATTGATTTTTTGACATACGCCGGGTGTCCGAGTACCTTCATGTTTGGAGATACAATGCCAAATTTGGTCGCCAGAATGGCTTGATCACGACGGCCTTTCAGAGCTCGACCAACCAGCTGCTCGTTACCTCCGAACAGTCCTTGTTGCATGAAATGTACCCCGTATATATCAGCTGTGTCGAACAAGGTAACTCCGTGATCCAGTGCACCATGAATCGTACGTATAGAATCCTCGTTGTCAGGCATCATCATGGTACCAAGTCCCAGTGCGGATACCTCAAGTCCAAGTGAACCTAACTTTCTTTTCACCACTCCATTATTATTAAACTCCATCCGATCATCCCTCTTTTCCGCAAATTAAAGAATATAGTACCTTCATCGTTATGCTTAAGGCATGATTCCATTCTAATTCGCAGTTACTACCCCAACCACAGCATGCTTATGCTAGTAACGGCAGTACCAGGATGGCATTATTCTGGTTGTCTTGTATAGGACTACGGTGGTAAATGAAGTGTAGATCATACGATTTGTGAAAGAAGAGGGGCAAGCGCTGTTTAAGATTCCTGTTCTTTGACTGGAGAATAGATGCACAGATGCAGATCCGGGTGATCCAGCGTGAATGATAGCGAATTAATGTCATATGCGATAGCTTGTTCTTGGTCGGGCAGTTGGTAGTAAACGCGCGTAACCCTCTTTGCCTCTACGTGGTGCAGCTCCCATAACGATGCAAATTCAGAACTTTCTTTGGAAAGATCATCTACAAACTTGGGAAACCACGGATCATGTGTATATTTATCATAAGAGGTACGGAATATGGCAACGGAATGTGCCGCCATCTCCTCCCAATTGATAAGGCGAGCGCGCATTTCCGGATCTGTAAATAGGCTAAACATCATGTTCCGTTGTTCTGGAGCACGTGAAGTGTAGTCCAATACGTATTTGTCGACAGATGTGTTCCAGGCAAGCAACTCAGCACGATCATTCGTGATGAACGCAGGAAACGCCATCTGATTCACAATATCCCGCCAAGGTTGAGTGATCTCCGAGGTAATTGGCAGGGCCATCTCAGGTTCATTGCCATTCCATAGGCCGAGCAGATGGGTGTGCTCATCGGGAGACAATTGAAGTGCCCGGCCGATACTCTCGATAACTTCTCGGGAGACGGCTACCTCTCGCCCCTGTTCCAGAAACGTATAATAGGTTGCGCTAACCCCTGCCAGTATGGCAACCTCTTCTCGGCGTAACCCCGGTGTTCGGCGTTGACCATGAGTCTTAGCGAGTCCTGCTTGCTCCGGTTGAAGCCGGGCGCGTCGTGATTTCAGAAAATCTCCCAACGTTTCTGGCACGCATGCTGTTCAAGTCCACAGGTGACAGATGTGCTGGTTGTGATAGGCCGTTCATTTCAACCATGACGAGATCACCTCCTGAACTCTTTTTATCCCAAATTGTATTGCTCGTGTAAATGTAAAAAAACGTAAATCGTATGGAACTCTACGTCATCCGTACGATATATATTACGCCGTGCCCCATCTAGTATATCACTTGCTACTGGCTAGCGTTGCAAGCATAAGAATATTTACTCAATCTCCATCTCTTTCACTGTTTCTCCCTCCACCAGTTCAGGCTGATAGTAGGTTTGAGTAGGGAGGTCTTTCTTCCCCTGAAGCTTGCGGATAACCCAATCGGCAGCATCACGACCCATCTGCTCTTGGGGATGAGTGAGTGTGGTGAGCCTGATATTTGCATTTTTGGCGATGTACGAATTGTCCTGACCAATAATGGACAGCTCATCCGGGATCGAAATACCGAGCTGGCGGCAAGCGTGTACCACTTCCAGCCCAACTTCATCGTTGTAACAAACAATCGCGGTGAGTGCTTCCCGATTTTCTTGCAGATATGCTGTCACGTTTGCGGACAGATCTGTTTTTGATGCGGTATCAAACGAGAGCACATGCTCGGGGTGGAACCTCAGTTTTGCTTCCCCTAGTGCCTTGATGTATCCCTTCATCCGGTACTTGCCCTGCAGATCATCCATTTTGGCAATAATCCCGATCTGGGTGTGGCCTTTGGAGATTAATTCCTTAGTGGCGAGATAACTGGACTGTACATCATCCAGACAGAAAAAGGGGACCTCTAACTCCTCATAAAATGCATTGATCATCGCAAACGGCACATCCTGCTCCTTAAAAGACAGATAGTACGCAATATTCGGGTTGTACAGATTGCTTTTCGTCGGTTCAACAATCAGACCATCTACGCCGTAAGATAACATCATCTCAAGTGCCTTTTTCTCTTGTGCTACATCATTATTCGTACTGGCGAGCAGTAGCGAGTAGTTGTCCTCATTCAGACGACGCTCGATACCGCGAATAATGGAAGGGAATATATAGTCCGAGATATAGGTGGTAATGACCCCGATCGTCTTCTTGGAAGTGTTGCCACCTGCTCGCGATCGGTACTGATTGCTGACATAGGTGCCCGAACCCTTTTCGCTGCGTAAAAAACCTTCGTTAGACAACTCCAAAATGGCCTTACGAACGGTCTGACGGCTCACGTTATAACTTTCCTGCAAGGCTGATTCAGTAGGAATCTGCTCGCCGATGCTGTAAGTCCCGGACAGGATATGGCTCTTTATATCATCAATAATCACTTGGTATTTAGGTTTCAATTCGTCCACTTCTTTCGTTGTAACATCTATATTATATCAATATGGCTCAAGTTGTACGTACATATTCTAGCATGATTCACTTTACTTGCAAGAGAAACCGTACATTTTTATAAATGTTACGTACAACTGACTGCGATTTTGTCGAATTAAACCTTACATTTCTATAGAGGAAATAAATTAAAATACGTTGATGCAATTGAATATTTTACAAAAATAGTCCTTTGTGAGTATAACTTCGTTATCTCATTGACAAATGTACGTACAAAAAATATACTAAGGCTGTCAGTACAGGAAAGCGCATTCTTGGAATGCTGAAATAGATTATAGCCACGAACGTAGGTGGTGGATTGCACCTTACGAGGGTGCAGTTGGAATACATGCCATTCCACGGACGTAGATGGCGAGCAGAGAGGGGATATGTGGAAGTGACGAGTCATGTGGATGTGAAAGAAGCTATTGCCAAGGGAGCAACCTCACTTGGGATTGAGCTTGGATCAACGCGCATTAAAGCGGTATTGATTGATGAGCATTTTGAGACGATTGCCTCCGGCAGTTATGAATGGGAGAACCTGCTGAAAGACGGCTATTGGACGTACAATCAGGAGGATATCATTACGGGTTTGCAGACAGCGTACCGCGAGTTGAAGCAGGATGTACAGCAGAAGTATGGTGTACCGCTGACGACTGTAGGTTCAATCGGCTTCTCTGCCATGATGCACGGATATATCGCGCTGGATCAGGCGGGGGAAATGCTCGTACCGTTCCGTACGTGGCGTAACTCAACGACAGGTGCGGCTGCACGCGAGCTGACCGAGCTGTTGCAATTCAACATCCCTGAACGCTGGAGCATTGCCCATCTGTATCAGGCGATTCTGAACGGAGAGCAACATGTGCCTCAGATTGATTACCTGACCACACTGGCGGGTTACATCCACTGGTTGTTGACTGGCAATAAGGCGATTGGGATCGGCGATGCATCGGGTATGTTCCCGATTGACGAGACAACGCATAATTACCACCCGGCAATGATCAAGCAGTTCAATGAGCATATTGCTGGCAAAGGTTATCCGTGGAAGGTCAAGGATTTGCTACCTAAAGTGTACCTCGCAGGTGAACATGCAGGTGCATTGACGGAAGCTGGAGCGAATCTGCTTGATCCGTCAGGAGAACTGGCATCAGGAATTCCACTCTGTGCACCAGAAGGTGATGCGGGAACAGGTATGGTCGCGACAAACAGTGTGCGCAAACGGACAGGGAACATTTCCGTGGGCACGTCAGTCTTTGCGATGATCGTTCTGGAGAAGGAATTGTCCAGCGTGTATCCCGAGATTGACATGGTGACCACGCCAGACGGCAGTCCGGTTGGCATGGTGCATGCGAACAACTGCTCCAGTGATCTGAACGCATGGGTCGGATTGTTCCGCGAGTTCGCTCAGGCGATGGGCATCGAGGCCGATTCCGGCAAGCTGTTCAGCGTGTTGTTTAACAAGGCGCTTGAAGCCGACCCGGACGGGGGCGGATTGCTCAGCTACGGGTACTACTCTGGTGAAAATATTACAGGACTGGAGCATGGGCGTCCATTGTTCGTGCGCTCTCCTGAAAGTAAGTTTAACCTAGCGAATTTTATGCGCACCCATCTGTTCAGCGCCTTCGGCGCACTCAAGCTGGGCATGGATATCCTGACCGAGAAGGAGCAGGTGGCGATTGACAGCATTCTGGCGCATGGCGGTCTGTTTAAGACACCTGTGGTGGGACAGCGAATCGTGGCAGCGGCCATGAACGTTCCGGTATCGGTAATGTCTACCGCTGGTGAAGGCGGCGCGTGGGGTATGGCTTTGCTGGCTTCGTACCTGAAGGACAAAGGCGAGCAAGAAACGCTGGATGTTTTCCTGGAGCAAAAGGTGTTCAAGGATGTAGAAGGGGTCGAAGTGGCTCCGGAAGCTGCCGATGTGAAGGGATTTGAAGCATTTATCGAACGCTACCGGAGCGGACTTGCCATTGAACATGCCGCTGTAGAGCATCTGGTAGAGAACGGAGGAAACTAAACATGTTAGAGCAACTGAAACAAGAGGTATTCGAGGCCAATCTGGAGCTTCCGAAGCACGGACTGGTGAAGTTCACTTGGGGCAATGTGAGCGCGATTGATCGGGAAAGCGGTCTGTTCGTCATTAAACCAAGCGGAGTTGATTATGAAAAAATGAAAGCCAGCGACATGGTTGTCGTCGATCTCGACGGTAACGTGGTGGAAGGGGAGATGAGACCTTCCTCGGATACTGCAACCCATGCCGTTTTATACAAACACTACAAGGAAATTGGTGGCATCGTGCATACGCACTCCACATGGGCAACGATCTGGGCACAAGCCGGTCTGGACGTACCTGTCATGGGAACGACTCACGCGGATACGTTCTACGGAGCCGTGCCATGCGCACGTTTCCTGAACCAGGATGAGATTGATCGTGGATACGAAGCAGAGACGGGCCGTGTAATCATTGAAACGTTCGAACAACGCGGATTAGATGTGATGGCAATTCCGGCTGTGCTCCTGCATGGTCACGCACCGTTTACATGGGGTAAAGACGCCAAGTCAGCCGTGGTGAACAGCGTCGTGCTGGAAGAGGTCTGCAAAATGAACCTGTACGCCCGCCAGTTGAACAACTTTGCCAAAGAACTGCCGCAAGGCATTTTGGATAAACACTACCTGCGCAAACACGGCAAGGACGCATACTACGGCCAGAAGTAATCTGGATATGTAAGACCCGGAGATGCTGCAATCGCAGTTTCCCGGTGTGAAAATCTGTTCAATACGAGGTTGAACAACCTTTTTTTACACCACTAACGGAGCAGACAGAAGAAAGCTGTAGAAGCGGAGCGTTCACCTTTATCACCGGATTTCCCCTTATACATAAGGGGTTCGAAGAAATCTGGGGATAACAGTGATCGAAAGATTATTCTGTCTGCGCAGTGTCCCGGTATAACTACCCTGCCCAACCCGCAGTTGAATAACCTTTTTACACCATTAACGGAGAGTGCAGAACCAATCTGAAGAAGCGAAGCGCTCGCGTTTATCATCGGATTTCCCCCTTAAAGAGGGGAATGGAAAGAAATCCGAGGATAACCAGCGATCGAAAGATGGTACTGCAATCGCAGTGTCCCGGTGTAACCAACCTATCCAACTATAATCTAATGAAATGAGGATGATTCCATGTCAGCAACAGCAGCAAAAGAGTTTTGGTTCGTTGTCGGTTCACAACATTTGTACGGTGAAGAAGCACTTGGTGAGGTTAAAGCAAACGCACAGAAAATTACAGATGCCCTTAATGCTAGCGGCGTACTCCCTTATCCACTCGTATTGCAAGATCTGGCTGTAACCGCAGACAAAATCACCAGCATCATGAAAGAAGTGAACTACCGCGACGAAGTAGCGGGTGTCATCACTTGGATGCATACTTTCTCTCCAGCGAAAATGTGGATTCGCGGTACGAAATTACTGCAAAAGCCATTGCTTCACCTCGCAACGCAATATAACGAGAGCATTCCATGGGCAACCATCGACATGGACTTCATGAACCTGAACCAAGCGGCACACGGTGACCGTGAATATGGCTTCATTAATGCCCGTCTGAGAAAACAAAATAAAATTGTTGTGGGTTACTGGGAGCGTCCGGAAGTGCAACAGCAGGTTGCAGACTGGATGGACGTAGCGGTGGCATACAACGAAAGCTTTAACATCAAAGTTGCTCGTTTCGGCGATAACATGCGTAACGTAGGGGTAACAGAAGGGGATAAAGTAGAAGCTCAAATCCAGTTTGGCTGGACAGTAGACTACTACGGCATCGGTGACCTTGTAGAGTACGTGAACGCTGTAACTGAGCAAGAGATTGATGAATTGATCACACAATATGCGGACCTGTATGAATTCGATTATGGCACCAACAGCAAAGAAGCATGGGAAGCTAGTGTACGTGTGCAAGCAAGCTATGAAATTGCGATCAAAAAGTTCCTGGATAACGGCGGTTATACGGCCTTCACAACGAACTTTGAAGACCTGCACGGCATGAAGCAGCTTCCGGGTCTGGCAGTACAACGCCTGATGGCTCAAGGCTACGGATTTGCGGGTGAAGGGGATTGGAAAACAGCAGCACTGGATCGTTTGCTCAAAATTATGGCTCACAACGAAAACACAGGCTTCATGGAAGATTACACGTATGAAATGGCAGCCGGCCAAGAAGCGATTCTTCAATCTCACATGCTTGAGGTTGATCCTACACTTGCCAGCACAAAACCAAGAATCATCGTGTCTCCACTGGGGATTGGCGATCGTGAAGATCCGGCTCGTCTCGTATTTGACGGCAAAGCTGGCGAAGGTGTCGTCGTATCTATGGCAGACTTCGGTACACACTACAAATTGCTGATCAATGAAGTATCTGCCTTCGAACCAACGGTTCCAGCACCAAATTTGCCAGTCGCTCGTGTATTGTGGACGGTAAAACCGAATTTCCAAGACGGCGTTAAAGCTTGGATTGAGAACGGTGGCGGACACCACACGGTGGTATCCCTGAACCTGACGACAGATCAGATCGTAACGTATGCGAAGCTGGTGAACCTGGAGTACGTTATTATTAAATAGTCATACGGACAAACATGGAATTATAAATGGTATATATCGTTTTAGAATCATCACTAAGGTCTTTAATCCACGCCTTGATTCCAATTCCAAAGGATGAATCTCGGTTGTAATCCGATCATGCCTGAAGTATGATCAGAGTATCAGAGATCAAATTCATGAGTGTATTCAACGTTAAAGCGAGCATCTGCTTGCCGTATAAAAGTGTATTACAGAGGCCGAGAACCTATCTCGGCTCTTTGTTTTATTTTTCGATACATCACATCGATTCCTAAGGAGGTTATTCCAAGATGACACATACATACGAAAGTCTTATCGCGCAGCTAGAGGAATTAGGCATAGATCGTCACGGCACCTTGTTGATGCATTCTTCGATGAAGAGTATGGGGGAGGTAGAGGGCGGGGCAGATACCGTGCTGGATGCGCTGAGTGAGTATATGAAGGATGGTTTGCTCGTTTTGCCTACGCATACGTGGTCTACCATTAACAAAAGTAATCCATTGTTCCACGTGGAAACGTCTTCCTGTTGTGTGGGCATTCTGCCGGAGTTGTTCCGTAAACGTCCTAACGTTGTCCGTTCCTGGCATCCTACACACTCGGTAGCGGCATTAGGGAAGGACGCACAGGCGTTCACACAGGACGATCATCTCTTCGATACGCCATGTGCACGAGGTTCTGCATGGGGCAAGCTACTTGATCGCAAAGCGACAATTCTGCTGGTGGGGGTGGATTTGAAACGGAACACGTTTATTCATGGGATCGAGGAGTGGGTGGACATTCCGGGCAGAATGACCGATGAACATGAGATGCTGTATACTGTTTTGCCAGATGGAACTAAAATTTCCGTACCTTCACGCAGACATTGCGGACTATCTTGGTCAGAACACTTCTGGAAGGTGGATGAGGTGCTGGTTCAAGCAGGCGCGATGCATAAAGGGAGTTTTGGAGATGCCGTCGCAAGTGTCTGTGATGCTGAGAGAACAACCGAGGTGCTTACAGAGATGTTGAAGGAAAACCCGGATCTGTTCTCGGACAATGAGCCTTTGGCAGATGTGAAGTAAGTGGAATTGAAGCGTTGATATCAGGTACGAAAAGGGAGTCTGATTTTTATGGGAAGCAAACGGTTTTCTAACGAATTTCATGGAAATAACGGATTAACTGAGGCAAGACACGAGCTTCAACTTCGTTTAATCGTTGCGGAGAAACAGATTTCTGCTAAAGAACCTTTGATGGATCATGAGCTAGTCATGAATAGATTGAAAAGAAAAATAGAAATAGCACGGACGTAGGAGAGTTACCAGTAGTGAAGCTTTTTTTTCAATAAAATAGATTACGTATTCCGTTACGGGCTGGATAACGCTCAGTTGCAAGCTGGGCGTTTTTTTTGACGTGGAGTCTTCAAATAAAACGTTCACAAAAGTGCAAAAAATGAATACGATTTCAATCAGAGGTTGGGCAGACTTCCAGTGAATGGGCTACTCAGCGTATCAGGGGTATGGTACGATATGGGTAATTTAACCAGAACAAATTCAAAGCCTAGCAGATGTATCTCATATAGTTGTTTGTAGAATGATCCGAAGAAAAATCAAAGTTCAACGTTTGGTAACGTATCAGAATTCCGCTGATAACTATGGAACAGTGTCACTTCCAAGAAGGAGAAGATTTGTGAACCCATTAGTGTGGTATGATCTTTCGTTATTCGTGCTATTGTTTGGTGTGGGCGTGTATGTGTTTGCTACCGTTAGAATTACCAATTTACATAAGGTGTATTTTTTGTTTCACGGTTTGATGATGATGTGGCCTTTCTGTCAATTTGCGAGTACGCTCACCGATGATCCGGGCCTGCAATTATTCTATGTTTTGTTGTCCTTTGTAGCGGTGTCGCTGCTAGGGAGCGGGTGGCTGCTGCTGACGTTGTTTATTACCGGTTATGCGGAACGATTAAGCCAAAGGCGGCTGGTGTTGCTGTTTGTACCCGCTGTAATCGGAGCGATTGGGGTTGTTGCGAACCCTTGGCATGATTTTGTCATGCCTCTGGAGGGTGGTTATATCGAGCGTGCTTACGGCCCATGGTTCTGGGTGGTCATGTTCATTTTGGTGAGCTATTTCGTGACTTCCCTTGTTATTATGTTTCATGCGGTATTTTCCTCCAAGACACCAGCCATGATTCAAAAGCAGGTCAAAATCACTCTTTGGGGTATTTTTGTGCTGGGTGCGTTTGCCACGTTGGATGCCATCCTTAATGTATTGCTAAGCCGCTGGTTGCCGATTATTCCGGGTCTGACCTCACTGGGTATTTTCCTGTCCGACCTGTTCTTCGTGTATGTAATCAAAAGGTACAACGTGTTCAATCTGGTCTCCATCGCCCATGAGGACGTCATTAATACGATTCCGTATGGCATCCTGGTGCTGGATGAGAACGAAGTGATTGTGGAGGTGAACAAAGCCTCTCGTTTTTTCATAGAACAACATGTAGGGGATGCCTGGGACATGGAGGCATTTCTCGCTGGGGTGTCTGTGGAGGGGAATAGTCGGAAGTTCCTGAACAAGTATCGCTTGAAAAAAATGGAGCTTTGCCAGATCGAAGTGATCGTGGAGAAAGACGGCCAGCTCTGCCACTATATTCTGCAGTCTTCTCCGATTGTGGACTCGGCTCTTGCACCGCTAGGGCACCTGCTGACGTTCCAGGATGTCTCGCAAGAGCGCTTCTATGCTAAAACGATGAACCAGCAGTACAAGACGCTACAAGAGCGCAATGAGGCGCTCGATCTGATTGGTCAGGAGTTATCCGATGCCAACCGCAAGCTGGAAGAGCTGGTGCTGACGGACAGTCTGACGCAGTGCTATAATCGCCGTTACCTGACGCAACATCTGAATCATGAAGTACTCACGAACCTTCAATATAAAATGCCGTTTTCCCTCATGCTGCTCGATATCGACCACTTCAAAGCCATTAATGACCACTATGGTCATGTGGTTGGAGATGAAGTACTGGTTCGCACAGCAGAGGCACTACGGCAATCTGTACGCAGTACCGACATTCTAACCCGCTATGGTGGAGAGGAATTCATGATCTACCTGCCGCATACCGAGCATGATCTAGCGATTGATATTGCAGAGCGTGTAAGACAGACCGTGGAATCCAATCGTATTTCATTGAATTATGGGATGGGGGAAATAGCAATTACAATTAGCGTCGGTATTCTGTCGATTGATGATTTTGCATATGAGGACGAAGACGTACCGGAGGATGGCGAACGCTATTTAATTCAGCTATTTGATGCCGTGGACAAGGCGCTGTATCAGGCGAAGCAAAAGGGCCGGAACCGGGTGGAGTATGGGGTATTGGCGCGGGGTGTGGTGTGATATTTATGAAGACGATAAAGATTATTTTATCAAATGTCCCAAAAGTTATCAGAAATTAAACTATATAGAGTTTATTTTGAAGAAGGCTTTAACGATGGTCGATTATAAAGAGGATAGCACATCCTTAGCAAAACCTATTGAAAATATAATTAAGAGCGTAATTGAAGAATTAAAAACAGTAAAATCATAATATGATCAAATGTAACTAAGTACATATGGATCTCGGTTGAAGATCTCATATGTACTTAATTTAGAAGTTATTATTTACATACAGCAGAGCAAAGACAATGCTCAATTTTAAATTGTACTTGAAATATATATCAAGAATAAAAGATACATATGGAAATATAAACCACAAAGAAGTACTATATAAGCCAATATAGTTTAAACTTCAAGGGGGAAGCCAATGCTTGACTTATCAGTATTAGGGAAAAAAGGAAACCATATTGTCCTAAAGGCTACAAAGGGAATCCAGTTTGGACAAGAAATTGTTACAGCTCAATGCTCGGTAAATGATGTCCTTAAGTTCTTATTAATAGATAGAGATGTTCAGAGGGACATAGCACCCGAAAGAGTTTCAGCTATAAGTAAATATATACAATCTGGAATAGATGGAGAAGATGTATTCTTTGCACCTATGATCTTTTCTTCTAGAGGAAAAGGTGTGTATGATGAAGAAACATCTGAGTTTAGGCTTAACATGAATGATAAACTAGTTATTTTAGATGGGCAACATCGAATAAAAGCATTTGAACATCTTAAAAATCGTGTAGAAGCAATGCTTACTCAAAAACCTCAAGATAAAGATTTGATGGAATTCTCTGACAATCTCGAGTCATTTCCATTAACTATACAAATATACTCAAATCTAGATTTGGTTAAAGAAAGACAATTATTTACTGACGTGAACACTAAATCTTCGGCGGTGAATAATACTCTACTAATAATGTATAAGAAAGATGATCTATATGGTGAAATGATAAAAGAGATAGTATCAAACCACCCTACGATCTCACCGGATTTATTTGAATGTCGTTCAAAAACAACAAGAAGTAAACTTGCCACCGCGGCCACAATATATGTTATTGCAAAAACACTCAATGAAGGTACATATACTCGAACTTCGAATTCGAAAATTAGTTCACAAACTTATCCAGTCTACAAAAAAAGTACAGAAGAGTTTTTAACCCTATTGGTGAAGTACACACCGAAGGATGCGTTAGACCGTGAAAAATATGTTGTTTATTCTTCTAATGTAATGGTTGCAATAGCAAAGTATGTATTCGAAATGAAAAAGAAATATCCAAACAAAAGAATGGAAGAGTTTTTTAAAGGAGCTATATATAACGTTGATTGGAGCCATAAAAATAACGATTTCAGAAAATTAGCAGCTAAATATAACAATCAGACTAAAAAATATAACTTTGGTTCAATTGGTAGAATAGTAAGAACATTTTCAATGTATTTAATTGAAAAATACGAAGGAGCTAGAGCACATGTCTAAAATCAGCTTGAAAGGAACTATTGACACAATTAACAAAAGCAGAACAAAAGGCATGATGTCAACACAAATAAGAGTAGATGATATATTACAAATATCTAAAATAGATCTTAGAATAAATCGTGATTTATCCTACAATCGTTTGCCTAGTCTTTTAAAATATTTCGATAAAGCAGAATCAGATATAGGAATTTTTCTCCCAGCTTTAGTTTTTTCTTTCCGAGAGAATCCAATTGCCAAATATAATAGGGCAACCAGCACACTTGAATTAGAGGAAGATGATAAATTAATAGTTATAGATGGACAACATAGGATAAAGGCAATGGAAAAGTACATTGAAAAAAACAAGTTGAATAAGGATGAGCACATTAATTTTGTTTCCAATTTTCTTACTGCACAAATTTATTTTGGGCTATCTGAAGAAGATGAGCGTAAGCTTTTCTCTGATATTAATTCAAATGCTAGGCGAGTATCGATGTCATTAGTAACACAATATGATTCAAGGGACATAATGAATTTACTAGTTCAAGAGTTACATCGAACTACTTCGATTCTTAAAGTTGTCCAAATCGAATTAAATAAGAGCAAAATTCTTAGACCAACTAATCAAGCATTTTCTACGGGGGCTAGATTTAAAACATTTATCAGTTATCTGCTCTTTGGAAAGAAAACACCTAATAGAAAAGACGAAGAATTAATCAAGAGTCAGTATGATGAAATATCTAGCTTCTTAAGTAAATTCTTTACTATGTTTTTTTCTGTTCTCCCAGAAGTACCAGGAGATGTAGTAAAGTACGTACTTGGTCATGAACCTATTCAAAATGCAATTGCTCTCTATCTAAATGCTACAATAATGTCAAGTGATAATGAAGTTATTGTCTGGAAAGAGGATTGGGAAACAGAAACCGAACAGTTAGAAGCGATTGATTGGTCTGTTAAGAATCCTGAGTGGAATAGATGGGCAATCACTGTTAATCCTGTGAAGGGAAGCTATAAGGGGTTCGTGGAAAATATAACATTAGAAGTGACAGAATTTATTATAGATAAAGTAGGCTAGTCATTATCTTGAGAGATTATTCATACACTTCCTGAAAACTAGAAAAAGGACGCTAAATTCCAAATATAGCGTTCTTTTTTATTCCTTGATTTTTTGACTGATAATAAGTGGGGGGCGTTAGTATTAATCTATTCAAAAGCTTCTTGCATGTTTTTAACTAGCTTATTTAGAATGGTAATCTGCTTAATGTTCATGTTTCTGACAGTAGCTGTATATTCATCGATTGCTTTTTGTTGAAATAGCTGTAACTCATTCATATTATTTAGATCGAAAAAAAGTTCAGTTGCAGGAATCTGTAAAGCCGTGACAATCTTCTCCAAAGTATCAATTGAGAAATTTCTCTCCCCACGTTCAACTGATCCAATATACGCGTCATCTAATCCGGAAAGTTCAGCAAGTTGCTGTTGTGTCAAACCCTTTGTTTTTCGAATTGCTCTAATTCGTTCCCCTACCGTGTTCCGTAATTTTGTCATATTAACCACCTCTCCTAAAGGTTAGGAGAGTATCGATGTATTTAGCAGAGACTTAAAGGCGGTAAAATCTATTGAAAAAACTGCGATTAAGTACTATATTTGATTTATTGTACTACTTCTTTGGAGTTTCTGAAAGTGAATAAATGAAAGGCTGTATCTTAAAGCATAAATAGCTTTGTTTCATTATCTCTAATATTCATATTATAAGGAGGCTTCCTTTTGCGATCATCTATCCTAAAATCCCTCAAACCGGATATTATCGTTGATATGCTGGATATGGCTGTGGCTTTTGAAAATTGGAACAAAGTGCTGGAGACAGCGGGTGTGTTGTACCAGTGCGCACAGTCTATATATGAAGAACGGGTGGAGTGTAAGGAGAAAGGTGGGTATAAACTTCATATTCATACGGAACGTCCATTGGTTTATTACATGGGATGGAGTCATATGATGCGAGGTATGGCTTATCAGAAGCTGGGGCAGATCGATAAAGCACGAGCTTGTATCCAGCAGTATGCAACATTGGGGTGTATGGAAGGAATGGATGAGGCAGAGCTACAAGTTGTGCAGGAGTTCAAACGGAAGGCTGAAATCCATCGCTATGCACTTGAGATTGAAGCAGGACAGGTTAAGTTGCTGGAAGGGTACGTGAACCTTTTGCTGGAGTATCCGGAGGAACGTTTGGATCACAGAGGCCGCGGTGCGGCATGGGTGGCGGATTGATTTTGTCATACAGATGATTGAGGAGAAGGTTGATGGGTCGGGAGTGGGGATAGATTCGTTAAACAACGATGATATGTACCACTATTGTTACCAAAGGGCTTTATATGAACAGTGGATGGGAAGGCCGCAGGAGGCGGTGGAATTTATTTTGAAGGCGATGTGTATAGCGGACAGGCTGGGGATGGAGAGGCATATTATCAAGTGTACAGCGGTGCTGGAATCTTTGCGAGAAATGGCTACGAAGGAGCAGATTGAACGGTATCGGGTGTTTTTAGCGGGGATAAAGTAGGGGGTTGTTATTGGGTTTACTGAAAATGGTAGGATGTGCTTGGATGTGGGTATATGCATATAGGACTATAGCACCGATGAGTGGTGTATCAGATGTCGGGTTATAGGTAAATTCAGGATGTTAGCCGGATGGTTTTACATATTATACTTCTGCTAACATAGGAGGATCCTATTTCAAATGAGCGGAGAAAGCGTATGAGTACAATCAAAGTGACCCCTGAACAATTACATCACGTATCAAATCAGGTGGATCAGGCGAGACAGCAGTTGGAGCATATCCAGGATAACCTCTCAAGGCAGATTATGTTTCTTCAGGCTGTATGGCTGGGTGTGACGCAGGAGCGTTTTTATGGTGATTTTGCACGGTCACGTCCTGTATTACAGAAAGCACTGGAGAGCATGTTGTATACTTCAAAAGAGTTAACGAATATTGCTACGAGGTTTGAGCAGACAGATGCCGAGAAGGGCAGTCTGGGTGGTGTTATTGGTGCTGTGGGTGCGGCAGCGATGATGAAGAGTTCGGGGAATGATGCGGGTTCGGAGGATAAAGGCTACCGGATGGCACAAGTCAACGTGTTTGGGAAACTGGTACATATGCCTGTAAATGAGGATGGTGTTACTGATCAGGCGGCCTTGCAGGCGTATCAAAAGGATCAGGGACATTTGGACTTTAATCGGATGCAAGCTGTAGGGACTGAGGAGCCTGGGGAAGATATTTTTGCTTTGCAGATTGAAGCCTTTGAAAATCGAATTCATCCCTTCACAGGCGAGCCAGTGAATGATCGATATGCACAGATGATGGTGACTTCTCTAAAGTTCAGTCAGGTTTTAATGGCTTTTCAGATGGTTCGCGGAAGTATGCCTGGGCGCAAAGGCCCGTTTCGCTTGCCTTCTTCTCATCCGGCGGTGGCGAAGTTGAAGAAGAATTTAGAGGATGTGAAAAATCAGAAACCAGTTATAGAGGAAAAAAGTCCGGTTATTAAAGATCGGCCTACTCAACAACTGAGTCAAAATCTAATTGACCACGTTATTAATAGACATTCTGTTAATAGTACAAAACAACAACTCCCATTCTTGCAAAAGAAGATGTCTGATGAGCAAATAAATGAGATGCTGAGTAGGAAGTCTTTTTTTAATAAAGAATGGTCTGATAAAAGAATAACAGATGCTTCTACAGAGGCAGTAAATCAATTGAAACAACAAGGTGTGAAGGATGGTTTGCATACTGTCACGGTATTTGATGAATCAATTAAAGTGTTCATTCGGAATGATAATGTAGATTCAATATATGGTACACATAAGTATAAAATTAGTGATTTAAAAGATTAGGAGTGTGCTCAAAATATGTTCGCGATTTCGTTTAAAGCCATAGATGATTTGGACGCGCTGAAGCAAATGTCTGCAGAGCAGTTTGATCAGGCCAAACAAGATATAGATGGAATAATTGAATTGGATTTCAACGGAAGTACGTATGGTATGTTTTTTGATGATTGCCCATTCGGTAATGAGAGACTAGTTAGATGGTTTGTTGACTTACTGACGGTGGCTAAGATGGTAAGCGTGAATCCGTACGTTGCTTATCGAATTCCTGATAGTGCTAATCTATGGTTGGAGTTTAAAGCACATGGAGAAGAACTGCTAGTTAGCTTAGTGGAAGATACGGATCGTGAAGTAGTTTTGGACTTATTTATTACTGAACCGCTGGAGGAATTCAAGTACTCAACATGGAGTGCGATTTCTATAAATTTGGAGTCCTTTGTCAAAGAAATCATACGTAATACACATCTGTTTCTGGATTTCATCTCTGAACTCAACGCAAAACTATTGAAAAGTGAGAACGTTGCAAGAATAAGTGAGAAGTTATCTGATTTAGAGCAAGAATCCTCAACGTGAAATATATCAGCAGAACTATATATGCACCAAGAAGTTATCAAGATAATGCGAAAGAGCAATTCTTCATATGAATGATCCCGCATTTGGTGCAGTACAGTAACCCTGAATTAAAATTAAACGATACGATCAAGACAGCTATTTCTTACATGGATTAGAGGACGAGGGACGGATGAGAAACGATATGTATAACAGATTCAAACTTCATAGAAAATGGGTTGATACTAGCGGTCAGGAAGGTGAGCAACTTCGATTGCAGGATGTTGATTTTCGTGAATTTGATATCTCTACTATTTGTTTAGAGCAGTCATTTATGGCGAGTTGTACGTTTGAGGGTCTGAGTCTGAACAACATAGATTTTCATGCCTCTGTTTTAAGTTCGTCATTATATAGAAATAGCAACGTGATCCATTGTGATTTTTACAAATCAGACTTGTCATATGCAGAATTTTCTAACTCCAATGTGGATACAGTTCGATTTTCAAGAGGCGATCTATGGGAATCACTATTTGATAATGCAACAATTAAAAATAGTAATTTCTCAGCCTGCAACCTCTCTTTAACTGATTTTAGCCATGCCTCATTAACAGATGTAGACATAAGTGAAGCAAGGTTGGAAGGGGGTTTGTTTTAAGGAGTAACGTTAAGAAACATCAAAGGAATAGAAGAGGCCAATTTCCACAGTATTCATATTGGTTCAGCCGATAAACCTCAAATTCTCAAAGGGCAGGAAGCAAGGGACTGGCTTCGCATGAAGGCCGAAGAAAGAAAGTAATCTATCAGGTTTTAAATTTCTCTGGAATCATGAAAAGAGGCAATAAAATAACATGGGAACAACAGCTTTTTTTCTAACGGAGCGTGAGAAGTATTCACCAGAGAAGTTTTTATCTGACACTATAATTGCTGTGTTTCAATCAGATCATAGACTAATTTTTGATAATCATAAACATATTGAAAATGGGGAGATTTTCTTCAACAACCTTGAATGTTCTAAGTCATTCGTACAATAGTGAAGAAAATAACCGTCAATTTATCCTATATGTAAAGGCAAAAGAAAATAAAAGTGTTTTATTTCATGATCACGAAGATCTGAATTTAGACCCTAAACAGGATCTCATTCGGGTAGGTACAATAGAAGAGGCATTTGGTGCAGAAGAGGTTATTTTTCAGTTTGTGTATGAATATTTGAAACTTAACCAGGCGGACTACTTTTGGGTAGCAGATTATGACTGGGTCTACACATGGGAAGATATTAAGAAACTACACTCCATGTCCTATGACTCAGACTGGTGTTATAAAAATCCTAGGATGGGATAAGGAATGATATGTACCAACAACTTGATAATCTTTTATACGCCGAGACGACAGTTGATTCCTGGTACGATGACGGTTGTGTTATAGCGACAGAAATTCTGGAAGATTTTAAACTAGGTGATTGGGATATTTTATCTAGAGAAGTATTGAGCAAACCCCTCAGCTGGCAGAAGAAGCTTGCGTACTGCTTGGATAGTACTCGAGAGAGGCATGAATTTGAATTGTTGCTTTCTCTACTGACTGTTGAGGATAGAGAGTTATTAGAAATATGTATAGACACACTAAGGAGCTACACATCTCCTGAGTATAAACAAAGATTAATGCATGAACCTCTGTTACTAGAGCGTGTGGCTACTGTACTGTCTGGTGCAGGAATTGCGGAACGAAGGGTACTGGAGGATTTTCTCAGAGGTTTAATAATCTGGCCAGATTCGGAGGGGTGCACCTGAGTAAACGGATTATGGACATTTACTGTATAGATTATAATAGCCAGCTGGGCAAAAGTAATTCTGTGGCTTTGGAGCAGTGGTACGGTAGGCTGCTTAACAAAAAAGTAGATGATCTTAACTTAGAAGATGTAAGTCGAATGCTGGGTCAGCGTGTGTTTTTGGAGCTGGGTATAGAAAAGGCGATGGAAATTTTGTCCGATGATCCTCTTGCTGGGGAGATGTACGATGGTCATTTGCTAGAGCTCTTGTATGGTATCGAACTGGGTGATTATCAAGATTTGGAACAGTTGAAATTATTACTCCAGCACATTCATGCTATTCTTCCACAATTCGAATGGACTCATCGAGAGGAACAAAAAGAGTATGCTGATTTAGTGCAACGGTTTATAGCAAAATTTTGAGAAGAGAATACTATCTTGGATGTCAGATCATAAGGTCAACTTTTTACATAAGACAAACCCCGAGGGGAGCTAGAGCCATTTTTGAATACCATGGATGGGCTACAATTAGGGAAAGTGTATCGTTTGAAGAAGATGAGGATCAATATGATGAAGCTATTCAGGAGTTACAGAAGTACATTGAGAAGTTGAGTTGGCCTTCGGGTGTACTAGATCTGAGGGCTGTTAATGGTGACTATCAGCTTTGGATTGCTGGCCTTGATAACCACAAACCTGAAATCCAATTTAATCCGATTGAAGTGTTCAGAAAAGCAGGTGAAATAGCTCCGGGTTCCTACGGCATTCTTTACGTAAGAGATAGTGATGATTTAGCATCATCTAATCAGTTCAAGGTGTATACGTTAACACGAGGTGAGATCGCAGAGCAAGAAGATCCATTTCTTTCACCTTTTGTGCCGAAATTAGAGGATGAATGCTGAGTATTTGCTCCTAAGAACGGAAATGAACAAGAGGTGGTTGGAGTGAATTTACAAGCGGCAATAACAAGGATTAATGCGATCCATTGGGAACGCGTAGGAACGAGCTCTTTCGAAATAGAAGCCGATTTAGCGCGCGAGTTTTTAAGAAGATTAGCACTCTTCTTTAGAGATACGTCTACTAGACCTCTGCCTCCTTTCATAGCTAATGTTGCTAATTACCCCCTTGTCTTTCCACAGTTAGATAAAGAAAAATTTAAGAATTGCACAACATTTCAGTAAGTTGTTACGTTATACTTATTAGACCTAAAGAAAATTTAGGAAATATAACCTTGAAAAGGGGTATTTGATCATGAAGGGAAAAAAAATAGTATCACTTTTACTGGCAGGGGTTGTTGCTGGCTCAATCTTGGTGGTATCCACTATAACCGCAGAAAGAGGAATTGCCCAAACTCCGATGGAAGCAGCAACTAGCTACTTTGATGCTTACATTGACAAGGATGCAGAGGGAATGATTTTTTATTCAAAAGACACAAACTATTTGGATGAGAAAAGTCGCGAAGAAGGATATCTAAAAGATTTTAAAACAAATCCTACTACTGGTTATGAAATTGTGGAAAGCAAGCAAATTAACAATAATGAAGTCCAATTTTATGTAGTTCAAAAATATTCAGGGCAAAGCTACGAGCAATCACCACCACTGCCATTTAAAGTATTCAAAAGTGGTAGTGGATGGAAAGTTTTAGTAGAGCCATTAGAAATCAACACAGTGACAGGTCAAGTCACTAAAGGTACACCAATTCACTCTATGCAATTTACGGATGAATAATCTTAAGTTAAAATGTAATATTTTCCCTTTTAAAAAACAAGCTTACCATTTATACTATACTTTGATCTATAAATTATAGTAATGGAGGAATTATTTTGTATTTATTGAAAAAGATAAAAATTTTAACTATGTCTTTGCTCTTAACAGTTGCAGTTGTTCCCTCCGCTAGTGCTTCTCCTTCTCATAACTCATATTCACAGGTGTTAGAAGAAGCGGAACAAGTAGCTTCAAACTACTTTAATTCCTACATCTCTAAAGATATTGAAGGACGTATAAAAAATTCTGTAGAACCTAATTATGAAAATGATACAGAACGTAGGTCTGCTTATGCGCTACAAGCAGAAACTGATACTCCAGTTGTTGATTTTAAAATTCTCAACTCAACAGAAGTTAGCAATTCTGAAGTTCATTTGTCTGTTCAGTTCACGACAGTAGATACAATTCTTCCGCCATTACCTTACGAAGTAAAAAAAATCAATCAAGACTGGAAAGTAGTCTTAATTCCTCAAGAGGTTAATGCGGATCAGAATTCACCTGATTACGGAAAAGTTAAACCAATTAATGTTGAAAACACAGAGTATATAGACAACTCTGGTTTGATGGCTGCCCGTGCTACGACCTTAGATTATTACAGCTTTAGTAACTGGGGTGGAAACACTCTTATCGGGAAAGATACATTCAATACAACCAATAACTGGGTTTCAATTATGGGGTACCAATCCGACAGTAATTGGAATGGGGGTCCAACAAGCGGTTTCTACGTAAAATATGAAATTATCACTCAAATTGGTGGCTCTGTTCAATGGTACGGTCAAAAAACAGTAAATGGTTACTACTTTCAAGAAAATCAATACTACGCAATCATAAATCTAAGCGCTAATAAAATTTCTAATGCCAAGGTTAGAATTTCTTCTAACGGCAATCAAGTCAGTGGAGCTGGAAACGTTTACGAAAACTAATGCAGTATAAAGAATCAGCAGTTCATGCCTGAGCTGCTGATTTTTTTATAGAATGTCAATTTAGCTTAAAGTGCTTTTAAATTCTTACTTGATTTTAGTCAAGTTTATTCTGATACACTTCCTTCAGCATTTAGACTATTTTGCGAAGGGAAATATACCCAAGCTCAATATGACAGCGAATTTCGCAGGTACTTTGAACAGACAGATCCTGTAGCGATGCAGAACGCTAAAGGCTACTGGTCACATCTACTTGAAGACTACGAAACAGGGTTATAGCACAGTATACCAAAACATACACATCCCAAATCCGCTCTCATTCGAGAGTCGGATTTTTTTGCGTCCAATCAATCAAAAATATCTTGTCAAAACGTAATCATTACGATAAGATAATACTCATTGTTTAAATGATAATGATTACGATTAACAACCATATGAAAAAGAATGAGAGAGGGGCATGACCTTGTTTACGAAAAAGAAGCCTTTGCTGGCGCTAATCTCCTTGGCCCTGAGTGCGGCAGTATTACTTACCGCTTGCGGAGCATCCACCTCTAGCCCGGCAGCGCAAGGCGATACCAATACCCAAGGGAATAAGAACGTTCACTTCCTATATAACTTCTCCACCAGTTCACTTGATCCGCATGTGGATTCAAGTTATGTGCCGCTACGTGCGGGCATTACGGAAACGCTCTTGCGTCTGGATGAGGACAATCTGACCGTTGTGCCGTGGCTTGCCGAGAGCTGGGAGAGTAAAGATGGTCAGCACTGGACGATTAACTTGCGCGACAATGTGACCTTCCAGAACGGCAAACTGATGACAGGGGAAGCGGTTAAAGCATCCCTGGAGCGGGCGTTGAAGGAGAACGTAGCCATCCAAAATACTTTGAAGGTGGATACGATCAAAGCCGAGGGGAACAAGCTGGAGATCACCACGACCGAGCCGTTCCCTGAGTTTGCATCCGAGCTGGTGAACCCGAACACGGCGATCATTGATGTCAGTGAGCCGGATATTGTGAACAAACCTATCGGTACAGGCCCGTTCAAGCTGACTTCTTTCACGGCAGGCAGCAAGCTGGAGCTGAGCCGATATGACGGATATTGGGACGGGGCCTCGCCGCTGGATTCCGTAACATTTTCGTTTAATGAAGATGCTAATGCACGTTCGCTTGCACTGAAGTCCGGTCAAGTAGACGTCGTCTACCGCCCGGAAGTGGAAAGTCTGGAATCCCTCAAAGCCATCGACGGGTTGAAAGTTGAATCCACATCCACGTTCCGTGTGCACCAGTTGACGATGAATATGCAGCGGGAGAGCATCAAGGATGTGAATGTCCGCCGAGCACTGGATGCGCTAATTGACCGTAAAGGCATTGTCGATACAATTCTGCTTGGATACGGCGAGCCTGCCATTGGCCCATTCTTGCCCTCGTTGCCATTTGCACCTAAATATACACATGCAACAACGGAGACCGGTTCAGATGTGGCCGTAAAATATCTTGGCGAAGCTGGTTACACCCAGCAAAACGGCGTAATGACCAAAGACGGCAAACCATTGAAGCTGACACTACTCACCTATTCGTCACGCGCCGATCTGCCTCTGATTGCACAAGTGTTCCAATCGGATGCAAAAAAGATCGGAATTGATGTGCAGATTCGTCAGATTGATGCACCGGAAGAATACATGGCTTCCAACCGGGATTGGGACATCGCTACATACAGTAATCTGACCGCTCCACGCGGGGATGCGGGTTATTATTTGAATGCGACATACCATCCGAAGGGTGCGCTGAACTTCAGCGGATCGGAAGATCCGGCACTGACCAAGATCATTGATGAACTGAACCTTACCGTTGAACCGCAGAAACGCGCGGAGCTGGCAGAGAAAGCAGCGAATTATGTACATGATAACGTGCTGAACTCCTTTGTACTGCATCCAGCAACGATTGTGGCCTACAACGGCAAAAAGGTGAAGAACTGGGTTACCACGCGTAGTGAATATTACATGATCACCAACAAGCTGGATGTGATGTAATGTTTCGCATTTTGCTTCGCAAGTTTCTAGAGGTATTTGTATTCCTGCTCTTCATTATGTTTGTAAGCTTCCTGTTCATCCGGCTTGCTCCCGGCGATCCGGTGCTGACCATCCTGAATGTTGAGGAGTTATCGGTCAGTAAGGAGCAAGTCGAAGCACTGCGCGAGGAAATGGGCTTTAATGACTCGCTTCCCGTGCAGTTTGGTCGCTGGCTGCTTGATTTTGTACGCATGGACTTCGGTGTGTCCTATTCAACAGGTCAGCCGGTGATGCAGACACTGATGCGCGCACTTCCGGCAACAGCCGAGCTGACAATCGGTTCACTGCTGGTCATGCTATTCGTGGCTATCCCGCTGGGCTCCCTGTCCGCACTATATCGGGGCAGCTGGATTGATCAGGGGAGCCGTATCTTGTCTATTCTGGGTGCAGCTGTGCCCAGCTTCTGGCTGGGACTCATCCTGATTGACCTGTTCGGCGTGCGATTTGGCAGTCTGCCGACGATGGGACGGGACGGATTCAACTCACTTATTCTGCCATCACTGACGCTGGGACTTGCCATCTCCAGCGTTTATGTGCGCCTTTTGCGTTCCAGCCTGCTGGACTCTCTGAGCCAGGAATTTGTGCGATCTGCCCGGGCCAGAGGGCTTTCGGAGGGGCGTATCTTCTTCCTGCATGCGTTCAGACACAGTCTGCCTCCAGTGATCACTGTATTTGGAGTTAGTCTGGGCAGTCTAATTGGCGGCGTTGTGGTGATTGAAGTGCTGTTTGCTTATCCGGGGATCGGCAAGCTGGTTGTGGATGCCATTCGCCAGCGCGATTATCCATTGATTCAGGGATACATCCTGATTATGGCGGTTGTCGTGTTCCTAGTGAATACGGCGGTAGATCTGTCTTACCGTTATTTAAATCCAGAGATGAAATTGAAGGAAAGGGAGGCCCACCGATGAAAACGATGCCCCTGCACATGCCGTCAACCAAAACAAAAAAACATAGCTGGCAGGCCATCATCGGCATGCTGTTTGCATTGCTGGTTATCGCGGCCTCCCTGTATGCCTTTCTATATCTAAAACATGATCATACCCTTACCGACCTGCGAAGCAGGTTGCAAGGGATGAGTGCACTTCATCCGCTTGGCACCGACCACCTGGGCCGTGATGTGCTGACACGTCTGCTTCTAGGCGGCGGTCAGACGCTGGGTTACAGCCTGCTTGCACTCGGTGCGGCACTGCTTATCGGCATTCCTTTTGGTCTAATCGCAGGGTACAAACGCGGCTGGATCGACAAGCTGTTCATGCGTATTGCAGATGCTTTTCTGGCTTTTCCGGACACCATCGTGGCGATTGTACTGAGCGGTCTGCTTGGTGCAGGCATCGGCAATCTGGTGCTGGCGATTGTTATCGTGAAATGGGTGAGTTACGCACGTCTGGTTCGAAGCACTGTCCTATCCGAGTCGCAAAAGGATTACATTCGTGTAGCCCGAACCAACGGTCTGTCCGATGCACGAATCATGACCAAACATCTGTTACCGCATATTGCAGGTCATGTGCTGGTACTGGCGAGTCTCGATCTCGGCAAAATCATCCTGCTGATCTCATCCTTATCCTACATTGGACTAGGCGCACAGCCGCCGACACCTGAATGGGGAGCGATGCTGAATGACTCGCGTCCTTACTTCCAGTCCAGACCCGAACTAATGGTCTTTCCGGGTCTCGCGATTGTCTCCGTTGTGCTACTGGCGAATATGTTGGGAGACTACTTGCGAGACCGGTTCGATGTGAAAAAGGAGGTGCAGTCATGATTCTCTCCACCCAGGAACTGAGCATCTTCAGCCGGGAGCGAACGATTGTGGATCAGGTGTCCCTTGCCGTCCGCGAAGGGGAATTCATGGCGCTCGTGGGACAGAGCGGCAGTGGAAAAAGCCTGCTCTCGCAGGCCATTGGACAGCTGCTGCCTCCCAACCTGCATGCATCTGGACGTGTCCTGTTCGAAGGCAATAACCTTCTCGAACGGAAACCGAAGGAGATGCGTGCATTGCGCGGACGCGACATCTCATATATTTTTCAGGACTATCAGGGAGCATTCACCCCTTTTCGCAGCATTGGCGGACACTTTGATGAATACCAGAAGGTGCATGGCGAGAAGTCTGCTACGATCCGTAAAAAGCGTGCCGCAGAAGCGCTGGAGTCTGTCGGACTCCACCCCGAGCTCCTTCGTCGCTATCCGTTTCAGCTGAGCGGCGGTCAGCTACAGCGAGCATCCATTGCTACATCGCTGATGCTCTCACCGCGTCTGCTTATTGCCGATGAAGCAACGACAGCGCTGGATAGCATGTCCGCGCATCGCGTAATGGAACTACTCGCACGCAAGCAAGCCGAGACGGGCTGTGCGATCCTGTTCATTACGCATGATTGGCGGCATGTGCGCCGATATGCGAACCGCTTGTCTGTCATGAGAGAAGGGAAGATCGTGGAATCAGGCGGCAAACACCGGATTCTGGATCATCCCCAGCATGAATATACACGCCAATTAATTGAAGCAGCGCCTGTATTGAGTAATGAATTGAAGTCTGGTTTGAAGGAGGTGGGTGCGGAGTGAGAAGCCAAGCCAGCCAAGTCGTGTTACACGTGGAACAGCTCACCCGCACCTATGCTGGTGCGGAACATCCTGCCATCAACGCTATCTCGTTCACCCTGAATCGCGGCGAATGCCTGGGTCTTGTCGGAGAGAGCGGCTGCGGCAAAAGCACACTGGCCCGCTGCCTGCTACGCATCGAGGACGTGGATCATGGTTCGATTCAACTTGGCGGGCAGGATATTGCCCGGCTGGATGGGCGCCGCTTGCGCCCGCACCGTCGCAAGATTCAGATTGTTTTCCAGAATCCTTCGGCTGCACTTAATCCGAAACTTACCATTGGAGCATCTTTGATCGATCCCTATGAGCAACTAGGTCGGGATGCGAAGCTCACACACTTCACCTATACATCGAAAGAAGCTTACATCCGTCAGCTACTGGAGGCCGTAGAACTGCCGAGTGAACTGGCGAACCGCTACCCGCACGAGCTGAGTGGTGGTCAGCGGCAACGTGTTACGATTGCGCGAGCCATCGGCATTGAGCCGGATGTGGTTGTGCTGGATGAACCGACGGCCAGTCTGGATGTTATTTCGCAGGGAGCGATTCTGCAGCTACTCACCGACCTTCGTATATCGCTCGGCCTTTCCTACGTGTTCATCTCACATGATTTGGCAGCGGTGCACCGGATGAGCCAGCGAATCATCGTGATGCAATCCGGGCAGATCGTAGACCAATTTGGCGCGGATGCGTTGTTCGCCGAGGAACGCCACCCGTATACGAAGGAACTGATTTCGATATTCTGAGGGCGCAGCGCGTATGAGCGTGTGGACTGACTTCTTTCTATAATAAGAGCCGTTATGCGAAGGTTATCATGCATGCGGCTCTTTATGCACTCTTTTTCACAGCGAATCATATGTTTTAAAAAAAGGCCGTTTGCCTAGCGAATGAAAAGTTCCTTCTTTGCTTTGAACAAATAAATCTTTCAGGCCTATAACCGGGCTAACGAACCGCGGCAAACTAGCGTATACTGAGGGAATAGCAAATATCTTGAAATTGCATATTTAAATTGCTCCATATTATTGATACACTAGTTCAAGGTTATATTCATTCAGACAAGGCGTGAACCCTCGAAGAGTGGGCTTGCAGCCAATGCCAAATCGATAACGCTTACATCCTTTTGGCAAATATAGGATATAAGGACGGTAGACATGAGCCAGGGACAAACGAGTACAGATGTAATCTTGATCGGTGCCGGAATTATGAGTGCAACTTTGGGAACTTTGCTTAAAGAATTGGCACCAGACTGGAATATTAAGGTTTTTGAGAAGCTTGCCACGGCAGGAGAAGAAAGCTCGAATGAGTGGAATAATGCCGGAACCGGGCATGCTGCGCTGTGCGAACTTAACTATACTGTTGAACGACCAGACAAAACCGTAGATATTAGCAAAGCCATTAAGGTGAACGAGCAATTCCAGGTTTCCAAGCAATTTTGGTCCTATCTGGTGAACAGTCGTCTGATTCGGAATCCGAGGGACTTCATTATGCCGATTCCTCACCTCAGTTACGTGCATGGCGAGAGTAATGTGCAGTTTCTGAAAAGACGGTACGACACATTGTCAAACCATCCGCTGTTCGCAGGCATGGATTTCTCGGACAACCGGGAAGAGCTGGCGAAGTGGATGCCGCTAATGATGAAAGACCGCACAAGTAGCGAGCCGGTAGCGGCGACCAAGATTGACTCCGGTACGGACGTTAACTTTGGTGCTTTAACGCGTATGCTACTGAAACATCTACAGGAACAAAAGGTGGAAGTCCACTATAAACATAGCGTGAAGAGCATTAAACGCAAAAGTGATAAGTCATGGGAATTGACCGTGAAAAATCTGACGAGTGGAGCTGTTGAACGTCATCGGGCGAAATTTGTCTTCATTGGCGCGGGCGGCGGAAGTCTGCACCTGCTCCAGAAGTCCGGTATTCCGGAAGGTAAACATATCGGTGGCTTCCCGGTAAGCGGGATCTTCATGGTCTGCAAAAATCCGGAAGTCGTGGAACAGCATCATGCCAAAGTATATGGCAAAGCTTCCGTAGGTGCTCCACCGATGTCCGTACCGCATCTGGATACACGTTACATCGACAACCAGAAGTCACTGCTGTTTGGGCCTTTCGCCGGTTTCTCACCGAAGTTCTTGAAGACCGGATCGAATGCAGACCTCATTGCTTCGGTGAAGCTGCATAACCTATTAACGATGCTTGCGGCGGGTGTGAAGGAACTATCACTCACCAAATACCTTATTCAACAACTCATGTTAACGAAGGAACAGCGCATGAAAGAACTGCGTGATTTCGTACCGAGTGCGAAGAGTGAGGACTGGGATATGGTGCTGGCGGGTCAGCGTGTGCAGGTGATCAAGGACACCGTTCAGGGCGGCAAAGGCACGCTGCAGTTCGGAACCGAAGTCGTAACTGCTGGGGATGGTTCTATTGCGGCACTGCTGGGCGCATCCCCGGGTGCTTCGACGGCGGTTCAAGTTATGCTGGAGATTTTGGAGCGTTGTTTCCCGCAGCACATCAAGGAATGGGAACCAAAGATCAAAGAGATGATCCCGTCTTACGGCATCTCGCTTGCAGAGAACCTCGATCTATTACGTGAGGTGAATCTGTCTACGGCGAAATCGCTGGGATTGTCGGATGAGAAGCAAGCATTGCATGTGTAATGGATAAAGTGCTTCATGAAGCCAGGAAATGAATCAAAAAAGCTGAGTCCGGATCAAGTCCAGGCTCAGCTTTTTGTGGTTTGGTTTTCCCGAAAATGAACTTATAACGAATCCATATCGGTCTGGTCAGGGATAAAAAAGGAAACCTTCGTCCCTTGCCCAGGGGAGCTGACGATCTTTAACCCTTGTCCATAGAGCTGATTCAAGCGCCGATGGGTATTGGTTAAACCAATGCCTCCAGGCTTTAGCGGATTCGGTTTAGGCCATGCGAGCGCTCGTTCGATCTGTTCCGGATGCATGCCTGAGCCGTTATCTTCGATCTCGATCAGTGTGCCCGTGGTTTGGGCAACGATGCGGATCCATACCGTCCCACCGTCCACTTGGCTGAGTACACCATGGCGAACAGCATTTTCAATCAGCGGCTGGATCGTGAGTGGAGGAAGAATCACATCGATGTCTTCTGGAATGTCCCAGACTACGTTTAATCGTTCTGCGAATCGTTCCTTCTCAATGTAGAGATAGGCCTTCGAAAGGTCAATCTCGTGGGTGATCTCCACCATTTTCTCCGAATTCACAAAGTGGAAGCTGGTCTGCAAATATTCAATAAAAGCATCCCCCAATCGCTGCATTCGATCCGTATCGATCTCACTGAGCATCATAATGGAATTGAGTGTGTTAAACAGGAAGTGAGGCTGGATCTGTGCCTGCAAATAAGCGGCTTCCATCCGCAATCTCTCATCAATCGATTGTTTCAACACAATCAATGAACCAATGCGATGTCTCAACTCTACAGCGTCAACAGGCTTGGTCACATAATCAGTAGCACCCGCCATGAATCCGGCATAAATATCAGCAGGTTCGTTTCGGGCCGTTAACAACAGAATAGGAAGCTCCGATACGGAATAACGTTTACGCACGCTCTCTGTCAGTTCATAACCGGACATATGAGGCATCATCACATCGGCAATTAATAAATCCCATGACTGCGTATTTAGTAATTCCAGGGCTTCTAACGCTGAAGTGGCAGGTTGTATATCATAGGGTTCATTCGACAGCATCGAGATGAGTACACGTAAGTTGACCGGATCATCATCGACAGCGAGAATGCGAGCAGTAGTTTTCCCAGGTATGACGGGGTTCACAGGATGTTGCTCTTCATCTAGGCTCACAGCGACCTCACTCAGATGCTGGACACCCCATCGCGAATGCTCCGTCTGATCGGTCTGTTCGGTTAAGGCAGGTGTATCTTTTCGTGGCAACGAAACTTGAAAAGTAGATCCTTGTCCCAGCACGGACTGCACGGTAAGTTCACCACCATGAAGCTCTGTGAGCTGTTTGCTGATACTTAACCCGAGCCCAATCCCACCACTCAAACGTGCTTGAGCAGTACCTTGCTCGTAAGCTTCAAATATTCGTTCTTGTAACTCCTCGCTAATTCCCGTGCCTGTATCCGAAACTTGCATAATGACGCTATCTTTATCTGCCCTGACCGATACGGTGATGGTACCCTCATCCGTGAATTTGAGCGCGTTATGCAGCAGATTGTACAAGATCTGAACAAGTCGTCTCTCATCTGCCTGAACAAGCGGTAATCCCTCGGGTGTATCTACGATGATCTGGACTCGCTTGCCCTCCGCCATGAATCGGAACATACCAATGACGCCGGATATGACAGAGGCGAGGGATAACGGTTTTTTCTGCAATATGATGCGTTTTTCTCTCAGACGAATGACATCCAGAAGATCATCAATCAATTGCGACATCTGTCTCCCGATATTGACGAGCAGTTTCATGTCTTCCGTATGTTGTCCTCCGGATTGACGCTGTTCGCGCACCGCAATACTTTCGGCAATGTTAATAATCCCATGCAGGGGAGTGCGCAGTTCATGCGCGGTGTTCACCAGGAATTGATCTTTTTGCTGGTCTTCCACTTTGAGCTGTTCATACAGTTTTTCAATTTCAGTGGCATTGCGGAAATATTTTCTGAACCAGTAGGCCGCAAAGCCAAATATGGCAGCAATAACATCGATCGGATAATACACATTAGTGATTTCGTTGTGTGAGTTTACAATTCCCCACAGCACACTGGACATACTGCTCATTGCTGCAAAGAGCAGAAAGCTTGCGTCGCTTTGTTTGGCTGCGGCCATTTTGAAGAACAGGAGCACAGACCAACCAATGGCGAACAAATACAGGAAATCAGGAATTTGAGTATGAAGTGCTTGGTACACAAGCGTTACGGGAGCAAGGAGCAAAAATAATAGATATCCTCCTACAATACCGGCATATGCAAGAAAGAGCTTTCGCCCATGATTCGGATTCGCAAAGCTTCTGGCCAGCATAAGAAGGAAAAGCGCAAATGAAGCATATGAAATCGCCTTGGCTTTAACCATCCAAGTGAAGTTCAGTGGTAGCCAGTTTAATAACAGCCCGTCATGGTC
This sequence comes from Paenibacillus sp. FSL K6-1558, assembly GCF_038002565.1. Classification (NCBI taxonomy): domain Bacteria; kingdom Bacillati; phylum Bacillota; class Bacilli; order Caryophanales; family Paenibacillaceae; genus Paenibacillus; species Paenibacillus sp. FSL K6-1558. Next base: position 3,638,353 of record NZ_JBBOCV010000001.1, on the reverse strand, counting down.
AGAGACAACCGTCAAGGCCGTAGCCAGTATTAACAAAGAGAACGTGAGCAGTGCCCGCTGCTTCCGGATAAATAGAAACATGACAAAGGCATACAGGCTGTGCAGAAGCAGTATAGCGAACGTAATTTTCTGCAAATCAATCGATAAACCTCGCTCACTTCCGATGGCTTCAGGAGAACCCAAGTATAGAGAACGCGTAATGCCTCCACTGAATGGATCGTCGAAATTGGCTGTCTGCACAAGTAGAGTGAGTTCATTTGTCCCATCTAGTGCATAGGAAGTTACAAATGCAGTCCTTTCTGGTTGATAGCTTTCGGCATCGCTGGCAGGTTGACCAAACTGGGCAACAACCGTTCCGTTGATCTCAATGATGGATGAGGTCTGAATTTTCTGAGCCCAGAGGGATATTTCCTTCACCGAAGGGTCGAGCAGTATACGAAGCTGGTACGTTCCATATCCGAATGACGAAGCAGAAGGTGGTTGTAACGCCTTGCGCCAGTCACCCGGCACTTGGACCCAGGTGGAAGGCTTGTCCGACCCCATATCTGAATTCGTATGTTTATCTTCTCCGCCAGAAATCAATGCATGGGGTGTGAATCCCCATTCTCCATCCAGAGAGATCGGGGAAGTGTCAGCAAAATCCCAACCGCGAAGATCCAACACGCCTCGAACGGGTTCTGGATGATCCGGTATAACAAAAGAGGCGGACCATATCCAGCGAAAGCTAAGTAAAATGGTTAAAAAGACAAGGGACAACACGACATATCTAGGTATTTTTATAATGGTTATTGGTTTCATGGCAGATTTTAATTTCGACAAGTTTCGTCTAACTCCTGCACCGTCGTGTTCGATGAGCGCCCTTTTTTTATTTCGAATTTTAGACGTATTACCAAATTGATAGCGTTCGCAATCCAAAGTTTATGGTAAAATTATAGATTAAAGGATCATCAAGTGAGTCGGAGGGCTGTGCATATGAGAGTGATTTTGGTAGATGATGAAAATCTCGCTCTGAGCAGGTTGAATAAATTGTTAGTTGAGAGAGAGGATTGCGAGGTCATCGGTTCTTTTTTGAAGGCAGAAGAAGCGATAGAGCAAATTAAGCAACATTTGCCTGACCTCGTTTTCATGGATATTGAGATGCCGGGGATGAATGGAATCGAAGCAACTGAACGAATTCATGAGGTATCTCCAAGAACAGAAGTTATTTTCACAACAGCCTATAACGAACATGCACTAACGGCTTATGGTCTTGAAGTGCTGGACTATATTATGAAACCCGTCACACGGAATCGTTTGGATAAAACGATGAAGATGTATCAGCGCAGGGCTGTACCGGCACCAATGGACGTGATCGAAGACGCAGCAGAGCGAGGAACGTTAATCCGTTGCTTGGGAATGCTTCAGGTGCAGTTGCATCCGAATGAGGCGCCCAAACATCTGAAGTTTAGAACGACCAAAATCAGAGAACTATTCGCGTATTTGCTTCATCATCGCAATAAACCGATCAAGCGTGACACCCTGCTTGAGCTGTTATGGCCGGAGCTCGATGAGAGGAGAGGTATAACGAACCTGCACAGTGGCATTCATCGCTTACGTGGTATGCTGAACGAATTCATGGGTGAGGACCGGATTTCGGTACGCTATCAACAATTTGGTTATATATTGGAAACTGGCGAACTCCGGATTGATGCGGAAGAGTGGGAGAGCCGTCTTAACCGATTGCCTTCATTATCGCCGTCTACACTTGCCGAGCATCGGTATGTTTCGGATCAATATGAAGGCAAGTATTTCGGTGAGGGTGATTACGCATGGGCGGAACTGGAACGTCAGCGATTACATGCGCTCTGGCAGAATCATGCGCTGAAGCTTGCGCAATACTACATTGAATCGGGACACCCTAATGAAGCCCTGATGTTGTACCACCAGATGCAGCAATTTGATCCGATGATGGAGGAGGTCAGCCTTTCTTTAATGAAGTTGTATGATCGGTTAGGCAATAAAGAGCCGGTGGTTGCTCAGTATCATCAATTGGCAGCAGCATTACAGCAAGAGGCAGGAGTAGACCCTGGCCCCGAAGTGGAATCATGGTATCGGGAATGGAAAACCAGGAATATATGAGCATCTGCTCACTGGGATATTTGGCGTATGGAAAAAATCAACGTGTTGTACCTTGTGACAGCCTCATGAATGAGGCTGTTTTTTATCCCAACGACACTGCCAAGAGTACTTGTTACTCATTGTTACTCGTTGCAGGGGTACTACAGAAACCACTCCGTAGCCTGTTCATTAAAAAATCGGGTCACCTCGGGATACTCGTTCAGATCAATCTCTTGCTGGCGTATGATTTTATTGAGAAAAATGGTGTCTGTGAACATTTTGCTGATGATGAAACGGCATTCCATGGGGGTATCCTGGAAAGCATCTATAAGTACTTGAATTTCGTTAAAATCAAAGAACAGGATATATGAAGCGTAATTTTGAAGCAACACGGTAAAACAGTAATCACGATATGATCTGGAGTTCACCGAAGCACCCTCAGCGGCAACTTCCAGTGTATCTGTATTGGCAGTGGTATCGGAATCCGAATCAGCACTAGCGTTTGTCTCACACGTCACATCCATCATGACATCAGCGAGCAAATCTCTAATGATCTGGCAAAACGCCGCAGGATCATCCTTGTATAGCTTGAGCATTCCATCGACATCGTTAATGAGTTGAATGGCGGGCTCCAAACTTTTAATAGAAGGTATGATTAACTTGGGGGAACGTCCCTCAATGACCTGTAACAGCTCCAGAGTTAACGCTTTGCAGGCTTGAATCTCGTCTGCTGAGATCACGATATGTTCCGCGTGCTCGTCGCGATGTGTGGTGTAGTGATTATAATAAGCAACGAAATAATCCTCGAGTGGAATGCCCGTATTGGTATGAATCAAACGTTGTTGGTCAAATGTACAGGCGTATAAAGTCTCATCATTCACCGGATGGGCGTAGAGATAGATAAAGAAGAAAAAGTCGCGTAGCGACTGCTTCTGTGAAGCGTTTAAACAAGTTATGTCATGCAGATGGGACAGCTGGAGGAAGCTATATTTTTTCATCACATCATTCATCTCGCTGTAGGTGTTGTGTATGTTGATGGATAGTGTGCTATTGATCGTGAACAGCAGGTAGTACAGAATCATCTCATCGTAAACATTCAGTTGCTCAAACGTCTCAGCTAATACGGGCTTCCAGTCTGGCTTTGATCCATAGTAGGGGTCTTTAGGACGTAATCGGACGATCCAGCCTGAGAAGGTTTCCTCGGGGTGATCATTAAAGAATAACGCTGCACTGTCATCCTCATATTGACCAAATGCCATTATCATATCTCCGTGTGTGGGTTCCGGGGGGAGATGGAATTTATGACGAATATAATCATTATATAAAGTGTGGAGTCTCATTTTCGGGTAACCTCATTTCATAAATACGTTGGATTCCTGTACTTCTGCCTCGCTCTTCATTGTACTCTCTGGTTTCTATTCTTTGCATCCTATTCGACACCCGTTCGAGCACTCCCTCTGTATAAATTCATGTCGTAATACTTTTGCCCTGCTCATGGATGCCAAAATCTGAGATGATGAGTTCACCAAAGGTTCGGGTGACGAACTTCGGAACCTCGAACTCTTGGCCTTCAGGCTATGGCGGTCCTTCCTTCTACATCATTGGAGATTACTAGGGTCGCCGCTCTCCTGAAGATTTCGAATCAGAGAGGAGGCGTCCAGGCTATCATATTCCTTCCTTCTCAAGCTAACCACCAAATGTTAATTAGGGATATGGCTTTCCTGGACTCTTTGATCATGAACAATAAAGATGTAAATTACAGCAATATAAAAATGAACAGTATCTATGTGCGCAGAGCCGGCAAATTAATGATCGAGCCTGACCAACAGAGGGTGCATCGATTGCCCAAAAATCTTCTGGCGACTGTACTCAAAAATATAGAATCTCTTGGGTTTACCTTCTCCAATGAGCTGATGCAGGCATTGCGAACGCTGTCCGAAGAACAATTTTCAGCATTGGCAGAGCAACTTGTTAGAGACCTGAAAGTGATGGTCGGTGCCCATGTGAAGTACAAACCGATGTATGCGGGATTCCCGGAGCAGGTGATGGAAGCAGACGAAGCGGAGCTTTACTTGAATGCTGTTTTTTATTACCTGACACATCATACACTGGGTGATTTTGAGCCTTCAGATATGGCTGCTGGCGCGCGGTCTCCTTTCCTGGAGCAAACGAAGCTGAGAATCATTGATCTGGGGAGCAAGCAAGCGTTCCAGAAGCTGATCCGTCAGGTAATCGAAGCGAATGGCTCCATCTCGGATACGGACAAAAAAGATATCAAACAAGCGTTGAAACATGCCGATCCGAGTGATGTTGAGACCATGCTGCCTGAGGAGATTCCGTTTAAGGAGAATGTAGGGTTCGTTGTTGCGGTGCTATTGAAATATGAATTGGCAAGCATGGAACGTATCGGGAATTATTTTAAAACGGCAAGCGATGTGCTCCGACTGGCAGTATCCTGGTCGGAGGGGGACGTCAGTCTGGCAACAGCCACGCCTTTTCGTAAATTCAAACGCCGTGAGCGCCGCCTGCTCCTCAGTTTACTGGAGCAATGCGGCTCCATCACGGAGGATATGCTGCGCTACAAGGATCGCTGGATTCGTCTGGGGGAGATTTTGCACCCATCCGAATACAAGCTACGGTATCCGCGGAGCCAGGAGGCCTTCGATATCCTGCGAAATAACAAGCCGTTTACAACCTTTAACGGTAGCATTGAACTGGCATTCCAGTATCGGAATATTTGGAGCCTGATTGACCTGTTGTCCCAGCGTCCGGGTGAATTTGCACGGAAGCTGGATCATATGCTGCGCATTACAGACAATGAAGAATATGTGCTGCTTGCTTTTGGAGAGGTAGCGGGGCAGGTGTCCACGCCGGTGTTATTGCAGGTGAGGCAGCATTTCGCACAGCGGAATGAAGCGTCAAAAATGCGGGTGTTTTTTCCGAAAGGCAATGTCGCCAAGGCGGTTGGTATCCCGAATGAGCTACCGGAGCTTGACGAAGCTGTTTGTCAGGAAGTGGTGCAATTATGCGAGCAGGCCCTGATTACACGATTCGCTGAATTCCCTTCGCTCGGGAAGACGTATGTCGATGAGCAGTTGCAGCATTATCTGGTGCCTTTTTCACAGCGTTCCGCGAGCAAAGCCTTACGAACGATTGTGAGAGGAAGCCGTATCCCGATGGGGGAGGGCGACACAATTCGTTTCTTCAGCTGGTGGAAAGAAGGCGAGGTCGATGGTACACCTACAGGGCGTGTGGATATTGACCTGTCTGCGATCATGTATGACAAGAACTGGAACTATGTTGAACATATTTCATATACGAATCTGAAGTCTGTTAAATATAAGGCTGTCCACAGCGGCGATATTGTGACTGCACCTTATGGGGCGAGTGAGTTTATTGATCTGCATATCCCTTCGATTGTGAATTATGGCGGAAGGTATGTGGTGACCACACTTCACTCCTTCACCAGTCATCCGTACTGCAACTTGCCGGAATGTTTTGCAGGCTGGATGATGCGTAAGAAACCCGGCTCGGGCGAAATCTATGAACCATCCACGGTGGAGAACAAGATTGATATTACGGCTGATACGCAGATCGCAATTCCCGTCATTCTGGATCTGGTTGATCGTATGATCATCTGGACGGATCTGGCGCTGACAAGGTACCCGGACTATTACAACAATGTGGAAGGCAATCGGGGAGGCATCGTGCTGATGGGGAAAGCAATGACTTCATTACGCAAACCTCACCTGTATGACTTGTTCATGATGCATGCCAAGGCGAGAGGTGAACTGGTGGATACGAAGGAGCAGGCCGATACCATCTATGCGGTCGATGAAGGTGTGACACCGTATGATATCGAGCAGATTATGGCGGAATATCTGGCTTGATCTGTACAAGGACGGCATGATTTGGAGTGGATTGGGTAATGTGAGGTACTGTGTTGTGTTGGAAGTCCATGAGTATGTATGTGCAAGCACAATTAGCACAACTGGTGAAGAAGGAGCAGTCATAAGGCTGCTCTTTTTTAGGCTGGTTCAGAAGCTATGCAGGAACATATCAATGGGAGAGTCATGTTAACATGACTTCATTTGACGATGAGTTCCATTTTATAGTAACCTTGGCGTGACTATAAGGGGTTGTTGCTTTCTTTTTCAAAGAAATGCTCAAAGGAGTGATCTAGTCTACATGAATAATAATACAAGTCACAATAAAAGCCTGGATGCCATTCTCGACCAGTATGCATTTAACGAGCAGTCATCTTCCACTGAGTTGATCGAGTTCACATTAAAATCATTGCAGAGCTTGTTGCCACTCGCTGGCTTCAAGATTGTCAAATCCCGCAAAGCCCTGGAGATGAGAACGAAGGAATTGTTGATATCCATCTATTTGCAGGCCAATAGACATAATACAGCAGGAACGAGCATAGAAGTTATGCTGCACTGTAAAGTTACGCATATCAAGCATAAGTCCTACACAGGACTGCCGGAAAGTTACTATGAGCATTCGGAGATAAAGTGGTATGAATTATTGGGGAAAGAGGCATTCGAGGGCAGCCTCTTATCGATGATGGAGTACATTACACAACACGAGATTCCATTAATCGAGCAGCTTATATCTGATCCTCAAGGTGTGATAGGGGCAAAATATAAGGAACATAAAGAACATGAGGAATATAAGAACGATGCAAAGTTAAAAGACAAGATATTCAGCCCTTATTTTTACTATCGCTATGGGACAGATGCGCAATTTGAACAGGCGAGGCAGCGATACGTTGCGAGTCTAAGTGAAGTGCAGAAACAGCATTATGAAGAGGCCTTCATCAAGTTTCAAGAAGATGTAAACTGTCCGATTAAGCGTGGAGAAGATTGGGCATATTTGACGGTGGCCAAGAAGGAGGGGCGTGAAGTATGACTATTACCCCTGTCATTTTGGTGTTGTTTGCGTTGGTTAGCTATTTCTTTATTTACTTTATGTGTAAAGTGATTAATCCTCAGGCACCCAAAGGATATGTTATGTGGGCTGGAGTTTGTTTTGCAATTCTGACGGTGATGTTGTGTATTCTATTGCTTCTTCTCCATCAGCTGATCTAGAGATGCATAAGTTAGCTAAGATCCAGTCCCCGAAGCTTTGGACAGCGGCTAACGATCACAGATGACGCTATTTGCGTTTTTTCAGTGGAAAATCATCGTCTTTAATGCATTTTGGCCGAAATAGCGTCGCTGGAGATCGTTAGATTTCTAAATGTGTGAAAATCAGCCTAATAAGGTCACTGGTGATCGTTAGAGTTGAGCGTGTTGCCTTGGTTGTGTCTTAAACCTCACTGATATGGATTTTTTCACCTTTCAATCCTGCTGCGTCACTTTCCCTTCACAAGCTGCCCCGGCACGCCTGCGAGAAACTTCCTCCTCATTCCCCTACTGCTTCCACGCATTCGCTTCTTTCACCACTTCTGCACCGCCTGCAGACATGAACTCCTGTACAAACTCATCGAATTCACGGAGTGGTCGCTCACCTGTAATAAATGAGATATAGGCTTTGTTCTTCAATCGGATCAACGAATCGCTATATTTAGACAGTGCGGGTGTGGCGACCTCCAGCGCATTATAAATGCCGTTCTGATCGAGGTGTAACGTCGAAGCCCATTGTTCCCGTTCTCCCGTCTCTTTCAGCGGAACCGTCATGCCGATATTGGCACCAATCGTATTCTGATACCCGAACATGGTGTCATATGGCGGCATAATGACGATGTTTTTCGGCTCGCCCGGTGTCCAGACCCAGTGTTTATTTTGCACGCCATAGGTCATGCTTGTTGCTTTATCTGGATCAGGGCTTGCACTAACCTCATCCAAAATACGCAGGATCATCTCCAGCTTGCCAGGCTCTTTGACCGCATCCGCTCCGATGGCAGTGAAGCTCATTAACATGTCATTTCCTTTGGAGCCACGTTGTCCGTGAGGTCCCATGAAGGGTTGGCCTAATGTGACCCCAGCTTCAGGGAACTTGGCCGTTAATTCTTTTACATTAAAGGTTGCTTGGACTGGAATTTTCACCACTTTACCGTCACGTTCAACATGCCAATCCTCATAATCGCCATCCTGAATCCAGTGGTAGTAGTTACCCATCGAGGTCATCCCGATTTTACCGTTAATAAACGCATGAGACAGATGTTTGTAACCGCCTTTATTCTCGCCAGTGACAAACTCGGGATCGATTACACCGTCCTTGTACCATTTCCGCAGGTAGGTCAGTGCTTCCTTCATATCGGGCTGCAACGCACCAATAACTTTCTTCCCATCCTTCGTGCCGAAGTATAGTTGATCTGCAAAAACAATCTGACCGAAGGCTCCGAATACCACATTCATGCCTTCACTAGATAAACCATACGTGTCCTGGATGCCGTTGCCGTCGGGATCATCAAAGGTAAATGCATAGATAACCTTCTCGAATTCCGCCAGCGTCTGCGGAACGGACAAACCCAGCTTGTTCAGCCAATCCTGCCGATATACCACCGGTGTACGGTAGATGTTCGTTGGATTGATGACAGGAATGCCGTAATACTTCCCGTCTATAACTCCTGCATGTTCATAGGCCGGTGCTTGTTCATGGATAATACGCATGAGATTTGGGGCATATTGTTTCAACGTCTCTACCGGAATCTCGGCAAGCACCCCTTGCTGCTGATATTTCAACAAATCCTGCGGCTGACGGATACGGAAGAGGTCGGGAATGTTACCTTGAGCTAGCTTCATATCAAGAAGCGACTCATATTTGTTGTTTTCCATATTCCAGATGTCCAGATCTACATCAAATTGCTCTTCCACCTGTTTCAACATCTCGGCATCTTGCGGAACGGGCAGATTCTGATGCAACGTCCACGAGATGTGATATTTGGCTTTGCCCGAAGGAGAGGATGGCGTGCCGTTCAGTTCTGATTCGACTACAGCACTGGGTCCGGTCAGCAGATTACAGCCGCCAAGAATAACGCCCGCCAACGTCAGCAGTGCCGTAGTCAGAAACACTCGATAGCGATAAGGAACTTTCGCTCCTGCCTGCTGTTCCTTCACCTTCATCCGATCCATCCTCCTCATCCTTATGATCCGGCCTCGGATATTGCTGCCGAAGAGAGATTGCGTACATAGTTGCCCGGTGTACATCCGTACATTTCTTTGAAACGTTTAATGAAATAGGCGGTTGTGCCGTAACCAACCGAGCTTGCAACCCGGTCAATGGTCATGTTGTTGTTTTCAATCAACAGCTTGGCCTGCTCCATCCGCCTTGATGTTACATAGTCGGTGTAGGTGACACCCATTTCTTCCTTAAAGAGCTTGCTCAGATACTTGGGACTAAGGAATACTTTGCTTCCAACAGCCTCAAGTGAGAGGTCATCCGAAAGATTGGCTTCAATATATTGCTTCGCCAGCTCGATGGTGGAGACGGCTCGATCACTGTTACGATTCTCGGTTTCTTCTATAAATGTAGTGATTGATGCTGTCAGCCAGTTGCGGTATGCCAATATATCATGCAGATTTGTATATTCGTGATACAGATCAGGGTGTCCGAACTGCAACGGGTGCTTATAACGAACGTTTTTGGCTGCATCTGAGTAGATAAACACCATATTTGACAGGATAAAATGGCAATAATCCGCAGGGAATTCTCCTTCCCGCATAAGTTCAACCACTTGTTCGATGGTGCTTGCAGCCTCATCAAGTTGCCTGCTCTGAAGTTTGTCTCTGAACTTGGCAAGCAAAGTCTGCGGAATTTCATCCAGGCTGTGCTCACGCTGAAGCAGGGAGTGATCTTTCAGAATGTGCAGCTCTGGCAAAAGATAAGCATATTTCATCAAAGCTTGCGCTTCGTTGAAGCTCTGATGAATATCACGTAGATCCTGGACCCAACAGCCTGTAGACAGTTGAATGTCTGGTTGTAACTGCTGACGTGTCTCTGCGAGCAGCAGCTCGGCGAACTTGTCCAATAATGCTTCTGAAGCCACATCCGTACATAGAATGACGGCAAATCGCTTATCTGGCAGTTCTTCTGCAATGAGACGGCTATCTTGCAAGGACAAACATTCCAGCCCATGCATCAGTTTGGCAATGGTCTCAGGCTGTTTCGATGAGCCACTTTCAGCAATCGCTGAACCGGTATTCATCAGCATGCAGCAGTATTCCTTGTATTGTCTTGCGATACCGAGAGCAGCACGTTCCTCTTTCCATGGCCTGTGTTCCGGATTACCTTGCAAAAGGTTAAGCACAGCTTTGTGCCTTACAGCCGCACTGTTCGCATGTACAGTCTCTTCGAGATGATTCACTTGTTCTTTGAGATGAAGAAAGGCATTATCGATCATGCGAAATTCATTGGTAACCTGATGAGATGTAGTCCCAGAAAGATCCTTAATGCGGCTCACCAGTCGTTTGATCGGACTATAATTCGCGCGTACAAGCACAGCGGATAAAATCAGCCCAATTAACAGCGCAATGAGACAGATCCCAAGAATAAGTTTCTGGATCATGATGGACTGTTCATAGTAGTAGCTGGATGGCGTAGCACTGTAGATCATCCACTGAGTCGATGGTAACGTTTGATAGGAAACCACATATGGTGCATCGCCAATCTTCTCGTCGAAGCTACCTTTGGCGTGGCCTAGCTCAAGCGTCTTCTTCAGACTTGCGGTGTACATATCAGACTGTCCGGCACTTTGTTCTTGCAATCGACTCACTGCATTCCCGGCAGCGTTGACGATTACGGTATGTTGATACTGGGAAGGCATCATATTCTCAATGATTGCATTCACGGCTTCTTCTTTGACATCTATGGCGATAATGACATCACTGGTTTCTCCTGTTGAGCGAAAAGGATAGCTGTGCGCATACGTAAACAAACCATTGGTATTCTCGCTTGTCTGACTGGAGAAAATGTCCTTTGGAATATGACGTACTGGCGTCCACAGGCTGTTATGTTTACTGGTGCGCATCTCCTGAAGCCAGTCCGCATAATACACAGACCCTTCGCTCTGATCTGCTTTATAGCGCAGTCCATAGAGCGAGGAGAGCATAATATTACGTGCAGGATAATAGAGATGAATGCCTTGAACAATATCGGTATTGGCAGCAACCTTGGCTTTGAGCAGTTCTTGCAGGTCTACCACCTGATTTAATCCATTTCGATCCTCCTGATCGGCAAAGAGACGAATATTGGCTGATTTATTAAGAGAGAGGTCAACATACATCTGTTGCACCCGCTTGAGTACGGTTCCTTCAATAGTACGTGCTGTATTTTCAAGAATCAGCTGATTCTTATTTCTTAATTCTTCATTGTAACTGCGTGAGAAATAGATATAGAAAAATGAGCAGATCAGCAGCACAATAACGATGACGATTGAACCATAAGACAGGGCTAGTCCCGCCCATGCAGAGCTCCACTTTTTCATCAAACATTCCTCCCGGCCCAAATTATACACTACCCGAATTCAGTAAGGTTCACGATTTATATTAACTTGATGTAAAATGTTGAGGATTTATGATATTGCGTCGAAATTGATACAATGACGAAATTGTTTTATTGCTGGTTTTGCGGCCCCAATGCTACATTGAGACCGTACCGAGACCAACTATTAAACGATGGGAGTCGACAAATTTGAAAACGAAAGTGATCAAACGCAACAAGAAGAGATTGTTCGCCGCAGCGATGGGAGTCGTTCTTTTATCCAATACCTTTGCCGCAAGCAACGTGCTCGCTGCATCAGATGAGACAACCATTCCATTGCCACCTCAACCAGAGTGGGGATATTTTGTAGACACGTACAAAAATAACACGGGTGCAGGCATGACGATTAATGGCAACCCAGCCATAGGTACTCTCTCGGAGTTTCTTAAACTATGGACACCGGGAACGTCTTGGGACAATGGCATAGAGCAAAATAAATTGGTATTGGACCACAATATTGATTATGTTGTACATCGTGCTGAAACCCGCACAGCAAAAGATGAAGAAGATGCTTATTATACAGATCGAAGAAACCAGACGTATGGAGCAGTAGAAGGGCTGGGTGCTTTAACGGATGTATATCGTGAGATGTCGGGAACGGTCACTTCTATTACGTATATTCCACAAGAAGCATTAGCAATGAAGTTTACAGATACGAATGATTCCAACAAAGGAGGAGACTCCGACTCTGAGCTTGGTAGTATGGTAGATTTGATTGGTAAAGTGCGGGGGAACTATGCATCAACACAACAAGCAAAGATGTTTTACCAATATAAGCGACCTTTCCGTTGGAAAGATGAGTCTGTGATCGTGCCTACATTGGTTAAAGTACAAAGTGACACTCCAGCCAAAGATGGCGGATTCCCGAGCGGTCACACCAATGCCTCCTACCTTGCAGCAATCGCACTGGCATATTCTGTTCCTGAGCGATTTCAGGAATTAATGACACGTGCATCTGAAATGGGAGATGACCGGATTGTAGCCGGCATGCACTCACCGCTTGATGTTATGGGAGGACGTGTACTGGCGACGGCATTTGCAGCTTCGGCTTTGAATGATCCAGACAATCAACAGTTGAAACAAGATGCGTACAAGCAGGCACATGATATCCTGTTGAAACAAAATGGAACAGCAGAAGATCGGTTCACGGATTATCAGAAGAATAAAGAAGAATACACTCAACGTTTAACATATGGATTCCCGCAGATCGATTCAACGAACGAACCTGTTGCTGTACCTAAAGGTGCAGAAGTGTTGCTTGAAACAAGACAGCCTTACTTGTCCGACCAGCAACGTCGTGCAGTACTGGCGACAACAGCTATTGCTTCCGGTTATCCGGTATTGGATGATCCAGAAGGCTGGGGACGTCTTAACTTGTTTGCTGCTGCAGATGGATACGGCGCGTTCAATCATGACGTGAAAGTAACAATGGATGCGGCTAAAGGCGGATTCAATGCACAGGATGTGTGGAGAAACGATATTTCCGGTACAGGTAAATTGACGAAAGAAGGCAGCGGTACCCTGAAATTAAGAGGTAACAACACGTATTCCGGTGGTACAGAGATCAACGGAGGTACATTGGAAGGCGACACGCCTTCGGCATTTGGTACAGGTAACGTTACAAACAACAGCGGTACAGTGACCGAAAGTGTATACGGAAAATGGAACATTGATGGAAACTTCACTCAAGGATCAACAGGGGTGTTGGAACTGAATGTAGCGACAGCTTCAGATGTACTTGATGTGAAAGGTACGATTCAAGCAGCTGGGGAGCTGGATGTGAATTTTGGTAACGGTTATGTACCGGGTGCAGGTACGTTCACACTAGTTACTCATGGCACGAACCAAAGAACGGGTCAATTCTCCTCCGTTAACGTCCAAGGACTACCGTCAAAATACAGCACACAAGTTGTATATGAAAACAATCGTATTGCTTTAGTGATCACAGATACAACCAACACAGGAACTACACCAGGAAATGGTGGCGGCAGTTCTTCGACTGCACCATCAACAGGCACACAGCCTAGCCCAGGTACAACGACACCATCGACAGGAACACAACCTGTACCAGGCACAACGACGCCATCGACGGGCACACAGCCTAATCCAGGTACAACGACAAGTCCGTTCAAGTCTGGAGTTGTTAACCCGGATAGTTTGCTGAAAACAGTAAGCGATGCTATTGCGGCAACCCAGAATCAACAATTCGCCGTTCGTGATATCGCGAGTCACTGGGCTAACGAAAATATTAACATTGCCCTGAAACTGCGTGTCGTTAACGGTTATGAGAACGGATCGTTTAAGCCGAATGCTCCTGTAACACGAGCTGAATTTACAGCAATGATTGCACGTGCTTTTGGACTTAGTGAGAATAAAGCAGCAAATAGCTTCAAAGATGCAGGTTCTAACTGGGCTGCTGGATATATCGGGGCTCTCGCAGATAAGGGTGTAATCGGTGGATACACAGATGGCTCCTTCAAGCCGAATGCAACGATCACTCGTGCCGAGATGATTGCTATCATTGCCCGTGTTCTCGATCTGAATGCGCTGGCTACGGATGCTCCGACTAAATTCAGTGATGTAAAAGCCGGAAACTGGGCTGCTGAAGCGATTGAACTTGCTTCATCCGCGAAGCTGGTTAATGGATTGACAGCTTCCGAGTTCGCGCCAAACGGCAAATCAACTCGCGCTGAAGCGGTAACGATCATCATCCGTGCGCTGGAAAGCGACAGCACAATCAAATCACTGATTGCAGGTCTGTAATTCAAATCTCATCCCATCTCATCCTACTATGATCGATCAAGATTGCCGGGGCGGTTCGCATATGCGAGCCGTTTCGGTTTTTTTGTTGTGAATGATGCTGTAGACATCTATGTCATCCGAGTTTGTAGTAAAATATGGATTAGACGGATTTTTGCTCAATACGAACTTGTAATGGATACCAATAAGAAAAAGAAGTATTCATAGGGACGGGAAGCTTATCATTGTATGGATATGTAATATAATGGTATTATGGTAATGTAACTGTAAGAAAATCGTATCAAAAGGTGTTTTGGGAAAGGAGGTTAATACGGAAGTATTGCAACTATGAGGTACACATCAAACGATGTGGCACATCACAATCCACCGTAGAGGTTGAGCATACATCAAAATGTAAGCGCTTCATAATGTGATGATAAACAGGAGGGATATTGACGTGACTCAACGTTTCATTAAAAAGGGAATGAGTATGCTACTGTTCATCGCCATGGTTGCTTCCGTTTTTGCTTTTCCTGCTTCAAAGAGCCATGCAGCCACCATCCAGGTGACAGACAATGGTTCCCGAATTGAGGTGAATACCGGGTCCGGGCTTGTGTATGTGGTCAACAAAACAAATGGAGATATCATCTCGGCCAAGATGAACGGAACGGAGCTGAATAGCAATAGAGGCTCACACATTGGTTCAGGTTTGGGGTCTTCCGCTAATGTAACGTGGAATAAATCACCCTCGGGTTCAACGGTGTTGATCACCGTTTCAACCAACACGCTGACTCATTATTATGCTTCGCGCGGTGGTGAGAATATTATCTATATGGCTACCCATATTACGGCACAGCCGTCTATTGGAGAGCTTCGTTATATTTTCCGCGGCAATGGGAGTGTACTGTCCGGTGTGCCGGTGAACTCGAACAACCGGGGTAATACGGGGGCGATTGAAAGTCAGGATGTATTCGGATTCGCGAATGGACAGTCAGCTTCTAAATATTATGGTAATGATCAGGCGAAAGACCTGTCTGTTCGAGGGGTAACGGGCAACGGAGTTGGTGTATTCATGGCTTACGGCAACCGAGAGAAAAGCTCAGGCGGGCCTTTCTTCCGTGATATTCAGTTCCAGAGCGGTTCTGAGACGGAAGTCTATAATTATATGAACTCGGGACATGCCCAGACGGAGAACTGGCGTCTTGGTCTGCATGGGCCGTATGCCCTTATTTTTACAACTGGTGGCACTCCTGCGGCACCTGATTTTAGCTGGATGTCAGGATTAAATCTGCAAGGATGGGTGACCAGCCGAGGGAATGTGGTGTTGAATGGACTTTCTGGCATGGATGCAGGTTATGCTTATACAATTGGATTTGCGAACAGCAACGCTCAGTATTGGGCAAATGCATCATCGAGTGGGTCTGCAACCAAGTACGGCATGATTCCGGGAACATATGCCATGACGGTGTATAAAGGTGAGCTTGCCGTATACACGGAAAATGTGAACGTGAATGCGGGACAAACGACAACGGTGAACACCCGCACCATCAACAATGATCCGAGCAAAGCCTCCAGCATCTGGCGGATTGGGAACTGGGACGGGACACCGCGGGAATTCCTGAACGGACAGACGATTCCGATTCGTCATCCTTCGGACAGTCGCAACCCAAGCTGGGGGCCGGTAACGTATACTCCGGGCAGTGCAACGAATCGTTTTCCGGCTATTCAATTCCGGGGTCAGAACTCGCCTACAACGGTGAATTTTAACTTAAATGCAGCGCAGGCATCCTCCTCACATGTGCTGAATATCGGTATCACAGCTGCTTACAATAATGGCCGACCAAGTGTAACTATTAATGGACGCACATTAAGTAATCCAGCGCCTTCTGCTCAGCCGAACTCTCGTAGTTTCACCATCGGCACGTACCGGGGCAACAATACCACCTTTAGCTGGAATATTCCCGCATCACACTTTGTTAACGGTGCCAATACAATCACCATTACACCGATCAGCGGCTCCAGCGACCTAGGTAACTGGTTAAGTGCTGGTTGGGTTTACGATTGTGTGGAACTGCTGAATTAACGAAGGAAGCAATAGCTTGAGTAGCCTGACTGAATGGATAACATGGGGTCGGGCTACTTTTTTAGGCTTTTCAATGTTAAATGCCATTGCGATGTAGACCGTTTCCCTCTTCGCTGGAGAAGCGGTTCCGTATAGTGGTATAATTTTCAATACATAATGATGAGAAGAAGGAACGGAGGCACGATGATGAACGAAGAGTTATTGGAGCAACTGGAAACTTGGCATGAGCAAGATGAGTACGAGAAAATTGTAGAAGCAGTGCAGGAGATTCCTGCAGAAGAGAGAGACTACGAGCTGGTGAATCACTTGGGCCGGGCCCTAAACAATCTGGAACGATATGAAGAAGCTGTGGAGCAATTCCTGACCGTGGCCGAAGAGGGAGCAGATGACCCGCTCTGGCAATACCGGATTGGACTGGCTTATTACTATCTGGAACAATACGACAAGGCAGAGCAAGCTTTTGAACGATCCGACGAACTGGAACCGGGGGATGAAGATACGCTGGAGTTTCTGGAATGGATTCGAAACCGGGACGATGAGGAAGAAGAGGATGAGGACGCGGACGAGGGCGAGGGCGAGGGCGTAACGGGTGAAGATGACGAAGACGGTGAGTTGGAAAAAATAACAGCCAAAGAGCAACCGGTGGTGATCTCTTCTATACCTTTAGTCCATGATGATCCAGTACCCGTATCCGGTGAATTCTGGAATGACAGTGAATTGGCTCTGGAGCAGTATGTGTCTGATCTGCCAAGCGATGGCTTGATTGAATCGGTGGAAGAACAACTTGTATTCCGCTTGCCTGCCTCTTACATTGAGATGATGAAGGAACATAACGGTGGCATTCCGTATAACCGCTTTTTCCCCGTGACAAACGAAGAGTCTGGAGAAACCGGACATGTCGAGATTGAGGGGATATTAGGTATTGGCCGTGAGAAACGCCATTCGCTGTGTGGTGAAGAAGGAAGCTGGGCTGTGATTGAACGTGATGGTTATCCCGAGATTGGGGTGGTCATTGCCAAATCACCTTCTGAAGCAGGAGTTGTCATGCTGGACTACCGTTCTTTCGGCAATGATGGTGAGCCGGAGGTCGTGTACGTTGATAAAGAACAGCGTAAAATCATTCCCCTCGCACCGAACTTTGAGACGTTTATTCAAGGCTTAATGCGACCGGAGGTTTAATGCCTTTTATGCAATAATGTTATATAGAAGAGAAGCCGCAAGGGCTTGACCCTTGCGGCTTCTCTTTTGTAATGAAGAATAGCTCCACATAAATCTGCGCTGCACTTTTAAACTACTACGCCGGGAATCCGCCGCCTGGAGGCGGCCATGCGCCATAGAAACGGCGAAGCAGCACAATCTCGCCGAGATGATAAGAGTTATGTGAGGCGATATTGCGCAGTAATCCACCTTTGGTTTCGTCTGGGAAAAAGAGAAGCGGATCATTCAGTTGTGCGGTTTCTGCGATGGATACGGCTTGATCAATTCCGCCCAGGAATGCCTGAATATCCTCTTGCCAAGTTGCTTCATCCTGTGGGCCTGTCTCTACCGGCCAGCTCTCGCTTACGTTGGCTGGCATCTGCGGCTTGCGCCCCTCAACATGCTCCAGCATGAAATTCTGCCAGTAGTGCATATGTTTAACCAATTGATAAATGGTATAGGGCATAGCCTCATGCGTACGTCCCGCCAGCTCCACATCAATATCGGGCAGTGCTTTGGTTATGCGAATATGTCCGCGCTCCCCTACGAGGGATTTAACAAGGGCTTGTCCAAAACTCTGATTTACATCTGACATGTGTGATCTTCCTCTCTATAAGAACAGGCTCTGGCCTGTCATTATGTCCATTATACAATTAAATTGCAGAAAATTAAAAAGTGGAAACAGGGACCTGATTTGGAAAACACGTATGATATAATAGTATAAATAAAAATTAAGACCTCTGGGTCGAGGAGGAAGCTCCTGTGAAGGTCATTCTGGTTGATGATGAACGTCTTGCGTTGATCGGACTGCAAAAGTTATTAGAGAAAGAAGTAAGCGGCATTCAGATTGCTGCCAGCTATATGAATCCGGCTGAGGTGATGGCAGGTGTTGTGCTGCATCGGCCGGATGTGGTATTTCTGGATATCCATATGCCAGAAATAGATGGAATGGACTTGGGGCGGCGAATTCAGGTCGCGGTGCCCGGTACTGAGATTATTTTTGTCACCAGCTATGATCAATATGCAGTTCATGCCTTTGAACTTCAGGCATTGGATTATGTGATGAAGCCCGTGCAGACGGAACGTCTCAAGCGGACGTTGCAACGTGTGCGGGAGAAGCTTGCCGTCAGATGTGAACAGCGAGTGATGGATACAGAAGTTCCCTTGATCTGCTGCTTCAATCAAATAAGCTTTAAACTGCCAGGCAAAGAGCCGCAGATCGCCAAGTGGCGTACCAGCAAAGCTCAGGAGTTGTTTGCCTACCTTCTACATCATCGGAACCGGGTTATTTATCGCAGTGTGCTGCTGGACCTGATGTGGCCGGGAATGGAAGAAGAGAAGACAGCGCATCAACTCTATACTACGATGTATCATGTTCGTCAGACATTGAAGGCTTGTGGTATGGATATGATTACAATTCAAAGTGCGCATCTGGAAGCGGGCTACAAGCTTGAAGTGGGGGATGCTCAGCTGGACAGTGAGCAGTGGGAGCAGGAGATGAAAGCATGGAGGGAAGTGCAGCCCGGAACGGTTCAAGCTTATGAACAGGCATTATATCGGTACAAGGGCACCTATTTTGGACAATACGACTTTATTTGGGCTGAACCTGAGCGGGAGAGATTACGTTACCTGTGGTTGTACCATATGAGACAACTCAATCTCTATTATCTCAAGCAGGATGAGAACGAACGTGTAGTCGAGAACATGCAGCAGATTCAGCAGATGTTACCTGACGAAGAAGAAAGCTACTTCATGCTCATGAAACTATATGATGAGATAAATCATGACCTTGGTGTAGAAGAGCAATACCGGCTCTTAATGAGCAGAATGGAGCAGGACTTGGGCATTCCAATTAGTGAAGAGATTCGTCATTGGTATCGTGACTGGAAGCTGGGCTTAACTGAGCCGGGGCAAACGATGGGATGAAGGCACAGGATAAAGGATGGGTAAAGCGTTATCACTACATATGGATAATGTTGGTTATTTTTGCTGTATTGCTAGGTACGCGTTGGGTGTGGTTTCAGTTATTTCCGATTACGGATGAACATCGCGCCGTGAATGGCGTCATTGACTTGCGAGGGGGCGATCTGGAACAGTCTCCTGTGATGTATCTGAACGGAGAGTGGGAGCTGTACTCGCATGAACTATTAACGGGTCAGCAGCTTATGAACAAAGGGGAGAATGCCAAAGGAAAGCTTGTTCGGGTTCCAGGGGACTGGAGGGAAGAGCTTAAACCGGATGGGGGAAATTCACTTGGATATGCGACATATCGATTGCGTATTTTGACTGATCCACTTCAGACATCCGTGACCTTCTGGTTCAAAGATATCCGCAGTGCATCCGATGTCGAGATTAACGGAGAGAACGCTTATCGTATGGGACGAGTGACGGACAATGAAGTGAGCTATGTACCCAGGGGCACGGCTTTTACAGCCACCTATGATCAGGAAGGTACGACATCCATTGAACTGCTTGTTCGTGTAGCCAATTATGACAGCCCTTATAAGGGTGGGATTAGCAAACCTGTCCGTTTCGGCTCGGAAGCTGCTGTAGAATATGCGCGCTGGTGTTCCATTGGTTTTCAACTGGCGATCTTTCTTGTGCTGATGCTGCATGGAATGTACGCCTGTATTTTGTATGCTTTCAATCCGCAAGAGCGGGCCTTGCTGGTTTCAGCTATTCTTACATCTTCGGTTGGTTTCATTATTATGGCTGGTCATGATAACCTCTTGATGCTGTGGCTACCGATAAACTATACATGGGGAGTCAAGCTGCGGGTCATCTGTGTAATGTTGCAAAATTCTTGTATCCTGCTGTTATTCCAGAGACTGGCTCTCGTTCATATCCGAAAAAAATGGCTTCAAATTTATGCAGCTGTCACTTTAGCTTATATTGCTGTCATTCTGGTCGTGCCTATCAGCGTTGTTTATGCGATGAGTCATTACTATGTGATTAACCTGTTCACTATGATCTCAGCGTTCTGGTTCTTTTCAATTGTAGCAACGATGATCTTTAGAGTATCACTGGATCGGGATACGGTCTTCCTGCTTCTAACTGCTGGAGGTATTATATCGAACCTGTTATGGAGTGCAGCGGGGAGGTTCGGGGGCGACATGACCGTTTATTATCCGCTGGATATCGTTTTTGCGATTACGGGATTTTCGGCCTATTGGTTCAAAAAGTATTTTAGAAATGCCCACGAAATTATAGAGCTGAATAAGGAGCTGCAAAAAGGTGACAAGATCAAAGACCAGTTCCTCGCGAACACATCGCATGAGCTGCGAACACCGCTGCACGGAATCATTAACATTGCTCATAATGTCGTTATTCGGGAAAAAAGCAAGCTTGAAGCGCGCAGTGTAGAGGATATGGAGCTGCTTATTACGATCGGGCGCCGAATGTCTCATCTGCTTGGCGACCTGCTGGATGTTGTACGACTTAAAGAGCACCGTATTACACTGCAGTGTTCTCCGGTATCCGTGCAATCTGTTGTGCCTGGCATCATGACGATGCTGGGATACATGGTTGAACGAAAGCCGGTTCAGCTGCAAATGGACATTAAAGAAGGTTTCCCTCAGGTCATGGCCGATGAGAAGCGACTTGTGCAGATTATGTATAACCTGTTGCATAATGCCCTTAAACATACAGAGGGAGGTACGATTACGGTAAGTGCCGAGCTTATTGAGAGCCATGCTCTAATTCATGTTGCCGATACAGGTACAGGTATGGACGAGGAAACGCAAGCGCGAATTTTTCTTCCGTATGAGCAGGGTCCCTATGATGAACGGGACGGACAGGGCATCGGGCTTGGATTAAATATCTGCAAACAGCTTGTTGAGCTGCATGGCGGATCACTGTCCGTGAGTTCCATGCCAGGGGCGGGCTCAATTTTCAGCTTTGATCTGCGGCTGGCTCAGCCAGCCGAGCAGGAAGATCCGCAACCGCAGCTGGCTGAGCCACTGCCTGCCGTGTGGGAGCAAAGCTCCAAGATGATGGAGGAAGCATTAAACGGCTTTGTGTTACAGCATACTGCTTCAGAACATGCCGAATCCGCAGCGGCAGAAGAAATGCCCCCTCTTTTGCCAGAAGGAAAGTCATTCATTCTGGCTGTTGATGATGACCCGGTTAACCTTGAGGTGCTGGTCAGTATTCTTTCTAATGAGCCTTGTCTGATTACAACCGCTCGTTCAGGGCAGGAAGCGCTGGAATTATTAAATACACGCCAGTGGGATTTATTGATTACGGATGTAATGATGCCTTACATGTCGGGATATGAGCTGACCCGGAAGGTGCGTGAGCAGTTTTCCATGTCAGAGCTTCCCGTGCTGCTGCTCACGGCTCGAAGTCAGCCGCCAGACATTTATACCGGATTTGCGTCTGGAGCCAATGATTATATTACCAAACCGGTGGATGCCGTGGAGCTTAAATACCGGATACGAGCACTGACGATGCTGAATAAGTCTATCAAGGAGCGGCTGCGGATGGAAGCGGCCTATCTGCAGGCACAGATTCAGCCTCATTTCTTGTTTAATACGCTGAATTCACTGATGGTGCTGAGCGAGATAGATACGGATCATATGCGCAGGCTGGGAGAAGCTTTTTCATCTTACCTTCGCATCAGTTTTAACTACCTCAATACTGGAGAATTAGTGAGGTTGTCCCATGAGTTGGAGCTCGTCGAAGCGTATCTGTTTATCGAAAAAACACGATTTGAGGACCGGCTGTCTGTTGTCTTGGACATGGAGTCTAATCTCACGCTGCGTCTGCCTCCTCTATCCATTCAGCCTCTGGTGGAGAATGCGGTTAAACATGGTTTATTAAGCCGTACTGCCGGAGGAACGATATGGTTGAGCATTAACCGGTGTGAGGGTTACACCCGAATTGAGGTCAAGGATAATGGCAAAGGCATGCAACCTGAGCAAGTCGCCGCATTACAGGAAGCTTCCTGGAGCAGTAAAGGCGGGATTGGGATCGCGAACACAAACCGTAGATTGCTCCAGCGTTATGGCCGCGGACTAACCATTGTAAGTGAGCCGGGCGAGGGGACCACGGTATCTTTCGAGATTCCTGACAGTGAAACGGAATAACCCGTAGCTACGGAGTTTCGTTTCGGATCGAATAGCTAAACTCCTAACCTCCAAGGAATACTCACGTATGACCAGAATCGTTGAGCGGAAAACCTGCAGGTAGGAGACAAGGATAAAAAAGGCTGTTGAAGTCAAACTTCCAGCCTTTTTATGTTGTTTAACAGTGGAATGACACAATCCCCAAATTTTAAATATTTCTAATGTTTCTCTCGTATGTTAGTATATTTAACATCAGAAGCATGAGCCGTAGCAGTGTGGGCTTGTGAACGTTGCGATAGTAGGTGGATTAAGGGATGCGCAATTGGGTCAAAAACGAGAATGTGCAGATGGTTGCCGTTGCCTTGGCTACGTCCGTAGGTGCACAGTTCAAAATTAATCCCTTTCGGGAAGATTATTTCCGGATCGGCCTCGGGGTCAGCATTCTTTTGTTTTTGCTGATGATTATGCCCCATTTATCTTATATAAAAACAGGAATCCTGACGGGGCTAGCGAGCATAGCTTTCCAATCGGCTGATTTGATTCACCATATACACACCATCTCCGTACTAGAGAGCATGCAAGATAACCTTGGAGCAGGTTTATACTATGTGGTCTTTGCCTATGGGCTAAGCAAGCTCAAACACCGTTTTCATGAAATTCCCCCGCTATTGCTTGGTGGTATCATCACCGGTATAGATTTTTCCTCCAACCTGGTGGAGTTATTCGTGCGAGGTGTGCTGGGCGGGACGAATATTTTTTATATGCGTGAATGGCTGTATCTACTGATCGTGGGCGGTCTGCGGAGTTACTTTGTCATCGGGCTGTATAACAGTTTCGCGGTCAGACAGATTAGGCTCCTGCATGCAGAACAGGAAAAGCGGATCGAACAGATGTTAAGTGTGAATTCGGGACTGTACGGCGAAGTTTTTTACCTGAAAAAAGCGATGAATACTATTGAAGGTATTACGGCTAACAGTTATGAGCTATATCGTGATCTGCGTGAGCAGGACATGAACGAATACAGCCAGCGAACCCTGGGCATTGCTCAACAGATTCATGAAGTTAAAAAGGATTCGCAGCGGATTCTGGCCGGATTGTTGAAGCTTTATGATAACGAGAAGACGGTCAATATGAGTCTGTCGGAAGTGGTACATTTTGCAGGCAGGGCCAATCGGAAATACAGTGAGATGTTGCACAAACAGGTGAAGATCGAGATTGAACAACAATATGAAGGGGAGTCTCCATACTACATCCCACTGCTTACGGTCATGAATAACTTGCTGGCTAATGCGGTTGAAGCAATTGAGCAGGAGGGCATGATCCAAGTACGGGTGTTTGAACAGGATGCCGATGTGCATTTTGTGGTGACCGATTCGGGAAAAGGTGTACCTGACGCGAAGCGCGGGGTTATTTTTGAACCCGGTTATACGACCAAGTTTAATGAAGTGGGCATTGCTGCCACAGGTATTGGTCTCTCCCATGTACGTGATATCGTTCAGTCGCTGGAAGGACAGATTCAAGTAGAAGCCGCTCCATCCGGGCGGGGTACGGTGTTCACAGTCATGATCCCCAGGGTCAATCTAATGAAGGAGGCCGATGCCCATGACACTTTCGATCCTGATCGTGGATGATGATGTGGTGAGCCGCAGCATGCTACAGGATATCATCGAGAATTGTGGAACCGGGGAGCTTGCAGGCATGGCCGAGGGCGGTCTGGAAGGACAGCGTATGATTCTGGATCTCAAACCCGATGTCGTATTGATTGACCTGTTGATGCCAGATCAAGACGGGATTGAAACCGTGGCGAACATGAAGCAGAGCGGCTATAACGGCAAATTTATTATGATCTCACAGGTGGTCAACAAAGAGATGGTGGGAGCGGCCTACCAGAAGGGGATTGAGTTCTTCATTCACAAACCGATCAACCGGGTGGAAGTAGAGCATGTGCTCAATAAAGTGAATGAGCAATGGAAGTATGAGCGATATGTACAGGAGATCAAACAGTCCATGGCTCGCCTGAATCTGGTAGAAGCTCCAGCCCTGGCTCCTGCTCAGACCCGAACGGTACGAGATTCGGCGCGAAGCATATTAATGGATCTGGGCATCATCGGTGAAAGTGGGAGCAAAGATATCGTAGCTCTGATGGAGTACGCTATTGAGCAAAAGCAAGCCTCCGAGCTGCCGCCGCTGAAGGAATCCTATGAAGCTGTGGCTCAGAAGTACAAGCTAACGGCCAAGGAAGTGGAGAAGGAGTGCAAGGCTATGGAGCAGCGCATCCGCAGAACGGTTCTGACGGCACTGACAAATCTCGCCTCCATTGGGCTTACGGATTACAGCAATCATAAATTTGAGCATTATGCGCCGCTTTATTTTGATTTTCAGGACGTGCGTATGAAGATGAGGGCGATGGAAGAAGAGCAGGCGAGCGACAACAAGAGCAAGGTAAACATCAAGAAATTCCTGCAAGTGTTCTACATGGAGACAGTAGAGAAAATAAATAGCTAGAATAGTAAGTGAATGAAATCCATATCACAGCGCAGGTATATGTAAGTCAAAATTCTAGAGACCCTTTCTAAGGGTCTTTTTTTATTTGTGTTATATAAAGTTACATAAAACGAGGGTTTTCATATAATTATTTAGAGTTTTGTACAAAAAAGTAGTCAAAAACAACATTATGTTAATTTATTTTTCATATGTTGTTAATAAAATGTGTAGGATTGCGTAAGTTCTTGTAGGTGTAGAAATACAATACGTACATAAATACAAATGATCGATTCGGTCGATTCCAATCTAATCAGGAAAAGGGGTTTTTCCATGAAAAAGGTAGCATCCATCGTTATGGCGTCAGTTCTTGCTCTGGCACTTAGTGCCTGCGGCGCAGCAAAATCAGGAGAAGACAGCAGTGCCCAGTCTGCAAGTGGATCGGCAGTAACCAAATATACATTTGGTACGGATGCAACATATCCTCCGTTTGAGTTTCAGAAGGATGGAAAATACGTTGGGATCGACATTGACCTGATGAATGCGATTGCGGCAGAAGAAGGCTTTGAGGTGGAGATCAAGCCGATGGATTTCAAAGGTATCATTCCAGCCATTACAGCAAATCAGTTGGATGGCGCAATTGCAGGCATCAGCATCACGGATGAGCGTAAAAAGGTTGTAGATTTCTCCGAACCGTACTATCAAGCCGGACTGTCCTTAATCGTGAATGAGGATAACAACGACATTAAGAGTCCGCAGGATTTGAAAGGTAAAACAATTGCGATCAAAAAAGGAACGTCAGGTGCGAATCTCGCTGATGAATATGCGAAAACCTATGGCGCAACCGTGAAATATTTTGATGATAGCCCATCCATGTATCAGGAAGTAGCGAATAAAAACGCGGATGCGACACTCGAAGATTTCCCGGTGGTTTCTTATAAAATCGCTGTGGACCCTAACTCTAAACTTAAGATTGTTGGTGACCGCTTGAACGGTGACTTCTACGGAATTGCTGTAGCCAAAGGCGATGCTGAATTGCAGAAGAAGATCAATGACGGACTGAAAAAATTGCAGGCAAACGGCGAATACGACAAGATCGTTGAAAAATATCTAGGAACAGCAGCGAAGTAGAAAGGAACGGTGGTACGGATGGATTCCTCCTGGCAAGTCATACTGGACGCATTGCCTCTTCTGTTAGAGGGAACGGTCGTTACGTTAAAAATTGTTGTGATCTCGCTCATCTTTGCAATGGTGATTGGTCTGATCTCCGGCTTGATGAGCACTTCCCTGAATCGGTTGTTGCGACTGGTGGCTTCGCTTTATGTGGATATCATCCGTGGCACACCGCTTCTCGTGCAGGTATACTTCATTTACTTCGGTCTGCCGGTGTTTCTGGATATGCGTATTCCGGCCATGACGGCAGGCATTATCGCGGTTAGCTTAAATGCTGGTGCATACATCTCGGAGATTTTCCGGGCAGGGATTGAATCTATTGGCAAAGGGCAGCATGAGGCAGCAAGGTCACTAGGCCTAAGTCGTTTCAAAACCATGTGGCTCGTGGTACTGCCGCAGGCAACCCGGCGTATGATTCCTACTTTTGTAAACCAGTTTATTATTACGATTAAGGATACTTCGTTATTATCAGCGATAGGGATTGCGGAGCTTACACAGAGCGGGGAAATTATCGTTTCCGCGAACTTCCGGGCATTTGAAATCTGGGGTACAGTCGGTGTGTTCTATCTGATCATTATTGTGCTGTTATCACGGGCTTCCCGATTCATTGAAAGGAGGTATGCAATCCGATGATTATTGTAGAGAACTTAAGAAAGCAGTTTGGTGCGAACGAGGTGCTGAAGGATATCTCCACAACGATTCGGGAGCAGGAAGTAGTATGTGTCATTGGCCCTTCGGGGTCTGGCAAAAGTACTTTCTTGCGCTGCCTCAATCTACTGGAGGAGGTCACGTCAGGCAAGGTCATGATTGGCGAGGTGGAGGTTACCTCCCCGAAGACCAATATCGACGAGCTGCGCACCAATGTGGGCATGGTATTCCAGCAGTTCAATCTGTTTCCGCATCTGACCGTGCTGGAGAACATCATGCTGGCGCCCAAACATATCCGGAAGCTGAGCAAAGCCGAAAATGAGAAAAAAGCAATGGAACTGCTTGGTAAGGTAGGGCTGTCTCAGAAAAAAGATGCCTATCCCGATCAGCTGTCCGGTGGACAGCAACAACGTGTAGCTATTGCGCGCGCACTCGCCATGAATCCGAGTGTGATGTTGTTTGATGAGCCTACCTCGGCTCTTGATCCCGAGATGGTCGGGGAAGTGCTACAAGTCATGAAAAACCTTGCGCATGAAGGAATCACGATGATTGTTGTGACACATGAGATGGGCTTTGCCCGTGAGGTCGCGGATCGGGTGATCTTCATGGACGGAGGTTATATTGTCGAAGAAGGCACGCCAGAGGAACTTTTTCAGAATACGCGTCATGAACGAACCAAGGCATTCCTGGGTAAGGTGCTGTAACGCGCAGAAGAGAAGCCGGAAAAGGCTACCTTTTTCCTCCGATAATCAAAAATAAATGAACATATCCCTTACGGGCAAACCATGGACTTGAGCACATCTGATATGATGAACTTGAACAGGGTTGCTTGCAGGGGATTTTTGCTGTTGTGCATAATAATTATAAAAGGTATATATAAGTTGGAGTGTCCGTGTAAACATATAGATAGATTCATCAGTTGTGTCAGTACATATCACGACCAGGGAGGGCATGGGTTTATGGAGCGAATAACTCAGATGGATAAAGTAATCTTCCGAGCACATCTGATACAGGCTATCGAAGAGATTAGGGAGCGGGACCAACTGGAGTATGAAGAGATTGGCTTGCTCATTGAACCTGCTCCCGAACTGGACAAATCGCTGAACGGTGCAGACGAGATGATGCGGCTGGTTGTGCTTGCTCCGCAGAATGTAGAGCATCGGCAATTTACAGTGGATGAGGCCGTGGATCTCCTATGCTGGCATGCCCCGTTGGTTCCTCTATGGATTGATGTTTCATTGGTGGAAGTTGAACAGAAGCGGGCTATATTTAGACTGGTCTGCAGTCTGCGTCTGCGTAAACCCACACAGCTTCTTCATGCGGAAACAGGGCATGCTCCATTCCGGGTGGTAGTATCCGATAAGTGAGAATATAACCATGAATTGAACAGGAGGTTTCCTATGAGTAACAGCTCCAATGGAGAATTAGAGGTTATCGCTATTTCGAATGTACAGCATGTAAAAATACACGGTAGAACTACGACCGTGCGGTCACCATTGACCTTGTTTTGGACAGGTAGTGCAGTCGAATTGAACGTACAGGGTGCGGAATTTTGGGTTGAAATAGAATCTTCCTATGATCTGCTTGAGCCCTGGATCAGCATTGTTATCAATGGTGTTCCGGTAAGCCGTCAGATGTTAACCAGAGGTAGAGCCTGGATCTGTGTATTTCGTGGCATGAATCCCAATGCGGTCAAAAATGTGCGTATCATCAAGGATGTACAGGCGATGAGTGGTGACCTGAACAACAGTCTGCAGTTTCATGCGGTCAAGGCGGATGGCACGTTCCTACCTGTAGAAGAGAAACCTCTTAAAATCGAGTTTATCGGAGATAGCATCACCTCGGGAGAAGGAGCAATTGGAGCGAAGACAGAAGAGGACTGGGTACCCATGTGGTTCAGTGCACTGCATAATTATACGTTCATGACGGCTGAGGCCTTAGATGCAGAGTACCGTGTCATCTCTCAGAGCGGATGGGGCGTATTGAGCAGTTGGGACAACAACCCGAATGGCAATATTCCGGCGTATTATGAACAGGTCTGCGGTCTGCTGAAGGGAGAGCGAAATGAGCAACTTGGCGCGTTAGAGCCACATGATTTTAGCTCCTGGCAGCCTGATGTTATTGTAGTCAATCTGGGTAGCAATGACGATGGTGCATTCCAGTCTCCAGCGTGGACAGATCCAATCACAGGACAAGTGTACAAGCAACGCCTCAACGGAGACGGGACGTATCATGAGGCGGACTTGGCCAAGTTCGAGAATGCAGTGGAGCGCTTTCTGATCAAGCTGCGAAAAAATAACCCGCAAGCGCATATCATCTGGGCGTATGGCATGCTTGGATCTTCTCTGCTTCCCGCCATCTACCGTGCGGTGGATGCCTATCACGGGCAAACAAGAGATCGTGCTGTGTCGATCCTTCAGTTGCCAAATACGACCGAGGAAACGATGGGCGCAAGGTCACACCCTGGCGATCAATCACATCGCCGGTCGGCTGATGTTTTAACAGAGTACATTCGGCGAATTCTATAATATACAAGTTGTGTAAATGAACTCTCCAACTTATATAGATTCTCCCAATGGTTGTTATATACCCAAGGGTAACGAAGAAAGACCGCGCAGCAGGACGCTGTGCGGTCTTCTTCGAGTTGTTTTTATCGAGTCTGGTCGTTTAATTCTAATGAACCCTCTGTTGCAAGATGGCATTGCACCTCATAACGGATGGATATAATCTGTCCAAGCGTCTGGGTACGAATCGTTTTCAGCAGGGTCGGTACGGTGCCCATTGGAAATAAGGGAATACCTTCACCCAGTACTTTCGGGATAATAGCCACCTCAATCTCATCCAGTAATTGCTGCTCGATCACAGATTGAACAAGCTGGCCTCCGCCTAAAATCCAAACATCTCCCTCGAAAGACTGTTTCAGCTGGGGAATGAGTGTTTTTACGCTCTCGGTTGTGAATTGTACATGCGGTGCAGGTGGTTGTTCTGAGCGAGAAAGCACATAAGTCGGACGATCTGCATAAGGGAAGTCTCCCGGCATGGTAAGCACTGCCTCGTACGAGGAACGCCCCATAACCACACTGCCAATCGTTTCATAGAATGTGGCATAGCCGTTATCGCCGCCATCACCTTCCACATCAAGCAACCAATCGAACGTACCATCCAATCGGGCAATATATCCATCCAGGCTCATGGCAATGTAAAGAATCGTTTTTGAATTAGAAGTATTCATCGTTCATCGCTCCCTTCCTGTGATACCTGTAAGATACACCATAACTATGACAATACTTGACGTAGTTTAAATGCTTATTTACTTAAAGTACAGCCAAGGAGGGAGCCTGGAAGCATGGATAAGCAATGAACTACCGCACCGTTTATCCCTGTAGCGGGCTATATTTCATTTCATAGATTTTCTGGAGTATATGCAGGTTTTCTTCCTTCGCCGCATCGGACTCGGCATGTACATAACCCTCGACAAGTCTGTATCCGAACACGAACAGAATCATCTCGTGTACACAGTGATCGGCGAGTGGGGGAGCATCGGCATATTCCGCAAAGCCCTTATAATACGCAGGAACACAGCGCTGATAATATTCCACCATATGCTCAATATCACACTCATCGGCAACCAGGCTTGCGATATCCTCTCCAAAGTATCC
Source organism: Paenibacillus sp. FSL K6-1558 (assembly GCF_038002565.1). Taxonomy (NCBI): domain Bacteria; kingdom Bacillati; phylum Bacillota; class Bacilli; order Caryophanales; family Paenibacillaceae; genus Paenibacillus; species Paenibacillus sp. FSL K6-1558. The sequence goes on along the minus strand of NZ_JBBOCV010000001.1, from coordinate 3,607,721 downwards.
CCACCCCGATGTATCCCAATCGATGAGTGCGATGTTTCCATCGGCATAGATCAGATTGGTCACCCAGAAATCCCGATGGTTTAACACAAGCGGCAACTGTTCGATACGAGCGAACATTTCGTCCGAGTCTTCATCCATATCGATCAACATTTGCTGGATATGGGGTGGGAATTCGCAGTCTTCAGAACGGATGTAATTATAAACGACAGGCCATGAGCGATAGTGCAGATACGTATTTTTCATGAGATCGGCATGGCTCAGGTTGTTCAGACTCTTCAGCACTGCGGGCTGTTCTGCGTATAGCTTACCTTGATAACGCCCTAATTCCAGCGCAGCCTGTTCAACCATGTCAACAGATAGATCAAGACCAGATACGCCATCGATATATTCCAGCCACAGCTGAAATTCATTTTCCTCGGCATTCATCTCCGCGTAATAACATGTGGGCCAGCGAAAGGTTTCCGAGAATGTTTTTTCGAGGTCAGACATGTACAGATCATATTCCCGGCGCCAGGAGCCGGGATCATTATAACGTTCCCATTGTTTCTGAACCTTCAGTACAAGTTGGTAAGGAAACTTTTGGCCATCTTCGGTTTCGGCTGTTCCTGTTACCAGATTGACGTTACCCACAGTTCCGCCATGTAGAGTGGTTGTATGATAGTCCGCTACAATAATGTTCTTCTTAAAATATTGGTTTAAAACATGAGTTAACGTTTGCATCTTTATTTTCGTCATCTTCGTCTTATTCATTTCTTCCGACCTCCGCTTTTGTTGGTTTGTTTACTCTGAATCCTGTTGATTTTGTTTTTTGCTCTTTTTTCGATGAGGTAGTTCGTTTTGTGTTGTACATACTTGTTCTCTGACTGCTGGGAAATATAATTCTCCCACCGTTCATGCTGTAATGAACCGTCCGCGAGTGCTGAGAGAACTGCACATCCAGGCTCGGTCTGATGGCGGCAATCAGTAAAGCGGCACTGAGCGAATAATGCTTCGACATCGGCAAAGCTTGCATGAATACCTTCGTCAGCATCGAAAAGCCCAAGCTCACGCATGCCAGGCGTATCAATAACCATTGCGCCCGAAGGCAACATAAAGAGTTGACGATGTGTTGTGGTATGGCGTCCACGGCTGTCGTCCTCCCGTATGGCCTGCACTCTCATGACGCCATTTTCAATTAATGCATTGAGCAGAGAGGATTTACCCACGCCAGACATGCCGAGAAATACAACGGTTTGACCTGGTGCTAGATAAGTGTCCAGTTCGTTTAGCCCCAAGCGAGTATGACTGCTGATCACGTGAACAGGTACATCGGAGATCCTTTGTTTAACTTCCGTGAGCATGGCATGATCTTCTGTAACGAGGTCTGCCTTGGTCAAAATGATGACCGGTTTACCACCGCTTTGTCTGGCTTGTGTCAGGTAACGCAGAATGCGATTCACATTGAAATCTTGGTTCAACGAAGTCAGGATAAATACGACATCGAAATTGGTGGCGACAACCTGCTCCAATATCGTTTTGGCATAGCCTGCAGCATGGCCTGCATAGTCTGCACGCGAGAATTTGGACCTTCGGGGCAGCACCTTAACAATCAGGGAATCACCGATATCGTTGTAGCGCAGCAGGACAAAATCCCCCACACAAGGGAAGTCGGTTGGCATATCCGCCTGATAATAAAATGAACCTTTCAATACTGCGGTGACTTCACCGAGCTCTGTCATGACCGTGAATTGCTCCCGCCGAAGTTCTGTGATTCTTCCAGGTATTAATCCATCGGGGACCTCTTCTGTTTCGATATATCCGTAGGTTTTTAAATTCATCGTGGGTATAAGGTTAGCTCCTTTAAATGTTGTTTTTGGACGCAAAAATGCCGCAAACAAGCAGCCTCTTAAGAAGCTACTGTTCTGCGGCATCAGGACGCAAAAAAGATACGACCTTCATCGTATCTACAAACAGCAATATTCACGAAAGGTTACTTTGGATGGCATAACAAAGAATACGGGAGTCGTCCCGCTTTTTTCAGATATGCCAGCTATTCGGTTTTAATACTGAACCACCATATTCGTATAAGTAGCAGCCATTTAAAACCTCTCCCTTCGTGTAAGGAACTTGCTTATCGCTAAGCTTCTTAACCATACCCTGTAATGGAAAATAATTCAATGTTAATTTTATGCAAATTTCAAAATTTTATAAACTACACTATTTATGTTTCTGACTCCGTGATAAGCGTGTGAATTTTGCTTAAATTCGATTTGAAGTAGGTTGTAAACGACCATTCCTTATAGTTGTGCGGTACTTCAATATCATCTATAGATTGTTTGGTCTTCACGGCTTCTGTCACCAGAGCCAGCATATCCTGAATATATCCTTTCACATCATGAAGCTCTTGCAGAGAGCATACATCTCCATGCCCGGGAATGATTGTCTCCACCCCAAGCTGCTCGATCTGTTCCAATATACGCCGCCACTCCTGCGGGTTGGCATTAGCCAAAACCGGATGGTGTTTGGACAGGACCAGATCTCCTGTAATAACGATTTTCTCTTCAGGAATATACAGGATGGTGTCACTCTGGGTATGTCCCCCACCAAATGTAAGGAGTTGAACGGTGCATTGACTACCGTGAATGACCATCTGTTGATTAAAGGTTATCGCGGGAACGGTATGTATCAGATCGGGGAGCATCTGCATAAACTCACGGTCACTGGCATTATCCCAGGCCATCTCTCGTTTTAACTTTTCATCGGTCTCTTGCTGCAGTTGTATTTCTTGTTGATGAATCGCCTGATTCATCTGCTCCGTATTCTCCCGATATTGAGCTATTCTTTGTCTTGAAAAGGTATCCATAATCTCGCGGGTAGCCGTTGTCGAGATGATGAGAGCTTCTGGTACAAACACTTGATTTCCAGAGGTATGATCACTGTGCCAATGTGTATTCACAACGTAGGTTACCGGTCTCCCTGTAATAGAAGTGGCTGCTTCTTTCAGGTCTGATGCGGCCTGCGGGGTTAGGAAAGTATCCACGACCATTGTTGCATCGCCCAGATCAATGATGGTTGCATTCCCTAAAGATCCTGTACCAGGAACTGCAATGGCCGCAATGACGTGATCCGTAACATGTTTTAATTCAAAATGCTTGGAGCCTCGAAAGGCTGCAATCCGGTCTCTCAAAATCCCCACTCCGATCTGTTTATTGAAATATATTGTAGAATTCATATTTTAATTTGAGTGGTAACTTCGGTTACATCTGTGTTTGTTGTATCAATCGTAGGATTCGGCGGGTTATACGTTGCCTACTGTTACATTCATAGTTCCCTGTTGATTTATAATCTGATGAACCATTGCGAGTAGCCGCACAGTAAGATCAGCTCTGAAATTCAGTCGATATCCACCGCGTACGCGGTCGACAAACCCAAGTTCAATGCACTCCGTAAGAACCTGATCCAGATGTATAGAGTCTGGCAGGTACGTTCGTAGTGTCTTTTCATCCAGTGCATACTCTGGCTTCAAGTCATCTATTTCTCGCAAGAGAATGAGTAAGACCAGGCGGACGTCATCCGATAACAAGTTGAGCGGGAATGCAGCTGCTGTCCTCAGCAATTCCACCGATTCTTTCAAGAATATCGGTGTAGCAATACAAGCAAGGCGATCTTTCGCCCAGAGACCTAAACCTGCTGGACCAAGGTGTATATGTACTAGAGATGGATTTCCACTTGAACTAACAGGTAGTGTAGAGGGATGCCCTTCGGTTAGTGTAATCATATGTTCGAGAAATGCGATTCGATCTGTTAACTCCATCTTATGGAGTGTCTCACGGATTTGAGGGATTAATGATATGAGTCCACCCTCACGTCCTAATAGGTAATCGGTCGAGCAATTAAACGTTTCTGCTATCTTTACGATCAGGGGAAGATCCGGTAAAGAATCACTATTCTCCCACTTGGAAACAGCTTGTGCTGACACGGATAAAAGCTTTCCTAACTCCTCCTGCGTCATGCCGCTAGACCGGCGGAGTTGTGCGATCTTTGTTCCCATTCCTTGCAGGTTGTTCATTGTGAGAAACCTCCTTGAACATGTTTTTCTATAGAATAACGTTTGTTCTTCATTTCTTGTATGGAGGCCTAGGTGAAACTTCAACCAGCCGTTGATATTTTGATATCGCTGGTTGATTGAGCATTAGCTTGGCGTGTACCTTCGGATGTTAAGGACGAGTGTAGATGATGAATTGTCCTTCTGCAGCAGATTCGCCACCTACCCAGCCTACAGGCAGTCCTTGATTTTTATAGATATTAAACATCTCTTCAAAATACGGATGTGGCTCCTTGCCTAACAATCGCGCTCTCGCAATCTGAAATAGATCACTGCTGATAATATCAGCAAGGTGGTTAAGTTGATCAGGCTTCAGGCCCAATTCCGGGGCCTGTCCCTCTAATTTTTTCTTCATTATGCCGTAGAAGTCTTGCTCTTCTTCATACAGAATAAATGCTCGGTCGAGGGATTTTTGCTCCTCTCCAGAGGCAGGTGGAATATCTCCTAAGGCGTCTGCGGTAATGTCCAGTAGAAAGTAACAAGGCGGCTCAACGTCTTCTTCCTGATAAAATATCAGGGCTTCCTCCAGATTCGTGAACGAATCTTGTGTCTCGAATGCTGTTCCAGTCACTGCACCGTCATGGGTAACCGAAAGGTAAGGCCCCTTCAATACATCGCCATGTTCTATGTAATCAATAATCTCACGTACATTTACAGGAAAGATTTCTTTACTGGTCATTGTTGGTCTCAACTCCCGACATTTAATGGTAGATGCTTTAATATTCTACATTTATGTGTGGAGAGCCTGCCTGCAAAGCAAAATCATTCAAGGATGCTATAACGTCTTCGCGTTCGTGGAATAGCCCGGATATGTTACAATTTTTCTATGACATAAAGTGACGTAGTTAAGGTGGGGATAGGATGAATCAACGCAGGCTGGCGATGATGCGCCTCATGGATTCCAGACATAAGTTCACGGCTCGGGAGCTGGCAGAACGATTCGAAGTATCGGTTCGAACCATCCAGCGTGATCTGGATGCATTACAGACGATGGGCTTTCCCCTATACACGGAGGTAGGTGTTAACGGTGGGTACCGTGTGCTGCCCAATCGCATTTTGCCACCTCTGCAGCTGACGCAGCAGGAAGCATTAGGTTTGTTTATGATGCTTGAATATTTGGAGATGGTTCCTGATTTTCCGTATGGTTCGATTCGTGGACATCTGGCAGAACAGTATTTCTCTACACTGCCTTCGGATGTACAGGAACGGATTGTAGGGCTACGGGAACACATAGCTTTTATGCAACATCCGGGTGATCACCACGATTCCCTTACATCGGATCTGTTAACAGCCGCAGTCGAGAAGAAAGTGATTTCATTTTTGTACAACGCTCGCAGTGGCTGGAAAAAGGTGACCGTCAATCCCATAGGCATCTATTATGAGCAGGGGTATTGGTACATGCCTGCACGGCATAACGATCGCGTATTGTTATATCGTGTGGATCGAATAAAGCAGCTTACAGTGCTGGATCAGATGGATGAATCTGTACCCACACTAAAAGCATGGCTGAAACAGGCAGCGCACACGGATGGCGAAGAGGTTGTACTGCAATTTACAGCATTCGGGGCAAGAATAGCCGCGTCGGATACATTATTCAAGACCGTATCAGATCAAGAGTGGCGCGGCGTTGTGCCACATTCGGAGTTTGCTTTTACAGCGCGTAGGCTACTCTCCTATGGACCCGAGGTCAAGGTGATATCTCCACCAGAATTGCAAGAGCAGGTCCGTACGATGTTGGAGCAAAGTGTAGCGCAGTATAAGGAGGATTAAAGGATATCAGTTTCCTATATGGAAGATATAGGAGTGTAATTTGAAATGCCGGGGCATGATTTTACGTAATTTTATATCGATTCAGCGAAAGGGGGGCTACCATGATTCGATTCATAATAGGTTTCACGACACGCTCTATGCAGAGTCCATGCGAGGAACAACGGCGGTTGTTTGCATAGAGCCTAATATCCATTCCCGCCATCATTGACACGATGAAGTCAAAAGTTTCTTCGTAAGACTCTGCTGCCTTAAAGATTAACTTTTTAAGGAGTGGAGTACGATGAAATATGTGAATGCGGATGCCGTCCTTCCGAAGGCATTGCTCGAAGAGATACAACGTCATCTTCCTGGTGGATTAATCTATATTCCGAGGCCTAAGGATACCCATAAGAAATGGGGGGAGAATTCAGGCGGTCGACAACTGATTCGGGAGCGGAACAACGAGATTCGCCAGAAGTTTGCTACGGAAGCAACGATCGATGAGCTTGCAGAGCAATATTGTTTATCCATCGAGAGTATTAAGAAAATTGTATATTGTAAAAAGCGAAGCGAAATAGAAATAGAAATGAAATGAGATTGGATGAAAAGGAAGTCACATTCGAGCCATCGGATGTGGCTTTTTACTATGTTTTTCAATGAGTAGACATGTGGATGTACAGAATGATTAGAAAACGAATATTACATATCTGTCCACCTCCAGCATTCGTACAATAGAGTCCAGAGAGCACGTTTACTTATATAGAGTAAGGAAGCGGCCGTAACCAGTGGAAGGAACGGTGATTTAGATAAACATGAACATCCAAGTGGAACTGACAAATCATGATAAGGCATATATCATCAAAAACATGTATCCGTTATACCTGCATGACCTGTCTGGACATTATGGGTTGCAGGAGGCACATCGACCGAATGTACATGGTATTTACGAAGCGAGTTCTGATTACCGAACATTACACGACCAATACGATGTACAAAATATATGGTGGGAAAAGCCGGACTGTCTCTATCCCTTCCTGATCATGGCTGAGGACAGACCTGCTGGATTTGCAATGGTGGCAACACCGCCTCACTGTGCGTCAGGCATCGATTTTTTCATGCATGAATTTTTCCTGTTGCAGCCGTATCGGGGAATGGGTATCGCGGAGAAGGCGGCTGTAATGATCTTCGCTATGTTTGAGGGCAACTGGGAGATATTCACCAATCCAGGGGAGAAAAACAAAACGGGTCAGCATTTCTGGCGCAAGACGGTAGCGAATTATACGCAAGGACTGTATGAGGAGAACGTTGCCATAACCGCAGATGCAGACGAGGATGGGCGCAAATTAATCTTTCATTTCTCGAATCATAGGTTCAATTGATGGGTAGACAGACTATTTCTTGTGAAGGAAATAGTCTGCTGAGCATGGAGAAAGGTGAATTTGAACATCATTGTTGCTTAGAAATTCAATCGCCCAAACGTAGCATCTGCTTTTGTAGTCGTATTGCTGGCGGCATTCACGGCATCCAGTTGCAACACATAATCATAATGTCGGATGTAATATCCCGGTTGGCTGTATGATTGCAAAGATACTTTGGTGCCATCTGCCCAGCCGGGGCTGATCAGGAACGTGGCATCGCCTTTATATGCAGTGGTGTTTGTGAAGGCTTCAAGTACAATTTTATTACTCGCATTACGCTTCAGGAAATAACCAGGGTAGTTGATTGCCTCCAGCGAAACTGGCAAGACCCGGTACAACGCGGAACTGGGCATCCAGAGCGGGGGTGACATTTGCATCAATGCGAGCAACATAGTTGGCGTGACGGATCATGCGATCCGGTACATTGTGTGAAGCGAACTGGCTGTAGCCTGTAGCTTCAGGCGTGGATGGGCCCAGCATTTTGACTTCATGCAGTGTTGGGGTGTACCAGTTGCCCGGATTGTTCCACAAGACAGCGTTAACCATATTTATTCGCACATAGCGGGCCGTGAAATGCACCGCATCCGTGGTGAAACCATATGTCAGATTATTGGTGCGATCCAGCGTGGAGTAGTTTACACCATCGTTGCTAATCTCGATTTTGTATTTGTAATACCCCTCGGAACCTTTATACATAAACCACGAAGTATCAATCTCCGTAATGGTCTTTGGTGCTCCAAAATCGACCTGCCACCACGCAGGCCAACTGTTGGAAGAAGCCACCCATGAGGTCTGATAGTTACCGTCATTGACAAGGGAAGGCGACGAGCCAGAAGCCGTCGAGCTGGCGGAGGCTGTCTTGCCTTGGGCATGATTGACGAGAGCAGGTAACGTGATCTGACCTGTTGCTGCATCAATATTCCATGTGGTATACCATTCCATTGACGCCGTTCCATTGCCGTCATTCAGCGTGAGGGGCAACCAGATATGTTTGTGCTCGCCCAGATTCATTGGATTCCAGCGATCCGCCATATAGATATACGAAGTGGTGCTGCTGCCCTGAATCGTGGCAATATCATGGATCTGGGAGCCGAAGGCAGACGGGTTGCCATAAGGCGTTAGTGCAGACCATGGCCCGGTCATTGAAGTAGCTGTAGCGTATGCACCCTGATTCGGATACCAGCCAGCGGCCTGGGAGGTGAAGAGATAGTAGCGGTTTCCTTTTTTCACAACAGCCGGGGCCTCGCGGTATGCATTCTCGAACAACCATCCTTCGAAAGATTGTATCCCTGTATAACTTGCATTCATTTTAAAAACAGCCATCGTATCATTCGCACCGCCGTTTTTACGGGAGGCCGTTACGAGATAACCTGTGCCGTCCGTGTCCACAAAAACAGTCATGTCACGAGATTCATAATCAAGCGGGCGGAAGCTGCCTTCATACGTAAATTTGCCATTGGGTGTACTGCTTGTGGCTACCGCAACGCGGCCGAGATTATAATCTGTACCGTTCTCATAATGAGCCCAGAGTACATACTGCTTGGTGGAGGCATTATAGATCACTTTGGGACGTTCAATCTTGCTGGAGGCGAGTTCCGTCGCGGAGTCTTTGGTCAAGATGGCATTGCTAAAGGTCCAATTTTTCAAATCCGTTGAGGTGTAGACGTTTACGCTGTCAAACTTACCACCCACCGCGTGTTCACCATACAGATAATACATTGAGCCTACCTGCAGGATATTACCGCTGTTGGCGTGAATGGGATTGCCAGCCGTATCAAGCCAATCGGTACCATTGGTAATTGCTACACTTGCCGCGTTGCTTCGTTCAGGATGTAGACCAAACATCGTTAATGCGAGTGTGAAAACCAGAAGCCAGACCGTCTTACGTTTTCCCATTACGTACACCTCCATATAGATTAGAAAATAATTAAAGCGCTTTCAAATCTATTGTAGTTGATTTACAATATTTAGCAAGTGAACAATTCAGAGATTGCTGAACAGAGCAACATCTGATGGAGAATAGGCGGCAAGAGCATGAATTCCCTCCCCAATGGTTTGATGATATGAAGCCAAAGATCAGATGAAGTCGTATGTAAATGGTAGTATGTTTGTAGGAAGATGAAGGATAAACACATATAGGTGCTGGAGGTGCTAGATTGCTATGAATGATGCCGTATGCTATGAGGTGAAATCGATAGAAGACTACATAGCGATGATTGAAGAGTTACCGAATGGTCAGGAGGGGTATTATTATCGCGGAGAAAACAGGCGATATGCCACTCAATCCTCGTCTTTACTTCGATCAGGAATAGCGCGATTGCTTCGAGATAACCCGGAATATTATGTGGATGCAGTAAATGATTATGTCCGAGATATGGCAGATCAAGCGGGAGAGTGGGAGCGCGAGCATGTGTTAGCCTGGTGTCACCATGAGGGTCTGCCTACGAACTTGCTGGAACTTACAGCGTCTCCGCTACGTGCGTTGTACTTTGCCTGTTTGAGCCGCACCGATCATAGCGAGGAGCCGAGTCAGGCGGGGTACGTATACGGTTTTGCGAGAGAGAATACAGCCGACGTGACTGAACTCATATTGGAGAATGTGAAAATGAAGACATCTCGTTATAACTTGATTGAGGATATGGGCGATGACCCGCGATGGATAAATCTGCTGTCGGATCACGATACAAAGGGATTTCACAAGCCTGATCTGGCCCAAATGCCTTACCTAATTTATCAGGCACCGTATAAGTATAGAGGCTCAGACGAACCGAATGGCCTATATTTCTATCAGTTGTTTCAGACGGTTTCCTCATCGTGCAGTCCGGAGCTTTCTTTTGAAATCATGCAACAGCAGTACACACCTGCGCTGATCGTTAAAGTACTCAATCAAACAGAGATTCGAGAGCAGCTTCATCACCGTTTGGGACTGTACAAGTGATTGAGGTATCGCCCGAATATAAGAGCAAGATTGTGATTGTCGTCTCGTGATATAAATGTCCTGAGCCTTTGAGAAGGTCAGATTATTCATTGAAGGGGATGACGTTATGAACGAGACATGCAGAAGACTGGAAGGGCAAGTAGCCGTAGTAACAGGTGCGAGCAGAGGTATTGGCCGGAGTATTGCGATCCGCCTGGCACAGGAGGGGGCATACGTTCTTGTGCATTTTGCAACAAGGCAGGCGGAAGCGGAGAGTGTGGTGCGGCACATCATAGACCGTGGTGGACAGGGGCAGGCCATAGGAGCTGATTTAAGTACGCTGGATGGCATTCATGCATTGTTTTCCAAGATCGATGCTGCTGTTCAGAAGCATGGGCAAGAAGGCAAGTTGGATATTTTGGTGAATAACGCTGGCATAGGACAGATCCTTAGCCTGGAGGAAACGACGGAAGAATCTTTTGAAGATGTCATAAGAATTAATGTAAAAGCACCGCTATTTGTGACACAGCAGGCCGTCTCTCGGCTTCGGGATGGAGGGTGTATCATCAATATATCCTCTTTTGTTACACGCGTATCTTCCCCAGGAGTGTTTGCTTATAGTATGACCAAAGGGGCCATGGATACGTTCACGAAGCTGCTAGCCAAAGAACTGGGAAGCCGCCAGATCAGGGTTAACGCCATACAACCAGGTATCATTAACACCGAGATGAATGAAGGAACACTTGCGAACCCACAGGGACAGGCGTATGCAGCCGGGCTCTCTGTAATGAATCGCTGGGGAGAACCCGAGGATGTGGCTGATATCGCTGCATTTCTTGCCTCGGCGGATAGTCGCTGGATGACAGGACAATGTCTGGATGCCAGTGGTGGCTCACACTTATAATTTCTGACCATGTATTTCTTGGATTGGAGGAGAAACGGTTATGGATCGCTTTGTGATCAATGCGAAGGCTCTAGTGGTCTTGCAGAAAGAGGACGGAGACGCGGTTCTGGTCAAAGGCGGGATCACTGCTGATGGTTTCGAAGTCTTATCGACCTACCCTAAAGGCTGGCTGACATTTGCCTACTTCAAGGATCATCAGGGTATATGGTGGTTCAATGCACGTACGAACAAGGCCAGTTTGTTCAGTCAAGATACGGAAGCGTTCCGCGTCTTGCATGAGGATTACAGCTCTGATTCGCAGCATGTCTATCTGGAGGACAAGCCCGTCTCTCCCTCCGATCCAGGCAGCTTTGAGCTGTTGCCAGGGACGCCTTATTTTGCAAAGGATAAACATCAGCTCTATGTCAAAGACAGCCAGCATTTTCATGTGTTCAATGACATTGATACAAGTACAGTCATTGCGCAGCATGATTACTGTACGGATCGGGATCATTTGTTTCACTTGTCGAGCGGCCTTCGTTACGCCAATGAATATAAACATGAGATCGTAGATTGGCTCCGGGAGCATTACCCAGATATACCGGGCTGGTGGCAGACTGACTACGCTCATCATGCGGATAATGTGGTGCAGCTTACGGGAAATTGGTATGCTACGGCTACCTCCGTATTCTATCGGACGGAGTCTGGCAGTGGGTACAGGCGAGATGCTAAAGAAACTTTTAATTTGGTTCGCGGCGCGGATCGAAGTTCATTTGAACCGCTAGACGAACAGTTTGCGCGTGATCGGAATCGGGTTTATTTTCAGTGGCGTATCATCCGTGAAGCAGATCCGAAGAGCTTCGAGTCACTTGGAGGCCGATTTGGTCGAGACAAGCAGCATGTTTATTATAACGGGTATCGTGTTGAGGGAGCGGACGTATTCACATTTGAATTGTTAGGCGGTACGGAGCATCTGGGTTTATCCAGAGATCAGAACGACGTATATCATGCGCAGTATGCGCGTACGAGTCAGCCTTTCGGTCATCCTGATGATGTACTTCAACGGATCAAGGGAGCGGATGCGGCAAGTTTTGAAGTGCTCACACCATCCGGTAGTTGGGCTGTAGATGCGAATCAGGTATATCTGTGGGGCATAGTCAATAAAAAGATAGACCGTGCTAGCTTTACTCATTTGCTCGAAGCTGATCCCCAGAGCTGGGCCAAGGATCGAAATAGTCTATATAATGCGAATGGCAAACGTACCGTAAAAGGCATCGATGGAGCATCTTTTGTCATGTTAAACCCATATTGGGGCAAGGATGATCAGGCTGTGTTCAGTTTTGTGACAGGAGGGGTATACAAGACGGCGGATGCTGGAACCTTTCAGGTGACGGATGATCAAGGTAGTGCGGAGGATAAGCTGTTTCGGTATTCTATCCACGATGGAGCGGTGCGTAAGAAGAAAAAGTAGATCTGAATATTACGGTGTAGGGATTTAAAAATGAGATAAGATCTATAGTCATCCTAGATGGAATGGCATTTGTTATATGTAGATAAAAAACCAGGGACAGACTTCAAAAGTCTTTATCCCTGGTTTTGATTTGAGTTCATAAGCGAAGAAATGGATTTGTTTCTTCTTTCGTTGTTCGTTGTTTCGTTGCTTCTTCGTTAATTTTTGTGACCTTTACGTACCTTAAGCTGCATACGTTTAATCGTAGTATGTTGCATGACTTCCAGCACGAGCGGTCCTTTACCATTCAGAATTTCCACATCCGTCACGTTATCCAGAATCGTGATAATCCCGATATCGTCCGCGCTTACGCCTTCAATCTTCGCAATCGTTCCTACAAAGTCAACCGCACGAAGTTTCTTCTTCTTACCTCCGTTGAAGTTCAGCTTCATGATCTGCTGGTTCAACTGCTCACGCTTGTCCTTTTTGCGCTCAGGTGCGATCTTGAGGCGTTTCTCGAATGTTTCCCGGTAGCGATCTACCTCATCTTCTGAAGGTGCTTTGACCACAGGAATCTCAAATCCAATGTAGGATTCGATCTCTGCAAGACGTCTGCCATCCTTTGGCGTGACCAAGGTGAAGGCTCTTCCTGTTTTACCTGCACGGCCCGTGCGGCCTGTGCGGTGTACATAGCTTTCTTTTTCAAGCGGGATATCATAATTGATGACATGGGTGATGTTCGTGATGTCAATTCCACGTGCGGCAACGTCAGTGGCGATCAGATAACGGAATTGTCCTCGTCTGAAGGCATTCATCACTTCAATTCGCTCATCTTGCTCCATACCGCCATGGATACGATCTGCCGGATAGTCCAAATCAGCCAACACGCGGAACAGCTTATCGACATTCTCTTGTGTGCGACAAAATACAATGCAGCTGTCCGGGTTTTCTGTAATCAACAAGTCCTGAAGCAGTGCAGTTTTGTTCACTTCCGACGTGCGAATCACGGCATGTTCAATCGTTGCTGTAGTCAGTCCGCTAGCCTTAATCTCGATTTCTACAGGAGTGTTCATGTATTGACGGGACAGCTTCGCCACATCTTCCGGGAACGTTGCGGAGAACAGCATGGTTGTCCGTTCCTGCGGTAACGCCTGAATAATCGCTTGTACCGTCTCAATAAAGCCCATGTTCAGCATCTCATCTGCTTCGTCAATGACCAGATATGCGATGCGATCCAGCGGCAGCGTGCCCCGTTCAATATGATCCAATACTCGGCCTGGTGTGCCCACAGCCACATGGGTCCGTTGTTTCAGCTCGGCTTTTTGAATGTGAAAAGGAGATTGTCCATACAGCGCAGTTGCTTTGATACGTTTAAAGCGACCAATGTTGGTGATATCTTCGTTGACCTGCAAGGCCAGCTCTCGTGTTGGAGTCAGAATCAGAGCCTGCGGTTTATTTTCGTTCCAGTCCACCAGTTCGCAGAGCGGTATACCGTATGCGGCTGTTTTGCCGCTGCCTGTCTGTGATTTCACAACAAGGTCTTGATTCTCAAGAGCAACGGGGATAACACGGGTCTGAACTTCGGTGGGATTCTCGTAACCCAGGCTGTCCAGTGCTTTGACGATCTCTTCCCCCAAGCCATAATCTTTAAAATACTGCTTACTCATCGTTTACCTCTTTTGCGTTTAGTTTTGAAATGCAGTCTGCTCACGTTATTTTGGTCTCGGTAACCATGTGAATGATCTTACTTACCAGCATTGCACCGTACATGTAACATATACCTGCCTATTATACTCTATGTGCACGGGAAGCGCGTGGAAAATAAAGAGACTCACCTTCTGAATATCGGAGCACCCCTATATACCGGTGAAGGTAGTTACGGTCATTGTCCGCACCCGCATTATTCTAACGATCTCAGATGAGCTTATTTGAACGATATAGGGCTTTCTGAAATTGTAACGATCACCAGAAAGCTTATTTTGCTGAAAATACGATAAGAACATCCGATCTCACTTCATTTTGCCCAAATAAGCTCTCCTGAGATCGTTAGAAAATAAAAACGCGTAAAATCGCTTAAATAGCGTTTCTGGAGATCGTTAGATGTGCAACGTTCCACGTGAAACGATTTGTATCATTCCACAAAGAGCTTCCTCGAAAGTGAACTCAAAATAATAAAAAGACGATACCTCCATCATTACATGGGTGTACCGCCTTGATACATACAGTGTTATTTTAGAATACTCACATATTTGTCGTAAACGTATGCCATCTGTCCATTCAGCTTCACTTTGACCCAGCCATAGGCATGGCCTGTGCTAACTACTTCAAGTATCGTACCTTGTGGTACAGAAGTAATCACTTTAGATTTGGAGGATGCACCCGCACGTACATTCAGATGAGTGGCTGTAACCCTCGCTTGTTTGCCTGGAGCTGTGACACTTGGCTTGCCATTGTCCGAAGAAACAGGTGGTTTACCTGGTTTCGGAGTACCTGGTTTTGGCGCTCCAGGTGTAGGAACCGGAGTTGGGTTCGGCTTCGCTGGAGTTACCGGTTTCTCCGGTGTAGGTGCTGGAGATGGGGAACCCCCGCCATTGTCTTTACCTTCTACTGCTTTGCGAGCCTTGTTCAACTTCTGGTAGAAAGCACCTTTCGTTTTTACGCCTTTGAATTGTGCTGCATCTATCCCTGCTTTGGAAGAGAGAGCTTCAATCTCGTCCGAAGTTACAGCATCCAAAATATTAATGGAGGCAATATTGGTGTACTTGCCATCTTCCGTTGTCGGCACAGTCATAACGCCAGCATTAACCAGTTCCACGACATCTGCACGCTCCGGTGCAGTCAGGTCTACGCCAGTGATTTTCCAATGTTGCTGAATCTTCGGTTCGTAGACACCTTTCATCACGTCTTTCAGATATGCGATAGACAGATTACGGATCGTACCTTGAATCTCACCAAAGGCTGAAGCATCCTTGGAGGACCATAGTTGCTTGAATGTACGTCCTTCAAGCGCCCCGCCTTTGGCAATGAGTGCTTCCATCCGATAAGCATTCATACCGAGCTTGAGCGTATCACCCTCCTGAACGGCTTTTCCATTACTGTATTTCAAATTCGTGATTCGACTGCCATATGGCTTGGTCAGATCAATCTCATAGGTCACACCGCCGAAGAAATCATCGGTGCTATATTTGGAAGCACGTCGCTTTG
Source organism: Paenibacillus sp. FSL K6-1558 (assembly GCF_038002565.1). Taxonomy (NCBI): domain Bacteria; kingdom Bacillati; phylum Bacillota; class Bacilli; order Caryophanales; family Paenibacillaceae; genus Paenibacillus; species Paenibacillus sp. FSL K6-1558. Next base: position 3,592,016 of record NZ_JBBOCV010000001.1, on the reverse strand, counting down.
GATCAAAGCTGATGGTTACATCCCCTGGGCGAGTGGAGTTAAAGTATCCCGCAGCCCATTCCATGTAATCCTTCAGATCTCGTCCAGTCACTTCATATACCGTCACTTCACCAAAAGTGTACTGGTAGTTAAACGCAATATCTTTTTTCTTGATCGGGCCAACGTCCAGCTTGGCTTTGTCATTATCGATCTGATGGGCAACAACGTCAGCATCACTGTAATGGAGCATAACTTCGGTAAAAAAATCAGACAGCGGCGTTTCCTGAATCTGCACGGCAGGGATGCCTTTGATCTCATCCGCCGGAACCAGATTCATTCCTTTCAGTTCCGCGACCACGATATTAGCATCGGCACGAGCGAACTCGTGGAACGGATGCAGTGTTTTTTCCAGAGAAGGATCGGAAACTTCATAAGTGCCGTCTGTTTTTTTGACAGCGAGTGCCTTGGCTTCCTTGCTCTTCAATACAACCTTGCCGTCCTTTTTGGCAAATGTCAGGTCAATACGTGACATGTGTGTACCATATTTGTTGGGTTCAGAGATCAGCACGCCGTTTACCGTCTGTGATTCAATCAGCTGATGCATATGTCCGGCGAAAATAGCAGCCAGTTCCGGGTTGGCATTGGCGATGTCCGTGACGCCGGTTCCCGGTTTGCCGTTCTCGTTATCCAGTCCCATATGCATGAGACCAACCATCACATCCACTTTGCCTTTCAGCTCAGCAATGGCTTTGCGAGTCTCTTCTACAGGGTCTTTGACAATGACACCATCCAGGTGATCGGTTCCTTTTTCAAACTCGGTAATCATCGGGGTGTTCATACCAATCACGCCTACTTTGATACCATCGCGCTCAATAATGGTATATGCAGGCATGTAACGGTCGCCGTTTTCTTTGAAAATGTTACCGACAAGCGCCTGGCCTTTGAACTGAGAAGAGATTTTCTCCAGCACGTCCAGGCCAAAGTTGAATTCATGATTCCCCATAACCCAGGCATCATAGTTCATTTCGTTCATGGCCACCATCATCGGTGACTGGGGCTGATCATTGAACAGCTCAGCTGAGTTGTCCTGAATCATATCTCCCGCATCGAGCAGGATGGTGTTAGGGTTCTCAGCACGAACCTTTTTTACCATCGTATAGAGCTGTGTCATGCTTCCGGCAGGGTTGGGGCCGTCCAGTGCGTAGTCCCATGGCATAAAGCGACCATGAATATCAGATGTGCCAAGCAAAGTAATCTTAGTCTCTGGATTTGCTTCAGCTGCGTGAGCATCTTCCGCAGCGAGCGGCGCGAGTAGCACGGAAGTGCCTAATAGAATGGATAATGACCAACTAGCGAAACGTTTTAAACCATGTGTACGCATGTGTAATCTCCCTTGTGTTCTAATGTGTGTAATGATATCTATCAATCCATACTAGAGAAACATCAAGGTAATGTAAACGCTGATGTAACATATATGTTCGATACAGTTGCGTAAAGCAGGGAAAAAAGATAAAGCAATAGGAAGTATACTTTTCAAAGTAAATAGTATGTTTTATATGTGTATAAAACCAAAATTATCCATTATGATGTCCTTGTAAGCGCTTTATAAAATAAACCAAACCAAGGAGGAATATTATGTTGAAGTCCAAATGGTTTAAGACGGTAGGTACGCTTGCTCTGGCAGGTGTGCTGGCCGCGTCAGTCGCGGTGGGCAGTGTCAGTGCCGGATTGGCTAAAGGCAGTAAATTCTTGGGGAATATTATAGCTAACCAGGTACCAAACAATTTCAGTCCGTACTGGAATCAGGTGACGCCGGAGAACTCCACGAAGTGGGGTGCGGTAGAAGGTACGCGTAATGTGATGAATTGGGGCCAGGCAGATATGGCTTACAACTATGCGAAAAACAATAAAATGCCTTTCAAATTCCACACCCTTGTTTGGGGAAATCAGGCACCTAACTGGATGAATGGCCTTTCTGCAACAGATCAGAGAAACGAAGTAATTCAATGGATCAGAGCTGCAGGACAACGCTACTCTCAGTCGGAGTTTGTTGACGTAGTCAATGAGCCGTTGCATGCAAAGCCAGCCTTCCACAATGCGATTGGTGGAGATGGACAGACGGGCTGGGATTGGGTCATCTGGTCATTCCAACAAGCAAGACAAGCCTTCCCGAATTCCAAGTTGCTGATCAATGAATACGGCATTATCGGTGACCCCGCGAAGGCAGATCGATATATCCAAATCATCAACCTTTTGAAAAACAGAGGTCTCGTTGATGGCATCGGTATTCAAGCGCACTACTTCAATATGGACAATGTATCCGTGAACACGATGAACACTGTTCTGAACAAACTGCAAGCAACTGGCCTTCCAGTGTATGTATCCGAGCTGGACATGACTGGCGATGACAATACCCAATTGCAACGTTACCAACAGAAGTTCCCTGTACTGTGGAAGCACCCGGCTGTTAAAGGTGTTACGCTGTGGGGTTACAACGAAAACCAAACTTGGACTAGTGGTTCCCACCTGGTAAGAAGCAATGGCACAGAGCGTCCTGCAATGCAGTGGCTGAAAACCTACATGGCGAACAATCCATAAGCCCAGGTACAGACCTTGGAGTTGGCATTTGTATAAACTTTAGTAAAAGTACAATCACAGGCAGAATGGATTCACTCTACCCGTTTAAATCAGTTAACATGCATTATCCCCTCAAAAAAGATCCTGTCCCACTACGATGTGGGACAGGATCTTTTAACTTGCATCGGTATCATGCCATGTTTGCGTTTCTTGCCGTCCATACGGTGTTTTATTTCGCTGTAATCACCATGCTGTTAAAGGAATCGGCTTCTAACTGCACATGAATCGTGTGTCCTTCGGTGAACGTCAAGTGAAGGTCATGGCGATCCGGGAACGGATTGTTAACAACGATAACGAGGCTGTTATCCGGGTTGCGGAAAGCAACGGCTTTGCCGCTCCATGCTCCAGACAGACCCAGCCGGCGAGCGCCGTTAACGATATGATGAGCAAAATGTTTCATGACATAATACTCTGGATTACGAGTGACGTCCTTACTTGCAGGATCAACAGTGATCATTGAATTCTGCTCCCAGCCCCAAGTACTTCGTCCTCTAGGCTCTAGCACCATATTCCAATAGATATAGGCGTTGACGCCGTTACTGAAATAGTGCTGGTAGAGGTTATACACGTGCTTGGCGTAGTTCCAAGAGTTGTTCCCATCCCCGCACTCATTCTCGGTCTGCATGTAACGAAGCTCCGGGTAACTTGCTACAGTACGTTGAATGGCATGTTTGCCCGCCCATTGGTATCCAACCCCTTTTATATAGGAGTAGGCTTTGGGATCGCTGAGCACCAGTCCGGCATATTCATCGAATCCGGTTGTTTTCTTTTTCATCAGTTCTTCCCACGGATCAGGCGCATTAATCGTACCCAGCCAAATTTCGGTGTCCAGCCCATGTTTATCAAAAGCCGGCCCTAGATAATCAGCGATAAATTCACGCAGCTGCTCGCCTGTCCACATGCAGGAAGGAAACTTCTGATCTGCGATCACTTCATTCTGCACATGTACCTGATGAATTGTAATGCCCGCTTCACGGTAGGCTTTAACAAACTTCACAAAATACAAAGCGTAGGCTTCGAGAATGTCCTTTTCCCAGCGCAGTGTTCCGTAGTTGTAAGCTTTGGGGAACTTCATCCAGGTTGGCGGACTCCATGGCGATGCGAATAACTGCAAATTCGGGTTATAACTCAAAGCTTCCTTGATATAAGGGATCAGATATTTGAAATCTCGTTCGATGGAAAAATGGTCCATGGCCACATCTCCGTCTACTTCGTTGTGGCTATACCACTGCTCTGCATAATCACTCGCGCCGATAGGCAGGCGACAGATCGTAAACCGATGCTCCCCTTCCGGGTGGAACAGGGAATGCATGACTTCGTGTCGCTGCTCGTCACTTAAATGGGCCAAAGCCAAATAACCAAGCTCATTGAAGCAACCACCGAACCCTTCAACAAGCTGATGCTGTTCACCGGTTAATTTTAAGTTAGCGCTTTCATTGGTGGCTGAAAAAGATAACTGGTTCCACGGCTCTGTAGGTGTAGTCGAAAATCCGTTAAACGTAAATGTCATATGATGATCCTCCTCGTAGGCTGGTGAGTAATCCTTTTGATTACGTTTAGTATACCAACTTCCACTGCAAAAGCAGATGTGCTAATCCGTGCAATATTTACCCTAATCCAAGGTGGTTCGTTTGGAAATGAATCATTATGGAGTGGGAGGGAGTGGCTCACTACACCCATAACACTTATGTTGGCCACAATTAAGGGATCATCATAAGTTAGCACGATATACCCTATTCCTCAGAGTATAGAAAAAATCCCCACCAGCAATGCGGCGGGGATATGGTTATTTGTTTTCAAAGATCAGAATCGTTTTACTCTTGGCGATATATCCAACGGTTGTATGAAGCTGCTCTGAAATAAATCGAATGGGAACATAGGCATTGCCATCCTTCATTAACAGCGGAGCATCATTCATGATGAGTTCATCGTTAATGGTAACCTGCTTGTTGCTTACGCCCCAGCGAATGATTTGATCCTCTTGGGTAATGACTGCTTCGCGTGTACCGCTGTTCCAGTTCACACGAGCATTTAAATGCTCGGATACAAAGCGAAGAGGCACATACGTCCGGCCTTCATTAATAAAAGGAGCTGCATCAAGTTCGTACGCACGGTCGCCCACATATGCCGTGGCAGACCCTTCGATCAGGCGTTGAAAACGCCCCTGTGGCGTACGTTTCTGCTCTCTGACATTCATCTGGTTGAGTAGCTGCATCGTGTGGCTACCACTTGTCACATCCAGATAATTGTTATGTACAGTCAGCCCGGCAGCAGCTGTCTCTGTCATCACATTTGATGTGCTTAAGGACATAGAAGTGGAAGCAGAGATGTTTTCTAAACTTGGTACATCTGAGTTATCCGATGAGAAGGATAATTCGGAGATTGGTGTCAGATCCCATATCCGGTTATTGGATAGCTTCAAGACGTTTAGTTTGGTTAACTTGCGTAGCGGCTCCAGATTATAGATCTGATTGGACTCCGCATTCAGCTCCGTTAAGTTTGTTAATGTTGCGATGTCGCTCAGTTGCTGGATCTGGTTACCCGAGATATCCAGTTTCCGCAGTTCTGTCATGTGGCTCAGGGGTGCCAGGCGAGATATGTGGTTACCTGCCACATTCAGCTCATGCATGGTATCTGGCAACTCTGTGAGAGCATCAAGTGCCGAAATATGATTGTTCGCCACATTCAATTGCTTCAACTGAGCCTGTTCCGCAAGTGGTGTAAGATCGGTTATATCATTATTTGAGATTTCGAGCCATTTCAGCGAATGTAGCTCTGTTAGAGCATTCAGGCTTAAAATCTGATTGCCGCTGGCATGCAGTGTATGTAGTCTGGGAAATTCTCGCACAACGTCAATGGAGGATATCGAATTGTTACTGATATATAGACGTCCCAGTTGCTGTAATGCAGCAAGAGGCTGAATGGTTGTAATGTAATTGTTTCGGACGTCAATCTCGCGAAGCTCCGTCAGGTGTTCCAGTGGTGTGAGATCGGTAATTTCATTACCGTACAGACGCAAATGGGTCAAATTCACGGCATGTTCCAGCCCGGAAAGACTCTGAATGCCTGCATTGCTCAGATCCACCACACGAAGCTGCTTCAGATCTTTAGATGTGAGGGGTTCACCTACAGGAATATTTAAAATTAGCTTGAGTCCTTCCTCTAGCGCAGAATCTTTAATGAGGGAATGATCCGAATCCGTGGTGGTGTATGCCATTGCTTGCCCCGCCGTACCTATACTTAGAATACATATCAACAATACAAGTGTGATTCTCTTCATTACATGCCTTCCCTCCAAATCATAACGTCTCTAGCTTATTAACCCATCTTGGGATTATAGGAACAGTAATTTTATAACGTTTATCTATCTATACTTTTATTCTATATGACAAGGGCCATGCCCTGCACTTTTTCAGCATAACTTTGTGTAAATTATAAAAATTTGCATGGTGATCAACATATTTGCATCACACTGTATTCAACCTCTTGATGAAAAGGGTAAGGATGTACAGAGGTTATATGCGGAGAGGGAGATGTATCGATGAGGAAAGCAATGATCATTAGCAATCCGTCGTCAGGCAAGGAAAAAGCAGAGCATTATGTATCCCAGGTTCGGTCTATTTTGGAAGCAAGTCAATATGCAGTAGTGGTGAACGAAACAGCCGGGGAAGGCGATGCTACCCATTACGGTCTACATGCCTGCAAAGATGGGTGTGATCTGGTCATCTCGATCGGGGGAGATGGCACATTACATGAGACGATTAATGGCATGCTGGATCAGGAACATCGTCCTCTTCTAGGTATCGTTCCACTGGGTACGGTGAATGATTTTGCAAGGGCGTTACATATCTCTCTTGACCCGGAGGAAGCGATCGAGCAGTTACGTTCGGAACAGACCCGGTTGGTCGATCTCGGCATGGTGAATGGGCGACTGTTTGCCAATGTGGTGGCTGCCGGCTCCTTGGCGGAGGCGTTATTCTCTGTTTCGTCCGAGGAAAAATCAAAGCTGGGATCATTCGCTTATCTGAAAGAAGGATTGAAGGATCTGGTAAACACACCGGCAAACGTTCTGAAGATCGAATATGACGGGCAATTCTGGGAAGGAGAGTCACCGCTTTTTGTGGCGGCCCTTACTAACTCGGTCGGAGGATTCGAAAAATTGTCACCGGATGCAGATGTAGACGACGGACTGATCCACTGCTTTGTGATTCAAAATATCGGTGTATTCAACAGCGTGACCTTAGGCACTTCTTTGTTCTTCGGCAATCTGAAGGAGCATAAGGATGTGCACTATTTTACAGCCAAAGAAGTACATGTTCGCTCCGACGAAACCATTCGTACGAATGTGGATGGAGAGGAAGGCCCTGCTTTACCGATTGATATCCGTGTATTGCCTGGTTATATGAAGGTGATCGTGCCGGAAAAAGATTAACGATTACTGCCCAAGGCTGGGCGGTTTTACTTATAACAAATCATTTCTCCATATAAATGTGGGGAAAGTCTATTGAAACCGATTGCAGATATATGTCACAATCATAGACGGAAGACAGGCATGGACATACATATATGGATATGTATCAGGGTCTCATGCACACAAACTATTTTTGAATATGGAGGGGAAACATCTTGAGAACCATTAAACTGGGCAGCAGTGCACTCGATGTGCCTGTAGTTGCTGTAGGCTGTATGCGAATCAATTCATTAGACAGTAAGGACGCGGAGCATTTTGTACGTTCTGCTATGGAAATAGGCGCGAATTTCTTCGATCACGCTGATATTTACGGCACAGGAACATGTGAGGAGATTTTCGCCGATGCTGTGCAGATGAATCCCCAGGTTCGTGAAAATTTGATTCTTCAATCCAAATGCGGCATTCGCAAGGGTATGTTTGATTTCTCCAAAGAGCATATCCTGAATTCGGTGGATGGCATTCTGCAACGTCTAAGAACGGAATATCTGGATGTGTTGCTCTTGCACCGCCCGGATGCACTTGTTGAACCGGAGGAAGTGGCTGAAGCATTCGATCAGTTGGAGCGTGAGGGAAAAGTGCGCCACTTCGGCGTGTCCAACCAGAATCCGAACCAGATCGCATTGCTCAAAAAATATGTCAAACAACCTCTGGTAGCCAACCAGCTGCAGATGAGTATTACCAACACGACGATGATCGATAGCGGCATCAACGTGAATATGGAGAATGACGCTGCGGTGAACAGAGATGGCAGCATTCTGGATTACTGCCGTCTGCATGATATTACCATTCAACCGTGGTCTCCGTTCCAATACGGATTCTTCGAGGGTGTCTTCCTTGGCAATGAGAAATTCCCGGAATTGAATGCAAAGATCGATGAGATCGCTGCGAAGTATGACGTGAGCAATACGACCATTGCGATTGCGTGGTTGCTTCGTCACCCTGCCAAGATGCAACCTGTGACAGGCACAATGAATATTGGACGTCTGCAAGATTGTGTGAAAGCAGGTGAGGTTCACCTCACTCGTCCAGAGTGGTATGAAATCTATCGTGCTGCAGGGAATGTACTGCCTTAGGTCACATTAGATTGAGTATGGAATAACACCGTGAAATACGCTGAATACGTAATGATATTCGGACAAATGACACGAGCCTGTCTGGCTCGTGTTTTTTTGTGCAGTTGGGTCTTGGAAGAACAGACCATTTCGATATAAAATATAGATACATATTTTATCGCTCTAAAAGGATTAAAATGTAATTAATACAAATTAGTTGAAATTATTTTATTGTAATGCAAGTATATATTACATATAATTACTTTTGCATGTACCTGTAATCTCGCTTTTTGTGTTTTTATTTTGGAGGGTGGTGTTCCCTTGAAGCCGACAACAACCACGATACGCGATCATTTAGCAAGCTATCTGAAGCGTGAACAGATGTCGATCAGTTTATTTTCAGAGCTGTCCGGAATTAATTCTGGCACACTCAGCAACATTTTGAATAAGAATCGACCTATCTCCATGCAGCAGCTGGACCGTATTACGGTAGCTATGAAGCTTGCAGCGGGCCATTTCTATGAGTTGTATATTGATGAGTGCTTTGTGCACGCAACGCCGGATTGGCGGAGGTTAGGCCCTTTTCTGCATCGATGTGCTGAACTGGATAAGCTGGACTGTATCGAAGAGGTCGTTCGTCTGATGATGGATAATCTTTCGTATATCCCGATGTTATTTGATGTGGCGGAGGAGTTCTATCATGCTGGTAAATGGAAACCGGCAACTCTCTTATATGAAACAATCGCTGAAAGTGAGAAGATGCAACATTCCGAGCGGCTTGCGCTCTGTCAGTATCGTCTGTTCAAGCTCGGACTGTCGAATGATCAGCAGCGGAATGTTATTATTGCGGCTCAATTTGAATATTATGTGGATCGACTGGATGAACGCTATCAACTGGATGCATTAAATGAATTGATTAATGCGTTTGCCTCACTTCATCGGTGGAGTAAGGTGCAGGAGTTATCAGAGAAACTGCGGGTGAAGGCAACCATTCACTATGAATTGAATGGGAGAAAGAAAGCGGAAGAAACGAAACGACCTATCATTTTTTATGTTATGTATGCTTATTTGGCATCGGGAAGTGCGTATTTCCATTTAGACAACTATGAGATGGCCCTCAAATATGTTTCGTTATACACCGATTCCTCTTGGGTCAAAGGTCCGGATCATGAAGAAATGGTTGTTATTCAACAATTTCAGGAATGGGCTGAAGGGAATCGTTATATATATCAATTAATGGCTGGACAGTTCGAAATTCTTCCTCAGTATCTGGCCTACATTTCAACAAAAGAGAACGAGATCTTTCCTGCGCTATGTGATATTGTTACTGCGGCAAATCGATACGATATGGATATCGATGATGTGTTAGAAGAGTATGCACCGCATTTTACTTATCAGGAGCAACGGAACCGAATTGGAAAAGTCAGCAAGCAGGTTACGGATGATCGTTACGTCCGATTATTGGCTGGATTGGGCAAGTATTATCTGAAGAGGGATCACTTTGCACAAGGTTTAAATTTTGTTCTGGATAGCTTAAGTTTTGCTATTGAAATTAGTGATGGACGAGGTATGCTTAGAAGTGTCGGACTATTCGAACAATACAGGGATTACGCGTCCGATACTGCTATACAGCAATACAAAATCTTGATTGGTGAGGTGCAAAAAATCAATGAAGAAAAAACTGGCTTTGCTGATAGTTACTTGTAGTATCGCGGTGAACATCCTGCCGACCGTTACCGGGCCATCTCCAGTCAAGGAAGATACCCCTCCTCCAATCTACCGAACGAATGATCACGGTTTAGGGACATAAGCCTGAGCCACAGAACGCTTCTGAATAACTCAGAGGCGTTCTTTTTTGTATGTATAAACGGTCCAGTAACGCATAGAAGAGCATATCTGTCATACCCTCATTAAACTACCGATTGGCATAATAAGCTAAAATATGACAAAAGGAGGGGGTGCTATGGATCGTATGGAATTAAAATCACAGATCGAAGACGCGAGACAACAGCTACATCAGATACAACTGCAATATGGCAGTCTGCTTCATCCTGAAGTGATCAGACAATCCGTAGTACTTGACGCTCTCCTGAACCAATATAACCGAATCCGTGTGGAGAAGTTGATCAATTAACAAGGGTCTATTTACATTTATGTTCTTGTATACTATAGTTAGTTACATGAGTAACTAACCGACTAACTAATTAAGAAAAGAAAAAATTGACCCCCATATAAGACACACGCAAATCATTATTATGTATGAAAGTTGGAAACAGATGAAATCGACCTTGGATGAATCCCAGCCTATTTTTCATCAGATCGCCATGATGATCATGGATGATATTGTGGAAGGCAGATTGAGAGTGGAGGAGCAGGTTCCCTCGACGAATGAACTATCACGCTTTTACAATATTAATCCGGCTACGGCGCGAAAGGGGCTACAGGAGTTGGTAGACAAAGGCATCATATACAAACAGCGAGGTGTGGGAATGTTTGTTGCCAAAGGAGCCAGAGAAGCCTTACTTGTTGAACGAAAGCGACATTTTTACGAAGAATACATCAAGCCTTTACTTGAAGAAGCCGGACGTATTCGGATGGACGAGGACATGATTATTGATCTGATTCGCGGTAAGAAGGATAAGGAGAGTGAAATATGATTCATATGGAGCAGGTATGTTACAGCTATCAAAAGAGTAAACCCTCTATTCTGAACAGTGTCACCCTGCATGAGAATGAACCTGTAATTGGTGCAATTTGGGGAAGGAACGGTGCTGGTAAAACGACGCTAATGAGTCTGCTCGCCGGACACAACCGTCCTGACAGTGGCAGCATTCAAATTATGGGTCAGGACCCGTACAATAATCTGTCTGCTCAAGGGCATCTATGTTATATCCAGGAGAATCATCCGCTCGGTAAAAACTGGACAATGAATGATCTGGTCAGCATCGGATCACATTTCCATTCACAATGGGATCAACAACTTGCCAAGCGGCTCATCGATGTTTTTGAACTGCCGTCCAAACAGAAAATGAGTAAATTTTCGAAGGGCATGAAGACAGCTGCTCAAATAATTCTGGGGCTGTGCAGTAACGCCAGTGTGACGATTATGGATGAGCCTACGAATGGACTCGATGCCGAGAAACGAAAACTTTTCTATGAAGCATTATTGGAAACGTATGAAGATAACCCTCGTCTGGTTCTGATATCAACACATCATATCGAAGAGGTACAGCCTTTGTGTGAAACCCTGATTGTGGTACATCAAGGTAAAGTGTTATATCATCACCCCATGGAGGAGATGCGCGAACGAGGAGTTCTTCTAACAGGGTTAATTCAAGATGTGGAGATAGCCTCTGCAGGTGCTAATATTATTGATTCTGCTCGCATGGGTACAACCGGCAAAGTGATGATTGATGATATGTATTCGAAGGAATGGGCAGCCAAGGCTGGGCATCATGGGCTTTCCATTGAAAAAGCAACGCTCCAGGATTATCTGGTGAATGTAACGCGGAAGGAGGAGGTGAGAGCATGAATGCAGTAAAAGGAACGAATCGGCTAATTTTAGATGACATGCGTTTATATATGCTGATCTTTACATCCATTGCGCTTGGGTTGACAGCAGTCTATGTCGCGATTGGTTTTCTGTTTCACGTCAGTTATTCCTCGCAGTTGTTCGGGCCGATGTATGGAGGAATCTGTACTTTTGCCATTGCAGGTCTGATCACGTTATACCCGGTAGCCATTGGTATGGGCAGTACACGGATTCAATTTATGAAATCATTCTATACGATGGGAGCCTTTATGGTTGTAGGCACGATGGTCATTCTGCATTTGATCTATGGGGTTGTTCATCTGCTGAACGTCGGGGGATGGCTACAGGTCACGTTGTATCAACCGGGAATGCTCTATTCTTCGAGTTATCTTGTGTTCCCATACCTGTGGATTGACATGATGCTGGGGCTCTTGGTACTCGGTCTATCTGTTTTCTTGACGGTTTGCTGGATTCGGCTGGGCCTGCGTAATTTCCTGATTCTGTTGTTTGGCTTTGGTCTGGTGCTGTCGCTGGTGATTGCATTTGGAGATATGAGACAATTCACGCTCTGGATTGTCTATCAAAATCGAATGCTCGTATTCACTGTGCTGGGTGTAATCGGTGGCGCGCTGCTTCTGTCCACCTATCCCATGATGAAGCATGCTCCGTTGGTACGCAAAGGCAGCAAAGACTAACTGTGATGAATTACAGAGTTTAAGCCGTTAGGGGAACGCAAATGAGGATGTTCAGTAATAATCACACCAGTAATTAGACACGAGGGATAAGAAAAACACGAGGACGTATGCTCGCCTCGTGTTTTTCTTTGTCGTCTCTTATGGGTTGTACTTTAATCTAAGCGTGAGCTTGCGGTTTGAATCCTTCCTCTTCAAGATACTCGCCAGCCTCGCCGCGTGATTCAAAAGCCATCTCCAGCTCCGAACCAGCATATACACACCACATATCATTGTCATATTTTAAAGTAAGTGTGTGTCCCTCTTCATTGATCCAGATACCACCGCTTGATGACAGGATAACCGGGGCAGATTCTTTAGGGGATGGTACGTTCTCAGTCACTTCAACTGCGTCTGGATTATGAGACATCGCTTTGAGTGTTGCATCCAGCAATGTACGCAGATCTGCTTCGGAGTAATCACGGACATTGACGAACCCTTTTGCATCCGTCTCGTAGTTTGGCAATAACCCTGCATAGATATAGCCGTTACCGTTCGGGTGAATATGGAGTGCTACAATTTTTTTCTCGTAGGCACTGTCCTCGTAGTGGAAATTCACACGACCCAGAGAAACATTTTTACGCTGCAGCTGTGGGTACGACTCCAGAATTTCAAGCTTTTGTTCAACGTTAAGCATATGTGCCTCCTGTTACTGTTAGGTAGTGGGATTATACCACAGGTGAAGGCTGGAAACATCCTATCTTCTCTCCGTGCGGGACGGCGTGGTATGAACACACCTCATCAGTATAATCCTTATGCTCCTGTTAAAATACGTTGCCCAAGTGCTTTCAGGTTCTCCATAACTTGCAGATAAGGATAAGGCCCGTAGCTGATTCGTGCTACCCCTAGTGTGGCCAAATGTCTCGGTGAAGGTTCGTTGGAGGTTACCATCACGTTGACGGGGATTGGCGAACAGTCACATAGTTCCTGAATCCAATGCTGATCCTGTAAACCTGGAATGAATATACCGTTTGCCCCTGCTTCCGCATATGCCTCGGACCGTGCAATTGCTTCGTTAACTAATACTTCATCATGTTTCTCAGCAACTTGTTGCAGAAATAAATCGGTGCGTGCATTGATAAAAAGGGGAATGCCTGCCTCGCTTGCAGCTTCGCGAGCAGCGGATAATCTCAGACATTGTTCTGTGACGCTGTACAGGCCTTCACCATGTGGCAACTGGTCCTCGATATTAATACCTACTGCCCCATGTTCAATAATTTGCAACACGTTTTGCTTCACTTCTGACACGGACCTGCCATACCCTCCCTCTATATCGATGGTTACAGGCAGATCTACGCTCTTTGTAATACGTGAAAGATTAGCAAGCACCAATTGGAACGGAAGGGCTTCACCATCCTGTTCCCCATGAGCGGCGGCAACAGACCAGCTTCCCGTAGCAATAGCTTTGGCACCTGTAGATTGAATGGTCTGCGCGCTCCCGGCATCCCACACGTTCACCAGTACGAGTGGTTGTCCCTTCACATGATATTGATGAAATTGTTCAGCTTTTTCTTTCTGTGTGCAATGGTTGTTTTTCATTTTGGCTCACTTCCTTTATAGAAATAGATAAGGTGCTGTTACTGAAAATTCCTACTGTAATGACATCTGTCTCTCGTGCTGAAGCAGCCAATTTTTCCGTGTCAGTCCACCTCCATATCCGCCCAATTCACCACTTGCGTTAATCACACGGTGACACGGAATAACAATAGCTAGCTGATTTGCCCCGTTCGCTTGGGCTACGGCCCGGCATGCAGAAGGTTTTCCAACGGCTTTTGCGATCTCCTGATAAGATCTCGTTTCCCCGGCCGGAATGGCTAATAACGCATCCCATACCTGCTTCTGAAATGGTGTTCCTAAACAGAACAACGCCGTGTCGAAAGCTGTCCTTTTGCCGTCGAAATATTCATTTAATTCCCGTTCAATAGATTGAATAGGTGCTGTTGTGCCAGGTACAATCGCAGATTCGGTGCGCTTGCGCAGGCGTTCCACCTCGCGTTCCAGCCCTCGGCGATCAATGAATTCGATTAAATATAAAGCCTGCTCATCCGCTATAGCCATCATGGGGCCAAGTCTGGTATCGATCCAGGCTGCCCTTAGTACCCGTTCGTCATCTACATGTGTAGGTGCGGCTCCCATAATTCTTGAAAAGGCATCCCGGAATCCACTGCTGGATTCATATCCGGTGGAGAGTTGGCTATCAATGACAGTGCGCCCTGAACGAATATGTTTCAGTGCTAGTCCCATACGCCGTGCGCGAGCGTATTCGACAAAGGTCATCCCGAATCTTTTTTTGAACTGACGGCGAGCAGTAGATTCATCAATGGATAGTGCCTTGAAATCTTGCCCTTTCCAGCGTTTTTCCGGCTCTTTCTCAACCGCCTCCACCAGCATGCGAACCACATCCGAAACATGATTGGGGTGAGATAAAGGCCGGCATCGCTGGCATGGTCGAAAGGACGCAAGCAGGGCTTGCTGAGCGGTTTCATAAAATTCGCAGTTCTCAAATTTAGGTTTCCGAGCCGGGCAGGTGGGACGACAGAACACCCCTGTTGTTTTAACACCGACATAGAATAAACCTTCATATTCTGAATCCTTAGCGATCAGTGCCTGGTAATACTGTTCCTTTAGATCTGCAGAGATCATAAACCGCACGTCCTTACTCCAGTAGAATCACAATCTTTCCCTTATTATAGGGCAGAATCACACGTCCCATCGCCGAAAATCAGGCATCTATTCTCGAATTGAAACTTTTGTTCAGTCGGCCCGAGCATTGTTCAGAATTTGTTTAGAATGAAGTGATAACATAGACCTATGTATACGATTAAAAGCTAGTAATATGTGCCTATTTGTCTTTAGAGAGAGATAAAAATTATGTTGTTAAGTGAAGTTATATAGGCAAGCGAGTTGAAGATTGACGAAAAAGGAAGATAACAATCGGGGGTCAGATGGAAATGAAGTATTCCACGTACAAAAGCATTCATGAACCTGAGCAGGTTCTAAGAACCAAGCCGGAATTCTCATATGAAAAACACGCTTCAAGGCTCTTTCTACGAGATCAGATCACACGCCCGGCGATGATTAAGCTACTCATTACGATGAGCGTATTTATTGCTGGTTGCAGTGTAGTATTCAAGGCATCGGCGGGAGATCAGCCTTTGCTGCTGAATGAACAGGTTGTTGTATCTTCGGGGGATACACTATGGAGTATATCTCTTGCGAACAAACCGGATCAGATGGATACTCGGATTTATGTCGAAGCGCTCAAAGATACAAACCAGTTGTCGCACGGTACCATTCAGACAGGACAGGTGCTGGAGTTGCCGCAATTCCAACATTAATGATAAGAATTGATACACGTCTGATTCCCATCTTTTTGCATGGAAACTCATACACTCATCACTACAAAAGAACAAGTGCAGTCTGGAATTTTAAAATCATTTACATATTATGGAGCTTCATGAGGGACGATATGGTGTAGTGATGAATAAGGTTCTAATCTGTGTGTGTGAATTATGCAAGAAGAACGAAGGGAGAAGATGGAGTATGAAACAGGGGATCAAGAGATCTGCACTGTATACTGCTGTGTTATGTATGGTCATTATTATTAGCGCCTGTGGCGCCAAAAATAATAAAGAGTCTGTACAGGAGCACGCTTACCCGCAATCCAAGCAACCGATCGAGGAAGCTGGACAGGGATCTATACCTAATGCAGAGGCCAAAAACAAAAATGATCAGAATAGCGCAAAAGGTGAAGAGGGCAAGATGCAGACGCAGTCTAACGCTGCGGCAATGTCAGAGGATATTGATATTGTCATTGATCAATCGGATAAACCGAGTGAAGGCAACAGCTTTGATTTTGCGATCAAACAAGTGCCCAAAGGTTACAGCCTAACGGAAATGCGCTGGACATCCAACACGGTAACGATTGTGAATACGATGCAGGAAGCGATAGAGCATGGCGGGAACGGAGAGGACGGTTTTTATTTTAGCGGCAATGGACAGTTTTCAGGCTTTATCTATTCGGACGAGATGAAGGGTGAACGCGGAAAAGCCACATTTGTATTCACCAATGATGAGGGTAATATGCTTATGGCCGAGAAGGAGATTCAGTTGAAGTAAACAAAGAAAACCCAGGAGACGGAGAAACATAAATCATTGGACGGATAAATATAAAACGGGAAAAGCAGCCAGAGGGCTGCTTTTTTTGATGTTCATCATCGTTAGCTTAGAAGTTGTTTTTTTACGATGAATAATAGACCGTTTCTACATAAATTCAAAGAAATAACGAACGACATGGAACATGACCGGCGAAGTGTAGGTGAGACTGTCGACCCTGCTGAGATAACTTTTTTTGAGTGCATCCGACTTGTTGTCATCCCCGATGAGCAGATCCCGTTTCAGCACAGATACGGTGAGGCTGCCGAAGAATCCGGCAAGGCCAATCAGTGCCCCGATAAACAACGAAAATGGCCAATCAAATGGTGTCAGGTAGGGATAGATGAAATAGGAGGCCGCCGTCGTGACCAGGAATGCACACACAAACCCTTCCCAAGTGATAAAAGGATTGGCTGTAGGCACCACTTTTCGTTTGCCCAGATAAAGAGATACGAGATAGTGCACCACATCATTAAGCTGTGTTAGCACAACGAGGAACAACACCAGTTTCGATCCGTACTCGGGTGAGGCAAACGGAAAATAAGCGAGATGACTTAATCCAAACACCATGAGCATGAGTCCCCACTGGGTGGAGCTGACACTACGCAGGAATCCGATCGTTCCCTTGTTGATCAGACGTGGCATGGGCAAGACGAGAAATACATAGAGCGGAATAAAGATGATGAACATGCCATACCACCCAATGTATATCCAGTAAAACTGCACCGGGATCGCGAGATATGCCCATAGAAATAGACGGCGGTCGGCTTTGCGGGTGTTACGGATCATGGAGAAGTATTCCTTCAGCGAGAAAAATGCCAGCACCATGAGCGAGATCAGCGAGACAATGGAATTAAACAGGGTAGCAAGGCAAAAGATGGCCAGCATGCCCCACCAGGTTTTAATTTTTGTTCCAATGCCCGAATAATCCTTATCGGGCTGCAGTTTGGCAATCACTTTGTACACAATATGTATAACGAGTAGAGCTACGAAAATCAGAGTTAATGTCAGTAGAGAGCTGTTCATGTACGAAGATCACCTGCTTATTCAATGTGAGATTCCATTATAGGGTACCTATGTTATTATGAAGGAATAGTGCCAACTTGATAAGGGGAAATATGAGGATGACCGATGAACGTTCGATTTATATTTTGCTGACGAATACAGGTACGTTGTTTACAAGAGTCATTCAGACTTACACCAAAGCACCGTATAATCACGCTTCCATCTCGTTCGACCGGGAATTAACGGAATTGTACAGCTTCGGTCGCAAACATCCGAGCAATCCGCTGAATGGTGGGTTTGTGAAGGAAGATATCCAGACAGGGACGTATAGTAAATATCCGAATACGACATGTGTCATCTACGAGCTTCAGGTTACGGAGCGTGAAGTGGAAAAAATGAAACGAGTGCTGCACATTTTCATTCGCAGCCGCCAGAAATATATGTACAACCTGCTGGGCGTTCTTGGTATTACACTCAAGGAACCAGTAGAGTTCAGCAACTCCTATTTTTGTTCACAGTTTGTAGCCGAAATCCTGCAACGCTCAGGCATCAAACTGTGGAACAAGCTACCTGCACTTGTGACACCGGATGATTTTCGCCAGTGCGAGCAGTTGAAGCTGGTGTATGAAGGGAGACTGCGTGAATATCAGGTAAATCCGGACCGTTAACAAGAAGTTTCGCTTAAATTTTTTTTGAAATGATGAATTTTGACGAAAAATATGAAGGAATCCACTCTGTTTTCAACTATGGAGTGGATTTTTTTCCTTTTATTATCATTTCTTGTTTAGAATCTGTTTATTGTTGTGTTCTAAACTAGGTCTAAAGATACAAGTATAAGGATCAAACATGAAATGAGAGGAGAGCGAAGCCTTGTTCAGAAAGATAGTAAGTTTTATGTTGGTGGCTATGATGTTGCTTCAGATTGTAAGTCCTGGAGGTGTGGTAAGTGCTCGATCTTACCCATACGAACTTTTAAACATGGAGAGACAAGGGTATGATGATTCCAACCCTGGCGAAAAAATAGCTAATGTTCGTCATTTGCTTGAGGAAGGAGAATTGTTACAGCTGCCTCAAGGTTACGCAGCATTAAGCGAGGATCAAAAGAATGAGATTGCCAGAGGTATGATTATGCTGATTCCACTAGATGTGCAATATGATAGTGACAATCATGCTGTATATGCATTTAATCTGATTTATAACGTCAGTGTAATGCCCGGACAGTTCGAGATTGAGACCTTAGGCCAAAAAATGGAATATGTATACAATTTGCTAGGGAAGTGGAACTCCTATTTCCCCGGTGTCGACAAGGCAGAATGGACACAAGCTGCATTTCGTTATATGCATCTGAATGGTGCGGATTGGACGATGTTTATTGATAATATATTGCTATACAATATTGTTTTCAAAAACAGTTCTGTTACGATCTACCATAATAGCCAGCTCGCAATGTTATATGAGAAACTTAATGATTACAAAGAGATAAATAAAGCAACGGATATCAACAGTATGAATGAGGCGATCGACTCACTTTTTAAAATATATTTAACCTATCTTCCACAAGTAGGGGTGACCGAAGGCGTCCGACCATTTGTATTTAATATGAACAAGATGTTCACCCTTAAGAACGACGACGAAAAAAATGAACTTGCTCAATGGATGCTTGATCACAAGCAAGATGGATATGAAACGGTATCCGATGTGCAAAAAGCATTTGATGAGTTCTTTGAACCAGGACTGAGAAAGTTTAACGAATTAATAAAAACAGCGGATAAAGGCAACGCAAATGACTTTATAATTGATGCTGTTGAACTACTGAGCGATAAAAACTTCATAGCTACGCCTGATTTCAAGCAATTATCCTCAGAGGATCAGAAGGCTATCGCAGTATATATGCTTAATTTAGATCCACCAACCAGTGAAGGGTACGCCAATAAAGAGCAAGTTGAATACCTCGTGCAGCTAGCTTTAAAGGCGGTTGAATTCATTCATGACATCGGTGGACCGGATGAAATGAGTTCTCTTGATGAACTATATGCGAAGCAGATGCAACAAGTTAACTATCTGGATCAACCTGCTCCTGACAGTATGTTCTATCAGTTTGTTGGTAAATATTCTGAATTCTCAGGCATTGAAAAACGTATCACAGCGGCTATGCTTGAGCTACAACTTAAAAAGGGTCCGTCGTCTGTATTCAAATTATTAACTTCTCTCGATGATGAAGCAAGGTTCACCCCCTTAATTAACAAGGCGCTGACCACTAATGAAATGTTGGGTTCGATGTTCCAATTGAGACAAATTCAATCGGAGATTGCGGACTACAACAAAAACCTAGAACATCCTAAAATGAGCTTTCCGATAGATGTAGAGAAAATAGATGGAATCAAGAAAGATATACAAAAGTCAAATGCACTGGCAGATCACATGATTGCGGAGCGGCCAGATGGGGGGTACGAATCCTTTGTTCAAATCCAGACCTCATTTGACAAATTTTTCTCCAGTGATAATAACACGGATGTATTGTCTGTCTTGAACGCTGCGAGGAAAAGTGGAAATAAAACAGCCATGCGCGAGGCTATGGAAGATCCGGCTTTAGAAATTAAATTTCCTGACGGCTACGAAAATTTAAACCCACAGGTTAGAGATTTCATTGCAGGATTCTTGATCCAATACGTCAGTGAAGATTACGAGAATAAAAATCAGGTTCAACTCATGATTGAACTTGGCATGTTGGCACAATCTGTTTGGGAACAAACGGAGCTTACTGCTTTGAGCAATAAACTGGATCTACTTGCACAAAAGATGGTAGATATATCAGAGTACTTTAACGACCAAGAAGCAGAAGAGTATGGAAGCATTGGTCAAAAATATTTGAAACTCACTAATAAAGTAGACAAAAATGTTTTTGCTTATAAATATCTGTATTCGATGGCCTATGAAAAGTTGGAAGGACTCTACCAAGGAGATATCGTGGAACCAATGGTAGTGTTAGGGCTTTTGACTGTCCCGTATCAATCTATTGAAAAGGCCACCAAAATTGATCCAATGAGTCAGTGGCTCCAAAGTGCTATGGAAGCTCAAATGGAGGGTGAAGCTTTCTTCGAGAAATATGCTTTTGATCGTACGGGTGCCCTCGACCTGTCCAAAAGAGCAGAGCTTAGCGTGGAAGATCAAAAGGAATTGGCACAATGGGTACTTGATGAACAAGACAGCTATGAGGATATTGGCAATTTACAATATGTAATTAATCGTTTCTTCACTGCCCCTAATGTAAAAGGGGACGACGTTAAAAACGAAATAACAGGTCTGAATGATACGATGGAAATTTCATTCGATGGCAAACTGAATTGGATTGATCTGGCTTCCATTCAGAAGTTGGATTTTAGCGGTAACAAAACAGTATGGGTTCGTCATAAAGCCTTTAGTGATGAGTTGCCAGGACGTGCTGTAAAAATTGTCTTTACAGCCAACGGTGACAGCGGTAATGGGAATGGTTCCACACCTAACCCGGGCAACAACACAGGTGGTAGCGGTGGCAGCGGATCATCTGCACCAGTGACGTCCACACCTGCACCAACGACCAAGCAAGAGCAGATTGTCGTAGATGTGAACGGTGTTGACGGCACAAACTTGACCAAAACCCCAATCACACGTACAACCGAAACCAACGGTACGGTTAAAGATTTGGTCAAAATGACAGATGCGATTGCCAAGGAATCGGTTGAAAAAGCAAAACAATTGGGTAGCAATACGGCACGCATTGTGATTCCAGATACGAAAGATGCCGTGTCCGAGACACGGGTCGAAGTCCCAAAAACAGCTGTCAAAGATCTAAGTGACGGTTCGATGAAACTGGAAATTTCGACCGAAAATGCTGTAATCTCCATTCCAACGAAGTCCATTGCTGGATTCGATCAAGACTTGTACTTCCGCGTGGTTCCACTCAAAAAGGAATCCGAGCGCAAAGACTTGGAAGAGCGGGCGAAGAAAGAGCAAGTAATTCAGCAAGTTGCTCCAAATACGAATGTTCGTGTACTGGCTCGTCCAGTAGAGATCGAAACGAATATGCAGAGCCGTGAAGTGACGCTGACTTTGCCACTGGGCAACAGCCTGCCAACCGATGCGGCAGCTCGTCAGCAGATTCTGGATAACCTGGCTGTGTACATTGAACACAGTGATGGCACGAAAGAACTGTTGCGAGGCAAACTCGTGAAACTGGCTAATAACAGCGAAGGCATTGAGTTTACGGTAACCAAGTTCAGTACGTTTACACTGGTTGTCGTAGATGGGCTGAAAGCCTCTCAAAAGACGAATGAGCCATACATCCAAGGTTTCGGTGCCGATTTCCGTCCAGATGCGTTCGTTACACGTGCACAGATGGCTGCAATGCTGGCTCGTAATCTGCCGGGTGAAACAGCAACAGCTACGGCGGCGGGTACAACCTTTGCCGATGTAGCCGCAACACATTGGGCAACGAGTGAGATTCAAAAGGCACAGGCCGCAGGTATCATGAACGGTCTCAGTGACACAGCGTTTGTACCGGAAGGTTCGATTACGCGTGCACAGATGGCAACAATCGCGTACCGTTGGTTGCAGAAGCAACAAACGAACGCTGTAACAACAACGGATACCACAGGAACAGCACCAGAAGCCACTTCCTTTACGGATGTAGCCGCTGATCTGTGGGCAGCCGATGCGATTGCCTATGTGCAGTCCACTGGTCTGATGACGGGTTACAATGATGGTACATTCAAACCAGACAGCAAACTTACCCGTGCAGAAGCGGTAAAAGTGCTGAACGTCCTGTTCAAACGTACACCGCTGACGGGAGTGGCCACGCCATCCTTTAGCGACGTGCCAGCAACACACTGGGCCTACACAGATATTGAAGCTGCAGCACAGAAGTAGTTTTTTTAACTAAAAAGATGGAAGCAGAAAACCACCCGAGGGGGTGGTTTTTTGTTTATCTATTGAGATTGAAGTAGCATAGGGACTATGGAAATCATGAATAATGTTTTCACAGTATACTATAACGTAAACGAGCATGAGAGGTGAAGGGATGAAGCTCAATACATCTGTTTCTATTATTGTGGTGATCGCGGTTGCTTTAGGCTTCACACTCGGTTGGTATCTCCATCCGAGCAGTGAACCGGAAAAATGGGAGCCAGATCTGATACATCTTTATCGCGCTGAAGAACAGAAATCAATTAATAAAAAAGAAGATCCGCAACTTTTTGATCAGCTTCTCTCTTTAATCGTATTTGAAAAAGGAGATATGATGTCAGGTGGCAATGCTCCGTTATCAGAAGATGAGGTCAAAGATATAAAAAAGAGTGGCGCCATAGAATATGTCTATAATGAACCAATTACAATACAGATAAACAATGGCAATGACTCTGCAGAAAAAGTGGAATTCACATCGATCCTTTTTCCTGTAGATGATAAGTGGAATGGTGCATGTTACATTCAAACAACGGATTCCAAATATTTGTATTTTGAATCAAGGCCAAGTTTATCTTTTATACTCAGACATATGTAGGTTTCAAAAGAGCTGTCCCCAAAGCCATTCATCGGCTGGGTAAAGCTCTTTGTTGTATATGCTTATTCATAATGGATTGATCTCAATCTCATATCTGCTGCTAAATTTATTCTGCTAAGATCCGACATCTTTAAGTCTATGCTCAACAAGGCTAGTCCTGCTGTTCCGGTATTTCTGATTTTTGTTCATACAGCTTACCCTCTCGCAGCCGATCCACGAATCCTTGAAGCCAGACATAGTATTGCTCTGCATGCTGGAGTTTGTGCAAATCTCGTAATGCCTCTTCCCGTTCTTGTGCAGTTGTATGTTTCGCTAGAATCATGGTTGTCAGGTCAGGGATCACCTCGCGGATGCCTTCCAGCATCACATCCACTTCCCGCTGCAGCTTTAATCCGAAGAAATTTTGAAACGTGCGAAAGAAGTCAGTCTCCGCCACATATTGATCCTGCCGCTCCTTTTTCTCGTCCAGCTTATAGATCATTTGAGACTCGGTTAACGAACGAACGGCATAACTCATGTTGCTTTTACTCATATTCATAGAGGTCTTCATCTCTTCCAGCGTCATCGGACGGTCTTCGAAATACATCACACCATACAATTTACCAAACGTATGATTAACCCCATAGAGATCCATCGTATTGGCAATCGCCTCGATGACTCTCTCCCTCAGTGCAGACCGATCAGGTAACGATAAATGATTCGGGTTCCCAACAATTTCTTTTCCCACAATGTCACCTCGGCAATAGAATAAACGTTTCCACGAACATATTCATATTTTACATGACTCCTTCGAATTTTAACACAACCCCGAAATAGATTTTTCAATTCGAATGTACAATCATTTTTGTACAGAAGATTAAACAAGCCAATATACATCTATAAATTGCCAATTGTTAAAGAAAATTTGGACAATAAGGAGTGGGAGAATTGCGTTTGAAATGTTGGAGGGAGTCGGAGGCGGTTCTATTCACGTTGCCTGCTCTAATCCCGCTGTTGATTTTCTGGCTGGGGCCTCTGGGATACATCGTATATCTCAGTTTTACGGACTGGGACTTCATGAGCCCGGACAAGCTGTTCGTCGGGTTGGATAACTACACGTACCTGCTAACGAACTCTGAATTCTATCGATCTTTGAAAGTGACGCTGTTGTTCGGACTCGGGAGTGTGATCCCTACGATTGTGGGAGGACTTGCACTAGCGATGCTGATGAATAGCAAAATGAAATCATCCGGTATTTTTCGCACATTACTCTTCTCACCATGGGTGACACCAACGGTTGCCGTATCCATCGCTTGGTCATGGATTTTTGAACCGCAAGTGGGACTAGCCAATCTGATGCTGGGCTGGGTAGGAGTATCACCGATTGGATGGCTCCGCGATATGGATTGGGCACTTGTTGCAGTATTGATTGTAACCTTGTGGAAGTCCATTGGTTGGGCGATGGTGTTCTATCTGGTAGCTCTAAGGAATCTGCCTTCCGATCTGCTTGAAGCAGCCTCGATTGACGGGGCGGGAGCTTGGGACAAGTTCAGAAGCATTACGTTGCCGCTGATCTCACCAACGACCTTTTTCCTTTCGATCATTCTGACTATTCAATCGCTACAGGCTTACGACCAGATTAACGTCATGACTCAAGGTGGACCTGCTGGATCAACTCGAACCTTGCTGTATATGTACTATCAGTCTGCTTTTGAATCGTTTAACGTCGGAGAAGCTTCATCGATCGCTGTAGTTATTATTCTGATCTGCGTGCTGTTATCGGGAGTTTCCTTCCTACTTGGCAGACGCCTGGTGCACTACTAATGACAATGACCATGCCCAAAAGTAACACTAGCCAAATGAAGCCCAGAGAGATGCATAAGGCATCCCGTAAAAAAGTAAAAATCAGTGCCATCCTTCGCTATCTGGTGCTAGCTATTATTGCACTTGCCACTGCCTTTCCGTTCTATTGGATGGTCATTAGCGGATTCAAAACAAATGATGAAATCTGGCAGTTCCCGCCGACCTTCTGGCCGGAGACATTTCTGTGGCAGAACTACGTGGATGCCTGGAACGCCGCACCGTTTGCACGGTACATGCTGAACAGCACCGGGGTCGCCATAGCGATCTGTCTGCTCCAGATTGTGAACTCCAGCATGATGGCATATGCCCTGACTCATATGAGATTCCGCCTCAAAGGAACGTTGACCGCCATCATTCTGGTGGGTTACATGATCCCGAGCACAGCCGTATATCTGCCAGGTTACTTGGTGTTAAGTGAGCTGAATCTACTGGATTCCTACACGGGCCTGATCGTATCCAACTGTGTCAGTGTGTTCTCCATTTTCCTGATTCGTCAGGCCTTTATGCAGGTGTCTCATGAACTCGTAGAAGCCGGACAGCTGGACGGGGCATCACACTTCCGCATTCTCTGGACGATTATTGCACCGCTCGTTCGCTCCAGCTTCGCCGTGATGGTGCTGATTACATTCATCGAACAGTACAACAACTATTTCTGGCCAATGCTTATCACCAAAAATCCTGACCTACAGCTGGTATCTGCCGGGCTGCGAAGTTTCTTCGTGGAAGGCGGTGCCTATGGACTGGCTTGGCCGCAGATTATGGCTGCAAGTGCGTTTACCATCGCACCTTTACTTATTCTTTTCGTGTTCACCCAGAAAACGATTATGCAGAGTGTGAACATGACGGCTGGCGTAAACAAGAATTGATATGCTTCACCTTTTGTCTAATAAAGTCACCCAAAAACAGGAGGAACAACAATGAATTGGAGCAAGTCAGGCATGACTTTGAAAAAGAAACTGAACCTGAGCTGGAAAGGTGGCATGTCGCTGGTACTCGCCGCAAGCTTCGCTTTAATAACTGCTTGTGGAACACAAGCCCCGGCAGAATCGAATTCAACAGCGGCTGCTAGCGGCGGCACGGACACTCAGGCCAAAGCGCCGGTGGAGATTGAGTTTTGGTATGGTCTGGGCGGTAACCTGGGCGACAATATGAAGAAGAAAATTGATGCTTTCAACGCTTCGCAGAATGAAGTGGTTGTAAAAGGGATTGTACAAGCTGATTACACGGAGACTGAGCAGAAACTTCAAGCGGCCATTGCGTCCAAGAAAGTACCTGCTGCCGTTCTGAGTGCCAATATTGACTGGGCCCGCAAAGGTTATTATGTACCTATGGATGAGATGATCGCGGCTGACCCGAACTTCAAAAAAGACGATTTTATTCAAACGTTCCTGGAACAAGGGAATGTAGATGGCAAGCAGTTCTTTTTACCGATGTATGGCACGACTCAAATTATGTACTACCGTATGGATACGTTCAAAGAGAACGGAATTGACCCGGCAAGCCTGACGACATGGGAGAAATTTGCCGAGGCTGCCGCGAAGATGTCCAAAAAAGAAAATGGAAAAACCACTTTCTACGGCTGGGAGCCAATGTGGGGCAGAGATAACATGATCGATGCTGTTATGGGCAAAGGCGGCAAAATTCTGAGTGATGACGGTAAAACGGTGATGATCGACTCCCCTGAATGGATCGAGACATGGGAACTGTTCCGTAAATGGATCAACGAAGACAAAATTATGGGCATTCAATATGGCGGTCAAGGCTGGGAGTATTGGTACAAGACTATTGACGATGTGATGAAAAATAAAGCGGCTGGATACACCGGTTCAAGTGGTGACCAAGGCGATCTGGATTTTAAAATCGTTGCGGCCATGCAACAGCCAGGCTGGGAAGGCATTGGCGAAGGTAAACCTGTAGCGAGTGCAATTCTTGCAGGTATTCCGGCAGCAGCTAGTCCAGAGCAACAACAGGCAGCGTATAAATGGCTGACGTATTTCTCCAAAACCGAGAACACCGCTTCATGGTCGATGAACACAGGTTACATTGCGGTACGCCAATCTGCACAGCAAGATCCAGACTTCAAGAAATTCAGCGAAGAGCATCCACAGATTACGGTGCCATTGCAACAGGCAGCACATGCTTCAGCTCCATTCCGTGATCCAACAGGCGGCAAAATTAATGATGCCTTGAAAGAAGCAGCGGATAAAGTGCAGATCAACAATGTTCCTGCAGAGCAGGCGCTGAAGGAAGCCAAAGAGAAAGCACAGAAAGAACTGGATCGCATTGCAAAATAATTCATTGTAATACATGAAGTTTGCATCCCCTCTCATGTATAAGCTTTAGTGCCTAAGCAAAAAGGGCGGTACACCACGTACCGCCCTTTCCATTCATTACGATCACAGACAAGGAGTTTAGTCCATGCAAGAGAATAGAGTAGACGATAGAACACAGATGCAGGTTGAAGCCATTCTGTTTGATAAGGATGGGACGTTGCTTGATTTTACAGGCATGTGGGGGTTCTGGACAGATTGTGTGTTGAATGATTTCAGAGAACAACTGCTTATTCGTGGTCTAGAGATGGATGAAGCCGATCTTCCAAAGATCTGGGGCACGTTTCACGATGAACAGGGACGGATGAACGGTTATGATGTCCGGGGCCCGCTCGCCATGGGTACGATGGATGAAGTATATGCCGTGCTGACGTGGCATGGATATCGTGCAGGACTCAGCTGGGCAGAAGCCAAAATGATCGTAAGAGCATGCCTCGCACAGGCCGAGGAAGCGATGGAGGTACATCGTCCGGCGCATCCGCTACCCGGTGTGAGAGAGTTTTTGGAGCAGTCTCGCGAGCAGGGGTTGAAAATGGGCGTAGTGACAGCCGATGAAACGGCAAGTGCAGTCAAACATCTGCAATGGATGGGGCTGGACGCATACTTCGATGTCATCATTGGAACGGATCTGGTAGACCGCGGAAAACCGTTTCCCGATATGTTGCTACTTGCTTGTGAGCGACTCGGTGTACAGGCGCAGCAGGTCATGGTGATTGGGGACACGGACGGGGATATGGAGATGGCGAGAGCTGCTGGAGCAGGCTACAAGATTGGCATTGGTGAGTCTGGGAAAATACAACTGGCGGATCGCACAATCCAGACGTTCCATGAATTGTTCTCCGGTGGGTTAGGCCGATGACGAGTAGTCAGACTTATCTGGGCTGGGTGTTGCTGGCACTTGCCATTGGTCTGGAACTGAGTGCCACGATCTTACTTAAAGTGTCGGATGGTTTCTCCAGATTGTGGCCTTCCGTGATGATGTTTGTTTGTTACGCCGCAAGCTTCACCTTTCTGAATTATGCCGTTAAGTATATGCCGCTGGCTGTGGCCTATGCGATCTGGTCAGGCGTGGGGATCACGATGATTGGCGTGGTGGGGCATTATTTCTTTGGTGAACGACTGCGGCTGACGTCGATGGTATGGATCGGTTTTATTTTGATAGGCATTATTGGACTGAAATGGAGTGATTCGTAATGAGTACTACTGAGCAGCCACTGGCTACCTTCCAGGTGATCACAGACACACATGTACGGGACAAGGCAGATCATATTCATAACCGGCATCTGGAGCAGGCGCTTGCGGATATTGCCTCTTACAGCCATGGAAGCAGTGGCATTATGCATGTGGGTGATGTAACCGACCGCGGGTTGCCGAGCGAGTATCGGGAATGGCAGCGAATCTGGGAGCAATATGCGGAGAAGTTGCCGGAGATACGTTTCACGGTGGGTAATCATGATATTGGTGCAGTCATCTGGCAGAAGCCGCCCCTGGTTCTGCTTGAGATGAATGAAGGCCAGGTAGCGGGGATCTTGGAGCAAGATGCGGAGTTAGAGCATCCGGTGAAACAGACTGCGGAGGAGTCAGCGGCGCTGATTCAGCAACTGGCTGGCAACCAATTCGTGCTACCAGGGCAGACCGCACATGAAGGGGAAATTCACGCAGACATATCCGCTAGAGCTGAAACCATTACCGTTGCGGGATTATGGCATCGGCGTTTGATTGATTTTGAAGCGGCGACAGGAATGAAGGGAACGTACCACGATCATTGGATCGATGGATATCATTATATCTTCCTTGGTACGGAGCAGCCGCATCCGAAGGACTGTGAGATGTCGTCTAAACAACTGGAATGGCTGGATGCGAAGCTGGCTGAACAGGCTACGCCAGATCATCCCATTTTTATCTTTATCCATCAGCCGTTAATGGACACCGTTGCGGGATCGCTTCAGGCACAAGGCTGGTATGGCGTGAATCAGGATGCAGAACTGAAGGCCGTGCTGGCCAAGTACCCACAAGCAATTCTGTTCTCTGGACATACGCATTGGCAACTGCAAGCACCGCATACGATGTACGATGGTGCAGGCCAAATGCCAACCATGTTCAACGCCTCCTCTGTTGCCTATCTATGGACGGATGAGGATGATCATTTGGAGGGTAGCGAAGGGTTGCATGTAGAGATTTACAAGGATCGAGTCGTTGTGAAAGGGCGGGACTTCACTGCCGGGAAATGGGTTGAAGGTGCTGAGTATACAGTGCGATATCCAGTAGTGGAGAGTTGAATAATAGCGATATAAGCAGAGTTGTGTATAAGCATGACTCTTTTTTTTCCATGTTTACTGTAATCTCATTACTAATAAATATTGTATTTTTTGGAATATACGTCTTATTATAAATGTATTCCGTTGGGAGATTGGATAATCGTTTTGGTAAATGAATTTATTTTTAATACTTTTAATTTTCTACTCAAAAGCATAGTTGCTCTTGCTGAAAAATTTTATAGTACGGGATATACATTCGGAGAATTTTTAGATCGAATTTTTTAATCCAACTCAAAAGAGGGCATGACCCAATGTATCCATTTGGGCAAAGTTGTAAATGGGTATGCCGAAGATTTATACTCAAATATATACACATGGTTAGCCCTCATAAAGCTCTAATCATGGTTACCAATGAATGTATTTAATCACGGAGAGGATGTAGAAGCGGAATGCGAGAACTTCAGGTTCAAACGAAATATGGTACGGTTCAAGGCGAGCTTTTACACGGTGCAAGTGTATGGAAGGGTATTCCATATGCGAAGCCGCCAGTAGGAGAGCTGCGTTTCCGAGCTCCGGTACAGCCCGAGTCATGGGAAGGAATCAGACAGGCGACCGAATTCGGGCCTGAGAATATACAACCGCGTCGGGATTCAGAGTGGATGGGCGGGCAGAAGCCGCCAGAGTCAGAAGATAGTCTGTATCTAAACATCTGGGCACCCGAAAAAGAAAGCAGTCACCCCCTTCCCGTTATGGTCTGGATTCACGGGGGATCGTTTGTTACCGGATCAGGCAGTCTGCCTGTATACGATGGCACACAACTAGCCGTTCGTGGCGATGTTATCGTGGTGACGATTAACTATCGTCTGGGGCCGCTAGGATTCCTGCATATGGCTCCGCTGGGTGATTCCTATGTATCCAATGCAGGCCTGCTGGATCAGGTAGCTGCGCTGCAATGGGTGAAAGATAACATTACTGCCTTCGGCGGTGATCCGGGTCAGGTTACGGTGTTCGGCGAATCAGCAGGTAGTATGAGTATTGCCGCATTAATGGCGATGCCAGCAGCCAAAGGGCTGTTCCAACGTGCCATCATGGAGAGTGGTGCTTCGCAGCTCATGCCGTCTGAGCAAGCTTCGGCTTTGCGTGAGGGCATGTTGAAGGTTCTTGGTGTGGACCGAGACAACCTAGCTAAGCTGAACAGCATTCCGGTAGAGCAGATTATGGCGGCAGCAGAAACGGTGAAGCAGCAGAGCGGAGCAGGCATGGCCTTGTTGTTCCAACCTGTGCTCGATGGTGAGACTTTGCCTCAAATACCACTTCAGGCTGTTAGTGAGGGTTTCGCACAGGATGTCTCTGTACTTATCGGCACAACACTGCATGAGGGATCGTTATTTATTCAGCCGGATGTACCATTCTCGAACGAAATTGATATGGTGCAGGGTGTCGACTTCATGACGCCGGATCTGGAGAATCGCGCTGCTATCGCGGATAGTTATCCGAAGACAGCGGATGGACAAGCTCAAGTCATGACGGATATGTTCTTCTGGCGGTCAGCACTACAGTATGCATCTGCACAGCAGAAGCATGCCCCGGTGTGGATGTACCGTTTTGACTGGGTGATGCCGGAGCATCCCCTTCTGAAAAGAGCGATCCACAGCATTGAGATGTTCTTTGTATTTAACACGCTGGATACGCTGAAATTCATGAAGGCTGTGCCGGATGAAGCGGCTAAAGCGCTTGCTCTCAAGGTACAGGATGCCTGGATTTCCTTCGCGAAAAACGGCAAGCCGGAGACAGCAGGAATCGAATGGCCTGAATATCGTGAGAATCGGGCGACACTCATTTTCAACCATGAGATCGAGGTTGTGCATGACCCGGAGGCGTCCAAACGCGAACTGCTGGGGGTTAAGTAAGACATCCTTCATTTCACAAGTCTGATGTTATGCAGAGAGTTCAACAACTTTACAGATTTCAGTATTAATTTCGATATCAGATTCGGTATCCGAAAATTCAAAGGCGGCCTCATGGATTCACCATGAAAGGCCGCTTTTTTGCCTATGTGATCGTCCCTGTAAGAGAGAGTACACTTGATTTATTATTTACGCGAGGCTCGCGTACGGGAGACTTCGTCGAAGTAGAAGGAACGTTTTCCACCCGAGAATATCACGACCAACACATGGATAAACAGGATGATATACACGAGAAAGTACACCATGTTGATACCGAGCGAAATCCAGACGAGATAAGGCTGAATGACATCATCTCGATAGTTAGGGTATGCATATTTACTTACCAGTTGAATAACCGTTAACAGAAGCCACGGAGCATAGATAGCAATCAATCGTTTCAATAGTGTTGAAAGCGTCGGAGTACCCGTTTGACGATCGACATATCGGAACCGGAGAACGGCAGAGCCTGGTGTAACTCCGCTTTGAACCCATGGGATAAAGAACAGAACAATAACCATCGCCGTGGACGTATTTAGTACATCCTGGATATCGTTGGACAAGGTGAAGATTGACATGAGATTGGCGATAATCACCACCACAATACCATCGATCAGCAGTGCAAGTAACTGTGGCACAGGATAGACGCGGTTTTGCTCCACGATTTGCTCACTCTTGGCTTGAATACTCTCACGTGACGGGAACAAGGCCAACACTAGCGGGGCTGCGAAAAATCCAATCACTGCACCGGAGGTGTTCAACATCAGATCATCCACATCAAACAGTCGGTAAGGACAACTGAAATATCCGTATAACCCGGTGAGTTGGGTGACTTCGAAAAATAAGGAAAGCCCGAAACCAGCGACGAAGGCATGTTTCCAGAACGCCCTCTTTTGCCAGAAATACCGGATATATACCCCCAGTGGCATGAGCAGTAATACATTGAACAGCACTTGCAGGAAAGCTCGGCCCTTAATCATGTTGATCCACGTAGAGGGTTGAGACCAGATGATCGGTGTTTCCCTCATAATGTCTTTCACGAACATAAAGGGTTGAAGGTTGTAATACACCGCATTCGCTGCGTGGCCAGCACAGTTATTTCGAGTCGCGGGAAGCGGCAGGATCACCAGGCAGTAAGCAGCCATGAGGAAGAAAATAAAAGAAAAGCTGACGGCAAACCGGGACCAGCTAAAGAAGCCGTCTTTGCGATAACCATAGATTAACCACGGCACCAGCAAAAACATGGAAGCAATGACAAAGATGATAAACGCGGTCTGAATGGGGAAAACATAGGATGACATAAGCAGAAACTCCTTTGGCATGGAAATATAAGCAGAGGACAATGTCCGTAAGGTTTATAAAATGATTTCGTCTGTTTGGATACTTATATATTAAGCGGATTTCCTTAAAGCAAGGGTAGAATCAAGTTTAAATTTGGTTTAAATTCGGTGTAGGTGGAACCTTCCATATAAGTTAAACCGTGTTGCAGTGATCCATCGTATGGAACAAACGGCCCAAATCCCGTATACTTGCATGTAAGCCAATTTTAGAATGGAGAGTTTAATACATATGTCTACTTTGCCTAATTGTCCGAAATGTAATTCGGAATATACGTACGAGGACGGAAATTTGCTCGTTTGCCCGGAATGTGCGCATGAATGGTCTTTGGAAGCAGATCAAGGGGACGCTGAGGAATCCAAAGTTGTGCGTGATGCCAATGGAAATGTACTGAATGATGGGGATACTGTTACGGTCATTAAAGACCTCAAGGTGAAAGGCAGCTCACTCGTCGTGAAACAAGGAACCAAGGTGAAGAATATTCGTCTGATCGATGGAGATCACGATATTGATTGCAAGATCGATAGCTTGGGCGCGATGAAGTTGAAGTCCGAATTTGTGAAAAAGATCTAGGCTGCTGTCGTTCAGGGACTGCACTGTACGTGAGTTCAAATATACTTGTCTTCATCCATGAAGAACGTTCATTTCTGCATTGCTGTGGAAGTGAACGTTCTTTTTTGGCTGTGCTGAAAGAAGAAGAATGAACCTTTGAAGGATCGGCTTTGTCTATAGATTTGAAAAGGCTGATGCAGAGAAAGGAGGAGAGTTGTTTGACTGAAAAAGAACTGTTCGAAATGTACAACAAAGATGTGTACCGGACGTGTTACTACATGCTCCATCATGCGCAGAATGCGGAAGATGTATGCCACGACGTTTTTGTTACCGTCTTCCGTCAGGATTGGAGGAAGGTAGATTACATGAAAACATGGCTGATGAAAATCACAGTGAATCACTGCCTTAATTTTATGAAAAGAGAGCATGCATCCAAGCAACGGGAAAAAAGGCTTTTTATGCTCACGCCGCAACGAACGGTTGATCCGGTTGACGAGGTGGCTCAGCATGCGGAGGATTCGGATCTCTGGGAACAATGGGTTCAGGAGTTGCCTGAGAAAATACGTTCAGCCATTCTGCTACGCTATATGAACGAATTCAGTTTATCGGAAACGGCCGAAACGCTGGAAGTTCCGCTGGGTACGGTGAAGTCAAGAATATATAAGGGAATTCGTCTGCTGAGGAAAAAATGGGAGAAGGCCAGCAAACAATATCAGAAAGGGGAAGTGTACAGTGAAACAAACAGAAAAAAGATTGTCTCATCATCTGAAAAATGATGCGGATATCCATTATCCCGATTTTAATGCCATGTGGGATCAGATCCAAAAGGATCAAGAACGTTGCCCTGAGCTTCATGCTTCAGCGAGGAAAGAAAATGTACGTCGGAACCCGAGATGGAAAAAAACCACACTGATCGGAACAGCAGCCGTTGTTCTTATGGCGACACCTGTATATGCAGCAGTCCACTATGACTGGTTTGACCTGTTGGATCACCGGAGTGGTATCCAGAATGCGCTGCAAAATGGACTTGGACAGAAACTGAATCAATCGGTGACAGTCGGCGGGGTAACATTAACACTCGATACTGCCTTTACTGATGATAATCGTACCGTTATTTTGTATACCTTGAACCCCGGTAAGTACAAAGGGGATACGGTAAGATTCCCTTCGATCGGCCTGCGGGATGAGACGGGGAAGCAAATCGAAGGCAGGTATTATCATGATTTTGATCAGGCGAACGGAGTATACAAAGGTTATTTTGAAACGGAGTGGACACCGTCAGCAAAAGAGGCCAATGTTGATTTCACAGTAAATGGAGTCCAGGTGTTGGCTCCCGAGGAACAGGCAATTAACCTGGATCTTTCCCAGCGGCAGTCACAAGGGTTTGATATTCATAAAGACGGCTTGGGTAAACTTGCAGTGAGTGTGTTCAACGAGAAAGATAATCAAGTGATGCTGTCTACATCGTTAACGTTTGACCAGTCTGATGTCCGTGAGTATGCTTATCCTTTTTTGAAGATTTATGATCAGAAAGGACAGACATTAGATTCGGTTGCACCGAGTATAAGCGGTAAGCCAGGAGCGCATGGTGAATATATATCAGAACAGTTCTATAACCTGGATACGTTAAATCAACAAGCCTCATCTTATGTACTCGCGTATCATAAAGAAGAAGGTAGAATGGATCAGCCCCTGAATATCGGTATACGATTAGATAAAACGGAGATGCTTAGCGGCACGAGCAAAAGAGTGTTGAATCTCCCTCTGGGCCAGCAATCGGATGGAGTACTCGTGAAGGAGGCCATCATTACGCCGACACAAATCCGGGTGATTCTTGCTCAGGATCGAGCCATCTTGCAACTGCCCTATTTGAAATATGATCTGGATGTGAATGGTACCCGGTTGCAAGGTGCCGTATGGCCGTCAGATCATTCAAATCAAATGGAATTGCGCTTTGAAGTAAACCCAGGTCTGAAGATTAATCCGGATACCCCAATGACTCTGTATGCCCATCATCAAGTTCAATATATTGAGGGTGAGTTCGAGCCGGTTACTTTACCTTCAATTGGTGAGAAGCCACAAGTTGTGGATTCAAAACTTGGCGGTTATACAATCCATTGGACATATTACCTTAAGGACGGGGATTTGTACGTGGAGAGGTATAGTGATGATCCGCATTTCGGGGGGATGAATCAGACATTTATGCTCTTAAAGGGTGAACGAAGCTATGGTATGCCCACCAAGACCCAGTTTGCAGGCGACGGAGACAATCAGGGCATTGATCGGTATGAGAAGTATACATCGGATACGGCCGTTGTATATCCATGGATGTACAGTATAGAAGAACCGGAAGCTAAAATAGCTGTACCATTAGTGGAAGAGATGCAAAAATAAGAAGGGTTGATGTAATACGGTTTGTATTTTATAAATGAGTGAACTATTCTGGTTTATTGTGAATTTAGAGTTGAC
The DNA here is from genome assembly GCF_038002565.1 of Paenibacillus sp. FSL K6-1558. NCBI lineage: Bacteria > Bacillati > Bacillota > Bacilli > Caryophanales > Paenibacillaceae > Paenibacillus > Paenibacillus sp. FSL K6-1558. Next base: position 3,556,186 of record NZ_JBBOCV010000001.1, on the reverse strand, counting down.
AGTAAATATTTAGGAGAACTATACTTGGTAAAATTAAAATAACAAACGCAATGATCAGGAGTATTAAGGTATATGGCTTGGTTCAGAGAACTGTCAATTCGGTGAGAGACAGTCCAGCCTGTCCCCAACTCACCTGTGAGCGGCAGGATCGAATGCGTTCCACGTAGATTCTGACGAGTAACCTCCGTCATCAGGTCATGAGATGTTATGGAAGGATAGGTTGGTATAATCCTGTCTATGAACAAAAAGAGTGGTACCGCGAAGGTCAGACCTGTCGCCTCTTAGCTGAGGTGGCAGGTCTTTTTGATGTTCTGTCAAGCTTAATTCCAGAGAAAAGGGCAGGTGTACAAGAGATGGACAGAGATCGAGAGCGCATTATTCAATATTATTCCGGTTTTGATGAGTGGGGCAGGCTGGAGCGTGAACCCATTGAATTCATCATTAACATGCATTATATTCGCGAACATCTTCCGCCAAGCGGTCTGATTCTGGATAACGGTGCTGGACCAGGGAAATATGCGATGGAACTCGCCAAACGGGGATACCAGGTTACGTTATCGGATCTTACACCTTCATCCGTAGAACAAGCACGAGAAAAGGCCGAAGCGTTTGGGCTGACACAGCAGTTTGAGGGATTTCATGTATTGGATGCGACTCATCTGAACGGGATTGCCGATGAAACCTATGATGCGGTGCTTATGCTGGGGCCGCTGTATCATCTGCAACAGGAAGAAGCGCGGGAGGCGGCAGTGCGTGAACTTTATCGGGTAACAAAACCGGGAGGCGTTGTATTTGTGGCGGTACAGACCCGGATGCGGATGAGCATCAACTCACTGCAATCGCCGCATCATTGGAGGCCCAATGACAGCATGGATGCGATCCGGTCTTTTGTAGAAAGAGGCACATTTGATCATCAGGATCAGGGCCGCTTTACGGGAGCATACTATTTTCATGTGCAGGATGTTGTGCCGTTCATGGAACAGCAGGGCTTCGAGACTGTTCAGCTGATTGGTTCCTCCAGCCTTAAAGCAATGATCACGGATGAACAGGAGTACTATTGGAAGGAACGGGGCGAGGAGCAAGAACTGCTTCAATACTTGATTGAGGCGGCCAAAGACCCTTCCATTCTGGGAATCTCGTCTCATCTGCTGTATGTCGGAAGGAAGTTGTAGAAGAAAAGTACCCTCTGGAAACAGAGGGTACTTGTATTTCTGCTCAAAATAGTCCAATATAAAGGTATATAACAAAAGGTGATCTACTTACAATAGGTTAGATGAACGACGGATCGCTTCATACACAGGGAGGAACATATCATGGAAATCGGAATTAGTACATTCGTGGAAACAAACCCGGATGTTAATACAGGAGAAGTAATTAGCCACGCGCAGCGTATTCGTGATGTTGTGGAAGAAATCGTTTTGGCAGATCAAGTGGGTCTGGATGTGTACGGTGTAGGGGAGCATCATCGTTCGGACTATGCGGCTTCATCCCCGGCAGTCATTCTTGCGGCGGCAGCTTCGCAGACGAAAAACATTCGCTTGACCAGTGCGGTAACCGTGTTGTCGTCGGATGATCCAGTACGTGTGTTCCAGGACTTTGCGACATTGGACGGTATTTCAAATGGACGTGCGGAGATTATGGCAGGGCGTGGCTCATTCATCGAGTCCTTCCCATTGTTCGGCTATGATCTGGGCGACTATGATGAATTGTTCGACGAGAAATTGGACCTGCTTCTGAAACTGACGGAGTCGGAAAAAGTAACCTGGTCAGGCAAACATCGCCCTTCCTTCAACAACCTGGGCATCTATCCGCGTCCAGTGCAGGAGAAGCTTCCGGTCTGGATTGGCAGCGGCGGTAATCAGGAATCGGTTGTCCGTGCAGGTCTGCTCGGATTGCCGCTGGTGCTTGCCATTATCGGTGGTCGTCCAAAACAATTCGCACCTCTTGTGGAGCTGTACAAAAAAGCAGCCGCACATGCCGGACACGACGCTTCCAAGTTAACCGTTGCTTCCCACTCTCATGGCTTTGTTGCCGATACAACCGATGATGCGGTAGAGAAGTTTTTCCGCCCTGCACAAGCGGTAATGAACCAGCTGGGACGCGAACGCGGATGGGGACATTATGGCAGAGAAACATTTGATGCGGCACGTAGCCTGGAAGGTGCGCTGTACGTAGGGGATGTGGACACCGTCGCTGAGAAAATCATCTATCTGCGCAAAGAGGTTGGCATCACCCGTTTCATGTTGCATACACCACTGGGTACACAGCCGCATGATGAGGTTATGCACGCGATTGAACTACTGGGCAAAGAAGTAGCGCCGAAAGTTCGTGAGGAAATTGCACGCTGGGAAGCGGAAAATCAGGAAGCACGCTAAGCCGGCTGTAGATGATAAAAATGATCTAAATTGATCTATTCAGTACACCGAAATAGAGTAGCAAAAGAAAAAGGAGCCTGTCCTAAGCGTATTACGTACGCGAGCGGACAGGCTCCTTTTACGTTTAATTTTAACCGTTTCTACATGCAGCAATCTTGTATTTATCCATTCGCAGATTTGTTCACAAGAGAGCCTATAACCATAGCTAACGTATGATCATAGAGGGTTTTGGCGGCTTCTTCGTTTTCAATATGTCCTCCCAGGTACAGATGTATCACACCATGTAAGGGAGCCCAGATCATGCGCACCGCAAGCAGGGGATCTTGCACCTGAATCATTCCTTGTTCAATGGCTGACTCAACTAACCCAGACACCTGCTTTAGTGCAGTCGCTGTTCCCTGTAACGTCTCTCCGTCCGGTTTGAATTCGGAAAAAGAACCTCCAAACATCAGCTGATAGAAGCTGGATTGAGAAATGCCGAAGTCCCAGTAGACGTAGGCCAGATCACGGAAATATTGTTCGAACGATGCTTGCCGGGGAACAGCTTCAAAATGCTGAGCCATAACAGAGCATCCCTCTAAATATAGATGTTTGGCTAACCCTTCTTTTTTGCCAAAAAGGTTATATATGATCTTAGTAGAGCATTCCATGCGTTCGGCTACGCGGCGTACCGTGACGGCTTCGGGTCCATGCTCTTGTAATAAAGCAGCAGCAGCATGCACAACATTTTGCCGAAGATTATCCGAGTGCTGCAGTCTGGCTTCCTGAAAAGTTGTTACCGTATGTGCAGATTCCGTGGAACCCGAATGTGTATCCTTCATTGATTTCATCCTCATAACCGTATTGTTGTTAAACAGAGACTGCGACGTTTCCTTTGCTTAAGGTCATTCTACTGTTTTACGCCAGATCACGTCAATTTAATTGGATTCTTGAAAGTAAGCACTACATTCTGAAGTTGAGTTAAACAGATTGAATTTGACAGGATCATGAATATTGGTTACGATGATTCTATAAAGAAACAGTGTTTCCAATAGAAAACATGTGTTTATATTCATGCAAAGGGTGGATGAGAAATGATAAAACAACATCAATGGGCACTTATTACAGGAGCTTCTTCAGGAATAGGTGAAGTTTTTGCACTCGAAATGGCTTCGAAGGGTAACCATGTTGTGCTAATAGCAAGAACGGAGTCTAAGCTGGAACAATTGGCAGAACGAATCAAACGTACATATCAAGTAAGGGCAGAAGTGATCGTATCGGATCTCTCCGAATTAGACGCGCCACAGAAGGTATATGAGGAATGTCAGACACGGGAAATACAGATTGATATCTTGATCAATAACGCTGGATTCGCTACTCATGGTTACTTTGAACAATTGTCGGGTTTGCGGCAACAGGATGAGATTATGTTGAACGTATTAGCTTTGACAAACATGACGCATCTTTTCTTGCCAGGCATGTTAGAGAAGGAGAATGGCACGGTTATTAACGTGGCTTCGACGGCAGCTTTCCAACCCGATCCGTTTATGGCGGTGTACGGGGCGACAAAGGCATTTGTACTTTCTTTTACAGAGGCGTTATATGAAGAAAACTGGAAGCGTGGGGTTCAATTTTTGGCACTATGTCCGGGTTCAACCGAGACGCCGTTCTTTGATGTGGTAGGTGCTAGTGAAGCTTCTGTAGGCAAACGGGATACACCTGAGCATGTCGTGGCAGTGGCCATGAGGGCGCTGGAGAAAGGCAAGCCATATGCAGTACCAGGAACCCGGAATTACTGGACAGCACAGTTCTCCCGCCTCATGCCACGCAAGTCCATGCTGCGCATTGTCGGAAGCATGTTAAGACCACGATTCTAAGATTGCAATTTAAAGCTACAAGCCTGAATTAAGCATAGAAGATGAACATTTTAGGCCAGAATGCCCTTGGCCCGAGCTTCCTTAATCCAGCTTGGAAATTCATTGAGCAGACGATCATACAATTCTTCATCGCTGATTTTCGAGATGTCGTCTAGTGCGAAGAAGTTAGCGTTATCAATGAAACGCCCTTCCATCTCATCGAGATTTTCCAAAACACCGTAATTGGCTCTACCTAAACCAACGAATTGCCAGAACAGATTTTTGGTTGAGCTTTCGGTAATCAATCGCTTGATTTTTCCTTTTTGACTAACCCCGCCATCGCTAAAAAAGATAATATACGTTGGAATCTTTACATTGGGTTCCTCGATGGTGTACTTATGAATGACATCTTGCATTACAGGAGGTTCGTTATTGGTACCGCCTTTGCTACCCAGCTTATATGTACGTTCAATATAATTCTCGAAATCTTTGGCGGTAACGCTAGGGGCACGTAAGAAGTCTTTGGCGAAGAACCATACGTCTAATTCTCCGTTATCATCAAATGCGGATGCAATCGCCAGTATCCGCTCAAAGGCTTCTTGCACGATGCCTTTACGATAAAGATGGTACATGGAGCCTGATGCATCGAATACAACGGCAACACGTGCCTGAATAGGTTCAACCTTTTTCTTTTGGAGAGACAGGGTTACTTTATGCTTGAGCAGATCGATTTTGGTTAAGTTCAGTGGTGGAGGGCTCGGGACTGATTCAGCAACAGGTAATGTGGTTTGGGAAGAGGCTGCTGCCACTTCAGCTTGTGCTGTGAGCAGAGCTTGTTCGGCTTCCGAGGCTTCGTTACTTTCAATCTCTACCCCGAAGGATTCTGCCAGCGGCTGTAATCCACCAAAGAAACCACGTCCGATGGCCCGAACTTTGAATTCGTCACGATACTTGTAAATTTCAATGAAAATAAGCGCTGTTTCTTCCGTGGCCTGCGTAATCTCATACGTAATCTGCTGGGAACCCGCTTGAACAACCGCCTGGCATGTACGAACATCGGCGAATGTATGTCCCGCATCAAGTGTAGCCGTGAACACACATTTTTCTACAGAGGCCTGCCGCAATTTATGCGTATCCAGTACAAAAGTAGACTGCCATTCCTCTATCTGTTGCAAACGAACGCTGTTATGCGGGTCAGCCTCCTGATTGTAAAATACAAAATAGTCGTCCGATGGAACTTTTCCTGCTTCGTTTACCATGAAACAGCTAACATCCAGGGCAGAGGGGGCGGATGTGCACTTGATCGTCACCTGAAGCTGAGCGCATTCGTTGATGTTGGTATTCTGGCCTGTGTTTAATTGTATAAACGAATCTGTCATAGTCGGCTGCGCCTCTTTTCTCCAAAATAGTGGTGGAAAACAAACAGTAACAAGATAGATTCTGAACCATATGTTTCCACAAGTCAATGATTTCAGATATGCGCCTAGCCCTCCTCTGACTCGTACTTTTCCCGATGATTTTTCATCATTTTCACGTAGTCGGGATCTTTCTTCGCTACCTCCCACTGCGCTTTGAAAATGGCTGCTGCTTCCGCCTTCACCGGATCGTTCTGATAAGGCAGGATCGAGCCATCCTGCTTCGAATATTTGCGCCCGCCTTTATGATTGGTATAACGTCTCGCCCGAGTGTATCCCATCTGTAAAAACTTGCGAGCCATATCCATGCCAATGAAATCCCCCTTTTTCTTATACTGCAAAAATAGTTCATAGATCTTCTTCGATGACTCTGTCGCAATCTCAGGTGTTTTGAACCGCCAGTGCGGCAGAATCTCGCTTTTGTAGGGTTCCACCATGAGTACCCCTTGCTCGCCCCGGCCAACGGTATATAATTCAGGCTGCTTGCGCAGATCGAGTTCCTCGTAATTAAGACTGTAGTCAAATTTTTTCATCGGGATATCCTCCTTAGGAAATGGTTCGTTTACGCTCCCCACATGATCGTTGTAGGGTGACGTTATTGTGCCCTTTTTCCTTTTTACCCCGATTCTGATGTAACATGCGCGGTTAATGGGGAATAATAGAAGGAAATGTCAGGAGGGATAACGCGATGGGCATGTCGGGTAGATATGTGGTAGTAACCGATGAGTTGTTGAATTCCATTCAATCGGGAGAGGTTAGTGTGCATGATTGTCAGGTTGATCTGGATATTGATAAAACGTGGCAGATGCTACAGTTGACGTTGAATGGTAACCTCGTAGATGGAGAACCTCCGCTAAGTTATGTTGTGCCGCTCGCTAGTCAACAGTATTTGGGGAACTATTCGGATATGGATCTATTCTTGATTAATAACAAGCAGGTTCTTGAGGCTTATATGGCATTGGAGCAACTTACCCCTGAGGATGTGAGGACGCGTTTCAGCTTGGACAAGATGCTAGCTGAAGGGGTATATCCCGTAATGGAAGGTTGGGACGAAGAAGAGACTTTTCAGGAGATCGTGCAAACGATTGATCAGATACAGGCTTTGTTTCAAGTGACCGTAGAGAACGGCAACGGGATTATCTTTTACGTGTTCTGAAAGGGCTCTTTCTAAAGGGATGAATTCCGATCTGTGTGCATTTATGGTTTGGAACAATGTTTGATTCATATGCCATCCGGTTATTGATACACACAAGGCAGTGCCTTGATGATATTCCGCTGAAGAGAGGGAGAGCGATTATGACACAAAATCAGAACGAAGAGAACAAAGCGATTCAAGACGATGAACCGGATCAATTCGAGACCCCTGTAACACCGGCAGATGAAGTGGAAGAGGAAGGGTCTACGGAGGATCAGGAGCAGGAATAGTCTGAAAATAATACATGAAACAGCATGTTTCCACGCGCATGTTATGACATATGAGTGATAGAAGAACCAGAAGGCCGGACGTGTTCCGGCCTATTTGGCCTATTTTTATGCGTATCCGTTTACATTGCTTCCAAGTGCCCTCATAATAAGGAATGAACCATATTTTGCTAAGGGGGAGATCCCAATTATGAGCCGAAAGTTAAGACAATGGATGGCAGTACCGCTTGTCCTGTTACTGGTTATTCTTACAGGTTGTCAGGCCGTGGGCGGAGTAGATGTTGGCCAAGCCATGGTCAATAACACCAATGTAAAATCCGGTGAAACCAAACAATCCATGCATATTAACATAGAACCGGACAAACAATTCGCAACCGACGAAGACCTCGAAATGATTAAACGAATCAATTCCATTTCACTCAACATTGATCATGCCAAGATGAAGGATACGAACACGGCATCGATCAAAGGATCAGTGAGCATCGAAGGAACGAAATTGCCTTTCCATCTGTCTATGGACAAGTCGGGCATGACCATCGATGTCGATGGTGCACAGAAACCGGTTTACATATCTCTGGATACACTTGGGGGAGCAGAGACGATGCTGCTTCCTATAGATACAAAAGAGCTGGAGAAACAGATGCAAGAGCTTTCTCCAAAGGTATTAACTTTTGTCATGAAACATCTGTCCAATCCGAAAAACATATCCGTTACCCCTGTTCAGGAAGCCGTTAATGGTGAAACATTGTCTCTGAACAAGCTGCATATGGAGATTAACGGTGAAGAGCTGCTTGCGATGGTTAAGCCGTTCCTGACAAGTATTTCTAAGGATGAGCAAGGTCTCAAACAGTTGATTGGAGACTTGTATGATGTACTGTACCCTGTATTTGAAAGTTATATGGGCTTGGAAGGTATAGAAGGAGAAGGTATGGAAGACGATGAGATGACTTCTATCTTGCCAAAATCGAAGGAGGAAGCAGTTACATCCATCTACGCCATGATCAAAGAAGGCTTGGACAGCATTCTGGTGAACTATGATCAGGAACTGAACAACCTGCTAAAAGATACACCGGAGCTGAAAACAGTATTTGGCCCTGAAACCAAATTGAATATGGACTTTTTCCTGGATAGTAAACTCGATATTCGCAAACAAAAGATGTCTTTGAAGGTGGCTGTGCCTGCATCAGAAGACTTGCCAGTGCGTTCTGTAACGGTTAGCGCAGACAGTGAGCTATGGAATATCGGCGGCGTAGTCACTGTGGATGAAGTGGATGCTTCCCGTGGTGTGATGGAACTGACCGAAGGGGAAGTTACACCGGGTCAGGTGCTTCGAAATTTTGATCCAAACTCATTTGTCTATCAACTCCTGAAAAATGAGATGAAGATTACAACCAAAAGTATCTTCCTCTATCCGGAAGACGAAGAAGTTGGAGCAATAACGGTCAAAAATACAACCTTTGTGCCGCTTCGGTATCTGTCCGAGCAATTGGATGCAGACGTGAAATGGACGAAAGGCTCGAAACAGATCGTTGTCATTGACGACATCACTGGAGACGAGATCGTACTGACGGTAGATTCTCCGAAAGCAACCGTTGCGGGGCAAGAAGTCACGATGGTGGAATCCGCCTTTGTTGGCAAAAACGGCAAGACTTATGTGCCGCTACGTTTCATGGCAGAATCACTTGGAGCCACGATTGAAAAAGAACAAGATACAGGCTGGATTTTCATTGATCGTCCATAATACAATGTGGATCGTTATAAACGATGCGTGAATTGAAAGGGGATTTCAGGGAATGCCAGATTTCTCGTAATGATGTAGAAAAGAACAAGGCGCAAAAATTCCGTTAGACCAACACGGGATACGTCTGTCCTTTTTTGACCCATTACGAGGAGCTTCGGCGTTTGATCTGAAAGGATGAAACGACAAGGGGATACCTCTATTGGAGGTGCTCCTTTTTGTCGTGTCATCACAAAATAATCCCTTAGAGGTGTTCTATATGAATCATCGTTTCACGATTGTTGCTAATTCAGTAATGTTACGTCCCTTTACCTTGCAAGACCAATCCGCGCTGGCAACCTTGACACATCAGCCTGAAATTACCGACCTGTTACCCGATTGGAAGATGACAGAAGAGCAATTAAGTGAATTTTTGCAGTTTGTCGTAGGGAGTTATGAACAGTATGATCCTCAGGATGTACGGATTATGCTTGCGGTCATTCATCAGGAGAGTCAGCAGTTGATCGGTTGGTGCGGTGTGTTTCCTAACGATATGCTTGATCCGTATGATCGTGAGGTAGCTTATGCCATTTCACGCGATCACCGCAACAAAGGTTATATCACGGAGGCGGTACGAGCGTTGACAGCATATCTAATCGAACATACGTCGTTAAACCGGATTGTGGGCATTGTGAAGACATATAATCCGGCTTCTCGCAAAGTGCTGGAGCATACAGGCTTCCAGTATGTGAATCGGAGACGTCTGTCTGATGGGGAGGTCTATGATTATTTTGAACTTCATAGCACGGATTCCAATGGTAAAGCCACTGGGCGGATTAAACCCAAACCATTATCGATAAACCTGCGCCGAGCAGAACACGAAGATGCCGTTGTGCTGACAGACATCTGCACACGTGCTTTTGATCATGCCATACATGTCTGGGCGAATGGAGAGCAGGACTTGGATAGCAATCTTTGTCCTCCGGGTTATAATGCTGTTCGCTTACATGAGTATGTCATTCGTGAGTGGGACTACTATGTAGTGGAAGCAGATGGTTGTGCAATCGGTGGACTCAGCATCAATCTGCTGGGATATGAAGTCGCAAGGCTGGATAAAATCTATATCGACCCTGTCTGCCAAGGGCGAGGTGTTGGATCACAAGTGATTCGTCAGATGGAGGCCGCTTATCCTCAGGTTCGGCATTGGAAGCTGGAGACTTCTGGCCGGCAACGGGGAAATCACCATTTTTACGAAAAGCTCGGTTATGTTCGTATGTATGCCTCTGACGAGGAGTACGGTTATGAGAAGAAGATCGATGGCGGGAGCGGGCAGCGTGATCCAGTGAAGGAGCGAGAACACGTTCAGGCGAACCTGGATTCGATGTGGTACAGCGCCAGTACAATGAAGAACAGCCGCATTACCGATTGTAATCTGAGTGGAAGCAAACTAACGAACCTGAATATGACGGAAATGTTGCTGGCAGATTTACGTTTAACAAACACCAAGTTGGAATTCTGTGCGCTGGGCGGGGTTCAGTTTCAGGATACACATCTTGGTGCAGACCGTGTGCCAATGCATTGGAGACATTGTGATTTGGGAGACAGTCGTTTTGTCGACTGTGATTTTTCAGGTGTTGAGCTTGAAGCTTGCCAAGTGGCAGGAATGAAAATTAATGGGATTCCCATCGAGAAATTAATGGAGGCATATGAGTTGTCGAAGCCATGTTAGAGTCCAATTTGAAAAGGGTATTGAAGTATGGATGATCTAAAAAATCATTAGGAGGTCTATACCATGACAGAACGGTTCACCAATAAAGTTGTCTTGATTACAGGAGGTGGCTCGGGGCTTGGCCGGGCGGCTGCAGTAGAGGTCGCGCGAGAAGGGGCAAAGCTATCTCTGGTGGATGTTAACATGAAGGCACTGGAGGAGACCAAGCGGGTAATTTCGGAAGAAGTGAACGGAGCTGAGTTTCTGTTGATCGAGGGAGACGTAGCCGATGAAGAAGCCGTTAAGAAATATGTTCGGGATACCGTGGACAACTTCGGACGCATCGATGCATTTTTTAACAACGCGGGCATTGAGGGCAAACAGAATCTGATCGAAAACTATGAAACCGAGATGTTCAACAAGGTAATCGACATTAATTTAAAAGGTGTATTTTATGGCTTGAAACACGTGTTGCCTGTGATGAAAAAGCAAGGCGAAGGCTTTATCGTCAACACCTCCTCCGTGGGTGGTATTCGCGCTGTGCCTAATCAGATCGCTTATGGGGCAAGTAAACATGCCGTTGCAGGCATGACCAAGGATGCTGCGATTGAATATGCAGAGCATGGTATTAGCATCAATGCAGTAGCTCCAGGAGCCATTTTGACAGACATGGTTATCGGTTCATTCAAACAGATTAACCCAAATGACTGGGAGTCGGCGTCCAAAGAGTTTGTAAAGGACAACCCGGCCAAACGTCTGGGTGATCCCAAGGAAGTCGGACGTCTGGTCGCATTCCTGCTGTCCGGTGAATCGCCATTTATCAACGGAGCCATCATTCCGATTGACGGTGCACAATCTGCCAAGTACTAAATCAGTCAGGATAAGATCATAAAAAACATAAATATGCCCTTCCGAGCCACATTAGCGCTTGGAAGGGCATATTTTGTTGTTTAGATTTCATCGAATGACATTTTTACTGAATCCGGTGCTGCCAGCCGTATAACCCATCCTCTGATAAAATGCATGCGCCGCTTCACGATCCGCACGATTGCCGCTGTTTAGCGACAGAGAGTCCGCCTGCTGTTCGGCCGCCCACTGCTCAGCTGCGAGTAGAAGCTGACGGCCGATACCAGAGCTGCGGTAATGTTCATGAACAACCAGTGCCATGATGCGGCAATGTCTGCCGTTCTTTTCATATGAATAGGATGTCTGCAGGCCAATCAGTCCCACTATATGTCCGCGCACTTCGGCTACCAACGTTGTAAAATTCGCATCAGCAGCGATATGAGCGTATCTTTCCTGCATCTCGGCGTAGGTTGTGGGGTATCCCAGTTGATCCATGAGAATAACCATGTCCTGTACATCCTGTTTGGTGCTATGCCGAATATTTACATCTAGACTCATACACGCGACAACTCCCCGGAACGTTCTTTAAGAGACAGATCAATGATGGTGTCGAGCAACTTGGCAAAAGAAATCCCGGCAGCGGCTGCACTTTTGGGTAGCAGACTGTTCCGTGTAAGCCCCGGTAAGGTGTTTACCTCCAGCACGTAAGGCACCCCATCCCGAATGAGCATATCCACCCTAGCGTAGACACTGCATTTGAGAACGTTGTAACAAGTTAACGCTGCGGCTTCTACGCGCTGATGCAGCTCAGAAGGTAATTGCACGACCTGCTCATCCGCACCGTTATCATCATACTTGGCAGCATAATCAAAAAAGGCAGCATTGGCACGAATCGAGATCACGGGTAGCATTTTACCGTCTACAATGGCGCAGGTAATCTCTTCACCCTCAATATATTGCTCAATCATTACACTGTCATCCCAGGCAAGAGCAGCCTCTACTGCGGCAGGCAGGGCTGATGGCTCATGAACGATCTGTGTTCCAATGCTGGAACCGCCTGAGTTGGGCTTGACGACCACCGGGTACGTTAAGTGCTGGACAGCCACAGAGGACAGATCTTGCATTCGATTCACTTGAAGCCAGTCTCCCGTGAGTACTCCTGCTTGCCGCATGAGCTGTTTGGACATGTCCTTATCCATGCATACGCTACTTGCAAGTACGCCGCAACCTGTATAGGGAATGCCTAGGGATTCAAGCGTGCCTTGCACCGTGCCGTCTTCTCCGTATTTTCCGTGCAGGGCAAGCAAGGCTACATCAATTCCATCCGATTTATCGATCAAATCGCGTTTGGAATTCAGCTCAATCGGTATGACCTTGTATTTACTTCTGTCCAGATTCGCAATCATCTCCTGTCCGGTGAGCAGGGATATATCCCGCTCTGAAGATGTACCGCCCATAATAACGCCGACTTTCATGTGAAAATCCTCCCCTAATGTTATTAAATCAATTCATCATGCTCGCAACGGTTTCCCCGATGATACGGATGCCTTTGCGGATGTTCTCGTCACTGACTCTGGAGAATCCAAGCCGCATGGTGTGAAGCCCTTGACCCGGCTCCAGATAAAAGGTATCTCCGGGAGTAAAGGTTACCCCGTTTACTTTACAGGCAGCTAGCAACTCTCTTGTTCGCACTTCTGGTGGAAACTGCACAAACAGATGCAAACCGCCTGCTCCGGATATTTGACACATCGGCAGATGCCGTTTCAGACAATGCACAGCGAGTTCATACTTTCGCTTGTACTCTGTACGAGCCCGTTTTAGATATTTTTCAAAATTGCCGTTGCTTAAATATTGATATAACAGAGACTGATCCAGAGTAGACGTATGAATACTGCGCGCCCGCTTCATGCTTTCCAGATAATCGATCAATGTAGCATCCGCGATAATCCAGCCCACACGCAGTCCGGGAAACAATACTTTGGAGAAGCTGCCGAGATAGACAAGGCCGTTACCCTTACCCATACTGGCAATCAAGGGTGAGACATGGGAGCCGGAATAACGAAGCTCTTCGTTAAATCCATCCTCAATGATCGGAACTTGATATTCGTTCATTAAACGTATAATTTCAGTTCGTTTTGCAGGCGAAGTCACGATTCCGGTCGGATTGTGATACGAGGGCACAAGATATGCCAGATCATATGCACTTCCAGCCAGCTGTTGCTCTAGCTGCTTCAGATCCAGGCCATCCGGTTCCATATCGATACCGGTTAGTTGAAACTGGTGCAACTTCAGGTTTTTGATCGCCGTGTGATGTGTAGGGTTCTCACAGAGTGCTTTACCGCTCTTCTTGCGCAATGCCCCAAGGACCAGGTCAAATCCTTCCGTAAACCCGTTCGTAATCAAAATATCCTTACCCGTAAGGTCGACCCCTTTGTTTTCCATGTAGTTCATCAAATAATTCATGAGCGGTTTATATCCTTGCGCGTAGCCGTAATTAAGTAAAACTTCTCCTTCAAGTGACATGCGATCCAGGAAGGCCCGTTTCACATTTTGAAGATCAAACAGTTTTTCATCCGGCGCGATGCTGGTAAAGGAAATTTCGCCGCGCTCGGCTCCTGAGCCATGTTTCATCAGATCATATTGCTCTGCCTGGATTGCATAATCACTTACCTCTGCCGTCCAGTCTAGTTGCCAATGGATTGCATTGGTCTGCTGCGTTTCAATAAGTGTGCTGACGTAATTACCCTTACCTTTGAGCGCATAGATCAACCCTTCTTCTTCAAGCTCTGCGTAGGCGAGCAGAATGGTGCTTCGGCTTACCTTCATCAACGTGCTCAGCTCACGGGTTGAAGGCAGTTTCTGATTGGGTTGCAAACCGCCTTTTAACATTAATCGTTTCAAATAATCTTTGACTTGTATATATACAGGGCGGTCCTCCGTCAATTGCAGATCGGAATACATCCCATCACTCCCTCTACTGGTATCTTGCCATATTATAAACCCAGCAGAAAGAACCACGATACCTCTGTTTCGTAGCTAAGGTGGCCTGAGTTGTACGCACAACGGGAAAAAGCCCTGGCTCATATGCCGGGCTGGAGGTGAAGCCTGTTCAATTCTAAGGGTGTAATACTATTCTGTTCTAGCTACAGTTGAATGTTCTGACTAGTCTCTAGAAATACCTGTCTATATAATTCTAAGTGGATCAACTTCCTATGCTATATGCTTTGTCTATATTATTCTAATTCTAGATGATAAACTTGATGCTGTAATAAAAAGAAATCTTAAAAGGCTAATTATTGCCACTCAATGCTTGCTGCAATAGGTTTTCGTAAAGATGGTGATTCTACAATCTACTTCAAAGCTACGGTTCTTACTAACTGTACTCTTCTCGTGTGCACGTCACCGAATTCAGTATGAAAAAGATGAAAAATGGTAGGCTCTATAAAACGAGCGTGGATACAAAGACATATGTCTTAGTGCCCAAATTCTTCCTCATACCCCTATAGTACCACTTTGAATCAGGGAAGTTAACCTTTTTTTTGAAATATTTGTCGCAAAAGCGAAAATTCCGTGAAATCTACTTCTTTTAACTCGAAATGGTGTCGGATTATGATATGTGTTAGGATGTATTTCTATAGAATATAAGGAAGTGAAATGGATGATTCAGATTACGGTTCCTACACCAGATGTGACCATTACCAAGCAGGAAAATCCGCAGTTAAGCCACATTTATGGATTTACTGATTTTCACCTGATTACGCGCGAGCAAGGCGGAATTTACATGTTTTATAATGCCGCAGGTGAGTTGTTATTTGTCGGGAAAGCGCGAAAATTAAGACCGCGAATCAAAAAGCATTTTGAAGATACGGTATCTCCAATGAAGAATCACCGCGACGAAGTCACAAAGATTGAAGTTTGTTTGGTAGAAGATCCAATGGATCGTGAAATTTATGAGACCTATATCATTAACACGATGCGGGCGAAGTATAATGTAGACAAAGTTCTATATAAGTAAGTAAACAAGTTTATTTAAGGTGCACAAGCAAGAAAGTAAGCTTGAAATGCATTTAGGACATATGTCCTAGGTTCGTGTGCAGGTGGACAGGATGTGATCCATGGATTGCATCCAACTCCATTTCCTTTGCAAATATAGTTCTACGTAACAAATATTGAAGCTAAAAAGTTCGCTTTTCAAGGAAGTAGCACTAGAAAATGGGTTTCACAGATTTACCCAATACATAAGAAGAGGTGATTGTGTTGATCGGTCGTAGCGGTAATCCTACACTTAAGGACAGCACGTTTGAGAACAGAGGATATGGAGAGGATCGGTACCAGAACTACATGACGATTAACGGCACGGTGAACAAAGCGTTCATCACGTTGATCATTTTGCTGGGCAGTGCATTTGCAACATGGATGATGTTTTTCAAAGGACAGGAAGTGATGCCGCTTGCATATGGCGGGTTAATTGTCGGTTTTATTTTGGCGCTAATTATTTCGTTTAAACCGGTGGTATCTCCATATCTTGTACCGATCTATGCGGTAGCAGAGGGGATGTTCCTGGGTGCACTTTCGGCAAGTTATGAGTCTTTGTACAACGGAATTACGTTACAAGCAGCTTTGCTAACCATGGCGGTGTTTGTTGCCCTGTTAACAGCCTATAAAACGCGGTTAATCAAAGCAACAGAGAACTTCAAGTTAGGCGTAGTGGCTGCAACGGGCGGTATCATGATTATGTATTTGCTTAGCTTTGTGCTCGGTCTGTTCGGCATCACGGTTCCATATCTTCATGAGAACAGCCTGATTGGTATTGGCATCTCGGTTGTGATTGTCATTGTTGCTGCGCTTAATCTGGTACTGGATTTCGACTTTATTGAAGGTGGTGCAGAACAAGGGGCACCCAAGTATATGGAGTGGTACGGTGCCTTCGGGTTGATGGTCACGCTAGTTTGGCTTTACATCGAAATTCTTCGTCTGCTCAGCAAACTGCGGAGCCGCGACTAATCTTACCGATAAGTAATATGTGTTTACAGATAAAAGGAGTGAACCGCCGGGGATTTATACCACCGGATGGATTCGCTCCTTTTTTAAGCTTTACAGGTCTTTCTCTGAAAATTAAACCAATACAGCGTATAGGCTCTCCAGCGTCACGATCTCGGGCTGGCTTGGCAAATCGCCTTCTGTAGCACAGGCAGCGAACATATGCTGTTCATCCAATGGGTGACTGTAGAAGCGATGCCTAAGGATCTGCCCGTCTTGGTTGCATCTCCAATCAGGCTCTCCATGTTGCTGAACATGGGGCAGAATAGCGAAGGAACTCAGCGGCATGGACAACCCCATGCCTACAGCTTTAATGTAGCTCTCTTTTAGCGTCCACAGGCGATAGAAGGTATGCAGCTGTTGATCGGCAGGCTGTGCTGCCAGATACGTATTCTCTTGTGGCGAGAAGAAACGCTCTGCGATCTGCAGGTCAATCGGTGCTATTTTCTCCACATCGACACCGAGTTCATCTTTACCTCCAGCAATCAGTGCAATCCAATCGCCGGAGTGCGAGACATTAAATTGTGCATCAGCATCGTGAGTAAGGGCGGGTTTTCCATATTTGTTACGGGTAAACGTAATCTCTCTATGTCCCAGGCCGGTCAATTTGCTTAACTTCACACGGGTCAGCACTTCACCTAGCACTGACCGATATGCATCTGCTTGATGCATGAAGCGTGAAGCCTGTGCCCGCCGCTCTTCAGAAACGAATGACAGAAAAAGATCCCAATATGGTTCAGGTACAACGGAGGGCACTTGCAGTACTTGTATCGTTATCATCATTTATCACCTGACGTTGTATTCGGCATGGATGACAGGCTTTCCTCTATATTTATCCTTATCTCGCGTTTTTCTCCAATGGATCAGGCTAGTTGTGTTTTTTTCCATTCTTCATGCGCAATCTGTATCCGTTCCCACATCTCCCTACGCTCTTGTTCCGTATAAATCACTAACGGTTCATAGAAAAGCTTGGTTAGTATGTCTTTCCACTCATTGTAATTTCGAATTTCTGACTTGCTAATGCCTTCGATTCCATGCGTTCGAAGCACGCATCCCCTAAGCTCATAGCTGTGGCCTGTATCTCTCTGACGGAGCAGAAATGCGTTATGCCAGGGTGAATCCACGGATTGGCTGTAGAATTCATGCTTGGGAATAAACTCTTCCAGACGGGTAAGCTCCTCGGGATCATAATCCACTCCCATGCTTGGTCCGTTAGGCTCGTATTCAAGCCTCCATCCACCAGGAACAACGGAAGAAGGCATCAATGTATACGTAAACGGTGCGGGTCCATAGGCTCCGTAACGGAGAGGGAGCGGATCAAAAGGCATGCCTCCCAGACCGACATCTACAATCCAACGTTCCACATTCGGGTCCGCATCTGGCAAAGAGACGGACAGACCGAGATGGAACGAGTTCACACGTGGCTGTTCTCCATGCGGCTGAACGCCCGCGCGGTGCCAGTGCACCGTATATCCCAGGGAATGAAGTAAAACACTGAATGCGCCGTTCAAATGGAAACAGTAGCCACTGCGTCCTTGCAGGATCAACTGCACGGATTCTTGCAGATCGATGCCTGCAGGCCTACCTGCAAAAATATCGACCGTTTGCCAAGATAGATGATGGATATGTGCCTGTTGCATCTCGGCAAGGAATTCTAAAGTGGGTTTCTTGATTGTATCTATGCCTATCCGTTTCAGATAAGCGTTTATTTCAGCTGGAGTTAATGTAACATTCATCTCGATCACCTCAAGTCATATCATGGGCTGCAGGGGAAATGCCTCAAACGCTACTGCCCTGAATTCATTGTATAAGTGAGCATCTGAAATGCACACACAAGTTTATTATGATTGTACCGGTACAATTCTAATGATACTCATAGTGGAAATAGGGTACACATATATATTTTGCGCACGTTTATAATAAATGATAGTTTGGTTTCTTTTTCCGGGGTATGTTAACCGTTTGGAGTGGAAATAGGTTAGAATAGAGATAGATAGCAGGATTAGGAGATGGAAAACATGGCTAATGATGAAGTGATTTTGACACAGGAAGGCTTGGAAAAGCTGGAGGAAGAACTGAAGGAACTGAAAACGGTGAAGCGCAAGGAACTGGCAGAACGACTGAAGCTTGCGATCAGTTACGGGGACCTGAAGGAGAACAGCGAGTATCATTCAGCCAAAGATGATCAGGCATTTATGGAGACCCGCATTCTGATTCTGGAAAAGATGTTAACCAAAGCAAGAGTCATCAGCTCAGATAATATGGATTCCAATAAAGTAAGTATTGGTTCAACAGTGATATTGAACGACCTTGAGTTTGCTGAAAAGATCGAGTATCAGCTGGTCGGTCCAGCGGAAGCGGATGTATCCAACAGCAAAATTTCTTATGAGAGTCCATTAGGCAAAGAGCTGATGGGCAAAGAAGTAGGAAGTGTGATTCATGTCAATGCTCCAATGGGTGTAATCAAATATGAGTTGCTAGAGATCAAAATCTAGACAGCATCGAGCGAAAACAATACACATATGCGGGACAATACCCTGCGATATACAGACCATCTTTCAAAAAGGGGATGTTTCAGAGGCTATGCCAAGAGCTGTCTGAAACATCTTTTTTTTGTGTTTTCCCAAGTTAACTCAGGGTTCATTGTTGATGGGTGATGGTTAAGTTTCAGGTTATTTTCCAATACTGAATTCATCCTGAAATCATCTCCAATATGGTGAATTTTCGACAAATACTGATTTTTGCATGACCTGACACCCCGAGTAGTATATAATTACGGGAAAACTTTAAAGTGATGGAGTAGATACAATGAATTTGAGTAAGTCTGATCTAGACCCAAACAACGCTGGCAAAGGGGAACGCTTCTCGCGTGCCGGTTTTATTCTTGCGGCCATCGGTAGTTCCGTAGGTCTCGGTAACATGTGGAAATTCCCTTATATTACGGGCGAAAATGGGGGAGCAGCTTTCTTCCTGCTCTTTATTATCTGTCTTTTGCTGATTGGTTTGCCTGTCTTGCTTGCCGAACTTGCTATTGGACGAAGTGGACGGGGGAGCGCAGCAACTGCTTTTATTAAAGCAGGTGGACATAAAGGTTGGTTAGCGGCTGGTTTACTGCAAGTATTAACGCCTTTTATCATTCTGTCCTTCTACGTCATCATCGCAGGATGGACATTACAATATGCTGTAACTTCGTTCAGTGGCACGTTGTTTAATAATCCGGATTATGGCGCACAATTCGGCAGTTTTGTCGGCGGTTATATGCCGATTGTATGGCAGTTGGTTTCTGTCCTGATCACAGGCTGGATTGTAGCGAAGGGTGTATCGAACGGAATTGAGAAGTTTAACAAAATTCTAATTCCAGCCATGCTGGTTCTGTTAATTGTGTTGATGATTCGTGCCGTTACGCTGCCTGGGGCAGGTGCTGGAGTTTCCTTTTTCTTGAATCCGGACTTCTCCCAGCTTACAACGGAGTCGGCATTGGTTGCGCTCGGACATGCCTTTTTCTCGCTGTCGCTGGGTATGGGTATCCTCGTAACGTATGGTTCGTATGTGGATAAAAGCCAATCCCTGGGTGCGGCAACAGTTGCTGTTGGTGCGGGCGACTTGCTCTATGCCTTTATCGCGGGACTGATCATCTTCCCGACGACGTTCTCTTTTGGCATTGCACCAGACCAAGGGCCGTCCCTGATCTTCATTGCGCTGCCTGCAGCATTCTCGGCAATGCCGCTAGGATTCCTGTTTGCCGGATTATTCTTTGTTTTGCTGGCAATCGCAGCGTTGACATCAGCAGTTTCACTGCTTGAGGTTCCCGTAAAATACTTCATGGAGCGTCTTTCCTGGAGTCGTAACCGTGCCGTTTGGGTCATCTCTCTCGCTGTTTTCATCGTAGGGCTACCTTCCGTGCTGTCGCTCGGACTGTTCCCGGAGTGGAAGATCGGATCGAAGAGTGTGTTCGACTGGATGGACTTTATGGCGTCTAACATTCTGTTACCTGTAGGTGGATTGTTAGTTACGATCTTTGCGGGATACTTCTGGAAAACGGCTGCTGAGGCAGCTGGTCTGAGCTCCGGCTGGTTCCGCATCTGGCTCTTTATGCTTCGTTATGTCGCACCTGTTCTGGTTCTGCTCGTTCTGTTGCATACGTCTGGCATTATTCACTTCTAGGTCGTCTGCGCAGATTTACCAAGCATAAAACCTCTTGGAAGAAATGCAAAAGTCCTTGTGTTCCCTTGTTAATTTTGGGACAATACAGAGTAGAGGTTTTTTGGGTAAGACGACCGATGAGCCATATGTTTTTTGCGAAAAGAGGTTTATACCATGATTAAATCATCCATATATGGATTAACATTAGAGCAATTACGTACCTGGCTGCCCGAGCATGGGCAGAAGAAATCCCGTGCTTCTCGCATCTGGGAGTGGTTATACCAGGAACGGGTTCATGATTTTAACGGCATGTCCGATGTTCGTCAGGAATGTTTGGATGTGCTCTCTGAGCATTTCACCTTGAATTCAATGAGTGAACATGTGAAGCAGGAGTCAGCAGACGGTACGGTGAAATTCCTGCTCCGGTTGCAGGATGGCAACCTGATCGAGACGGTGCTCATGCAGCAAAAATATGGCTTAACTGTCTGTGTTACCACACAGGTCGGATGTAATATTGGCTGTAGCTTCTGTGCCAGCGGGCTGATCAAGAAGAGCCGTGATCTCTCCGCAGGAGAGATTGTAGAACAGATCATGCATGTACAGCGGCATCTGGATGCAGCGGGTCAAGGTGAGCGCGTCACAAACGTTGTGGTAATGGGCATTGGTGAACCATTTGATAACTTTGAACATATGAGTAACTTTATCGAAGTGATCAAGGATCGCAAAGGTTTAGCTCTCGCAGCGAAGCGAATCACGGTGTCCACAAGCGGATTGCCGGATAAAATCAAGGAATTTGCAGACAGCAGTCTGCAGGTGAACCTTGCGATCTCACTGCATGCGCCGAATAATGAGCTACGTACACATATCATGAAGATCAACCGGGCATTCCCGATTGAACAATTGATGGATGCGGTGGATTATTATTTGGAGAAAACAAACAAACGCATCATGTTTGAATACATTTTGCTTCGGGATGTGAATGATCAGCGGGAACATGCGGCTGAACTCGCAGAACTGCTGTCCAGTCGTAAGAGCATGGTCAGCGTGAATCTGATTCCATACAATCCGGTGGATGAGCATAGCCAGTACCAGCGGAGTACGGAAGAGAGTATCCTGGGATTCTATGATACGCTGAAGAAGAACAACATCAACTCTACGGTACGTATGGAGCATGGTACAGACATTGATGCGGCTTGCGGACAGCTACGTAGCAAGCAGATGAAAAATGCGGAAGCTAAAGCAGATGTAAAAACAGCTGCAAAACCAGATGCCAGCCGTCTGGCTTTGGGATAAAAAACACAACAAACGCCTCTATGTACTCACTGACGAAGTGAAGATAGAGGCGTTTTCTTTGAGTTGCAAGCTAATTTCGAACGGAGAGATCATGTCTCTTAGTTCAGCTTTTTTGTCATCAGCAGATGGGGAATGCCATCCTCCATGAATACGTCGGAAGCAGGAGCATAGCCAAGACGTTCATAGAAGCCGGAGGCTTGAACCTGTGCGTGCAACTTGGCTTTCTCTAATCCGTCCTTTCTGGCCATCTCCTCCAGCTTGTTAATTAATACACGGCCCAGACCATGCTTGCGGTAATCCAGCATCACGCAGATGCGTTCCAGCTTGGCTACTTGCTCTACGATTCGTAGTCTGGAGGAGGCGGCAGGTACACCATCCACATAGAGCAGGATATGGCGTGCTTCTGTCCCTAACGCATCAAAGGCATCGAATTCATCGGAGGCAGATACGCCTTGCTCCTCCACGAAAATGGCCATACGAATGGCAAAGCACGCATCAAGCAGTTCCGGGGTGTTTGCTTCAACAACAGTTATATTCATGAATCGTTCTCCTTTACCTAGTCGGATGGAATATCGGAATGGAATTGAAAGTGATACACTGAACTAGTGTAGTTATATCATCAATTATGTTGCGAATGCAACAATTTTATAGGAGTGTGAACTCTGTGACAGAACCGAAAGAACCTAAATTAGCCAACGAACCGACTCAGCCGAACGATGAATCGCAGGAAGTACATGAACTGAACGAGCCTAAGGAAGTGTTGCGCGAAATTGGCATGATTGCCCGCTGTCTGGATTCCATCAGCAATGTGGAGTTTCAGCATTTGAACTTGTCCCGAGGGCAGTATTTGTATTTGTACCGTATTTGCGAGAACCCCGGTATTATTCCGAATCAGCTGGCTGAACTGATCAAGGTGGATCGTACAACGGCAGCGCGAGCAATTAGCAAACTGGAATCTGACGGATTCATTGTCAAACAGCCAGCATTGGGTAATAAGAAGAATAAGGTGCTGTATCCAACAGAGGCTGGACTCGAAGCCTGGCAGTTCATTCGCAAAGAAGGTGTACATTCGGATCAGGTAACGTTGAATGGTCTGACTCAGGAAGAGATTGAGACAGCAATCCAGCTGCTACGGAAGATGAGACATAACATCGAGGTCGATTGGAAATTTGTTAAAAAGGGCGGTCGCCGCCCATACATGGATATCCATGATTAAGCGCACACTGTGGATAAGGCCTACTTCCAAAAATGTAAGAAGTGGCTCAGTTGCTCCGTCATATATTCCCGTCAGGAGGAATGGTGTGAAGTTTATTTTCCGAAAAAAGCGTTCATGGTACATATTACTTGCGATTGTTGTAACTGTAGCGATTGTAGTGCTATGGAGGGAGCGGTTTGTGATGGAGAAGGTGTCCCCTACAGTCGCCTTTGTTAAGGAACATATGACGAATCCGAATGGCACACTTGCAACCTATTTGCAGGACGCAGCGTCGGAGAGAGCGGACATCGTTGCTGGCCGAGAGGCACTGTCGGAGTCGCTTGGATTGTGGATGCAGTATGCTTTGGCAAGTGATAACGAAGATATGTTCGAGCAGGCCTACAAGCAACTCCAGACATACTATGTGATCAGGCCCTACATCTATATCGCCTGGAAGCTTGATCCTCAAGGGAAATCCCATGTGGCAACCAACGCGTTGGGTGACGATCTGCGGATTATGGGGGCTCTGTTGCAAGCGGCAGACAGGTGGAAACAAGGCAGAGCAGACAAACTGGCGACCGCATCGGCCCTTTCCCGAACATTAACGCAGCGAACCGAGCAACAGGGGTACCTGGTTGATTTTTATGATTTCAAAAGTGGACATTCCACGGACACCTTAAGTCTGGTCTATGTGGATTTGCTCGCCTTGCAAGCGATGAGAGACCATCAGATGCTGGAGCCGGACGTTTACAGCAGGTACGAGGATATACTGCATAAAATGCCTGACGATGGATTATTCTATCCGAAGAGCATGAATGTAAACACCAAGGCTTACACCTACGATGACAAAGTTAATCTGATTGATCAGCTCATCGTTGCCAATCATGTGATGGAGATGGGGCACAAACCCGACAAGCTGATTGCTTTTCTGAAAAAAGAGTTCGGCACTCGGGGCAAGCTCCCCGGACAGTATGATCGTAGAACACAGAAACCAGCCGTAGATTATGAATCGGCATCGGTATATGGTCTATCCATCCTGCTTGCTGTTCGCTCAGGTGATCCAAATTGGGCAAAGCAGCTGTATCAACATATGATCACACTGCGAGGGCAAGACACACGATATCCGGGCGGTTACGTATTTGACGGAAACACCCACCTGTTTGATAACTTGTTTCCGTTGCTTGGTGAAACTTATTTATATAATTTTCTTAAAAAGTAAATTTTTATTTATATAATCCAAGATTATATGTTACTATATTATTTTCTTTAATTGTCGATTTTTGTTGAAGTTTCGGTTATAAAAAAAGAGGTGTTGGCACCGAGTCATTCTGAAATTCGATGCAGAGAAGGAGGACTATGAGAAATAACGCACCTACCCAGCGTCTGGCCTGGGGTTACGCAATCTTGATTAGTCTCGCCATCGTACAGCAGTTCTTTGTATATCTCCACTTGTACATGAATCAAAGCTACACCAAGCTGGATGTTGTACTTAGCATAGCGTCACTAGGGGCGCTAGCCGCGGGGCTTTTGCTTCCTGTTGGTGTATCCGTCGTACTGATATTTATATACTTGGTCACTTATTTTGTGTGGCTCGTGACTTTCGCAGAACCCAATGCGCTCGTGTTTTCCTGGTGGCTACTTATTCCGGCGAACACGGCAATCGCTGCTTATATCAAAAGAAGACTTGTGCGTAGTGCACGGGTGATTGAACGTCTGGAGCAGATGAAGGATCACAATCCAGAGATCGATCTGGATACAACGCTGGGCAATAAGGAAGCGCTTGGAGATACATTGGTTAAACAGAGCAACCTTGCCAGACGTTATTCAGACTGCTATGGATTCAGCATCGCCATGTTTAAGATTGAATTTCTGCCGCTTGTGCAGGAGTCACTTGGTTCAGTTCGGTATTCCCAATTCCTGCTTGAGATCTCACAGTCGATTCAGAAGCAAATTCGATACGAGGATCACAAATTTTTTGTGGACAGCGGACGATTTGTCATTTTGTGTCCGATGGTCAATGTGGATTACTTACCGATGTTAACCCGCAGGATTAAAAAAAATATTATGGATATGGATGTGCTCGATAAAAAGGGGAACCAGCTCCAGACCATTATCAAATCAGGCGCACTGGTTTTTCAGAAGGAACAATTCAGCAAGTATGACAATCTGGACGCTGTTCTTGCCGCGTTGGAACGAAACACGGAGACGGATTTAATCGGGGAATATATTTAACCGAAAGGAGCGAGGCTTATGGATTATATGTCCTGGTTTATCCCGATCTGTATTGCCGTCAGTTGTATTTTTGTGGTGTTTACCATCGGATTAACGATCGCCACGCTCCGATTTCGCTCTAGGGTAATTCGAAGGTATGATCGGAGGAAAACGGATGGCTGATTTCATTCTGATCTTGTCGATATTCAGTATTTGGATCGCTGTGTTCGAATCGATCGTCATTATGGCCGGGGCTATTCGTTTTATCCACAAGCAGGAGAAGAAGGGCATTCAGATTCCGGAAAATATGGATCATTATCCGAACGTCACGGTTATGGTACCTGCTCATAACGAAGGTCTGGTCATCGTGGCAACAGTGGAGCATATTTTGCGACTGAACTATCCTGAGGATAAGGTGCAGGTGATTGTCATTGCAGATAATTGCACAGATGACACAGCCGATCGGTTAAAATCGTTCCTTGGACAGACCAGTTATGTGCACCGTAACGTCACGGTACTTGAACGCAAAGGTACGGGGGGGAAATCCGGTGCGCTGAACGACGGACTGGAACTGGCCACCGGCGATTGGATCTGTATATTTGACGCAGACGCTGCTCCAGAGCGAAATTCACTGATGTTCCTCGCACAAAAATCACTGGAGAATCCTGAACAGTACGGGGTTGTTTTTGGCCGAAACAAAGCACGTAACCGTGGGCAAAACTTCCTCTCCAAATGTATTAATCTCGAAATTATAACGTCTCAGCGTGTCTACCACACCGGGCTGTGGGAGCTGTTCAAGCTGGGGACCATTCCGGGCACGAATTATATTATTAAGACAAGCCTGATCCGGGAAATCGGCGGCTGGGATGTGACCGCCATTACGGAAGATACGGCGTTGTCGTTTGAAATTATGAACCGGGGCCAGTTGGTTGCCCTAGCGCCGCAAGCGGAAGCATATCAGCAGGAGCCAGAGCAGCTTGGTGTATACATGAAACAGCGTGAACGCTGGGCCAAGGGGAACTACCAGGTGGTCCTGGATAACATTCATAATCTGTTCAACCGTTCTAGCTGGCGCAATAAATTGCTTGTTCTCTACTATGCGGTCAGTTACTTCTGGTTTATGTTGGCTATTATTGTGTCAGACATTATCTTTGTGGTGAACCTTGTTTATCAGGTTATCGCAATATTCAAACCGGAGGTCAGTTCTCCATTCCAGTTTGCTGGGGACGCATACGTCTACCTGGTCATTGGTTGGGCACTGATGTATTTCATCTATGTTCTACAGATCAATCTGGCACTGGCAGCGGATATCGGGCAGAGCAACACCCGGAATTTTATCTACGCATGTGTATCCTATTTCACATATGCTCAGCTCTTTATTCTGATCTCGATCCGGGCCTTCTACAATCTGCTGATGGACAAGATTCGTAAACGCGAGAGCAAATGGTACAAGACCGAGCGATTTGGCTAGGAATTAAACAACTCAAACCAAAGTAGAAGGCTGTTTGCGGAGTGAGCTCCGGCAAGCAGCTTTTTTTATGGTGAGAGATGCTTTAATCCGGTATACTTTTACAGAATATAGCCCGCAGCAGGGTGAACCACACTAGTGTATAACTCATAGAATGGGGGTCAGTGCAGATATGAGTGAAAGAGGTTCTGATTTTTACGATAATAATGAGGTATTTGAGACGTATATGGAACGCCGACAAGGCCAGGATAACGCCAATGATACGTTGGAGAGACCGGTTATGCTGGAGTTGGTCGGGGATGTTACGGGTAAACATATTCTCGATCTCGGCTGTGGAGACGCAAAATTTGCGGTAGAACTACTTGGCGAGAGGTATAATGGCTTGTCTTATACAGGTATTGAAGGTTCAACGAATATGGTTCGGGCTGCCCGCAAGTCCGTTCAGGGATTGAATGCCCGGATCGAGCAATCTTATCTCGAAGAGTGGACGTATCCTGTACATTCATATGACCTTGCCATTTCAAGACTGGCGATCCACTACATCGAGGATGTTGAAAGCCTCTTTCGTAAAGTGTATGGGGCACTTAAAAAAGATGGAACCTTTGTTTTTTCGGTAGAGCACCCGGTGATTACTTCAACGCTGCAACCCTCCGGAACACGAACCAATTGGATCGTAGATCAATACTTCGTCGAGGGGTATCGGGAGCAGCAGTGGCTTGGGGGTTCCGTCCAAAAAATGCACCGTACCATTGAATCGTATTACATGGCCCTGCAAGAAGCTGGATTCCGAGTGGAGCAATTGCGTGAATCAGCACCTAAGCGTGCAGAATTCGTCAATGAAGAGACGTATCAGCGCAGACGGCGTATTCCGCTTTTTCTGTTTCTCTCCGCACGGAAGTAGGCTAAGGAAGAGGCAAACATAGAATCGAAGTTATGCTCAGATTGGCGAAAGTTTTACACAGAAAACCGTGGATAACACAATATATAGGAGTAGAAAGCCCAAAAACTATCCACATGTGGATAAGTATTTGGGTTTTGCTGTTTATTCCGCCTCACTCTGTTCCTTTTGGATACAGATAATTCTAACCTTTAGATGCTGCTGCCCGTACATAAACTCGTTCACCATGCTGATCTACTTCTACTGGGGCTTCAAAGAAATCACTTAATACGTCCTGTGTCATGAGATCAGCGGTTAATCCACACCCAAAAACTTCACCCCGACGGAGTAAAAGGCTGTGCTTGAAGACGGGCAAAATTTCCTCGGTATGATGCGTTACATAGATCAGCGAAGGTGAGTCTGAACGTGCTGTCAGTTCACTGATGCTGTCCAGTAGACGCTCTCTGGAAAATAGATCAAGCCCATTACAAGGCTCATCCAAAATGAGCAGCTGTGGATTCGCCATCAGGGCACGGGCAATGAGCAATTTCTGCTTCTCCCCCTGCGAGCAAGTGCGATACTCACGATCCCACAGATGCTGGCAGCCCAGCGTTTGCATCCAGTGCATCGCCTGATTCAAATCTTCGTCTGCCAGTTTGTCGTACAGACCGATCGTAGCGTGTTTCCCACTAATCACGACATATTGCGTGCGGTCAGAAGCGTATAGTTTCTCTTGCAAGGAGGAGCTCACCCAGCCAATCGACTTTCGAAGCTCCCTCAGGTCTACACTGCCATATTCATGACCGAGTACCGAGATGTTGCCTTCCGTAGGCCACAGGTAGCCGGTAATCATATTGAGGAGCGTTGTTTTGCCAGAGCCGTTCAGGCCAAGCAGCGCCCAGTGTTCGCCTTTGTCTACACGCCAGCTGACATCGTTCAGCAAGGTGAGAGGGCCTCTTTTCCAAGTCACATGCTGTATATCAATGATCATTGAACCATCCCTTCTCTCTGATACATATCGCGCCTCCGCTTCTCAACTTATTGTATTGGAACTGTTATGGAAGTATCAATAGCTTGCTAAGCTTTAGCGGATCGATCACTGCGCAAGAATACAGCACACACGCCGATCAGGGGCAAAAAGGAACACAGCCGGATGACGAATGAAATGCTGGTCACATCGATCAGAGAACCGATGACAACCGAACCCAGTCCAGCCATACCAAATGACAGGCCGAAGAACAGTCCAGATACTGTACCAATGTGACGCGGCAGCAATTCCTGAGCGTAGACAATAATAACACTGAAGCCCGACATCAGGATTAATCCGATGATACCGCATAGCACCATAGACAAGACAGGGCCTGCATAAGGAAGCAGTAGTGAGAACGGAGCGGTACCAGCAATGGAAAACCAGATCATCGGTTTGCGCCCGTAACGATCCGCGAGTGGCCCGCCAAGCAAGGTTCCAATCATGCCTGCGAATTGAAGGATAAACAAGCAGAGCTGTGCCTTCGAGAGTGGCAGATGATGCACAGCCGTGTAATAAAAGGCGTAGTATCCTGTCATAGCTGCGATATAAACAAACTTCGAGAATAACAGTAGAATGAGAACACTCATGGATATGACAATTCGTTTTCGACTCACGGGCTGAGGCGTTGCTTCTGATTCATGTAGCGTGTGCTGTACGGATTGTGTCCGATGGGGGCGTGAGGCGTTCAGCTTATTCTTGTACCAACGGCTGACGGAAGCTTGGATAAGGATGCCGATAAGTGCAAAGGCCATTAGCCACAGAAATTGTAACTGACCATGCGGAAGCAGTACAAAAGCAACCAGTAGGGGGGCAATAGCTTGTCCGGTATTCCCGCCAACCTGAAAGATGGACTGTGCCATGCCGCGCCCTCGACCGGCAGCCAGATGGGCAACACGTGAGGATTCGGGATGAAGAATAGATGAGCCGATACCAATCAGTGACGCGGATATGAGTAGCATCCATAACGATGACGAAAAGGCAAAGCCCAGAATCCCGAACAGGGAAAATATCATGCCGCCGGGCAGCAGAATAGGCATGGGTTTGCGATCGGATATATAGCCGATCAGTGGTTGTAGCACCGAAGCAGTAATGTTTAGTGCAAAGGCAATCCAGCCCATCTGTGCAAAGCTGAGATGCATGGCTTGTTGGAACAGCGGGAAGGCTGACGTAACAACCGTTTGCATGGCATCATTCAGCAGATGGGCGAAACTCACCCCTGCAAGGGCCCAGTTCGCTGCGTGGTTTAGTTGAATTTTGTTTACGGCGGCTTGAGCCATCATAGATCACCTCGGATATTTTTATCCATAATAAAAGATAGCTAGAGAGCTTGTCTTTGTGAAAAGTGCTTGGAATCTAAGCACGATTTGCTATAATGTCAGCAGGTGAGAAACGATGGAATTAAATATGACATTCAATGGTTTAGAGTTATGGAAAGCTTCTGGCGGGTTCGCCAATGAACCTCATATGCATGATGACTGGTATCAGGTAACCCTGTCCATTAGAGGTCAATGCTTGCTGGTGCAGGAACAACAGACGTATACATTACAGGCTGGATTCGGAATCATCGCCCATCCCCGGACGGAGCACTTTTTTGAGATCGGTTCGGACGCAGCCGTCATTGTCATCAAGTTTCGTAATCTACCAAGAGGATTAGCAGACCGCGGTTCAAGATCAGTTCATTCTGAATTACAGATCACCCAAGCCTTCGATCCTGCAGAGATCAGCAGACTGTTCCGAGGATGGCATGTGACTGGGCTGGAGGATGAACCGGACCCGTTGCTCATTCAGGAAACCGAGCTGTCTGTAGAGCAGTATCTTGAACGCATATTGTCTGGACCCGAGCATTCGCATATAGAAGCAAGAGAAGCTGGTTCCATATGGTCCGGGAGCCCAGAGGGGCTATTACTTTCTGGCAATAATCGTCCATATTTCCTTGGAGTTAACGGGAGTAATTTGGGCATAGATCCTCATATGCAGCGTGTATTAGAGTATATTCACAGTGACTTCACAAACCCGATGGACATCGACTCCATGGCAGCGGTAGCACATCAGAGCAGGTATCATTTTATGCGCTCGTTCAAAATGCTGACAGGTTCAACGCCGTACCAGTATCTACTGAATTTACGTGTGGAGGAAGCCGTTCGTTGTCTGCGCAATACAACCGAATCAGTGACGGAAATAAGCTTTGCATTGGGATTCTCACACGTCAGTCAGTTCTACAGAGCGTTTCAGCGCGTTAAGGGTGTAACACCGATGCAATTTCGCAATCAGTTATGATACGTCGTTGTAATACATGTTGGGGCGGAATAGCAACGCTATTTCTGTCCTTTTTTCTTTTCCCAATGCGGGTACCATGCAATATTCACGTTTGCTCCTCGGGGCATGGCGTTATAAAAATTAAAGGGTATTCCTGATTTTGTTGTTGCTAAACATTCAAGACTCTGCTAAGATGAGAAAAAGTTTATGAAAGCGTATACATTTAAATTAAAATTACAACGTTGTAATTATGGGGGATGTAAGATTTGAAAAGGTATAGTTGAGGCATGAACGAGACTGAATAAATGCAATTTTTCTTGTGATTATGCGGTATAGTATAGGTCGTTACAAAATTGGAGTTAGCCTAATATCAGATGTATTACAGGGGAACAGATTTTTTTTATCAAAAAATTCAAACGTTGTAATTTTGGAACGAAGGGGAGTGTTTACGTTGAAAAAACGCATGTCCACGCTGTTCAGTCTGATTCGGCGGGATAAGTATTTGTTGCTGATGTTCTCACCAATCTTTCTGTATTATCTCATCTTCATGTATCTGCCCATGCCGGGTGTATTGCTTGCCTTTCGCAACTTTATACCGGGTCAAGGCATGTTCAGTGGCGAATGGGTGGGGCTGCGCTGGTTTGAGCAGTTCGTCAACTCGATATACTTCTGGCGGCTATTGCGTAATACCTTTTTACTGGCCTTTCTGCCACTCTTGTTCGGTTTCTCCATCCCCATTCTATTTGCAGTCTGCATCGTAGAGATTAAGAATCGAACCTTTAAACGCTTCGCGCAAACCGTAACTTATCTTCCTCACTTTATCTCCACCGTTGTGGTGGCCGGCATTATTATCAACTTCCTATCACCAACAGACGGTATCATCAACACTCTAATCGCAAGACTCGGTATGGAAAAAATAAACTTCATGATGGATGCCAGCTGGTTCCGTACCATTTTCACAAGTTCAGACATCTGGCAGAGCTTTGGTTTCAGCTCCATCATCTACATCGCAGCCATTATGGGCATTGACCCCGAGATGTATGACTCCGGCAAAATCGACGGTGTGAATAAATTCCAGGAATTGTGGCATCTAACCCTGCCAAGCATCAAACCAACCATTGTTATTCTGTTGCTACTGTCGCTCGGCGGTATCATGAGCGTAGGCTTTGAGAAAGTATACCTGCTCTATAACGGAGCCACATATGAAACGGCAGATGTACTGTCCACTTATGTGTACCGTATGGGGATCGAGGGTCAGAACTATGGCTTCGCCACAGCTATTGGACTATTCAACTCCATTATCACCTTTATCCTTGTTTTTGCAGCCAATACCCTGACTCGCCGCCTGACCAAAATGTCACTCTGGTAAGACACACACTGATCCAAAGGAGAGCCTGTATGCAAAAATCGAGAAGTGACCGATTATTCTATGTCTTCGTCTACCTGCTGACCATTCTGGCGGTTGTAGTCACCTTATATCCATTCCTGTACGTGGTCAGCATTTCCTTCAGCTCGGTGGATGCCATCGATAAACAAAAAGTGGTGCTCTGGCCTGTGGGGTTCACTCTCTCAGGATATAAGATGGTACTGCAGTACAAGGAACTGTGGGTTTCCTTCTATAACACGGTCTGGTATACCGTTGTGGGCACGTTGTTGAACATTGTAGCAACTTGCCTGGCTGCATTTCCTTTGTCGAGACAGCAGTTTTTTCTACGGCGCAAGCTGAACTTTTTTATCGCTTTCACCATGTATTTCTCAGGTGGACTCATTCCGGTCTACATGCTGATCACATCACTCGGTCTGTACAATACTCGCTGGGTGATGGTGCTACCTGTACTGGTGATTACGTTTAACGTAATGATCTGCCGCTCGGCCTTTGAAGGCATTCCGAATGAAATTTTTGAAAGCGCAAGCATTGATGGAGCGAATGAGATGACGATGCTGTATCGTCTCGCTGTTCCGATTATCAAGCCTACACTAGCCGTGCTGACGCTGTACTACGCCGTATTCCACTGGAACAATTTTTTCTCAGCCTTGCTGTATCTAGGCAAACAGGATATGCAGCCGCTCCAGATGTTCCTGCGAAGGGTGCTGATCATGGCTTCGCCAGAAGTTATGCAGAAGATGGGTGGTACGATGACATCCGGTGCACTGGCGGTTTCATCGCTGCAAGTTCGTTATGTATCTATTGTGGTCAGCATTCTGCCGATCGTAATGATCTACCCGTTTATCCAACGGTACTTCGTTAAGGGCATTACCCTCGGAGCCGTGAAAGGATAGAGTGCATTACCAAGCACCACAGTCATTCAAGCAAGTCATTCAAGGGAGTTCAAAAGGGTTCATACCAAGGAGGAATGATGGATGAAAGTCAAAGGGGCAGGAAGAAAAAGTGTAATTGCGGCGATACTTGCGATCAGTTTGGCGGGTTGTAGCGGGGGAACGGGTGCAGGAACCGATGCGGGGAAAACACCTGAGAGTACAGAAAAAGCCTTCAATTATACCGGCGCTGGGCCGGTAACGGATCAACCGGATGCGAAGCTGTCAGTCCTGGCAACGAACGCATGGACAACCAACGTGGATCTGTCCACCGCAGCCATCGTTAAGAAAATTGAGAGTAATGCGGGTGTGAAAGTAGATTGGGATCTGATCCCTCCTCAAAACTATGCGGATGCGGTCAATCCGAGGCTGGCTGCCGGCACAGGGCTCCCGGATATCGTGTACCTGCCGGATCAGGATCAATTAATGAAGTACATTAACAGCGGTCTGTTCATCCCGATTAATGACCTGGTAGAGAAGTATGGCGTTAATCTCAAAAAAATATATGAAAAGTCGCCATCCGTGAAAGCCAGTTTAACCACGCCAGATGGTAAAATGTATTATGTTCCACAACAAACGCTGACGCGTAACTACATGCCTGTGTTCATGGTGAATGAGCGTTGGCTCAAAAAGCTGGGATTATCTGAGCCAACTACGCTTGATGAGTTCACAGCGATGCTGCGCAAATTTAAAACAGATGACCCGAACGGCAACGGCAAAGCCGATGAGATTCCATTGTCCATGGAATCGAAGTTTATCCCTATGGCCTTCGGTCCAGCCTTTGGACTTGATCTATCGAACAATTTCTATGCAGACGATCAAGGCAAAGTGCACTTCAGCTATTATGAGCCAGCCTACAAGGAATACCTGACTTACTTGAATGGTCTGTACAAAGAAGGTCTGCTCGGGGTGGACTACGCGAGCACTACAAGCGACCAGGTTACTTCACGGATCTCGCAAGACGTAACGGGAGCGACGTTTAACTTCAGCTGGTATATGTCGATGGTTTACAGCCCGCTCTTCAAGGATTACAAGCCCGAAGAGCCGATCATCAAAGGTATTCTACCATTAAAAGGGCCACATGGAGATCAGTTCTACATCGGACGTACACCGGTTAGTGGTATCTTCGGCATCAGTAAAGATAGCAAAAATCCGGAACTGGCTTTCCGCTTCCTGGATTATGCAGTCAGTGATGAAGCACAGACATATTACACTTGGGGCATCAAGGATGATACGTATACAGAAGAGAATGGCGTGAAGAAATTCACGGATAAAGGTAAAGACAATGAATATATCCAAAAGCTCGGAATTGGCCCAGTCAACCTGCCAAACATCCAGTCCACGGATTCAGCGGATTCGATCGTTGCACCTTGGCATGCGAAGCTGGACAAAGAATTAGAGAAATATGTGCGTGAGCCGTTCCCGTTTGTGTATGCTTTACCGGATGAAGCGAGCGTAGAGAGCATGTCCATGCCTGACATTACCACATATGTAGAAGAGATGAATTTCAAGTTTATTAGTGGTGATGCAAGCCTCGATCAGTTCGACAAGTACATCGAGACACTCAAAAGCATGAATGTTGAACAGGTGATCGCGGGCAGACAGGCACAGTATGATCGCTATAAAGCTGCACAGAAATAAGAAACAGGTTTCAGGCATATGAGAGGTGTTGATTCAATTTGATTACCATTAAAGATATTGCCAAACTGGCGGGGGTGAGCTACAGCACGGTATCGAAAGCGCTGAATGATGATCCCCGGATCAAACCGGCGACCAAACAGAAGGTGCTCGCGGTAGCGGAGAAACACCAATACCGGAAAAATATGCTGGCCCGGCAACTCTCCACCGGCAGAAGCAATATCATCGGTTTTGTGCTGGACGAACTGAGCAATCCATTGTTCTCCAACATTTCGGGTAGCCTGCATACCGAGCTGAAGAAGCGAGGATATCAGATGATTCTGGTTGTGGCCGATGACGGGGTGGACGTGTTCAGCCAGCTGCGTGTCGATGGTTGTATCCTGTGGGACTATGCGCTGGACAATCGGGATGCATTTTGGAAAAAGTTTGCGACCCTGAACATGCCATGTTTTGTACTCGGTACAGATGAAGCCCCGAACTCTCCTTACATCAAGATTGACCGTAAGGAGGGGCTATACAAGGCAGTGGAGCATCTGAAATCACTCGGTCACAGCCGAATTGGATTCATCGGTAACTCACAGCATGTGAAGCTGGAGGGATATCGGGAAGCCTTGCAGCGCACAGGACTGGCTTTTAATGAGGACGATGTGTTACCCGCGCATTCTTCGTGGGAAGACGGGTATTTCGCGATCCGGAATTATACGTTTGGTGCGGAGTCCCCCACAGCGTTTATCGGTCTGAATAACCTCGTGACGCGGGGAGCGCTTCGGGCATTGCTCGAAGCAGGCTACAGCGTGCCGCGTGATATCTCGATTATCGGTTACGACGATCTGCCGGATATGCAGTATGCCGAAGTAGCATTGACCACCATTGGTCCGCCGCTGGATGAACTGGCTGCTCAGGCGGCAGAGCTTATTGTCTCTCTGATCCGTGACGAGCAGGTGGATGTGCCAGTCGTTATCCAGCCGAAGCTGAATCTTCGTAATTCAACAGCAATATGCCGGCAGTAATGCCGGCTTTATAGAAGCTAGTTCAGCTCTAAAAGTAGTAAGTGAATGTATAATTGAATGAAGAACTATCCCATGTTGAGTTATTATTTTACACACCAACGGAGAGGACAGAAAAAACCTGAAAAAGTGAAGCGTTCGCCTTTATCACCGGATTTTCCCTTTAATAAAAGGGAATCGAAAAAAATCTGGTGATAACAGCGATTGGAAGGTTATGTATTCGAACCAATACAAACTACTAGGAGGTAACGCGATGCAGGTACAGACGCAGTTATCCTGGTCTGAGCGAATTGCAGCAACGATTATGCAGCAATGTAACGAGGATGGTTTCCATGCATTCCCTTCAGGACGATGGGCATACGTGGAAGGCATGACGTTAATGGCTATGGCACGAACAGGAGAAGAATACGGCAAGCAGGAATATATCGATTTTATGAAAAGACATATGGATCTGTATGTACAGCCAGATGGATCTATCGGAACCTACTCCCTGGAAGAATATAATCTGGATCAGATTAATCAAGGGAAGAACCTGTTTGCATTACTTGATGATGCCGAGGATGGGCGCTACGCAGAAGCTGCTCATCTGCTCGCAGCGCAGCTCGCAGGGCAGCCTCGTACATCCGAGGGTGGCTTCTGGCACAAAAAAATCTATCCGTTCCAGATGTGGCTGGATGGACTGTACATGTCTTCTCCCTTTCTCTCCCAATATGCGAAGACGTTTCAGCGGCCAGAGTTATTTGACGAAGTAGCTCATCAGATTCTGCTGGTCGAGCGCCAGACACGTGATCCACGTACCGGATTGTTATACCATGGCTGGGATGAATCGAAGGAGCAGATCTGGGCAGATTCCCTGACCGGATGTTCCCCGCACTTCTGGAGCCGAGCTATGGGCTGGTATGCCATGGCCATCGTGGATAGTGTCGAACATTTCCCGCTGAATCATCCTAAACGGGGTACGATTATTGGTATCTTTGAGCGTATGTGTAATGCTTTGGTACGAGTACAAGAGCAGGAGAGCGGACTATGGTTCCAGGTGCTGGATCAAGGGTTCCGCAAAGGAAACTATCTGGAGGCTTCAGGCTCAAGCATGTTTGTATATGCAATTGCGAAAGGTGTACGTTTGCGTTATCTGGAACCTCACTTCAGAACTGCGGCGGAAAAAGGGTGGCAAGGGCTTACGTCCAAGTTAATGGAGGAGACCACTGAAGGCGTTCGGTTGAATGGCATCTGCCACGGAGCAGGATTGAGTCTGGATCGTGATGGCTCGTACAGCTACTATGTTAGCGAGGCTATTGTAAGCGATTCCTTTATGGGAGTTGCTCCGTTGTTGCTGGCCGCACTGGAAATGGAGCGTTTGCCATGACGGAGCAACGCTCGGCAGCGGATCTCGTGTTGGAGTCATCTACTCCCTGTATTACGGTTGCTTCTGACGGATCAGGAGATTATACAACCATTCAGGCGGCAGTGGATGCTCATCCAGATCATGGTACTCAAGGCCTTCCGATCCGAGTGAAGGCGGGCGTGTATGTTGAGAAGCTGCACATGGATAAGCCGGGCATCCATCTGATTGGTGAGGGCGCCGAGCAGACGATTATCACCTATGATGACCATGCACTCAAGCGATTTCCCGACGGTTCACAGTATCATACATTCCATTCGTACACAGCGTTTATCGGGGCTGATGATTTCAAGGCGGAAGGCATCTCTTTCGTGAACTCGGCTGGGCCAGGTAGCGAGGTAGGACAGGCGCTAGCAGTCTATGTGGATGGGGATCGTGCTGTGTTCCGCGGATGCCGTTTTATCGGTCATCAAGATACGATCTTTACTGGACCATTGCCTGAGCAACCGCTGGACCGCAGTTATTTCGGTGGGCCTCGTGACGGTGCCGAGCGCAGGAAGTTAAGACAGTACTTCGAGGATTGTTATATCGAAGGGGATATCGACTTTATTTTTGGCTCGGCTACGGTTGTGTTCAAGGGTTGTGAAATCTTCACGAAGAGTCGCTTGACGGAAGCGGAGGTTGCAGAAGGACATGTGAATGGCTGGATTACAGCGGCTTCTACACCAGAGGATGTTCGTTACGGATATGTGTTTGTCGAATGTGATCTGACCAGTAATGCCCCTCCGCAATCGGTGTATCTGGGCAGGCCGTGGCGTAATCATTCCAAAGTCTGTTTCCTGAACTGCTGGCTCGGTGCGCACGTGAAACAGGAAGGCTGGCATAACTGGAACAAGGTCGAAGCGGAAACCACAGTTAATTATGCCGAATATAAAAGTGCCGGGCCAGGAGCCGGACGTGCAGATGTGCGCGTGCCTTGGTCTCACATACTGACGGAGGAAGAAGCAGCCGAGTATACGTTGCCCCTCGTTTTGTCAGGGGAGGATGGCTGGGATCCATTTGAATAAGCCGAGGCTGTGTCTAAATTTCGAATCGAGTTTAGATACAGCCTCTTTGGTGCTTTTTTTACGTGCTGGATAATATTTGGACCCATGAATGATTCTTAATTGGTATAGTTATGCACAGGGGATTCAACCCATTACTTGTACGTTTGTGGAGGTGTGTGTGATGGAGTGTGCAAATTCAATTCGAGAAAAATTGATGCAGTACATACAGGATAATCATATTAAACATTCACACTTTGCTGTGACATCAGGCATAAATTCAGGGACGCTCAGCCGTATTTTACAAGGAAATAAACCCATATCTATGAATCAACTTATAGCGATTACCGCGGGTATGGGGTTACCTGAAGATTATTTTTTTGATGATTATATAGACGAGTGTTTTTCAACCCTGATCTCCATCAGACGTATACGGCCGTTTATATTTCGTTGTGCTGATTTGAATCGAGTGGATTGTATCCAGCATATCACCAACCGTATTCTAGAAGACCTTGCTTATGTTCCCGTATTATTTGAAATGGCTGAGGAGTTATTTGACAATAACAAAAAAATGGCTGCAGCAGTTTTATACCGAGGGGTATGTGAAGCGGAAAAGTATCAGCATTCTGAACGTCTTGCACGCTGCCAATATCGTTTGTTTCTAATTGATCTAGGGGACAATATGGAAAAAAATATACGAGCGGCAACTCAGTTTGAGACATACGTGAACCGGCTGGATGAAACCGATCAACTTGAAGCATTAAAGCAGTTATCACATGCATTCGGAATGGCCCATAAATGGGAGAAGGTGAATACACTTGCCAAAGAGATGCAACGAATCGCCACGATACAATATGAATTGCAACACCGTTCTGTTCGTTCGGAAGAAGTAAAGAAGGAGACAGAAAGACCGCTTTATTATTATATTTTATACGCCTATCTGGCCCAAGCTACAGCAAGTGAGAAGTGCGGTGATTACAAAAGAGCACTGGAACTTGTAGGTCTATATGATAATGGGGAACGCTGGATTCGAGAGAAAGACGAGCAAGCTCAGCAGATTATTGGACAATTCTCAGAATGGGCTATTGCGAATACCTACCTGTATCGTCTGATGTCAGGAGAAGTGCAGATTATAAATGAATATGCTGATTATATAGCAACTCGCGAAGGTGAGATATTCATTGCTCTATGGCACATGATCCAGGCAGCGAATATATATCATTTCAATATTGATACGATTTTGGAACGATTTGCAGGATATATACCTTATCAATCGGAAAAAGCTGAATTCGGGGAGTATAAACCGACGATAATAAAAGAAAAATA
Source organism: Paenibacillus sp. FSL K6-1558 (assembly GCF_038002565.1). Taxonomy (NCBI): domain Bacteria; kingdom Bacillati; phylum Bacillota; class Bacilli; order Caryophanales; family Paenibacillaceae; genus Paenibacillus; species Paenibacillus sp. FSL K6-1558. Next base: position 3,516,683 of record NZ_JBBOCV010000001.1, on the reverse strand, counting down.
CGTGCAATTTTTAGGGGATTTGGCCGTGTATCGCTTCGTTGAAAGTAAGGATAATCAATCTGCCACAGAGCTTATGTTAGAGGGCTTGAATCTATCCATAGCTATGGGGAGTAGCACAATTCTTAATTCCTGCTTGGCTATTTTCGAAAAAATTAGAGATCGTTCAGAGTTTTATGAAGCTAAGCAAGGCTAGAGATGGGCGTGTATTGGGTCATATTTCATATAATTGCGCTCCTTTTGTGCCTTTAAATTAATAATCTATATTCTGACATCAGATTCTACAATGTTTCAGAGAGGCTGATTTGATGAGAAAAAGTGTGCTTATACATCTGAAAATGGAGCAGGCTAGAAGCCATCTGTACGAACTTGCGAAGAAATATAACGGATTTCTTCATCCTGAAGTAATCAAGCAGTCGGTGATTCTGGATAAACTCATTGACCAGTTTAATCATGAAGCAGAAAGCAAAAACAAAGCCGATGGATGAATAATCGACTTTGTTTGATAGGTTAGTGGTCTTACTTTAAAGAATTGAATTAGAAATCAAAGTTATCCGGGTCTGGGCCTACCCGCACGTTCTCGTTTAATGAGTTGATCTGTTCCATCTCTTCCGTGGACAGCGTAAAGTCAAAAATGGCTGCATTTTCGATGATCCGATGTTCTTTGGTTGATTTCGGAATAGTTACAACCTCATTTTGCAGATCCCACCGTAAAATAACTTGGGCGATAGATTTATCTTTGGATGCAGCGATCTTTGCTAATACTGGATTGTCCAGCAGTTCACCTTGCATCAACGGTGACCAGGCTTCAAGCTGAATGCCATGCTGTTTGCAGAATGCTCGCAACTCGTCCTGTGTTAGACGGGGATGGTACTCCACTTGGTTGACCATCGGTTTCACTTGTGCATCCTGCATCAGATCTTGCAGGTGATGAATTTGAAAATTACTTACGCCAATTGCACGGATTCGGCCTGCTGCGTACAATTCCTCCATGGCTTTCCAAGCACCCTTGTATTTGCCGGCTTTGGGCCAGTGAATCAGGTATAGATCGAGAACTTCCAGTCCCAGCTTGTTCATCGTGGTATCAAATGCGGCAAGTGTTTCCGTATATCCAAGATCAGCATTCCATACCTTAGAGGTAATAAAGAGGTCTTCGCGCTTTAACCCGTTTTCTTGCAATGCCTCAGCGATGGCCTGTCCAACTCCTGCTTCATTGCCGTAGATCGCTGCTGTGTCGATACTGCGGTAACCGTGTTTGATTGCACTTTTCACCGCCTCAATCAGTTCTGATCCCTCTTCGACCTTGAATACGCCTAGGCCAAACCAAGGCATGTGAACACCGTTATGCAATGTTGTAGTCGATTGTAGATTTTTTGCTATTGTCATGAGAAATCCTCCTTGAAATCTGTTTATATTTCCATTTAAAGTGATATTGCCAACAATTCATGATACAAAATTAAATCATACTAGATCAAATAACGCCCAACCTATATAGTAACGTATATAGTCTGTCGATATATAATATGAGGCCGGATACGGATTCGAGCGGTCTCTGATCTATAACGAGAAAGGTGCCTTTCTTCCAGATCAAACCTTAACAGGGTTTGGTTCCAACCTGTCTGAGTTTGTCGTAACTTGCTGTTCAAGATGTTGCGCCCATATTGTCAGGATTGCCGCAATAAGCACCATTAATGCACCGACCCATGTGGTATGGATCAAACCGATGGAGTCATTTACGACTCCGCCTAGATAGGCACCTATAGCAATACCCCCGTTAAACGCAGCAATATTAAAAGCCGACGCGACATCTTTGGCTTGCGGTGCAAGCTTTTCTGCGAGTGTAACCACAACGACTTGAAGGCCAGGTACATTCATGAAAGCAAGCAAGCCCATGCCCATAATGGTCACCAGTGCAGCCCATTTGAATGGAACGGTGAAATACAGGATGCCAAGGATGATCGTTTGCACAATGAACATGACAAGAAGTGACTTCAATGGCTTGCGGTTGGCTGCTTTACCGCCAATCATATTACCAATGGCAATGGCCACACCGTACAACAGCAGAATGATAGCGATCGTTTGATCCGAATAACCGCTGATGTCATGCAATAGCGGAGACAAGTATGTGAACACGACAAATGTGCCTCCATAGCCTACAGCCGTGATGATAAAAGCAAGCATCAGACGACCGCGTGTTACGAGTCTCACCTGATCCCGAAAGGCTGTACGTGTACCACGTTGTAACGTTGAGGGCACAAGCAAGAGGTTAGCGATCAGGGCAAGGATGCCAACAGCTGCAATCAGGATAAAGGCTGCTCGCCAGCCAAGATTTTGGCCTACGAATGTACCGATAGGCACACCGGTTACCGTTGCAATGGTCAGTCCCGAGAACATCGTGGCAATAGCACTTGCTCTGCGGCCTTCTGGTACCAGATCAGCTGCTATGGTGGAGCCAATCGACATGAACAAGCCATGTGCGAGAGCAGATATCACCCGTGCGATAAGAAGTACAGTAATCCCGGTGGATAATGATGCCAGGGTGTTACCGGCAATAAAAACCAACATGATCGCGAGCAGCAACGTTTTGCGTGATATAGCCGATGTAAGTGATGTTAGAATCGGTGCACCGAACATCACACCCAGAGCATATATGGTAACGGTTAGCCCTGCTGAAGATACACTAATATGAAGATCATTTGCGATCAGTGGCAAGAGTCCTACACTGATAAACTCCGTCGTACCGATTGCGAAAGCGCTGATTGCTAGTGCCAGTAGCGCCCAAGTGCTGTGTTTTGTCTCATGATGCATGTCCTGTTCAACTCCTAGAATGTAGATTTGCTTACCGGCAAATGCTATTATGAATTATTCGGTATGACATGAACAGTACGTACTTTTTAGTACCCTACGTACTTTTTGGTGCCTGTACATTAGCATGAACGGAAGCAAATCATAGATGCATCAGGGAGGAAGACAACGATGGAGCGCAAAAAATATAATATATCTGTTGAAGCAACGCTGGAGGTTATTGGCGGCAAATGGAAATGTGTTATTCTCTGTCACCTGACACATGGAAAGAAACGAACCAGTGATCTGAAGCGTATCATGCCCGCAATCACCCAAAAGATGTTAACGCAGCAACTGCGGGAGCTGGAGAATGACGGCATTGTAAAAAGAATCGTGTACAATCAGGTGCCACCCAAGGTAGAGTATGAATTGAGTGAATACGGCCGGAGTTTAGAGCCCATTCTGACCGCACTATGTAATTGGGGTGACCAGCATATCATCAAGGAATATGGCGACAAAGCAGCCGTGCTGGAGGATAATGGACTCAATGACTTTACTACCGACAATGACAGGGAGCTGATGAAACCGTGAAATACGAAATTCTATACGACGGCGCATTTGCTATGCTTAAGGTAGATTTACAGCGTGGAGAGCGTTTCAAGGCTGAAAGTGGAGCCATGGTGTCCATGTCGCCTACCGTTGAACTCAAAGGATCAGCAGAAGGCGGTATGCTCGCCGGATTTGGCCGTATGCTGAGTGGAGAGAAATTTTTCTTTCAGGAATTGACGGCCGCCGGGGGAAGCGCGGAGATTTTGTTATCTCCATCAACTCTGGGCAGTGTGGAGGCTGTAGAACTGGATGGCTCGTACTCTCTCTATGTACAGAAAGACGGATTTCTGGCAGGAACAGAAGGCATTCAGGTGAATACCAAAATGCAGAATCTGAAAAAAGGTCTTTTTTCCGGAGAAGGCTTCTTTATAATTGAAATCAGTGGACGAGGCACTGTGTTTCTGTCCTCATATGGTGCGATACATCCTATACAATTGGCTGCTGGCGAAGAGATTATTGTCGATAATGCTCACTTGGTGGCTTGGCCTCATTACGTTGATTATCGCATCGAAAAAGCATCCCAAGGCTGGTTGTCCAGTGTGACGAGTGGGGAAGGGTTGGTTTGCCGTTTTCGAGGAGAGGGCACCATCTTGATTCAGAGTCGAAATCCGCAGGGATTTGGTCAATGGATAAAACAGTTTATTCCTACACGATAAATCGTTATATTATTTCATAGATGAATGAATAGAGATGCAACGGAAGTGTATTTCGAAGCGTTATTATAACAGATTCGTTATACCATGTATGATATATACATACATCTCTGTTGCACAAGATCGTACATCACGGAGGTAGAACAATGAAAAGCTCACGATACACGAATCCGCAAGATAGTCCCGGATATCTGTTATGGCAGGTAACAACGATGTGGCAGAAGGAAGTGCGCAGGGTATTAGAGCCCCTTGATCTGACACAGCCCCAATTTATTTTATTGCATACTTGTTTATGGCTTAATGAGCGTGACTTGGAAGGCAAGGGAGTTACCCAGGTACAGATTGCTCATTTTGCCAATGTAGACGTTAATGTTACCTCCCAAGTGTTACGAGCCCTCGAAAAAAGAGGTTACGTTAAGCGTGAGCGTCATCAGACGGATACACGGGCGAATATCATTACGACAACACCGGAAGGCACAAGGCTGGCGATTGAAGGCATGAATCTCGTGGAGGAATCGGATAAAAACTTCTTCGAACTTCTCGCGGATCGTAAAGAGGGTTATATGGAAATCATGCAGGAGTTTATTCGGAATAGAGCAGAACATTAATACGGATTACATTTTGATTCATCAGCGGCTTACGTTTACATGAGTGAATTCATGATATATTTTGCGCGAAAAATGACGAAAAATGGATAAACCTCCCTAACCATGTAAGGTTGGAAGGTTTATTTGTCATTAAAATCTAATCCAGTCTGTAGGATGCGAATGGCTGGCCATAACGGAAATCCTCGCTCAGCTGATCCAGTTCAGTCAGCAATTCACCCGAAAGCTTGAGATCGAGGCTGGCCAGATTGTGCTCCAGCTGCTCCGTCTGCGTGGCTCCTACAATTACGGTGGATACGGCCGGACGAGTTAATAGCCAGGCGAGGGATAGTGTACTTGGAGAGCAACCGGCGGCCTCTGCCTTGGCACTTACCTGCTCGCTTAGCCGAATATTGTGTTCCAGCAAGAAGCGGTTGAACGACGGGTCGGTATCTGCTCTGGAGCCAGACGGAATACTGGCTTGTCCATTGTATTTTCCCGTCAGGATACCGCCAGCCAGAGGGAAATACGGGATAATGCCTACACCTTGATCGAGACACAGCGGAACGAGTTCGTTCTCAGGTGTTCGATCGGCGAGCGAGTAACTGGTTTGCGTGGAGATATACCCCGCATATCCGCGCATCTCGCTAATGCCGAGGGCTTTCATTAGCTCCCAGGCGGTGTAATTGGAGGCGCCGATGTAGCGCACTTTGCCGGACGTAATCATGTCGTCGAGCGTGCGCAGGGTTTCATCCAGCGGGGTATGCGGGTCAAAGGTATGGATCTGGTACAGATCAACATAATCCGTCTGCAGACGCCGCAGGCTATGTTCCAGCTCTTGCTGTAGATGGTAGCGCGAGGAACCGCGCCCATGGGGACCATCATGCCGGGGCAAACCGGCTTTGGTTGCAAGCACAGCGTTTTCCCGCCGACCGGCCAGTGCCTGTCCGATAATTCGTTCTGATTCTGTGCCAGCATAGATGTTGGCGGTGTCGATAAAGTTGATGCCACGGTCCAGTGCTGCATGAAGAATACGGGTTGAAGCGGCTTGATCGGCTCTTTTGCCAAATGCATTTGTGCCCAGACCGAGTGCAGATACGCGCAGACCGCTGTTGCCTAAACGTCGATACTCCATCTCTCATCGCTCCTTTGGTGTCCAGTATTTGTATAGCCGATTATAACGTAATCTATTGAAAACGTGTTATTAATATAGTTAAATGAATGAAGAAACCGCAACTAAAGGAGATATGATGGAAAACAGTGCTGCACATTTAACTAGACGGAAGCCGAAGAAACCGAAGAAAAAATGGAAGAAGCCCCTTATCATCATACTGAGTTTATTGATTGTGCTCGGAGGCATCGGATTCATCTATCAGAAACAACTCGTTGTGCTGGCATTTAACCTGTTCGCCTCAGGTACGGTGAAGGAAGCTTTGGATGATTCGTATAAAGCCGCAGGGGATAAGGATGCGCCTGTTGTTCAACATACCGATCCTTTTTCATTGTTGTTGCTGGGCATTGACCAGCGGGATAATGAGCCAAGCCGTTCGGACACGATCATCTATTCTGTCGTGCGTCCAGAGGATAATAAAGTGTTATTGTTATCCATTCCGCGTGACTCCTACACTGAAATTGTGGGTCGTGATGTGAAGTCCAAGATCAACTCGGCTTATGCCCACGGCGAAGCCAAAATGGCGATGGATACGGTGGAGAAGCTGCTGGAGAACAAAGTGGATTTCTATGCGGCGATTAACTTTCACGGTTTGAAGGACATTGTTGATGCGGTGGGCGGCGTGGAGTTGCCAATTAAGAAAGATATCGAGAACAAAAGTAAAGCGCATGAGAAGCTGTTCGTGCAAGCTAACAAACCGATCTATAACGGCGAAGAAGCACTGGGATATGTGCGTTATCGGGAAGATTCCGATTTCAACCGTACGATGCGTCACCGGATTTTCCTAAGTAGCTTCATGAATCGTGCGATGGAGGTCAAAAATCTGACCAAAATCCCGGACATCATCAAGATTGCCGGATCGAATTTTACAACAAATATGAAATCGGACTTTATTGTGAATTTTGCCGAGTCTCTATATATGAAGGACAGCATTCCAACTATCAGCAATTACATGCTGAAAGGTGATGGGAAGATGCGTAGCGGTACGTGGTATTATGACCTGTCTGATGAAGATCTGACTTATGCGCGCGGTATGATTACGAGCTGGCTTGACCCGAATACAACGCAGCTTATCGAACCTGAATCGACGGATGAGAGCGGCACAGTAGAAAAAAGCGATACATCAGATAAAAACTAGGTTTGCAGCAATGTGGAGCCATATGGAGCAATAGGGCTTCGCGTTTTGCTGATGATGAGATAAAGGATACTAAAGTACACTAAAGTACACAGCAGGGCAGATGCTCTCTGTGTACTTTTTTGCTTCCTTAAGAACCAAGTGAGGTTACAGCTAAGGGCAACTGTGAAGTCAGCCGCTCCAGGTCCAAATGTTCTGAACTGTTATCAACAGAGACAAGCTGTATATTTTCCCACGTACAAACGTTGGCTTTCAATCCTTGCACAAAAGTATTCCAGTGCTCCAGCTTCCATCTGTCCCTCTCCAGTCCTCGACTTCGCAAGCGCTGCTCAAGCACGTCCATATTTACATCGACCCGGAGTACAACAGGAATAACCTCTTCCCACCCATACGTGGAAACCAACCCATCAATGTAATCGCTTTTATGAAAATAACCAACAAAAGGCGCATCCAGAATAACCGATCTGCCTAGTTGCAGATTGTCGTTGGCTACGTTGAGTAACGTTTCGTACTCCAGATCCATCACGATATCGCGGTAATAGCTGTTGCCGTCACGATCGTGAGGAGAATACCCTTGCGTTTCCAGAAGTTTGCCTGTAAACGTGTTACACAAAACATCTTTATCCAAGTAACAAAACTGATGCTCGGTGGCTAGTCTCTTGCCAATGGTTGATTTACCCGAGCCAGCGGAGCCAATTAGAAAAATCAGTACAGGTTTCATGTGCTTCCCCCTACAGATGATCAGGATCATATCGATCATGAATAGATTTTACTCTTCATAAAGTTCGCATATACGAACCTTATTCGCGTTGGTGAACATTCGTTTCTAGAGTAAACTGTTTCTCTCAGAAAAACAATCCCTTTTGGAGAAAAAAGAATTCAGAAAAAAATTCGGGAAAGCGGTTGATATTTTCTGAAGGCCTGATCTATAATGAGGGCATCGTTCGGTGATGTGAAATTAGTTCACATATGCGAACTTCGACGTCGAAGAATTTGAAGGAGATAACATGGACAATATTCGCATGAATAAATCTGCGGAGCGTGTAGCGGATTTACTCGTTTTATTTGCCAAAAGTGGTGCTCCGTTAACACTGAATGAAATATGCAAACAGATGAACATGCCCAAGAGCAGCGGGTTTGAACTCGTGCAGACGTTGTTGCACAAAGGGTTTATTGAAATGGACGATGTACGTCTCAAGACCTATCGCCTGGGCATTGCAGTATTTGAGACAGGTATGGCCTATTTGTCCAATATGGGAGTTCCCCATATGGCCCGGCCTTTGCTTCAGGAATTGAATCGTCAGACAGGCAGTACCGCCTTTCTTGGCATTGAAGACAAGGGAAGGATTGTATATCTGGATAAAGCGGAGAGTTATTCCGTGATGCGTCCAACGGCCAAGCTGGGCTCTCGCCGGTATATGCATACGACCGGACTGGGCAAGGCGTTGCTTGCAGCTCTTCCAACCAGCAAGGTACTGGAGATTTTGGGAGAAGGCGAGATCCCTTCGCGCACATCCTACTCCAAAGTGACGGTCCCCGATATTTTGCAGGACATGCAGGAGATTCGTGAGCGCGGTTACTCTATCGATGACCGTGAGGATCATCTGGAGATGTATTGCATCGGGTCTGCTGTCTATGATCAGTGGGACGAGCCAGTGGCTGCAATCAGTGTAGCTAGTATGTATTCTGGAATGACCCCGGAACGTGAGGCTAGCATTGTAAAGCTGGTTAAAGAAGCCGCATGGAAGCTCTCAGGTCAACTGGGCTACAGCGGTGATCGCTTGTATCCGCAAAGACAAGAGTAAGGCGATGTGGAGAGAGGTTATTTTGTCATCGGAGTGAATTGTGTAAAATCTTTAGTTCAATTTATATAGACATATGAGTTAAGGGGGATACAGATATGTGGCGTAAGCTGGAGAACTTGAACACCATTGCCGAAACCGGCATTGTACTGATTATTCGATCAGAAAGTGAAGAAGAGGCACTATCCGTTGCAGAAGCTGCAATCGCAGGAGGAATCCGGGCACTTGAAATCACGATGAGTGTACCGGGAGCGCTCGATGTGATCAAGGTTTTATCACGTAAATATGCTTCCCAAGGCATTCTGATCGGTGCAGGTACAATTCTCGATGGGGAAACGGCGCGAGCTGCTATACTGGCTGGAGCAGAGATGCTGGTAAGTCCTCAACTCAACCCTGATATGATCAAGGTGGCTAACCGTTACCAGGCCGTAACCGTTAGTGGGGCGTTCACTGCCAAGGAGATCGTAGAGACACTTGAAGCGGGAGCGGATATCGTGAAGCTGTTCCCGGCAGAAGCTGTAGGGCCGCAGTATGTAAAAGCGATGTCTGCGCCTCTGCCTCAAGCTGCGATTGCGCCTACGGGTGGAGTTACGCCGCAAAATGTGCATGAGTGGCTTGCAGCTGGCTGTGTTGGCGTTGGTGTCGGCAGTTATATCACCAAAGCAGCCAAGGATTCCGGTGATTACGGACGAGTAACGAAGGCTGCTGAAGAGTTTCTGCAGGCGGTAGCTGCTGCGCGCTAATTAACCCAAGCAGATCGGATAACCCGTGCATAGGTAAACGAAGTTCACAGCGACCAGGATTTTGCACTACGCTGGTCGTTGTGAGTATGCAGGGGGACGAAGGTCTGGAGCGTGTTGGGACAACCACAGAGATATAGAGCGTTTTTAACCAGTTATGAAAACGTATACTTCAGTAAAATCTTTCCCTTGTTGGGGGAAGAGCAGCGCTTGCTCAAACCTATAATTTCCATATTTATTCATTATATATAATATGAGTAATTTAATATTTATGTATGTTGAGGAGAGTGACTTCCATGGCAACATTAAAACCATCACCATCCCCTGCTTCGGTACCTCAAACACCAAAAGTAGGTTTGAGATGGGGCATCATTTTATTATTGCTCCTGGGTGCTATCGTAAACTATTTGGACAGATCTAATCTAAGTATTGCAAATACAACGATAGCAGCGGAATTCGGGCTATCTTCCACACAGATGGGTTTGCTGTTATCCGCCTTTTTGTGGCCTTACGCATTGGCTAATCTGCCAGCTGGCTGGCTCGTGGACAAATTCGGACCTAAAAAGATGTTTACCTGGGCGTCTGGACTGTGGTCTGTCGCAACCATACTCAGTGCGTTTACCAATACGTATTCTCTGTTATACGCGATGCGGATGCTGCTTGGTGTATCGGAGTCTCCCTTTTTCACTTCGGGTTTGAAGGTAACCGAGCGCTGGTTTGCCAAGAGTGAGCGGGGACTGCCAACCTCCATTATTAACACGGGATCACAGATTGCAAATGCTATTGCACCACCGCTTTTGACGGTTCTAATGTTAACGATGACGTGGAGAGGGATGTTTATTTTTGTCGGTGTCATTGGTCTGATTATTATGCTAATCTGGCTCAAAGTGTATCGTGATCCGACATTTGCCGAAAAACAGCTGATCAAAGGACCGGAGGCTGCGACTGAACAGAGCACAGGTACGGATAAAGCAAAAACCGCTGATGCTCCCAAAGCAAACTGGGGTTCTTTGTTCAAACACAAAAGCACCTGGTTTATGATCATCGGAAACTTCGGTATTATGTTTACGATCTGGGTATACCTGACATGGCTTCCAAGCTATTTGGAGAAGGAGCAGGGCTTTACGTTGAAGGAGACGGGGTGGATTGCCTCGATTCCGTTTGTAGCCGGAATTATCGGCGTACTGCTGGGCGGATTAATCTCGGACTTTTTCATTCGAAAAGGAGTAAATGCAGTGACCTCTCGTAAGGTTCCTATCGTTGGTGGAGCTATTTTGGCCGCAGCGTCGGTAGCGCCTATCCCATTCATCGATAGTACGGTCGTGAGCATCGTTCTATTGTCTGTTGGTTACTTTGCTTCGCAACTACCATCAGGTGTCATATGGACACTGGCTGCAGACATTGCTCCGGGTGAACAAGTAGCCTCCTTGGGTGCAATACAGAACTTTGGCGGATTCCTGGGTGCTGCGCTTGCTCCTGTTGTAACCGGATACATTCTGGACACGACAGGTAGCTTTAACAATGTATTTTTGCTGGGCGCAGGTTTGCTGCTTCTGGGTGCATTGTCCTACGGTGTATTTTTGAAAAAACCCATCCCTAAACCGACGCATTGAGTCGATTAACGAAAATGACATTCTATAATTACCTTCCATAGTATAGTTCAATCGTTTTTTTTTTGATATCTCCACGCTGCTTCTATAAATAAGCATCAGCATCTTCTGGCATCTGTGATATCACAGACCTGGAATGCTGGTGTTTTTTTGTGTAGCGGATCAGAATTGTATCCGATGGAAAGTTATCGTGAAAACCTCAATTTTTGACATAAGTATAGTAAAATATAGGAAAACATCTTATGACAACCAATGGAGGAAGTCCATGAAGGAATTTAAGGAGCGGCTTAGGCAGGTTCAGGAGCAGCAGAGGCAACTCGCTAAGGACTATCAAGCCTTACTACAGGAGTATCAGTCCGATGACCTTACGGTTCGCAACGAACAGTTGCTGGAGCAGACGGAAACGCAGCAACTTAAACTGCAACAACTGGAACGTCGTGCACGCCAGATGGAAGAAGAGAATGCGCGTCTTCGCATGGCATTGTCCGAGCAGATGCTGGACGAGAAGCTGAATCTGATCCGGGTATCGCGGGAGAAGATGGAGACCTATTTTCAAGGCAAAACGGCAGTACATAACGACCATATCAGCGAATTGGAGCATCGAACCAAAGCTAATCTGAATACTATCTTCAATCAGGCTTCCCAGCATCTGCAAGAGGATGCGGCTGAAATGAAGGAACGGATTGCCTACCTGGCAAACGAGGTGAAGTCACGGATTGACTCACACAAACAGGCCGTATGGGAGAGAACTGAGGCTGTACGTGGACAGATGCAGCATAGTTATGACCAGATGGCAGATGAGCAACTGAGTGAGGAAACGATCCAGCGCCGAATCAAGCAGAATCGGATGGAGATGCGCATTGGGCTTAGCTGGATTAACAAAGTAGCCATTTTGCTCATTATTTTGGGGGTGGGCGCAGCCTTCCGATACTCGTATACGACGTGGTTTAGCGATGAGATGAAGGGTGCGGGTTTCTTTCTGCTTGGTGCACTGATGCTCGCGGGTGGGGAATGGCTGTTCCGCCGGAAAAAGAAAACATTTGCAATGGGATTGCTCGGCGGGGGAATCTCTGTGCTGTTCGGTTCGATCTTCTACAGTTACTTCCTGCTTCATATTATCGGGTTATATACAGGTCTCGGTCTATCCGTTCTGGTGTCGGCTGTGTCCGTGCTGTTGTCATTGCGGTATCAGTCCAAGACGATCTGTTCCTTTGGTCTTGTGGGGGGATATTTGCCCTTTTTCTCGTACCTTTTTACGTTTGGGCTGGAAGGCACAGCGGTCTATACCGCAATGATCTATCTGTTGCTGCTGAACGGCATCATTGTGTTTATTTCCTTTGGGCAGCGTTGGCCGGTAGTGCACTACATCAGCTTCCTGTTCCACACGCCGTCCATGCTGATTCTGTTGTGGCTGTCGCCGAGTGAACAGGTGGGGATGCTGTATTCTGTGGTGACTTTTGCCCTGTATCTGGGTATTACGCTTGCGTATCCGTTTAAACATCGGGTGAAGCTGACTTGGTGGGATTTTGCCTTGTTAGCAATGAATACGAGCTTGAGTTGTCTTGCTTTATATGTATTGCTTGATGCGGCGGGCTGGAATGATGCGCAGGGCTTGCTTGCTGTTATTTTTGCACTCGTCTATCTCGGACTTGCGAGGTTTGTTCAGCGACATATGGCGCAGGAGAAGCAGACAATTCTACTCTTCTATCTTACGTCGCTCACCTTTACCATTCTGTTTGTTCCGTTCCAGTTTGGTTCGAAATGGCTGTCGATGGGCTGGCTGATTGAAGGCGTGTTGCTTGTTACGTTCGGACATTTCAGAAAATTCAAGGCAGTCGAGCGTGCGGGTTGGGGCATTGTGCTCCTATGTATTACAATCTTCGTGCAGTATGATCTGTTGTCGTTATTCTTTGTAGGGGAACAATCGTACTTCATGTTAAAATACTCCAGTCTCACACTGGGCACCCTGCTCATTACGCTTTATTATGCTTGGGCGCTACGCGGAAATGCCTCCGAAGGAATGGGAAAACAATTTAACTACGCCCCATGGGAACGCGGTTTCCTGGATGGATTCAGGGTGGCAGTCCTTATAAATGTATGGTTATACGTGCTCTATGAATCGAATGAACTGTATGTCAGGACTGTTGATGAAACATTCATCTTACACATGTTCTACAAAATGCTTATGTTCGCTGCGCTGACGATTGCTTTGGCGTATGGACTGGGCAAAGTGAAATGGCTTCGTGACTCGTTCCTGCGGGGATATACACTTTTCTTGCATGCGGTTGGATGCTGCATTGCACTGGCAGTAACCTTGACGATGCCTGCATTGCAGCCAGGTGTAGAGCAGCATACGGCAGCCGAGATTGTCGGACTGGTGGTACTGATTATTTTCAACGTAGGTGTGTTCTTCGCTGGGCGAGACCTACTCATCGCGGGTATCCGTGGTCAGTTCAAAAGTGTCGAGTGGTATCCCGTTATTGCGGGCATCTACTTGCTCGGCGTCATCACCGTGTTCCTGACCATTCAGTTCCAGTGGGGCGACGTAGGACTGATGTTCAGCTTGATCTACCTGGTGCTGGCTATTCTCTATATCGCGTACGGGTTCCGGAGAAAATATGTCATGATCCGGCGTCTCGGTCTGGGCCTGACGTTGTTCGCCACAGGCAAGATGGTGTTCTACGATGTCAGTCTGTTGACGGCGGGCAGCAAAATCATCGCGTATTTCAGCTTTGGTCTGCTGCTACTGGGTATCTCGTATCTGTATCAAAAGGTGTCCAGCCGGATGGAGGAGATTCAGGCGAAGGATCGCGCAGCGAAGGTCGAGGAAACAGATGATGAACAAAATTGATGCAGGCGTATAACCAGTGTTGTTGTACTAATCATGTTAGGAAACGCTGTGCTTGCTACGTTGCATACTTCGTTGAACGTCGTCAAAGGACTCTGGAATTAAAGTGATTCAGAGTCCTTTTTAGTGCAAAAAATGCTATGGGATCGCTTCGTAGAGCTCAGTTATGAGGTCTGCCACTTCGCCCTGTGGCTCGATTGGCTGATGATTTATATTGGTAGGTGTCATATAAAATATGACGTTTTCTTGTTTAAACATGGTCACATGAAATAACACGCCTGTTGTGTCTTCTGCGTCTGGATGCTGAACAATTTTTACATGTCGAATCTTTTCAATCCAGTCATGGATCAACTTGGGATTGGTCGTTCTTTTTGTAGAACCGTCACTGCCACTCATGATTTCAATTGAATCTACTTCAGTGATGTTATCTGGATAGAACGACCCCAGCTCTCGTGGAGTTTTATTTAATTCCACTGGATTGGGAAGATCAGAGCTTTGACAATTGCTAAGGATCAAAGCAGCAAAAAGAGCACATGTGATTGCGTGAATGGTATTTCTTTTCACTGTAATTCCTCCCCTTATATTGTGGAACGAAGGACGTGCTACAAATGTTTCGTATAGATGACATTCGTGAAACGTTTTGTACAGGAGTCGCGTTTATAATAGAGTAGCTGCCACATTTAAGGTTGATTGTTCATTCGAAGCCACGAGATTTCGGAGGCTGATGTCCCTTCTGGTGATACACCGCCATCGTCACTCACGCGTGACAGCAAGGTTAGGGTGATTGATAAAGCGAAGGCAAGCAGCACGTATATCAAAATGTTTTTTTTCTTCATGGGAAATACCTCTCTTGTTGAATAAGCTAAAGCGTCCGTCAGGGCGTTATGAGAAAAAATGCACAACGTCTGGTATAGTTATAGAATGAGTAAAGAATGTTTAAGCCTGTTTAAGTCTATGGTGTTCCTGTATATCACTATATGAAATGGCAGACATGTAAACAATGGAACAAATCTGATGAATTTATCAGTACTCGAATGAAAAGATAGAGATCGAGTGACATTAAAGGTGGGGAATAACATGCGGGAGACGGCAAAAATCGTCATTCGTACGCCGGGACAGGAGAGCGATGGTTCATTCGCCTATGTGAGTCAGGGCCGCTCGATTACGGTGGGGCGTTACACAGGTGTCAGTGAACTGGACTTGTCCATCTATAATCAGATGATATCGAAGCGGCATTGCCGCATTCATTATGACACGAAAGAACAGCTCTGGATCGAGGATCTGGATAGCAAAAATGGAACCGAACTTAATGGGCAACGCCTCGTCCCATATGAGAAATATCCGTTTGGCGAAGGGGACAGCCTGACACTGGTCAACGGTTTGATTCACCTTCGGGTGGAAGGTGATCTCGGGGAGACGAGAGAATATCGTATATCGGACTTGCTCGGCGAGGGTGTGCGTTTACAGGATCATCTGCAGACGGTGCAGGTAAACGAAGATGAAATTCCGTTGTCCAAGAAGGAATACCAATTGTTCAAGCTGCTGTATAGTGAGCTGGATCATTTTGTAACGAGGGAGCAAATTATTGCTCAGGTGTGGCCGGAACGAAGTATGTTGGAGAGTGATCCGGTGGGTATCGACGAGATTAACTCGCTCATCTACCGCACGAATCGCAAGCTGGGCATTCATTTTACGATTAAATCCGTTTACAAAAAAGGGGTATACATGAAATCTCATGTCGGGGAAACTGGCGAATAGTCACATCACTTCCTCTAGACAGAATTACCAAGTAATATTAAGTAATAGTTATCATGCCTTTTAGAAGAATATGGACAAAGGGAAGCTTCCAAGCGATCATAGACCGCCGAAGCTTCCCTTTGTTATGATGAGTTCATGATGATTATTCAATTAATTCCATGGCTGATTGCCGTGTTAACTTTGATTGCCGTTGTATGGATCGTAATCGTAAGCTGGAAAAATGGAATCTCGCCCATGCCGACATCCCGCCCGGTCAGGCAGGTAGTGATACAGGAGGTCAATCGAATAACGGGTTATGCAGATATTATGGAGGCGGGTTCGGGATGGGGAACACTTGGCATGGATGTAGTAAAGCATTGTCCTGGCAAAAGACTGACGGGCATTGAAAACTCACTCATCCCACTGTGGACTTCTCAATGCCTGACATGGCTGAGTATATGGCTCCACCGCGCTAGAGGACAACAGCATTCGTTCAAGGGACGTCTGCGCTTCATCCGCGGCAACATCTATACATGTTCCTATGCGCATGCCGATGGTGTGATCTGTTATCTGTTTCCGGGTGCAATGACTCGGCTCGTGGACAAGTTCCAACGGGAACTGCCGCCGGGTGCGAAGGTGATCAGCGTCTGTTTTGCACTGCCGGGCAAAGAGCCACTGCGCACGATTACCTGCCGCGATGCGTTGCGAACCAAGGTGTACGTGTATGCTTTTTGAGAGTAGGCAGGTTGGAATTTTCTATAGCTGTAAAATGGTTCCCTCCTTATCCTTGATTTCGTCTCAGCTAACTTCTAACGATCCCCAGTGACGCTATTTCGGTAGAAAAGCTATATTTTGGCCGTTTTTTGGCATGTTTCTTGGAAATAAGCTTTGTGGAGATCGTTAGAATTTGAAAAGGGCGTTTTACTGCCAAATAAGCTCCGTGGTGATCGTTAGAAAACCTTTAGAATATATATCCATATTTGCGTTAGGCTTACAGGTTCCTGTTGGATGACCTATCTTCCCCATGTGAAAAACAAGCAAAGTCCGGCTCTGATTTCACCTTGATTGTGAAATCAGAGCCGGACTTTTTAAAGTTGTGTAGGTCAGGGCAGGCTTGCCCTTTCGGCTCACAAGTACATCATCAGTTACTTTGCCGAATCCGTAGTTCCTGTAGTGCCAGTTGTGCTTGTCGTACCTGTTGTATCTGTAGATGTACCGGATTGTGAACGATTTCTTCCACCGCCGAATCCGCCTTGTCCATTGCCACCGCCAAAACCACCCATGCCGGAGCGCGCTGTTGTTACGCCTGATTCATTCACCCAAGTCACATTACTTGTGGATTGGAAAGCAACGATTTGGGTTCCGCCGCTATACGTACCGCCAGTGTAGAGTCCGTCCACCGCTTTGCCTGTTGATGTCCCGCCAGAGAAGATGACATATGATCCATCTTTTGCGAGATCCGGTGAGCTAACGACTACGTTTTGGTAGTCTTTGGCTGGTGCAAACGTCAGAATATTATTTCCTTTGCTGTCCTGAACATGAACCAGTGTTCCAGCTTTTTGTGTCTCAGGGAAGGTCATCACGATTGTATTTTGAGTTGAATCATCGGAAGTGCCTTGCGCCATACCGGAGCTTCCCGCAGCCACCAGATATCCGCCACTGATTACAAATGTGCCGTCATAATCCAGTGCTCCATTACCGTTAGTCGTTGGGCCATTCACGATAACCGTTCCGCCCGTCATTGTGATAGAGCCATTGGAATCCAGACCATCACCACCAGCATTTACGGTAAGGGTTCCGCCGTTGATGTGAAGCTCGTTATTGCCTGATGATTCGCCTGCCATACCGCCAGGGCCACGGGTTTGCTGGCTTGCGTCCGAACCTTGTGCCGACTGATCTGACGTGGATGTGGTACCCGTCGTTCCAGTGGAGTTAGCAGTGTCTGTATCTGCTGATTTGTTTGTGTCGGTAGCAGAACTGCTGTTATTTGTAGCTTTTCCCGTTGTAGTTGCTGTTGTGCTGCTCGTTGTTGCCTCACCACCAGCGGCATTCACCCCATCATCTGACGCCGTTACGTCTACATCCCCATCATTTAGGGTGATAATTGCCCCTTCGAGCCCTTCATAACTTTTCGTAATTCTGATTGTTCCACCGTTAATGGTCAGCGCCTGATCGGCGTGAATGCCATCATCTCCAGACTGAATGTTGAAAGTCCCATCGTTTACTGTCACATTGCTATTGCTGTGCAAGGAATCATCCATAGAATCAATGGTGTATGTTCCGCCATTCACCGTGAGATCGGTTCCTGCTTTAAGTGCTTTGGCGCTTATAGATTCTTCCTCTGTTGTTGTCGATGTATTGTCTGCATCGGCGTTGGTATCAGAGGATACTGTAGTAGTGCTAGTTGTACTCGCATTTGCCGCCTTCGTGGAGTTCGTTGTTGTTCCGCTGCTTGCATTGCCATTTGGCATTGCTGGCATATCGGCAGGTGGTTCACCATCCGGTGGTGTGCCCATATCGGTTGGAGGTGTGCCGCCATTCATTGCGCCATCACCACCGAAGCCACCGCGGCCTCCGCCAAAGCCGCCACCGCCGGGGCCTTCTTCGACCTTGGCAGGTGCATTTGCACTGCCGCCAGCCGTCACGATGTTATACGTACCGCCATCTGTGACAAGTGCGGTTTCCGCCTGAATGCCGTCGCTGCCGCTCTGAATGTTAAAGGTACCGTCTGCAATCGCGACAAACCCTTTGCTGGTATCGGTGTCATTGGTCGATTTAATTCCGTCACCTGTTGCATCAACAGTAATGGTACCCGACTGAATGGCAACCATATCTTTGCCTTTGATGCCGTCGTCGGCTGCCTTGACGTTAATGGAGCCGCTGATGATTTTCAGATCATCTTTGCTTGTAATCCCTTCATTATAGTTGCCTGTGACGGTCAACTGACCTGCACCGTTAAACGTAAGATCGGCTTTGCTAAAGATGGCCGCATCCGGCTCATCGGTGCTGCTGTCTGCATATACGTATGTTTTACCATCGGAAACGGCGTTTTGGGTTCCTTTTTCAAGCGTAATCACCGCTTTGCCTGCCTTTTGAATGTAGATTCCTGCACTGTCATTGTCATGAATAGTTGCGCCGTTCAACACGAGATGTACCACACCTTTATCGGCAACATTGACCACGATCTGGCCGTCGGTTAGCTCACCGCTCAGCACATAAGTGCCTGCTTCCGAGATGGTAACTGAACCGCTCGCTGCCTTTGCACCCGAACCTGTAATTGTTGCTGACGTACCGTTCAGCTTGATCATGGTTGAAGCCGCTTCAGTCCAGCTGACATTCGTATCATCGGCATCCAGGGAGACCAGATCGGCATACTTCACGGACGTAGACTCGCTGACGGATACGATTTTGGTTGTTCCTGTTGTGGAGACGGCTGCATTGGCTGTGTTGCTTGTCGTTGCCGGAGCACTGCAAGCTGCGAGCAGACTGGTAATCATGGCGATGGACCACAGTTTGCTGCCTGTGATGATGTTTTTACGTTTCTGAGTATTTTTCTTCATATATATCGTTCCTCTCCAAATCATAATGGTGGTAATCGAACAAGCGAGCGAACTATTCTTCCAAATTTTAATATTCTGTCGTTGGACTCATCGTTAACGAGATATCCAGATTGCCGTTCCGTGTACGGATGGCATCGAGGAATTGCTTCTGATTCACGCTCTCGTGAATCGTGACGTTATAGACCAGTTCGTACAGGCTACCGAGTTCGGTCGTTCTGATTTTTTTCAGATCAAATGGGATATTAAAGGTATGGAATACTTCGTTCAGAGCCTCTTCATAACTCAAATTCTCGGGAATGGTAACCTTGAGCGTCTTCTGTTGACTCTTTTTCCCACCAAAGTTAAATCGGTTCAGTACAAACATCAGCACGCACAGGATAACGGTGAACAGAACAGCGTAACCAAAAGCCCCTACACCACAAGCCAGACCGGATGCCATCGTGAACAAAACGTAAGCAATGTCTTTCGGATCACCAGGAGCACTGCGGAAACGAATGATGGAGAAGGCTCCCGCCAAGCTGAAGGCCCGGGCGATATTGCTACCGATCAGCAGAATGATGATGGCAACAATCACGGGAAGCACAACCATAGTCAGCGTAAAACTCTGTGAATAGGTGGCCTGGTTAGTTTTCATATAGGTAAGGCTGATGATAAGTCCCAGGAAAATGGCAAGTCCAATCGTGATGACAGCACTGCTGAAACTCAAGGTTGAATCGTCTAGGGCGGAACTGAAAAGGGCATCAAGCATAGAGTACACGCTCTCTTTCTCTAATTAATTTCTCTTGTGAAGTAACCGGGGCCGCATCGTTAGGATTGAAATCAGTACCCGGGATAAGTTCTCGTTCGTTCTGATAATTCAGATTGGTGGTTCTCACCAGATGTCTGTATTCATTGCCGTATTTGGAAAATCCGGTCCGGTACAACCTGTGCTCCGACAGTAATTGGGACAGCCACATCGGAACGGTTTTCTCGGCTTTGACTTCCATCAGCCAGCGCCCGTCTTTCACGAGCGGTTCACCGTAGTCTCCCTGTTCCAGCTTCAGATCATATCTACGGCTGCGGATGTTGGTATCAAAGGTAATGCGAAGATCGCGGCTGTTCTTATCGAACAACGCCTTGCGTTCGTAGGCCAGATAAACTTTAGGTTCAAGATCGTAGAGCCGGAGAAAATATTTGATCTCTTCCAGCACCTGCGGGTTCATGTAGTCGGCCAGCTCTGGCGCTTGTCCCGAGCGGACAAAATCGTAAGCTTCATCCAGCTTCAGCGCAGTTCTGCGTTTGTTGACGAGGCCGAACACTTTCTTTTTGATCTCCAGATATACTTTCGCATTCTCTTCAGGTACACCATAAGCTCGCAAACGCAGCTTTTCCTTGTATTTCGGTTTGGACAAACTCGCTCGAATCAGTGAATCCTGCGGTGTATCGAAGTACAGATTACTGATGGAGTAAAACTCATGTTTTTTGTTGTAGGCATCCAGTTCCATGTAGTGGAGCAGATCATTGTAAAAGTGCTGGTATTGCTCATCGGTCAGCAGGTACTTGCTCTCATATCGGTTGAATACTTCAATCGCCACGACGGTTCAGTCCTTTCGGGTATGGATAAGTTGGTGTATGTTTTGATTATGTTGGGTGTGTGGTGTGTTGCTGTCATGTCTGTATCTTAGCGAAGCAACCTTGAATGAATCTTAAATCGTTTTACATTGCGTTAACATTTCTTTTCCTTCATCTATACCGTGAGGGTGTTCCAATTATTAAGGTTGATTCAAGGTTTAATTGATAGAATAAGAACATACAAACCATCGTGAGCAGAGGATGAATAGAGGATGAGAATTTTAATTGCGGAAGATGAGGTTCATTTGGCAGAGGCCGTATCTCAGATTTTGAAAAAAAACAACTACTCCGTGGACATGGTCCACGACGGCAGGTCAGGACTGGATTATGCGCAGAGCGGCATCTACGACCTGTTACTGCTGGACATTATGATGCCGGAGATGAACGGCATAACGGTGCTTAAAACGCTCCGCAGTGAAGGAAACCATACTCCGGTTATTTTACTCACAGCCAAAGGAGAACTATCGGACAAAGTATCTGGCCTCGATTACGGTGCCGATGACTATATTGCAAAGCCTTTTGCCACGGAAGAATTGCTTGCCCGGATTCGGGCAGCCTTGAGACGCAAAGGGGAAGTGGTTCCGGAGGATGGATTGAAGTTTGGCGATATCGAGCTGAATACCACGCAGTTGAAGCTGAGTGCACAGGGCAAAGAGATCAAATTAAATCTAAAGGAGAACGAGCTGCTGGAGCTGCTGATTACCCGCAAACAGGCGATCACCTCCAAAGAGCAGATCATTGAGAAGTTATGGGGATTCGACTCGGATGTCGAGTATAACAACGTGGAGGTCTACATCTCTTTTTTACGCAAAAAACTAACCTTCCTGAATTCGGCTGTCCGCATTAATACGATTCGGGGCGTGGGGTATGTACTTGAGGTGATGAGCTAATGTTCAAGAAACTCCGTAATCGGTTCCTGATTGTCAATCTGGTGTCGATCTCGATTATGATGCTGGTGGCTTTTGTAACGATTTACACGATTACGTACCAGAATGTGCAACGCGAGACGAATATGGAGCTGTATAAGGTATCTGATTTCTACCATAGCCCGTTTGGTTTGGGTGCTCAGCAGTCACGAGGTGAAGGGCAAAACGGGGGAGCAGGAGTAGGGACAGGAACGGGAACGAATTCCGGATCGGCAACTGTACCCTCTTCTCCGAGTAGGGGCGGGGGCAACAACAGTAACGGCATGAGCGGTGGGAACTTCGGTGGGTATCGAGGACCGGGTGGAGATTTCGGCGCACCTCCTGCCCGGTCGGTTTCTTTTATGATTCAGACCGATAAGCAGTGGAAGATTACCGATACCCATTCGCGGTTTGATATGGAGGACTCGTTTTACACACAGGCTCTGCAAAAAGTAGATCAGGAGAAAACCGGTCAAGGTGACAGTAGTCGGTGGACTGGACAATTTGCACTGGATGGCACGGACTGGGCCTATGTGGTTGATCCAAGCGGGGACGGGCACATGATCGTATTCATGGATGTGACTGCGCAGCAGGGTATCCTGACCAATCTGATTTACACTTTTACCGTGGTTGGACTGATTATGTTGATCGTCATTTACTTCCTAAGCCGTTATTTTGCCAACCGCTCCATTGCGCCTGTGCGTGAAGCGTTTGAGAAACAGAAACAGTTTATCGCCGATGCCTCCCATGAATTGAAAACACCTCTGGCAATCATTAATACGAACACGGATGTCTTGCTGGCGAATCAGGAGGAGACCATCGAAAGTCAGGCCAAATGGCTTCACTATATCAAATCGGAAACCGAGCGGATGTCTGGACTAACGAATGATCTGCTGTATCTGACTCAGATGGAGGACTCACGTTCCAACCTGATCCATACCAGGTTTAATATGAGTGATGCGGTGGAAAGTATTATTTTACCGATGGAAGCTGTGATTTTTGAAAAAAATATCTCCCTGGATTACAGCATTGATCCCGATCTGATGGTTCATGGAAACCCGGAGCAGATCAAGCAGGTGGTTCTGATCTTGCTCGATAACGCTGTGAAATATTCCGGGCCAACAGGGGCCGTGAACATTACACTTCAGAAGCAAAACCATGATGTGATGCTGACCATCTCCAATACGGGTGAGGGGATCGCGCCAGAGCATCTGGATCGAATCTTTGACCGCTTCTATCGCACGGATGCATCAAGAGCGCGTAAACACGGAGGACATGGCCTCGGTCTGGCAATTGCCAAGTCTATTGTAGAGCAACATAAGGGAGAGATTTACGCCAAAAGTGTGGTGGGGGAGGGGGCAGCGTTTTACGTGAGGTTATCGTAGGTGCGGATGCTAAGGTGGAAACTGGCGAAAATGAGCACATTGTCATAAAGGCCGCCACAAAAGGCCGGGCATAAGTTCTGCCCGTAATGGGATAACCTATGCTACAATGACAGCAAGAAGAATAACCAAGGAGATGAACATACGTGGCAGACAACAACGCAATTAATGAGCAGGAAATGATGCAATACATCGCGGACAAAACAAAGGCCAGTAAAGCAAATATCGAACTTGTATTGAAGCATGAGCAAGCTTACATCAACAAGGCACATGAGAATGCTAAAGGTAAAGACGTCGATATTGACGGCGACGATCTGTCTGACTACATTCTAAGCCGCAAAGATGTGAAGCTTGACGAGCTGACTGTCGAAAGTATTTTGGATGCGGAAATGGATTATTTGATGGACAAAGGTCACGCGGGATACGTGGATTAAAAATCCTAACGATCACCAGCGACGCTATTCAGGTGTTTATACCGAAATAGCGTTCATGTTGATCGTTAGCGTAGTGGAGTGGCACAAATAGCACAGATAGTGCCTGATGGATATACGTTAGTGCATACGAGAAAAAAGACCTCAACATCACACAAGGGAAGTGCCCTTCATGGTGGTGTCGAGGTCTTTAGTTTTATGCACTATTACTGACCCATCATGCCGCCGTCTACAGTGTAGAGGGACGCGGTCACGTAAGATGCATCTTCGGATAGCAGGAAGTTCATCACGGCTGCGACTTCTTCCGGTTCACCGTACCGGCCCATTGGAATGGCGGATACCGTAGCGGATTGGTAGTCTTCTACGTTGCCGGAGTTGGCTTCGATCTGACGCATCATACGAGTATTGATGGTGCCTGGCAGCACAGCATTTACCCGAATGTTGAACGGTGCCAGTTCATTGGCAGCGGTACGTGTGAGACCAACAACGGCATGTTTGGACATAATATATGGAGATACCGCCGGAGCGCCCATCAGACCAGCAAGGGAAGAGGTATTCAGAATCGCACCGGATTTTTGTTTTTTCATCACAGGAATGACGTTTTGCAGACCAAGGAATACCCCGCGAATATTTACGTTGTATACTGTATCAAGTGCTTCAACACTCAGGTCTTCAATTAGACCCGTTGGCCCTTCAATACCGGCATTATTCGCAAAATAATCGATACGTCCAAATGCATCCATTGCTTTTTGTACGTAATTTTTAACATCTGCTTCATCGGATACATTGGCTTTGACCGCAATGGTATGCTCTTGATCTAGATTCAATTCTGCAATCGTTTTGGCAATCGCTTCTTCGTTCAAATCAACCAAGACCAGATTGATTTTACGTTCAGCCAAGCGACGTGCAAGCTCTTTACCAATTCCTCCGGCAGCTCCTGTAATGACAGCGGTTTGTGTGTAGGATGTACTCATGATTGAATCGTCTCCTTATAATATATAATGGGCAGGTAATCTCCATAGGAATTAAATAATGAATTCAGTGGGTGAAAACCTGTCGTCTTTAGTTCCTGTCTTAATGTTAAGATATACATAAATATGTGACAATAATCATTGACAGCGCAAATGTCAGCTACTGAACACAGATGTAAGCGTTGTTCATTTAGGTTACAATAATGGACAAAGGAGGCGGAAGTGTTGATTATTGAACACCCTCAGGATCGGAGAGCACGAAGAACGCAGGATGCGATCATCGCTGCGGCGGTTTCTTTAATATTGGAAAAGGGGGCTGACGCCCTGACCATCCGGGATATTACGGAACGAGCCGACTATAATCGGGGGACCTTTTATTTGCATTTTCCCGGCAAACCGGAGCTACTGCAATTTCTTCTGGAAGACTTCCTGCAAGGATTAGGACAGGCTTATGCCTCACCGTATGCTAACCTTACAGAAGTAGATATGACCGGACTGTTACCGTCGACTATGCCTGTGTTTGAATATATTGAAAATCATCAGGATCAATTCAAGGCGCTCATGACAATGCATGGGGATATGGCGCTCAGGATCAACAATGTGTTCCGGGATTACCTTACTCAGGACTTCATTTTGGTAACTGAAGATAGTGAGCAAGTGATCAATTATGACATTATGTTAAGTTATCTCGTATCCGCAACCGTGGGGGTTATTATGCATTGGGCAGAGGTGGGGTTCAAATATTCCGCCCATTATATGGGGGAGCAGCTGACAGCTCTTATTAACATCAAACCGACCCGTCTGCTGATTGAACCAGGGCAGAAGGGTCGGATGATGAATGAGCGTATGTTTTCGGACTAAATACATGCAAATACATGCTTATTATACTATGTGAATGCGTTCCGCTGCGGGATCTGCGTGCAACTGAAGGTTAACCCGTCATTGAAGCAGATGCAGCGCGCTGCATCTGGAGTAATTGTTCGCGGATGAGTACGGACTCTCCAACCATAATTAAAGCTGGATTACAGATGTGATGCATATTAGCTAATGTCTGCAGTTCGGCAAGTGTGCCTGTGACAATTCGTTCTTCACTTGTTGTTCCTCGTTCAATTAGTGCGGCTGGTGTATGCCCGGCTTTGCCATGACGAAGCAACTCTTGCTGTATCTGTGATAACTGGCTTATCCCCATGTAAATCACAAGCGTATCTACGCTATGCGCAAGCAGGTCCCAGCGAACAGAGGATACACTTCCATCACTGCCGGTTCCCGTTACGCAGGCAAAAGAAGAAGCGACCCCGCGATGGGTTAGTGGAATGAGCGAAGAAGCGGAAGTACCCACAGCCGAAGTGATGCCGGGGATAATCTCGTACGGGATACCAGAATCCGCCAGCACCAGCGCTTCTTCACCTCCACGGCCGAAGATGAACGGGTCACCACCTTTAAGCCTGACAACGTGTTTGCCTTCTGCTGCATGAGAAGCCAGCATACGTCCGATCATCTCCTGGCTCATAGAGTGAAGCCCGGGAGCTTTGCCACAGTAAATACGGAGAGCGCCATCCCGCGCCTCAGCAAGTAATTCATCCGTGACAAGTCGATCGTACATAATAACATCAGCAGACTGAATCCGTTTCAGGGCTTTGACTGTAATCAGTTCGGGATCACCAGGACCAGCACCGATGATACTTACCAACCCTCTGCTCATGACCGTGTCCCCCATTTCGAAGTTGTATTGGGAGCTGTTAGCCCTGATCTGCCACCTTGAATGGTCGCTAGCGGAGATGATAGCTTAAGCGAGCTTCCCCAGTGATGCGCAAAATACAGACCAAGACCTGTAAATACAGCGCCGCCCAAAAAATTACCTGCCAGCACCGGAATCTGATTCCACAGCAACCAGTCTGTAATCGTGACATGAGCGCCAAGCATCATGCCGGCCGGGATCACAAACATATTCACAACGGCGTGTTCAAAGCCTTGGGCAAAAAAGATCGTAATGGGCAGCCACATCGCCACGATTTTCCCCAGTGTAGATGTAGAGGTCATCGCCATCACGGCTCCGAGCGCAACCATCCAGTTACATAGAATGGCCTTTATGATGACAAGCACGATGCCTGCCCCGCCCAGATGCTGATATCCCAGTGTTTTCGTTTCGCTGGTTTGAATCAGTGTTTGAACGAGTGGGTTACTCATATCTGTGCCCATTTTGGTTATCGTCAGGCCGTATAATAGTGCGTAAAATGCACATCCGATCAGGTGACCGATAATTACCCAAAAGTAATTACGAAGCATATCGATAAGTTTGACTCTGCGCTTCATCACTGCGAGCGGAATCAAGGCGAAGTTTCCTGTCACCAGTTCAAGACCGAGCAGAATAATGATTGCGAATCCTGCCGGGAAGATGAGTGCACCCGCCAAACCAAGCGAAGTTTGAGACACGGCAGTATACGCCAGTGTAGTGGCAAAGGCAAGGATGGCGCCAGCCAGAAAACCGCGGATCAACATCTGTACCCGATTCATTTTGGCTTTATGTTCACCAACGTCAACCATGGCTTGCAATACTTCTGCAGGTTTAACAAAATCCATCGTGCACCCCTCCTTCTGTCAGCATTGTCTTGTGGCACTAATCAATTGGTTAACCTGCAATCGTAATATAGATATCTCCGCTATCTCCGTCCACTTCTGTTTGGTACGTGTTCAAGCAACCATCGTCCGGTTCATGGACCTTGCCGCTTCGCAGATCAATCTTCCAGTCATGTAATGGACAGTGAACGGCTGTTCCGCAGACCATTCCCTCCGATAGCTTGCCGCCCTTGTGAGGGCAGCGATTCTCTACGGCATGAAGGCTGCCGTCGCTCAGTTTGAAAACGGCAATTTCGGTATCCTCGACCAGAAAGGTACGAGCCCCTTTTTCATCAATATCGGCCAGATGCCCAATGCGAAATCTATTCATCGCTGATCCTCCTCTTCTAGTGAGCTACCGGTTCTGCACCGGACAGTGGGGTGAAGTTTTTACGCAATTTCTCATCTTCAATAATCTCTTTCCAAGGATCTACCGTGTGACCCAGTGTCACTTCCAGACGTTCAACCAGTGCGAGACGTACATCTCGATCTGCCAGAGCCTCCTTCACATGATCCAGACCTACCCGTTCAATCCACGCCGCTGTTCTCTCATTCCATCTTGCGTTCTCTCTATAATATTGCAGGTAAGCATAAGTCCACTCTTCGACTTCAGCATCTGTTTTCACCGTACATAACAGCTCTGCTGCGCGAACCTTCACACCGCCGTTGCCTCCAACATGAAGCTCCCATGCGCCATCGATGGCGACAACGCCCAGATCTTTAATGGTTGCTTCGGCACAGTTCCGTGGGCATCCCGAGACGGCCAATTTTACTTTCGCTGGAGCGACCATCTTGTCGAGTTTCTTCTCCAGACGAATGCCCATCTCGATCGAATCCTGTGTACCGAAGCGACAGAACGTATTACCTACACATGTTTTTACTGTCCGTAAAGCTTTGCCGTAACCGAAGCCGGAAGGCATGTCGAGTTCTTCCCATATCTTCGGCAGGTTTTCCTTCTGTACACCCAGTAGATCGAGTCGTTGTCCGCCCGTAAATTTAACCATCGGTACGTCATACTTCTCAGCAACCGTTGCGATCTTGATCAGTTCTGCCGGGGACGTTACACCACCGTAAATTCGCGGAATAACGGAATACGTGCCGTCCTTCTGGATATTGGCATGGTAACGTTCGTTCGTGAATTTGGATACCCGCTCATCCTCATATTCTGTAGGCCAGATCATACCAAGGTAGTAGTTAAGGGAAGGACGGCATTTGGAGCAGCCTTCTGGCTCATCCCAGCCCAGCACGTTCATGACTTCTTTGACGGTTTTCAGGCCCATTTCCTTGATTTGAGCCACAATTTCATCCCGGTCATAGGAAGTACAGCCGCAGATGCCTTCTTTAGTCTGCTCGCCAACATTGTCCCCTGCATAATACGTGAGCAGTGATTCCACGATTGGTTTACATCCTCCACAGGAAGCGGAAGCTTTCGTGCAGGATTTGATAGCACCGACAGTGTTACATCCTTTATTGAGAACAGCATCACCGATGGCAGCTTTCGTTACACCGTTACAGCCACAGATGATCTCATCATCTGGCATGGCAGCCATGCGCTCGGCTACAGAAGGGCCGGAACCGGAACCGCCAGAAGGCACGCCGAGCAAAATTTCTTTTTCACGACCGCTGATGTCCTCACCGCTTTTAATTAAGGAAAAGAGGGATGCGCCATCGGTCGTATCACCAAACAACACTGCACCGACGAGCTTGCCGTCCTTGATCACCATCTTTTTGTAAACACCGTCTACATCATCCTGAATGCGAATGCTGCGTGTGTCTGGCGAGTCCTTGAATTGTCCGGCAGAGAATACGTCGACTCCCGAAACCTTCAGCTTGGTTGAAGTGACCGACCCTGCGTATCCTTCGGTTGCTGCACCAGCGAGCCGTTTGGCAAGAACCATACCTTGTTCATATAACGGAGCTACGAGTCCATAGGCAATACCGCGATGCTCCGCACATTCTCCTACAGCAGAGATTCCAGGGATATTGGTATGCATATAGTCATCCACGATGACCCCGCGATTAACATCCAGACCGCTGTTTCGAGCCAGTTCGATCTGCGGGCGAATACCGACTGCCATCACAACGAGGTCTGCCTCAAGCACCGTTTGGTCGGTGAAGCGAAGTGCTTTAACCCGGCCTTTGCCTGTAATCTCTTCCGTATGTTTGTTCAAAAGGAACTTCATGCCCTGCTCCTCAAGCTCTCGCTGAAGCATTAATCCAGCAGGCAGATCCAGATTTCGATCCATCAAGTGTCCGTTAATATGAATGACGGTTACGTCCATACCCAGATTTAATAGTCCGCGGGCAGCTTCCAGACCGAGTAGTCCACCGCCGATGACAGCCGCCTTGCGG
The DNA here is from genome assembly GCF_038002565.1 of Paenibacillus sp. FSL K6-1558. Lineage (NCBI taxonomy): Bacteria > Bacillati > Bacillota > Bacilli > Caryophanales > Paenibacillaceae > Paenibacillus > Paenibacillus sp. FSL K6-1558. The sequence goes on along the minus strand of NZ_JBBOCV010000001.1, from coordinate 3,487,185 downwards.
TACTTTTGGGATGCCGCCATCATCGTTTCACAGTCTTTAATGTCACGGAAGCCGATGACCCCTTCTTTATTCGCGCCTGGAAGAGGCAGGATGAAAGCCTGTGAACCTGTCGCCATAATCAGCTCGTCATAGGATGCGTGGACCCCATTCTGAGATACAACTACTTTGCGTACCGTATCGATCTGCACGACAGGGTCACCCGGATAGACATGGACACCGTTATCTTCGTACCAGCTCCAATCATTAATCACGATATCTTCAATGGATGTTCCGCCTGCGAGAACGGAAGATAGCATGATTCGGTTGTAGTTTGGATGCGGCTCTGCGCCAAAGACGGTAATGTCATATGCATGTGGTGCGAGTTTCAGAATATGCTCAATTGTACGAATTCCCGCCATACCATTGCCGACCAGCACCAGTTTTTTCGTTGTACTCATTGTGGTTAGCCCCCTCAGATCCATTTCTGTATTCTGTTTACTACGCTACCTTCGTCTGTTCCTAAAAATCGAAAAAGCCTGTCATGCCTCGGAGGACTGCGCATATACATACGCATCCCTTATCTCCGAATTTGCAAAACAGGCTTCATTGCCGTTTCAACCAGCTACGTCGTTGTAACTGTGAGTGATCCTTCAGTTATGGAGTTCTTATGGGTTAACTATAAAAGAATGATTTGTTCATGTCAATATAGTTAACATAAAAAAGTATTTGAAATTTGAAGTTAATTATGTTTACATGAGTTTAAAGAAAAGCTGAATCGGCTACGTAAAATATGCTTTAAATTACAAAAAATAAGAAAATAAATCCATGTATCACTTCGTAAACGCCATATAATGTAGGAAATGTGCCATAGTACTCATGATTAACCCATTATTTGTTCCATTTTAATTCATTAGGATCAGACCGAGGATCAGAATGCATCTCATGATGCTACTTACGAATACTTCAGAGCACCTGGAATTTTGAAATATAGATGTTTATTCCTTGATTTTTGTTAGGTAACATGACATTATAACGCTTTCATGTGGTAATGTATTAAAAGTGAGCGTGGGTACTGTATATCAATATAAGGAGGGATTGATCCATCATGCGATCCATATTGGTCATCCGTGTACATCCCATTCAGGCCGGCTCGTCCGAAGCAATCCCTCTAACACCGGAGAAGCTGCTGGGAGCAGTTGGCTATCATGTTAAGGTCTCGGACAGGGAGGATGAGGTGATGAAGCTTGCTCGTGAAGTCGATGCCTCCATCCTGCATTTGTCTCTTGCGGACGTGGCTTATTGGGTAAAGCGGCTGGGTGAGGAGAAGTCGGATACTCCGCTTCTCTGGTGGTGTGCTCCGGATACAGCATCTTCCTCTGTAGAAGACTGCGAGGTTGATACCTCGTTTGATGGCATTCTTACACCGTCTATGGCTGGGCCGGAGATTCATTGGACGCTGCACTTTGCTGCGCGGCGTTATATGGAACGCAAGCAATGGGAGCAAGAGCGAAAGCAACTGCAGTCCAGATTGGAAGATCGGAAATGGATTGATATGGCGAAGGCGATCTTGTGTGATTTAAAGCAGATCTCCGAATCGGAAGCCTATGATCTGTTACGCAAAAAAGCGATGGATGAACGCAAACGGATGGTCGATGTAGCTACAGCGATTGTGAAAGCACATCAACTGCTCCAGTCATAATTGGAAGGAGGATGCTCTATGGATATGTCTCAGATCCTCAGAGAGGTAGGGCGCGGCAAACGAGGCTCACGTGATCTGAATTATGCAGAGGCATTGAACGTTGCCGAGCATATATTGAAACAGCAAGTTTCTCCTGCCCAGACGGCCGCATTTCTTATGGCTGAGCGGATGAAGATGGAGAATGTCGAGGAAATGGAAGCCTTTGTCCATGCGTGCCGGAACAGTGCGGAGCGTTTCTCCGTATTTCAGGATAGCTTGGATTGTGCGGGTCCTTACGACGGACGAACCAAGTCATTTATGGCGACATACCCTGTGGCATTTGTACTGGCGGCAGCGGGTTTACCGGTTACGCTACACGGTAGTGAACCTTTACCGCCTAAATGGGGAGTTACGCTGTCTGTTGTATTGAGAGAGGCAGGGATTGATACACGGAAGATCGACCGGGAAAATGCCCGGAGTGCTGCCCTCCATACAGGTGTAATGTATGTTTCTGCGGAAGACTGGTGTGAGCCGTTACGCAGACTTCGTCCATTACGGGAAGAACTAGGTTTTCGAACGGTACTGAATACAGCCGAGAAGCTGATTGATTATAATCATTCGCCTTATCTTGTTTTTGGAGTGTTTCATAATACGTTTCTGGATCGAATAGCCAAGCTTCTTACTCGTTTTCAGTATCAACGTGCTTATGTTATTCAAGGTATGGAAGGGTCGGAGGATCTCTATATTGATCGTCCTACACGTGTATATGCTGTCGAGGATGGTGAGATGAAGCTTGAACTTGTAGATCCTTCAATCTACGATCTGGATATGCCTGTGCCGGATATGATCTGGACCGCGGCGAAGCAGGTTGAGGTGGCGGAGAGTGTACTACGCGGGGATGGTCATCTTACGTTTGTAAATCAGGTGCTGTTAAATGCGGGCTTTCGACTATATGTTGCAGGACGTGTCCCTTCCATAGAGCAGGGTATATACATGTCTAAGCAGTATATCGAAAGTGGAGCTGCGTTCCGGCTCTATCAACAGTGGTGTGTTTCTATGGGAGGAGAGTTACCGGATAGCAGAACGATATCGATCTATCCGGCATCCTCTGGTTAAACTGTTCTGTGCTTATTCCCAAGGATACGTTACGGTCAGGAAGTCAGCGAACTTTTTGCTCTCTTCCCGCCGTTGTTTCCGCATGGCTGCGCGGTCAGGCGCAGTCTCGTACAGTTTTTTCTCCTCTTCAGTCTCCGGAATAATACGGGGCACGATCAGTTTGCGGTTATTTTCATCCAGGGCCACAAAGGTCAGGAAGGCTGTTGCCGCGATTTTTTTCTCCCCCGTTATCAGATCCTCACGAATAACCTTCACGAAAATTTCCATGGAACTGCGGCCAGTCCACGTAGCGAACGATTCAAGTGTTACGGAGTCCGTAGGATTAATCGGGTACAGGAAATCGACGGAGTCGGTTGATGCAGTAACGGTATTTACCCTGCACAACTTGGAGGCAGCGATGGAGGCAATATCGTCAATGTAGGACATCAACTTGCCGCCAAACAAGGTGTTATGATTGTTGACATCTGTCGGGAATACCCGTGCCGTTTTGAAGCAGCGCGTTTCACGTACATACTTTCTCTCCGTTTGATCCATCTCCGTTGGTTTCGGTATCTCTCTCATGTTTCTTCCTCCTTACAGTATGGCTGCTATGATTGTGTTTCTAAATGCAGCATTTCTTGTGGGCTCTTCTTTGTTCAAAAGGTTTGCTATCTCATCGGAGTGGGCTGTGTAAAATCTTTGAGTTCAACTTATATAGTATAGGTGTCGGTTAGGAACATATTCAAATGTAGAGGTACGAGACGAGGTAATACGAAAAAACCGCCAGGCGCGGACCGGCGCGCAGGCGGTGGAACTTCAATCTGTATATTAAGCCTTAGGTCTGAAAATACCGGACGGTTTGCCGATCGGCAGGAAAGTATAACCGAAGTGAGCATTCAGAACCGAAGCACCTGTACCATACAGTGACACGATACCGATCGCCATCTCAGCGTATGCAGCGATCGTATGGAAGATATGTGGTGCTACGCCGAAAGCGTCAAAGGTCAGACCAAGGAACAAGAAATCGATCAGAATGAAAATGATAAGCAACACTTTATTGGCTTCAACAGCCCCAATCGTCATGAACAAGGTGAAGATCAGGTATCCGGCAAAAGCGAATCCAAGCTGCTTGCCATCGGTTTGCTCAGCGAGTGTAGAGCCGAACACGCCCATTTTAATCATCCAGTTGGCACCCATAGCGAACCAGAAGAAGGCATAAGCGCCGAAAGCGGTGGTGCCGAAAGTGTTATTGCGTTTGGAATCCTGAATACATGCGAATAGTTGGGCGAAAGCACCCAGGAAGATCGCCCACGGAATAGCGTAGCTAAGTCCGTCGGTAATGCCGAGTTTTTGGGAAGAAGCGACCAGGGTTACAATCGCAAGCCCAAATAATCCCATCGCGCTGGGATCGGCGTTTATGATTTTGACTTTAGTCTGTGACTCGGTTTGCATGGTGTTGATAAGCCTCCAATTAATATCAAATCTGGATGATGAACCTGTACAGTGTGCAGGCCATTCTCGAAACTGCATGTTGGCATCCGCCGGACCCGGACACACATATCGCCCTATTGTAACCGAATGACCCGGTTATGGAAAGGGATATTATTACCTGAAACATCGGAAAACGGTTGCTTATGTGACAGTCAGTTGAATGGGGGGATAATATATCGGGTTTGTGGTGAAAAAAGACGGATAATTACATGTTATTTCCAGGACATTAACGTTAGTATCGAGGGGAAATCAAATCTGCAGTTCGGTGTGAGCCTGGAAGCGGCGGCATAAACTGCGGTGGGAAAGGGGGAGGTGGACGTGGAGTCAGAGAGGAACAGGGAGAGTTGTAAGAATCGTAGGAGGGTTGTACATCAACAAAATGCAAGCGCTTACTTTATTTAATTCAGCAGAAGGACATGTTGAAGAAACGAAAGGGTGGGTGTAGATGAGTGCAAAACATACGCGGCAACTCGGTTTAATTGTGCTGATATTCATATTTACGATTTCCAGCTTGGGATGGGGTGCATTCTATGGTACGACAACAGTGAGTGCGGCAGCACCGGATTCAGCTGTTGATACTGGGGAAACAACCGTTTATCGATATGATTTTGGATCAGGAGTCGTGGCGGAGGGGTATACGGGTGTGGGAGCGGATGCCGTTTATACCTCGGAACGGGGATATGGTTTTGCGGATGCATCCAAGGTGACGGTGCAGGATCGTGGAACGAGTGATCCAATCAAGTCTGATTTTGCAACATTTGCTGCAGGTGGACAATTCAACGTGGATTTGCCGAACGGTGACTATACTGTTTCGCTTGTTGCCGGGGATGCAGCCGGAGCTACAGAGATTGCCATCGATGTAGAAAGCATGAACAAGGTGCAACTGAACAGCAAGGCGGCAGGCGAGTATCTGGAGATGGACTTTGACATCGCGATGGTGGATGGTCAGATGAATCTGGTATTTTCCGGTACCGCTGCGAATCTGAATGCATTGGTTATTACCAAGCAAGCTGAGCGTGATGCGGGAAGCAAACCTGTTCTGTATTTGGCTGGAGATTCCACGATGCAGACCTACAATCCGTATTGGGAGCCGCAAGCGGGCTGGGGGCAGATGTTTCCTTCCTTTTTTAACGATACCGTGGAGATCAAAAATCATTCCATCGGTGGACGCAGTTCCAAGTCGTTTATTTTCCAAGGGCGGCTGGATGAAATTCTGAGAGTGATCCGTCCAGGAGACTATCTGTTTGTACAGTTCGGACATAATGATGCGACCATCAGTGTGCCTGACCGCTACGCTTCCCCGGCCGATTACAAAATCTATCTGAAAACCTACATAGACGGTGTGCGGCAACGGGGGGCAACGCCGATTCTGGTAACGCCGATGGGGCGCAGGGACTTCAATGCAAGTACGGGAAAATTCAATGTTTCCTTCCCTGAATATGTTCAGGCAGCCAAAGAAGTAGCGTCCGAAAACAATGTGCTACTAATTGATCTGAGCAAACTCAGCATCGAATATTATGACTCGATTGGGCCTGAGGCTACACTGTCGGTGTTCCTGCATGTTGCACCGGGTATTTATCAGGCGTTCCCTAACGGAGTTGCTGACAATACGCATTTTCAGGAGTACGGTGCCATTCAGATCGCAAGAATGGTTGCTGGTGCGGTGCGTGAACTTGATATTCCACTGGCCGATGCCGTGAAAGATGCTGAAGTGCCTGCCGAGGTTCCAGTGAAGCCAAACGGTCTGAAAGCTGGCAGCATCAGTAATGCCGGTGCTGTATTGAAATGGACAGCAGATGATGCAGCAGATATCTATAAAATCTATCGCAAGCTGTCTTCCGAGCCAGCATCTGCGTATACGCTAGCCGGAACAGCAACGGTTCCAACCATGAACTTATCTGGCCTTACCGAAGGTGAAAGCTATACGGTACGTGTCACTGCCGTGAATGGTCGAGGCGAATCCGAGCCTTCGGACGAGGTGAGCTTCACAACGAAGTCGGCTGCATTTCGATACGATTTTGGCCCCGTTGGCTCTCCAGTCGCGGAAGGGTATAACGAAGTGACTCGGAATACCTTATACACGCCGGAGCGCGGCTACGGCCTAACCTCTTCGGCGAATATGGCGGATCGGGATCGTGGCAATGCCACGGATGCGCTGCGCCGCGATTTTGTCATTTATTTTGGCGGAAGTTATGAATTCAAGGTGGATTTACCTAACGGCAGTTATTCGGTTAAGGCTTACATTGGAGACTGGATCGGCTCCGCACGAACGAATATCAATATCGAGGGCAAGGACTACGGGACCGTATCCTCGGGTGCCCAAAATATCGCTGAGAAGGTTATCAACGATGTTCAAGTGCAGGACGGCCAGATGAATCTGGTGTTCAGTGGACAGACCGCACATCTCAATGGATTGGAGATCACACCAACCTTTATGTCTCCATCCGGGCTTCAACTGAATGAACTCGATCTGAACAGTGATCCGATCCGTGCAGTGTTGTCGTGGGAGGCGGCTGCTGGAGATGTTCAGTACAAGGTCTATCGGCAATCTGCGGGAGCAACTAAATCAGAATTGCTCTCCACAGTTGATGAGCCAGCCTATACGGATAATCAGATCGAACTTGGCATGGATTATGTATACACGGTAACAGCGGTGGATCAGACGGGAACGGAATCGCTCGCGTCCAATGCGCTGAATGTATCTACGATTGATCCAAGTGTAACGAAAGCAGAAGCACCTACCGGGCTGGCGTTACAAGAGATCCGGAAAAACGATGTTTCTTTCACATGGCATGAAGCTGCTGGTGCACGATTTTACCAAATTTACCGTTCCAAAAGCCAGAATGGGCCTTATGAGATGATTGGTCGGACCAAGGAAACTTCGTTTAAGGATTCCACCATTCTCAGTACGGTTCCTTATTACTATAAAGTGGCCTCAGTGAATGCAGGTGGCGTATCCGAGCTGTCCAGCGTGCTTGAAACTCCGGTAGCTACAACGCTGAACCGGGCAATGGAGTATTTGGATCGTGCACCGGTTGCGGTGAAAACGGAGAAGGGAAACTACATTGGCTGGCGCATGCTGGGGCTGGATACGGATTCGATTGCTTTCAATCTGTATCGTGATGATGTGAAGCTGAACGCAGAGCCGCTGACGGGCAGCACGAACTATACGGATGCCGAAGGTACGGACAGTTCTAAATACCGTGTTACGACGGTAGAAAATGGAATAGAGAAGCCGGCGACGAAAGAGTTCGGTGTATGGCAGGAGCAATACCTGTCTGTGCCGCTGCAGAAACCTGCCGATGCGTATACCAAAGACGGGCAGCCGTATTCCTACTATGCAGGAGATGCCAGTGTCGGGGATGTCGATGGGGATGGCGAGTACGAGATCGTGCTCATGTGGTCGCCGAATAACGGTAAGGATAATTCTCAGGCCGGAATTACCGGCATTGTATATATGGATGCCTACAAGCTGGACGGAACCCGTCTCTGGCGGATCAATATGGGGCCGAATATTCGGGCAGGGGCACATTACTCACCGTTTCTGGTCTATGATTTTGATGGAGATGGCCGGGCTGAACTGATGATGAAGACCGCAGACGGAACCGTTGACGGACAAGGGAAAGTCATCGGGGATGCGAATGCAGATCATCGTAACAGCTCCGGTTATGTACTTCTGGGTGATGAGTTTCTAACCGTATTTGATGGAGAGACCGGGGCGGCACTGGATACAGTGAAGTATGATCCGCCACGCGGAGACGTTGCTGCATGGGGGGATGGATACGGAAACCGTGTAGACCGCTTCCTTGCGGCTGTTGCCTATCTGGACGGAGAGCATCCGAGTGCGATGTTTAGCCGCGGGTATTACACGCGTACAGTACTTGCTTCTTACAATTTTCAGGATGGTAAGCTCAGTCAGGTATGGCGTTTTGACTCGAACGATGAGGGTTACGGTTCCTATGCAGGTCAAGGGAATCACAACCTATCCGTAGGTGATGTGGACGGTGATGGCAAAGATGAGATTACATTCGGAGCAATGGCAATTGATGACGACGGTAAGCCACTTTACAACACAAGACTGGGACATGGAGATGCGATGCATCTGAGTGACCTTGATCCAACCCGTCCGGGGATGGAGGTATTCGGGGTACATGAGGACCGAAGCTCGAAATATGGCATGGAGATGAGAGATGCAGCCACAGGTGAAGTGCTTTGGGGAGTGTTTACGGGGATGGACACGGGGCGCGGTATGGCAGCTGATATCGATCCAAACTATCCGGGAGCTGAGGTATGGGCGGCTACGATTACCAATGAACAGCATATTCCGATTACCGGGCTGTATAGTGCCAAGGGAGAATTGATCACAACGAAGATTCCTTCCTCCACAAACTTTGGAATTTGGTGGGACGGCGATCTGTTGCGTGAACTGCAGGATGGTATTCGAATCGACAAGTGGGACTACGAGAATCAGACTACGGTTAACCTGCTGACAGCAACAGGAGCTGCTTCCAACAATGGAACCAAAGCCAATCCAAGCTTACAAGCTGATTTATTTGGCGACTGGCGTGAGGAAGTGATTTGGCGCAGTCAAGACAGCTCCGAGCTGCGGATCTATATCACAACCGATGAGACCGATGTTCGTCTTCGTACGTTGATGCATGATCCAGTCTATCGTCTTGGCGTAGCATGGCAAAATGTTGCTTATAACCAGCCTCCACACACAAGCTTTTATCTCGGTGCAGGCATGGAACAGCCGAAGGCTCCGAATATTCGCTATGTGGGTGGCCCGCAAGAGCCGGAAGACACCACACCTCCAGTCATTACAGGCATGCCAGCGGAGCAGATGAGCGAGGATGATGTGCTTCAAGTGAAGGTGAAGGCTGAAGACCCTGAATCGGGTATTACACATCTGGAGCTGACTTGGGATGGCGAGACTGTGCAGTCAGGGGATGAGATTGTGCTGGCTGGGCTTGTTGGTAAGCATATCTTTACAGCTCGTGCGGAGAATGGTGCGGGACTGATTGCTGAGACAACCGTTGAGATAACGGTGGTGGCTGGGGATCAGGTTACTGGTGCACCTGGAGTGCCTGTTCTATCTGACAATAACGGTCACGGAAACGGGCTTAGTGATGGAACCTACACGGTGACGATGAACATGTGGTGGGGGAACAATGGTACGGAGTATAAGCTGTATGAGAACGGAGAACTGCTAGATCGTCAGAAGTTATCTGCATCTACCCCTGCAGCGCAGAAGGCATCCACTTCCATTCAAGGTCGGGCCAATGGTACCTATATATATACGTGTGAGCTAACGAACGCAAAAGGTAAAACGGAATGTCAACCGCTCACGATAACCGTTCGCAATGCTGAACCATCTCAGCCGGAGCTATCCCACGACAATTGGGATGGAGATGGCAACTATACAATCACAATGAATATGTGGTGGGGCACGAATGCCACATCATACCGATTGTATGAGAATGGTACGGAGATTGACAGCCAGCCGTTGACGGCATCTTCTCCTCATGCGCAGACAGCCAAGGTTGAGATCAAAGATCGTGCCGTCGGTGATTATGAATATGTAGTGGAATGGGTCAATGATCATGGGAAGACAACAAGTGAAACAATACAAGTGAAAGTTACGAACTAATATTCCAAATTTAATAACAGATATCCAATGTATAAATATACGTCAGCATAACAGACAGGACAGCTTCATCCGACATGAATAAGAGATAACCGAGAGCATCTCTCCATTCTCAGAAGGACACCAACCATGGGGTTCGAGATTGGAGGGGTGCATTTTGGTTTATTTTTATAAAATACACAATTATGACACAAAGCCTTTTCGGGCGTGAAGAGTATAAACAAATGCTGCGTATAGAGTGGGAAGAATGTGACAACATGGCGTTACATCTGGTATTTTTCACCAATCTCTATTAGAATGAAATTAGCCCTTTCAAATTTTGGAGAAGCATACAAAACATCCATGTCTCCTATGCCATATGTTAATCCAACTATAGATTGACAGGAAACACTACAATGGAACACAAATGAAGGAGGTATCAGGGGCCATGGTTATGAGTTTGGATTTGAAAAACAAAATAGAAAAAGCCAGGCATAACCTTCATAAACTGGTGGAGCATAATAAGGGAAGGCTTGGACATCCTGAAGTCATTCGGCAGTCGATGGCACTAGATGAATTGATTAATGAGTATAATCGAGTATCCCGGAATCAGACACGCACGTGAAAGTGAACAGAACGGGAATGCAACTATATATTGCAACAATGTATCATGATATGAACTTGTATGGTTTGGGCGAACAGAGTAACACATCAACCCCAATCAAGGAAGGGCATGAAGATCGCCGTCAGGGCTAACCTCACATTACCGTGAGGGAGCTTTGGAGGTGGATCATTCATGCCCTTTTTGGTTTAATGAAGCATGCGCTTGGCTTCCAGGTACAACACCTGCACGAATTTTTTCGTATTGATGCGGGTTTGGGAAAGCGAGGGCTCCACGTTGTTTTGCAGTTCGAGCATTTTTTTGCGAATCTCTGTAAAATCAAAAAATTTAGAGGCGTAGTTCTCGAATTTTGGATGGGTATAGTCTGTCAATCCAAGAGACACCACATGACTTAGTGTCTGAAAAATGGCTCTGCGCACCCGCTGTTCCGATGCTTTCACCTCTTTGGTAATGTCTGCAGCCGATGCAGTCTCTCCTAGTTTACGCTGAGCTACTTGCTGGAAGATGTCTTTGAGCGAAGGGAAGGTGTAAGGTGATAGCTTATGTTCCTCCGTCTCTAGTTGTTCGAGATATTCCAGCATGTCCAGTAGATCTCGGCTGCCAGCCTCCCCGATCATGCCCATCTCGGACAACAGAAAATGACCTGTGGTAGTAATGGTTTTGTCCGGAGCCTGCACCTGCTTGCGCTCACCTGTCTGTAGACCCGTCAGTCCTTGCAGTGTACGCTGGATATCAGCAATAGACTGCTGCATACGCAATCTCTCTTCCACAAGGCGAAGCACGGATAGAATCTCCAGCCGGTTAATCGGTTTCGTAATATAATACTCAATGCCTAAGGAGTAAGCTTCTCCAATCATATTTTTGGACTCAATCTGGGAGATCATCACGATCTTGCCTTTGAACTTTCCTTCAAGTGCACGTACGGTCTGTATCCCATCTTGATGCGGCATCAGCAGATCGATTAGCAGGACATCCACCTTATGTAGTTCCAGCAATTCGGCATGAATATGGGCTCCATCCTCGGCTTCCCCGGCAATGTCACCCAATCCTTCATCTTCAATAATGTCCATTAGCATGGAACGCACGCTTGGATCATCATCCACGATAAAATAACGCAAATTGTTCACGTCCTTTCCAATTCATCACGGTATTTCCCTAAAAAAGCTTTATTTAAACGGCCGTTTGTCTCGCCATAAAATCCTGTTTTATTTTCATCATGCTTATCTCCGTATCCTGAGACATCTCTCCTATCATACTTCCCAAACGCAAATCTGCATAGAAGCTCACATGTAAGGTTAGATGACAATGACTGGATGAGAGAGGCGCATTTTCAAAAAAAATGTCCAGAAATCATGTAGGTATTTGTCTATTTCGGTAGATGCACTTGTAGTATAAGTAACATGCATCAGTCTGAACCTGTCGTTGTGTAAAATGTTGCAAATTTTCAGTTGTTTTAAGCACGGCACTCGGTCAGACACAGGGCTGGGATAAGAAACGAATGTAGTAGTCTTTTTTAATAATACATCATAATAAGGGGCGTATCGATGGAGCAAACAATACAAGATGTTGTCGTTCTTTTCAATGATTTTCTCTGGTCTAAACTGTTAATCATTCTGCTGGTCGTCTGCGGAGTCTATTTCACAACAAAAACGAAATTCATGCAATTCCGTATGATCGGTGATATGGTCAAGGTGCTCAGAGAGCCAAAGAGCAAGGAACCGGGTAAAATCTCCCCATTTCAAGCCTTCTGTATCAGTATGGCCGCACGTGTGGGTACGGGAAACATTACAGGGATCGCACTAGCTATAGCCCTTGGTGGACCTGGTGCTGTTTTCTGGATGTGGGTTATTGCGATCATCGGATCGGCTTCGAGCTTCGTCGAGAGCACACTGGCTCAGATCTACAAAGTTAAAGATAAAGGCGGATTCCGCGGAGGACCGGCCTATTATATGGAACGTGGGCTTGGAAAACGATGGATGGGGGTTCTTTTTGCTATCCTGATCACCCTTTCGTTCGGCTTAGTCTTTAACGCTGTACAGTCCAACACCATTACAGTGGCCTTCCAAAACTCCTTTGGAACAGATCGCTTAACGGTTGGCATTATTATGGCAGTTGTTTTTGCAGGTATCATTATGGGCGGGGTTAAACGGATCGCGAAAGCATCAGAATATATCGTGGTTGTGCTCGCAGTGCTGTATATTGGGGTGGCTGCATTTATCGTGCTCGCAAACATCACAGAACTTCCAGCCATGATTGCGTTGATTGTGAAAAATGCCTTCGGCGTCGAACAGGTCGCTGGCGGGACACTGGGTGCTGCGCTGATGAATGGTGTTAAACGTGGACTATTCTCGAATGAAGCCGGTATGGGTAGTGCGCCGAATGCTGCGGCAACGGCAGATACATCCCATCCGGTCAAACAAGGTCTGATCCAAGCCTTTGGTGTTTTGACAGATACACTAGTTATATGTACAAGTACGGCTATGATTATTTTGTTATCCGGGGTATATCAGGGTTCGGATCTAGGTGGTATTGAGCTGACTCAAGCTGCGCTCAGTGTACACATCGGTTCGTGGGCTTCAGGCTTCCTGGCGGTGATGGTATTTTTGTTTGCCTTCAGCACGTTGATTGGTAATTATTATTACGGTGAAACAAACATTGAATTCATTAAGTCTAACAAAGTTTGGCTCTGGGTGTATCGCGTTGCTGTCATTAGCATGGTGGTATTTGGTGCGGTAGCGAAGGTGCAACTAGTGTGGGATTTGGCTGACCTGTTCATGGGTCTGATGGTTGTCGTGAACTTGATTGCCATCTTGATGTTGTCCAAAGTCACCTTCGAAGCCTTGAAGGATTACAAGCGGCAGAAGGCAGAGGGACGTGATCCTGTATTCACTCGTGACCGGATACATATTCCGGGCGAGATTGAATGCTGGGAGTCGGAAGAGGAAGTAACAGGTGCAGGAAAGCTGGATGCAACAGGATAAGATTGTTTATGATTTAGATTGATGTCATCCTTGGCGCGTCCAAAGTGTCAACAAACGAATAAAGCTTGTTATAACGCACTATAAAACAGGACTTGGACTACCATGATGGCATTCCAAGTCCTGTTTATTACATACCTCAATCTATCAGTAAGGTTTTTATGCGGATCGTTCGTGTATGATTTGCTCTTATTTCTTATGTTACTTTTGGACGGAATAGCTGATCAGTTGTTCGGATAGAGCTTTCATGCGTGCACCCGTATCATTGAGCTTCTCGATGACATCGGTGAAGGATGCAACCAGATTTGCCTGTTCTTGCGAGGAGGCAGCGATCTGGGATACTTCAACCTCCATCTGCTGAATCACTTGTTGTACGTCTTTCAAGCTGGCATCAATATCGGTCGTTGCTTGTTTCGCATCAACGGAGAGTTTACGTACTTCGGATGCCACGACACCAAATCCGGCACCGGCTTCGCCTACACGGGCAGCTTCGATTGCAGCGTTCAAGCCAAGCAGGTTGGTTTGTTCGGAGATTTCACGAATGAAACCAGCAACCTTGTTAATTTGGGATGAGTTCTGTACAGCCAGTCGTGTGTTCTCCAAAATCTGCTCACTGGTAGCCTGCAATTCTTCGGCATGAGCTGCGACATGCTGCACCATGTCAACAAGGTTTGCATTGATGTCTTGATTCTCTTGGATGATATCCTCCAGTTGGTTCTGATTGGATTGGTCATAGGATACACAGAATACAGCCACAACGTTATTATTATCATCAAAGATGGGAACGTTCAGCGTATCCAGTTCTACTCCAAACACTTCTTTGGGCAATGTAGAGAGTGTGGCTTCCCGACCATTTTTCAGAACAGCGAAGTTTTGATAGGAATCGATAAGTTTCATGCCTTTTTCAAATCCAAGATTGAACTTCTCTGTCATAATCACATCTAATACTTTCTCGTGGTCATACACGGTCAAGCTTGCTGGCTCCCGCAGGATCAGGCTAATGTAAGGCAAGGATTTTAACAGTGCGTCAACAATGTTTATGTTACTCATGGAACTCAATCATCCTCTCAATATTTAAATGTAAAGTGAATTGGAAAATTTGCAGAACCTCTATTGTTCATCGGACAAAAATCGGATATCCTGAATGCTTGATTGCATGAAAATCGAACTATTTTCCAAATGATATTCCAACTTTTTCCCATGTGGTGCGTTTTCTTGGATATTAGTTCTAGTTGTAACTGTTTTTATGCCAATTATTCGTTGCTAATTTGATTGAAATATAGGACATGTGTCCACTTTGTATAGCAAGGAGATCACATTGGAGGTGGTTTGGATGAAGGAAGTGTTGAACTTTGAGCTTATGCGACAACTTGTCCGGGAGCATGGATTGGATCAGGTGTTGGACGAAACGTTAATTGCCGAGCTGCGTCTGCTTGAGGCGGAGAAGGGCGAGATTATTTGTGAAAAAGGAGAACGTCCTGAACGTTTATATTTTCTCGTTGAAGGTAAGCTAAAAATCTTCACAACACTGCCGAATGGCAAGTCACTGTTGCTCAGATTCAGTACACCACTCGCCCTTGTGGGTGACTTGGAGCTTGTGAATGGAAAAGAAGCGAACAATATCGTGCAGTCCGTGAATCGCAGTTTGTTACTCGCCATCAGCTACCGTGTCATTCAGAATACGTATGCCGAGAATCCGAAATTCCTCCATTTTATGCTGAGTCAGGTGACACACAAGCTGTACACGTTCTCGAATCTGTCGAGCCTGAACATGCTCTATCCTGTTGAAAGCAGATTTGCCAGCTATATGTTATCTACGGCTGATCAGGATACAGCTGCATCAGAGGAGATTCAGACATCCAAATTGACGGAACTTGCTGATTTGCTGGGTACCAGCTACAGGCATCTCAATCGGGTTATTCAGGACTTGTGCAGACGAGATATTATTCGCAAAGTGGGGCGTAAAATCGTCATTCAGAACGTGGAAGAACTACGAGAGATTGCAGGAGGGAATGTGTACGAGTGAAGTGATACTACAAAGAGCACCCTTCAACGAAGAAGGTGCTCTTTTGCGTTCTGTCTATTCTGTATGAATCAACCTTGATCCCGTCTGCTTCGATCAGACATTCCCGTGTTGCTCAAATAATTGTGCAATCTCCACAATAACCTGTGTGGCCTTGACCATATTATCTACCGATACATATTCGAACTTGCCGTGATAGTTTTCCCCACCTGTGAAGATATTCGGTGTTGGCATGCCCATGTAGGAGAGCTGGGAGCCGTCTGTTCCTCCCCGAATTGGACGAATGATAGGCTCGATACCCAGCTTGGTCATGGCTTCGTGCGCGATATCCACGATCTGGCGAACGGGCTCAATCTTTTCACGCATATTGTAGTACTGGTCGTTCATCTCCACCGTAACGCTTTTATCTCCATACTTCGCTTTCAGTTCGCCCGTAATGTTTAACAGGTTGGTTTTGCGTGCTTCAAACTTCTCCCGATCAAAATCACGAATAATATAGTGCATCTTCGTCAGCTCTACATCACCTTCCATCGCCAGCAAGTGGTAGAAGCCTTCGTAACCTTCGGTAGATTCCGGTGCTTCCTCTACAGGTAGCCGTCCGTTTAACTCCATTGCAATTTTGAGTGAATTCACCATTTTGCCTTTTGCCGTACCGGGATGCACATTCGTACCGCGTACCGTAATCTTGGCCCCTGCTGCGTTGAAACTCTCATACTCCAGTTCCCCCAGCGGCCCGCCGTCTACAGTGTAGGCGTATTTAGCACCAAAGGCAGCGACATCAAACTTGTGCGGCCCACGGCCGATCTCTTCATCGGGAGTAAAAGCAACCCGAATCTTGCCGTGTTTCACTTCCGGGTGCTCGATCAGGTAAGTCATCGCCGTCATGATCTCGGCAATCCCTGCTTTATTATCTGCACCGAGCAACGTTGTACCATCGGTGGTAATCAGCGTATGTCCTTTGTACTCATGGAGTTCAGGGAAGTCTTTGGTGGACAAAATAACGTCCAGCTCCCGGTTCAGCACGAGATCAGAGCCATCATAGTTCTCGACAACCTGTGGTTTTACATTTTTACCGGTAAAGTCGGTAGCAGTGTCGAGATGGGCGAGGAATCCAATGACAGGCACATCCTTGTCCGTATTGGACGGAAGTGTTGCCATGACATAGCCATTCTCATCCATCGTGACTTCTTGCAGTCCGATGGAGGTACATTCTTCGACAAGAAGCTTGCCCAGCGCCAGTTGTCCGGGCGTGGATGGGCAGGTGTCACTATTTTCATCGGATTGTGTATCCATCTGTACGTATGTGCTGAGTCTCTGAATCAATATATCTTTCAAGTGAAATCGCTCCTTTATGGGTAATATATAGGTTGAATATGATCTGCCAGACTGTACAAGTGTAACGTTATCATTGGATTGCATCACATTCAGGATATCAGGCACTCCAGAATGTCTTTGTTCTTGCGGGATGGTGACATCTCCTTGAGCCTTTTAAAATGGAATCCTATTGGTAGGATATCCCTTTTGATGAGTTTGTAACGATATCATACCATGTTTTGATCTTATTTCGAGAAGGGTATTCTGCTGACGGGATGGAAGGGCACCAAAAAGTGCGTACTTGAATTTTTGAACCTCAGGTTCATAATAGCTATGAAGAAAGGATGTGTGTAGATCATGCCATTTATTACAGTGAAGATGCTGGAAGGCAAAACGAAGGAGCAGAAGCGCCAGTTGATCGAACGAATGACCGAGGTTGCTTGCGATACGCTGGGTGTGGAAGCGAGTAAGGTCTTTATTTTCATAGAGGATTTGGAGAAAGATAACTACGGTAAAAACGGGAAGATGTTCTCCGACCAGGAACCAAACTGATTAAGTTCAGGCGGATGACATGTTCACGTAACTAAGCTACAAATATAGACCATGGATAGGAGTTGTACTCAACAATGACAGAGCAATTATTCTCACCTTATCAATATAAAAGCTTAGCGTTACAGAACCGTGTCGTTATGGCACCGATGTGTCAATATTCGGTTACGGCGAAGGATGGCATCCCGAATGATTGGCATCAGGTTCACTATGTGAGCCGTGCTGTGGGTGGAACAGGACTCATTATTATTGAAATGACAGACGTTGACCCGGACGGACGGATTACAGACAATGATCTGGGGATTTGGTCAGACGAGCATATCCCCGCCTTCGCCAAGCTGGTAGACGGAATGCATGCTTACGGCTCTAAAGTGGCGATCCAGATCGCACATGCAGGACGTAAAGCCGAGGATGCGCCCCAGCCTGTTGCTCCTTCTGTTGTCACGTTTCCGGGAGAACAATATAAAGAGCCGCGCGCGTTGACCACCGAAGAAGTGGAAGCGATGGTGCAGAAGTTCGCAGATGGTGTGCGTCGTGCGGTTCAAGCGGGTGTGGATGCAATCGAGCTGCATGGTGCACACGGTTATCTGATTCACCAATTCCACTCTCCGCTGATGAATCATCGCGAGGATGTGTATGGACAAGATCTGTCTCGTTTTGGCGTAGAGGTGATTCGTGCGGTGAAAAAGGAAATGCCTGCTGACATGCCGCTCATTATGCGAATTTCTGCGGTGGAGTATGCGGACGGCGGGTATGATCTCGATCATACCATCGAGATTGGCCGTGCCTATCAGGAAGCAGGCGTGGACATGTTCCACATCAGCTCGGGCGGTGAAGGGCCATCCGGTCAGCGTAAACCTGGGAACTATCCGGGGTATCAGGTTCCTTTTGCCCGTCGTTTTCGGGACGAGTTGAAGGCACCTGTAATCGCTGTAGGCATGTTGGAGGACGCGGCACTGGCACAGGCCGTAATCGGCAACGGAGATGCTGATCTGGTTGCCATTGGCAGAGGCATGTTACGTGACCCATACTGGGCCAATCATGCTGCTCTTGAACTAGGTGTTAGCAAAGAGCAGGCGGCGATTGCCGAGCAATATTCTCGGGGATATTGATGGTGTAGTGGCTGACGCTTCCTATCAGGAAGCAGGGCACCGGGTACTAGGAAAGCCATGCACCAGCTTAGCGGCCGTGAAGAGCGCTAACGATCAGGAGAGAAACCTTATTTAGGCGAATTTAGCCATTCCTATTTTCTAACGATCACCAGAGGCGTTATTTGGCTTATTTTGCTTCAATGGGAACTGTTTTTCAGGTTTTTCGATGAAATAAGCCCACTGGAGATCGTTAGAATTTGGAAAGCCTCGTTTAGGGGCAAATAAGGCCCGTGGTGATCGTTAGAATTTCTGCATCCTATTTTCTTGAATCGTTAGTGTATCGTTGGTAAGGCGTTCGTGGTGGCTAATTTAATGAACCATCGTTATTTGTTGCATATCTTATGGGTAGTTCAAATCGTGCACCAAACTCATATAACTATTTCTTGCGTCTTGCTTCATAGACGAACTTTTGACTGGATTGTGTAGGAGCTTGCTCGGGATTAAAGTCTGCATAGACTTCGATATCGGTGAATCCAATCTTCTCCAGCACAAGACGTAACTCCTCCACGCCATACCATCTTAGGGTGAGTTCCTGCATCTCCGTGCCGACGAGTTTACCTTGGTGCCATTGTTCATAGCGCATCAGGTTTGTTTTGTACTGGTGCAGCAGATTGATTTCGGTCGTTCTCACTTCAACGGTAATCGTGTCTCCATCTGGTAAGCGGACAGTTGATGTATCAATGGAAGCGGGCTTCGTCACGTCTGGCAAAAAGAGGTCAAAGATTAACCTGCCCTCTGGCTCCAGGTGATCATACAGATTTTGCAGGATTCGAATAGAAGAACCACGATCCTGAATAAGCATCAGTGATCCGCTTGGAATTATAATGGCTTCGTAACGATAGGGAAGCTGCAAATTTTCGAGATCGGCTACAAACAGCTCAGGCATAGGTAGATTACGTTCGGTGCATCGGGAACGGCAGGACTGAACCATAGCTTCTGAATAATCGACTCCATCAATTTTCAACCCTGTTTCGAGTAATGGAATGAGCATTCGGCCAGAACCTGACATCGCTTCAAGGATGCGTCCGTTGCAATGCTGCAGCAGGTTGCTGTAAAATTCGATATCGCCTCCCAAGGAGTGTCCGATAGGCTTGGTAATATCGTATACCTTGGTGCATAAAGGGCCGTAATAACTGAATGACATTGTATAATACCTCCACTAGTAAGTATGTTTAAAACAGAAGTGTGGAAGGTAAATTCTTGCGGAACTATCCCTTCCGGCAACCGTGTTTGGAAATGGATTTTTCAGAGCAGACTATCATAGGAATCACACACCTTATATGTAAGATAAACCCATTATAGGTTGAGTTAGAAAAAAGCGTCAAGGAGGTAACCCAGGAATGGAATCATCACCAACGGCATTACCGGATATTAAGGAAGAACTTGTATTGATGGCATCTGTTGAAAAAGTATGGCCTAAGGTCTCGACTGCAGAAGGACTGGGGTCGTGGTTTATGCCCAGCGATTTGGAGCCAGTCGAAGGACATGAATTCACACTGGAAGCAGGACCTTTTGGACAATCCCCTTGCCAAGTAATTGAAGTGCAACCGCAACAGAAGCTGAGCTTTCGCTGGGGAAAAGATTGGACGTTAACATTTGAACTTGCAGAACAAGCGGAAGGCACCCATTTTACATTGATTCATAGCGGCTGGGATGCGGATAAACTGACTGAATTCGGACAGGCTCATGCGGTGATCCGTGAACGTATGGCTCAGGGTTGGGCCGGTCTTGTACAGAAGCTGGTTCAGGTCGTTAAGTAAAGCTTAAAACAGCCACCGAATAACACGAAATGCAGGATGTGCGTTGCGTATCCTACGTACCTACGTGCCTACGTACCCTACCCTAAGAGCATCCCTAAGCCCCGGCTTCTCCCTGGTTTCCATCTGGAGAGAATAGTTCGGGGCTTTTTGGCCTGCCTTTTCCCATAAGAAAGCCTCAAAAGTATTTTTTTGCTATGAAATGAGCTAAAACTGTTCATGAACTATTTCCGTGAGCACCGGAAACGTGTAACATGGATCTATAGAAAAAATCGACAAAAAGTGATATCTGTCGCTGTAATGAGGGTGGAAGGAATACATAGATGAGAAAACACTGGATCATGTTGACGCTAAGTTTCATTTGTGTTGTTCTGCTTCCGCTGGGATGGATCGCCCAGGTATGGATCAGCGAGCGGGACAATCCTCAGGTTATAAAGGGGCGTATAGATTTACGTCAATGGGATTTCAGCCAGGAAGGTGCCGCTCGGCTTAATGGCATCTGGAACTACTATCCTGACAAGCTGCTCGGTCCGGAAGATTTTGAAGCGGATATGTCAGGCCGCAGACCCTTGTCCGCTCCTATGGATGTTCGGGTTCCGTCCAAATGGAATGCAGCACTTGGAAAAGGACAAGGTTATGGAACATATCACTTGCAAGTGCAACTCACCCCTAGCCACTTACAAAAACGTTATGGGATTCATACACAGAATATACGCATGTCACATCGCATTTTTATTAATGGAAATCTCATAGGGGGTATGGGTTCTCCTGGGGTAACCAAAGATTCAGACCGTCAAAAGAATCTACCCTTTACAGGCTTTACTTCCATAGAGGGAGATACAGCTGACATTATTATTCAGGTATCCAATTATAGCTATGCCTCTGGAGGTATAGTTGCATCTGTTTTATTCGGGGATGAGGCTAGTATTTTCCGAAGCCAGCAGTTGGACGGGCTCAAGGATCTGATGACCTTGTTTGGATTTATTCTGCCCGCTGTTTTTTTTCTCGTGTTGTTCAGGCTGCGCCGCAGTGAGAAAGAGCTCCAATTTCTAGGACTGTTCAGCCTCTCGGGTGCATTGTATGCCCTCACGCATGGTGAGAAGCTGCTGGCCACATTTATACCTTTACTGACGCACGATGTGATGCTTCGACTTCAACTTCTCAGCGGAGCATTCTCGTATTATTTTTTGCTTCGATATCTGGCTGCATTAGTGCCGGGGGCCGTCCATGGTTGGTTTGTGCGTTTGGGCTTTATTCTGCTTGTTGCTCAGTCTCTGATAGGTCTTACTTTTCCCACCACACTATTCTCGGCCTTTGAAGCACCGATGCTGCTTATTTCGTTCTCGGTGTTATTCTATGCGATACGAACCATGATCTTTTGGTCGCGTAAGAGGACAAACGACAGCCACTTTGCGTTGGTCGGCCTAATGAGTATTATCATGGTTGTTGTGTTGTTCACGATCGGGGCATTTGTGGCCATTGATACCGCCTTTCTAGCATTGCTTGAACTTCTGTTATTTGTTCTGATTCAGATGTTTGTTACAGCTATTCGTTTTGCGCAGTCATTCCTTGAAGTGGAAGCTTTGTCGGAGCGTTTGCTGGTGATTGACAGCCTCAAGGATGAATTCATGGCGAATACGTCGCATGAGCTGAGGACACCGCTACATGGCATTATTAACATTGCGGAGTCTATGCTGGAAGGAGCGGCAGGAGCTGTTACGCCAAAACAAGCCAAAAATCTGTCCATGATTACTGCTACCGGGAAAAGATTATCTCTGCTAGTCAATGATATTTTGGACTTCTCCAAACTAAAAAACAGTGAAATCGAGTTAAATCGCGTCCCTGTTGATCTGGAGTCGGTCGCTCGAACAGTGGTTGAGGTTTCGGGGTTTACGTTCGATGACAAGCCCATTGTGCTGATTCAGCAATGGCCTGATGCATTACCGTTGGTGGAAGCAGACGAGCATCGGTTGCGGCAGATTCTCTATAACCTTCTTGGCAATGCTTACAAGTTTACGGAGCATGGCGTGATCCGGCTGTATGCCTCTGTGGAAGGGGACAAGGTCAGAGTATCTGTTGCGGATACTGGCGTGGGTATTGCATCCGAAAGGCTGCATGATATTTTCCAATCTTACGAGCAAAGCAATGGAACGATGGAACGGGCTTATGAGGGGACCGGGCTGGGTCTCAGCATCACGAAAAAACTTGTTGAGTTGGGTGAAGGCGAAATATGGGTCGAATCAGAACCGGGAGTCGGATCGACGTTTCATTTTACGTTACCCATTGTACAATTACCGTTACTACAAGAACAGATCAACCCCGTGCCGGCTCGTTATGTGACAACACAAGGGAAAAAGGCGAAGGACTATGTTGCCGGGGATTTGAATGACTCCAGTCCAATGCAGGAACAGGATGGGAATCATGTTGGGGAACCTACGATTCTGATTGTGGATGATGATCCTGTAAATCGACATGTGCTTCTGAACTTGCTCTCTACGGAGCATTACCGGGTCATTGCAGCAGACAGCGGTTTTAAAGCAATCGAGCTGTATGAGCAACACCCATCCATAGATCTGGTTATTACCGACTGGATGATGCCCAAAATGTCCGGTCCGGAGCTTTGTCGCAAGCTTCGGGAGCATCGTTCGTTGTCCGAATTGCCTATTCTGATGCTGACTGCTCGTGGATTACCCGAGGATATTCGGCATGGTTTCCAGGCGGGGGCAAATGACTTTTTGAGTAAACCTGTCGATGCGGGTGAATTACGGGCGCGGGTTCGAACGCTGATCGACCTGCGTACCTCTGTACAGGATACGATTCGGGCGGAGATGGCCTTTCTTCAGGCGCAAATCAAACCTCATTTTCTCTACAATGCGCTGAATGTAATTATTGCAACTTGTGCTGTAGATCCCGATAAGGCAACGGACCTGCTTATCGAATTGAGTCATTATTTGCGAGGTAGCTTTGATTTTCAGAACAGGGATCAACTGGTTCCGTTGTACAAAGAGCTCGAATTGGTAGAGTCCTACGTTCATCTGGAACAGGCGAGGTTTGAAGACAGGCTTGTCGTTAAATATGAAGTACAGCCGGATTTAAGGTTGTTTTTACCACCGCTCACCATTCAACCGCTTGTAGAGAATGCGATTCGTCATGGGGTTATGGAGAGGGCTGCAGGCGGTACGGTGCGGCTTCATATTTTCCAGGAAGGTGACGATGTCATCGTTCGTGTACAGGATGACGGTGTGGGTATACCTCCTGAACGTATGGCTCAGGTGAAGTCAGGTCGAACAGAAGGTCCCGGAGGTGTTGGGCTTCAAAATATCAATCGCCGTCTTATGTCGCTCTATGGACAGGGACTGAATATTCAGAGTCATGTAGGAAGCGGTACACAAATTCAATTTCATATTCCGCTGAACCAGGTTAATCATTTTACATGAGACTTTGAGTTCATGGATTGGGTAAGTATGGTTAACATGAATAAGCTAAAGCCGATATAGCGGCTATCCATATTAAATCTCTCATGGCAGGAGGTTGGGGAACGTTGAGAGCCATAGTCATTGATGATGAGAAGCCAGCGCAGCTTCATCTGCAGCGCCTGCTGCAGTCAGATGGAAGAATTAATCCTGTTCAATGTTTTTCAACAGCACGCGAAGGTATTCATTATTTGACCATTGATCGTGTGGATGTTGTATTTCTGGATATTGGTATGCCAGAGGTTAATGGTCTGGAAGCGGCTGAATATATACAGCAACTCGATTCAAGCATTCGAATCATATTTGTAACCGCGTATGCGGACCATGCGGTGGAGGCATTCGAGTTGCATGCTCTGGATTATGTATTAAAACCGGTCAGTTCTGCCAGACTTAGCAAGACCATCGATCGTATTGCAGGTACAATGTCTTATCACGCTCAGACAGCAGCGGCGATGGAGGTGCAAGAATCGGAACCTGAAGCCCAGGCCGAGGAGTTGGAATTTAAAGCACCTGGTTTGTTGACTTTTAAACATCTGGATATATTCAGAAGTATGGATCATAGCGCCGAGAAGCATAAATGGCGCACCACCAAATCTCAGGAGTTATTTGCATTTTTGTTTCATCACCGGGAAGAGTGGGTAAGCAAGGAGGTTCTGCTTGATAAGCTTTGGGCCGATGTATCTCAGGATAAAGGGCTGACGCTGCTACATACTTCTGTCTATCAGATTCGCAAATTATTGAAGGAATGGAACATGACAGGCAAGCTGGAGTACAATATGAACCGTTATCGTCTGCTGACAGGTAACTTGGTGAGCGATATTGAACAATTTGAGCAGGCCTTGTCCTATGAAGCTGTTACTTCGGATAATGTGAACGAGCTGAGACACGTCGCCCTGCTGTATCGCGGCGATTATCTGGAGGAGCATGACTATGATTGGGCCAGATCCAAGAGCAGGGAGCTCCGTCGTAAGTATATGGGACTTGTCATGGATATCGCTCATTGGGAGATGTCTCACAAGCGGGGCGAGCAGGCGATTGAGCTATTAATGGAATTGCAGGAACGTGAGCCTTATTCAGAAGAAATCTGCCGGTTAATGATGGAAGTCTATGCTTCCATGGATGATCAACAAGGCATATTGCGACTGTATCATTCCTTTACATTGACCTTGAAAGAGGATTTGGGTCATCAGCCCGAACCTGAAACGAGCAAACTATACGAAAGTCTGACCAAACAATAGACAATAGATATTTAGGGCGTGTCTGAAAAATCTAAAGAAGGCAGATTTTGCTGAATTTTCGTTCCAAGCAAGGAAGTTTTCTGCAGGCGTGCCGGGGCACGTCAAGGGAAACTGACGCAGCGGGGGGCGAAAAAGCGGTGAAAGATGCACTTCAGTAGGTTTCAAGACACGCCCTAGGCAGAAGGGGTGTAGCGCATGAAATTATTCATACACCGCAAAGATCTGCGTACAGATGATCTAAGCGCTTTGGATTATTTGCGTGAGCAGGAAGAAGAGAGCCTGCATGTGTTGATCTATGATCCATTCCTGCTCCGGCAAGGCCGGGAGAAGGAGCATAGCGGTGCAAACTTCCTCCGTCATGCCGGAACACTGGGCAGAATGTATAAGAAAGCGAAACGGCAGCTGCAAGTAGCTTATGGCAAACCCGCCGAAGTGGTGGATTGGTTACTGAGCCACATGGAGGACAAGATCAGTGAGATTGTCGTCCATCGGGACATGACGCCATATGCGATGGAACGGGATCGAGAGATACGTAAAGTCTGTGAATCCTATGGGATCACATTCACCCAACTGACGGATCATTTGCTGGTTGATCTGAAAGCCTTCGCCAGTTTCACAGGCAAATCAGAACCCTATAAAGTCTTTGCCGCCTTCCATCGACGCTGGGTTGAATTCATGAATGAACATCCTAATCCACCATCGGCAATCACGATTGCAGACGTGGACGTCACTGAACGAATTGTGGATTGGCCGCAGGCTATGAAGGTTCCTCATGCTTTGTTGGAGAATTCGGATGAGGCAGGAGATGAAGAGAATCCACATATGTTGCTGGATCGTTTTCTTTCCGAACGAGTAGCAGATTACGGGGATCATCGGGATGAGTTCGAGGCCTATGAGCCAAGCCATCTCAGCTCATATGTAGCTGTGGGGGCAGTATCTATTCGCAAGATGTATGATGCTGCACAGCGTATCTCCGAAGCTGGAGAGTGGATCAGACAGCTCTGTTTCCGCGATTTCTACTTGTACAGGGCAGTCTATGAGCAAGATTATTTTACGTATGAAAAAGTGTATGATCTCTCTGTTCTTCAAGATACTCATTTCGAACGTTGGTGCAGAGCGGAAACGGGCATTCCGATTATTGATGCAGCCATGACAGAACTGAACGAGACCGGGCATATGCCCAATCGGCTCCGCATTCTGACAGCGATGTTTTTGACGAAAAACCTTCAGTGTCCGTTCACGATGGGTGAAGCATACTTCAGAAGGAAGCTGAAAGATTATGATAACATCCAGAATCGGGGGAACTGGCTGTGGTGCGCCTCGCTGGGTGAAAATGCTGCGCCATATTTCCGTGTGAATAATCCGGTTACGCAGTCTGAGAAGTATGATGCTCAGGGCGACTATATTCGCAAGTGGCTACCCGAGTTGAAGGATTGGCATAGCAAGGAGATTCACCAACCACGCAAGGATGCGATCGTAGATCTGAAAGTTTCCAGACAGGCAGCCATTGACGTGTACAAGCAGATTCTGGCGAGTCGGGAGAAAAACTGAATTTTGAATGATGATGAAGGCAGGGAGGAAACTCCTTGCCTTTTGTTATATAAATTAGGACATGTGCAAAATGTAATTAAATATGGTATTTAATTACAGAATTTGATGCTGTTTTAGTATAAGATAGAGTTAGAACAGGAAAACATGGCATTGTCGATTTTATTGTTGAACGAAGGGATGAGGTGTATGAAACAAATACAATCTGCAGAGTTGATCGGTAAAGAGGCCGCAACAATGATTGGTCTGAAATGGGAGGGGACGTTCGCTGAGGCAGGGACTGGAGGTATTCGCAAGGTGCAGACCGAATTTAAGCGTCGCCTGCATGAAATCAAGAATATGATGCACCCGGATGAGCTATTGGGTTTGTCGTATCATATGACAGAAACCGGGTTTATCCACTATGTTGCCGTCCAGGTAGATGACGTGGCATCTCCGAATGTCCCGGAGGGAATGGTTCAATTTGAAGTTCCGGCACATGATTATGTGAAATATAGCTATATCAAAGGAGAATCCATTGAATCTTCTTATCATTTAATCTATGCATGGATTGAAGAACAGGGACTTTTTCTATCGAATGAACCGCTTACGCATTATGAAGTGTACCCCATGAAGCAGGATTCCAATGATCATGAACCTGAGTTTAACATTTTTGTACCGGTAAATAAAAAAAGTTAGAGTAACGACACAATAAGCCACAGACCGCGTCACAGCGGTCTTTTTGACATGTCTGACGATGTGAATGATCTGAAAACTTCTTGGAAATTAAAGAAAAATTAAGGAATTGGACTACACATGTTAAGCGATATGCCTTTTAATAGATAGAGAGCTTAATGGACTAAGTCATATTTAACATATTGACGAATACATAAAGGAGAACCTCTAAACCATGAGTCGAACACTGAAAAGAGAACGAATCCCGGAGTTAAATCTCGTACGGGCTGTGGCGATTATCGGTGTGCTATTTGTACATTCCACCTCCAATGCTACGCTGGAAATGACCAATTCCAGTTACTATTGGTTGTACAACTTTGTTAATATTTTCATGAAATATGGTACACCAACCTTTATTTTTTTGAGCAGCTTTGTGCTGTTCTATAATTATTATACCCGTCCGCTAGACAAGAGATTAGTCACGAATTTTTACAAGAAGCGCTTTGTCTACATTTTGTTGCCTTACTTCCTGTTTTCGATTATGTATTTTGTTGTGCTGCATTACCTGTATTACCAGGGACGCCCGTTTAATGAGTCGTTGATTACTTTTATTGAAAGGCTGTTTACAGGCAAAGCCTACACACATCTATATTTTGTTTTTATTAATATGCAATTTTATCTCATCTTCCCACTGGTGCTATGGCTATTGAAGAAACATCCTTCTGTTGTAAAGTGGTCTATCCCGATCGGGCTTTTTATTCAATGGGCCTTCATCGTCAGTAATAAATACGGGTTCCAGGTGCCCAACAAAGGAAGCTGGGCTTTCTCTTATTTCTCCTATTTCATGCTTGGAGCTTTTATGGGCGTGTATTTCCCGCAGATCAAACAATGGTTTGTGATCAGCCGGGCGAATGCAACTAAAATCCGCGTAGTTTCATGGATTGTGCTGTGGGTTGTGTGGATCACGGCGGGACTTGCTCACGTATATATTTATTATTTGCTACGGTTGAAAATTGCGACCTATAACACATTATGGTATGAGCTTTTCTGGAATGTGCATACCTTTGCCTGCGCACTGGTCATTATCCAGATTGCATACTTGCTCTACCGCAAAGGTCCTGCACTAATCGTCAAACCGCTAAATCGACTGGGTGCATTATCCTTCGGCATTTATCTGATTCATCCGTTTTTCCTTTTGTTTTATCGTGAGCATCCACCCCAAACGGGGGTATCCTGGTTGATTCATCTGTGGTACGCCGCCGGATTTGGTATTGCACTGATCGCTTCATGGATTGTGGTCGGGCTGGCGGCACGATTCCTGCCACATGCCTGGATTATCTTTGGTAATTTGCCCAAACCGAAGCCGCGTCTTGTACCGCAACAACATTCGGGGCAAGTGGATGTATGATCTTGAAGTCAGATCATACCTGATTAAAAGCCATTTTCCGGTTCAGCCTTAGGCTGAGCTCGAGAATGGCTTTTTGTTGTGCTGAAGTGATTCCGGGGTTTTGCAGATACTATGGGTGTTTATCGTGGGAACGAATGTTTCTTTTTCAGAATACAAGGGTAATCATAAGGCGGAAAGATAATAACTACTATATAAGTTGAACTATTTATTTACACAGAAACGGAGAGGACAGAAAAATCCGGGGATAACAGCAATGGGAAGGTTATTCTGTCGTCGTAGTGTTCAGTTTAGATAGCTTTTAGTTCAATTTATAGAAAACTTCGAGAACAGGATCAAGGTGATCATACATGACAAGATGTGAACAATGCGGGAAACCGATGCAAGATATATTGGAATATGTGGAGCACATTCTCCACGAATGCAGTGAGCAGGCAACTGAATTTAAGTCGGAAGAATACAAGTCTTATAGCTATGAGGGTGTTCGCGAGCAGTTGTGATACAATAGAAAGAAACCGGATTCATTCGGAACCGAGGTGATAACCATGGAGACAGGATCAGCCCCTTTCCGCGAAGGGAAGACAGCACACGAAACGCGACAAACCAAGACATGTATGCATTGCGGAGAGCGACGGCCTGCGTCGGAGTTTCGGCGTAGAACGGGAAGGCGTGCGAGTTCCGGAGCCAGACGCGGAGCCTGTCGCCGTTGTCGTCAACTCGGTGTACGAGAGCAACATAACCGTGATATGCGAGTAGCCCAAGCATCTCCATCTGCAAAGCTGGAGCGTCGTGGACAAGATGGGATGGACAGCGACCTTCGGGAAGACATGGTGTCATCTCTGGTGAAGAATGAACGGGAACGGAATGAGCGGATTGCGCTGCAGGGGTCAGCCGCAGGTAAGGAACAAGGCCGTGATTTGGGGAAACACGTAAATTCACATGCTGAAGCTGGGGCTGTGCTGATCGACCAGATGGAGAAGGATGTAGCGATCGTTTCGGTTAGTGATACGCCCAGCCAGCGGAAAAAACGCCGAAGACGGCGGAAAAAGAAGCCGTCAGAGGTGATACATGCGCATGCCTCTGTTCAGGCAGAGAGCGAGAGTGAGGCATCCACCGATCTGTATGCGGTGGATAGGAGGCTGCCGGGCGGGGAGCTTCCGCCCGGCGATGTGCATTCGCCAGGCGTAGCCGCTGCGAATGGCAAGGGCAGTGCACAGCGGGCGCGCAAGCGAGCTGCCGCTGCAGTTCCGGCCGCCGAGCAAGCATCGGCGGCCCAAGCCCTGCTGCCGGCTACGCCGCAAGGCCCGGCAGCAGGGCCAGCGCCTGTGGCTGCGGACGAGCCACCCGCAGCCCGGCGCAAACGCAAGCGGCGCCGCAAGCTTGCAGCGGCGCTCGCGCCCGGCGCAGGACAGGCCCGCAGCGGAGCTGCTGAGGCCCATGCGCCGGAGCCTGGCCTTGCCCGTGACGAGGCCAGCACGGGCAAGGCTTCTTCGGCGGCGAAGGCACAGCCAGCCGCCGCCGGGCGCGAGCCATCGCATGCCAGCCGCAGTCACGGGGCTGGCATGGATGGCCGACCGCGGCGTCATCACGCGCCGCCGGCAGCGATTGACCCGGAAGATCCGGCTTCGCTCCGGACCAACCGTCAGGGCATGGTGCGCATGCGCGGCAAAACGGACAAAGGACGCCGCTGGCATCAGGAAGTGGATATGGAACTTGCCGTTACACTGGTGAAGGAAAAAGCTGCCGTTGTGATTAATCGCTATACCATTCGCCGATTGTTCAGCAACAAGGATTTCAAGCGGTTTATTCTGGACCGTGACAAGTATACCTGTTACTTCTGCGGCTCCTATGGAGATACTATTGATCATCTTCTTCCACGGGCCAAAGGTGGACATACAACACCGCTCAATTGTGTATGTGCCTGCAATCTGTGTAATCAATCCAAAGCGGCGATGGATGCGGACGAGTTCATGCGTTCGGGCATTCCGGAGTGGAATGCAGCCCATCAGGCAGAACTACTTGCGCTGGAGGTACAGGAAACGGGATTGGAATAAGCGATAGACAAGCTATGCTCCTGAAGTTTCAGGAGCTTTCATATGTAGAGCACACCTGGGTGAATGATCAGGGTGTGCTTTTTTGATGTGCTCTCCTATTCAAATATTTCTTCAAATTGACAACGATGCGACATCCTAATGTACGTTATACTTGGAGGGCGGCAGTCGAATTGTTTTTTAAAACGTACTGCTTTTATAGATCGAATAGATTGGATGGATGCGGATGACACCAGCAGCACTTGATATTATGTCATACATCACGGAAGAAAATATTCGGTTCTGGCTGGAGAAGTTTCGTTCTCTCGGTCCATTGCCGGGCATTTTGCTTACGTTTATGAAGTCTTTTGTACCACCGCTTCCAACGTTATTAATTGTGGGTGTGAACGGAGCGGTGTACGGGTTGTGGGCAGGATTTTTGTACTCCTGGATCGGCATGGTGCTTGGCTGTACCGTGACATTCCTGATCGTGCGAGAGATCGGGAAGTCTGCTTTTGTGGAAAAGTGGGCACGCAAACCGCGTGTACAACGCAGCATGGTATGGATTCGTAGAAACGCATTCAGTTATGTATTCCTGCTAAGCATTTTTCCTGTGGGGCCATTTGTCATTATTAATGTGGCTGCAGGTATCGCCCGTATGCGATTGTTATCCTTCCTGCTTGCGGTGGGGCTCGGTAAAGGTATTATGATTTTCTCTGTAACGTATATTGGTTCAAATGTAGAGCAGTTTCTGGAGCATCCGGTACGCTGGATCGGCGTCGTGTTATTTATTGCACTATCTCTGTGGGCGAGCCGGAAATTGGAGCGTCACTTCACCCGGTTTAACCCTGATCAGGATGAACGACATCCGATACATCAGGCTTCAGAAAAATCGATTTCCTCATAAGAAGACAAGGCATACGATTGGGAATACCGGGTGCGTCAGCTTGTGCTTCAAGGCAAGCTCGATGTGGAGGGTAATCCGCGTGAGATGCGTTTCTATCGTGTTCGAATAGCAGGGGGAATGTAGCTCCAATCGGAAAATCTTCCCCCTGCTTATATGGTTTTCATTACGACAACAACTCAAACCCTGTGATTGAGCCACAGCTTGGTTAAAGGCCCGCCTTCCCCATACACGGGGTCTGTGCCCGGTACAGGAACCTCTAGAATTTCTTGCAACGCCTCAGGCCGCTCCCCTGGTTTGCCTGTTCGAGTGTTGTAACCCATACCTCCAGGATAAGCTCCCGCGATCCGAAAATCGGGACTGGCTTCCAGACGTTTATGGCCGGTTCCGGCAGGCAATACAACCACGTCACCACTCTCCAGATAGACCTTCTTTCCGTTCTCACCGCCTATAATTAACTTCACAAATCCGCTCATTACCGCAAGCGCCTCGTGCGCATTGCTGTGATAATGATGATAATCGTATACACCGTTGATCCAGCTATTGCCCCATCCATTCCGGTTCAAGTCGGATTCGGCACGGGTAGGTTCGGTACGCCAGACTCCTTTGTACAGAAGTACTGGCAGATGCGGATGATTCGGAATGACTCCGTCGTCTTGAAATTTCATGGACTGGATATCGCTATAATCTTGCCTTAGATCTCTCATTTGGGTTCACCTCTTTCCATGTATTAACCTTTCAGGGAATAAAGGAATAAAAAATATTTGTGAAATGATACAAAATGTATCATTTTCAGGTTATACTCGATACAGACATTCTCTTTAAAGCGCCCGATGAAAAAAGGAGTAGGGGGAAAATGTGTGAACATTGTGGTTACAGGAGCTTCAGGATTTGTTGGATTTAATCTTTCACAGTTTTTGGCGCAAAAGGGGCATCAGGTCACTATGCTAGATCAGGATGACTACTGTCAGAGACTTGTTTACCGCTCTCCATTGCACGACATGCCATTCATCAAGTGTAACCTTGCTAAAGACAATATTCATTTACCCCAGAACATAGATTACATCATTCATCTTGCCGCCATGCCTCACGTCGACTATTCGTACCATCAGCCCGCAGAGGTATTTCGCAATAATACCCTCAGTACACAAGCTATCCTGCAATATGCTACCGATCGCGACATTCCTCTTTTACTCGCTTCGTCCGTTGAAGTGTACGGTGGCGAATGGGGCAGAGTTTACAACGAATCAGACCCTTATGCACCTGTCTCCCCTTATTCTGCCTCGAAAGTCGCTTGCGAGACACTAGCCCAATCCTACGCTCAATGTTATCAACTTCCGGTGAAAACATTCCGTCTGACCAATTTATACGGACCATGGCAACTTCCTGATCGCATTATCCCGCGTAACTTCGGGCGCATGCTGGATGGATTGCCACTGGATATTCAGGGATCAGCTGTACGTGATTTCCTGTATATCGATGATGCGTTGCGAGCGATCGAGCAGATTATGACCCATGGCCAAGATGGACAGACCTATAACATCTCTACCGGTATTGGAACGACAATGCAAGAGATCGGGATGTTACTGGAACCTCTCGATCGATCAGCAACAGCGAAGGAGATCAGGGAACTGGAGCCTACGCAATCCAGAGGTTCCAGCTTGGTTGTACACTCCGGCAAGTTGCGCGCATCGTTTGGCTGGTATCCCCAGACTACACTGGAGCAGGGTCTGGAGAGAACATTCCAATGGTACCAGGAGCATGCCGACTGGGTTAGACTATTCAACCGGGAGTACCATACAACACGTACAAGTCGCAGCTTTATCATTGATATGGCACGGTATTCCGTACCAGCGTTATAAAACAAAAAAAGCCAGGGAAGGGTGGTTGTTCGACACCTTCCTTGGCTTTTTTTTGCGCCCCCGTCATCAGATTCGGATTCAGATGTTCGGCGTATCCGAACGAATTGAGCCCAAACTTCGACGGTCAGGCTGGTTTGCCACTCTTGCGGTCTTCACACAAGGTGCGTAAAGATGATCCGAGAATGCAAACCAGAATATATTATTCGTGATGTTTTTTCACATCGGCCACTTTATCTTGAACGGCCCCTTTGGCCTTATCCATTTTACCCTCAGCCTGAAGGGACTTGTTGTTCGTCGCGTTACCGATCTGATCCTTCACTTCGCCTTTGGCCTTGTTAATGCCTGCTTTAATTTTATCGCCAGTTGAATTACTCATATCGAACATCTCCTTCGTTGTCTGGTGTAGTCCTTATTAACCGGGCTGAGAATAATTTAAACGTTCACGATTACAAGAGATTTGAGAAGGGGTTCTAACCTGAAGTTGTGAGCGCACCTTCCTAGTGTGGAATTTTGCATTCTCTTTCGAGAAGGTCCATACTTGCTTGAGTAAGATGTTTGAACGGGGAGAATAAGGCTGAGGCTGTCGCTGCATAATAACCAAAGTGACCAAATTCGTTGCATGAACGGCAGATTTTTGGAAATCCATTCCTGAAAAAACGTTCAATATGCACTTTCATATGTGCTTTTCGTACATATGGTTTGTTGTGATCATGTCTTAATACCACATATGGTAGCTCGTGGCGTTTGGAAAAGAAATATGACCCGTCGAGACAAGCCAACACTCCTTGACAAAAAAATCGATTTTGTTACAATGTTCACAATATCTTCACAAGTGTAAAAAATTTCTTTTTCATGTTCATGTGTAAGAGGTGTAATATAAGGGTATAGAGTTCGATTTCGGCCTGCTTGTCGTTTTGTGCGTCAACATGTGTTGTGCGCAACAGACCCAACATACCATGCATGCGAGAGAGTGGTCTTTCTGGATGCTCTTATCCTAATGTGTGAAATTTGGTACATTTAGTGTATTGATGTATTTGTGGTTCGGCTCAGCTTGACAGGCATCATGAAAGTCGCGGACTTCTATCCCAAAGTAAAGGAGGACTTTCTCTTATGTCACAATCGCCTACTCAACAAGAGGTGCCAGTAACAGAAGGCGCAGAGCGCCAGTCCCTGGACGTACTGGATCAACTGATGAAGCCCGAGGTACAGGAGTCTTTAACTGTATTGGTGGAGAACCTGCCTAAATTGGCTGAAATGGTTACTGCAATGACGAAAGCTTACGACTTCGCACAAGGTATCGCTACAGACAAAGTTCTGATCAGCGACACAATGAGTGCAATGGGTGAGTTCGCTAAACCTGTTGTAGACAAAGCCAAAGGTGTAGCTTCTGCTGCCATCGAGGCAAATGACCGTGCGCAAACCGAACAATCTTCGGTTGGCCTGTTCGCTATGCTTAAAATGCTTAAAGATCCAAACGTACAACAATCGCTTCGTTTTGCTCAATCTTTCTTGAGCATCTTGAACGAGCGTCAACAAACGAAACGTTAAGACTTAGAAAGAACGGAGGATGGATATGTCGAAGCAAATTTTGATCTTGGGTGGAGGATACGGCGGTCTGTTGACTGCGCTGACTGCGCGTCAATACTTGACTCCGGAAGAAGCGACAATTACTGTCGTGAACCGTTACCCTACACACCAAATTATTACGGAACTGCACCGTCTTGCAGCAGGAAGCATTGCTGAGCAAGCAGTTGCTCTCCCGCTTGAAAAATTGCTGCGCGGTAAAGATGTGAACCTGAAAATCGATACGGTGGATACAATCAAGCCGGACGAGAAAAAAGTTCTCATGACTAGCGGCTCCACATACTCTTACGATGCACTCGTTGTTGCTCTGGGTAGTGAAACAGCTTACTTCGGAATTCCGGGACTGCAGGAATACAGCTTCACGCTGAAATCTGTTAGTGATGCAAACCGTATTCGTGCGCATGTTGAAGCACGTCTGGATGCATACAAGCAATCCGGCAACAAAGCAGACGCTACATTTGTTATCGGTGGCGGCGGCTTGACAGGTATCGAGCTTGTCGGCGAATTCGTTGATCTTCTTCCAGGTGTATGTAAAGAAAAAGGTATCGATTTCAACGATATCTCCCTCTACACTGTTGAAGCAGGTCCTTCCATCCTGGCAGGTTTCCCGCCAGAGCTGGTTGATCGTGCAAAATCCAGTCTCGAAAAACGCGGCGTAAACTTCATTGTTGGCGTGGCGATTACAGAGATGAAAGAAAACGAAGTTATGCTGAAAGACGGCAGCTCCATCCCTACGAACACACTGGTATGGACAGGTGGCGTACAAGGTAATGCCGTTGTTGCCAACAGTGGAATCGAAGTGGATCGCGGCCGTGCAAAAGTAACGGAAGTTCTGCAATCCACATCTCACAAAGATGTGTTTGTTGCTGGTGACAGCGCAGTAGTCTTCCCTAGCGAAGGCGCTCGCCCTTACCCTCCAACGGCACAACTGGCTTGGCAAATGGGTGAAACCATTGGTCACAACCTGGGCGTAATGTTCAAAGGTGGCGCAATGGAATCCTTCTCGCCAATCTTCTCCGGTACGCTGGGAAGTCTGGGTCGTAAAGATGCTGTCGGCATGATCGGTGGCAACCAGACTCGTCTGAAAGGTCTGCCTGCAACCATGATGAAAGAAGCAAGTAACATCCGTTACCTGTCCCACATCCATGGCTTGTTCGCACTGGCTTATTAATCTATAACACCAACGTTAAAGGGCGCCCATTGGGCGTCCTTTTTTTTGTTATGCTCTTCTGGACTTGAACTTGCTTGATATGATCTAAGCAAGTAAGAGGAGAGAGGCTTCATGCAGATGATAAGCGAAGCACGGAGATACTCACAGGTATGAACACAAGGCTTTATACAGATATTATACGGAACGTTAGAAACCGACAGGACAGTACGTACGCACGTTCCAAAGAATTCTGTTGATATACCGTATTACGATATATCAAGGAGCCAAGAGTGTAGCGTCGAACGCATCAGCTAGCGCTTAAAAGCAGCTGCTTTCGTTTAAAAGATAAGGTAAGGCTTTTACATTAAAAGTCTATAAGATAAACAAAAATATAGCAGACAGGGAGCAATGATATCGCTCTTTTGCGCAACCTGAGAGGAGAATGAACAATGAACGTACTGGTGATTGGAGCAAATGGACAGATTGGTAAACACCTGGTGGAACAGCTGGGACAGGAAGGCAAACATCAGGTTACGGCCATGATTCGCAAGCCGGAGCAGGCAGACGCACTGAAGGAACTTGGAGCACAGGTTGTCATGGGTGATCTGGAGGATACCGTGGATGAGATTGCCGAAGCGATGAAAGATCAGAATGCCATCGTGTTTACAGCTGGTTCAGGCGGCTCAACGGGTCCGGACAAAACATTGTTAATCGACCTGGACGGTGCAGTGAAAACGATGGAGGCCGCAGAGAAACAGGGCATTTCCAGATATATTCTGGTCAGTGCCTATGGTGCCGATCAGCGGAGTAAATGGCCGGAAGAAATCAAACCCTATTATGTAGCGAAGCATTTTGCGGATCGTGCACTGTTCGCCAGTGATCTGAACTATACCATTATCCGTCCCGGAGGTCTGAAAAATGAACCGGGAACCGGCAGAGTGGCCGTGGGTACTGACCTGAAACCGGGTAGCATTGCTCGTGAAGATGTGGCACGTGTCATTGCTGCATCCTTGCAGGAAGAGAAGACGTATCGGATGGCCTTTGATCTGATAGCTGGAGATCATGCTGTATCGGACGCTTTAGGCAAATTGTAAACAGATGTTGTAAACTAGCGGGAGAAGGATATGACGGGTGAGGGGGAATCAGCATGAATGAAGCTGTGCTGGTCATTGAAGATGAGCCCAAGATTGCAAGGTTGCTTGAACTGGAGTTGCAGTACGAGGGGTATCAGGTCACGAAGGCAGGCAGTGGGACGGAAGGGCTGGAAAAGTACAGTGAAGGACAATGGGATCTGATTCTATTGGACATCATGCTGCCAGGCCTAAGTGGTATTGAGGTTTTGCGGCGGATTCGAGCGAGAGATACAGCTATCCCAATTCTTATGCTGACAGCGAAAGATTCAGTGGAGGATAAAGTGTCCGGTCTGGATCTTGGTGCCAACGACTATATCACGAAGCCTTTTCAGATTGAAGAGTTGCTGGCCCGAATTCGTGCAGCGCTACGACTTGCTGCAGTTTCTACTGCCAGAACATTGAATCATGCTCCAGGGCAGGAAACGGTGCATGAGTCAGTAGGTCAGCAACAGGAAACAGACACAGCGTGGTTAACTGCAGCTGATTTAAAACTGCATGAAGGGACGCGTGAGGTTTTTCGAGATGGACAAGCCATAGAGCTTACCCCTCGTGAGTTTGATCTACTGGTGTATTTGCTACGCAACCAGCGTCAGGTGCTCAGTCGGGATCAGATCGTACAATCCGTGTGGGGATACGATTATTATGGCGATACCAATGTGGTGGACGTGTATATCCGTTATGTGCGCAAGAAGGTGGATAACGGATTCACGCCACCTCTAATACATACCGTAAGGGGCGTAGGATACGTCCTGAAGGAGCAAACATGAGCCTGCGCAGTAAAATCTACGGATACTCGTCGGTTCTATTTGCCGTGCTGTTAATTGCAGTGAATCTGTCTGTCTACCTCGTATTTGAGCGAGTATCCATTAATAATGAGATTCGCCGAGTCGAAGCAGAAGCCGAGTCGATCGTCGCAGGAGTACGTCAGTCCGCTGGCTCGATCCCGCCAGACGACCTTCTTCGGGCTTATGCCCCCGTGAACGGCATGCTGCGCATCGTACATGAAGATGGCAGCAGTTCACCAGTAACCACAACGGGAGCATCCGAACAACTCAGCAAGTTATCTTACCAGTATGAGAATGAGAAAAAGGCAGAGTATACCCAGGTGGATCAGGTCGGATATGTGTGGGTATCCATGCCATTAATCTGGCCGGACGGCGAAGTGGTAAATCTGCAGGTAACTCAGAGTGTAGCTGAAACAGAGAGTGGACTTGCTACCTTGCGTACAGTTCTAGTCATCGTGACTATTGTTGCCCTGATTCCTGCGGTGATCTCCAGCCGAATTTTGGCGAATCGCATGACAAGACCGATCCAGCAAATGACACGTACAATGAGTGATATTCAAGCGAGTGGGCAGTTCAAGCGACTTCCGCTGGAGGCAAAATCAAAGGACGAACTGAACACGATGGGACAGACGTTTAATCGCATGATGGACCTGCTGGAATCAAACTTTGAACGGCAGGAACGTTTTGTCTCGGATGCATCACATGAGCTAAAAACACCGCTGACGATCATTGAGAGTTACGCCAGTCTGCTCCAGCGCCGGGGGAAGGAGCGGCCTGAAGTCTTTGATGAAGCTGTGGAAGCGATTCTGTCTGAATCGGTACGCATGCGTGAGTTGACGGAGCAACTGTTGCTCCTGGCCAAGCAGCCGGAGCAATGGAATGTACAACTGGAACGCGTAGATATTACGAAGTTGGCTACGGATTCTACGCGAGCATTCCGCGAAGCTTATCACCGAGAAGTACGGTGCGACGCTTCAGGCCCCATCTGGGCGATCAGCGATGAGAGCAAGCTGAAGCAGCTACTGTTTATTTTGCTGGATAATGCCCGGAAATATAGTGAAGATGCCATCGAAGTCAAACTGGAGAGCCAGGGCGAACAGTGCCGGATACGGATTGTGGATACAGGTATAGGTATGCGGCAGGAGGATCTGGAGAAAGTGTTTGACCGTTTCTACCAGGTCGATGTCTCTAGAACTAGAAGCGGAAGTGCCAGTGGGTCTGGTCTCGGACTGTCGCTTGCCAAGGAGTTGGCAAGCGCTGTCGGAGCACAGATTGAGCTAACGAGTACCGAAGGTGTTGGCACGGAGGCATGTATTATTTTACCACGATCCAAATCGGACAGCCGAGGCAACTCACTCTCATGAAATTCTCATTCTTCTCTTCTATACTGATGACATACAAGGCTAGTTATAACTTTTCAACGAGAATACTCAGATCAGTTGTGGAAGAATGTGAGGGGGAAGTGCGTATGACAGAACAGGAACAGAGGCCTGAAATGAAACGAAGTGATAACAAACATGAGCTTAGGCATGGAGATAAAAATACCAAAAGAAGTCATACTGGTAAAGGGTCACGAAAATTACTGTGGCTGGGGGCCGGAACACTGGTTGTCGTAATTGTTGTAGCTCTGGTGTGGTGGAAACCGTGGGAACCTGCTCGTGAGCAGTTATCTGCTGATGCAGTCGCGCAATCTGTGCTGAATCAATATCCAGGGGAGATCATTCATTCTACCTTGAAAGACGGTACGTATTTGATGCAGCTTCGTTCGGAGACAGGTCTATACGATGTGCAGGTCGATGCATTTACGGCGGCTGTTCAATCCATCAAACGTCTGGAGTCGAGTCCGCAGGCTGAAGAGAAGACGTTGTGGAGCCGTGAGCAGATGAAGGCGGAGTTGCTGAAGCAAAGAGCAGGGGAGCAACTTATATCGCTGGAACTGGTTGAGCAGCAGGGCAGTCCTATATACACCGCAGTGGTGAAAGCGAAGGATAACAGCTGCCAAGAACTGACGCTTGATCCATATACGGGCGAGATTATTTCCTCCAAAGCGATCAAGTCACCTCCGCCATGGGCAACGGGAGGGACGGATAAAGAGCCACAGTTTCTAAGTGAGAAGCAGGCAGAGCAGAAGGCGCTTGCGAGAGTTCCTGGCGAAGTGGATGATGTAGAACTACGTGGTACGAACAGTGGCAATCCGTATTACCTGGTTGAGATCGATCTGGAAGACGGCCGGGAAGCGACGGTACAGGTGAATGCGATCTCGGGTGCCATACGTTCGGTAACCTGGGATAAGGACGATGATTAAGAGTTGTTTCTATTATGTTATTTTCTGAAAAGGGGTAAGAATACTCTCCTCATTTTCTCATCAAATTCTAATCTTTCTCTCTCTAATCTCTCATTCGCCTAGGTTAATCTAAATATGTAGACGAGAACGAGAACAATAACGAGGAGATGAATGATGATGATGAACAAACATAAACTTTGGATTGGCAGCTTGTCCGCAGCGGTGTTGCTTGGCGGATCAGCGGTCGCGGCTAGCGGTAATATGAACGGGCAACCGGCATCACAAGTACAATCTGAAACTACACAATCCGCACCAGCCTCAGTGACACAATCCACGAGTGCGAACCAGAACAACACAGGTAAACTGCTGACTGTATCCCAAGCAAAATCCATAGCGCTGAAAGCAGTGGAAGGTAAAGTGGATGATGTGGATCTGGAGCGTAGAAACGGTCAAACGTTCTATGAAGTCGAGATCGACCGAAAAGGTAACCCGGATGTAACAGTTAGGTTGGATGCCTATACAGGTAAGGTTTTGGCTGTTGTTAATGATGATGACTACGATGACGATGATGATTATCGGGATAATGGAACAGGTAACTCTTCGAGTGCGTCTGCCTCCAATCAGGTTAAATTGACGGTTGCGCAAGCTTCCAACATTGCATTGAAACAAGTGACTGGTGGCAAAGTAACCAAGGTTGAACTGGACCGTGATAACGGTCGTTATGTCTATGAGATTGAGCTGAGAACCGCTCAAGGTGAGGCAGACGTTGATATCGACGCAAACACAGGTAAGGTGTTGTCGTTTGATCAGGATTTTGATGACGAGGATTAATTGTTGAATTGCGGCAAAGTAAGAAATAGATGAAATTGATGAAATTGATTTTCGACTCTGATCACTGTTTGTGGTATATACAGCTTAGACCGATCGTATCAGCGGAAAGACGCTTCGAATGAAGCGTCTTTTTTGTCGTACTCTATAGAGTTCATAGATCCCCTAATCCAAACTGTGGTAAACTAGTAGAATTGTAGAAATAGTATAGACAAGGAGCTGGATAACGAAGTGGCTGGTGAACAAATGAGATCGGAAACGACTAGAGAACAAGTGCTGTCAATTGAAGGCTTACGTATGCGGTATAACGGGCGTTATGTATTAAACGGCATCGATCTGGAAGTGAATCGTGGGGAGATGATCGGATACATCGGGCCTAATGGAGCTGGCAAGAGTACAACGGTCAAAATTTTGCTTGGATTAGTGGAAGGTTATGTGGGGAACGTTCGTATTTTTGGACAGGATATCGCTGGCGGCGATGTGGAATATAAGCGTAGAATCGGGTATGTGCCGGAAGTGGCAGAACTGTATGAACAGTTAACTCCGGCCGAGTATTTAACGTTTACGGGAGAGTTATATGGCTTGTCTTATGAAGATGCAGATTATAAAGCAAAGCTGCTGATGGATTGTTTTGGACTGGAAAAATCATATCATTCCCGCATTGCCTCCTTCTCCAAAGGGATGCGTCAGAAAGTGCTGTTAATCTCGGCTCTGCTACATGATCCTGATCTGCTGTTTCTGGATGAACCGCTGAGCGGGCTGGACGCCAACAGTGTAATGGTGGTGAAAGAGATTTTGTCACAGCTGTCCGCAAAAGGCACAACGATCTTCTATTCGTCACACATTATGGATGTGGTGGAGAAGATCAGTAGCCGGATTGTATTGATAGCCGAGGGCCGTGTCGTGGCAGATGGCACGTTCAAGCAACTCCAGCAACAATCGATGGAAGGGTCACTGGAGGAAGTGTTTAATCAATTGACAGGCTTTAATGAACATAAGGCGATTGCTGAGCGCTTTGTGTCGATTGTGCAGGAGGTGAACTAATATGGCGAAACCCTCCGATTTTCGTACGCTCCAAGTTCTGGATCGTTTTCGGCCAATCATTACTAAGACGGGTGCTGATTATGATGTGCTACGCCTTATTTTACGGGTGAAGTTCCAGATGGATCAGCGCAGAGTGCCTACGATTATGGCCGGAAGGTCAAAGAGCAAGGAGAACAAAGAAGGTAACCAGTATGTTCGCTCTCTCTGGCTGTATGCCTTGATGGGAGCAATCATGGTTCCCTTTGTCGTCTGGGATACAGGACAATTCATGCTTCAGATGGGCATTCTGTTTGGCGTGCTGATGTTTATGATTATGACGTCGATGATTTCGGATTTTTCATCCGTGCTTCTCGACATCCGGGATAGAAATATTATTTTGACCAAACCCGTTAATGCGCGAACGGTGGGTATGGCGAGAGCCATTCATGCCGGAGTCTATCTGGTGCTGCTGACAGGTTCAGTGACGGTTGCGCCGCTGATCGCCGGGCTTGTTACGCACGGGATTGGTTTCTTTCTACTCTTTCTGTTACAGATTATTCTGATCAGCATCCTGATTCTGGTGAGCACATCTCTCATCTATCTGTTCATGATGAGGTTTCTGGATGGGGAGAAGCTGAAAGATATGATTAATATGGTGCAGATTTTGCTTTCCGTGGGGATTGCGATTGGATATCAGTTTGTCATTCGTTCCTTCGATATTATTGATTTTAAAGTAGCTTTTACGCCGGAATGGTGGCAACTGCTGTTACCTCCGCTATGGTATGCTGCTGCATACGATTGGTTATTCGCAGGAAATGGCGGGGTGTGGATCTATACGTTAACAGCGCTGGCTGTTGTTGTTCCGGTGATATGCCTGATCGTATATGTGAAGCTTATGCCATCCTTCGAGCTGTATTTAGAAAAAATGGCTCATTCCGGCCAGACATCGAGTCGCCGCCGGGGAAAGTGGGATCGTATGGTTGCCAAGCTGTTCAGTCGCTCTACCGAAGAACAAGCCTGCTTTCGTCTGTCGGCCAGCATGATGCGCGATGAACGGGAGTTCAAGTTGAAAGTTTACCCATCTTTAGGTTTATCGTTAGTTATGCCTTATATTTTCTGGTATACAGCTTTACAATCATCGACCTGGGCAGAATTCAGGCAAAGTTCCTTTGTGTACACCTTGTATATTATGCTGATTCTGTTGGTAACGGTAGTCATTATGCTACGGTATTCGGGTCAGTACAAGGCATCCTGGATCTTTCGCGCCGCGCCGATGTCTGATGAAAATGTATTATATCGAGGCGCCCTGAAGGCATTTCTAAGCAACATATTTATACCGGTATTTCTGTTGAATGCGGCCATGTTCACATGGACATTTGGACTTCGGATTTTGCCGGACATTGCGATTATTCTGCTCACAGCTACAGCGCTGATCCCGGTATCCGGCAAGTTTATGCTGCAAAAGCCACCGTTTTCCCAATCGTTCAGTGTGGCACAGCAAAGTGACGGCTGGTATATTTTCGCTGCTTTGCCTGTGTTCGCTTTACTGTGGGGTGCTCATGTCTTTTTCCGTTCTTTCTCCGGAGGTGTCTGGATGTACGGTGTGATCTTGATTGTGGCGAATGTGTTGTTGTGGACGCTGCTGTATCGTGTGAAGAAACCAGCGGTCAAGTCGGCTGTGGTCATTTAAGCTGAAGTCTATCGAGGTATTTTTTCAGAGTTGTTAGCCTGATTGAACTGGTCGCTGTCTTAAGCCGTGTAATTTTAA
This sequence comes from Paenibacillus sp. FSL K6-1558, assembly GCF_038002565.1. NCBI lineage: Bacteria > Bacillati > Bacillota > Bacilli > Caryophanales > Paenibacillaceae > Paenibacillus > Paenibacillus sp. FSL K6-1558. The sequence continues at coordinate 3,443,253 of NZ_JBBOCV010000001.1, read as the reverse complement.
GTAGTGGGTCTAAGCATGATTGATGGAAGTGAGTATTTATTTTCGCCCCGTGAGCGGCTTGCAACTACCCGCACGCGGGGCTCTGTTACATAAAAGGTTGGTCCGTTGGGGGAAGAAGTGAAGGGATGGAGAAGGGTAGATTAAAATGAAAGAAATGAAGTAAATAAAGTAAGTATGCAAACAAAGTAATTGAACTGAATGAAGAAATGAAGCGAACAAAAGGAAACAAAGGAAACAAAGTGAATAAAGAAAACGGAGTAAAAAGCGTAAAAGAAGTAGGTGAACCGAGTGAAACGGGTACAGTAAGTAACCGAATACGCGGTAAATCAGATAAATAAATTATACAAGTAGGCCAATGTGCAGTAGTGACTCAAACAAGTAACCTGACGAGTAGTAGAGGGGATAAGTAACTCAAACAAATAATCCTAGGTGCGGTAGAGGCAAAAGTGTGTTGTGATTCTAACGATCTCAGATGAGCTTATTTGGGTGAAAAGTGGCCCTCATGAATTCTAATGATCACCAGGAAGCTTATTTCTGCAAAAGAGGGTGTTTTAGGCCGAAAGTGAGCTGACTTTTGCAAAATAGCGTGTCTGGTGATCGTTAGCCTGGTACAGCATGCAAAATGGGCCAAATAACGTCTCCTGTGATCGTTAGTGTGTGGTGACAACAGTGGTGCAGAAGTTAGTGTAAATGCAGATACAGATGCAAGTGCAGGTGTAGATGTAAGTGAAAGTGTAAGCAGGTGGGGAACTGTTTAGAATAAAGAGCTCTGCGAGGCTACGAATAAAAATGCTTAAACAGTACTTTCCTCATACATGAAAGACAGAGATATTGAAGTGTGACTTAATAGGCCTAGTCGTTCTGGCCTGATTCGAGAATGGCCTCGGCCAGACGATCGGCTGCATCTGCTGTGGAGATTCCAGATCGCGCAGCCTCGGCGAATACCTTGCTGAGCGTGCCTGCTATCCCCGCCACTTTCTGGCGGATCAGGTCAGGCCCAGCTCCCTGCAGTTCGCAGGCGGTGCTGATAATGCCGCCTGCGCTCAGCACGTAGTCAGGCGCGTACAGAATGCCGCGCGCCTGCATGCGGCCAGCAACCAGCTGTCGTTCACTCAGCTGGTTGTTGGCCGCCCCGGCGACAATGGAGCAGCGAAGCTCCTCCACGGTCGCCGGGGTGATCACGCCCCCTAGGGCACAGGGGGCGAACACCTTGCAGTCAGCGGCGTGAATACGGGCCGGATCGGCCGGGATGGCGCCGCTGAACTGCACAAGGGCGCGTTGTACACGTTCCGGTACAACGTCTGCCACGATCAGCCGTGCCCCGGCTGCATGCAGGTAACGGCACAGGGCATGCCCGACCTTGCCCAGTCCCTGGACGGCAACGGGAATGCCCTGCAGATCGGCTACGCCCTGGTGGCGCAGAGAGGTGACAATGCCGATGTACACGCCGTAGGCGGTCATGTCGGCAGTGAAGTCATCCTGTGCGCCAAGGGAACCCGTGGTATCCGTCACATATGCCGTCTCCACCCGGATCTGGTCCATGTCTGCCGCCGTTGTGCCCAGATCCAGACCTGTCACGAAGCGACCTTGTAATCGCTCCAGAAACCGCCCGAGAGCCCGAAACTGCGATGCGCGAATTTCTTTATTCTTCGCTGGATCTGCCAGACCTTCGCCAAACGTACCATTCACTGACGAGTCTGCTTGCGTCCTGCTAAAAGAGCCATCTTTCGTGGTGTCCATCCACACTTTGTCTTGTGCTTGTGCTTGTGCTTGTGCTCGTGTTTGTGTTTCGTCTTCCGAATTCTCCGCTATGATCCCGTTGTTCGCTTCGCCTGCTTCGTCCATTCCTGAGTTTGCCAGCATCTTGCCCAGCACATTATCTTTCGCTGAGTGCTCTAGCCCTTTACCAAATGTGTCTCCCTTAACTGATTCGATCAGCGTCCCACCAAGCATATCGCTTTTATTCGAGTCTATCAGCAAGCTATCGAAAATAGCGCTCTGCAATGAGTCCACCACGCCCCCACCGACCCGTTCCCCTGTCGTCATCTGCTCCGAAGCACCGGTTACATCCCAGACAACAGCCTTACCTCCGCCATAGGGCAAACCTGCCATGGCATTTTTGTAGGTCATGCCTTTGGCCAGCTTTATCGCATCCCGGATTGCTTCTTCTTTGGATGTATAGGCCCAGTAGCGGCATCCACCCAGAGCTGGACCAAGAGTTGTGTTATGAATGGCAATGATTGCTTGAAGTCCGCTGGAGGAATCGTGGCAAAAAACAAGCTTTTCCATACCTTCCTGCTCCATTTCCCGCCATATTTCCATGGAACACTCCTCCTTTGAAGTTCATTCGTCCCGTACTCACCAAAGGCAACGGATTTCCTTATAGAACCTGCATCCCGTCTGTATTTTGGCTCGAATATTTCTCTTGCATGGCTCGAAAGATAAGGGATCACCCTAAATCCAGTGTGATTTATACATCATATTCGCGCTACGGTTATTACGCCCCTGGGTCTATCGCCGGGTTGAACATCGACACAAACGGTTTTATAATGGCAGTTCCGGGATCGTCAGACTGGACAGATGCCTGAAAATTTACATCAAACCGTTTAGGAAGAGGGCATAACGTCCAATGATGGAGATAGAGGAATATGATGGACTACATGAGCCTGGTTTTTTTTAAAAGCATCTCCAATAAGGTGGAAATGTCCGCCATGCAGCACATAACCAAGGCCCTGATTCATCGAAAAGGTCTAGGAAAGAGGGATCGTCATTGCTTAAAATTTTGTTATTTATCTTTTTGATTCAGATTGTATATGTATCGGCCTACACCCTTCGCATGATCTTAACGCTCAAAGGACAGAAATACATCGCTGCCCTGATCAGTATGGGTGAGATTGTAATCTATGTACTGGGCTTGAATCTGGTACTTAGCTATTTGACCCAGCCGTCTGCGCTGATTGTATACGCAGTGGGGTACGGGCTTGGAGTACTGCTCGGAGCATGGATTGAGGAAAAAATTGCGCTTGGTTACGTTACCGTAAAAGTGATCTGCAACCAGATGGACGGAGGGCTTGCAAATGCTTTGCGCGATAAAGGGTATGGTGTAACCTCATGGGTTGGTAGCGGACGAGACGGAGATCGGCTGGTTATGGAAATTTTGGCGAAACGCAAAAACCAGAAACTGCTCTACCAGACCATTCTGGCTCTCGATCCCAAAGCTTTTGTCATCACCGTGGAGCCCAAACAGTTCCATGGCGGTTTCTGGACACGTTCCATCAAAAAGTAAAATCGGGCAGGTCTGCACTAGATGCGGTCCTGCCTTTTTTATTTCATTTATCTGCCCACGTGTTATTCTCTTCACGGATTTCCCATTCCTACATCAAACCCCGTTATACAAGTTAACTTGATACGATGCCAGGTTGTTTCGGGTACCATTTGCCTCCTGTCGGCCGTTCTCAAAGGGATGTGAAATCAGGATTATTGTTGTAATCGCTTCCAACATTTACATTGTGAATATGTCACTTGCGACATGACATGCCGCAGAGAGACAGGCAGGACAACTCATCATTCATCATCATACTATCGGGAGGAATCAATTCGATGAAAAAAACAGTACGAAGTTTATGTAGCACGGCTCTGGCCCTTACGCTAGGGTTCACCTTATTATCTGGACCTGCGAGTGTGCAGGCAGCGGGCAACGCGGATTACAATCTGACCGGTTTCTCCCAAGGGAACACAGGCGGCGGAATCATCAATGAGTCGAGCACGTCCACGTATAAAAAAGTGTATAATGCCACCGACCTGGCGCTGGCTCTGAAAAAGAACTCCGGTGTCAAAGTCGTTGAAATTATGAACGACCTCAACTTGGGATGGAACGAGATTCCTAGCGCGGCACAGACTGCACCTTTTGCCAAGCATAACGATGCATTGACACATCCGGTATTGAAGCAGACGGGTGTCAGCAAAATTACGGTGGACGGCTTCAATGGACTCACCATTTTCTCGGCCAATGGCTCTAAGATCAAACACGCTGCTATCACGGTGAAACGAAGCTCCAACGTGATTATTCGTAACCTGGAATTCGATGAGCTCTGGGAATGGGATGAATCGACCAAAGGGGATTATGACAAAAACGATTGGGATTACATTACTCTGGAGGACAGTAGCGGTGTGTGGATCGATCACTGCACGTTTAACAAAGCCTATGACGGACTCGTCGATTCGAAAAAGGGAACTAGCGGTGTAACCATCTCCTGGTCCACTTTCAAAGGGGATGACGGTAGTGCGAACAGCTGGGTTACCCGTCAGATTAACGAATTGGAAGCCAATAAATCTTCCTATCCAATGTATAACCATCTGCGTAGCAGTGCGGTCGGTTTAAGCAAAGAAGATATCATTGCTATCGCTGGACCGCAGAAAAAAGGGCATCTCGTCGGTGCGACCAGTCTAGAGTCGGCTAACGCTAACCTGTCGATTACTCTGCATCATAACCTATATAAAGACATTCAGGATCGCATGCCTCGTCTGCGTGGTGGTAATGCCCACGCCTATAACATCATCATGGATGCTTCAGATGCCCGTTCAGCTCAAGCGCGCATTACTAACGCTATGGCCACAGCCATTGCATCTAAAGGCTACAAATTCGGTATTACCAGCAATGGGGCTATCTCAACCGAAAGCGGCGCAGTGTTAGTTGAAAAATCAGTAATCAAGGATGTGCAGTATCCTGTACGCAACAATCAGACAGATCCGACCAACGCCACATACACCGGAAAAATCAGTGTGCTCGATACGATTTACTCTCTGGATGGAAGTTCCTTCCGTGGTAATAGTGACACAGCAGGTAGTCCACTTGCACCTGTTCCGGCTGTCATCAAACCGTTCTCGTGGAATGGTTTTGGTTCCCTTCCATACAGCTACCAGACAGATGATCCATCTACACTGAATGCACGTCTCACTGCTTCCAACGGTGCAGGAGCAGGAAAGTTAACTTGGTCTAAAGACAATTGGCTGAAGACAAGCTATTGAGTGAAGTGCTCCGTACAATCTAACGATTAAAAATAAGTAAAAAAAACAAGCGACCCTGCAGTTGTTGCGGGGGCGCTTGTTTTTAATGTTACTTGTCCATGTTACTTGCCTCAGCTCCAAATGCCTACAATTTACTGTCATGGCTTAAAGGCTTTATGTTCAGTGGTCTTCTGCTTCATAATTATTGTGTCGTTGTTGTCACTTGAGGCTGGGTCTCTGGTGCAACACTTACTGATTCACGATAGATGATATTGCCCTTTACATGGACGCGACCGAAGCTACGGTTCGGGTTGTCAATCTTTTTGAGCATGGATTGAACAGCCGTCCGTGCCATCTGTTCGATATCTACCTCAACTGTGGTGAGTTTAGGTTCAGACAGCATGGCGTAGATATCATTGTCGAACCCAACGACAGAGCATTGGGCCGGCACTTGAATACCCAGCGAAGTCAGCTTCTGCACGAGCAGATGAGCAACCTGATCACAGTTGCAGACAAATGCGGTGGGAAGCTGTTCTGGTAGATTGATCTCGATAAACGTACCTCGTTCATCCCGATCATTAAGCACCAAATCCGGATTCATGGGCATCCGGTGCTCAAGCAATGATTTGTAATAACCAAGAAAACGATCCTGAATGCTGCTTGTCGAATACAGATTACCTACATAAGCAATACTGCGGTGTCCCTGCTGGATCAGATAGTTTGTCATTTCATACGCGGCATAGAAGTTGTCCGTCACAACAGAATCGATATCGGAATGTTCATCGTAGAAATCGAGGAACATCTTAGGTACGTCCATCGACTGCACCAATTCAATATACTCCTTGCTGACCTGACCCAGCACAATGAAGCCGTCAACCTTGCTGTCACTGTACAGTTTGGGCAGGGATAGCTCCTCTTCATCCTCACTGTTCAAAATATGAAGAATACCGTAATATCCCTGTTCCTCCAGATGTTTGGTAATGCGTTGGAACACGCGTACATAGAACGATTGCGTAGGACCGGTAAACCGCTCCGGGATAATTACACCAACATTATGAGTTAAGCCTTCCTTCATTGAACGGGCTGTGGCGTTATACCGATAACCCATCTGGACGGCAAGTTGTTTAATCTTTTCCTTTAATTCGCCACTGACGCCTTCTTTGTCATTCAACGCTTTCGAGACGGTCACACTGCTGACCCCGAGCCTGTCGGCGATATCCCGCATGGTGATATTGTTCTTCAGCTTTGGTCGCCTCCTTCAAGCCGGTTTAGGTACAATGTGCTGTCATTATGATGAGCGCGTTCTTCCAACATAACAACAATCCATATTAGTATACATCGTTACCAACCTGGAATAAAGCCATTCCGGGTCTCACATCACTATTTTTCGCAAGTCCCGGAAGGTTGGACAAGGTTGATTGAGCGATGTTAGTTTCATTGATTTTGCAATAAACGTTCGTTCTGCTCAATCAGGTTTCCACGCTGGCTGGAACAGTCCAGGGAACGATAAGGGTCAGCAGGAGTATTAAACGTGTAATCCACCAATTGCTCCAGCGTGGTTGTGGCAACATGACAGCGTGTATCACTGGATGCATAGTAGATAAAGACTTCACCCTTCTCATTAACCACGGCACCGTTGCAAAAAATAACATTGGATACATCGCCTACGCGCTCGTCATCATAAGGTGCAAGGAAGTGCCCGCCCGGCTTGGCGATGATGCGTGCCGGATCATGCAGATCGGTGGCGAAGGTGTACAGTACGTACCTAAGACCTGCTGCGGTGTTCCGTACGCCGTGGGCAACATGAATCCAGCCACGGTCTGTTTTGATCGGGGCAGGGCCTTGACCATTTTTCACCTCATACACCGTGTGGTATTTCCGTTCATCTATAATGATCTCTTCGTGAATAACCGGATTCAGGATATCCTCGCACAGACCGAAGGCAATACCGCCACCGCTGCCTGTGGAGATAAATCCATCCTGCGGACGTGTGTACAAAGCATATTTACCATCGACAAACTCGGGATGCAGCACCACATTCCGTTGCTGCGGGGAGTTCGTCGTAATATTCGGAAGGCGTTCCCAACGGGTCAGGTCACGTGTGCGAACCAGACCCGCCTGTGCAACAGCGCTGGAGGTGTCGAAGGCAGGCGCATCCGGGTCTTTGCGTTCCGAGCAATAGATGCCGTAGATCCAGCCGTCTTCATGCTGAACCAGACGCATGTCATATTGATTGGTTTCCGCTGCATCGATATCGTCCCAGACAAGCGGTTTGCGGGTGAAGCGGAATCCGTCTACGCCGTTGTCGCTCTCTGCAAGGGCAAAGATCGATTTCCGATCCAGTCCTTCCGTGCGTACGACCATAATGTATTTTCCGTTGTGATAGATTGCTCCCGGGTTGAGTGTTGCGTTAATGCCCAGACGCTCCATGAAATACGGATTCGTTGTTTCGTTTAGATCAAATCTCCAGTGCAGTGGCACATGATGGCGTGTAATGACCGGATACCGATAACGCTGGTAAACGCCATTGTAGAAGGAAGAATCCACCTCATTTTGACGTGACAAAAGCTGCTCCTGCTGTTCCAGTAACGATTTGTATTTTGGGTGTATCATGCTTATCCCATCCTCTCCATGAGTTCAATGCAAAATCGGCTGTTATGATACGGACATTTCCACGGGCCGGCCATTTCATGATGATCAGGTGTGCCATTTTCGTCCACAGCCCAGTACCACTCACCGCCTGGCCGGGAATCCACGATGTGATCCTGCGTATAATTCCACAACTGTTCGACCCTTTCCAGAAATTTAGAATCCCCGGTGCGCTGATAGGCGTTATAGAAACCAACCATCGCTTCCGCCTGAACCCACCAGATACGAGTGGTATCTACATGCTTGCCTTCCTGTTCGTTCATGAGTGAACCATCCGCTTGTACGGCCACGCTCAGGATGTTGTAGGCGATATCCGTGACCATGACGGCATACTGCGGATGATCTTCAAGTCCCAGCACCTTGAGTGCTTCGTCAATCAGCCAGCTTGCTTCGATGTCATGTCCGAACGAGCGCAGATCAATGATGGATTCCCACTTTTTGTTGAAAAAAACCCCGAGGAACCTGGTGTTCTTGTCATATACCCGTTCATACAGAATTCCGAGCAGTCGCTCAAGGGATGCTTTTACTTGTGGGTCCGGCCACACCCTGTATAGGGTGGTATAGGCTTCCAGCACATGAATGTGCGTATTCATCGTGTAATCCGCAATGACCCCGTTTTCACTCAACATTTCATTCGGCTGTTCATTCCAACATCGGTCAAATTGCTCTTTGTAAGCAGATGATTCTGTGTTGAAGCCTTTGCTCTCTATCAGCGCAAAAAGCGTTTTCGCAAGTGTTAGTGCAGAAGCATCATCTGTTGCTCGGTAGTATTCGCTGAGCGCATATATGCCAAAGGACTGAGTATACACATGCTTGCTCGTATCCAGCGTTTCACCAGTGGCATCGACCATCCAGTACATCCCTCCGTGCTCTCTGTCTATCAGGTGTCCAGTGAGAAAACGATAGGCGTGTTCAGCGTGCTCCCGCCAGATATCCTCACCGGTTACCCGGTAGGCTGCGGAAAAAGACCAAAGCTGCCGTGCTGTAGCGATTCCGCCTTTGGGTGCCTGATGATTGATCTGCAGATCGTTGCCAACCCAGCCGTAGAATCCACCATGATCTTCATCTTTTAAGTTAGACCAGAACGGCATAATCTTCGTCTTCCAATGCTCCGCAATTTCTGTTTGAAGCTGATTCATCTTATGAGTCATCCAGAGCGCTCCTTCATCCGTGCAAAATCATGTTTAATTAAATTAAGTTATCGGTAACTTTATGAAATAATATTAGTTCTACGAAATTACCTTGTCAACGAATTGTATATTTTATTTTGCCGGTAAAGTAATAAATAATTGAATTGACAGGTAAGCGTTACCATAATAGAATCTAATTTGTAACCTTAACGATAACTTAATTAAGGAAGGGGTCGGAACAAATGAGGAAAAATAAAGGCTGGGTATTGCTGCTCACGATGCTACTTATCACTTCGCTGCTTGCAGCGTGTTCAACAGGAGGGGGTACGCAGGCAGGAGAAGAGATCAGCACAGATCCGGCAGATATCAAGGGCGAAATTACCGTGTTGACACAACGCACTGATATTGTTGATACCGTATTTAAGGACTATGCGGCCGAGTTCAACAAGGAGTATCCGGATGTGAAAGTGAATTTCCAGGCTTTGGCTGATTATGAAGGGCAAGTGAAAATTCGGATGAGCACCAAAGACTACGGCGACGTACTTATGATTCCGACAAGTGTTCCAATCGCCGATATCCCGGACTTTTTCGAGCCACTTGGCACGTACGATGAACTGAAAGACAAATACACTGCCATTGAAGAGCGAATGGTGGATGGTCAGGTATACGGCATTCCAACCGTCATCACGTTCTCAGGCATTATTTATAACAAACAGGTCTTCAAAGACGCAGGCATCACTGAGCTTCCGAAGACACCGGAGCAATTCCAGGCATCACTTCAGAAGGTGAAAGACAATACGAATGCGATCCCGCTCTATACGAACTATGCATCCGGCTGGGCACTTACTCAATGGGAGGCCGACCTGCCAACGGTTGCAGGAAGTGTAGACTATGTTAACGTGGATCAACCGAATACGGATGAGAACTTTGTGCCAGGGAAGCCGCACTACGAGCTGTACAAAGTACTCTATGATGCAGCCAAGAACGGTCTGATCGAGAAGGATCCGACAACTACAGACTGGGAGAGTTCCAAGGCAGATCTGGCTAATGGCAAAATTGCAACGATGGCTCTCGGATCATGGGCGATTACACAGATTCAAGGCATGACAGATAAACCAGAAAATATTGGTTTCTTACCCTTCCCGACTAATGCTAGCGATGTAATCGTACCGCTGTCCGCGGATTACAACATCGGCATGAATGTGAACAGCGAGAACAAACCTGCGGCAAAAGCATGGATCGACTGGTTCCTGGCAAAATCCAACTATGCGGTTGAGCAAGGTGGAGGCATGAGTGCAGACAAGAGCGCAGAGCTTCCGCCGATTCTGGATCAGTATAAAGATGTAAAATTCTCTACTTTAACTCCGGCTAAAGAGGGGCAAGAGGGATTGATGGACAAAATCGATAACGAAGGCGAGATTGGCCTCTGGCAGCCTGACTTCAAGAAACGAATTATTGAAGCAGCTATCGGTAACCGAAGCGAATCGTATGATGACATCATGAAAGACCTGAATGATAAATGGGTAAAAGCCCGCGCAGAGGTTACGAAATAATAGGAAAAACGAGCGTTCATACAGCAGATGTGAGCAGATGAAGCAGATGTAATACGGGTGCCGGTAGTTGTCGGATTTTTGGGCCAGGTTCGCACGGGAGTTAAACCATCAAATGAATTGATTGTGGTGAAGACTTGTTAAACATGTGTATTTACTTGGCCCACCCTGCGGTTACATCCGCGGAGCGATACGGAGCGTGTATGAACCAAGGCGGCTGAACCGCTGGGAGGTGTGGGGAGCATGAAATACTGGAGAATTTCAAACTGGAGTTACTCAGCACAACGCATATTTATTATCTGTGCCTTCTCGATTATTCCGCTGGCACTGTTATTTACGTTTGCTTATTTGCCTGTCATTAACATGTTCAAATACAGCTTTACCGATTGGAATGGATACAGCAAAAGGTTCGACTATGTTGGATTTGATAATTACACACGGATTTTTAGCGATCCGGAATACTTTAAAGTGTTTATCGTCAGTTTGTATTATTTTGTGGCAACCTTTGTACAGATGGGTCTGGCCCTCTATTTTGCTACGATCCTCAGCTTCAAAATCCGGGGCAAAAATTTCTTTAAAGGCATTCTGTTCTTCCCTTACTTGCTGAATGGCGTGGCTATCGGTTTTATCTTCCTCTTTTTCTTCAAGCCGGACGGTACGCTTGATACGCTGATGCAGGCGATCGGACTGGGACAGTACACCCAGCTCTGGCTGGGTAACCCGAATATTATTAACGTATCCCTCGCGGGTGCATCGGTCTGGAGATATATGGGCTTTAACTTCATCATCTTCCTGGGTGCGATTTCTTCGATTCCGAAGGATGTGTATGAGGCTTCCGATATTGACGGTGCGAACCGCTGGCAACAATTTCGCCATATCATTTTGCCGAGTATTACCCGCATTCTGCAACTTAATCTGATCTTGGCCATAAGCGGCGCCATCAGTGCGTTCGATATTCCATATATTATGACCGACGGTTCCAACGGAAGTATGACCTTTGTTATTCAGACCGTTCACTTGGCATTTAAATACGGCAAATTGGGACTCGCATCAGCGATGGCTGTCGTGCTGCTTCTGATCGTAATTCTTGTAACGCTTGTGCAGCGTGTCAGCATGAAAGGAGAGGAATGAACGTGAACCAATTCAAATATACCATCGCCAGCATAATCAAATACGTTTCTCTGATTCTGGCGGCGTTCATTGCACTTTTGCCTATCGTAGTGATCCTGTTTGCGTCCCTGAAGACCAATGCCGAGTATGCCAATAGCAGTCCACTAGCCCCGCCCGCCAACTGGCTTAACTTTGCGAATTATGCCAAGGCATTTGTGGATGGCAACATGCTTGTCGGTTTCAAAAATACAATCATTATTCTAATCATATCCATCGTGGGTGCAACGTTGACAGGTTCCATGATTGCCTATGTACTGGACCGCTTCAAGTTCAAAGGCAAAAAAATTATGGTTGCCGCTTTCCTGCTGGCTACCCTGATTCCGAGCGTAACGACACAAGTTGCCACCTTCCAGATTATTAACGCCCTCGACCTGTTCAACACACGGTGGGCAGCTATCGTCATGTATCTGGGAACCGATATTATCGCGGTGTACATTTTCCTGCAATTTCTCGGTTCGATCTCCAGCGCGCTGGATGAATCGGCTATGCTGGACGGTGCTTCATACTTCACGATCTATTGGAGAATTATATTGCCTTTGTTGAAACCGGCGATTGTCACGGTCATTATCGTCAAAGGTGTCAACATTTACAACGATTTCTACACGCCATTCCTGTACATGCCAAAAACCGATCTACAGGTAATATCCACCGCCCTGTTCAAGTTCAAGGGCCCCTTCGGATCACAATGGGAGGTCATCAGTGCCGGGATTATGATTGCCATTATTCCAACGATGATTATTTTCCTGTTGCTTCAGAAATACATCTACAACGGTTTTGCGCAAGGTTCCGTGAAATGATTGCGTGAAACCATTCCTTGAAATCATTCAATTAGAAGGAGAAATGAGATATGACAGTCACTGAAACGAAAAAGGTACACATGGTTGGGGATGCTTTGCCAAATATGCCTTGGGAGGATAAGCCGGAAGGAACGGAAGGCCCGGTGTGGAGACACTCGGCTAATCCGGTGGTGCCACGTAATCCGGTGAAGGGAGTTGCCCGTATTTTTAACAGTGCAGTCGTTCCTTATGAGGGGAAATTCATCGGTGTATTCCGTGCCGAGACAGTCAATGGCCGTCCACACCTGCACATGGGTTCGAGTGAAGATGGGTTATCTTGGACGATAGAGGAGGAGCGCATCACTTTTGTAGACGAACAAGGCGAACCGTTTATGCCGAACTACGCATACGACCCGCGTCTGGTCAAAGTGGAAGATACCTATTACATCATCTGGTGTACCGATTTTTACGGTGCGGCCCTGGGTCTCGCCAAGACGGAGGACTTCAAAACGTTTGTCCGTCTTGAGAATCCGATGCTGCCATTCAATCGCAATGGTGTATTGTTTCCACGCAAAATCAACGATAACTACGTGATGTTATCCAGACCAAGTGACAGCGGACATACTCCGTTTGGAGACATCTTTCTGAGCGAAAGCCCGGATCTGGTGTACTGGGGAAAACATCGTCACGTCATGAGCAAAGGCGGTCAGGGCTGGTGGCAATCCGTAAAAATTGGAGGTGGCCCCGCTCCGATCGAGACGTCTGAAGGTTGGCTGATGTTCTACCACGGTGTAACCGGAACATGCAACGGTTTTGTGTACAGCATGGGTGCGGTGATTCTGGATCTGGATGAGCCGTCCAAAGTGAAGTATCGTTCCTCCAACTTCGTGCTGACGCCGGAGAAATGGTATGAGGAGCAGGGCTTCGTTGATAACGTTGTCTTCCCATGTGCAACCCTGCATGATGCCGATACTGGACGAATTGCCATCTATTACGGCGCAGCCGATACCTATGTCGGTGTGGCCTACACAACGGTCCAAGAGATCGTGGACTATGTCAAAGAAACGGATGAAGTGATCGCTGGCGACCGCGAGGAAGGCAAACTATAATGGGGTTTTGCGCATCCAGAAATGACTAAATAAATTGAGTATAGATATGAAATGAAAAGGAAATATGCAGAGAATATGCAGTAAATTTGCTGCTATTCACCAAAAAAGCCCCTCATCCTATAGGAAGGGCTTTTTTGGCTATTTAATGGGCATACATATTATGTCGATTTTTGTTGACAAAAGGGAGGCTACTTCATATTCTTAATGAATATGAGAATCATTATCACGATAATGATCAGGTGAAGAATGAGAGAAGAGAGAAAAGGGGTTTGTATCTATGTTAGGACAACAACACAAACGTTCTACTACCCTTATGATGGTGACAACACTGTTGTTGCTGTTATTTATCGTGGGTTGCAGTAATAAAGAGAGCAGTTCGGCGTCTTCTTCTGCTTCGGGAGATCAGGCGTCTTCGGCGAAGTCGATTACGATGTCTTGGCCACGGGATATCGGTACAATGAATCCACATACGTACAATCCGTCCCAATTGTTTGCCCAATCCATGATCTATGAATCACTGGTGAGTTACCAGAAGGATGGTAAACTGGAACCGGCACTTGCTGAGTCATGGACCATCTCTGATGATGGCAAAGTATATACTTTCAAGTTGCGCCAAGGGGTGAATTTCTCCGATGGCACGCCTTTTAATGCTGAAATTGTGAAGAAGAATTTTGACTCCATCATGAAAAATAAAAAAACACATAGCTGGCTTGGCATCGTCAGTGTGCTGGACAAGACAGAGGTCGTGGATGACCATACGTTCCGTATGACTCTGACCGAGCCGTATTATCCTGTACTTCAGGATCTGTCCGTTGTTCGTCCGTTCCGCTTCCTGGGTGCGGCTGGATTCCCGGATGATGGGGATACATCCAAAGGCATCAAAGAGCCGGTAGGTACAGGCCCATGGATGCTGGCTGAATATAAGCAGGATGAGTATGCGGTCTTCAAACGTAACCCGAATTACTGGGGTACTGCACCGGCGTTCGATCAGATTACGGTCAAAATCATTCCTGATGCAGAGACCCGTGTGCTTGCTTTTGAAAAGGGCGATCTGGATCTGATTTACGGTGAAGGCGTGATTAGTCTGGATGCATTCCAGCAGCTGCGTGAGAACGATAAGTATGTAAGCGAACTGTCTGACCCTGTAGGTACTCGTGACCTGTTGCTTAACTCTTCGAATCCGAAGTTGTCTGATGTGAGAGTGCGGAAGGCACTTCAACAGGGCTTTAACAAAAAAGCGATGGTGGAAGGTGTCACATCGGGTCTGGAAGAACCGGCTGATACCGCATTGTCCAAAAACTATCCATATACCAATGTGGATCTGAAACCGATTGAATATAACGTAGAGCAATCCAAAGCATTGCTGGATGAAGCAGGCTGGAAGTTGCCGGCAGGCGGAACCGTGCGTGAGAAGGATGGACAGAAGCTGGAATTCGAATTGATTTTTGATAAAACCGATCCGATTCAGAAAGCGATGGGTGAAACCATTCAGGCCGAATGGAGCGAGCTGGGGGTTAAAGTAAACCTTACCGGACTTGAACTGACGGTACAGATTAAACGTCTGAAAGCCAATGATTTCGATCTATACTTCTGGTACAATTACGGGGCACCATACGATCCGCATTCCTTCATTAACGTCGTAGCAAGCCCGGGATTCGGAATCTCCGAGACACTTACTGCTTTGCCGATGAAAAAGGAACTGGACGAGCAGGTGCATGCAGCACTGTCTTCTACAGATGAGAAGAAACGTCAGGAACTGTATACATCCATCCTGACGACTTTACAGGACCAATCGGCGATTGTGCCGATCTCTTATGTGAAGAAAACAGCCGTATATCAGAAGAAAATTGCTAAATTTGTCTTCCCGGCCAATCGGGATGAAAGTCCGTTTGTGGGGATGCAGTTAAGCAATCCATAATCATAGTTGATGAACGTCAAAAACGTAGCAATGAACACGTAACACATCAGGCAACAAGAGCATGTGTGGCATGGTAAAAGGGGAGGAAAGTTTGGTGATCGGCTATATAGGTAAACGAATGATCGCGATCATTCCTATCGTTTTTATCGCTACACTTGTCACTTTTGGGCTAATCCATATTTCACCGGTCGATCCAGCCGAAGCGTATCTGACAGCAGCACATATTTATCCAACACCAGAACTGTTGGCGGAGAAGCGACATGAATTCGGTCTGGATCGGCCTTTGCTCACTCAGTATGTGGATACGTTGAAGAGGATGGCCCAGCTGGATTTTGGTACCTCGTATCTCACGAACAAACCGGTGATCGATGAGGTCAAGGACAAGTTCCCAGCTACAGCAGAACTGGCCTTGTGGAGCATTCTATTCTCTGCACTGGTGAGTATACCTCTCGGAATTTTGGCGGCGGTATACAAAAATAGCTGGATTGATATGGTGAGCCGGGCGATCTCTTATTTTGGTGCTTCCATTCCGCAGTTCTGGCTTGGTTACTTGCTTATTTTCTTTTTTGCCGTGAAACTAGACTGGCTTCCGGTTGAAGGGCGCGGCTCTTGGGAGAACCTGGTGCTGCCTACGCTTACGCTCTCTATGGTGATGATTGCGTTATACACCCGTATGTTGCGTACCAGTGTACTCGAACAATTACAGGAAGCATATGTGCAATACGCCAGAACCCGCGGCATACGTGAACGTGTTATCATGCTGAAACATGTGCTCAAAATTGCCATTACCCCGTTTATTACAGGAATGGGCATGACCATGGGCAGGCTGTTAACAGGAACAATTATTGTAGAGCAGGTCTTCTCATGGCCGGGTTTCGGGCGTTACTTTGTCGAAGCCATCTTCAACCGAGATATTCCCGTGATCCAATGTTATGTCTTTATTTCGGCGTGTCTGTTCATCGTGTGTAATCTAATCGTTGATCTGGTGCAGCTGTATATGGACCCGCGGATTTCGGCGAAAGGACGGGCAGAGCATTGATGAACCGATGGCGAACGATATTTCGAGGAAAAAAAATAATTTGGATTTGCGCTACGATCATGCTGCTTTTCTTCATCCTGGCATTATTGGCTCCATGGATCGCACCGCATGATCCGGTCAAAGTGAATCTGTTACAGAAGTTAAAGGACCCTTCTGCCGAACACTGGCTCGGCACAGATCATCTGGGAAGGGACAATCTCTCCAGACTTCTCTATGGAGCGCGGGTTTCGATTGGATTTGCAACGATGATCTTCCTGTCGTCTTTGATTATCGGGCTTATTGTTGGATCGATCTCCGGTTATCTCGGTGGCTGGGTTGACAATGTGCTGATGCGTTTATGTGAAGGCATATTGGCATTTCCACAGCTGGTACTGGTGCTGGGCATCGTCGGGATCTTCGGTCCAGGTCTGATGCAGATTCTGCTGGCGCTCATGATGGTACAGTGGGTGCATTATGCGCGGATATGCCGAAACATGGTGGTTAGCTTGAAGGAACGGAACTTTATCGCAGCCGCTCGAATTAGTGGTTCCTCTACCTGGACGATCATCCGTAAACATATCATTCCGAATGTGCAACGTCCCATCGTGGTCATGGGCACACTGGAGATGGGCTGGGCGATTATGGATATCTCGGCACTGTCCTTCCTCGGACTTGGCATTCAGCCGCCTAATGCGGAGTGGGGAGCCATGATTCATGAAGGCACAGGGTATATTCGCAGTCATCCGGAGCTGATGATCTATCCGGGTGTGGCTATTCTGCTAGTGGTAATGACGTTTAATATTTTGGGAGAAGCCTTATCTGATCGTTACGGCATTTCCAAAAAGTAATGGTGAAAATAAACTGAACAAGGGGGGAATGTGACGATGGACAAGGCAGAGAATGTACTTGAAGTGCGTGATCTAGAGGTTAAGCTCAAGACAGCGAAGGGAGCCGTCCCGTTACTGGAACCTGTTCAGTTGAATTTGAAAAAGGGTCAGGTCTTCGGCCTTGTCGGTGAGAGTGGTTGCGGCAAAACGGTGACTTGTAATGCGCTACTGCGCTTGCTTCATCCCCGCAGAATGGAATCGTCAGGCAGTGTTCGTCTGAACGGACGGGAGCTTAGCAACTTATCTGAAGAAGAGATGCGGCGCATACGAGGGAGGGATATCGGATTTATTATGCAGAATCCGATGAATGCTTTTACCCCCGTATATACGATCGGCTCTCAATTCATTGAAACATTACGAACCCATACGAAGATGTCCAAAGCAGAGGCGCGGGAACAGGCCATTGCCGCGCTGGCTGATATGAAACTTCCAGACCCGGCAAAGTTGATGAAACGATATCCGTTCCAACTCAGCGGAGGTATGTTGCAGCGAGTGATGATTGCCGTTTCCATGTGTCTGCGGCCAGCTCTGGTGATTGCCGATGAGCCTACAACTGCGCTGGATGTCGTGAATCAGTTGAATGTGCTACGTGAATTGGATCGGCTTCGCAAGGAGCACGGTACATCCATTTTGCTCATCTCACATGATCTGGGTGTCATCTCACAGATGGCAGACGAAGTAGCAGTCATGCAGAAGGGGCGGATTATCGAACAGGCAGATGTATACCAATTGTTCGATCATCCACAGCATGAGTATACGCGGATGTTATTGAGTGCTCGGCCGAAACTGTCCATCGGTCGCTAAAGGTGAGAAGATGTGGAGTAGTGCGGAACTGTCTGGATACGTACTATTGAAACGAAGGAAGGGGGGCGGAGAACCGGATGTTACAAGTACATGAAGTAAGTCATCGCTATGGCAAACGGAGCTGGCTGGATCGTTCGGAATCACGCCCTTCTGTTCTAGAAGATGTTTCACTCACGATTGAAGAAGGGGTTTGCCTTGGATTGCTCGGAACGAGTGGTGCAGGTAAAAGCACCTTGGGCAAAGTTATTCTTGGGCTGGAGAGACCCAGCCAAGGTCAGGTGTTATTTCAAGGCCAGGATATCTATCGAGCGGATAAAACGGTGCTCAAAGGGCTACGTCGTGACTTGCAAGTCGTTTTCCAAGACTGTTACTCCGCCGTGAATCCGATGATGACGGCCGCGCAGATTATTGGAGAGCCGCTGGACAATTACGAGCGCCTGTCTGCCAAGGAACAACAGCGCACGATTGAACAGCTGCTCGTGCAGGTCGGACTTACACCGCAGGATGCGGGCAAGCTTCCGCATCAGTTCAGCGGAGGGCAATTGCAACGGGTCAATATCGCCAGAGCCATTGCCCTTAAGCCGAAGTTAATCGTGCTGGATGAATCGATCAGCAGTCTGGATATGGTGCATCAGACACAAATTCTGTCTTTACTGGCAGATCTGCGAGCAACGTATGGGCTGTCCTATCTGTTTATCACGCATGACATTCGCGCCGCATTGACGATCTGCGACAGCATCGCCGTGATGGATCAGGGAAGGCTGGTCTATACCGGGGATGCCACGGATTCCATCTTGGAGTCGGATCAGCCTGCTGTCCGGCAGTTGGTGTCGTCGATTTTGCCTGAGCATCCGTCAGGGAGAATTGTGTTTGAATAGGTGTGAGAAACCAAAACCAATTTGAGTTACCAAAAGAACCAAGTCGAATGATCGGCCTGGTTCTTTTTTGTATGCATTGGATTCGGCTGGCGCTCAGTATTTTATTCTCTGGAAACCGTTCTAACCCTTCACCGCAAACTGATAAGATGAGGCAATAACCTCAACATAACTGTCATATCCGGCGACAAGATAATGCTTCAGATCAAGCCGGTTTCGGGGATCAAATAGTGTTCTTTTCTCCTCTAGAATGGGTGAATCTACGACCTGATAAAAGCCGGGATCGGGATGATACCTGCTCGTCTCCCAGAAGGCGAGCACATCGTCTTGCTGG
This sequence comes from Paenibacillus sp. FSL K6-1558, assembly GCF_038002565.1. Lineage (NCBI taxonomy): Bacteria > Bacillati > Bacillota > Bacilli > Caryophanales > Paenibacillaceae > Paenibacillus > Paenibacillus sp. FSL K6-1558. Next base: position 3,424,026 of record NZ_JBBOCV010000001.1, on the reverse strand, counting down.
CTAATCCCTTCAACCTGACCTGCATGTAGCTCGAAGAAATTAACCGTGATGCAGCGCAGTTCAGCAACGGTGTCGAAAGTGAGTTCGATTTCTCGATAATGATCTAGAGGCACATCCCCACGCGTTTGCACATCTACACGTAAAGTGACACCTCCGGATTCGGTATAGATGGCCTTCAGATCGGTTGTGGAGATGCGAAAATCTACTTTTTCAGGTATCAGTACAATGCTCATGGTCGTTCCTCCTATGTAAATGTTCAAGTACCCTCACAATCTGTCGTTCCATTATATCATTGTCTACAGAGGGATCGGAAAGGAACGAATGGTACGGGGGGAATCGCAGTCATATTGCAACCGTGGGATGAATGCACTTGTGATACGTCTCTGCCTCAGTAAGCCCCCCCTTGCAGGCCGTTCATCTGCAACGTATGATGAATAGAAATCCTGTACGGAACGGCCAGACAGAAGGGAGGGTGAGTTTATGAAGAGCATGGAAAAAACAGAGGACGCAGAGAACTTCCAGGACATGAGGAGGCTGGAGAGCACTCGGGACATGCGGAAGATGAATCATATGGAGAATTTAGCGAATGACATGTTTCCAGAGCGCTGGGTGACATCCGAAGGAACAGTGGATGAAAAGCAGGTTAAAGCACGGCAGATTCTCTATAAGGGGATGAACGGCAGGTGTGTGGAACGATTTACTGTTCAATCTGGCCAGACTTATATTTTCAAACCGCTGACGAATCCTGCACAGCATGGACGGGAACGCTGGATGTACGAGCATGTGATGGCACAATTGCCACCCGTATATCCGCAGCTCATTGCGGCTTCGGACCAGGCGGCGGCTCCGGAGCAGAGCTGGATGATCTACGAGGACATGGGACAGCTGGAGCATCACTTGTGCGAATCGACGATATTGAATGCTGCCGCACATATGGCGGCTTGGCATGCACTTCCCGTTGCAACGTGGCAAGACCTGCCGCGAGTCGGGCATAAGCCGCCCATTTGGGATATGCTGCATGAACTGCTGCAGTACCCGTCAGCAACGGATAAACTGCTACGCGAACTGCATCTGACGTTGTCTGCAGCGGACTGGGACAGACTCACCATGTTGATCCTCACGGCAGAGGACGAGCTACCGCTGGTGCTGTGCCATGGTGATCTGCACCCCGGCAACGTAGCCGAGGTGGAGGGTAGATTGGTCATTCTCGACTGGGAGCATGCTCACCTGAATACGCCATTGTGGGACGTATATCATCTGCTGGACTTGTCGCATCCGCTCTTTCCACGTACGATGACGCCGGGGCTTCGGGCGCGTGTGATGAAGATGTATCTGGACAAGCTGAAGAGCCTTGGCGTGCAGGTTGAACCGGTTTCTTTTGCTAAGTGGTACGATGCTTATGCGATTGTATTCTCGCTCTGGATGTTACGTCTGATCGACGGCGATTTACGGAATCCGGACTGTGTGTGGCCGCAGGAACAGCTGCGCAATCAATGGCATGAGACGGCTACCACGCTGGAGCAATGCATGAATCATCTGAACGAGGTAAGATAAAAGATTAGACGGTTGAAGTGCAATATGGATATAAGGGGTGAAAAGTTTGCGTAAAGTCGGACTGGTTATGCGTAAAATTCAATTCACGGAGGCTCAGGGGCCGCGGGTGTTCGCGGATCGACTGAAGCAGATCGGGCTGGAGCTGGGCGTGGACGTTGTGTTCATCTCGCCGGAGCGCCATGTGAGCGGATACGACTGGCTACCGGGGTACGAGCATGAGAAGGGTGACCTGGTGAACTATGATATCGTGCTGGATCAGATTCATAGCCAAAATATTGAGCATGTGATCTATACGGTATCGGGATTTACATTTCTGAAAATGTTTTTGCCGAAAAGTGTTCTGTTTCCGCACAGTTTCCCTGACCCGGCACTAACCGGGTATGAGATGATGAAGCCATTCTATACGATGGTGGATAAAGCGATTGTGCAGACCGAGTTTTTGAAAAGAGAGCTGGGGCGCAATTTCGGCGTGCATGACGTGAACGTCATTCCGATTGGCTTCAACGAAGAGCTGGCGCACCGCCATTATGACCCGAGTCAGGTCGTGCATAATCGCGTGCTCTGGATCGGGCGGGATGAGGCGAACCGCCGTCCCGACCTTGTGCTGGAATATGCCCGGCAGAACCCGGACAAGGAAGTGTATATGGTGTTTGGCGGTGTGCGTTATAAGGAAAGTATGAAAAAGTATGATATTCCAAATAACGTGCAGCTGAAGTTTGCACTTACTCAGGATGAAATATTTACGCTGATGAACTCGGCCAAGGTGTACTGGAGCTGTTCAGCGTTTGATACGTTTGCGATGCCACTGACGGAAGCGATGGCGATGGGGAAAATGGTCGTGAAACCCGAGCATGCCTGCTATGGTCACATCAGGTCCACGCATGCTTTTGCAGGCAATGAGGATAACTGGTTTGAACTGGTGAACATGGCCGCGGCTGCGCCGCGAAGTGTATCAGAGGACAACCGCGAGTATGCATTTGGTGCCTTTTCAAGAACGATAATGAAGGAAGGGTATCGGAACTTTTTTGCAGACTGGTTGAAGTAAGGCGCCAAGCTATGAATAAGTATAGATAAAAAGCGATCATTCTAGTTCATGCCCTATGGAGAGGTTATACCGTAATACTGCTCCGTAGCGGTCGATATGAATATCCAATTATAAGGAGAGAATTCTATGGATATCGTTATTTTGTGGACGATTGGGATGTGGGTGGTGCAATTGCTGATCGAATGGATCGTGTATCGGGCGCAGGGGCGTCAGATGACGTGGATTCAGTCCATTTTGCCGTGTCTGACATTGCTTGGCGGGGCGGGTGTGATCGTGATGAGTATCAATATGGAAAACTGGAACGCCATTGGTTATGCGCTGCTTGGTGTGGCTATAGGTACATCAGGGTTGTTAACGCTGATTACGGTTGCGATTACGGCTCTGGTGCTTCGGCGTCGTGGAAAGGACATATGATGAATAGCTTAATCATGGAATATTGGTCCGCTGAACAGCGAGAGATGCCAGGTATAAATTGCATCGCTTTTCCAGAAGGAACGGTCATTATTTTAGATATCCGCACATATTTTGACCCTAACAGCAACGAGCGAACCATGTATTGTTCTCCCGTTTGTGATACGACGATAGACAGTATTGTGAAATACAATCCGGATTGCTGGACGATGGTAGATGCATGGACAAGTGTGGATTATCAAGGTGGGAAAATCATTGGTGGAGACGGGCAAATGGGGAATGAAGGCTTCATTGCTTGTACCGATGCAGAAGGTCGTTTGGTGTGGGGGATTTTTTTGGAGGACACCAATCCCATCAAAAAATTAAGTGTTAGCGGTAACTCGTTAATTGCGATCAATGAGCATGAGGAACTGCGCGTGGAGATAAATTTGCACAATGTAGTGGATATTCGAATGACTTATATAGAGTAATTTACCTTCCGGGTAGAAGAGTGGTAGAAAATCGGAAGAAGAGCCGTGGAAGATTGTAGGAATTTAGCAAGAGTACTCAGGGAATGAAAACGGCTGATGGAGAATGGCGAATGAAAACCGTGAGCACAGCATATGACAGGGATGCTAGGCGCATGAGGTGGTTGCAGAGGTGCAACCGTCTGTGATATATTGACATTACTTATGACAAGGGAGGTGAAGACAGGTGAATCACGAGATGCTTAACAACCGTATTAGCCAGCTGCCGATTGCTATGGCTGGCATTGTTCACACTTTTTCGAACAACGGGAGAAGTCTGTCCAATTTTGAATATACGGAAGTTAACATGTACGAGAAGATGCCTGCCTTGACCTCATTCGGACGATAAGCATATTTGCTTGAATTCTGAAGGGCCGCGGAGCTAACCTCCTGCGGCTCTTTTTGTGTTGCGGTCGGGCTCTTCCACACCATAGGAGGAACCTTATTATGATGATTATTAGCGCGCAACAGTTGAAACAATATCACGGAGCACATCTGGTGCTGGACGGCATTACATTTGAAATTATGGAAGGCGACAAGGTGGCCCTGATCGGCCGCAACGGAAGCGGCAAAACCACCTTGATGCGTCTGATGGCTCGGTTATGCCAGCCGGACGAAGGCCAGTTAATGCTGAAAAAAGATACACGTGTCGGTTACGTTGCCCAAGTACCGGAAGGATTGGATGACTATTCTGTACTGGATGTACTGGGTCTTGGGTTTCAAGAGTTGATCGCTTGTCGTAACCAGATGAAGGAGATGGAGCAGCAGATGTCTGATCCGGCCTGCGCAGCAGATCCGGAGCAACTGGAGAGGTTGCTGAAACGGTATGCGGCGCTCCAGGAACGGTTTGAACGCGAAGGCGGATACGAGATGGATGCACGGATTGATCAGGTCGCGGATGGCCTGGATATTGCCAAGGCGCATTACAGCTGGCGTTTCGGTTCGCTTTCAGGCGGCGAACAGACACGTGTTGTGCTGGCTTCACAGCTGATCGTCAGTCCGGATCTGTTATTGCTGGATGAGCCGACGAACCATTTGGATCTGGAGCGGGTGGAGTGGCTGGAAGGATTTTTACGAGATTATTCGGGTACCGTCATTCTGATCTCACATGACCGCTATTTTCTGGATCGGGTCGTGACACGTACGCTGGAGCTGGAGGACGGAGAGGCCGAAATCGCTACGGGCGGATACACCGAATATATGAGGGTGAAGGAACAGCGGCTACTAAAGCAATTTGAGGAGTTCAAAGAGCAGCAGAAGGTCATGAAAAAAATGAAGGAAACCATTCGCCAACTGGAGGAATGGGGCCGTGTTGGCGGTAACGAAAAGTTCTTCCGCCGTGCAGCCTCCATGCGCAAAGCACTGGAGCGGATGGAGCAAATAAAACGTCCTGTGCTGGAACGTCGTCATGCAGATTTTGATGTGCGTCCGACGGATCGGACAGGTAAACGTGTAGCTGTGCTGGAAGACGTGGAGAAACGATACGGCGATCGAGATATTTTACAAGGCGTCTCGGCGTTACTGGAATACGGGGACAAAACGGCCTTGATTGGCCGTAACGGTTCCGGTAAAACCACGCTGTTCAAGCTGTTGCTGGGTGAAGAACAGCCGGATGCAGGCAAGCTGGAATGGGGCGCGCGCGTTGATGTGGGATATTTGGCCCAGCAGCAGGAGCCTGAGAATCCAAAGCTGAGCGTGCTGGAGCACTTCCGTCTGGAAGCAGGCGTAGAGGAAGGGGAGGCTCGTGGCATTCTGGCGAGATATCTATTCTATGGTGCAGATGTTTTCCGTTCGGTAGGGCAACTGTCCGGCGGGGAATGGACTCGCCTGAGGCTTGCGTTGCTGGTCCATCGCAAACCCAATGTATTACTGCTGGATGAGCCCACCAACCATCTGGATATTGCCTCAAGAGAGGCGCTGGAAGATTCACTTGCTGATTTTGAAGGAACCGTGCTGGCTATCTCACATGATCGATACTTCGTGAATCGTCTGGCTTCTGGTGTCTGGGAACTGGAGGATGGACAACTGACGGCATATCTCGGGGATTATGAAGCGTACCGAGAGAAAAAGCTTGATCTACAGGCACATGCAGCGAAAGAAGTTTCACAAGAACTAGGAGCAGGTCTTGCTGGAAACGGATCGGGAAAAAGTAGAAAAGCAGCAGGAATGAATACGGGAATCGACGGGAAGTCAGCGGTGACGGGAGCGAACAAAAGCACCCGACTGAAAGTAGGCGGAGACGCACCTGATGTTGCATCTGCAAGCGGAGAGATCATGTTAGAGCAAGCTCATACTGAACTCGATGCTGGACGGGTGAACAAGAATGTTGGAAGTGTGAACGGTGACCGCAGTAGCAGTCAAAGCCGAAGTGGTAGCAATCGTGGTAACCACGGGTCTGCTCAGCAACTGGAGCAGGCGATGGCTCGTATGGAGGTTCAAATCCGGGAACTTGATCAGCGACTTGAAGCATTAGCCAATGATTCGGTTGCTCTGGAGCAAGCCTGGAACGAGCGGGAGCAGTTATCGGCAGCATATGATGAGTTATTGGCTCAATGGGCTGAGATGGGATAGTGGACCGGATATGATGCAAGTAATACATCTAAGACTCGTACCATGGGGTAAATACTAGGCTGATTGTTGAGGTAATAGCTACAAGTGTATGGAACTACTAGAGTGCAAGGAAACTGAATAGAGCACAAAGAAACTGACTAGAGTACAAAGGACGTAAAGGACTGTCTCACGGTTGATGCATTTGGTGTGCATTGACTGACATGAGGAGTCCTTTTCTGTGTGGTTGTGAATCAGAATATTCTAACGATCTGAGGAGAGGCTATTTGGCTGTTTTTTAGTGATTTTAAAATTCTAACGATCACCAGGAACGTTATTTACTAAAAATGTGGAGCTTTTAGCCGATTTCACTGGTTTTTCTCCGAAATAACGTTTCTCCTGATCGTTAGCGCATGAGCAGGGGATAAAATGGGTAGGAAAACAGGTAACTACGCCGGGCATATAGGCTAGCAAGTACGCAGGGTGGAGTACAATGATAGAGAGAATCATATAAATGTCTGTGCTTCTTTTTACATGTCTCGGCGAATAGTGTAACTTTTTTCCTCCTCATGCGTTTAATACGTTTGTGTATATTGAATCGGCTCACCTACGAGCTTGCAGATTGGGAGGGAATCACCATCTATTATTCATTGATGTATCGCAGTTGGTCGGAGGATAAACAGGCAGAAACGGGCGTGCTTGAGCAGGCTTCAGTGACGCGGGATGAACTGTTTATGCGTAAGCTGGTGGATGCTACCCTGATGAAAAACAAACTATGGGCCCATCTGTCCAATGAGTGTCAGGATCGGCGGGATCACGCCATTTATGTGACTGCGTATGACCAGCAGATGCCGGAAGGGCACGGTGCTGCTATAGCGGAAGCAGCGCTGGGCAGGTGTAAAATGTCTCCCATGTACAGCCCGGAATATATGCTGTGGAATGGACGTTCCTTTGAGGAACTGGAGCTTGCGGAATCCTCGGGTTACACCATGGAACTGGCCGAACAGCTGCTGGATCACTACATGGTACGCGAAGGCGAGACGTACGAGTTTTTGTACTCCGTGCTCGATGCGGATCGGAAGAAAGTACTGTTTTTCATGAAAGAGGTGGATCTGTAATGAAGGAAGCAGAGGTGCAAAAACCTGTATCCGGGCAAGTGTCCAGAAATGTCATCGGGGATGAAATTGCGTTCACGTTAGAGCCTGGTTCTGAGACTGTAGTAGCATCTAGCAACGCATTAGAATCAGAATCATCATCTATCTTAGGCTCTGAAATAGGCTTTAAACCACACTCTACTCCAAGCGCCAAACCAGGCTCCAAAGCGAAACTGGTTGCATTCTCGCTGATGCTGGCTGTGCCTGCAGTGCTTGCGGGATGTGGTAGTAGCAATGACGAATGTGATCCCGAATATGATACAGGCTGTGAGTACGACTCCAGCAGCGGTCATTATTATTACGGCGGATCTTCTTATCGCGGAAGCAAAGACGGCAGTAGCTCTTATAAAAGCTCAACCAAATCCAAATCGAGCGGCTTTGGCAGCTTTTTCCGAAGTTCGGGAGGTTAATGACATCATGAAGCAGGCAAATATTCTCCGCATCATCCGGGGGAGGTCGGTGGGATGAGGGAAATGTACTCATTGCCGTTCAGTCATGAGGATATTTTCGCGAGCGAAGCTGGTGAGCAAATTCCATATCATCGTATGTACGGCAAACAGTACTGTGTGCCCGCATTGACGGTTTATACACCGGAAGAACTGAAAGAGCTACACACTGCGGCGGAGGCGGTGGACGCGATTTACGGAAAAGTGATGCGTTTTATTCAGCGATATATGCCAGATTCGTTTCTGGAGCATGCACTTGGCATACATCCGGGGCTGATTCCGGCAGCGCGTATGGAGGCTGTTACAGGCGGAATCACTCGTCAAGACTGGATTATTGGCGAAGCTGGTTTGAAATGTATTGAAAATAACACCGACACGCCCACAGGTATTCCTGAATCGGCGGCACTTGAACACATTTTGATCGGACGGACAGAAGACCAGGCATGGACTGCACCCTCTGTGCATATGGATGCACGTATCCGAGATTGCTTCCGATCGTGGTTATCCTTTTATGCTGAGCAAGGGTTGCAGGGGCCAGTCACATTCACCTCTTACGGTGAGCATGTCGAGGATCGTACGAATACCACCTACCTGATGGAACGCTGCCGTGAGGCTGGATATGAGGTGTTATATGCTCCGCTGGAGGAGCTTGAGATTGTGCCGGGAGAAGCGCTGTATCATCAGGGCCGCGAGATTCAATTGTTATATCGGTTGTATCCGCTGGAATACCTGATCGGGGATCGGGACGAAACGACCGGTGTAGACATTGGTGTTGCTCTGATTGAACTGGTACGAGAAGGACAGCTTGGCCTGATGAATCCTGTCCAGCATGTGCTGATGCAAAGCAAAGGTTTTATGGCTGCCATCTGGTCGCTGTACGAGCGGAATGAGCAGACGCCAGAGTACTGTGGATTTACGCTTTTTGACGAGGCAGAGTTGGACGTGATTTCACGGTATTTGCTGCCGACCTACTTCACCGCGGAGCCGTTTGAGCAGAGCGATGCACCTTACGTAGCCAAAAGCTATTGGGGGCGAGAGGGTCGTGGCACAGTTTTGCTGGATCATAATGAAGTTCAAGATCCGGGGGACGTCGTGGATACGAATAGAGATACGGGTATGGATAAAAACACAAATGCGGCACGCGGATCTACACTCTTTAGTAAAGATGATGACGAAGAAGAAGAGGTCGCCGCCTATTACGAAAATCAGCCTAAGATATATCAGCAACTTGTGCCAATGGAACAGGCTGTCATTCAGACAGAGGATGGGGAATACCGTGGTTATTTGCTGACAGGAGTATTTGTAATCGGTGGACGTTTTGCCGGAATGTTGCCCAGGGTCGGGGAGAAGGTAACCGGAGATATGGCGTATTATTGCGCAGCCGCTGTACGTAAACCAATGAATGATGAGGAGGAGAAGGAATGGAAAAGCTAGGGTTGAACCTCGTGAATGTTGCAGTGGGGATCGGCATTCTGTTAGTGGTGTTGATTGTGGGGTATTTTGCATTTAGCAAATTGACCCGGTATAACGACAGTGAGGAGATCGCCAAAGGCAACGAGGCGGCAGGTATGTACATGGGCAGCAAGCTGCTGGGTCTGTGTATTATTGTGGGTATGGTGTCGTTCTCAACGCATGCATGGCTGGATATGCTTCTGTGGTCGGGACTGGGTATCCTTATTCTGTGTCTGGTCTATATTATATTTGATTTCCTGATCCCGAAAATGCGAGTGTGTGACGAGATTGCACGAGGTAATATGGCGGTAGCACAGTTGTTACGCTCCGTGATCATCGGCGTTTCCATCGTCATTGGTACGTTTTTGATGTAAAATAAACCCTGACGTTTCGCGTAGATATGTCCGTTGAATAAGTATAGTGATATAAACGAAGGTCGTTTGGCGGATATAAAACGAATACTATACAGAAAAAGGAGCGCGGCAACATGAGAAGAGTCATCATTGATACCGATACAGCAGGAGACGATACGATTGCGATCCTGACGGCATTGCATCATTTTCAGGTGGAAGGCATTACGATAACCGGAGGGAACGTGCAGTTTGACCAAGAGGTTGAAAATGCACTGTACACCGTGCAGGTTGCCGGACACGGCGGCAAGGTTCCGGTATATAAAGGCTGCGAGCGTCCACTCATGGCCTATGGTCAGGCTCAGCATCGTACGGTAGAAGATGTGCATGGCGATGACGGTATGGGCGGCGCGCATTTCCCCAAGGCGGATCAACGTCCCGAGAGCGGGCATGCGGTTGATTTTATTATCGAGAAGGTTCACGCACATCCTGGGGAGATTGAACTGCTGGCGATTGCGCCGCTAACGAACATCGCGATGGCGATTCAGAAGGACCCAACGATTATCCCTGAGATTGCTCATCTATATATCATGGGTGGAACGAACAATGCACTGGGCAATATCACACCGGCGGCGGAGTATAACTTTTACGTAGACCCTGAGGCAGCCAAAATTGTACTGCATGCAGGCATCCCTATTACGATGGTTGGCTGGGAGATGTGTACTCAATATTCCGTTATGGATGATAACGATCATGCAGAGATTGCAGCACTCCGTACCTCGGGCTCCGATTTCTTCATTGCAATCAATAAAGTAGTCATGCAATTCAACAAATCGGTACATAAATTAAACGGAACAACCCATCCCGACACTTTGTTAATGGCGGTTGCCGCAGAAGAGTCACTCATGACGAAGTCGGGTCATTATTACGTCGACGTAGAAGCGGCAGGGGAATTGACACGCGGATACAGCGTGGTGGATATCAACGGACGTTTTGGTAAAGCGCCAAATGTACGTGTCTGTGAAGCAATTGATCGTCCGAAGTTCAAGTCCATGCTGCTGGATGTGCTGACTGCCATTCAGTAACCGCATCGTTAAACGCAGAGCAGGAGAAACGTTTGTAAATGGTTTACAGAATATGCGTAGACTAGGTTACATCTATTAAATCCGTACCTCTAACCAGGTGCGGATTTTTATTTTGCCTATTTTAACTAAACTACTTCATCTGTCGTAGTAACTGTGCTATACTCAAACTACTACGACAGATGAAGTAATGAGGGGGAATACCTTTTGTGATTAGCAGTGACGTAATACGGGGGTATAATGATACGCTGATCCTCTACATGTTGCTTGAAGGAGAATCGTACGGATACGAGATTTCCAAGAACATCCGGCAGCTAACCGATGAAAAGTATGTCATGAAGGAGACTACACTCTATTCGGCCTTTACCCGCTTGGAGAAAAACGAATATATTGAATCTTTTTATCAGGATGAAAGTCTGGGCAAACGCCGCACGTATTACCGGATCACGCCAGCTGGCCTGGACTATTACAGAGAAAAATGCGAGGAATGGAAGGTTACGCAAGAGGTCGTTAATCTGTTTATCAGGGAGCTGTGATCGGATATGGAGACAATAATGGTGTATCTGGACAATATGTTTGCGGGATTGCCGAGAAGTCCTGAGGTGGAGCGCATGAAACAGGAGCTTCTTTCGGGTATGGAAGATAAATATCTAGAGTTAAAACAGGAGGGCAGATCAGAGAATGAGGCCGTTGGCATTGTGATCTCTGAGTTTGGCAACATCGAAGAATTGATGGAAGAGCTCGGAATTCAGACTGAGGATGCTTCGGAAACATATCCTGTGCTGACCGAAGAAGAGGTTCAGGCCTATCTCGCGGCTAAGCGAAGTGCAGGCTTCTGGACGGGGCTGGGCGTGTGGCTGTCCTCGGCGGGAATAGCTTTTCTCATATTAATGGATACGCTGTTCGAGAGCTTAGGATCTTCATCAGATCAAGGTACGTTCGGCATTGGCTCTGTAATTGGCATGAGTGGTATGTTTGTGCTGGCGGCTGTTGCCGTGGGTATGTTCATCTATAGCGGTATGAAGCTGGGACGGTTCGAGTATATGGAGAAAGGGTTCCAGCTCCCACGTTCCCTGTTGATGACTATCCAGCGCAGTAAGGTAAGCTTTGCACTCACATATCGTGTGGCTCTTATTACGGGCGTGTGTCTGTGCATCCTGTCTCCTGTTTTCATATTTGCAGGGGCCTATGTGAATGATACGTATGCGGCTTACGGTGTATCGGCTCTCTTGGCTACAGCGGGGATCGGTGTGTTTTTGTTTGTCTATTACGGTAATATTCAGGGCTCCTATACGACGTTGCTTGAGGATCAGCATCTGAATGCAGCCAAGAGAGAAGAGGCACGAGCAGTGCGAGCCGTTGAGGCTGTGGTTTGGCCACTCGCGACAGCGTTCTTCCTCTTTACCGGTTTCGTCTACCAGCGCTGGGATATTAACTGGGCGATTTTCCCGATTGTCGGCATTCTCTCCGGCAGCTTTAGCAATGTATATCACATGATGAAAAATAAAAAGCCATCCTGATTCCTTAACTGCGTTCTGGATCGAAAAAGTTAAAAATACTAAACCCGCCTTATTCAATCATATAAGGCGGGTTTTCACGTGCACAACGTTCCAGGAAACGCAGTTATGAGTATGGAGTATGTACTACCCCTCTAAAAATGAGCGAATGCCTGTGGTGACGAGATCATGATCTTCCTCATCAGGCAGACCCGAAATTGTGATTGTCCCTACTTGCCCTTCCTCTTTTAGGATCAGTGGAAATGCACCACCAGCCAGTACATAATCGGAGTCAGATAGTTGGTAATCTTGCTCCAATATTTTATTTTCGCTCCGTAGTCGTAAGGCCGTATGCCAGGAGCTGGAGCCGAAGTGGTTGACCACGTTGTTTTTGCGCCGAATCCAGCTTTCGTTATCGGGGTGGGTGCCTTCCATCGCATGCAAAAAAAGACGGTGTCCCTTTAGCGTAATATCAATGGTCACCGCTTGTGAGCGGCGTTTCGCTTCCTGAACTAGATACAGGCCGAGTTGTAGTGCTGTTTCGGAGTTGAATGTATCCCATATCAGTTCCTGTTCTTCCTGCTGCATCTGTGCAAGTCTTGCAGTGATTTCGGGATTAATCGGATTCAAATGAAAGACATCTCCTTCGTATGTGTGATGAAGCTCTACATTCGACGCAGGACGGGGCTCTACCTGCCCGTAGTGAATTGCACACTTTATCGAATGTTAGAAGAGACTTAAGATCGGATCATTTGGAGACGTTATAACCGCTGTGGTAGAGTAAGAAGAACGTTATAATGATTTTTCTGCAATTGAACATAAAGAGCGGCTTAGGCAGGCAGGGGGAAAACGATGTTGTTTTATTTTATCGCGTTGCTGGTTACGCTTGTGGATCAGGGTACCAAGATCGCGGTTCGGATGTATATGGAGGTCGGCGAAGTGATGCGGCTCGGGGATTCAGGGATGCAGCTGCAACATTATGAAAATAGCGGTATGGCCGGAAGCATGTTTCAAGGGAATGCACGTTTATTCGGGGTCATTGCCGTGCTGTTTATCGTAGGTATGCTCTATTATCGGCGTAAAGGTGAGATACGGGGATTCTGGATGCAGGCCGGGGCAGGTTTCATGGTCGGCGGTGCACTCGGCAACGCCATAGATCGCTTTGTATATGCTCGTGTGACGGACTTCCTGGTGTTTCCGTCGGGGCGGGGCATATTGAATCTGGCGGATGTGGCGATTAATATCGGTGTGGTGATGATCATCATCGGCATGCTGATTCGTGCCTATCAGCGGTATCGGGAGAAACGTCTACGTAATGCGCTGCCTAAAGGGTGACATTGATGGATATCACTAATGAATGGTGGAGCATGTTCTGATGATGGTTGCAAAAGAGCCGAGGCAGAGGTTAAACCTGCTTCGGCTCTTTTTTATGGCGAATTTTTAAAAGGGATTTAGTTATTTAATTTGAATAGTTCTGCGTCAAGCTCAGCTAGTTTTGTGAAAGAGATGGTCAGCTCTTTTTGTAAGTGTAACCTGGTCAGTATTGCTTCTTCGTTTGACAATTTAGCGAAATTTTCATTGATATATTTTTTATAAATGTCTGTGTTTATTTGGACGATTTCATTTGCAAGTTTTAGGCTCTTATCTAAATTAGCAGTTACAACTAAGTCAGAATCGGATTCGCTTTGCAAAAGAAGTTTTTCAAACATAGCTTTACTTGAATTAAAGTAGATAAAACCAGGGACATAATTAAGAGTAATAGGTTCTGTCATGTCCAGAGAGAAAGCTTTTTTTCCATCAGGAGTGTTATATATCTGTACATAGCTTGCATATTGATTCTGATTCTGATTTAACTGTTCGTAGCTCTTGTATAACAATAATAATTCCTCTTTACTAATCATCTTTTTATCTATAGCGCTCTGCAAAGTTGACAAGATTGAATCTGAGGTAGAAAGAATGTTGCTTTCGTAATCTGATAGTACCTGACTGTATTGTTGATTTAAATAATCTTTTAGTTTTCCGTTACTTGAATTATAACCAACAACATTTGCAACTAGAGAGGCTACAAGAGCAAGTGTTAAAATGATAATCCAATTTTTTTGGCTCATTTTTTTCATAAGTTAAGAATCTCCTTAGAAAGTTAGGTATTTGATATCATTTTTCATATTGTCTATCATAATATAATATTTCATAATATTATATATAATTACATATTAAGGGGTTTCGAGGGGTGGAGCTTACGTTGCTCCATGTTCTTCTCTTATCATGTTCTAATCTATTGAAAATCAGTTGAAATCCATTGATCCCCAAACAAAACTATGTTATTTTGAATGAGATAATTTAATGGTTAAACAAAGTTGATCCGCTAAGAGGAAAAGAAACATAAGAGAGTTTAATTTTTCGGCTCTTTTGCAAGCGCTTCAATATAACCTTAACAGAATAACGTAGATGAATCCGGCATCGAGTGTATTCCCGTTATGTAACATACGGGCGTGAGATGGTGGTTTCTTTTACATGCAGAAAGAGGAGGACGTCTAGATAGTGCAGCGGAAAACAAGGCATTTTAACTCGCTTCGTAATCAGATCTTTGTCGGTTTTGTAATGGTCATGCTCATAGTCCTGCTGCTCGCAGGCATCACAGCCTATGACCGTGTAGCGGTTTTGTTGAAAAACAATGCCGAGAAGCATATCCATCAGACCGCGGTACAGGCCAGTGGCAGGTTGGATGCACTGATTGCACAGGTGAATTCCCTGACCGCTCAGGTTGCAGATGATGCTTATGTGCAACGTCTGCTGAATGAAGAGAAGCGAGGGCAGAAGGCGAGCTTTAATCAGCGGCAGGCGTTACTGCAGATTGCAGGTAGCTACCAGTCCTTTATTAATGGTGCACAGAGTATGGAGATATACACTACGGATTATAGTCGTATCTTTCCGATGGATGATCGTTCCTTAAGTCATAGGCTGGAGCGGAACTGGATTGTCAAAGCGGACGAGGGTAAAGGTCGACTGGTGTGGGCTGGCTCCGATCCCGACGATCCGAGCATTCTTCTGGCTGTTCGGCGGATCAGTCTGCTGGAGCGTTCCTTTGAGCATGGGGGATACGTGGTCGTACGTATGCAACGCAGTTTTTTTCAACTGAATGATTCGGCTGGGGCAGACGGCTCCCAGGATTCGATTATGCTACTGGACGGTGACGGTGAAGTGGTGACCTCCAATTTGGATGTGCATCTCGATCCTCAGGCGGTGATGAACAGTGAATCGGTTGTTCAGAATGGCAAGGAATCTTATATCGTGGTGAAGCAACGATCTGAGTTAACGGGCTGGACACTGGCTGTACTGACACCACTGCGAGAGACTACAGAAGGAGTGTCTATCCTGAGAACGGCTCTGCTTGTATCGGGAATTATCGGCGTTGTGCTTTTCTTAGTCATGTCCTTCTTCCTCTCCACGATGATTACCCGTCCGCTAATTCGGCTGATGCGGGCGATGCGCGGGGCACAACCAGGGGCCATGAGACCTAACCTCATGGTGAGTTCTACCTTAGAAATCAATGAACTGAATGACGTGTATAACCAGATGGTGTATAGGCAGAATGAATTGACGCAGGTGGTACATGAGAAAGAGGTCATGCAGTCCCGGGCTGAGATGAAGGCGCTACAATCCCAGATCAACCCTCATTTTCTGTTCAATACATTAGAAGCGTTCTACTGGTCACTGGAGGAAAAAGGAGAGGAGGAGATGGCGCGTATGGTTATCGCGATGTCTCGGTTATTTCGCTACATAATCTCCAGCCCCCATCAAGATGAATGGGTTACGATTGCGGATGAACTTGAACATGTAGAACGGTATCTGAACATTATGCAGATGCGGCTGGGCGACAGAATGCAGTGGGAGATCAGGCTGAGTGAAGAGTTGCGAAGCGTACCCATGCCTAAGTTGCTGATTCAGCCGCTTGTGGAAAACGCCGTTCTGTACGGCATCGAGAATACGTTAAAACCTGGAATGGTGAAGATCAGCGTACAACCTTCATCGATAACAGATATCGTGTGTGTGGAGGTGCGGGATAATGGACCAGGCATAGACGATGAACGTCTCCAGACGATTAAACAGGCGCTAAACGGAGGTGAGCCGTTAGCTCCAGGCCGAGGAGCTGGTGT
This sequence comes from Paenibacillus sp. FSL K6-1558, assembly GCF_038002565.1. Lineage (NCBI taxonomy): Bacteria > Bacillati > Bacillota > Bacilli > Caryophanales > Paenibacillaceae > Paenibacillus > Paenibacillus sp. FSL K6-1558. The sequence goes on along the minus strand of NZ_JBBOCV010000001.1, from coordinate 3,407,826 downwards.
GGGGTTGATCAACGTATATCAACGTCTACGGCTTTATTTTGGTCGTCAGCTTGGTGAGCATGCCAAACTTACAGTTGAGAGCGGAGCTGGAGCAGGGACAGTGATTCGATTTGAGATTCCGAGGGAAACGGAGGCTACACATGATTCATGAAAAAACAATATTGATTGTGGACGACGAGCCACGTACAAGAGAAGGTATACGCAAAACACTTGAAGCATGGTCTGCCGGGAAGAACCGGATTCAGACGGTTGCGAGTGGCGTGGAGGCCAGAGAGTGGCTTGCAAGCCAGCCGGCTGACCTGCTGATTACGGATGTACGGATGCCAGAGTTGTCTGGCTTGTCTCTGGTGGAAGCTATTCAACATTTTCCAAGCAAACCAGCGGTGCTGATCATGTCAGGGTATGCGGATTTTAATTATGCGCAGCAAGCGATTAAGCTGGGTGTGGTAGATTACTTGCTCAAGCCGATTGATAAAGAGCAGCTGCTTCAGACCGTACAGAAGGCACTTCTTCTTCATGAGCAGCAACGACGTATCCAAGCGATGCAAGACATCGTTGACCCGAAGCTGGTAGACATCCGGGAACGGAGAGAGCAACAGGATAATACACCGATTGGAGAAGCTTTGGCATACATTGAGACACATCTGGGTGAACCGATGACGATGCGTGAGCTTGCCGATTCCCTGCACTTGAATTCCAGTTATTTCAGTGTGCTGTTCAAAGAACAAGTTGGGCTGAATTTCAGCGAATATCTCATGCGCAAACGGGTACAGCGAGCAAAGGAGTTGTTAGTGCAGACGAACCTGCCCATCTCCGAAATTGCGGAGAGAGTAGGCTATCAGACCGATAAATATTTTATCAAAGTATTCAAAAGCCTGGAGAATATCAGTCCGAGTAAATATCGTCACTCTGTGAACGAAAAGGATTAACAGATGGAGTTAAGCAGAGTTCACTCTTTCAACAAAAAGGGAATGAATACTCAAAATAGTGGAGTTTTTCCAAATCATTCTACCCTTATAGGCGGATGATGCCCATGCTACACTTTTATTAAAGCGGTTACAAAAACCGAAATTCCACTATTGGGGGTTGGAAATATGAAAAGAAAGACACTGGCTATGATCCTGTCATGGACGCTGATTCTGGCTGTCATTTTGTCTGGATGCAACAATGCAGGTTCCGGGGCGGGCAATGATTCCGGTAGTAATGCAAGCGGCGGTGACAGTGGCGGAGATGGCAAGGTTACTCTGAAATTCATGCATCTATGGCCTGCAGGCAGCTCCGCACAACAGAACAAACTGGTCAACGATATTATCCAGCAGTATCAGACCGATAACCCAAATGTGACGATCAAGCAGGAAGTGCTGGAGAATGAACAATACAAAAACAAACTGAAAATTCTGTCTGCTTCCAATGAACTTCCCGATGTGGGCGTAACCTGGGCTGCGGGATTCCTGGAGCCTTATGTGAAGGGTAACCTGTTTGCACCACTCGATGATTTGCTTAAAGGGGATCTGGGCGAGAAGTTTATCGCCGGAACGACCGAGGCTTACGCGGTAGACGGTAAAACGTATGCACTGCCGATTGAGCTGAATATCTCTCCTATTTATTACAACAAAACGATATTTGAAAAATATAACTTGCAGACACCAGCCACCTATGATGAATTCCTGAACGTGGTGAAGACGCTGACCGATAACGGTGAAGTGCCGATTGCACTGGGGAACAAGGACCGCTGGACGGGTTCACTCTGGTACATGTACTTGGCGAATCGTGTGGGCGGGGATGCATTGGAGAAAGCCATTAACGGCTCCGGTAAGTTTGATGATCCGGCACTGACACAGGCTGCGGCTGAAGTGCAGAAGCTGGTGGATATGAATGCATTCAACAAAGGTTTTAACGGCTTGTCCAACGATGAGGGCAAATCCGAATTCATGAATGAAAAAGCGGCTATGTATCTGATGGGAACATGGGAATTGCCAAACTTTACAACGAACCCGGACATTCCGCAGGACTTCAAGGATAAGGTTGGATTTTTCAAATTCCCGACGATTGATGGCGGCAAAGGCGACATTAACAGCTGGGTAGGCGGACCGGGCGTAGGATTGTTTGCGGCTCAGAACTCAAAAGTGAAGGACGAAGCTCAGAAATTCATTCAATACTTTGTGGAAAAATGGGGCGAAAGCTCGGTGACTGAAGCTGGAGTCATTCCAGCAACTAAAGTGGATACCGCTGCAGTCCAGCTGCCACAACTTTACATCGATCTGCTGAACGAGCTGAATCAGGCGAGTAGCCTGACTCTCTTTGCAGACGTGCAGATGAAACCGGCTGCTGCTCAGGCGCATCTCGATATGATTCAGGCACTGTTTGGTAAAGCAGTAACACCGGAAGACTTTGTGAAGAATCATCAGGCTGCGATCGACAAAGGCAACTGATGTAGACCTCACCGACACGTACACCATATGAATGTTTGAACGCTTGAAGGGAGGAATACGTCTTGGACAAAGTCATGTCGAACCGCCTGGTGGCTGCGCTGTACGTGCTTCCTGCGCTGCTTCTGCTCCTGGTTCTGGTCTACATCCCCATTGTACTTACGGGCTATTACGGTTTGATGCAATGGGATGGAATTGGGGCAATGACGTTTATAGGTTTGGATAACTACGCCAGATTGCTTCAGGACAGTACGTTCTGGCAGAGTGCGAATCATACCTTTTTATTAGCCTTGTTCTCTGCGCTGAGTCTCATCGGTTATCTGATGATTGCACTCGTGCTGTCAGGCAAGATCAAGGGTGCAAACTTTTTTCGCAAAATATATCTGATTCCAATGTTGCTGTCATCCGTTGCGATTGCCCAGTTATGGCTGAAGATCTATCACCCCAGTAATGGTGTACTGAACAGCTTTCTGGAAGCCATCGGATTTAGCAATCCGCCAGCCTGGCTGGCGGAGCCATCACTGGTGCTGTATGCATTGTTCGTTCCGATTCTGTGGCAGTATGCAGGCTTCTATATTTTGATCTATTACGCGGCACTCAAAAACATCCCGGAATCACTCATCGAGGCTGCGCGTATTGATGGTGCAAACCCGTGGCAGATTGCTTTCCGGATTAAGCTGCCGCTCATTACGGAAGTGATTAAAGTGACCGTGGTGCTCGCCGTGGTTGGCTCACTGAAATATTTTGACCTCATCTATGTCATGACAGATGGCGGTCCGAATGGCGCAAGTGAAGTCATGGCTTCCTACATGTATCGTCAGGCATTTCGCAGTTTTGACTTTGGATACGGCAGTGCGGTAGGTTTCTTCCTGCTTCTCATCTGTCTGGTTGTGACGTGGTTACTGCGTAAGGCAACGGCATCCAAAGATACAATTCAATATTCCTGATGCTTACTTATAATGAAAGGAGGTCATTCCGTTGAAGATGGAACCGGCTGTTAGGTTGCCCGTTGGCCCGGAGACAGGCCATAGCCCGGTATGGACGAGAAGGCTTGGATACGTCCTGTTATACGTGCTCCTGTCTCTGGTGGCTTTGCTTCAGATTTTGCCTTTAGTGTGGTTGCTGTTATTTTCACTTAAAAATAATCAGGAAGTATTCGACATGGCTCCTTTTGCGCTCCCGGCTACGCCGCGTTGGGAGAACTATGTCAAGGTATGGACGGAAGGCAATATCAGCTTATATTTTTTCAACAGTGTATGGATTACGGTCGTTTCCGTGGTGTTCACGGTGCTGTTTGCCAGTCTTGTCACCTTTGCGATTACACGCATGCGCTGGAAGGGACGTTCACTGGTGCTGGGACTGTTCATGGTGGGTCTGATGATCCCGGTGCATTCCACGCTGATTCCGCTGTTCAGCCTGTTCTTGAAGTTAAATCTTACCGATCATCCGTTATCGGTCATTCTCTCATACATTGCATTTAATATGCCGATTACGATTATGATTCTGCTGGGATTTTATTATGCGCTTCCAAGAGAGGTAGAAGAGGCAGCGGTGATGGATGGATGCTCGGTGAACCGCATCTTCTTCCGTATCGTGTTGCCGATGACAGCATCCGTTATTGCGACAACGGCGATCATTAACATGATCTATGACTGGAACGAATTTATTTTTGTGAACACCTTCATTAGTTCGGATGCATACAAAACATTGACTGTCGGAGTGCAGAACTTTATCGGGCAGTACACCACCGATTGGGGTGCCATTGGTGCAACGTTGATGATCAGCATTTTGCCGATTCTCATTGCGTTCCTGGTGCTGAGTGAACGAATTGTCGAAGGGATCGCTGCAGGTTCGGTTAAAGGATGATTGCTTGTCAGTGCTTCCGCTGAGTATAAACGTAAGAGAGCCCTCCCACTAATCGCTTAATACGCGTGCTGGGAGGGTTTTGTTATGTCCTGGGAGGCATCATCGAGTGCCATTCAAAAGGAGTAGCCAGACGGGTTTCATGAAAGCGTTATAATACCTATTACTGGAATTTCCAAAATATTTTCAATTATTTTCGCAAAACTACTGCATTTTCAAACCACCTGTGCTAACATACCCTATGAATTGAAGCAAACGTTGGAAAGGTGAGAAAATGACAGCAATATCCTCGACCAAAGAGTCTCTCCGTTCAGATGCCCAGGATCTGAAGCTGATTCGGTTAACTTGGCCTATATTCCTGGAACTCTTTTTGTTTATGTTGATGGGGAGCGTGGATACGCTTATGCTTAGCTCGGTATCGGATAATGCCGTCTCCGGGGTGGGTGCAGCCAACCAGATTATCTCCATTGCGATTCTTGTACTCGAAGTCATTGGACATGGTGCCGCGATTGTTGTAGCCCAATATATCGGTTCGAAAAAGCTGACTGAAGCAGCACAGGTTACAGGTAATGCCATTACGCTTAACCTGGCAGTCGGGTTGATCCTGAGTGTGATCTTCCTGGTGTTTGGCGGACATTTGCTGTCGCTTTTGAATATACAAGGTGAAATTTACGATTATGCTCGTTCCTATATCAGCATTGTCGGGGGCGGAATTTTCTTGCAGGCCCTCATTAATGCACTGGCGGCAACGATTCGTACACATGGATATACCAAGGAAACGATGTATGTGTCCGTGTTTATGAACGTCATTCACGTCATTGGTAACTATGCGCTGATCTTTGGACATTTCGGCTTGCCGAAGCTGGGTGTGGAAGGGGCAGCGATCTCGACGGTAGGTAGCCGTTTCGTCTGCTTGCTGATCTTCTTCTGGCTTTTGTATCGTGTAAGCGAGGTTCGTGTCGATTTTGAATATTACATTAAATTGTCCAAAAATTTTATTGGCAAAATTCTGCGCATCGGTATACCGTCTGCGATGGAATCGATGGTGTATCACTCCTGTCAGCTCGTATTCACGCTGTATGTGACCTATTTGGGTGCGGAAGCCATGGCAACCAAACAATATGCAGGTAACATTTCGAGCTACATTTATCTGTTCAGTATGGCAATCGGCATGGGAACGTCCATCATTGTTGGCCGTCTTGTGGGTGCTCGGCGGAAGGATGATGCGTACAAACGTGTATTCGACAGTGTAAAATGGGCGCTTCTGGCGACCGTTGTGATTGACGTAATCATTATCATTTTCCGCGTGCCATTGATGAGCATCTTTACGGAAAATCCGGAAATTATCAGGCTCGGCGCACAGGTATTGTTGCTCAGTCTGGTGCTTGAAACCGGGCGTACGTGTAATATCGTTATCATTGGTTCCCTGCGTGCGGCAGGTGATGCGAAGTTCCCGGTATACATGGGGCTGATCTCCATGGTATGCATGAGTCTGCCTCTTGGCTATCTACTGGTGTTCCAGTTGAATATGGGGCTGGCAGGCGTGTGGCTTGCTATTGCGGCAGACGAGTGGACACGTGCAGTCATCATGTACTTCCGCTGGAAGAGCCGTGCATGGGAGAAGCATGAGCTGGTGGAACATGATGAGGAAGAGGCTGGTGCACAGCCGGTTCCGGCAGTCTGATCAGGCTGTACTTGGCCGAGGAGCACATTTAAATGAGAGTTATGAAGAGTCGGTTAGGGACATGGTTGTCCCTGATCAGGCTCTTCTTTTTTTATTTTCCGCAAAAATGATCAAAACGGCTCCTTCGTGAACACGTATAGTAAGGATATGGAAGGGGGACATCTTCAATTGAGTCGATATCAGGAGATGATTCAGGACAGCTTGTTCTACATCGAGAACCATCTGCATGAAGAGATTGGGCTGGAAGACGTGGCTTCCAAGGCGGCATTATCGCCATATCATTATCACCGGGTATTCCGGGATGAGGTGGGCATGACGGTGGTTGATTACATTCGCCATCGGAGGATGAGTCTGGCATCCACCGCACTGCGTTCTACGGATGCAGGGATTCTGGACATATCGCTGGCCTGCGGATTCGAAAGTCAGGAAGCGTTTACTCGGGCTTTTCGCAAAATGTATGGCATGCCACCTGGGCGGTTTCGCAAATTATTTGATCTTAAACTATTCACTGGGAAAACCAGAGGAGGAGAAATAGAGATGAATACGACAACGGAAATCAAAGGTTGGATGTTAACGGGAAGTCACCCGCAAAACTATGAGATGGGACTTGATCCCGCCGAGGTACATCAAGGCAAGGCCTCAGGGTATTTGAAGGCCGTTACACCGATGGAACCAAATGAATTTGCTACGATGATGCAGCAGTTCAGGGCAGATAAATATGTGGGTAAACGGATGAAGTTGACTGGATTTGTTAAAACGGATCGTGTAGAAGCATTCTGCGGACTATGGATGCGTGTGGATAATCAAGTGCACGATGTGCTGCAGTTTGATAATATGCATGACCGGCCGATTACCGGTACGCAGCCATGGAATCAGTACAGCATTGTGCTGGATGTGCCGGCTGAGAGCGCAGTGATTTCATTTGGGGTGATTCTGAACGGAAAAGGAAAGGTCTGGGTGGACAGCTTCCGCTTCGAAGAGGTGGATCTAAACACACCTGTGACGCATATGGAAACGGAATACGAGATGTCGGACGAGCCGTTAAATTTGTCGTTTGAGGAATGAATAATCAAATGATGCTATATAAGTTGAGCTGTTCATTTACACGTTAACGGAGAGGACAGAAAAAAACTGAAAAAGCGGAGCGGTCGCCTGAAAGCTTTCTGTAAGAAAGCTACATCGGAAGCATACGCTGTTCCCCGGATTTTCGCCTTTGGAGAAGGGAATCGAAAAAATCTGGGGATAACCGCTACTCTCCAGGTTGTTCTGTCATCGGAGTGGATTGTGTAAATACTTTAGTTCATTATTTTTAAACAAAAGGAAGGATGGGAATTATGGTATAATGCTGGTGAAGAATGGAGCTGATGATGTGTGGCGGAACTGCTTGATCCACGGGTAGATTTTGTGTTCAAACGCATTTTTGGAAGTGAGCAAAATAAAGATGTTTTGTTAGCTTTTCTGAACAGCACGTTTATTGAAACTGGCGAGGCTCCCTTAACGGAGATTAAGGTTATTAACACGTACACGGATAAAGATAGTCCAGAGGATAAGCAGTCCATTCTGGATATTAAGGCGAAGACGGTCGAAGGAAAGCTCATTAATATTGAGATGCAGCTGTTCAACCCGTACCATATGGAGAAGCGCACACTGTTCTATTGGAGTGAGATGTACTTCCACCAGATTAAAAAGGGTGAGAACTATAATCTGCTTAAAAAGTGTGTGACTATTAACATTTTGAACTACTCCTGTTTGGATAATGAACGTTACCACAATGTGTTTCATTTGCGGGAAGACCACACAGGGATTAGCCTGACGGATGACATTGAAATCCATGTGATGGAGTTAACGAAGCTGGAGAAACACCCTATTCCGCTGGAGAAGGGCGGACTTGTGAATTGGCTGTTATTCCTGAGAGGGATCGACACATCAAATTGGGAGGTGCTGGCGATGAATGAACCGATGTTGAAGAAAGCGATGGATACGCTGGAATTTTTGAGTCATGATGCCGCTACCCGTATGGCGTATGATGCCCGGATGAAGGCCCTGAGTGATGAAAAGTCGATGATTGAGGGAGCGCGGGCAGAAGGGACAGCCAAAGGTAGGCTGGAGGGTTTACGGGAAGGTAAAAAGGAAGGCTTACGAGAAGGTAAACAAGAGATGGCCCGTGAGCTGTTAGCCCTTGGAGTGGACATGTCCGCCATTGTGAAAGCCTCGGGTCTTTCCGAAGAGGAAATCCGTAAGTTGCTACCTTAGCAATAGGTACCAACAAAGATGATTAGAGTTTAAATATTATCAGTCAATTTCACATCGTTACAGTCCACATGTAATAGAGAAATTTTGAGCCAATCCATCGGTGGAATGGCTCTTTTTGCCGTCTTTGGGGTATAAAAGAAGAAGAGCAACGTACCTGCTGCGAGGTATCCATAGGGTAATGAAAACGACCAAAGTTTCATGGCGTAATGATCGCGATCTTGATAACATAAACGCATAAACCAATGACACAGATAAAGAGGATGAATCCGATGAATAGAAAAGTGCTGGTTGTGGATGATGAATCCAGCATCGTCAGTGCCATTGCGTACGCACTGCGGCGTGAAGGATATGAAGTAGAGACAGCGAATGATGGCGAAGAGGCCTTGGAGAAGGTGGCTTTGTTCCATCCTCAAGTCATGATTCTGGATGTGATGATGCCCAAACTGGACGGATATGGCGTCTGCCGCAGGCTAGAGGATCGGGAGGATATCGGCATTATTTTGCTCACCGTCAAGAACGAACTGGTGGATAAAATTGTCGGTCTTGAAATGGGCGCAGACGATTATATGACCAAACCGTTCGAAATCCGCGAATTGCTCGCCCGCGTGAAGGCACTGATGCGTCGGGTAGAGAAAAGCAGTACCCCACCGCAGGACGACTCCAAGAGCCAAGCAATTGTCAATGGAACCCTGCGTATTCATGTTGCTCATCGCACTGTGACGGTGGGTGAAGAGAAGCTGGATTTAACGCCCAAGGAGTTCGACCTGTTGACCATTCTGATGTCCAATCCGGAACGGGTGTACACACGGGATGATTTGCTGGATCGAGTGTGGGGCATGGAGTACGCAGGGGGGACACGGACGGTAGATATTCACATCCAGCGTTTGCGCAAAAAAATCGGAGATACCGATCAGCAAATGCTGCAAACGGTATACGGTATTGGGTACAAGGCAACTGCTCCTGAAACAGGCGGAACGGTATGAGAGTCAGCATCAAGCTAAAATTCAGCGTGTTTCTGGCCGCATTGCTCATCCTCACGGTGGTTGTGCTTAGTTCCCTCGTACTCCGAGGCATTGAGCTTAATCAGCAATCACAGGTAGAGCGTACTCTCGCGCAACAGACGCGTCTCATTAATCTGAATGTGCGCCAGGCATATTATACGGAGGCCATTCGTCAGGAGCCGGAACAGTTCCTGCAGCAAAATGGACGTAGATTGGCGCAAGCTCTCTCTGACTCAACAGGCCTGCCAATTGCACTATATGACATGAGTGGCAAACAAGTGGGAGCTTCTTTTGCGCCAAGTGAGAATGAACTCGTTCAGGAGACTCTGAATTACGCATTGAAGAATAAAATTGCCTATCACGAGCAGGGAGAGACATTGCTTTATGCCGCTCCGCTAGACGGCCCGGAGGGACAGATTGGTGCCATCTGGATTCAATATTCCGTGCAGAGTTATCAGGATTTCTATGCCCGGATTCAACAATTGTTCTTATGGGCAGGCATCACGGTGGTTGCGCTTAGTTTCATTCTAGGTTATCTGTTCTACAACCGTTTTGCTGTAGCGATTACCCGGTTGAAGAAATCAGCGGCCTCCATTCAAGAAGGCAACTATATTACCGAATCTCCGGTCAAACGCAAGGATGAATTGGGCGAGCTGGGACAAGGGATTTATTATATGAGCACGTCTATTCAACAAAACATTGCAGCCATGCATGCAGAGCAGCAGAAGCTGCAACTAGCAATCGAGAAGTTACAAGCGCTGGAGCAGCAACAGAAACAATATATCGGCAACATCAGTCATGAGTTCAAGACACCACTGACGTCCATCAAGGCATACGTGGAGCTCTTAAATATGTACAAGGATGATCCACAACTGCTGGATGATGCGACGAATAATATCGGGAAAGAAACCGAACGATTATATGAAATGGTAGAGAAGGTGCTACACCTGTCTGCGCTTGAAAAGTACGATTTCGAGAATCAGGCGGAGGATGTGGAAATCAGGGCATTGCTTGCGGACGCTTGCGGGCGAATGCGAGGCAAGGTTGAAAAGTTTGCACTGAACATGGAGCTCGATCTGGAGCCTGCCGTCATTCACAGTGACCGGGAGAGTCTGATGCACATTTTCATCAATCTGCTGGACAATGCGATCAAATATAACGTTGCTGGAGGCATCATTCGAGTGGAGAATGAGCGGCGTACAGAGGAACATCAGGCGGTTATTCGCATCTATAACTCAGGTACGCCGATCCCTGAAGAGGCACGCGAGAAGATTTTTGAACCTTTTTACACCGTCAATAAGGACAGAGCTCGCAAAACAGGCGGAACCGGACTTGGTCTATCCCTCGTAAAACAGTTTGTTGAAAAACAGGGCGGAACGATTACGCTACTACCGAGCGATCAGGAGCATCAAGATGGCGTGACATTTCAACTCGTATTCCCACTTGTAAATTGAGATCAATATATCTTGCACTAATCATTTACATAAGAAACGGAGAGGACAGAAAAAACCTGAAAAAGCGGAGCTAAAAGCTTTCTGAAAGAAAGCTAACATCGGAAGCATACCCTTCGCCTTTATCACCGGATTTTCCCCTTGAGAAAAGGGATCAGAAAAATCTGGGGATAAGAGTGATTGGAAGGTTATTCTGTCATCGGAGTATTCATGTAAATAATTTTAGTTCAATTTATATAGATACAAGTTTACAAGTTGGAAACAAGTCTGAATAACTTTGGAAGTATGCCGGCTTTATGATAGGTGTATAGCATAAGTAACCGAGGGGGATCACGACATGATGATATGGATGAAAGTCACGTTTGGAGCGCTGGGGGCAGCTGCGTTATTGATCACTGTTGCCTGTGGAAGCACCACAGAGCCGTCTGGCAATACACAAGGTGCAAAAACAGGCACAGACATTACGGTCAAAGATAACACGAACACGTCCGTTTACCAGAATTTCAAACTTGAGAAAATAGATAAACTGCCTAATATGCGCGGAATCGCTTGGTTGAGCGAGAGTTCGATTGTGACAGATAAAGAAAACACGTCCATGAAACCTGTTAGTGTAGAGGGAGAGGAACGTTATCCGCACAACCTGTACATGGTTGATCTGACGAAAGGCACAGATACACCGCTTATAGAGAGCGAGGTTAACCTGGGAGCACCGCAGGTATCGCCGGATGGACAGCATCTGTTCTACTGGCAGACGGAGGAAACGACAGGCTGGCCTTTCATTCTGAACCTGAAGAGCGGAGAAGCGGTTGCTGCGGGTGAAGAGGATGGATTTGTTCAGGAAGGTGCCTGGCTCGATAATGAACATGTTGTTTTTTCCAATATGAAAGGAGATCTGATCTCGGCTGCACTGGACGGCACCACTAAAGTATTGGTAGAGACAGGTAACTTTAACGTGCGTAGCATCAAGGTGTCGGGCAACATGATCTATTACATTACCGGAGAAGACGGTCAACTGAACACCTATGATACGAAGACGGGCGAAGCCAAACAGGTGCTCAAAAGCGTGGAGTGGGTCATCCCATCGAACGACGGAACGAGGCTTGCGATTGTAAAAAGAACAGCGGATACCAAACGGGCGCTGGTGCTCACCGATCTGGAAGGCAATGAGAAGGCCACACTCGCCAGAGGCACACAGATTTTTGGCACAAGCTGGTCGGGTGACGACTCCAAGATCGCGTACACGATTAATTCCGATAAGGATAACGAAAAAGGATTGTTTGTTTCCAACACGGAATCGGCAGAGCAATTCCAGATCTCCGCAGAGATGGACAATGTGGCTGATTCGTTAGCCTGGAGCCCGCAGGGGAACAAAATTTTGCTGTCACAATCTGTGATGGAGAATGAAAAATATCACTTTGTGACCTCGATCATTACGATTTCGGAATAGTTGCCCAATCAAAGGATAGTGGCGGTATGGAAGGCGTGTTCCATATCTTTCATGCCTTTCTATACATTTATATTGACTAAGTCCTTGCGCTTCCGATAAACTAGTATGCAGGAATATAAAGTCGAATGGTTAGACAGCAGTTCGAGACGATGTTTCGGGCGGCTGTTTCTTTTCTTTTTTTGCAAGTCAGGGTGCAATGTAGGTGGCTCGCCGGAGGAACCGGCCAACAACATGGAAGAGGAACAGGTGATATACATGTGTAACAGCGCGTATCGCGTGCTTTTATATTATAAGTTCGTGAAGATCGAAGACCCCGAGACGTTAACGCAGGAGCATTTGCAATACTGCAAGGACCTAGGGGTGAAAGGCCGTATTCTGATTGCTTCCGAAGGCATCAATGGCACAGTATCAGGAACACCGGAGCAGACAGAGCAATATATGAAGGACATGCATGCCAACCCGCTGTTCAAGGATATGGTGTTTAAGATTGATGATGTGGAAGAGCATGCGTTCAAAAAAATATTTGTACGTCACAAAGCAGAACTGGTGACTTTCCGTGTAGACGAAGAGCTTGATCCGAATGAGATTAGCGGCAAACGCCTCTCACCGAAGGAATTCCACGAGCATTTGCAACGGGATGACGTTATCGTCATTGATGGACGCAATGATTATGAGTATGAAATCGGTCATTTCCGCGGCGCCATCCGCCCGGATGTCGAATCATTCCGTGAATTCCCGGAGTGGATTCGCGAGAATCTCGGCGATATGAAAGACAAGACGATCATTACGTACTGCACGGGCGGTATCCGTTGTGAGAAGCTGACCGGGTTTATGATCAAGGAAGGTTTCCAGGATGTTGCACAGTTGGAGGGCGGTATTGTTACTTACGGTAAAGATCCTGAGGTGCAGGGACGTCTGTTTGATGGCAAATGTTATGTATTTGACGAGCGGATTTCCGTACCGATCAACCGTACCGATGAGGATATTGTCATCGCCAGCTGTTATCACTGTGGTACGACACATGACCGATATATTAATTGTCCGACCTGCAACCTGCAGCATGTCTGCTGTGAGGATTGCGAAGAGACGCATAACCGCTTTTGCTCGGATGCTTGCCGGGAGGCAGCGCCCGTACAGGCATAAGCAGGAGAGCAGGTGCTGAACATGAAGCGTGAAGAAGAACGTACAACGCGTGAACGGATTCTGTTCATGCTGAAGCAGCAAGGAACGATGACGGCCCGTGAAATCACGGCGGAGCTAGGGCTGACCGGAATGGCGATTCGTCGCCATCTGACAGCACTGGAGCAGGAAGGATGGATCGAGGTGCGTGAGGCTCGTGCAACAGCAGGGCGTCCCTCCTCGGTATATCATCTGACGGATCGCGGAGACAATTATTTCCCGAAGTCGTACTCTTCCCTAACGCTGGAACTGCTTGATGAACTGTCTGATACGGCAGGCAGTGGAGTCGTGGATGCCCTTTTTGAAGGTCGCCGTGACAAGTTGCTTCGCAGCGGCTTGCCGCAGATGGAGGGTCATGACCTTGCCGGACGTGTCGAGGAACTGGCACGAATCCAGAATGCCAACGGGTATATGGCTGATGCATCTATCGAAGAAGATGGAACGTATGTCATTACCGAGCTGAACTGCCCAATCGTGCAGGTTGCGAGTGCGTACAAGCAGGCTTGTCGTTGTGAGCTGGAGCTATTTCGCTCTCTATTGCAAGCGGACGTCGAGCGCACCGAATGTTATGCTGATGGCGGCAAGAAGTGCAAGTACCAGATTCGTGAGGTATCGGGGAAATAATGGGAAAGAAAATGTTTTTTTTATGAATATAGTCTATTCGGATGTATAAATAGTAAAAGAATAAGAGATGGTTTCGATGTTTTATCGAGACGATCTCTTTTTTGTTGTTAAAAAATGACGTATAAACGTCATTTTTGGAGTCGATTTACCGTTTTTGTTGGAAATTTTTATAGAAAAAGTATCTTATATTGAATATAATGTTGTTTAAGTTCTTATTTTGGAAAAATTGGAGGGGGATTATGAGAGGGATATCTAGAAAAGTAAGTATTGTTGTTGTCACAGCTGCGGGAGTTTTGGCTCTGATGATTGGGACAAATTTCATAGCTAAGGGTGCAGAGGGTGATAACATCAACGTGGAGACTAACCAAAATAATTCATCTAACAATGGTGATTATTTGACAGGTAAGTCTTCTATAACGCTTTCTACACCGGAAGAGTTGGAGGTCGAATCAGTAACAGGCAGATCTGTATCCTTGAAGTGGAAGTTGATGGAGGGATTCACGCCAACAGTTACCTATGAAGTTTATGAGTCTGGCAATCTAGTCGCTGAAACGAAGACTCCTTTCTATTATGCCGAGGATCTTGTCGCTGGAAGAAAATATGATTTCGGTATTCGTGCGAGACAGGGAGATCGGGTATCTGAACCCACCAAAACAACTCAAGTGACCACATATGGGGAAATAGTGCGGAATGGGAACTTTCTTGAGTTGGAAGAGGACATGAGCGGGGTTGAGTTTTGGCATACGGATCAAGACTTGGCGAAAAGCTCTTTAAAAAGGGTTAACTCTTCCGTTGAAGGAGAATCTGATGTTTTGAGCATACATCTTAGCGGCTCCACGCGTGGTAAAACGGTAATCCTTTCTCAAGACGCTCGTGTCGAAGGAAAACAATTTTACATAGGGTCTGGGAAGGCTCGGGTCGATTCTGCAACTTATACCGGGAAATTGAATTGGGAGCTTCAATTTCTGGACGAATCTGGTGATGTGTTGATGGAATCTGAATGGACAGACCATGTGACGGGAGAGACTCCCGAAGGTACAGCCGCTGTTCGTGTGCAGCTTGTTATGGAAGAAAAGCGGGATGAAGAACCGATGACGGTTTACGTTGAACCAGTAAGTGTATCTATTGAACCAGAGATACATGATACTGCTAAGCTGAACTCCCTAACAGCCAGTCCGGTAACATATCGATATCAGTATGATGTGAACGGACGTCTTACGCTTGTTGAAATGGATCAAGGCGCCATTCAATACCACTATGATGCCAAGGGGAACCTGATCGAAAAAATAAAAAAATAATTATATGACGAGGAGAACATATGAAGAAATCTCTCAGATTGAAAAAGTGTATGGGTGTAATCGTAGCACTTGTGATGATGGTTTCAATGCTTACAGGTACCCTGCAGCCTTGGGGAATTCCTGTAGCCGTAGCTGAACATCATTCTGGTGTGGAAGATAGCTCTTTCCCAGTTGAATTCGAGTCTGCAATTCCTTCGGAAGATCTGATAACGATTA
The DNA here is from genome assembly GCF_038002565.1 of Paenibacillus sp. FSL K6-1558. Classification (NCBI taxonomy): domain Bacteria; kingdom Bacillati; phylum Bacillota; class Bacilli; order Caryophanales; family Paenibacillaceae; genus Paenibacillus; species Paenibacillus sp. FSL K6-1558. The sequence continues at coordinate 3,392,381 of NZ_JBBOCV010000001.1, read as the reverse complement.
GTTCCGTTGCGGAGTTATATGATGTGGAAAGTGACTGGATTGTATCGGAAATGGGGAAAGGATTCAGTCTAAGCGATATCTACCAGGGTTTGGAAGCGAAGCGTGCCGGAAACAGCTATCAAGAATTTATGGATAAGAAGTATCCTGATCGAAAGCTTACTCCGTATGAAATTCATGAGCAGGAAATGGCATTATTAGAGCAACAATTAAACAAAGATCAGAAAAAACAAATGCAACAGAATTCGCTCTCACCTTCTTCTTCAATGATGGCAGCCCAATCAAGAGGATATGATGAGGTAGCCATTCAGCGGGCCAAATTAAAATATGATCAAGCCCCATATAGCATTGGTGATTCAACGGGCGGTATATCCATGACGGACTCCTCACTCACCTTACGAGTAACTGACCTGGTCTTGCCTGGCTCAAACGGATTGGACTTTGCTCTTACCCGTGTGTACAACAGTACGGCAGGCAAGGACGACATCTATTTTGCCGAAGGTGAGGGCGGGATTTACGGGAATCAGAAACGAATATCTATAGATGATGAACGTTTTCTATTGGGTAAAGGCTGGTCCTGGGATATTTCATATTACAATGTTAGTGAGAACCGTCTTCATATTGCAGGATTAGGCTCGTTTATGCGCTCGGATCGAACGGGTAACGGACTTGAAGGAATGCCGTATCCGTATATCGGATTCGCAGAAACTTCACCTCCACCTGGAGGTAACACAGAGATCCGGTATGTTCTAGAAAATTTTGAAGAGGACACTCGTCAATATTTTGATGGATTTGGTAACCTTGTTGAGATTCGCGACGGAGTGGGGAATCGGATTGTTTTGACCTATAGCTATATGGGGAGATATGGCTATCCGGTCCTTCAGACGGTCATGACGGTTACGGCAGACGACCAGCATCGTAATTATCTGACTTTGGATTATCAGGATAGCAGCAATACGGTGCGTGCTTCTATTGGAAATCGCTCTGTGACGTACAAGAAAACGAAGCTACCTTATACAACGAATGGCACGAACAGAGATGTGTTAAGCGAGGTTATTGATCCGCTGGGACGAGCAACCAAATATACGTATACCCAGTACTCGCGGCTTCCCTTCAATTTATTTGAATCTTATAAAGACTTTACAGGTACGTTGCGTATGCTCTATTGGGGATGGCAAGATTGGGTTTTCTTGTCCGCCATTGAACATCCAAATAAGGCTATTACGCAATACAGTACAGGCATGTATCAGATCTACACTGGAAAGTATGCAGTGGAGACCATAGTTACCTATTCCGGCATGACCCATTCATACAGTTCGCCTACAGCTTCTGAATCCAGAACAAAGACCTCATTTGTAGATACTTCATACTATAACAAGAATTCATACGGCCAAGACGTTACGTACAATGCTTTCGGGGTTGAAGGTGCTCTAGAAACAAAATATACATTCAAACGAAAATATTGGGGTGACAATTCACCTGATACGTACTACTTGCTGAGTAAAGCCATAAAGCCAGCAGATAGCTCTGCTGCCGAGAAGGTCAGTACGTACACCTATGATGAGTCCAAACGGTTCCCGACACCCATTACGTTGAATGAATACAGTTTTGGTGAATCGGGGCTACTGATCGGGAAACCAACAAGACAGACGCTGGATTCGTTCGGACTGGTATCATCCATAACGGATGCAAATGGTGCAACGACGACGATTACCAACGATGTTGTTTCCATCAACAACCGTATTGCACCAACCCGAATCGTACAGCCGCTTAATGCGAATGACAGCTTGATTACAACATATACCTATGATCTGAACAAAGGGTACCTACTGACAAAGGTCTCTAAGAATAAAGCAGGGGTTCTTCTTGAACAGATCAATTATGAATATGATGTGAATGGAAATCCGATTAAAGTAACCATTAAAGGAAATGGAAAAGATACGGTTGTTCGGCAAACATTCAGTCCATCGTCCAAAACCTTTTTTCTAACAGGTCAGTCGGTTCAAGTTACGGATCATACTGGACAATCACATATTCAAACTGTACAGGCGGTCTACGATCCACTTAGTGGCGTACAGCAATCATATACAGATGGGAATATGAACACCACCTCGTTCACTTATGATGCACTTGGACGTATGACGTCAGAGAAGTATCCGGATGGAACGCAGACTAAGGTAACATATAATGATGCGTTGAATCAGGTAACCGTAACTGACCCTACCGGTGTCATGAGTAGTAAAATCTATTCACCTATCGGAGAGTTAAACTCAGAAGTGAATGTTCGGGGTTCGACGTTATATCGCTATGATTCGTATGGAAGATTAATAAGAAAGCTCGACTATAACAACGGCAGTGTCTCCTATCAATATGACCCTTGGAGCCGGGTGTCCTTAGAGGTATTTGGCATAGGGGCGAATCGATATCAATATGATGATGTGAACCGGGTAAAATCCATTACAGATGGAGCAGGTAATACGGTTAGAGAGAGCTATGATCTTTTTGACAGACTCACCAGTAAAGAAGAGGTAAAAGCATCAGGCAACGTGACTTTGATGAAATTGGCCTATGATTTTGCAGGGAACCTGATCTCCTCCACGGATGCCAATCAGAACAGCACGACGTATACCTATGACGCATTGAATCGATTGTTATCCGTTAAGGACTCGCTTGGACAAACGACGAGTTATGCATACAACCTGTCGGGCCACATGACTTCGTTGCAATATGCCGATGGTCAGCGGATGGTATACGAGCATGATGAGTTAGGCCGATTGATCAAACAGACTGATCCGCTAGGCCAACAGGAGTGGTTTACGTATGACAACGCAGATCAACTGACAGTGTACCGGGATCGTATGGGACAAGAGCAGACGTATGTGTATAACAATCGAGGTTTTGAAGTCCAACACATAACCTCAGATGAGACAGTAACATATGCTTACGATGCCGCAGGAAGACGAACAGCGATGACCGACGGGACTGGAACGACAGGTTACGCCTATGATGCCAATGGCGATCTTGCTACATTGACGTATCCCGATGGGTCCACCTTGACTTACGCTTATGAAGAACGAGGTTTGCGGACGAGTCAACAATTTGGTTCAGGCAACTACCAGTTAGGTGTGGAGCAGAGTTACCTTGTTCCGCTGCCACAGGTATCCAGTCTGAAAGTGAAGAGCGCGGGTAATACCGAACTAGGCTCGTATACGTACAGTTACCGGAGTAACAAGACCCTGTCTCAATTCAAAACAAGTAATGGATTGCAACAGAATTACATCTACAGCGGGTTTGATATGACGGGGCTTACGCAGACTCGTAATGAAAATGTATTTGGTAACTACGGGTACAGTTTCGATAACAATCGAAATATCGTATCCAAGACCGACAATGCAGAGACTTCCCTCTACACCTACGATGCACTGAATCGATTGAAGTCCTCGAGTGTATTTAACGAGAGTTATACGTATGATGCGCGTAGCAATCGTAAAGAAATGATAAGTGAACGTCAACCGGATCTGAGTCAGGCCAAGTACAGATATGACGGGCGGAATCGTCTGATCGAAGTCGACACAGAGAAAGGCAAGGTACAGTATCGCTATAACGGTGACGGCCTATTGTATGAGAGAACAGGTCAAGGAGGAGCAACAACCCGATACTACTATGACGATCGTCAATTGCTGGTGGCAGAAGGCACAGTAGGATCAAACAACCAAGTGTCCATCACAGCAGGTTACGTGTATGACGCTAGCGGGGAACTTCAGGCACGACATATCCCTGGGGATAGTGGTCTGCAAACCTATTGGAAGAACGGACACGGTGATGTGACCGAGCTGAGAAATGCCGCAGGTGACATACTGAACCGGTACATTTACGATGTGTGGGGCAATCCACGGGTGGTGGAAGAGCAAACACCGAATGTGCTCCGCTATGCGGGAGAATACTGGGATGAGGAAACAGGGCTGCAATATCTGCGATCCCGCTGGTACGACCCGAATCTGGGACGTTTTATCAACGAAGATACCTATGAAGGGGATAAAGCAGAACCGAGTAGCCTGAATTTGTACACGTATGTGGAAAATAACCCGTTGATCTACACCGATCCTAGCGGAGAGGCCAAACGAGGAGAGAAAAACGCCTTGGAAGGCTTAGGCTCAGGAAGTGGCAGCGCCAGTGGCAGTGCCGGAATGGGCCGATCCTCTGGAGGAGGACTCGGCGGAGGCGGCGGTGGAGTAAAGGGTGGAATCTCTGGCAATAAGCCTAAACCTTCGACTCCAAGTAATGGACAGTCGGGCCAGGTGACGAATAAACTAGAGAGAAGCGAACACGCAGTGCTAAGAAGTAAAGAGGGGAGGCCTGTGGGTTCGGCGATTAATGATGTTCAAAAGGCCAGACAATCTGATGTTCTTGTTCAACAAGACGGAAGATGGGTGATCAAAGGAGACAATGGCAGGATTCATATTGTTGAAGCTGATGGAAGCCAAGTAATAACATCTTTCAAGAATCCAAGTAAAAATACAAATATGAGAATACAAGATGGTAGATGGAGTAGACCCTCAGAGAGTGAGCTTCAAAAGTTTAAAGAGATATTTTCAGACTATGTGAGGTGGTAAAATGGATGTATTAAAATATGAAGAAATTGCTAGTGTGACCTTGTTTGAATTGCAATTATCAGAAGGCGAATTAATGGTGTATGAAAGTTGTATTGAATTTGTATTAGAAAATTGCCCTGAGGAGAAACTTTATGAATTAACGGGGTGTGAAAACAGGGAAGAATTATCTTCTTATCAATTGGATTTAAAGAATTTGCTTCAAAAGATTAATAAGGACTACTTACCAAATAAATATCAAAGATAATCTTGTTCAGTTTTAATTCAGACAATTTTTAATATTACCTTTCTCTTTTTAAGGAGACCTCGATGGGCAATTTGCTAATCTTGGTCTCTTTTTTCAAGATATCTTTTTGAAACAAGTGAACGTCAACCGGATCTGAGTCAGGCCAAGTACAGATATGACGGGCGGAATCGTCTGATCGAAGTCGACACAGAGAAAGATGACGATCGTCAATTGCTGGTGGCAGGAGGCACGGTAGGATCAAACAACCACGTGTCCATCACAACAGGTTACGTGTATGACGCTAGCGGGGAACTTCAAGCACGACATATTCCTGGAGATAGTGGTCTGCAGACCTATTGGAAGAACGGCCACGGCGATGTGACCGAGCTGAGAAATGCCGCAGGTGACATACTGAACCGGTACACCTACGATGTGTGGGGCAATCCACGAGTGGTCGAAGAGCAAACACCGAATGTGCTCCGCTATGCGGGAGAATACTGGGATGAGGAAACAGGGCTGCAATATTTACGATCCCGCTGGTATGACCCCAATCTGGGACGTTTTATCAACGAAGATACCTATGAAGGGGATAAAGCAGAACCGAGTAGCCTGAATCTGTACACATATGTGGAAAATAACCCGTTGATCTACACCGATCCTAGCGGAGAGGCCAAACGAGGAGAGAAAAACGCCTTGGAAGGCTTGGGCTCAGGAAGTGGTAGCGCCAGCGGCAGTGCCGGAATGGGCCGATCTTCTGGAGGAGGCCTCGGCGGAGGAGGTGGAGCAAAGGGTGGAATCTCTGGAAATAAGCCACCTACACCAACAAGTAACACAGGGTGGTTATCAGGGAAAAACGGGGTTGTGAACTGGAAAAGTAAGCCTAATTTCGGTCATACTTTTGATACTCATGGTGCAGGTAAAAAGAATCTTGAATCACTAAAGGGAAGAGCAAGAACAGCAAACGAGTCTGGAAAGATGTCAGAACAAGGCCAGTGGCTTGATAATGATAAGGCTGCAAAATTCTTGAATTCATATGGTAGAGTTGATAAGCCCACGGTAGTGGATATACCAGAGGGATTAGGTCAAATAATAAAACCCTCTTGGGATATAGTTTCAGCTAAAAGAGCAGTTATAATTCCTAATTTGAAAACAGGAACGATAAGAACAGCTTACCCAGTAAGTGAGACATTTGTATTAAAATAATTTTAAAAATTAAAATTTGATGATGGATATAAAGGAGGTTTTAATTTGTTCAAAATGTATTTAGAGAATACAATCGATATTAAAAAAATTGAAATTAATAATTTAAAATACGATGACCAGTTGGATGATCAAACTAGTGTGATCTTTGATATTTGTAGATGTTTTCAAAAAACTAATAGTGTAAATTTTGTGATTGAAGGTTTTGGGAGTAAGAGGTGGCCTGTTGACTGTGAATATGATCTCCCTTCTGTTATTGAAGAAATACCCGAGATTATAGAAAAATTTAATAATAGAGAATATAACCATACTTTAGGTTTTTATGAGCAAGGTGTCATGAGAGAATTAATTTTTAAGGAGGCAGGTGATGGAGAGCTAATGTTAGAATGCAAAAGTTTAATAGAGGGGTGGTCACCTTCGCCATCGCATATTTTAGTGGGAAAGTTAAGTGTTATGCAAATATTAGAAGAGATGTATAGAGTGTTTATTTCACTTGGTAAAATCGTGTGCCCCGAGTTATTGAGGGAGAGGATTTTTATAGATTGGATAAATAAATATAATATTTCATATATATTAAAATAGTGTATTTTTTAGAACCCTAATTGTTGTATGGCAGTTAGGGTTCCCCTTTTTCCTTAGATGAGGGACGTTTCATCAATAAAGATACTTACGAAGGGGGATAATGCAGGACAAGGTAGTCTGAAACTGTACACGTATGTGGAAAATAACCCAAGGTGATCTAGTAAATACGTTCCCAGGAGAACTGGGGTTTGGAGAGTAACGATATGTTTAAAATTATATTAGAATCTGTTGAAGGTAAAAGATTAGGACAAATATCTGAAGAGAATAATGCTGAATATCTGCAACAAGATGAGAATGAATTTGAGTTGTTAGGTGATTTATCTACATGTAGTTACGATGTATTTTCAGCTAAAGACATGGATTGTTTAATTATTGAACTTATGAATTTACAAAAGATAAGACTTGATTCTAAGGAAATTAAACATCTCGAAGATATTATAAATCTAGCCAGAGAATGCAAAAAAACAGAGGGTAGCCGAATGATTTTCACTCCTTTTGATGAGTAAACTTTAAAATGTAAGTATAAGTGTATTGATTCTAATTCAGCCCGAATCTCTACACACTCTGAAAATAACCTAATCATCTACACCGATCCTAGCGGAGGGGCCAAACGAGGAGAGAAAAACGCCTTGGAAGACTTGGACTCGGGAAGTGGTAGTGCCGGTATGGGTCGATCCTCTGGAAGGAGGCCTCGGCGGAGGCGGTGGAGTAAAGGGTGGCAGCTCGGGTAGTAAGCCATCAGTTAAGGGTAATACTGTACAAAAAAATACAGGACAAGCTAAGAATTTTATGAAATCTGATCCCAAAGCAACTGGAGACCACACAGTTCTAAAAAGAGATCCCAAAACTCATGAGGTCACAAATTATGAAATATATAAAGCTAATCCTCGAAATCCAAGTGGCTTTGATAAGGTTATACGTTCTGATGGAATAGGCAAAGGTCATTTTAATAAAGTGACAAAGCAGAATGTCCCAACACCCGATGTTAATGGTAAGTCGATTCCTGGGGGTTAGACCTGCTAATCCTAATGAAATTCCAAAGAAGAGGTAGAGAATATGGATACTTTACTATGGCTGCAGAATTGGTATTATCAACATTGCAATGGTGATTGGGAGCATACCTATGGTGTTAAAATCGATACTATCGATAATCCTGGCTGGTCCGTAGAAATCAATTTAGTTGAAACTTGTTTAGAAAATGAACATTTTGATTCTATTGATATCGAAAGAGACGAAGAAAATTGGTATTACTGTAATGTGAGAGATGGGAAATTTATTGGTGCTGGTGGGGCAAGGAATCTAGAAGAAATACTAAATTCCTTTAGACAGTGGGCTATGATAAAAGAATTAAAGTAATGACTGACCCTAAGTACCTTGATTGGCTTCGTGCCTTTCAAGGTTTCTTTTTTAAGGGGACGGGTGATTCTAGTAAATTACCAAGTCAAGGTACGATTGACTCAGGTGTAAATGGAGCACCAAAAGTAGATACAGGAAAGCAAGGTAAGCATGTTCCGGGGCATGGTAACAACGTTTCAACCAAGTTACAGTGGCCTGAAAGTCAAAATGGTGTCCAATTAACTCAAGAAGCATGGATGAAAGGTACTGGATCGGCTACACTTAGTTGGACAGAAAAGAACCGGTACACCTACGATGTGTGGGGCAATCCACGAGTGGTCGAAGAGCAAACACCGAATGTGCTCCGCTATGCGGGAGAATACTGGGATGAGGAAACAGGGCTGCAATATCTGCGATCCCGCTGGTATGACCCGAATCGGGGACGTTTTATCAACGAAGATACCTACGAAGGGGATAAAGCAGAACCGAGTAGCCTGAATCTGTACACGTATGTGGAAAACAACCCGTTGATCTACACCGATCCTAACGGAGAGGCCAAACGAGGAGAGAAAAACGCCTTGGAAGGCTTGGGCTCAGGAAGTGGTAGCGCCAGCGGCAGTGCCGGAATGGGCCGATCTTCTGGAGGAGGCCTCGGCGGAGGAGGTGGAGCAAAGGGTGGCAGTCCGGCTAGTAAGCCTAAGCCTTCGACTTCGGGTAAGATTAGTGGTTCTCTAGACGGTTTAACCAAAGCAGAAAAGAAAGTTGTAAATGATTTAATTAAAAGTGGGAAAAATGTCGAGGTTATTCCAAAAGACCCAAAAGCGATAGAAAAAAGACCAGATTTTAAAGTTGACGGAATAAAGACAGAACTCAAGACTCTAGAAAACCCCAATATCAATACAGGGATAACAAGGATACAAAAGGGATTAAAACAAGGTGCAGAAACAGTGATTATTGACGCTAGGGTTTCGGGGCTGACTACAGAGCAAGCAAAGCAGATTATTAAACGTGCTTCAGGAACATATTCTAACAAGACAATTCCTGGAAAGGTAGAAATTTGGACAAATGAAGGAACTATAACATATCCTTGAGGGGTGTTTTAATGGCAAGATTTCAATGTAAATGTGGTGCAACACTGTCGAATTCACAAGCACCTAATGATGTAGAATTAGTGGTGTATACAGATAAAGAATGGGACCGTATTATAAATTTAGGAGATTTAATTGATCCAATAACAATTCCCTTTCCTCAGTATGATGTATGGAGATGCTTACAATGCGAGAGAATTTATGTTTTTGATAAGGATACTGTCATAAAGACATACGTGCTGGAAAACAAAGATTAAGTTACTGAAAATATCTCTATAGTGAATAATATTATCTTAAATGACCACCTGCTTAAAGCCTAAAGCAGGTGGTCATTTACCTAATCAAAACACAGAGGTTAATTAATCAGTGCTGGAATAAGCTCCCGCTGGTACGACCCGAATCTGGGACGTTTTATCAACGAAGATACCTATGAAGGGGATAAAGCAGAACCGAGCAGCCTGAATCTGTACACGTATGTGGAAAATAACCCGTTGATCTACACCGATCCTAGCGGAGAGGCCAAACGAGGAGAGAAAAACGCCTTGGAAGGCTTGGGCTCAGGAATTGGCAGTGCCGGAATGGGCCGATCCTCTGGAGGAGGCCTCGGCGGAGGCGGAGGAGCAAAGGGTGGCAGCGCGGGGAGTAAGCCTAAGCCATCGACTTCCACGAGTGGACAGGCGAGTCAAGGAACTGTTAAAGCCGTCAACGTTTCTGAATCCAAAATGTATCAACTTGGTGATCACTTTAATAAACACGGGAGAGGGATGGGATATGAATCTAAAAAAGCATATGATACAGCAGCTAAAGAGTTCGCTACAAAAAATCAGTCCAACTCTAAATCTAGTGTTGTTGAAGGAACTTGGAATGGTTCGGGCTCATTAAATGGAACAACTCAACGTGCAATAACTTACGATGGAAGGACAGTTATTCTAGATACTAAAACAGGACAAGTAATCGATTTCTTTATAGGTACAGAATACAAAGGTATAAATATAGTAAAGTTACAATAAATGGGGTGTGCAAACTGTGTATGGGGAAATTATCAATGGTAAGAGTGTTGGGAATTACCAGCTCGGGTGTACGATTCAAGAATTAAAAGGGAAAATTTCTGAAGACTACACGGAGGAGTCTCTGGCCAATCATTACACTATAACTACAAAAAATATAAAATTTTGGATATCTAAAGAAAAAAATATAGTGACTCAAATAATGGTTTTTGGTTCATATAACGGTAAATTTAAAGATTCTATTGGAATAGGGAATACTATTTCCGACTTAAGGAAAATTGGAATTAAATACTCTAAAGAAGATTACATCTACACGCTACCTGATTATTCTGGCATTTGTTTTGAACTTGAGGATATAGATGATTGGGATGAGTATAACGCACCAATTGAATCAATATCAATTTTCTAATAGTGTGAATCCATAAGCCTAAAATTTTACTCACATTAGCTCTAAAAGATTATTTCTTTAGAGCTTTTTTGATTCACTTACGAACTGAAAGTGCCGATTACAGCAAGTTACTCTCACCATAAAAGTGATTTTGGTAGCACTACCGAGATCTCAATATCTAAATAGAGCAAATTAAATTATATGCTCCCAGATGAGGAGAAGTCATTGTATGAAGAGATTGCAGTGTCCGTGTTGTTATAATTTTACTATTGAAGCCGAGGAAGAAGTAATTGTAGATATTTGTGATGTTTGTTTTTGGCAGTTTGACAGTGTAGCTCATTCTAATCCCGAAATAAATATAGGTGCAAACCATATTACATTGAACCAAGCTAGAGAAAATTATAAAAAATTTGGTGTGTGTAAACCTCAATTTAAGAATATGGTGAGAAAGCCATTAAAAGAAGAGCTTCCAGAGAATAATTCTTCGGAGTAGTTAACTGTGGGCTATTACAAAAAAAGTATATAAATTAATCTTAATCAGTTACATTTGACGATAGTTTTATTTAAGCTGGAATTCATAATGTTTTTTGAACCTTGATTAGCAATTTGCTATTCAGGGTCTCTTTTTTCAAGATATCTTTTTGAAACAAGTGAACGTCAGGCCAAGTACAGATATGACGGGTGGAATCGTCTGATCGAAGTCGATACAGAGATAGGCAAGGTGCAGTATTGCTATAACGGTGATGGCCTATTGTATGAGAGAACAGGATTGGATTCAGGGCAATACTCTCGTGTAGTTAATACTGGACAGGTTGTAGGTACTGTAAAACCAAGTATCCCTGGATTTGGTGGAACTAAAACCACATGGATACAGATTTTAACAGATGTCAGAGGGAATCTGGTTACTACATTTCCAATACCTGTTCCATGATAATGAAAGTGGTTCTTGGATTTGCTAATCAACAATTTAATGAATCTCCGTTGTGAAAGGTTGTAGATGATGAATAACAAAAGGAAAAGTAAAAAGCTGTGGTCAGAAGTACTAGAGCTATTTTCAGAATTTGAGAAAATAGATATGATCAGTTTCTTATACGAATTAATTAACATAGTAAGAATTAATTCTGAGTATATCAATCAAACTTTAAATACAGGGAAAAGTGATAATAGTTACACATTTTCAGAAAACGAAGTTTTTTTCTTTGGATTTATTGCTACACTGAATCCTGAAATGTATGTTATAGGTTCGTCAGGGGATGATTTCAAGTCGATTGTTAAAAGCTACATTGACCGAGAACCTAAGACGGAATTTGAGGTTTTACGAAGGGTATCAAACTTGGTGAGAGACATCATAACATTTACATCAGCAGAGGAATGTCCGCAATGTAAAAGTGACCATCTTCGTATCTTTACTGAAGTCAATAGTGAAAAATTGTATAGACACTGCGAGACCTGTTTTTTCGTTGATACGGATGATGGAGAGATTCAAGCTCAAAATAAATTTATTCCTGCTAATATCACTTTGCTCAAGAGGGCGGGTTATTTAAATTAATAAGTTTCCTCGATACTTAGAGCCTATCGGCTGGCATCAATCATTCATCGTTATGATATGCAAGGGAATACAATTAAATAGAAGGAGATAATATTGTGGAACTACAGAAGAAAATAGATGCTTTAATTCAAAACTTGGAGTTTGAGAGGGTTCATTTAAATGGTATTCCGCTGTTGAAGTATAATAACTCTTATTACAAAATAAGTTATATTGAGGGTCTCAATTCCTATGTTATTGAATTTGCAAAAAGTTATGATGAGGCAGCTAAAAATATGTTTGAGGACGGGGATGTATATCCTTTGTCACTGGGTGAAGATAAATTAATTAATGAAATGCATCATGATCTGATAAAGTATTATCTTAATAAATTAAACTGATACATTTAATAAAATATTTGGTCCAACAAAGATGCTTAAATTTGAATTTAGAAACCTTGACTGGCTGTGAGCCTCTCAAGGTTTCCTTTGTAATGAATGAAAATGTAGTTACTTTCATATTCAGTCTGTTAATATGCTTAAAAACTAATCATGGTCAATATAGGGCAACTCATGTCCTCTCAAGTGGAAAAGTTATAACCACGGTTGGAGGTGACACAAGATCATTGAAAAATTAGAAATATGTAACTAAAATGTTAAATAACCAAGGCAGATTTAGTTCTCTACCACAAGATTAGAGGTGTGAAAATGGCTAATTTAGAAAATGAGGAAAGAAATATTTCTCTATCAATAGATTTAATAAACAATAAATTTCTTGATGTTGACTTACAAAGGGAAGATTACGAGAATTGGATACCCTTTATACTATCCTTGAATTTAGAAAATGAAAGTTATAATTACTCTGAAGCAAGTGGAGCTACTTTAACTATTTACGAGATCGAAGGTTTATTAAGTCTAATTGAAGAAATGATTGAGAAGAAAGAAAATAATCGTGTAATTGAAAAATATGAGTTCTCTAGTTCAGAATGTTATTTTGATTTGATTTTTTTTGATACATTTGAAGTCAATTTAATTTATGTAGAGGTTTGGATTAATATCGGTTCATATACTGAGGGAGGGACATTTGGTTACGATAAGGGGTTTAGGTTTGTGGTTGATCTAAACAGTTTAGAAAACTTTAAGAATAAGATTAATAGCCAATTGAATTTGTTAAGAGCTATTAAAAATTAAGATTAAAGAAGTGCCCCTTTATTGAAGGGGCACTTCAAATATAGGTTAAATCGACGAGGTTGAAACTATAATTATGATTCTAAATACTATGACGATCGTCAGTTGCTGGTGGCAGAAGGCTCCGTAGGATAAAACAACCACGTGTCCATCACAGCAGGTTACGTGTATGACGCTAGCGGGGAACTTCAAGCACGACATATTCCTGGGGATAGCGGTCTGCAAACTTATTGGAAGAACGGCGACGGCGATGTGACCGAGCTGAGAAATGAAGCAGGTGACATGCTGAACCGGTACACCTACGATGTGTGGGGCAATCCACGGGTGGTAGAAGAGCAAACGCCGAATGTGCTCCGCTATGCGGGAGAATACTGGGATGAGGAAACAGGGCTACAATATCTACGATCCCGCTGGTATGACCCGAATCTGGGACGTTTTATCAACGAAGATACCTATGAAGGGGATAAAGCAGAACCGAGTAGCCTGAATCTGTACACGTATGTGGAAAATAACCCGTTGATCTACACCGATCCTAGCGGAGAGGCCAAACGAGGAGAGAAAAACGCCTTGGAAGGCTTGGGCTCAGGAAGCGGTAGCGCCAGTGGCAGTGCCGGAATGGGCCGATCCTCTGGAGGAGGCCTCGGCGGAGGCGGCGGTGGATTAAAGGGTGGCAGCAGGGGGAGTAAGCCTAAGCCTTCGACTTCCACGAGTGGACAGGTGAGTCAAGGGGGGAATTCCTCTGTAAAGGTCAATTATGGAAACAACAAAGTAGAGGTCTATCGTGGAGGTAAAACATTTGAAGTGAGAACGAATGAAGTTAAGCTGGATAAGAAGACTGGTCTAGTAAAAACAACGCATGGGTTATCTTTGGATATAAACCCTAACACTATTTCTAAGTTTGGAGGAGCTTATAGAATTGATAGTATTCCAGATGGTCTAAAAATAATTCAAAGAGGTAGTAGACTGGAACATTTTGAGATAGTACCTGCATACGATATGACACTAAAAATGTATCAAGATTTATTGAATTTAATCAAAGTATCACCAATGAAATAGTGGAGGTATCGTTATGGATACAATTAAAATTTACTTTCTAGAAGACACAGAATTAGCCGAGTATGAAGCAGTCAGCAAAGGATATCGAAACGATGTCATTGTTGCTATATCAGATTTGATCTACCATATATATGTATATGATATTACAAGACTTCAGCAGGATTTTAAATCGGAAGTAGAAAATTATGGATATTACTCTATCGAGCCTAATCTAGTCCTGGTGAAAGAAGCAAGCAAAGAAGTAATTCAATCAACGATCAAGGCATTATTTGAACAAAACTACTTTGATAGTCTTAAACCTGTTGATAAAAGTAGTGTTGGCGATCTCTTCATGAAATAATACATCAAAAAAATAATAAAGAGACCTTGATTGGCAATTTGCTATTCAAGGTCTCTCTTTTTAAAGATATCAGATATCAAGTTATCTTTTTGAAGGCATAAATAAGTGAACGTCAACCGGATCTGGGTCAGACCAAGTACAGATATGACGGGCGGAATCGTCTGATCGAAGTGGATACAGAAGAAGGCAAGGTGCGGTATCGCTATAACGGTGACGGCCTATTGTATGAGAGAACAGGTCAGGAAGGAACAACAACCCGATACTACTATGACGATCGTCAATTGCTGGTGGCAGAAGGCACAGTAGGATCAAACGATCACGTGTCCATCACAGCAGGTTACGTGTATGACGCCAGAGGGGAACTTCAAGCACGACATATCCCTGGGGATAGTGGTCTGCAAACCTATTGGAAGAACGGACATGGCGATGTGACCGAGCTGAGAAATGCCGCAGGTGACATGCTGAACCAGTATACCTACGATGTGTGGGGCAATCCACGAGTGGTAGAAGAGCAAACACCGAATGTGCTCCGCTATGCGGGAGAATACTGGGATGAGGAAACAGGGCTACAATATCTACGATCCCGCTGGTATGACCCGAATCTGGGACGTTTTATCAACGAAGATACCTATGAAGGGGATAAAGCAGAACCGAGTAGCCTGAATCTGTACACGTATGTGGAAAATAACCCGTTGATCTACACCGATCCTAGCGGAGAGGCCAAACGAGGAGAGAAAAACGCCTTGGAAGGCTTGGGCTCAGGAAGTGGTAGCGCCAGCGGCAGTGCCGGAATGGGCCGATCTTCTGGAGGAGGCCTCGGCGGAGGCGGAGGAGCAAAGGGTGGCAGTCCGGGTAGTAAGCCTAAGCCTTCGACTTCCACAAGTGGACAGGTGAATCAGGGGACAAATTATGCTGGAAAGGCATACTCGGGTACAAGAAATACTAAATCTGATTTTATGAGAGGTAACGGGAAAAGCACCCTAAATAAACATTATAATGACCATAAAAGTGATTTTGGTAGCACCACCGAGACCCAGTATCTAAATAGCGCAAGGAATTTTCTTGATAAATCTCCGACTTCAACAACACAATCTTTTGTTTCTAGAGAAGGCACCTATTTTAGATATGATACGGCAACGAATGAGTTTGGAATTATAAATCAGTACGGTGGAATATCAACTTATTATAAACCGACAGATGGATTAAAATACTGGATAGAGCAAATTAAATTATATGCTCCCTGATGAGGAGAAGTCATTGTATGAAAAGATTGCAGTGTCCGTGTTGTTATAATTTTACTATTGAAGCCGAGGAAGAAGTAATTGTAGATATTTGTGATGTTTGTTTTTGGCAGTTTGACAGTGTAGCTCATTCTAATCCCGAAATAAATATAGGTGCAAACCATATTACATTGAACCAAGCTAGAGAAAATTATAAAAAATTTGGTGTGTGTAAGCCTCAATTTAAGAATATGGTGAGAAAGCCATTAAAAGAAGAGCTTCCAGAGAATAATTCTTTGGAGTAGTTAACTGTGGGCTATTTACAAAAAAATATATAAAATAATCTTAATCAGTTACATTAGACGATTTTATTTAAGCTGGAATTCATAATGTTTTTTGGACCTTGATTAGCAATATGCTATTCAGGGTCTCTTTTTTTAAGATATCTTTTTGAAACAAGTACAGATATGACGAGCGGAATCGTCTGATCGAAGTCGACACAGAGAAAGGCAAGGTACATTATCGCTATAACGGTGAAGGGCTATTGTATGAGAGAACAGGTCAAGGAGGAACAACAACCCGATACTACTATGACGATCGTCAATTGCTGGTGGCAGAAGGCACGGTAGGATCAAACAACCACGTGTCCATCACAGCAGGTTACGTGTATGACGCTAGCGGGGAACTTCAAGCACGGCATGTTCCTGGGGATAGCGGTCTGCAAACCTATTGGAAGAACGGACACGGCGATGTGACCGAGCTGAGAAATGCCGTTGGTGACATGCTGAACCGGTACACCTACGATGTGTGGGGCAATCCACGAGTGGTAGAAGAGCAAACACCGAATGTGCTCCGCTATGCGGGAGAATACTGGGGTGAGGAAACAGGGCTGCAATATCTGCGATCCCGCTGGTATGACCCGAATCTGGGACGTTTTATCAACGAAGATACCTATGAAGGAGATAAAGCAGAACCGAGTAGCCTGAATCTATATACGCATGTGGAAAATAACCCGTTGATCTACACCGATCCTAGCGGAGAGGCCAAACGAGGAGAGAAAAACGCCTTGGAAGGCTTGGGCTCAGGAAGCGGTAGCGCCAGTGGCAGTGCCGGAATGGGCCGATCCTCTGGAGGAGGCCTCGGCGGAGGCGGCGGTGGAGTAAAGGGTGGCAGCGCGGGTAGTAAGCCTAGGCCATCGACTCCAAGTAATGGGCAGTCGAGTCAGGGAAACAATAAGGTTACAAGCGCTAAGAATCTCATTGGGAAAGATTTTGAGGAATTCTTGACCAAGCAATTAGGTGGGAATGGAAGTTTTTCAAAAGGTGGGAGAGATTTTGATGGTGGAATTGGAGGAAAGTGGTGGGAAGCAAAATCAGGGGAATACTGGAACAAAATAATGGAAGGAAAATTTGGTGGGGTAGCAAAATTTAAATCAGATATGGGTGCGAGACTAGAGATTGCAACAAAGAATGATGCTACGTACTATCTATACTCAAATTCTAGAATTCCTCAATCTATTAAGGATTGGCTTAATAAAAAAGGTATTAGTTTTAAAGAATTTTTAGATTAAAAGAGGGAGAGGGAATGTATGTCTACTTCAATATCTATTGAAATATTCTTATCAGAGAAAATTTCAGGGATGACTATTCTTAATAAATTAGAAAAATATGGTTGGACGTACAATGACCATGGGAATGTTGCTTTTTTGCCTATTGGTGACAATGATAATTATGATTGGCAACGAACCTCCATCTCTAAAGAAAAATTGTTAGGTATTCTTAGTGAAAAGGAGAAAAGTGGGGAATTAATTGGAGTTGTAATGACTTGGGAAGATACCAATATTGGAGGAACCTTTTTAATACGTAATAATGGTACTTTTTTAATGAGCCCTGATATTAATAGAAGATTCATTGATATAGAGGGCTACAATAAAGTAACTGATTTAAATTGGTACATGACCAAATTGCTTCCCATATTTAGTTCGTTATTGGAATCATTTTCTTACCAGGAACACGTATAAGGTGTGAAGAAAGCTTAGGGATAGGATGCTAGGGCACTAGTAGCAATTGTCAGGGGTAATATGGCTAGGGGAGAATCAAAAGTTTAAAGAGATATTTTCAGACTATGTGAGGTGGTAAAATGGATGTAATAAAATATGAAGAAATTGCTAGTGTGACCTTGTTTGAATTGCAATTATCAGAAGGCGAATTAATGGTGTATGAAAGTTGTATTGAATTTGTATTAGAAATTTCCCTGAGGAGAAACTTTATGAATTAACGGGGTGTGAAAACAGGGAAGAATTATCTTCTTATCAATTGGATTTAAAGAATTTACTTCAAAAGATTAATAAGGACTACTTACCAAATAAATATCAAAGATAATCTTGTTCAGTTTTAATTCAGACAATTTTTAATATTACCTTTCTCTTTTTAAGGAGACCTCAGATTGTTTCGAATGTCGAAGCAGTCTTTTTTTTTATCTAAAAAAACATTTGTACGTAATTTTTATACACGTTTATTCGCTCTGATATGAATAAACACACCCATATCTCATTATGAACATATGTGAGTTAAATTACTTGTTATATGAATTCTGATCCAAATTTTTTTTAAGAAGCGGTATTTTTCGGATTAAAAACACTCGTGATTATACCGATATATATCATATAAAAATTATAGCTTCTAAAAAAAAGGGGATAGGTCATGGCTCGGAAAAAATCAGGTTTTCTTCGTTCAATACTCACATTTTGTTCATTAAGGCAAACGGCAGGACAAATCATGCTGTCTTCACTGATCATCGTTATTGTCTGTGTTGCGGTCCTTTCAGTTACCTTCTATGTTCCTACATCGAATCAGGTCAAAAGTTATTCAACGAAACAGCTCGTATTGGATACGAAATTGCTGGCCAAAGAAATGGATATCAAAATGAAAGAGCAACAAACTATCGTTAGAATGATTGCCGAGCAAGGTGCATCAATTGGAGACAATAAAGAGCAACAGATGCAATTTCTCTCCAGTTTAAAAGAACAACATCCGGAGTTTACTACGGTTCTCTATTCACCGGATGTAACAGGACAGTCTGCGATGGACGCGACAGGTAAAGAATATGACTTATCGAGCCGGCCTTATGTAAAAGAAATTCAGGCGGGTCGTCCGTATGTCTCTGAACCGTTGATTTCTGTAGTAGATAATAAACTTGGCGTTGCCATTGGGTCGCCGATTATGAAAGATGGTCAACCGGTTGGTTTCTATACAGCTGGATATCAGATTAATGAATTGGTCGAAGATGTAATTGCATTTAAGCACGGCAACACGGGACAAGCAGTGTTGACGACAGCGAGTGGAATCTTTATCTATTCTCCAGATGAGACGAAGATTATGAATAGTAATATTACGGATATGGGCAACACCCATATGAATGAAGCATTTGCTGAAGCGGTAAAAGGCAATTATCTTGCATTTGATTTTCAAATAGATGGTGTTAAAAGATTGGGATACATGACTCAAACAGAACTGAACTGGGTTGTTGTTACATATATGGATGAGAGTGAATTTTCAAAACCGGTTAATGATCTGCTCGTACTTGTACTAACTGTAGGAATCATCATCGTTGCGGCAGCATTGTTACTCAGTATTTTAATCGCGACAAAAATTGTAAAGCCCATTCGTCAACTCACACACGGGATTGATCTACTGGCACAAGGCGATCTGACGTATCGCATTCCTGTAAAAGGGAAAACGGATATTAGCGCAGCCTTGCATTCATTTAATAGATCTAGTGAGCAACTACATCAGTTGATGACGAATGTTTCGGATCTATCCGGACAATTAACCGATTCTGCCAAACAGCTAGCCGTAGGTGCTGAGCAAGGTTCCAATGCATCACAGAGCATTACGGAGGCTATTATGGTGGTTGCCGAGGGCTCGGAGCGTCAAACGTCGAGCGTACAAGATGGTAGCGATGTAGCGGAAAATATTGCGATGCAGATTAATGGCGTCGCAGAACATAGCTCTCATGTATCCACCGTTGCTTCGGAAGCGAATGTACTCGCAACGGATGGATCTACAGCGATGCATGATCTGGGTAGGAAGATGGATGAGATGGAGTATGGAATTCGTGAGTTGTCCGGTACGATTCAAAACCTCAGCAGTTTGTCCACCTCTATTGGTGAGGTTGTAGGTGTAATCAGCAACATCGCCCGGCAAACGAATATCCTCTCTCTGAATGCGGCAATAGAAGCATCACGTTCTGGTGAGGCTGGCCGAGGATTTGCCGTCGTGGCCGATGAAGTTCGTAATCTTGCCGGACAGTCGATTGCATCCGCAGAGCAAATTGCTGGATTTATTGGGCGCATTCAGGTGGAGATTGAGCGTACACTTCGTGCTTCTGAGCAGACCGTTGAGCAGGCTGCTCAAGGCAAACAGGCGGGCGAAGTGGCAAGTGAGCTGTTTACGAATATTCGCTCGTCCGTGGAACAGGTCGCAGATAGTATCCGTAGTGTAACAGCGGCGGCAGAGGAGATTGTCTCTGGAACGGGAAGCCTGGTGGGCTCTATTCGCCTCATTGCTGATTCGGCTAGCGAGACAGCAGCAGAGACTGAAAATGTCTCCGCAGCGGCACAGCAACAAATGGCTTCTATGGAGGAAGTCGCTTCCTCATCAGCGGAACTTGCTAATATGTCAGAGCAACTGAGGTCACAGATTGAGAAGTTTAAATTGTAGATCGGTATAACGTATTAGATCGATGCTTATGGATTAAAGTAGATATAAAAATGAGGCAACCCGTTATTTGGGGTTGTCTTTTTTTGATAATGTAAAGTTTTCTATCACGTATTCGGGTAAAACAAAAATGGAAGCGGTTCAACCATTGACGGAAGCAGGGATGCCCTTTAATATTAGGAAAACAATAAAAGAGCAACACGGCATGGACTTCAGTCGCATGCCAAAAGTCTAGATTTGTCTGCTTTTGTCGATCAAAGCAACAATGCGTTGAAGCGTTTGTTTTGTTCCGCTCTATCGTACCTGAGGGGATACAAGATGGAGTGTAACCGGAAGACCACATTTTTAACATTTGGAGAGGGGTTCTTACAGATGAAAAAAAAGTTTTGGATGTCATTGATGATGGCTGCTTCGATGATCATAGCGGCAGGTTGCGGAAATAACAGTGGTGCAGGCTCGGAGTCCAAAGGTTCAGACAGCACAACAGGGGGCGGAAGCGCAGAGAAATCCTACCAGATTGCCATCTCCCAGATTGTGGAACATCCCTCGCTGGATGCTACACGTGAAGGTTTCATCGCTGCTCTGAAGGATGCCGGCATTGAAGAGAACAAAAACCTCAAGATTGATTATAACAATGCGCAAGGGGATTCCACGAACAACTTGTCTATTGCCCAGAAAATTGCCGGTGATTCCAAAAACGACCTCGTGCTCGGGATTGCGACGCCATCTGCACTGGCTCTCGCACAACAAGTGAAGGACAAGCCACTCTTGTTTGCAGCTGTGACGGACCCACTGGGTGCGAAGCTCGTGAGTGATATGGACAAACCGGGTGGCAATGTAACCGGTGCATCGGATACGAATCCAGAGGCGATTGTGCAATTGGCTGATTTTATCGCTAAAAACCTGCCGGATGTAAAAACAGTAGGACTGGTCATTAACGAAGGTGAGCCGAATGCAGTTGTCATGGCGAATAATGCCGAGAAGGCTCTGGCAACACATAACATCAAGCTGGTTAAAGCACCAGTAACCAATACATCGGAAGTCAAACAAGCGACAGACTCGCTGGTTGGTAAAGTCGACGCATTCTACATTACACTCGACAACTCCGTTGTAAGTGCGGTGGATACGATCATCCAGACGGCAAACAGCAACAAAATTCCGTTCTTCTCCAGTGATCGGGATACGGTAGAGAAGGGTGCTTTTGCAACCGTAGGATTTAAATATTATGACCACGGCTACCAAGTCGGTGAGATGGCTGCGGACATCTTGAAAAATGGAACCAAACCGGGCGATATGAAGGTGACTGTTCCGGACAAGCTGGATCTGATCCTGAACCTGAAGGCAGCTGAAGCTCAAGGCATCACGGTAACGGATGAGATGAAGGCCGAAGTGAAAGATCAGGCAAACAATATTATCCAATAAGAACCAATGGCCGGATTCATTTATTGATTAGCTGAAAGGTTGACATTACTTCGGCAGACGGAGGCGAGGCGAACGAGCAGGTGGGTTCGCCTCATTCTTTTCCGGTAGAGATAGACAGGGAGGAAGCAGTGTGAGTATAAGTTGGAATTCCATTGAAGGGGCCATTGAACTGGGACTGTTATATGCACTGATGGCACTGGGTGTTTATATTACGTTCCGTATTCTGGATTTCCCCGATCTTACCGTAGACGGAAGTTTTACTACAGGAGGCGCTATTGCGGCGGTCATGATCTCCAATGATTACTCCCCTTGGCTGGCCTGCTTGGCAGCTATGGCTGGCGGCATGATCGCTGGAGCCCTAACGGGTCTGCTGCATACGAAAGGCAAAATTAACGGACTACTGTCCGGGATTCTGATGATGATTGCCCTGTATTCGATCAACATGCGTATTCTTGGCGCACCGAATAAATCGATTATGGGCGTGGAAACGCCATTTTCAGGCGAACATGTCATGATCATTATCATTATTGTTGTGCTGGTATTTAAAATCATGCTTGATCTGTTCATGAAAACAGATATCGGACTCGCGCTTCGCGCTACAGGGGATAACAAACGCATGATTCGCAGCTTTGGTGCGAATACGGATGTAACGACCATTATTGGTGTCAGTCTGTCTAATGGGCTGGTAGCCTTATCTGGTGCGTTTATTGCTCAGCAATCCGGGTTTGCTGATATTACAATGGGCATTGGCATGATTGTCATTGGTCTGGCCTCCGTCATTATTGGCGAAGCAATTCTGGGTGCCAGAACGGTATTCTGGGCGACGCTGGCAGCTGTCGTTGGTTCCATAATCTATCGGATTGTGGTTGCACTTGCCTTGCAGGTGGAATGGTTTGATACATCTGATCTGAAGCTGATCACTGCCGTTATCGTTATTATTGCACTCGTCTTCCCGACAATGCAGCGTTCCATGAAACAGCGTAGCCTCGCTCGCAAACGGACCGAAGAGCTGATGCGTTCCGGCGGCCAACAGGCAAAGGGGGGCATGTAGCATGTTAGAGATTACACAAGTCACCAAACTGTTCAACCCGGGCACAACGGATGAGAAAACAGCTCTGGTTGGTGTGAATCTGATTATGAATCCGGGTGATTTTGTAACGGTTATTGGCAGTAACGGCGCCGGGAAATCAACCTTGATGAACATTATCTCAGGTGTGATGAAACCCGATATGGGTGACGTGCTCATCAACGACCGTTCAATCAGAAATCTTCCAGAGCATAAACGCAGCAGTTGGATCGGTCGTGTCTTTCAGGACCCGATGGCTGGAACCGCCCCGCATATGTCCATTGAAGAGAATATGGCAATGGCGTACAAACGCGGCAAGGGACGCGGACTTGGTTTTGGTGTGACCCGTGCGAGACGTGAAATCTTTAACGCGCAGCTGGAGAAGCTGGGAATCGGGCTGGAGAAACGCCCGAATGCGAAGGTGGGTCTTCTGTCGGGCGGTGAGCGCCAGGCGCTCAGCTTGTTGATGGCAACCTTCACTCAGCCGCAGATTCTGCTGTTGGATGAACACACAGCTGCGCTTGACCCATCTCGCGCAGAGCTGATTACCGAGCTGACAGAGACCCTTGTCCGCGAGATGAGACTTACCACGTTGATGGTAACGCACAATATGGAACAGGCCATTCGTCTAGGCAACCGCCTGATCATGATGGACAAAGGGCGAATCATCCTCGATGTCAGTGAAGAGCGTAAGCGCACACTAACGGTGCCAGAACTGCTCGGCGAATTCGAGCGGATCAGCGGCAAAAAAATGGCGGATGACCGCGTGGTATTGGGATAAGGTTGAATTCATGTGAAGTCACATCCACAACTATCGTTGAGAAACAGGGCCCTTTGCGTTATCGCAAGGGGCTTTTTTTATGGTATGTTGAAGAGTGAGAATTGAAAAATACTTGAGAGATACATAGATACATTAGAAAAAAAAGATAAAGCAGATTGCTGATCTACGTATGACATATATGAGGGCACACAAGGGAGGAACGAGAATGTCTCTTCAATTTGATGAGGGAACCTATACGGTATCTCAGCAAATGGATTCGATTCGCTTGCTGGCGAAGGAGTTTGCGCTTTTGCATTTTCTGTACGAAAACAAAGATAAGGCCTTCACACGCAGTCAACTGCTGGATCGGGTATGGCCGCTAGAATATCCGGTGGAGCGCACCGTAGATGATCACATCTATCGTCTCCGTAAGAAGTTGAAGCGCTGGGATGAAGTCAGTCTAGATACGGTTCGTGGTTATGGATATCGGCTTGCTTTACGGGAGAATAGGGCCGTGTTGCCCCCGAATCCGTCTATCCATGATCCCGAGATGCAGGAAGTTGTGCATGGACTGCTTCGGAAATATCATCTGTTCGGCCAAGGGAATTCAATCCAGATGCTGATTCGTCAACAAGAGGCACTCGGCGTACGAATAGAACCGTATTATCAGTTGTACCTGCATTTCATACAGGGAGATCTGGATTGGCTAATGAACACAGCGGAGTTTCCCTTGGAGGAGCGTCTGTATTGGCTGCTGATTTATGTCCATGCTCTCGTTGAACCTGCGGAAAGTCTGATGTTGTACAAACAAGCGATTCATTCATCTGTTTTGCCTGCCGAGCACCGCCAGGAATTAAGGATTCTTAATATCATTGATATCTATGCCGAGACGGGTCAGTATCAGGAAGCCAAGAAGCAGTTGGAAGAAACATATCGGGTGATGGAAGCAAATCAGTTAATCTATTTCAAGTTACCTGTGAGTATAACTGCACTGTCTGTTGAACTATGGGGTGGGAGCGGTGAGGCCGTTGAGGAACAGATGGCCGTTCTGCGCACGCAATTAAAAGACGCTCCTTATCTGCGGGAGATCGGCCGTTTCCAGGTGATGGAGGGCTTATGGCTACTGCGGCAGGGACGGGTGCGAGAAGCTGAACTGCGAATGGATGACGGTCTGGAAGTATTGAAAATGTCGCTCCATGCACCGCTTTATCTTAATTCAGCGTATCAAATTCTCCTGTTCATGGATCATCACCGAGTTGAAGGGAGACTCCGCAATAAATACCAACAGATTTATACAGAAATCAGTAAATCCTATGGCGTGTCCGTATACGGGCAGCAGATCGTGAAGACGATCCGTCACTTTTTATCCGCTAATTCCTTATCCTCTGATCTTCCTCTGACATAGCTCACCTAAGATTACAGCTAAGGACATCATGTTCGCAAAACCGCTGTAATCAAGGGAGGAAGTACATGTATGACAGCTAATTCATCAAGAAACGACACATCCGATTCATCTACACCAGATAATTCATCTGGTAAATCTGCTGCAAAAACCTCAAAAAGCCTCTGGACTAATCTTAAGTTTGTGCGTCTGTTTGTTGCTTACGCACTCGCCACCTTTGGCGATTGGTTCGATGCGCTCGCCATCCAAGTCATGGTGGCTTACCGATGGGGAGCCGATCCGTTGATTATCGCGCTGATCCCTGTCTGTATGGCTGTGCCAGGTATCTTGTTTGGGTCGGTAGCTGGTGCTCTCGCTGATCGACTGCATAAAGTGAGAATTATGATTCTCTGTGATGGCATTACCATTGCACTAACGGTGGGCATTTTATTCGCACCAAGCCCGGCATGGCTGCTGCCACTTCTGGCTCTGCGTGCGATGATGAGTGTGTTTCACGTTCCTGCCCAGCAGGCGTTGACACGGCAGATCGTGGCAGAGGAGCAACTGTTTCAAGCCTCGTCACTGAACGGGTTTGTGAATCAGTGTGCGAAAATAGCAGGTCCCCTTCTGGGTGCAGTTGTATTGGCCTTTTTTTCTCCACAAATCTGCATTCTGATCAATGCGTGTGCTCGGCTGTTATCGGGCGCTGTATTATGGCCTTTGCGACGTTTGGTAGAGAAGAAAGAAGCTTTAGCAACCGATGAGCATAACGAAGAGAATCGGAAGGAACCCGAGACTTTCTTCAAGCAGTGGCAACAGGGCTGGAAGTATTTACGCCACACCCATACAGTCAGGAATACCATCGTGTTTGGCTGTCTTGGCCTCATGTCTATTCTGATGGTCGAATATCAATTTACGACCCTGTTTCGGGAAATCAAACCAGGTAATGAATCTATGCTCGGCTGGCTCGGTTCATCCGTAGGTGCGGGAGCAGTGTTTATCATTTTGCTGTTAAACCGATTGCCGAGATTAGGGTACGGATGGGGTCTAGGCGGCGGATATTTCCTCATTGGCGCCGGAATTGCAGGACTCGGCTGGGTTGATCCGGATACGTCGACGGCATGGATTATTATGTTGGGCCTGTGTACAGGTCTGGGGAATGGACTGTTTATGGTCACGATGAATTATTTGCTGCAAAAAGAGACCTCTCCTGACTATGTAGGACGTGTATTCGGCATTCAAAACTCGTTATACAGCGTTGTGCTGGTCGCTGCCCCGCTTGCTGGCGGTGCGATCATCCGCTTGGCGGGACCGAGTCCGACTTTTCAAATGATCGGTCTGGCTACGCTAGCCATTGGTCTGACAGGCATCCTGTTCCAGCGTATGTTGTGGTCGCTTAACAGAAGATCCACTTCGAGTGAAAAGGTGGGATCTGCACAGCAACAGCAAGGCGTCTCCTAAATTGCTTGTTTGGATCGTTCCATATCCTAACATACGAAATAGCCGCATTCGGTCCTTATCCGAACGTGGCTATTTCTGTTCTTTGGCCTGCACAGAGGCAAGGCTATAGACCATCATACTTCCCACCAAGTGAAATACGTCGTGGAGGCTAACAAACC
This sequence comes from Paenibacillus sp. FSL K6-1558, assembly GCF_038002565.1. Taxonomy (NCBI): domain Bacteria; kingdom Bacillati; phylum Bacillota; class Bacilli; order Caryophanales; family Paenibacillaceae; genus Paenibacillus; species Paenibacillus sp. FSL K6-1558. Next base: position 3,365,654 of record NZ_JBBOCV010000001.1, on the reverse strand, counting down.
AGCAACGGAGAGTGATCCGGTTACGGACAGGTTTATGGCCTGACCCGGAGGGATCACGTATTTACCGAACTCGTTGGATTGAAATGGACCAACTTGCAGAGGCATGGACATTATAGCGGTAGCACCGGATGGGGCTGCTGTAGAAAATCGAACAAGAGCAACACTTGTGTTACTACTGGACAGATTACTGTTTACGGCTGTAAGTGTGCTGGGCGATGAGAGTGTACCGTTTGCAGTTAGGGTCAACGTGCCGCTGAACGAAGACAGCAGATTGAGTGCAACAGTAATTCCACCAGACAAACGGGAAACATACAATGTTCTGCCGCTTCCAGTTGGATTGGCGAGTTGCAAAGTGGCCGTTACGCTCCCTCCAAGCAAACCCAGTGTGGTGGAGTTAGTGGAACCTGCATTGTACAGGTTACCTGTGCTGCCCGCATTATTTTCAGGTGGGGCAACAATGCCAGGTGAGATATATGTGTTGGTATTGGAGGTGTAAACGGGTTGGTTCAAGGGATTAAATACATTATTGTTCGGCATGATTCGCTCCACCTTTACTCAAAATACAGGTTAGAATTCCCACCAAAATAGATTGATAGATCCCACCTGGCTTCCTGTTCCCAAGCTTATGGATAACGATTGACCCGGAGGCACAACAATAGATCCATTCAAATCGAGAGCATACAGACCTGCGGTGAGCGGAATGCTGAGCAGGCTGGTGAAGGTACCTCCAAGTGTCCCTGTATTCTGTCTTGTCGTTACGATACTGGTGTTGGCATTGCCTAGCAATGTATTGACAGGCACGGGTGTGCTACCGACAGTCACGGTTCCGCCGGAATAGACCACGAGTGTGGCTGCTGCTGTTGTGCCCCCTGCGAGGCTCGCAATGCGTATCGTTCTGCCGCTACCTGCTGCATTCAAAATTTGCAGAAGTAGATTTTGGTTGGAGGGGATCGATGTATTGTTCGTGGTTAGGGCGAAAAAACTGCCTGCCGCAGCCGCACCGGTGTCTGGAGCTGCTCCGATTCCCGGGGCCGCAAATGTGTTGGTCAGCTGTGTGAATAAAGGGCCATTGGACTGGTTGAATACATTCGTATTGGTCATCCCGCTTGACCTCCTCTGAACCATGGAATAAATGGAAAAAAGCCTATAGCCTGCGTTATTTCGCCTGTCCTCATTACTAGCATGATATGTAAAAGGAAGAGAAAGCGTTTGGGGATTACATCCGAATTCCCAAATAACGGCGGATGCCGTGCCCGTATTCTCCTTCCGGGCATACGATGCGTAAGCACATTTTTTAAGGGGAAATCGAGATGAGTCGAACAGCCAAGCGAAGCAGGAAGAGAACGAAACCCTCAGCCCAGCAGACAATGAAACCAAAAACTAAATATGTCAGCCGCCGCCCATCCCGTTGTTCTCGCCGCGCCAAACTGCTGAAGCCCCCTTGTTCCCGGATTACCCGTCCTAGGTTCAAACAGGGTGCTTTCTCACGCACGAAACTCCCTGGTGCTACTCACTGTTTTACAGAGCATACCTACACTGGAGCAGAGACAGGTCGTGGTGAACATGCCCTCCCGCCGCAGGACACCTCATCTCTGAGCATGTACAGTTATGGCGTGGTCAATCGTGGAAAACATCCAGCGATCGTTCAAGTTCAGGTTAGTCCGAATGCCGTAGATTATGCGGTGGATAGTCAGGAAGTCATTGAGGGGGGACAGACAAAGGCGCTGGTTCCGTTGCGATTTCTACACTATACCCGGCTTGTGCTCCTGCCTGTAGATCCGGCTCAGCCTACTCGGCTTGATGTATATTTTCAGGCACAGCGTATGCTCGTAAGGTAGTTTAATTACCCAGATTGTCCAGGGAGGAGGACGAGGCTCATGCCTAACTTTACAACGTTTAATACGAATCCGGATAACTTGAGAACATTGATTTTTGGTCAGGATAGTACAGGTACGGCTCAGCCCGTCAGAACGGATACAAGCGGGAATGTGGTAGGTATCATTCTAGACGGGACGATCAGCAACATTTCAGGTCTGACCACGGTTACCATTAACGCGGGCACAATCACCAACATTCTGAACGGTACCATCACGAACGTACTCGGCGCGACGATTACAGCCGGAACAATCACCAGTGTGCTCGGAGCAACGGTGACTGCAGGGACCCTGACGAACTTGCTAAACGGTACCATCACGAGTGTCCTCGGTGCAACAATCACTGCCGGAACATTAACTAATCTGTTGAACGGTACAATTACCAGTGTGCTCGGAGCAACGATCACCGCAGGAACAATTAACAGCGTACTCGGTGCAACCATCACGGCTGGAACGCTGACCAACTTGCTGAATGGTACGATCACGAACGTGCTCGGCGCGACGATAACAGCTGGGACAATCACGAGTGTACTTGGAGCAACGGTGACTGCGGGGACCCTGACGAACTTGCTAAACGGTACGATAACCAATGTGCTTGGAGCAACGATCACGGCGGGAACCATCACGAGTGTATTGGGTGCTACGATTACCGCCGGAACGATTACCAGTGTGCTCGGAGCAACGTTGACGGCAGGTACCTTAACGAACCTGTTAAATGGTACGCTCACCAGTGTACTGGGCGCGACCATTACCGCAGGTACGTTAACGAACTTGTTGAACGGAACGATTACGAATGTCCTCGGAGCAACGATCACAGCAGGTACGATTACCGGTGTGCTTGGTGCTACCTTGACGGCCGGAACGCTGACGAACCTGTTAAACGGAACGATCACCAGCGTGCTCGGTGCCACTGTGACGGCTGGCACATTGACGAACTTGCTGAATGGTACCCTTACAAGTGTTCTCGGTGCCACGATCACAGCCGGAACGTTAACCAACTTGTTGAACGGGACCATTACCAGCGTGCTTGGCGCAACGATTACGGCCGGTACACTGAGCAGCGTAACCTCCATCTCGCAAAAAAGTTTTCAGGAGAACCAACTTGTCGGCACACCGACTGCTAACACATTTACACCGCTACCTGCTGTGACCACGAGTGTATTCGGCACATACTCCTTTTTCGTGTATAACAGGGGACCAGGTGTGAACAGGGTGGATGCCCAAGTGGAGATCAGTGCGAACGGAACCAACTGGTACACCGATGTGACTACGGTAACAGGGATTCTATCCGGTTCTGTAGATGTTCTGGTACCGCAACGTTTCCTGAAATACACACGTCTTTCTTATCGCTCAAGCTTGCTCGGTGCACCAAGCACGATTGACGTGTTCTTCAATGGACAAGGCACATAACCTGCTCTGCTGTCATATAGGTACATGGAGTTCACTTTAGTGGGCTTCATGTATTTTTATGTATTGGAGGTCACTGCGGATGCAGAACCGGTTACTCGGCATTCATATGATTGTGCAAAATGAAGAGCATCACCTTCCCCGCTGTCTGGACAGCTTGAAGCAAGCGGGTTCGGAATGGTTCATTACGGATACAGGCTCGTCCGATCGGACACCTGATATGGCCAGAACATATGGTGCGACAGTGCTACACGCCAGTTGGGAAGATGATTTTGCTAAAGCCCGAAATATTAGCCTGCCCCTGGCAACGACCGAATGGATTCTCTGTCTGGATGCCGATGAGTATGTCATCGAAGGTCTGGATCAATTGATGAATGTTTTGCCAAACATCCATAAGAGCATCACCCGATTACGCATCACGATCGAAAATCAATACGGCGAAGGGATAGAGGACAAGATCCTGTCCCATCCGGTACGGCTGTTCCGTGCTCAGCACGGTTACCAGTACACAGGGCGCATTCATGAGCAGTTGTTTCGCCAAAATACGGATTATCAGAGCGATGCCGTTACACCAAATAAGTCCATAAGTAAGAGCGATATACACTTAGATTCACTGGAAATAAGTACAGTAGATCATTCAGCAGCTGTTGAAGTAGAAATAGATGTAGAAGTCGAAGAAGAGCCGCTTGCTCCTTTGCGTCTGGGGCATGATGGTTATCTTGCTACCGTAATCGCCAAAGGGGATAAGAGCAAGCGTAATTTGCGCCTGATCGAGCGGGAGCTTGCCGATCATCCTGCAGATCCTTTTCACCTGTATAATCTGGGCGTAACACGCTGCCAGTTGGGTGATTTGGAACAGGCGGTGGAGGCATTTCGTGAGTCACTGAAACAGGCCAAATGGCAAGCTCCCTATCGCTCCACCCTTGTGAGAGATTTGGCCAAAGTGCTGGTAGAACTGGAGTGTTACGAAGAAGCACATCTGTTGCTTTCCGAAGAAACTCAACGTTACCCTGCATACGCTGATCTGCATTTGATATACGGTGAAGTGTTGGAGCGACAAGGCTTGCAGGAACGGGCTTATCGTGCCTATGCACGGGCGTGCAACTGTGGCTCTAGTCCGAATGATCACGGAAGGTCTGGCGGCGGTGAAGCCGTGGTCAAAGCTTTTTACGTGACAGAAGCAGGCTCTTGCAGTTACCGGGCATATACATCGATGGCTCGGCTGGCACAGCAACGGGGATTCGGGCAGGAAGCGGTTCGGCTATATGAGCTTGCCCTGGAGCATCTATCTACCTACAGACCGGCTTGGATGGGGCTGGCGGATGCACTACAACAACAGGGAGTTTCGGACGAATCCATTGCAGATCGGTTGCTTCATCTAGCTCATCGATTACATCAGATCCATGTGACGACAGATCATGCAGATCAAATGAACCGGCCACATCCCTATTTGGGAAAGGAAACGGAGATTGTGCTGATGCATGTGCTCTATGCCCTCGCTAATTGTGGAGCGTATAAACAAGCACTACTTCTTCTGGGTGGTGAGGCATCCCATATTCATATTCCAGTAGGTGATCAACTTCACTGGATGTTGTGTGCAGGCCAAGTTACCGATGCATGGAATCTCGCTCAGAGTAGCTGGGGAGAAGCGGATAGAGAGGATCATAAACGGACCTCTTTCTCGGCTGTCATCACGTCAGGAGTGGAGGATGCTGCTGATATGAGCCTTCAATCGGATGAGCGAAGTGATTGGGCGCTAGCGTGTTGGGCGAGTGGCAGGCGTTTGCCTGCATCTTTCTTCGCTAAAGTATCTCCTCTAGAGAGGGGAATGTGGAAGGTAGCGGACCGATTACTGTTTGAGTATAAGCCTGCAGCTCTATCAGCTAGTTCTTCTACCGCTCCTGTACCTGCTGTATCGGATGGGCAGCTTCTGCAATGGAGTGAACCTGTGCAAATGATCGCAAGGCAGTTAGTGGCTCGTGCGATTCAGAGCGGGCATTTGGTCATCGCACAGCAGTTGCATGAGCGACTGGTTCGTATCATGTCAGATCCTGAGAGGACAGAAACAGAAATTCGGCGGAATTATGCGGGTCTGTTGCACCAGCATGGATACACGATGATTGCCGCCGAGATGCTGATTCAGTGTATGACGGAAGGAGAACTGGATGCGGAAGGGCTGTTCTGTCTGGGCGAAACGCTGTACTCCAAAGGACATTTGGATCAAGCACTGTCGCTCTTGGAACAGGCACTGGAGCAAAAACCGGATTTCAGTAAAGCCCGTGCTGGAGCGGCTATCTGTTACTTGCAGATGGCCCTTGGTTTAATTCGTCAGGAACGGAATCGTTCTTCCGAGGTTAGAGTGCTTGCGGATCAGCAACTGGCTTTGGAACAACAGTTGCGAACAGCGGAGGGGATACCTTGGCGGACAGTATATCATGCAAAAGAAAGGAGGAATCATCATGCAGGCACATCAGCATCAGAGACAGCGGAGTCAGGCCGAGCGGATCTCTCTGTGCATGATCGTCAAGGATGAGGAAGAGATGTTGCCACGTTGCCTTGAAAGTGTGCGGGATGTGGTGGATGAGATCATTGTAGTAGATACTGGATCATCTGATCGCAGTGTGGCCATTGCGCGGGAGTATGGCGCGTCGGTGGTTGAGTTTGCGTGGTGCGATGATTTTGCCGCCGCGCGAAATGCTGGCCTGGAGCAGGCTTCCGGCGACTGGATTCTCTTTCTTGATGCGGACGAGGCGCTGGAAGCGACAGCTCGGGAGCAGATCAGGAGCTGGACGGAAGTCAGCGGATGCGACGGATTGTTTCTAAACATTCATAACTATACGGGTTCGGGCCAACAGGGCGCAACGGTCAATCCGGTGCTACGTTTGTTTCGCAGTCATCCTGAGCATCGGTTCAAAGGTCGCATCCATGAGCAGATTGCGGCGGCGATCTGTGAGCGAAATCCGGAGGCCGCGTTTCATATCACAGACATGGTGATTCACCATTACGGGTATCAGACAGTGGTTGTGGAACGCAAGGACAAGGTGAATCGCAACGTGCGTTTGCTACAACAGGCGGTGGAAGAAGAGCCAGATCAACCGTTCCATCACTATAACTTGGGCGTGGAGTATTTGCGTGTGGGTGAAGCGGAGAAGGCACTCGAATCGTTTGTTAAAGCTCGAAAGATGATTGATCCTGCAGTGACCAGTTATGCTCATCTGCTGCTGAAATACGAAGTCCGCTGTCTGGAGCATTTAGAGCGCTGGCAGGAGGCATTGGAATGTGTGGACGCGGCGCTGGAACTTTTTCCAGAATACACAGACCTGATGCATCATCGGGCGATATGTGCGGATGCTGTGGGGGATACGGATGCTGCTGAGATGTGGCTTCGTAAAGCCGTTCAGCAAGGGCCACCGCCAGCGATTTTTCACACAGAGGAAGGCATGGGCACATACCAGACATGGTACACGCTGGGCCGCTTGCTGGAAGGAAAGGCCGATCTTGAGGGAGCGGTCGATGCTTATGTGGAAACGGTGCGGGCAAAATCCAGCTTGGTACCGCCACTGTATCGCCTATTTCGAATCATGCGGGTATCCGGGCAGGAGGGGCAGATTCCAGCGGTGATGGAGTCGCGTTTTGCCATGAGCTCGGAGGAAGCTTTATCTAAAGTACTAGGTATTCTGGAACAGTGCCATTGTTACGATGCGGCGCTTGAACTGCTCGGGGAGTTACCGTCTGCTTCTTCCGGCGAGCAACGGGAGAAACGTTCTATAGCTGAGGCTGTTCTGCATGTACAGCGAGGGGACTGGAGTAGCGCGCGTTTGAAACTCGAAACGGTGAAGCGGAAAAAGGGCTCATTTGCACCTATGGCTGCCCGTTGGCTTGAACGTTTGCAATGGCTGAGTGGGAAAGAGGGGCAGGAAATGAAATTCCAGGATGCCTTCACCCGTTGGCTGATGAACGGCTCACAGGTAGGCGAGGGCAGGGAGAGTGCATCTGAGGAAGAGTCAGGGTCTACAGGATGGGGAAAGCTCGCAGTAGAGATGGGGAACAGATCGAACTTGGAGAATGCAGCTACACTTGAGGGTGTGGCGGACGCAGACCATGCAGAGTTGTACGACGGATGGCAAGCTCTCGGGCTGATGCTGGAAGGCTGTGTTCAGTCTGGAAGATGGCAGGCGCTGCATGGATTGATTCAACGGGGGAGGCAACTGCTGGATGAGGTGCATGATGCAACTGAAAAAAGACTGGCGAAGGAGAGAAGTCAGGGAGAACAAGTTGAACGGGAGATAATCGATGCCGAAAAGTTGATTCGAGAACCGTTTACAGGAGCTTCGGATACGCTTAGCGGAACGAGCTGGCTAGTTAAAGGACTAATTCGTGCAGCAGATCACCATCTGGCGCAACTGACATCTGATAAGGAACAGGTGGAGCCTGGGAAAAGGCAGCGTCTTGCACACTGGCCTGTCATTCAGCATATTCGGCTGGAGTTGCCTGGAGCAGACGGATTCGAGGGCTAAGTCGGAAGAGCGGCGGACAATACATGGAAGGCGAAGGATATTCAGGGAGAGTTTTGACGGAAGGAGGGCAGGGTACGGGTGAAGGAAGGTATTAGCTTATGTATGATCGTGAGGGATGAAAGCGAGTTTCTGGAACGTTGTCTGGCTTCAGTACGTGAAATCATAGACGAGATCATTATCGTGGATACAGGTTCAGCGGATGATTCCGTAGCTATTGCTCAGCGATATGATGCAACCATCATTAGTGCAGAGTGGAACGGAGACTTTAGCCAGGCGCGTAATCTTTCACTTGCTGCCGCAAGTTTTACATGGATTCTGGTACTGGATGCCGATGAAATGTGGATGCATACGTTATGGACAAAGTCAGAGCTAATGGAATGGCTCAAAGCGGGGAGTGAAGAGAGCTGGGGGTATTGGGTTAAGGTGACGAGTCTGCTGGGTAACTCAGGCGAAGAACGTGTAACGGACGAGGTGTGCCGTTTATTTCGAAATGACCCCCGAATTGCTTTTCATGGAAGAATCCATGAGGAAGTCGCTTCTTCTATTTTTGCGCTGATGCCGCAAGGGATTCGTCATTCGGACATCGAGGTTGTTCATTACGGTTATTTGGATAAAGTGATTGCTACTAAACGAAAAGATGTGCGTAACATGAGATTGATTCGGCTGGCTCTGCAACAGACACCAGATCAGCAGGAACTGCTCTATGCGCTGGCTGCAGAGTGGTTTCAGCAAGCGAAGTATGATGAAGCAATTCGATTACTGCTGCCGCTGCTGGCAAAGCTTGATCCGACGTGTGGATATCATTCGGATGTGGTACTAAAAACAGCATATACGTGGAGAGAGTTGGGGCAGATTGAGCTGGCGCTCTCTGTGGTGGAGAACTGGGTAACGGTATATGATGATTTCCCGGACCTACTTGAACTTGCGGCTGTGTTGGAACTGGATCAGAACCGTGCAGATCGTGCATTAGAATGGTTAAAGCAGGCGAAATCCGCCGCATCGACAGCAGGGAGATATACCTCGGTGTCCGGTGCCGGAAGCTACCGTAGCCTGACGTTGGAAGGCATGGCACATGAACAGGATGGCCGCTGGGCAGAAGCGGAAGCGTCCTACACGGAAGCGCTGTGCATACAGCCCGGCAACGGGGTAGCATGGCAGCGAATGTTGCTCCTTGGGGCAGCCACGGGACGGCCGCAGGCCATTGCTGGCGTAGCCGAGTGGGGGAGCTTGCCGCTAGCGTCGTGGCAAGCACTGGTCTCTGTTGCGCTGGCGGCGCATCGGCCGGAATGGCTGTTGCGCCATGCATGGACGCTGGGCCCGGTGCAGCGCGAGCAGCCACTTGCCGAGGGGCTGGCGCTGGCCCAGATCGGCGAGGATGCAGCCGCGAGGGCGGCACTGCGGCTGTGGGCAACGCATGCGCAGCATGGGCCCGAGGCTGCGCTGGCACTGTGGGCGCTGGGCCACAAGCAGCGTGAGCGCGGCGTGCCCGGGCGTGCGGCGGCAACGCGCCAGCGTGTAGCCGTGCCGGAGGTGGCGCGTGCGGCCGAGGCGCTGCTGCAAGGCGAGGGCGCAGCAACGTGCGGCGCTTACGCGAGCAGCATGGCGCTACCCGCACAGGCGCTCGCCGCCGTGGGCGCCTGGCCCGCATGGCTGCACCTGCTGCAGGCCCTGCCGCCAGCCGCCTCGCTGGCGCTGCTTGCAGCGCTCCCGCCTGCGGCCCGCTGCGGGCTGCTGTGCGCGCCCGCTTGCGTCCGCGCAGGGCGCTTGCGCTATGCGGCATGCCTAGCGGCGCGCAGCGCCCTGCGCGGACGAAGTGCCCGCCCCGGCGCTCGCAGCGCATGCGCTCCTGGCGGGCACGCTCGCGCTGCTCGCCAGGCGGCAGAGCCTGGCGCGTGATTGGGCCGATTGCGCGGCCCGGATCACGGCACGGCCTGCTGCCGCCCAAGGCCGCCCGGCGAAGACCCCGCCGCCGGGCCTACAGACCCTGCTGCGCCTGACGGCCTCTGGCGCAGCCCATGCCCCAACCTTCCAGCAGCAGTGCAACATGCTGCTGGTATACCTGTAATCCGGCGTACCCATAGCGCCGGATACCCCGGGATGCCCCGACTTCACAGCATAGCAAAAAAGCCGGGGGCATCCCGGCACACACTGCATTTACCACAAGTTTGGCCTGCTGGTTCAGACGGATAAACATATAACTATGCAATTCGTTATGCAATCCGTAACACTACCGTTTCCTCATATTACGTTTGGACACCCGATTGTTTTCTTATCAAAAGCCTCTATGAGAGTGCTTATTTAGATGCTATATAAGTTGAACTATTCTTTTACACAATAACGAGAGGACAGAAAAAACCTGGAAAAGCGAAGCGCTCGCCTAAAAGCTTTCTGTAAGAAAGCTACATCGGAAGCATATGCTTATCACCGGATTTTTCCCTGTAGAAAATGGAATCCAAAAAAATCTGGGGATAACCGCTACTCTCCAGGTTCTTCTGTCATCGGAGTGGACTATGTAAAATCTTTAGTTCAAATTATATAGATCGGATGAAGTACTGTATAACGTGTGTAAAGATAGGTGTATTAAAATGTTGTGCCTCACTAACGACACTATCCCTTTCCCGTCTTGCATATGACAGCCCTGAAACAGCGGATGGGCGCGCCGTACATCTCCGAGGAGATGGCGTCCGTAGGCTCTTCCACAGTTAACTTATCTTCAATCATCAGCCCTGTGACAGCCATGATCGTTTCCAGCAAATCCGGTCGCATCTCGGGCACATCAAAAGTGGCGATTAACTGTCCGCGTGGTTTCAACACCCGAGCGAATTCGCGAAAAGCCCGCAACATCGTGCCCGTGTCCAGATGCTCCAGAACAGAGATGCAGAATACGCGGTCAAACTGCTCGGGACGATATGGAAGCTGAGCCAGATTGGCCTGAGCGCGGTGAAGCCGGGTGAGGTAATGTTCGGGCAGATGGAGAGCCGCCTGTTCGCCAAAATCAGCCGCAATATCTAGACGAATCGCCTCTTCCGACAAGATGCGTTCATCCCAATCACATGCGTGAACTTCGCGGCAATGTTCCGTGAGCCAAAACTTGAACGGGTGCGAAATACCGCAGGCTGCATCCAGCACTACGTCGCTTGAACGCGCGAATTGCCTTGCCCATTCATACTCATAAGGACGGCTCCACCATGCGGGATGAAGCGGAAAAACGAGCGTGTCTGTCTTCGGATCGCTTTGCCGGATGTACCTTGATTCCATTATTGCCGTGGTGTCGGGTGTGTCCATCATGTTTGAATCGCCTCCTTCAATCCTGTTTCAGCTAAAAAAGATTCCAGTACCCTGCTCCACCGGCTGCGCCATATGGACAGATCATAAGACAGTGCGGTTTCGCGCGCATAGATCCCCAGCCGCTCCCGCTCGGAGCGATCTTGAACGAGCCTGATGAGCGCGGCAGTCAGTGCCTGCTCACCCGGAGGTACGAGCAATCCGTTGAACCCATCCTGAATGAGATCATTGAGTCCGCCGACATTGGAAGCGATCACCGGAAGACCGCAGCTCATCGCTTCCAGGCATGCGTAGGAGGTTCCCTCCGAGAATAGGGTAGGAATGACAACGATATCTGCCTGATGGTAAGCGTCACGAATATCTTTGAAATCGTACGTATGCTGGTAGATGCGGGCTGTATGCGGATGTGTACGCTGCCAATAGCGAAAGGCTCTGCCCACCGTACTGCCTTCGACCAGTTCTCCGGCAAATTCAACCTCCACATCTGGAAAAGCCCCGAGCAGCTTATCTGCCGCCAGCATCATAGGAATAATACCGCGCTCGCTACTGATGCGGCGTGGATATAGAATGCGGATTGGACGTGGGACTGGTACATCCACAGCGTTGTTCGTATGACCCTGACCTTGATGAGGAGTGATTTCCGCAAACCCGTTTTCGAAAGAAACAGCATCAGCGCCGGAGTCTTCACTTTGCTCTCGCTTAAAATTCTTCGTTCTGGCTTTTTCTCCTGAACTGCGATATAACTCTGAATCATTAAGGCCTGCTGTATGATGATCTGCTGCATCCTCTTTGTATTCCTGAACAAGGGTGTCTTCATGTTCAGCCTGAAGTGCGGTGTCTCTTTTCCATGCCGTCATCCATTCCTCTTCATGCTGCGGTGTGAGCATCCTGCTTGGCGGAGCCGGGATGAAATAAGAGGTGTCCACTGCGTTGGGAATCAGCACAATTTGTTCTGAATCGGTATACATACAAGCTGCCCTGCAGAAAGTCTGGAAATGAGAGTCTACCGAAACGATGCGAACCAGTCCGTCCAGCGCGAGCTGAATGTGATCGGCAACCTGGCGTTTCGTCTCAAGCGGCAGACGGGGGCGATCCCAATTAATGCCATGGCATATTCCGAGACTGCCAGGTTTATAGGTGATGGGTTGCCACAGGCAACTGGCATAGATGATTGGACCGCGAGCGGCTGCGGCCATCCGGTCAAAAGCTTCCGGTACATTTTCCATGTCGTAATCGTAACCATAGACGTCGATCTGTTCGGTTCGGGTCTGGAATGATTCGAAATAGGACAGCTGGTGTACCTCGGGAATATGTCCGAGTCCGCGGATGACACTGCATAGATCGAGAATATAACGTTCCAGCCCGCCGCCAAATACCCGGCCAAACTCCCGGTTGTAACCATCGGTAAAACTATGGGTCAGTATGCTGACCACACCCATATTACGACTCCTCCTTCCAAGGGAGCAGGCGCGGTTCAGGGTCCAGAATGGACTCATACTGCGCTGGGTTGCCCCATTCCCCATGCGGATCAATACGTTTGTAACGTAAATATTTGCGTACCCGATCCTCCAAACTTCCAGCCCAGCCGAGATGCTGAACTTTCAGTTCAGTGCATACCCCTGGTAACACGGTGCAGGACGCGGGAAGACGAGGAACATGGTGATTCTGTTGCGGGTAAAAGTAAGGATAGCCCGGCATATAACGGACAAGGGAGGCAGTGTGACGTTTGTGCATGGACCACAGCTCATCCTCCCGATAATGTGTTCGGCAACCCCACATATCGTAGAATCGGAAGGCAAACCAGTCTGCGTAGTCCTGATCAATGAGTTTGCGCATTGCCTTTTTGGCATCAGCACTGTATAGTTCATCGGCATCTACCGAGAGAAGCCAGTCTGGATCTGTACTGACGGCAGCTTGCCATAACGTGTTGCGAAGGCGCCACTCTTCGGCAAACAGTGGCTTCTGTAACACATCAAGACGAACTACTTTTGGGAAAGCTCTGCATATTTCCGGTGTTCCATCTGTACTGGCATCATCCACAATGACGATTTCATCCACGAATTCACTCAGATTTTGCAACACTTCTTCCAGATACCGTCCTTGCTCATTACGTACCTGAAGCATGGCAGTCAGCTTGTTGTTTTTATTTTTGCGCACCCGACGTACGGGAGAGTTTTGTTCGTATGCGTCTACCTCTACATCACGGCTCGCGGAAGAATTCGTTTCCTCTTCGATCCGTGAGTTAATGATGCGATGAACTTGACTTGAGAAGTTTTGGCTTTGGGCTTCGGAACTCGAAGACGATTGAAGCGAATCATGCATAACGGGCCTACTTCCAGGGGTTCTGCGCTTCTTCGGGTCTATCATTAAGGCACCTCCCCAAGCAACTGTTGTACGGCTTGATCGAGCAGCTCCAGTTCCATAATCCGAGCTAAGGCCTCTTCATCCTCCACAGCTGTCTCCAGAAACAGCCTTACCGCACCGTGACGTTCCCCTCGAAGAGCCAGTGCCGTCCCGGATAGTTGTCGATATTGCAGAAGGCTGGTCGCATCCTGAATATCACTGGCATGAACGAGCGCGAGCGCATCCTCCACACACTCTGTTTCCTGATAGATACGGAACTTCCAATGCCTTGCCGTTTCCCCGCCAAGCTCATCCAGAACGCGCAGAGCACTGCCGTAATCATCATTGATGCGCAGCAGTTCCGCTCGAACCAACTGTTCCTCTCCGGCTTCAAGCCAGCGGCACAATTGCTCATAATGATGACGTTCCTGCTCGTTATTTGCACTGATGCCAAACACCTGTAGAGCTTCTTCAATCTGACCTGATCTCGCATAGATGGCGGAGAGGAACCGGTAATGAGACACCACACAATCCTGCCTTCCGTTGATGACAGCATGAGTGAATGCTTCCTTGAGTGAGGCGGCGGCACGTGAATCTTCCAGTAAATACTCATATGCGGACAGAAGAAACGAGATGGTTTCATGAGCACCTGTTTTGGCTCGGAGCTGTCTGTAGTAGTCAGCTCGCAAACGACATTGAAGCGTGGTAACGCGGTCTGGTTTACCAGTCAGTACCTGCTGAAGTGCATGCATAAAAAATATCTCATAATCGCGCAGTGGAATACGTGTACCGTCATAATGGATGTAACCGGCTGGTGAAGTGTCTTCTCCCCCTAGCCAGATGGCACGGGTACCTTGAAAGAGCAGCTTCATATACCGGGTTTCCGAGGATGTGGCCACTAGATCGGCAATGCCGACAAGTCTGGAGATATTGCTCTCCCAGAGTGGAGATGCGGCTTCATCTCCTACGGGTTCAGGCAGTAGTGCAATACATAATTCAGGTTGTAGTGAAGCTACAGCTATAAGCCAGTATGGGTGTGCGACGATTGCAACTGTATGTGGTTCCTGTAATCGGTTCTCCGCCTCCGAAAGAGAGATCGCCTGAATGGACTTTGGTAATCCCTCTTCCTCAGCCGTACGGCTACTGACATATAAGATCGTGCCTTCTTGAGCTGCAAATAAAGCAACGATGTCCGGGTAGGGGAAGGATAACCAGCCTCCTTTTCGCGGGAAAATCACATATTGAACGGCAAGATCTGTGGACACAGACAGGTCCATTGTTGCCTGTTTTATATCCTCTTCTTCCCTCTGTTTTGGCTTTGGATCCACATCTGTTAACGGTTCAGCATGTTCCATTTGTAACTCACCACACTTTGATAAGGGATTTTTGGTATGTAAAAAGCCGCTGTAGCACTTCACATATCTCCGTCTGACACTAACATATGGGCATTTGTCTCCAAACATGAACAACTTCCATGAATACGTGCATCAGTCAAGACCAATCAGGCAACGAACAAGCCTGATAAATAGGCTTAATTTTATCTATTGTGTGACCGAGGTCACTTTTTTTACGTAAGAGGGACGAGTTAGTGATAATTATCACATGTGAAAATTAGGTAATCTGGCACAATACGTTCATCAACGTATTTGGAGGACAGACAGCGAAGAAGCCCGCTTCAAAGCCATTTACGTATCTTGCTAAAGCGAACAGAAAGAAGGGGTAAAGGTATGGATCCGATTATGCTATCGCGTATCCAGTATGCACTTACAACGATTTTCCACTTTTTCTTCGTACCGCTATCCATTGGCCTCGTGCTGCTGGTAGCCATTATGGAGACGTTGTATGTTGCGAAGGGAAAAGAGATTTACAAAACGATGGCCAAGTTCTGGGGCAAGTTGTTCCTGATTAACTTTGCCGTCGGTGTGGTCACCGGTATTTTGCAAGAGTTCCAGTTCGGTATGAACTGGTCGGAGTATTCCCGCTTTGTTGGTGATGTCTTCGGTGCGCCGCTGGCGATCGAGGCTTTGCTGGCATTTTTTATGGAGTCCACATTTATCGGTTTATGGATATTCGGTTGGGATCGGTTGTCCAAAAAAGTGCATCTGGCCTGTATCTGGCTCGTATTTGTCGGCACATTCCTGTCAGCGGTGTGGATTCTGGCAGCGAACTCGTTTATGCAACATCCCGTTGGATTCGCCATCAATAATGGCCGGGCGGAGATGAATGACTTCTTTGCACTCATTACAAATGGGCAGTTTCTCGTTGAATTCCCGCATACGATTTTTGGTGCGTTAATGACGGGAGCCTTTGTCGTGACGGGCATTAGTGCTTATAAGTTAATGAAAAAGAAGGATGTCGAAGTATTCCGCAGATCCTTTAACATCGCGGTTATTATCGGTCTTGTCTCCTCGCTGGGCGTGGCCTTCTCAGGGCACTTCCAAGCTCAATATCTGGTGGAAACACAGCCGATGAAGATGGCTGCAAGTGAGGGAACCTGGACAACAACCGAAGACCCGGCACCGTGGACGGTTATTGCCTCCATTGACCCGGATAAACAGGAGAACTCCGGTGAGATCAAAATCCCTGGATTACTCAGTTATCTCTCTTATAGTAAATTTTCCGGTAGTGTCAAAGGCATGAAAGAACTGAATGCCGAATACCAGCAGACGTACGGACCTGGAGACTATATTCCTCCTGTACGAACCACATTCTGGAGCTTCCGTGTCATGATTGCTGCGGGCGGCTTGATGATTATGCTCGCGATGTATGGTACATATCTGGCTTGGCGCAAGAAATTGGAAGTGGCGAAACCTTGGTTTATGCGTCTGATGGTCTTTGCGATCTCCCTGCCGTTTATTGCGAATTCCGCAGGATGGATTATGACTGAAGTCGGAAGACAGCCATGGACGGTGTTTGGGTATATGACGACCGAGGCAGGTGTGTCACCTAATGTTTCCGCAGGAATGATTTTGTTCTCCACGATTGCCTTTACTGCGGCGTATACGGTTCTTGGCATCGTGATGGTGTATCTGTTTGTACGCAAAATCAAAGCAGGTCCATATGCCGTCGATAAGTCAGACGAGCATGATGAGCCGGCTGATCCGTTTGGCGTAGATGGGGGGTATTCCGTTGTTACTAAGTGAGTTGTGGTTTGTACTGATCGCCGTATTGTTTATCGGTTTTTTCTTTCTCGAAGGATTCGACTTCGGGGTAGGGATGTCTACGGGTCTGATTGCCAAAACAGATCGTGAACGTCGTACATTAATCAATTCGATTGGTCCGTTCTGGGATGGAAACGAGGTCTGGTTGCTGACCGCAGGCGGTGCCATGTTTGCGGCTTTCCCGCACTGGTATGCAACGCTGTTCAGCGGATTCTATCTGCCACTGGTGGTTGTGTTGCTGTTGTTGATTGGACGCGGCGTCGCCTTTGAGTTCCGCAGTAAAATGAAACAGCAGCGCTGGCGTAAAACATGGGACTTTATTATCGTAGTGGCAAGTACTTTACTGCCATTCCTGTTTGGGGTTGTTTTTGCAACGTTGATGAAAGGTCTGCCCATTGATGAGCAAATGCAAATGCATGCCGGTTTCCTGGATATTGTGAATCCGTACACCGTTGTGGGTGGTTTGAGTGTAACGCTATTATGTCTGGTTCACGGGCTGTTATTTGCCTCCCTGCGTACCGTAGGTGAATTGAGAGAACGGGCACTTCACCTGGCGAAAAAGTTGATGATACCGCTGGTTGCAGTGCTTGCAATATACGCATTGTTGACCTATCTGATGACCGATGTGTTTGCTGTTCGTGGCTGGGCGCTCTGGATTATGGTTCTGCTTGGTGCTACGGCACTGGCTTTTGCGGTTTACTTCATTCGTCAGCAACGAGAAGGTTGGGCTTTAGGGATGACAGGTGCGGTTATTGCCATTGCTTTTGCCTCCGTATTTATCGGATTGTTCCCACGAGTTATGGTGAGTTCCATCAATTCGGCATTTGATCTGACCGTATATAACGCAGCATCGGGACCTTATTCATTAAAAGTGATGACTATTGTTGCGTACACCTTGTTGCCGTTTGTACTTGGATATCAGATCTGGAGTTATTATATTTTCCGCAAACGTCTGAACGAACAGCACCACCTGGAGTACTGACATGGGACGCGGGCTAATGAAGCTGCCTGGCATCCGGCCGGTACTCGCACTGGCATCTGCGCTGGTGCTGTTGCAGGCGATGACGATTATTATGCAGGCCAAATGGCTGGCACAGGCGATTACGGCATTGTTCGAAGGTGCCACGGTTTCGTCACAGTATCCGGTGCTGCTGCTGTTTCTGGCTGCTTTTGCCGCCCGCTATGCCTTGTCATTCTGGTTACAACTTGTCACTACGCGGTATGCGGAGAGAACCGGAACCGATCTGCGTAAACAGATGACGGAACAATGGTTTAGACTCGGGCCACGTTATGCCAAGACAGAAGGTACGGGACATCTGGTGACACTGGCACGTGAAGGGGTTTCCCAATATAAAACGTATCTGGAGCTGTTTATCCCGCGTATGTTGGGCATGGGGTTTATACCTGTTGTCCTTCTGCTTTATGTATTCAAACTGGATACGATGTCCGGTGTGATATTAATGCTGACGCTACCGATTCTGATCGTATTTATGATCCTCATTGGTCTGGCGACTCAGCGTAAGATCGATGGACAATTCAAGTCCTACAAAGCGCTGGCGAATCATTTTGTGGATACACTGCGTGGACTGGAAACGTTGAAAACGCTGGGGCAAAGCAAAACACACGAAGGCTCCATCATGCAAGTAAGCCAGCGATACCGAAAAGCAACGATGTCCACACTACGTATGGCCTTTTTGTCCTCATTTGCGCTGGATTTCTTCACCATGTTGTCGGTTGCGTCCGTTGCAGTAGGTCTCGGACTCCGGCTTACGGAAGGACATATGTCACTGTTTCCTGCTCTAACGGTATTAATTCTAGCACCTGAGTATTTCCTGCCCGTACGTATGTTGGGTGCAGATTACCACGCAACTCTGGATGGCAAGGAAGCTGGAGAAGCAATTAATCAAGTGATTGAACGAGGCAAGGCCGCAGAACAACGTCAGACAGAGGTTTATGCAAGTGCATTGGATCAAGCTGAAGTGTTGGGTGAAAATGAAAATGGTTCTGTCTCCTCTTCACAGCTGCGAGTGGTATTTAACCGGGATAAACATGTGATGCAAGATGTGGCAACTTCATCATCTTGGGGAGAGCATAGCCGATTAGCGCTGAAGGATATTCAGGTCCAGCATGAAGCAGAGGGAGCCTACTCCCTTCAGGATGTGAGCTTTCAGCTGAAGGGTATTGGTAAGATCGGAATTATCGGTGCCAGTGGAGCGGGAAAATCAACGCTTATCGATGTTCTCGCGGGTTTTCAGCTTCCAACAGCCGGACAAGTTCTGGTCAATGGCCAGCCTCTAAGTCTGGAACGGCTCAAGGCCTGGCGTAGCCAGACGGCGGCGATTCCGCAGCATCCGTATATTTTCAGTGGTTCCATTGCGGATAATATTCGTTTTTACATGCCGGAGGCATCCGATGCGGAAGTAGCTCAAGCGGCACAGGTAGCGGGGCTGACAAAGCTATTGTCATCTCTGGCAAATGGACTGCATGAACAGATTGGCGCAGGAGGCAGACAGCTCAGCGGAGGTCAGGAGCAACGTGTGGCGCTGGCAAGAGCTTTGCTGAGTGAACGCAGTGTTCTGTTGCTTGATGAACCTACGGCACATCTGGATGTCGAGACCGAATATGAATTGAAGCAGACGATGCTACCCTTGTTTGAAGGTAAACTTGTCTTTCTGGCAACGCATCGTCTGCACTGGATGCCGCATATGGATCGCATTATTGTCATGGATGGCGGTACGGTAGCGGAGACAGGCACACATCAGGAACTGCTTGCACGAAAAGGGGTATATTATCACATGATTGAAGCGCAGATGGAGGCGATATGAGATGAGATCCGGACACCCAGGGACAGAGACCGAAGCACAAGGTGGGAAAAATAGCTGGATTACTCCATACGCGGTACAGTACCGCTGGCGATTGATCGGTGCGATTGCACTGGGCACATGCGCGGCTCTCTGTGCGGTGATGCTCCTTTTTACCTCCGGATATCTGATCTCCAAGTCTGCGCTGCGTCCTGAAAATATTTTGATGGTCTATGTTCCGATTGTAGGTGTACGTGCCTTTGGTATCTTCCGGGCGGTGTTCCGTTATGTCGAGCGGCTGGCAGGACATGATGCTGTTTTGCGTGTGCTCGCAGATCAGCGAGTGAAGCTCTATCGCATTTTGGAACCACAGGCTCTGTTTCTGCGTTCGCGAATGCAAACCGGTGACGTGCTTGGTGCACTGGCCGATGATGTAGAACGTCTGCAAGATATATATCTTCGTACCGTATTCCCGGCTGTTACAGCACTTGTGATCTACGGAGCGGCTGTACTGGTATTCGGCAGTGTAGATCCGATGTTTGCACTATGGATGGCACTGTATATGTTGTTTATTGTTGCATTGCTTCCTGCAATTTCTTTAAAACTGACCTGGAGATGGCGTGTGCAGCTCAAAAGAGAAAACAGCAAGCTGTACACACGTCTGACCGACGGCGTACTCGGGCTGGGAGACTGGATTGCCAGTGGCAGAGCGGCAGCGTTCGTGCAATGGCAGGAAGAGGACGAGGAGTATGCTGATCAGATTCGCCGTAGATTGCGTCGCTGGAACCGCTCACGCGATTTTATCGCGCAATGCTTCATTGGCGGGATGGTTGTTTGGGTCACCATGTGGGCAGGACAAACGACTACAGCGGCCCAGCTACCTGCGGTTATGATCGCGGCATTTGTGCTCGTCTTGTTCCCGCTTACGGAATCACTGCTACCTGTTAACGATGCACTAGGACATATTCCGGATTACCGTGAATCTCTAGATCGATTAAGCAAGTTGGAAGGCTCGGAGGGTAAGGTGCGTCAGAATGGGGAAGAGCAGAAAAAGAAGTCTCAAGTATTGGAGTCTCATAACAGACATCGATCTGGTTCAGTTGCGGTGCAATCGACCGATGATATAGCCGCAGCGGATCGGGGAACGACTGCAGATGGACGAATCCGTCTGCGCATTCCGCCGAAACTGCGCGCGGATATTAGCATTGAGCAAGTGAGTTATCGGTATGAAGCAGAGACAGCATATGCCGTTCAGGATATCTCTCTGCATCTGCCTCAGGGCAAACGTATGGCTATTCTTGGACGTAGCGGTGGTGGTAAATCGACATTACTGAAGCTGATTCAAGGTGCTTTGTCTCCCTCATCCGGCAAGGTTCTAATCAATGATCTGCCTGTAGAGATGCTTGGCGAGAGTATAACCGAAGTGATAGCAGTACTCAATCAGAGTCCACATCTCTTTAATACGACGGTTGCAGGCAATCTGCGGATTGGTCGTCCAGATGCAACGGATGAAGAGATACGTCAGGTCGCTGCACAGGTTGGTCTGGCTGAACTGATCGAGTCTCTGCCACAGGGGTATCAGACACCGATGCTAGAGACAGGACTGCGCTTCTCCGGCGGGGAGCGTCAGCGGATTGCACTAGCCAGGGTGTTGCTACGGAAGACGCCCGTTGTTATTTTTGACGAGCCTACTGTAGGGTTAGATCCCGTGACAGAACGCGAACTGATGCGCACCATGCTGGACAGCCTGCAAGGCAAAACATTAATCTGGGTCACTCACCACCTGATTGGTGCAGAGAAGATGGACGAGATTGTGTTTGTGGAAAATGGAAACATCGTCATGCAGGGTTCTCACGAACAACTGCTGGCTCGGGAAGAACGATATCGCCGACTCCTTGAGCTGGATCGGCCCGGATGGCTGGAGCGGCAGCGTAAATCCCCGCTGCCTCCCACCGCTACTCTCAAGTAACCGACTGTGGCAGGAGACTATGATCCATCCGTGAGTGAAGAGATTCGCTTCACTAGTCCTGTGGATGTCACCGAGTAGCAGATAGGATGCAGGAAAATGACATAATGCAGATGAATAATGTGAAAAAAGACGAAGCAGACACAGCCCTGCTTCGTCTTTTTGTTGTTTGTGCCCGAAGTCGCCAGTGATCGTTATTTACTGGTATGCCAGCAACGTGCCACAGGATCGGCGCAATACCAGTTCCGGCTCTACTTTAATGCAACGATTATCCATTTGTTTGTTCATCAGGTCGAACAGGATCATTGCCGCAAGACGTCCAATTTTGTCTGTATCCTGCTTAACGGTCGTGAGTGGCGGATCACTGTAACGACAGGCTTCGATGTCATCACATCCTGCAACAGCAATGTCCTCGGGAACGCGTAATCCCGCCTCTTTGAAGGCCCGTACTGCTCCGAATGCAAGCAAGTCCGTGGCGGCGAATACAGCTCGCGGCAAGACATCTGCTTGTAACAGCTGTTTGGCTGCCTCGTAACCATCGGTAGCGGCATAATCTTGGCTGTATACCAACCATTCCGGTTTCTCTTCGAGACTAAACTGCTTTAGGGATTGTTTAAAGGCTTTTTCCCGATGCTGCATCACGAGGGAGGCGCGCTGGAGCCCGATAAACCCGAGATCCCGATACCCATTCATATAAAATTGTTCCACCACTTTGGTAGAGATTTTTTCGTTATCCGACATGATATAACAGGAGTTCTGTCCATTCATCTCAATGTCAATTCCGATGCACGGAATGGGACTTGCATCAAGGTCAGACACGCTGCTCTCCACCTCATCCCCCGCAATAATAATACAGCCATCCACTTGAAAATATTTGGAACGTGCCAGGTAGTCTTCACCCTGATCTAAGAACTTTTCATTGGAAAAGAAGAGCAGATCATATCCTAACAGGCCGATCTGTTTCTTAAAGGCATTAATGACCTCTACAAAGAAAGGGTGACTGAAATCGACATTCAGTTTCCCTGCAAAGACAACACCCACCAGATTGGACTTTTTAGTCGCCAGTGTTTTGGCGGAAGATGAGGGGCGATAACCCGTTTCCTCCATAATCTTAAGTACGCGTTGGCGTGTCTCCTCGCCAATGTCAGGGTAGTTGTTAATAATTTTAGACACCGTTGCAACAGACACACCGGCCAAACGAGCTATCGTTTTGATATTCATTATATATCCCTCAAATTCTAAACTAGTTTCGTAGATTGTGGCTGTGCCTTTTTATTGCTTTCTTGCCAACATTCTATGTCACAAGCTTCTGAGAGTCAATAACAGAAAGGGTGATCGTCGAGGTGATTATGATATGTATGGATATTTTTTAAGTATTTGCTCTCAAATCTAACGAAAATTCTACTAGGTTTTAGTAAAAATAACCTTATTTCCTACAAACAGAGGCTCATTTTAACTAGAGCGGAAGGAAGAGTAGAGGTGGAAAAATAAAGCCAGCGAATAGATTTTTCGTAAAACAAAGTGTGAATCTACCCATGGAAGAACGCCCAATCCCATATCAGACGCGGTTTTCATCACATATTTTGTAAAAATTCAAATAAACTATTTACAAATTTATCAGGTGAAGTCATAATGAGGGTGTAATTAACGAAACTGATTTCGTAAATTTGTTGAATCGTAAATTAATCTTGAATGGTTGGGGGAAAGTGATATGAAGAGAAAGATTTTATCTATTACACTTGTAACCGCTTTAATGTTTGTACTTGCAGCATGTGGTAACGGTTCGACCGATTCGGATGGGAAGGCGTCTACGGATGGAAACAAAAAAGTGACGTTAAAGATCATTCACTGGCAACAAGAGAATATCAACAATTACATCAAAGAATTTAATAAAAAATTTGAAGAGAAGTACCCGGACGTGAAAGTGGAGTACACAACAGTTCCGGCAGATGCAACGTATGATCAACTAATGCAAACACGGATGAACGCAGGTAGCACGGGCGATGTAGATATCATTCCGCTCAAGTCCAGCTTCGTTGGTGCTCCGCAAGACTGGTCCAAGGGTGCGGCTGATCCGATGTGGAAGCAGTGGATCGACGCAGGGCTGATCAGTGACTTGTCGGGTCAGGCTTTTATCAAGAATTATAACGAAGTTGACGTGCAGAACGCGATGACGTACAACGACAAGGTGTACGGTGTCAATATGGGTAAAGTGGCATTCACAGGCCTGTTCTACAACAAAGACCTTTTTGCCAAATACAATCTGCAAGTGCCGACAACATGGGATGAACTGCAAAACGTCATCAAAGTATTCAAAGATAACGGCGTAGAAGCACTCGGCTTCGCAGGTAAAGATGTTTGGCCGATTGGCCTTGCGGTGCAAGGGCTTCAAGCCTCGATTCATGATGATCAACTGAGCTACATCAAAGGTCTGTGGACAGGTCAAACCAAGCTGACTGATCCGGTACAGATTGAAGTATTGCAAAAGGCTCAAACGCTGATGAACAGTGCAATGCCTGGTTTCATGGGGATTGACTACGGCACACTGCCAAGTCTGTTTGCTACAGGTAAGGTGGCTATGATTGCGGACGGTACGTGGGATGCAACGACGATTCAAGCAGCTAACCCTGATCTGAAGTTTGGATATTTCCCGATTCCGGGCAGTAACGATGCAGCGAAGAACAAAGACTTGGCTGGTAAATACGATATGACCTGGATGGTAGTAGATAAGTCACCAAACAAGGATTATGCGCTGAAGTGGCTTGAAATGCTGTCGGAGAAAGGGAACTATACGGATTTTGTTAATGCAGCCGGATTCCTTCCGACACAGCCTGATGTAGAAATCAAGAGTGAGTTTATCAAAGACATTCAACCATACCTGGAGAACTTCAAGCTTTCCTGGGATCAGCTGTTCATTAATCGTCAGAACGTAGGACAGTACATTGCTGAGTCTAGTGTTCATGCAGAGATGCTTAAACCCGCTGGGCCAATTGCTACACCAGAGGAACTTGCGAGCAAATCACAAGCAGACTGGGATGCAGCGGCTCCAAAATAAACAAATGATTGGACTCGTGTACTAAAGACTCATCTAAGTTATGGATCTAAGCTTTGTAGTATAGTAACCACCGGAATAGCGCTTGGGGTAAGAGCCTTCAGGCCAGCCCGTGCCAAGTCAGCTGTTATTCCGGTTTTTTGGTTTTACCCGATGAAAGGTGTGAGGACGATGTATCCGTTTGGAAAAGGGAAGGCGCGGCTGATTCCTTATCTGTATTTAAGCATTCCACTACTGCTTTATGTCGTGTTTGGTTTTGGTCCATCACTGGTGACGGTGCTGTTTTCGTTTACCGATGCGACTGGAGTGAGAGGACAAGAGTGGAGCTTTGTCGGTTTCGAAAATTATAAAACCTTCTTTGGCGCATCTAATGCAGGTGACCGGCTGGACGCGATCGGGCGATCCTTATATTTTGCGTTTGCTGTAGTTATCATCCAAAACGCAGTGGGTCTGTTCATGGCGATCCTGATTAACAAAAAGCTTCGAGGCGACAAGCTGTATCGTGCGGTATTCTTTTTGCCCGTCGTGCTTGGTGTAACGGTGTCCGGATTGATCTGGCAGCTCGTAGCGAATCCGCTTGGCGGGCCGGCGCAGTCGATTCTGAATTTCTTTGGCACGAGCTCGAACTTTTTCGGGGATTATAATATTGCCTTTGAGCTGATTATTTTCGTGCAGATCTGGATGTACATGGGGTATTCCATGACCATCTTCCTTGCCGGGCTGCAGACGATTCCGAGTGATCTGTACGAGGCGGCTTATATGGATGGTGCATCGGGATGGAAAGCATTCACTAACATCACGTTCCCGATGATTGCTCCTTCTTTTACCGTGAATATGCTGTTGTCCATCATCGGCGCACTGCAAACCTTTGACATTATCTACGTCCTCACAGGCGGTAAATTTAATACAACAACGCTGGCATTTGACGTGTATGCAACAGCGTTTGGTAGCGGCTCAGCCGATTATGGTCTGGCTTCTGCGGTAGCAATGATTCAGTTCCTGTTTGTGTTTACGATCTCGATGGTCGCGTTGTTCTATCTTCGCAAAAGAGAGGTGGAAGTATAATGAAGCAGAGCAGAACATCAAGAACAATCAGCTACATTATTGTGCTGCTGATGCTTGCCCTATACGTCTTCCCTCTGTTCTATCTGTTTAATGTGTCCATGAAAACACAGACGGAGTATTTACTGAATCCCGTAGCACTTACGGAAGGCATACGGCTGGAGAACTTTGCCGAAGCATGGACGAAGGGTAGTTTCTCGCAGTACATGTGGAACAGTGTGCTTTACACGGGCATGTCCACACTGCTGACCTTAATTTTGTCCATATTTGCAGCTTTCCCGCTTGCTCGCAGATACGTGAAATTCAGTACGTTGATTTATATTTTCTTTTTGATCTCCATGTATTTGCCGAACCCGTTGATTCCGCAGTTCTCTTTGATCAATCAACTGGGGCTGTATAATACGCAAACGGGTTACATTTTGCTGAAAACGACGGGCACAGGCATTGCGTTTCTGATGTTTGTCGGTTATATCAAATCGGTATCCCGCGAGCTGGATGAGGCGGCTGCCATGGACGGATGCGGATACACCCGTTATCTGTTTACCATCCTTGTTCCGCTAATGAAGCCGATTCTGGCAACAGGCATTATTCTCACAGCCATCGGGGTATGGAATGATATTATTGGGCCGACCATTTATCTGTCTGATCCGAATTATCAGCCGGTTACCAAAGGTTTGTTTACCTTCTATGGGCAGTATATGAATAACTGGCCGCTACTAGCGTGTGGGATTCTGATCGTGACGTTGCCGCTGGTTGTGCTGTACGTTGCGTTGCAGCGTTTTATCGTTGGCGGTGCAATGGCGGGTGCGGTTAAATCATAGGTTTTTTACGAATAAGAAAAAAACGGCTAATCTTGATGTGTTCTTGTTGAGTTGATACTCATGTAACAAGTTATTCAATAACAAAAAAAGCCACCCTCATTCGACATGGGGGTGGCTTCTTGTATTTCTATTGAATCATTCATTGGCATAGCTTGCATTGGGTGATCCAACGATTTTTTTACATATCGACTAACAATAAAATAATGGAGGACAGACACAGACAAGTGCTGACCAGATAGAGCACGGCAACCACCTGTTTGTGGTTCAAACCGGCACGGAGTAGGCGATAGTGAGCCTGACTTGCATCGGCTTGATAGATCGCTTTGCCTTGCAGGAAACGTTTGATCACGACAAAAATATTATCGAAAATCGGTACGCCCAGCGCCAGAATCGGAATGAAAATGGACAGCATCGTTGCTTGTTTGAATGCACCGTCAAGTGCGATGACCGCTAGAATGAAGCCTAGGAACGTAGCGCCGGCATCGCCCATAAACACTTTGGCTGGAGCCTTGTTATATTTGAGATAACCAAGCGTTACCCCAACTAAAGTAATGGACATCAGTGCTGAATCGCTCTGGCCCTTCGTAATCGCTACAATAAACAACGTGATCGCTGAGATCGCGGACAAACCACCAGCCAGTCCATCCATACCATCCGAGAAGTTAATCACCGTCGTAACTCCGAAAATCCACAGGATCGTCAGAATGAATTGCAACCAGATCGGCAGGAGCACATACTCTGCATTGAACGGATTCACGAATCCGGTAAACGCAATACCAGAAGCAAAAACGAGCACTGCAGCGGAGACTTGAATAATCATTTTAGGTAGCGCGGGAAAGTCTTTTCCTTTGGTTTTGTACCAGTCATCAATCGTACCGATCGTCAGGAGAAGCATGCCGCCCGCAACCAATGCGGCTGTCTCCCAGGTCAATTCTTTAGTAAGAGCAATGTATGTCAGGAAAAATCCAGTAAATATCGCGTAGCTAGCAGTCAGTGGTATCGGTTGTCTGTGTAGCTTACGCTCCACATCTTCCCGGGGCTTGTCCACAAAATCCAGCTTGTGCGCCAGTCGGCCCAGCGGCGGAATCAGCAGAACCACGACAGCAAAAGACAATATGAAAGCCAGTATGTACATCATAAACTCGCTTGGTTCACTCCCATCATCCTCATTTCCTCTTATTATACGAGTTCAACCCGAAATCTGTCGATATCAGTATTGTAACCTGGAGCATGGATGGTCATGCGAATCAGATGTAATAGATGAAACCAATCTAGAGGTTACTTGGAGGCAGATAAGGGCCGAAGTAATCAAGTACGTTTTCGGCATGATACCCATCATCGCCCTGCCAAGTAGCGACAAAGATAAAGTCGCCTGAACCACCTTTACGTTTCCTTGGCGTATCCATAGGAACGAGAATACCAGCGGCCGCCCAGATTTCTAGTAGTGAATCCCGTTCTTGTTTACTGGATGGTACACAATCCTTCCACTTTTTCTCCAGGGAGCGTGCACTGTCCGTTGGATCTCCTGTCTGTGAGGCTTCCAGCATCTTGGCAAGAATCGTTCGGTCTTCCTCAGTCACTTCGTAAGGGGAAATGTGATTGCTCTCCGTGCTGTTACTACTATTATCGTTGTCATCCTGGAGCAGTAACTCCAGATCCATCAGGCAGTAGAGCAACCAACCGTGCCGTACGCCACCCCATTTGATTCGTTCAAAATTGAGCACGTTTAAATCTACATCCACATATTGTTTATCCGATTGTAAACGAAGGAAGTTACAGTCCCCGCAGGCGCTTGTATTGGCATGTAAAGCCGGGCGTTCACCGTAGGTATGCAGAGGCATGTTTCGTGTCAAAGCCCAGCTGGATAATGCGCTGCGCAGATACACTTTTTTGGTGGATAGACTGTGTAGAAAGGCTGTAATGACGCGCTCTTTAAGCGCAGGGTTCTGATGCATGTGATGCAGACGCTCTACGATCTCGTCATGGCTGATCGTGAGCGGGTCGAACATGACGCCCTTGCTTTTGGCATATTCGAAATCATCACCCGAAAAGGGGGCATGAGGTGATTTCCAACCGCCACCGCCCCAGAATGTACTCATTAGAATCTTGGTTGCCTTTTTATCCATTAATCTGAGCCTCCTGTTTGTAGAATCATAGCGACCAGTCCTGGAAAACGTGCAATGAGTTCGTCCTTTCTAAGGGAATAAAAGTGGTGTTTACCGTCAATGCGTGGCTGAATAATGCCAGCTTCTCGCAAGATTTTGATATGGTGGGACAACGTGGATTTGGAGATATGGTCAACTTCAAAAGCGGAACAATTTTTCTCGCCCGAGCTGGCTAGACAGTATGCAATCTTCATGCGGATAGGGTCACCGAGTGCATTGCAGACTGTGGTCAGGCTCATCTCCGAAGCGGTAGGTATCGTTATAGTTCTCATAAGATAGACGTTAGCATAGTTGGCTATTTCTTTCAATGTTCGAAAAATTTCGAAATATGTATTGCGATTCGGTAAGCTAGTGTGATACAGTTCTTATCGTAATAATTAGTTCGAAATTATTCGAATTGATAGCATGTGCTGAGCATACGGCATGAAATATTTCATTCGAGACAGCAAGAGACAACAGGAGGCTAACCATTGATGAATACAGCAGCGAACATTACGATGTTGAATAACTATTTCCGATTATTTGATGCTTCACGAACAGATAAACAGGCTATGCAGGACTTGTTATCCCTGTTTACTTCAGATGCCGAGATTGTGTTGAATGGCACCAGTCATGCCGGGTTTGAGGGGTTTATGAAAGCTTTTTATGAATATAACCAAGACATTAAACATATGTGGGACGCCTGGGTGCCCCAGCCGGACGGTAGTTATCAAACCAATTGGGCTGTGTGCGGACAAGCAGCGGATGGATCGGTGTATGCGAAGACGGGCGTGGATATTGCGCGTGTGAATGATGCAGGCCAGATTGTATACTTGGAAAATGTACAAGCGGACGAGAATGCGTTCAGCAAATATAATTCGTAGGTGTGTTATAAACCTCACGGCTTTAAGCTGTGGGGTTTATTTGTATCTTGGAGAGTGTGTACACCGTATCATGGACATATTTTTTTAAAAAAAAGATGGAATGAAACAGGCCCTTCCCCTCTCTAGAATAGGGAAGAGCCTTCATTTATTGCATCATTCGATTCTGGAATGCCGCGATATCGGCATATTCCTCTTCAAATTTGCGTGAGATGCGGATGAAGATCGGCAACAGTTCGCGATACACACGCACACGTTCCGGGTGTGGCTGATGGCGGTGAGTTGAACCGATCATGCCGGAAACGGCGCTTAGGGAATCAATACGGCCTGTGGCATACAGCCCGAGTACAGCGGCACCAAGGCAGGAACTCTCGATGCTTTCGGGAATGATAACATCCTGATCGAAAATATCGGCCATCATCTGGCGCCACAGCTCGGAGCGGGCGAAGCCGCCGGTGGCCTGAATCTTTTTCGGACGACCAATCTTCTCCTCAATCGCGAGCATAACCGTGTACAGGTTAAACAGCACACCTTCCAGCGCGGCACGGATCATATGCTCCTTCTTGTGATGCAACGTCAGGCCGAAAAACGATCCGCGTGCGTTCGGGTTCCAGAGAGGTGCGCGCTCCCCGGTCATATAGGGGTGAAACAACAGTCCGTCTGAACCTGGCGGTACATTTTCAGCGACACGTGTCAGAACTTCATACGG
The DNA here is from genome assembly GCF_038002565.1 of Paenibacillus sp. FSL K6-1558. Taxonomy (NCBI): domain Bacteria; kingdom Bacillati; phylum Bacillota; class Bacilli; order Caryophanales; family Paenibacillaceae; genus Paenibacillus; species Paenibacillus sp. FSL K6-1558. The sequence continues at coordinate 3,335,631 of NZ_JBBOCV010000001.1, read as the reverse complement.
ATCGATCCCGAGACGTTTTGCCGTTTCCACCTCGGAGGCCGCGAACTCATCCCGAATCCAGCGGAAAATTACGCCGCCATTGTTCACAGGCCCGCCGATGACCCATTGATCTTCCGTTAGCGCATAACAGAAGAAACGTCCTTTTGGATCGGTCACTGGTTTGTCTACGACCGTACGAATTGCCCCGCTGGTGCCGATCGTCACAGCAACAACTCCTGGGTCAATGGCATTCACGCCCAGATTCGAGAGCACGCCGTCGCTTGCCCCAATCACAAATGGAGTCGTTTCCGCGATACCCATCGCTTTGGCATATTCGGGGTTAAGCCCCTCTTTTAATACATGAGTTGTGGGTACAAGGCTGGACAGATGCTCCGGCGTAATGCCAGCAACATGCAATGCTTCCGCATCCCATTCGAGTTTTTCCAGATTCATAAGTCCGGTGGCAGAGGCCATTGAATGATCGATAACAAATTCAGAGAATAGCTTGTAGAAAACATATTCCTTCATGGAGATCAATTTATGTGTCTGCCTGAACAAGTCTGGTTCTTCTCGGGTGAGCCACATCATTTTAGTCAGTGGAGACATGGGATGAATGGGTGTACCCGTTCGGAGGTAGATTTCATGTCCGTTCATCTCCGATTTGAGTGCTTCTGTCCACTCGGCACTGCGATTGTCTGCCCATGTCATTGCTCGCATCAACGGTTTGCCTTGTGCATCTACAGGCAGAATGCTATGCATGGCCGAGCTGAACGAAACAAACAGAATGTCGTCCGGCTGTACCCCAGCTTTAGAGGTAGCTTGTTGCACGGAGGAAATAACTGCTTGGAAAATGTCCTCTGCATCCTGCTCTGCAATCGCGGGTGTTGGTGTGTATAACGGATAATCTGCACCGCCTTGCGCCACGATGCTACCGTCTTGCTTGAACAACACAGCCTTGGTTGAGGTTGTGCCGATATCTACGCCGATCATATAAGGTGAAGCCGCCATGGTGATCATCCCTCTTCCATTTCAATTACTATAAGAATATCAGACTTGAAGGAAGGATCAAAATGGCTTCATATCGGTACTTTGCTCCCAGTGCTCTGGTTATCTCTCATCCCCCTCATCCCTCTCATACCTACCTCACCTCAGTTAATCCTTCACCGCTCCTGCCGCAATGTCCGAGATAAACTGGCGGCTGATGAACAGGAACATGATGATGAGTGGAAGAACGGCAAGCAGTGTACCTGCAATGACCATCGCATAGTCCGTGTTATAGAGTCCGTTTAATTGAGACAATGCAATCTGCAACGTGTACTTGCGTGCATCTGTCAGTACAATTAGCGGCCACAGGTAGTCATTCCACACGCCGATAAAGGTGAATGCACCAAGAAAGGCAAATGCTGGCCGCAGAATCGGCAATGCGACGTTCCAATACAAGCGAAAGAAATTGCATCCGTCGATCCGCCCTGCATCGAGCAGATCGTTTGGGATGGATTCCGTCGCATACTGACGGATCCAGAAGATGCCGAAGGCATTGACCATGCCCGGAATAATGAGGGCTTTGAAGGAACCTACCCACCCGAACGTGGCCATCAGCACGAAGGAAGGCACCAGCGACAGCTGGGAAGGCACCATCATGGTGGCGAGCAGCAGGACGAAGAGCCATTTTTTGCCCGGAAACTCAAACTTCGCAAACGCAAATCCCGCCAGTGAATCAAAAAATAACACCAGAATGGTTACTACACCTGATACAAACAAGGTATTCAGAAAGGCTCCCCAAAAATCAATCTGCTGCAAAACCCGTGTAATATTGTTCCACAGTTCACCGCCGAACCAGAGCTGGGGCGGAAACTTGTAAATGTCGGACGTTGTTCGGGTGGACATAACAATGAGCCAATAGAACGGGAACATGGATAGAAGCATGCCACCGATCAGGCCGGTATACAGCACCAGCGACTTGAGATGTTTGGACGCCATGAGCGCTCCCCCCTTGTCACATCAGGATGATTTGCCTTGAACAAGCTTCCAGTTCACGATGGAGAACAGGGCGATAATCAGGAACATGCCCCATCCAACGGCTGCACCGTATCCAAAATAATTGTTGATAAAGGATTCACGATACAAGTAAAGTACGATGGTCATACCAGCTGCTCCGGCACCTCCGTCATTGCCCACCAGCACCTGCGGTTCAGTGAACAGTTGCATGCCGCCAATCGTAGATGTAATGACCGTGAACAGAATGACCGGACGCAGCATCGGAATGGTAATACGGAAGAAGGATTGCACAGCGGATGCCCCGTCGATTCTGGCCGCTTCATACAGCGTCTGCGGGATGCTCTGAAGTCCGGCTAGATAGATAATGGCGTTATAACCGGTCCAGCGCCAGACCACCATGGAGGAGATAGCGATTTTGATGCCCCAGGGAGCATTCAGCCACTCGACGACCGGGAGGCCGACCGACTGCAGAAGATAGTTAAGGAAGCCATAATTGTTTGCGAACAATGCCCCGAAGATGATGGCTACCGCCACAATTGATGTGACGTTGGGCAGAAAGTAACCGACCCGGAACAAGGTACGGAATTTGATGAAAGGCGCATGTAGTAGAAACGCAATAATAAGAGCGAAGAAAAGCATCGGAATGGTCGAATAGATCCAGATCATCAACGTGTTGCCAACCGCTTGCCAGAACTCGACATCGGTGAGCATATATTTAAAATTGTTCAAGCCGTTATACGTCATCACACCGATTCCATCCCATTTGTGGAAAGCCAGATACAGTGAGAATGCGATCGGGAATAGACCGAACACGGCGAACAGAATGTAAAAAGGCGAGATGGCAACATAGAGCGCACGATGCTCCCATATACGGGCCCAAAGTGATTTTTGCCGGTCCAGATCAGGCTGGAACGGCCCGGAATCAGGGGACGTGCGAGGTTCGGTGACAGCCATAACAACTCCTCCTTTACGGATCACATGCATGCTTTAACGCTGTAATTCCCGCTCGACGCGGTGCACCGTATCTGACCAGACTTGCTGTGGATCAGCGTTCTGTTTGGCAATATCGTTCAGCCGACGGGTGATGATATTGTGTACCGAAGGGTATCGTTCACCAAAAAAAGCATCAGGCACATGCTGTGCGGATTCAGCGAATACCGGGCCTGTTGCTTGCCCGCCGAAGAAAGGTTCCTCTTCTTTCATGGCTGGTTTATCAAACACACCTGGAGCTGACGGGAACAGGTTGAGCGTCTGATACTGCTCCAGTTGGTTCTCTGGACTTTGCAGCCAGCGAATCAATTCAAAGGCTTCTTTCGGATGTTTGCTTGATTTTAAAATGGAGAGAAAGGAGCCGCCGTTATTGCCATCTCCCCCAGGAGCTCGGGCAACACGCCATTTACCCGAAGTGTCTGGTGCCGCCTCCTGAAGCACCTGCTTCATCCAGACTGCACCAACGAACGAGGCAATCTCGCCGTTATTCATTGCTGCATTCCAGGTGGGTGTCCAGCCGTCAGCGTTAGCAAGCAGTCCCTTTTCCTTAAAAGCAACGGCTGTGTCCCAGCTTTTGCGTACAGCAGGAGAATCCATGCCGATAAACGACCCGTCAGGACGGAAATACCGTTCTGCAGCTTGAGAAAGCACCTGATTGTAAACGCTTCCGATATTATCGGTCAGAAAAACCTTTCCGCCAAACTTCTCCTTAATCTGCTCTCCGGCAGCAGCGTAGGCATCCCAGTTATCAATCTGGCGTGCAACTTGCTCCGGTTCGGAAGGTAGCCCTGCTTCCTTGAACAAGTCTGCACGATAGAAAAGTGCTGTCGGCCCCGTGTCCATCGGAAAGCCGATCATCTGTCCATTTGGCGTCACGCCCTGCTTCCATTTCCACGGCAAATACTGGTCTTCGACCTCTCCTGCGCCTAGATCATACAGGTTATAGAAGCGATCCTCGCTCGGGAATAACTCCATGATCCAGTCGTTAAGTGCAACGATATCTGGCTCGCCTGAGCGTGCAGCGAGGGTGGTTTTGAGCTTGGCTTTGAAATCCCCACCGATCTTCTGGGCAGTCAGTTCAATATTCGGGAATTCCTCTTTGGCCTTGGCAATGAGTTTGTCGTCAATGGATCGATTCCAATACCACAATGTAAGCGCTACCTTTTTACTGGATGCTGAATCATCCTGTCCCGGCCAGATGGAGCATCCGCTGATTAGCAGGACACAGACCATGATGATGGCTATCCAACAGGTTCTTCTACGGCGGTTCATAGGCTAACCCCCTCATCATTAGGTTTGACGCAAGAAGTATCAGAGACTAAGGCTGGGCTTCGTGGACTACACCAATAGTGTATGAGTAGTTTCTAAACTCATACCCAATTTTCCTTAAATGAAACACATGGGTTGTGTCCATTACCTAACATAAAATTAGTAGTTACTTTAAAAATAAAAGTTACTTGACACAATATAATTTTTATTCTAAACTAACTTACATTAAGTAACTAATTATAGTGAGGATTATATAGATACGTAATATTTCGCTGTGAGCAGAGCTTGAAAATAAGACGTTTTAATGTATTACGTCAGTAAGTGATCCAAAATCAAAGCGGATGCGAATGCATAATATTATGAGACATTTTGAGATGAAGATGCTTAACAGGAGGAACGAACGATGATCAATTCACATATTATTCAACTGCTTGCCCCTAAAATCCAGACTTTTCCGAGCGGAAAAGAATTCATACATTTGGTGGGACCGATTAAACTGCCGGTCAATCTGGATGGGGAAACGAGAACATTTCAATGGTACAGCTGGCTGAAAACGGACAAAGCGATGGAAAGCGGCGAGCTAATCGCATCTCTTGCGGGTGCTGAACTGGCAGAGCGTCAGCAATCCAGCGTGCTGGTGTATGGCGATTTTGCTGAGGCGCAGGATGCGCTGATTCGTATGCATAGCATCTGTCACACAGGCGATATCTTCGGCAGCAAACGCTGTGACTGCGGATTCCAACTGGAGCAGTCCATGAAGATGATTGCGGCACATGGCGCAGGTGCGCTGTTCTATCTTGCGAATCATGAAGGACGGGGCATTGGCCTGTTCAGCAAAGCAATGGCTTACATTTTGCAGGAAGAAGGTCTGGATACAGTAGATGCGAACCTGCAACTTGGCTTCACAGATGATGCGCGTAATTATGACGATGCGATTGCTGTATTGCGTGCACTTCGGTCAGCTCCGGTTACGTTGATCACGAATAATCCACGTAAGCTGGCTGCACTGCAGGAAGCAGGACTCAATGTGGGCGGACGCGTTCCGCTCTGGGGAGATCGGTCGGCATTTAATGAGAAGTATCTGCAAACGAAAGTGAAGCGTTCAGGTCACCTGGCGGAAAGCGATAGCTGGACAGAGACGGCGACAGAGACACGTGTTCCACATGCACAGGCTTGATTGATTAAGAATAAATATTTGGATTTACATGGTAATTTATAGTGATCATACGTTGGTTGTAATGTATACGGGCTGTTACGGTGCTTTTCATATTGAAAAGTGCAGTAGCAGTCTTTTTGCGGTGTAAGATAATTTGCCGGGAGGAATATGCGGTATGTCGCCTGAATTCTTGAATTTGGTGACTTCCCCCAAATCACTTGCCGTTGGTGTGTGACGAATTATACAATATAGACATCTGATGAATGCAGGGGGAACGATGGTGGCATTTGAGGGACAACGTATTTTGCCAGCGGCGAAGAGTATGAAGCAGTTTGAAGCAATCATCGAAGGCCCATATACTTACGGGGTCATGTTAGAAACGCATATTGCACAACTGCAAAGTATGATGGACCAGGCTCGGCGGTATGGGAAGAAGATTTTGCTACATGCCGATCTGGTGCAAGGGCTGAAAAACGACGAGTACGCCGCAGAGTATCTGTGCCAGCATATTCGTCCGGCTGGACTGATCTCCACAAGGGCCAGCATCATCCAGAAAGCGAAACAAAAAGGCATTACGGCGATTCAGCGGGTGTTCCTGCTGGATACCCATGCACTGGAGAAAAGTTACCAATTGGTTGCCAAAACACAGCCCGACTATATCGAGGTATTGCCTGGAGTCATTCCGCATATTATTGCGGAGGTGTCTGAACGGACAGGTATTCCCATCATTGCAGGGGGGCTGATTCGTACACCTGAAGAAGTGGAACTTGCACTCGGTGTGGGAGCGGCGGCTGTAACGACATCCAATGATGATTTGATCAAGTATTTTGGGAAAACGCTTACATTATAATTACACACTGGAGGCACAAGGTATGGAAAAATTTATTTTGGCTCTGGACCAGGGCACAACTAGCTCCCGGGCAATTCTGTTTAACCATAGCGGCGAGATTGTGCATATGGCACAGCAAGAGTTCCCGCAGTATTTTCCCAAACCGGGCTGGGTAGAGCAAAATGCCAACGAAATCTGGAGTTCGATCCTCGCCGTAATGGCATCCTGTCTGGCGGAGAGTGGCATCAAACCTGCACAGATTGCAGGTATCGGCATCACCAATCAACGGGAAACCGCAGTGGTGTGGGATAAGCAAACCGGCAGACCGATCTATAACGCAGTGGTATGGCAGTCCATACAGACAGCATCCATCTGTGATGAGTTGAAAACGCAAGGGCTGGACGACCTGTTTCATCAGAAAACAGGGTTGCTCATTAACCCCTATTTTTCGGGTACAAAAGTAAAATGGATTCTGGATCATGTCCCTAGTGCACGTGAACGGGCGGAGAAAGGGGAGTTAATGTTCGGCACCATCGACAGTTGGTTGATCTGGAAGCTGAGCGGTGGTACCCATGTTACGGACGTTTCGAATGCTTCGCGCACCCTGATGTATAACATCTATGAGTTGCAGTGGGATGATAAATTGTTGGATATTCTGGATATCCCTAAGGCGATGCTGCCTGAAGTGCGGGGCTCTTCCGAGATATATGCACATACGACAGATTACCATTTCTTCGGCCACAGGGTTCCGATCGCGGGTGCGGCAGGGGATCAGCAGGCTGCATTGTTTGGTCAGAGATGTTATATCCAGGGGAGTATGAAAAATACATACGGTACCGGATGTTTCATGTTGATGAACACGGGCGAGGAGCCTGTACAATCGGATCACGGGCTGATTACAACGATTGCCTGGGGTGTGGATGGTAAAGTTCAATATGCGCTGGAAGGCAGCATTTTCGTAGCAGGTTCAGCCGTGCAGTGGCTGAGGGACGGTCTTCGCATGCTTCGTTCGTCCAAAGACAGTGAGGACTATGCGAAGCGAGTGCCTTCGACGGACGGGGTCTATATGGTGCCTGCCTTTGTGGGACTCGGAAGCCCGTATTGGGACAGCGATGTGAAAGGAGCTGTATTTGGCCTTACTCGTGGCACTACGAAGGAGCATTTTATCCGCGCGACACTTGAGGCGCTGGCTTATCAGACCAAGGATGTACTGGAGGCCATGGTGACCGATTCTGGATACCCCGTACATACGTTACGTGTTGACGGAGGTGCTGCGGCGAATGATTTCCTGATGCAATTCCAGAGTGATATTCTGGGCATTCCTGTGGAGCGTCCATCAGTGAACGAAACGACAGCTCTCGGTGCAGCCTATCTTGCGGGCCTAGCCGTGGGGTTCTGGTCAAATACAGAAGAACTGAATCAACATGATCATACGGAGCGAGTCTTTGAGTCTGTGATGGCCCAGGACGAGCGGGAGCAGCTGTATTCGGGTTGGCAGCGAGCGATCAAGGCGGCCATGGCTTTTAAATAAAATAGAATTACGTCTTCCTCATTATAGGCAAATGGTTATTTGTACTTTTTCGTTAAACATATGTTATAAATGATATTTACTGGTGGAAAATGATACTTAATTTACAGGGATTATATTCCTGGATGGAGAGAAAGTATTGTCCACAATAAGGAAAATTGTAGAGTTAGTGGGTTGCTTTGAAATTCCATCCTTGCACAAAAAAAGTTTTTTAAATTTTTTTGAATAATGTGTCAAATCAGGCCTTCACGCCACCGAAAATCTGTGATAGGATTAGGTTACAAGTTAAAAAATGATGTCTGGAGATCGGGAGGGACCACGTGCGTTCAGCAATTGCTGAACGAATGACGTGGTCCTTTTTTTGTTGTTTTTTAGAGAAAAATAAGGGAAATTATGGAGGGTTTTTACATGACAGCAACGTTCTCGGCGGCAAAACGAACCGAATACATGGAACAAATGTCGAATGCACATTTTGACGTATTGGTGATTGGTGGCGGCATTACAGGTGCCGGCATTGCACTGGATGCGGCATCTCGTGGATTGAAGACGGGACTGGTGGAGATGCAGGATTTCGCGGCAGGCACATCGAGTCGTTCCACAAAACTGGTTCATGGCGGCTTGCGCTACCTGAAGCAGTTTGAAGTGAAGATGGTAGCCGAGGTTGGAAGAGAGCGGGCGGTGGTTTATGAGAATGGGCCACATGTAACAACACCGGAACCGATGTTATTGCCCATATACACGGGAGGCACGTTTGGCCGTTTCAGTACATCTATGGGTCTGATGGTGTACGACCGACTTGCTGGAGTGAAGCGCAGTGAACGTCGCCAGATGCTGAACGCCAGTGATACATCTGCAAGTGAGCCTCTGCTGCGGAAGCAGGGACTGCTGGGAGGCGGACGTTATGTGGAGTACCGGACGGATGATGCGAGACTTACGATTGAAGTCATGAAGGAAGCAGTGCGGCACGGGGTGCTGGCTGTTAATTATATGAAAGCAACTTCTTTTCAGAAGGAGAATGGAACGATAACAGGCATCCATGTGATGGATCAACTAAACGGGAATCGTTACAAACTTATGGCGAAAAAAGTAATCAATGCTTCAGGGCCATGGGTGGATACCCTCCGTGAAGTGGATGGCTCACGCCAGGGTAAAACGCTACAGATGACCAAAGGCATTCATCTGGTATTTGACGGCGCACGATTCCCGCTACGGCAAGCGGTTTATTTTGATACGCCAGATGGACGTATGGTCTTTGCGGTGCCGCGGGATGGCAAAACCTATGTAGGTACAACCGATACAGTATTCCGTGATGACCCGGCTCATCCGTTAATTTCGGAATCAGACCGTGATTATGTCATTGATGCAGTGAACGGCATGTTCCCGGATGTCCAGATTCGTGCAGAGGATGTGGAGTCAGGCTGGGCAGGCGTGCGTCCACTGATCCATGAGGAGGGCAAGGGCCCTTCAGAGATTTCGCGTAAGGATGAAGTCTGGGTATCGGATTCCGGCCTGATTACCATTGCTGGAGGTAAATTGACGGGGTATCGCAAAATGGCCGAGATGGTCGTGGATCTGGTTGCGCGTCAGATGCAACAAGAGTTCGGTCACACCCCGGGACCTTGTGTAACCAAAAAGATGCCGATCTCCGGGGGGGATGTTGGCGGTTCGGCCGGATACGTCACGTACACCGAACGCAAGATCAAGGATGGCGTTGCGCTAGGTCTGGACCGGAAAGCGGCGGAACGGCTTGCCCGTACGTACGGCTCCAACGTGGATGCGCTGTATGAGCGCATGCCTGACCCGCGAGCCAAGGCAGAGCTTCACGGCATGTCGCAAGAGCTTTTGCTGATGCTTCGTTACGCGATGGAGGAAGAGATGACGGCAACGCCAGCCGATTTCTGGGTACGGCGAACGGGTGATTTATTTTTCCGCATCGATGAGGTACGCCGTTATAGATCAGCAGTCAGCATGTATATGGCAGAACAGCTTGGCTGGTCAGAACAGCAGGTAGCAACCTACGCTAAGGAATTGGATCAACTGTTGCTGGAAGCATCCGGCAAGAGCTAGGGGAGCAGGAATTTGCCGAGTGGGGTCGAATGGAACATGTAAGCGCGTAACAGAGAGGGGATTACATCCATGACATTGCAGATCGGAATCATAGGAACAGGCTGGTTTAGTAAAGTACACGCAGATATTCTTACACGCATGGAAGGTGTTCGTGTCGCAAGTGTATGTGGAACAACACTCGAAAAGGCAGAAGCGATGGCCTCCGTGTATGATGCAACGGGATACGATGAGCTTGAACATATGTTGGACGGTGAGAAACTGGATGCCGTATATATCTGTGTGCCTCCCATGTCTCACGGATTCATTGAGTCAGAGTTGATCAAACGGGGCATTCCGTTCCTGGTGGAAAAACCATTGAGCACAGGAATGGACGTACCACTCAGTATATTGGAGCAAGTGCGACAGTCTTCTTTGTTAACCTCTGTAGGATATCATTTCCGTTATCAGGGTGCTGCGCAGGTCATGAGACAAGCCATGCAGGAGCAAAAGGTGGGCATGGCTCTAGGACGCTGGATGGGCGGTATGCCTGGCGTTAGTTGGTGGCGCCGTCAAGACGGATCGGGAGGTCAGTTTGTGGAGCAGACAACCCATATTGTGGATCTACTGCGTTTCTGCGCAGGCGAAGTGACGGAAGTTTATGCCGTAGCAGTCCAACGTAGCATGCATGAGAAACATGAGCATGTGACGGTTGATGATGTCGCTAATGTGACGCTGAAGCTGGAAAGTGGTGCGATTGCAAGCATTGCGAATACGTGTTTACTGCCTGACGGCGAGGGTGGAGCAGGGCTGCAATTCTACACGGATGCCGGTGTATGGGACTGGACGCCCGACCGCCTTCTGCTACCGAGCGCGGCTTCGCATCCGATGGCAGGACTTGAGGTTTCAGCAGGACAGAATCCCTATGAACGGGAGAATGAAGCATTTATTCATGCACTTCGCACGGGAGATCGTTCCCGCATTTTGTCCGATTACGCAGATGCCTGCCGTACACAGGCAATTACTGTCGCTGCACAGGAATCCGTGGACTCCGGTCTGCCAGTAAAGATCAAAGCTTAAACAGATCGTTAGCGCACAAAAACGCCTGCGACCCCGAACCATGTTCTCTGTGGTTCCGGGTGCAGGCGTTTTTCGTATAAAACTTAGGGTGAAATAAGACCTCTTGTTGTAGTTTGTATCTGAACTACTTCAATTGTTGCTGTTCTTTTAACCAGTCCGAAGACCAGCTGTAGATTTGATTAATGACAGGTTCAATCGCTCTACCTTTAGGGGTAAGTTCATATTCCACACGGGGCGGAATCTCGGGATACATATGCCGGGTTACGATGCCTTCCGTCTCCATCTCTTTCAGACGCTCCGATAACAGACGTCCGCTAATTGCCATCTCGGCTTCCAGTTCCGTGAACCGTTTTGGTCCGGACAGCAGCTGATACATAATCAGCAGTACCCACTTTTTCCCGATGATGTCCATTGCTTGTGTAATCAGACAAGGGCTTGGGGATTTTACTTTTCTCAGCTTCAACGTGTTTCACCTCGATTCATGGCAAATGTGCAATATAACCTATATAAAAGGACAAAAGTTTCTGCCGCTCTGAAAAATAAAAGCACCTTCAAGTCAAAGGTGGTCACTACAAAATATACTGTAACATACCTTTTGTATGTATTATACATCATTTCACAAAAAATTACTTGAAGAAATTATCTTATTATTATATACTCACTTCATAAAAGTAAGTTTGTGAGTAATAATGCGTATTATAAATGTACATACCATTTCCGGGTGAGCAGTCACACAACCAGAGCAGTGGATAAACCTCGGAAATTAGAACCTTATCCAAGTTCCAGAGGAACCTGAGTAAACTACAGTTTCTTCTAGGGAACTTTTACATAGATGAGTGCTGCAATACATACTGTATTTTGCTGATTTTTGTGCAGAAGAGATTAGCAATAAGTTAAAGATTCTCAAAATAATACTTGGATGAATGGGAGATGGAAGATATGAAAAAAGTGTTGGGATATGTTTTTTTGGTGGTGCTGGCGGGTGTTTTCGTCATGACGGGATATACGAAAGTTACGGGAGCGGAGATGATGATTGACACCTTCGAGAGTTTCTCTTACCCTACTTGGACAATGTACTTGATCGGTGCGTTGGAACTGCTTAGTGCGGTTGGGTTACTTATTCCGCGTACCCGTATTCTGGCTTCAGGCATACTAACATTCATTCTGATCGGAGCTGTAGGAAGCCACCTAATCTATGCACAATATGCGGCTATACCTCTCCCGGCAGTATTACTTGTAGCCAATATCGCCGTGTTACTGGTTAGTCTGCACAGACTGGAAGAAGAAGAAAGCAATATGGATATGGATATCGTACAGGCGTAAAGTAATAGTGACAAAAAAGAAGAACCCGATGGAACAATGGGTTCTTTTTCAGTGTAACTTCCTGCTTGGAAGTATGTTGTATATTCATGAGTATCAAAATTCTAGCTATAATAACTTTTTTAGTTGAGAGACACGTCCCTGGCTAATGCCAAGTTTCTCCGCAATTTGCTGTTGAGCGAGTCCAGGGTGCTGTTCGATAATCTCTTTCATCTGTTGCAGCATGCGCGCCGTCTTTGGCCGCAGGTCGGGGTAGTCCTTGCTCGCAGCATCTCCTTCTTCCCAAGAGGAAGCTGAGGAAGCTACGGGTTTAGCAACAGGACGTTCTTTGGGTGCAGAAACCTGTTTGTTTTCAGGTACGAACCAGTCGGGAGTGTCATCTGGGTGTTTTAGTTGAATTGCACAAGTCCGGCAGATGAATTGCTCTTTGAAATACATTTCCGTATCCACGTCACCGCAAAAAATACACAATGTTGATTTGTACTTTCTTAAAATCAACTCTTTCCCTTCAATGAAAAATTCAAGCGGATCGCCGATATGGATTTCCATTGTATCCCGCATTTCTTTAGGAAGGACAATTCGTCCGAGACGGTCCAGAGATCTCTTCATTCCGGTTCTTTTCATCGCATCTCCCCCGCAATATTAACATTAAAACCTGTCTTTATTGTAAGGAAGAAAGGGCTTTAATACAACAATAATATTTCAAAAAAAAGGGATTATTCCAACTATTATGGGAAAATAAGTTTAGAGAGCGCGGGAGCGACGGCTAAAGTGAAGAGTGCAGCCAAAACCATGGAGATACTGGAGATCGTTCCTGTCAATGAACTCAGCTCAAAGGCTTTCGAAGTTCCTGTGCCATGAGCACCTGTTCCGAGGAGTGTACCGCGTGCAATCTCGCCATCAATACGCAGCATTTTGACGATGGAAGGCCCCATAATAGCCCCAAGTAGCCCCGTCATAATCACAAATACGGCCGTCACTGCCGGGATGCCTCCGATGGAAGCCGATACATTCATCGCAATGGGCGTTGTGATCGAGCGCGGAATCAGACTGTGAATCAAGCCGGAGTCGAGGTGCAACCATTTTGCAAGCATAGCCGAGGAGAGTACGGCAACAACCGATCCGGTCATAACACTGATGACAATCTCGGAAATATGTTTTTTGAGCACATGGAAGAAGGTGTAGAGCGGTACCGCAAAAGCAACCGTAGCAGGTTGTAGCAAAAGGCTAAGCCATTTGCCTCCGCTGCTGTATGCGGCATAATCCGTTCCGGTTAATAGGAGTACGCCTACAACGAGTAGCGGCGTAATAAGTAGCGGTGACAGATATACTTTGGGCAGACTGCGATACATTCTCTTGGCAACCATGTAGATTCCGACCGTTAACAACAAACATAAAAGTCCAATCATCCGGTGTGACGCTCCTTTCGTTTGGCAATGCGTGTAGCAACGAGGCCGGTGCAGGCCATAACCAGAAACGTGCTTAGCAGCACGATAAATAAAATCTGCAATCCGTCATGCTCCAGCATGGGCATGTAGTTCATGATGCCGACCGCCGACGGGATAAAGAATAACAGTAGTTCACCAAGTAGCCACGCCGCTCCGACCTCAATCCACCGAAGCTTCACCACGCCAGTTTGTAACAAGATGAACAGCGCGATCATTCCGAGAATGGAGCCAGGTACAGGCAGGTGGAGAGTACGGGCCAGCAGGTCCATCAGCAGTGAAAAAACCATTAATAACGCAATTTGTGCAATCCCGACACCCCATTTTTTCACGCAAATCCCTCCTTGTATATCAACATGTATCCGATCGATTTAATTCGTATGATTATGAAAATGAATGGAAACGTTGCTTCGTATCACAAATTTTACAACGCATTATTTCATGAGTAAAATGCATATTAAGAATGTTTACTATTCCATTTGTCTATAGTTAAAAAAGATTTGACTAGCAGGATAGGAGGGGAGGAAAAGATGGATATTCGTCATTTGCAATATTTTCTCGAAGTTGCACGGCAACAAAGCTTTACAAAGGCCGCCGAGGTGCTCTATATCACTCAGCCTACAATTAGTAAGACCGTTAAAAGTCTGGAGGAGGAACTGGGCGTAACCTTACTGGATCGCTACGGTAAACAGGTGCAGCTAACAGATGCCGGGCATGTCTTTTTTCGGCAGGCGCTGGAGATTGAAAAATCGTTCCGCAGTCTTTCGTCTGAGCTGGACGATCTGATGAATCTGAAGAAGGGGCATCTGCGCATCGGTCTGCCGCCAATGGTGGGGTCGAGTTTCTTTCCGATGATTATCGGGGAGTTCCACAAAGCGTATCCTCAAGTGAGCATTCAATTGTTCGAGGATGGGGCAAAAAAAGTGGAGGCTGATGTCATCAGTGGTGCGCTGGATATCGGTGTGGCGGTGTTGCCAACGGTCGATGAACTGCTTGATCATTTTGTGTTTGTTCAGGAAAAGCTTAATCTGCTCGTGCATCCTTCCCATCCCCTTGCTGAAGAGGAGTCGGTCGCACTCCATGAACTGGAACAGGATGCGTTTGTTTTGTTTCGGGAAGATTTTGCGCTCCATGACCGCATTATTGCGGCTTGCCAGCAAGCTGGATTCCAGCCGCGTGTAGTCTATGAGAGTTCCCAGTGGGATCTGTTAAGTGCGATGGTTGCGGCGAATCTGGGTGTGGCCTTGCTACCGGAAACGATCTGCCGTGAGGTTGATCATATGCGCGTACGGATCATCCCGGTTATTGAACCGGTCATTCCTTGGCAGCTCGGTATGATCTGGCGGAAGGATCGGTATCTGTCTTTTGCTACCCGGGAATGGATCGGATTTACGCAGTCGATGCTGGGGAACAGAGAGTAAGGTCGATTGCTGAGGCTGAGCATCCATAGGTGAGTTATCGATCTTTTCTTCTAATTTTATTGTTGTTTCAACCGATATAAAGTTACTGAGGGGGTGTGAATCGGGAGGATATTGTAAGGGGAGCATTCAAGATTGCTGGATAAAGATATTTAAAAATGGACTGGTGCCTGAGCGTTCAGAAGTTGGATGATTTTTCTGTGAAAGTTATACAGAGTAGAGTAACGTGTTCTCACATATATTTTCCATCTATGGCGTGTAAAGTATGACGTGTTTGTTGCCAATTATTCCGAATTCGAAAGGGTTGTGTAAAGTTGAAGAAACGTACTGCAAATAAAGGATTAAAGTTGTCTATATTGATTGGTTTAATGACGATTATGCTGGTGGCTTGTGGTAAGCCGTTAACCGAAAAACTATATTCAGAAACGGTACCCGAGGATATCAAGAATAGCACTGAAATCACGCAAGAAGATAAAGACCTCTTGGGAAAAGCCATTTTATATTCAATGGGTAGCAATACGGATCTTTCTACTAAAACGGTGGGACAAATTATAACCGATGAGAAGCAAAGACAGCTTAAGCTTGAGGAAGAAGAGAAGAAGAGACAGGAAGAGATTAAAAGAAAACAGGAAGAAGCTGAAGCAAAAAAACAAAGTCAATTGAAACTGTTGGATGAGTCTGTACAGGTGAGTTTAATTAAAAAAAGTGTGACATTGAAAGATACGAATAAATGGATATTCAGTGATGTTATACATATGACGCTTGACTTGAAGAACATTTCGGACAAGGATATTAAAGGGTTTCAGGGGGTCATTACCTTCAAAGACATGTTTGATAATGAGATCAAGTCACTAAACGTTAAATATGATGAACCCATCAAATCTGGAGCTTCCACGCCTTATGAGGGTAGTTTCGAATTAAATCAGTTTATGGATAAAGATACTGAACTTAGGGAGACACCTTTAGAAAAAATCAAAGTTGAGTTTGAGATGGATCAAATCATCTTTGGTGACGGCAATATTGCGAAACGTTCGGATATTGAATAAAAGGGTTCCAGGTATTTGATTAGATAAATGGGTTCTAGGTATTGGATTGAATAAATGAGTCTTCTAAAGCCTCTTCATCATATGAAGAGGCTTTTTTGTATAAAAGTGAAGGATGTAGAGGGATGAATAACGTGTAAGTATTGTTGCTACATTGCCTTACCTCCATAGCTATAGCATTAGATAAATCGTCGGATCATTGATACAATATAACCACAATACTGGTGGAGGTGTGGGACTTATGAAACTGCGGGTATCCGCTGTACAATACCAATTGCAAACGATCCGCTCATTTGAGGAATTTGCCGCCCAGGCGGAGCATTACATACGGACAGCTTCCGAATTCGGAACGGAATTTGTGCTGTTTCCTGAATTTTTTACAACACAATTAATGTCCATTGGAGACGCACAAGGGAATGCGTTAACGATTGAAGATTTGCCTGATTTTACAGAGCAGTATGAGCAGTTGTTCGTCTCCCTTGCAGCCAAATACAACATGCATCTGATCGGAGGCACTCACGTTATCCGGCGGGAAGGCAAGCTGTACAATACAGCGCATATGTTCTACCCGGATGGACGGATTGCACGTCAGGCGAAGATTCATATTACGCCGACCGAAGTAACGGAGTGGAATATGGCTGCAGGTGACGGACTGGAAGTGTTTGATACGGATAAAGGCCGCATTGCGATGCTGACTTGTTACGATATTGAATTTCCCGAAATTGTGCGTATGGCGAAAGCCAAGGGAGCAGATGTGATTTTCTGTCCTTCCTGTACGGACGACCGCCACGGATTTTACCGGGTAAGGTATACGAGTCATGCTCGCGCGGTGGAGAATCAGGTTTACGTTGTATTAACGGGAACGGTGGGCCATCTGCCTACAGTGGATTTCATGCGTGCCAATTACGGACAAGCTGCGATCATTACCCCGAATGATGTGCCATTTCCGCCACGCGGCATTCTTGCGGAAGGTGAGATTAACAACGATATGATTGTAACGGCCGATCTCGATCTGGATTTGCTGTACGAGGTGCGCGAACGTGGCTCGGTAACAACTTGGCGTGACCGCCGTACAGATCTGTACACCGATTGGGAATAGATCTGTTTTTGGAAGCTGATTAAAGCTGTACAAAGGAGGGGTTAAGCGGGATGTATGTCAAAGAAATGCTGATAACGGCACCCGGTGGAAGTGGTAAACATGGTAGAGCTACAGCGGTCATCCGCAATTATGTGGCCCATGACTTTGAAGAGCTTATTCGTATCCAGGCAGAGAGCTTCCCACCCCCATATCCGGAGGAACTTCTTTGGAACCAAGAGCAACTTAGTAGCCATATTCAGCATTATCCTGAAGGAGCCATCTGCATCGAGGTGGATGGGGAACTGGCTGGCTCGATGACTTCACTGCGAATGCAGTGGGATGCTGCGGACCCATCCAGCCATACGTGGGCAGAGGTCACAGATGATGGATATATCCGCAATCACCGGCCGGATGGGAACACGCTATACATTGTTGACCTCTGTGTCCGTCCGAAGTATCGTAAGTGGGGGCTGGCCCAGCTGATGATGCAGGCGATGTACCATCTTGTGATTGCACAGGGGATGGATCGTTTGCTTGGAGCAGGGCGGATGCCTGGATATCACCAGGTAGCTGAGCAAATGTCAGCACAACAGTATCTGGATCAGGTTGCCGCTGGAGAGAGGCATGACCCGGTTATTTCTTTTCTGCTACAATGCGGGCGTATGCCTGTTGGAGTGGCTACCGATTATCTGGATGACGAGGAATCTTGTCATTACGCGGCTCTGATGGAGTGGCTTAATCCTTTTAAGTAAATACATATCTAAATAGGGAGGCTTTTATCTATGGAATTTACACGTATTACATCCATTCAGGACCCGTTGTTTGCTCAAATGCACAAGTTGATGCAGGACATTTTCCCGCCAGAGGAAGTGCTCGATTTCCCGTTATGGGCTGAACCACTGGAAGACCCGGGCATTCGGGTGTTTGTCGCTGTACATGAAGGCCAAGTGGTTGGTGCGACGGAGTACCGTTACTATGAGGACTGGAATGTGGCCATGACTGATTTTACGATTATCGGACGCGAAGGTTTGGGAATCGGCGCATTCTTGGCGAATCATCGCAAGCTTGATCTGCAGCAGCTCGCCGCTGCTAATGGTAAATCGTTGTTCGGCATGTTTGCTGAAATCTACAATCCATATTTGACTCAGGATCACGCGTTTGGCGGCATCAAACCGATGGACCCTTATGTACGCCGTGAAGTGCTGTCTCATCTGGGGTATCAGCGCCTGGACTTCCCTTATGTTCATCCATCCTGGCAAGGTGACGGTGAAGCTGTGGGAGGATTGGACCTGTGCTTTATGCCGGGTGATGAGTCTCTTGCGGAACTGCCAGCCAGTCTGGTGTCCGATTTCCTGAACCGTTACTATGCTGTACTTCCAAACAAACCGCAGGAATGGCTGTCTATGGTGGAGCAGTTGAACGCGCGTGAATCCGTGGCATTACGTCCGTTGTAAGTTGATGCGTAGCAGCGGATATAGAGGAAATAGGGTGCTTAAGCTGGAACATGGCGCTAGTGTGATTAAAGTTTAAATTTAAAACCCGTAATTCAGTCTTCTCAGTCTGAATTACGGGTATTTTACTTTGTTCTTCTGGGAAGACAGTGGTGGTTTTCTTGAGTAAAGGGAAAGAGTGAGGGAATGCGCTAACGATCTCATAAAGCCTTATCTAGGCGTTTGAGCCAAGCAACTCCAACTAATCATGACTCGCCAACTCTACTCTCTCTACTCGATTGTATATGTGGTCACAAATGAAGGTCGCGGGAACATAGTTGGTTTCTGCGCGGTCAGGCCCTCACTAGTGCTGCGATTGCGGTGAGCATGGTTGTAGGCTTGTGATTGTTGCCAGCCTTTGAAATGTTCTTCTGTTTGCCACAGTGTCAGTACGACATACGTATCACCCTTCAATGGACGGAGTACACGAATACCGACGAATCCAGGTTCATCTTCAACTTTGCGGGCACGGTTCTTAAAACGTTCCTCAAAATCATTCCGGCCATCTTCGGTTACAGGAATGTTGTTCAGCACAGCAAATCCACCGCCTGCCCATGCTCCTGCATCATCAAATGCTTCATAAGAAGCTACCTGTTCATCTGACTCAATATCCAGCAGACGATCAGTGGTTTCCATAGCGAGAAGTACCTGACCTTCAGCTCGCAGTGTCAGATGTGGATATGCCGCAAGTGCATCCGGTAACGGGGATGGGATCAAATAAATATACATAGGAAGTTTGCCTCCTCTTTATACGTAAATTCAAAATAAGTTTGCCTATACTTTTACACACGAGAACGTAGAGGACAGAAATAAGCTGGAGAAGCAGAGCGTTCGCTTCATACAACTGAACATAGCATACGGGAACGGACGAGTCCAATTTGCCAATAATCTGGTTAGAGGAACCTGTTTCATGATAAAGTAGAACCACTACAAGCAGAACGGGTGATCGTATGAAAACAACAATTCGGATATCAGTCAGGCCACTGGTCGAGTATGTTTATCGGAGCGGCAGTATCCGTCCTGGATTCCGCACCAATGCCTCGATGCAGGAGGGGACGCGAATCCATCAGCGTGTGCAGAAGGCATATACCGAAGAGGATTTAAAAGAAGTTGTACTGGAAGCCGAGCTTCAACACGGGGAATTGACCTACGTCATTGAAGGCCGATGTGACGGCTTGATTCGCCTGGAGGGGCAAATAACGGTGGATGAGATCAAATCCACGGCGGGTAACCTGGACGAGCTGGAAGGCGGCCTCGACGTGCACTGGGCCCAGGCGAAGATGTATGCCTATATGTATGCCGTTCAGCATGATGAGCCGCGGATGCAGGTGCAGTTGACGTATGTGCATTCGGTGACGGGTGAAGAGCGGCGGTTTCGCCGCATGGCGGAGCGGCAGGAGCTCGAGCAGTTTGCATCAGAAGTCATCGCCGGATATGCACCGTATGCGGAGATGATTGTTGCTTATGAAGCGGAGCGGGACGTTAGTGTGCGCGAGTTGCCGTTTCCTTTTCGCAAATACCGGGAAGGGCAGCGTAAGCTGGCAGGTGCAGTGTACAAAACGATTCGTGAAGGACAGGGACTTATGGCCAAAGCACCTACAGGCATCGGCAAAACCATGTCTGTGCTCTTTCCTACGGTGAAAGCCATCGGTGAAGGTGAGGCCAGTCGTTTGTTCTACTTGACCGCGAGAACGACAACGAGAGTGGCGGCGGAGGAAGCTTTTGCCCGGATGCAGGCAGAAGGGTTGAACATGCATGTCATCAGCCTGACGGCGAAGGACAAAATTTGCTTCAAGGACGAGGAAGCCTGCGATACAGGGCAATGCGGCATGTGTGAAGGGTATTATGACCGAATTAATGGTGCTGTGCTGGACATGCTGGAACATGAAACGTTGATGACACGGCCCGTTATTGAGCAGTATGCCCGCAAACATCGGGTGTGTCCGTTCGAGTTCTCGCTGGATGCGGCATATGCGGCCGATGCGGTGATCTGCGATTACAACTACATTTTCGATCCGCGTATTTCACTCAAACGGATGCTGGAGGAACAGAAGCGCAAGACGGTGCTGCTAGTAGATGAGGCACATAATCTGGTGGATCGTGGGCGTATGATGTTCTCGGCAGAGTTGGAAAAGGCCGTTTTTCTCGATGTCAAAAGAGAGTTCCAGACGCTGGGCAGCAGTGTGCCTGCCGCCAAAGCGATTGTGGATTATACCGGGGCCATCGACAAGTATCTGATCACCCTTCGTAAGAACGGCGGAGAAGAGGGCAAGATCATTCAGCAAGAAGCGCCAGAGGAGCTGATTGAACGGCTTGAGCCTTTTGTCATGGTGGCGGAGCAATGTCTGGCCGAGGGTGGATCTGGCAATGCTGAGATGGATCAGCTGCTGCTCGATGCCTATTTTACAGCACAGAACTTCGTACGAATTGCCAGGTTATATGACGAGCGTTTTATCACCTATGCAGAGTGTGTACGAAGCGAGGTACGGGTGAAACTGTTCTGTCTGGACCCATCTTTGCTACTGCGTCAGACGGCGAAGGGCTTCCGCTCAACCATTCATTTCTCGGCAACCTTGTCACCTCTTCGTTATTACCGTGATATGCTGGGGGCAGAGGAAGAGGACTACACATTGCAGATTCCGTCGCCGTTCCACCGGGAACAGCTGGATGTTCGGCTCATGCCTCTGTCTGTGCGTTATAAAGACCGGGAGCGATCCAAACGCCCGATTGCCGAGATGTTACAGCAGCTCGTATCCGAGTGGCCGCGCAGCAACCTGCTGGTCTTTTTCCCTTCCTATCCGTACATGCGTGAAATCTATCAAGCATATACACAGCTTCCGGGGGCCAGCGATGCGGATACGGTGATGCAGGAGCAAGGTATGAACGAACAGGAGCGAGAGCAGTTCCTGGCGGCTTTCCAGCCGCATCCCGAGCGCACACGTCTTGTTTTTGCTGTAATGGGCGGTGTGTTCTCGGAAGGGGTCGATCTGCCAGGAGACCGTCTGAATGGCGTTGTCGTTGTAGGAGCAGGGTTGCCGCAGATTGGTCTGGAGAACAACGTGCTTAAGGATTATTTTGATAAATCAGGACGTAACGGTTTTAATTATGCTTATGTTTTCCCAGGCATGAATAAAGTGCTTCAGGCTGGGGGCAGGCTCATTCGAACGGAAGAAGATAAGGGTGTGCTCGTGCTAGTTGATGACCGTTTCACGCAGGAGCCGTATCGTTCTCTTTTACCTGACGAATGGATGGATTATAAACGGATTTGATGATGTTTACGTTTTTTATGTATTTATCGTGCTGTTTTCAGTGCTTTACGAAAAATTTTCTTTGAATTTCTTAACATTCTTTCATTTTCATGATTGAAACATAGGGCAATCGGGTTATAACTTGGTTAGCACGAACGAACAACGGCGATACCCTATCCGTTCCGCGGTCCGCTTCGAATGCAAATCAAGGAGGTCGGTTTGTGATGAAGAGAAATCATACCATGATGCAGTTTTTTGAATGGCATTTGGCTGCAGACGGAAATCATTGGAAGCGACTGGCTGACATGGCCCCGGAACTGAAAGCAAAAGGCATAGACTCTGTATGGGTGCCTCCTGTAACAAAGGCAGTGTCTGCAGAGGATACAGGTTATGGCATCTATGATCTGTACGATCTGGGTGAATTTGATCAAAAGGGTACGGTACGCACGAAATATGGCACCAAGCAGGAACTGGTTGAAGCCATCGCAGAATGTCAGAAGAGCGGCATTGTCGTTTATGTGGATCTCGTAATGAATCATAAGGCCGGAGCAGATGAAAAGGAAGTCTTTAAAGTGATCGAGGTTGATCCTAATGATCGAACGAAGGAGATTTCCGAACCATTCGAGATCGAAGGCTGGACGAAGTTCATATTCCCGGGCCGGGGCAACGAATATTCTTCCTTCAAATGGACATCCGAACACTTCAACGGTACTGATTTTGATGCAAAAGAAGAACGTACGGGTGTGTTCCGCATTGCCGGCGAGAACAAAACCTGGAATGAAAACGTCGATGATGAGTTTGGCAACTATGATTATCTGATGTTTGCGAATATAGATTATAACCACCCGGATGTACGGCATGAAATGATCGAGTGGGGCAAATGGTTGATCGATACGCTACAATGTGGCGGGTTCCGACTGGACGCGATCAAACATATTAACCATGAGTTTATCAAGGAATTTACTGCAGAGATGATCCGCAAACGCGGGCAAGATTTCTATATCGTCGGTGAGTTCTGGAATCCCAACCTGGATGCTTGTCGTACCTTTTTAGATACAGTGGATTATCAAATTGACTTGTTTGACGTATCGCTTCACTATAAATTTCATGAGGCCTCTTTGGCAGGACGCAATTTCGATCTTTCCAAAATTTTTGAGGACACCTTGGTTCAGACTCATCCAACCCATGCGGTGACTTTTGTAGATAACCATGATTCACAGCCTCATGAGGCTCTCGAATCCTGGGTTGGCGATTGGTTCAAGCCGAGCGCATATGCACTGACACTACTGCGTCGTGACGGATATCCCGTCGTCTTTTACGGCGATTATTACGGGATTGGCGGACCTGAACCGGTGGAGGGCAAAAAAGAGATTTTGGACATTCTGTTGTCAGCTCGTTGCAACAAAGCCTATGGAGAGCAGGAAGACTATTTCGATCATCCCAACACCATTGGTTGGGTTCGTCGCGGATTGGAAGAGTTTGAAGGCTCGGGTTGCGCAGTGGTCATCTCAAACGGAGATGACGGTGAGAAGAGAATGTTTGTCGGAGAGCATCGTGCAGGGGAAGTCTGGGAAGACCTGACCGGTAGTTGTGAAGATTCGATCACCATTGAGGAAGATGGCTGGGCTACGTTCCACGTCTGCGGCGGAGGAGTGTCCGTCTGGGCACTGTCTGAGCAGAATGAGGACTGCGGTGAAGACACTGTAGATGGCTCAAACTAGATGTTGAGAATTGCCAAAGTAATTGTTTGTGAATATTTGTAGGACAATGTCTCTGCATAAGTGATACGTAACAAGTAAAAAAGGTCGATATGATACAGCACTGCAACTAATAAATAAACCACCTGAAACTGAACGGTATCTTCACTCGTCCAATAGTATCCAACGAGTGGAGGACGTTCAAACAGACGCGTTGCTGCGTGCTGATAGTTCAGGTGGTTTTCCCATTTTAGTAACTTATAGTTTGGAAGCAGCTCTGGAACTCTAACGATCTCAGGAAGCCTTATTTGCCTCCAAACAGGGTCCTTGGAATTCTAACGATCCCAGTGGAGCTTATTTTGCTGAAATTCGGTCAAAATGCTATCATTTACAGCGAATTCATCCAAATAACGCTTCTGGTGATCGTTAGAATGTAAAACCCTTCAATATACGTAAAATAAGGTTTCTGGTGATCGTTAACGTACAATGGAAACTTAAAACAGAGTGTACACTGATGGAATTTCCCCGCATTTATATAGTCAGGCCTCTACTCTAGCTACTTCCTAACGACTTATCTACTCTCAATCTACTCTACGCACATCCCACTTATGCTTAACTACAACAACCAACCAACCAACCAACCATCCAACATATTCACTACTTAAGTCACACACATGACAGAGATTATGTGAGATTAATATTAGAATATATGCTACAATAATCCAAATATAGGGAAAAGTTTATTTGAAATCTAGACTAGTTAGGTCGTCTCACTCGAATTTACAAGAGAATATCAATGATGGTGGACACTTTTATTAACGTATTAAGTATCATGCTAGATATGTTGTTCATATGGATGAGCGATAAGTTTCGATAAGGGAATATATGAAAGAGAGAAGGGAGTTAGCACTGGCATGCATCGTAGAATTAAAACCAATACAAAAACAAAAACAAGGACAAGAACTACAATAACAACAATAACAACAACTGCAAGAACCAGAACTACAAGAACCAAAACTACAATAAACAGAACTACAAAAGTAAGAGCAAGAACGTCTGCCTTTTGGCTTGTCCTCTATCTGCTTGTAATAGCAATAAGTTTAACGGCGTGCAATTTTGGCGTGAAAGAAGGACCAAATGGAGAAGTTAAGCGCGCGGACAACTATACGTTTAACACAGAACGCAGGGATATAACCCAGCGGGTAACAAAGGATCAGGAGAGTTTCAAAGGAGCCTTGCCAGGAGAGTATCATCTGGCTGCAACGGTGGATGTAAACCCTGACCGAGAATCTGGAGTGGATGGGATCACCTATGAGGTTATGATTGATGAAGTTCGCATGCCGATGATGAATGTCATTCAAACCTTCACTCTCGATCCCGATATGTTTCAAGTTATTGATGCAGCTGAACTATTCCATTCGAATGTGGGCAATACATATGAAACTACGTTGCGGCCGGATAAAGAGCCGCTGGGATTAGGCTTATCCAGAAGTTATGTTCTGAGACCCAAATCCGAAATTAGCGCAGAATATCTTCAGAACTATACTGATGTGTATGTCAAAATCTCATATGGACCAGAAGATCAGCGGGAAGAGGATTATATTCACCTTCAAGCCAAGCCATCTTCAAGAATGATTGAATATATGAAGTTTTGGGAGTGATGAGAATAACGGGGGAACGGAGGGCCAGGGATCGTCCTGCCCCCTAATCTCTCATTCCCATGCCGATGATCTGTTCTATTTTGTAGGCCATAGCCCGTTTACTAATATGCCCCCAACTCAAAGGACTCCAGCGTGCCAGCCATGCGCAGATCACCCGCGTACACACGGTTGAATGCTGCGCGTTTGTCCGCATCGGCATATTCATCATGATAATGCATCAGTACCGTTTTCCGTCTCACTTCAGCGGGTAGCTGCTCCAGATCCTTCAGTGACGTATGGGATTTGATCACCAGGTCATGCATATGGCATTCATGGAAAATCAACTGCACATCGGGTGCAACCCGTTCCACTCGCTCACGATCCAGCGTGCTGTCTGCACTATAGTAAAAATAAGGCTTTGCCATCAGCCCGTTGCTGACCATGCCGGGAACATGCTGCGTGCGAAACGTCTCGAACTTGACCCCGCCAAGCTCAAAACTTCCGCCATCCGGAAGCGGAATCACATCATAATAGTCACTCATTGTACGCTCGCCGTCTGTTGTATACCGCATCCCTGGAGAAAGGATGTTCCACAGTGGGTCAACCAACTCTTCATGAATGAACAGGCGTGGTTTGCGATCACCGACAATCTGTGCATAATAGCCGAGCATCTGAACCCCATTAATATGATCCTCATGTAGATGGGTGATAAACACATTATGAATACCTGTCATCGCGAATCCGTATTCCTTGAGCGCTTTGGCATTGGACTCTGGAAAATCAATGACCAGATGTGTATCGCCGAATTCAGCGAGCATACTGTTGTGATGCTGTTCAACACTAAACATATCTCCTGTGCCTAGAAAAGTGATTTTCATCGCATTTCATCTCCTTGTTTGGCAAATGTAAGACCGCTGTAGGGTCAAGCTTCCATTGCAATAACCTGTACTGATTCTATCTTAGTATATCAATATTGATATTAGTAACATCAGCATCGATCTTTAAATCGGTATCATTGACGTTAAATCCAGTATACTGTGTTTCCAAGAGTGTGCCTAAACCAACCTTTTTTGAGAACGCTATCATTTTATATTGAACTTTAGGCGAAAACGGTGTAGCGTAAAGATGGAAAGTGAACCTAAATGAACGTAAACTCACCTAAAGGGAGCGTGCAAGGCGAATGAAATCTTTTCTGGATGAACAATTTTTACTTCACAATGAAACGGCGGTCAAGCTGTACGAGCAGTATGCGAAAGACATGCCGATTATGGATTATCACTGCCACCTCAGTCCTCAGGAAATTTACGAGAACAAAACATTTGGCAATCTGACAGAGGCCTGGTTGTACGGCGATCATTACAAATGGCGTCTGATGCGGGCTAACGGTGTTGAAGAGAAGTATGTAACGGGCGGCGAAGGGGTAACGGATTATGACCGTTTCCTTGCGTATGCCAGAACAGTGCCGATGATGATCGGCAACCCGCTGTATGCATGGTCTCACTTGGAATTACAACGTTATTTCGATGTACATGAAGTGCTTAATGAGACAAGCGCTCCAGCGATCTGGGAAAAAGTAAATGCCAAACTGACCGGCGAAGGCTTCGGTGCGCGTGATCTGATTACCAAATCCAATGTCACCGTGGTGTGCACCACCGATGATCCAACGGATTCTCTAGAATATCACCTCAAAATTCAGGAGATTGAAGGTTTCGATACAGCAGTTCTGCCGTCTTTCCGTCCGGACAAAGGACTGGAATTGAACCGGGATACTTTCATCGAGTGGGTAGGCAAGCTTTCACAGGTTGCGGGCACAGCCATTACGGATTATGACTCATTCCTGGCTGCGCTGGAATCCCGCGTGGAGTTCTTCCATTCCGTAGGCGGCCGTGTCTCTGACCATGCACTGGATTATGTGCCTTATGCTACAGCGACACGCGAGGAAGCAGCCGCTGCATTTGCCAAAGCACTCGCTGGTGAGAAGGTTTTGCGCGCGGAAGAGGACGGATACAAGACGGTTACACTGACATTCCTTGGCAAGCTGTATGCAGAGCGTGGCTGGGTCATGCAGTTCCACATCAATGCAGCTCGTAACAACAATACGAAAATGTTCAAGAAGCTCGGGCCTGACACAGGGTACGATGCTGTGAATGATACGCCATTATCGGCGGCTGTTATTGGATTGCTGGATACGTTGGAGCAGCAGGATGCTTTGCCAAAGACAATCCTCTACTCCCTTAATCCAAGGGATAATGAAGTGCTGGCAGCCATTATTGGTAGCTTCCAAGGTGGAGGCGTACCAGGTAAAATTCAGCTTGGCGCTGCATGGTGGTTCAATGATACGAAGGATGGCATGCTCGCTCAGATGAAGGCACTCGCGAATGTGGGATTGCTCAGCCGTTTTGTCGGCATGTTGACCGATTCCCGAAGCTTCCTCTCGTATACGAGACATGAATATTTCCGCCGCCTGCTCTGTAATCTGATTGGTGAATGGGCAGAACAAGGTGAAGCACCAAACGATTTGGAACTGCTCGGTCAGATCGTGCAAGGCATATCCTATAATAATGCTAAAGACTATTTCCCGTTTGCTGCTGTGCCGAAGAGTGTATCTGCTTCAAAATAAATATCGATTCAACAGGTCTGCTTTAAAAAATCTATTCAGGAAATTCTATTTTTAAAAAAGCTCTCTACTCCCTTCGTTTGGTCTTAATCAAACTGATGGGTTGGGGGCTTTTTGTCATGGGATGGCTAAGAGTAAACATGCTGTCAAGTAGAAGCGCAAGTGATTATATGGGTGTTCAGATAGTATTGGAATGCTCTCTGATATTGGATGCTTTTGACATGGATGAAATGATTGACATATACAAAAGCTGATAATATACTTAGGTAACCTAATTAATTGCTTAACTATTAAATTGGTCATCTATTAAATCGGTAGGCTATTAAATACAAGTCCTATCTAATAGACAGGCGATGATTATTTTATGGAACATGATGTTCCGAAGAGGGAGGGTGATGTGATGACTGGCATAGATCCGGTAGCCCAGAAGCTTTTATATTCCATTATGCAGTTTAACAAAGGCAAATGGAGACAACATAAACCACATGGGCGCAATCACAACGAAATTATGGTACTCGCTTGTTTGCTTCATGGTGCACATCCAGGGGAGCGTATGGATTGGCGGGATAATCCGCCTGATTTCGAGAGCCATCTGAACCAGGAGCATCCGGGTTTAAAAGTGTCCGAAATTAGCGCATTAATGCGTGTGAAATCACCAACGATTACGCCCGTGATTCGTGGCCTGGAGGATGAAGGGCTGGTTGAGCGGACGATGGACCCCGAGGATCGGCGGGCGGTGCGGATTACAATTACAGATGCAGGCCGAGCAATTATTCGTGCAGCCCATGAAGAACGAATGGCTACCTTCAACAGACTGGTTGAACATTTGGGCGAAGAGGATAGTTTGCAACTGGCGGAACTGCTCAGCAAGGTGTATACCTTCTTTGATGCACAGGTTTCCGGTCACGATGAGGGACATGAAAACGACAATAAAGCACCTGATACAGAAACAACCGAACAAGGAGATGATACGCCATGATGAAGTTATTTCGCATGTTGAAGCCCTATCGTATTCCGATTATTTTTATTTTGGCGCTCATCTTTCTGCAAACGATGGCGGAGCTGTACCTGCCAACGTTAATGGCTGATATCGTCAACCTGGGTATCGTCAAAGGTGATGTACCTTATATCTGGAAAATTGGCGGTTTCATGCTGCTGATTGCCATTGGCGGAACCACATGTTCCATTATCGCGAGTTATCTGTCTTCGCGCACAGCGGGCGGATTTGCCAAACAGCTACGCAGCCGAGTGTTCCGGCATGTTGAGAATTTCTCGCTGCAGGAATTCGACAAGCTTGGCACAGCTTCACTGATTACGCGTACAACCAATGATATTACACAGGTACAGAACGTATTAACGATGATGCTGCGCATGATGATTATGGCTCCGATGATGTGTATCGGGGGGATTTTCATGGCCGTTTCTCAGGACGCGAAGCTATCCACCATCTTCCTCGTTGTTCTGCCTGTACTTGCAGGAGCAATCGCCTTAATCGGTTCCAAAGGATTTCCGTTATTCAAGCAAATCCAGAAAAAGCTGGACCGGCTTAATCTGGTTCTGCGTGAACAGCTGACAGGTATCCGGGTTGTTCGTTCTTTTAACCGTGGCGAGCATGAGCGTGTTCGTTTCAATGGGGCAAATACGGAATTAAGAGATGCGTCGATTAAGGTCAACGTCCTGATGGCGACAGTTATGCCGGTGATGATGCTGGTCATGAACTTTTCGATGATTGCGATTCTGTACTTTGGTGGTCTGCGTATTGATGGCGGTCATATGAACATTGGTTCCCTGATTGCCTTTGTACAATATGCGATGCAGATTATGTTCTCACTGATTATGGTATCCATGATTTTTGTCATGATTCCAAGAGCATCAGCTTCCGCAGAACGGATTAACGAAGTGCTGGATATGCAACCTGATCTGTCTGATCCTGCGCAGCCTCGCACAATGAAATCGATGCAGGGAACGATTGAGTTTGACCATGTCACTTTCCGCTATCCGGGTGCAGAAAATGCTGCGTTGTCCGATATCTCGTTCACGGCTCGTTCCGGTGAAACGACAGCAATTATCGGCGGTACGGGCTCGGGTAAAACCACATTGCTGAGCCTCATTCCGCGTTTCTATGATGTGACCGAAGGTACTGTGCGTGTGAATGGAACCGATGTGCGGGAGCTTAAACAAGAAGAACTTCGATCCAAAATCGGGTTTGTCCCGCAAAAAGCTGTCCTTTTTACCGGTACGGTTGCAGATAACATTCGGCAAGGTAAGGATGATGCGAGTATGGATGAAGTGATTCATGCGGCACGTACGGCCCAAGCCGAAAACTTCATCTCCGAGATGAAGGAAGGGTATGACAGCCTGATTGCACAAGGCGGGAATAATGTGTCAGGTGGACAGAAACAACGTTTGTCCATTGCACGCGCACTCGTTCGCCGTCCTGAAATTTATATTTTCGATGACAGTTTCTCGGCCCTTGATTTTAAAACGGATGCCAAACTTCGTGCTGCGCTCAAATCGGAAACGACGGAAGCGGCTGTGCTGATCGTAGCTCAGCGGGTAAGCACGGTTATGGATGCAGATCGTATTCTCGTTATGGATGAGGGTGAAATTGTCGGTTCGGGAACACATAGAGAGCTGCTGGAGAACAATGAAGTGTACCGCGAGATTGTATCCTCCCAGCTGACTGAGGAGGAGATCGCATGAGTGAACGTACAGCACCACGCAAAACACCGAGCAACCCAGGCGGACCAGGACATCCTGGCGGCGGAATGGGCATGCGGCCTCCTGTCGAGAAAGCGAAGGATTTCAAAGGCACACTGCGCCGCCTGGTTCAGTATCTTCGGCCACACAGCTCTCGTCTGATCTTTGTTTTGATCGCTGCCATTTTAAGTACCGTGTTTGGCATAATTAGTCCGAAGATTATGGCAGAGGGTACAGATATTCTTGCCCATGGAGCCATTGCGATTATGCAGGGTGTGCAGGGAGCCGGGATTGATTTCCCAGCCCTGATGCGAGTATTGTACCTGTTGCTTGGACTTTATCTGCTCAGTGCTGCTTTTGCGTATGTACAGCAATATCTGATGGCGGGTGTAGCTCAGCGGGTCGTCTATGATATGCGCGAGCAGATCAGTGCCAAGGTTGGACGTTTGCCACTGAAATATTTCGATTCCCGTACACATGGTGAGACGCTTAGCCGTGCAACCAACGACGTGGACAATATCAGTAACACGCTGCAACAAAGTTTGGCCCAGTTTATTACGTCCGTGGTGACGATTGTGGGTGTCATCATTATGATGCTGACGATCAGTCCATGGATGACGCTGATTACAATTTTGACTTTACCGCTTAGTGTCATTGTGGTTATGCTGGTGGCTTCCCGTTCGCAGAAACATTTTGCCGGACAGCAGAAGTCACTAGGTGAATTGAACGGTCATGTCGAAGAAATGTACACTGGCCACAAGGTGGTCAAAGCCTTTGGACGTGAGGAACAATCTGTACAGCAATTTGAGAAAGTGAATGAAGAACTGTATGCATCGGGTTGGAAAGCCCAGTTCATTTCCGGGATTATTATGCCCTTGATGAACTTTGTCGGAAACCTGGGATATGTGTTGATCTGTGTGGTCGGCGGGATTTTTGTTACTCGGGGTTCGATCTCCATCGGGGATATTCTGGCCTTTACACAATATTCTCGGCAATTCACACAGCCGATTAACCAGATTGCCAACATCTCCAACATTATTCAATCCACGATTGCTTCGGCAGAGCGCGTGTTTGAACTGCTGGACGAGGAAGAGGAAGTTCCTGAGTCGAAACAACCTGCAACGTTGCGTTACCCGACAGGGGCTGTAGCTTTTGAGGCGGTGGATTTTGG
Source organism: Paenibacillus sp. FSL K6-1558 (assembly GCF_038002565.1). Taxonomy (NCBI): domain Bacteria; kingdom Bacillati; phylum Bacillota; class Bacilli; order Caryophanales; family Paenibacillaceae; genus Paenibacillus; species Paenibacillus sp. FSL K6-1558. The sequence goes on along the minus strand of NZ_JBBOCV010000001.1, from coordinate 3,303,892 downwards.
CTATAAAGAAGATGAACTGCTCATTCGCAATATGAATATTAATGTGGCACCAGGTCAGACTGTAGCTATTGTTGGACCGACAGGTGCCGGGAAAACAACGCTGATTAACTTGCTTATGCGGTTCTATGAACTCCAGAGTGGCCGGATTACCATTGATGGCATTAACATTAAAGACATGTCCCGTGGTAATCTACGCGGTCTGTTCGGTATGGTGCTTCAGGATACGTGGCTGTTTAACGGTACAATCCGGGATAATATTGCGTATGGACGGGAAGGCGCAACGGAAGAGGAAGTGGTTAATGCCGCTGTAGCTGCCCATGCTGATCATTTCATTCGCACACTGCCGGACGGTTACGATACGATTTTGAATGAAGAGGCGTCCAATATCTCTCAAGGTCAGAAACAACTGCTGACGATTGCGAGAGCGATTCTGGCGAACCCGTCCATCCTGATTCTGGATGAAGCAACCAGTAGCGTTGATACACGGACCGAGGTCTTTATCCAGAAAGCGATGAATGAGCTGATGCAAGACCGTACAAGTTTTGTTATCGCTCACCGTTTGTCTACCATTCGTGGTGCCGATCTCATTCTTGTCATGGATCATGGTAACGTGATTGAGCAGGGCAATCATGAGGAACTGATGGCGAAGCAGGGCTTCTATGCGGATCTGTATAACAGTCAGTTTACGGAGCAGCAGCCGCAGGCGATCTAACAGACTAGAGTGGATATCTAAAAGGCTGTCAGGACCCGTCAGGATTGTCTAGAACCATAGTTTTTTGGAAAAATAGAACCTCCGCCACGGTGCTCTTCGCACCTCTGGTGTAACATAAATCCAAACAAACGGGACGTCGCAGTCATTGCACTGCTTCGTCCCGTTTGTGTTATCACTGCTATGCCACAACGTTTTCCTGCGGATAGATGTTGTGCCTTGTCCCGCCAGCCATGTTCGCTTGCAGATATGCAATGTATGGAAGACAATTTAACGTACTATTTAAGCCTTGGTCTCCACAGGAAACCCTTCTTACCTTCACTGGTGCTCTGATGGTCCTGTTTGATTTCCTCTTCCTCTTTCGTATCAGCATGCTGCTTTGTTTCATGTTCAGCTATATCCTGCAAGTTTTCCTCAAGGTGATGGCGGGTAGCTTCCTCCAGTGATGCCGTTGCCGGTTCGCCAGGCAGGCCTTCGCGCTGTTCAATCATACGTTTAACCACTTCATAACAGTCGTCGATGTGTTTGTTGCCCACATACCGCATGGCAGTGAAGCTGAGAGCGGCGGCGAGACCTTGCCCCGCAAACGGAACAAACTTGGCGACCGATTTAGTCGCTACTCGTACACCCACCCGTTTGAGCACCTGAACGACTAATTCCTTCGTGACCATGCGGCCGATGATTTTACTCCCGATCGACATCACAAATCCGTAAATCATGGACTTCGTCTCAGGGTCCATGCCGTCGAGCTGTTTTTGAGATAATCCGAATTTATTGTTAATGGCAGGTAACAGCTGCATCAGCATGCCCACATCAGCGATGACATCTGTACCGGGAAGAGGTACGAGTGTGGAGCCAGCAGAAGCGGTTGCTCTTTTGCGAACCATCGTACGGCATTCCTTGCGAACTTGCTCTAATTGCTCCATTGTAGCTGGAATCATAGGGAATTCCTCCATTCGTGTATAGTGTACATATAACCGTTTTGAAGCGAATTGAATGGGTTGCTCCCGCGAAGTTGTTGCTTATATCTCATAGGTTGCGGAGGAACCTTTTTTCTCATGCATACATCCGGTTAAAGCAGGTAATGGCTATAAGACCGGAGATGCGAAACCATGATAATAAATGATGGTAATCATGTGGCTCCAGACAGAACAGAAGCTTTATTTTTATAAAATAAAATACAACTCACGTTGCCAAAAATGAATGAAAGTAGCTTGTCCTGTACAGCTATCTGGTATTACGCATGAACAACAAAAACGATGCATATTCCGTCTGTCGCTTCTTTATATGAAGTTTCACCTTCACAACCACGGTTCGCATGTCACGATCATGCGCTGAGCCATGGTTTTGTTTATCACTTCAACCTTTTTGGGTAAAGGGAAACAAGCATTGGAATGGAGGAAAGCAGCATGGAATGGAATAAAGCCTTGTTAATACATCATCTTCATGCAGGGAAAGCCAATCGGGAGAATACATTAGGTCTGGTCACAGGCGTACTTGCTCCAGCTATTCATGAATTGGTCGTGGTTCGTACGGATGAACCGGGTGAAGGAGAGAAGCTGTGCCGGAAGCGCGGGGAAGAGTTCGATGTGGTGTTTATTCTAGGCGGCGATGGTACGGTGCATGAGTGTGTAAACGGGCTGGCATCCTTGCAAAATCCTCCACAGATCGGCGTACTTCCAGGCGGTACATGTAATGATTTTGCACGATCACTTGGGATTTCCCCGGATGCGGAGACAGCAGCACAAGAGATGCTGTCAGGTCGAGTTATCTCGGTGGATGTGGGACGAGCAGATGATCGGGTGTTTACGAACTTTTTCGGAATAGGGCTCATCAGTGAGGCTTCACAGAACATTAACGAGAATTTAAAAGGGGCGCTCGGCAAAGTCAGTTATTTCATCAGCACACTCCAGACGATAACCCGTTCCGATCCATTTCAGTATGAGCTAGAGATCGATGGAGAGCGGACAACAGGCGAAGCGGTGATGATCTACGCGGCGAATGGACGTTTTCTGGGCACGAATGCGTTACCTTTTGCTCCGGATGCGTTGCAGGATGGTAAGTTGGATGTGCTTATTATTCATGAGACAGGCATTCCACTTCTGCGTGAGGTGCTTTCACATAAGCCAGAGGGAGAATGGCAACCGCGGAATGAGAGTATTTCCTACTTCAAGGCGTCGACGTTGAAAATAAAAACAGATGTACCGATGCCGGCCGATACGGATGGCGAATTGTACATGGAGACACCCGCCGAGCTGTCGGTGCTGGCGGGTCATCTGCATTTCCTGACCGGGGCGGAGGAATAACCTCCCCGGTTTTTGTATTTTTTGCGTGAACTCTATCATTTGTCTATTTTCAGATGTTTCTCCCGGAATTCATGCTCAAGAATGCTCATCAGAATGGCATCATGATACTGATGATTGTAGTACAACATGTCCCGCTTCACGCCTTCACGCTGGAAGCCGAGCTTCTCATACGTATGAATGGCGCGTTCGTTAAACGCAAAGACATCCAGTTCGATCCGATGCAGATTGGCAATGCCGAAGCCGTAGTCCAGCATAAGTAGCAAGGCTTCACTACCATATCCCTTGCCTTGGTTAGCTGGCTGATCAATGGCGATGCGAATATGTGCACTGCGATTTTTGGCATGCATGTCCATCAGGGCGACATCGCCGATGATTTCGTCTGTGTTTTGTAATGCAATAAGCAGGTTTAGGCGTGAGTCGTCTTGAGCTAAACTCTCTACATACTTTTCAACCTGAGAACGGGTAAAGCTCGCTTGAGTTCCTGTTTGTTTACGCATTTCGGGCTCAAACAGGCTTGGATAATAAGCATCGACATCGGTGATATCGAATGGGCGCAGGTAAATGCGTTCAGTCTGCATGAGTTTGGCGATGCGATTTGTAGATGTAGGGTGTGACATAGTTTTGTTTTCCTCCTGATCTATTCAAGCAAACTTGTGGGGCCTGTAAGGCATATAGCGTGTTGTTTCGCCTGAATATTGTTTGTAAGTCCTTGCTTCTGACATGAGTATATCCCAATACTGTATACTTCCAAATATACAGTTTTAACAAAATGAAAAGGACAGATGGAGTGAGGCAGTTATGATGCAATTACCTAAACTTGATGAGCACGACAGTGTACCCGTCTATATTCAGCTTTCGGATCATATCAAACGGGAGATTTTCCGCGGGGAATTGGTGGAACACAGCTGCCTTCCTTCTGTACGAAAATGGGCAGAACTGCTGGGCATAAGCACAACACCAGTGGAAGCGGCCTACCAGCAGCTTATTGCGGAAGGGTACGTGTATAGCCAGCCGCGCAGAGGTTACCGCGTTCGAGCCGTGATTGAAGGTTATCACGATATGTTACTGGGGAAGTCCGATATACATACGGCAGAAAATGAAAAACGGGTTAACTATGCCCGTACAAATAACAAACAGGGTCAGGCAGGTTCTACAGTAGTATCACCAGATTTACTGAGCTTGCGTCCGGTGACGAATGTTACCTATGATTTTCACATGTCGCATAATGATTTTAGCCTGTTTCCTTATATGAAATGGCAGCAGTACGCGAACCGGGTTTGGCGTGAAGAATCAAAAGGTTTATTATTTTACGGAAACCCGCAGGGTGAGTGGGGATTGCGCAACGAGATTGCGGCCTATCTAGGACAATTTAGAGGAGTTCGCTGTACGCCCGAGCAGATTGTGATAGGTGCAGAGCAGCATCTGCTCATGTCCTTGCTTACACAGACGATGCTTCGCAAAGGTGGGGTTAGATCAATTGCCGTGGAGAACCCCGGGTATCGCCTGTTACCTGGAACCTTTCGGAATTATGGATATGAGATTATCCCAATCTCACTGGACAGCGAAGGCATAAATCTGGATGAACTGGATCAAGCAGATGTGTCACTGGCTGGTGTATCCCCGTCGCATCAGTTTCCCATGGGCATGCCGATGCCGATCAGCCGCAGACTCGCCTTGCTGGACTGGGCGGAACGTTCCGGGGCCTATCTGATTGAGGATGATTATGACGGCGAATTCAGATATTCCGGTCGTCCTATTTCTTCGATGCAGGGACTGCGGGAGAACGCACCTGTTATCTACATGGGAGGATTCTCTCAGGTGCTTGCCCCTGCTTTTTGCGTGCATTACATGGTTCTCCCGAAGGAACTCGTTCCTCATTTTGGCGAGGTTTATCGAACGGTTCTGTTCGAACAGTCAGCTTCACGTCTGCATCAGCGGACATTGGAGTTATTCATGCGGGAGGGAGAGCTGGGTAAACATATTCGTAAAATGCGCAATCTGTATAAACGCAAACATGACCTGACTGTGCAGGCCATTCAGCAGCATTTCGGCGATCAACCGGGAATGGAGATTAAGGGCGAACACGCCGGATTCCATCTGGTCTTAAGGCTGATTAACCCGAATCCAGCCGACAATATGGTGGCTAAGGCGTTAGAGATGGGTATACGTGTGGCCTCGGCGGAGTATCTGTGGGCAGACGGAAGTGCTCCTGCTGACGGCAAAAGAGAGTTTATCATCGGATTTGCCGGCATTGAAGCAGAGAACATCGAGCCAGGCATCGCCGCGCTAGCGCGTGTATGGGAGACTATCTGTTGATTTAAGTCAAGGTTACTCTAGCCAAACTCGGCCGATTTAACGATCATTGAAACCTTACTAAATGTTCTCCAGATGCGCATTATGGAATAGTAGAGGGGAAGTTGTGTTTACACGTCTACTCATCCTATGGATGTTTAACTGCTCCGTCCAAAAAGAGTCCGACGAGTTCCTCGGCCAGTTCGGCAATCGTATCGTGCATACGGCGTACATCTTCACGGTTGGCTAACATCAACAGGGACGTGAAGGCCTGAGCAAGCAACAAGGGATTGGCCTCTCTCAAATACCCGTTGTCCATCTCACGCTGGAAATGTGTAGCGAGAACTTCGAAGATACGATGTTCTGCATCCCGAATCTGAGCAAACTGGTCGGCATTCAGATACGTTTCGGCTTCACGCATCATCGTTTCCGTATCCACATGAGACTGTTGCATCTTCGCAGCCGCCACGTTGACCAGCCGTTCGTACAACGTGCCGGGTTCTTCAAGCCGCAGTGTGGTCTGCTGCATGCCCATCGCCATCATACGGGTAATCGCTATGGTGAAAAGTTCCGGTTTGCTCGAAAAATGATAATAGATCGATGCTTTGGTCACCTGACATAACGAAGCGATCTGCTGAAGGGAAACGGCTTCGTATCCGTATTCCATAAACAGCCGTGAGGCCGTCATTAGGATGTTATTGTAGGCGGAAGCTTGATCTGTACCTACTTTGGGTCTGCCTGGAGCACGCGCCGGGCGTGCTTCTTTTCTTGGTTTTTTGTTCATCATACTCGACCTCATTTACGGATAAAATAACGTATTGTGACTTTTCAAAAAATTAGGGATTGCATAATTAACCTTCCGGTATATATAATTAACTCGATTATATTATGACCCATGGTTCATTTCCATACCATGACATTAATTTAAAAGCTGTTTTTGATAAAAAGATTTCTCGTATGAGTTGAACTATTTATTTTGCACAGCTACTTTCCAGGTTATTCTGTCATCGAAGTGTCTGTGCAAACCATCTTTCTGTTCAACTTATATGGATTAAAACAAAACTAGGGAGATGAATAGACCATGCAGGAAGGTTCAGGTTATGGCCGCTTCGTAGCGGGCAAACGAAGTAAATGGGTTACACTGCTCGTGTGGATTATCATTGCGGTTGTACTTGGTATGGTATGGCCCGCAGTAAATCAGCGTGAGACCAACAACGCACAAGATTTAAGTGATTCGAAACCATCCGTACAGGCCGCTGCTTTGGCGAAAAAGGAATTCCCTGGCGGCGAGGGCTTACCCGCGCTGATTGTCTGGCGTAACTCTGCCGGACTCACAGAGGATCAGATCCAGCAGATTCAGGCGTTAACCGAGCGATTGGATCAAGACCCGGTGGAGCAGCAACAGTCGGTTGTACCGCTCTATCAGCTGCCACCGCAGGCGATTAAAGGTCAGCTTTCGGAAGACGGAAGCACCATCGTCATGCCGCTGTTTTTCAACAAAGATGCCGATTCAGAGCAACTGAAGGCAGGTGTCGAAGGGTTAGAGGAGAAAACAAAAGCCATCTTCGGCATGAATCCATTTGATACGGCTATAGATACTGAAGGCAAGTTAATTGCACGCGTAACCGGACCAGTGGGGATATCGATTGATGCAAACGGATTGTTCTCATCCGCCGATGTGTCTCTGCTCATCGCAACTGTCGTGCTTGTACTCGTGTTGCTCTTGCTGATCTACCGTTCACCGGTGCTAGCGATCATTCCGATTATTGCCGTAGGCTTCGCCTATATGGTCACCAGTCCGATTCTTGGATTTATGGCGGATCAAGGCTGGATCACAGTTGACGCCCAGTCGATCTCCATCATGACTGTATTACTCTTCGGAGCAGGTACGGACTACTGTCTGTTCATGATCTCCAGATACCGTCAAATTCTCTATCATGAGCCGGATAAAAAGAAAGCTATATTCCAAGCAATTACCGGATCATCCGGCGCGATTGCGATGAGTGGATTTACGGTTGTCGCAGCTCTACTCGTATTGCTGTTAGCTGAATACGGTGCATATCATCGTTTTGCCGTACCTTTCAGTCTGTCCATCTTCATCATGTTTATTGCAAGCCTGACACTGGTTCCGGCGCTACTTGCCATTTTCGGACGTGGATCATTCTATCCATTCGTTCCACGTACTCACGAGATGGAAGTGGAGCGGGCGAAGAAAAAAGGCAAATCGGCTCCGGCTCCGCGTAAAGTCCGTGAAAGCTGGATCGGACGCATCGTAACGACTAAACCTTGGACGGTTCTGGCGATTACGGTAGTGCTGCTTGGTGGACTGGCTACTTTTTCAACCCAAGTGAAATTTACGTACGACTTGTTATCTTCCTTCCCGGAAAATGTACCTTCGCGTGAAGGCTTCAAGGTTATTGGGGAGCAATTTTCGCAAGGAGAGCTCGCTCCAGTTAAAGTGATCGTGGATGCCGGAGGCAAAGAGACAGATCTGAAAACACGTCTCGAATCACTGGATTATATCAGCAAGGTGGGCGACCCGCAGCAAGGCGCGGAGAATGCCAACATTACGGCGTATAACGTAGAGTTCAATCTCAATCCTTACTCAATCGAAGCGATGCAGCATATTCCTGAATTGCGGGCTACGGCGGAAGCGGCATTGAAAGACGCCGGAGTTACCAATGTGGATCAACAAGTGTGGATTGATGGGCAGACTGCCGAACAATATGATATCGAAGTCGCTGGAGAGCGGGATGCGAAGATTATTATTCCGGTCGTGATCGGTATGATTACGCTCTTACTGCTGCTCTATCTGCGCTCGGTTGTTGCGACAGCGTACCTGATTGTAACGGTAGTCCTGTCGTATTTCTCCGCACTGGGTCTGGGTTGGATCATCATCCACTATGGCCTTGGAGCAGAGGCTATTCAGGGAGCGATTCCGCTCTATTCCTTTGTCTTCCTCGTAGCACTCGGCGAGGATTATAACATCTTCATGATCTCAAGCATCTGGCAGAAACGCAAAACGATGCCGCTTCGTCAGGCGATTAGAGAAGGTGTAGGTGAGACAAGTTCAGTTATTACTTCTGCCGGTCTGATTCTGGCGGGCACGTTCGCTGTATTGGCGACTTTGCCAATCCAGGTACTGGTGCAGTTCGGCATCATCACCGCCGTAGGTGTGCTGCTGGATACGTTCCTGGTTCGTCCGTTCATGGTGCCGGCGATTACAGCGTTGCTGGGCAAATGGGCGTTTTGGCCAGGCAAGTATACGGAGATTGCCGAGAAGCAAGAGAAGAAACCAACCCGATCCCTGTAATTCAGGAGGAGGGGCAGATGGACGGCGGGGCTTGATGCCCGTGGTCCATCTTTCTTTTTACCAGAGGCGAGAGCCTTGGGTTTGTATGTCTGAGATGGAATGGATAAGCTGGTAAAAATGCGCAGGGAATGCTATAGATACGGGATTCTTTGGGTGTGGAAGGTTTACTCGGCTTAGGGTTATGGGACATAATAGAAGAAGCGTCGGCCTTGGGCAGACGGACAAGTTCACATCAATGGGGAACCAGAGGAAGGATGAAAGCAAGCATGACGAACAAACTGAATGTGTATTTCAATCATGACGGCGGCGTGGATGATCTCGTATCGCTGTTTATGCTTCTGCAAATGGACAATGTAAACGTAACCGGTGTATCGGTTATTCCGGCAGACGGATATTTGGAGCCGGCAACCGATGCGAGCCGTAAAATTATCGATCGTTTCGGGACGTATTCTATTGAAGTGGCTAAATCCAATTCCAGAGGCAAAAACCCGTTTCCAGCTGCATGGAGACTGCACTCATTCTATGTAGATGCACTGCCTGTGCTGAATGAATCCGGCAAAATGGAAGCGCCGCTCTCCGCTATTCCTGCGCATCAGCATCTGATTGAGAAAGTACGCAATACCGAAGGCAAAACGCTGTTGTTGTTCACAGGCCCGCTGACGGACCTCGCGCGTGCGCTGGACGAAGCACCGGACATCGAAGAGAAAATCGACAAGCTGGTATGGATGGGCGGTACATTTGAACGCGGAAACGTAGAAGAGCCGGAGCATGACGGTACGGCGGAATGGAACGTATTCTGGGACCCGGAAGCAGCTTATCGCGTATGGCAGAGCGGCATCCAGATTGATCTGGTCGCACTCGAAAGCACAAACAAAGTACCTCTTACACCCGCAGTCCGTAACCGCTGGGCAGCAGAACGCCGCTTCGAAGGTGTGGATTTCCTGGGGAACTGTTATGCAGGATGTCCGCCACTGGTGTACAGTGAGACCAACTCCACGTATTATCTGTGGGATGTGCTGACTACGGCTTCCGTAGGCCGCGAGGACATCGTGAAGAAAAAAACCGTGAATTGCATCGTCATCCCAGATGGCCCGAGCCAAGGCCGCACGGTGGAGCAGGCGGACGGACGTCCGGTGCAACTGGTGTATGATACAGATCCGGAAGCATTTTTCACATACATGACTGATTTGGGGAAAAAAGCTGCTCCGCAGCGTTACTAATGATCGGCAGCCGTAGGGCTGACCTTCATGTAAGATAAAAAGACCTTTCTACGATACGCATCAAAGATACGAATCGGTAGAAAGGTAAGAGCTAAAGAAAGCCGCAGGCTGTGTTCCGATGATCGGGGAGAACCCCGATGATGTGGATTACTGCCATGCGGCTTTTTGGTATAGAGCAAGCGGGCACCGAACTAGATCTTAAAGCGGCTGATCAGGCCATTCAGCTCGCTGGATAAAACACGCAGTGACTCTGCGGAAGCACTGATCTCACCCATGGATTGTAGCTGCGTTTCGGCAGCCTGCGATACCTTCTGGATGCTGGATGAGGATTCTCGCGAGATGTGTTCCATGTTTTCAATGGATGCCGACACTTCCTCTGAGCTTGCTGACAGCTGTTCAGAAGCTGCGGACACTTCATGCAGGCGCTCGTTGATCGTTTCAATGCCGCCATGAATGGAGGAGAACGATTGACCTGCCTCTTGCACAACAGTCAGACCGGATTGCACCGCCGTAGTGCTTGCCGACATATGTTCTGCAAGCAAAGAGGTCTGACGTGTCATCTCGGCAATCAACTCGGCTACATGTTGTGAAGATTGCTCGGATTCTCCTGCAAGCTTGCGGACCTCAGAAGCAACAACGGCGAAACCATTACCGTGTTCACCTGCACGGGCAGCTTCAATACTGGCATTGAGTGCGAGCAGATTCGTCTGTGAAGCAATATTTTTCATTAAGTGGGCGACCGATTCAATCTGGCTGGAGTAATCCGTAAGCTGGGTCGTCGATGCGGCCATCTGTACGTTGGCCTGATGAATCCCGTCCATGCTGCGGATGGCTGTATCCAGCTTCGCCTGTCCTTGAATGGCTTCGTTTGTTGTCTGCTGTGATACGTCGGCAACTCTGGAAGAAGAATGAGCAATATGCTGCATGCTACGTGTGATTTCTTCCATGGCTACAGTGACTTCTCCAGCGCGTACCACCTGTTCGGAAGCCCCCTGTGCAGTATGATTCGTGTGCTCTGCAATCCGCTGACTGGCCTCGGCCGTTGCCTGGGAATGCCGGGATACACCTTCTGCGGCGTGAAGCAAGGAATCCGAGCTTTGGCGAATGCCCGTCATGACTTGCCGGGTATCCGTGACCAGGTGTTTGAACTCGGAAGCGAGCTGGCCAATTTCGTCCTTGCGTCCAAGCTCCACATTGACGGTGAGGTCCCCTTTTCCCACTTCGGTAATGAGCTGTTTCAGCTTCACCAGTGGCCTTGTCAGATAACGTGCGAAAATATACACCAGCAATACACTGAGCAATACAATCGCCAGTGCTGTCCAAACCATCGTGATGCGGTTGCTCGACATGAGTGCATAGACAGCGGTAGAGTCCAGATCTGCGCCTACAATACCTAACATCTTGCCATCTGATCCATGAATCGGTACATAAGCGGTAATCGTAGCCCCGTAATCTTCATCCCGAGTAAGCTCTCCGCGAACCGATGTGTCTTGTGCAAAGGCTTGAAGCATGCCATCATACAGTGTTTCCTCTTTTGTACCGTATGGGGAAAAATCATCCTCGGCTACATCCGGCGCGGCCCCGTCTACCACGTAATAATACGCAGCCTTTCCACTTTCCTCGCGTGTGCCAAGTGTGTACAAATATTTGAGTCCGTTGGCTTCACGCAACTGGCTAAGTTGTGCGCGCAGCGTATCGTAATACGCCGTTTTGTCCTGCCCCGTGCTGAGTGGAGCATACAGTGTCGTATCGATCAAAGCGGCTGCCCGTTCAGCTACAGCCTGTGCCTGCATCCCCATGGATTGTTCAACCAATTGAGCAGATGCCCGATACATCGTGATGCCCAAAATGGCCCCAGCAGCCAGCATCAAACAGGAAAAAAACAAAAAAATTCGCATAAACAAACTATTCATCGTTCCAATTGCTCCCCCTTGTGAGCGTATATGTTATGTATGTATTTCTACTTCAATTTATCGGCATATGATTGGGAAAGGATTAGGGGAGGGGGCGGAAGTTGACGCTGGTATGTTATGTCGCCGTGTCCTGCTGCGTTCAGTTATGGGGTCTAACAATCCTGAGAAGCGCTAATTGGTCCTTTATGAACAGTTGAAAATGTAACGATTCCTGAAAGACCTTTTTTTGCTCAAAAGGATTTTTTTGAGCTTAAGCACTCCTTTTTCAGAAGATAAGGTTTCTGGAGATCGTTACATTTAAATTTGCTAAGCTACATTGTTCCGCCGCCTTGGCGAATGGATGGCGGGATCTTCTCAGGCCCCTGATTGATGTAACGATGGATAAACGTACCTACCTTGGCATCATCAAACTTGTCCAGCTTCATTGTTTTGGTCCAGGCGGTCACAACGACCTCGCTACCGTCAGGAATATCTTTGTTGGGTACGGCAAGAATGCCTGACCCGGCTTGGCGAAATTTTGCGAGATATTGGAGATGTTCCTTCAGTTCATCACTGGCATTTTCACGATAATAGATGATGATGTCTCCATGCTCCATGTTGTGAACCAGATAAGGATACCCGGGAAAGTCGGTATAAAAGCCAAATTGGATATCATGTGGATTATGTGGCCCCGAGGTTGGTATTTTCATTTCATACTGGATCGGCTCCTCGGTATGGGTAGCTCCATAATATTTGTCATCCGTCACATCGATGGTTGCATTGTTCGGGAGGTCGGCTACATCGTATGTCTTTCCGGCACCTTGAAGGAAAAATACGCCGAAGGCTACGATGGATACAGCGATCAAGGCATGTGCTGTGAGCCGGAGCGAGCGGCTTTTCTTCTGAATAGCTGCTCGCTCATTCTTTTTCATGTGGCTAAGAATTTTGCCGCGCGTACGTGATGCCCAGATATAGGCTGCAATCGAAAGTAGTAGCACGGCGGCTCCAACAATCAGCAATAGATATGAGGTCCCCGTTTGTTGTTCCATTTGCATATGATCCATGTGGGTCATGTCCATTCGAATTCCTCCGCTTTCGTCAACAAATAATGAATAGTTACACTACATATTGTAGTGTTAAAGGTGAAGCAACATAAAGAAAACATACAGACAAGCTAATAAACATTAAAAACCAAGCAAGAAACAAAGAAAAAACAGTAGAGCAAAGTGACTTCAACTAAATGCTGGCTCATATAAGTAAATACAAACATATTTTTTACACTACACATTATAGTGTATGGAATATGATCCGCGCAACGTTGCCTTTTGCAAATGAAAAAGACTCCCCCCACAATCGGGAGAAGTCTCCATTTCAGCAATCTTAAGTAGAAGAAACGAATTTACAAGCGTCCAAACGGCGAAAATAACGGGCTAAGTAAGCCAGCTATAGTCGAAAATAACAAACGGTACATTAAGTAAAACAATACAGCATTCACAATCAACACGCTGTACGTGCTGTCAATGGCAGCTTTGGTCCGATTGAGCGGATGCTGGAACAGCACCGTATTCATCGCAACAAACACCATAATATACGACAGCACCAGTAGGGAGATCGCGAACGAGTAGGAGATCACAATCATCAAGTTAGCGAGCAGAAGCGTAGCGATTGCAGGGACCAGCAAGGTTCCGAACTGGGCAACCAGAATTTTGGGACGGAACGTAATCCGTTCCAGCTTAAGTACACCATAGATGAGCGCAACAGCAGCAACCAGAATAATAGCTGAAAACAGGAGAGGGCGCAAAAATCCGCTAACAAATATGCCTTCCGCACCGAGGCGGCCAAATGTGATCAGAACATATGTAGAGGTTAATACAGCAAACAATGCCATCGTTAGCCACCCATTTAGGGCATGCTGTTCACCGACGGTTTTCATCGATTGATACGGACGAGCCAGTACGCTGAGGAAATAGGTCAGGTATTGTTTGCTTACTTCTTTGGCTTGCTGTACTTTTTCATTCTGAACGAAGTTGTTCCACTGATTTCCTGTGCTACCTTGGTTAGTATCGTGATCAGGAGCTTCATGATTACTGGAATGTACCGTTGCTGTTTCTTTTACAAGCGATGGTACAGGTGAATCCGAAGAAGAGCGTGTAGGTTCTGGTTGATGAGAAGCAGATTCCTTGTTGCTGGACCAATGCGTGTATTCCGAGTCAGCGGAAGCTGAATCTGTGCGTGTTACGGAATCCACAGGATCAGAAGAAGCATGGGTTCCCGTCAGGTTAGAGCCGCACTTCTCGCAAAACTGGGCATCTCCATTTTCATGATTACATACTTGGCATTTCATGTTCATAAGCCTCCAATTTCTTAAATTATGGAACAAGTTAACATTGTGTCTCATTTTAACGTTCTATGACGAACTTTGTCTATGGATCGCAGAATTAAATACCCAAAATAAACCTAATGAAACAGGCGTAATAACCTGCCATATTTTCATATTGACATAAAGATGGGGCGGAATTATGATGTCATTATCGAAATTGATAATCATTATCAATTAAAAACTAGGGTCAAGAGCGATATTTGTATGTCTGCTCGACGTTCCTGTATCGGTAAAGGATTGTTTGAAGGGTTTGTTGCCTAATTACTGCGTTCATAGGGGAGTGTTCGTGTTGAGAATGAGAAAAAGTGTGACTTTGCCAGCTGTCGTGATGGTGACTTCGGTGCTGCTTGCAGCGTGTGGCAATGATGGAGCGGCTTTGAACAAGGCATCTGAGAAGACAGCTGTAACGAGTGAAGCTCAAACAGCATCTCAGGATACAAGCAAGGGAGGCCAAGAGGCAACTGTTGCAGATTACTCTGTTGCGGTAGAGGGGTATCGTACGTTTGCCGTAGAGCAGATTGATGCGTTTGTGAAGGAAACCGAGAAGTTTACGGATGCGGTGAAGGCTGGAGACTTAGAAAAGGCCAAGTCGTTATATGCCCCGGCACGTATGTATTATGAACGGATTGAACCGGTAGCGGAGGCGCTAGGTGATCTGGACCCTAACATTGATGCACGTGATGGTGACGTTGAAGCTGCAGACTGGCGTGGTTTTCACCGGATTGAGAAAGCATTATGGGCAGACAAAACAACCGACGGCATGAGCGAATATGCAGACACACTGCTCAGTGATGCGAAGCTGCTACGGGCTAAAGTGGAAACGATGGATATCGATGCAAGTCTGATGGTCACGGGTGCGGTCGAACTACTGAACGAGGTATCTTCCAGCAAGGTGACCGGGGAAGAGGAACGGTATTCGCATACGGATCTGTATGATTTTGCGGCGAATGTAGAAGGAGCACGCGAGATTTACAACTTGCTGAAGGATGATCTGGCATCCAAGGACAAAGAGTTGAACCAACAGATTGCGGATCGATTCGATGCGCTGGAGAAAGAACTGGCTCCTTTCAAGGAAGGTGACGGGTACGTTTCTTACAAGAAGTTGAAGGATGAGGATGTGCGCAAGCTAAGCCAGAATCTCGATGCGCTCGCGGAGCCGCTGTCCAATATGGGACAGGTACTGGGAGTGTAGAACGATGACGGAGAACAAGCAGGATTCGCTGAAAAAGCCGTTGTCACGGCGTGAAATGCTGAAGCTGACCGGCGTAGCCGGGCTTGGTCTGCTTATTGGTGGGGGCGGCGCAGGCGGACTGATGGCGCTGGGCCGCAAAGGCTCTTCTGTCGCCGCTGTAGAACCTGCGGCGGCTGATAAGGGATTGCCTTTCTATGGCAAGCATCAGGCAGGTATTATTACGCCCGCGCAGGATTTTATCTGCTTTGCGGCGTTTGACGTTACCGCAGGCAGCGTGGAAGAGCTTCGCCGTCTGTTCCGGGACTGGACGGCAGCCTCGGCTGCCATGGCTTCCGGACAGATGATCGGCGAGCACAACACCACGCTGAATACGCCCCCCACCGATACGGGGGAGGCGGCAGGCCTGACACCGTCACGTACCACGTTGACGTTTGGTGTGGGGCCGTCTTTGTTTGACGGGCGCTTCGGCTTGAAGGGACCGAAGCCGCGGGGACTGCGCGACCTGCCGGCATTTGCCGGGGATGCGCTGGACCCGAAGTGGTGTGGTGGCGACCTGTGCGTGCAAGTCTGCGCAGACGATATGCAGGTCGCCTTCCATGCGATCCGCAACCTCGCGCGTATTGCGCGAGGGCATGCGGTGCTGCGCTGGACCCAGGAGGGCTTCCAGCGCACAGGCCGAGCCGCCCCCGCGGGTGGAACACCGCGCAATCTGCTCGGCTTCAAAGACGGCACCGGCAATCCGGATACTACGGATGCCGTTCTCATGGACCAGACCGTCTGGGCGCAGCCGAGTGACGGTCCGGGGTGGATGGCCGGCGGCAGCTACATGGCCGTCCGCCGGGTGCGCATGCGTGTGGAGGTCTGGGACCGCTCCACCTTGAAGGATCTGGAGGCGACGTTTGGTCGCCACCGTGATAGCGGCGCGCCGATTGGCAGCCGTGGAGAATTCGACCCGGTGGATCTGCAGGCGAGATCCACCGATGGACAGCCCTTAATCCCGGCAACATCGCATCTGCGGCTCGCCAAGGGAGACGGGAGTCAACAGATCTTGCGCCGCTCGTACTCGTATTCGAGCGGCCTCGATGCCAAAACAGGCCAGCTCGACGCAGGCTTGCTATTTATTAGCTACCAGCGGGATATGGACAAGCAGTTTATCCCCATCCAGACACGGCTGGCGAAGAGTGACAAGCTGAATGAATATACGGTGCATGTGGGTAGTGCCGTCTTTGCCTGTTTCCCCGGATGCAAACAGGGTGGATATATCGGGGAGATATTGTTCTGATGATGCGGCGAAGCGGATATACAGGCATCGTTCGAGAGGAGCATGGCCAACATTCAGGCAGCGAGCAGAGGGGGAGCGAACCACGGATGAAGACCAACGGCACATCTACCACAGCCACATTTTCATCCGTTAGGGAGCACAGCAGAAGATGTCTGCTGCGTGTTTCATTATCTATACTCGTATGCCTCGTCCTTCCTTTTGCATGGGCGGGAGGAGGTTTTTTTGCAGCAGCTGGAGATGCTTCTGACAGCAGTACCTATACCTTAGGAGCGATTACTTCTGCTATTTTCGGTGATGTTGCTCATGCGTCCGGTGCTCAAGCTTCTACTGTACAAAAGGAAAGGGCTAAGCTGGATCAGCTTAATGCCCTGCTTCCTCCTGTAGGCAGTGCACTGGTAGAGGCGGGTCAGGGCAAGCTGGACGAAGCCAATCGGGATGTAACGGAGTTTCAGACGTTATGGCAACAGGCGGCACAATTGGAGCCGGAGCAAAATGCAGAGAAGGTGACTGCATTAGCGGCGTCCGTAAATGATGCACTTGTCAAGGTTCAAGGAGCGCTGCAAGACAAAGACACGGATACAGCCAAGAGCGCACTGGCTGACCTTGCAAGGGCAGTTAATGCCTACGTAGAAGCATTCCAAAGTGCGCAAGGCAGTAGTGACGCAGGCCGAAAGGCGGCAGCACATTTACTTCCGGATTCCCGCAGTAGTCTTGTCGCAATGCAAAAAGGAGACTGGCCACTGGCAGAGCGTACGTATAAACGAATCGTTACTTCCTGGAAAGGCACGGAAGCTCCGATTCGTAAGGATCACTTTGGTGTATACAGCCAGCTTGAGAAACAGATGAGCCTGATTCGGATTGCAATGCAAGCTGAACCGCGCAAGGAAACACAGGCCATCCAGCAAATGAACGAAATGGTGACGCTTCTGACGGATTACAGTATGGGTACACTCAAGGATGGAGAACTGGATAAAGAAGCAGTCAACGCTGGTTCTGCATCGCTAGCTGATCTGTTGCAATTGCTGGAACAGGTGCAGCAACAGATTCAGGCCGGGGACAGCTCAGGAGCGGCTACAGGCATGGAAGAGTTTATTATTGCTTGGCCGTCCGTGGAAGGACAGGTGCAGATATCATCCCCTGCTTCGTATACCGCAACCGAGAATGATATGACGGAAGCATCGGGATATCTGGTATCTAATCCGCCGAATACCGCCAAAGCCCCCGACGTTGTAATGCGTATGATCGAACGGCTGCGGCCACTTACGGCTTCCACCTCTTACACAGCATGGGATGCGGCGCTGATTCTTTTGCGAGAAGGACTGGAGGCGATTCTGGTCTTGGCCGCTTTGCTAGCTTATGCCAAGAAGAGCGGCCAGCCTGCTGCACATCGCTGGATCTGGGCTGGTGCGGGCAGTGGCTTGCTGCTTAGTGCAATTATGGCTATAGTGTTAACACTGGTGCTGGCTGCGGCGTCTTCAGGCAGTACACGCGAAATGATTGAAGGTTACACCGGACTTGCGGCGGTTGTGCTGATGTTGACCGTTGGACAGTGGATGCATAGCAAGTCTAACGCACGCTCATGGAACAGCTATGTAGAACGTCAGGTTGGAGGGGCGCTTGCCCGAGGAAGCCTATGGTCGCTTTTTGCGGTAGCCGGGCTTGCCATATTAAGAGAGGGTGCGGAAACGACCAGCTTCTACATCGGAATGGCTCCTGCTATTCAGCTATCCCAGCTGCTTATCGGAATCGGTATAGCCCTGGTCATTCTTATTGTTCTCGCAGTAGCTATCATTCAGTTCAGTGTGCGTCTGCCCGTGCGTTGGTTTTTCCTTACAGCAACGCTGCTAATCTATTATCTGGTGTTTCGTTTTCTGGGTGAGAGCATACATGCCCTGCAGGTGTCGGCAACACTCCCTGCACATGTGGCCCCTGATCTGCCTGCTCTCAGTTGGCTTGGGTTGTATCCAACGTGGGAAACCTTTGTTCCGCAGATGGCGGTATTGCTCTATATAATTTTTAGTCTGATTCGCACCGAGAAACGTTCGATCAAGGGAGCTTCGAAAGCTTCTGTGTAAAACAGAGCTGCAAGAGCTGCAAATCAATGGAGAGATAAAATGGGTGAATTTCCCTGCCGCAACGGACAAGGACATGGGGAATAGTCACTGTTTAGCGGACATGATCAGTCATACAGAAAGCCGTATCCTTCACGATTCATTAGATGTGAGAGATACGGCTTTTTGTTTTTAGGAGAACAGATTCTTAGAAGGAAAGCAAGGTTAAGGTTGAAATGAATCCTCTGGATAGCCCTATATAGACAGATTAGACAGTCTGTGGATCGGCTTTCATTAATGCAGGAGTGGACTCTCTGATAATTGGTTTGGTCACAATATGTGAAATTTGATATGGCTGGGAAGGATTATGGATGCGGGATAACAGCATCTCCGCAGCCTTGATGCCCATTTCGTTGCTATAGATATGAACTGTTGTTAATTGTGGCTCAATAATTCGTGATTCAGGTGCGTTATCGAATCCACATACAACGATATCCTCCGGAACGGTAATTTTCCTCGCTCGCAGTGCCCGAATCATATCGACTGCAATAAAGTCGTTGGCACAGATATAAGCCTCAGGTAGTGACTTCAGTTCGGCCACTCGCTTGTTCAACCAGCCGGGCTTGGAGAAGCACAGACGGTCATTATCCACAATGCAATGGGATAGATCGACTTGTAGCCCTGCTTCCAGCATGGCTCGGTGATAACCGACCCATCGTTCGTTAAAGCTTTTGCAATGATTATAATCCCCGGCAAAACCAATCGTGTTGCATCCGCCCTCAATGAGTTGTTTCGTCATCTGATATATGCTGTGCTCGTTCTCCATCAGTAGCAAATCTGCCTTAAACTCCGGGTAACATATGTTGGAAGCGCAATCGATAAAGATCGTGGGGATGCCCAGATCGGTAATCAGTTGTGTATATTTCAAGTCAAACAATTCGATGCATATGATACCGTCCACATTGGCAATATCGAAATTATTAGGTAGTGCAAGTGCATCCTGATCCATCTCACGAACGATATGAATCGAAAGATTGTACCCTTCAGCGCTGATTCTTTTTTCCAGACCACTAATCAACAACGAGCCAAAATGAGATGTGTTAGGCAGATTTTCCGTTAACAAGGCAATGTTGCGTGGTACTTTGGTTACAATATGCTCGCTTTCCATATAGGCGAATTGTTTATATTTAAGTTCGATTGCTTTCTTAATCACACGATTACGTGTCTCTTCCGGGATATTCCCGCTGTCATTCAGGGCTTTGGAAGCTGTATTTCTGGAGAGGCCCAGAGCATCCGCGATGTCCTGAATCGTAACTTTTTCTTTTGCCATCTCGTCCTTCACCTCGAATTAATCAAATGATCGTCCATAGTATGATCTAAGTCAAATGTATAATAGATCGGATTAAATAGCAATCTTAATTTTACATATGCACAATTTAGTTTACATTTTAGGTTCGTATAGTTCGCTTGTTTTTTCCTTTATAGTCCACTCTTGTTTACACTGCTAAGTTCTTTTTTCTTGTTTTCACAGGGAAAAGAAGCGTTTTTAAATATGTGAACTAGCGTTATTTATGCGTTTCTAAAACGTATAGTTTAGAAAAGAACACAAAAATGTGTTCGCATGCACAATTTATTTTTACATAATGTATTGACTAATGCCTATATTTACTGCTAAATTGTAAATCAATAAATAAACAATTGTAAATTTGAAAGCCCTTACTACAAACAATTGTAAACTTCAGGATGGAATGGAGGTCAAAGTGTTGGATAACACGATGGATACCCGAAAGGGTACAGGGAGGGCATTGAAAGATAGGACATCAGTCAGCCACAGGATGCAGCAATTCAAGAAGCATTATTTTTTGTATATGTTGCTTGCACCAGCTCTGATCCTGACCCTTATCTTCAAATACATCCCGATGTACGGAGCCGTTATTGCATTTAAAGATTTTAGTCCGATCAAAGGTATCATGGGCAGTGAGTGGGTAGGGTTAAAGCATTTCGAGAAGTTTTTGGCTTCGCCCAATTTTGATGTCATTTTTATGAATACGCTTAAACTCAGCTTTTTTGGGTTGATATTCAGCTTTCCGGTTCCCATTATACTTGCGCTCATGCTGAATCAGGTACGGAAAGCCGGCGTGAAGAAAAATATTCAATTGTTTCTGTATGCACCCAACTTCATATCGGTGGTTGTCGTTGTTGGTATGCTGTTTATTTTTCTGTCACCGACAGGGCCGATCAATCAAATTGCTACATGGATTACGGGTCAGCCGATCATGTTCATGTCTGAGCCGGAATATTTCCGCTGGATCTACATTTTGTCGGACATTTGGACCGGAGCAGGCTGGGCTTCCATCATCTATGTTGCTGCCTTGGCTAATGTTGATCCTGAACTTCACAATGCGGCCAATCTGGACGGAGCAAACCTTATTCAGCGTATTCGCCACATCGATCTTCCAACGATTCGTCCGATTATGGCTATCGTCTTTATTCTTGCTGCTGGTGGGATCATGTCCATTGGATTCGAGAAGGCCTACCTGATGCAAACGTCCATGAACCTTCCTTCCTCCGAGATTATCGCCACGTATGTCTACAAGGTGGGCTTGCAGTCCGGGGATTACGCTTATTCTGCCGCAGTGGGATTGTTCAACTCGGTCATCAATGTCATATTGCTGGTTACTGTGAATCTGATCGTAAAAAAATTGAATGAAGGCGAAGGTCTTTATTAAGGAAAGGAAGGTTATCCATGGTCGTCAAACATACGGGACTCGATCGTCTGATCCTCGCACTAAACGCGATTTTTCTTACCTGTGCTGTACTGGTTGTGGTCGTCCCCCTGGTTTACATCGTTGTGGCCTCATTTATGGACCCGACGGTGCTGCTGAACCGGGGGTTATCCTTTAATGTATCCGACTGGAGCCTGGATGGGTATCAGATGATTTTGTCCAATCCAGCCATGATCCGAGGTTTTGCGAATGCGGTGCTGTACTCGGTTTCCTTTGCATTGCTGACCGTAACCGTCTCCATATTTGCAGGCTATGCCTTGTCGGATGAAAGGCTGGCCGGACGCGGTTTTTTCATGATTATATTCATCATTACGATGTTCTTCGGAGGCGGATTGATTCCAACGTATCTACTTGTCCGTAATCTAGGCATGCTGGATACCGTGTGGGCGATTATCCTACCTGGTGCCGTCAATGTCTGGAACATCATTCTGTCCAGAACCTTCTTCAAAGGCGTACCACGGGAGCTGAAAGAAGCCGCTAATGTCGATGGTGCTTCTGAGATGAAGATTTTTTTTCAGATCGTCATTCCTTTATCCAAACCCATTATTTTTGTCCTCGCGTTGTACGCGTTTGTAGGTCAGTGGAATTCCTATTTCGACGCTATGATCTATCTGGATAATCCGAACCTGCATCCATTACAGCTCGTACTGCGTTCCATTCTGATTCAGAATCAGGCTGCACCGGGCATGATTAGTGATCAACTGGCCATGGCGGAACTGAAACGTCTCTCTGAAATGATCAAATATTCAGCGATTGTCATTTCGAGTCTGCCACTCATCATCATGTATCCGTTCTTTCAGAAATATTTCGAGAAGGGTGTCATGGTAGGTTCGCTCAAATAATGAACAGCTAGAATTATTGTTACCCAACACAACCCAAGGAGGTCATTATCATGAAAAAAGTAAGCAAGTCCCCAAAAGCCGTTACTACCGCATCTATTGCCATGCTGTCTACGATGCTTCTGCTTTCAGCCTGTGGCGGGGGTGGAGGCGGTGCTGCGAGTGAAGCCCAGTCACCTGATGGCAAAGTGACATTGAATTTTATAACCCAGAGCTCTCCGCTGGCCCCCGCTGATCCAAACGATAAGCTGATTAACAAAAGACTCGAAGAGAAAACCAATGTGCATATCAACTGGAAAAACTATACGAGTGATGTGTTTGCAGAAAAAAGAAACCTGGCGGTAGCCAGCGGTGATTTACCAGATGCCATTTTTGATGCAGGTTATGGGGATTATGATCTTCTGAAGCTGGCGAAGGACGGGGCCATCATTCCACTGGAAGATTTGATTGAGCAACATATGCCCAACTTTAAGAAAGTGCTGGAGGAAGCACCCGAGTACAAGAGCATGATCACAGCTCCGGACGGACATATCTATTCGTTCCCCTGGATTGAGGAACTTGGCAGTGGCAAACAACGGATTCAGGCGGTGGATAACTTACCCTGGATCAACGTGGAATGGCTGAACAAGCTCGGACTGAAGATGCCGACAACAACCGAAGAACTGAAAGATGTGTTGATCGCATTCAAAACCCAGGACCCGAACGGCAATGGCAAAGCAGACGAAATTCCGTTGTCTTTCATTAACAAGCCGGGTGGAGAAGACCTGACCTTTCTCTTTGCGGCATTTGGTCTTGGGGAGAACTGGGACCATACCGTGGTGACCAATGAAGGCAAAGTGGTTTTCACAGCAGCTGATAAAGGTTACAAGGAAGCGGTCCAATACATTCACGAACTGGTTAAAGAGGGTCTTGTGGATGTGGAAGCATATCAGCAGGATTGGAATACGTATCTGGCCAAGGGCAAAGACAACAAGTATGGGATGTATTTCACTTGGGATAAGGCCAACATCACAGGCATGAATGATACCTATGATGTGCTTCCCCCCGTTGCTGGACCAGGTGGCGAGGCCAATGTGACAAGAACGAACGGAATCGGCCTGGATCGGGGACGCATGGTCATTACGAGCAGCAACAAAAATCTGGAATCAACAGCGAAATGGGTGGACCAATTGTACGATCCGCTACAATCGGTACAGAACAACTGGGGAACGTACGGCGATGAGACACAGCAGAATATTTTTGAATTCGATGAAGCCAAGGGGATGCTGAAGCATCTTCCGCTGGAAGGCGCTGCTCCTGTTGAGCTTAGACAAAAAACAAGTATTGCAGGACCGCTGGCGATTCTCGACAGTTACTACGGTAAATACACAACCAAACCGGAAGATGCCGCATGGCGTATGGAGCTTCTCGATAAAGTTATGGTTCCACACATGAAAGCGGAAAACGTCTATCCAAGCGTGTTCTTTTCCATTGATGAACTCGACCGCCTATCTACCATTGAGACGGATTTGTTCGCTTACGTACTTCGTATGCGCACGGAGTGGTATCAGAATGGAAAGGTCGATCAGGAGTGGGACGCTTATCTGAAAGAACTGGATCGTCTTGGATTGCAAGAATGGCTTCAGATTAAACAAGCGGGATATGACCGCAACAACAAATAAAACAAACTGAATGGGGGACTCTGCCCTACATAGCAGCTATTGTGCGAGTGAAGCAGGGTCCCCAACCACGGGTTTGTCCAAAGGAGTTAACCAACATGTCTACAATTTCAACTTCTGATTACCGGAGCGTCTATCATTTCTCACCCAAGGAGAAATGGATGAACGATCCGAACGGAATGGTATTTTTCAAAGGCGAGTATCACTTGTTCTATCAGCATCATCCGTTTGGCACCACATGGGGACCGATGCATTGGGGACACGCGGTAACTAAAGATTTTCTTAACTGGGAAGAGCTTTCTGTGGCTTTGGCCCCGGATGAACATGGCATGATATTCTCTGGCAGTGCAGTGGTGGATTGGAACAATACTTCTGGATTCTTTGATGGTGAGCCAGGATTGGTAGCGATTTTCACTCATCATTTAGAAGTGCCGAACGATCACCCAATTCAGCGGCAGAGCCTCGCCTATAGCAAGGATAGCGGCAGAACATGGGTGAAATACGAGGGTAATCCAGTGCTGGAGCATGAGTCGTTCGTGGATTTCCGTGATCCCAAAGTATTCTGGCATGAGCAGACTGAGGAATGGATCATGATTATCGCTTGTGGTCAAACGGTATGTCTGTACCATTCTCCTAATCTAAAGGATTGGACATTTGGCAGTGAGTTCGGTGCAGGAATTGGTTCGCATGACGGCGTATGGGAGTGTCCTGACCTGTTCCCGCTAGCAGTAGATGGGGATTCAGGGAAGGAAAAATGGGTGATGCTTGTTAGCATTGGTGCAGATCCTGCCTTCAAGGAAGGCTCCAGAACCCAGTACTTCACTGGAGAATTTGATGGAATGGTATTTGTTCCAGACGAAGCTTCGCATACCGTTCGCTGGCTAGATCATGGCCGGGATAATTATGCAGGAGTCAGTTGGTCGGACATTCCGGCAGAAGATGGCAGACGTTTGTTTATGGGCTGGATGAGCAACTGGATGTACGCCAATCAGACGCCAACCGAAGATTACCGCGGCGCAATGACGATTGCGAGGGAGTTGACATTGGAGACAAGGGACGGAGAAGTCATGCTGGTTCAGTATCCTGCACGTGAGCTGGAGCAGGCCCGCAAGCCCGTATTGTCGCTACAGAATGTGTCGATCAGACAAGTAAGCGAGCAGTTGAATGCATTGCAGCTTGTGAACTATGAGATTGATGCGGAATGGCCTTCAGCATCCTCCGTTCAATTTGTACTACGAAGTGGTGCGGATCATGAAACGCTTGTAGGTCTGGACGCCGCGCAGGGTGAAGTATATGTCGATCGCAGTCGATCCGGTATTATCAATTTCCATGAGCATTTCCTGGGTCGGCATACGGCCGGGTTAAAAGCGGTGAGTGGCAATCAACGTTTGCGTATCTTTGTGGATCATTCCTCCGTAGAGGTATTTGCCAATGACGGTGAGGCAGTGATTACCGATCTGATCTATCCGGATGCGGATTCCATAGGAATCGCTGTTCATGCCGAACAGAATGATATGATATTTAATTCGCTTCATATCTATGAAATATCCCCTATCCAAGCCAAAGGTCAGTCGAAATGAGCGCAAGGGGGGACAGGGAAATGCGGATAGGAGCTATTGAAGCGGGCGGAACAAAGTTTGTCTGCGGAATAGGTAACGAACAAGGGGAAATTGAAGATTGGTGCAGCTTTCCAACGGAACCTCCGGATACCACACTTGCGAAGGTTATCGACTATTTCAGGAATAAAGACATTGCAGCTATCGGTATTGGCTCCTTTGGTCCTATTGATCTGCAACCGGGCAGTCCCACCTATGGCTACATTACAACGACTCCGAAGCCGGGCTGGGAAAACTGTAATGTTGTCGGAACCTTGAACAGTGAATTCGCGATTCCATTCGGATGGGATACGGATGTGAATGCAGCTGCCCTAGGGGAAGTCACCTGGGGAGCAGCGCAAGGCATGGACAACTGTGTGTATTACACCATCGGTACAGGTGTTGGGGTCGGACTTGTGGCGGGTGGCAAGCGCGTGCATGGATTATTGCATCCTGAGGGCGGCCACATCCGGACGAGAAGGCACCCAGAGGATCATTTTGCCGGATTATGCCCGTATCATGGAGACTGTTTGGAGGGGATGGCTGCAGGCCCGGCCATTCAGGCCCGCTGGCAGCGTCCAGGTAGTGAACTTCCAGCAGACCACTCGGCATGGGAGATAGAATCCTTTTACATTGCAGAGTCTGTTACGACCGCGATACTGCTTCATTCGCCGCAAAAGGTCATCTTGGGCGGTGGAGTGATGCAGCAACATCATCTGCTTCCCATGATCCGGGAGCGGGTTGTACAGAACCTGAATGGATATTTGAATGCAGCTCAGATCACGCAACATATCGACCAATATATTGTCCAACCCGGATTGGGACAGCACGCCGGACTATGCGGTGCTCTTGCATTGGGGTTGGAAGCGTTCAGCAACAAGCCATGTTGAATCCATAGTATTTGATCCTTTGTATCCCATAGGAGATGGTTGCAGGTTTACTTTTGCTTCAGCGTTTTGCATGGGAAGTCGCAAGGCTGAATGTATGCGAAATGTTCGCTTGAAGAGACTGCTGCGCCATCCCTTATGGGATTTTTGTGTCATCCACTACAACAGGAAAAGAGGGAATGCTCATGAAATGGATCTTCCGATCCATCAGTTGTGTTCTATTATCATGTGTCCTTGGTTCATCTTCTGCAGGAGTATATTCGACCGCCGTTCTAACGGATACCGATAGGGATACTCAGCAAGGAGGAAAGCAGACATCTGAGGGATTAGCGAAACAACAGGGAAAGGGGAGTGCCGTGTTGACTGATGGGTCCAAAGCAGATACCAATCTATCGGATTGGACATTACGAGGTAGAGGCAGTCTGGAAGATACGGATGAAGGACTCCATCTGACTTCGGATGAAGGGGAGAACGTAATGGCTGTATCAGCCACAAGAGCCGATAATTTTATTTATGAAGCTGATGTGAAGATTCAGAATATGAAGGCTGATGCCAGTCTTATTTTTCGATCCAATGATACAGGCTGGTCTTCCTATATGCTTCAAGTCGTTCCAGAGGCTGGTGTGATACGTCTAAGAGATGCAAGCGGGCAGCCGGGAACATTAAATGTAGAACATAAGACGAGTCTGCAATTGGGAGGTATCTATCATCTGAAGGTAAAAGCGGACGGGGGGAGCCTTCTGGTATATTGGGATAATCGGTATGACCCGGTAATGGATGTAAAGGACAGTACCTATTCTTCAGGACATCTGGGGCTCCATGTATGGGATGGATCGGCTTTATTCCAGAATGTGCAGGTGAGTACCATGAATAACAACATAGGCAAAATAATTAACAGTACAGGCGATTGGCAGCCGGATGTGAAAGGTTATCGAGGGACGGGAGACGCTCCGGGAAAAGGAAGGGTTATTTACGAGAAGATGGCATCTGATTTTGTATATGAGGGAAATATATCCATGGCACATACGAATGCAAGTTCCTCGGCGGCATTGTTAATCAGGGCAAATACAGACGGAACGAAAGGATATGAAGCACTTTTGATGAAGGAAGGAGAAGAAGTTCAGGTACAACTTCGAAAAGCAGATGGTACTGTACTCGCCACTTCGAATCTGAAGTACCCAAGTGAGCCGGGAGCGAGGCATCACATCGAAATTATAGCTTCGGGTAGCTCGATTCAGGTGTATGTGGATGGTTACAGCCCTCCGGCTGTTGAGGTCACAGACACGAGTTATGCCAAGGGGAATGTCGGACTTGTGGTTCAACAAGGTATGGCTTATTTTCAGGATATCTTTGTGACGGAAGAGTCCAATTACTACAAGGAGAACTATCGACCGCAGTACCATTATTCTCCGATTCGGGGATCGGTCAGTGATCCGAATGGACTGGTCTATTACGAAGGGGAGTATCATCTGTTTCATCAGGATGGAGGCACCTGGGCTCATGCGGTGAGTACTGATCTTATAAAATGGAAGCGCTTACCTATTGCCTTGCCTTGGAATGATCAGGGTCATGTGTGGTCGGGATCAGCGGTTGCTGATCTAAGCAATACATCGGGTCTGTTCACGAATTCAGGTGGGAAAGGTCTGATTGCGTACTATACTTCCTATCATCCGGATAAACCTGGCGGCAATCAGCGTATCGGTCTCGCGTACAGCACCGATCAAGGTCGGAATTGGCAGTATGCTTCAGATCGTCCAATCGTGATTGATAATCCTGGCCAGAATGGCGATGATCCGGGAAGCTGGGATTTCCGTGATCCCAAGGTTGTACGGGATGAGGAGCATAACCGCTGGATGATGGTTGTGTCTGGCGGAGATCACATCCGGTTCTTTACATCTACGAATCTGCTCGATTGGACGTTAACCGATAACTTCGGATACGGCAAATACGTTCGTGGTGGTGTATGGGAGTGTCCCGATCTCATTCAGCTACCTGTAGATGGAACGGGGCAGCAGAAGTGGGTGCTGATGATCAGTACAGGTGCGAATCCCCAAACTCAGGGATCTGATGCAGAATATTTTGTGGGCGAGCTGACAGCGGAAGGGAAATTTCTGAATGATCTTCCGGCAGGTCAGGTGCTAAGGACGGACTTCGGCAAGGAGTTCTACGCATCGATGTCCTTTGCAAATATGCCTGATCAGCGGAAAGTCATGCTTGCATGGATGACGAATTGGGATTATCCGTTTGCCTTTCCAACCTCTACCTGGAAAGGGCAACTAACCATACCGAGAGAAGTATCACTTCGAACCACGAACGAAGGAGTTCGTTTGGTACAAACACCAATCCATGAGCTTCAGACACTGCGGCAAAACCTGTACAGCACGGAACAGTTGAGGGTAGCACCTGAATCTCAAAATCCGCTTGATGGCCTTACCGCAGGAGCATATGAAATTGAAGTCGAAGTGGAAATTCCGGCTAACCGTGCTGTAACCGAGTTCGGTTTTCATCTGCGTCAAGGGGAGGGGCAGAAAACCACAGTAGGATACAGGGTGGATCAGCAAAATATGTTTGTGGACCGTACTGCCTCGGGGGACGTGAGCTTTTCCGACTTGTTCACCAAAGTTCATGAGGCTCCGTTACCACTGGAGAACCAGAAGGTTAAACTACACTTATTTGTGGATGAGTCCTCCGTTGAGGTCTTTGGCAATGATGGCAAGGTTGTTTTCTCGGATGTCATTTTTCCAGACCCGGCGGGAAGAACAATGGCTTTCTATAGCCTTGGCGGGGAAGTGAAGGTGAGTTCCATGAAGGTGTACGCCTTGGACAATATGTGGAAAGAGGGCACATCTCCCGGGATTCAAGTCTTTGCAGATACTCATAGAAGAACAGCGAGTATAGGGCAGACCCATACGTTGTACGCGACGGTGGAGGGCGGACCGGGAAAAGGTGTTCAACCGTTGAAATGGAAAGTAAGTGATCCTAAAGTGGTGAAGATCGTTCATTCTGACCAAGCAAAAGCGCTGGTTCGTGCTGTAGGCAAAGGAAAAGTCTGGGTGACGGCCTCGACGGCTAATGGTAAAGCTTCTGCCATAATCCCTATTGTGGTATCCAGTGGCACATTTCATACCAACCTATCTGGCTGGAAGTCGGATATATCATCTGCCGATTGGTTTGTTACTGACCAAGGTATGCAGGGCAATTCAAGCGGTGATGCACAGTATATTGCTCAGGAAACGGCAGGAGATTTCCAATATGATGTGGACCTGAAGCTGGGTGCACAGGGGGGAGCAGGCTCTGTTATATTCCGTGCAAGCGAGGATGGACGAAGCGGTTATTACTTGAATGTGGACCCCAACATGAAGGCCGTCCGACTTTTTTATAAAGTAAACGGGAGATTCGAAAATCGGCAGGTACTTGCCCAAGTTCCGAGATTCATTCGTAAGGATCAACCGTATCATATTCGAATTCAGGCAGATGGTCCCCGGATTCGGGTTGATGTTGATGGAGAGCGAATGATGGACATTCAGGATGGGACGTTTGCGGAAGGACATTTCGGTGTTCATGTATTTGGAGGAAGTGCCTCCTTTCAGCATGTGAATGCAACCCATAGGAAGAAAGCCGAGTTGGAGCAGGTGATCATTCGTAACGCAGGACGTTCTGCTGTGATTCAAGCTGTTCTAACTGATGAAGGAGAAGGTATAAAGGTTACTAGTGAGGCAGAGAATGTAAGTGGAGGTTTCAAATGGGTGCTGGTACCAACTGGGGATGAGTCTGGCTCTTACTCTATTCGAACTTTGAACGGAATGGCGCTGGATTGGGATGTAGGACAGAATCGCATTCAGCTCTATTCGTATCTCGGGTATGCGAATCAACGTTGGCACATTTCCAAGAACGAGGATGGGACGATACGCATTACCAGTGCTCATAATGGGAACGTACTCGGCATAACTGAGGACGGGTCAAAATTGGTGATGGGTGAACTCCTTGAAGATAACGAGCATCAAAAGTGGGTGCTGAAGCAACAGTAATGGTTATAACGAAATCTCGAAGGAGCTATTCGGATTTGGTACAACTCTCCTGAGAGTGACCATTGATCAGAACATAGTCTTATATAAGAAGAAATTCCGGGAGAAGCTCGAGCAACACATGGGTTTGCCTATTTAAGCTATATTGCGGAAATATGATGCGTCCACCCAGTGAGCGATCACGAATGTGATTCTGGAACAGGCCTAGGATGGATCAGCAGAATTCATTTTTGCGGTGACATCCAGCGGCGTAATCCGATTCACGCTCTATCTCCGTAAAAATTCATATTCTGGTGTCTGCCTTCGGATTGATTCTGAAGCAGAAACCGATGATGTATCGGCAGCGGGTGTCGCTTTCCTCTGTTTAGGAAGAAGAGTGTTCTTGTTTATACAAGAATGCTTTTCTTTTTGTATTTTAAGTCGAAATAGCCCTTCGTAACACAGTCAATTCTTCGCAAATCAGGAAGACCATTGGATTGCTGTTATCCCCAAAAATTTTTTTGCCTTTAATTAAGGTGGAAATCTGTGGATAAAGGCGAACCCTTCGTTACTCCAGGTTCATTCTGTCTTCTACGCAAGATGTGTTATCCATGTCGTTCAACTTAATGGTTGGGTTGTTCTTGCCTTGATGAGCGGTGCAGCAAAGGATCATTGTCTGTGTAGCCGATATCATCTCGCCAGTGAGGTTTTAATTTGAGGAATTGTTAAGTTGCTCTTTTAAACTTGTTGGAGCAATTCTCGATTCGGTAATCATCTTGAATCCCCCTCATTCTTAAACTACACTGATTACATATGAATTGATAATTAGTAGTTTAGAATACGTGTTAAATAGATACTACGAATAGATTAGAACTTGAATTAGATTAGAGAGAGCAGATCAGGAGGACAAGCACAGATGATGGACACCGCACGTACAGCCAAAGCCATATTTTTCGATGTAGATGATACCTTATATGATCACTTACAGCCGCTTCGGGGAGCATTGAAGGAGGTGCTCGGATTGCCGGAATCGTTTGATTATGCATTGGCATATCATCGTTTTCGGTACTACAGTGACTGGTTATCTGCACAGGAAGACCTATCAGCAGTTCCTGAACCGGATGCAGTAGAGCGTATGAGATGCCGTAGATTCGAGCTAACGATGGCTGATTTTGGGATTGAACTGCAGCTTGGACAAGCG
Source organism: Paenibacillus sp. FSL K6-1558 (assembly GCF_038002565.1). Lineage (NCBI taxonomy): Bacteria > Bacillati > Bacillota > Bacilli > Caryophanales > Paenibacillaceae > Paenibacillus > Paenibacillus sp. FSL K6-1558. Next base: position 3,272,285 of record NZ_JBBOCV010000001.1, on the reverse strand, counting down.
CAAGAACTGCAACGAAGGTATTTGAGCAGACAGTTTCAGATTACTCCCTTCCAAGGAGCATATGATCTTATTCGCAGACTTCAAGCGGAGGGACATACGGTGGGGCTAATTACGAATGGAGAAGGTCAGCATCAACGGCGTAAGTTAGAAGCGCTAGATGTGTTCGGTCTGGTGGATGAGCAACTGGTCTTTATTTCCGGTGAAGTCGGTTATGCGAAACCGGACGGCAGACTGTTTGAGCATGTGAACAAGCAGACAGGAACAACAGCAGATCATAGCTACTATATTGGAGATTCGTGGCGCAACGATGTTGCCGGAGCGGTGGATGCAGGCTGGAAGATCATCTGGTTTAATCACCGTGAGGCATCGCCCGAATCGGATCATCAACCTCATTTTACGGCACGGAACTACGAGGAAATCAGTCATCTTCTTACGTTTGAACAGGTTCGTTCATAGGCGGGAACTCGGAGAATCGAAGCACTTCTAAGAATTAACTAAATAATGATCATATTCTAACAAGACATTCAGTCCGGTCATCTGTGATTGCAGATGAAGGGCTGTTTTTTTGTTTTCACTCAGACGTGTGAGAATGTTCACTGAAGGTCGGTAAGGTTGGCGGTATAACTACATGAGCAGCCTTGTTCATAGTGGAAGCAGCCAAAAGTTCATCATGAAGCCCGGCTTCATGGAATCTTCATTTGGAAGAGGGGCCAAAGCTCTTTTCAAAGTATATAGTCAGTGCTATAATTAAAACAAGATTTAGATTAAGTCTAAATTAAAAGAAAAGAATAACGAAGCGATTCCAAACAAATCATATGACAAACAAAACTAAAATGAGATATTCGAAAGGGGATAAATTCCATGAGTACAATCCAAACTAACCCAAACACTTCTGTAACAAACACAGCTAAACTTCAAGAGGTATTGAACCGTCAGATCGCAGGTTGGTCTGTCCTCTACACGAAGTTGCACAACTTCCATTGGTATGTCAAAGGACCACACTTCTTCACACTTCACGCCAAATTTGAAGAACTGTACAACCTGGCTACAGCGAATATGGACGAGGTTGCTGAGCGTCTTCTGACCATTGGTGGTCGTCCTGTAGCAACGATTGCAGAACAACTTCGCCTTTCACCAATTGCAGAGGCACAAGGACAACTGTCTGCTGAAGAGATGGTTGAACATGTTGTTGCTGATCTGAATGCAATGCTTGATGTGATTCGCCAAGGCATTCATGAAGCTGGAGAAGTTGAAGACAATGCGACTGAAGACATGATGATCGGATTCACTGCTGCGCTGGATAAAGAGATCTGGATGTTAAACGCATTTTTGGGCAAATAATCTAGGCTAACCTGTGTCCTGACAACGATATGTAGAGTCCGTGAACAAACGTCCCGTTCGCTTACAAATCCGGTGTGCTTCCCGTATAATAATGGCATCCAAGATGTACAGAATGGTGGAATGAGAAATGCGGACAGACCTGGATCGATTGCAGGAAGAAGCTGAACGGTTTATATATACTAGTTATGAAGAGCTGGGCCATACGCGTAAAGACGCAGAGGCCCGGCTTATTGCCATTAAGCAAGAGATGGACAAAACGGGAACCTATACCCATACTGCAGAGGAACTGGAACATGGCTGCAAAATGGCATGGCGGAACAGCAACCGCTGTATCGGACGGCTGTTTTGGGACAAGCTGCGCATTGTGGATGCACGTCATGCTGATACCGCAGGAGTGGCTGCGCAGGCCGTACTGGATCATATCCATAACGCTTCAAACGGAGGCAAGATCATCCCGACGATTACCCTCTTGCCGCCAGAAGGCCCAGTTGGAGCCCCCATCCGTATCTGGAATCATCAGTTGATCCGTTATGCTGGATATGAGACAGCGCAAGGCATTGTGGGTGATCCTGCTTCCATTGAACTGACCAAAGCGGCCAATTCCCTCGGCTGGCAGGGAGCTGGAGGCGATTATGATGTGTTGCCGATCATTATTCAAGCTCAAGGACAGGCCCCAGAGTGGTATGTAATACCAGAGCAGGAGATCATCGAAGTGCAGATTGAGCACCCGGAGCGAGTGGAGATTGCTGAACTCGGCCTGCGTTGGTACGGTGTGCCAATGATTGCGGATATGCGGGTCGAGATCGGAGGCATTAACTACCCGGCTGCGCCGTTTAACGGTTGGTATATGGAAACGGAGATCGGAGCGCGAAACTTTGCCGATACATTCCGATATAACAAGTTGCCAGATGTAGCTGCTGCACTAGGGTTAAACACGTCGAGTGAAACGACACTGTGGAGAGATCGGGCACTGGTGGAGCTTAATGTGGCTGTGCTACATTCATTTAAGAAGGCCGGTGTGAGTATCGTGGACCACCATACAGCTGCATCACAGTTTGCTCTGTTTGAACAGCGGGAAGAAAAGGCTGGACGCGAGCTGACCGGAGACTGGGTGTGGCTGATTCCACCAGTGTCCCCAGCCACTACTCATATTTTTCACAGTTCCTATCGGAATGAGATTGTGAAGCCGAACTTTTTTCACCAGGACCCTGCATACAGGTTTCAAGATGGGATGGCTGTTGCCGCAGATGTCGGTATCAGTGAGCAACACCATAAGCACCATGAGAACATGGATCATCAAAACGACCGAGAGCATGCGTCCGATGAAGCCAAACAGTCACAGGCAGGGAATACACCAATGAAATGCCCGTTTGCACATTAATTTGTGTGAGCGGGTTTTATTTTTTTGAAGCAGTCCTCTCAGCTCTCTTTCGTCCGATACCTGCTTCGCATGATGGCTTGAACGGCAATGGCTGCCGCGATTAGAACAAGATTAAAGACAAATACAGCATATAGAGACAAGGTCTCCATCAGAAGTGCTGCGAGTAGAGGAGATACCATAGAGCCGATCTCCGCAGACGAGACAATTTTACCAATGACAGAGCTTCGATTCACTTCAGGAGTGTGATCCCCAATATGTGCAAAAAAGGAATCCATGTAACAAGCCCCGCCAATGCCACCGACGAACATGCCAATGTACACCCAGAGGTGGACAGAAGTACTTAGAAAAACAATGACTTCAACCCCGATCAGGAACATGCCCAGCATGCACATCAGAAGCCGATCACCCAAGCGGTCGGAGAGAAAACCGACAAAAGGGGCAGCGGCAAGCGTAGAAATTCCGGCTATGGTAAAGGCCAGACTGGCAGAGAAGGTATCCCACTGCATGATTTGAGTTGCATAGAGTGCAAAATACGTCAAGAAAACGGCATAGGCACTCATCTCCAGGACATGCACCGTTATGTATCCTGTAAGTGGGACAGAAATAGGACCTGTGCCATTACTTGGGCGAGACTGTGTATTATTGGAGGCATACTCCTGAGCAATCTTTTCTTGACGTGAAGTTTGATCTGCAGGAGCCGAAGAGAGAACTTCACTATCCTTCGACTCTAGAATGGGTATTGAGCCAGATGATCCATACGTTGTTTTGTTTTGCATACCCATAACAACAACCATGGCGATCAGACAACAGCATGCAACCAGCCAGAACGGAACGGACAGCGGTACGTGGAGCGTAAGCCAGCCGCTGATGACCGGCCCCAGGATCATGCCCCCACCCTCACTACTACTGATGTATCCGTTGTATAGTCCCCGGTTATCGCTATTTCCTCCGTCACTGATGATGGAGCGTACGATGACGGTCAGCCCGGTTGAAGCCATTCCTTGCAATAGCCGCAACAGGCCAAGGAACAGGGGCGTAGAGGCAATGGCAAAACCGGCTGTACATATAGCGAGCATCAGCAGCATAAGGACGAGAGATATTTTGACCCCTACATGGCGATAGAGAGCAGAGGCAGGGAGCCCGCCGACTACTTTACCTAAATAGAACAATCCGAAAATGAACCCCATCTCCCAGCCAGATAGGCCAAGTTGGTCGATATATATCGGAAAGAGGGGCAGAATCATAAATCCCCCCATCTGGCTAAGAAAACAGACACTCATCAAAAGGGGTAAATTACGACGCATTTCCATGGTCTTTCTCACCTCAACTCCATGATATGGAGTCCCGGCGTCATTCATTCTTTTTGAATCACTTCGAAAAACTAAAATAACTCAAAAAGGAACGTAGCAGATGTAACTGCTACGTCTTCTTGTGAGACTTATGCTGCGAAATTTACATCAATGCTGAACAGGGTTTCCCATCAGTGATGATGGTGAGGGTGTTTATTTTCGTGGTCAGGTATAACAACGTTAACAACGGTTTTTTGAATATGTGTTGCATGGTTTGTGTTTTCTGCATTGTTTTTAGATTTGTTTTTCGCACGATTTTTAGAAATGAGTTTGCTTTTGTTGGCAGCTTTGCTTTTTGGAGAGAGCGGTGAGAAGAAGTTAGTCATGGTAAAGCCTCCTTCATTAATATACGTTTTATTTTTTTGAATCTATCAATTCACATGGACAGGCTAAGATAATGAAATAGATAGATTACCAGTAAGGATTGCAGCCGGGATTGCAGTGATGGTGATGATGATTGTGTGGATGATGGTGGTGGTGATGTGTATCTTTCTCTTTAGATTCAGGCAGAATGACGTTAACGACAGTTTCCTGAATATGCTCTGACTTGCTTGTGTTACCTGCGTTGTTTTTAGATTTGTTTTTTGCGCGGTTTTTGGATACCAGTTTGCTTTTGTTGGCAGCTTTACTTTTTGGAGAGTGTGGGGACAGGTAGTTAGCCATGAAGAATACCTCCTTGTGATGGATATACGTTATACTATTCTGAATCTATTAATTCGTTTGTATAGAAGACTAATTAATAAGAAAATAGATTTATTGCCATATTATTAATATCTGTAACGTACGCGCTTGACCTTTCAAAACAAAAGAAAATGGGGTAAATTATTCATATTCGAGATATGGCTTAATTAAAGTCGTGTATAATAGGTAAGGTTTCTTAGGATAAACCCAAGGATAAGGGGGCGACGTGAAGCATGTCAGAACAACAACCGATCATCCGGTTCGAGCGGGTGACACAGCAATATGACCAGGATGAGGCTGTATTAAAAGCTGTCAGCTTTGAGATTGAACGTGGAAAATTTTATACGCTTCTCGGCCCGTCCGGTTGCGGTAAAACAACGATATTAAGGCTGATTGCCGGCTTTGCGGAGCCGACGGAGGGCAGCATTTATTTTAACGGCGCATTGATTAACAAGGTTCCTGCGCATCAGCGTCAGGTGAATACGGTATTTCAGGACTATGCGTTATTTCCACATTTGAATGTATTCGAGAACGTAGCCTTTGGCTTGCGGATTAAAAAAATGAAAACATCCGAGATTCGCAGCAAAGTGCTCGAAGCTCTCAAATTTGTCAATCTGTCCGGTTACGAGAACCGTGAGATTGGCGAGATGTCCGGCGGACAGCGCCAGCGTGTGGCGATTGCCCGCGCCATTGTGAACGAGCCTGAGATTCTGCTGCTGGACGAGCCTTTGTCGGCACTCGACCTGAAGCTTCGTACCGAGATGCAGTACGAGTTGCGAGAGCTGCAGCAGCGGCTGGGCATTACGTTTATTTTTGTCACGCATGACCAGGAAGAAGCACTTGCGATGTCTGATGAAATTTTTGTCCTGAACGGCGGTGTCATTCAGCAGAGTGGTACACCGAATGATATATATGATGAGCCGATTAACCGTTTTGTCGCGGACTTTATTGGAGAGTCGAATATCGTGGCAGGCAAAATGAAGCAGGACTTTGTCGTTGAGTTTGCAGGTGCACAGTATGAATGTGTCGATCAGGGTTTGCAGCCTGACGAGCCTGTTGAGATCGTCATCCGCCCAGAGGACTTCGAGATCACAACCGAGGAGCAGGGCAAGCTCAAGGTTAAGGTGGACTCGCAGTTGTTCCGCGGCGTACACTACGAAATCTCGACCTACGATGACGCAGGCAACGAATGGCTGATTCATTCGACGAAGAAAGCGGCCGTCGGATCGCGCATCGGGCTTTATTTTGACCCGGAAGCCATTCATGTTATGCGTTTCAACGAAACCGAGGAAGAGTTCGACAGACGACTCGAAGCTTACCAAGAGGCCGCTCATGCAGACTAAAGCCAGCACGCGCAATGCGTATCTGATTCCCTATGTGTTATGGATGGTGTTGTTCGTTGTAGCGCCGGTGCTGCTGGTCATCTATTATTCGTTCTTTGATGTGGAGGGTAACTTCACACTTGGCAACTATGCGCGGTTCTTTACGCCAGTGTATATGCAGATGACGCTCAGTTCATTCTGGTATGCATTTCTGATTACGGCGTTCTCGCTACTTATCTCGTATCCAACGGCGTATATGCTGACCCGGACGAAGCATAAGCAGCTGTGGTTGCTGCTGATCATTTTGCCAAGCTGGATCAATCTGTTGTTAAAAGCGTACGCCTTTATTGGCCTTTTCGGCACATACGGTCTGACCAACTCTCTGCTGGAAGTGATGGGCATTGGGACACAACAGATTTTGTTCACTGATTTCAGCTTTATCTTTGTTTCGGTGTACATCTTCATTCCCTTTATGATTCTGCCGATCTTTAACGCGCTGGAGGAGATGAATCCGTCCCTGATCTATGCTGCACGGGATCTCGGCGCTTCATCGTGGCTGACGTTCCGCCGTGTGATCTTCCCGCTGACGATCAGCGGAGTAAAATCAGGCTGTCAGGCCGTATTTATCCCGGCGCTATCATTGTTTATGATTACCCGCCTCATTGCGGGGAACCGTGTTATTACGCTGGGTACAGCGATTGAGCAACATTTTCTCGTTACCCAGGACTGGGGCATGGGTTCGACGATTGCCGTCTTTTTGATTATCGCGATGGCAGTCATTATGTTTCTAACCGGATCAGGCAAGAAGGAGGTGCGAAATGGGAAGAAACGGAAAGCTGTCTAACGTCTATCTGGCGGTTGTGTTCGCCATTTTGTACGCGCCGATTGCCTATCTGATTTTCTATTCATTCAATAGTGGTGGCCATATGCGGGGGTTCGAAGGCTTCACACTGGAATGGTACAGAGAAGTTTTTGCGGACACCCGGCTGCTCATTATTGTCTTGAATACGTTTATTATTGCGTTGTTGTCCTCAGCGATCTCAACCATTCTGGGTGTGGCAGGGGCACTGGCGATTTATCATGTACGTCGCAAACGGACCAAAAACACACTGTTATCTCTAAACAACGTGTTGATTGTTAGCCCCGATGTCATTATCGGTGCATCATTCCTGATTTTGTTTACGATGATTGGCATCAAACTCGGCTTTACGTCGGTATTGCTGTCTCATATCGCATTCAGTGTGCCGATTGTGGTCATCATGGTGCTACCGAAGCTGCAGGAGATGAGCCCAACCTTGATGGATGCGGCTCGCGATTTGGGCGCGGGCTCATGGCAAATTCTAACGCGTGTGGTACTGCCTTACGTGAAACCCGGTATTTTTGCTGGATTTTTCATGGCTTTGACGTACTCGCTCGACGACTTTGCCGTAACCTTCTTTGTGACAGGGAACGGTTACTCCACGCTTTCGGTGGAGATTTACTCCAGAGCAAGGCAAGGGGTGTCGCTGTCGATTAATGCGTTGTCTACCCTATTGTTCCTGCTCACGGTGTTGCTGGTGGTCGGATATTACTTCATTAACCGCCGTGCATCACGCATTCCAGCCGGAGGAAAGGGGCTGCGTCCATGAAGCAGTTGGTACGGACATTCGCGCTTGTGTTTGTGGCTGCATTCGCCCTGATGATTCTGGCTTCGTATCTGAACAAAAGTCAGGGATATTCCGGTGGTAACACGTTGACCATCTACAACTGGGGCGATTATATCGACCCGGACCTCTTGAAGGAATTCGAAGAAGAATCCGGAATGAAGGTCATTTATCAGACGTTTGATTCCAATGAAGCGATGTTGACCAAGATTGAGCAGGGCGGCACAACGTTTGACGTGGCGATTCCTTCCGAATATGCGATTAGCAAAATGAAAGAAGAAAACCTGCTCGTTTCGATTGACCATAACAAGCTACCCAACCTGAAAAACATCGATTCCCGGTTCCTGAACTTGAACTACGATCCGGATAACCAATTCTCTATCCCGTATTTCTGGGGAACCGTTGGTATTGTGTATAACCCGGAACTAGTGGGTGGCCTGACATTTGACAGCTGGAATGACCTATGGGACCCGCGTCTGAAAAATCAGATCCTGTTGCTCGATGGTGCTCGTGAGGTCATCGGTATGGGGCTGAATAGCCTGGGGTACTCACTTAATGATACGAATGAAGATCATCTTCAGGCTGCACTCAAAAAGCTGTCTACCCTGACTCCTAACGTAAGAGCCATCGTTGGAGACGAGATCAAAATGTTGCTTGCGAACGAAGAAGCCGCGGTTGGACTCGTATGGTCTGGGGACGCATCGGAGATTATGGATCAGAACGACAAGCTGGATTACAAGGTACCGGAGGAAGGTTCAAATCTCTGGTTCGACAGCATGGTCATCCCGAAAACAGCTAAAAACGTAGACGGCGCGCACCAGTTTATCAACTTTATGCTGGACCCGGATCATGCTGCACGCAACGCAGAGTACGTGGGATACTCGACACCGAATGCGGAGGCACTTAAGCTGTTGCCAGAAGATATCTCGCAGGATGAACGCTTCTATCCAGACGAGACACTGACAAGCAAGCTGGAGGTTTACAACAATCTGGGCAAAAAAATGCTATCGCATTATAACGACCTGTTTCTGGAGTTTAAGATGCATAGTAAATAATTGTCCTCCAGTCTACGCAAACTGCGCGAACTGCAACGAACACAACAAGTGCAACTCAAATACCCCTGAGCCTATTGGTGGCTTCAGGGGATATTTGACGTTGGATTTATTTCGAGCTGTGATGAACGAAACGAAGGGGGATGAGACAAAACGGTGCATGTAACAAAGAAACATGTAATAAAGCTGGGACGGCGCGGGCTCTGAGAATTCGGATTGCCGGGAACTTTATTTACACCCGTGCGTACTAAAGCCCATAACCCCGAATATGAAAAGTATATCGGGATAGAGGGAACGGAACGGGATGAAAGAGAACGGAACGGAAACTCTGACGGTGTAGATGTGATGTTTGAATTCAATTGTTTTACTACAATGAAGTGGGAAGGAGGTTCGTGATGTTAGGCATGATCGTGCTTGTTTTGTTATCTTGGCTCTTGCTTCGTTTCACGATCAAGCAACCGTTGTCTGTGCTCGGGTATCGTCCGGCAGGTCTACGTCTCCAGCAATTTGCGATAGCCTTACTTTTGGGTATCCTCGTTTCCTCGGCAGTTCACTGGACAGAATCTCTGGTCACCATGTCAAACTGGAAGCTAAACCCCGAATATTCCTGGGCTGATTTTTTGATAGCCAGTTGGTGGAACTTCAAGTCGGTCTGGTTTGAGGAATTGCTTTTCCGTGGTGCACTGCTTGTACTTATGATTCACGGGTTAGGAGTCCGATGGGGAATCGTACTTTCTTCCATGGCGTTTGGGATGTATCACTGGTTCACGGACGGTGTGTTCGGAAACATCCCGGTTATGCTCATTGTATTTATAACGACCTTTATTATGGGCTTGGTTTGGGCATATGCGTATGCCAAAACCGGTTCTATGGCTCTTGCAGTAGGTAGCCATCTGGGCTGGAACGGAGCATCATCCATCCTGTTCTCTGACGGCCCGAACGGCGAGCAGTTATTCGTTCAAGTGACAGGCATAAGCTACATGCCACTTGCCGGAATACCTTCACTGATTTTCTTTATCGCGTCCAACGCGGCCCTGCCTCTGATCCTCTTTTTCTGGATTAAATACAATATAGCTATGCAATCGAAACCCAATGAACAGGCAGTCTCACCCTAATAAGAACAACAAAAATAAATAAAAACATCCCTTGATCACGTATGGATCAGGGATGTTCCCTTTCTTTTACCTGCTCTAAAGCAATAGCTTTGAAGTGCGATATCCGATGAATATGAGATTACACGTTAACGGAGGGGACAGGACAAACGAAGGAAGCGAAGCGCTCGCCTTTACAACTGGATTTTCTCATCAGATAAGAGATTTCAAAAAAATCCGGGGGTAACAGCGATCCGCAGTTGTTCTGTCCCCGGAGTGGCTTAGTGTAATCTAGTCCAATTCATCGGATATCATGCCACTACATATGCTTTTTGCGCCCCATGATGATATACGCCCCGCCCACAATCAGCACTATCGCTACGAACGGTTGAACGTAGCTCATATTGCTCAATACGGAACCGATCGACATGACAGTGAAGAACAATAGGGAAAGAACCGTCAGAATATTAATCGGAATCAGCAACCATTTATTTTTGCCGCCAAACCAGTAGAGTTCAAACAAACCGACCGCTGGCGCCAGAATGAAGCCCGGCCACATCGTACCCCAGTTACCAAACAGCATCGCGATCTGGCATACAATACCGACGGTCAGCAGCAAGCCGCCTGGAACGAGCAATCCAACGCCACGGCCAATCATGGAGAAGTATAACCAGTGGAAGAACAGTCCGAGCGGAATCACAAATAACGTAGGCCAGAAAGTACCAAAGATTGTGCCTGGGCCCATTGTGCCGCCTTGATTCAGAATCAGGTATACACCGAGCAAAATCAGGACAGGTGCAAGAATCGTACGTTTAGCCATAATTTCTCTCCTTTTGAATATGGAATCTTTCATCCGTGCAATATGTAACATCACTTTCGTTATATACAGCATACCACGAACTGGAAAAGGGGAACCTCCGTCTTTGGCGTTAAACTTATCCTAGACTAAAGTCTAGGTATGGGGTTACGATCCTATCCCTGCCGAGTCCCCAGATTAGCCCGGTATTGACCCGGGGTCTGTCCCGTCCACTTTTTGAACGCATTCTGGAAGGCACTTTGTTCCGAAAAATGAAGGGCATAGGCGATATCGACGACAGCATAGTTGCCTCTTTGTAAGTAACGTAGTGCCATTTCCTTCCGTACCTGAACGGAGATTTCGTTAAACGTTGTACCTTCTTCACGCAATCTGCTCTGGAGTGTGCGAATGCTCACGCCGAGATGTGCTGCCGTGTGTTGTAATGTGGGGAAGAAGGAAGGCAGACTCTCCGTGATCCATCGGCTTACTTTGCTGGAGAAGGGCTGAGAGGCATACAGGTCTGCCCGGGTCTCCTCCGCCATCGACTCGAAAACCTTCAACATCCTGGCATCCGAATATAAAACGGGCAACGTCAGGACCTCTTTGGATAGACGCAGCAGGGTTTGGGTAGCACCGAACTCGGGAGTGACCCCAAGGGAGTTCACGTAAACAGACAGATCACCTGCCTCGACAGGGGCTTCGTGACTGAATTGGACTTCTCGTACCACGGCCCGGTGATTCGCCAGCTTGTTGATCAGATGTAATACCGATACAGTCATATCCTCTACGCAATGGCGAGACATGGGGATTTCTTCATTTTGCACAGACAACTGAATGATCACATCCGGTCCATCGACCTTCCACTCCAGTTGAAATCCACTATACAGAATATCGTTATACCGCTGGTACGCGCTAAGTGCGTCACCAATCGTTTTGGAGTGCATCATGACATATCCGGGCAGACTTAAATCCGCAAAATCCAACCGTCCACCCTGGTTTAATCCAAAGTATGGATCGTTTGCATAATCAGCAGCACGCCGCATGATCCGTTCCAATTCAGTGACGGGAATCCGGGCATCCGGGTTCTCCAAGATGGAGGGATCTACATCGATGTCTTTGAAAAAGGATTCCGTGTCAAAACCTTTGTGTACCAGTGTTTTTAAAATAGGATATACCATGGATATCGGGACACTCTGGTTAAGATGTTTCATAAGTCCTCCCGTTTGCACGAATCCGCAATGATTTGGCGTCGTTGATCATTTGTTTATACCTACCTTCACTATATGCTTGTGATATGTCCGTTTCATCGGCCTTCATGAACTATATTATACAGGAGGAATATACGTATGAATGCAAATAAAATTCTTATCATTAACGGTCATCCCGATCCACAGAGTTATTGCAAGGCACTGTCAGAGTCCTACGCAGAGGGCGCACGAAAATCAGGTGGGACGGTGGAGATGATCGATCTGAGTGAGATCGAGTTCAATCTTAATCTCCGATACGGCTATCGTCAGCGGACAGAGCTCGAGCCTGATCTGCTGAAGGCACAGGAACTCATTCGCTGGGCAGATCATTTGGTATTTGTTTATCCGACGTGGTGGGGAACGATGCCTGCTGTGCTGAAAGGGTTTATTGATCGGATTTTCCTGCCCGGGTTTGCTATGAGGTATCGGGACAACTCACCGCTCTGGGACAAATTGTTGAAAGGTAAGTCTGCACAGCTTATTGTGACGATGGACACCCCTTGGTTCTACAATGCATTGGTATACAGAAGGGCAGGTCACCGGGTCATGAAATCCAACGTCCTTCAATTCAGTGGGGTATCCCCTGTACGTGTAACCGAGATTAGTCCAATCCGCAAGTCCACGGAAGCGTTTCGTCAGAAATGGCTGGGTAAGGTGATGGAAATGGGGATGAGGCAGGCACGATGATCTAATAGGGATAGGAATATCAAATGAGAATCGTTCATAAAGAGTGAGGAACAAAGGAACAGAGCAAAGAAAAGGATCAAATAACACAAAGAAACGAGGCAGAGCACTTCCTGCTTCGTTTCTTTGTTGTGAAGATGAAGCAGCGATAAGTCAGTTGTTAACCTGCTTTTTCACTACTTTTTCAACACATCCGAATGTTTCTTGCCCCAGCTGTTCACGCCGTCGTCTTCAATGATCGAGATCGCCGCGTCAGCAATATCCGGGTTTGTCATCAGTTTTTCCTGAATCCGGAACTTGATATCATCCGCATCCGCTAGACTGAGTCCCTTAGTCAGCTCAATCAGACCCTCAACATGGTAATACCGGCCTTCCTGAATGATACGCATCATTTGGATATCAGCCACATGGCTGTCTGCCAGAATCGTCTGGGACACCTTGTCCTCGATATCCTGCGGTGCGGCGACACCGATCAGACCAATCATGTTGTCATAGCCGACACGGAAAGCAACGGCGATCATCAGACATCCGATGATAGTGGTGACAATACCGTCAAGCAAAGCGAAGTTTGTCAGTGCAATGACGACAACAGATATAAGCGCAAGCGTCGCTCCAAGCACGGCTACAACGTCCTCGTAGAATACCAGGCGGGTTGGTGGTGCGGCACGTCCTACATTTTTGATTGCTGCAGGCACCAGGGCGAACCCTGTCGCTTTGGGCGCACGAGCTTCTTTCAAAATTTCCTTCATGGCTTTGATGAGGATGGCTCCATCGATCACAATATTAAGCACAAGCACACCAATGTTGATCCACAGTCCCCCTGAGTGACCAGCAGGATGCTGGAGCAGGTGAATGCCTTCGTGAATGGTTTCGTAGGCCATAATCGTCACCACAATTACGGCAATCATACAGAAAATGTTGATGACCCGTCCGAATCCGGTCGGGAAGCGGCGTGTAGGTTTTTTCTCGGATAATACACTTCCGACAAATACAAACCCTTGGTTAATGGCATCGGCCAGTGAATGCATCGCTGATGCGAACATGGCGCCGCTGCCACTGAATATAAAGGCTCCTCCTTTACATAGTGCAAGTATGGCGTTGCCCGCCATGGCTACAGCAGAGGATGTGTTGCCTTTTTTGACGAGAGACATAAAGCTCTCTGACTTCGGTTGTTCAGCCACTTCGGTAGTTCCTCCCAGATATGTAGTTGGTGTAGAAAGACAGTCCTTCTTCCGGTAGCTTGTGCATTTCCACTAAATGTTATTATAACCGCCTTTACAACTCCCAGCATTATGAAACAATGGTCATATCATTATCCAGACGATAACGGCTGTTAATATAATTGTTTGTCATTCAATTTGACTTAGTATTCGATCACATCGATCTCACGCAAATTACGATTGGATTGCTCCAGCAATTCGGTGAAGGTTTCAGCCACGTAATAGACAAAGTCAGGATCATGTTTGAATATAATAATCTGTCCATATGTTCCTTGCTCTGTTGGGTCAAAATCCAACATCAAATACAGCGAACCGCCTCCCAGCTTGCCAAAGGTAATCCAAGATTTCTGATGCAAATAAGGCTTGATTCGCGGGTCCAGTTCAAGCATTTCTTCTTCGGAAAAGTAGTCTTCCATCCGAATCTCTACAGTACCGTCATGTTCTCTCTTCATTTGTTCCAGCGATAACATGTAGAAGACCATATCTTCATTTTGTGCGGCATCACCTGGAAAAAGGATGTGAAAGGCATATCCGCTGCCATTTTTACGTTTGTAGAATGATCGGAAATCTGCCGGTAGACGAATACTGTAATATTGTTCGAATGCGTCAAGCTCCTCATCGGTTGCTCCTACCTGTTCGCGGTAGGCCTCCAGCAACTCCTGGTTTTCCTCATCCTGCACCTTTTCTTCCAGCAGTTCCATCAACTCTTGCATGAGTTCATCGATCCGTTGTTCTGACTTTGGTTCTGACATCATGTTTCGCCTCCTTATGAGCGTTCGCATGTCATACTCATCTAATAAATCTGTTGATGAGATGCTTTCCCACTAGTATAGATTTACTCAGGAAACTCTTACAAGAAACCATAGACCCAAGCGGAAGTCCTACATAACGAATGAATATGGAAGTGTAAAAGTGCACTTGTGGTCTATGTAGTTGCATTCAACCACCTAACAATATCTCAAAAAAAAGCGTGAGCAGCAGGGTTACCCTGTGACTCACGCTTTGGTCTCTATGTGGTCTATTGGTTTTAAATCGATCTCATGTTTTGTTATTCAAATCTCCAGCAGGATAAACTCAGGTTACCCAGCTGATACGCGCGGAATAAGAGAGAGGCTTGTTTCTTCTCATCTCCTGCACCCATGGCGATCAGGATTGGCACAAAATGCTCTGGCGTAGGAACTGCTTCCTGTGCAGACGGAGCAAGCTTGTCATATGCGAAGAGGGCATCCGTATCCCAGTGCTCAAGCTTATCTTGGAGCCAGTTGTCGAATTCCATAGCCCAGGAATCTACACCTTGACTTTCCCAGTTCAGACGGCGCAGGTTATGCACGGTTCCGCCACTGCCAATGACAAGAACGTCTTGCTCACGCAAAGAAGCGAGTGCTTGACCGATCTGATACTGTTGCTCACCCGTCAGATAACGGTTCACAGAGAGAGCAATTACAGGAACATCTGCTTCGGGATAGAGCAGGCGTAGCACAACCCACGCTCCATGATCCAGGCCGCGTACCTCATCCGTCTGCACTGATATTCCCGCTTCGGTGAACAACTTGACGATCTCAGCGGTTGTTTCGGCATGTCCTTGGGCTGGATATTTGATCTGGTACAGTTCGGGTTGAAAACCACCGAAATCATAGATCGTGTCATATGAGCCGGTTACAGCAGATACGAGCTGTGTCGTCGATTCCCAGTGAGCGGAGAACAGGACGATCGCTTTAGGTTTGGGCAGATCCTGCCCAAGTTTTTGCAAAAATTCAGTGTACGCATTCTCCTCCAATGCAAGTGAAGGAGCGCCATGGGCGATAAACAAAGATGGCATCATGATTCAGTCATTCCTTTCGTGTCTTCTGTAGATACCCCAGCATCCGTCCGAAGGAAGTGTTGGAGTTTGGCATATAACTCAGGAGTTACATGGTGGCCCCCGCTGTATGGTACATAAGTAACTTGATTCGTATGATTCCGGAAAAACGAAGCATTATCTTCACCCAGCTGTAACGGGAAAAGGTGATCCTGATCGCCGTGTGAGATAAATGCAGACAGATTGGATGAAGGCTGCAAAGCATATTCCTCTTTTACAAACTGCGGAATGTATCCGCTCATAGCCACGATGCCTTTGATGGCATCACCCATCACCAAGGCAAGCGTCATCGCCATGATGCCGCCCTGACTGAATCCGGCGATATAACGCCGTGCAGGATCAATGGCATATTGAGCCGACAGCTCGATGATAAGTTGTTGCAGTCCTTGAACCGAGGCATCGTATAACTCGCGAACGGGATTGCCTATACTTTTGATCTGAAAATAAGCATAACCTCCGCCCTGTACAATAGGCCCACGAATGGCAACAATGATGAAATCGGTAGACAGCGGCTCCATTAATCGAAGCATGTCCTGCTCATCTGATCCCATGCCGTGCAAGGCAAAAATAACAGGATATTGCTGGGTTTTATCGTAATGTGGAGGCAACTTCACCTCATGAATATAAGTAGAATTCAAACCAATACACCTCCAGGTGAAAGATGAGTTGTGATAAATCGAATGTATAAAATGAATGCAAATATCAAACAAATGCATAGGTCAAACCAATGAAGCAAAAGAGTTGGAATGAATTAATGACAGGGATTAAACTAAAAATAAAAAGTTCACCTATGTGAAAATAATATTCTTATTTATGAACAAAATCTATCATGCTTTCATTGTAGGGTCAACACTTTTTTTGTATGATGAAAATATGTTTTGTATAAGGGAACTTGGAATAAGAATTGTTGTTGTGCTTTTATCTCTTTAGAGGAGGACGTGAAGAAGATGATGAAACATATCGTACCTATTCTTAGAATTTTTGATGAAGCGAAGGCCAAGGAATTTTACACGGATTACTTGGGGTTCAAAGTGGACTGGGAGCATCGATTCGAGGCCGATATGCCGCTGTACATGCAGGTGTCGCAGGATGAGATTGTCATTCATCTGTCCGAACATCACGGAGACTGTACTCCTGGTGCGGCATTACGGATTGAGACAGAGCATCTGGAGGAGCTGCATAAGCGGATTTCTTTGCAAAAATATAAATATGCGAGACCGGGTATCGAGAAGACCCCTTGGGATTCACGGGAAATGACCATTACCGATCCATTTGGCAATCGCCTTGTATTTGTAGAGTCAACGGTTGAATCTTGATTTCAATGAAACGGTAGTTAGAGAGAAGAGAGGGCGGTCACATGGATATTGGCTTGGCCATTCGAACGATACGCAAACAGAAACAGATTACGATCATGCAGCTCTGTGAGGGTACAGGGTTGTCCAAAGGGTTTATCAGCAATGTGGAAAATAACAAAACGTCACCGTCCATCGCTACATTGGAAAGCATCGCGGACTATCTCGGCGTACCGTTGCCTTACCTGTTGTTAACGTCGGAGCAACGTATGAATGTGGTACGCAAACATGAACGCAAGGAGACCACAGCAGGTAGCGGACAGATCAAAGTACAGCAGTTAACCGCCAAAGGTGCGATGCGTATGTCCATAGTAGAACTGCCAGCGGGAGCTTCGACCGGGATCAGCAAACATGCTGGGGAAGAAAGCCATCTGGTACTGCAAGGTGTCATCCAGGCAAAGCAGGGGGAAGACGTGGAGACGCTGGAAGCTGGAGATTCGTTCACATGGAACGCGATTGTACCGCATGAAGTGACCAATATCGGCGAGGAACCCGCCGTTGTGCTGATTGCGGTGTCCAAGGAATTGGAGCTGGATCATCTGTTGAACAAGTAAGGTAAGTGAGGCGAGTGAAGAAGGGGACGGAATGTAAAATATGATGTATACCGTCTGCTTTTGTTAGTCGAGAACTGATTCAGGTGTATTACAAAAGCATAAACAGGTGAGGGACACGTGTCCCTCACCTTGTTTTAGTTAATCGTGTTCATCTTTGCGAGCCTTAGTTGTGCAAAATCACAATTCAGTACCGTTAGCCCCTTGCTTAAATCAAGCCGGATTTTTGCAATAGTCCCTGAATAATTTTGGCAACCTCAGCTCTAGTAATGTAATCCTTTGGTGCAAGCTCATTGCCGCTTCTTCCTGATACAATGCCAGCTTCTACAGTATCAGCGACACTGCTCAGCGCCCATGCAGACACAGCTGCCGTATCTCCATAAGGACGAAGTATTACGTCTGTCGATTGAACAGCGAGATTGCCTTTCAGACTAGTAATCGCCATTGCTTTGGAGAGGATCACCATTGCCTGTTCCCGTGTAATCGTGTCCATCGGACGGAAGGCACCATCTTCAAAACCGCCGATCAAGTGGTAGGCATAAGCAGTATTGACAGCACTGCTGTACCAATCTGTTGATTGTACGTCTGAGAATGAGGTTGCTCCATTCTCCGTCTTGAGTCCCAATGCGCGAACAATGATAGCTGCAAACTCAGCACGGGTAATATTCCGGTCGGGACTGAACATACCATTGCCCGTACCATCGATAATCATCCGTGATCCCATGTCGCTCACTGCTTGTTTTGCCCAATGTTTGGCCACATCTTCAAATTCGAGCGGATGGTAGACAAGAGAATACGTGCTATTCGTCAAGCTATTGATCTGCGCGTAATATTTGCCGTCAATCACGACAATCTTGGTCGGAACATGACGTATGGTTCCGTCTGTCTCAACAACAATTCCTGTGGTAATCTTACCGGGATCAACACCATTCGGAATCACAATATTTCGTTTGACATAGGCATTAAACTTCGATACTTCGACAGTCTTATCTCCGTAGATACCCTTCACCGTAAAGTTTAACGGCGATGCGACAAGCGTGAACGTTCCCTTGGCTGCCGTATTCTCAACAACTTTCACCATATCTGTTGTTGGTTCGGAGATTTCGATTTGTACCTGGATATCTTGTAAGGCTACCGACTTGCCGACCTGCTCGGATATCGTATTAATATTGATTTGTTGCGCTGGAATCGTATAGGTCGCACGATCGGTTTTGATCTCAAGAACAGCTTGCTTGTCCTCCATGTTTTTCACCATCTGACCGTTCAATGAGCCGACGGTCACATGGGATTTGTCATTTACAAGTATCGCCACCACAGCATTTTGGCCTTCCGCAGCGAGCTTGTCCTCTAACTTTTCCTGATCCACAAACACGGTTGTAACGGTTTGACCGTTTCGTTGGGTTCTCGCTACGGTCCCCGCATTTTCCGCTTTACCATTCACAAGTATATCCATTCCCGTATTCGTTTTCTCCGGGATGGTTGGAGTACTAGGCACGGATGGCGTATCGATCGGGACCGTGCTACCGCCGGATGACTTTTGCGGAATGACCGCATTTGAATTAGCGGATGCTGTACTTTTTCCTAGACCATTGATCGCTTTCACCGTAAATGTATAGCTCGTTCCATTCGTTAAACCTGTAATTACAATCGGACTTGCCGCTCCTGTTGTGACTGCATTCCCTGATGAATCGGTTACTTCATACCCCGTAATCGGGCTTCCACCGTTCTCGGTTGGAGCTGTAAAGGTTACGGTGGCTTCTCCGTTTCCAGCTACTGCCAAAACATTTGTTGGGGCTGCCGGTACAGTTGCAGGAGTGGCGTTTGCCTGATTCGATTCCCCACTCAAGCCTCCCGAGTTACCTGCTCTTACTGTAAAGAAATAGGTCGTGCCGTTTAGCAGGTTTTGTGCATTGTAGGTAGAGGAATTGATGATAACAACCGAAGCGGTACTAAGCTGACTTGGATCAGTCGCCATATAAAGGTTGTAATACGTCGCTCCCGTTACCGTACTCCAATTTAGTGTGACCTCACCGTTTCTACCGACAGCCACAAGGTTTTGCGGATTTTCCGGTGCGTTCGGCATGTTCACAACTTGCATCACTGTAAACGTCACATCCGTCATTTGGGTTGCTGATAACGTTATTGTTGCGGTATATGTTCCCGCTGGTAAGCCATCTTTCGCTTTCACCGTTAAGGTTGACGTGGTTGCTCCGTTCACTAACGTTGTACTTGGTTGCGTAATCACAAAATCGCTAGCATGAATGCCGCTAACCGTCGCCGACAGATTCGACAAATCGCTCGTGCCAGTATTCGTTACATCGATAGTTTTTGTCTCTTGGGTACCCAGAGCATAACCTTGAGTAAGTGCAGCTAACGTTTGATCCGCAATAGGAGCAATCGTATGGGTAGGCGCGATGTTTACGTTGACTGTAGCGATGTTGCTCGTTGCCGTTGCGGTCTTGGTGCCGCTGACGCTGTTGTTCGTGTTCGTCACGACAACATAATAGTAGGTCGTGCCTGTCGATGTCGTCGGCGCGGCATAGGTTGCGCTGGTTGCACCCGCAATTGCATTGCCGCCGACCGTGCTGTTCACCGAATTGCTGTACCATTGGTAGGACAGCGTTCCGCCGTCACTTACACTGGCCGCTACGCTCAAGTTCGGGCTGCTGTCACCTTCATTAACCGTGGCGCCCGTCGGCTGTGTATCAATGCTTGGTGATGCCGCGTTGGTCAGAGTATTCACGTTGACCACAGCGATGTTGCTCGTTGCCGTTGCGGTCTTGGTGCCGCTGACGCTGTTGTTCGTGTTCGTCACGACAACATAATAGTAGGTCGTGCCTGTCGATGTCGTCGGCGCGGCATAGGTTGCGCTGGTTGCACCCGCAATTGCATTGCCGCCGTTCGTGCTGTTCACCGAATTGCTGTACCACTGGTAGGACAGCGTTCCGCCGTCACTTACGCTGGCCGCTACGCTTAAGTTCGGGCTGCTGTCACCTTCGTTAACCGTGGCGCCCGTCGGTTGCGTATCAATGCTTGGCGTTGCCGCGTTGGTCAGAGCGTTCACCGTCAGAGTTGCCGCGTTGCTTGACGCATTCCCCGCTGCATTGGTGACCACGACGGTATAACTGCCCGCATCGCCCGATTGCGTGTTACTGATGCTTAGGGTCGCCGCCGTTGCTCCGCTGATGTTTTCGTCGTCTGTCAGCGCATTGCCGTCTTTCTTCCACTGGTAGCTAAGCGGCGCGTCGCCGCTGGCGGTTATACTGAACGTTGCCGTTTGTCCCGCTGTCACTGTCTTGTTGCCCGGCTGACTTGTGATAGACGGTGCCACGGGTGCCGGAATCACCGTCTGTGTAACCGCAAATGTCACGTTCGTCATGTTGTCCGCATATACCGTGACCGCTGCGGTGTACGTGCCTGCTGCCAGGCCGTCCTTTGCTTTCACCGTAAACGTCGTCGATGTCGTTCCGCTGTTTAGTGTCGTCGTTCCCGGCTGCGTAATTACAAAGTCGGTCGCATTGGTTCCGCTTAACGCCGTCGCTACGTTCGTCAAATCTCCGGTGCCGGTTTTCGTAATCGTGATCGTTTTCGTGTCCTGAGTGCCCGAACTGTAGCCTGCCGTCAGTTCCGTTGCCGTTTGATCCGCTATCTCTGCTATCGTGTACGTTGGTACATTATCGGTCGTGACACTCACCGTGTTCGAGTTGCCTGCGTTCGCCCCGCCGCTGACCACTAACCGGAAATCATATGCGGTGGCCGCGCTGAGCCCTGTTACCGTCGCAGTCGTCGAATTGGTTGCGATCGCGCCAATCGTGGTCGTTGTCCATGTATTCGCTCCGGCTGGCGACTGCTCGATGAGGATTCCCGTCGCTCCGCTGGCTGCAGTCCAACTGAACGATGCCGTTGTGCTCGTCTTCGCTGTGCTTGCAAAGTCAATGATCGCAGATGAAGGTATATCCAGCTTCTGCATGCGATGGTTGGACGAATCGGCCACGTACACATTCCCGCTGCTGTCTACCGCCACTCCATAAGGAGTATTAAACTCGCCCAAGCCGTTTCCTGAACCGCCGCCGCTCTTTAACCACTCGCTCCATGTACCGCTTCCTGCGTTCAGCTTCTGAATGCGATGGTTGCCAGTATCGGCCACATAGATGTTCCCGCTGCCGTCTACCGCCACTGCTCTTGGAGTATTAAACTCACCCAAGCCGGCTCCTGCGCCGCCGCCGACCTTTTTCCACTCGCTCCATGTATTCGCCGATAGGGTCAGCTTCTGAATGCGATGGTTACCAGAATCGGCCACGTACACATTCCCGTTAAGGTCCACCGCCACTGCACCTGGAACGCTAAACTCTCCCAAACCGCTTCCATTGCCGCCGCCGACCTTTTTCCACTCGCTCCATGTATTCGTCGATAGGGTCAGCTTCTGAATGCGATGGTTGCCAGAATCGGCCACGTACACATTCCCGTTAAGGTCTACCGCCACTCCATAAGGAGTATTAAACTCGCCCAAGCTGGTTCCAGTGCCACCGCCGTCCTTTTTCCACTCGCTCCATGTATTCGTCGATAGGGTCAGCTTCTGTATGCGATGGTTGCCGGAATCGGCCACATACACGTTCCCGCTGCTGTCTACCGCCACTCCAAATGGATTGTAAAACTCCCCCAAGCCGCTTCCATTGCCGCCACCGACCTTTTTCCACTCGCTCCATGTATTCGTGGATTTGTTCAGCTTCTGTATGCGATGGTTGGAAGTATCAGCCACGTACACATTCCCGCTGCTGTCTACCGCCACTCCTCTTGGAAAAGTAAACTCGCCCGGACTAATCCCGTTAACCGGCCCTAATACAGACCACTCGCTCCATGTATTGTTGGCTGCGGTCAGCTTCTGAATGCGATTACTGTCATCGGCCACATATACATTCCCACTGTTGTCTACCGCCACTCCATTTGGATTAATAAATTCGCCCAAGCTGTTTCCTGAACCACCGCCGTTCTTCACCCACTCGCTCCATGTACCGGTGGCTGCGTTCAGCTTCTGAATGCGATGGTTGCCAGTATCGGCCACATAGATGTTCCCGCTGCCGTCTACCGCCACTGCTCTTGGAGTATTAAACTCACCCAAGCCGGCTCCTGCGCCGCCGCCGAGCTTTTTCCACTCGCTCCATGTATTCGTCGACAGGGTCAGCTTCTGAATGCGATGGTTGTTACTATCACCCACATACACGTTCCCACTGCTGTCTACCGCCACTCCATTAGGAAAATTAAACTCGCCCAAGCCGTTTCCTGCGACTGCGCCGGCACTGGGCTTTTTCCACACGCTCCATGTATTCGTCGATAGGGTCAGCTTCTGAATGCGATGGTTGCTACTATCGGCCACGTACACATTCCCGCTGCTGTCTACCGCCACTCCTCTTGGATTGTTAAACTCGCCCAAACCGAGTCCATTGCCGCCGCCGACCTTTTTCCACTCGCTCCATGTATTCGTCGATAGGGTCAGCTTCTGAATGCGATGGTTGCCAGAATCGGCCACGTACACATTCCCGCTGCTATCTACCGCCACTGCGGTTGGATTGTTAAACTCCCCCAAGCCGCTTCCTGTACCGCCGCCGACCTTTTTCCACTCACTCCATGTATTCGTCGATAGGGTCAGCTTCTGAATGCGATGGTTGCCGGAATCGGCCACATACACATTCCCGCTGCTGTCTACCGTCACTCCTTTGGGAGCGGCAAAACCTCCGGGGTTTGAACTGAAGACCGGCCCCATCCGGCCAAATTGACTCCAGGTCTCAGCTGCATAAGCCGGGATTTCTAATATGCTTGAACATGCAATAATCAAAGCCATGCTCAATATATACAACTTCCTCAACCATTGTTTGGCTTTTCTTTGATGACTCACAGCTCTCGTCCCCCATTTCGACAAAAATCAGGTTTATTATACAAAAACACAATAAACAAAAAATAAACAAGAAATAAACATGAAAGAGCCTTGGAATCTCGATCAATTCCGAAGGCTCTTTCATTCTGCTTGTTTCTATTGTGTCAAAGCTACGACAAAATCCCGGGCTCGGGCTAGAACGTATACCTGAAAGTCGTATCTACGAATGAGTAAACGAACAAAAGCTACGCAGACCATTGTCCAAATCATAAAACTATAAATAGTACGGGATAAAACATCAATTCATTTTCCTAAAAACAAAATTAAAACTCCAAGGGATGCCGTGTTTAGTTTTAAAAGGTTCCTTAATGATTACGATAGAGAAGTGTTCTGCATCATGACTGCATCCTTACGAATACGTTAGATATCCTTTATATCATAAACACAAAAACCACCAACCAGCATTCTGGTTGGTGGAGTCGCATCTTACTGTGGATTGGTTGTCCAGATGCCTGCGGCTTTGACGAATACGCGGTCAGACAGCTTGAGGGTAGCCAGCGCCAGTTCGGCTACATCTTCGGCTTGCATCATGCGATCCTCGTCTCCGATTTTGAGTCCGGCATTCACAGCCAGTTCCGTATTTACGGTGCTTGGTGTCAGCGCGGTTACACGAATGTTGGATTTGCGAACTTCCTGCATCAAGGATTCCGTCATGCCAAGCAATGCGAATTTGGACGCACAATACGCTGAACCTGTAGCGAATCCGCGCTCACCTGCCGTTGAAGCGATATTAATGATGCTGCCGCTGCTTTCCTTAATCATGCTAGGAAGAATGGCGCGAGTTACATAGTATGTACCCATGACATTCACATGCAGGATGCGTTCCCACTCTTCAGGGTCCATCTCTAGCAGTGTGCCGAAACTTCCGATCCCTGCATTGTTAATGAGGATATCGACTGCTCCCAGCTCCATCTCGATAGCTGCAACCGCTGCTTCAGCTTGAGAGCGATCTGAGATGTCTGCTGCAGCACTCGTTACTTTCACGCCATATTGCTGGCTTAAAGACACTTGAAGGGCTTGCAGATCGGAAGCGGTGCGGGCGATCAGTCCAAGATGTACGCCTTCTTTGGCAAGGGCTTCCGCGATGGCGCGGCCAATACCTTTACCGGCGCCAGTAATGATGGCTGTTTTATTTTTAAGTTCCATAGGAATATTCCTCCTCAGCATTTGGGTTAGCACTTGATTATACTATACTTTACCCAATGATCGGAAATATGCTTCATCACACGTTAGCGCGGTTGGGTGATTCGAATGCTGCCAGAAGTCGTACGTGCCTGGATCACATCCTGACTTATGCCTGGTGACTCCGGTATATTAACGTCGCCCGAAGTGGCCTTGGCCTCATAAATTCCATCAAAATCAGGCGCAGCCTGAATGGATATATCCCCCGATGTCCCTGATACCTGAATAGGCGCTGCGTGAGATTGCTGGATATCAATACTGCCGGATGTGAACTCAACATTAGCCTCACCATTCAATTGTGCAATTTCCACATCTCCTGATTGAATCACGCTATTTACTTTTCCATCCACTTGTTTTGCGGTGAAGCTTCCTGATGTCTGTTCCACGGCTAAATCCCCTTGAATAGCAGAAGCAGCAATGTCCCCTGAGGTCAAAGACAATTCCATGCGAGGAGCTTGAATATCACGCAAAACAATGGAGCCTGAGGTGCTTTTCATCTCCAGAGATTCAGCATGTAGCCCGGTTATATCCCAATCCGCTGAGCTAGAGTGTAGTGTGACATCATTCAAGGGATATCCTTTTGGCAAAGCCACGGTTATTCTTGAATCTTGTTCCCCCCAGTTCCAATTAAAAGAGAACAACTTCAGACGGTTGTGTTTTTGCAGCGTCAGCTGGAATGTGCCATCGGTAAAACTTGCCTCCTCGAAGCTTTGAATAACCTCCGGTTCCCACTTTCCATCCACTTCGATATACGCGGTGTTGTCTGGACTAACGATGAATTCGATATCCGCATTAAAATTGCCATCCAGCTGAATATTTTGCAGATCATCTTGTAGTCCCCCGGTGTTGAGTTCCCACCGCTTGCTGTATGCTTCCCTATCATCCTTGAACTGAAAACCATAGACCGATGTTCCAAGTAAACCTATGCCAATGCAGATGAGAGCCAGTGCTAGCCATTTTTTGGTGCTCATGCAGAAACATCCCCTTTCATCACGTTGATATTCCACCGAATATAGTGAAGTGTCACATTTTTAAATGCGATAAAGACAAATTTGGAGGCAAGGGCAAACAAAATGCCAATACCGAACAGCCCAATAGCAACGAAAATTTCTGTTGTTTCAAGGTGATTCAGATACAGGTAGTCGAAGGCAGCTGCGACAGGAGCCAGCCCAAGCAAGGACAGACTTGCAATTGTAAGCCATACAGACCAGAGGCTAAGACCAATAGGAATCATGAGTGTAAGATTAAGGAAGATCAAGCCTATGCCCACAAAAAAGTTCCGCGTAGCCCGATTGTGATTAACAGGTGGTTTCATCTCTCTGAACGTTGGCCCATCAAAGGGATCTCTATCGGATGTGTGAGAGTATGCGTTAGCGGTATACCGTTCGCCGAGTACTTTACGTGCAATTTCCTCCGGGTGGCCGAGCTCAAGTGTAATGTCTTCCTCCGATTTGCCTTCACGTAGCCCTAGCGTAAACTTGTGGGCATAATCTGCAAGGAGTTCCGCACGTTCCAACCGGTCCATCGGACGTAAAACGACTTCCATAGCTTGCATAAATTGTTTTCTATTCATTTTGTTTTCCTTTCGCACCCTATGTTCAGTGCAGTGGTAGTGGATTCATCAACGCATTCCGTATTTATGTAATGTCAGATCGTATGATAACTTCCTTCTATACCAGCATACAGAAAAACCGGGTCGGCTGCTTCCGTCTGGAGGCGGATACCGATCCGGTCTATGAGATGAAATGTATGTCAGCGAACTCCACGTATATTCACACATGGAGTTCAGAAATACAACTTTTGTGCATTTGGTGGGGAAGGGGTTATTCGTTGTATGGATATATAGTTTACTTCTATTGTATTTACTGCCCCTGCACATCCAAGATGGGCAGGTCTTCGACCGCAGGCCCTTCAATGACATGTCCTTCATAATTAAAGCGTGAGCCGTGGCATGGGCAGTCCCAGGAACGTTCCCCATTATTCCACTCCACTTCGCATCCCAAGTGGGTGCAAGTTGTATCAACCAGGAACAACTTACCGCTGGTGTCCTTATAGGCTCCGGCCCTTTTACCGTTATGACGCACGACTGCGCCTTCGTCGTTGCCGAGCTCGTTTATATTTTTGTGCACAATGCCGACTTTGCCTGCAATTAACTCCTTCGCAACATTGACATTCTCTACGATAAAGTGTTTGAAACCCGGGTCTGCCTTGAATCTTGCCGGATCAAATACTTCTGCGTGCGGGTTATCTCTGCCGGTAATTCGGTCTGCCAGCAGATGTCCAGCCATCGTACCAGTAGTCATGCCCCATTTGGCAAAGCCTGTAGCGACATAGACCCGTTCATGTCTTCCGGTAATCGGTCCGATGTAGGGCACTTTATCGATGGAGATCAGGTCCTGAGCCGACCAGCGAAACGGGATGTTACGAATCCCAAACGTCTCGGCTGCATATTTCTCCAGGCGCTCGTAGTGACCGAAGGTACAGATGCCTTGTCCGGTTTTATGATTTTCTCCGCCGAACAGAATATGCTCTTTACCATTATGAACGACAGCACGGAGTGAACGGGCCGGATCATCATCGGAGATGTACATGCCACCTGCATAGGGCTTCTCAGGCTCAACCATCACCGCATAGGAGCGTTCAGCATGCAGGCGGGTAAAGTAAAATCCCGGATCATATACGGGAAAATGGGAAGCAACCACGATGTGCTCTGCCGTGACGAATGAACCATTATAGGTTCTTACTTTCAGAGAGGCTTCTTCTTCCACATCGGTTACCGTTGTTTGTTCATAGACACGTACTCCTTGTTTCACGGCTGAAGCAAGCAGGTGATGCAAGTAAGCTAATGGGTCGAAACGTGCTTGTCCAGGCATACGAATGCCTGCTCTCGAGGGGACAGGAATCGGAAGGGGGTCTACCCATTCACCAGGGATGTTGAGTTTGCCATAAGCGGTCAGCTCAATCTCCAGCTTTTTGATATGGTCATCGGACTGAATATAGACGTAGGCATCCTCATCGACCCACTGACATTCGATCTGCTTTTCCTTGACCAGACTACGCATCCAGCTCGCTGCATTTGCATTCCCTTCATAGTACATCCGTGCCTGCTCATGTCCGAAGTGATGCATAATTTCATCATAGATGACCCCGTGCTGTGCAGATACTTTGGCGGTTGTATGGCCTGTTGTGCCGTCCAGTACTTTTCCAGCTTCAAGCAGAACGACACTCAGTCCAGACTGGGCAAGCAAATAGGCTGTGGTGATGCCTGCAATCCCGGCTCCGATAATCGCTACATCCGTTGTAGTATCTTCTGTTAACTTCGGATAAGATTCGAATGTATTCGCGGCACGCCACAAAGATTCGGGAACCGGTGGTAAACTTGTGTTCAACTGCTCATTGTTATTCATTGGATTGGTTTCCTCCTAATCATGATCACAGCATAATAGGGGACGTTCAGAAGCAGAAGTCCCTGTACTTCTAATCAGGATTGCCAGAGTATGCCAGAAAAAAACGAGTAGCTAGATATTTTTAAGAAAGGAAGAGGAACATTTTCTTGAAACGTCCCTCTGTTTTTTTATATCAGAATGTTTTATAGTAAGATTACCGAAATCGTTTTAGGTTTTTGGTTAATATCCCCTAAAATAAAAATAAATCATGTTTTATAAAGGTATTTTGCCTAATTTAGAGAGGTAATCCGAAAGATATGGTCCGTTTTCGTGAATTAAAATGTATTCGCTATCATAATTAATCTATACTATACATTAAAGGGAGAATAGATATGACAACTCATCAAACGAAATATCCGTTTCAAGATACAACAATGGCACTTAATGATCGAGTGAAGGACCTTGTGTCCCGTCTCACGGACGATGAAAAAATTGAATCCATGCTGCAATACCAGCCAGCCGTAGAACGCCTGGGTGTTGCTGCTTACAAACATGGAACGGAAGCCGCTCACGGCCTGGCTTGGCTTGGTGAAGCTACCTCATTCCCGCAGCCTGTAGGACTCGCATGTACGTGGGATACCGACCTGATGAAAGAGATCGGCTCCGTCATCGGAGACGAGGCACGTGTATTTTACAAACGGAATCCTGCCGTCAACGGTCTTACGCTGTGGGCACCCACGGTGGATATGGAACGTGACCCGCGCTGGGGACGAAACGAAGAGGCGTATGGCGAGGACCCGGAACTGACCGCAGAGCTGACAACCGCATTGGTCAAAGGTATGCAGGGCGACCATCCCAAGTATTACAAAGCTGTGGCAACGCTCAAACACTTCCTCGGCAACAACAACGAAGTGGATCGTGGTAGCGGCTCATCCAGCATTGATCCACGCAATATGCGTGAATATTATTTGAAAGCGTTCGAAAAGCCATTCAAGCAAGGCGGAGCACAGTCGATGATGACAGCGTACAACTCGATTAATGGCACGCCGGCTTTGTTGCATCCTTTTGTGAACGAGATTGTCAAAGGCGAATGGGGCATGGATGGATTCATCGTCAGTGACGCGGGCGACGTGATGGGCATCAAGAATGATCATAAATATTATGAATCCCACACACCGGGTACGGTTGAATCGGTCAAAGCGGGGATCGACAGTATCACCGACGATGCCGAACTGTCCAAGCAAGCGCTTCGTGAAGGATTGGAGCAGGGGCTGCTGACTATGGAAGATATCGACACAGCCTTGTTTAATACATTCCGTGTGCGATTCCGTCTAGGTGAATTTGATCCGGAAGAAGGCAATCCCTACGCTGCAATTGGTGAGGAATCCATGATGACGGAGAAGGCCAAAGCGCTGTCTCTCCGGGCGGCAAGAGAGCAGGTGGTTTTGCTCAAAAACGAAAATGGTACCCTTCCGTTGGACAAAACCAAAACAGGCAAAGTAGCTGTGATTGGCCAGCTTGGCGGAACGGTCTATCGGGATTGGTATGCTGGTACGCTACCCTACAGCGTCACGCCACTGGAAGCGATTCGCGGCAAAGTGGGCAGTGATAACGTAACCTACCAGGACGGTGACCATCGCATCACGCTGACATCGGCAGCAAGCGGCAAAAAGCTGGGCC
Organism: Paenibacillus sp. FSL K6-1558; assembly: GCF_038002565.1. NCBI lineage: Bacteria > Bacillati > Bacillota > Bacilli > Caryophanales > Paenibacillaceae > Paenibacillus > Paenibacillus sp. FSL K6-1558. Next base: position 3,242,537 of record NZ_JBBOCV010000001.1, on the reverse strand, counting down.
TTGTCAGAGTGGAGGGCTCATCTGAGATGGCAGTGGGAGCCTTTGAAGAAGCCGAGACATTCCGAGTGACGGATTGGGGGTTCGGCAGTTACACGTTGCAGGCAGAGAGTAACCGCAAATACCTGACCACAGATGAAGAGTCGGTCACTGCCTCGGCTAATGAAGTGTACGGCTGGTTTGTCAAAGAAGTGTTTCATCTGTTGCCACAGGCGGAGGGTCGTGTGGGGCTCACCACATGGAATGGTAGAGTCGTGACGACATCGAACGATGGCCATGATGCACTCAAGGTGGCCGAAGAGTTGACAACATTCGGTGATGCAGAGCTATTCGAGCAAAATGTCGTAACGAATGGGATCGACGAAGCTGTTGCTGTAGCCAAAGAAGCCGAGACAGCGATTGTATTTGTCGGTAACAACCCGCTTGTTAACGGTAAAGAAGAAGTGGACCGCCCAAGTCTGGAGCTGGCTGAATCACAGCTTCAGCTGGTAAAGGCTGTGCATGAAGCTAACCCGAACACCGTAGTGGTGATTGTAGGGAGTTATCCTTTTACCTGCAACTGGGTTCAAGAGAATATTCCGGCAATCCTCTATACGTCACATGCCGGACAGGAACTGGGGAACGCAGTCGCTGACGTATTGTACGGAGATTACGCACCTGCAGGCCGTCTGAACATGACTTGGGTACAATCGGAAGATCAACTGCCTGATATCCGGGATTATGATATTATCCAAGCGGGCCGCACGTATCAATATTTTGAAGGAAATGTGTTATATCCGTTCGGACATGGTTTGACCTATGCTTCATTTAAATACAGCAATCTGGAGATTAGCCCTGCGCAAGCAGGAAAAGACGACCGCGTGACCATTCGAGTGGATGTGACGAATACCAGTTCAATCGCCAGCGACGAGGTCGTGCAGTTGTATGTGCGTGCAGGAAAGTCACGAGTGAAACGTCCACTCAAAACGCTAAAAGCTTTCCGACGTCTGCATATTGAAGCTGGAGCGACAGCGACTGTTCATTTTGATCTGCCTGTTCAGGAATTGGCCATCTGGGATGTTACTCGTGATCGTTATGTGGTCGAGGATGGCATCTATTCGATTATGGCAGCCAAATCTTCCTCCGATGTGCAGTTGGTCGCAGATCTAAAAATAGATGGAGAGATCATACCTGCACGTGACTTGAGCGTGACTACACGTGCCGAGAATTATGATGCTTATCGGGGTGTGGAACTGGATGAGTGCAAAGAGGGTGGTACAGCAGTTCGTGTCATAGGAGAACAAGGGTGGATTGCCTTTAGGGATGCTGACCTTGGCAACGGGGCCACCACATTTGAAGCTCGCCTATCTGCAGAACAGCAAGGGGGTCTGCTGGAAGTGAGATTGGGTACCCCGGACGGTGCCCTTGCAGGACGTGTAGAGCTGGCACAAAGCGGTGCCCAGCAGTGGTCTACGGTAGAGGTTGAACTGACAGGCGCATCAGGAGTGCAGGATATCTATCTAATATTACCTGCGGGCGTCCGTGTTCGTCATTTTGAGGTGCGTTAACATATAGAAAATGTAAACGATAGAGAGCGGAATAGAAGAGATCGCTGACCATCTTTTTCCTATTCTCTATTATGCGAGGTCAACCTGTTTTTAACGGTTGGCCTTTTTTATTTTTACATGATCCCCATTCAAAAAAAGCAATTATATCACGATATATATTATATAGTGTCATATCATTTGCTGAAGGCAAAGGTGGAGAAAGGAGTCGGATCCGAACTCATTCTTTATCAGGACGGATATGTAAGCTAGAAAAGTAAAGGAAAAGGGGAATCTGCAATGTTACGCTACTTCCGCAATCGAAGTTTGGTTTTCACCAGTTCTGTCCTGATTGCCATCATTTTGTTTGTAATGATCATCCTGATGAGTGTGTTGAATTTCAAACAAAGTCAGCAGGCTTACTACGAAGAAATTAATCAGGTAGGTAAGGCGCTGTCCAATCAGCTTCAGCTCAACCATAAGTGGGTAGAACAGGCGAATCAGCAACTGGGGGCTTCACCTAAGCCAACATCTCCCGAACTCACGTCATTGAAAGAACAACTCGATGCAATGACCGGTGTTGCCTCTATTGCAAATGCTTATATATTCAAATCGGATATTATCGAACGGGATGGGAAACAGATCTTAACGGGGGTGCAAGTCAATCAGGCACTCTATGATCTGGAGATGGTCCCCGGTGTCGAATACGAAATTCCAGAAGTAGTTCAAGATACATATGATCATGTATTCCAGAACGGAACCGCTTTTACAGAATCATACACGGATACTGCAGGGACGTGGGTGACCTATCTAAGCACGATCAAAGATGATACGGGTAAGACGATTGCTATTTTTGGTCTGGATTTGGACGCAGCCCAAGTGAAGCAGGATCAGATGTGGATGTTTTTGTATAGTCTGGGGAGTGGATTTGTCATTGCGGTCATTATGATTATAGTTATGGTCATTCTGGCTCGAATTGTACTTCGACCATTACAGAAACTCGCAGACGTATCGAAGCAGGCAGCAGGCGGCAATCTGACAGTCAGTCTGGATGTACGCAATAACAATGAGATCGGCCAAACGGCCAACGCATTTAATCATATGCTGGGGGGGCTACAGCAACTGATTACAGGCATTCAGTCCACTTCTGCGAGTGTGACCCGCTCAGCTGCGGATCTGCAGATGAGTTCGGAACGTACCACTGAAGCTTCACAAGAGATTACCGAATCGATGTTGCAGGTGTCCTCCGGGGCAGAACAGCAACGACAATCCACGAATGAATGCCAGGAGTCCATCGGCGAGATGGTCATTGGCATCAAACGAATTGCTGACTCGTCTCAGGTGGTTGCTGAACTGGCTTCGGATACAACCGATCTCGCTAGCCGAGGTGAGGCAGATATTACAACGATGGTCGATCAGATGCAGAAGATTGAACTTAACATGTCAGGCACGGTTGTAGTTCTCCATGATCTTCAACAATTGAACAGCAGCATCGGTGGAATCATGTCCATGATTCGGGATATTGCGGATCAGACTAGCCTGCTTGCGCTGAATGCTTCCATTGAGGCAGCTAGAGCAGGTGAAACGGGAAGAGGCTTTGCTGTGGTTGCACAGGAGATTCAGAAGCTTTCGAATCGCTCCAAAGAGTCTTCTGATCAGATCGACCAGATTCTTCAAGGTATCCTTAATCATACGGAGAAGGCCGTAACTTCCATTGAAGAGTCAGTGGATGTCGCTAAACGAGGAGCAGAGACATCCGTAGTAACGGCAGAAACATTCCGCCAGATTGTCGAATCTATTCAGAAGGTATCGGGACAAGTCTACGAAGTATCCGCCGCCTCTGAGCAAATGTCAGCCAGCAGTGATCAGATTGCTGCTTCTTTGGAGCAATTGGGTGTTGTGGCTTCGGATTCATCCGGTAACGCGAACAAGGCTCGTGCTTCTTCGGAAGAACAACTGGCGCTGATGGAAGAAGTATCAAGTCTTTCTCACGAGCTGAGAAGTTTGGCTTACGAACTGAATCAGGTCATCCAAAGGTTTCAGGTGTAAAAGGAGAAAAAACATCGTTACACTGCACCAAGATGCAATGTAACGATGTTTCCAGATGCTTGCGTTGCGCGCACGTCAATCAAGCGCTGATTACGACTTCCACGGAAGGGCAGAGATACATCACGCTCTGCTGCAAGGTAACGCCCGTCGATAATCACGTCACATAGCTGTGCAAGCTCTGCTCTTTCCGGGTCGGCGATGAGTTCCTCATACTCGAATCCGGTGTAGGCCCATACCGTCAGATCTGGCCTTGCATCCCGAAACTGACGTACCCAACGAGTACATGCTGCTGCTGAGAAAAAGGGGTCACCCCCGCATAACGTCACGCCATCCAGTAACGGATGGTTCGTGACCTCATGCAAAATCTGTTGCTGCCGCTCTTCTGTAAAGGGTTCACCTGCGCGAAAACTCCACGAATCCGGGCTGAAGCAGCCCGGACATGCATGGCGGCATCCGCTGATAAACAGCACAGCACGAAGGCCGGTTCCTTCATTGACCGATTCGGGAATGTAACCAAACAAATTCACCGGTGTTTCACCCGATCCCGTACTTCGGCCTGCTTCGCAGCATTGAAGCGTACCTTGTAATCTCCTGTCAGATAACCGGTTACACGGCGCAAGCGCTGGAAGTGAACCTCATTTTCGTGAACTTCACATCCCGGACAGGTATCACCGATGACCCCCTCATACCCGCATTCAGGGCAACGATCAATCGGATGATTGATTGAGAAGTAACCGATATCCTGTGCCAGCGCGTACTGTACGATGCGCATAAAGGCTGATGTATTTGCCCGCACATTGCCGTCAAGTTCAACATAAGAGATGGCTCCGGCATTGCACAGAGCGTGGAATGGAGCTTCCAGTTCAATCTTACGGTAGGCAGGAAGGTTATGATAGACCGGAATATGGAACGAGTTCGTATAGTATTCACGTTCATTCACACCGGAGATCGGGCCGTAACAGGCTCGGTCTATTTTGGTGAATTTGCCGGATAAACCTTCAGCAGGTGTAGCAAAGAGCGTAACGTTCAGGTTATGCAGCTCACTCATCCGATCACAGAACTCTCTCATCGTACGGATGACATTCAGCGCCTCGCGATGCACATGCATATCTTGTCCGTGATGGCGTCCATACATAGCAGTCATACATTCGGCGAGTCCGATAAATCCAAGAGACAACGTGCCGTGTTTCAACAGATCGGCAACCGGCTCATCCGGTTCCAATTTCTCTCCGCCTTCCCATACCCCTTCACGCATCATGAAGTCCGATGATTTGGCAGGCTGTTTTTTCTGAATGGCATACCGATGAAGTAAACCCTCCACGGCATTGTGCATGATTTTATCCAAGGCCACATAGAATCCTTCCCGATCCGCAACAGCCCGATTGTTTTGGCAGATGCCAAACCGAATCCCGAGTTTCACCAGATTGACCGTATTGAAAGACAGGTTTCCTTTACCACTTTGCCGATTTCGTCCAAACCGATCCGCAAGGGTGCGTGTGCGGCAGCCCATCGTTGCAATGATCGTGTCCGGGTCTTCCGGATGATAGAAAGGTAAATTAAACGTTGCATCCACATTGACAAAGTTAGGGTACATGCGCCGTGAAGAACAGGTTACCGCGAGGCGGAACAAGTCATAGTTCGGGTCGCCCTGAGCTTGGTTAACCCCTTGCTTACACTGGAAAATATGCTGTGGAAATACAGGCGTTTCCCCATGTCCGAGGCCACGAATCGTTGCTTCGAGCAGGGAGCGGGACACCAGACGACCCTCCGCTGATGTACACATACCATAGTTTAGCGATGTAAAAGGAATCTGTCCGCCCGCTCGGCTACTCATCGTATTGAGGTTATGTATAAGAGATTCGGCGGCTTGTCCTGTCTCCAGTTCTGTTTCCTCACTTGCAAAAGCAAATGCCCGCGGGCACTGTTGCTTCGCTTCAGCACTGTTCAGATGAAGCTTCTCGTCCGTCAGCAAGGCTTGTTCATCAAAAAGCCGTTGACCTTTGCGGAAATGCTTGATGAAAGAGCGTTGTACGTAAGGCGCCAGATCCCAGTCGATTTTGTTGGCGGATACGCCGCCGTACTGACTGTTTTGCTGTGACTGGAAGATGATCGCGACCAGAGCCATCGCAGACATGATGGTCTGTGGTGTGCGAACCGATCCGTTCCCTGTATTGAAGCCAGAAGCAAGCAATCGATCGAATGGAATAAAAATGCAGTTCGTTGTTCCAAGGGCATACTGATCCAGATCGTGCACATACAGATCGCCATTCTCCACCGCATCTGCAAGCACCTCTGGCAATACATGGCGCATGGCATGCCATTTGGCTGTCTCCGATCCAAGCCTGCTCATCTTGCCGCTGAAGGAATCTCCATTCAGATTTGCATTCTCCCTCAGCGTATCAGCGTCTTCTGCGCCAATAATACGTCTTCCCAGGTCAGATAACAGATCGGTTGCCGGTGGTGCGGCATGCTCAAGCATAGTCATGTAACGTGCCTCCTAAATGATTTTTGAATAGATTATAATTTGATTAATATACGAGTTATATACTACATGTAGATTTGTATTATCCATTTATAAACTATATGTGGTTTTTTGGGTGTGATTATGATCACACCCCTTGTGAGGTGGAAGAGCACCTTCCGGGATTTAGCGCGGGTTTGAGGTTCCCAAATTTCAAACAGAGGCGTATAATTTCTACTTACCCTGCAAGTATAAACTTACAAGTCAGATATCGTGGATCGAAGTATTTTTTCAGATCTGTTCGGTGAGAAAAGAGGTTACAGGCACCAGTATGATTCTCTAGTACTTCTGTGGTGTTAAACATATAAGTATAGTTTGTGACAATCGTTCGGATTCCCCGGCAGACCCTGCATGTGAATCAACATTCTGATCGGTGAACTTAATATAGCAGCCAAGACAAACAAAGAGGGGTTGGATCATGGGGACGGTAGAAGGCGTTAACCAAGGCTTCTATGAAAATATTGAAGAAGCAGCGGCCCATATTGTGGACGTATTAAGTGGCATATTAAGAGTGAATACCATCTTCGTAGCCACGAATGACGGAGTGACTAATGTCATTCTGGAAGCCTTCAACCGCAAGGAAGAATTAATAGTCAAAGGGACTGCGCTTCCTTTTATGGAATCTTACTGTAGTCTGGTCTTAAGAGACAATAACAGTGTCGTTACCATTTCGGATACCACCGAACATTCTGTAACACGATCAATGAATGTCACGGGTGGATTGGGTAATCGATTTTTCGTGGGAGTACCTATTGTACGTAGAACAGGTGAAGCTTTCGGAACGATATGCATAATGGATGATCCAGGGTATAACATCAGTGAAACCGATATGAAGACGCTGAAAGCTATGGCTGTTTTTCTAGGATACGTTGTTGACCTGGAGAGTGCGCTGCACGTTCAGGAGCAGAGACTCAGCCATTCAGAACAATTGCAAGAGAAATTACAGGCAGAGAAGGAACGTGCCGAATCCGAGGCCATGACCAAGACACAAATGCTCAAACTGATGAGTCATGAGATCCGTAATCCGCTGAACGGCATTTTGGGATTGACAGATCTGATGCGGACACCCGACATGTCGGAGGAACAAGCTGAGTATGTGAACATGATTGAAACGAGCGGTAATATTCTGCTTTCACTGCTCAACAATATGATGAATTTTAATATCAATGAGGCAGGGAAAACGGTTATTCATGATGATCCCTTTGATTTGGTCAGCACCATTGAGAACACTGTCTATCTCTATGCCGGAACAGCTGCGAGCAAAAAGATAGAACTGGGGTTAAACCTGAATCTGAACGTATCGCAGGTTTTCATTGGTGATGAGATCAAGATTGGCCAGATGTTGGGCCATGTGATGCAATACGCCATGGATTCCACTCGGGAAGGTGCTGTACTGGTAACAGCAGAGATGAGGGGAGATGAAGTAGAGGATACAAGCCTGCTTTTGCTACGGGTTAGATACACAGGACAAATGTTATCCGACAACCGTTTGCGAGTTTCGACTGCCAAACCGGAAGCGATCAGTACGGAAAAACTGATTGGTAGCAATCTGGGACTGGCAGTCAGCCAGAATCTGGCCATTCTGATGCATGGTCGTATCCAGGTGAACAGCCTGCAAGGTGACGAAACCGAGTTCCGGATTTCATTGCCATTACGCAGATATTGGGATTTGCCGCAAATCACAAGTGTGCAGCAACGTTTGAAAGCTAAAAAAGTGCTACTCGCCAAAGATCCTGATATTTTGCAGGGCGTATCCTCCCTGATGCGGAATTGGGAGATGGATGTGCGCATGACTTCGGGTTCAGCCTCTGCATATGAATGGATCAAGGAAGGTTATAAGCCGGATGTGGCTGTTGTAGATCTGGGCTTGCGTGAGGGCATTACAGTCGATTTCGTCATTGCGCTGAAACAGCAGATTGAAGGCCTGCCTGTCATTGTGCTCGTTCCATATGGGATGCATATGAATATTCAGCAGACGGAGGTTTTTGATGCCGTGCTGACAAAGCCAGTTAGACAGACTGAGCTTTTAAATGCACTGAGTATTATTTTGCCATAAAAAGAGAAGATGAATTTCTCTACCAAGGTTACAGAAGGCACATCACTCGCGGTGTGCTTTTTTTGCTGTTTTTCCTGAGTTTCTACTTATATGTTTTTCCATTTGTTCAGGTTGGGTTACAATAGGATATGGAACTTAACTTCATCATTTCTACATTCTGAGGAGGACATGTATTCATGGATTATCGCAGGTTAGGTGGAAGCGGACTGAAAGTAAGCGAAATCAGCTTAGGTAGCTGGTTGACGTACGGAGGATATGTGGAACGTGAAAATGCGGTGAAATCAATTGAAACGGCATTTGATGAAGGGATCAACTTTTTCGATACAGCCAACGCCTATGAGCGGGGAGCCGCAGAAGTATTGCTGGGTCAAACATTGAAAGCGTATTCACGAAGCTCTTATGTTCTCGCAACCAAGGTGTTTAACAAAATGGGTGATGGCCCTAACGATCACGGCTTGTCCCGCAAACATATTATGGAGCAGTGCGAGGCCAGCTTGAGACGCCTTGGCACCGATTATGTCGATATCTACTATTGCCATCGTTATCATCAGGAGACACCGATAGAGGAGACCCTTCGTGCACTGGACGATCTGGTGCGTCATGGTAAAGTGCTGTATGTAGGTGTGAGCCAGTGGACAGCGGCTCAGATGGAAGCTGCGCTCGGTACAGCAGATCGCCTGTTGCTGGATCATATTGTCGTGAATCAACCGGTATATAATATGTTTGATCGGTATATAGAGAGCGAGATCATTCCTTTGGGTGAACGTAAAGGTATCGGACAGGTTGTTTATTCACCACTTGCACAAGGTTTGCTGACAGGGAAATATACATCTGTCTCCGATATCCCGGAGAATAGCCGGGCAGCCAAGCTTGGCTGGGACGAAGGGAAAATTAACGCAGATCGCATCGGCAAAGTACGTCAATTAGTTGAAGTTGCAGACAAGCTGAACCTCAAGGTGGGACAACTGGCACTGGCCTGGATTTTGCGGCAAAATAATGTTTCCAGCGCTCTGGTCGGAGCGAGCCGTCCGGAACAGGTTAAGGAAAATGCTGCAGCTTCTGGAGTTAAGCTGGATGCTGCTGTTATTGCAGAGATTGAAAAAATTCTGGCCTGACTCCAACTGGTTTTCTATAGAAACTGAAGAACATTATTGGTTTAATGAATGCGAAAGGGATGTCCCGCTTGCCTTGGTTGAGGCAGGTGAGACATCCCTTTCGTTTCGTCGTTAAGACTAATCATCTTCTCAAAATGAATCATTATCTACAACCGTGATATTGCGGGGCGGCAGTGAGCATACCCTGTTGCGTCCCGTATTTTTAGCTTCATATAGCGCACGGTCAGCTTGATCAAACAGGTCGTTGTCATCGTGGTCATCACAGTGATCAGGATAAACGGCTACACCAATGGAGATCGTGAGCTTTACGGTCTGCCCGTCTGGCAGGATGAAAAGAGATCGGGCCACAGCTTTCCGCACGGATTCTGCAATAGCCATAGATTGATGATATCCACAATCGAGCAATAGAATTGCAAATTCTTCTCCACCGTTACGGGATACAAGATCCGTGGAACGCGCATGTTCTACAAGCGATTGTCCAAGTTGCTTCAATACGGAATCTCCGGCAGAGTGACCAAACGTATCGTTTACCTTTTTGAATCGATCAATATCAATAACCAGCAAGGAAAGCTTCTGATGATACTGCCTAGCATGCTGAAGCTCAGACTGGAGAGACTGCTCGAATTGCCGCCGATTGCTCAGATCCGTCAGATGGTCTGTAGAGGCTCGTCGTTCCAGCAGAAATAACATCTCGTTAGATCTATTAATAAATTCAGCGATGAAATATATGAAAAGGCCACCAGCAAAGGCTATGGTCATCTGTATGGGATATACTTTCATCAATGTATTCATGCTGGGCGTGTTCATTAGCAGTACGATAAATATCATGGTCATGCCTAAGAGATTCATAGTAATAATCTTGGTTAATCTGGACCACGAAGCGTAGGCAAAATACACACCAGCCAGCCCGAGTAGGATCATAATAAATGCTGCATCAATGGCTGCTGAGGTGACACCAAACATAACGATACGAAGGATCGCAATGATGATTCCGGTGATGACAGAAGCGAGCCCACCCAGATATACGGCTGCAGTTACGACAGCCAAATGCCGCAGATCCACAATGGTAGTGTCATTAATATGGAAAGAATAATTCATAAGCACTGTACCGTATAGACCGAATAAAAAGCCACCGACCAGCTGCACGCGAAGCGAGGGAAAAGGCAAACGAATGCTGTAGTATTTGGCGATGATTCCTGACAGGTACAGAAAGGAAATGATCACACAGAGATTGACAAAAAACGTGCTTAACAACCAGCATCCCCCCCTTTTACGCACATCCCTCTATTTTATCTGAAAATCAGTGTGGGGGCGAACCATATAATCCCAAATGTTTGAAGGGTTTGGTTTTAATGCGCTATAAAATTCTAAAACGTAGCCGTACGGGACAATATTGACTTCCATATGCATTAAGATTTATACTTAATCTAAATCAAAATTCTTTTGATATGTAAAAGCTAAAGCGAACAAATATGTTCGAGAGGTATATACATTTGAAAAATAGAAAAAAGGGGACTTGGTTGTGAAAACGTTAAATCTGACAATACAACGGCAAGCCGTGTATGATGTCGTACGTAAATCAGAAGACCATCCAACGGCTGCGGATGTAATGAATCGCTTGGTGGAACAGGGGTACAATCTGGCTTATGGCACTGTATACAATTCTCTTCGCTATTTAACAGACAAAGAGTTGATCAGGGAGCTTAAACTTGGCGAAACAGCAAGCCGATATGACGCCCGGATGGATGATCACCAGCATATTATGTGTGAAGTATGCGGTAAAGTGGACGAGGTGATGACAGAAGTTCCTCCACAATGGATGAAGCAGGTAGCGGCAGAGACCGGTTATTCAATAGATCATGCACATGTGGTATTTGGAGGTGTCTGCGGGGAATGCAAAACCAAACGGGTCAAGTAAAAGTGAAATGGTCAGGCCGCCGTTTGCCACTTCGGGTCAAACCTGCGCTGGCAGATTCAGGAACGGCACCTCTCGTGGACAACTGCCCGATTACCAGACGTGTCATTCTGATCAGCCCGATGCCGGGTCAGGTGCATGAGCTGGTGAAGGCTCTGACAGATAGTTGCTTTGACGTACTTGTGTTCCATCGTTGGGAACCGGATCTCCATGAACGCCTTGTTTTTGATCTACTGATCTATGACCTCTCGGTTGCCGGAACGATTGATGCATTTACGGGAATCCACAGCCGGTTGAACCGCGAGGCGGAACAAACGACACCATGTCTCTACCTGGTGGGGGAGAAGATGATTGGCAGTGCAAGCGGACCGATGCTTCAGGAGGAGTTGCTTGTATGGCCTGCACGTCCGCAGGAGGCACTTTACCGTGTACAGCGCATGATTGGAAGTAGTCCTGTAATGCCTAAGCGAGCTTTTTTACCTGAAGAGGGACAGCGAATCGGATTCAAAGACTTGGTGCTGGATCGGGAGCGCATGAGCGTGCAACGTGATCAGGATCGCATTCACTTGACCAAAACGGAGTATGATCTGCTACTCAAGCTGATTGATGCCAAAGGTGCAGTCATCTCGCGTGAAGAGATGCTTAGTGATATTTGGGAGACTGATTTTACAGGTGGAAGCAATGTGGTGGATGTGCATATCAAAAGCTTGCGCAAAAAATTGGGCGATAATGCCTCTTCGCCGCAATATATCGTTACGGTAAGAGGCGTGGGCTATCGATTGGCGGATTAGATAATATGAGAAAAATAGTGGTCGATGGGAGCACTTATTGGTGGAGCTACAGAACGGCTAGAGACATCTACTGCAGATCCAAACTGACGATTATTACGGAAAATAAAGACAAAAAATATATCATTATATTTGTAACCAGAGATACACCCATTTCCGGCAGTCCTTTAAATGAAGGATTACGGATGAAGAAAGAGGGTGGAACATACGCTGTTAATTTGAACCAGCCCAAGTTTGTCGCCGAAGTTCTGCAGTGCATACTTGAGATGGAATTAAATAAGAGCGGGAAGAACGTTCAGGAGTTAGATGGTAATGGCTTATTATCCCGCATGGGGTATGAGGATCTTACAGGACTGATGATCTAAAGACATAATGAGTTCAGTAAAATGAGCTAGATGAGCGGTCATCACTGAGATGCTGATTATGCTAATTAAGATGAAATATGGCGTGGATCGTTGAATAAACGGTCTGCGCTTTTTTATGTTTCGTTGATATATGAAGCCTGTTTCGCTCTCTTCATAATTGGTTCATCTTTAGCGTAACAACCTCATCTGAACCTCATACGAACCTCATGCAGTAGATAGATGGGACATGTTAGAATGATTTTAACAGTTAGATCAAGTCTAAATGTATATTTGAGCGAACAACGAATATGAATGGAATTAGTAGATAGATACAGCAGACATGAGACCCATTATAAGGAGGACGACAGGATGACAGATCGTTTGACAACTAACCAGGGAGCACCGGTAGGAGATAACCAGAATTCACGCACAGCAGGTAGAAGAGGGCCAACCTTGTTGGAGGATTACCACCTGATCGAGAAAATCGCTCATTTTGACCGTGAGCGCATTCCTGAACGGGTTGTGCATGCAAGAGGCGCAGGAGCCCATGGGGTGTTCAAGCTGGAGCAGAGCATGAAGGCATATACGTCAGCCGATTTCCTGCAAGAGCCGGGCACAGAAACGGATGTGTTCGTACGATTTTCAACTGTAATTCATGGTACGGGTTCTCCTGAGACCGCACGTGACCCTCGCGGGTTTGCTGTTAAATTCTATACACGTGAAGGCAATTATGATATTGTGGGTAACCATCTGCCTGTTTTCTTCATTCGGGATGCCATTAAATTTCCGGATATGGTGCATTCTCTCAAACCGGCTCCAGATACCAACATTCAAGATCCGGCGCGATATTGGGATTTCATGACCCTCTCCCCGGAATCAACACATATGATGACTTGGCTGTTCTCGAATCTGGGCATTCCGGCCAACTATCGGGAGATGGATGGATTCGGAGTACACGCATTCAAATGGGTCAATGACCAAGGTGAAGTACACTATGTGAAATACAAATGGGAATCAGCGCAGGGTGCTCGTGGCCTTTCTCGTAAGGAAGCTTCCGAAGTTCAGGGACAGGATTTTAACCACGCAACGCGAGACTTGCATGAACATATCAAAAATGGAGAATATCCGCAGTGGAAGCTGCAAGTGCAGCTGCTGAAGCCGGAACAGATGGATGATTTCTCTTTTGATCCGCTCGACCCAACGAAAACATGGCCTGAGGATGTACTACCGTTCCAGACAGTAGGGACGATGACATTGAATCGTAATCCTCAGAATTTCTTCGCAGAAGTGGAGCAGGTCGCATTTTCACCAAGTGCTGTTGTGCCAGGCATTGAACCGTCTGAGGATAAATTGTTGCAGGGTCGTCTGTTCTCCTACCCGGATACACAGCGGCACCGTCTTGGACCTAACTATCTCCAAATTCCAGTGAATTGCCCGTATGCACCTGTGCGCAATCATCAGCGTGATGGGCTCATGAACGTGAACCAGAACCCATCTCCCGTAAACTATGAACCTAACAGCTCAGGTAACAGTCCACAGGAAGATCCGGCTTATCGGGAAACCCAGGTTCCATTACAGGGGCATGTCACACGGGAAAAGATTGAGAAAACGGATGATTACACGCAGGCAGGAGAGCTGTTCCGTTCCTTCACACCAGAAGAGCAGCATCATCTGCTGGATAATCTGACGAATGATCTCAAAGCCGTACCGGTAGATATCCAGATGCGAGCATTATGCCACTTCTTCCGGGCTGACGGACAGCTGGGTGGACGACTGGCTCATGGCTTGGGTGTAGATATTTCTGGGCATATGCCAAAATAAAGTGAGATTATCTGTCGACGCGGGAACTTCCCGCATCTCGCACAAGCGAATAGCTGGTCTTTATGCCAGCTTGGAAAGGTCATGATACGAACCGGGTATGACTGCAATTTTGCAGAATTGCCCGGTTTTCTTATGTACTTTTATACACGAATGAAAAACATTTTTACAAATTATTTACATAAAATACCTGACATAGAGGTTGACTTCTCATTTCTGGACACTACAATGGGTAGTGTGAGGGGTGTCAGAATATGAGAATACTCAATTTTAAAGTGGGCGAGCGAGGACTGAATCGTTTTTTTGGACCACTTGAGGCCAAGATTATGGAAGTATTGTGGGCTCGTCCCGGCAGCAGCATCCGTGAAGTACAGACGGCACTGGAACAAGACAAAGACGTAAATTTCAATACAGTTATGACTGTGATGAATCGGTTGGTGGATAAGGGATTACTCGGCAAAACACAGAAGGGCCGCACATCGCTGTACCGGCCGGTACAAAGCAGGGAGGACTTTATGAACGATCAATCCAAGGAACTGTCCCAGGAATTGGTGGACGAATTCGGGACACTGGCAGTGAATCACATGCTGGATGCGTTAGATGAAGCCGATGAAGGCTTGATTGAACGGCTCGAAATGAAGATTAAGCAATGGAAAAAGGATAACGATTAAGATGTGGAAGACCCGTTCCAAGATTTTGTTCACCGTCGGGTTGGGTATTCCGGTACTCGTGCTCATGCAGATGTTCATGTATGCGATGTATAAAATATTTGGATGGGACATCCGGTTGAATCTGCTATGGCTATGCAATCACTGGATGAGTCGTATGGGGTGGATGTCTGTAGGTCAGTTCCTGTTGCTTCTGGTTTTGCTGACTTTTGCTGGTACAAGCTGGATGATGATTAGACGAATTGTCCAGACGCGTGCCGCAGTAACCAAGCTCCGCTCCATGGAGATTCGCGCTTGGTCGGAAGAATTGACTGCAAGGTACAGACATCTTAAGAAACCCCGATTTCTTGTTGTGGGCAAACCTTCTCCGGTTGCGTTTACCATTGGACTGTGGCGACCTTGTATTGTGCTTTCCACTGGCCTGCTCCATATGCTGGATTCGGATGAAGAGAAGGCTGTCGTGTATCATGAGGTTCACCATTTGTGGCACCGAGATCCACTGAAAACAACATTGCTCTCGGTATTTGCTACGATGATGCCGTATATTCCTGTGCTGAAGCATACGTCACAGCAATATCGCATCGTCAGAGAGATTTTAGCAGATAACGAAGCGATTGAACGTACGGGGAATGCCGCAGGTATTGGCAGTGCACTCTTGAAACTGCTTCGGACATGCACACCATCTGGGGAGGGAAGAGCGATGACAATTCAGTCCTCATTTGCCGATACGTCTGTAAATGTGCGTATTTCCCGTCTGCTCGACCCTGAACGTGATGTTACACTGCGCTTACCGCGATATGCCATTCTAATCTCTGTAACGGTGTTTCTGCTGCTGTCTGTTCTGTTTGTATGGTCGATCGGATAGAAAACGACCATGAACCAAGCAATCCATCCGGACTAAAATTATGAATGAAATGGGGAGATGTATGATGAATAACAAAACCATTGAAATTGGACTTTTTTTCTCAAGGATTATGATTGGTCTCATTTTTCTATTACATGGCTGGAGTAAATTCGAGGGTGGAATTAGCGGTACGGTTGGTTTCTTTGAAAGTATAGGGATTCCCGGTTTTATGGCGTCTGTTGTTGCTGTCATTGAACTGGCAGGTGGTGCGGCCATGATCCTGGGTCTGGGTACACGTGTATTTGCCTTGCTGTTCATCGCGGTTATGGTCGGCGCACTGTTCACAGCCAAGGCAGGGCAACCGTTTTTGATGGGAACAGAGTTCGATTACATGCTGATGGCAGGATCATTGACTCTTCTCCTGACTGGCAGCCGCTTTTTGGCGCTGGATTATCTGTTTAACCGGCAAGGAGCTACACGTCAGAACAGCCAAAATGTGAGTGCCTGATCTGCATCAGGGAGGAAAGCGACATAACAGGATGAGTATAATCAAAGCATAATATAACGATTCATAGAAAAGTGTAACGGAAAGTGTTAAAGCGCAGGAATACGCCTGCGGCCAAGCTCTTTGCTTGCCAGTCCGACGAGGTAACGGTGATTGCCGGATCGAGCTGACAGGTAAAGAGCTTTTTGGTTTGAAGGAAGGAGCGTCACTTTTTGGCTTGGACGTATTACCTTAACATTTGATATAATGAGAATAAGTATGCTACTAAGAAAAAATAAGAGGGATCTACACGAACCATAACAGATTTGAGGAGGTTACGCGATATGATTAAGGTTATTCCATCCGAAGCACGTTCCAGCTTTGACCGTGGTTGGTTGCGGGGCAGTCACAGCTTTTCCTTTGGGGAGTACCAGGACCCGGACAACACTGCTTTTGGACCCATGCGGGTGGCCAATGATGATGTCATCGCACCAGGTCGCGGCTTTGGGGCACATCCACACAGTGATATGGAGATTGTATCCATCGTGCTGAATGGCAAGCTGAGACATGAAGATAGTCTGGGCAATGTTGCCGTAACAGGCTTTGGTAGCATTCAGCGCATGTCAGCAGGAAGCGGCGTCATTCATACAGAGCATAATGCCTCAGATACCGAGGAAGTAAGACTTCTCCAGCTGTGGTTTATGCCACATACGAAAGGGTTACAGCCATCCTACGAAACGACTTCGTATGATACAACTGCTCTGGAAGGCGCTCTTGTGCCTGTAGCATCATCCGATGGTGGGCCGCGGGTTGCCACGGTTCATCAAGACATGACGATTTACCTTGGGCGGTTATCCAAGGGCAAGACGCTTGATTTTGAACAGAACGAAGGTCGCCGCATGTACATTTTCTCCATTGAGGGCAAGCTTGGCCTGCAGAATGAACATGTGCTCCATACAGGAGATACCGCACGCGTGGAGCAGACTTCTTCCATGAAGCTGGAAGGGCATGAGGATACGTTTTATATGTTGATTGATTTGCCTTAATGAATAAGAACTCCCACTCCAAGATCAAAGGAGGAACGATACGTATGGCACAGCAGGAATGGTTTATGGTAAAACATGGGGTCACCGGGCGTGGGCTGGCGAACAGCAAGACGGATGCAGCCTTGTCTTATCGCTTTCAGCAGGAAGGAACAGGTTACCTGTTCACTGTATCGGGACTTGATGAGCAGACCGCCTTGAAGATTATTGAGCTGAGACAGGAATTAAACGTATTCCGTTTCGTACAGCGCAAAGACCGTCCTCTGACAAAGCACTGGTATTATGTTGACGGCGACCGCGTAAAATATGACAGCGAGCGGCATACACTCACCATCTATGCCAAGTCGGAAATTCAATATATACCTGATGATTATTTTGCTGACTAACCGAACAGAGATAAGTGTATGATCTAAGATTGTTATTCTGTTCATGGTGTAAGTTATTGATTTAACACGTATGGTTCAGTTTTCAAGTTGATCGTTTCGATTGTTAAGTCTTCCCTTGAGGAAGGCTTTTTTTTGTGAAAAAAGACCACATAATTCCCTGCCTTCTGGCACAAGCTACCTTGTATAAAAACCAAGAATGGAGGGGCGGCATATGGCAGATAAATCATCAAAAGGTAGCGAAAAGTCCAAGACTTCAGCATCAACGACTGACAGTAGCAAATATGTACCCTTGGGACTGCCGTCCCCGCCTATTCTGAAACAACCGATCAGTGCCATACATACCAATCAGATTCAGGCGTTAAAAGAAATCTTCTCAAACTCCTCGGATGTCGTGTTCCGAAACGTTATGATCACACCGGAGGTTCAGGGGCTTCTCGTTTATGTCGAGGGAATTGTGAATTCGGCGGATATTCAGGAGCATATGCTGCGCCCGCTTATTCGAGGGCTGATCCAGCAACGGACTGACGAGCCGGATGTGCCGATTGATGATACACGAATTGAATTAACGCAGGTCAAGCGAGTTCAGACCTGGGCTGCTGCGACCGAGGGCGTGCTCGCCTCGTCGGCTCTACTGGTTATGGACGGAAAAGCCGAAGCTTGGCTGTTCAACGTGAAAGGCGGGGTGCGGAGAGGTGTAGAGGAGCCGCAGACGGAGTCGGTCATCCGTGGACCGCGTGAGGGATTTACCGAGACACTGCGCATGAACACAGCTTTGCTTCGTTTCAAGCTGAAGACACCTGCACTCAAAATGGTGAGTATGACACTGGGCTCCGATACTAAAACCGATGTTGTTCTCGTCTATCTGGAGGGAGTCGCCGATCCCCAATTAATTCAGGATGTCAAAAAACGTCTGGAGAAGATTGAAATCGACGGTATTCTGGAGAGCGGTTATATCGAGGAACTTATCGAGGATAACCCGAATTCCCCGTTTCCACAGATGCACTATTCGGAGCGCCCGGATACAGTTGCCGCGAATCTGCTGGAAGGTCGGTTTTCCATTATGGTGGACGGAACACCGTTTGCATTGATTGCACCCGTGACGATGTGGCAGATGTTACAGGCTAGTGAGGATTATTATGAGCGGTTCTTCATTACCAATTTGATTCGTTGGATCCGCTTTTTGTTTGTGTTTATTGCTTTGTTCCTGCCAGCATTGTATATCGCTATTACGACCTTTCATCAGGACATGCTTCCAACCACATTGATTCTCAGTATTGCCGGTGCTCGCGAAGCCATCCCTTTCCCGGCACTCATTGAAGCGCTCATTATGGAATTATCTTTTGAAGCGCTGCGGGAAGCAGGGGTCAGGTTACCTAAAACGGTGGGACAAGCGGTCAGTATCCTCGGTGCCCTTGTGATTGGTCAAGCTGCCGTGCAGGCGGGTATCGTCTCTGCCCCAATGGTTATTATCGTATCGATGACGGGGATTGCATCCTTCACGATTCCGCGCTTTAACTTTGCCATTACCGTAAGGCTGTTACGGTTTCCGATCATGCTTCTGGCAGGCATGCTGGGATTATACGGCATCGTGATTGGTCTAGTGCTGATTTCTGTACATCTGACACAGATGACTTCTTTTGGTGTACCTTATCTGTCAGGGGTGAGTCCATACCATAAGAAGGATACCAAAGATATTTTGGTCCGGGTGCCTTGGTGGAAAATGATCAATCGTCCTTCGACCGTGCACCGGGATCGCAAACGTATGGCTAGAGATATTAATGGTTCGCCAGAAGCAGAGGAAGGATGGTGATCCCATGCGGTTTCTTACCAAATATAGAGCTGTCATTTCGTTGATTTTGTGTACATCTCTGCTTACAGGTTGCTGGGATCGCGAAGAGATTAATGATGTCGCCTTTGTCATCGGTATTGCTGCTGATAAAGAAGGTGATGAATACCGATCCAGTCTGCAGATTGCCCTTCCTGGACAGTCTGGAGCCTCGGGAAGTGAAGGGGGCGGGGGCGGTACAAATGGTGACAAGCCATGGTTTATCCTCTCCAACACGGATCGAACTTTACGCGGGACTACGCTTAAGGGTCAGAAGTCACTCTCTCGCCGTATTTATTATGCACATCGCCGTACCATCCTTATTGGGGAAGAACTGGCACGTGACGGTGTTGCCCCGATGCTAGATCTGTTCACCCGATATCCCCTAAATCGGTTATCGGCACTTCCTGTTGTTACCAGAGGTGAGGCACACAAGGTCATGGACACGGATGCGCCGATTGAGAAGTTCCCTTCGGAGATGGTACGAGAACTATGTTTTCTTAATATGAGGAATCCAAGATCCCTTAAAACGTTTATAGACTCCATTCTAGACGAAGGGGTTGATCCTTTTCTGCCGATCGCATCCGTTTCGGACAGTGTACCTGAGGGTTGGAAAGGTGCTGTGACCAATATCAAACTGGACGGCTTGGCTATTTTCAAAAAAGACAAGTTGGTGGGCATGATGGACAAGGCTCCGGCCGATGCATTAATTCTTGCCATGGGTGAAGCCAATGAACCCGAAGTCATGATTAAAGCTCCGCGCGGCAAAGGAGATATGTTTATCAAGTTAAACGAGAACAATTCCTCCCTTCATCCCAAGATTGTGAATGGCAAAGTGAGTGTGACCATTCAGATGTATGCCAAGGGAGTGCTTGTGGACAATGAATCGGATTATGGTGACAGGCGCGAAAAGGAAATTTTAAATTTGAATGAAGCCGTACACCGGAAGATCAAAGAGGATATTGAGGAAGGTGTAAGGCTGGTTCAGAAGAAATTCAAAGCGGACATTATCGGCATCGGCCGTTCCATCCATAGGCAGTTACCCAAGGAATGGGACAAGATTAAAGATCGTTGGGAGTTTCTCTATCCGGAGGTTCAAGTAACTGTGGACCCGCATGTCATTATTGAGAATGTCGGTGTTGTCAATAAACCGATTGGAGTCGTAGAGGAGGACATCATACATGATTAAACCGCTGCTGTTTACCTATCTGGCAATGGTAATCGGGGTGCTGATTATGGATTTCAGGCATCTGAAACAAGCGGCCCCCATTAATCGCTGGCTGTCTTATGGAATCATTGCGCTTGGAACAGGCCTCTGGTTCTACGTTACGGCGCTGAACAAAACCGTATTCCTATCGGTATGGATGAGTCATATTATTCAACGTCTGCTACCAATGCCTTGAGGATGTGGCATATGTAATCTTGATATGCAAGAAACAGGTACGGAAGGAGGGGCAGGATGATTCAGAAGGTAACGCACAGGCAAATGATCTTGATGCTCATGCTGCTTAGTATTACGGGGACACTGCTACAACCTCATGCACAAGCCATTTATTATGCAGAACAGCACGCCTATCTTTGTTACATACCCGTTGTTCTGATTATGTTTACATCGATGTGGGTGCTCAGCCGTGTCCAGCGGCGTTTTCCGGACAAGGATCTGTTTGAATCGTTAGTGACACGATTTCCCTTTTTGGGAAGATTAGCCGGATTGATGTACATCGCGTTTTTCTTCTTTGTATTTGCGAGAGATATCCGGCTAACGGGGGATTATGTGAGTATCACATTGCTGGAAACAACTCCAATCTCGATTATCGTGCTCTCTCTGCTTGTCATGGCTATATTTATCGTGCGGGGAGGATTAGGCTCCCTGATTGGCATGGTGGAGTTATATGTAGCGCTTTTTTTGTTAAACTCCATCATTGTGCCGTTTATGCTAATTCAGCAGATCAATATGGATAACCTGAAGCCCTATTTCGATGTTGACCTGGCGGGTGTGGGCAGGGGGAGCTGGTATCTCTTTTCGTTTTATGGAGAGATGATTTTTCTGCCCTTTATCGTAAGGGGAAGTGATTTTCGAGTAAAGTCCATCGTTACAGGCAACATCGTCACGGGACTGCTTATGATGCTTATTGTAATAGAAACGATCACCTCCATCGGTGTACCCATTGCTTCAAGACTTGTATATCCATCGTATGAGCTGGCAAGACAGCTGCAGATTAGTGACTTTCTAGATCGATTCGATCTGGCGCTTGCGGCAGCAACTTTGCCTTGTATTATTACCAAGATTGCGTTTGACCTGTATTTAGTGTGCTGGGGATTGAAACGCATGATTCCCAAAGTGTCTGGTAAAGTACTGACCGGACCCATTGCGTTGCTGGGTTTTGTATGTGCGTTCTGGTTTTTCCGCAATGCGATCCAACTGAATCGATTTACACGGGAATGGACATGGGTTGCCATTGTATTTGAGGTGCTGTTTCCAATCGTATTCTTTCTATTTCTTCGTCCGCGCAAAAAGGAGGCTGGGCATGCACCGAACTCTGAATCGGGAGAGAGGGCCTCGAGAGGCAAACAGCAGGAAGGTGAACAGAAGCAGGAGCAGGCATCTGATGAATCAGATTATTCTGAAGGGAATACGGAAGGCAAGTCAGAAGAGAAATCTGGTGATAAGTCAGCGGAAAAGTCTATAGAGAAAAAAGGTAAACCATCACATGGCGGCGGTAATCTGCAGCCTTCCTGATGAAAATCATAAAAAATTGTTATAGCTTGAGAGCCTGGAAAGCAAGCAAGCATGGTTTCCCTCCGCAGAAGTACCCTGTATACTGTAGTCAGATTGACGAACTTTCGGCTTAATAACGGGGGGAACATGAATGGCTCAACATTTGGCAGGGGTACGTGTGGCATTAACCGGACCGAGAAAGTCCAAAGAGATGTCTCTTTTGGTGGAGAAAATGGGAGGAATCCCGCTTGTGCGTCCTGCACAAGGCACGGTATTTTTGGATGACCGTAACATTCGAGATGGACTGGTCTCTTGGATTTCCGATCCGCCGGATTGGGCAGTGTTTACGACGGGTATGGGACTGGATGCTTTGTTCGACATGGCTGAGGACATGGATGTAGCCGGACAACTTCGGAATGTCTTGGCCGAATCGTGTATTGCAGCCCGAGGGTACAAAACGGTGAATGCACTTAAGAAACTGAAGCTGACTCCATTGGTACGAGATGATGATGGTAGTACAGACGGTTTGATTCGGGAATTTGGCTCACATGATCTGGCAGGCAAAAAAGTGATGTTACAGTTGCATGGGGAAACGGCTCCTAAATTGGTTCGCTGGTTCGAAGAACAAGGAGCTGTCGTGCGTCAGGTATTGCCGTATCGTCACGTGCCGCCGGAAGAGGCAGAGCTGGAGCAACTGCTGAACGAAATCATTCAGCATAAGTTAGATGCGGTAGCCTTTACAAGCGGGCCGCAGGTTCGATTCTTGACGGAATATGCAACTTCCCAAGGCAAGCTGCAGCAGATGCTGACGGCTTTCAAAGAAGGTGTAGTCCCAGCCTCGGTTGGTAAAGTTACGGCGAACGCTATGCGTGAGGAAAGCATCGAAGCGCTGGTTGTGCCGGAAGAGGAGAAGATGGGAGCGCTCATCGTTGAACTGGGACGTTATTTTGCCGCGAATCCTGTGGGTGTCCGGGAAGATTAGTAAAGAGAGCATTCAGAGGGCAAGAGTTGCTGTATGAAGAATCGCAGACGCAATTCGTATACAGAGGAGTATTAAGTTTAGAAGGAATCACATCAGTTATATGGATGGATATATAAAGGTTCTGATCCGTTATCGGATCGGGACCTTTTTTTCATTTTTATCCAAAATTAATGTTTAGGACAATCTTGAGAAGCGTGGACATTATTTCCTGACCGATGGTATGATGAAGACAATATGAAAGCAGCAAGGTGCTCTTGCATAAAGCAAGAGGTAACAGGGAATCGGGTGCAAGTCCCGAGCGGTCCCGCCACTGTAATGGTAAAGCGTTTTCCATGAAAGTCACTCGGTATACCGGGGAAGACAGGAAAGAACGCTAATGATCCAGAGCCAGGAGACCTACCTTGCATGTGTCACCAAACCCTTCGCGGAAAGGAGTGGTGTACGATAAGTTCGGGAAAGGGACAAACCGTGGTTTGTACTGTGCGGCTCTATTTGGGCTGTTCTGGCTGCTTGTAATTCCTTATTATGGAATATTACAGGCCAGGTTTCCTGAGTGTAAGTACATGCGTATCTCATCCGTGATTAGGATGGGATTTTTTTGTTTTTTCGGACAGGAACGAAGTTGCCGAGTTGAGCAGAAGAAATGATGTTTTACAGGGCTATAAACGAGAGAGACACATCTGTATCGGGGAACTTTTGGGATAAACAAGGTTGGGGCATTAATCGTATGACAAGTGGAGTGAGGGGGAAAAGGGATGCAAAAGCAAGGCAAGTTACTGATCATCGGTTTCGGTCCAGGTGCGATGGAGCACATAACGAAACGGGCGCTGGATGCATTGCAGGAAAGCGAGGTCATCATTGGATATAACACCTATGTGGATCTGATCCGGCCTTTGTTGAATGGACAAGCCATTGTGCGTACAGGCATGACGGAGGAAGTCAGCCGGGCACAGGAAGCGGTAAGACAAGCGGAAGCAGGCCATATTGTTGCCGTAATCTCCAGTGGGGATGCCGGGGTATACGGTATGGCGGGGCTTGTATATGAGGTGCTGATCGAGCAAGGCTGGAAGCCAGATACAGGCGTAGCTGTCGAGGTTATTCCTGGCGTGTCCGCTATTCAATCGTGTGCGTCCTTGCTTGGTGCGCCGGTTATGCATGACGCGTGTACGATCAGCCTCAGCGACCATCTGACACCTTGGGAAACGATCATTCGCCGGGTTGAAGCGGCAGCGGCGGCTGATTTTGTCATTGCTTTGTATAATCCACGCAGTGGACGGCGTACACGCCAGATTGTAGAGACGCAGGAGATGTTGCTGCGTTACCGTGATCCGAAGACACCGGTTGGCCTGGTCAAGAGTGCGTACCGGGAACGCCAAGACGTGGTCATGACCACGCTGGAAGATATGCTGAATTACGATATCGGTATGTTAACGACCGTGATTATCGGCAATTCCTCGACCATGATGTACGAAGGACTCATGGTCACCCCGCGCGGATATCAGCGGAAATATACGCTGAACTCCGCGGAACAGCCGCTCAGACCTCACGAGCGGCTGCGCACCGAAGCCGAGCCATGGTCGCTCGGCGCACGGGAAGCCCGCGCTCGCCTCCGGCGAGGCGGCGGGTGTTGGCACGGCCCGCGATGCGCAGGCCGTGCCAACGGCGGAGCCAGCCCTGCGCGGCGCCAGCGCCGGAGAGGGCACGGCTCCGCAAGGGCAGCCGCCCGCAAGCGCATGGGCGGCGACCCCGCCTGCGGCAAGCCCGGCGAGCGGTGCTGGCACCGCCGTGCTTGCCGCAGAGCGGCCCGCGTCCGCGGCGGCAGAGGCCGCACCGCGCGCTGCCGCTGTGGCGCCACGCGCCGGCGCAGCCGAGCTCGCCGCCGAGGCGCTGACGCGGCTCGCGGCAGGCGGTGCGCTCGCAGGCGAAGCGGCAAGCCGCTGGCTGGACGCATCGGCGTCAGGCCCGGCAGCCGCAAGCGCGCAGGGCGCGAGCAGCGCAGCGG
The DNA here is from genome assembly GCF_038002565.1 of Paenibacillus sp. FSL K6-1558. NCBI lineage: Bacteria > Bacillati > Bacillota > Bacilli > Caryophanales > Paenibacillaceae > Paenibacillus > Paenibacillus sp. FSL K6-1558. The sequence continues at coordinate 3,217,458 of NZ_JBBOCV010000001.1, read as the reverse complement.
TGCTTGGCGCAGCCGCTGCTGTGCCCGTGCCGGGGCGCAAGGCGCCGCTCTTTGAGATCGGCGTGTCGCCCGGCGTGGGCAACAAAAAGTTCACCGCCGCTCAGATGGCCCTGCTGGCGCAGTGCGCAAGCGAGGATGGTGAACTCGAGTATACGCCGGAGCACCAGATTATTCTGAGAGTGCCGACGTTTGAACCGGATGCGCTGGTAGATGAGCTGCGCGCAGCAAACTTTATCGTGGTGCCGATTGGGGATGTGATCAAAGTCAAAGCTTGTGACTTCTGCAACCTGGAGAAGGACGACGCGGTGCCGATGGCTAACCATTTGCAGGACGTGATCGGTGGATTGTCTGCTCCGAAGGAAACGAGCGTAGCGTTAAACGGCTGCGGTATGGCTTGTTACGGGGCAGTGCTGGAGGATATCGGTATCGTGTACCGCAAAGGAGGATACGATCTGTTCCTTGGCGGGAAAAAGTTCGGCCGCAATGCCCACCCGGCTCAGCCTGTAGCAGAGGGCATTCCGGGTGATCAGATCGGCGGTATTGTGGAACGTATTGTCGCGGAGTACAAGGAAAAAGGTCATCCGAACGAACGTTTCCACAAGTTTTTTAAACGCGTTGGAGTTATTCAAGGCTTCCGCCATGTGGATGCGCCAGTCACTGTTGAAGTGAATCCGGTATGCGGTGACTAAGAGTGGAAGTGCGTAGTTTGGGTTACGGGCTTGAAGTCCACTTAAGCATCAGCGGCAGAGTGATCTACGGAAGATAAGAGGCCACAAAGCCAAAAGTTAACCCAGACACAACTCGGCTGAAACCCAGCTGATTGAGATAGATACAACATTTACAGCTGCATCAATACAGACTTAGACATAGATTATACCTTTCTTCCTTGGAACCGAGTGGAGAGCCTTACGAATATGAGAAATCTGATCTGTGGATCGGACAGAGGAGGAAATACGAAGATGGATGCAATTTTGTTGGTGGGACACGGGAGCCGTGATCCCGAGGGGAACCGTGAGTTAAAGGAGTTTGCACGTGAGGTCGCGGAGCAAGCACCGGAGAACACACTGGTCGAAACCTGTTTTCTGGAATTAACCAGACCAAGTATTGCGGATGGAGTTACTGCTTGTGTAGATCGAGGCGCGACCCGTGTCGTACTCGTACCGATTATTTTATTTGCAGCCGGTCATGCCAAGATTGATATTCCGAATGCGATTGATCGTGCCAAAGCGCGTTATCCGCAAGTGCAGTTTATCTATGGTCGTCCAATTGGTGTGCATGAGAAAGTCGTGCAAATTATGCAAACTCGTCTGCAAGAGGCGCAGCCTGTACGCATTACAGCTCAAGGTGAGGGTGAAACAGATACAGCAGTTGCAGCAGTTGCAGCAGTTGCAGTAGCCACTCCGCCTGCTACGGTGACTGATGAAGAGACCGCTGTACTTGTACTTGGACGGGGAAGCAGTGACCCGGATGCTAACAGTGACTTTTTCAAAATGACCCGTATGCTATGGGAGAAGTTGCCGTACAGATGGGCAGAAAGCAGCTTTATCGGCGTAACCCAGCCTTCTTTCCCGGATGGATTGGAACGTTGCCTCTTGCTTGGTGCGAAAAAAATTATTGTCATGCCGTATTTCCTCTTTACCGGTGTACTGATTAAACGCATTGATGAGATGACGGCCGAATTTGCAGCCGCACATCCAGATATTCAAGTCGAAATCGGCGGTTATTTCGGCTTCCATCCGAAGCTGGTCGAGCTGGTGTTGGAACGTGCGCACGAGGGGCTATATGGAAGGGTTACAGCCAACTGTGACAACTGCCAGTTCCGCCTTGAAGCGGCCAAACACCATCATCACCATCACGACCACGACCATGGGCATGACCACGATCACGACCATGATCATCACCATGACCACCATCACCATGATCATCACGATCACGGACATGACCACGGGCACGATCACCACCATCATGAGCACGATCATCACGATCATAGTCATGACCACGAGCATTCCGAGCACGCTGCGGAGGCTGCATCTACTCGTGAGGCGACACTTGATTTCCATCATGACCATGACGAAGAGTTGCATCACTCACACCATGAGCACGAAGGACATCGGAGCAACCAGCAACACGCTTCAGAAGCAACAGCAGGAGATATTCAGCAGCATGCATCCTCTTCTCAGGCACAAGTGGCAGCAACTTCCGAGCAGGTGAAGCGTTCATGATCCTTATGTTATGCGGTACAAGCGATGCACGCGAACTTGCGATCCGAATCCAGCAACAAGGACATAACGTCCTGACGTCGGTTGTGACCGAGAGTGCAGCCCAAAGTCTGACCGAAGCCGGTTTACCAGTGCGGACAGGCCGATTGACCGTAGAGGCGATGGTGAAGCTGATTCTGGAAAATAATACCCCTGTCCTTGTGGATGCGAGCCATCCTTTTGCCGAAGAAGCCCATGCGAATGCTATGGAAGCCGCGAAACAAGCGGACATTCCTTACATTCGTTACGAACGAACGGGGCTTGCTTATGATGACCATGAACTATTACATGTCGTGTCATCTTATGATGAGGCAGCACTCAAAGCCAAAGAGCTGAAAGGTTCTGTCATGCTGACAACAGGCAGCAAAACGCTGCAAATCTTCACCAAGCACCTGCTCGGTGATCCGGATATACGACTTGTTGCACGCATGCTCCCCCGTCTCGACAATATGGAGAAATGCGGTGAGCTGGGCGTAGAGCAACGCAATATTATTGCGATGCAAGGACCTTTTTCCCGAGAAATGAACGAAGCACTGTACAAGCACTATGCAACAACGGTGATGGTCACCAAGGAAAGCGGTAAAACCGGAGCCGTGGATGAGAAAATCCAGTCTGCACTGGAGCTGGGCATTCATGTTGTGCTGATCTCACGTCCAGAGGCGGAGTTTGGCACGGTGTTTGATCATTTTGATGGTGTACTGGACGAGCTGAAAGGTATTTTGGGGAAGTAATCTCCCCGATAGGCTTAATTTGAATAACGCAACTTTGAACGGCTTGATTGTAAATATCGAAAGAAGAATGGAGTGATTCGGGTGGATTTTAAGACGGAATTTAAACCGCTGACCGTGCAACCTCAGGAAATTGAAGGTAAGAGCTTTGAGATGATTACGGAGGAACTGGGGGAGCACCCGTTTACCGATGAGCAGTATCCAGTCGTACAGCGTGTGATTCACGCTTCGGCTGATTTTGAACTGGGCCGTAGTATGGTGTTTCACCCGGATGCGATCCAGGCAGGGATTGCGGCGCTACGTGCAGGTCAGTCAGTCATTGCCGATGTGCAGATGATTCAGGCGGGTGTGAGCAAGGATCGTATTCGCGGTTTTGGCGGCGATGTACATGTACATATATCCGATCCAGATGTGATGGAAGAGGCCAAACGCCTCAACACCACTCGTGCCATCATCTCGACGCGCAAAGCAACCCAAATGTATGACGGGGGCATCTATGCCATCGGTAACGCGCCAACGGCGCTGCTGGAATTGATTCGTCTTGTCAAAGAGGGCGAGGCCAAGCCGGGGCTGATCATCGGCATGCCAGTAGGTTTTGTATCTGCGGCCGAGTCCAAGGACGAGCTACGTAAGCTGGATATTCCTTTTATTACCAACATTGGTCGCAAAGGAGGCAGTACGATCGTTGTAGCAGCGCTTAACGCAATCTCGTTGATGGCTGTAAAGGCATAGAGCGGCGGGAGCACTAAGGCGGTTTGCCTCGTTCGACCAGTGAGGTCAAACGAAATCTACCTGATCTGATTTAAGTCTGGTTAGCGAGCCGTGCCGAATCCTAATGAGAACTGGGAGAGTCTTCACTAAGGGCCATGTCTGAATCTGTTAAAGTCCAGCAACTTCTAACGATTACCAGGAAGCTTATTTTGCGTGAAATCACCCTTTTGAAATTCTAACGATCCTGAGGAACGTTATTTCTCCCAAAACCACCCAAAAGCGCTGGAAATCGCACTGTCTTAGTGAAATAGCGTCTCCTGAGATCGTTAGAATTCCAGCGAGGGCATATTAGGCCAAATAACGTTATCTGTGATCGTTAGCGCTCAGTCGTGAGTGTGTGGGTGTTAAGTAAATGAGACGCTTAGCGTGCGAGTCACCAGAGATGGGGATTCCGCTCCGGTAACTTCTAACGATCACCAGGGGTTAGTGTACAGTTACTAGCACCGCAGTTGTTGAGTAAAACTAAAAATCAATGTATCCACAATCCATACAAGACCAAACAACAATGAACAATCAACATCAACCAACAATCAACATAAGCGCGCGAACAAACTAGCATATAGAAGGACGGGAGGTTCAAAGCCATGGAAAAGAAACGCATGAAAAGCGGAGAAGCACCGGACCCGGATAAACCGATGCGTTCCGGCTTTACGACCGGTGCGTGTGCGACAGCCGTTGCCAAAGGAGCGACACAGCTCCTGTTAACGGGTCATATCCCTGCGCAAGCCGTGGTTTCCTTGCCCGCCGGCTTTGACCACTCGTTCGAGCTGATCGAGCAGGAACTGATGACGGACGGTACGGCGACCTGTGCCACGATCAAAGACGCTGGGGATGACCCGGACGCCACACATTTGGCGAAAATCATTGCGCATGTGTCCTGGCGGGACGAGCCGGGGGTAGAGCTGGATGGCGGCATTGGTGTGGGGCGTGTTACGAAGCCAGGACTGCCCGTGCCTGTTGGGGAAGCGGCCATTAATCCCGTGCCGCGCCGCATGATTACCGAAGCGGTCACCCAAGTACTTGCGGAATATGGTACTGCAAGAGGGGTACGAGTGGTTATCAGCGTACCGGACGGCGAAGAGATTGCGAAGAAAACGCTCAATGCGCGGCTTGGCATTCTTGGCGGTATCTCCATTTTAGGCACACGCGGCGTGGTCGTTCCGTTCTCTACTTCAGCGTACAAAGCCAGTGTAGTACAGGCGATTTCCGTTGCGCAGGCTTCCGGCTGTGATCATATTGTGCTGACAACAGGCGGCAGTAGTGAGAAGTATGCCATGAAAATGATGCCCGAACTGCCGGAGGAAGCCTTTATTCAGATGGGTGACTTTGTCGGCTTTGCGATCAAACACGGGAAACGATTGGGAATGAAACGCATCAGTCTGGTCGGGATGCCGGGCAAATTCGCCAAAGTGGCTCAAGGGGTCATGATGGTGCACTCCAAAAGTGCGCCGGTGGATTTTGGATTTCTTGCGTCCGTGGCTCGCGAGACCGGGGCTGGCGATGAACTGGCGCAAGCGATCGAGGAAGCCAACACGGCGACTCAGGTGGCGGATATGATGACCGAAGCGGGATATTTACCTTATTTTGAAAAGTTATGCCTATACGCCTGTCAGCACTGTCTGGAACATGCGGGGGGCGGCGTAACGGTGGAAGTGGTGCTCGTCACCATGAAAGGAATGGAACTGGGGAGGGCGGAAATCAGTGAACTCGAACACAACAACTGGAGCAAAGAATCGTAACATCCGCATTATTGGCGTGGGCGAAGAAGGCGCGGCGGGACTGACGGCAGACAGTCTACAACTCATTCAGGAGGCCGATGTGCTGGTAGGCGGCGAACGTCTGCTGCAATTTTTCCCGGCGTTTGCGGGAGAGAAGCTGGTGATCAAGAGCAGTTTGAATGACCTCGTTGCGAAAATAAAAGCGTTGCAGGACTCACACAACATCGTTGTGCTCGCTTCGGGGGACCCGCTGTTTTACGGCATCGCCGGGTATTTCGCGCGCAAACTCGGCCCGGATCAGCTGGATATCCGGCCTAATCTCAGCTCGCTGCAGCTGGCATTCGCAAGGCTTGGCGAGAGCTGGCACGACGCCGTGCTTGAAAGCGTGCACGGTCGCCCCCTCAAAGGTCTAGCCCAGCGCATCGATGGCAAAGCCAAAGTCGCGCTGCTCACGGACGAGCATAACAGCCCCGCTGCGATCGGGGCGTATCTGCAACAGTTCGGCATGACGGAGTATGATGCCTTCGTTGCAGAGAACCTGGGCGCGGCAGACGAGCGTGCCCGCCACTACACCCTGGACGAGCTGGCAGCGGCTGAGTGCAGCCCGCTGAACGTCGTCATTTTGTTGCGCCGCAAGGATGCACCGGCGCCGCGCAAAGGCTTCGGGTTTGCAGATGAAGAATTCCATCAGCGCAAACCCGAGAAGGGCCTCATCACCAAACGTGAAGTCCGCGCGTTCAGCTTATCTGAGCTGAAACTGGGCGAGGACAGCATCGTGTGGGATATCGGCGCAGGTTCCGGATCGGTGGCGGTGGAGTGCACGCGGCTGGCGCCGCGAGGCCAGGTCTTCGCCATCGAAAAGAACGAAGGTGACCTCGTGAACATCGAGGCCAACCGGATCAAATTCCGGACGGATTTTACCGTCCTTCATGCCAAAGCGCCAGCGGGGCTGGACGAACTACCGGGTCCCGATGCGGTGTTCATTGGCGGCAGCGGCGGTGAACTTGCGCAGCTGATCGCCTTGTGTGCGTCCCGGCTGCGCCCCGAGGGACGCATCGTCGTGAATGCAGCGACCATCGAAACGCTGCATGACAGCATGAAGGCGATGCGCGATGCAGGCATGGATGCCTCCGTGACTTTGCTGCAGACGGCGCGGAGCAAGCCGATCCTGAACATGACCCGTTTTGACGGACTGAACCCGATCTATGTCATTACAGGTCAATTTATAGCAGGAGCAGAAGCGGAAGCCGAAACAGCGAACGGAGCGGAATAGTTTGCAGAGAATGAAAAGGGGGAGAGTAGCATCAGCACAACAACAGGAAACATCAACAGTACCGGAATTCACACGGAAAGTTCAGAGAGCATGACAGGGGCCGGCGTTAGGGTTGGCACACTCTATGGCGTCGGTGTCGGGCCGGGAGACCCGGAGCTGATTACGGTCAAAGCATACCGGATGATTCGCGAATGCCCGGTGGTCGCCTATCCGAAGAAACGCAAAGGCGGTAAATCCTACGCCCACGAAATTGTTGAATTGTATGTGAATCCGGAGGAGAAAGAGATGCTGGGCCTGATCTTTCCGATGACCAAAGACCCGGTCGTACTAGAGCGGGAGTGGGGCAAAACCGTGGAAGCGTGCTGGGAAGCACTTAAGGAAGGCAAAGATGTAGCGTTCGTGACGGAAGGTGATCCGAACTTATACAGTACATTTATCCACCTTGCACGTCTCATGCGTGAACTTCATCCTGAAGTGCCGATTAGCTCTATTCCGGGCATATCCTCCGTGCTTGGTGCGGCGGCAGCGCTGGATATCCATCTGGCAGATGGAGATGAGCAGGTTGGCATTATTCCGGCTACAGCGGATAAAGAAGCGATGCGGCAGGCGATTGAGCATCACGATACGATTGTGTTTATCAAAGTAGCAAAGGTGCTGGACCCGATGCTGGAGCTGCTGGAGGAGATGGGACTTGGCGGCAAAGCGTCGGTGGTCACCAAAGTCACTTCTCCTTATGAACTGGTCTGGCGTGACGCCCGTGAACTGAAAGGGCAGGAGCTGGAATATTTAAGCCTGATGGTGGTGAGCAAATGAAAACATTGGAACCGAAAGTGTACATTGTTGGTGCAGGCCCGGGAGATCCCGAGCTGATTACGGTAAAAGGTTCGAATATTTTGAAAAATGCCGACCTCGTTCTGTACACGGATTCCCTCGTGAATGACGAACTGATTGCGACTGCCAAACCCGAAGCCGAGGTGTTGCAAAGCTCCGGCATGGATTTGGAACAGCAGGTCGAACTGATGTGCACAGCGGTTCGTGCAGGACGCAGCGTAGCACGTGTACATACGGGTGATCCAGCGATGTATGGTGCCATTTTGGAACAGATGGTTTTGTTGAAACAACAGGGCGTGGAGTACGAGATTATTCCAGGCGTTAGCTCGGTATTTGCTTCGGCAGCGGCGCTGGGAGCGGAGCTGACCGTACCGGAACTGACGCAGACCGTCATCCTGACGCGTGCGGAAGGACGCACCCCTGTGCCTGAACGGGAGAAGCTGCGCGATTTGGCCTCGCATCACTGTACGGTGGCGCTCTTCCTAAGTGCAACATTGGCAAAAAAAGTCGTGGTGGAATTCCTTGCCGCAGGCTGGAGCGAAGATACACCAGTGGCGGTAGTGCAGCGAGCAACATGGCCGGATCAGAAAATCGTGCGTACCACGCTGGCTAATCTGGCTGCGGATCTGCGTGCCGCAGGCATTACGATGCACGCGATGATTCTGGCAGGCTGGGCGCTTGATCCTGATCTGGTGAACCGGGATGCTCACCGTTCCAAACTGTATGATAAATCCTTCACCCACGGCTATCGCAAGGGAGTGAAGTCCGGTGAGTAATCCGTTTGCTGCTGTAGCGATTACGAAGCACGGCGTAGAGATGGTACGTAACCTCGAAGGACAGTTTCAGGGTACAGACGTCTATTATATGAGCAAATTTGCCCGTGGCGATGAGGAACAACTTGGATATACCCTGTTTGAAGGTTCGGTGAAGCTGATTCTGCCAGACCTGTTCAAACGTTACAACGGCATCATTCTGTTTATCTCGCTGGGTGCCGTCGTCCGTATGATTGCTCCGCTGCTGGTGGACAAAAAAGTCGATCCTGCCGTGCTGGTCATCGATGACCGCGGCGAGAACGTGATCAGCGTGTTATCTGGTCATCTTGGCGGTGCCAATGAACTCACGCGTCAAGTGGCGGAAGTGCTTGGTGCGCGTGCAGTCATTACGACAGCTTCGGATGTGCAGGGCACGATTCCGGTGGATATGTTTGGTCGTGAACTGGGCTGGATCGTGGACAGCTTTGATAAAGCAACCCCGGTAAGTGCGGCGGTGGTCAACGAAGAGCCGGTGGCACTTATTCAAGAGACAGGCGAACGCAACTGGTGGCGGTATAACAAACCTGTACCTGATCACATTCGGGTCTTCGGCAGTATGCAGGAGACGGAAACGTTTGCGTTTAACGCTGCACTGGTGGTCAGTGACCGTCTACTTTCGGCGGCGGAAGAGGAACGTTTTCTAACCAATGGTGTGTTGTATCGTCCGAAGAGCCTCGTGCTCGGCATGGGCTGCAATCGCGGAACGGCGATGGAAGAGTTGGAGCAGGAAGTGCTTGCCACGCTGGAAGAGCTATCCCTGTCTGTGAAGAGCGTGCGCAACGTGGCTACGATTGATCTGAAAAAAGATGAGGAGGGCCTGCTGGCCCTATGCGCCAAGTACGGCTGGGAACTCGTCACTTACACTCCAGAGGAACTGAATACGGTGCAACTTGCCAATCCGTCCGAGACGGTATTTAAATACACCGGAGCCTATGGCGTAAGTGAACCGGCGGCGCTGCTCTCTTCGGGAGCTGATCATTGGCTGCTGGAAAAGAAAAAGAGTGGCAACCTCACGATCTCTGTCGCACGGGTTGCGTTTGATTAAGCTAGGGTTCGTGTGATTGGGAAGCATCTTATGGATTCACACATAAAAAGTAGTTGTTACAACCTCATGTAAAGGACCGTCCCAGTCGTTGAAACCGATATGGGATGGTCTATTTGTTATATGTACAGCAAAGGCGGGATGAACGATGAACTCAAAAAATGTAACGTACAATAACCAAAGTGCACCTCGGCTGATCATCGCAGGTACGGGGAGTGGTGCTGGCAAAACGACTGTAACGCTCGGACTAATGAAGGCACTGGCCCAGCGCGGATTGAGCGTGCAGGGATTCAAATGCGGCCCGGATTATATTGATCCAACGTATCATACGGCAGTAACTGGTCGAGCTTCGCGTAATCTGGACGCCTGGATGACTTCACCTGCATATGTGAAGCAGACCTTTCAGCGGGCATCCGCAGGACATGATATTTCCATCATTGAAGGCGTGATGGGCCTCTACGATGGCAAAGATCCGCTCAGCAACATCGGCTCTACCGCCGAGATCGCGATGATTACGCAGACACCGGTGATTTTGGTTGTCGATGTACGGAGTATGGCGCGCAGTGCAGCGGCCATCGTACTGGGCTTTCAGCATCTGGAGCCTGAATTAAACATTGCTGGTGTGATTGTGAATCGGTGCGGAAGTGCGGGTCATTATACAATTGTGAAAAAAGCCATTGAGCAAATGTGCGGCATTCCGGTCGTCGGTTGGCTGAAAAGGGATGAAGACATGTCGATTCCCGAGAGACATCTTGGACTCGTTCCTGCCATTGAGCGTGGTGAACTGGAACCTTTATTTCAGCGGGCAGCCGATGTGTTGCTGGAAGGCACGGATCTGGATCTTCTGCTGGAGCTGGCAACAAGTGCTCCCCCGCTCTCGGTGCATTCCACCATTCTAGCTGGCTCAACGAATGTCATCCCGAGTAACACAGCTCATGTGGCTGATACTGCTCGTACTAGCGATACATTGAATATATCTAGTGATACAGAAATGGCTCTCATTAGCGACAAAACCAATACTAACGATATGGCTAACGCAAGAGATATCACTAACATTGCCTGTTTAGCCAGTGTAAAAGACGCGGAGCATGTAGCCCAACACGCGGCTCTTCACATCCACAGCAAGCCGGATACGTACCAGCCTGTTATTGCCGTCGCTCGTGATGCGGCGTTTAATTTCTATTATCCCGATAACCTGGAACTGCTTGAAGCGGCTGGGGCAAAGCTGCAGTATTTCAGTCCACTCGCTGGTGAAGGCATCCCGGCTGAGGCGGATAGTATTTATCTGGGTGGTGGTTTCCCTGAAGAGTTTGCCGCGGTGATTGCCGGAAACGAGCGTTTTCTGGAAGGGCTCCGCGAAGCAGCCCGTTCCCAGATGCCGCTGTTTGCGGAGTGCGGCGGCTATATGGTACTAGCCGAAACGCTCACGGATCGTGAAGGGCGGACATATACCATGGCAGGTATTATTCCTGCGCAGGTACAGATGCAGAAGAAACGAGCTGCACTGGGGTACCGTGAGGCGAGTGCGGTTCAGGATTCCTTTTTGCTAAAACAGGGTGAAGTTCTACGGGGGCATGAATTCCATTATTCCACGATGACGTACCGCGAAGAAGGAGCCATTCCATACGCGTATGAGACGAAGGGGTTAAGGGGTTCGAAGCAGGAGGGATACGCGTCGGGCAGTATCGTAGCTGGATACACACATGTACACCTCGGTTCTGATCCGCAAGCCGCACAGCGATGGGTGGAGCATTGTCGACTGTACCGCGAGCACCAAGCTTAATTCAAGTGTAGCACCGTGTGCAATGATCGTGCTCAGAAGTGCTCAGAACGAACATGCTTAACTTATCCATATGCGGAAGGGCTTGAATTCGTTTTGAACCTCCTGAGACTTTGGTCGTGAAGTTGGGTGTTGGACTGTACAATTAAAGGTTTTTAGTGAAACATGTGGAATGTGTTAGGGATGGGGTGTGACAGGGAGACGGTGAGTCCAAGCTGGATCTGCATGATATGGATATGCCAATCCGTTATACGGCTATACTAGGAAGTATTGTGGGATGGGAACATCTTATTCGAAACCTTAGTGGAAGAGATGAAGAAACACCACGGTAGTCGATTTTATAAAGCGTGGTTAATTTATAGGATATGGAGTGTGCAGACGAATCTAAACGAATAACATCAGAAGAAAGGAGATGATTATAATGGATCATCGCAAAAAGGCACTTTTAATTGGAGATTATACACATCCGGACTGGCATCCGCTACAGGGGGTAGACGGGGAGATTAGCCGGATTTTTCAGGATACGATCACGGTTCAATGCAGTGAAAATCGTAATATGCTACTTCATGAAAATATTTCGGGATTTGATGTATGTATCTCATACATGGACGATTGGAGAGGAAAAGTCTCCCCGCAGCAGACAGCAGGTCTGTTGTCTTACGTAAGTAACGGGGGCGGTCTGGTCATCTTACATAATGGAATCTCGCTTCAGAATCGAAATGAGATCAAACAGATGATTGGCGCCAAATTTCTTCATCACCCGCCGTATGCGCCGCTGGAGTTCACGGTGACGGAAGAGAGCCATCCTGTAACAGAGGGCATTTCCGGTTTTACGATGGAAGAAGAACCATATGAATTTGAGTTTGGTTCATTTACCGAGACTAAAATTTTGCTACACTATCAGTCTAAAGAGGGGCCGAAACCGGCAGCCTGGGCACATAAGTATGGACTCGGGCGGATTGTTTATCTGATGCCTGGGCATTCAGTTCCATCCTTTGCGAATGAAACATATCGTCGATTAGTTTTGCAAGCGGGAAAATGGGCAGCGCGGTACGTGTAAGGAAACTCTCCTTTTTGCATGTCGAGGTTTAACAGGTGTAATATATAGACAACCGAAGAGGAGGATGAATAAGATGAGCGATTTGTTCAAGAAGGCGTTCTCGTTAGGGCTTGGTCTTACGTTAGTTAGCAAAGAAAAGATTGAGAAAACCGTGGATGATCTGGTGGAGCGCGGGAAGCTTGCACCTGGAGAATCCAAAGCGTTTGTTGAACGATTGTTGGAGCGCGGGGAAGAAGAGCAAGGCCAGCTGAAACGTGTCATTCAGGAGCAGGTCAAACGTGTGCTTCAGGAAGCTGGCGTGGCATCCGAAAGTGACGTAACCAGTTTGGAACAGCGTGTCGCGGTTTTGGAAAAAAAGCTGGCCGAGCAGAATCAGACACCTCAGCTTCAACTTGATGAATCCCCGGCTCCGGTTGTCGAAGATTCTCCTCCTCTCAAAGGAAACGAGATCGAATAGATGGCTGTGCGGATCAAACATGTCGGCAGATACCGGGAAATTGCCATGGCGCTGGTGCGTCATGGCTTCGGTTATATGGTCGAGGAGCTGGGGTTATTCCAGCTACTCGCGCTGCCTAGAAGGTGGATGTCGCGTGAAGCGCAACCCACCAAGACGTTAAGTGAACGGATCAGGCTGGTGTTGCAGGAGCTGGGGCCGGCTTTTGTGAAGCTGGGGCAACTTGCAAGCACAAGGGCAGATCTATTACCTGAATCGGTGATCCGGGAATTGGTCAAATTACAGGATCAGGTTCCGCCGTTCTCGTCAGAGACGGCACGGGGTATTTTGGAACAGGAATTGGATACACCGCTGGAAGAGATCTTTTCCCGGTTCGAGGATACCCCGGTGGCCGCAGCCAGTATTGGTCAGGTGCATCTGGGCAAACTTCAGAGCGGAGAGGCGGTAGCGATCAAAATCCAGCGCCCAGGCATATCGCGGATTGTGCAACGTGATCTGGATATTCTGCGTGAACTGACTGCGATGGCAGAGAAACGTTGGGATTGGGTAAAACAATACCAGATCCCGCAGATGGTGGAGGAGTATGCCCAGGCTCTAATGGCTGAGCTCGATTATACGGTGGAAGGTCGCAATACGGAGAAGATTGCACAGCAATATCAGCAGGACCCTAAAGTGAAAATTCCGGTAATCTACTGGGATCAGACCTCATCACGTGTATTGACCATGGAGTATATCGAGGGCATTAAGCTGAATAATCGGGATGAACTGGTGAAGCGTGGTCATGATCTGAACAATATTGCCGAGCGGCTGGTGGATGCGTTGCTCAATCAGATTTTTATGCAGGGCTTCTTCCATGCCGATCCGCATCCTGGTAATCTGATGGTGCTGAAGGACGGGAGACTGGCTTTCATCGACTTCGGTATGGTGGGCAGTCTGAGTGATGAGATGAAGCAGCAGCTTGCCTCGCTTATTATCGGGCTGATGCGTAAGGATACGGATAGTATGATCCGTGCGATTGAGAAGCTCGGTATGATGCCGGATGACATGGACGCGCGCGCTCTTCATGTGGATTTGGATAAACTTCGAACGAAATATTACGATATTCCTTTTTCCAAAATCAGTGTAGGACAGGCGCTTAATGATCTGTTTGGCATTGCCCAGAAACATAGGGTTGTCATGCCCGCAGATATACTGTTGATGGGCAAATCCTTGCTGACGATGGAGGGGGTCATTGAACATCTTGATCCTACCTTGAGCATTGTGGATATGGCAGAGCCGTTCGGGCGAAAGCTGCTCAAGGAACGTTTTAGTGCGGGTCGGATCAAAAATCGGCTGTTTCGCAGTGCGGCAGATATGGCCGAAAGTGTCATTGGTTTGCCGGGACAGCTAAGGCAGTTGTCCTCCATCATCAGCAAAGGTAAGCTGCGACTGGAGATCAGCGTTCCCGAATTAGAGTCGCTCATGCGCAGACTGGATCAGATCAGCAATCGTTTATCTTTCAGCATTGTGCTGCTCGCCTTCTGTATCATCATGGTTGGACTTATTATCGGTTCTTCGATTAGTCACCAATCCACGATGCTATGGGATATTCCGGTGATTGAGATTGGTTTTCTCGTGGCGATCCTCATGGTGGCATTTCTGCTGTACTCGATATTCAAATCGGGCAGGTTTTAAGCCGGAAGTTCAAGCTTTTATAATTAATGCAGTTAGCAAACGAACGCCAAAAAGTGATTGCTTGAAAATAGGAATAACTCACCATAACCTGTAAATGCCAAAATAGACTGCAAGGCCTTTTATGAAAGGTCTTTGCGGTTTTTTTTGATGAGTAGAGATAAAGAGAGTTAAATCTAGAAGGATGAAGATAATAGGAGATAAGCACCTGTTTTTGCGAAATTACAGTGTTCGTACATATGTACGTCTGTAACTATAATAATAGGTCAGTAGATTAACGGCCCCGGTTTTTCTGAGAGAGGAAAACTAACAACAGGCATTGCTCTGTCTATCCAGCAAATATATTTGAGATTAGATGGTGAGACGAGATGCCGTAAGCAAGAAAGACAGTTGAATGGTAACGGAAATGGTCAGTACATGCTGGAACGGCAATGACATGATGATTATGAGACGGTGTTTGCGGCTGAATCAAGGCATTAGATCATCATGCACTTAGGGACAAGTAGACTAGCGATAGACAGGTTAAGGAAGCGGTTTGCTTTTAGGCATTACAATGAGCAGGCAAGAGTCAGGCATAGTAGTAAGTAGTTTTTTTCTGTGAAGACTTATCCGTTATTTTGTGTTGTTGGCAGACTTCCCACTGTCGTTTTTATGGGTACCCAGGTGAGAAATTGGACATGTACGACTTCCGTTTTTGTTCAGCAGATCGTTAAAGATTGTTAATTTGAGGAACAAACTTAGGAGGCAAAGCAACAACATATGAATACGTTAAAACAACAGTGGTTTGGCAATATCCGTGGAGATGTGCTCGCAGGCATCACCGTAGCACTGGCGCTGATTCCAGAAGCGATCGCGTTTTCCATCATTGCAGGTGTAGATCCGATGGTGGGATTATACGCGTCGATTACGATTGCTATCGTCATTTCGATTGCGGGCGGTAGACCGGGCATGATCTCGGCAGCAACAGGAGCTATGGCGGTATTAATGGTAGGGCTGGTCAAGGATTATGGCGTGGAATATCTTTTTGCGGCGACCATCCTGACGGGCATCATTCAGTTTATTTTAGGGATATTTAAAGTGGGGCGATTTATTACGTTTGTGCCTCATTCGGTGTTGACCGGATTTGTGAACGCACTAGCGATTCTGATCTTTATGGCGCAGCTCACCCACTTTACGGGAGCGAACTGGATCATGTACGTGATGGTGGCGGGAACACTGGCAATCATCTATATTTTACCGCGTTTTTTCAAAGGGGCTCCGGCTCCGCTTGTAGCGATTATTATCATGACTATTATTACGGTGGTCTTTCATCTTGATGTCAAAACGGTAGGTCAGATGGGCAATCTGACAAGTACATTGCCGATGTTCCATCTGCCGAATATTGCGTGGACATGGGATACACTAATGATCCTGTTGCCGTATTCGTTTACGATGGCACTTGTCGGTTTGCTGGAGTCCCTTTTGACCGCAACCATTGTGGATGAGATGACGGAAACCAAAAGCAGCAAAAACCGCGAGGTGCGTGGTCAGGGGATTGCAAACTTTGTAAACGGATTGTTCGGCGGTATGGGTGGCTGTGCAATGATCGGACAGTCCGTCATTAATGTGAAGTCAGGCGGCCGAGGCAGGCTGTCGACATTTACGGCAGGGGCGTTCCTGGCGATTTTGTTATTGCTTCTAAGCGGTGTGGTGAAGCAGGTACCGATGGGTGCGCTGGTTGGCGTGATGTTTATGGTGTGTATTGGTACGTTTGACTGGAGTTCTGTGAAAAATATAGCCCGCGTCCCACGCGCTGAAGCGATTGTTATGGTCGTGACAGTAGCGATTGTTGTTTACACGCATGACCTGTCGCTTGGTGTAATGGTTGGCGTCGTGCTCAGTGTGCTGCACTTCGGCTGGAAACAGACCAAAATTCGCGTCCAGTCTAGCGAGGAGCAAGGACAGAAAGTGTATCGTGTACACGGACCGTTCTTCTTCGGTTCCTCGTCCCATTTCGTGGACAAATTCGATGCGGAAGCCGATCCGCAGGACATCACCATTGACTTTGACGGCTCGCATATCTGGGACAATACCGCGGTTGTGGCGATTGGCAAAGTAAAATTCAAATACGCGAAGCTTGGTAAAACCGTGCATTTGCGTGGATTAAACGAGGAAAGCTCCCGATTGCTGGAGCGCAGCGGATTTAAGGCTTCTGATGCGGGTACCGTCCCGGGGACGGGCGGACACGGAGCATAAGGCTGAAGTAAAGCGTAAAGCTCATGTAAGGCTCGGGTAAGGCGTAAAGTTAAAGCGAAGTGTAAAGTTCAAGTAAGGCGTAACGTTTAAGTAACTTGTCCAAAATGGTATTGGTATTGGTATCTGAACGTTACAACATCAACAGACGGCAAGTAAGCTAAAAATAGCGGACTGCGATGCGAACGAATATAGGCTATAGATAACGCTAGACAGTATTGATATGCAGCGGTCTCCTTGCGGTGTGTGCCGGGGGAGTCGCTTTTTTTGTAGCTGTGAGCGCTAACGATCAGGAGAGAGCTTATTTAGCCCAATTTGGGCCATTTTCATTTCTAACGATCACCAGAGACGCTATTTTACTGATTTCGCTACTTTTAGTGAGAGTTTTCGTGATTTTTGACGAAATAGGCTTCGTGGCGATCGTTAGAATTCAGCCAAGGCATAATTCGAGCAAATAAGCTCTGTGGTGATCGTTAGGACTTTCGTGGCTGGTGTCACAGTAGTTGGTGTAGCTTGATTTACGAAAAACAAACCTTGTGTGTTCCGTACTCCCTATGTCCGGCTTATTATGCGCCGCGTGTGAAATATAAACTTAAAACGTCTGCTTTTTACGCTACATTCATGCTACAAGTTGGCGCGGTAGTTCAGTTTCGCTTTTGTTTTGCTGGATGAACGTGTAAACTACAGGGTATGGAGAAGAAGAGCAATGGAATGATTGCTTTTTAAAAATTCATTTCATAATCAGAGTTGAATTCAGGAAAACTAGTTTGGACTCACAGGATGTGTACTGCAGTTACGGGTGTGATTGGAGTAGAGAATCAGGTTCAGATGCAGAACTCGGGCACAAGGACGTAAATAGCAGGCTCGTATGCCGACTCAGACAATGACATAGACTCAATCAAGTTCAGACGGAGATGCCTATGCATTTCCAAGGGGGCTAGGGTCTTCTATGAAATGAACTTATCTAAATGAATATACAGAGGTGTAACGATTGGCAAACTTTGAACAACTGGGCATTCGCCCGGAATGGTGCGAGGTGCTGAAACATCAGGGCATCGCCGTGCCAACTCCAGTACAGGAGCGTTCCATTCCAGTACTGCTGGGTGGACGTGATATCATCGCCGAGGCGCAGACGGGCACAGGGAAAACGCTGGCTTTTTTGCTGCCGATTATTCAGAAAATTAACGTATCCGACCGCTCTCCGCAGGCACTGATTATTGCGCCTACGCGTGAGCTGGCATTGCAGATTACGGAAGAAGCGAAGAAACTGACCGCGAACGATGACAAGCTGCATGTGCTTGCGGTATATGGTGGACAGGATGTAGAAAAGCAGTTGCGCAAACTGCAAAACGGAACGCAGATCGTTGTAGGAACACCAGGGCGTCTTCTGGATCACCTGCGCCGTGGTACCTTGAAGCTCGATAATGTGAAAAAGCTGGTGCTGGATGAAGCAGATCAGATGTTACACATGGGCTTCCTGGACGATGTAGAAACGATTTTGAAAGAATTGCCGCATAGACGTCAAACGATGCTCTTCTCGGCTACGATGCCTAAGGGCATTCGTGTTCTGGCGAAAAACTACATGAAAGACCCGGAGGACGTGAAAGTTTCCTCCAAGTCCGTGATTCCGATTCATCAGATTCGCCAGCAGGTGCTGGAATGTACAGATCGCGGCAAGTTTGATGCACTTCGGGGTATGATTGATACGTATCGCCCGTATTTGGCGATTATTTTCTGCCGGACGAAGCGCCGGGCTTCGAAGCTGAACGAAGATCTGAGAGAAGCAGGATATGAGAGCGACGAGCTTCACGGGGACTTGTCCCAATCCAAGCGAGAGAATGTCATGAAGGCATTCCGTGATGCGAAGCTGCAAATCCTTGTGGCTACCGATGTCGCCGCACGCGGTTTGGACGTTGAAGGGGTTACCCACGTATTCAACTACGATATGCCACATGATGCGGAAAGTTATATTCACCGTATCGGTCGTACAGGCCGGGCAGGTGGAACGGGTCTTGCCGTGACGTTTGCAACCCAGCACGACAGACCGGAACTTGCTCGGATCGAGGAAGGTACGAATCAGAAGCTGAATCGCATCCAATGGACAAGCGAAGGACCAGTCGCTTCTACGGGAGCTTCTCGCCGCGTAATTAATAGCGAGGGCAATGATGAGCGTGGTGGTCGTACTGCCGGGACAGGCAGTGCCCGTCGCGGTGCAGGTCGTAACGACCGCCGAGATGGTGGACGTGGCGGTCGTGGATCACGCGGAGGCGAAGGTGGCCGTAGCGGTGGACGCAGTGGCGGCCGTAGCGGTGACGAGCGCAGCGCAGGCCGCGGATCGGCGCGTAGCAGCGACAGCAGTCGCGGTGCAGCAAGCCAAGGCCGCAGCAGCAGTAGCCGCGGCACAAGCCAAGGCGGCCGCGGTGGAGCAGGCCGCGGCGAAGAGCGCAGCAGCGGCGGCTGGGCTGGCCGCAGCGCCGACAAGCGCACCGCTGGGCGCGGTGGCGCTGGTTCAGGCCGCTCGGACTCCGCTGGACGCGGTCCGAGCAGGGGCGACCGCCGCGATTCTCGTCGCGGGCGGTAACGCACTGGCGCAAGCGGCGATGCAGCCGCATGTTGCGCTAGAAGCATCATAGCCATGCCACCGCAGTAGCGGATGCCGCATGGCTCATATCAAGAGCGTTCGGGTACGCTATCGTACCGAACGCTCAAACCAAGGGTCGCGACGGAAGCACGTCGCGGCCCTTTTTTACAATCAGGATGCACATGCACTTATTCACACGATGTGAACCGCACTCCAGCCTTCACTCGTTATACAGTCACCACGCTATGATGGCTCCCCTGTGATCGTTAGAATTCGCACAATATGAACCAGAACGACAAAACACCTCATCCTAGACCTAAGGACGGGGTGTTTTTGGTTTAAAACTTATATGATTAAAAGATGGCACGATATCTTGCTTACTAGATCACAACAATGCAGGGAAGCTCGGTGTACCGTTCGTCTATAATTAGGGAGCTGATTTGCATTATTTTACTTACGGGTTAACTGGTTATTACACGCGGTTCGCTCACTTTTTATGAATCCGAATCTGAACGTAAGCCAGTCTTGATACGATATAGACCGGCTTGTTGCACAGACGGTCACCCATGGACATCAGCATACTGGTCGCGGTATTTCTCGTTATATACCCGGCCGACGGACTCCGCGAGTCCACCGCGTGCCTTGGTTGGATAACGCTCGATCGTGTGATAAAGCCGCATAAACCGGTCTTTGGGCATGAAACGTGCATAGCGGGTGATCAGACTGGGAAACAGTTCAATATATTTGCTCTTACGCACGGCAGCAGCCGCCACGGCGGTCAGAATCTTGATGCCATTATGCAACTGTAAAATGTGAACCTCATACGTGGCGATATATCGAATCGCGTCTTCACGAATCAGTTCCGGCTTCAGCCGGGCAATTTCGCCAATATACTCGGCGAGCAGTCGCTCGAAGTTCTGGAGCAGTAGCGGTTTAAGTTGCAAGTCCATATCGCTGCGTAACACGAAGGATTGCAGTAACGCGATCTGTTGCAGACGAATCCGGTCGTTATAGATCAGGGAGCCGATCTCGCGCAACATCTCGTAGGCGAGTGCCTCGTCCTCTTTTCGCGCTTCGGCAACAAGGGCCCAGTTCTGATTGATCCCTTGGCGAATGATCTCTTCGTCCAATCGTAGCAACTGTCTCATTTCGCGCCGTTGTTCAATCTGGAATGAACGCTGCTGCAAGAAGATTAGGCCGCCGAACAGTAACAGCGTCATCGTAACAGCGATCATAGACTGGTCCAGCGTTTCACCGAAATAAGTAGCTGCGGCGCCGATCAAAAGAACAAAGAAAGCATCACGGACCATCCTGCGTTTTACTCGTGAACTTGCTTTTTCCTCTACGGTGACAAGGGTGCTACGTCCGCAGGAAGTGCACTGATCTTCCCAGAGGCAGGTATACTGCCCGCAGCGTTTGCAGATATGCAACTTTTGGTAGGCATATGTCGTTCGATAGAAAGGCCGGATGGATACTACTTTTTTCGTACTACTCATGCTCCATCACGCCCACCATTTAGAATATTGTACAGGGTACGATCCGTGTCTTCACGGGAGACGGTCTTTCGCCGATGAACCTGAAACGTGATCACCTTGATCATAACAAAAAGAAACACTATGGCGAGGCATACGTATGTAACCATAATTCCGTCCCTTTCTAAGGCTTGAAGATCAAGCGCTGTTATATTGCGGTTTGTTGGTAATAGCTATATCATATTTCCATAGTTGGAATTTTAATTCCAACAAAAGCGCTAAAATCGTCGATTTTTGTCAGACATTACAAAATTGTAACTCAGAATAGGGGTGCTTTTCAGATTTTATTAGAAGACTGTTAAGATTTCCTTAAGGCTTGACGCCTATAATAAACTATTCGCATTTTAATCTCAAACGTGAAGGAGTACAGCCCATGCTGCGGATACGCAAAAAACGCTGGCTCAGCGGAACTCTGGTTCTGCTGGCATTACTAACCCTGCTGCTGCCTTCGGCATTGCTCCCCCAAGCGGAAGCTGCCCAGGCACAAACGAGTGGAATCGACGCGGTGCTTGTAGCCGATGTCAGCAACTCGATGAATACAAGTGATCGCGACAAGATCAGTAACGAAGCGATGAAAATGTTTATAGATATGCTGCCCACCGTCGGCGATAAAGTAGGTATCGTGGCTTATACCGATCAGGTGGAGCGAGAAAAGGCAATGCTTGAGATTCAGTCTGACGCAGATAAAAGTAATCTGAAAGACTTTATCGACCAGCTTGGCAGAGGCCCATACACCGATATATCCGTAGGTGTTGCGGAAGCCATGAACATATTGAGCCATGGGGCCGACCCGTCGCACTCGCCCATGATTGTACTGCTTGCGGATGGCAATAACGATTTTAACAAAAGCAAAGGACGCACCCAGGGCGAGTCGGATGCGGATCTGGCAAAAGCCGTCAAGGATGCGCAAGCGAAAGGTATTCCAGTCTACACGATCGGACTGAATGCCGATGGCAAGCTGAACAAAAATGCACTTGCAGACCTTGCCAAACAAACAAAAGGCAAGTCGTTTATCACCGATACACCGGATGATCTGCCGCAGATTTTGAGTGAAATTTTCGCCGATCATGCCAAGCTGAATGTTGTGAAGCTACCTTCTGTAACCGGAAACGGCAGTTATCAGGAAGTTACCGTGAACGTGCCGAATGACAGCGTGCTCGAGGCCAATATTTCCATCATGTCTTCGAAGCCAGTACAGGTACAGTTAACCGATCCTTCTGGCAAGAACGTAAACCTGAATTCGAATGAGGCCAAGCTATCTACCTCCAAAAGTTATTCGCTGGTGAAGCTCTTGAAACCTCAGGAGGGCGACTGGAAACTTCGGGTAAAAGGGGCTCCCAAAGACAGCATCGATATCAACTTGCTGTTTAACTACGATCTTCAACTCGTTGCGGACCCAATTAAGACCAAGTCCTATACGAAAGGCGACAAGATCGACCTGTCAGCGAGGCTGGAAAATGGCGGTCAACCGCTACAAGATAAAGATCTGTACGCGGACATGAAGGCCACCTTGATCGTGAATGACAAGGACGCAGGCAAGAGTGAAGAGCAACCGCTGAAGAACACCGGCTCCGGTTTTGCCGGAACCTTTGAAGTGCCGGACAATCACAACTATGAACTGATCATCCGTGCAGAGGAAGACAGCTTTTACCGTGAAAGTGCACCGATTGTCATCAACGCAGGGGGCACAGGCGGAAGTCAGGCAAAACCTACAACGCCACCTGCTGCGAATGATAAGCCGTTCCCTTGGTTGCCCGTCATCCTGGGTGTGATTGCCCTGATCGTGGTGGCGGCCTGCGGTTGGTTCCTGATGGGCTGGCTGAAACGCAAAAACCGCGGCTTTGTCGGTCAGATCATCGTGGAGATTCGGGATGAGAACACTGGAGACAAATCCTATCCGCAATACAAAAAGCTGGCATCCTTCCGGGGCAAGTTCCACCTGCATCAATTGTTGCAGCTTGATCCTGAACTGAAGGAAACCGAAAAATATATATTTACTCCTGGCAATGGAGACCGATTGATCATTCGCAATACCGCAGGAGGTACGCTGGAGAAATCAGGTCGTGCGGTAGATGCAAGCTCAGGCGTTGAACTGAAGAACGGTGATCGACTGAGCATCCCGCTGCAACAGGCGGATAAAACGATTTTGATTGAGTATTTGGTGTAACGTGTTAGAGCTCAGTGAATGAGAGCTTTAAAAGACAGATTTCAATTTACACGTTAACGGAGAGGACAGAAAAAAGCTGGAGAAGCGAAGCGTTCGCCTTTATCACCGGATATCAACCTTGAAAAACATATTCAAAGATATCCGGGGATAACAGCGATCGTAAGATTATTCTGTCATCGGAGTGGCAAGTGTAAATGATATTTCTAGTCTTTTTAATTGAAATACAGGGAGGATATTGAATGAAACCGATCGTGAGAGAACATATTCAACAACTGGATGTATCACTGGGCGGAGGTATCGTCAGTGAGAAAATCAGGGTCGATACGATTGACAACCCGATTCTGATTATCGGTCTGGGCGGAACGGGAATTGACGCGCTACTGCGTCTGAAATATCAGATCAATCGTCGTTTCAAGCTGCCACAAGACCCGGTGTCCAAGAAAAAGATGGAGAAGCCGGACAACGTTGAATTTCTGGCGTTTGAAACGAACGAACAGGATCGCGCGAAGAAATACAGAGGCATCGGACTTGATCCGATCAACGAATTTGTACTGCTTTCGAATGCCGAGATTGGTGGCCTTTTGCAGAACCGCAGCGTGCTGGAGCCGTATATTATAGACTGGCTGTCTCCTGAACTGAGCATCACGGACGGTATGAACGGAGCCGCAGGGGTGCGTCAGGCTGGACGTTTGCTGCTGTTTACGAAGATCAATCAAGTCGTACAGGCCATCGATAAAAAGATCAAAACATTATCCGTTGGTACGAATAAAAAACTAATGGTATTCCTGCTCACCGGATTGTCCGGTGGTACAGGCAGCGGCTGCTTCCTCGATATTTCCTATATCGTGCGTGGCATCATTGAGCGGGATCACGGCTCTGCCGGGATTGACCGCGTCAACACGCTCGGTTACCTGTTTACGCCAGACGTGAACTTGTCCAATAAAAGCCTGAGTGAGCATACACGCGAATATATTCGCAAGAATGGATATGCAGCGCTCAAAGAGCTGGATTACTGGATGAACGTGGACAGCCGCGGTGAGCGGTTTACCCAGAAGTACGGCAACATTTTGGCCGTGAACTCACCGTTGCCGCCATTTAACCTGTGTCATCTGATCTCGGCGACGAATACGGAAGGTAAATTGCTGGAGAATGCCTACGACTACTGCATGAACGTTACGGCGGAGAACATCACCAACTTTATCTCCAGTGAAGAGAAGCAGTCGGGTGAGGAATTTGCGATCCATGACTATATCAGCAACATTCGCACCAACATCGCACAGATGAACAAAGTGTACCCGGCCAACTACGACTACAACATCATCGGTGCATCTTCGGCTGTACTGCCGATTGAAGAGATGACAACATATCTGGCCTACCGGATGTTCGACAAAATGAGCACCATGTTCTCCAAAGCACCGAATCAGGAAGATACCGAGAAGTTTGCACGTAAGCTGGGCATCGATCTCGAAAGTGTCGTCAAATCCTTCGAATCCCGCGTACCTGAACCGCTACCGGGTTACCAGAACAGCGAACGTCTATCCTATGGCAACGTGGTGAAATCCCAGGTCGTCAACATGGATACGGAGCTGGAACAGAACTTCCTGGCACGTGCCCGTGAGGAATATATCAAGGCGAAGAAACAGCTTCCGGGCGAGATTGCGGGTCAGTTTACCGAGCAGATCCGGCGGATGTTTTTGCATCCTGAACAGGGGCCGTTCTATGTCTCTCGTTTGATTTATACCGAAAAAGGATTCTGTGTACTGAAAATGATTCAGTCGTACATCGAAACGCTACGGGAAAATGCATTCCGCATTCCACGTGATATTGAAGCGGCTCAGGAGCAATCCGAAGAGAAGCTGGGTGATGCGAAGAGTGCTTTTGTCTCCAAAGAGAAGAAAAAGAATGCTTATATCGAAGCGAAAATTCATGAATACTGGCTGCATGCCGATGTGGAACGCAACGACCAGATGATTGAGTTCTATGAAGACTTGTATGAGCTGCTGAATCAAGAGAACAGTCGCATTTATAACGTATTTTCCGAGACGCTGAATGCACTCAGCTCCATCTTTGCCAAGAACGGCGATCTGCTGACACGCGGCGAAGAGCAAACGGATCATAAAGGCAACAAAACCTATTATTGGAACGTGGTAAGTGTACCGGATATCGTGAGCGTGGTGGACGGGTTGCTGGACAAACGCGACACGGATGATCTGATCCGCGACTTCTCGCGTGAGCTGCTGGAGAATTCGAGCCAGTGGGTGAAGGAAAACGAGATTGATATCGTCAGCTCCATCTCTGATTTCCTGAGTGAGAAGTTTGGTGATCTCATTACTCGCTCCATGGAAGATTTCCTGGTGATCAAATATGGGAAAGACGAGTCCGTTGAGAAATTCGTGGAACGTTTTATTGCAGGTAAGCTGGATGATGAGGCCGTGCCGGTATTTAATCTGAGCAATAGCACAGGCAGTCTACATTTCCCTTCCTGGGGGTTTGTGTCCGTGCCAGCACAGGCTCCGGGTATCTTGAAAGGGATTCGTAACTACCAGAACAATGCCGTAGGCAAATCTCACTTTACTGTTAAAGAGAGCGAAGTGCGGAACCGTATTTTCTGGCTGAATACACGCAACGGGGTACCGCTCTTTGTATATACACCGCTCAAAGTGTATGAAGAGAGCTATGAACGCACGATTTTGGACAAAGAGGGTATTGGACGCCATCTGGTGCAGACGGAGAAAAATAACTGGACGTACCTGCCATCTCCAATCCCGGAAAAGTCTTGGGGAGATGTGTACGAGAATGCCCGCGTGAAGCAGTATAATGCACGGGTTCGCAATGAATTCGAGCAAGCGCTCGGTTATAACATTGTCACTGCCAAATCGCAGGATGAAAATACAAGTAACCGATATGCGATTGTCACGACGGAACCGTTTGACCTGTCTGCCAAGCTGGCTGCTTACGACATGCGCCTCACATCGAACGCACCGAATCTGGGTGAGGTGAAACGAGCTGTTATGGAGCTGAAACGCCTGCAATCCGAAGGACTGCCGCGGGTGGACACGAAGGATATTTTCGGAAGTATTAATGAGGATATGGCGAAAGAGAACCTTGTACGCTCTCCGCAGCTCATCGCGCGAGTACGTGAAGAACTGGCGAAGATGAATGCGATCACAGCGAAAGTGGCTGAACTGGAAGGCATTCTCACACAGTATCAGGATGAAGAGCAGTGGTATGACCGCTTTATCGAAGCACTCTATACAGATACGATTGTTAAAAAGGGTGCACTATACGTCTATGACCGTGATCCGGAGGAAGACGCATGGGAACCGTTCGCTAACCTGATGAAAAGCCGTAATTTCGCTGAATACGAAGTGTTTGGCAACTTCCGCGGCCTGTCCGAGAAGGATCGCAGTACATTGCTACGCAAATCCTCCCGTCGCGACAACGACCTGACCGCTTCCGAGGATATTACACCGCTCCTGAGCAAGCTGGATGATCTGGCGGCACTGTTTATGGAGTCACGTGATCGTCTGGAGTATGAACGGGTAGAACTCGCGAACGGAGAAGACATCTACCAGTTCTACAGAACGATGTCGTCGAAGCTGAACGATATTCGCAGAAGGCTGAAATAAGGTGGCTGATGGTATGAATGTACCAATGAATATGCAGCAAAAAGAAAACGGGATGCAGCACGCCTTAAAGCGTGAGCTTTACAAGTACGCTTCCCGGTACGCCGTAGAACAGGAACGCCAAGGAAGCCAAGGGGATGGACGCAGCAGCATCCATTACCCGGCCTTGTTCCTTTTTGTTGGTGATCTGGTGAAACCTGCGGTGTCCGCTGTGCATGATATTAACCAGTTGAAGTGGGATAACGAAGACGGTGTAGTATACGTACACATTGGGACAGATGATACATCGAATGAAGCCGATGCTGCAAATGCATCGAGTCCTTCGAGTCCTTCAAATGCTTCAAACACATTGAATCCAGTGGATGCAGTGAATGCAACGAATTCGTCTCACAATCAGGAGAAAGCAAAATCAGGTTACGGGGCCGAGTCATCCTATGAAAACGCTCAGGTCACGTACCACCGTTTACCGATCTCCACCTCGCATTCACAGCGGAGCTCTTCCAAAACGCTGCGCAAGGATGTACACCGTAGCTTTCACGAGTCGGCAGCGGCGCTTTTTGGATTAAATCGAATGATGCGGCGGGTAAGCAACCGTATTGCTGAATATGGACGGCTGTATTCGTCCTTTGATCGAATTTACGTAACCGTCATTACCCGGGCCGATGATCCGCTGAATGTACTGTTGCCGGAGATAACGAAGCTGGCCGAGACCATTCTGGCACAGTCTTTCAAGTCGGTACAGACGGATCTTCATGTGCTGGTTAGTGAGATGGAGCAGGTCGATTCCTTTGGATATGCCAGCGCAGCGGGACTTGCTTTTCTGCGTGAGCTCGATTACATGCAATCGTTGGATTACATGTTCAGCGGCAAGTTGCTGGTGACGGAGGACGGGATATCCATTCCCGTAACCCATCCTGCAGCGCCCTTGTTTGATCTGGTCTATGTACTTTCGGACAAAAACGAACGTGGCACCGGTGTACCTGGCGGCTGGATTGAAAATGCCGAGATCATCTGCCGCATCTGCCTGCTGAAGAACCGAAAGCAGGAGGAAAGCTATGAAGACCGGGCTGCCATCGCCAGCACGGGCGCGAATACCTACAATAATACGTCGTTTAAAAATAATATCCGTACCACCTCGGATCAGCATGGGTATGCCAGTGCAGGTTTTGCCGAGATCAGGCGGCCGAACAAACCGATTGCACTGACCGTGCTGTACCATCTGTACCGTTATCTGCTCAGCCGGATGCAACAGGAGCCAGACTGGAGCATCAAGGACAAAATGACCTTTTTCGGACTGGATGCCTCCTCCGTGGAACGTAAGGTGGAGGGGCTGTTGCCAAGCGAAGACCTCGTTAGTGGCATGAGCGGCATCATGACGCATAATCGCAGCTTTGCTGAACTCAAGCCGCTCTCTTTAAGAGAGGCTGAGCGAGCGCTATATGGAGAAGGAGCGGAAGCCTATTTCCGTGAAAATGTTGTCCGTCCGGTGCAGGAACGTGTACGCGAGCGCAGTTCTTCGGGGTCGCTTCGCCGTCAGGCCGAGCAGTCTCATATGGAATATCCCGAAATAGGATACTTTCAGTGGGCTGCCTGGAGCGACGGTGAGCCAGGGAGTGTTCGTGAAGCCCTGCTCGCCCTGATCCGCGACAAATCGATGCAACTCGAATCCGCACGGGCACTGATGGAACAGCGTCAGCAAGAGCGGGTGGAGGATCAACCGATCAAACGTGCGCTCTTCCGTGATAAGCAGAACGTGCGCAATCTAATCGATTGTTTACTGGAACGTGTATATGAACCCAAGGTAGAACTGCTACGGTTGGAAAATGAACTGCATTTGCTTCGTATCTACGATACGGAAATGGAAGAACTGCATCGCTACAGTCGTCAAGTTACAACCTCACTTGAAGCGCTGGAGCGTACATTGCGTGAAGTAGCGGAAGAGAGCATTGCCGCTGCTGACGAATACATTGGTCAGAACGTCATGGAGTATTACGGCAAAGTAACGGAAGAACTGATCGCCGATCTGGAGGCAAGACGGGGGCGGGAAGTATGGTTCGAAGATCGCTACATGGGAGACATGAATGAGCTTGTGATCAAAGGCAGTGACCGTTTGCTTGCACGCTTAATGGAAGTTTGCCGTGACTTGTTGCTTTCCGCGGAACCGCTACGCTTGTCGTTTGAAGAGGAACTACTGCAGCGAGCTAATGTGACGATTACGTACAGGGATCGGGATGTGTTGACCCGAGATGATCTATTCCGCAGGCTGTATCGCACATTGGAAGATCAGGCCGTTGTTCGGATACGGGTGTTCGACTATACGCAAGAGCATCGGTATGAAGAGAAGTACTTTTTTGGCGACCATCACAGTGCTTTTATGGACTACGCGGCACATGCCGAGGAAACCTCACGCATCTACAAGCTGGGTGTGGTGTATGAGGAACGTAGCAGCGGGGTAGAGAAGCTTAATCTGATGGGTGGTTTCCATCTGGAGGATCTTATGGTGTACCGCAACGGCAAGGTGTACTACGACTCGTATACGGAAAATGGTTATGAGCTTCATCCTGCGGAGCTAGCAGAGAAACTGTCTCCGCTTCGGTAGCGGAATGAAAGAACATATAGCACAATGCACGTTGGAAGGGGCATCCTGTTAAGGGAGTGTAGAGGTAAACCATCTTTAAGTTCAACTTGCTTAGATTAAGCAGAGGTGTCGTTCTATGTTTCGTGGGTACTAAGTCAGCCCGCTTCTGGCGGGCGTTGAGAAAGGATGCATGCAGACATGCAGCGAAAAATCAATCTTCTCCTGGTGCTGTTCAGCCTAATTGGCGGAGCAGTTGGTTTTGCGGCAGGAGAAATCATGCTGCATCAGTGGCTTGGGGAAATGCCGCGCCTGCTGCTGATGGGGTTATATTTCGGTGTGCTAGCACTTAGCGTGGGGCTGTTCTGCCTACTGGCAGAGATGATCTCACCAAGACTGAACGGTGCTTCGTGGAAGCTCAGGTATCTCAGCTTGTCCTGGAAGCTGCTTGTGCCTGCAACGCTAGCATTGCTACTGGTTGTAGGGATGGGATTGCAATTGCTGTACCAGATCAATCCGGGCGGGGCAAAACAGGTCAAAGACATCATATTGATGATCGATAATTCAGGCAGCATGAACGAGACTGATCCCAATAACGGGCGGTTTGAAGCAGCCAAGACGCTCATTAATCAGATGGAGAGCGACAAACAGGTGGCTGTCATTACGTTTGACGATCAGCCTCAACTGTTGCAGCCGTTTATTGCCGTAGATAGTGAAGCTGCCAAAAGCGAAGTGAATAGCAAAATCGACGGCATTGTCACCACATCCGGGGGGACGAATTTTGATGCGGTACTCCGGGAAGGCATGAAACTGATCGAAGACAAACAAGATCCGAAACGGGGAACAGTCGTTATCCTGTTATCGGACGGATTCAGTGATGCTGATATCTCGGGCATTTTGCCGCAATATGTACAGGAACAAGTGGCTATCCATACTGTTGGTCTGAGCCTGGTAGACCCTTCGGGGACGGATTTGCTTAAGAGCATTGCTCAGCAAACCGGCGGGATGTACTATGATGTACCTGACGCAGGTGGGCTGAATGTCGCGTTCCAACAGATTTACGATACGATTGATGAACGTACTCTCGTGACGGAGCGTACAGGTGCGATGGAACACAGTATGTATCTGGCCATTTTCCGTGTTGTGGCTTTGCTGCTGATCGGTGTGGCGCTTGGCGTATCCCTTGGACTTGTGTTTGATAACCGTCATCTTGCACTCAGCTTCGGTGTAGGTGGTGCAGTATCAGGTTTGCTAGCCGGACTGTTACTGGAGTGGGGGTTAAACGGTTCTAGTGTGGGTGATGCTTTCGTTCGATTTGGAGCCATGCTGATCCTGTCAGGTATACTTACCCTTTTCTCCTGGATTGTTCCGATCAAAGAGAACACACCACGCAAGAGCAAAGGGCGCCGGGATGCTGGCCGTGGAACTTCTTCTGCGGAAGGATTCGGTAGGCGGCCAAGAGATACACGCAGCAAAGGATTCTAACATCGGGGAGGTCAACGGAATATGCGGTTTATGAATGCAGATGCAGATCCTTCGGCTCCCCGGATTCGAAAGTTGACGCTCGCAGTAGACGAAGGTCGTTGCACACTTCGCTGGCTCTGGCCGGAGCAACTTGAGGCGGTATACGTGGAACGATTGGAACTTAATCTTATGAATACGGATCGTGTGGGTGAAGAACACAGGAGTGTTACTGATTATGGAGACCATGTGGGCGGATCGACACAGGGCAAGCTGAAGCTGTATACGCGAGAGGAGTACAAGGCGAATAACGGGTATGTGGATCGAATTACCGGCTTTGGTGCGATTCAGTACACGGTGTACGCATGCCAGATGCATGAGGATGGGCCTGTACTGATCCGTCAGCAGGATGAAGATAATCAGGGCATTGCAAGTGCAGGCAAGGCGGATATCCGCTTTGCCATTCGCTATAAGAGCGGTTTTTTTCAGAAACGCAAGACGGTGTTGATCACGGTAACTGCTGAGGTACCTGTGCCTAAAGAAGCGCTTTGTTATGTTCGTAAACAAGGTGGCGTTCCGCTGAACAAGGACGATGGAACGGAGTATCCATTTGTGAGTGATTTTGTACCGGGGAAAAATGAAATGCCGCCCGTGGAAGTGGCCAAAGACGACTATATCAGGTTATTCTTCACGGACGGCCCCAAGTACGGAGCTGCCTATAGGCTGATATCAGATTAAACAGACATGACGACTGAAGTTGAGCTTTCAAGCGATTGGAAGGTTGTTCTGTCATCGAAGTGTACCTTGTAAATAACTCCATTTAACTTGGATGTATTTTACACAGATAAGGGGAGGGGAGTGTCTATGAGTTTTTTTAGCCGGTTTTTGAAGAGACAGCAGCCGGAGGAACGGCCGTTGTTCTACGATATCGTATGTCCATACTGCTTTAGCAAATTCTCACCGGAAGAGGTTGTGTTCCGTGCGGCTCACCATCGTGACGATGACGAGGATTATGCACTCGGAGAAGATGCCAAGCTTAACCGATATCGTGAACGCTTTGGGCTGGATACGGTATTTGATATGGAAGCTGTACTGTCACCTTATGATGTACCGGAGGAGCACCGAATCTATTCGGATAACATTGTCATGGGCCTGAATGATCGTTACGGTGTGATGACACGCCGCCGTCTGTGCCCGCATTGTCATAATGAGTTGCCTGTAACAGCGGGTAAGGCACCAAGCAATATCATTTCAATTATTGGTGCATCCCAGGTCGGGAAATCCGTGTATATGACTTCCTTAATTCATACGTTGCAGCATTATACTGCGGATCATTTTGATGCCGCTTGTATGCCGCTGAATGCCGAGATCAGCCGCCGTTTCCGTGCGGATTATGAAGAGCCGCTGTTCGAACGAGGCGACTTGCTGGATTCCACGCAGAAGGAAAAGCTGCAGGAGCCATTTATTTTTCAGTTTGTGTTCAAGGACGAGGATAAAGCGCCGCTGACCCTGGTGTTTTTTGACGTGGCAGGTGAAGGTATGGTGGAGCAGGATTATCTGGGCTTGCACGGACAGCATATCAAAAACTCGGCAGGTATTCTGTTCATGGTTGACCCGCTTCAGATTCGTTCGATCCGGGACAAAATCCGCATTAACCTGGGTAACGAACCGGGAGAATGGACGCCGAAGTACGATGAGCCACGCGATGTGGTGCTGACCCTTTTCGGTGACTTTATCGCCTATCAAGACAAGGCCAAAACCAATATTCCAACCGCTGTCGTGCTCACCAAAAGTGACATGCTGCATTCCCTGAAGGACGAGGAGGGAGATTACATCAAATCCAACAGCAATGTGTTCCGCAACATGGTTCACCGCGACTCTTTCGACCTGACCGAGTTTGAGAATATCGACGGGGAGATTCGCCGTTTTATCGAGAAAGTGGATCGTCCGTTTAAAGGTACGATGGATGTGTATTTCAAAGACACCGCTTATTTTGCCGTATCTGCGCTGGGAAGTAATCCGGTAGATATGAAAATTCAGGGCGTGGTTAGTCCCATCCGAGTGGACGAGCCTTTCCTGTGGCTGCTATACAAACTCAAGTACATTGAGGGGAGAGTGGGATGATGCGTTCTACCAACACTCCGCCCATTGAACAGCAGATGTACACGAGAGAGCGGCGCGGGGTATTCCGGACAACGGAGGGGTTTGACACGGTGGCTGCATCACCGGGACTGGAACCTTCTTTTATCAAAAAAATACTTCATCCTTACTGTGTCTATGATGCTCCTGCGGAGCTGACAGGCCGAAGTGATAAGGACGAGAGCAAGTATCCGGCTTCGATGCACCTGCTACATCTGGAGAGTGGCGAGACCATTCTCGGGCAAAATGTGTATCAGGCTGCGGATTTTACCGGCCTGCGCAGCGCGTTTTTCGCTCACAATTATGTTCTATCACCGGCAAGCTCGGAAGAATATATGAAACGTGGCGACTGGCTGGATGCCGTGTTCGCCAACTCATATGATATCGAGCAGGGTACAGAGCTACCTGCACTGACAGCATTGCCTTTAGCGACAGAAGGTGGAGCAGGACTTGGAACTGAACTGCCCGGCGGTAGCTTTGAGGCAAACACGTCACCGAGCCAGATTCTAAGCGCTCTGAAAATGGACGAGACATTGTTCAAGCGTATGCTGTATGCCGTGATGCAATCTGTGGCGGCACGTCGCAAGGTATACATAGCACTGGATGTGCCAGCAGAGGAAGTAACAGCAGGAGCCAAGGCATTGCTTCGTCTGCTGTACAAGGCATTGCCGTATGCATTCCGACGTCAGCTTGGTTTTATGACATTTGCCAAAGAGCCACAGGCCAAGAAAGGTATTCATGTGCAATTTGTGGAGCGTGGCACACTGCGTCCCAAGGATCGAAATACGGAGAAGGATTTTACATTTGATCTCGTCTCTGGGCGTGTCACGCACGCGGATGCTTCAGTTGCGAAGTTACCATATGCAGAATTTGCGTGGTTTTTGATGCAGGATCAGGCAAGGTCGGCCGAGTTTTATGGATTTGCCGATGAGATGTTGGCAGGCATGGAGCCTGGACGTGAACTTTCCATCGAAGCCTATGGGGAGCTATCTGTATTTTACAGCCTTGAACAAGGCGTAGAGGATTTATATCTGAATAACAAACATGAGGTCTTGAGCGGCTTGTTGACATATCTGAAGCCGGAGGGCGGATTACAGCAGCGTTCACGTCTGAACGAACTGTTCCTGACCTTGCTCAGCCGGGAACTGGATAGTGTACGGCGGGAAAATGTACCTGAAGAAGTGGTGGCTTCTCGCATCGGTGAGTATTTTCGGGTCGCTGCACCAGTGGTGAAGGCCCGGATTGTGGATTATTTTATCTACGGTGTAAACAATGCGCGAGCGCAGAAACGATTGCGCGCTGTGCAGGAGCTGTATACCATTTTGGATCGGGATGCTCAGTTGAATCAGGCCTTTTTTGATAAGGTGCTGGGTAATGCTTCATTGACCGAACTGCTGTTTGAGCCATATCTGGACAATCAGCTGAAACGTACCGAAACGGCAGCAGGTGTGATTGAGCTTATCCAGCGATGGGTTACGGCTCATCCATCTGCCATCCAATCCGCTTTTTTAGTGGAACGGTCTTGTACCGAGCTACGGGAAAGACTGTGTTCTGCGCCCAATCCGGTGCAATCAGCGAACGAAGCTCTTCAACGGGTTAGCGTTTTGGACTTTATCACCGAGAGTGGTGCGATGGAATCGGAAATTACCGGATATATCGGACAAACAGAGTTTTTTGCCGACTCAGGACAGCGTGCTGAGACTGTGTCCCCTGCTAGCAAACCAACCGCCTCATCTCTTCGCGGCCAACAGGCTGCATATCAGGAGGCTTTAACCAAGCTAGCTGACAAACTTGCTTATGTCATCAACCTGTTTATGATCCAGGATCTTGATCTGGACCGGGTGAATCGGGAGCAACTGTTGCAGATCGATATTTTGCAGCATGAGCATGAGGTTCGGGATTGGTCGGTACGTCAAGGTTCGGATGTCGTTGCAAGAACCAATATGATGCTGGCAGCCAGAGCTTGGCTTAGCGGTGACGGTAATGCGGAAGAAGGAATGGAATCTCTCTCCCTTGCTGAGCGGGATGAGCTTCAGCGCTGGACTCGTCGCTGGCTCGCGGCAGAGCTACGGAATCAGCCGGGAACACCAGCGTATGAGGCATTGTCGCTTGCGTTTTATCGTGGGGGTAGCGGGAGTAATCGGCTTGATTATTCGGGTCTGATCGAGTTTGCACGCAGTCATATGGGGCACCCCGAAGAGATCTATACTTTTTTTGAATGGTCTGGTGCGCAGCGCATGTTTGTTCGCGGTTCTAACGCACATAAAGGATATGCGGATGCCATCATCCTGTATTTCAAAACGCATGATCGGGAAGCGTTCCGATCCAAGTCTGCTTTTAAGCCGTACTATGCCAAAGCAGGAAAAGCGCTGAAGCCGGTCTATGATCGGGCCAAAGCGGAACTTGCCTCCCCGTTCATGCGCATGTTAACAGGACGGAAGAAAACACGGTGGCTGGGATTGTTGCTGTTGTTCCTGATTCTTGGTGTTGCAGGTGGTACGTATGCTCTGATGAACAATTCATCTGAACCTGAGGCACAGCCACCCATAGATCGGGAACCTGTAGTTGCCACGAATCCAGAAGAGAAGCCAGCAGACTACATTGCTTATATTGTTGCAGAGAACAAGCAGGAAGGGTCTAAATCACCAGCCCAATTAGTCATCCGCTTTCGGAGCGAGACAGGCGGAATTCCTTTTGAAAAGGGGGACCTTCAGCTACGTATGGATGACGGAAGCACAAAGGATATCGATGTTACAGACCAATGGGAAAGCCTGAGTCGTGGTGAAGGCTCTGATACAGAAAATACAGGTCAAGGTTCAGCTGATTCAACGACTGGCGTAACAGACGAGACAGCAACGAAACAAGGTGATTCCTCGAAGGAACAGCCAGATGCTTCAACGAGTGAAGCGGATAAGGGTGCTCCATCCGAAGTTGACAACGCGTCAACCGGCACAACAAATGAATCACCGGAGCAAAGCCAAAATAAAACAGGTGATAATTCAACCGATGAAGCTTCACCAGAGGGCCAGAATAAAACGGATACTAAGGCACCGTTAACCTTGGCAGAAGCAGATCGCTTGTACCCCTATGGCATGCAGATTAAGTTGCCAGACGATATCAACCCCGATCAAGTTGTGAGCATCCAGCAAGGTGCAGAAGGCTCGGGGATCACGATTAACCTGATGCAGAAGCCAAGCTGAATTTGTATTAGGCACCATGTGAATTGGAACTGGCAAGGAACTATAAAGTGAGATTTGAGGGATGATTCTGAAACGGAGGTTTCAGAATCATCTTTTTTTGTGTAACAATTATCTTTTCTAGATGAAGTGTGCTGATGAGTTGTTTTTGTTCACAAATTAGACATATATCAATTGATTCAAATTAAGGTAATTAGGCGAGCGGTGAAAAATCGCACGGAATGACTGAGAAATACTCTCATATAATAAGTGTCATAGTAGCCATCGAGATGCTGATTTCGAGCAAAGAATGCCTTATATCATCAAAAAAATTGGGATTTTTGGTTGACAAGTGATAATGATTATCAGTATCTTTAGTGTAGCAGATTAAACAGTTTCTTTTAGAAGGTTAAAGCGTCGGAAAATTCAGAAGTAATGAATCAGAATATAATTTCAATTTCGTTGTCGTTATGATAGCCGGAATACATACCGGGATTAATGAGAGAGGGATGATCGCATGTTTCGTCTGGAGACGTCCAAGCTGGATATCGCTTATGAGGAAAGACTGATTGTTGAGGATCTGAACATTCAGATTCCCCAAGGGAAAATTACCGCACTTGTGGGAGCCAACGGTTCGGGGAAATCAACGATTCTGAAGACTATGGCACGTATTATGTCTCCGAAGGCAGGTAGCGTGTTACTCGACGGCAAGTCCATCCATAAGCAGTCTACGCGTGAAGTTGCCAAGCAACTAGCGATTCTGCCTCAGAATCCTACAGCACCGGAAGGGCTGACCGTTACAGAATTGGTTTCCTATGGTCGTTTCCCTTATCAAAAAGGATTCGGTTCCATGCGTGCAGAAGACAAACGCATGATTGAGTGGGCGATCGAAGTGACTGGCATGACGGAGTTTCATGACCGTCCGATCGATCAGTTGTCCGGTGGACAACGTCAACGTGCGTGGATCGCTATGGCACTTGCACAGGAAACAGATATTCTGTTCCTGGACGAGCCGACAACCTTCCTCGATATGGCTCACCAGCTTGAAGTATTGCAGTTGCTGGAGCATCTAAATGCCACTGCTAATCGTACCATTGTGATGGTCGTCCATGACCTGAATCATGCATCTCGGTATGCACAGCATATGATCGGCATCAAGCAAGGTAAAGCCATTGCAGAAGGTTCCCCAGTTGAAGTGATGACCTCAGACGTGCTGCGTGAAGTATTTAACATTGAAGCCGACATCGTTATGGACCCGCGCTCCAATGTACCGCTCTGCTTGCCATATGCGCTCGCTGGCGAACGTCCAAAACCAGTTGCTCCTGAAACCAAGGTAGTGAACAGTGCGATGGTTCATGCGGCAGGTCGCGCCGAACATCGTGTGCAAGCAACAGGCAGTTAAAATAAACGAGCTGGATCGGATGTGCGATCCTGAATTATAGATATGAAGCCGCTGTGCGCTGTTAGCACGCGGCTCATTCGCATTCACAGGAGGTTTCAATTAATGAGCGCAATCAATTACACCTGGCTTGAACAATATGCACGTATTTCGAGGAATCCCATTTTGAACTCTGTTTACGCTGCACCTCTGGCTTCGTTAAGGGACGCAGAGCAGGCAAGAGATATGCTAACAGCATATAACGAACATTTGCGTGCAGATAGCTTGCAAACCGCAGCGGTGTATTTCATGCATTCCGTTCGTGGTTTGCTCTTGGGTATACATCACCTAAACGCGATGTGTGACAAGGTGCTGGATATTTCTCTGGATAATATTCGATTACAACTCACCCTGCAGGACGGATATCCCGCATTTCATTTTCAACTGCTAGATGACGCTGAAAAGGCTCATCCAGCACCCCCCGTCAACGACGAGCACCACTCAGCGGTAGCTTCTACATCTACACGTCAGGCGATGCTTGCAGCTTATTACGGAGAACAGCTTCGGCCTTTAATTGAAGGAGTGGCACTGGCTGGCGGGGCGAATACAGGTCAGATGTGGGCACAGCTTGCGTCGATCCTGAGATGGTTCAAAACGCTGGCTGTTCAGATGGAGATTACAGATCAGGAGCGAGAAGCTGTTATTCAGGGGTATGAGCATGTCATAACGATGCCACCGGAAGTTCTGGGATTACGTAAAAATCTGTTGAAATTCAAGCCGGTAGAGATAGACAGCCCGTATCAACCGGGGGAGAAGATCTTAATGAAGTCAACATGCTGCCTGTATTATAAGGTGGACGGGGGTCAAGATTATTGTTACACGTGTCCCAAACTGAGCAAAGCTGAGCGGCAAACTCGATATGAGGCGATTGTAGCTTCCCGGTAAATTTGAAGTTCACACTTGAACACGTTTATAATTGGGATATTACGATCTCATAGGAGGAATTAGCAATGTCCGTATATTCGTACAAGGCGGTAACCACCGCAAATCAGGAAGTGCCGCTGGATATGTATCAAGGCAAGGTGCTCGTTATTGCAAACACAGCGAGTAAATGTGGATTGACCCCGCAATACGGTGAATTGCAGAAGCTCTATGACCGTTATCGTGATCAAGGCCTCGTCGTACTCGGATTCCCTTGTAACCAATTTGGTGGGCAGGAGCCGGGAACAAGCGAAGAAGCTGAATCCTTTTGCCAGATTAACTACGGCGTTAATTTCCCGGTCTTTGCAAAAGTAGATGTGAACGGAGAAGAGGCTCATCCCCTCTTTCAATATTTGAAAGAACAACAGCCCGGATCAGGTGAAACCAGCGACATTCAATGGAACTTTACCAAGTTTCTTGTGAACCGCGAAGGTGAAGTTGTTGGCCGCGTTGAACCGAAAGAATCACCAGAGTCCATGAGTGCAACGATTGAGCAATTGCTAGGTTAATGTGCTACATCTGCTGTAAGGTAAACGTATGATGACGAGAAGCCTGTCCTGCTATTTCGCAGGGACAGGCTTCTTTTTATTGTCTAAAGTGTTGTATCTACACAGAATACTCTACTCAAAATTATTATGATTTGGGAAGTGGCTTGCTAAGCTTGTAATACCCTTGTTCGGAGGCAAGCTTCAGCAGATTACGAGCATAACTTCCAGCCCATGAATAGCCATGTCTGCGCTCCTCGCTGATGTCCAGAATGTTCATATATTTTTTGCCGTCCCGATCTGCGTAAAAAGGAATATCTTCATCGACGTTATAGAAACGGTACCAAATGACACTGCCAGCATCGGGCTCGAAATAAACGGGGCCTTGCCGATTGTATTTGGTGCCATCTTCACGAACGGTATCAAACCATTTCAATGCGCTTTTAGCAGCATGTTCGATTTCAGGTGTCTGAGGTAGAGACATAAGGAAAGCGGTAATGGCAACTGACTCTGATCCCGATTTG
The DNA here is from genome assembly GCF_038002565.1 of Paenibacillus sp. FSL K6-1558. NCBI lineage: Bacteria > Bacillati > Bacillota > Bacilli > Caryophanales > Paenibacillaceae > Paenibacillus > Paenibacillus sp. FSL K6-1558. The sequence continues at coordinate 3,178,203 of NZ_JBBOCV010000001.1, read as the reverse complement.
GAAGCCAGCTCATAGGCTCGGCCAGGTAACGGTTCATAGGTCACAGGATCATGCTGTGCACCCCAGACAGTAGGTACTCCCTTATTTATAATCTGGGCTTTCAGCGTATAAGCAATACCTTTATCTAATGCAAGCTTTAGTTTACTGCGTTCCTGGCTCGTCAGAATATCATTATCAAACCCGTGTTTGCGCTGGGTGATATCATCTAGTAGAATCATCGTTTGCACCATCGCATTGTCATTGTACGTTACGGCATCCGAATAATTACTGCGTTTAGGATAGACCTGAGGCCAGCCACCCGAAGGGTACTGTGACACGAGAATAAAATCAACGGCTTTGCGGACACTGTCCTTAAAGATCGGATTACCGGTTTTGACATACATTTCAGTCAGGAAGCGGATTTCCGATGTTGTAGCATCATTATCGAAGGTTCCAAGCTCAACACCGCTCGGGTCTTTCCAGCCAGAACGTTCCGTTACACCATTCCAAGGGGTAGCATATTGTTTCTCCATGTCTTTGTAAAAGCCGCCGTGCGGCATCTGCCAGGATACGATATTCAATGCATAAGCCGTATCTTTGGCGAGATCCCCTGTGGCGAAGTTGCTAATATCCCTGAATTTCTGCAACAAAGAGGACACATCTACAAGGGTAGAACTAGACTTCTGGCTTGGCAACACTTCGGTTTTAATTGTCACTGGGGCGGAGGAAGGATTAACATCGGCAGCAGCGGCATGTGGAGTGACTAATGCGGCAGTGATCATGGCCATAGAAAGTGCAACGGGTATGATGCGTAATGGGGCTAACAATTTAGGGGTACTCAAGTGAACGCCTCCTCAAGCTATTATTTTTCCGAACTAATATGGAACATATATAACATATAATCCAATAAAAGGATTCTATATATTGTAAGCGCTTACCAATAAAGAAATCAACCTTTAATTTCAAATGGCATCCATTTTTGCATTCTGTTCATTCATCCTGCCCATTGTGTTCGATAGAAGATAGCTGGCACTGCGCTAAAACGGAATTTGAATGATTTGGAGAGCATAAGCAATAGGCAACTCGGGGAAAATGTAAGCAGTGAAAATAAGATTGGGTCCGTACTTATAACGATAAAATCTATGGCGAACTTAAGAAAAAAGTAGAACTGTCGCATGTTTTATGAGGAAATTGAATTTATTTTTGCAAAACCTATTGCATTGTGAAAAAGATCACATTATAATGAGTGTATAAAGTGAAATAAATCACAAGTGATCTACCGAACAAATAGTGAATTATTTCACAAAATCAACCATGTTTATTAAACTCATTTTTTATATACTCCAAGGAGGAACTCTCATGAAAATCGCAGTCATCGGATGTACACACGCAGGAACAGCAGCCATCGTAAATACCGCCAAATTATACCCGGATGCCACCATTACCGTATATGAACGCAATGATAATATCTCTTTCCTGTCATGTGGTATTGCGCTCTACGTAGGTGGAGTAGTCAAAGACCCTGACGGCCTGTTCTACTCTTCGCCGAATCAATTGGCAGATCTCGGGGTAGTGACCAAGATGCTTCACGAAGTTACAGCAGTGGATGCCAAAGGCCACACCTTGCGGGCTAAAAATCTGCAAACCGGGGAAGAATTTGAAGATACATTTGACAAACTGATCATGACTACAGGTTCATGGCCTGTTGTGCCGAAGCTGGAAGGCATCGAGATGGATAACATCCTGCTTTGCAAAAACTACAATCACTCCAACACTATTATCGAAAAAGCCAAAGATGCGAAACGTGTTACTGTAGTCGGCGCAGGATACATCGGTGTGGAACTGGTCGAAGCATTCCAGATGAACGGTAAAGAAGTGACGCTGATCGACAGCGTGGATCGTATTTTGAACAAATACCTTGATCCTGAATTTACAGATGGAATTGAAGATACGCTCACGAATAAAGGCATTAAACTGGCTCTCGGTCAAACCGTACAGAAATTTACGGGCGAGAACGGCAAGGTAAACAAAGTCATCACATCCAAAGGGGAGTTTGAGACTGACTTGGTCATTCTTTGCATCGGATTCCGTCCAAATACGGAGCTGCTTAAAGGCCAAGTGGATATGTTGCCAAACGGTGCAATTATCGTCGATAAATATATGCAAACTAGTCAGGAAGATGTCTTTGCTGCAGGTGACAGCTGTGCGATCCACTACAATCCAACCGGCAAAGCGGCTTACATTCCACTAGCAACAAACGCCGTGCGGATGGGTACACTCGTAGCGAGAAACCTGGTTCGTCCAACGACACCTTATATGGGAACACAGGGCACATCGGGCATCAAAATTTATGAGCAAAATATTGCAGGAACAGGAATGACCGAGATGTCTGCTAAAGAAGAGGGGCTTGTTGTCGAATCGGTTGTTCTGGAAGACAGCTACCGTCCTGAGTTCATGCCAACGGCTGAGAAACTGTTGCTTAAAGTGGTTTACGAACAAGCGACTCGCCGGATTGTCGGTGCACAGGTAATGTCACAAGTGGATCTGACGCAGTCGATCAATACGATCTCGGTTTGTATTCAGAACAACATGACGGTGGATGAGCTGGCGTTTATCGACTTCTTCTTCCAACCGCACTACAACAAACCTTGGAACTTCCTGAACACAGCAGGTCTGCAAGCCCTGCCTCCGGTAGAGGTTAAAGCGCCAGCGCTGGTGTAAGTCGTGAGGTGAGTCATGAATGTAGGCGGCTAGCAACGATATTAAAATTGGGTACATCATAAAATAAAGACAGAAGGAAGGCTGGCGATCGTATCGTCAGTCTTCTTTTTTTGTCGTCTAAGTAGCAAATTGAATTATCTTCTTAGATTACTTTGTGATTATTTGCACAAAGTTTTCGACAAGGTCGAGATACAATAAAACCATAGATGAATTCAATGATTTGCGAACGGATAGAAGACAAAGGAGAGGATGACATATGGCGACCAAAACACCTCTGGAGGTTGCACAATATACGGCGCAGGCTGGTGTTAAGAAAGCACAGAATCCGGTTTCTTCTGTGCTGATTCTTGGTTTCCTGGCGGGAGCCTTTATTGCGCTTGGGTTTCTGCTCGATATTCGCGTAATTGCATCTGCACCAGCGGAGTGGGGGAGCATTGCAACGTTTATCGGAGCGGCGGTGTTCCCGGTAGGTCTGATTCTGGTTTTGATTGGTGGTGGAGAACTGTTAACGGGCAATATGATGGCTGTACCGCTCGCTGCAATCACACGTAAAATCTCTCCAGCCAGCATGTTGAAGAACCTGCTACTTGTGACCGTGGGTAATTTGCTCGGTGCATTGTTTGTGGCCTTTTTCTTTGGTCATGTGCTTGGGCTCACCGCAGAGGGTGTATACCTGAGCAAAGTGGTTGATATGGCAGGACACAAATTGCATGACAGCTTCCTGCAGGCTTTTATCTCAGGCATAGGCTGTAACTGGCTGGTAGCGCTGGCTGTCTGGCTGTCTTATGCATCCGATACGATGAGCGGTAAAATTCTGGGCATTTGGTTTCCAACGATGGCGTTTGTGGCTATCGGATTTCAGCACGTTGTGGCCAACATGTTTCTGATTCCAGCGGCGATCTTTGAGGGGCACTTTTCCTGGGGCCAGTACGTCATGAATTTTATTCCGGTTTGGCTAGGTAATTTAACGGGTGGAGCGTTGTTCGTAGCGGCTGCGTATTGGATGGTATATCTGCGTAAAACAGAGCCAGCGGCCAAGCCGGAGACGGTTGTTCCTGCTATGGTTTCTTCAGTGGAAGCAGAAGGTAGAGCGATGTGGAGTAAACAGGCGTAATTTATGGGAGAGTCGACACTTAGGAGCATTGTAGCATCATATTTGTAAGAATACGGAATAACGAAGTGAGATGATGCATTTCATCGCTTCACGACAGGGTTGATCGTGGAGAGATGGGAGGGGGTCATCTTTTTTTTTGCCCAAAATTAAATTCGCCATGACAAGGTTCGGGGGAACGAAACCTGAGCATGGCGAATTTCGGGAGTGGTCCATGATATGGCATGAGGAGGAAGTGGGGAAACACCAGCCTAATGCCTTGTTCTTAATTTACCCTAGGGTTCAGAGAATGAATCATAGGCAGAAAACTTTTTTCGAAATTAAAGTTTTCGAATGGAATGACCAGTTTGCACACATAACATGCTACCCAGCAATGATGAAGATTTGGCCGATTCATTCTGTTCTCTTTACGTTATAACCCTGAACGGGATATGATATAGGGATAGCTATTGAAAGAGGGGGAGCCCAATGATGATTGAACAGGAGAATGGTGTATTTCCAGCGGTATGCCCGCTCGATTGTCCAGACACATGTGGTCTGCTATTACATAAAGAAAACGGTAAAATTACGAAGGTCACCGGTAATCCGGATCATCCGATTACGAGGGGTGCAATCTGTAATAAAGTTCGAAATATGACGGAGCGGGTGTATCATCCCGAGCGACTTCAATATCCGATGCGACGTGTCGGCGCCAAAGGTGAAGGCAAGTTCGAGCGTATCAGTTGGGACGAAGCGATTCAGGAAATCACAGGAAAGTTCAAAGACTTGTCTGCAACGTATGGACCTGAGAGCATTCTACCTTATAGTTTTTACGGTAATATGGGTGTGCTAGGTGTCGACGGCATGGATCGGCGTTTCTTCAATGCGCTTGGCGCAAGCGTGCTGGAGCAGACGATATGTAATGCTGCCGGTAACACAGGCTGGAAATATACGATGGGAGCCAACCACGGCACGTTGCCTGAGGATACAGAGCATGCAGATCTGATTGTGGTGTGGGGTGGGAACATTGTCAGCACCAATATGCATCAGGTTGTACTGGCGGAGAAGGCTCGTAAGAACGGTGCCAAAATCGTTGTCATTGACGTTCACCGAAATCGTACGGCACAATGGGCGGACTGGTTCATCCCGCTCTATCCGGGTACGGACAGTGCGCTGGCACTGGGAATGATGCATGTGCTGTTTGAGCAAGGACTGACGAATGAAGCGTTTATGCAAAAATATACCGTGGGACACGAAGCACTACGCGAGCATGTCCGTAGTTACACACCGGAGCGCGTAGCACGCATTACAGGCGTGCCGGAAGAAACGATCGTAGAGCTGGCACAGCTCTACGGAAGAGCGCAGGCCGCTCATATTCACATTGGCAATGGCTTGCAGCACCATGACAATGGGGGCATGAACGTGCGCAGCATCGCCTGCTTGCCTGCAATTACAGGGCAGTGGCTGAAGCGCGGCGGCGGTGCAGTTCGCACGAACAGCTACGGGAGCACCAACGGTGACGCGTTGGAGCGGCCTGACCTAAGGCAAAATGCCAATCCGCGGGTCGTAAACATGAACCGGATTGGCGAAGCATTGCTGGAGGCGGAGCAGCCGATCCGGGCTATGTTAGTTTACTGCAGCAATCCACTGGTGGTAGCACCGGATACGGAACGAGTGGAGCGAGGTTTTGCACGGGAAGATCTGTTTACTGTGGTTCATGACCTGTTCATGACGGATACGGCAAAATATGCAGATATTGTGCTGCCAGCGACATCATCTTTTGAAGCAACAGACCTATACCTGTCCTACTGGCACCAGTATGTCCAGCTACAAGAGCCGGTGATCGCACCAATCGGCGAGAGTAAAAGCAATGTGGAGCTGTTCTCGTTACTTGGCCAAGCCATGGGTTATGATGCGGACATCTTTGGTGAGAAGCCGGAGCAGATGATTGAGAACGCACTTCAGGGCACGGAGAACCCTTATATGAATGGGATTACACTGGATCGTCTGAAGCAACAGCGGTTTGTGAAGCTGGACATGTCGGCTCATGAATCTTTCCTGGAACATTTGCCTACGCCATCAGGCAAGATTGAATTATACTCCGAGCAGATGCAGCAGAAGGGACTACCGCCATTACCGACATACGCCGCGTTAGTTGAAGGTTTTGATGGAGAGAATCCGGCTGGTCCAGATGAAGCGTATCCACTTATGTTTGTATCTCCGCCGAACCATAATTTCTTGAATTCCAACTTTGGTAATTCAGCTAAACATCAACGTTTGGAGAAGATGCCGCTATTGCAAATTCATCCAGAGGACGCGGCTCGCCGCGAAGTACAGGATGGCGATGCGGTTGTGGTATGGAATGAACGGGGACGTATTGAACTGACCGCCAAAGTTACGGATGCCATGCTTCCGGGAACGGTCATCAGCCAAGGACTGTGGTGGGACGGCGAGGGCAAAAAACAGCGCTCCAATTCCCTGACATCGGGCCGCTTGTCGGATATGGGGAACGGTGCAACCTTTTTCTCGGCCACTGTTGAAGTGAAGCGGCAATGAGTGTGCTTGCAGCCAGATAGTTTTGATGTAATATAGATTCATATTATAATATCTTTAACTTACAGGCTTCCGCCGTGGCGAGTTGTGCCACGTGTGCGGGAGCCTTTTGTGCGGACAATGGTAAGGGTATGTCAGGCTAGAAGATGTAAGGAGTATGGGTAAAATGTTGAGATGGCTGGATAACTATCCAAAAGAAGTGAAAGTGTTTTTGCTGGCAAGCATGGTGAGTGCCACGGGTAGTGCTCTCATGTGGCCGCTGACGACTATGTATGTATTCGACGAGCTGGGGCGCACGATGGCAAACGCAGGTTTTGTTATTTTGATTCAATCTCTGGGTGGTATTTTTGGACAGCTGCTTGGTGGCTCTCTATACCATCGTGTAGGTGTGAAAAAACTAATCATTGGTTCGCTTGCACTAAACGCGGCAGGATTGTTCGCATTGCCTTGGATTAGCGCGTACTGGGTTGTTTTTATCTGTGCAATGGGTTGGATTGGGTTATTCAGTTCATTATCGTTGCCTGCAATTCAAGCGTTTATCGGCTTCCGGTTTGCCGAGCGGCGCGGAGAACTGTTTAACATTATTTATGTGGCGAACAACATCGGTGTGGCGATTGGAACGGCGCTTAGCGGATTTCTCGCTGACTTTTCATATCATCTGAGCTTTGTGTTAAACGGGGTGACCTCAGCAGGATTTGCAGTGTTTTTCTGGTTTTATCTTTCCCGGGCGGAGCCGGAGCAGGGAGAAGTACAGCTGACGAAACGTAAAACCGTACCAGACGGTCCGGGCATCTGGACACTGCTGGGAAACACTCGGCTGTATCTGTTTATGAGTCTTGGTGTGTTGTTCCTTTTGTTTGGCAACTCCATCTGGAATACAGGCGTATCCCCGTATATTATTTCAGAAGGATTGGAGAAAAGAATGTACGGTCTGCTCTGGACACTTAACGGGGTGCTGATCTTTGTGGGGCAACCATTCACCAGTTGGATAAAACGTACGATGGCTCGTACCTCCAGCGCCCAGATGACAGCAAGTGCCTTATTTTATGGGCTCGCCTACATTGTTATGATCACGATGTACAATTATCCGGGCATGGTACTTGCGATGGTGCTCGCTACTTTCGGAGAGATGTTAATCTCACCGGCAACACCGGCATTTATATCGGAGCATGCGGGGAGGGCAGCCCCTTTTTACATTGGTGTCTCGGGCGGAATTGGAGCGGTTGGACGTGTAATCGGGCCGTATGCGATGGGGGTTATGTATGATAAACAGGGTCTAATCCCTGTAGCATGGCTGGCAACCGGGACGGCTTCAATAGCCCTGCTTGGATTTGTATTACATGCTGCGCTGAACCGTAACCGGGAGACTCGGGAATACGGCTTGGACGCATAGGATTCTAAGTGAAACGGACAAAATGAACGTACTGAATCTAAACAACAGAGACGACTGAAATAATATAGATTCTAATGAACTTATCTAAAAATGAGATTGACAAAAAAGTTTATATATGCTATAATTTACATATATAAACTTTCCGTATATACTAAGGTTCTCCTGGCCAGGGGGACCTTATTTTTGTTGATACGGGAGGAACATGATGAGCGAGAAGAAGGAGTCCAGTATAACGTCTCTGATTTCAGCATTTGCCCGAGCCTACCATATGGAGCATGATGAACCACTTATCTTTAATGATTTTGTAAGTCGAAAACTGATCACTTCAGAAGAATTCGCAACAATTAGCGAAAACATGATACGAGGCATTCATTTCTTTCACCCGGATGCGGATCATCAGTTCAGGGGTGATTCAAATCAGATATTAAAATGGATAACCCAAGTCCAGCTGTCACCGATCACGCTGGCTCGCTCTGCCTACAGTGAACAGGTGATGCTACAGGAAGCTGCGCTGGGCGTGAAGCAGATGATTGTTCTTGGTGCCGGTATGGACACGTTTGCGTTTAGACACCCGGAATTGGGGGATGAGTTGGACATATTCGAGGTAGATCTCCCATCTGAACAGCAGTTAAAGAAAGAGCGTTTGAGGCAGGCAGAGCTGGTTATTCCACGCAATCTTCATTTTGTACCCATGGACTTCACCCGTGAGATGATTCGTACGGATTCTTGGAGCAGTCTATTCCGAGATGTGAGAACCATGTTTACACTGCTTGGCGTTTCGTATTATTTGCCCAAAGAAGACCTCTGTCGTTTAATTCATCACGCTTTTGCACCTCTTCCAGCTGGAAGTTCAATCGTGTTTGATTATGCAGATGAACATCTCTTTCAGGAAAAGGGCAAATATAACCGTGTCGAAAACATGGTCAAAATGGCTACGATGGGGGGCGAACCGATGCTATCCTGCTTCACGTATGAAGACATGGAGCATCTGCTGGAAAAAGCAGGTCTTCTCATCTATGAGCATCTATCCCCTGAAGAAGTACAGGAGCGGTATTTCAGTCAACGAACAGATGACTTGTCTGCTTTTGAGACGATTCATTTTATTCATGCGGTAAAAAAGTAATCTGATCCCGTGTAAGTCTCATTCGTTAGATCGTTTGACTTGCTTTATATGGATATTTATCTATAATCTTTATTTTGATCTTAGGTTGGATTTTTAAGGCTGATCTTGGGACAATTTGAGGTATAGGCTTTCCTATAAAGCAAGTCTTCTTTTTACAATCGATGCTGAACATAAGCGTTGAAGGCAGTGTGAGGTTCAAAGTGAGATATGAACGTATTGAATATGTTCTTCTTTTCTGCGAAAATCAAATAAAATGGTTGAAATCGCTATCACTAGCGACTATAATGAAAATGTCGAAACGTTTCAATCTGTTGTGTAGAGCAGATTTCTCAATATTTCTTTTTATATGATTAAGAAGAATTTGATTACGAAGGAACGAATCATGACTACAGTTTTGTTTGTACTACAGCAGAGAGACAAGAAGGTTGAGCATGAATTATTTTTTTGGAAATACCTCGAAACGTTTCGATCCATAATTGAAATGGTTTAGAAGCAACTCAAGATTTATAATAATAGTACAACCATAACATACTTTAGAGGTACCCTGAAACATCATCTCAAAATATTTGCATTACAATGAATAGTAACTATAAAAGAACAGAGCACAGAACGAAATAGTCATGGACGAGTGAAGCAAGAAGGGGCGAACTAGGAATGGCAACGATCAAGGATGTGGCAAAGCTGGCGGGTGTAGCACTCTCTACTGCTTCCTATGCATTGAATGGGGACAGCAAGGTTAGTGCCAAGACCAAAGCCAAAGTGCTCGAGGCAGCACGGGAACTGAATTACCGTAAAAACGGCTTTGCCATGGATCTGAAACGGAGCCGGACCAATACCATCGCGCTAATCTTGACAGACTTGTCGGGACCTTATTACTCCGAGTTGATTCGTAGTGTGCAGGATGTGGCGCTGGCGAACGGGTATGACCTGATTGCGTGCAGCTCGATGGGTGGAGGGGATTCAACGGCCGTACGTTTTTTGCGTGAAAAAAGAGTGGACGGAGCCGTTGTTCTGGCTCATAACATCGATGATGATATCCTGGTTCAGTCTGCCGGGTCGCGATTCCCCATTATTGTCATGGATCGACAGCTATCTGGCGATCATCTTGTTAGCGTACTGGTGGATGGAGAGCAGGGAGGATATCTGGCGACTCGCCGTCTAATTAGAGCGGGGCATGAGAATATTGCTTATATAAGCGGACCGTCCAATTCCTATGATAATGCGCTACGTTACCAGGGGTATCTCCGAGCGATGCGGGAAGCAGGCCTTACCGAAAAATCCAAGTGGCGTTTGAACGGCAATTTTGTGCGCGAGGGCGGTTTCAGCGCGACCAAGATGATGATTATGCAGGGAGAGCTGCCGTCAGCAGTGTTTTACGGGAATGACGAGATGGCTATTGGTGGACTGAAGGCATTTGAAGAGAGTGGTATTTCGGTGCCGGGAGATGTTTCCGTTATTGGATTCGATGATATCCAGCTGTCTGAATATATTCAACCACCGCTGACCACGATTCGTCAGCCGAAGCATGAGGCGGGATCACTGGCCGGGCATCTGCTGTTCCAGATGTTGAATGGAGAGAGTGTTAATCCATCCTATACATTAACGATTGATCTGGTAGAGCGCGGGTCCGTGGGGTCTCCTTAAGGTCGAGAGTAGGAAATAAGGTTACCGAGTTTGCATCATGGTATGTAATATTGGTGGCAACTGGGGCAGTAGATGCAAAAGGCAGAGCAAGTATTCATCACAGCAAGACTTGGCTAAGATGGATACATAACGACGAGAAGTGTGATCTGTAAGTGAACACAATGTGTTACTTGTATTACAGCATGAGGGTTATCGTTGGAACGGGTCGGGAACGACCGGTTCAAAGGGAGCCCTATTCTTTTTCAAAAATATCGAAACGTTTCGATTTTAAGTCGTAAACTAATTTAAGGAGTGATAGAGAGATGGCAACAACCATGAATGAAACGATTCGTCTGGCAGCCGGAGAAGTCACATTTACTTTTTTGAACAGTGGAGATTTGTATCAAGCCACTTCCGGCTCAACCATGCTGAATCAACTACTTAGCAACCCGATTGATGGGTCTTTGAATAATCTATACCTGCGTGTATACGGAGAAAATGGGGAGATTCTTTCCTTCCCTCTCCTCGGCGTGCATTCCGGTAGCCAAGTATCTACGAGCAAATTACATGCAGACCGTCAGCTGATCTGGACAGGCAGTGTGCAACCGAACCCTGCAGGACAGGCGATCCAGTATAAAGTTGTATTTACGCTTGCCCCGCAAGGAATCTGGTTCTGGGATGTGAAGATTACAGGACAACAGCAGCGTGTTGATGTGGTGTATGGACAAGATGTGGGACTTGCTGATCCGGGCGCAGTACGTAGTAATGAAGCCTATCTGTCGCAATATATCGACCATACGGTATTTGAAGATGATGCAAAAGGCTATGTGGTATGTTCACGTCAAAACCAGCCACAGGGCGGCGTGTTCCCTTACATGCAACAAGGCTCTTTGACCAAAGCGGTGGGTTACTCAACAGATGGATTCCAGTTCTTCGGACTATCTTACAAAGAAACCAATCAACCTGAAAGCCTGAGTCGCCCGTCTCTGGCAAACGAAACTTACCAGTATGAGTTCGCTTATACTGCATTGCAATCCGAGTTGTTGGAATTGAACGGTGAGGCACAGGTTGTTTTCTACGGACTGGCGAAGCCTAACCATGCATCGGGTATTACCGCACTGGAGTATGGAGATGAAGTTGCAGCAGGATGGAACGAAGTACAGGCTTTGAACGCAGAACAAGGTGAAGTATTTGAACAGGTGAAACTTTCCTCGTCTCTGGGTGAGCCACTGGCGGCACTGGATCTGACGCAGGAAGAGATTAACCAGCTGTACCCTGACCGTCATCAGGAAGAACGTAGCGGGGATCGGCTGTTGTCCTTCTTTACCGAATCTTACGAGCATATCGTATTGAAAGCCAAAGAACTGCTGGTGGAGCGTCCACACGGACATATTCTGATGAGCGGCGGTAATGTAAAACTTGGTGCACAGGTTATTACAACCACCTCGTATATGTACGGAATGTTTAACTCACAGCTTGTCATTGGTAACACCAATTTTAATAAAATGATCAGTAATGCCCGCAATGCTCTGAACGTGCCAAAAACGGCCGGACAACGCATCTATGTTGAGATCGATGGGCAATATCGTCTGCTGACGATGCCGTCTTTGTTCGAGATTGGGTTTAACTATGCTCGCTGGATATACAAAATGGAGTCCGATACACTCATCGTGACGAATTACACAACGACGCATTCTACGGAAGTACGCATGAATGTGCGTTCTACAAGTGGCAAAGCTTATCGTTACCTGGTGACGAACCAGATTACGATGAACGTGAATGAGTACGAGTATCCACTGCACATGACGCAGGATGGTAGCACATTGATTTTCAAAGCGGATTCGAAGTCTCTGAGTGCAGGAACGTATCCTGAGCTGGAGTACCGCATGACTGTTGAAGGTGCCTCTGTACAAGCCGGGGACGAAACACTTCTTGCCAGCGGTGTTCGCAGTGGTGCTGCTTCACTTGTAACGTTAAGCTTAGAAGAGACTGCGGAATGGACGCTGAAGGTTCAGGGCGTGCTGGAAGGTCAGGCGACTGCGGGTGCTGACACAGCAACTTCTACTCTTTCTTTTGAAGAAGAAGTGCAGGCATACCGTGAGTTCTTTGCAGGTGTCATGAATGGTTTCCGTTTGTCGCGCGGCGAGAGCCAGGATGCGGAAGATCTGTTCAAAGTCAACGCACTTGCTTGGTGGTACACCCACAACATGCTGGTTCACTACTCTGTGCCTCATGGTCTGGAGCAATACGGCGGTGCGGCATGGGGTACGCGTGATGTGTGCCAAGGTCCGGTAGAGTATTTCATGGCCACTCAAAAATATGAGCAGGTTCGCGATATCATCAAAATGGTGTACACACACCAATACGAAGATGATGGTAACTGGCCGCAATGGTTTATGTTTGACAAGTACTTTGCGATTCAACAGGAAGAGAGCCATGGCGATATCATCGTATGGCCGCTGAAAGTGCTGGCAGATTACCTTACTGCGACACGCGATTATGCCATTCTGGATGAGAAAGTGCCTTATACAGTTAAACACAGCTTTGGATTCACAGAAGAGACAGCAACCGTACTGGATCACGCGAAAAAAGAGATCGAGTATATCCGTGCACACTTCCTGCACGATACGTTCCTGTCCTCCTATGGAGATGGAGACTGGGATGATACCCTGCAACCAGCTAATGCACAACTCAAGCAATACATGGTGAGTAGCTGGACGGTTGCCTTGACGTATCAGTCCGTGAACGTGTTATCACAGGCGTTGAAGTCCAAAGACGAAGCTTTTGCGCAAGAGCTTGCCGAACTGGCACAGGGCATCCGCGAGGATTTCAACCGTTACATGCTGGGCACAGATGTAATTCCAGGCTTTGTGTACATGGAAGAGGCAGATCGGGCGAAGCTGATGCTGCACCCGACAGACACCGAGACTGGTATCCAATATCGTCTGTTGCCAATGACACGCAGCATGATCGGCGAACTGCTGAACGCAGAACAGGCTGAGTCACACTATGCACTCATTCGTGAACAGTTCCTCTGCCCGGATGGCGTACGTCTGATGAACCGTCCTGCGCAATATGCTGGCGGTGTGAGCACACACTTCAAACGTGCAGAGCAAGCATCCAACTTCGGACGTGAGATCGGTTTGCAATATGTGCATGCCCACATCCGTTACGTGGAAGCGATGGCGAAGCTGGGTAAAACGGATCAAGTGTGGAACGGTCTGGCGATGATCAATCCGGTGGGGATCCGTGAGGTTGTGCCTAATGCAGAGATTCGCCAAGCGAACGCGTACTTCAGTAGTTCGGATGGCAAGTTCAACACCCGTTACGAGGCACAGGAACATTTTGACCAGCTTCGCAAAGGGACGGTAGAAGTGAAAGGCGGATGGAGAATCTACTCCAGCGGCCCTGGAATCTACATGAACCAGTTGATCTCGAATGCACTCGGTATTCGTCAGGAAGGCGGTAATCTGGTCATTGACCCGGTACTGCCAGCTGAGCTGGATGGCATGCAATTCGAATTCGAATATGCAGGCACGCCGGTGACGTTTATCTACCACCTGAATGAGAAAGCTGTCAGCCGTGTAACGGTGAATGGCAAAGACGTGGCTGGTGAGCGTACAGTGAACCGTTATCGTGAAGGCGGGGTATGCATCTCGCTGGATGCGTTCAAAGAAGTAAGCGGCACGGCTGAGCGTACGATTGTTGATATTTATATGTAAACTAGTCATTGCTGTCCTCTCTAGCGAGACCAGCAATAAGAGCCAACCTCCTTTCGGAGAGTTGGCTCTTTCCTATATCATTCGTGTTTCGCTGGAGGTTGTTGTCAGATACCTGCTATTATAGCGGAACCGCAAGTACGGTATGCAATAATTCATTATGACGGACATGTTTGGTCTCGTAGCCCAGGTGAGTCAGACGGCAGTGTAATTCGTCCAGCAATGGGAAATGGCGCTCGTGCAAAGCGCGTTGTTGTTCCTTGTCGCCTGTGACCTTGGCATGTCGTAGGTAAGCGTCACGATGGGCGGAATCCCTAAACATCAGGTCGGTGAGACAGATTCTGCTCGTGCCGCTGGTTTTGAGCACACGCTGGATTTCTTCCAAAGCGAGCTGTTGCTGATCCGGACCCAGATGATGGAAGGCGAAGCTGGATACAACAAAGTCGAAGGATTGATCGGCAAAAGGCAAGGCCAGAAAATTACCAAGCTTCACCTGCATCTGAGGATACTTGAGGCGGCATGTTCGCAGCATTTCCCGTGATTGATCGATCCCGGTCATGACAGCACCCTGACGCAGCATTCTGCCAGCCAGATTGCCTGTCCCAGTGCCAATGTCCAAGCCAGTTTCTCCAGGCTGAGGAGCAATAGACTGCAAGGTCTGTTCTAATGCTTCGTCGTAATTACGGTATAGGTTAAATGGCTTGTCTGCTGTTGTTTGTACGTGGCCTAAGGACGCAGTCGTGGATAGGGTTGAATCTGCTTGTGGAGTGTAATCCTCTGTATCTGTCATAGTTTGAACCCGCTGATCATGGATGGCCGCTTGTTTATCATAATTCCAGCGGTCATGCCAGTTCTGCCTTGCTTCCCGCAGTCTGCGTGCACTGCCAGCCAGATCATGCAGGTGGCTGACATCCAGCGCCCCGTCCTGACGGTTCAGGTCGATCATCCGCTGGGTTGTATCCATCATACGTTTTAACTCCACCCACTGGGCGTACATCACCGCTTGCTGCAACTCCAGATATTCCTCTAACCCCTGCTGGTTACCTTGATCTATCTCGGCGAGCGCGTGAGTAATATCCTGCAAAGACATGCCAATTTCGCGTAGCGCTGCTATTGTCTGCAAACGCCAAATGTCATTTTCCGTATAAGTGCGGTATCCGTTGCTGACCTGCTTGGCAGGCTGAATTAACCCTTTTTCCTCATAAAAACGAATGGCTCTTGCGGAAATCCCCAGCCGGGAAGCGGCTTCTTTGATATTCAACCGGATGTACCTCCTTACCTTATTGAACCGTATCTATAAGTATTACCATGGAATCAGTATAAAGTATGACGTTACGGCAAGGTAAATTGATTTGTCGAAGTCCATGGTTATCTGCTTTTTTCTGCTGGGTCCAGAAATTAGAGGGCATCGGCTATGCTAGCAGGCAAGTTGTAGTGTGCTCTAATCTTTCATGATTTGGTCAAACGAAGGTGGAATTTTAGTCCTCCCGGCGGCTATGCTACAATAGATAACAGAATAAAGAACATGATAAAGATAGCGTAATCAAGCTAGGGAAAAAGATATTTAAATGAAGCGAATCAAAAAATTGAATGAAGATATCGAAAGGTTGAATCAGCATGTTCACCAGTCATACGTATCAAATCCGTGCTTCCGAGATGAAGGATGCAAACCAGCTAATGGAGCTGGATATGCTGGTCTGGAATGCATCCACCTCGCCTGCACCGATGCAATGGAGATCCAGACAGCAGTATTTGCAATATTGTCCTCCTGGCAGTCAGCTCATTGCGGTACAAGAGGATCAGGTATGCGGATACGTGGGCTTCCATCCCCCTACGGGGATGCCAGTGAATCGGCATGTCTATGAAATCCATATTGCTGTTCATCCGGATTTTCGCCGCTCTGGTGTGGCAACAGCTCTAATGAAAGCGATGAAGCAACACGCGCTGGAGCAGGGCATTCGTAAGCTCAGACTGCGTGTATTATCCAGCAACCCGGGAGCGGTTGCCTTCTATGAGCAATGTGGGTTTATAACCGAAGGCAGGCTTGTATCTGAGTTCCGAATCGGTGGCAGGGATGTAGACGACATTTTAATGGCTTATTTTATTGATGCCTAAACGGTTAGACGGATGTGTAGGGGAACAAACTTTGCTTAGGGAGGAATACACAATGGATATGGGACTTCGCGGTAAAAAAGCACTCGTGCTGGCCTCCAGTCGAGGCCTGGGCAAAGCGGTTGCGGCACAGCTGGCACTGGAAGGTGCGGATGTGATGTTGGCCAGCCGAAGCGGGGACAAGCTCGCTATCGTCAAAGAAGAGTTGCTTGCACTTGGCGGCGGAGGATGTGTCGAATATGTCGCAACGGATGTAACACGCAAGGAGGACATCGCGGCACTTATTCAGGCTACAGCAGAACAATTTGGCCAGATCGACATTCTGGTTAACAATTCTGGTGGCCCGCCTTCCGGTACGTTCGAGTCACTGACCGACGAGGACTGGGAGCGTGCATTTGAGCTAAACATGCTTAGTTATGTCCGGCTGATTCGGGGTGTGCTTCCATATATGAAGGCAAACGGAGGACATATTGTCAACATTGCCTCCACATCGGTGAAGCAACCCATTCCGGGTCTGATTCTATCCAATACGTTCCGGACGGGTGTGTTTGGTCTTGCCAAGACGCTCTCTCAGGAGCTTGCACCTTACGGCATACTGATTAATACCGTAGCCCCTGGACGCATCGCAACAGATCGGATTCGTGAGTTGGATACGGCGAGGGCAGAACAGAATGGAGTCAGTGAAGACGAGATTGCCGAGCAGTTCCGCAAAGAGATTCCGCTGGGGCGTTATGGACAGCCGGAGGAATTCGCCAAAGCTGTCGTATTTCTGTTGTCTGGTGCCAACTCCTACATTACCGGAACATCATTAATTGTGGATGGTGGCATGGTGCGCGCGCTCTAAAGGACGATGTACCTGATAAACATTAAAGCCCCTCCTTCACCGCTGCTGACAGCGTGGGAAGGAGGGGCTTGGCATGGGAATCATCCTGCAGGATGCAGAGACAGGTGAGATTCCACGTACGATTTGCTTGCTAACGGTTGGTTATGCAGGATCTTTACTAAGATCAGAAGTGCTCGTACCTGCCTGATCTGTCGTGCCTGCTTTGTCTGTTTTGTCGTTCTCTGGCAAAGGTTTAACTGGGGTGCCAGACTCGTCTTTCAAACGAGAGCCATGGTGATGCTCGGGCCGAACGGATGGGCGTTTGCCATTAACAAGGTCTGTGATGCACTGGGTTAGATCGGCAACCCGTTCATCATACTGAGCCTGTGTAATTTTCCCGTCTTTCAACTCTTGCTGCAGATCGGCCGTTCTATCGGTTGCAAGCTGCTGAATAAGGGTTTGCACGTTTACCTTCTGGGCAGAGGCAATGGCTGCGAGGGTATCCCCTTTTTTGAGTGATGAAGTTAATTCATTGGTGGTCACTCCGAGTAAAGACGCGAGCTTGTCCAGGTTGCGATCGACTTCAGGGCCAAACCCCCGTCCAGGCAAACCCATTCCAGGCACAGAATGTTCTGGTTTTTTCGCGCGTAATGCGGATGGTTTTTCGTTTACCAGTTCACTCACGCGCTCCGTAAGAGCGGCCAAACGTTCATTATATTGGGTTTGTGTAATCTTGGAGTCGGTAAGCTGTAGTTGCAGTTCCTTTTTCTCCGTGGCTACCAGTTTATCAATGAGCGTCTGTGTCTCAACCTTTTTTGAGGCAGCAATTTCAGCAAGGGACTTATCTGCTTTAATGGCTTCTTTCAACTCATCTTTGGTGATGCCCAGCACAGAGAGAACATCTTCGGCATGAGGCCCGAACCAAGGTCCAAGTCCTCGTTCCGCTTCGCCAGGTGGTTTCAATATATGGGACCCCATCGGGGCAGTGCGTTTGTTTTGGAGTGCATCGGATGCTTTCGCCGCAGGGTCTGCATGAACCGCAGTTGTTGCCACCAAGCCCCCGCCAAGTGCAAGTGTTAAAGCTAAAGCGCTGGTTACTTTGACTGCCTTTGATGTTGTGGTTTTCTTCATCCGTGATCATCCTTCTTCCTTGAATAGAGTTTGTGGTTATACAGCCACAACGCTATCTTAGGCACCGAGCATGAAGCAGAGATGAGTTCAACCTTAAGGGGAAGTAAAAAGTGGTGTCCTAACCACAAATACCCCTCATCTATGGGACATGTGCCGTCACAGACAAAGGGCAAGCGGATTAGGGTGATGTATGATGATATGTCCATTATGTAAGGCTGTTTTATCGCAAAAGTTCCCATTCATGCTGTAACATGCCGTATACCGCATGATTGACGTATCCTTTAGGCAGCTTTTCCGCCTGGCGAATGACACCCTCAAGCACGAAGCCAAGTCGTTCCGGAATAGCACGGCTACGTTTGTTGTTGGTGGCACAGCGAATTTCGACCCGATTCAGATCCAGTGTCACGAGGGCGTAATCCACTAAGACACGGCAGGCACTGGTCATTAGGCCTTGTCCTTCGAAACCTTTACCAAGCCAGTATCCGATGCTTACGGAACGGCTTGTCCAGTTAATCTCGTGGAAACCGATGATACCTGCAAGTTCTCCTTTTAACCAGATGCCGGCTGTGAAGCCGCCGTTCTCCGCAGCTTGTTTTAACGCGTTCGTAATAAAGCTCGATGTATGTTCCATGTCGGTCACCTGATCTACCCAAGGCAGCCAATGTCTCAGTTGATCTCTGGAACGGTCCGTCAGTTCGAACAGCGGTTTGGTGTGCTCCATCAAAAGCGGGCGAAGCTCTGTATATTCATCCAATGAATAGGTAAACATGATTGCAACCTTCTTTCTTTATATAATAGGTAGATTAGCGGGGAGGCCGGGGCAATTTGCGCTCCAGAGCAAACAGATCTTCTTCCATGGAGGCCATGCGCTGGTTTACCGTCGTGCGTGCGTCACTGAGTGCCTGATTATATATGTAGGGAGCAAGCTGTGTCATAAACAGGTCGAGGACGCCCCATGCTGCCAGATCGCCCAATTCTTCGCCGCGTTCCTCTTCAAAATACGACTGGATCGTGCGAATGGCTTCATCCTGCTGTTCTTTGGTCAGTTTTAGCGCGTTCACTTGGGAAACCCTCCCTTAAATTTAGTTTTACTCATATGCTACATGATTCGTGCGAACTCGTCAAAATGGTATTGGGCCTAACTTGAATCGGGTAGCGTGTGCGTTTGATCCCGATTTTCATGTTGTTATTTATTGAACTCCTTCCCCGTTAAAGGTATATTTAAATGAAACGCGTACGAAACTTTCCATGAAAGAAGATATTTTCAGGAAATGGTTTCGTCATTAAGGAATTTTACCCGGAATTGCTGTACTATTGTACTTTTTGCAAGCTCCAATCCATTCATGAAAGGTTTGATAACTGTGGACAACCGATTCACAACCCCACCTAACTTTATTAAAAATATCATTACCGAGGACCTCCGGTCGGGCAAAGTCCAGGAAGTTATTACCCGTTTTCCACCGGAACCGAACGGTTATCTGCATATTGGTCACGCGAAGGCGATCTGGATCAACTTTACGCTGGGCGGCGAGTTTGGCGGCAAGACAAACCTGCGCTTTGATGACACGAACCCGGTGAAGGAAGACGTGGAGTACGTGAACTCCATCCAGGAAGACGTGAAATGGCTCGGATACGAGTGGAACGAGAAACGTTTTGCCTCGGATTATTTCGATGAGATGTACAACCGTGCGGTCTTGCTTATTCAAAAAGGTAAAGCCTATGTCGACGACCAAAGCGCCGATCAAATCCGTCAAATGCGCGGAACGCTGACCGAGCCGGGCAAAAACAGCCCGTACCGCGACCGTTCGGTGGAAGAGAACCTCGACCTGTTCACACGTATGCGTGCAGGCGAATTCAAGAACGGAGAAAAGGTACTGCGTGCCAAGATTGATATGGCTTCGCCTAACATCAACCTGCGTGATCCGGTCATCTACCGTATCTCTCATGCACATCACCATAATACGGGCGACAAATGGTGCATCTACCCGATGTATGCATTTGCACACCCGCTGGAAGATGCCATTGAAGGTGTAACACACTCTTTGTGTTCTCTGGAGTTTGAAGATCAACGTCCATTCTATGATTGGGTTGTTGCAGAGTGTGAGATGCAAAGTCAGCCGCGTCAATACGAGTTTGGCCGCCTGAACCTGTCACAGATGGTAACGAGCAAACGTAAGCTGAAGTTGCTTGTGGATGAAGGCCATGTCGATGGCTGGGATGATCCGCGTATGCCAACGATCTCGGGTTTGCGTCGCCGGGGGTACACACCGGAAGCGATTCGTGATTTTGTATTCGAAACAGGCATTTCCAAAAGCCAAGGCGTGATCGATCTGCAAACGCTGGAGCACTTTGTTCGTGAGGATCTGAAACTGAAAGCTCCGCGCACCATGGCTGTCCTGCACCCGCTCAAAGTGGTTATCACCAACTATCCTGAGGGACAAGTGGAGTGGTTGGAAGCCGAGAATAACGTGGAAAATCCGGAGATGGGCAACCGCCAAATTCCGTTTTCCCGTGAGATTTATATCGAGCAAGACGATTTTATGGAAAATCCACCGAACAAATACTTCCGTTTGTTCCCTGGCAATGAAGTTCGTTTGAAACATGCCTACTTCATTAAATGTAATGACGTGATCAAGGATGCGGATGGTAATGTTGTTGAGATTCATTGCACATATGATGTAGAAACGAAGAGCGGCAGCGGCTTTACAGGCCGCAAAGTCAAAGGCACGATTCACTGGGTAGAGGCAACTCAAGCGGTACCCGCAGAATTCCGTTTGTACGAGCCGTTGATTTCGGCGGAAGCGCCGGAAGCGGAAGCAGAGGCCGAAGTGGTTGCTGCTGTAGCAGGGGCTGAGATTGAGGCCGATGTGACTGGAGCTGGAGCAGAGACTGCCGAGCAACCGGAAAAAACGTTCCTGGATCAGCTGAACCCGAACTCTCTGGAGATCGTTCACGGCTTCGTGGAGCAAGAGATGAAAGAAGCGAAATCACAGGACAAGTTCCAATTTTTCCGTCACGGTTACTTCAGTGTTGATCCAAAGCACTCCGAGCCAGGCCGTCCCGTATTCAACCGGGTTGTATCGCTGAAAAGCTCATTCCAATTGCCGAAGGCATAAGGTATAAAGTAGATACAAGAGGATATGGGATGAGGTAGACGTACAAGAGCGTGAGATAGACAAACAAGTGAGTGGGATAGACAGACAAGAGCATGAGATAGACGTGTAATAGTAGCGTGGGCATGGGACAGGGGTGGTTGCTAAACCAACGTCAGCCACGACATTAATTCACCCGTCGAACGCTTGAAGGGTTTGGTTAGAGCACGAAGTTTCGAGATTAGTAAGCTGCATATGCATTAAAAAGGGGCGCTCCTTCATCCTTAAGATGACGGGACGCCCTTTTTGTGTTTTTCGATATAGAGGGGATGTCTTCCTTATATTATGCAAATTACTCTAACGATCACAGGGAACGCTATTTCCCTACTATTCGGCACTTCTGAATTCTAACGATCCGTACGGAGCTTATTTCCTGAAAATGTAGTCTTTTCACCCTGTTTTCCCCGGTTTGAATGGAAATAAGGCTTCTGGTGATCGTTAGAATATGAAATGACTAAAAATTGCACAGATAAGCTTCGTGGTGATCGTTAGCGGTTAGCCGCGAGAGTTACCACTAATTTTTCACAGGACTGTTCCATTGTCTGCAGGAATCATTACGCAAAAACTGAAGCTTTATTTGTTCAATGACTTCTCAGCTATTCCTCAACTACATCCTCCATCTACTTACCTCATTTACTTACCTCATTCAATTACTTCATCTACTGAACTCATCTAGCTCGTACTGCGAATTTCCCAGCACGCAGTGCTCTGCTTCATGCGAGGGTGGTCAGCCACATCCCCACTTACTTGTCTTCATCCATATTGCCCATCTCGGTCAGCACCGTTGGCTGGTACCCATTACGACGGTTCCACAGCCACATGATGGCAAAGCCAGCAGCGCCGATGAGTGAAAAGAAGACACCGATGTTGTACATTACCTCTGCACCGAAGCTCTGGAATAGCCAACCGCCAAACAGCCCGGCAATGACGCCGGAGAGACCACCCCAAGCCATCGTATACACCGCTTGCCCGGAGGAGCGGTAAGGCCGTGGAATAAACAGCATCGTCAGTTGTGTGCCCACATAGAAATAACCGCCAAAGGTGACCGAGTGCATGAGTTGAATAAAGACAACCTCCATCGGGTTGTTAGCCAGCGCCATGAGCTGCCAGCGAAGCGCAAACAACAGGCTGACCAGAATCAGAGAGCCCAGTAGTATGCTCATCTTGCGTTTCAGTAACCGATCCAGCAACAGGAACACACCCACTTCGAGAATAGAGGATGTGAAGATGGCCCAGCCGACCATCTGTTTGTCGCCGCCCATCTCTACAATATAAAGAGACATAAATGTACTGTTCATGGCATTGGGTACCGAAACGAGCACCCCAAGACCGATAAAGATCATAAAATACGGATTAAACATCACTTTGCCGAACCGCCGAAACGTCACAATCGGGGTATCAGAAGCAATGGGCTGCCTTGGCAAAAGTACAGAGAATACAAACGCTACTGCAATCATGCATGCAAAAATAATGGACACACTGCTAACGCCAAAACGGTCAATAACCGGCCCAGCAGCAACTGCAGTCAGCGCCCAACCTAGAGAGCCCCAGAGCCGAAAGGATCCGAACTTCTGACCTGTACCGTCGATATAACCGAGAATCAGGCTGTTGGTTTGAGCGAATAAGGGACTTTGGAAAAAATAAAAGAAAATCATGGCGACATAGATCCAGGCATATGAGGGCGCATAAAATACACCCTGTGCAAGCACAAAGGTGCCTCCCATCATCATCATTAGCACAATACGGATATTGCGCGACTTATCGCTCCAGAACCCCCAGAACGGATTGGCAAACAGAGATACAAAAGGACCGATGGCCATGAGGCTGCCAATCTCCAGTTTGGTCATACCAATCTCTTGAAGATAGAGCTGCAGGAATCCGGCAAAGATCGAAATGGCTCCGTAGATGAAAAAGTTATATAGTTTCAGAGAGGTCAGCGAGGAAGTGCCTCTCACAGGTGCAGATCTGTCCAATTGAGCCATTCCTTTCCGAATCGAATCATATTGTTCAATGTATCATTTGTTGAAAGGGGATTCAACGTATAGAATATATGAATTAAAGGTATGTCCTATCCCATAACGGATGCAACGAAATGTATGCTAAGGATGTGTGCTTTATAAGTTCGGTGTAATATTGCACGAATAGAAAACTCAGGTTCTGACGGGAAGAGGAGAGTGCTATGGACGCTGAAAAATGGACAGGCATTATATTGGCAGGTGGATTATCCAGCCGAATGGGAACGAACAAAGCACTACTCGAACTGAATGGTTCAGCCGTGTTAACTCATATAAACAATGCGATCAGACCCGCCGTATCCCGGGTTGTTGTTGCAGCGGGGCCGAGCGAAGCAATTTACACCGCACTAGGGGATGAAGACTTCGAATGCGTACAGGATGTTTACCCGGGCAAGGGGCCACTTGCGGGGCTCCACGCAGCGCTCAATGCCTCCCAGACAGAGTGGAATCTGGTCAGTGCCTGTGACATGCCGCTTCTGCAAACCTCTTTTTTCAATGGAATGAAGAGGCTCGCAGTACAATATCCAATATGCAACGCCATCGTTCCGCGAGTAGAAGGACGCATTCATCCCCTTGCAGGGGTTTACCACAGACATGTGCTTCCAGAGCTAGAACAGTGCCTTACTCATGACCGGCTGCGTGTCATTCGCTGGCTGGAAGAGATCGGTTGCCATTTTGCCGAAATAGACGAACTGGAGCAAGTAGGTATTGAACATGCCGCACTACAATTGAGCAATATGAATACTCCCGAAGAATTCGAGAATATACGAATTCATCTTCAGCGTTCGGAGTTTCCTTCTGGAGGTTGAGCAACGGGATTCAGGCTATTCTCTGCATGTTGATTTCGATAGAGTAGAGGGCTTTGGCCTGTCCAGCGTTTGAATTGTCTACTGAAATGAGACAAATGGGTGTAACCAAGTTTGATGGCAATCTCCCCAAGCGAAAGATCAGGTTGCTCGATCAACACCTTGGCCTCTTGCAGTTTCAGGCTGGACAGGTAGGCCCGCGGAGAATGACCAAATACTTTGCGAAAAACTTGTAAACCATATCCCGGACTAATGCCAAACGACGAAATGATCTGCTCGACTTTGACCGAAGATACATTGTCGTCCCGTGATCGTAACTGGGCATGGAAAGCCTGCTTGATCGCTTCAGCGATCGCTCCTGCGTAATGCATGGCGGTCGGAGCAGGGGCATGAGCAGTATCCACCGAGATCGTGGATTCGGGTGTATTCTCTGCTGCTTGAGATAACAGCGCAAACAGTTCGAACATCCGTGCTTGCATGAGTAATTTGTCTGTGGACGAATAAGCCTCGGCTGTATTAATCATGCTCATCCAGCTTTCAAGCACGGCTCTTATTTTCATATTATCTCCCGTACCGGCGGCATAGATTCTGCTACGCTGGGACATGAGTTTTAAGGTGAATACCGGATCATCCACGTTAAAATGTGCGCTAAAATAGGTCATACCCTCCGCAGAAATACATGTATTGGTATGTTTGAATCCGGGCGGAATGAGCAGAATTGAGCCTTCATCCACCGTATACGTGTAGCCATGAATCACACTCTCCTGCGTTCCCTGAATGATCAGAATGATCTCAAAGCCCGGATGTGTCTCCTCAGGCATAGCCCACCTATATGGAACTTGCTGGCTATGAGCGCCATAAAATTTGATGTTACAATCGATAATTGGAAGCCAGTGAGCCAGCGTATGGTATGGCATCTCTCGAAGCTGCGAACGGATATCCATGACATTCACCTCGGAAAAGGGTAAAAAATACTCGCCTTGTGCCATCGGCACTATGCATGTACTTCATTATAATCAGTTTAACGCGGACATCCTAATATATCGGGATATGCAAGCGTATCAACAGATATTAAACAACGAATAAAACGATACTAGCATTAATGTAAACGCTACCATTAGAAGCGGGAACATGTCAACTTACCTTATGCACTCAAAGGAGACTATTTCATGGACAAATTATTATACGGCGTAGCCTATTATGATGAATATATGCCATATGAAAGACTGGACAAGGACATTCAGATGATGAAGGATGCTGGGATCAATGTCGTACGCATCGCCGAATCAACGTGGAGTACCCATGAACCCCAAAACGGCGTGTTTGATTTCACTTCCGTCGATCGGGTACTGGATGCCATGCATGCGGCCGGAATTCATGTCATCGTAGGCACGCCAACGTATGCTGTTCCGACGTGGATGGTGAAGGAGCACCCGGACGTGCTGGCAACAACCGCACAGGGACCTGGAAAATATGGAGCAAGACAGATTATGGACATCACGCATCCGACGTATCTGTTTTATGCAGAGCGCATCATTCGTAAGCTGATCTCACGCGTGAGCAAACATCCGGCGGTTATCGGATATCAGACAGATAATGAAACCAAGCACTACAACACAGCTGGAGACAACGTGCAGTTACAGTTTGTTAAATATATGCGGAACAAGTTCAGCTCCCTGAACGAGCTAAACAAGGAGTTTGGACTGGACTACTGGAGTAATCGCATCAATAGCTGGGAAGACTTCCCTTCCGTTGTGGGTACGATTAACGGTAGCCTGGGAGCTGAGTTTGCCAAGTTCCAGCGGCAATTGGTCACGGATTTCCTGGCGTGGCAAGTTGGGATTGTGAATGAGTACAAACAGGAAGGCCAGTTTGTTACCCAGAACTTTGACTTTGAATGGCGCGGGTATTCCTACGGCATTCAGGGGGATGTGGATCATTTTGCAGCATCCCGACCTTTTGACATCACCAGTGTAGATATCTATCATCCTTCCCAAGACGAGTTAACCGGCATTGAGATTTCGTTCGGAGGAGATGTGGCGCGTTCCACCAAACAATCCAACTACCTTGTTCTGGAGACCGAAGCACAGGCCTTCTGGCACTGGGTTCCTTATCCGGGCCAACTGCGATTACAGGCATTCAGTCATCTGGCTTCTGGGGCTAACATGGTTGCCTACTGGCATTGGCACTCGCTGCACAATTCGTTTGAGACCTACTGGAAAGGCCTGCTAAGCCATGATTTCGAACCGAATCCGGTGTATAACGAAGCCAAGACGATTGGCCGCGATTTTGCTCGCCTGAGTCCTAAGCTGGTGAATCTGAAGAAAACAAATCGGGTGGCTGTACTGTTCAGTAACGAGGCGTTAACCTCCATCAAGTGGTTTGGCTTTAACTTTACCAGTGACAAGAACTACAACGACGTTGTGCGCTGGATGTACGATGAGCTGTATAAAATGAACATTGGCTGCGATCTTATCGATCCTTCCGTGGAGAGTTATGCAGATTATGATGTGCTAGTGGTGCCTGCTCTGTATGCGGCTTCGGATGCGTTGCTGGAAAAATTAAATCAATTTGTACAGGACGGCGGACATATCGTGTACTCGTTCAAAAGCGGTTTTGCCAATGAACACATCAAAGTTCGTTCTACACGTCAGCCCGGACTGATCAGTGAAGCATGTGGCATTAGCTACAACTTGTTTGTTGAGCCAAAGCATGTTGGGCTACGCGATGATCCATTTGGCGTAGGTGAGGAGCATAATCAGGTACACACCTGGATGGAGCTGATTACGCCGACGACTGCGGAGGTGCTCGCTTGGTACGATCATCCACATTGGGGAGAATATGCGGCGATCACGCAAAATAACTACGGTAAAGGCAAAGTAACATATGTTGGCTGTTATACGAGCGCTGCCGTCATTCGCAAGGTGCTGGAACGTGTGATGAAGGACGCGGGTGTATGGGGGGCGGATCAGGAGCTTGCTTTTCCACTCATTGTGAAGACAGGGGTGAACGACCAGGGGCATACCATTCGCTACTATTTCAACTATTCGGATGAGCCGGTTTCCTTCAAGAATCCGTATAGCGAAGGGACAGAGCTATTATCAGGAGATTCGATTGCTGCTGGGCAGGAGATCAAGCTGGAACGCTGGGGCGTACGAATTATCGAGCAACACTAGGGAATAATAGTGCAGATTTTAAGTTCCCAAGGAAAATAGAAGATTTTGAATTGTTCTTTTACACTTTAACGGAGAGGACAGAAAAAACCTGAAAAAGCGAAGCGTTCGCCTTTATCACCGGATTTTCCCTTTTGGAAAAAGGAATCAAAAAATCTGGGGATAACAGCGATTGAAAGGTTATTCTGTCATCGGAGTGGCCTGTGTAAAATCTTGGTTCAACATTCACTTCATATTTTCCGAAAAAAATAACAAGACCATGGCGCCCTCGGCTTTGATGCTGGGGCGTTTGTCTTATTTTAGCTCAGGAGTGGATGCGCTGTGTTTAACGAATTATACCGTCGGCTGATAGACCCTTTCAAGCGCAGCATTCGTAATAAATTGATACTGACCATGACCCTGGTCGCTGTACTGCCAGTCATTGTGATAACTGCGGTAGCCGCGGAGAATGCGCGTTCCTCCATGGAAGCCGAGGTTATGGATACGAACCGGGTCAATATGAATTGGGCCTCTGTCTATCTGGCAGAACAGTTTACCCGCATGAATAATATCATTTATTCCATTCAGATCAGTGATGAGCTACATCAGTATTTGGCGTTGGGCCAAGAAGCGCCTGCTTCCAGCCGTTTTGACGAACAAAAGGCTGTTTTTAATATGCTGAACAGTGTGTACTATTCTGCTGGCAATTATGTGTTTGGGGTCGAACTGTACTTGAAGGAGCAGGACACCCTGTTCACCTTCAATTCTATGGAATCCCGAATTAAGACGGTTGCGGATATTCCGCAAGGGTATCATAAGCTTTTTACGGAGCATAAAGACTTTACAATTATCAATGATCCGGTAGATCCGCAAAAGTTCCATATGACCCGCAGCATGAACCGCTTTGAGGATCAGGCTCAGATCGGAGCAATCAGTCTGGAGATCAAGTGGGCCGAGTTTAACCAGACGCTTGAACTGCTCGACAGCAGGGGAGATTATACCGCCTATATCGGAGACAGTTCAGGTCATCCGGTATATCAGCCAAACTCCTCCATCCAGCCATCGGATGAAGCGTTGAAGCAGCTGAGCGAAACGAAGAATAACGCGGGTTTTATTCGTACAGCACAGGAATATATTTTCTATCACGATATTGAGTCGACAGGGCTAAGGGTGATTAAAATCGTACCGGATCATGTCATTAACGAGAGTGCACTGGAAACGATGAAGTATGGGCTAGTTGTGGGCGGAGTGGCAACGGTCGTGTCTGTTGCTCTGGCGGCACTGGTCGCTTGGCGAACCTCTAAACCTATTGTCAGACTGGCGAATTCAATGAAGGGTATCCAGTTGATCAAGGATCGTAAAGTAGAGCGTAGCGGACGAGTGGATGAGATTGGCCTGCTGGAGAAAAATCTGCACGGTATGGCTAGTCGAATTCGGGAGCATATCCGGGATAACTATTTGATGAATCTGGAGAAACAGACAGCCGAGCTCAAAGCACTACAATCTCAGATTCATCCCCACTTTCTGCAAAATACATTACAAATGATCGGTGGCATGGTCTATTCGCAAAAGCCGGCAGATAGCTACAAGGTGATCCGGGCATTAAGTGAGATGTTCCGCTATATTGTACGGGCACCGGACGGCCTTGTCCCTCTGCAATCCGAACTGGATCAATTGGAGCATTATATGCTGATTCAGAAGCAACGTTTTGCCACCCGACTTGAATATAAACTGGAAATTACGGGAGAACTCCGAGCGTGTTATATTCCGAAGTTATCCTTACAGCCTATTGTAGAAAATGCATTTTTGCATGGGCTGGAGAAAAAGCCTGGGGAGTGGAAGCTAGGCATCGAAGTGCTCTGTGATCCACAGCAGGGTAGGGTGACGATTCAAATTTGTGATAATGGCATGGGTATGGAGCCGGACAGGCTCGTAGAGATGCAATCCAAACTGGAACGCATTACGCGGTATACCGATCGGGTATGGAATTCAGGCACGAGTATTGGACTGCTCAATGCCGCATCACGAATGGTGATGCATTTTGGACCCGATTACGGTATGCGTATGGAAAGTAAACTTGGGCAGGGAACAAAAGTGATCGTAACGATCCCCTGCACAACAGGAGGCGAGCCCTTGTGAGCAAGGAGATCTATAGAGTGTTGCTGGTGGATGATGAGCCGTGGAATCGCGATATTTTACGTAATCTTGGTGAATGGGATGAGCTCGGCTTGGTTGTCTGCGGTGAAGCAGAGGATGGAGAACAGGCGATACAGATGGTCAAGACGTTGCAACCTCATCTTATTATTACGGACATGCGTATGCCTGGATCGGATGGTGTCGAGCTGATGCAGACGCTGAGCAGTCAGTACCCGGAGATTAAGGTCGTTGTGGTGAGCGGTTATGATGATTTTAATTATGCTAAACATGCTCTGCGGTATCGTGCAGCTGATTATCTGCTGAAACCGGTGAATCCGGATGAACTAAATGCTACGCTGGCGAAATGTAGTCATGAACTGGATAAAGCTGCTACGGCACCAGAAGTGTGGGAAGCTTATCGGGCTTCATTCGCGGGTGAATTCTCTCTGTTCCAGCAGCAAGCACGTCTGCGCTTCAACGACTTGAACCTGACGAGCCTGCGGGAATGGTTTCATCAATTAGAGCAGAAGCTGGAACAAAACGAGGTTCGCAGACCTCGCCAGCTTGGGCGTGCGGTTTATGAGCTGCAGAATATACTGGACGAGCTATGTGTGTCCAATGGGCTGTTTGATCGTCCGGAAGAGGGAATATTGCCTCCTGCATCAGCGCTGGGTTCGATCCGGGCGGCTGTGGAATGGATCTCCGCTTCCTATTATCAGGCGCTGGAACAATTAATTGCCCAGCGTAAGTATAAGAACAAGCTCAACCTCGAAGAGGTAAAGCAATATATGCAGCAACACTGCATGGAGATGATTACGCTGGAGCAGCTTGCCCAAATATTTTTTGTCAGTAAGGAATATTTGAGCAAAGCTTTCAAGAAAGAATATGACGTGAACGTGACCGATTATGTGGTTCAACTTCGGATGACCAAGGCCAAAGAGTGGGTGATGGATGATCAGATTCCATTCAAACATATCGCCGAGATGACGGGGTATGAAGATGTGTCCTACTTCTATCGGGTATTCAAAAAGCACTTTGGTGTGTCACCCGGAGAGATGCGCAAAGGCCAGCATAAGTTGCCTAACCCATTCCCCGAATGAATCATTCGGGGAATGTTGCTTGAATTAAGGTTTAAAATAATCCAATGGAAGAGTCTAATTTTGTCCAATGAAGCGCTTACATTTTGCGATATATAATAAGCCTATGAAAGACAAACCAGTCACACCGGGAGGTCATAAGAGATGAAAGTATGGAAAAGCGTTGTAAGTGCGGCACTGGTCAGCGTTCTGCTCGCAGGCTGCGGCTCGAATGCAGGCACGGATAATGAACAGAACGAAGTCAAAGCTGGCAGCACCGTAAACCTCAAAGTATTCGTTGCTCAACCAAGGCTGAAAGAACATTACGATAAATATATAGAACAGTTCAAAGCCAAGGAAAAAGCAGACAAAAACATTGAAGTGAATGTGCAACTGGAGATGCCGCCAGCAGATAATGCACCTCAGATTTTGAAAACAAGACTTGCTTCCAATGACGCACCAGACGTATTTGCTCTGCATGCGGTGAATGAGATTCCACCTTTCAGCAAAGCCGGATATCTGGAGGACTTGTCCGACCAACCTTTTGTAGATAAATTATTGGATTCGGTTAAACCTTCGGTAACGGATGCAAGCGGCAAAGTGGTTGCGGTTCCACTGGAAACCTTGTCATGGGGTTATCTGTACAACAAAGATATCTTCAAGGAACAAGGGCTGGAGGTTCCAACAACGTTGACAGAAATGAAAGCGGTTGTAGAGAAGCTGAAAGCAGCTGGCATTACACCGTTTGAGCTGTCTTACAAAGAAGCTTGGGTTCCGCAATTATTCCTGCCACTCACTGTAGGGGCGCTGACACAAACGGAGCACAAAGACTTTGTGGAAAAAATGAACAAGGACGAAGCTTCCTTCTCCGATATGAAAGCACTGTTTGATGTGTTTGATCTCGTCAATGCGAACGGAACGGATAAAGCGCTTGAAGTTGGAGCCGATGACGGCGCTGCCGCTTATGCTACAGGCAAAGCGGCGATGTGGATTCAAGGACCTTGGTACGCAGAAACGATTCTGAAGTCCAACCCTGACGTTAATTTTGGTGTAGCTCCAATGCCGCTGAACGATAATCCGGATGATACGAAAATCAACCTGAGCACATCCACTTCACTAGCTGTATCGTCATCAAGTAAAAACAAAGAAGTGGCACTCGACTTTGTAAACTACATTCTGGATGATAAAGATTCCAGTGCATTCTATGAAGCGCTCAAGTTTAATCCGGTTGCCAAAGTGCATACGTTCAAGAGCTTCCCGTGGGTAGACGACGCCCTGAAATATGTTAATGAAGGCAAAGCTTATCAAGATCCAAAGATTCCACAAGCCGTGAAGGATGAGTCTGGTAAAGCTCTTCAAGGGTACTACTCCGGACAGTTGAATCAACAGCAGGTGATCGATGCGCTCGACAAAGCGTGGAAATCCTACAATAAAGTCAATAAATAAGAGCAGGATGCTTAACAAGTAAGCGCCTGAACGATCAACAAGGTTGAGCTGTAAGAAAGCAGTACCTGCGTTTGTTGACAAAATCTCGTTTGGTTCCGTATTAAGCTCGGGGTTTTGTCAACAAATTAGCGGTACTTTATTTCGTAACAGTCTCGAAGCAGATGAAACGGCTGGCTGAACGATCTTCGTTCCCCCGTTAACCTTCATCCGCTGTGCAAAAAGGGGGAGAAGTTATGGCTACGAATGTGTTCAAAAAGTATCTTTCATTGCTCGCGTTCACAGCGCCGGCCTTTGTAATCTATGCGATTTTCCTGCTGTACCCGACGTTTAGCGGGATGTTCTACAGCTTGACGGATTGGAACGGGTTAAACCGTGACTACAGCTTTATAGGGCTGGGGAACTTTGTGGAATTGTTTAAGGAAGATCCTGACTTCCTCAACTCGCTGTGGTTTACGATGAAATATGTTATTTTTATGCTGATTTTGCAAAATGTCATTGCATTGCTGCTCGCCGTGTTCATTGAGTCGCGTACACGCAGCAAAGGGTTATTCCGCACATTGTTCTTCATGCCCAATATGATCAGTACAATCATCAGTGCATTCATGTGGACGTTCATCTTTTCCCAGGTGTTGCCGCAGCTGGCTGAGAAATTGGCCGTTTCTTTTCTCGACCAACAATGGCTCGGTGATCCGAAGTTCTCCTTCTACTCGATTCTAATCGTATCGCTTTGGAACGGTGTGGGCTATATGATGATCATCTACCTGGCTGCATTGCAGGGTGTACCGAAAAGCCTCAAGGAAGCCGCGGTCATTGACGGTGCAAATGCATTTCAAGTGTTACGTAACGTCGTACTGCCGATGATTACACACGCTATTACAATCTGTTTCTTCCTGACACTGAACGGTGCATTCAAAGTGTTCGAGGTGGTCTATGGATTGACAGGCGGCGGCCCGGGTCGGGCTACACAGGTCATCACCATGAATATCTATGAAGAAGCTTTCTCGAACAACTTCAGATACGGTTATGCCAGTGCCAAATCGGTTGTATTGTTTGCTATCGTTCTTATCTTTACACTCATCCAGATCACCGTCATGAAGAGAAAAGAGGTGGAAGCATGAGAATGCAGCGACTGAATAACTACCTGATTCGGCTGTTACTGATTCTCGGCTCTCTGGTAGCCATGCTACCGATCTACATGGCTGTGGTGAACTCATTCAAAACACAGGGTGAAATGTTCCAATCCTTTATTGCTCTGCCGACCACATTACATTGGGAGAACTACACGGATGCGTTTAACAAAATCAATCTGCTCGGCAGCTCGCTGAACTCCGCGATTGTGTCGATTCTGGGTATCGGAGGAATTGTCTTCTGTGCTTCGCTTGCAGGATACAAACTGTCACGGACTTCCGGCAGGCTTAGCAATCTGATCTTCTTCATGTTTGTCGCTTCCATGCTGGTGCCGTTCCATTCCATCATGATCCCGCTGACGCGTGTCGCGAAGGGGATGGGGGTGCAGGGAAGCACTTACGGACTGGCTCTGATCTATATCGGACTTGGTGTAAACATGGCGATCTTCCTCTATCACGGGTTTGTGAAGTCCATTCCGCGTGAACTCGAAGAATCGGCTCAGATCGATGGATGTAACGAGTTCCAGACGTTTTTTCAGATTATTTTCCCGCTGCTGCTTCCGATCACGGTGACGATTGCAATTCTGGACTTCCTGTGGATATGGAATGACTTCCTGTTACCGCTATTGATGTTGACGGATGTAAACCGGTACACACTTATCCTGTCCACGAACATGCTGTTTGGTGAGTATAACAAGGAATGGCCGTTAATTCTCTCTTCTCTGGTTTTGACTGCAATTCCGGTTATCCTGATCTATGCATTCTTCCAAAAGTTCATTATGGAGGGTATTGCGGAGGGAGCGGTCAAAGGATAATAGGTATAGGAGCTTGTTCCTGTTCCTGCGATCCTACTCTACACACTTAAGTGTGTAAAAGCTCATGCTTATAGCCTTGAACTGCGGATATACTCCGTTAGTTCAAGGCTATTCTCATTTATGGAAAGAGAGGGACACCAAGGTGAGCATCCCAAATAAGCGCAAGTTGAGTATCAGCAGTACAATAGGGGGCGACGACGTATTTTACAATATTGCAATGCAAAGAGATGTTGCTCACACGCTGGGCTTCATTAGCCTGTGTGCTTCTTGTGCAAGGACAATCAGTCCCCGCTCCATCTCATCTTGCGAAGCATAGGCATAAGAGAGTCGGATATGACTCGCATCCAGCCGATCATACAGATAACCTGGATGAATGAGTACATCTGCTTCCAGACAGGCAGAGAACAACTTGTGGGTAGACAAGGGTTCCGCTGTGAAGTGTAGCCAGATATAGAACCCACCTTCTGGCGTTGCCCATTCTGCAATGTCATGAAAATAGCGATGCAGTAGCTCCAGCATGAAGTCTCTGCGTCTTCGGAGCTCCGGACGTAGCCGCTCCATATGAGTTGTGTGATGGCCATCTGTAAACCATAATGCGGCGGCTTCCTGTGCGAGTGAACTGGTACCGTAATCCGTCTGCATTTTGATATCGGCCAGCCTTCGAATGACGGGCACAGGACCGACAAGCCAGCCAAGACGAAGACCTGGACTGACCGCTTTGGAGAGAGTGCCCATATGCAGCACCCGACCTTCCTGATCCATTGCCTTAAGTGGAAGAGGAGGAGGGTGATCCAGCCAAAGTTCCTGATAAGCGGCATCCTCCAAGATCGAAATGCCGGAGTTGCGGGCGAGGGATATCAATTCATCCCGGCGACGGCAGCTCATCACGCTGCCTGTAGGATTATGGAAGCTCGGTATGGTGTACAGTAGCGTGAAGGACTCGTTGTTATTCTCGTCGTTTCCTGAGTGCAACGTTCGTATCGCATGTTCTAAATGCCCCAGATGTAATCCCTCTTCCTCCATGGCAATTCCGTTTAGCTTTAGCCCTGCCGATTGGAAGGCGTGGATGGAATATAGATAGGACGGCTTCTCTAACAAGACAGCTGATCCACGAGGCAGCAATCCCACAGAGATTAAATGCAGTGCTTGTAGAGATCCCGACACGATCAGAATCGAATCAGGTGAGGCCTGAATGCCATTAGACTGCAAATGTATGGACAACGCCTCACGAAGCGCCAGGCTGCCTTGAGGTTCGATGTAATTCAGCATACGTGTTTGGCTGGACAGGGTCTGGAGAATTTTATTAAACGCTTCGTTTGGCATCAGTTCCGGTGCGAGCTCACCTGTACCCAGCCGAATAATGCCAGCCCTGAACTCCGCCTGATTAATCTGCTGAATCTCGGGCAAATTCGGATAGTACCAGCCTTCCTGTGCAGCTTCGCTCCAATTGGGCAAGGCGGCATGGGCCATACTGTGCCAACCGGAACCGGAGACGTAGGTACCGCCTCCGTGTCGGCCTTCAATCATCCCTGCCGCAGTCAGGTTATCCAGAGCGGTGACCAGCGTACTGCGGTTTACACCCATGGATGTTGCCAGTGTTCGCTGAGAAGGCAGACGAGTCCCAGCCGACCACTCGCCTGTTGTGATTTTTTGCCGGATATAGGCTTCAATCTGACGATACATAGGCAAATCAAGCGCAGGGTTAGGCTGCCAAATTTGTCTAGAAGATGTATTGGAATATTGACGTCCCATCAGGTAATTTCACCTCCTGTAGTTATAAAGAAAGTGTCCATTATCGTGTTTGTATCGTCCACTATACCATTTGGTTGGGCTCCATGCCATCCAAGTGGTTGGTTACGTCTTTCTTAATTTCATTTACGCTGAAGAAAGAATAAGGGGGATGGACAATGGACGTTTTTATTCATGCAGTGGTGCTGGCATTTGGCTTGATCTTACCGCTGGGTGTTCAGAATGTATTTATTTTCAATCAAGGGTTAACGCAAAAGAAATACTTGCATGCACTGCCGGCTATAATTACAGCAGGGATTAGTGATACGCTGCTGATTGGAGCCGCTGTAGGGGGCATGTCTCTCATTTTGATTCAATGGCCTATACTCACCCATGTTTTATATGCGGCTGGAAGCCTGTTCTTGCTCTACATGGCCTGGGGGTTATGGAAATCATCGGCTTCCTCAGATAAAGCCCCGACAGCGATGTCGGCAGGTCGGCAGATTGCTTTTGCCGCTTCGGTGTCTATTCTCAATCCGCATGCATTGCTGGATACCGTGGCTGTCATTGGTACAAGTTCCATTCAGTATGCAGGGGGGGAGCGTATGTATTTTACGGTCACAACAATGGCTGTATCCTGGATTTGGTTTCTGGGGCTTGCCGCTGCAGGCAGCGTAGTTGGCAATCATGATCGCACAGGGCATCTACGAATTGTGCTGAACCGCATATCCGCTTTGATTATGGTTGGAATCGCGCTGATGATGTGCTGGAGGCTTTTTAACTCCTAAATCAGGTGTTCAAAGCACATGAGCAAGGTGAATCAATGAAAACTAGGGAATCGTAAAGGCTGGATGGGTGTAAGAAGGGGACAGCCGTGCACCTGCACCTGCTAGCTAGCACCTAACATCAAAAAAAAGCTCCCCGTCGTAGAATCACGGGAAGCTTGATGTATTCGTTTATTCTGCTTTTAGCAGCATCGATTCAATGAAGACTTTAAGATCCTGGCTTGTTGCGTTCAGATGATCAATGATTTCACTGAACTCCGTTACAAGTTCAGACTGTGCATTGCTTGAGTGTGTAATAGAGGTAATCTCCTGCTCCATCTGCTGAATGGAGGACTGCACATCCTTGAGGGAGCGTTCAATATTCACCGTCGCCTCCTTGGTTCCGGTGGACAGTTTACGCACTTCGGCGGCAACTACGCCGAACCCGGCACCTGCCGCGCCCGCGCGTGCGGCTTCGATGGCTGCATTCAGACCAAGCAGATTCGTTTGTTCCGATACTTCACGAATAAATACGGCAACTTTATTGACCTCTCCGGAGTTCTTCACAGCGAGGCGTGTGTTGTCCAAAATTTGCGTAGACGAAGCAGTTAGCTGTTCGGACTGTGCAGCGACCGTCTGCACCATCTCTGATAACCTGCCGCTGATGCCTGTAATCAGGTCGGTAAAGTGCTCCAGCTTTTCTTCGTTCTGAAGTGAAAAACCTATAGCAAGCGTTCCTGCAATCTTTCCTTCATCATCATAAAGAGGAGTGGCGGATGAAATAATGGGTGTGCCGTAAAATTTGGCGTCAATGCGATTGGCTGAGGTCTCCCCATGCACAAGTGCCCGGCGCAGTGTAGGGTCTTCAAGAGAGATCGGATCTCCGGCTCTGATGCCAAGATCAAGCTCGTTGCCGGGAACGTAATACCAGAACTTCTCGGTATCGGTAACGGCAATCATAATATCGTGTTCTTTCAGCATAATTTTAAAATAAGGACTTGCTGCAGTGAGTGCTTCTACGATGTTCAATAAGTTCAGCTCCTGTAGGTATGTGTGTATATCATCTGGGTGTATATTATACATCGTCAGATCGATTAGCATAATTTAGGCCTAAAAAGGGCATAACGTCTATTACATTTTTTTGAAGCGTTTGAATCAGAGCATGTTATGTTTTTAATACGATATTTACATATGTGCAAAAAAAACAGACGGGAACATGATGTTCTCGTCTGTTTTGATCATACATAATACAGCACTTATTATGACGTTCTCAACTGACGGAATGTTCGATAAACGATGTGTCTTCCGTTAGGTGATTGAAGCATTTCTTGCGTGTCGTAGGGGCTGTACGGCTTCGTTCTATCCACCGATCTGCGACATGCGTCGTACCGTCGGGGTGTGGGATTGCATTTTTTTCTCCAGTGCCAGCGCCATTTCATGATTTTTCGGTTTGGTACCGAGTGCTTTCAGGAAAAGTGCGGCCATCGCATCGGGATCATCTACATAGCGGCGAACATTGTATTCATCTGACCAGTACAGACAAGCCTTGATATGTCCGTCCGCTGTAAGGCGCAGCCGATTACAGTTATCGCAGAAGTGGTCACTGACTGGATGAATAAGACCAAATGTGCCTTGGGAGCCTGTAATTTTCATATTACGTGATGGACCGTTCCCGGCAGGGCCCTCGGTATTCTCAACCGTCCAGCCAGCCTCGGCGCATACATCCGTCACGGCCTCCAGCGGCAAATACGATTGACGCCAGGAATCGGAAGCCTGCCCGATTGGCATGTATTCAATGAATCGCACATGTAGCGGCTGATCCATCGTCATAGCGATAAAATCCTTGATCTCATCATCATTAATGCCTTTCATGAGCACGACATTCAGCTTGATCGGTGCCAGGCCCACCGCAGTAGCTGCCTCGATACCCTTCAGCACCTTATTGACATCTCCACCGCGTGTGATCATAGAGAAGCGGTCAGCATGCAGGGAGTCCAGGCTAATATTAATGCGGTTCAGCCCAGCATCCTTCAAAGCCTTCGCCTGTTTGTCCAGCAACAAGGCATTCGTGGTCAGTGCAATGTCCTCGATGCCATCAATGGCAGAGATCATGCCCACAAGTTTATGCAGATCCTTACGTACCAGGGGTTCTCCCCCCGTGAGCCGAACCTTGCGCATGCCCATCGGGGCGAGCACTTTTAGCACTTCCGTAATTTCTTCATAACTCATTATCTCATCATGCGGAGCAAACTCCATGCCTTCCGCGGGCATACAGTAGACACAGCGCAGATTGCAGCGGTCCGTAACGGAAATACGGATGTAGTCATGTATACGGCCAAATGAATCCTGAAGCAGTTCCATGCAGACCACCCTTTCAACGGTTCAGATTGGAAACCTTCTATAGTAAATGATACGACAATTGTAAAAGCAACAGTTGCATCAAATTTTAGCTATTTCTCCAATCCGCGTCAATGATGACGTCCCATGATAGCAATTTAAGCAGGCTGATTTAATTGAAATTGGCCAACGACTTGTTGCAGGAACAGGGTAATGGCCTCCACATCATGGGAGGATTGCTGAACCTTCAACATATCCCGAATCAACGCCATCATCTCGGCTTCCACCTCGGCGGAGGTCACCCGATTTTGGTGGCTGATGGCAGCGATATTTTCCATCAAAAATACGACCTGATCGACGACTTGGGTACGCTCGGCTTCTTCGGAGCTGGCTTTTTGGAGAAGCTCTGACGCTGCTTGAACCAGCGTTGTTCCTTCGGCGAGCACCTGGTCTCCTTCGGTGATTTGCTTGGAAGCTGCGCTTGCAGCCGTCGAGATCCGATCCAAAATCTGATGAATGTCCTCTGTAGAGGAGCGGGACACATCAGCCAGCTTACGAATCTCTTCAGCGACAACCGAGAACCCGCGTCCATGCTCTCCGACGCGAGCGGCTTCGATTGTCGCATTTAATGCGAGCAGATTGGTCTGTGCGGATATTTCTTCAATGACCGCCAAGGCGCGGTAGATGTCTTTCATTGTGCCGAGGAAGGAGAGGATCGTCTGGTTAGTATCCGACACGGCACTGGAGATTTGAATCATTTTATCACCGATGCGATCTACTTCCTGTCTCGCTACACCAATCTGTTCATTGGCGGATGTCTCCAACTGCTTTAGGGTTAAACGCATATGATCAGCGGCCAGC
Organism: Paenibacillus sp. FSL K6-1558; assembly: GCF_038002565.1. NCBI lineage: Bacteria > Bacillati > Bacillota > Bacilli > Caryophanales > Paenibacillaceae > Paenibacillus > Paenibacillus sp. FSL K6-1558. The sequence continues at coordinate 3,138,521 of NZ_JBBOCV010000001.1, read as the reverse complement.
TTGGCTTGATCCAGATCTTGTAATTGTGTACGGGTAGCTTGAATCATTGAACCAAGCTTGAGGTTGACGCGGTCAGTAGTCACTTGAGTGGTCTCTGTAGATGCACGCATCAGATGCTGATTATCCATCACGTCCACCGTAGCCCGCTGGACTTTGAGCATAATGCTCTCCAGAGAATCAATCATATTATTAATCCATTTAGCCAGTTCACCTGATTCATCTTGAGCAAAAGCGTTTGTGTCCAGACGCTGGGTAAGATCACCTTTACCCTCCGCGTTCACCCGAATGAATTGACTGAGACTCCGCAAGTCCCCATGGACGCGGTTGTATTGTTTGCGATGAAGCTGGAATGCACCCAAGAATCCCAAGATGACATGAAAGCCGGCGATTGCAGCAGCGTTCCATCCGCTGCCTGTCAGCACAAAAATCAAGGCGGCAGCAAGAACGGCCGAGAGCATAATATAGAAGCTATGCTGTTTGAATTGTCTCCATCCGATACTGCGTATGCGGTACACTTCTTCCAGATCACCTTCGCACATCATGCCCCAGCGATCCGGGCAGTGAGGGAGTTGAAAGGTGATGCCTTTACCGATGACGGGAATATGACGGTAATCCGAATAACCGGGATAGGCCACAAACAGATTCGAGCCATTTTGAATCGTTTTCGATACGCCCGGATGTAATTGGCCGGTAGAGGGATCGGTGAACATCAGCTCAAGCTCCGTATGCTTCTGGACAGACACGATGCCCCAATCCGTGGTCACACCGTCTTTCAGGTTTTCTCCATGCGTGAATGTTCGATCCTCGAAGCGGCTGCGAGATAGAGCGGTACCTGGCTGTAGTTCAGGCCGCAATACAGACTCGGCCATAAACAGATAGTTATCACCTGAGTCCGGGTAGATATGTCCCGATTCACGCTGAATGAGGTCACCAAGCACGTCGCCAGGAATACGGCTACATAAAGCACCCGCAACCTTACCTTGTTGCACGATAGGGACAATGAACATCAAGGTAATCGCGTCATGAAACGTGGACGAGCGTGGCCCGATCTCCAGCGTAAGCGGATCAGAATACGGACCATACAGACACTTCTGACCATCTATGCCTGCTTGTGCATAGCTCAATCCGGGACCAAAGGATATTTTCTCGTGAGGAGTATAACGTTGACCTATATGTTTCTGATATGTAGAGAATATAACCTGATGCTGCTCGTTAAGTATGAACAATTCCGTACTATCCTGGGTGCGTGCGTAGCTCGCCTTAAACCAGGTATCCAGCTTTTCTGCCTGTGCTGATCCGTGCTTCACATCCTGGAGGTTAACCGATCCGATCTGCTGAAGCAACCGATCCAGATGACTCCACTGATCACTCGCCCAATCTATCAATAACTGTCTTCTTGTCTCCGCGATCCCTTCAAAAATGTGCTCCACATCTTCCTTCCGGTGTGCATTCAACCGATAAGACCACCACAGCGGTAACCCTTTTTTCCATCCCAGCCAATCAAACATGATGACCACCCCGAATTTTGGATTTAAAAAGATTTGAACAGCCCTCAAACATGTTGTTTTTCATGATCTTGTGGTAATTCAAGCTAGAGTTGGTACAACTGTATCCCACCAATGCTTTATTCCAATCTCTGTCTATATCCAACGTTATACATGAAATTTCATAGGATTACGAGGGGATATGTCATATTTTCCGAATATTCCATCAATTAATACAAATGAATATACGCTGTTTGCAGAAGAGGGCGTGGAGAGGGTACTTCATTTATGGCAGCTGCATGTTACTTCATGTCTCAACAAATGTGCAACAGATATGCAACGGATATGCTGAGAATCAATCTCATTTTACAATGTGTCACATGTACAAGCCCATACTCCACACAGTTTGTATAATGTAATTTTCGGCCAAAGCGATATAGTAGTATCTAACAAGTCAACCCGTTACGTTTGTGTAGGTTAACCTTCCATCAATCAACCTTGAAATCTTCTCCATCCATCCCATCTTTCCAAAGGAGAATGCCTATGAACTCTCCCTCTGTTGTATCTCTTCATCCATCCACGAGCGTTACCTCGGAGCAACGTCTTATCGATGTGGATCATGTTTCTGTCATCTTTGGCAGTGGTCCTCAGCAAGTAACGGCCCTATCCGATGTGACGTTCCATATTGCCCCCAATGAATTTGTCTCCCTGCTGGGTCCTTCCGGCTGTGGCAAATCAACATTACTGCGAATTGTTGCTGATCTTCTCCAGCCAACATCAGGCCGTGTTCGAATTGCAGGACAGGAACCGAAGCAGGCAAGACTGCAACGGCAGTTTGGTATCGTCTTTCAGACTCCGGCTCTGTTCGATTGGCGTACGGTGCGCCACAATGTAGAATTGCCGCTAGAACTGCTGGGTACCCGGCGAAAAGAGTGCCGACGCATTAGCAGTGAACTGCTGGATATGGTTGGACTGACGAGATTTGCAGATCATTATCCATGGCAACTGAGCGGAGGGATGCAACAACGCGTGTCTATTGCACGTGCACTGGCGCTTGACCCCCCCCTTCTATTAATGGATGAGCCGTTCTCTGCGCTGGATGAATTCACCAAAGAAAAATTGCAGATGGAACTGCTTGAGATTAAACGTTCTACCGGCAAAACCTTCCTCTTTGTTACCCATAGCATCCCCGAAGCGGTCTTTTTATCGGATCGCATCATCGTACTCTCTGCCCATCCGGGCCAAGTGCATTCGATCCATTCCGTGAACCTTCCAGCCGAGCGAGAGAGCCAGTTGAGGGAAACCGAACCTTTCTATCAGATGATAACGACGATTCGTAACTGTTTTCATGAGGAGCGTGATGCGACCCATGTTCCTTCGTTTACTTAAACCGGGTTACCGTGCCTGGGTGATGATCTGGATCATATCGATCTTTGTCCTTTGGGAAGGGCTGGCGTGGATGCTACATCTGTTTATGTCTCCGCAGCAGGCCACTTCTCGTTTGCCGTATCTCCACGTTGTTATGGATTCGTTCTACCGTCACTGGAACACGCTGGCGGAGCAAAGTTCGGTTACCTTTGGCAATGCTGCCATCGGTTTTGCCGGAGGAACATTGCTAGGAGCATTACTGGCACTGCTCATGAGCGCCGCAGTCTGGATTGAACGCACGTTGTCTCCTTACGTAGTGTCTTCACAGATGGTTCCGGTGATCGGGCTTGCTCCGATCGTATATGGCATTATTCATAATGCGGAGTTGGCGCGAATTGTCATGGCGGCATATGTTACCTTTTTCCCGGTGATTATCCATACTTTAAAAGGTTTGAAAAGCGCTTCTCCCCAGCATCTGGAACTCATGCGCGCCTATGGCACTTCGTGGGGAGCGCGTTACGTAAAGTGTTTACTGCCTTCGGCGCTTCCTGGTCTGTTCTCCGGCATGAAAATTGCGGCTCCACTCGCGGTGACCTCCTCGATTGTCGTGGAACTGATGGGCGCACCCGACGGACTTGGCGTACTGATGGTCAGCTCGCTGTATTATGGTTCAGCACAAGCGGGTATGTTCTGGGCAACCATCATGCTCAGCATGGGCATCGGGCTCATCTCCTATCTGTTCATCAGCTTGGCCGAACGCTGGCTTACCCCATGGCAGCCCGAATTCAGACCCAAAGGAGGGGAGTAGCCATGAGCGAAAGTAGCGTATTCCAGCCAAAAAGGGATGAAGGAACCACAAACGGAGTTACAGGGCATGCTCTTCCTGGCGAAAGGGGATCGAGACAACAAGCAGAACATTCGTCCTCGTCTACTGATTATTTCCGCACAAGTACTTCGCGTATTGGCATGAAGGCCGGCATGCTGCTCCGCAACCTGTTGCCTTGGCTCGCAGGAGCGATTTTTCTAACATTGTGGCAACTGCGCTTCTTTCATGTGCTGCTGTCACTGGAAGATTATCAGTTGCCCGTACCCTCCGCCATTGCTATATCCATCCGGGACAATGCCGAGATGCTCTTCCGCTATGCCATCTACAGTGGTACCGAGATGCTGGGCGGGTTTCTGATTGGCTCGCTGCTAGGGGCTCTGGCTGCGATGGGAGCTTCACTTTTTGCAAATAGTGGCAGGGCAGCCGTCACAGTCCTGTCTGCGCTGAATGCAGTTCCGATTGTGGCTCTGGCTCCGATCATGAACAACTGGTTCGGAGACGGGATTTGGTCCCGGATCGCCGTCGTGTCGGTCATCACGATGGCCGCGATGGCCGTCAGCCTGTTCAAAGGACTGACCTCTATTCAGCCGCAGTATGAAGAACTGCTGAGCAGCTTGGCGGCGAGCAGGAAACAGTTCTTTTGGAAGCTGAGGATGCCCCATGCGCTGCCATCTCTCTTTGCGGGTCTGAAAATCAACATGTCGACCAGTATTATCGGCGCGATTGTAGGAGAGTTTTTTATCGCATCCCAAGGACTAGGTTACTTGCTTTCTGATCAGATTCGGCTCGCCAATATGCCGCTGGCCTGGTCCTGTATCGTCATTGCAGCGATCCTCGGCATTGTGCTCTATGAGACGGTGGTTCTGGCTGAAAAACGCCTGCTTCACTGGAGCCCTTTGCATACGGAAGCGAAGTAGGCATGCATGTACAGAAAAAATGAGCGCATCAATCAGGATTGGATTTAACAAAATCCATATATAAACAGGGGGTTGTTCTGTACATGTACAAAACATTGAAGCCGGGTTTAGGGATGTTGATCTTGTGTGTGGTGCTGGTGCTGGCAGCATGTTCTGCAAAAAGCGAACCGGCGGCGCAGCCAGCCGCTGCAAACTCGGGTGGCTCAGGAACCGCGGAGCAACCATTAACCAAAGTGAAGATTCAGCTTAAATGGGTACCGCAAGCACAGTTTGCCGGAATATATGCCGCGAAGGAACAAGGTTTTTTTGCAGAAGAAGGCATTGATGCGGAGATTATTCCAGGTGGCCCGGATATCGTTATTGAGCAACAGGTCGTTAATGGTGCAGCCGATGTAGGCATTACGGGAGTGGACAGCTTGCTGGTCAGCCGGGATAACGGTCTCCCCCTCGTTTCACTTGCCCAAATCTCACAGAAAAGCAGTTATCGGCTAATTGCTAAGAAGTCCGCAGGCATTACCGACCCGGCACAGATGAAGGGCAAGAAGGTCAGTACCTGGTTTGGTAGTCAGCAGTTTCAGGTGCTTGCTTTTATGGAGAAGAACGGACTTGATCCGAAAAAGGATATCGAGCTGGTGAAGCAGGGCTTTACGATGGATCAGTTTTTCAATGATCAGGTGGATGTGGCTACAGCCACGATTTATAACGAATATCACGTTGTACTGGAGAGCGGCACAAAAGAATCTGATCTGGACGTGTTCAACATTGAGGACGCCGGAGTCGGCATGCTGGAGGATACGCTGATTGCCAAGAAGGACTGGGTGGAGAACAATCACGAATTGGCGGTAAAAGTAACCCGGGCTATCCTGAAAGGCTGGAACTACGCCATTGATCATCAGGATGAGACGGTGGACATTGTGATGAGTAATGTGACGGAGGGCAGTACAACTCGTGAACATCAAGTGACGATGCTTGAAGAGATTGCCAAGTTGATTCGTCCGGAAGGGTTTAGCGAGAAACAAGTGGGAAGTTTTGTCGAGGATTCGTTTACCCGAACGGCAGATATTGCACTGAAATATGGGCTGATCAAGAAAGCAGCCAATCTGGATGAAGCACTAGAGAAGAGTATATATGAAGAGGCCGTGAAATAAGCCCGGAGGCCGGGCGGTTTGAAAGAACGGAGGATGTATAGGAGCCTTGAAAGAGGCTGAGACACGGGAACATAGACTGAGGGATAAATCGATTGTTCTGGCATAGATCGAGTTGTCGGATGTACATGATCATGTGGATGGGCGTGACGTGGGAACATTGCTACACGCATCACATAGGAGAGGAGCGGGATGGATGAGTTCTGTGGATCAGCAAGCACAACGTCTGGGCGGTACGAAGGAAGAATGGCTGGAGAAGGATCGCAAATATGTCTGGCACCACATCTCGCCCCATAACGATCACCCGTTGATTGCCGTTAGCGGTGAGGGGAGCTGGATTACGGATCAGGAGGGGAAACGTTACCTCGATGCCATGTCTGGTCTATGGTGCGTCAATGTGGGTCATGGACGAGAGGAGATCGCCAAACGTGCCTACGATCAGATGAAAACTCTCGCGTATATTCCGATGACACAGAGCCATGAACCGGCGATTTTACTTGCTGAGAAGCTGAATGAATGGCTTGAGGGAGAGTATCGAATCTTTTTCTCCAATTCCGGTTCGGATGCCAATGAGGTGGCTTTCAAAATAGCCCGTCAGTTCCACCATCAGAACGGTGAGCCCGCGCGTCATAAATTCATCTCTCGTCACCGTGCCTATCACGGTAACTCTATGGGGGCACTGGGCGCAACGGGGCAAGCCGCACGCAAGATCAAATACGAGCCGCTCGGTGTAGGCTTCTCCCATGTTCCTCCGCCGTACTGTTACCGCTGTCCGTTTGGAAAAAGCAAAGATAGCTGCGGGCTTGAATGTGCCGCCATCTATGAGGAAGTCATTCAATGGGAGGGCCCGGAGACGGTGGCTGCCGTAATTATGGAGCCGGTGATTACCGGTGGCGGCATGATTGTTCCTCCGCCAGATTATATGCGCAGGGTACAAGACATCTGCCAGCGCTATGGTGTGCTGTTCATTGTGGATGAGGTGATCTGCGGTTTCGGCCGCTCCGGGCAGAAGTTCGGTCACCAGAACTATGGTGTGCATCCAGACATCGTCACAATGGCCAAAGGCATGACGAGTGCCTACGCACCGTTATCCGCCACGGCGATAAGAGCCGACCTGTATGACTCTTTTCGTGAGCCCGGAACGGATAACCACTTTCGCCATGTGAACACGTTTGGCGGGAATCCAGTATCCTGTCAGGTTGCACTGGCGAATCTGGAGATTTTGGAAACGGAGCAACTGGTCAGCCGGGCTGCGAAACTGGGGCAATTGCTCGGCGAGAAGTTAGAGCCGTTACTTGAACTTGCTTCCGTAGGCGATATCCGTATATTCGGTTTCGCTTGTGGCATCGAGATGATTGAGCCGGACGGTTCTCCGGCGACAACAGAGAATGTCATGAAGGTGCTTGCCCATTGTAAACGGGAAGGCATCCTGATTGGCAAAAATGGGGACACGGTGCCGGGCTTTGCGAACATTTTGACCCTATCGCCGCCCTTTGTCACTACCGAAGAAGAACTGGATCTTATCGTAAGTCATTTGTTTACCGCACTTCGCAGTCTGGATGAAGGCCAGGCATGAGTTGATTTAACGCGTGACAAGGAGGAGAGGAAGGATGCAGGCCATAACCGAGTTATCCATTAATCAGCTGAGGCTGAATGAACATATTGAACAGTTAGCTCAGATCGGCAAGATCGGAGATACAGGGGTATGCAGGCTTGCCCTTACTCCAGAGGACATGGAGGGCATCAACCAAGTCAGGTTCTGGATGGAGAAGGCAGGCCTTGTGACTCGAATGGATGCTTTCGGTAATCTGATTGGTCGCCTGGAAGGGACAGATGCAACCAGACCTATACTGATGGTCGGTTCACATATCGACTCCCAGCCGTATGGAGGTCGTTATGACGGTGCGATCGGTGTACTCGGTGCGCTGGAGGCCGCACAGTGCCTGATTGAACAAGGCGTACAGCCGCGTATGCCGATCGAAGTAATTGCTTTTTGCGATGAAGAGGGATCACGGTTTAACAAAGGTTTATTCGGTTCACGAGGCATCACAAACCAGTTGGAGGAAGGGGAGCTGGAACGTCAGGATAAAAACGGGGTGAGTCGCCGGGAGGCATTGGCATCCTTCGGGTGTTCGCCCTCAGAATTCGTAGCAGCGGTATATCCTCCCGGTTCCATTGGCAGTTATCTGGAGCTACATATTGAACAGGGACCTGTACTAGAGGCTATGGATGCTCAGATCGGTCTGGTGACAGGCATCTCGGGTCCGCTCTGGCTCACGGTGACTATGAAAGGAATGGCCGGGCATGCAGGCTCGGTGCCGATGGGGATGCGTCATGATGCACTTGCGGGCAGTGCCAAAGTGATTGCGGCCTTTGATGATCTGGTCCGTGAAGATCCGGGAGCGCCCACTGTCGGTACGGTAGGAAGTCTGAGGGTATTTCCGGATTCAAGGAATATTATTCCGGAAGAAGTGAGCTTTACCGTGGATTTGCGTGACATGGAGATGGAGCGGCGTAATCGGCTGGAGGCCCGTTTGATGACATTGCTGGATGAAATCAGCTCTGGGTATGGTCTGACATATACGGTCACCGAGGATACCAATAGTGAACCGCGCTATTGTGCGGATTCCATGATGTCCGTCATTCGCTCTTCTGCGGAAGAGATGGGGGCAGTCATGCCTGAATTGATGAGTGGCCCGTTCCATGATGCGCTCGCTCTGTCTTATGTGTGCGATTATGGCATGATTTTTGTCCGCAGCAAGGACGGTATCAGTCATCATCCCAGTGAATATTCCTCTCCCGAGGATATTGCGTTAGGCACGGAGGTGCTCTATCGCACCATTCGCAAGATGTGCAACGGTAATCCACCAAAGGAGGCGGGATAACGTTATGGCAAAGATCAGCATCGGTTTGATTCAGGCTTCCCATGAGATTGAAGGGTCGGCCCCGGTTGAAGTGCATAAGGAGGCAGCTATTCAGAAGCATATTACACTTGTACGCGAGGCGGCAGCACGAGGGGCGAAGATCATCGGACTGCAGGAAGTGTTTTACGGGCCTTACTTTTGCACAGAACAAACACCCAAATGGTATGCATCCGCAGAACAGGTTCCCGAAGGGCCGACGACCCGGCGTTTTCAGGAACTGGCAAAGGAGCTTGCTGTTGTCCTGATTTTACCCGTGTACGAAGTAGAGGGTATTGCTTCTTATTACAACACGGCGGCGGTGATTGATGCGGATGGAACGTATCTGGGCAAATACCGCAAACATCATATTCCGCATGTGGAAGCGGGAGAAGGGACGAACGGCTTTTGGGAAAAGTATTATTTTAAACCCGGTAATCTTGGATATCCGGTATTTGATACGGCTTACGCCAAAGTGGGCGTGTATATCTGTTATGATCGACATTTTCCTGAAGGTGCACGTTTGCTTGGGCTGGCAGGGGCAGAGATTGTTTTTAACCCATCGGCTACAGTGGCAGGCACCTCGGAGTATCTATGGAAGCTGGAACAGCCAGCCCATGCGGTAGCCAACGGATACTACGTAGCAGCAATCAACCGTGTAGGCGTGGAGGCGCCATGGAACATGGGTGAGTTTTACGGACAGTCGTATCTGGTGGATCCGCGAGGGCGCATGGTGGCGATGGGGAGCAGGGATCAGGATGAAGTGGTCATTGGCGAGATGGATACGGAGTTGATCCGTGAGGTACGTAATGTGTGGCAGTTTTACCGGGATCGCAGACCAGAGACGTATGAACATCTGGTGAGCTTGTAGATCGGATCTAGAGCGTTGTGGCAGGAAGTATAGGCTTGGCATTTGTCAGGCATATCAATGGATGGTACGGCAGAAATCTTAAATCCGCGGGAGGTGCATGACATTGATGAACCGTTCTGGAACAGCATGGTCGGATTACGGCTGGGAAAATCGTTTTAGCGAGATGAAACCAGCCATGACCAATAAGGAAGCGATGGAAGAGTCCAACCGCTGTCTGTATTGTTACGATGCCCCATGTATTAAGGCATGTCCTACGGATATCAATATTCCTTCTTTTATCAAAAAAATAGCAACAGGACATCTCAAAGGGTCGGCTCGTACCATCATGGATGCCAACCCGGTTGGCGCGAGTTGCGCACGTGTCTGTCCTACAGAAGAGTTATGTGAGGGTGCCTGTGTGCTGAACGAGTCCTCCAAACCGATCCGCATTGGTGATCTGCAGCGCTATGCGACAGACTGGGCAATGGAGAGGCATGAACCGCTGTTTCATGCAGCCCCGTCAAACGGGAGAAGTGTGGCTATTGTCGGGGCAGGACCGGCAGGGCTCTCTGCAGCACGCGAATTGGGCCGGGCAGGATATGATGTGACCATCTATGAAGCCAAGGCGAAAGGCGGCGGACTGAATACCTATGGCATCGTATCCTTCCGCCTGCCGGAGTCGATCTCCTTGTGGGAAGTCGAGCAGGTGGAGGCACTGGGAGTAAAGATTCGATATGGTGTACGGGTTGGTGTAGATATAGCGGCCCCCGAGTTGCTGGAGCAACATGAGGCTGTCATTCTCGCATGCGGGATGGGAGCGGTCCCGATGCTGGGCATTGAAGGGGAGAAGCTGGAAGGCGTTTATGATGCGATTGAACTTGTGGAATCGACCAAACAGGGTGTACCGCCGGCGCTGCATGGTCTGAATGTAGCTGTAATTGGAGCAGGCAATACGGCAGTGGATGCAGCGACCTGTTCGGTGCGTCTGGGTGCGGAGCGAGTACAGATGTTGTATCGGCGCGGAGAGCAACAGATGACGGCCTATGCATTTGAGTACACGTTTGCCAAGCAGGAGGGCGTGGAGTTTCGTTGGTTTACGATGCCGGAGCGTATTCTTGGAGACGAGAATGGCCGGGTTCGAGGGGTGGAGTGTGTGAAAATAGAGCTCGTGACCCCGCCTGGCGGCGGACGTGCGATGCCTGTGGCGGTGGAGAATTCAACCTTTATTATCGAATGTGACACGGTGATTCGGGCTATTGGACAGAATCGTTTGCTACCACTAATTGAGGCGTTTGAACTGAAGCATCATGGAGGTGTGGTAGAAGTCGAGGCACATACGTACCGTACCTCTCATCCTCAGGTGTACGCGGCAGGGGATGTCATTTTTGGCCAGGGTCAAGGAGAGGCCATGGTTGTTTCTGCGGCACAGCAGGGCAAATGGGTCGCTGCCTCGATCATGAAAATGCTGCCTGGTTGCTCGGAAGAGAGCGCGTAAGGAAGTCTGTACGCTTTCTCAGAAACTCATCTCCACAGGACTTCATACTGGCTCCTAATCGGCTAATGATCTCCAGACACCCTATTTCTGCAAAAACAAGGCATGTGAACTTCTAACGATCACCACAAACCTTATTTCACCCAAAACCCGCGGATTCAGGCCGGAAATGGGCAAAAACAGCAAAATAACGTTCCTACGGATCGTTAGAATTCCCAAAGGCTTAATTTTAGTTAAATAAGCGCTGTGGGGATCGTTAGATGGCTATCCTTGTTTACGTTCATCTTAGCAAGCGTAGATTCACTCCAAATCACATCAAGGAGGGTTCGATATGGCTGACTTATCCATCAATCTGGCGGGCATCCGGTCACCTAATCCATTCTGGCTCGCCTCGGCGCCACCAACCAATACCGGGTACCAGGTACAGCGTGCGTTTGAAGCAGGCTGGGGTGGCGCGGTGTGGAAGACACTTGGGGAGCCGATTATTAACACCTCCTCCCGTTTTGCGGCAGTACATTTTGGCGGCCAGCGTGTGGCAGGCTTTAACAATATTGAGCTGATCTCCGATCGTCCACTGGAGGTCAATCTGCGCGAGATTGCCGAGACGAAGAAACGTTTCCCTGACCGCGCTGTCGTGGCATCGCTAATGGTGGAACCGAAGCGGGAAAAGTGGCATGAGATTGTTAAAAAGGTCGAGGCTGCCGGCGCCGATGGTCTGGAGCTGAACTTTGGATGTCCGCACGGTATGGCAGAGCGAGGCATGGGCGCCGCATCAGGCCAACAGCCTGATCTTGTCGAGCTACAGACGATGTGGGTAAAAGAGGTGGCTACCACACCGGTCATCGTAAAGCTGACACCTAACATTACAGATATTACGGCAACAGCCCGCGCGGCTGTAAGGGGTGGTGCGGATGCGATCTCACTGATTAATACAATCAATTCTCTCGCTGGTGTTGATCTGGACTCCTGGAACACCGTGCCGCATGTAGGCGGTAAGGGAGCGCACGGTGGATACTGTGGCCCGGCTGTAAAACCCATCGCGCTTAACATGGTGGCAGAGTGTGCCCGTCATTCCGAAGTGGGTGTGCCGATTTCGGGTATCGGCGGCATATCCGACTGGCGCGATACGGCGGAATTTCTGCTGATGGGTGCGACGGGAGTGCAGGTATGTACGGCGGCGATGCACCATGGATTCCGCATTGTGGAGGACATGATCGAAGGGCTGAACGATTATTTGGATGAAAAAGGAATTCAGAGTGTAGCCGAGCTGGTCGGTCAGACCGTGCCGAGATACTCGGATTGGGGCAATCTGGACCTCAACTACAAGGTGGTTGCCCGCATCAATCGGGATGTATGCATCAATTGCAACAAGTGCCACATTGCCTGTGAAGACACCTCTCATCAATGTATTGACATGTTAACCGACCCGTCAGGTGCTTATCTTGAAGTGGTAGAGGAGGATTGTGTCGGCTGTAATCTGTGTTCCATCGTCTGCCCGGTGGACGGTGCGATCGAGATGATTGAGCTTGCACCAGAACAGGAGCCGGTTACCTGGAATGAACGTCAGTCGGCGATTTCCCTGCTGCAATCTATTCATAATCCATCAGCCAAGGAGGCGATTTCATGAGTACACGTACATTAATTCGCGGTGGTATTTTGGTGACGGCATCGGATACCTTTGAGGCCGATATTTTAATCGCAGCAGGGAAAATAGCACAGATCGGTATCGGGTTAATCCCCGATGATCAGACAGAAGTACTTGATGCAACAGGCTGTTATATCATACCTGGCGGCATCGATCCCCATACTCACCTCGATATGCCGTTTGGCGGCACGGTCACAGCGGATGATTTTGCTACGGGCACAACGGCCGCGGCCTTTGGTGGTACCACAACCATCATTGACTTTTGTCTGACTCAGAAAGGCCGTCCCTTATCCGAATCCCTACAAGAATGGCATCGAAAAGCCCAAGGGAAAGCTGTCATTGACTATGGATTTCATCTGATGATTGGCGAGATGAATGAGCAGGTGCTGGAAGAACTGCCGCAGATGATTGAAGAGGAGGGCGTATCGTCCTTCAAGGTATTCATGGCATACAAAAACCAATTTCAGGCCGATGATGGCATTCTCTTTCAGACGTTGCAAAAAGCCAAAGAATACGGTGCACTTGTGATGGTGCATGCCGAGAATGGAGATGTCATTGACCTGCTTGTGAAGCAGGCACTCGCTGAAGGTCGCACAGCACCGATTCATCATGCACTGACCCGCCCATCTATGCTGGAGGGAGAAGCAACGGGACGTGCCGCCCGTTTGGCCGCTTTGGCGGATTCACAGCTGTATGTGGTGCATGTTACTTGTGCCGAAGCCGCCGAGCAGATTGCGCGCATGCGTGAGATGGGATACCGAATCTGGGGAGAGACATGTCCGCAATATCTGACGCTGGATCAGTCCATAATGGATCAGCCGGACTTTGAGGGTGCTAAATATGTTTGGTCGCCTCCGCTCAGGGAGAAGGGACATCAGGAAGCACTATGGAATGCGCTCCAAAGCGGACAATTACAGACCATTGGTTCGGATCATTGCTCGTTTAACTTCAAGGGGCAGAAGGATCTCGGCAAAGATGACTTCAGCAAAATTCCTAACGGGGGGCCTGTCATTGAAGACCGGCTAAGTATTCTATATTCGGAAGGCGTAGCCAAAGGCCGCATATCGCTCAATCAATGGGTGGATTTGTGCTCGACCAGAGCAAGCAAATTGTTCGGATTATTTCCTCAGAAGGGAACACTTGCGGTGGGTACGGATGCGGATATTGTTATTTTTGACCCTTCCGTAACCAGGGTGATTTCGGCGGAAACACATCATATGAACGTGGATTACAGCGCGTTTGAAGGCATGCAGGTACAGGGATGTCCAGTGACCGTGCTTTGTCGCGGCGAGTATGTGATACGGGATCGGCAGTATGTGGGCAATGCAGGGGCAGGAAAATATGTAAAACGTAATAAGTATGATGCAGGAGCACCGATTCCACCGAGGCAACCGGTGACTGCGATTCATGGGGGGCGGAACTAATGTCGAAACAGATGTCGGAGCACGAAGCATTTGAACTGGAGAAGCTGGACATTGAGCGATTGATTGCACAGGGGTATCGAATCTGTTCGGTCCGGGAACATCTGGAGGGCGCTCATGTGACATGGGCACTTCCTGATCTTCCAGAAGAGAATGTGGAGCAGCATGTGGGTACAGCCTCGGGCCGAAAGTGGTTCAGTCATATTCTCATACGTCAGCTACAGGAACAGCGTAGTGCATAGTTACTATATAAGCGATCCATGCACGTATTCATAGGCATATAGCGCAAGTTCCATAGCAACCCGTTTCTCGGGTAGAAGGTAGTCTTTCCCTAAAAGCGATTCGATTTTGTCCAACCGATGGTACAACGTTTGTCTGACGATAAACAGTGCACTGGCCGTCTCTTGTTTGGAGCAGCAGAGCGCCAGGTATTGTTTCAGTGTAAGGAGCAGTTGACCTCCCTTCTCCGAATCATACCGGATCAGTGAGCCCAGGTATTCCGTAATAAAATCATTCAAGTTACCGTTCTGTTTCATACTGGCGATGATACGATAGCAGTGCAGATTACTGTAAAAGGGCTGCTCCATTACTCCGATATCTTTCTGAATACGTAACGTTTCCTTCGCGGATTCAAGACTCTCTCGCAGGCGTGGGTATTCCGAATAGTTCTGACCGATACCATACAGACCGGAGAAGAGCTGGTGAGTTTGCTCCTGCTCGTGTTGCCGAAGTTGCTGAATGCAGGACCACAGATTAGATTTACGCAGAGATGCAGCCTGCGGGTCAATGACAATGAGAATGATCTGGAGATTAAGTACAGTGCTATAGAGGGTGAAACCTTCCCGGGCAAATACGGAGCGGGCAACGATATTACGCTGAATCAGTATCTTTTGCAGTCTGAGACTGTCGTGTTGCGTAGGGTTGCTGTCGAATAAAACAACTGCGGCCTGTCCTGTGCAGAGAGCCGGATGTACGGCTGCAAGATATTCATGAATTTCTTTCGCGGAGTGATGTCCGTTTAACCAGTCAATGACCCACATATCCTCTTTATAACGCCGTTTTTCCTCCATGTACTGGGTACGCATCCAATCCTGGGCTATGGCAGCAGCACATCGCTCCAGCGCATGAAAAACGTACTCGTCGGATGGGTACGGCAGAGCTGGAGTGGGAGGTTCAGGGTCTGTGTGTTTCTGAGGGAAAAGGATAAGATCAGCAAAGGTGTACTCCAGTGCCTGAACAGGGATGCTGATTGGATTCATTGTGAGCCGACCGGAAAAAGGGTCTGATACCTCTACAGTCGAAGGGTTCGCTGTATAACCGTCAAGGGTAGTGTGATCCATCGATTCACGCTGATCCCACCACTGTTGTCTCTGCTTCTCCAGTTGCTCACGTGGGACATGAGGAATGGCCGTCGCTTCACCTTCCAGCGGATATAAGGCGACAGCATACCCGGTATTGCGTGACAGCAGACGCAGTAGCGGCTGTACACCATCCCCATTCAGCAACAGCTGATGAAAGGAGGTGGTGAGCTGATCCAGTTCCGCGACCATACGCTGATGACTGCGAATCAGGGCAAAATGCAAATCCTGTGTAATGTCAATATACCGGACTTGCTCATGAAACCAGATCAGCGGGAAATCCGCCGCCTCCGCCATTTGTTTCATCGCCTCAAGCTGTGATCGTGTATGTTCCCCGAGTTCAATGCATAACCCTGCGGCACCGCAGGCAATCAATTGTTGCAGAAAAGACAGACCATGCGACTTGCCTTCAGGCCAGCCGATCCCTGTTGTCAGCACCAATTCTCCGCCGCTCAGCAAGCCCCCAATCTCAGGAACCTCCATAATATGTACCCAGCGTACATAACGCTCCAATGCATGCTGACTGGCAAGGTACTCGGCCTTGCGAAATACAGGACGTTTCAGCATGTCTCTAATTTGGATATGAAGCGTGGTCTCTCCCACACCATCACCGCCCTTTCCCATGACTCACCTGTAAATTTGATACAAAGGATGCTGGATTCAGGGTGTTTGCTCACTGGATTTTTAAAGATAAGTATACGTGCATTTAGATAAGATGAGATTAAACCTGACGCTCATTTGGTCTGGATGACAAAAATAGTTATCCTTTTTGTTTTGTATCTAAAATGAGCATCAGATATATGTTCGACTTTTTACCATCGACACGATAAAAAATGCCCTTGATCAGGCACGGGAATCACTACAGATTCCAGTACCCGTCAAGGGCAAATTTTTGCTCGCGATCACATCTGAATCGTGGGAATAACGATAGACTGAATTAATCGACGATTTTTTTCTTTTTGAATTTCATCAGGAACTCATACACGATTGGCACGATGACCAGTGTGAGCAGTGTAGAACTGATCAGACCACCGATTACGGTAATTCCGAGTCCTTTCGAGATGATACCTGCACTTTCTTCGAGACCTGTTACCAGTGGCAGCAGGGCACCGATCGTTGCGAGAGCGGTCATCAGGATTGGACGCAGACGTGTAGCTCCGGCTTCCAGCAGCGCTTCACGCGTTGTGAGTCCTTCGTTTTCCTTATGAATAACACGGTCGATCAAAACAATGGCGTTGGTAACAACGATACCGATCAGCATCAGTGCACCCATCATCGCGGATACATCGAGTGTACCGCCTGCGATAAACAAACCAACCATGATACCAATCACGGTGAATGGCAGAGAGAACAGAATCGCGAATGGTGCAAGTCCGCCGCCAAATGTCACCACGAGCACGAAGTATACAATCGCAATGGCTGCCAGCATTGCCAGACCAAGCTGTGTAAAGGTGTCATTAATCTGTTCGGTTGTACCGCCAAACTTCACTTCAACGCCATCCGGCAAGTCCAGCTTGTCGATGTTGGCTTTCAGGTTTTGCGAAGCTTTGGTCACATCGGATGCCAGAATGTTCGCTGTCACCTGTACAACCACTTTGCCATCAATACGCATAATGGAGTTTGGTGAAGTGCCTTCTTCCACTTTGGCTACATCCTTGATTGGAATCTGGATGCCCAGCGGTGAAGTGACCTTTTCATTTTCAATATTCTTGATGCTGCTGAACGTTTTGTTGTCCGTTTCTACATAGACTTTGTACGTTTTGTTGTCGATATCCACTTCCGTAAGTACCGGACGTTCACGTACAGGGCTCAGTGCCATTGCCAGTTGACCCGCCGTAAGGCCGAGTTTGCTCAGCTTCTCCTGATCGGCAACGAGGGTGTACTGACCGTAGGTGTCGGAGATGGTGGTATCTGCTTTTTCAAAAGAGTCCTTTTCCGCTTGAACCAGTTTCAGGACTTCTTCAGCTACAGGTTTCAATTGCTCCACACTATCCCCGTAGATGGACAGGCTTAAGTTGCTTCCGCCAAATCCGCCGGACATGTCGAGTTCACTCCATGTGCCTTTGGTCACTTCTTTTTGCAAACCTTCAACCAGTTGTTTCTTCACATCGGTAAAATCTTTGGTGTCTTTATTGTATTGAATGTAGAAGAGTGCAGAGTTACCGCCGCCTCCACCCATGCTAGCGAGCGGGTTACCACCGCCGATGGAATATTGCATTTTCTCCATACCTGGCTGTTTCAGTAACCATTTCTCAGCAACGAGGGCTTCTTTTTCTACATCTTCACGAAGTGAGCCCGTTTCCGGACTATAGGTGATCGTGGCGAATTTATCCTTTTGCTCTGGCAGGAAACTTGTGCCAATGAATGGGTATAGGAACAAGCTGCCGACCAATAGTAGAACCGCAATAAGAACGGTAATGATTTTGTGAGAGAGCGTCCAGTTCAACAGGCGTTTGTAGCTTTCAGCCAGTTTACCTGGTTTTTCTTCATGGTTTTGTTTGTTCTTGATCCCTTTACGGAACAAGCTGTGTGCCAGCATCGGTACAATCGTGATTGCAACCAGTAGGGATGCGAGCAGGGCGAATACCATCGTCAAGGCAAATGGCATGAACAACTCTCCGACCATACCGCTAACGAGTGCGAGCGGCAAGAAGACTGCAATCGTAACAATGGTTGAGGAGAGGATCGGGATAAACATCTCGCGAGTCGCCTCACGAACCAGATCCCGGCCTTTCAGCATCTCGTTTTTGAGCGTCAGTCTGCGGTAGATGTTCTCGATAACAACGATGGAGTCATCGACAACCCGGCCGATCGCAACCGTCATTGCTCCGAGTGTCATCATGTTCAAGGTAATGTCCATCAGATTGAGCGCCGTCAATGCCATGAGCAGGGAGAGCGGAATCGAGATAATGGAGATAATCGTTGAACGGATGTTACGCAGGAAGAGTAGGATAATCAGAATCGCGAACAGGGCACCAAATACAGCTTTGCCCAGCATCGTGTTGACGGAATCCTGGATAGGCTGACCTTGGTCAAGCAGGATCGTTAATTCTGCATTTTTGAATTGCTTTTGCAGTTCTTCGGCTTTACTTTTGACGGCCTTAACCACGTCCACCGTATTGGCATCGTTGGATTTCACTACGGAAATACCAATGGATTCCTTGCCGTTCGTGCGGGAGATGGACTCGGCTTGACCGATGACCTCAATCTTGGCAATGTCGCTCAGCTTCACGGTAGGGATTCCTGCTGCATTTGCCGCACCTGCGGCACCCGATGGATTTGCTGTAGCAACATTGCCGCTACCAGCTTGACCAGCTGCAGGATTGGACCCTTGCGCAGCACCAGATTCACCTTGTCCAGCTTGAGCCGATGGATCAGCGGTTTGACCTGTAGCTTGACCGGTTTGAGCACCGCCACCTTGGGAGGCCCCTTGCGCACCGGCACCCTGGCCTGTAGCACCCCCAGCACCTTGGTTTGCACCAGCTCCGCTTGGTACGACTGGAATCGCTAGATTTTTCAGATCATCGAGTCCGATGATGTTGCCGTCTACAACAACGGCTTTCTGGGATTTATCCAGTTCAAATAGGCCGAGCGGCACACGAATGGATGAACCTTTAACGATTCCGTTCACCGTATCTTCGCTTAGACCGAGTTCAGCCATTTTGGCTTGATTAAACGTCAATTGCACTTCTTTAACGTACTGACCGGACACTTGAACCTGAGCTACACCATCAATATCTTCTAGTGCAGGTTTGATATCCGATTCTACGAGCCGTGTCAGTTCTTCCAAATCCCCGCCGTCTTTGTCAGACAAACTGAGGGATACAACCGGGAACGAGTTAATGCTGAACTTGGAGATAGTTGGTTTCTGCACACTGTCCGGCAATTGCACCTCGTTCAGTGCTTCACGAACCGTAGCTGTTGCGTTCGTCAGGTCCGTTCCATAGTCGAATTCCAGTGTGATCGATGCCGCATTCTCCATAGAAGTGGAGGTGACGGTCTTCACACCCTCGAGGTTGCGTAGCTTCTGTTCCAGCGGCTTCGTGACATCTTCTACAATACCTTCTGGAGCCGCACCCGGATCAATCGCCGTGACATTCAGAAACGGTACATTGATGTTCGGAATAGTCTCCTGCTTCATCGTCATTCCGCTGTACAAGCCTGCGAATGAGATGATGATGGTCAGAATCCAGATTGCAAACTTGTTGTTCAGTGAAAAGTTAATAATCCCTTTCATACGTTGGTTTCTTCTCCTCTCTGTTTCTCCTGTTTATGTGTGTGACGAGTCAGCCTGGATAAACCGGTTATACATGGTATCCATAATGTGCTGAAGCTCGGAGTGCATCGGTTCAAGGATAGTTATCCCTTCCAGGTTACGCATCATGCCGAGAATGATGGCACGCCTTGGCGTAAATTCCATGATCTCTTGCCTCAGTATGGCAATGGTCTCAAGCACATCATTTTTTGACTGACCGGCGGGCAGGTCGCTTGATGCGATATCTTGCATCTGTTTCAGAATATGGACGGGATGCCGCAACATGGTTGCATCTAGTTGGGGTTCAGCAATCCAGGCAGGCCACTGATCCAGCGGAATCAGAGGTTCAGGCCGATGCTGGAGGCAGCCCTGTGCTGCATAATCCATCATTTGCAAAAGATGCGTAGCCATCTTATTGACCGTAAGAGAAGGCATTTCGGTAAACCAGATTTTGACGTACGACAGGAATAGTCCATGTGTCAGAAGGATAAGATCAATCGTATAAGGCTCGATCTCGGAGCCGTATAGATCCTCCAGTTTGTTTTTGAACCAATGCAATGTACGTATCTCAATATCTCTTTGCTGAGGAGTGCAGTGCTCTTTGCGCTGTTGTTCATCATCCATCATCATGCTGCGTAGTTGGATGCGTAAAAATTCCTTCAATTCCGCAACATGCGTTAGCAGCACCTCAATCTGTTTATGTAGCCGTTCTCTGGAGGTCAGGCTGCTCTCGTGTTCAATTTGGGACATCTCGTCCATAAGAATGTATACACAGTACTCCAGCGTACTGGCTTCCAGTTCCTCTTTGGATTTGAACATGAGATATAAGCTGCCTTTGGACATCCCGCATAATTCGGCAATCTCCTGCATGGAGGTTGCTGCGCTACCCTTAGCGGAAAACAGCTTGAGCGCTGTGGTGATGACCAGTTTTCTTTTTTCATTCATCCCATGGATCGGGTTCATTAAGGGTATGTTCACCTCACTGGGAACTCTTGAGTTCTTGAATTGACTTTGTGGTCAAACTAAGTATAAACGATGTGAATGAGGGATTACAAATGTGCACGGTGTAGGGGTGTGAAAGAGCCGAAAAGTGGACTGAGAAAAGAACCGAGAGGAGAGCCCAGAAAGAACTCTGAATGAATCGAGAGAAGAACTGAGAGAGTACAGTACGCAAGCCGTAAAGCTGTACGTTGTACTTTTTGGAGAGGGAATGGAAGAATGTATAAAGGACGCATCGAAAACACATCAACACCTCAACAACGCTCTTAAGGACGACTCGAGAACATATCGAAAATTTATTCTAACGATCACAGTGGAGCTTATTTGAGCAATATTCATCCTTTTGAAATTCTAACGATCACCAGAAACCTTATTTTGTTGAAAACACAAGCTGGACGTCCATTTTCGCATCAAAATCCTGAAATAAGCTCACCTGTGGAGCTAGAATAAAAAGTGGACACCCGTTAACGGACGGAAGGATAATAAGGCTAACGGAGGTGTGTCCACATGGGAGAACAACGGCAACGATACAATGAAGAATTCAAGAAACAAACGGTAAAATTTATTCAAGAACAGACCAAGACACTCGGAGACTTGGCAGAAGAACTCAACATTCCAAAAAGTACATTACACCAGTGGATGGGCAAGTATCGTGAACTTAAACATGAGCCCGTAGCTAGCGTAGATCGAGTGAAAGAACTGGAAGCAGAGCTTAAAGAAATGCGCCGGTTACTTCAAGAGAAAGAGCATACGCTTGCGGACACGCAAGAGGAACTGGCTATTGTAAAAAAAGCAGTGCACATCTTCAGCAAACCAAAGAATTAAGATTTCAGTTTGTGGAAGACCATCGCTCCCTGTTTTCTTTGGAGAAGATGTGCACTCTGTTACACGTGTCACGGAGCGGATATTACAAGTGGCGGATGGATCTAACCAGTAAGCAACAGCGCCGGAGAACTGAAATCATGAAGCGTATTCGGTTTCATTTCTACGACCACCAGAAGCGGTGTGGGAGTCCGAAAATTACGTATGCGCTCCATCTGGAAGGATACAAAATTTCTTCCCGTACCGTCAGTATATACATGCGTCAAATGAATCTTCGTTCCGTGCACAGTCCTCGGTATCGTGTCCAGACCACGGATTCTAACCATCATCATCCCATTGCACCCAATACGCTGAACCAGCAATTTCAAACGTCCAAACCGAACACTGCATGGGTCACCGATATCACCTACATTCCCTGCCGTGGAGGCCGGTTATATCTCGCCAGTGTTCTGGATTTGTGTACGCGTGAGATTGTGGGCTGGCGCCTGTACAACCATATGGAAACGAGCTTGGTGTTAGATGCATTGAAAGATGCTTACCAGGCCAAACGCCCCGCTCCAGGATTGCTCCATCACTCGGATCGTGGCTCACAGTACACGTCAAAAGAATACGTGGAGCAACTGAAATCGTATGGTATGGAGCTCAGTATGAGCCGCCGAGGAAACTGTTACGATAACGCATGTATCGAGTCTTGGCACAGTATTTTGAAGAAGGAACTCATTTACTGTAACCCTCGTTTTAAGAATCCAGAAGAGGCGTATAACGCCATTTACCAGTACATTGAGTTCTATTACAACCGCAAGCGAATGCATGGTGCGCTAGGTTATCTTTCCCCTACTCGTTTTGCGAAGAAGTTTACGGACAAATCCGTCGCGTAAGTGTCTACTTTCTTGACATTGGTCCACTGAGATCGTTAGAAATCTAAAACCTGTAATTTGGCCCAAATAGCGTTACTGGTGATCGTTAGAAATTAAATGCATGAACCGCGCTACTTCGGAAAAGGAAAAGAGAGAAAAAGTGAATGAATATCGAATGGAGGGAAGTAAGCCAAGCAAAACAAAGCAAAACAAGAAGGAGTAAGTAAAGTAAAGAAGTGAGGGAGGCGAGAAGTAGAGAACGAAATAGGGGCAAAAGCGAAGGAAAGCGCAAATAGAAAGTAAACCAACATAAATCGATATAAACTAAAATAAATCAGAACAAATTAAAGAAGATATAATACAGTTCAATAAAAGAAATTAAAATAAAAAAGGAATAAATGAAAATCCAAGTAAAGCATTGCGAGTCTAAGAAAAAAGAGCAAGTGAAGTAAAGAGAAAGCAGACTATGCCCCTCCCATAAAATCGTATACAGCGATCATGATGATTACTCCCAAGAAAAAGAGATAGAAGAGTGCAAGTGCGATCAAGAACGAATAACCGGTATACGCGCCGATACGTACCAACCATTTTTTCATAAAAAGCACTCTCCTTCTTTCCAATTGAGCTTGATAACAAGGCCGCCTCTTTGATTACATTATATCCCAAATCACTTGTTGTGCTTAAAAAATTTCACCTGAAATTTGTACCTACATAAGCCTACCTACACGAACCTACATATACAAACGTACTTAAAACAATCGTACCTACAAAAAAAGACGACTCCCTGAGTGAAGTCGTCTTTCTGCCTGAAGTTGATAATATCCATTATATTGCACGATATTCATTACATTACGTAATGATTTTCAATCCTACCGCTGCCACCAAAATCATTGCAATGAACAGTAGCCGCTTCGCTTCTTTACGTTCACCAAACAGAAGCATACCCGTCACCGTACTTCCCACTGTGCCAATTCCTGTCCACACCGCATAGGCTGTGCCCATAGGGATAGATGTCATCGCGTAAGATAACAGCGAGAAGCTGAATACGAATGATACCAGCATCAGGACAATGTAAGGCCAACCCTTACGCGTAGAAGCTCCGTTGATGCCGATGACTCCGAAAATTTCACAAATTCCTGCACCTACAATCGCAAGCCAAGCCATTAGACGGCACCTCCTTTAACCTGTGGTTCCTGCTTCTCTTGCTGATCCGTGACGAGTTTCAGCCCAATGACACCGCAGAGCAGCAGTCCGATCAGTAGCATTTTAGCTAAACGGAACGGCTCACCGAACAGCAACATTTCGGCCAACACTGTACCTGCTGTACCGATCCCTGTAAACACGGCGTAGACCGTACCCACAGGCAGTCGTTTAGCCGCAGCAATGATCAGGCCGAAACTAATGACAATGGCGACTCCCGTCAATGCCCATTCCCAAGCATTCGAAGCATGTTTTAGTCCGCTAACCCACACAATTTCAATAATGCCTCCTACAAAAACGTATAACCAGTTTCGGTTCATGATGTTCAATCTCCTTCTGGCACGATAGGGCGTGCCTGTTCATTCAAGCTGTGTATACCATTCCAAAAGACAGGCCAGGAAGCATCCAGCCGTCTCTTGTACCGACGTGAGCTTCCATAGATAATTTCAACAGTAATGCCATCGAGAAAGGTCATAAAAGCAATGGCGGCCTGCTCGGCAGGAATAGGCGGAACATCCCCCTCGCGAATCGCTCGTTGAAACAGCCGTGACAATGCACGCTCCATTCCGTCCAGAAATGGATATACCAGATCCATCACCTGGCTATACAGATCGGGCGGCGGATAATAACAGTTGCGTAGCATCAATCTGGCAGAGGCATGATTCTGATACTCCTGCTCAAACCACGTCAACAACCCCCGCAGCCGTTGTTCCAGTGGCAGGTGGGCGTGGTCACGGAAATATTCCAAGGTATGTCGCCGTACTTCATCGAATG
The DNA here is from genome assembly GCF_038002565.1 of Paenibacillus sp. FSL K6-1558. Taxonomy (NCBI): domain Bacteria; kingdom Bacillati; phylum Bacillota; class Bacilli; order Caryophanales; family Paenibacillaceae; genus Paenibacillus; species Paenibacillus sp. FSL K6-1558. The sequence goes on along the minus strand of NZ_JBBOCV010000001.1, from coordinate 3,114,208 downwards.
CATGGTCCAGCGTGTGCATAAACAAGTCCTCTTTACAGCTAAAATGCGCGTATATAGAGGGTTTCTTAATCCCGACTTCATCAGCTATCGCTCTCAAGGAAGCCCCTTCATAGCCGTCTCTGGCAAAATGAAACAGGGCCGCGTCCCGGATGGAATAAGCAGTCATCACATTCACCTTCCTAACGGTCGTTAGGTAACATCTTTTCACACATTACATCCTCTGTCAAGATAGGATAGAAAAATCAGGAAATACACCCGCCGCACATGAAACGTACAGACGGATGTATCTTGTTACAAGGATATATTTAATTATGTTGGGGCCTGGTCAGAATGTTGTAAACCCAAGAATGAGCTGCAGTTTATACAAAATGCCTTTCAGGAAGGTGGTCTTCTCCTGGAACTCTTCCAGATTCAGAGTGAATTCGGCATCTTCATTTGTCCAAATGCGCTTGAAATAATTCGCAACGTCTAACGTAAACTTGTTGTCTGCCGGAGCTGCAATCCACACATTGTTCTCCAAATTGTAGTCATTCAGATTCCGGGGAGTGAAGTTGGTTGAGCCACCGAGCACGATATGATCTCCAGCAGCTTTGGCAATATACATCATTTTGGTATGGTACTGTTCCTTGGTCGTGTTATACCAGCGGATCTGGATTTTGCCATTCGATTTACCATGTAATTCCGCTGCTACAGGACGATTAGGAATGCCGATCTTCTCCTGACCAAAGGCGTTTTCGTTAGGGTCAAGTACAAGCCGGATATCGGTTCCTCGCTCCGAGGCATCCAGTAAAGCCTCCAATACTTTTGGTGAAGCGATGTAGAACATCCCCATCCAAATGGTATCCCCTTTTCCCACCTGGCTCAGCTCATCCAGCAAGGCATCATTGACTTTGCCTTCGGTCACATAACGAAGGCGAACAGGCCGATCATTTTCATCGGCTTCCTCGGAAGACGGAGTGTGGGAGATTTCGTCATAGACAGGAAGCTGGCCCCCGCCCGATATATCTACAACAGCTTGCTCCGATTGAATGATATCTCCAATGATCGGACCGGTAACCTCAAAGCCAATGTTGGAGTGATAAGCGCTAGGATCATGAATGTTACCTGATGATACAATAGCTGTTTTTTCGCTTAGAACAACCTTGCGGTGATTGGCCTTTACATTCAGCAATTTTAGATAGGAACGTAATGTAACATCCGGGCCATCTGTTGCCATCAGGTTAGGAATCCAGCCTTTACCGGACTGACCAAACCACTGGAAGAACGTACGCCAGACTGCGGAATATACCGGTGTAGAATCACGTAGTGGATCAACATTAGTGATGACGACATGAATATCGGCCTGTTTCATCTGTTCCAGTAGCGGATTGGGGGCCGAGTTATAGTTGGTGTTCACTTCATCGGTAATGAACCAGATGTCCATATCGGGATGTTGCATTTTCTTGGCAAGGAGTGCATCAGTAAACTCCTGGCTGACAGGCGGAAAGTTCTGTCCCTTGTGTTGATAATTGTTGAACAGAAACATATCCACCAGGACAAATTGCTCGGCATCCTCAACCACCTGTTTCATCCGCTGAAAAATCTGCTGTTCATGCTGCATCTGTCCGTCGGCAGAAGGGTACGTGAGGTCATGAAGGAACTCGACATTCTTCACCCGATATTCTTGACTTTCATAAGAGATGCCTGGTGGTAGCGGTTTATAGGTCTGATAGAGCATAACAGCAATAAACCATAGGATAAGTAGTGCAATTGCTGTACGTATGTATGGGAATTTGCCGCGGGAAGATTTGCGGTCAGAGGTATGGCGGCGCAATGGGAACAATGTTGGACTCCCCCTTTCTGTACTTGCTGACGTTTATTACCACAGGTGTAGCGATGTTGACGCAGGAGGCAGAATTCGGATGTTGTATGGGAATCATGAGATTTTTACAGGCGAATCATGCAATTTGGATTGGATGAATCGACAGCTGTAGGGTCGTTGTGTATAATGAACGTATTATTTTTGTAGAACGTTTATGGAGAGAAAGTAGGTAATCACGTGTATTCCATCAAACAAGTCGCTGCCATGCTGGGCATTCAGGCGGTCACGCTCCGGGCTTGGGAAAATCGTTATGATGCGGTTACCCCTGAGCGGACAGAGTCGGGTTATCGCATGTACACGGAAGAGAATGTAGCGGATCTGCGCTGGCTAAAGGAGCAGATTGATCAGCATCAGGCCAATATCTCCGAGGCTGTACGCATGTTGAAGATCAGGAAAGCTAAAAGGCCTGATTCTTCTTCACCTGCGCCGATGGTTCCCCCAGTACCCGTGATGGAAGAAGCTCATGCACAGATGGCCGATCAGATCTATGATTCCCTCTATCATTTTCAGGGCGAGCGTGCCAACGGTTTGATTGATTTTGGTTTCACGATGTACGGATATGACAGCATGTTTTACCATGTACTCGTACCGATCCTGGTTCGGGTTGGAGACGCATGGGAAGCAGGACGTGCAACGGTAGCGCAGGAACATTTCATGACGCAGTTGATCTCCCAGCGGTTTTATCAGTTTTTCCATCTGTTCCCGATCTATCCGCATCTGCCCAAAGTTCTTGCTCTCTGTCCGGAAGGGGAACATCATCAGGTTGGTTTATTGTTGTTCTCTTTATTTATGCGCAAAAATGGAGCGGAAGTCCTGTATCTCGGGGCCAATACGCCGGAAGAAGGGGTATTTCCGATTCTCCGCGAGCAGAAAATCAAACTGGTCTGTCTTTCGATTACGAGCCCCGGACTTGTGGAACCTTGTGATCAGCTGATTGACCGAATTCGGGACGAGTTCCCTCATATCCGTTTTGTGCTGGGCGGCAAAGGGTTTGAACGTGCGAAGCACGCTCGTCACCCGGAATGGATTATGCCTGAAGATTCGGCAGACTGGCAGTCCTGGATTGAACGGGAGTATTTTACGGATCGGCCACCAGGTGCCTAACAAGTGATAGGATAACAATTGAACATAAGGCGAATGTTGATGGAATAGATTCATATAGGACATCCTTTGATCCAGCGATCAAGGGATGTTTTTTTATGGGATTATATAGATCTTTAACGTGTAAAAAACAATTAATTTGACCCACGGGTCATTTTATGTTTTACTTGTCGTATAATATTTGTACACGATTTGTATAATGTTTTCGAGTTTACCCGATTAAAGTGTTTCATTGCGGTTTAATAATAGTTTAGGGGCTTGAGAACTAGAGATAGTCCTACATAGAAAGGTGAGTGGCATGATACCGAATCAACAACGCAAACGTGCAGCCGTCATTGGCGCAGGCCCGGGTGGGCTTGCAGCAGCCATGTTACTGTCCGGTCAGGGATATGAGGTTGATGTATACGAGAAACAGCCAGCCATTGGCGGACGATCTTCCCGTCTGGAGCTTGGTGAATATAAGTTTGACCGCGGGGCTACCTTTTTGATGATGCCTCAGTTGATTGAAGAGATGTTTGATGTGGTCGGACGCAAGCTCTCGGATTATGTAGATATGAAAGAACTGACCCCGCTGTACGCTTTGAACTTTGGAGATAAGGTGTTCACGCCTTCACGCAATCGGGAGGATACAGCAGCGCAGATCAAAGAGCTGTTCCCTGGCAATGAAGAGAATTACCTCCGGTACATGCGGGACGAAGAAGTGAAGTTTGGCAAAGTGATGCCACTGCTCCGCCGTCCGTTTGGGAAGCTCACCGATTATTTACGTAAAGATGCGATTACGGCTCTACCTAAACTTGATATAAATAATACGGTTTACGGCATTCTTTCCCGGTACTTTACCGACGAACGCCTGCGCTGGGCGTTTACATTCCAGTCCAAATATTTGGGGATGTCCGCATGGGATTGTCCAGGAACATTTACGATCTTGTCGTTCATCGAACACCAATATGGACTGTTTCATCCGATCGGCGGCGTGAATCGGGTATTTCAGGCGATGGCGGATGTCGTTGAAGAGAATGGCGGACGCATTCACACCCTTACACCGGTGAAACAGGTTATTGTTCGCAATGGTCGCGCCGAGGGTGTACTGCTTGAGAACGGCGAACGGATCGAAGCAGACCATGTCGTGCTCAATGCCGATTTTGCCCATGCAGTGAACCATCTGTTCGAACCTGGCGTACTTAAAAAATATACACCCGAAAAAATGAAACAGAAAAAATATTCTTGTTCCACAGCCATGTTGTATCTCGGTGTAGATGGTGAGATCGACCTGCCACATCACTCGATTTATTTTCCGGAAGATTACCGGGTGAATGTAGACGAAATAACCAAGCACAAAATTTTATCGGCAGACCCGTCTCTATATGTTCATAACCCATCCAGGCTCGATCCGACACTCGCTCCGGCAGGAAAATCTGCACTTTATGTGCTGATGCCAACACCAAACCTTACGGGAGACATCGATTGGGAGGCGGAACGAGCGAAGGTGCAAGAAGACATGTTGAAGCGGCTCGAAGCGATTCCAGAACTGGCAGACATTCGTGGCCGGATCGAAGAAAGTATGCTGTTCACACCGCTGGATTGGCAGAATGAGCTGGATGTATACCAGGGGGCAACGTTTAATATGGCACATAATCTGGGCCAGATGATGTATCTGAGACCGCATAATCAGTTTGAGGAATTGGAACGCGTTTGGCTGGTGGGTGGAGGTACGCACCCGGGTAGCGGCTTGCCGACAATCTTTGAATCGGCGCGAATCAGTGTCAGATTGATTCAGGAAGAGGATGCACGAAGACGTACCAAGCCATCCTCCTACGTGAAGACTGCCCAAGCCGGAGGACAATCATGAAGCGGGCAGCTGTTGTAGGTGCCGGGATTGGAGGGCTTACCTCAGCGTTGCTGCTGAACCGTCAGGGATGGGATGTTACCGTGTACGAGCGAGGCTCTCGCGTAGGCGGACGGATAGCTTTTGAACAGGAAGGGGAATACCGGATCGATCAGGGGCCAACTATTGTCCTCCTGCCCGAGATGTTGCTTGGCATTTTGGAAGAGGCCGGTGTGGATCGCTCCAAAGTCGAGCTGCTACGCTGTGACCCGTTATACCGGGTGCATTATCACAGCGGACGTGTCATGACCAAGAAGACAGACCGGGCAGAGCAGACCGCCGAGATTGAACGGTTGTTCCCGGGAGAAGGCCGAGGATTCAACAGGTTTATGAAGGATATGGACACGTTGTTCCCCGCAGGCCGGACAGCGTTTCTGGAACAGATGTTTCCGCGCAAAAGGGACTTCTTCACCCCTTCGCTCATGTCGCTTATGGGCAAGCTGCGTGCACACAAGAGTGTGCGGAAGGCCGTTGGGGATTATTTTGAACATGAAGAATTACTCGATGCGTATTCGCTGCAAAGCTTGTATATCGGTGGATCGCCCTTTGGTACACCTGGGATTTATTCATTGCTTCCTTACGCCGAGCACGAATATGGCATCTGGATGGTGAAGGGCGGTTACGCGGCTCTGCCCGCTATTCTGGAGCAGGAACTGCTCTCTCGCGGCGTGAAGATCAAGCTGAACACGGAAGTCACTGGACTGGAGATCCGCAATGGAATATGCGAGGGGATTGAAACGGCTGATGGTGCTGAAAATGTGAATGCCGTAATCTATAACGGAGATTTTCCGAATTTGAGCGGGCTGATGAAGCAGGTACCGGAAGCACCCGTGAAACGTAAGCCGTATCGCCCTTCATCGGGATGTGTGCTGATTTACGCCGGAGTAGATAAAAGGTGGGAGGATGCCACAACGCATCAGTTTTTCTTGCCACCAAGCCTGGATGGTAGCTTGCGCCAAGTTTTCAACGAGCGCCGCATTCCCGCGAAGCCATCGTTTTACGTCTTCAATCCGGCTGCAGTGGACGAGACCGCTGCACCTTCAGGGCAGAGTGTACTGTATTTCCTCATTCCGGTACCGGACGCAGAAGGCGTGAACTGGGAACAAGAGAGTGAAGCGCTGGCAGAACGTGTGCTGGAAGAAGCAGAAGAACGAGGATTCCCGGGACTCCGTGCAGCATTGCAATGGAAAAAAGTACGTACACCTGCTGACGCCGCGCGTGATGGCTTATACGGTGGAGGAAGCTTTGGCATTGCACCTGTCCTGTTTCAGTCGGGTGTGTATCGACCGCAGCCCAAGCCGTTCTCGAAGATACAAGGTTTATATGCTGCCGGAGCATCGGTACATCCAGGAGGCGGCGTGCCCATTGTCATGCAAGGCGCTAGGATGGCTGTCAATCAACTCATGAAGGAGATGGGGAAATGAACGAAGCGATTTTAAGCAGGTGTGAAGAGTTGATGCAGAAGGGCTCCTCGTCTTTTTATCAGGCGTTTAAGGGCCTGCCCAGTCCCCGCCGCGAGGCGGTATATGTCATCTATGCGTTTTGCCGCATGATTGATGACAGTGTGGATGAGCCGGAGCAATCAACGTATACGATCCATGAGATTCGTGAATTATTTGAACACCTCGAAGAAGCGGAGGGGCACTTTATCTGGCCGGCGCTGAGATGGCTGTTCAGCAGCTTCCCTCATCTGGACAAAGGCCCGTTTTTTCGTCAGATGGAGGGCCAATTAACGGATCTGGAAGTGACCCACTATACAACGCTGGAACAGCTGGAGCACTATTGTTATCTGGTTGCCGGAACCGTAGGCGAGATGCTGCTACCTGTGCTCCGTAATGATAACGGTTCGGAAGTAGCGATGAATGGTATCGCACTAGGCAAAGGCATGCAGATTGTGAACATTATTCGGGATGTGGGTGAAGACCGGGCCAGAATGCGCCGTTATGTACCGCTGGAGATTATGGAGAAACACGGATACTCCGAACAGGACTGGGAAGACGGCATTGTGGATGAACGATTTATCGCCATCATTCAGGATCTGAAAGCAGCAGCGCTGAACTGGTTCCGGATCGGCATGGATCGTTTGGACACCTATCCGGTTGAAAGTGCCTTTTCGATTGAGTTAGCCGCGGCCTTCTATTCAACGATCCTGCACGCCGTGGAGCGTAACGACTACGATGTGTACACGAAACGAGCATATGTCAGCGATGAATTGAAACTGGAGATGCTGGGAGCGATTGTGAAACGGTATCCGATGCTGGCGTATCAAGCTTCCCGAATGGCGGTATCCTGATGGTTCAGTGGGTGTACTGGGTATGGTACGCCATTGGTGCCATCCTCATGCTTACGATTGGTGTGCCTGAGGCGTTATCCTTCTCTAATGGGCTATTTCTTGTATTCTACGCGTTGTATGTGCTTGACCTTATATATCAACAACATCGCCGATCTGACCTGTCCGACCAGTCAGTCAAGTGGCTACGGCCCGACCTCTGGATATCGTCCTTTATCATCTGGCTGGGCGGTATGGGTGTGGAATGGATCGGTGTACATACACACTGGCCTTTTGGCGAGTATGCCTATTCCGACTTCTTTGGCATCCATCTGTTCAGTGTACCGGTAACACTTGGATTCGCCTGGATCGCAGTCGTTGGCAACTCGGCGATGATTAGCGGCGGTGGATCGACCTGGGGTGGGAAGTTGGTGCGAGCCCTCAAAACGGGATTTTGGGCAATTGTGCTGGATTTTGTACTCGATCCTGTAGCTCATGCAAGGGGATTTTGGGAATGGCAGGCTCCAGGCGGGTTCTACGGTGTTCCGTGGACAAACTACATCAGCTGGTTCATTATGGGAGCATTTCTGTCTCTCTTTTTGCCGGCCATGCCGAAGGATCGGCATTCCCTACTGCGGGCAAAATGGTTGTACCAACTATTTATCCTTCTGTTTGGCCTGCTTGCGCTAAAAGAAGGCATAACAGGCAGTTTCATCATTGCCATCGCAGGTGTGCTGCTTGCCGAGGGGAGCTGGCTGTATGATTCGCGCCGTAAAGTCCAAAGCGTTTGACCGAGTCTTCTCGCTGTACAACCATTATTATTTGTTGCGTAGACGTTTTCGTTCGTTTACGCTCTCGGGTTCACTCGATCCACATATCGTAGATCGCAAGCGCTTGGATGGAGTGTTGCCTATAGCGCCGGATCAGCCTGTTGTCTATTTTATGAACCACAGCTCATGGTGGGATGGACTGCTGCTGTATCATGCGGCGAAGCAAACTTCGCGCGGGGATCATTATGTGATGATGGAGGAGCGGCAGCTTCGGCAGTATGCTTTTTTTCGCAAACTCGGGGCGTATTCAATCAACAAGGACAGTGCATCGGGTGTGCGGACATCGTTGCAATATACGAATGAGTTGCTGGCTGCTGGTAAAAGGGTCTGGATATTCCCGCAGGGTGAAATTCTGCATCAGGAGGCTCGGCCGATTCAGTTTCGTCCGGGCATTGGACTCGTGCTTCGTCGTTTTCCACAGGCTATTGCCGTGCCAGTCACCTTATGTCATGGCATGGTTCAGCATGACCTGCCTGAAATTTCAATGAAGGCTGGCTTGCCGATTGTGGAAGATTGGAAAACGTGGAAAAGTGAAGAGATTGCTCATCGGCTGGGATGTGTGCTGGAGCAACAACTGAATGATCATAGAGCAACGTTGATTCGGCTTGGGCAAGGAAGTCTGCCAGATGCACAGCCTCTGATTCGGGGAATTCGCTCCACTAGTGAAAAATACGATGCGGCACGAAAGCGGGTGAACCGATAACATGAGTGAGAGTATGAATGCATCTGAGATATTGTGGATGTGTCTGGTGGGAGGGTTGCTACTGCAATTGCTCTTTGCGGTGTGGAATGCCCTTTGCCTGCCCAAAGTACGATCATTCCGTAAGATGAATATCGTGCCATCCGATCAGCTTGTTTCGGTATTGATCCCCGCGCGAAATGAACGAATACATATTGAAGCATGTTTGGAAAGTGTGCTTGCCAGCGATACGAAGGGTTTTCGTATGGAAGTGCTGGTACTGGACGACCGCTCCGAAGATGAAACCGCCGCTTTGGTTCAGGCGATTGCCGAGCGAGACTCACGCGTACGTTTGCTTCGGGGTACTGAACTACCTGCGGGCTGGATGGGGAAATCCTACGCCTGTCACCGATTGGTTCAGGAAGCCCAAGGAGACTGGTTTATGTTCGTGGATGCGGACGTTCGGGTCAAGCCGGATGCCATTCGGCAGACTTTTGCTGCCGGGTGCGCGCAGGGCGGCGGGCTGGTTACCGGCTTTCCGTATCAGGTTGCGAAGACCTGGATGGAAAAGCTTGTTGTGCCCATGATGATGTTTACGATCATCAGCCATCTTCCTATTTTTATGATACGCAGATCGGCAAGTCCGATGTTTGTCGCCGCTACGGGGGCTTTTTTGCTTATTCATCGAACAAGTTATGAAGCATCCGGCGGTCATGCAGCGATTCAAGGGCATCTGGTGGACGACATGAGTCTCGCCAAAGCAGTGAAACGTGCCGGTCATCCCGTGATGCTGGCGGATGTCCATGATGTGACGAGTACGCGGATGTATCAGAACGGTGCAGAAGTATGGAACGGATATAAGAAAAATATGTATGAAGGCATGGGACGCAAGGACGTGCTGTTGCTTGGGACGATGCTGATGTACTTTGTGATGTATATTGTGCCGCCGCTGGGTCTGGTTATAGGGCTATTAACGGGCAGTGAAACGTCATTTCTCTATGGTTTCATAGGCACATTGCTTGGCATGGCCGTAAAACGGGTATCCGATCATATCGGAGGTCAGCCGTGGTGGCTTGCTCTTTTTCAACCGATCAGCATGGCGTGTGTGATTGCTATTGGTCTGGCCTCATGGCAGGCAGGTCGATCTGGTAAAGGGTATGTATGGAAAGGCAGGCGTTATAGCTGATGCAGAGTGTACAGGAGAATGGAAATGGTGACGGTTCAGAAGATACAGAGAGAGACCAAGGTATAGGAGAAGGTAGTAAAGGGGCAGGAATGTTGCTGGGAAAAGAGATGAAAATGGATAACGGGCACCGGGCGGAGGCCTCAAACGGGAACTTGAAACAGGATGTCATTATAATCGGGGCAGGCTTCGGCGGTCTATCCTGTGCGATTCGCCTTGCTACGGCGGGCTTGCGAGTAACCATTCTGGAGCGTCAGGCGCATGTGGGCGGCAAGTTGCAACAGATCCAGCAGGACGGGTATCATTTTGACCGCGGGCCGAGCACGATTACGATGCCGGATGCGTTTCGCTCGGTTTTTGATCAGGCAGGCGTGGTGATGGAGAACTATGTGCAGTTGTACGAGCTGGAGCCTAGAACACGTAATGTTTTTGCGGATGGAACAGTGGTCGATCTGTCTAGAAATCGCGGCTGGATGAAAGAGCAGATTGCTGTGTACAGTCCGGAGGATGCCTTGCGTTATGATGCGTTTATGGATGAATCTGCCGCATTGTATGCGGAGGCGAATCGTCATTTCCTCGGTAAGTTGCTACTGAATCCGTCTGATAAATACAACCTTCAAATGTTGCGCAGTCTGCTTCGGGTGCGGCCTACAGTCAGGCTGGATAAGTTGCTACGCAGGTATTTCAGCCATCCACACACACTCGCCATGTTCGGGCGGTACGCCACGTATGTAGGATCATCTCCGTATCTGTCGCCTTCTATTTTTGCCATGATGGGTCATGTGGAAGCAGAGGTGGGCATCTACGGGGTCAAAGGCGGAACGTATCAGCTGATTGAAGGCATGACCCGGCTTGCGCAGGAAAAAGGCGTGCGGATTCTGACGGGTGTAGAAGTGCATCAGATCGTGACTCGGCATGGCAAGGTGATCGGCGTGGATACGGATCGGGGCTTTATGGAAGCAGAACAGGTCGTGGCTAATGGAGATGTGCTTAGTGTAAACAGGTTACTGCTCGCGCCGGAGCATCGGAAACGAATGAGTGATGCCCGGATTGCCAAGTACGAACCTTCCATCTCAGGATTCGTAACCCTGGCGGGAGTGCGCAGAAAGTACGATCAGTTATTACATCACACGGTCTTTTTTCCAGAGCAGTATAAGCTGGAGTTTGATGATATTTTCCGTGATCGCAGGATGCCCTCAGATCCAACGATATACATCTGTTACTCGGGTTATTCCGAAGCAGGTATGGCTCCGGAAGGGGCGAGCAATTTGTTCATTTTGGTGAATGCACCGTATTTGTCTCAAGCGTGGAACTGGGAAGAGCAGAAATATCGTTACGGTGAGTTTGTGCTGGAACAATTGGAGGCGCGTGGTATTGGCGGGTTGATGCAATCGGAAGTGTTAATTTGTTACACACCGCAACATATTGAACGGGATACACTCGCTCATCAAGGGTCGATCTATGGCATTTCCTCCAATTCGGTGAAACAGACTTTTATGCGACCAGGCAATCAGAGCAAAGATGTTCAAGGGCTCTGGTACGTTGGCGGTACAACCCATCCTGGCGGCGGAACCCCGATTGTTACGCTGTCCGGCCAGCTTGTGGGGGAGCGACTTGCAACGGAGCTGGGAAGGTAGAGCAAGCACGTGGAGAACCAGGTGTGCTGGAACTTGATGAAGTTAATGAGGTGGACCGAGGCGCTACAAGACTCAAATGAGATAAAATAGAAGCTCCGAAACTCTAATGAATTCATGTTTGAGATCATGGGGGTTTTGGAGTGTCCTTTCATTAGGTTGAGAGGAACGGTATACTGGATAGAGTTGTCCATTGATGGACACTACCCTATATGGTCTGTCTAAGAACCGAATGAATAAGCCGAGCGATTAACGACACAAGGATGATTTATTGAATAGGTGTGAGTGGATAGAACGGTGAGTGATTTCTCCCAGTCCATTGCAACCGCATTTTACATAGAAACAAGAGTTACAGAGCAACTCAGCATGGGGTAGGGAACAGGAAGCATAACAACGCAGATGAGCCTACCCTGCACATCATTCTCACATAGGAGGTCTCATCATGAACGAACAAGAGCGAGCCGGCAGACGGCTGCTGCCCGAAGTGGCAACGGGAGAACGGAAGCTGGAGCACGTGCGCCTCTGTCTGGAGGAGAATGTGGCAGGAGAAGGCATAACGAGCGGCCTGGAGAAGTATGCGTTTCGTCATCATCCGCTGCCGGAGCTGGATTTTGAAGAGGTGAATCTGGACACTTCGTTCCTTGGCAAAAAAATGCGTACACCCTTGCTCATCAGTTCGATGACGGGTGGAAGCAAGACCACAGGCGCGATAAATGAGCGCCTTGCACGGGTAGCAAACGCCAGAGGCTGGGCGCTCGGGGTAGGCTCGATCCGGGCTGCCGTAGAGCAGCCGGAACTCGCAAGCACATTTGATGTCCGCCGCTGGGCACCGGATATCCCGGTCATCGCGAACCTGGGCGCGGTTCAGCTGAACTATGGCTTCAGCACGGCTGATTTCCAGCGTGCCGTGGATATCGCCGGCGCAGATCTGCTTGTGCTGCATCTGAACACGCTGCAGGAAGTATTCCAGCCCGAAGGCAATACGAACTTCAGCGGTCTGTACCAACGAATCGAGAAATTGTGTCGTGAGCTGGACGTGCCTGTCGGTGTTAAGGAAGTTGGTTTTGGCATCGATGGTGTGACGGCACAGCGATTGTACGAAGCAGGCGTAGCCTTCATCGATGTGGCTGGCGCAGGTGGTACAAGCTGGGTACAGGTGGAGAAGTATCGCAACAATAACCCGGTACGCCGGGCGGCTGCTGAAGCTTTTGCCGATTGGGGCATTCCGACAGCCGAATGCATCCAGGATGTGCGGGCACTGAACCCCGATGGGGCGCTGATCGGTAGCGGCGGACTGTACACTGGCGTGGATGCTGCCAAAGCATTCGCGCTCGGTGCCGACCTCGCAGGTTTTGGTCGCTCCTTGCTCGAATCCGCCGTCACCTCCGACGAAGCACTGTCCGAGCGGCTGGAGCAGGTCGAATTCGAGCTACGCACCGTCATGTTCGGCATCGGCGCAGGCAGCGTTGCAGAGGTGAAGCGGACAGAACGTCTGGTTGAGCGGCGGTAATGTTGTTGGGGTCGGGCGACATGGATGCCGAGGACTCAGAGTGCGGAAGCGAAGGTTAGTGAGCGGAGTGGCTGTATCGACTCAGAGGCTCTAACGATCTCACAGAACCTTATTTCGCGCATTTTGCGGTGTTTGACAATCTAACGATCACCAGAAGCGTTATTTGTGTGAAATTCCGCAAAAATGAGTGAAAAACGTAGCTTTTCAAGTAAATAAGCTCCCTGGTGATCGTTAGAATGATTCGAGTCCCATCGTAGCAATCGCAGATCGTTCTTAATCCGCTCAATTAAAATAGGGCGGTTTTTTTTGCATATTAAAGTAAAATATTTACAAGTTAAATATTGATGATACTTACCAAAATATTGTATGATCGCATTAAGCTTCATTTCATGGGAAGGCGGTGTCCCGTTGAGCGAAAAAGCTACAATTCGTGACCATTTAGAACATTTTTTGAAAAGGAATCGAATGACCATCAATCGCTTTTCCGAGATTTCTGGCGTGAATTCCGGGACATTGAGCGGTACGTTGAAAGGGAATCGTCCGATAGGCTTAAATCAGTTAGATCGTATTACTGCTGGCATCGGAATGCCTGAAGGCGAATTATATGAACTATACATACATGAGTATTTAGTAGACTCTACCCTGGATTGGAGAAGGCTCAGACCTTTTCTATATCGTTGTGCGGAGCTAGGCCATATAACACATATGGAGACAGCGGTGAACTATGTGATGGATAACCTTTCCTATGTGCCTCTGTTGTTTGAGCTGGCAGAGCAGTTGCATAGCGAAGGCAAGATGGAGGCTTGTAAACCGCTCTATCGCTGTGTTGCTGAGAGTGAGAAGTTGCAACATTCGGAACGTCTGGCTTTATGCCAATATCGTCTGTTTTCAATAGGGCTTTCGAATGACCAGGTTCATAATCTTACGCTAGCCACGAGGTTCGAACTATTTGTAGAACGTCTTGATGAGCAATACCAATTCGATGCGCTGAATGAACTGATCAATGTGTATGCATCCTTGCGCCGCTGGGACAAAGTGAAAGAATTCGCTGACCAGTTACAGATCAAAGCTTTTATTCAATATGATGCCAAGAAAACATTACGAGAAGTAGAGACCAGAACCAAAAAGAAGATTGTGTATTATGCTTTGTATTCGTATCTTGCGCTTGCTGAGGTCAGTTATCAACATGGGAAGTATGAAGAAACCCTTCAGTATGTCTCCAAATATGCTGATTACAGCTGGATCAAAGATCCTACAGAAGAGGAAAAGATGGTAATTCTTCAGTTTCAGGATTGGTCAGAAGGGAATAACTACTATTTCAGATTGCTGTCGGGTGAAACAGCGTTGATTCCAGATTATTTAACGTATATCTCTGATCGCAAAAAAGAAATATTTCCTGCGCTATGCGCCATCGTGACCGCAGCAAATCGATATAATGTCAATATTGACGAGGTACTTGAGCAGTATCAATCTCATCTGGATTACGAGGAACAGAGCAGTCGCTTCGGAAAAATGAGCAAACAATACACCAATGATCAATATGGTATTTTGCTTGCAGGGTTAGGTACGTATTATTTAAGAAATAACAACTATGACAGAGGTGTAGCTTACATTCGCCAAGGCATGGAATTTGCGATTGAAAATATGAATAAAGATGGGCTTCTCGATTGTCTAGGCCTGTTTGATGATTTGCAGTACGTGGTCACTGGACTCGGGGTCAAGCCAAGTGCCGAAATGCTTATTCAAAAGATTCAGAGATTATACAGTCCCGAACGATGAGTGGGTACATGCTAAGTAAAAAGTAACAAGGAACATATCCACATGTATGTATAGGCCTAGGGGCGATCTCCACAGGTCTAAAGAAATTAGGTTTGTTGCATCCTGATGCATCCTCCGTTTTGAAATTCCTTATACAGACAGTTGGTTAGATTGTCCAAAGGTGTTTCAGAAAAGGGTGTTTTTTTGTCGTTTTCACTGTTGGAGTTTATTTGAATTTATGTTAATTAGCAGGATGTCCTACAATGGTACAGCAGGGAGGGGTGTTATGGAGCGGGACGAACTCAAACTGCGGATCGAAGAAGCGAGGGAGAGACTCCATCAGATAAAAACGGAGTATGGCGAGCTTCTTCACCCTCAGGTGATCCACCAATCTATGGTGCTGGATGAACTTATAAATATGTACAATCATGTTAAAAGGATAAAGCCGATGGAGTAATCCATCGACCTCTGGGCGAGAAACTTTGGCCGGTCGCTCGCCCTTCTATTTTAACATAGGTAGATGTGTAGAATGAGAAACATTCAATTTAAGTACAATTTTCCTTCACAGTTATATTCTCATTAGTTATCGTGATGAGGGAAGTTCCTGACACAGATTCTGTATATCCACAGGCTGTTTTTGTATAGGTTTTGCCGCGACTGTCCTTAAGTATGACGTAGACGGAGCTTTCGCCTAGAAATTGCAGCTTTGGAGTAAACTTTACTTTTTTCCCGCTAACGATTTCTTCGCTAAAGGTATAGAGCAGGTCGGAATCTTCTGTTTTATCTGCTGTGCTCGCATTGAGAACGGGTTGATTCAAATGGGTTATGCCTGTCTTAATCTGAGTAATGTCATAGTCTGACTGATTATCAATCGTAATTCTGAGTTTGCGGAACGGATCCATGGCATTTAGAAAACTCATCACTACAATGGTACCCAGTGCAAGGAACAGGCCAAGGGCAATCATTAGTTTTAGTTTGGAAAAGGGACGACGTGGTTTGGTGTGCATGGTTAAACCGTCCTTTCTATTCGATTGTTGTATACGGGTGTCTTGTATTAAAGATATAAACGCAGGGATGCATGCAAAAGTTGGTGCAGGAGCATTATTTTACAGTGTATGTTCAATGAATAAGGTACAATATGAAGGAGAACGAGCAGAGCAATAAGATAAATGCGTGGAAACGTGTAAAGTCGATTAGGATGAGTGCTCAACATAAGAAGTTGAAGCGCTTGGAATAAGGTTCATTTAATGTGGTTCATGTAATGAGGTACTTGAAGAGGTGCTGATTTGTAAGTGTACTAGACTGTACATAAAGTTCATACGTAGGCCATCGTAGCAATCACACTCAAGTAATCACAACTAGATCAGGAGGAAATAACATGGAACTGTCTCCAATGAGTACGGAACAATTTGCGAGTTTTCGTAGCCGTTCAATTGAAGATTTTGCACAGGAAAAAGTAGAAGCAGGAACGTGGGCGCCAGAAGAAGCGCTACAACGGGCAGAGGAATCGTATGAGCGTTATCTGCCGGAAGGATTAGAGACGCCAGGGGCATATGTGTTTAATCTGATGCATCCGGTGGACGGCATTGTCGGATACCTCTGGTTTAATATTACGGAGAATCGCCGGGGGAAAGAAGCTTTTCTGCTGGATATCGTGGTGGAAGAAGCATATCGCGGCAAAGGATACGGCACAGAAACGATGGATGCACTCGAAAAGACCGCGCGAAGTCTTGGGGTGGATCGCATCGGGCTGCATGTGTTTGGACATAATGAGCGGGCAAGCAGCCTGTATCGCAAGATGGGCTATGAAGTGACAGACTTGACGATGTATAAGGAGATCAAAGGCTAGCATGAGTCACGGGATTTAAAGATGAGGATGATTGCCGATGAGTCGGCGAAGTTCCTTGATGCCTTGGGGTTTGTCATATATAATGGATAGGATTATCCATACCGAACAAGTAATGAATGAGGAGTTGTCATATACATGGCTTTGAAAGCAGGAATCGTTGGTTTGCCGAACGTTGGTAAATCTACATTGTTTAATGCAATTACACAAGCAGGTGCCGAGTCTGCAAACTATCCGTTTTGTACGATTGACCCGAACGTGGGGATCGTTGAAGTACCGGACGAGCGTTTGGACAAATTGACAGAACTCGTTGTACCCAAAAAAACAGTGCCTACCGCATTTGAGTTTGTTGATATCGCAGGTCTGGTACGCGGAGCTTCCAAAGGTGAAGGCCTGGGTAACAAGTTCCTTGCACACATCCGTGAAGTGGATGCGATTGTGCACGTTGTTCGTTGTTTCGTAGACGAGAACATCACTCACGTCGATGGCAAGATTGATCCTGTAAGTGACATTCAGACGATTAACCTGGAGTTGATCCTGGCGGACATCGAGAGTGTTGAGAAAAAAATCGACCGTTCCAAGAAAAACATGAAGGGTGGCAACAAAACGGCTGCTCAAGAAGTGGAAGTATTGGAGAAAGTCAAAGCGGTCCTTTATGAAGACAAGCCTGCACGTAGCATGGAGCTGACAGACGAAGAGCGTCTGATTGTACGTGACTTGCACTTGCTTACGCTGAAACCCGTTCTGTATGCGGCCAATGTGGCTGAAGACGAAATTGGTGATGTAGCGAACAATGCATATGTGCAAAAGGTAAGAGAGTTCGCAGCTGCTGAAAATGCAGAAGTGGTGCCGATCAGTGCAAAAGTGGAGGAAGAAATCTCCGAACTGGAAGGCGAAGATAAACAAATGTTCCTGGAAGAGCTCGGGATCGAGGATTCCGGTCTGAACTTGCTTATCAAAGCGGCTTATAAATTGCTCGGATTGTATACGTACTTTACAGCGGGTGTACAAGAGGTTCGTGCATGGACCATCCGTAAAGGAACTAAAGCGCCTGGCGCAGCGGGTGTCATTCACACCGACTTCGAACGCGGATTCATCCGTGCAGAGGTTGTTTCTTATGACGATCTGGTTGCAGCGGGTTCCATGAACGGTGCCAAAGAGCGCGGTCAACTGCGTCTGGAAGGTAAAGAGTACGTGGTAAATGACGGCGACGTGATGCACTTCCGTTTCAACGTGTAATCTTAAATAAATGATTAAAGACGGGTCAGCCTTCAGAGGTTTACCGGTTAAAATAAAGAACAGCACTATCTCTTTCGTAGGGGAATAGTGCTGTTTTTGTTTGCATTTTACTCCGAAACAACGGTCAGTATATGCAAGGTTGATTCCGTTTTCACTGGATTGTTTACCCATGATGGATATAATAAAAGAAAGAAGGACCTTTGGAGGAGGTGGCAAGAGTGGATATAACGTCCCGGTGTGTTCGATACGATCCTCTGCTTGTAGAAAAAGCGAATTTAACCGAAGAAACACAGGGGTTACTGCTTCATTCTGGCTTGCCACAGCTTACGTTGGACGGTGAAGATGTACTTGGTATTAGGTTCAACCCATTGCCGGATATGGAGTTAATGAGGACATCGGATGATCTCAAAACGCTGTTACCCATCGGTTATGAATGGGATGAGCAGACGGCCATTCTTGGGGTGTAAGCTGGAACGGGCATACTGTATAGAGTCGATGTGCAGAGTGGAGAGTATGCTGTAATGAACAGCAGTCTCCACCTGTTTCTGGCGTTTCTGAGCAGGTACACGGCAATCGTAGAGGAGCACTCCAAAGCCTATGAGCCCACGGTCATGACACTGGAACAAGCGGAAGCGAAGCTGGAAGCATTTCGACGCGGAGAGATTAAACCTCGTTTAACGCAAAAAGAGCAGTCCGGAAAAGATGAAGCAGTGAAGCAACTCCGTTTATTTTATACAGAGAAAGACCCTGTAAGTTTGCTTGATGAAGAAACATGGTGGAGTGTTGTGCTGGAGCAGTTGGAGGACGAATTGCTCTAGCCAGAGGCATAAGCATATGCTATAATTAAGAGTCGTATACCCATGATAAAATCTTTGTTTTAATCGATGAGATGAGACAAGGGCTTTTGGCGGTAGGCGATTTCTTTATATCACTTTAAAAGTAAAGGATTTGATGACGTTGTAGCGAGGTTATACGTCGATCATATAACACAGAATTCGAATGAGATGCTGCGGTCAGGGGATTCAGAAGAATCCTGTGGTTTGTGGAATCTTGAATGATAGATATATACAGCAAGTGTGCATGTTGGTTCGTTATGAAATACGGCATGTGCAAAGACAAAATAAAACGTGAGGTGACTATACATGTTGGATAAATTGCAGGCATTGGCCGATCGTTATGACAAGCTGAGCGAGCTTTTGTGTGACCCGGATGTAGCTAGTGATAACAAAAAGCTGCGTGAATATTCGAAGGAGCAATCCGATCTTCAGCCGACATACGATGCGTACAATGAGTACAAACAGGTAAGCGAGGATCTGGAAGCGGCGAAGGAAATGCAAGGCGAGAAGCTGGATGACGAGATGCGCGAGATGGTCAAAATGGAAATTGATGAACTTTCTGCTCGCCAGAAAGAACTGGATGATCTGATTCGTGTACTCATGCTACCCAAAGATCCGAATGACGACAAAAACGTTATTGTGGAAATTCGCGGCGCGGCTGGTGGAAATGAAGCGGCATTGTTTGCGGCTGATCTGTACCGGATGTATACCCGTTATGCGGATGCACAAGGCTGGAAAGTCGAGCTGATGGATGTGAACACGAATGACCTCGGTGGATTCAAAGAGGTTGTATTCATGATCAACGGACGCGGCGCGTACAGCAAAATGAAATACGAGAGCGGTGCACACCGTGTACAACGTATCCCGACAACGGAATCCGGTGGACGGATTCATACATCGACTTCGACCGTTGCGGTAATGCCGGAAGCGGAAGATTTTGATATCGAAATTCATGATAAAGACATTCGTGTGGATACGTTCTGTTCCAGTGGTGCCGGTGGACAATCGGTTAACACAACGAAATCGGCAGTACGGGTAACTCACGTGCCAACAGGTATCGTAGCAACGTGTCAGGATGGTAAATCCCAGAACTCCAACAAAGAAAAAGCGTTGCAAGTTCTGCGTACACGTATCTTTGATATGAAACGGATGGAAGAAGAAGCGAAAATCTCCGTAGAGCGTAAAAGCAAAGTGGGAACGGGTGACCGCAGTGAGCGGATCCGTACGTACAACTTCCCGCAAAGCCGTGTAACGGATCACCGTATCGGTCTGACGATGCACAAGCTGGATCAAATCATGAACGGTGAGATTGAAGATATCTTGTCTGCACTGACGATTGCTCAGCAGACCGAGATGATGGATAGAGGAGAATAATCTGTGACGGGCGGAACGTTTGTAATGACGCCGGAGCAGAGTTGCCGGGAAGCCTTCGTAGAGGCTTCCTCTTTTTTGGAGAAGTGCGGCGTGTACGAGCCGCACAATAATGCACGGCTGCTGCTGGAGCATGTACTGGGCGTCTATGGCGCCCAGTATTACATGATGCAGCCGGAGCCGTTCCCCAGCGGGCTGCGTAGCCGCTGGGAAGACGCCGTCACGCGCAAGGCTGCGGGTGAGCCGGCGCAGTACATTATCGGCAGCCAGGAATTCTACGGGCTGCCGTTCGAGGTCACGCCGGCCGTGCTGATTCCGCGGCCGGAGACCGAGCTGCTGGTCGAAGCTGTGCTACGCGCAGCAGACCGCGTGTTTGCCGGCGCCGGCGGTGCCGTGCGCGCCGTCGACATTGGCACGGGCAGCGGTGCCATCGCGGTCACGATGGCTTCGCTTCGCCCGCAGTGGCAGGTATCCGCCGGGGACCTCTCGGCGGATGCCCTGCATGTGGCCGCGCGCAACGCGGCCGCGAACGGCGTACAGATCGACTTCCGTGAAGGCGATCTGCTTGCACCGTTCGCTGGGGAGCGGTTGGACATCCTGGTGTCCAACCCGCCCTACATCCCGGCGGGAGATATCGCCGGGTTACAGCAAGAGGTGCGCGATCATGAGCCGCGCCTCGCTCTGGATGGCGGTCCGGACGGGCTCGCCCCGTACCGCATCATGGTAGAGCAGTTGAATCTGCTGCCTGCGCCGCCGCAGATTGTCGGTTTTGAGCTGGGCATGGGCCAGGCTCACGACGTGGCGGCTTTGCTGGAATCGGCGGGGCACTGGCCAGAGATTATCATCGTTCCCGACCTTGCCGGAATTGAGCGGCATGTCCTGGGTGTTCGACCTTCGGAACAGGTGACAAAAATGTAAGGCACGTAAGTTTTCTTTTTGCCGCGAAATCCTCTACAATGGGGTATGCCGAAGATTTTCTGAATGCTTGGGGGAACATAAAGACATGCTGCACAAATTCAAAAAGATCGACTACTCCATCGTTTTTATTTTGGTGATCCTGATGGTCATTAGTATCATGGCCATTTACAGTACTACGTTTGGTCGTCCAAAGGTTGAGGGATTCTCCAAAAATATGATTGTATTTTATGTTTTGGGTTTTGTTGTTTTTTTCGGAATGTCCATGATCAACTATAAATTTATCGTCAAAAATTATTTATATATCTATGGGCTGGGTCTGTTACTGTTAGTTCTGGTTTTGTTCATTGGTAATGAGTATTACGGAGCCCAAGGTTGGCTTTCGATTGGCGGAATCAGTCTTCAGCCTTCGGAGTTGTTCAAGCTATGTCTGATTGTCATGTTATCGACACTGCTCGCTAGGAAGAAGAACAGGCCTTTGTTTTTTGGGCGAGATGTCATTCCGATCAGTTTGTGTGTGCTGCCGCCCTTGCTGCTTGTGTTGTTGCAAAATGACCTGGGTGCGGTACTCAGTTATATTTTTATCTGGATCGGTTTATTATGGATCGGCAATATCAAATTTTCACATGCATTGATTGGTTTTGTACTGGCGGTAAGTGCTATCGTTGCTGGCATACAAGCATACATTCATTATCATGATGAAATTACAAGTTTCCTCAAAGATATTAAACGTGCACACTGGGCAGAACGATTTGACCCGTGGCTTGTACCTGAACTGACATCCAGAGACGTATTGTGGCAGACGTACAATGCCAAACTTGCCATTGGTTCTGGTGGGGTTACGGGTAAGGGTTACATGGAGGGTACGACCATTCAATCCAATCGGGTACCTCTGGCCTATGCAGACTCGATTTTTGTACAGATTGGTGAAGAGTTTGGCTTTGTTGGCGCATCGGTACTTCTATTATTGTATTTCATCCTGATTCATAGGCTAGTCTTAATCGCTTTGGAATGTAAGGATCGCGTAGGTGCTTATTTGATTGTAGGTATTATTGCGATGATTCTGTATCAGGTCTTTGTCAATATCGGACCGTTTATCGGACTCATGCCACTGACAGGTATCACCTTGCCATTCATTAGTTATGGAGGAACATCACTGCTCATTAACATGATCAGTATGGGGATTGCCATGAGTATCAAGGTACACACCGAAGAGAATGAAGATATCCTGGGAGCAGCGGAGCAACCGAGTATTACGGAACTGATCTTGAAGCTGTTCAGACGCAAACCTGTGCAACAGGAGCAACCGGAACAGTGAACATGAATGGTTTACAGCAATATTGAAAAAGAAGTCAGATCAACCTTGGAATCGTTCTTCCCGGCATTCGCTGGGGAACGGACTTTCAAGGTTTTTTGCTTTAAAATCAACCGGATTTCCATTCTCCCATCCAATTAGGTACAATGGTAATATTGATCATTATTGGTAAAGTGCGATGTGTGAGCTAGGGGGATATTCAAACATCATGTGGAAAACGGTAAAGAAGCTGGATGGCGTTATTCTTTTTGTTCTGTTGTTGTTAATGGCGATTAGTATACTTGCGATTTATAGTGGAACACGCTTTGATCCCAAACTCGCGAATCATCATGTGAAAACGATCTATTTCTACGTGGTTGGGTTCATTGCAGTCATCGGGATTGGTTTGTTTAATTACAAGTTGTACGTAAAATACGCTTTTCTTCTATATGGTATAGGCATTATTTTCTTGATCCTGGCCAATGTGCTTGGAAGTACGTTGAATAACGCGAATGGCTGGCTGAAAATCACGGAAAGCATTTCGTTTCAACCTGCGGAATTGTTCAAAATGATCCTTGTTCTATTTCTTGCCCATTTAATTGTGAAGCGTAAACGTGGGGAGCTCGGGTTCTGGAGAGATGTCGTACCGATTGGGCTCTGGACATTTATTCCCTTCGCACTGGTTATGGCTCAGAATGACCTGGGTAACGCTCTCGGTTATGTGGTCATTCTGGTTGCTATTTTATGGATCGGCAATATAAAGCTGAAACATGCGTTAATCGGGCTGGCGATTGTGGGGGCTTTCTTTATTGGTTTCATCAAATCGTATACCTTCTACCATGATGAAATATTCGCCTTTTTGGAAAAGATCAAACGGGAGCACTGGGCTGAACGGATCGATCCGTGGCTTGTACCCGAGAAAGCTACAGCCAAAGCGATGTGGCATACAAAAAATGCAGGACTTGCCATCGGATCGGGCGGGATTATGGGCAAGGGTTTTTTGGAAGGAACTTCGGTTCAAAGCGGACGTGTGCCGTATACGTATTCGGATTCCATCTTTGTGGTGGTCGCGGAGGAATTTGGTTTTGTCGGAGCTTCGCTCTTAATCCTGTTATATTTTATCCTTATCCACCGGATGGTGTTAATCGCACTGGAGTGCAAAGAACGGGCCGGACCCATTATCATTGTGGGTATTATCGGGATGTTACTCTATCAGGTGTTTGAAAATGTAGGTGCATTCCTTGGCCTCATGCCTCTAACGGGCATTACCCTGCCGTTTATTAGTTATGGCGGTACGTCTCTGCTGATTAACATGGCCTGTATTGGGCTGGTGATGAGCATTAAGTTGTATGGTGATGAAGACGAGGATGAATGGTTTCCAGAGGAGCAATCACCATCGTGGATGCAGCGGATTCGGAGTCTGATGAAAAAGAAAAAAGAGAATAGCGCGATGTAGTTGTGTTTTTCACGAGTTGGAGGGATTATTCAGATTAAAGTAGCATCTAATCCATTACTGTCTTCGAAAGAAAGCTTAGTGGTCACTAAGCTTTTTTCATATGCCCGAGAAGAGATGGTTTAGGGGCATTTCGTAGAATAAATGAGTGCTGAAATCATCTCCTTTTAGTAAGGAATCTCTTTTCTTTCCCGATCTATAAAGCCAATTCATCCGTTTCTATGAAAAACTTTAATAGATTTCTGGTTTGTACTAGGTTTACTTCTTCCTCTACCGGGCATACTGATAGACATGAGAGAGTTGCAGCTGGATATCGGAACCGAGGGGGAGAACGGGATGAACAGACGAATTGGTAAACAAATTGGACTTATCCTTGTATGTCTTATGATGATCATTATGATGTGGGAAGGTCAGAAAACCGATGCGGCTGTTGCTGCTACTACTATTCCGGAGCAATCGATCCGTTTGCGGATTCTAGCGAATTCCGATGCGGCGGGAGATCAGCTCGTGAAACGCGAGATTCGGGATGCGGTCGTTGCACAGATGGGCGAATGGGTTGGGGCGCTGGAAAATCCGCAAAGTCTGGAGCAGGCTCGGTATGTCATTCGTGAACATCTGTCTGAGATTGAGAATCGGGTAGGAGAAGAGCTAATGAAACGTGGTCTAACTTATGATTATCAGGTGGAGCTTGGCACGGTTCCTTTTCCAACAAAGCTGTATGGGGGTACGGTATACCCTGCTGGCGAGTATGAAGCGGTACGGATTACGCTGGGCGAAGGCAAAGGGCAGAACTGGTGGTGTGTACTGTTCCCGCCACTCTGTTTCATCGATGCAAGTACAGGGGACGCGCTGGCTAAACCAACGACAACGACAGTCTCTGCCTCAGCTGGGGATGCTGTAGAGGTGAAAGCAACTGTGCAAGGTGAAACGCCTGAAGCGAGATTCTTCCTGTGGGATGTGGCTGTGAAAATATGGGATTGGGTAGCAACTTTATTCGCCTAACAACGAATAAAAGACATATTAAAATGCAGTGCAATATAGAATAAAAAACTAAGGGATGGAAGTTTCGTTGCAAATGTGCAGGGAGCTTCCTTTTCTACATGAACAGGATATGCGGGAGAAGTACCCTATGGTTGGATCGAACCTGTAACGTTATAGATATGGTATACTTATATGTACTGAAATTGAACCTACTTGAAGTTTAGGGATGATGATATATATGAACAGAGAGCACGAAAAGGTACAACAACCCTCGTTAGAGGACAAGCATGATCATGCGGCGGTAGAGAGAGTCGAGGTGGAACACAATACAGCCTTTTGGGATGTCAGAGCACTGGTGCATGAGCAGAGTGAGGGCGAGAACATAAATGTGCACGTTCAAGAGATTTCCCCAGTATCGGATGTGAAAAAGGGAAACGCCGCCCGCGAAGCGGCGCTCGCTGACTTGCAGGCTGCCGCGGCCTGCCTTCGTCAAGGGGAGACGGTTGCCTTCCCGACCGAGACGGTCTACGGCCTCGGCGCAGACGCTCGCAGCACGGAAGCAGTGGAGGCAGTATTTGCCGCCAAAGGGCGGCCATCCGACAATCCGCTGATTGTGCATATCGCGCACCGTGACCAGCTGCATGAACTGGTCACTGAGGTGAATGCAACAGCGGAAGCGCTGATGGCGGCCTTCTGGCCAGGCCCGCTGACGCTGGTGCTGCCGGTTAGGCCAGGGGCGGTGTCCCCGCGGGTCACTGCCGGGCTGGACACGGTGGCCGTGCGCATGCCGGACCACCCGGTGGCGCTGCCACTCATTGCGGCGGCGGCATGCCCCGTGGCTGCGCCAAGTGCGAACCGCTCCGGGCGGCCTAGCCCAACCCTCGCCGCACATGTGCGGGAGGATCTGGATGGCCGCATCGGCGGCATTGTGGACGGCGGCCCCACGGGGGTGGGCGTCGAGTCCACCGTGGTGCAGGCCGGTGACGACGGTACCGTCACCATCCTGCGCCCTGGCGGCATCACGGCGGAACAGCTGTCCGCCGTAGCCGCCCGTGTCGCCACGGACCCGGCGCTTCTCGCCGAAGGGTCCGGTGGCGACAGCAACAGCCCGGCGCCGCGCTCGCCGGGCATGAAGTACACGCACTACGCACCCGCAGGGGCGCTGTGCGTCGTAGAGGGGCCGCCCGCAGCGGTGGCGGCCTGGACCCGCGCCGCCCTGGCGGAGGCGGCGCAGCGCGGAGAGCGCACCGCGGTGCTGGCGTTCGCCGAGCACGCGGAGCAGTACCGCGCCGATGCCGTATTCTCGCTGGGTAACGCCAGCGAGCTACAGGAAGCTGCGCGCAGACTATACGCCGCGCTGCGCAGCTGCGATGAGCAGGGCGCCACATATATTGTGGCGGAAGCCTGCTCGCGCGAAGGGCTGGGAGCAGCCGTCATGAACCGGCTGCTCAAGGCGGCAGGCAACCAACTTATTCAAGTTGGCTGAGCCGCCTACCTAAACGTTCCTGCCCACAGGATCAGGAGCGAGCCTCAACTTTTGCAAGCATTCATCTAGCTTGCATGCAGTCGTCAAGTTTAACGTCCCAATCTACTATTTCATATTAGCAAGGGTGTCCTTGATCTGTTTTTTTTCATCCGAAAACTGTATCCATACTTCTTAGCTCCGTTTCCCTGTAACCGTCATGTTTGAGTTCTTGTCCGCATATCGTGTACAAGAACCTTATGTGACTTGGGGGTATGAGGATGTGGGATGTGTCTGCCCATATAGGGCAGTTGGTAACCATTCTGATTATGGCGGTTGCGCTGGGGCTTGATGCATTCTCGCTGGGCATCGGCATTGGCATGAAGGGTATACGGCTGCGGGATGTATTGAAAATTAGCACCGTTACGGCACTGTTTCATGTCATCATGCCGCTTGCTGGCATGTATATGGGGAAATATGTCAGTTCCTTGCTGGGCAATATTACGAATTATGCAGCAGGCGGACTGCTGGTACTGCTAGGCGCTCACATGATTTTGAATGCCTTTCGTGAAGGGGAGACCAAGCTGGTCGATCATCGATCTCTGCTGGGCATTCTTTTGTTTTCGCTTAGTGTCAGCGTCGATTCCTTCTCTGTCGGGGTGTCGCTCGGCATGTTCAGCAGTGATCTTGTCCTGACCATCCTGGCCTTTGGTTTCTGCGGTGGTTTGATGTCGATCATGGGTCTGCTTCTCGGACGTCGGGTCAGTCAGAATTTGGGCGATTACGGTGAAGCTGTAGGCGGGGCGATCTTGCTTGCCTTTGGACTTTTGTTTATATTTTAAAAAATAAAGCGGTTGAACGATAAGATAGGTAGTTCACATCTTGATTATATGGGGAGGCTATCACAATGAAACATATTTTGTTTGTATGTACAGGAAACACGTGCCGCAGCCCCATGGCAGAAGGGCTTCTGCGGAAACTTGCAGCCGAGCGCGGTATCGAGGTACATGTTCGTTCAGCAGGTGTGGCTGCATCGTCAGGCATGCCGATATCACGTCATGCCGAAGC
This sequence comes from Paenibacillus sp. FSL K6-1558, assembly GCF_038002565.1. Lineage (NCBI taxonomy): Bacteria > Bacillati > Bacillota > Bacilli > Caryophanales > Paenibacillaceae > Paenibacillus > Paenibacillus sp. FSL K6-1558. Next base: position 3,087,033 of record NZ_JBBOCV010000001.1, on the reverse strand, counting down.
AGTTTTGAAGGATCATCAGGCAGAGGGCCCATCCCAGTCTACACAGCTTAGTGAAGCATTGGTCGAATGGGCAGATCTGATTCTGACGTTAACCCGAAGTCATAAGCAACATGTGATGCAGGTGTTCCCGAATTCCATTCAGAAGACCTACACGCTGAAGGAATATGCCGAGAATGATACACAAGTGCTTCAAGATCTGGAGGAATTGGACAGCCTGTTTGCTACAATGGAGATGAAACGGGCCCTGGGCCAGGAAATTCTGGCCTCGGAGAGGGAGCGTGCAATCGAAATTCGGCAGCGTATTCCGAGTTTTGATATCTCCGATCCGTTTGGTGGTAGCCGGGACGATTACAATATTGCGGCAGCAGAGATTCGTACAGCGTTATCCAAGCTTCTGGATAAGCTTGAATAATTCAGCTGTACAGAGACAAGATATAGAAACAGAACATGGAATGTAAATTAACCGTTGATTTTAAAGTGGGGTTGATTTATGATGAAGGGGAAAACAGGGATCCGGTGTAACTGGCGACGAAGTGGGCACAACCACAATGGAGCACCGGAACAAACGGCCGGTCGCCTGGGCAAAAGAGCAATTCTGCGATACCCGCAGACTGCTCTTTTTTTCGTCTTTCATCTGATTTTTCGCTATAATAGTACCTGAAATGCCATGCAACGTATGCGTTGAGCAAAATGATCACAAGATGACGGGCATGATTTTATCGGGAGGCGATAGGATGACTATTGAACTGGATTCGGAACAACCCGGATTGCAACAACAGACAGCATCAATCCTGCGCGAACTGGCGACAGCCGGTAAACTTGGCTCTGGCCATGTTGTTGTTATCGGCACAAGTACAAGTGAAGTTGCAGGTCAGCGCATCGGAACAAGTGGTGCCGTCGACGTGGCAGATCAGTTGCTTGCAGGTATTCGCGAGGTGCAGACAGAGTTTGGTTTCGACACTGTATTCCAGTGCTGTGAGCACCTGAATCGAGCGCTTGTGATGGAACGTAGGTTGCTTGAGCGGCTCGGACTGACAGAGGTTGGCGCTGTACCTGTGCCGAAGGCTGGTGGTTCCATGGCATCTACCGCCTATCGTTCACTGTCCGATCCATGTCTGGCTGAGCATGTTCAAGCCCATGCCGGTATGGATATCGGAGAGACTATGATTGGCATGCATCTTCGCCATGTTGCGGTTCCTTTTCGGACATCGCTTCGTTACATTGGAGAGGCTCGTGTCACAGCAGCACTTACACGTCCGAAGCTGATTGGCGGCGAACGTGCGGTTTATCGAATGGAAGAAGAGCCCGATTCAACCTTTTGTGACTAACGTATAAAGCGAAATCACTGGGTTACACTCCAGACTTCGATTGCATCACCATCTTACGATCGCTGTTATCCCCAGATTTCTTTGAATCCCCTTTTAAAAAGGGGAAATCCGGTGATAAATGCGAACGCGCTGCTTCTCCAGATTGGTGTTGCACTCTCCGTTTACGTGTAAACATCATTTCACTTTATAACTTCATTATAATTTAGGAGGAATTTAATCATGGAACAATTGCGTAAAAATGACCCTGCAGTATTGGAAGCGATGAATCTTGAACTGAAACGTCAACAGAACAACATCGAGCTGATCGCATCCGAGAACATCGTAAGTGAAGCGGTAATTGAAGCACTCGGCTCCGTTCTGACGAATAAGTACGCTGAAGGTTATCCAGGCAAACGTTACTATGGTGGCTGTGAGCATGTCGATATCGTTGAAGATATCGCGCGTGATCGCGCGAAAGAACTGTTTGGTGCAGAACATGCGAACGTGCAACCGCACTCCGGTGCACAAGCGAACATGGCTGTATATCTGGCAGCATTGAAGCCTGGTGATACCGTTCTGGGTATGAACCTGGCACATGGCGGTCACTTGACCCATGGTAGCCCGGTTAATGCTTCTGGTTTGCTTTACAACTTCGTTGCGTATGGTGTTCAAGAAGATACATTCCTCATTGATTATGATGAAGTTCGCAAAGCAGCATTCAAACATCGTCCTCGTCTGATCGTAGCAGGTGCAAGTGCATACCCACGTACGATTGATTTTGAGAAGCTGGCTTCCATCGCCAATGATGTTGGCGCGCTGTTCATGGTTGATATGGCACACATCGCAGGACTTGTTGCAGCTGGACTGCATCCTAACCCGGTGCCACATGCACACTTCGTTACAACAACAACACACAAAACATTGCGCGGACCACGTGGCGGTATGATCCTGTGCCGCAAGTCCTGGGCAGCTGCCATTGATAAAGCAGTATTCCCAGGTTCCCAAGGTGGACCTTTGATGCACGTGATCGCTTCAAAAGCTGTAGCGTTCGGTGAAGCATTGCAACCTTCGTTCAAAACGTATGCTCAGAACGTGGTGAAAAACGCACAGGTGCTGGCTGAAACATTGATCGCTGAAGGATTGAACATTGTATCCGGCGGTACAGACAATCACTTGATGCTGATTGATACTCGTAGCGTAAACATCACGGGTAAAGAAGCGGAACATGTGCTTGATTCCATCGGTATTACAGTGAACAAAAACGCGATTCCATTCGATCCAACAAGCCCGTTCATTACAAGCGGTATCCGTATTGGTACACCTGCTGCGACTTCCCGTGGTATGGACGAGAAAGCAATGGTAGCGATCGGTAAGATCATTGCGAAAACTCTTAAAAATCCAAAAGATACAGCAACACTTGATCAGGCACGCGCAGAAGTGACTGCACTGACGGATCAATACCCACTCTACACCGACCTTAAATACTAGTACCGTTACTTCTACTGCTAAAAAACATTGCTTGTGCTGTTTGGTTTTGAAGGTTGTTAAAATGGAATACAAAGTAACGAAGTGAGCAGAATGAGGCCGTAGAAGCGGAGCGCTCGCATTTATCCCCGAATTTTCACCTACCTAAGGTGATTCATAAAATTCGGGGATAACGGCGATCGAAGGAGCATTCTGGTGGCGGAGTGGTATTGTATTACAAAAGAGCATCTTTAGTGTTCACACGTATTTTGAGCATTCAACTCACACAACAGCACGAGCAAACAGGACCGGATGAATCATTTTCCGGTCCTGTTTTTGTAGGATTTGCTTTTCTGTAATGATTAGGTGCCCTTTGATGGTGTAATTCAGTGTGGGTGATGATATAATATACAGGATTTATCGAGCCTGTGAATGACGGCTAGGTATATTTGGAAATGCTTAACTCATGAAGAACTTACCGGAGGGACAATTTAATGGGAAAATTAGTAATATGTGATCACCCCCTGATTCAACACAAACTGACGTTTATACGCGACATGCGTACGAATACGAAAGATTTTCGTGAATTGGTTGATGAAGTAGCAACATTAATGGCTTACGAGATTACAAGAGATGTTGAGCTGGAATCCATTGATGTACAAACGCCTGTAGCCGCGACACAAGGAAAAGTAATTTCTGGACGTATGCTTGGACTGGTACCGATTCTGCGTGCGGGACTAGGGATGCTGGATGGCGTTGTGAAGTTGTTGCCAGCGGCAAAAGTAGGACATGTTGGTTTGTTCCGTGACCCGGAAACATTGCAACCGGTTGAATACTACACCAAGCTGCCCACAGATGTGACTGAACGTCAACTTATTGTGATTGACCCGATGCTTGCAACAGGCGGATCAGCAATCGCAGCGATTGACGTGCTCAAAAAGCGCGGATGCACTCAGATCAAAATGATGAACCTGGTCGCAGCGCCAGAGGGCGTAAAAGCAGTACAAGATGCACATCCAGATGTAGACATCTATGTAGCTGCGCTTGACGACCGTCTGGATGATCACGGATATATCGTGCCAGGACTTGGCGATGCGGGAGACCGTTTGTACGGAACGAAATAAGCATATTTTCATGCGGATTAGAAAAGGAGCTTTGCTCAAATGTCCAAAAAAATTAAAGTGATGACTATTTTCGGGGTGCGCCCAGAAGCGATCAAGATGGCTCCGCTGATTCTGGAATTGCAGAAACATCCCGACTCTATTGAGTCGATTGTTTGCGTAACTGCGCAACATCGCCAGATGCTGGATCAGGTTCTTGAAGTTTTCGACATTCATCCCGATTATGATCTGGATGTCATGAAAGATCGTCAGACCCTGAACGAAATCACCATTCGTGTTCTTGGCGGTCTGGAGCCGGTTTTGCGTGAAGCCAAGCCAGATATCGTGCTCGTTCACGGTGATACGTTGACTACATTTGTAGCCAGCTATGCAGCCTTCCTGCAACAGATTCAGGTCGGACACGTGGAAGCCGGTCTGCGGACGTGGAATAAGCTGTCACCATACCCGGAAGAGATGAACCGCCAGCTGACGGGTGTTTTGGCCGATCTGCATTTTGCGCCAACGGACTGGTCTTCTTCCAATCTTGCCAAGGAAAATAAACCGGAGTCTAGTACCTACGTCACAGGCAACACGGTAACAGATGTGTTTCAATATACAGTACGGGAGGATTACAAACACCCGGTACTTGATTGGGCCCAAGGCAAACGCCTGGTGCTGATGACTGCTCATCGCCGCGAATCTCAAGGCGAGCCTCACCGCAACATTTTCCAGGCCGTCAAACGTATTGCTGACGAATTTGAAGATATTGCCATCGTGTACCCGGTGCACCCTAGTCCTGCTGTGAAGGAGCCGGCTCACGCGATTTTGGGGAATCATCCCCGTATTCAGTTAATTGATCCGCTAGACGTAGTGGATTTGCATAACTTTTACCCGCACACTCACTTGATCCTGACTGATTCAGGCGGTTTGCAGGAAGAAGCGCCTTCGTTTGGTGTGCCTGTTCTTGTATTGCGCGATACTACAGAGCGCCCGGAAGGCATCGAAGCAGGTACGCTGGAATTGGTAGGGACAGAAGAGGAACGTGTATATGAACGGACCAAGGCTCTGCTTACGGATGAAGAACTGTATGCAAGCATGAGCCAAGCTGCTAATCCATACGGTGATGGACATGCTTCGGAAAGAATTGTCAATGCGATTTTGCACCATTTTGGCGTAAAAAGTGAGCGTCCGGAATCATTTCACAGAAAGTTCAAAAAATAATTCACATTTTCTGTTGGATTTATAGAGGGGATAGCATACAGTTAAACTGTACGGTTTACGCGGGTTTATGGGCTTTCTTAAGCTGTAGACCCGTCGTTTCTCCCTTTAAAACGCTAAAATCAATCAATTGACAAAGGCTCTCATCATTCAGTAAAATTAACTGGGATTGCAAGGGTGGCGTGGAAAATGGCCGATTCGAACAAACCAAATTCATCCCGTAACCATGATGATAAGGTCTGGAAAGCAATGGGGCTCGTGACAGCTTTTGGGATCGAGATTGCCTTGCTCGCTGTTGCCGGATATTACGCTGGCTCGTGGTTGGACAGGACCATTGGAGGCAACGGAATATGGATCGCCGTAAGCGTTCTCTTTTTTCTTGCGGCAGGCGGGGTAAGCATTTACTTTATTGCTAAAAAATTCATGGGGGAAAGTGATGAGTGAACTAGCCAGATATCGCAGATGGATGACCGTTTCCGTCATGTACATTCTCATGATTTGTTTTCTGACGGCTGCATTTGCACCTCGTTTGGAAACGATTGCTTTGGGACTGGCCCTGGGTGTTAGCATCAGTTTGATTAATGCATTTTACCTGGGCTACAAGGTGAGGAAGATGTCCGATGATGCGGCAGAAGGTAATCTGAAGCGTGTGAACCTGGGATTTTTGACAAGAGCGGCGCTCGCAGTGCTTGGTATTTACATATCGATGCGCTTTCCGCAGTACTTCAATACATATGCGGTTGCAGGCGGTCTGGCCATTGCGCAATTTTCCCTATTAATTATAGGGATCATCATGTCCCGCAAAGCAGAGTGATTTTGAGTGTGGCAACTTTCAGGTAGAGAAAGGGGTGAGAAAAAAATATGCATGAAGCTCCAGTGATTATGCTTGGTGGATTTCATCTGGACTTGTCCGTACTATTGATGTTGATTGTAACCAGCGCCATTGTCTTCATATTTGCCATCATCGCTACACGGAACCTGTCGGTGGATAATCCGGGAAAGCTGCAAAACTTTATGGAGTGGGCTGTTGAGTTCGTTCGTAATCTGATATCCAGTACGATGGACATGAAGAAAGGCAAACACTTTATTTCTCTCGCACTTACGATGATTTTGTTCATCTTCGTAGGAAATATGCTTGGGCTTCCATTCCAGGCCGTTACCGATGTTAAGGATGTTAATGCAGCTACCGTTTTCGGGAAACCAATCGTTACAGCGGTTGAGGCTTATGAAAAGGCTCACGCGAAGGACCCAGAAGCGCATCCACATATCGAGCTGGCTTGGTTCAAATCACCAACAGCTGACTTGTCCGTAACGATGGGACTAGCTCTTGTAGCCTTCCTCGTAGCACATGGACTTGGACTGTTCAAGAACACTAGAGGTTATCTGAAGCACTATGTGCAACCGTACGCGTTGTTCCTTCCGATTAATATTATCGAGACCGCGTCCAAGTTGCTCACGCACGGCATGCGTTTGTTCGCGAATATTTTTGCGGGTGAGGTGCTGATTGCAACCATCCTCAAACTGACCAGCTTTAAAGTGCTGGGCGCTATTTTCGCAATACCGCTACTTGCAGTGTGGCAAGGTTTCAGTATCTTTATCGGCGGGATTCAAGCTTTCGTTTTCGTCATTCTAATGATGGTGTACATTTCACAGACCATCGAAACGCACGAAGAACATTAAGTTTTAGACCTGCGGGGATCTCTCCATCAGGCTGAACAATAAAATTGATTTATAATTTTAAGGAGGATATACAAATGGGAGCAATGGCATTAATCGCAGCAGCAATTGTTGCAGGATTGGGCGCTTTCGGCGCAGGTATCGGTAACGGTATGGTAATCAGCAAAACAGTGGAAGGGATCGCGCGTCAACCAGAAGCGAAATCCACACTGCAAACAACAATGTTCATCGGGGTAGGTTTGATCGAGGTATTGCCGATCATCGGTGTGGTACTCGCATTCATGTTCTACGGTGCTGCTTAAGACATAACACAGTACGGCGGGGAAGGCTGTAGCCCTCCGCGCCTTCTTTTTAGCTAGGAACTTATCCTGTAAGGGATAACGGTTTAGGATACCTCCAGGAAGGAGTGAACAGATTGAGTTTCTTATGGGAAAATACGCTTCTTGCGATTATCGCATTTTTGGTTTTATACTGGCTGCTTAGCCGTTATGCTTTCGGTCCGTTGTTCTCCATCATGGAAAAGCGTCGTGAACTCGTAATGAGCCAGATGAATGAGGCTGCTCAGACTCGGGAACAGGCGATTGCTTATGTGGAGGAGCAAAAACAGGCTCTGGAACAAGCGCGCAAAGAAGCTCACGACATTATTGAACAATCCAGACAAACGGGTGGCAAGCAGGCTGAATCTATTCTGGCTGATGCCAAAGCTGAAGCAACTCGTCTCAAAGACGATGCTGTACGTGAAATTGAGAGCGAGAAGAACAAAGCGGTTGCCGCTCTTCGCAGCGAACTGGGTACTGCTTCCGTTCAGATTGCTTCCAGATTGATCAAAAAAGAAGTTGAGAACGGTCCAGCACAAGAGGAACTTGTGAACCAATACCTCAATGAGGTAGGGGGCCGACAATGAGCCGCGATACGATTGTTGCCAAGCGTTATGCAAAAGCATTGTTCGAAGTTGCTCTTCAGCAGCAGCAAGTGCTTGAAGTTGAACAGGAACTGCGTGCCGTTGTCAGTGGATTAACCGGAGATCAAGAGATTATCAAATTTATTGTTTCTCCAAACATCTCTGATGAAGCCAAGCGAAATGTGCTTCATGCAAGCCTTGATGGCAAAGTGTCCGAACCTGTCCTTCGCACGGTTTTGCTTCTGATTGAGCGTGGCCGCGTGGAATTGTTGCAAGACCTGTTGGATGATTATGTGAGAATCGAAGGGGATTCCCTTGGAATCGCCGATGCTCGCGTATACTCGACCTATGCATTGAAGGAAGAAGAGAAAGAAGCGGTAGCCCGTGAGTTCGGTGGCCGTGTGAATAAAAAGATCCGTATCGAGAACATTGTTGATCCTGCACTGCTGGGCGGATTGAAAGTCGCCATTGGCGATACGATCTATGACGGCAGCTTGGCTGGCAAGCTCGAACGTCTTGAGCAGTCTTTTAACAGACGAGTACAGTAGATTGGGGTGAGGACACTTGAGTATCAAACCAGAAGAAATCAGTACATTAATTAAGAGTCAGATTGAACAATATAAGACTGATATCGATGTAGTCGAAGTTGGTACAGTTATTGAGGTTGGTGACGGGATCGCCCGTGTATACGGACTCGAGAATGTCATGTCCAACGAGTTGGTTGAGTTCCCAAGCGGTGTAATGGGCCTCGCCATGAACGTAGAAGAAAGCAATGTCGGTGTCGTTATCCTGGGACCTTACTATGATATTCGTGAGGGCGACCAAGTGAAACGGACTGGTCAAATCATGCAGGTGCCTGTAGGCGAAGCATTGATTGGACGTGTCGTGAACCCGCTTGGTATTCCAGTGGATGGCAAAGGGCCAATCGCTACAACGGAATTCCGTCCGGTTGAAGGTAAAGCACCAGGCGTAATGGATCGTAAATCCGTTCATGAGCCGATGCAAACAGGAATTAAAGCCATCGATGCAATGGTACCAATCGGTCGCGGACAACGTGAGTTGATCATCGGTGACCGTCAAACAGGAAAAACATCGATTGCCATTGATGCGATCCTGAACCAAAAAGGTAGCGGCATGAAGTGTATCTATGTGGCTATTGGTCAGAAGCAGTCTACGGTTGCACAAGTTGTAGAAACTCTTCGTCGTAAAGGCGCAATGGAGTACACCATTGTTGTAACAGCAGCAGCTTCCGATCCATCACCACTCTTGTACATCGCACCGTACTCCGGTTGTTCGATGGGTGAGTATTTCATGTATAAAGGCGAGCACGTCCTGGTCATCTATGATGACTTGACTAAACAAGCTTCTGCTTATCGTGAGTTGTCCTTGTTGCTCCGTCGTCCACCGGGCCGTGAGGCTTATCCGGGTGACGTCTTCTACCTGCACTCCCGTTTGCTGGAGCGTGCTGCGAAGCTGAACGATGAACTGGGTGGTGGTTCTTTAACCGCACTGCCGTTCATTGAAACACAAGCTTCCGATGTATCTGCTTATATTCCAACGAACGTAATCTCCATCACGGATGGACAGATCTTCTTGGAAGCTGACTTGTTCAATGCTGGACAACGTCCGGCGATCAACGTTGGTATCTCTGTATCCCGTGTCGGTGGTTCTGCTCAGATCAAAGCGATGAAAAAGGTTGCAGGTTCCCTGCGTCTTGACCTCGCTCAATATCGTGAGCTTCAAGCGTTCTCCCAGTTCGGTTCCGATCTGGATAAAGCGACTCAGGCTCGTCTGAATCGTGGTGCACGTATGATGGAAATTCTGAAGCAAGGTGTTAACCAGCCGTTGCCTGTAGAACAACAGGTTGTCAGCTTGTACACTGCAGTTAAAGGATTCCTTGATGAGATTCCAACAGGTGATGTTACTCGTTTTGAGCATGAGTTCCTTGCGTTCATGGAGAGCAACCACCCGGAAATTCTGGGATCGATTCGTGAAACGAAAGAATTGACAGTAGACAATGAAAATGCACTCAAAGGTGCAATCGAGAAGTTCAGAAAGAGCTTCGCAGTCTCTGTCTAAATAGATGATTGTAGCTGCGGAGTTGTCTAACCGATTCCGCATGTCTGCATGCAAAACTTTGACTCAGTCAAAGCAGGAATATGCTTACGAAGTAGTTTTGACTATGTCAAAACTTTAAGGTGGTGAAATCATGGCAAAAGGCATGCGCGAAATTAAGCGGCAAATTAAAAGCGTACAAAGCACAAAGCAGATCACCAAAGCAATGGAGATGGTTGCAGCTGCAAAACTGCGTAAAGCGCAGGAAAAAGCAGAGGCCGCACGTCCTTATTCAGAGAAGTTGAAAGAAGTTGTGGCGAGTATTGCCTCCAGTACCCAAGGTATCCAGCACCCAATGCTGGAAAGCCGTCCGGTCAAAAAGACAGCGTATCTGATCATTACGTCAGATCGGGGTCTTGCAGGTGGATACAATGCGAACGTTCTGCGTCAGGTGAGTCAGACTCTGAAAGAGCGTCACAACTCCCAGGACGAGTACGAATTATTCGTTATTGGTCGTAAAGGGCGTGACTATTTCAGAAGACGCGAAATAGCTATGGCTTCCACAACTACAGATCTGTCGGACTCACCTTCATTCGCAGATATCAAATCCATCGCTCATGAGGCAGTTCATGGATTTGAACTGGCTGATTTTGATGAATTGTACATTTGTTATAACCGCTTTGTAAATGCGTTGACCCAGATTCCGACAATGGAGAAACTTCTCCCTATGGAAACACCTGAGTTAACTCCTGCGGATGGACCGACTGCGAGCTACGAGTATGAACCGTCAGCTGAGGCTGTGCTGGAAGTTTTGCTTCCGCGTTATGCGGAAACATTGATCTACGGTGCACTGTTGAATGGTAAAGCGAGTGAACTGGGTGCGAAGATGACAGCAATGGGTAATGCAACCAAAAATGCATCGAAACTCATTAATGATCTGTCATTGACTTATAACCGTGCCCGTCAAGCAGCGATTACGCAGGAGATTACGGAAATTGTGGCAGGTGCCAACGCAGCACAAGGCTAACCGTTTTTTATTTAATGAAGGCTTGCACTGCAAAAATGAACGAACGGAATTTTATTTTTGCCAAAGTAGCAGGCTTGTAGGAGGGGAACGTTAAGATGAACAAAGGACGCGTTGTGAGCATCATGGGTCCGGTTGTTGACGTCGAGTTTGATCGCGGCGGTCTGCCGGAAATCCTCAATGCCATTACGATCACTACAGTAAACGAGAGCGGTGTGAGTGTAAATCTTACACTCGAAGCTTCGAAACATCTGGGTGACAACCGTGTACGTTGTATCGCGATGTCCTCCACGGACGGTCTCGTACGTGGCATGGAAGCCGTAGATACTGGAGCTCCAATCTCTGTACCTGTCGGTGAAGCGACACTGGGCCGTGTATTTAACGTACTCGGCGAAGCGATTGATACTGGCGGTACAGTTGTATCTGAACATAAAAACCCGATTCACCGCTCTGCTCCTGCATTCGATGAATTGACTACCCAAGCGGAAATGCTTGAAACAGGTATCAAAGTTATCGACTTGCTGGCTCCTTACGCAAAAGGTGGTAAAATCGGTCTGTTTGGTGGTGCCGGTGTAGGTAAAACGGTAACCATTCAGGAATTGATCAACAACATTGCGCAAGAACACGGCGGTATCTCCGTATTTGCCGGTGTTGGTGAGCGTACCCGTGAAGGTAATGACTTGTATCACGAGATGAGTGATTCCGGCGTTATCAACAAAACAGCAATGGTCTTCGGACAAATGAACGAGCCACCAGGCGCACGTCTTCGTGTAGCCCTCACAGGTTTGACTATGGCGGAATATTTCCGTGATGAAGAAGGCCGTGACGTGTTGCTCTTTATCGATAACATCTTCCGTTTCACCCAAGCGGGTTCAGAAGTATCTGCCTTGCTTGGACGTATGCCATCCGCGGTAGGTTACCAGCCTACGCTGGCAACAGAAATGGGTCAATTGCAAGAGCGTATCACTTCAACGAAAAAAGGATCGGTTACATCCATCCAGGCGATCTACGTACCTGCGGATGACTATACTGACCCGGCTCCTGCAACAACGTTTGCTCACTTGGATGCAACAACAAACCTGGAGCGTAAAATCTCCGAGATGGGTATCTACCCAGCCGTAGATCCACTCGCATCCAGCTCCCGGATCTTGTCTCCTGAAGTTGTTGGCGAAGAGCACTATAGTGTCGCACAAGGCGTTAAACGTATCTTGGCACGTTATAATGAACTTCAAGATATCATCGCAATCCTGGGTATGGACGAGCTCAGCGAAGAAGACAGAGCGCTCGTATATCGTGCGCGTAAAATTCAACGTTTCTTGTCCCAGCCTTTCCACGTTGCTGAAGCATTTAACGGTATTCCGGGTAAATACGTTCCGGTTAAAGAAACAGTGCGCAGCTTTAAAGAGATTCTCGAAGGCAAGCATGACGATCTGCCGGAAGCAGCATTCCTCTTCGTGGGTACGATTGAAGAGGCAGTGGAGAAAGCTAAAACACTGGTATAATCTGAGTCCAGGATTGTCCTTATGAAGCGAGCTATCCTTCGGATAGTTTCAGGAGGGATGGAATTGAGCACCTTTTTGTTGGAGATCGTAACGCCTGAGCGTCTCGTCTATTCACAGCAAGTGGATAGCGTCATCGCTCGCGGTATTGAAGGGGAACTGGGGATTCTTCCTGGTCATATCCCGATGGTCACACCTTTACAGATTGCACCGATCACGATCAAAAACGGAAAAGAGAATAAGCAAGTCGCCATCGGCGGCGGCTTTATCGAAGTCCGCAAAGATAAGGTTGTTGTACTCGCAGAGAGTGCCGAATTCCCGGAAAGCATCGATGTGGATCGTGCGCGTGCGGCCAAAGAGCGGGCAGAACGCCGGCTTGCCAGCCAAAGCAACCAGGATCACTTTGATCACCGTCGTGCAGAGATTGCTTTGCAAAAAGCGGTTAACCGGATCAACGTATTCGGCAAATAAAGTAACTTATGGAGCCCGGCGGCATTGTCTGCCGGGTTCTTTTACTCTTTTATGAAGAAATAATGATAGAAATAAAAAAGTGGAATACGATGATGAATTGCCAATACGCTATTTATGGATTTGAACGTTAGAGAGTTTTCTCTTTATATAGTATGAATAGCTTCAAATAATTAGATTCACATTTCAATGATCAGGTGAATAAGATGTAGGACTTAAGTAGTATGGGCATATCACCCTGATAGAACTAATTTTACGAGATTCAGTAGAATTATTTCCGAGGAAATGACAGAATCGATATCGTTATAACGCTATTTTATGTCGTTTTAGTCACCCATTACTGGCGGATAAAAATTAAAATATTTTTTGAAGTGGAAATCAATGTAGTTGACAAGTAATAGTGAAACAGCCTATATTCCTTAGAGTCAGCAGATGCAGGAAGTAGGGCGCTAGATGTCCATCATCTTGCAGAGTTGAATTGTTGTTGCTTGATCAGGTAGGCATCAGAGACTTTTTCAATTCGAGGGGGACCTGACAGTAGAACAGAGATGTTTTTCTGGTTTTCGCTCATTCCTGTGTACTAACAAGTTATGGGGGTTAGGCATATGATATGCCGATCGCTGCAACAATCAAGGTGGAGGTAAGAAGATATGGGTAATGATCTGGCGAATCAGGTGAACCAGACATTGAGCACAAACAGCCTGATCTCAATTGTCGTTTCTCTTATATGTATAGCGATTACATGGTGGTCATTGCAAAATCTGAAATTGGATTTAGTGATCAGACAGCCGAAAGGTCCTCAGGGGAGACTGTTACATTTGTTGCTGGCCATTATTCTAGGGCATGCCGTTGCTGGCTTTGTTATTGATTATTTGTCCTGGACTCAAATGTTAAGAAATTTGTTTTAATGTTGAGATGGTTGGTTAATCATCTGTTAGGTTCTTCAAGCGGCTCATTGTCGAATAACATCGATTAATTGTGTTAACAATTAGAGTATGAGCTGTCGGCCAAAATATAAGAAAGAAATGTGAACGTTTAACTGACCAAATTTGAATTGTTTATGTAAAAAATGCTTGTATCGAACAATTCAACAATGTTATGATGGAAGTTAGGGAATTCACAATTTTTCACTAATTATGTAGGTTATAAAGGGGATATCCGGTAGTTACCGGCTAAAAACCATCCCAATTGGTCTGTTCTGATGCTAAGATGGCCTTTTTAATGAGTTTTCAAGCCATAAAGCAGGATGTACAGTACACATGGTATCATCGATATGAATTATACAAACCAATTCTTTTCTGATCAGACATCTGTGCTTACATGCCAGAATATGTCGAAATTCCACACACAGCAACAGTCCTTTCTATCACAGTGGGGCTTACGTATTCCGGAATGAGGAAAAGGGAATAAAAGCGCGGAGGGAACCATGATGAGCAAATTTATCGTCCGCGGTGGCAAAAGGTTGACCGGAAGTGTCAAAGTTAGCGGCGCTAAAAATTCTGTTCTTCCGATCATCGCTGCCTCTCTCTTAGGGGAAGAAGGACAAAGCGTTATTATTGACGCACCTCCTCTAGACGATGTGATGACGATTAACAAAGTGTTGGAATCGCTAGGAGCGGGAGTTACATACCGGGACGAAGTGATTACCGTAAATGCGGAGAACCTTACTTCCTGTGAAGCCCCGTATGAATGGGTTAGTAAAATGCGGGCGTCTTTTCTGGTCATGGGGCCTTTGCTGACGCGTTTGGGTAAAACAAGAATCTCATTGCCTGGGGGATGTGCCATCGGTACACGACCGATTGATCAGCATCTCAAAGGGTTTGAAGCCATGGGAGCCGAGATTAGCTTGGGCCAAGGTTATATCGAAGCACGTAGCCAAGGACGGTTGCGCGGAGCGAAAATTTATCTGGATGTGGCTTCTGTAGGTGCCACTCAAAATATTATGATGGCTGCAACTTTGGCCGAAGGTGTTACGGTTCTGGAGAATGCGGCGAAAGAACCTGAGATTGTCGATCTGGCTAACTTCCTGAACGGGATGGGTGCAAAGGTTCGCGGAGCCGGTACGGGCGTTATTCGTATCGAAGGCGTTGAGAAACTGTCTGGTGTTAAGCATACGGTAATTCCAGATCGTATTGAAGCAGGAACGTATATGGCTGCCGCAGCAATCTCTGGTGGTGACGTATACGTTGAAGGTGCGATCTCTGATCACTTGGGTTCCGTTATTGCTAAACTTGAAGAAATGGGTGTAACAGTACAGCCTGACGAGAATGGCGTACGTGTTATTGCAGACCGTCCACTCAAAGCAGTGGATGTCAAAACGTTACCATACCCAGGATTCCCGACAGATATGCAATCCCAAATGATGGCTTTGTTGCTGGCATCCGAAGGAACGAGTGTTGTGACTGAAACGGTTTTTGAGAACCGCTTTATGCATGTTGATGAGTTCCAACTGATGAACGCAGAAATCAAAGTTGAAGGAAGATCCTCCATCATTACAGGCAATGCTAAGCTGAAAGGTGCTAAAGTGACAGCTACAGACCTGCGTGCAGGGGCTGCTCTGATCATTGCTGGCTTGGTCGCTGAAGGCACAACTGAGGTAGGTGGTGTACATCACATCGACCGTGGTTATGTACATTTGGCAGAAAAGTTAAATGGCCTCGGGGCAGATATCTACCGAATTTCGGTGGAAGAGCCTAAGCTGGATGCAGTTAAGGCGCCTAGCGAAAAGGTTGAGGAAGAAGTTCCTATGTTTAAAGTACAACCAACTTGGGTGTAAACCCTCGTTTATATCACATAGCGTTATTTCTGTATAGCTACCCTACTGTGGAGAATACAGGAACAAGATCAAACGTATCGTATCCGTTTGATGAAGCTGAGCCTCCGGGCTTGGCTTTTTTTGTTCTTTTTACAAGTTCAAACGATATATGAGGATGGTCTGTTAAGGACCTGATTCTATTAATACCTGATCCTAACTTTGTATAACATAACATCTAGGCTTATATCTATTTTGACCATATGAAAGAGCGGGTATTCCATACCCATTGATCGGGATGCACTGTGTAAACCGCGTAGTAGCAATGCTTTCAGGTATCTACTCATACAAAGGAAAAGGTGCTCATTAAATAGCAACGGTTCGCGTTTCTCTTAAATCCGGTTCTATCAGATCGAGTGAACTCATATCTTAAACTATGGATTTGAGAAAAACCAGCCATGACCTGGTCATCGACAACGGAGGGGTATCACGGATGAAAGAAGCTCGTGTACAACTAAAAGTACCTCTTGCCCCGCGGCCCGGAATGCAGGGATCAGAGGAGAATTTAATTCAGGATGCAGAGAAAGACAGGTTGAATCCTGAGAAGAAGAGAGGTACCCCGTTACAGATAGCGAAGGTGCAAATCGTAATGGGGAGCAAGCAAGAAACGGCACATGCTAAACGTGGGGGATTGTCTACGGAGGAACTGAAACAGGAAGCTACAGAGCATATAAATATCCCGCTTATTGAGTTGGATGCGTTTCGTAAGGTCAAACGTCGTCGTATGCGTGCATTCGGTCACCGTCACCGCTGGGGACGCCACCCAGGGCGTTGGCAGCCCGCAGTAGCGGTATCAGCACTGCTTGTTCTGGCGATATGCATTCCGGTCATCCTGGTGTGGCCGCGAGCAGGAGAACAGGTGAAATCTACGCCTGCTTCTACAGGTTTGAACGCTGGTACCGGTCTACAGTCTCCTAATCCTGTACCCGCTGTGCCTGTAAGCTATCCTGAGCCGAAGGTGCGTGTTTACTTGTCTGCTACCGGGACAACGTTGGAATTACCACTTGAGACATATGTGACGGGAGTAGTTGCTGCTGAGATGCCAGCTGAATTTGAGTTAGAAGCGTTAAAAGCACAAGCGATAGCTGCTCGCACATTTATCGTGAGAAGACTTGCTGCAAATGATACAAGTGGCGTACCTTCAGGTACAGCAGATGTCACGGATACGATTAGTCATCAGGTCTTCATTCCACCCGATCAGGTCAAGGCGGATTGGACAAGGTTAGGTAAAGCGAAGGAATGGGAAAAACTTCAGCAGGCCGTTCGTGAAAGTCGTGACGCAGTTATGACGTATCAGGGTCGTGCGATCACAGCATCCTTTTTCTCAACCAGCAATGGATATACGGAAAATGCAGAGGATGTGTGGGGCAATGTTGTTCCCTATTTGAAAAGTGTAGCTAGCCCCTGGGATAAACAGCTTGCACCAGGTTTTGAAGAAACAATTACGATGAAGCGCAGTGAAATTTTGCAGAAGATGAACCTGGATGCAATTCCGGTGTCAGCAGATAAGAACGGTTCCTGGATCAAAGTGTTATCTACGACCAAGGGGCATCGTATTAAAGAAATGCAGATTGCAGGTGAAACGTTCAGTGGGCCGGAAGTCCGCAAACGTCTCGGACTCAGATCCAGTCAGTTCAACTGGAGAACAACAGGCGATGAAGTGCAGATTACAACGTATGGTTATGGCCATGGAGTGGGTATGAGTCAATGGGGAGCAAATGGTATGGCGCAGGAGGGGCACACGGCTACCGAGATTCTGAAACATTATTATACGGGAATCTCTTTCGGACAGGCATCCAAGATGCTAGCCTCAAAGCAGGGGAAGTGAGTATAGTGAGTGGTTCTCTACCAACCTCCCGTTCCGGAGCTTTTAAGATTTGGCTATATATGAGTAAAGTGAGAGCATACGGAGAGCTCAGGGGACAGAAAAGACCTGTAGAAGTGAAGCGGAAAGCTTTTTGAAAAAAAAGCTGCATCGGAAGCATAAACTTGCCTTTACTACCGGATTTCACCTTTGAAAAAGGAGATAGAAGAAATCTGGTAGTAACCTGCGGTCGAAAGGTTTTCTGGCCCCGAAGCGGTGCACGGATGAACACTGATCTCAAACATATATAGCATTCTTTGAAAGCTGCGTGAAAATTTTTAGAGTCGCGCGTGTATAAAAGAGTTGCACCCGGTAACACTTGTTACTGAGGTGATCAAGATGAATGAAAACAACAAAAAATCAATCCAAGAAGAAACTCCTAAAACAACTCAAGGAGTACCGGCAGCTCAGCCCTCTTCATGGAGAAAAGCAATGTCCAAACGTTGGGTTTTCCCGGCAGTCTACATCGCAGCAGCAGGCATTATACTAACTCTAGTGTGGGTCTATCAGGGAACAGGCGGCAAAGCGCTGAACCCGGACTCTCCTAAAGAATCAGTAGAAACAGGCGCAGCGAGCAACGAGGGAGCCGCTACAGGTGGGGATCAGGAAAGTGTGGAAGTTGTTGCAAAGTCGGAAAATTTTGTTTGGCCAGTAGGATCTCCTTCCGAGATCTCGGTTGTGAAACCATTCTATGACAACGAGGCTTCAAGTGAAGAGCATGAAGCAGCGATGGTGCAGTACAATGACACATTTATTCCGAATACGGGTGTCGATCTGGCACGCGGTGATAACAAATCATTTGAAGTCAAAGCAGCACTCAGCGGTAAAGTTACACGTGTTGAGCAAAATCCGCTTACAGGTCAAGTGGTGGAGATTACTCACAGCGATAACCTGAAAACTGTATACCAAAGCCTTGCGGACGTCAAAGTAAAACAGGACGATGAAGTGAAGCAAGGAGATGCGATTGCATCTGCTGGTGTGAGTGAGCTTGGAAAAAACCTGGGGAATCACCTTCACTTTGAAGTTTATGAAGATGGTCAGCCTGTAAACCCGCAAGGATATCTTCCGGAAAAATAAATGATTTTTACCGCACTAACATGATGGGCAGGGGTGAATAACCTCTGCTTTTTTATGCTTTTCAGAAAATAATGGGACCTTCGAAGCTTGTCACACCTCTAAACCGCGAATATATAGGCATGCTCCTCATATAATGTACCAAACTATCCACACAGTAGGGAGGCGGGAGCGTGCACGATTACATCAAGGAACGGACCATCAAAATTGGTCGCTGCATTGTTGAGACGAGAAATACGGTCCGTACCATTGCCAAAGAATTCGGCGTGTCAAAGAGTACTGTGCATAAGGATCTGACGGAGCGTCTGCCGGAAATTAACCCTGATCTTGCTGACCAGGTGAAACACATTTTGGAATACCATAAGTCGATCCGTCATTTGCGGGGCGGTGAAGCGACCAAAATCAAGTACAAAAAAACGAGTGGAAAAAAACGTGAGGTGCTGGCTTCCGCCAAATCATAAGCAAGTTCTTTGAGAACTAGGCCAAAAAGCTCACAGCATGGATTGAATCCCTCCCCTGAAGTATGATATGTTAAAAGCTGGTACAGGATCGAATTATGACATCTTATCAGCCCGATTTTTACATATATATGTTGCACTTTGTCGAACGAGCGGTGACGTGATAAGAGACACTTTTTCACAGGATACGCTGACCAAATAATATCACTTTGGGGGCTCTTTTATGTTTAGCAAGGATATCGGTATTGATCTTGGCACGGCAAACGTGCTTATTCACGTGAAAGGAAGCGGAGTTGTTCTCAATGAACCTTCCGTCGTGACCATTGAAAGCGATACGAAGCGGGTCCTTGCTGTCGGGGAAGAGGCGCGTCGTATGGTGGGGCGTACGCCGGGTAACATTGTTGCCATTAGACCGCTGCGCGATGGCGTTATTGCGGACTTCGAAATTACGGAAGCCATGCTTAGACATTTCATTAGTCGTGTAGGGGCAAGAAGCTGGTACAGCCACCCGCGAATTTTGATTTGTGCACCAACGAATATCACTTCTGTAGAGCAGAAGGCCATCCGTGAAGCAGCGGAGCGCAGCGGTGCCAAAGAAGTATTTCTGGAAGAAGAGCCGAAAGCGGCTGCGATCGGGGCAGGTATGGATATTTTCCAACCGAGCGGCAATATGGTCGTGGATATCGGCGGCGGAACGACTGACGTTGCAGTCCTGTCTATGGGCGACGTAGTCACCGCCTCTTCTATTAAAGTTGCGGGGGACAAGTTCGACGAAGCGATTATCAAGTTTATTAAAGCAAAATACAAACTCATGATCGGAGAACGTACAGCCGAAGATATCAAAATCGCAATTGGTACCGTTAACCCTGCGGGTCTTCAAGCTGAAATGGATGTTCGCGGCCGTGATATGGTAACCGGTCTGCCGGTTACAGTTACTGTGTCAGGTAGTGAAGTGCAGGAAGCGCTATGGGATTCCGTGCAATCCATTATCGTTGCGGCCAAGTCGGTACTGGAGCGCACACCACCTGAACTGTCTGCGGACATTATTGACCGTGGTGTCGTTTTGACTGGTGGAGGTGCATTGCTGAACGGACTGGATGAACTGTTGTCCAATGAATTGCATGTTCCGGTATGGGTTGCAGAGGATCCGATGCACTGCGTTGTAAAAGGAACAGGCATTATGCTGAATAATTTGGATCAAGTAGTTAAGAAAAAATTCTAGTTTGCCGATATAAAAAGCAGGTAGGTTCACCGAAAAGGTGAACAGAACGGACAAACAGCTACCTGCGTTGCAGGGACAAGCGTTTAAGGAGAGGGGTTCATTCATGTTAAGAGGTCTGTACACCGCTGCTGCGGGAATGATTACAGAGCAACGCCGCCACGACACTGCTACACAGAATATTGTAAATATGAACACAACGGGATACAAACAGGTGAATAGCGTAAACCGCTCCTTCCCGGAAATGCTCATTACTTTAACGGGCGGGGATGCCAATCTTCCAACAAAGCGGCTGGGCAAACTCAACTCGGGCGTATTCGCTGAGGAAAGCTTATCCATGAATGTTCAAGGCGCTCTTATGGAAACGAAACGTAAAAGTGATTTTGCAATCTCATCGAATTTGAGTGTGAATGATCCGCAGACCAATCAACCCATTCGGTTTGATGCTTCCGGCAAGTTTGTACGAGCAGATGGAACGGTCACGTACCAGCCGCAAGCATACTTTACCGTTCGAGATGCACAGGGAAACACGCGTTATACACGTGATGGTCATCTGGATGTTAATGGAACAGGGCAACTTCTCAGCTCTACCGGTTCTCAGGTGCTGGACAGTAATGGGCAACCGGTTGTATTGACAGGTCCTGTGGATCAATTTAAAGTGGATGAGCAAGGCCGCTTTGTTAATGCGGTTACAGGTGTTCCAACAGGCGTTACGCTTGGAATCAGTATTATTGACCAGCCGAATCAGCTTGTTCGTCAAGGTGACGGTAATTTTAGTCTGAATGAAGATAATGGTGCAACGGCTCGGACGATGAATGCTACTGATATTGTGCAGATTCATCAAGGTTATCTGGAAGGGTCGAATGTAGACGCCTCTCAGGCTACCGTTGACATGAATGCGGCATTTCGTGCCTACGAAGCGAACCAGAAGGTCGTTCAGTTCTATGACCGCAGTTTGGAAAAGGCTGTTAACGAAGTTGGTCGTGTCTAACGCCAATTGTAATTGTAACCATATTACCGCGTAGTGATGGGCGATAAGCCCTTTGCGGAGCAAAGCAGGGGAGGTAAAATCACCGCATGAATAATTCCATGATTAGTGCCAAGGTGTCGATGACTGCGATTCAGCAACGGCTGGATGTCATTTCCGATAATATTGCCAACGTGAATACGGCAGGCTATAAAAGTAAACAGGCAAACTTTGAAGATGTACTGACTCGTATACAGCAACAAGATGACAAGTATAAGCAGGATGGGCGTTCGACACCGATGGGGTATAACCTTGGTTTTGGAGCACGTCTGGTCAATCTCACCAGAGATATGTCCCAAGGTAGCATGCAGGAGACAGGTAACCCGACAGACCTAGCTATTGAGGGCAATGCGATGTTTGCTGTTCAGGCAGATGGTCAGAAAGTATGGACACGTCAAGGTGCATTCCACTTTGTGCCCGATATGCGTCCAAAAGCGAATCCGAACGATCCTGACCTGATGGTGCTTGTCAATGGCGATGGGAATTTAGCTCTGAATCGTCAGGGAGAGCCCGTTACTGCTCCGAAAGACAGCACAGTTGCTTTTGATGAGAAAGGTAATCTGCTCGTGCGTCAGGGCAACGGCAACGCCGTAATCAGGGGACAGCTACAGATGGTGGATATTGAGCGTCCTGAAGGACTTGTGCAATTAGCGGACAACCTCTTTGGATTGGGTGCTGGGTTAACCGAGAATGACGTATTCGGGGCTAATGCAGCAACACGTGTACCTCAGGCATCGATCCGCACTGGTTTCCTTGAGCAATCCAACGTAGATATGACACAGGAGATGGCGTTGCTCATGCAAGGTCAGCGGACTTATCAACTGGCGGCACGGGCGCTCACGTCTAGTGATTCCATGGCGGGTCTTGCCAATAATATGAGAGCATAAAGGTGAATGGGATGACAGAAACACAGCAGCAGAACAGCAAGCCGGAGCAGAAGGAAGTCAAGAAGAAAAAGAAGAGTTGGTGGCGCATCGCAAGATGGTTTCTGATTCCGATTTTGCTTGTTCTTGCCCTCGCTGGCGGAATGGTCGCTGGGTATGTGGTACTGGGCAAACAGGATATCGGTTCCGTATGGCAATGGAGTACCTGGAAACATGTTTATGATCTGGTGTTTGCTCCATAAGATAACGAGTTCAGCGAAAACTCCTGCGCAGGCAGGAGTTTTCTTTTTGGTGTTGAAAACAGTATAATGATGGATGACGTTTAACGTCAGAAGAGGCCTCCCCTGCGAAAGACATTGCTTGTCATCGCGAAGAGAGACCCCTTATCTCAACCTTCACTACTGCAGTCATGAAGGATATTACTAGTGTTAACCCTAAAACAACATTTCATACAACATTAAAAATGAAACTCATTTTATATGAGGATCGACTTGATCATGCTCGTTTAATGTTTTCCGCACTACAGTAAGTGGAGGGAAGAGAATTGTTCAAAAGAAGCAAAGCGTTCGCGTTTGTCCCAGAATTTTACCCATTAATAATGGGATCAAAAAAATTCAGGGACAATGGCGGTCATAGAACGATCTCTTTCCGAAACGACGCTATTGCGCCGGCATTATTTGCATGATGGAGAGCCTTCGTATAAACACCCCGAGAGGAGATTAAATTGTGTTAGATATCAAACAAATTCAATCCATTATCCCACATCGCCCGCCGTTTCTGTTGGTGGACAGAATTTTAGAGATGGAGGATGGCAAACGTGCTGTCGGTTTAAAAAACGTAACGATTAATGAACCGTTCTTCATTGGACATTTCCCTGAGTATCCAGTAATGCCAGGCGTATTGATCACAGAAGCGTTGGCTCAGGTTGGCGCGGCAGCTATGCTGAATTTAGAAGCAAACAAAGGCAAAATTGGTTTCTTGGCAGGACTCGACAATTTCCGGTTCCGTGGCCAAGTGGTGCCTGGGGATACGTTGATTCTGGAAGTGGAAATTACACGTCTTAAAGGCTCGATTGGTAAAGGTCAAGCTACTGCCCGCGTGGATGACAAAATTGTCGCTGAAGGCGAAATCATGTTTGCACTGTCAGACCCAAGCTGATTACATAGGCATGTATATATCATGCAAATAAGTTGTACTAATTCTTTACACTTAAACGGAGAGGACAGAGAAAACCTGAAAAAGCGAAGCGTTCGCCTTTATCACCGGATTTTTGCCTTTTAGAAAAGGGAATACAAAAAATCTGGGGATAACAGCGATTGGAAGGTTGCTCTGTCATTGGAGTGGACGTGTAAATATCTTTAGTCCAACTTATGACTACGCTGAACAGCTACGTGCATAAATAGAATTTTTATATAGACGGAAGGGGCTTATTGGATATGGAACAGTTAAGCGCAGCAGCAGCCGAGACGTTACAACAATGGTTGGAGGATGCTTCTATTGATGAAGCAACGAAACAGGAGCTTCGTGATCTGAAGGATCAACCCAAAGAGCTGGAGGAGCGTTTTTACAGAAATCTGGAGTTTGGTACAGGTGGATTGCGCGGTGTTATTGGTGCCGGTAGCAACCGGATGAACAAATATACAGTCGGTCGTGCTACTCAAGGCTTTGCCCGTTATTTGCTGGAGCAGCATGGGGACAAGGAAGGCAAACCTTCGGTTGTCATCGCACATGACTCCCGTCACTTCTCACCTGAATTCTCGCTGGATGCGGCGCTGGTACTGGCGGCTAATGGTATCGTAGCTAAGCTGTATCCTTCCCTGCGTTCTACACCACAGTTGTCTTTCAGTGTGCGTCACCTGCAAGCTACAGGTGGTATCGTTGTAACAGCAAGCCATAACCCGCCAGAATACAACGGATACAAAGTGTACAACCATGAAGGCGGACAATTGGTGCCGCATGAAGCAGAGCAAGTCATTCAATACATTCAAGAGGTGCCTTCTCTTGCAGATGTGAAAAAAATGACACGCGAAGAAGCCGAAGCACAAGGTTTGCTGGTTTGGCTTGGTGAAGAAGACGATCAGGCATTCGTAGACACCGTGGCAAGCCGCAGTCTAAGCCGTGAGCTGATTCAATCCGGCATCGGCCGTGATTTCAAAATCGTATATACACCGTTACACGGTACAGGCAATCTTCCGGTTCGCCGCGTACTGGAGCAGATCGGATTCGAACAGTTGTATATTGTCGCTGAACAAGAGCAGCCGGATGCTGAATTTTCCACAGTGAAGTCCCCTAACCCGGAAGAGCGCGAAGCGTTCACACTGGCAATGAAGCTGGGCGAATCCGTAGGCGCAGACATTCTGATCGGTACAGATCCGGATGCAGACCGTATGGGTGCTGTCGTAAAAGACAAGGATGGCAAATATTTCGTCTTGTCCGGTAACCAATCAGGTGCCATCATGGTACATTATCTGCTCAGTCGTCTCCAAGAGACAGGCGCTCTGCCAAGCAACGGTGCAGTAATCAAAACGATTGTAACGAGTGAGATGGGTGCAGTTATCGCTCAGCATTACGGTGCAGAAGTGATGAACACCCTGACAGGCTTTAAATATATCGGTGAAAAAATGAACCAGTTCGAAGCAACCGGAAGTCACACCTTCCTCTTCGGATATGAAGAGAGTTATGGCTACCTCTCCGGCAACTATGCCCGTGACAAGGATGCTGTCCTTGCCTCGATGTTGATTGCCGAAGCGGCTGCTTACTATAAGAGTCAAGGTAAAACACTCTACGATGTGTTGCAGGAGCTGTACAACCAGTTTGGATTCTTCCTCGAAAAACTGGAGTCCCGCACGCTGAAAGGCAAAGACGGAGTCGCACAGATTCAGGCGAAAATGACTGACTGGCGTTCTAATCCACCGAAGGAAGTTGCGGGCATCGCTGTGCAGGATGTGCTGGACTACTCTCTGGGTCTGGACGGCCTGCCGAAGGAAAACGTGCTGAAATTTATTTTGGCAGACGGATCATGGTTCTGCCTGCGTCCTTCCGGTACAGAGCCGAAGATCAAAGTGTACTTCGCTGTGCGCGGTGAGAGCTTGCAAGATGCAGAGAGCCAGATCGAACGTCTGGTTTCGGAAGTTATGTCGCGTGTAGACGCGCAATAAAACAAATGGTACTGTAGGAAAAAGATGCAGAAGGCCTCTCCGCACCGTAAGGTTGGTTGGCGGAGGGGTTTTTCTTTGAAATAAAATGGATCGTGTGCTGGCATATTAGAGAGTGTGTTAACACATGCTGAACGTAAGAATTATAAGAGCAGAACGGGCATTTGGTTCCAACAACTGAGGAGGTACACGTAGTGCGTCAAAAATGGCTTTATTGGAATAACGCTTCCCGGAAGTGGTTGTGGCTCATCGTTATTATTGGCTTGGTGGCATCCATACCGGTCATCCGTGATCGGGTGCAGACAGAATCTTCTACGAACAAAGTAGAACTGGTCTTCAACTACCGAGGACTCTTGGATATTTCCGCGTATCAGGCTCACCCGCAAGATTTCATTGATCAACAAATGACACGTCTGAAAGACGCTGGTGTGACAACGATGGCTGTGTTTGAGAGTACGCTGGACGAACTCAAAAAAACACGCCGCTTGATGGTTTACTCCGGTCAGGATCTTGCGAATATGACCAAAGAAGTGATTTCTTCCAATGCGAACTATACCTATGTATTGTTCACATCTGAAGAGAATGCAAAGACCTACACCCCTATTATTGAACAAACGTTCGCTGAGCGTCAGATCCCGGTCCAACCTTGGGAGTATGAAGGTCGCAGCGGCTTAATATTGCAGACACCTCCGGAGAATGCCAACATGCAGCCAATGCAGCCTGACCCGGTTGCGGTGAAAATGCTGCGTGATAAAGGTTTTCATATTTTACCCCGTATCTCCGACACGGTACCTTACAACCAACAATCCATGGAACGTTTGCTAACCTTCTTTGAAGCGAATGGCGTAACACGTATCCTGTTTGATGGGGATGCAGTGAAAGGGTACAATGATAATGCAGAGATGAAAAGTCTGGATCAGTTTGCCCAGCTCCTGAACAAACATCATATTGGTCTGGCGGCGATTGAAAATCTGAAGAAGCCACAGGCAGGATTCCAGACGCTGGCTTACAAAATTGATTACAACGTCACTCGTCTCTACTCACTAAGCGATTCCGATGCGAATCTGAAGGAAGATACCATTGCCGACCGTTTTGTACTGGCAACCAAAGACCGTAATATTCGCATGATTTATATGAACGCTTCACCGAGCCGGAATACGGCCAAAGCTGAGATCACCGACCCGATCGAAAATCTGATCAAAAGTTTGGGTGAGCCAGGACATGCCGTTGAACGTATGGCCAAACACGGCTTTGAGCTCGGACAAGCTGAAGCATTTACTGTGAAAGATTCGTCTATTCAACGGTATGCGAAGCTGATCGCTCTTATCGGAGCAATTGCTTTGATCACACTGATGGTTTCATATTTTGCACCTGTATTCACCATTGCAGTGTTCCTGCTTGGACTAGTAGGAAGCGCGGGTCTGTTCCTGTTGAAACCTACATTGCTGGAGCAAGGAATCGCTTTGCTGGCGGCCATTTCCGCACCAACCATTGCAATGGTACTGGCGGTTCGTACAGTGAATGCAACACAACTGCGTCAACCGGATGCCACTGCGGGTCGTCGTTTGGCACAGACCCTTGTTTTATATGTAAGAACATCGATCATTTCGTTCGTAGCTGTACCGTTTGTGATCGCATTATTGAATAGCATTACGTACAGCCTGGTTATTAACCAGTTCCGTGGAGTCAGCTTGTTGCACTTCGCTCCGATTGGTCTGGTTGCGATCTATATTATATTCTATCGTGGTTCCGGTTCAATCTCTGTGAAACAAGTGAAAGACATGCTTCGTATGCCGATCAACATTTTGATGGTTGTACTGGCGCTTGTTGCTGCTGCTGTTGGATATTATTATTTGAGCCGTACAGGTAACGCTGGTTCCGTTACACCATTTGAGATGTTCCTGCGTACCACGCTGGAAGATACGTTTGGCGTGCGGCCTAGATTCAAAGAATTTGTACTGGGACACCCGCTGTTTATCGTTGGCGTGTTCGCCGCTTTAAAATACCGTAAAGTGATTTTTGCGCTAATCATCGCCACGATGGGTCAATTGTCTATGGTTGATACGTTTGCGCATATTCATACACCAGCTGTACTGTCACTGATTCGTGGGGTGATGGGACTCGGCCTTGGCTTGATCTTTGGTATCATTGCTGTGGGTGTGTGGCAAGTCGCGGAAGGATGTTGGAAAAAATGGTCACCACTTCTAAAAAGTTAGTCATTTCAGGATACTATGGATTTAACAACAGCGGAGATGAAGCTGTACTGAAATCCATTCTAACTGCCCTCCAAGAAGAGAGCCAGCGGTCCAATGTTACCATTGAACCGATTGTGCTCTCCATTAATCCGGAGTGGACAACCTCGATGTATGGCGTTCGTGCTGTACATCGCATGAAGCTGAAGGAAGTTCGTGAGGCACTGAAGGAAAGTGACGGACTTATCAGTGGCGGCGGAAGTCTGCTGCAGGATGCAACTGGATTGAAGTCCATTCCTTATTATTTGGGTGTGATCAAGCTGGCTCAGTGGTTGAAAAAACCTACATTTATCTATGCGCAGGGTATTGGCCCTGTTCACCGTAAAATCTTTAACCCGATGATCAAATCGGTATTTAAATCCTGTACCTATGTATCGGTTCGAGACGAGCAATCCGCAGACTATCTGCGTCGTCTTGGACTGAAGTGGAATCAGATTCATGTCGTGCCTGACCCAGTGATGGGTTTACCTTTACCGGAGACAGCATCACCAGTCCGGGATGAAGTTGACCCTTCCACTGCTGGGGAACCACCAACTCATGCCAAACTACCGGTGATCGGAGTGTCTGTTCGGTTCTGGGAATCGGATCGTAAGGAATTGACGGCTATTGCGGCTGGATTGAAGAAGCTGGCTACGAAAAAGGCTGTCCATCTGCGCTTTATGCCGTTTCATCTGCCCGATGATGTGCAGGCATCCCGTTTCATTATGGAAATGATTGATGATGTGACAAGCAAAGGTAGTGAAATTAGTATTACGGACGATCTTACTGATCCTCAACAAATGCTGGAGGAAGTCAGTCGCTGTGATCTGATGATCGGCATGCGTCTGCATAGTTTAATCTACGCAGCTTCACAGTATGTCCCACCTGTTGGTATCTCGTATGATCCCAAAATCGATCAGTTCCTGCTTCGACTGGAAAGTGAGCCTGCAGGCAATACCAGTTCACTGGATGGGGATAAATTTGCAGAAACGGTTGCTGGATTGCTGGAACATCGTTCACAATGGTTGAAGCAACATGAAGATCGTATTACTGCATTGAAGCAGGAAGCCGTAGAGCCTGCCAAGCAAATTATTACCTATTTAGGCCGCAAAGGATGAGATAACAATGAGTCAGACCGGATCTATTCCTACCGTTTCCATCTATGGTATCCCCTTTTCCAAACTAACGATGAAAGAAACGGTACAGGTGCTTGAAGAAGCCGTGTTGTCGAAACAGCCGCATCAGGTTATCACTGCCAATCCAATTATGGTTATGGCTGCGCTAGAAAATCCCGCAATTATGAAGGTGATGAAGGATGCGGAGATGATTGTTCCGGACGGAACCGGCGTAGTATGGGCTGCAGGCTACTGCGGGGATCCTGTAGCAGAACGAGTGCCCGGCTTTGAACTTTTACATGAATTGTTGCGGGTTGGAGAAAACTATCGGTGGGGCGTGTATTTGCTTGGTTCGACTCCTGAAGTGATTCAAGAAACGGCAGTTCGGTTACAACAGCAGTATCCGGCTATTCGTATTGTCGGTTATCGCGACGGTTTCTTCGGTTCGGCTGAGGATGAGCAGGTTATAGCTGCGATACAGCAGGCTGCACCTGATCTGTTATTTGTCGCTCGCGGTGCGGATACCCAAGAACCCTGGATTCACAAGCATAAGCATGCGTTGCAAGTTCCTGTCATGATGGGGGTTGGCGGTAGCTTTGATGTGATCTCTGGCAAAAGCAAACGGGCACCTAAACTGTTCCAAAAGTTAAGACTGGAATGGTTCTATCGTCTGCTTCGTGAACCTAGCCGGGCTGGACGGATGCTTGCGCTCCCGAAATTCGCATTGAAAGTGATGCGGGACAAAGAAAACGTGACAAAAGTCCGTTAAAAACAGGTAATTACGAGATAAATGCTTGTTTTTGCTAGAAATTGAGGATAGCTTTTCAGAAATGATCAGCGTATAATTCATTCCGGCACATACGTGTGTCACTCGAATGAAAACATTCTTTGATTGCATTAGGCACTCCCGCTAAAGGAGCTGTTACACTTCATTACTACGATTGCAAGAGAACCTTCGATCGCCCTTATCCCCAAATTTCTATTTATCCTTGTTCAAGGATGAAATTCGGTGATAAAAGCGAACGCTTCGCTTCTACAGGTTTTCCCTTGCACTCTTCGTACCGTGTAACTGTTGCCTCAGAATCAACAATAAATTTTCATGCAAAGTGAAAAACAATGTTTCTTTATATATAGAAAAAGAGAACAGGGGATTTATAATTTTTCTGAAGGTATTATAATTGGGGGTCGAATGTTCAAATGGTAGCGATCTTTATCATTGGATTTCTGGTGTCAATGGGACTTGCTTTAGCTCTTACACCACTTGTTAAAAAGTTCGCAGTCCGCATCGGTGCAATGGATACACCAAATGCGCGTAAAGTGCATACACGTATTATGCCGCGTCTCGGTGGATTGGGTATTTTTCTGGCATTTATTATTACGGTGGCTGCCCTGCTTCCGTTTGTCTCTGCCTGGTTTACAACTCGCGATATGAGTTTTGTCAGTGCATTTCTGGTTGGGGGCTCCATCATTGTGTTGATTGGTGCACTTGATGACCGTTTTGAATTGTCTGCCAAAGTGAAACTGCTTGGACAGATCGTGGCTGCTTCCGTCGTTGTATTTGGATTTAACATCCGCGTAGACTTCGTGAACATTCCGTTTCAGGATGCGTATTCTTCACTTGAAACGTGGGTGTCCATTCCGCTGACGATTCTGTGGATTGTTGGTGTAACCAACGCGATTAATCTGATCGACGGACTGGATGGTCTGGCAGCCGGTGTATCGGGTATTGCTATTGGAACCATTGCAGTGATGTCTTTCCTGATGGGTAATACGATGATTGCTCTGATGTGTCTGGTATTGCTCGGTAGCATTATCGGGTTCTTGTTCTTTAACTTCCACCCAGCGAAAATATTCATGGGAGATACCGGTTCACTATTCCTTGGTTTCTCCCTGGCGATGCTTTCGATGCTCGGATTTAAACAGATTGCAGTCGTGTCCTTTATTACACCGCTGATTATTATCGGTGTACCGCTCTCGGATACATTGTTCGCAATTATTCGCCGCGCGGTGCAACGGAAACCGATCTTCTCACCGGATAAAGGTCACCTGCATCATTGCTTGCGTGAACTTGGATTCAGCCATCGTCAGACCGTACTGATTATCTATGGTATTGCCGCGTTCTTCGGTGTGCTGGCTATTATCCAGTCTTCGGCTGCAATGTTTGAAGCCAACTGGGTAACCTTTGTTGTGATCTGTATCATGATGTTCTTCCTGCAAGTTGGGGCAGAAGTCATTGGACTTGTAAGTAAAACGAGAAAACCAGTGATTAACTTCCTGATGCGTATGCGCGTGAAGCTTAATCCACAGACCCGTTCGAAATCCTAAAAAATTATTTCGTTTCCTGCTATCGTTCAATATTCTAATATTAGACCCGTGCCTTATCCCGATTGGGATAAGGTTTTTTGTTTTTTTTGAGATTTTTACTAAATAATTGGAACCTTTTTGCCGATAAATACTGGTAACTGACTTAAAAAGAGGAGAGATGATACGTAATGCAACAAAAGAAACGGCCGTTGATTTGGATCATGTTGGTCACCATGGTGCTCTCGTTGTTCCCACAAGGTCTATTCGGTGGGTCCGTTGCTTCGGCTGCCAACGCACTGACTACCTACTTTACACCAGATAATACCGCCATTAGTCAAACGGCGGATTTGAACATTGAAGACTCAGCAAATGCTAGATTTTTGACTCGGGATCGAGCTTATCAGACGACTCAGGGGACAATTACAATAACAGGTGCATACGCTTTTGTATCCAAAGATACGATGCGTGTCAAAGTCGAACAGCTTAACTCGGTTAGTGCACCGAGCAACAAAACGAAATGGGAGCCTGATGCTACCCGTTCCAATACCACTGCAGTAACTGCGAGTACGAGCGGTAATAACAACTTTACGGCAAACAACATCACCTTGTTTCCGGGTTTTAACCGGATTACCTTCACAGGAACTCAAGGATCAGTAGAACGTTCAGATACGTTTTATGTACTGTATGATCAGGTTCCATTTATCCAGGATTTTAAAATCTTTACGGACCCAAGTACAGGTTCCAATACATCCTATGGTTTGAATGAAGGTGCGCAGACAGTCGTCAATACACAGTTTGTGTCTGTTCAAGGTAAAGTGCAAAATGCAATTAAAGTAACTGTTTCATTGAATGGCGGAGAAGAACTCGATTCGTCTTTGCTTCAAAACGGAACATTTTTCACGCCACAGTTAAAACTGACTGCTGGTTTGAATAATCTGAAATTTAGAATTGCCAACGGTTCGGATTCTATCCTTACCGAACGTGCAGTTTATTACTACGACAAGGATCAGCCATTCTCTACGCTCAACGTTTCATTAACGAGCGGTGGAACTACAGATACGAAATCGCTACTGAACAATATCCCGACATTCTCGAATGCAGCTACCGAAGCCAAGCTTGAAGTTCAGATGGTGCTTCCTTATATCGCAAGCAATAGCTCATTTAAGGATTCAGGATCATTCACAGTCAATGGAACAACGATGACGTTCAGCAACGCAACGGAAACCATTATTCCTGGTCCGGATGGGTCAACGCCTGAATACCGAATCGTTACATTCACAACCGATAATGCGTATCCGTTACAAACATCAACTACAACACCAGCTGAAATTTTGAAGAATCAAACGGTTAACGCCGTTGTAGGGCATGGAACATTTAGCTCTGGATATCAAGGGAAGTTTACTTATGCTCCAGGTGTTAAAGCTATTACCAATATGTACTATCTTCCAGATTATAGTGGTGGTGCAGTAAGCAATAAAGTACCACTGGACAATGCACAGATTGCTACAGCAGATTTTTATATTATGGTGGAGTCTAGCCAAGCTATTGCAGGCGAAATCGTAAAAGGTGAATACCTCCCAACCGGAACAACCAAGTTGACGATTGAGGGAGCACCAACGGGAACGAATGCGCCTACCGGTCTTTCAAATAATCAAGCGGTCTACTTGGTAAAAAATGTGGCCAATGGCACGCAGAAAATTCGTTTCTATTATGGAAATCCTGATCCACATTACGATGTTACCGTATCGTATGCTGCCAAAAGCTATATTTACGTAGCCAACTTGTATGATGGACAGAACTATACATTCAATTCAAAAACGACCCAGTCCTTAACGGTCAATGGTGAGTTCGTTGGATTCAGTACACTTGTATCTCCTCCATTCACAAGTCAACTATTTGTGAATGGTGTAGCCAGAACTCCTGCTGGTTTCCCGGGCACTAACGGTAAGTTTTCCTTCCCGTTGACTATTGGGGGGACGGGAGAACTTGTATATGGGGAGAATACCATCACCATTACAGGCACGGATAAAGACGGTGCAGGTAAGACTAAGGTCATTGAGAAAAAAATCAGAATTTACATTTCAGACAGCAATGTGTCCAATATTGATAAATTCATGCCGGTCCCTGTTCCAACGGATGGTCGTGTGGAATTCAGCAAGGCAGATGTTAGTGTATACACCCCTGAAGAGATGGTCAATATCTTCAAAGTAACGCCGGACTTCATTATTCGTGATGGAAAGTATGTAACGAGTAAGGATAGATATGACCTGGTGTTTAAGGGCGGCGGTGCCACTATTGCAAATCTGTACTCTGGTTCCAAGCTGATCTATAGCTATCCGATTCCAGCAACGGATACAGGAGATCCAAACAAGGCAACTCAAGATGGTCATATTGCTGACTTTGCCGGGAATCAGGATGAATTCATGATTCGGATCCGGAACTATATCTTTGATGCACCAGGTAGCCATGTGTACACATTAGAGCTGATCAACAGCACGGGAGCCAGAACGACACAACGGTTGGAGATCTTAAGAGAACCATCTTCTTATCGTATCCTGTCTCCTGTAGCGACAGTAGGACAACAGATTGTCGTTAACAAAAACTATGTACATTTTGATATTGAAGCTGAAGGTGCAACGCAGGTATTGATTGGTAAGGAAGCGGCTGTTAAACGTCCGGATATGGATAACCGTTTTGTCCTGGATTATGTAGGATTGTCTCCGGATAAAAACAATGCGATCAAAATCCAGATTACGCGAGAAGGCGGCAAGATTAACGATACGGTTAACGTGTTCTATACAAGCACCGTTGGAGTAGATGCACAGTATATGGCTCCGAAAGTGGCTAACAAGTATTCTGCATTTAATAAGAAGCTGGAATTGTCGTTCCCGAAAGGAACCATTCTGCAATCCGCTTCCAAATCAAGCAGTGGTGTAATCAAGTTCTACCCGGACAATAAAATTCTGTTTGGTATTGCTGATCCGAAGGACGGCGTACTGGAACGAAAAAATGATTACGGCTTTAATATTGGACAGGCAGATCCACGCAGTACGGGAGGTTTGTCACCAATCACAGTTCCGACGATTTTGACAGAGATGTTTAACTCCAACCTGACGACAAGCAACTTTGTCCCAGTATCCGATACGTACTGGATTAACGGTGGAATTGGTGAACTTGGAGATAAAGGGACAAGCGGATATAAGCCAGGAACAAATGGGGTAACACCATACTCTCTAGAAGGAAGTTTTACACAATTCCCGACAGAACGGATATTGGTACCCTCTAACCGAGGTACATTGACTCTTGCTTACGATCCTTCAATTGTAGATGAAGTAGGTTCGACCATTAGCGTATTCCGTTACTCCGATAAGAGCAACATCGGACAGTGGGAACCGATTGGTGGAGCTGTGGATACCAAGAAACATACCGTTACCGTTTCTTTCGACGAGTTTGGTTATTACAAAGTAATGAAGCAAAGTAAGAGCTACCCGGATATTACGAACCACCCGTGGGCAAGAAATATTTTAAATGCTCTGTATTCCAAAGGCATCATGAACAATTTGCGCTTTAATGCATTCGGTGCAGATGATCAGACGACACGTGGGGAGTTTGCTACCCTGTTGGTCAAAGGTTTGGATATTCCATTGAAGTATTCGAATATACAGACCTTCTCAGACGTTTCGCCAACAACCAGAAGTGATACGTGGGATTATGCTTCTATTGAGACAGCAGCCAAAGCAGGGATCATTACAGGACTCAGTGATGGATTCTTTGGTGTGGAAGATCCAATTACACGTGAGCAAGCGGCAGTAATGATCGCACGAGCGATGAGCATGAAGCTTGCTGCGAATGATAGTAAGCTCGCGGGGACATTGTCTAAATCCTTCCAGGATTCTAATCAGATTGAGTACTATGCTCGTCCTTCGGTGCAGGCTGTATCCAAGGCGAAAATCATGGAAGGTAGCCCCGTGCAGGGCAATGCCAAATCATTCCTCTTCAATCCGAAAGGTAACCTGACTCGTGCTGAAGCAGGTAAAATTGCTGTAGAATTGTTCAAGAAAGGTACCAAACTTTTCCCTAAAACGCTAAGCTAATTTATCCGATATGGAAATGTTTTAGGAAGAACCTGTCCCTTTAACAAGAAGGGGCAGGTTCTTTTTATGGGTAAATATAAGATTGTATAGAATGCATTTATAATAGAAGGAAACAGTTTTTTACCAATAACTATTTTTGTAATTTGCTAGAGATTAAGATACAATAGCGGTAAATACACAATGATCTAGAGGGTGAAGTTAGCTTATGAAACCGATTTATTCTAAGGCCCAACTGGGCTACATGAAAGCAAAGACACAGTTTGAGAAGCAAGCAGTCTTTCTGGAGAAAAAACTGGAAGATACACGTAAGACACAGGAGATTTCTCAGGAAGTGATGGAAGGGCTTGTTCAGACGACCGGCTTCCATGATGCGTATAATAATCTGGTTCTAGCGGAAAACGAACTGATCGAATGGTCTCATACCACAATGAAACATGAGAAGACGTATCGTGAGAACCGTATCGCGATTGATGACATGTATTTGAAACTTAATAGTGATCCAAAGATGCGTGCACAGATTATTGATTTAGCAATGAAAATTCGATAATTTACAAAATTGACACATGAAAGAGGGCCAATGGGCTCTCTTTTTTTATTTTGAATATTGTGGAATTTGTCGCTTCATTGTCATAAACAGCGGGTATAAATAAACGTCCGTCTCATTTCTGAAAACTTCATGTCGCAGATATTAAACCAGCAAAGTGGCGCTGTGACTGGTTTTGAACATGCTAGAAACCTGCGCTGCATCAACACATAAATAAATTCAAAACTTTTTTTGTAGAAAGCGCAACTTTTCCAAATCTACTGCGTTTAAGATGTAGAGTCAAAAACATTGGGGAACTTACCAAGAATGACCTCGTGAAGAATCTTGTCTATTTATTAGAAAAAATTGCTTTACGGCACGAGAGACCCATTGTATAATACGTAAGGTAGGATTAGGAAACTACTCTATTTACGTGCGATTCTATCATTATTCTAGGTAACAAGTTTCTGTGATATGCTCACAGACATCATTTATATTAACTTGCTCATGACTCTGGAAAGGGGGTGCGACAATAGAATGAGGAACACGAGCGACCCTATTAAAGAAAATTCCAATGTTATGAACACCCAAGGAGGAGAAAAAAAGGTTATGAAGAAAATTTTATCCGTAGCATTGTCTACAGCAATGGCATTCTCAATGTTTGCTTCTGTAGCATTCGGTGATACAGCAGTTTCCCCGCAACAACAATTTGATGCATTGAAAGCAAAAGGTATCTTCGAAGGCTTCCCTAACGGTACAGCTGGATTGGATCAAGAGATGACTCGCGGTCAATTCGCAAAAGTTATCACTAAATTGCTTGGTCTGAAAGAAGTAACTGGCCAATTGTCTTACAAAGACAAAAACTACACAGCTAAAAACTGGGCTGTACCTTACATCGAAGCGGTAACTGCTGCGGGTATCATGCAAGGTAAAGACACAACTAAAAAAATCTTTGACTTCAACGGTAAAGTGACAATCGCTGAAATGGCGACAATCCTTACTCGTGCGCTTGACCTGGAAGTTCCAGCTGAAGTGAACAACAACGCTCCAGAATGGGCTAAAAAAGACGTTCAAGCAGCAATCAACGCTGGCTTGGTTGATGCTAACGCGAACTTCACAGCTAACGCTTCCCGCCAATTGCTGGTAGGTGCAGCTTATGCAGTGGATCAAGCTCAAAGCATCAAAGTTACTTCTTATGAAGTAAGCGAAGCTGGTAAAGTTGTTACTTTCAAAATCAGCGATGGTGAATCCGTTAAAGTAACTTTGGATAAAGCTCTTGAAGCTAACAAAGAAACTGAAGTTAAATTCACTTACAAAGATAAATCTTTCACTGAGAAAGTTACTTATGTAGTAACAGCAGCTCAAAAAGTAGTTAGTGCAACTGCTAACAACCTGAAACAAGTTGTTGTAACATTTGATGGTGATGTTGATGCTGATAGCGCTGAGCTTGAGTCCAACTACACTATCGATGGTTTCAAATTCAAATCTGCTACATTGTCTTCCGACAAGAAAACAGTAACTTTGTTGCTGCCAGCAGAGCAAACATTGACTTCCCAAAAAACTTACAAGTTGAATGTAAGCAATGTTAAAAACTCTGACAAATCTAAAGTGTTCAAAGAGACAGTACAAGTGACTCCAGTTGACACTACTTTGCCAGAAGTTTCAGAAGTTAAAGGTCTCGGAACTAAAGCATTCAAAGTAGTATTCTCTGAGCCAGTTAAAGCTTCTTCTGTAAACACAACTTCTAACTTCCGCATCGACGGTAAAGCAATCTCTGGATATGTTAACTTCACTTATCCAAGTGTTGCAGTTATCACAACTGACCTGAGCGTTGGTAAACACACATTGACAGTAAATGGTGTTGAAGACTATGCAGGTTACAAACTTCTGCAAAAAGAAGTTGAGTTCGAAGTAGTTGAAGACACTACAGCTCCAGAAGTTGTTAGTGCAAAAGCTACAAACCTCAACAAAGTAGAAATCGAATTTAACGAGTCCGTTAAATCCGTAAGCAAAGCTTACCACACGTCTTCTGGTAAAACAGGAACTGTTACTGTTGAAGATAACAAAGTAACTGTAAACTTCGAAAACGACAACAAGCTGAGCTTGGGTGAAAACACAATCACTTTGGAAGGTGTAACAGACTACAGCAACAACTCTGCTACACGTACTACTAAAGTGACTCCAGTTATCGATACTACTCGTCCAGAAGTAGCTTCTGTAACTGCTGAAGTTTACAACAACAACCATGTAATCACTGTTGAATTCAGCAAAGCTGTTGAAGCTTCTGACGTATTGAAAACAGCTAACGCTAACTTCACTTTGA
This sequence comes from Paenibacillus sp. FSL K6-1558, assembly GCF_038002565.1. Lineage (NCBI taxonomy): Bacteria > Bacillati > Bacillota > Bacilli > Caryophanales > Paenibacillaceae > Paenibacillus > Paenibacillus sp. FSL K6-1558. Next base: position 3,049,237 of record NZ_JBBOCV010000001.1, on the reverse strand, counting down.
AAAACGAAAAAGGCGAATTGGTTACTACTAGAGGCTTCACAGCAGCTGGTCACCCAGTTAACGCTCCTAAATTCGTAGATGGTACTGGTAACAAACGTGTACAAATCACTACAATTGGTGAATTGGCACAAGGTAAATACACTTTGGAAATCTCCGGTATCCGTGATATCGCAGCAATTGCAAACACAATGTTGCCATACTCCACTACTGTAGATGTAAGTGATATTGCTAAACCAAAAGTTAACGATGCTTGGTACGTTCAAGAGAGCACTGGTAACGGATCTTTGAAAGATCTTGATATCTACGTTACATTCAGCAAAGAAATGGCTGTAAGTGGTAACGGTAGTGCAATCGATCCAAACAAATATAACTACTCCATCAACGGTGGATCTTTGTTGCCGCTCCCTAACAACACTGAGGTAACTCAAGTGAATGCTCAACAAGTTCGCATTTCCTTGCCTGCTAAAGAAAATGGTTACTTGGCTGCTGGTCAAACTTTGAGCCTGCGTATTGCTAATGTTGCAGATACAAAAGATAACTATATTGCTGGTAATGTAGCTACTACAACTGTTGCAGCTAAAGATTCCAGAAAAATCGATGTTGAATCAGTTAAAGCTGTTTCCGACAAAAAAATCGATGTTCAATTTGACGGATACCTTTCTTCCGTAAGTGCAAGTGACTTCGGTATCAGTGCTACTGGTGCAACTTATGGTTTGAAATTGAACAGCGTTGAGACTAAAGATGGTAACACTTTGGCTCACTTCGAAATCACTACTGGTCAATCTTTGAATGCTACGGCTTCTACAGCTAACTTCGTTACAGTTGTTGCAGTAGAAAACATCCAATCTGTAAGCCCTAACGGTATCAGAGTTGGTAATGTAAACAAAGCTTTGACTGATGGTATTGCTCCTAAATTGGCAGAAAACAACAACTTCAGCGTAGTTGAAGGTGCGGTTCAAGCTAATGGTAAAAAACAATACACTGCTACATTGACTTTCAATGAAGACCTGAATGTTGCTAACAACACTACTGGCTTCTTGGCTCGTCTTGGTGGATCCGAAGCTACTGTTACTGCAGTTGCTGCTGGTACTAACCCTAATCAAGTAGTAGTTACATTTGAAGCTGCTGGTGACTCACAATTGGCTGGTTCTTATGTAGAATTGTACCTCAACTCTACAAATGCAACTAACAAATTCGTAACTGACAAATCCGGTAACGCTGCAGATCCTTCCAACGTTTCCGTACAAAAACAGTTCAATCTGTAAGCTTTCTAGAGAAGGCCCTTAGAGAAATCTAAGGGTCTTTTTTTTATTGTTGTTTATTTGAGAAATCACAACAACATCGTAACTTTCTCTCTTTCCCAAACGTTTATACTATATAGCAAGAAGCAACATATGGGAGGTTTGGAAGTGAATCAAAAGAAAATGGTTGTGAGCTTGCTCGCAAGTGCGATGTTGATCAGTTCAACGGCTGGCGTAGCGATGGCTGCAAATACAACAACGAAATCATCTGCCGCAAATAGCAATAGTAAGGCAACGAAGAAAACGACTACCCCGAAAAAACAGGTTGTACATACCTTAGGGAACCTGGCCCCTGTTAAAGTGACTGCACGCAGTACTGTAAGACTAACGGATGTGAACATTTTGGCTCAGGATGATGGTAACGTCGTGACATATACGCTATCGTATCAAAATAATGACAGTAAACCTCTGATGATGATTGATTACTGGAGCAAAGTGAAGACGAATGGGGGCACAGTGTTCTCCCCTAAACTGATTGCGAAGGATCAGGAAAAGAAATCGATATCCCCTGGTTCCACGGTAGAACTGACTTATGTCATGAAAGCGGGACGTGAAGTGAAGATCAGTGATCTGAACTTCCTCATCGTGAAATGGGATTTCAGTCAAGCCAACTATGAACGAACACTGGGCAAGTTTAATGTGCCCGGCTCCTATAGCATTACTACACCTGTGGGTAGACCAAAGACGGTTCGCCTGAGTGACTCTGCGGTGAAGGTTAAAGTCTCTGGCATCAAAGTCTATCCAGGTGATGATAAGAAACAGTATGTGAAAATTGGTGTGAATTTAAACAACATTAGCTATAAATTGCTGGAGAATCCGAATATCAAATGGATTTTGCGTACACCGGGTGGTGTGAACTATCCATTAACCCCAGACAAAGATAGTACAGCAGTAAGCATTCAGGCCCAGGCTAACAAATCTCTTGTTCTGATGACCTCTCTTCCTACGTCTGTGAATTTACAGAAATCCGAGTTATTACTCGTTGAGGAACAGGGCGAAGAAAAAAGTGTGCTTCCTGTAGCGGCGATGCAGCTTCCTGAAGCAAGTAAAAGCAATGTCAGTGTGGCAGCAAACCAGCCTAATATCATATCCATTGATGGACAGCCTCTGTCTACTTTGCTAACCTCATCCAGAGTTCGGATTGAAGATGAGGAATATACGTTAAATATGCAGATGGTGCTCAAAAATGAAGGTAAAAAGGCCATAAAAGTGCCGACGTATTCCTTCGAGATCCGTACTGAAGATGGAACGGTTAATCCGATTGAGACGAAAGCGTTGGATAATCTGAAATTGAACCCGGGCGACATCAAAACGATTAAGCTGAGTGGAACATTCCAAGGGGATGGAGACACGAGCAAGATGAAGTTGGTTGTGATGAGCCCTAAGGATAAGACCGAGGGCACAGATACGACAACGACAACTCCAGTGAGCGGATTGGTCTTCTCTTATCCTGTTGGGGTCTATACTTTGCCTGAATCACCATCTGGTGGAGATGCTCTGACTACGGAAACCGTCATCAAAAACAATAAAGGTACATTTGGCGTATCCATCGGTTCGTTACAACGTCTGCCTTGGTTGGATAGCGATATTATTGCTGCGAAGGTAACCATCCGTAACGCATCCACCAAAACGGTACAACTTCCAGAGCTGGAAGCAATGTACACGATTGATTCCGCTCAAATTGATGGAGATAAAAAGTTAATTTATACGCAATCCGGCAAACTGTTGGGCGCAGGTATGACAACTGAAGCTTATCTGTTAACAAAAATCCCATCGGATCTGCGGATGTCTCGTCTGGAACTCAGCTTGAACGAAAAGGTGAGCGAAGAAGAAACAAATGAATGGATTACACTCAATACCTCTGGCTTTATTCAACCGGTATCCTTCGTAGCTAAAGGGAGAACGTACACCTCCGGTATAGGAGATAAAGAAACGGAGATGGGTGCACGGAGAACAATCCGTTATCCTGGGGCATCATCGGATATCGTGTATACCGAATTTGAGATGACCAATAAATCATTGCGTCAGAGTGGCCTTGGTAAGCTGGTTGCTTACTATAAAACAGCAGATGGTCAGTACTATAAAGCTACAGCAAAACAATCCGAACGTCTGCCTGGACCTGGGCAAAAGTCGATTGTAACCTTCTGGGCCAAACTGCCGAAGTCTATTACATTCTCTGACTTGAAGCTGGTCGTAGGTGAAGGCGTTGCAGATGGCAAATTTGTAACAGGTGAAGGCGAAGCAACGGCTTATGTCAACGCTCTGGCATTTGAGGTTCCGCCAGTCTCCATCAGTGTACAAGGCTCTCTGAGTAACATTGATCTATATCCGTATAACCTGACTGCAAATAGTGTTCGTGCATACCTTGCAGGCAGTACATCAGTACAGATAGAGATGAACTACACACTCACCCGTAACGAGGAGACAGATATGGGCGAGAACGAGCATAAGTTGATTCTTACGTTCACAGATCAATCGGGTAGAACTTATGAGAAAGAGCTGAGCTTGGGCACAGACATCAAGGTAGGCAAAAACCAGACTCTTACATGGAGCATTGAGGATAGTATTTTCGAGAAGCTTCGCGGTGGTTCATATCGTCTTAGCCTGGATGATCAGTTCCAGGGGCAACGTATCCGTCTGGCTGATCAGGGTTACGGTTACGATGTGACAAAACTTCCTACTTTAGAACCAACGGATGTAAGATAGCCCACACCAATCTCTTGCAGAGTTCTATCATCCCTATCAAGATTTTATTTCAATAACAAGAATGAACACAGAAAACCTCGCTTCCCTATGCAGGGGAGCGAGGTTTTACTTGTCCCATCTGACCTTTTTCTCTATAGTTAAAGTTAATAGATTACCAGAGGAGGAACAAATTACAGATGAAACCTTATATGAAAGTCTCTTTGGCTGCACTGGCGATTGGTGTTGGCGTGTGGATCGGGGCGGTATATAACGATACGGCCATTGGTGCGGGTACGAGTCAACCGGGAACCGCAGATGATCCGGTGGTAACGAAGAGTTATGTGGATCAGCAGATTGCAAAAGCGCTGGGTGGCGGAGCTACTACAAGTCCAGACGCGTCCACTGGCAACAATGGATCGACGGGAACAGGCAACACAGGCGGATCAAGCACTGATCCGGGGTTGCCGCCGCTGGTATCAGGTACAACCGATGCCGTAGAGATTGTAACCGTGAAGCCGGGTCAACAGCTCCTCGGCAAATCTGGCGCGGAGTTCATTGTACGTAGCGGTAAAGCTGTAATCGTCAGTGAGGGTACGAACGGTGTAGCCGATCTGACGGACGGGGTGGACCTGACGAATGGGCAGGCAGCGCCGACCAATCACCTGCTTTCTTTTCCAAGGGACGGACGTGGCATTACGGTTCTGGATGGTAACAAATACAGCCTGACGGTTATGGTACGCGGTGGATATACGTTGAAATAGGTTGTGCAGTTTGGTACGGAATTATTCTCTTTTATTCGCAGTTTATTGCTCAGATTAACCAGTTCTAACAATCATTAATACGGCTAGCCAGGCAGGTTCCTGCTCACTCTATACCTGTAGACAACCCACAAACGGAGGTGCAGGAACAATGGCTAGAAGTAATAAGAAGGTTGTACCGGAAAGTCGTCAGATGCTCGATCAGATGAAGTATGAAATTGCTGCCGAGTTTGGTTTGAATGTTGGATATGGTGGTCGTAGCAGTTTAGCTGGTGCAGATACCGAGTTCGGTGGAGAGCTTGGCGCGATAAGTGATCATTCATATGGGCAATATAAAGGATGGGGACATCTCACATCCCGGGAGAATGGATCGGTCGGTGGAGAGATTACGAAACGTTTGATTCGTCAGGCAGAACAGCACCTCTAGAACTCATACGTAACGTACCCTGAATTGACACCACTTGACAAATACGATAAGATGGCAGTTGAGGTATGCAACCTTTTCCACTAGGGAAAGGTTGATTTTTTGTTAAGGCAATTACCTGAAAAATCCTTGTCTTCGTTATTGCGGATCAGTGTCCTTATTATACTGTAAGCTTCTTCGAGGGTATAGTGAACGAATCGCCGTTATGTTTTGTTCGGGCAATCGCCATACTATAGTTATGGGAGGTTGAAACTTCATGTCTATTAAAGGCCGACATCTATTTACATCAGAGTCTGTAACCGAAGGACATCCGGATAAAATCTGCGATCAGATCTCGGACGCCGTATTGGACGCGTTTCTTGCGAACGATCCAAACGCTCGTGTAGCGTGCGAAGTTTCGGTAGCAACAGGTCTTGTGCTTGTTATTGGTGAGATCAGCTCTGCGTCTGAATATGTGGACATTCCGGCAATTGTACGGAATACAGTAAAAGAAATTGGGTACACTCGTGCCAAGTACGGTTTTGATTATAATACATGTGCGGTACTGACATCACTCAATGAACAGTCCGCTGATATTGCACAAGGTGTTAATGCCGCGCTGGAGCATCGTGATCCAGAGCAAATGGCACGTGAAACAGAGAACATTGGTGCAGGTGACCAAGGTTTGATGTTTGGTTTTGCAACGAACGAAACACCGGAGCTGATGCCGTTACCCATCGCATTGTCTCACCGTATTGCACGCCGTCTGGCGGAAGTGCGTAAGAACGGTACGCTGGATTACCTTCGTCCGGATGGTAAGACACAAGTGACGATCGAATACGACGGTGACAAACCGGTACGTGTGGACACGATCGTTGTATCTACACAGCATGCGGAAGAGACAACACTGGAACAAATCCAGAAAGACATCAAAGAGCAGGTCATCCTGCCTGTTGTCCCAGCAGAGTTGCTGGATGAGCAGACGAAATATTTTATTAACCCTACAGGGCGTTTCGTTATTGGCGGACCTCAAGGGGATGCAGGACTGACTGGACGTAAAATCATTGTTGATACATATGGTGGTTATGCACGTCATGGCGGTGGTGCGTTCTCAGGTAAAGATCCGACAAAAGTAGACCGTTCTGCAGCTTATGCCGCTCGTTATGTAGCTAAGAACCTGGTTGCTGCGGGTCTGGCTGACAAAGTGGAGATTCAGCTCGCTTACGCGATTGGTGTAGCGAATCCGGTATCCATTAACGTGGACACATACGGAACAGGTAAAGTTAGCGAAGAGAAGCTGGTGGAACTGGTGCGAAACAATTTCGACCTTCGTCCAGCTGGCATCATTCGTATGCTGGATCTGCGTCGTCCGATCTACAGACAAACGGCTGCTTATGGTCACTTTGGCCGTACAGATCTCGATGTACCTTGGGAACAAGTGGACAAAGCAGAACTCTTGAAAACACAAGCGGGTCTGTAATACGTCAGGCAAACATAAAGCTCTTGGTTCCGTTTAGGAACCAGGGCTTTTTTGTCATGAGTTCCTGAGAATCTTATTAAATAATAGACTCTTCTAGCCTAGTAATCTTAAAGACAAGTAAGCCCGATAAGTTATAAATTAAATGTAATATATATCCAAATAACTAACAGATATTCCTTCTGTGGCCGACATACATATAGAGGTCTGTAAATCAGACATAAGGACTAAGGATTGAGGGGAAAGGATGGGTGTTTGTGAAGAAATGGGCCCGTAAGGGATGGATTACACTATTAATCGTGATGTTAATGACACAGGGTTTGCTAGGCGGCTGGACAGGTGGAAATACAGCTTATGCCGCAGATGACTTGGCTGCGAAGGGAATTAGCGCCACATTACCTTTGTTAAATGCAACACAGGCAGACGGAACACAGCCGCTGAAGATTGAATTTACCAACCCGGTGAGAAAAGTAGCGAATACGCAAGAGCTAATCATTATCCACCGACTTTCGGATAACTCGGTTGTGCGTAGTATCAATGTTGGTGACCCGACTGTAAGTATTACACCTGATAATGTGGCTGTTGATCCAGATCTGGGAAAGGTGGTCACAATTACGCCTAGTCCTGCATTGCCAGCTGGAATTTTCTATGTCTCTATTGGCAATCGATCTTTTGTATATGCGGATGGCCAAACTTTTTTTGAAGGACTAGATAAGGAGTGGACGTTCCATGTAGCTTCTGTAAATCCGGCCAAACTGCTGAATCGAACACCGCAAACGGCATCTACGGGCGTATCGCCTTCAGCAAATCTCACATTGACCTTTGATCAAGCGATGTCTAGAGGTACCGGGAAGCTACAGATTTATCAAGGGAATGAATTGTTTGAAGAGGTGGATGCGAACTCTTCGCAAATTAGTTTTAACAGCTCACAAACCATTGTGACGATTGACCCTGTTCGAAACTGGGCAAATAACAGCACCGTATACATAGCTATACCCGAAGGTTTTTTCCGTGATGCGCTTGGCAATGACACGGCTGCGATCCAGCGAATCGACTGGGGATTCAGTGTGATCTCCGATCCATCGGCTATCACAGTGGCTTCTTTGTCTCCAGCAAATGGAGCAACAGGCATAGCTCTTACGACGGAACTAAACGTAACCTTCACCAAAGAATTGGATACCAATTATTCCGCTCAAGCCATCCTGAGAAGTTCAAACGGCGGTACGGTGAACGCAACAACGATCATTAACAGCTCCAACAACCGTCAGCTGCGTATCATTCCGCAATCCAGCCTGACGAGTAACACAACGTATACGGTGGATATTCCGGGTAACGTCTTCCGGGATCGGTCCGGCAATCTGTTTACAGGCCTAACGGGGACAACCTCGTGGACGTTCAGAACCTTGTCTGTTGACACGACACCACCGGTGCTCAAAACAGCAAAAATGTACAGCAATACGATTATTCGTTTGACGTATGATGAATGGTTATCTACGTTTGACCTGTTGCCTTCCAGCTTTGCAGTGACGGTCAATGGAGATAATCGCAGTGTAAGTACGGCGTATGTTTCAGGGGATAGCGTGTATGTTGTGCTGGATACAGGTGTCGCTGTAGGACAAGTTGTGAAAGTAGCTTATACCGTCCCGACGACAACTTCACGCAGAGTTCAGGACTTGTCCCTGAATGCAGCGGTCTCCTTCTCGGCACGAGATGTAGAGAATGGACTGGACTCGATCATGTCCAAACCTCGTGAAGGTGTGGCATATACAAACAGCATCGTTCTCTACTATCCGGAGACGGTATATATTAACTCCAGTGATGCGTATAAACAGTTCAGTGTTACTGCCGATGGCAAAACCATTGGCGTAAGCAGCATCTCAACCAACACTAGCTCACAGGTTACGTTGAACCTTAGTTCTTCAATTAGCAATGGTGAGGTGGTACGAGTATCGTATCAGCCAGGTGACCAGCCTGTAAAAGATAGCCGCTTGCAGCCGCTTGCAGGTTTCAGCGGTTTCTATGTGCGGAACAGTAATGATTCAAAGCCGCCTGTATTCCAGAAGGCTGAAGTTAATGCTAATAAGCTGTGGATGTATTACAATGAGCCGCTAAGCCGGTTAAACAAACCGATGAATAATCAATACTCGGTACTGGCAGACGGCAAAGCGATCTTTGTTAACAATGTGGACATTGATGATGATCTGGTGACACTAACGCTGACAACTCCAGTGACAAGTACGCAAGTGGTGACGTTATCTTATGTACCGGGAACCTCTCGCTTGACGGATATGGCTAACAATCAGGCCGCTTTACTGGATCTTGTACCTGTGACACAGACCTTCGGAAACGGTACAATTCTGTCCGGTATTCTGCAGGGAGATACGGTTCAGATTAATTTCCGAAACACATTAAAATCAGAAGCTGTACTGACTCCCTCGCAATTTAAAGTACAGTCTGGAAATGAAATCATTCCGGTTAGCTCCGCCTCGGTTAACGGGTCTGTTGTGACGGTTAAGCTGTCCAAAGCTGCTCAGACCGGACAGGTTGCTACAGTGACGTACACCCCAGGTGGTGTTCAGCTTAGAGATGCTTTGAATACAGAAGTGGCTGCGTTCGGACCATTGACGTTGCAAGAGAAGACAGTGACTACGACGCCAACAGATAATACATCGTTAGGACTCCCAGCGTGGCTGACGGAACGTAATGCAAATAACTCCGGTTTTGCTCAAAGTATGTTAATTCTAAGTACAGATGCAGCAACAGCTAAGATGGCAGCATCTCGTTATAACCGAACAATACAGCAGTACACACTGGACGAAAATAAACTTGAACAGGCGTTCAATTATGCCTCGAACAGCTTTAAGTTGAATCAACCGATCATATTCGAAGTCCCAACGACGAGTGAAGCAGCCTATGTGGGTATTCCATTCCACAAGCTATCCCAACTGGCAGGCAAATATCGTGCAGGTACGATCGGTGTCAAATATAAAGACAATGTATGGATGGTCCCTCTTGCAGACCTGAAGTTTGTAACAATGGGACAAAGTGCGGGAATCACAACGGCTCCAGGGACAGCGACCCTGTACGTACAGATGGAGCCTGTGCCAAGACTTTCAGCAGGTGCCATGGACTTCATGTTATCCAGATCCAACGCACAGAGTCTGGGAGAAGCAACAGAAACCTATGTTACGCTCTTTAATGGAAACACGGGGAAGAGTGTAGAGCAAAATATTAAAAGTGAATATTTAACGAAGGTGCCTGGAAACACATCTACACTGTTAACCACTTTGACAGCGATTGACCCTAACTCACAATCGTTATCGTATATACCGACGGCTTATCGAACCTCGTCGACAGGGATCGTAGCACGTGGTTTGTTGGATGGAAACCGCGTGATTGCACCGATCACCCATCTGGTCAGCTTCCCTAAAGCATCGGACTGGTCTAGGGAAGCATTAACGGAACTCGCTTCCAAATGGATTATCACTTCAGATAATCTGGACAAGTATAATACCAAAACGAATATCACTCGTGCCGAGTTTGCTGAACTTGTTGCAAGAGGTTTGGGACTCAAACCGGATGCATCTGCAACATCATTTACGGACCTTGGCAGAAAACCTGAGACCAATGGATATATTGGTGCTGTAGTGAAGGCAAAGATTATTCAAGGGGTAGGCAATGGGAAGTTCCAGCCAAACAGCCCGGTCACGCGTGAACAAATGGCGATTATGCTCGTCAAAGCAATGGATTTCGTAGGGCAGCCTCCGGCACTTCAGGAAAAGGCAGAGGATACGCTCAAGGTATTTAAGGATAAAGCCAAGATCAAAGCCAAGGATTCGGTAGCCAAAGCCGTGCAAACAGGAATCATCCAAGGGCATCTCGATGAGACCTTCAAGCCTACGGGTAAGGCGACCAGAGAACAAGCGGCGGTTATGTTAAAACGGATGTTGGATCGGATTGGTTATCTGTAAACATATAAAGCTGGATTTAAACCCATTCAATTATGAAGGTTTAAATATTAATATGCAGGATGATTCCCAGGTATGGAGGTTTACTCTATACCTGGGTCTTTTTTTACCAGAAAAGCCCTTAATATTCATGATTAACGTAACTTTTTCTGCAAAAAACAGTCTATTAATAGAAGGGTATGCTAGGGATCACGCTGTGAGACTGTCACTAGGCAGGATCTGTGTGATATCTAAGATTGATATACAAGATGGGAGAGACGTTTCGAACATGCTGGGGAAACATGGGAAACAGCTGGAAGGCGTTAAGTACAATAAGGCAAAGAAATGGGCAATTGTAACACTGGCAGGTGTGATCTGGATTGCGCCTGTGATGAGTGCAGGAGGACAGATGTGGTCAGGGACTTCGTGGCAATCCGTAGCCGCGGCAGCATCGACGAATACGAGCAAGCTGGGCGAAGAGATTCTGACTTCGGGTGCGAAGCTCATGAAATACAGATATACGACAACACGTTCAGGTTCGAAGGTAAATGTGCTTGCCGATGTGATCCAGGTAGACTTGCAAAATCCATACGTGAAACTGGATGTAATGACAGGCAAGGGAAATAAATTAAACAGTAAACAAAGCACTGGCGGTATGGCGAAGGAAAACGGCGCGGTCGCTGCGGTGAACGGAGATTATTTTAACGTATCCGGAGAAATGTCACCGATCGGCGGTCAAGTTTCTGACGGTGTATTGGTGTCTACGCCTTCGGAACTGAAGGGCATGTATGCTCTCACGGTAACCAAAGATGGCAAGCCCATGATTGATGAATATTCATTTGACGGCACAGTAAAGGCGCAGGATGGTTCAACATTCGCTCTGCGTGGGATAAATAAGGAGGACTATACGGTTGAAACGGGAGCGGGTACATACAGCCATGTGAACTCCATGTATATTTATACACCTGCATGGACGTCGACCAAACGTCCGAATGATCCTTCCACAACGCCGACGGAGGTACTCGTTCAGAATGGTGTCATCACGCAAATTTCGGATAAAAAGGCATTAAATATGACCGTACCGCCGGACGGGTATATCCTCCGTGCACATGGTACAGCGGCAACATGGGTCATGAGTCACCTGTCTGTTGGACAAACAGTTGGAGCAGATTACAAGTTGGTTGCCAAAACGACAGGACAGTCTGTTGACCCGAATAATCTGGAAATGATGATTGGCGGTCATACAATTCTGGTAAACGGAGGTCAGGCTGCTTCCTTCTCGCGGAATATTGCTTCTTCCGGCATAGGTGGTGTTCGTGCCAGAACCGCGGTAGGATATTCTCAGGATGGGCGGTATGTGTATATTATTGCAGCCGAGAAAAACGGCAACAGCAGCGGCATGTCCTTGACCGAATTACAGTCATTTATGACCAGTATCGGGGTATGGAAAGGCATGAATCTGGATGGCGGCGGATCAACGACAATGGTTACACGTCCACTGGGTGAACAATCCGCAAGTCTCACATTTAATACCGAGTACGGTACCGAGCAACGTCAAGTTGTAAATACACTTGGAGTATTCTCGACGGCACCTGAAGGCAAGTTGAAAGGTTTTGCGGTGAGCGGCAACCAGACGTTGCTCGCAGGTCAGGAAGGAAAGTACTCTGCAAAAGGCTATGACACGTACTACAACCCGATCTCGACAGGCAATATTCCTTTGACCTGGAAATCCAGCAATAACGGCATTGTCAGCGTCAGCAACGGAACGATTAAAGGTGTGAAGCCGGGTACAGCAACGCTGACGGCAACAAGTAGCGGAGCGTCTTCCTCTATCAAAGTAACGGTGCTGGGTGGTAACGAGCTGGCTTCCTTAACTGCCGGATCTGGTCTTGGCTCACTCCAAGCGGGAACTACACTCTCGATTCCAGTGACAGCTACAACAAAGAGCGGACAAAGCGTGACGGTACCAGCCGATTCCCTGACATGGGAATTCATTGGATTTAAAGGAAAAGTGGCAGGTGACCAGTTGACGGTATCGTCTGTAAATGATGGAGCACAGGTTGGTTATGCAATCGGCCGATATGATGGTTACAGCACGGTTGTTGTACTCTCTGCAGCAGCGAGCGAAACGATCTGGGAAAATTTCGAAAACGCGAACTATCCGATTAACTTCACAACAAATGTAGCAGGGGTGACAGGCTCGGCCGCAGTCGTGGTAGGAACCGGTGAGAAGGCAGGCTCAAAGGTACTGCAACTCAGTTACGATATGACGGGCGGAACCGGTAAAATGTATGCTTATGCTCAGCTGAACGGTTCAACAGGCAGAGACGTATCAGCAGCCGCAACGTCCATGTCGATGGATGTGATGGGTGACAAGAGTCTGAACTGGCTACGTGCAGAATTTACGGATGCTAAAGGCAAAACGGTATATGCCGATCTGGCTAAAGTCATCGACTGGAATGGATGGAAGAAGGTTAATGTTGACCTGAATGGACTGAACATCGCTTATCCGGCGAAACTGAAACGTGTGTATGTCGTGAATGTAGAAGATGGACAGGATGAGCGTGCAATGACGGGAACGATTGCGTTCGACAACATTGCGTTCACCATGCCTTCCAAATCCAGCGAAGTTGGATTGCCTACAGGTACAGCTTCACTGGTACTTGGACAGAAGTCTATGACAGTAAACGGGACAAAAAAGACCATTGATGCAACACCGGTTCTTAAGAATGGAACTACGTATGTACCGATCAAACATGTACTGGATGCCTTTGGCGGACAGGCGAACTGGGACAGTAAAAATCAGCGGATTACAGTAATCCGCGGCAGCAAACTGATCGATCTGGTGGTAGGTCAGAAAGAATTTGTTCTCAATGGCAAAAGACAGAGCGCAACGGTTGCACCTTACGTAAGTGGGGGTAGGACTTTAGTCCCTCTCAGACTCGTTTCCGAGCAACTTGGGTTGACTGTAAAATGGGAACAGAACACGAAGACCGTTACCATCTCATCGTGATATGGTATGATATATACCGGAAACGATAGAAATGGAGTCGAACAAACGTGGATTTACAAGCCGATGCCATAGACCGCGTCATAAAAAACGCCATACAAGTCATGGAAAACAGCAAATATCAAATGTTTGAAATCATGGACTCCACTCGTGATGAGCTGAAGACGCTCAATGAAGAGTTGAAGTCGGTGCTGAAGGAAACGGCGGAAACGATCGAGAAAGTAGATCAATTGGAGCTGAATTACCGCCGTTCCCGGATCCGGCTTACAGAGGTGAGCCGCGACTTTGTCCGCTATTCGGAGCATGATATCAAGCAGGCGTATGAAAAAGCGACACAGCTACAGCTGGATCTGATGATTTATCGTGAGAAGGAAATGTATCTAAAGGCCCGTCGGGATGATCTGCAGAAGCGTGCCAAAAATGTGGAGGCTTCTGTAGAACGTGCCGAGACAATTGGTTCGCAGATGGGCGTTGTGCTAGAATACTTGTCAGGAGAGCTGGGTCAGGTGACCCGGATTATCGAGTCTGCCAAGAATCGACAAATGATTGGTTTGAAAATAATTTTGGCCCAGGAGGAAGAGCGGAAACGTATTGCCCGCGAGATTCATGACGGGCCTGCGCAGATGCTTGCTAATCTAGTGCTTAGGACGGAAATTGTAGAAAGAATGCTCATGAAGCAGGATTTTAAGATGGTCCAGGCCGAAATAGTAGATTTGAAAGGCCAGGTTCGTTCAAGTCTTGAAGAAATGAGAAAAGTTATATTCAATCTGCGTCCTATGGCACTGGATGATCTGGGATTGATTCCAACGCTTCGGAAGTATGTGCAGGATTTTGAAGTAAAAACAAAAATCCGGTCGCTTTTTGAAACAAGAGGCAAGGAACATCGTCTCTCATCTGCAATGGAGGCTGCAATCTACCGTCTCGTGCAGGAAGGTCTGTCTAATGCTGCCAAGCATGCTTATCCCACATATGTTGTCGTAGAAATTACATACCAGGCTCAGCTCGTCAAAATTGTCGTTCAGGACAATGGGCTTGGGTTCAAACCGGAGCTTCTTGCCAAGAAAAGCAAGGATCACAACCACTTCGGTCTGATCGGGATGAGAGAACGGGTTGAACTGTTAGAAGGAAGAATAGAGATTGAATCCGCAGAGAACCAGGGAACCAAAATAGTCATTCATATCCCGACAAACGTGGATAAGGGAAAGGAGTAGCAGGATGGAAAACCGTGATACTGGAAAAACATCAATTAAAGTTCTCTTGGCTGATGATCATCAGCTGTTCCGAGAGGGCTTGAAACGCATTTTAAATATGGAGGACGACATTGAGGTCATCGGGGAATGTGGCGATGGTATTCAAGTGCTCGAATTCTGTAATCAGGATAAACCCGATATCGTTCTGATGGACATTAACATGCCTGTAGAGAACGGCGTCGAAGCCACTGAGAAACTGCGCGAGCTGTTCCCGGATGTAAAAGTTATTATTCTGTCCATTCATGATGATGAAAGTTATGTATTCGAAACACTCCGTAAGGGAGCCAACGGATATTTGCTGAAGGATATGGAAGCAGAGTCGCTGATCAACGCGATTCGTTCCGTTCATGAAGGTCATGCATTTATTCATCCTAAAGTAACGGGCAAACTGATTATGCAACTTCGTCGTATGACGTATCTTAACGAAACAGGTGCGATGAGCGAAGGCGCTTCGAAGGAAGCAGGCGTTAAATTTGTTGCTGGAGACAATAACCCGCTGACACGTCGTGAAGCTGAGGTATTGCGTTTAATGGCTGAGGGTAAGAGCAACAAGATGATTGGTGAATTTTTGTTCATCAGTGAAAAAACAGTGAAAAACCATGTCAGCAGCATTCTGCAGAAGATGGAAGTGGACGACCGTACACAGGCCGTTATTAACTCCATCAAATATGGCTGGGTTACACTCTAATTCTAATAATTGTTATACAGGTATCTACTCGCGCCCTATCCAGTACGGATTGGTTTGCGGGTTGATGGACTTTATCACTGTACATGAACACAGTGTAAGGGTGTCCTGAACATTGGTTCAGGCGAGCGCCGACTGGTTGTTTGGCTGTAACCCTTCGGAATACGCTGCATATACTGCGGTATACAGGGATGTTCGCCATGGGTGAACATGACCTTCCGAGGAGGTGCAGTTGCCATGGTTGCTCATCTGACTATGATTCTGCTCATATACTTCCTGGCGGCAATGGCCGTTCATCTTATGCACCAGCGCCATACTTCCCGCCCGGAGTCCGAAGGCTTCGAGCAGATTTTGCTCATTCCTTCCAATCAGGTAGGACGGATTGAAGGCATTATTCGATCACTTTGTCTGGAATTATTATATCGTGGCAAGAGCTTTACATTAACGGTGGTCGCCGAGCAACAAGAGGCAGAGACGATAACCATTATTGAGAAGATGATGCAAAGGCAAGGCATGGAGTTGTCTTATCTGCCTGCTGTGCCAGCAGAACTTGAACATACCGGGCAGAGGAATGGTGACTATCGCCTCATTGATCTGCGTAGGTCCAATGATGAAGCTGGGTGCAGATAATCCTCACATTTTACACGTTTGCAGACGTTGATATGCCGATTCGATATGAGAAAGATTACAGCTTGAGGCTGTAATCTTTTTTTTGTAATTGTAGCCAAGTCTGCCTTTAAATTGAATATGGGTTTTATTGCAATCTATGGTTAAAGACTGGATTTACCACTTCAAATGATGCTGAAGAAGCATTTTGAAGTCAGAAGTCTTAACTTAAAAGTATAGACTGATAAAACTGGAAAAAGTTGCGCATATACAAAGTGAAAATTCCAAATTTTTAAATGAGTTAATACGTGACGTTAAGGTTGTCTTGACGGGCAGAATAAAAAACCATATACTAGATTTATATGAAAATTTAGGATGAAAAGAGTCGGACTAAGTAGCCGAAAGAATGGGATTCGGTGAGATTGAAATTCGAAATGCTTAAGAAGATGGTCATCGTATGAATAATTATAAGTACTGTGATATGCAGAATGGACATGAAGCACATGCTCCGGCGAAGACGTCGGTCAGCATGTGTTTTTTTTATTTTTCGGATACGAACAGGGGAGGGAAGGCGCGATGCAGGTTGGAATTTACGTGTACCGGGCGGAGGAAGAGTGGGATATGGCCATGTCTCTCGACATCCAGGTGGATGTCATGTGGTGGCTTGAGGGCATGAGTGAAAGGCATGTGCAACAATGGCTGGTGTTAAGCATGTATCTTCCGTTAAGTCAGGCTTCGTGGCTGGTAGATCAATTTGTACCCGAACGCAGCATGGATATGTGGCGTATGGAGGCGTGGCAAAGCTACTTGAATACCAAGCTGGACTTGTATGAGCATCTCTCGGGTGAAATAGAGGCAAGGAGAGTGTTGGTCGAACAGGCGGAAGCGGTAAGATGGAGGAATGGAAGTAGATTGGACAGAGGGGAGAACGATAAAAGGGAAAAAGGAATTGGTGGGGATGGAGGGAAAGGGACTGCAGCTATGCGTGCAGTTAGGGTTGGCGGGATGCCGAAGCCATATCCCGCCGAGTATTGGGCTCAGCTGGAGCAGTGCGCAGCTCTGCTGGCTGAGCGGATGAGCGGCCGCCAATTACTGGCGGCCGAGGCCGAGGCGCCGCTGGCGGCGGAGCCCGCCATGCCGCCAGGGGCTGGCGCGCGGCGCGCGGCTCGCGCGCTTGCATGGGCGGCTGCAGCTCACAGCCGCCCTCGAAGGGCCTGCCACGCGCCGCAGGCTCGCGTGGCTCGGCCGCGCGCGAAGCGCGCCCCGCTGCCACCGCTGTGGCAGCGAAGCCCGGCAGCGCGTGCCCTGCGCTGCCTGCGGCCTGGCGGCGTGCGCCTACTGCGAGGCATGCCTCGCGCTAGGGCGCAGCCGTGCTTGTGCGCTGCTGCTACGCAGTGCAGCGCAAGGGGCCGTGCCCGCACGCGGCAAAGCATCGCGTGGCACGGCCCTGGCCCCCACCGGCGGCGGACTCGCCCGGTGGGGGCTAAGCGCAGCGCAGAGCGCGGCAGCAGCCGCGGCGCTCGCGTTTTTGGCCCGGCCGCCCGCAGGGGATGGGCCGGGGCGGTTCTTGCTCTGGGCCGTGACCGGGGCCGGCAAGACCGAAATGATTTTCCCACTAATCCAGTACACCCTGGATCATGGGGGACGAGCGTTGGTCGCTACACCGCGCAGGGATGTTGTACTGGAGCTGGCTCCGCGCCTTGCCAAAGCATTCCCGGACACCTCGCTCGCAACGCTCTATAGCGGAAGTTCGGAGCGCTGGAAAGACGCGCAGCTTACTCTGGCCACCACACACCAGCTTATGCGTTTTTACCAAGGTTTTGATCTGGTGATCATCGACGAACTTGATGCATTTCCTTATCATAACGATCCCATGCTGGCCCACGCTGCTACATCTTGCTGTAAACCGGAGGGGCATTTTATTTATTTGTCCGCTACGCCGCCAACCCGTTTGCAACGTGAGGTCGCTTTGGGCAAACTTGCTCATGCCAAAGTGCCTGTCCGCTTCCATCGACATCCGCTACCTGTACCGAAGCTGATCAACATGTCTACTGTGGCACAATGCATCAAACGCAAACAACTTCCAGCTACCATCGTGAGTAGCATTCGTACTTCCTTACAACGTGATGCTCAGGTGTTTGTTTTTGTAACGCGTATCGCCCAGATTGAGGCCTTTGTGCACCTGATGCGCCGGACTTTTCCTGCGATCTCGATTGAAGGCACTTCATCGCAGGATGCGGAGCGGGCCGCCAAAGTCATTGCATTTCGTGAACGCTCCATCCGTCTGCTCGTGACAACCACCATCTTGGAGCGAGGCGTGACGATCCCGCGTAGCGATGTGTTTATTCTGGATGCAGACAACGGACTTTTTGACGAGGCCTCGCTCGTACAGATGGCAGGCCGGGCAGGGCGCTCCTTGGATGATCCGGCAGGTCGTGTCGTATTTGCTGCATCCCGCCGTACTCGTTCCCAAGTGAAAGCTGTATCCCAGATTCGCAAAATGAACGCGATTGCCCGTCGCAAAGGTTATCTCCGTACACCAGCTCCAAGATCATAGTCATCATTACATCAACATACACAACTGAACTTGAATAGGCTCACTACAGACTAATCGTTTATGCGAACCATTATTTACGCCAGTATCCACCTTCAAAACAAAACCATTCTATCGCTACACAAGCACTAGTGGTCTTCACACATACTAACCGAACGTGTATTACATACTTTATGCTCGCTACGTCGTCTCGTTATATCGTTAAGAAAGGAGAAGCACCTCATGTTCAGTTATATTTCTCATATTTTCGAGCATGTTCAGCGTTTAACCGGACAACTCCATAAGCTGCTTGGCCCGCCGGGTTCACCATGTTTGACTTGTGGAACCCGTGCGGTGTTGTCCTCACGTTATTCCGGGATATGCCCGCGTTGTGTACAGCAGATTCCATGGATTCGTTCGATCCGTTGCCAGCGCTGTGGGCGTGGTGTAGGATGCCCTGACTGTGTGCGCCCGCATATGCAGAATCGCTCTTTCTTCTGCAATCGTAGCGCCGTCCAGTATAACGATCTAATGAAAGATTGGATAAGCATGTACAAATTTCGAGGCTATGAGCGCTACGCCCCGCTACTAACTGCTATGTTAACTCAAGCTTTTCAAGCGATGAGTGAAGAACTGACTCTTATATGTGAAAAAGAAACCGGGAAGCCGCTATGGCGACCGGATGCGGTCACGTATGTGCCCGTGAGCGACGAGCGTCTGGCCGAACGCGGCTTTAATCAGGCGGAGCGGCTGGCAACAGAGCTTGCCATCACCGCTGGTTTGCCCTGTGTTGATCTGTTGCAACGCCAGATCAACACAGGGAAACAAAGCTTCAAGTCTCGCGCCGAGCGATTCGAGACGATGAAACATGCCTTTTCTATCAAGCTTGATGAATTTGATTTCAGCCTGCTCAAGAATTACAGCAAGCCGTTTAAATTACTTTTAATTGATGACATCTACACGACCGGAAGTACGTTAGACGCTTGTGGGCATGTCATTTTACATGCCGCAAGTAAAGCCGGCGTGACGGTGGAGATTTATACACTCACACTAGCACGGTCTTGAGGTTTTGTTGTTATTTCCCCCTAAATAGTTAGGGGAAACTGTGAAGTAGATATCAGAAGCTAAGATAACCTTGTAAAATATGGGGTCCAACTTTAAAAAAAAATTTCATATTCACGCAATCTAAACCATTGTATATTTGTAAATATGCTATGGACTTCATATGAGAAAATAAGGTAATGTATAGATATTATCTAGTCGGAATAGGAAGTTTGAGAGGGGAGTTTTAGCGATGAATTTAGGGAATTGTCCTCGTTGCGGAAGATTGTATGCATTGAATTTTCGTGATGTGTGCTCGAACTGTATCAAGGAAATGGAGCAGGAATACCAGATCTGTGTAGACTATTTGCGCGAGAATAAAGGCGCCAACATACAGGAATTGTCGGATGCGACAGAAGTCTCAATCAAAACCATCACGAAGTTTATCCGAGAGGGACGGATTTCCATCGAAAACGCCCCGAATATGATGTATCCTTGTGAAGTGTGCGGAATGCTGATTCGTGAAGGCCATATGTGCGATTCCTGCCGTACTCGACTAACGAAAGACTTGGCTGGGGCTGCTCGTGAAGTAGGTCAGAAGGATAACAACCCAATAGGCGGACGAACCTACAATGCCGTCGACAAACTGCGCAATTAATAGGAACGTGGTCTTAAATACGAATAATGCTATAACAAATGTTTTGAAACGTACCGATAAACTTATTAAAGATTATCGGTTTTTTTTATTATCCTACTCATTTCGAACACATAAAGATAAAGAAAGAAATACGTATATCAACGAAAAAAATCAGGTGAAAGGAAGTGCACTTCGAATGAAAATCAATGAACCGAGTCGAATTGGAGCCATCAATTCATATCAGAGGAATGTTGAGTCCAATCAGCAGGCTGAGAACAAGAAAAGCCGCCGCAAGGATGAAGTATCCATTTCTCCGGAGGCGATGAAGATGCTTGAAGAACAAGGACGTACACAAGATGCAGGACGGTTGCAACGCATTCAGGAGTTGAAAGAGCAGGTAAGCTCAGGAACATACCAGGTAGACAGTAGCAAGCTTGCTGATAAGCTGCTACCGTATTTCAAGTCTTTTGATAAGGAATAGGTGATTAGGTAATGGCAGCACTGGACAGATTAATTGCAGTTTTAGAGCAGATGGAGCAAAGTCACCGTGATATGCTGGAGCTAAGTCAACTTAAACGAGAAGTTATCGTCAAAAATGATGTAGACCAGCTTATTGCTATCATGAATAAGGAATCCAAGTTTATGAAACAGCAGGAGCCGCTTGAAACAGAACGACTACATGCTGTTCATGAACTACTTCAGGAGCGTGGCATCAAGTCGATGCTGAACCTGAATATTACCGAGATTTCCAAGCTGATCTTTGATCCGGCTGACAAACAGCGATTGTTTGAAGTTCAGAAGAGGCTGGCGGAAACATTACAAGAATTGAAAGAGATTAATCAACTCAATCAAAAGCTGATCGAGCAATCATTAATGTTTATTGATTTATCTATGGACATGTTTGCTTCGAGACCTGAACAGGATGCAACTTATCAGCATCCTGCTGATAAACACGGCAATCCAGGGCGAATCGGTCTGTTCGACACGCGTGCCTGATTAATAGGGGGAAACCAGGTGACATCTACATTTCATTCAATCGAAACGGCTAAACGCAGTTTGTTCACACAGACGGCCGCTCTTAGCACAACAGGCCATAACGTAGCCAACGCCAACACGGAAGGATACTCACGTCAGAAGGTGAACATGCAGGCTTCCATTCCTATGGAGCCGTTTGCATTTTTGCACAGCACAGCACCAGGACAACTCGGAACAGGAGTAGAGTTCGACTCGATCACACGTGTTCGCGAGAAGTTTCTGGATGACCAGTATCGAAACGAAAATACCAACTTCGGGAGTTGGTCGATTCAGCGAGATACACTGGAAAAACTCGAGGCGATTGTAAATGAGCCATCGGACACGGGTTTCCGGACGGTTATGGATAATTTCTATAAATCCTGGTCCGATCTGAGTAAAAACCCGGAAGACGTTACGGCTCGACGGATTGTTAAAGAGACGACACTGGCTCTTACAGACGCGATGAACCAGATTAGTCGCCAATTGGACGCTCTAAGTCAGGATTTGGACAGCAATATTGCGGTCAAGAGTAATGAAATCCAAGGTTATCTGGGTAATATTGCGAACCTTAACAGTGCAATTGTAAAGGTAGAGTCCCTAGGGGATAATGCAAACGACCTACGTGACCAACGTGACTTAATGGCAGACAAACTGTCCAAAATTATGAATATTACCGTCACGGATTCGCCACAGGGTTATCAGGTTCAAATGAATGGACAAGAGCTTGTGACTGGCGGAGTGGTACAAACAGTGGTAGATTCAGCGTTTTTGAATAACGCATATACAGCTGGTACGCTCACCAACGGTGAGGTTCATGGCATGATCAAATCCAGAGATACGCTGGTGAGTGACTACCGTAAACAAATGGATGAGCTAGCGAATACGTTAGCTAACGGGGATATCGAGATCACAATACCTGCAGGTTCTGTACTACCTGATAATACCGTTCTGAATAATGTTACATACACAGGAGCGACACGAACATTGGCTAGTGATCTGAAGGTCACTGTCAAAGGTTTAAACGGATTGCATCAACTTGGGTATAGTCTGGATGGTACGAACAATGGAGGATTACCTTTCTTTACTGCGGCTGGAGGTGGAACCGCAATTACAGCCGGGAATATCTCCTTGAATGCCGCCATAGTGGCTGATCCAAACAAGATTGCAACTTCACTTCGAACAACAACGAATGCATCTGGAACAGAAACGATAATCAAAGGGAATAATACACTGGCTAATCTGATGGCTAATCTTAAAGACACGCCGATGAAATCAGCTGACGGTTTGCGTAATGCAACAATCGGGGCTCAATTTAGCGCGATAGTAGGTCAACTCGGTGTACAGTCTCAGGAAGCAGCTCGCCAAACATCGAATTCGGAATTTTTGGTCGAACAGGTCAACACGAGACGCCAATCGGTCAGTGGAGTATCGCTGGATGAAGAGATGTCGAATATGATTAAATTCCAGCATGCATACAGTGCTTCAGCACGCTTTATGACGGCATATGACCAATTATTAGAGAAATTAATTAATTCCACAGGTACAGTAGGCAGATAAACATAGAGAGGAGTGAGTAAATTAAAATGAGAGTTACCAATAACATGTTGAGTTCACAGTTGATTCTTAACCTGAACCGCAATGCACAGCAAATGAACACTACTCAAACTCAATTGGCAACAGGGCGTAAGATTAATAAGCCTTCAGATGATCCGGTTGGTATTACTTATTCTCTCCGGTACCGTGCGGAACTATCATCCAATGAGCAATATCAGAAAAATGTGGATAGCGCGATATCTTGGCTGGATTTCAATGATACCGTTATGGATCAGGCCGGTAGTGTGGTACAGCGTTTGAGAGAATTGACAGTTCAAGCGGCAACGGGAACGAATCCACAGTCGGCTCTGGACAGCATCAATGAAGAAGTCAAACAACTCAAAGCACAGCTCATAGATATCTCAAATAGCACACTAAACGGAAAGTATGTTTTTAACGGCGAAACCTATGACGTTAAGCCATACGATTTTCCTGCAAATCCGGATGGATCATTTGACACATCTGGCGCTGCTTCAGTTCTTACTGATACAGGCAAGATTAATTTTATTGTCGGTGAAGCTGTTCAACTCCCGATCAATGTCACGGGCAATGAGGTATTTGGAAACGCAGCTGAGGCAGATAACCTGTTTGTAATCTTTAATACCATTAGTCAGGCTCTGGCTAGTGGAGATCAGAAGGAATTGTCTAATCAACTAAACAATATTGATACGCGGACCAATAAAATGCTTTCTATTCGAGCTGAAATTGGTGCAAAAACAAATCGTATAGAACTGATGCAAGGTAGATTGAGTGATCTTGAAGTGAATTTGTCCGATCTACAGTCCAAGGTTGAGGATGCGGATTATGCTGAATTGTCCATCAAATCTAAAATCCAGGAGAATATTTACAACGCTTCTCTATCTACAGGAGCGAAAATCATATCCCAATCTTTGGTTGACTTTCTGAGATAAAGGGGAGATCCTCTTGTGAGTATTATTCCAATGCTGCAAATCCAGACAACGCCTACAGTACTTCATATAGATGCGGACATGGGGCAGTATTCCATCCGGCAACCGAAAGCAGATGTAGAGCTCCATACGAAGCCTGGGAAGTTAACGATACAAAGCCATCCGATAGATCTTAATATCGATCAGTCCAAGGCCTTCTCGGCCTATCATGGAGGGAATATGATTGATATGAATGCCCGGATCTATTCAGGCATTCAGCAGATTTTTCTGCAAAATATGGCCGAGCGTGTACAGCAAGGAAATGAACTGGCGGCAATTCATAAGCCAGGTAATACGATTGCCAACATTGTCGGGACGAACTGGCAAGCCAAACCGTTTCCAGAGACGCGTACACCGGCATCTATGGATAATGTGAGCATTCGTGTTAACACGAGAGCGCCTGACGTTCGTTTTGAAGCAGGAGAATCGGAAATGAATGTCACCGTGAACAAACCTGAGATCGAGTATCAACGCGGGAAACTGGATATCTATGTACAACAATATGCTTCCATACAGTATATCCCGCCTTCAATAGATATCGGATTATAAGTTATACTATAGAGCTATAGACGGTTGTAAGCATCCGCTATAGCTTTTTTTATCTAAAATTATTATCGCCAGGGAGGCGTTTATCATTTTTATTGAGACAAGTAATTGGGGTAAGATTGAAGTCGATGAGCAAAGTATTTATGAGTTCTCCAGAGGTCTGCCTGGATTTGAAGATGAGACTACGTTTGCTTTAATTCCTTGGGAAGAGACACCTTTCAGCTATTTACAATCAGTGAAGGAGAAAGAACTTTCATTTTTGGTGGTTAGCCCGTTTGAATTTAAACAGGATTACAGCTTTGAACTGAGCGATGAAGATAAAGAAGAATTGGAGATTGAGGAAGAAGTTGCTGTATTCTCGATCGTTACGATTCATTCCGAGATTACGAAATCAACCATGAATTTGCTGGCTCCAGTAGTCATTAATCCCGTCAAGAGAGTAGGGAAGCAAGTTGTCCTTCTCCAATCGGACTATATGACCAGACATCTCATCTGGACGGAAGAATTAACGACGACAGAGGGGGGAGCCTGATATGTTAGTATTGTCACGTAAAAAGGGCGAGTCGATAATCATTCAGGATAACATCGAGGTAACCGTTCTCGCAGTAGAAGGGGACACGGTACGAATCGGTATATCTGCTCCCAAACAGATTGATATCTTTCGAAAAGAGGTATATGCGTCTATCCAGGAAGCTAACCGGGAATCAGCTAAACCGGATGCTCCCAGCGTTGCAGCTTTTATGGAGCTACTGCAAGGAATAGAGAACAAAAAAAAATAAAAATATTCCAATTTACTATAAAGAGTTCTTCACTTCCTGTCGATATATAGTTTAGACGCTGCTTCAGCAGGGCGGCCGACCTTAATGTCGCGGCGTTTACCACATGGATGTGGAACTAACTTATTTTCAGGGAGGAAATTTCTAATGATTATCAACCACAATATCGCTGCAATGAACACACACCGTCAACTGGGTGCAAACACAACAAACACAAACAAAGCAATTGAAAAATTGTCTTCCGGTCTGCGTATCAACCGTGCTGGTGACGATGCTGCAGGTTTGGCAATTTCCGAAAAAATGCGCGGTCAAATCCGCGGTTTGGATATGGCTACTAAAAATGCTCAAGACAGCATTTCCTTGATCCAAACAGCTGAGGGTGCGTTGAACGAAACTCACTCCATCCTGCAACGTATGCGTGAGCTTGCTGTACAATCTTCCAATGATACAAACACAGATAAAGACCGTACTGCATTGCAAGATGAAGTAAACGAGTTGGCGAAAGAGATCACTCGTATCTCTAATACAACTGAGTTCAACACTAAGAAATTGCTTAACGGTTTCGCGGACAGCGGTTCTTCCGTAACAAGTGCTGCTAACCTGAGCTTCCACATTGGTGCAAATGCTGACCAAAACATCTCTCTGACAATCAAAGCGATGGATGCTGCAAGCCTGGGCGTTGGCGCAGCTACTGGATCCACTTCCGCAACTGGTGGCACAGCAGCAGCTGTAACTGGCGGTATCAGTATCTCCAGCGCAACTTCTGCAAATGCTGCAATCACAACAATCAACAACGCGATTGAAACAGTTTCTACTGAGCGCGCTAAACTGGGTGCTTACCAAAACCGTTTGGAGCACACAATTAACAACTTGGGAACAACTTCCGAGAACTTGTCTGCTGCTGAATCCCGTATTCGTGACGTAGACATGGCAAAAGAAATGATGAACCAAACGAAAAACAACATCTTGGCTCAAGCTTCCCAAGCGATGTTGGCACAAGCAAACCAACAGCCGCAAGCTGTTCTGCAATTGTTGCGTTAATTTTAACTCAGCATTTATGGGTAAGAAAAGGTTGTCGATTTTCACATCGACAACCTTTTTTACTATGCCTCGTCTAATAATCAGAATCTAAGTGTGCATGACATGTTATTAGAAATTAGAACTGTCTTTGTTTAATTTGAGTGTTCTATTGAAATAGATTATGGATAGTGTTTTAACAAACATTAACAAGAAAAATATAGAGCAGAGGAAGCTCGGTATACTGTTGCATATACCTCATGCTCATTCATATAAATTGAAATTCAGGTATGATGAAGTGTTATGGATCTATACTTTACGATGTGATGTCATTGAATGAATTCAAATACTACTAATGAAGAGACGAGTGGATCTAATGGACAAAACGATTTCCCTTTGCATGATTGTTAAAAATGAACAGAAGTACTTGGAGAAGTGCCTAGAGAGTGTAAAACAGATTGTTAGTGAGATTATTATCGTGGATACAGGCTCGACGGATGAAACATTAGATATCGCCAAGAAATATACCCCAAATATATATTCCTTCAATTGGGTGAATGATTTCTCTGCCGCGAGAAATTATGCAATAGAGCTGGCAAAATCAGATTATATTCTTGTGATGGATGCAGATGAATATTTTGATGCAGATGTAAATCTACAGGAGGAATTAAAGAAAGACTACGATTATTATGTATTTAATATTAATAATCATATGAAATTTAATCAATCATTTATACACACAGCTGTGAGGTTGTTCCGGAACAACATTGGCCTAAAATATGAAAATAGATTGCATGAGCATCTTAACATACTGGACGACAACTCTAAATACCGTGGTGTTATGTCGCTATCAACAATTCAGCATGTAGGATACATGGATGAGGAAATATTGGAAGAGAAGAAACATAAGCGTAATCTGCCTTTAATGAAACTGGAAGTTCAGGAGAATCCTACAGCCTACAACCTATATAATATGGGGAAAACCTATTTTGGTATGAATGATTTTAAAAAAGCGGTTACTTATTTTCAAAAATCGTACTCGCTGGGCAAGGACAAAGTATATATCCCTGAGCTGCTCACAAAGTTATCATTTGCACTTCATGAGACCGGTCAATTTGAGGATGCCGTTGGTATACTAGTGGATGCCACGAGGATCTTCCCTTCAGAAACGGAGATGAAATACATTCAAGGTATTATATATGCGAGGAATGGATATTTCAAAGACGCCGAAACGTGTTTCCATGAATGTATTAAATTAGGCGATCAAGGTACGATGGTTACCGAGGGTAGCGGAGGATATATGGCGCATCTTCAATTGGCGGATATGTATGAGAAAACGAACCAATTGGATAAAAGTTACTTGGAGAGAATTAACGCGATGAGGGTAAAAGGGAACACTGCGCATGTCTTGCAGGATTACTTACAGTTCAGCCTTAAAATAAATCAATCTGCGGACGAGTGCAAACAGATTATAGAGGAACACTATAAACTGAACACCATAGAAGATCTCCAGAATTTAATGAATATTTTGTACAGTTTGCGTCATCCGTTGTTGAACCACTACTTGAGCAAATTCAACATCACAACGGAGCCGCATATTCATACGATTGCCAAGATATATAGTAAAGACAAGAATCTAATGAGAACAGCTTTGGAAGATATTAATAACTTGGGCAATAGAGAAAATATACAAGATGTTCTACTGATGGCCTATATATTTAAGGACAAGAGTGTAATGGATAAAATTCAATTTGCAATGAATTTTGGCGTCAAAGAGATGAAAATAATCAAACAACTCTTTAAAGATGAAAAGTTGACAGGCTCTATTACTAAACCGTTGCAAAATGTTCTATTTACACTTTGTAAACAATTGATCATGATTGAGGAGTTTGAGCTATTCCAGGAGCTGACTCAAAAACTGATAGATAACGATTCTAAAAATGTTTTGAATATATGTAAAATTCTCAGCGAGTATAGATTTGACGAGTTAGCGATTGATATGTTGGTTGGTGTGTACAAGGAATCACCAAATCATCCGGGAATTGTAAGGCTTTTAGGGGATTTGTGTTTCCGAAACAACTATTTTGAAGATGCAGAATTGTTCTATACCAAATTATTGAACTTAGACTCCAGTTATGAAACATACGAGCGGAATTTTAGGCTTTACGAAAATAATAATGATCAAGAAGCTATGATGAAAATGAGAAAAGAAATGATGGAGAAATTCCCTTCAGCTGCTTGGGTTCAACCCGTGTATGATGCTCGTATTTTGTCATCTAACTGAGTCCATCACTAAGATCAAATCTTAATTTTACTATAATTCTCTACATTCTCACTTAAAGATTACCGATAAATATAATAAATAATTCCATCGGGGGATGAACGATGAATCTACAGTTTTCACTTTCTACCAATGTGACTGGGACTTCTTCAGCTACAAATAACACATCAGTTGAGCCTCGGAGTAATAAGGACAGCATGTTATTACAATCGGTTAGAAACGGAACGGATTTATCCAAATTGGAACGGCAAGGAATGAATATTCCACCTGGCGATGAACAACTCATCAAAGCCATTGATAAGGCCGTTAAAGCTCTTCAGGGCCCAACAACGACCCTAGAGATGAGTGTACACGAGAAAACGCATCAAATTCTCGTTAAGGTTCTTAATAAGGAAACTGGAGAGGTTCTTCGAGAGATCCCACCTGAGAAAACACTGGATCTAGTTGCCAAAATGATGGAAATTGCAGGGATTGTGATCGACGAAAAGGTGTAGGAGGGTGAAATGAATGGTATCAAGAATTAATGGCTTTTCAGGTATGGATGTCGACAGTATGGTCAAATCGTTGATGTCAGTAAAGCGTGTCCCTCTAGATAAATTAAAGCAACAGAAGCAAATTTTCGATTGGACTCGCGACAGCTATAGAGAACTAAACAGTAAAATTGTACAAATGAGTAATAAATTATTTGATATGAGTAGTAAATCGGAATTGCTAAATACTCAAAAATCAACGGTGAGTGGGAATTCTACAGCTGTCAAAGCTGAAGCCAACGCAGATGCAAGCAATGTTTCCTTGGAAGTCAAGGTCACTAAGCTTGCTGAGAAGGCAATTATGAAAAGTTCAGTTGAGCTGCAGGTTGGTGGAACAAAAGCTACGCGAGCAACAACTCTGGCCGATCTTACTGGAAGTGCAACTCCGGGAACGTATGATTTGAATATTAACGATAAAACGGTCCAATTTGGTAGCACGGATTCAATAGCTGTTGTGATAGCAAGAATTAACTCAGAGGTTCCAACAGTGAATGCAACTTTTGATGAAATTAGTGGCAAGTTTACAATCACACATAAGGAATTTGGTAAAGCAATAACCGATACGGATAGTAACAAATTATCTAAGACTAGCTCGTTGTTAGGAGCACTGAAACTTGATGCTCCGGCTAACTTTGGAACAGGTGGGAAGGTGAACTATACTGAAGGAGAAGTTACCGTTACAAGCGGGTTAGGTGGTACTGAAACGTATAAGCCTTCCACAGACAGTCTCACGGTTAATGGAGTTAAATTGACTTTTTTGGAAGTCACAGGTGCTACCAACTCCAAAATCACAACCCAGTCTGATCCTACCAAGGCTGTAGAGACCATTAAATCATTTGTGGATTCGTATAATGAATTACTAGGACTGATGAATTCCAAAATATCAGAACAAACTTATCGTGACTTTAAACCTTTAACAGATGAACAACGCGAGTCCATGAAGGAAGATGATATTAAAAAATGGGAAGAAAAGGCTAAGAGTGGTATCCTGAAAAATGATGGTATTCTCAGTGATACTGTAACCACCATGAGAATGATTATTAGCAATAATCTTAAAGGTCTTAGCGAAGCCGGAATCACGACAGGGCAATATTATGAGAAGGGGCAATTGAAAATTGATGAAGCTAAGTTAACAGCAGCTTTAACGACGAATCCGGATAAGGTTTTATCTATTTTCCGCGGTTCTGCCTCCGATCTTAATGGCAAGCCTATTTTTGGTGAAATAAGAGGAAAGTTAAATGAAACGTTGGATATGTTTACGAAAAAAGTAGGTACATCCAAATTTGATACGAATGCTTCCATGGCTTTGAAAACAGAAAGTATTATGGGAGAACAATTAAAAGATTATAATAATCGTATCTCAAACTTGGAGCGGAAAATGACGAATTGGGAAACGCGATATTATAAACAATTTACAGCGATGGAGAAAGCAATGAGTCAGTTCCAATCCCAATCTTCCAGTTTGGCAAGCTACTTTAAGTAAAAGAGGAGGAAGGATTTGAAATGATTAAATCTCCTTATGAGAAATATAAACAGAATTCTGTACAGACCTCAACACCAGGTCAGCTGGTGATCATGTTATATGATGGGGCCATTCGCTTTGTTAAGGCAGGATTGGATGGTATACAAACGAAAGATTACTACAAAGCAAATGTGAACTTAGGTAAAGCTCAGACAATTGTTAGTGAACTAATGTCAACCTTGAATCAATCCTACCCGGTAGCTAAAGATTTGTTTGCTCTATACGAGTATACGAATCATTTGCTTATTCAGGCGAATATTAAAAAGAATTCGAGTCTGGGTGAGGAAGCATTAGGGTATTTACAAGAGCTAAGAGAAACCTGGGTCGTGATCAATAAACAGACCGCAGGAACAATGTAGTATGGAAAGCAAAGATCAGATAAACCAGCTGATAGATGAACTCGCGATATTAACAGATGCTTTCGTAAAAGAAATCAACACAAAATCATCAGATGAGACTGAAGCTTTTGTGAATGAACGTCAGTCGATCGTAGAACGTTTAATAAGGTTGGGCGGGCCTGCTAAGGCAAATCAAGAACAACATACGAAGCTGAATCATATTCTTGCTTATGATGCGTTGATTGAGTCTCATATGTTAGCGTTAAAAGATGAGGCTCAGCAGTGGTTGATGCAGCGGAATGCAGCACGTAGTCAACGTAACCTCTATGAAGCCAAGTATGCAGCAGATAGTTACCTTATGGATAAAAGAAAATAATCTTTTACAAAAAGATCAGGGGTTCAGATGAACTCTTGGTCTCTTTTTTAATTCATGTTAAAAATAAATATGCACAACAAAAAATAGTATATTCGTTTTTGATGATTTATACTTAGTTGAAACAGTCCAACGTGAAACTTTCAACATTTCTCCCTATAAATCTACAAAAAATACCAAGAAAACATTTTCTTTACCAATTGACAATGGATAAGTTTAGGTGATATCATCTGAGTTGTGGGCTAGGGTCTTGGCCAGAGCTTCACTTCATTTGATGACGAAGGGAATGTTAGTGCATGCAAGGTAAAGTAAAATGGTTCAACGCAGAAAAAGGTTACGGTTTCATTGAGACTGAAGACGGCGGCGACGTATTCGTACACTTCTCCGCAATTCAATCCGAAGGCTTCAAAACTTTGGAAGAAGGTCAATCCGTAGAATTCGACATCGTCGAAGGCGCACGTGGACCGCAAGCAGCTAACGTAATCAAATTATAATCATCCGGACAATCCGACCTACATATATGGTTAGATGGTTACCAAATTGAATTATCGCTAGCATCAGACTCCGGTGATCCGGGGTCTTTTTTTGTGTTGATAGAGTTTAAAATATAAGAAAGTTGATCTCTCCATTACCGGACAAAACGGGGGCAGCTTAAGGGTCAGGATAAGCTAGTTCTACATAACAGATTGAGGAACCTCAAAAACGGTTAAATAGATGATCAAGCGCCAGATATACAATCCAGTTAAATCTGTGATTTTGCTCGAAAATGCCGAAAAATCACGAAATATGGCGTTAAACTTACGTTGGTTGATGTGACTGGAGCAGATGTCATTATTCGGTCACCGGGAGTTTTTACATGGCGCTTACATTCGTGTTATAATGAAGTGGCAAAGATAAAGGAGGAGTGCCCTATGAATTTAAGTATTCGAGGTCAACAAATCGAGGTTACCGAAGCTTTGAAAGATTATGTCGACAAAAAGTTGAGTAGACTCGAGAAGTATTTCGATGCACCCCTTACCTCTGACGGTGCCGTTACACTGAGCACAACTAGAGGCTTGCATACAGTTGAGGTGACGATTCCTTTGAAGGGCTTTGTGCTCCGTGCTGAAGATGAGAGCGATGATATGTACGCATCCATTGACGCCGTTGTGGACAAGTTGGAACGTCAAATTCGCAAACACAAAACGAAAATTAACCGTAAATTCCGTCAGGAAGGTAGCCTGAAGACTCTCTTCGTAGAAGATCCGACAGGCACAGTGGCTACAGCCGAACTGGACACGGATACGGATGATGATTTGGAAGTTGTACGTACGAAACGTTTTATGTTAAAACCAATGGATGTGGAAGAGGCAATCCTCCAGATGAACATGGTTGGTCATAACTTCTTCGTATTTTCCAACATCGAGAATGAGGAAGTAAGCGTGGTTTACAAACGGAACGATGGCAAGTATGGCTTGATTGAGCAAGGTTAAGTATACTTACAGCATCGCTTCAATTGAATAGTTAGCCCTTAGTATTGAATATAAGCAGGAGCCTATGCTTCCTGAATTGAACTTAACGAGAGCTTCCATCCTTCTAGGGATGGGGCTCTTTTGTGCGTAGCGAATGAATTGCAAGATGGAAATAAAATGATGAAACTATTCGCTATATTGTTGCGTCTAATAGATTAGGAGTCAGCAGGAAAATCAAAACAAAAGTAGAATTATAAAAGTTAAAATGAATTTTGATATTAAATTCCATATTTCCCACAAATGATTGATTGATCCTTGCAACATCTCGGGAAATAAAACAGTCCATTTGCAACTTCCGATAACGACTATGATTTTTTGCACTAAAACTCGGTTTATACGGGGGATGAAGTTCAAAGAAGTCTGCTACGGCGTGTTGCGGCGACCCTTACAAACTGTTACAATTTATGCAAAGAGAATCATTGTCCTGATGAGGAATTGTCAACGAATGATCGCTAATCATAATCAATGACAGACACAGCACCATGAACATGATTCAATAGCTCGAATTCTGGCATGTATTTCATAAACCAGAGCCGGGTGAATACGATCAGCTTCATGAGTAACTGTGGCAAGCCTGGAGTTGATTCATCTCATATGTTTTTTTGTTTGTTACCCCCAGGGGGAAATGGATCAACAATCCATCCGATGGTGTCGTATGGCGGCAGCAGGGGGTCTATTCTGTTTTGCACGAAAGGGGTATACCATGTTAGGACTTGTCAAAAAGATCTTCGGAGACATGAACGAGCGTGATGTGAAACGTCTGATGAAGACGGTCGATGTGATCAATAAACTGGAACCACAATTTCAGGCATTGTCTGATGAGCAGTTGAAAGGCAAAACGGAGGAATTCCGTGCCCGGATTGAAAAGGGAGAAACGACGGATGAACTTCTTCCTGAAGCATTTGCAACCGTACGTGAGGCATCACGCCGCGTATTGGGCAAACGTCATTATGATGTACAAATGCTTGGCGGGATTGCGCTGCACGAAGGCCGTATTTCTGAGATGAAAACGGGTGAAGGTAAAACACTGGTAGGAACACTGCCGGTATATTTGAATGCATTGATGTCCAAAGGTGTACACGTAGTCACAGTCAATGACTATTTGGCGCAACGGGATAGCCAGGAGATGGGACAAATCTATGAATTCCTGGGCATGTCAGTTGGGGTTAACCTCAGCGGTATGGACCATGCACTGAAACAGCATGCATATGCATGTGACATTACGTATGGTACGAACAATGAATTCGGGTTCGACTACCTTCGTGACAACATGGTGCTGTACAAAGAGCAAATGGTACAACGTCCATTGTTCTTCTGTATCATTGACGAAGTAGACTCCATCCTCGTAGATGAGGCACGTACACCATTGATCATTTCGGGACAAGCTCAGAAATCGACCGATCTGTATTATGCAGCGGACCGTTTTGTGAAACGTCTTGTACCGGAAGAAGATTTTACGGTGGATATCAAAGTGAAATCCGTGGCGCTGACTGAGGGTGGCGTGGCTAAAGCGGAGAAAGCTTTTGGTATTGAGAACTTGTATGATCATGCCAACGTGACGCTGAATCACCACATTGTACAGGCTCTGAAAGCTAATGTAATCATGCGTCGTGATGTGGACTATGTTGTCACGGATGAAGAGGTCATGATCGTTGATGAATTCACAGGCCGTCTGATGGCTGGACGTCGCTACAGTGATGGATTGCACCAGGCGATTGAAGCCAAAGAAGGCATTGAAGTTCAGAACGAGAGTATGACGCTGGCAACAATCACTTTCCAGAACTACTTCCGGATGTACCGCAAACTTGCGGGGATGACAGGTACAGCAAAAACAGAGGAAGAAGAGTTCAAGAAAATCTATGGACTTGAAGTACTGCAAATTCCGACGAATCGTCCAAACAAACGGGATGATATGGCGGATGTGGTCTACAAGAGCATTGATGGCAAGTTCAAAGCGGTTGTGGAAGAGATTGTAGAGCGCCACAGCAAAAACCAACCGGTTCTGGTGGGTACGGTATCCATTGAGAACTCGGAGCGTCTATCGGACATGCTGAAACGTCGCGGCATCAGACACCAGGTCTTGAATGCTAAGTTTCACGCGGAAGAAGCTGAAATTATCTCTGGCGCGGGTCAAGCGGGTGCAGTAACGATTGCAACGAACATGGCCGGTCGGGGTACAGATATTATTTTGGGTGAAGGTGTGGCTGAAGTTGGCGGCCTTCATATCATCGGTACAGAGCGCCACGAATCACGCCGGATTGATAACCAGTTGCGTGGTCGTGCGGGACGTCAGGGTGACCCGGGTTCCACACAGTTTTACCTGTCGCTGGGCGATGAATTGATGAAACGTTTCGGTGCGGACAACGTGCTCAACATGATGGAGCGTCTTGGTTTTGAAGAAGATCAGCCGATCGAGAGCCGCATGATTACACGTGCTGTAGAATCTGCGCAGAAGCGGGTTGAAGGTAATAACTTTGACGTACGTAAAGTGGTACTCCAGTATGATGATGTCATGAACCAACAACGTGAGATCATCTACAAACAGCGTCGTGAGGTATTGGAGTCTGAAAATATTAAACAAATCGTTATGGATATGATCAAACCTTCCATTGAACGTATCGTTGAAGCACACTGCAGTGACGAGATTCCGGAGAACTGGGAGCTGCAAGAGGTTGCGGACTTCATGAACAGCAAATTACTGGATGAAGGATCGATTACCAAAGATGACCTTTGGGGCAAAGAAGCTGAAGAGATCATTGAGTATCTGTTCGAGAAAGTACAGAACAAGTACAATGCCCGTGAAGAACGTATCGGTGAAGATATGGTTCGTGAATTCGAGAAGGTTGTTGTGCTTCGTGCAGTAGACAGCAAGTGGATGGATCACATTGATGCAATGGATCAATTGCGCCAAGGTATTCACCTCCGTGCATACGGTGGTACAGACCCACTTCGTGAGTACCAATTCGAAGGTTTCGAGATGTTCCATCAGATGATCGCTTCAATTCAGGAAGAAGTTGCGACGTATGTGATGAAAGCACAGATCGAAAGCAACCAGGAGCGTCAGGCCGTAGTGGACGAGAGTCAGATCTCGACAAGCGGTGAACCTGCTGAGAAACGTCCGGTGAAAGTTTCTGACCAAATCGGCCGTAATGATCCTTGTCCGTGTGGCAGTGGCAAAAAGTTTAAACACTGTCATGGTCAAGAGTAGTTTTCGTTTCATTCCTTTTATCGAAGTACCCAATGTAAGATAGGTTAGTTTAATCTATATCGTTTCACTTATACGGCTCCTTGCAGCCGGGGGTTCAATAAGATAAAGTGGAGGATGCATATCCGATAATCGGTGCATATGAATAATCATATGATGCTGATTGAGGGGTGACGTGCCTGCTGGTAACAGTATGCGCAAGCCTCACGGTATATTGTATCCGAGACTTGATCTTGATTATTGAACTTCCCGGATGCGGGGAGCTTATCTTAATGAAAAGAGGAATTGCACATGATCGATCCAAGCGTGAAGCAGGACCTGCGTGAAATAGGCAAGAAATTAACAAACCTTAGGGGGTCTCTTTGACTTAGATCTCAAGCAAGAGATGATTGAGAACTTTGAAGAGAAGATGTCAGCTCCAGACTTCTGGGATGACAATGAGAAAGCGCAAGCCGTCATTGCAGAGATGAACGCAGTGAAAGGTTCGGTAGATCAGTACGCGAAGTTGCAACAGGATTATGATGATGCATTGATGATGGCTGAGCTGGCTGATGAAGAAGGCGACGAAGAGCTCGCTACGGAGATTGGCAACAGTGTCGCTGCAATTGTAGGCAAACTGGAAGAGTTTGAATTACAACTTCTCCTGAACCAGCCGTATGACAAGATGAATGCGATTCTGGAGCTTCATCCAGGCGCTGGTGGTACCGAGTCGCAGGACTGGGGTCAGATGCTGCTCCGTATGTACACACGCTGGGCAGAGAAACGGGGCTTCAAGGTTGAGGTGCTGGATTATCTTCCGGGTGATGAAGCGGGGATCAAGAGTGTGACGTTGTCCATCAAAGGGCATAACGCATACGGTTATCTGAAAGCAGAGAAGGGGGTTCACCGTCTGGTGCGGATCTCCCCTTTTGACTCATCAGGCCGTAGACATACTTCCTTCGTATCTTGTGATGTGGTGCCGGAGATCGACGATACCATCGAGATCGACATTCGTACCGAAGACCTCAAGATCGATACGTATCGTGCAAGCGGTGCGGGTGGACAGCATATTAACACTACCGATTCCGCTGTACGGATTACACATATACCGACCGGAGTGGTTGTGACCTGTCAGAACGAACGTTCACAGATCAAAAACCGTGAGCGAGCCATGACGATGCTTCGTTCGAAATTGTATGAGCGTAAAATCGAAGAGCAAAAACAACAGCTGGACGAAATCCGAGGGGACCAATCGGAAATTTCGTGGGGTAGCCAGATTCGCTCCTATGTATTCCATCCCTATAGTATGGTAAAGGATCACCGTACAAGCGTAGAGACAGGTAATACAGGAGCAGTGATGGACGGCGACCTCGATGCATTCATCGACGGTTATTTGCGTAGCCAAATTAAAGTAGAAAACGATTAATTCAAGTTCCTGTATGGACCCGTGCGCTGAGGCGCATGCTGGTGTATACAGGGGCTTTTTTTTGAACAATTTTAAGAAATGTTAAGAAGATTATGGATACGTTATATAAAAGGAGCGCGCGACAACATGCAAGAGCAACAACATTCATATCCTCAACGCAAAAAGAGGTTAACCACATTTATTCCCCTGAATGGACCATGGCGGAACGTCATCGATACCCTGTTTATTATTGTGGGTTCGTTTTTGATTGCCGTAGCCTTTAATTTATTTTTATTGCCCAATCAAATCGCTTCAGGTGGTGTCTCGGGTTTATCCATCCTCGGAGACGAGTGGTTGGGCTGGGAACCGGCATATACCCAATGGGCGATTAACATCCCGTTATTAATTGCAGGTTTCCTGTTGATTGGTAAACAATATGGTGTGCGTTCCATCCTTGGAAGCATTGTGTTGCCGCTCTTTGTATATTTGACGAGTCATTGGGAGATTCCGACGGCTAATCCGTTGCTCGGCTCTCTGTATGGGGGCATTGGTGTGGGGCTCGGGATTGGGATCGTGTACCGGGGCAGAGGCTCAACCGGGGGCATGAGTATTCTGGCTCGCATTGTGCAAAAATACAGTGGACTCAGTTACTCGCTATGCGTTGTCATCATGGATGCAACCGTCATTATTTTGGCAGCCTTTGTGCTGTCGCTGGAGCAGTCTCTGTATGCATTAATCGGGTTGTACGTTACGGGTAAAGTCATTGATGCCGTCGAGATGGGACTTGGATACTCCAAGGTGGCATATATCATCTCCAACCAGACAGAACCGATTACCAAAGTCATTCTGGCCGATCTGGATCGTGGTCTGACCAAGCTGGAGGCCAAAGGTGGATATACGGATGACCAGCGAACGGTGCTGATGGTTGTGGTGGGGCAAAATGAAGTGCCGAGACTGAAAGCGCTGATCCGGTCTGTGGACCCGGGAGCGTTTGTCATCATTAGTAATGCGCATGAGGTGCTTGGTGAAGGCTTTAAGCGCGGTGAGCATATTTAAGGTTTAAAAGCATGAGGTAGATATAAAAAAGCAGATCCTCTCTTTACCCCGATTACGGGGAAGGGAGGTTCTGCTTTTATTTTTTAGGATATAGGATCTAGACTAGGCAGGTTTTCCTGTATAAGCAAAACAACCAAACTAACTAAAATTTACACATCAACGGAGATGACAGAAAAAATCTGTAGAAGCGAAGCGGTCGCCTTTATCACCGGATTTTCCCCTTTAGTAAAGGGAATTAAAAAATCTGGGGATAACAGCGATTGGAAGATTATTCTGTCATCGTAGTGTCTGTGTAAATTATGTTCTGTTATTTATATAGGTTCCTGCCGAGTTTACAAGATCGGAGACAGCAGACGAGAAATAGCTTCTTTGAAACGTATCATAAAACTG
Organism: Paenibacillus sp. FSL K6-1558; assembly: GCF_038002565.1. NCBI lineage: Bacteria > Bacillati > Bacillota > Bacilli > Caryophanales > Paenibacillaceae > Paenibacillus > Paenibacillus sp. FSL K6-1558. The sequence continues at coordinate 3,010,421 of NZ_JBBOCV010000001.1, read as the reverse complement.
CGATTTTGGTATTCTTCCAGCGATAACTCTCGTGATACATGCAGATCATGTTCGAACGTCTGTACAAGTGTCGTTGCAATGGCCTCATCATACATAAAAGCATTGACCTCAAAGTTCAACCGGAAACTGCGGTAGTCGATATTGGCGGTTCCGACCGAAGCGACCAAACTATCAATAATCAATGTTTTGGCGTGGATAAACCCATTATCGTAGATAAATACTTTAGCCCCTACTTTTAGCAACTCCCCGATATAAGACAGCGTGGCCCAATACACAAAAGCATGATCCGGTTTATTGGGTATCATAATACGAACATCAATGCCTGACAGGCAGGCAAGGCGTATCGCTTCGAATACACTGGCATCCGGGATAAAATACGGGGTTTGAATAAGAATCGAATGTTTGGCACCATTAATCATTTTCAGGTAGCTGTTCTTGATGTGCTCGATCTCGGCGTCAGGGCCACTGGATACAATCTGCATGGCGGTCTGACCTGAACCCTCAATTTGAGGGAAATGAGAGGGAACATACGGCGTGTCATGTTGTTTGGAAGCTTCGTTCCAGTCGAGCAGGAAACGTGTTTGCAGCGCATGTACCGCATTGCCTCGAATACGAAGGTGGGTATCGCGCCAGTAACCGAATTTCGAGTTGAGTCCGAGATATTCATCCCCAACGTTAAAGCCGCCAGTATAACCGAGATTACCATCGATGATAACGATTTTGCGGTGGTTACGGTAATTCATCCGTAGGTTGATCAGACTGAATTTGGATGGGAAAAAGACTTCCACAAGTCCACCCGCTTCACGCAGTTCTTTGAAAAATCGATTTCTTACCCGTCGCGAGCCCAGCGCGTCGTACAGCAGACGAACCTTCACGCCTTCACGCGCCTTACGGATCAGAGCGTCCCGAATCCGTTTGCCGAGGCTATCCCCACGATAAATGTAATATTGCACATGCACATGATCTTGTGCCGCCTCGATGTCATCGAGAAGCCGTTGGAACTTGTCTGTTCCATCGGTGATGATCTCAACGGCGTTATGCTCTGTCAGGAGTGCCCCATTTTGTTTGAGGTTCATATAAATCATGTCTTGGCTATTTTCTGTTGCCTTGTTGGAGAAAGGCGTGCGATTATCCTGCAGCTGGGCAAGCTGCGCCTCGATTCGTTCCTCCAAGCCAAGTTTCTTGCGCTCTTTCCATTGAAAGAGGCGATAGCGAGTCAGATTCTGACCCGTCAATAGATAAAGGATGAACCCGAAGACCGGAATAAAGTTCAATACCAGCAGCCAAGCCCAGGAAGCACTGGCATCCTTGCGTTCAAAGAAAACGACTGCGGCAGCGAAGATAATATTCAGTCCCAGGAGCACAATAAGTAATATAGATTCGATATGCACTGTAGTCCCCCATGTCTCATAATGACCTTCGGAGTCCAGTTCAATGTGACCTTAATTAAAAAGGGTATGTGTATGAACAGGACTCTGTATGTAATGTTTCCTTCTACTATGTATTTTAACAGAAGAATCCTTGTTCGTCCCTAAGGTAAAAAGTTATCGTTCGGATTTGTTGGGAATCCGTGTAAAATTCATGATAGATGGTTGTATTTATATAACTAGAGTCGTATAATAATACACAAATATGCATAGAAGCGACGGAATTGTCTGCTCAAGCTTTGATGATACGTATGAACGAGATGTTCGCACAAAAAACGGAGAGGACAGAAACAAACCTGGAAAGCGAAGCGGTCGCTTTTATAACCGGATTTTCCCTTTAAGAAAGGGGATGAAAAAATCCGGGGATAACAGCGAATGAAAGGTTGTTCTGTCATTGAAGTGCTAGTGCAAATTTCTCGTCATCATTCAGAGAGCCTTGAGCAAGGCACAAGTAGCGCATACAACAGGATTGGGGGAGCGAGAGTGAATAACAAATTAAGAGTGGCAATCGTCGGTTCCACCGGCTACGGCGGGGTGGAACTGATTCGTTTTTTTCAGAATCATCCGCAAGTTGAAATTACATCGGTAATCTCTTCATCCAGCAGCGGGGAGTCCATCGCCGATGGGTTTCCGCATTTGACGGACGTGATTCGCAGGCCACTCGACGGTGTCGATCCGGCAGAGATCGCAAGTCGTGCAGATCTCGTATTCACCGCGACCCCGTCTGGCGTAAGCGCGAAGCTCGTACCGAGTCTGCTGGAAGCAGGACTGAAAGTGATCGACCTGTCGGGTGATTTCCGTTTGAAAGACGGATCGGTGTATGAGCAATGGTATAAACACCCTGCACCGTCAGCAGAATTGCTGGAGAAGGCCGTATACGGTATGGCTGAGGTGTATGGAGATGAAGTGAAAGGTAAGGATTTTATATCCAATCCTGGCTGTTATCCAACAGCTACGTTGCTGGGTCTGATTCCTGCGGTGGAAGCGGGATGGATTGATCCATCGACCATCATTATTGATGCGAAATCAGGTGTATCGGGTGCAGGGCGCGGAACGAGTCTGACCAATCATTATGCAGAAATGAATGAAAATTTTAAAGCGTACAAATTGAATAAACATCAGCATATCCCTGAGATCGAGCAAGTGCTCGGCAATATCACCGGAAGCCCGGTGACGGTAACTTTTACAACACAGCTTGTGCCGATGACACGCGGCATTATGAGTACGATGTATGCAAAGCTGACGGGTGAGCATAGTGATCAGGAGATTGTGGACTTATATCGTAAATATTATGAAAACAGACCTTTTGTACGTGTACGTGAACCGGGTATTTGGCCTTCGACAAAAGAAGTGTCTGGATCGAACTATTGTGATATCGGATTTTCGGTAGACCCGCGCACAGGACGTTTGACGATCATTTCGGTGATCGACAACTTGGTGAAGGGTGCATCCGGGCAAGCGATTCAAAATATGAACCTGATGATGGGATGGGAGGAAAACCTCGGGCTGAACATGACACCAGTATATCCATAACATGTGGCTTGTGAACATCGTAGGGGGAGCGCGCGAAGAAGCGGTGTTCCATCTAAAAGTCATAAGGCATGGGTATAAGTTGTGGGAGTTTCAGTTGAAGCAGGCGGTTGATCAGCATATGGCTGAACGCATACGGGGGATATGATATGGGAACAAAAGTGGAGCATCAAGCTTTTACCGTAGTTGAAAATGGAACGATTGTTACGCCAGGCGGATTCTCGGCAGGAGGACTGCACTGTGGTCTGAAAAAAACATCACGCAACGACATCGGAGCGATTCGATGTGATATCCCTGCGACAGCTGCAGCGGTTTACACGACGAACGTGTTTCAGGCTGCTCCGCTCAAAGTCACCCGGGAAAGTCTGAGCAACGGACGGTTGCAAGCAGTGATTGTAAACAGCGGTAATGCCAATGCATGTACAGGGCAGCAGGGTGAAGAGGATGCGTATGCGATGCGTGCGGCAGCGGCTCGTGAACTGGGCGTGGCTGAAGAGGACGTGGCTGTGGCTTCTACGGGGGTCATCGGTGAATTGCTGAAAATGGATGCGGTGCATTCGGGCATCAAGGCGCTTCCGGAACAGCTCGGTAAGGAAACGAACGAAGCAGAACAATTTTCACAAGCGATTCTGACTACCGATCTGGTGAAAAAGGAAGCTTGCGTCTCCGTCGTAGTTGGCGGCAAGACGGTAACAATTGCGGGAGCGGCCAAAGGCTCGGGGATGATCCATCCGAATATGGCCACGATGCTGGCATTTATGACCTCGGACGCGGTCATCGGCGCAGAAGCGTTGCAGCGCCTGCTGCGCCAGGCGACCAACCATACATTCAACATGATTACCGTAGACGGTGATACGAGCACGAACGATATGCTCGTAGCGATGTCCAGCGGTTATGCAGGTAATGAAGAGCTGACGATGGATCACCCGGATTGGGAGGCATTTGCTGCCGGGTTCACATATGTATGCCAAGTGCTTGCCAAAGCGATTGCACGTGATGGTGAAGGAGCAACCAAGCTGGTGGAAGTTGAAGTGACGGGTGCGGTTAGCGACGAATCAGCACAAGCCATTGCCAAAACCGTAATCGGTTCAAGTTTGGTGAAATCCGCGATGTTTGGTGCTGACGCAAACTGGGGCCGAATTATTGCTGCTGTAGGCCGTGCAGGCCAACCCGTAAACCCGGATACGGTAGATATCCGTCTCGGAGACATTTCTGTGCTCGCTCAGTCTCGTCCTGTTGTGTTTGATGAAGAAGCGGCGCTGGAATACTTGCAGACCGATACAGTGCGTATTGTAGTGGACCTGCATCACGGTGAAGGCAACGCTGTAGCGTGGGGATGCGACCTGACGTATGACTATGTGCGGATTAACGCCGCGTATCGTACGTAAGTAGATGATATATCATGGGTATGAATTGTCTTATTCCTGATCGGACTCATTTCAAATGGATAAGATATCGAGATCGTCTTAAAATTAGGTTCACCAGAAAGTTTACTAAAGTATCTGAACGTTATTAAAGGTACTGAACTTGCAGCTTCATCTCTTAGAAAGCTGCGTACCATCATAGATGTAAAAATGTTTATAAGGATTAAACTTTTAAATATAAAAAATAAACGAATATAGTGGAAGAGGCGGAATCGATTCTGTAGAAGCGTAGCGTTCGCATTTGTCTCCGGGTTTTCCCTTTGGAAAAGGGGAATCAGAAAAACCTGGAGACAACGGCGATCGAAAGAACGATCCGAATCTGGAACGGCTAGCGTTTATCTATATCTTTTATATAGGTGTTAATCCTTTATAACCCCATAAGAAAGGAGTCTTGCCCCGTGAATTCAACCATGCCAAACGGCAGTACTGCAACGGAAGCAGGTACGGAAAAACAAATGTTTGTGATGAAATGTGGAGGCAGTACGCTGGCTGCATTGCCAGAGTCTTTCTTTGCAGATCTGCGTGATTTGCAGTCCTCGGGAAACGGCCCGGTCATCGTTCATGGCGGCGGCCCGGCGATCTCCGATAATCTGGCGAAGCTTGGGATTGAAACCGAATTTGTGAATGGCTTGCGCAAGACTACCGAACCTGTATTGGACGTTGTCGAGATGGTGCTGGCAGGTAGCATTAACAAACAGATCGTCCGTCTGATCCAGCGTGTAGGCGGTCAGGCTTTGGGTGTATCTGGTGTCGATGGCGGTCTCATTCAAGCGAAACCGGTAGCAAACCATGCCGAAATCGGCTGGGTTGGTGATGTAACAAGCGTCAAAGCAGAGATTATCCAGGGGATCGTAAACATGGGCTATATGCCCGTTATTGCACCCGTAGGTGTGGATGCGAGCGGACAGCGCTACAACATTAATGCCGATACGGCTGCTGGAGCGGTAGCGTCTCATCTAGGCGTAAGTCGAATGATCGTCGTGACAGACGTACCAGGCATTATGAAGACGATTGGTGGCGAGAAAAAAGTACTGCCATCCGTATCCGTTCAAGAGATCGAGGATATGATTCAAACCGGCGAAATCTACGGCGGCATGATTCCGAAGGTACGCGCAGCAATTGCCTGCATTCACGGCGAGGTACGCGAAGTTATTATCGTGGATGGTAGCGAACCGCAGATCCTGAGCCGCGTGCTTGGCGGAGAGACGATCGGTACACGAATTATCCGAATGCAGTAGATGTAATACGAAATTCAGACTTTAGGCTTTTATATATATAAAAAAGAATTTGTACACGACTTTTGTGAATCTGCTCATAACACAATAACGAAGATGACAGAAAAAACTGAAGAAGCGAAGCGTTCGCATGCATCGTGGATTTTTACTTTTTATCATTCTGGAACTATTTGTTTACATAAAAACGGAGAGGACAGAAAAAAACTGAAAAAGCGGAGCGGTCGCCTTTATCACCGGATTTTCCCTTTAGGAAAGGGAATCCAAAAAATCTGGGGATAACAGCGATTGAAAGGTTATTCTGTCATCGGAGTGGCTAGTGTAAACTGCCTTTAGTTCAATAAATATGATCGAAAAATCCATGGGTATATGCGATCAAAGGTTTTTTTCATCGAAGTGGCCAGTGTTATGTCTTGGATTCACCTTATACGTGTACGAATCGACAAGGAGTGATATGGTCATGGCAAAAGGCAACGAACAGCCAGGTTCTGGCACAGCCGTAGCAGGAGTAGCAGCAACAGGTGCAACGATACCGACGGAAAGCTCACTTTTTCAAACGTATGCACGGTATCCAATTAGCTTGGTCAAAGGTAAAGGCAGTTGGTTATGGGACGATCAGGGGAACCGCTATCTCGATTTCATGTGCGGACTTGCTGTGACGAGCCTGGGCCATGCACCGGAGAAAGTCGGAGCGAAGTTGAAAGCTCAGATCGATGAGCTGTGGCACGTATCTAACTTGTTCCAGATTCCAGGACAGGAAAAGGCAGCAGCCTTGCTGACAGCCAACACCTGCGCTGACGCGGTCTTTTTCTGCAACAGCGGCGCTGAAGCGAACGAAGCGGCGATCAAAGTGGCACGTCGTTATCAGCAGAAGGTGAAGGGCGAAGATCGGTACGAAGTGATTACCTTTGCCCAATCGTTCCATGGACGGACATTGGCAACACTGACGGCAACCGGTCAGGATAAGGTGAAAGAAGGATTTTTGCCACTGCCAGCTGGATTTGTAACGGTACCATTGCATGATATTCCTGCGCTCGAAGCGGCGATTGGACCAAAGACCGCAGCGATTATGCTGGAGATGGTTCAGGCAGAGGGCGGGGTGTATCCGGCGGAGCCGGAATTTGTGAAGCATGTGCGTAAACTGTGTGACGAGCACGGATTGCTCATGATCGTGGACGAAGTGCAGACAGGTATGGGACGTACAGGCAAGTTGTTTGCTCACGAGCATTATGGTGTTGAACCAGACGTGTTCACCGTTGCAAAGGGCATTGGTAGTGGATTCCCTGTTGGCGCAATGTTGGGTAAAGGGTTTCTGCGTGATGCATTTACACCGGGTAGCCATGCAACGACATTTGGTGGCACACCACTTGCATCCTCCGTTGTTATTGCGACCATTGAAACCATGCTGGAAGATTGTTTGCCGGAGCGTGCAGCCGAGATGGGCGACTATCTGATGACGTCCTTGCGCAATCGTCTGGCGGGCAACTCGTTCGTGAAAGAAGTGCGCGGTATGGGCTTGCTGGTCGGTATTGAGTGTGCAGAGCCGATCGGTGATATCGTATTGGCAGGACAGAAACGTGGTATCTTGTTTGTCTCAGCTGGACCGAATGTTATTCGCTTGCTTCCTAACCTGTATGTAAGTAAAGAAGAGATTGACGAAGCTGTATCCTTGGTAGCGACATTGATTGAGGAGCATGTAGCGGCGAAAGCTTAATCTCTTGATGATAAAATAAAGTACTGAACCGGGGCCATCACGGCCCCCGGCGCAGATTAAAGCGAAAGAATCCCTGTAGCCGCATGGTGCTCAAGCGCAGAAGTAGCAGAGGGTGACGATCCATCCGCGGTATAGATTGAATGGGAATTTGCTCTACCTAAGCTGATATGGAGAGTGTTAAGCCGAGCCAAGTCAGCCAAGGACTGTAGAACTTCTGCCCGTGCGGGTGCAGGGAACCGGAAATGAGGAGGAACCAATAATGGCAGTACAGCACACAGACAAGGTCCAGAAAATTGATTTGAGAGGCCGGGATTTCATTGAATTCACGGACTATACAGCAGAAGAAATTCGTTACCTGCTTGATCTCGCGATTGAGATTAAAGGCAAGCAAAAAAGCGGTGTACCGTTCCAGCCCCTGAAGGGCAAAACGATCGGACTTATTTTTGAAAAATCATCGACACGTACGCGTGTATCCTTTGAAGTGGGTATGTTTCAGTTGGGTGGACATGCGCTTTTCCTGAGCAAAAACGACATTCAGCTGGGACGCGGCGAAACGACGCATGATACGGCTAAGGTACTGTCTCGTTATCTTGACGGCATCATGATCCGTACGTTTGGACACCATAATGTGATTGAACTGGCAGAACATGCCGATGTTCCGGTGATTAACGGCCTGAGCGATGCAGCGCATCCATGTCAGGTACTGGCGGATTTTCAAACGGTGCTGGAGCATAAAGGCAAACTGGCGGGTCTGAAAATGGCTTATGTCGGCGATGGCAACAACATGGCACACTCTCTGATGCTGGGTGCGGCAAAAATGGGGATGCACGTGGCAGTAGCCACACCGGAAGGATATGAGCCGGACAGCACGGTGGTCGAGCAAGCTCGTGCGATTGCACAGGAGAGTGGCTCCGAAGTAGTCGTAACCTACAGTGTGCAGGAAGCCGTGAAAGATGCCGATATTGTGTATACGGATGTATGGGCGAGCATGGGCTTTGAAGAAGAGCAAAAGATTCGTGAGCAGGCATTTGCCGCGTATCAGGTCGATGAGGAATTGATGAAAGGTGCCAAGCCGGACTACATGTTCCTGCACTGCTTGCCAGCACACCGCGGTGAAGAAGTGAGCGCAGGTGTCATTGACGGCCCGAACTCGCTGATCTTTGATCAGGCAGAAAACCGTCTGCATGCACAAAAAGCACTGATGGCCGCTTTGATGAGCGAATAGTCGCGATTTGCGGCAATGGGTTGATTTTACACGCCAATTTGGCGATGATAGATAGAATATTGTAATTGATCTTGGGGAGGACCATATCACATGGCTAAGGAAAAAATCGTACTCGCCTATTCCGGCGGACTAGACACATCTGTAATTTTGAAATGGTTGAAAGAAACGTATGATGCAGAGATTATCGCGTTTACCGCGGATATCGGTCAGAAGGATGAACTCGACGGACTCGAAGAAAAAGCACTCGCTACGGGCGCTTCCAAAGTATACATCGATGATCTGCGCGACGAATTCGCGAAAGATTTCATCTATCCCATGTTCCAAGCAGGTGCCCTCTATGAAGGTCAATACTTGCTCGGTACAAGTATCGCGCGTCCGCTTATCGCTAAACGTATGGTGGACATCGCTCGTGCAGAAGGTGCTACAGCGATCGCTCACGGCGCTACGGGTAAAGGAAATGATCAGGTTCGTTTTGAGCTGAACGCAGCTGCACTGACACCGGACATTCAAGTGATCGCGCCTTGGCGTCTGGAAGAGTTCCGCAATCAGTTCCCGGGACGTGCAGAAATGATCGCTTACGCTGAAAAACATGGCATTCCGGTTACCGCTTCTGCGGCGAAACCTTACTCCACAGACCGCAATCTGCTACATATCAGCTATGAGAGCGGTGTGCTTGAAGATCCTTGGTTCGATCCAAGTGCGGACGAAAACAAAGATATGTTCCTGCTGAGCAGCGCACCTGAGGATTCACCGGACCAACCGGAGTACCTCGAACTGGAGTTTGAACAAGGTGACTGTGTTGCCCTGAACGGCGAGCGTCTGAGCCCGCTGCAAGTGATGGAGCAACTGAATGAACTGGGCGGCAAACACGGTATCGGCCGTGTAGACATGGTAGAGAACCGTTTTGTCGGCATGAAGAGCCGTGGCGTATACGAAACACCGGGTGGAACGATCCTGTTCACGGCACATCGCAAAATGGAATCCATTACGATGGATCGTGAAGTGATGAACCTGCGTGATAGCTTGATTACTCGTTACAGCACACTTGTGTACAACGGTTTCTGGTTTGCACCGGAACGTCTGGCACTGCAAGCTCTGGTAACGGAAAGCCAGAAGAACGTAACCGGTACGGTTCGTGTGAAACTGTACAAAGGAAATGTTATTGGCGCAGGTGTGAAAAGTCCTGTCAGCCTGTACAATCCGGACATTGCTACCATGGAAGCTGATCCATCTGAAGCTTATGATCAAGGCGATGCAACAGGCTTTATCCGCCTGAACGCACTGCGTTTGAAAGTACATTCCGGTGTGGAACAAAACAAAAAATAATTCACGGCGTGTGTATCACGCTACATCATAATTACTGACAAGGCGGGCCGTTCTTGCACATTCTGGCAGGGACGGCTTTGTCCATGAGCGAAAGGGGATACTCACTGTGAGCAAGCTGTGGGGAGGACGTTTTACGAAGCAAACCAACCATCTGGTTGAAGAATATACCGCATCCATTAATTTTGACAAAGCATTGGCGGAAGAAGATATTCAAGGCAGTTTGGCCCATGTGACGATGCTGGGCAAATGCGGTATTTTGCCGGCAGAAGATGTGGAAACGATCAAAGAAGGCCTGATTACCGTTTTGCATAAAATCCGTGCAGGTGAAGTGGAATTCTCCGTATCAGATGAAGACATCCACATGAATATTGAGAAAAATCTGATTGAAACGATCGGTCCTGTTGGCGGTAAACTGCATACAGGTCGTAGCCGGAATGACCAGGTGGCAACCGATATGCACTTGTATCTGCGTGAACGTGTCGTTGGTTTTGTTGGCATGCTGCATGCTTTGCAGGAAGCGCTGATCGGACAGGCTAAAGATAATCTGGATACGATTGTGCCGGGTTATACCCATTTACAACGTGCTCAGCCGATTTTGTTTGCACACCACTTGATGGCCTATGTATCGATGTTCCAGCGTGATGCGGAGCGTCTGATGGATAGTTACAAACGGATTAATGTACTGCCACTTGGTGCAGGGGCACTTGCGGGCACAACGTTCCCGATTGATCGTCATTTTGTAGCAGAACAGCTTGGCTTTGATGGAGTATATGAGAATAGTCTGGATGCGGTAAGTGACCGTGACTTCATCGTGGAGTTCCTAGCCGCCGCTTCCCTGATCATGACTCACTTGTCCCGTTTGAGTGAAGAGTTGGTGCTGTGGAGTAGCACGGAGTTTGGTTTTGTAGAGCTGGATGATGCGTTCTGCACAGGCAGCAGCATTATGCCGCAGAAGAAGAACCCGGATGTACCTGAGCTTGTTCGTGGGAAAACAGGACGTGTATACGGTAATCTGATCGGATTGCTGACCGTGCTGAAATCTCTTCCGCTGGCTTACAACAAGGATATGCAGGAAGACAAAGAAGGTATGTTTGATACGGTAGCAACGCTTGAAGGGGCGCTTCAGTTATTTGCTCCAATGATTGCTACGATGAAAGTAAACAAGGATCGTATGCGTCAAGCGGTAAACCAGGACTTCTCCAATGCAACGGATATTGCGGATTTCCTCGTCGGTGAGGGTCTGCCTTTCCGTCAAGCGCATGAGGTGATTGGTAAAACCGTATTGTACTGCATCCAGAATGGCAAATATTTGCTTGATCTGACGATTGATGAATTCAAACAATTTTCACCGCTGTTCGATGATCGGATCTATGCTGTGTTACAGCCTGAAGCAGTAGTTAACGCTCGTAATGTTTACGGTGGAACAGCGTCGGGTCAAGTGGCAGAGGCTATTGCTCGCAGTGAGAAGGTGCTCGGAGCAACCGAGCAGTGGATTGAAAATCGGGGTTAAGGCATAGGCTACAATCCAAGGTTAGGACTCAAAAAGATTAAAAAAGAAGCATGTTCGAGAGACGAATCTCTGACATGCTTCTTTTGTGTGTTTTCTATTGCTTTAAATTAAGGCTTCAGCCAGCTACCTTCGTTTACAGAAGGTAGCACCTTGCCATCCTGCACAACGATATGTCCGCGGACGATTGTACCTGCCAGACTCGACGGGAAAGTATGCCCAATATAGAGGCTCTGTTTATGCTTGGCGTAATAATTCTCTTCCGTCACGGTAAATGCTTCATTCAGATTTACGATGGCAAGGTCTGCATCCATTCCGATGGCGATACTGCCCTTACGACCTGCAAGTTCAAAACGTGTTGCCGGATTCGAAGCTGTCCAAGCAGCGACGTGCTCTAATGGAATGTTGTGGGCTAATGCAAGTTCCAGAGCAGAAAGTAGTGTGAACTGTCCGCCACTGATTCCGCCCCATGCCTGAAAGAGATTATAATCTTTCGGATCTTTCATCTCGTAAGGGCATGGTGAATGATCGGAAGATAGCATATCGAATTTACCTTCTGCCAGGAGGGAGATCAATCGCTGTTGTTCATCCGCCTCACGCAGGGGAGGGGCACATTTGGCGATAGTCCCTTTTTCACGCAGGCTATCGTGGTTGAAGAGCAGGTAATGTGCGCAAGTTTCTACCGTGACATTCATACCACGGGCTTTTGCCGCCTCAATTTTAGCCACGGCTGCTGCGGAACTGATATGAACAAAATGCAGGGCGCAGCCTGTAATTTCGGAGTAGTAGAGTGCGCGTTCAACCGCTTCGACTTCCGCGAGGATGGGCCTTGTCTCCAGATAATCATCGGCGCTGACGAGTCCTGCCGCTTCCTTTTCAGCTTTCAGCCAGTTCGTTATTGCCGCGCTTTCCGAGTGCAGAGCCAGAATTTTGCCGAGAGCTGCAATCTTTTTCATGCCCGTCAGCAGTGTCATGTCGTCTACCGCTTCGAATTCTTTATTACCGGTGGTCGACAAGAAGGCTTTAAACCCAATGACACCAGATTCGGCTAATGGCTGCAAGTCATCTTCGTTGCCAGGAACGAGTCCGCCCCAGAGGCTGAAATCGACGAGTGATTTTTCATTGCCGATGCGTGCTTTCTCCAGCAGTGCTTCTTCCGTAACTGTCGAGGGGATTCCGTTTAGCGGCATATCGAAAAAGGTCGTGCAGCCACCTGCGGCCATCATCGCTGATCCGGTAGTGAATCCTTCCCAGTGCTCCCTTCCTGGTTCGCTGAAATGCACGTGTACATCAATCATGCCTGGAAGAATATGCTGTCCGGTGGCATTCCACTCATGTGTAGCTTCTCCCTCAAGTGTGGCGGCAATTGCCGCAATCTTACCATCCTTTACGCCCATATCGACTTGTGCGACGCCGTCTGGCAACACCACGCTTCCGCCACGTATGATCAGATCATAATGTTCCATATTCATCCCTCTCTCTTTTTGGTGATGTTTAAATGGGTTGGCTCTGGCAGTTAAGTCAGGCTCATTTATTCGTAGATGGTACCTTTCTTGAATGAGGAACCCTTAAAGGCGAACTTGCTGAGTAGCAGATAGGATAGACCTGCGGTAATGAAGCCGATAATCCAGCCGATGTCAACGAGTAGGAAGGCTGCTCCAGCTCCGATGAGCATAGCTAACAAGGCGCTTGGGTTATACCCTTTGAAGGAGCCGTTATCCAGATATAACTCCGCTGTATCAACCTTTTGTTTTCGCAAGATGTAATATTCGACCAGCATGATCGATACAATGGGCCCCAGGAATGCGGAATAGATTAGAATAAATGTATTCAAACCTTGAGCCGAGGAATCCTGTACGAGTACCCATGGGAACGAACAAAGGGCGAGCAAGCCGGTGATGACAACAGATGCTTTGTATTTAAGCTTGGTAACAAGCGAGATGACGTAAGCGGGTGGTACGATGTTAGCGACCATGTTAACGGCAACTGCACCAATAACGATGAAGGCTGAAACAAATACGGTGATATATGGGTTGTCCACAATAACAGCAAATGCTTTGACTGGATTGGAAATGCCTGTTGCTGCCGCCATCATTGCACCAATGGTCAGAACGAATCCATAAGCGATAACGATCGGGAAGAAGTAGAGCATACTACGCTTTTTGTCACTCATGCCGCTCTTCAGCTCACGAGAATAATCACCTGCACTTAGGAAGATGGCTGCGTAGTTGCCGAGGAATACCATGATGAAAGCAAAGAATGGGAGTCCCCATGTCCCTTTGGCATTCACCCAATTTTCGGTAATAGCTGTGCTGTGGGAGTTAAGTAATAAGGCGAATACATAGACGAGTGCAAGCATGATAACGACGGAAGCGAGAGTTTCAACCCACTTGATTGCGTGAAAGCCATAAAGTGACAGGACAATCTGAACGGCCTGTAGCAAGATAAAACAAACAGGAATACTGTCTAAGCTGCCACCGCTTAATACTTTGACAATTTCATTCAAAGCCGTTGCTCCGACCCAGCTCTGGAAGCCGTACCACACGATGGCGGGCACACCACGTAAAAAGGAGGAGATAATCGATCCTTTGATGCCAAAGGACATTCGCAGTTGAACGACATAAGGGATGCCTGTTCGATAACCAAACCGGTCATTGATCGCAAAGATCACGGAAATGATACCAATGGCAATCATCGCAGCTACAAATGTCTGAAACACATTGAGCGTGGCGACACCAGCAACAATGAGGCTCGCTCCGAGGGTCATGTTACCGAGGTTCACGCCATCCCCGATCCACATGAACATGTAGGGTACTGATCCGATTGTTCTCTCGCTCTCCTGTTTCGGTTTTAAGGAGTCGTCGATGCTGATTTCTTCATGTAGCTGCGTCTGTTTCAGTACTTGTCCTGCCAAATTCGTTGACATATCTGCCCCACTCCTCTTTGATATGGGGTGCCGCAAGGCTGGTTGATCTCTGAATTAACGAGTCGTTCCATCCATTCCTGTCTGCACACCACAGATGATATAAAACATGTAAGATAAAATAACTTAATAATGTTATGTATCCTTACTTGTTCTTTGTATCTCTTATTTTATCATCTTGTTTGTACAATTCATTGACAAAAACGTAGATTGTTCTCGTAATTTCTGTTGAATTTGTATGAAAAAATATGACGTGGTATGTGAAGTTAGGATAAAATGGTGTAAAAAACGCATTTTTGTGTTCAAAACATCTTACAATGTTCGGTTTTCGCTCTCTACCCTATTATCTAGTTTCCGAAGCCCATCAATCTGACAGCTAACCACATCGCCTGGTTGAATGGTGACTGATCCCGGGGTGCCTGTTAAGATGACATCTCCCGGATGAAGTGTCATCACGTTCGACAGAAAAGAAATCAGGTACGCAGGAGAAAAGATCATATGATTAACGGTATTGCTGTGGGCAACATGATCATTGTGAACCGTTTGAATCTCAAGTTCATTCAAATTTTCGTATTCTTCAGGCGTTGAGAGAGAAGAGCCAAAGCTTAGGAATGTGTCAAAACTTTTGGCACGCTGCATAAACCGGGGGTTGCGGGCATGAATATCCTTGGCAGTCATATCAAGTGAGGTCGTGTAACCTGCTATAACGTCCATTGCCTGCTCTTCACCAATGCCTTTGCATGTTTGTCCGATGACAATCGCGAGTTCTGCCTCAGCAGTGATCTGTCCCGCTCCAAACGGTAAACGAATCGTTTCCCCGGAGCCAATCAGGGATGAATCAGGTTTGAGAAAAATAACGGGTTCATCCTCGGGTGGATGTCCAGATAGTTCGATGGCTTTGTCCCAATAGTTCATGCCGACACCGATGATTTTCCCTGGACGTCGATACAGCGCACGATAGGGCGCGTCATTGACTGGCAGAGAAGACAGTGAGGCAAGCTGCTTGTGTTCATTGCGGTACCAGTTACGTAGTGCGTTGAATTGATTATTTTGCAGCAAAGTAAACAGATCTGTATCCCAGCTCGTGCCGAATTGCTCGTTCAGCCAAGCCAGTGGAGTAATGCCTCGATCCGTCCAAAAAGCAACTTGTTCTCGCCCCTCATCTTCAATCGTTACAAGTCTCATCGGCACACCTCTTCCGCAAACTGTTTTGCCGTCCAATGTAATAACTTAAGATCTGTCTTCGTACCACCGATAAAAGATAACCCGAGTGGCAGTCCATCAGGACGGAGAACAGGAACTGTAACCTGGGGCAGGCCGGAAAGGCCTGCGATACAGGAGAGCTGCATCGTTTTGGCGCGGTAAGCTTCTGCTTCAGGACCTTTCAATCCCAGCAGGGGAGCCGGGCCCGGTGCGGTCGGGATGGCAAGTAGACCATCTTCTCCTAACAAGTCAATGAGGTTACGCCTTACGCGAGCACGCATTTTCACTTCGGCCTCGCTAGCAGACTTCTCAAGGGAGCAAGCCCACTCAAAACGTTCTGCGATCCCTGGGCCAAACGTCGGACGTTCTTTTGTCAGCCAGTCGCTGTGTTCGTGTGCAATTTCCAGCCCTTGAAGAACACGGAACGCCGCTGACCAGTCTGCCAAGCTCTCGGCAGGTTCGGTTAGGTTAATGGTTTGATAACCTTCCGGCTGCCATCCCTGAATTCCATGTAATGTTGAGAGCAAGATCGAACGATCTTCAGCTTCTGGCAGATTCCATGCTTCTGTCGCTATGAAGAAATGAGTGAACGGCTTCATATCTATTTCAGATGTAATATCTGAACCATTGTCTTTCAGAAGAAGCTTCTCTTTCAGTAGCACGTTGCCTACGTTACGTACAATAGTGATATCCTGGCTCATCCAGCCGACTGTATCAAAGCTCTGTGCAAGAGGAATGACCCCTTCTGTCGATACTGCTCCATGCGTTGGGCGAAAGCCGTACAGACCACAGTACGAAGATGGAATACGTACAGAACCGCCGGTATCTGTTCCGACGGCGAAATCGGCGAGTCCCGCTGCTGCTGCCACGGCGGACCCACTCGAGGAACCACCTGGAATCCGATCCGAAGCGAGGGGATTGGTTGGTGTGCCATAGTGAGCATTTTCCCCATTCAGGCTGTACATCAATTCATCTGTCTGTGTTGTGCCTTCGAGAATTGCGCCATTCTCCAGCAGGGTAAGCAATGCAGGAGCAGTAGAGGTTGCAGAATCATGTGTGCGAAGCCAATCTGGATTGCCTGCTCCGCTTGTTTCTCCCTGAATATTGAAAACATCTTTGACTGCAAAGGTTAGTCCACTTAGTGAGCCAGCATGGGTAGCTGGGAGTCTGATTTCTGCATTAACGTATGCCCCCCAGTGATTAGGCTGGAGCGCATCGGTTGTTTTTTTTGGACCCGTTTTCATTGCGGATGTTTCTGTCTGTTCCTGATTTGAATGATTCATTAGTTATTCCCCTTTCGTTCTTATACTAGGGCTTAGTGCACTCAGGGAGGAGCGGGAGTGGACTTGGTTCAATAACAAAGCCAGTAAAATACCTACCAAAAGCCCGTTTCCGAGCAGTGGACGTAGCAATGGGGGTAATGTTGTAAAAATTTCCGACGGTAATCCCATAACGATAATACCTATGAATAATGGCGCAGCCGTCCGGTAGAGGTTTGCCGCATCCATATGAAGCTGTCCGAAATACTGGAGTGAAGAACCTAACAGGCGAAGGTATGTCACGAATAGTATAGCGCTTCCGATACTGAGCGGAAGTTGTGTCAGTAAACCGGTGACGGCTGGAATCAGGCCGATGGCTGCAAACATCAGACCCCCAATAACAAACGGAAGTCTTTCTCGCATACGGGTTTGTTGGAGAAAGCCTACAGAACTAACATATGGAGCGTATGGAACGAGTCCGAGTACACCTGATATCACTGCAAGGATGCCACTGATTGTAAAAGAACGTTTATACTGGCTGCTGGCCGCTTCGTGCTCATAGATAGCGTCCGTACCTTTCAGGGCACCAAATGTGTTTGAAGTGTTGATTAAACCTCCAATCACGGCGATCGCGATTACGCCAGTGTTCAATCCACCCGCAGGTTCCCCAAGCGGGAACCAGACTGCATCGAGTGTTCCTGAATTGGATGTTCCCCCAGAGCTGCCGAAGATAAATACATGTAATGCCCAGCCGCCCAAAATACCAATCAGCAAAGCATACTGCGCTATGGCTGGCCGTGCTTTTATGGATAAGACAGCAACCAAAACAGCCACTGCTGCGGCTAGTAGGAAGACGGCAGGTTGGATTACGTTCGCCTTGTCGGAAGAACCTGATGAGATACCAAGCATACCTTCGAGAAAAATGATATTCAGTCGGCAACCAAGTAAGAACATAAATACAGCCATGACTCCTGGCGTAAATAATTTCGATAAAGGCGTAGCTAAACCGCATAAGCCAATCAGGATTGTGATCACACCCGAGATCAAAATGCCGACGGCGAGACTACCCCCGAGTTCCGTCAAGGATATACCAAGGGAGGGGGCGGATGCGCTAAGGCTCAGGATGACACCCCACCATAACCCCGACTGTCCTTCCATGACGGATCTTTGATGTCCAAGCCATGCTTGTACAGCACATGCGATTCCGGTGAGGATGAATGAACACTGGATCAGAAATTGAATTCGTTCCTGTGGCAATGCAAATGCCGTCCCAACTGTAATAGGTATAACTACTGTATTGGTAAATAAGAAAAACAGCCATTGCAGCCCGCCCAGACCTGAGCGGAGCCAGTTGATTTTAAGCATGTGTCACCTTCCGTGTGGATCTTCGTTGAAAATGTTTCCCGTGCACATAGGTAATCCATGATGCAGTTGATGTATTTTAACGAAGTCTGAATTGTACAAAAGGATTCCGGCAGTTCCCGGAATCCTTTCAATATTAATAAATAGCCTTGATTCTAATTGACCAATAACAGTGCTCCTATGCGATGTTTAAATCCCTCGGCGCTTTATTCTGCTTGCTCGTAAACGTCAAGGGCCTCTTGCACCCCGCGTCCGATCACAATCGGAGCTTTATGCCGGATTAACACAGCTTCCAGTGCGGATAGGACGAATAGTACGTTTTCTTTCCGACAACTGTAACCCATGGTGCCGATTCTCCAGATCTGCCCATGCAACGGTCCGAATGAGCTAGCAATTTCAATACCAAACTGGGTCAGAAGTGTAGTTCGTACAGACTCGCCATCTATCCCTGTAGGAATTTTTACACAGGTGACGACTGGAAGCTTCCATGCTTTATCGTTGAACAGCTCCAGACCCATGCCGCGGATACCTGCCATCAGTGCTTTTTCATGTAATCGATGACGTTCGAAGCGTGTTTCAAGCCCTTCTTCCAGCAGAATGCGCAAGCCTTCACGCAGTGCGTACAGCATGGATGTTGCCTCTGTATGATGATTCAGCCGTCGTGGCCCCCAGTAATCTTGCAACTGGCTCAGATCAAAGTAATTACTGCGGATTGGATGTGCGACATCCCGGCGATCACTCTCAAGTGCAACACCACGTTCTACCTTTTTCCGACTTGCCAGAATGCGTTCTACCCGCTCATTGTAAGTTACAGGAGCCATGCCAGAAGGAACGGATATGCACTTTTGGGTGCCGCCAATCACGGCATCGAGTTGCCATTCATCTACTTTGACGGGGGTGCCGCCAATGGAAGCAACAGCATCAACGACCGTTAATACGCCAAGTTCTCGGCAAGCTGGACCGATCTGGTCCAGTGGCTGCATGCAACCTGTTGAAGTCTCTCCATGTACGATGGCTAAAATTTTCGGCTGAACTCGTTTTACCTCATCGATTACTGCTTGTTGGTCGAATACTTCTCCCCATGGGCATTCCATGAGATGGAGTTCTGCGCCGTGACGTTCGGCAATTTCAGTCAGCAGATGTCCGAAGCGTCCGAAGATAGGAACAAGCACTTTGTCCCCTGGCTCGATCAGGCTGCACAGCACGGCTTCCAGACCGGAACGTGAAGTGCCATCAACCGGAAAGGCCCAATGGTTCGTCGTTTGGAATGTCTGCCGCAACATGTCCATCGTTTCGTTCATCATTCGGGTGAATTCCGGATCGAATTGGCCCAGAATGGGTGTTGCCATGGCTCTTAAAACTCTCGGGTCAACCTCGACTGGTCCTGGGGTCATAATGGTTCTCAAAGGTGCATGAATTTCCCGGTACTGTGTCATCTCGTCATCGCCTCCTGGTTCTAGTTGTTCATTCAATATGCCAGCTTATATAACAGGTCGATTAACAGGCGAACTCCGCGCTGCAAATCTTCCGTATGGGTGAATTCAGCAGGGGAGTGGCTAATGCCGCCCTGGCTTGGAACGAATAATAATCCTGTTGCACAATACGTGCCGAAAATCTGTGAGTCATGTCCTGCGCCACTTGTCATTCTTTTGTATGAAATACCTTCGCTTTTTAAAATGTCCTCAGCCGTTTGGTTTAACGTGCAATCCATCGCAACGGGAGGTTCATCCATCCACTTATGGCAAGCGACCGTTGTTCCATGTTCAGAGGCGACGGTCTCGAAGTCACTGAAGCATGCCTCGCAAAATTGCTCAATGATCTTGGCATCACTGTGACGAACATCCAGGCTAAAGGTGACCTCGCGTGCAATGACATTACCTACATTCGGTTTAACTTCCATGCGTCCAACGGTGGCGACAAGTCCAGACTCATGGGCTTTGGCCCGATGCATCAATATTCGGATCAACTCGGCTGAAGTAAACATCGCATCACGACGCCACTGCATAGGTGTTGTCCCGGCATGGTTGCTCTCACCGTATACCGTAATGTTATAACGGCGTTGCCCCACGATGTGACTGACGATGCCGATTGATTTCTCTTCGCGTTCAAGCACCTGGCCTTGTTCGATGTGCAGTTCAATAAAACATTCCAGGTCTTTGCGTGTTGGCTGCGCATGAAGTCCGAGTCCGAATCCTGCCTCGTGCATGGCCTGTTCGAAGGGGATTCCGTTTACATCGTTGATGTGGTGGATGGCCTCGCGCTCTTTTACTCCCGTTATGTTGCCTGAGCCCCAATAAGTCATTGGGAAACGACTGCCTTCTTCTTCACACAACGATACCACTTCAATAGTTTTGAGTGGCTGACCATAATGTGTGAGCAAATGTTCCACAGCAATGAGTGCTGCAATGATCCCATAGGCTCCGTCATATTTGCCACCGCCGATCACGGTGTCGACATGAGACCCGGTTAACACTACGTTTGCTTCAGGATCACGTCCAGAGAGCCGACCAAACAAATTGCCGACATCGTCATAGCGTGCGGATAAACCAAGTTGTTCTATTTTAGCTTGAATCGCCTTCTGAGCTGCGCTCCAAGCCGGGTCATAGAGCAAACGGGTTACACCGCCGCTGTTGTCTTTTCCGTACGAAGCCAGCCATTCGACCATCTCTTCGATCTGCTTAGACAAGGCAGATGGTTTTGGTTGTTCAATCATCAAGTGCAGTATCCCCCATTCCGGCAACGCTAGCTTTCCGACCGATGTTAGATTAATTAACTTGGCATTGCGTTTAATTCATCGTAAAATAAAAAAAATTAAAAAGCATTCACGAAAATGTAGAAGAATAGCTGAATTCGTTGTGCATGTTAACCATAGGGGTGGAGAAGGATGAAAATGAGTGACCTGCTGAAGCTGGGTGTATTCAACGGCACAATCGTGGTAGGGGGAAGCGGTGGTTTGAATCGGGAGGTTCATACCGTCAATATGATGGATGCTCCTGATATTATTCCGTACTTGAAAAGAAATGAGTTACTGATTACGACGGCTTTTCACTTCAAGGATGACCTGCCGGCTCTGCTTGAACTGATTCGTGAGATGGGGCAACAGGAATGTGCAGGACTGGGTATCAAAAGCAAAAGATTTCTCGGCAACATTCCTGAATCCGCAGTTCAGCTGGCAAACGAGTTGGAACTGCCTCTGGTGGAACTGCCTGTTGATCCTTCGCTAGGTGATATTGTCAACAAATCGCTGAGCCATATCCTCGATGTACGAACAACGGAGTTGCATAACGCCATACAGACCCATCGTCAGTTCACCCAACAAATTATGAGCGGTCAAGGTATACCTAAGCTGCTTGATCAATTATCTGCTTTGCTGCGATTTCCTGTATATTTGCTCGGGCCGTATCTGCAGCCAATCTTCGGCCGAGTTCCTGCTAAAACGGTTGTACAACTGGAGATGTTATTATCTGGCGGTGGTCAAATTCATGTAGCGCCTTCCGTGTTCTCGGCATTTTCCTTGTTAGGTGAGGAACGTGAAACGTTAACATTATTTCCCGTATTCACCCATAGACAAGTTCATTTCCTGTGTATTACCGGCTTCATATCACCTGCTGAACGTTCAAGCATTCTGACCATTGAACAGGCAACGAACGTGATTGCGTTTGAATTAATGAAGGATAATGCATTGAAGCAGAATCGGCGCCGGATCCAGAATGAGTTTTTTACTAACTTTATTGGAGGGGTCTTCTCGAGCAACGAGGAGATTGCAAACCGGGCAAGGGAGTTCGGACTGTCCAGCGATCAACGATACCTTTGTGTGGTCGGCAAGCTGAATAGCAAGGATCGAGCGACGTCATTCATGCAATATAAGGCAGAACAGGATCAGATTGCTGAACATCTTCAAGGGGAGTTAGCACACTTCCGCCATCCTATATATTTGTTCACCCATGACCGATCCTATGTGCTACTCATGCCGCTGGTTGAAGAGTGGGAGATGGTCAAACCTTCCTTTATCGAATTACTGGAACGTCTGCAACGTAAAATTGCCATGTATTACGAATCGGAGCTGTCATTTGGTCTTAGCAGTTATGCCCAGCCACTTAGCCAGATTCCTTTATCTTTTAAAGAGGCGAATGAAGCTCTCTATTTCGGGAGTATATCGGGAAAAATACGCTTTATCGAAATGTATCAGCCGAAGGAAGTATCTGAAATTTTGCGTTTGATCCCCCATGATCATCTGAGAAAATTTTATGTGGATACGATGCAAGGATTCGAAGATGAGACACTTAAGGATCACCATATGTTGCTTCATACATTGTCTGTATATCTGGAAACGCATTGTCATCTTGCCGAGACGGCAAAGCGGCTTTATATTCACCGGAATACTGTAATTTATCGACTGGAAAAATGCGAAGAGATTATCGGTCGTAGCCTGAAAGACCCGGAGGAGACATTGCGTCTTCGGATGGCCTTTCGGATCAAAGCGTTGCTACCAGAAGAAGGAAAAGCGGCGTATTGATAGAGTGACCTAATATGATTACAAGCAGGCTGAGATAAACTGTACCCCCAGGTTAGTTATAGTAACCGAGGAGGCACAGTCCACTTTAAGCCTGCTTTTTTAGTTGGCAATTAATACAGAGAGGGAGGCCTCTCTTATGTGCCTCAGTCTCTTTTAGACAGCGGTAACCACTTCAACACATTCTGAATTTTCACGTCCCAGTAACCCCATTCATGTTCCCCGGGTTCTTCCTCATAAGTTAACTTGAAGTCTGTCTCGGCGCAGGCTTTACGGAATGTCTGATTATCTTCATACAGAAAATCCTCTGTACCACAGCATTGATAGAGGAGTGGCCGTGGAGCCGGGTTATGTTTACTCTCCTGGAGCAAATGGATTAAATCGTTCTCTGAGCCTGCAAATTGAGGCCCGAAGATACGTAACAGTTCGGCCTGCCGTAAAGCGGATGGGGCGTCGTTGCTCAAATGAGCGGCCATGTCAAGAGCACCCGAAAGACTTGCCGCCGCAGCGTATTGATCCGGTTTTCGCAGAGCCAGCTTGAAGGCACCGTATCCGCCCATGGATAGGCCGGCAACGAAATTATCTTCGCGTTTCGGTGACAGCGGGAAGAAGGAGCGCGCGAGTTTAGGCAATTCCTCACTAATGAATGTCCAGTATTGTCCTCCCTCTGCCATGTCCGTGTAGAAACTGCGATGAACCTGAGGCATAACGACCGCAATTCCGAGTGAAGCGACATAACGTTCAATCGAAGTGCGGCGTAGCCAGATGGAATCGTCATCGGACATCCCGTGAAGCAAATACAGGGTTGGGTGCAGACCAGAACCAGTGACGTTTTCCATTCCGATCTGATTGTGGGTCTGCTGTGGCAGAATCACATGCATGCTTGTACTTAATCCGAGGGCATCTGAGTAGAAATCACATTTAATGAGTGCCATACCAAAAAGTAACCCCTTTCATAAATGGAAGTCGAATAAGGATGTTATTATGCCATGGAAAAGGTGAGAAAACTGAAATATATCAGCTTATATTCAAGGTTATACCCAAAATAAAGTAAACGCAATGATAGGTTATAAAACGTATTCGATATCTGCGTAAATAATCTTTGTATAATCAACTTTCTGAACAAAACAAAGAAATAAATAAACAAAGAATAGATTATTTCATCACATATGATCCTCGTATCTTTACAACGTAACAATGTTTTGTTACACTAACTTTAATGAAAAGGGGGTCCTGAAATTGACGGATGATTTGATCTCCAAAAAAGAGCTACTTGACCTGACAGGCATTTCATACGGTCAATTATATCGTTGGAAACGAAAAAACCTGATTCCTGAGGAGTGGTTTATTCGAAAGTCTTCTTTTACGGGACAGGAAACATTTTTTCCTAAACAGCAGATTTTACAGCGGATCGACAAGATTGTTCATATGAAAGACGGGTTGTCGCTGGATGAACTGGCAGATGTGTTCTCGCCAACACTTGGTGAGGTGGAGATGTCAGACCAACAACTGCTGGATCGAAACATTGTTTCACTAGCTTCGCTTGATCTGTTAAACGAGGCTGGTCGCCAGCAGTCATTATATGGTCTCGAACAGATTATGATGCTTTATGTGCTTGAAAAGCTGCTTCTCAGCGGGGATATCACTCAGCAGGAGGGGTTACTCCTGATTGATGTAATGTCTGAACACTATTACCGGTTCCGTGACCGTGCTAGTGAATTGCTGCTTATTCGCAAGATGGGCGTACCTGCCTTTATGGTGGTGAACTCGGGAGCTGAACTTTATTTTGATCAAGGGGTAAAAGTGGTACTTCGCATTCCGCTTGCAACGTTCATGGAAGAATTGAAACTTAAATTGGGCTGAGGGGGATTTTACGAATGGAAGAACGTCACTTAAGAAATGATTTGAATGTCACAGGCTCTCGCAAAACAACAGGCGGTTCTTATCACCGAGTGAATATTGACGGTATGGCTAAACTGGATGGTGATCTGGATTGTTCCTCCCTAAGCGTTAACGGCACGCTGAAAATCTACGGTTCCCTCGTCTCCGAGAGCACAACGATCAACGGAATGGCCAAAGTGGAGGGAGAACTGCGGACCCAATCTCTAGATGTCAATGGAACATTGGGAGTTCATGGTGCGGCGCGTGCCGAGAGTACGATGGTTAATGGAATGTGTACCATTAATGGTCCACTGGTCAGCAATCGGGTACGTGTGGATGGCATGACCACGATTAATGGAGACTTATCTACGCCTGAGTTTACTGTGAACGGAAAGTGTAATGTGCGCGGTAGAGTGGACAGTGAGCGTATTGATATCGGTGGTATGGCGACGATTGATGGAGATGTGCAGGGTGAAGTGATCAACGTTCAGGGCAATATTAAGGTCGGCGGACTTCTTAATGCAGACAGTGTGGAGATTCGTTTATACACGTCCTCTTCAGCAAGAGAAGTAGGCGGTGAGCGTATCGATATTCGGCGCAAGGAACGCAGCGGATTATGGAAAGCGCTCGGATTGGGCGGTGCACCATCCTTCAGGGCTCAACTGATCGAAGGTGATGAGATTGTACTGGAAGATACCGAAGCGGATACGGTTCGAGGGAGTCGAGTCCATATTGGGCGCGGCTGTAATATCCGGTTTGTGGAGTACTCTGGCGAACTATCCGTTGATCCGGAAGCGAAGGTGGGCAACAGCGAGCGAATTTAGCCAAGAGGCAAGATGCAAGAGACGGCTCGTATAATCTTATAAAAGTAGAACTTATGGTTATCCCCCAAGGTAGAAGGTTTTGCCATAAAGCAATCGGTCCTTGGACTGATTGCTTGTTACTTCTTTTCGGATATACTAATGCAGTCATATGAATAGAACGGGAATGGAGAGATTAACAACAATGGCTGCGCGTAACAATAAAATTGGATTTGTGCTGGCAGGTTTGCTGCTCAGCATCTTAATGGCCTCTATGGATAATACCATTGTGGCTACGGCCATGGGGGATATTGTGGGTAAGCTCGGCGGGCTCGACAAGTTCGTCTGGGTAACTTCTGCCTACATGGTGGCTGAGATGGCAGGTATGCCGATTTTCGGTAAACTGTCGGATATGTATGGACGTAAAAAGTTTTTTGTCTTCGGGATCATCGTATTTATGCTTGGCTCCGCTTTGTGTGGAACTGCGACATCCATCGTGGAACTGACGATGTACAGAGCAATTCAAGGGATTGGTGCAGGAGCACTGGTGCCGATTGCGTTCACGATTATGTTCGACGTCGTTGCGCCTGAATCACGGGGGAAGCTGGGTGGTCTGTTTGGGGCAGTGTTCGGTCTTTCGAGTGTATTCGGGCCGCTGCTAGGTGCGTACATTACAGAGTATGCCACATGGGAATGGGTGTTTTACATCAATCTGCCGCTCGGTTTGATTGCATTTCTGTTTATCGCATTTTTCTATAAGGAATCTCACCAGCATCAGTCACAGCAGATTGACTGGCTGGGTGCTGTTACACTGATTGGTGCCGTGGTCTGCCTGATCTTTGCGCTGGAGCTGGGTGGCAAGACGTTTGCTTGGGACTCTGCACAGATCTTGGGGCTGTTTGCCGGCTTTATCGTGCTGGCATTGATCTTCTTGTATGCAGAAACGAAGGCCAAAGAGCCGATTATTTCATTCGGTATGTTCCGCAAGCGGGTGTACTGGTCAAGCAATGTTATTGCCATGTTCAGTGGTGCTGCGTTCATCACGGCATCGGTATATATCCCGATTTTCATCCAGGGCGTACTCGGTGGTAAAGCAACCAACTCGGGTCTTGTCCTTCTGCCTATGATGCTGGGTTCCGTCGTGACGGCTTCTATGGGCGGTGTGCTCATGACCAAAACGAAATACCGCAATATTATGATTCCAACGCTGGCATTGCTTGTAGTGGGTCTGGGGTTGCTCACGACATTGGATGAAGGTTCATCCCTATGGACAATTCGGGTATACATGGTCATGATTGGCCTTGGTGTCGGTGCATCCTTCTCCGTACTTAGTAATGCAGCTATGAATGCCTTCGAACCGCAAAGACGCGGTGCCGCCAGTTCAACGCTGAACTTTCTGCGTTCCTTGGGCATGACGATGGGCATCACGATCTTTGGCATTGTACAGAGTCAAGTGTTTACGCGCAAAATGACAGACAACATGGCTGGTGCCGCTGGAGAAGCTGGTGCAACGACTGGGGCGCCTGCAGGTGGTCTGCCTGCCGGGATGGATCTGACCGATCCGCATGCACTGTTATCACCAGAGCTGCGTCAAGGGATTCCCCCACAGGTGCTGGAGTCCATCACACATGCGTTATCCTCTTCCATTGTACAGCTGTTTGCCTGGGCGGTTATTCCGGCAGCCCTTGCACTGATCGCTTCCTTCTTCATGGGGAAAGAGAAAATGGTTGTAGGAGAAGAGCAACACGAGTATACAGGTGGGCACTAAAGCAGAGGAGAACGAAGTTAAGCCATCACCGACCGTGTATTTGAAGCATAGATCCGGTGAGTCTTGAGTTATAACGTTTTGCAAGCTTTAAGCTAAGGAAACAAAAGGTTATGCAATAAACGGATTTTACAAATCCGTAAATCTAGTGCACCTGTCTCATATCCCGTACAAGGGTATGAGACAGGTGCATTTTTACTTCTTAAGGATCATTCGTTAGTTGTTTTTAAGGCTTACATTTGCCTACTTCAATATATAGGTTGAACTTTCATTTACACCATAACGGAGAGGACAGAAAAAACCTGAAGAAGCGAAGCTAAAAGCTTTCTGCAAGAAAGCTACATCGGAAGCATAAGCTTCGCCTTTATCCCCGGATT
This sequence comes from Paenibacillus sp. FSL K6-1558, assembly GCF_038002565.1. NCBI lineage: Bacteria > Bacillati > Bacillota > Bacilli > Caryophanales > Paenibacillaceae > Paenibacillus > Paenibacillus sp. FSL K6-1558. Next base: position 2,982,953 of record NZ_JBBOCV010000001.1, on the reverse strand, counting down.
TTCCCCTTTGGAAAAGGGAATCCAAAAAATCCGGGGATAACAGCGATCGGAAGGTTATTCTGTCAGCGAAGTGTCCAGTGTAAAGCTTCCCCGTTTAACTTATATTTCCACCTGAATTTAAGGCTGATTCCCCTCACGAATGCCATCCTCCACCACGGAAGGTTGCTGTGGATCAGGCATGCTAATATGACCTGAGCGGGCAATCAGACGGCTCTGTGCTTTGTAGGTATCGCGTGAGATTGTTTTGGTTTCAACGACTTTGCCATCAACTCGCTTCGTGCGTACCGTCTCAACGATGTACCCGGGCTGTCCATTCTGAAGCACTTGCTGGGCACCGTCAGGTAGCACGTTACTGGATACATACTTTACAGGTACACTGAGCGTTTCAATCGTACGAGACTCCAGCGCATAACTGACGTTCTCGGGGAATGTGCCGAAAAACTTCACCACCATGCGCCCGCCTTGCACCTTGGCATGGATCAACAGGGATTTCTCGGTGCTGTTTCGAAAACGAAAGTTAATGGCGCCCGAGGCAAAGGTGGCATCTAACCCTTTCGGTATATATTTAACGGGCAACGAGTGATTACGCCGTTCCACGATATCCAGCCCCGTCAGCAGAGCGGCATTATATACGGTGCTGGATACCTGACAGATTCCTCCGCCAATTCCGGGCATCAGCCTGCCATTCACGATGACCGGTGCTTCCCGAAAACCATATTCCTTCTCCGCTTTGCGAATCACCTTTTCATAGTCGAACACACCTCCAGGCGGCAAAATCATCCCGTTGATGGCCTGAGCCGCCGCGCTGACGTTATGTATCCGACCTTGACTGCTGTTTCCCAGCCCTGTGGAAAATTGAATGATTTTTCGCTCGATGCCTTCCTGCTTTAGTGAATCGATCGTTACCTCTGGCTTCAAGGTGTATAGAGGTAAAAGAATGCGGATGGGTTCTGGTTTTACTCCATCCATCACATCGCTCAGCTCCCTGTGCAACTTGGTCTGCATGAGGGTGCTAAGTGTTTTCCAATCAATCCGGCGCACGCTTTTCTCCGGAATGTACTGCACTTGATCATTTGCGGTGATGCGGCGGACGGCTTCGGTCGGCGTACCGAAGGTTTCTTTTTCCCAGGCAGGGCTAAGCAATTGTTGAAAGGTTTGTTCATTGTAGTTCATATCCAAAGAGAAGGTCTGGGGAAATTGATACCGTGCATACGCGCGTTCCCACAGGTTCCCCTCATCCAGCTGTTGTACTGCGGCCTTGAAGCTGTCTGCACTGTAACTCACTCCTAGTTCGGCGGCAGTATGTGACATCGTTATCGGGTTTGGTTCAGCCACTTCCAGTGTGACAGGCCAGTCCTGTAATTGTTGAATGCGAGTGTGCAGTTCTGCCAGTACCTCTTTGCGATGTTTGCCATCGATGGCCCAGCCGCTAATCTGTACCCCTTTGGGCAAAGTAGGCTGGTTTACGTACATATAGAGCAATCCATAGGACGCGGAGCCGATCAAGAGCAGGGAGAACAGGGCGATGACCGTTACATGTATTTTTTTCATAACCAAACGCTCCTTTTGGCTTCTGTTGTTCCGGAATTCGTAACACTCTCTATCTATATGATCCAAGGGTGGAAAACTTTCGGGTACTCAATAGGTAACAAATTTGTTACAATAAACTTCATATGAATCCATGCTTCACCAGCAAAAGAGGGACAGGATGGATTTTTCCTGATGAATTTCAGGCCTTTTTAAAGGAAATGCCGGGATTGTGTCGAAATCATAATGGCTAACTATGTGAGCAGGAAGTGATGATGTGATAGAAATGCAGGACGTGTGGAAGACCTACGCCAATGGTACCCACGCATTACAAGGGGTGTCGGTGAAGATCGACCGCAATGAATTTGTCTATATCGTTGGTCCATCCGGTGCAGGCAAATCGACATTCATGAAATTGATGTACAGAGAAGAAGTGCCAACCAAAGGGCAAATATCCATTAACGGATTTAATATTGGCAAGTTGAAACCACGAAAAATTCCTTATGTGCGCCGTAATATCGGTGTTGTATTTCAGGATTTCCGCCTGTTACCGAAGATGACAGCATATGAGAACGTGGCATTTGCGATGGAAGTTATTGAAGCGCCGAAGCGTCACATCAAGAAAAGGGTTATGGAAGTGCTCGATCTGGTGGGATTACGCAACAAGGCCAACCGCGAACCTTCACAACTCTCCGGCGGGGAACAGCAACGGATTGCGATCGCACGGGCGATTGTGAACAATCCTTCCGTCATTATTGCGGACGAGCCTACAGGGAATCTGGACCCGGAGACGTCATGGGGCATTATGCAACTGCTGGACGAGATCAATTTCCGGGGCACAACGATTGTAATGGCAACACACAACAAAGATATTGTTAATACGATGCGTAAACGGGTTATCGCCATTGAACGCGGACAGATTGTACGGGATCAGATGAGAGGGGAATACGGTTATGAATTTTAGTACTCTCTTGCGACATCTGCGGGAGGGCTTCAAGAACGTATTCCGCAATGGCTGGATGTCAGTGGCCTCCGTCATGTCGATTATCGTCTCTCTGTTTATTCTTGGCGTGTTTATGTTGCTTGTGCTTAACGTGAACTCTATGGCCAATCAGGTAGACAGCCAGGTAGAGATCAGTACCTTTCTGGAGCTGAATGTGGACGAGAACCTGCGCAATGTCATTGGTCAGGAGATCAGTGCCATGCCTGAAGTCAGCGAGATTCGAATTGTTCCGAAGGATGAAGGATTAAAAGAATTCCGTGATCGTTTAGGCGAAAATGCGGATAATGTTCTCGGTGGTTTTGATGTAGATAACAATCCATTGCCGGATACGATTGAAGTTAAAGTAATTGAACCGGAAACGGTCAATTTTGTCGCGCAGAAGATTGAAGCATTGAACGAGAAATATGCCGAGAAGCCGATCATGAAAGTGAACTACGGCAAGGAAACGGTAGATGTGTTATTCAAATTTACGAAGCTTGTTCGTAATATCGGATTTATTTTTGTCGGGGGACTGGGCCTGATGTCGATGTTCCTGATCTCGAATACGATTCGCGTAACGATTCTGGCGCGCCGCCGGGAGATTGGCATTATGAAACTAGTGGGTGCAACCAACACTTTTATCCGCTGGCCTTTCTTTATTGAAGGGGCGTTAATTGGACTAATCGGTTCCGTTATCACGGTCGCGGTTCTGTTCTTCGGATACAGTCAACTGATGTCAACGATTGGTCAGGATGTCTTCATGCAGATGCTGAATCTAATTCCACTCAGCGAAATCTGGCCACTGATGGGAACGTTACTGATTGGGCTTGGTGTGCTCGTGGGTATTTTGGGCAGTACACTGTCCATTCGCAAGTCGCTCAAAGTGTAGAAAATGTCGAGAAGAATGCCAAAACAGGTTCATTATTGAATGCTGTTTGACGATATGTAGAAAAGACGCAACTGTTGTTTTGATGAAAGAAAGCAAAGAACATGCTGTTCACCACCTGTGCAGGTTGCTTTCTTGTGAATTCATAGGATGGGGGATCATCATTTTGAAAAAAACCGCTTCGCTGCTGGCCTTTATGTTACTGGCCGGTATGACGTTTCAACCTTCTGACGGATATGCCAAGAATAGCATCAGCGATATTGATCAACAGATTCAGCAACTGGAGAGCAAGGCGGCTTCCGCCAAGCAGGAGCAAAAAAAGGCTGCGGCCAATAAACAGGAAGCGCAACATTACAAGAACAAAACCAATGCTTACCTGAAGGTTGTCTTGGAACAGATCAATGTCGTTAGTGATGAGCTGGCCAGTGTATCGTTGCAGATTGAAAATACGGAGGAAGATCTTCGTACAACGAAAAAAGATCTGCAAGCAGCAGAAGACCGGATCGTCGCAAGAGAAAAACTGCTAGAGTCACGTGTACGCCTGATGTATACGGATGGGGCAGTATCCTACCTTGATGTCCTTTTATCTTCCACCAGCTTTACCGATTTTCTGACCCGTGCGGACTCGCTTAAAACGATTGTGGATCAGGATCAGCATCTCTTGGATGAACATAAAAAGGACAAGCAACTTGTGGTAGAGAAAAAGGCAGATTTGGACCGACAATATGCGGAGGCCAAAAGCCTTTATTCACAGAAGAAACAGCGCAAGTCGCAGCTGAACGATAAAGAGAAAGAAAAGCAGGTGCTCCTGGCTTCATATGATGCTAAAATTGAACAATCCGAAGAGTTGACGGCTGAGCAGGAAGCTGTGTTGATGCAGATTGCTGGCAAACGCTCAGCTCTGTTACAGGAGAAAAATAAATTGCGTGAGCAACAGGCCGCAGCTGCAGCCAAAGCTCGGGCCCAAGCTGCGGCACGTGCCAAAGCAGCAGCCAAGGCGCCAACACGTGTAAGTTCAAGCGGCAACAGTGAGGTAACTTATTCGTCAGGTAGCGGTATTTTTGCAAGACCGGTGTCTGGTGGACGCATTTCTTCACCGTTCGGTCCGCGAATTCACCCGATTACAGGGGAAGTAGGCAAACTGCATGCAGGTGTCGATTTTGCCGTTCCAGTAGGCACATCCGTTCATGCGGCTTCCGGCGGGATTGTCATTATGGCTGAATGGTATAGTGGCTATGGCTACACGGTTATTATTGATCATGGCGGAGGTCTGTGGTCATTGTACGGCCATTTGCGTGAAGGTGGATTCAAGGTCAGCAAGGGAGATACGGTAAATAAAGGCGATACGATTGCCGAGTCTGGCAATACAGGGAACTCAACTGGGCCTCACTTGCACTTTGAAGTGCGTGATAACGGAACAGCTGTGAATCCGATGAACTATTTGTAGATTGTCTGATTTAATGCGTTGCAACTTATATAGTTTAAACTTCGAATGGAAAAATCATAATCCGTACAAGCTAGACATATACTAAGCTGGCATGTTCAGGGAATGATTCGGGGCAGTTCGAATCGGATGCGCTTCAATACTAAAGGCGGTGACATACGGATGATGAAAAAAAGATCGGCGCTGCTGTTCGTTATTTTGGGACTGCTTGGCGGGAGTCTGTTAACCATCGTGTTAATGACTTACCCGGGTATTACAAGCCAAGTAAAACCCGGCGAAGGACTGTTGGCAAGTGTAACCGGCAGCTCGCAGCAGAAAAACGATTTAAAGAAGATTGAAACCGCAATGGATTTGATCTCCAGTAACTATTATAAAGATGTCGACCGTACCAAGTTGATTGATGGTGCGATTAACGGCATGATGGAATCTCTCGGTGATCCCTACTCCAACTATATGGGACAGGAAACAGCTGCCCAGTTTGAAGAGTCCATCGAAGGTTCATTTACCGGTATTGGTGCAGAGGTTTCTTCGCAAGACGGTAATGTCGTTGTCGTTTCCCCAATCAAAGGTTCGCCTGCTGAAAAAGCAGGTATCCGTGCGAAAGACATCATTATGTCCGTTAACGGCGAATCGCTTCAAGGACTTGAGCTCAACAAAGCGGTTAACAAGATTAGAGGTCCAAAGGGTAGCGAAGCCAAAGTACAGGTGAAACGTGCGGGATCGACAGAGCCGATTGAATTCATGATTGTTCGTGATGATATTGATCTGGAAACCGTTTATGCGCATATGGAAGATGGCGGTATTGGTGTCATCAACATTACGCAGTTCTCGCTGAATACAGGTGAACGCTTCAAGGAAGAACTCGCGAAGCTGGAGAAGCAAAATATGAAAGGCCTGATTATCGATGTACGGAATGACCCGGGCGGTGTACTACAAGTCGTTATCGATATAGCAGAACAGTTTGTACCGAAAGGTAAAGTCATCGTTCAGGTTGAAGATAAAAATGGCAAGAAGGAACAAAGTAAATCGAATGGATCAGCCAAACCTTATCCTATTACCGTCTTGATGAACAAAGGTAGCGCGAGTGCTTCCGAAATCTTGGCAGGAGCTTTGCAACAATCTGCTGGTGCTACACTCGTAGGTGAAAATTCATTTGGTAAAGGAACGGTGCAGACCAGCTACGATAAACAGATGGGCGACGGTAGCCTGCTGAAGATTACGATCGCCAAGTGGTTGACACCAAACGGTACCTGGATTCATGAAAAAGGCATCAAACCGGATATTGCAGTGAACCAGCCAGACTATTTCTCGGTTGCGCCGATTAATAAAGAGAAGTTGCCACTGAAATATGACAGCAATAGCATGGATGTGAAGAGTGCGCAGACGATGCTGAGAGGACTTGACTTCAAGCCGGATCGTGTGGACGGATACTACGACCAGAAGACCGAAGAAGCCGTCAAGGCGTTCCAGAAGAAAAAAGGCATTCAGGTTACTGGCCAAATCGATGAGAAAACGGCAGAGTCTCTGGAAGCATCTCTGATTGAACGTATTGCCAATCCTCAATATGATGCACAGCTGAAACGCGCGATCGAAAATGTCTCAAAGGATATTTCGTCCGCTGTGTCGAAGCCATAAAGAAGGCTGATTTTCAGCCTTCTTTTTTTCTGAACCGGCTGAAGGAGAGGAGTGAAATGCTACAATGGAATGGGTATGGCCTTGGTTAACTGTATTAGGGGAAGCATTGTTACAGTTGTTGATTCAGCCGTTTTATTATATGGCAGTGATTCTGATTGCTTTAATTTATCATCGTCAGTTGCTCCAGGAACGGAAACTCTTCCATGTACGTATGCAGAGTTCGATCACGCAGGCGATTCGAGCGGTTCTCGGGGGAATTGTCATTGGTGTAATTGTGTCCATGATATCTCTTTTCCTTGGCACTTATCTTACGCTAGGTAGTGTAATCAGCATATGGATTGCAGCATTGGTTTTATCTTTAATTCGTATCCGTTATTTGTGCTTTGCCTATGCAGCGGGGGCACTGGGGATTCTGCAATTTGCTCTGAATGTAGCCTCCAGCTGGCAGCCTGTCGGTATGCTTGGACAGGCTGTGGACACAGTGCGCGCATTGGACATGCCTGTGCTGCTCGTGCTGGCTGCATTGCTGCATTTTGGCGAAGCTATATTGGCACGAATGCAGGGTGTATCTATGGCCTCACCGTTTCTGATGGAAGGTAAACGCGGGAAGTTGGTAGGCGGATATCAGATTCAACTCTTCTGGGCGGTTCCGCTACTAATTCTTGTTCCGACAACCGGAGGTATCACAGAACTGGCGTGGACTCCGCTACTTCATGCAGGTCAGGGCTACACGCTAATGGCACTACCCATCTTGCTGGGATTTAGCGAAAATACACAAAGTATGCTACCTGGGCGTAAACTCCAGGTTTCAGCTAAACGTTTGATGCTGTATAGCTTGGCATTACTTGTATTCAGTCTGCTTGCCGTATGGTGGTCACCATTGACAGTGATTGCAGCCTTGGTAGCTTTTGCCGGACATGAACTCCTGGTGTGGTACAGCGCATTGGAAGAGCAGCAACTTAGTCCTGCATTTGTTCACCCTCAGCATGGACTTAAGGTACTTAGTGTGATTCCAGAGAGTCCTGCAGCAGAGCTCGGAATTGAGGCAGGGGAGACATTGTATAAAGTGAACGGTATACTCGTTCATTCTCCCGAAGAGCTACACCGGGCACTGCGGATGAATCCGGCTTTTTGCAAGCTGGAGGTGCGTAATCATCAAGGAGAGAGCAAGTTTATGCAACGAGCGATTTACGAAGGCGAGCACCACCAGCTTGGTGTGATTATGGCACCGGATAAACATGAAGCATGGGCAGTTCAGCCACGTCCGGTGACGTTGTTTCATGTGGTTACGCTCAAATTATTCACACGCCGGAAAGAGCAACGTGTGGGCGAAGCTCCACTGGCTTTACCACCAGCCCCTGTAGTGAGTGACAAAGGGTCAGTCGAAATGTAATAAAAGGTTCTTCCAAACGCCTTGGCTGGCGTGAGGAAGTACCTTTTTGCTTTATTTTCTCAAAATAAAAATGGCGATTTGGGTGCGATCACGCAAATGCAGCTTACCCAGGATTTCAGTTACATAGTTTTTGACGGTACCCTCGCTGAGAAACAGTTTAGTGGCAATTTCTTTGTTGGATAGTCCTTCTGATATAGCTTCGGCAACGGAAAGCTCCATGCGTGTAAGCCCATGCGTTTCAAGTGGCTCGTTTACCGGAGGAGAAGCTGGCGTTCGAAGCAAACCCGCGAGTTTGCGTGCAATATCCGGGTGGATCAGCATATCCCCGTTATGGACGGTTTTGATGCCCTGCACGATCCGGGCAGGAGGGACGTTTTTGAGTAGATAACCACTCGCTCCGTACTGTATAGCTTGAATGATATATTCATCGTCGTCAAAGGTTGTCAGCATCAGTACCTGGATATCGGGGAAACGGGTTTTGATCAAAAGAGTTCCTTCGACCCCATCACATTCGGGCATACGTATATCCATGAGTACAACATCTGCAGCTGTTCCTGATTCAAGGCAGGCAAGTGCCTCCGTCCCATTGGAAGCCGTACCTGTAATGTGGATACCCGCATCGAGACCGAGCACCACGTTCAGGCTTTCCCGGATGAAGGGATCGTCATCGACAAGGAGGACTTGAATCATTGAAGGTTGCTCGGACAATGTTTTCTGAGTGCTATTGTTCGGTTCTGGCATGAGCATATTCCTTTCCGTTTTACAGTAAATTCATTTTGTTTGTAATGGGGATTCGAGTGATAACGGTATATGGGGCGGTGGGTTGAACCTCAATGGTACCTCCAATGAACTGTGTACGCTGACGCATACCCTCATGCCCAAGGCCTGTTGTTACACTTGTATCTAAAAGGGAGTGCATGCTGCCATCATTACTGATGCTCATACGAATCTCCTGATGCCCAAAAGCCAGCTGCAAACGAATGGAAGTGGCCTTTCCATGTTTAATGGCATTCGTTATAGCTTCTTTGGCGTTTTTGTACAACACAATCTGCGTACTTGGATAGAGAGTGTGTGGCTGACCAATAATCTCGTAATGAGTCTGTATCCCTGTATCGCGACCGACTTCTTCTAATAGACGATCCAAAGCGTAGGCATCGGATGCATGAAAATCAGGACGAAGTTTATGAAGGGTGTTACGCATATCATCCATACTTGCAGCCAGCTGGTCTCGAATCTGCTTGACCATTTCAGTACCCTGTTCGTTATTCAAAGGTAGCGTGAGCAAGGCAGCTTCTGACATCATTTTGGTGCGTATTAGCCGATGTCCGATATCATCATGAAGCTGACGGGATATTCGAATACGCTCTTCTGCCTGAGCCGCATCTTCTAATTGTTTGGAAAATGACAGCAACTGTGCACGCGTCTCTTGTAGCTCATAATGCTTATGCCGTAGCTCGTCATACACATGCTCCAGTTGCTTGCGACCGTTTGCAGCTTTGGCTCCTTGCCAGGAGAGAGCCGCTGTCATCCATAGGAGCAGGTTTACGCCAATGTTTATCTTCACAGAGTCCGAGAACCAGCTCATGGTGTTCATTTGAACTTCCATCGCTCCAGAACTGAGCGTAGTTGGAGTTGCAACATGCCAATACAGTGCAAGATTCGTTGTAATCAGCTGAAACCCTAATATGAACCATCTTATAGATCCACCGAGCCGATACATATAAACATAAAGAACCGATAGAGAGATGAAAATCATAAAGGGGCCGTATAGCGCGATCAACCAGCTGGCCCACATTATTTCTGCCAGAAATAACAGTGATTGCTGTGCGCCTGAACGGGTAAAGCGGTTCGCTACAGCGAGTAAGGTCGAGATGAGGATGTAAAAGGTGTACAGTGCTTCGCCATGTAAAGGTAGGGTCAAACTGAACAACACAGCAGGTACAACCAATAAACCATATTGCAGGGATCCCAAGGGCATATGTAGATGACATCCTTTTTTAACATAATGGAGAATAAGACGATAACGCATCCTTGATTATAACATAGGCCACCGCAACATCAGGAGATGACTTAAGTCACCTTTGAATGATGACTTTATGTACCTTCGCCAAGGGGAGACATTCGATACAATAGACATAGAAATATCGCGGTAAGAGCTCATATGGGAGGGGCATACGTAAATGAATATATTGGAAATGGATCACGTTGTAAAACGGTATGGCAGCAAGTTATCGGTGGATCACCTCAACTTAAGTGTGCAAAAGGGAGAGATTTTTGGTCTGCTTGGACCGAATGGAGCGGGGAAAAGTACTACGATTAGCATGATTGCAGGTCTGCTCAATATGGATCAGGGAGAGATCAGACTGGACGGCATATCGGTGAAGGAGCGACCACTCGATGTGAAGCGTAAGATTGGGCTGGTTCCGCAAGATTTGGCTTTATATGAAACGATGAGTGCCGCGGATAATGTTACTTTTTTTGCCCGGCTCTATGGATTACGAGGGAAGAAGCTCAAAGAAAGAGTGCAGGAATCTCTCGAATTTGTCGGTTTGCAAGATAAGGCCAAGGATGCTCCATCCACCTTCTCGGGCGGCATGAAACGCAGACTCAACATCGCATGTGCGCTCAGTCACAGGCCGGATTTGATCATTATGGATGAGCCCACCGTGGGCATTGATCCACAATCCCGCAATCACATTCTTGAATCGGTGCGAACGCTCAACAAGATGGGCTCGACCATTATCTATACAAGTCATTATATGGAGGAGGTTGCTGCGATCAGTAATCGGGTAGCTATCATGGATCAAGGCCGGATTATTGCTTGTGGAACCGAGGTTGAGTTAAGGGAACGTGTTGCATCGGAGGAAAAAATTGTACTTACCACTTCCGGCATGGATGCCGGTGCTGTGGAAGAACTTAAGCTTCACCCGCGTGTACGGGCAGTAGAAGTCACGGAAGACACATTAACGATTATGCTGCCTTCGGCACAGCAGGCGCTGCAAGATATGCTGTTTATTTGCAGCAAACATGACATGTCCATTCAATCCCTCCGGGTCGAAGAACCGGATCTCGAGACGCTTTTCCTCAATCTGACCGGGCGTACGCTTCGAGACTAGGAGGAGATGGCATGAGCATATGGCATATTTGTATCTTTGAACTCAGACGTATTTTGAAAATTCGTTCTGTAGTGATTAATCTGTTCATTCTGCCTTTATTATTAATTTTTATCTTGGGAACGGCATTATCAAGCGCGATGGGAACAGGAAAAGATACGACGCCTGATACGTTGCGCGTGGGGATTGTGCAATCAAATGAAGCGATATCCTCTCCGGCAGGTGAAGCCCTGAAAGCCTTTGTGGCTGCACCTGAAGTAGCCCAAATGATAAAAGTGAAAAACATGTCTTCACAGGACGAAACGATGGATGCGTTAAAACAAGGAGATCTTGATTTTGCGGTGATCATGACTTCGGATATGGTGCAACAATGGATGGCAGGAAAAACCGTTAAGCTACAATGGATACTTGGAAAAGACAATACACTTAATGTAGTGGGGCAGACCGTATTCACTAGCTTTACGGATGAGTTGAATCGACAGGCTGCCATTGCAAAAGTCCTTGGGCCAGAAACGGTGATGGCGATTTCAACGCAAGATGGCACTGGATTGCCATCAGCACAGCCGAATATTAAGGTCAGCAGCCCGGGGAATTCCGGCCAATCCTACAGCGCTTCACAGTATTACGCAGCAGCCATGCTGGCGATGTTTATGCTGTACTCTGGCATGACCACCGTTAACAGCCTGTTTACGGAGCGCGACAAACAAACGCTCGCGCGTCTTCAGGCAACGCCAGTAGGCAATGGAGTGATCTTTGCCGGCAAAGTTGCAGGTAACAGTCTGCTTGCCTTTTTACAAGCAATCATTATTATCGTCATGACCAACCTATTATTTGGCGTGAATTGGGGTGGTCATCCGTGGTTAATTGTACTGATCTGTATACTTATTACGCTGGCGTCAATGACTTTGGGTATTATTGTAGCCTTGGTTAGTAAAAGCGCTGCTTCAGCTACTGCATTAATGCAGGGAATTATCATCGTGATGACTTTTATTAGCGGCGGGTTTACTCCGATCGCCATCGATTTTGTACAGCGCATTAGCGAATTCACGGTGAATCATTGGGCGCTTCAAAGTTTTCTGAGTATGATGCTGGGTGCAACTTTGCAAGAGGTCATGCACAATATTTTCATGCTTGGGGCCGTGTGTGCAGTGCTAGCAGCAGTTGCTGCAGTGATATACAGAAAGGTTGGATATCGTTATGAATAGTCTGCATATCGCTTGGTTAATGATCCGGAGAACACTGGGACGTAAACGTGGGTTTGTTGCATTTTTACTGTTACCATGCCTTGTTGTGACAGGTGCAGTTGCTCTTTTTGGAAGTGAGCAGGCCAGTCGTGCGGTTGTTTCTTATGTCAATATGGATGAGGGGATCGCTGGATCATGGATGATCAAAGAGCTCGCTCGTACGAAGGAGTACAGCTTCAAAGCTGCGAGTAACGAGGCAGAAGTGAAATCGGATATCGTTCGCCAAAAAGCAAGCATGGGAATTGTAATTCCCGCCAATTACACCGAATCGCTGTTACAGGGGAAGCCCGTGGAGATCCAGTGGATTGAAATGCGTGTCAGCGAAAGCTCATACATCCTACGAGCAGCCGCCGAAGGGGTTGCGGATGGGTTGAAACAGTCTGCTGCTGCCGTACAAACATCTGCTACCATGTTGCCTTCTAAAGCTGACGCTAAGAGTCAGGAGGCGAAACTCGAACAGCTCCTGCAAGAGATTGGGAGGCATCATCTATCCGGGGAAGCATTACATCTGCAACTGTATCCCAAGCCAGGTTTAAATAACGTCACCGGATTCACGATTATGTTCATGATGGGACTGTTAACGAGTGCAGTGGCTGTTATTATGGACGATCGAAAACAACGTACGATGGCTCGAATGTATACTGCTCCAGTTAGGTCATATGAGATCGCGCTAGGAAACTTTCTGGGTAGTCTGGCGATTGGAGTCATCCAGATTATGCTCGTGCTCGGTATAAGCCGTTGGGTGCTGCATTATGATGCAGGGATTCCGTTTGGTATTCACTTTCTGATTCTTGGAGCGTTTATGCTGGTATCGATGGGATTAGCGAGTGCTGTGAGCGGTTTGATTCGTGAATCGAAAAATGCCAGTATGCTGAATTCTCTTATCATTGTACCAACTTGTATGATTGGGGGTTGCTTCTGGCCGTTATCCATCATGCCGGAGTATATGCAGAAGCTGGCGAACTTCGTACCGCAAAAATGGACGATTCAGGCAGTCGAAACGATCTCCGCCGGAGGCACGCTGGCAGACATCACCCTGCCGCTGCTGATCCTGTTTGCCATGGCCGTGATCCTGCTGGCTGTCGGTTCCGTGATTCTTCGTCCCAATCAACCGGGGATGGATGCGTAAATTGGTTGTGGTGTAAATAGGAAAAGAGATAGAGGGAGTCAGTTAGGAGTTAAGAGTTAAGAGTGAAAGCAAGAGCAAGAGCAAGGGTAATTTAGAATACAGTCAAAAAAGCACGTTTGACGGGATGAATACAGTCAAACGTGCTTTTTACTGAGTTGTTTTTTTGTAACATGACTTCGTAGTCGGTTAATAGAGGCTGAGGTCATGCATGTATTTTTTTGCGGGATAACTGACTATGGCTGTAATTGGCGAAGCACCGTAATTTCAACCCGGCGATTCTTCTGTCTTCCAGTTGCTGTTGTATTGTCTCCGGTTGGCCTGGTATCCGCATACCCTGCATATTGGAAGTGGTCGGGGTCGAGTTTCTCCTGATCGATGAAAAAGCGTAGTACTGATAACGCACGTTCACCGGACAACTCCCAGTTATCCTTGTACGCGGAATTGGCTCCTATTGGGATGTTATCCGTGTGTCCCTCAATACTGACCACCATTTGAAGATTACGAAACAAACTGGCGAGTTTGCTAAGTGTAGGAGCAGCATCTTTTTTCAAGGCAGCTTGTCCTTGATCAAACAGAAAACGATCACTGAGCGTAATGGAGATACCTTGCGGTTTGTCTGCCACGAAAATTTGATTATCCAGTTTATTATCTTCGATATATTGGGTAATCACATTGAACAGATTTTGTAATTCCTGTTCCTGAGTCCTGAATTGTTCTTCTCGCTCCGTGAGCGGACGGTTGCTATCAATAGGGGTATCTTTGTCCGAATCTGATGACGAATCTTGATCATCCTCTGAGCTTCCCTGGGGGGGCTTGGTGATGGTTTGACCCGGTGTCTCCCCGAGTCCGTCCCCCAGTTCAAGTATGGAGTCGGATTTATTAAAAGTGCTTTGAAGGGATTGGGTCACGACGTCGTATTTACCGGTGTCCAGATTGCTCATGGCGTACATGATGACGAAAAAAATCAGTAGCAACGTAATGAGATCCGCATAGGTAATCATCCAGCGATCCCGATGGTCAGCAGCTTCGCGTTTGGCACGCCGTTTACTGCGACGACTCATCTAATCCCTCCTTTGCGAGCGGAGATTGCAAGACCTGGCGGTGCGAGAGTGTAAAAGACTCTAGCCGTTTGCGAACGAGCTGTGGATTTTCGCCATTTTGAATGGCAAGCACTCCTTCAAGCATCATCTCCATTTCTTGCACCTCGTCAGCACCTCTGGATTTGATTTTGGAAGCGATAGGTAAAAAGATCAGGTTAGCACTGGCAACTCCATATAGAGTGGCTGTAAAGGCAACGGCAATGGCTGGTCCGAGTCCGGTTGGATCGGTTAAGCTTCCGAGTACCTGAATAAGTCCCATTACGGTTCCGATGATCCCCATCGTTGGGGCATAACCACCGGCAGATTCGAATATTTTGGCATAATTCTCATGTTTCTGCTCTACAGAATCAATTTCCATCTCCAGAATCTGCCGAACAACATCCGGGTCTGTACCGTCGACAACCATCTGGATGCCATCTTGTAAAAAGGGATGGGGATGATCCACAACTCTGCGTTCCAGAGCAAGCACACCGGATCTGCGGGCAATGGATGACATCTCGATCAGTTCTTCGACCCATTGTTTGGAATCCTGAGCACGACGTCCAAAGGCCATACGTAAAGCAGCAGGGATCGTTCGCAGACGATGTGCAGGGAAGCTGGCTACAACGGCAGCGATGGTGCCGCCGAACACGATTAGAGCAGCCGTTTTTTGTAACAGGCCGGACATATGGCCGCCTTCCCACAGAAAACCGCTGATAACTGCGGCAATTCCGGCAATTATACCGATAAGTGTCGCAATATCCATAAATTAACCCACTCCTATCTTCATTTCACGTTTGCATCACTAAAACGAACAAGGTATAATTGAACGGGAACAAATATTCCTATTACTATAAGTTTTCCCAACTGGAAATTCGGGGAACTTCGACAATATATAGTGACTATTATTTTAGACGATAGGGTGAGATACGGCAATGAGCGATATTATTATGAGCGACAAAACGTTCGAAATCGAGTCAGAGTTTTCTCCCCAAGGTGATCAGCCTGCAGCCATTCAGGAATTGGTGAAGGGTGTTCAGGAAGGGAAGAGATACCAGACGCTTTTGGGTGCAACGGGTACGGGTAAGACGTTTACCATTGCACAGACTATTGCCAAGCTACAGCGGCCCACGTTGATTATTGCGCACAATAAGACACTGGCAGCACAGCTGGCGAGTGAATTCAAAGAATTTTTTCCAAATAACATGGTTGAGTATTTTGTCAGTTATTACGACTACTACCAACCAGAAGCCTATATTCCTTCCTCAGATACGTATATCGAGAAGGATTCGAGTATTAATGAAGAGATTGATAAGCTGCGACATGCCGCGACCAGTTCCTTGTTCGAACGTCGTGATGTCATTATCGTAGCAAGTGTATCCTGTATATATGGTTTGGGGTCACCTCATGACTATTCCAGTATGTTGTTGTCTCTGCGGGTTGGAATGGAGAAACCGCGTAATCAGATTCTGTCCCGTCTTGTAGAGATACAGTATCAGCGGAATGATATTAACTTTGTCCGTGGCACGTTCCGTGTCCGTGGCGATGTTATTGAGATTTTCCCGGCTTCCAAGGGTGAACATGCCATTCGAGTGGAGTTGTTCGGGGATGAGATCGAGAAAATTACCGAGATTGACGTCTTAACCGGAGAATTAATTGGTGAGCGCGAGCATATTGCTATTTTCCCGGCATCTCACTTCGTAACCCAAGAAGAAACGATGCGTGTGGCACTGGTGAACATCGAACGTGAATTGGAAGAACGGCTTGAAGTATTGCGTGAGCAAGGCAAGTTGCTGGAAGCACAGCGACTGGAGCAGCGTACACGTTACGATATCGAGATGATGAAGGAAGTCGGATTCTGCTCAGGGATCGAGAACTACTCCGGACCGCTGACCTTCCGTGAACGCGGGGATACGCCATATACCCTGATGGACTACTTCCCGGATGATATGTTGATCGTGGTGGATGAGTCTCACGTTACATTGCCGCAGATCCGCGCGATGTACAATGGTGACCAAGCGAGGAAGACTGTGCTAGTGGATCACGGTTTCCGTTTGCCTTCTGCACTGGATAACCGTCCGCTTAAGTTTGAAGAGTTTGAAGAAAAGATGAACCAGATTATCTATGTATCGGCGACACCAGGGCCTTACGAGATTGAGCATACCGATACGATGGTGCAACAGATCATTCGTCCTACTGGCCTGCTTGATCCTGTTATTGAGCTGCGTCCAACAAAAGGACAGATTGATGATCTGATTGCAGAGATTAACGACCGGATTGCCAAAGACGAGCGTGTGCTGATTACTACGCTGACCAAAAAGATGTCGGAGGACCTGACGGATTACCTGAAGGAAGTTGGCATTAAGGTCAGATATCTGCACTCGGAGATCAAAACACTGGAACGGATGTCCATTCTGCGTGATCTGAGGCTGGGTACCTTCCATGTATTGATTGGTATTAACTTGCTACGGGAAGGTCTGGATTTGCCGGAGGTTTCATTGGTCGCTATTCTGGATGCGGATAAGGAAGGTTTCCTGCGTTCCGAGCGTTCCCTGATTCAGACAATCGGGCGTGCCGCAAGGAATAGTGAGGGTAAAGTTATTTTGTATGGTGACAAAGTAACGGATTCCATGGATAAAGCGATAAAAGAGACCGAGAGACGCCGTACCATTCAGATGGAGTACAATGAAAAACACGGCATTACACCACAGACCATTCGCAAAAAAGTGCGTGATGTCATTGAGGCAACGAAGGTTGCTGAATCCAAAAACGAGTATCTGACCGGCGCCGCCGAGAAGATGTCGAAGAAGGAGCGCCAGTCGCTTATTCAGCGTCTGGAAGCGGAGATGAAAGATGCAGCCAAAAACTTGCAGTTTGAGCGTGCCGCCGAGCTTCGTGATGCATTGCTGGAATTGCGAGCAGAATAGATATAAGTCGATAGTGATTGAACTTGGATGATAAGAGAGAACGGCCAGTTTGGCCGTTCTCTTATTGAGTAGATTGAAGTAAATAAATGTATCCATTGACCCGATAATAAGACATGTTGAAATCGTAAAATCAGGTCTATACTGATAAAAATGACGAATTTGGTTAAGAGGTTTATAGAAAAGCAATGAGAGGATGAATACCATTGGCGAGCGAGAACATTGTCATCAAAGGCGCACGAGCGCATAACTTGAAAAACATCGATATTACCATTCCGCGTGACCGCTTTGTCGTATTAACTGGTTTGAGCGGATCAGGCAAGTCCTCGCTGGCGTTTGATACGATATATGCCGAAGGACAACGGCGTTATGTAGAATCATTGTCTGCCTATGCACGTCAGTTTTTAGGTCAGATGGAGAAACCGGATGTCGATTCGATTGAGGGTTTGTCGCCTGCGATCTCAATAGATCAGAAAACAACAAGTCGTAACCCGCGTTCCACGGTAGGAACCGTTACTGAAATTTATGATTATCTGCGTCTCCTGTTTGCTCGTGTCGGTCATCCGCATTGTCCGGATCACGGGATTGAGATAACATCCCAAACCGTAGAACAGATGGTCGATCGTATCATGCAATACCCTGAACGTACCCGGTTGCAGATTCTGGCTCCAATTGTTGCGGGACGCAAAGGGGAGCACAAAAGCGTTTTTGCCGATGTATCTAAACAGGGGTTTGTCCGTGTTCGGGTTAATGGGGAATTGCGTGACCTGTCGGAGGACATCCAGCTGGAGAAAAACAAAAAACATACCATCGATGTTGTCGTTGACCGGATCGTTGTGAAGGAGGATGTCCAAGCTCGATTGGCAGATTCCATTGAAACGGCACTTAATCTGTCCGGCGGGCAGCTACTCGTGGATATTATCGGTGAAGAAGAACTGCGCTTCAGTTCCAACTTTGCTTGTCCGGTATGTGGATTCAGTATTGATGAGCTTGCGCCGCGGATGTTCTCATTCAATAGCCCGTTTGGTGCGTGTCCGGATTGTGATGGTTTGGGTGTCAAAATGATTGTTGACCCGGACCTTCTTGTGCCGGATCGCAGTAAATCGATTGAAGAAGGAGCGTTTGATGCCTGGACAGGAGGAACGTCCACGTATTATCCGCAGTTTCTCAAATCCGTATGCGAACATTTCAATATCCCTCAGGATGTTCCTGTAGAGGATCTACCTGCTGATCAGATGAACAAGCTGTTGCAAGGAACAGGGTCTGAGAAAATTCGTTTCCGTTATGAAAATGACTTCGGACAGCGTAAAGAAGCATTAGTTACGTTCGAAGGGATCGTTAATAATCTGGAGCGTCGATATCGCGAAACAGGTTCAGAAGGTATCCGTGAGTTCATTGAAGGATACATGAGTGCCAAGCCTTGTGGTACATGTAAAGGGCAACGTCTGAAACGAGAGAGTCTTGCCGTAACCATTAATGACCACAACATGGCTTATGTGACTAGTTTGTCCATCGGTGAAGCGGGACGTTTCTTTGAGTCGCTGCAACTGACCGAAAAAGAACAGACCATTGCCAAACTGATTTTAAAAGAAATCAACAGCCGTTTGGGTTTTCTCGTTAACGTAGGTCTGGATTACCTTACGCTAAGCCGTGCTGCTGGAACGTTATCCGGTGGTGAAGCACAACGGATCAGACTAGCGACTCAAATCGGTTCCAGCCTGATGGGCGTGCTCTACATTCTGGACGAGCCAAGTATCGGACTGCATCAACGGGATAATGATCGTTTGATCTCCACGCTTGCACATATGCGGGATATCGGGAACACATTGATCGTTGTCGAACATGATGAAGATACGATGATGGCGGCGGACTATATTATCGACATTGGTCCAGGTGCAGGTATTCACGGCGGGACAGTAATGTCGCAAGGTACACCTGAGGAGATCATGAATGACGAGAATTCGTTGACAGGTCAGTACCTCAGTGGCAAGAAGTTTATTCCGATTCGTACCGAACGCCGAAGTGTTGGCGATCGCTGGTTGGAAGTGCGCGGAGCCAAAGAGAACAACTTGAAGAATCTGAATGTAAAGATTCCGGTGGGTGTGTTTACCGCTGTAACGGGAGTGTCTGGTTCAGGTAAATCTACACTGATCAACGAAATTTTGTACAAAACGTTGGCACGTGATTTGAATCGTGCACGAGTACGTCCAGGGCAACACAAGGAGATTCGTGGTCTGGAGCATATCGATAAAGTGATTGATATCGATCAGTCCCCGATCGGACGAACTCCACGTTCCAATCCGGCAACCTATACCGGTGTATTTGACGACATTCGTGACCTGTTTGCACAGACCAATGAAGCAAAAGTACGCGGATATAAAAAAGGCCGGTTTAGCTTTAATATCAAAGGTGGACGCTGCGAAGCCTGCCGTGGAGATGGAATTATAAAAATCGAGATGCACTTTTTGCCGGATGTATATGTGCCGTGTGAGGTTTGCAAAGGCAAACGTTACAACCGCGAAACACTTGAAGTGAAGTACAAAAACAAAAATATTGCAGATGTGCTTGAAATGACAGTGGAGGATGCAACTCAGTTTTTCGAGAACATTCCGAAAATTCATCGCAAAATGCAAACGTTGCTTGATGTAGGCCTTGGTTACATCAATCTCGGTCAACCAGCAACAACACTGTCCGGTGGTGAAGCACAGCGTGTGAAGCTTGCTTCCGAGCTGTATCGCCGTAGTACTGGCAAGACGATCTATATTCTGGATGAGCCTACGACTGGTCTGCACGTCGATGATATCGACCGACTGCTGAACGTCTTGCATCGCCTTGTCGATTCAGGAGAGTCTGTGCTTGTCATTGAGCATAATCTGGATGTGATCAAAACAGCCGATTATATCGTTGACCTGGGTCCAGAAGGTGGAAGCGGCGGCGGTACAATTGTAGCGACAGGAACACCAGAGGATATTATTAAAGTACAGGAATCCTATACGGGTAAGTATCTGAAACCTGTACTGGAGCGCGATACAGAGCGGAGCAGAGCTCTGCAACTGGCAGACTAGTAAGAGCACAGCGAATCTTTAAACTGTAAAATTAGATGAGAACCTTCTTTGCCTGGGAAATAGGCTGTGGATGTATGCCACCCCTTTTCTGCGGTGAGGAAGGTTTTTATTTCTCAATACGTGGTGTCAGGCTCTTTTTACATATTGTCTGTTACCGGTATCTGTCATACCTTGACTGTTAATAAGAATGTTTAATGAAAGTGTTTACATATTAGACCGGGTAAGCTTTTGCGGGCAAATCGGTCAATCTGGATTTTTTTCATTTTTCTGGATGATAGGGCTTGCATTACTAACAGGGTACGGATAACATAGAGGAAGAGTTTAGGGTATGTGTTGGTTGTTTAACTATGGTGAGGAGGTCTGTCTATCCATGTTGCTTGCAGAGGCTGCCACAGCGAGTACATCGAATTTTAATGCATTTGATATTTTTGTGATCTTGTTTACGATCCTGATTTTTATCGGATTGGTTCGGCTCCTTCGGGCACCGAAGAAAAATTTGTTTGCTATCGGGTTTACAGTTGTCAGTCTGCTGGTATTTTTGATGACAGACTACGCGATGATCACAGGTTGGTTTGGTTAATAGTAATATTAAGATGCATAGAAATAAGACCATGCAATAGTCATTTCGAACACTTTCCATGATGAATATGGAAGGTGTTTTTTCATGTCTGTATTCTCCGAAGGGAGGAAACTGAGAGAGTTTGATTATGTCGAAAAATAGCGAAAATTAAAACGATTGTATAGCCAGAATTTGTATGATACATTGAAGGATACCGATATTGCAGATGAGAGAGAAGATAGATTCGGCCAGGAATCGGCTGTCCAGTCGCGCAAGAAGGATGTATAGAGTAGAGAGGGTCAGGTGAAGTCATGAAAAGGTTAGTAAAACGGGCAACAGCCATGATGATGGTTGTTGTGCTCTCCATTGGTGTGATGACGGCGACGGCTGGTGCAGCGACAACCAAGACAGGTATGCAAGCAAAAGTGATCGACGGCCAGGTGTATGTGAATACGAAAGATCTACTGAAGATGTTCGGCGGCAGTGGACAATACGATACCAAATCGGGAACATATACGTATAAGGGAAGCGAAGCCATTCCCAAAGTGATTGAGAAGGTATCTCCGTCTGTGGTTGGGATTATAGGTAAAACGACGGAAAACCAGAACGGATCGGCAAACGATCGTTATAATCTGGCACATGGCACAGGAGTTATCATTCGCGCTAATGGATGGATTGTGACGAACGCCCACGTGGTTGATCAGCTGCTCGATCCGGTCGTTGTCACGACTGACGGGAATACATATAACATTAAAGAATCGTTCAGTGATCCGTTAAGTGACCTTGCGCTGATTAAAATTAACGCTAAAGCACTCAAACCTGCGGTCTTTGCTAAAGCTTCGCAAGCGGCTGTGGGCGAAACGGTAATTGCGATCGGCACGCCGATCTCCTTTTCATTGCGTAACTCAGCCACGGTTGGCGTGATCAGCGGTCTGAACCGTGGGGTGGAAGCGTCCTACCGCTTAATTCAAACAGACACGGCGATTAATCCCGGAAATAGTGGAGGGCCGCTCGTTAACTTAAAGGGAGAAGTCGTCGGTATTAACTCCATGAAATTCTCTGCCGTGGGCATCGAGAGCATGGGTTTCTCTATTCCTGTAGACACCGTGAACTTTGTCATCAATCAATTTTTTAAATATGGAACGATCCAACGGGCAAGTCTCGGATTACAGCTGGAAGAGAGCTGGTCGGCCATTGTAGGTCTGCCTGCGGAAGATCCGTTGACGGTTACGAGTGTATTGAGTCCTGAAGCGAAGAAAGCCAAGATCAAGGAAGGGGATGCTATCTACAGCGTTGCGGGCAAACGTGTATCTTCGGTAGTCGATATCAATGAGCTACTCAAAGCCTACTTACCTGGACAAAAGGTAAAGCTGCTGGTGCAAACGGACGGAGACATCGTTACCCGCACATTGACACTTGTGGATCGAGCCTCTCTTGAGGAGCCGTCCGATGATTCGCTTTTAACGGATGAAGAACAATAAGCCCGGCAAGCAACCCGAATTGAGAGAGGACGAATGAACGGAATGAAGAAGTCATGGTTACGCGTGCTGAGCACGGGTGTATTAGCAGGGATGTTGCTGGCAAGCACAGCTCTGCCAGTATGGGCAGCTGATGATTTGATCACCAATGAGCTGCGTGTCAAAGCAGGAAGTACAAGTGCTTTTATGAATGGCAAAAAACAAAACATCACGAAACCCCTCACGATTAAAGGCGTGACATTGGTGCCTGTCGGCGTATTCAAAAAAGCCTTTGGCAGTGAAGTGCGGCTGGAGAAAAATGATGTCATCAAAATCAAGGAAGGTCCACACGTTGTGGCCTTGAGAATAGACAGTTCCATCGCATGGATTGACGGTGCCAAAGTGGAGATGGGGACTGCCCCCAAAATGGTGAATGGTGTGTTAATGGTTCCTCTTCGCCCGGTTGCTGCAGGAATCGGTGCAACGATTGCGCCGAACAGTTCGGGAGAGATCGTCATTCGTTTGCTTCAAACGGGTGAGGGTGTGGATGAGGACGGCATCGACCTGGACAAAGGGAAAACGAGAATTGGCAACAGCTATTATGGCTGGTCGATTCATTATCCAGCCGATCTTCTGGTGTTGCAAACGAATGAACAGGAACGCATGATGACCTTTGGCGCTACGGATGAAAGTTATTTTCTCGAAGTGTATGTGAGTGACCAGAATGTGGTACTGGATGCGGATGACTTGCTGACACAGCTCGTGCAGGTGGCTAAACAGGCAGGAGATACGGTACTGGACCGTGAAGCGGTATCTAAAGGAAACAATCCTTATGCAAGAGTTGTCGTCAAAGATGCGGATGGCGTGTTGTGGGAGTTACGCCAGTACATTCATGACGGTCGTCAATATGATGTCTACTTGGCGGATTATGAGGCGATTAATTATAAAGATCTGGGCAAACATGCTTCATTGCTCAACTCTTTTGAACCAAGATATTCGCAGTCAGATCGAACCATTAAGGATCTTTCCACGGTGGAGGACGACATGCGTGCGGCATGGAATGATGATTACGGAATTGAATTAAAGGTTCCAGCGGGCTGGTCCATGGACAATAATAATATGGTTTATAAAGATAAAGACGGTGCTTATTTGCAACTTCGAGTGACTTCAGCCAAGTCCGGTGCAACGGTGAAGGACTGGAGTGATCAGCTCGAGAAGTGGATGCGTGAAACCTTTACAGCCGAGAGTTATCAGCAAATTGGTTCATTTACAACGGAAATCTCTGGCGAAACTGCCGAGGTGAATGAATTCCGTTATAACTTCGGGTCAGGATGGCAGACGGAATATGATGTGCTTTTGCAGAAGAACGGATATCGTTACTACGCGGAGTATACGTTCCCTGAAGGACAGGCCGCAGACCGAGCATGGTTTGAACGAATTATGAAGAGTGTAGAGATTGATTTTGACACGGTAAAAGATAATTTCGGTCAGCTGGATGAAGATCCATATCTGACAGATAAAATGAAAACGATCACGCGTACGTCCAAAAACTATCATTACAGCGTGGATATTCCGCGCTACTGGACGCCGTATAGTGATCGGTTTGAAAGTTCACCTGTCGTTTATACCTTCACGGGTGGCAACTTCTCCATTGCAGCTACAGAGGACAAGTCGATTGAGATGACGGTTAGTCAGCTGAGAGAGGCCTATGCAGAGGCAGCCAAAACGCGAAAAAGCTTCAATCTGATCCGTAGCGAACAACTGACCTTTGCAGGTGTACCGGCATTCTCCTTCACGTACCATGAAGTGGATAAGGGTGTGCCGTATACAGGTCGTCAGATTGTGTTTGAAAAGGATGGAATCACGTATACGATCACGAGTGGTCTGAACGATGCGAACCGTACGCAAGTGCAGGCAGCCATGCTGGAAAAAGCAGTGAACTCATTTACTTTTATTAAATAACAATATAGATGTGTAGAAATTGCCGGAGGGTTAAAGAACCTTCCGGTTTTTCTTTGGCTGCGACTTTACAATGAATGGAATAAGGTGTGTAAATATGTTGAGAATGAGTGGAATCTCTATGGAAAAATGATGAAAATGACAAACGGTTTTTTCAGGAAACCGTAGAAGAGTCGGTGCAGAAGTGGTACACTATACTAGTTCAGGAGTTATTACTGCTGATTTGAGAAATAGAGAGACTGTAGGCCTTGATTTCAGGCAATACAGACATAATGTATAGATATAGTGATACTTGACGTTGACAGCAATGCAGGCGTACCGAAATACAGGTACCAAGGGAAGAACACTGGCTGAGGCCGGTATGGGGAGGATCTACATGAAAACAGCAACAATACGAAGAGAAGACGTTGAGCTTCTGGCACCTGCTGGGGACTGGGATTGCATGCGTTCGGCGGTAGCCAACGGGGCGGATGCGATTTTCTTCGGGGTCGAAAAATTCAATGCACGGGCACGAGCGAACAATTTCCGTATGGACGAGCTACCGGAGATTATGGCGTTTTTGCACAGTTACGGCGTAAAAGGGTTCCTGACTTTTAATATATTGATCTTTGAAAATGAGTTGAAAGATGCCAAAGAACTCATCGATGCCTGCGTAGATGCGGGTGTGGATGCTGTGATCGTACAGGATCTGGGTCTGGTCAAAATGATTCGTGAGATTTCGCCGGACTTTCCGATTCACGGTTCCACGCAGATGACGATTACGTCGCCTGAAGCGGTAGAGTTTACGAAGCCGTTTGACATGGAACGTGTCGTACTTGGACGGGAAAACAATCTGAAACAGATTCAAAAGATTGGTGATCAAGCGAAACTTCCGATGGAAGTATTCGTGCATGGTGCACTCTGCGTGTCCTATTCGGGTCAGTGTCTGACTTCCGAAATGTGGGGCGGACGCTCCGCGAACCGTGGAGAATGTGCGCAGGCGTGCCGTCTGCCGTACGATCTGATGGTGGATGGTGTTCACCAGCCGATGGGGGATGTGGCATATCTGTTGTCTCCCAAAGACCTGGCAGCCATTGATATCATGCCGGAATTGATTGAAGCAGGCGTAACGTCTTTCAAAATCGAAGGTCGACTCAAAACGCCAGAGTACGTGGCGAACGTAGTTAGCAAATATCGCAAAGCGATTGACCGTTATTTTGACGGTGACAATACACGGACAAGCAAAGAAGAGATTCGTGAGTTGCAACAGAGCTTCTCGCGTGGATTCACACATGGTTTCCTGGACGGCACGAACAACAAACAGCTGGTAGACGGGACGTTCCCGAAAAGCCGTGGCGTTTACCTGGGTCGTGTAGATCAAGTGCTGCGTGATGGTGTTGTGCTGAAACTGGATGCACCTGTGAAACGTGGAGACGGCATCGTGTTCGACGCTGGTGATCCAACGAAAAAAGAAGAGGGCGGACGTGTATATGATGTACGCCGCAAAGGTGTGAAGATCGAAGGCGAAGCCGGCGAAGGCTGGATCGTGGACATCGTACCAGGCCGCAGTGATGTAGACTTGCGCCGCGTAAAAGTCGGCGATAAGGTATGGAAAACCAATGACCCTGCGCTCGACAAACGTCTGCGTCAAAGCTTTGAGACCGATAAGCCTTACCGTGTCTTCCCGGTCAAAGTGAAAGTCATCGGCAGCCCGGGCCAGCCGCTCAGCACGTGGTGGACCGACGTGCAGAAGGGAACGACCGTGCGCGTGGATTCGGAGATGGAACTGGACATTGCCCAGAAACGTCCGATGACCCATGAATTGCTCGAGGAGCAATTCGGACGTCTCGGCGGCACCGTGTTCCAGCTTGAGGAACTAGACGTCAATCTGCACGGTGACGTCATCATCCCGATGCGCGAGTTGAACAATATTCGCCGTCAGGCGGTTGAACAACTCGCGGGCGAGCGCCCGAAACCGCCCGTCTACGTGAAGCGGGCGGTGGACGTGTACGGCGATGCGGCACAACCGGCATCGCCAGTAGCTCGCGGTCAAGCAGAGCTGACCGCGCTGTGCCGCAGCCTGCCACAAGTGGAGGCAGCGCTGGAAGCTGGCGTCGGCATGATCTACGCCGACTTTGAGTTTATCAAGCAATTCCCGGCAGCCGTGGAAGCTGTACATGCTGCAGGTCGTAAAATCGCGCTGGCTACGCCGCGTATTCATATGCCTGGCGAGAACGGCTATCACAACAATATCTTGCGTTTGGAGCCGGATGCGGTACTCGTTCGTAATACAGGTGCGCTTTACTTCTACCTGCGTCACCGTAGAATGAATCCGGACGCGAAGCATCCGCAGCTGATCGGGGACTTCTCCTTGAACATCGCCAACCACAAGGCAGTGGAATTGTTCCTGGAGGCAGGTTGCGACTGGATCACGCCGTCGTATGACTTGAACATTCAGCAGATGGTTGATCTGCTCGGTAACTCCCGTACAAGTCAGACCGAAGTGGTAATCCATCAGCATCTGCCGATGTTCCACACGGAGCACTGCGTGTACTGTACGTTTATGAGTGAAGGCACCGACTATACGAACTGCGGACGTCCTTGCGAAGAAAAGCGGGCTTCCCTGCAAGACCGAATTGGTATGTCTCACCCGGTACGTGTGGATGAGGGCTGCCGTAACACGGTATATAATGCCGTAGAACAGTCTGGTGCAGAGTATCTGACTAACTTTATGGATCTGGGTGTATCCCGTTACCGGGTCGAGTTCCTGGAAGAGACACCGGAGCAGGTGAAGGAAGTTATCGACCTGTACAACCGTGCACTACGCGGCGAGATCAGCGGAACACAAGTATGGAAAACCCTGAAAGCAACGAACCAATTGGGCGTTACACGCGGTCAACTGGTGAAATAATAAGCAACCCCAATCTCGCTTTACGGAGCTCTTGGGGTTTTTTCTATAAAAGCGGCATCGGCAACCAAGGAGGTGTGAAGCGTGGCTCCATTTACGATGATGGATATCAAATTGCTGTGCGGGGTCACGGCATTCAAACACGGTGAAGAATATCAACAGTCTGGCAGGATTGGCAAGCTGGCTGTGAGTGAAGACGGACGTCATTATCAAGCTGTTGTTCGGGGGACGGAAGCCTACGAAGTGAAGGTAGACCTGGACGATGCGGGAGAGATTGAAGCGCATTGCAACTGCCCTGCATATGGCAACTATTATGACTATTGCAAGCATATTGCGGCTGTTCTGCTTGTTATTCATGAACGTGAGGATACACCAGAACTGTCTGGTGGCAGAGGGACACCTTCAAAAGTAGGCACACTGGTCGAAGAAGAGAAATGGGAACGGCCTTATTCAGATTTAAAATCTACAGCACAAGGTCAGCAATCGCAGCAATTGGAACAACCTCATCAACTTCATCAATCGCAGCAGCATAAGCCGCAGTCGTTGTCCCCTTCTCCTTTTGCACAGGCAGGTCGTCCGAGTTCAGCCTCAGGCTGGGGCCGCTCTGCGGACAAACCGTCCTACCGTACGGCAGACCAGATTTTATCCTTGTTTGCGAAGGATCGCAGATTGCCGCATGAACGAGAGTCAAAATACACAGCACCGGTTACCCGCTCCATGCTACGAGAAGAATTACAGGTACAGTTCATCTGTAAGCTGGTACATGTGCATAAAGGTGGAGCTAAGTTGGCGCTTGAATTAAAAGTGGGCAACAAACGGCTCTATGTCGTGCAGAAGGTTAAGCAGTTCCTGAACTGTATTGAAAAGGGCGAGCCCATGTCCTTCACCAAGCTGTTTCATTATGATCCGCTGCTACATGTGTTTCGGGCGGAAGATCAGGCTATCCTTTCCATGCTCATTCGTATGAGACAGAGTGAAGAGGCATACCGCGAGTCCATTTCGGGGTATCTGGGTGCTTCGGACGGTCGCGATATCCTGATCGCTCCCATTGTCTGGAAGCCACTGCTGGAGTTGCTTATGCAAGCGGATAGCCGCATGGAGGGAACAGGATTGGCAAATGGTCCGTTAACCCTAAGCGAGGGAGCATTGCCTCTATTTTACCGGATCGCAGAGGGGGCGAATGAAGGGTATCAGCTGGAGGTGTCAGGACTGCGTGAGTTGATTCTGCTTCCGGCATATGATGCGGCAGTCGTCGAGGGACAGTTCTATATGTTAGAACCGACGCAGATGAGAAGTCTGGAGGACCTGAACCGTGCGCTCACATCCTACGGCATTAAAGAAAGCATTGATATCTCGTCACAGCAGGTGGATGAGTTTGTGCAGCATGTTGTACCGGAGCTGCGGACATTGGGGCATCTGTCGATTGATTCCCATGTGCGCGAACAGATTGCCGAACCCGAGTTGTCACCGAAACTGTACATCGACTTTTACCGGGAACGCATTACAGCACGTCTGGAATTCGATTATGGCGTCATGGTCATTAACCCGCTGGCCGAGTATTTGATTAACGAGGAAGAAAAGAAAGTCATCTTGATCCGTGACCGCTTTAAGGAACGCAATCTCATCGAGAGGCTGGATCGTTCTTTTCTGGAGCGGGAGGGGAGTGTCTGGGCAAGCGAACGTGAGGACGCCATCTATGATGTGATGTATCACCTGTTGCCTGAGTTTGAGAAGCTGGCCGATATCTATATGCCGAATGCTGTGAAAGCGATGATGCCAACGTATCCGGTACCGCCGAAGGTTCGTGCTGATCTGGGAAAAGGACTGGACTGGCTGGAGATTTCCTTCGAGATGGAGGGAGTCGACGAGCAAGAGTTGCAAGAACTGATGCGCAGCATTGTGGAAAAGAAAGCTTTCTTCCGCCTGCGAAGCGGTGTCTTTCTGTCACTTGAAAATGATGGCGCGAGCAGCTTCGCTCACATGGCTGACGCGCTTGGACTGGAAGCAAAGGATATCCAGAGCAGCCATATCCGGTTGCCTGCCGTGAGAGCGTTGCAGCTTCCGGGCAGAGATGAGGTTTCGGGTCATGTGAAATGGGGAGGATCGCTCAAACGTTTCCTCGATGATCTGCGTGATCCTGACCGGATGGACTTTCCGTTACCTCAGACGCTGGCGCCCGTGCTGCGGGATTACCAAGCAAGCGGGTATCAGTGGCTTCGTACGCTCGCACATTACCGATTTGGCGGCATTCTGGCAGATGATATGGGACTGGGTAAAACACTGCAAAGTATCGCCTACATCACAGCTTCATTACAGGAGAGACCCGTGTATGAGCAGGGACAAGAGGCAGTGCTACCAGCTGATAAACACAACTCCATTTCTAATAATTGGACCATGGATGGGTCTAAGCAGGCTTACTTGGCTAACGTCAGTGGAACGATAGATGATGCATGGCACACCTCGCAGCAAGACGGTCTGACCATTCGCACGCGAATGACACATCCGCCGGTATTGGTTGTTGCGCCTGCTTCATTAACTTACAACTGGGCGAATGAGTTTGCACGGTTTGCTCCGCATTTGAATGTATTGATCGCCGCAGGACAGAAGGATGAACGCGCCAGCATGCTGGCGGATATGGACAAGGCGGATGTGATCGTGACATCGTATCCGTTGCTACGACGTGATCTGGATACGTATTTGGGAAGAACTTTTCATACCCTGATTCTGGACGAGGCACAGGCAGTCAAAAATGCATCGTCCCAGACAGCGCAAGCCGTCAAACAAATTCAGGCGCCGCGCCGTTTTGCCCTGACAGGTACACCCGTCGAGAATTCACTGGATGAACTGTGGTCTATTTTTGAAGCCGTATTTCCGGGTTTATTCCCGAGCTACAGAAGATTTCGTGACTTGCCGCCAGAACGCATCTCGCGTATGGTACGTCCGTTCATTCTCCGTCGCTTGAAGAAAGATGTATTGGAAGAATTGCCGGATCGGATTGAGACGGTGCAACGCTCTGAGCTGACGGTCGAACAGAAAAAGCTTTACGCAGCGTATCTCTCTCAGCTTCAGGATGAGACAACTAAGGACATGGAAGACAACGGTTTCCAGAAAAACCGGATCAAAATTTTGGCCGGTATCACTCGCCTGCGTCAGTTATGTTGTCACCCGGCACTATTTGTTGACGGATATCAAGGGGATTCAGGAAAAATGGAGCAACTGCTGGAGACCGTCCAGGACTGTCTGGCCGCTGGCAAACGCATTCTGATCTTCTCCCAGTTTGCAAGTATGCTTAACCTCATTCGTCAGACTCTTACAGCGCAAGGCAACAGCTTGTTTTATCTGGATGGACAAACCCCTGCCCAGAGTCGTGTAGACATGTGCCGCAGGTTTAATGAGGGAGAAGCTGAACTGTTTCTGATCTCGCTCAAGGCTGGTGGAACCGGACTGAACCTGACGGGAGCCGATACCGTCATATTATATGATCTGTGGTGGAATCCCGCCGTGGAGGAACAGGCGATTGGAAGAGCTCATCGTATGGGGCAGAAACAAGTGGTTCAGGTGATTCGTCTTGTGACGGAGGGCACGATTGAAGAGAAGATTTTGGAGTTGCAACAGCGGAAGAAGGACTTGATTGCTGAGGTCATTGAACCAGGCGACGGAGGATCAACGACATTATCCGAGCACGATATTCGCGAGTTGTTAATGGTGTAGAGGAAACTCGATTTTTATACAACGATTGTTAATAAATTGTGGTAATGTATAGAGAAATGCACCGCTTTTACCAACTCATTAATCGTGTTATCCCTATACTATCTTGATCCAGCCAAAGGAGTGTTTCCTATACGTATCCGCAAAGCGATTATTCCAGCCGCCGGACTGGGAACCCGGTTCCTGCCTGCCACCAAGGCCATGCCGAAAGAAATGCTGCCCATTGTGGACAAGCCAACCATTCAATACATTATTGAAGAAGCTGTTGCCTCAGGAATTGAAGATATTATTATCGTGACAGGGAAAGGGAAACGGGCGATCGAGGATCACTTTGATTATTCCTTTGAACTTGAACAGAATCTCGCAGACAAACAGAAGTGGGATCTGCTGAACGAAGTGCGTAAACCTTCCGAGATGGCTGACATCCATTATATCCGGCAAAAGGAACCGAAAGGACTTGGTCACGCGATCTGGTGTGCTCGCAAGTTTATTGGCAATGAACCGTTTGCCGTCCTGCTCGGGGACGACATTGTTGAAGCGGATCACCCATGCTTGCAGCAGATGATTGAAGTCTACGACGAACTGCAGTCTCCGATTGTCGGCGTGCAACCTGTCGATTGGAGTGAAGTATCCCGTTACGGTATTATCGATGGAGAGTTGCTAACTCGTACGGATGAACGTGTTTTCAGAGCGCGACGTTTGATTGAAAAGCCGAAAACGGAGAATTCTCCTTCGAATCTGGCGATTATGGGCCGGTACATTCTTACTCCCGACATATTTGAAATCTTGGGTAGGCAGTCTGCCGGTGTAGGCGGAGAGATTCAGTTGACGGATGCTTTATCTCGTCTGAACGAGCAAAGACAGATTCTCGCGTATCATTTTGATGGCTTGCGCCATGATGTGGGTGAGAAGTTAGGTTTTATTGAAACATCCATCCACTATGCACTCCAGCGTCCTGATCTACGGGAAGATTTGCTCAGGTATTTGAAAGAGATCGTGGTATCAGACTGATAATTGAGCCATTCCCATACTGAAGTTATCAATCTACTACTTCTTTATGATGTTTCTACTAAGGACTAGACAAAAAAAGGTTTGCCTTATAAGGCAAACCTTTTTTATATAAAACTATAACAACAAGTGTGGATAGGTTCTAATTAAAAGTTAATTCTGCAATTCGTTTGATTTCGTCTGCTTCACTAGATGAGATGGCAATCAGTTTATTATATAGAGCCTCGTCCAGTTTAAATTCTCGTTTGAGCGAAGCGAGGTACCAACGAGCAATTTCACGATTTGTCGCATCCGTCAGATCTTCCGCAATTCCCGTTTGAAGTACAGCGGTAGCTCCTGGAAGGTCGTTGGACATATACTTCATTTTCCCAGCATTGAGAATCATGATTGGGGTGACTTGGAATGGCTGACCTTGAAGCTGTCCTTTAGGGAGAGTTTTAAGGTGCTCCACTCCCTCTACTACATGCTGATATGCGGCGACTCCTGAAGTGAAATAGGCATTCTTTTTTGTAGTATCCCCTTGTCCAAGTGCCTGATACCCCAGATCGAATGAACGGTTGATCAATTGCTCGTACCAGTCCATATCCCAAATATAGTTGCTTGCATATTCTTTTCGTAGCGTATATGCCTGGTCGTTTTCGCCTTTCAATTCGTATATGCCAATGAGTTGTTTTACCATACCTTTATTGTATGGTTCTGCTTCGAGGCCACGCTGCAACAATTGCACGGCTTCTGTGTAGAATTGCTCATCTTTCGTTTGCGTGTAGCCTTGTTGATAAAGTGACGCTAGAAGCATTAGTGAATCCGGATGTGTGTTGCGGATGGACAAATCCTTGTCCAGTGGAGCTTTGATTTGCCGGAAATCTTGACTGCTCCTTGCGAGCTCATTACCTTCAATCGCATAATGATTAGCTTGTAGGAATCGAACAGAAACGATGAGAAGCACAATAATCGCTATTCCAGCAATTGTACTGTACACTCCGCGTGCCGCAGCTTCTCCCATTTTTAAACGACGAGTTGGTTTAGGCTCAATCGCGGCACTCATGCCTCCAAGACCAAGGAATACCAGCATTCCAATAAAGACATAACTCATGTTGAAATCAAGAAGACTGAGCACGAGGATGGACATGGAAAGAATAAAGTACATTAAATGTGATTCGCGATCCTCTTCATTCCGTCTGACATACGATCGAACATATTGATAGAAAACATATAGTATAAACGCCATAAATACTAGAAATCCAACAAGGCCAACCTCAACAAGATATTGCATGAAAAAGTTATGTGCTTGGGCACTGACATAAGGATTGTTCTGATACTTTTCATACAATGCAGTCCATGCTCCGCCACCTGCCCCGATTACAGGATAATCGGCAAATAGTTTCGTAGCATCTTTGTAGAATGTGATACGCTCCAGCACACTGTGCTGCTGGAAGTTGATATTCTCAAGTCGTGTGCTAATACTATCCGGCAAAATGTTACGCACGCCCGTACCGAGCAATAGCACAGCAATCACAACGGTTAGAACTACAGAACCTAGCGGAATCCATACACTGGATGCTTTTCGAGCTGACCAAGATTGAAGCTTGACTTCAAGTTTAGGGGCTACAAAGCGCTGGATCGCCCAACACAACAACGCAACAACAAGCGATGCTCCAATAAGGATCGCCCAGCTCTTGGCTGCAAGAGAACCTGTGAATTGCTTTTGAAGTTCAATTCCAGCAGTGTTAATCGGGTTTAAAACCAACAGCGTGCCAATTGCCGATACGGCACAATAGATAAACCATAGAATTTGTTTGGTTGGTTTAAGCAAAAATAATAGGATAACAAATACGATAGGCAACATTACAAGTCCTGTACGAGAGAGCGTCAGAAGCAATGACAGAATAATGGGAACAAGCATGAAGCCATGCAACAGTTGTGTGAATATTCTTTTGGAACGAATCATGCTGAAGATGGAAATAAACAAGAATGCCATTAGAAATGCTGCGTATGTATTGGGATACTGAAACACGGACGCAAGCCTCGCACCGTTGGAATCATTCCAGATGGCCTGGTTGTATGCACCATTAATTACGCCAGCAGAAAACCATCCAACTAGTTTACCTGCAAAACTAAAGGCCCCTAGCCAATTTAACAAACCAAATCCGACAATAACATATGCAATTCCTATTAAGGAAGATTGTATGATATGATTGATTTTGTTGTTTTGAAGCAGGTACATCGTCATCACAAAAATTATGGCATAAATACATTGGATGAGAATCATATTATTCGCCAAGTATTCTGATGCTGCATTAATGAGTGATAGTACATAGGTAAGAGGAAGTAATATAACGGCTACTTTGAGCCAATCTTGCTGTGTTTCTAACTTCATCTGCTTAAAGTAGATTGCCACCCAAAGGATGAACAGGAGGGTCGTAATGGCAACAGCCCAATAAATGGGTGCCTCAAATTGAAGCAATTGACCATTAAATAACGCAACTTGGAACGCGGACCAGAGTAAAAATAAGATAAGTCCTATGGACAATGACCATAGGAGCGTCGATGCCGAATTGGCTGTAGCCTTACTCGACGTTTTCATTTGTTTCCCGTATACTGGATTCGACAAGGTTTGAGTCTCCTTTTCTTGTAGATACGACAATATTTTAGCATATGTGAGAGAAGTGAGCTAGGAGAGATAACTTTATGCAAAACTATTTTTATCAGTTTGCCATAAATGGAGTTCAAACTAAAAACTATCATAGTCATACATGGAGTTTTTTTTGTAATTCAAAGATTAAGAGAATTAGGGGATAGAAATGGTGAAAAAAATTAGTATTGGTAATATCAAGAAATTATATTTCATGACCAAGAACCTTGCTTTAAATGATTTCAAGTCAAAATATGCAGGGTCTTATTTTGGTCTTTTATGGGCATTGCTCCAGCCGTTAGTTACGATACTTGTTTATTGGTTTGTATTTGAGAAGGGATTAAAAGTTAGTGGACCTGCTGAACTCGATGCTCCCTTTATTCTATGGTTTGTAGCTGGTATAATACCTTGGTTTTATTTCTCTGAGGCTGTTACAACATCTGCTAGTAGTTACATAGAGTATAACTATTTGGTGAAAAAGGTTGTATTTAAAATTGAACTATTGCCTCTAATCAAAATTATATCTGCTTTTTTCGTACATTTGTTTTTCCTAATTATCATGTTCGTGTTTTTTTTATTTTATAACTACCCAATAACTTATTATTCTCTTCAGATAATATATTATACTTTATGTAGTGTTATATTAATCTCAAGTATTTCGTGGCTAACAGCGGCGATAACTCCATTTTTTAAAGACTTTACTTATGTGATTTCAATTTTGTTACAATTTGGTATGTGGTTAACTCCAATTCTTTGGTCGGTAGAGGTTCTATCAGACAATTGGATTTTTATATTTAAGTTGAATCCTTTTTACTATATAGTGGAAGGGTTTCGGGATTCTATGATAAATAAAATATGGTTTTTTGAAAAATATAAACTCTCATTATACTTCTTTTGTGTGATAACTGTGAATTTTTTTATTTCAAATAGAGTTTTTAAAAAGCTTAAACCACACTTGTCTGATGTACTTTAATTTTTGTGAGGTGGGTATCTGATTATGGATCTTACAGCGATAAGGGCTGAAAAAATTAGTAAAGTATATAAACTATATAAGTCTCCTGTAGACAGATTAAAAGAATCTTTGCTTCATCGCAATAAAATTCTGCATTCAGAGCATCATGCCCTACACGAGATAGATTTAACAATTAATAAAGGTGAGATTGTAGGGATCATAGGAGAAAATGGATCTGGGAAGTCCACTCTGTTGAAAATAATTACTGGAGTGCTCACACCTTCTGGTGGTGAAATTGAAGTGAAGGGTAGAGTTGCGGCTTTACTTGAGCTAGGGGCGGGTTTTAATCTAGAGTACACTGGGATTGAGAATATTTACCTCAATGGACTAATGATGGGATTTAATAGAGAAGAAATAACTGCAAAGCTGGATAGTATTCTTTCTTTTGCAGAACTCGGAGATTATATCTATCAGCCCGTTAAAACTTACAGTAGTGGCATGTTTGCTAGACTTGCTTTCTCCGTTGCAATAAATGTTCAGCCAGATATCTTAATAGTAGATGAGGCATTGAGTGTAGGGGATATGTATTTCCAGGCAAAGTGTGTAACTAAAATGAAAGAGCTCTTTCATACAGGCGTGACAGTTTTATATGTAAGTCATGATTTAAATTCTATAAAATCCTTATGTAATAAGGCCTTGTATTTAAAAAATGGCACTATTGAAGCTTATGGTGAAGCTGAAAATGTAGTAGATATGTATGCTAAGTATGTACGCGAACAAATGAACATTAGCCTGGAAAAGAGCGATAATTCAGAGGATAAAACTTTTCCATTAAGTAACTTGAAATTAGAAGATGATATTCCCTTCAAAGAAAATTTAGCTTTCGAAGAGAAAGTAAAGGATTTTAGACAAGGGACAAAGGAGGCAGTTCTGACAGAGTTAGAACTGTTAGATGAGAGAAACAATCTCCTTTATAATGCAGATTTTAATGACAGGATTAAAGTTAGAATGCACATAAGATTCAATGAAAAATGTCAGATTTCTGTGGGATACCATATAAGAGATAAACAAAATATCGAATATTTAGGTAGTAACACACTTATTGAAGAAATTGGTGAAATTTCTGGAGAAAAAGGACAAAAAATAATTGTGGAATTCATAACTAGATTACCATTAGTAGAAGGAAGATATAATTTATCTACTGTTTTATCAACATCAGTAGTGAAAAATAGAACCTCTGTATTTGTTGACTACACAGAGAATTCATATATTTTTGAAATGAGAGAAAGAGAGCCTTATAAAATATGGAATAAATTATATGTACCTAATGAAGTGAATATAAAAAAAATTAATTAGGTGGTGGTTAAAGTTGGTTCCATTTCATCAGTATCAAAGATATAAAATGGTTGAAGTTATTTTTAATGGATTGAATTTGGAAGATGAGAAGCTCAAGATTCTTGAAGTAGGAGCCAATGAACATAAGAATTTAGAAAAATTTTTAAAGAAAAAAGAAATTAAATTTCTTGATTTGATTTTGGCGCCAGAACTTCTTGAAGATCCTTCATTCATTGAAGGCGATGCAACTAATTTGGATTTTTCAGATTGTGAATTTGATTTTGTAATAGGTTTAGATGTTTTAGAGCATATTCCAAAGAATAAAAGGGAAGCTTTTTTGAATGAGATAGAACGAGTATCTAAATACGGCTTTATAATTTCAGCTCCTTTTACAAATCATGGAGTAGAAGAATTAGAAGAGAGATTAGGTTGCTTTTTTGATTTCTTATATGATGGTGAGATTTTATGGAGTAAAGAACATCGTGAAAATGGATTGCCAGACATAACTGAAATTTTAAACACTATTAATAACTTTGCCGGAAACTCAGTAAATTTCAAACATTCATCTAGTTTACTTTTCGAAAGGCTAATGCAATTGGAATTTAAATCTGGGTTGCATTCTAAAGCCTCTTCTTATTGGAAGGCCATAAACCAATATTATAATGAAAATCTTTTTTTTAAAGATTTTGATGATAAACATTCAGTAAGAAACTTTATTATATATGGCAAGAATGGTTTCGAAAGAAAAATTCAAAAACTTCCAAGTCTAATTAAAGATTTAACTAGAACAATGACTAAAGAAGATGAAGCAAAATTAAAACATTTCGAAGAAACCATTAATTTCATGTGTTCACAAAAAGTTGGAGAAGTTCAAGAAGAACAAAGTAATCTTAGAGACTTACATTTGCAAATTTATTGGAATGCAAATGATGGTTTTAACGAGAGTGACAGTTATTCTATGGTGTTAAACAGATTACAGTCTATATACGAAGTTGATCTAGATTTAGTTTCCTATTCTAGTCAGGTAAGAATCGATCCTTCACCAAAAGGATGTATCATAAAACTGTTAGAGGTAGGATTATATGATCAAGCAGGGAATAGGTTGAATAATTATAATGTTCAAACCAACTCATTTTTTAGATTGAAAGACCAATTTATTTTTTTGGGAGATGACCCTCAGATTATTTTTGAATCAAAGGTTAATCCCATAAGAAGAATAAAATTAATTATTCAATATATAAAAGATGATTTGTATATTTCTAATGATATAGTTGACCAACTCCTAGAAATTAAAAAGACTGAAGCTAAAAAAAATACAATTTTCAAAAAAATTATATTAAGAAACAAAGAATATAAGAAAAAGTTGAAAACACAAAAGTATGAATATGAAGAGTTAATTAATGAATTGGAGAAACGATTGGAATTTGAAAAAGAGGATACAAAAGAAAAAACGATGAAGCTTGAATCGGAATTGAAGGAATTGCACAAAAATATGGAAATTATTTTAGAATTAAACGATGGTTTGAAGAATGAGAATAATATTTTGAAAGAAAAAATGAATACTAGAATAGTGAGATTATCGAATAGATTATATAAATTTATAGGTAAATTAAGGAGAAGATGAGATGTATGATAAGAAAATTATTTGTAGTGTTCTATTGGTAACATATAACCATGAGAAGTATATTCAGCAAGCAATTGAAAGTATCCTTGAGCAAAAAACTAATTTCAATTATGAAATAATAGTTGCAGATGACTGTTCAACTGATCAAACAAACAATATCATAGCTGAATATGCCAATGAGTATCCAGAACTCTTTAAAATCCTACCTGAACAGGACAATTTAGGAATTACACTTAATTATAAAAGAGGATTTGCTGCATGTGATGGTGAATATTTGGCTGTTTTAGAAGGAGATGATTACTGGACCGATCCCCAAAGATTACAAAAACATGTTGATTTCTTAGAATCAAATAAAGCCTGCGTACTGACGTTCAATCAATTTGTTGTTCATGATATGAAAAAGAAAAGGCATAAGGTTCAGCCGTGGAGTTGGGATAAAAGTTTTCAATTAATTAATACATCGGAACTGGTTTTGGACAATTTTATTGGTAATTTTTCTACTTGTGTTTACAGAACTAAAAATATAAAAATGATTAAAGAATCACTTTATGAGCTTACAGTTTACGACTGGATGACAAATATTGTTGTTTCCCAAGAAGGGCTAATAGCTTATCTACCGGAAGTAATGTCCGTGTATCGCTTGCATCCTAATGGCACATGGAGTCAAAAAGATGAGGTTGAAAAATTAAATGAAACTATTAAATTAATTGATGATTATGACTACTTCTTAGAAAAATTGTATCATGAGGAATTTAAATTACACAAGAATAGGTTGGTGGAAAGAATTTCCATTATTGAAGGGCCGTTAGATATTAAAAATAAGGAAAGTGTGAAGAATATAATAAAAAAATATATTCCTCCGATTTTTATTCATTTTCTCAAGTTGGTTATTCCACCGAAATTCTATAAATAAGCGGGTGTGTATTTTTGAATAAGGATCTTAAAGTATCAGTTATAATACCTTCCTACAATCATTCTAAATTTTTAAAGCAAGCTATCGATAGTGTTCTAAATCAGACTTACAAAAATTTTGAATTAATAATTGTGGACGACGCTTCTTCTGATAACTCGAATGAAATTATCCAGTCATATAAGGATGAAAGAATTAAATCTTTTTGTTTTCAAACTAACCAAGGTGCTGTTGATACTCTTAACTATGGGGTCTTATCTTCAGACTCTGATTACGTTGCTTTATTGAATTCAGATGACTATTGGGAACAAAATAAACTTGAAAAACAAATGAAGTACTTGGAGAATAATCCACAAGTGTCATGTGTCTTTACCGATGCTTACTTTATTGATGAGTTAAATAATATATTAAAGAAAAGTGACTATTTTTGGGCAGACGCTTTTACTCAGTCTAATAAATCTTCTGGAGAGTGGCTACACCAACTATTCTATAAACTAAATTGTTTTTGTCACCCATCCCTTTTAATCAAACGTTCCATTTATTCAGAAATAGGTATGTATGATCCAAGTTTTAGACAACTTCCAGACTTTTCAATGTGGATAAATGTGATAAAAAAATATAATATCCATGTAATGGAGGAAAAGTTAGTCTATTTTAGAATACTATCTAATGAAATGAATACTAGCTCTGTAACTTATAAAAATATTATCAGAAACAAAAATGAACTTTTTATCATAATGGATGATTTTTTTAATGGGATCTCAGATGAAGATTTTATAGATGGGTTTTTGAAAGATAAAAGTTCTAAAATATATACAAGTGATGAATTAGAATGTGAAAAAGCTTTTGCATATTTTAGAGAGATCTCAGGTGACATAAAACCAATCTATAATTTAATTGGTCTGAAAAAATTAAGTAAGTTGCTTAACAATGAGACAACGAGAAGGATTTTAGAAGAAAAATTCAATTTCCGTGATAAGGATTTTTTCGAGATGAGTGGTTCTCTTGATATTGTAGATGTTTTCGAGAAATCTACTCAGCAAGTTATTTTAGACAGTGCAAAAAGAAAAATACAAAAAGACCCTAATTTGTATTCTAAACTAAAAAAGCTTTTCGGGAAGCAAGGACGAAAAAAATGATGAATTCATGGACTGGCCTACCCATAGTTATATTTGGTACTGGAGGGTGTGCTAAAGAAATTAAAGCTTTAATAGATGAAATTAACGGATTAATGTATCAGACAATCTACAATCTCATAGGATTTATTACAAATGATAAATCTGAGGTTGGAAAGAAAATTGAGGAAGTAGAAATAGTTTGTACAAACGATGAATTTCAATTTTTATGCCGTGATTTCCCTTTTATGGGAGTTGTCATCGGACTAGCAGATCCGTTTTCAAAGAAGAAAATTAGAAAGAATATAGAAGATATGAAAGTATCAAATATAGTTTTTCCTAATTTAATACATCCTCTTGCTAATTTATCTCAGAGTATAAATAATAAAATGGGATTTGGGAACGTGATATGTTCAGGTGTTAATATGACGGTAAATATTAATTTAGGGAATTTTATATTGTTAAATCGTTCTTGTAATATAGGTCATGATGTAACCATAGGTGATTTTTGTACTATAAATCCAAGTGCTATTATATCAGGTAATGTAAATATTGGCGAACTAACACTTATAGGTGCAGGAGCCTCAATTAAGGAAAAAATTTCAATAGGTAAAAATAGTAAAGTCGGTCTAGGGGCAATTGTTGTTAAAGATGTTTATGATTCGACTACAGTTATTTCAGTAGCAGCCAGAGAAATGGATAAATGAGTTTTAAGTCATTTCTGAGATTGAGCTAAACCTATAATATGCTAACTGAATAAGATACAATTATTTCGGAATAAAATATGAATTTTGGGAATATAAGAAAAAGTTTTATATTTTATTCGATCCCATCACCTGAACCTCATTTTTAGATAAACAACCTCAAAAAAAGCAACGGAAAAGCCAAAGTGAAATAAAATTGAGCAGAATCATAGCCTGATTCAGGATGGTTAACACGATAAAGAGGAGGTCAATTATTACTTTAGAATTAGTATTAGACATTTTGGCCAATGGAATCTAATCTCAATTAATATCACATGTTTTTTAGGGAAATGGATAATTCTATTTTACGCTTAAGCTGAGAAGTTGAAGTTTTAGAACTACGAATGAGAGAGAACAGGCGAAAATATTATTTTTAGAGGGAGGCCATATATCAATGTATGAATTAAAAAGGCTAGATTCGCCTGTAAATGTAACAAGAACTTTTATGCCCCCGTTTTCAGAGTTTACATCAGAAATAGAACGGCTCTGGAATAATTCTTGGATCACAAATAATGGAGTGTTACATCAAGAATTTGAGGAAAAATTGATTGATTATTGTGAAGTTGAAAATATAAGTCTTTTAGTCAATGGGCACCTTGCTTTGGAAACAGGATTAAAAACATTAGATTTGAAAGGTGAGGTTATTACTACGCCGTTTACATTTGCTTCGACCATACATGCTATAGTAAATTGTGGTTTAAAGCCGGTTTTTTGTGACGTAGACAAAGATGACTATAATATCGATGTTTCTAAAATTGAAAAATTAATAAATAAAAATACAGTGGCGATCTTACCAGTACATGTTTTTGGCACCCCTTGTAATGTATATGAGATTGAGAAGATATCAAAGAAGCATAACTTGAAAGTCATATATGATGCTGCGCATGCTTTCGGAGTTAAATTAGATGGAAAATCAATCGCCTCTCATGGAGACTTATCTATGTTTAGCCTTCATGCGACTAAACTATTCCATTCAATTGAGGGAGGGGTGTTAGTTTATAAAGATATTAATTATAAAAAGAAAATTAATCTTTTAAAAAATTTTGGTATTAGTGGTCCTGAATCAGTTGAAATGGTTGGCTATAATGCAAAAATGAATGAATTTCAAGCTGCAATGGGGCTCGTTAATTTAAAGTATGTTGAAACTAATATAAATAAAAGGAAATTAATAACGGATACGTATGTTAATCTTCTTCAAGATATTCCAGGGATACAATTACTAAATTATAGCTCAGATAATACTGAGTATAATTATTCCTATTTTCCAGTACTTTTTGATCCAATACTATTTGGAGCATCAAGAGATACAGTTAAAGAATTGCTTGAAAAAAACAATATTTTTACAAGGAAGTATTTTTTTCCTCTTGCTACGGATTATGATTGCTTTCAAGGGGAATTTAGTGGATTTGATTTACCTTATGCAAAGGCAATTAGCGATAAAGTTCTTACTTTACCAATATATCCCGAATTGTCATTGAAGACGGTAGAGATAATTTGTGAAAATATAAAAAAAATTCACAGGAGGTCAATATGAAAGGTATTATTTTAGCAGGAGGGACTGGCTCGCGCTTATATCCCCTAACAAAGGTTACTAACAAACATCTCCTTCCTGTGGGGAAGTATCCTATGATCTTTCACTCTGTGCATAAGCTTAAAAAATCTGGTATTAAGGATATTCTAATCGTTACTGGCAAAGACCATATGGGGGATGTTGTAAACCTGCTTGGTAGTGGTAGTGACATGGGAGTTACCTTTACATATAAAGTTCAAGATGAGGCTGGAGGAATCGCTCAAGCCCTGAATCTTGCCAAACACTTTGTAGGTAATGATCAAATGACTGTGATTTTGGGGGATAATGTATTTTCTGATGATATATCCCCATACGTTGAGAATTTTAGATTACAAGGTACAGGAGCGAAAATCTTGATCCAAGAAGTCTCTGATCCGCAACGTTTTGGGGTTCCAGAGATTGAAGGTAAGCGTATTGTATCCATAGAAGAGAAGCCGCAAAAACCTAAAAGCAATTACGCGGTGACTGGCATATATATGTTTGATAGTAAAGTGTTTCAGATTATCGATACCTTAAAGCCATCCGCTCGAGGTGAACTAGAAATCACGGATGTTAATAACGCTTATATTCAAAATAACCAATTGACTTTCGATATTTTGCAGGGCTGGTGGACCGACGCTGGGACTCATGCTTCTCTAGCTAAAGCAAACGAATTATCACAAGATATTCAATTTGGAGATGAGTATGGTAAATTAAAACTTTAAAAGGAAGGAGCGGCATGATGAAGACAACCTCCTTAAAATTAGAAGGAGCTTTTCTATTTGAACCCGTAGTTCACGGTGATCATCGGGGCTTTTTCATGGAAAGTTATAACGATAACGTCATGAAACAAAACGGGCTTCACTATGATTTTATCCAAGATAACCAATCTTTGTCTGCTCAACCCGGGGTACTTCGTGGCTTGCACTATCAGCTTAATCCCAAAGCTCAAACCAAGCTGATTCGTGTTATTTCCGGCGCGATCTACGATGTTATCGTAGATATTCGTAAAGGGTCCCCAACGTTTGGTCAATGGCAAGGCTTTATTCTCAGCGAACACAACCACCGCCAACTACTCGTTCCAAAAGGGTTTGCTCACGGTTTTTGTACTTTGGTTCCAGACACCCAAGTCTTGTACAAAGTAGACGAATACTATTCCCCGGAGCATGATCGCGGCATATTATGGAGTGACCCGGCACTAGGAATTGATTGGCCTACGTCCAATCCGGTCTTGTCCGACAAGGATCAGAGGCATCCATTGCTGAAGGACGCGGAGATCAATTTTAATTTTGAAGTGAAGTAATTAGGAGGTTCCCATTCATGAAACTGCTCGTTACCGGCGGCGCCGGATTTATTGGAAGTAATTTTGTTATGTATATGCTTGAGCAGTACCCGGACTATGAAATCGTCAATGTAGATGCACTTACCTATGCGGGTAATTTGGAGAATTTAAAATCTCTTGAGGGTAACAAG
The DNA here is from genome assembly GCF_038002565.1 of Paenibacillus sp. FSL K6-1558. Classification (NCBI taxonomy): domain Bacteria; kingdom Bacillati; phylum Bacillota; class Bacilli; order Caryophanales; family Paenibacillaceae; genus Paenibacillus; species Paenibacillus sp. FSL K6-1558. The sequence goes on along the minus strand of NZ_JBBOCV010000001.1, from coordinate 2,938,621 downwards.
CGACATACCTTTATCAAAGCAGATATTACGGATGCTGCCCAGATGGATCGTTTGATTGGCCAGGGTGTAGATGTAGTGGTTAACTTTGCAGCAGAATCACACGTGGATCGCAGCATACTGGAACCGGATGTTTTTGTGCGTACGAATGTGAATGGAACCCAGGCACTGCTTGAAGCGGCTAAAAAACACAATATCACCAAATTTGTTCAAGTATCGACGGATGAGGTGTATGGATCTTTAGGTCCAACCGGTTTGTTTACAGAGGATACTCCTCTTCAACCTAACAGCCCTTACTCTGCCTCCAAAGCAGGAGGAGATATGCTGGTGCGTGCTTACCACGAAACCTTTGGTTTGCCTGTAAATATTACGCGTTGCTCTAACAACTATGGTCCGCTTCAGTTCCCGGAGAAGCTCATTCCGCTTATGATCTCACGTGCGCTGAATGATGAAGCTCTGCCTGTATACGGAGATGGCTTGAACATTCGGGATTGGCTTTATGTGGAGGATCATTGCAGTGCGATTGATCTTGTTATTCACAAGGGATGTAATGGTGAAGTCTATAATATTGGCGGTAACAACGAGCGGACGAACATACACATTGTGAAGACTATCTTGGAGCAGCTAGGAAAACCTGAGTCTCTAATCCAATATGTACAGGATCGTCTGGGACATGACCGGCGTTATGGCATCGACCCAACCAAAACGATGACCGAGCTTGGCTGGAAGCCTAAGCATAACTTCGAGACAGGAATTAAGGAAACAATTCAGTGGTATTTGGATAACAAGGATTGGTGGACTCGTATTCAATCTGGTGCCTATCAGGAGTACTATGAGAAGCAGTACGGAGCTCGTTTAGGAGACGATAAGGCATGAAGGTTCTCGTAACAGGTGCAAGTGGCCAGCTTGGACGGGATGTTGTGCTTCTTTTAGAAAAAGAGGGGCATGACATTCTCGCTTGTGATCGGGACCAGATGGATATAACCAATCAAGCTCAATGTAACGAGGTTATATCTTCATATCATCCAGAAGTCATTATACATTGTGCAGCGTATACTGCGGTGGATGCAGCAGAGACCGATACGGATGGTGCATATAAGGTGAATGCAGTAGGCACACGTAACGTGGCTGTAGCTGCAGAGAAAGTCGGAGCCAAGCTGATTTATATCAGTACAGATTACGTTTTTGATGGTCAGTCGACGACTCCTTATCAGGAATACGATGATACGAATCCTCGAAGCGTATATGGCAAATCCAAACGAGCCGGAGAGTGGCTGGTACAATCATTGTGCTCTAAATGGTTTGTAGTACGAACATCTTGGGTGTATGGCCTTCACGGTAATAATTTCGTCAAAACCATGTTGAAGCTGGGTCAGGAGAAACCGAAACTTCAGGTTGTTCATGATCAAAAAGGTTCGCCCACATATACTGTGGACTTGGCTTTGTTCCTTATCGAACTAATGGGAACAGAGAAGTATGGGATATATCACGCTTCTAACTGTGGAGATTGTACCTGGTATGAGTTTACCCAAGCTATATTTGAGGAGGCTCAAACTGTTGTCGGGGTTTCCATTCAAGCTGAATTGGAACCTTGCACAACAGAGCAGTTTCCAAGGCCAGCTCCTAGACCTGTTAATTCAGTAATGGATCACTTGTCGATTCGTACTAACGGTTTAACGGATCTCCGCCCGTGGCGGGAAGGTTTACGTGATTTTATCCGTTCTATGTCATAACCAAAACAAATCTAGTACTCAATAATGAACTCTCGCTCTTGTATTTCCGGGCGGGAGTTTTCGTATATAATAAAAAGAAAAGTTTAAATCTGAGGTGCAGAGTGAACCAATCTAAAGTATGTGTCATGCTTTCTACATATAACGGTGCAAAGTATATTGAGGAACAACTTGAAAGTTTGATTGCACAACGCCACATCGAGATGGATATTTACATCCGGGATGATGGCTCTTCCGATGGAACTCTCCTGAAAATCCGTAAATTTGCTGAATCTATTCCCCAGGAGATCGGATTCCATATTTTTGAAGGTGAGAATGTAGGTGTAATCGGAAGCTTCTTTGAACTGATGCGTTTAACGCAGCCGAAATATGATTTTTATGCCTTTTGTGATCAGGACGATGTGTGGCAGCCTTTCAAACTCAGCAGGGCTGTGGAACAACTTCAATCAAGGCCGTCTGATATTCCTCTGATGTATTGTTCTTCTACTCAAATGGTGGATCAAGAGTTGAATCATTTAAACATATGGCCTCAGCTTCCTCCGAAACCGCTCAGTATGTGCAATGCTTTGGTCGAAAATTGTTGTGTGGGTTGTACCATGGTTCTGAATTCAGTTACATTCGAGCATCTCAGAATGAATCTCCCCTCCGATCCAACAAGTATCATTATGCATGATTGGTGGATATATCTTTTCGTTGCCTCTTTTGGTGAGGTAATCTTCGATAAGGAGCCAATGATATTGTATCGGCAGCATCAAGGGAATGTCCTTGGTGGCAGCAATGATAAACTATTTACAAAATGGAAGAACAGATGGAATCGTTTTATGAATGGAAAGAATCATTTTATTTTAAGTAAACAGGCAAGTGCATTTTTTGAGATATATAAGGATCAGTTATCTACACAACAGCAAGAAGACATACAACATTTTTTGTTTCAGAGGGATCGTAGTTTGCATTATAGAATCAGTTATGTCCTGGATATGCCATTCTACCGTCAAGCCTCTCTGGATAACCTTGTTCTCAAACTCATATATGTAATGAAGAAGGTTTGAAGTTGTAACTTGAATCTACTTTTAGTCCCTTCTGATGCCAACATATGCTATACTTTCAATAGTTAAACATGAGACGAAGTCAGGAGTTTTCAAAATGATTCATACAACCGATGCTTCACTAAGCGAAGTATCACATATAAATAAAAATGATAAGGTTGACGTTAGCATCATCATCGTTAACTACAATACACGTCAACTGACACTGGATTGTTTGGCATCAGTTTATGCGTCTCAGACCTCTTACCAATATGAGGTTATCGTCGTAGATAATGCTTCACGGGATGATTCGGTTGGGGCTATTCAACATGCTTATCCGAATGTGCGGATGATCGCGAACTCTGCCAACACCGGCTTTGCTGTAGCCAATAATCAAGGAATGGACATTGCCGGCGGACGCTACATTCTGCTCCTAAATTCTGACACGGTCGTTCAGCCAGATACGCTCCATACGATGGTCTATTTTATGGATCGCCATCCCGAAATGGGGGCCTCCGGTTGTAAAGTTATTCTTCCTGACGGCTCACTGGATAAAGCCTGCAAAAGAGGATTTCCCACACCATCTGCGTCATTCTACTACGCGTTTGGGCTTTCACGGCTTTTCCCGGATCAACCGAAGTTTAATCAATATCAATTGGGGCATCTTAGTCCAGACGATGAATATCCAGTAGATTGTCTGGTTGGTGCATTTATGTTGGTACGTCGTGAGACCATTGAGCAGATTGGTGGATTGGACGAGACGTTTTTTATGTATGGTGAAGATATCGACTGGTGTTATCGTATCAAAGAGGCAGGGTGGGGCATTTATTACTATCCGCGTACATATATTGTGCATTATAAAGGCGGTAGTGCCCGTCGCAAACCTTTGAAAATCACGTATGAGTTTCATAGAGCAATGTGGGTGTTCCACCGCAAGCACTACGCAAAGAAATATAATCCACTGATGAACGGAGCCGTATGGATGGGCATATCTTTAAAGTTTACGTTATCCCTCCTGCGTAACTGGGTATCTCTGCCTTCTCGTTCGAAGAGAACTGTTACACCGACGAGAACGGAAAACGAAGTATCATCCGAGGTGAAATCATGATTCGGCGTAATCAACGGTTTTTAACTCAATTGTATATCGCATCTGACTTTGGTGTTATCCAGCTTTCTTTTTTGCTCGCATGGTGGTTGAAATTTGAAAGTGATCTCTTGATAAACCAGAGCCCGCTACCTATAGAAAAGTATTTGATGTGGAGCCTAGTATATGCGGTACTTGCTATATTCGCAGGTTTGTTATCTTCACTTTATGTGCCTAAACGCAAAAAGCGTTTTGTAGATGAACTTTGGAAAATCATCCAATCTCACGGCATAGCCTTCTTCATGCTGATGAGTCTGATGTTCTTTTTCAAAGAAGTAAATATCTCGCGCGCATATCTTGCGATGTATATGATCGGTAACGTGTCTTTCACGTTGATGTATCGTTATATGGTGAAGTTGCAATTAAAACACTTGCGTAAAAAAGGCTTTAACCGTCAGTTTGTGCTGATCCTTGGGGCAGGTTCACTTGGGAAACGTTTCTATGACAATCTCAAAAGTTATCCTGAACTCGGGTATGAAGTTACGGGATTTCTGGATGATTACCGACATTGGGATCAAGTGGAACAAAAGAGATACAGCCCGATTTTAGGGAAAATCGATGAACTGGAAGAATTTTTGTCTACGCACTATGTAGATGAGGTTATTCTGGCTTTGCCGCTGGATGCACATGATAAATATTCGCATATTATCAATGTGTGTGAGAAGGCTGGAGTGCGCACACTGATTATTCCTGATTTCTTTGATTATCTGCCGGCACGGCCTCACTTTGATAACTTTGCAGGTATGCCGATGATTAATGTGCGTGACATTCCGCTCGATATTACCATTAATCGTCTTATGAAACGTGCGTTTGATATTGTGTTTTCGCTCGCGGCAATCATCTTCACATCTCCTATTATGCTCATTGTAGCGTTGGGGGTGCGTTTGACCTCGGCAGGGCCGGTTATCTTTAAACAGGAGCGTGTTGGGCTTAACAGACGTAACTTCATGATGTATAAGTTCCGTTCTATGAAGGCGATGCCTGAAGGTTTGGAAGATATAGGATGGTCAACTCAAAATGATCCACGTCGTACCGCCTTCGGAACGTTTATAAGGCGTACGAGTTTAGATGAGTTGCCACAATTTTTCAATGTATTGTTAGGTCATATGAGTGTAGTGGGTCCGAGGCCGGAAAGACCATATTATGTAAATCAGTTTCGAGATGAAATTCCTAAGTATATGATTAAACATCATGTTCGCCCAGGCATAACAGGATTAGCCCAGAGTAAGGGATTACGAGGAGATACCTCTATTGAGGATCGGATTGAACAGGATATTTTTTATATTGAAAACTGGTCTTTATTATTTGATATTAAAATTATATGGGAAACCATTCGCAATGGTTTGAAAAATGCATATTGAGTTTTCATGTAGATACGAGAAGGGGCACCAGATAGCGACAGATGAATTGAATGATCTCTCTGGCTTCCCTTATCTGATCCTTGTCTCACACCATTGAAAGTCGCCTCAGGGCGGCTTTTTTGTTTTGCCCCTGCTTGATTCGGGTAGTTAGTTACCAAAAAGTAATGTTACACAACATGTACCGTCGTTAATAGTAAGTGAACAGCAATAATTAATTTGTGATACTTGTAAACTACTTTGACTAATACGTCTGCAAAGGATGTGTAAATGATATGAAACGTATTGCCGCCGTTTTGATACTGTTGCTCGTTACTGTGGGTACACTCTTTTGGGCACATGACAGTCAAAGTGAGGAGCAACGTGATGGATTTGCAAACTATCGATTAATCGCCCATGCGATGGGCAGTATTCGGGAACAGCCTTACACCAACGCGTATGAAGCGATGATTGCCAATTATGAAAAAGGTACACGGGTATTCGAAATAGACTTCATGCTAACTTCGGATCGCGTAGCTGTAGCCAGACATGAGTGGACGGCTAACATGAGCAAAATGCTGGGACAGGATGAAGAGTTGCCAGAGCATAAACAGGCCGGGGCGCTTACACACGATGAATTCATGAACACACCGATTCTTGGCATGTACCAGCCAATGGATGCCGATGGAATTATGAAAGTGTTATCCAAGTACCCGGATATGTATATTGTAACGGATACCAAAGAGCAGAAGGACGAAGATATCCAGCAAGTGCTTCGATCATTGGTCAATGCAGCGAAGAAACATGATTCGTCAGCTCTAAGCCGAGTCGTGGTACAGATTTATAATGAACCTATGCTTGAAAAAGTAAAGGAGGTTTACAACTTCCCGTCCATTATCTACACGTTATACGCTACACAAGATACAGAGAGCCAAGTTGTTGATTTTGTGCAAAATAACGATATTGATGCTGTAACGATGCCGGAATATAAAGTAAACCAGAACTTTGTCGCTAAGCTGAAAAAGGCTGGGGCAGTCACCTATGTGCATACCATTAATGATACCCAGCAGGTGGCCAATTATGAAAAATGGGGTGTGTATGGGGTGTACTCCGATGTCCTGACAGAGCAGGAAATGGAAGAAATGAATACAAGGTTTGCTTGGAAACCTTAAATCATTCAAGACCCAGAAGAGACTCAGTATATGCTAAAAAACATTTGTAAGAGAATCAAATTTTAAGACATAGACTTTTTAGGGATGGAAACAGCAAAAAAGTCTGTGTTTTTTTTCTGTTCGCCTTTTATACGAACATTGACACCTACTGTCTGCTGACTTAGACTTAGTTTACAAGCTTTTTAGGATGCAGAAGAACCTCTGGAGGAATGTTCGTTGATAGACATGATTAAGCAGTGGAGACACGTATTTAAGCTCGACCCCGACAGGGAAATTACCGATGAGGCATTGGATCAGGTATGCATGTCTGGAACGGATGCGATTATCGTGGGTGGATCATCAGGTATTACGTATGATAATACGGTAGATCTGATGTCCCGGGTGCGTCGCTATGAACTGCCCTGTGTGTTGGAAGTATCCGATCTGGAGGCAGTTGTGCCTGGGTTTGACGGGTATCTGATCCCGATGGTGCTGAACACAACGGACAGCAGATGGATTATTGGACAGCACCAGCAGGCTATCGAGCGTTATGGCTATTTAATTCCTTGGGATTTGCTGATTACCGAGGGGTATATTGTGCTTCATTCGGACTCGACTGTGGCGAGGTTAACCGGAGCAGATACGGAACTGACGACAGAGGCTGCGGTTGCTTACGCTCAAGCTGGAGAACGGTTACTGAACCTGCCCATTATATATATGGAGTACAGCGGAACTTTCGGGGATATGGAGCTGGTTGGCGAGACACATAGACAATTGGAGCGATCACATCTCATTTATGGCGGTGGAATTGATACAGCAGAGAAAGCAAGACAAGCTGCCCAAGTTGCGGATACCATTGTTGTTGGGAATATTGTGTACAGCCATTTGAGCCAAGCATTGGAAACGGTACAAGCTGTGAAAGGCGATCGAAGTAACACCTGACCGGTTTAGTTTACCATTCCCCCACATCCCCTTTAGAATCTGTTAAAATAGATCTTTGTCCCTTTATTGATTTCATTTCATTTAAGTAATATTGCTTTCAGGTGCCTAAATCTCCTTCCGCCCATGTGCATTATGATTTATGTTTACACAGGAACGGAGAGTACAGGAGTAATCTGAAGAAACGAAGACTCCCGTTAAACAAACTGAAGATTTAATACAGTTTTCTTGGTGTTTTTACCTACCCACAAAGTATATGGCGACTATGTTTACACGCGAACGGAGAGGACAGAAATAAGCTGGAGAAGCGGAGCTAAAAGCTTTCTGAAAGAAAGCTGCATCGGAAGCATAAGCGTTCGCCTTTATTACCGGATATTCACCTTTAGAAAATAGTTTAAAAAATCCGGGAATAACAGCGATTGAAAGCTTATTCTGTCATCGGAGTGACAAGTGTAACCGCAGGACCCACTTATACGACCAATTAATGAAAGGAGCATGCATATGCAACCTGTAAATATACATGACGCCGTAGCACGGCTGAACACTCCTCAGCGGCAAGCTGTTGAGGCAACGGATGGGCCATTGCTTATTATGGCTGGCGCGGGCTCGGGCAAAACCCGGGTGCTGACACACCGGATTGCCTATCTGATCGCAACACGGAAAGCACCCCCGTGGGGCATTTTGGCGATTACGTTTACGAATAAAGCTGCTCGGGAGATGCAGGATCGGGTATCCCAACTGGTAGGCGGATCTCAGGGCCGCGATATTTGGGTATCCACGTTTCACTCCATGTGTGTGCGCATCTTGCGCCGTGATATTGAACGGATCGGTTTTACATCCAACTTTAGTATTTTGGACTCATCCGACCAGTTATCCGTTATTCGTAGCTGTATGAAAGATCAGAACATCGATACAAAAAAGTTCGAACCCAAAGCTGTTCAGGCGATGATGAGCACGGCCAAAAATGAACTGATCAGTCCAGAGCAATACGAGAAACAGGCGGGCGACTATTTTGAAGGCATTGTAGCCAAGGTATATACGATGTACCAGAAACGTCTCAGAGCCAACAACTCACTCGACTTCGACGACCTGATCATGGCAACCATTCAACTGTTCAAAGAAGTGCCGGAAGTGCTCGATTTTTACCAAAAGAAATTCCAATACATTCATGTCGATGAATATCAGGATACGAACCGTGCACAGTACATGTTGTGCCGTATGCTGGCTGACAGCCACCACCGTATCTGCGTCGTAGGGGATAGTGACCAGTCGATCTATCGCTGGCGTGGGGCGGATATTACCAACATCCTTAACTTTGAAAAAGATTACCCGGAAGCACAGACGATCCTGCTCGAGCAGAATTATCGTTCGACTTCCAACATCCTGAATGCGGCGAATGAAGTCATCGGCCTGAATACGGGCCGTAAACCGAAGAAGCTGTGGACGGATAAAGAAGGCGGCTCGAAGATCAAGGTATACCGTGCCGATTCCGAGCATGATGAGGGGTATTTTGTAACCTCCGAGATTAGTAAAAATGTGAAAAACGGCAAATCCTATCAGCAACATGCGATTCTGTACCGTACCAATGCTCAGTCCCGGGTTATTGAGGAAATTTTGATCAAGTCTGATATCCCGTATCAGATTGTCGGCGGCATCAAGTTCTATGATCGGAAAGAGATCAAGGACATTTTGGCTTATCTGCGCCTGTTGTCCAACCCGGATGATGATATCAGTTTGACCCGGATTATTAATGTGCCGAAGCGCAGCATCGGGGATACGACAGTAGCCAAGCTGGCTGCAGCCGCTGGAGAGCGCGGGGTTTCCATTTTCCGTGTACTGCAAGTGGTTGATGATCTCGGTTTCGCTGGCCGCACGCGTAATGCACTGGTGGAGTTCTATGATATGATCGCAGCTCTGCACCAGATGGTTGAATATCTGTCCGTGACTGAATTGACCGAGAAGATTCTGGAGATGAGCCAGTATCGTGACGAGATGCAGAAGGAAAACACCATTGAATCTCGCGCAAGACTGGAGAATATCGAAGAGTTCCTGTCGGTAACGATGGAGTTTGAGAAAAATAATGAAGACAAAACGCTCGTTTCGTTTCTCACCGATCTGGCACTCATTGCAGACATCGACAGCATGAACGATGACGAAGAGGATCAGAGCGATGCGGTCACGTTGATGACGATGCACAGTGCCAAAGGTCTGGAATTCCCGGTTGTCTTTATCGTAGGTATGGAGGAAGGGGTCTTCCCTCACAGCCGTGCTTTTATGGATAATGAAGAGCTGGAGGAGGAACGTCGTCTGGCTTACGTGGGGATTACACGGGCTGAGGAACAGTTATTCCTCTCGTGTGCACAGATGCGGACCTTGTTTGGACGTACAACAGCCAATCCGCCATCCCGTTTCTTGGATGAAATCCCGGATGAGCTTAAAGAAGATACTTCCATTGCACGCGACCGTTACCGCCGAGGAACCAGCACAGGCGGAGGTTCATATGGAGGACGTGGTTTAGGCTCCAGTGGTGGAAGCAATTTCGGCGGTGCCGCGAGTGCATCCAAGCTGTTTGAGCATCAAAGCCGAAGTGGTTCATCCGCAACAGCTTCATCTGGGCCAACGTCCCGGGTAACTACGAGTACATCTCGTCCCACCTTTGCGGCACCAACATCGGCTTCAAAATCGGCCTCATCCGAAAGTGCGGCAGGATTTAAGGCAGGCGACAAAGTGCAACACGGCAAATGGGGGACAGGTACCATCGTTGCAGTCAAAGGTAGCGGTAATGATACCGAACTGCAGATTGCATTCCCGGCTCCAGTCGGCGTGAAACGTCTACTCGCTGGATTTGCCCCGATTACCAAAGTGGAATAAGAATAAACGGCCTATTGTATGATACTGGACTGACATGACCATCGATTCTGCCATGTCTCTCGATTACAATAGGCATGTTCGTTCTACATATATTAAATATACGGAGGGATGGCCCAATATGGACCCGATGCACCGGATGGAGCAACTCGTTACCGAGCTGAACCAGCACAACTATCAGTACTACACGATGGATCAGCCGCAGATCAGTGATAAGGAGTATGACCTTCTATACGATGAACTGGTTACGCTGGAGCAGGAGAGCGGTATGGTATTGCCGGATTCTCCCACACAACGTGTAGGGGGCGAACTGCTCAAGGGATTTACCCCGCATCGTCATTTATCCCCATTATGGAGTTTGGACAAAGCACAGAACATTGAACAGCTTCGCAATTGGAATACACGTGTATTAAAGCTGGTGAATGACTATAACAGCAAAAACCCGGATAATCCGTTGCCTGAACCGGGTTATGTCATTGAGCTGAAGTTTGATGGACTGACCTTGAACCTGACCTATACCAACGGTGAGTTGGTGCAGGCTTCTACGCGCGGAAACGGAACGGTGGGCGAAGGCATTTTGGCACAAGTGAAAACCATCAAATCTGTTCCGCTCAAAATTCCGTATACCGGAGGTACGATTGAAGTGCAGGGCGAGGGCATTATGAATCTTTCTGTACTGAATCGATATAATGAAACGGCTGCCGAGCCGCTCAAAAATGCACGGAATGCAGCCGCAGGAGCGCTGCGTAACCTGAATCCGAAAACGACAGCTGAGCGTCGGTTGAATGCTTATTTTTATAACATTGGATACTCGGATGATATCCAGTTTGCCAACCATCAGGAAATGATGGACTTCTTGCGTGAGAACCGTTTTAAAGTTAATCCGTCACTCACCTATTTCCAAGAATTCGATGACGTTATGGAGCAACTCGAAGCAATTCAGGAAAATCGGGGGCAACTGGATTACCTGATTGATGGAGCGGTCATTAAGCTCACGGACATGCGAACTCGTGAAGTGTTAGGCTACACGGATAAGTTCCCGCGCTGGGCAGTTGCCTATAAGTTCGAAGCGGAAGAGACAACAACCGTACTGAACGAAGTCGTGTGGAATGTTGGCAGGACGGGTAAAGTGACGCCGCTGGCGCGGGTAGAAGCCGTTGAACTCGCTGGAGTGACCGTGCAGAACTGCACCCTGAACAATGTGGGTGATATTGAACGTAAAAATCTGAAATTTGCGCTGGGTTCACGTGTCTTTATTCGTCGTTCCAATGATGTTATTCCTGAGATTCTCGGCAAAGTGACTGAGGAGAATGACGGAGAAGAGATCATCTATCCAGAGCAATGCCCGGCATGTGGATTCCCGTTAGAGCAACGCGGAGCGCACTTGTTCTGCAATAACAAGCTGGCATGCAAACCGCAGACGGTTGCTCGGATCTCTCATTTTGCCTCCAGAGATGCCATGGACATTGAGACCTTCAGTGAGAAAACAGCGATTCAGCTATATGATGAATTGAATGTGCGTGAACCAGCTGATCTATATACATTGCAGTTCGATGATCTCGTGAAGCTGGAGCGATTTGGCGAAAAGAAAGCGAATAACCTTCTTACTGCGCTCGAGCAGAGTAAAGACCGGGACCTGGCTTCGTTCCTGTATTCCTTGGGTATCCCCAACACTGGAAAATCCACCACGCGTATGCTCGCCGATCATTACCGTGATCTGCATGCCATCATGAATGCTACCGTAGAGGAACTGGTTGAACTCCCCGATGTAGGTGGGATTGTTGCGGAGAGCATCGTGAATTTCTTTGCCGATCCGTTCACACAGGCTGCTATTGAGAAAATGCTGAATTTGGGTGTGAAAGCACAGGCACCAGAAGCGCCAGCGGTTGTGGTGGAGGATTCTTTCTTTAGTGGTAAAACGGTCGTGCTTACAGGAACACTGCATCAATTGACACGTGAAGAAGCAACGCAGAGACTTGAAGCGCTTGGTGCGAAGGTCACGGGGAGTGTATCGAAAAAAACAGATCTTGTCATAGCTGGAGAGAAGGCAGGCAGCAAATTAACGAAGGCTCGTGATCTCGGTATTCCGACCATCGAAGATGAGGACGAACTGGTACGCCTGCTGAATCCGTAGAACGTTAATATCTACAGTTTTGCGTCAGCACGTGTCATAGGCATTAATTAGGTACGTGATACAAGTAGCTTGTAAAGAAAGAGGCCTCCAAAAACACGCAAATGTCGTGTCAGGAGGCTTCTTTTGTATACGCTGGAGATCTGTTATGAACCCGTTATGTTAGGAAAACGCTGAGAAGCACCGGATAACCATGCATCTTTGTCGTATCCCCGTTCTTCCCAATACCCGATATGCTCGCTGTCGATGACTTCAATACGGTTCAACCACTTGACCGATTTGTAGGCGTACATCTGCGGAATAACGAGTCGTACAGGTCCACCAAGATCCGCAGGGATAGGTTTGCCATCATGCATGACCGCAATCATAATATCATCCATTTGTGCCTGCTCTAGTGTGATCGCATCGGTATATACCCCGTCTCCGGAATAAAATTTGACGCTGTGCGCGCCGGGCTTTATACCGGCGTTCTCCAAAAAATGCTTCAGAGGAATGCCTTCCCATGTATTCTTGTACACGGACCAGCCGGTAACGCAGTGGAAATCACTGACTTGCACGGTGCGTGCAAGCTTGACGAACTGTTCCCAATTCCAGATCTGGGCACGTTCTACAAGACCATCTACCCGAAATGACCAGTTTGCATTAGAGAATGATGGAATGGGTGTTACCGTATATACACGAAAATGTCCCTCGGCGCCCCCGCCAATTGGAGGAGATGAAGAAGATAAAGGTTGCGGAAGTGGAACCATCCGATTGGGGTCAGTCTCAAGCATGCTGTCTATGCTGTTATCAAACTTGAGGTTTTTACCTACCCATGATACAAATGTAGGTCCAAGAGTAACGGCGAGTCCTATGCCCACAGCAGAACGGATGAAGGCTCGACGGGTATATATCGGTTGCGGTTTCTCCATGTTTGGGACGTTATTTCTACCAGAGTCTTTGTCTGCATCGAGAATAGAAGTGGCTGCTGGTGTGTTGCGTGTGTCCAATTCCTCTTTGTTAGCGTTGGAATCGGCAGGATTATTTACACTTGGCTTCTGCATCGATGGTTCATTCGTTTGGATCATACGACGTGCAGGGTCTTTTAACCAACGTGTACGTGTGATGGAGTGGTAGATGATGTAAGGTAAACCAACCCATGTGAGCAAATCGTGAATCAGAAGCGCGGCATTGGACCACCGTGGGCCGGCCAGCTTGAACTGCCATAAAACGATGCCAGATAATAGCCAACCGATCAGAAGTGCAAGAACGATGATGGTATTTGCTTTTTGCCATGGTTTATTGCGGAGTTGCTTCCAATGTTTGCTGGCCAAAAATAAGTAATACACGACAGGCAAAAGCATGGCGATGCCCACGGCGATATGTAACCATTTTAACCAAACACGTCCGATACCCAGAGTTTCACGCCAGAAGCCACCAATTAATATGAGACCAGTAATAGCAAGTATCACAACGATCCAGGCATTCCAGGCATGAATAGAAACGAGCTTTTTGCCGTAACCTTTACGCATCATTTTTAACCACTGTTTCAAGTGTTTTCACCTCGCGTCATGGATTTAAATTAGAAATCGAAATCTTAGGTTGAAAGCAAAATCGTAATAGATCAATATTCAAAATTCAAAAGCGGATCTCAGATGAGTGTAGGAAGGGTACGTGTAAATATGAGCGTGCTACTGCTCAATTGGAACTGTTAACAACCTTGGAGTACTCCCTTTTATTTAAAGATACCTTATTATAAAGTTTTTGGATCACTTACTTCAAATTTGATCTTTTCCGAGCTATCACCTCTCTTGTTTGGCTAAGCAAAGCTAAAACTCGCTTCATTTCGATCATTCTCTCCAGGCTTTAAGATCGATCTTATTTTCAAAATGATAGAAGTTGAATAAAGTACTTGCTAAAAGCATGACAGCGTGATATATTATTTCTTGTCGCTTCAAACAGAAGGTAGTCGAGTAGCTTTGAAGATTGACGAAAAAGATTGTTGACAGAAACTCAGTTAACATGATATGATAAATTTCCTGTCTGGTTGACGTAAGTTGTCGCAAGATAAGGTGAACAAGTTCCTTGAAAACTGAACAAATGGATAGTAACTTTTGATTCACAATGAATCGTCAGATTCAAAATGAGCTTATCGCTCTTTTCAATACCCCGATGAGTTTCACCGCGTTTAACGACGCTGACGAAATTCATCTTTATTGGAGAGTTTGATCCTGGCTCAGGACGAACGCTGGCGGCATGCCTAATACATGCAAGTCGAGCGGACTTGAAGAGAAGCTTGCTTCTCTGATGGTTAGCGGCGGACGGGTGAGTAACACGTAGGCAACCTGCCCTCAAGCTTGGGACAACTACCGGAAACGGTAGCTAATACCGAATACTTGTTTTCTTCGCCTGAAGAGAACTGGAAAGACGGAGCAATCTGTCACTTGGGGATGGGCCTGCGGCGCATTAGCTAGTTGGTGAGGTAACGGCTCACCAAGGCGACGATGCGTAGCCGACCTGAGAGGGTGATCGGCCACACTGGGACTGAGACACGGCCCAGACTCCTACGGGAGGCAGCAGTAGGGAATCTTCCGCAATGGGCGAAAGCCTGACGGAGCAATGCCGCGTGAGTGATGAAGGTTTTCGGATCGTAAAGCTCTGTTGCCAGGGAAGAACGCTTGAGAGAGTAACTGCTCTCAAGGTGACGGTACCTGAGAAGAAAGCCCCGGCTAACTACGTGCCAGCAGCCGCGGTAATACGTAGGGGGCAAGCGTTGTCCGGAATTATTGGGCGTAAAGCGCGCGCAGGCGGTCATGTAAGTCTGGTGTTTAATCCCGGGGCTCAACCCCGGATCGCACTGGAAACTGTGTGACTTGAGTGCAGAAGAGGAGAGTGGAATTCCACGTGTAGCGGTGAAATGCGTAGAGATGTGGAGGAACACCAGTGGCGAAGGCGACTCTCTGGGCTGTAACTGACGCTGAGGCGCGAAAGCGTGGGGAGCAAACAGGATTAGATACCCTGGTAGTCCACGCCGTAAACGATGAGTGCTAGGTGTTAGGGGTTTCGATACCCTTGGTGCCGAAGTTAACACATTAAGCACTCCGCCTGGGGAGTACGGTCGCAAGACTGAAACTCAAAGGAATTGACGGGGACCCGCACAAGCAGTGGAGTATGTGGTTTAATTCGAAGCAACGCGAAGAACCTTACCAGGTCTTGACATCCAACTAACGAGGCAGAGATGCGTTAGGTGCCCTTCGGGGAAAGTTGAGACAGGTGGTGCATGGTTGTCGTCAGCTCGTGTCGTGAGATGTTGGGTTAAGTCCCGCAACGAGCGCAACCCTTATATTTAGTTGCCAGCACTTCGGGTGGGCACTCTAGATAGACTGCCGGTGACAAACCGGAGGAAGGTGGGGATGACGTCAAATCATCATGCCCCTTATGACCTGGGCTACACACGTACTACAATGGCCGGTACAACGGGCTGCGAAATCGCGAGATGGAGCCAATCCCAACAAAGCCGGTCTCAGTTCGGATTGCAGGCTGCAACTCGCCTGCATGAAGTCGGAATTGCTAGTAATCGCGGATCAGCATGCCGCGGTGAATACGTTCCCGGGTCTTGTACACACCGCCCGTCACACCACGAGAGTTTATAACACCCGAAGTCGGTGGGGTAACCGCAAGGAGCCAGCCGCCGAAGGTGGGATAGATGATTGGGGTGAAGTCGTAACAAGGTAGCCGTATCGGAAGGTGCGGCTGGATCACCTCCTTTCTATGGAGAATCGTCTTCTGCAACGAAGACATTCAAATATGCAAGTTCAGTGAACTTGCAAGCACTACTAAGTTACTACTCCATTTGTTCAGTTTTGATGGAATTTGAGGGGCCATAGCTCAGCTGGGAGAGCGCCTGCCTTGCAAGCAGGAGGTCAGCGGTTCGATCCCGCTTGGCTCCACCAAACAATTTCATCTATTTGTTGTGTTCTTTGAAAACTAGATATCGAAACGAAACAAACGCGAATTAGAACATTCCTTTTTAGCTGAACTTGTGTTAAAACAAGTTTCAATAAAAACGGTAGATAATGCAATTGCGATGGTATCGGGTGGGAGCGACTTTTGGCTTTGGACGTAGTCCAAAACAAGGGGAGCGAGCAAACGAAACCGGAGCATATGGTTAAGCTACTAAGAGCACACGGAGGATGCCTAGGCGCTAGGAGCCGATGAAGGACGTGGCGAACAACGAAACTGCCTCGGGGAGCTGTAAGCAAGCTTTGATCCGGGGATGTCCGAATGGGGAAACCCAGCTGGGGTAATATCCAGTTACTCATAACTGAATACATAGGTTATGTAGAGGCATACCAGGGGAACTGAAACATCTAAGTACCCTGAGGAAGAGAAAACAATAGTGATTCCGTCAGTAGCGGCGAGCGAACGCGGAGAAGCCCAAACCAAAGAGCTTGCTCTTTGGGGTTGTGGGACGTCTCACATGGAGTTACAAAGGAACCGGTTAAGCGAAGAGGTCTGGAAAGGCCCGCCAAAGAAGGTAAAAGCCCTGTAATTGAAAGTCTGTTCCCTCCGAGACGGATCCCGAGTAGTGCGGGGCACGTGAAACCCCGTATGAATCCGGCAGGACCATCTGCCAAGGCTAAATACTTCCTAGCGACCGATAGTGAAGCAGTACCGTGAGGGAAAGGTGAAAAGCACCCCGGAAGGGGAGTGAAATAGAACCTGAAACCGTGTGCTTACAAAAAGTCAGAGCCCGTTTTAGGGGTGATGGCGTGCCTTTTGTAGAATGAACCGGCGAGTTACGTTCCCGTGCAAGGTTAAGGTGAAGAGCCGGAGCCGCAGCGAAAGCGAGTCTGAATAGGGCGACTATAGTACGTGGACGTAGACCCGAAACCGGGTGATCTACCCCTGTCCAGGGTGAAGGTGCGGTAACACGCACTGGAGGCCCGAACCCACGCATGTTGAAAAATGCGGGGATGAGGTGGGGGTAGCGGAGAAATTCCAATCGAACTCGGAGATAGCTGGTTCTCCCCGAAATAGCTTTAGGGCTAGCCTCGGAAAACAGAGTCGTGGAGGTAGAGCACTGATTGGGTGCGGGGCCCGCAAGGGTTACCAAGCTCAGTCAAACTCCGAATGCCATAGACTTACTTCCGGGAGTCAGACAGTGAGTGCTAAGATCCATTGTCAAAAGGGAAACAGCCCAGACCATCAGCTAAGGTCCCCAAGTGTGTGTTAAGTGGGAAAGGATGTGGAGTTGCACAGACAACCAGGATGTTGGCTTAGAAGCAGCCACCATTGAAAGAGTGCGTAATAGCTCACTGGTCGAGTGACTCTGCGCCGAAAATGTAACGGGGCTAAACACACCACCGAAGCTATGGCTTGGATCGACTTCACTGCTTCTTTGAGGCGGTGTTTACCACAAGGACATTTTTGTCTGACAAGGTGTGAAGCCTTGGAAGACCAAATGGTTCCCAGGGGATAAACACAGGGCTTCGAAGCTGGAGTGAAGTCGATCCAGGGGTAGGGGAGCGTTGTATAAGGGTTGAAGGTGTACCGTAAGGAGCGCTGGACATTATACAAGTGAGAATGCCGGTATGAGTAACGAAAAGATCAGTGAGAATCTGATCCGCCGAAAGCCTAAGGGTTCCTGAGGAAGGCTCGTCCGCTCAGGGTAAGTCGGGACCTAAGGCGAGGCCGAAAGGCGTAGTCGAAGGACAACAGGTCGAAATTCCTGTACCACCGTAAATCGTTACGAGCGATGGGGGGACGCAGTAGGGTAGTGACGCAGGCTGATGGATGCCTGTCCAAGCAGTAAGGCTGGTTAGTAGGCAAATCCGCTAACCGTAAGGCTGAGCTGTGATGGGGAGTGAAAATTACAGTAGCGAAGGTCATGATCTCACACTGCCAAGAAAAGCCTCTAGCCAGATGAAGGTGCCCGTACCGCAAACCGACACAGGTAGGCGAGAAGAGAATTCTAAGGCGCGCGGAAGAACTCTCGTTAAGGAACTCGGCAAAATGACCCCGTAACTTCGGGAGAAGGGGTGCCCCGGTAGTGTGAATAGCACGAGGGGGCCGCAGTGAAAAGGCCCAAGCGACTGTTTAGCAAAAACACAGGTCTGTGCGAAGCCGTAAGGCGAAGTATACGGGCTGACGCCTGCCCGGTGCTGGAAGGTTAAGGGGAGTGGTTAGGGAGTAATCCCGAAGCTGTGAACCGAAGCCCCAGTAAACGGCGGCCGTAACTATAACGGTCCTAAGGTAGCGAAATTCCTTGTCAGGTAAATTCTGACCCGCACGAATGGCGTAACGACTTGGGCGCTGTCTCAACGAGAGATCCGGTGAAATTTTAATACCTGTGAAGATGCAGGTTACCCGCGACAAGACGGAAAGACCCCATGGAGCTTTACTGCAGCTTGATATTGAATTTGGGTACGATCTGTACAGGATAGGTGGGAGCCTTTGAAGCGTGAGCGCCAGCTTGCGTGGAGGCACCGTTGGGATACCACCCTGATCGTATCTAGGTTCTAACCTGGTACCGTAAACCGGTGCGGGGACAGTGTCAGGTGGGCAGTTTGACTGGGGCGGTCGCCTCCTAAAGAGTAACGGAGGCGCCCAAAGGTTCCCTCAGAATGGTTGGAAATCATTCGAAGAGTGCAAAGGCATAAGGGAGCTTGACTGCGAGACCTACAAGTCGAGCAGGGACGAAAGTCGGGCTTAGTGATCCGGTGGTACCGCATGGAAGGGCCATCGCTCAACGGATAAAAGCTACCCTGGGGATAACAGGCTTATCTCCCCCAAGAGTCCACATCGACGGGGAGGTTTGGCACCTCGATGTCGGCTCATCGCATCCTGGGGCTGAAGTAGGTCCCAAGGGTTGGGCTGTTCGCCCATTAAAGCGGTACGCGAGCTGGGTTCAGAACGTCGTGAGACAGTTCGGTCCCTATCTGTCGTGGGCGTAGGAAATTTGAGAGGAGCTGTCCTTAGTACGAGAGGACCGGGATGGACGTACCGCTGGTGTACCAGTTGTTCCGCCAGGAGCACCGCTGGGTAGCTATGTACGGACGGGATAAGCGCTGAAAGCATCTAAGCGTGAAGCCCCCCTCAAGATGAGATTTCCCAGTATGTAAGACCCCTTGAAGACGACGAGGTAGATAGGCTGGGGGTGGAAGTGCAGCAATGCATGGAGCTGACCAGTACTAATCGGTCGAGGGCTTATCCAATAGCAAGTTTTAAATCGCGTACGTTTCGTTTCGAATCTAGTTTTCAGAGAACAACACTCTGAATGGTGAAATGAAAATCGGTACATCACGGAATGTGTGTATGATTTTCAATTCCAAAATGGATATGGAAGAAGCTATGCTTCGACCAATCGCGTTTGGTGGCGATGGCGGAGGGGTTCCACACGTACCCATCCCGAACACGACCGTTAAGCCCTCTAGCGCCGATGGTACTTGGACCGCAGGGTCCTGGGAGAGTAGGACGCCGCCAAGCGAAGAACCACTGCCGATGTAATTCGGTGGTGGTTTTTATTTTATATATTAAAATTCAGAAGACATTATGATTTAGGAGATGTGAACGTTACATCTCTTGTTTGACTTTAAAGGGAACCTCTGAGACACTCAAATGTAAGAAAAGGGCACAAGCAGCCTTTTGTACAGAATGAACTTACATTAGAAGAAAATGAGGTGCAGATTAGTATGGAACTTCGCAAATTAACGATCGACGATTATGAGGCTTGTATGGCGCTCTCCGAGTATGCTTTTCAATTTAAATTAACAGAGGATCAGTTGGAGAGGCGGCGCCAGGAATTCGCTAAGCATAATGTATTGGGGGTTTATGCGGATGGTCAGGTTGGAGCCAAGTTGCAGATTATTCCTTTTCAGACCTATATCCATGGAAGGTCCTTTGAAATGGGTGGAATCGCGGGTGTAGCCACATGGCCGGAATATAGACGTAAGGGCTGGGTAGCAGGATTGCTGAAATACGCACTAGAAGAGATGAATCGGAATAAACAAAGTGTATCTTTCCTGCATCCGTTTTCGTTTTCTTTTTATCGAAAGTATGGCTGGGAAACCTATGTTGAATATAAGAAATACAAATTGTCTACGGCTCAACTGCCTGCCAAGCAACTGACACCAGGCACGATCAAACGTGGTAATGCTGAGCTTGCAGAATTGAAGCAGGTGTATGACGCTTATGCAGCGCGCTATAATGGGACTTTGAATCGTGATGATGCGTGGTGGGAAAATTCCGTTTATGTCAAAAAAGGAAGCCAGCGTGCTGTATACTATGATGAGGCAGGAGTGCCGCAAGGGTATGTCCTCTACGAAGTCAAGGAAAGTAAGTTTACCATCGGTGAGTTCATTCATTTGAATGAAGAGTCCAGACGAGGGCTTTGGACGTTCATTGCTAATCACGATTCCATGATTGACGAAGTAACTTTACAGGCACCTGCAAGTGATCTGCTTGCATTTCAATTGGACAATCCACGGATTGGGCAAGAGGTAGTGCCTTACTTTATGGCACGAATCGTGAGCGTGGAGCAGTTCATTTCGCAGTACCCTTTTGCCAGTCAAGACTCGCCCGTACAGATTTGGCTTGACGTCGAAGATGCTTACGCTCCGTGGAACGAAGGTGTATGGGAATTAAACGTGGCAATGAACGGAACCGCTTCAATATGGAAAAAGGCAAAATCGGATGGCGAAGGTCAGCTGAATCAGCCGATTCGTCTCAGTATTCAATCCCTTTCAGCCGTGTTAATGGGTTATCGTAGACCCGCAGAGATGGCACAGATCGGTAGATTGGAAGGGCCAGTGAGCGCTATCCAAGCGTTGGAAAAGGCAGTTCCCAAACGTGAAACCTATTTGCTTGATTTCTTTTGAGCGACGATCTATATCGAGTACGACTTCATTCCAACAGATATGAAGCGCAATTGGAAGCAATGAGAACTTCTCCCGATGTCCGGGAGAGGTTTTTTTGTGTCAGGCGAATATTTCGTGTAAAATCGTAAAAAATGAATAGTGCCCCCACTTGGCAAAACAGTAAAATATGCTATAATGTATATAAAGTCAAAGAAAGTCAAAGTCAACTCAAGGTTAAATACGTAGGATTATATTTCTGGAATACGTGCTATTTACCTATGATATGACGTTAGCTTTCTTACTGTTCTCTGATGAAAAGTACCGTAAGTCGGAACACATCATTGGAAGATCAAGGGGATATTCAAGGACCTTCGTGCTTCCTTTGTTCTCCTGTTTAACACTTGTATCAGCAAGATTCGCTGTTTCTCTGAGTGGTTAAATGGGTGGAGAAGGTGTACTCTGTGGGGGGCGTGTGGTCCTTATTGACTTAACGTTTCAGACAGTGGAGGATGATTGGATGCGTAATATCTCTGATATTATTGAACGATATCTGAAGGGTATTTTGCATGAAAGTCCCGAAGGAATGATTGAGATTCAGCGTAATGATCTGGCAGATCAGTTTTCATGTGTACCTTCCCAGATCAATTATGTCATCAGCACCCGTTTCACTCTTGAAAAAGGGTATCTCGTCGAGAGTAAACGTGGCGGTGGTGGGTATGTTCGTATACAACGCATTGAATTACCTGCCCAATCGGCGCTGCACAACCATCTGCATCACAGTATTGGTGACGAGATTGGACAGACTGCTGCGGAAGGCTTGATTTATCAATTGGAAGAAGCGCGTTTTTTAAGTAAGCGGGAAGCCGGGTTGATGCGTGCGGCTGTGTCGAGAGAAGTTCTTATGGTCAAACTTCCTTACCGGGATCAAATTCGTGCCAGAATGTTGAAGGCAATGCTAATATCTTTGCTCGGTAAATGAAAACTATCGGGATCAAAGGAGGTACATCTATATGCTGTGCCAAGAATGTAACAAACGTCCGGCTACACTTCATTTTACGAAAATTGTAAATGGCGAGAAGACGGAATTTCATATTTGTGAATCATGTGCCCGAGAGAAGGGGGAGATGATTCCTGGAACAGCAGGAGGATTCTCTATACACAACCTGTTATCAGGAATACTCGATTTTGATCCGGCAGGCAAAAGTTCAGGTGCTGCTCCTGCTAAAACGCTGCAATGTGAAGAATGTGGCATGACGTATGCTCAGTTCAGCAAAGTTGGTCGTTTTGGCTGCAGTTCCTGTTATAAATACTTTGACAGCCGTCTGGACCCTTTGTTCAAGCGAGTGCATGGTAGTACATCGCATGTAGGTAAAGTTCCTGCCAGAGCAGGCGGGCGTATTAAGGTGAAACGGCAAATTGCCGATCTGAAGCAAAATCTGCAGCAGAGCATTGCTCAAGAAGAGTTCGAAGAGGCCGCTCAGATTCGTGACCAGATCCGGGAACTTGAAAAAGAAATAGCTCAAGAGTAAAGTTTGTCATAAGTAGGAGGGAAGCATGATGCCTAATCTGCGTTTTACAGAGAAGGCGCTCAGTGACTGGATGCGCAGTGATGCAACTGATTCGGAGATCGTAATCAGCAGTCGTGTCCGGATCGCACGTAACCTTCAGCATATCCCGTTTCCAATGCTGGCTTCGAGTGAGCAATCGGAAGAGGTGCTGAATAAGCTGAGCGAAGTACTTCAGTACGATGACGTACACGCCTTTGGTGATTTTACTACACTCGATCTGATCGATATTGACGAACTCGACAAGCGTGTGCTGGTGGAAAAACATTTGATTAGTCCGAGTCTGGCGAATGAATCGACCAACGGAGCCGTAATTCTTAGTGAGGATGAGTCGGTAAGTATTATGATCAATGAAGAGGATCATTTGCGTATCCAGTGCCTCTATCCGGGGTTCCAGGTCAAAGAGGCCTGGGAGAAAGCTTCCGCTATAGATGATGCTTTTGAAGCGCACGTGGATTATGCGTTTGATGATCGCAGAGGGTATCTGACCAGTTGTCCAACGAATGTTGGAACAGGTGTCAGGGCATCGGTTATGATGCACCTTCCCGCATTGGTTATGACTCAGCAGATTGGCCGTATCCTCAGTGCCGTGTCTCAAGTGGGATTAACGGTGCGAGGGATCTATGGAGAGGGTAGCGAGGCGATGGGCAACTTGTTCCAGATTTCCAATCAGATTACACTTGGACAGACGGAGCAAGAAGTGATTGACAACCTCCACGGTGTTGTTTTACAGATGATTGGTCATGAGCGTACCGCAAGAGAACGGCTCATTACTGATTCCAGACTGCGTATTACGGATCGAGTGATGCGTTCCTACGGGATTTTGTCTCATGCAGCGATTGTAGATACGAAGGAAGCAGCGCAACGTTTGTCGGATGTGCGGCTCGGCGTAGATCTTGGTTTGTTGGAAGGATTATCGATTCCAGTGATGAATGAGTTGAATGTAATGACTCAGCCAGGTTTTTTACAAAAAACATTTGGGGATATGCGTACAGATGAGCGCGACATCTACCGTGCTCAGTTAATTCGTGATACGATCAATGCAGCTAAAAGTTCTGGTTAAACCTTCCTTTAAGCGTTAATATGGGTTTCATGCCGCATCTGCGGCTTTTATATAATAAGCTTCCATCTAGACTGAAGCTACCAATGATTTTATTCGCAGCATGGCTGCAAACAAAAGTGATATGAAGAATAACGAAGGGGCATTCAAATAGAATGGAATCCCTCGTTTTATCCAAAACCATGGAGGTGCAGGAGATATGATGTTTGGAAGATTTACGGAACGGGCCCAAAAGGTGCTCGCACTCGCGCAGGAAGAAGCTGTCCGTCTCGGTCACAATAACATCGGTACGGAGCATATTTTGCTCGGCCTCATTCGTGAAGGTGAAGGCATTGCTGCCAAAGCACTGATCGGCCTGGGACTCGGATTGGAAAAAATTCAGGATGAAGTAGAAACGCTGATTGGCCGTGGCCAAGAGCAACCTACGAACATTGCATATACGCCACGTGCGAAAAAAGTAATTGAATTATCGATGGATGAGGCGCGTAAACTCGGCCACACCTATGTTGGCACAGAACACATTCTTCTCGGACTGATCCGTGAAGGTGAAGGCGTTGCGGCACGTGTGCTCAATAACCTTGGCATCAGCTTGAACAAAGCACGTCAGCAAGTACTGCAATTGCTCGGTAGCAGTGAAGCAGTTTCCAGCCACAACGGCACACCTGCCAATGTAAGCACACCAACGCTGGACAGCCTCGCTCGTGATTTGACGGCGTATGCCAGAGAGAATAACCTTGACCCGGTTATTGGCCGTAGCAAGGAAATTGAGCGTGTGATTCAGGTATTGAGTCGTCGTACCAAAAATAACCCGGTATTGATCGGTGAACCGGGTGTAGGTAAAACAGCAATTGCCGAGGGGCTTGCCCAAAAAATTATTGCAAACGAAATTCCCGAAACATTGCGTGATAAACGTGTAATGACGCTGGATATGGGTTCGGTTGTTGCTGGAACCAAATATCGTGGTGAGTTCGAGGATCGATTGAAAAAAATCATGGATGAGATTCGTCAGGCGGGCAACATTGTCCTGTTCATTGATGAGTTGCACACACTGATTGGTGCGGGTGGCGCAGAAGGCGCGATTGATGCATCGAACATCTTGAAACCGGCTCTTGCTCGTGGAGAATTACAGTGCATCGGTGCAACGACACTGGATGAGTACCGCAAATATATCGAGAAGGATGCTGCGCTAGAGCGTCGTTTCCAACCGATTACAGTGGATCAACCATCACCGGAAGAAGCCATTCAAATTTTGCATGGTCTGCGTGATCGTTACGAAGCGCATCACCGTGTGAAAATTACGGACGAAGCGATTGTGCAAGCTGTCAAATTGTCGGATCGGTATATTACAGATCGTTTCTTACCGGATAAAGCGATCGACTTGATCGATGAAGCAGGATCAAAAGTAAGATTGAACTCCTATACGATTCCGCCAAACCTGAAACAATTGGAGAGCCGTCTGGAAGATATCCGTAAGGAAAAAGACGCCGCGGTTCAGAGTCAAGAGTTCGAAAAGGCAGCGGCACTGCGTGATACGGAACAAAAAATCCGTGAAGAGCTTGATACAACGAAAAATCAATGGAAAGAAAAACAAGGTCGTACCGATTCCGAAGTCACTCCGGAGGATATCGCTCAAGTGGTAGCCAACTGGACAGGAATTCCGGTGAACAAGCTGAAAGAAGAAGAGACACAGCGTCTGATGAATCTGGAGTCCATTCTTCATGAACGTGTAATCGGTCAGGATGAGGCTGTTAAATCGGTCAGCCGCGCCGTTCGCCGTGCACGTGCAGGACTTAAAGATCCAAAACGCCCAATGGGTTCATTCATCTTCCTCGGTCCTACCGGTGTAGGTAAAACCGAGCTGGCTCGTGCACTTGCTGAAGCAATGTTTGGTGATGAAAATGCCGTAATCCGGATTGATATGTCCGAGTATGGTGAGAAACACTCCACAGCACGACTGGTCGGAGCGCCTCCAGGTTATGTTGGATACGAAGAAGGCGGACAGTTGACAGAGAAAGTTCGTCGCAAACCGTACTCCGTTGTCCTGCTGGATGAAGTGGAAAAAGCTCACCCCGAAGTTTTCAACATCTTGTTGCAAGTACTGGAAGATGGTCGTCTGACGGATTCCAAAGGCCGTGTTGTTGACTTCCGTAATACACTGATCATTCTCACATCCAACGTGGGTGCAGAAGCGATCAAACGTAATTCTACTCTTGGATTCACAGCTGTTGTGGATGCAGGTGCAGATTACGATAATATGAAGGGCAAAGTGATGGATGAGCTGAAGAAAAGCTTCCGTCCTGAGTTCTTAAACCGGATCGATGAAATCATCGTATTCCACTCGCTCGAAGAGAAACACATTGCTGAGATTGTTACTCTTATGAGTGAGGACCTACGTAAACGTCTTAATGAGTACGAGGTGGATTTTGAGCTCACAGATAACGCTAAGGCTTTCTTGGCGAAAGCTGGCTTTGATCCTGCTTACGGTGCACGCCCACTTCGCCGGGCGATCCAGAAGCACATTGAAGACAAATTGTCTGAAGAGTTGCTTACAGGTAATGTGACTAAAGGGGATTCCTTACTCATCGACGAAGAGAATGGTGCATTGTCTGTAACGAAAAAGGAAGCAGCCGTTCCATCCAATGAGGAAATTGAAACAAAATAAATATGATGTATGTGGCTGAATGAATTCAGCTACCCGCATATATAGAACCTCATATATAGAACCTCCCTGGCTTTGGCCGGGGAGGTTTTTTCGTATGTACGAATTATAAAGGGATGTGTGAAGATTTGATTGAGATGAAGCGATATTGATGAGGAACATGTGTAAAGTTTGCGATAATCCTTTACGAAAAATCTCAAACAATGGTAAACTTTTAGTATCCCTGTATGTCAGGGCAACGAGTAAATTTTGTCGAATAATGCAAAATGCTGCTATAAAATAAAAAAATCAATAGGAGTGCTGAAGTGGCCAAAGTAAAAACTAAGTTTCAATGTACGGAATGCGGCTATGAAGCCCCCAAATGGTACGGGAAATGTCCTGGCTGTCAGTCCTGGAATTCGATGATAGAAGAAACTGAAACGGTAGTCAAAACACAAGGAAGAAATTCTCCTCTGTTTGACAGTAAAGATAAACCGCTTCCTATCATAGATATAGATAGCGGTCAGGAGCCGCGTGTACAGACTGGAATCGGTGAACTGAACCGTGTATTGGGCGGCGGCATTGTGCCAGGTTCGCTTGTTCTGGTGGGGGGCGACCCGGGGATTGGAAAATCAACATTGATGTTACAGACTTCTCATGCGCTGACCCACTCGGGGCTACGCGTGTTATATGTGTCTGGAGAAGAATCCGTAAAGCAGACGAAGCTGCGCGCAGACCGTCTTGGTGCACTTTCGCCGGAGCTGTATGTGCTCTGTGAAACCAATATGGAGCGGGTTGAGGAAGCGGTGGATCAGATCCAGCCGCATTTTCTTGTCATCGATTCCATTCAGACCGTATATCTGCCCGAAGTTACCAGCGCACCAGGAAGTGTAGCACAGGTAAGGGAATGTACGTCTAGATTCATGCGGATTGCGAAAGGCCGAGGCATTGCAACGGTTCTTGTAGGGCATGTTACCAAAGAAGGTGCCATTGCTGGTCCGCGTATGCTGGAGCATATGGTGGACTGTGTGCTTTATTTCGAAGGAGAGCGGCATCATACGTATCGTCTCCTTCGTGCGGTGAAGAACCGTTTCGGTTCTACTAACGAGATTGGCATATTTGAAATGGGGGAAGATGGCCTTCGTGAAGTCGGTAATCCCTCCGAGTTATTTTTATCTGAACGTCCACTAGGGGTAGCTGGATCTACCGTTGTGGCGAGTATGGAAGGCACACGTCCGATGCTTGTAGAATTACAGGCTTTGATTTCCACGACCCACTTCCCTTCTCCTAGGCGGATGGCAACAGGTATCGACCATCATCGATTAAATCTAATTATAGCGGTGCTTGAAAAACGCATGGGTATGTTCCTGCAGACACAGGATGCCTATCTGAATGTCGCTGGTGGGGTGAGGCTGGATGAGCCAGCGGTCGATCTGGCTGTGGCAGTTAGCATTGCCTCCAGCTTGAGAGATGTGCCAACCAAGCCGGATGATGTCATCTTTGGCGAGATTGGCCTGACCGGTGAAGTTCGTGCCGTATCCAGGGCAGAACAACGTGTGAAAGAAGCCGCGAAGCTGGGCTTCAAACGAGTTGTTTTACCAGAAAAAAGCTTAAAGGGCTGGAAACATCCTCGCGGGATACAACTGATCGGTGTGAATACCGTGGCAGATGCACTAGCGGTTGCTTTAGATTAGGGGGCATAACAAGATGAAGGATTCAAGCCAACTGGACAATATGAATGATTTGTTAAGGCTGATCGCACCAGGTACACCTTTCCGCGAAGGTCTGGAAAATGTGCTACGCGCCAAGACGGGCGCACTGCTTGTTGTAGGATACAGCCCTGAAGTAATGGAAGTGGTGGATGGGGGATTTTCGATTAACTGTGATTTCTCCCCAAACTACCTGTATGAGCTTGCCAAAATGGACGGAGCTATTATTCTGAGTGAGGATTTGAAGCGGATTCTGTATGCCAACACACAGCTGATTCCGGACTCATCCATCTCTTCCTCAGAGACGGGCATTCGTCACCGGACAGCAGAGCGGGTGGCAAAACAAACGGGTAAGTTAGTTGTTTCCATCTCACAGCGCCGGAATATTATTACCCTGTACCAGGGAACACTTCGATATTCGCTTAAGGAAATCGGGGTGATTTTGACCAAAGCCAATCAGGCGATTCAAACGCTCGAAAAGTATAAAGCGGTGCTCAAGCAATCGCTTACGAATCTGAGTGCTTCCGAATTCGAGGAACTCGTTACGATTCCCGAGGTGGTTAATGTTATTCAGCGCACAGAAATGGTACTGCGGATCAAAACCGAGATTGAACGTTATATCGATGAGCTAGGTAATGAAGGAAGGCTCATTTCGATGCAAATGGAAGAGCTCGTGGGTACTACAGAGGAAGAAGCATGGTTGCTGTATAAAGACTATGCTCGTGATGACAGCGATGACAAGATTCGCGATATTATCGTGGGATTAAAAAGATTGTCGGACGATGAGTTGCTTGATGCACATCATATTGTACGGTTGCTTGGCTATCCTTCATCTGCGGCAACTTCTGAAGATTCGGTTGCCCCGCGCGGATATCGGGTATTGAATAAGATCCCTCGTCTGCCTAATGTAATTATTCATAACTTGGTAGATCAATTTGAGCAATTACCTCATGTCATCATGGCAACGATTGAAGAACTCGATGAAGTGGACGGCATTGGCGAGGTTCGTGCCCGTACCATCAAGGAAGGTCTCAAACGTCTGCAAGAGCAGATGTTTATTGACAGACAGATGTAGAGATCGCTTATAACGGCTTTTTATGGATGAGGTGAAACAACATGTTAACCAGATTCATTCCAAATCTTTTTACCTTAGGTAATCTGTTTCTGGGTATGCTGGCCATTTTGCTGGCAATCAACGGAAAGTATAGCTCGGCCGCGATTATGGTTATCGTTGCGATGCTGCTCGACGGTCTGGATGGACGGGTGGCCAGAGCACTGAATGCACAAAGTGAATTCGGCAAGGAGCTTGATTCCCTATCGGATATGGTTTCATTTGGTGCGGCGCCTGCGTTGATTATTTTCATGGTGTCTTTTCAGGATTCCATGCCGATCTTTGCCTGGATCGCAACGGCGGCTTTTCCGATCTGTGGTGCGATTCGTTTGGCGAGATTTAACGTGCGCCCGGGCATTCCGGGGTATTTCACAGGCTTGCCCATTCCCGCTGCAGGCGGTGTATTGGCTACGCTATCCCTGTTTCACAAAGATATCGGACCCATTAGCATGATGATTGCTACGTTGCTGTTGTCTTATCTGATGGTCAGCTCACTGAAATATCCCAATTTCAAAAAAGTCGGACTACCCCGCAAGGCGATCTGGATCGCTCCGTGGGTTGTGTTACTTGCGGTTGCACTGGCTGTTTTATTCCCGGATCAACTCTCCAAGCTGATTTTTATTCCGCTGGTGTTATATGCCCTATATGGTATGAGATACAGTGTAAGAACGGCAGCTTCTCGCAATCGTGCTAAGAAACGCAAGGACAAGAAATCATCGCGATCTTCTGACAACTAAAATGGGTAGGGTACGTAAGTACCAACCACTCGGCAAACTCTAAGGTCCCTATGAGTTCAAAAAAAAGCACGTACACTTCCTAACAAGGAGTGTACGTGCTTTTTGCTTGTATTCTTTGATATATGACGAAGTAGCGGGGACGGATTAGCTAAGACAGATTAAACATCCCAAGCGTCGAACATTTCTGTGATTCGTGATTCACGACCTCTTCCATGTTGATGTCCAGCAGATTGCAGAGTGCAGACATATAGAACAGGTTCCGCCCCAACTCGGAGCTGATCACCTCTTTGCAATTCTCACACAATTCACCTTCCACATGCGTTTCCAGCAGGCCCTTGGCTTGAGAAATATCACTCTCGGGGGCATATTTCTGTTTGGTGGCGTGCAGCTCAATACAGCCGCATTCGGTAATGGCTTTGGACACAGCGCGGTTAACAGAGGCTCCGGCTTGTCCCGTTTTGGACAGTACATCAATCAGGCTGCGATGGCGCAGCAACAGTTCGGAAACTTGATCCTGAAAAGCCTGTAAACTTAGTGTACTCATTTTGCCACTCACCTCGGGATATGAATTGAATTCATTATATGCCAATAAAAGTCTCACTTTCAACTGATGAGCACAACATTTCCAAAAACTTCATGCTGATGCGATTAGGTTTTCGATAATTGGATCATACTGGATATGAAAATGAAGAATGATTTGAGGAGGTGCAGGAACTCATGTGGAGAAAAGGCATTTTAACTTTTACTGGATTGTGCGGCGCATGGTTCGGGTACACGGCTTATCATCTGGCAGGCAAGTCCATTCCTTGGATGGCTGAATGGATTCAATCAGCGGGACTGCTGGGTGCGGGTGTATCAACACTGCTGGGAGCAGTACTTTTTATGTCCGTATGCACGATCGGTGGCACAATGATGGCCAACAGATTAAACAGTGGTATCGATTCTTTAGCCAGGATACCCATGAACGAGCTCGCTGCTGGCGCGGCAGGCATCGTGGCTGGACTGCTCGTAGCCTTACTGATGTATCCTTGCTTGGCTTGGCTCGGAACCGCAGGAGAGGTGCTGCAAGTGGCCCTCACGGTGATCGCTGCATATTCGGGTTATAGCTTGGCTATGGCCAAGAAAGACGATCTGGCGGCATTCTGGAAGTCAGGACGATGGGGCCACCCAGAGCCTGAAGAAGAGCGAAGAATGGAAGAACATAAAATTTTGGACACCAGCGTCATTATTGACGGCAGAATCGCAGATATCTGCAAAACCGGGTTCATCGAGGGTACGATTGTTATCCCGGAATTTGTACTGGAAGAGCTGCAACATATTGCAGACTCATCAGATCTGCTCAAACGCAACCGCGGGCGCCGTGGGCTGGACATTTTGAACAAAATCCAGAAGGAGCTTGATGTACAGGTATTGATCTACGAAGGTGATTTCGAGGAAATTTCCGAGGTGGACAGCAAACTGGTGAAGCTTGCCAAAGTACTACAAGGGAAAGTCGTAACCAACGACTTCAACCTGAATAAAGTCTGTGAACTCCAAGGGGTATCCGTACTGAACATCAATGATCTCGCGAATGCGGTGAAACCGGTTGTGCTGCCAGGTGAAGAAATTATGGTGCAGATTATCAAAGACGGCAAGGAGCACGGCCAAGGCGTAGCCTATTTGGATGATGGAACGATGATCGTGGTTGAAGGTGGACGTGAGTATATCGGCATGATGATGGAAGTTCTGGTGACCAGCGTGCTGCAGACGTCTGCGGGACGAATGATTTTTGCCAAGCCGAAACTGTTGGAAAAAGCCCAATAAAAGCGGTATGATGGGTAGTGTATCGTTGTACGATGATGGATATCGAAAGAGATATGAATTGTCGCCCGGCGATAAACTGACAGACAAGGCAGGGATTGCGGCATGGATAAAGGGTGGGGCGTTGTCATTGTGGCGGCAGGCCGGGGAACCCGAATGGGAACGACCGAGAGCAAACAGTTTTTGCTGCTGCAGGACAAGCCCGTTTTCATACATACGCTTGAAGTATTTGCGGCTCTGGACGAGATCCGTGAGATGATTCTGGTTACAGGTGTTGCAGATGTTGAACGATGCCTGGAATGGGTAAAAGAATACCAACTGGAAACGCGTGTCCGCGTGATCCCCGGAGGGAAAGAGAGACAGCATTCGGTTCATGAAGGCCTTCGGGCGCTCAGCACCGATGGGGTTCTCGTTCACGACGGGGTGCGTCCATTTGTGACCCGTGAGCAGATTAGAGAATGTATGGCTGCCGCCGAATCAGGCGAAGGTGCTGTGCTGGCTGTGCCTGTGAAGGATACGATCAAACAAGTGAATGCGGAAGGTATCGTTACAGCGACGCCGGATCGCAGCAGTCTGTGGAGCATTCAAACCCCGCAGGCTTTTCGTCTTTCTTCCCTGCTGGAGGCTTACCAATCCGCGGAACGTGACGGGTTTCTGGGGACGGATGATGCCATGCTGGCTGAGCGCCAGGGAATGTCGGTTAAGGTTGTGGAAGGCAGTTATACCAACATCAAACTAACAACACCGGAAGATTTACAGTATGCCGCGTTTTGGCTTGAGGGAGAGAAGAAGCGATGATACGTGTAGGACAAGGGTTTGACGTGCACCAATTGGTGGAAGGTAGACCGTGTATTATTGGCGGGGTAACCATTCCTTATGAGAAGGGGCTACTGGGTCACTCGGACGCAGACGTGCTGTTGCACGCAATCAGCGATGCTATTCTTGGCGCGCTGGCACTTGGGGATATCGGCAAGCATTTCCCGGACACTGATCCGGAATTCAAGGATGCAGACAGCTTGAAACTACTGGAGCATGTATGGCAACTTGTGAAGGATCGCGGCTATAAGCTTGGGAATATTGATTCAACGATTATTGCCCAGAAGCCAAAGATGGCACCGTATATCCCGCAGATGGCGGAAGTCATTGCTAAAGCGCTGGAAGCGGATGTGGCACAAGTGAACGTGAAGGCAACAACAACCGAGCAATTAGGTTTCCCTGGACGAGGAGAGGGAATTGCCGCTCAATCCGTTGTATGCCTGGTACGTGTGTGATATCATCAATCAATTAGAGACGGAGGGAATCATATGAGCACAGAAATTCGGGTGCGCTACGCACCAAGCCCAACGGGACACCTGCATATCGGGAACGCTCGTACGGCGCTGTTTAACTACTTGTATGCCAAACACAATAACGGAAAATTTATCATTCGTATCGAAGATACGGACGTGAAGCGCAACATTGCGGGCGGAGAAGAAAGCCAGCTGAAATACTTGAAATGGCTCGGCATCGAGTGGGATGAGAGTATTGATGTAGGCGGAGAATACGGGCCGTACCGTCAGACGGAACGTCTGGATCTGTATCGCAAATATACGCAGGAACTGCTGGACAAAGGCCTGGCTTATCGTTGCTACTGCACGGAAGAAGAACTCGAACAGGAGCGCGAGGAGCAGTCGGCTCGTGGAGAGACCCCGCGTTACTCCGGCAAACACCGTGACCTGACACCAGAGCAGATCGAGGCATTTGAAGCGGAAGGCCGCGTGGCGAGCATTCGTTTCCGTGTACCGGCAGATCGCACATACACATTCAACGACATGGTTAAAGGTACAATCTCGTTCAACAGCAAGGAATCAGGCGACTTTGTCATTGTGAAAAAAGATGGCATTCCCACGTACAACTATGCCGTTGCCGTGGACGATCACTTGATGAAGATCTCCCACGTGCTACGCGGGGAGGATCATATCTCCAACACGCCGCGTCAGCTGATGATCTATGAAGCGCTTGGCTGGGAGCCGCCGCAATTCGGTCATATGACGCTGATCGTGAACGAAAACCACAAAAAACTGAGTAAACGCGATGAATCCGTAATTCAGTTTATTGAGCAATATGATCAGCTTGGCTATCTGCCAGAAGCGATGTTTAACTTCATCTCCTTGCTTGGCTGGTCGCCAGAAGGGGAAGAAGAAATCTTCTCACAAGAGCAGTTGATCTCTATCTTTGATACGAAACGTCTATCCAAGAGCCCGGCCGTATTTGATACACACAAGCTGGCGCATTTGAATAACCATTACATTAAAAATGCGGACCCTGCACGGATTGCCGAGATGGCTATTCCGCATCTGCAAAAAGCAGGACGTCTACCTGCGGAGCTGTCATCTGAACAAAAAGAGTGGGCATATACGCTCGTACATCTCTATCAGGAGCAGATGAATGCGGCATCCGATATCGTGGAACTGTCCGAAGTGTTCTTCCGTTCCGAAGTTGAACTGGAAAGTGAAGGCGCTGCGGTACTTGCTGAAGAACAGGTTCCAACTGTGCTGAAGGCATTTGCAGATAAAGTACAGGCAAGTGATGAATTCACGCCAAGCAAAATGGCTGCTTTGATCAAGGAAGTGCAGAAGGAAACAGGCTTCAAGGGTAAACAGCTCTTTATGCCAATCCGCGTTGCTTTGACTGGACAGACCCATGGACGTGATCTCAATCAGACTATCGTGTTGCTGGGTCGTGACACTGTCATCGAGCGTTTGCTGGCACGAGTGTAAGTATTCATTGTTCAACTGATGCCATTCAATTCTGCTGGTTGTCAGTGCGAAGGCTTTTCGCTATAATAGCAACACAAGGTTGAATTGTCATAATACGTTCATATAGAACAGCAAAGACCGGGAGAAGTAAGCTGATCCGGACAGATCCAGAGAGGATGGCCCCGCGCGTGAACAGAGATTACTTCTGCTCAGCGAGTGGTGGCTGCGAGTCATCCACTGTCCAGCAGTCTGAAATGCACCCGTGAGCTGCACCGTCGAATCCGGCCCCGCTTCTATTCATTGGATAGAGGAAAACGTCAGGATAGATGGCGACGACTGGTTCCCGTTACCGAGCCGCCAGAGGGCCCATTCCTTTTATTCAAGAAGAGGAATGAGCCAAGCAGAGTGGGACCGCGACTAACGCCTCTGCAGCTTCGTGCTGCAGGGGCGTTTTTTGTCTAGCGAGTGCGCAAGTATACTACCAAGGAACACGCCGTCCGGCGAACCCGGAGGACGAGAACCGGAACAAGAGGGGAACGAGCATGTTCAAAAAGATCAGATCCGATATCCAGACGGTCTTTGAAAATGATCCGGCCGCCCGGAGTTGGTTTGAAGTCGTATTTACGTATTCAGGGCTGCATGCCATATGGGCCCATCGATTTGCTCACAATCTGTACAAACGAAGATGGTACTCGCTCGCCCGGTTCGTATCACAGGTTAGCCGGTTTATGACAGGGATAGAGATTCATCCTGGAGCTACGATTGGGGAACGTTTGTTCATTGACCACGGTATGGGCGTTGTTATTGGAGAAACCTGTGAGATTGGTGACGATGTCGTGATATATCAGGGAGTAACTCTTGGGGGAACGGGGAAAGAAAAAGGAAAGAGACATCCCACGATTGGTAATAATGTGGTTATCTCATCTGGCGCAAAGGTGTTGGGATCATTTCGTGTCGGGGATCAAAGCAACATCGGAGCAAACTCCGTTGTGCTGAAAGAAGTTCCTGCTAATAGCACGGTGGTGGGCATCCCAGGTAGAATCGTCAAACAGGATGGACGTAGGGTGGATCGTCTTAATCAACAATTGCCCGATCCGGTTATTGACTCTCTGCGCAGCATGCAGCGCGAGATTGAACGGCTGCAGGAAGAAGTGCGAACTTTGCAAAATACACGAGAATCGGAGAAATGCACATAACTCCATCGATCAACATAAACCATGGAATCAAGTAAAAGTAGTTTAGAATGAAAGGAAAAGTGACTATGACACTTCAGATTTATAATACGATGAGTCGCACCAAAGAGGAGTTTGTTCCACAAGAGCCTGGCAAAGTGAAAATGTATGTATGCGGGCCAACCGTCTATGACTACATTCATATCGGCAATGCACGTCCGGTGATCTTTTTCGACACGGTTCGTGGATATCTGGAGCAGATCGGACATGAAGTGAATTATGTCGTGAACTTCACCGATGTCGATGACAAACTCATTCGCAAAGCAGAGCAGCTGGGTACCGACGTTCCGCATGTGGCTGAAACATTTATTGCCGCGTATTATGCCGATCTAGAGGGACTCGGTATTCCTAAAGCGAGCAGTAATCCACGGGTAACGGAGAATATGCCGCTTATTATCGATTTTATCCGTGAACTGGTTGAAAAAGGTTTCGCATATGAAAATGGCGGTGACGTATATTATCGAACAGGAAAGTTCGAAAAATACGGTCAATTGTCGAAGCAAAACCTGCAGGAATTGCAGTTCGGTATTCGGATCGGTGTAGATGAACGGAAGGAACACCCGGAAGACTTTGTGCTCTGGAAAGCAGCCAAGCCAGGTGAGATCTTCTGGTCTAGCCCATGGGGAGATGGTCGTCCTGGATGGCATATCGAGTGCTCTGCTATGGCAAGAGAATACCTTGGTGACACGCTAGATATTCACGGCGGTGGACAGGATTTGCAGTTCCCTCACCATGAATGCGAATGCGCACAGTCCGAGGCAATCACAGGCGCACCTTTGGCGAATTACTGGATGCATAACGGTTTTATTCGTATTGATAACGAAAAAATGTCGAAATCTCTCGGTAACGGTGTTCTGGTAAAAGACTTGCGTAATCAGTACAAACGTGAAGCGATTCGTTACTTTATGTTGTCCACCCACTATCGTAACCCGCTCAATTTTACAGAAGATACGATGGAACAGGCGCAAAACAGTGTGGATCGAATTGCGAATGCAGTAGGTAACCTGAGACATCGCCTGGGAGCTGTGTCTGTTAATCAGGAGGTTACACCTGAATTTTCAGCAAAACTAGACCGGATTCGACAACAATATCATGAAAAAATGCAGGATGATTTTAATACACCTGATGCAATCACGGCGTTGTTTGAGTGGGCTGCGGAAGCGAACCAGTTGTTGCAACAAGATGTGGTCAATGCCGCTGAAATTCATGCACTGCTTGAACTGTTCGAAGAACTCAATGCTGTGCTTCGAATCTACACGGATGTTGAACCAGAGCTTCTGGATGAGGACATTGAACGCTTGATTCAGGATCGAGTGGAAGCACGTAAGTCTAAAAACTGGGCTCGTGCGGATGAAATTCGTGATGAACTATCTGCTCAAGGGATTCTGCTGGAAGATACCGCACAGGGAATGAGATGGCGGCGCAAATGAGTGGAGAAAAAGAGAATGTTTTGTCTGGTTCTGTCGAGCGGAATGAACAGGCCAAGCAAGTGGTGACTAATAATCAGGTTAATGAACTTGAGGGGGGATGGTTTCCTTATCCACCCTCCAGGCCTGCACGATTGATTCCGCCAATCGCACTGGCTTACATCGGTGATGCGGTATATGAGGTTGCCGTGAGACAGTATCTGTTATCCAAAGCGAACATGCGTCCTAACCATCTGCACCGCAGTGCAACCAAACTGGTATCTGCCAAAGCACAAAGCCGCATACTGACAAGTATTGAGGCTGAACTGACAGAAGAAGAGCAAGATGTTGTGCGGCAAGGGCGGAATGCGAAATCGGGCAGTGTTCCCAAAAATGCAGATGTGCTGGAGTATAGACATGCAACGGCGTTTGAATGTCTGATTGGTTATCTGTATAGCAGTAGTCAGCATGATCGCATGATTCAACTGATCGGGCTGGGTATTGAGCTGGCGGAGCAAGCATCTGCATCCACGTCAAAATAGCTTCAGGGTTGAAATATATATAACAAGCAATACAGAGAGGAACGAATGAGGATGGAAGAAGAATGGATTGCCGGTAAACACTCCGTAACGGAGGCGTTACGATCAGGCCGGACCATTAATAAAATATGGATTGCTGATACGGCTCAGAAACACTTGACGCAACCAATTATTGCGGAAGCCAAAAAACAGGGGATTGTCATTCAGCATGTGGACAAGCGCAAGTTGGACCAGACGGTTCCTGGTATTCAACATCAGGGTGTAGTTGCGCAGGCAGCGCCTTATGCCTATGCTGAGGTTGAAGATATTTTGGAAGCGGCCAAATCTAAAAATGAACATCCGTTTTTAATTTTGCTTGATGAGATTGAAGACCCTCATAATCTGGGTTCTATCTTGCGTACAGCGGACTGCACAGGAGCTCACGGCGTTATTGTTCCTAAACGGCGCTCAGCGGCTGTAACTGCAACAGTGTCTAAGACATCAGCAGGTGCAGCAGAGTATGTTCCAGTCGCTCGTGTAAGCAATCTGGCACAAACGATTGATCGATTGAAAGAAGAAGGCGTATGGGTTGTTGGTACAGATGTTACTGCGCGTGAAGGCGTGTTTGGCAATGGAGTATTCACAGGACCGGTTGCACTTGTCATCGGGAATGAAAATAAAGGTATGGGACGTCTTATTCGTGAGAAATGCGATGTTCTGGTCAAATTGCCTATGCAAGGTCAGATTAATTCCCTGAATGCCTCTGTGGCAGCTGGTGTTGTTATGTATGAGGTGCTTCGTGCTCGCCAAGAGCAGGAATAGATGATATGGCTGATTCCCGTGATGTGCTTCTTGTAGACGGGTATAACATGATTGGCGGCTGGCCTGAATTATCCAAAATAGCCGAAAACGAATTGGAAGAAGCGCGGAACAGGCTCCTCTTTCGGCTTGCGGACTATCAGGCTTTCTCCGGCCGTCGAGTCATTGTTGTGTTTGACGCCTACCTTGTGCCAGGACTCGGTAAATCCTTTACACAGAGCAAAGTTGAAGTTCATTTTACAAAGGAAAAAGAGACGGCAGACGAATGTATCGAGAGACTCGTTCGGGAACTAAGCATGCGAAGACGCCAAATCTATGTAGCAACCAGCGATATGGTAGAGCAACATGTCATCTTTGGACAGGGAGCGTTGCGCGTATCTGCCAGAGAGCTGCTGATTGAAGTGGAACAAAATGAAAAGGAATTGCAACAACGGCTTGCAGAGGATCAGGCAAGGTCAACACGGAATACAATTGGGGGCAAATTAAGCCCGGATGTTTTACAGCAATTTGAACGCTGGAGACGAGGCTGACAGCGGATTTCTTACAAATTTTTCAATATTGAAACTATTGACAATTATGTTATAGCTGTTCTTTTTTAGGGATGCCGTGGTTGACGGTGGGAGGTACCATCATATATACTGTTCGTATATTTCATAGAGTAGAGTAACGGGGTACCTTGCGTTGCAGCCGGAGGGATTGTCTGTGAGTGTCGACCTCAAAGATATCATGTTATCCAAGTATGATTACCAAAGTGACGAAGACATTGTCGAAGCGGTCCGTGAAGGCGAAAGCGAAGCGCTGGAGTTTTTGATCAACAAGTATCGCAACTTTGTACGCGCCAAGGCAAGATCTTATTTTTTGATCGGAGCTGACCGGGAAGATATTATTCAAGAAGGAATGATTGGCCTTTACAAATCCATTCGTGATTTCAAAGGGGACAAGCTTGCTTCGTTCAAGGCATTTGCCGAACTGTGCATTACAAGACAGATCATTACGGCGATCAAGACAGCCACACGTCAGAAGCATATTCCGCTTAATTCTTATGTATCTCTGGACAAGCCCATTTATGATGAAGAGTCTGATCGTACGTTACTCGATGTGATTTGTGGAACTCAGGTCAGTGATCCGGAAGAGTTGATTATTAACCAGGAAGAGTTTGTAGGCCTGGAAGATAAAATGTCCGAGATTTTGAGTGACCTGGAACGTAAAGTACTGATGTTGTACCTAGACGGGAGATCTTATCAAGAGATTGCAGTGGATTTGGATCGTCATGTAAAGTCTATCGATAATGCATTGCAGCGTGTAAAACGCAAACTTGAAAAGTACCTGGAAGTTCGAGATAATTGAACAAAGGTTGTTGTCGTTGATGAAAAAGGCTCGGTGTTTGAGTCTTTTTTTATTGTCTGTAGTTTATATTGTTAAGGTTTGATAAATACTAGTAATCGCTCGGTTCATACTGGAGCAGTGAAAAAATCAGAGATGAGAGATACGTTGCGTTTCCTGCGGAATTAATACCCATCGACGAAAGGTTATTCTTTCGTTGACATGCTTATACCCTTGTGATAAAGTGTTTTAGGTAGGCCTATTTTACGGCTTTTTTTTCAGGATCAATTTAGAGACTCTGCTTCAATGTGGAAGTCTTCGGGAGGTGTACATCATGCGGGTAATTATTACTTTGGCTTGTACGAACTGCAAACAAAGAAATTACACTACGACAAAAAACAAGCGTAATCACCCCGACCGCATGGAGATGAAGAAATTTTGCAAGTTTTGTAACGAGCAGACTTCTCATCGCGAAACCAGATAGTTTTTTGGAGGTGTAGTCGGCGTGAAACGTAGTTTCAAATCTCTGATTTCCTTTTTCTCTGAAAGCTGGGCTGAACTTAAAAAGGTTCGCTGGCCTAATCGTAAAGAGCTGACGAACTACACGTTAATTGTACTTGGTACTGTTGTGGTTATGACGCTGTTTTTTTGGGTCGTAGATATCGGCATCTCCGCTGTGATCGAAGCGATTATTTAAGAAGGGTCCCAGGTGGCTTGATATGGAAAAAAGATGGTACGTCGTTCATACCTATTCAGGGTATGAAAATAAGGTCAAAGCCAATTTGGAAAAACGCGTAGAGTCCATGGGCATGGAAGACAAGATTTTCCGCGTTCTTGTTCCGATGGAAGAAGAAGTGGTAAACAAAGACGGTAAGAAAAAGACCGTTATGCGTAAAGTTTACCCCGGTTATGTCTTGGTCGAAATGGTTCAGACGGATGATTCTTGGTATGTTGTTCGCAATACACCAGGTGTTACCGGCTTTGTCGGTTCGACAGGTTCCGGTTCCAAACCAACAGCCTTGTTGCCAGAAGAAGTGGAACAAATTCTGAAGCACATGGGTATGGTTGAACCTAAGCCTAAAATTGAATTCGATATTAAGGAATCCGTACGTATTAAAGTCGGTCCTTTTGCGAATTTTGTGGGCTCCGTGGAAGAGATTTTGGTAGACAAGAGCAAGCTCAAGGTACATGTTAACATGTTTGGACGGGAAACACCGCTTGAGTTGGAATACACCCAAGTGGAGAAGATATAGTTTCTTCAAGTTTCTTGTGGGAGGGCTGTGAGGCCCGTTAACCACTATTTTGCAAGGAGGTGTCTATCATGGCAAAAAAGGTAATCAAAATGGTAAAACTGCAGATTCCAGCAGGTAAAGCAAATCCAGCACCACCAGTAGGTCCGGCATTGGGTCAAGCAGGTGTCAACATCATGGCATTCTGTAAAGAATTCAACGCTCGTACAGCTGACCAAGCAGGATTGATCATTCCAGTTGAGATTTCTGTATTCGAGGACCGTTCCTTTACATTCATCACTAAAACTCCACCTGCAGCAGTTCTGTTGAAAGTGGCAGCTAAAGTTGAAAAAGGATCCGGCGAGCCGAACAAGAAAAAAGTTGCTACCGTTAAACGTGACGCGGTACGTCAAATCGCGGAAACAAAAATGCCTGACCTGAATGCTGCTGACGTTGAGTCCGCAATGCGTATGGTTGAAGGTACTGCCCGCAGCATGGGTATCACCATCGAAGACTAATTTTCACACGAAACATGGCTTCGTAAAGCCGGCCGATTCGCGGCCGGTCAATGTGGGAGGTATATCCGCTAAAACCACAAAGGAGGAATATAACATGGCTAAACACGGTAAAAAATACCTGGAAGCTGCTAAGCTGATCGACAGCGAAGCAACTTACGAGCCTTCAGAAGCTGTAGAGCTTGTGAAAAAGGCAGCTACTGCAAAATTCGATGAAACTATCGAAGCAGCAGTTCGTTTGGGCGTAGACCCTCGTAAGCAAGACCAGGCAGTACGTGGTGTTGTTGTCTTGCCACACGGTACAGGTAAAACACAACGCGTATTGGTATTTGCAAAAGGTGACAAAGCGAAAGAAGCGGAAGCGGCTGGCGCGGACTATGTTGGTGATGCAGACATGATCAACAAAATCCAACAAGGCTGGTTCGAATTCGACGTCTGCGTAGCGACACCGGATATGATGAGTGAAGTAGGTAAATTGGGCCGTCTGCTCGGCGGTAAAGGTCTGATGCCTAACCCTAAAGCCGGAACGGTAACTTTCGATGTAACTAAGGCTGTTCAAGAAATCAAAGCCGGTAAAATCGAATATCGTCTGGATCGTGCAGGTCAAATTCATGCACCGATCGGTAAAGCTTCTTTCTCTTCCGAGCAATTGAATGAGAACCTCAAAGCTCTCATGGATGCTCTGAACCGTGCTAAACCGGCGGCAGCTAAAGGTGTTTATCTGAAGAACGTAAGTCTTTCTTCTACGATGGGCCCTGGTGCACGCGTGAACGCAGCAGCTTTTAGATAAAATATTCTTGACAGGTTCGCCCTGTTCTGATACTCTATAAAAGTTGTGAGTCCGAGTGACTGACCGTTGACATTTGAATATGCTTGCCGTAGACAGTAGGTGCCATATGGCTTAATTTCCTACCGAGGTGTGATTATACAACTTGAACGATGCAAATCGGATGCGAGTATATATCAAGCCTTCGTGATTCTACGGAGGCTTTTCTTAATGGGATAAATTTGATCAGGAGGTGTACAGATTGGCAAACGCAAAAGTGATTCAAGCAAAACAAGAGTCCGTTGATGTTGTAACAGCAAAATTGCGCGAAAGCGTGACAACAGTTGTTGTTGACTACCGCGGATTGAACGTTGCCCAAGCTACTGAACTGCGCAAGCAGCTTCGTGAAGCCGGAATCGAATTCCAAGTGCTGAAAAACACATTGCTTCGCCGTGCAACTGCAGCAGCAGAATTGACAGAACTCGATAGCGTTCTGACAGGACCTACTGCGATTGCATTCAGCGGAGAAGATGCTGTAGCTCCAGCCAAAATTCTGAACGACTTCGCTAAGAAGAACGATGCACTGAAATTGAAAGGTGCTGTCGTAGAAGGTCGTGTAATTGGAGAAGCAGAAGTTAAAGCGTTGGCAGAACTGCCATCCCGCGAAGGTCTCCTCTCCATGCTCCTCAGCGTGCTTCAAGCGCCAGTGCGCAACTTCGCGCTTGCGGTTAAAGCTGTTGCAGACAAAGAAGAACAAGGCGCATAAGCTACTTGATCTGAATACTGCCTAGCAGTAATGAAATACAAAAAAATAAAATTATATATGGAGGTTCAATCATGAGTAAAGAGCAAATCTTGGAAGCAATCAAAGGCATGACTGTACTGGAACTGAACGATCTTGTTAAAGCAATCGAAGAAGAATTCGGCGTAACTGCTGCAGCTCCAGTAGCTGCTGTAGGTGGCGGCGCGGCTGCGGCTGAAGCTGAGCAATCCGAGTTCGACGTAATCTTGGCAAGCGCTGGCGCTTCCAAAATCAACGTTATCAAAGCGGTTCGCGAAA
The DNA here is from genome assembly GCF_038002565.1 of Paenibacillus sp. FSL K6-1558. NCBI lineage: Bacteria > Bacillati > Bacillota > Bacilli > Caryophanales > Paenibacillaceae > Paenibacillus > Paenibacillus sp. FSL K6-1558. Next base: position 2,895,236 of record NZ_JBBOCV010000001.1, on the reverse strand, counting down.
TCACTGGTCTTGGCTTGAAAGAAGCTAAAGAAGTAGTTGACAACGCTCCAAAAGCATTGAAAGAAAAAGTTTCTAAAGAAGAAGCAGAAACAATCAAAGCTAAGCTTGAAGAAGCTGGCGCTACAATCGAAGTTAAATAATTTAGCTTATCCAAGCTGAATGAACAAAACAACAAACCCCTTGACTTATATCAAGGGGTTTGTTGCTGTAAATGTAACTATGGAAAGTGAGTGAGGGCATGTCCAATCATTATTATTCGGACAAACCACAAGTGGCACATGATCGCAAGGCTGCGGAAGCGGTACTTCGCGGAATTAGTCTGCGACTTGTGACGGATGCTGGTGTTTTTTCCAAGAATGGAATCGATTATGGCAGCAGAGTGTTAATAGATGCGATGGAACTGCCGTCAGGCGCTCATGTTCTCGATGTGGGATGTGGTTACGGGCCAATCGGGCTTACAGCAGCAAAACTTGTACCGGATGGGCATGTCACCATGATCGATATCAATGAAAGAGCGGTTGAGCTTTCCAAAGAAAATGCCAAAGGGAATGGCATTGCCAATGTTACTGTATTGCAGAGTAATCTACTGACTGAAGTAAAGAAGCGGGATTTCGACGTAATCTTGACTAATCCTCCGATTCGAGCTGGCAAAGAAACGGTTCACACGATTTTCGAGCAGGCGTATGACCATTTGAAGGTAGGCGGAGCGTTATGGATTGTCATTCAAAAGAAACAAGGAGCACCTTCTGCGAAAGCGAAGTTGGAATCGTTGTTTACACGAGTGGAAGAAGTGACGAAGGATAAAGGCTACCGAATCTTCAAAGCGGTGAAAGAAGAGTAGAGGAACTGTGAGAGGTTCATTCGAATTTGTAAAGTAAGCAGGGGATCATTTTTTTTGCAATAGGACTATTGACTTGAAATTCAAGGCGTGGTATAGTTGTAAAATGTCAGTATTAAGATGCCCTACTTGGCTTTAGCTAACTAAAAATGTCAACCTTTTTTTACGCCGAACCGGGCTTATTATGCCTATGTTTGGCGTATAATATGTACATTTTGGGCAAACTGGGGATAAGAATGATTTGGAAAGACATCCGCCGATCAAAGTTGCTCTTTTATCGAACGACATTTCGAATAAGGGCTTTTCTTTATTTGCGGGTGCATTGCTTTGCTCTGTATGTGTACCATTATAAGGTTACAAACAGAGGTTCGCAACGAAATTTTTAAAGTGAGTAGACATTGAGGGGTGAGTTTAAGTTGGCAGGACATCTTGTTCAATATGGTCGACGCACTCGGCGCAGTTATGCACGAATTAACGAGATACTCGAAGTTCCGAACCTGATTGAAATCCAACAGAAATCGTATGATTGGTTTTTGGAGGAAGGGTTGCGCGAAATGTTCCAGGATATCTCGCCGATCCAGGATTTTACAGGTAACTTGATTTTGGAATTTATCGATTACAGTCTCGGAGAACCGAAGTATACAGTAGACGACGCGAAAGAACGCGACGTTACTTATGCAGCACCACTTCGGGTGAAAGTCCGGCTCATTAATAAGGAAACCGGAGAAGTCAAAGAGCAGGAAGTATTCATGGGAGATTTCCCGCTGATGACCAGCACCGGCACATTTATTATTAATGGTGCTGAACGGGTTATTGTCAGCCAGTTGGTTCGCTCTCCTAGCGTTTACTTCAGTACCAAAGTAGATAAGAACGCGAAAAAAACGTATACCGCTACAGTAATTCCTAACCGCGGCGCTTGGCTGGAGCTGGAGATGGACGCGAAGGATGTTGTTTATGTCCGGATCGACCGTACGCGTAAAATTCCGGTTACGGTTCTCCTGCGTTCCCTTGGTTTTGGCACAGACGCTGAGATTCTGGATTTGCTTGGTAATGACGAATATATCCGTAATACTCTGGACAAAGACAACACGGATTCCACCGAGAAAGCTCTCATTGAGATCTATGAGCGCCTTCGTCCAGGCGAGCCACCAACGCTGGATAACGCGAAAAGCTTGCTCGTTGCTCGTTTCTTTGATCCAAAACGTTACGACCTTGCAAACGTAGGTCGTTACAAAATCAACAAAAAACTTCACATCAAAAACCGTTTGTTTAATCAGCGTTTGGCTGAATCTTTGATCGACGCTGAAACAGGCGAAATTATTGCAGAAGCAGGTCAGATGGTCGACCGTCGTTTGCTCGACGAAATCATGCCTCACCTGGAGAAAAGCGTTGGATTCCGCACATATCACGTGGGGAACGGTGTTTTGGATGCCAATGATATCCCGATGCAAACGATTGATGTGTTTTCACCAATTGAAGATGGTAAAGTGGTTAAGCTGATTGCCAATGGCGACATTGACAAGTCCGTGAAAAACATCACGCCAGCGGATATCATTTCATCCATCAGTTACTTCCTGAATTTGTTGCATGGCATTGGAAGCACGGATGATATCGATCACCTGGGTAACCGTCGTCTGCGTTCTGTGGGTGAACTTTTGCAAAACCAGTTCCGTATCGGTTTGTCCCGTATGGAGCGTGTGGTTCGTGAAAGAATGTCCATCCAGGATGCGAATGTCATTACACCACAGGCATTGATCAACATCCGTCCAGTCATCGCATCGATTAAAGAGTTCTTCGGTAGCTCCCAATTGTCACAGTTTATGGATCAAACGAACCCGCTGGGCGAGTTGACGCATAAACGTCGTCTGTCCGCACTCGGACCGGGCGGTTTGACTCGTGAGCGTGCCGGCATGGAAGTCCGTGACGTCCATCCATCCCACTATGGCCGGATGTGCCCGATCGAGACACCAGAGGGACCAAACATTGGTTTGATCAACTCCTTGTCGACGTTTGCGCGTGTGAACGAATACGGCTTCATTGAAGCTCCATATCGTTGGGTTGATCCGAAAACGGGTGTTGTCACTGAGCAGATTGATTATCTGACAGCAGACGAAGAGGACAACTATGTTATCGCTCAGGCGAATGCGAAGCTGAACGAAGATAGCACTTTTGCAGAAGATGCGATCATTGTACGTTACAACAAACAGTCGGATAACATCCTTACGATGCCGAGTGAACGAGTGGACTACATGGACGTATCTCCTAAGCAGGTTGTATCGGTAGCTACAGCGCTCATTCCGTTCCTTGAGAACGATGACTCCAACCGTGCCCTGATGGGATCAAACATGCAACGGCAGGCGGTTCCACTCTTGATTCCTAAAGCTCCGCTTGTAGGAACGGGTATGGAACACAAAGCTGCGAAAGACTCCGGTGTATGTATTGTTGCCGATTACGACGGAATTATTGAACGTTCCTCTGCGAACGAGATCTGGCTTCGTCGTGTAGAAGAGGTTGACGGTCAAGAAGTCAAAGGCGATATCGTTAAATATAAATTACACAAATTTATGCGTTCGAACCAAGGAACATGCATCAACCAACGTCCGATCGTAAAAAGAGGCGCTACTGTTAAAGCTGGCGACATCCTTGCTGATGGTCCTTCGACGGAAATGGGTGAACTTGCTCTTGGACGCAACGTAGTCGTTGCCTTCATGACATGGGAAGGTTACAACTATGAGGATGCGATCCTACTCAGCGAAAAACTCGTTAAGGAAGATGTATATACATCCATCCATATTGAGGAATATGAGTCGGAAGCTCGTGATACGAAGCTCGGACCTGAAGAGATCACACGTGATATCCCTAACGTTGGGGAAGAAGCGCTGCGTAATCTGGATGAGCGTGGTATTATCCGCATTGGTGCCGAAATTGCTGCTGGCGACATTCTCGTTGGTAAAGTTACACCAAAAGGGGTAACAGAGTTGACTGCAGAAGAACGCCTCTTGCATGCAATCTTTGGTGAAAAAGCTCGTGAAGTGCGTGATACATCTCTACGTGTACCTCACGGTACCGATGGTATCGTAGTTGACGTGAAAGTATTTACCCGTGAAAACGGAGATGAACTGCCACCAGGTGTGAACCAACTCGTTCGTGTTTATATTGCTCAAAAACGGAAAATTTCCGAGGGTGATAAAATGGCCGGACGTCATGGTAACAAAGGGGTCGTGGCCCGCATCTTGCCGGAAGAGGATATGCCTTTCCTGCCAGACGGTACACCGGTTCAAATCGTTCTTAACCCGCTGGGCGTACCTTCGCGTATGAACATCGGTCAAGTGCTTGAAGTTCACTTGGGTATGGCAGCAATGCAGCTTGGTATCCACGTAGCAACACCTGTATTCGACGGGGCGAAAGAGTATGACGTCTTCGATACAATGGAAGAAGCAGGTATGCAACGTAATGGTAAAACCGTGCTGTATGATGGTCGTACTGGTGAAGAGTTTGAACGTGAAGTTACCGTTGGTGTCATGCACATGATCAAACTGGCACACATGGTTGACGATAAAATCCATGCCCGTTCCACAGGTCCTTACTCACTTGTTACGCAACAGCCGCTGGGTGGTAAAGCCCAATTTGGTGGACAGCGTTTCGGGGAGATGGAAGTTTGGGCGCTTGAGGCTTATGGTGCCGCTTATACTCTGCAAGAAATCTTGACGGTTAAATCCGATGACGTTGTTGGTCGGGTGAAAACGTACGAGTCCATTGTCAAAGGCGAGAATGTACCGGAACCAGGTGTTCCTGAGTCGTTCAAAGTATTGATCAAAGAGCTACAAAGCTTGGGTATGGACGTTAAGATTTTGAGTGAAGATGAGCAAGAGATTGAAATGAAAGAAATGGACGATGAAGATGACGCTGCGAGCGATAAGCTCAGCCTCAACCTTGAGGGTACAGAGGTCGGAGCGGAATAATCGCTTCGGGCGCATGATGACCGGCGTTTTTCATCAGGCTCACGTCATGCTCCGGCTACAGCCGGGGCATGCGTAACCTAGAATACAGGAATTGGTTAAGGAGGGTTGCTCCTTGTTGGACGTCAACAATTTCGAATACATGAAGATCGGGCTTGCTTCCCCAGAGAAAATTCGTTCTTGGTCCCGCGGAGAAGTGAAAAAACCGGAAACGATCAACTATCGTACGTTGAAACCGGAAAAAGAAGGGCTGTTCTGCGAAAAGATTTTTGGCCCTACAAAAGACTGGGAATGCCATTGCGGTAAATACAAACGCGTTCGTTATAAAGGCGTTGTCTGTGATCGCTGTGGCGTTGAAGTAACACGTGCGAAAGTCCGTCGTGAACGTATGGGCCATATTGAGCTTGCTGCTCCGGTATCGCATATCTGGTACTTCAAAGGTATTCCGAGCCGTATGGGTCTCGCACTGGATATGTCTCCAAGATCTCTCGAAGAGATCATTTATTTTGCATCATATGTAGTAACTGATCCAGGAGAAACTCCACTGGAGAAAAAACAGCTGTTGTCCGAGAAGGAATATCGCAGCTACCGTGAAAAATACGGATACGGCTTCCAAGCAGGCATGGGTGCAGAAGCAGTTAAAAAATTGCTTCAAGACCTTGATGTAGAGAAAGAGCTTGAATTCCTGAAGGAAGAGCTTCGCACTGCACAAGGGCAACGTCGTAACCGTGCAATCAAACGTTTGGAAGTGATTGAAGCATTCCGTAACTCTGGCAATAACCCAGAGTGGATGATCATGGATGTACTTCCTGTCATTCCGCCGGAACTTCGTCCGATGGTACAACTGGATGGTGGACGTTTTGCTACGTCTGACTTGAATGACTTGTATCGCCGTGTAATTAACCGGAACAACCGTCTGAAACGTCTGCTTGACCTGGGCGCGCCAGATATCATCGTGCAAAATGAAAAGCGGATGCTGCAAGAAGCAGTTGACGCCTTGATCGATAACGGTCGTCGTGGACGTCCTGTTACAGGTCCGGGTAACCGTCCTTTGAAATCCCTCAGCCACATGCTGAAAGGTAAACAAGGTCGTTTCCGTCAGAACTTGCTCGGTAAACGTGTTGACTACTCCGGCCGTTCCGTTATCGTTGTCGGACCTTACCTGAAAATGTATCAGTGCGGTCTGCCTAAAGATATGGCACTGGAACTATTCAAGCCTTTTGTGATGAAAGAGCTTGTGAATAAAGGACTTGCCCACAACATCAAGAGCGCAAAACGTAAAGTTGAGCGTGTGAGTCCTGAAGTATGGGATGTTCTTGAAGAAGTCATCAAGGAGCATCCGGTTCTGTTGAACCGTGCCCCTACGCTTCACCGTCTCGGTATTCAGGCGTTTGAACCGATTTTGGTTGAAGGTAAAGCAATTCGTCTTCACCCACTCGTATGTACGGCATACAATGCCGACTTTGACGGTGACCAAATGGCCGTGCACGTTCCATTGTCTGCTGAAGCTCAAGCGGAAGCGCGTATCTTGATGCTTGCATCAGGTAACATTTTGAACCCGAAAGACGGTAAACCGGTTGTAACTCCTTCCCAGGATATGGTTCTTGGTTCGTACTATCTGACGATGGACAACAAAGAAGAGAAGGGTACAGGTATGGTTCTGCGTACAGTCAATGAGGCTGTATCTGCATACCAACGGGGGACTGCCGGACTGCATGCACGTGTAGCTATTCCAGTTAAGGCGCTTGGTAAAACAAGCTTCACGGAAGAGCAACAAAAAGGTATGTTGCTGACTACGATCGGTAAAATTATCTTTAATGAAATTTTCCCGGCAACCTTCCCTTATATCAATGATGCGACTCGCGCGAACCTGTATCAAGGTACAGCCGATCATTCATTTGTTTATGAGAAAGGTACTGACTTGAGAGAGGCAATCATGAATGCTCCTCAAGCTGGCGGTGTCGGCAAAGAATACCTCGGTTCCATCATCGCTCGTTGTTTTGAAATTTATCATACAACCGAAACTGCGGTTATTTTGGATAAAATTAAACAACTTGGATTCACGTATTCGACGCGTGCGGGTATTACCGTAGCCGTGTCCGATGTTGTCGTTCCACCTGAGAAATTCGAAATTCTCAGACAGTCCGAAGATAAAGCTCAGATCGTTACGAACCAGTATCGTCGTGGTTTGATTACGAATGAAGAGCGCTATGACCGTATCATTGATATCTGGTCAAAATCCAAAGATGACATCACGGATATTTTGATGAAATCCATGGATCGTTATAACTCCATTATGATGATGGTTGACTCCAAAGCACGGGGTAACAAATCGCAAATCACTCAATTGGGTGGTATGCGTGGTCTGATGGCCAACCCGTCTGGTCGTATTATCGAACTCCCAATCAAATCGAACTTCCGTGAAGGTCTGACAGTACTCGAGTACTTTATTTCCACTCACGGTGCGCGTAAAGGTCTCGCGGATACAGCCCTGCGTACAGCCGACTCAGGTTACCTGACTCGTCGTCTCGTAGATGTAGCCCAAGACGTAATTGTGCGTGAAGACGATTGTGGTACAGATAAAGGCTTTACGGTTAGTCGTATCCAGGATGGTAAAGAGGTCATCGAAGATCTCTACGACCGTATTGAAGGCAGATACTGCTTCGAAACTGTTCGTCATCCGGAAACAAAAGAAATTATCGCTGGCCGCAATGAATTGATCGACTCTGACAAAGCAGAAGCGATTATCAAAGCTGGCGTAACCAAATTGCAAATCCGTTCCGTTCTCAGCTGCCGTGCAAGTCATGGTGTCTGCAAGAAGTGTTACGGTCGCAACCTTGCGACAGGTAAACACGTGGAGATTGGTGAAGCGGTTGGTATCATTGCCGCACAATCCATTGGTGAGCCAGGAACACAGCTTACAATGCGTACGTTCCATACCGGTGGTGTAGCCGGAGACGACATCACGCAAGGTTTGCCTCGTATCCAGGAGTTGTTTGAGGCCCGTAATCCTAAAGGTCAAGCAACAATCAGTGAGATTGACGGTGTGGTTAAAGAGATTCGCGAAGCGAAAGACCGTCGTGAAATCGAAATTCAAGGTGAAGCAGAATCCAAAGTATACTCTGTTACTTACGGTTCCCGTGTTCGCGTAAGCGAAGGTATGGAAATTGAAGCGGGTGACGAGTTGACAGACGGTTCTATCGACCCGAAAGAAATGCTACGCATCAAAGGCGTACGTGGCGTACAGAACTACATTTTGCAGGAAGTACAGCGCGTATACCGTAACCAAGGCGTAGAAATCAATGACAAACACGTTGAAGTTATGATCCGTCAAATGTTACGTAAAATCCGTATCGTTGATGCGGGAGATACAACATTGTTGCCAGGATCATTTGTAGATACGCATGAGTACGAAAGAGCGAACAAAATTGCGATTCTGAGTGATAAAGAGCCAGCGGTTGCAAAACCAATCTTGCTCGGTATTACAAAAGCATCCCTTGAAACAGACTCCTTCCTCTCTGCGGCATCGTTCCAAGAGACAACACGTGTACTGACGGATGCAGCGATCAAAGGTAAAGTGGATCAGTTGCTCGGTCTGAAGGAAAATGTTATCATCGGTAAGCTGATCCCTGCTGGTACGGGTATGAACCGTTACCGCAGTATCAAATTTGCTGAGCCTGAAGATGGCCAATCTTCTGTAGAAGAGCTGGAGCCAGTTTCGGTAGACTAATATAGATTTCCTCTTTCTGAGGAATTAAAGAATGTGTATGTCAGGAAGCGACGTTTGTAATATCCAAGCGACGAATCCTGATGTACACAAACTTTATAAAAACTTTTTGGAATAGCATTGACAATGCTTGCGCTAGATGCTAATATATCAAAGGTGCGTGGGCAGCTGATTGTAATTGGTCCTATTCGGAGGAATGTATGATGTCTAATGAAAAAGGCTTGCAAGATGCTCATGTCAAGATTGGTACCAAACAGACCATGCGGACAGTGCAGACAGGAATGGCTTCAGAAGTCTATGTCGCAGAAGATAGTGATCCGCAGCTCACTTCCAAAATCATTGCTTTGTGTGAACAACACAATGTGAAGTACACGAAAGTGGACACAATGAAAAATCTCGGCAAAGCGTGCGGGATTGGAGTGGGAGCAGCGATGGCTGCTGTCGTAAAATGATACGGTAAGGAACGTTTTTGTCCGAGAACATTTAAGGATTCTCCAAGGCAAAAACTTTTCATTTGTCTTTTTATGAACCGCCTGGGTCTGTGGGCTTAGATAAAGGTTTGTAAAGAAACATGAATAATTGAGGAAGGGGGTGGCAATCACATGCCAACTATTAACCAACTGGTTCGTAAAGGACGTCAAGCTAAAGTTGAGAAGTCAAAATCACCAGCTTTGCAAAAAGGGTTCAACGCTTTGAAACGTGAATCCACTAACATCAGTGCCCCACAAAAACGTGGTGTCTGCACTCGTGTAGGTACAATGACTCCACGTAAACCGAACTCTGCACTTCGTAAATATGCCCGTGTTCGTTTGACGAACCGTCTCGAGGTAACTGCTTATATCCCGGGAATCGGACATAACCTTCAAGAGCACAGTGTGGTATTGATCCGCGGAGGTAAAGTAAAAGACCTTGCAGGGGTTCGTTATCACATCGTTCGTGGAGCTCTCGATACTGCAGGCGTGAACAACCGTATGCAAGCTCGTTCTAAATACGGTGCTAAACGTCCAAAAGCTAAAAAAGCCTAAATTATGATAAGCAGATTGCCTGAAAGCCTTCTGGCTTAGGTCTGGAAGGTACAGGAACTGCTGAACAAGAAAGAAAGGGGGATATCCATGCCACGCAAAGGTCCAGTTACGAAAAGAGACGTGTTGCCAGATCCGGTATACAACTCCAAGTTGGTTACTCGTTTGATCAACCGCATCATGCTCGACGGAAAACGCGGTGTTGCTCAAAGCATTCTGTATAATGCGTTCAAGTTGATCCAAGAACGCACGGGTAATGACCCGATGGAAGTATTTGAGACAGCAATCAAAAATATCATGCCAGTCCTGGAAGTTAAAGCTCGCCGTGTCGGCGGTGCCAACTACCAAGTACCAATCGAGGTAAAACCAGAGAGACGTACTGCTTTGGGTTTACGTTGGCTCGTGAACTACTCCCGCAACCGCGGTGAGAAAACAATGGAAGAGCGTTTGGCGGCTGAGATCATCGACGCTTCCAACAACACAGGCGCTTCCGTTAAGAAACGTGAAGATACGCACAAAATGGCTGAAGCGAACAAAGCGTTTGCTCACTACCGTTGGTAGGATTCAGTTCACAAAAATAAACTTCAATTTTGAAGGGAGACCCATTTCATGGCTAGAGAGTTCTCCTTGAAAAATACACGTAATATCGGGATCATGGCTCATATTGATGCGGGTAAAACCACGACAACTGAGCGGATCTTGTTTTACACAGGACGTACGCACAAAATCGGTGAAGTTCACGAAGGCGCTGCGACAATGGACTGGATGGAACAGGAACAGGAGCGCGGAATTACGATTACTTCCGCTGCGACTACCGCTGCTTGGAAAGGTCACCGCGTAAATATCATTGATACCCCGGGACACGTTGACTTCACTGTTGAAGTTGAACGTTCCCTTCGTGTATTGGACGGAGCAGTAGGTGTATTCAGTGCGAAAGAAGGCGTTGAGCCTCAGTCTGAAACTGTATGGAGACAGGCTGACAAGTACGGCGTACCTCGTATCGCATATGTAAACAAAATGGATATCATCGGTGCTGACTTCTTGAACGTTGTATCTGACATGCGTGATCGCCTTCAAGCGAACGCTGTTGCGATTCAACTTCCAATCGGTGCTGAGAATGATTTCAAAGGTATCATTGATATCGTTGCTCAACGGGCTCATATGTATAAAGATGACCTGGGACAAGATATTGAAGAAACCGATATTCCTGCGGAATTCGTTGAGCAAGTTGAAGAACTTCGCAACGAATTGATTGAGCGTGTTGCAGAGCTTGATGAAGAACTGACAATGAAATACCTGGAAGGCGAAGGAATCACTATTGATGAGATTAAATCCGCTCTCCGTAAAGGTGTTGTAGATGTTAAGATCTTCCCAGTTATCTGTGGATCCTCATACCGTAACAAAGGTGTTCAACTGATGTTGGATGCTGTTATCGACTACTTGCCAGCTCCAGTTGACGTTCCAGCAATCAAGGGTCTTCTTGAGGATGGAACTGAAGCGGTTCGTAAGTCTTCCGATGAAGAGCCATTCTCTGCATTGGCTTTCAAAATCATGACTGACCCTTACGTTGGTAAATTGACATTCTTCCGCGTATACTCCGGCGTACTTCAATCCGGTTCTTATGTATTGAATGCAACTAAAAACAAACGTGAGCGTATCGGTCGTATCCTTCAAATGCACGCAAACAGTCGTCAAGAAATCACTGAAGTTTACTCCGGTGATATCGCAGCAGCTGTTGGTTTGAAAGATACAGGTACAGGTGATACACTATGTGATGAGAAACATCCGGTTATCCTGGAATCCATGAACTTCCCTGATCCGGTAATCGAAATCGCTGTTGAACCTAAAACCAAAGCTGACCAAGATAAAATGGGTGTAGCTCTCGGTAAGTTGACGGAAGAGGATCCAACTCTTCGCGCTCACACTGACGAAGAAACAGGCCAAACAATCTTGGCGGGTATGGGTGAGCTTCACCTTGATATCATCATTGACCGTATGCGTCGTGAGTTCAAGGTGGACACTACTGTGGGTAAACCACAAGTAGCTTACCGCGAAACATTCCGTGCTCCAGCGCGTGTTGAAGGTAAATTCGTACGTCAATCCGGTGGTCGTGGTCAATACGGTCACGTATGGGTTGAATTCGAACCTCTCGAGCCGGGTACAGGTAGCCAGTTCGAAAGTAAGGTTGTCGGTGGTTCCGTACCAAGAGAATACATTCAACCTGCATTGTCAGGGATTGAAGAGCAAATGAAAAACGGCGTTATCGCAGGCTTCCCGCTTGTTGACGTTAAGGCTACTATCGTAGACGGATCTTACCATGATGTCGATTCCAACGAGATGGCATTTAAAATTGCCGGATCTATGGCGCTGAAAGCAGCGAAAGACAAATGTAGTCCAGTTCTGCTTGAGCCTATCATGAAAGTAGAAGTAACTGTTCCAGAAGAGTACATGGGTGACGTAATGGGTATGTTGAATTCCCGTCGTGGCCGCATTGAAGGTATGGATTCCCGTAGTGGAGCTCAAATCATTCGTGCTAAGGTACCTCTCTCTGAGATGTTTGGTTACTCTACAACTCTTCGTTCCGGTACTCAAGGACGCGGCGTGTTCTCCATGGAGCTTTCTCACTATGAAGAAGTTCCTAAGAGCATTGCTGAAGAGATCGTTGCCAAAACAAAAGGCACCGAGTAGTTTTCTCACACTGAATGTTTGTGCTTGAACCTGGTTTGAAGCACTGCATTCAGTGAAACATAAAATCATAAATTTTAAGGAGGCCACGTTCAAATGGCAAAGGCTAAATACGAACGTAATAAACCGCACGTTAACATTGGTACTATTGGTCACGTCGATCATGGTAAAACAACTCTGACTGCTGCAATCACAACTGTATTGTCCAAAACTTACGGTGGTGCAGCAATTGCTTTCGATCAAATTGATAAAGCTCCAGAAGAGCGCGAGCGCGGTATCACAATCTCGACATCACACGTTGAGTACGAAACTGACACTCGTCACTACGCACACGTAGACTGCCCGGGTCACGCCGACTATGTTAAAAACATGATCACTGGCGCGGCACAAATGGACGGAGCTATCTTGGTAGTATCCGCAGCTGACGGCCCAATGCCACAAACTCGTGAGCACATCTTGCTCTCCCGTCAAGTAGGCGTACCTTACATTGTTGTTTTCTTGAACAAATGTGACATGGTTGAAGACGAAGAGTTGTTGGAATTGGTTGAGATGGAAGTTCGCGACCTTCTTAACGAATATGAGTTCCCAGGTGATGACACTCCAATCACTCGTGGTTCAGCTCGTGAAGCTCTGCAAAACCCTGATGGTGAGTGGGCTCAAAAAATCGTTGAGATGTTCAAAGAAATCGACACTTACATCCCACTGCCTGAGCGTCAAACTGACAAGCCTTTCTTGATGCCTGTCGAGGACGTATTCTCCATCACTGGTCGTGGTACCGTTGCTACAGGTCGTGTAGAGCGTGGTACTGTTAAAGTCGGCGAAGAGATCGAGATCGTTGGTATTACTGAAGAAACTAAAAAATCCGTAGTTACGGGCGTTGAGATGTTCCGTAAATTGTTGGATTCCGCACAAGCGGGCGACAACATCGGTGCATTGCTGCGTGGTGTTGACCGTACTCAAATCGAGCGTGGTCAAGTACTTGCTAAACCAGCATCTGTTAAACCACACACAGAATTCACTGCACAAATCTACGTTTTGACTAAAGAAGAGGGTGGCCGTCACAAGCCTTTCTTCACTGGATACCGTCCACAGTTCTACTTCCGTACAACTGACGTAACTGGTATCATCAACTTGCCAGAAGGTACTGAAATGGTAATGCCTGGTGACAACATCACGGTTACTGTTCAACTGATCTCTCCAATCGCGATCGAAGAAGGAACTAAGTTCTCTATTCGTGAAGGTGGACGTACAGTTGGTGCAGGTTCCGTAGCATCAATTCAAAAATAATTTGGCATTCGCCAAATGAGCATAAGCAACAGTGTACTGGAACGAGTAACATTGTATTGTAACGAAGCTTCGGAAGAGTTCTTTATCCGACATCGGATAAAGAACTCTTTTATTATGTCAACGTTTCGGAACCTGCGTCATCTAAAATGAACAAGATTTATCTTATAGATTGATAGGTTAGGCAGCCTGGATATGAAGAAAAACATTGAGCTAAATTGAGTCGATTCTTATGAAAAGATCAATTTAAATGTTTTTTTTAAATATGCTTGCAATACGCCCATCTTTTCTATATAATAATGAATGTTGTTCTTGTGACGTTGCGATGATGTGAGAGGTTACTGGCACACCCGGCCCCTTTGCCATGGGAGAGTGGCTAGAAAATTTTCACGGAGTATGTCCGATAAAAAATTGGGCGATAGAAGGAGGGACTAAAATGGCAAAGCAAAAAATTCGTATTCGTTTGAAAGCTTACGACCACAGAATTCTTGATCAATCCGCGGAGAAAATCGTTGAAACAGCAAAACGTTCGGGTGCAGGTGTATCCGGTCCGATTCCGCTTCCTACTGAAAAACAAATCATTACTATTCTTCGTGCGGTGCACAAGTACAAGGATTCTCGGGAGCAATTCGAGCAACGCACTCATAAGCGTTTGATCGATATCGTTAACCCGACTCCACAAACTGTGGATGCCTTGATGCGCTTGGATCTGCCGTCCGGTGTAGATATCGAAATTAAATTGTAATATATAGCAACAAACAAGACCACGTATAAAAGAAAAGAGGTGTCAACATGAAAGGTATCTTAGGAAAAAAACTTGGAATGACTCAAGTGTTTACCGCTGAAGGTAACGTAGTTCCAGTAACGGTTATCGAAGCAGGTCCTTGTGTTGTTTTGCAAAAGAAAGATATTGAAAACGATGGCTACGAAGCAGTTCAAATCGGTTTTGCCGATAAGAAAGAGAAAAATGCTAACAAGCCAGAAGCAGGACACGCTAAAAAAGCGAATACTGCACCTAAGCGCTACGTTCGTGAGCTTCGCGGCATTAACATTGCGGAATATGAAGTTGGCCAAGAATTGAAAGCTGACATTTTCGCTGAAGGCGAGTTCGTTGACGTAACAGGTATTTCTAAAGGTAAAGGTTTTGCCGGCGTTATCAAACGTTGGGGACAAAGCACTGGACCTATGTCACACGGTTCGCGTTATCACCGTGGCCCAGGTTCGATGGGTTCGATCCAAGCTAACCGCGTTCCTAAAGGCAAACGCCTGCCAGGACATATGGGACATGATACTGTTACAATTCAACGTCTTGAAGTTGTTAAAGTAGACGCTGAGCGTAATGTAATCCTCGTAAAAGGTTCTATTCCTGGACCGAAGAACAGCCTTGTAAGAGTCAAAGAAACGGTGAAAAAATAACCACTGAAGAAAGGAGGAACACAAAATGCCAAAAGTATCAGTTTACAATGTAGATGGTAGCCAAGTAGGTGAAGTTGAACTGAATGATGCGGTATTCGGTATTGAGCCGAATCAACACGTTCTGTACGATGCAGTTCTTATGCAACGCGCTTCTCTTCGTCAAGGTACCCACAAAGTAAAAGGACGTTCTGAAGTACGTGGCGGTGGACGTAAACCTTGGAAACAAAAAGGTACAGGTCGCGCTCGTCAAGGTTCGATTCGTTCTCCACAATGGAAAGGCGGCGGTATCGTATTTGGTCCGACACCACGGAGCTATGCGTACAAACTGCCTAAGAAAGTTCGCCGTCTGGCGATCAAGTCTGCTCTTTCATCCAAAGTGCAAGACAATGACATTATCGTTTTGGATGCTCTTGCGTTGAGCTCACCAAAAACAAAAGAGTTTGCAGCTATTTTGAACAATCTCAAAGTAGGTCGCAAAGCTTTGATTGTAGCTCCTAGCTATGATGATAATGTAGCTCTTTCTGCACGGAATATTCCGGGCGTGAAATTCGTAGCTGCTGATGGTATTAATGTTCTTGACGTGCTTTCGCACGACAAACTGATCATTACGAAAGAAGCAGTTCAGAAGGTAGAGGAGGTGCTCGCGTAATGAAAGATCCTCGTGATATTGTAAAACGTCCGATTATTACGGAACGTACTGCCGACATGATGAACGACTTGAAATATGTATTTGAAGTCGATATCCGTGCAAACAAAACCGAGATCAAAAAAGCGGTAGAAGCTATTTTCGGCGTAAAAGTGAAAAACGTGAACACACTTCGTGTTCCAGCTAAACCGAAACGGTACGGACGTTATTCCGGATATACAAGCGAATGGAAAAAAGCGTTTGTAACACTGACGCAAGACAGCAAATCGCTTGAGTTCTTTGAAACTGTATAATTGAAATCTTTGAAGTAAGGAGGGAAAACTAGTGCCAATCAAAAAGTATAAACCAACATCCCCGGCAAGACGGAACATGTCCGTTTCTACATTTGAGGAAATTACCACAGATAAGCCGGAGAAATCGTTGTTGGCCCCATTGAGCAAACAAGCAGGCCGCAACAACCAAGGTAAAATTACAGTTCGTCACCACGGTGGTGGACACAAACGTAAATACCGTATCATCGACTTCAAACGTACTAAAGATGGAATACCGGGCCGCGTTGCTACAATCGAGTACGACCCGAACCGTACTTCCAACATTGCATTGATTCACTATGCTGATGGTGAGAAACGTTACATCATCGCTCCTAAAGGTCTGAAAGTTGGAGATCAAGTATTCTCTGGTCCTGACGCAGATATCAAAATTGGTAACGCACTGCCGCTTGAAAACATTCCAGTAGGTACCGTTATCCACAACATCGAGTTGAAACCAGGTAAAGGCGGACAATTGGTTCGTGCTGCTGGTACAGAAGCTCAATTGCTTGGTAAAGAAGAAAAATACGTTTCCGTTCGTCTCTCTTCCGGAGAAGTTCGTCGTATTTTGAAAGTTTGCCGCGCAACAATCGGATCCGTTGGTAACCAAGACCACGAGCTTATCAAAATCGGTAAAGCCGGTCGTAGCCGTTGGTTGGGTCAACGTCCTGAGGTTCGTGGTGTGGTAATGAACCCTAACGATCACCCTCACGGTGGTGGTGAAGGTCGTGCTCCAATCGGACGTAAATCGCCAATGTCACCATGGGGTAAACCTACTCTTGGTTACAAAACGCGTAAGAAAAATAAAGCTTCTGATAAATACATCATCCGTCGCCGCACGAAGTAATACACACTGTGCATAACTTCGTGAGGCATCTACGGATGCATAAAAGCTATGTTTGAAGGGAGGATCTCCACATGAGTCGCAGTTTGAAAAAAGGGCCATTCATTGATGGCTACATGCTCAAGAAGGTAGAAGAGATGGAAGCATCAGGCAAGAAGAACGTTATCAAAACCTGGTCCCGTCGCTCTACAATTTTCCCACAATTCATCGGACACACATTTGGCGTTTACGACGGTCGTAAACACGTGCCAGTGTATGTAACTGAGGACATGGTTGGACACAAACTGGGTGAGTTCGCTCCAACCCGTACGTACAAAGGCCATACTGATGATGACAAGAAAACAAGAAGATAAATGAACATCTCTAATGTTTGAGAGGAGGTTACACAATGGAAGCAAAAGCACATGCTAAGTTTATCCGGATTGCTCCTCGTAAAGTTCAACTCGTTGTTGACTTGATTCGCGGCAAGCAAGTAGGTGAGGCGGTTGCCATTCTCCGTCACACTCCGAAATCCGCTTCTCCAGTTGTTGAGAAGTTGCTTAACTCCGCTATTGCGAATGCGGAACATAATTATTCTTTGGATGTTAATAACTTGGTGATCTCGCAAGCTTACGTAAACCAAGGACCAACGATGAAACGTTTCCGCCCTCGTGCAATGGGACGTGCAAGTCGTATTAACAAACGTACTAGCCACATTACTTTGGTGGTATCTGAAAAGTAGAAGGAGGGAAAACGTGTGGGCCAAAAGGTAAATCCAGTCGGACTTCGTGTCGGAGTTATCCGTGACTGGGAATCTAAGTGGTATGCAGGCAAAGACTTCGGCGATCTTTTGATGGAAGACGTGAAAATTCGTGAATTCCTGAAAAATAAATTGAAAGACTCCGCTATGTCTCGTGTTGAGATTGAGAGAGCGGCTAACCGTGTAAACGTAACGATTCACACAGCGAAACCAGGTATGGTAATCGGTAAAGGTGGATCTGAAGTTGAGAATCTTCGTAATCAAATTACGAAAATTGCTGGCGGTAAAAAAGTACACATCAACATCTCTGAAATTAAGAACCAAGACCTGGACGCGATCCTGGTAGCAGAAAGCATTGCACAACAATTGGAACGTCGTGTTTCTTTCCGTCGTGCTCTGAAACAAGCTATTCAAAGAACTATGCGCTCTGGTGCTAAAGGTATTAAAACTCAAGTAGGCGGACGTCTTGGCGGTGCTGAGATTGCACGTTCTGAAGGCTACAGCGAAGGAACTGTTCCACTGCACACACTGCGTGCTGACATTGACTATGGTACTGCAGAGGCTCATACTACTTACGGACGTATCGGCGTAAAAGTATGGATCTATCGTGGAGAGGTTCTTCCTACGGCTAAGAAACAAGCTGCTAAGGAAGGAGGCAACTAATCATGTTGGTACCAAAACGTGTAAAACACCGTAAGCAACAACGTGGACATATGAAAGGCCAAGCAAAAGGCGGAACTACGCTGAACTTTGGCGAATATGGTCTGCAAGCTACGGAACCGGCTTGGATTACGAACCGTCAAATCGAAGCGGCTCGTATTGCGATGACTCGTTACATCAAACGTGGTGGTAAAGTCTGGATTAAAATTTTCCCTGACAAACCAATCACTCAAAAGCCTCTCGAGGTTCGGATGGGTAGCGGTAAAGGTAACGTAGAAAAATGGGTTGCAGTAGTGAAACCAGGTAAGATCATGTTTGAACTTGCTGGTGTACCGGAGGATATTGCACGCGAAGCGATGCGTCTTGCCGCTCACAAACTGCCAATCAAGACGAAGTTCGTGAAACGTGAAGAATTGGGTGGTGAAGCAAATGAAAGCTAGTGAATTTCGCAACCTAACCTCTGCTGAAATCGAGCAAAAGATTGCCGGATTTAAAGAAGAACTCTTTAACCTCCGCTTTCAACTTGCTACCGGTCAGCTGGATAACCCGACTCGTATCCGTGATGTGCGTAAAGAAATAGCTCGTGCTAAAACGATCATCCGTGAAAGAGAATTGGGAATCGGTTAATTAGAGGTCGGATATACATTCCGTCCGTAATCAGGAAGGAGGCCAACAATGAGCGAAGAACGTAATGCACGTAAAGTTCAAACTGGTAAAGTTGTCAGTGATAAAATGGACAAAACGATTGTTGTTGCTGTAGAAACCTACAAAAACCACAAATTGTATCATAAACGCATTAAAGTTACTAAAAAGTTCAAAGCGCATGACGAAGAAAACACTGCGAAAATCGGTGACACGGTGAAAATCATGGAGACTCGTCCGCTTTCGAAAGATAAACGCTGGAGACTTACTGAAGTCGTTGAAAAAGCGGTTATCATCTAATTGCATGATCAGCATAGCTGGAAGGAGGAATACTAAATGATTCAACCATTTACACGTTTGACTGTAGCCGACAACTCCGGTGCGAAGGAACTGATGTGTATCCGCGTACTCGGCGGTACGGGACGTCGTACAGCTCAAATCGGTGATCTGATCGTTTGTTCTGTAAAACAAGCAACACCAGGCGGCGTTGTCAAAAAAGGTGATGTAGTTAGAGCGGTTGTCGTTCGTACGAAGCGTTCTGTACGTCGTAAAGACGGTTCCTACATCGGTTTTGATGAAAATGCAGCTGTTGTTGTAAAAGACGACAGAAGCCCACGTGGAACACGTATTTTCGGACCTGTTGCTCGTGAACTTCGCGAGAAAGATTTCATGAAAATCGTTTCCTTGGCCCCAGAGGTTATCTAATAGATTAAGCTCGTGATGTTTAGAAACAGGAGGTGTACGAAATGCCAAGAGTGAAAAAAGTTCTGGAATCCCATAACAACAAACTTCACGTTAAAAAGGAAGATACGGTTATGGTGATCAGCGGTAAAGACAAAGGTAAAAAAGGCCGTGTCATCGCTGCTTATCCTCGTGAAAACCGCGTCCTTGTGGAAGGTGTTAACATGGTGAAAAAACACCAGAAGCCTAACCAGCAAAACCCGCAAGGCGGCATTATCGAGAAGGAAGCTCCGATTCACGTTTCCAACGTGATGCACATCGATCCAAAGAGCGGAAAAGTAACCCGTATCGGTTACAAAGTTTTGGATAACGGTAAAAAAGTGCGCGTTGCAAAACGTTCCGGAGAAATTATCGACTAATTGAACCGAATGAGAAAGGAGGGCTATGATTCATGGCATCAAGAATGAAAGAACGTTACCTGCAAGAAATTGCTCCTGCTTTGATGCAGAAGTTTAACTATACAACGGTAATGCAAGTGCCGAAAATCGAGAAAATCGTTATCAACATGGGTGTGGGCGACGCTGTCCAAAACTCCAAAGTGTTGGATTCCGCAGTAAACGATTTGCAACTGATCGCAGGTCAAAAACCTGTAATCACTCGTGCGAAAAAATCAATCGCAGGATTCAAACTGCGTGAGAACATGCCTATCGGTGTGAAAGTAACATTGCGCGGCGAGCGTATGTACTACTTCCTCGATAAATTGTTCAACGTAACACTTCCACGTGTACGTGACTTCCGCGGTGTATCGAGCAAAGCGTTCGATGGTCGTGGTAACTACACTCTGGGTCTGAAAGAGCAATTGATCTTCCCAGAGATCGAGTATGATAAAGTAGACAAAGTCCGCGGTATGGATATTGTCATCGTAACAACGGCGAAAACAGACGAAGAGTCCCGTGAATTGCTTACGCAAATGGGAATGCCTTTCGTTAAATAATGTTGGCATAAACGTTCCGGGTGTCTGGAAGGACTCCCTTTTCTCCGAAATTATTTAGGAGGTGTCAGGCTAAAGTGGCAAAAACTTCGATGAAAGTTAAACAACAACGTACACCAAAGTTTAAAGTACGTGCTTATACACGCTGCGAGCGTTGTGGTCGTCCACATTCGGTACTGCAAAAGTTCAAAATTTGCAGAATTTGCTTCCGTGAATTAGCTTATAAAGGCCAGATCCCTGGCGTGAAAAAAGCAAGCTGGTAAAAAGTCCTGAACGGGAAGGAGGTTAACTCACAATGACTATGTCTGATCCAATTGCAGATATGCTTACTCGTATTCGTAACGCGAACACAGTTCGTCACGAAACGGTAGAAATGCCTGCTTCGACAATGAAAAAACAAATCGCCGATATCCTGAAGCGTGAAGGTTTCATCCGTGACGCTGAATATATCGAAGATAACAAACAAGGGATTATCCGTGTTTTCTTGAAATACGGTCAAAATAACGAGCGCGTTATCACTGGTCTGAAAAGAATCAGTAAACCAGGTCTTCGTGTTTACACGAAAAGCAATGAAGTACCTCGCGTACTTGGCGGCCTTGGAATCGCGATTATCTCGACATCCAAAGGTGTTATGACGGACAAAGAAGCTCGTCAATCGAAATCCGGCGGAGAAGTCGTCTGCTACGTTTGGTAATATAACGTCACAAGATAGGAGGTGCAACATATGTCTCGTATTGGTCGCAAACCAATTACAGTACCAAGTGGTGTAGACATCACTTTGGACAATACCGTTATCACGGTAAAAGGACCTAAAGGAACTTTGACTCGTGAACTTCACAAAGACATGAAGGTTACAGTTGAAAACAACGAAATTACAGTTGTGCGTCCTTCCGATAACAAAACTCACCGTTCTTTACACGGCACAACACGTAGCGTTGTCAGCAACATGGTGAGTGGCGTAACTGAAGGATTCGCTAAATCTCTGGAGTTGGTTGGGGTCGGATATCGTGCAAGCAAATCCGGAGATAAAATCGTTCTGAACGTTGGTTACTCTCACCCGGTTGAAATTACACCGGAAGCGGGAATCGAATTCGAAGTACCTTCGAATACGAAAATCATTGTTCGCGGTATCGATAAAGAGCGCGTAGGTGCTTACGCTGCTAAAATTCGTTCCGTTCGTGAACCTGAGCCGTACAAAGGTAAAGGTATTAAATATGAAGGCGAGCGTATCATCCGTAAGGAAGGTAAAGCCGGTAAGAAGAAATAAGATTTCTCTTACCGCCTTTTCGCGGCTTTCGGCTTGCTTGCTTCGTGTGTTTCTAATATACCCCGTGGCTTCTGCTTTGAAGCCAGCGAGGTAACCTGAAAGGAGTGAATCCCTGAGATGATTACGAAACCAGATAAAAACAAGGCTCGTCTGAAAAGACACCTTCGTGTTCGTAAGAAAATCCAAGGAACGGCTGCACGTCCTCGTTTGAACGTTTTCCGTTCTGGTAAACATATGTACGCTCAAATCATCGATGATGTAGCTGGTGTAACAATCGCTTCCGCGTCTACTGTAGACAAAGAATTGAGCACTGACATCAAAAATGGTGCATCTGTTGAATCTGCTCGTAAAGTTGGCGAACTCGTTGCTAAACGTGCAAAAGATAAAGGTGTTTCCAATATCGTATTTGACCGTAGCGGATATCTGTATCATGGTCGTATCGCAGCATTGGCTGAAGCGGCTCGTGAAGCAGGACTTGAGTTTTAAGATATTTTTCAAAAGGAGGTTAACGACTTGCGTGTAGATCCGAATACTTTGGAACTGTCTGAAAGAGTAGTAAACATTAATCGCGTAGCTAAAGTAGTAAAAGGCGGACGCCGTTTCAGCTTTAGCGCACTGGTTGTAGTCGGCGACGGCAACGGCTGGGTTGGAGCGGGTATCGGTAAAGCGGGCGAAGTACCTGATGCAATTCGCAAAGGTATTGAAGATGCTAAGAAAAACCTTGTACACGTTCCACTCGTAGGAACTTCGATTCCTCACTTGGTAACAGGTAAGTTCGGCGCAGGACGCGTTCTGTTGAAACCAGCATCTGAAGGTACTGGTGTTATCGCTGGTGGTCCTGTACGTGCGGTTCTCGAACTTGCTGGTGTAGGTGACATTTTGACAAAATCTCTGGGTTCTTCGAATTCCATGAACATGGTCAATGCGACTTTGGAAGGTTTGTCCCGTTTGAAGCGTGCTGAAGACGTGGCTAAACTGCGCGGAAAATCCGTCGAAGAGCTTCTGGGTTAGGAGGGAATTCTCATGGCTAAATTAGAAATTACCCTCGTCCGTAGCTTGATCGGACGTCCGGAGACGCAAAGAACAACTGTGAAAACATTGGGATTGCGCAAAATCAACAGCAAAGTGATCCAAAACGATAATCCTGCCATCCGTGGTATGATTAACAAAGTAAGTCACTTGGTAGCTGTAAAAGAAGTAGAAGCTTAATATACGGGTATACACCCACAAATCTTTAAGGAGGTGCAACGAACGATGAAGTTACATGAGCTTTCACCATCTCCTGGATCGCGTAAAGAACGCAAACGTGTTGGTCGCGGTCCAAGTAGTGGTACAGGTAAAACATCAGGTCGCGGTCATAAAGGACAAAACGCTCGTTCGGGCGGTGGTGTTCGTCCAGGCTTCGAAGGTGGACAAAATCCATTGTATCGTCGCTTGCCAAAACGCGGTTTCGTAAACCCAACTCGCAAAGAATATGCAGTTGTTAATATCGAAGACCTGAATAGTTTGCCTGCGGGTACTGAAGTAACTCCAGAATTCTTGATGACGAACGGCGTTGTTAAAAACGCTAAATCCGGAATCAAAGTCCTGGGTAACGGTGAAGTCACTGTGAAGCTGACTGTTAAAGCTAACAAGTTTTCTCAATCTGCGGTGGAGAAAATTGAAGCTGCCGGCGGTACAACCGAGGTGATTTAATGTTCAAGACCCTAAAGAATATCTGGCGGGTTGAGGATCTGCGCAAAAGGGTATTATTTACCCTTTTTGTACTGATCATTTACCGCATCGGCTCCTTTGTCCCCGTTCCGGGCGTTAACAAAGATGTGTTCGAAGCGACAAATTCTGCGGGTAAAGAAGTTTTTGGACTTCTCAATACGTTCTCGGGTGGAGCACTGTTCCAGTTCTCTATATTTGCTCTCGGGATCGTTCCTTACATCACTGCGTCTATCATAGTACAGTTGCTTTCCATGGACGTTATTCCTAAATTAGCGGAGTGGGCAAAGCAAGGTGAACAAGGTAAGAAGAAATCTGCACAACTGACTCGTTATTTAACGATCGGGCTGGCATTGATTCAAGCGTTCGGTACGTCGATCGGATTCAACCGCTTGTACAATACAGACATGATTCCTAACGCTACGTTTGCAGATTATATCTTGATCGCAATTGTACTTACGGCCGGTACTTCATTCCTGATGTGGCTTGGTGAGCAGATCACCGAGAAAGGCATCGGAAACGGAATCTCGATTTTGATCTTTGCGGGTATCCTGTCAACAGTGCCTAACATTATCAAACAAACAATCGAGTCCGACTTCATCCAACCTGATCAATTGTTCATGAACATTCTTAAAGGTGTGATCATCGCGATTGTCATCGTGCTGATTATCATCGGGGTCATTTACATTCAACAGGCGATTCGGAAAATTCCTGTACAGTACGCAAAACGTGTCGTAGGAAACAAAATGTACGGTGGACAGAATACACATATCCCGCTGAAGATTAATGCAGCTGGTGTTATCCCTGTCATCTTCGCATCATCGCTGTTGATGTTCCCAACGATTATCGCCAACTTCTGGGCTAATCATGGTTGGGCACAGTGGATCGGTCAGAACTTGACTACACACAAACCACTTGGTATGGTGCTGTATGTCGTGATGATCTTCGGATTCACATTCTTCTATACGTTCGTACAGATGAATCCACAGCAGATGGCTGATAATATGAAAAAGAACGGCGGTTACATTCCGGGTATTCGCCCAGGTAAAGCAACCGAGAAATATCTGACCCGTGTCATGACTCGTTTGACAATGGCCGGAGCCATCTTCTTGGCAGTCATTTCCGTTCTGCCTGTATTCTTAGGGGCACTTTCTGGTTTGCCTCAATCAGCGCAAATTGGAGGAACTTCCCTCCTGATCGTTATCGGTGTTGCGCTGGATACGATGAAGCAAATCGAAAGCCAATTGATCAAACGCCACTACAAAGGTTTTATCAATAAATAGGCAATAGGTTCCGGTTGAGTAAAGATTTACTTGCCGGCACCTATTGTGCTGTTTGTTGATGTAGGGTAGTCTTGGAGGGAGTGACATAACGTGAACATCCTATTCATGGGCCCTCCGGGGGCAGGAAAAGGTACGCAAGCAGACGTCATTGTGAAAGAGTTCGGTATTCCCCATATTTCAACAGGCGATGCATTTCGTCTTGCGATTAAACAGGGAACTCCCATTGGCCTGAAAGCCAAGGAATATATGGATCAAGGATTACTTGTACCAGATGATGTTACCATTGGCATCGTTGAAGAACGATTGCAACAGTCGGACTGCAGAGAAGGTTTCCTCTTGGATGGTTTTCCAAGAACCCTGTCTCAGGCAGAAGCGCTGGATGGCATCCTGGAACGACTGAACTCAGGTCTTGATCATGTGATCAACCTGAAAGTGGATCGCAACAAATTGCTGGCTCGTTTGACGGGTCGTCGTATTTGTAAAAACTGTGGTTCGACTTATCATGTCGTATTTAATCCACCAAAGCAGGATGGTATCTGTGATAAATGCGGCGGCGAGTTGTACCAACGCTCTGATGATAACGAAGAGAGCGTAGGCACTCGTTTGGACGAATATATCAACAAAACAGCACCACTCCTCACGTTCTACGAAACTAAAGGCCTTCTTCGTCAAATCGACGGAGAACAGGATATCGATCAAGTTTCTCAAGAAATCGTGTCCTTGTTGAGAGGTTAATTGATGATCATTGGTAAGTCCGAAACGGAACTGGGTTTGATGAGGGAAGCTGGGAGAATTGTTGCGGAAACGCATCGTCTCTTGGAAGAACACATTGTTCCCGGTATTACGACTGGTGAACTTGACCATATGGCTGATCAATTTATTCGCAGTCAAGGAGCTGTGCCGTCTTTCAAAGGTTATAACGGTTTCCCTGCCAGTGTGTGCGCTTCAGTGAATGAAGAGTTGGTACATGGATTTCCCGGCAAACGCAAGTTGAACGAGGGCGATATCGTTACGTTTGACATTGGCGCGCAGTACCAGGGGTATCATGGAGATTCTGCCTGGACCTATCCAGTTGGCCGTATTTCCGAAGAAGCTCGTCGTCTTCTGGACGTTACCGAGGCTTCATTATACGCAGGACTAGCGCTGGTAAAACCAGACGTTCGCTTGTTTACAATATCTCATGCAATTCAGAAATATATCGAAGATGAAGGGTTTTCCGTCGTTCGTGAATATGTCGGTCACGGCATTGGAGCGAATCTGCACGAGGAACCATCGATTCCGAACTATGGTCTTCCTGATCGTGGACCAAGGTTAAAGGCTGGTATGGTGCTAGCTATTGAGCCAATGGTTAACGCAGGCAGACGGTATGTGAAAACGTTGGAAGATAACTGGACTGTCGTTACAGCTGATGGATCGTTATGTGCCCACTTTGAACACACCGTAGCAGTTACACCTGAGGGTATGGAAATTTTCACAAAACTGAATGCGTAGGTGATTAGGCATGAACAATCCGTCGAATCCGCAGCTCGGTCAAATTGTGAAGATCCGTAAAGGCCGCAATGCGGACCAAGCCGCAGTAATTGTTGCTATAGAGGACAATAGGTTCGTATATATCGCGGATGGAGACAAACGAAAGTTTGATCAACCCAAGAAGAAGAATGTTCTTCATCTTGAACTTCAACCGATGATTAGCAGTGAGGTTGTAAACAGTTTAAACGAGAGTGGTCGGGTGACAAACGGAAAGCTCCGCTATGCGGTTCATTCGTTTCTGGAATCCACCAACATTCAAGCTGAAGAGAAAGGAGACTGACTAATGGCCAAGGAAGATGTCATTGAAGTGGAAGGCACGGTTCTTGAACCGCTGCCGAATGCAACGTTCAAGGTTGAGCTTGAGAATGGTCATCAAATTCTCGCTCACGTTTCCGGGAAATTACGGATGCACTTCATCCGTATCCTGACTGGAGACAAAGTAGTTGTTCAGTTATCGCCTTATGATCTAACAAAAGGTCGTATAACTTACCGTAAATAGTAGTAGACAGTTGCAATGAACTGTGAAGCTTATGAAGCGGGTTTTGCCCGGCAAAACTTGCGAAAGCTTCGAAGCCGGTTTTACAATAGTAGAACAAGGTCAATGCTTACGAAGAGGGTTTTGCTAAGCAGAACTTTGAGGAGGTAATTCACATGAAGGTAAGACCTTCGGTCAAGCCGATTTGCGAAAAATGCAAAGTCATTCGCCGCAAAGGGAATGTAATGGTTATCTGTGAAAATCCAAAACACAAACAAAAACAAGGTTAATGAAGGGGGTGTAGCGTAAAATGGCACGTATAGCTGGTGTGGATTTGCCACGTGATAAGCGCGTTGAGATCGCCTTGACTTATATTTTCGGAATCGGTAAAACGACTTCCCAGAAAATTCTGAGCTCTACAGGCATCAATCAGAACACTCGTGTTCGTGATTTGACGGAAGATGAAGTCAGCAAATTGCGTGAAAGTATCGACAAAGAGGTCAAAGTTGAAGGTGACCTGCGTCGTGAAATCTCTTTGAATATTAAACGTTTGACGGAGATCGGTTGTTACCGTGGAGTTCGTCATCGTCGTGGTCTGCCTGTTCGTGGACAACGTACGAAAACGAATGCTCGTACTCGTAAAGGTCCTCGTCGTACTGTAGCGAACAAGAAGAAATAATAAGGGGGGATAAGAGAAAATGGCTAAACCGAAAAAAGTCGTACGTACTAAACGTCGTGACCGTAAAAATATTGAATCTGGCGTGGCACATATCCGTTCCACTTTCAATAACACTATCGTTACTATTACGGATCCTCACGGAAACGCGATTTCGTGGGCAAGCTCCGGCGGCCTCGGATTCAGAGGTTCCCGTAAATCGACTCCGTTTGCTGCACAAATGGCTGCTGAGACTGCTGCCAAAGCTGCAATGGAGCATGGGATGAAATCCGTTGAGGTTATGGTTAAAGGACCAGGCGCAGGCCGTGAAGCAGCGATCCGCTCTTTGCAAGCTGCTGGTCTTGAAGTTAACCTGATCAAAGACGTAACTCCAGTCCCGCATAACGGATGCCGTCCTCCAAAACGTCGTCGTGTCTAATGAGATTTGCCCCTGCGTGTGGTATACTTCCGGCACAATCTGCTAATAATGGTTGTTTAGGCATACTACTACATGTTTTCGCAAGAGAAGGTAAATGTTTCATAGAGGACCGACGTTTTGAAGGAGGGGTATTGCAGTGATAGAAATCGAAAAGCCGAAAATTGAGACGGTAGACGTCAACGATGATGGCACCTATGGGAAATTCGTAGTAGAACCGCTGGAGCGCGGATACGGTACGACGCTTGGAAACTCGCTTCGCCGAATCCTGCTCTCATCACTGCCGGGTGCGGCAGTGTCTTCGGTTCAAATCGATGGCGTTCTGCATGAATTTGCTACAGTTCCTGGCGTAATGGAAGATGTTACAGAGATTATCCTTAACCTGAAAGCTTTGTCGCTCAAAATTCATTCTGACGAGGAGAAAGTGCTCGAGATTGATGCTGAAGGCGAAGGAGCAATCACGGCTGGAGACATTCGTGCTGATTCCGATGTAGAAATCCTTAACCCGGATCTTCACATTGCTACGCTTGGACCAGGTTCGAGACTTCACATGCGTATTTTTGCCAATCGCGGTCGCGGCTACGTCCAGGCAGATCGGAATAAACGCGATGACCAGCCGATCGGCGTCATCCCTGTCGATTCCATCTTCACCCCGATCAGCCGCGTAAACTACGCTGTGGAAAATACGCGTGTAGGCCAAGTAACCAACTATGACAAGCTCACGTTGGAAGTTTGGACTGACGGAAGTATTCGTCCTGAAGAGGCTGTAAGCCTTGGCGCTAAAATTTTGACCGAGCATCTCATGCTCTTCGTGGGTCTTACAGACGAAGCGAAGGATGCAGAGATCATGGTTGAAAAAGAAGAAGACAAAAAAGAAAAAGTACTCGAAATGACGATCGAAGAGCTGGATCTCTCTGTTCGTTCCTACAACTGCCTCAAACGTGCTGGTATTAATACCGTACAAGAGCTGACTACGAAAACGGAAGAAGACATGATGAAAGTCCGTAACCTCGGACGCAAGTCTTTGGAAGAAGTTCAAGAGAAGCTTGAGGAACTGGGTTTGGGACTACGTACAGAAGAATAGACAGCTGAGTGCTTGAAGTGAAGGAGGGAAAACAATGGCATACCAAAAGTTGGGCCGTAATTCCAGCGCACGTAAAGCTTTGTTCCGTGACCTGGTAACCGACCTGTTCTTATACGAGCGCATTCAGACAACTGAAGCGAAAGCAAAAGAGGTTCGCTCTATTGCTGAAAAACTGATCACTAAAGCGAAAAAGGGAGATCTTCATGCCCGTCGCCAAGTGGCAGCATATGTTCGCCGCGAAACTATCGATGGTGAGCAAGATGCAATCCAAAAACTGTTTAGCGAATTGTCCGGTCGTTACGCTGAGCGTCCAGGCGGATACACACGTATCCTGAAACTGGGACCTCGTCGTGGTGACGCAGCGCCTATGGTTTACTTGGAACTGGTAGACCGCGCGTAATACAGATGTGAGATGAGGAAAGGGGACAGAGTCCAAGATTCTGAGTCAACCCTTTTTTTCTCTTCATTTCGGAATTCGTGCTGTAAATGAAGCTCCGTAAGGGGCTTCTTTTGCTGTTCGGGATAGGGTTATGTATAGTATGGAACAAAGGTGTGGTAATATGCGCAACTTATGTATGACGGTAACTTATGATGGAACGGCCTACTACGGCTTTCAAGTACAGCCAGGAGGTAATACCATTCAGGACCACCTTGAGGATGCTATTCGTGCGTTGACTGGTGAGACGGTGAAAATCACGGGGTCAGGCCGAACGGATGCAGGCGTTCATGCCCGCAGACAAATCTTCAATTTTCCTACAGCGTCCCAGATTCCGGTGGAACGTTGGTGTATTGCACTCAACTCCAGATTGCCATCTGACATTGTTGTTATTGATGCAATGGAGGTACCGCTAGATTTTCATTCTCGTTATGCAGCGAAAAAGAAAACCTATCGATATACGGTCAATGCAAACCAATTTCCGGATGTCTTTAACAGAAGACTGCAGCATCATCATCATGCCAAGCTGGACATCACTGCGATGGAAGAGGGCCTGCGTCATTTCATAGGCACATATGACTTTACTTCCTTTGCTTCACGCAAGTCTCAGAAAGAGAATCATGTGCGTTCGGTATACGAAGCATGGATAGAAGTGGACCGTTCAATGTGCAGGGACCATCCTCGCGATCAGGGTGTCATTCACATTTATGTGAGTGGTAACGGCTTTTTGCAACATATGGTGCGTATCATTGTAGGGACACTGCTGGAGGTCGGAGAGGGTAAACGGAAAGCCTCTGATGTGCCGGATATGATTGCTGCATGCAACCGTTCTGCTGCGGGACCAACTGCAGTTAGTTGTGGTTTGATGCTCTGGGATCTTGAATACAAAAAAGATTAAATTTGGTGAGTAAAAAGCTCAAATAATACTTGCGAATTAGTCTCCTATCATGTAATATAAAAGTTGTGTTTTCTTAATGGCTTTCCCACAGCCCCAATTAAGATGTTCACATCGCAACAACTATCCATCAACACCTAAAGTTATCACTTAACGAACGAAGATAAATGAAAAATGATGATTTTGAACATTTAAGGAGGAACTTTTCATGCGTACTACGTACATGGCGAAGCCTAACGAAGTTGAGCGCCAATGGCACATCATTGATGCTGAAGGCAAAACCCTCGGACGTTTGGCGAGCGAAGCAGCTGCTTTGATCCGCGGCAAACATAAGCCACAATTCACTCCACATGTGGACACTGGCGATTTCGTTGTTATCATCAATGCAGAGAAAATTGTATTGACTGGTAAAAAAATGCAAGGTAAAAAATACTACCGTCACTCGATGCACCCAGGTGGTTTGAAAGTAACTACTGCAGAAGAGATGGTTAAAAACAAACCTGAACGTATGTTGGAATTGGCTGTTCGCGGTATGCTTCCTAAAACTCGCATGGGCGAGAAAATGAAGCTGAGACTTAAAGCGTACAGAGGCACTGAGCATCCACACGCAGCACAAAAACCAGAAGTTTACGAACTTCGCGGTTAATTAAAAGGAGGACAGTTTCATGGCACAAGTACAATACTATGGGACAGGTCGTCGTAAACATTCGGTAGCACGTGTTCGCCTTGTACCGGGTGAAGGACGCATTGTCATCAATAAACGTGATATTAATGAATACTTTGGTTTGGAAACACTCAAACTGATCGTAAAACAACCACTGACTTTGACAGAAACGCTCACTAACTATGACGTTTTGGTTATCGCTCACGGTGGCGGAATCTCCGGTCAAGCCGGTGCGATCCGTCACGGTATCTCCCGCGCTCTGCTCAAAGCAGATCCAGAATACCGTGCATCCCTGAAAAAAGCAGGATTCCTGACTCGTGACCCACGTATGAAAGAACGTAAAAAATACGGTCTTAAAGCGGCTCGTCGCGCACCTCAGTTCTCCAAACGTTAAGATTTTTCAAAGTCCTTGGCTTCGGCCAGGGACTTTTTTGTGTTTTATCTACTAATAGGCTATGCCTAATTTGAATATTCTAACGTTAACGTAATAGCAACATGATTCCCATTGAGAGAAAAACGAGGTTACAAGAGATTAGCTGTAACTTTAGTTTTGTATATCCTTGAATTTTGATCTAATTCATATCTAAATTAACCTTCTTAATCCAAATGAATTCAAATTGATTAATCAATGTCCATCCGCCATTCCCCTCTATGACTTGATCCACGTTATAACTCTAACTATCGTTAGCACAAATCTTAACCGTATATAGCAATACTACTACACCCAATCAATATCATTTTTTCTCATGTCTCAGATATCAGTCTTTTTTATGAATACGATAAAGGGTTCTTACTTTTGTTATTTGACGGAGTTGCAGTCTCGGCTTTCACTATTCCTCAAATGAGGATGCCTCTTCTGACAGGATACGCTCTCTAATGATGAAAAATAATTCGTCCTTCATCCCAAAAATCCAACAATAGCAACGTTTTTTTCTCTTTAGGATCTTGAGCACTTGAAAGTTATGTTTATAAGATTTTTGTATAGTTTTACCTTCATTTCATCTAGAAGCCTAATAAGCACTAAAAGTTGAGCGTTGTTATACTGATTTTTTCTGAGTAGAACTGATGTAATTTACCAGATGGCAGGCATTGACATCGCGAGTGAAAGATTTATACTATACATAATTCATATTAGATTAGTCGGCTTTTGTGGTTTTGAGATCATGAATGGGGGAAATTGAACAATGAACTTGTTAGAAAAGGAAGAACTGGCTCGTACAAAAGCAGAGGAACTGGAGCACGCAAGCCCGGAAGATATTATTCGCTATGCGGTTGAAACATTTCCTAATATCACATTTGCATGCAGCTTCGGTGCAGAGGATGTTGTACTTGTAGATATGTTGCAAAAAATTAGCCCATCTACTGATGTTTTTTATCTGGATACAGATTTTCATTTTCAGGAAACATATGATACGCGTGATCGGATGCAAGAAAAGTACAACCTTGAGTTTGTAAAAGTATCGCCAAAAATCACACCAGAAGAACAAGCTGCTCAGCATGGGGAAGAATTATGGAAATCCGATCCTAATGCTTGTTGTAACATTCGTAAGGTGGAACCTCTGACACGTATTCTTTCGCAGTATGATGCATGGATTACGGGGATTCGCAGAGATCAGGCACCAACGCGTGCAAACTCCAAGAAGGTTGAATATGATACTAAGTTTGGACTCATGAAATTTAACCCGATTGCACATTGGACGAGTGAGGATGTGTGGGAATACATTCGTGCTAATAACGTGACATATAACCCGCTGCATGATCAAAATTACCCGAGCATCGGGTGCGAGCATTGCACACGCCAGGTAATGCCTGGGGAAGATCCTCGCGCGGGGCGCTGGTCTGGTAATGATAAAACGGAGTGCGGATTGCACAAATAAGCTGATTAATAGAGTTATGGCATGATAGCGCAAATGTCTTTTTCAGTTAAACCATTTTAGAATGATAATGCAGTTTTCATCAAAATATCGGATGTTTTAATAAGGAGCTGACAAGATGACTTCGATTCTGCCTCATGGAGGTGCGCTGGTGCAGCGTATCGTACAAGGAGAAGAACGTGAGCAATTATTGCAGGATAGCAAAAACCTGAACTCATTGCAGATTAACACCTGGACGATCTCAGATTTGGATTTGATTGGTGTAGGTGCGTTTTCACCGCTTCAAGGCTTTATGAATGAGGAAGATTATCTGTCTGTCGTATCCCGAATGCGTTTAGCGGATGGCACAGTATGGAGCATACCGATTACACTGGCTGTAAATGATCAACAGGCTGATTCACTTCGTAAAGGTGAAACTGTAGCTCTTGTTGGTGAAGCGGATGGAGTAACGTACGGTCTGCTCGAGGTTCAAAGCATCTATAAGGTGGATCAGGCAGAGGAAGCACGTCGTGTTTTCAAAACCGATGATCCTGAACACCCTGGTGTGAAAAAACTGCTGGAGCGTCCTGCAACATATGTAGGAGGTCCAATTCAAGTGTTGAACCGTCCGAAACCGGCCAAGTTTGAAGAATTCTATTATGACCCGGCTCAGACACGTAAGATTTTTCAGGATAAAGGATGGAGAACTGTTGTTGGTTTTCAGACGCGTAACCCTGTCCACCGGGCACATGAGTATATCCAGAAGAGTGCAATGGAAATCGTTGATGCACTTTTTTTGAATCCACTTGTAGGTGAGACGAAGTCTGATGATGTTCCAGCGAATGTGCGCATGAAGAGTTATCTGGTACTGCTGGAGAACTATTATCCGGCGGATCGTGCGTTTCTGGGTGTATTCCCGGCTGCAATGCGGTATGCGGGACCTCGTGAAGCCATTTTTCATGCCATGGTACGTAAAAATTATGGCTGCACTCATTTTATCGTAGGGCGTGATCATGCGGGTGTAGGTGATTATTACGGAACCTATGAAGCACAAGAGATCTTCTCTAATTTTACGGCTGAGGAATTGGGCATTACACCACTGTTCTTTGAGCACAGTTTCTTCTGTACCAAATGCGGAAATATGGCTTCCAGCAAAACCTGCCCTCATGACAAGAAACATCATATGACTTTGTCGGGAACCAAGGTACGTGGATTGTTGCGTAATGGTGAATGTCCACCGCCAGAATTTACACGTCCTGAGGTTGCTGAGGTGTTGATTGAGGGCATGTCAGAGCAAGTCCATTCCTAAGGGTATATTTGTCCATCTTGTCCCATATAGATGATTAGAGTCATTTATAGGGACGAGGTGGTTTTTTTATGCGCAAAAACATGGGGAAACATCTGGTAGTCTGGGTCCGGTTAAAAACAGTGAAGAGGGTTATGCTGAGCCTATGTTTGTTGGCTATGTTTGTAGCGGTTGTTTCGTATGAGATGCCCTCGGCCAAAACGTCAGGATATTGGAGTTTGCCTCTGGCTGGCAAGGTGATCGCTATTGATGCAGGTCATGGCGGACCAGATGGGGGAGCCGTGAGCAGGCAGGGAGTTATTGAGAAGGATATCAATCTGTCCATTGCGCTGTATGTTAGAGACTATCTGCAACAGGCAGGAGCTCTTGTTGTGATGACTCGTGAGATCGATAAGGATTTGGCCGACGAGGGAACGAGAGGGTACTCCAGACGTAAGACAGAGGATCTCAAACAGAGAGTAAGACAGATTGAAGATAAACAAGCTGATTTATTTATCAGCATTCACATGAACAGTGTGCCATCTAATCGGTGGAGCGGTGCACAAGTCTTTTACACGCCTAATCATCCTGATAACGAAGGTCTTGCAAATCTGCTACAAGCCGAAATGATTCGGAATCTGGAAAATACAGACCGTATAGCGAAAACGGTGAGTACCGTTTATCTGCTTCAGGCTCTGAAAATCCCGTCAGCACTCGTTGAGGTCGGCTTCTTGTCTCATCCGGAAGAGGCCCGTCTGCTCGCTGAAGAAACGTACCAACGCAAAGTAGCCGCATCTATTTATAACGGTATTCTCCGATATGCTTCAGGTGAACGTCCGAAAAGTTAGTCACAAGAAGAGAGGTAGTGCTATAATTGGAACAGCATACCTAACACATGCCAATAGATAAAACCGAGGTGCTGTCTGATGTTATCAAAAGAACAGATACTTGAACTTTTACAGCCATTACAGGAACCGCAGCTAGGACAAAGCTTAGTGGAACTGGGATGGATTCGTGACATTATGGTGAAAGAACACCATGTGGCCTTAAGCATGGTGACACTGGAGAATCGGCCAGAAGATGCAACCGCTTTAACGGATGCTGCACGTAACCTGCTTTCCCAGCATGGAGTGAAGGATGTGCATATCCGCACACGGGTAGCGTCAGAGCATGACCGTCAGAGCCTTAACCTGGGACAAGTGCAGCAAGAGCAAGATCAGGATGAAGTGCTTGTAAAAGGTCATGCGGCTGGTCTCGATGGACATGAGCTGTTAAGCCCTGAGTCGGGAGTTCGTTTTATTGCCATAGCTAGTGGTAAAGGGGGCGTGGGGAAATCAACGGTCACCGTTAACCTGGCTGTAGCCCTGGCTCGTCAAGGGAAGAAAGTCGGTCTCATTGATGCTGATATTTATGGTTTCAGTGTGCCGGATATGATGGGGATTGAAGAATACCCTGTCGTTGAGGACGGTGTGATTCAACCGGTCGAACGTTTTGGCGTCAAAGTGATGTCTATGGGTTTCTTCATTCGGGAAAATAACCCTGTGATCTGGCGTGGCCCAATGCTTGGCCGGATGCTACGTCAGTTCTTCACCGATGTTCAGTGGGGCGAACTGGATTACATGTTGCTGGATCTGCCACCGGGCACCGGAGATGTTGCGCTTGATGTGCATCAGATGTTGCCACAGAGCAAAGAGATCATTGTAACGACTCCACATGCGACCGCAGCCTTTGTAGCGGCGCGTGCCGGAGCGATGGCCATTCAAACAGAACATGAACTGTTAGGTGTGGTTGAGAACATGGCGTACTACGAATGTGGTAAATGTGGGGAGAAAGAGTATGTCTTTGGTCGTGGAGGGGGCGGACGTCTTGCCGAAAGCTTGCATACGGTACTGCTTGCCCAGATTCCATTAGGTGCTCCAGATAACCATCCTTCTGAGCCGGATTTCTCACCGTCTGTGTACAAGGCAGAGACAACAATAGGAGCTATATATGACGAGGTTGCCAAGTCAATCGAGTCTAAGTTTGAATGAGTTTCTTATGTGATTAAAATTTAATGTGCTTATAAATAAAGCCTGCGTCCTTTGGATGCAGGCTTTTCACATGATCTCTACTTTGGAAATTTGAAGCTTATCAACGTTTCTCTTCTTGCAGAACCTGGATCATCTTTGCAGTTCTATGAACTTCCACCGCCACCACCGGAGTCTCCACCTCCAGAATCACCACTGCCACCATCTCCCTGACCACCGGATTCCTGCCCCTTTTGCCCGCCACCGCTTTCCGTTTTAGGCTGGAGCTCTTCTTGTACCACTTTTTTCAGCAAAGTAAGAACTTCCATACGAAACAAAGGATTTTGCATCACTTCCTGCATAACGGTCATCGTTTGTTTTCGGTATTCCGGGGTTTTGGTCATATCCATGAACATCTTGGATACTTCAGGAGATTTCATGATATCCCCAATCGACTTCTGATACGTCGGATCTTTGATCAGTTGCATATGCAGTTGTTTGCTTTGTCCGTTGATCGCTTTGGCGAATTCACCGGCAAATTGCGGATCGGTCATGATTTTCTCGAATTCCTTCTGGTATTCAGGAGCGGTTATGGTATCTTTTACGGCAATACGTATTTGTTCCGAAGATTGCATTGGCATTAACATTTTCATTCCTACCGTTCCCGATCCACCACCAGAGCTCCCGACTTCTTCTGACCCACCGCCTCCACCACCGCCAGAGGAGCTTTGACCCGTTAGAGCCTCTTCAACAGCCTTCTTGCCTTCATCACTTTTCAAAATATCTACGACCATCGTTTTCATCTCTTTATAACTGCCCTGAGGAGGCGAAGAACTCTGATCTGAACCGCAGCCGGCGAGCATGACGGATAGCCCCAATACAACGTAGCATAGCTGCCATATAGGCCGTTTCATGTGTACAATCCCTCCTTGATTAGATACTGGATGTAGTATGTGATGGGAAAGGGGGAAATATGTTGAGCAATGATGGTTTTTTGCTGTGAAGGTTGGTAAAATAAACACTCGGGGGTGGAAAACATTTGAATTTGCGTAGATGGTTTTTCCTATTTTGGACAGCCTTGCTTATTGGCGCCGCGGGAGCATTAGGTACAGGATTGATTATGATGTTGGTAAACGGAGAAAAAATGAATGGTATTGCTGATTTTATGCTGTATCTTCTGATTCTGTTTGGCTCCGGAGTGATGATTAGCGTATATTCACAAATGGGTTTCTTTGCATATCTCATCTTGAATTATATGGGCAAGGGTGTATTCCCAAGACGCGGATGGCAGATTGTGCAGGTTGTGCTGACTGTGCTAGCTTTGCTGGACATCATGTTCTTGCGTTTATTTGTCGGAGGAGGACGAGAGCGTATCTCGGACATTGTGCTGGGACTGATCATTTTGGCGGCTGCAATTGTTACCGCTTACGTGAAAGTGAAACAGACACATATCTCTGCGTTAGTACCAACGCTCTTTTTCATGATCGCCGTGACTGCAGTGGAAACGATTGGTGTACTGCGTATTGACGTTAATGCAGCTACCATCTTTATTGTGATCCCTTTGCTGTTATGTAATGCATATCAGATGCTGATCCTGCACAAGCTGGTCGATAGCTCAAAAGAAGCGGCTGTGAATCCTGCTCCGAGTCGTTGAATGAATGTTGGGTATAAAGAGTTGAAGGGCCATACACATGAATAAGGTTTTCATAACGATGAAAAATACAAAAAGAGCTAACTGTGTTAGCTCTTTTTCAACTGTTTGCGTATTATTGGCCGCTGGCTTGATCGCGTACTTCCTTACCCTCTACACTTGAATGGTTAAGGAGTTCAGATACGGTGACGAATTCATAGCCCTGATTTTTTAATTTATCGATGATGGCCGGAAGTGCTTCATGAGTTTGTTTCGATGAGTCGCTGGCATGCAACAGGACAATGTCACCGGGATGTGCTTTGCTGACGACACGATCAACGATTGTCTGTACTCCGGGGTTTTTCCAATCCAGAGAATCTGTATCCCATTGTACAACTTGATAGTTTAGACTATTCGCAACCTGAAGCACGCGTTTATCAAAATCTCCGTTAGGCAATCGTAGCAAATTGGGTTCTTTTCCCGTTAAATCGGTTAAAATGCTGTGAGCTGTCGAAATCTCCTTGCGGATCTGCTCTTCGGTCAGGCTAGTATAGTTCTCGTGCCGATGTCCATGACTACCGATCTCATAGCCTGCATCTTTGATGGCAGTCACAATCTCGGGATGGGTTTTGCTCCAGGGTGAGGAGAGAAAGAAGGTGGCCTTCTGCACTTTATTCTCCTGAAGAACTTTAAGAATCGGTTCAGTTCGTTTATCACCCCAGCTAATGTCAAAGGTAAGTGCAATGACCTTCTTGTCAGTCGGTACACTGTAGACGGCGGAAGGTGCTTCTTCCGAGAACACTGACACGTTGCCACTTTCCAAATAAATAATACCAATCGCAAAAATGGCAGCAACGAGCACAATCAGATTACGTTTGATCTTTTTGCCGCTGAATACATAGAACGAGTTCATTTCGCTAAGCGCCCCTCTCCCAATAAAGAAATGCTTGTTTACTTCTCAATGTATGCTCGTACCGTCCAGTTATTCGTTTTACATCTTTGTTTGTCCATCATTTCGGTTTACAGGAGGTTGTTATGTTAAAATTCAGTACATTTATAAGAGATATGGGTAAGATTAGAGGAGCTTTAATCTGGTCATTTTTATTGTTCGCTGTGGGTATAGGAGCAGGGTGGGTGAGTACTGGCCCCCTAGAAGAGTTACTGTTAGGGCAGATTGAAGGGCTTCGCCAAATCAGTCAGCAGTTGGAGCAAGGAGGAAATGTGCAGTGGAATTTCTTCTTACTTATCTTTTTCAATAATGCCATTAAAAGTGTATTGGTTATCTATGCAGGTATTTTCTTCGGAATCTTGCCAATTATCTTTCTGCTAATCAACGGGATGGTGCTTGGCTTTGTTGTTCACACCACGATGAATTATGGGGCAAGCTTTTTTGATATTGTCGTGAAGGGGCTTCTTCCACATGGCATTATCGAAATCCCGGTTATTATTATTGCCTGTGCGTTTGGATTGAGGTTCGGCGGTTTGGTCGTGCGGAGTCTGGCGCAAATGGGAGGCGACAAACGGGCAATGATCGGATCTCGGTGGAAAGAGTTTATGAATATGACGTTAACGGCAAGTTTTTGGGTAGTCATCTTGCTTCTCGTTGCAGCGGTTATTGAGAGCACGCTCACATATGCACTTGTGAGAGATTAAAATTATTTGTGCAAATTTTGTGATACCCAGCATTCATAAATTCCCAGTAATTTGACCATAACAATAAAACGGGTTTCAGCAGTGCAGACAAAAAAGAGATATGTTCAACAAAAGAAGATGCTGAAAGACGAGTGTGACTATAGAGGCTATGCACAAAAAGGAGAACTCTTAATGCTGGGTATGCTATTTAACGAGAAAGAATGCAAGGAACTGGACTATGTATTACGCAAAGAGTTGGATGAAATGCTGTTCGATCTAAGTGACCATCGTCTTGACCAAGAGATTAAATATGCTATAGCGAGTCGGTATAAAACAGTATTCCGTATGTATGCAAGGTTCGCCCCGCCTAAAGAGTTATCCAAGTATGCAAGAGGCGGTAAGCTAAAAAACTCCAAGCTATAAAATAAAGCTGAACATATAATTTTAAACGTTATGATGAGAGGTGTAGCTCTCTAGATAGAGAATGCGCCTCTCATTGTATTCGCCATTTGCTAAAGGGAATGATCAACTTATTTGTCGAAATAGGGTTGACCTTTTCGAAACTATATGGTAAATTAATTTTCGTTCCATTTTTAAGGAGCCGTTTGATTGGACAAGCATTTTTATAAGACAGTAGCTAAAACGGTTGAAAAAAATGCTTGCAAAGAAAACGTGGATGTGTTACATTATAAAAGTCGCCGCTGAAACGACGACAACATGAAAAACAACGCATCAAATTATGTTTGATCTTTGAAAACTGAACAACGAGTGAGTATCGATCTTGCTTGCAAGATCAAAATGAGATTTTTAATCTCGTCAGATTCAAAATGAGCTTATCGCTCTTTTCAATACCCTGATGAGTTTCAGAACGTTTAACGACGCTGACGAAATTCATCTTTATTGGAGAGTTTGATCCTGGCTCAGGACGAACGCTGGCGGCATGCCTAATACATGCAAGTCGAGCGGACTTGAAGAGAAGCTTGCTTCTCTGATGGTTAGCGGCGGACGGGTGAGTAACACGTAGGCAACCTGCC
Organism: Paenibacillus sp. FSL K6-1558; assembly: GCF_038002565.1. Taxonomy (NCBI): domain Bacteria; kingdom Bacillati; phylum Bacillota; class Bacilli; order Caryophanales; family Paenibacillaceae; genus Paenibacillus; species Paenibacillus sp. FSL K6-1558. The sequence continues at coordinate 2,854,919 of NZ_JBBOCV010000001.1, read as the reverse complement.
CTCAAGCTTGGGACAACTACCGGAAACGGTAGCTAATACCGAATACTTGTTTTCTTCGCCTGAAGAGAACTGGAAAGACGGAGCAATCTGTCACTTGGGGATGGGCCTGCGGCGCATTAGCTAGTTGGTGAGGTAACGGCTCACCAAGGCGACGATGCGTAGCCGACCTGAGAGGGTGATCGGCCACACTGGGACTGAGACACGGCCCAGACTCCTACGGGAGGCAGCAGTAGGGAATCTTCCGCAATGGGCGAAAGCCTGACGGAGCAATGCCGCGTGAGTGATGAAGGTTTTCGGATCGTAAAGCTCTGTTGCCAGGGAAGAACGCTTGGGAGAGTAACTGCTCTCAAGGTGACGGTACCTGAGAAGAAAGCCCCGGCTAACTACGTGCCAGCAGCCGCGGTAATACGTAGGGGGCAAGCGTTGTCCGGAATTATTGGGCGTAAAGCGCGCGCAGGCGGTCATGTAAGTCTGGTGTTTAATCCCGGGGCTCAACCCCGGATCGCACTGGAAACTGTGTGACTTGAGTGCAGAAGAGGAGAGTGGAATTCCACGTGTAGCGGTGAAATGCGTAGAGATGTGGAGGAACACCAGTGGCGAAGGCGACTCTCTGGGCTGTAACTGACGCTGAGGCGCGAAAGCGTGGGGAGCAAACAGGATTAGATACCCTGGTAGTCCACGCCGTAAACGATGAGTGCTAGGTGTTAGGGGTTTCGATACCCTTGGTGCCGAAGTTAACACATTAAGCACTCCGCCTGGGGAGTACGGTCGCAAGACTGAAACTCAAAGGAATTGACGGGGACCCGCACAAGCAGTGGAGTATGTGGTTTAATTCGAAGCAACGCGAAGAACCTTACCAGGTCTTGACATCCAACTAACGAGGCAGAGATGCGTTAGGTGCCCTTCGGGGAAAGTTGAGACAGGTGGTGCATGGTTGTCGTCAGCTCGTGTCGTGAGATGTTGGGTTAAGTCCCGCAACGAGCGCAACCCTTATATTTAGTTGCCAGCACTTCGGGTGGGCACTCTAGATAGACTGCCGGTGACAAACCGGAGGAAGGTGGGGATGACGTCAAATCATCATGCCCCTTATGACCTGGGCTACACACGTACTACAATGGCCGGTACAACGGGCTGCGAAATCGCGAGATGGAGCCAATCCCAACAAAGCCGGTCTCAGTTCGGATTGCAGGCTGCAACTCGCCTGCATGAAGTCGGAATTGCTAGTAATCGCGGATCAGCATGCCGCGGTGAATACGTTCCCGGGTCTTGTACACACCGCCCGTCACACCACGAGAGTTTATAACACCCGAAGTCGGTGGGGTAACCGCAAGGAGCCAGCCGCCGAAGGTGGGATAGATGATTGGGGTGAAGTCGTAACAAGGTAGCCGTATCGGAAGGTGCGGCTGGATCACCTCCTTTCTATGGAGAATCGTCTTCTGCAATGAAGACATTCAAAACTAAAATCTAGCCAGGTCGGCTAGTTACTCACTCGTTGCTCAGTTTTGAGAGCTCAAACTCTCAAAACTTCTCGTTGATTCGACCGACACTTCTGTGAACGGCCCGAATGAAACGATTTGTTCTTTGAAAACTAGATATCGAAACGAAACAAACGCGAATTAGAACATTCCTTTTTAGCTGAACTTGTGTATAACAAGTTTCAATAAAAACGGTAGATAATGCAATTGCGATGGTATCGGGTGGGAGCGACTTTTGGCTTTGGACGTAGTCCAAACCAAGGGAAGCGAGCGAACGAAACCGGAGCATATGGTTAAGCTACTAAGAGCACACGGAGGATGCCTAGGCGCTAGGAGCCGATGAAGGACGTGGCGAACAACGAAACTGCCTCGGGGAGCTGTAAGCAAGCTTTGATCCGGGGATGTCCGAATGGGGAAACCCAGCTGGGGTAATATCCAGTTACTCATAACTGAATACATAGGTTATGTAGAGGCATACCAGGGGAACTGAAACATCTAAGTACCCTGAGGAAGAGAAAACAATAGTGATTCCGTCAGTAGCGGCGAGCGAACGCGGAGAAGCCCAAACCAAAGAGCTTGCTCTTTGGGGTTGTGGGACGTCTCACATGGAGTTACAAAGGAACCGGTTAAGCGAAGAGGTCTGGAAAGGCCCGCCAAAGAAGGTAAAAGCCCTGTAATTGAAAGTCTGTTCCCTCCGAGACGGATCCCGAGTAGTGCGGGGCACGTGAAACCCCGTATGAATCCGGCAGGACCATCTGCCAAGGCTAAATACTTCCTAGCGACCGATAGTGAAGCAGTACCGTGAGGGAAAGGTGAAAAGCACCCCGGAAGGGGAGTGAAATAGAACCTGAAACCGTGTGCTTACAAAAAGTCAGAGCCCGTTTTAGGGGTGATGGCGTGCCTTTTGTAGAATGAACCGGCGAGTTACGTTCCCGTGCAAGGTTAAGGTGAAGAGCCGGAGCCGCAGCGAAAGCGAGTCTGAATAGGGCGAATGAGTACGTGGACGTAGACCCGAAACCGGGTGATCTACCCCTGTCCAGGGTGAAGGTGCGGTAACACGCACTGGAGGCCCGAACCCACGCATGTTGAAAAATGCGGGGATGAGGTGGGGGTAGCGGAGAAATTCCAATCGAACTCGGAGATAGCTGGTTCTCCCCGAAATAGCTTTAGGGCTAGCCTCGGAAAACAGAGTCGTGGAGGTAGAGCACTGATTGGGTGCGGGGCCCGCAAGGGTTACCAAGCTCAGTCAAACTCCGAATGCCATAGACTTACTTCCGGGAGTCAGACAGTGAGTGCTAAGATCCATTGTCAAAAGGGAAACAGCCCAGACCATCAGCTAAGGTCCCCAAGTGTGTGTTAAGTGGGAAAGGATGTGGAGTTGCACAGACAACCAGGATGTTGGCTTAGAAGCAGCCACCATTGAAAGAGTGCGTAATAGCTCACTGGTCGAGTGACTCTGCGCCGAAAATGTAACGGGGCTAAACACACCACCGAAGCTATGGCTTGATGCTTGCATCAGGGGTAGGGGAGCGTTGTATAAGGGTTGAAGGTGTACCGTAAGGAGCGCTGGACATTATACAAGTGAGAATGCCGGTATGAGTAACGAAAAGATCAGTGAGAATCTGATCCGCCGAAAGCCTAAGGGTTCCTGAGGAAGGCTCGTCCGCTCAGGGTAAGTCGGGACCTAAGGCGAGGCCGAAAGGCGTAGTCGAAGGACAACAGGTCGAAATTCCTGTACCACCGTAAATCGTTACGAGCGATGGGGGGACGCAGTAGGGTAGTGACGCAGGCTGATGGATGCCTGTCCAAGCAGTAAGGCTGGTTAGTAGGCAAATCCGCTAACCGTAAGGCTGAGCTGTGATGGGGAGTGAAAATTACAGTAGCGAAGGTCATGATCTCACACTGCCAAGAAAAGCCTCTAGCCAGATGAAGGTGCCCGTACCGCAAACCGACACAGGTAGGCGAGAAGAGAATTCTAAGGCGCGCGGAAGAACTCTCGTTAAGGAACTCGGCAAAATGACCCCGTAACTTCGGGAGAAGGGGTGCCCCGGTAGTGTGAATAGCACGAGGGGGCCGCAGTGAAAAGGCCCAAGCGACTGTTTAGCAAAAACACAGGTCTGTGCGAAGCCGTAAGGCGAAGTATACGGGCTGACGCCTGCCCGGTGCTGGAAGGTTAAGGGGAGTGGTTAGGGAGTAATCCCGAAGCTGTGAACCGAAGCCCCAGTAAACGGCGGCCGTAACTATAACGGTCCTAAGGTAGCGAAATTCCTTGTCAGGTAAATTCTGACCCGCACGAATGGCGTAACGACTTGGGCGCTGTCTCAACGAGAGATCCGGTGAAATTTTAATACCTGTGAAGATGCAGGTTACCCGCGACAAGACGGAAAGACCCCATGGAGCTTTACTGCAGCTTGATATTGAATTTGGGTACGATCTGTACAGGATAGGTGGGAGCCTTTGAAGCGTGAGCGCCAGCTTGCGTGGAGGCACCGTTGGGATACCACCCTGATCGTATCTAGGTTCTAACCTGGTACCGTAAACCGGTGCGGGGACAGTGTCAGGTGGGCAGTTTGACTGGGGCGGTCGCCTCCTAAAGAGTAACGGAGGCGCCCAAAGGTTCCCTCAGAATGGTTGGAAATCATTCGAAGAGTGCAAAGGCATAAGGGAGCTTGACTGCGAGACCTACAAGTCGAGCAGGGACGAAAGTCGGGCTTAGTGATCCGGTGGTACCGCATGGAAGGGCCATCGCTCAACGGATAAAAGCTACCCTGGGGATAACAGGCTTATCTCCCCCAAGAGTCCACATCGACGGGGAGGTTTGGCACCTCGATGTCGGCTCATCGCATCCTGGGGCTGAAGTAGGTCCCAAGGGTTGGGCTGTTCGCCCATTAAAGCGGTACGCGAGCTGGGTTCAGAACGTCGTGAGACAGTTCGGTCCCTATCTGTCGTGGGCGTAGGAAATTTGAGAGGAGCTGTCCTTAGTACGAGAGGACCGGGATGGACGTACCGCTGGTGTACCAGTTGTTCCGCCAGGAGCACCGCTGGGTAGCTATGTACGGACGGGATAAGCGCTGAAAGCATCTAAGCGTGAAGCCCCCCTCAAGATGAGATTTCCCAGTATGTAAGACCCCTTGAAGACGACGAGGTAGATAGGCTGGGGGTGGAAGTGCAGTAATGCATGGAGCTGACCAGTACTAATCGGTCGAGGGCTTATCCAATATGCAAGTTTTGATCGCGCACGTTTCGTTTCGAATCTAGTTTTCAGAGAACAACACTCTGAATATGCGCTGAACCATTCATCCACACCGCTGTGATGGACCGAATGGAACGCGAATGCATTTGTTTCACAAATGCTCGTTTGGTGGCGATGGCGGAGGGGTTCCACACGTACCCATCCCGAACACGACCGTTAAGCCCTCTAGCGCCGATGGTACTTGGACCGCAGGGTCCTGGGAGAGTAGGACGCCGCCAAGCGAACTCTTTCATCATACATAGAAAACAGGCTCTGCATGTGGACGTTGTACGATGAATTGCATTTGCACTGCAAATGCATATTATTCCCTGATAGCTCAGTTGGTAGAGCACTCGACTGTTAATCGAGTTGTCACAGGTTCGAGTCCTGTTCGGGGAGCCATTTGCTCTCATAGCTCAGTAGGTAGAGTGCATCCATGGTAAGGATGAGGTCACCGGTTCGATCCCGGTTGAGAGCTCTGCAAATGGGGCCCGTTGGTCAAGGGGTTAAGACACCTCCCTTTCACGGAGGTAACAGGGGTTCGAATCCCCTACGGGTCATAGTTTTATCTAATGTTTTTAATTAGGGATGAACATCCCAAAGATGGAGGCTTAGCTCAGCTGGGAGAGCATCTGCCTTACAAGCAGAGGGTCGGGGGTTCGATCCCCTCAGCCTCCACCATCTATTTTTGGGGATTAGCCAAGCGGTAAGGCAACGGACTTTGACTCCGTCATGCATAGGTTCAAATCCTATATCCCCAGCCATTTTAATATGAGTCATTAGCTCAGTTGGTAGAGCACCTGACTTTTAATCAGGGTGTCGAAGGTTCGAATCCTTCATGACTCACTTTTACTACATGCGCGTGTGGCGGAATTGGCAGACGCACTAGACTTAGGATCTAGCGTCTTTGACGTGGGGGTTCAAGTCCCTCCACGCGCATACCTTATTTTGCGGAAGTGGCTCAGCGGTAGAGCATCGCCTTGCCAAGGCGAGGGTCGCGGGTTCGATTCCCGTCTTCCGCTCCAATATTTGCGCCCTTAGCTCAGCTGGATAGAGCGTTTGACTACGAATCAAAAGGCCGGGAGTTCGAATCTCTCAGGGCGCGCCATTATTACCTTTCATATCGGGATGTAGCTCAGCTTGGTAGAGCACCTGGTTTGGGACCAGGGGGTCGCATGTTCAAATCGTGTCATCCCGATTTTTGTTTATGCGGGTGTAGTTCAATGGTAGAACTTTAGCCTTCCAAGCTAATAGCGTGGGTTCGATTCCCATCACCCGCTTACTGATTCAAAAAAGTCTCTGCACTTATAGCAGAGACTTTTTTTTGTAATGAATCTGAAACGTTGATATATCGTGTTAGGAGGCGATCTAAGACACAGATCGCCTTGTATGTATCTAAGAGCCGAATCCATTGTGTGAAGCAGTACACAATGGGTTCGGCTCTTTTATGTTGCTTTACGCTAAAGGTCAGTGATGACCAGCTTAGTAGCGGAGGTCCTTTTTTTCACAAAAGAACCAATCAATTAACGCTCGTGATGATCAGTTGCTCTCTTACGCATACCGGCCAGTCCCAGCAACCCGAGCAAACCAAGCCATCCCCAGTCCATTCCGTTGTCGCGGTCTGTTGTTGTAGCTGCATTTGTACGTACACTGTTAGTGCGGTAATCCCCATTGTTTCGGTAATCACCATTGGTACGATAGTTACCATCCATGTTCATGTTCAAGTTGCTGTTTGTACGGTCCATGTAGTTGCTATTCTGATAAGACTTTACACGTGAACCGTTGGTATCCATCCCGTTGGTCATATGGCCCTCAGCACCTGCAGAACCAGCCATTGCGGCAACGACTAACATGGAAGCAATAATGGTTGTGGCTTTTTTCATGATGTGAACTCCTCCTTTATGTTGTAAGAACTATCAAGTAATCTGCCCAAATACACAAGAACATTATGTAGCAGGAGGAGTGTTAAGTTATGGGGGACAAACAAATTTTACTGTGAAATACATAAGAAATATGTCTAAAGACAACGGTAAGTGTTAGAAAATCGAAATTTCTCTTTAATTCATTGCGTCAGTGTGGTAAAGTATACAAAAGCTTGCTTTGCCGGTCATGTTTCTTAGGAGCGCCTGTTATCCATGAATGCTAAAACTGGAGAATTGAAAGCCTACTTCCGTATTCCAAAACCTAGAATAATGTGACTGCATAATTATGAATTTTTTAGATTAGTTATGAGATGTTCAAGGTATAAAAAGTACGTGAAAAAGGTATCATGCGACAGCATATGGCTATTCATAGAAGCAGAACAAGAAAATGAATAAAAAAGCGTGTTTTTGTGATGTATTTCGGGGATAATCCCCATTTTTACTAGTAGAAAAATAAAGATTTTCGTACCATTTTATTGTATGATGTTATGAAGGTGTCAAATTTACGTGTACGAATGGAACGATCAGATGGGAGGATAAGCATGACTGAAACTACGGTAACCGCCAGCAAAAGCCAATCCAACAACCTGCTTCGGCGAGACGTGCGGTTCCTGGGCAACATACTCGGAGAAGTTCTTGTCCATCAAGGAGGCACGGAGCTTCTAGATGTCGTTGAGAAGATTCGGGAAACGAGCAAATCGTTGCGTGCAGAGTTTTTGCCAGAACTGTATGAAGAGTTCAAAACGATGATCCAGGAATTAGACTCGGACAATCGTCATCAGGTTATTCGGGCTTTCGCTATTTATTTTCAATTAGTTAATATTGCTGAACAAAACCATCGGATTCGGCGTAAACGGGATTATGAGCGTTCTGCGGGAGATGCTGTACAGCCAGGTTCGATTGAAAAGGCAGTACAGGACCTAAAAGAACGTGGATTGTCTCATACCGAAGTAGAAGAGATTCTGGATGATTTATCACTGGAACTCGTGATGACAGCTCACCCGACAGAAGCGATGCGCCGGGTTATTCTGGATATCCATAAACGGATTTCTGAAGATGTCATGCTACTGGACAATCCTACGCTGACGTTGCGTGAACGTGAACAACTGCGTGAGAAACTGTTGAATGAGGTTATTACGCTCTGGCAGACAGATGAGCTTCGCGATCGCAAACCGACTGTACTCGATGAAGTGCGGAACGGGATGTATTACTTTCATGAAACGTTGTTCCACGTACTTCCGGATGTATATCAGGAACTGGAACGTTGCCTGAATAAATTTTATCCAGACCATGACTGGCATGTGCCGACGTATTTGCGTTTCGGTTCCTGGATTGGTGGAGACCGGGATGGAAATCCATCGGTAACTTCAGATGTAACATGGCAAACGCTTCTCATGCAACGCAAGCTCGCTTTGCGTGAGTATCAGCGGATTATGATTGAACTTATGGGACACCTCAGCTTCAGCACCAACATCATTCATATCTCGGATGAACTGGCGCAGTCGATTGAGCAGGATCGCAACTGTGTTACTTTGAAAAAAGTGGACATTTGGCGTAATGAAAAAGAGCCTTATCGCATTAAACTGGCTTACATGATTGCCAAGCTGAACAATGTCCTTGATGAGGACAAGGTTGGTCAGCCGGATCGCTACCAGAACGCTCAAGATCTGATTGATGATCTGTTAATTATCGACCGTAGCTTGCGTCATCATTTTGCTGACTATGTAGCAGACACAACGGTTCGTAAAATGATTCGTCAGGTTGAACTGTTCGGATTCCATACCGCTGCCCTGGATGTGCGTCAGCACAGCAAGGAGCATGAAAGTGCGATGTCGGAAATTTTAGCAAAAATGAACATTGTAGACGATTATGCACGTCTGACGGAAGACGGGAAAATCGATCTGCTTGCTCGTTTGCTGGATGATCCAAGACCGCTTACTTCTCCGTATCATCAGTACACGGAAGGAACGAGAGAGTGTCTGGATGTCTTCCGTGCAATTAAGCGTGCACAGAATGAGTTCGGTACAGGCTGTATCACGAGTTACTTGATCAGTATGACACAAGGAGCAAGTGATCTACTTGAAGTGATGGTATTTGCCAAAGAGGTTGGTTTATTCTCCAAAGGGGCAAACGGTGAAGTGATCTCTACACTGCAAGCTGTTCCGTTGTTTGAAACGATTGACGACCTTCATGCAGCATCGGAAATTATGCAACGATTGTTTAACTTACCTATATATCGTGCAAGCGTGACTGGACGTAATGAGTTGCACGAAATTATGCTTGGATACTCCGACAGTAATAAAGATGGCGGTGTAGTTACGGCAAACTGGGAACTGCGCGTAGCGATGAATGCGATTACGGCTGTGGGCAATGAGCATGGTGTGAAGCTGAAATTCTTCCACGGACGCGGCGGAGCGCTCGGACGTGGCGGCATGCCACTGAACCGTAGTATTCTTGCACAGCCTCCTCATACGATTGGCGGCGGCATCAAAATTACGGAGCAAGGTGAAGTTATTTCATCTCGTTATTCTCTCCAAGGAATTGCTTACCGCAGTTTGGAGCAGGCTACTTCGGCGCTAATCACAGCGGCTTTGAATGGTCTGGAGCCGCAAGAGTCGGCGTCAGAGCAAGCTTGGGATGAGATTATTAAGGACATCTCGGAAGTGTCACTGACGAAGTATCAGGATCTCATTTTCCGTGACCCGGATTTCTTCACGTTCTTTAAAGAGTCTACGCCGCTTCCAGAAGTAGGCGAACTCAATATTGGTTCACGTCCATCCAAACGGAAGGGCAGTGACAAGTTTGAAGACTTGCGTGCGATTCCTTGGGTATTTGCCTGGACACAAAGCCGTTACTTGCTTCCGGCTTGGTATGCGGCAGGTACGGGGTTGCAAAGTTACTATCAGGGCAAAGAGGAGAACCTGAACGTCCTGAAAGAAATGTATGCTAACTTCCCGTTCTTCCGTACGCTGATTGATACGGTGCAAATGGCGGTTGCCAAAGCAGATCTCGTGATTGCTAAAGAGTATTCTGCCATGACTTCCAATAAAGAAGCTCGTGACCGTATCTTTGGTCAGATCGAATCGGAGTTTAAGCTTACCAAAGAGCTGATTCTGAAAATTACAGGTGAAGCTGAAATTCTGGATGATGTACCTGTAATTCAGGAATCGATTCGTTTGCGTAATCCGTATGTTGATCCACTTTCCTACATGCAAGTACAGTTGCTAAGTGAACTGCGTGACATGCGGGAACGTGGTGAGGATGATACCGAACTACTTCGTGAAGTATTGTTAACCATTAATGGTATTGCAGCAGGATTGCGGAATACAGGCTGATGTTTGATCACAAGATCATTCACAACGTTCATATGATGAATGATTTATGTAATAAAATAAATATCTATCTCTTCTTTTGAAAAGAGAGATTAGACGGGACTCCTTAGGGAGTTCCCGTTTTTACTGTTTTTGGAGGATATTTGTCATACAGTCTTGATTTTTGACCAAAGTTGATTTACGATTTGATTGGTGAATTACAAGTGTGGACGGGTATCAGAAGACGGAAGACCCATCAGCATGTCTGGGGGAATCAGGGTGGACAATTTGGAGAACAGGCTTGTGAAGCTGGTACTCAAGGGAGACCAGAGAGCCTTTGCAGAAATCGTTGAATTATACAAGGACAAGCTGTTTCATTTGGCGTATCGGATGCTGAGCAACCGTCACGAAGCGGAGGATGTTGTTCAGGAGACGTTTTTGCGTGTGTTTCGAAATATGGAAAAGTATGATCCGAATCAGAAATTCTCGACCTGGATCTATCGGATTGCAACGAATTTGTGCATCGATCGGTTACGGAGAAAGAAACCTTCTTACTCACTTGATGCAGAACTGAATGATCAGGAAGGATCTGACGGCTACGCAATGCTTCCTAGTGATGATCGAACACCAGAGAGTGAAGCACTGCTTTCCGAAACACAGACCCTCATCCGTGAGGCGATTGATAGCTTACCAGCCAAGTATAAGTCCGTTATGGTTTTGAGATATTTACAGGACTTGTCATTACAGGAGATCAGTGATGTCACAGGTATGCCCGTAACAACGATTAAGACAAGGGTGCACCGTGGCCGTGATTTTCTGCGCAAAAAACTAGAATATAAGTTATAATCACAATCACCCGAAATTTTGGGCAAAATTATTTGAAACATATCTCAAACGGGTGCGTATGAAATGTATGCAAGTCTTATGCATGCTTTTTGCAGGTGCATGGACTAAGTGTCTAAGGAAAGGATTGGCTCTCATATGGATTGCAACTCGGCCGTCTCTTTAATGCATGAATGTTTGGATGAGTCGTTGTCCCCGGATCAGAAAACTGAATTGAAAAGCCATTTGTTGATCTGTCCGGATTGTCGCATGCGCTTTAAAGAGTTGGAACAGACGGAAATGCTACTCTTTGCCATGAAACATTATTCACCGTCTGCCTCGGATGAGCTGACCAATCGAATTATGAATGCTCTGCCACAGCCCAAGAGACAACAAGTATGGCTCAGATGGGTCAAAGGACATCCCGCGCTGACGGCGGCAGCCTTCTTTTTGGTCGTGATGCTCTTTAGCGCCTTCAATTTCTGGAATCAGAACAACGAAATGGTCGTTAAGGGGAACAGTCTGGATCAGCTCGTGATTCAAGGCAACACGGTTATTGTTCCAGAAGGTAAGTCAGTTGCTGGCGATCTTACGATAGAGAATGGAACCGCTCAGGTGTATGGTGATGTGAATGGCAATCTGACGGTCATCGACGGACAACTGTTTCAAGCTTCTACAGCGCACGTGTCAGGTCAGGTGAAAAGTATCGATCAGGCGCTGGATTGGTTTTGGTACAAAATAACCAATATGGTAAATGAAGTAGCTTACCGCTAAGTCAGGGTATAACTTCACGGGTATATACCAAGCAGGGTACCTCCGAATTGCGTGGGGTACTTTTTTTTATTGCCTAAATGACAGAGAAAGTGCGAAAAGGAAGCTTATATGCAGTTTGTGACTGGAGTAACTTGCAACCTGAACGGTAACGTTATAACCTAGATAGTAATGAGAACATACTACATATAGATAAGCATTGAATAAATGCGAAGAAGGGATTATGTAAAATCCCAAATGGTTAATATGAGATCAGAGTTTACTCATCAATGGGGATAGCGGGGGCTGGCTTATGAATTATTTTGCTGACTTAACGTGGAAAGAGTCCATTAAGGACGTTATCGATATATTGATCGTTACCTATATTATGTACAAACTGATTTTGCTAGTGCGGGGTACACGCGCGGTTCAGCTACTGAAAGGAATTTTGTTCCTGGTGTTGATCTGGGCGTTAAGCACATGGCTAAATCTGTATACACTTAAATGGCTAATGAACCAGATGTTTACGTTTGGGGTTGTTGCGGTGTTTATCATATTCCAGCCGGAACTCCGTCGTGGTTTGGAACAATTGGGTCGAGGTAAACTGTTTGGGCGCTCAGCCGCCGCAAGTGATGAAGAGTTAACCGTGTTAATTGGTGAAATTATTAAGTCCGTTAACTATTTGTCTCGCCGTAAAATTGGTGCACTTGTCGTCTTCGAGCGTGAAACAGGACTGAATGACTACACGGAATCCGGGATCAAGATGCAATCTCTCGTCAGTTCTGAACTGATGATTAACATTTTTATTCCCAATACACCGCTCCATGATGGAGCAGTCATCATTCAAGGAAAACAAATATCTGCAGCAGCCTGTTACCTGCCATTATCCGAGAATCCGTTTATCAGTAAGGAATTGGGAACGCGCCATCGTGCGGCAATCGGAATAACGGAGGTGGCCGATGCAATCTGTCTGGTTGTTTCGGAGGAGACAGGGCAAGTTTCTCTGGCGATGAATGGACAGGTAGTTCGTGATATTAAGGAAGAGTCGCTGATTGCCAAGCTGTATGAGGAATTGCGTCCGACCTCCAATCTGAGCAAAAAGAATGCATGGTCAACCTTCTGGAAACGGAAGGGGGGACGTAACAATGGATAAATGGTTTAACAACAATAACTTTGCGAAAATACTTGCACTGGCGGTAAGCCTGCTTCTCTGGTTCATGATTCATCTGGATGAGGTACCCACTACACCAACCATCACAACGGGGATATCGAGCAAGGTTGTGGAGCGTACTGTACCTGTTCAGCCATATGGGCTGGATAGTAATGCTTATGTTCTTACTTCACTTAGCACAGATGAGGTGCGGCTAGAGATCAAAGGACAGCGTTCGATGCTGACGTCCATTTTTACCAATGATGATTATAAGGTTCTGGTTGATTTGAGTCAGGTTAAAGATGGTTCGAACACACTGCCGCTTGTACCTGACCTGCCTTCCGGCGTTGAAGTGGTCAGTATGGAACCTTCCATGGTAACGGTGAACGTGGAGAAATTGGGCACCAAATCGTTCAATGTGAATATTGTACCCGAAGGAGAGCCTTCGGCTGGATATACGGCTGGAACGCCCGTGGTTGAGCCTTCTGCTCCAGTTAAGGTAACTCTGCCGGAAGGACAGCTTGATGCTGTGGCGAGTGTTCAGGGCAGTGTCAGTGTGAAAGATGCGAAGGAAGATGTAATTCAGAAAAAAGTGAAGCTTCAGGCATATGATGCTGAGGGTAAAGTCATCGAGAATGCAACCATATCACCTCAAACAGTCGAAGTTCGAATACCAGTCAATCAGCCCTACACCAAAGTTCCCTTGAGGATCAAATATTCGGGACAGTTACCAGAGGGTCTGGTGCTGTCTTCGGTCGAGCCGAGCGTGAAAGAAGTCTCGATTTATGGGAGTGAGGGAGCACTTGCAGGTATACAGTCCTACGACCAAGCTACTCTTGATCTTACGCAATTCACGGAGTCTGGTACCTCTACAGTTAACGTGGACTTGACGCCGCCCTCTGGTTCTGAGAAAATCGAGCCTAGTTCGATTCAGATCAAGGTGACGGTGTCCCCATATGATGAGGTCGAAACAACGACCAAAGTCTTTCCCAACGTGCCGATTCATTTAACTGGCGTGGGGAACGGGCTGGAAGGTGAGTTGGTTACTCCTAAAAATGGTGGACAGAACATTACACTAAGTGGGCCAAGAACCATGCTTGAAGGTCTCAATGGTGATGACATCAAGCTTACAGCCAATCTCCAGGGACTTGGTGTGGGCACACATGAGATTAAACTGGAAGCTAATCTGCCCCGGTTCGCTAAGCTGGATGAGGCGTCTAATAATTTAAGTGCCACGGTGAAGATCAGTGAGAAAGCCGCAGATGCGACTGCTCCTCCAGAGCAAAATTCTGGTGAGGATAATCCCTCAGGGCCAGATCCATCACCGGCAGAAGTCGAGAATGGACAGCCAAACACGGATCCTGTAGAAGAGCAAAACGAATCGAATACGGAACAGCAGGATCAAACTCAGCAGGGAAGTGCAGCGACCAATCGTGGTAGTGTAAATAACAATGCAAATAATAATAACGGCAGTAAATCTGGTTCTAATCCGTAATTATGCAATTTTTTATTTTCAAATCTAAAAATGATATTGATGTGCTCATATATGATGCAAATAGAAGGAGTTAGATCATGGGTAAATATTTTGGTACAGATGGTGTAAGAGGGGTTGCGAATAAAGAATTGACGGCGGAGCTGGCTTACAGCATCGGACGCTGTGGTGGTTATGTGCTTGCAGGTGGGGTGGAAAGACCTAAAGTAGTGATCGGCATGGACACACGAATCTCCGGACTTATGCTGGAATCAGCACTCGTAGCGGGTCTGTTGTCTATTGGAGCGGATGTAATTCGTTTGGGCGTTGTGTCTACACCAGGTGTCGCTTATATTACTCGTTTGCTCAAAGCAGACGCGGGTGTAATGATCTCGGCTTCCCACAATCCTGTTGAGGATAACGGTATCAAATTTTTCGGTGGAGATGGCTTCAAGCTATCGGATGAGACGGAGAACCGGATCGAAGAGCTGATGGATGCGGCAAAAGATGAACTGCCACGCCCCGTTGGTGCAGGTCTTGGAACGGTGACGGTGGATGAACAATCTCGTTATCGTTATCTGGATTATCTGAAAACCACTGTATCCGAGTCGTTCTCAGGTCTCAAAATTGTACTTGACTGTGCCAATGGTGCGGCATATGAGCTGGCACCAAAATTATTCAGTGAGCTTGGGGCTGAAGTTATTGCCATTGGCGCTGAGCCGAACGGTCTGAACATTAACGAGCAGTGCGGTTCGACTCATCCGGAGCATTTAAAACAAGAGGTGCTGAAACATCAAGCGGATCTTGGCCTTGCTTTTGACGGGGATGCCGATCGTCTGATTGCTATTGATGAAACGGGTGCCGAAGTGGATGGAGACTTTATTCTGTGTATTTGCGGAGACGCGATGAATCGGGCAGGCAAGCTGAAAGATAGCACGGTGGTGTCTACCGTTATGAGTAATATTGGTTTCTACAAAGCAACAGAGAAGCTTGCGCTGAAAACAGCCAAAACGGCTGTTGGTGACCGCTATGTGATGGAAGAGATGCGTCGTGGTGGATATAACCTGGGCGGCGAACAGTCGGGTCACGTTATTTTCCTGGACTACAATACAACGGGAGATGGCATGCTAACGGCGATTCAACTTGTCGACACACTGAAAGCTTCAGGTAAAAAGCTGAGTGAGTTGAAAGCAATCATGACACAGTACCCACAAGTGCTGGTTAACGTTCGTGTTGAAGACAAGAGCAAATACGAAGGCAATGTTGCCATTGGAGAAGCGATCGCTGCAGTAGAAGAAAAACTGGGGGATAATGGTCGTGTGCTTGTTCGTGCATCGGGTACCGAGTCCTTGATCCGTGTTATGGCTGAAGGGCCAGATAAGGATGAGCTGGAGCAGTTTGTATCCCAGATTGCAGATGTTGTGCAAAAAGAACTGGTATAACCTACTGAAAAAAGCCTGTTGTCATGCGATTTGAGTGTTATTTTTCACAAAATTGAGATCTTGGCATATGGTTATACAGAGGCTGATTTAATTCCATATATTAACGATTCATTCATTGTTCCTGCGTCCTGGCCAGATAAGACTATGGGTCTGATTATTTGGCTGGGAGCGTGGGTAAATATGCTGAAATGGTTACAGGTACTTTGCTCCATTGCAAAATGGACTTCAGGTGCATATAATGAGTGGAGTCGTCATTCAGACACGGAAAGTGAGGATTGTAAGGTTACAGTTACACAAGCGCCAGAGCTTGGAGTTGCGCGGGACGCATGTTGATGGATGTCTCTTTTGCTAATCAGGAGATAACATGGGAAACATGGACGGCAATCAAGCTGACGAGGTGGAGGTGTTCGGATTGTTCGGCGGGGACCTCCCGGTGATGCACCAGAGCCGTAAACCGGATTGCGGAAAATGGATAGGTGACTGTCCACACAACGCGCCGGTAGGTGCAAAGGATCAGATAAAATTCAAAATGAATGTGCTTGAAGAGCGTAAACAGCGCGCGGACGGGAAAATGATGTACATTCATGATTGCATTCGTAATAGAGCATGAACACAACAGGGCGGCAGAAGGCCGTTCTGATCATTGATAATTGAATAGGAAATGATATTCATGATACGGTAAGCAATCTATCATTTTCCAATACGTCCACCTCTGCCTGTTTCTCTTCCAGACACAGTATTCATATACAAACGGAGGAACTAAATTATGTGCGGTATTGTTGGATATATTGGTAATAAGAACACTCAATCGGTATTGGTTGAAGGATTGAAAAAGCTCGAGTATCGTGGTTATGACTCTGCAGGGATCGCTGTATTTACACCGCAAGGTCTGCAAATTACCAAAGCTCTTGGACGTTTGGCGAATCTTGAAGCAAAGCTGGATGGTGCTCCGCTGGTAGGTAATGCCGGAATCGGACACACTCGCTGGGCTACGCATGGTAAACCATCGGACGAGAATTCCCATCCACACACGGATGGAAGCCAGAAGTTTTCCGTTGTGCATAACGGGATTATTGAGAACTATCTGGAGCTGAAGGATGAGCTGATCTCTCAAGGTCACACGTTTACTTCCGAGACAGATACTGAAGTCATTTCTCACCTGGTTGCACGTGAATACAATGGTGATATTGTTAAAACTGTGCAAAAAGTGATCACGTTGTTGCGTGGTGCATTCGCACTGGGTGTATTGACAGAGCATGAGCCTGAGAAACTCGTTGCTGTGCGTCAAGCTAGTCCATTGATTATTGGTGTTGGTGAAGGCGAGAACTTCATTGGTTCCGATATTCCGGCAATTCTGGAACATACACGTAATGTGTACATTCTGAATGATGGCGAAATGGCTGTATTGACACATGATGCTGTCGAATTGATGACGATTGAGGGCAATTTTATTTCTCGGGAAATGATTCGTGTCGATTGGGATGCAGTAACCGCGGAAAAAGGCGGATTTGAGCACTTTATGTTGAAAGAGATTCATGAGCAACCAAAAGCATATCGTGATACAATGTTGGGTCGCATCGACAATGAAGGCAAAAAAGTGCAGCTTCCTGAGCTCAAAATGACGGAAGAGCAAATTAAAAATATTCGTAACGTTCAAATCATCGCATGTGGTACGGCGTACCATGCTGGTCTGGTTGGACGTACAGTGATTGAACAAATGGTTCGTATTCCGGTTGAAACGGATGTTGCTTCCGAGTATCGTTACCGTTCACCAATTGTAAACAAAGATACACTTGTTATCGTAGTGAGCCAATCCGGTGAAACAGCAGATACGCTGGCAGCACTGCGTGAAGCTCAATCTAACGGTGCGCATGTACTGGCGATTACAAATGTTGTGGGTAGCTCGATTGCACGTGATGCAGACGATGTAATTGCTACATTGGCTGGACCTGAGATCGCAGTGGCTTCCACTAAGGCTTACACGTCCCAGTTGATCGCGTTCAACCTGCTTGGTCTGTACCTTGCACAAGTACGTGGTACACAAACACCGGATGAGATTGCACACACACTGGCAGCGATGCAAGCACTGCCTGAACAAGTGGAATCCATGCTGGAGCAAGCGGATGCGATTAAAGGGTATGCGGAGCAAATCTCTAAACATGAACATCTCTTCTTCATCGGCCGTGGTTTGGATTATGCGGTAGCACAAGAAGGCTCATTGAAACTGAAAGAAATCTCTTATATTCACTCTGAAGCTTATGCTGCAGGTGAGTTGAAACACGGTACACTCGCGTTGATCGAGGACGGTATTCCTGTTATTGCCTTGGCAACACAGGAGAACGTACTGGAGAAAACGGTAAGTAACATCAAAGAAGTAAAAGCACGTGGCGCAGACGTACTGGCGATTACGTACGAAGAGCACGTAGCTCCATTGCTTAAATCCGTTGACCAAGCGTTTGCGATTCCTAAGACACTGCCACTTCTAAGCCCAGCTCTGTCTGTTGTAGCGTTGCAATTGCTGGCATATTACGCTTCCCTCGCTCTGGGTCACGATGTCGATAAACCACGTAACTTGGCGAAAAGTGTAACGGTTGAGTAAAACCCTGGCTTGAATGAACAAGCACATGTTCAGTGATGAAAAAGTTGTGAACCAGTAAAAGAGTTTTGAATCGTATGGTACGAAAAAAGTTTTAACATCGAAAAGGGAGCCCGAGAGATTGACTCGTGGCTTCCTTTTTTTAGTTCTCAAAATATACGATACAGCCTTAATCATTCGTTGTAGTGAAAATGAAAGAAAAAGACGAAGCCAAATGAAGAAGAGAGAACCTTCCACGTATCGAAATCGCAAGTAATGCACTTCGTAAAATAGTTGTTAAATCGACATCAACGTAATTTTTAGCTCTGCTAATCTTTACAAAACAAAAGTAAATTAAAATGAAAAGTATAACTTCTTAAATTCTTCTGCTTATATAAGTTAACGAGATCAATTTAGGACAATCATGTTAAATTTTTGTAAAGTGAAAGGATTCAAAGCTTCGACGGAGAAAGTGAAGGTAATATATACCATTAGTACCATTCGGATTATTGGTAAATTACTTCTGTTTAATTCCTCGATTGATGACAAAATCTGCTTATTTCCCTCCTAATTGTGTTAATTTAAGGCGAAATATTAACACTTTATACTTCAAAGATCTAATTTAACCAAAATTTTACTATACATTCTTTGGAAATTTGATATAATTCTACGCAGGTCGACCTTCCAATTATTGAAAAAAATAGAATTGGTGGGTTTTTATACATACCTAAGCTGTGTGCGAGAGACCAGTCTACTGGATACCCAGCAAGCCGGCATGCGAGGACCGACAATTGTGGTAACGACAGCCAAGAATTTTTTGCTCGATGACGCCAGAAGTTTCAGAAAGAATGAAGCTAAACTTATCCCAATTACGATGGAGGATGAAGCGCGTGAGCATTTTTGAAAAGCTGGAATCTAACGTAAGATCTTACTGCAGAAGCTTTCCGGTAGTATTCGACCGGGCCAAGGAAGACCTGTTATATGCTGAGGATGGAAGAGCATACATTGATTTTTTTGCAGGTGCTGGAGCACTGAACTATGGTCATAACAACGATTATATTAAAGGTCGGATTCTAGATTATCTGACCTCCGATCGGATTATGCATGGTCTCGATATGTACACAATGGCCAAGCGCGAATTCATCCAGAGCTTCTCGGAACGGATCTTGGAGCCAAAGAAGCTGAATTACAAGCTTCAATTCTGCGGTCCGACGGGCACAAATGCAGTGGAAGCGGCACTCAAGCTTGCACGCAAGGCGAAGAAAAGAACCGGCATCTTTGCATTCATGGGTGGTTTCCACGGCATGTCACTTGGCAGCCTCTCGGCAACAAGCTCTAAGTCGATGAGGGAAGGAGCGGGGCTTCCTCTGGATGGAGTTACCTTCATACCACATCCGAGTGGAGCTTTCGCAGATATGGATACACTTGGTTATATTGAAAATATTCTAACGGATTCGCACTCCGGAGTTGATAAGCCGGCTGCCATTCTGCTCGAAACAGTTCAAGCTGAAGGCGGCATTCATGTTGCTGACGCACAGTGGTTACGCGGATTGCAACAGATTTGCCGCAAGCACGATATACTGCTCATTACCGATGAGATTCAAGTCGGTTGCGGCCGAACTGGCGAATTCTTCTCCTTCGAACGTGCGGGGATTGAGCCGGATCTGATTACCCTGTCAAAGTCGATCAGCGGGTACGGCCTGCCAATGTCCCTCCTGCTCCTGAAGCCTGAACTGGATATCTGGACGCCAGGGGAACACAACGGTACCTTCCGCGGCAACCAGCTCGCTTTTGTGGCTGCCAAGGCTGCTCTTGAGTTCCGGGACAGAGTAGCCTTGGAACAACAGGTGAAGCAGAAGGAAGAGTTCGTGCGAGCGTTCCTTGATAAAGAAATCAAACCTTTACATCCTTCCATCACCATCCGCGGAATTGGCCTGATCTGGGGCATTGACGTTTCGGGCTTTACGGATGAAGCCGGGGCGAAGCGGATGTCGGAGATCAGTTTTGAGAATGGGCTTATTATTGAAAGGGCCGGCAGAGGGGATCTCGTCCTGAAGATCATGCCTCCGCTGACTGTTTCCATGGAGAATCTGGCTGCTGGTTGCGATATTATCAAGTCTAGTATTCAGCAGGTAATCTCTCAAGAGGCCCAGCGTTTGCTGGTAACAACCTAAGCTTGGTCAAACTGACGGGTGCACTGGTAATAGGGCTAGAACTTCTTTCAGGGGGCCGCGCGTCAGACAACATGGAATTCATTTCTATTCCTAGGGCTAACCCGTTCATCTAATACAGAGCATTTTTGTGAACCTCATGAAATACCATCTTCACATGTAATCGCCCGGGAAAAGATCACTACCCCGCGGCCTGATCTTGACTTATCCACATCGGGACTGCGGGGGAATTCATTAAGCGTACATAGAGTGTATCAATGCCCCTTAACATAGGTTTTGATCAAGGTAACTCCGTTGCAAAATCCGAAGGTACGGCTGATTTTCTGCTGCCTCTGGAATCCTACAGCACGTCTTACATCAATGGGAGGAGCCTCCCTTGTCCACCTCTAATTCCAATTCCGAATCCAAGGTTAAATGCAAGGTCCGTTTTCGGGCATCTGTGTTCACAGTAAACATATTGAAGCAAGGGAGTCAGTAACAGATACACCTTTTGCGTAAACGATGTCTCTATTTTTTTCAAGCAGGGTAGTCGTTCGAGATCGTTACCAGGCAGAAGATTGCCATATGCAATCAATTGGATAAGCAGAGCGGTGATTTGGCATAAGCCATAGCTATTGTTATCACATTTTGAAAAGGCGGGGAGCATTGCTGCGGCATAGGCTCTGCCGGATTGCTTTTACCGATGAAGAGAGGGGAACGATCCAGGTGGCTTTTGAAAAAGAAACGTTGTTTTGGAACGAAAAACTCGGTAGTGATGATGATATTCTGACGCGGTTACCTTACAGCAAAACGCAAAGCCCTTTAAGACCCATGATGACAACCGTTAGTGGTTCGCTTTCAGAGAAAGCGTCGCAACGTGTCCTACAAATGAGTAAGGGGACTCCGCTGGCGACGTTTATGATTATGCTTGCGGGTGTGCAGTCACTTTTATATAAATATACAGGCGCTTCCGACATTTTGGTTGGTATGCCGATTGTACCGAAAAAGACGGAACAGCGACGCTCCATTAATCATACCGTCATATTAAAAAACTCGTTTGCGGCGGGTGTGACTTTTAAAACACTTCTGAATGAATTGAGGACTTCCTTACCGGAAGTGATTCAGCATCAACATATTCCGTTCTCGAAAATGACGGAGAAGCTGGACTTGCAATATGAGGACGGGAAGCCAATCATCCATACACTAGTATCTCTAAAGGAGCTACACACGGATGAAATCACACCATATGTGGTCACGGATTGTTCTTTTGAGTTCAGCATAACCGGCGGGACCATACAGTTAGCTCTTTTATACAACGAGCATTTATATGATTCTGAATTCATGACTCGGGTTGTTGGTCATCTCAACAGCTTGCTAACTGTGGGTCTCCACGAGCTGGAACTGGACATCGTGAAGATTGATATGTTGTCTGAAGAAGAGAAAATTAAATTGCTCCAAAGCTTTAACGATACCAAGCAGGACTATGCCCGGGATTGGACAATCCATCAACTCATAGAAGAACAGGTACAGAGGGTGCCAGAAGCGACGGCAGTTGTTTTTGAGAATCAGCAACTTTCATACGCGGAGTTGAATGAACGAGCTAACCGGCTGGCGAGAACGCTACGATCCGTCGGCGTGTTACCCAATCAATTGGTCGGCTTGATGGTAAGGAGGTCGCTGGAGACGGTTGTTGGTATTCTGGCGGTTCTAAAAGCTGGCGGTGCTTACGTACCCATTGATCCCGAATACCCGGAAGAACGAATCCGATACATTCTGGAGGACTCTAACGCGCAGCTGCTACTGACTCAAAGGGAGCTGATGCACCAAGTACCTTTCAAAGGGACTGTTCTTGCACTGGATGACGAGAACTCCTATGACAACGATGGGGCGGATCTGGAGCTCGCTAGTGGTCCGAATGACCTCGCTTATGTCATCTATACGTCAGGTACGACAGGCAAACCCAAAGGAGTCATGCTGGAGCATCGGGGTTTGGTAAGCTTGAAATTGATGTTTGCGGACAGGCTTGGTATTACGGAGCGAGACCGAATTGTTCAATTCGCCAGCCTGTCATTCGATGCATCCTGCTGGGAAATGTTCAAAGCGCTCTACTTTGGTGCGACTTTGTACATTCCTACAGCCGAAACGATTCTCGACACTCGTTTGTTCGAGCGTTATATGAATGAGCATGCAATTACAGCGGCCATTTTGCCGCCAACGTATAGCGCTTATTTGCACCCGGATCAACTCCCTAGTTTAACGAAACTCGTAACGGGAGGCTCGGCAGTATCAGCCGAATTCGTGCAACAGTGGAAAACGAAGGTTCACTATTTCAATGCTTATGGTCCTACTGAAGCGTCCATTGTTACGACACTTTGGGATGCGAATGAGGAGCAACCGGAACACAGAGTGATTCCGATCGGGCGTCCACTGGCGAATCACCAGATTTTTATTCTGGATGCCTACCTGCAACTTGTACCTCCAGGAGTGGACGGCGAGTTGTGCGTAGCAGGTGTGGGACTTGCGAGAGGTTATCTGAACCAACCGGAGCTAACGGCAGAGAAGTTCGTGGAACATCCGTTTGCACCAGGAGAACGCCTTTACCGGACGGGAGATCTGGCCCGCTGGCTTCCAGACGGAAATATGGAGTATTTGGGACGGATCGACCATCAGGTTAAAATCCGTGGATTCCGAATCGAGATCGGGGAGATTGAAGAGCAACTTCTGAAGATTGACTCTGTACAGGAGACAATCGTAATAGCGAGGGAAGGCAAAAGCGGCCAAGAACTGTGTGCTTACCTGGTCGCGAGCCACCCACTTACACTAGGTGAGCTGAGAAGCACGCTGGCACAAAACTTGCCGAATTACATGATTCCGGCCCATTTTGTTCAGCTTCCAAGGATGCCCCTTACGCCGAACGACAAAATTGACCGCAAGGCTTTGCCTGCCCCAGAAGGAAATGCACTGATTGGAGGCGAGTACGTAGCTCCCCGAAATGAAGTGGAGCGGACTCTTGCTGATGTATGGCAGGCCGTATTGAACGCTGATCGCGTTGGGGTAACGGATCACTTCTTTGAGCTTGGTGGAGACTCGATTAAGTCCATTCAAGTATCTTCGCGTCTTCATCAAGCCGGGTACAAGCTGGAAATCCGGGATTTGTTCAAATATCCGACGATCTCACAGCTCAGTCTGCATGTAAAACCGATTGGACGTACCATCGATCAAGGAGAAGTTACGGGTGAAACAGTACTGACGCCGATCCAGCAATGGTTTTTCGAGAGCTCCTTTGTGGATTCCCATCATTTCAATCAGTCGGTGATGCTGTACCGAAAGGACCGATTTGACGAAGAAACGGTAGGACATGTACTGCAAAAGCTGGCCGAACATCATGACGCTTTGCGAATGGTATTCCGTAAGACGGAACAAGGGTTCAGCGCCCGGAACCGAGCAATTCAGGAAGGCGGGTTGTTCACGCTGGATGTGTTCGACTTCAAGGATGAGCAACACACCGGGCAGGTTGTGGAAGCGAAGGCAACGGACATTCAAGCAGGTATTAATCTGGAGAATGGGCCTCTTATGAAAGCGGGACTCTTTCAGTGTGCGGATGGGGATCATCTGTTACTGACGGTTCACCATGCCGTGGTGGACGGTGTATCTTGGCGTATTTTGATGGAGGATTTCGCACTGGGTTACGAGCAGGCAGTCAAAAACGAGAACATTCGTTTCCCGGCGAAAACGGATGCGTACCGCACTTGGTCAGAACAATTGGCCGCTTACGCACAAAGTGCAGAGCTTGCGAAGGAGCGAGCCTACTGGCAGGACGTGGAACAAATTGAGGTTCCTGCCATACCGAAGGATATGGAGACGGATATGACGACACAACAAGACAGCGAATCACTATTCGTCCGTCTAACTCCCGAAGAAACAGAGCTGTTACTGAAGCGGGTTCACCGAGCTTATAACACTGAAATGAATGATATTTTAATTACGGCGCTCGGCATAGCCATTCGTAATTGGACAGGACACGAACGTGTGCGGATCAATCTCGAAGGACATGGACGTGAATCCATCGGAACTGATATCGACATTAATCGCACAGTTGGCTGGTTTACGACCAAATTCCCAGTGGTCCTGGAGCCGGAAAGCGATCGGGATTTGGCCTACCAGATTAAACAGGTCAAGGAACGCTTGCGCCGCATTCCTAACAAAGGTCTTGGCTATGGCGTATGCCGTTATCTCTCCAAGTCGGAGGATAGCTTGGTTTGGGGCGCAGAGCCGGAAATTAATTTTAATTACCTCGGTCAGTTCGACGATGATGTCAATCAAGATGAGATCGGCATATCTGCTTATTCCAGTGGTAGCCCGGCTAGTGATCGGCAGGCCCGCAGCTTTGTGCTGGATATTAACGGCATGGTGCTGGACGGAGCTTTATCGCTTGATCTTAGCTACAGTCGAAAGCAGTATCGGAAGGAAACAATGGAATTTTTTGCTCAAGGACTTGAGCAAAGTCTCCGAGAGCTCATAGCGCACTGTGTAGGGAAAGAACATACCGAACTGACACCAAGCGACGTACAATTTAAAGGTTTGACCATTACAGCATTGGAGCAAATCGCTCAGCGTTCCGGTCATCTCGGGGAAATCGAAAATATTTACTCGCTTACGCCGATGCAAAAGGGTATGTGGTTCCACAGCGCGCTTGATCAGCAAACAGCCGCTTACTTCGAGCAGACGCGATTTACGATGCGGGGAGCACTCAATGTCCAGCTTTTCGAGAAAAGCTGGATGGAGCTTGCGAAACGACATCTGGTGTTACGGGCGAATTTTGTGAAAGGTCCGACAGGGGAGCCGTTGCAAATTGTGTACCGTGATAAACCAGTTGGCTTCGAATATGAAGAGTTGCTTCATTTGAAAATGGATGAAAAACAGAAACAGGCCTATCTGGACAAAAAGGCTGAGGATGACAAACTTCGCGGCTTCGACATGGAACATGATGCACTTGTTCGCTTTACGATCCTCCGTACTGAAGAGCAAAGCTACCATGTATTGTGGAGTTTCCAGCATATTTTAATGGATGGTTGGTGTCTGTCTCAGCTGACACAGGAGCTGTTCGAGGTGTATTCTGCTTTGATCTCTGGTGAGCAACCGGTGGTAGATAAAAGAGCAGATTACGGTACTTATATCGAATGGTTGGAGAAGCAGGACGATAAGGCAGCATCCGATTATTGGACGGCATTCTTGGCAGGTTATGAGGGGCAAACGGTACTCCCCGGGCAAAAGGAATCAGCGCCGCATAACAGATTTAAAGCCGATCACGTCACAGCTCTGCTGGGCAAGGATTTAAGTGAACGGATGGATCAGGTAGCAAAACAGCACCTGGTTACGGTAAATACACTTTTGCAGGCTACATGGGGTGTGATGTTGCAAAAATATAACGGAACCCACGATGCCGTATTTGGTAGCGTTGTAGCCGGAAGACCGGTGGAGATTCCAGGCGTCGAGTCCATGATCGGTCTGTTTATCAATACAGTTCCGGTTCGTGTCACGAGTGAAGCCGACACCGTATTTGCCAACTTGATGGTGAAGCTTCAGGAGCGAGCGCTGGAGTCCGGGAGTTATGATTACTATCCGCTGTATGAGATTCAAGCCCTCAGCTTGCAAAAGCAGAACCTGATCAACCATATCATCGCTTTCGAGAATTATCCTGTAGATGAACAGATGGAGCAAGCGGGCGACCAGAACCATGGGGAACTGACGATCGCAGACGTTCAGATGGAGGAGCAGACGAACTATAACTTCAACGTGACCGTATCACCAGGAGCCGAGATCGAAATCAGGTTCGATTTTAATGCTGAAGTGTTCGACAAAGATAGTATCGAGCGACTGAAGGGGCATCTCGTACATCTGCTGGAGCAGGTGACGGCTAATCCGAAAATTGCGGTGGGTGAGTTGGAACTTGTGACGGAGGCAGAAAAGACGGACCTACTCGAACGTTTTAACGATACCACCACAGCGTTTCCTCGCGATAAGACGCTCATTCAATTGTTCCAGGAACAAGCGGGGCGCATCCCGGATGCAACTGCTGTCACCTTGAATGGACACGAGATGACCTACCGCGCTCTGAATGAACGTGTCAACCGCCTTGCCCGTACCTTGCGTAGTCACGGGATAACCCGAGGGAGACTAGTCGCTATTATGGCTGAGCGTTCCATTGAAATGGTGGTGGGTATGCTGGCGGCACACAAAGCCGGGGCGGGTTACGTACCAATTGATCCAGAATATCCAGAGGAGCGTATCCGTTTTCTGATCGAGGATTCGGGAGCTCAGGTCATGCTGACCCAGAGCCACTTGCGTGAACGTCTGGCGGATTCGGACTCCGTGATCTTATTGGATGATGAATTTTTCTATCACGAGGACAGCACTGATCTACATCCAGGCACAGAAGCGACAGATCTGGCATGCATCATCTATACGTCAGGCACGACGGGCAAGCCGAAAGGCAACCTTGTTTCACATCGTAACATCGTGCGTATCGTGCGAAATACGAATTATATCGACATCACGGAGCACGATCATGTCCTCCAGCTTTCGAGTTATTCGTTTGACGGAGCGATCTTCGATATTTTTGGTGCTTTAACCAACGGAGCACGGTTGGTACTAGTTCCCCGTGAGACTGTGCTGGAGATTGGTCAGCTTGCAGATCTCATTCAGCGTGAGCATATCTCTGTGATGCTGATAACGACGGCGTTTTTCAACGTGCTTATAGATGTGAACATCGACTGCTTGCGAGATGTCCGGGCAATATTGTTCGGAGGAGAGCGAGTGTCGGTTGGCCATGTGCGTAAAGCACTCGCCCATATCGGACCGGGAAAACTTAACCACCTGTATGGCCCATCGGAAAGCACAGTGTATACCACATACCTTCCGGTCGACTTCATTGATGACGCAGCCGTTACCGTTCCTATAGGAAGACCCATCAGTAATACAACGGTGTATATCGTGGACAGCCGGAACCGACTTCTGCCGATCGGTGTGGCTGGCGAATTATGCGTTGGTGGAGAAGGCTTGGTACAGGGCTATAATAACCGGCCTGAGCTGACGGCAGAGAAATTCGTGGAACATCCTTTTGAACCGGGAGCACGCATGTACCGAACGGGGGATTTAGCGAAATGGTTGCCGGACGGTACGATTGAATACGTTGGACGGACGGATGACCAAGTGAAAATTCGTGGCTTCCGGATTGAACTCGGCGAGATTGAAGCTCAGCTTCAGAAAGTGGAAGGCATTCGGAAAACAACGGTATTTGCCAGAGAGAGTGCTTCCGGCGAAAAGCAACTTTGTGCGTATTATGAAGCAGACGTTGAGCTTCCAGCGGCTGAGGTGAAGAGTGTACTTTCCCAGGAGCTACCGGCCTATATGATTCCGTCATACTTGATCCAGCTAGAGCAACTCCCGCTGACAACGAACGGCAAGGTTGACCGCAGGTCTCTCCCGGCGCCAGAGGAGAGCTTGCAGGTTGGAGAAGAGGGGACTCTACCACGGACCCCACTCGAAGCCAGTCTGGCTGATATTTGGAAAAGTGTACTCGGACTCGCGCACATTAGCGTTCATGATAATTTCTTCGACCTTGGCGGCCATTCACTTCGGGCGACAACACTCGTAAGTAAGGTGCACCAGGAGTTGAACGTTGAATTGCCTCTGCGGGACGTATTTCGCTATTCGACAATTGAAGAGATGGCCCTAGCCATATCCCGGATCGGAGAGCAGATGTTCTCGTCGATTCCGTTGGCAGACAGAAGAGCATATTATCCACTTTCATCAGCTCAGAAGCGGTTGTATATCCTGAATCAGCTGGAAGGAGCAGATCAGAGCTACAACATGCCTGGTGTGTTACTGGTGGAAGGAACAATCGATCGGAGTCTGCTGGAAAAGGCTTTCCGCGGACTGATTGCACGGCACGAAACGCTGCGAACCGGCTTCGAGATCGTGCAAGGCGAAGCAGTACAGCGCATTTATGAGAGTGCCCACTTTGCTGTGGAGTACTGCCATGCGAACGAGGAAGAAGCGCCAGACGTTGTACAGGCCTTCATCCAGCCTTTCGACTTGGCGAAGCCCCCACTGCTGCGAGCGAAACTCGTAGAGCTGGCGACCGAACGTTATTTACTGATGTTTGACATGCACCATATTATCTCCGACGGGGTTTCGATGGACGTATTCGTCGATGAACTCGTCCGTCTATACAGCGACGAGTCATTAGAACCTTTATGCATTCAATACAAGGACTATGCGGTATGGCAACAGTCAGACGAGCATAAGGAGCAGTTGAAACGGGAGGAAAGCTATTGGTTGGAACGTTACCAAGGCGATTTGCCGGTGCTGGAAATGCCGACTGACTATCCGCGTCCTGCCGTGCAAAGTTTTGAAGGACAGACGTTAACGTCTTTCGTCGATGAGGAGACAAACGAAGGTTTGAAGAAACTGGCCGCCCAAAGAGGAACGACGCTGTATATGGTGTTACTTGCGGCATATACCGTGCTTTTGCATAAATACACAGGTCAGGATGATTTGATCGTCGGAACTTCAATTGCGGGCAGAACACATGTTGACACACAGCCTTTGATCGGAATGTTCGTTAATACGCTGGCACTTCGCAATTATCCGACTGCGGGCAAAACCTTCCTTTCGTATTTGGAAGAAGTGAAAGAAACGACTTTAGGAGCTTACGAGCATCAAAGCTACCCGTTTGAAGAGCTTGTCGACAAAGTTCAAGTCACTCGTGATCTGAGCCGCAACCCGCTCTTTGATACGATGTTCTCCCTGCAAAACTTGGAGGAAAAAAAGATAGAACTGAAAGGACTGAAGTTATCACCGTACTCTAGTGACTACGGCTCAGCCAAGTTCGACTTGAGTGTGGATGTTACAGAAGAAGACGGCGTGTTGGAGTGCAACTTTGAATTCTCAACGGCTCTTTACAAAGAAAGCACGATTCGAAGGTTGCAGGCTCATTTCGGACATTTGCTTGCGACGATCGTAAGCCGTCCGGATGCGAAGATTGCTGAGCTACACCTGTTGACTATAGCGGAAAAGGAAGAATTGATCAGCGCATTTAACCCGGCGCAAGCCGAAGCAGAAACGGCTCCCGCAGCTGCGTTCCACCGTCTGTTCGAGGAGCAGGCACAGCGCGTGCCTGAATCGGAGGCCGTTGTGTACGAAAACGACCGCCTAACGTATGCGGAGCTGAACGAGCGGGCAAACCGTTTGGCGGCCACACTGCGTGCAAGTGGCATTGGCCGTGAATCCATCGTCGGCATTCTCGCCGAACGTTCGGTGGATTTGCTGGTAGCCGTGCTGGCTGTCTGGAAAGCAGGCGGCGCGTATGTACCGCTCGACCCGGATTACCCGGCAGATCGCGTTCGGTTCATGCTGGAAGACAGTAGAGCAAAGGTACTACTCACCCAGAAACCACTTCAAGAACGTGCCGAAGCTTGGCTCGTTGAAGAGGAACTGGCTTTGTCGGCAGTGCTGTACCTCGACGACGAAGCATCCTACAGCGATGAGCAGGCCAATGCCCCGATGAGTTCTGATATGAATGATTTCCACGAAGCCCGTCCAGAGGATCTGGCCTATGTAATCTACACGTCGGGAACGACAGGACAGCCTAAAGGCGTCATGATCGAGCACCGCAGCCTGGTGAATACGGCGGCAGGATACCGACGGGAATACCGATTAGATCAGTTCCCGGTACGGTTGCTACAGCTGGCCAGCTTCTCGTTTGATGTGTTCGTGGGTGATATCGCACGCACGCTGTACAACGGAGGCACGATGGTCATTGTGCCGAAGGACGACCGGATTGATCCGTCGCGTCTGCACCACTGGATCGAGCAAGAGTGGGTGACCCTTTTTGAATCGACGCCAGCGTTAATTGTGCCATTTATGGAGTATGTGCATGAAAATCAGCTGGATATGAGTCAGATGGAGTTGCTCATCACAAGTTCGGACAGCTGCAGCGTGGCCGATTATCGAACCTTGCAGGAACGTTTTGGCTCGCAATTCCGAATCATCAACGCCTATGGCGTAACGGAAGCAGCGATTGACTCCAGTTTCTACGACGAGTCACTGGAAATGCTGCCCGAGACAGGGCATGTGCCTATCGGAAAAGCGTGGTTGAATGCGAAGTTTTACATTGTGGATGCGCACCTGAATCCGGTGCCTGTGGGGGTGCTGGGCGAACTGGTTATCGGCGGAGTTGGGGTCTCGCGCGGATATTTGAACCGTCCAGAATTAACAGAGGAGAAGTTCGTAGACAGTCCGTTTGCCGTAGGTGAGCGGTTGTATCGCACAGGAGACTTGGCGAGGTGGATGGAAGACGGCAACGTGGATTTCATCGGTCGAATGGACAACCAGGCTAAAATTCGGGGCTACCGGATTGAAACAGGTGAGGTCGAAGCGAAGCTGTTGCGTGTGGAAGGTGTTCGCGAAGCAGTCGTTCTGGTTCGAACTGATGGAGAAGGACAGAAGATGTTATGCGCGTATTACACAACGAATACGGGAACGGATCTGGCAATGAACGTTCTGCGAGGTGCACTGGCACAAGAGTTGCCGGGATACATGATTCCATCGTACTTCGTGGAAATGGAGTGTCTGCCTCTGACGCCGAACGGAAAGATCAATCGGAAGGCGTTGCCAGCGCCGGAAGGGGAGGCAGGAAGCGGAACGGAGTATGTCGCACCACGCAATGAGCTAGAAAGAAAATTGGCCTCGATATGGCAGGAGGTGCTGGGGCTTACGAAGGAGATCGGCGTGTACGAGAACTTCTTCGACATCGGCGGTCACTCCCTACGGGCAACGACACTGGTCAGCAAGATTCATAAAGAGTTGAACGTGGATCTGCCACTGCGAGAGGTGTTTCGTCATTCTATGATCGAGAACATGGCGGTTGCCATTTCCCGGCTAGATGAGCAGAAATTCGTTGCTATTCCGCTGGCGGAGAGACGTGAGGTGTACCCACAATCTTTTGCTCAAAAACGTCTCTTTATTTTGAATCAACTAGAAGGTGCGGAGCTTAGTTACAACATGCCGGAAGCCATGGTGCTAGAGGGGGCTTTGGATCGTGCAAGGTTCGAAGACGCATTCCGTAAGCTCGTGGATAGACATGAAATGTTGCGCACCGGTTTCGAGATGGTGGATGGCGAAGCAGCGCAACGGATTTACCAAGACTTGAATTTGGCCGTGGAGTTCTATTCAGCAGATGAGCAAGAGGTCGAAGAGATCGTTCATCGTTTTGTCCGTCCGTTTGACTTGGCGAAACCTCCGCTACTGAGAGTAGGCCTTGTCCAGCTTGCTCCGGAACGCCATATTCTAATGTACGATATGCATCATATTATTTCCGACGGTGTATCGATGGAGATCTTTGTTGAAGAATTCGTCCGCTTGTATGGGGGAGAACAACTGGAGCCTTTACGCATTCAGTACAAAGATTATTCCGTTTGGCTACATTCACAGGAGCAGAAGGAACGGCTTCAGCATCAGGAAACGTACTGGCTGGACATGTTCCAAGGAGAACTTCCGGTGCTGGAAATGCCAACCGATTATCCGCGTCCTGCTGTGCAGAGCTACGATGGTCACACACTGGAGTTTTTCTTAGAAGCTTCGAAAACCGATGCCCTGAAACAGTTGGCTTCAGAAACGGGCACGACACTGTTCATGGTGTTGCTTGCTGCTTATAACGTGCTTCTGCACAAATATTCAGGTCAGGAAGATGTAGTTGTTGGTACGCCAATTGCCGGAAGGAACCATGGAGATGTGCAACCGTTAATCGGGATTTTCTTGAATACACTGGCGATTCGCAGTTATCCGTCTTCGGAGAAGACATTCCTGTCATACCTGAACGAGATTAAAGAAACGACCCTTCATGCTTTCGAGCATCAAAACTATCCGTTCGAAGAATTGGTGGACAAGGTGCAAGTCACCCGTGATTTAAGCCGTAATCCCCTTTTTGACACGTTGTTTACGATGCAGAATACGGAGAACGAGGAATTCGAATTGGAAGGGCTCCGTTTGACTTCTTATCCGAGCGCAATGGATACCGCCAAGTTTGATATTAGCTTGGATGTGGGTGAGGAGAACGGCGGCTTGGATTACAGCTTCGAATATGCGACGGCTCTTTATACAAGGGAGACCATCGAACGGATGGCCAAACATTACGAGCAGTTGCTTGTCACGATTGTAAGCCGTCCGGATGCGAAGATTGCTGAGCTGAACTTGTTAACGGCTGAGGAAAAAGAAATGCTCAACGCTTTTAACCCGGTGCAGCTCGAAGTGGAAGTTGCTCCTGCGGTTGCGTTCCACCGTCTGTTTGAAGAACAGGCGCAGCACGCGCCTGAATCGGAGGCTGTTGTGTACGAGAATGACCGCCTAACGTATGCGGAGCTGAATGAGCGGGCGAACCGTTTGGCGGCTACACTGCGAGCAAGCGGCGTTGGCCGGGAATCCATCGTCGGCATTTTCGCCGAACGTTCGGTGGATTTGCTGGTAGCGGTGCTTGCTGTCTGGAAAGCAGGCGGTGCGTATGTACCGCTCGACCCGGATTACCCGGCAGACCGTGTGCGGTTCATGCTGGAAGACAGCGGGGCAAAGGTGCTACTCACCCAAAAGCTACTGCGAGAGCGTGCCGAAGCTTGGCTCGCAGCAGAGGAACTGGCGTTGACGGATGTGTTGTATCTCGATGACGAAGCATTGTACAGGGAGGAACGGTCAAATGTGCCGATGAGTTCTGGCACGGGTGACTTCCACGAAGCCCGACCAGAGGATCTGGCCTACGTGATTTATACGTCGGGAACGACAGGTCAGCCCAAAGGGGTCATGATCGAGCACCGAAGTCTGGTGAATACGGCGGCAGGATACCGACGGGAATATCGATTAGATCAGTTCCCGGTAAGGTTGCTACAGCTTGCCAGCTTCTCGTTTGACGTGTTCGTGGGTGATATTGCACGCACGCTGTATAACGGAGGCGCAATGATCATTGTGCCGAAGGATGACCGGATTGATCCATCGCGTCTGCACCACTGGATTGAGCAAGAGCAAGTGACCATTTTTGAATCGACGCCAGCGCTGATTGTGCCGTTTATGGAATATGTGCATGAGCAGCGGCTGAATATGAGTCAGATGGAGCTGCTCATCACAAGTTCGGACAGTTGCAGCGTGGCAGATTATCGGATCTTGCAGGAACGCTTTGGCTCGCAATTCCGAATCATCAACGCTTACGGTGTGACTGAGGCGGCGATTGACTCCAGTTTCTATGATGAGCCACTGGAAATGCTTCCCGAGACAGGGCATGTGCCTATCGGCAAAGCGTGGTTAAATGCGAAGTTTTACATTGTGGATGCACATTTAAATCCCGTGCCTGTCGGGGTGCTGGGCGAGTTGGTTATTGGCGGAGTTGGGGTCTCGCGCGGATACTTGAACCGTCCAGAGCTGACAGAAGAGAAGTTCGTCGATAGTCCGTTCACCGCGGGGGAACGGTTGTATCGCACGGGAGACTTGGCGAGATGGACAAAAGACGGCAACGTGGACTTCATCGGTCGGATGGATAATCAGGCGAAAATCCGGGGGTATCGGATCGAAACAGGCGAGATCGAGTCACAACTCTTGCGGGTGGGAAATGTACGCGAAGCCGTGGTGCTGGTTCGAAATGACGCAAACGGGCAGAAAGTGCTATGTGCATATTACACACCGGATACAGGAACGGATCTGGCAGTAAACGATCTGCGCGGAGCGCTGGCACAGGAGTTGCCGGGGTATATGATCCCATCGTACTTCGTGAAGATGGAGCATCTGCCTCTGACTCCAAACGGAAAAATTGACCGGAAGGCGTTGCCAGCCCCGGAAGGGGAGGCAGGAAGCGGAGCGGAGTATGTCGCACCGCGCAATGGACTGGAAATAAAATTGGCCTCGATTTGGCAAGAGGTGCTGGGGCTAACGAAGGAGATCGGCGTGTACGAGAACTTCTTTGACATTGGTGGTCACTCTCTACGGGCAACGTCATTGGCAGGCAAGGTATTTAAGAAATTAAATGTCAATCTGCCGCTGCGCGACGTATTCCGTCACTCGACCATTGCAGCGATGGCCGAGGTAGTCGCCCGGATGGAGCGACGGGAACATGACGCCATTCCCCAAGCGGATGTGAGAGAGTACTACCCTCTCTCCTCTGCGCAGAAGCGATTGTTCATTCAGCACACACTGGATGGAGCAGACCAGCTTTATAACATGCCGGAACTGGTGCAGTTGGAAGGTGAGTTTGATTTAGAGCGTTTTGAAGATGCCATGCGCAAATTGATAACTCGCCATGAATCGCTACGTACCGGTTTTGAAGTTGTGAAGGGTGAAGCGGTTCAGCGCATTTACCAGCAGGTTGATTTTGCTATCGAGCACCATCAAGCAGATCCAGAGGATGTGACTCAAATGGAGCAGATCATTCGCGGCTTCGTTCGCCCGTTCGACCTTGGCAAGCCGCCACTTCTGCGCGCCGGGGTCATAGAACTGGAGCGGGACCTGCATATTCTCCTTTTCGATATGCATCATATTGTGTCCGACGGCGTATCGATGGCAATTGTGATGGATGAGTTCTCGAGTTTATATGCCGGTGAAGAACTGCCTCCACTAAGGATTCAATACAAAGATTATGCTGTTTGGCAACACTCTAAGGATTACCAAGATCGGATCGGGCGGCAGGAAACGTACTGGCTGAAAGCCTTTGAAGGCGAGCTCCCAAGGGCCGACTTACCGATGGACTATGAACGGTCTGCGATTCGCGATTACGAAGGCATGCATCTGGATTTCGACGTTGACGCTTCTCTCTCTGAGCGATTACGTCAATTGGCAGCTCAGCAAGAAAGCACGCTGTACATGGTGCTACTAGCGGCGTATACCTTGTTGCTGTCCAAGTACAGCGGACAAGAGGATATCATCGTTGGTACCCCGGTGGCGGGAAGAACGAATGCCGATTTGGAGCCGGTCATCGGGATGTTTGTCAATACGTTGGCGCTCCGCAATCGTCCGTCAGGCGGCAAAACGTTTTTGTCCTACCTTGAAGAAGTGAAGGAGACCGCTTTGGGTGCTTTTGAGAACCAGGATTATCCGTTCGAAGAGCTCGTGGAGCGTTTGAATGTGAAGCGGGAACCAGGGCGCTTCCCGTTATTCGATGCTGTTTTCGACTTGCAAAATATCGAAGAACAAGACGTCGAACTGGAAGGGGTCAGCCTGAAAGATGTTGAACTCGACCAGTTGGAAGAAGCCAAATTTGATCTAACCCTGTTTATGTATGAAAACAACGGGTCGCTGAGCGGAGGCTTCTTCTATGCCACCAAACTGTTCAAAGAGACGATGATTCGTACCTTGTCCGAGGATTACCTGCGGGTGCTGTCTCAAATCGTGGAAAATCCACATCTTGAGCTAAACCGCATTGAATGCCATAAACCGGAGACAGGCGGAAAGAATGCGGTGGATACAATCGAATTCGCGTTCTGATTCTACAAACGTAACTTTGATGTCTCTAGCGAAATCTGCACGTATCCCGAGCCCAAGTAAGATGGCGAACAACATGCAAGCCCTGGATGCACAGATCCGAAAACAAACGTTTTGGATCTGCGCAGGGCATGCGGTCACTTCATTTTAGGGGAGGTATCCATGAAATCTTTATTTGAAAAGGAAGAACGATACTGGAGCAGCAAGTTTGATGCCGGTGATAGCCTGAGCTTCCTTCCTTACAGTCAATCCTCCAAATTATCTGCAAGTGGGGAAGTCCAGGCCAAGTCGGGCTTGCTTCACCGCACTCTGCCAAGTGAACTCTCGGAGAGAATTATTGGCCTAGCGAGTGGTTCCGATTTGGCGATATACATGGTTGCTTTGGCAGGAGTAAAAGGCCTGCTGTTCAAATATACAGGGCAGGGTCAAGTACTGGTCGGTATGCCTTCTTATCATGCAGAAGCGGATGGGATGCCGACGTCGCATGAAATCTTGGTAATCAAAACGGCTGTAAGCCATCAGACGACGCTTAAAACGTTACTTGGAGGAATTAAAACCTCCATCGGCGAGGCGCTGGAGCATCAGCACCTGCCTTTTCGGAAAATGGTAGAGCCGCTTCATCTGGGTTACACGAAGGATGGCTTCCCAGTCGTTAATACTGTGGTCTCCTTCGCCCCGATTCATCCTGAACCGCTGGGCAACCGGATGGCGAACGATATGATTTTTCGCTTCGACCGCGAAGGCAGCTCTATCATGTTGGAGATAAGCTATGATGGGCAGCGGTATGAGCATGCGTTTGTGGAACAGGCAGCCGACCATCTGGTTCGGCTACTATCCTTACTTTTATTTCAGCCCGATCTGGGGCTTGGACAAGCCGATGTACTATCTCCAGATGAGAGGGAAACGCTCCTGAATCAGTTTAACGACACCGAAACCGGATTTGAACGTGGGCAAACCATTCACGGCTTGTTTGAAGAGCGGGCAGCGCTTTACCCAGACAACGTAGCCGTTGTCATGAATGAAGTGAAGCTGACTTACCGCGAATTAAACGAACGATCCAACCGCCTTGCGCGGAAGTTGCGGGAGACAGGAGTCAAAGCCGACCAACTGGTCGCGATTCTAGCTGAACGCTCGATTGATATGGTTGTTGGCATCCTAGCGATTCTCAAAGCCGGTGGAGCTTACGTGCCTGTTGATCCCGATTATCCAGAGGAGCGCATCCGATTCATGATTGAAGATTCAGGCGCACCGTTATTACTGATTCAAAAGCATTTGCATGAAAAGACCGACTTCGCAGGGACTCGGCTTGAATTAGATCTTTTTGTCTGGGAAGAGAATGGGTTCAGCTCCGAAGGTACACTGGACTCTTCAAACTTAGAACCGATATCTGGATCGGGGAACTTGGCCTATGTTATCTACACGTCAGGAACGACCGGTAAACCTAAAGGAACGCTGATTGAGCATAAAAACGTCGTGCGCCTTCTGTTTAACGACAAGAACTTGTTCGACTTCGGGCCAGCCGACACATGGACGCTGTTCCACTCCTTCTGCTTTGATTTCTCTGTTTGGGAAATGTACGGAGCGTTGCTGAATGGAGGTAAGCTGGTCATCGTACCACCGCTTACGGCGAAAAGTCCCGCTGATTTTCTGGCGCTGCTAAGCCGCGAACAAGTTACGATTTTGAATCAGACGCCAACGTATTTTTACCAGTTGCTCCGTAAGGTATTGGTCGATCATGCATATCATCTACGGATTCGTAACGTCATCTTCGGAGGCGAAGCGCTCAGTCCGTTGTTACTCAAGGGTTACAAGACGAAGTACCCGGAGACAAAACTGATCAACATGTACGGCATTACGGAAACGACCGTTCATGTGACATATAAGGAAATTACGTGGACCGAAATAGAGGCGGCGAAGAGTAATATCGGCAAGCCTATTCCTACGCTACGTGTGTATGTTCTGGATGAAAACCGCCACCTTGTGCCCATTGGTGTAGCGGGTGAAATGTTCGTTGCCGGGGAAGGCCTTGCGAGAGGATACCTGAACCGTCCGGACCTAACAGAAGAGAAGTTCGTCGATTCCCCGTTTGTGAAGGGGGAGAAACTGTACCGCACGGGCGATTTGGCAACTTGGTTGCCAGACGGCAATATCGAATATCTGGGCCGGATCGACCATCAGGTGAAAATTCGTGGGTACCGGATCGAGTTGGATGAGATCGAGAACCAGATGCTGAAGATCGAAGCTGTGCAGGAAGCCAAAGTGATTGATCGCGACGACGCGAACGGTAATAAGCTTCTTGTTGCGTATTACGTCGCAGAAACAAGGTTTTCGGCCCATGAACTTAAGGAGAAACTCTCCAAGCAACTTCCGGGGTATATGATTCCTTCTCACTTCGTTCAGCTTCAGCAGATGCCGCTGACCTCGAACGGGAAAATTGACCGCAAAGCATTGCCCGCGCCAGGGGAAACCGCGGCCAGGGAAGCCGAATATGTCGCGCCGAGAACGTTGCTTGAGATGAAAATCACCCGTGTATGGCAAGATACGCTTGCCGTTCCGCAGGTTGGCGTAAAGGATAACTTTTTTGAACTTGGAGGCAATTCGTTAAGCCTGATGAGGCTCGTTCAAGCTGTTTACGATGAAACAGGAATTGAGATCCCGCTGAACCGCGAGTTCCATCATTTCACCGTTGAAGCCATGGCTTTTGGAGAGGGAGATATGGGGCTAGATCAAGGGGGAGACTCTTTCATTAAGTTGAATAAAACAGGTGATCTTAACGTGTTCTGCTTCCCTCCCGGTAGCGGCTTCGGCATAGGTTACCGGGAACTCGCAAGTAGGCTCGATGGACGATTCATACTCTACGGTATTGATTTTATCGACGATGCCACCGATTACGAGTCCATGCTGAACCGCTATGTGGATGAGATTGTTCGCATCCAGCCAGAAGGGCCCTACGTGTTACTCGGTTATTGCTTTGGAGGCAACCTGACGTTTGAGGTAGCTAAAGTGATGGAAAAAAGAGGGCATGTCGTAACGGACGTGCTTATGGTGGACTCGTGGATTAAGGAAACGCTGACGCCTGCTGAAACGTCAGAGAAAGAGCTTGAAGAAATGCTTGCCGATTTTGACGAAGAAGAGAAGGAATTAATGAGTAACTCACTCGTACGGGAGCGGGTTCATCGTAAGGTTAAAGCGACCTTGATGTACGAGGCACAGCTTATTAATTCTGGAACGATCTCGGCCCGGATTTATGAATTGATTGCGAAGGACAGCGAGGCGTTTCGTCTGGAGCACCAATTGCCATCCTGGAGGCGTGCGACAAGGCAAGCTTACACCGACTATCGTTTGGAAGGCGCGCATGAAGAACTATTAGAGCTTGTGCGTGTGGACGAAACGGCCGTCGTCATCCGGGATATTTTAGAGCAAGTTAAGCGGCAGATTGAGGCGGAGGCTGGAGTACTACATGGAAGCTGAGCGGCAACCATTCGTTCGAGAACAAGTCACAGCGGAACCTTCCAAGCGTCACACCGCTTACGCCACATGGAAAGCGTTTCGCTGGCTGATGTCTTATGTAGGCCGTCACAAGGGCTGGATGATCGTCGGTATATTGTCCGCAATTGCTGCGGCCGTCATTGAGATATGGACGGGAAGTCTGATCGAGCAACTGACCACGCAGGCCGAGAAAGGGGCAGGGCCAATCGTGTTACAGATCGTGTATGCGGTCTTTGTGGTCATCCTGATCGGTGTACCTGCGAAGTTTTTCATGAGTTTCGGCGTGGAGCGAAGCAGTGCCTCTGCGGTTCAGGATGTCCGTAACGATGTCATGCGTCATATCGGTAAACTTCGGGTCTCCGATTTGGAAAAACAGCACTCGGGTGACATGCTGTCACGGATCAATAATGATCTGCAGCTCATCCAGCAGTTTATGATGCGGGATTTTGCCCAGTGGTTCTATCATCCGCTATTGTTCATTGGCTGTTTCGCATATTTGATCTACCTCCAATGGGAGCTGATGCTGTACAGTCTGCTGTTATTTCCGGTAGCCTTGCTGGTTTCTCAGTGGATTGGCAAGCAATTGGAGCGGTTGACGGAGGAAGCTCAGACCAATATGGGCCGAATGAACGTTAACCTCCAGGATACGCTCGGGGGGATGCCTGTTGTAAAAAGCTACCTGTTATCCGGGATGTTATCTCGATCCTACCAAGTGTTGCTGCAATTGACAGCTCAAAAAAAACTGGCGGTAAAAAAGCGGGAAGCCTGGGTCAACCCGTTGCTTTCTACACTGATGATCAGTCCGATCATTTTCGCAGTCAGTTACGGAAGTTATTTGATCTATCAAGGGCAGTTAGGCGCTGGAGAACTCGTTGCCTTCTTATACTTGCTGAATCTGTGTCTGGAACCGCTGGAACATATTCCCGAGCTTATCACGCGTACGTTCGAAATGGCCGGTGCCTTGAGAAGGGTTTCCGACATCGTTGAGCAACCAACCGAAACAGAAAATGGCCGTTTAATTCCGAAGGCGAACGCAGCTCCTATTGAATTCAAGAACGTGACCTTCGGATATGAAGATCACTCTCCGATCCTGCGGAATGTTAGCTTCTCGGTACCGGAAGGTAAGACGATTGCTCTTGTCGGGGCGAGCGGCGGAGGGAAGAGCACGGTGTTTAAGCTGGTTTGCGGCTTTTATCCGCTACCGGAGAAAGGCGAAGGCGAAATCCGCGTGTTTGGCAGCCAGATTGATGGTGCCGATCCGGAGCAACTGCGGTCACATTTCTCCGTGGTCACTCAGGATTCGTATTTGTTTAGCGGGACGATTGCCGAAAATATTGGCTACGGGCAGGAGGGAGCATCGATGGACGCGATTATTGAAGCTGCCAAAGTTGCTCAGGCGCATTCCTTCATTATGCAGCTCTCTGATGGATACCAGACGTATGTCGGAGAGCGCGGAGGATTTTTGTCCGGCGGACAGCGTCAGCGTATCGCCATGGCTCGGGCCTTTTTAAAGGATGCTCCCGTGCTGTTGTTGGACGAGCCTACGTCGGCCCTTGATCCGGAGTCGGAAAGTGCGGTTCAGAAAGCTCTGGGTGTATTGATGAAACAGAGAACAACGATGGTTATTGCTCACCGACTTTCTACGGTACAAAGTGTCGACGAGATTTGGGTCATGGAACAGGGAAATATTGTGGAGAAGGGCACTCATGAACAATTACTGGGGATGAATGGGCTGTATGCCCAGTCTTACTACCAGGAGTTTACCGAGTCCGCCGAACGCAGGGAGGTGGCGCACACATGAAAAAGGGCGGATGGATCTTGCAAGTTAAAGAACTTGGCTATTTGCTGACATTTATGAACCGCAAGCAAAAAACTCAGTACGCCACCGGCCTGGCTGTAACGGCGCTCACCCAGACATTGTTTCTGATCGCCTTCAGTTTGGTTGTACATAACTTGGTTGATTTCGCCGTGTCCCGAGATACGTCCCTGATGGTGAATGCTTTTATCATTTTGGGCACGGCGCTGTTTCTGGAAAATATTATTTCGCCCTGGTTCATTTACTTGTACCAGCGTAGTGTCGAGCTGACTGTACTGAACATCCGCGAGCGTCTTTATAACAAGCTGTGCCGAGTACGTCCGAGATTTCTGGAGCAGACGCACCATGGGGACTTGTTGTCGCGGGTGAACAACGACGTAACGACAGTTGAGTTTACATTTTCACAGGTTTACTTCGTTCTGTTGTTACAAGTTGTTTTTTGCATCGGCTCTATTGTTTCCATGGTGTTGATCGATTGGCGGTTTGCTGGCGTATCTTTTGTCATTCTGCTATTGTCCTCCGCGGTCAGCCTGAAATTTGCACGAGATATTCGTGTCTTGTCCGAACAAGGATTGCAAACGCTTGGTAAAATGACTGAAAAATTCAAAGATTTCATTGGCGGCATTCAGATGGTGAAACTGTTTCGTATCCGTTCAATTTATAGCCAGTATGAGGCGTTGAACGAACAGATGACCCAGACGCTTCGGCAAACTGCACAGAAGAACGGCATGCAGGCTGCGGTGAATCATTTTATTAGTTACGTCACGTTCTGTGGCATTATCGTCATCGGTAGTCTTCTCTATGCCTATGGACTTATGGGAATGGGGAGTGTTGCTGCCCTGGCGGTTTTGCAAGTGAATCTGACGCACGCTTTATTGAACCTGGGGATGGTTCTGTCCATGACCCAGAATTCGCTCGCGGGGGCTCACCGGATTCAAGAGGTACTTGCAGAGGAAGAGGAACCAGAGCGACTAGGATCTCCAGATAGTAAACATTTTTCGGATGCTGCGGTGGAGTTTCGCGATGTGGAATTTTCCTATCAGATGGATAAAAAGGTGATTGAAGGCATGTCCTTGAAGGTGTTTCCCGGCCAGGTCGCAGCAATTGTGGGAGCCAGCGGTAGCGGCAAAAGTACGCTGATCAAGCTGTTGCTCGGCTTTTATCCGGTGGACAGTGGAGAAATCCTGCTCCAAGGCAAAGCGTTTGGCCATTACACACTGGAGGAAATCCGCAGGCAGATTGCTTATGTTCCGCAGGAGCCGTTCTTGTTTGCAGGCACGATTGAGGAAAATATCCGCTATGGCAAGCCGGAAGCCACGGATGAAGAAGTTGTCGAAGCTGCCAAGGCGGCATACGCTCATCATTTTATTCAGGAACTTCCTGAGCAGTATCAAACGTCGGTTGGAGAGAGAGGCGCATCGTTGTCAGGCGGACAAAGGCAACGCATTGCGATTGCGCGGGCGATTCTTAAGAATGCACCAATTCTCCTGCTGGACGAAGCAACCTCTGCACTGGATAACGAATCCCAGCATTGGGTACAGCAGGCTCTGAACGTACTGATGAAGGGGCGTACGACTATTCTGATCGCGCACCGTCTCAGCACCGTGGAACATGCAGATTTGATTACGGTTATGAACCAAGGGACAGTCGTTGAGCGGGGCCGGCATCAGGATCTGCTCGCGCTCGGAGGTTATTACGCCCGACTTTACGGTTAGCTGATTTATATAAGTTGAATAATTTTTTACACAAAAACGGAGAGGACAGAAAAAACCTGGAAAAGCGAAGCGCTCGCCTTTATCACCGGATTTTCCCGTTAGAAAAGGATCAAAAAATCTGGGGATAACAGCGATTGGAAGGTTATTCTGTCATCGGAGTGGTCTGTGTAAACCCTTTAATTCAACTTATTAACAAACAATCTCTAAAACGGGAGTGTGTCGATGTGAGAGAAAATACCAACAAGCAATACGGATTAACGCAAGCCCAGCGCCGAATATGGTTTATGGAAATTATGAATCCGGGTACGTCCATCACGATGCTTTCCGCAACTTACCAAATTACGGGTGAGATTGACACACCGCTTCTGGAGCAAGCGACGGGTGAAATCGTCAAAACCTATGATGCTTTCCGCATCCGTCTTAGTGGAGATTTACAACATCCAACACAGTGGTTTGAAGAACTGGAGAATGTGCAAGCCAGGATAAGCCACCTCGAATTAGATACAACTGAACAATTTTATACATGGGTAAACGGAGTAAGCGAAAAACCGGTAAGCGTGTTTGACGAACACCTTTACCAATTTACAATGATTCATTTTGCGAACGGTCAGGTATGGCTTAATTTGACGATAAATCATATCATTGCTGACGGTTTGTCCGTAAATGCTTTGTTGCATGCCGTGATGGAAAAATATCTGAAACTGCGCAAAGACAAAGGTAAGGTAAAAGGCAAAGTCAAAGAGAATGAGAATGAGAATGGCAGAGATAAAGATATCTCAGGTAATGATCAGGCTCCCTCCTATTTGGATTATATTTCTGCTGAGCAAGAGTATGAGCAATCACAACGTTATCAAAAAGGCAAGGAATATTGGCTGACAAAGTACAGTACGTTGCCTGAAACGACGGGCATTAAATCGGTGCCATCATTCTCCGTTGGCAGTGAGTCCAATAAACTCGCCATCATTTTGGACGGTTCCCGGTATGAACGCATTCTGGCCTTCAGTGAACGATATCAGGTCAGCTTATATACGTTATTTCTGTCCACCATGTACGCCCTGCTGTACAAGCTGACTGACAGCACCGATGTGCCGGTCGGCACGGTTTTCGCCAATCGTACCAGCAAAAAGGAAAAAGAAACCATTGGTATGTTCGTCAGCACTGTGGCCACACGGATTCATCTTGATCCAGACGCTCATCTGATGTCCCTGATCCAGACCGTTTCCAAGGAAAATACGGCGGATCTGCGGTATCAGAAATATCCGTATAACCAATTGATCCAGGATTTGCGTGAGCAACATGGACGGAACGATCTTTCAGAGCTTTTCCGCACATCTCTGGAATATCTGCCTCTGAAAATTGAGGAGTACGAAGAAATCAAAGTACGTCTGGAGGCTCATTTTGCCAGACATGAGATGGACGATTTATTGCTACGCTTCGACCATATGCTGAATGAAGGACATGTCATTCTCCATGCTTCTTACCGTACGGGTCTGTTCGGAAAGGCAGAGATCGATCGGATTATGGAACAGTATGTAACGGTTCTGGATCAGTTTCTTCAGACTCCCGAACTACGGGTACGTGAACTTTCTCTGCTCAGTGATGAGGAGAGACATCGCATTCTGGACGTTTTTAACCCGCCAGTGGCAGAGCTTAACGAGGGGAAAGCGTTTCATCGATATATTGAAAAGTTTTCTAGGGAAATACCGGATCATCCTGCAGCCATCTACATGGACAAGCAGCTGACGTATGGCGAATTGAACGAGCGCGCCGAACGTCTGGCTGCTCTCCTTCGTGAACAGGGCGTGGGAAAGGAGAGCATTACAGGGATCTGGGCGGAACGTTCGGTCGAACTGCTGGTAGGGGTACTCGCTGTATGGAAAGCGGGCGGAGCCTATGTGCCGCTAGATCCTGATTATCCGGCAGAGCGAATCGAGTATATGCTAAGCGACAGCGAGGCATCGGTGTTGCTTACGCAACGTCATTTGTTGGAGCGGGCCGGAGGTTGGCTGGCTGATGACAGGCTGAAGCTTCAAGCGATTTATGCCATGGACGATGAGCAGCTTTATACCGGGGACGCGGTTGGCATGGAATTTGACTCTGTCGACAGTGCTCCGCAAGACTTGGCTTATGTAATTTA
The DNA here is from genome assembly GCF_038002565.1 of Paenibacillus sp. FSL K6-1558. Lineage (NCBI taxonomy): Bacteria > Bacillati > Bacillota > Bacilli > Caryophanales > Paenibacillaceae > Paenibacillus > Paenibacillus sp. FSL K6-1558. Next base: position 2,809,946 of record NZ_JBBOCV010000001.1, on the reverse strand, counting down.
CACCTCGGGTACAACGGGACATCCGAAAGGTGTCATGGTTGAGCATGGTAGTCTCGTAAATACGGCGGATGCATACCGCCTTGAGTACCGTTTGGATCAGTTCCCGGTACGGCTATTGCAACTGGCGAGTTTCTCGTTTGACGTATTCGTCGGAGATATCGCACGCACGCTGTACAACGGGGGTACGATGGTGATTGTGCCGAAGGATGATCGGATTGATCCGAACCGTTTATACGGCTGGATTCGGGATCATAACATTACGGTATTTGAATCGACACCTGCGCTCATTTTGCCGTTCATGCAACATATCTATGAAGAAAAGCTGGACGTTAGCTCCATGCAGTTGCTGATTACCAGCTCGGATGCTTGCAGTGTCAACGACTATCGTTTGTTACAGGAAAGATTCGGCGGACAATTCCGCATTATTAACAGCTACGGTGTTACAGAAGCGGCGATTGACAGCAGCTTTTACGATGAGCCGTTGGACAAACTGCCGACGTCGGGCCATGTGCCAATCGGCAAAGCTTGGCTGAACGCCAGATTTTATATTGTTGATGCTGCATTAAAGCCAGTGCCTATAGGGGTTCCGGGGGAACTTGTTATTGGTGGTGCTGGGGTAGCGCGCGGCTACTGGAACCGTCCCGACTTAACCGCTGAGAAGTTTGTAGAGAGCCCGTTTGTGCCGGGCGAACGTCTGTACCGTACAGGGGACTTGGCTCGTTGGTTGGAAGACGGAAACGTGGACTTCATCGGCCGGATCGACTACCAGGTGAAAATTCGCGGGTTCCGAATCGAACTCGGGGAAATCGAAACGGCTCTGTTACGTTATCCTGGTATTAATCAGGCTGTAGTGATCGACCGCACGGATGAGCATGGGCAGAAGTATTTGTGTGGTTACGTTGCTAGCGATGTATCTTTGCAGATAAGCGATCTGCTGTCTCAATTGAAGGAAGAGCTACCTGTCCATATGATCCCGGCTCGATTCGTATCACTCGATAAGCTTCCCCTTACGCCGAACGGTAAAATTGATCGTAAAGCATTGCCTGAACCGAGCGGAGAGGTAGAAGCAGGGCATGAGTATGTGGCACCTCGCACAGGGCTCGAAACAAGACTTGCTCTCATATGGCAGCAGGTGCTGGGTATTGTGCGAGTTGGCGTTCAAGATGATTTCTTCGACCTGGGAGGGCATTCCTTGCGGGCCTCCTCACTGGTTTCCAAGATTCGGAAGGAACTGCAAGTCGAGGTTCCGTTGCGGGATGTTTTTCGCTACACCACGATTGAACAGTTGGCCCAGAGAATCGGTGGCTTAAAGCAGCAGGAGACATACGAGATTACAAAGGCAGCCCAGGCAGAGTACTATCCGGTTTCCTCTGAACAAAAGCGTTTGTACATCCTGCGCCAGCTTGATGGAGCCGAGCGTAGCTACAATATGTCAGCGGCGCTTCTACTCGAAGGTGCATTGGATCATACGCGCGTCGAGCAAGCATTCCGGGCACTGATTCAGCGCCATGAGACGCTGCGCACCGGGATCGAGCAGGTTCAGGGCGAGCTTGTGCAGCGCATCTATGATGAGGTGCAGTTTGCCGTGGATTATTTCCAGGCGAGCGAGCAGGAATTCGATCAAATGGTGGAGGCTTATTATCGCCCGTTTGATCTGACCAAGCCGCCACTTCTACGTATCGGCCTGATCCAAGTCGCCGAGAATCGCCACATTCTGTTGTTTGATATGCATCATATCGTCTCCGATGGCATTTCGACTGCGTTGCTTTTCGACGAGTTCAGCCGCTTGTATCGGGGTGAGACGCTGGTTCCGCTAAACATTCAATACAAAGACTATGCTGTGTGGCAACATTCCGAAGCCTATGGGCTGATGCTTGAGCCGCAGAAGGAGTATTGGCTGGAACAGTTGTCGGGTGAATTGCCTGTTTTGGAGCTACCGACGGATCACCCGCGCGCTGCGGTGCAGAGCTTTGACGGCCGGACTGTGAAGTTTTATATCGGAAAAGAACGAACGGAGAAGTTGAAAGAACTTGCGGCACGGACGGGAACGACCCTGTATATGGTGCTACTGTCGGCGTACTCCATCCTTATGCATAAATATTCAGGCCAGGAAGATCTGATCGTAGGAACGCCGATTGCCGGAAGAACGCAAGAAGAAGTGCAACCTATCGTGGGAATGTTCATCAACACACTGGCCATTCGTAGCCGTCCAGAGCGTTCCAAGCTTTACCTTTCCTACCTTGATGAAGTTAAGGACATCACACTTGGGGCTTTTGAAAATCAAAATTATTTGTTCGAAGACTTGGTGGAGAGTCTGCACATTGCGCGCGCGACTGGCCGGAATCCGCTCTTTGATACGTTCTTCTCCCTGCAAAATACGGAGAACGAGCGAATTGTCATCGAGGGGCTTGAACAATCTTTTTATCCGCTGGAAAACCGAACATCCAAGTTCGATTTGCTACTAGATATTTCGGAGCTGGACGGTCAGCTTGAATGTCGGTTGGAGTACGCTACGGCTCTGTATAAACAGGAAACTGCGGAGCGGTTCGCCAGACATTATGACAAGTTGCTCGAAACCATCGTAGCAGCACCGGACAGGGACATTGCATCACTGGAAATGCTTACGGGTGAGGAAATCCACGAGCTGATGCACGGGTTTAACGATTCGGAGGCGGACTACCCACGTCAGCAAACCATTCACGGACTGTTCGAAGAACAAGCAGAGCTCTACCCGAATAACGTGGCCGCTGTCATGAATGAGAAGCAATTGACCTACCGTGAGTTAAATGAACAATCGAATCGCCTCGCACGAAAACTGCGGGAGACCGGAGTCGAAGCGGATCAGTTGGTGGCCATTCTGGCCGAACGTTCGCTTGATATGGTCGTCGGCATTCTGGCGATTCTCAAAGCGGGCGGAGCTTACGTTCCTGTCGATCCCGACTATCCGGAAGAGCGTATTCGTTTCATGATCGAGGATTCCGGTGCACCATTATTGCTGATTCAAAAGAAATTGCATGAGAAGACGGACTTCGCTGGAACCCGGCTTGAATTGGATGATTTTGTTTGGGGAGATGGCAAAGCGGACTTGGGAAGTGCGCTGGATGTCTCGAACTTGGAACCGATCTCTGGCCCGGGCAATCTGGCTTATGTCATCTACACATCGGGAACGACGGGCAAACCGAAAGGAACGTTGATCGAGCATAAAAACGTTGTGCGCCTCCTGTTTAATGACAAAAACCTGTTCGACTTTGGACCGTCTGATACGTGGACGTTGTTCCATTCGTTCTGCTTTGATTTCTCGGTCTGGGAAATGTACGGAGCACTGCTGTACGGAGGCAAGCTGGTTATTGTACCACCGCTTACGGCGAAAAACCCGGCCGATTTCCTGGCACTGTTAGGCCGCGAACAAGTCACGATTCTAAATCAGACGCCAACGTATTTTTATCAACTGTTGCGGGAGGTATTGACGGATCATGCATACGATCTGCGGATTCGCAACGTCATTTTTGGGGGAGAAGCGCTCAGTCCTTTGCTGCTCAAGGGCTTCAAGACGAAATACCCTGATACGAAGCTGATCAACATGTATGGTATTACGGAGACAACGGTTCATGTGACGTATAAGGAAATTACGTGGGTCGAGATAGAGGCAGCCAAAAGTAATATCGGTAAACCGATCCCTACGCTGAGCGTATACGTTCTGGATGAAAACCGCCGTCCTGTGCCGATTGGCGTGTCCGGCGAAATGTATGTGGCTGGGGAAGGGTTAGCCAGAGGATATCTGAACCGTCCGGATCTGACAGCGGAGAAGTTCGTCGATTCTCCTTTTGCGGAGGGGGAGAAACTGTATCGCTCGGGTGATATGGCGGCCTGGCTACCGGATGGCAACATCGAATATCTAGGCCGGATCGACCATCAGGTGAAAATCCGCGGTTACCGGATTGAGCTGGACGAAATCGAGACTCAGCTTCTAAATGTAGAGGGCGTGGAAGAGGCAGTGGTGCTCGCTCGTGAGGACAGCGGAGGTGAGAAGGCGCTTGTCGCTTACTTTGTGGCGGATCGAACGCTGACAGTCAGTACCATGAGAACTGCATTGGCGGAGGAAATGCCGGGATATATGATCCCGTCATACTTCGTGCAGCTGGAGCGTATGCCGCTGACGTCCAACGGTAAAGTCGATCGCAAATCGTTGCCTGAGCCACAAGGTGGCATGGAAACAGGCGTTGAATACATAGCACCGCGTAACCAGTTGGAGGCTCAACTCGTGGAAATTTGGGAGGAAGTGCTGGGCTATTCTGGCATTGGAGTCCTGAACAATTTCTTCGAGCTCGGAGGCCACTCCTTGCGGGCAATAAACCTTGTCAGCAAAATCAGGAAGGAGATGAACGTCGAACTCCCGTTACGTGATGTATTCCGCTATATAACGGTAGGGGCGATGGCCGAGGCTATTGCCAGCTTAGAAGTAACGAAACATACTTCCATTCCCAAAGCGGAGGACAAAGCATACTATCCGGTTTCTTCTGCGCAAAAAAGGTTGTATGTCCTGAACCAACTGGATAGCTTGGAGCTGAATTACAACCTCCCAAGCGCCTTGCGATTAGAAGGTGTTCTGGATGAAGCCAGAGTGGAAAGAGCACTGGATACGTTGATGGCCCGTCATGATATGTTACGCACCGGTTTTGAAATCGTAAATGGAGAGCCGGTTCAACGTATCCATCCACATGTCGCTTTCAAGATCGAGAAGCTTCAAGCCAGTGAAGATCAGATTGCGTCCATTCTTGAAGGCTTCATTCAGCCTTTTGACTTGAGCGCGCCGCCTTTGCTACGTGCCCTGCTGATCGAACTGGGAGAAGAGCAGTTCCTGCTCGCACTGGATATTCATCATATTGGTTCCGACGGCCTTTCCATGGACGTACTACTGCGTGAATTCGTGCGGCTTTACAATGGGGAAGAGTTACCGGAGATGCATATTCAATACAAGGATTATTCCGTTTGGCAACAATCCGAGGAGCAGCGACAGCGCGTTGAGCAACAGGAGGAATACTGGCGCGGGGTATTTAGCTCCGAGCTTCCGGTTCTTGAGCTACCATCTGACTTCTCGCGTCCAGCTGTTCAGCAGTTTGACGGTCAAACGCTCACGTTTACACTGGATGAAGCCAAAAGTGAAGCCCTTAAACGTCTTGCAGGTGATACGGGCTCAACGCTGTACATGCTTTTGCTGGCCGCATACTCCGTATTGCTTCATAAATATGCGGGACAGGAGGATATCGTAGTCGGCACGCCGATTGCCGCCCGTTCACATGCCGACCTGCAACCGATTATCGGCATGTTTGTCAACACGTTGGCTCTTCGTTTGGGTCCAGCGGCAGAGCGGACGTTCATGGAATACTTGCAGGAAGTGAAGGAAACAACACTTGGAGCCTATGAGCATCAGGACTATCCGTTTGAGGAACTGGTGGAAGTACTTCAGGTGAACCGGGATTTGAGCCGGAATCCGCTGTTTGATACGATGTTTTCTTTACAAAAGCACGAGAGCTTGGATTTAAAGATGGAAGGTTTGCAATGGGCGCTATTCGACATCGAGGAGAAGACAGCAAAGTTTGATCTTAGCTTGGATATCGTGGAAGCGGGGAGAGAACTGGTTTGCAAGATTGAGTATGCTACCTCGCTATTCAGACCTGAAACGATCGTACGGCTGGCAGGGCATTACGAGCATCTTCTGGAGTCGATTCTGGCTCAGCCTGGAGCACGGATTGCGGATCTGGATTTCCTGACGGATGACGAAAAGCATGATTTGCTGGTTGGGTTTGACGTGTCGTCTCTGGCTCTCGCGAAACAATCCTCCGAAGAGGAAGAGGGCACAGATCTGGAAGCACATGAAGCTTGGCGGGAGAGAACATTCCACGAGCGATTTGAGCAACAGGCGGAGCGTACGCCAGAAGCGCTGGCCGTTGTCTACGAAGATAGCAAGCTGACATATGCGGAGCTGAACGCCAAAGCGAACCGTTTGGCATATATACTGCGGACGCACGGAGTGAAGCCTGAGCAGGTGGTTGGCATTTTGGCTGGTCGTTCCACGGAGCTATTGATTGGGGTGCTTGCCGTATGGAAGGCAGGCGGCGCTTATGTACCGCTTGACCCGGATTACCCTGCGGAACGAATTGAGTATATGCTCGCGGACAGTGGTGCATCTGTCCTGCTCACGCAGACTTGCCTGCTGGAGCAAACAGAAGTCTGGCGTACTGATACAAATCTGATGCTGCAAACGGTGCTTGCGCTTGATGACGAGACAACGTACGGACTTGCAGGGGAAAATGGGGCTGTAGGTACACAAGCTTGGGGTGAAACATGCGCTGAAGAGAGAGCTACGTTGCAGGCGGAAGTGGAATTGGCTGCTGCCGAAACCTCTGCCACAGCAGAAGCTGAGAAGAGCACACAAGTAGCAGATCCGGCATCCAATCCTGCAAATGTGAACAAGGCGGGTGATTTGGCTTACGTCATTTACACCTCAGGTACAACAGGCCAACCGAAGGGCGTGGCAGTGGAACACCGTAGCTTGGTGAACACGGCATCTGGCTACCGGAGGGAATACCGTCTAGATCAGTTTCCGATCCGGTTATTACAGCTCGCGAGCTTTTCGTTCGACGTGTTCGTCGGCGATATTGCGCGCACGCTGTATAATGGCGGTACTATGGTCATCGTACCGAAGGATGACCGAATTGATCCAAGCCGGCTGTACGGCTGGATTCGTGACTATGCCATAACGGTGTTTGAATCGACTCCGGCGTTAATCATACCGTTTATGGAACATGTGTATGCCGAAGGTCTCGATATCAGTTCGATGCAGTTACTGATCACAAGTTCCGATGCGTGTAGCGTAGCAGATTACCGTACTTTGCAGGAGCGCTTCGGATCACAGTTCCGTATTATTAACAGCTACGGCGTAACGGAAGCCGCGATTGACTCTAGCTTCTATGATGAGCCGATGGAGAAACTGCCGAAGACGGGGAGTGTGCCGATCGGGATGGCGTGGCTGAATGCCAAGTTCTATATCGTGGATGCGAACCTGAAGCCGGTGCCAATCGGCGTACTCGGTGAGCTTGTTATTGGCGGTGTGGGTGTAGCCCGCGGTTATTTGAACCGTCCGAATTTGACGGCGGAAAAATTCGTAGATAGCCCGTTCACCGCTGGGGAGCGGTTGTACCGGACGGGTGACCTGGCCCGCTGGATGCCGGATGGCAACGTAGATTTCATCGGTCGGATCGACAACCAGGTGAAAATTCGCGGTTACCGGATCGAGCTTGGTGAGATTGAAGCAGCCATGAATAATGTGGCTGGTGTACGTCAAGCGCTTGTCATGGATCGGATGGATGAGCGGGGGCAGAAATATTTGTGCGCGTATGTCGTAGCCGAATCAAGTTTCGATCTGGAAAGACTGGTGGCTCATCTGGACACAGCCCTACCTTCCCATATGGTGCCTGCGCGCATGATGCGTCTGGATCAGATGCCGCTTACGCCGAACGGAAAGGTAGACCGAAAAGCGTTACCTGTGCCCGAAGGGAGTATTCGCGCCGAGGTTGCATACACGGCACCACGTACTAATGCTGAGCAAGCACTTGCGTTAGTATGGCAGTCTGTACTTGGTGTGGATCAGGTCGGCACAAAGGACAATTTCTTTGCGCTCGGCGGTGATTCGATCAAGGCCTTGCAGGTATCGTCCCGTCTTTTGCAAACGGGCTACAAGTTGGTCATGAAAGATTTGTTCCATTACCCGACAATTTCTGCCCTTAGCTTAAGACTGCAAACGGTGGAAAAAACGGCTAGCCAAGCCGAAGTAACGGGTGAGGTGATCTTAACTCCGATTCAGCACTGGTTCTTTGGACAAAATCCGGCTGACGTGCATCATAGCAACCAGGCGTTCATGCAATTTTCCAAGCAAGGTTTTGACGAAGAAGCATTACGCCATGCGATGCATCAGCTTGTTGCGCATCACGACGCTCTCCGCACGGTTTACCGTCAAAGCGAGAACGGTTATACAGCTTGGAACCGAAGCGCCCTGGAGAATGAAGCGCTGTTCGATCTGGAAGTTATCGATCTCAAGGGAGTCTGCGACGTTAAAGAAACGGTAGAGGCTAAGGCGAATGACATTCAAGCGAGCATCGATCTGGAAAACGGACCCTTGGTGAAGCTCGGTTTGTTCCGCTGTGACGACGGCGATCATCTGCTCATTGCGATTCATCATCTGGTTGTAGACGGTGTATCCTGGCGGATTCTGCTTGAGGATTTGGCTACTGGCTATGAGCAGGCTATGCAAGGACAGCCAATTCGTCTACCGCTCAAAACGGATTCATTCCAAACGTGGGCAAAACAACTTGCTGATTATGCCAACAGCTCGGCAATAGATAGCGAAAGAGCGTACTGGCAACAAGTCGAGCAATTGACCTATGAATCGCTTCCGAAAGATTTTGAACAAGGCAGATCGAAGCTGAAGGACAGTGGGCTTGTGACTGTTCGCTGGTCGGCAGAGGAAACGGAACAGCTGATGAAGCAGGCACACCGTGCATACCATACGGAAATGAACGATCTGTTGCTGACCGCGCTTGGTCTTGCGGTACAAGCTTGGAGCGGTCAGGAACGTGTGCTGGTGAATCTCGAAGGCCACGGCCGGGAAGAACTTTTGCCAGATGTGGACATTACACGTACAGTAGGCTGGTTTACAAGTCAATTCCCTGTTGTACTGGAGCTGAGTCATGTTCAGGCTCTTGGTCATCAGGTAAAACAGGTGAAAGAAAGCTTGCGCCGTATTCCGAACAAAGGAATCGGTTATGGCATCCTGCGTTATTTGTCGGCACCGCGTGACGGTGAGGCCTTTACTTTGGAACCAGAGATCAGCTTTAACTACTTGGGTCAGTTCGACCAGGATGTTGAAAGCAACGGGGTGCAGCCGTCTCCATTTAGTGCGGGCGCGGATTCAAGCCCGAATGCAGTGATGGATTTTGTCCTCGATATCAATGGTATGGTGTCAGAAGGCATGCTGGAATTCACGATCCGTTACGGGGAGACCCAGTATAAAAGGGAAACGATAGAGAAATTAGGAACCTTGCTTCAATCGAGTTTACGCGAAGTCATCCTTCATTGTGTTTCGAAAGAGCGACCAGAGCTTACACCTAGCGATGTACTGCTTCGAGATGTGACAGTGGAGGAATTAAATCAGTTAGCTGAACAGACGGCGGCGATTGGCGAACTGGAGAATGTGTATATCCTGACTCCACTGCAAAAAGGGATGTTGTTCCACAGCCTGCTGGATGCTGATTCGGAAGCGTACTTCGAACAGGTGACCTTCGATCTGTACGGAAGCTTGAATGTCGAAGCCTTTGCTAAAGGATTGGATACGTTGGTGCAACGGAATGAGGCATTGCGGACCAACTTTATTACGGGCTGGAGAGACGAGCCGATTCAAGTGGTATTCCGTGAGCGAAAGTGTGAAGTGTACTTTGAAGATATTCGCTCGGTAAGCGGTGAAGACCTGGAGAAGACCATAGCCGATTTCGTTAGCGCCGATAAAGCGAACAAGTTCGATTTGGCTCAAGGCTCTTTGATGCGAGTGACCGTATTGCGTACAGGCGACGAGTCCTACCATGTGATCTGGAGTCACCACCATATTTTGATGGACGGCTGGTGCATGTCTTTTATGATCAAGGAAGTGTTCGACACCTACTTCGCGTTGCAAGAGAATCGGAAGCTGGAGCTTCCACCGGTTACTTCATACTCCAAGTATATCGAATGGCTGGAAACGCAAGATGTTGCGAAAGCTTCACACTACTGGTCCGAGTATTTGAAGGGTTACGACGAGCAGACCAAACTGCCTCAGGAAAAAATGAAGCTGAATCCGCATGCTTTTGAGATGGCTGAAATGGATGTGGAACTCAGCAAGGAATTGACCGGGAAAATCGAACGGGTGGCACGCCAGCAGCAGGTGACGCTTAATACGTTCATGCAAACCGTATGGGGACTGGTTCTGCAAATATACAACAACAGTGAGGATGTCGTATTCGGTTCGGTCGTATCCGGGCGTCCGGCTGAAATTCCAGGCATCGAAAGTATGATTGGCTTATTTATTAATACCATTCCGGTTCGTATTCAAAGCAAACCATCGGAAACGGTAGCTAATATTTTGAGAAATACTCAGGATCAGGCACTGACATCGGGAGCTTATGAGACATATCCGTTGTTCGAAATTCAGTCGCTGAGTAAGCAAAAGCGCGACTTGATTAACCATATCATGGTCTTTGAAAATTATCCGATGGAGGAACAGATTGAGCAGGTTGTTGGCGGGGACAAAGAAGCGCTTAAAATCGCTAATATCCAGTCACCGGAGCAAACGAATTACGACCTGGACATTACTGTCATTCCGGAAGAGCATATTTGGCTGCGGTTTACGTACAATGCGCTGACCTTCAGAGAAGAAGATATCAGGTCGATCCACGGTCATTTTGCCCGGGCACTGGAGCAGGTCGCGGCTAATCCGAACATCTGTGTGAATCAGTTGGAACTGCTGACAGCGGCAGAAAAGGAACAAATTCTCGGTGGCTTTAATCCAGTGCAACTGGAAGCAGAAACGGCTCCTGCGCTTGCGTTCCACCGTCTGTTTGAGGAACAGGCGCAGCGCGTGCCTGAATCGGAGGCCGCCGTGTACGAGAACGACCGTCTGACGTATGCGGAGCTGAACGAGCGGGCAAACCGTTTGGCGACTACGCTACGTGCAAGTGGCATCGGTCGTGAATCCATCGTCGGTATTCTTGCCGAACGTTCGGTGGATTTGCTGGTAGCTGTGCTGGCTGTCTGGAAAGCAGGCGGCGCGTATGTACCGCTCGATCCGGATTACCCGGCAGACCGTGTGCGGTTCATGCTCGAAGACAGTGGAGCAAAGGTACTATTAACGCAAACGCCACTGCGAGAGCGTGCTGAAACATGGCTGGGTGAAGAGGAACTAGCGTTGGCGAAGGTAATGTATCTGGACGACGAGGAATCGTATAGCGATGAGCAGGAGGATTTCACGGTGAAATCTGGTATAGCTTCGGACTCCGTCTCCGGTAAAATCTCCGGTATGGACAGCTTCCACGAAGCCCGACCAGAGGATCTGGCCTACGTAATCTATACGTCGGGAACGACAGGACAGCCTAAAGGCGTCATGATCGAGCACCGCAGTTTGGTGAATACGGCGGCAGGATACCGGAGGGAATATCGATTAGATCAGTTCCCGGTGCGGCTATTGCAGCTTGCCAGCTTCTCGTTTGACGTGTTCGTGGGCGATATTGCGCGCACGCTGTATAACGGAGGCACGATGGTCATTGTGCCGAAGGATGACCGGATCGATCCGTCTCGTTTGCACCACTGGATTGAGCAAGAGCAGGTCACTATTTTTGAATCGACGCCAGCGCTGATTGTGCCATTTATGGAATATGTGCATGAGCTGGGGCTGAATATGAGCGGGATGGAGCTGCTTATCACAAGTTCGGACAGCTGCAGCGTAGCAGATTATCGAACCTTGCAGGAACGCTTTGGCTCGCAATTCAGAATTATCAATGCTTATGGTGTAACGGAAGCGGCGATTGACTCCAGTTTCTACGACGAGTCACTGGAAATGCTTCCCGAGACGGGGCATGTGCCTATCGGAAAAGCATGGCTAAATGCGAAGTTTTACATTGTGGATGCACACCTGAATCCGGTGCCTGTCGGGGTGCTGGGCGAACTGGTTATTGGCGGGATTGGGGTCGCGCGCGGATACTTGAACCGTCCAGAGCTGACGGAAGAGAAGTTCGTAGACAGCCCGTTCTCAGCAGGTGAGCGTTTGTATCGCACGGGAGACTTGGCAAGATGGACGAAAGACGGCAACGTGGATTTCATTGGTCGGATGGACAACCAGGCAAAAATCCGGGGTTACCGGATTGAAACAGGCGAAGTCGAAGCAAAGTTGCTGCGTGCAACGGGTGTGAAGGAAACCGTCGTTGTAGTAAGGGAAGATCAAGAAGGTCAGAAAGCATTGTGCGCCTATTATACTGCGGAAGAAGGCTTAACCGTAGCAGACCTGAAACGAGCCATCTCAAGCGAGTTGCCGGGGTACATGATCCCGTCATACTTCGTAGAAATGGAGCATCTGCCTCTGACGCCGAATGGAAAAATCGACCGGAAGGCACTGCCGGCACCAGAGACGGGAGCAGATGGAGGTCGTGAATATGTGGCTCCGCGCACCGAACTGGAGGCCAAGCTGGCTGTTATCTGGCAAGATGTGCTTGTGCGGGAGAAAACAGTGGGCGTAACCGACAATTTCTTCGATCTGGGCGGACACTCTCTGCGGGCGACAACGCTGGTCAGCAAAATGCATAAAGAGCTAGGCGTACAATTCCCGCTTCGCGACGTATTCCGCTACTCCACGGTTGAGGAAATGGCCACGGCTATGGAGAAGCTGGAGAACGGCTCGTTCACAGCTATTCCGGTTGCGGAACCGAGCGCGTATTATCCGCTCTCTTCCGCTCAGAAACGTCTTTATATTTTGAACCAGCTGGAAGGAGCCGAGCTGAGCTACAACATACCGGGAGCTATGTTGCTCGAAGGTGAGCTTGACCGACAGCGGATTGCGGAAACATTCCGAGAACTCGTAGCTCGTCATGAAACGCTGCGTACTGGCTTTGAGATGATAAAAGGCGAAGCGATTCAGCGGATTTATGATGAAGTCGTCTTCGATGTGGAATATGTGCATATCAGCGGAGATCAAGCGGAAGAGACGGTGCGCCAATTCGTTCGTCCATTTGATCTTGCGAAGCCGCCACTGCTGCGTGTAGGTCTTGCAGAACTGGCGCCGGACCGGCATATTCTGATGTTTGATACGCATCATATCGTATCTGACGGTGTCTCGATGGACGTACTAATCGAAGAATTCGTACATTTGTACAGCGGTAAGTCGCTTGATCCGCTCCGCATTCAGTACAAAGATTACGCGGTATGGCAACAATCAAACGAGCAGAAGGCGCAGCTTGCCAAGCAAGAAGCCTACTGGCTGGACATGTTCCGCGGAGAACTGCCAGTTTTGGAATTGCCGACTGACTATCCGCGCCCGGCAATGCAGCGTTACGAGGGACGTACACTTCAATTGTTTATGAATAGCGAGCAAAGCGAGGGTCTGAAACGACTTGCATCCGAGAACGGTGCAACACTTTACATGGTTCTACTTGCTGGATATACGATATTGTTGCAGAAATACACAGGACAAGAAGACGTGGTCGTCGGTACACCGATTGCGGGAAGAAATCATAGTGACGTTCAGCCATTGATCGGCATGTTCGTTAATACTTTGGCTATTCGCAGTTATCCGGCTGCAGATAAGACGTTCCTAGACTATTTGAAGGAAATCAAGGAGACCACCCTGGGTGCTTTTGAACATCAGAATTATCCGTTTGAAGAACTGGTAGATAAGGTGAGTGTGGCTCGGGATCTAAGCCGTAATCCGTTGTTTGATACGATGTTTGCTTTGCAGAATACAGAGAATTTGGAAATTCAGCTTCCTGGACTCCGCTTATCGACGTACGCCAGCGAAGAGATTGTTTCTAAATTCGATCTAAGTTTAGACGTCACGGAGATTGAGGAAGGGTTGGAATATCTGTTTGAATATGCCACAGCTCTTTATAAAACCGAAACGGTGGAGAAAATGGCATCTCATTACTTGCAACTGCTCGAGTCCATTCTCCGTAACCCGTCAGGGACCATTGCTGAATTGGATATCTTAACCACTGTGGAAAAAGAACAAATTCTCTGCGTGTTTAACCCGGCGCTTTCAGAAGTGGAAGCTGCTCCTGCAGCTACGTTTCACCGTCTGTTCGAGGAACAGGCGCAGCAAGCGCCTGAATCGGAGGCCGTTGTGTACGAGAACGACCGTCTAACGTATGCGGAGCTGAATGAGCGGGCGAACCGTTTGGCGACTACGCTACGTGCAAGTGGCATTGGTCGTGAATCCATCGTCGGCATTCTTGCCGAACGTTCGGTGGATTTGCTGGTAGCTGTGCTGGCTGTCTGGAAAGCAGGCGGCGCGTATGTACCGCTCGATCCGGATTACCCGGCAGACCGTGTGCGGTTCATGCTCGAAGACAGTGGAGCGAAGGTACTATTAACGCAAACGCCACTGCGAGAGCGTGCTGAAACATGGCTGGGTGAAGAGGAACTGGCGTTGTCTGCAGTGTTGTATCTCGATGACGAAGCATCGTACAGCGAGGAGCGGGCAAATGCGCCGATAAGTTCTGGTATGGACAGCTTCCACGAAGCCCGTCCAGAGGATCTGGCCTATGTAATCTACACGTCGGGAACGACAGGACAGCCTAAAGGCGTCATGATCGAGCACCGCAGCCTGGTGAATACGGCGGCAGGATACCGACGGGAATACCGATTAGATCAGTTCCCGGTACGGTTGCTACAGCTGGCCAGCTTCTCGTTTGATGTGTTCGTGGGTGATATCGCACGCACGCTGTACAACGGAGGCACGATGGTCATTGTGCCGAAGGACGATCGGATTGACCCGTCGCGTCTGCATCACTGGATCGAGCAGGAGCGGGTGACCCTTTTTGAATCGACGCCAGCGTTAATTGTGCCGTTTATGGAATATGTGCATGAAAATCAGTTGGATATGAGTCAGATGGAACTGCTCATTACAAGTTCAGACAGCTGCAGCGTAGCCGATTATCGAACCTTGCAGGAACGATTTGGCTCGCAATTCCGAATCATCAACGCTTATGGCGTAACGGAAGCGGCAATTGATTCCAGTTTCTACGATGAGCCACTGAAAATGCTTCCCGAGACGGGGCATGTGCCTATCGGAAAAGCGTGGTTAAATGCGAAGTTTTACATTGTGGATGCGCACCTGAATCCGGTGCCTATCGGGGTGCTGGGCGAACTGGTTATTGGCGGAGTTGGGGTCGCGCGCGGATACTTGAATCGTCCAGAGCTGACGGAAGAAAAGTTCGTAGACAGCCCGTTCACAGCAGGTGAGCGTTTGTATCGCACGGGAGACTTGGCGAGATGGACGAAAGACGGCAACGTGGACTTTATCGGTCGGATGGATAACCAGGCCAAAATCCGGGGTTACCGGATCGAAACGGGCGAGATCGAGTCACAACTCTTGCGGGTGGAAAATGTACGCGAAACCGTGGTGCTGGTTCGAAATGACGCAAACGGGCAGAAAGTGCTATGTGCATATTACACAACGGATACAGTAACGGATCTGGCAGTAAATGATCTGCGCGGCGCGCTGGCCCAAGAGTTGCCAGGCTACATGATCCCATCGTACTTTGTAGAATTGGAAAACTTGCCACTAACGCCGAATGGAAAAATTGACCGGAAGGCGTTGCCATCGCCAGAAGAAGGAGCTGGAGGAGGACGCGAAACCGTGGCGCCGCGCACCAAGCTAGAGACGAAACTGGTCGCCATCTGGCAGGACGTGCTCGGACCAATAACAATAGGTGTAACGGATAACTTTTTTGATCTTGGCGGGCACTCCTTACGGGCGACAATGCTGGTTAGCAAGGTTCACAAGGAGTTGAGTGTAGACTTGCCGCTACGCGATGTGTTCCGACACTCGACGATTGAATCGATGGCTGAAATAATCAGTCAATTGGAGTGGCAGGAACACCGATCCATTCCGGTGCTGGATCAGAAGGATTACTATCCGCTTTCCTCCGTGCAAAAACGGTTGTACATCCAGCAACAGATGGAGGGCGCGGAGCTTAGTTACAACATGTCCGGCATGACGGTTCTCGTCGGGCGTTTGGAACGGAATCGATTCGAGTCCGCGCTCAAAGGATTAATCGCTCGTCATGAAGTTTTGCGAACCGGCTTCGAAATGGTGGACGGTGAACCCGTACAACGAATTTATCCGAACTTGGAGTTTGCCGTCGAGTATACCAAAGCGACAGAAAGTGAAACGAAAAATATCGCAGATGGATTTGTACGAGTCTTTGATTTGGAGCGGCCGCCGCTGCTGCGTGTGGGCTTAGTTGAATGGGAAGCAGAGCGGCACTTGCTTATGCTGGACATCCATCATATCATCACGGACGGCATGTCGATGGGCATATTCGTCGAAGAACTCTTACGTCTGTATAACGGCGAGACTCTTGAACCGCTTCGAATTCAATACAAGGAATATGCCGCTTGGCAACAGTCTGAGCCTGTAAAAGAACAGCTGAAACGTCAGGAAGCCTATTGGCTGGACGTGCTGGAAGGCGAACTGCCGACGCTTGAACTGCCGACGGATTTTGTCAGACCTGTCACTCGCAGCTTTGAGGGAGATGTGCTACCTTTCAATATCGACCAGCAGATGACGGAAAGCTTGGAACGCATCGCCAGTCAGAACGGTGCTACTCTTTATATGGTATTATCGGCGGCCTATTCTATCCTGCTCAGCAAGTACTCGGGGCAAGAAGACTTCATTGTAGGCACGCCGGTTTCGGGTCGCACACATACCGACTTGGAGGCACTGATCGGAATGTTTGTCAACACGTTGGCCATTCGCCATTATCCTTCGGGGGAGAAGACATTCCTTGCTTACTTGAACGAAGTCAAAGAAACGATGCTGGGGGCTTACGATCACCAGGATTATCCGTTTGAGGAGCTTGTGAAGAAACTTCAGGTACCGCGAGATCTAAGCCGCAATCCTGTATTCGATGTCATGTTTGCTCTGGAAACGAAGGAAGATAACGTTCAAAGCTTCGGAGAGATCCAGATCGAATCTTATCCGGAAAAGCATACAGTTGCTCAATTCGATCTGACTTTGGTCATTTCGATGCTAGATGAGGGGATGACCGGGCAGTTTGAATATGCGACCAAGTTGTTTACACGCAATCTGATCGATAATTTCGCTCAGGATCTGCTCGGAATCATCAGCCAGATTGGCGAACAGCCTTCGATGTTGCTGAAGGATATTTCCCTGAACGGTCAATCTGAACAGGAACAAGATGAGCTAGAGGCCATTGATATTATGTTCTAATCTTATACCCGGCTTGGGTGTATGCCGTATTTTTTCTCGGTATGCACTCTACCGGGTATTTTTTATTAGCATCAAATACACTCCAACAAATTTAAATAGTATTGTCTCAACGATTCCTTCAACATCTCAGGCTCAACAATCTTAATGGAAGTACCGTACCCTGCAAGGTAGCTCACAATGAACTCCAGTTCATGAGGTTCATAGGTTCCGACGAGCAGATAGAATCCGTCTTGTTCTTCAAGGCGCATGGAGGGATAGTGGTTTTGCTGAAATTGCTCCATGCCCGCCTCACTGATCCTGCATTGAAACGAAATAGCTTGTTCGGAAGGTTTCCATAGGGATTGGAGATGTTCACTTTGTATTTCAGCAAGGTGTGAGACAGGTTCGATATGCGTTAATACAGCCGAAATGATTCGATCACAGCGAAATACACGGTACGCTTTTTTCTTCAGATCGTATGACTGGCAATACCAGTACCCTTTAATGGAATATAGCGCAATGGGCTGTATAATACGGGTGCTGGTTTTTGTTTTGGAAACTGCTTCTGACTGATCATGGTAATCTTCCAGATTCTCTTTCGTAGGCTCTTTGTTCTCAATAGAAACTGTGACTTTACTCTGCTCCGCCGCACTCCTGTTTTTGTCATGATACGTAATTTGAATAACGATCTGCTGTACTGCGGCATTTAATAGAAGCTCCCGATGATCACTGTCTTTGATCTGTTCGTTATGTTTAAAAGCAACACGCTGTTGAATGTTATGAATGTTTTCTTGCTGTCTGTCTGATAATGCTGCCATAAATTTCTTATGAACAGATTCAAATGTGGTTCGAAAAGGCAAACTGGTGAAGCTGCGAAGAGCCTGCATAGCGAAATACAAGGCATAGAGCTCATCTGTATTAAAAGAGATCGGAGGCAGTTGCATCTGCTGAAGTAGACGGTAACCGCCATAACGTCCGTACTCCACATAGATGGGCGCACCCATCTCTTCCAGAGACGCAATATCTCGTAATGCGGTTCGTTTGGATATTTGAAACTCTTGCATTAAGTCAGGCAGCGTGAAGTGCTGTTTATGATTAATAAAGCGAAGCATATGGTGTAGACGTTCAGTCTTTTTCATTTGTTCGCATCTCCTCTTCTCAATGGTGCCATCTATTGGCACCTTTAGTCGTTATAGTAATAAGTGTAAGACAGACAAATGAAGGAGGCAAGCCACATGAATGTTGAAGTTATCCCCTTTCTCTCGATGAACGGAGAGGCGGCAGAAGCAGTTACATTTTACGAAAAAACATTGGGTGCAAAAGTGTTATTCCGAAAAAGCTACAAAGAAATGAAGCAGATGAGTCCCGATTTCACGTATCCTGACGGTCAGGATGAGTACATCACCCATTCGGTGCTGGAGATCGGAGCGAACAAAATCATGATTGCGGAGGAAGCGATGGATACGGAGAGACCTTGGGAACTGGGAAACAGTACATCGCTGTGCATTCAATCTCAGGATCAAGGCCAAATGGATGGACTATACGAGGCGTTGACGCAACATGAAGGGGTGAAGGTGCTTGTGCCTTATGCAAGGAATGAATTTAGTCCCGGCTACGGGATTGTCCGTGATCCGTTTGGTGTTGTCATTCAGTTATGTGTAACGGTACATGATTTCTAAGTTTTTAGGTCAACTTATATAGAATAAAGTTTCCAGAAAAAAGCAAGTTATGATTATCCATAACTTGCTTTTTATGTTGCTTTATGTTCCCACAGATCGTGAATTATGACCCAGAGTATGAAGGTTGTATGTACACAAAAAAATATTTTTTGGGATTCGTGCAAATTAGTGATCCAAAAGTCCCGAATTCGGGTATCATTACTAGGAGTCAACGCATCGCATGAATACATCTGTCATGAACGGCATGAAGTAATTAAATGCAACACTTTATTGACTATGGGACGGATTGTGGGGGATTTGGATGTCTTTATTGGAGACGGGGCGGCAAGATCAGGTGACGGACGATTTAGTGGTCAAGGCGATGGAGAAAAGTTTGGCGATTATTCGCTTCGACTTAAACCGTAGGGTTACATACGTGAATGATGTATTTGCTTCAAGAATGGGGTATACCAAGGAAGAGATGTATGGAATGCAACATCGGCAACTATGCTTTGCAACATTTACAGATAGTCCGGCATATGAGGAGTTCTGGAGAAGTATTTTGGCCGGGAACAGCTTTCAGGACAAGATTGAGCGTATGGATGCCAAAGGCCAATCGGTATGGCTCGAAGCTACATACATGCCCGTGTTTGATGCGTCGAATCAGAAGGTGCTTGGCGTTTGCAAGATGGCTACGGATATTACGAATCGCCAAAATAACATTACAGCCGTTGTTCAGGAATTGAAGACGCTATCTCAAGAGCTGAATGAGCAGGCAGGGGCAGGGATTGGCCGAAGCCATGAATTAATGTCCAGCGTTTCTTACATCTCGGAAGTATCTGCAGCTAACCAATCTACGCTAACCCATCTGCAAGAACAGGCTGGCTCCATTCAAGGCGTGGTGCGAACGATTCGGGAAATCTCTTCTCAGACACAATTACTCGCGCTCAATGCAGCGATTGAGGCTGCACATGCAGGAGAGTTCGGCCGAGGATTCGATATTGTGGCGAAAGAAGTGCGCAAGCTGTCAGCCATGGTGGAGAATTCAATTAATGAGATTCGAGACAGTGTAACAGGCATCACCAAAGAGATTACCAATATTACCAATGGTACGAAAAAGGTAGAGGACTACGTGCAACAGAGTCACGAAAGAATTGAGATTGCGTTAAATGATTTCAAAACGATCGCGGCCGCGGCCACTTTACTGGATGATAAGGCACAGCATGTGACTCGAATTGTGTAAGCGAAAAATAAATACGGTATGAATTCCAGAACGATTCTGTGCTCATGGCAGGGTCGTTTTTTTGCTGTGTGGATCATATTCCTCGGAAATCAAAAGTGGTCGTTAACCATCAGGCAAGAAAGTGTTCTATTGCATATCCTGCCAAAATCACGGAATTTTTATGGGTAAACAGGACACAATAAGCCGGGAATACCTGTGGTTTGATTTTACAGAGAAGGGAGGATGGATGGAGGATGTGGTCAACGATCTTATCTTATGTACCGAAATGGACCATCTGGGCACAGGCACTCATGGTGTTTATTGTACCGATTATGATATATTTCACGACCAACTGGTTCCATACGGCAATCAAGCGGGGCAGCTTCTCTCGCAAAAATAAAATGACTCTTTCGCCGAAAGATATTTCACCAGCGGAAGCGGGCATCGGGCCAGGCACAGAAACGGGGCACTATGCCAACATTAAGTTAACCGGAATATACATGACAGATCTGATAACGGTTCGAGAGACGTTTGGCAAAAATGCAGATGTACATATTCGAGAGTTCACCATTCGAGGAACGAACACGAGAGCGGCGATCATGTATACCGAAGGACTTACGGATACAGATCTGATCGACCAATATTTAATTGAACCTTTGATGATTAAGGGAATACCTGAACTCAAACAGGAAAGCTTCCTTCATCCTGAACAAGCAGACTTCCTGTCCACGTATCTGAAAACTCAGATTCTTCCCGTCAGCGAGGTTCAGGAGACAGAGTCTCTACAGAAGCTTGCAAAAAGTGTATTAACGGGCAAAAATGCCTTGCTAGTAGATGGCATGCCGGGAGCCATGTTGATCGGAACGTCCAGATTAAAGACGCGCGGGGTGGATGAACCTTTATCGGAAGGTCTGCTACGCGGACCCCGTATCGGTTTTACAGAGGAGCTTAGTGATAACACGGGCATTTTACGACGTTATGGAAGCGATCAGAGTTTGTTTATCGAAAAGCTTGAAGTGGGCAGCCGGATCAAAAAAGACTTGGCTATTGCTTATATTCAGGATATTGCCGACCCTAAACTCGTAACCGAGGTTATGAAACGGGTGAAAAGTATTGATATGGACATGATGCTGGAGTCCGGTTATGTAGAACAACTGATTGAAGACGATGTCTTGAGTCCTTTCCAGCAAATTCTGAATACGGAAAGACCTGACCGCGTTATTGGTGCTTTGTTGGAAGGACGAGTCGCTATTTTGCTGGACGGAACTCCGTTTGTTCTGGTCGTGCCGGTTACCTTCAGCATGCTGCTCCAATCTCCAGAAGACTACTATGAACGCTGGATTCCAAGTACGTTCCTTCGAATCCTACGGTTTATGGCGGCTATGTTAGCCTTGCTTGCTCCGGCGCTTTATATCTCTTTCATTTCGTTCCATCCAGGTCTGATTCCAACGAAACTGGTATTAACGATTATTGAAACCCGTTCGGGAGTACCCTTTCCTTCCATTATCGAGGCTTTAATTATGGAGCTGTCCATTGAGATTCTAAGAGAGGCCGGAATTCGTTTGCCCAAACCTATCGGACCTGCAATGGGAATCGTTGGTGGTCTGATCATCGGTCAGGCAGCAGTACAGGCAGGTATTATAAGCCAATTTCTAGTTATTGTTGTAGCGGTCACAGCGATTTCGTCCTTCACCATTCCAGTGTATAGTGCGGGATTAACGCTCCGTTTGCTCCGTTTTGCCGCTATGTTTAGTGCCGCTGTAATGGGATTATATGGCGTGGTTATGTTCTTCTTGCTGATGTGCACACATCTGGCTCGGCTCTCCAGCTTCGGGGTGCCTTATATTGCACCAGCGGTTCCGTACCACTTGAGTGATTGGAAGGATTTTGTCATCCGTGCCCCGCTGAATATGATGAGAAGACGTCCAGACATGATGAATCCGACCGATGAAGATCGCAAGAAATAACGTTGATCGAAGTGAAGTTTCGTACCAAACAGTGCTGTACTGTTCAGTTTAGCCTCGTATAATCCGCAGATGGTCTGGAGGTGCTAAGAAGTGAATGACTCCCAAGTAAAAATAAGCACGACACAAGCCGTGGTCATTATCGTCAATTACATGCTGGGTGCAGGCATATTAACATTGCCTAGGACAACAAGCAAAGCGGTTGGTACACCGGACGTCTGGATTTCGATTATCCTATCCGGGTTGATTATCACGGGTGTAGGAATTATTCTGGTGACTTTGTGTCGACGATTCCCGGAAAAGACCGTTTTCCAATTCACCCGTGAGATTACGGGACGTTGGGTTGCTTACATACTCGGCTGTGCCAACATTCTTTATTTTATGGTGATTGCCGCCTTCGAAATTCGGGTGATGGCTGACGTGACCGGAATGTATTTGCTGGAGCGTACACCTACCTGGGCCATAGTGATGGTGTTTATGTGGATTGGAATCTATCTTATTTCCGGAGGACTTCCAGTTATCGTGCGTGTGTTTGAGGTCATTTTGCCGATTACCTTGGTCATCTTTGTGATGGAAATATTGCTGAGTAACCAACTGTTTGAAATCAGTAATCTGAGACCGGTTCTCGGAGAAGGGATTTTACCTGTGATCAAAGGGTTGAAGCCTTCCTTGTTATCATACACAGGTTATGAAGTAATGCTCGTCATTACAGCTTATATGCAAAATCCCCAAAAAAGCAATAAGGCGATGACTTGGGGGCTGGGCATATCTACGGCGATTTATTTGATCACGGTCGTTATGGTCGTTGGCAGTTTGTCCCTGGATGGAATTAAAACGAGAACTTGGCCAACGCTCGATCTGGTTCGAAGTTTTGAGATTCAGGGTTTGATATTTGAGCGCTTTGAATCGTTATTGCTGGTCATCTGGATTTTGCAGATATTCTCTACATTTGCGATCACTCATTATTGCGCTTCTGTGGGGATTCGTGATCTGTTTAAAGCGAAAAAGATGCGGACCATTATGTACTGCCTTCTACCGTTTATTTATTTGGCAGCCATGATTCCCAAAAATGTATATGAAACATTTGCACTAGGTGACATGTTGGGTAACGTGTCTGTCGTTTTGTTTGCCATTATGCCTCTGATACTGCTGTTGCTGAGCATTATTCGTAAAAAAGGAGGTAAACACGCATGATTCCACTTCGTTTGTGGCTACGTATGATCTGTGCGTTACTGATTCTTAGCCTCATCTCGGGATGCTGGAGCAGCCGGGAAATTGAAGATTTGAGTCTGTATGTGGGTCTCGGCATTGATGTTGGTCAGGAAACGCAATTTGAGAAAAATATATCAGCCCAAGGAGGGCATTATCCCAAAGAAGATAACGTTACGGCAACCGTGCAGATTGCCCCTGGGAAATCGAGCGGCCAGCAGAGCGAGCAGGGGGGGTCACCTTCATCTGGTAAATCCTCTTACTCTAATGAACAGCTAACAGGAGATTCCATGCTCCAGATTTTTCGCCAATTTGCTTTACGCCGAGATCGTCCGCTCATTGGGCATCATCTGAAAGTGATCGTCATTTCCAAAGATATTGCTAAAAAATATGGATTACAACAGTTGCTTGATTTTGTGCTACGGGATAACGATATTCGCCCCAATTGCCTTGTACTAATCAGCCATCACCGTGCGGTGGATGTGCTTACTTCGAGAGACCCTTCCCGGATTCCGGCCTTTTATCTTACGGGAATCACAAATAATTCGTATATATCCAATAAAATAATGGAACCTGTTTCGCTTGCCAAACTGGATGCAGAGATGCAGTCTGGGTCTAGCTTTTTGCTTCAAAACGTGTTGAATGCATATGGCGAGGATAAATTTTCAGGGGGCAGCATCTTTAAAGCTAAAACAACGAAATTTATCGGGGAGCTCAGCCAAACCGACCTGGAAGCATTATCTTGGATTAAGCCTGAGGAAAAGGCGGGCGGGGTCATCAAAACATATAGTAAGGAAGGCTTCACGGTTCTTTATGAGATCAAGAAAAAGACTATAAAAATCATTCCGAAGGTAAGTCACGGCGACATTTCATTTCACGTTAAGGCAGAGTCCGAAGGCTGGTTGATGGAGGATTGGCGTTCCCCTGAAAAAGAAGAGAAGGGAGCCTATCTGAAGGAACTGGAGAAGGATTTTGCTAAAATCGTAGATCAACAGATCGATCAAATGCTCTATAAACTCCAGCATACGTATAAAGCTGACGTTGCCGGTTTTCGGGACAGCATTCGCATCCATTATCCAAAAACGTGGAAAAAGGTAAAAGATAACTGGGATGAAGTGTTTGCGACAGTACCTATTACCTATGAGATTAAAACGAGTATTATAAATCCGGGTTCCTCTACAGAGTAGCTCTATACTCCCGTTCGCAAAAACTTTATGTGTTAATTTCAGCACAAGAATATGGAAAGCTCTGCTTGGGTCGGTTATCGTGTTTATTTAAATGTTGACACATCAGGCAGCAGTCGATATAGTTATACAAAATCATTTTCTTATCCAGAGAGGTGGAGGGACTGGCCCTTAGAAACCTCAGCAACAGATCTGAAGGATACTGTGCTAATTCCAGCGGGTGAAAGCCTGATAGATAGGAGCGTTTGTTTTTATTTGTCAGTTACGGCGCACTCTTCAGGAAAGAGTGGGTCTTTTTTGTTTGTTCTGGATGAAGAAGCAGGGAGCAGGTTATATGGAGAACAGCAACGAAAAGGGTCAATTTCAGCGGAAAATGCAAACGAGGCATGTGGTCATGCTCTCTCTTGGCGGCGTCATCGGAACAGGCCTTTTCCTTAGCTCAGGGTATACCATTCAACAAGCCGGACCACTGGGTACGATTCTTTCTTATCTGATTGGCGCTTTGGTAGTGTACCTGGTGATGCTCTGTCTTGGTGAACTGTCTGTTCATATGCCGGAGACAGGTGCATTTCATAGTTATGCGGCTAAATACATTGGACCAGCGACAGGTTACACGGTGGCCTGGCTGTACTGGCTTACTTGGACTGTAGCACTTGGATCAGAATTTACAGCAGCGGGATTGCTTATGCAACGCTGGTTTCCGTCTGTGAACGTCTGGATTTGGAGCGCACTGTTTGCTCTGATGATCTTCCTGTTTAATGCGTTCACCGTAAAACTGTTTGCCGAATCCGAATTTTGGTTCTCTTTGGTGAAGGTGATGACGATTGTCATTTTTATCATTCTTGGAGGTGCCGCCATGTTTGGTATCATTCCGATGGCAAATGCTGAACCGGCTCCGTTCTTTTCCAACATTACAGCGTCTGGGTGGTTCCCATACGGGGCAACTGCGATCCTGATGACGATGCTGGCGGTCAATTTTGCCTTTTCGGGTACGGAACTGATTGGTATTGCCGCAGGCGAAACGGAAAATCCGGAAAAAACCATTCCGAAGGCCATTCACACCACGCTGTGGCGTTTGATTATTTTCTTTATCGGCACGATCGTTATTCTGTCTGCTTTGTTGCCGATGTCAGATGCGAGCGTGCTGGAGAGTCCGTTCGTTGCTGTCATGGAGCGGATCGGTGTTCCATATGCAGCCGACATCATGAACTTTGTTATTTTAACGGCGATTCTATCCGCAGCGAATTCGGGGTTATATGCTTCATCACGGATGCTCTGGTCATTGGCGGATAAAAAAACCATCTCTCCATGGTTTGCCCGTTTGACCAAACGCGGTGTGCCGTTCAATGCACTTGTGCTTAGTATGGCCGGTGGTGCACTGGCTTTACTGTCCAGCATCATTGCGCCGGGAACTGTCTATATTACGCTTGTTTCAATCTCAGGTCTTGCTGTGGTAGTTGTCTGGATGAGCATCAGCGTGTCTCAATACATGTTCCGTAGACAGTATCTGCGGGAAGGACATGACGTGAAAGACCTGGTTTACCGAACGCCGCTGTATCCATTTGTGCCTATCGTTTCATTTGTATTGTGCCTCGCATCCTGCATAGGTATCGCTTTTGACCCAACACAGCGGATTGCTTTATACTGTGGTATTCCATTCATTATTTTGTGTTATATCATGTATTATTGGACGGATCGTACGAAGAAGAAAAGAGGGCTGACTTCATGACACAACGTGAGCAAACGAATGATATAAATGTGGTTCAACGTATTCTGGACGAGTATCCAATCATGATTCTGGATGGTGCACTGGCAACGGAACTGGAACAGCATGGCTGTGATCTGGATGACCCGCTCTGGTCTGCACGAGTGTTGCTGGAGAACCCGGATGTTATCGTGAACGTGCATGCTGATTATTTCCGAGCAGGGGCAGATTGTGCAATTACCTCCAGTTATCAGGCAACAGTGGAGGGTTTCCGCAAGCGTGGAATCGGAGAAGAGGCTGCCCTGGATCTGATTCGAAAAACAGTGGAACTGGCGGCGAAGGCCAGAGATGATGTATGGGCAGAAGTGCAGGCAAGTGGAGCAGGCGATGCAGGTGAACGTCGTCCGCGACCTGTCGTTGCTGGCTCTGTCGGCCCATACGGTGCCTATCTGGCAGATGGTTCCGAATATGTGGGACATTACGGCGTATCAGATAAGACACTGGCTGCATTTCACCGACCTCGTATGGCTGCGCTGATTGAAGCAGGAGCTGACGTACTAGCATTCGAGACGATTCCTTCGTTGCAGGAAGCTCGTGTTCTTGTAGAATTGCTTAAGGAATTTCCAAATGCTCAAGCGTGGATTTCGTTTTCATTAAAAGATGGGACAAGCATCAGCGAGGGAACATCACTTGAGGTATGCGCACAGACATTTGGCTCTGAACCGCAGATTACGGCAGTCGGCCTGAACTGTGCTCCGATGGAAGTGGTCACGGAAGCCATTGGTATCCTGCGCCAAGCTTGCGATAAACCAATCATCGTGTACCCGAATTCAGGTGAAACCTACGATGCCGAGACCAAAACATGGAGTGGCCAAGGTTCCTGCGGCAGCATGAAGGACGCATCAGAACAATGGGTTGCCGCTGGTGCTCAGATTATTGGCGGATGCTGCCGGACAACACCGCATCAGATCAGCGAGCTGGCAAAGAAGTGGCGTAGTTAGTAGACCGAATTTTTTTTATAGAACAAACCTGAATAAGAACATAAAAATATATATAAACCTAAAAAACTTATATAATCTCCAACAGCCCTTACCTTTTTTTAATAGGTAAGGGCTATTTTCAGGTTCTTTTTAGGTTATTCAATAACTAACATACGTGGTGATGCCTTGCGAATTTCCCGGGATGCCAGCCAGCATCCGATTGCTGCTGCCAATATACTCAAACAGGCGAATAGCAGAATGCCCCATCCATTCAGAACCAAGGGAAGGTGTACGATTCCATATCCTGAGAGGACTTGTTCAAGTAGCCGGGGAAGAAGGTATACACCCGCAATAACACCAAACATCGAACCAATCAGGGATAACGATGCGATACCAAACGTGAGAGATGAACGAATACTACTGGATGTCATACCTATTGATTTGTAGATGCCATACGTCTTGTTTTCTTTGCGAATACTGATCCGGCAGGTACTGAAGATGATCATAAAGGTAACGGTGATGAACAGTAGACCAATCAGAGCCATTGGATATATAAGAATGTTTGCCGCTTCTGCAAAAACGGAATCCAGCAGCGTTTTTTGCGTGACGATGGAAGCAGAGTCTCTGAACCGCTCATTCAGTTGGGCTGCAATTGCCCCTGCTTGTGATGGGTCGGTGACATTAATAAAGGCAACATCTACATCACTGTAACTTGGATTTACGTTCTTAACCGCCTGAACGGTGATTCTCCCGGATACCGACATGTTTGCGATTGCTTGATAGATACCCGAAATGATGAATGTGCGCTTCTCTCCTTCAACGTAAAGATCGATAAGGTCTCCCAAATCCTTGTTTAACATCTTGGCCACACTGACTCCGATTGAAATTTCATTCTCGCGTTCAGGGTTATTTCCTCTTAACGTCTCGAATCCGGAGTCCTTATAGCTCCCGTCCAATACACCCAAATAAAGACTGATCGATGGACGGGTTGTATGGTTTTCCAAAACTTCGGAGGGAATTACGCCGGTAAGGTTTCCCTGCCAGCCCACATTTTTGATGCGGTGATCTTCTTCCAGTACACGTTGAAGTGCTGCTTTTGGAAATGTCGTTTTGTCTACGACCACAGCAGCAATGTTGGCATTGTCATACCCCCATTGGGCTGCCGTCTGATTGATTCCGATGATGCTGGTCAGAACAACATATCCGAAGACAAGAACGGAAGCGGCTACTGATGTCAGAAGGAGCATTAAGACGGAACTTTTGCTATTTTTGATCAAACTACGTAAACCGATGACCCAAGAAACAGGCAGCTTTCCAAATGAAGCGATATGTGCTAGTGGTGAATTCATTCGTTGCACCATGCGTACATTGTCGCTCTCTGACATACCGTAACGAATGGCCTGAACAGGCTCGATCTTACGAGCTTTTTTGGCATATAACACGACAAATGCAATAACCAAGACGAGTAACAGCAGCCCTACAACAATAGCAGCTCCAATGCCCTCAATTGCAAGATCACCCTGGTCAGTCCGCAGGGATGATACGGAGATGTTGATGATGAATTTGGAGACGAATACGCTTAGTACCACCCCAGGAAGAACGGCGATGATGGACAACAGAGCATATTGAATAACGTAGGTAGCAATGGTTGCTCGGGAGGTCAATCCAAGCGACTTAAGGATACCTATCGTTTTGTAGTTGGACAGAATGGCATCGGATATGGTGAAGCCAATCGTAATGAGGGCAATCATCATCATGACGGTCCCTAAGAATATCATAATGAAACCGATGATCTGGTTGATGATTAGATAGAAGGATGAGATACTTTCGAATTCCATTTTGGTTTCCAGAAATGGAGCACCCATCTCGCTTGTATAGCGGTCCCAGTAGCTGGGGCTCGTACTGTAATCATCAAAATGTATGCCCATCATGTGATGTTCTTTGACTGCAAGCGTGCTGAAATCATGTTGATAATCGCCAGGGTTCATCCAGATTCTTGCCGTATTGCTGAACGGTGCTCCGTAAGGAACATCTACAACAACCGCTGATACGGTGAGACTTAGCGTAGAAGGTCCCGTTCTGAATTGAACGACATCACCGACATTAATGTTATAACTGTAGGCCATCGAAGTAGGAATCCATACATTTCCTTGTGCGGGAGACGGGCTTTCTTTACCGGATGCAAATACGAGTTGATCTACATTCCATGGAGGTGGAGGGGTGTTCATCATATACAGATAAATGTTGGGGATATCCACATTATCCAAGGTCATGCCTGACAACGTACGGTAAGTAAGCAAAGGCGAGACCTGAACACCGTTCTGAGCGGCCCACCAGTCATACACCGTTTGGGGATCATTTAGATCTTTTTCGAATGTCAACATCTGATGCGATCCGTTTGTTCGGCTATGCATTTCCTTGAACTGATGACCTGTGTTCGCCAAAATGATAACGGAAGTGCACACGAGAAGGGTGGAAAGTAATATAAGCAGGGTAATAAACAGGTTTTGGATTTTATTTTGAGTGAGATAAGAAAAACTCAGCTTCAGGATGGCAGCCATAAATTACTCCTTCCCCGATACAAAAGCGAAGACAATGGACTCCCGCTCCGGAATTTGATGCTCGTGATATTTGTCGAATTCCAGAATACCGCCGATTTTACCATCCTGGATCAAGATCAGACGATCAGCCCGGCAAGCGGCTTGGATGTCATGGGTTACCATCACGACGGACTGTCCTTCCCGGTTCATATCCGTCAGGATGTCGAGCACCGCTCTTCCATGTTCGAAGTTTAAACTTCCGGTAGGCTCGTCAGCGAACAGGATATCCGGTGAATTGATGAGTGCACGGGCAATCGCAGCCCGTTGTTGCTGACCCCCGGAGGTCTGGGAGGGCAGGCGATTGTGTTGTTCATAGATGTCCATGTCGCGCATAAGTTGTTTCGCCCGCGCTTGAACCTCACTTTTTTTGTTTCTGGCGATGTACCCGGGAAGAGCGATGTTTTCGTGAATAGAAAGGTCGGGAACAAGGTTGATGCTTTGATAGATGTACCCGATTCGACGTGTGCGGAATGCAGACAATTCTCGTTCGCTATAGGTATCAATACGTTGATTTTGAAAATAAACCTCGCCAGCAGTAACCATGTCCAGTCCACTCAGTAAATATAACAGCGTAGATTTGCCTGAACCGGAATTCCCCATGATCACAGTGAAATCCCCTTCATAGATATCGAGATTAACGTTACGAATCGCATGGTACTGTTCACTCCCGGTCTGGTAGGTCTTACACAGATTTTGGGCACGAATGATGGATGTTTTGTTCAAGCAGATTCACTCCCCGTTGCAGTATATCGTTCATCATAAAGGGAAGATATTGAGAAACCCTTATCCAAATATAAATAAAGTATTACAAACCTAGGACAGCTCAGAGTTAAAAAGGTATTCATGATCAGTATCCCTTCATTGCTATTTGTCACTTCAACATAAAGGCAGACTGAACTGAAAGAGAGTTTCTTGACCGTTTTTGCTGGAAAAATGAATCTGTCCTCCATGTGCTTCAATGATGCTTTTGCAGATCGAGAGGCCAAGTCCTGTTCCTTCCTGAATTGGAGTGGAGTAGGGGGAAGAGGAAGAGCCACCTCTAAAGTACCGTTCAAATACAAACGGCATGTCCTGAGCCTGTATCCCTCGCCCCGAATCAGTGATGGTCAGCTTGAATTGTCCCGAGTGAACCTCGGCATGAATGCGGATATAATCACCGGGAGCAGTATGTTTAAGTGCATTAGATACCAGATTGGAGACGACCTGTTCTATGCGTACCGGATCAATCCGAATAAGTACGTCAGGGATAGGGCTAGGCTGTACGTAGGTCAATCCGTGGGATTGCACGATATGTGCAATGGGTCTCAGCATATTTTCGAAGACGGAACGACTGTATCGTTCTTGTGGCTCAACCGAGATCTGCCCAAGCTCATGTAATGCGTGAACGAGCAAATCCTCTACTAGCCGGGCTGTTTTGTCTGTATGGATCTGCATAATATCCAAATATTCTTTGAGGGTATCTTCATCTTCGCATACCCCTTGGGAGATCGCATCTATGTATGCCTTTATCGTGGTAATGGGAGTCTTGAGATCATGAGAGATATTGGTGATGAGCTCTTTCTGAGCCTTTTCCTGCCTCATGCGCTGTGTACTCAAATGCATAAGCTCCATCCGCATCAAGTCCAGCATAGCGTAGAGGTCACCTATTTCGTCCGTGCGTTGATATTGGATTTTCTCGTCGTATTTGCCTTTAAGAATCGATTCGGCATGATGTTTCAGCTGATTGACCGGGGTTAACAACTGTCCTTTGATCCGGCGAACGATGGTGTATAGAAGAAACATGAACAGAAGGGAAAGTATGATTACTGCAACCAGCAAGAATATGGGAACAGTAGACGTCTTGTGAGCAAATACAAGAGATGGGGGTACGGTGAAAATAACATTTCCGACCTGATGGCCATTTGGCTTTGGGCTTCCCATGACGGGAAAAGCAATATCCAGCAATTCATTACCGTCCGCAATCTGTAACACATCTGCCAAGTTGTAATGTAACGCAGATCTAAGGTTTACTAATGTACCTTCGGATGATGGTACAGAGGACAGTTTGATTAGACCATCCAATCCTACATAGGAAAAAGGAATGTTTTCTTTGCTCGCTGTGGTGCGGATTTGCTCCTGAACAACAGGGTCAGCAAGACGATTATGATTTTGCTCCAGTTCAAGCAGTATCGGGTTAACCTTCAGACGCACCTGATTAATCATCGGTGCAGACTCACTGGAAGAAGGAGATGTGAGCATATGAAGGAATAAGCCAAGGCTACACAGCAGAATTAGAAGTAGGATTGCTAATGATAATTTCAGCCATCGTGTAGACCAGTTATGTAGTGACATGAACGCTTCTCCATTCGTGCTTAGTCATGATTAAACTTGTATCCGACTCCCCAGACGGTTTTTAGAAGGGTTGGATGAGAGGCATCGTGTTCGATCTTTTCCCGCAGTCTGCGTATGTACACCGTTACTGTATTTTCATCTCCGTAAGCGTCGAAGCCCCAGATCGCATCAAGTAATTGAGATTTGGAGAAGACCTGATTTTTGTTGCTGGCGAGATAATATAAAAGTTGGAATTCTTTTGCCGATAGAGAGACTTCATTACCATTTACGGTAACTTTATAAGCCTTCTTGTCAATCTCCAGGTTAGCAAAACGTAGCAGATGGGAGTGATCCTGTACCGTGTTCAGACTGTCGTATCTTCTGAAGTGAGCATTGATTCTGGCGAGCAGCTCGCTCAGGGAGAAAGGTTTGCTCATATAGTCGTCTGCACCAAATCCAAGCCCCAGTACCTTGTCGGTATCACTTCCTCTGGCACTTAGAATAAGAATGGGAATGTTGTTCCGCCTGCGAATTTCACGGCATACATCGATACCGTCCTGATCTGGCAACATAATATCGAGAATAATATAGTCCGGCTGGAGCAACTCCATAATCTGAAGTCCATCCTCTCCAGTGGCAGCAACGGCGGCCTCATATCCATTTTTCATCAGATAATCGCGTAAAATGCGAGAAATGTCATGTTCGTCCTCGATAATGAGAACTTTGCGTTTCGAGTTCATGGGATCACTCCAGTACATCCAGTTTTAGAATGAAGGTAATAAGTAATGATTGAGAATACATCGCCGAATGGATTGGAATTATAGTGTTTCACTTTACACATGCTCCAGATCATCTATCGGTTCATGCTGCTTTGATTTTTGGTATTCCGCTGGAGACACGCCAAAATGCGCCCGAAATACCCGGTGAAAATAGGAGTAGCTCGCAAAACCGCAGGACTCGGCAATATGCTCTAGTGTCATCTCGCTGTATTTCATACGCTCCAGTGCGGCGTTCAGTCGAATTTCGATGGCATATTGGATCATGGTCTGATTGTAGTGTTCCTTGAATAAACGCACGGCCCGCGATAGACTCAGTCCGGCATAACGGGCAGCTTCCTCCAATTTGAACGTGACTGTGGCATGTTCTTCGATAAAACGCTTCAATTTAAGCGCTGAAGAAACGGCCCGGTCGGTCTGAATATTTTCCGTAATCGCCCGATCAATGTAAAGGCATAATCCCCGTAGCAGGGCGTCTTTCAGCTCCGTATTTTCCTCCAGCGGGCCGCGACGCTTCTCCAGTAGCATGTTGCGCCACAGGCTGATCAATTTGTCATCCAGACCAATACGGCTTACTGTTGGACGTTGCTGGCGTTTCCACCACTTTTCAATCCAGTCGCCTTCACAGAAGAGATAGTAGTCCCCACTCGACAAACGCCCTTCCTTGTGTGGTTCATCTACGACGAGGCGATAATCGTCCCCTGGTTTTAATAAAAGCAAATCACCGCTGGTCATGCGGAATTCCTCTTCCTGTACATATACTTTGCACGATCCTTCCGTCTGCAAGCGGAACAGATAGGTGGCTAGCTCGCCTTTCATATTATGGGTGAATGCCTTGTAGTGATAGGAGTAATCACAGATCAGTACGGATGTGTCCAAAGTTTCCACAGATGTACGTCCCCCAATCATTCGATCCTATTGAATCGACGGAATTATAGGACTGCCAGCATGCAGCCATAGAACTGAATTCACGGATTACATTAGGATGGAAATAAAATTTGATCAGATAGTTCATGTTTCGATTATATTGTATATGTTCATTTTAGCCTGTTTTGCGTTAGGATGATACCAGATAGAGCAATGTAAGCAAATTTGAGAGCAGAGGAGTATCTGTCATGAAAAAATTGAACATTGGTTTGCAACTTTTTACACTTCGTGATGAAACTGCAGCAGATTTTCGTGGTACACTGCGCAAAGTGGCCGCCCTTGGATACGAAGGGGTTGAATTTGCCGGATATGGCGACATTCCAGCAGAGGAAATGAAAGCGCTACTAGATGAGCTAGGTCTAAAAGGTTTCAGTAGCCACGTGTCCCTTCATGCGATGCGCGAAGACCTGCAAAAACAAATCGATTACCTGAAAACAATTGGTGCACAATATATGATCTGCCCTTATCTGATGCCGGAAGATCGCCCGGACAATGCAGAAGGCTGGACAAAGCTGTTTGAAGAATTGCAACAGTACGGAGCCGAAGCAGCGAAACAAGGTTTGATCTTTGGTTACCACAACCATGACTTCGAATTCCATGGCCAAGTTGGGGATGCAAATGCTTTTGATGCGATGTTCGCTCAAACGACTCCAGAAGCGGTACAAGTGGAAATGGACGTATGTTGGGTACAGTTTGCCGGACAAAATCCAATCGAGTATATTAATAAATATGCGGGCCGTTTGCCGCTGCTTCACTTGAAAGATTTCAGCAAAGACGAGCAGGGTCAGATGAAAACACTGGAGCTGGGACAAGGTGAAGTGGATCTGCCGGCTGTAATTGAAAGCGCAACAAATGCAGGGGTAGAGTGGCTGATCGTGGAACAGGACGTATGTCAGAACCCTCCGCTTGAGAGCGTTGAGAACAGCCACAACTGGCTGAAACAAAACTATCTGAACCAGTTTTAAGAGTTAAACGACTCAACATAACATCTAACCGTGTCAAACATGAATCTAATTGTCAAAGGAGACTTTTGTACATGAGTAAAATTAAAGTTGCTGTATTCGGCTGTGGAGCCATCGCTCAGCGCAGACATATTCCAGAGTACGCTGCCAATGAGAACGTAGAACTTGTCGCATTTGCTGATCCGGTAGTGGAGCGTGCGCAGGAAATGGCTGAAATGTACGGCGGTAAAGCATATTCCAGTTACGAGGAATTGCTTGCAAACGAAACAACAGTGGAAGCGGTTAGCGTATGCACACCGAACTATCTGCATGCACCGATGACGATTGCCGCTGCCAATGCGGGCAAGCATGTGCTGGTTGAGAAACCGATGGCGGTTTCCACTGAAGAAGGCGAGCAAATGATTGAGGCGGCTAAGAAAAACGGGGTATATCTGATGGTAGGTCACAACCAACGTCTGATGCCTCCTCACGTGAAAGCCAAAGAAATTCTGGATTCCGGCCGATTGGGCAAAGTGCTGACCTTCCGTACTGCTTTTGGTCACCCGGGTCCGGAAGGCTGGAGTTTAGACGGAGCAGGTAGCTGGTTTTTCCGCAAAGAAGAAGCCATTATGGGCGCGATGGGTGACCTTGGCGTACACAAATCCGACTTTATCCGTTATTTGCTGAACGACGAAGTATCCGAAGTGGCTGGTTTCATCAGCACGCTGCACAAAGAAGGTACGGATGTGGATGACAATGCGACATGTTTGCTGCGCATGAAGAGCGGCGCAATCGGCACACTCGTAGCCAGCTGGACACAATACAGAGGCGGAGACAACAGCACCGTGCTGTGGTGTGAAAATGGCGTAATGAAGATCGGCACAGTGGATGGTGACGAGGTTATCGTTGAGTTGACCAATGGTACGGTTGAAACGTACAAAGTTGGCGCGATGGCTACCAATGAAAAACAAGTACCAAGCGGCGTAATCGATGCATTCGTAGAATCCATCGTAACCAAGACGCCTCCATCCATCTCGGGTGAAGAGGGCTTGCGTTCACTTCAAGTCATTCTGGCTGCTTTTGAATCCGAGAAAACAGGTCAGATCGTTAAGCTGTAATCGAGCAGTAGCAAGCGGAGCAAAATGAAACTAAAGGACATCCTCCAGTGTAGCAAGCTGGAGAATGTCCTTTTTAGGTGTAGATTCTGGCACATATGCTGGGTAGGAAACGCAAAATTTCTCTAACTCCTCATTTTCGCAAATAGAAATAAAGCAAGATTTTCCTACGTAGATTAGATATACTCTAGATCAAATCTGATTTTTGTAGCAAACGTCTGACGATTGTTGCAGCCTCGGCTCTAGTCATATAATCGTTTGGAGCAAGATACTTACTGCCTTTTCCCATTATGATGCCAGTTTGAATATTGTCAGAGATGCCGCTCAACGCCCAATTTGAGGCTTTTTCCACATCTGAATAAGGATGTAGCACCATGTCGATGGAAGAAGGAGGAGAAGCTTTTAATCCAGTGATTTTCATCGCTTTAGCGGTGATAACCATAGCTTCTTCACGGGTAATCTTAGCATTCGGATGGAAGCTGCCATCTTTTAAACCGTTGACCAATTGATGCGAATAAGCAGTATGAATCGCATTGTTATACCAGTCAGAAGCTTTTACGTCCGAGAAAGGAGCAGGTTCGTTGTCCAGCCTCAGTCCCAGTCCCCGAACAAGGATATCCACAAATTCAGCACGAGTGATATCCGAATCAGGAAGGAAAGAACCGTCCCCTATGCCATCAATAACCATACGTGAACCCAAATCGTTGACAGCCTCTTTTGCCCAATGCTGTATAACATCGCTAAATTCTATTGGATGCCATATGAGCAGGTATGAGCTGTTAGTCAAACTATTTATTTTTGCGTAATATTTCCCGTCAATTAAGACGACTTTGGTAGGAACGTGACGAACGGAGCGGTCGGGTTCGACAACAACGCTTGTTGTAATCTTTTTAGGATCAACATCGTCTGGGATTGTAATCATGCGTTCGATATAGGTGCTAAACTTTGATACAACAATCGTTCTGCCTTCATGTAGGGCTCTAACTGTAAATTCAATTGGTGGAACGACCGTAGTGAAAGCTTCCTTATCCGCTATATTCGCCAACACTTTTGCTGCCTCTGCAGTTGTTTTGGCGATTTCAATTTGAAACTTTACATCTTGAAGAGCAATCGATTTTTCGATTTGGTCGGAAATCGAACTAATATTGATTTGTTGCATGGGGAGTGTGTACACTGCTTGATTCGTTCTCATTTCCAGAGTTGCCTGCATCTTTTCCATGGTTTGGATCATCTGCCCGTTTAGTTCACCAACGACGATATCGGACTCGATGTTCACCGGTATGATGACAGTTGCGCCCAGCTTTTCTTTCGCGAGCTTGTTCTCCAGCTTTTTCTCATCAATCACTACTGTAAATACAGTTTGCCCATTACGTTTAGATGTGGTTGTCGTTCCCGCGCGCTCTACTTTGCCGTTAACAATAACATCTACATCTGCAGCTTGGGTTGGAATTGGGTTTTCGTTCGTTGCTGGCGATGTGGAGGCTGTAGGTGTTGTAGGTACTGCAGGTATAGTGACTGATGTTGCCGTGACAGCCGGGGTGAACACGCTCTCCACTGCCAATCCTGTAATCTTGCCTGTCCGAGCGACAGGTGTCACTTCGAAGCTAATGTACTTTCCGATATCGGCTGCTTGTAATGTATAGGATCGCGTTGTTGCATTTGAAATGGCTGTCTTGTTCGTCCCGAGTGTATCCTCGGATCGGTACCACTTAAATGTGCTATTCCCCTCCACATCGGAGTCCACATCTTGATAAATGTAGCTGCCGCTTAAAGTTGAACCAACCTGGGCTGTTCCCGTGATGCTTACATTGAGTGCTTGTGGCGGAGCCTGTCCAAAAATTATGCCTGAAGTGCTTCCAACATTGTTAAGTGTTAAATCAGCCTGAATGCCGTAACCATCTTTACTTATTAAAGTTCCTCCATTGGGAAGCAAGGCGCTTCCGACGGTCATGATATCGGTATTAAGGTCAGACGCCTGTACCACATATTTGAATGTCAGTATGTTCGTACGTGAACCGCTGGCATATATCGCATCAACCGTGTTGCTACCAATGGTAAGCGGTAAAATTGCACGATTGGTGTACGCCCGTACTGCTTCCGTGAAGTGGACCTTAAAGAGTAATTCCTCGCCCTCATAATAAGATTTGGGCTCAGGCATCTCTACTAACGTAATCGTTGGAGTTGCAGCATTCATTACAATTCGGACACTTGCATAACTGCCCACGCTGGCCTGGCTGGTATTGTCCCCATAATCAACAATCGTTCCGTTGGTGCTGTCAAGCAGCCCTAATGCGTCAATAAAAACATCGTTATCGGAAGCTTGAACGGTGTAGCGAAATACGAGATCAGTCGATTGCAAGATTGGTGCATCGGGCATATACACAGCTTGAGCTACCGAACGGCCGCCAGACATTAATGACAAACTTGGAGTTCCGTTAACCTTAACAGGCTCAGAGAAGCGAACCTTGAACTCGAAGCTTTCTCCAGTAGTGTAATTCCGATTGATAGGAGTATGAAAGAAATGCTGAACTTGAGGGAGGACGGCATCGACGATTACATCCGAAAGGGCCAGTTTATGGATCATGTTTGATACGGGTGTCTGTTGGATCGAGTCGTTGATGCTTCCACCGTTCAATTGAATGGCGTTGCCAATCCTTATACCGTTCAAAGCTTCCTCCCCACTTTGAATAATATACTGGAATAAGACTTTGTTCCCGGATACTTCTGCAAACTTTGCTTGATGTTCTGTCGGTGTTTCCGTCGTGCCGAAGAATAATGGGAGATATGGCTCGCCGGTTACATTCACATCCGATGGATATAGAAATGCAAAATTCAAAATATCGCCTTCCTTATAGTATCCGTCACTAGGAATCTCCGTTATGAAAGGAGATCCGCCAGTACTAACTTGTACACCAGAAAGATATGTATTGGTTCCATCAGGAAAAACGGGATTGATCAAATTAGTAGCTGTATCCCTAATCGTACCTCCATACATTTTCACTTCACTGTCAAGTATGATTCCGTCGAAGTCTTCAAGTCCAGGTTCTACGATGTATTGAAATATAATCTGATTGGACCCTATGGAGTAAAAAAATTCTGCGCGTACTTCTGTTCCACCGATATTGAGACTGAGATAGGGTGTGCCATACCGGGTATTAACGACGATATTTTCAGAGAATGCGACTGTGAATAAGAGAGATTCGCCCGTAGTATACGTTTTGTCAGCAGGATAACTGACTGAAAGAATAGTCGGAATGACCGTATCTATCTTTATGCCTGTATCCATCACCGACGTACCACCTGGCCCAAAACCGCTTCCGAGATCAGCGTTCTCTGCAGCACTATTCTTAATGGAAGCACCATTTAATTGAATAGGACCTGAGACTTGAATACCATCCGCATCATTATCGCCTGATTGAACCGTGTAAGAAAATTGCAAATACTTCGAGAAGCCGGACACATAGATAGCTTCCCTCACCGTTCCACCAATATCGAGCTTTAGGCTAGGCGTTCCACCTGTCACTGTTACATCCTCAACAAATACTACGGTGAAGTTAAGCACCTCGCCAGCTTTATATGTCTTGACTAAAGGCAAATTCAGCCCTGTGGCTGTTGGCGAAGCTGCATTGGTTTGAATTGCGCCAAGCGATGTTGTTAAGAGCAGAAATACTAGTAATGTGGCGGTGAGCTTTCTCAGAACCATGATGACGATACCTCCTCGTTTTTTGTTAATTATATCGACAATATGTCATTGTTCTTTGATAGTAAATCAAAAAAATAGATGAGTTATTGATTTACACGATTAATGAAACGTACAGAAATAAACATCAGAATGAGCAGCATACTGGCTGGTTTATAACTAGGTGAAATTATGTATGCTACTATGTAGCAAAGTTTTGATAAAACACCAAAATAAAGGGGTTCAAGCAAAC
Source organism: Paenibacillus sp. FSL K6-1558 (assembly GCF_038002565.1). Taxonomy (NCBI): domain Bacteria; kingdom Bacillati; phylum Bacillota; class Bacilli; order Caryophanales; family Paenibacillaceae; genus Paenibacillus; species Paenibacillus sp. FSL K6-1558. The sequence continues at coordinate 2,770,418 of NZ_JBBOCV010000001.1, read as the reverse complement.
ATTCTTCTGCTTAAACCCCTTTTTCTATTTAGTTGTCTGTTGTTCTTTAATGTTACATCCCGATTACGTTCGTGTTGAGCAACATCGCTATTTATTTTGATCATAGGTACCGTTTGCTGAAATACATAATAACTTAGAAAATATTTAATACTTCAGGACATCATCCTTACACACCTGCTGGCTTAACCTCACTAGCCAGATCGATCCAGGCGATCTCTTCCGAAGTTAGCGTGATGCGGGAGCCTTCGTCACAGGAGAGCAACTCTGCCTGATTTTGTGCCCCAATCAATGCGCAGGTCGGGAAGGACTGATTCAATACATAGGCTAACGCAATCTGAATCGCCGTTGTATTCTTGGATGCAGCCAATTCCCCGGCACGACGCAGTCGTTCCCAGTTGCCATCACTGTAGAATACACGCACCAAGTCTGCATTGTCGCGTACCTCTGGTGTGAATCGACCAGTGAAGAAACCACGAGCCTGGGAAGACCAGGACAGGAGCGGCAGTTTTGTTTGCTCATGCCATGCGAGCGTTTCGGCATCCGCCGATACACAGCCTGCCCAGAATGGCTCGTTCGCTTTGGCGAGACTGAGGTTCGGGCTGCTGAACGTGAATCCTTTGAGACCATGGGAGGCGGCATAAGCGTTAGCTTCTTCTAACCGCTGCCAGGTCCAGTTGGAGGCGCCGATGGCGCCGATTTTGCCAGACTCGATGTGTTCGTTTAGTGCCTCCAGAATGGCAGCCACAGGCATGTTAGGATCATCCCGATGCAGTGCGTACAGCTCGACATGCTCCGTCTGTAAACGCTCAAGGCTTTCAGTTAGGTCTTTGCGAATGGCATCCGCATTCACGCGAGGGCCGTTCTGGTCATGGTGTGCCCCTTTGGTGAGAATCACCATCTGGTTGCGATTGCCGCGTTCCTTCATATAACGTCCCAGTACCTCTTCGCTCTGTCCGCCGCAATAGATGTGCGCTGTATCTACCGTGTTGCCGCCGATTGCCAGAAACGCATCCAGGTTGGTTGCAGCTTTCTCATACGTATCATGAAAGAAATAGTCTGTTCCTTTGATTAGCCTTGAGACTTTTTTGCCAGCACCGGCGATTTCAATAAATTCCATAGATTAAACCGTCCTCTCTTATATAAAGTTCCTCACAACGTAATTCGTGTACGTTCTTCTGCCGAGCGCAGACAAGCTTCAAGGACTTTCATATTGGCTGCCGCATCGGAAGGGGCGAAACGAAGTTCTTTGCCCTGAAGTACAGCGCGAGCCATATCATCCCCTTGTAATGCATAATGATTGACCTGTTGCACCTCAACTTCACGACGTTCGCCACCTGCAGTAACAAAGAAGTTGGAGCTACTGTCTGTACGAGCAATATAAGCCGAAGGGACTTCAATAATACCCTCAGAGCCAAGTACCTCCAGCGTATTACGGAAGGCTGCCCACATACTGCTATCAAACGTAACGCCAACATGGTTATCGAATTCAAGCAGTCCGGAAGCCATCATATCCACCTGATCATGCTCTGGTGAGAACATACCGATAACAGTTACCGCTTTCGGTTCCTGTCCCAGCAGAAGGCGAGCCGCACTAATGGAATAACAGCCGATATCGTACAGCGCGCCGCCACCCCATTCTTTGCGGAAACGCACGTTGCCGGACGAACCCGAATTGTTAAACGAAAACGTACTGTGGATGCCACGAATTTCACCAATCTCGCCGCTGGCAATAATCTCCCGAATCTGGTCATAACGCGGATGATGGCGGTACATAAACGCTTCAGCCAGATGCACGCCTGCATCTGCACAAGCTTCAACCATCTCTAGTGCTTCTTTTTCCGTGAGAGCGAGTGGTTTTTCGCATAAAATATGTTTGCCAGCTTGTGCTGCGCGGATCGTCCATTCCCGGTGCAGATGATTCGGAAGTGGAATGTAAACGGCATCGATTGAATCATCTTCTAAAATGGCTTCATAGCTTCCGTAAGCCTTTTCAATTCCAAGTTTATCAGCGGTTTGCTGTGCTTTATCGAGATCACGGCTGGCAATAGCGGTAACCTCGTTCAACTCCGATTGCTGCAAGCCAGGAATGACGGAACCTATTGCAATGTTGGCGCTGCCGAGAATGCCCCAGCGTAACTTTTGAACAGAATTCATAACTTGTTTCCTCCTGTATTTGAATGTATATTGTGATTATAAAGAATAGATGAATGAATTAAAATGATAATATATTGAATTGAATTAACACAATATTGCTTAATGGGGTGAACCAACCATGATGAGACAAACCGTATTGCTGACCCTGCAGGATATCCCCTATTTCTGTTACCCGGAGTCCGTTGGACATTATACGGATCATACCCAGCACGCTGTATTACGTGAGGCAGGGGTGCTTAATAATTTCAACATTCACTATGTTGCGGCAGGTAAAGGATATGTGGAGGCCGATGGGATAGTGCACGAGCTTAGGGCAGGTCAAGCGGTGCTCTATTTTCCGCATCAACGGCAACATTACTATAGTAGCGAAGATGAGCCGTGGGACGTACGCTGGGTTCATTTTTACGGAGAACGGCTGCATGATTATATGCTGGAACGGGGATTGCACCGCAACCTTTTATGGACGCTGAGACAGCGTACTTCCTGGGAGGACGCTCATCTGGCGTTGCTTGAAGAGGTGGAACAGAACCGGATGCTTCGTCCAGCCCAGTTGTCCACGTTGACCTATGCTCTGCTGGCGGAATTTGTACAGCATGCGGTACCCCTCAAGAACACACGTACCACGAGCAAAACGGAGAGCCGAGTGCTGTCGTTATTGCCGCAGATGCAGCAGGAGGCTTGTGAGCCTTTTCTGTTACAAGACTGGGCAGATCGCGCAGGAGTGAGTACGTATTATTTTTGCAAAATGTTCAAGAATGCCGTAGAGATGACGCCAATGGAGTTTATCACACGTTCACGGCTACAGATGGCCAAGCAGTGGCTACTTGAACGCCCGTCGGCCAACATTGGGCAGATTGCCGAGGAAGCGGGATATCCTAATGCGAGTTATTTTAACCGTCAGTTTATGGCGCATGAGGGCATGACACCTACTGATTACCGTGGGCTTTACCATAAATAAAAAAGAAAAATGGATGAATCAAACCTTCAGCAAAGCCATCTACCTTGGGACTCTCATGTGGATTCGTTTGACAGGGCCTTCAATCAGGTCTATTATGGATAAATTAAATCCGTATATATGAGGTGTCCTCTCATGAAATATTCCAAAGCGACCAACTATGCGCTCCACACAATGTTATATCTGGTTAGCACTGCGCCTGAGCAACTGATTAGCGTGCATCAACTGGCTGAATTTCAAAAAGTCTCCCCAACGTACCTGTCCAAAATACTAACCAAACTGGTCAAAGCGGGCATGATCGAATCCACATCCGGTGCCAATGGCGGTTATCGACTTAGTCGCAAGAACCCTGATCCTTCTTTTCTGGAAATCATTCATGCCATCGAAGGCAAGGCTTCCTTGTTTGAATGCTCACAGAATCATAATGCAGCGTGTTTGATCCAGCAGGTTATGGTTCAGGCGGAGGAAGAGATGGAAAGTTTCCTGCAACATAAAAAAATGTCTGAGCTCGCATCCCAGATGAGGGAAGCTCATTCGCTGTAGCATTTATCGCTCTAGTGTGGCTCATGTATGTTTCTATTCCAGTAAGATTGGGTAATGTTTCTAGATTTCTCACTTGGTGCGGCGTTGTGCCTGACAGAAGGGCAATGCTACAATAAGGAAGAGGAAGATACTATAAATACATACTTAATCACATCTTACACCTCTGGAGGGAAAACACATGAGCCAAACGACGACGATGACGGAACTGGAGCAACTGCTTGCACTCGAAAATATTAGAAATACCAAGGCGCGTTATTGCCGCTATATTGATACAAAAGCATGGGATGAACTCGGTGACGTGTTTGCTCCCGATGCCGTTGCCGATTTCAGTACGGAAGGCAATCCGATTCCGGTTTTGACTGGACGTGACACGATTGTACAGGTATTCCGTGACCTTGTAGACCCGGCGGTGACTGTGCATCACGTACATAGTGCGGAGGTGGAGTTTGTATCTGCCACTGAAGCGAAGGTTATTTCTCCGATGGAGGACTGGGTAACGTTTCCTGAAGGTAACGAGAACAAATCTTTCCACGGATTCGGGCATTATCACGAAACATTTGTCAAGATCGATGGACAGTGGCGCATTAAGCACACCAGCTTGAAACGTCTGCGCCTGGATCTGTTTGAATAACGAAATGTAAATATAGTGAGATCGGAAAAGAACCTGAACAATTTCAGGTAAAACAAAGGAAGAAGCCGTTAATTTTATTGGCTTCTTCCTTTGTTTTATTGAAGTATTTTTAAATTAGTTAGAGGTTAATATTACGCCACCTTATCTTTCCGTGGTTGCATCCTCAGATAGATTTGCGAAAAGATAACCGATGCGAGGCCGACTGCAGTCATTCCCCAGAAGATAAAGCTATACGCTGAAGATAGTTGCATGTTCTGCATCGCGGTCAAAGCAACCCCGGTTACAGCTACGCTGAATGCACCGCTGAAAAATTGACTGAGTTGGAACAATCCCATGCCTGCGCCCACTTGATCCATGGACAGATTGCCCGACAATTCGTTGGATACGCTGGTCGTCAAGGAAGAGAAACCAACGCTGAGCAGCATGTACACAACCATGATGGCATAGATGCTTTGATCTGCAAACAGAGCAAACAGTCCAGCAGCCGCCAGGAGTAGCCAAGGTGCAAACTTCAGTAGCAATGTATTACCATGACGATCAATCATACGCCCGATGCGGTTGGACAGTAGCATGGACACAAGCGCACCCGGGAAAATCACCAGTCCTGATTGTGCGGGTGTCAGTCCATAGAGATGAGCCAGAACCTGTGGCAACAGGAACAGGGTGGCGAAGTTATTAATATACGATACAATTCCTAGTGAGCTGAGGATCATATATTTTTTGTCTTTGAACAATGCGGGTTGCACAAACGGATCAGTTGCACGGCGAATGCGGAACCAGAACAGCAACAGTGCGCTTACCCCGATAATAAGTGTAATGACCTGACGAGAAGTCAGGAATAATAGAATCCCGGTTGTACCGATGGCAAGCAAGACCGCACCGAGCATGTCGAAGGAACCCTTTTGCGGCGTTTCTCGCGGTAACAGTTTATAAAAAACAGGAATTAAAAATAGCGCTAAACCGGTAACGATAAACAGATCATGCCATCCCAAAAACTGTGTAATGCTACCGCCAAGTACCGGACCGAGTCCCAGACCTAGCGAACTGGCGGACATGATGACGGCCATCGATTTACCCCGGCGGTCATTCGGAATGTAGCGTGTAATTAGCACAATCGCTAGTCCCGGAACGGATGCTGCACCTGCAGCCTGAACCAGACGGGCAATGAGCAGAACAATGAAATGGTCACTGAAGAAACCCAGAACAGAGGCGGCTCCAAGTAGCGTAAGCCCGGTTGTAAACAAGGTGCGTATCGGTACAAAATCGGACAAACGTGAGAATGTAATCGAGGAAATCGCAAATACGATGGAATAACCCGTAACAATCCAGGATGAAGCGACAGAGGTCAGCTTGAATTCGGCTGCAATTTTGGGCAGAGCCAGATTAAACATCATTGTGTTCATTACGACGAGCACAACGGTGAATCCAAGCAACGCCACAATTAATCCTTCTTGTATGCTAGTCCGTTCCATCGGAGTTGCCGTAGCCGTGTTGTTCATAAAAACCTCCTATCATGATGTGTATTTCGCAACATTTCAGAAACGGTGTGTAACATTTGCAAAATGGTGTATAATGTCAGCCCCTGTGTTTCACAACAAGGGATGCATGCGAAATGATATAAGTTCGATTGGTATCGAACATTAGAAATATATCATGGATGTATGTTAGAATACAATGCATAGTCTTAAAAAAAGGAGACTGCCGTATGAAAATTTTACATCATCCACAAGTGGCGGATATTGTGCTTTCTTCCGTGCTTTATGCGCTCAGCGACCCGACACGGCTAGGAATAGTGGCCGAAGCCGCTAGAAGCGGGGAGCAACCGTGTAGTCATTTTCATGCTCGTGTTGTGAAATCAACGATGTCGCACCATATTCGCACCTTACGGGAATCGGGTGTCATTCGAGTCCGAGTACAGGGCACACAGCATTTTATTACACTACGGTCTGAGGATCTGGAAGAGCGGTTTCCAGGGTTGCTACAACCTCTTCTCCAAGCCGCCGCAGAGACAAGTGCAGAAACGGCTGAGTGAATGTCCTTTCTTCTTTATGAAGAAGGGGCATTTTTTATTTTTTTGAACTCGATAAAAGATTACTCCTGATACGACATTCTATGTCGTCCCAATGCCTCTATACTGATGGTGAACAAAACACATAAACCCTATTGAAAAGAGGTTCACAATCATTGGCTAAAACGAAAAGAGGTCGCGTTCTGTGGAGTCTTCCGTCCAGAGGACGGGGAACATGTCCAATATGCAAGAGTACACGAATCAAATTGTTGTATACGCAAACGAAAACAGATGGTACGAGTCTGAAAGTGTGTAAAAAATGCTCCAAAGCTGTGCAGTCCAGAGTAGATCTGGCAGAGGTAAATGTGTAGAGCTGAAAGACAAATCACGTAAGGAAATGTAGACGGATACCCTGTCATAGCCTGTTCTTCGGAACAGGCTACATCCTTTTGATATAATACAGGAATAAACGTTGGAATGATTCAGGGGGTGAAATCGCTTGAGTAGCATGCATCGGATTCATTGGTTTGATGAACAGATTCGAAGCGGGCGTTTTCCGAACAGCGGTGGTCTGGCACAACAATTCGAGATATCTCGGCGTCAGGCGCAGCGTGATATTGAATATATGCTAAATACTCTCAGAGCCCCATTGGTGTATGTAGCCAAGTATCGAGGGTACTGTTACGAGGATCAGACCTTTCGTTTGCCGCATTTATATATGACGGATGAGGAACAAGGCGTTCTCAAATATCTGGCTCATCGATATCGGCATTATGACTATGAGCGTGCGGATACGGTGAAACGGGTGGCACACTTATTGGAACGTTTTACGATGGAGGATCACCTGCCCAAAGAGCAGTATCCGGTGTTTGCAGCACCGCCCAGGCACCTTCAATGGTTTAAATTGTTGTCCCATGCGATAGAGGATGCACGAAAAGTGCATATCTATTACAAGGATCATGAGGGGGAGCACCAGATCACCTTTTGTCCAGTGAAGCTAACCGCTCAATTTAATGCAGACTATGTAGTCGGTTACGAGACTGACCCGCTGCAACAGACACCGATTCGGCTGGAAAGCATCGTGCAGCTGACGCTGCTGGAGGAACGCTTTGAATGCAACCAGGATACATGGATGAGCACCTGGGGAGATGCATTGCCTGTTCGAAAACCGTTTGTGGCCGAGATTCGTTTCCGTGAGATGCAGCAATCGGAGCTGTGGCGAGGGTACCGGATTCGGGAGCAAAAGGGGCAGGTCTGCTTGATTGAATTTCACGATGCGGACGTATTTTTGCAACATCTGTACGCCGCGGAGTGGGAGGAACTACTCTCCCCAGGATGGCTCAGAAGCAAGCTGATGAAGCAGGTAGAAGAAATGACAGAGCGGCTCAGCAGGGGACAGAAAGGGAGAGAACAGGATGGCTGAGAACATGCTGGAGCATCTGGTGATGACAAGGGAATCAAAGTCATTTGTGGACAGCCTACATGCGATTTTGCGGCATACAGGTCAATTCCAGGGTGAGAAGTATATGCTTGCAGGGTACACCGGCATGGCCTTTAAATTGTCCGTCCATAAGAGATTACTGCCGATGTCGGTAACGGCATATGGCCAGTGGGGAGTGTCTCATCAAGGCGGTATCGACAATCTTGGCCTATTTACCATATATGACGGGGGACGCAGTCGCCATCCGACATTTGCATATTATCAACAAGATGCTGTGAATTGGGTCAAGCGTAGCCTGGATGAGGGTAAAGGCGTCATCTACTGGATGCCCGAATTTGGTGTCATTTATGGATATGATGATGCAGATCGGGTCTTTTATGTGCAGGATGGCTGGAACAAAGAGCCGCATATTTTGCTGTATGATAATTTCGGATTGAATTTCACCGGTTTCTGGTACTGTCAGATCTTTGGTGATCAGGTGCAACGTACAGAGCAGGAGATGGTGCTGGAATCTTTACGCCTGGCAATGGAGGATTGGGATATTCCGTACCGTTTGTTACCTGATCAAAATATAGCTTCCGGCCGGCTGGCATATAATGTTTGGATTGAAGCACTTCGCTCTGGAGATTACGATGGTGCAGGAGCAGCTTACCTTCTGGATTCGTACTGCCAATCGCGTACCGAGATTCGAATGTATTTGCATGATGTTCGCGGCTTATGGACTGAACTGGAGCAAGCCTGGATGTGTTATAACCGGATTGCTGAACGGATCCAGCAGATGAGAGCACTTCTGGTACGGGAAAAACATGGGCTTGCGCTGCGGGAGGATGCCAATGAGCAACTTGCGCAGTTTCTTGGACAGGCGAAGTTACTCGAAGAGCAGGCGGTAGATTCTTTTCGTACCGTATCAGCGCAGTATGCCGATCGTAAACGATCTACGGTACCCCGCTGGGGCACACATTCCGCACGGTAGAACTGGGGATGCAGAGGTACGATGAACAAAAGGAAGGCAGAATGGATACAGGAACGGGGCTCAAAGAATGAAGAGAATGAGGTTATTGACTGATTTAGCTGATTTAATGCAACGACTACCTCAGACCAATGCGGGTACCACGAACACGGATACATGGCGATACGGAGCAGGCACCTATGCAGATGCGTTATATCCTATTTTATTATACAAAAAGTGGACACATCTTCCGCGATATATGATTGCAGGCATGACAGCAAGTCTTTTTCGTTTCGTGGTGGACCGTCGTCTGACGAAAGAATCCATCTCGGCATATAACTGGATGGCAGAAAACTTTGTTGCTGCCGATTTCATCGGAGTGACAGCGAGTCAAGCTGCCGGGTTTTCCTTTGAACCGACGTTTCCGCTCTATCAGAAGCATGCATTACTGAATATCAAAAATTCGATCGACCGGGGAACCGGGGCGGTGTTATGGCATGATCAATTTGTGGTGGCTGTCGGATACGATGATGACGAGGAAGTCCTATTTTTCTGCACAGGAGATGAGTCTGAGATTCGTCGTTTACCCTATACGTTAGTCGGCCGGAATAACTCGCCCTATTGGTATTATCAAGTGTTGGAAGCTCAACAGTCCATCGATATGTGGGAAGTGTGCAAGGAGTCGTTAATACAGGCTGTATACAAATGGGAAACGCACGACTATATGCTGCCAGCGCAAGATTACGCTTGCGGTTCTGCCGCATACACCGCGGTTGCGGATGTGCTGCAGTCCGGAAACTATGAGAGCAATCAGGCGGCAGCGGTGCTTCGCTATTATGCTTATACAAGAGGGGACATCGCCTCATATGTCAGAGCGCTTGAACATTTATCGCCGCATATGGATCAAGTCATTGTAAAATATACACAGCTCGCTGATCTCCATGCATCTATTGTTGAAGTACTGGATGATTCCGCGGCATGGGATGCAAGGGAACCGGAAAGTGTACAGCAAGTTATTGAACTGATTCGAAACGCAGGGGGTACGGAACAGGCTGCCATTGATGCAATTAAACATGCTTTTCCTGAAACGATCAACAATCGCTTCTCGGATATTGGGCTCAGATAACAATGCGACACTTTAACATCGAATAAGCTGTACATCTAGACATGTTAGACACCAGAAAGGCGATAAGCCAATCTGGTGTCTTTTTTGCATATCATTCGAGTTTCGAACTCAATAAGGATAAACGCTGCTTTTAGAAAAATAATATATAAAATTTGAAATAAAGGTAATCTGAATCCTGCTTCATTCCGAATATTATAATATATGGTCTTATTTGGATGATGAATTCAAGGAATGAATGGGGGCAGAACGATGGTACGGAACCCGGAAACCCTTCAGGAATGTATCGAAAACGCAAGGCAGAGACTTTACCAGATGGCAAACCAATATACGAGTCTGCAACATCCAGAAGTCATTCGTCAGTCGATGGTGCTGGATGAATTAATTAATGAATATAACGATGCTAAACGCTTCATTTCACATACGAACCATCGTAGCTAGGGTCAAGTGTACGAACGGCTGACTGAACCTCCGAAACAAGTCGTTCGCGTTCTTCGTAAAGCGGGTACTCTTCTTTGTCAAACTGAAAGTGAATCGTTCGGACATCGCCTTCAGAGAATGTTATTTTTTGTGACTCTAATTCAATGAAAAATGAGTCATCAAACCTAAATCCGTCTCGATCCCGGTAGCAGTACATATAGTCAATATCCTTTTCTTCAAGCACTAACACACCTTGTTCTGTCAACTTCATCATTGTATCCTCCTTCATAAGTGTGGTATGCAATATCTATTTACATTATATAGTGTCTGTTAAAATTTGGGGATATCTATATCATACATGACCTGAATATTTTATAACCTAAATGATTTCTGTTTTGCTCAGTTGTAGGAGTTTAGTCTTCAAGTAATCGTACGAAAGTCCGATGAGGATATAGGCAATTTCATAAATACACTGAAATAGGACAGATGATGTCTACATTCAGTGTTTTTTTTGTGCTTCCTCCGAAGTTTCACGCCGGAGAAGAGACTTGCTACTTCAGCATTGATAGGGAACAACCGTGCGTAAGACTTATTGTTGCGAGTATAGTTGAACGTGTAAAATATAGGTGGATTGCGAACGGAAATACGTATTTAACATTGAATAGACAGGTTGCCGGTCTGGTTGATATAGAATCATTAGGGTTGCAGAACAAGAGTACATACAACATGTTTTACGGAAAGGCAGGAGATAGAATGACAGCAGCAGTGGAACAAGCTTTGGAAGAGATGATTCAGGCTATTCATGAATGGTTTGATGAGCAAACGGCACGTAAGGATTTAGAGCAGACGATCCAAAGAACGAAACTGCAGATGGGCATATTTGATGATATCTTTGTTTTGTACAAGCCGGGAAGAACGATTGTAGATAGCCTGGACATGGGTTGGGATGAAGGCTCATTATCCACGCAGACGATCCGGTTTACAGAAGAACTGGTACGCACCGAGATACAGCCGCGGCTGGTCGAGGTGGTTCAGGAGAAGTTAGCCGAATGGGCAGATACACCGCTGATTGATTACCGGTTTACGTTTAGAGGAAAGTTTCCTACAAGCAACGGGATGCTGAAGCTGACGTTGCTGGAATACATCAATGAAGAGAAAAGACAGAAGCTGCTCGAACGGATTCGGACGTATACGGATCAAAAACTGGAGAATGGTGTATACCCGACCAAGCCGCTCGAAACGACTTTTTTGGCAAAACATCTGCTCGATCCCGTGTTGTTTCCATCGATGGATGCAACATGGATCATTAGACAATATGAACAGATTCAAACGTTAAATCGGGAGCGAAAGGATGCTCTCGCCGAGCACCGTCATACGATCATTTATGCCTTGACGCTATGGGCGGAGAAGCAGTTTTTACCACAGTATTTCGACGTACAGATTTCAGAATATTGTGAAAATGAATACTCGTTGAAGCCAGATCAGAAGCTGGACGGGCAGGTTAAGAGTTCACACTCTATAGATCTGCTACTCTATGCAGCGGTGATGATTTTGCGTTTCGAACCTAGCTACAGCAAGCCAAGAGGGCTTAGGTTTCTGGAACTGGCCAAGCAGCTCGGTAGTGAGCAGGCAGATCGGATGTTGACTGAGGGCAGCGGTACATATAAGCCGGAAGATACTTATGTTAAGACGGAGCAGGTGGAATGCCAGGCCAATGATGTTTTTGCGAGGATAGCGATTCAAATACATCAGGAAGAACCGGGAGCATATCAACAGGCGATAGCCTTTATTATTCGTTTGCTGGAGCAGGGGTTCCCCAAGAGTTATCACATCAAACTGAAATCCAAAGTAAAACAGTACCTGCCGGTCAAAGGACTTGCCAAATCGGATACACACCGATTCTTTGCGAATGCTCTAGAATATCCTGAGCTGCGTTCACTTCTGGAACAATACGCACGAGCAGCCATCCAGGAATTTGAGTTTTATGCAGATACAGAAGGGGAGAAGAGTGGGATGCCGGGAAGTTATGCCGCCTTTGGGCTTGGACTTACGAGCGAGCAGTATTTTCCTCTGATTTACGAATATATGGCGCAGGTCGATGACGAACATCAGATGATTCAGGACAAATTTATTGCTGCCTTTGCCGATAAGTATGGTGTGACAGCAGACTCAGTATCGGTTCTCGTTCAGAGTTTGCGCCGTTCAACGGACGGATTGAAACTCAAATTGTTGCCGGAGTTCGAGCAGGACGAGAAGCTTGAGTGGTTGCTGGAACAGGTTCAGGAGTTGGAATCATATGAAGTTCAGCGAGTGCTCTACCCGATTTTTGGCAAGGTAGAGAAACTGGCTGCACTGGTCCGTAAGGCGGAGGGCAAACGAAAAGAATTGTTACTGAGGCTGTCGCATGCCGCAGGCAAATAAACGAGCTGTCACCAATTGAAATAAACGGGTCTGGTGACTCATTAACTAAAGTATTAGACGCCAAAAGTTGCAGTGAGAGGTGGATGGAGATGGAAGCTTTAACGAAAAGCGTCTGGCAGGGGCTGTCTGAACAGGACAAGCAGGAATGGATGCAACGTGTTGCGCTTCAGTTGCCTGAAGGGATGCAGTATGAGGGATTGCAGACGTTTGAACGATATGGACAGCGGACTCAGACCGGAGTGTTTACACAGGATGAACAGCGATTCGTATTTGTTCCAGGTGATCAGGTAACATTAGGCTGGGAAAAGTGGCATCACGGGATGGATGAGGAAACGACTGCTGATCTGCACGAAACTGCAAGCAGTTACGGGATTGAGGACGTACAATCCTTTCTGGCAGGCCGGATGTCACCTGTGAGAGAGGTCAATATTGGCCCGATGCTTGTGGAGTGTGAGACCATCTCCCTGGGGTGGATTGAGGTAACCGAGGAAGAAGCATTTGCCCAGGAACATGCTGATTTTCCTAAAGCCTTAGCCGAATTCAAGGAATCGGGGCTGAATGAATATGAACTTCATCTGGAATTCAAACTGATTCAAGACCAAGGAGAGGTTCGAATTCTCTGGTTTAATGAAGGAATCGAACTGGAGGACATTGTAACGGAAGAAACAACGGCGGGATTCAGTTTGTTGACGGAAGACGAGTGGGAGTATATCTATGGTGGAGGTTGTCGCACGTTATTTCCTTGGGGAGACAGCTTTGATTATACGATGAGATTAAGACATCTGGGGAAGCCGGAGAGTCCGGTTCAGTCTGAGCAGGCGTCGGCTGATACAGAAACAGATGGAGAACATCATCACCCTTATGATCTGGAGTTGCCGAACTTCTTCGGTGTACAGTTTGCCGGAGATCCATATAAGTACGAGCTTACACTGGGTGCAGATGGAGAAGTGATGCCAAAAGGTGGAGATGGCGGGGCTCTGATCTGTGGAGGAACCGGGCCATTACTTAGCTTCCTTCCTTCTGCTTCAGTATTTTTCCGGGACGTGAATGTGGATGAGCTGGATTGGGAGGAATTGATGGATGCGTTGTATTACAGAAGAGTGATCCGAGTAACAGATATGAAGATGAACTAAGGCAAAAAAATAGGGGGACAGCATATTTGCTGTGCCTTTTATATTTATAATTGGGTATATATAATCAGGCCTGACTGCTTAACTTCAGGAATGGGGGCACATTGAGCAGCGCCCGCGTTCCTTTTACAATAAAAGAATGAGTGCTTTTTAAGGGTATTCATTTTTGAAAAGGGGAATACACGTGTCATTTTATACATCCTTTCAGTGTAACGGTTCGGAGACGCTCTTTCTATTTGATATCTTGAATATACCAGAGGCAAAACAGCTTCGGGCAGAATTGCATGCTGCTGCAGGCCGGGGAGAGGCTGCACCTTCGTACACGCAGATTCTCAAAGGCTTGGTACAGGATCATGTAATAAACATTAGCGATCAGGAAATTACGTTAGAACCTCAGGTACATACGCTGCTTACGGCTTGCAAACTGAGCAGTGCGGTAACTCGTCTGGAGTTATTCAACACGGATCAGGGCAGATCCGTAACGTATGGTTTTTTATCAAGTAATCTGTTGGTCGAATGGATCTGGAAGCCTATGCATCACCAGTCCGTATTCACTTCATATCCCTCCTTACAGGATATGTTTCAAGTTCTCGGTAACCGACTGGATATGAATGATACTCCGCCAGAAGCTGTTCCTGATCTGGGACAAGAGAGTATGCGCACGTCCATCGGGGCCGACACATTGCGCCGCTTGTTTGAATTGGAGATAAGTCCAGCGGGACATGGTGATGAACAAGCGGGGATAAGCGAAAGAACCGAAGATGCTAAAGAAACCGAAGCAACCGATAAAATGCAGGTCATATTGGAAGAAGATAAACATCTGGATCAGGGCTGGGTGCAGCCCTTGTGCTGCAGTTTTGCTGCTCTAGAGCAGCAGAGCCGATTTGAAGTATATACCCGGGGTGCAGATGAGAGATCACAAGTCATTTATTTTATCGGCAGTACGAGTGGAAACTGGCTCTTTCTTGAAGGGGAGACAGAGGATGTGTTTACTGCATTCATCGTAACGGAGGAAGAGCTGGTACAGAGTCTCTTTCTGCTGACAACACGTTCCATATCCGTTCTTCCCTATGTGCGCTGAACGGGAGGGACATTACGTCCGAAAAGTTAGGGGGATTGAACATGACAAAGATTGTTATGAAAGCAGAATATCTGAATGCTCTTGCCCAGCAGATTGAACAAGTCACTGCACAGCTACAGCAGGTTGATGGTATGTTGCAGCATGCGATCCAAGGAGCCGCATGGCAATCGGGTAACCGGCAGACGATTATTGGGCTGTATCAGGCGCATCAGCAACGTTTCCAAAGTGCAGGGCAAAGCATGCAGCAGCTGGCCGCTTATGTGAAAACAACCCGGCAGACGATGGAGCAGAAGGATAACTCTGGTGGCCAATTTGGAGTGACGGGCATTAATCTGCTTGCTCCGTTTGATGGGCTGGGCAGCACGGTCGGTACATTAACTGCAGCTATGGCGGTTGCCCGTTTGGGATATCGAGTGAAGAACGGTTACATGGTGAAAGCTCAGCTGGATCGAAATACACCTCGGGTTCTGGTTCGTGAGAGTCATGATGCAGTCAAAGGAAATAAGGCTCCAAATGGGCGGCCAAGAGACTATAAAATCCATTATGTACGTGACATTGAGGCCAAAATTGCCAACGGAACGGCCACCCCGCAGATGAAAGAAGTTGCCGCCATGATCAAACCAGGTTATGCCGTCAAATCAGCGTTGACGGACAAGCTGGGTTGGGCCAGTGTGGGTATAGATGTATTCAACGATACGAAAGAGAATATTAGTCAGAATGCAGGTACCGACAAGATCGCGGGTGACATTATCGGGAATGTTGTCGTAGGAGGAGCCACCACTGTAGGAGCGACTCTTCTAACTGCGGCCGTTCTGCCAGCAGCAGCACCTGTACTGGCAGTAGGTGCCGTTGGCCTGGGGGTTTCGGTCGGTCTAACCTATCTTGCGGAAGGGATAAAGCTGGATATGGACCTGGACGGTGACGGAAAGGATGATTCGGTGAAGGATGTTGTCAAGCATGGCGCGAAGAAGGCCTGGTCTACCGTGGCGGGGTGGTTTAAGTAGATGGCGAATAAACAGCGTTCAAAACCTTCAGTGCATAAGGGAAATACGGCTGCTGGTCCCGTGATGTATGAAGGGACATCGTATCCCAAGGAAACGTTCGAGAATTATCTGGTCATCTATGCGCTGGATGGTATTCGGCTCAGCGCAGGCACACTGGTTCTGTTTTTTCTCAATGTATTTCTTGTGATACCTATATTCAGTGTTCCGTTTCAAGCTCTGTATGCCTATCTGCTACTTCCGCCGCTAGCTGTTATGAATCTATGGGCCATTGCCCTGATTGCATTCCCGCGCAGGCTACAGCTCAATTATGTCTTGTTTCGAGGCGTATTCGGACTGGTGTGTTCAGCTTCATTTATGGTAGTTATACAGAAATTCGCCTATGAAGCACTGGGACTGACTACGCCATGGTATGCGATTGGATCTTTTGCAGTATACTTCTTTGCCTTATCTCAGTATGTAAGGTTTCGTTTACAAAAATTAAAGCAGCCGTCCCAGCGTAAAAAGGGGGAGAAAAGTAATGGTATGCCCATTGCTACCTTAACCGCAATTACAGGAGGGGCATACTTGCTGGCCAACATTTCATTGGCCTTCGTAACACAGCAGACAGTGGCTGTTGTTCTGATATGTGTATACATCCTGCTGGCTTTTGTTGTCTTTCATTTTGTTATGGATCTGCATCGATATTACTGGCTTCGCCGAGTCATGAACAGACCAAAATCGGTTTAATTCAGCGAAAAGCAGACCTAATTACAAGGTCACTAGATATGAGGAGGATGAAAAGTTTGGAAAATAATATACCTGCACTGTTGCCCAACGGGTCTGTAATTCGTTTGAAAGAGGGTACAAAAAAACTCGTCATCTATGGAAGGAAACAAATGTTAATGACCGAACCTCCGCGGCAGTTTGACTATATTGGCTGCCCGTACCCGGAAGGTTACATTAATCCAGATTACACTTATGTATTTAATCACGGAGACATTGATGAAGTTATTTTCAAGGGGTATAGTGATGAAGAAGAAGAGGTTTTTGCGGCAGAGCTTGAGCAGGCGTGACAATACATTACGCCAATTCTGATGTTGGCCGCGGCTGCTGGTATTCTTGATACAAACGGATCAGTACTAACGTGACTGATCCGTTTCACGGAAACGTTCTGCAGTCTGCTGCAGCTGCGTGCCTGTCTCCATTAAACCTCGTAAATAACTGCTCACCGTGGTCATACTGTTATTCATACGCTCAAGGAAATCACGCTGCCGATTGCCTTCCCATTGACCTTCGGATTGATCAATCATCGTTTTGAGTTGGTTAACGATGTCTTGTCCATTCTGCGAAGCTTTGTTGAATTGGACGGCAAGCTGCTGCAGCTCCTCTGGCGACAGATCAATGCGCTGATTCATAGTACACTCATTCCTTTCTGTTTGTATTTTGCAAAAATCGGGATAACTTTATTTATTATAACCCTTTCCGCATCAAAATGAAGCCGGACAAAAGCCGCGTTTTGCGAGCAGCATAAACGGCCTATAACCAAGACAAAACACACACTATACGGCTCCCAAGTCTGAAGAACGGAAGAGCCGATATCGTATGTGTTTTGTTATTTTATTTATGATGTTATGGGTTTATGATCAGATGATGCTTTATGAGCGTTACGCAGAATAGGATTGCATTATTTTACTTTTTGCACAGCTACGGCCATCTGTTCCAGTTGGGTATTCGTCAATTGGTTATTTGACGAGCTGAGTGTGACATAACGATCATCCAGCTTGAATGTAAGCATGTCAGTTTTATCCGGTGTGTACCATTTGGCAGATACGCCGTTAGGCAATTTTACTGTTTTGCCATCATAGCTGAACGAGTAGTCTCTAGGAGACACCGTTACATTCATGCGGTTGAAGACAAAGTTCACGCCATCACCGCCTGCACCAACACTTTTGAAAGCATCTCCCGCAACCATATGTTGTGGAGCATAAGCAGTGGTGAAACCATCAAATTGAGCAAATGATTTACGGATCTGTTCCAGCTGCTGTTTGGAGTAACTTACATTTTCAAAAGCCGTAATACCTTGATCATTGCCGCCTTTTACTTTTTGTACAGAGACAGCGACTTGTTGCAACTGTGCTTGGGACAGCTTATGATCTGGCGAGCTGAGTGTGACATACCGATCATCCAGTTCGAAGGTTAACATGCCGATATCGCTTGGTGTATACCATTTTGCACTAACACCATTGGACAGTTTAACCTCTTTGCTCGTGTAACCGTCCGAATAATCTCTTGGAGAAACATCAACCTTCATGTGATTGAAAATGAAGCTTACACCGTCGCCAACGGCTACGCTTTTGAATGTATCACCTGCAGTCATTTGCTGTGGAGCATATGCTGTCTCAAAGCCATCGAATTGAGCAAATGCTTTCTGGATCGCTTCTTTTTGCGCTACGGTATAGGTTACATTGGTTAGTGCAGTTGGATTGCTGTTCGCTTCACCAATAATAACTTGTTTATTGGCACCATCATACGTTACAGGCACATGCAGTGCATCAGCCAGTGCGCGAACCGGTAGATAAGTCGAGTTATTGTACGTGATTGGAGCCAGTTTTTTACCGTTCCCGTCAGTCGGCGAGTATGCTGCACCGTCTACATTAAAGCTGATTCCATGATTGAGGTAAGCCGAGATTTTCTCCAATTGTGTTCCGGCGTATACACCGGCTGCTCCGGTTAAGGTCATACCCAGCACCATCATTGTAGCTACGGATTTTTTCATGTTTTTCTTCATCATATATCTCTCCTTTAAGTTGGGTTATTTGTTGTCTTGCTGTTCCTTATGGCTTTATATTACCCCCCGAACTTATCCAGAATAATTCTGAATTATCTCCAACTTGTAAACATGTGTAACGATCTTTGCATCATGATGGGTAGTTGCGATGTAAAGGTTATAAGGGGAGCATCTTGTTTGGGTTTCATAATTAAGGAGGGGAGCAGATGGATCATCGCGTTATGAAAGAGTTTATTGAAGAGTTTTATGATATTGGTCGGATACAGCGCGTGGAAGTGATGAAACAGGGGACGAGCTCTGAAGCAAAATGCATCGATTCTTCAGCAGGTAGATTCGTGTTGCGTAAACTTAGAGATGAGCGGCAGGCTGTAAACGAAGAGAGGCTTCATCACGTTCTGTCATTGCAAAACATCTCTCCAGCAATGGTCATTGCGCGGAATGGGTTGTCCTATGTGCATTTGAATGATGAAATTTATAATTTGCAGTACTATGTGGAAGAAACGGTACCGTACGATCAGGAAACCATGCATTTTGTTGAATTTGGGAACATGCTTGCTCGCTTCCACCATGCTGCTCACAAGCTTGAAATCATGGATCAGCAGGATCGTTTTGCGTTATCTCTATTATGGTCACAAGTCCGTGATGAAGTCAGGGGATCTTCGTCAGCTATTATCGGTTCACTTGAGGGGCATGTAGAGCAATGTACGGAGTACATCGTGAGAAATGATAGCTTGATTCATGGTGATCTGGGTGTGTGGAATATGTTATTTATGAAGCAAAAGACGCTTTTGATCGATTTTGGAGAGGTGAGAAGAGGTGATCCGCATTTTGATGTGGCTGCCGCGCTTACCTCGATGATTCCTGCAACCGCAAGAGCGAATGAGTCTATATCGACTATAGAAGAAGTAATGGAAGGGTACGCTGAGGCCGGGGGACTGCTCACAAGAGAACAGTTGTATGAACAAATTCACCTATGGATGCTGCGCGGCTGGCTGGCGTGGATCAGGGAGAGGGGAGTAACCTCCCCGATGGTGCAACACATGGAGCGAGGCGTGCGGAGAGTTGCCGTATTCAAAGAGATGTTACTTTAGCATTCAGTGGATGACGATCAGTTGTACAAATACAGGACAAATCCGCCTATGCCCAGTACGATGGCACCGACGTATACATATGTAAGTTTACTCAGATTTTGCCGTGTACGGCGATCATATTCGGGGTTACTGATGCGATTGGCTTTCGAATTCCCGATGATAAGTGTAGCAATCCCGCCAAATAAGGCAATACCGATAACCAATGCATAAGGTAGCCAAGTCATGAGTTGACCTCCTTTTCCATTCGATGGAGAGCGTTTGCCTCTATTGTATCTCAGGTTTACTCGCAATGTAAGCTATTATTGAGAAATATAGGAAATTTGCATGATATGAATTTGAAGGATGTACACGCACTTGTGGATCGACGAGTGAATTAAATCTATATGGTATATTACAGATGAGTTGTGCATTTTAGACTCAGATCAGACTCAGATCACTAGAATTTTAATTTTTTTTTAGATAAAAAAACACTGGTGTATCAAGCATTTGCGGCTTTCTTTATCGAAAGCTGTAATTTTTTTTGCCTGCGGAGTGATCCAGAATGGAGAACCGTGCGTTACACCCTATGAAGACAACGACAAAGAAACAAAGGAACCAAAAACATACTTAAGGAGTGACTCACCAATGAAGATGAAAATGAAAACATTTATTGCACCAGTACTTAGCTTGTCGCTGTTAATGCCAGGAATCGCGGGAGCTGCTGCTGCACCCCAGTCTTCCACTTCCATGACCATGATGAAAGCATCCGTGAACACCCCTGCGGCTGACCTGAGAGCGAATCTGGATCATCTGTTGTCTGAGCACTTTGCTCTGGCGGTAACAGCCATGGCGAAAGCTTATGATGGAGCCAAAGATGCAGATGCAGCCTACAAAGCACTTGATCAAAATGCACTGGATATGCAACCGGCGATTGCCTCGCTTTACGGTGAAGCTGGTGCCAAAGAATTCGAACGCATCTTCCGCGCACATAACAAATACACCGATGATCTGGTGAAAGCAACCAAGATGGGTAACCAGACTGGTATCAAGCAAGCTCAGGATAACATCAACGGATTCGTAGATGAATTCTCCACATTCCTGAGCACAGCGACAGAAGGCAAACTGCCGAAAGACGCAGCAAAACAAGCATTGAAAGTGCATGAAGATCTCGTGCAGAAAGTATTCGACGAGTACGTAGCTGGAGATTACACCGATGCATACAAGGCATATCGTGAAGGCTTCAAGGAGATGTTTGACGTAAGTAAAGCACTTTCGACTGCGATTACAACACAGATGCCTGAGAAGTTTAACAACACCAAAGCGGATACCAAAGCAGCTGACCTGAGATCGGCACTTAACCACTTGGCTTCGGAGCACTTTGCGCTTTCCGCTCTGCAAATGCAAGAGCAATATGATGGACGCA
Source organism: Paenibacillus sp. FSL K6-1558 (assembly GCF_038002565.1). Taxonomy (NCBI): domain Bacteria; kingdom Bacillati; phylum Bacillota; class Bacilli; order Caryophanales; family Paenibacillaceae; genus Paenibacillus; species Paenibacillus sp. FSL K6-1558. The sequence continues at coordinate 2,749,298 of NZ_JBBOCV010000001.1, read as the reverse complement.
CAGCGGCATCGAATGCCCTCGTAACCGCAGAAGCTGGAAATACAGCGGACTTCAAAGCTGCAATTGCTTCTATTTATGGAAATGAAGGAGCGAATGCATTCGAAAAAATCTGGGTGACTAACCATGTTAACGCTCAAAGTGATTATGTTAAAGCCGTAAAAGACAATGATGCTACCGCACGTGCAGCCGTGCAAAAACGGATCGACGGCTTCACAACGGAATTCGCTACATTCCTGGATTCCGCAACAGCAGGCAACCTGCCTAAATCTGCAGCACAACAAGCGCTGACAACACATGAAAACCAGGTGCAAAAAGTGCTGGATCAATATGCGGCAGGCAACTATGATGCTTCTTACACCACGAATCGTGAAGGCTTCAAAGTGATGTTCGGGGTAGGTCAAGCGCTGGGTAATGCCATTGTGACTCAATTCAATGACAAGTTCCAAGAGGCAGCACCTACAACGCCTGCGCCAACACCAGCGCCAGATATGACAACGGTTTGGATGAAGCTGAACAGCAAAATGCTGAGAATTAACGATAAAACAACGAACATGGACACCACACCTGTGCTTTGGAAAAATACAACATACATCCCGCTGCGTTTCCTGAGTGAGGGAATCGGCGCAACGGTGAAATGGGACAAAAAAGCACAGCAAGTTACCGTTATGGCTGGTGATGATACACTCGTATTCTGGGTGAACAACACGGTCATGGAAGTCAACGGTATGAAGAAAAACGTAGGTTCTACCGTGTTTGTTAACAAAGACGGACGTACACAAGTACCGCTGCGTTTCATTGCTGAATTGTTACAATGGAATGTGAAATGGGCTCAAAAAGATGGATCTATTACACTGACTAAAGCAATGTAAGGCAAGCTTAATGCAACAATCAACACTGTGATCCCATACGGTCTTATGTTGATATAATTAATCTCACATTCAAACCGAAAAGGCTGCCCCTGTGGCAGCTTTTTTGTATTCGCCTGAAAGAGCAAATATTTGGTATAATTAATCGCGTAATCAATTACATAAGCATGCAGTGAACTCAGAGAATACAAAGGAATGATAAAATCATTCAAAACGAACAATGGAAGAGGAGGACAGAGGTATGAGTGCAACATCCAATTCAGAGAAGCCTGCACGGAGTGTAGATACCCGATTATTTATTGCCTGGGCTGTATCTGTCATTGCAACCTTGGGAAGTCTTTATTTAAGTGAGATCAAGCAGTTTCTGCCATGTGATCTGTGCTGGTTTCAGCGCATCTTTATGTATCCGTTAACGATTCTGCTAGGAATTGCGTATTTCAAGGATGATGTGGGGATTGCCAAGTACGTGCTTCCGCTCAGCTTTATCGGGGGCGGCATTTCTTTGTATCACGTAACAATTCAGCGGATCTTCTCGGCTACCGGCAACGCTGTGGCGTGTGGTAAGGTTCCATGCTATACCGATTATTTGAACTGGTTTGGTTTTATCACGATTCCATTGCTGGCTCTGATCGCATTTATCATCATTATTGTGATGTTGTGGGGAATCGGTAAAACACTCAGAAAGGACTAACGGTGATGAAGGGACAAGCTCGCTGGTTTACGCCTCTGCTTATACTGGTGCTGATCATGTCCGGCTGCTCTTATACGGAACAGTCGGCCTCTGGCGAGATGCCGGAGATGATTCGAGTGAAACTGATGATGCCAGATCAGGCGAAGGTGAACGAAGAAGTCGCTTTACAGATCAAACTAACCCAGGGAGAGAAGCCTGTAGATGATGCTGATCAGGTACAATTCCAAATCTGGGACGAACAGAACGAACCTGCGGCACCTTCCATTGAAGAAGGAATGATGAATGCCGATGAGCTTGAGGCACGTGGGGCAGTGAAGGCTAGTTCTGTAGGTGATGGCATATATGAAGTGAAGTATACATTTCAGGAGCCGGGAGTATATGTTGTCCAGGCACATGTAACTTCGGGTGCAATGCATACCATGCCGCGTACGAAGGTGACTGTCGAATAATTTAATGATTTTTCATTTCAATCCTTGACCTTGAAGTATACTTCAAGGTTTATTGTTGTTGTATCAACAACGTTTGGAGGAAAAATCATGAAGATATTCGAATGGATTTTCGTACTAGTGACGATAGCAGGGGCGCTGGGTTTACCGTTTTATGCGAAAAGGCGAAGGCTTTCGATTGGCATGCTCAGTGCCTTGGTGATTGCTTTTCTGCTACATGCGATCATGGACTCAGTACGGGTGATGTTACTGCCGTCTTATATTGTCGCGCTCATTCTATTTATCCTGTTAATGATTCAAGTGATGAAATGGACTCGCAGTGTTGGAAGCGTAGCACCAGAAATACATAAGAAGAAGTCAAAAGGACGTGCCTGGATGCGCGGTCTCTTCATCCTTCTTCTTGCCGCTTTCTCGGGAATTGGATCAGGAATGTTTACAAGGTATTTCCCAGAATTTACAATGCCTGAGCCAACGGGGCGATTTGCCATCGGTACCTTTTCACAACATATCGTAGATGAATCTCGTGAGGAGACTCTTTCGCCTGAGGCCGGGGACAAGCGGGAACTGATGATTAATGTGTGGTATCCAGTAGACCCGGAAGTTGCAAAAGGTATTAAACCGGAGTCATATCCTGCTGAATTGGGGGAAGCGATCAGTCTGGTGTTTGGCATCCCATCTCAAGTATTCAGTTATCTGGATACGATATCGACCCATGTGGTAAAAGGCGCAACGATGTCTAATGCAAGTAGCTCGTATCCTGTTATACTGTTCTCTCCCGGTGTCCGGTCTGCCCGTTTTCAAAGTATGACTGCGGTGGAGGAACTCGTCAGCCATGGCTATATCGTCGTAGGGATGGATCATCCGTATACGTCTGCTCGGGTAACCTTTCCGGATGGACATAAGGTTTCTTATGATGCCGGGCCAGAATTTGCAACATCAGAAGAGTTGTATCAATATAATGTACAGGGAGTCGGCATTCGTGCGGCCGATGCACGTTTTGTACTCGACACGCTTGAACAGTGGAATGTGAGTGATCCGAATCAGGTGCTGGAGGGCAGACTTGACCTGAGCCACACGGGTATTATGGGACATTCGTATGGCGGGGCAACAACAGCCGAAGCACTCGCACAAGATGAACGTTTTCATGCAGGACTCAGCCTGGAAGGTGGATTTTGGGGCAGTGTTTCCAAGTCGTCGCTGAAACAGCCGTTTATGTACATCATGTCTGGCAAGACAGCTAAAAGCCTGGGACCCAATCCTACCGAGCATGAAAAATTATTCTATCCCGAATTTGAACCTGATCTGAAACATGTTATGAATAATAGTCTGAATGATACTTATTATCTGACCGTGGATGGATTTTTCCATCAGAGCTTCACGGATATTGCGTTAATTTCACCGCGTTTGTTTGCCAAGAATATGTCTGCGGAGCATAATATCGATATTACGAGAAGTTATGCACTTGCCTTTTTTGACCGTTATCTGAAAGGTGAAGCACAACCTCTACTGCAAGGAAGTTCAGTGAAATTTCCCGAGGCATCTTATGATCATGAGTATACGCAGATACGTAACAAACAAGCGCAATGAGTCAGTTGGAAAGGGGAGAGCGTTGTGCAGACCATGACAAGAGGTCAATTGGCTAAAGAGACGGGAGTAAGTATGGCAACTCTTCGTTATTATGAGGACAGCGGCATACTGCCTGCTCCGCATCGATCCTCCAACGGATATCGCGTATATACCGAGGATTATCTGGTCAAAGTCAAGTTCATCAAGGATGCACAGACACTTGGTTATTCGCTGAAAGCAATAAAGGAAACGCTGGAGCTGCTAAGCAATGACGATATGGAAAAAGAGACGTTGAAAACACTTGTACGTGAACGGATCACCGATATTCAACAGCACATTGAACATCTGGAGCAGATGCAAAAACAGCTGGCCGGATTGTTGCTTGTACCTGAGGACGAAATCGATAGTTATATCCAGTCCTTTAGAGTGGAGAAAAAAGAGCCGTAGAGTCGTGATCACGGCTCTTTTTCTATTTTTTAAGAGCAAACAGGTCGTATGTAATGAGCAGGAAACGGGGGGAGAGAAACGAATATAACGAATACAACGTTTGAATTTTCCATTTGAGGTTGGTTAGCGTCATGTACCTATTCGAATCGGAGAAACAGAGCTTTATTTCGGTTGGCAAGAGGATACGGCGTTGGATCAGCCGATCGTGTGGACGAGTATCTGGATGCGATCTATAAGTTTTTTACGAAAAAAGATCTGTATCCGCTCACGTTACTGGAGCCTGTTGGCAAGCACATATTGGAATCCGTGATGCAAAAATAAATATCCCCGTTTGAAGTCGTGCTTTGCTTATTCCTATATATTAAAGGAGGGATTCGGCATGCTTGATGATCTAGAAATAGTCATAAAAGAGAGGATACAAGAGAGGTACGATATTCTGGCAGAACTTTATTCCATATGGTTTACAACAAGTGAGTCTGCCGTTGTCCCTAAAAGCGCATTTTACCAAACAGAACATATAGAAAAACATAGGGCGATAACTTATTTATTAGATCGAAAATATATTGTAGCTGACTCGGTAGAAAATGATGTTGAAATGGTGGCAATTACAATAACCCCCGATGGCATTGATTTTTACGAACAGGGATACCTGAGCGGAAAAGCTAAAGGTTTTCAGGTTGTTTCTGATGTAAAAAACATGGAGCAATAAAGCATAGAATGGTTGCTTCAAAATCGATTTCACAAGTCAGTTTACTAATAAGGAGCCGTAAGAATGGGGTTATTCAAAGCGTTTAAAGAATGGTCTGACCAAAATGATGGCCAGATTGAAATATTTACTTCTGCGGGGAAAATGACAGCTATAAACAGGTTGAAACCTGGAGCAACGCAGGAGAAGATTGAGGATGTTTCGAATTTCTTTTCTGTCTCATTACCTCCTGACTACATAGGCTTTCTACAAATATGTAACGGGGCCTCATTGTTCGAGCATCCTGAATATGGTGGAGAGGTTGTGTTGTACTCTGCACAAGATGTCATGCATTATAACGAACCGACAGATCGTAAGATTGCCGTGGCAAACATTGTTGGTGATCGAATCTTGATTGATCTGGATCGGTGGCACTCAGGCGAGGTAGAATACTTATTACTATGTGAAAGTATGAATTCCGTAGAGTTTTCAGGTCACTTCAATACTAATTTCGAAACATGGCTGGAGCGATTTATTATCTCTCAGGGAGAGAAGTTTTGGTATTGGAAAACAGATCGGCATACCTTCTAAACAGGGTTCTGTAAACATACTGGAATCCGTGATGCAGAATTGATGATACAAAAAATCACCACCTCCATTGCTTCCCACGATTTCATTCATCGGGTTATGCAATGGAGGTGGTTTTTGTTTTTTCCCTCAAGTCATACCTGCTTCTCGTAGAAAATGATGAACAATTTCCGTCTGGTACTTGATCCGTACAGCGCGTTTCAGGCTCCAGCACGTTTCCACGGTGACAGACTTCGCATGTAGCAACCTTGAAGCCGCTGTCCGAGCGGAGCCGGGCAACTCATGCCGCTTCAGATTAAAATGATGCTTGCCCACCGGTATAGAGCGGTTCATGCGCTCAATCACCCTGCGGCAGATCGGCACGCTGGAGCTACCGGGATTGGTGATCAGCGTTTGTCCAAGCACGCGTGGAGTGAGCTGTGACAGACCATTTGCCTCATGCAGATCGAGCCACCAGTCAGGCTGATGCTCGCGTGCAAGCTTGAACACGGCGGCTGCCAGTGGATGCTTCGATTTTCCTGACTTGCGGCGAGGAAAGGTGCGGTTCAGGTCAGGTTTGCCTCTGATTTTTTTCGCATAAGCCTGCTGGTTGACTCTCGGCACAATAATCAAGGTTCCGCGATGAATCACACGCCGCCCCGAGGCAAAATCATCGGCAAGCTTCTGTGCAGCAGCCATGCTCGCGGTTTCATTGCCATGAACTCCGGATGTAATCATCATGACGGGTCCGGGATTCGTTCCGCGCACGATGTAATAAGGCGTAGCATAGGGACTGGGTGCAGCAAGAACATGTCTGGTCACAAGCAAGACCCTCACCTCCGTTACTACAGTACGTCATGTCCCTCTCTCCTGTAACGGCGTTTGAACAGCCCTATAACCCGTTTCACTATAAGATAGGCCAACCTTAGATTAATTAATATACTTTGTGTATAACATCCTCGAAGTCGGGTTCCTTCATCTCAATATCGTCAATCTCTCCCCACTGCTCCAGCTCTTTCAAAATATCCATCGTACGCCATTCCTTCCGGTTCACCAGTGCCGTCAGCACCTGATTGTCCATACTTGTAACCTGAATGGCGGAAGGTAATGCATCTGGCAGTTGAACCCTTCCGCGGAAGGTGACACGGATCAATGTAGGCAAACCAATCGTATCTCGAAGAGAGGCGATGGTTCCGTCATAGGTCAGTTGCCCGTGGTTAATAACCATGACGCGATTGCATAGCTGTTCGATATCATCCATGTCGTGGGTAGTGAGCAGAATGGTTTTGCCAAACTCTTCATTTAATGTGCGCAGGAACTGGCGAATATTTCGCTTCGCATTCACGTCCAGTCCGATGGTGGGTTCATCGAGAAAGAGCAGCTCTGGATCATGCAGCATGGATGCCGCCAGATCGGCCCGCATGCGCTGTCCAAGAGAGAGCTTGCGAACCGGAGTGGCCCAGAATGATTCGAGGTCCAGCAGTTCGGCGAACTGGGACAACCGTTTCCTTTTGACATCCGAACTCACGCCGTACATCTCTGCCAAAATGTCATAGGAATCCTTCACGGGTAAGTCCCACCAGAGCTGACTTCGCTGTCCAAACACAACGCCGAGCTTGCGCACTGTCTTGCGCCTTTCCTCATGTGGATTCATCCCGCCAAGCATCACCTCACCCGCAGTCGGGTGAAGAATGCCTGTCAGCATTTTGATCGTAGTGGATTTACCAGCCCCGTTGGGGCCGATGTAGCCAACAAACTCTCCTTGCCTGACATCAAAACTGATATCACGTACCGCTTCTTTGGTTACATACTGGCGTGAAAACAAGGTACGTACGCCTGAGAAGCGGCCTTCCCGCACGACAGGAGTTTTGAATTGTTTTTGCAGGTTGCGTGCTGTAATCATATTCATGTGTATTACGCCTCCTCCGTTAATTCATATAAATTGAAAAAATGATTTTACACAGACACTCCGATGACAGAATAACCTTCCAATCGCTGTTATCCCCAGATTTTTTGAATTCTTTTAATAAAGGTTAAAATCCGGTGATAAGCGAAGGCTCCCGAAGTAGCTTTCTTTCAGAAAGCTTTCAGGCGAGCGCTTCGCTTTTCCAGGTTTTTTCTGTCCTCTCCGTTAATGTGTAAATATATCGTTCAACGTATATAACTTCTCTAACTACCCGTACTTTGATATTTAGTCATGCCGAACGCCCAGAAACGTAAGCTGGCAACTAAACATATCACCGCTACCGCAGCAATGACGGCCAACACCCAAGCGCCGCCTTCGCCGCGAAGCAAGTAGAGGGATGGAATGTAGTTTACAAATCCGACGGGAATGGCGGTTAGCAGAATACTGGACATCCATTTGGGATAGAGGGTGAGCGGATATTGAGCCGCGGTACGGGCCGCATCCTCTGTGATGACTTGCAACTCTTCAATACGTGTCGTCCAGAAACCAAGTGTGGCTGTAGCGAGTCCGATGGAAAAAAGAATGATAGCTCCAGTCACAATGACAAACAGGGAGAGCGGAACAACCGTCCAGCCGATCTGCCCGCTGTGCATCATGCCCGCAAGCGACCAGCATAGAATGAATCCACCTTGCAGTACTTCACCGATCATGATGCGGAAGTTCTGCGGCATCAGCGCGAGCAGGACAGGCATCGGTCGTGTCAGCAGTTGATCCAGCTCACCGCCCACCAAATATTTTTCCAAATGGTGCACTTCGTTGCCGAATGTGCGATATAGCGTTTTGGATAATGTCATAATCGCAAAAAGATAACCGATCTCATGTAGCGACCAGCCCTTGATCGCACCGAATTTGTGCAGTACTAACGCGACCATCAGAAATTCGGAGATTTGAATCAGAGCGGCCAAGATGGCTCCCAGCACGAAGTTAAACTTGTACTGCATGCGGCTGCGGATGCTGGTTTGAATGAGTATTTTATATAAGTGGAACCACGAGATAGGTTTCATCCCCCTTGCACCTCCACTTTACGACGTAACACTTTAGTGACGGCAAGGCAGAGCAGGGTCATGAAAACACACCAAAGCAAGGTTCCCCATAGGAAGGAGCCGTCTTCAAAACCAAGGTAAATTCGGGTAGGTACATAGAGTAAAAAGGGATAGGGCGACAGCCAGGCCAGTTGTTCCAGCCAGTTCGGCAACCATTCCAGCGGGATGAAGAAACCAGCCATCAGGTTCATCAAGGCATGATTGGCCCAGTGTAGCCAGGATGATTCCGTAGTCCACATGGATGTGACACCGATAATATAGTTCATGCAGATGGACAAGTATGCTGCGCCAGCAAGTGCAAGTGCGGCATAGCCCAGAGTCCAGGCCTCTGAAGGCCATTTTAGGGAAAAAACGATGGAGTAGAGAAGGTAGATGGGAAGGCTTTTGTACACGAACTGGTAGGCGATCTGCCCCCATTCCCGTGCCATCAGGTGAGTAAACAGATGTACCGGACGCATGAGATCCAGTGCGATCTGCCCTGTCCTGACACTGAGCGGAATACCGAGTCCGTTCGTCAGGAAACCTGAAATCCAGAGTGATGATTGCGTAAATGCAATGTAACTGATCATCCCCTGCACCCCATATTCTCCGAGCTGGTGGTCGGCCCCGATGCCGATCCAGAGACAAGCATACATGTAACCAAACATGGCGCTTGCCAGGTTATGTACCATGTGTGCCCCGCGATATTGCAGGTTTCGGGCGTAGGCTTTGGAAGCCAACGTAAAATAAAGCATATGACACCTCCGATAAGTGGATTGAACGGCGGACCCGTTCACTTCAGTCAAGGCGAAAAAGAGAGAAGGACAACAGCATACCAATATATTCCTTCACAGGCAAGACATTTTTTTAGCGAATACTGGAACATGAGGGATTGTTCATGAATGCGCCACAAGACAGGCAGGGGAGAATTCCTTTATAATGAAGAGGTAAGACCGCAAGCGTTTACAATTGTGTTTATTCAAATTTAAAATAACGGCCGGGCATGTGCCTGACGACGGGTAGATGATTACCAGCACGAACAATCCGGCAAGAGAGAAGGATGTCATGAAGAAAATTGCATGGGTCACCGATAGCACCAGTACACTGGATTCCGCTTTTGCGGAGCAAAATCATATCTACATTGTGCCGCTGCGCATTGTATTTGGCGAGGAATGTTACCGGGAAACCGAAGAAATCTCGTCCGATACCTTTTATGAGAAATTGGCAACTTCATCGCGCGCGAGCAGTTCACAACCGCCGATTGGTGAGTTTATCGAACTGTATGAATCCATTAAGGATCAGTATGATGAGATTATAACGATTCATTGCTCCACGGCACTTAGCGGAACGCTCCACACCTCGATGCAGGCAGCGGAGATGGCAGGCGTGACGGTTACCGCAATTGATTCAAGGGCAGGCGCTTATCCTCTTCGCGAGATGATTATGCAAGGTCTGGAATGGCAGAAGCAGGGATGTTCCGCTGCCGAGATTAAACATCATATCGAACAGATGATTGATAACATGTCTTTTTATCTGATTCCTGCGAGTCTTCAAAATCTTCATCGCAGCGGTCGTGTGACCGGGACACAACTGATTATCAGCCAACTGCTCAAGATACACTTGTTGCTTCGGTTCGAAGAGGGCAAAGTCGTAGTGAATGAGAAGATTCGTACGTTCAAACGTACAAAAGAGCGCATGCTCGAGATGCTGAAAAAAGACATGGAGAAGGTGAAACATGTGTGCATTATGCATGCAAACAATCACGATGAAGCCCATAGCATCAAACAGCAGATCGCAGAGTTGCTTCCACGTTTGAGAACAGAAATCATGCCATTTATTCCAGTGGTGAGCATTCATGCCGGGGCCGGTACAATTGGATTGTGCTGGATTCGGGGAGAACATGCATAGCTGCAAGATAACTGTTGATCCACATCGTATCGTTTAGTGAACGAACGCAATCATAAATAACGTCATTAATAAACCTGATGGAGCACACTTCAACCCGAAGTGCCTGCTTGGTCAGGTTTTTTTGATCTGTCATTGCCAATTTCATCAAACTGTGAGGTAATAAAGAAAACGGTCTTATAGAATAGCTTCATAGAAAATGTTTTATGCCGGAGGGGAGTTTATGTCAAGTCATCGCTTGTTGCTTGTGGAAGATGATCGTTCGATTAGTGAGATGGTTGGTCCCTATTTGGAAAAAGAGGGCTTTGACCTTACATATGCCTATGATGGTCTGGAGGCAGAACGGCTGTTCAACGAGGCGAAGCCTGGTTTTGACCTGATTATTCTTGATCTCATGCTTCCGCATCGCAGCGGGATGGAAGTCCTGCAAACGATTCGCGCGAGAAGTCTGGTGCCCGTACTCATTCTATCTGCCAAAGATGGGGACGTAGACAAAGCGCTGGGTCTTGGCTTCGGGGCTGACGATTACTTGAGCAAACCGTTCTCGCTGATTGAGCTGACAGCTCGCATCAAAGCGGCCATCCGCCGTGCCAATTACACTGCTCAGCCTGCGGAAGAAGAAGCCCACGACCACAGAATAATTCTCGGCGGACTTGTGGTGGACATGGAAACGTATGAGGTAGAGCGCGAGGGAGAGCCGATCAAATTAACGTCCAAGGAGTTTGGCATTTTAAAATTATTGGTCACCCATCCCGGTAAAGTGTTCACCAAGGCTCAGATTTACGCGTCCGTCTGGAATGATCACTATTATGGCGATGAAAATATTATCAACGTACATATGCGCCGCTTGCGAGAAAAGCTGGAAGTTGATCCTTCTGCTCCACGTTACATTAAAACGTTATGGGGCATTGGATATAAGCTGGAGGCGGAGCCGGTATGATGATGTTGCTTGCGGTATCAACGATCCTGCTTGCGTGTGCTGTTATTGTGCTTGGACTACGCCTTCATATACGAAGTAAGCATCTAACGTATATTCACAATAAAGTGTCGGGTATTCTCGAACAGGGCACGTTTGAACGTCTGCTTGTATTTGATAGTGATGCACAGGTAAGCCGGCTGTTGAACGACATGAACCGGTTGCTTGAACACGCCCATCTGGCTAAGGCTGACTATGCCAACCAGGAGAAGGAGATACGTCATATGCTCTCCAACATTTCGCATGATTTGAAGACCCCGCTTACGGTTGTACTCGGGTACAGTGAAACGTTGCTGCACAGTTCATCTCTGACCGATGCGGAGCGGAGGGTAATGACGGAGAAAATACAGGATAAAGCACAGGAAGTGCTGCGCCTGATGCATTCTTTTTTTGATCTCGCCAAGCTTGAATCGGGAGACCGTCAGCTGGAGCTTAGCCGGGTGAATATCAGTGAGTTGTGCCGGGTAAAAATGTTATCGTTTTACGAATTGCTTGCAAAGCTCGGGTTACAAGTGGAACTGAGCATTCCAGAGCAGGATGTGTTCGTTCGCGCCAACGAAGAGGCACTGGATCGCGTGCTGGACAACCTGATTACCAATGCGATGAAATACGGAGCGGACGGCCAGGAGCTCGGAATAGCTATACTGAACACAGAAGGAGAGCCCGTTACTGTGCAAGTATGGGACCGAGGAAAAGGTATCCCGGAACATGAACACAGTCGTGTCTTTGAACGAATGTACACGTTGGAAGATTCCCGTAATCGGATGTATCAGGGCAGCGGTCTCGGCCTAACCATCACGAAGCGACTCGTTGAACGGATGGGTGGACGTATTGATGTTCATAGCGTGCCACATCAGCGGACGGTGTTTTCTTTTACGTTGGAGGAATGCAGGACGTGAACGGTCGAACTATATGAGTTGAACTATTGTTTTACATGTCATCGGAGTGGACTGTGTAAAATCTTTAGTTCAACTGATATAGCACAGGTTCCAACTTAAGGTTTTTGTAAGATTTGATTAATAAAAAAGCAGACTTTTTTCTTTACAATACAGTTATAAGCACCCCAGGAGGGGGACGTAAAGGAGAATGACCAGATGAGTTATATTGCACGGACCATAAATCTTACCAAGGTGTACGAAGGAACAGAGGTCGTATCCGGTGTTAACATGAATATTAAGCAAGGCGAAATCTATGGGTTTTTAGGGCCGAACGGAGCAGGGAAAACAACATTAATGAAGATGTTAACCAACCTTGTTAAACCTACTGCGGGTGAGATCGAACTCTTTGGCGAAAAGCTCAACCCGGACTCTTACGAGTTATTGAAACGAATGGGCAGTATCATCGAGTATCCCTTTTTCTATGACAAACTGTCTGCATGGGAAAATCTTGATCTGCACTGTGAGTATATGGGATTCACGAGCAAACAGATGATTGGAAAACATATGGAAATGGTCGGTTTGAAGGATGCGGGCAGGAAACCTGTGAAGGACTTTTCTCTCGGTATGAAGCAACGTCTTGGTCTGGCTCGTGCGCTGATTACAACACCCGAGTTGTTAATTCTGGATGAACCGATCAATGGACTTGACCCGGTGGGCATTAAAGAGATGCGTGATCTCTTCAAACGATTGAGCACAGAATATCGCATCACGATGCTGATCTCCAGTCACATTCTGGGCGAAGTGGAGCAGGTTGCGGACACGATTGGCATCATTCGCGAGGGAAGGCTTGTCGAAGAAGTATCCATGGAGAGTATCCGTGGCAGTCACACCGATTATATTGAAGTACAGGCTGCAGATCCTAAGAAAGCTGCATACGTCGTAGAACATTTGTTGCATCTGAGCAATTATAAGTTGTTCGATGAGCAGACGTTACGTGTCTATGACCCAGATATAACGGCTTCCGATCTTAACAGCAAATTGGTTCAGCACGGGGTTGAGGTGGAGTCGATCTCTAAACGTTCGCATTCCTTGGAAGAGCACTTCATGGGTCTGATGAAAGGGGCTGATGACGTTGCTTAAACTCATTCGTCTGGAATGGCGCAAGCATCGCTTTGCCCGGAATTTTGTGGGTGCAGGCATCGCCATTGTCAGCATTCTTCTATTTATGATTATGATTGGTGTTACAGATTTCGGGGCTGAAGATTATGCCTTTGCCGATTACCAGGGTGCCTTTATGCTAATTGATACATTTTCCAGAGCAGTGTTTATTATATTTGCTGGTTCCTTGATATCCAAATTGATCATTAGCGAGTATAGGGACAAAACGATGAATGTGATGTTTACCTATCCGATCAAGCGGCATAAAATTATCGCTGCGAAGTTAATATTAGTTTTTATTTTTACGTTTACGATGATCATGTTTACGGACATTCTAATGGGTGTGCTCCTGCTGGCGGCCAATCAGTACTATGGTTTTATTACCGAGCCTGTAGAATCTGTTGCTTTGGGGCAGATCGTACTGAAATATACGATAAGTTCGCTCTCTGCTGCCGCCATGTCTCTGATTCCTCTATTCTTCGGTATGCGAAAGCACTCGGTGACGGCTACAATGGTTGCTTCGATTTTCCTTGTTCTCATCGTGTGCGGGGGGGTCAGCAGTTCCAATGGACCTACAATGTCGGTCAATAACATCATCGTAATTCCGTTGACCTTGGGTGCAATTGGCTTATGGATCGCTACACGTTCCATGACAAGGTTGGAAACCAAAGATCTGAATTAAGATATGATCTCTTTTGTGTTGAAAAAGCATGGCTGCATACAGCCTCACATGCCATTGACATCCGCTCGTACAAGGGATAGGATAGTGTCAACTGAAACACGAAGGAGAATAGAACGACCATGACGATTCCAAAAACATTAACTATCGCTGGCTCGGATACGAGCGGTGGCGCAGGCATTCAAGCCGATTTGAAAACATTCCAGGAGCTGGGCGTATACGGCATGACCGTATTAACAACGGTTGTTTCCATGGAACCTGAGACATGGGATCACCAGGTCTTTCCTGTAGAATTAAATGTAGTCGAGGCTCAGCTTCGCACCGTCCTGGATGGGATTGGTTTTGACGCGATGAAAACGGGCATGCTCGGTTCAGTGGATATCATTGAGCTTGTTGCCAAACATATTCGCCGTAGCGGTCTGCCGCAAATCGTTATTGACCCAGTTATGGTGTGCAAAGGTACGGATGAGGTGCTGCAGCCAGAAAACACCGAAGCGATGATCGAATTTTTGCTCCCGGGTGCGGATCTTGTAACACCTAATCTCTTCGAAGCCTCCCAACTGGCGAAGAGCGGTCCGATTCGTTCCAAAGAGCAGATGGAAGCTGCGGCAGCGACCATTCACGCGCATGGTGCCAAACATGTTCTGATTAAAGATCGCGGTGTAATTAACCCGGGTAAAGCCATGGACTTGCTCTATGACGGAACCAATTATGATTGGTTCGAAGCTGATGTTGTAGGTTCCGGTTATACCCATGGTGCAGGTTGCACAACATCTGCAGCCGTTACTGCCGGGCTCGCTCGCGGACTTTCCGTGAAAGAGGCTGTACGTGAAGGGAAAGCTTTTGTAACCAAAGCGATTGCTGGCGGGTTCCCGTTGAACCGCTTCGTTGGACCTACACTGCATGTGGCACATCGTTTGGAGCACCAACGTTAATCAGCGTTTGGAATGCACTTGTCCAGAACAGGACGGGCCGCATCAGAGCGCATAATTTGAATAAAGCATATCCCAAATTTCATATCAGGAGCGGTCAACGAACAGTGTAATACTAGTTGGCTGCTTCTTTTTTGCGTATTTTTGATAAAAAATAGTAACTTTTGGTATATATTAATCGTATATATGGTGGAGTCGATTACTCGGTATAACTGGATTGATCTGGATGAATCAGGACACACGAACGACACATTGAGCAGGTATGTTATCTATAGAAATAAAGAAGGAGAGTCGGTCATGATCAGAACCGTGCTTCTGGTAGAAGACGAAAGCCGCATTCGTGAGATTGTGGCCGATTATTTTATAAAAGAACAATGGAATGTTATTGAAGCGGAAGATGGAGTCCAAGCGCTGGAACAGCTGGCTTTGCATCAGGTAGACCTGGTCATTCTGGATGTACTGATGCCTGAAATGGACGGATGGACATTATGTGGTCATATTCGCTCTACTTCTGCCGTACCTATTATCATGCTAACCGCAAGGTCGGAAGACGATGACAAAATCCATGGATTTCAGTTAGGTGTAGACGATTATGTTACCAAGCCGTTCAGTCCCCGGGTTCTGGTTGCACGGGCTGAGACGCTGATGAAACGAGTGGAAGGTGCGATGGGGCGGGAGCAGGGGGTTATTCGTTTTGGCGATGTTATTCTCGATCCATGGGGTAGACGTTTGGAGAGAAATGGGATTGAAGTTGAGCTTGCACCGAAGGAATATGATCTGCTACTCTATCTGGCTCGGAATGCTGGCATTGTCTTATCCCGTGAAGCCATATTAAATCGGGTGTGGGGATTTGATTTTGAAGGGGATTCTCGTGTGGTAGATACGCATATCAAAAAGCTTCGCAGTAAACTGGGCGATGAAGCAAAGTGCATTCGTACTGTGATTGGTACGGGGTACCGTTTTGAGGCAGAAGAATGAGAAGAAATGGTGTAACGATGAAGCTGTTTCTGGTCATGGCCGGATTTGTGGTCCTGCTGTATGGGACAACGGTGCTTGCCCAACTGATCTGGTTCCCCGATTTTTACCAGCATCAGAAGATTAGCAGTATGAAAAAGAAGCTGTCCAAGTTTGAACAGCAATTCTCTGCCAGTCACTGGAGTGATATGCAACTCGCAAAGGAAATGGGCAGATTCATGCGGCAAAATCAGTCTCATCTCATTATTTTAACGAACACAGGCAAGCTGGTGGATGATCCCTTTCATATCACGCTTCTTCAGGAAGATGGCAAACGTGTGAAGGTATCTCTGTCGTTGTTCATTAATGGTGAAAACGCAGGCTGGATCAGGTCACATCTCAAATTTGGACAAAAACTGACCGTAAAGGGATCTTCCAGCGATCAGGGTAAAGCTGAGCCTACGGTATATCCCTTCAAAATTCAAGATGCAGCTTCTGCTGCATGGGGCACAGAAACTTTTCAAGAATCGTTGCTACCTGTGCAGGAATGGACGGGAGTTCTGACGGAGGTTGTGTTACCGGATCTTGCTACCTGGAGTCAGAGACAAGGCCTGCTCGTGCAGGCTCTGGACAGTCGGTTCCCGTTGTCGTCAGAAGATCAGCAAAAGCTGTCTAATGGCAAAATGATTAATGAAGAATGGAAGGAAAGCTGGAGCGGAGTGCGTAACGTCGTTACCATTGCTCCTGTGCAACGTGTCGGCGCGGAACAACAGTTGATTTTCTCGCTCACCTCCCTGCAGGAGGTTCGGGAAGCGAATGAGGCTACTCGTTTATTCTATGCATACTTCGGTATGGGCGCGTTTGTGCTGATTCTGTTGCTCGCCCTGTTATTGTCCAAAATCATAACGAAGCCGCTGCTCGCTTTGAATCATGTGGCGAAAAAGATGTCCACGCTGGATTTCACGGTGAGATCATCGATCCGGCGCAAGGACGAGATTGGTAGCCTTTCTGATAGTCTGAATGCTCTATCAGGCACATTGGGTCAGACGCTGGAAGAGCTTAAACAGGCGAATGAACAGATGCGTACCGATATGGAATTGAAACAGCAGATTGAACAGCGTCAGCGTAAGTTTTTTGCCGATGCTTCTCATGAACTCAAAACACCGATCAGTATTATCAAAGGATATTCTGAAGGGCTGAAAGACGGTGTGAGTGAAAACAAACGGGAGCGCTACATTGAAGTCATTGTAGATGAAGCCATTAAGATGGAAACGATGGTTGAAGAAATGCTGGATCTGGTCCGACTGGAATCTGCTGCGATTCAACTGAATACCGGAGCGATTGCTTTGGCTGACATGATTGAAGATATTGCTGGGCGCCTCGGGCCTCAGCTGAAAGATAAAGGGCTCGAAGTGGTGCTTATATCCACGACGGAGCAGACGGTCGAAGGGGATCGAAGCAAGCTAGAGCAAGTATTTTACAATATTATGATGAATGCTATACGTCACGCGGTTCCGCAAACCGATATAATGATTGAGATTAACAGGCATGAAGGTTGTGTTCACGTCACGATTGAGAATAAAGGTGAACACATTGCGGAAGAGGAACGGCAATATATATGGGAGAGGTTCTACCGTGTAGAGCGCTCGCGCAATCGCAAAATGGGAGGGACCGGGCTAGGCCTGGCCATTTCAAAACAGATTCTCGATCTGCACGGATGTGGTTATGGAGTGGAGAATACACCGGATGGCGTACGTTTTTATATTACATTTCCTAAAGCCTAGTATGAAAGGAAGTTAAATTTTATGAAGTCTTTACCATCCATTTTAACCTTGGGGAATTTAAGTTCGGGGATGCTCGCGGTCATTATGGCGATTCATGGGGAATTTGCCTTGGCTGTGACAATGATATGGGTAGCGATGTTCTTTGATTTATTTGATGGATATGCGGCACGCAAGCTTAATTGTGAAGGGGAATTTGGTAAAGCACTTGATTCACTCGCTGATGTCGTTTCCTTCGGGACAGCACCTGTGCTAATTCTGTACCTTAATTCGATGACTGAAGTTGGTATGCTGGGCATGGCATTGACAGCACTGTTCCCGGTGTGCGGAGCGCTTCGTCTTGCAAGATATAACTGCCAGAAAACACCAGTTAGTGGTTTTGTCGGAATGCCGATTACATTTGCAGGTGGACTGATGTCCTTCTTCGCTCTATGGAGTCCTTATTTTAATCATGCTGTAGCATATCTTGTTATTGTGGTATTATCCGGTCTCATGGTTAGTCAAATCCGTTTCCCTTCATTGAAGCAAATACTGCCCTCTCATGAGAAGGATATTGTGGAACCGAAATAAGGAGCGAGTTAAGTTATGGAATTTGCTAAAGAAATTATTAGTCAATATGGGTATTTCGCAATATATGGTTTACTCGCTCTTGGTGTTATTGGGCTACCGATTCCGGATGAGGTGTTGATGACCTTTGTGGGTTATCTCGCCTCGATCTCCGTTCTGGATTATTCCGTATCCATCGCTGTCTGTTTTGGCGGGGCGTTTACGGGAGGCATACTGAGTTATACGATTGGCCGAAAAGCCGGCAGGCCCCTATTTGATAAGTATGGTAAATGGATTGGGGTAAATGCCAAGCGATTTAGCAGGGTAGAAACGTGGTTTCTCAAATATGGGTCCTGGTCCGTTATTCTGGGTTACTTCATCCCAGGCGTGCGTAATCTAATGTGCTGTTTTTCTGGCATGAGCCGCATGAGGATGGGGAGATATGCTGTTATTTCTGGAATCGGTGCATTTGTTTGGTGCGTTCTGTTTATCTCGATTGGTTTCTATGTAGGTGTGTTAACTTAGGCTGGACAAGTCTAATAGCAGACGGAGATACTGTTGCATGAATGAGTTCTGATAGTTAGTGAAATCCTCTGCAAAGTGAACGTACAAGTAGCAACAAACGGGTAAGAAGCGACTCAGAAAATTGACAAATACAACTTAGGATGAAAGACCTCTTCGTGTGTAAGGTGGTCTTTTTTTGTTTTTGTTTTCCATTCGAGACAACCTAACCCAACCCTCTTATCTGTGCCAACCAGGGAGCCGATCTGATTTGCACATTGCAAACATCTGAGGACATCACTACCATACAGATGGAAACTCAGAAACAAAACAAAACGTAATACACAGAAAGTACAAATCTCCATTAGAAGTCTCCACAAACCTGCTAGAGTAAAGCCAATGAAATATAAAACTCCTCCTGAAAATTCTAACGATCACAGATGAGCTTATTTGCACGATCCTGAGCTCTCTGAAATTCTAACGCTCACCAGGGAGCTTATTTCAGCAAAACCCATGAATTAGGTCTGTTTTCGCACTAAATTATCGAAATAAGCTTCCCTGAGACCGTTAGAATATAAAAAGGTGTGATATACGCCGAATAGCGTCTCTGGTGATCGTTAGAATTGCGGAGATAAGCTCACACATAAGGAAATACTTCCAACGTGACATAGCGTAGCCTCATTCACTCATAAATCAGCCACGAGCAAGTAATCATTAACATAAACATAAATACTGCCATGCTACATCCACCTTGCCACGACTACGCGATCAAGCACACCCAACTACTACGTTGTGGGACAACTTCCTCCAAGCACGTCCAACCAATTTGCCGTGGGACAACGTTCTCCAAGAGCATCCAACTACTACACTACGGAACTACATTCGCTAGGTTTGTAACAAGTGCTACACTGTACTGAGCAAATTCGATTGTCTGACGTAGCCACATCCGAGCCACCCGCACTCCACCCGTTTACGTTCGTAGAGCATAAGTTCGATACCGCTGAATGCCGCTCGCAACATATATAATTTCTTGATCCAACAGGCTGCGGAGGACTCTTCTCGTATGTGCGTCAGAGATTCGCAGATGTGTTGCCAATTCCAAAGGTGTAAACGGCCGGATTATACGTCTCGCATACCGCACGGCCTCAGCATCCAACCAGTTGAGGGCTGCGGGCGCATCTGAAGCCATAAATTTTCCCATAAATGCTAGCACCAGTTGCTGACACTGTTTTGGTTCATCTTTAATGGAGAGGTAGGCAATCGGCAGGAAAAGCCAGTCTTCCAATGTTAGGAGACATTGTCGCCAGCATAGATCTTTGAAACGTCTCACATCAAGATCACGAGCATGAGGCCCATAACCCTGAATCTCAATACCGCCTTTCACACCGTTCCCTGGTAAGTAGGCAAGATCCAGATAACGATAACCGTTGTGGAAATCTCGAACTTCCCACTCGGGGTGCAAATGGTTGAAATTTTTCATGACGGGAAACCAGACGGAGCGCAAAAATTCCAATGTACCATGTTCAAGCCCATGTTCAATCCGTGATCGAACGCGGGGGTTGGTTTCTTTTGCAAGTAGCGCTTTAGTCCATTCCTCATATGCCTCATCAAAGTTTTGGCTTTTTGTGCTCATGGCATGAAAACCTCCTAGAAAAGTTAGCGGGAAAATGTAAAAAGCCGCTTTACCCAATCTTTCCTGCCTCCATAATTGGAAGGTGGGAAAAATGGACAAAGCGGCGTGTGCTTCACGACCGATTAATTAATATCTATTTACTAACATCTATAGTTGCTTTTTCTACAATAATTCCAAGTATAACCTAGACCCGGTATTGATGCTACTCCCGCTTACCTCCAGCGCCTAGTTAAGAGTGAGTTCATTATGGTAAGGATGTCTTGGGCTTAACACAGAAGTACCACTTTTACTATGAGTAAGTTTATGTCGGATTGGATGAACAACCAAGTCGTTTAACCGTATCTGCTAAAAGAGAGCAACGCTTCAACGTACCATTTACCTCACCCGTTCAGATAAGATTCCTCAATACCCCGTTCTACACGTTTTTCACCTTTTTTACGAGCAAACGTGATTTTGAGCAACGGTGGAGTGACAAGTGTAGTGACAATGACCATGATCACTACGCTGGTAAAGTATTCAGGATCAAGTAATCCGGAAGCCAGACCTGTTGAAGCTATGATTAAGGCAACTTCCCCTCTGGAGATCATGCCTGCTCCGATAGCAATGGAAGAAGAACGATCAAAACCGGTTAAACGAGCACCGGCACCTCCACCAAGCAATTTGGTAATAATAGCTATTATACTGATGACCACAATGAGCCAAATTTGAGAGCCAACACCTTCGAAAGTCACATTAAGCCCAATGCTAACGAAGAACACAGGTACGAAAATACTGTAAGCAATAGGTTCAACCTTATGCTCAACTTCGTGTTTAAAGTCCGTTTGAGAAATTGCAATACCTGCTGCGAATGCACCAATAATGCCTGCAACGCCCATCCACTCTGCAAAGTAAGAGAAACCAAAACAGATGATCAAACCCGCCGTTATGACGGTCTCCGTTACTCGGAGAGGAGCCATCCATTTCATAATGCGTGGCACCAGCAACCAGCCGGCCGCAATGATAATGACAAAGAACAACAGTTTTTTACCAATTAACAAGCCGATGGAGACATCTCCGCCACCTGTTCCAAGCACACTCATCATGACAGCGAGCAAAACGACTACAAGTACGTCATCCACAACAGCAGCTCCTAAAATCGTTGTACCCTCGCGGGAACTAAGCTGGTCCATATCCTTCAAAGTTTGTACGGAAATACTTACTGACGTTGCGCAGAACAATAATCCAAAGAACAATGCATGAGTTGTTGACATGCCGAAAGCAATAGCTGATCCATATCCGCCGATAAAAGGTAAAATAATACCCCCGACTGCCACAGCAAAGGCTGCCTTCCAGTTTTTCTTCAATTGTTCCAGGTCAGTTTCGAGACCCGCAATGAACATAAGTAATAGTACCCCGATTTCAGCCATGTAATGAACGAAATCCGTTTGCTGAACCCAACCAAGCAATGCAGGCCCAAGAACAACACCCACAATAAGTTTTCCGAGTACGGAGGGCTGGCCTAATCTGACGGACAGATCACCAGCAAGTTTGGTAAAGATCAAAATAAGTGCAAGAACTAACATGAATTCCATAGCAGACTCCTCCCCAACTGTGCGTTTCGTGTAGGTTTTCCTAGCCAAGAGCCCCTTATCCTAAGGGGTGAAAACAAAAAAAGGCATAAAAGGGCAACGAAAATCGTGCCGTTCCAAGCCTTAAAAAAGACAAAGGAGGGCCCTTGGTGACAGGCTCCTCCAGTTTCAAACGCGTATGTGATTAATTATATTAATTATAACACAAATTAGAGGTATCGTAAACATGTGGTTACCGAGCAGCTTTTGTTCAGAGTGTTGTCACTTAACAGCCCTGATTTGCCGCGATATAATGATATAGAACACAGAAAGTTAGGATATGAGGAGGATTTTGCATTGGCTAACAAGGAAAGAGGGAATCTGAATGCTTCATCGAATCAGACAACCCCGACCAGTAATAAAAATTTCGCAGGTATCATTATTACCATCTCCATTCTTGCTAACGTTATCATCTTGTTATTGTTTTTCGCACCATCGATCGGGTACAAAGGTGAGGTTACGTTCGACATCACCGTGTTGCCACGCTTCAATGCCGTGTTTAACAGCTTTACCTTTATCTTTTTGCTGGCTGCGCTGATTGCGATTATCAAACGTAACGTCAAGCTGCATAAACGCTTTATTTTGGCGGCATTTTCAACCACGTTGCTGTTCCTGGTGACGTATCTGACGTTCCATTATCTGTCTCCGGAAACGTCCAAGTTTGGTGGCGAAGGTATTGTTCGTTCGATCTACTTCTTCATTTTGATCACACACAGCATTCTGGCTGCCCTGATTGTGCCACTTGCGCTCTTTACGCTCGTATGGGGATGGACAAACCAGTTGCAGAAGCACCGCAAAATTGCTCGTTGGACCATGCCGATTTGGCTGTATGTCAGTTCTACAGGTGTAGTCGTTTACTTGATGATGGCACCGTATTATTGATTTCTTTATGTCATTAACGATATCCACCAATTACGCGCAGGGCTAATGATGTATAAGTTCGCTAGTTCTGCGGGTAATGTATCCAAGGAAGGAGGGGCACGTGATGTACAGAATAGTGTTGATTCGCCATGGACAGAGCATGTGGAACGTGGAAAACCGCTTTACGGGTTGGACGGACGTGGATCTGACCGAGGATGGGTATGGTGAAGCGCGCAAGGCCGGGAAAATTCTGAAAGAGCAGGGGTTTGATTTTGACTGTGCCTACGCTTCGGTATTGAAACGTTCCATTCGTACACTCGACATTGCGCTGGATGAAATGGACTTGATGTGGATTCCGATTGAGAAGACGTGGAAGCTGAACGAGCGCCACTATGGTGCGCTGCAAGGACTGAACAAGCAGCAGACGGCTTTGAAATACGGGGAGGATCAGGTTCACGAATGGCGTCGTTCCATTAACATTTCCCCACCACCTCTGGATGAGAATGACGACAGATATGTGCAGGATCTGGACAAGTACAAGCGCCTTGGCTGCACCATCCCGCATACGGAGAATTTGATGGATACGTCCAAGCGGGTGTTGGAGTACTGGGATGCAGAGATTAAACCGATGGTTTCTTCGGGAAAAAGAGTGCTAATCTCCGCGCATGGCAATACGCTCCGTTCACTTGTCATGCATCTGGACCAATTGTCCGAAGCAGACGTGATGGCGCTCAACATCCCGACAGGCATTCCGCTGGTCTATGAGTTGAACGAAGAGTTGCACCCGACCGGTCATTTTTATCTGACCGCCGATGGCTCGACCTACAAGCATGAAGAGATGAGCCAAGTAGCCCGACCATCCGACTGATGACGCGGGGTTAGGGCAACAGAACTCAATAAAGCATATGAAACCACTACATGTTTCCTTATAAGCTC
Source organism: Paenibacillus sp. FSL K6-1558 (assembly GCF_038002565.1). Taxonomy (NCBI): domain Bacteria; kingdom Bacillati; phylum Bacillota; class Bacilli; order Caryophanales; family Paenibacillaceae; genus Paenibacillus; species Paenibacillus sp. FSL K6-1558. The sequence goes on along the minus strand of NZ_JBBOCV010000001.1, from coordinate 2,725,695 downwards.
CTAACCTAATGGCTCACATATGGATTCAAAATAAAGTCCTGTATGGCTCATATAGGCTCACGTTACGGAGCATAATAACCGAGCAAAAGATGATTACCGAACCATTCTTCATTTCGGTGATCATCTTTTTTTGTACTGCTCAATCGTATAACTGGGTGTGCCAGTTGGAGAAATATTTTATTTTTTACAGGCAGGCAAGCTTGGATATCGTTTCGTTTGTGCTAGATCGGGTAAAACTCAAACAAGACACGATGTACATGAATCCAGAAGGAGGAGAGTTACATGTCGAAACGCAAATTGCTCATGACGGCGATTGGAGCTGGCGTGACGTATCTGATGAGGAATAAACAGGCCAGGGACAAAGTCATTAGCACCGTATCTAATATGGTGAAAAAGAACGGATCATCATCTCGTACCGCAAGACCGCGGGTAGAGGTTAGCAACCAAGAGTGGAGAAATTGAGTAATCCAGGAGTCTTACATGACGGCTAACCAATAGCGTGGGCAGTGTAAGGAAGCCCTGTTATCTGTTCGATACACGTAAAAGTAAATAAACGTACTTGCTTGCTACTAGCAGGCGCATATGGTGAGCAACATCAAAGAGACCTGGGACGATCGTTCCGGGTTTTTCTTATGTGCGTCTGAGCATCACTGGAGATTGCACACTATGCGATTTTTTCCATGAAGAATGATACAATGAATACTTGCAGAACGTATGGAGAGGAGATGCACTTGTGGATAAAGGTCAAATGGGCAATTCTATGAAGAAAAATCGTTTGGGTACTTCGGAATTGATGGTGGGGGAGATCGGACTGGGCTGTATGTCGCTCGGAACGGAACTGAAACCTGCAGTGGAGCTGATTCACGAAGCATTGGATCTCGGGGTTAATCTGCTGGACACAGCTGATCTGTATGATGCCGGACGGAACGAAGAGATTGTGGGACAAGCGATCAAAGGGCGCCGGGATCAAGTCATTCTGGCAACCAAAGTGGGGAACCGCCGTATTCCTGGCAAAGAGGGCTGGTCATGGGACCCGTCCAAAGCTTATATTAAACAGGCCGTGCATGAAAGCCTCAAACGACTGCAGACCGATTACATTGATCTGTATCAGCTTCATGGTGGCACGCTGGATGATCCAATCGCTGAGACCATTGAAGCGTTTGAGGAGTTGAAGAAGGAAGGACTTATCCGATACTACGGCATCTCTTCCATTCGTCCGAACGTGATTCGGGAGTATGTAGAGAAATCATCCATTGTCAGCGTGATGAATCAATACAGTGTAGTGGATCGCCGGGCGGAAGAGGAAGTATTACCTTTACTTGAGCAAAAAGAAATCAGCGTCATCGCTCGCGGCCCGGTTGCCAGTGGTGTACTGGCAGCATCGGGAACGGCGAAGGCGGATAAAGGGTATCTGGATTATACGCCAGAGCAGTTGCATCACATCCGTCAAGGCCTGGCTGGACTGGTCACAGACGATCGCAGCATGGCACAGACGGCAATCCGTTATGCGCTTGCGCAACCTGCCGTTGCTGCTGTCGTTCCAGGAGCCAGTTCCAGAACACAATTGTTGCATAACGTTGCGGCTGCTTCATCTGCCCCGCTCACCCCTGCCGAGATTCAGGTCATACGGGAGCAGAGTCCTGCTAACCGTTACACGCAGCATCGTTAATGGGTGGGTTACCTGTTTTCAAGTGTAACTATTTGAGGTACAATAAGAGCACCATCTCTACACAAAGTACAACTATTAACTAGAACGACATAAGGAGAGAATAGATAATGGAAAGAATTCAAAGTGAACAGCAATATCGCGACCTGATTAACTCCGACGGTATGACGGTCATTAAATTTGATACAACGTGGTGTCCGGACTGCAAAAACCTGGATCGGTTCATCGGTGACGTTATTGATCAGCATACGGATAAAACCTTCTATGCACTGGATGCAGAAGAATTCCAGCCGTTTGCTGAAGAGAACGGTGTACGTGGCATTCCAAGCCTGCTGGTATTCCAGAACGGCAAAAAGCTTGCACATCTTCACAGCAAATGGGCAAAAACCCCTGCACAAATCTCGGAGTATCTGGAGACACTTGAGTCCAAAGTCTAAGCGGAATAGCCTTATATGTGACAATTGATATTGATATGGCTCGATGGAATTTTGTATTGTTTCGGAGCGTAACCTCATCCCCTACGTGTTCCCAGACATTTAGGGGATTCTTTAGTTCTGCTATAGCACCTTGTTTAGAATTTGTTCAGTATCGTTCGTTATACTTAATAGAACAAACTGAATATTGGAGTGAACAAGAGCCACATGAACAGAGAAATATTGGATGAGATGCACCAATTAAGCCATAATGATGATCGTAGGTATCACTTACTTATGGCTGGTGTCAAGCAAATGTTACATGAACAGAAGCTGAACAGATATCGTTGGTTAGGAAGACTGAAGGAGCGGAAGAGACAGCGAAACATACAGGCTGACCGATGGGAGTAACGATCTAACTTCCTGAACATGCCATAGAAATATCATGATGGTACATTTACATATGAAGTGATAGCAAAATAGCGTCCCTGCTTCCGTGAGGAAGACAGGGACGCTATTTTCCAATTAAAATCAACGGATCTGTTTGATGTTTGATATGAATTGAACTGTGTTTACACAGATTCCATTACATCATCAGGATCACAAAGAATACAGCTGCCAGTACAAAGCGGTACACAGCGAAGACAGTCAGGCTCAATCTTTTCAAAATAGACAGGAATGTCTTAATCGCCAGCATGGCAACGATGAACGCTGCGATAAATCCGATCGCAAAGATCAGAAAATCATCGCTGTTCAGATGATCGATGCTTTTGTACATATCATATCCAGTGGCACCAATCATAATTGGAACGGACACGAGGAAGGTGAACTCTGCCGCAGCTACCCGGCTGATTCCGGCAAACAAGCCGCCCGAGATCGTAGAGCCTGAACGGGAGAAGCCTGGCCACAACGCCAAAATCTGAAACATCCCCACAGCAAATGCCTGTTTGTAGGTAATATCGTCTACATCATGTGTGGTAATCCGTGAGCTCTTATGGCTCCAGCGTTCAGCTACGATCATCAATATACCACCGATCACAAGGCTGTACAGTACGGTTTGCGGACCAAACAAGTGAGCCTTGATCCAGTCCCGGAACACAAGTCCGATGACAACAGCAGGAACCATCGCCAGAATGATATGTCCCAGATTAAGGCGTCGGGAATACGGCCTTTTGCCCCCGGTGAAGCGAAACATATCAATGAATTTGTTCCAGTACAGTACAACAACAGCCAGTACAGCACCAAGCTGGACAACCACCTCAAACGTTTTGACTGACTCGTTGTCCTCTGATAAACCCAGCAAGTGAGCTGTCAGAATCATGTGTCCTGTTGAGGACACGGGCAAAAACTCAGTCAAACCTTCGATGATGCCCATAATTATGGATGATATAAAGTCCAATTCTCTTCCTCCTTGAAATGCAGATGACAGCCATAAGGCCTGTCCTGCTATAACGATGTCTGTCCTCTCGAACAAGACTATCCTCTATTATGCTCAGAATTGCCTCCCACTTCAACTCTATGCTTGTAACCCGTTGTTTAAAACTATATTGACAAAAACCTAGTTATCCAATAGGATATACATTAACTGACTGACTGATCAATCGGGAGGGTAAAAAGCATGGCCAAAGTTAACGGTTTGGGACCCGGAGAAGAACGAAGGGACCAAATTATTCGCATAGCGATGGAACGATTCGCAACTCAAGGGTACCATCAGACGAAAATCTCTGATATTGTTCGCGAAGCTGGAGTCGCTCAAGGCACCTTTTACTGGCACTTCAAGAGCAAGGAAGCCATTGCTTCCGAGATTTTGTTAACGGGCAGAGAACAACTACTTGAAGCAATCGGGCAGGGGTACCGGAAGGATGCCGGGTCGGTTGAAGATATGGTGAAGGCCTCGGAGAAGTTGTTTACCAATTTGTTCACCTTTGCTGCGCAGAACCGATATTTCATGGAGTTGTTGCTTAAGGGAATCGTGACCGAGGAATCCGTCCAGAGGCTAGTTGAAGAGACTCGTAATGCCGTGGAGACAGCATTCCGTCACAATATGGAGCGTGCCATTGAACTGGGGATGTTGCCAGCAGATATGAATGTACCCTTACGTGCGGCATTGCTTGTAAGCATGATCGAGGGCATGATCTCGCGCTGGTTATTCGGCTCAGACGCACTGCACAGCCGTTTCACGGAGATGAGTGCTACAGCGTTAGCAGCTGAAGCGGCGAGTTTTGAGTTTTACGGCCTGCTCGGTACATAATGTCGGCAAGGGCCGGGGCTTTATTTTTCAGGCAAAAGAGGCAGGAAGGATTCACATTTAACACACTTCTTCACATGATTAAGCCAGTCACAGGGAATAATGGAATCACCAAGAGAACATAAGATGAATGAGAGGAAGTTAACGTCATGAATAACACATATGGAACTAAAATTCGCAAAGGGTGGTCTATCACCGCGATTCTGCTCATGGTTGTGCTCGTACTGAGTGCTTGCGGTAGCAAACCCGCGGCGGAGAATGGCAATACAAACAATGCAGCACAGTCTGGTGGCAACGAACTGGAACAGATCAAATCAGCAGGTGTCATGAAAGTCGGCATGATGGGTACGTATCGTCCATACAACTTCCTGAATGACAAGAAAGAAATGGACGGATTTGATGCGGATATCGCACGTGAAGTAGCGAAGCGTCTCGGCGTTAAGGTTGAGTTTGTATCTCAGGAGTTCTCCGGTCTGACTCCAAGTCTGCAAGCGAAAAAGCTGGATGCGATTATCAGCCAAATGACGATTACGGATGATCGTAAAAAAGTGCTGGATTTCAGTGATCCGTACATCACCAACCAGGTCAAAATTATTGTCAAAGAAGACAACAACGATATTACGAAACTGGAAGATTTCAAAGGCAAAACAATCGGTGTAGGTTTGGGCACAAACGATGAAACGTACCTGCGCAACGAAGTGTTGCCCAAAGTCGGAGATTTTACAATCAAAACGTATGATGATGTGATCTCATCTCTGAAAGACCTGAACGCAGGACGGATCGATGCAACGATCAACAACCTGTATGCGTTGAAACCTATCGTAGATGCGAATGGATTCAAAATTAAAGCTGTTGGCGAAGCAATCAAGAGTGACCAGGCAGGTATCGCGGTGCGTAAGGACAACCCTGAACTTGTAGCGGCACTGAACGATGCACTGAAAGGCATGAAGGATGACGGCACGTACAATACCATTTTCAAAAAATGGTTTGGTGAAGAGCCTGCGCAATAATGAACCTGCAAGGCGAAGGGAAGTTTGATCCATGGAACTGATATTCGAAAATATCCCCTTCTTTTTGAAGGGGGCTTATTATACGCTTTATGTTACGGTGATCTCTATGTTTTTTGCCTTTATTATCGGGGTGCTTGTAGCCATTGCCAGGCTTAAAGGACCGATGTGGCTAAGATTGATCGCCAGATTTTATGTATCCATCATGCGGGGAACCCCGCTGCTGGTGCAATTATTCGTTATCTATTACGGGCTTGTGGACTACGGCGTAACTCTCGGGTCACTAACGGCCGCTTGTCTTGGTCTCAGTCTGAACGCGGGGGCTTTCCTGTCAGAAACGTTCCGCGGTGCGATTCAAGCTGTACCGAAAGGGCAAACGGAAGCGGCATACGCTACCGGTATGACTCCAGCACAGGCGATGAGACGGATCATTTTCCCGCAGGCTGTGCGCATTGCCATTCCACCGATGGGGAATACCTTTATCGGAATGCTCAAGGAAACATCGCTTGTTGCTGCAATTGGCGTTACCGAGCTGTTGCGGTCTGCGCAGCTTCTGGTTTCGCAGTATGCGCTCAACATGCCATTTTATCTGGCAATCGGCGTGATTTATTGGATTATGAGCATCGGTTTCTCGGCCATTCTGGAACAAGTGGAGCGCCGGCTGGCCCGGGCTTACTAAAGGGGGAGAGAACCGGGTGATTACTACAACTGGATTAACCAAACGTTTTCAAAATCATGAAGTGCTCACCAATATCGATATGCATGTAGATGCCAAGGATATTGTTGTCCTGCTGGGTCCCAGTGGCTCAGGCAAAAGTACACTGCTACGCTGTCTCAATGGACTGGAACAGTTGTCCGGCGGACAGATCGAAGTGAACGGCATTGTGGTAAACAGCGCAGATCCGCTGCGTGTGCAACGTGCCCGGGTGCTGGAGATTCGTCGCCAGACGGGTATGGTGTTCCAGCAGTTTAACCTGTATCCGCACAAGACGGTGCTTGGTAATGTTATGGAAGGTCTTGTGACGGTGAAAAAAATAAAGCGGGACGAAGCCGCCGAGCGCGGCCGGCTTTTGCTGGATCGTGTAGGGCTGTCGGATAAGCAGGATGCTTATCCTTCCCGTTTATCCGGTGGACAACAGCAACGCGTAGCCATTGCACGGGCACTGGCGATGGAGCCGGAAGTGATGCTGTTTGACGAACCGACCTCGGCCCTCGACCCCGAACTGGTTGGAGAGGTGCTGTCGGTGATGAAAGAGCTGGCGCAGGAAGGCATGACGATGCTGGTCGTGACACACGAGTTGAAATTTGCCCGGAACGTGGCGAACAAAATTGTCTTTATGGCAGACGGCTCCATTGTGGAGACAGCTAGCCCTGAAGCCTTTTTCGAACATCCGGAGCAAGAGCGTACACGCCAGTTCCTGCGGCAGATTACCGAATTTTAAACCACCCAGCGATGGGAAGGTTATTCTGTCATCGGAGTGTATGTGTAAACTAATTGTAGAAAGAAGGAAGACATCATGAACGTAACAACAGTATGGAAGGGAAAACGCGCGTTTACCTCCGAAGGACCGTCTGGGTATGCTGTAGGCATGGATGCCACAGCGGCATATGGCGGTGATAACCAAGGCGCTACGCCGATGGAATTGTTACTCGCTGGACTTGGTGGTTGTATGGGAATCGACATCACGATGATTCTGGATGCTTTTCTGGACAAGATCGATTCGATTGAGATTGAAGCACAAGGCACACGGAGCGAGGATATGCCCAAAGGTTTTACGTCCATTGACCTGATCTTCAAAGTGGACGGAGATATCCCGGATTACCGGATCTGGAAAGCCATCCAGATGGCTGAAGAGAAATACTGCGCCGTTTCCGCATCACTGAGCGCAGATATCCATCCGAAGCTGATCCTCAATGGCGTGAGCACACCTCGTCCATAAAAAGCTTTACTTTCACTTTAACTTAAGGTCAAGAACAACTTCAGATCTAATGATAAATCTAATGTTAGTTTGAATGAAAAGGCACTTCCAATCGCGGAAGTGTCTTTTTAGCATAGTCATATTTTATTGAATCCCATCGATGTATCCATAACAACTCAAGTCCATATCTCCACTTTAATGTCAAATCGAAGGCTGCAGTTATGTGGTATGATGGATGCGCAGGTGAGAGTGACCTGCTTCGGATGATCGCAAGTTGTAAGCGCTTATACAAGATGACGGAAGGTGCGGATATGTTAAAACGGCTGATTCGTATTACAAATGATCTCAAATTAAAGCATAAATTGCTCATTTCCTACGTGCTTGTTGTCATGGTTCCCGTCCTGATTATTGGTCTCGCAGTGACCAGTTATTTTCGTCAGCAAGCACTGGATAATGCCATTGGGCAAACGATCATCAATGTGGATAAAATTAAAAGCCAGACGGCAACGATGCTGCGCGTACCTACAGACATATCCAACTTGCTCATGTTTAACACCGATCTCAAGGAGATCGTGAATCGACAGTATACAAGTGTGGTGGAGCTGACCTCGGCTTACCTCGCATATAAAGATTTTCAAGAATACAGGCGGTTATATCGGGAAATTGCAGGTATACGTTTTTATTCGACGAACCCGACGTTGATCAACAATCTGGAATTTATTCCGGTCAATGAGCGAACCAAGCAGAGTTACTGGTACAAGGAAGCGCTGAAAACAACGAGCATCGGCTGGTTTTATATCCCTGGCAACGAAGACAATCCGGTTCACCGGCTCAGTCTGGTACGGAAGGTTCCTTTTGCCGAATATAAGACCGAAGGTGTGCTGATGATCGTAATCAATCAGGAAGAACTTAACGGTTTGTTGCGCCAAGAGCAGTTTGAGACATTGATTACCGATGAGCAGGGTTACGTTGTTGCAGCGAAAAATACCGACCTGGTCGGGAAAACGCTGGGTCAGCTTGATTTTGGCGTAGACCTCCAGAGTCAACCTAAGGGTACCATTGAAGCTGATTTTCAGGGGGAGCCCTCGAATATTGTCATTGATGAATTGGGGCCAGGATCAAGCTTTAACAAACTGAAGGTTATCTCGGTGTTTGCGACCAAAAATATCGTGAAAGATGCCAACCAGATTAGCCAGATCGGCATGATTTTTATTACCATGGTGCTGGTGATTGCGCTGTTGCTAGTGTACATTATTTCATTCCTCACTTCGAACCGGCTACTACGCCTCAGTAAACATCTGAACAAGCTGGCTCTTGGAGACTTGAACGTCACTTCGCGTATTGACGGGAACGATGAGATCGGGCAATTATCACGTCAGTTCAACTACATGGTGAAAAGTATTAACGAACTGATGACTCAGGTGGTCGAGACAACAGAGCAGAACAACCAATTGGAAATCGCCCAAAAAGAGATTAAACTGAAAATGATGGCCAGCCAGATTAATCCTCATTTTTTGTTTAACGCACTTGAATCGATTCGCATGAAGGCTCACATCAAGGGAGAAGCAGAGATTGCGAATATTGTCAGGTTGCTTGGCAAGCTGATGCGGAAAAGCCTGGAGATTGGCAGCGGCAAAACAACGTTTCGGGCAGAACTGGAAATGGTGCGTTCCTATCTGGAGATTCAAAAGTTTCGGTATGGGGACAGGTTAGCCTTTGAGATTCATCTGGACCCTGAGGTGGAGAGGATGTATATCCCGCCTTTGATTATTCAGCCGATTGTAGAAAACGCTATTGTGCATGGACTAGAGAACAAAGAAGGAACCGTGCGGGTGCATATTCTGATTTGTATGGTGGATCGTATGGTCACAGTACAAGTGAAAGATGATGGAGCGGGCATCACGCCGGAACGACTTGCAGAAGTGATGCAGTTTGTCAGCGGTCCTGAAGAAGAGGAGAAGAGCCGGATTGGCATGCGAAATGTGCATCAGCGTTTGACTTTGACGTATGGGGAAAATGCCGGGTTACAGATTAACAGTGTGTACGGGGAAGGAACAGAGGTTTCTTTCACCTTGCCAGCAGGAGGGAACCAGCATGTATAAAGTATTGTTGGTAGACGATGAACCAAGCATTCGCGAGGGATTGACCACGATTATCGATTGGGAAAAATACAGCTTCCAGGTCATGGCTACAGCCGGAAGCGGGCGCGAGGCCATCGCCTGTTTCAACGAAATCAAGCCGGACCTGACCATTATTGATATACGGATGCCAGGCATGACTGGCCTGGAAGTCATCGAAGAGATCCGCCAGCATGAACCTGACGCACATTTTTTGATTTTGAGCGGTTATGCTGACTTTGATTATGCCAAGAAAGCAATCAGCTTCGGCGTGGATGGTTATCTGCTGAAGCCTGTTGACGAAGAAGAGATCATCGCTGAACTGGAACGAATTGCGGAACAGCTTCATCAGGAACAGGAAACGCAGGCCCGCTACGCTGGCGAAGATACGGCATACAGAGAACATCAGATTGAAGCATTGTTATATGACTCTTTACAAGGTAAGGGGAGCAAGGAAGAGGACAGTCTTGGACTGCACTGGCCACAGTATCAAGTGATTTTGCTGGAGATTCATGCAACGCTAGACCTGCAACGGGGCAATGAGATGAAACGCAAACTGATTGAAGCATTCGACCAGAAGGATAAAGGTATCGTATTTTCATATCATTCCGGCTTGGGGTTATTGATCAAAGAAGCGGTTACTCAGAATACCTCATCACAGAATCTATATGATGAATTGCAAACATTACTCGCAGAGTGGAACATTCACATGTACGCTACCGCTGGAGAACCGGTACAGTCTACTACCGAGATTGCCAGATCATACACACAGGCGAGTAGCCTTATGGCAGAACGGTTCCTGTTCACAGAGCAACGGATCAAACGCTGGGATGAAGGGCGACTGTCTCCTTCAAGTGCGGAGAGTAACGGTATGGGAGCCCAGGCAGACGGCATTCAAGAGCCTGATGAAGTTGAGCTGGCGGACAAGCTGTATTATGCCTTGGACATTCGCAGCAGTGAATCTGTTATGCGTGTGCTTGGAGAGATGGAGGAGCGACTGATTCCGTATCATTGGACGGAGCAAGCAATCAAAACGGCATTTTCGCAGGTGTTCTCGCTCGCGTTCAATAAACTTGCTGCAGCGAATCAGCACATGCAAACCATTATGCAGGATCACTCTGTGCTGATTAATGAGGTATATCATCAGTTCACGATGGCTGATCTTAAAGCGATGGCAGCGGAACATTTGCATCGTCTGATTCAGCGTATGGGCGGAGGCAGTACAGATACCGTGATGAAACAGATGATTGAGTTCATTCAGCGTAATCCCGGTGAGAATCTGAAGCTGGAGGTTCTGGCCGAGGTGTTTAACTACAACAGCAGTTATCTGGGGAAATTGTTCAAGAACCACACGGGCGAATCTTTTAACGCCTTTCTGGATAAAGTTCGAATCGAGAAAGCGAAAGCCTTGCTTGACGAAGGATTAAAGGTGCATCAGGTGGCTTCAAGAGTCGGTTATGCCAATGTGGACTATTTTCACGGTAAATTCAAAAAATACGTAGGAGAATCTCCTTCGGCGTATAAACAATCCAGATCCCAATCACACGAGAGAAACGAATCACCATGACAATGAAGATGAATAACCGGCGGTGGTGCGGGAGTTCTTCATAATATAGTCCATGTACTTCCCCGAATAAGCAATGGTATGTCCAAGCTGTACACCGTAGACTGATTGTACAAAGTACAAGAGTCCAGATGAAGGGATGGCTGCAGGATATGAATCGTACTGATTTAACAACTGTACGTCACACGATCAATTTGAACGGAACATGGCATTTTCAATTAACTGAACTGAGTGGAGAACGAAGAGAGGGAGAGAATGCTGGGACATGCATTCCCCCGCACCGGGATGATGTCTTATGGAATACGATTCAAGTTCCGGGGTCATGGGAAGAGCAAGGATACGGGGAAGCGCCGGAGTACACCAGAATCGACACGTGGACAAAAATCCGAGAGTATGAGGGGGCAGCATGGTATGCGCAGGACATCTATATTCCCTCTGATCCACAGAACGGACACTATGTATTCAGACTGAAAGGTGTACGTTGGACATCAAGGCTGTGGTTTAATGGGAACGAAGCGGGAGAAAGGGATAGTCTGCTGACGGATCAGACGTGGGATGTGACCCCTTGGGTGAAGCCTGGCGAGATGAACCGTGTAGAGATTTGGGTGGATAACACGATGAAGCTTCCACTGGCAGGCAGCCATATTCATTCTTTGCATACCGCTACGGCTTGGGGAGGTATTACAGGAGGAGCCTATTTGGAGAGGCAACCCATGCAGCGGGTACATACGGTGCGTATTGAACCTGATCCTGCTAACGGAAAGATAGCAGTTCGGTACACGGTTATTAATCCAGCTGCAGACTCAGTCGCACCGTTGCAGCTTCTAATCGATATCCAGCATCCGGATGGCTCATGGCTAAAGCGCGAGTGTTTGGATATCAATTGTACTGGGAACAGTGCAAACACTGGAAGTGATGATGATTCCTTGAATAGCAGTGTTGAGAAGGGCTGGGTTACGGGGGTATGCCAGATTGCATTGGACTCCGAGAATGCGATTGCCATGTGGAGCGATGAGAATCCCCTCTTATATCGGGCGGTAGTTCAATTGCAGGCAGACGAACAGAAGCTTGACCAGGTGGAGCAGCGGTTTGGCATGCGTTCTTTTGCATCCAGTGGAAAACAACTTGTCCTGAACGGAACACCAGTGTTTTTGCGCGGGTATGTGGACTGTTGTATCTTTCCACTTATGGGATATCCCGTTTGGGATGCACAGTACTATGTGAAACAATTTCGCATAGCCAAGTCATATGGCTTCAACCATGTTCGTTTACACGGGTGGAGTCCACCGGAACCATTCTGGGAAGCTGCCGATGAAGAGGGCATGCTTGTACAGGCAGAGCTTCCCCATTGGTCACGTTTTTTTGAACAACGGGATATGCCTGCTCCAGTTGAAATACGGACGTATCTGACACAGGAGCTGGATCGGTTGCTGGAAGCATTGCATCGTCATCCTTCGTTTGTCCTGTTCTCGCTCGGCAATGAGTTAATTGGCGCTAACGGGCATCCAGAACTGAATGCGCTTATTTCAAGAGCGAGAGATACAGATCCGTCGAGGCTATATACAGATAACACAGGCTTTGGACACCTTCCAGCTCAAGGTAGAGAGACCGATTATTTCATTCAATCATTCAACTGGCATCCCCCGCTGGAATCTGTATTGGCGGCGGTACCCGATACTACGCTGGATTATCATGCGGTTACACGGCTTGCATCACATCCGGTGATCGGGCATGAACATGCGCAATTTACGATGTATGTACGTCCGCAGGAACGAGAGAAGTATACAGGTGTCCTTCGTCCTACATGGTTAGAACCTGTCGAAGAGTCGCTTACACGTAAAGGCATGATGGCAAAGCTGGAACAATACCAGCAGGCAACGGGTATACATCTGATGCGATCTCTTAAAGAAGCAATGGAGCGAGTAAGACGTACGCCAGATGCTGCGGGCATCCAGCTGCTGGATATCCGTGATTTCCCGGGACAGGGACACGCCACCACGGGTTTTCTGGATGTCTTTTGGGAAGATAAAGGGATAACCACACCGAAAGAAGTAAAACAATTCAATGCTGAGGTAGTCATCCTTCTTGGCTCCAGAGAGCGGACATACTATGCTGGAGAACCGATTGAAATCGAAGTGCGTGTATCCCACTTTGGCAAAAGGGTGTTAAAAAATGCTTCCATTCACTGGAGAATGGTTACGGTTACGGACGAACGGATGCTGGCTGAAGGAGAATGGAGCTGCGGAGATATGCCGTGCGGTGTAGTAACATCTCTCGGGAGTATAATGGTTAACTCTCAGGCCGAAGGTGTAGTTGCGTTTCGAGTGGAGGCTGAGCTACGTTGCGACCATGTGAATGATCCGCTGCAATCCACCGTGTACTCTTCCCATCGTTTAGCAACCGTTACGATAGCCCGGAATCAGTGGCATGGTTGGTCTTTCCCACAGATGAAGATGCAAAACGAACGTTATGGAGAGATGAAACGCATCTGGAATACGGTAAAAGAACTACAGCCCCTACTCGCTGATTCTTATCATGATGCTGTAGATCATGTGAATGGCTTCCGATGGTTAAAGGAAAATCAGCATGACCTGTTGATCGTGAAGTCCTTAACCTCCAATGTACTGGATCTTCTCTTGAATGGTGGAAGAGTTTGGCTTATGCCGGGTGCAACGGATCTGTATGATCCAGTGGAAACGAAGTACCTGCCGGTGTTCTGGAATTATCTCATGTTTGCCACCCAGCCGGGGGCTACGATGGGTATGTATATGGAGAAAGAAACAGCTCTTCTCGGAGCTTTTCCGCAGGATGGAGCTTCGGACTGGCATTGGTATCATCTTGTGAATGATACGCCGGCCATATGCCTGGATACCATGCAGGGGGCTACACCGCTGATCGAGGTGGTAGATCATTTTCACCGGGCGAAACGGCTCGCTTATGCTTTTGAGGCTAGAGCAGGGAAGGGGCGTATCCTGGTATCCTCTTTTCCTTTTACCGACAGCGCCTTGATGAAGCGTCCGGAAGCTGCGTTTCTTTTTCAAGAGATGTTGTCTTATGCCCGCGGAGAGCAGTTTCATCCGGAAAGCTCCGTTACAGCCGCCGAGTTGCTAGGAGTATTCAAACTTCAACCTATTCAATTCACATTGTGATAAGACACGAATCAAGACACTAAAGGGACCTAACCAGGTCTCTTTTTTGATGTATAAAATGTAAAGTAAACGATTTCCGAAAAACGTTTTCGTATTTTAGTTAAAAAAGTTATTTTTTACTTCATATAGATTTTGTGACACTAATAAGTATTTAATATCTCTAATTTTAACGGATAAATGTCTGATTCTAGAGGGGGATATCTAATTTTTATATGATTTTCTCTAAAATCCAGATGGTATTTTGAAAACGCTCTATCGATTATGATTATTTTATAAAAACAGAGGAGGGGGAACGGAGATGGAAACGCTAACAAAGAAATCCGCTTCCGCGAAAAGAGGCAGTGACTCCCAGCCGCCATTGAAGCCAAGGCGTAACGGAGTTTGGGACAGAATGAAACAGCAGAAGTATCTTTATCTTATGTCATTGCCATTCGTCGCTTGGGTATTTGTATTTAACTATCTTCCGCTGTGGGGATGGACGATGGCTTTTCAAAACTATAAACCAGCCAGGTCGTTTGGTGAACAGGACTGGGTTGGTTTTAAACACTTTGTAGAATTGTTCAGTGATGACAGGTTCTATCTGGTGCTTCGAAATACACTTGCGATGAGTTTGATGGGACTGGTTGTCGGTTTTATCGTGCCGATTTTCTTCGCGATCCTCCTGAACGAAATGAAAGGCATGTTCTTCAAACGGGCTGTACAGACCGTATCGTACCTGCCTCACTTTGTATCCTGGGTCGTTGTTGCGGGGATTATTACCAAGATGCTGTCCACGGATGGAGGCATTATCAATGACCTGCTCATCGGTCTCAATATTATTGATCAGCCGATTCAGTTTATGGCCAAGGGAAATCTGTTCTGGTACATTGTAACCGCTTCAGATATGTGGAAGGAAACGGGCTGGAATGCGATCATCTATCTGGCGGCCATCACTGGTATTGACCAAGAACTGTATGAAGCATCCCGTGTAGACGGTGCAAACCGTTTTAGACAGATGTGGCATATCACACTGCCAGGTATCCGGACGACGATTTCTGTATTGTTCATCATGTCCATCGGACATCTGATCAGCATCGGTTTTGAGAAACAATTTTTGCTACAGAACAGTCTGGTCCTGGATTACTCCGAAGTCCTTGATCTCTATGCACTCAATTACGGTTTGAATATGGGCCGATTCTCGTACGGTACAGCGATAGGTATCTTCAACTCTGTTGTCAGTATCATTCTGTTGTTTACGGCCAACGGTTTGTTCAAAAAATTCACCAAAGAAAGCATCATGTAGGGAGGGGGAGACATTATGGCGAACAAAACATTCAATGCCACACGGGGCGATAAAGTGTTCGATATATTTAATATCCTCGCGATGACCATGGTGCTGATTGTAACACTCTATCCATTTCTTAACGTACTGGCGATCTCACTGAACAACTCAGCAGATACAGTACGCGGCGGAATTTACTTATGGCCTCGTGAATTTACATTACAGAACTATCAGACGATCTTCCAGTATGAAGGTCTGCTCCAGGGCTTGAAAATCTCCATTATGCGTACGCTTGTAGGTACACTGCTTGGACTGATCAGTTCATCCATGATCGCCTTTACGCTAAGCAGACCTGACTTCGGTCTTCGGAAATTTGTATCTACAACACTGGCGCTGACGATGTATTTCTCGGGTGGTCTGATTCCGGTATATATCCTGATGCGTGATCTGAACCTGATCGGTACATTCTGGGTATACGTATTGCCTGGTATGATCAGTGCCTGGAACGTATTTATCATCCGTTCATTCATTGACGGGTTGCCCTATGCCTTGCAGGAATCAGCGAAGCTGGACGGCGCGAATGATTTCAAAATCTATTACCGGATCATTCTACCGCTGTGTAAGCCGGTACTCGCAACGATTGCTTTGTTTCTGGCAGTAGGTCAGTGGAATGCGTGGTTCGATACGTATCTGTATAACGGCTCAAAAGCACATCTGACGACGTTGCAATACGAGTTGATGAAAGTACTGCAAAGTACACAACAAGGTTCGGGAGCCGGAAGAAATGCGAATGATATGGCACAGCAAATGACGCAAATCTCTCCAGAGTCGATCAAAATGGCGATTACAATCGTCGTTACCGTTCCAATTTTGATTGTGTATCCATTCCTGCAAAAGTATTTTGTTGGCGGAATGACGCTTGGAGCGGTAAAAGCATAGACCTGTGATCCGATGTAAAGACTGGCTTAATAATGGATTGTACACCTATAATAAAGTACTTATACAAGAAGCTCGGGATATCCGAACTGCTGCCGTAACGGCTTGATTTTCAGCTACTGCGGCAGAGGATACTCATGAAGCTATAGAGAGGAACAGAACAGTTCCGTATAAGACAGACGTATGAATAGGGAGGATTACCATTATGTCCAGTTTCAAAATGAAGGTCGCACTGGCGCCTGTTCTGGCTTTACTTGTGCTTACAGCCTGTGATGGAGGCGTTGGCGGTAAAACGTCACTTACGAATACGAGCGGAGCGCCATCTCCACTTACGTTCGATTTTTTCAGTGTTGATCCGAGTCCGAACTGGAATGGCATGAAGGATGAAGTGGGCAAGGTCATTACAGCTAAAACAGGCATCACCCTGAACGGTGAATTTGCCGTTAGCGGGGGACAGGATAGGATTTCATTAATGGCAGCAAGCCGAGACTATCCAGATATCGTTTCTCCCAAGGGGGAACTTAGCAAGCTGGTTGATGCTGGAGCGATGCTCGACCTGACAGACCTGATTGAACAACACGCTCCCAACCTGAAGAAGCTATATGGTAATTCCATGAATCGGTTGAAATATAGCAACGAGGATCAGTCTATTTATGTATTGCCGACGTATTATGCGGTGGATCAGAAGTATTTTGACGCCGGCGGTGGATTCGGTATTCAGCATCGTGTGCTCAAAGAGCTGGGATACCCCAAGGTTCGTACACTCCAGGATTATGAAAATATATTGCGAGCTTACAGCGAAAAACACCCCATGACGGATGGTCAGCCGACCATTCCGTTAACGCTGGATGCTGACAACTGGAGAATCATGATCACCGTTACGAATCCTGCGTTTCTGGCGACAGGCGCGCCGGATGACGGCGAATACTACATTGATCCGATTACCTATGAAGCGAAGCTACATTATAAGCGCCCAGAGGAAAAGGAGTACTTCCGATGGTTGAACCATATGTATAACGAAGGTTTGCTGGATCAGGAAAGCTTTGTACAAAAGTCAGATCAGTATAAATCCAAGATTGCGAGTGGACGCGTACTGGGCCTGATCGATCAGGATTGGGGATATGCCGACGCTGAGGACGCATTGAAATCGGCGGGCAGAGCGGAGGCAACCTATTCACATTTTCCGGTGACGTTGTCCGAAGACATGAAGGATCATTCTTTTCAAGACACGGGATTTGTATCAGGCTGGGGAATTGGTATAACGACTTCTAACCCTGATCCGGTGCGTACCATCAAGTTCTTTGATTATTTGGCTTCCGAGGAGGGTCAGATCTTGATGAACTGGGGCATTCAAGGCAAGCACTACGAAATCAAGGATGGCAAACGTGTAATTCCCGCAGAAGTCCAGGATCAAAAAACAAACCATGCTTCTGCTTTCCAGAGAGAGTCTGGCATTGGACTATATAAAAATATGTCTGGACGTTACGGGGATGGTGTAAAAGACTCGACTGATAATTATTATACGACGAATTTTCCTGAGCAAATTCAGGCTTCATATACCCAGGCGGAGAAAGAGACCCTACGGGCATATGGTGCATCCACTTGGAAGGACCTGTTTCCAAAGGAAGAGGAATTCCCGGTTAAACCTTGGGGAGCAGCTTATAACATGCCTACACCCGGAGACTCGGATTATAATGTCATTTTCCAGAAAACACAGGATATCATTCGCAAACGGATTCCCAAAGCTGTTTTAAGTTCGCCGGATCAATTTGATGCCATTTATGATGGCTTGATCGTTGAACTAAACCAGGCAGGAGCAGAAAAAATGGAAAAACAATATACCATTTTAATTCAAAATCGCGTTCGTTTGTGGAACGCTGATTAGTGTTGGAGTAGTACAGACTTGTCTGTTTCAAAAATGGAAACAAACCCGGAATATCGGGTTTGTTTTATACAGAAAACGTTTTAGTGAAACCGTTTTAGGTTTTTAAAATTAGCTATTGACAAGGGAATTCTTAGATATTATGATTCAACTGTGAAAGCACTTACAAAAACTTGTACGCTGTTGGATAGACTCAAACGTTAGTACTAAATTGAGTGAACGTGTGATTCATCAAAGCTCAGCTAGGTCAGATTCTCATCCCCACAGACGGGGGGAAAGTAAGCGCTTTTAATGTCACCTGAATCTGAGAAAGCATTTGATTCACCCGGATATGGTATGAGCAGGCGTGTCCTGTTGTACAAATACACAGCTTCATTTTATCCAAAGGGGGATTATACATGAAGGGCAGAACACCAAAAACATTTGCAATGCTTTTGTTAGCGAGCGCTCTTGCGATCACAGCAGGATGCGGAACTAGCGGAGGGAAATCAGCTGAAGAAAAACCGGTGGATACGGGGGATACAACCACGCCAATCACCTTTACATTCTTCGGAGCCGATGCAAGTCCGAACTGGAATAACATGAAGGATGCTGTTGGGCAAGAGATTACGAAGGCAACCGGTGTTACGCTTGAAGCTGAGTTTGACGTGAATAACGGTGGAGACCAGAAAATTCCGCTGATGGCTGCTAGTGGTGATTACCCTGATATTATCTATCCTAAAGGAAACCTGTCGAAGCTGGTGGATGCAGGTGCCATGCTTGATCTAACCGACCTGATTGAGGAACATGCACCTAACCTGAAAAAAATCTATGGTGACCAGATGAACCGTCTAAAATATAGCAATGAAGATCAGAAAATTTATACGATTCCAACGAATATGGGTGTAGGTAACGTCGCATTCGATGCTACCGGCGGATTCGAGATTCAGCAGAAAGTGTTGAAAGAGCTGGGTTATCCCGAAGTGAAAACCCTTGAAGATTATGAAAACGTGCTACGCACTTATTATGAGAAACATCCAACCATTGATGGTCAGCCTACGATTCCGCTCACGCTGAATGCGGATGACTGGAAGATTATGATTACGGTTACAAACCCGGCCTTTCAAGCAACGGGTGGACCAGACGATGGTGAATATTATATTGATCCAGAGACGTATGAAGCAAAGCTGCACTACAAACGTCCAGAGGAAAAGGAATACTTCCGCTGGCTGAACAAAATGTACAACGAAGGTCTTTTGGATAAAGATACGTTTGTTCAGAAGGATGACCAGTATAAGTCCAAAATCGCCAGTGGCCGCGTACTGGGTCTGATCGACCAGGAGTGGAACTATGGCGAGGCTGAGAATGCGCTCAAATCCAAAAACAACGGCGAGAGCACATATGCTCACTTCTCCGTGTCCCTGAACAAAGACATCGTAGATCATACGTTCCAGCCAACCGGTTTTGACGGTTACGGCATTGGTATTACAACGTCTGCGAAAGATCCGGTTCGTATCATCAAGTTTATGGATTGGCTTGCTTCTGACGAAGGCCAGGTGCTCCGGTACTGGGGTGTTGAGAACCAGCACTACAAAGTAGAGAATGGAAAACGCATCGTACCAGATGATGTGCAGGATCGTAAAACTAACGATAACTCCGCGTTCACAAAAGAGTCTGGAGTCGGAATGTATAACATCTTTAGTGCCAGATATGGTGACGGTATGAAAGATTCCACAGATAACTACTACACAACGAACTTCCCTGAACAGATTCAGGCTGGATATACGGCAGCTGAGAAAGAAACGTTGAAAGCGTATGGCATTACAACATGGAAAGATTTCTTCCCATCTGAGGATAAGTTGAAACTAAAGGATTGGGGTGCAGCATATAACATGCCGGTGCCTTCCGATACCGAATACAACGTGACTTTCCAGAAAACACAGGATATCATCCGCAAACGTATTCCAGAAGCGATCTTGGCGAAACCGGATCAATTCGACAGTGTGTATGACGGGCTGCTGGCTGAACTGGATAAAGCAGGCGCAGTGGAGATGGAAAAACAATATACCGTCTGGATCAAGGATCGTGTATCCCTCTGGACAGGTAAAGATGTGAAATAAGTTTTAGCATGACAAATGCATTGAAGGAAAATTTTAATTATATTTTTCAAGATTAAGCAGCTTGGCTCAAATAAGAAGTGGTATTCACAGGCACCAAGCCTGTTATACAGATAAAACCTTCATAAATAGGGGAGATAGACAAATGAGAGGCAAAATGAAAGGCAGAATGACAGGTAAGACACCCAAGACGTTTGCGATGTTAATGTTGGCTAGTGCAATGTTGGTTACAGCTGGATGCGGTAACTCCGGTAGCAAAGAGACTACCGAATCCAGTGGTACCGACCCGATTACGATCTCGTTCTTTGGCGCAGATCCAAGTCCAACCTGGAACAACATGCAGGATGCCGTTGGTAAAGAGATCACGAAGCAAACCGGCGTTACGATTGAGGCTGAGTATGATGTCAACAATGGCGGTGACCAGAAGGTTGCGCTGATGGCAGCAAGCGGCGACTATCCAGACATGATTTTCCCAAAAGGAAACTTATCGAAGCTGGTGGATGCAGGTGCAATGATTGACCTCACCGATCTGATCGAGGAGCATGCTCCTAACCTGAAAAAAATCTATGGTGATCAGATGAATCGTCTGAAATACAGCACCGAAGATCAGGCGATCTATACCATCCCGACCAACATGGGGGTAGACAACGTTGTTTTTGACGCTACAGGCGGATTCGAAATCCAGCAAAAGGTATTGAAAGAACTGGGTTACCCTGAAGTAAAAACACTTGAAGATTATGAAAATGTACTACGTGCCTATTATGAAAAACATCCTACCATCGACGGACAGCCAACGATTCCACTGACGCTGAATGCCGATGACTGGAAAATCATGATCACGGTTACGAATCCGGCCTTCCAGGCAACGGGTGCACCGGATGATGGAGAGTATTACATCAATCCTGAGACATATGAAGCGATGCTTCATTACAAACGTCCAGAGGAGAAAGAGTACTTCCGTTGGTTGAACAAAATGTACAACGAAGGTCTCTTGGACAAAGATACATTTGTGCAAAAGGATGACCAGTACAAGTCCAAAATCGCTAGCGGCCGTGTTCTGGGTCTGATTGATCAGGAGTGGAACTATGGTGAAGCCGAGAATGCGCTCAAGTCCGCAGGTAAGGATGACAGCACGTATGCTCACTTCTCCGTCTCGCTGAACAAGGACATCGTAGACCACACGTTCCAGCCGACCGGCTTTGACGGTTACGGTATCGGAATCACGACGTCTGCCAGAGATCCGGTTCGCATCATCAAGTTTATGGATTGGCTGGCATCCGATGAAGGTCAAGTCCTGAGAAACTGGGGCATTGAAAATGAGCATTACAAAGTAGAGGATGGCAAACGTGTCGTTCCACAAGATATTCAGGATCGCAAAGTAAACGATAACTCCGCATTCACCAAAGAAACAGGTATTGGCATGTACAACATTTTCAGTGCCAGATACGGTGATGGTGTGAAGGATGCAACGGACAATTATTACACGACCAACTTCCCTGAGCAGATTCAGGCTGGATACACAGCGGCTGAGAAGGAAACGTTGAAAGCTTATGGTATTAATACGTGGAAGGATTTCTATCCTGCTGAAGATGATCTGAAGCTGAAAGAGTGGGGGGCAGCGTACAATATGCCCGTACCTTCCGGTACAGATTACAGTGTAAAATTCCAGAAAACACAGGATATCGTGCGCAAACGTATTCCGGAAGCTGTTCTGACTTCACCAGCGAACTTCGATGCAACCTATGATGCATTCCTTGCTGAACTGGATAAAGCCGGTGCAGTAGAAATGGAGAAACAATACACGGAATGGATCAAAGATCGTGTATCCCTGTGGACGGGTAAAGACATTAAATAATAAGAGTTCATCTTTATACCAGTTTCGAATTGGAGTAATAGGAAAAGGCCCTCATTGTGAGGGCTTTTTTCTGTAGTAGTATCTTTTGAGAATTCTGTAACGAGAAGCATTGACGACATTTTTGAAATCGCATATAATCCTCTTATTGTAAGCACTTCCAGTCAACATAATGGATGAATTTTAAGTTTTGCATGTTTACACCATTAAAACTTTTTTATTTTCGCATTTCCGAAAACGTTTTAGGAAACTAGTTTCGCTAACTCCCTATATCAAAAAAAAGAAAAAAATAGGTAATAAGCGAGATGGAATCATGCCTTACATGAACGACCCTATTACTAATGAATGACGTGGGAAGCACGATCCGTACGTCATCTGAAATGGAGGAGTTAATTATGACGATTTTTCAATTTCCGCAAGATTTCCGCTGGGGGACCGCAACCGCATCCTATCAGATTGAGGGGGCTGCACAAGAGGGAGGGCGTGGAGTATCCATCTGGGATACATTCGCACGTACTCCTGGTAAAGTGTTTAACGGTGATAATGGTGATGTTGCGTGTGACAGTTACCACCGTTATGAAGAAGATATTGCACTGATGAAAAAGCTTGGCATTAACACGTATCGTTTCTCTATTGCGTGGCCACGCATTATTCCAGATGGGGATGGAGAGATCAACCGTGAAGGTCTGGATTTCTATCATCGTTTTGTAGATACTCTGTTAGATGCTGGTATTGAACCGTTCCTTACACTGTACCACTGGGATTTACCACAGACGCTGGAGGATGACGGAGGCTGGGGAAACCGTAGAACGGTGAATGCATTTGTAAAATATGCTGAAGTGATCTTCAAAGAATTTTCAGGCAAGATCAACTTCTGGTTAACCTTCAATGAACCATGGTGTATTGCCTTCCTGTCCAATATGCTTGGCATTCATGCGCCGGGTAATAAAGATGTGCAAACGGCTATTAATGTGGCTCATGGTCTGCTCGTGGCACACGGCAAAGCTGTACAGTCTTTCCGCCGTATGGGCATTACGGGTCAGATCGGTATCGCTCCGAATGTATGCTGGGCTGAGCCTTATAGTAAGTCTGCTGAGGATCAGGCAGCGTGTGACCGCTCTATCGCGCTGAATACAGACTGGTTCCTTGATCCAATCTATAAAGGCTCCTATCCTCAGTTTCTGGTGGACTGGTTTGCAGAAGCAGGAGCAACTGTACCGATTCAAGATGGAGATATGGAAATTATCTCAGAGCCGATTGACTTGCTTGGCATTAACTACTATACGATGGGCATTAACCGTCATAATCCCGAAGCGGGTGTGCTTCAGTCGGAAGAAATGAACATGGGATTAATTAAAACAGACATCGGCTGGCCTGTAGAATCGCGTGGCTTGTATGAGTTCATGCATTACCTGCAAAAGTACGGTAACGTGGATGTGTATATTACAGAGAATGGTGCATGTATTAACGACGATTTGGAGAACGGCAAAATTAACGATGATCGCCGCATTTCGTATTATGAACAGCATTTGGCTCAGATCCACCGCATCATCAATGACGGCATCAACCTGAAAGGGTATATGGCCTGGTCACTGATGGATAATTATGAATGGGCTGAAGGTTACCGGATGCGCTTTGGTTTGGTGCATGTTGATTTTCGTTCACTTGTGAGAACGCCTAAGGAGAGCTTTTACTGGTATCAGAACGTGATCAAAAATAATTGGCTTGAGATCCGGAATTAAACTTTGAACGAATGTCTCTTTAACAAAAATTATTTTTTCTACTATTATATAGGCGGTTCTGTCGGACTTCTAAGGCAGACCGTCTTTTTCTTATTCTAACGATCTCCACAAAGCTTATTTCAACAAAAACAGAAGAAACAAGCCCATTTCTTTAAAGCCCCCTAATCCAATTGGACACTCAAAGCTACCTCAGATACACTAAATGAAATGAGGAGAGTGTTCATGAAAAGACGATTTAGATGCCCAGTTGAGGCGAAAAAGGAGTATGTCGTAGAGGTGCTTTCTGGCCTCCGGACAGAGGTCGTGGCACGAAAGTACGGCATGTCTCCTAAAACGCTGACGACTTGGGTTCGTCAATACGAAGATGAGGTGGGGGAACTGGTGGCTAAAAAACAAAAAGAAACACAACAAATACAGCAAGATGTAGCCAACTATCAAGAATTACAGGAGAAATACAATGAAGCTTTGAAACTTCTTGGCGCAAAAGAATTAGAAAACCAGATTCTTAAGGATCTCGTTAAAAAAAAGTATCCCGACTACAAACCGCGATAGGTTGGATTGAGCGAGGATATCCTGTCCGTACGGTGCTCCGGATCTGCGATGTTCCTCGCTCAACATATTATTATCACTTGAAACACCCTGAACGCCAGCAACCCATAAGTAGCGGACGAAAAATCCCTGGATACTCTTACAACCAGCAAGGGAATCGTATTTCGGACACTCGGATTGTCGGGTTTCTTCGTCGTTTGATTCAAGGGCCAAATGCAGCGTTTGGCTACCGAAAACTAACCGTGTTGTTACGCCGAAAGTACAATCTGGTAATTAACAAAAAGAAAGTATATCGGCTCTGTAAGTCTCTCAGTATCCTTCTCCCTCAGCGCGAACAAATCCATACCGTACCGAGAAAAGTAGCTAATAACCGAACGGTAGATGGGCCTAACCAATTGTGGCAGATGGATATCAAGTACGGTTATGTTGCGGGGAAACGCCGGCACTTTTTCCTCGCAAGTATTATTGATGTTTTTGATCGTCGAATCGTCGCTCACCATCGCGGTAAAGCCTGCGACACGCAGAGCATCCTGCATACGCTCCGGCAGGCTATGGTAACGCGACGTATCCCTAAGACCGAGCCAAAGCTCGTGATTCGTACCGATAACGGCCCTCAGTTTATAAGCAAAGCGTTTTATAACTTCTGTGAAGAAGCAGGTTTAGAGCATGAGCGGACACCCGTTCGAACACCGAATAAAAATGCTTTTATTGAATCGTTTCATAGTGTTCTGGAACGTGAGTGTTACCAGCGACATTGTTTCGAAAGCTACGAAGAAGCCTTTTCCGAGGTAGACCGTTATATCCGTTATTACAACAAAGACCGTATTCACGGCAGTCTACACGACTGGTCGCCGACAGATTACCTGCGCCTGGTCAACGAAGGAACCATAGAGCCCAAATCCATTGCATTATGATGCGTCAATCTGAGAAAAAGCTAGCTAGTGTCCAATATTAAGGGGTTGAACCGATTTTAGCGCCAAACAACTCAAATAAGCTCTCCTGTGATCGTTAGAAAATAAAAAGGTGTGATATACCCTAAATAGCGTCTCTGGTGATCGTTAGAAAAACGAGTCGTCCCAGCATCTTAACATTCCCAATCTAACTTCCTCTTCGTTTAATTAAAAGAACAGAGCCAGATAATCGTTAAGCATCTCTATTGTCACAAGTAAAATTGAAATTTCTTAATTGTTCATAAGGGTTAACTAAGTTTCTGTTATAAATGGATTGTTTTTGGGTTATAAGAAGTATAGCGATGGCGATAATGAGTTTGTCAATACGATTAAAAGAAATAAAGTGTCCAAAATGAGAAAAAAATTTGAACATTTCTTGACTAAAATTCATACTGATGTGGTATATTGGTATTAGGAAAGCACTTACAAAAAGGGAAAAGGAAGTGTTTACTATGGCATCTAAAACAGCAATGGTCAGCCAATTAGAGCGTAAAGATAAAAATATGCGTCGCGCAGTTTTAACGATGACAGTTCTGGCATGGGTTGCGCTCATCACTGGAGTGGTACTGTGCCTGATCAACTTGAATGATTTTAATGATCGCAATTTAGGATTAATGGTCGGCATTGGCTTTCTTGTAGGTAGCGTATTTATCTACGTCATTGCTAAATCGATTGGTCTAGTTCATACACGGCATGAAGATGAAGGTGCAGATTAATTATAATCTTGCGTAATATCGTCCATAATAAGACTGGAGTATTCCTCGGAAATCCAGTCAATAAAGCCCTTTGCGGATACGTTGACAATCGTTCAACGGGACTGCAAAGGGTTTTATTTTGTGACCTGGAGTGTAAAGATTACAATGTACAAATATCAACCGATCAAGCGATTTGTGAGAAAAAATTCACACATTTGGGGTGTAAAATCGACAAATTTGTTAACATGAACAAAAAAGTCGTTCGTTTCTGATATCTTTAGTAGGAAGAGAGTAGTATACTGATTTTTTAGTATTAGCGAATATTTAAGGAGAGGGGATCAAAATGAACAAGAAACCTAGGTCGCTTATCCGGATTATTATTCCGGTTGTCCTGACGTTGGTTACAATTGCGTTGATTGTCTGGCCAATGCTGGCAGGCGGGCAGTATGTTGTTCTGGATCCGAAGGGGCCTATTGGCGCCGCACAGAAAGATTTGATTATTATTTCAACTCTTTTGTGTGCTGTTGTCATCGTCCCTGTGTTGATTATGTCCGCTGTAATCGTTTGGCGTTACCGCGACAAACCAGAAAACAAGAATGAGTACAAGCCAAACTGGGCTCATAGTACAAAGGCTGAAGTCATCTGGTGGACAATTCCGATTGTTATCATCGGACTTTTGGCCATCGTTACTGTGCGCTACACCTATGATTTGGAGCCTTCCAAACCACTGGCACATGAGAAAGAGCCCATTACGATTCAGGTATCTTCACTGGATTGGAAATGGTTGTTCCTCTATCCTGAGCAGGGCATTGCAACAGTTAACACACTGAATATTCCTGCAGACCGGCCTGTGAAATTTGAGCTCACTGCGGATTCACCGATGAACTCGTTCTGGATTCCGCAACTGGGTGGACAGATTTACACGATGTCAGGAATGGCAATGACCTTGTACCTGCAAGCTGACCATGAAGGTCAATATTGGGGTTCAGGAGCCAACTTCACTGGTGAACACTTTGGAGAGATGCGTTTTGATGTTAATGCAACGTCGGATGAAGAATTCGATAAATGGGTAGCTGAAGTGAAGCAACAATCCCAGCCAATGACTCAAGAAACGTATGACACACTGGCTAAGCCAGGAACAAGCAATGTTGCGTATTATTCTGCATTCCCTGAAGGACTGTTCCAGAAAATCGTAACTAAATATGTTGTTGACGGTAAAAGTGCTCACAGCAAGCATGAAGGTTCGAGCTCGAACGAGTCTGCTGCTGGAGATAAATCCTTGTCTGTACCGAAATTAAATACAAGTACGAACTAAAGATTCGAAAGGAGGCCCCCAATGTTAGAGAGATTAAAGGAGTTTGCATCGGAGTTTTTCGTTACCGGTGACCCGCTGATCTATGGAGCAGACGTGGCGATCGGAATTACGATGATTACCATCGTAACGGTGCTGACTTATTTCAAAAAATGGGGCTGGCTCTGGCGTAACTGGTTAACTACTGTCGATCACAAAAAGATCGGTATTATGTATATCATTGCTTCCATTATCATGTTGTTCCGTGGTGGTGTGGATGCATTGATGATGCGTCTGCAGCTGGCTATGCCTAATATGGATTTCTTACATCCAGAACACTATAATCAGGTCTTCACAACACATGGTACGATCATGATCCTGTTCATGGCGATGCCATTTATGTTCGGTTTGTTTAACGTTATTGTGCCGTTACAGATCGGAGCGAGGGACGTTGCATTCCCGTTCCTGAACGCACTAAGCTTCTGGTTATTCTTCCTGGGCGCAATGCTGTTCAACCTGTCCTTCGTCATCGGTGGTTCACCGGATGCAGGATGGCTGAGTTACCCGCCTCTATCGGAGCTGTCACACAGTCCAGGGGTAGGACAGAACTTCTATATATGGGGTATCCAGATATCGGGTATCGGTTCCCTGGCAACCGGTATCAACTTTATGGTTACCATCATTAAAATGCGTGCGCCAGGCATGAAATGGATGAAACTGCCGATGTTCACATGGTCGGTATTCTCCACTTGTATCATTATCTTGTTTGCATTCCCGATCTTGACTGTGACGCTTGCATTGCTCTTCCTCGACAGGTTTGCCGGGGCGCATTTCTTCACACTTGATCTGGGCGGCAACCCAATGATGTATATCAACTTGATCTGGATGTGGGGTCACCCTGAGGTATACATTGTCGTCTTGCCGGCATTTGGTGTGTTCTCCGAGATTGTAAGTACATTCTCGAAGAAAAAACTGTTTGGTTACAAATCGATGGTATTCGCGATGCTGATCATCAGCTTCCTGTCCTTCTTCACTTGGGCGCATCACTTCTTCACGATGGGTTCCGGAGCGGACGTTAATGCATTCTTCGCGGTTACAACGATGTTGATTGCCATTCCAACAGGGGTTAAGATATTTAACTGGCTGTTTACGATGTATAAAGGAAGGATACGCATGGCCACTCCGATGATGTGGACACTTGCCTTTATCCCGTGCTTTATCGTCGGGGGTATGACAGGGGTTCTGTTATCCGTTGCTCCTGCTGACTTCCAGTTCCACAACAGTTACTTCCTGATTGCCCACTTCCACCAAGTATTGATCGGTGGCGTTGTCTTCGGATACTTCGCAGGTCTGTACTACTGGTGGCCAAAAATGTTCGGTTTCCAATTGGAAGAGAAACTGGGCAAATGGGCATTCTGGACTTGGAATATTGGTTTCTATGTGTGCTTCATGCCGCAGTATGCTGTCGGTCTGATGGGTATGACTCGTCGTCTGAGCACTTACGGTTGGGATACCGGCTGGTGGGAACTGAACTTCGTATCCACAATCGGGGCATTCCTGATGGGTGTTGGATTCTTGTTCCAAGTTGCACAAATTGCAGACGGTATTCGCAAATACAAAACACTCAAAGCTTCTGGCGATCCATGGGATGGTCGTACGCTCGAGTGGTCGATTCCTTCACCAGCACCAGAATACAACTTCGCTGTTACACCGCGCGGAGATGATGTGGATGAGTGGTGGGAAGAGAAAGAACGTCGTGCGAAAGGCATTCATCCGCCTGAGCCTGTATATGAGCCAATTCATATGCCGAAAAATTCCTCGATTCCGTTCATTATGTCTGTCTTCTGGTTCGTTGCTGGTTTCGGCTTCGTCTTTGGATGGCTGTGGATGGCAATCCTCGGACTCGCTGGCGTGGGTATCTGCATGATTGCTCGTTCCTTCTCTTACGATACGGATTATTACATTCCGGTCGATGAAATCAAGCGTACCGAAGCGTCGTTAAGGGGGTCGGTATAGATGGCTCAAGCAGCCGCTAAACACGGTGAGAATCATGCACACGGTCATGACCATGGCCACCATGATCCACAGGAAATGAAAATTCTCGGATTCTGGTTCTTCCTGATTTCCGACGTTATCCTGTTCTCCGTATTGTTCGCAACCTTCATTGTGTTGCGTGACAATACGGCGGGCGGACCAATTTTGTCTGAACTGATCAAAATGCCTGGTGTTATTGCTGAAACCTTCTTGTTGCTCACAAGTTCATTTACGAGCGGACTTGCGGTTCTGGCAATGAACCAGGGTAAAGTGAAACAACTGATTAACTGGTTGATCGTTACAGCCGTTCTGGGTGCGGGCTTTATCGCGCTGGAAATAACTGAGTTCGTTGAGATGATTCACGAAGGATTCAGCTACACAACAAGTGCAGCATCCGGCGCGTTCTTTACCCTCGTGGGTACTCACGGACTTCACGTATCGCTCGGTCTGATCTGGATGATTGGCCTGATGTTCCAACTGAAAAAACGGGGTATTACCGATGTCACTCGCGGTAAAATCAACGTAATCAGCTTGTACTGGCACTTCTTGGACGTTGTATGGATCTTCCTCCTGACCATCGTCTATCTGATGGGGGTGATGTAGATGGCACAGCACAACGCACATGATTCTCATGGCCATGAACAACATGGTTCCCTGAAGTCTTATGTCATCGGCTTCATACTGTCCATCGTTCTGACCATCATTCCTCTGGTAGTGGTGCTGAACGACATGATGGGCAAAACAGGAACGATGATTGTTATTCTGGGAACTGCGGCACTGCAGTTTGTCGTTCAACTCTTCTTCTTCATGCATATCCGTGAAACAGAGAAACCTCGCTGGAACGTGATGGCTCTCATTTTCGGATTGCTGATGATGTTGACTATCGTTATTGGTTCGATCTGGATCATGCTGAACAACGCAGTTGCACATTAATAGTCTTTAACGAGAACCTTCTTGTCTGAATTTTCAGACAGGAAGGTTCTTTTTTTTCAATTAGGTCTGATGGCGGTATGGTTACAAACCGATATAGACTTTATAGGGATGATTTGTGGGAGGGGCTGGGGTGAAACTTTAAATTTAGGATTCTAAAATCAGTGATGTAATCTCGATCAAAATAAGATTTGTAATAACTCTTGCATAATCTACGGTTCAATAAAAAGGAGAATAGCGATGAAAAAGGCTACAGCTGAAAAAATCGGGATGCAAAGACATTTATCCCATCCAACAAAAAATGCAAAGAGCTACCTTAATAAGGTGTTCTCTTCTTTCATGGCAATTGTACTTTTCGTTAGTTTGCATTCATTTCCTGTATCGGCTGCTTCAGGGATTACAAGCAATTCATATCCTGAATTTAATGGCATACCATCGGCAGTGGCCAAAGCCTCGAATGGGGATATGTATCTCGCATATCCTCAAATGGGAACTGTTCAAGGTGGAAGCCAGGGTACTAAGGATTTTAAAATTTATAAATGGACTTCGGCGAGTAATTCTTTTTCACTAGAAACAAGTGTCAACGCAGCGGTTGGACTGAATCAACTTGATGTCTATTATGGGGAATTAAAGATGGCATTTGACACCAACGGCACATTACATGTTGCTTTTATAAAAACGGGTTCTTTCCATGATTTGAATTGGTATTCCTATTCCAAAGGAGTATATTACGGCACATACAATACAAACAACAATTCTTGGTCAAGTGAATTTTCGGAAATAGAGACACAGGGTCTTCCTACACAACTGAGTGCAGACCGCTACTTTTATAATTCGTTGCAACTTCAAGTGAATTCATCGGGTGACGCTACTATTGCCTATGTCAAAAACTCAAACCTAGATCCAAAAAATTACCACATTAAGATTAATACTGGCTCGAATGCAAATACCACTTGGTCTGAGACCGTATTGAATACAGGGGATAATGTTAGGTTTAATAGTCTCTTGAATGATAACCACGGAAACTTTAGTGTTGTTTATTCTATTGATAATGCGACTAGAGGTCCCGATATCTATGTATCCAGCGCCCCCTTTGCCACTTCCACTAAAGTACTAACGGGAGATGATATCTATTATTCTTATTACGGATCCGCAATAGATTCATCGGATCACATTCATGTTCTCTATGGGGATGCAGGATTTAAAGTTGTATCTAATACCGGAAACGGGGGTTCATGGGAAACAACAGTAATTGATAATGTCGACTACGTCGCAACTTCAAACGATTCTCCTCAAGCGGTGAGCCGCTTGGTTATCGATGCGAATGATAATATGTTTGTCCTTGCAGTTTCCATTGATCCATCAAATTATGCGGCTACCTCTTATTATTATTATGGAAAATTCGCTGGAAGTAATATTTGGATGAAAGGGAAGAATGATATTCCCGAATTAAGCAATATGATAGGCAAGAATTTGGACTGGTTGCATCCTTTTGTTCCGTCAACCGGGAATCTGATGTTGCAGTACTTTGAAAAGGACACAACTAAAGCAAGTTATGTTTATGGAAAACAAACCGACTTTTTTGCTTCTTCCAGCTCAAGCAACGATGCAAGTTTGAGCAGTGTATTGGGGCAAAACATTACAACAGGAGCGGAAGCGGGTACAACGTCAGCTCCGAAGACTGCAACCATCGAGGTAAGTAATGGAGTATCATCTGTATCGGCCGGGGATATCGTCAAGCACGACGCAGGTGCAATGGTGACTTTCTACGGAACAGACAGTACTTTCGTGACGCCTGATGTCGGCACTGTAAACCTTACATTGGGTTCAGGAACAGATGTATACATCAAAGTGGTTGCGGCAGACAATACAACCTTGTACTACAAGATTAGTATCAACAGGATGGCACCGATTTCTAATTTTGCGAATACGGCGAAAACGAGTACAAGTGCAAGCTTTAGCTGGACAGCAGCGAGCGGAGCAACTGGAATTGTGATTGAACAATCCCCTGCGGGCGCGAACACGTGGACTACAGCGTCTACAAGCGGAGCCCTTGCGACCAACGACACAAGTGGCACGGTAACAGGATTGAACCCGGCTACATCGTATGACTTCCGTCTTGTGGTCACTGGTGGTACGAACGCTGGCACATCGAACGTGGTTTCGAACATCACGACGGACAATGCACCGAGCGTACCGCTCACCGATTTTGCGAGTACAGCGAAAACGAGTACAAGTGCAAGCTTTAGCTGGACAGCAGCCAGTGGAGCAACCGGAATCATGATTGAACAATCCCCAGCGGGCATGAATACATGGACAACGGCACAAACAAGTGGAACGATTGCGACCAACGCCACAAGTGCAACCGTAACAGGTTTGAACCCAGCCACATCGTATGACTTCCGCCTCGTGGTCACTGGCGGTACGAATGCCGGCACATCGAATGTGGTCTCGAACATCACGACGGACAATGCACCGAGCTTGCCGCTCACGGACTTCGCCAATACGGCGAAAACGAGTACAAGTGCAAGCTTTAGCTGGACAGCAGCTAGCGGAGCAACCGGGATCGTGATTGAACAATCCCCAGCGGGCATGAATACATGGACAACGGCACAAACAAGTGGAACGATTGCGACCAACGCCACAAGTGCAACCGTAACAGGTTTGAACCCAGCCACATCGTATGACTTCCGTCTTGTGGTCACTGGCGGTACGAATGAGGGCACATCAAACGTGGTCTCGAACATCACGACAGATAATGCACCAAGCGTGCCGCTGACCGACTTTGCGAATACGGCGAAGACGAGTACAACCGGAAGCTTTAGCTGGACAGCAGTCAGCGGAGCAACCGGAATCGTGATCGAACAATCCCCAGCAGGTGCGAATACATGGACTACGGCATCTACAAGCGGAGCCCTTGCGTCCAATGCCGCAAGTGCAACCGTAACAGGATTGAACCCAGCCACATCGTATGACTTCCGTCTTGTGGTCACTGGCGGTACGAATGAGGGCACATCA
Organism: Paenibacillus sp. FSL K6-1558; assembly: GCF_038002565.1. Taxonomy (NCBI): domain Bacteria; kingdom Bacillati; phylum Bacillota; class Bacilli; order Caryophanales; family Paenibacillaceae; genus Paenibacillus; species Paenibacillus sp. FSL K6-1558. The sequence continues at coordinate 2,692,376 of NZ_JBBOCV010000001.1, read as the reverse complement.
AACGTGGTCTCGAACATCACGACAGATAATGCACCAAGCGTGCCGCTGACCGACTTTGCGAATACGGCGAAAACGAGTACAAGTGCAAGCTTTAGCTGGACAGCAGCGAGCGGAGCAACTGGAATCGTGATCGAACAATCTCCAGCGGGCACGAATACATGGACTACAGCGTCTACAAGTGGAGCCCTTGCGACCAACGCCACAAGTGGCACGGTAACAGGATTGAACCCGGCAACATCGTATGACTTCCGACTTGTGGTTACTGGTGGTGGGAATGCCGGTACATCGAACGTGGTTTCGAACATCACGACGGATAATGCACCAAGCGTGCCGCTGATCGACTTTGCGAATACGGCGAAGACAAGTACAACGGCAAGCTTTAGCTGGACAGCAGCCAGCGGGGCAACCGGAATCGTGATTGAACAATCTCCAGCGGGCACGGATACGTGGACAACATCGTCCACAAGCGGAGCCCTTGCGGCCAATGCCACAAGTGGCACGGTAACAGGATTGAACCCGGCTACATCGTATGACTTCCGTCTTGTGGTCACTGGTGGTACGAACGCTGGCACATCGAACGTGGTTTCGAACATCACGACAGATAATGCACCGAGCATGCCACTCACCGACTTTGCGAATACGGCGAAGACGAGTACAAGTGCAAGTTTTAGCTGGACAGCAGCCAGCGGAGCAACCGGAATTGTGATTGAACAATCCCCAGCAGGTGCGAACACGTGGACTACAACGTCTACAAGCGGAGCCCTTGCGACCAATGCCACAAGTGGCACGGTAATAGGATTAAACCCGGCCACATCGTATGACTTCCGACTCGTGGTCACTGGTGGTACGAACGCTGGCACATCGAACATGGTTTCGAACATCACGACGGACAATGCATCGAGCGTGCCGCTCACGGACTTCTCCAATACGGCGAAAACGAGTACAAGCGCAAGTTTTAGCTGGACAGCAGCCAGCGGAGCAACCGGAATCGTGATCGAACAATCGCCAGCAGGTGCGAACACATGGACAACATCGTCCACAAGCGGGGCCCTTGCGGCCAATGCCACAAGTGGCGCGGTAATAGGATTAAACCCGGCCACATCGTATGACTTCCGACTCGTGGTCACTGGCGGTGCGAATGCGGGCACATCAAACATTGTCTCGAGTGTGACGACGGATAATGCACCGAGCGTGCCGCTCACGGACTTTGCGAGTACGGCGAAAACGAGTACAACGGCAAGCTTTAGCTGGACAGAAGCCAGCGGAGCAACCGGAATCGTGATCGAACAATCAGCTGCTGGTGCGAATATATGGACTACAGCGTTTACAAGCGGAGCCCTTGCGACCAACGCCACAAGTGCCACGGTAACAGGGTTGAACCCAGCCACATCGTATGATTTCCGACTTGTGGTCACTGGCGGTATGAATGCAGGCACATCGAATGTGGTCTCGAACATCACGACAGATAATGCACCGAGCGTGCCACTCACCGACTTTGCGAATACGGCGAAGACGAGTACAAGTGCAAGCTTTAGCTGGACAGCAGCGAGCGGAGCAACAGGGCTGGTGATCGAACAATCGCCAGCGGGCACGAACACGTGGACAACGGCCTCTACAAGCGGAGCCCTTGCGTCCAATGCCACAAGTGCAACCGTAACAGGATTGAACCCGGCAACGTCATATAATTTCCGCCTCGTAGTCGCTGGCGGCGCGAATGCCGGTACATCGAACGTTGTCTCGAACATCACGACGGATAATGCACCGAACGTGCCTAACAACCCTAACGTACCAAGTTCGCCGACTAGTTCGATAAATAGCAGTTCTGGTAGCATCGCTCCTTCAAGCGGCACTACTGGAGTAGACATTCTTGTTAACGGGAAAGTGGAGAGTGCGGGTACAGCCACGACATCGCAACGCAACAATCAAAGCGTGACCACGATATCCGTCGACCAGAACAAGCTGGACAACAAGCTTGCATCGGAAGGTTCAGGAGCCGTAGTGACTTTACCGGTTAATACGAAATCGGATATTGTGATTGGTGAATTGAACGGTCAGATGATTAAAAATCTGGAAAACTATAGTGCAACATTGGAGATTAGAACAGCCCGAGCAACATATACCTTGCCAGCTCAACAAATAAATATTAATGCCCTATCCGCCCAATTGGGTAAAGAGTTGAACCTGCAAGACATCAAAGTTCGCATTGAAATTGCCGCTCCAATAACGGATATGATGCAAGTGGTAGACCAAGCGGCAGGGAAGATTGGGCTCACGCTCGTTGCTCCACCGACGGATTTCAAGATTAGCGCAACATATGGAAGTACGACCATTGACGTATCAAAATTTAACGCATATGTTGAAAGAAGCGTTGCTCTTCCGAACGGTATTGATCCGAATAAGATCACAACAGGCTTGGTGATAGAGCCGGATGGATCGGTAAGGCATGTACCAACCAAAGTGATTTTCAAGGAGGGAATGTATTACGCTCAGATCAACAGTTTAACAAACAGCACTTATAGCGTTGTCTGGCACCCACTAGAATTCAGTGATGTTGCAAAGCACTGGGCTAAAGAAGCTGTGAACGATATGGGTTCCCGAATGATTGTCAACGGTATCGGCAATGAACAGTTCAATCCCGACCAAGATATTACACGCGCCGAATTCGCAGCCAGCGTTGTTCGAGGACTGGGGCTTAAACTTGAGAACGAGACTACGCTTTTCTCGGACGTTAAGTCTTCCGATTGGTACAGCAGTGTAATTAGTACGGCTTATGCATACGAATTGCTTGATGGCTATCCAGATGGTACCTTCCGTCCGATGGATAAGATTACACGTGAACAGGCAATGGTGATCCTTTCCAAGGCAATGACTCTGACCAGATTGAAGGAAAAGCAGCCTGTACAATCGACAGATGGAATACTTCATTCATTCCAAGATGCGGCTAGTGTCTCTCAGTGGGCACAAAGTAGCGTTATGGAAAGTGTTCAAGCAGGCATCATATCTGGCAGAAGTGCCACAGCACTTGTACCTAAGGCTTATATTACAAGAGCTGAGGTAGCCACGATTATCCGGAAGCTTCTTCAAAAGTCCGAATTGATCTAATGTAAATACAGTTCTATTCATCAAGTGATCTAAAAAAAGAGAGTTGACTAAAAAAGGGTGATCTCTGCATCTTGCAGAAATCATCTTTTTTTCGTAGTGAGTTTTATTGTTACTGGAGTCACAAGTTTTACTAGAAATAGCCAACACAATTCAGTGATTTGGTTGAATCATAAAAATAAGGGTACACAAATGATAGGAAATGAACTAAAATGAACTCATATGAACTTTAATAAACATAGTGAACTTCATTGAATGCCACAAAGCAACAATGAGTTCAACTCTAAACTTAATTCACATGACGAAAGGAATGGATTACAAATGGAAAACCGTTATGCAGCACACCCGAATGAAGTAAAAACGTATGATACAGCTCGTTTGCGTGAGGAATTCCTTATGGAGCAATTGTTTGCCAAAGACGAACTGGTGACTGTGTACTCCCATGTGGATCGTTACATTGTCGGAACAGCGGTTACACAAAGCAAGGACATCACTCTTGAAGTAAACCTGAAAGATATCGGAACAGACTTCTTCCTGGAGCGCCGTGAAATCGGTATCATCAACGTGGGTGGACAAGGTACAGTAACAGCGGACGGAGAAGTGTATGAGATTGGAGCCAAAGAATGCCTCTACATCGGTAAGGGCGTTAAGGAAGTGGTATTCAAGAGCAATGGCACAGAGCAGGCGGCTCAGTTCTACTTTGTTTCTACACCGGCTCACCATACCTATCCAACGGTAAAAGCAACTCAAGAGCAAGCACAGCCGAACCACCTCGGCAGCATCGAAACCTCCAACGAACGTACTATCTACCGTTACATTCACCAAGGTGAGGGCGGGATCAAGAGCTGTCAGCTCGTTATGGGTATCACAGAGTTGAACAAAGGTAACATGTGGAACACGATGCCGGCACATACGCATAACCGCCGCTCCGAAGTGTACCTGTACTGGAACCTGCCTGAAGATGGCGTTGTATTCCATATGATGGGCGAGCCAACGGAAACGCGTCATCTCGTTGTACGTGATCGTCAGGCGATCATCTCTCCAAGCTGGTCTATTCACAGCGGTGTGGGCACAAGCAATTACACTTTTTGCTGGGCAATGGCTGGAGAAAACCAAACGTTCGAAGACATGGACGGCGTAGCGATGAAGGATCTGAAATAAGAAAGAAATAGGAAGTTGATTAGATGAATCCATTGAAACGACATGAAAAGATCATGGAGGCTCTGCTAGAACGCCAGGAGGTCACGGTTAGTGACCTGAGCGAACTGTTGCAGGTGACTGGCAAAACGGTGCGAGAGGATCTCGATAAGCTGGAGAGTATGGGATTGCTCGTGCGTGTACACGGCGGAGCTATGCTGGCTCAGAATGACCAATATGGGATTCTGAACAGCCGCGGGGCACTGGAGAAACACCAGTCCGAGAAAACCGAGATTGCCGAACGAGCACTTGCTTATATTAAGCCTGGGGATATTGTAGCACTGGATGGTGGCAGCACCACGCTAGAGATGGCCAAGCGGCTCGATAACCAGCCGCTGACGGTGATCACAAGTGATTTATACATCATTGCAGAGCTGACGAAAAAGGAACAGGTGCGACTGGTCGTTCCTGGTGGAGCGCGTGTGCGTAATATGCTGGTGGGTGAAGATACGGCGGCATTTATTTCCGGTCTGAACATTCACAAAGCCTTCATTTCAACAACGGCGCTTCATCCTGAATTTGGCTTGTCCATCTATACAGGCGATCTGGTTCCTCTGAAGAAAGCAATGATTGCTGCTGCACAGCAGGTATTTGGCGTAGTGGATCATTACAAATTCGGGCAATTCGCACTCCGTACCTTCGCACAGTGCTCTGAACTGGATTATATTATCAGTGACCGGAATCTGGACGAAGAGACAGCGGCTTTATACAGGCAGAGTGGTGTCAACGTGGATTACACAAGTTAACTTCATGTATTTTTAACGGAATGAAATAACGAACGATACAGTTGTAATTTGCATATCAAAGACATGTGGAGGAAATGTTCATGAACCCATTTGATTTAAGCGGACAAGTTGCAATGGTGACAGGTACTTCAGGAGGACTCGGGCAAGGGATGGCAGTTGGCCTCGCTGAAGCGGGGGCAGATGTGGTGCTGGTATCTTACTCCAAACCGGCGGAGACGGCAAGTGCAATTGAAGCACTGGGACGTAAAGCATATATCATCGAAGCTGATCTAAGCAAAGAAGAAGAACTGTCAGCTGTGTTTGAAAAAGCGCTCGCTTTCCAAGGCAGAATTGATATTCTCGTCAACAATGCCGGCATTATTCGCCGTACTCCGGCAGCGGATCACGCACATCAGGATTGGCATGATGTCATCGCGTTGAACCTGAACAGTGTATTTTTCCTGAGCCAGCTGGCGGGGAGACATATGATTGAACGTGGAAGCGGCAAAATCATTAACATTGCATCGATGCTTTCCTACCAAGGTGGCATTAATGTTCCAGGATACACGGCTAGTAAACACGGCGTTGCCGGGTTGACGAAAGCCCTGGCTAATGAATGGGCTGGCAAAGGCATTCAGATTAATGGTATCGCTCCAGGTTACATGGAAACGGATAATACAACTCAAATTCGTGCGGACGAGAACCGTTACCGCGATATCACGGCACGTATTCCAGCAGGTCGCTGGGGAACACCTGAGGACTTGAAAGGTCCAGTGGTGTTCCTGGCTTCTGCTGCATCGGATTATTTGAATGGTCACGTACTGAATGTAGACGGCGGTTGGATGGCGCGTTAATCCGTCATCTGAGATCCGTTTTGCAGAAGGAGGCAATGAGATGAAACTTGGTGTTCTGGCCCATACGTTTGGTAAACGGCCTACAGCTGACCTGGCGCAAATCATTGCGGACAACGGATTCAACTCCGTGCAACTGGCTCTTGCTAAAGCATTGTCGGACATGGATTCAGCGAACGGCAAATTGAGTCCTGGATTCGCTAATGAGGTAGGAGAACAATTTGCTAGCCGCGGGGTGAAAATTGCCGTTCTAGGCTGTTACATCAACCCGATTGATCCTGATCCTGTAAGCCGTCGAGCAGACATTAACCGGTTCAAGGAACATCTGCGTTATGCCCGGGATTTTGGGTGCAGTATGGTGGCAACAGAAACAGGAGAACGAACGACTTATAAGGATTCTCATCCAGACACATATGATGAAAAGTCATGGAGTGTTCTGAAAGATACGCTGGAGGAAATCACGGAGGAAGCTGAAAAATGGGGTGTACATGCTGCCATTGAACCCGTGGCGACCCATACGCTTCATACCCATGAACATATGACCCGGTTGTTTGAAGAGATTCCGTCATCCAATCTGGGCATGTTGTTTGATCCGTGCAATCTGATTAAACAGCATCATACAGCAGATCAAGGAGCTTTTCTGCGTGAAGTAATGGAGAAGCTGTATGAGAAGATGATCGTGATTCATGCGAAAGATGTAGCTTTCAATGCACAGGGTGAGAAGTATAATCCTGTCCCTGGTGGGGGCATTCTGGATTATCCGTTGTTCTTCGAATTGCTCAAGACGTATAAACCACACATTGATATCTCGCTGGAAGGTGTGAATGCAGAAGAGGCTGTGCCTGCTGCCAAGCATCTGCGAGCGGTATGGGACGCTGTGAAGGTAAGATGAGGTAGAAGAAGTTCTAACGATGAATGAACTGAAAAACCTTTGCCATGGCAAAGGTTTTTTTAGTACAGCAGGATCATATTTTACATATTAACATTTCTTATCGGAAAGATCGGAAATAACTCTTTTCAAAACCGACATCTTGTGAGAGAATATGGAAAACATAAGCCGCCATGATGAGACATCAAGAAGCCAGCAATTGAGATCAGGATGCACCAGAGTGCATATATCAAGGGAGGATTCAGTATTATGTCAAACGAACGTGAGCTTTCATTTGAAACATTAGCTATTCATGCAGGTCAAGAGATTGACCCAACAACCCAATCTAGAGCTGTGCCTTTGTATCAGACAACATCTTATGGATTCCGTGATACGGAGCATGCTGCTAATCTGTTTGGTTTGAAAGAGTTTGGCAACATCTATACGCGTCTGATGAATCCAACAACGGATGTATTTGAACAGCGGATTGCTGCTCTGGAAGGTGGAGCAGGCGCATTGGCTACGGCTTCGGGTCAGGCAGCTATTACGTTCTCTTTGCTGAACATTGCCGGTGCTGGAGACGAGATCGTGTCCTCGGCAAGTCTGTATGGCGGTACGTATAACCTCTTCTCTACAACGTTGCCGAAATTGGGCCTTGATGTGAAATTTGTAGATTCCAGTGATCCGGAGAACTTCCGAGCGGCGATTACGGAGAAAACAAAAGCATTGTACGCTGAAACGATTGGTAACCCGAAGGGGAATGTACTTGATATTGAAGCCGTGGCAGCAATTGCCCATGAACATGGCATTCCTTTGATCGTGGATAATACGTTCCCAAGCCCGTATTTGCTTCGTCCAATTGAACATGGAGCGGACATTGTCGTTCACTCGGCAACCAAGTTCATTGGTGGGCATGGTACATCCATCGGTGGTGTCATCGTGGACAGTGGTAAATTCGACTGGAAAGCAAGCGGGAAATTCCCAGGATTGACTGAACCGGACCCAAGTTATAACGGGGTTGTATACACAGAAGCGGTTGGCCCGATTGCTTATATTATTAAAGCACGTGTACAGTTGTTACGTGACTTGGGAGCGTCCATTTCACCATTTAACTCCTGGCTGTTGGTACAAGGTTTGGAGACGTTGCATCTTCGCGTGGAACGTCATAGTAGCAATGCGCTGGCAGTTGCAGAGTATCTGGAGAAACATGAGGATGTCCTGTGGGTGAGCTATGCAGGTCTGCCAAGTCATCCATCTTATGAACTTGCACAGAAATATCTGCCAAGAGGGCAAGGTGCCATCCTGACGTTTGGCATTAAAGGCGGTGTAGAGGCAGGGCGTAAATTGATCGAAAGCGTGAAACTGTTCTCCCACCTTGCTAACGTAGGTGACTCCAAGTCATTGATCATCCATCCGGCAAGCACAACCCATGCTCAATTGACGGAAGAAGAACAAACAGCAGCTGGCGTAAATCCGGAATTGATTCGTCTGTCCATTGGTACGGAGAACATTCAGGATATCATTTATGATCTGGAGCAGGCGATTAAAGCGAGCCAAGGTGCAAGTGTAGGCGCGTAAAAGTAAGTTACAATTGTAGGTGTATCAAAGTATGTCGTACTTGAAAGGTCAAAGCCACGTTCAGCGGGCTTTGGCCTTTTTGTATGGAGAGTTCTTTGTGGCAAAAGCTTTATGGTAGGTACATAACGAACGAGTACTTTAAAGCCCCCTAATCCAATTGGACACTCAAAGCTACCTCAGATACACTAAATGAAATGAGGAGAGTGTTCATGAAAAGACGATTTAGATGCCCAGTTGAGGCGAAAAAGGAGTATGTCGTAGAGGTGCTTTCTGGCCTCCGGACAGAGGTCGTGGCACGAAAGTACGGCATGTCTCCTAAAACGCTGACGACTTGGGTTCGTCAATACGAAGATGAGGTGGGGGAACTGGTGGCTAAAAAACAAAAAGAAACACAACAAATACAGCAAGATGTAGCCAACTATCAAGAATTACAGGAGAAATACAATGAAGCTTTGAAACTTCTTGGCGCAAAAGAATTAGAAAACCAGATTCTTAAGGATCTCGTTAAAAAAAAGTATCCCGACTACAAACCGCGATAGGTTGGATTGAGCGAGGATATCCTGTCCGTACGGTGCTCCGGATCTGCGATGTTCCTCGCTCAACATATTATTATCACTTGAAACACCCTGAACGCCAGCAACCCATAAGTAGCGGACGAAAAATCCCTGGATACTCTTACAACCAGCAAGGGAATCGTATTTCGGACACTCGGATTGTCGGGTTTCTTCGTCGTTTGATTCAAGGGCCAAATGCAGCGTTTGGCTACCGAAAACTAACCGTGTTGTTACGCCGAAAGTACAATCTGGTAATTAACAAAAAGAAAGTATATCGGCTCTGTAAGTCTCTCAGTATCCTTCTCCCTCAGCGCGAACAAATCCATACCGTACCGAGAAAAGTAGCTAATAACCGAACGGTAGATGGGCCTAACCAATTGTGGCAGATGGATATCAAGTACGGTTATGTTGCGGGGAAACGCCGGCACTTTTTCCTCGCAAGTATTATTGATGTTTTTGATCGTCGAATCGTCGCTCACCATCGCGGTAAAGCCTGCGACACGCAGAGCATCCTGCATACGCTCCGGCAGGCTATGGTAACGCGACGTATCCCTAAGACCGAGCCAAAGCTCGTGATTCGTACCGATAACGGCCCTCAGTTTATAAGCAAAGCGTTTTATAACTTCTGTGAAGAAGCAGGTTTAGAGCATGAGCGGACACCCGTTCGAACACCGAATAAAAATGCTTTTATTGAATCGTTTCATAGTGTTCTGGAACGTGAGTGTTACCAGCGACATTGTTTCGAAAGCTACGAAGAAGCCTTTTCCGAGGTAGACCGTTATATCCGTTATTACAACAAAGACCGTATTCACGGCAGTCTACACGACTGGTCGCCGACAGATTACCTGCGCCTGGTCAACGAAGGAACCATAGAGCCCAAATCCATTGCATTATGATGCGTCAATCTGAGAAAAAGCTAGCTAGTGTCCAATATTAAGGGGTTGAACCGAGTATGCCTTTATCTTTAGGTCATTGGAACGAGGAGAATGAGGAGCTAGCGCTAACGATCTCCACGGAGTTTATTTGCCTTTTTTACCGAGATTTAAAATCTAACGATTAGCAGAGATGTTATTTATTCATTTTTCAGCATTTAGGGGCGAGAAATGGGCTAAATGCAATGAATAGCGTTCCTAGTGATCGTTAGCATTAAAAATGATGCTTTTTCGATGAAATAAGGTTTCTCATGATCGTTAGCCTGAAACACCCATTTACAAATCAACAGCATAGGCATATAATTGAGCTAAAGTTGTATTGAGTAAACATAATTGCATAAGCGCAAAAATGATTATCATTCTCACTGGATTACAGATCTATGAAAATGCCAAATCATCTCTAAACCATGCTGCTGCGGGATTCCCGCAGCAGCATGTGCCATTTTTAGGGCAATAACAATGGCTCTCATTCTCAATACAATTTGGGCAATGCAGTCAGATGAGAACAAAACCTCCGAAGGGAACGTGATTTATATGCAAGCGATACATCAACCTTTACAAGGGAAACAGCAAGCCAAGCAACAATCGGCCCATACTCCTGGACCCAAACGGGGCAAGAAAAAGAATTTTCGCGCGATGTTGCAGAACAAGGAGATGCAGGCAGCGCTGGGCAGTGGCATTATGATGCTGATTGCATGGGGGATAGCACCTTATTTTGCCACGATGTCTGTGATAATCTACATTGCCGCTTATGGGATTGGTGGCTGGACGAAGGCCAAAGAAGGTGTCGAAACTTTGGTTAAGGATCGTGATCTGGACGTTAACTTGCTAATGATTGCCGCATCACTTGGAGCGGCGACAATTGGTTATTGGAATGAAGGCGCGATGCTAATCTTTATTTTCGCCCTTAGTGGAGCATTGGAAAGCTACGCCACGGAGCGCAGTCACAAAGACATCTCATCCTTACTGGCACTTAAACCGGAGACGGCATTGCGGATCGAGGATGGACAAATGAATATCGTGGCGATTGAGGATTTGCAGCCAGGGGATCTGCTACTCGTGAAGCCAGGCGAGCTGATTCCTGCGGATGGAGTTGTTTATCGGGGAAGTTCTTTTATCAATCAATCGTCGATTACCGGGGAATCGATGCCAGTAGATAAGAGTGCAGGGGACGAAGTTTACGCTGGTACAGTGAATGGTGAGGGGGCGTTATATGTTGAAGTCACCAAGTCGGCCGAGGGCTCACTATTCGGAAAAATCATCAAGCTGGTGGAGGAAGCGCAAGCCGAGGTACCGGATTCGCAACGTTTTATGGAACGTTTTGAAGGTATCTATGCACGAATTGTTGTAGGTGTTACGCTTCTTGTTATTGTAGGAGCACCACTACTCTTGGGATGGACGTGGAATGAAGCTTTTTACAAAGCCATGGTCTTTCTTGTCGTGGCATCACCTTGTGCACTGGTGTCTTCCATCATGCCTGTGATGCTGTCCGCAATGTCCAGCAGCGCTCGCCGCGGGATTTTGTTCAAGGGAGGGGCACATATGGAGAATATTGCTCATACCCGAGTGGTCGCTTTTGACAAAACAGGCACGCTCACGATGGGAACTCCCAAAGTAACGGATATCCTAACTGCACCGAGCGTAAGCAGAGAGCAATTATTGTCCGCAGTGGCGTCTGTTGAAAATCTCTCGATGCATCCCCTTGCTCGGGCTATCGTGGAACAGGCGAGTAAAGAAAACTTACCTCTACAAGAGGCAGAGCATGTGCAGTCTATTACAGGACACGGCATTCAAGGAAGCATAAATGGCGTCGTGTGGAAGATTGGGCGGCTGGATGGAACAGTTTGGGCACAAGAGATACAAGAGAATCAGACGATGGAAGAGAGAGAAGCTACGGAAACGCTAGCTGTAACGCCAACTGGCGAATTTAAGAATGGCAAAGCTGTGGAGTCTATAGCCAATGATGTACTTGTAAACGGTGAAGCAGACTGGGAAGCGGTATGTACCCGACTGGAGCAGGAAGGCAAAACGATATCTGTTGTAACTGTCAATGGTGAGTTTGCGGGTTTGATTGCGATGCGGGATATGATCCGTCCACAGGCGGTTGAAGCTGTGAAGAAGCTGGAGAGCATGGGTGTCAAAGTAGCGATGTTAACTGGTGATCGTGCCCGTTCAGCTTCGGTCATTGCCGGTGAAACCGGGGTTAGTCTGGTCTATGCTGATCTGCTACCTGAAGATAAGGTCACACAGGTGCAAGCGCTCCGTGAGCAATATGGTCATGTGCTGATGGTTGGTGACGGGGTTAATGATGCGCCTGCGCTTGCGGCAGCAACGGTGGGGATGGGCATGGGGTTATCAGGCAGTGGGACAGCAATTGAAGTGGCCGATGCGGTGCTTATGAATGATAATATCGAAGAGATTGCTTGGGTAATCGGGCAAGCTCGGCGAGCCGAACGCACGGTGAAGCATAATATGTGGTTTGCCATTACAGTTATTTTAGCGTTAATCGCAGGTAACTTCTTACAAGATATTGCTTTGCCACTTGGAGTGGTTGGTCATGAAGGCAGTACCATTTTGGTGATTCTGAATGGACTTCGACTGTTGCGTTAAGTTGTGCTTTAACGCACAGTGCCCCAGCAGCTCCCGTTTGAACCTGTTGTCAGAGGGTAATAGTCGAAGAGACGATACAATGTAATGCAATGTATCTCACTGACGATAATTACTTTTAACGATAAAGGGAGCTGTGAACAATGGGCCGTTATGTACAAGTTGAACCGAATGTAAAAGTATATGTTGAAGATATTGGTGAAGGGACTCCGGTACTGTTTTTGCACGGCTGGCCTGTCAATTATAAAATGTTTGAATACCAATTGAATGTGCTACCGAACCACGGCATTCGTACCATTGCAATGGATTTCAGAGGTTATGGTTTATCCGATAAGCCGTCTACTGGATATGATTATGACCGCATGGCAGACGATGTTCGTGCTGTTATTGACGACCTGGGGCTGACAGATGCCATACTCGCTGGTTTCTCCATGGGTGGTGCTATCGCGGCACATTATATGGCGCGTCATCAGGGACACGGAGTATCGAAGCTGGCACTGCTGTCGGCGGCGGCACCTGTATTTACGCAACGTGAAGGTTATCCGTACGGTTTAACGCCGGATGAGCTGAATGAGCAGATTATTGAGCCGATCTTCACGGATCGTGCGAAGCTATTGGATACGTTCGGCGGAATGTTTTTTGCGAAGAAGCACAGCCAGCCTTTCATGCAATGGTTCCATGCACTAGGCATGGAAGCTTCGTCTTATGGTACGATTAACAGTGCGATGGCGTTGCGTGATGAGGATTTGCGCGGGGAATTGGAAACGATCCAGGTGCCTACAGCCATTTTCCACGGTAAAAAAGACGAAATCTGTCCGTTCGAATTCGCTGAAGAGATGCACAAAGCGATCCCTTCGGCTGAAATGGTTGTGTTTGAAGAGAGTGGACACGGTGCATTTTACGATGAGTTGGAAAAATTCAATGCTGAACTAATTCGATTTATTCAATCTTGATCGTTTAAATAAAAAGAAAATATAAATTGCTTTACAGATGATTTCAGCAATTTCAGTAATTTCATGGAATCTTCATTTGTGGCTAAAAAAAGAACCCGACTTCAGCATCCGCTGTGGTCCGGGTTCTTTTGCCTTTCACCCATCTAGAACAGTTCGGTTAGTCCGATCATCGTAATCAGACCAAACAGGAAGGAGATCGTAGCTGCGCGTGCATTGCCGTCACCATGACTCTCAGGGATGAGTTCTTTATAAACGATAAACATCATTGCACCTGCTGCGAACGCGAGACCGTAAGGCACCAGTCCGGCAACAAGACTACTGAGTGTATATCCGATCATGGCCGTTATAATCTCTACAGCCCCAGTCAATGTTGCAATGCCAAGTGCTTTAAAGCGACCGATGTTCTGATTGACGAGAAAGAGAGCGACCAGAAAGCCTTCCGGTGCATTTTGCAAACCGATAGAAAAGGCAATCAGGTTGCCTAAGTTTTCATCCGTACTTGCATAACTTACACCGACAGACAAGCCTTCCGGCAAGTTATGCATTGTGATGGCTGCGATAATCATGAAAGCTTTGCCTTCAATTTTGAAAGGCATCTTTTCAGGGTTTTCCAGATCTACGTGCGGAATACGCATCTCCAGCACCAGTAGAACCAGACTGCCGAGCATAATGCCAAAAGCAAGAACAAATAAATTAGATTGTCCCAGTGCTTCGGGAATGAGATTGTACACCGAGGCTGAAGTCATAATACCCGCTGCGTAAGCGAGCAGAATGTCGCGCAGACGATGTGATATTTTACGCATAAATAAGATCGGTACGGCCCCAAGTCCGGTAGACATGGCCGAAATAATACTGCCGAGTAGAGCGTCGTTCATGCTTCCATTTTCCCTCCTGATGAAGACTTCTTCATAATCGCTGCCGAGCATTGACACCGTACATAAAAGAGATCATAATGAACAACAGATTAGAATGATTATAAATTAGAATTCGGTTTCTGCATAGGTAAATCGTCATATTCGTAGGCAGTTCTTATGGACATGATGTGGGCTATCCGTTCTAGTGTATGCAAAGGCTCGCGCTTTTGATGCCGGAGAGCTTGATCTTTTTGCAGAACATGGGGGAGGAACTATACATGTATAAATCAATTATTATTGGAACAGGCCCTGCAGGGCTGACAGCAGCAATCTATCTGGCACGTGCCAACTTGAACCCACTCGTTATTGAAGGACCGCAACCGGGTGGACAACTTACAACAACGACAGAAGTGGAGAACTTCCCGGGTTTCCCTGATGGCATCATGGGCCCTGAACTGATGGACAACATGCGTAAACAAGCGGAGCGTTTTGGCGCAGAATTCCGTACGGGCTGGGTAAACAACATCGACATGAGCGAGCGTCCTTTCAAAATTCAAGTCGAAGGTATGGGCGAACTCGTATCCGAAACGTTGATTCTGTCTACAGGCGCATCTGCTAAATATTTGGGTATCCCAGGAGAAGAAACAAACGTGGGCCGCGGTGTCAGCACATGTGCGACATGTGACGGATTCTTCTTCCGTAATAAAGAAATTATCGTTATTGGCGGAGGCGATTCCGCACTGGAAGAAGCAAGCTTCCTGTCCCGTTTCGGTTCCAAAGTAACACTGGTGCACCGTCGTGAAGAACTGCGTGGCTCCAAAATCATGCAAGATCGTGCACGCAGCAACGAGAAAGTAGAAATGGCACTGAACCGCACACCACTTGAAGTGATTGCTGGCGACAACGGCGTAACTGGCCTCAAAGTGCTCAACAACGCAACTGGTGAAGAAGAAGTGATTCCGGCAAGCGGCGTATTTGTAGCGATTGGTCACACACCAAACACAGGTTTCTTGGGTGGTCAGATTACTACAGACGAGCATGGTTACATTTTGACAACTCCAGGTACTTCTGAAACAAACATCCCAGGCGTATTCGCATGTGGTGACGTTCAGGATACACGTTACAAACAAGCGATCACTGCTGCAGGTAGCGGATGTATGGCTGCAATGGACACCGAGAAATTCATTGAAAGCCTGGAGCACAGCGCAGTAGCGTTGTAATTCGGAAAGCCCGATGTTTAAATAGTGCTTCATTTAGCTTATAAATAATTAACCATATATAACAAATAATAATTCTGAGGTGAACTAAACATGGAAAACGTAATTGTATACACATCCACGAACTGCCCGAACTGCAAATCCGTCAAGACTTTCCTGGCTGATAAAGGTATTGCTTATGAAGAGCGTAACATCGAGACAAGCGACGAGTTCGCACAACAAGTATGGGATATGGGCGTACGTGCAGTTCCTTTGACTGTAATCGGTGAACACCGCATTCTGGGTATGAACAAAACACAATTTGCTAAAGCATTGGACGCTTAATTCATGCTTGGCTAGCTATGGTTGCTGGCTATGTAGTTTAACAGAATTGAAGCTATTCCGGTTCGCGCGAGCCGTTTGAATATAGAAGTTAGATTGGGAAGGGACCGTACCGTATAAGGTACGGTCTTTTTTTAATTAATCTGATGTTGAAAGGAATGGGATGAAAACAAAAAGAAGACGCGTAAGACAACGTCTGGACTTGAGGACATTGCGCATAAGCGTCTCCTTTTTAGTCGGAGCAACATCATTTGCCTTTGAGTATAGGAGTACATTCAAGCGTAAAGAATTCTCCGCTAGAAAAAAATACTCATGCATGTCTGAAATACGACATACACCAGTAAGCCTGACAGCATGTACATGAGACCAGCCTTCTTTTTGCTCTGAAAAAAACGAAGTATGCCCAGGCTGAACAGGGGCGCAAGCACAATCAGGAACAGGAGTACGGTGACAAATACTGGCGCCGAGATATCTGATGTATCCACGTAGGTCACGAGTTTCACTCCGTTTCATTATCGGATAACACGGCAACGAGAACGCTGCCATGACAAAAATCACATAATCTCATTATACCTCTGGATTTCTTTAACAAAAAGGGAGGAAATGGGGCGAAATCTTGTCAATTTTAATGATTTTTAGCTAAATATTAAACAGATACCCTTACATTACCTAAAAATTGGGATATTGCAGAATAAGCAGCCCCTATTCGAGTCGAACGGCTACCAAGTGCAGCCCATTCCACTTGCAGACTTCGACGGTGATAAGGCAGAGTACGTTCCTCGACCACCTGTTTGAGGGCTGATTCAATCCAAGGTTTAGCTTCCGAAAGCGGCCCGCCAATAATAATACGCTCCGGGTTGAAGCTATTTACGATGTTGGTAATGCCAACGCCCAGCTTGCGTCCGATGATATTGTATAAGGCGATCACGTCCTGATGTCCGTTCTGGGCGTGTTCAATCAGTTCTTTGGTCGTATGTGCAGGCAGGTGCTGCTGATCCGGGTGTTCGTATACTTTTTCCGAAGCATATAACTCCCAGCATCCCCGATTACCGCAAGAACAAGGCAGACCCTCTGCTTCAATGGACATATGTCCAGTCTCACCCGCGTAACCCCACGCACCCTTATATAATTCACCATCAACCATAATGCCTGAACCAATCCCGATTCCTGCACTGATATAGATCAGATGACGCACACCAACACCTGCACCAAAGTTTAATTCGCCCCGTGCTCCCGCGTTGGCCTCATTATCAATGGTGACAGGCAGGTTGAAGCTTTCTTCCATCATGGATCGCAAAGGCACCATCTCCCACTTCAAGTTGGGCGCAAACAGTACGGTTCCTTGCTCATCCACCATCCCTGGAACACCGATGCCTATGCCAATTACTCCATGCGGAGAGGGGGGAGCCTGCTTTATCAGGTGACTAGCGGCCAGCTTTAATTGTTCAAATACAGACGTTGCATCATGCTGCTTCAGATCGACGGCATAATCGGCAACGATATGACCTTCGAGGTCGGTGAGTACTCCCTTCAAACGCGTTACGCTCAGTTCCAGACCAACAGCATATCCAGCCGTACTTCTGAAAAGCAGCATTAGCGGTTTACGTCCACCACTAGATTCTCCTGGCCCAATCTCCTGCACCAACTCATCGCTGATCAGATCCGCTACCAGATTGGAAACCGTTGCTTTGTTGAGACCGGTCACTTCGGACAATTTCGCCCGGGAAAGGGGGGCATGACGGCGAATCGTATCCAGTACGATCGATTTGTTTATTTTTTTGACCAGCATCTGGTCTCCGGTAATTTTCATATCGATAAGGCACTCCTATTCTTTCTCTTTTTATATAAATTGAACTGAACAGATTTACACGGACACTTCGATGACAGAATAACCTTTCGATCGCTGTTATCCCCAGATTTTTCGATTCCACTATTAAAGGGGAAAATCCGGTGATAAATGCGAACACTTCGCTTCTACAGGTTTTTTCTGTCCTCTCCGTTCATGTGTAAATTAAATGGTTCAACTTATATAAGTAAAGGCTCTCATGTACATCCGCTAAGAAGCTATTCGACTATTATAGCGTAAACAAAGCGGGAAAAAACAATTTTATTTTTACTTTGTTTAACCAATAGACAAAGTAAATCTGATGTGTTAGGATAACGGTGTAAACGATTTCTTAAACAAACTCTTTTAAAACTTTTGAGGAGGCATTTATCACATGGCCTATTTTGAATCCGTTAATAAGATTGCATTCGAAGGTAAAGATTCCAAGAATCCATTTGCTTTTAAACATTATAATCCGCAAGAAGTTGTTGCTGGCAAGACGATGGAAGAACACTTCCGTTTCGGTATGGCTTACTGGCACACATTAACTGCAGGCGGTAGTGACCCGTTCGGCGCTGAAACAGCATTACGTTCATGGGATAGCTACTCCGGTCTGGATAAAGCGAAAGTTCGTGTGGAAGCGGCTTTTGAATTTATGGAAAAAATGAATCTGCCATACTACTGTTTCCACGATGTAGACGTGGCTCCAGAAGGCGCATCACTGCGTGAATTCTACAGCAACATCGACACCATCGTTGATTTGCTGGAAGAGCACATGAAAGCAAGCGGCAAAAAGCTGCTGTGGAACACAGCTAACATGTTCTCCAACCCACGTTTCATGTTTGGTGCAGCATCCACTTGCAACGCAGACGTATATGCTCACGCAGCAGCGCAGATCAAAAAAGGTCTGGAAGTAGGTAAACGTCTCGGTGCAGAAAACTATGTTTTCTGGGGTGGCCGTGAAGGTTACGACACATTGCTGAACACGGACATGCAACTGGAGCAAGACAACATTGCTCGTATGTTCCATATGGCTGTTGACTATGCAAAAGAAATCGGCTTCGACGCTCAGTTCCTGATTGAGCCTAAACCTAAAGAGCCAACAAAACACCAATACGACTTCGACGCAGCAACTTCCATTGCGTTCTTGCAAAAATATGATCTCGACAAACAGTTCAAACTGAACCTTGAAGCGAACCATGCAACGCTGGCTGGTCACACATTTGATCATGAAATCCGCGTAGCGCGTATCAACGGCATGCTCGGTTCCCTGGATGCGAACCAAGGCGATCTGCTGATTGGCTGGGATACGGACGAGTTCCCGGTTGATATGTATGATGCTACTCTGACCATGTACGAAGTGTTGAAAAACGGCGGTTTGGGCAAAGGTGGCGTAAACTTCGACGCGAAAGTTCGTCGTGGCTCCTTCGAACCTGAGGATCTGTTCCTGGCTCACATCGCAGGTATGGATACGTATGCGAAAGGTCTGAAAGTCGCTTCCAAGCTGATCGAAGACCGTGTATTCGATGAATTCATCGAGCAACGTTACAGCAGCTTCAACGAAGGCATCGGTGCAGAGGTTGTTGCAGGTAAAGCAACACTTGCTTCCCTCGCGGAGTATGCTTTGAACAACGAAAACCCACGCAAAAACCAATCCGGACGTCAGGAATTGCTGAGAGCAAAGCTTAACCAATACATCCTGGCTGACTAGGGTGGGTCTGAAAACGCTGAAGGAAGCAGATTTTGCCGAATTTTCGTTCCAAACCAGGGAGTTTACCGCAGGCGTGCCGGGGCACGTCAAGGGAAAGTGACGCAGTATGGGGCGAAAAGGGGTAAAAGATGCACTTCAGTGGGTTTCAAGACACGCCCCGATAACAGTCTTAGAGGAAGAGTAGATTCCTGCCCAAGCGTACTGCCTATGGCTAGATCATTGCCGTAGATAAAGCAGGAATCATACCTCTTCCTACTCGGTGCAAAAGTATGTTGCACCCTGGACGTTGAATAAGCGTGACATTCAAACCGTCCCCGCTTTCCTCTGGGAAGGCGGGGACGGTTTGTTGTCATTGTTGGCCCCCGAGTTGCCCCAAACGAGTACGTTTGTACCGTTTGAAAGCAACGTTACAAGGGGCATGCAGAAACGGAGTGAGCAGAAAGGACCCGGAGAAACGAAGTGTTCGCATTTACAACCGGATTTCACCTATGAAGAGGGGACAGTGAAGAAATCCGGGGGTAAGGGGCGATCGGAGGGTTTTCTGCACACGGAGTGACCGGGCATGGCGCACCACCAACGCTTTATGCTTTTAAATAAACCAATGACGATTGAAATGTCATTGGAACCCAAGTTGCCCCAAACGAGTACGTTTGTACCGTTTGAAAGCAACGTTAGAAGCGGCATGCAGAAACGGAGTGGGCAGAAAGGACCCGGAGAAACGAAGTGTTCGCATTTACAACCGGATTTCACCTATGAAGAGGGGACAGTGAAGAAATCCGGGGGTAAGGGGCGATCGGAGGGTTTTCTGCACACGGAGTGACCGGGCATGCCGCACCACCAACGCTTTATGCTTTTAAATAAACCAATGACGATTGAAATGTCATTGGAACCCACGTTGCCCCAAACGAGTACGTTTGTACCGTTTGAAAGCAACGTTAGAAGCGGAATGCAGAAACGGAGTGAGCAGAAAGGACCCGGAGAAGCGGAGCGTTCGCATTTACAACTGGATTTCACCCTTGAAAAGGGTAAAGTGAGGAAATCCGGGGGTAAGGGCGATCGGAGGGTTTTCTGCACACGGAGTGGCTTATCATGCCGTACCTAAGGTTTCAATCCTGTATAAACGAAAGGAGTATACTTATGAGTTATGTAATTGGCGTCGATCTCGGAACGAGCGCGGTCAAGACCGTTTTGGTCAATCGTGAAGGTAAAGTGGCATTTGAAGCATCGGAGGCTTATCCGTTGTACCAGCCTAAAGCTGGATATAGTGAACAAAATCCAGAGGATTGGGTGCAGCAGACAATTGTGTCGCTTCGCAAATTGCTGGAAGTATCTGGCGTGCAGCCTTCCGAAATCGAAGGATTAAGCTTCTCCGGGCAGATGCATGGGCTGGTGTTGGTGGATGCAGAAGGCAAACCACTTCGTAATGCCATCCTGTGGAACGATACCCGAACGACAGCACAGTGCCGCCGGATTGAGAAGGTTCTTGATAGCAAGTTGCTCAGCATTGCCCGGAACCGTGCATTGGAAGGGTTTACGTTACCTAAAATCTTGTGGGTGCAGGAAAATGAACCAGAATTGCTGGATCAAGCGTTCTTGTTCCTGTTGCCAAAAGACTACGTCCGTTACCGCCTGACTGGCGATTACGCGATGGATTATTCCGATGCAGCGGGTACGTTGCTGCTGGATGTGGCAGGCAAACAATGGAGCACGGAGATCGCATCCGCATTTAATCTGCCGATGACGCTTTGTCCGCGCCTAGTTGAATCATTCGACGAAGTCGGCACCTTGTTGCCTGAGATTGCAGAGCAAACAGGCTTGGCGCCAGCAACCAAAGTATTTGCTGGCGGTGCCGATAATGCCTGCGGTGCAATTGGCGCAGGCATATTGAGTGAAGGACAGACGATGTGCAGCATCGGTACGTCCGGAGTTGTTCTCTCGTACGAAGAACGAAAGGATCTCGATTTCGAAGGGAAAGTGCATTTTTTTAACCATGGTGAGAAAGATGCCTTCTATATTATGGGTGTGACGCTGGCAGCAGGATACAGTCTCTCCTGGTTTAAAGACACCTTCGCAGCGGACAAATCATTTGATGCTCTTCTACAGGGCATTGACCAGATTCCTGCAGGAAGCAACGGATTGTTGTTCACGCCATATATCGTAGGGGAGCGCACACCTCACCCGGATGCCAACATTCGAGGCAGCTTTATCGGCATGGATGCCGGGCATAAACTGGAGCATTTTGGACGTGCTGTAATGGAAGGCATCACCTTCTCGTTACGTGAGTCGATTGATATTTTGCGTGGTGCAGGCAAGACGGTCAATGAGGTGATCTCCATTGGAGGCGGAGCGAAGAACGAAGCTTGGCTGCAGATGCAAGCGGACATTTTCAATGCAACGATTGTGAAGCTGGAGAGTGAGCAAGGTCCGGCGATGGGGGCAGCTATGCTGGCGGCTTATGGTAGTGGCTGGTTCCCGACAATACAAGAGTGTGCGGCGGCGTTTATTCGTCCAGCGAAATCTTACGTACCAAACCCGGAGACGGTAGCGGTATATGACGGTTTGTTTGCCCTTTATCAAGAGGTGTACGGACAGACACGCGGCTTGAATGATCGTTTGGCGGCATATCGTTAAATCGAAGGTTTTCATAAGTAGTCCGTATTCAAAAATAAACAGAATAGAAGTATCCTGATCCAAAAGCATTCGCGCAAGCGAGTGCTTTTTTTGTGTTAGGTGTGAAGTAAATCCCGAGGTGGCTATGCCGGAACACTTTGCCCTGCATAACCGGATTCCAGCTTAGCATAGATTGGATATAGAGGGTTTGCGTCTAAAAGAACCGGAAGCATGGGGGTGTGGGGTTGGAAGAACAGGAGCAACACAAACGGGAACAGGGCAAGGAACAACCAGTTAGGAAAAGGCCGCATATCACCTTATCCATGATTGTATGCAACGAGGAGAAGCGATATCTTAGGCAGGCACTTATGACACATCGTGCATGGATTGATCGGGCTGTCATTATTGATGATGGAAGCACGGATGGGACGGCTGCTATGTGTAGGGAGCTTTTACACGGTATCCCTCTAGTACTAGTGCAGAATCCGGTCTCGCGTTTTTCCGATGAGGTGAGTCTGCGAAAACAACAATGGGAGGAGACCCTTTCAACTAACCCGGAATGGATTCTTAATCTAGATGCAGACGAGGTTTTAACGCCGGATTTTGGTGTTTTGAGGGATGACCTCTTAAGTGGAATGGAAGAAGCGATTTACTTCCGTTTATATGATATGTGGAGTGAGACTGCGTACCGGGAAGATATGTACTGGCAGGCTCATATGTATTATCGGCCTTTTCTAGTCAAGTATCGTCCCGGGATGGTCTATGAATGGAAGGAAACACCGCAGCATTGCGGACGATTCCCGTTGAGCATTCAGCATCTGCCCTATGCCTGTCATCCCCCGCGAGTAAAGCATTATGGCTGGGCAAGAGAGGAAGACCGTGTTCGCAAATATGAGAGATACCAAACACTGGACCCCGAAGCAAGGTATGGCTGGAAAGAGCAATATGAATCGATATTGGATGCAGAGCCACGGCTTATTCCATGGTCTGATTAAGGGAAGGAAGTGAGCATCATTGGTGAAAGACCCGCTAGACCGCAAAAACAGTAACAAAAGTGTTCAAGGTGAACCACAAGCGGATACCATACCCTCTAAGTCTGAGAAGGAAACGGGGGAGATGTTAAGGATAAAACAGGAAAAAGAAAAAGAAAAAGAAAAAGAAAAAGAAAAAGAACAAGAGCGAGTACACAAACAGGAGAAAACCCCGGAGCAAGTACAGAAGCAAGTGGAACAGCCCCAACAAATGACAGGGCAGAAGGAGATCCAACATCCACAGCCACAGCCACAGCCACAGGAAAAGGAAAAGGATGAGGATGAGGACATCTCGCAAAGTACCCGTGAGCGTATCCTGATTGCTAGCCCTGTACGGCAGACAGCTGCCATTCTGAATGAATTTCTGAATTCCCTGCAGAGCCTTGAGCGAAAGACGGTGCGTACAGACTATTTGTTTGTAGATGATAATGAGGAGGAAGCCTCCTCCCAAATGCTGAACGATTTTGTACTTCGACATAACGGTAAGGTGATCCATGCTCGCGATATGAATGGTACGGAGAGTGGGGACGCGGACGACCCAGGAAACTACAACAAAGATGAAGGTGGGCATTACTGGAGAAACGAACAGGTATGGCGAGTGGCCAGGCTGAAAAATAACATTTTACAGTACGCACGTGAACATCAATATGATGGCGTGTTTCTGATCGATTCTGATCTGGTGTTGCACCCTCGAACGCTGGAACAATTGGTATCGAACCAAAACGAGATTGTATCCAATATTTTTTGGACCAGCTGGCAACCGGGAACAAAGGAAATGCCGCAAGTATGGCTTCAGGATGAATATGCACTCTATCAGCGGGGGGGTTCAGCTCTCGAAGCAACAGAGGCGCAGGATGAGGACGCACAGGCAAGCGCCTTTCTAAACCAGCTACGTATTCCGGGTTGTTATGAGGTGGGCGGGTTAGGCGCTTGTACTCTAATTCGGCGATCTGTACTTGAAGCGGGAGTGAATTTTGACCGTATTCCGAATGTTTCTTTTTGGGGAGAGGATCGTCATTTCTGCATTCGTGCTCAGGCGTACGGATTTCAACTGTTTGTGGATACCCACTACCCAGCCTATCATATCTATCGTTTGTCCGATTTGCCGGGGGCGGCGGCCTATAACCGCAGAATTAAACGAGGCGAAGAGGGAATTCGAATTAGCTTATGTATGATTGTAAAAAATGAAGAAACTTCCCTCGCCAGATGCCTGGATTCCGTAAAAGGAATTGCCGATGAAATCGTCATCGTGGACACAGGTTCCACGGATCATACAAGGCAAATTGCGGCTCAGTACACCGACTGTATTTTCGATTTTGAGTGGGTGGATGACTTTGCGGCGGCACGTAATTTCGCCTTCGACCAAGCTTCCTGTGAATATATTATGTGGCTGGATGCGGATGATGTGTTTGAACCGCAGGATCGCGCCAAGCTGATCGCATTGAAACAGTCGCTTGATCCGGCTGTGGACAGTGTAACGATGGATTACAACCTCTCCTTCACGCCAGAGGGCAAGGTCTCGTATAGTCTGCGGCGAAATCGTCTGGTGCGGCGGGATCGCCAGTTTCGCTGGATTGGTGCAGTGCATGAATATCTTGCTGTAGCAGGCAATTTGCTGCATAGTGATGTGGCTGTGACCCATAAGAAAGATAAGGTGTATACAGATCGAAATTTGCGAATATATCGCAAACGTGAACAGGCCGGTGAAGACTTCTCACCGCGTGACCTCTATTATTTTGGCAATGAACTGAAAGACCATGCTTTTCATGAGGAAGCCATAACCTACTATGAGAAATTTCTGGACACCGGACTGGGATGGGTGGAGGATCGGATTGCCGCCTGCCAGAAAATCGCGGATTGCGAGGCAGTACTGAAACGTCCGGAACGGGAATCGGCGGCGTTGTTTCGTTCTTTTGCCTATGATTTGCCTAGAGCAGAGGTGTGTTGCCGACTGGGGGGATATTTTGCTGACAGAGAAGACTATCGCCAAGCTATATTCTGGTACGAACAGGCTGTGCAGGCGAACCGTCCAGGTGATCCGATGGTTGTACTGAATGAAGCCGCATGGACTTGGATGCCTCATCTGCAACTATGTGTATGTTATGATCGAATGGGCAACCGAGCGAAAGCGAAGGAGCACAACGATATTGCCCTAACTTATCATCCAACTCACCCAAGCATGTTGTACAATGATCGATATTTCAAGGATTTGGCGAAGGAAAGTGTAATGGAGAACGCATAGAGTTTAGTTTAATGGGTTTGAATAGCGTTAACAGAATCCACCTCTTCGCGATGAAGAGGTTTTTTGTTTCTATTTTAAAAACCAAAATTAAGGTAGTGTGCTCACAGGGGAGAAAATCGGCAGTGTTATAAATGAAGAATTTAAGTAACAAGCGGTGTATCTCGGAGTGGATGTTAGAATGTCGGAGCGGTTATTACATTACGTTAATGGGATTCATGGTGCGTGGGTAATTGGCTCCGACTTTATTCTAACGATCACAGGAGAGCTTATTTCAAGACTTTTGGGGATTTGAAAATTCTAATGATCACCACAGACGCTATTTCGCCAAAAATGGACAAAATCGGGTGAAATCATAACTAATTTGAGTAAATAAGCTCTCTGGAGATCGTTAGAAAATAAAAAGTGGCGAATCAGGCCAAATAAGCTCACTGGTGATCGTTAGAAGATTTAAATACTATAATGCTATGCCTAAACCGAATCGGCTTTCATAAATTGCAACCACATAATGAAAATGTCTTGATGTCTTGACACCACAGGTGGACTTATTGTTGCTTTGTTTAAATTCCCTAACTTCACATCACTACGTCCACAATCCTTATTATGGATTAATGTATTTCGTTCAATGGAGCATATGCATTACAATAGTTTTTAACGGAGAAGCAGTGTACACCAAGACGGGTCCTCGGCTGCCGAATCTGAACGAAGTAAGGGAGTGAATGGATATGAATCTGACAGAAGTACTACTCGAATCCAGACTGGTCGCGATCGTTCGCGGTATAAGCCGGGAAGCGGCGGTGACAGCCGGTCAGGGAATGACCGAAGGCGGCATTCGTCTAATGGAAGTCACGCTGAATACACCGAATGCGCATCAGATCATTGCTGACTGGCGCGAACGTCACGAAGGACAAGCCTATGTCGGTGCAGGCACGGTACTCAATGTGAGCATGGCGAAGGAGGCCGTGTCTGCAGGGGCACAATTTTTGGTCTCCCCCAATGTCGATCTGTCTGTCATTGAATATGCTGTAGAACACGGTGTTGAGATTTGGCCCGGGGCCATGACGCCTACGGAGATTGTTGCTGCGCATGAAGCAGGAGCACGGGCTGTTAAGCTGTTTCCTATGGCTAGTCTGGGTATTCCATACCTGCGTGAAATCAAGGCGCCTCTCGATCACATTCCACTGCTCGCAACGGGTGGTGCGACGCTGGAGAATATCGCTTCCTATTATGAGGCAGGTGCAGCCGCAGTAGGCTTGGGAAGTGCACTTTTGCCGAAAGAAGCTCTGAATTCAGGAGATAGCGCACAGATTGCAGAGCGAGCGAGAGCATTTGTGAAGGCGGCGACAACGAGAACAGACCAGTAGACTGCGGTTAGGTAACGGTAAGAGTAAAGGCACTGGAGTAGAGGTTTTAATTTAAGAACAAATAAGTAAATTAGGCGTAATGGGGTATATATATAAAGAGTTTACAAGGTTAATCGTTATAACAAACAAAAAGTGGAGATCATTTAACGTGTAGTTGATCCTGTTATCGTATGATAAGCGTATGTCAGTAGCCAGAGAG
The DNA here is from genome assembly GCF_038002565.1 of Paenibacillus sp. FSL K6-1558. Classification (NCBI taxonomy): domain Bacteria; kingdom Bacillati; phylum Bacillota; class Bacilli; order Caryophanales; family Paenibacillaceae; genus Paenibacillus; species Paenibacillus sp. FSL K6-1558. The sequence continues at coordinate 2,665,641 of NZ_JBBOCV010000001.1, read as the reverse complement.
GAGAGAGGCCTTGTGAAAGCGAGAACGATGATTGGCGGTATGTTGGCAGTGGCCGCTGTAACTGCGGGTGGTTTATGGAAGGCAGCGGTAAAAAGCCAGACACCCAAAAAAATTCCGATTACGTTGACACCGCCGATGCCTTTTGAGGATATTACCTTTGAAAGTGGAGGGGGACAGGTGCAAGGTTGGTTTATTCCAGCGAGACCCGATGTTCCTAAGCCCTGGCCGCTCGTAATCATCGCACATGGCTGGGGTTCCAATCGCTCTCGTGTATTACGCTATGCACGCCCCATCTGGGAGGCCGGGTATGCACTGTTTATGTATGATGTACGTAGTCATGGAGCCAGTGATCCTGTTCGTGCTGCATCGGCCTATCTGTTCAGGGACGATCTACTGGCTGCGTTGACCTATGTATCAGGCCGTTCCGAGATTGATCCCGAAGCGATTGGCGTGTTGGGGCATTCCTTAGGTGGACTGGGGACGATTCTAGCAATTACAGAAGGCATTCCAGTTTCCGCCGTGGTTACCGACTCCATGCCATCCCAATTTCAGGTGATCGTCAGTTCGGAACTGAGACGCCGGCGTTTGCCGCTGTTCCCACTGGCACAGTTGATCCCCCGAATCTGGTTTTGGCGGTTAGGTGAGTCTTTAAAGACTTATCAGCAGAATGATGCCGTAATGATGCTGAATGAGCGGAGAAGAAGCATGCAGTTGCCATTCCTGATGGTACACTCCAAAGGGGATAACTTTATTCCGCCGAGTGAACTGGAATATTTTATGTCCAAAGCCGATCCGCCGGTAGAGCATCTATGGGTTAACAGTGAAGGACACAGTTGCTCAGAGGAAGACCCGGCTTTCTGGGACACGGTGATTCCGTTCCTGAAAATGCATGTTCGTTCTGCTCCAGAGCGAGTTACGCATGATGAAGCTACAATAAATCAGGACGGAACAGATCTGCATCATAGTGCAGGTTGATAGAAGGAAACGCCAACTTGATTGGCGTTTTTTTGTTGTGTTTTTTCATTATACAGAAATTCACAATTGTAAAATTACCCGGAAAACAGCGATTAAAAAGGAAGCTTATGGTATCATAGATTAGAATGGCAAAATTCATGCGAGAGTATTTATGATGCATCCTGCATGAGATTGAAGGGAGAGGTAACCATTTTGAGTTGGGATTGGAACATGAATGGAAGGCTAAAAACGTTCACAGCCAAAGCCGCAGCAACAGCAATGGCAACTCTGCTGTTTACGACACAGGTACCGGGTTTGACGGGGAGCGCATCCGCTGCTCAGGCGGGAACTGGCTCAGTGAATGAAGCAGTGTCGGGGGAAAACGATCAACTAGACGTAACAAGCAATGACGTGCCGGAGGGTGCAAAAATTTCATCCAGGCAAGCCGCTGATAATATATTAAAGCTGTTTCCGTTATTAAGAAAAGCGACGATCTCGTCTGCTAATTTCGATGTATCCAATTCCTATCCACCGCCGGATTACAAGGTATGGGATATTGGATTTCAAATTGTACAAGGTAATCATTCCATGGGATTCAGCGCGAATGTGCATGCAGGTACGGGGGAAGTCCTAAGCGTACATTTGCCATCTGAATTTGTGGAGAGTCAGCTGTCATCCGGTTCAGATGTTCAACTTACCAAGGAAGAAGCTGAAAAAACAGCTTTGGAACTGCTACATCAGGCAATTCCTGAACTACAGGAAGGACAGTATGTGCCGCTAGGAGACACGGTTTCACCTGTGGAACAACAAGCGTTATTTGGCCGCAATGAATATCAGTTTGTCTATAACTTAAAACATGATGGCGTCGTGTCGGATGCAGAGACAGTCTACATAACTGTGGATGAGAGAGGTCAAGCCACATCGTATTCACGTTCGACCATCTCGGCGAAATATCCTTCCTCCAAGCCGAAGGCCTCGGAAGAGCAGGCCAGACAGGTATTTGAAGATGGATTTGATGTAGAGCTTGCCTATATCTCCAAAGAACAATGGTCATCCAGACAAGGGCAAAAATATGTTCTCGGTTATTTGCCCAAAGGTGATAGTATGGGGCCGATTAACGCTAACACGTTAGACCGAATTGACGTGATGACAGGAAAAGCCGTGGACAAGAGCAGTTCACAACAAAATAAAAAAGTAACAGGCAATCGGCCGGCATTTGTTGCAGCCAGCGGTCAGCGCTTAAATGTGCAACAGGCAGTAGAGCGGGTTGCAGCCAATTTTGACATACCCAAGGATTACAAACTCGAACACAGTCAATTAACCAAAGGTTACTATGGCAATGCGAACAGCCAGGTCTGGAGTCTAAGCTGGAGCAATCGCAATGCAAACATATCCTATATGTTCATGCGTGATATTTCGGCGCAGGTCGATGCGGTTACCGGACAGGTCTACAGCTACAACTTGATGCAACGGGTTGGACCAGAGATGGGGCAGGAAAAGCCTTCTCAAGAGAAGGAGAAAAAGACGGTTACTTCAACACAGGCCGAGAAACTTGCAATAAATACGATCATTGCCGCTGTACCACAAGCCAAAGAGCAGTATCAATTGGCCAGAATGATAGAAGCAGACGATGCTCGTACGTTTGTATTTCAGCGTTATTTGAACGGGATTCGGGTTCAGGATGACACGGCACAGGTGCAGGTAAGGAACAATGGGGATATTACTGAATTCTATACACGCCTCGCGGCATCTCTTGAGCAACTACCGACAGATATTACACCTGCAATCTCTTACGAAAAAGCTAAAGAACTCTATCTGAAGAAATATACGTTAACGTTGAATTATGCTCGTTACGGTGGGTTCGGTTTGGGTACTAGTGAACCTGTACCTGTGGGGGTGAATTTGGCTTATGTACCTGTAAGCGGTAAGAAATCTCTATACAATTTGAATGAATTGCTGGATGCTAATACAGGTCAATGGTTCTTCATGTACGGTCTAGACCATGCGGCATCTCAGATCGAACCGACAGATATTGCGGGTCATATTGCTGAATCAGCTTTGCGTAACATGACCAAGCATAAGGTGTTGATTGCTGACGAGCAGGGACGTGTATTTCCGGATCGGGTCATTACCCGGGGGGATTGGTTCAACTATCTGGCAAGAGCAATTAATCCGAACATGGACATGTACTATAACAGCGAGAGCAATGAGAAGCTTTTTGCTGATGTAACGATAGAAAGTCCGTATTACAAGGCAGTGAAAGTCCTTATAGATCAACGATGGATCGGTGGAGCTGACCCTGAGAAGCAGCTAAAACCTGAGGAAGAAATGACACGTGAGGAATTGGCGGTCTTGCTGATGCGTATTCTGCGTTATGAGAAGCTCGCCGGATTCTATATGCAGCCGTCAGATTTGCCTAACATTGCCGACGCCAGTGCGATCAACAATAAGGGCGCTGTTTCTCTGAGCTTGAAGCTTGGCTTGTTACCTTCTATTGAGGGAAGATTCATGCCTGCTCGCAAAGTAACGGTATCTGAGGCATCTCAAGTTCTTGAACGACTTGCCAAGTTGCAAGGGAAGACGGACACGTTCATGACGGGTAGCCGCCTTTATTGATTCCAGGCAGGCTGACCTGCATTAATGTGTACGAATCTGTACGCATGCAAAGCCACTCATAAATTGCTCCAGAAAGACATAGGATGAAGTGAAGCGGCAAACATGATGACTGCAACTAAAGTTCAAGGGGCCTTCCGAGAAGGTCCCTTTTCCACTTGATTCCACTAAGATTGGAAAGATACAAGTCGAATTATTCTTTTACACGTTAACGACGTGGACTGTGTAAAATTTTTAATTCAACTTATATAGAACACTGAAAGCAAGACCTTTTATGATACAATAGGGCATGAGAATGCTACGAAGAAGGGTGGGGTCCTTTCATGGGTAAGAACGGTAAACGAGTGATCACCATGTTGCTGGCAGGCTGTCTTGTTGCCGCTTGGTTGCCACGTACAGTTGACTTGGATCAATTGTATGCAGCGTCAGGCACGTCCGAACTATCTACAGCGACGGATTTGCGTCAGACACTGTTGAATGCGATGTCGCAGCGTACAGAGAAAGTGGTGTTTACCTACAAGGGGAATGTGAAGGGCCTCAAGAAACAGTTGCAGACCTCTATCGATGAAGCAATGAAGAGTGATCCTTATATTCAATATACAGTGAAAAGTTATGCGTTTAACTATAAAGGCTCCAATACATCGGCCGAGGTGGATGTGACCCTCTCTTACCGGGAAACGAAGGCGCAGACCGATTATGTGAATCGGAAAGTAGCTAGTGTGCTCAAAGAAATTATTAAACCCGGCATGACGAGTCATGAGAAGGTTAAAGTTATTCATGATTGGATTGTGCTGAATCTTGCTTATGATACTTCATTACAAAAATATACGGCTTATGACGGACTTGCGACAGGCAGTACCGTATGTCAAGGATACTCCTTGCTTACTTACCGCATGCTGGAGCGGGTAGGGATTGAAAATCGCATCGTTGAAGGTCAAGCAGGGGGGCAACTTCATGCCTGGAACCTGGTGAAGCTGGATGGAAAGTGGTACCATATGGACACGACGTGGGATGATCCAACACCTGATCGCAAAGGCGTTGTGAGTCATAGCTACTACTTGTTAAGTGATAAAGAGATGGCGCGTGACCATGTCTGGACAGGCAAAAACAAGTACCCTGCAGCCTATGCACCATACCGTGATGCTCTGCTTAAACTGGCGAAGACGGACGGAAACAAGCAGGAGGTATACCAAAAACTGTACCACGCATTGGAATACTCTCTGTACGATGAACAAGATGCAGTCAAGGAACGCGCAGTGCTCAAAACCAAAGTTCAGGGTGTGCTAAATGAGGGCGGAACTTCGTTAACCTTCAGATATAAGGGCACAGAGAGCAGTTTGATCGAAGATTTGCAGGATCTGTACCAGCTGGGTATGAAGTCTATCTCTTATTTTGTCTCCAAGATGGAAGATACAACAGATCTGCGTGTCAAAATTAACTGGACCTTGTAATAGAGGGCAGGAGCATATAGTCTGGTTCAGGTTCAGTGGTGTCAAATATAGCTGTATCAACGTATCTTCGTACCAAGAGCACCGCATGACGGGTGCTCTTTTTGTTGTCCAGTCTGCCAGCATGTCCATTGTCTATTTTTTGTATAGGTTCCCCTGTTATTCTATTCCTCGGCGTCTGCCAACATTATGAGCGAGGAGGATATGCGGAACATGAAGAGACAAGTGGGCATCATGATGATTGCACTTTTGCTGGTTACGCAATTGCTACAAGGGATGGTGTTAACATCAACTGTGCATGCTCAGGATGACACGAACCTGATCTCGGCGGGTACAATGAATAATTTAGAACCACCTTCACCAGAAGAGGATGACACGGTTTCTGAGGAACAGGACAATACGGATACTGCTACGGATGATGAATCAGTCCAGGGAGATGTGGATCAAACGGCATCTGTAGAGGAAGCGAACCATACAAACGTAAGCCTTATGGCTACCGCTGCTGCAGCTCCCGAGATTCAGGAGAATCTGATTACGAGTGTGCAGATGTACAACCAGAAGCCGGATTATGACGGCAACGGTCAGATCGAAGTCAAGGGAGACAAGATTGAGGATATTCGCCCACGGATATCGGATGAAGTTGCGGTTGTTTTTAAATGGGGATTTGGGGATGATACCCATTCTTACGGGGATGGATCGACCTTCACATTCCACCTGCCTGACAAGTTTATGATAGGCTCACAGCTGAGGGGCAGTTTGGACGGGGGCGTCGGAGAATACGTCGTGAACCCGGACGGCACCATTGTATTTACCTTTAATGAAATGCTCGAACATGCCAAGCTGGAAGGAAACTTCTATGTGTGGATCAAATTTGACGAGAGCAAGATGCAAGATGGACTGAAACAGAAGATTGATTTTAGTGGTGCAGGTCAAGGCATTATTGATGTGAATTTTGCAAACACCGCGAAGGATGAACTTCAGAAGACAGGGAAAGCAAACAAAAATAATTTCAACTCGGATGAGATTGAATGGACCGTAGATTTTAATCAGGCCGAAAAGATCATGAACAATGTGGTTTTGGAGGATACATTACCGCTGGGGCTGTCACTTCAAGGGGATATTGAGATCCGCGAGCTGGAGGTCCAGTTAAATGGTTTCGTGAAGGAAGGTCCTGTTGTTAATACAGCAACCCAGTTCCCTGTAAACTTGGGCAATATCGACAAAGCATATCGTGTCACATACAAGACGAACATTCAGGCACCGACTAGTGCTCCCTATACAGGTGTAACTTATTCCAATGAAGTGACGCTGACAGCAGATCAGAGCGAGTATAATGAATCCGATCTTGGACGTGTTACGGTTAGTTTCAATGAACCGCTGAACAAGTCGGGACAAGAAAGTGCATACGATCCAGTTACTCAGACGATTACATGGAAGGTTCAGTACAACTATAATCAGCAAACCATTGCACAGGCAAGTGCATGGCTTGAAGACCGTTTTGATACGGCAAAACAGAGGCTGATTGCAAGTTCACTTCGCGTATATGAAGTACAGATTCAATCGGATGGTCGCCCTGGTACAAGAACAGAGGTTGATCCTGCAAACTACACGGTGACTGGTGTCGGCACCGGTTTTAATGAAGGTTTTAAGCTACAGTTCAACAACGATATTGATAAAGCCTATGAGATTGAATATGACACCCAGGCCATACAGCGGATATACGAAAATGAGACTGTAGTTAATACAGTAAACACACAGGATGGCACGACTAAGGAAGGTCAAAAAAATATTGAGGAAGTTATTTTTGCGAAGAGTGTAAAAAATGAAAATTTCAATGCCAAGGAAATCGAGTGGCAGATTGTGCTGAACCGGGATCAGAAGGAGATGACGGACATCGTCATCACAGATGATTATACAGGCAGACATATGAAGCTTATTCCGGGCAGTCTGCAGATCAGTGGCGATCAGCAGGATCAGTTCGAGGCAGAACCTGTAGCAGACCCGGCGGATGTGAATTTTGAAAAAGGGTTTACGATTCGCCTGAAACCTGGCGGTATGATTAATAAAGAACATGTGATCACTTATAAAACAAGCTTTGATCCAACGGCTGGAATGCCAACAAACAATGAATATCGCAACACGGCAACGCTAAACTGGAATGAATCAGGCATTCCGCAGACCGCTATAACAAAGTTTGCTGTGGTCAGACCCCAGAATTACACAATTGAGAATGGTAACAAGAGGGGCGAATACAGCGCCAGAGACAAAGCGATTACCTGGACCATTGATGTGAATTACAATCTGTTCGATCTTCAGGAGGCCATTCTCAAGGATGCCTATATCGGGAATCAATCCTTTGTGGATGGATCATTGAAAGTGAATGAGCTTGAATTGAGGGGTGCCAACAATGTTACATCAGTTGGTGATGAGGTCACGTTGACATCGGGTCAATTCCAGCTTAACCCGGATGGCAAAGGTTTTACGCTGAATCTGGGTGACATCGGCAAAAAAGCTTATCGCGTGGTGTATCAAACGAGTCTGGACGGAGCGTATGCAGTGGAGGGTTCGTACAGCAATCATGCTGTTCTGACGGATGCTGAAGGCGGGCCTGTACGTTTTGACAAGAAGGCTGTAGTTACTCCAGCCCATGGCGGAGTATATGTGAACAAAACAGGCCGTCAGGTGGGGACATCAGATCTGGCCTCATGGGTTGTAAACATTAATCCAAGTCAGTCATTCATTGCCGCGGGTTCTGAATTAACGGACACGTTATCCGGCAACCAGATTTTGCTTGCCGATTCAATGAAGCTGTATGAAATTCAACTGCCTGCAAACAATTCAGGCGATGTTTCGGTGAAGGATCGGCTGGTTGATCCATCGGAATATGAATTGGCAGTGGACGGTAACACATTTACTTTCACATTTAAGCACGACTTAAACACGGCATATCTTCTGGAATATCAGTCCTACATCAATGCTGATGATGGCGAGAGAATTCAAAATCAGGTTGATTTTGCAGGACAGTCCTCTTCCGTTGCGGGAGAAGGTAGCCAGGCTGGTATCAAGGTATCGATGGCTGGTGCAGGCGGAGGGGCATCCACCGGAGTGGGGAAAATCAAAGTGCATAAGGTGGATGACAGCGGACAACCGCTGGAAGGAGCCATCTTCGCGATCTATAATGCATCTGGAACAATTCTTTTGGAAACATTGAAACCGACAGATGCGAACGGAATGGCCGAAAGCAGTCGGAATTATCGACTGCATCTCACGAGTGGTGTACCCTACCGTCTCAAGGAGGTTGCAGCACCCGCTGGATATCTAACAGACGCTGAGTATGGTTCTATTTCAGGCAAAACGATACAGTTCAAGGATGCGGATGCAGCCTTCGAGATTGTAAACGAAAAGATTCGTCAGGGCTTTGAACTGACCAAGGTAGATGCAGCAAATCCAGCCAAGACGCTGGAGGGGGCCGTTTTTGAGTTATATCACATTCAGGGCTCAACGCGTGAGAAGCTTAATGAACTCACGTCAGGAGTGAACGGCAGAATCACCAAAGGAGATTTGGAAGCAGGGGCGTATGAATTAATTGAAATTCAGGCGCCGGAATTTTATACAGTGGATAGTACACCTATTCCGTTCACGATTACTGCGAACCAGACACAAATTGTGACACTTACAAAAACGAACCACATCGGTACGGGAGGTAAACTGACCGTAACGAAAGTAAATGCCAAGGATCAAGCTCCATTGAGCGGAATTGAGTTCGAACTGCGTGATTCCTCCAACACGATTGTGGATACCGGGGTTACGAATCAACAGGGTATCATTGAATTTGGCAATCTGACTTATGATGTGTATACACTGGTGGAAACCAAAGCTGAAGGTTTCGTGATAGAAACCCCGGAGACTTCGGTATCCATTACCAAGCCAGACACTCAAGTGACGATCGAAAACAAGGAAAATGACCGTTCGGTAAAGCTGGTGAAATATAATGCAAGCCGAACGCAGCATCTGCAAGGTGCGGTCTTTGAATTACGTGCTCAATCAGCACTTATGGGGCCGGATGGAGAATGGCTGTTTAACGTGGTTACAGGCATCAACCCGACATTATTGACAACCGATCTCCACGGTGAGATTAAATTACAGCAGCTTGAACCCAATATGTATCAGTTGGTTGAAGTGAAGGCCCCTGCTGGTTATCAATTGGATCAGACGCCAGTTGTATTTGAAATTACCAATCGACAAACCGAGGCCGTTGTTGTAGAAAAGACAAACCGGGCTATTCCGGTATCAGGCGGGCCGAGTGAGCCGTATAATCCGGGTACGCCTAACATTGGCAACACTCCAGAACCAACGAAACCAAATACACCTGATGGGAAAACACCGGAAATATCCGTGCCTGGTACGATTGTAACGAAGCCTTCGGAACCCGCAGAAGGAAGCGCGGGTGGAAGCAAGCCGGATGATGATTCCGAGACATCGCCTCCAGCGTCTGAAACGGTCGATGGAAATGAGACGCAGCCTCAGGTGACAGAAGGAAATGATACGGGCGAAGATGGTGAGCTTACACGTCCTACGGGTACAGATTCTGATCGTGAGGTTTCATCAGGGAACAGCAGCCATACGTCAGCTCAAGGCATGCTGCCCAAGACAGGTGAAGAGAGCTCCATCGTTTACACGGTCTCGGGATTAATGCTGATGGTTATGGGAAGTGCAGGGTACTTGTACTTCCGGCGCAGAGAGCAGTTCCAACGCTAAAGTGAGATGCTGGACACCCTGACCTGGACAAATACGAATAACGTATAATCAAACACCCTCCGGCCTATGCCACGAAGAATTGATCTTCGTGAGCAGGCGGGAGGGTGTTTTGACGTTTTTTTCTTGGTTAAGGCTGTATCACGGTGTAGCAGTCCATTTAAGTGTTTACTTTTACAGCGCGTATAATGAGCCGATGTGTTGCATCGATCAGCGGATCACAGGTGATCAACGTTAGAACTTCTCCAAGGCCCGGGTCTTCCAGAACAGATACATCGGAAGGCTCTACAACGGAAATCTGATCGATTTTGTAGTGTATGGTTGTTTGATTGGCAAGTATGATCTCTACAGAGTCGCCCATTTGAAGCTCACCCAGCCGGTTGAATAATCGACCTTTTCGATGAGCACGATGAGCAGCAATCGCCGCATTACCAGATTGTCCGATTGAAGCTGTCTCCATCAGATGGGCTGCAGCAAACTTCATATTTTCCTGAGTCGCACCTTCCAGAATAGGCAAGCGCACATCAATAACCGGAATAGAGATAATTCCAAGTGTTCCGGGTGCAAGGGAATTATTGGCGGCAATGTCCCCGGTAGTTCCCTCTTGGTCTGAATGACCGGTATCTATACTGCGTTCAAAGGTAAGATTCAGTTGAGACAGGCCGGACTGAAGATGTTTCAGTTCACTCAGGACTCGGCTCTGCTGCCAGTCATAATACATTCCTTGCAGCGTTGGAAAGCTGATCGTCAACAGGCCTAATAGCACAAGCAGGACAGACCACTTTTTCAAAGTACATCTCTCCTTCGGTTGAGAGTATAATAGGTGTTCCCTTATCTATTGTACGGATCAACCTATACAAAATATGGACAGAAAAATCCCCTGTTCCAAACAGATTGCTCTGTAGAACAGGGGATGAGGATTAGTCTTTTACTCCTTAATACCTGAAGATTCAGCAGGTGTGAAGTCGCATTCCTGTAGAGGGACAACTTTGGTCTTTTTAATCCATTTGTAACCGAGCCATAGTATCAGGAATAACGGTACACTCAGGTAAGCAACAAGGACTCCACTCCAGTCGATCTGGTCACCTGTGAATGCCTGATAGTTCTGTCCAAGAATAACGATAATACACAGCACAAAGGCAAAGATCGGCCCAAACGGGAACCACCGCGCACGGTAAGGCAAATCTCTCAAATCCCGGCCTTGTGCGACATAGGCTCTTCGGAAGCGGTAATGGCTGATCGCAATACCCAGCCACGTAATGAATCCACACATGCCGGATGCATTCAGCAACCAAGTATAGACGATACCGTCACCGAAGAGGGAAGCCAAAAATGCAAGCATGCCAACAGCGGTTGTGACAAGCAGCGCGTTCATCGGAATGCCTCGTTTATTCAGCTTGCCAAGAAAACGTGGAGCTTTGCCATCCCGGGCAAGTGCATAGAGCACACGGCTTGAAGCGTACATGCCGGAATTGCCGGCAGAGAGCACGGAAGTCAGGATGACGGCATTCATGACAGAAGCCGCAATCGCAAGTCCTGCTTTTTCGAAGACAAGCGTAAACGGACTGACCCCGATGTTCTCCAGATCACCTTTGAGCAGATTCGGGTGAGTGTAAGGAATAATCAAACTGATTACAGTAATCGCCAAAATGTAAAAGATCAGAATACGCCAGAAGACCTGGCGAATGGCACGAGGTACGTTTTCGCGTGGATTCTCACTTTCACCTGCGGCGACACCGATCAATTCCGTTCCCTGGAAGGAGAAACCCGCGGCCATAAACACGCCGAGCACAGCGAAGAAGCCACCGTGGAATGGTGCATCACTGATTGTAAAGTTGCTGAAGCCAACAGCTTCACCGCCTAGAATACCAAAGATCATTAATACGCCGACACTCAGGAAGATAATAACTGTGGCCACTTTGATAATGGCAAACCAATACTCCGATTCCCCGTATCCTTTGACGGACAGGATATTCAAGGCAAAGATCAGTACCAGGAACAGCAGACTCCATAACATGGATGAGCTGTCCGGGAACCAATATTTAATCAGAACGGTAGCCGCAGCGAGTTCGGCGGCAATCGTTACCGCCCAGTTGTACCAGAAGTTCCAGCCCATGGCGAAGCCGAGAGCGGGGTCAACGAAACGTGCGGCATACGTATTAAAAGAACCGGAGTCCGGCATAAAGGTTGCGAGTTCTCCCAAGCTGGTCATGAGGAAATAAACCATGATTCCCACAGCCGCGTAGGCAAGTAATGCACCGCCAGGGCCGGCAGTGGAGATGGCTGTACCACTTGCCAGAAAGAGTCCGGTACCAATGGAGCCGCCCAGGGCAATCATGGTCATGTGACGTGCACGCAATCCTTTTTTCAGTGTAGGTCCAGTTGTTGTTGTGTGTGATTGGTTGCTGCGGTCTTGCATGAAAACACTCCTTCAATTGTATTGCTGATGCAGATCATAGATCCATAAACAAAAAAAGACCACAGGCATGAGCCTGCGGTCTTGATATTTATATCCGCACCATGTCCCAGATGATTAAGATAGCTCAACACAGAAGAAGTCATACCTTTTTTAGAAAAAGATACGAATACTTCTGTGACAGTTCTGCACCTTTCGGCTGCAGCCCCAGCTCACCGGACCGATAAAGGAACGTCCAGTAAACTTCGGCGGGTACACCTTTCGGCTGATCTCAACAGCGGCTCCTAGCGCCTTCTTCAGCTTACTGATCGCACCCGCGACCTCTACCTCACCATGCAATGGATGAGGTGTATCTATTGTTTATGAAATTAGAAATCACGCTTTGAGCAGCGTGTAACCTGTTAATCAAACAGAAAACAAGTATACCGCTCATCGATTTACAGTGCAATAACAAATGTTGGATTGTTCCCTGGAAGGTTCCTAAAGGACAAAACTAAAAGATAAATCTAATCCTGCTTTTTATTTCGTCCTGCCATCTGCTGCCACACCGTTCCGGCCGCCTGTTCACCAGACTCGATACGTTCTAGCGCCATTTTGGCCTGCAAGCTCACTTCAAATTCGGGATCTTCCGCGGCGAGACGTAAAGCCTGCTCCGCTTCTTCGGTTCCGACTTCATACAGAAAACGAGCCGCACGCCAGCGCACAAGTTTGCTCTTGTCCGTCAACGTTTCAATCATGGCCGGTGTGGCAACAGGGTCGCCGATGTCTGATAAAGTATCCCCGGCAGTACGCCGTACAGCGGGAGAACTGTCCCGAAGCGCTTCGTACAGAAGTTCCATCGCTTCAGGTGTACGAATATCCCCCAGATAGACAACGGCCAAGCGACGAATTTGCATTTTGCTGTCACGCAGTGCCTTTGCTACCAGATGCAGTCTTTCCTCTGTTGGTTCCATACCATCCAGTGCGGCATAGCGTACATTCCAGTCTTCATTCTGAAGAGCTTCTTCCAGTTCCGGTCCAACCAGCGCACGCCGATGCTCAACGAATTCTTCTGTATTTGTACCATGCGCAATAGCTTGCTGAATAACCTGCTCCAATCGCTCCGGTGGATAAGCCGCTTCCAGTTCTTGTTCAACTTCACGCGCAATATCCGGTAGCTCACCGTACCGTACCCCGTAATCGCTCAGTTTACGTTCTTTGATCATTGTAGCGCTGGCAACTTCCGTAACGGCTTTGACAAAACGGTCTGACAGTGAAATCCGTTCCTCTTTCGTTCCGGCTTTGACGCGAATTTGCATCGGCACTCCGCGGAAAAACTGAACAAAAACTTGTGCTTCTCCAAAGTGTTCACCTGAAGCATCTTCTGATTCAATCCAGTCCAGATTTACGCTTTCCTGACCCAGACGGCTCTGTACTTCACCAAGAATCACAGACCAGTCTGCATTGCCTTTACGATCCAGAGCAACGAAGTCGGTCGTGTGGAATACACTTTTCACGCCTGGAATGTGTAACATCTGGCGAATAAACGCCGGGGCTGAACGTTCGTTGTCCAGTGTATAGGTTCTGCGAATCCCGTCTTCCAGACGTTCGTCGAGATGTAACATCATCGTATTTGGACTCGGTGTTGGTTCAATGGAAACTATATTCATGGTTGAAACCTCCTATAATAGCAGATTGATACATAAGCTCCCGTAAAATAAATCACACAGTACCTTTATTTTAACGGACACCTCTATTTTACATGAAATCAGGAAAACTGCGAAATTACATGCCGAGGAGAAGCATTAGCGCAGGTATGTGAAGAAGTGCGAAGATTGTTAACACTTCTTTCATGTTCGTGCACAAACATTTTTAAATGAAACCTGACACAATATAGGTAAGAAGCTATTGGAGGTTATATCTATGGAGCCTGTTACTGTGCTAACGGATGGAGAGCGTTGTATTAACTTTGAGAAAATCAAACCTTTGTTTGAGGATTGGATTGCTTCTGCGCCATCAGATTCAGTAAAGGGAACAGGAAGAGGGGATTGGGAGAATTCCCGTTTTTGCATTGTGGATTATAGGAACGCTGATCAGGCCATAGCCGCGGCGAAAGCCATCCGTGCTTTTGTACCGGATGTTCCTCTACTGGTCATTACCGATTTTACATCCTTGGTTCGTAAGCGTCATCTGCAACAGATTACAGGTATTGGTGTTACGAAGTTGATGCTCTGGAATGAACAAGACCCCGATCAATTGGTTAGCGGCATCGAGAAATGGCTGCAAACTTTCGGGTACGAAACACCAATAACCATGCCTTCCGCTTTACACATCAGGTAAAACGAAAGAAGCATGGTGCTTGCAACTGTTTTTATACAGCTTTGTTATGTTTATGTTTTGTGATGGCTGTACCTACGACCAACTAGACCATATATTTATAGCCTGTACCCCATACCGTTTTAATAAAACGGGGATTTTTGGGGTCGGGCTCTATTTTTTTGCGAAGACTAGAGATATGTACGTCGATGGTTCGATCCAGATAGGCGCGTTCTGAGCCTTTGATGCGGTCCATCAGTTCATTACGGGTAAATACTTTGCCCGGATTGCGATACAATTCCTTCATAATCTCAAATTCGATATGGGTTACATCGATTTCAACACTATCTACAAATAGCGTTCTCCTGTATTCATTTACACTAATGTGACCTGTCATTTCAGATGGCTGATTCTCTTTAACGGGTTTATCCTGGTAAGTGATAATCGACCTGCGTAACAATGCTTTAATTCTGGCGTCCAACTCTTTCAGACTAAACGGCTTGCAGAGGAAATCGTCAGCACCGTTATGTAAGGCTCGAAGTCGATCATTTAACATCGTACTCGCAGATATCATCAGGACAGGAACGGTGGAATGTTGCCGAAAAGAATCAACAAGTTCGTTACCGTCAATTTCGGGCAACATCAAATCTGTCACCACAATATCAGGTTGAAACTGGGAAAATAAATGAAGTGCTTCACGGGGATGATGAACCCGCTCGGTTATGTATCCTTCCTCATCAAGAAAAAAAGCGATCATGTCCGCTAAATTCTTTTCATCTTCTATAAGAAGTACTTTGATTGACATAGCTTCACACTCCTTACGAACGAGGATTTGTTAAGAAATTACGATGAAATGATGAAAAATACCGCAAAAAATTTAATGGTTCTATTCCAGAATATAGGAAGTAGCACCAACTTGCAAAAAGACTTTACCTTGATAGTGTAGTTTATCATGAGATTACTTTTTTTGCCGAATCATAATTTTTGCCATACGTATTTTGAATGTTAATTAAAGTATAATGGATCAGAGTGCTTAAAGGGAAAAAAGGTTCGAAGTTATCGCCAGCTATTAGGGGGAACAGATGTTGTTAGAGAGAACAAAGAGGGCAGAAGTACCTCGAATCCACGGTGAGGACAGATGTATATGTATGGGATAACGGAAGCGAGGAACCTGTTGGAACGGATTCTACTGCACCTGAGAAGACCCTGGATTGGAACATGTCTTCTGGTGTTCTTTGGCACACTAAGTTCCATTTTTCCGTTTACATTGTTCTATGGTGTTCAATTTGTACTCATTAGTGCCACAGCATTGGTTGCCCTTCGTTTGTATGGAGGGATATACGGTTTTGTATCACTTACGTTAGTCTATCTATCTAAAAGCCTAATCATTGGGCTGGATTCGCATAACCTTTATGTCATGGCTGGACATTTTATAGAGCTGATCTGGATGCTGGGGTGGCAGAGGTATTATAAAAAAGGCAGTCTGATCAAAGCTAACGCTGTGTTCTGGATTGTGATGTTACTTCCTGCAATTGGTTACGGATATTATGTTTTAGGCCTGACTGTGGAAGTGACCAAATATGAATATATGTACGTGGCTGTCGTGAGCATGGTCAACGCCCTGATAGCAGGCATTGTGGTTGATTTTTGGATCACTTTGGGTGAACATCAGGCGAAACGTGCAGGCACGATCCCCCTAGCGAGAATTGCTTTTAAATATGTGGTTACTTTTGTTGTGTTTGTCTCTCTTGTCCTGTTGTCAGTGGATAGTCGCAGACAATTGAGCCAGATGAACGAATCCATCTTACGGGATATGAAACATGCAGCGAATGCTGTGGTTCAGGATTTAGATGAACAGTATGTAACGCCGGATAACCTTGCAGAAAATGTAGAGCGTTACCACCATTTGCTGGGTATGAATGTGATTTTACTAGATCAGCGTGGAACTGTCGTTGTTTCTGGAATCCCCGAGTATCTTCCGGGAGAATTCATAAACCTGGATAGTTTTCAGGTGCTGACATCCAGGAGCGGCCCAATTCTTTTAAATTCAGAGAAAGCTCATTACAGCGATATATTGGATCATTGGAGGCAAGCTTCTTTTATCTATGAGGCTGAGGAAACGGCTATTACCCCTTATCAGGTGTTTGTTGAAACCAATTCGTCCCAGTATTACACGCAAATTGAGAAGATCTATCTGACTACTTTTCAATCTTTATTCGTTATTATCGTTACATCCATGATTGTGGCAGCTCCTTTGAGTAGCAAAGTGGTTAGTCCCTTACTTCGTTTGACCCGGTTAACAGGTTCTCTTCCTCGTCTACTTTTTCGAAACGGAAATATGGATTGGCCGAGCAGTCATGTGACCGAAGTGCAGATCCTCATTGGAAACTTACGCAAGATGGCGGATGTGTTACTCGAACAATTCGAACAGATTCGACTCGATAAGTTAACACTGGAGGACAGGGTCATTGCTCGTACGAAGGAACTGAAGAACAGCGAAGGCATTAAACGTGCCATTATTGAATCTTCAATTGATGCCATTATCTCGGTTGATTGCCAAGGGGTGATCATTGAGTTTAACCCTGAGGCCGAAAGGATGTTTGGATTGGGGCGGGAAGAGGTTTTGTTGCAGAAGGAAGCCTCATCTCTTTTCCAGGGGATTAGTTTACAGGAAATTAAGTTGATGTTAGAGCAATATGAGTATGTCGAAGGCAAACGGTATATCACGGTTGATGAAATATTAGGTGTTCGCAATGACGGCTCCGTTTTTCCGATTGAGTATCGAATTGTAGAGATTCAATTGGGGAAAAACGAGACGTTATACAATCTGTTCATCAAAGATATTACAGAACGTACTCGTGCAGAAGAAGACCGGGTGCGTCATGCCCTTGTATTGGAGCACCTTAACCTGGAGTTGTTCCAAGAGAAGGCAGCAATTCAGGAACAGCGCGATATCAGTGAACAATTCATTGAATCGGTTCGCGAAGGACTTGTCATGTCTGACCGTTCAGGCACGATTACAATTGTGAATCGCCGAATAGAAGAGATGTTTGGACTAGGTAATTTTCTAGGAGAATCCATCACTGACTTGGCTCAAGCCATCGATTCGATGGTACAGACGGATAACTTCAATCTGACAGAACAGACAAGAGCATTTCTGGATGGAGAACAAGCATTCATCGAGACCAATTTCTATTTTGATAACGTGGAGCAAAGCGTTTTTTCGTTGTACATGAAACAGATGGACGTGCCAGGGAAAAATCATGGATTCCTGCTCGTATTTCGTGACTTAACGGGTGAAGAGCGGCTGAACCGGATGAAAAACGAGTTGATTAGCGTTGTTTCTCATGAACTTCGTACACCTGTGGCTACCATCATGGGATATGTTGAACTGATGTTAATGTATGACCTCCCGACATCCCAACGTAAGGAGTTTATGGAGACTATTGCGTCTGAAGGCAAACGTCTGAGCAGCTTGCTGGATGATGTGCTTGATATCCAGCGTCTCGACAATGAAGGGATGACTTATCATATGACCTACGTTCCTCTCGTGGACCTTGTTGAAGGTGTAGCAGAACAATGGAACATGAAGTCTTCTCAGCGGATCTATGTGCATGTCTTTAATGGTGATCTCTTTGCTTATGCGGATCAGAACCGGATGGTTCAAGTATTGCATAATCTGATAGGCAATGCGGTAAAGTACTCTCCAGGAGCAGAGCGAATCGACGTCACATTATGGGAAGAAGAGGGAGCACTGTGCATCGATGTAAGGGATTATGGCATAGGGATTGCCGAGAGTGAGAAGGATCTACTGTTTAACAAATTCTATCGTGTAGATAATTCGGATCATCGTCAGATTGGTGGCACGGGCCTCGGTCTGTATATCTCCCGCAAAATTGTGGAGGATCATCAAGGAAGTCTGACCTTCATGTCGGCGCCAGGGAAAGGCAGTACGTTCAAAGTCAGGTTGCCCAAACAGGACGTTGTTCTCTAGTTCTTAACATATCGTTATTATAATATCGTGAGCTTTTATCTTTTGGCACGTGACCGTGCGGAAAGGTAAAGGCTTTTTTTATTGTTCTAACTTTGTTTTTCGTCATCTGGGATAAAAAAACGGGAACTTTTACACACTGTATATAGAGCCATAATTTGCATTCTGTGCAAAAGGAGGGCACCACGTATATGTTTCGCAAACAAGAGAAAACGCTCATCATCGTTTGTTTGGTGGCGGCTGTAGTTGTACTGTACGCCGTAGTCAAAAGCATCATTCGTATTATGAGTTATTAAAAATCCGTTCAGGCATGTACATAACCCATAACGATTCAACGAAACAATCAAACAACAATAACGATTACGCTGAAAGAGGAGTGTACCCATGTCATCTCTGGACCCTGTACTGCTCAGCCGGATTCTAACCGGTCTGACCCTGTTTGTGCATATCATCTTTGCTTCGATTGGTGTAGGTGTTCCGCTCATGATTGCTTTGGCTGAATGGCGGGGGCTACGTACCAATGACATTCATTACACCTTGCTGGCTCGTCGATGGGCGAGAGGTTTTGTCATTACGGTGGCCGTAGGTGTAGTCACAGGCACATCCATCGGCTTACAGCTGAGCTTGCTGTGGCCCATGTTTATGCGTGTCGCTGGTCAAGCGATTGCGTTGCCGCTTTTTATGGAGACATTTGCTTTTTTCGTAGAAGCGATTTTTCTCGGGATTTACCTATACACTTGGGATCGTTTCAAAAAGAAATACACGCACATGTTGTTGCTCATTCCGGTCGCTCTTGGCTCATCCGCTTCCGCGATATTTATCACAACCGTGAACTCGTTCATGAACCAGCCACAAGGTTTCACCTTGATTAACGGCATCATGAAAGATATCGATCCCATTGCCGCGATGCTTAACCCGGCGACACCAACGAAAGTATCCCACGTGCTTGCTTCCTCCTATACCTTGAGTGCCGGTGTATTGGCAGGGATTGCGGCATTCAGTCTGCTGCGAGGACGAGATCATGTTTATTACAAAAAAGCACTCAAGCTCACAACAGTATCTGCGCTTGTGTTTGCGATCAGCACCGTCATGATCGGTGACTCCTCTGGTAAATTTCTGGCGAAATATCAGCCGGAGAAGCTGGCCGCTGCCGAGTGGCATTTCAAAACGATGAAGGAAGCACCGCTGGTGTATGGCGGTATTCTCGATGAAAACAACGAGGTCAAATATGCCATCGAAATCCCTTATGCGCTGAGCATTTTGGCTGGTAACCGACCGGATACAGAAGTGAAGGGACTGGAAGAATATCCTGCCGATCTCAGGCCGCCGTTGTCCATTCATTATATGTTTGACCTGAAAGTAACAACAGGAGTCATTATCCTGCTGATCCCCGTGTTGTACGTGTTACGCCGCTGGTTGCCCGGACGCAAACCTTATCCGAAATGGCTACTGCTTGGCATCGTGCTTCTTGGCCCACTGGCGATGATTGCGATTGAACTTGGCTGGATGTTTGCCGAGGTGGGCAGACAGCCCTGGATTTTGCGCGGATATATGAAGGTGTCCGAGGCGGCGACGACCTCGACTTCGGTGGGGTGGATGCTCGTGCTTTTTATCCTGCTGTATCTGGTGCTGTGTTTCTCGTGCATTCGTGTGATCAGCAAGTTGTTCCGTAACAAGGAAGCGGAGAAGGAACTGGATTCGCTTGGCCTGGAAGGAGGCATCGTGCATTGAGCTTTGAAATTGCGGGCATCGCGATATTGTGGACGTTTCTGTTCGGTTATCTGATCGTGGCGTCGATTGACTTCGGCGCGGGTTTCTTCAGTTTTTACAGCATATTGACCGGACATGAAAACAAAATTCATAACATTATTCAGCGCTACCTCTCACCGGTGTGGGAAGTGACGAATGTGTTTCTCATCTTCTTTGTCGTGGGGCTGGTCGGCTTCTATCCCGACAGTGCGTTCTATTACGGTACAGCCCTGCTTGTTCCGGGTTCGCTGGCGATTGTTCTACTGGCGATCCGGGGAGTGTATTACGCCTACAATACTTATGGTAACCACGGGAAAAATAGCAGAATCTATCTGGCATTGTACGGAGCAACGGGATTGCTGATCCCGGCAGTGTTCTCCACAATTTTGGCGATATCCGAAGGCGGGATTATCGAACAGGTGGGCGAAAAGGTGTTCTTTCGCTGGCGTGAATTTTTGACAAATCCCTATACATGGTCTGTTGTATTGCTCGCTTTGGTGAGTGTACTGTACATTTCGGCGATGTTCCTGTCCTATTACGCGAAGCGGGCCGGGGATGAACCGGCCTTTGGCGTACTTCGGGAGTATGCGCTGTTGTGGAGCTTGCCCACGATTTTTGCGAGTTTTCTGGCTTTTCTGCAAATTAACAAACAAAATCCGGCTCACTTTGAACGTATGGTGGACATGTCCTGGATGTTTATCGCATCCTTTATCTGTTTTGTTATCGCGGTGTCGCTTGTGTGGAAGGAGAAATACCTGGGCTGGTGTTTTATCGCGGTGATGCTCCAGTTTGCCTTTGCTTGGTACGGATATGGTCGCTCACATCTGCCCTATATTCTGTACCCGTACATCAATATTTACGATAGCTTCACGAACCGAACGATGGGGATTGCGCTGATCACAGCATTCAGTCTCGGGCTCCTGGTGCTCATCCCATCTCTGGTGCTGATTATGAAGCTGTTCCTGTTTGATGCCAATTATGTACGCGGTAACGCCGGGAAAAAGAAAGGATGACTTCGCCATGTTTGCGACGACGATTTCGAATATTCTCTATATGCTGTCTGCTCTGCTACCCCGGCAACTTTCGGTGCTGAGATCTGCATGGCCCGCAGGTATTTATCCGGGATTGCACTTGCATCCGTTTTTGGAAGAAGGGGTGAAAGGCATACCGGGCATCACGGGGCTTAGCTTTTTTGAGACGTTTACGATCATGTATGCTCCGCCTCTGATTATGGTGACCGCGATTGTCTTTCTGTTTATCTATATGGCGGTATGCAAAAATCCAAAGGACTGATTACATTGACACTGTACTTATGTCAGGTGGTACGTCCACTGCCGATACGGGTAATCTGATGTTAAGAACTGAGGAAGGGAGGAGGCCCCTTCATGCCCAAAATTCGTTATAACAATATCGATAATGTCAGTACAGACAAAACGCTGAAGGAGTTCAAGCAGTGGAGAGAACAGCGGCGCCGCAAAGTAAAGGACTATTCCTACAAGGTGCCGAAGCACGAGCCTGAACTGGATTATTTACATGCCAACCGGGAAGAAACCACGATCACGTGGATCGGACACTCCACCTTTTTCATCCAATATTATGGACTGAATATCGTGACCGACCCGGTGTGGGCGGAAAAGATGGGATTCCAACGCAGGCTGGGTGACCCCGGCATTCCGATTCAGGATATTCCACCGCTCGACGTCATCCTTATCTCTCACTCACACTATGATCACTTGCATTTGGCTTCCCTGCGCAAATTGATTACATCGAAGACACTGCTGATTGTGCCGGACGGCTTGAAACGCAAGATGATCCGTAAGGGATTTCACCGCTGTCAGGAGATGAAATGGTGGGATCATATGGTGCTTAGTGGAGTGAAGATTACGTTTGTGCCTGCTCAGCACTGGACACGCCGAACGTTATTTGATACCAATACGTCCCACTGGGGCGGTTACGTATTGGAGCCAAATCATGTCGTACATGCATCAGAAGAGAGTGCGGCAGCAAGAGAAGTGCCGGAACAGTCCGCTTCAGCAATTTCTGAATCGCAGAAAGCTCACGATGACAAACAAGCAGGAGGTTATCCACCTGTCCTGTATTTTGTCGGGGATACCGGGTATTTCAAGGAGTTCAAAACGATTGGTGAACGCTTCGACATTGGCGTAACGCTGATGCCGATTGGCGCGTATGATCCCGAATGGTTTATGACTTCCCAGCATGTGACACCAGAGGAAGCCTTGCAAGGATTCGTGGAGACAGGCTCACAGCTTATGGTGCCCATGCATTATGGAACCTTCAAGCTGGCGGACGACACACCCAAGGAAGCACTGGACCGGCTGGAGGCGGAGAGAGAACGGCTCGGTATTGCCAAGGAACGGATTCGGGTGCTGGGACATGGCGAGACTCTTCGCATTCGACATGAAGCTGATGAGACCGAGTGATTATTCATTAAAATTCCATGAAAAGTACAATAACTGGGCTAACAAAAGCCAGCCAGATATGGTAATCTATAAATATACGTGCATGAACAGCATATTTACCAAAACTTTAATCCGTAAAAAGCGGCTGATTTTCGAATTTGCCGCTTTTTTGTGTTATAATATGGTGCCAGAATAGGCATCGGATATTGAATCCATGATTTTACGCAGGTTGCTATTCATGCAGTATGCAGATTAACGAATAAAGGATGGTATGCTTAATGATCAGTACAAGCGGCATCACGCTCCGCTACGGAAAACGTGCACTTTTTGAAGATGTGAATATCAAATTCACGCCAGGCAACTGTTACGGCCTGATCGGTGCGAACGGAGCCGGCAAATCAACGTTTTTGAAAATTTTGTCCGGTGAGATTGAAGCCAACTCGGGAGAGGTGCACATCACCCCGGGCGAACGTATGGCCGTTTTGAAGCAAAACCACTTTGAATATGATGAGTATCCGGTTCTCGAAACGGTTATTATGGGTCACGCTCGTCTGTATTCCATCATGAAAGAGAAGGATGCTTTGTATGCGAAGGCAGACTTCACAGAAGAAGACGGTTTGCGTGCAGGTGAACTTGAAGGGGAGTTCGCTGAGCAGAACGGCTGGGATGCTGAGCCGGATGCAGCGGCACTCCTGATCGGTCTGGGCATTGATCGTGACATGCATGACAAAAAAATGATAGAGCTGAGCGGGAACGAAAAAGTTCGCGTATTGCTGGCACAAGCGTTGTTTGGCCGTCCAAACAACCTGTTGCTCGATGAGCCTACCAACCACTTGGATCTCGAATCCATTCAATGGCTTGAGAACTTCTTGATGGATTATGAAGGCACCGTTATTGTTGTATCCCATGACCGTCACTTCCTGAACAAGGTATGTACGCATATCGCAGATATTGACTTTGGTAAAATTCAGATGTACGTAGGTAACTATGACTTCTGGTATGAGTCCAGCCAATTGGCTCTTGCGTTGCAACGGGATGCCAACAAGAAAAAAGAAGAGAAGATTAAAGAGCTGCAAGCCTTTATTCAACGTTTCTCCGCGAATGCTTCGAAGTCCAAACAGGCGACTTCCCGGAAGAAACAACTCGACAAAATCACATTGGATGACCTTCGTCCATCCAACCGTAAATATCCGTTTATTAACTTCAAACCTGAGCGTGAAGCAGGGAAACAATTGCTGACGGTGGATCGTATTCACAAATCCGTCGATGGTGTGGAAATGTTGAAAGATGTGAGCTTTGTGGTGAACAAAGGTGACAAAATTGCATTTGTTGGCCCGAACGGAAATGCCAAATCACTATTGTTTGATATTCTCATGGGTGAAACGGAAGCGGACAGCGGTGAATATACTTGGGGTGTGACGACAACTCAGGCTTATTTCCCGAAAGATAACTCCCAATTCTTTGACGGTGTGGATATGACACTCGTAGATTGGTTGCGTCAGTATTCCAAAGATCAGGATGAAACGTATCTGCGTGGCTTCCTGGGCCGTATGTTGTTCTCTGGTGAGGAGTCCCAGAAGAAGGCTAGCGTACTCTCCGGGGGAGAGAAAGTTCGCTGTATGCTGGCGAAAATGATGCAGACAGGTGCAAACGCATTGATTCTCGATGAGCCAACGAACCACTTGGATCTCGAATCCATTACTGCACTAAATAATGGTATGATTGACTTTGATGGAACGATGTTGTTTACTTCCCATGACCATCAGTTCATCCAAACGATCGCAAACCGGATTATCGAAATCACGCCTACAGGCCTGATTGATCGTCAAATGAGCTATGATGAATATCTGGAAAGCGACGAAATCAAAGAACTGCGCAACAAAATGTACCCGGTGGAAGCTTAATTCCACTTTAAATACGTGCAAGCCAAAAACCGCAAGTCCTCCTAGTGGAGGGCATGCGGTTTTTTGTCGTGCTCATGCTGATATACAGCTCTTATGCTGGCGCGAACCTAAGACCCGCCTGTACGGCGACGCTGGTTGTTCGGCTTTTTGTTGTTCTGGCTCTTCATGGCTTTAGGGCCGCCTTCAAAGTAAGCACCCGACTGGTTGCCGGAGTTTTGCTGTTCTTTCTTTTGTGCCAGCTTTTGACGGATCGCGTCTTGCAAGCTGACCTTTTTCGGTTCATTATTTTCGCTCATTATATATCCCTCCCGGTCTTGCAGTAAGCCGTCCAATTTGGACGGGATGTACTCATTTTATACGTTTTATAAAGGCCTCACAAGGGCAACCTGATAAAATGCCGTTTTCCACCAGTTTTACCTGAACCAACATTGTTTCTTCATCACTAAAGCCCTGCCTCTTGGAAACTTTGTTTCGGCTTGCCTACAGCCATGCTACCCGGCAACACTGTTTCTATAGACCCACACGGCTTGCATTTGGTACCATGGAAAAACTAGTTATTGGAAACGTGAAAAGGAGTGTCGTCCCCTTGAACGCTTATGAAGAGATACGTAAAGGAGAGCGGGGAGCCTGGATTAGCATCGCGGCTTACCTCGTATTATCTGCATTTAAGTTGATTTGTGGGTATTTGTTTGCTTCCAGTGCTCTGGTTGCAGACGGAATCAATAATGCTACGGACATTGTGGCTTCTGTCGCGGTATTAGTTGGCCTGCGCATATCGCAAAAACCGCCGGATTCGGATCATGCCTATGGTCATTTTCGGGCCGAAACGATTGCGGCATTACTTGCCTCATTTATTATGGCAGTTGTAGGACTTCAAGTATTGGTTGAGGCGGTACGATCCTGGTATGCTGGCGATTACACTGCTCCGAACCTGTGGGCAGCCGGCGTAGCTTTGATCTGTGCTGTGGTTATGCTGGGGGTGTACCGTTACAACTCGCGTCTAGCCCAGAAAATTAATAGCCAGGCTTTGCACGCGGCGGCTAAAGATAATCGTTCCGATGCCTGGGTGAGTATCGGTGCTGCCGTTGGCATCGTTGGTTCACAATTTGGACTCCCTTGGCTGGATAAAGTGGCTGCTATCCTGGTAGGTCTGCTAATTTGTAAAACAGCCTGGGAAATTTTCCGTGATTCGACTCATCTGCTTACCGATGGATTTGATCAAAAGCAGTTGACGGATTTAAGATCTGCCGTTGCCCGAGTTCCTGGTGTAGAAACGATCAAGGATGTGAAGGCACGAGTACATGGTAGCCATGTTTTGGTAGATGTAGTCATTGAAGTGGACGGAGGATTAACACTGGTAGAAGGTCATGAAATCTGTAATCAGGTGGAGGCACGACTGAAACGTTCGCATAACATTATGCACGTTCATGTACATGTAGAGCCTCGATCTGAAGAAACACACCTGCCATAAATCACTTAAAGCAGGAGTTTTCACAAAATAGATATATCAAAAAGAGGACAGACGCGAGTGTGGCGTACTGTCCTCTTTACTTATGTTAGAAACGATTATACGATATTATTGAATCGCAACGTGAATCCAGGCTTTACCTTTCCAAGTGTATACTTGGACCCATTCGCCGCCGTCGAATCCGTCAACAATTTCACCTGTTGTATCAACAACTTGCGCGCTCAGAGCACCGATTGGTTTACCGTTTGGTGCATCATAGAACCATGTGCGTTCCAGCAAGTTGAGCAACATGGTTGGCATTACAACTTCGTCACCCGGTTTTACAAGCGGCTCTTCAAACATTAAGTCAGATCCAGGCACAGGATTATTACCATTTACGCTGTAGGTACTGCCTGTAACGGTTTCAACCTTGCCTTCAACAGTCTGAACAGCAGGTTTGTTCACTTCTACAGCCGGTTTTGTTGTTGCCGGTGAAGTTGTAGTTGCTTCAGTACCGGAAGTTGTTGGTGTTACCGTGCCGGTAACCGCTTCCTCGGCACCTGCAGCGGCAGCCATGGAACCCATCAATGTTAAAGCAGCGGCAAAACTTACGATTTTTTTCATTTGTTTTTCCTCCTCGGTTAAATATGTAGTTTTTGATGTCCTGTGTTAAAAGTAACCAAGCAAGCTGGTCTATGAATCACAAATTATAACAATTTTTTCTTGGTTCCTCCAGAGTCAACTGGCGCATATGTGGGTAAATAGAAAGCCTGTAAAAATCAGACTTACGAGGCATAAAATCGGGCTGACTATATCATTAAAGTCCTGTTTTTCAGGACTCTTCGGCGGTGTGTTTTGGAATAAAGCAGGAGGGAGTGTAATACATAAATATAGAAAATAGGTAGGTGTACCTGTCTTGGAACGCACAAAAGCCGACGCGCCCGGAGGCATCATCGGCTTTCGTATGTAATGCAATCATCAGATTCAGACATCCGCTTTTATCGCATTCGGCTTCGTCCCGTAATGAGGGAGATAACGAAGAGTACTACAAAGATGAAGAACAGTACTTTTGCGATCGAAGCAGCCGCTTCAACAATTCCGAAGAACCCGAAAATACCGGCAACCAGTGCAATAATCAGAAATATGACAGACCATTTTAACATGAGAATTCATCCTTTCGTGTTAAAGTTTGTGGCGTGAACTGTGCTGTCTCACTGCCCTGTGTAGTCTAACCTTAACCGAGGTCCAATGACTTGAAACATGGTGTTTTTTTCTTCTTCTATACATCGCTGAAGGACCATTTTTCTTTTGTTTCGCCCGGGAAAACCTCGGGTAACTATAGCAATAACAAAACCGAACGCAATCATGGAAAGAGAGGTTCTTTTATGATCTATCAACTGAGCGTGGCCCTAATCGCAGTGGCATTTGCTGTACTGGTTTTCTTTTTGATTCGCACGTTAAAATCTGCCCAGAGCTCACTGGACAATGTTTCTCAGACACTACAGGAAGTACAAAAAACGATTGATGAACTCAGTTATGAAGTAAAACAGACAGTACGACATGCCAATGACATTACGGCTGATGTACAGCACAAAATGAAGAAGATTGACCCGGTAATGGAATCCGTTGAGAATTTGGGAGAAGTTCTGAGTGAAGTAACGGCAGCTGCCAAGCAGGTGTCCACTACACTGATGACCCGATTTCAGAATAGACCCTCCAAAGCAGAAGCAGGCAAAACGTCTGAATCCAATCAGGTAACAGCTCCACCTGCGACGCCTGCGGAGCGCACCGTGCAATCCTACGAAGCTACATATCAGGATAAAACAAAGGGCGGGAAGAACTGGATGAATTATATTGATCTCGCCGCTAATGTGTGGCAACGGATGCGTAAATAACATGACTGCTCTCTGATAATCGATGAAGCCTTCAGGGCGGTGATGAACTTGATGAAAGGGTGAGAATCATGATGAAACTACTGCTAGTGACTATGTTTAGCGTAATTTCTCCCTTTTCCGTTCAACCGGCAGCAACACCAGCTGCTCACGACATGCAATGGACGGTAATGGAGGAACAGGAGCCAGAGATGACTCTGGCTATGGATCGTTCCGAGACGTTCGAGCAGTTTCGGACTCTGAATGGCGTTTCACTAGAGGATGGAAAGCATGAATTATTTGCCAAGTTAGGTCAGCCAGATGCCATCAAAGAAGATCCTTATATGGGATGTCCAGAATATCATTTTCGTCATGTAAATGTGGGGATATGTGAAGACACAGACATGATTCAGTTCATACGTGTGGATGGTTCGCATAACTACTTGAACTTGAATGGGGAGTCTGTCCCAATGCACATGGATGCTATTCATCAAATCTTGGGCGAGCCTTACGCTGTTGCTGAGGATGGCGAGGTGTTTCTTCGTGGTCATTACGCGATTAAAGTATATATGAAATCAGGCTCTAAGCAGATTGACGCTGTTGACTTTTTCGACGATACGGTTTCCTGAGATTCTGATCCAGCTTCCGTTTCAACGTAAAATAGTATGGTTATATACTATAAGAGCGCGATAAAGAAGATTAATCAGAGGAGAGTGGAAACGATGAATTCAACCAATGCACAGGCGTATGCCAAAGTGGTAGAAAACGGAGTTCAAGCAGTAGAAGCGGTGAAAGAACTGCAGACGACTGGATACTTAGCTGATCATATCTTCGTTCTTGCCCATGAGAAGGATCGTACAGATCGCATTGCAGATACCGCAGATGCTAACGAGATTGGCATCAAGGAGGAAGGTGTATTTGATTCCATGGCGAATCTGTTCCGTTCACGCGGTGACGAACTTCGGGCCAAAATCGTATCGATGGGTTTTACCGAAGCCGAGGCTGATTTCTATGAAAGTGAATTGGATAAAGGCAAGGTACTGATCATTGCCAAAAAGAAAGACTAATATGTACATCCTGAGCGTAGGAGTGTTATATCAAGTAGTGCCCTGCGGTGAACCGGGACAGACTTAATCAAAAACATAGATAAGGAATGGGGGAAACCCCATTCCTTATCTATGTTTTTGCAAGTTCTGCCTCAGTCATGGGCCAAACCCCTGGTATAAACCGGTGCAAAAACCATAAAATCAAGGGAAAGCTACCTCTAATGGTTTGATTTGCTGATAGTCATTTTCTGGATTTATCATTATAGTTAGACTATGAATTGTTATGTCTACTGCCCGCTCTAGATGCAAATTTTGTATAAATAAGGTTGTTCGTTGAATAGATAACTATCGACAAACCCGGACGCCAAAGATAAGGAGATAGAAATGAGAATACTTATTGTTGACGACAATCCGACGAATGTCATTATCATTCGAGAAATTTTGAAAAAAGAAAATTACCGCGATATTGTGACAGCAAGCTCAGCTATGGAGATGTTCGAAGTATTGGGAATTGGTGAAGATAACAGCGAACTACGTCCCAAGCCGTCGGATATTGATCTGATCTTGCTCGATATGATGATGCCTGAAATGGATGGCATCGAAGCATGCAGTATTGTACAAAAATATGAAAACCTGAAAGATATCCCGATTATTATGGTGACTGCGATTGGTGATTCCAAGAAGCTGGCCGAAGCGCTCGATGCAGGTGCATCGGACTATGTAACGAAGCCGATTAACAAAGTGGAATTGATGGCCCGAATCCGGCTGGCCTTACGTCTGAAACAGGAGAAAGACTGGCACAAGGAGCGTGACCAGCGGATTCAGGATGAGCTTAAACTGGCAGCAATGGTGCAAAGTGCCGTGCTGAGTCATGCCATCGAAGATCCGCTGTTTCAGGTACATGCCATCTATAAACCATCTTTTGAGCTCGCAGGTGATCTTTACTCCTGGTTCCCGCTTGGAGAGGGACGATACGGGGTTTTGCTTCTGGACATGATGGGACATGGCATCTCTTCATCCCTGTTCACGATGTTTATCGCATCTGTGCTTAAGGATACAGTGACGACATATGTAGACCCGGAGAAGGTTATTCAGGAGTTAAATCGTCGCTTTAACCAATTGCATCTGGGAAAACAACTGGTGCAGTATTACTTTACAGCGATCTATTTAGTCGTAGACACGCGTATGAAACGGATTGATTATGTGAATGCGGGGCATCCTCCAGCTCTATTTTTCCGTAGTGACGGCAGTGTAACTTCATTTGACAGCGTATGCTACCCAGTGGGATTGTTCGACAAAATGGATATTGAACCGCAGACTATTCATTACGAAGGCGATGGACATATTGCGCTGTATACGGATGGCTTGCTTGAAGCCGTTCAGGGCGATCAGGAGCAGCAGTTGGAATTTTTGAAAGAGCAATTAAGAGGCTCCCATGCATGGAATGAAGAGGCGATGCAGGCTTTGTTCTTCGATGATGAATTGAATCCGGAACGGGATGATGATAAGTGTCTCGTATGGATTACGCTAGATAAAGGGGCGGTAACGGAATGAAAATCAGAAATAAACTGCTGATTGGTTTTACCGCCTTGATGGCCATTATGATTGCTCTTACTTTTGTAAGCTATGAGCGGCTTAACAGCAGTAATAAACAGATCGACCAGATGTATCAGGAACGTTATCTCAAGGTGCGATTTACTTCCGCGGCACGTGGAGAAGTCAATGATATTGCCAAAGTGCTAGCTAACTTGTTGTTAAACCCGAGCAATTCGGTCAGTGCGACAGAAGCAGATCTGAAGGAAATGAAGGACAGAGGTGTCCGTTATCTAGAACAGGTGAGAGACCGGGCAGATACCGCTTCTGAACATCAACTTGTAGACCGTGTGAATAATGCGTGGGATGCTTACACGAATTATGCAACAAGAATAACCAGCTTGATGTCCCAGAAACGGGTGGAGGATGCTAACAATTATCGTAATTCCTCTGGACTTGCGGTGCAGAAGGAAACGGTGGACAGCTTGAATGCATTGTCTCGTTATCAGGATCAGGAGATTGATGCCGAGATCAAAGATGCCAACGCTGCATATACCAGAGCGGTTCAGATTACGATCAGTATTATGGTCGCGGGATTACTGCTTGCCTTGGGAGTCATCCTGTGGGTGCTTCCTAGCATTACGCGTGGGCTGAATACAGTGTCGATGATGATTACGAGTTTTGGCAAAGGGCGATATAGAACCATCCGCCGGATTCAAATCAAGTCCACGGATGAGATCGGTCAGATTGCCAACGTGTTCAAAGAAGTCTCTAACGATCTGGAAGAGAAGCTTGAGATCGAGAAAGCCTATGTACAGGCTCAGCAGGATCAAAACTGGATGAGTTCCAACATTGCGAGAGTGCCCGAACTTCTGCGGGGAATCGGCTCCATTCGTCAAATTTCCCAGATGTTTATCAGTGAATTTACACCTGTGCTTGGTGCTCAGCTTGGTGTGGTGTATTTGATTGACGAAGAGAAGCATCCGGATGAGCTGAGACGTTATGGTTCATATGCTTTTGAAGAAAATGGTGAGCTCGGTAAAGAGGTGTATCGGATCGGGGAAGGCATGATTGGTCAGGCTGCCCTGGATATGAGTCCAATTGTGCTGGATCATACACCTGACGAATATGTGAGCATTGGTTCTGCTTCGGGTTCTGCGCGAGCTGCAGGAATTATGATCTACCCGGTTGTGTTTGAAGACGAATTAATCGGTGTGGTGGAGCTGGCTTCGTTCGAAGGTTTTAATGAGATGCACAAGCAGTTGTTCGGTCAGTTGATTATGAATTTGGGTGTCATCCTCAATAATGTTCGGCGACGTCTTCGTGTGGAAGAGTTGCTGCGGGAGTCGCAGGCGCTTACGGAAGAGTTACAGGTGCAATCCGAGGAACTGCAGACACAACAGGAAGAATTGCGCCGTTCCAATGAGAATCTGGAAGAACAGACGGATGCGCTTAAACGTTCTGAGGAGTTGCTACAGCGTCAGCAGGAGGAATTGGAACATTTTAATACCGAACTGATTGCCAAAACGCGTGCGCTTGAAGAACAGGTACGTGAAGTGGAAGAGAAAAATGATGAAATAGAGAAAACGAAGACACAATTGGAGCAACAGGCGATGCAATTGTCGATGACCAGTAAGTACAAGTCAGAATTTTTGGCTAATATGTCGCATGAACTTCGTACTCCACTGAACAGTCTGCTCATATTGTCTCAGTTATTGTCGGAGAACAAGGATGGCAATCTCAGCAGCAAACAGCAGGAATATGCACAAACCATTTATATGTCAGGTGCAGATTTGCTGAAGATGATTGATGAGATTCTTGATCTGTCTAAAGTAGACGCAGGCAAGATGGACATCAACTACGAAACCGTCCGATTGGATGAATTAACGGGCTTTGTCACCCAGAACTTTGGTCCGATGGCTAACAAGAAGGAACTGGATCTAAATATTGATTTTGATAGTTCACTACCGGAATGGATTTATACAGACAGTCATCGAGTGAAACAGATTTTAAGGAACTTGTTATCGAATGCATTCAAGTTTACAAACCGTGGTTCGGTAAGTCTGATTGCAAAGCGTATGAAGCCAGAGGAATTGCCTGGATATCTGAATACGAATCAGCAATATCTTGGATTCAGCATCAAAGATACCGGCATTGGGATTCCATCAGACAAGACGGATCTGATCTTCGAAGCGTTCCAGCAGGTAGACGGTACGACGAGTCGCAAATATGGCGGTACGGGTCTTGGTTTATCGATTAGCCGAGAATTGGCACGTCTGCTTGGTGGGGCAATACAGGTGAAATCTTCAGAAGGCGTGGGAAGCACCTTTACCCTGTTCCTGCCGGATAATCATGAAGAGGCTGAATGGGCGGAGGAAAAGGCAACAAGAGAAGCGGCAGTATCTTCAGAACAACAACAAACGCTGGTGCCGGATATTCAACCTGTCCGTATTCCGCAACAATCCATTTTGGCATCTGAACCGGAAGAAAGTCGTATGGCTGAATTATCGCCTGCTCGCAGTGCAGAGCTGTCACGAATAGAAGACGATGCTAACACCATCGTAGAAGGTGATAAAACGTTGCTGATCATCGAAGATGATGTGAAATTTGCTCATATTCTGATGGACATGGCGAGAGGCCGCGGCTTCAAGGCATTGGTTGCCCTTCAGGGAGATACTGGGCTGGAGATGGCTCGGGAATACTTGCCTGATGCGATCATTCTGGATATACAGCTACCTGTGATGGATGGTTGGACGATCTTGGGTGAACTGAAGAGTAATTCCGTAACACGTCACATCCCGGTGCATGTTATTTCGGTTGTGGATGATATGAAACAGGGGTTGATGATGGGGGCCATCGCATATCTGAAAAAACCATCCAGCAAAGATTCGTTGGATAAAGCATTCTCCCATATCCAATCCTATACGGAAAATCAATTAAAACGACTGCTCATCGTTGAAGATGATGAAATTCAGCGCAAAGCAATCATTGAATTGATCGGTCATGATGATGTGGCTATCACGGCTGTTTCTACAGGGCAAGAGGCACTGAATGAATTACACAGCCAGCGTTACGATTGTATGGTACTGGATCTGATGCTAACGGATATGACAGGTTTCGAATTGCTTGATCAGATTCGGGATGATGAATATCTGAATGATTTGCCAATCATCATTTACACGGGTAAAGAGCTGGATTCCAAGGAAGAGATGAAACTTCGTAAATATGCGGAATCGATTATTATCAAAGACGTGAAGTCACCGGAGCGATTATTGGACGAAACGACATTGTTCCTGCATCGGGTAGAAGCCAACCTGCCAGAGGACAAACGCCGTATTTTGCAGAAGCTTCATAATAAAGAAACCTTGTTCGAAGGCAAAAAAATATTGCTTGTCGATGATGATATCCGGAATGTGTTTGCATTATCCAGTGTGCTTGAAGGGTACCGTATGGATGTTACATTTGCTGAGAACGGTCGTGAGGCGCTGGAGGCACTCGAGAAAAATCCGGAGTTTGATCTGGTGCTGATGGATATGATGATGCCAGAAATGGACGGATACGAGGCGATGACACGGATCAGACAGAACCCGAAATTTGATAAATTGCCGATTATTGCCCTCACAGCCAAGGCGATGAAAGAGGATCGAGGGAAATGTATTGAGGCTGGGGCATCCGATTATGTGAAAAAACCGATTCAAACCGATCAATTGTTATCGTTAATGCGGGTATGGCTGTATTCGTAAGCGTATGGTTTGGGTAATGAAGGAGAATAACGCATACGCAAGTAACCAAAGACGAAGTGGAGAGAAGTTATGACACCGTGGGAACCTAACGAGACGGGAGCAGATACGATCCGTATACCGCAAGATGAAGAACGGGAACTGATCGAGATTGAATTGCTGCTGGAAGGAATGCATCGTTTGTATGGGTATGACTTCAGAAATTATGCGTTGCCATCCCTAAGAAGAAGAATATGGCATTATGCGCATGCGGAAGGAGTGAAAAGCATATCCGGACTACAGGAAAAGGTACTGCACAATCGTTCATCGTTTGAACGGTTTGTACAGAATTTATCCATTCCGGTAACGGAAATGTTCCGAGACCCATCGCTTTTTCGCATGTTTCGGGAGAAGATCATTCCTATTCTGAGAACCTATCCTTATATTCGGATATGGCATGCAGGCTGCTCTACGGGTGAAGAAGTGTATTCCATGGCAATTATGCTGCATGAGGAAGGTCTGTATGACAAGGCACGAATCTATGCAACGGATATGAATGACCGCTCACTGCAACAGGCCAAGGAAGGCGTATACGGTATTGAGAAAATGAAGTTGTTTACAACAAATTATCTGGAGGCAGGGGGCACGAAAGCCTTCTCCGAATACTATACAGCGAAATATAATTCCGTTATATTTCACCCGTTTCTTCAGAAAAACATTATTTTTGCCGAACATAATCTGGCAACTGACAGGTCGTTTAATGAGTTTAACGTTATCTTTTGCCGCAATGTCATGATTTATTTCAACGATGAGCTGCGGAACCATGTGCACGGGCTGTTTCATGAGAGCTTGAGCCACTTTGGCATACTCGTTCTGGGATCGAAAGAATCCATTCATTTTACAGAATATAGCGATGCCTATGAGCCGTTAGACCGGACCGAAAAAATATACCGGAAAATCAAATAGGGGGTTAGGCTTAGTTATGGGGCTCAATGAACCAATCCACATATTATTGGTAGATGACCGCCCTGAGAACCTGCTTGCGCTCGAAGCGGTTCTGGAATCAGAGCAATACAAACTCGTCAAGGCAAATTCCGGAGAAGAGGCACTCCGGTGTCTGCTCAAAGACGAATTTGCGGTCATTGTACTTGATGTGCAGATGCCTGGGATGGACGGGATTGAGACAGCGAAATTAATCAAGGCACGAGACAAATCCAAAGATGTGCCCATCATCTTCATTTCGGCGAATAGCAGAGAGGCTGAGCATTTGTTTGCCGGATATTCAGCGGGAGCCATTGATTATATGGTCAAACCGTTTATTCCCCAGATTTTGAAGTCCAAAATCGAGGGTTTTGTAGAGATGTTTATCTCCAACAAAAGACTAAAGACACAGACAATGTTGCTTCACCAGAAGACACAGGAACTGGAGAAGATGAATCAGCAACTCGTGCAGGCCAAAGAAGAAGCCGAGATTGCGGCTAATGCCAAAACGGAGTTTCTGGCCATGATGAGCCATGAGATTCGTACGCCCATGAACGGAGTCATTGGCATGGTTGACCTGTTGATGGAAACCGAGTTGAAGGAAGATCAGAAGGAATATGTGGATATCGTTCGCCGCAGTGCCGATGCACTCGTCACGGTAATCAATGATATTCTAGATTTCACCAAAATGGAGTCCGGCAAAATGGAGCTGGAGGAGCATCCATTTGAACTCGTTTCCTGCATACGTGAAGTGCTCGGTCTGTTCGCTGCAGAAGCAGGTAAGAAAAGTCTGGAACTGGATTTTTTCCTTGAAGATGCTGTGCCTGAATTAATCTATGGAGATATGGCACGTCTCCGCCAAGTGCTGCTGAATTTGATTGCCAACGCGGTGAAGTTTACGGAGCAGGGCGGTGTGTATCTCATTGTGTCCGTGAACGAAGAGAAGGACGGCAATATGTCTTTGGAATTTGCTGTCAAAGATACAGGAATAGGCATCGCACCTGAGAAAGTGGATCGCTTGTTCCAGCCGTTTTCTCAGCTTGATACGTCCATGACTCGAAAATATGGTGGAACTGGCCTTGGCCTTGCCATCTGTAAAACACTGGTCGAAATGATGGGTGGGCAGATTTATCTTGATATCTCTGAAAAGCGGGGGGCTACCTTCGTGTTTACCATTCAGGCCAAGCGTTACATTGAAACGGAACTGGTTCAGGGTAGCGGCGAAGAGAAGCTGACAGACGTTAATCATGAAGATAAACATGCAACGGTATTAATCGTGGATGACCATCCGATCAATCAGAAGTTGATGGCCATCATGTTGCACAAGCTTGGACTTCTCTCAGATATTGCGGAAGATGGGCAGAAGGCTCTCGACATGGTGCTCGAAAGCTCGTCGCCATATGACTTTATTTTTATGGATCTGCAGATGCCAGTGATGGATGGTCTGGAATGTACGAGAAAAATACGCGCAAGCGTGTCTCAGAAGCAACAACCTGTCATTATAGCCATGACAGCTAACGTAATGGAAGGTATACAGCAGCGCTGTACCGAGGCAGGAATGGACGATTATATCAGTAAGCCGGTGAAAATGGGAAGTGTCAAACAGAAACTTTCCCATTATCAGAAGAAACGCCAGGTTATTAATCCGGCTGGTTCAGCAATGAATCAGGCCAATTGAAGTTTTTACCAGTTATGTTTCCTGTTTCACTCGTGCGTAAGTTGGGTTATAAGGTAAGGAAACCATTGATCAGGAGAGAGATGTCTAATGAATACAAATAAAAATGAAAAATTCAACGCAAGAACCGAAACACATGACGGTGTATGCACAGTGTATTTGACTGGCGAACTGGATTTGTCGGTTGCTCCTGACTTCCGTTTGGTAATGGAACCGCTCGTGGACAACAAGGAGCAGGATCTGATTATTAACATGAAAGATCTGAAGTACATTGATAGCACAGGGATTGGTATCCTGTTATCTGTTCTCAAGGCCAGACATGGAATGGAAGCTCGCTTTGAAGTACAGGAAGTTCCTGCGCAAATTCAGAAACTTTTTGATATGACGGGTATAGCTAAATTCTTTGTTACACAGAAGAATTCCCAATAGGAAAGGATCGAAAAAGGAATGAATGCAGAAGTCCAAAGAATTACGCTGAATTTACCGGCGACAGCTGAATATGTGGATATTGTAAGACTTAATCTATATGGTGTTGCGTCCAAAATGGGATTCTCTTATGAAGACATTGAGGATATGAAGGTTGCTGTATCCGAAGCCTGTAACAATTCCGTATTGTATGCCTACTCTCATGAAGGCGGTATGGTTGAAGTCGTTTTTGAAGTAGATGGTGAGATGCTCGCGATCACTGTCAAAGACGAGGGTTCCAGCTTCGAGAATGTGAACCCAGCCGCAACACGTTCCGGACTTCATGACAAAGAACTGACAGACGCTCAGATTGGCGGACTTGGGTTCTACCTGATGCAAGCCTTGATGGATGATGTCAGTGTTGAAAGTGAGACGGGCAAAGGTACGAAAGTAGTACTCGTAAAACGTCTTGCAAAAAGTGAGGAGAAAGTATGAATGAGAAAGTGACTCCCCCAGAGTCCATGTCTGAAGCGATTGGTTTGATCTGGGAATACCAACAAACACAGGACAACGAAATCGCTACGGTTCTGATCCGCAAGTATGAGCCGATGGTCAAAATGGCTGCGGGTAAAATTGCCCGGAATCGACCTGATTTATACGAGGATCTGTACCAGACAGGGCAAATGGCATTGATCCGATTGTTGAAGCAATATGATATCAATCTGGGGATTCCATTTGAACCGTATGCGATGAAAAGTATGATCGGTCATATGAAAAATTATCTACGGGATAAGTCATGGTACATTCAAGTACCGAGAAGAATCAAGGAAAAAGGGGCATTGGTGCAACATGCCATTGATGAGCTGACGGTAAAGCTGGAGCGTTCACCCGGGGTTAATGAGATTGCTGAGTACCTGGATCTTACTCCGGAGGAAACGATTGAAGTTCTGGCTGGTCGGGAGTGTTACCACTATGTTTCTCTGGATTCTCCATTATCTCAGGATGACAGTGCTGCGACACTAGGAGAACTGATCAGCGCGGATGTGAATGACTTTGATTCGGTGGAAAAACGAATGGATTTGCAGCAGGCATTAGGCCAGCTTAAGGAACAAGAACAGAAAGTACTTATTTTAGCCTTTCAGGATGGACAGTCACAGCGGGCTATAGCCCAGAAACTGGGTGTCTCGCAGATGAGCGTCTCCCGGATTCAGAAAAGGGCTACGGAGAAACTGAAGCAGATTATGTCTAACGCTTCTCTGCTATGAACCATTATTCTAATTGTTGCCCCAATACGGCTTGACGAGGACACGGTATTGCACTGGAATGCATACGTGTCCTTTTTGAATTGATTGAGAGGAAAGTTTAGTGGCAATAGAATAAAACATGTTCAGGAGGAATGTCAGGTGGACCAAATCAAACTGGAAGCTCGGCGTGATCAGTTATCCTGCTCCGAAGATTGGCAGTGGTGGGATTGGGTAGCTCCGGATTCTAGTAGTATGGAGAGCGCACTTCGTGATCTAGAACAGTCATTTCCAGAGATGCAATACTGGCTAAGCAAAATACCAGAAGCCGAATCGAACTACTTGTCCGTTCGTTATTTTAATGGCACAGATGCGGTTATTTTTGGCTCGTTTTTATATGCTGTAAAAAATGAGAGAGAAGATCAACGAAGAGATAATCAGATGTTTTTTTATGTCGACAAGCAGAATTTGGTCACGCTTAATTTGGACGACAATACGAGAGGCATTATGAAATCGGGCGAACGAATGCACATGTTGCACCAATGTACGCAGGCTAGAGAAGGTATGTTTGTGCTTTTTCGGGCCATTCTACATTATTACCATGTCGGTATGGATCATTTTGAGATGAATCTGCGTGACCTGGAACGGAGAATGGAATCACGGAATGCGCGGACATTAATGGATCAGATTCTGGCAGCACGCTTCGAATTGCTGTACTGGAGTAACCTGTTCATTCCTTATACCGAATTAATGGCCGCTTCCCGGGAAGCCTATCTTCAAGAAATTACAGAGAATCGCTTCTATCAGCAACTTCAATACCGCGTTGAACGAATGGAGTGTCTGTTCCAGCATTATGAAAAGGAGATTGATACCTTAATCTCGATCGACAACGCGATATCAGGCGTACGCGGCAACGAAATTATGAAGACACTGACGATTGTGACATCCGTATTCACACCTGCAACAGCCGCAGGTGCTATATGGGGGATGAATTTTGAGAATTTGCCCCTGATCGACAAAACATGGGGAGTCGTGCTTGTTATTGTACTCATCATCTGCAGCATGATCAGTATGTATATATGGATGATGATGAAAGGATGGACCGGGGATTTGTTAAAAGTAAAATCTGCACAGTCCTCCGCTCGGGGAAACCGGGACAGAGGAAAAAAGGAACCGCGATAGTCACAGACTGGGCGGTTCCTTTTTTATTTTTTGTAATCCTCAATGTAACCGAGCAAGTCGGCGATGTATTGACCCACGATAGGCATATTGACAAATTGGCTAAGAATGAAGGCAAGCAAACCGAGCACAACAAACGTTCCGACGGTCAATCCAAGTCCACGAGCCATACCTGCTGTAAAGTTGGTAATGATTCGTTTCTTGGGACTACTGTAATTTTCAATGATGTCTTTGATCTGAGCCCTCTCCAGACTGTCGGCAATCTGATCAAGCCGTGTGTTCAGGCGCTTGACCTCGTGACGCAATTCGAATGGATGTTCACTGGTATCATACTGCTGTGCAGGTGTTCCTCCCGGTACTGAGGTGTTGCCATTAATCGTGACTTTACTCATATCTGTCATTCCTCCGTTCGCTTTGGATAAAAAATAGCCAGCTGGAATGCAGCTGGCTATTCATTGCTCGATCTCATCAAGCCTTACAGGCTTGTCGAGTTCAATTGTTTACGCGCATCTTCCTTCGCTTCTACGGAAGCGGCAGCCACTTCTTCAGATGCACGTGTTGCTTCCTCAGCAACATCTGCTGAAGCTTTTCTTACGGAATCCATAACGTCATTGCGACCTTGGTTTACTGTTCTTGCCAGATCGGACGTTTTGGAAGATACCGTTTTGGCAATTTCAGAAGCTTTGTCACCAACAACTGTGGCCACTTCCTTTGTACGGTCAGTCACCATACCTACCTTTTCAGAAAGATCACCACGCAATTCGCGTCCTGGTTTAGGGGCGAATAACAGGGCAGCTGCAGCGCCCAACAAACCTCCGATGAAAATGCCTTTGGCGAAAGTCGAACCACTTTGTACAGGATATTGCTCTTCTGCTTTATTCATGTCTAATCACTCCTTCATTAATTTAGGAAAGAAATACGAAACAACGAACACCATCTAACCCGAATCAGGCAGCCTGTCTTAGCAGTCTGGACACAAGCCCCAGCAAGAATACAAAGAGCGCTGTACCAATGATGGCGGGAATGACGGCAAAGTTACCGATAACCGGTCCCCAGTTACCAAGCAAAAGTGCTCCCAGCCAGGCTCCGGCGAATCCGGCAATCATCGCACCAATCACGCCGCCCGGCATGTTATGACCGGCAAGTGCATCTCCAATCAAACCGATAATGATCGCCATGACAATGCTGATAATAATGCCCCACATAACAACCGCCTCCTTTCAACTTGATGCAGGATGTTGTCTGTTCGCGTTTGCTTACTTCGTATATAAACGCCGTGCAACATGGTGAAACAACTAACTGTCCGATGAATAAGCTGGAAATTAGATACAGGGGATCAAATGGCAGGGTGTTTTATTCCCTGAATCATACAGCCAATCCAGACGAAGCCTGCGGCAAATCCGGCAAAAACATCGGTAGGATAATGAACCCCCAGCATAACCCGACTCACGCCGATCAACAGAACAAATAGAATACCGCAAATAACAGGAAGCCATCTTCTAATTACATCCCGTTCCTTCCATTCGATGGCCCAGATGACAAAAAGCATACCGTAAAAACCCATCGAAATCATGGCATGACCACTGGGATAACTATATCCATGCACAACGAGAAGGTGATCCAGTTCGGGTCTGCTTCGTCTAAAGATTTCTTTTAAAAACGTGTTCAAAATCCACATCATTCCGAAACTTGCGCAGATGATATAACCATACATCATCGTTCTGGGATGACGCTGTAAGAAACATAATAGTGCGAACCCTGCTGCAGCAAGTGCTGATATTTTAAATGAACCCAGTGCCGTGATGAAGGAAGTGTAGGGTAGCAGAGACAGACGGGATTGCGAGTGGAGATAAAACATTTGCTGAACTTGACTGTCCAGTCGAATTAAACGTTCCAGACCCAGCCAGGCTCCAACACCAGCCAATAATAAAACAGTAGCTGAGCTTAGCAGTGAAGCAATCAGGACGTATTTCAGCAGAGATTGCAAAGACATCACATGAGATGATTCAGATGATAGATGTTGAGAATTACGTAGCATGAAACGTATCCCCTTCTATAAAGAGTAGTCCTTCAGTAAGGCTGATAAAGCTTTACCCGAAACGACTGTCGAAAAAACTGTAAAACCGTCGTTTTTGTACTATACTAATGAGGATATCCCATGCGGCGCCGTGAAGCAAAGCAGAGAAGAAATTAGCAATTTAAAGGAGAGAAACTCGCGTGGAGAGTGCTTTGTTAGTTAAAGAATACCGTACGGGCGTGATGGAATGCGCTCACTACGGACACATATGTATTACAGATGAGCATGGCCGGGTTGTATATTCGGCTGGTGATCCTCATTTCAGAGCGTTCACACGTTCATCGGCCAAACCTTTTCAAGCGATTCCAGGTATTCGGGCCGGAATTGATCGACATTATAGTCTTAAGCCACAAGAGATTGCAATCATGGCTTCATCACATCGCTCTGAGCCGGAGCATATTCAAGTGCTGGAGCATCTGGCTCATAAAATCGGACTTGGTGAGGAATGTCTGATCTGTGCACCAAGCTATCCGCTTAATGAAGAAAGCCGCAATAACTGGTTGAGGGCGCAAGGAGAGAAACGCAGAATATTGCATAACTGTTCGGGGAAACATCTGGGCATTCTGGGTTATAGCCAGATGAGAAAACTTGATTTGAGCAGCTATGCCGAGCCGGATCATCCAGTGCAACGAGAAATCCTAGAAACACTGGCAGGTCTCGCAGGCATTGAAGAAAAAGAGATTCAACTAGGGACGGATGGCTGTGGATTTCCGGTATTTTCGCTACCTTTGTCTGCACTGGCCAATGCATATCTCAAGCTCGCATGTCCTGACCTGATTGCAGATGAGCCTACACGCATGGCTGTAAAGACGATCACTTCGGCTATGAATCAGCACCCTCTGATGGTCGGTGGCCAGAATCGGGTGGATTCGGTGTTGCTGGAAGACGATAATATTGTCGCCAAAGGCGGATTCAAGGGTGTATTTGGTTTTGCACTGAAAAAAGAAAGATTGGGCATCACCTTCAAAGTGCTGGATGGCTCTGAGGAAGAATGGGCTTCCATTGCACAATCGATATTGAAGCAACTAAACTATTCCAACCCTAAAACCATTGCACGCTTGGCTGAAGTATTTTCTGCAGACATTCGTAATGATGCAGGCACTATAGTGGGTCGGATGGATAGTGAATTTGTGCTCCACTCATGAAAAGATAGCGTGTAACCTTTAGAAGGAACGTGATTAGAATGACCGGACCCCGGGTAAAAATCACATACCAACTGGTATTGACCTATATCATTTTGAACACGCATGGATTATTGCCATACGGCAGTTCCAATCCTCTGGAGGTGGATGAATATGATTAAAGTAGTGACATCGGAAGAAAGACACACGTCGGATCGCGGTTGGATACACAGCGAATTCAGCTTTTCCTTTGCGGATTATGAGGACCCGAGCAATGCTCATTTTGGCTGTCTGTTAGCCCACAACGACAACATACTGATGCCGCAAGAAGGCTTTAAGAAACATCCACATCACGACCTTGAAATTGTCAGTTATGTGATATCAGGCACGCTTAAACATACAGACAGTATGGGCACAGAACAGTTGCTCGAAGCGGGGACAGTTCAGGTGATGAGTGCAGGCACAGGCGTAGAGCACTCCGAAACCAATCCAGCCACGGATGAACCGGTACGTTTCTTGCAAATGTGGTTTTTGCCCTCTCAGCGCATGCTGAAGCCATCTTATGCTTATCGGAAAATAGAAGAGTCCGCCCAGCTCAACCGGCTA
Organism: Paenibacillus sp. FSL K6-1558; assembly: GCF_038002565.1. Lineage (NCBI taxonomy): Bacteria > Bacillati > Bacillota > Bacilli > Caryophanales > Paenibacillaceae > Paenibacillus > Paenibacillus sp. FSL K6-1558. The sequence goes on along the minus strand of NZ_JBBOCV010000001.1, from coordinate 2,622,195 downwards.
TGTCCAGTTGTGTCAGGTGCATCTGGCCAAACGGATGAATCGATAGAAGAAAACTCACTTCGCATCGCTCAGGATGTAACCTGTTATCTATCCAAGCTGGAGTCAGGAAAGAAATTAATGTTTCCGCAACATGAGGAGCGTCGTACACATTTGTTTCTCATTAACGGACATCTCGAAATGCAGTGTTCCGACGGAAACTTTAATCTCAAGCCCGGAGATGCGGCCCGTATCCGTAAGAGCTGTGATTTACAAATGACAAGTACGGGCAGCGAGCCTGCTGAATTCGTACTTGTGGATCTTCCTTAATACAACAAAAAGGACTTGTCCTGCATCAGTGTTCTGATGTAAGACAGGTCCTTTTTGTTGCTCATCTTGTGCCAGGTGTGAAGATCGCATGTGGAGAGAGAAGTTTATTTGCGGAGTTTACCGAGTTCAGAAGCAACCGCTTCTACTTCGGAGATGCTCAAATGTTCTTTGCTCATCACCATTTCGTACAAATCCTGCAAATCTTCATATTTCTCAAGCGGGAACGCTGAAGCTTGCATCGCGGCACCACTGGCCATCCGCAGCTTGGTTTTGATCGCTTCAATCATATATTCCATATTTTCTGCTGTTGCTTGTGTTAAATCCATCGTTAACTTCATCCTTTCCATCTCCGGAGATGGGTTGCTCATTTGTCCAAACGGAACTTCTGTTATTGTAGCATGAGTAGAAGGGGACAAGCCAATGATTTTGCGGGAGAATGGAGCATCGGTTACAATATGAGAATAGATCACAACGACTGGAAGTAAAGGTAGCACTAGGGTTGTCCAATATTCTCATGTGTAACAAGGAGGAATTCAGTTTGGCTTTATATAAACGGGAACTTGTCCGGCAACAGAGCCGAGGTGTACGCAAAGGCGTGCCTGGAGACAAGATGGCCCTTTTTTTCAAGGAGATCTCCGAGCTCCATAAACTGAACGAGATTACGTTTCTATGTATCGGCACAGATCGCTCGACCGGGGATGCTCTTGGACCGATGACGGGGGCTTTGCTGGAGGAGCGTGGCATACCTCATGTAATCGGTACACTGGCAACGCCTTGTGATGCAGATACTCTTGAAAAGAGACTGGCCCACATTCCTTCACACCATAAGGTTATAGCAATAGATGCATGTTTGGGCCCAAAAGATGCTACCGGGACATACTATGTATCGGCAACATCCTTGCGCCCTGCCCAATCCGTTGGGGGTCATTTGCCACCTGTTGGAGAATACAGTGTAGCTGCAGTAGTAAATGCCAACGGACCAAGACCCTATTCGATTTTGCAGATGACTTCGCTGTACTTGGTCATGGGCATGTCACAAACGATTGCAGATGCGGTGACGGAAGCCTGGAATGTATGATAAACGTTTCATTTATGAGATGAATGCTTAATAATATACAACCTGAAATATTACATTCGCGCAGAGAGAGGGATTAATATGGAAAAAGTGATGTGTGATGGAACAACGATTTGTTATGCTGAGCAGGGTAAGGGAGAAGTGCTTGTACTGCTTCACGGTTACTGCGGTAGTTCATCCTATTGGGATGAAGTAGTACCGGAGCTGGCCCGCAGCTATCGTTGTATCGTACCTGATCTGCGTGGGCACGGCAAAACGGATGCACCTGTAGGCAGTTACACCATTGAACAGATGGGCAACGATGTGTTGCAATTGCTCGATGAGCTAGACGTGGAAAAAGCAGTGATTCTAGGACATTCCATGGGCGGATATATTGCACTCTCCATTGCACAGCACCATCCGGAGCGACTCAACGCGTTCGGTTTGATCCATTCAACAGCGTATCCGGACGGCGACGAAGCGAAGGAGAAACGTTTGCGTGCAGTATCTACGATTCAGACCGAAGGCATTGTGAATTTTGTGGACGGGCTGGTACCTGGTCTGTTCGCTCCAAAGCATATTGAATCGATGTCGGCACATGTGAATCGTGTGAAGGAAATTGGTTATCAAACTGCCCCTCAAGGTGCTGTTGGCGCGGCACTCGCTATGCGTGAACGTCCAGATCGCCGTGATGTATTGTCTGCCACACCGCTTCCAGTATTACTTGTAGCAGGGGAGAAGGATGGGCTGATTCCACCGGAACGTACTTTTACGAGTGACAAGCCTCATATTGTGCAGGCCACCATTGCAGGTGCAGGACATATGAGTATGTATGAAGCGCCGGAACAATTGATTCAGGTAATTCAACAGTTTATGACGGGATTGTCTGACTAACCATAAGATCATTCAATCGAGTTTGTATATGTAGCCCCTGTGTGTCCATATGGACAAGCAGGGGCTTTGATGTGTTTGCTGACCGGCTTCGGAAGCAGGAGAGCAGGACTTTCGCTTTTTTTCACGGCATGAATTAAAATAAATCATATGACTACGCGATATTACGTATGCGATAAATGAGTGAAGATATAAGGGGGCGCACCGATGTTCAGGAAGGATTATCTGCTCCGCATGATGGAGGAAATGACAGAGGCGATTGGCAAGGCTTTTACGCTTAGACAGCAACGTAAACATACGGAGGCTTTATCTGAACTGGATGAGTTAATGCGCAGACAATTTGGCATGAATCTCAATCTGCTGAATTCTCTGCCTGCAGAGGATGTGATTGAGATGTTCCGTTTTCGCGGCGTCATTGAGGTGGACAATCTGCAGCAAGCGGCGAGACTGATTGAGGAAGAAGCATATATCTATCACGAGAAGGCCAGAGTCGAAGGCATTGATGATGAGGAGAAAATGGACGCGGAGGATGCGGCGCTTGTTCGTTTAATGCGAGCTTTACATTTTTACCTGTACGCCCAAAATCAGGGTGCTAATCGCGAGTTATTACAGGTGCCTGACCGTATAGAAGGTATTATAGAGCAAATTAAGGGATATGAGCTTCCTGCGCGAACGGAGAAGCAACTTGCGTTATATCGGGAGCAACAGGGCCGATATGATGCAGCGGAGAATGGCTGGTACAGACTGATGCATCTTGATGCGGATTATCCGGTACAGTATGAAGAGGACGCGCGAGCATTTTATCAGAGGTTGACGGAACTTACGGATGAGCAGCTTGAACAGGGCGGTTTGCCGCGGGCTGAGGTCGAGGAGGGGCTGGCACAGATTACAGCAGTGGAAACCAAACGTCAGCAGGTCGTAACAGAAGAATAACCGAATGAATCGCTGAACTTATAGAATATCTGATGACTGAACTAATGGAGCGTAGCTCTTCACTTGGAGAGGGAACGGAATTATGGTATGGTAACGGTTGACCAAACCAAACCGAAAGTGAGATGTACCCCGTGGATTCGTTGCGAAAGCTTATACAAGATATTTTTGAACAGAACTCGCTGATTACGGCGACCTGGAGTCAGCTGCGCAGACGGGACAATGTCTCGTTTACCAAAGTGCAGGTGAAGCCGGTTACGCTGAAGAATCAGCTTCATTATCAGTTTGCTTTTCATTATGCGAATAAAGTGCTGCATGAGAATTTGACCCCGGCTGAAGCGCTGGAGCGTATGACTTTGTTGTGTGAAGAGACGTTCCGTCAGGGATTGCTGTGTACGGCAGATGCGGATTATCAAATTTTGATCAGCAAAAAATATAAAGTATCGATTCTGACCAAATCCCCATCCAAAACAGCGGTGGATCTGTCCCATAATCGCAAAAAGCAATATGTACTTGAAGAGGGCGTTCCGGTTTCTTTCCTCGTTGAACTTGGGATTATGAACGAGGAAGGACGTGTGCTTGCACGTAAGTACGATAAGTTCAGGCAGATCAACCGTTTCCTTGAGATGGTGCAGGATGTTATTGCTCATCTGCCGGAAGGACGTCCGCTGACGATTGTAGATTTTGGCTGCGGCAAGTCGTATCTGACTTTTGCCCTGTATCATTATTTGTCCGTACAACAGCGACGTTCGCTTAACATCATCGGTCTGGATCTAAAGGCGGATGTTATTGAACACTGTAATGATCTGGCCAGACGTTTGCATTACGGTGATCTGAAATTCCTCGTTGGTGACATTGCGGATTATGATGAACTGAACGAAGTGGATATGGTTGTTACTCTCCATGCTTGTGATACGGCGACGGATGCGGCCTTGGAGAAAGCAGTGCGCTGGGGAGCTTCTGTCATTCTGTCGGTTCCTTGTTGTCAGCATGAACTGTATGACCAGGTAGAGTCTCCGGTGATGAACCCGCTGCTGTCTCACGGCATTTTGAAGGAGCGTTTCTCCGCACTGGCAACAGATGCGATTCGCGCCAAACTGCTGGATATTATGGGATATAAAACACAGTTGCTCGAATTCATTGATCTGGAGAATACACCGAAAAATATTCTGATTCGCGCCGTTCGCGGTCAGGCGGGTCAAGTGAAGGACATGTGGGACGAGTACACTGCATTCCGTGATTTCATTCATGCCGATCCATATCTGGAACGTGCTTGTGCGGATCTGCTACCTGTTGAAGGAAGCATAACTGGTGGGAAAGTGGACAGGGAAAACTTAGAGCGGTCTGCGAAATGTAATCTTCACTAATGTTTGGCATGCAGGTAATGGATGAGAAAGGGTTCAAAAGAGAACACAAGAAGAACCAAAGTAGGGATGTTTCGTGCACGACTGGTCTGTATACCTGAAGAAGGGGACATACTGGTACCAGGGTCGCTTTACTTGATGTGCAAGATATAGGATGCCATTGATGTCGGCATGATGCGTGAACAAGTTCATAATGGTTAAGGATGTAAACCAAGGCTGAAGGACCCGAAGAGGGATTCTTCTGCCTTTTTTTATTTTCAAATAAATGAAGGAAGGAGGAGATGGGGGTGAAGGACAGAGAGCGAACCTCTGACGGATCAGAATTCGTGGGAGTGAGTATGAATGTGAGCACAAGTAATCCTCCGAAAAACGGGTGCTATTTCAGAGATCGGCACAATACATATAACGATATAGCCAGTCCACGCCGTTTCTTGATCTCTGGGCACGGGGCATCAGCGTCCAGTTGTGAGATTGAAATGGGGAGTAAGGGTAGTGAGAAGCGTAATCGTAAATCCAGATGGTGGATTGCAGTCTTAGGTTTAAGCATGGCAGCTATATTGCTGGCAGGATGTTTGCGAAGAGGATTGTTCCATCCGGCTGACCTGTACCCCGTTATTCTGATGACTGGTGTTGTCGTGCTGTTCTCTCTTGTGGTGTATAAACGAGGCGTACTGATAAGGGGAATTGATGGCATCGCCTCCGTTCGGTCGGAATCCTCTCGGCTGGGAGTCGTAGATTTAGTGCATGTAGGGTTTCCTTTGGCAATGATGGTGTGTTATGCCCTGCATGCTTGGGCAGGCTCGGTAAGTACGCAGGGCAGTATCCATGAGATGCTGCGCTGGAGCTTGCTCGCGATGTTTGCCCTGCTCGCTGTGTTGCTGGCAGCGAGTAAGGGTGGTGTGCGCTGGCTGGCCTTTGGCTGGCAGCTGGTAGGCGGCGTGCTTGTGCTAAGCGGCATTTTAGCCGTGTGCGGTGTGCTGCCGCTGCCCTACGGGGTCATGCGGACAGATGACCCCGAGATCAGCTCCGCCGGTGCCCGGCTCGGCGGATTGCTGCAGTACCCCAATGCGTACGGTGCCGTTGTTGGCATGTACGCATTGGAGCGGCTGACGGCAGCCGCGGGGGTGCTGGCCGGGCGAGCCGTCCCGGCACGCCGGCTCTTCGCGGCGGTGCTGCCGCTCATGCCCGCGCAAGCCGCGCTCCTGCTGAGCGAGTCGCGCGGCGCCTGGCTAGCGGCCGGCTGTGCCGCGGCCGCCGCCTTCTTACAGCGGCGCGGTGCCCGCCTGCCGCTGCTGCTGGCCTTGGCCGCGCCCCTGGCTTGCGCGGCCTGGCTCTACCGCCAGCTGGCTGCTGCCCAGCTGGCGCCTGCACCCGTGCCCGGCCTGCTGGCACTGGCCGGGGCATGGGCAGCTGCGCTGCTCGGCACGCTGCTGCTGTGCCGTCTCTGGCACAGCGGCGGCCCAGCCGGGCGCGCCACTGCTCTTGCGGCCACCGTGCTGGCGTGCATCGCCGCCGCACTGATGGCCGCAGCCTCCACCGCCGAACGTTTCGCGGCGGGTGTCGGCACAGGGGCATCCCGCCTGCAGCTGTGGCGGGATGCCCTGCGGTTATGGACCGAGGCCGCATGGCTCGGCCACGGAGGGGATACATGGCGCAACATGTTTCGCGCCATCCAGTCCTCGCCGTATGTCGGCGGCGAGGTACACAGCGGGCTGCTCGACTTGGCCCTGGATACGGGCCTGCTCGGCATCGCGCTGATTGCAGGGTGGATACTCTTCACCCTGCGCAGTATCCGCCGCTTCGCACCGCGGCTACTGCCGCCCGTGCTTGTCTTCGTCCTGCATGGAATCTTGGACTTCGACTGGAGTTATGCACTCAGCTGGATGCTCTTCATCTGGCTCGCGGCATGGGCGGTTGCGCTGAGAATAGAAGCGGAGCCAGTTTCATCGCATCAACACTGTCTTACGAATCACAGTGCTCAGACCCACATTTATGCCTACGTTTGTAGCTACATCCGTACCTGGACTCGTACTTCGTTTTCTTACGTCATATCAGGCCATGTCAAACGATATGCAGTCGTAATTATGCTTACATGCTGGCTGGGAAGTACCTTCTGGATCACAGCACGTTACGCATGGGCGGATATGCAATATCGTCACGCACTGACTGAGCCAATGGGAACAACAGCGAGTATCCAGTATCTTCGATCAGTACATCGTTTGAATCCGGATCGGCCTGATGTGGCGATTTCTCTTGCACGTACGTTGCCTCAAGCGGAAGCCAAACCCATCTTATTGAACAGTTTGTCGCATTCACCTAGTAATCCTGATCTCTATGTGGAGCTCGGCCGATTAGAAGCCAAATCCGGAGAAGGGAAGCAAGCGGGGGAATATTTTATTTCAGCCATTGCCCTGAATCGTTATGATGCTATAACCCAGAGAACGACACTCTACTGGATGGAACAAGCGACGATGCGTGAGTTTTTAGAAGGAAAAGTCCTACAAGCCCAAAAGACTGCGGCGATAGGAATAGCAATATATGAACGTTACAAAGAGTTGGCATCACAGGTAAATACAGAACAGATGCGTAACGATCGTCGTTTTCAAATGCATTCTTCATCTTCGTTGACTGCAGAGAATTTGCACAGAATTGCTGCGGGGTGCTTTTGCTTATCTAAGTAGGTCTTGAACAGGCGGAAGAGGGATGTCTCTACCTGCCTGTTCGGGTTCTTTTTACAGACGGTAACCGCCAAAAGCATGTTTAAATGCTTCTTTCAGCGGTTCAACCTCAACGTCCCAGAGCGCAGCAATCTCTGCGCTGACTTCGTTATTCCACCATTCGCACAGTTTTTTACGATCATTGCGGTTTTCTCCAATCCAGAGTAGATTTGCAATAACTTTGGCGTAGTACTTTTCCTCGGCCTGTTTCATACGTTCTGGAGAGATATACAATTTCAACCGCTTGGATGTCCGGTATAATTCCTTGCTGCAGGCACGGCGAATGCCTCGGGCGGAGGGCAAATTTTGGCCGGATTGCTTATGCTTGACCGGGGGAGACCCGGGCGTAGATTTAAATGACACGTTCCCACACTCCTCTCCCCATACCATATGCGGAGCAGTGCCTGCGGGACACTGTCCCGTTCTCGCAAGTAGCCACGTTCAGGGGGCTGTGATAAAATAAGGACGAACATCCATGGTGCGGCAGGGCACCGCCATTCAGGAAAAAGAAAGAGGGTTGAGATGGACGTTATTCATAGCATTGTCAGCCAATTATTCGACTGGATTCAAAGTCTCGGATACTTTGGCATCATGCTCGGGTTAATGCTGGAAGTTATCCCAAGTGAAATTGTGCTGGCATATGGTGGTTTTCTCGTTTCTCAGCATAACATTAACTTCTTCGGTGCGATGATTTTTGGTACAGTGGGCGGAGTGCTGGCGCAGCTGTTTATTTACTGGATCGGTCGTTATGGCGGCAGACCTGTACTTGAACGCTACGGTAAATACATATTGATCCAGAAAAAACACATCGATCATTCTGAAGAGTGGTTCCGCAAGTATGGAACAGGGGTTATTTTCACTGCGCGATTTGTTCCGGTCGTAAGGCATGCGATTTCCATTCCGGCTGGCATCACAAAAATGCACACAGGCAAATTCATTCTGCTGACTACACTCGCTGTTATACCTTGGACTGCATTGTTTATATATTTAGGGATGATTCTTGGAGATCAGTGGAAGCATGTAGATGAGAAAGCGGCACCGTTTATTACGCCGATCTTGCTTGTCGCGCTTGCTCTTATGATTATTTATGTTGTTATCAAATGGATGAATGTACGTAAAAAGAGAGGAAGTGTGAAGTAATGTCCAAACCTAACTTGTCTCACAAATTCGGTAAAGGCTTGCCACCAAAGGAATTTATCGCAAGTATGACCAAAAACCAAAGTGAGTTTCAGACGAACTATGACAGCTTTGTCTGGGCAAGCGAAGAAGATCGTGAGTTTTTCGAAAGTCTGAATTATCGTGACGACCTTCGTGTGCTGATTCTGGCAGCAGATTGGTGCGGTGACGTTGTGCGTAACATTCCGGTCGTATTTCAGGCGCTGGAGATTTCAGGCATCCCGACTGAAGTTCTGATTATGGAAAATCATCCGGATGTGATGGATGAATTCCTGACGATGGGTGGTCGTTCTGTGCCGATTGTGATTGTAGCAGATACAGGCGGACATGTGCTTGGTCAATGGGGGCCGCGCCCGCAACACGTACAAGAGGTCATGGTCGAGTTCAAACGACTGAATCCTGATCGTGAAGCTGCAGACTACCAAGACAACATGGCCGAAGCGCGCAAAGAGATCTTGAAACGTTATGGGGAAGGAACGGAGTCCCATGCAGTGATCATTCGTGAGCTGCGTGAACTGATTTCGGGTTTTTAATTCATATGCTTAACATTCGTACATTTACGCTCGGGCCGTTGCAAACCAATGCCTACCTGTTACAGGGCGAGGACCCGGGTAAAGCTGTTATTGTTGACCCAGGCATGAATCCTGGCCCGCTACTCAAGGCTATTCAGGATCTGGAGATTGAAGCGATTCTTCTGACCCATGCTCATTTCGATCATATCGGCGGTGTGGAGGAGATTCGTAAGCTGAAGGGCTGTCCCGTCTACTTGCATGATCTGGAAAGTGACTGGCTGACTACGGCCAAGTTGAACGGGTCGTTGAATTGGCCGCAAGTCACACCACCGATCACGGCGAATCCGGCAGAGTTTGCCTTGGATGAAGGTCAGAAGTTGCAATTGATTGGTCACACGTTTCAGGTATACCATACGCCAGGACATTCTCCAGGGAGTGTCAGTCTCCTTTGCGAAAATGATCTGTTTGCTGGAGATGTGTTGTTCCGCATGGGCGTAGGCAGAACGGACCTCACAGGTGGACGTGAACGAGATCTGGTGGACTCCATTCAGAATAAGTTGTATCGTTTCCCGGATGAGGTTAAGGTATATCCGGGACATGGTCCCAAAACAACGATAGGATATGAGAAACAGAATAATCCTTACGTTCCTGCCAGATAATTCGACAGAATATATGAATTAAGTCTGGACAAGTGTCAGCTTTTTCATTAGAATAGCAATTAGTTATTACAAGCGTTAAGGCATCACTTAACTAAAGCGTTGAATAGAAATACCCTAACTTGCGAAGCACGCAGACTGTGGTCTATACCCGGTTTGCGTTCTTTTTTTGTTTTCAGCCTTTTTTAGCTGAATTTAGAAGAATATAAGGAATAAATATTCATAAGCGAGAGTGAGGGAGAACGATGTGGAGAAAATAAACATGTTTCAGCCGCAACAGCCAGAATACACATGTCTTGATGATCGACGACTTCAATTACATTCCGTCATGAATTCCGTTATTAAGGAAGCGGTTCATCAGAAAGCATACATACCTAATAGCAGTTTGAGTCCAATTCATAGAAATAAACATTCCCATTGGAGTGTAGGTCATCCTTGTACTGACTCAGATCATTCCATTTTAAGAAAAGCAAAGCAAGGCAGCTCTGAGCAGGGGCATTCTAAATTAGATTGTACTAAACCAGATCTCAACCTTCAGCAAAATATATGGACCAGTCGTGTGTTGCAGAACGGAGCCCGAGATCAGCGGTGGTTCGACAAACTGCAAGATTACCGAAATGGAGTCTGATTGCCCGGGGAAATGTCGTATTCATATTACTCCAAAATCGAAACGATAAAGTCCTTCCCAAAAAAACATTTCATTTAGCGTTGAACGTTTGAACGGAGTCTATCGTATTACCTCTAGATTGAACAGGAAGCGGGTGATCATCATGATGAGAACGGCTGAATTGGAGGAAGTGCGCAGAGCGGCAGAGGGCGATGACAGTGCACTTGCAGCACTACTACAGCGACATTACTCGTTTGTTTATAAATATCTTGTGAAAGTTACGATGGATCCTAATCTGGCTGAAGAGATTGTGCAGGACACCATGATTCGCTGTATGGAAAATATTCGGCGTTATGATGGTACATCAGCGTTTTCTTCATGGATGATCACCATCGGAACCCGTATCTACATTGACAGAATCAGGAGAAAAAAGAGGGAGCAGAGCTGGCTTGACCTGATTCGCCATCAGGCTATCCGTCGTTTTCGCTGGCAACTCGAAAGTCGAAACGAGGAATGGACAGATGTGATGGACGCGATGACGAGGCTAACCCCTGAGCATCGTGTTACTGTGCTGCTGAAACATTATTATGGTTATAGTTACGATGAGATCGGCGATATGTTAGGCATACCTGCCGGAACAGCAAAGTCTCGGACAGCTTATGGTCTCCGTCAATTAAGAAAGGAGCTGGAATAACATGAGCAGATCGAATGAATCACAGGAACAGGAAATCGTACAGCGATTACAACAGTCTATGAAAGCACTGGATGATGTCTGTGAACCTGCTGATATTCCATCCTTGGCAACACTCGAATCCCGTGTAAGGGAACAAAGACGTATCAAGCGCAGAGCCAATCTGGTTGAGATCATCTGTTTCTGGCTTGTCGCGTTGATGGTAATTACACTGGCGACGTTGTTGTTTGTTTCTTCTCCTGCCGTGTATTTGGGTATACAAGTTCTGGGCACAGTCATTGCAGTTATAGCAGCTGCATTATGGTTGGTCCGGCAACGGAAGGAGACGATGCATCATGAATAGATTGCATTATTCGTTAGCAGAGATTCCTCCGGTTTTGCTTGTATTCCTTGCGCTTCTGTTGTTGTTTCAAGGAACTTGGATTTTTCTGGACGCACGTAAACGAGGTCGTTTTCCTTGGTTATGGGGATTGTGGGGCATTACTAGTGTTCCAGGTCCACTGTTAATTTACTGGTTAGTTGTCATTCGTACAGACATGAAACGACACAGCAAGAAGTGAACATAACAGATGATATGGGAACGATCGGGGTTGTCATGAGGAAAACCCCAAAAGATTTTGCACAAATATGTTGTTTAAATCTAGTATTCCTAGACATCGTTATTCTTTTCTAGTAGACTATACAAATAAATATGAATGATAGACTACCAGGAGGTTAGGCGATGCTACGATTAGGAGAGAAAGTTGTCATCGTCGCGGATGCGTTTGAGCAGAATCTTCCTGTGGGGGAATATGGATACATCATCGCTTATGACCGGAATCCGGACAATGCGTTCGATTACGTGCTTCGAGTGCCGCTGGTTAATCGGAACTTTTTTGTTCCATCCGGTGACATCGATCTGGAAGAGGTTCTGCTGAAGCAGGAAGCTGAGCGGGTCGAGCGAGAAGCGTTGATAGATTACGCCCTTGCGACACATAATGAGAAGCTGTTTCATCAACTGATGAACGGGGAGCCTCAAGCTGTGGAAGAGGAAGAAGAAACCGCGATTGATGTAATGTCTCAGGCGGATTTTATAAAGCAGGTTAATCTGCGTGCATGGATTTAAGGACTAGTATTTCAGGAGTCGGCTAATGCCGGCTCCTTTTTTGCATTTGCATTGAATTGTCGAACTAACTCACCTATAATGAGAAAAGTTATCTTGGGACTTTAGCCCGTTAAACGAACGCTTCGTTTGCAGGTTTGTCTCAGGCAAAGAACGATTGAAGGAGGCATCCGGTAATGAGTATTTCGAACAATGACGTTCAGCATGTGGCCAAGCTGGCTCGGCTCAATCTAACTGCTGAAGAAGAACAGACGCTGACAGGTCAACTGAACGCGATCTTAAAATATGCAGAGAAGCTGAACGAGCTGGACACGGACAATATTGAGCCAACAACCCACGTTTTGCATGTCAGCAACGTGATGCGTGAGGATGAAACCAAGGAAAGCCTGTCCATAGAACAGGTGATGCACAACGCACCAGATGAAGAAGACGGGCAGTTTAAAGTGCCTGCTGTGATGGAATAACGGATAATTGGAAGGAGGACAAGCACTGTGAGTTTATTTGAACAATCGTTGCCTGAGTTACATAACAAGCTGCACGCCAAAGAACTATCGGTCAGTGATCTGGTGGATCAGGCGTATCAGACTATCGGCGCGCATGACGACAAAGTGAAGGCTTATTTGACACTGGACGAGGAGAACGCACGCGCACGCGCTCGTCAGCTCGATGACCGACTTGTCAGTGGTGAAGAGAAAGGTTTGCTGTTTGGCTTACCGGTTGGTATCAAAGATAATATCGTGACGAACGGACTGCGTACGACTTGCGGAAGTCAGTTCCTTCGTAATTTCGACCCGGTGTATGATGCAACCGTTGTCGAGAAGCTCAAAGCAGCGGATACCGTAACCTTGGGTAAACTGAATATGGACGAATTTGCCATGGGTGGTTCCAACGAGAACTCCAGCTTCTCACCTGTGCATAATCCATGGGCACTTGATCGTGTTCCGGGTGGTTCCTCAGGTGGTTCTGCTGCAGCGGTTGCTGCCGGAGAAGCGTACTTCACACTTGGATCAGACACGGGAGGTTCGATTCGTCAGCCTGCTTCCTATTGCGGGATTGTCGGTTTAAAGCCTACTTATGGACTGGTTTCCCGTTTTGGCTTGGTGGCCTTTGCGTCATCCCTCGACCAAATCGGTCCTTTGACCAAAAATGTAGAAGATTCTGCTTATGTATTGCAAGCCATTGCCGGTTATGATGCCAAAGATTCGACATCTGCCAAGGTGGATATCCCGGATTATTTGAGCGGACTGACAGGTGATGTCAAGGGATTGCGTATTGCCGTACCGAAGGAGTACATCGGTGAAGGCGTTGACCCGCAAGTAAAAGAGAAAGTTCTTGCCGCACTGAATGTGCTGGAAGGCCTTGGAGCGACATGGGAAGAAGTGTCTCTGCCGCATACCGAATATGCAGTAGCTACCTATTACCTGCTTGCTTCTTCTGAAGCTTCTTCCAACTTGGCTCGTTTTGACGGTGTACGTTACGGTGTACGTGCGGACAATCCGGAGAATTTGCTGGATCTGTACCACCAGTCCAGAAGTCAGGGCTTTGGTCCGGAAGTAAAACGGCGTATTATGCTCGGAACCTATGCACTTAGCTCCGGTTACTATGATGCGTATTATTTGAAAGCTCAGAAAGTACGTACATTGATCAAACAGGACTTCGATGATGTTTTTGCCAAGTATGACGTGATTATCGGACCTACTGCACCTACAACGGCATTTAAGATGGGGTCTCAGGTAGACAATCCGCTTACGATGTATCTGAACGATATTCTGACCATTCCAGTCAGCTTGGCGGGTGTTCCTGCGGTCAGCATTCCTTGCGGATTCGCAGATGGTTTACCTGTTGGTTTGCAGATTATCGGTAAAGCTTTTGATGAAACAACCGTACTGCGCGTAGCGCATGCGTATGAACAAAATACAGCATTCCACAAGCAGCGTCCGCAGCTGTAGACTGCCCGGAACGGAGGTAATTAGAAATGTCCGCATCTAAATATGAAACGGTCGTTGGACTCGAAGTCCACGTGGAGTTGCATACCAACTCCAAAATTTTCTGTGGCTGCTCTACTGCTTTTGGAGCTCCGCCTAATACACACACCTGTCCGGTCTGTCTCGGACACCCGGGCGTATTGCCTGTGCTGAACCGTCAGGCCGTTGACTATGCGATGAAAGCCGCAATGGCTCTCAACTGCACAATCGCCGATGTCAGCAAGTTTGACCGTAAAAACTACTTCTACCCGGATTCACCTAAAGCGTATCAGATTTCACAATTTGATCAGCCGATTGGTGAGAATGGCTGGATTGATATCGAAGTCAACGGAGAAACGAAACGGATCGGTATCACGCGTCTGCATCTGGAAGAGGATGCAGGAAAGCTCACACACGTAGATGGTGGTTATGCCTCACTTGTGGACTTTAACCGTGTCGGAACTCCTCTGGTCGAGATTGTATCCGAACCCGAGATTTCTTCTCCCGAAGAAGCGCGTGCGTATTTGGAAAAACTTCGTGCGATCATGCAGTACTGTGATGTTTCTGATGTGAAGATGGAAGAGGGGTCACTTCGTTGTGATGCCAACATCAGCTTGCGTCCACATGGTCAGGAGAAACTGGGCACTCGGGCGGAGCTAAAAAATATGAACTCCTTCCGTGGTGTACAGCGCGGTCTGGAATATGAACAGTATCGTCAAGCCGAGATTCTCGATGACGGCGGAGAAGTTGTTCAAGAGACACGCCGCTGGGATGAAGCTCAGGGCAAAACCTTGTCGATGCGTGGCAAAGAGCAAGCGCATGACTATCGTTACTTCCCAGACCCGGATCTGGTAAAACTGCATATTGATGCCGAATGGAAGGAACGCATCAGAGCTTCCATTCCTGAACTGCCGGATCAGCGTAAAGCCCGGTACACTGCGGATTACAGTCTGCCTAGTTATGATGCCGAGGTTATCACCTCTTCCAAAGCGATTGCAGACCTGTTTGAAGACAGTCTGAAATATACCCAGGATGCCAAATCCGTTTCCAACTGGATTATGGGTGACCTGCTTGGTTATCTTAACACCAATAACCTTGAGGTAACGCAAGTTCCGCTAACGGGGCAAGGACTCGGTGAGATGATCGGATTGCTGGAGAAAGGCACCATCAACAGCAAAATTGCTAAAACGGTATTTAAGGAAATGCTGGAGAGTGGCAAGCTTCCACAACAGATCGTTGAAGAAAAAGGACTCGTGCAAATCAGTGACGAAGGCGCGATCCTCGCCATTGTTGAGCAGGTCGTTGCAAACAATCCGCAATCTGTCGAGGATTACAAGGCTGGCAAACAAAAGGCCATCGGTTTCCTCGTAGGTCAGGTTATGAAAGAAAGTAAAGGCAAGGCGAATCCGGCCCTTGCTAATCAACTGCTCGCAGATGTATTGAACCGCTAATCCTTCCAGTGAGGTCGGACAGAAAGAGGCTCGTCCCTGTGACAGCCTCTTTTTTGGTATTAAGAATTCTGACGCACCGTGTTATTTAGGTTTTAACGGCTAATGAAGTCTGATACGGAGGAGTTGCTTAACCATGAGAATTCAAACATTGTCACTACGTGATGAAGATATGTTGGCCCAATTGTGGAGGTTGCAACATATGGCTTACCGATTGGAAGCAAAGATTATCGGATTTCAAGACATTCCACCTTTGCTTGATACGGTGGAAACATTACAGAACTGCGGGGAAACATTTTACGGATGTGTTGATAAGCAGGATGGAGAGTTGCTTGGCGCAGTGGCTGTGATGGAGGAAGAACGGGACACACTAACCATCACACGTATGATGGTACATCCCAGCCACTTTCGCAAAGGGATTGCCGCTTCATTAATGAAGCATGTCTTCGAACAACATCCCGATCTGCCACGTTATATCGTATGCACAGGAACGCTGAATACAGCAGCGGTGAATCTATATATGAAGTTTGGATTTAAACCTGTCGATGCTGCAGAGATCGCACCTGGAGTGGAATTAACGACATTTCATAAGAATAAGCTTTAAGCATGTGAACAACTTAGAGGAGGAACTAGAACGT
Source organism: Paenibacillus sp. FSL K6-1558 (assembly GCF_038002565.1). NCBI lineage: Bacteria > Bacillati > Bacillota > Bacilli > Caryophanales > Paenibacillaceae > Paenibacillus > Paenibacillus sp. FSL K6-1558. The sequence goes on along the minus strand of NZ_JBBOCV010000001.1, from coordinate 2,606,139 downwards.
TGAGCAATCCTTGGTTTATTGATGAATGGCATATTTTGCTTCGTTTATTGCTGGCAATGCTGCTTGGTGGACTCGTCGGTCTGGAACGTGAACGTTCCAATCATGCTGCTGGACTACGAACTCATATTTTGGTTTGTCTTGGATCGGCGCTGATTATGATGCTGTCTATTTATGGTTTTAAAGATTTTGCACATGAATTAAACGTGCGGATTGATCCTGCGCGTCTGGCTACAGCAGTAATCACCGGTGTCGGTTTCTTAGGAGCAGGTACGATTCTTTTCACAGGTAAGTCCATAACGGGACTCACAACCGCAGCGTCGATATGGGTGGTTGCCGCGATAGGTCTTGCCTCAGGGGCTGGCTTCTTTTTTGCCTCCATCGTTTCCACCGTGCTGGTACTCTTAAATCTTTGGGTTTTTAACAAATTAGAGCTGAGGTATTTGCGCGGCAATAAGCTGCATGTCATTACCCTTCATACCTTGTCCGAACCAGGGACATTAGAGAAGGTCTCGTCTTTTATGGAACAGGAAAAGATCAGAGTTCGTAAGATTACCGTGAATGAACCAGATTTGGCTTTTGCAGAAGTTGTATCCGTTGAGCGGAAAATAGAAATTGTACTGCATGTGCAAGTGCCGCATGACTTTAAGACAATACAGATTGTCTCCAAGTTAAGACAGTGGGAACACATGACCAAAGTGTCGATTGAATAAAGGAATTCTTAACCCTCTGAGCGCTGGCATCGCAGAGGGTTTTTCTTAATATCCATTTTTATTCCAGTTACTCTTCAGGCGCTTTAGGGTACTATCTAACCAAATGCATGATGAGAGGTAACGGTCATTTTTTGGAGAAAGGAGCATGTTATGAAGAAGGGGAAGGGTCATATAGATCGCGCAAGAAGAGGAAAGACTAGGAAACCCAAGAAGGTGCGGAATAAAACACATAAGTTTATTGCGGGGCTTTTAAGTGCGATTGTTCCGGGCTTGGGACATATTTATTTACGTCTGTACATGCGCGGATTGACTTTTATTTTGCTTGTTTTGCTTGATTTGTCCGCTCTGTTATACTTCTCGTCCATCGGCATACAGATCAATGTACCTCTACTGATCTTGCTGGCTCTTTGTATTCCGGTGATTTATTTCTACAACGTATATGACGTATTGCAATCAGCTGATTGGGTTATGCTGCGCAGGCGACGGGCTGTAACGCAAGGCAATATGGACAAGCGGCTAGTTGGCGAACGATCTGAGCGGGATCGAATGATGGTGTGGGAACGTGGCATTTCGTTTGGCCTTCTGTTAATTGTGGGAGGTTCACTGATGGTGCTATTCTTCCGTAAACCACGCTGGTTTCAAGATCTGATTGCTATGTATGGCGGATATTCTTTTGCTATTCTGTTGATCGTAGGCGGCTTATTGCTATTCGGCCGGGAATTTTGGGTTATGTTGCGTAAGAAGAAATTATAGGGTACGGATGTGGACGGAAGGAGGGAAAAGAATGAACCGCAAAATCAGGGTAGGACGTTTTACGGCTGCTGCTCTAATAGCTACTGTTGGTGTACTGCTCATAATGGATAAACAGTGGGGCACAGACTACCTCTACGAATTCGTGGATTGGTGGCCATTTTTGCTTGTGGCTCTGGGTGTGGAATGGATTGTATTGTTCCTGTGCACACGCATGAGAAGTAAACGAGATTTAGATCGTTTGTCCACGCCCGATGAGCGCCCAAAAGCACGTTTTAGACCGGATGCCAAAGGCATTCTGGCCTCTTTGATTCTAACCGCTTCTGTATTTATTGTGACAGAACAAGATCACTACATGCATCTGTGGAACCGCGTCAGTCTTAATCTGGGAGCTGCCTCAATGGACTACAGTCAGGCTGCAGGTTATAAGGAAGATAAGGTCACGATCGGAGTTCCTGTCCGTATGGATACTTCGGATATCGTGGTCGAAGGTGTGAACGGAGATATAACAATCCAGCGGGGAGATACGGATGAGATTAAAGTGAATACCGTTGTCTGGGTCGACCAAGCATCTGAAGTCCAGGCCAAGGCAGTAGCCGCGGCTTCTTTTGTAGAAGCGGAAGGGGATAAGGTCATTCATATTAAAGCGACAGGTAAGGCGTATGGTGAAAATGAAAAAACGCAACCACGCATGAATATGACGATCACCATTCCAGACGACCGCCGTTTCAATCTGGATATCCGCACATCGAATGGTGCCATTTTGTTAAACCGTCCTGAAGCCATCAAGACCATTCTTGCCGAGACAGGCAATGGACGAATTCGGATTACGAATGCGGTTGGCGATATCTCGGGGAAAACGCTCAACGGGGACGTAATCGTAGCGAACGCTATAGGCAACGTGGACATGGATAGCAACCGTGGCGATATGAAAGCACGCGGTGTTTCGGGAGATGTAGATTTAACCACGCAAGTGGGAAATGTCAGCATTACAGACTCTTTTGGCGAGTTTTCAGCTGAAACCCGGAATGGCAATATTACACTGGATGGTGCTAATCTGGGCGTGAAAGCTCAGTCCCTGAATGGTAGTATTAACATTGTTTCCGCTAAAGTCGGTGGAGATTGGGATGTATATAGTGCAGTGGGAGCCATTAACGTTGTGATCCCTGAACGTGGTGATTATAGTCTGTCGGGCTCCAGCAGTTACGGTGATTTGAAGACGGATATGCCGTTCAACGTCAAAAACAAAACGATCGAAGGACAACTGGGTGAGGGAGAATACAGAATCAAAATTGAAGGTAATAGTGATCTGACGGTAGAACGTAATCCGGCAGTTTCTACACCGGAATCCATATTGCAAGAGTCTGTGGAAACAAATGGGGAAGGACAGCAGACGACAGGTGAAGGTCAGAATTCCCAAGAGGATACGACCGAAGTTCCTGCATCGCCGCGTTGACAATAAACTTGCAATCGCCGTACAATAAATGTACACTGGCAAGGTTACATGACGTGAAATAGCGTTTGTCGTTGTGTACAGCCGGGAAATTATACTCTGTATGACGATGAAGATTCAGTTATTTTTTCAAACAGAGAATGAAAGGTAAGGCGGTGGGCTTTATGGCAACACGTGTCCAACATGCGTTGGAGCAGCTCAAAACGACCGGTGTCCGTATTACACCCCAGCGTCATGCCATATTAAATTATCTGATGGAATCGATGGGGCATCCGACAGCCGATGAGATTTATAAGGCACTTGAACCCCAATTCCCTAGTATGAGCGTGGCGACCGTATATAACAATTTGAAAATGTTTCTGGAAGCCGGTATGGTTCGAGAACTGACTTACGGAGATAATTCAAGCCGTTTTGATGCCAATGTAACGGATCATTATCATGTGATATGCGACCAGTGTGGCAAGATTGAAGACTTCAGTTATCCATCGTTAAAGAGTGTGGAGCTTCAGGCTGAGTCAAGCACCGGATTTGAGGTACATGGTCACCGATTGGAAGTATATGGTGTGTGCAAAAGTTGCAGGCATCAATAGAGATGATTTACAATATTAACGTGTGGAATTCAGTATGGATTCTTCACGTTTTTTATTTATACAGAGTTCTGAGAAAAACATCCATGTGAATATATCCATGATTTTTGGGATGTTTACCATCATTTATGGAATTAACGGAGGTAGTCGTTTGGGTAGAAAAAGCAAATATACACGTCGTAAACGACGTTCATTTTGGCCAGGGTTACTTGGTGCATGTTTGGTGGCAGGTGGTGCCTATTGGCTTATTACCAGCGTATGGTTGAATAAGGTCTATGAGGACCCGGATTGGCTCGGGAGAAATCAGCCTATTTTTGTAGATGGACAGCTTATGGATGAGGAAGCTTCCGGCACAGGTGGTCAGCTTAAACTGCCCGTGAAGGTGTTGCAAGAAACGGTAGATCCGGGAATACGATACGAACCTGACTCGGGGGATATCATTATCGCTTCTCCGCAGAGAGTGTTGCATATGAAAGAGGGCAGTACCCAGGCTGAACTGAATCATCAAAATTATCTGCTGAAAGTAAAGCCGGAGGTAAAGTCTAATGAGGCGTATATTCCCCTTCAACCGTTGAAGGAGGTGTACGGGCTGACCGTTCAGGAAGATCCGACAACAGGAGCCGTTATTTTGATGCGCGGTGGAGATACGATCCAATATGCAACGATTGATACGTTGTCATCCAAAGAAGATCAGACCGTTCCTCTGTATAAGAGCGGAGAAGAGTCGTCCCCCATTCTCACGGATATGAAGCAGAATGTAAGAGTGCGGGTGTGGCAGACGGGAACAGATCAGAGCTTTGTGCAGATGGATAACGGTTATGCCGGTTATGTAGATAATGATCATCTTGTTCTAGGTGAGAAAAAGACGCTGGACACGCCGAAGTTTACACCCACTGCGGCGGAGAAAAAGTGGAAAAACAAACCGGTGAATCTGGTATGGGAGGCTGTCTACAATCGTCAACCTGACGTGGGCTCCATTGGCAAGATGCCTGGGGTAAACGTAGTGAGCCCGACATGGTTCCATATTACGGATGGCAATGGCTCAGTGAAAAGCAAAGGAGATCAAGCCTATGTGAACTGGGCCAAGCGTTCAGGGATGGAAGTATGGGGATTGATGGATAACAGTTTCGATCCGGACATCACGAAGGAGGCACTGTCTACCTACGCCAAACGTACACACATCATTGAACAAATGCTGGACTATGCTAAAACGTTCCGGCTGGATGGTATTAATATCGACTTTGAAAATGTATATACCAAAGATGGAGCGAATGTTACCCAATTTGTACGTGAAATGAAGGCGATGGCTCGTATTCACGGCCTGATGTTATCGGTGGATGTTACGCCAAAATCAAATAGTGAAATGTGGTCTGCGTTTTTGGATCGTCGTGGATTAGGAGCTTTTGCCGATTATATTGTCGTGATGGCGTATGACGAGCACTGGGCAGCCAGTCCGAAAGCAGGTTCCGTCGCCTCACTGCCATGGACCGAATCCTCGATGCGCCGCATACTGGAAGAAGATGAAGTGCCTTCGGACAAGCTGATTATGGCCGTTCCTCTATATACTCGGATTTGGACAGAAAAAGCGAATGAGCAGGGAGAGATCAAAGTTTCCTCCAAAGCGGTAGGTATGAATTCCGTGCAGGAGTTAATTAAAGAGAAGAAACTCAAGCCTGTTCTGGATCAAGCAAGCGGACAAAACTATGTAGAGTATAAGGAAGATGGCGCTGTCAAAAAAATCTGGATCGAAGATGCAGTATCCTTGCAAGCAAGGGTAGATCTTATTTCTTCGTTGAAACTGGGCGGAGTAGCTGCATGGAATAGAAGCTTTGCTAATGCAACAGCATGGGAAACACTCAAAGAGGCTGGTTATTCCAAATGAATTATAAATCGAACTCATCATTTTCATGTGCCATATCAAAAAAGACCCGGTAAAGATACCGGGTCTTTTTGTTGGGACGACTACCGTTTCAGAACGTGTGAACAACAGGTACAGCTGCAACTATGCGCTACAAACCGCGCTGGTACCGTGTATCCACCTTGTAGGTTGAGTACAGTGTTTAAGAGTGCCCGGTTTGAAGGTTTATGGACAAAATGTATTAATGGGATTTCCCGGCGCTTGTGAGTTACTTGGAAGGCGCGGCTGGTGGAGTGGTTGGTTCCACAGGCGGACTCATTGTAGTGGCTTTGTTCGGGTCCATCGTCAGAATCGTATGACAGAACATGCAACGATCTGTTTTACCCAGCATCTTCGTTAACTTGCCGCATTCTGGACAATCGACCTGCACAGCACTGGTTGAGAGCATGCCTGCCCAGAAATAAATGATCAAACTGCCCAGCATGGCAACAAGCCCGATCACAAGGCCGACCGCTGCGATGACCTTTCCGGCATGTCCCCAGAACACAATTCCGGCTGTGCCGAGTATCATTAGGCCCATTCCTAGCATGGTTAACAGCAATCCCCAAGTGCGAAAAGCATTAATTTTTGCTGATTTAAAAATCATAAAAAATGCTCCTATCGTATGAGTAGTATCGGACCTGAAAAAGAAGGAAACATTGTATATCATGTCGAATTACATTATAACTGACTTGGCGCTAAACTGCCATGAATTGTATAAATTGTATGGAGGGAATCGTGGAATTAAAGAACCTTGCTTTTTTGTCCGAGCAGTCGGAAGAGACAGGGGCAGTTGGGGCTATCGCTTATTCCCACCCGGGAGAGCGATTCCACGGCTCCCTGATCCAGGATTTTGACTTGATGGTACTGATCGTGCATAACACAGATCAATCGATGTCAACGGTCGAACATTACAGATACGGAGATCTTCGTTATCAGTTGATCTATGTAAGCCAGTCTGATTTACAGATTACTGCGGTTACGGGAGAACATGATAATCTCATGCAATGCCTGATTGAAGGGGAGATTATCTGGGAAACGGGCAACCAGATTAGCGATTTGAGAGAAGAGTTATCTTCGTTCGGGAACGAGTTGCGTGAGCAAAAACTGTTTCACGAGTTTACCAGTTTTCTGAGGATGTACGTTGAGGCGAAGCGTCATATCCAGCAGGGGCATGTTGTGGATGCCTATTACAATGCATTGGAGGCACTGGGCAGCTGGGCACGGATCGTGCTTATTGAACAGGGCATCTACCCTGATCATGCCGTCTGGACTCATGTGCAGCAATTAGATCGTGCATTATGGAAGCTGTATCAGGAACTGACGGTAAGTTCTGAGACTTTGGAACAGCGCGTGGAGCTTGTATTGCTCGCTTGTGAGTTTTCTGTCATGTCGAAAATGGGAGAATGCTCTGAACTACTGCTCCGTGTGATTAGAAGCCGAAAAGAGCCATGGAGTATTAATGAACTGGTTCATCATCCTCAATTAAGATTTGTTCGCAAGGACCTGCCGTTGGTACTTCGAAAACTTGTGTTTCGTTCTATAGTTAAAGAATCAGCTGGATGGCCCTCACTAGAAGGGGAAGGCCGGGAAATTCGCTATTGGATCGAGAGTTGATTAATTCTATCAATGAGATAATGTGAATGGTTTATAAAGGAGGGGGAACCTTCCTTTTTTGTTTGTTTAATAATTTATATGTTTAGGTGTTGACTCTGATCTGGAGATTATGGTACATTATATTTCGTTCCCCAAATGAGTAAATCATCATAAAATGACAAATTCAGATGAGGAAAAGTGAAGAACATTGAAGTTTCTAAAAAAGAAATTCAAAAAAAAGTTCTTGACGAAAACAAACGAAATGTGTTACATTATTCAAGTCGCCGCCGAAAGTTGGTGAAGACGATAAAATAAGTAAAACAATCGTGTTTGATCTTTGAAAACTGAACAACGAGTGAGTAAACATTCTGCTTGCAGAATGACGTGAAGGTTTTTGGTACATGCCATCTGGCTGTATGAAAACTGGAACATAAATGAGATGTTTAATCTCGTCAGATTCAAAATGAGCTTATCGCTCTTTTCAATACCCCGATGAGTTTCACCGCGTTTAACGACGCTGACGAAATTCATCTTTATTGGAGAGTTTGATCCTGGCTCAGGACGAACGCTGGCGGCATGCCTAATACATGCAAGTCGAGCGGACTTGAAGAGAAGCTTGCTTCTCGGATGGTTAGCGGCGGACGGGTGAGTAACACGTAGGCAACCTGCCCTCAAGCTTGGGACAACTACCGGAAACGGTAGCTAATACCGAATACTTGTTTTCTTCGCCTGAAGAGAACTGGAAAGACGGAGCAATCTGTCACTTGGGGATGGGCCTGCGGCGCATTAGCTAGTTGGTGAGGTAACGGCTCACCAAGGCGACGATGCGTAGCCGACCTGAGAGGGTGATCGGCCACACTGGGACTGAGACACGGCCCAGACTCCTACGGGAGGCAGCAGTAGGGAATCTTCCGCAATGGGCGAAAGCCTGACGGAGCAATGCCGCGTGAGTGATGAAGGTTTTCGGATCGTAAAGCTCTGTTGCCAGGGAAGAACGCTTGGGAGAGTAACTGCTCTCAAGGTGACGGTACCTGAGAAGAAAGCCCCGGCTAACTACGTGCCAGCAGCCGCGGTAATACGTAGGGGGCAAGCGTTGTCCGGAATTATTGGGCGTAAAGCGCGCGCAGGCGGTCATGTAAGTCTGGTGTTTAATCCCGGGGCTCAACCCCGGATCGCACTGGAAACTGTGTGACTTGAGTGCAGAAGAGGAGAGTGGAATTCCACGTGTAGCGGTGAAATGCGTAGAGATGTGGAGGAACACCAGTGGCGAAGGCGACTCTCTGGGCTGTAACTGACGCTGAGGCGCGAAAGCGTGGGGAGCAAACAGGATTAGATACCCTGGTAGTCCACGCCGTAAACGATGAGTGCTAGGTGTTAGGGGTTTCGATACCCTTGGTGCCGAAGTTAACACATTAAGCACTCCGCCTGGGGAGTACGGTCGCAAGACTGAAACTCAAAGGAATTGACGGGGACCCGCACAAGCAGTGGAGTATGTGGTTTAATTCGAAGCAACGCGAAGAACCTTACCAGGTCTTGACATCCAACTAACGAGGCAGAGATGCGTTAGGTGCCCTTCGGGGAAAGTTGAGACAGGTGGTGCATGGTTGTCGTCAGCTCGTGTCGTGAGATGTTGGGTTAAGTCCCGCAACGAGCGCAACCCTTATATTTAGTTGCCAGCACTTCGGGTGGGCACTCTAGATAGACTGCCGGTGACAAACCGGAGGAAGGTGGGGATGACGTCAAATCATCATGCCCCTTATGACCTGGGCTACACACGTACTACAATGGCCGGTACAACGGGCTGCGAAATCGCGAGATGGAGCCAATCCCAACAAAGCCGGTCTCAGTTCGGATTGCAGGCTGCAACTCGCCTGCATGAAGTCGGAATTGCTAGTAATCGCGGATCAGCATGCCGCGGTGAATACGTTCCCGGGTCTTGTACACACCGCCCGTCACACCACGAGAGTTTATAACACCCGAAGTCGGTGGGGTAACCGCAAGGAGCCAGCCGCCGAAGGTGGGATAGATGATTGGGGTGAAGTCGTAACAAGGTAGCCGTATCGGAAGGTGCGGCTGGATCACCTCCTTTCTATGGAGAATCGTTTCCCGCGTGGAAACATTCAAATATGCAGCTCAGCTGCAAACCACTCACTCGTTGCTCAGTTTTGAGAGCTCAAACTCTCAAACGTTTGGTGGCGATAGCGAAGGGGTTCCACACGTTCCCATCCCGAACACGACCGTTAAGCCCTTCAGCGTCGATGGTACTTGGACCGCAGGGTCCTGGGAGAGTAGAACGCCGCCAAGCGTAACCCATTATGGGTTCAAAACTTATATAAATGTGGGCCCTTAGCTCAGTTGGTTAGAGCGCACCTCTGATAAGGGTGAGGCCGGTGGTTCGAGTCCACCAGGGCCCACCATTTTAACATCTAAATAATGTATGGGGCCATAGCTCAGCTGGGAGAGCGCCTGCCTTGCAAGCAGGAGGTCAGCGGTTCGATCCCGCTTGGCTCCACCAACAAGATTTACAAGCTTGTTCTTTGAAAACTAGATATCGAAACGAAACAAACGCGAATTAGAACATTCCTTTTTAGCTGAACTTGTGTATAACAAGTTTCAATAAAAACGGTAGATTGCTGGAGCGAGTGATCGAAATGGAACGACTTTTGGCTTTGCGCAAGCAAAACAAGGGGAGTGACAGCTCGAACACGAGCGCAATGGTTAAGCTACTAAGAGCACACGGAGGATGCCTAGGCGCTAGGAGCCGATGAAGGACGTGGCGAACAACGAAACTGCCTCGGGGAGCTGTAAGCAAGCTTTGATCCGGGGATGTCCGAATGGGGAAACCCAGCTGGGGTAATTTCCAGTTACTCTTGTCTGAATACATAGGGCAAGTAGAGGCATACCAGGGGAACTGAAACATCTAAGTACCCTGAGGAAGAGAAAACAATAGTGATTCCGTCAGTAGCGGCGAGCGAACGCGGAGAAGCCCAAACCAAGGAGCTTGCTCTTTGGGGTTGTGGGACGTCTCACATGGAGTTACAAAGGAACCGGTTAAGCGAAGAGGTCTGGAAAGGCCCGCCAAAGAAGGTAAAAGCCCTGTAATTGAAAGTCTGTTCCCTCCGAGACGGATCCCGAGTAGTGCGGGGCACGTGAAACCCCGTATGAATCCGGCAGGACCATCTGCCAAGGCTAAATACTTCCTAGCGACCGATAGTGAAGCAGTACCGTGAGGGAAAGGTGAAAAGCACCCCGGAAGGGGAGTGAAATAGAACCTGAAACCGTGTGCTTACAAAAAGTCAGAGCCCGTTTTAGGGGTGATGGCGTGCCTTTTGTAGAATGAACCGGCGAGTTACGTTCCCGTGCAAGGTTAAGGTGAAGAGCCGGAGCCGCAGCGAAAGCGAGTCTGAATAGGGCGAATGAGTACGTGGACGTAGACCCGAAACCGGGTGATCTACCCCTGTCCAGGGTGAAGGTGCGGTAACACGCACTGGAGGCCCGAACCCACGCATGTTGAAAAATGCGGGGATGAGGTGGGGGTAGCGGAGAAATTCCAATCGAACTCGGAGATAGCTGGTTCTCCCCGAAATAGCTTTAGGGCTAGCCTCGGAAAACAGAGTCGTGGAGGTAGAGCACTGATTGGGTGCGGGGCCCGCAAGGGTTACCAAGCTCAGTCAAACTCCGAATGCCATAGACTTACTTCCGGGAGTCAGACAGTGAGTGCTAAGATCCATTGTCAAAAGGGAAACAGCCCAGACCATCAGCTAAGGTCCCCAAGTGTGTGTTAAGTGGGAAAGGATGTGGAGTTGCACAGACAACCAGGATGTTGGCTTAGAAGCAGCCACCATTGAAAGAGTGCGTAATAGCTCACTGGTCGAGTGACTCTGCGCCGAAAATGTAACGGGGCTAAACACACCACCGAAGCTATGGCTTGATGCTTGCATCAGGGGTAGGGGAGCGTTGTATAAGGGTTGAAGGTGTACCGTAAGGAGCGCTGGACATTATACAAGTGAGAATGCCGGTATGAGTAACGAAAAGATCAGTGAGAATCTGATCCGCCGAAAGCCTAAGGGTTCCTGAGGAAGGCTCGTCCGCTCAGGGTAAGTCGGGACCTAAGGCGAGGCCGAAAGGCGTAGTCGAAGGACAACAGGTCGAAATTCCTGTACCACCGTAAATCGTTACGAGCGATGGGGGGACGCAGTAGGGTAGTGACGCAGGCTGATGGATGCCTGTCCAAGCAGTAAGGCTGGTTAGTAGGCAAATCCGCTAACCGTAAGGCTGAGCTGTGATGGGGAGTGAAAATTACAGTAGCGAAGGTCATGATCTCACACTGCCAAGAAAAGCCTCTAGCCAGATGAAGGTGCCCGTACCGCAAACCGACACAGGTAGGCGAGAAGAGAATTCTAAGGCGCGCGGAAGAACTCTCGTTAAGGAACTCGGCAAAATGACCCCGTAACTTCGGGAGAAGGGGTGCCCCGGTAGTGTGAATAGCACGAGGGGGCCGCAGTGAAAAGGCCCAAGCGACTGTTTAGCAAAAACACAGGTCTGTGCGAAGCCGTAAGGCGAAGTATACGGGCTGACGCCTGCCCGGTGCTGGAAGGTTAAGGGGAGTGGTTAGGGAGTAATCCCGAAGCTGTGAACCGAAGCCCCAGTAAACGGCGGCCGTAACTATAACGGTCCTAAGGTAGCGAAATTCCTTGTCAGGTAAATTCTGACCCGCACGAATGGCGTAACGACTTGGGCGCTGTCTCAACGAGAGATCCGGTGAAATTTTAATACCTGTGAAGATGCAGGTTACCCGCGACAAGACGGAAAGACCCCATGGAGCTTTACTGCAGCTTGATATTGAATTTGGGTACGATCTGTACAGGATAGGTGGGAGCCTTTGAAGCGTGAGCGCCAGCTTGCGTGGAGGCACCGTTGGGATACCACCCTGATCGTATCTAGGTTCTAACCTGGTACCGTAAACCGGTGCGGGGACAGTGTCAGGTGGGCAGTTTGACTGGGGCGGTCGCCTCCTAAAGAGTAACGGAGGCGCCCAAAGGTTCCCTCAGAATGGTTGGAAATCATTCGAAGAGTGCAAAGGCATAAGGGAGCTTGACTGCGAGACCTACAAGTCGAGCAGGGACGAAAGTCGGGCTTAGTGATCCGGTGGTACCGCATGGAAGGGCCATCGCTCAACGGATAAAAGCTACCCTGGGGATAACAGGCTTATCTCCCCCAAGAGTCCACATCGACGGGGAGGTTTGGCACCTCGATGTCGGCTCATCGCATCCTGGGGCTGAAGTAGGTCCCAAGGGTTGGGCTGTTCGCCCATTAAAGCGGTACGCGAGCTGGGTTCAGAACGTCGTGAGACAGTTCGGTCCCTATCTGTCGTGGGCGTAGGAAATTTGAGAGGAGCTGTCCTTAGTACGAGAGGACCGGGATGGACGTACCGCTGGTGTACCAGTTGTTCCGCCAGGAGCACCGCTGGGTAGCTATGTACGGACGGGATAAGCGCTGAAAGCATCTAAGCGTGAAGCCCCCCTCAAGATGAGATTTCCCAGTATGTAAGACCCCTTGAAGACGACGAGGTAGATAGGCTGGGGGTGGAAGTGCAGTAATGCATGGAGCTGACCAGTACTAATCGGTCGAGGGCTTATCCAATATGCAAGTTTTGAATCACGTGCGTTTCGTTTCGAATCTAGTTTTCAGAGTACAATAACTCTGAAACATATTCCCTGATAGCTCAGTTGGTAGAGCACTCGACTGTTAATCGAGTTGTCACAGGTTCGAGTCCTGTTCGGGGAGCCATGGAGAGGTGTCCGAGCTGGCCGAAGGAGCACGATTGGAAATCGTGTAGGCGTCACAAGCGTCTCGAGGGTTCGAATCCCTCTCTCTCCGCCATAATTCTTCTTCAGTAAGGCCCGTTGGTCAAGGGGTTAAGACACCTCCCTTTCACGGAGGTAACAGGGGTTCGAATCCCCTACGGGTCATTATTATTTTCAAACTATAAACTGAGATGAGAAACTCATCACTTCAAAAAAAGAGTTGATTTTCATATCGAGTTTATGGTAAGATCATAAATGTGTTGTTCGGAGGCTTAGCTCAGCTGGGAGAGCATCTGCCTTACAAGCAGAGGGTCGGGGGTTCGATCCCCTCAGCCTCCACCATATAATTTTCTAATGACGCGGGGTGGAGCAGCCCGGTAGCTCGTCGGGCTCATAACCCGAAGGCCGCAGGTTCAAATCCTGCCCCCGCAATTGTAACTTTCCTAACCGAAAGTGATCTGGAACCGTGGTGTAGTTGGCCTAACATGCCTGCCTGTCACGCAGGAGATCGCGGGTTCGAATCCCGTCGGTTCCGCCATTTAATTCTTAACATGAGGCAAGTTGTTCACTACATCTGCTGTATGGCACTGATGCCCTAGATAAAGTGTAGCGACTCAAGCTTAAACTTTATTATGGCTCGGTAGCTCAGTCGGTAGAGCAGAGGACTGAAAATCCTCGTGTCGGCGGTTCGATTCCGTCCCGAGCCACCTTGATAGAAAACTTAATATGCCGGTGTAGCTCAACTGGTAGAGCAACTGACTTGTAATCAGTAGGTTGGGGGTTCAAGTCCTCTCGCCGGCACCATGTAATCCTGGAGGATTAGCGAAGTGGCCAAACGCATCAGACTGTAAATCTGCTCCCGTACGGGTTCGGTGGTTCGAATCCATCATCCTCCACCAGTTTTTAGGGGCATAGTTTAAAGGTAGAACAACGGTCTCCAAAACCGTTGGTGTGGGTTCAATTCCTGCTGCCCCTGCCAATTAATTTTAATAGTAGTTTCTATATGGCGATCGTGGCGAAGTGGTTAACGCACCGGTTTGTGGATCCGGCATTCGGGGGTTCAATTCCCCTCGATCGCCCCTTTGTTATCTAATGGGGATTAGCCAAGCGGTAAGGCAACGGACTTTGACTCCGTCATGCATAGGTTCAAATCCTATATCCCCAGCCATTATGCGGAAGTGGCTCAGCGGTAGAGCATCGCCTTGCCAAGGCGAGGGTCGCGGGTTCGATTCCCGTCTTCCGCTCCATAATAAGGCGCCATAGCCAAGTGGTAAGGCACAGCTCTGCAAAAGCTTTATCCCCAGTTCGAATCTGGGTGGCGCCTCCAGCATATTTTTATTATATGCTACAATCAAATAAGCCGGCGTGGCGGAATGGCAGACGCGCTCGACTCAAAATCGAGTGGGAAACCGTGGAGGTTCGAGTCCTCTCGCCGGTATTTATTTAAAGAGTTCATTAGAGTATATCTCTAGTGAACTCTTTTTGTATTGAGTTATAATACTCTACTCGTGATTAAGTTGCGTGATGACTCTTTAAAATAAAAATTCGGGGATATCAAACCGATTAAGGATATCATTCGTTTCTTATGATTGAACGCATTTATGCGACATTTTAATTTTTTATTTTAGGGAGGAAAGCAATAATGAACAAATCAGCAAAATATTTATCCTTACTTTTGGTATTGGGGCTATGTTTAACATTGCCACAGTTGGCCGGTGCAGAAGCATCGGCTCACCATCACATGACGGGAACAACAGAAAAAAAGGACGTAAAGCCATCGTCCAAGCAAACGACGGGTTCTACAGCTAACAAAACGACCAAGCCATCTAAACCAACTAAGCCAGCCAAACCGAAGAAATCAGCGCCTGCGACTACAGATAAGAAAAAGTCTACAAAGAAGAAGAGTGATACGTCCAAATCTTCTAAAGATACTAAAAAACCTGCGGGTACCCAAGTAGAGAAAAGCAAAACGTATGTAATTGAAATTTCTGATTTTGCATTTCAAACTGCAGAGCTGAAGATCAAAGTTGGTGATCGTGTTGAATTTGTGAATAAGGATCAAGTTGAGCACTCCGTTGTTGCAGAAGACGACTCTTTCGATACAGGACTAATAGGCGAGGGAGAGAAGTCAGTGGTTACGTTTAAAAAGGCGGGCGAGATCAATTATCACTGTGGGCCTCATCCAAGTATGAAAGGGGTAATTAAAGTTCTCTCCAAGTAGTCCTGTGATTGAAATTGCTCGACCTGACAGGAGAGGGGAAGACTTTTGAATGCAGGAGTATTCCGATTACCAGCTAATTCTGCTGATTAAACAAAAAAAGCAAGAAGCATTATCAGAACTATATGACCGTTATGCTTCTCTCATATACTCATTCGCCTGGAAGGCTCTTCAACAGGAGGACGGTGCTCGGGAAGTGGTGCAGTCCGTTTTTGTCAGGATATGGACAACAGAGGCCGAATATGACCCCAACAAGGGTCATTGCAGGAACTGGATCATCACGATCACACGTCATTTAGCTATCGATTGGTTACGTAAGCAACGAAGTCTGTCGAGCCAGGTGGTGTCTTATTATACATCTGAGAAGCTGGAGAGAGTTGCAGAGCTTGCTGAACTATCGGTCGAAAGCCAGGTTGAAAAACAAATGTTGAAGGAGCAGATTAAAGGAATGCGTGCATTCCTGTCTCAGCAGCAACTTCAATTGCTCGAACATTTTTATTGGCAGGGATACAGCTTGAGTGAGTTAGCTGCACACTATCAGGAGCCTTTGGGCACAGTTAAAAGCCGACTGCACCAGACACTGAAAATACTGCGTAAGCATTTGCTTGCGGGAGGGGAAGAGTGGTAATGTCGTCAATAACCGTCTGCTCATACATGCTGGAATATCTATCGGATCCATGCTCAGAGGAGGGCAAAGCTTTCGAAAGACATCTTGCTGATTGTGCGTCATGTAAGCTTGAATTAGAACAATTACGGCTAGGTTGGGAGGCGATTCCAACGCATATGGAGCAAGTGGAGTTGCCATCTGATTTAAAACAACAGGTGATGGAAGCCGCATGGGGGAAAGGCAACGAATCCTCTGCGCCAGATCTTGTTGAACATAAAAGCAGTAGCAGATTCAAGCGGTTTACGAAACGCTATAACAATCCAAAAGTGAATCTTGTAGCAGCTTCTGTACTTATCCTTCTTGGTGCTAGTTTGATAGGAAATGTAGTTTTAATTCAAGAGCGCATCGAACAACCTGTAACGTTGATGAATTCGATGGATTTGCCGACTTCTGAAATACAAAAGGTTATGAAGTTGGAATCGCTCACCTCTGGAACGAGTTATGGAGTAGCTTGTATTGTAGGCACCGGCAAAGATCAGCAGTTTGTCGTCTACCTGTTCAATCCTCCAGAGACGAAGACGAATGAGGTATATCAGGTATGGTTGAATAAGGATCAGGCGTACCATAACGCAGGCAAGCTTAAAGTAGAAAATCAAATGGGACTTGCTGTGCTCGCAATTCCTATGGGGAACCAGACATGGAGCTATGATTCCATTGCGATTACGTTGGAACCTGATTCTACGGGACGTGTTCCGCGTGGTCCGCAGATGTTTCGTTCAAGTTAACAGATTAACAACACAGAGGGGAGCGTCAACCCCTTCTGTGTTGTTTTCTATATTCCACAGGGCTAATACCGACTTGCAATTTAAGAAACTTGGTGAAGCTAGAAGGCTGTTCAAAGCCAAGAAGGTCTGCAATGCGGTAGATTGGTTCATTGGTATGGATCAGGAACTTAATACCCAGGTCGAGCAATTGCAGCTTAATGAATTCCTGAGCTGTTTTTCCAGTCTCTTTTTTCAGCATGTCGGATAAATAGTTAGGAGAATATCCCATAGCCTGAGCGAGTGTCTTGACCCGAGGCATGCCTGATTGAGCGATTGTCTCTATGCTACATCTTTCCTTTAGAAGAGTATGAAAATGCTCAACGGAATCTTTCTGCACTGCCGTTCGCGTGATGAATTGTCTTCCATAGAAACGCTTGGCATAATTCAACAGCAATTCCAGATTGGAGATCAATAGATCTTTGCTGTAGCTGTCGAGATTGCCGCTGTACTCGATCTGAAGCTGTTGAACGATTCGCTCCAGGATTTCTTTTTCCTGATCAGATAGATGCAGAGCTTCGTTTGCCTCATATTCAAAAAAGCTATAGTCGCTCATTCTACTCTATAGGGAACTTGAGCCAATCAGATCCGGATGAAAGCAAAGCATCCAGCTATGTGTGCCATCACTGTTACTTCGTGCTCCTTTTTGAAGTGTTTGTCCGGGTTTAGCAAATATCATACTGCCTTCTCTAAAATCATAATACTGTCGACCATAGATCAGATCACATTCGGAACTGACAGTACAATGGAAATGGCCAGAATGCAGACTATGTACTCAAAAGACATACTGGTAGAACTACTTCATCAAATGAAATAAATGAATATTTGAACTGACGTTGCAAGGGTCCCGTTTGGGGACCTTTGTAAACTGAACAGGACTACCATGAATATCACTTATATTCAGATACATATAGACATGTATACTTGATTTAGGGTTGGGTTGCGTAACAATATATTTTAACGATGGAGGGACGCAGGATGAGTACAGTATGGACTAAGGAAAGCATGCCGGATTGCTCAGATAAAACGGTGGTCATTACAGGAGCAAGTAGCGGGATCGGATTGGAAACGGCCATCGCAATGGCGGAGAAAAATGCAACACTGGTGCTGGCTGTTCGTAATATGGAAAAAGGTAAGGAAGCACTCTCCAAGGTCAAGGCAATCAAGTCGAGTGTTCGTGCAGAACTGATGAAATTGGATCTGGCAGACCTGGATAGTGTCAGAACATTTGCAGCAGCTTATACGCAAAAATATCCAACCCTCGATATTCTGGTTAACAATGCGGGGATTATGAATACACCTTATCGGTTGACAACGGATGGCTTTGAGTCTCAATTTGGCAGTAATCATCTGGGTCATTTTGCGCTGACAGGTTTACTTTTACCTCATCTGATTTCAACGCCTGCTTCCCGAATTGTAACACTTAGCAGTATTGCTGCTCATAACGCAAGCATAGATTTCGATAATTTAGATGGAGCCAAGGGATACAATAGCTGGAGGTTTTACGGCCAAAGCAAGCAGGCGAATATGCTCTTTGCGAGAGAATTGAACAACCAACTGACAAAAGGAGGTTTGAGTACAGTTAGCGTAGTCTGTCATCCAGGCTTTTCTAATACCAATCTGATGTCATTTGGTTCTGGCAAACGTGCGAACCCATTGATGCGTCTGCTTACATATCTGGGTACACAGCCAGCGAATATGGGCGCATTACCTACATTGTACAGTGCAACTTCCCCACTGATTAAAGGCGGAGAATATATTGGCCCGGATGGTCGCGGGGGCAGAAAGGGATATCCTAAAAGTGATTCAATTATCAACAAACTTTATGATGTGGATGTGTCACGTAGGTTATGGGAAGTATCTGAGAAACTTACAGGTGTAACTTTCTCATTGGACCCAAAGTAAGTTAAAGGTTGACGTATAAATCAATTCAATATATTGTAGATATATTAAGTCTATAATATGAAAGGACGTGAAGAAGCTGACGACTCAACCGAGTACAGCGAATGCAGAACTATTATTTAACCTGGGTGTATGGGAAGAAGCGTGGAAGAACCGCCCGAGAAGTTCAAGATATAAGCAAAAAAGTGCCCCTTTTGATACAGAGGAAGCATTCGAACGTTGGGCTCGGAATTATCATGCCCAGTCTTTTACAGAGGAAGGCAAGAACCGCTCGGCACGCATTATGGGCTGGATTGAAAATCAGGGTGTAACGTTTGAAGGAGCCTCGGTGCTGGACGTGGGTGCGGCCTCCGGTATATTTACGATTCCTTTTGCAGAAAAGGGAGCCAGGGTCACTGCAGTTGAGCCTTCTGCTTTGCTTGTCTCGTTAATGCAGGAAACCATTCCTGCTGAACTGGAGAATAACATTACGATTGTATCCGAGCGATTTGAAGAAATCTCTATACAGGATAAAGGCTGGGAGAAACAATATGATATCGTCTTTGCCTCGATGTGTCCCGCAATGTCTGATTGGGAAACGATTGAGCAAGCTATACACTGTGCCCGAAAGTATGTTTATGTCAGTACGATTGCCGGTGCCAAAGAGCATACACTGATGGATGAGCTTAGAACAGTGCTTGACGTGGATGCTCCTTACAAGGCAGGGGACATGGCATACCTCCAGCAGTTGCTCTACCTTAAGGGATATTCTTATACAATGATTATTACGAGAGAAGTGAATGATTTTGAGATTCAGGTAGAAGAATTGATTCAACAGCTCCCTGAGTGGCTACACACCTATGAAATGCCAACCGATGCGGTAGCGTTAAGTAAAGCTGAAACATATATTCGTGACACCTATACGAACGGCGTGGTTCCCTATTCTCGGGGAGCAAGATTCGGTAAAATGCTGATTCAGCTAGAACAAGCTCATATGAAAACCGTGTCTGCAGTCAAAAAGTAGACATAAAACAAACTTGAATGTATCTTCAAGGTTTAACAAATATCCCTTTTCGATGGAGTTCTAATCTATCCTTTAACAGCCCGTTCGGGATGTTTCTTACACTCCCGGTATCTTCCGGGAGTCATACCCTCCCATTTTCGAAAAGAACGGATAAAATTTTGTGGATTGGTATAACGAAGCCGTTCAGCAATTTCTTTTACCGTCCAATCTCGTTCATCCAGCCATCTTTTGGCGATATTCAGCCGGTACCTCGTCAAATACTCACTAAATGAAGCGCCCGTTTCCTTACGAAAAACGCTGCTTAAATAGTTAGCATTGTAATGAAGCCGCATTGCACATTCTTCCAGGGTTAGATCTTTGTCGTAATCTTGCTGGATAATAGCGATCACTTTCTCTGAAATGTGCTGAGACTGTACGACCTGCCTTTCTTTAAAAATGTGAATGACAGGCAGGATCACCTGATGGCTGAACCAATGCTCCACCTCAGTAGCGGATTGTAAAATATGCAACTCTTGAAAAAGAGAACGGTGGCTCTGACTGATCTGGGCAAGTCGAATGCCAGAGTCTTGTGCAAGCTTCAAGATATGTGTTAACAGCCGCATGAGGGCGTATTGATACTCTTCTGGAGTGCACTCCAGTGAAAATAGAGTCTCTAACAGTTCAGTCAACTGTTGGGTAGCAACACTCTCGTCTGCTTGCTGAATAGATTGAAGCAACGAATACTCTATTGCCTCTGGATAGGCCATGGCCCATGCAGCTGAAGCCAAATCATATTGCTTATATTGTACGATAATGCCTGTCCCAAGCCGCATCCGATGTTTAAGCGCATCTATAGCTTCGTTGTATGCCTGTGGAATATGACTCATGAATGGATGTGGCTGACTTAGACCGATACTGACCTTCAAATCCAAAACCTCACCGATCTGTTGCTGTAATCGTTCTGTTAATCTTGAGATATTCTCCGAGAACAGCAGTAGATCTCCCTCCGTACTGCCAATCACGGTTACAACATGTTGTTCCAATACAATAGGAAGTAGTTGCTGATCAGGCTGAAGCGTTTCTTCAAGCATGTTCTGGATGGCAAATAAGAGCAGAGAGCGATCCTCCATTCTATATTTAGAGTGGTTTATTAGTTCAGGCTGTAGGGCTACGACGACAATTTGTTGCCACGTAGAAGGATGTGTAACATATCCCTGTTCTCGTAATGTGCTGTGTAATGTTTTAAAGCTGGTTTTGCCTTGAAGTAACTGCATCATAGTATAGGTACGTATTTGGTTCTGATGCTGACTTAAAGTGGATTCCAGTTGAGAGTGTGCATCATATAACTGAGAAACGCCCATCCGAATTTGTTCCAGTTCATCAGGTTTATTCACAGACTGATGTGGTACCACGGAATGCCCTTTGTGAATGATATTATCGCCTAATTGAGTAAGAATACGTCTGATGGGAGCGAGCATTCGTTGGGAACCTAGCCACGCGAGCAGCAGCGAAAGCAAGAGTATGGCCATACTGATATATAACGTATGGAATCCGATTCTAATATAGTCTTGAGTTAATGTATTCTCGGGAGAGATGAGAATATATGTCCATCCTTTTAATGTAGAAGGACTATAAGTTAACGAATAATCTGCATTGGCAAGTTGCACTTCATGCTCAGCATAAGCGTCAGAGTACATTACAGGTGGTAACGTCTGAATATGTTCTCCGTTCTTCCGATCAAGCAGGCCTATCGCAGACAAAGGTTGTCCAATATAGGATGCATTCGGGTGAGCAATAACACGTTGTTCCCGATTTATAATGATCAAACCGGCGCCTGAGGCTTCGGTTGTCGGGGATTGCGCCAGCGGATTTTGCATATAACATGCTGGAATTCCAGCGATTAGTGCTGCATTGGACGATGCACTTGCATCGGGAATCGTTCTTGCGAGCGTAATATGATAAATACAGCCTTTATCTGAAAGACGTTGGCCTGAGATTCTCTGCTCGTCATCATCTTCGTTACTAAATATGGTTGAGGGTGCGAGTTGCCATCCCGAGGCCAGTGTATCCGCAATTAGATCTTTCATGGGCAGTGATAACGGGAAGCGAGTGTTGGCATATAAGCCAGCATGATTAATAAGCCAATCCTTGGATTGGTTGACTAAGATAATATCGAGCAGAGGTTCCCATGACTTCATATGCTGGAACTCTGTCTGCAGGTCGCCCGCTTGTAACTTGCTGACTCGCCCCAGTGAATTAGAGTCCGCAAGAGAACGAAGTGTAATTGGAGAGCGCACCGCTTGGTCCAGCATGTAACTAACCGTAGCGAGTTTGTGCTCTACATTGGACTGAATCTGTTCGAGAAGCTGTTGATTCGCTTGTGTCCGGTGCAGTTCTGTCTGGTTAGAAGAATAAATAAAAGCAGCAATTCCCGTGAGCAGAATTGGCACTGTACTTAACAGAAGTCCGAAGATAATCATTTTATGGAGATAGCTTAGTGATCGCACGTGTCCACCCCTTGATGGAAAATAGATTTCATTACTTCTTTATTTTAGTAAACGCTTTCAATTAGAACAATCTAATTTTTGTTTATTTGGATAAAAAAGTAATTCCAGGAGCGAAATCGTGTAATCCACGTACGTATAGAGATAACGGCTTTTTCATATTAGAAGGTGGGCTTCCGTGAGATGTTTCCGTTATAAGGGTAATAACAGGTATCCGAAGTGCGGTGTTTTGACGAAAATACCCTGAGTCCTGCCCGCAGACAGTCCAAGGTCCAAGCAGATCCCCGACCTGAGTCTAGGATCAAAAACCGTCCGCAGTCTGTTTTGAAAAGTTGCTGAATCCCCTAGAATAAGGACATAAGGTTAAACAAGAAACACGGAAACAAAAACAAGCAAGTTTTCAACAAACGGATTAAACGATGCATTGAACAAATGCAGGGATTAGGCTAACAGCGATTAGATTGAAGTTCAAAAACAAAAAAGTAAAATCGGGAAGGGCGGTGAACAACAATTATGAGAATGAACAAGGGAAATGGCTGGGCGATTGTGTTGATTGTACTTGGTGCTCTGATTCTCTTCGGAAAGTTAACACCATTGCTTGGACATCTGATGGGTTACCTGATTCCGGTCTTGATGATTGCACTAGGGTATTACGGAATTAAAAGAGGAAATGTAACGCTCGGATGGATCGTTCTGATCATCGGTATCGTATCTCTGATGGGCAAACTGGCTTGGCTGATCGGGCCGATTATCGCAATCGGATTGATTATCTTCGGTATCTCGATGCTGAGCAACAATCGCAATTCACGTCGCCGTTATTAAGAATTTTCACGATAAACTAAAAGGAGGGACAGAACATAATGAGTGTATTTCGTCGAATGCGGGATATCACCGTAGCTAGTCTGAACGAACATCTGGAGCAAAGTCAGGACCCCGTTAAACTGATTGATCAGTTCCTGGTCTCGACCCGCCAAGACATAGGAGAAGCCGAAAAGCTTCGACACCAGTATGCAAGTCATACAAGACAAATGAAACAGCAGGCAGATCAAGCCGCCGCTATGGTTAACAAACGAGAGGAACAGGCATCTATGGCTTTGAAAGCCGGAGAGGAACATCTCGCCAAGCTGGCTCTGCAGGAGAAAATTCTCCATGAGGAAAAAATGGATCAATACACTGAATTGTACACACAAAGCGCTGCTGCACTGCAGGAACTCGATGAACAGATCAATCAGTTGAAGGCAGAGTATCAGAATGTGTATAGCAAACGCCAATATTACTACGCTCGAATGCAAACCATTCAGTTGCAACAACGAATGAATCAACGTGGAAACTACAGTGGTCAAAATGTACCCGGTATGTTTAACAAGCTGGATGACCAAGTCTCCGATCTCGAATATGAGGCACAGAGTCTTCGGGAAATCCGGCGAATGGGTCAGGATGGTTCCGACTTATCCGGTAACATGTCATCCTCTGCACTGGACAAAGAGCTGGAGCGCTTGAAGCAAAAGCTCAATAACGATAAAAAGGAGTAGTAACATGAATAAATTATACCGCTCAACGCGCAACCGTATGCTGACAGGTTTGATCGGCGGCATATCTGAAAATCTAGGATTAAGTACCACGCTGCTACGGATCATTTTCTTCATCAGTATCTTCGCAACGGGTGGTACATCTCTATTCATCTACTTCATCGCAGCATTGGTTGTACCTAAGGAACCTAACTACGCAGATCCGTATGTATATGGTCCCGATCACAGTAGAGGTTACAAGTAAACGAAAGGAGCAAGCACATGAGCAAACTATACCGCTCAACGCGTGACCGAATGATGACCGGTCTAATCGGCGGCATATCCGAGGCAATTGGAATGGATTCTACGCTATTACGGATCATCTTCGTTATCAGTATCTTTGCAACCGGGGGCACGACGTTGTTAATCTACTTCATCGCCGCTCTCGTCGTACCCAAAGAGCCTTTCCCACCATATGATCCATATGGTTACGGCCCTGGTGCTGGCAGAGGTTATGGTGGTTATGACCATCAGCCTCCAAGAGATCCTTTTAACAGCAACCCTAATCAACCGGGTCCCGGCTTTGGCCCTGGTCCAGGATACAACAGCAGACCGCACTCCGGCCCGCGTTCCTATGACAACAACACTTATGGCGCAGGAAGCCAGCACGAAAGTGAACTGGATTCCATGATGAAAGATATTGAAAAGAAGGCACTGAAAAAAGAAGTTGAAGAGCTTCGCCAAAAATTATCTCGTTACGAGAAGGGAGAAAAGTAAAATGGGAGTATTTAAACGGATTAAGGATATGACGAAGGCATCTGTAAATGACATGTTGGATAAAGTGGAAGATCCGATTGTAATGTTGAACCAGTACTTGCGTGATATGGAGGCCGAAATTCATGAGGCTGAGGTGACGGTTGCTAAACAAATGGCTAACGAGCGCCGCATGAAGCAACGTCTGGATGAAGCAGAACGTACTTCGGTACAACGTGAGTCCCAAGCTGAAGCTGCTCTGTCGAATGGTCAGGAAGAAGTAGCACGCAAATTGCTGGAAGAGAAAATTTATTTTGATCAAAAAATTGAGGAATACCGCGAACTGCACGCTCAATCTGAAGCACAAGCGAAAGATCTGTTGCAACAGTTGCATGATATGAAAGATGAATTCTACAAAATGCGCAACAAACGTAATGAGCTTGTATCCCGTGCACAGATGGCTAAAGCTAAGAAACAAATGTCTTCGATCAACAGCTTGCATTCCATTGAGAGCGGAAGCGCATCCCTTGGATTCCACCGCATGGAAGAGAAAATCATGCAACTTGAAGCTGAGGCAGATGTAGCCCGTGCGCCATACCGCAATACTGGAGCTTCCTACACCAATCCGGTTGATCTGGAGAAACAATTCAAAGTAGATCAACAATTGCAGGCTCTGAAAAACAAAATGGGCAATGGTTCCAAGAACGAAGCGATCGATACTTCTAAAGAATAACTGTTCGCTTGCTGGACAATATGATATTCTATAGATCGTGTAGCCTATACGATTCGTAGAACAAAAGTTAAGCCATACAGGACTTCAGTGCCTGCTATGGCTTTTCCGTCGAATGAAGAAAATCCAGATCGTAGATGAACTTACAGAGGAGGTGCGGCAGAAATGAGTAAAAAAAGTCACTGGATTGCAGTCATTATTATTGTGGTTGGTTTTCTAATGCTCTTTAACCGGAATATGAACCTGCTGACGGCTGCCGCACTTATTCTGTTAACGGTTGGAATGCTTCAGATTCGAAAAGGAGAAACCAAAAAAGGGTACCGTTATCTTGGTGTTGGTGCAGCCCTGCTGCTACTAGATAACTTGATGATTGTCTTTATAATTGTACTCGCATCATTAGCTTATTTTTATTCCAAGAACAAAAGAATTCATCTACATGATGATGTCATGAAAAAACAAAATTTTATGGCCCGTTATTACTGGGATCAGTCCTCCTGGAGGCTGCGCAGTATGAGCCTATGGCATGCCATAGGCGAGGTCAATGCGGATCTGTCCCTCTCTATTCCTGAGGAGAAGCAAACGATTGTCCTGTTGCAAGGCGTTATGGGCAATGTACGTCTAACGCTGCCTGAGGATTACGGAGTTGAGATTGAGGCGTCGGTGCTATTTGGCCGAATTAATCTGTTAGGCGAGCAGGATAGCGGCATGATGAATCAATTGGTATGGAGAACTCCTGGATATGAATCCAGTGAATATAAAGTGAAATTTGTTATTTCGTATATTGTTGGCGACTTAAATATTCATAATCCGTAGTACTAAGAAATGGATGAAAAAAAGGAGGAGGTCCCGGATGAAGGATAGAAAACATACCGATATGGTTACCCGAAGTATGCGTGAAGGGATCCTCCTTGTTTTCATTGTGTTTGCTGTTATTTTATATGTATTGTATACATATGGTTATCTGGCTCCATTTGCAGGCTGGCGTCATCTGATTCAATCCGGGCTGGCTCTGTTGTTACTTCTGATCGGGATTGGGGCGGTATTTGGATTTTATCAGAGTTATAGGGTGAAAAGGCGGCTAGAATTGTTAACGGAAACCTTGTTGCAATGGGAAAAAGGATCACTCTCCCGTACGGTACCCGATCTCGGTCAGGATGATGTCGGCCGGCTTAGTGAACAACTGGGTCGCATCGGCAAAAAGTGGGAAGATCAGGTGTCTTCCCTCCAGCGGTTGTCCACGAACAATGCACAGCTGGCCGAACAGGCCAGAATTACAGCCATTGTAGAGGAGAGACAACGGCTTGCAAGGGAATTGCATGATGCGGTATCACAGCAGCTATTTGCGATCTCAATGACAGCAACGGCAGTAGGCCGGAAGATGGAGAAGGATTTTGAACGGGCACAGCGGCAGGTTGCTTTAATTGAAGAAATGGCTTCCGTGGCTCAGTCCGAGATGAGGGCTTTGTTGTTGCATCTGCGGCCCGTCTATCTGGAGGGAAAACAACTGGAGCAGGGATTGCGTGATCTGGTGATGGAACTCAAAACCAAAGTACCGATGGAGATCGTGCTGGAGATGGACGAGGATATTCATCTGGTCAAAGGAATCGAGAACCATTTATTCCGGATCGTGCAAGAAGCGATGTCGAATACGTTGCGTCATGCAAAAGCGGAGAAAATGGAGATCAGATTGCAACGCCGAATGGATGCGGTTCGTGTACTGATTCGAGACGACGGGCAGGGCTTCGATCTGGATGAACAGAAGCAGGCCTCCTATGGTTTGGCGAATATGCGTGAACGGGTTACGGAGATTGGGGGAGCTATCCAATTTGTGACGGCACCTGGCAAAGGAACACGGATTGAGATTACCATCCCTCTGATGAACGATGAAAGCGAGGTAGAACATGTCAATGGAACCGGAAGTCGAAACGGAGACGGAAACGTCGATCAGAGTGTTGCTCGTGGATGATCATGAGATGGTGCGTATAGGCCTTGCCGCGGTTCTTGATACGGAAGACGGCATTGAAGTGATCGGTGAAGCCGGAAGTGGAGAGGAAGGCATCAGGCTTGCACAGGAGTATAAGCCGGACGTTGTGCTGATGGACCTTGTCATGGAAGGTATGGATGGCATTGAAGCGACACGTCAGGTGCTCAAAATGAACCCGGAATGCAAAGTCATTGTGCTGACCAGTTATCTGGACGATGAGAAAATGTATCCGGTCATTGAAGCAGGAGCATTCAGCTATCTGCTGAAAACGTCCAGAGCCAATGAGGTAGCTGATGCGATTCGTGCTGCTGCCCGCGGGCAATCTGTTCTGGAGTCACAGGTAGCATCCAAGATGATGAATCGGTTCAGACAACCACAAGCGGCGGCACCTTTACATGAAGAACTGACCGATCGGGAGATGGATGTTCTGCGTTTGCTGGCCCAGGGCAAGTCCAATCAGGATATTGCGGACGAATTGATCATCGGTATTAAGACGGTTAAGTTCCATGTAACCAACCTGCTGGCGAAGCTGGATGTGGATGACCGGACACAGGCCGCGATTTATGCCTATAAGAATGGATTAGCCGAGTAAGTTGATACGATAGCCAGGTAGCCGCAAGGTATGTGTCTGGAATGGAAATAAACAAAATTTTGAAAAATTTTAGATGAAAGAATCAAGGTTGAATATAACGGAAAGCTCGTTCTGCCCTAACGTGGTGGATGAGCTTTTTTTGTATGCACACATAGAGAGAGTCTCGTAAAAGGGTATAGGTCAAGCCGGAAGAGGGCATGCTGTTGATAGATTCATAGATTGGCGGAGCGAATGGGGGAATTCACTTGATAAAACGTTGGATGAATACAGGGGTCATTGCCATAGCCATTATAATTTTAATCGGAGTTACACAGGTATATGCAGCGAATGTAGAAGTAGAAACGAAAGGTTCTGGTACCGAAGTGGCAGAACTGGAGCAATTGTTACATACAGCAGATGCAGTTATCAAACATGCAGATCAATGGGTGATCAAATGGCAAGTCGCAGGCCACGGAGATGCTCGTATGCAAGCTATGAAGCTGGCAGCAGATCTGGGACTTGAAGCTCCCGTTCAGGATGTTCAAACCGGACATGAGGTCTATCGAAGCCAGGGAAAAGTTGGCGTTTCAGAATCCCCAATAGGGTTGTTGCTTAATGTGGCGAGTACAGAACAGGATGAATATTATGTGATCGTGCAGCTGGCAGGAAGAGCAAAACTGGATCGTCAGGCATTGCTTGCATTACATGGTCAGGTGGCAGAGGCAATGACTGAACACGACTTGAACGAAGCAAGCTGGAATATGTCCGTACAGGGCAAGTTAAGTGAGATGAATGAAGGGAATGACAAGCCAGCCACAATAGAGGTATCCAATATGGCTCAGGCTGGTGCGGAGAGAAAGGCCAGTGAACAGTTAGCGGCGCTGGAAGCCAAGCTCTCTGATGAACTGGAAATGATAGCAGTTGAGCGTTATGAGGATGGAGCTACAGCCAGTGTTTCCTATCAGGAGAAAGAGTTACCTTTGGAGATTATGAGCGGCTCGCACCTATTAAATATGCAGCTTGCGGTACATCAAGTCAGTGGACAGAATGATGCACGTGTTACTGTCGGTTTTCCGGTGATCACGATTGAATATTAATTGATGGAGGTAATGATATTGTAGCTGATTCCCGGCAGGGGATATGCTAAAATATCATCACATCCAAGTTGGGACTTGCTGGTAATTGTTATTTGGTTTGTTGAGATCGACTGAACTGAACACTATTACATAGCTCGGGAAGCGGATAAGAAGGTCTTCCCGGAGGAAAGAGGAGCCTATGGACAATAAACAGATGCAAAATGAAGTACAGACACCAGGTGCAGTGTTTTTCATTTTTGGAGCAACGGGAGATTTGGCCCGCCGGAAGTTGTTTCCGGCCATCTACAGTTTATACCGTGAAGGCAAGCTTGCTGATGACTTTGCGGTTATTGGCGTAGCCAGACGTCCGAGGTCACAGGAACAGTTCCGGGACGATCTTCTTGAATCTATCCAAGAGTTCTGCCGTTATCGGGCAGGGGATTCGCAGGAGTGGAACGCTTTTGCCGAGCATTTTGAATACAAATCACTGGACATCAACAACGTGGACGGGTTCCGGGAACTGCGGGAGCAGACCGAACAGCTGGAATCCAAATTCAAAACACCGGGAAATCGGCTGTTCTATCTGGCACTGGCGCCTAAGTTGTTTGGCAGTGTGTCGTACAGTTTGAGAGATGGCGGCATGCTGGAGGGCAGTGGATGGAATCGTCTGGTGATTGAGAAGCCGTTCGGATATGATCTGCCATCGGCCGAGAAGCTGAATGAACAGATTCGCGAGGTGTTTAAGGAAGAGGAAATCTATCGGATTGATCACTACCTGGGCAAGGAAATGGTGCAAAATATCGAAGTGATTCGCTTCGGGAACGCCTTCTTCGAACCGCTCTGGAACAATAAACACATCGCCAATGTTCAGATTACACTAGGTGAGACAGTTGGTGTAGAGGAGCGTGGAGGATATTATGACCACTCCGGTGCACTCCGTGATATGGGTCAGAATCATATGTTGCAGATGCTGACGATGATTGCGATGGAACCGCCAAGCCGTCTGTTCCCGGAGGATATCCGGGATGAAAAGGTGAAGGTGCTTCGTTCGTTGCGTGAGTTTACGTCGGATGAAGATGTGCGTAACAACGTGGTACGTGCCCAGTATACGGAAGGGGAGTCCCG
The DNA here is from genome assembly GCF_038002565.1 of Paenibacillus sp. FSL K6-1558. Classification (NCBI taxonomy): domain Bacteria; kingdom Bacillati; phylum Bacillota; class Bacilli; order Caryophanales; family Paenibacillaceae; genus Paenibacillus; species Paenibacillus sp. FSL K6-1558. Next base: position 2,576,558 of record NZ_JBBOCV010000001.1, on the reverse strand, counting down.
AGGCAAACCGCTTCCGGGCTACCGTCAGGAAGACAAGGTTGATCCGGAGTCCAATACGGAGACGTATTTTGCAGCACGCGTATTCGTTGATAACTTTCGCTGGGCTGGTGTGCCGTTTTACATTCGGACAGGCAAACGTCTGCCGGTGAAAACTACGGAAATTGTGGTTGAGTTCAAATCGATGCCGAACAACGTATACCTCGGTAAAAAATATAAGCTGGAGCCGAATCTGCTCGTGATTCGGGTAAATCCGATGGAAGGCATTTATATTAAAATTAATGCCAAAAAGCCGGGCTCGGATTCCGAGATTCAGCCCCTGGCGATGGACTTTTGTCAGAGCTGCATGATCGGAATCAACTCGCCCGAAGCTTATGAGCGCCTGCTGCATGATGCAGCAGAAGGCGATTCCACGTACTTCACCCGCTGGGATGAGGTGGCGACCGCATGGTCTTTTGTCGACCGAATCGCGGCTGCTTGGGGCCGTAATCAGGGTGAATTGCACACATATCCCGCAGGAACGTGGGGCCCGGAGGAGACAGCGAAGCTGCTGGAGCAGGATGGTTTCCACTGGTGGCCGGTGAATGGGCAGGATGAGGATAGCGTCATTTGGCATGTGAATGGTTAAGCTCATGAGGGAATCGACCATAAAGGAATTTAAAGGTTATTAAGGGATAACACGAATGTTCAGGTGGTTTCCCATCGGAATGCTCTGTGTAACTCCCTTTAGTTCAACTATCTGTGTTAAAAGAGGGCTTTGGAAGATCGCATGAGAGATGCGGTCTTTCAGGCTTTTTTCTGTTGATAGTGAATCGAAGTCACGGACATAGAAGTAGATCCAAAGAGGTTCCACCAAAAGGAAATAAATAATTTAAATTAAGTTGTTGACAAAAAGTAAGTGAATAACTTATACTCAACACATGAGTTAAAGAGTTAAGCAAAAGACCTGCTGCGTTCGGTCAAAAAAATGATATATAAATCCGACGCAGAGGAACATTCATGAGCTAAAAGGTAAACCAGTTGAAGGGGTTTGCGGGCAGACAGTATCATGAAAAAATTTTCGCATAATATCTTTAATCTAAGAATACTATTTTGTATATATCGAATGGAGGAAAAGAAATTGATGTTGGATGTAGGGTTGTTGTTGATTCGTTTGGTGATTGGTTTGTCGTTCATGGCGCACGGGGCACAGAAGCTGTTTGGATGGTTCGGGGGTTACGGCATCAAAGGTACAGGCGGTTGGTTTGAATCGATGGGCATGAAACCTGGTGCACTCGTTGCTTTGCTGGCAGGACTTGCTGAATTTGGCGGCGGATTATTGCTGGCGCTGGGTCTGCTGACACCGGTAGGTGGCATCCTGATCGCACTGACCATGGTGATTGCCATCGTTAAAGTACATGGTGCTAACGGTTACTGGTCTACACAGAACGGATTCGAGTATAACCTCGCCATCCTTGTGGTGGGCGTAGCTCTGGCTCTGACAGGCGGGGGGCAATATGCGCTGGATGCACTGATTTTCTAAAATCGAATGATCTGTAGGACATGAGAGGAACCTGGATGCCAGTTACATGGCGGAAGGGTTCTTTTTTTGCGAAGAAAAGTGTTGAATTGGTGGAACGTAATCGGTTATTTTCGGTGCAGATTATGGTACAATAGGAGAGTTGAATTGAGAACGAGGGAAAAAGCATGAATGGAAGCACTGATCTGAAAGGATGAACTCCATTGTAAATGTGTAAAATGAATTTATCGTGTACCTCTGATGATGAGGATGACATGCGAGTTTATAATCAACCGGCTTAGCCGGGTGGCATAAAGTTTTAGAGTTTACAACTACGTTTGAAAGTTTACCGAGTGAATCTATGGACGACCGGCACTGACCGGATTAACGTGAATGAACGGATGAAAGGGATAGACGCTATGAGCAAAGCTGCAAATAACATTCTTCAAAAGGAAGTGGACAAACGTCGCACGTTTGCCATTATCTCTCACCCCGATGCGGGTAAAACGACATTGACCGAGAAACTACTGTTGTTCGGGGGCGCGATTCGCCTTGCGGGAACAGTTAAAGCCCGGAAAGCAAGCAAACACGCGACAAGTGACTGGATGGAAATCGAGAAACAGCGGGGGATCTCGGTTACGTCCTCTGTCATGCAGTTCGATTATCTGGATCATCGGGTTAACATTTTGGATACTCCAGGTCACCAAGACTTCAGTGAGGACACGTATCGTACACTGACAGCTGCCGACAGCGCGGTGATGTTGATTGACGTGGCAAAAGGTGTCGAGGCACAGACGATCAAATTGTTCCAGGTATGTGCGAAGCGTGGCATTCCGATCTTTACGTTTATCAACAAACTGGACCGTGAGGGACAAAGTCCGTTTGACCTGATGGAAGAACTGGAAAACGTATTGGGTATTCGCTCCGTCCCTATGAACTGGCCGATTGGTACAGGCCGTGATCTGTGCGGTGTGTACGACCGGATGAAAAATCAGGTGGAGCTGTTCCAAGGCGACGATCATTCGACGATCAAAGTGCAAAAAGTTGATGGATACAAAGATCCGATTATCCGCGAGATGGCGGGTGAGTACTTGCATGATCAGCTATGTCAGGAGCTTGAGCTTCTGGATGTAGCAGGTGACCCATTTGATATGGAAAAGGTACAGAAGGGTGAACTGACTCCGATTTTCTTCGGTAGTGCCATCAACAATTTTGGTGTGCAGACGTTCCTTGAAAATTTCCTGGAGCTGGCTCCGAAGCCAGAACCGCGCCGCAGTACCGCTGGCGAAATTGAACCAACGAATGAGAAGTTCACGGGTTATGTATTCAAAATTCAGGCGAATATGAACCCTGCACACCGCGACCGGATCGCGTTCTTGCGTATTGTGTCCGGTAAGTTCGAGCGCGGCATGAGCGTGAAGCATAATCGTGTAGGCAAAGAAATTAAGCTGTCCCAACCGCAGCAATTCCTGGCACAGGATCGGGATATCGTCGAAGAGGCTTATGCTGGCGACATCATCGGTCTGTTCGATCCGGGAATTTTCCGGATTGGTGATTCGCTGAGTCAGGGCAGTGAAGTCGTATTTGATGAGTTGCCAACGTTTTCGCCAGAGATTTTTGCAAAGGTAACGGTTAAAAATGCCTTGAAACACAAACAGTATCAAAAAGGGATCGATCAGCTTACGGAGGAAGGTACCATTCAGGTATTTAACACGGTGAGCTTTGATGAGACCATTCTGGGCGTAGTCGGTCAGCTCCAGTTCGAGGTATTCGAATACCGGATGAAGGGTGAATATGGGGTAGATGTGCAGTTGCAACGGATGCAGTATCAGTTTGCCCGCTGGATCGTGGACGAGAACTTAGACCCGAGCAAATTCCGGATTAACTCTGCCCTGGTAAAAGATAAAAAGGGCAATTACGTTGTACTTTTCGAAAATGAATATGCGATGAGAACGGCGATCGATAAAAATCCGACAGCGAAGTTCCTTGAAACTGCGCCTTAATGTTATCTTGATATAATGAAATCCCTCCGCCGGGTGGTGGAGGGATTTTTTGCTTCACCTTACCTATAGGCAGAATTTATCCTGCCGGGTTAGGGGAGCTTTTTTTTGCAGACAGAACAAACGGTTTGATGGTTCCCTTCACCCGTCAGTGCTTCAATTATCGAAGCGGTTGTAAGGGAATGGTGTGCAGATGCTCCTGCGCGATCTGAATCAGTTCCTCCTGCTTGGCAGGCTCTGTGTTCTTCCAGATCATCTCGAAAATGGCGCCAAGTCCAGGCAACGCTGCTTCGGGTCCGTCTACTGAACCTTCGATCATCTCCCGGAGCTGGTCATCACTTTTGTCATGAACCTTATGAACAATCGCTTCACGCAGGCTTAATGTAATGGGCATCGCAATTCCCTCCTCGGTTTATTCGGCTGCTGTATTACTGTTCCCTGTGGAGGGTGAGCGCATTCAAGTTTTTCCGTCTTTGTGGTATACTACGAAGGATTATTTACGTTGGCATCGTACCAGAACTGGTGCGTCTTGCCGTAATGCAGCGGGAGGTTAAATACCCTGATGGCGAAGAAACAATATGCTGTAATCGGTATGGGACGATTCGGATCAAGTATAGCGAATGCACTGAGCGGTATGGGATTTGACGTGCTGGCGATTGATGCGAACGAGCAGCGGACGCAGGAAATGTCCAATGTGGTAACCCATGCAGTATCGGCAGACTCAACGGATGAAGAAGCCCTGCGAGCGCTGGGGATACGTAATTTTGACGTTGTTGTTGTAGCGATTGGTGAAGATATACAGGCGAGTATTTTGACTACTTTGATATTGAAGGATATGGGTGTACCCGTGCTGATTGTAAAGGCTCAAAATGAGTTACATGGCAAGGTGTTGCAGAAGATTGGTGCGGACAAAGTCATTTACCCGGAACGGGATATGGGTCTGCGTGTAGCGCATCACTTAACATCACCCAACATTCTGGACTATATTGAATTATCCGAGGATTACAGCATTTTGGAGATCAGAGCATCCGAGCAGATGATTGGCAAAAACCTGCTGGAGCTGAACATTCGGGCACGTTTCGGCTGTAACGTTATGGCCATTAAAAGCGGAGGTTCAATGAACATCTCCCCTTATGCCGAGGATCGGATTGCAGATGGAGATGTGCTGGTTATTGTGGGGCACAAGGATCATCTGACGAAGCTTGAGCTGGCCTATCCGAAGTGATTAAGGAATAATAATGAGCCCGAAAATGGGAAGGATGGAACGATGGATATTGTATCACCGCAAAATACACGTGTAAAAGAGTGGGCACAGTTGCTGGAGAAAAAGCATCGAACCCGTCAACATAAATATATAATCGAAGGCATTCATCTCGTACAGGAAGCGCTACGTGCCGGAGCTGATCTGGAGTGTATCGTGTACGACGGTGAGCAGGGAGTGCCTGTAGAGCTGGCAGGACTAGAGAATCCACTGAAGCGAGTCGAGTGGGTCAGTGTGTCTCCTGCCGTGATCGCCAAATGTACGGATACGATGACCCCTCAGCCGGTATTTGCAATCGTGCGAAAAAGCAAAGAGCCGCTACAAAGTCTGATTGCAGAGCCGCAAGGTTTGGTGGTTGTGCTGGACAATGTGCAAGATCCCGGAAATGTGGGCACGATCATTCGCAGTGCGGATGCTGCCGGAGCCGCAGGTGTTGTTCTTGGCACTGGTTGTGCAGATGTGTATAACCCGAAAACGATTCGTTCAACGATGGGCTCTTTGTTCCATTTGCCGATTGTGGAGGGAGAATTGCAGACGTTGCTTCCTGAGGCAAAAGCCGCAGGTGTGAGGCTGGTTAGCACTTCTTTGCAGGCAGAGCATTCGTGCTACAGTTATGATTTTACCCAGCCGGTGTGGCTTGTCATTGGCAATGAAGGCAAGGGCATCTCAGATACCACGGCACAGCTCGTAGATGACGCAATTACGATTCCGATGCAAGGACAAGCGGAGTCGCTTAACGCCGCGATGGCAGCAACGATATTGTTGTTTGAAGCGATGCGGCAGCGGATGGGTTGAAATAGTACCTACCCTTATTATCCACCCCTATTACCTCCACCAATTGAATGGAGACTGGAAAAAGTGAGGGTTTTCCCTCAGCAGATTTCAGTCTTTTTGGTGATGATGTGAAACATTGAATGACCTATTCCACCTTCAATATGAAGTGTCTGGAATAGGTTTTATTTTTATTCAGGATTGAATTCACCAAATTAAATCGAACGATATCATAGACCAAAACCAATATATAGTATCAGCAGAAAGGGGGATGGGAAATGAGTGAAGAGAATGAGTACATAACATTGGTGAAACTGACCTTGGCTGGAGACCATGATGCTTATGGAGAGTTATATGAGAAGACGGTAACGGATGTGTATCGTACGGTTCGTTTTCTAGTGCATGATGCGGCGGATGCCGAGGATCTGGTGCAGGAGATTTATATTCAGGCTTATCGATCCCTGGCACGATATGATACTGGACGTGCTTTTCGGCCATGGTTAATGGGGGTTAGCATGCGACAGGTCAAGAGTTATCGACGCAGGAAAATGATGCAGTTTCGCTTCAAGCAACGGATTGAACAGATGGATACCGATACGGGCATGGAAGTTGATTTCTCGTCCCAACTAATCCATAGATTGGCCAATCGTCCCTTACTGACGCAAGTACAGCGTCTGCCTTACAAGTTGCAACAGGTGGTTACATTACACTATTTGAACGAGTATACCCAGGAAGAAGTCGCTGACATTTTAGATATCCCGCTGGGGACGGTCAAATCTCGAATCCATGCGGCACTTACCAAGCTGAGACAGCAGCAACAACTGCACTCCGAATTTGCGAGAAAGGTGGACAATGCCAATGAAATTGGATGAACAGTTACGGTCGGCATATCAGGAGGAAACGAAAGATTGGATTATCTCGGCTCGTGTCAAACATAACGTACTCCATGACGTTCGAAAAAAATCGTCTCTCCTAACTCGCGGCAGAAAATGGTGGGTTACTGCATTGCTCGCGGCCGTACTTATTATCCCTACAGGAGCTTACGCAGGGTATACCTATCTGGCTGACAGTATATACAGCTCGCCACATAATATCACTGCCTTAGGAGGCACTGTAGCGGATTATGAGCGATTGGAAGCAAAGCTGCAACAGGCACAGGCTCATTTTACGGAAAGTGAATTCGTATTATATATGGGACTGCTCAAACAATTTTCACAGATGGCATTGACCCATGCTGATGCCCAGGGGAAAATGAATCCGGATAGCTGGAGTAAGGAGGAGCAGGAAAAATACAAGCAGATCACGGCAAAGTTGCAACCCTTTTTTAATAAAATGGAAGGGTTAGAGAATAATTCGTCAACAGCTATACCTGTTTCACCGAGACTTATGGACGAGGATGAATTTTGGGCGGAACAGTTTACCAAGGCAGAAAAGTTATTTACGAAGGAAGAATATGCCGATTTTAGAGCCGTATATGAACAGATGAAGACGTACAAAACGACAGTGGAAGACACGGACGGAAGCTATCACATGGATCGGTTATCCAATGAACAGCGGGCTGAGCTGGATCAATTAACAGAACGTATGAGTGTGTATTTGGAAAAGATCGGGCTGCATGTGCGCTGATTATGCTAGCTATTCTTTTTCCGTCCGTCCCATCTAACGGCTACCTCTCATCCTCAACCGATATTGGTGTGGTGTGGTGCCGGTGGCTTTACGAAATACTTTGCAAAAATAAGAGGGGCTAGACATGCCGACACGGTGGCCGATCTCAGGAATGGATAAAGATGTACGACCAAGCAGTATGCAGGCTTGACGAATACGGGTGGCCTGAGCATATGCAATAATGCTGGTGCCGGTCGCCTTTTTAAACACATGGGACAGGTGATAGGCAGAGAGATGCAACTCACTCGCAATGTGTTCTAAACGAAAAGGTTCCCCATAGTGTTGCTCAATCCACTGCATGGTTGCTTGGGCGTGGGGATCAATGATTTCTGAATGACCTGTTGGTTGGTTTGACAAATACTGATCCGGGAGACGGGCTGTTCTGTTCCAGATGTGACGTAGTTGCGTCAGTACATCCAGTACAAAAAGACAAGCATCTTCAGCAAGCTCATGAGGTAATAACTCAGGGTATTGTTCTCCGAAATGTTCCATTCGCTGAATGAGTAGTGAATTGGGTAAGAGAAAGATAGGTTGAATAGAATGCTGCTCGTTGAGAAGGTGCTCGGTAAAATGATGCGTGGTTATGAAGTGTGGCCAATAGGCGTGTAGTAACTCTAACTCCACCATAAGCACCGTGCGTACAAATGGGTGTGCTTCAGATACCTGAATTTGCACATGGTGCATCTGAAAGGGGCGGAAAATCATAAGTGTACCCGGTTCAAGTGGAAATACCTTTCCCTCGGTAATCAACTGCCCGTAACCGTCATGAATATATGTTAATTCCAGTTGTGAATGAGCATGAAAAACCTCACGAAAGGTTGCACGGGATGTACGGCGACATACCAGGCTGAATTGCCTATCACTTATATGTGGCATAGAAACCATATGACCTCCCTTACCATCGCAAGATAGTTATATTTTATCACAGAATACATGCATAAAAGCGCTCTATTCTGAGGTATTGTGAAGAAACTAAGGGAGGGATAGAGTGATGATTAATGTAGCTATTATTGGTGCGGGTGCGATTAGTAATGCGCATATCTCTGCGTATATGAAGTTCCCGGAGCGGTGCCGGATTGTGGTAGTAGTCGATGTGTATATGGAAAAAGCGCAAAAACGAATTGAAGAATACGGACTACACGATGCTGTGGCAGTAGCGGATTATCATGAACTACTTCAAAACGATATTGATCTTGTATCGATCTGTACACCTCCATATACTCATGCTTCCATCGCGTGTGATTTCATGAAGGCCGGCAAGCATGTATTAGTTGAAAAACCGATGGCTTCTTCATTAGAGGAAGCGGACCAGATGCTGAAAGCAGCGCAGGATAGCGGCACACTGCTGTCGGTTGTTGCCCAGAATCGTTTTACCACTCCCATGATGAAGCTTAAAAGCGTCCTGGATAGCCGGCATATGGGGCCGATTCTCCATGTTCAAGTGGACTCCTACTGGTGGCGGGGACATTCCTATTATGATCTGTGGTGGCGCGGGACATGGGAAAAAGAAGGCGGCGGCTGTACGCTTAATCATGCGGTACATCATATAGATGCCATGCTCTGGATGATGGGGGCGCCCATCGAAGTGCAGGCGATGATGGCCAATACGGCGCATGATAATGCCGAGGTGGAGGACATATCTATGGCGATGCTACGCTTCAGCCAGGGAGCAGTGGGTATGATTACAAGTTCCGTGGTACATCACGGAGAGGAGCAGCAGTTGATTTTTCAAGGAAAAGAAGCCCGCGTGTCCGTTCCCTGGAAAGTGGTCGCATCCACTTCGCAAAGTCATGGATTCCCCGAACCTAATCCGGATCTTGAACGTAAGCTTCAGCAGCAGTATGATGCATTGCCGGAAGTTATTCATTCAGGCCACGCCGGACAGGTCGAGAATGTGTTGGATGCTATAGAGTATGGGACATCGCTAGTTGTTGATGGGGAGAGCGGACGGAATACACTGGAGCTAATTGTTGGGATTTATAAGTCTGCAAGTACGGGGGAGAAGGTGGTTTTTCCAATACCATCGGACGATACATTTTATTCCAGAGAGAGTATGATGCGGCATGTGGTTCACTTTTACGAGAAGAAGTCGTCTGTTGAAAATTTTGAGGATATAGGTATTACGCTTGGACGCCGATTGGATGAAGAGTAAACACAGATAAGATAACGTTCGATAAGTAGTACCTCAATAAGCAACAAAAAAATAAAAATGAGAAAGATGGCACTTTATCTATGATAAAGTGTGTTTTTTTAATAAAAATTAAAATAAGATGGTGAACATTAACATAGAGTTTTGGCAATGATGAACTGAATCCCGATCAACAGGGCAGATGAAGTGGAAGAAAAATGTGGAGTGGGAAAAAAAGAATTCTATAGCATGAAAATATTGTTAGTTTGTAATTTATATGATACCCTTTTCAAGAGATTAGAACCAAAGTATTAGGTCTTTGGAATTAAAACAGAGGAGGAGAAAGAGTATCGTGAAGAAGTGGGGAAGTTTATTTTTATCAGGAGTTTTGTTATTTGGAAGTATGGGCACAGCAGTTCAGGCTGAATCTGTAACCGACGCAGTGTATGATCGTGGCGGGAAAGCAACTGTTGCCGTAAAAACGTTCAAAGATCTAAAAGGGAATTGGGCTCAGGAAGTCGTTGAAAAATGGGCTGGCAGAGGGATCGTACAAGGAAATAAACAAGATCTTTTCTTACCTAAGGGAGAAATCACACGTGCCGAGTGGGCAACTATGATTAATCGTGTTTTCCAGTATGAACAGGTTGGCCATTCAACTTTTACCGATGTATCTCAATCTGATTGGTATGCTCAAGATGTCGCTAAAGGCGTTCAAGCAGGATATATTCAAGGCTACAAGGACGGTTCTTTCCACCCCAATGCTACACTAACAAGGCAGGAGGCAGCAACCGTAGTATCACGAATTTTAAACTTGCAGGGTAGTGGAGAGACAAGTTTTACAGATCAGAAGGATATTCAAAGTTGGAGTAAAGAGGCCGTAAGTGCTGCTGCCGAGAAGCAGATCGTCGTAGGCTATAGCAATGGTAGTTTTAAAGCGAATAGTGCAGTAACCAGAGCTGAAGCAGTACAGATTCTAGACAGGGCTTTTAGTACATATGGAAGCTGGTACGGACAAGAAGGCCAGTATGGTTCGAAGGACAAGAAAGAAGAAATCCAAGGAAACGTAGTCATCGGCGCTTCGGGAGTCACTCTTCAGAATATGACTATTACAGGTGATCTGATCATCAGCAAAGCTGTTGGTCAAGGTGATGTATTCCTCAAGAACGTAACCGTTCAAGGAAAAACTTACGTATATGGCGGTGGAGAGAACAGTGTACATCTGGAAGATTCTGTTCTGCTGACGGTTATTGTCAACAAAAAAGATGGCACTGTTCGTCTGGTAGCTTCGGGAAAAACGCAAGTACATGAGATGACCATTCAAACTTCTGCTAACATTGAATCTAACGGGACTGCAAAAATCGATAAGCTCAAGCTCTCCGAAGCACTTCCCGAGAAGTCCAGAGTATATCTTAAAGGGAATTTTGATACCGTAGATGTGGAAGCTAAGAGTATAAATATTCAAGTTCCTTCTGGAACGGTCACTGAGCTGAATTTTGCTGATTCGGCCGAGGGAACCGAAGTTCAGATTAGTAAGGAAGCAAAAGTAATAACAGCTATCCTTAATGCAGCCGTTAAAATGTTTGGGACAGGTACCGTGGAACAGGCTACAGTCAACGCTGTAGGTGTGACTATGGAAAAGGCACCAAACAAAGTGAACTTAGGTTCTTCGGTACCTTCAGATACAACCGTACAAATTGACGGTACGAGCAAGCCTGTCAGTTCGATTCCAACTTCAAATGCACCCTCTGGAAGCAATGGATCATCTTCAGGTTCAACTGGTGGAACGGGTAACTCAAACTCTGGAAGTCCAACCCCAGGAAGCCCGAATCCGGGAAATGGAGGTTCTAACCCATCACCAAGCGGTCAATATGGCAGCTATGAGGGAGGTTCCTTTTTTATACTAGGAACCGAGGAGCAAGCGATTACAGTAACGGAGTCAGTATATGTGTACAGTCCTAGGAGTGGTTTTGTTTATGCTACTACTCAGAATATTGATGGCAAAAATCTTATTCTTCTCGATGAAGCAGTAAAAGCTGGAGCAGCTATTAAATTCCCTATCGTGGCAAATGAAAGAACAGAAGTTCCAACAACTGAGCTAATTAATCACTATGGCGGATTAAGAATTTTTGTGTTGGATGCAATGAATAATAGTTCTCAAGTTAGTTATTACAATGTCATGGATGGTCCCGATAAACCTTTGGTTCAGAAGTCAACAAGTATGAGTGGAAGCTGGGTTTCCATTCGGGAATCCTATTCCATTAGTTTTAATCGGATGATTATGGAGTCTGAACTAGGAAAATTAAGAGATTATATTCTCGTTTCTACAGGGTCCCAAACACCCAATTTTGTTCCTCTTGATCCAGAGGACCAGGTCTCCATCAAATACAACAGAATTGAGATCAAACCCAAGAAGGAAGTTCTGGGAAAAAATACCTACTTCAAGGTGTTAGAAGGCGGGGTTTCTACTACGGATAGTGTTTATAAAAATCAAGTTTATACCACATCGAAGTTTGTTTCATTTACTCGGCCTGTATTCGTAGATCATCCAACTGAATGGAGAATACAGGAGCCTGTTGGCACTGTGATTAAATTTACTTTAGACTATGGTGGGGATCCGGTTTACTTCGTTTACGAAGATACCTATGGTACTATAGCCAATTTTGAAAAAGAAGTCAGAGATGGTCATGGATTGAAATTAGAAATCCCGCAAGATGTAGAAGGAAAGGTTTTTGAATTCGATACCAAGGATTTACAGCCAGGAAAATATCGGTTCTATATGAATAGTGCATACACGATTTATGTAACTTTGAAATAACCGTAATACAAGAAACGGAGGGATGAATTCCCTTCGTTTTTTTATTTAAATGTGTGAAACTGCGATAAAATATGATGAATGACCATTGTCGTGCATGGTCCTGTAGAACAGGACCATAACGGTTACAACCATTTCTCCGCCCATCGCTCGACAGCGCTTAACGCGCGCCCGAGTTCGCTTCCTTTGCGGGACAACATATATTCAGTCCGAACAGGACGTTCAGTAACGACATGCCGCACGACCAATCCCTCTTCTTCCAATTCCTTCATACGTTCATTCAATACACGTTTGCTCAGATCGGGAATATAAGCATGAATTTCACTGAAGCGTTTGGGTTCTTCCATCAACGCATGGATAATTAAAGCTACCCATTTTCGGCCAATGATCTGATAAGATTGTTCCACTTTCGAGCACATCTGTTTGGCATTCTCATCATCGTTCATAACTGTACTCCTTTGGTTTAGTATCCCTTGTAATATACTTAGTATACTTATTGTAACCTTCTTGTCCACAGGTGTTATGTATAAAATGTCACAATCCAATTGCTATTAAACTTACCACATAAAGCGTTAACATTCAACAAAACCCCTGTAAACACTGGAGTTCACAGGTTAGACACGAATGTTGACGAATTGTGACGACAGGTGTAATATGGGTAACGTTAATTCTAAAGGTTACAATTTATAACCTGATCAAAGTTGATTAAGGTTGTGGAGAGAAGGAATGTTCCCATGGTTGGATTGAGGCAACGGTAATAAACGGAGGCAAGGCGGGCGAGGTGCCCACTTATTCCGTCTTTTGTCATGCTTGGATTTGACCATTTTGCAACATCATATACTATACTGCACAGATCATAGGAGGCACTCCAATGGATGCAATGACATTTGTCCTGTTCGGGGCAACAGGCGATTTAGCCAAACGTAAAATTTACCCTGCATTATACAATCTGTACGTAGATCAGAAAATGCCGAAGGCATTCTCCGTCATCGGTTTGGGCCGTCGTGAACTGTCGGATGCAGACTTCCAGGCGAATGTGGAAAAGTCACTGCAGGAATTCTCCCGTCAAAAGCCGGAGGAGGCATCACAGGTACGCGATTTCATCGGAGCTTTCCGTTACTGTTCGCTGAACAATACGAAGCTTGAAGATTACACCCGGTTGCTTCAACTGGTGCAAGAGCGTGAACAAGAATTGAATATCCCGGAAAACCGCATGTTCTATATGTCCGTTGCACCTGAATTTTTCGAGCCAATCGCACTGAATATTCAAGAAAGCGGTTTGGGTAACACGAAAGGCTGGAAGAAACTGATCATCGAAAAACCATTTGGACATGATTTGCAGTCTGCTCGTGAGCTGAATGAGAAGCTGAGCAATACCTTTGCGGAAGAAGAAATTTATCGGATCGACCACTTCCTAGGAAAACCAATGGTACAGAACATCGAAACACTGACGTATGCCAACCCGGTGATTCAGGCACTTTGGTCTAACCGTTACATTGCGAACGTACAGATCACAGCCAGTGAAACCGTAGGTGTTGAGGAACGTGCTGCGTATTATGATCAAAGTGGTGCTCTTCGCGACATGTTCCAGAACCATATGCTTCAACTGCTGATGATGATTGCACTGCATCTGCCGAAACGTTGCACACCGCAAGAAATTCAGTATAAAAAGAAAAAAATTGCTGAGTCTTTGCGGCCTTTGACTAAAGAAAATGTGACTTCTGAAGTGGTTCGTGCCCAATATGGTGCAGGCGAGCTTCAAGGTTCCGCAGTTGTGGGTTATCTGGACGAGCCTGGTATTCCTGCAAACTCACAGAATGAAACATATGTAGCCGCAAGACTGTGGTTGGATGATCCGTTCTGGGACGAGGTTCCATTTTATATCCGCACAGGTAAACGCATGGCTGAGAAATCAACCCGAATCGTCGTTGAATTCAAGGCGCCGCTCAAAACAGGACATGAGTCTGAAAACACGATGGCTCCAAACCTGTTGACGCTGGAAATTGGTCCTGGCGAAAGTATCTCCCTGCAACTAAATGCGAAGAACCCACTAAACCATGGTGAGGTAGAACCGATGCATATGACCTTTAACTCAGGAGAACGTAACGTTCCTGAAGCGTACGAGAACTTGATCTTTGACGCGATGCGTGGAGATTCTACTTTCTTTGCACACTGGAACGAAGTTGAACTGGCATGGCAGTGGGTACAACCGATTCAGGAAGCCTTTGCGGCAGGTACTATTCCACTGGATACGTACAGTGCAGGTTCGAATGGACCTGAATCAGCCGATCGCCTGACTGCGGTGAATGGATTCCGTTGGTGGTAAGAGAGGAAACATTCCTCAACAATTTTTAAATAATTCATCGCTAAAATTATACCGTTCCAATTTTGCATAAGACCTTCTGACTAATTCAGCCAGAAGGCCGCAAACATTTTATATATAGATGGCAGAAGCATCACGGCTTAAGCACACATCATCATGGACCACGTAGTGGAGGGGACGGAATCGATTCTGCAGAAACGAAGTGTTCGCCTTTGTAGTCCAATTTTACCCGTACAGTTAGGAAATTATAAAAATTGGAATACAACAGCGATCGAAAGAACGATCCGTAACCGGAACGGTTGGTGGGCAAAAGCGGAATGTGTTCTGTATCCTGATTCTACTCAAAACATTCGCAAAACAGGAGGATTTTATCATGAAACTTGGACTTATCGGACTCGGAAAAATGGGCTTGAACCTGGGCAGAAACCTGATTGATCACAAACACGAAGTGGTTGCCTTTGACCTGAATGCAGAAGCGGTTAAAGAAATGAAAGAATACGGCGCTCAAGGCGTGTCTTCATACAAAGAAATGGTTGAATCCTTGGAATCTCCGCGCGTGCTGTGGATCATGGTTCCTCATAACGTTGTGGATGCAGTGCTGGCTGAAGTGAGCCCGCTACTGTCCAAAGGTGATATCATCATCGAAGCAGGGAACTCTCACTACAAAGAGTCCATCCGTCGTTACGAGCAGCTGAAACCACAAGGCATTCATTACATGGATGCAGGAACTTCAGGCGGTATGGAAGGTGCTCGTAACGGTGCATGTTACATGATCGGTGGAGATCCAGAAGCTTGGGCGATCGTTGAGCCGGCTTTCAAAGACACTTCCGTAGAAAACGGTTATCTGTATGCAGGTAAAGCAGGTAGCGGTCACTTCCTCAAAATGGTGCACAACGGAATTGAGTACGGTATGATGGCTTCCATCGGTGAAGGCTTCGACGTATTGGAGAAAAGCGGATTTGACTTCGACTTCGAACAAGTTGCGCGCGTATGGAACAACGGCTCCGTTATCCGTTCATGGTTGATGGAATTGACAGAGCGTGCATTCTCCAAAGATGCTAACCTGGATGAAATCAAAGGGGTTATGCACTCTTCCGGCGAAGGCCGCTGGACTGTTGAAACAGCATTTGACCTTCAAACGGCTACACCCGTTATCGCCCTGTCCTTGCTGATGCGTTACCGTTCCCTGGAAACCGATACGTTCACGGGTAAAGTCGTTGCAGCATTGCGTAACGAATTCGGTGGACATGCGGTGGAAAAAAACTAATCTGTTCATTAAAACAAACCTAAAGATTCCTTATTTGTAAAAAGTAAACCTTTCGCCTGTGCAGATGGCATATCTGCTACGGGCGGAAGGTTTTTTTGTGCCTGGAGCAGCCTGATGTGCACATCCTGCGGATTTGCCGATCAGGCCACTCCAACGTGCATTACAGGGTGCTGTCCTTCTTTTTCAGGACAACATTGCATATGGATAACATATAAGCCTATGGCTCATCCCGCAGGGGAGGGACGCTCCGATGATGCGAAAGAGATGGCGAAGCCGAAGACGGCGCTCTAAGCCGCCAAGCGGTAAGCGGAAAGTATGGTTAATTGCTTTGCTCGTAGCTATATTTTGTTTGATGCAGGGCTTCGCATACGTGGATAAAAAGATGAAGCCGCCCATTATGCATCTGGCCAAGATCAGGGTGAAGCAGATTGCAACCGAGGCGATTAATAAAGCGATTACGGCTCAGGTTGCCGAAGGCAAGACAACGGAAGGTCTGATTGATTGGAAAACCGATACGGCGGGCAAAGTTTCAGGTTTCATGCTGAACTATAACGAACATATGCGCATCACGGCAAGTACGATGAATGTCGTGCAGTCTACCCTTCAGAACGTGCATATGTTAAAAGAAAAAATACCGCTGGGTCAGGCGCTGGGCAGCCCGGTTATGGCTTCCTTTGGCCCAAGCATCCCCGTTCGTATTGAACCTCAGGGGGCGGTGAAGGTTGACCTGAACACCCGTCAGCAGAATGCAGGTATTAACATGATTTTGGTCGAGGTATACATCCACATTATTGCCGAGGTTGCCGTTGTAGTGCCTTTTGACATGGAACCTGAGACCGTAGATACCGAAATCCCGATCTCATATTTACTCGTTGTGGGTGATGTACCGATGTATTATTACGATAATCAGGGCAGGCCTGTCGGAAGCAACGGTAGTAATGCTCCCGCAATTGCCTTGCCTTCAGGGCAGGCAGGCGTATCTAACGGCGGTAACGGTCACACGGGAAGTGGAAGTGGTACGAACAGTGGTAATGGCAATGGAAACGGCGCGCGCAATAGTGGTGAGACACCAGGTAATCAGCCACAGATTCCAAATCCGCAGCAAGCGCCGGGAAACAATACACAGTCAAACGGGCTGGAACTTGAACTGGACCCGCCTGATCTGAACGGGAGTTTTCAGTCCGGACAAAATGGGCATTAGGCGCGAAGCGCTGGATTGCTTGCTCTCAGGCAATATTCCATCAAGCTTAACCCTAGAAAGAGAAAGGGGAACCTCTCGTCAATCGTAGAGGTTCCCCTTTTTGAGCGCGTATTTAACAAGGTGTATGCTGTCCGCCTTTACTTGCTCTTCTTGTTTCTCTGGCTTCGTTCTTCCTGTTCCCAGTGTCTGAGTAACGGATAGGGATCGAAAGACCATTCATGCAGACCGCTGTCCCGGTAAATGCCGTAATGAAGATGCGGGGGGAACTTGCCTTGAGTTCCCGGCTTGCCGTAGCCAGAGCTGCCAACCCAGCCTACAACCTGCCCGGGAGTGACCACATCACCGATCCGAACTCCTTTATCAAAGCCGGACAAGTGAGCGTAATAATGATAGTGGTTGTTCAAATCCCGGATACCAATCCGCCATCCACCGAATGGATTCCAACCCTTGATCTCCACAATGCCGTAACATGTACTGCGAACAGGCAGACCATGTGGAGCAAAGATATCTGTACCTTCATGAATGCGATATCCACCCCAACTTCGTTTGGTTCCCCATGTGCTGCGATAGGAATAATTGGTACCCAAAGGAACGGGAAAGGCATGTCCGAATAGATCCAGATTGTCAAAATGCTCATATAATTTCGCAAATTGCTGAATTCGCTGCACGGCTCTTGAATTGTGATAGTACTCCCACAGGCCTATGCCAAAGTCCTCCTGTTTATTTCCGTATTGCTGCATGATTGACGCCATGCTGTAGAGTACATCCAAATCGTTGTTGGAGTCCGCAATCCCGTCTCCTGAACCATCTCTGCCTTTTCCATTGAAAAAAAGAATCGATTGCGGATGCTGGTCTGTCTCATCCGGGTTCAGCCAGCCTCTCCAAGCCGGAGACGTCAAGAAAATACCGGTCAAACGTTCAGGGTGTTTACGATCTTTGGGATGTGCTCGTGTAATCGTTCGTTCATACTGATCAATGGCGGCCAGCCTGTACCATGGAATTTGGGTCATCTGACCAATACTTTCATACAGATGTCGACGTGCGGCAAAAATGTCGGTTGCTTTGCTCTCTGCAGCTTGGGGTTGGGTCATTGTTGTATGGACAGACTCACCGTAAACATCAGCAGGCAGGAATGGGAGAAGCATCGCGCCTGCGAGTAACGTTTTGATGCAAAAGCTGTACGTATTTCGGAGTATCCACTGATGTTGCACAGGGAAGCAGCCCCTTTCCGTTAAGATGATGCACTTATGCCCGATAAATCAAGCTATATCTTAGCGTTCTTCAAACGTTCTGTTTTTATCCATTTCGTTGTGTAAGCACAAGATGTGACAAATGGGGGTTTTTCCAAGCCTTTCATGGTATAATATGTTCCGAGCAACAGCCTAACTTCAGTAGAAAGAAGGTTTATGCATTGGCTAAACGTGTTAAAGAACCGAAACCGGATTGGATTCGGATCAAATTGACAACCGGAGATAACTACCAGGAAATTAAAAACATGATGCGTTCCAAAACATTGCATACCGTATGTGAGGAAGCACGTTGTCCGAATATTTATGAATGCTGGGCGAATCGAACAGCGACTTTTATGATTTTGGGCGATATTTGCACAAGAGCATGCCGATTTTGCGCGGTCAATACCGGTTTGCCTACGGAACTCGATTTACAGGAACCGGAACGTGTAGCCGAAGCAGCTGAACAAATGAACCTGCAACATTGTGTCATTACAAGTGTGGCCCGGGATGATTTGAAGGACGGAGGAGCAACCATTTTTGCCGAAACGGTAAAAGCTGTACGCAAGCGTCTGCCACTGTGTAGTGTGGAAGTGCTTATTCCGGATTTTATGGGTGATCGGGATTCACTGCAGATCGTTATGGATGCCAAACCGGACATCTTGAACCATAACATCGAAACCGTTGAACGGTTGTCAGACAAGGTGCGTGCCAAAGCCAAGTATAAACGTTCACTGGAATTGCTCGCTCGTGCCAAAGAGATGCAACCTAACATCCCAACGAAATCGAGTATTATGCTCGGTGTAGGTGAAGAATATAACGAAATTTTGGCAACGATGGATGATCTTCGTGCGGTGAACTGTGACATTATGACGATTGGTCAGTACTTACAGCCATCCGAGAAACATCTGTTTGTTGAGAAGTATTATCCGCCTGAAGAATTTGCAACATTGAAACAAGAAGGATTGAAGCGTGGATTCAGTCACGTCGAATCCGGTCCGATGGTACGCAGTTCTTATCATGCCCATGAACAGGTAAAATCAGCGAATCAGCATACGGAACAGGCGGCAACACACGCGTGATGGAGGAATCCGGATTGGAACAGAATAAAAACACGGAAGAACAGCTGGAGAACGAGCAACAGAACGAGCAACAGCTGCAGGAAACGGAACAGGAGTCTGTACAGGAGCAGGAAAAGCCTAAGGCACCCGTCATTGTTCAAGTCGGCGGTAAAAATTATGAAATTGTACAGAACCACAAGCAGGGTTGGAACCCTGAAGTGTTCCGTGACCGGTACAGCGAAGTGCTGGAGCGTTACGACTATATTATTGGTGACTGGGGTTATAGCCAGCTTAGACTCAAAGGCTTTTATCGAGACAATCACCCCAAAGCAACGAAGGATTCAACCATCTCTTATCTTGTGGATTACATTAACGAGTACTGTAACTTTGGCTGTGCATACTTCGTACTGCAGAAGTGCAAAGAGCAGCCACAAGCCAAAGCAAAAAGCGGTTCCTGAGAAGGACCGCTTTTTTGATGCGTATACATAAACTTTTGGCTGGTCAGACATGTTGCCTAATCAAGAAAGGCTGTGCGAACCCGGTTCCAGAACGGATATGGGCGAAAACGCGCAAAACTGACCTTCTGCTCCGAGACCTGGCAACGAACGGAGATCAGATCCTCCACCATTACATTGACATGATCAATGGTTAGCAACAGACGCTGATCTTTACGTGAGAAAATGTCACAATGGTGGTGCTTGGGCAAAATGACAGGTGAACCGAGCGTCCGGTAGACACGGTTGTTAATGGATGCAATCTCAGCAATCTGAATAGCTTCAATCGTTGGATGTACCATGGCTCCGCCGAGTGCTTTATTGTACGCCGTACTACCTGAAGGAGTGGAAACACAGATCCCGTCCCCCCGGAACATCTCAAATGTAACGTCGTTGATGTCCACTTGTGCTACGACGGTACCATCTACCCCTTTTAACGTGAATTCATTCAGGGCGATGTACGAGGCGTTACCTGATTTCTTACGAATCTCCAGTTCGAGCAATGGATACTTCACAATACGAGGTTTAAGGAGATCGGGATCCCCTTTACCGCTCATAAGTCGAACCAATTCCCTTAATTCTTCCTTCTTCCAATCGGCATAGAAGCCGAGGTGGCCCGTATGAACCCCAACAAAAGCAATATCCGGAATGCGGTCGATGAAATTGTGAAAAGCTTGAAGCATCGTTCCATCGCCTCCGATGGAGATGACAATCTCCGGCGATTCTGCATCCAGCTTGAATCCTTCTTCCTTCGCCAGCGCATGAAACTGCTGACTGAGATCAATCGATAACTGGTCTCCGCGGTCTTGAACATAGTATCTCAAGATGAAAGCTCCTTTGTGGTCATTATACTACCGATGATAATCAATTCCGCGCCAGAACACAACGTCCGATTCAACTTCTGGGCAAACTATTTGGACAAAGCCCTATTTTTCGCTCCGTTTGGGAATCAGTAACGAACGAATCCAGGTAAGACATAAGAGAGTAGCGAGCATACCGACGAACATCTTTATTCCTGTTATTCCAATGACATTCCATCCGGGTGTGTGATCGAAGACAGAAGGGTTCAGCGTGTTCTCCAGAAATGCAGGCGAGGCCGATATGTTCATGAATAGCGGCCATAACAAAATGACGAGTAGAGGTGCAATTGCCGCATGAATTGCTCGAGCCAGTAAAAAAGGCCCGTATCGCATTGGCGTATTGCTTAACACGCTCATAATTTGCGCATGTACGGATAACCCGCCCCAGGAAAGTACAAATGCAGCGGCAGCAACTTTAAAGACAAGAGGAATGGAGGTGGATGCAGCTCCAGCTTCTTTGGCTCCAAGTGTCACTTCAAATAATCCGCCGACCAGACTGTGGGACAGGGATGGTGGTAAACCGGCAAGTTGAAGTCCTTGTTCCGTTAGAGTGTATAGCATGCCTAGCCATCCGGTCTGAACCAATAATTCCATAATGACGGAGAAGAATACAACTAGCCCGCCTACGATAATAATAAGCCGGAGGGAAGAGGATATAGCATGCCGAAGCAATTCCCCTAAGGTCCGCCCATCGGCTTGTCTCGCTTCGTGCATCGCATAGATCGCACTCAGGAAACGGTTGCGATGCTCTCCGTGAGCGGGAGGGGATTCAGACGGTAGAGTTGCAGCGGGACGGCCATGGAAACGCATGAGCACACCTACAAGAATAGCCGCAGAGTAATGGGAGGCCACAAGAATTGGAGCGATGGACGTATTGTGGAAAAAACCGACAGACACAGCCCCAATCATAAAGATCGGATCAGATGAGGTAGTGAAAGCAACCAAGCGCTCACCCTCCTCTCTTGTAACCAGTTTCTGTTCCCATAATTGTGCGGTCAGTTTAGCCCCTGTAGGGTAACCAGAAGCACAGCTTACGGCAAAGACAAACCCGCCGCTTCCGGGAACGCGGAATATCGGGCGCATAAGTGGATTAAGCAATGTACCCAAAAAATGCACAATACCAAAACCGAGTAGCAACTCGGATAAAACCAGAAATGGAAAAAGGGAAGGGAACAGAACATCCCACCAGATCGATAGTCCCCTCACACTGGCATGCCAAGTTTCAGATGGGTACAAAGCCATCAGAACACAAAAGAAAAGGAGAGCAAGGATGACCAGGATTTGCATGATGCGCTTTGAAACGTTCATGAATTTCTCTCCTTTTAGGGTTAAGATGCAGGAATCACAGTCCATGATGGAGCTTTTGCCATAAATATATGAAAAAGATCGGACAAACAGTACAAAATAATAATGGGAAAGCGCTTGCAAAAGTGGCTGTGTTTTTGAATGATGTATGCTAAAATGGTAAAAACGCCTGAACGTCACCTAATTGCCATAAAGGTGGAATCAATAAGGATGGAGTGATGATCATGAGTCTTGTCGCCGGAGTCCTGGTCTGTGCATTTGTGTATGTGATACGTGCCTCGCTGGTGCGTACTGAAGAGGAAGATTGGCGAAGTTATTAATGGAATATGTGATGCGCCAGCCTTGAAGGTTGGCGCTTTTTTTGTCATTTTGGCCCGGAACTCCTTGGTACGTAAGGCTCTGGTAAAATCTGATCTTTCATGTGATATAGGACTTTTTGGTTTTTTTTGATAGAATGAAGATGCTGGCTTTTAGGGCCAGCTTGTTGATCTGTTGTTTATCATGTTCCTGTAGCATGTGTTATATTACAAAATTCGACATATTGAAGGAGGGAAGAAGTATGAATTCCAGTTTAAGTATTTATGACAATCTTGGCGGTGAACAAGGTGTTCGGGCGCTGGTGGAGGCTTTTTATCCAATCGTATTGCAGAATGAACAACTAGCACCGCTCTTCCCGGAAGATATTACTCCGGTAATGGACAAGCAATACATGTTCCTGTCTCAATTTTTTGGTGGTCCTGCATTGTTCTCTGAGGCCTACGGACATCCGATGATGCGTGCTCGTCATATGCACTTTGAGGTGACGGTAGAGCGAGCAGAGGCATGGCTTGCATGTATGAATCAAGCGTTAACACAAATTGGTGTGGAAGAACCGTTGCATTCGTTTATTTTGCAGCGTTTATCGGGGCCAGCTCACCATTTTGTGAATACGCCATAGTTCCAAATATACGACAAGCCTTACGGGAGAGGGATGGAACAAGTGGAATTAGAGCCGCTGTATAAGGTGAAAGTGACATGTCATTATTGCGAGAATGAATTTGAAACGTCACGAGTAAGACCGAGCTTGAAACGGCCTTACCGAACGGATTCTGATTTTTGTGCTTATTACAAACAGGAAAATCCGGATTTTTATGTTGTCCGAATCTGTCCTTCGTGTGGATTTGCCTCTACCGAAAATTCTTCAGGTAATCTGAATGAGATACAGCGCAAGGCGTTCATCGAGCAGATCGGAAACCGCTGGGTTAAGCGAGATTATAGTGGAGCAAGAAATCTGGAACAGGCACTTGCTACGTACAAATTGGGTCTGCTATGTGCTCAGGTTATTCAGGAAAAGGATCGTGTCGTTGCTGGCCTGTTGCATCATATAGCCTGGTTGTATCGGTATATGGAAGATCATACACAGGAGCATCGTTTTCTCGAGTTCAGCCTGGAAGCTTATATCAAGGTGTTTGAACGGGAAGGAACAGGCGGTAATGAGGCGAAGTTACTATATCTGCTTGGAGAACTGAATCGCAGAGTAGGAAGGTTCCATGAAGCGGTTCAATGGTTCGGTAGAGTCATTCATGACAAACGCATTACAGATGCAGCGATGATTCGTGCGTCAAGAGAACAATGGGCGTTGCTACGTGAACAGATGATATCAGGAAAAATGGAACTGCCACAAGAGATGCTGGAAGCAGACAAAGAGGCTGCAAAGCGCAGCCCTCTCTAAGTGTATTGCAGGATGTATTTATCGAACAGGACGACTGGACAACAGGTAATCGTTATCGGTATCAATGACGGTCATGCTGCTATTACAGCAGGGAAAGACAAGCAATTTCTTTTTTCCTTCACGGATACGGATGAGTTCCTTGGGTTTGAGGGGAAGTAGCACATTGTTTGCACCGCAAAAAGGGCATTGCTGTACATAGATATCCCCCATAATGACATCGTATGGCCAACTGTTCTCAAAAGGAATCATTCGGATTTGTCTTCCTGATCTGAAGATTTAGCGGCCTCTTCCTTGGCCAGTTCTGCAATCTTCTGCATGAGAATATGTTGAGGCATATGCATCAGATGTTCCAGAGGCACGCCCAGAGATGCTGCTAATTTGACGGCTGTTTCAGCCGATACTTGTAAAGGTTTCATACACTTACCTCCTGAAAAAGTTGCTTATTATTTCTCTAGTATAGAGATACGTTGCGTATAAAACCAGTTTTTAATTCAATTCTATTCACCCGAATCTATAGAAAGAGGTGCCTTATTAGATGAAAATGCCATTACATCCTGTATGGGATCTGGAGTCCATCTTTAGTGGAGGTTCTTCTTCCGAAGCATTCGCCGCATATCTGAGTAAGCTGAAAACGGATGTGCGAAAGTTGCAAGAAACATTGAATCAAACGGTTGCTCCAGCAACATTGAAAGATACAGAGGCTTTTGATCCTATTCTTGAACTGTTGCAAAACTGTTATGTTCGAATCTCTGAAGGGTCTGCGTTCGTATCTTGTCTGTCCGCTCAAAATCAGCAAGATAAAAAAGCGACTCAACTTCAAGGGACTGTTAGTTCCATTGCTGCGATGCTCAGCAGCAGTAAATCCAAATTCGACAATATACTTAGCCAGATGCCAGAAGATGTATGGGCGGAATGGCTTGAACGTCCTGAAATCCAACCTTTGTCCTTTGTATTAAACGAGAGTCGTACACAAGCGAAAGAAAAATTGTCACCGGAGCTGGAAGGGCTTGCTCTGGATCTGGCTGTGGATGGTTATCATGGTTGGGGCAAATTCTACAATACAATTGTAAGTAAAGTGAATATCCCGTTTGAACAGGATGGGGAGACAGTTATGCTGTCCGCAGGACAGGCCGCTAACAAGCTCAGTGACAGTGATCGTGCAGTGCGTGAGCAGGTATATGCATCCTGGGAGCAGGCCTGGACAGATGTGGAGGATTTCTGCGCAGACACGTTGAATCATCTTGCGGGTTTCCGTCTAAAATTGTACGAGAAGCGTGGCTGGCATGATATCTTGAAAGAACCTCTCTCCATCAACCGGATGTCACGCCAAACGCTGGATACCATGTGGGAAGTCATCAACGGAGCCAAACCGGTACTTGTACAGTATTTGGAGCGAAAAGCCCAATTGCTGGGTGTCGATAAGCTAAGCTGGAGCGATGTAGAAGCACCGGTAGGCAAGTCTGTTGGTAAAGTGACGTATGACGGGGCAGCTCAGACAATCGTGGAGCAATTTGCCAAGTTCAGTCCCAAACTGTCGAGCTTTGCAGAGATGGCTTTTGAGAAACGATGGATTGAAGCCGAAGATCGTCCAGGTAAACGTCCAGGGGGATTCTGCACTTCACTGCCACTAAGCAAAGCGACTCGCATCTTTATGACCTTCTCTGGAACGGCGTCGAATGTATCCACACTCGCGCACGAACTTGGTCATGGATACCACCAGCATATCATGGAAGAACTGCCGGCATTGAATCAGCGTTACGCGATGAACGTAGCTGAGACGGCTTCTACATTCGCAGAGATGATCGTTGCCGATGCATTGGTGCAAACTGCAAGTGATGAGCAGGAGAAGCTGGCGTTGCTTGAAGATAAAATACAGCGTAGTGTTGCGTTCTTTATGAACATTCATGCCCGTTTCCTGTTTGAGAATCGTTTCTATGAGCAACGTAAGAAAGGCCTGGTAAGTGCCGACGAGTTGAGCAGATTAATGGTGGAGGCTCAAGAAGAGGCATACTGCGGCGTTCTGGCATCAAATCATCCTCATTTCTGGGCATCGAAACTGCATTTCTATCTGACAGGTGTACCTTTCTATAACTTCCCATACACCTTCGGGTACATGTTTAGTGCGGGAATCTATGCTCGGGCACAACAAGAAGGTACGGCTTTTGCGGGGAAATATGATGATTTGCTGCGTGATACTGGACGAATGACTGTGGAGGAACTAGCTCAGAAACATCTGGGTACAGATCTGACACAACCGGACTTCTGGCAAAATGCTGCGAATTTAGTTATTGCCGATATTGAGCAATTTTTAGAGATGACCTCAGATATAAAATAGCGTAGCCAACTATTTCGAGAAAAGAGAAGCCATAGTGGATTGTCTGACAGACATCTATTATGGCTTCTTTTATTTGCCCTTAAAGTCGAATGTATATTTTGTCGTAAATAAATGAAAAAACTCGTTTTAAGGAGGGGGATTGGCAATTAATTGTGCAAATTATAGGGATAATTACCCAAAGTTGTTTATATTTGTTGAGTAAGCGTATATGATGTCATATAATGAGTCGTAAGTCCTTGCTTTATAGGACTAAAAGCATAATAGGAGGAGTGTTAACGTGAAAACGGAGCAACTTTCATTAGCAAGACAGTTAGATCTGGTGTTTAAAGAGCTTGATCAGGAACTGTCAGGATTAGATTCAGGGGTAGTTTTTGTGCAAATACGAAATAACGTTATTGGGAAATTCGGCATTCGACATAATCCGATAACCGGTAAAGATGGACGGATGGAGATGGAGGGTGAGGGACTTAATCATGCGCAACGTGCTTCCTTCCGCGCTATGGCACTGGAGACACTGAAATTTAAGCGGAATTGGACACATGGCGAAATTAGCTATGACTTTACCGTTAGACAAGGCATGATCATGATCGATGCGACGATGGAATCCAATTACAACATGGCGAACTTGATGATTCGCTACCCTAGAACGAATACATATCTGGATTCGGGGATGGGATCTGGCTCATAATTTAGCAAAACCAGAGAATGATATCGTTAAGTTTGTTACACATGTTTAGTACAAATAGAAATAAAGCGGCACTTCCGAAGAAGGCCGCCATTCATTTTCAGCAACACTCAAGCAATAATTACGAGCTTACGAACGACCCGATAATTGCTGCTCAGCGATTTGTACCAGACGTTTTGTAATATATCCACCCAGAGATCCAGTCTCACGGGAAGTATAGTTACCGTAGTAACCATCTTGAGGAATAGTTACACCCAGCTCTTGCGCAGCTTCCATTTTCAGTTGTTGCAATGCTGCGTTCGCTTGAGGTACTACCAGATTGTTAGAGCGGCTTCCGCCACCTTGGTTTTGGCTTCCGTACATATGTCTCACCTCCTTGTGGGTTAGTGATGTTAGTATGGATCGAGAATGAGGAAATATACATGATATGGCGTAAGGGAATATATGGATAATCAAACGAAGGCATGTCAACTCAAAAAGCCGATCCAGTGCGGATCGGCTTGTTTTGCATCATTGCGAGAATAGCAAAAGTCGAGGTAGTTCATCTATTGTAAAAAAAGTATTGCTTAGTCAATTGGTGGAACAACCTCGATATGGGTGAACAGCTCTACAGGTTGCTCTGGTTCAAGCCGGATCAGTCCAGTTAAATCCTCAGTCAATGGCAGATTCGGCGCATCCGGCAACCAGGTGTAAGGTTCAATACACAAGAATTGATCGGATTCTCCTTTGGTATACAAAACCCAGTGTTTGAAAAATGCTTCATCTACTGAATATTTCAGTGTATATCCATCATTTCTCCGCAAATGAGCAACTGCAGGCTGACCTTCCGCCGCACGAAGCAACGTATCCCAGTCTCTTCCCTGCATGTTGATTCCTTCCCCGATAGAGGACCATTCATCATGTAACGTTTCTATTTCGCCTGTAGGCAGCTGATCTTCATTTTGTGCATACAATCCGGAAACAGGTAGCTGTAGTGTCCAATCTTCAGGTTTACCGTCGAGCAAAAACCATGTATGATATCCCATCCCAAAGGGAGCAGGTGTTGAACTCAAATTGGTGACACGCAACCGCTGGGTCAGTACAGCATTTTTCAAGCTGAATGTCATTTCAAGTTTCAGAGGGATGGGGAACTGTTCCATCCAATGTTTTTCATTTTCGGTTAATAGTTCGGTTGTGATTGCACAGCCGTCCTCATCTTCTTCAATATCACTGACACACCAGGACTGGCTGCGATGGAGACCGTGAATATGGTTGCCATTCGCCGTATTCTGATCGAACTGATAACGTACACCTTCATACTCGAATTGTCCCTGGTGAATACGTCCTGGTGGTATGAGCAACGGGACTCCGAAATGATAGGGCTTCTGTAAATAGAAAGCCAGATCATTTTCGTCCGGGCGACGAACGATATCCCTATTCTGCACCAAATCGCGAATCGAGATGATGTTATTTCCCAGACGAGGCAGCAGGGTGATTTCCAATTCACGGCTATGTAGGATATACGTGTCGTAACCATTCCATTGACCTTTGGTCACTTGTTTCATATCGATGCTCCTTTTCCCACTTGAAATCTGTCTGCATGCAGTTGGGCTTGCTGAACTGCTACAGGCGTGTCATTGTGATCATTCCAACTTTTTAACACATCCTGCGATCAGCATCATAGCCTTCACAGGATAAGCAATACCATCATAACAGATTTTCAAGCTTCGCGAAAAAAAACTCATCTCATTTTGACATTCAGGCTTAAGGGCATTAATATGGAATTCTAGAAGCTTTTTATGAACTGAATGATATCAAAGCGATGACGGGGACAAGTAGACAAGGAGTATTCTCTTCAGAAAGCCAGTGGTTGATGTGAACTGGTGTGAACTCTTTTTTGAATGGACCCTTGAGTGTATAACTGAACAGATCGAGCTATACAGGGAGATCTCATTAGGTTATGCCGGTTATTCCACGTTAAGGAACAATGAAGGCTTTTTTCCTGCTATATTCCTGCATATCAGGATAGCGGAGAGGAAAGCGAATAAGGGTGGCACCACGGTCTCACGTCCCTTGCGGATGTGGGGCTTTTTTGCGTTCGCAGAGCGAAGATGCCAAATTTTTGAATTCTAGATGATGTGTGAATTAGGGAGGCGTATCAGATGAAAACGGTATTATCAGGTATTCAGCCGAGCGGTAAGCTTACACTGGGCAACTACATTGGTGCGATTAAAAATTTTGTGAAATTACAGCATGACTATAAGTGTCATTTTATGGTTGTAGATCTTCATGCTATTACAGTGGCACAGGAGCCAGCGGCACTGCGTGAACAGTCCGAGGCTGTGGCTGCATTGTTCATCGCGGCAGGAATTGATCCGAGCAAATCAAACGTATTTCTGCAATCTCACGTACCACAGCACGCAGAGCTCGGATGGTTGATGACAACGCTCACCTCTATGGGTGAGCTGGAGCGTATGACCCAGTTTAAAGACAAATCTTCCGGCAAAGATTCTGTCGGCGCAGGACTGTTCGTTTATCCATCCCTGATGGCTGCAGATATATTGCTGTATAATGCAGATCTCGTGCCTGTCGGGGAAGATCAGAAACAGCATCTGGAGCTGACTCGTGATCTGGCAGGGCGCTTTAACCATCGTTACGGAGAATATTTCACCATTCCTGAACCTTATATTCCACAGGTCGGTGCGCGTGTCATGTCACTGGATGATGCTTCCTCAAAAATGAGCAAAAGTAACCCCAATGCAGGAAGTTATATCGCCCTGTTAGATCCGCCGGATGTCATTCGCAAAAAAATTAGCCGTGCTACGACGGATTCCGGTCGTGAAGTTGTCTATGATCCGGCGAATAAGCCAGAGGTGAGCAACTTGATGAGCATCTATGCGGAATGTGCGGGTATGACACTGAATGAGGTGGCGGAGCGTTACGAAGGCAAAATGTACGGCCCATTCAAAAAGGAACTCGCCGAAGTCGTTGTCTCTGTTATCGAACCGTTACAAGCAAGATACAACGAAATTCGTGAGTCTGGTGAGCTTGCAGATGTATTAGAGACTTCGGCACGTCGTGCAGAAGAGGATGCTGCGAAGACGCTGGATGCGGTGAAAGAGCGGATGGGTTTCGTTCCTAGACGTAAGCTGTAATTGGGAATACAGGTTCAGCAAAGTCAATTTAGCATAAAGACCATGAACGGTTAATCATGTGAACATAGAAGAGGAGACGGATGAATCCATCCGCCTCCTCTTTTTTGACTTATTAACTTCATATGATAGCGATAGCTTATGAAGCTGATTCGGAAGCCGAGCGGGCTTCCTGACGTTCTTTTTTCGCCCGGATGATAAATCCCCAAACGATATTAGCCATGGATAGAACAAACAGCAGGGCTGCAAGCCAGCCGTTGTAAGAAATCGTGATTGCTGTAACCGTTAACAAAACTATCGAAGAAAATGCAAACCATAAGGATAAGCCTTTGCTCATTGGGAAAAACCTCCATGTACAAATTTATTGAATTTTCGTATAACCTGAAGCGTGCGAGCCATAATAATCTTGCAAGCTTGCAATACATTACAGACACAGATTGAAAGGAGATTTTAAATATGGCTCAAGGATCTCGCTCTTCTAACAACTTGGTGGTGCCTCAAGCGACAGCAGCTCTGCAACAATTGAAAATGGAGGCTGCACAAGAACTGGGTGTAACTATCCCGCAAGACGGATACTATGGTAACTACACTTCCCGTGAGACTGGATCTTTGGGTGGATATATCACCAAACGTCTGGTACAAATCGCTGAGCAGTCTCTGTCTGGCAAATAATTTATATACCAAAGCAGTAAAAGCCCGAAGCGGATAACGCTCCGGGCTTTTCCCGCGCAATCGTTCCTATAACGATTGTGCCCTGCAACCAAGGTCTGCGTCAAGGGCGAGCAGATAAAAGTTTTTTATCCATTTTTTCATCACTTAGCCAGCCTACGTAAGTATCAATTGTTTTGAAGTTACGATCCATGACCACTACGGCGACAAAGGGATACTGTTTCCGGTGTCGATACCGAACATCAGCCCAGCGAACTTTATATCCGGCAGGAAGTTCCTCCACCTCGGCTACAGCATAAGAAGTGAAATAGAGGAATGCACTAACCTCCGGTGCCTTGCGTGAGGCTACAACGGCTGCATGAGTGGAAGAGGTGGCATGCAGGCTCCAGGTCAGCTCAGAACCATCGATCTTACCAAGCTCATAACTTCCATCCTTATTCGTTTTGACAACATGCCAGCGGCTCCAGGAAATCGTTGGAATCACAATGTATTTGGCTGGTTCCGGACTGTTATCCATACGTCTCACTTTTCGAACCACCAGTGCCCGCGCGATGGTACGCCATACATAATATATTCCAATCAGAATATACAGCGTAGTAAAGAGTGGGGCAGGTGCAATAAGGTCGAAAGCCCATAATAGAATCGCAATCACATGTGTAATAAACAGGAACGGGTCAAAGATATGAATGATGTTCCAGGCAATCCAGCGTTCTGTAAAAGGACGGGCAGCCTGTGTTCCATACGTATTGAACAAGTCGGTAAAGACATGTACGCCTACAGCTACAGCAGTCCAGAGGGCAACATGACCAAGTGAAACTCCTGAAAAAATCAATCCGATCACACCCGTAATTAGCAGTACCCATAACAACAGAAACGGCAACGAGTGGGACAGTCCCCGATGATTTCGAATATAGAGCGAATTACTTTTAAAACGCAGTGCAGTATCAATGTCAGGGGCTTGGGAGCCGGCGATCGTACCTACCATGACGGCGGCTGCCAGCATGGGGTCGGTTGCAACGACAGGATCAACATAGGCGAGACCCGCCAAACCAATGCCCATAACAAAATGTGTAGAGGTATCCATAAATCTCTCCTTTATAAGGTGTAACGTCAGTGTATCGTCATCAAAATTAACCTTCTCTATCTAGGTGATACCCAATTCTAGTGTATATTATCCACCCGCATGGATGCAAAACATGCTAAGCCCTGGGAAGAATCTGTCCATTTCCCAACAAATGTACGAACATTGTCAAACTATTCCGTGGTTTCTTGTGATAAAATTTATATCGGAAGTCGCGTGGATTTAATAAACATGTCGCGATGAGACATATTTTGTGAACAACGACCTTGTCATTAGCCAAGATATGTCCCGTAATGAAGGCACTGTATTATACATATGTATCCCTTGGCTGAAATGATAACGTAGATTTAATTTATCACGTTAACCGAAATCATTTTGTATCAGTAAGCCAGGGCAGTTTAACAGAGGGTTTTTATGGATCAAATATGCATGCGCATTCACTAGTACATTGTTAGGGGGAAGGGAAGAGGATGCAGGTTATTAAGAAATACAAATGGACGTGGATTTTGCTCGGTATTGCACTGATTATGGCAGTGTATTTAATGTGGAATACGGCATTTGCCAGCCAGGAGAAATTACCCGAGATTCGGGAGATCCAATCGTTTTCCATGGAAAATGTGGATGGTCGTAACGTATCGCTGGCGGATACGCAAGGCAAAGTGCGATTGTTCTACTTTTATTTCACCAGTTGCCCTGATGTTTGCCCGATTACGACATTTACACTGTCTCAGGTGCAGGACTTGTTGAAAGAAGATGGAACATTCGGAGATAAGGCATCCTTTGTATCGATTTCCTTCGACCCAAAAGTAGATACTAGAGAGAAGATCAAAACCTTTGCCGACCGTTTCCACGCGGATTATTCTGGCTGGTATTTCCTGCGTGGGGATATGGATAAAACCAAGCAGTTCGCCAAAGAATCGTTCCAGATTCTAATCGAAGGCGAGAACAAGGATGATTTTGCCCATATGAACATGATTGGTCTGGTGGATGAGAATAACCAGCTTCGCAAGGTTTATAACGCTTTTAATACAGAAGATGTGCAGCCGGAAGCCATCGCAGAGGACATTCGCAGGTTGATTAAAGAATAACACCGTAAAATGTTAAGCACGAAGTCTTTAGCAAAGGCTGTCTCTGGTTGCTATAACCAGAAACAGCCTTTTATTTGTTGTTCTTTTTAATACGAAGGTTCGTCAGGATACTGGATATATTCCTCCAGTCCTGCCTTCTCTAATTGCGAGATGATGTATTCATCAGGTGTACCTTCAACCCCTGCGTACCCACGTCTTGTATACATTTGTACCGCATCGGGAAAAGCATCGCGCAGTACACCACGTATCTTTTTACCTGAGCTGTCATTGTCCATGAATAAATAAACTTCATCATATCCTACTTGCTTGCGCAGCGTCTCCAGTTTAAGGGAGTTCAGCGTTCCGAATGTGCACAAAATATTGATCTCTGGACCCACTAAACGTTTGAGTTTACTGCGATCATTCTTACCTTCCACAATGACATGAATAGGCATCTTATTCACCCCTGATTCGAGAGCTGATGTCGACATTCCCCGGGAAATGTTACAGCGAAAATCGACTGAATGTACTTATAGTGTATCTGGAAATGGGGGAATGATGCAAAGTTTAAATTGTTCTGCAGAAGGCTCTAACGTATAAGTTGGTCAGGACAAGCTTAGATACTTCACCCCAGGATGCTTTTCGCATCGGAAGATGAGAGCGGGGCAGTATGTCTTGACGTATAATAGGGGAGTAGCAAGATGCCGATCATCAGCAAAATAAAAGCAATGAAATAAGGAGATACCCCCATCCTCAGCTGTCCAGCCGTAATCGGACCAATAAACGAACCAATAGAGGTGGCAATCGATTGCAGAGAGAAAATACGCCCAAGCTTGCTACCACCGCTTAAGTGAATAAAAAGTGTAGCCATCGCGGGGAAAATGATACCTTTGGACATCCCGAGCACAAATAACACGATGGATAACGAAATTTGCGGAACGGCTGCCATCACGAAAAAACTCAAGGACATCAGCAGTACACCAGCAACTAAACGCAGTTTGGGCGAATAACGGTTAAGAAACAGCATGCTGAGTGTAAAGAGCGCACCGATGCTAATGATTGAAAACAGTAAACCTGTCGACATCATGGAGGAATGCCCGCCTCCCCGCAGCGGTAATTCAAAGAAGAGAATACCTTGAGCGCAGGCAATAACCAAGGGTAGCATGAAATAACGCCAGGAAACGGGCAGGAATGCTTTTGGCGCTTCTGCTGGCGAATGATCAGAGTTAGCTTTAGCCGAGCCGGAAGGCGCAAGACCTGGTCTTGCGGGTTCGGTCAATGGCTGCGGCTGGCGAACGAGGCCACGCGGCATGGTAAGCAGTGCAATGACACCTGTCAGAATGAGTAGATAGCCGAGACTCGAGAAGGTGGCAGAGAACCCCATGGCACCGACGATCACGGCACCTGCGGCTGGTGACACCACCGAAGCCAGCGTGTGCACGACACCGTGACCCGACATGTATTTTCCTTGTTTCACCGGGTCATTGGAGAGTTGAGCGAGCAGGGCCAGACATGCCGGAGATAGAAAGGCTAATACAAAGCCGCTAATAGAACGTAGCGCGAGCAGTTGCCAAGGGGTATGAATGTGAGCCTGCAGAAGTAGGATGAACCCCGCACCGACCAGACTGAACACAATATATCGACGGCTCCCGTGTTTATCAATCTGTGTTCCAGCAATCAGATTGCCAGGCAGGTGGGTTAAGGAATAGATGCCCATCATCCAGCCGATAAAGGTTGGAGCCGCACCGAGCGATATCGCAAATGGCGTCAGAATGGGATACTGGGCATGCAGATCAAACACAGCTAGAAACAAAAACAGGTATAGCCAGATGGCCGTTTTCACTAGAGCCCCTCCTTGTTAGGCGATGCCTGTTTGTACACAGGTCTTGAACGTGTCCACGTTCGTCGGACGAATCCTCATGGTACTACTTGTACGCCCCGCAGGACGAACTTAGACCGTTTATTTTTGCCGGAGAGGGCTTAGCTGACAGCAGGTTCGGAAATCATGTATAATATTCGGGAAGTCATGAATCAATTCTAATTCGGAAGGTGTAATCATGAACATAGAAGTAATCAAAGAGTTTGTGATGCAGAACTGGCTGGTGATCGTCGTTGCACTGATCATTTTGTTCTTTGTTCTGAATGTGGTCAAAACGATGTTAAAATGGGCGATTGCCATCATCATTATTGCGGCTCTGCTGATATACAGCGGCATCTCCATTGAACAGATCAAACAAACCGTCACAGACGTGCAGTCCAGCACGATGGACACACTCAAGAAAGAAGCAACAAGCATCATGCTGAAGGAAGCCTCCAAGGCCACCTATGCGGCGGGGAAAAATGGTGAATTTACGATAACCAGTCCTAACGTTGAGCTTAAGGGTAGCACGAAGTCGGATAAAGTCGATGTGACCTTCCGCGGTATTTCTGTTGGTGAGTGGAAACTCGACAACGATACGATCCGCACATTTGTCGAACAGGCACAAAAAAATAAAACAGCACCTGCTTCGTAGTTTAAAGGAGGAATGAAGACGTGCTGCAAACTTGGCTGGACAGCCTGAAGGAGTTTAATGGGATTACCATTCTGCTGTTGCTGATCGTAGCAGCATCCTTATTACAGGGATGGTCCAGAGGGGCTTCACGTTCTGCGGGGAGACTCTTTGGTTTCCTGATGGACGGTATTATGGCGGTCATTGGTATTTTGTTATCTATCGGTCTGACGTTATGGCTTGCGCCTTATGTACAGCAATGGTTATCTGTACATGCCGGGGATATGCCTAATCGTGAGTTGAACCGGTGGGAACAGCTGTATTATACGCTGGTTACAGCGATCGCAGATTTCCCGCTTATGCGGTTTGCCGTATTATTTGTATTGAGTTACGGCTTGATTCGCATGATTCTTGGATTTTTAACATCCTTCATATTTCGCAGAAGACATGCAGGAGATGAGCAAGCTGCGCCAAAAGGGATTTTTAGCCGGCTGACAGGCGCAGTGATCGGCACGGTCATCGGTTCGGTCCGAGGAATCATTGTGATTGCCGTATTGTTCATGATTGTAAGTCTCTATCCGGGTAGTATGTTCAGCCGTTATGTGGAGGCATCTCCGATCTATATGCAGGGTGCTAAATCGGTGATTGAGCCTTTGTCTGGTACGTTTATCAAGGACAAACTTCCGGTATTCACGCAGGCTGTGCAGAAGGAACTCGGAGGTATTTTGCAACGGAAGTATGAAGTGATTGACCACAATATTCCAGCTGATATTGAGCAAGCCGCGCAGGAGATTGTCAAAGGAAAATCGACGGATGAGGCAAAAGCCAGAGCTCTGTATGACTGGGTTGGCACCCGGGTTCAATACGACTACGGGAAAGTGGATGATTATGAACAGAGGGGAATATGGCATGAACAGACCCCTCAGAATACTTTTGATACGCGCAAAGGGGTATGTATCGATTATGCCCGCTTATATGCGGTAATGGCACGTTCTCAGGGGCTTGATGTCAGGGTTGTTACAGGTCTGGGATATAACGGTCAGGGAGGGTACGGCCCTCATGCATGGAATGAAGTCTATTTGAGTGATTCGAATCGCTGGGTTCCGCTTGATCCAACGTGGGCCATCAGCGGAGATTGGTTTAACCCACCTAACTTTGCCGACACGCATCTGAAAGATCAGTCAGCCTGATAGTACACCGGACACGGATATGGTTCGGAATATGACGACGTTGCCAGGTTATCATGCCGGTGGTTAAGGTTCTGCGGTATGCATCAAGTCATGAAAGAGGTAGGATGAATGAAAAAGCATTCCAATGAGAAGGATGAACTTGCGGACAAACGGCGTTTTAGTTACCGGATGAACGTATTTTTCTTCGCTTCCTTTGTTATTTTTAGTGTAATCATTGTACGTTTGGCGTTTTTACAATTCGTTGAAGGACCTGAGCTCAGTCAGGAAGAAGCAAGTAACATTACGAAGGATGTGCCGCTTGCTCCGGTGAGAGGAACCATCTACGATTCTACGGGGACGGTGAAACTGGCGTATTCCAAGCCGATTCAGTCGCTGTATCTCACATTGTACAAAAACTACGGGGATGTGGATGGCCAGCCGAATCCGAAAATTGGTGAAGTTCAAGAGATGGCTACGCGTCTGCATGATGTTTTTGAAAAGTATAAAACCCCGAATTCCGAATCCTTGACCGTGGATCAAATCATGGAGGAAATGGATCTGAATTCTCGCAAGGCTAACGGGTTTATGCCACGTCTGATCAAGAGTGATTTGTCCGAAGGGGAGGTTGCTTATTTCCTCCAGCATAAGGATGAATTCAAAGGTATTCAGATTGTGGAAGAAAGTGTACGTTACTACGATCCGGATACAGTGGCCGTTCAATCCATTGGTTATTTGAAAAAATTCAAAAGCTCCAAAACGTTGAAAAAGTATAAAGAAGTAGATGAAGCAAACAAAACGCAGACTGATCCAGGTCTGGTCTATACGGAAAATGAGTTTGTTGGATTTGATGGACTGGAGCTGCAGTATCAGGATAAGCTGCGGGGCAAAAGTGGTTATACGTCGGTTGACGTTGATTTACGTAACTTGCCTGAAGGTGTAGCGGGCACAACCCCGCCGCAAAAAGGGTATGATCTGATCTCCAGCATTAATAAAAATGTGCAGGTGAAAACAGAGCAAGCGATTATGGATCAGCTAAGCTGGTTGCATCGCAATCCGGTATCCGGCAGATTACATCCCAATGCCAAAACAGGCTTTGCTGTAGCGATGGAAGTGGATACAGGGAAGGTTGTAGCGGCAGCCAGTATGCCTGATTACGACACCAATGTGTGGAGAACGGGCAGCATCAGTACAGAAGATTATGATAAAATCAAATATATTTATCAGAACGGTACAATCCGGGGATTTCTACCTAGTGATTCCAAAAAAAGAGCTGAATCTGTCGTATTGCTCGGCTCAACGATTAAGCCACTGAGTGTATTGATTGGTTTGAAGGAAGGTTTCTTTACCACTAATTCGGTGTATATCGACCGAGGTTCAACCACGTTTGGTGGAGATAACCGCCGCGTACAGAACTCATCGGGACACGTTTACGGTGCCATGTACCCTCGTGACGCCATTCGTCATTCCTCTAACGTATTTATGATTGACGAGATCGGTAAGAAGCTGTACTCGCGATATGGTGCTAAGGGCGTTGGTGTGTGGGACAAGTACATGGAGCAGTTTGGTCTTGGTATAAAAACAGGAGTGGACTTGCCGAATGAATGGGCTGGGCGTAAAGAATATGAAAATGAAACGGAAAGCTCTTTAACCAAACTAGCCTATGCTTCTTTTGGACAACAAGGTAAATACACAACCATGCAACTCGCGCAGTATACCGTGATGCTAGCCAATAAAGGAAAACGAATGGAACCACAGCTTGTCAAAGAGTTCCGGGATTCGGAAGGCAATGTGGTCGAGAAGGTGAAACCGAAGGTACTCAGTACAGCGGACTTCAGTGATGCATACTGGAATGAGGTACAGCGTGGTATGGCTACCGAGGTTTCTGCCTTTGGCGGTTTCCCTTATGATTTTGCGAGAAAAACAGGTACGTCGACACAGAATATTGGAGGGAAACTGGTGGATAACGGGGTATTTATCGCTTTTGCACCCCGTAACAATCCAAAACTGGCTGTTGCGGTCATGATCCCGGAAGGGGGCTTTGGCTCCAACAGTGCGGCTCCGGTTGCACGTGCGATTTTCGATGCATACGACCAGGAATTCGGCCTGGATGGTGTTCCGAAAAAAAATAAAGATAAAGAAACAGAAACAAGTACACAGTGATGCAGTGATGGAGATCGTGTTCTCCATATGGTAAAAGGCCCCCAGAACGGGGCCTTTTTTTGTTGCTTTTTTTATGGAACCCAGGCAGTCTTCTTACGTTATATACAGAGGGCTTCTTATTACGAAAATGTAACCAAAATTAGAAAGACGTTACAGTCTGCATTTGCTACACTTAAGAAGTGAGAGTTTGCCATTTTGGTCTGTTGTCTGTTGGGGTCTGTTATGACGTTTCGGTATGTATAGATCGTGTGATTTTTAAACTTATACAAAGAACGGAGAGGGGAGCATATGTTTAATCGACTTAAAAATAAACCGCCGAACGAAGATGAGAGAGCGGTAAATCAATCGACCAGCGCGAGGCTGAATGTGTTTTTTTTCGTGGCATTTGTCATATTCAGCATTCTGATCTTCCGACTGGCATTTGTGCAGTTTGTCGAAGGGCCTGAACTGACGTACATGGAATCTACGCGCAATACAAAAGATATCCCTCTAGCCCCGGTGCGCGGCCCGATCTATGATGCGACCGGGAAAGTGGCGCTTGCTTATTCGGAGCCGGTACAGTCACTGTATGTGCTGTTATATGAAGATTATCGTAATGATGATCGC
Source organism: Paenibacillus sp. FSL K6-1558 (assembly GCF_038002565.1). Taxonomy (NCBI): domain Bacteria; kingdom Bacillati; phylum Bacillota; class Bacilli; order Caryophanales; family Paenibacillaceae; genus Paenibacillus; species Paenibacillus sp. FSL K6-1558. The sequence goes on along the minus strand of NZ_JBBOCV010000001.1, from coordinate 2,537,583 downwards.
AGGCAGGAAGCCGAAGGATTGGCTCGTGAACTTGCGGATATATTCAAACGATTCAATCCGGGAGACGAGAAGCAGCCAGATGCAGAGGAGATTATAAAACGGCTGGATCTGGATCACCAAAAAACATTCGGTTATGTGCCAAGACTGGTCAAGTCTGATCTGACGACCCAGGAAATTGCTTTTTTTCTAGAGAAAAAAACGGAGTATCCTGGCGTAATGGTGCTAGAAGAGAATGTACGGAGATATGACCCTGATCGAGTCGCTGTCCAGGTTGTTGGTTACACACGGGAATTCAAGCGAGTACCCACAACACTCAAGCAGTACAAATCGATCATAGAGCAATCTGGGTCTCAGCGTGATCCTGGACTGGTCTACTCTCAGGATGAGAGGGTTGGATTCGATGGGTTGGAGCTGCAATATCAGCAGGAGCTTCGCGGAAGAAGCGGATATCAATCCATTGATATTGACTCTAGGAATTTACCTACAGGCACGATGGAATTGACTCCACCAGAGAAGGGGTACAGTCTGATCTCCACGATCAACAAGGAGGTTCAGCTTGCCGCGCAAAAGGCTATTACGGATGAATTACGACAGCTTCCAAAGGCCATTACAGGTTACGCTGTAGCTATGGAAGTGGATACAGGCAATGTGGTAGCTATGGCAAGTATGCCGGACTATGATCCGAATGACTGGGATTATGACAAAATCAAGTATGTTTTCCGAAACGGGACGACAGAGTCTTTCCCGCCCAATGATAATAAGCCAAGCCGTGCAGAGTCCGTTGTTCTACTTGGATCGGTTATTAAACCGCTCAGTGTGCTTATCGGCCTGAAAGAGGGACTGTTCACTACGGGGAGTACTTATCCTGATAAAGGTTACGCTGTATTAGGCAAGGATGGAAGACAAGTAAAGAACTCACATTCGGCCTACAACGGTAATATTACCGCACGGAGAGCGATTGAAAAGTCGTCCAATGCATTTATGATTGATATGGTGGGCAAGCGTTTGCTGAATAAATATGGTGCCACAAAAGCCCTTGCTAAGTGGGACGAATACATGAAGGATTTTGGTTTGGGTGTCTCGACAGGCATTGATCTGCCCAAAGAATTTCTTGGTCAGTTGGAGTATAAAGCAGACAATAATGAGTCTGCACTGACACGTCTTGCGTTTGCGTCATTTGGTCAGCAAGCCAAATATACAACGATGCAACTTGCCCAGTACACCACAATGCTTGCGAATAAGGGCAAACGAATGGAGCCACACTTGGTGAAGGAAATCCGTGATGCGGATGGCAATGTGGTGAAGAAGTTTGAGCCAAAGGTTCTTAATGAGGTGCAGTTTGCGGATGCACACTGGAACGAAGTGCATAAGGGTATGGTCACCAAAGTAAGCTCCTTCGACGGTTTCCCTTATGATTTTGCCAGAAAGACAGGAACATCCGAGCAAGGAACCGGACCGAATAAAAAGGAGAACGGTGTCTTTATCGCCTTTGCGCCAAGAGACAAACCGAAACTGGCTGTAGCGGTTATCGTGCCGGAAGGCGGTTTTGGATCGGTCAGTGCTTCCCCGATCGCACGCAAAATTTTTGATGCATACGATGAAGTGTATGGCCTGGATGGTATCCCAAAGGGGAAGAAGGACCAGAATAAAGAACAAGATTGATGATTAAGGGCATAAAATAATAGGAAACAATGGCATGCTCATAAAAGTATTGAATAAACGGCTTTAGATTGAACTCATAAGTAACAGGACAGGCAGGGGAAAATATCCCTTGCCTTTTATTTTTCCATCGGCTAAAATTTGCACAAGGGAAACATTATTAGACGAGTTTAAAAGTTGGTACCTTGTACAACTTAATTAGTTACGGACAAATATTTTAGGACAGGGAAAGGGGACGGTCAATTTGTTAATGGTGAAGATGAGGAGTATCCAACGTGGAGTCATTACGCTGATAGGCGTTGTTCTGGTCATTGTACTTACAGCTTGTTCGAGTATTTCGGGAGAAGACGGTACCGGCAAAGTGCAGGTTACGGCAACCACAGGCATGATTGCGGATGTAGCACGAGAGGTGGGCGGAGTATATGTTGAGGTTACCGGATTGATGGGACCGGGAGTAGACCCACATTTGTATAAGGCATCCCAAGGAGATATTCGCAAACTGGAGCATGCCAAGGTGATTTTCTATAACGGCCTGCATCTGGAAGGAAAAATGACCAGTATCCTGGAGAAAATGTCCAAAAGCAAACAAGTTACCGCAGTTGCCGAAAAAATCCCGGTAGAGGAACTGCATTCCGGTCAAGCGACAGGTGGAACAGAGTATGATCCTCATGTATGGTTTAACGTCAAGCACTGGATGCGTGCAACCGAAGCTGTGCGTGACACGCTGGTGGAAGCAGATCCGGATCATGCGGAACAGTATAAGACGCAGGCAGCAACATATCTGGAGAAGCTGGAAGCGCTGGATACGGAAGTTCGGGAGAAAATCGGGCAGATCCCTGAGGAAAGCCGAGTGCTGGTCACAGCACATGATGCATTTGGTTACTTTGGTCAAGCCTATGGCATTAAAGTGATGGGTCTTCAAGGCATCAGTACGGCAGCAGAATATGGAGCCAAAGATGTAAGTGAACTAAGAGATTTCCTCGTGGAAAATCAAATCAAAGCCGTATTTATCGAATCGAGTGTACCTGCTAAAGCGATGGAAGCGATTATTGCTGGGGCAGCTGAGAAGGGGCATACCGTAAAAATTGGTGGCGAACTGTTCTCTGACGCTATGGGGGCTGAGGGAACCGTAGAGGGCACCTATATCGGAATGGTGCGGCACAATGTCGAAACGATCGCGGCGGCTTTGAAATAATATATCATCTGAAGAGAGGAGAGCTATGATGATGAAAAATACCAATACAACAAAACAAGCATTAGAAACTATAGATAATATTCAGCTCGGACAGGAAAAGGCAACGGTCTCTTCGCCTCTTTGTGTAAGGAACCTGGCCGTGGCTTATCACAAAAAGCCGGTGCTTAGCAATGTTTCCTTTGATGTACCTGAAGGGCAACTCATCGGCATTCTTGGACCGAACGGTGCAGGCAAGTCAACGTTGATCAAAGCGGTTCTGGGGCTTGTTCCGAAAATGCACGGTGACATTGAGATCTTTGGACGATCTTATCGTGAAACCAGGCGGCGTATCGGTTATGTGCCACAGAGGGAGTCCGTAGATTGGGACTTTCCGACACATGCATTAGATGTTGTCATGATGGGAAGATATGGACATCTGGGCTGGTTCCGCCGCCCGGGAAAAAAGGAAAAAGATCTTGCGGCTCATTGCCTGGAGCAAGTTGGTATGGGGGATTACATGTATCGGCAGATCAGCCAGTTGTCCGGCGGACAGCAACAGCGCGTATTCCTGGCCAGAGCACTGGTACAGGATGCAGACTTGTATTTCATGGATGAACCTTTTGCAGGAGTGGACGCAACGACAGAGAAAGCGATCATCTCCCTGCTAGAGCAATTAAAAAAGCAGGGCAAAACCGTTCTAGTTGTTCACCATGACCTGGCAACGGTAGAGGAATACTTCGATCATGTATTGTTGCTCAACGGACGTTTGGTTGCCGCTGGGCCAACAAGAGAAGTATTTGTACCGGATTTATTACAGGAAACCTACGGAGGTCGCATCGCGATGATCGGCAGCCGAGCGGAGAAAGGCCAGGTGTAGTTATGTGGAATTGGGTTGTTTCTATATTGTCAGACCCGAACACACGCTGGATTTTGCTCGGTTGTCTGCTCCTCGGATTCAGCAGTGGCATTATCGGCTCATTTACCTTTCTTCGTCGTCAAAGTCTGATGGGCGATACATTGGCACACGCGGCATTGCCTGGAATCTGTATTGCGTTTATGCTGACGGAAACGAAGTCGATTGGATTGTTTCTGTTTGGCGCACTCATTGCAGGAATTGTAGCCACTTTCGGCATTTCGTGGATAACCCGGTTTTCACGGATTAAGCAGGATGCGGCAATGGGCATCGTACTGACGGTATTTTTCGGTATCGGTGTCGTGATGCTGACACGTATTCAGCACAGTGCAAGTGGAAGCCAAAGCGGGCTTGACAAGTACCTGTTCGGGCAAGCGGCATCGATGGTGCTTACGGATGTGTATGTGATGGGCGGGGTAAGTCTTGTATTACTCATCGCATGCCTAGTCTGGTTCAAGGAATTCAAGCTCGTGAGCTTTGATCCGGGTTTTGCAAGAGGTATGGGATTGCCCGTCGGAGTACTGGAGCAATTCATTCTGCTACTGACGGTTATAGCTGTTGTCGCCGGAATCCAGGCGGTAGGTGTAGTTCTTGTAGCGGCACTGCTGGTGACCCCGGCAGCAGCAGCAAGGTGCTGGACCAATTCGCTTGCATTGATGGTGTTGCTGGCTGGATTGTTCGGCGCATTAAGCGGTGCCGTAGGAACACTCTTAAGCACGCTTGTCCCTAATCTGCCTACTGGTCCAGTAACTGTGCTTGCGGCTACGGTGCTGTTTGTTGGATCTGCGCTGTTCGCACCAAGGCGAGGGTTACTCGCCCGCAAGTTGCGGAGCATCCAGGCGAAGTCGACTTATATGCGTGAAGAGCAAGCCGCGCTACAGGTGCATGCTGCACAGCCTCAAACACAGAAACAGGGGGAGATGTAGATGGCCACATTTTGGATTATTCTCACCGCAATACTAGTCTCCTCCGCTTGCGCCATTCTTGGTTGCTTCCTGATTCTGCGGCGCATGGCTCTGGTCGGAGATGCGATCAGTCACGCCGTGCTTCCGGGGATCGCAATTGCGTTTCTGTGGAGCGGCTCCAGAGACTCCCTGTGGATGTTGCTGGGTGCAACGGTGTTTGGACTGTTGACGGTGTTCTTCATTCAGACCCTCCAGGCTGGAGGCCTGTCTTCGGATGCTTCGATTGGTATAGTATTTACAGCACTCTTTGCTGTAGGGGTCATCCTGATCAGCCTGAATGCACAGCATATCGATCTGGATCTGGACTGTGTATTGTTCGGTGAGATTGCCTATGTGCAATGGGATACGTTAACGCTGTGGGGAATGGATGTAGGGCCTAGAGCGGTCTGGATGCTGGGCATTACGTTACTTGTTATTCTCGTTGTTGTAGGACTGTTCTACAAGCAGTTCAAATTGTGCGCGTTTGACCCGGCTTTGGCTGCGGCTTGCGGTATTCCGGTGGTCTTATTTCACTATGCGCTCATGGGACTTGTGTCCATGACGTCCGTTGCCTCTTTTGAAAGTGTAGGCTCTATTCTTGTAGTAGGTATGCTGATTGTACCTGCGGCTGCGGCTTATCTGCTCACGGATCAGCTTGGTAAAATGATTCTTTATGCGGTACTGATCGGTGCAGCTTCCTCTGTCGGTGGTTACCTGATGGCGTACGCGATGGATGCTTCTATTGCAGGTTGCATGGTGGCTGTGGCCGGCATTCTGTTTGTACTTGCGTTACTTCTGTCACCGAAACATGGCATTGTACTTCGTTATGTTCGCCGTAAATATGCCGCACGTTGAACATGATTTCATAAATTTAGATGACCGTCTGCATCGCAGGCGGTTTTTGGCGTTCCGGTTTTTAGGTTACTTTGTTGCATACGCGTGATCTGTGGTAAAATGTCGTTAGCTGTGACGTCCGGGGCGTCCGCCATTTCGCGGATACCGGGCGATCTTGTTGTTTTAGAGGAGAGAGACATACTGGAGGAGGATTTACAACATGAGTGAACTGAAATATAAACTGCTGGCCCTGGATATGGATGGCACGTTGCTGAATGATAATCATGAAATTACACAGGAAACGGCCAAGTGGATTCAGATTGCCATTCGTCGCGGGGTGCATGTGTGCTTGTCTACAGGAAGAGCCGTATACCATGCTATGCCCTATGCGGTACAGCTTGGACTGGAAACACCCATGGTTACGGTCAACGGCAGCGAGGTCTGGAAAGCTCCACATGAGCTTCACCTGCGCCATCTGATGGACCCGGCGTTAATTCGCAAGATGCATGAGATCGGGGAGAGATATAACAGTTGGTACTGGGCATACTCCGTGGAAGAGCTGTTTAACCGTGATCGCTGGACGGATAATATTGAAGGATTAGAATGGCTGAAATTCGGATTTACCACCGAGGATGATGAGATTCGTCATCAAATCATGATGGAATTGCAAGAAATGGGTGGTCTGCAAATGACCAATTCCTCTCCTGTAAACATTGAGGTAAACCCGGAGAACGTATCCAAAGCTACCGGTGTAGCTGAAGTATGCCAATTGCTAGGCATCGACATGTCCGAGGTAGTTGCTGTTGGAGACAGTCTGAACGATCTGGCTGTCATTGAAGCTGTCGGTCTGGGTGTTGCGATGGGCAACGCACAGGAGCAAGTGAAACAAGCGGCAGATTTAATTATTGGAAGCAACAATGAGGATGGCATTGCACATCTGATTCGTGAACATATTTTGAAGGGGGAGTAACCTTTGCTCGCAACCGTTGGCTGGATTTTAATTGTCCTGCTGTTTGCAGTAGGTATGGCAGGTACGGTATATCCGATTCTGCCGGGTGCAATCGCGATTTTCTTCGCGTTTCTGGTCTACGGCTGGTTCTTCAGCTTTGATCCGTTCGGTGTAGGTTTCTGGATCATCCAGATTTTTATTGTGGTGGTACTGTTTGTGGCAGATTATGTGGTGAGTGCTTGGGGAGTCAAAAAGTTCGGCGGTTCCAAGCTATCTACAACGCTGAGTACCATTGGTGTAATCATTGGCCCGTTTGTAATTCCTGCCTTTGGACTTGTGCTGGGGCCATTCATCGGCGCGTTTATCGGAGAACTGATCGGCGGTTCCTCGCCTTCCAAAGCATCGAAAGTTGGGTTTGGCTCTGTCGTCGGGCTGTTTACCAGCACGGTGATGAAAATTATTTTGCAACTTGTGATGATTGTTCTATTTATAATCTGGGTGGTTCGATTCGCCTAGAATATCAGGTTAGCTAGCTTAGGGCCGGAGAGGTCCGGTGTGGGGGAAAGAAGGGGAATCCGTTTTGTCTAAGAAGGAAACATTTATTAAAGGTACGCTCATATTGGCGGCTGCTGCATTGATTGCAAGGGTACTGGGTCTGGTGCAACGTGTGCCGCTGGAGCATATCCTCGGGGATATTGGTAACGCATCGTTCACGATCTCCAATACGGTGTATTTAATGCTGTTAACTGTCGCAACGGCGGGCATACCGAGTACGCTGAGTAAAATGGTCTCGGAACGCTACGCGCTCGGACGCGCGGGCGAAGCACAGCAGATATACCGTGCAGCCTTGATCTTTGCGGCCGTGGCCGGTGTGGTCATGTCTGTTCTGTTATGGTTCGCAGCGCCATTTTATGCCACCCATATTTCCAAAGTACCGGAATCCGTGAGTGCCATCCGGGCGCTTGCTCCGGCCCTGTTACTCTTCCCGGCGATCGCAATGATGCGTGGTTATTTCCAGGGACGCGGCAATATGACTGCAGGCGGTATCTCGCAGATCGTGGAGCAGTTTGCGCGTGTAGGTGTAGCGATTATTGTGGCCTATGTGATGTTGCAATGGAATTACGATGATCAGACGATTGCAGCCGGGGCATCCTTCGGTGGGGTGTTCGGTAGTATCGGTGCATTTGCGGTGATGCTGTACTTCACATTAAAGCTACGCAAAAGTGACCGTGCGGCACAGCTACATTATGAGCGTGCAGAGCAATTGCCGATGCGCGGAATTTACACTGATATTTTCAAACTTTCAATTCCGATTGTGTTGTCTTCACTTGCTGTTCCGGCAATCAACTTTATCGACTCTTCCCTCGTCGTTCCCCTGCTTAGTGGACGGATCGGTCTGGAAGAAGCTACAGGCGTACTGGCAATTCTGGGTGCCAAAGCCCAGAGTATAGCCGGTATTCCGCCTATTCTCGCCATAGCGCTCAGTCAGTCCCTTGTGCCTGTCATTTCGGCGGCTTTTGCCCGCAAAGATGAGCTACATCTGAAAAATCAGGTAACGCTGGCGCTACGTATTTCCATTCTGACGGGAATGCCGATTGTGATTACCCTGTGTGCGGCGGCTTATTCGGTAAACGGATTGCTCTTCACAACTCCAGATGGCACGCCGATTATTGCATTGCTTACGTTCGGCACTATTTTCCAGATTACAATGATGACAACGAACTCCATGTTGCTCGGGGTTGGGAAACCACGAATCACGATGATTAGTGTAGCGGCAGGAATTATCGTGAAGCTGATTGCGAGTCTTATCCTGGCGCCGATCTTCGGTATTTACGGGATCATCATTGCAACAGCGCTATGTTTCCTCGTCATCACATATCTGAATCTGCGTGTGTTACGTAAAATCGTTGATTTTTCAATTATGGGGGATCGCTGGATTGGATTTATCATTACGGTGTTTCTCGCGGCAGCTGTCGGTTTTGCGGCCAATTGGAGTGGAAACCAGATCTTTGGTGCGTTCCTGCCTGCACGGGTATCTTTCCTGTTAACCTGCATGGTCGTGGGTGTGCTGGTCGTTGTGGTATATCTCGTGCTGATGGTGGTTCTTCGTGTCTTGCGTAAGGACGAGCTGGCTAGTTATCCGCGAATTCTGCAAAAAATTCTCCGTCCGCTTATGCGTCTGCAACGCGGCGCCGGACAACGAGGATAAATTTAGGTAAAAAAGCGCGGTCTGCACTTGTAGCAGACCGCGCTTTTTTATTGTTATTGCATAAGAGGCTGGTTTCCGTGAAGGTGAACGTTATTCCTACTTTGGCCTTACACAGCAGAATCTGCTCAATCTACTTTAGTGACGTTACGATCCTGTTAAAGCCGTATCGGGACACCGTTTTTCCCCTGCCAATTAGTGAGTAAGAACTTGTACATCATGAGCGAGTGCTGTTTTTAACATGCCATACCGATGCTCATGACTCATCTCAAACAGCCAAGGTCTGCGTGGCGCAGTGAGGTATCCGAGGCAATCCCGTGTTTCCAGCCAGTCATGTCTTGTAATCGGTTCATATGGTGTGTCCTCCCACACGGCGAGCAACTCAGGAGAATATAGACGTTGACCTTCCGGCAGCCATTCCTCATTCAATAAAGCATCCGTGTACAGAGTATGGTCTGTTGGCCCTTCATGGTGCTTGGTAAACAGGCCTGGCCAATATTCGGCTCGTGAGCCACGATGAGGTATTGTTCGCGCGAAGTCCAGCACCTGCTGAAGCACTTGCTCTACACCAAATAACAGGGCATACAGCCCTTTGCCGAACTGGATACGTTCATTCAATTTGCCAAAATGCTCAATGACCCGCCCGGCGAGCCCGCCTCCTTGTGCAAGAGGGAAAACGATGTGGTTCAGCCCGGCCAGATTGTGCAGATGAAAAGCAGGTTTGGAGAGTACTACTTTTTGAAAATAAGGATGTTGCACTACCCGGCTCTCGATATAGTTCTGCTCATTAATAATTAAGGCCACACTCAGTATGGAACTGCAACGTTCGAGCCAAAATCGCTCCCAGAACGGGGTCATAAACGACGATACATGAAAATGAGACAACAGATGGAAGCAGCTTCGTCCAAGCCGCCGACTGTGGATATACAACTGCAATTGAGGATAGGCATCCTGAAAAATAAGGGCATTGCACCGCTCCAGCAAGCGATACATATGCTCACGATCCTTCTGATTTTGCAGATTATGCATTAGGTCACTGTGCAGGTCGGTCATATGATATCCGCCGTTGCGGGATACCATATGCGCCAATAGCGCCCAATGTAGCTCGGGATACTGCTCGTAGCATTCCAGATAAGCGGCGGTTCGAGTCACATTACTGCGATTCTGCTGCTGCGTTAAGGTTTTGATCTCTTCGAGAATGATGCAATCCTCTTCGCACACCAGCGCACGTTGTGCCTGATTGTTGCGTGCAGGAGATGGCTTGCCTGTTGTAGGAATTAACTTCTCCACCTCAGCTTGCAGAGCGGCAGCTGTATCTGCGTTCCAATTCAGGTCACGCAAAGGATGTCTAAGCCTTGCAGACGCATGCCAGGCGGCTTGTTTACCTCGCCATACTTCCAGAGCTGCTCCGGGAATGGAGCGAATGATCTGTACAATGGAGCCTGAATGCTGATTTTCCGAAGAGTCATTTCTGGTGGAAGTCATGAATGGAACATCCTTTCATGAATATCTGTGTTTGATATGCCAGGACTTGTGGTTATTCTAAGTATGCGCTGAACATTTGACTTCCAATCACCAATTTGCTTCACTTAGAGGGAGACGAGGTACAGAAAGGGAGATGTGACAATGGAACAGATTACATCCAAGCCGGAATTTGATGTGGCGATTCAATCTCCACGTTTGACAGTGGCCGTATTTAAGGCAGACTGGTGCGGGGATTGCAAATACATCGATCCGTTTATGCCTGAGGTGGAAACGAAGTATTCACGTGACTTGACCCTGATTGAGGTGGATGTTGATCAGGTGGGTACAGTAAGTCAGGAGCAAAATATTTTGGGTATTCCAAGTTTTGTAGCCTACACGGACGGACGTGAACTGGTGCGCTATGTGAACAAGCTGCGTAAGTCGAGAGAAGAGATTGAGCAGTTTTTGGATCGTGCGGTTGAGGTCTACAATACCATTCACAAGTAAGGCCTAAGTGCATCGCAGGGAATGAATGTCTTCAAGACAGGGTAGACTGTAAGATAGGTATGCAAATACAAGGCTGTCGGTTGAGCCGTCTTCAGGCTTAAGACTGCCTTGTTTTTATTTGGCTTGAGGTGAGTAGCTTAAGGCTACCGAGATGGGTAGGGGCCTACATACATAAATTCGAAATATAATGACCTGCTGGTCAAATTTTTAATAGACGTTAACATTTTGTCACAAAGCGCGGCGTCAATGATGCTTTTATCCGGTATAATGGATTTAGTTGTGAAATTAGTGTCAAAGTACAAAACAAGTGCTGTAATGAGCCTTCTTATGGAAACAACACTAGCAACAATACTGAATCGGCATTGATTATCAAGCGAAGAACTTCTTCGCCATCTTAAACCAACAGCGGGTGAGAAAAAATTGAAGCACTTAACATTGTTTAAATGGTTAACCGTATTAACCTGTCTTGTTATGTTCCTGGCTACCTTTGGCGGCGGGATCGTGACGAAAACCGAATCGGGCCTTGGCTGCGGAACACAGTGGCCTTTATGTAACGGTAAGCTTGTACCAGCACATACTGTTGCCTCTCTGATTGAATACTCCCACCGTGCTGTCAGTGCATTGGCAGGGCTGTTGTCCATCGCATCTTTTGTTGCCTTCTTACGTTTTGGCAAGCAGCGTCGTGATTTGCAATTGTTCTCGTTTCTAACCCTTTTATTTGTGATTATTCAGGGAATTATGGGCGCTTTCGCCGTTGTGTTCTCGCAATCTTCCGCGGTCATGGCGCTACACTTTGGGTTCGCACTCATTGCTTTTGCCAGTTCATTGATGATGGCTCTCGGGATTAGGCAAGAGGCGAGATATGGCGGTTTGGAACGTCTGAACCAGTATCCTCGCGTTAGTAAGGGATTTCGTAACCTGGTCTGGTTTTCAACCATCTATACGTACCTGGTCGTGTACACAGGCGCATTTGTAAGCCATACGAATTCGGCTGGCGGGTGTTCCGGATTCCCGCTATGTAATGGGCAGATTGTGCCTGAACTTTCTGGCGGGGTAGCTGTGGCCTTTGCCCATCGTCTGGCAGCTGTGTCACTCGTGATAGTAATCGCGATCCTAGGACATTTTGCTTACCGTAAACACCCGGACAACCGCGAGCTACGGACACTCGGTGTGTTATCCGTCGTTTTAATTCTGTTGCAAGTGGTTATCGGTATGTTCATGATGTGGACGATTAATCGCCCGGAAGTTTACATGTTTGTGGCGCTGGCACATATGCTGGATATCGCTATACTGTTCGGTATCTTGACCTATATGAGCTTCCTTGTGTACAAGCTGCACCGCCCGGTGAACCGTTTCTAAACAGCTTATGAATTTTGTGTTTTAAAAAAGTAAGTTTATTACATTGTCCTGAAGCTGCGCTGGGCCATGTTGGAAAGTCCACCATCCGGTGATGTAGATCATTGGAGAGGTGGACTTTTGTTTGATGTCGGAGGTAGCAGGGCAACCTAAATCAAGTTGTAACGATTAACCGAACGTCACATAGCGCTTTAATTCATCTTCAGCTGTTCAACAGCTGTGAAAACATATATATTTTGCATCATCAGTGGAAAGAGGAGGTCTTCTATGCTACGTACGTTACTGGGAGAAAAGCCACGAGTGAATCAAGGGAAACTGAAAGAAGCCATGGATACCATGGCGTTTACACTGGAGTCTTTTGAAAAACAGATGTATGTGGATCATGATCCGAACCATGATTATCGGAAGCTGTATGTATGGACACAGGGACTAATCTCTTCGTTGGATGAACTGGAGCAAAGTTATTTTGCAGCCGTACATTTTCGTAAAAAAGTAGTTGCAGGTTCAACGCGCGATATGAGTTCTGCTGAGAAATCTGAGTATGCCCGGTACGTTTATTTTTATAAAGATGCATTTATTCGGTGCTTCGCGATTCTGGACAAATTGGGTACGGTCTTGAATGAAGTTTTCCAACTAAATACATCCAAAACCAAAGTGCATTTCTCCTATTATACCGTTCTGAGGCAATTCGAATATTATCGGGATCATAATGAGTTGGCGCAGCAATTAATTAAGATTAAGGAAGCGTACCGAGAACCGATGAGCAGATTGCGAAAGCGGCGTAATATGGAGATTCATTACATGAATTCGGAAATGCAGGATGATTTGTGGCAGTTACATCAGACGTTGCGTGGCAAAGTGAAGCTGGAGGATCTTGATCAGCATCTTCTCGAAATGCAGCAAGGTGTAGATATGGTCTGTGAAACACTGAATATGGCCTATCGATACATCAATCGAATCTGGCGTAAACAGATTTTGAAACATTAGGTATAGCAATGATTTTAAATAATACCATTTGACAAATCGGAATACTTTGATTATACTGAGTTCCAGATCGAATCTTACATGGAATCGTGTCTTCAATACAGCATTTGATGCAGTTCGGTCATTATACATGACGAACTACATGAAACTATATAAACCTACAACTTTATATTTCTCTTATCGAGAGTGGCGGAGGGACAGGCCCGATGAAGCCCGGCAACCGATCAACGATGATGACATGAATGGTTATCCTTGTTGATGTTAGGTGCTAATTCCTACAGAATCATGTTGCACATGATTTTGGCAGATGAGAAGGTCATTTCACGTGAAGAGCCATCTTTGTATCTGCAAAGGGCTCTTTTTTTGCGTAGAACGGGGAGTTTTCCCTTCCTTCGGGTAAAGATATATGTAGGTGATGGGGAAGGAGCAGTATTAGTGATCGAATTGGTTGGATTAACCAAAACATATGGCAGACGTGCCAAAACAACGACGGCGTTGTCACACCTTGATCTGAAGATTCAGAAGGGTGAGATTTTTGGAGTTATTGGTCACTCAGGTGCAGGGAAAAGCACATTGATTCGATGTATCAATTTACTTGAGCGCCCGACAGAAGGTGAGGTTTGGGTCGATGGTATTAACCTGACTGAGCTCAGCAAAAGTGAACTACAGCAGCAAAGACGCAAGATTGGTATGATCTTTCAGCATTTTAATCTGCTGTCTTCTGCAACGGTATACGACAATGTGGCTTTCCCTTTAAAACTGGTCAACACACCTAAGGATGCGATTGATCGCAAGGTGAAGGAAATGCTCGCTCTGGTTGGTCTGGAGCAACATAGCAGCAAATATCCGGCACAGCTGTCTGGCGGACAGAAGCAGCGTGTAGGTATAGCGAGAGCTCTGGCAAGTGATCCGAATGTTCTTCTCTGTGATGAGGCAACCTCGGCACTTGATCCGCAAACCACCAATTCGATTCTGAAGTTATTGCTGGATATCAATGAAAAGTATAATCTGACGATTGTGCTAATTACTCACGAAATGCACGTCATCCAGAACATTTGCGATCGGGTGGCTGTTATTCATCAAGGTGGTATTGTGGAGCAAGGTCCAGTAACGGAAGTGTTCCTGAAACCGCAACATGCAATCACGCGGGATTTTGTCTCACGTGACAGCGAAGGTGGACTGGCACTGGAGGAAGCGGTTATGGCAAATGCCGGGACAGAGTTGCCAACAGGTGTTTCTTCCAAGTTGGTGAAGGTCTCATTTCTTGGAGATAAAACCTATGAGGCGATTCTGTCGAGAACAGTTCGTAAAACAGGTGTGGATTTCGCTATTCTGCAAGGTACAATCTCTACAATCAAGCAGGTTCCTTATGGTCAACTGACGGTGCGTTTTGAAGGTGACTCCGCTGCGATTGAGCAGACCTTGTCCGAACTAACCGCAGAAGGACTTGATGTGGAGGTGCTCCGATAATGGATTTTTCCAAAGTACGCTGGGAAGAGGTCGGTACGGCCTCCATTGAAACATTGCAGATTCTTGCTGTATCCGGTTTGTTTACTGTTCTCTTGGGTTTGCCGCTTGGTGTCATTCTGTTTATGACAGGCAGATCGGCTTCACCTAGTTCAAAGCTAACCTACATCATATTATCAGTTATTGTTAATATTTTACGTTCGGTACCTTTCATCATATTAATTGTTGCTCTTATTCCGTTTACGCGTACGCTGGTGGGCACCGCTACAGGTGTGCTTGGTGTCATTCCACCGCTGGTTATCTCGGCTGCTCCGTATTTTGCACGTCTGGTGGAGAATACTTTACGTGAAGTGGACCGCGGCGTCATTGAAGCAGCTCAGGCAATGGGGGCATCTACAGCTCAGATCGTAAGACGGGTGTTGTTACCTGAGGCTTTACCTGGCTTGCTTGCCGGAATTACAATTACCATCGTTACGTTGGTGTCCTATACGGCCATGGCGGGTATGGTCGGCGGTGGAGGTCTGGGTACACTGGCCATTAACTATGGATACTATCGATATCAGAATGAGATCATGATTATTTCTGTTGTATCCATGATTATACTGGTTCAGCTCTTGCAGATGATTGGCGATCGTCTGGTCATTTATTTCACCCGGAAATAACAGATAGATTGAAAAATAAAAATGCGAAGGGGTTTTTACAGATGAAAAAATGGTCTATTATTTTAATCAGCTTGATGATGATTGCCGTGCTCGCAGCTTGCGGCAACAACAAGAAATCCGACAGTGGTGCGGATAACGCAGCAGGTGCTCCGCGTACCGTTGAATTGAAAGTCGGTGCTTCGCCTACACCACATGCTGAAATTCTGGAAAGCATCAAACCTGAACTTGAAGCACAAGGCATTCGTTTGCAAGTGGTGACGTTTAACGACTATGTGCAACCTAACCAACAGCTGGCAGATAAGAAACTGGACGCAAACTTTTTCCAGCATCAGCCTTACCTTGATACAGAGAACAAAGAGCGCGGATTCAACCTTGTTGCTGTGACTCCAGTCCATGTTGAGCCTTTCGGTGGTTACTCCAAAAAGATTAAATCCCTGGATGAACTGAAAGATGGCGCTAAAGTGGCTATTCCAAACGACCCATCGAATGGTGGACGTGCACTCTTGTTGCTTGCGAAAAAAGGGCTGATTACCCTCAAAGATGATACAAACATTGCATCCACTAAACAGGACATTACGGCGAATCCGAAAAACCTGGAAATCATTGAACTGGATGCAGCTATGATGCCTCGTCAGCTGGATGAAGCTGATCTGGTATTTATCAACGCAAACTATGCGCTGGAAGCAAACCTCAATCCATCTAAAGATGCATTGTTGATCGAAGATTTGCAAGGCAATCCATATGCTAACATTCTCGTGTCCCGTGAAGATAACAAAGACGCCGACGCTATCAAAAAACTGGCAGAAGCTCTCCACTCCGAAACGGTGAAAAAATTCATCAAAGAACGTTACCAAGGTGCAGTTGAACCTGCATTTTAAGGTTCTCTGAGAGATCAGCGTAGGTATTGCTGATATGTGTTACAACAAAGGCCGCGGCTCTCTAATGTGAGAGCGCGGCCTTTTCTTATTGTTAGTAAACTGTGTTGGTTAACTTGGATTTATGATTATGTATTCTCTGTTTTTGAATTTTTATCCGAAGAGCGGTAGTACGTTAGTTCATTCTGTTCGGCAGTATGTTGTTGCTCGTGTTCTTCATAGTTATATTCCCGGGTCACCGGATACTGTGTTTCCTCTTGATGGAGTGCATCTCTTTTCTGTTGGTATCTGACCCAGCCAAATAACAATATGAATAAACCCAGACCCCAATACCATCTATGCTTCAAAAATTTCCAAATACTTTCCTCTTCCGCGGTATAAGGAATTCCCCCCAGCACGAGACTGTTCAGGCCAAGACGTGATGTTTGGTCGGTTTTATCATTATAATCTTCATATCTGAATCCTGGATTCACGGTAAGATGCCCAAGTACCGTTTCTTCAAAAGCAGCACGACTTTGCTCCAAATTCGCTTTTTCGGTTACAAGAATCGCCGTGATATAACCTTCGCGTGTTAAGAGATTAACATTATAATTGACCAAGGCTTGTTCGTAGCTATCTTTGAATCCGAGTGCATAAATCAGTTGATGACTGGAAGGATTATAATCAGGTGCAACCTCCCACCCTGTTACATGGAGTTCGTTTTCTTCTGTTGCATTACGGTTATGTTCAACTTCCCAACGCATATAGTTACTTAATAACTCGTGAGCATCCAATTGATTTTCGTCATCGTCATGAATATGCCCGCTCTGCACGTATTCGAATATGACAGACCATGAACCCATGGGATCGTTACTGTACAGGCTTCCGATCTCATTCCCGTTCGGCTGATTACCAAGTTCCAGCATGGAGCGTTGTGTATCCGTTTTACCTAGAAATGAGTAGTTTGCTGGAAGCTCAAGTGAGGCTTTGCCATCAAGAGATATGGTATTCGGGCCATCCACCCATTCGTATTCATTGGATGATGAGGTAATGTGCTCATTGGTAGCAGAGACGGGTCCGATATCCGCTAATAGTATAGAATACATTAGAACTAATGGCACTGTGAGTCTAAATGAACTCAATTTGAACCATTTCTTCATTGAACACGATCCTTTCGAACATGATAATGGCGTTTTTTAGATAAGAAACGACGTTAAGACATTATCACAGGTATGTAAGGTAATCAAGATAAATTTGGATAATCAGGACTTATTTGTATTCTTCAAATAACTGGAACAGATTGTGAGCACATGCAAGTTGTGAGGCAAGCCTAAATCTTTTATACTGAATGAGTGACTGCTCTTTGAAGAGGGGGATGAACGTGAAGGGAAAGATTGCCCTCATAACGGGAAGTGCCAAAGGTCTTGGTAAAATGACAGCCCTCAGTCTGGCGGATCAGGGATGCCACATTGCCCTTAATTATGTGCATAGCAGAACAGAAGCCGAATCGTTGCAAGCTCAGATTATCGCCAAAGGGGTGCGCTGCATTGCCGTTCAGGCGGATATATCCAAAGTAGAAGAGATTCATACGCTCGTTGATACGGTACAAACGCAGTTGGGGAATATTGATATTCTGGTGAATAACGCCGGCCCTTTTGTACGAGAGCGTCGGGTGTTCGCAGATTATTCCGAAGCAGAGGTACAGATGTTAGTGCAGGGCAACCTGCTCGGGCCAATGATTCTGGATCAGCTTGTTTTGCCGGAAATGCGCCGCAAGCAGTGGGGACGTATTATTCATTTTGGCTTCAGTCACGCGGGTGAAGCAAGATCCTGGCCTCATCGTGCCGTATATGCTGCTGCCAAGGTAGGTCTGGTTTCGTTTACCAAGACTCTTGCTGTTGAAGAGGCACCTTATGGGATTACGGTCAATATGGTTTGCCCCGGAGATATTCGTGGTGCGAACAAAGAGAAAATGATTGATGAGATTGCGGGCATAACTGATAAAGAAACACCAAGAGGTCGGCCTGGCAGTGGAGAAGATATTGCGCGAGTGATCACGTACCTGTGTTTGGATCATTCGGATTTTATAACAGGTAACATTATGGATGTATCTGGAGGACTTGATCCGATCCGGCCTACCATCTGATGGAATTACAAAAAAAGAGCCTCTCGCTTCTTGCGAAGCGAAAGGCTCTCTGAGGTTTATTTCGTGAAGGATTGATTAGAATACTTGTACAACTTCTTGTACACCCTCAACTTCTTCAAGAAGGGCGCGTTCAATCCCGGCTTTTAAGGTAATGGTGGAGCTTGGGCAACTGCCGCAGGCACCGACCAGTTTCAGCTTAATGATGCCGTCCTCCACGTCGACCAGTTCCACGTCACCGCCATCGCGTTGCAGGAACGGACGAAGTTTATCAAGCACATCAGATACCTCATCATACATGGTGCTTTGTGCGTTTTCGCTCATATTGTTCAACTCCTTTCCTTCCTATATTATATTACAAATGACCATAAATTAAAATGGTCAAACAAAGCAGGTGAACTGAAATGAGACCAATTATTGAATTTTGTGCTAACAATATGCATTTTGGCACGGAT
This sequence comes from Paenibacillus sp. FSL K6-1558, assembly GCF_038002565.1. Classification (NCBI taxonomy): domain Bacteria; kingdom Bacillati; phylum Bacillota; class Bacilli; order Caryophanales; family Paenibacillaceae; genus Paenibacillus; species Paenibacillus sp. FSL K6-1558. The sequence continues at coordinate 2,519,012 of NZ_JBBOCV010000001.1, read as the reverse complement.
GAAGTCATGGATCAACTGGATGAAAATCCGGACTATGACGTGATCGAATACGGCTGTCTGACCAATTGTGGTCAATGTTATATGACACCTTTTGCCTTGGTCAATGGTGAAGTCGTAACCACAGATAAAGTAGAAGATCTATATAACGCCATTCTAGCCAAAATTGCCGAAGCGGATGCCTGGGACGCGCTGGATCTCGATTAACCTCAATTAACCAAGATGACGCTTGGACATCCAGAGCACGCCGCTTTTCAGAATACGAGGCACTCGTCCCATCATGGACGTTTTGCCCATCAGCCCAAATCCAGCTTTCTTGCCAAGCGCGCCCAGTGTGCCGCGAAGCTTAAGAGGCTGCGGATTGGGCTTTTCGCCTTTCCAGAGGGCATGCTGAATATGAGCGATCTGTTCACCCTGAACCTCCGCAGCCTGACCACTCGGTGCATAAGGTACACTGGCACAGTCACCTACCACGTAAACGTCGGTATACTCCGGAATCTGATAGTACTCATTTAATACGACACGACCTTGTGGGTCTTTCGTTACATCAAGGTCTTGAACGACTTTCACCGGCTGAATGCCTGCCGTCCATACAACAGCATCCGTTTGAATCTGTTCATCGCGGTTGTAGATCGCGTTAGGCTCGACTCGCGAGATAGCAATATGTCCTCGTGCTTCAACCTGATGTTCGCCGAACCATTCGTGAACATAAGAGGAGAGACGTTGAGGGAATGCGGATAATACTCGTTCACCGCGATCCAGAATACTGATATTCAGATCCGGTCTGCTTTCGCGTAATTCGGCTGCCATCTCAACACCACTTAGGCCACCGCCCACAATGTGAACATGCCCATAAGCTTTTACCTCATTCAGACGCAGGTACGTCTCGCGTGTTTTGCTGAAACTCTGAATGGTACAGCTGTATTCTTCAGCACCAGGTGTATTGTGGAAACGATCCGTACAACCTAGTCCAATCACAAGCTTGTCATATTCAAGCGGTTCCTGACCTTCGAATTCAATCTGACGCTGCTCCAGATTAATGGCTGTAACCTCACCGAAACGGTGTGTTACTTTCTCATTTACCGGAAAATGGATACGCAGGTCGTAATCGGATACTGTTCCTGCTGCGAGTGCGTAATATTCGGTCTTTAATCCTTGAAAGGGGCTGCGATCCACCAGTACAATTTGCGTATCTGACGGAATTTTACCTTCCAGAAGTTCCTTGATGATCGTGAGGCCGCCATAACCGCCTCCAAGAATGACGAAATTTTTCATGACTCGGCTTCCTTTCTGCATCAGTCCCATTGCTGGGGCTGTAACCTGCGGAGCAGCTATGTCCTCACATAGCTGCTCCGTGTGTTGTTTTAGTTTGAATAATTTGAATAATTCATAATGAAAAGATAAAAATTTGAAATATGTGATCACAGTTAAGCATCACTCTGATCAAACGTCCCCTCTGATTGAAGAAAGTATCGTTCTTTGATGAGTGATGCTTCTGCTGCTGTAATCCTTGCCTAGATCAATGAAACTAATCAGAGCTATTCGTAAACTTGTATTTCATTGTAGAACGTATCACGTTCTACTGGAATACGTCCCGCACCCTTAATAAGCCATATGAGCTCTTTACGTGTAAGGCCTTCAGGTGTGAGAGCACCTGCGGCATGACTAATCCGTTCGCGAACAATCGTACCATGTGCATCCGAAGCACCGAAACCAAGGGCAACTTGAGCCAGCTGTGGACCGATGTTAATGAAGTATGCTTTGATATGATCGATGTTATCCAGCATCAGTCGGCTGATCGCAATTGTTTTCAGATCCTCATAAGCCGAGTTACGACGCATAATGCTTGCGTTTTTACTTTTTGGCTGCATGGAAAGCGGAATAAAGACCATAAATCCGTTGGTCTCGTCTTGCAGTTCACGAATCTGCACCATATGATTGACGCGGTCCTCATAGGATTCGATCGATCCATACAACATCGTCGTATGTGTACGCATGCCGAGCTCATGAGCTGTGCGGTGCACCTCAAGATAACGATCCACGTTGGCTTTGTCTACACGCATTTTTTTGCGGTATTCATCCGAGAGAATCTCGGCGCCGCCACCAGTCAGTGTTTTCAGGCCAGCTTTTTGCAACTCCTGCAGAACTTCCTTGATGCTCAGGCCGCTGATGCGGGTGAAGAAATCAATCTCTGCCGCAGTGTAAGCTTTCAGCGTGACATCCGGATATTTTTCGTTTAAAGCACGTAGTGAATCGACATAATATTGAAAAGGAACATGGTTGTTATGTCCACCTACAATATGGAACTCACGCACGCCTGGATGAATATGCTGTTCCACATAGTCGATCATTTCCGGACCGGATAACGTATAAGAGCCTTCCTCACCCTGGTCTTTGCGGAAATTACAAAATGCGCAGCGAGCTTCGCATACGTTGGTGAAATAAAGGCTCATGTTCTCAATAAAATAGACTTTCTTGCCGTTCTTCCGCAGATTGGCCTCATTGGCCAGCTGGCCCAAAGTCAGCAGATCATCTGTTTGATACAGATATACGCCGTCTTCTACGCTCAGCCTTACGCCGTTCTGTACTTTCTCAACGATTTCAGCCATTCTTTTGTCGGTGAACGGTGTTACCAATGTAGACATGCTGTTTCCTCCTGTTCTTTACCGGAATTCGAGTTGTGGTGTGTTGAACCATTAAACAGAAATACATAGCAAAGATGCGGTCAACTGCCGCCTTCCTGTGAAAGACTAACTCTTATTACCCGGTGCAGCGTGTGCTGCAATCGAAAAGTTTATTTTTTCAAAAGGAGTCAAAGTGACTCTATATGCATTGGGGACTGATAACCAGTCTCGAAATGTGAAAAAAATTACAACTCCATATATGACCAACATCCGAATATCTCATGACAAAATATTGACATTTTCAGAGTGACCACCTATCCATTATAAACCTCGTGTCGCAGGGGTTCAATACACTGGGAAGAAAAAGGAGTTCATGGGGAACGCGGAAGCGGGCAAACATGACTTGAGCCCCTTGACGGAGTGGAGTATAATTTGAAGGAAGAGTGATGAAAAGGAGAGTGACCTGGCATGATTAGTATCAGCGAAACGGCTGCAGACCGATTGAAAGAGATGCTTGCACAGCAAGAGACCCCTGGAATGTTCCTGCGTCTTGGCGTAGCACCGGGCGGTTGTACCGGATTTTCGTACGCCATGGGCTTTGACGATAAAGAGTCCGATGAGGATATATATATGGACATTCAGGACATGAAAGTCGTTGTGGAAAAAGAAAATGTGAAATATTTGAATGGACTTGAAATTGATTTTGAAGATTCCGGCATGTCCGGCGGATTCACCATTCACAACCCGAACGCAGTAGCTACATGCGGCTGCGGCTCATCCTTCCGTACACGTGAAGAAGCAGGGGTACCGGATAAAGATTGTTAATCTGCGAATAGTATGGGGTTGAGCGTGTCAATACATTAAAGCGTTCAAAAAGATACAACGGTCAAGGCACATTTTCGGCGAAGAGGATTCGCTGGAAGTGTGCTTTTTTGTGCTTCGTGTAGTTTGATAGGTACTTTAAGCCAGTCTGAAGTGGGGAGGGTTGATTACGCATTTCCGATATTGACATTTTGTTCCATGTGTAGGTATATTATTTTGTGCAAACGTTTGCAATAATTAAACTTATAATCGACGTATTTGCCGGTGTCATACCCGATAATCGTTGGTGTATAAGAGGTTATTCATTTCTTAAATATGCAAACGTTTGTGCAAAAAGGCGTTATCTTGCTTGGATCGCTCGAAGATTTTTTTAGCAGAAAATCAAAGAATGACAGGATTACAGGAGAGAGGAGGCGCGATAGCAGGCTCATTTTCACATTCAAACAAAAGATTCGTTAGCAAGGTTCTACTGACTTTCAAATGAATTCAAATTCATGGTCCCCACAGGGGCAACAGATAAGGGAGGAAAAACATGAAGCTTGTGCGCAGGCTAGGCGCATTTCTGTTGGCATTATCCATCGTTGTTTCCACACATACCCCAGCAGCTTATGCTGAAATCTCCGCTTCCCATGTGTACCATAACCATATGCCGAATTTCTGGGCTTACTACGATACGGCCAAGTATGCTTCCACACCTGTAGGATCACCCATCCGATACACCTATGACGGGCAAGTCATAGAATTGAAAAAAAATCCCCCAGCAGGTTATCCGTATTTTCTGCCTGGTGGTGCACCGATGCCACATGACGATCTGGTCGCTTATTACACGCATCATGCGAAAACAGGAGCCTATCTCAGTTGGCCATGGCAAGTGGCAGGTGATCTCAAAAATAACCATCCAGCCGCAGGTATGCAGGTAACCATGTCAGGCTCCCTTCTTAACAATGTGGACAGCTTTATGTATACCAATAATGTAAACGGTTACAACAACAAAGCTTGGGGTGCTCCCTGGAAGAGCGCGTACAACAATCTGAAAACGACCCATGGAGAACGTACGATGGATCTCGTTCATTTTACCGGGCACCACTCTATGGGGCCACTTGCGGGTAATGAATATTTGCTCAAGGATCTGATATACCAAAATGCAGTCATGGCTCAACCCTTTTTCCTAGGGGACAGCTTCAAATCATCCAAAGGTTTCTTCCCGACCGAGCTTGGCTTCTCGGAACGCATTATTCCCGTGCTGGATCAGCTGGGCATTGAATGGTCTGTGATCGGCAACAATCACTTTTCACGTACTCTCAAAGATTATCCGTTGTTGAACGATCCTGGCAAGGATACGATGATTTCTCCACCAAATCGAGCCGATCTGCAAAACACCAGTAGTGTTGGTTCGTGGGTGTCTGCACCGATGTTCAATGAAAAACAGGTCGTGTACAACAAATACCCATTTGCCTCTACACCGCACTGGGTGCGGCACGTGAATCCCGAAACCGGAGCAGAGAAGAAGATTGTTGGTATCCCTGTAGCTCAGGCAGAATCATGGGAAGAAGGCTACCAAGGCTCGGTGAAGGCAGATGCACTCAAACCATTTGAGGGACTAGTGGATCAGAAGCAGTTTTTTGTTATTGCACATGATGGGGATAATTCTTCAGGCCGTGCAGGTTCTGAGGACACTTGGCGCAATGCAGGCGATGTGACTTATGCACAACCCGGGGTAAAAGGAGAGAGCATCAACGAGTACTTGCGTACGAATACGCCAAAAGCCGAGGATGTGGTACATGTGCAGGATGGCTCGTGGATCGATACGCGTGACTCCTCATCCGATCCGACATGGTATCACTGGCGTCTACCTTTTGGCATCTGGAAAGGACAGTTTGATGCGTTCAACAAAGCTACCGGTCTTCAACTGGAGCCCAAAAAGAATCTGGACGGGGTTCAGGAAGGCATGACGGTATCCTTTGAATACGGTTATCACTATCTGGAGCGTAACTTTGCCCCTGGAACAGGCAGCGCTCAACTATGCAAAGACAGCCGAACAAATGTGGCTGGATGACAACCCGAACCATTGGAAACCTTCTACAGCACTGGATCGGGAGATCACCTACGAAGGCAATCAGCTGAATCCATGGATGATGGCTTACCCAGTCAAGGGAGATCCGGCAAACAATTATAAGGGTGGGGCGAACCCGGCAGAGCTGAGCTGGTATTTCCTTTTGCCAGCGCTGGATTCCGGTTTTGGATACTATGATGAAAATGTGGATGACGGTGTGAAGCCGACACTATCCTTTAATCAGTCTCTGTTTTTCTCCAAGCCATACGTTAATGGCCAGCTAACTAAGGATCGCACAGGCCCGTCAGTCTGGTGGCCGCAGCGTTATCCGTATAATCCAGGCAGTGCCAATGTTAGTAAGGCAGAGGGATGGACGCTTCATTATTTTGACAATACGTTTGGCATCTACACCTACGCTTATGATGTGAGCGGGATTCGTGATATCAAAGTGAAAGTACGGACTCATCGGGATAAGCAGGCGGATGCGAAGGATAACACTTTCCGTGTGTATGATCCGGCAGCGCTCAAAGCCAAAGGTGTGTCCAACATTGATCCTGCAAAAGTGAGCCTTTGGAAGGAATATCCGATGACCAAGCGTGATTTGAAGCCTGACATCAACGGGGTGGCTTGGCAACCAAGCAGTACGGACATGTTTAAACGTGTAAGAGCTCAAGAAATCGGCGATATGTATTATACCTATTTCAACGATTTCAGGGATCAACTGGTTGACTATTATATCGAGGCGGTAGACGGTAACGGCAATGTGACTCGCAGTGAGATTCAGACGGTGTATGTAGGAACCGGAAAATACAAGAAGGACACCACTGGTAAAGTGGTGGAGGATGCGGGTGGAACGATCCAGGGTACTCACCCATTCCTAGTCGTGGATCAGATGCCGCCTTCCGCTCCAACCGGGGTGAAATCCACACGTGTAACGGATCAAAGTGTCACTCTTCAATGGACAGCAGCTACGGACAATGTTGGTGTCGATGGTTATGATATCTATCGGAATGGCACCAAAGTGGGCAGTTCCCAGACGACGGAGTATACAGATACCGGACTTGAACCTGCCAAAACCTACACGTACAGCATTAAAGCCAGGGATAAGGCCAATAACATATCTGATGCCAGTCAAACTTTACAAGTGCAGACACTCGTTGCAGATACTGAGCCACCAACAGCACCGACAAACGTTGTGATTAAAGAGTCTACTTCATCCACTGTAACTGTGGACTGGGTAGCAAGTCAGGATAATTACGGAGTTGCGAGATACGACATCTATCGTGATGGAAGTAAAGTTGGAGAAGCAACCCGACTGACGTATACCGATTCTTCTCTCGCTCCCGCAACCAATTATGTATACACCATCAAAGCCGTCGATGCGGCAGGAAATGTCTCGGCCGTCAGTGAGTCAGTCACGGTAAAGACCAAAGAAGGCAATGTGGTCACCATATATTACAAACAGGGTTACACCAATCCATATATTCATTATCGTCCGACAGGTGGAACCTGGACGACGGCTCCGGGTGTAAAAATGACGGCAGCTGAAATGCCAGGATACATGAAAATGACCGTGAATGTAGGCACTGCTACCGGACTTGAAGCGGTTTTCAACAATGGCAGCGGTACGTGGGACAACAACGGTGGAAAGAACTATCAGTTCCCTTTAGGGGTGAGCACCTATAATGCAGGGGTCATCACTCAAGGTGGGCCACAAGCAGATACGGCTCCGCCTAGCGTACCCACAAATCTGACAGTCACCTCAAAAGCTTCCGATCGTGTATCCCTTGCTTGGAGTCCATCAACAGATAATACAGGTGTAACCGGATACGAAATATTTCGGGATGGCGTCAACATTGGCACAAGCACAACAACTGCGTATACGGATACAGGTTTGAACGCTGAGACAGCTCATGTTTACTATGTTGTAGCTTATGATGCAGCGCAGAACAAATCGGCAGCAAGTGCGGAAGTCCGTGTGACGACCGATGCTGCACCAAAGAGCAATAGTGTCACACTCTACTATAAGCAGGGATACGCGCAGCCTAACATTCATTACCGTCCGGCAGGAGGGACATGGACGACACCTCCAGGTGTTCCAATCCCAGTATCAGACCTGCCAGGGTATAACAAAATTACAATCGATGTAGGTACATCGACCGGACTGGAGGCCGTTTTCAACAACGGAAGTGGTACTTGGGATAACAACGGGGGTCGCAATTATGTATTTCCTCTTGGGGTAAGCACTTATCATGCTGGTGTCATCACATCAGGAGCCCCAGCGGGAGCAACATTTTCAAGTAATGGTGACAGCCCAGTGACATCTTTGCCAGTAGAGTTTATCCATGCTTCCCCTTGGAGATTGGGACGTAGGAGCGCCTAAGTTGATGGTGTGAAGAAGAAAGGAAAGAAGCCTTGTTTATTGAGAACAAGGCTTCTTATTATGGCATTAATAATATTGGCAGGAGGATATTCATCTGTTTATTTTTAGTGCAAGGATCAACTTTATTCATTGTTATCTAATGAACTTCATTCCAGCTCCACATCTTTCGTGGATGTATGGTTAAAAGATAAAAGAAAACGTATTGACAAGATAAGTTGTAACATTTATAGTTACATTGTGAATTAGGGAAACAACCTTAACATAATAGGTAGTAAAAAAACGATACTGAAGGAGAGATTGACGATGAAAATTGCAATTATTGGTGCAACAGGTAAAGCGGGAAGTACTATTTTGAAAGAAGCGGTAGACCGCGGGCACGAAGTAACAGCGATTGTGCGAAATGCATCCAAATTAGAAGACAAAAGCCTGAATGTATTGGAAAAAGACGTATTTGATCTGACGGCTTCAGATGTTCAGGCCTTTGATGTGGTTGTGAATGCGTTTGGTGCACCAGCAGGCAAAGAAAACCTGCACGTGGAAGCTGGACAAGCCCTGATCAACATTTTGAAAGATGCTCCTAACACTCGTCTGATCGTTGTGGGTGGTGCGGGGAGCTTGTTCACGGACGAGTCCAAAACGCTGCGTGTTGTCGATTCCCCTGGATTCCCTGATGCGTACAAAGCAACAGCATCCAACCAAGGAAAGAACCTGCAAGACTTACAAGCATCTTCCGGCATTCAATGGACATTCCTTAGCCCGGCTGGTTTCTTCAATCCGGAAGGCGTACGTACTGGAAAATACCAGTCCGGCAACGATGTAATTATGGTAAACAGTGAAGGCAACAGCTACATCAGCTATGCCGATTACGCGATTGCGCTTGTGGATGAGATTGAGAACCCGCAGCATAAAAATGAACGCTTTACTGTAGTTGGCGAAGCGAAGTAATAATTAGATATGTTTGTAAAATAAACTAAAAACAAACGGACACTTGCTTGGATAAGCGAGTGTCCGTTTTTGTTGATGTAAAATTATTTATGATCTATCAGATGTTATCTATGATTGGGCTCATTATTGACGCTTTGGCATCTTGCTCTCATCCATGTACAGCAGATTCCAGCGATGACCATCCAAATCCGCAAACCCTGCACCATACATCCAACCGTCCGTCTCTCCTGGCTTGCCAAAGATGCCTCCTCCGGCACGCTCTACATTCTGAATAAAGGAGTCGACTGCTTCTCTGCTATCAGCACCAATGGAGATGATAACCTCTGCGCTATGCGAAGTGTCCACAGCTCTGGCTCCGGTAAATTTCTCGAAAGTTGCATAAGGAAAAAGCATAATTGTAGTTTGGTCTATGGAGATCATGGCTCTCTCGCTACCAACGTTCGTCGTTTTAAATCCTATTGCATTAAAAAAAGAAGTTGCCTTTTCTACATCTTTGACCGGCAAGTTAAACCAGATATCTTGTGACATCGTCATGGCCCCCATAGAGAAAGAATTTATCTTATTATACGCTATTATGAAGAGAAGCAATGCACTTCAATGAAGTTGTGTGTTTAGACTGCTATGTATATTGTTACAAAATTGTATTTTTATAAGTATTTCTTTACTTATGTAAGGAACGAGGCGTATAATCCGTTGAGACATCAGAGATTAAATAGAGACTCAGACAGAGAACATAAAGAGAGGTATGTTTCATGAATAGCGGATTAATTAATGCCATTATTGCGTATGTCATGTGGGGAATCCTCCCACTTTATTGGAAGCTGTTTAACAACGTGCCGGCTGGTGAGATTTTGTCACATCGGGTGGTGTGGTCATTTGTATTTATGGGGATTTTAGTCGCTATCCAGCGCCGCTGGAGTGATGTAAAACGAATCTGGACCAGCCGATCAACTTTACTGTCGCTCACGGCTAGTGGACTGTTGATTGCGATCAACTGGCTGATTTTCATCTGGGCTGTGAACAACGGTCATGTGGTGGAGACTAGTCTTGGTTATTATCTGAACCCTTTGCTGAATGTGCTGCTTGCCGTCGTTTTCCTTCATGAGAAACCGAACCGGGGGCAATGGCTGGCCATTGCTATTGCAGCGCTTGCTGTGCTGATTATTACGATCGACTACGGACGTTTCCCGTGGATCTCCATTTCACTGGCTGCATCCTTTGGTTTATATGGTCTGGCTAAGAAAAAAATCAAGCAAGATGCGTCAGTAGGCTTGCTGTCAGAGACGGCAGTTGTCCTGCCTGTTGCATTAGGTTACTGGATTTATCTTGGCATTGTGGGTAAAACAACGGCCTGGACATTGCCAGCGCCAATGTTTTTTGAATTGTTGCTTTCCGGCGTTGTAACCGCATTGCCGCTGCTGTTCTTTGCACGTGCAGCTGCCCGCATGTCGCTGTCCACGCTCGGATTTGTGCAATACATCGGTCCAACGATTATGTTGGTCCTGAGCATATTTGTGTTTAAGGAAACTGTTTCTCCTGTGTTGCTGGTTGGTTTCGCCTTCATTTGGGTAGCACTTATCGTCTATGCTATTGCTTCGATGCGTGCTACAAAACTGGCGAAGTCTGTCCAGGAACAGAAAGCGATCTAATACATCATAAAAGGGTTGAAAGACTTGAATTGATCTAGTCTTTCTGATGATTAGCCTTTCCATCCTTAAGGATGAGGAGGGCTTTTTTTTTACCAAATTCACAGTCGTAAGGCAACCTGAATGATTCTTTTATTTACAAATTAAGGAACGTATGTTCTAATTGTAGGGAATGAATTTTTGCGGCGGTGGAGGTTAGGGTTGATGAAGCAACAAGGCATTGTATTCGTTGTGAGTGTATCTATTGTAAATAAAGGGAAAGTGCTGATCGTTAAGGAGAACAAAGCATCTGTTCGATACACATGGAATTACCCCTCAGGCCGAATAGAGTATGGAGAAGATGTAATGGATGCGGCACATCGTGAAGTGAGAGAAGAAACGGGTTATGATGTTAGACTAACTGCTACAACAGGTATTTACAATTTTATAAGCAGTCTTCAGCAACAGGTGGTTTTATTCCATTTTATCGGTGAGATTATAGGCGGTTCTTTGCAACTGGATACTATAGAAATTGCAGACGCGAGGTGGATTACGCCGGAAGACCTGTCTACATCGGATGTGCTGGAATTGCGCGACCGCGAAGTGATGTTGCAGATTACGGATAATATAATTACTAAAAGAGAGTATCCCTTAATGCTTTTTCACAGCATGCTATAGAAATGGAGAAAGATGTTCATGAAGTCCTCGTATTTAACCCGTGCTTTTTATTATCTGTGGACAACCCAAACAGCAGCCAATGCCGCGGACGTATTGTATATTATGGCCCTTACGGTTATGGTACTGGATCGTACAAATTCGCTTGTGTCTGCGGCACTTTTGCCATTGATTCGCAGTGGGGCTCAGTTGTTGAGTAGTTTAGTTGCACCTCTATTCATTCAGCGATTTAAGTTGCCGAGTCTACTCTTTTTTTCACAAACCGGGCAATTCCTGTTGTTCATCTGTCTGGCAGTGTACATACAGCTTAATAGCGTAGAATCCTCATTAGTGCTTGTGTTTTCGCTTATATTTGTGATGTCTTTTCTCGATGGGTGGACAACACCAGCTCGAAATGCGCTGATTCCACGACTGGTGACTCATGAACAAGGTCTACTCAAAGCCAATGGACTCATGAGCGTCAGCGATCAAGTTGTACAATTTGCAGGTTGGGGCCTAAGCGGCGTAATTGTTGCATTCATTGGATCAAGTTCAACGTTGTTAATCGCAGCTGTTATTTATGGCTTGGCAGCTGTATTTACACTTGGTGTTAAGGAACCAACGCATGGAGGGATACCAGAGAAGCGTGTGAATGCAGCAGCAGATATTTCTTCTGATCTGGGCACAAGTAGATGGCACACGTTAACCGAAGGTTGGAAGATGATATGGAAGACACCTCGTCTGCGAGTGCTTACGTTCATGGATATGATCGACATGCTTGGTGGCTCTATTTGGGTAGGTGCTTTCACGCTTGCGTTTGTGCAAGTGGCGCTTGGACAGGGAGAAGAATGGTGGGGCTTCATCAATGCAGCTTATTTTGCTGGAACCATTAGTGGTGGTTTGCTGGTACTTGCCCTAGGCAGAATCATTGGACGTCGATATTTTTCAGTTATGATGATAGGGATGGCAGGGTATGGAATCCTAACTGCCGTTTATGCTTTAAACTCACAGTCTTTTGTTGCGTTGTTCCTGGTCATGTTAATGGGGCCATTTGCTGAGCTTGCTATGATTAACCGACGTACGTTGATTCAAAGTAGTGTGGCTAATCCGATGTTACCCAAGGTTTTATCAGCTCAAGCCTCCATGATGCATCTCATATTTTGCATATCTTTGCTGGGTATGGCTTGGCTAGCTGAAATCATAGGCATCGTGAACCTCTATTTGTTTGCAGCTGTACTAACGATTCTGGCTATTGTTGCTGGTTTGCTGAATTTTAGGGCATTTCAGGAACAAAATCATCAAATGATGAATTAGGAGGAGAATGATGATGGTTAATGATGAGTTGTCAGAGCACAAGCCTGGTCGTTTCGTTCTACCGGGGAACAGGATTCGTTTCATATCTCCGTTTCTTTTTTCAGTAATCAGTGGCATGATCTATACGTGGTTAATCGTGAACGAAACGACAAACGGATATCTTGGCACACTATTGCCAAGTACGAGTGTTGCGGATCTTCATCAATATCTTCCGGTTATCCTTCCTTCATTTCTATTTTCGTATGTTGTACAGAGAAAACACATGATCCTGATCGAGAATATATCGTTTAGCTGTATTCAAGCGATGATTGCTATCCTCAGTCTTTTTGTATCTCTTATAGCTGTTATGGTGTTCATGTAAGTTCGAGCAGGATCATTTGAACTTGCCCCTCGAAACGCTCAACCGTAGATATCTCCAAGCACCCAGTCAATAGGGTGCAATAACGCTCTTCAACGTCCAAAGGCGCCATCCGAATGGGTGGGCGCCTTTTATAAATGTTTCCCCTTTACTCCCGTGAAAAGTCGAAGCACGTTTTAGAAGCCCACCCTTAAGGCGTAGCGCGTAGTGGAGGGGGCGGGAGCGATTCTGTAGAAGCGAAGCGTTCGCGTTTGTCATCGGATTTTCTCCTATGAGGGGGAAATTCCAGAACGATCCGAGGACAACCAGCGATCGAAAGAACGCCCCGCCCCCGGAACGTCCACTCGCAGTCTCCTCCCCAAAAATGCTTCTAACTCCTGTGCTTAGTCAATGAACCCTTCCATGGTAGCCGTTGGCATCATATTGGACTGCCAAGCGCCTTTGGTGTAACCAGCATTATAACCTGGAGTAGCTTGTGGCTCCCAGTAGAATACACCTTTTCCTTTGCCACTTGGCAAATTGCGAATCTGATTTTTCATCGCTGCGACAAAGCTTTTTCCTGCCGCGGGCTGATTATTGTCCATGCCAATTTCGGAGATCATAATTTCTTTACCATAACGATTAATCATATCTTTTGCATTGTTGACCGTTTTTGTCACAGCTGTATTCCAGCCGGAAGCAGAAGGGTAGAGAGACATTGCAATCATGTCAAAGTTGGCCCCATTGTTGATCAGTCCACCGATATTCCAGACAAACAGGGCATTGTCATCTCCGTTTGCAAGATGCACTATCGTTTTGGTACCACTGCTTATGGATTTTACAGCGTTATGTCCTGTGTTCACGAGCCAAGCATAATTTTTCATGTTAACCGAAGCTTTACCATCATCCCACAACATACCGTTGCTGGTTTCGTTGCCGATCTGTACCCAGTCTGGAGTGACACCTTTGCTCTGCATGGTTGTCATAACGTCACGGGTATAGCTCCAGACAACATCCATCAACTGCTGGAACGTATAATTTTTCCATGCGGCTGGCTTAGTTTGTTTGCCTGGGTCTGCCCAGGAATCGCTGTAATGCAGTGTCAGCATGACACTCATACCTGCATTTTTAGCACGTTGTGCGAGAGCGGCAGCGCGATCTTTATTCATGTAACCGTTACCATAATCATTCGAAGGATTAACGAAAACACGGATGCGAACAGAGTTAATCTGGTAATCCTTTTTCAAGATATCAATGATGTCCCGTTGTACCCCGTTTTTATCTTTCCACTTGTACCCTTGAGCTTCCATGCCGGGAACCCAGCTAATGTCTGCTCCTTTGGCAAAACTCGGTGCGGCACTGGCGTGCTGACCTGCAGGTAGCAGGATCGAAGTGATTAATAAAACAAAAGCTAGCAAAATGCTTGTCTTGAAACCCCTTACATTTCTAAACATAACAACATGCCTCCTTGGTTATAAGTTGAGATGCATCCTCATTATAGCCTTCCGAAATCATGGTGCTAAAGGGTCCGTTTCCAATATTTTGGTTGTTTTCTTAACTTCTCATCTTTTTCACATGTTACATTCCTATGTATTATATAGAAAAAGACAAAACAAAAAGCCGTCCGAAGACGGCTTTTCTACCCGTGGCGCTTTTTAAAACATTGATCCGTATCCCGCGCCTCCATTACCATCCAATTTATTTGGAAGTAGTGGATCGGGTAAGGGACACGTTCAACATGACATTAGAAATGTTGACGCACCTCCTTTCCTTGTGGCAAGAGTATACAACACTCTGTTTCGGAAAGCTAGTCTTTTTTTTCATATTTACGCAAAAATTATTTTTCGGTTTGAAACATCGTCGTGTCCCGAGCATAATGGCTTTTCGTTCCATCCTCATTGCGAATTCGCACGCTGTCATCACTGATCTGCTCGACAATGCCGTGGCCGACTTCACAATATACACCTGCGGGATCTTCCTGCCATGCGGTAACCACACATTGGGACAGGGCAGCGGTGAAAAATTCAATGTTTTTTTGCAATGTTCTAGGTTTGTTCGATTTCATGAGATACTCCTTTAAAATAACGTGAATTTGGAATAATAACGACAGCCGATCAAAACACACTGTAGTTCACTTTACCTTGTCTATTGTGCTTTGTAAAGGGATGGAAAAAGTTGCGGTCATGAGTTATCATTTACATAAATTTAACACTGCGTTAACATTCCGATGACGCTTGGAGTCGATTACGAATAGTACAATTATAGTAGAAGTTCAAATAAGAATTGACATGCATCACATTCGGAGGCCATACATGCATAAAGATATTAAAACAGGCAACTATGTTAATCGTGATTTGAGTTGGGTTGAATTTAATCGGCGTGTGCTTCAAGAGGCACAGGACGCTACAACGCCTATGCTGGAGCGGATGAAGTTTCTTGGCATTGTTGCCAGCAATCTGGATGAGTTTGTCAGTGTCAGGCTCGCAGAGACCAAGGAGAAAATCAAGGCTGGATTCACACAAAAAGATTTCACTGGTTATACCCCTTCAGGGTTGTACCGCAGACTCATTAAACGAACCGGGGCCATGGTCGCGGAGCAATATAAAACGTACCGTGAGCTCATTCGTCTTCTCGCCAAGAAAGGCGTGCACATCCAGGAGTATGTGGATCTTAATGTGACGCAGCAACGGGCAATGGATCAATATTATCATGACATTATTTTTCCGGTGCTTACGCCGATGGCTATCGACCAGAGTCGACCTTTTCCGCTGGTGCATAACAAGTCCGTTTATCTGTCCGTAATGCTACAAAAAGAAGATGAGCAGGATGGCGAGCCATTTATGGCGATCGTGCAGGTACCTTCCAATCTTCCTCGCATTGTAAAGGTTCCTCTGAGGGCCAATAGCAAGAAAAAAAGTTTCATTCTGATCGAAGACCTGATTAAACAGCATGTGCACACCTTGTTCAGCGGATATGTATCGCTGGCTGTGCAGGAGTTCCGGGTAACTCGAAACGCAGATCTCTCCATTAATGAAGAAGAAGCGGAAGACTTGCTGGAGGCCATCGAAAAAGAGCTGCGTCGCAGACGTCGCGGAGCCCCTGTCAGACTGGAAGTGTGCAAGGATTTCCGTAGTGACGCGCTACAGGAGCTGCAAGAGGAGTTTGAAATTCAGGACCCGATCTTTGAAATTGATGGACCGCTGGATCTCAGCTTTTTAGCTGGATTTGTGGATAGCCTCGAAGGTTTCTCACATCTCAAATATGGTCCTGTACAACCTGTATATCCGCCTGAGTTCCTGCCGAGAGAAAGTCATTTTGAGCTACTTCGCAGACAGGATGTGCTGGTTCATCACCCGTATGAATCGTTTGAACCGGTGACAGATTTTATACTGGAAGCTTCAGAAGATCCACAGGTTCTGGCTATTAAAATGACGCTTTACCGAGTCAATGGTGACTCGCGTCTTATTCCAGCGCTCGCGCTCGCTGCAGAGAGCGGGAAGCAAGTTACCGTTGTTGTGGAACTGAAAGCCAGGTTTGATGAGGAACGGAATATTGCATGGGCTCGGAAGCTAGAAAAGGCAGGCTGCCATGTCGTTTATGGTTTGGTCGGTTTGAAAACACATGCAAAAATCATTCTCGTTGTACGCCGGGAGCAGCAAGGGTTGCGCCGATATGTTCACGTCGGTACGGGGAACTACAACGAAAGCACCGCCAAAGTGTATACGGATGTAGGTTTGTTCACCTCTAACCCGATCATTGGTGAGGATGCATCTGAACTGTTTAACGAGATTACCGGTTATTCCGGCCCGAAGGCACTGCAAGCATTCCGTGTTGCGCCAGATGGCATGAAGGACGAGTTGTTCACATTGATTCGCCGAGAAACAGAGCATGCATTAAAAGGCAAACGTTCCCGAATTATTGCCAAGATCAACTCTTTATCCCATCAGGAAATGATAGATCAATTATATGTAGCTTCGCAGGCAGGGGTGCAGATTGACCTGATTGTCCGCGGCGTATGCTGCTTACGTCCAGGTGTAGAAGGGCTGAGCGAGAACATTCGAGTCATTAGTATTGTAGACCGTTTTCTTGAACATTCCCGGTTGTTTTACTTTGAAAATGACGGTAACCCCGATGTTTTCATTTCCAGTGCAGACTGGATGTCACGTAACTTAAATCGACGTATTGAGCTGATGTGTCCTGTATTTGATCCTTCATTGAAAAAAATGCTGGTGGATATCCTCAATCTGTCATTGAATGACAATGTGAAGGCCAGAGAACTTATGCCAAACGGCAATTATATATTTGTAAAAAATGAAAAGCCCCCGCTGAGAAGTCAGACGGAGGCGATGGGAATTATCCCTTGGAAGCCCGCACAATGGAGTGTTTTAACGTAACTCCCCAGGCTTCTTGCAAATCTTTGACGGCATCTTCCAGGCCGTTCAGTTCCAGTAAAGGCTCGTCTGTACAGGTCAACGTGACCTGCAGCGAGTCTTTTTCTTTGACCGCGTGAATGGCGGCAATGCTCTCTGCACGATGGATCGCTTCGGCCGCACGCAGTAACGAGCCGATGCGGTGAGCATGCTGTGTATCCGAATCTTTCAGAATGTCCTCATGCTTCTGTAGAAGTTGAGGCGTTCTTTTTTTCGGATGATAGTCGGCTGCAATGGCACTTAAAATTGTTTCCCTGTGGGACAGACCGTAAATGCTTGCATTCATAATCCAGTATGCAGAGTGTTGCGTGTAACGGAAATAGTTAATTTGTTTGCCAGCCATATGAAGCATAGAGGATGTGTACAAAATTCGCTCATCAGAGGCATCAGGCGTAGCCTCTTGTAAAGCGGTGTATAAGGTAACCGTATCCTGATGAATCCGGTTCAGACGTTTCTCCGGGATCGGTGGGCCGTAATAAAGGAAATTACGGATGCTATCCTTTAATGCATCAGGTGCGGAAGGCTGACCAGCAGCGAGATAGTCTCTCAGAAGCCCGTCGCGAAGTCCTGCTCCGCTCACGACATAACGGTCTCCCCGGATAATGCGGAAGACAGTACGCAGAATCAATACGCCTGGTACGATGATGTCAGCTCGATCCTTAGCAAGACCTGGCACTTTTTTACGTTGAGCGGAAGTAAGATAGGGCAAGGAAAGGGCGATATTATCCATCGCTTCCTCTCCAATTTCATAGTGATGCGTTACCGGCAAAGAATATTGCGTACGCTTTTGTTCTACTTTTGCGAGTGTACGCATTGTACCACCCAGTCCAATGAGTGGCAAACCGGGATGTTCCTGAGTCCAAGTCTGTCCCTTTAATGCTTCAATAACTTCATTGCAAAGGGATTGTTCATTGGCTTCGGTCCATTGATCCTCGCCTCCATAACGGGCATGTGAATTCACGGCACCGATTGGCAGCGAGACACTGTGCAATCTTTCGCGATTGCGGAACACGGTGATCTCCGTACTGCCCCCTCCAATGTCAACGACAAAACCGTCGGTCAGGTCAATCGACTGTATCACGCCCAGGAATCCGTAATAGGCCTCACGATCTCCCGAGACACATTCAATCGTAAGTCCAGTTTCATTTTCCAGCCATGCAATAATCTGCTCCGCGTTGGTCGCATTGCGGATCGCGGCAGTTGCTGCCGCCCGAATCAGTTCAGTCTGATAAGTCTCACAGGTGGCTTTAAATTGCCGAAGGACGGTTATGGCAGTGGATAGAGATGATCTTAGGATACTGCCATCCGATTCCACAACCCCGCTTAGCCGGGCAGCATATTTGTCTTCATGAATAATGCGGTACGCTCCGTCTTCACTCACCTCATAGATCACTAGACGAATGGAGTTTGAGCCAATATCAACAATTCCAAGTGTTTTATTATTTCGTGTCATAAGCATCTCCTTCTACAAAGGTCGGTTACCCGTAATGTAACAGGGCAGCCAGGGCTTCCGGTGAGCCTGGAGGCGTGGCAGAGAAGGGCGTGGTGAACATTACAACGATGATAAAGACGATGAAACAGGCAAATAAAATACAACTTACGGCAAAGCCACGATTGCGTTTTTTGATAAACAGACGAATACCGATCACGAAGAGAAGTACCGTCACCGCGACCAATACAATGGACATTGCGAAATAGGCCACGCCATAAAGTGATTTGAAAAATGCTTCCATGTCTTTTGAACGCTCCTTAGATCCTCATTTTTAGCCAAAACAAGTCATTCTTTAGTAGCATACGACAGATTGAACCGTTTGAAAAGTAAACCGGCGTTTGTCCTGGAATCCGCTTAGCATAGCAGGACATGTTCCACAGAAAAGGGGCCTTTGCCTTGGACAATCATCCAAGAAAACCATGCTTGGAGTGAGTATGTATAAAGAAGGATCATGGTTTGGAGAGAGGAGATCAACCTATGTCGAGACAGTTAGCAAGCAAATGGCGGAAAACTGCTGCATTGATGAAATATCCGGTAGCTGCTGCTCATATCCCGCAAACAAAAGTGTTTAATCCAGGTAACCTGCTGTACATGCTGCAACGTTATGGAATGGTATATATTAAACCCGTTGTTGGAGGCGGTGGGTACGGCGTGATCCGGGTATCCAGCAGCGGCGGGGCTTTTAGATATACACATATGAAAGTTACTCGTTCTTTTGCAAGCTTTACTAAGATGTATCGCTCCCTTGTAAGGGTAAAGGCCAAGCGAAGATATATCATTCAACAAGGAATTCATCTTGCAACCATTCATGGAAGACCTGTGGATTACAGAGTTAAGGTAGTGAAGACGGGACAGGGCTGGGTATTTCGTTCTTTGGTTGGAAGACTTGCACGTCCAGGTCTGTGTGTAACGAATCTGAGTAAGGGGGGAACCATGCTGTCAGGCAAAAGAGCACTTGCCTTATCCCTGCCTCACATTGCTAATCGATACAAGCGGCAGGAGATGCGTTCTTTAACATTGACTTGCACACATATCATGGAAAGTCAGTTCCCTGGCATAGGACAGTTGGGATTTGATTATGGACTGGATCACTCGGGCAGAATATGGATTTTGGAAGTGAATACCAGACCTCAATGAAAATTACTGGAAACGTTAAAGAAAACGGGAGAAAAACCGATAGTATATACAAGAGAAATTGGATGAAAAGCGTTTGAAAATTTTCACTTTTGGGTAATACATTCGGAGCGTTCGTGGAAAATATGAAAATTGCTCTAAATTTTCTTTGAATCCCGAATTTCATAGAGATGTTATCTATCCTGTGTATAATTAATGTCCACATTATCCACTGATATATATTCTATGTTTTTTCCAATTATCAACAAACTATACACAGGATTTCCACACGTCGTTGTGGATAACAAGAACGCTTGTTCTCTTGTCCGATCTCTGATATGATAGTTTTGAGGAAAATAAAGGAAAGGTTGTGGCGGGAAATGGCTATGTTATCCGATGAGATGTTGTTGGATTCCTACCATAAAGCGATCGAATTGGATCTCGAAAGAGATTTCATCGCGCTGCTATTGGCAGAAATCCATAAGCGCAAACTGGGTACTGACGTATCTGCCATACTTCACTAGAGATCCTCATTGCAGGCAATGTTACAGGTTTCCGGACAAGTCCCATAAAGAGACAGGCAGTAGCATACTTGTCTGACAATGGTGACAATACATCAAGTGATTGCAAACGCTCTCGGTTTCGTCTGCCATGTCAGAGGAAGCTTGAAGTTCGTAGGGGCTGTATGGTCCGGTGTAGTCGTCTAATTTGCCGCATTCTGACAGTCCCTGAAAGCAGTGGGGACAAGCCTGCTCCGGTACAACCAGACCGTTACACAGCGGGCATATATAAGACAAGGGTATCCCTCCTGATCATGAAATTGCTCAGGAGTAAGATACCCTTTTTTGTACCATATTATGTGATTTCTTTGAATTAGCGTTTCATATTACTGCTGTGTCCAGGAGACAATTTGGCATCCGGATCAAAGTATACTTTTGCATTATTTACCGCAGTTGGAGCTTCGCCGAAGCCAACAGCAATCAGTTTCAGCTTGCCTGGATACGTCGTAATATCGCCGGCAGCAAAAATACCCGGAATAGACGTTTCCATGCGGGAGTCGACAACGATGGAATTGCTGTCAATTTCGATACCCCATTCAGCAATTGGACCGAGGGAGGATACGAAACCAAAGTTAACAATGACATCATCCACTTCAATTTCCTGTGTTTCTTTCGTCTTAACATGAGCAAGAGTAACCTTGGTAATGGTGTCATCTCCGTGAAGTTCCGTAATTTCAGTCGGTGTCACAACGTTAACTTTGGAGTTCATCAGGTTTTCCACACTGTGCTCATGTGCACGGAATTTGTCCCGGCGGTGAATCAGAGTAACCTGTTCAGCAATCGGCTCAAGCATAAGAGCCCAGTCTACAGCAGAATCTCCCCCGCCGCTAATCAAAACTTTTTTACCGGCAAAAGCGTTTAAATCACTGATGAAGTAATGCAGGTTGGTTTTCTCAAACTTCGCTGCACCTTCGAGTTCAAGGCGACGAGGTTCAAATGCACCAACACCCGCCGTGATAATAACCGCTTTGGCATGATATTCATTCTCATCTGTCTTTACGATGAAATGCTGTTCTTCTTTTTTCTCCACCGATACCACTTTTTCTTCCAAGCGAATGTTCGGGTTAAAGTGGCTCATCTGCTCGATCAGGTTATTCACGAGTTCCTGAGCAGTAACTTTCGGAAAACCGGCTACATCATAAATGTACTTTTCCGGGTAGAGGGCAGCGAGCTGTCCACCAAGCTGTGGCATACTTTCAACCAGTGTAACGGAAGCCTGACGCATACCTCCATAAAATGCAGCGAACAGGCCCGCAGGACCGCCGCCGATAATAAGTAAATCGGTCATTTCATGACCGGACGTCTGTGCAGTCAAAAATCAACAACACCTTTCTTATTTTAATAGGTAGAGAACAGTGATTATTTTTTGCAAATTACGTCACATAATCTGCATGGGTGCCAAACTGTCTTTCCTATTATAAACGGTGTAATCTGGGTTGCAAAGTTAGCTGGATCACTAATCTGAGAATAAATGATGAAGTTCTGGTGAGAATAGGATGAAATTGGAAATGAAAGGCTATGAAAAATAACAAAAAAAACCTTGATCTTTACGAGAAATACAGATATCCTTGACCTGTACTATGTGTTTTTTTGTCAAAATTAGAGTCATAATATCAGGTTAAGAAACAACCTCGTTTTGTGGAAACTTGTGGTTAATTTCACAACTATAATCGTCGATATTATACGTACAGAAGTTAATATACACTTACGAATTTTACATTTGTCGTCATATTGGATAAGACCTGAGCAATACTTGTAAGTAAGAGCATTTTGCATTCCACCTCAATTATCAGGAAGGATGCGAGCGAAACCGGAAGGAGTACAGATATGAGCAGCATTCCCAAAATCGTCATTCTCGGAGCGGGATATGGCGGAATTCTGACAGCGCAGCGGCTGCAGAAGGAACTCAACTATAATGAAGCTGACGTCACATTGGTGAATCGGCATGATTATCACTATATTACAACCCATCTACATATGCCGGCAGCCGGTACGGATAAAATAGAGCATGCGAGAGTTTCTATTTCCAAACTGATCGATGAATTCAAGATTGATCTGGTAAAATCATCCGTGAAGGAGATCCGGCTTCAGGATCGTAAAGTCATTCTGGAGGATGGAACGTTGTCCTATGATTACCTGATTATTGGACTAGGTGGAGAGCCGGAAACTTTTGGTATACCGGGTATGCTGGAACACGCGATGACCATTCGTAGCATCAACTCTGTGAGGCTGATTCGCGAACATATCGAATATCAATTCGCAATGTACAAAAACGATAATAAACGAAATCGTATTCGGTTTGTTGTAGGGGGAGCAGGTTTTAGCGGCGTAGAATTTGTCGCAGAACTTGCTGATCGTATCCCGCAGCTGTGCAAAGAATTTGACGTGGACCCGAAGCATGTACACATCTATAATGTTGAAGCTGCGCCTTCGGCATTGCCGGGGTTTGATCCGGAACTTGTGGAGCATGCGATGAACGTACTGAAGAAAAAAGGGGTTACGTTTAAAATTGGTGTTCCGATCAAGCAATGTCTTCCTGATGGCGTAATCGTTGGTGAAGGCGAGAAAATCGACGCTGCCACAGTCGTATGGACAGGAGGCATTCGAGGGAATTCTTTACTTGAACAGGCGGGGCTTGAAGTGATGCGTGGTCGTGTGAAGGTGGATGAATATTTGCGTGCTCCTGGGCATGAACATGTGTATGTGATTGGGGACAACTCCCTTGTGTTTAACAAGGAGGGCAGACCGTATCCGCCAACAGCACAGATTGCGATGCAGCAAGGTGTGAACTGTGCCAAAAATATTGTCGCAGCCATTCGCAACAAGCAGCCTCAGCCTTTTGAATTCACCAGCAAAGGTACTGTTGCCTCTTTGGGTAAAGGGGAAGCGATTGCTGTCGTTGGGGATAAGAAATACAAGGGCTGGAAGGCAGCACAATTGAAAAAATTAGTGGATATGCGCTATTTGTTTATCATTGGAGGTATTCCGCTGGTCCTGAGGAAAGGACGGTTCTTCGGATGAGACATTGCAGTGTGCAGGTTCGTGGCCTGTTAACCCGTGAGGAACTGGATCGTTACAACGACTTGATGCAGGTCGGCGGGTACCTGGAGGAACAGAATCAATATGACCTGGCTTACATCGTTCAGAAAGAAGTAGATATTCTTATCCTGCCGGCGATTGAACGGCTGAAGGAAAAGAGCCGTGACCGTGATCGTGCAACTGCTGAATTCCTCGAATCTCTGAAAGCAGTTGATGAAGAGGAGCAGGATTGAGACTTCAGTTAGTTGAAAAGAATAGTTTACACTTATACACTTCAATGACAGAATAATCTTTCAATCGCTGTTATCCCCAAATTTTTTGATTCCCTTTTGTTAAAGGGAAAAATTCGGTGATAAAGGCGACCGCTTCGCTTTTCCATTTTATTTCTGTCCTCTCCGTTTTGGTGTAAACAATTAGATTAACTAAAATAAATCTAAATCAAGCTTAAAGTGATATAATTCTTAATCACCAAAAAATCACCGCGGAGCAATACGTCCGGCGGCAATTTTTTGCTGTAACGAAAAAAAAATCGTCCAGCCTGCTTCAATAGAAGGCTGGACGATTCTTGCATGTATACAAAATTACAGTTTCAGCATCTCTTCCAGTGTGCTTTCGTTCAGCAAGCTTCCTACATAGAAGGAGCCAAATTCACCGTAGCGTGCACTTACTTCATCAAAGCGCATCTCGTACACGAGTTTTTTGAATTGAAGCGCATCATCAGCGAACAGCGTAACGCCCCATTCCCAATCATCAAATCCGACAGAGCCCGTGATGATCTGTTTCACTTTACCCGCATAACTGCGGCCGATCATGCCGTGACTGCGCATCATGGTGCGGCGCTCGTCCATGGACAACATGTACCAGTTGTCGTTCAACTCACGCTTTTTGTTCATTGGGTAGAAACAAATGTATTGGCGCTGTGGTAAAACCGGTTTAAGACGGGCAATAATCTCCGGATTTTGCATCGGATCTTCGCCCTCTTTGCCAAGATAGTTGCTCAGTTCAACTACACTGACATATGAATAAGCTTTAGTCGTGTATTTGGCAAACGTTGTTTTGTTGAAGGCGTTCTCTACTGCCTTCAGATCTTCCAGCGTTTCGCGCAGATGCATCATCACAAAGTCAGCTTTCTGACCTACGACTGTATAAACTACAGTGCTGCCTTGGGAAGCCTCCTCGACTTTTTTCCAATCATTCCAAAACTCTTGAAGCTCGTCCAGGGCAACAGCACGCTCTTCATCGTCGGCTGCTTTCCAAGCGGTCCAGTTCATCGAGCGAAAATCATGCAGGGCATACCAGCCCTCCAGGGTTGATGCGGCTTCGTTCATGGATATTGTTCCTCCTGCGGATTATATTTCCAAATCCCGGTAAGGGATGGTTTAGTGCTTTATCGTTATATTGTATCCCAATATGAAGCAGGAGGGCAAATGATCTTCTCGTGAAAATCGGTAGATTTGTCCAGAAAGTTCGTTGCTTCGCCACATTTTTTGCGGTAAACTTACTACTATCCAGAAGGGAAAACCGAAAGTGTGAAAGAAGAGGTGAACGTCAGCCGATGCAGTTTATACCTGTGCTTGTATTAATGGTATTATTTTTTGTGATGATGTTTGGTATCGGTTTCATTTTGAATATGCTTATGAAGACCACCTGGTTTCCTTCCTATCTGTTCGTCATCGTTATTTTGCCTGTGGTGGTATATTCCTTATGGGATCATTCATCTACGCTCGTGTCACATCTTGGATCGTTCCAGTTGGTCGATTATATGACAGGGGTTGCAGGCCTCGCGGGTGCGATAATCAGCGGATGGACGATTCAGAAACTGCGTTTAGGCGGATATCGGATGTTCTGATGACTGGAAAGTGAAGGCATCTGCCGCAATAACTTGGAAAAGTCTTTATCTTTGACGCAAACGCTTACGCGTGCAAAGGGAAGGCTTTTTTGTTGTGACGAACGGGGTACGGGAATGTTTGTACGCTTTTTTTCATAAGCATAAGATGAATAGATTTAAACTATTATCGCTTGTAATCTCGCTCTGTAGCTTTTATAGTATTCTAGCGACTCTTTGTCGTTATTCATTTGAAAATTCGCCCAATTCTGCGAAAACGTGAACGATGTCGACCTAGGACGAAACGGAGAGAGAACGGGTTGGTTTTTTACCTGTTTTTGAGCATTTGAGGATCGGACATTTATGATAGAATAGAAAAACAACCTTTGGGGAAGAAGGAGATCAGGCTATGCGCATGAAGAATTTGCATCATTATACGGAACATCATCGCTACTGCGTATACAGGGAGTTTGGATTAAGCGCCCTGGACGACCGCATGCTCACAGGAGCTTACCAGCCTATGGTAGGTGCTTTTGCGGTTGGCTTGTATCGGCTGTTATTTCAGCATCTCCCCGGAGAACAGGTCGGTTATTCCCCACTTGAGCAGCAACGAAGGCTGTTCATGACATTGGGGCTGGAGCCTAGCGAGAAAGGACGTAAATATCTGGTTGAACAGGCGTCCAAGCTGGAGGCAGTAGGTCTTCTCCAGACATCGCGGGTCTATATTCCAGAGAATGATGATTACATCTATGAGTATGAACTGCAGCCGCCGCTCTCGCCAGGAGAGTTTTTCCGCACACAGCATCTGACACTGTTGCTACGGGACAAAATAGGCAAGTTTGCTGTGTTGTCGCTACGAGCTGGCTTTTCGGCAGTTGAAAATGGGGATGCACCTTACGTTGCAGCCAATAAAGAAAATATTTCAGTTCCCTTTTACGATATATTTGAGCTTAACACGCATGTCATTGATTACGAGCTGGAGCAGGCACTCTCCGAAGTATCCACATCGGCACAGCGAACAGGCACGAATGATGCTGTGGAAGAAAATGCACTGAATTATGCGGACATTATTTTACGCTTCCCGCGTGAGTCGGTAAACCGACGTTATGTGGAACAACTTCGTTTTGATCATGAACAGCTCGGGATCGTCAATTTTGTAGTGAACAAGTTTAGTCTTAGCGTGCAAGATGTGTGCCGACTGCTGGACGAGGATGGTGTATTTAGCCCGCAAGGACAGCTATTGCTGGATGATCTTCAACACAAGGCGAGCATGCAATTCAGACAAACGAAGAAACGTCAGGAACAGCAGACAGTGCAAGCCGCCAAGGTGGTTGCTCTTCGCCAGCATATGGAGGAGCCACAGGCATATAATGACTCCGGTGAACCTCCAGTGGAGCATGTTGTTCAGATGGAGTATTATGTCGAGGTGCCACCGCAATTTGCAACCAAGTGTGACATTCATCAATACAATATGATGCTTCGTAACGAGCCGTACACTCGGTTGTTGCAGACATTTTTCCCGGGGGCTGTACCGGATAATCTGGTTGATATTTTCGAAAAAATTGATCTGAGTTACAAGCTACCTGGTGAAGTGATCAACGTATTGATTCATTATCTGATGGCATTGCTTGTATCGGGTGGCGAGCAACGGATTAATCGTAATTTTGTTGAGGCGATTGCCTCCAATATGCTGCTGAAGCAGGTTAATACGTATGAGAAGGCTGTGCAATATATTCGTGATCAGGCGAAGGTCAAAGGTAAGCAGGCTGCAGGAGCAGCTGGAACCCGTACCCGTACATACGGTAAAGGAACCAAAGCCAAACCCGAAATTCCGATTGTACAAGACATAAGCCATGATGGGGATAACGTTTCGGAGGAAGAGTTTGAAGAGATGATGCGATTTGCTCAGGAGATGCAGGCGAGCAAGCAAAAAGGAACGTTATAAAGGAACGTTATAGTTGTACGATACAGGCGGGTCCCTTGGGAGAGGTGACTCGCTTTTTTACTCAATAGGTGTGTGGTGGAGTCCGAAAGCTAGGGACACGAGTCATTCAGAGGGAAGGGGCAGATCCGTTGAACACGAATCAGAAAGCCATCGAATACCTTGAAAATAATGATTATGATGCAGCGTTGGCTTTATTTCAGAAAGCATTGAACGATTCAAGGGACGTTGAGTCCTTGACGAATCTGGCCTGGATTTATTATCACGAAGAGGGGGATATCGAAGCAGCTATTGAATTGGCTCAGGAAGCAGTGGCGTTGAAACCAACCTCTCATTTTCCCTACAGTCTGCTTGGTGAATTACTTGTTCAGATGGAGAGATGGGAAGAAGCCGCGGTTGTACTATCAGACTCTATTGCTGTGGAGCCTTCCAAAGAGGCATACAATAACTTAGCAATTGCCAAATATCATCTCGGAGAGTTGGAACAGGCTTCAGCTTTATTTTTGAAAAGTGCTGGGCCTTCTGATTACGCCATGTATAGTCATGTTCACTGTTTAATTCAGCTGGGACATACCATTGAAGCAAAACACAAACTGGATGCCTTCTTGGAAAGTGATGATGATTTTGTCGGAGAGGTACATGTGGCAGAACTGTACTTGGAGCTTGCTTGTTTTTCCGAAGCGGTGCATTGGTTTGAAAAATCATGGGACACATATTCTAAATCGCCCGACTGGGTGTGTAGATATATATATGCTCTAGTTCAGACGAATGCAATGGAACGTGCAGTTGAAATTGCAGAAGAATGTATTCGGTTAAAACAAGATGATATTGAGGAAGCACAGGCAGAAGATTGCGATGAGAATTGGACAGAAAGTGATAAAGTGGCATACGTGACTCGCTTGCAAATGGAGAAAAAGGAGTATGAACATATTCTCGAACAGATTGTCTCGGGTTTTGTTCCACCATTTAAATTCACCACATCTTTAAGCTCCAAATGTTATTTATTCGGGTGCTCCAGACATGCACATCCAGAATATAAGGGTTAAATGAATACACGTATAATGTGGAGAGGTTTTTTTTCCAAATGTATCAGTTGAGTTATTGTGTGCTTTTCTATAGAATGAACAGTACAAATGATTGAATATTTGGAGATGAAATTGTCTCATGTTTTCATAAATATTAATACTTTAAAAGGGGGCTTGAAGTCATGGAATCCTTGGGAGGACTGCTTCAGCAGCTGAACCCTTCGTTTCGTGAGCAGTCGCGGCGAATTATGGCGGATTTGTTGGAAGACCCATATGTGCGCGAGTTCCGCGCAGGTCATCCTGAACTGAAAGATACACAGCTCATGCCTGATCTGAGCAAGTTGTTTCAGTATGCTAAAGATTCGAAGAACTGCGCGAATTGTCCGGGACTCGACAACTGTCCCAACGATTTTCAGGGTCATTTCTGCAAACTGGAAGTAGAGAACTTCAACGGTAAACCCGAAATTATAGATATCAAAGCACCTTGCTCCAAACAGATCGCCCGGCAAAATGAACATATCATCAAACAGCGGATTCGCAGTTTTTATGTGGATGAGCGTGCTCTAAGCGCTGGATATAATGATGTGGAAATTATGGGCAAAGATCGCATGCGTGCGCCAGCGGTGAACCGTGTGCTTCGTTATATTAGCGAGACCAAGGACAATGGACTTTCGACGAAAGGGTTGTATCTGGAAGGTTCGTTTGGAACCGGCAAAACGTTTCTGATGTGTTATCTGCTACATGAACTCGCGGTTGCGGGTCATACAGGTGTCATTATTTATATGCCTGACTTCGTGGAGGATTTGAAATCCATGATCAGTGAAGGACAGAAGCTCAAGGAAATGACGGATGTTCTGAAAAGCTGTGATCTGCTCATCTTTGATGACATTGGTGCAGAGAACCTGAACCCATGGGTACGGGATCATGTGATGGGCTCTATTCTTAACTATAGAATGAATCGCAAGCCAACGTTCTATACGTCCAATTACAACCTGGAAGGGCTTGAGAAACACTTGAGCTTTACGAACCGGGATGGCGAGGAATCGAACAAAGGTCAACGTTTGATGGATCGAATTCGTCCATTTGTGGATGTTATTCAGGTTCGGGGCGAGAACCAACGAGGGAAGAGCTAAGATATAGATGAACCAAAAAAAGCCTGGCTTTCGCAATATGCGAGAACCGGGCTTTTCTGGTCTGCGGGAGCCTGAAACTGACTTGAATATCCTATTCGGTCAGGAATTTAAAAATTACCATACCAAAAAAGATAACAGTCATCAGGCCGCCCATGCCGACAACGCCCATAATCAGATCAAAGAGATCGCTACGCGGCTCCTCGTTCACATGTTCACGCGGGTCGGTCATCCGAATATTAGCGTCCATTGTGTTGCCTCCTTTGAGGATTGACAGCTTGGCCTGCAAGCAGGGCTACAATCTGGAGTAATTTTAGTATACTTGGAAAAGAAAGCGTTTGTAAAGATTTTGCAGACGACTGGCTGCACCTGTAATTGTGAAGATTTCATGTTGGGAAGATGAACATTATCTGTTCATTTCACATGTCTAACGCACATGTGTTATACTGGAAGTGTCGTTCACGACGTTACAGGTTAAAATAAAACCGTAAGTATATATAAGGAGGACAATTTCATGGCTATTGTTAACGTATCCGATCAATCCTTTAACACGGAAGTCGAAGGAGAAGGAACGGTTCTGGTTGATTTCTGGGCGCCTTGGTGTGGTCCTTGCAAAATGCTCGCTCCAATCCTGGAAGAGCTGTCCACAGAAGTTGGCGATTCCGTAAAAATTGCTAAAGTAAACGTGGATGAGAATCCAGAATCTGCTTCCCGCTTTGGCGTAATGAGCATTCCAACACTGATCTTCTTCAAAGATGGTCAACCGGTTGATAAAGTGGTTGGTCTGAACTCTAAAGAAGCTCTCAAAGGAATCATCGAAAAACATCAATAAGCAGCAAGTCACAACATAATTAAGTGCAGGCTGACACATCGCCTCCGGTTTACATGCCGGGGGCGTTTTGCGTCGATAAGCGATATGTAGGACAATATAAAAGTAATATATAAATGATGTGATAAATTATTTATATTATATAATTGAATATAAAATGAAACTGTAAATTCACATGATTAACGGAGAGGACAGAAAAGAACTGGAGAAGCGAAGCTAAAAGCTTTCTGAAAGAAAGCTACATCGGAAGCATCTACTGTAGCCTTTATCACCGGATTTTCCCTTTTAAAAAGGGAATCAAAGAAATCTGGGGATAACAGCGATTGAAAGGTTGTTCTGTCATTGGAGTGGTCGGTGTGAATTTTTTTGTGTAACCATGACTTTTACTTTTTTCGGAAGGGAGGACCCACCGAATTATGGATCCATTTATGCAGGAGTTAGACGCACAGGAGAAGGCACTGGAGCAGATTCGTCACAAGCTTGCATTGCTTCCAGACCTGCCGGGCTGTTATTTGATGAAAAACAGTGAAGGCACCATTATTTACGTTGGTAAAGCGAAAGTGCTCAAAAACCGCGTGCGCTCATATTTTATTGGCAGTCATAACGGAAAGACACAGCGTCTTGTATCCGAAATCCGTGATTTTGAATACATCGTGACAGGCAGCAACATGGAAGCACTCATTCTGGAGTGTAACCTGATCAAAAAACATATGCCGCGTTACAATGTATTGCTTAAAGACGATAAAACGTTTCCTTATCTTAAAATAACGAATGAAAAGCATCCGCGGCTCGAAGTGACCCGCCGTGTGCTGAAAGATAAAGCCAAATACTTCGGTCCGTATCCGAACTCGTATGCGGCACACCAAACGAAAAAACTGTTGGATCGGATGTATCCGCTCCGCAAATGTGGTGTAATGCCGAAGGAAGTTTGCCTGTATTACCATATGGGCCAATGCCTTGCCCCTTGTGTGAAGGAAGTTGGCAAAGAGCAGTATGACGAGATTTCGCAGGAGATCGGATCATTTCTGAGCGGCGGACATGAGGAGATTAAAAAGGACTTGCAGCGTAAAATGCAGGAAGCCGCTGAAGATTTGTATTTTGAACGTGCCAAAGAGCTGCGTGATCAGGTGATTGCGATTGATGCGATCATGGAAAAACAGAAAATTACGATGGCGGATGCCAGAGACCGTGATGTCTTTGGATTTGCGATTGATAAAGGCTGGATGTGTGTCCAGATTCTATATATGCGTCAGGGGAAAATGATTGAACGCCATGTATCCACCTTCCCGTTCTACGGTGAGGCCTACAATGATTTTATGTCCTATGTAACCCAGTATTATAGTGATAACCCGGCTTTGCCACAGGAAATTTTGCTACCGGAGATGCCGAAGGAACTGCTCTCTGGTCAGGAAACAAGCGATTCCACAAAAGTGGATCATGCGAATATATCCGAGGATAAACATTCTGAGGGAACGGTTGAATCCACGCAAGAAGAATTACAAATCGGGATGAATCAGACCGCTGCTTCGATGCCAGTTGTTGCCGAGACACTTGCAGCTTATGGGGCGGAGGTAACTGAGGAAGAAGAGAGCAATGCTACCGGATTGCAGGAAACATCCAATGCCAAACTGCCATCCGAGATGGAGGACCCGTCGCAAATGGCTGCTTCTCTGCAAGAATGGTTGGACATTAAAGTGCATATCCCGCAACGCGGACTGAAACGCCAGATGATTACGATGGCACTCGACAATGCACGGGTGGCATTGGAGGAGAAGTTCCGCCTCATTGAACGTAATGAAGAGCGAACATCTAAGGCTTCCGAGGGATTGGGGCGCTGGATCGGTCTGGAGCAGTTAAGACGAATTGAAGCTTTCGATAACTCGAACATTCAGGGTACGAATCCGGTGTCTGCCATGATTGTATTTACCGACGGTAAACCGGACAAGAAGGAATATCGTAAATATAAAGTGCGCTCTGTCGAGGGGCCGGATGATTATGAAACAATGCGTGAAGTTATCCGTCGCCGTTATGAGCGAGTGCTTAAGGAAAACTTGGCCCAGCCTGACTTGATCGTAGTCGATGGAGGTAAAGGACAGATTTCCGCAGCTGTAGACGTGCTTGAGAACGAGCTTGGGCTATTCATTCCGGTGTGTGGATTGGTGAAGGATGCCAAACACAAAACATCACAGCTGATGATTGGTAATCCGCCAGAGGTGATTGCCCTGCCGCGGGACAGTCAGGAGTTTTATCTGTTACAGCGGATTCAAGAAGAGGTTCACCGGTTTGCCATCTCATTTCACCGTGAGCAGCGCGGCAAATCGATGGTTACGTCTAGACTCGATGCCATTCCAGGCATTGGGGAGAAGCGGCGTAAGCTACTATTGAAGCATTTTGGCTCTTTACGCAAAATAAAAGAGGCCAGCGTTGAAGACTTCCGGCCTCTATCTATTGGAGATAAACTAGCTACTCAGATTATTGCAGCACTTCGTGATGAGGAGTCGTGACATACGGCTTCTCTTTTTGTTTTGGATTGAAACGATAGACCACGTATCCAACAATAGCAGGCAACACAATCCAAAAGATTCCTGCACCGATGTTCAGTGCGTCTCCCATGAAAATCAAGCTGAGCCCCATCAATAGGCTGTCAAAGATGACATGTGCAAAAACAACAGCAATGAAGCCGTGACGCAACATAATTAGGCTGAACAACAGTCCAATGACAGTCAGTTCGATCGGTCGTGTAATGACTGGATAGATTGGATATAAGGTGTGTCCAAGTGCCCAAATAATTGTAGGGATCAGACAGGCGATAAACGTGTTACGCACAACTTTTTGCATCATGCGGATACCGAACAGTCGATATACGGCCTCTTCCCCGATTCCAGCCATCCAAGCCATAATCGGAAAGATCCAGGCATACGTCATGTTATATGTCGATTGATCTGCTGAGGTGGTGGACCATGTGCCGATGCTACGTTCAAGAATAAAGAATAGAACGGATTGTACACCTAGCAGAATGAATGCCCATAGATAGCCGGTGTACATACTCTGCAACACATATTTGCCGTAACCCGGCTCCTTGGCACGAGGCCATGGATTAAATCCGATTTTGCGCCACATGCCGTCACCAGCGACAAGCGATAGATAGATCGTAGCACTCATCACGATGGTTATGCCGGTCTGAATGAGCATAAGGAACACTAACATGAAGCTTGAAAGTCCTTGTGCCTGGAAGAGAGGCAACATGTTCAGTGTACCAATCATAGAAGCAGCAAAGTACACCAGTGACAATACGACGCCTCGTTTGAACGATGTATTTGCACGAGCCAGAATGCTATAAATAATGGCAAGCACACCAAGAACAAACGTCAGAAAAGCGTAACCACCGTAAGTTAACCAATTGGCTAATTGGGTCTGGTCTTTAACATAATCCGTGTGGGATTTCGGTACGGAGAACTCCGGATCGAACGAACGGACAGCCCCATTTTCAAATGTAAAATTCAATTCTAGCTTGGAGTTGCCAATCGTTTTACTTGCATCCGTGTACTTCAGACCCGGCTCGCCATCTCGTGTATCCAGTTGAAGTGTTGGGATGTCATATCCGAATTCTTTCAAAACTCCAGCCGCGAGTTTTTCTTTTTCGTTCAATGGCATATTGCCTTCTGCAAGCGACTCTGAAGTTCTTCTGATGCCCTGTTCTTGCTCTGATTCAACGGCCGTATACAGGGAGGAAGGCAATATCCGCTTGAAGGCAACTACCTTGCCTGTTTTCATATGTACGTCAACGT
Source organism: Paenibacillus sp. FSL K6-1558 (assembly GCF_038002565.1). Taxonomy (NCBI): domain Bacteria; kingdom Bacillati; phylum Bacillota; class Bacilli; order Caryophanales; family Paenibacillaceae; genus Paenibacillus; species Paenibacillus sp. FSL K6-1558. Next base: position 2,485,085 of record NZ_JBBOCV010000001.1, on the reverse strand, counting down.
TAAGGTAACCCCCACTGTCCTGATCAAGCAAACGCACTCGATATACATCGTAAGGATAGGTTGTTTCCCATTTTTTATTGTACGTGGCAAGCTGTTTCGTCTTTGCCATATAACCGTAAATATCGGAATGGGTCTGATACGTTACTAGGGGTTTACTGGCATTGCCTTGGAGCGTATAGTCATCAACGGAAGCCGCGAATGAACGTGCAGATTGGATCGCTTGATCCTTGCTAATGAAGGATGTTGACGAAATTTCTGTCGTTTGTGATGAAGTCGCAGGAAAGATCTGAAAGACAAAAAATAAAATCAGGCCGATCACCGCAAGCAACCCCAAACGTTTGAAGTTAGCCTTAAGCTGTAAAGGCTGCCCTAAGGGATTCATGGAATGGTGTTCCTCCTTTTTTCAATTACATCGTACTGTAAAGATAGCACAGGGCATGTCCTCAATGCCAATGATAGGGCGAAAACAGGTGTAAATCTTTGAAAACGAATGAAAATGATCGAAAAAATCCGATCTTGCTGTCCGGGCATGAACTTTTTTCCCGTTTTGAACGAATTCGAAGTTATTTACCCAAAAATCGTTTTGTGTGCATTCGTTGCAGCGCTTATAATTTTGAAGCAAATATCCAAAAATCCGCATGTCTGGGGTCTAACAAGGGAACGAATAGAACGGAAAGAGCTAACAAAGCTAACGGAGTAGACATCCAGAGTAGGCATCCTGTAAAAGAGTATACTAACTCTAGTTGGATGCATATCAACTCCAATTATATGATGTTTTTTTATGAATCATACATGAGCTCCACAGGGTGGAGTTATTTTCTTTTTTAGCAGAGGTGGATGATACTGAAGTGAAAGCAAATGTTCAATGGATGCGATTATCGCCGCCCCGTATTCTGGTGTTAGGTTTTGCTGGCATTATTCTGCTGGGTACACTGCTGTTGATGCTTCCGGCATCCAGCCGAAGCGGCGACAGCCTGGCCTTTATCGATGCACTTTTCACAGCAACTTCGGCTGTGTGTGTGACAGGGCTCGTTGTTGTGGATACAGGAACCTATTTTTCAGTGCTGGGTCAGGTGATTATTGCGATTCTGATTCAGATCGGCGGTCTCGGTTTTATGACGATGTCTACGCTGGTTGCGATTGCGTTCAAACGGAAAATATCGCTCAAGGAGCGATTGATCTTACAAGAGGCAATGAATCAAAGCACGATGGAAGGCATTGTGAGGCTGATTCGCAAGGTTGTGATTTATTCGCTTATTCTGGAGGGGATTTGCGGTACATTGTTTGCACTGCGCTGGTCATTTGATATGCCGATCGGGCAGGCCGTGTATTACGGTTACTGGCACGCCATCTCTATGTTTAACAATGCCGGGTTTGATATGTTTGGTCATTTTAGCAGTCTAACGGGCTATGTCTACGATCCGCTTGTTAATTTTACCGCCATGTTTCTGATTGTTTCGGGTGGGATCGGTTTTGTGGTGTTGTCCGATTTGGTGGAATATCATAAAACGAAGAAGCTATCCTTACATTCCAAAGTTGTTTTGCTGATGACGGCCTTATTGATTGTGTTTGGTGCACTGGTCATTTTTGTATTCGAGTTCAGCAACCCACGAACGTTAGGTGGTCTGAACTGGGGCGGCAAGTTGCTCGGATCGTTCTTCCAATCGGTAACACCGCGTACAGCCGGGGCCAACACGGTCGATATCGCCGGACTGCGGCAGGCCACGCAATTTTTCATGATTATATTGATGTTTATCGGTGCATCACCGGGGTCAACCGGGGGCGGTATCAAAACAACAACGTTTCTGATTATGGCCGGGGCAGTCATTGCCATGATGCGCGGTCGGGAGGATATCGTCTTTTTCCGTTATCGGCTTGTGCAGGAACGTATTTTCAAAGCACTCACTATCACGCTACTGGCGCTGTTGTTCATTATTACGGTGACGATGGTGCTGAGTACGACAGAAGACAGTAATTTTTTAATGATATTATTTGAAACGACATCTGCTTTTGGTACGGTAGGGCTTTCTCTTGGCCTGACGCTTAAACTCACCACATTTGGCAAGTTAATGATCTGTTTTACCATGTTTGCAGGACGGCTTGGACCAATTACACTTGCGTATGCACTGGGGCAGAAAAAGGGTAAGGATTTATACAGGTATCCGGAAGGCAAAATGATAATTGGTTAGTAATTATTAGGATAGAGGGGTTCGTGAAGAACGATGAAAAAACAGCAGTTTGCGGTCATTGGACTTGGGCGGTTTGGCTCCAGTCTGGCACAGGAATTAATGGAACTAGGTTATGAGGTGCTTGGCATTGATAAAAATGAGGAACTTGTCGAAGACATGAGTGACCTGGTCACTCACGCTGTCGTGGCGGACGCTACGGATGAAGAGGTGCTACGCTCCCTCGGCATTCGTAATTTTGACTGTGGCATTGTTGCTATTGGCGACGATATTCAGACGAGTATCCTTACTGCCATTCTGCTCAAAGAGCTGGGAGTCAAAACGGTTGTAGCCAAAGCTATATCGGTTCTTCACGGACGAGCACTTGATAAGCTGGGCATTGACCGTGTCGTTTACCCTGAACGGGATATGGGCATCCGGGTCGCTCACCAATTGGTTACACCAAACCTGCTGGATTATATCGAATTGTCCAATGATTACAGTATTGTAGAGATGAAGGTACCTGCCTGTCTCCACAATAAAACACTCGCTAGCTTGAATGCGCGTGTACGCTTTAACTGTAGCATTGTAGCCCTGCAAAAAGAAGCCGGGGTGATTATTGCCCCGACGGCGATGGATTCCCTGCAAATGGGGGATATTATGGTCATTATCGGCAATAATGGTGATATCGACCGATTTGAAGAAGAAGTTATTAGTCAAGAGAGCTGAGCAGTAAGCTGCTTCTTCTGGATTATATCAAGGCGTTGTTGTCCTTCGTGAGGGCAATGACGCCTTTGCTGTAAAAAATGCAGCAGTCTCCCTGACCCATTGTCTGGCGGTTTCGCTGAGGTTTTCTTTTTCCCCATAGATCATGCAAGTTGTTCTTCGGGTCTGTTTCAACTGAGGTAAATGCACGGCAACGAGGTCGTTATCTGCCAGCAGCTGAGGACGAAGATAAGATTTGGGAAGCAGGGCGGCGGCTTTACAGGTCGGCAGAAGACGGATAATGGCTTCAAATGAATCAATCTCCATGCGAATGTCAGGCATTACGGTGCAACGCTGGAACAGATCGTCTGTCAGTTTGCGGTACCATGTTCCTTTGGAGAACGTAATCATCGGCAGATCCTGCAGATGCTCCATACCTGCTTCCTTGCCTGCAAGCGGGTGCGTTAGCGGCACAACCAGCTCCAAGTGATCGTCAAATAGTGGAACACAGTTGAGTCCCGTTTCGCTAATGGATGAGGCTACAATGCCCACATCGGCTTTTTTATCACGAACAAAAGAAACGATCTCATGGGTTTTGCCTGTTAGCAGCTTTAATTCTGCATGAGGATGCTTCTCCATAAAAGCGTTGACGAGTGGAGGTAAGGTGGTCTGTAGTGTCGTCAAACTCGCTCCTAACGTAATAATGCTCTGTTCCTCGTCCTTGTATTGAGATAACATGGTGAGAAATTTCTGTTGCTGTTGTTTCTGCTCGACGGCGAAGGTGTAAGCTAGTTGGCCTACGCTGGTTAATTCCAATCGTTTGCCGCGGCGATGAAAGAGGGATACGCCCAGTTCATCTTCCAGCTTGGAGATTTTACGAGAGAGTGCAGGCTGAGACAGATTCAGTAGCTTGGATGCACGGTTTAGACTGGATTGCTCTACAACCGCTGCGAATGCGTTTAATTCTTCGAACATGAACACAAACCTCTCTTCATTATGAGTGTGATTCTTGCCCTTGATTAATTGTTTGCCTTATTGTATGGCGTTTAGTCTCGTTGTTTGAATGGTTACATAGGTTAGGGAAATCGTAGTTTCAATGGTATAACCCTTACAAAACCTTTGTTTCAACACTTATACCTATAGGTTATAACATTTAATAATTATATTGCAATTCCCTTATAAGAAAAAAAGGAGTAACATGAATTGTGACACAAGTTGTTCACACCTGATCAAAACGGAACAATTTGTCGAACCTTCCCATGTAAGAAGGATTCGTGTCATGATATAAGAATGGATTTATGAAAACGTTGTATTTAGCGAAAGGGGATCGACATTTTATGAAAGGGTTTTACTCGAGAAAGCTGCACTCCTTGCTTGGCGTCATTCCGCTCAGTTTGTTTTTTCTAGAGCATCTGGTGACGAACTTCTCAGCAGTTGAAGGCGGCAAAGAAGCTTTTAATGGTGCGGTTGCCTTCTTGAACAGCCTGCCGCTCGTTATTGTTTTGGAAACGTTTCTGATCTGGCTGCCGCTGTTCTATCACGGTGTATATGGTCTGTACATTGCTTATCAGGCCAAGCCTAACGTGGGTCGTTACGGCAATGAACGCAACTGGCGTTATACGTTGCAGCGGATCAGTGGTGTCATCACGTTTGTATTTGTGATCTGGCACGTATGGGAGACGCGTGTACAAGTGGCTCTCGGCAACGTAACACACGAAGAGTTGGGCGGTGTTATCCATAACATCGTGATGAATCCGGTAACATTTATTTTATATCTGATCAGTGTGGTTGCGGCGTCATATCACTTTGCCAATGGACTCTGGTCGTTCCTCGTTAGCTGGGGAATTACGGTCGGACCTCGTGCGCAGCGGGTATCTTCGTATGTGTGCATGAGCTTGTTCGTACTCGTATCCATCATGTTTATCGCTTCGTTGTTTGCTTTCCGGAACGTTGATTTCCAAACAGCAACTTCAATGATTGACGCGGTAAAATCCGTTTTGGTCTAACATTTACTGATCTTAAATTTTATGAATAACGCTTACTTACTAAGGGAGTGAACTAGCAATGGCATCATCGAATGTAATTATTGTGGGCGGCGGTCTCGCAGGCTTGATGGCGGCGATCAAATCGGCTGAAGCCGGAGTCCATGTTCATTTATTTTCACTGGTTCCTGTTAAAAGATCCCACTCCGTATGTGCCCAGGGCGGTATCAACGGTGCGGTAAATACGAAAGGGGAAGGCGACTCCCCATGGGTACACTTTGACGATACGGTATACGGCGGAGACTTTCTTGCCAACCAACCACCCGTTAAAGCGATGTGTGAAGCAGCACCTGGCATCATCCACCTGATGGACCGGATGGGCGTTATGTTCAACCGTACACCGGAAGGCTTGCTTGATTTCCGCCGTTTCGGAGGAACGAAGCATCACCGTACGGCATTTGCCGGCGCAACAACGGGTCAACAGCTGTTGTACGCACTCGATGAGCAAGTACGCCGCTGGGAAGCAGCGGGTCTCGTAACCAAGTATGAGAACTGGGAGTTCCTGCAAGCCGTTGTGGACGATGAAGGGGTATGCCGCGGTATCGTAGCCCAGGATCTGAAAACGATGAAGGTCCAAACGTTCCCGGCCGAAGCCGTTATTCTGGCAAGCGGTGGTCCGGGTATCATTTTCGGTAAAACAACAAACTCCGTAATCAATACAGGTACGGCTGCAAGCGCGGTATATCAGCAAGGTGTGAATTATGCCAACGGTGAGTTCATTCAGATTCACCCGACTGCGATTCCAGGAGACGACAAGCTGCGTCTGATGTCCGAATCTGCGCGTGGTGAAGGTGGACGAATCTGGACGTACAAAGACGGCAAACCTTGGTACTTCCTTGAGGAGAAATATCCATCCTACGGTAACCTTGTTCCGCGTGATATCGCAACACGTGAAATCTTCAGCGTTTGCGTAGACATGGGACTTGGTGTTAACGGCGAGAACATGGTATATCTCGATCTCTCTCACAAGGATCCGAAGGAACTGGATGTCAAACTGGGCGGAATCATTGAAATCTATGAGAAATTCATGGGTGACGATCCGCGTAAAATCCCGATGAAAATTTTCCCGGCCGTTCACTATTCCATGGGTGGCATGTGGGTAGATTATAATCAAATGACAAACATTCCAGGGCTGTTTGCAGCTGGCGAATGTGAATATCAATATCATGGTGCAAACCGTTTGGGTGCAAACTCACTCGTATCCGCAATCTATGGCGGTATGGTGGCAGGACCTAAGGCAGCTGAATATATCAAAGGTCTTAAGAAATCATCCGCTGATATCTCTTCTTCTGTATTCGATGGTTATACCAAGCGCCAAACCGACAAATACGAAGGCATCATGAAAATGCAAGGTACGGAAAATGCCTATGTGATTCATAAAGAGCTGGGCGAGTGGATGACAGCCAACATGACGGTGGTTCGCTACAATGACAAACTTGAAGCAACCATTGGCAAAATCAAGGAACTGAAAGAACGTTATAGCAAAATCAACATGTACGACAACTCCGGCTGGAACAATCCGGGTGCGGCATTTACTCGCCAGTTGTGGAACATGCTTGAGCTTTCTGAAGCGATGACACTTGGCGCATTGCTGCGTAACGAGAGCCGCGGAGCGCACTACAAACCGGAATTCACAGAGCGTAACGATGAAGAGTTCCTGAAAACGACTATCGCGAGCTGGTCGAAAGAAGGCCCGCAAATCTCGTACGAGCCAGTCGACGTATCCCTGATTCCACCACGTATCCGGGACTACTCAAAAGACTAATAGCGAAGAGAGCGGAAATGCCCGAAAGAAGCGAAGCGTTCGCCTTTATCACCGAATTTCAACCCTGTGAAGGGTTGGTCAAAGAAATTCGGGGATAACAGCGATCCAAAGGGCATTCCGCGACCGGAGCGTCTACCCGAGCACCCAAACATCCAGCTTTGCGCACCAGCAATACAATCATCGTCACCAGAGGAGGGGACAAAGATATGGCGGAACAAGCAACAGTGAGTAAAACCGTCAAGTTTATTATCACCCGTCAAGACAGCCCGGAGTCATCTTCCTATACCGAGGAGTTTGAACTTCCGTACCGTCCAAATATGAACGTCATCAGCGCCCTGATGGAAATTCAGCGGAACCCGGTAAATAAGGATGGTAAATCCATTGCGCCGGTTTGTTGGGAATCCAACTGTCTTGAAGAAGTGTGTGGCGCCTGCTCCATGGTTATTAACGGCAAACCGCGTCAAGCGTGTGCAGCTTTGATCGACAAGCTTGAACAACCCGTTCGCATTGAACCCATGAAAACTTTCCCGGTGGTACGTGACCTTGTCATTGACCGTACGCGGATGTTTAACGCTCTGAAGCGCGTTAAAGCATGGATTCCAATCGATGGTACCTATGACCTTGGTCCAGGGCCTCGGATGCCTGAGAAGAAACGTCAGTGGGCTTATGAGTTATCCAAGTGTATGACTTGTGGCGTATGTCTCGAAGCTTGTCCGAACGTTAACGAAAAAACTGATTTTATTGGTCCAGCTGCGCTGTCCCAGGTACGTCTGTTTAACGCTCACCCTACAGGTGAGATGAACGCAGAAGAACGTCTGGAAGCGTTGATGGACGATGGCGGTATTGAAGGTTGCGGAAACTCGCAGAACTGTGTGCGTTCATGTCCAAAAGGCATCCCGCTCACAACGTCCATCGCTGAGATGAATAAACAAACCACCAAGCATATGTTCAAACGTTGGCTGGGTGTATAATGCTGTAAACGAGAGGCAGAGGTTACGTCTGCTTCTCCGAGAAGTCGTGATCCCGCGCAGAATTTGGCGGGTCACGGCTTCTTTTGTCATCAACCGAAGGAAGCGGGCATCCTAGGCAGAATATGGTATACTACAGGGATGGATATTACCTATAACAACTTTTAAGAAAACTGACCCGAGGAGGGGAATGATGGGAAAGACACCACGGTTGAACAGCGGAAACTCGCCGTCCCGACACTCGAACGGGCCAAACGGTTCGAATGCACCTCTTTTTCCTGGAAAAGAAAAGGATCATGACCCTTCTCGTCGAATGTTCCAACTACGAAAACACGTGATGACTGTGGTAGCTAGTGTGCTGACACTGGGATACGCGCTTTGGGAGCCTCGGCGTCTACAAGTCAATCATATTGATCTTAAGTTCCCTTCATTTCCTGAAGCGTTTAATGGACTGCGTGTCGTTCATTTCAGTGATGTACACCTTGGTTTCCATACAGGACGAAAAGAGTTGAGCAAGCTGGCAGAACAGATCAAGGATCAGCAACCGGACCTCATTTGTTTTACCGGAGATATCGTTGAGAGACAATCCGAGCCGATGCGTGAGTGTGTACCGATTCTAGCCTCTATGACAGCAAGGTATGGGAAGTTTGCGGTACTCGGGAATCATGATTATCGAGGACGGCAACAGCAGGACGTCATAGATATGTTCCGTGAAGCGGGCTTACCCTTTTACTCAACCAGCATATCGTTATCGAACGTGGAAATGAAAAGTTTGCAGTAGTAGGTCTGGATGATGCGTTAACAGGAGAGCCCGACTTGGACGAGGCCGTTACAGGGTTAAGTGAGAGTGTATGGAAACTGCTACTTATGCATGAACCGGATTATGCCGATTATGCTGCTCCGCATGGATTTGGTTTGCAACTCTCCGGTCACAGTCATGGTGGTCAAGTTCGATTTCCCTGGTTCGGTGCAATGACAACTCCGCGGGGTTCACGTAAATATGTTCAGGGATTGCATTATACATCTAAACCCCAGATGCCCGTTTACGTGAATCGGGGATTTGGTATGACGCAGCTTCCCATTCGTTTTCTATGCAGACCTGAATTAACCGTGCTTCATTTAAGCCGGGATGATGTAAGTGAAAGATGAGGCTTAACAAACATGAATGGGGGGTAACCAGATGGAACGTATAGCAATTGTATCCGACATTCATGGCAACATGACTGCCTGGGAAGCTGTGATGAAAGATATTCAGCATCGTGGTTTGAACAGGATATTTTGTCTGGGTGATCTTGTGGGCAAAGGACCGCAACCAGCTGAAGTGGTGGATCAGGTCAGAGCGGCATGTGAAGTGGTCATTCGTGGCAACTGGGATGAACTGATCGCAGTCAATCAGGATGTCCGTGATTTCACATGGCAAGCTGAGCGACTGGGAGCAGACAGAGTATCTTATTTGGCGAGCCTTCCCTTCAGTTATGAATTCAAATTAAGCGGACGCACTGTTCGATTAGTTCATGCTTCACCGCAAAGTGTATATCACCGTGTACAGCCATGGGATGAGATGGAGAAGCGACTGGCGATGTTTGATCCTCCGACGGACGAATCAGAGGCTGGAGCGGCTGACGTGGTGGGTTATGGTGACGTGCATAATGCGTTTCTGCAATATTTGGATGGAAAAATGCTATTTAATACAGGCAGCGTAGGAAATCCACTCGATTTTCCGCAGGCTTCATATTGCATTCTTGAAGGGGAATACGGCGATGATAGTCAAAAACCGTTTAATCTTCAGTTTGTTCGGGTTCCTTACGACATTGAACATGAAGTACGTATCGCACAAAAAGCAGAAATACCGGCGCTTGAGGCATATATTCGTGAAATACGCTCAGGCATTTATCGTGGATTACAAGAGTAAATGGAGTGTCATGACCGAATAAAGCTGAACAATGACAGGACATACTACAATTTATGTCATTCAATCAGTAGTATCATGCCGGATCATCCTTAGAGCTTGCTTGTCTTACCGGACTAAAGCCCGTTAGGCAAAGGAGTGATTGTCATGCTTAATCGAAATATGCTAATCCAAGGGCTACCAGCCTTATGGACAGAGCGTCTTGTACTTCGGTCATTACGTCAAAGTGATTACATCACTTTATCGGAACTCTTATCTGATCCTCAAGTGATTCGGTACGTCAATCGTGGGAGCCAGCCTCCACCCATTCGGGCGAGAAAATTGTTAAACCAGATTCGGAGCAGCAGTGCCAAGCTGGATTCACTGCATTATGGCATCTGTTGGAAAGGCAGAGAGCAAGTGATCGGTATTACCTCTTTTCAGCATTGGAATGATCAAAAAGGGACTGCACAGATCGGTTACATCGTGGACAAGACGTGCTGGGGGAAAGGCGTGGCAACAGAAGCGGTGCATCGCCTGCTGACATTCGGATTTGATGAGCTTCATCTGTGGAGAGTTGAAGCACGCTGTTATGAGGCCAACGCTTCTTCTGAACGGGTACTGCTTAAGATGGGCATGACTTATGAGCGGATTCTTCCGTCATATGGACTGAACGATGGAGAAGACAACGCATTCGAAAGTTCAATGGATGTTAAGGTGTATGGTATGTACCGGGAACAGTTCCAGCATGATCTGTACCTCGAACAGCTTCATAAGTTGGCATCGAACAAGCCGGGAATATCATAACGTAATAGAGGATAAGGTAACTGAAACGAACTTCAATCATTTGTTACACAATTGAAATATAGTTGCAATTGAACTCTAACAGACAAGGGGTAAACTTATCTCATGACCCCCTTTTTGATAATAGATAATGCTGTTGGAACCCGCGATGAGCGGGTTCATTTTTTTTTGTTCAGAATGAATGGACAGATTATTAGATAAAACAAGAAAAGAAAAGATCCTCACGCGTATTCTTGCTGCGTGGGGATCTTTGTGTTTCGCCATCTTTTATAGAGGAACAACTTGCATTTGCTTTTGTTTGAAATACACCCAATCGGTGAAACCGATCTCCCGCAGACGTGTGCGCACAAGGTCAAGCTCGTCTGCTACCCGGCCCGGGATATGAGCGTCTGAACCAAATGTCACTTTTACACCGTAATGATTGGCACGTTCCAGAATAGCATCGGAAGGGTACCAACCGCCACTAAGCTTGGTTTTGCCCGAGGTGTTGATCTCAATCGCAACGTTGGCACCGGCTATCACCTGGAGAGCTTCGTCAATCGCATGGTCTGCAATAATTTCGGAGAACGGTGGATAATTGCCTTTCATCGCATCGATATGCCCAAGAATCTGGAACATGCCGCTACGGGCCGATTCTGCGATTAAAGCATAGTAGCCTTCTTTCACTTCAATTTTGCGAGCATTGCTTAGTCCGTTCCAGCGAGTTTTGTTGAAAATACTGATATCCTCCGTGTGATGCACGGAACCGATAATATAGTCGAACGGGTACTGTCCCAGCGTTGTCCGGTACAATTCAGCATGTGTTGGAAAGTAGTCGGATTCGATTCCAAGCAAAACGTCAATTTTTCCGGCATATTCTTCTTTTAACGCGAGCACTTCAGCTACATAATGTTGTAATTCGGATTTACCCATCGCAATTCGTGGATGCGCCTGCTCCAGTTCACTGCCAAAGTAAGGGGTGTGATCCGAGATTCCAATAGCCTGAAGTCCTGCCTCAATGCCTGCTTCAATGTAATCTCTGATGTTGCCGTCCGCATGACCGCAGCGGAAATGGTGTGTATGAAGATCAAATTTCATATGGAATCCCTACCCTTTCTTTGCCTATGTTTTTATTCCGAGCTAATAAATTGAGTCTCCGGCATGCCTTTGAGATCACTCAGAAACTGATGCATCGCCGAATTCAGATAACGACTGGATTTATAGATGACACCTACAGGATGGCTGACCTCAAGCTCACTTAAAGGAATCATTCGGAGCGTACCTTGCCGCAGCTCCTGTGCAACGGATTGTTTGGAGATAATGGCTGCACCGAGATCAATCTCCACCATTCGTTTCACTTCTTCACTACTCGACAACTCCATGACAACATTGGGTTCGATGTTATATTTTTTGAAAACGGCTTCCGTAAACCGACGCCCAACCGTATCCGGGGACAGGAGAATCAGAGGTGTGCTCCGCAGTACATCAACCGCGGCATGTTTTTTCTTCGCCAGCGGGTGGGAAGGGGATACAACAAGTTCAAATGTATCGTAGTATAGCACGGATGTACTAAGGTTAGGGTTCCGTTCTGTCAGATATCCAATTCCGATGTCCACCAGACCATTCTCGACCTGTGTATAAATCTGCGCGGAAGGCAGAGATTGTATGCTTGTTTTAATGAGTGGAAATTGATCCTGAAAGTAAGAGAGCACCCTGGGCAATATTTGAATCGCAATGGACGTTGTTGTTCCGAGTACAATACGTCCTTGTGGTGTTTCATCAAGATCGGACAGCTTTTGTTTCAACTCGTCTACAATATCGAGCATCCGTTCAGCATGTTCCAGAAAAACCTGTCCGCGATCTGTGAGGGTTACTGGCTGGTTCCGATCGACAAGCACGGTGTTGAATTCATCTTCCAGACTTTTGATCTGAGCGGAGACAGCCGGCTGTGTCAAGTTAAGAAGTTCTCCCGCTTTACGGAAACTCATCGTTTTGGAAATAGTAATCAGCGTTTCGAGTTGGCTGATGTTCATATACGGCCTCCTTGCAACAAAATATCCTCTGTATGTCATGTGTCATGCAGTGAATTCCGTGACGGGTTATGTTTCTTTTATCTTAAATTATAGGGGATTACGGAGATCAGAGCAATGAAGGGCAGATGCCTATTTGAAAGTAGACTAATGGACTAAATATATGGAATAAATGTGAAGCAAGCCAAAATTTAAAATTTTAACTATATACATAACCGGTATAAAAGTCCTAGTGTCTTTTTACAGAGTCAATGAGGGAATAATATTTCCTTCCAAAAGTGTAAAGCGACAAAAACAGCTATAAACATTTGCTATTCTAATGACGATAAATTATAGTACACAAGGTTTCCTGAATTCTTAATGAATTCTCGTACGTGATAAAGTATAATAAATTTAATGAATATGGGACTTTTGGTGTGTGACCAATAACCCAGTGTGAGGAGGACATATACAGTGAAAGCGGAAGTAATTAACCCATTCCTGGAATCTGCACGCAACGTTTTTGAACAGCTCATCCAGGTTTCGCCTTCCACCGGGAATCTTGGCGTCAAGAATGTAGAGTACATTGCTGACCATGTCTGGATCGTGATTGGAATGACGGGGCAGTTGAGCGGAAATATTGTTTTTGGTATACAAGAAACGGTGGCTTTGAAAATTGTTTCAGCTATGATGGGTGGTTTTGTCATCACCGAGATGGACGATATGAGTAAAAGTGCGATCTCGGAGCTCGGTAACATGATCAGTGGTAATGCAAGTACAATCCTGTCCAACCAAGGCGTTGTCGTGGATATTACGCCTCCTCAGGTTATGCAATCTGAAATTTTAGCCACATTTACTGCAACGAAGGCGCTTAGTATTCCTTTGTTGATGGATGGGATTGGACAGATGGATATTCAGGTGATGATCTCGTAAAATAGAAGCATAGGCCTTCATGAGGCCCAATGTGTTTTATTACGGGAGGACATCAACCATGCTGAAAGATCAGGTTGTTTTTATAACAGGAGCATCGAGTGGAATCGGTGCGCTCTGCGCGCAAATGCTGATCGAGGAAGGAGCCATCCCGATTTTGGCTGCCCGTTCGCGGGACAAGCTGGATCAGATTGGTGCTTCACTACAGGGGCGGCATGAACTGCTTACGCTGGATGTTACAGACAGTGAGCAGGTTCAGACGGCTGTAGATGCGATGTTACATAAATACGGACGAATCGATATTTTGCTGAATAACGCCGGATACGGAAAATTTGCTGCCATGACAGACATGTCTGTACAAGAATTCGATGAGATGATGGACGTGAATTATATGGGCATTGTCCGCTGTACCAAAGCAGTGCTTCCACATATGTTGGAACGGGGCAAAGGTCAGATTGTAAACGTTGCTTCGATGGCTGGCAAAATTGGTACTGCCAAATCAGCCTCTTATACAGCTACAAAGCATGCTGTACTTGGATTCAGTAATGCCTTACGTCAGGAACTGCGCAAGACGGGCATCACTGTGACGACGATTAATCCAGGTCCCATTGATACACCGTTTTTTGATCGTGCCGATCCTTCAGGGAATTACGTAAACAATGTGCGCTGGCTGATGCTGACACCACAGAATGTAGCAGGTCACATGATTCGCGCCATGAAGAAACGTAAGGAAGAAGTGAATCTGCCACGGCTGGCATCAGCTGGCATTTGGTTGTATCAGTTGTTTCCTAGACTGGCCGACCGCTTGTCACACGGTGTAATGAATCAGAAGTAGAATGTAACGAGTGCACTATATATCGGATGAAGAAGGGCTCCGCCGAGGGGCTTTTCTTTTTTTTGCGCAGACTTGAACATTTCGGCAATAAGATTTGGTAAGCGGGCTTTTTTCGCATATAATGAAAGGTAATGTGATGACAGGCTTTGTTTTTTACGAATAAATTTAAAGGATGGAATACATGACGAATCAAACTTTTGCATCAATTGGCGTAGCAGAGGATCTGGGAGCATTGCTAGCTGAGCACGGCATTAACGAACCTTCCCCGGTACAGGCACAGACCATTCCAGTTATATTGGAAGGCAAGGATGTCGTATCCAAGTCGCAGACGGGAACAGGCAAAACGCTGGCATACCTGCTACCACTACTACAATCCATTAAAAGTGATATTAAAGGAACCCAAAAACTGATTATTGCACCAACGCAGGAACTTGCAATGCAAATCGTACGTGAGGCTCAGCGTTACGGTACGGGTCGTGGCATCGGTGTGCAAGGTCTGATTGGCGGCGCTGCCGTGAAACGTCAGATTGAGAAATTGCGTGAACATCCAGAATTGGTTGTTGGTACACCTGGACGGTTGAAGGAACTGATCACACTTAAAAAGCTAAAAATGCACAATGTATCGACGATTGTTATCGATGAAGCGGATCAGGTGTTCCAGCTCGGCGGTGTAAGTGACGTGGAATTTGTGCTGAAAAGCGCGCTGCGCGACCGTCAATTAATCTTCCTGTCAGCTACAATTGACGAACATACGGCTACACTTGCTAAGCGCGAGATGAAAGAGCCTGTTCATATCGGTATTGAACCGGATCGTGCGACGGCTGCCGGACTTGAACATTATTATTTTGTGGAAGAGAGCCGCAACAAGATCGATATGTTGCGTCGTCTTGTTAGACAGTATAACCCGGATCGCGCTATCGTCTTTGTGAATGCAACGGAGGACATCGGTGAGGTTGAGGCAAAAATGAATCACCTCGGGTTGTCCGCAGCTGCGCTGTACGGAGATGCCGACAAAGTGACTCGCAGCAACGTACTCGCCGCCTTCCGTAACGGCAAAATTCAATTGCTGATCGCCTCCGAGGTGGCGGCAAGAGGACTGGACATTGAAGGTTTGCCAATGGTCATCAACTATGACCCTGCTTTTGACTCAGAGCACTATGTTCATCGTGCAGGCCGGACAGGCCGAATGGGACGTTCAGGAATTGTATTGTCCATCGTCGATGAAACGCAAATTTTCATCATGCGTAAATTCGCTCGTGAACTCGGCATTGAATTGCAGGAGCGTACGTTGTTCGGCGGTAAAGTGTTGGTGGCTGATCCGCGGCCAGATACGCGTCCTGAAGGACATTCGTTCTCGCGGAAACCAGGACAGTCCCGTGATCGTAAGCCAGCTCAGGGGAACCGGAAGCCAGGGACGAGAGCAACCATTTCGAATTCGGGTCAGCGTCCCGCAAGCGGCAAGCCTAGTGCTAATGGAGGCCGCACAGATAGCGACCAGAACCGCAAAAACAAGGGAGCACCCAAGTGGAGCAAAGACAGAGCGCCGCGCTCTGAGGAATAATCGGATGAAAGGGGTGCAGGGATAGATGGAAAATGTTCAATCGCCTGTGCTGCAAATCAGCGGGCTTAGTGGTGGTTACAGTGCCAAACGGCCAGTGCTTCATGACGTGAATCTGGAAGTAGGCCGCGGAGAAATGGTCGGATTGATTGGATTAAACGGTGCTGGCAAGAGTACAACGATGAAACATATTCTCGGTCTGATGACTCCGCAACAGGGAGAAGTTCGGGTAATGGGCAAAAAACGGGATGAGGATGCACAGATCTACCAATCTGCGATGGCCTTTGTACCGGAATCTCCCGAATTGTATGATGAAATGACCGTCATGGAGCATCTGGAATTTACGGCGAGGGCGTACAATGTGTCCGAGGCGGATTTCAAACAACGGACAGAGAAACTGCTGAACTTGTTCCGCATGAATGAGAAAAGCACAAGTCTATCCACACATCTGTCCAAAGGGATGCGCCAAAAGGTCATGATTATGTGTGCTTTTGTGGCAGGACCGCCACTCTACATTATTGATGAACCGTTTCTGGGGCTCGACCCGCTGGGGATTCGTTCACTGCTTGATTTTATGCTGGAGATGAAAGCAGCCGGGTCTTCTATTCTGCTGAGTTCACACATTTTGTCCACGATTGAAAATTATTGTGATCGCTTCATTGTATTGCATCGTGGACATGTCATTGCTCAAGGAACACTGAACGAATTGCGTACGGAGTTCGGAGAGCCTGACACACCGCTGGAGCACATGTTCTATTCCCTCGTGCAAGGCAGGGATTAGTATGGATCTCAAGCTGTTATGGAAGCAACGTCGGACAGGTTTTTGGAATGGAATTTTACCTTATGTGGGCTATGTCATCCAGAGCGGTGTAGCGATGGTATTTCTGTTTCTCGTCATCGCTTTCTCCGCTTGGTATACATCCTTTGTACAGAATATTCCTGCGGGATTTCCGATTCGCTGGATTGCTTTATTGTTGCTGGCTCCGCTTGCACTGTTTAGCAGTTATCGTACATATCTGCTTCCGGCAGATATTGTCTTCTTGCGGCCGCAGGAGTACCGGATGCAGGATTATTTGAAAAACAGCTTTGTGCGTGGCGTAATTTATAAAATGCTGTTGTTACTTTTTGTATTTCTTACCTTGTGGCCACTCTATGTAAGGTCAGATGTAGATGCCAAACCACTGGGCTGGTCCATGTTGTTTCTCGTGTTATGGAAAGTGTTGTCCAGTTACGGTGCATGGCAAGAACTGAGGATGGTTCAAGCTGGGGCGTCCAAAGGATATCGGATACTCCGCTGGGCCATAGCTATCCTTGCCGTTGCAGCCTGGTTATGGCAACCGCCGCTACGCAGCCTTTGGTTTCTGTTACTACTGGCCGCTGTTTATATCGTTGCACTGCGTGTACCTGTCAAACACCGAGTCGCTTGGGAACGTCTGATTCAGGTGGAGCAGACACAAGCAGGCAGAGTGATGCGTACATTAGGCTGGTTTGTCGATGTGCCATCGTCCGGGCAAAAGGTGAACTCTCGCCGATGGCTCAGTAAATGGGGCAATGGTCTTCCATGGAATGCGGGACAGGCTTATCGATATCTCATGACCAAAACATTTATTCGAACGGAAGTATTCACCATTGTTCTGCGTCTGATCATCCTGGGTATGTTGCTTTCCTGGTGGACGGCAGGCAGTTACTTCGGAATCGGGGTATATCTGTTCTTCCTGCTACTTACAGGCATTCAACTGGGGGTACTGCGCCGCAGTCACGGTGAATCCTTCTGGATCATGATTTATCCGATCTCAGGAGAGAGCCGCCGTTCACAGGTGCTCGGTTTCATCTTCCAACTGCATGCCATAGCCGCATTGCTCATGTGGTTGCCGATGCTGGCAGCAGGAATGGAAGGACTGAGTATCACAGGCATTGCACTCATACTTGGTGTACTTGTCATCGTGCTGATGCGTCGTTCGCAGGGTAGCAAATGGCTCAAAGAGGAAGAGGACGAGTAGAAGAACCAAGTTAGCTTAAACCTTCGTTGAGCTATTTGATTTATCCAACACAAGTGAATTATGCGAAGGAGTAAGAAAAGAAGGGTATTTCGGGCTGTATCCCGAAATACCCTTCTTTTTGATGTGTGATGTAAACTCATGATGTCTTGCGCGTATACATAGCGAAGGCGTATTAGTACAGGAAGGATTTTGTGATGATGACGAGCAGGATGAACAGTACGAGAATGGCACCAATGTTTGTGAATCCTCCAACGCCACAGTATCCGTATCCGCCTCTTGTATCTTCAACTTGGGACATGGGTCATACCCCTTTCGAGTGATGGTTTGGCACGCCCTTGCGTACATCGTATATTATGTGCCATAGCGTTAGGCTGATTGGGCCTCTGCCCGTGTATATGTGTTTTGGGCTTCTGTCCAGAAAACAAAAGAACCCTTCGCGATGACATTAGCTTTCGCAATGTGCCGCAAAGGATTCTATTTTTGAAACCGTCTAAAGTTAGAAGGTTATATTTACTTATATGCTAAGTCGTCTGTAGATCCTGCACGCCGCGGTAGATCGTATCGAACAGTTCTTGCAGACCTGCTTCCTCGATACAAGAGAAGGCAATCCGCAGATCGGATTCACCGAGTGCAATCGTGCCTACACCATATTGGTGCAACAGATGGCTACGGAGTGCTTCAGCACCGACTTGTTTCAGCTTCAGACACATGAAGTAACCGGAGTTGAATGGATAATAATCCCATACGTCTCCATACTTACCGCTGTCCAGGATTGCTTTAACTTTGTTGGCGCGGCCTTTCATAATCTCGAACTTTTCTTGTTTCTGTGCTTCAAACTCCGGTGCTTTCAGCGCATCCAGAACAAAAGTCTGTGAGGGATGTGGCCCGCTGGAAATCGTTGCACGGATGATGCCAAGTGTTTTTTGCTCCAATGCATGCAAAACAGCAGCATCTTCATGAGCAAATGTAATGAATCCTACACGGAAGCCCCATACGAATTCTTCTTTCGTTGCTCCGTCGATCTTCACCGTTAATACACGTGGATGAATATTGGCCAGTTTACCAAAAAGAGACTCATGAATGGAATCTTCAAAAAACAGACCGAAGTATGCATCATCTGTAACCACAACAACATTTACACCGGCTTCTGCAGCTTGACGAATGGCATCTACGATGGCATCTGCTTCTGCGCCGCCTGGCGTGTAACCTGTCGGATTGTTCGGGAAGTTCAGTAGAACAATGGCTTTTCCTTTGTCCTTCTGTGCAAGCAACGCCTGAAGCAGTCCGTTGCTGTTAAAGTTCAATTGATCATCAAACAATGGATAATGAATCAACTGGCCGTGTCGACGAATTCCGAAAGTCAGCTCGTAATTCTCCCAGTTTTTATCCGGATATATAACAGCGTCCCCTTCTTCAGTGAACAGGTCGGCTACGATGCTGAGTCCATGAGTCAGTGCGTTCGTTACAATCGGGTTTCCGAAAGATTTGCCTTCCAGTGAAGGGGTTTCTCTCAGCATCTTTTCTCTCCAAACGGTTCTTAATTCAGGTTTGCCTGCAGGCGGTGCGTAAGGATACAGATCCTTCGGCTGGAATGCGGACAACTTTTCCTGAATCACCGGAAGATGCATAGGCACTCCACCCTCCAGAGCGATACCGATCGTTGCATTATAGGTCTTGGCCAAGCTTGCTGCTTCCGCAGATTGACTTAAGATACCTTCTTTTGGAAAATAAATTTCTTTGCCGAGTTGTGACAGCATGGAGTAGACGTGACTGCTGCCGGCCTGAATACTTTCGTTCAACTGTTCAGCCAGTGGATTCATTTTTTTCATCCTTCCAAGTCTTTGTGATTCACTGCCTAACATTATAACACCTTGACATGGCCCCGTCACGGAAATTACGCAATATGACAGTTATATCACTTCACCGCGTTGTTGCGCGGGGTCAGAATGCAATATTAGCATAAATTTAAGGCTGGATCTGGCGTGTTACTCCTGATGGTACGGACAATATTTTCGCATCATTTCAGCCGTTTCATGATCCCGGCCTTCGTTTCGTTTATGCAATTCACCGCTGATATGATCAAATCGTTCAGGCGTCAGATTCTGCCCGAATTTAAACTTGGCGCTGAGTCGATCCGGTACGATTCGAACTACAGCAACAGCTTTGAGTCGCCCGGTGTAGCGGGAGTCTTGTGCATCAATCGGTACATAACCGCCTTGCGGCTGGAGTTTCTCCATAAACCGCTGCAGTACCTTGCCTTTAATATCAAGATCTTCTACACGCTCTGCCAGACCGGAGGCCATGACACTTTTGAAAAACGAGGTTGCAGGACAAGCCAGTTCAGGATCACTGAAAAAAGAAGGAATCAGCGAGAATTCCTCCGCCACGGTAAAGCTGACGGACGAGTGCTGTTTGATCTGTTTCATTTTTTCCCCGGCTAAACTTCCATGAAAATAAAAGCAACCATCCATATATACAAAATTCAGCGGTGTAACTCTCGGTTCTCCATCCGGGCTGACGGTACCCAGAAACCCAAAAGAGCACTGGTCCAAAAATGTAATGATTTCCTGTTCCTCTTCTACCGAAAATTCTTTGCGTCTCATGTGATTTCCCCCATTATTTTAGTAAGTATTAGAACATGTCAGAAATAGGATTGCAGTATTGTTTTTCATGAAGATAACCATAAAACGAATATTGACAGTAAAATAGATCCAATTTACATTGATTTTTATAGGCCAATTGGGATGGAAGATGATCTTAAGCAGGAAGTAAGACTAGGAAAAGATAGAAGTGAACATAGAAGTAAAGATCAAGAAGACATGTTAAGGGGGAGAACCACATGGAATTATGGCTGCCACTTGATTCATACGAACTCCAATATCGATATAAATATCAAGCGTTATATCACGCACTGCGGGATGCGATCCATTCAGGTACACTGGAAGCAGGAGCACGGTTGCCTTCTACGCGTTTACTGGCGAAACAGTACGACATGTCACGCGGGTCGGTAGCCCAGGTATACGATATGTTGCTTGCGGATGGATATGTCCATGCTTATCCGGGAAAAGGAACCTATGTTACGGAATCCTTGTCCGTGCATCACAACGATCATAGCGAAGCGGTGTTGTCTTTATCTCCATGGGGAGAGCGTCTTCGCGAATTAACCGCAGAACACAAACGTTCACGTGAAGAGATTCAACTGGAACAGGAATCCGTCATCAATTTTCGGATGCAGCGATTGCTTCCAGAACATTTTCCAAAAGCCGAGTGGAAAAGTGCGCTCGCTGCGGTTCATCGCAGTGGCTGGCGAGATGTAGGTGGTGCAGCGGGTGATCCAGAGCTACGAGAAGCGATTGCCGCACATCTTCGCTGGACACGTGGTATTCAAACGGATGCCTCCCAGATCGTACTGTTCAGTGGATCGATACAAGGCATTACGCTGTTGTCCCAATTACTCATTCACGAGGGAAGCCCGGTGGTGCTGGAAAGTCCGGGTTATCAAGGCGTTCTGCATGCGGTCAGATCCTGCGGTGGTGAGGTGATACCAGCTGAGGTTGATGAAGGAGGTATTATCCCGCAAGATTGGCAGGCACAAACGTTATTTGTCACTCCGACTCGCCAGTTCCCGACCGGAGCGGTACTAGGGCTGGAACGAAGGCGAGCCTTACTGAACTGGGCATCAAAACAAAACGCCGTTATTGTTGAAGATGATTATGACAGTGAATTCCGCTGGGGCGGACGACCGATTGAACCACTTAAGGTGCTTGATCGTGAGCAACGCGTGATATACATCGGTTCCTTCTCCCAAACGATGCCTGCTTCGTTCCGGCTCGGTTATGCGGTATTGCCAAGCAGTCTGGTCGAGCCACTTCTGGCTGCCAAAGCTCTGTATGAACCGGTGTCACCCGCGCTGCTGGAACAGCGTGCACTAGCCAGATTTATGACACGAGGTGGATATATGCGGCATTTACGTCGATTAACCCGGCTATATGGAGATCGGCATGACTTTTTTGTGGAGGAAATGAATCGGTGGTTGCCACAAGCCTTCACCATGCAACCAGGTGATGCCGGTTTGACCATTTATGCGATCTGGAACGGGGACAAAGCAAGTTATGAACGGTTTACCAGAGAGGTTCATAAAGAGGGCGTTTTGTTCCGGGATGTGGAGCAGTACCGCTTAACTCCGGGGCATGCTGCAATATGTTTCGGGTTTGCTCATCTGGAAAAAGCGGAGATTCGCGAAGGGATACGGCGGATGCAAGCCGCGTGGGAGAAGTGTACATTTTCGTTTCAGTGAATTCCGCTGTATAATGGGATAAGTGTTTAAAGAGATTAACTGTCAAGGGGGAGTGGCGACATGCTGCAGGCATCGCCGTCATCATTTGTAATTTTGCCCGCTGTCGCCAAAATAGTCTGTGAACCGGGCTGGAAGTGGCAGAAGCGAGAAAAACCGATGCAAAATTATGATTTATTTTACGTGTGGAGCGGTGAAGGCACGGTTATTCTGAATGATCAGCCTTACGAGGTTGGCAAAGGAAGCTGTTTCCTGTTTCGTCCGGGAGACCATACAAGCGCAACGCATAACAGGCAGAAACCACTGGTGCTTACATATATTCATTTCGATGTGGACGAGCCTGTTGTGGATGTGCCTCAGTCTTACCGTGAAGTGCAGGAGACTGTGGAGTTTGAGCATTTACTTGCACGTTACGTAAGGCTGTTTTTGTCCGATGTGTATGGACGTGATGAAGAGAGCAGGCTGATTCTGAAGCAGTTGATGATCCATTTACTGCGTGCGGATACGGAAGAACCTGTGGAGAAAAAGGTAAGTAATCAGTTGTCCGATGTGATTCAGGAGGTAGCGAATTATGTTCGCCAGCATCCCGGAATTACACATCGTGTAGAGGATCTGGCCGCGCGAGCCGGTCTGTCGCCGCGTTATTTCTCAATCAAGTTCAAGGAACTTGTCGGATCATCGGTACAGTCCTATATTATTCGTATGCGTATTGAACGGGCAGAACATCTTCTGGTGCATACCGGTATGAACGTGACCGAAGTTGCGGATGCACTGGGTTATCGGGATATCTTTTTCTTCAGTCGTCAGTTCAAGCAATATACGGGCAAAAGCCCGTCAGAGATTCGTTAAAACCATGTCAGCGTCTCGTATGCAAACATCACAACGTTTCAATGCTGGATGGCTAGGGTAAGTAACTAGCATTCCAGATGACCTTACAAGGAGGAACACGTGATGATGAACGGAAAAAGACGGGTTCGTAGCCGTAGAAATTCCATTAAGGGATGCAGTATTTTTCGGAAACGCCTGCGCCGGCTGAAACCCGTTGAAGAACTGCAGGACGTATGGTTTTAACGTTTGGAGAGATGGCTACACCTTATAATGAACTGGCGTTCCAACCGGAGAGAGGCAGCGCCATGCATGTATACATGAAATGATATTTAGTTAGGCAATTTAGAATGGTAACATTTCATATCATGAATTATAGGCAAATGAAGGATAGAGAATAAAGAGGATGGCATAACACCTGATTGCAGGTGCTGAGCCATCCTCTTTATTTACGTATGAAATTAGGGTTGTTTGGGTTTCAGACGACCAAGTAAAGCTCCCATTTTAACGGAATCTCCAGGTTTCAAATCAGGGAGCGGTTCGAAGGTATCGGTCTGCATAAGCAGTACAACGGTAGAACCGAACTCGAAATAGGCCAGATCATCTCCCTGAGCCCAAGTCTGGGTGTCAATATCGGCATATTGAATACTGCTGACATTCATTGCACCCACTTTGACGACAGCTACTTCACCATAATCATGCTGAATATACGTAATAAGCCGTTCATTGCGGCTGAGCACGGATTTCATATGGGTGAGTCCGAAATCATTCACAGGATAAACTTTGCCTTTGATATGTTCGCTCTCCATCTTACGACCGCTGACAGGTGCATGAATGCGGTGGTAGTCGCGCGGACTGAGATAGAGCACAAATACATAACCATGCTTGTACTTCTCCAGATGTGGAGAGTGGTTTAACAATTCAGCAAGTGTATAATCTTGTCCCTTTACATTCAGAATGGTTCCTGCAGAAATCGGGCCTGCTGCCGTAATTTTAGCGTCGACAGGGCTGATCAATGCATGTTCCGAAAGGTCTAGCGGGCGCATCCCGGGTTTTAATTTGCGAGTGAAGAAATCATTCAGGGAACGATATTCTTTCCAATCCTTCTCGGCTTCCTGTACAGGGATGTTGTAGGTCCGGACAAAATAAGGGATAAATGCTTTGCTTCCCCGGCTTTTGGAGAAAGCTCCCACGGTCCGGGAGATCCATTTGCGCGAAGAAAGCTCAGTCATTAATCGCAACAGCGTTTTTGCCATGAATATCCCCCTTAGGGTTAATACAAACTTCAAGGCCGCAAAAGCGGCCATTCTGCATAATATTGACACAAATCACGAATGAAATCAATACAATCCACGATCATAGGTTTGTGGCTGTCTTGGAATGCTGGAGTTGTGATTGACGAGCAGACGTCCGTACGCCATTGGTTTGTTATATGTCATCTGCCAATGTTCCTGCATGCCAGCCTTACGAAACCCATATCGCTGATCCCTGCCATTGCATTCAATAAAGTAAATGCCTCCATTTTGGGTTACGCCGAGGTCGAGGCCCAGATCAGCCAGATGAGGCAAGTTGGAAGCCAGCGTGTGAGCAATACGAAGGGCGACTATAGTTATTCGGGCTTGCAGCTGGAATAGCTCCGTACTCGGTTCAGCCAGACCAAGTGCTCCAGCCACAGTCATGACTTTGCCGCCTTGCGCAATGTTGGTGACAAACGTATGCGCCGGAGCTGCCTTGGCAAACATGCCAGTGACACTCCATACCCCATCTCCCCCGCGTTGCACGGATACTCTCAGATCAACGGGCCTTCCCTCATACCGGATAAGCGGAATCCGTTCTTCAATCAGATAAGCATGACGGAATATCCGCCTTAGTGTAGCGGAAGGCAACTGTCCCCGGTTCAGCTTGAAGGTGGCCCAGCCTTTACGCGATGCCCTCGTTTCACAGGTTAGTCTCCAATGTCCCTCCTGCTGGAAGAGACGCATAATGCCATGACCAATGCTGCCGCTACACGGTTTAATGACGAGATCCTTATGATGTTCCATCATGTAAGTGAGCGATTCGGGCGTTGCTTTGACTGCGTGTGGCAGATGATCTTTTAAAAAAAAGTCTTGCCGCAGCATATCATGCACATGGTCCTTCCGATAACGATTACGCACGTTATACACCTGGATGCCTTGCAGGAGCAAACGTGTAATCAGTCGCTGTTCCGCACGGCGAAGCTGGAGCGCACGGTTATGGATTACGGAAGGAAACGGTATACGCTCACGGACGTAACGACCTTCTTTTTTCACATAAGCCAGACATGTTTTACGATCCAGATCGATATCCTCCAGCCTTAAAAAGCAAGGCGTTAATCCGTAACAGGCTGCAGCCTGTTCATAATTGGCGAGTGATTCCTGACCGGTCCTTCCGGCCGGTATCCCCCGGTACATGCGTGAATCGAACATAATGCCGATCGTTTCTTGGAGCATGACCGTTCCTCCTTCATTGTTATCGCGCAACCATGAATTTTTTCAGTATGCCGGCCTGTCAATGCATGGTTTTAACATCGCGATAACGCAGACCGGTGTGCAGAGGCACTTTTATACATCCGTTGATGTCCAGACATCTTATCTTATGAAACGAGCGGATGCGGGGCGTGGACAGCCGCCTTCTCTCTTCACTTCGTACAGCCTAATTACGCCAGGGTAGATGTAACGTTAACCTGAGTAGACAGGAATCTGATCACGGATGTGCAAAAGTAGGGCCAGAAAAGTGGCAGATGCCCAGCTCAAAGCATATGATGCCGGAGATGAACGTTAGGGGAAGGAGCTGGCCTCATGAGTAAAAAAGGCAAAAAAAAGGTTGTGACGCCTAAACTGCGTCATATCAGTCCCAAATTCAGGGAGCTGGATCTGATGGATCGGCGACTGGAATTCAGCAAGCCGGAAAAAACAGTGAAAAAAGAGGAGGTTTCGACTTCGGATAGAGTTGCCTCCAAGGAAGTTATTGCTGATACCGTAACGACATCTGATCAGACGACGCCAGATGCATCGGTCAATAAATCTGAAGTTGTGGTGGAAGCGCAAGACATAGTGCAGGAGCAACAGCCCCGGCAGCCGCAACAAATTGCCCCATTAAATGCAGAAAAAAATAATGTGGAAAAGGAAAGCGCAGAAAAGGAACTTCAGATCAGAAGCATTGCGCACCTTCCATTGAAAGAACAGGATAACCCAAGCCGTTCAACAGGCAAGCAGCGTCTTGAACAATTAAACCAGAACCAGATGCCAGGCTATGAAGGACAGTATATTTATACAGATGACCTCAGTGAGTTTGCCGTCACGGAAAGTAAGCTGGCTCCTTTTTCGGTGGACGCCTCCAAGCTGAAATCAGGAGCTGTAGGAAGCGAGGCGCTTCAGGATTATGCAGTAACAAGTATTCATATTGCGGATGGTGCGATTGTTTCTGCTAAGCTGGCTGAGGCTTCGATTGCGGAGGAACATCTAATTGATGGCTCTGTATCAGGTCACAAAATCAGAAATGCATCCATCGCTGGAGACAAAATCCGGGATGGGAGCATTACCTCACAGAAGCTGGGCAATCAGGTCATTGATGCAGCCAAAATAGCGGATGGCTCCATCGGCACAAGGCATCTGAGTCGCCTGCTCGTCACAGAGGAATTAATCCAGAATCAAGCTGTTACTGGTGAAAAAATCGCGATTAGCGGGATCGAGACCCGTCATTTAGCTGGTGGGGCTGTCCATACCTCGAAACTGGCGGATGATGCGGTCACCAGTGCCAAGATTCGTGATGGAGCGGTGACAGGTAGCAAAATTGAAGAGCAATCTATTGATACACGCCACATTCAGGCCGGTTCGGTGAAACAGTCTCATTTGGCTGAAGGTTCTGTTGGACGTAATCAATTGCTGGCAAGCAGCATCGGCAGCGAACAGATTGAGGATGGCTCGATTCATACACGGCATATTGCCGAACATGCCTTGAATGGACGACATCTGGTGGATGGTTCGATCGGATCAGTACAGATTCGAGCTGCTGCTGTAGGGAGCGAACAGATCGGCAATGCCGAAATCGGTAGTGAGCATCTGGTCGATGGAGCGATCATTAGCAGCAAGCTGGCAGATCAATCGGTGGGAACAGCGAAATTGCTGGAGCAGGCAGTGACGGCTTCGAAACTGGCAGATCAAAGCGTTGTCGCTTCCAAAATATCCGATGAAGCTGTGCTCGGGAAACATCTGGCTAAAGGCTCGATTCGCGGGGAACATATTGCCAATCGAGGCATTACACCGGTTCATGTTGATAATGGTGCCATTCATTCCATACATTTGGCGAGTGGAAGCATCGAGACGACACATCTATCCGAGGGAAGTGTGTCTGCGGATGCACTGGCTTCAGGTGTTGTGCTGGAAAAACATCTGGCAGAATCTTCTGTAGGATCATTCCAATTGCAGGATGAAGCAGTCACAACCGCAAAGCTGGCATCAGAGAGTGTCACGGCTGATAAACTCGCTCCAAGTGCGGTTACAAGCAAAGCTATAGCCTCAGGTACGGTCAATTCGTCCCACTTGGCCAAAGCAGCCGTATCAACGGCTCATCTGGCTCCCGGCAGTGTGGATTCCGAAGCACTGAGGCCGTATGCAGTGAGAGCCGAGCACCTGACAGAGCATGCCGTAGGTGCCCCTCACCTGCAGCCGGGCAGCGTTCAGACCGATGCCATATCACGTGCGGCAATTACGACGGACAAAATAGCTCCGGGCAGCGTGACTTCAGCACAGATGGCAGGCGGTTCCATCTTTCCACCACATCTTACAGATCATGCTGTGACATCACCTAAACTCTCACCGGAAAGTGTCTCTACAGATAAGCTGGCTGATCTATCGGTCACCTCGGCCAAACTGGCTGACGGCAGTATCACTTCCGCCAAGATTATGGCTGAAAGCATCGTTGCCAAACATATCCCTGCTGAAACGATTCGTGGATATCACCTGAAGCAGCATACGATCTCGCTGGAGCATCTGTCCGATGAGGTGCGTACGCCAGAATTATTTGCAAACGGCAGCATCCCCGGTAGCAAGCTTCGTCAAAGAACAGTGACAACAGAACATCTGGCCACCGACTCGGTATCTGGCGAGGAATTACAGTACGGGGCAGTGGGAAGCGAACATCTGCAACGAGCATCCGTTGATTCCATGCATCTCGCTGAAGGCAGTATAAAATCAGATCATTTGACTGCTCAGTCTGTCCATAGCGCTCATCTGAGAGAAGAGGTCATTCGCAGTGAGCATATTACCGAGCAGGCGATATCTTCCAATCATTTGATGGCCGGAGCGGTGCATACAGAACATTTGGCTCCGCTCTCTGTAACAGAAGCACATTTACAGCCAGGGCTGATCAGTGGTTTGCATCTGCAGTTGGAATCTCTGGGTGCTACACACCTGCAGCAAGGTGCAGTTCAATCTCGTCATATCCAGGATGGGGCTGTTTACTCCCACCACATTCAGGAGCGGAGTATTGGAACTGAACATCTGGAAGAAGAGTCTGTCCGCTCCGTCATCTTACAAGATGGTGCAGTTACTACATCTAAATTGGCGGATGGCAGTGTAGACGGCAGTAAACTGACAGAGGGCACGGTATCCAGCATTCATTTGACCGATGAGAGTGTGCAGTCTGCACATATCGCAGAAGGTGCAATCCGTGCGGATCATATCGAGGATGGAAGCATCACGGCAAGCCATTTGACCGAAGAAGCTGTAAGCAAAGCTCACCTGCAAGATGGTGCAGTTACTAAGTCTAAACTGGCGGATAGCAGTGTAGACGGCAGCAAACTGACAGAGGGTGCGGTATCCAGCATTCATTTGACCAATGAGAGTGTGCAGTCTGCACATATCGCAGAAGGTGCAATCCGTGCGGATCATATCGAGGATGGAAGCATCACGGCAAGCCATTTGAACGAAGAAGCTGTAAACACATCTCACCTGCAAGATGGTGCAGTCACGGCATCTAAACTGGCGGATGGCAGTGTGGACGGCAGTAAACTGACAGAGGGCACGATATCGTCTGTGCATCTCGCTGATCGTGCTATTGATGGCAGCAAGTTAAGTGAGCAAAGTATCACGTCCAGTCACTTAAATGATGGAATCGTGGGCACATCACATCTAAGTGAAGAGATCTGGAATGCGATCCGTCAGGTCAGTGCAGAAACGCTGGAACAGCTTGCCGAGTTCAAAAGGCAAGAAGCCATGCAGGAAGTACAACAGTTTATACAGTCGGTTGGCCTGCCTAACGAAGGTCTGTTTACCTGGGGAGATGATGCGGGGTCGTCGCCGGATGCGCCTGCTGAGTTCCAAGCCGGAAATTTGAATCTTCAAGAGCTGCTTGGGCTACACAATGATTCGGAAGTAGATGCCGTATTAACGGAAGGCGAGTCTGCTACGGGAATCACTGAAGCTGAAGATGCATCGGATGGAGAAAATGCATTATCGCCGGATGTAGCTGACACAGACTTATCCAACTCTATCACCCCTCAAGGGGCTGATACAGAGGTGCCAGTCTCCTATACCCTTAAGCCTCAGTCGGTAACACAAGAGCATTTGTGTGATGGTTCTGTAGGCAGTGAACAGTTGCAGACTGGTGCTGTTCAAGCCGAACATCTGGCATTCCAGCCGGTACGTAGCGTGAGTAAACAGCCTGCTGTGCAGCAGTTTGGCATGGAAGCTTTTGTTCTGCCGGAGAATGAAACGTGTACCGAAGTGACGATCGTTTTCGAAGAGGCGTTTGATTCGGAGCATTATGTCATTGTAGCCATGAGCAATGACCGTGGATTTCAGGTGTCGCTGTTATCCCAGAGTGAGGATGAAGCTGTGCTGGAAGTAACGCGGACAGCGGATTGCAAGCATACGTATGGTTTGTTGTCCTGGATCGCAGCGGGGCCATCGGCATAAAAATATACAAAAGCGGTGTCCAGAGTATGTCCCGGACACCGCTTTTATTTGATAAGCCTGACCGTTCGGACATGAGGGGTGCCGGAACGAGGCTACTTTTTAACACAAGAATAGAAGGGGAAATAATAAGTTCGGTATCGCTTTTTGTGAAGGTCGCAGATGCTACACACGATCAGTTAACGATTATAGTCCTACAGCCTGATAGGCTTTGGTGATGGCAGTTGCCTCGGCGGAATTCGCACCGTAGAGGTCTTTGGCGGCCTGAATCGTTGCTGTTTTGGCAGCTGCAAATTTCGATGTTGGTGTCAGGTAATTCACCAGCGTGCTATAGAAAACACGTACGGCCTTATCCCGGCCGATGCCGCTAACCGTTACACCGTTATGTGTACCGCCTTGGGCTGCAAGGTAGAACGCTTTGTTGATAATACCGCTGTTGGTGTGCACACCGCCGTTATCTGCACTGCCCGTGTAACGGTCACTATATTTGTCAGGCTGGTTGTACAGGGTAGGGTCGGCCAAAGAGCGCAATGCATCTCCTGGAATGTTAGGAGTATAGATGCCGTCACCCAGCAGCCAGTTTTTACTCTCAATGGTGTTACCCATAATATCAGCAAACGCTTCGTTTAATGCTCCTGATTCATTGCGGTATTCCAGATTGGCGGTGTACTCGATCACTCCATGTGTCAACTCATGACCCACAACATCGAGATCCCCGGAGAAGATACCGAACAGTGAGCCGTCCCCGTCACCAAATACAATCTGTGCCCCGTTCCAGAAGGCATTGTTATACTTGGAGCCATAATGTACGGTAGAGCGGATCAAAAGACCGTTGCCATCGAGGCTGTTGCGGTTAAATTTATTTTTGTAAAAATCATAAGTGGCAGCAGCATAAGCATGTGCATCAACAGCTGCACGGTCCGTCCACACGTTGTTAGAGCTGGTAGACAATGTTCCTGGTAACGAGGAGCGATTGTTTGCTGTATACGTTTGAATGCCTTTTCCACGAGTGGTATCTTTCAGCTGGTAGGTGCTGCCCGATTGCGTTGTGGTCAGCGTTTTGGTGTCACCAAACACCCCGGTACCTGTTCCTGTAGCAAAATTGATAATATCAAACTGGGATACGATGCTTCCGTCCACGGCGTTAATAAAATATTTGGTTCGCAGCGGGGCAGGTTCAAGCACGTTCACTTCGGTAATATAAACCAGATAGGTCTGACCGTCATCTTCATGATGATAAATTTGGAGTTCAGCCTTTGGCTCAAGCTCCGGTGCACCTAACTCGCCGATCCGGGATGTCGCTTCTTCCGAGGCCACTTTAATCGCGTCCTCTGCACTGATACCAGGGATTCCGTCATTAGGAATCGCTTGTTCTTCAACAGGCGGAAGTTCACCAAGAGCAGAAGTCACAGCTCCCGTTTTGTCCAGATGGAGGGTCTGCTCGGCACCGTAGACCGGAATACCTTTGATGTACTGTTGCAGACGGAAGTGCCTTACACCGGAAGTATCCGTGTTACGTTTAATGATTTTGAGCTGGCCTTTGACGTCAGAGTTCAGGAACTGTTCCTGTTGACCAAGATAATTATAGATCGTTTCGTCAGGATTGTTGTTCAAAAGGATACTCTCCTCGGAGGCATAAGGAGCCTCAAGCGGAATGGATAGATCAGATGGCGCTGCAGCAGCAGAGGATACGGAAGCGAGCAAAAGAGCTCCTCCAAGAATTGTTGGCATAACTTTGGCAAATTTCATTGTTAACTCTCCCATTCTCATCATATTTTTTGGAAAAAAAGGGTTTATGCCTAACTCGGATGGATTTCCGTCTGCATCTGGCAGGGCGGAGTGAGGGGCTCAAACAGAAGTATGTTTAAGAAGCAGGGGTTGTCCCCCTAGTGATCGTGGCAAACCGAAGGTTCTACGGAGAACCGGGATGTTCAATCCGTGTGTGGAATGCGGGAAGAAGAAGCCGGGTTGGGAACGGCATCACTCCTTTCAAGTTCAAGGTCTGTTTGTGTACAAAACGGAGGAGATCAAACGTCTGAACTAACCGAAGGTCAATAAAAGGACAGAAAGAGGTTTTGGGAACGTGAGTTCTCGACAAGGTTAAAAATGTAAATTGTGTGGCTTGAATCGTATAGTATCACAGTGTAAAAGATTGGAAAAGATACAATTTTAAATTTTTTCGAAAATTGTGTCTAAGGACAGGGAAGAGATGTCATTTTTAAAAATATTGACGAATCTTGTCGGTTCACAGGATGGGTGTACTTACACTCCTGCCCAGAACCTAAGTAAGATAAGGACATACGCCGTTTCCACTGCTCCACGAATACATAGAATAACGTGTACTCCCTTGGCATGATCAGGATGGATTGTGGGAGGTGAATTTGTTGCGGAAACAACGTAATAGAGCCAGTTTTGCAACAAAAACAAGAAAAAAGCGTACCAGACGGGTATCTGAAAAAAGACGAATCCAATCGAGAAGGAAAAAGGGTACAAAGACCTATGTTTTCTCCTTACCACCTAACCACTCATTTCATGCGAACAATCGAAGAGAAGCACATGAGATGATTGGAGAAGTTACTGAGCAAGACAGAGAAGTTCTCCGACAACCTATGCTATCGGTGATTATTCCAGCGATGAACGAGGAACGCACCATTGCTGCTGTAGTCCGTGAAGCGACACGTATATGCCGTGATGCGGAAGTACTGGTTATCGTAAACGGGTCAACCGATGGCACAGCCAATGAAGCTGAACGGGCTGGGGCACGGGTACTCCACTATACTGAAGCGCTGGGACATGATGCAGGACGAAGAGTAGGGGCAGCATCAGCCCGAGGGCAGATTTTGCTGTTCACGGATGCAGACATTCTGATCCCGGCCGAACACCTGGCACCTTTCGTTCAGGCTGTGCTAAATGGAGTCGATGTTGCACTGAACAATTACAACGGTCCGGTGACACGTAGCCCTGTTCATCCGGTCGTTGAAGCAAAACATATGTTGAACAGTCTACTCTCCAGATCCGATCTTGGTGGTGCTTCTATGACAGCCATTCCTCATGCGCTTAGTAGGCAGGCACTTGAGATCATTGGCATATCTTCACTGGAAATTCCGCCACTTGCTCATGCCAAAGCGATATTTGGCGGCCTTCGGGTGCAAGCTGTTCATCATGTGCCTGTAGGAAAATGGAATGCTGTTCGTTCGACGAAACGAGGCGGTGCTGATCTACTTAGCCAAGTCGTACTGAACGATCATCTGGAGGCGATCCGCTGGATGACAGATACACGGGGGCCACGGGGGGGTTACCCTGATCTGCAGCGTGTTCGCAGTCTGGCTCAATAAGAAGTTTTAAGAAATGAGGGATTATGTGATAGAAACGGCAACATGCGGAGGTGACAGCGATAAAAACACGATCAGGAGTAAGGGCAAAGAGACGGACGCGAGCCAAGCGAATGGCGGCGGGCAGACCCCGGAGCAGAAAGCAAGCTGAGGGGAAACGCGCGCCACGTACCCAGCATCTTGGGTGGAGCCGGCGGAATGTCCGGAAGGTGATGCCGGATCTACGTCCATTTTGGAGAGCAGGCCAGCTTGCAGGCAAACAATTCAGGGCAGACTCCGACAACCTGAATAAACATGCTTCTGATACGTGGCAAGTACACGCGGCGAATCTGCCGGAACAGACTAGCTACGAAGCTGCATTGCAGGCAGGCAGGGTGTTTATTCAAGGCTATGCGAATTCCTCAGGCCATGTACCAGAGATTGTACCGCTTCCCCTCCGACATGTTGCTGCTGCCGTAGTCTGTGCCTGTAATGAGGAACGCACACTTGGGCAAGTGCTGGTACAACTAAGACGTCTACCCCTCCGCGATATTGTAGTTGTATTAAACGGTACGACGGATAACAGTCTGGAACACGTGCTTCAACATTCAGGCATTACACTTGTGTATGAACCGGAACGAGCCGGGCATGATGTGGGTCGGGCGCTTGGAGCCAAAATGACAGATGCGGAGACCGTTTTGTTTGTGGATGGAGACATGGTTATACCTGCGGAGCAGCTGGCGCCGTTCCTGTATGCGATTGACCGGGGGCAGGATGTAGCGTTAAACGATTTGACTTCTTTACTTCCTCCTTTTTCCAAGCAGGACGAAGTCAGCCGAATCAAAGCTTATTTGAACCATACATTAGGTCGGCGGGACCTTGGTTCGAATTCGATGACCGCTGTGCCCCATGCCCTATCTAGGCGAATGATTCAGGCTGTAAAATCTGCTTCGCTGGCCGTTCCGCCGAAGGCACAGATGCTTGCAATCCAGCAGGGATTTAAGGTATCCGCTCCATGCCAAGTGGATGTCATTCGCTCAAACCGACTGCGTGCCGGGAACACGGGTAGTGGTAATGGTGTTGCCAGATTGATTCTTGGGGATCACCTGGAAGCACTGGCAACATGGATGGGTACGAGTGAATATGCCCTTCGGACCAACCTTCCTTCCCGTGCAGAGGTAGCGTACAGGAGGAATGTGAGATGACGCTGACCAGCATCATTATACCCACTTATAACGGACTCTCGTTGCTGAGGCCATGTGTCGAGGCTATCCGAACATACACAGGAGAAGCAACATCGTATGAGATCATCGTTGTAGATAATGGGTCGACGGATGGTACTGCCGAATATTGTGCCAAGGAACGCATCCGGTTTGTTCGTTTACCCGAAAATCGGGGATTTCCTGCCGCTTGTAATGCTGGACTTCGGGCTGCGTGCGGGGATGAATTACTCTTGCTGAACAACGATGTTACCGTTACATCATGCTGGCTCGAAAATATGCGCACAGCACTGTACAGTGAAGATGATGTTGGCATCATCGGGCCAGTCACGAACTATGCCAGTGGTATTCAGCAGGTGCATATGACGTTTCGGGATGTGCCACATTTTCAGGAGCTAGCGGCTGCCAATAATGTTTCGGATGTGTCCAGGTGGAAGGAAGTACGCCGAATCGTAGGGCTGTGTATGCTGATGAAACGAAGCGTACTGGAGGCCGTAGGCTGGCTTGACGAAGCGTATTCCCCTGGCCACTATGAAGATGACGACTATTGTTATCGAGCTAGGTTGCAGGGCTTCCGTTTGTTAGTATGCGGTGATGTCCTTGTACATCATCAAGGCAGTGCGAGTTTTCAAAAGACAGATCATACGGAATGGAAACAGTTGCTGGAGCGTAACCGTTCCATTTTCATCAATAAATGGCAAGTCGATCCGCGTGAATTTATGGACATATCCGATGAAGGAGGGAACAAGGAATGAAAGGTGTAATTCTTGCTGGTGGCACAGGAACCAGGCTGTACCCTCTGACCCGGCTTATCAATAAACATCTGCTTCCCGTCGGTAAACATCCGATGATTATGTATGGTATCGACAGGCTTCGTCAGGCAGGGATTGAGGATATTCTGATTGTTATGAACAAACATTCCGCTGGTTTGTATACGGAGTATCTTGGTGGCGGAGCGGATCATGGGGTCAGGCTGACGTATCGTATTCAGGAAAAGGCTGGCGGTATTGCCGAAGCGCTTGATCTGGCCTCATCGTTTGTTCTTCCGGGCGAAAAATTTGTGGTGCTTCTTGGTGATAATCTGTTCAGCGATGATTTGAAACCGTATGTAGAGCGATATATGCAGCAACCTGCGGGTACGGCGCGAGTGTTGCTTAAAGGAGTGGACGATGCGCGTCGCTACGGGGTGCCTGTCTTTGATGAACACCATCCGGAACGTATCGCGTACATTGAAGAAAAGCCAAGTCAGCCGAAGACCTCTTACTGTGTAACGGGCATATACATGTATGATGACCATGTGTTTAGCCTGATTCATAACATTGTACCATCCGCACGTGGAGAGCTGGAGATCACCGATGTAAACAACCATTATGCCTCCGGCGGCGGATTGGAGTATGACATTTTGCAAAAATATTGGAGCGATGCCGGCACATTTGAATCGCTTCAGGAGGCAGCTGTACGCATGAAAGGGCAGCTACCTTAACCGGAAATAACATGATACAGCCGCGGTGCGTTGCGTGGATCGAAACCGATGATTGAATCAGATGATGGAAACAGAATCCTCGCCGGAGCCTAGAAGTAAGCTCCGGCATTTTGTGCAACGACCGCGGTCTTTCTCTAATATGCTCAGGGGAAATCGTGTGAGAGCAGTGGTATTGCCGGGGCGAAGTAAGACTACGCAGGCAGGAGAATAACGTGTGAGGTGTTTTAGGGCGCACAGGCAAAAAGGGGCAGATTACAGGGAAGTGATGTCGGATGTGTAAGGTAGGGGGAGAGTAGAGAATAGAAGAGGTCTGGGTCATGCGAGTGGTGTGAAGAGTGGAGGCAGAGCGGTGCAAGTGAATAATGCAGGGAAGTGGGGCATGTGAAAGGTACTGTAAGAGCAGGGAGCAGCAAGGGCGGAAGCAGTACGGATGGTGTGATCAGGAGAAGTAAGGCAGGCCGGACTGGAGTTGTGTTGAGTAGGGGCAAGGCAAGTACGGCTGAAAAAGTTGGGAAAGCGAGTACGGCTGGAAGTGTGATAGTCGCTGGCAAAGCAGATCGGATTGGAAATGTGGGCAATGTGGGCAAAGCAAGTCGGCCTGGAGGCGGCATTAGGGTGGGCAAAGCAGCGAGGGCCCGGGGAGTGGGAAAGACGGACAAAGCGCGAAGAAGCAGCAGAGCCGCAGGTGAGAGAGCGAGCAGGGCAGGCGGGGCAGCGCTTGCCCCGCCTGCACAGAGCCGCCTGCGTCAAGGCCCCGTCCAGCGCAGGCGTTCTTCTGCGCTGGGCCGGCGCGCCGCGGCCCGCGCCAAGCAGCGCACGGCGATGCGCCGTGCGCCCAAGCCAGCACCACACGCAAGCTCGCCACAGGCGATGCCTGCCAGCGGTGCTGGCCCCGCCCCGCGCCAGACGACACACCCGCAGGGTGTCGTCGTGCCCGCGGGGCGGGAAGGCGCTGCCGCGAGTGCGGGCAGCGCAAACGGCGTGCCGCCGCCGGCCGCGGAGCATGCCGTGCAGGCGGCAGGGCCCGGCGGTTACGCCGCGGGTTACCGCGACGGCGTATTCGCCGGGGGCGAGGCGCTGGTGGCGCAGCACATCCCGCCGGATCATATTCTACCCGCTGTCGCGGCGGCAGATTTGATCGCGGCGGGCTTCCGCCAGTATGCGTCCAGCCTGACCCGGCTGACCAGCCCTCATGAAATGGCTGGTCACATCATGGCGGCGCTGGATGCGCAGCGCCCCCTGTCTGTCGTTCGCCTCGGGGATGGCGAACTGCTTACGCTGGCAGCAGACACCGTGCTGCCAGCTGCAGAAGTGCAGGAGCTGGCACCGTTTCTGCCTTATGCAGGGGTACCATGCTCCACTCCTGACATCCGCGCGATGCTTGCGGAAGCGATTCGGGGTGCAGACTGGGTGGGTGTGCCCATCTCACGTGCTCCGACGTTTCAGGGACTATTATTCCCGGTGTTGCGCCATTTCGGAATCGATTGGTCTAGTCTGAAATTGACCAGTTCCACCATCAATTACAGTCTGCATCAGTCTCGTCTGTTGCTGCCGATCTTGCAAGGACGGCGTGTGCTGCTGATCGGCAGCCAGGCGGCAGAGCTGGGAGCCTTGTTACAACTGCATGGGGTGCAGGTTACAGGCATCATCCCTGCGGTAGCAGGCATGGCAGATATTCCGAGGGTAATGCAGCTGACGTCTGAGCACACCTTTGATATCGCTCTGGTCGCAGCGGGCATTCCAGCGGTGGTGCTATGCAGGCGTATCGCTGGAGAACTGGGCAGCGTTGCCTTCGATTTCGGACATTTGGCAGACAAATTAGTGACAGGGGAGCTTCAACTCTAGTGAGTTGTCTGGGGCAGGATCACCGGGACCCTGCCTCTGGCACGAGTGGAATGGAGGAAGCAACATGAAGAAATCGGAAATACAGCCTCATCGTGTACGAAAAAATAATCAGAGCAACTTACAGCAGAGAAGTCCGCTTAGAGAAGGTACAAAATCGTCGGGCACCTATCCTCATCTTACGGGGACATCTGCTAAGATTCTTCTTCATGCAGCCGGTGGCCGTAATCGGCGTAATGCTTCACGGAAAGGCAAAAGGAGTCATCGTATTCTTCGAAACACCAAGTTATACAAGCAAGGATATAACCGAGGTTACGAAGATGGTGTTCTTCAGGGACAGAATTCATTCGGAATTGTGTTTGAAGGTGTCAGCATCATCATTCCCACCTACAATCAGCGGGATTATGTACTGCAATGTGTGTCAAGCATTGAGAAACATACCCCCGCTCCTTACGAAATCATCGTTGTAGACAATGCTTCTCAAGATGGTACGGCCGATGCACTGCTTCGCAAAGGCGGTATGGTGAGGGTTGCTGCACTGGAGAAGAATCGGGGATTTGCCGGAGGCGTTAATCAGGGTCTGATGATGGCAAAGGGACGGCATATCGTTGTGCTGAACAATGATACCCTGGTTACCCCGGGCTGGCTGGAGAATATGATGACGTGCCTTAACAGCGATCCGCAGATTGGTGTCGTAGGACCTGTAACGAACTACATTGGCGGAGATCAGCAGATTGAAGTGCCTTATCGTGAAGTAGAGGACATGTGGTCTTTCGCTGCGAACCGGAATCGTCCCGACCCGGAGAAACATCGAGTGACGGATCGGCTCGTCGGATTCTGCTGGCTGTTTTCCAGAGATTTGTTTGAGCGTGTAGGGTATCTGGATGAGGGTTACGCCGTAGGTAACTTTGAGGATGACGATTGGATTGTACGGGTGCGGATGTTGGGATACCGGCTTGCTGTAGCAGGTGACGCCTTTATTCATCATTTTGGAAGTGTCAGCATGAAAGCGCTCGGAGAGCAGGACTTTAACACAGTGAACAAGGGAAATGAACAATTTTACAGTCAAAAATGGGGAGATCCCCAAGCGCTCATCGCGGAAACCTCCAGGCTGGCACAGACTCCGCACTCAGACCCTCAAACTCGATCTCAAGCGAACGTATCTTCGTTAGCGGCAAAAGGTGATTTACGCCAGAGGGCCGCAGGTTCCTCTTCTGTAAACAGTCCTGCAACATCACCGCTCAGACGAAGCAGTGATTTCTATCCCGAAGGTGCATTTCTTGTTGATCTAAAGGGTGATGTCTATGTACTAAGAAGCGGTCAGCGCCGAAAGCTGAACATTCCTGTTCCGCGCGGCATCTCGCCGGTGCTGGTCGCCAAACCTGATCTGCTGGGCATACCTGCGGGTGAACCGCTGGTGTCCGCTGGAGATTTTCGGAACGGATCGTTTGAACCGGACTTTCCTCTTGCCGTAATCCCTCCCGATCCTGGCGTGGCACCTACTGACTTGAGTATTGTATCTGTTGCTGATACACCGGAAGTTTGGTATCTGGTCACCGAAGGTAAACGCAGGAAGTTTGTATCCACCTATGCAGCGGAACGTTGGGGAATAAGCTCCAGACATGTGCATCAAATATCAACCGAACAACTCCATTCAATCCCGGAAGGATGGCCGATTATTGCTCCGCCCCAGTTGCTGAACAAGGATTTGTGATGGCCACCGCTCGTGGTTTGAAGCAACATGTAAACATGCGGAATGAACAACATAGCACGCTACGCAGCTTTTAGACTGAACGTTCACACAAATCTGTTTATTCCGCATGAGGTTTCCCGTACAAGGGCTACATAATTAAGCTGATGACATTTGAGGCAAGTCAATAGAAATGAAGAAGTATATGTTACAGAAGCATGAGGGGAACTCTGGAAAGATTATAAAGACAGGAGTACCTTACGACTTTAGTAAGGCATTGAGCGGATGAAAAGCCTGAATTATTTCCTTTTTTTGTTAAGTTACATTGTATCTGTCATGATTTAATGATTGTATAGGAACTATGGGGAGGGTTACTGTGAGAATTAGAAGATTTATTACTAAGAAATAGATAGTACACTTCAATAAAATGGATTAATACCCAAAAATATTGATGATAAATCTTTTTCATGATAAGGTAAATAAAGGAATAAAGAGAGGAAGGTGTAAATTTGAAAATAAAAAAAAGACTAATTGGTTCATTATTGTCTCTTATACTTGTATTACAAGTGTCACCTGTAAGCGCTGAGGATTCCACATATGATCCATTAACTGAGTCCTTTACTGTAACCAAAGAATTTCTAAAGGAAAAGGCAATACAGGAAGGGAAGCAATTAAACGTTGCTGAATATGAAAGTAAACTTGACAATGCTAAGACTCAGTCTGAAATAGAAGATATAATGGAACTTATGAGCGATTATTCAGTATACACAGAAATTGAGTATCAAAATAAGTTGTACAGTATATCTAATATAGATAATTTAGACCATAATGTAGCTATAATGGCGTCTCCTGGAGATACTAGGTTGCGTACAGAATACTCTTATGGTGCACAAACCTTGTATGGGAATGAGCAAGGCGATTTAAATAAAATGGGAAACAAACTTATTCAAATTGGAGCAGGTATGACTCATCCTTATGTAGGTGCATTTATGACAGTTATAGATCTATTCATTAAAGAGAATGAGTACGACAGTTATAAAAATACTATTGTTAGATCACTGCACGACTATGTAATAATATATAAATATGTAGATGTGTATCAGTGGAATGGTTTTCAATATGTATGGACTCCAATGGCAACATCAACTAAGAAAAATACTTCTGCACAACTTAATGTTGTTTATTACAAAAATTCGACACGATATACACCAAGGAATTTTGATTTAGGACAAATCTCAGGACAAGCTGGTAATTACTTTTATGACGAAGCAAGATTATCTTCACTTGCAAAAAATACATTGTCCCCCTTGTATTATGGTTACCAGAGTGGGGCTGTTATACCTGTAAATATATATTGGAAATTTAAATACTAACATAATTATAGGGTGCTATTTTTACCCCGTGTTAATAAGCTTGGAGGCCGAAAATGAAAAGAGTACTTTTTATTACTTTCTTATTCATATTCATTCTATCCGGGTGTAATCATCATGAAAAAATAGACATTAAATCGCCATCCTACATGTTTAGCGAAAACTCTGAGATTGCTAGTGAAGTAAAAGTAAGTTTAAATGGAATCTTTAACAAAAATGAAAATACTTTTGAGGGATCTTTATCTATCAATGATTGTACTTTCGAAAAGGTAATCTTCATGCATAAATCTTTGTTAATATCTTATGAAGGCGCAAAGAGAACCGTGTTAGGAGATATTTATTTAGATAAACAGGCTAATCAATTCGCAATTATTATTACAGAACCTGAACTATACACGAAATTAACGAATGAAAAATATCAGAATGAAACGTTAGTTATAAGTGCTCCCGCATCAAATCTAGAAGAAGCAAAGATGATTGAGGAGAAGTTAAAAGCATTGGAGT
The DNA here is from genome assembly GCF_038002565.1 of Paenibacillus sp. FSL K6-1558. Taxonomy (NCBI): domain Bacteria; kingdom Bacillati; phylum Bacillota; class Bacilli; order Caryophanales; family Paenibacillaceae; genus Paenibacillus; species Paenibacillus sp. FSL K6-1558. Next base: position 2,443,963 of record NZ_JBBOCV010000001.1, on the reverse strand, counting down.
GAGTCTAAACTCACTCCTTTTTTTTGAATCAAAATTGATACTGAATGGATAACTCAAAATTTAAATTTATTTTTTTCTATTCTGTTATAGGATTGTTCTATTAGCAGAACCATTGACGATGCAAAGGGACGGGAGTACATTTATAGCCATAATTCTTATTTAACAGATTGGAATTAAGGGTATAGGTCTTTCCGGTCTGTCTGATGATCTGGAACTATATTGTGGAAATCGGAGGTATGTCGATGTCATCATCCCAACAATGCGGCAGGATGAAGCAATGCTGTCTGAACGGAATGGATTAAGTCTAACAAGGCTAATGCAACAGGAGCATAGCGATTATTTTACATGGGTGCCATATAGAAAAAATCTATTAGAAGCACCGTTGACCGGTTCGCCGGGGCAGTGATAAGCTGTGTGAAATTAAAACAAACCAAACTCATAGGAATAATAATTTTTAATTTTAATGCTCAATCATTGGTTCAGATATGCCACATTTTGGTACCATCAAATTACCTTATTTCAGGGAAGGCGGAGTGTACATGACAGCAAAACGAAGTTTGAAATTTGGAGCGATCATTCATGGTGTTGGGGGAAGCAACACAACCTGGAGACACCCGGAGGTTCTATCCGATGCCAGTGTCAACTTTGGATTTTACAAACGCCAGGCGCTGAAGGCTGAAGAGGGCAAGTTTGATCTGGTATTCATTGCAGACGGCCTGTATATTACGGAAAAATCCATTCCTCACTTCCTGAATCGCTTTGAACCGATCAGCATTCTTTCCGCTCTTGCTGCGGTAACTTCACGCATTGGACTTGTGGGCACACTCTCCACATCCTATAGTGACCCCTTTACAGTCGCCAGACAGTTCGGTTCGCTTGATCTGATCAGTGATGGTCGTGCAGGCTGGAACGTGGTGACATCTCCCTTGGAAGGTACCGCAAAAAATTACAGCAAAAGCAATCATCCAACACATCCGGAACGTTACCGTATTGCTAAGGAATATTTACAAGTGACCAAAGGCTTGTGGGATTCATGGGAAGATGATGCATTTGTAAGAGACAAGGACAGTGGTGTGTTCTTCGATCCTTCGAAACTACACACGCTGAACCATGAAGGGGAGTTCTTCTCTGTGCAGGGACCATTGAACATCGCTCGTTCACGGCAGGGACAGCCGGTTATTTTTCAAGCAGGTTCCTCAGAGGATGGCAAAACACTGGCGGCACAAGAAGCCGATGCCGTATTCACTGGACACGATAACATTGAAGATGCACAGGCATTTTATAAGGACGTCAAAACACGGGCAGCTTCCTATGGACGTTCAGCACAAGATATTGTTATTTTGCCAGGCATTAACCCGATTGTGGGACGGACGGCAGAGGAAGCGGAACAGAAATATCAGGAGATCGCAAGCCTGGTAACCATTGATAAAGCGTTGGACTACTTGGGACGTTTCTTCGAGCATCATGATTTCTCCCAATATCCGCTGGATGAACCATTCCCTGAACTGGATGGCATAGGCAGCAACAGCTTCCGCAGTGGAACAGACAAGATTAAAAAAGATGCCAAAGAGCAGGGGTTAACGCTGCGCGAAGTCGCTTTGCGGGCTGCAACACCACGAAGTCAATTCCTGGGCACGCCGGAGCAGGTCGCAGACAAGGTTCAGGAATGGTTCGAGGCAGAAGTGGCAGACGGATTCATTATTGCTTCGGAGTTGCCTAGCGGATTGTCCGACTTTGTCGAGTTGGTGGTACCTATTCTGCAGGAACGCGGCCTCTATCGCACGGAGTATGAGCATGATACGCTGCGTGGCAATTTGGGTGTCCAGGTGCCTGTAAACCGTTATACAGTAGCAAGAACACAGGAAGAGTCAAACGTCATCTAATCGAATGTCAAATGTCATTTAAATCGAACATCATCTAATTGTTGTAATTCATGTTAACTTAAACGCGGTGACTCTAACCTGTACTCACAATCCAATACATTCGGATCAAATACAAGAACAGTTCATCGTTAAAATGAAGCACAAATGCATCTGGATCATAGCGTTAATAAAGTTAATGAATCCTTTTTTCCTTAAAACCTACTTTTCTCATAGGGAATATAAAATATATACAAATTTGCTTGGCGTAACACATTAATGACACCTGTATACACAGAGGGGGAAGCGATATGAACAGGTCTATCTCATGGACAAAAGTGGTGGCGTTGGCAGTAGCATTGGTGATGGTTTTGTCCGGATGCGGAGCAACATCAGGAGGCAAAACCAGCGGTGCGGCACAGGCTTCCGCCGGCGGGGGTCAGGCTGGTAAAGCGGAAGGGGGTAACCTCACCTTTGCACTGGCGACTTCACCGGATACACTCGATCCGCATCGTAGCGGTCTTGCTGTAGCCGTACGAGCGATTCGCACGATCTACGACAATCTGGTGGTGCAGCTGCCAGATGGGTCTATCAAACCTTGGCTTGCCAAGGAATGGAGTGTATCGAAGGATGGCAAAAGTTATACCTTCAAGCTGCGTGAAGACGTGAAATTCCATGATGGAACTCCGTTTAACGCCGAAGCGGTGAAGTACAATCTGGATCGGGTCATTGATCCTGCCACCAAAGCTGCCAATTCCCTTGCCCTGATTAGACCTTATAGCTCCTCCGAGGTCATTGATGAGTATACGATCAAAGTTAATCTGAATGCACCTTCGCAAGCGTTTCTCGGCAACTTGAGTCAGGCATTACTGGGAATCGTGTCTCCAACGGCTGCGAAGAAATATGGGGACCAACTGGGCAAAAATCCGGTGGGCACAGGCCCGTATACCTTTGTGAAATGGGATGAAAACGCGGATATCGTAGTGGCCAAAAACAAGGATTACAACTGGGGCCCGGAAACGGTCGAAAACAAAGGTGTTCCGCATATCGATACGATCACGTTTAAGATTGTACCGGAAGAAGCAACACGTATCGGAAGTGTGCAGAGTAAGCAGGTGCTTGCCGCAGAGACCGTACCGCCGCAAAATATCGCTGCGCTGAAAAGTGATCCGAACCAGCAATTGTTGCAGGCCAACACGGTTGGACTGCCATACACCCTCTTTTTCAATCTGCGCAAGGCACCTTGGGATGATGTAAAAGTAAGGCAAGCGGTACAATCCGCTGTTGACGTCGAGTCCATTGTGAAAACCTTGTATCTGGGTAACTACGAGCGCGCATGGTCTGCATTGTCTCCAGGCATTCTCGGCTATGACAAGTCGCTTGAAGGAAGCATCACACCAGATATCAACCGAGCTAACCAACTACTGGATGAGCAGGGCTGGGTTAAGGGGGCTGACGGGATTCGTGTCAAAGACGGGAAGAAGCTGACTTTGCGTTATGTAGATGGCTCCCCTAACCGGGAGAAACGCAATGACATTGCTGCCATCATCCAGCAACAGCTGAAACCGCTGGGCATTGCGGTAGAAGTGGTGATTACCAAAGACATTGCTACTGTGATCTATCAGAACTGGGATTATGATCTGTATGGTAACAGCCAGGTCAACTCCGATCCGAATGCCTTGTACGCCTTCTATCACACCAGTGCGGAAGGGGAACGTCCGACATTATCCGGTTTATCTGAGCCAAAGATTGATCAACTTCTGGAGCAGGGAGCGGTAGAGACGGATTCGGCGAAAAGGGTAGACATCTACAGTCAGATTCAGAAATATCTCATTGAACAAGCGGTTATTTTGCCAATCTACGTATTTCCGTATACTGTGGCTGCATCCAAAAACGTGGAAGGCATCAAGTTCGATACACTCGGTTATCCACTCTTTAATGATGTACGTATCCAGCCATAATGCAAATTGCATTATCCAGTCTCAACATTCCAACATGGCGTACAGCCTGTTCCGGTTTCAGAAAGGAGCCATTCCGGTATGATTCAACTGATCTTGTCACGGTTAGCAACGTCGCTTCTCGTTATATTTGGAGCTTCGGTGCTGGTGTACTGCATCATGTATCTTCTGCCGGGTGATCCGGTGCTGTTAATGCTGGACCCGTCCTCGGCTACCCCGGAGATGATTGCTAATCTCCGGGCACAGCTTGGGCTGGATCAACCTTTTTATATCCAGTTTGCGAACTATTTTGGCGATATGCTGCGCGGGGATTTTGGTCAATCCATGGTCAACTCCGATCCGGTACTGCCCAAAATTCTGGAACATTTCCCGGCAACGCTGGCATTGACGGCACTCAGCTCGCTGATCGCCATCACCATCGGAATTACACTTGGCGTTCTGTCGGCCATTCACCGGAATGGTGTGATTGATGTTGTGGCTAGGCTCGTTGGATTGTTCGGCATCTCGATGCCAACGTTCTGGACCGGCATTCTGCTTATTCTGTTGTTTTCCGTACAGCTCGGCTGGTTCCCTGCGATGGGGTCGGACGGATTCAGTTCCTTGGTGCTTCCGGCAGCTACACTCGGACTTGTCGGTGCAGGATTTATTGTGCGCATGGTGCGTAACAGCATGCTTGAAGTGATAAATGAGCCGTTTATCGTTGCTTTACGGGCCAAAGGATTGTCTGAACGGGCTATCATGTATGGTCATGCTCTGCGTAATGCACTGATCCCTGCCGTAACCGTCATCGGTATGTTAATCGGGGATTTGTTGGCAGGAACCGTGGTCGTAGAGACGGTATTCTCCAGACAAGGAATTGGTCGTATTATTGCCGATGCGCTAATGGCTAAGGATCTGCCGGTGGTGCAAGGCGTTGTGTTTTTTACATCCATCATCTATGTCGTGTTGAATTTGCTTGTTGACATCTCGTATTCGTACATTGATCCTCGGGTTCGGCGAGCTGTTCGTACATGATCCAGATCAGGAACACCGCATCAGGAACTTGCAAAATGTGAAGAGGCAGGAGAAGGAGGCGTTAATTTTTATGAGCATGAAACCTTTGACGGGACACAAAAAGACATGGGCAGGAAATGCCAGAAGTACCGGAAGTACCGGAATTGTCGGGAAAGCTCGCCTGTGGAGATGGAACCGCCTGCCTTGGCAGCGCCGTGTTTCATCCGCAGTATCGCAATTGTTTTTGTATACCGCCCTGCTCATCGTCATCTTCACTGTGGCCTGTGCCATCGTACCTGGCTGGATTGCGCCTTATGATCCAACACAGATGATGACGGATGCCATTCTGCAGTCTCCTTCTGCTTCTCACCTGTTCGGTACAGACTATTTCGGCCGAGATATCTTCAGTGTGGTTGTGCATGGGAGCCGGGATTCCTTGCTGATCGGTTTTGCTTCCGTGCTTGTTGGTGGTCTCGTCGGCAGTGCTATTGGCATCCTTGCGGGATATGCAGGAGGACTGGTTGATACGGTAACGATGCGGGCGGTGGATATTCTTATGGCCGTACCAGGCGTATTGCTCGCCTTATCTGTTGCTGCGGCGCTTGGGCCAGGACTGCTAAATATTGCACTGGCTGTTGCAGTAGCTTCGATACCAGGTTATGCAAGGGTGATGCGCGGTCAGGTGATGTCTGTCAAAAATCTGCCTTTCATTACAGCCACGCGTTCCCTGGGTAGTTCCAATGCCCGCATTTTCTGGAAACATGTCCTGCCACATTCCTTGTCTCCGCTACTCGTAATGGCAACGCTGGGTGTAGGTACATCCATCCTGACTGGGTCTGGACTCAGTTTCCTTGGGCTCGGGGTACTGAAAGAAATTCCGGATTGGGGTGCATTGCTGTCTCAAGGGAGAGGTTATCTGACAGTAGCTTGGTGGATTTGCACATTCCCGGGTCTGGCCATTACGCTGTTTGTTCTGGCTGTCAATCTGATTGGAGACGATATTCGCGACAGGCTTGATCCCAAAGTAAAAGGAGCGGCTTGACCGCTATTCCAAGGAGGAAAATAATATGTCACATGTTGTCATTATCGCCGGAACCCCGTCCAAGCGTTCACGATTGACAGGACTAACGGATTATAGCAGCCATACGTTAAGCAAAGCTGGTATTTCCGTTGAAGTGATTCAGGTGACCGATTTGCCCGCTGAAGATCTGGTACAGGCAAAGTTCGACAGCCAGGCCATTCAGGATGCACTTGCCATTGTGGATGGAGCGGATGCCGTTATTGTGGCTACTCCGGTATATAAGGCAGCTTATTCGGGCGTGCTCAAGCTGTTTCTCGACCTGATACCACAAGAAGGACTTCGGGATAAGGTGACTCTGCCTCTTGTCATTGGCGGTTCAATTGCGCATTTGCTTGCTATTGATTATGCTTTGAAGCCTGTGCTTACCGCACTCGGCGGACGATATATCCTTGGCGGTGTATACGCAGTGGATCAGGGAATTGAACGCAATGAGGATGGAACATTTACACTTGCAGCAGATATTACCGCACGGTTAGATCGCTCTCTGGAAGAATTACGATTGACACTGGAAAAGGATGGGATTACGATATCCTAAAACCAAGTTTTTATATAGGAAAAATAAGTAGATGCGGAGGCGCCCATGAATATAGAGAACATTGAAGCGTTTGTATATATCAATCACTACGGAAGCTTCAATAAGGCGGCTGAAGTACTCTTCTTGTCCCAGCCTTCGGTTACGGCACGTATTCAATCATTGGAAAGGGAGCTGGGATGCAAGCTGTTTGACCGACTAGGTAAGCAGATCGTGCTGACGGATGAAGGCCGCAAATTTTTACCGTATGCGCAGCAGGTGTTACAAGTGATCCAGAAGGGGAAACAGAAAATTCAGCAGCGTAGAACGACACCTGAGGCACTGCGCCTCGGAAGCACAGTATCGGTGTCCAATTATGTCATCCCCGATTTTCTGCCCAGAATCAAGGAGTCGTACCCCGAAGTCAACATTAAACTGACAACAGCAACAACGGATCAACTGATTGCCAAACTGCTCGGTCAGGAGATTGATCTGGCGTTTGTACGCAAGGTCATGCACCCTGCGATCCGTACCGTTGCTTTTTACGAAGATCCGATACAGCTATACGTGTACAGAGGACATCCTTTCATTGAAAGCGGACATGTCAGCATGGAGGCGATCCGGAATGAACAGCTGGTCTTTTTCGAGTGTGGTTCACTGGACTGGCTTCGCATTCACCGGGCCTTCGACTCCCTGGAGTACCCGCCGGATATTACATATCATGTCGATAATTCGGAAACAGCCAAAAAACTGGTTATGCAAGGTGCGGGCATCGCTTTTCTACCAGGGTTAACGGTGAAGAAAGAGGTACAGCGTCAAGAACTGTTTCCGATTCAAGTCCATGAGGTGGCAGGAGTGTCGCTACAGATCAGTGTGGTGACCTTAAAAGAAGAATATTCGCCATTTGCAGAGCCTTTTGGAGAACTGTTACGGCAATTATAGATGGACTGACAAGGCGAATCAGATTTCACCGTTATAGATTGGATAAATTAAGCATGAAAGGAGGACTCAAGATGAAAAGTGATCTGGAGCAGACGAGAGAACAGCTTTTGCAGCCGGAGGAAGAGCAACAGCAAGTTGAGCAGAGCGAGCAAAAGCAGGAGTTCGCGGCACATCTGACCGCAATTCGACGGCATCTTCATCGCAACCCGGAGCTTTCTGGTGAGGAAAAGGAAACAACAGCAGCCATTCGCAGCTGGCTGGAGGAGGAAGGCGTTCGCCTTGCCGATGAGTATAAACTGCGAACAGGGCTTGTTGCTGAGGTAGGGCAGGGAAGTGGCCCTGTCGTAGCGCTACGAGCGGACATTGATGCCTTGCCTATTCAGGAGGAAACCAAGCTGGAGTTTGCTTCGCAGATTGCGGGCCGAATGCATGCATGCGGGCACGATGCGCACACCGCTATTTTGATTGGAGCTGCACGGTTGCTGAGACAGCGTGAATCCAGTTTGCCCGGGAAGGTGCGATTGATTTTTCAACCGTCAGAAGAGAAGGCAACAGGTGCCCGCCAAGTTATCCAGAGCGGCGCACTCGCCGATGTTCAGGCTATATTTGGTTTACACAATAAACCGGATCTGCGAGTAGGCACAGTGGGTATTCGCGAAGGTGCATTGATGGCGGCAGCGGATGGATTTGTCGTTAAAGTGCAAGGGGTGGGCACCCATGCGGCTGTACCTGAAGCAGGCATCGATCCGATTGTGGTTGCTGCACATATCGTTACCGCATTGCAAGCCATTGTCAGTCGGAATGTAGGTGCTCAGGAGAGTGCTGTACTCAGCGTTACGAAAATAAACAGCGGTACAGCCTGGAACGTTATTCCGGAGGAAGCGATACTTGACGGCACAGTGCGCACATTTGACGAGAAGGTGCGCGCCCGTATCCGGGAACGTTTCAACCAGGTCGTAGCTGGTGTGGCTGCAGCCTACGGCACAACGGCGACGGTACGCTGGATTCAAGGGCCACCTGCTGTGGTCAATGATGCATCGCTGGCATTGGACGCAGAACAAGTCGTGAGTGAACTTGGGTTGAATCGTGTCAGACCACTGCCTTCGCCGGCAGGAGAGGATTTTTCCTTTTATCAAAAAGAAGTGCCGGGCCTGTTCCTCTTTCTCGGGACATCGGGCCCGCACGAGTGGCATCATCCGGGCTTTGATGTAGATGAGCAGGCTTTGCCAATTGGTGCACATCTGCTGGCAGAGCTGGCTGAACAGGCTTTGAAACGTCTGCAAGCCTAAATGGCAGTGATGTTGAAAAAAGTTGGACTTTTAATTTTGAATTCAAAATATATTCCTATTCTCGATCTGTAACATTTGTTTCAGAGCTGGCGCTAGTCGTCAGCTCTATTTTGTTTTATGTTCAAAAAATCGGGCAATCCGCAGGAACTTTTCGGTTATTCTAACACCGGAGTGTACGCATAAAATCCGGTTGTACAACAGGTATAGATGGAAATATTTGTTGACGACCCCCAATGAGTGTGCTATATTTTTCTCGTCCTTTAATCGTAATTATTACTATTAATGTCGAAATATGCAACGGAGAACTTCAATTCGAATCCAAAGAACAGGAGCCGCCGCCGCGATGAAACAAGAGATTGATTTTATCAAATGTAGTCCGACACAGAACATGACCCTTCTGGTGAGAACGGATCACGCATCCGAACATTACAGTGATATCGCTTCCAGCCTGATGTCTTATGATCATGTTCACGCTGAACAAGTCGGGTTCATCAAGCAGACACGAAGACCAGAAGCCGTTGCCCGCCTGGAGATGGCAGGAGGAGAGTTTTGTGGCAATGCTTGTATGGCGCTGGCAGCTCATATTGCAGCAGAAGCAGGGCTGGAGAAGCAAGCGTCCATGAATATCAAGCTGGATGTTTCAGGCACAGAGCGCTTGATCAGCTGTCAGGTGAAGCGGCGAGAGCATCGGTATGATTGCCGGGTTACGATGCCTGTTCCCGATCAGATCGAGCGGCGGAAGATTACGTTTGAAGGTATGGAGCTGGAGATAATCATTGTCCGGTATGCCGAATTCATTCACATCGTGATTGAAGTGCAACACGTTGATGACCTGATGAAGCGAAAGGCAGAACACCTTGCACGGTTACTTGGACTCACGATGGGAGACAAAATGATCGGTGTGTTGTTATATCACCCTGCTACGCAAGAGATGGCGCCCCTCATTTATGTCCCGCAGCTGGATAGTCTGATCTGGGAGAGAGGGTGCGGATCAGGTACGGCCTCTTTAGGAGCTTATCAGGCCTGGCTTAGGCAGAGCGAAGTCACCCAGTTGGTCAAGCAACCTGGAGGTGCAATTAAGGTGACCGCTCAGTGGGGGAGCCAAGGGGTGAAGGCCATAACGATTGAGGGAACTGTTGGCATTGTTGCCTATGGCACGGCTTTTATTGATACCTTACAGGAGCAGAGCAGGAGCGTTGTAGAGGTCTGAGCAGGTACCTGAGACTGAGATGTATGATGGTTGACCATGACAAGGTGAGGAGGAGAGGGAATGATCACGTTGATCCACTTGGAAACGAGACTACGTGTTTTTGCCGAACAATTTGGCAAGCTTGCGGTTAGATATGATCAGACGCTTGAGCACAGCGCGGAACTGGAAGCGGTGATTAACGGGTATTCACGGTTTGTGACCGACCCTGATCACAAGATCGCTTGGGGGATGTTGAGGCAAGCAGAACTGAAGGAGCTTGATCCGTTAGTTCAAGCGCTAAGACAAAAGTCCGCTCAGTGTGTCGCGATTATGGAGAAATATCGGGCATTGAAGCTGCAGGATGGAGAAGTGCAGATTGCGGATTATTTTAAAAATATCGAAGAGTGCATCGACAAAGAGTTTGGCAGCTTTCAGGTGACACCTGAATCCAAAGTGCTGCTGGTGGGTTCCGGTTCGTTTCCGATGACCCCTTTACTGATCGCTAAACGTACCGGAGCGGAGGTCGTTGGCATTGATATTGACGCAGAGGCGATTACGCTGGGGAGAAAAGTTATAGAGAAGCTCGGTGCTGGCTTGAACATTCGTTTAGAGCAGCAACTGCTGGAGGATCTGGCGTATACAAGGCAGGCGACACATGTTATTTTCAGCTCCACGGTGGCTAACAAGTATGACTTGCTCGATCAATTATATGCATTGACCAATGAACAAGTCGTTGTAGCTATGCGGTACGGCAATGAGTTGAAATCACTGTTTAATTATCCTATGAAAGAGACGGACGGTAGTAAATGGAGGCTCGCAGACAACATTTTGCGCCCGCATGATGTGTTCGATATCGCGTTGTACCAGAAGGCGTAAGAAGTCGAGTGAAGTGTAATCTGGTCTATGATTTTTTACAGGGAGGTATATATGAGCGGCGTTGAAAGAGTTCTGTTATGCGGCACGGGTCCTGTGTCCATTCAGCTTGCGGTAACTTTGAAAATACATCTGGGCTGTCACGTGGGTATGGCGGGTAGGGAATCGGTGCGGTCAGCATCGTTCTTTGCATCACTGGAACAGAGCAAGCAACACGTTCAGGTGACGATTCAAAATGAGAACCATCGACCCTTGGCAGGGGAATGTACGGTGGATCAGGTGTTTAAGGGATACAACACCCTTGAAGGGGAGTGGGATACGCTGATATTGGCAGTCACCACCGATGCTTATATCGATGTACTCCAAGAAATCAATGATGAATTCGTTAAACAACTGAAATTCGTTGTTTTGGTTTCCCCAACCTTCGGTTCCAGTCTTCTGGTGAGCCAGTATTTGCTTGAGCGGAATGTATCCCCGGAAATCATCAGCTTCTCCACCTATCTGGGCGATACCCGCTGGGTGCATGAACAACCGTCCAATGAAGTGATCACCACGGGAGTCAAAAGGAAGGTTTACATCGGCTCCACGGTTCCCTCTTCAACCTATGTACAGCAATTAAGCGAGTTATTTGAGCGGTTGCATATTTCACTCGCCGTCATGTCTTCCCCACTGGAAGCCGAAACAAGAAATATTTCGCTCTACGTTCATCCACCGCTTTTTATGAATGATTTTTCGCTAGAAGTGATTTTTGGTGAGCAACGTGTTCAAAAGTATGTTTACAAGCTTTATCCCGAAGGGCCGATTACACCCGCGCTCATTCGCAGTATGCGGTCACAGTGGCAGGAGATCCGGCAGATTACAGACAGACTTCATATTCAGGGATTAAACCTGCTGCAGTTTATGACGGATGACAATTATCCGGTTCGATCAGAGAGTTTATCACGTCAGGATATCGAGCAATTTGATCAATTCGAGGCTATCCATCAGGAGTTTTTATTATACATACGGTACGCCTCATTATTGATTGATCCGTTCTCGGAACCGGATGCTAACGGCACATATTTTGACTTCTCCGCAGTTCCGTTCCGCCGAATATTTATAAACCGCGAGGGTGAACTCGACGTTCCGAGAATGCCCAAGGAAGACTATTACCGCATCAAAATGATTCAGGGCATCGCGAGACATGTGAATGTCGCCTGTCCAACGATAGATCATTTCATTGCCACATATGAAGCAAAGCTTCAGGAAGTGACGCGTACACATCCAGATCAGCGTTTGTCGACCGCGTTTGTGATCCAGTCGTTTGGGCAGGATGTTCGCATGATCTGTAACGGACTTACGGGCGGTAAGGTCTAGTTATATCTGAAGAAGCAGAGTTCAAAGTTTTCTGAAAGAAAGCCGTATTGCGAGATGGTACTGCAATCGAAGTGGCATGGAGTAACAAGCAATGATCTGCTTGAATCTTATTTGTTTATCAGGGGGAACTATGGTGAGAAAAAGGCGTACTTTTACACGCATTATAACACTGGTTGCTGTCATTGCGATGATATCGGGCTGTGCTCAGCGTGCCACAAAGGAAAATACCGAAGCCGCATCATCAGTCGGTAGGATCAATAATGAAATTATCTATGCTTCCGCGAAAGATATTAACGATATGAACCCGCATCTGTACACAGGCTCGATGCCTGCGCAAGGCATGGTGTACGAATCTCTGGTCGAGAACACGGCTGAGGGAATCAAACCATTGCTCGCTGAATCATGGGACATCTCCAAGGATGGCAAAACGTACACCTTTCATCTGCGCAAAGGGGTGAAGTTCCATGACGGCGAGCCATTTAACGCCGAAGCGGTCAGACAGAATATCGAAGCGGTTCAGGCCAATGCCGAGAAACATGCCTGGATCAAGCTCTCCACGAAGCTGAAGGATGTCAAAGTGAAGGATGAATACACCGTGGAGTTGGATCTTTCCGATGCCTATTATCCGACGCTCGTAGAGTTGTCCATGACCAGGCCGTATGTCTTCATCTCACCAAAGGATTTCAAAAAGGGTGGAACCAAGGACGGGGTGAACGGTTTCCATGGGACTGGGCCGTACAAGTTGACGGGGCACAAGGTCGAAGAAAACGCCACCTTTGAAGCCAATACGGAATACTGGGGTGGTATACCTGCCATTCAGAAAATTACGGCCAAAGTGCTCCCCGCTGGAGAAACAACCTATTTGGCACTGCAAAAAGGGGAGATCAACTTTGTCTTCACGGATGACCGCGGGGCAGACAGCATTGATGTAGAAGCGATGGATCAACTCGCTACATCCGGTGAGTATCAGATGGTGCGAAGTGATGCGATGAACACGGCGATGATTGTGGCGAATAGCAGCAAGCAGAACAGCCCGGTTCATGAAAAAGCGGTGCGGGAAGCGTTATGGATCGGTATCGATCGGGAGACGATCAGCAAGGATATTTTTAATGGCACGCAGACGGTAGCAAGTACGTTGTTTTCATCGAATGTGAACTACGCCAATGTCGATCTAAAGGTTCGAACGTATGATCCGGAAGCAGCTAAACGTCTGCTGGATCAGGCAGGCTGGACTTTGGCAGAGGGCAAGACGGTGCGTACAAAGAACGGCAAACCTTTAGCGATGAAGCTGTATTACGACAGCAATTCATCCTCACAGAAAATGCAGGCGGAGTTCATCCAATATGCGATGAAAGAGATCGGTATGGAGCTTGATCTGACAGGTGAGGAGTCCTCTTCCATTGCGAACCGAAGAGCGACCGGGGAATATGACCTGTTGTTCAACCAGACCTGGGGACTAGCGTATGACCCGCAGAGCACCATCACCGCGTTTACATCGGATTCGGCGTACAAACATACAACAAGTGGCATTGCCGAAGCGCATGAACTGTATCGGAAAATCGATCAGGTGATGAGCTCGACCGACGATGACTCAACAACCGCATTTCAACATGGAGAATCGAGAAAAGCACTTTATGCGGATATTTTAAACATAGTACATGATGAAGCGGTGTTCATCCCGCTTACGAACGGGCGTGTCACCATTGTTGCTCCGAAACGTCTGCAAGGCATTACCTTTAAACAGACACAGTATGAATTGCCGTTTGAAAAGATGAAATTCGAGTAGAGGGGGAGGGATATGGGAAGTTATATTGCCAAACGACTGCTGCTGACCATCCCTTTGCTGGTCGTCATTTCGTTGATTACTTTTCTGTTGATCAATCTCTCTCCACTCGACCCGGCAGTCGTTGTCCTACAGGCTCAGGATGTACCGCAGATCACCGATGAACTGATCGCTCAAACGAATGAAGCGCTGGGTTTTAACCAGCCTTTCTTCGTTCGTTATATGGACTGGATGGCGGCCGTTGTACAGTTTGACTTCGGATATTCTTACGTGTCCAGTGAGTCGGTGTGGTCTTTAATCGGGCCGGCTTTACTGAACACGTTAAAGCTTACGCTGGTGTCATCCGTGTTCATCATCCTGTTATCCATATTACTTGGCGTACTATGTGCTTTGAAAGAAGGGAAGTTGCTTGATCAATCGGTCAGAGGCGTCTCCTTTTTCCTGACAGCGATGCCGTCTTATTGGCTTGCGGCCATCCTGATCTGGTACTTTTCGGTGAAACTAGACCTGCTGCCGACCAGCGGCATGGATTCTTATCGTAGTTACATTCTGCCTGTGCTGGTGATCACGGTCAGTTATACGGGCATTTATTTTCGGGCGGTACGCAGTGCGATGCTGAGCAACATGAATGAGGATTATGTGTTATATGCGCGCGCGAGCGGCCTTAGCGAGCGGAAGGTCATGCTGCACATCCTGCGTAACTCCCTGCAAGTCGCGGTGTCCATCTTCTGCATGGCGATTCCGATTGTACTGGGCAGTACCGTTGTTATTGAAAATGTATTTGCGTGGCCGGGGCTTGGCCGGCTAAGTGTAAAGTCGATTCTGAGCCGGGATTTTCCGATCATTCAGGCCTATGTGCTTATTTTGGCGGTAACGTTTGTGGTATTTAACATGCTTTCGGACCTGATCAATGCCGCGCTTAATCCTCGTTTAAGAAAGGAAATCTGATGCGACTATTCAAAAATCTGAGCCGTGACAAACTCGCCGTGACCTCTCTTGCCGTTATTGTCGTGACCCTTGTTCTGGGAATCTGTGCACCTCTCGTTGCACCTCATGACCCTGGAGCTGTCAACATGAAACTACGCTATGCCTCACCTTCCTGGCCTTATCTGTTAGGCAATGACCACCTTGGCCGATGCGTCTTATCCAGACTGATCTACGGTATCCGTCCGAGTGTGTTATGGGTGCTGGCGGCACTCGGTTTCTCGGTACTGATCGGTGCGGCGGCGGGATTTGCCGCAGGGTATTTCAAAGGTAAAGTGGATGCGTGGTTGATGCGGATCTGTGACATTATGCTGTCTTTTCCCGGGTATGTGATGACGCTGGCGGTGGTTGGCATTTTGGGGGCGGGACTGGAAAATATTCTGATCGCCTTTGTCTGCATGAAATGGGCCTGGTTTGCGCGTGTCATTCGTACTTCCGTTATGCAGTTTTCGGACATGGATTATGTGAAATTCGCCAAAGCTTCCGGCATACCCAGTTGCACGATTATTACACGTCACATCATTCCGGTAACCTTTGCCGATATCGCGGTAATCTCCAGTGGTGCAATGTGTTCCATGATGCTTCAGGTATCGGGGCTATCTTTCCTTGGTCTGGGCATTCAGGCACCCCATGCAGAGTGGGGCATGATGCTGAATGAGGCGAGAGAAGTCATGTTTTCCAGACCTGAATTGATGCTTGCACCGGGGCTTGCGATCGTTGTTGTGGTATCGGCTTTTAACTTTTTATCGGATGCACTTCAGGTGGCACTAGACCCGAAATTGATGACCTCTCCAGGCAAGCCGGATAAATCTCGTGAAAGAGAGGTGAGAAAGGCAACCTATGAATATAGTCGAGGTTGAGCATCTGAAAGTGTGGGATACGCGTACAGATCAGGCCATTATTCATGACAGTTCATTTTCGGTGCGGCAGGGAAGTTGCATGGCGATTGTTGGGGAGAGCGGCAGCGGCAAATCCGTCACATGCAGAGCGCTGATGCGGCTGAATAAGCCCAATATGCGCCAATCGGGAAAGATGCTGTTTCAGGGCACAGATCTGAATCAGCTCTCCGAAAAGGAGATGCGGCGTCGACGAGGCAAGCAGCTGTGTATGATTTTGCAGCAGGGCATGAGTGCATTTGATCCTTCCTGTATGATCGGTGTACATATCCGGGAGACGTTGCAGACGCATTACCATTGGAATACCCGTGAGCTAGAGCGGAGAATGCGGCTCGCAATGGAAAGTGTCATGCTCCGAAATCCGATGGACATTCTGAACAAATATCCACATCAGCTGTCTGGCGGCATGTTGCAACGAATTATGATTGCACTCGCACTTGTGCTCGAACCGGATCTAATTATTGCGGATGAGCCAACCACGGCGCTGGATACGATCTCCCAGTACGAAGTGCTGGAGCAACTGATTCAGCTGCGAGAACGTATGGGATGCTCCATGATTTTTATCTCCCATGATCTCGGCGTTGTGCGGAAGATTGCAGATGATGTGATGGTTATGAAAGACGGGAAAATTGTTGAGCAGGGTAACATGCAGTCTGTTTTGCAGGAGCCTACCCATGCCTATACCCGTTATCTCGTATCTACCCGGCTGGAACTGAGCAATCATTTCAAAGCATTGATGCAGGAGGGATCATAGATGCTAACGGTAGAGCAGGTTGAAAAATCATATGCACAAGGCGGATTATTCTCGAAGCATCGACAGCAGGTGTTGAAAAAGGTGACCTTGGAATGCCGGCATGGTGAATGCCTCGGCATTATTGGCGAGAGTGGCAGCGGCAAATCTACACTGGGTCGGTTGATGCTGGGACTGGAAAGCCCGGATCGCGGGGCCATCCGGCTGGAGGGAAAAGATGTGAAAGACCGGCGCGTGCGGATGGGCCGCATCAGCGCAGTTTTTCAAAACTATACCTCATCCATCAACCCGTTCCTTACGGTGCAGGATGCAATTATGGAGCCGATGAAGGCACTCCAAAAGTCAGCACAAGGACAACAGATTCATGCAAAAGTAGATATATTGCTTGCCCAAGTTGGACTGGACTCATCGTACCGACCCAAGTATCCACATGAGCTGTCCGGCGGGGAAGCACAACGAGTCTGCATCGCGAGAGCAGTGTCGACAGAGCCGCAGTACCTTGTACTGGACGAAGCCGTCAGCTCGCTGGATGTGTCGGTCCAGATTCAGGTTTTGCAGTTGCTGAAATCATTGAAAAGCCTGTACAAGATGAGTTATGTCTTCATTACGCACGACATTCAGGCGGCAGCCTATATCTGCGACAGGTTTGTTTTTTTCAGAGAAGGCCAGATTGAAGAAACGGTTTCGGTTGATCAGTTAAAACATGTAAAGTCTGACTATGCTCAACAATTGTTAAGCCATCTCATTTCACTATAGCGTGGAGAAGTGGGGGAGAAGGTTGTGATTGAAAGGAGGGAATATCCGTTGTGAGTGGGGCAATGTCATGGCCTTTTTTGCGTTTGTACATTTTGGTGCTGCTCTATTTCAGTGCCAATGCCATTCTGAATGTGATTATTCCGTTGCAGGGGGCATTCCTGGGTGCGAGCAGTACGACGATCGGGCTGATTATGGGTGCGTATATGTTTACCACGATGTTTTTCAGACCGTGGGCAGGTAAAATGATTCAAAAGCACGGGCCGATCAAAATCCTGCGGATCATTCTGATAATCAATGGATTTGCACTGATCCTCTACACGTTTACAGGGCTTGGCGGTTATCTGCTTGCCCGTATTTTGCAAGGGGTATCGACAGCCTTTTTTTCCATGGCGCTACAGATGGGCATCATTGATGCACTACCGGAGAAAGACCGTTCTCAGGGCATTTCTTATTATTCGCTGTTCAGCTACATTCCGGGCATTGTTGGCCCGGTGCTGGCTTTAGCCGTTTGGCAGACCGGAGGCATGGATTATTTTACAGTGGTGCTGATCGGGATTGCAGTTTGTACGGGGGGATTTGGATATACCGCCAAGATGGAACAAAATAAGGAGAGGACACAGACGGCTGCAGATGTATCCGGGCAGAACGTGAGTATGTGGGAGTCCTTCGGACAGCTGGTGAGAAATCCATTGTTGTTCCGTTGCTGTGTGCTGATGCTGAGTGCATCGGTGGTATTTGGCGCGGTCACTACATTTATTCCGCTGTATGCAAGTCAGGTTCCTGGCGGCAATGCTGGCGTATACTTGATGTTGCAGGCGGGTACAGTGGTGCTGGCTCGAATCGCACTCCGCAAACGCATTCCTTCGGACGGGAAGTGGCATTCACCGTTTATGATGACCACGATGCTGTTGCTGGCAGTTGCGGCGCAGTGTGTGAGTTTTTCGGTTACGGGAGGCATGCCCTTCTTTTATTTGGGTGCTGTTCTGATGGGAATCGCTCAAGCCATTTTGTATCCAACACTCACGACGTATCTGTCCTTTGTTTTGCCTCAGCTGAACCGCAATGTACTCATGGGTTTGTTTATTGCGACGGCTGATTTGGGCATTTCGCTCGGGGGTGTGGTCATGGGACCGATTGCTGATCTGTCGTCCTATTCATTTATGTACACGATCTGTGCTATTCTAGGAGCGGTAATGATCGTTTTTGCCTATGAACGGCGTAAAGCGACTACCAGAACCTCATGAGCTGACGGCCAGAGAATGTGGGTACGTGTTAGAGAAAGCAGGTATGATCTATTGAAAGATTCTAGAACGAAAACATCCAGTGGAAAATTAAACCCGGTATCGTTTTCCTTTATCGGGTTTTACATACTGGCTTTTTTATTTTTTGCGGCGAATGCGGCGTTAACGATTATTTTGCCTTTGCGTAGTGAAGCCGCCGGGTTAAATCAGGCTGAAATTGGTCTGATGATGGGCAGTTACATGTTCACCTGTATGCTATTGCGACCATTTGCTGCACAGATGCTGGGCAAATATGGACCGCTCCGGGTTATGCGATGGCTGCTGATGTTACATGCCGGGACGTTGCTACTGTTTATCGTGTCCGGGGTGGAAACGTACCTGTGGCTACGGGCATTGCAGGGCGTGGCGACCGCATTTTTCTCAATGACGATGCAGGCAGGCATTGTAGAAAGACTGGAGGATAAGGATCGTGCGCAAGGCCTGGCGATGTACACCCTGTTTACGATGGTGCCTTCGCTAGTCATCCCGATTCTGGCCGTGCAAATCTGGCAAAACGCCAGTGAGCTGGCGTTCACGCTGTTGATGATTGGACTGGCGGCACTCCCCTTGTTGCTCGGATACAAGGTGGATTTACCACAGAGTACGGTGCAGAACAAAACGTATACGCTGGGGGATATGCTTCGCTCGTTCAGTGGCATCTGGCGCAGTACACCCCTGCTCGTCAGCAGTGTGGTGATGCTGTTTGCATCCTGTGTATTTGGTGCGACAGCGACCTTTCTTCCGCTATATATGGTATCGACTGGTATGGCGAGCGCGGGTATCTTTTTGACGATTCAGGGTCTCGTGGTGATCCTGTGCCGATTCATTTTGCGCAAAAAAATACCGTCAGACGGCAGCTGGAATACGTGGCTTATGGCAGGTCTGATGTTATCTGCGGCACTGGGGACACAGCTGCTTAGCCTGATGGATATGCTGGGGCCATTTGTGTATATCTCTGCGGTGTTTAGCGGTTTTGCCCTAGCTTTATTGTATCCAACGCTGACCACGTATTTGTCCTTTGTATTGCCTGCGGATTCGAGGTATGTGCTTATGGGCATATTTATGTCCTCGTATGATCTCGGTTTTTCACTGGGCGGGCTGGCGATGGGCGTTGTGGTACAGATTAGCTCTTATTCCGTGATGTTTACCGTTTGTACGATGCTCTCTGTTGCCGCATTGATTGTCGTGGTGCTTTTCAGACAGCGGATGGAAGCCGGGAATAAGGTTATTTCTACATCAGTGAATTGAGTTGGAAGGCTGAAGGAAAGGCAGAGGTACGATGTAGATTTAGGTGTAGAGCTATAAATGAGACGGTACAGTTAAAGCTTATGGTTCTTCTGCGAAGCGCATCATGGATGCGAATGTGCAGGGGATTCATAAGCTTTTTTCATTGTTTTTTTGCACGAGATACGAAAAAAGATTTGACAACGAAGCCAAGCAGGATTATAGTCATTGTTGTTAATCGTAATTATTACTATTAAATTTGGAAATCCATCGATCAAGGTGAACTGTACCTATAAGGAGTAGATCTATATGACACAAAAGCAAATACCGGTGACCGTTCTCAGCGGTTACCTTGGGTCAGGCAAAACGACGGTTCTGAATCATGTGTTGCACAATCGGCAAGGGCTGAAAGTCGCTGTGATCGTGAACGACATGAGTGAGGTCAACATTGATGCGGCGATGGTGAAAGGGGAGGCTACACTCTCTCGTACCGAAGAGAAACTGGTGGAAATGTCTAACGGCTGCATTTGCTGCACTCTCCGTGATGATCTAATGCAGGAGATCGAGAAGCTCGTAAACGAAGGCAAGTATGACTACATCCTGATCGAGTCGACGGGCATTAGTGAACCTGTTCCGGTGGCACAGACATTTACATATGCCGATGAAGAGACAGGTATTGATCTGACACGATTGGCGAAGCTGGATTGTCTGGTTACTGTCGTTGATGCTAACCGTTTCTGGCATGACTATGCTTCGGGACAAAGCTTGCTGGATCGGAATCAGGCAACCGGGGAAGACGATACCCGTGATGTAGTGGATTTGCTCATCGATCAGATCGAAACCTGTGATGTGTTGCTGCTGAACAAGTGTGATCTCGTGGAAGAAACGGAACTTCACAAACTGGAGGGTATTATCCGCAAGTTGCAGCCGAGTGCCAAAATCATTCGTACGGTGAACGGACAGGTGAATCCGGTAGAGATTCTGAATACGGGACGGTTTGATTTTGAGAAAGTGAGCATGTCGGCCGGGTGGATTCAGGAGTTGGAAAAAGAGTCCCACACGCCTGAGACCGAAGAATACGGTATCGGATCATTTGTGTACCGCCGCAGGAAGCCGTTCCATCCTTCCCGTCTCGCTGAATTCATGAGCTACTGGCCGGAAGAGGTTGTACGTGCCAAAGGGCTGGTATGGCTTGCCGCTGAAGGAGATGTGGCTGCCAGTCTGAGTCAGGCGGGGCCATCCATTCAGTTTGGGCCTGCCGGACATTGGGTTGCCGCGCTGCCGGAAGCGGACAAGCAAGAGATTTTGCGGACAGAGCCGGATGTGGTTGCAAAATGGGATGCCGAGTGGGGCGATCGCCAAACGGAACTGGTCATGATCGGCATTGATATGGAGCGTTCTATCATTGAAGATGAACTGGATCAATGTCTGCTCAGCGATGAAGAGATGCTGGCGGATTGGGGACATTTTGAAAATCCGTTACCGTGGCCTGTAGAGACTATGTGAATTAATCAAATATTATACAAGACTTAAGAGGATAAGGAGCTGTAAAAGATGGCTAAAAAATCAAAGGTTGTGCGTGAGAAACAACGTCAGGCAATCGTAGCGAAGTATGCGGATCTACGCCGGGAACTGAAGGAAAAAGGTGATTATGAGGCGCTGCAAAAGTTGCCCCGTAACGCATCACCAACGCGATTAAAAAGTCGTTGCGAGATCACTGGTCGTCCGCGTGGATATCTGCGCAAATTCAAAGTTTCCCGGATCAAATTCCGTGAACTGGCTCATCAAGGTCAGATTCCGGGTGTTACCAAGTCCAGCTGGTAAGCATGATAAGCGGAGTACTCGATAAGGAGGTCTCTCCCATGTTGGATATGTTTACGCAGCGGCGTATTGTATCCTTGATGAACGGTTATGTCCATGAGAAAGTACCGGCAGAGCTACGGACGATGGTGAAGTTAACCTATGAAATGAAGGATAATGAGTTGATTCTCAATGAAGAACGTCCTGCTGGACAACGACATCAGTGGGAGCGAATGCCGATCGCTCGCTTTTACTGGGAGGGAAACCGGTGGAAGGTGTACGCTAGCGATGATCAGCACAGCTGGAGTCCGGCGGACATTGTTGTGCCATGTTTCGATTTCGAGGATGCGTTGGAGCAAGTGGAACGTGATGAATCCGGGATGTTTTGGCGCGAACGTGATTAAACAAATAATGATGCGCTTGGTAATAGAACTGAAATAACTGAACTAACTAAAATAACTGGAGAAGCTCGCATTGGCTATACGGGGATCGAAATCGTGAACAACGATTGGGGTCCTTTTTTTGTTTTATCGTGGAAGACTGCACATACGGAGATGTAACACCATAATGTTAGACACTGGAACAGGCTGGTAGAAAGAAGAGAAGTGAGAGAGTAGGTGGAACAGCTGATGGTGCGAACAAGTGGAGTATGTGAATGAAACTGCTGCAGTAGGCCCGACTCGTGCATCTGAAATTTTCTAGTCCAAAATTCTAACGATCCCCAGAAACGCTATTCATCTCAAAAAAGCGGGTTTGAAATTCTAACGATCCGTAGAAGCGTTATTTTGCTAGAATTAGCGATTTTGGTGGGGAAATCGGTAATTTTCAGCCGAATAAGCTCTCTGGTGATCGTTAGCGTTAGGAAGTGCAGGTGGAGTAGCAGTCATTTGTTGAAGAGAAGACATTGAACGTACTAGAGTACACGGGTTTCCTGCCACCGTAGACCGTACAACCATGCTACTATCTACACACTGCCATCCTTCCCCCTCTATCCCCGTTCACAACTCCTCCTTCATTCGTACACACTCCAAGCTACTCACCTCTCCCACAGCTATGCCTCGAATAACACTTCGCCCGTACGCGATACGTCATATCCTTCAAATGCTCGCAGTTCTTGTCTGAACTCTGGAGATCGGAGGATGTGCAGAACGGATTCAATCCAGGCCTCGTTCCCCTGTTTTCTCAGCATGACCAAGTCGTAGCGCTCCTGCACGAGAGGAATGAAATCGACTTGCCCGACAAGGCGAGCGGCCTTCTCTATGCCGACACCTACATCGGCTTCGCCGGAGCTGACTTTGGCTGCGACGCCCATATGACTTGTTTCCTCCACATCATATCCGAGTAGTCCAGCAGCAGAAATCCCGTGTAGCCGTAACTGCTCGTCCAGCAGCACTCTGGCGCCAGAACCTTTTTCCCGATTCGCGAGGCGCAGGTTAGATTGGTTTAGATCGGTCCAGTCGTTCAATTGACGGGGATTACCGCGTGGAACATATAGACCGGCAGGGCGAGACAGCAGATTGACAACGACATAGGACCAGCCTGTTAAAATTTTGCGGATATAGGGAAGATTATACTCCCCCGTGTCTCCGTCCAGCAGATGAGTGCTGACCAGGTCGGACTCCCCCCGATACATCGAGATTAGCCCATCCAGACTACCCATGAAGGAGCGAAGAGGACGAATGTCTCGGGATTGCTTCTCCATATGACGCATCAGAATATCCAGACTGACATCCTGACCCGTTATAACGAGATGTCGCGCCGCACCCGCGATGTTCTGACTGTAGCTAGCCGAAGAACTAGCGAATGAAGGTGCAGCAATCATTGGAGAAGGGGACGCTATCCTATGATTAGATGTCATCGCATGCTGAGACTCGCTTTGATCCGTGACTGTGGATAAGCCAGCAACTGGGCTATGCTTCTGGACAGCCTCGGTCGATAGTTGCTCGGTTGTTGTCGTCCCAGGCAAGACATTTGGCCTCGCCTGTGCCGGGGACTGGAGTTGCTTGGAACGGCGTTTGTAAGCATCCAGATCGGCAGCATCGATGCGCATCTGTTTGCCCACTCGGTAGGCGACAAGGTCTCCCTTTTTGATCAAATCATAGACAGTTAGTTTGGATATTTTAAGCAGCTTGGCTATTTCTTCGGTTGTGTAGGATTGCTCCTCCGTCATTAGTGAAGAACCTCCCTCTATATTATAAAGGCGTTAAAATTTTATATTAAAACCCTATATGTGTAGTCCACTCATATTCTAATTCTTATTCCCATCGATACAATGGCGTTTCTTGTACTATACCATTATTTGAAGACACGCATAAACCTTAGAACGCACAATAAAAAGCTGACATATTGTCTCGGATGTAGAATGTGATTAATGTCACCTTCCTATTTCGCATGTTCTGTGTATAATTAGTTATAATCAATTATATCTAGTTATAACTAAACATGATATTAAACATAAATATGGGGGAGAACAAATGAACAAACGAATTACATATGTACTTGGAACTATGTCACTGGGGCTGGCGCTTGTACTGGCTGGTTGCGGAGCCAACACAGACACAAACAAGCAAGATGCGGCTTCTTCCGCAACTCAACCAGCAGCTTCTGCACCAGCGGCATCCGGTGAAAAGACAACACCGGCAGCGACTGAGCCACTGGAAAAAGTCGAGCTGACGATATCCGCTGCAGCAAGTCTGACCGATGCAATGAAGGAGATCCAGACGAATTTTGAACAAGCCAATCCCAATATCAGCCTGAGCTTTAACTTCGGAGCGTCCGGTGCATTTCAGCAGCAGATTGAGCAGGGAGCACCGGCAGATATTTTTGTATCCGCGTCTGCGAAAAATATGAAAGCCTTGGTTGATGAGAACCTGATTGCCTCAAGCGACCAGAAGAACCTGCTTCAAAATTCATTGGTAGCTATTGTACCGGCGGATGGGACAAGCGCAGTAGCCAGTGAAAAGGATTTAACGAATGATGGCATCAAAACGGTAGCCATTGGCATTCCAGAGAGCGTACCTGCAGGTACTTATGCGAAGGAAGCTTTGACCAATGCGAAGCTTTGGGATCAGCTTGAGAAGAAGCTTGTTCAAGGCAAAGACGTAAGACAGGTTCTTCAATATGTAGAAACAGGTAATGCGGATGCAGGTTTTGTGTATAAAACCGATGCGCTGACTTCCAAGCAGGTAAAGATTGCGTTTGAAGTAGATAAAAACAGTTACACACCTGCCAATTATCCGCTAGGCATCATTGAAGGTACGAAACATCGCACGGAAGCTGAACAGTTCTATGCTTATCTGCAAACACCTGAAGTGCTGGATATCTTTGCGAAATACGGATTTTCGATTCCGAAATGAATATGAACGCGATCGATTGGTCCGTGTTCTGGCCCCCGGTGCGTCTGTCCCTTCAGGTGGCGCTGTTATCCAGCGTTATAGCGGTTGTGGTGGGGGTAGCTGTCGCTTGGAAAATGTCACGTACTACATTTCGCGGCAAAATTTTTCTGGAAACGATTCTGATGCTTCCGCTTGTGCTTCCTCCAACGGTGGTTGGATTCTTGCTACTGGTTATTTTGGGTCGCAGAAGTCTGCTTGGACGCTGGATCGAGGCGATCTTTTCGGCCCCTGTCATTTTTTCGTGGTGGGCTGCGGTCATTGCTTCTGTCGTTGTGGCCTTCCCACTGGTGTATCAGACGATGAAATCCGGTTTTAACGGGGTGGATCGAGACCTGGAGGATGCAGGCAGATCGATTGGAGCTAATGAATGGCAGGTCTTCCGCTACATTACGTTGCCACTGGCAGGCAGAGCGTTGATGACAGCTTTTATTTTGGGTTTTGCCCGTGCACTGGGGGAGTTTGGCGCAACATTGATGATCGCTGGCAACATTCCAGGCAAAACACAGACGGTGCCAACGGCCATTTATGTCGCTGTGGATTCAGGAAATCAGACGATGGCCTGGGCTTGGACGATATCGATTGTTATCATCTCTTTTCTAATGTTACTTATGACGAGACAGCAGCGCGATAGCAAAGCATCCTTTTAGTTTAAATAACTTGCGAATCATTGGTAATAATCTGCTGTAATAGGCAAAATGATATAAAACCCGCTAAGAGAATTTATTCTCGGATTGCGGGTTTTTATTATGAATCTGATGACATATGTCCTCAAAAGGGATGAAAATCATCATTATGGAAAAGTAAAGCCCTTTTGAGCGAAAAAAAACAAATATTTTCCCGAAATTTTACCTTTCAGCACTCGCTTTCCATGGGCTTGTTCCTGTAAAATAGGAGGTAACTGATTCCAGCCAAGCATTGAAATAAGGAGAGACGACGATGAAGACTAAACCTGATTGCGACATATCGTTGCAAATCGATGATTATCTGGATCTTTTGCATTTTGCCATCCAAATTCAAGATCAGGAATGGCGCCAGTCCCTTATCCAGCAACTCAAAATATTTCAAACGGCACCGGAGCAGCAACATACTCCTGAAGAAGAATTATGGATGAGATTCGATTATATCAACAGCAAACTAACAGGTCTGTGTCATCAGATCCACGCCGCTCATTCTGTGGATGAACGCAAGAAGTTTGAAGAACGTGTTGGTGTTTTGCAACTACAGCGAGTGGAAGTGGCACGTAAAATCAAATGGGCAAGTCGCAGATAGCACGAAGTAAACAACATTGAAATACTACTTTGAAGTACAACGATGAATTACCCAATTCAAGAACAAAGCCATTCTCCTGTTCAGTCCAGGAGAGTGGCTTTTTTGCTTATGAATAAAAGTTTGCCCTAGTCATTTCCTCAGCTGTTATTTTCCTGGCAGAAGTATGTAATTTGAGGACATCGAAGCCAAGTAATTCATAGGATATGGGGATTATGCAATTTAACGATATAGGCGCAAGCTGGAGTAACTGACGCTCCCGGCCCGGCATATGCTGTAGCAGGCAAATGCTGATAGGCCGTTTTTTTTCTATGGGTGAAGCAGGCCTTAACCGAAAGGAGGAGCACCATGCAGAGCAAAATCGATGAAATTATTAACCATATCGCGCATTCCCACCAGCAGATTGCACGGGTATTGGACGCCAAACGTCAGGTTGCTGTGCGCATGTCGGAGATCATCCACCATTTGCCGGATAACGAGCCGGAACTGGATGGGGTTGAAGGTTTGCTGGACAGCTCGGGACAGATTAACAAAAGCATTATCTCCTACCTGGGAGGGCTTGCGGATCTGGAAGAAGCTGTGGCTGAGACGCTGACCCAGGTTATGCGGGAGATCGCGGTACAAGAGGAAGAATAGGCCCGGAAGGCGGGTGATGAAACATGAGCAGAGAACAAAGTCTCATTCTAATGCTGGATGCTGCAGCCAAAATGCAGTGGAACATTGCGTTAATTCTGGAAGCCAAAGCCATTGAGGCGGAAAAAGTACGGAATTGGACGCTGAATCATCTGAACGGGGACAGCTTTTTAACTCATGGCGATCAGGTTGGTGAACCCCTTAAAATGCATGAGCAACTGGTGGAATTGCTGGAAGGATTAACGCGCATGGAAACGGGACTGTGCAACAACCTTAAAGCCGTGATGGTCCAGAATGACAGCGAAGATGGCGGCGGAATGGACGGGGGCATGTTTGGCGGCATGGATCTCGGGGATCTGGGAAAATGAGTCTGTTGCAGCGTGAGCAGGAGGCCAAACTGGCACTCATCGAATCGATTGCACATAGCCAGCAGGCGCTCGCCCGCATTCTGGACAGTGTAGCCAGTGTGTCTTCTCATTCGGAAGTATCCGCCCGCAGTCTCGCGGAGAATATACGTCTGCTTAGTCGTTATCAGGAAGAGATGTCTCGTATGATCACGGGGATCAGGCTGGCCCGAATTCGCCATGGGGAGCCGGGTCTGCCTTGGCTCAAAGACCCCGGATGTGTCGTTCGTACCGCCGGGGACCTACAGGAGGAATGCTGATATGTTAAAAAAGAAGTCCAGATTAAAATCCAAACGTGCTTTATTAGCGCGTGGTGCCCGCTTGCGTAAGATCCGCAAGTTGCGTGCGCTGAAATCTAAACGTGTCGTTCACAAGCGCACTGGCAAAGGACGTAGCGCGTGGCTGAAAAAAAAGAAACGTACGGTGCAGAGGTACCGGAACAAAAAACTTGTTCGACCTGTCGCCCCGGTTACCCCTACCGATCCAAACCCGGACAGTGCGTACAGTCAGGGATACAACGAGGCGTACAACGAGGGATTCAACGCGGGTTTCGCCAAGGGATTCGAGGACGGACATCAACTGGCATACAAAGCGCAGTAATCGATGGAGTTGTTCAAGACATAGCTAATACCGACAATGCTATAAAAGATACAGATGATCCGGATAGTTCGGCTAAAGAAAAAAGCGAATGACAACCATATCTCGATGATTGCTTATGGAGAATATACAGGTTAAGGCTACAGCCCGGAGGGACAGATCCCTCCGGGCTATTTGCATGACCGCAGTAGCGGACATGCCCGTGCAGGCGAACATGGAGGGCAGACGCCAATTTTGAGCCTTGCAGGACACCCGTCCATGATGCATCTGACCCCGAGGCATATCCTTTAGAGGGAAGACCAATCTCGTGGAGAGTCAGGAATGAGATCTCCTTGAAGGAAGACAGGGTGAAGAATGTGGCAAAACGAAGACACCGCCCGCTGACTGAAGCGGAGGCGGCCTACCGCGGCGGATATGCAGAAGGCCGCAGGTTTGGCGGCTGTCAGGCCATCATGGAGCGGGTGCAACCGTTCGAACCGACCCTGCGGGACATGAAGGTACTGTATATCCCGCAGGGATTCGATGCCATTGATCAGGGTGTCATTCTGGCACTGCAACAGTCGGTTCGAGAATGCGTTGTTGGATCGCCAGCAGCGATGTTGCAAGAAGCCAGCCAACACCGGCCTGATGTTGTTCTTGTGATGAACGGTCTGCACGTATTTCCCGAGAATCACCTGGAGCAGGTGAAGGGAATACGTGAACTGGGGATTAGGACGGCGGTATGGTTTGTCGATGATCCCTATTTCACGGAGGATACCGCGACCATCTGTCAGCATTACGACATCGTGTTTACTCATGAAGAGGCAGCTGTGCCCTTCTACACAAACCAGGGAGCAAGGCGGGTCATTTACATGCCACTGGCAGTAAATCCAGGCATGTATCATCCGCGCCGCACCGAGCCGCAATATCAGTACGATGTTTGCTTTATTGGCACTGGATTTTGGAACCGGATTGATCTGTTTAATCAGCTTGCACCTTACCTTGCGGATAAAAAAGTGTTCATTGCCGGAAGTCAGTGGAATCGGTTGGCACGGCTGGATGTACTGGGGCAGTTCATTCACGAAGGATGGATTGACCCGGAGGCAACGGTTGATTATTACAATGGCGCCAAAATCGTGATTAACGTACACCGAACTTGCGAGAATGGTGAGGATAATCGAAACACCCATCATTTACAGGGGAGATCGATCAATCCGCGCACCTATGAGATCGGTGCCTGTGGCACGATGCAGATTACTGACACTCGCGGAGATTTGCCCCGTTATTATCAGCCAGGGTATGACATTGAAACGTTCTCCTCAGCGGCAGAATTGCAGCGCAAGATCCACTATTACTTGCATCATGAAGAAGAACGCCAGACTCTCGCTTGGCGAGGTCTGCTCACTACCATGAATCGTCATACGTTTAACCGCCGCATTACCGAGTTGTTAGGACATCTGTAGTGTCTCTTCAGTGGAAGGGCAACCTCAGGAAGCAACGTTATCCCAAATAAAAAGGAGTGGCGGTATGTCTATCAAACACCGTAAAACGAGAAAGGTTCATCAACCACCTATACTCAGCCTGGCAGATCAGGCTCGTAAAAATGGAAGGCAGGCCGGATTTGACGCAGGCAAAGAAGAAGGGTATCTGCGGGGCCGCGCCAACTATATTGTAAATTGTGCTCAGGAGCCGCTACCTTTCCGGCAACTTCATGTGCTCTATGTTTCTTCGGGTAAAGGCTTCCCTTACTCTCCGCTCGATGAAGCCATTATGTCTACGCTACAGGGGATGGTTGCTCAGGTGACGCTGTCTGATCCTCGCCAGCCGGTCTCTCAAGTGGCACTGGAAACCCGTCCAAACCTGGTGCTTGTGCTGGACGGGATGGATATCCCTATCGAGCAGATCGATGCCATACGCCAAGCGGGTATTCAGACGGCGATCTGGCTCACAGACGATCCGTATTATACGGATATGACTCTGGAGATCGTGAAGCATTATGATCATGTATTCACACTGGAACTGAATTGTGTAGAACTGTATCGCCAGCATGGCTGCGCATCCGTGCATTATATGCCTTTTGCCGCTTTTACGAACCACTACTTCCCAATCACAACCCCTTCCCCACTGAAAAGAGATGTCAGCTTTATCGGCTCGGCATACTGGAACCGCGTATATTTCTTCAACCCGATTATGCCGCAACTCATGTCACATAATACGGTCTTTAACGGCATCTGGTGGGATCGACTGCCTGACTATACGGCTTATGGCGAGAAAATTGAGCTGGGTCGCTGGATGAGTCCTCAAGAAACAAATGATGTGTACAACGGCACCAAAATCGTTATCAATCTGCATCGCTCCCATGAGGATGACTCAGTCAACAATAATCAGATCAAAATTCCGCCAGCCTCACCAAACCCGAGAACGTTCGAGATTGCCGCCAGCACAACATTGCAGTTAACCGATGCACGCGACGATCTGGCGCGTTTCTATAAACCAGGGGTAGAGATCGAAACGTATTCTTCACCGCAAGAAATGCTTGAGAAAGTCGATTATTACCTCGCACATGAGAAAGAGCGGCGTGAGATTGCCCTGCGTGGGCTTGAACGGACATTAAAAGATCACACGTATGATCGAAGAATCAATGAGTTGCTAAGCATTATATTCCCTTAATCTCGGCCAGGAGGAGGTGTGCACAGTGCCCCGTATCAGCTTGTCTGTTGTATACGGGGTCCGTGTGCGGCCATGGCAATGAAACCAAAACTAATGCTGTTTTCCCATGTGTGTAATACCCGCAGTATTACAGGAGCGGAGAAGCTTTTGCTTCATTTTATGAGAGAGATTGGCACGATCTTTGAATGTGTGCTTGTTGCGCCGCAGGAAGGGAAACTTACCGGGCTCGCACGAAGGTTTGGCATTCAGGTTCATATATGTAATTTGCCGATGCTTCATGGTGTGTACACACCGTATCAGGGGATTGCACAAGATGCGGAACATCTGCGGCACACTCCGGCATTTCAGGATGCGCTCTGGCTGATCCGAAGTCACGAGCCGGATATGGTTTTGACTAATACCTGCGTGAATGTCATGCCTGCTGTAGCGGCAAAATCGCTCGGGATTCCAGTCATCTGGAAAATTACCGAGATTATTCAAACGAATGAGCACACACCTGAAGCGATCCAGATGATTGGCCGGTATGCAGACTGGATTATCGGAATTTCCGAGACGGCAGCGTTACCGTTCAAACAAGCAGGTATGAGTGACAGGGTGACGATTATTCCTCCGACATGGGAGCCTGCTCTGCCTGCACCGGACCGCTGGCTTCATCTGCGTGAGCGAAAACGTAAGGAGCTTAGATACAAGTCTTCGCACACCTGTATCGGTTATATTTCTTCCTTTATATATGATGCCAAAGGTTTAAAGCCCTTTGTTGATATGGCACTGAAGCTGTGTGAGACCCATTCACGCTGTCGCTTCTGGATCATAGGCGCACCGTCAGACAAAAAGTATTACGACGAATGTGTTTATCAGGTGAAACGCTCCGGGTATGCAAGGCGCTTTACGTTTACCACGTTTGAGGAAAATGTATCGTTGGCCTACTCCGCAATGGATATCGTGGTCATTCCCAGCATGGTAAAAGAAGGCTTCGGTATGACTGCGCTAGAGGGGCTTTATTTTGCCAAACCAGTCATCGCTTTTGCCCAGGGTGGCCTCAGTGAATTGATGGAATCCGTAGGCAGCGGTGCATTTCTGGCTCCGCCCGGGGATAGTGATGCACTCGTTACGCTGGCTACGACATTGCTGAATGATTCCGAGCTTGCTTCCGATACCGGATGGCGTAACCGGACAGAAGCGGAAAAGCTGTACGGAATCGAAACCTACCGGGTGAAGTTGCATACGATGGTCACACAGTGGTTATTGCGTTTTCCCGGATGGTTCACATATATCCAGCCACCGAGTGGTCCTGTGCTGGCGTGGGGAGAAGGCGGACTGCGTACAGTGATGAATCCCGATCCGGCCCTTATTCGAACGTTGTTGCTTCCAGAGAGTATTGTACAGCTTCTTCCTCGTTCTTCGTTGCCTCCGATAACCGTAACACAGCAGGGAGAGGGGGCAGGGAAACCCCGCGAAGAAGATCAACGGACTGAGCCAGAAATTCTTGTAGGTAAACGCCGTAAAAGAAAGATTCCCGCTTCTCGCCGCAAGCTCAAAGAGTTGAAACGAACGATTCAAACCGGGAAGAAGAGCCGTTCGGCTCGTACTCGTAAAGTCAAAAGGCGGCACACATCTGCCTCGAATTTGTCCACTCGCAGACGCTCTTCCAGGAACAAACGACGTAGCCGGACGGCACGCAAAGGTTCCAAGTCACGGTAATAGACAAGGTTCATAATACACGTTAAAAGAGAGGGACTTTAATACAAGAAAAGGGGTTTCTAACACACGACAGAAGGCAGGGATGACGATGAAGATCATGACGGTGCTGGGTACGAGACCTGAGATTATTCGACTCAGCCTGATCATTTCCAAGCTGGACCAGTATGCGTCCAAACATATTCTGGTGCACACGGGACAGAACTTCACAGAAAGTCTCAGCGGTCTTTTTTTCAAGGAAATGGGTCTGCGTGCCCCGGATTACGTTCTTCAGGATGAAGCCGCCTCATTGGGGCGACAGCTCTCCTCCATGTTTACTCAAATGGAAGATTTAATTCAGCAGGAGAAGCCTGACAAATTGCTCCTGCTTGGAGACACCAACAGCGCTTTGTGTGCGGTACTTGCTGAACGTATGGGCATTCCGGTAATTCATATGGAGGCTGGCAATCGCTGCTTCGATCTGGATGTACCAGAGGAGAAAAACCGCCGCGTGATTGATGCGATCTCGACCATTAACATGCCTTACACCGAACAAAGTAAGAAACATCTTGTCAGTGAAGGTGTGCCTAGCCGCCGCATTGTGCTTACGGGCAATCCGATTTACGAGGTAATGGAACATTACGGTCCACAGGTCAATGCCAGCAAAATTTTGAAAAAACTCAAGCTGAAGCCCGGACAATATTTTCTCGTTACCGCTCACCGAGCTGAAAATGTCGATCACCCTCCTCATCTGCTGGAGATTATGAAAGGGCTAAATCAAGTCGCGGAGGAACATGGGCAACGCGTGATATGCAGCATTCATCCGCGAACAGCGATTCGCATTGCCGAACATCTGCAGCTGGAGATGCATCCGCTGGTGGAATTCCATGAGCCGTTTGGATTTTTCGACTTTGTCATGCTGGAGCGACATGCACGCTGTGCGCTCACAGACAGCGGAACGGTTCAGGAGGAATGTTGCATCATGGGGGTGCCTACCGTAACGATGCGTCGCACGACAGAACGTCCGGAAACGGTAGACTGTGGCAGCAATGTGGTCTCCGGCCTGGATGCCGCGCGCATTGCGGATTGTGTGAACGTGATGACCAAACTGCCAAATGACTGGGATTGTCCGCAAGGTTACAAGGCAACAGATGTGTCCAGTAAAGTGGTCAAATTTCTGCTTGGAGGGAAAATGCATGTTTGAAAATAAGCGTATACTCGTGACTGGCGGTACGGGATCATGGGGGTATGAGCTTGTCGCTCAACTGTTGCCCCAGCAGCCAAAAGAAATTATTGTGTACTCTCGCAACGAGTCCAGTCAGGTAGCGATGAGTCGTGATTTTGAAGACCCGCGCCTTCATTTCCGCATTGGTGATATTCGTGACAAGGATGCCTTGACGGCGGCCTGCCAGCATGTGGACTATGTTTTCCATCTGGCTGCACTCAAGCATGTACCGGTATGTGAAGACCAGCCGTATGAAGCACTCAAAACAAATGTGATCGGCACACAGAATGTCATTGAAGCGGCGATTGAAAATAAAGTGAAAAAAGTCATCTATATTTCGACCGACAAAGCGGCCAATCCTTCGAACTTCTATGGAATGACCAAGGCGATCGGTGAGAAATTGATTGTTTATGCGAACCTGCTTCATAGTGATACGAAGTTTGTCACGGTACGGGGCGGCAATGTGCTCGGCACCAACGGCAGTGTAGTGCATCTGTTCAAAAACCAGATTCGCCAAAAAGGCCAGGTATCCATTACGGATATGGGCATGACCCGGTTCTTCCTTACACTTAAGGACGCGATCAAACTTCTGTTCAAAGCCTCGGTAGAAAGTGTTGGCGGCGAAATCTTTGTTATGACGATGCCAACATGCAAGATTGTCGATCTTGCCGAGGTTCTCATTGAAGATTCCGGTGTGGAAAACGTAGCGATTGTAGAACGCGGCGTTCGTCCAGGTGAGAAAATCCATGAAATTCTGATGAGTGAATTCGAGAGCATGACGACGGTTGTCTACGACGAACAGTATCTGGTGATTTTGCCTACGCTCGGCATCCCAGGATTACGTGAACATTACACCAACTGCCCACCGGTGCCATACAGCAGCTTTAGTTCCGAGCACCAACTTATGACCAAAGAAGAGATTCGTGAAATTTTGAAGCGCGGAGGGTTTCTATCATGAAGCTGCTGATTCTTGGGGGAAACGGAATGGCCGGCCATATTCTGGTCGACTATTTCCGCCGTCAAGGTGTGCACAGCGTCTTCTACACCACGCGGGACGTGACTGACCCGAATGGGTTGATCCTGGATGTGAATGACAGCTTCATGGTCGACAGGCTTGTAGAAGCGGTGCACCCGGACGTCATCATTAACGCGGTTGGTGTGCTGAACACCTTCGCGGATGAAGATAAAATTGGTGCCTATCATATCAACGGTTTTCTGCCGCATCGTCTGCGGCGGATGGCCGATTCCATTGGTGCACGTCTAATCCATATCAGCACAGACTGTGTATTCAGCGGTGATCGCGGAGCATATCGGGAGGATGATGTGACGGACGGTACGTCCTCCTATGCGATTACGAAAGCACTCGGTGAGGTGCAGGATGAAGGGCATCTGACGATACGGACGTCCATTATTGGACCTGAAATCCGGCAGGGTGGTATCGGTCTGATGCAGTGGTTTATGTCCAGCACGGGTGAAGTTGGCGGGTACACACGTGTCTTCTGGAATGGCGTAACCACACTTGAACTTGCCAAATGGGTAGACCATTATCTGGATTCTCCAGTCAGTGGCCTGATCCATCTTGCTCATCCTTCACCACTCAGCAAACATGATCTGCTTGTGTTGTTCCAGCAGGTCTGGAACAAACAGGATGTGAAGATTATACCGGATGATAGCATGGTTCAGGATCGCACGCTGGTATCCACCCGTGAGGATGTGAAGACAAACCTGCCGGACTATTCAACTATGCTGAAGGAGCTGGCATTATGGATGGAGCAGAGCTGACGGGCAAAAAAGTACTAATTACAGGCGCCTCCGGTTTTACAGGACGACATGCTGTAACCTATTTTCAAGGTGCCGGTGCGGATGTTGTGGCCGTTGTAAGGCGGCCGGATGTATATTCGTTTGGTAAAAACGTGGACGTATATGTCTGTGATCTCAATAATAAGGAACAAGTTCGTGAACTGATTCAGGAGATCGAGCCGGATTATGTGCTTCATCTCGCTGGCAAAAACTCGGTACCGGATTCCTGGGCTGATCCACTGTTAGTGCTCGAAACGAACGTAATGGCGGTGCTATACCTGCTGGATGCTCTACGCATCTGTCCGAAGGCGAGAACGGTAATTGTAGGGTCCAGACTCAAGTACACACCGGAACCTGGGCGCATACCCCAGCCACCACATCCATACAGCTTGAGCAAGGCGCTGGAAGAGATGGTATCACTGTCTTGGAAGTCCCTGTTCGGTCAGCAGATCATGCTGGCAGAACCGGGTAATCTGATTGGTGCCGGGCCCTCTACGGGCATCTGCTCTCTGCTTGCCCGCCATGTGGTTGCTTGTGAGCAGACGGGCAAAACAGAAGCGTTTCGTCTATCCGGGCGAGATAATACACGTGATTTTCTGGATGTGCGGGATGCGGTTCGCGCGTATGCTACCTTACTGGTGCATGGCACCAGCGGAACCGTATATCCGGTGGTGTCCGGGGTGGAACGGAGCCTTGGCGAGATCGCTGATCTGTTGATATCGATGACAGAAGCCAAAGTACCGATCCGCTGGGATGGTACTTCATCTGGGCCGGATGGAGCAGGGAAACAAGAGGAAATGTCGGAACTGCGCAAATTGGGCTGGCAACCGCAGATCTCATTTGAGGCATCACTACGCGATATTTTGAGTGATGTTCGTACCCAGCAAGGGAGGACAACAGGATGAATCCGCGTGTATCGATTGTGATTCCGTTCTACAATTGTCCTTATGTGCCAATGGCAATTCAGAGTGCACTGGATCAAACCTATCCAGAGGTCGAGATTATCGTTGTTAACGACGGCTCCACAAGACATGCGGAGCTGCTCCAGCCCTATCTCCCATGGATTAATGTACTTGGCAAAAGCAACGGCGGCACCGCCTCTGCACTGAATCACGGCATTCGGCATGCTTCGGGGGATTATGTGGCTTGGCTGAGCTCAGATGATTTCTTTTATCCTGATAAAATTCGTTACCAGCTTGAATTCATGCAACGTGAAAATGTTCTGGTCTCCCATACGAATTTTCACTATATCAATGAACATTCGGCGGTGACCAAAATGCATGGCGGGCCTGAGCCGATGTCTGAACTGGATTGTCTACGCCGTTTTAATGGCGGTAATCCGGTCAACGGATGCACGGTCATGATTCGTAAGGATCTATTCAGCGGCGTAGGGCTGTTTGATGAACTGTTGCCTTATACGCATGATCTGGATCTATGGCTGCGAATGCTGCTTAATGGTCATCGCTTCCCGTACCTGAATGAGCCGCTAACGGCGTATCGTTGGCATGGGGGGATGGGATCGGTGCGTCATGCGGACGTGATCGGCAGAGAAGCGTCCATGGTCTGGTCGAGGTATCGCGAACCGTTGTTGCAGCGTATTGCTGCACTCGGCGGGTAGCGTAAGGGGCCGTTATGAAGCCGCGTAGCGTGCTGATTAGCGGCTTCTTTGGCGCAGCCTTTTGGTAAGAGAGAGGTTAGGATATGGGACGTACGCATAATCATGAGCTCTATATGCATGAGGATGCCGAAGGCTGTGACGGTTCTGCAATACGCTGCAAAATGTACGTTCACCCTGCTGTGAATGCCCGATACTGCGGGTTGAAACCTTCATATACTGGAGGAGACGCAAGAGTTTGCTTTGCACAGATTTGAGGAGGAAGGGGATGCCCGGATGGAGCCGAAGGTTTCGATCGTGATTCCTTTTTATAATTGTCCGTATATCGAGCAGGCCGTTCACAGTGCCCTTCACCAGACGTATCCGCATATTGAGGTGATCGTGGTGGATGATGGGTCGACCAAACATGTGGAGCGGCTACAGCCGTTTATGGAAGAGATTCATTATATTCGCAAAGAGAATGGCGGCACAGCGACCGCACTTAACGAAGGCATCAAACATGCAACAGGAGACTATTTTGTTTGGCTCAGCTCGGATGATGTGATGCTGCTGAATCGGGTGGAAAAACAGTTGAGGTTTATGCTTGATGTCCAAGCATCGTTCTGTCATGGGGCGTATCATTACATCAATGAACATGGCGAATGGCTGGATACGGTGCAGCCTGAGGTGGGAAGCCGTCTGGAAATGTTGCAGGTGCTGATGGAAGGCTGCCCGATTAATGGATGTACGGTAATGGTGGAGATGGAGGCGTTTGAGCGCTTTGGGGTGTTCGACACGGATTTTCGGTATACGCATGATTATGAGATGTGGCTGAGATTATTCCCGATGTATGAGCTGTTTTACTTTAATGAACCACTGATGTGTTACCGGCTGCACGAGTCGATGGGTACGAAACGTCATTTCAAGGAACTGGTCGCGGAGATGGAACGTGTTCAGGAGAAACACCGTCCAATCTTGCTTAATTTGTTGCATGTTGGCGGGTATTGGAAATGATGGACGATTGCAATTGTAGGTCTATCTAGCAGAGCAACATGGATCAGCAGGATGATTAGCTAAAATACGGAGTATGAGGAGCGAACACCTGAGCAGCAGTGGAAGATGCTACTCAGGTATTCGCTCTTTTTTTGAAAAGGATGAGATAGCGAAATTCCTGTATAATGAACGGTGACTTGTACATAGAAGGGACTGAATGATGCGCAGATATCAATATTGGATAACCGGACTATTAAATAATAATAATGGAGGTTAACGTATTGATTACCGAATTACACACGACAAGACTACAATTAAGTCAAATGAAAGCTTCCGACTCGACTGAGCTCTTTCAGGTATGGTCTGACCCAGAGGTCGCCATGTTTATGAATATTTCCCCGTTCTCGGATGAAAAACAAGCGCTGGAGATGATTCAGTTGCTCGCTGATCTGGCTAAGGAAAAAAAGGCTATCCGCTTCTCCATTATTGAAAAGGAATCGGGTGTGATCATGGGCTCCTGCGGTTATAACTATCTTGATAATGAACAAGCTAGAGCCGAGATCGGGTACGATCTGGCCAAAGCTTACTGGGGTAGAGGGTATGCAATGGAGGCTGTATCTGCTCTATTAACTCACGGCTTCTCTTCTTTGAAACTCAATCGGATTGAGGCAAAAGTTGATCCCCGTAACGTGAGCTCTATTAAACTGCTGGAGAAGCTAGATTTCACGCGGGAAGGAACGTTGAGAGGTTACGAGAGAGCAGGAAGTGGAGCAGAACCAGGTTCGAGGGATACGTTTAATGATCTGTATATGTATTCGAAGTTGGCATCCGATTAATTAGAAAAAAGTTGAGGTATGAGTAGATTATGAAAAAAAGAAGCTACAGATTTAGATCTGTGGCTTCTTTTTGTAATGCTTGCACATTAGCCTTGAAGAGGCTACTCGGAGAGTAATTTTTTAGTCCTTTTCATTCAAAATAACCATGGATACCGGATCGGGAAACACATATCCTTTCGGAAGCTTTTGCATAAGTGCGTTCATCGTCTCGTAATCCACCTCAATGTGGGGCGTGGAGACGGGAACGGAAAACCAGCGATTATACAGATCACTTGGAACAAGCAAGGTCATGCCCGGAGTCCTCCTCTATAGATCGCTTCTTGATATACATCCAGTGTACGTAATCCCATTTCTTCCAAGGAGCGATGCTGTTCAGCCCATGATTTGGCGGCGGCTCCTACCTTTTTGCGAGTTGCATCATCCTCAAGCAGCGCATGCAGCAGCTCGCTGAGTGAATCGGCATCTTGCGTGGGAACGACCCACCCGGTGTGCCCCGGTTCAACCATTTCGGGCATGCCCGCTGTGCCGCTGACGATGACGGGAACGCCTGCAAGCTGTGCTTCGGTAACAGAAAAAGGCTGTGTGTCCTGAAGGCTTGGCTGCACATAAATGTCCGCATGTTTGAGAAAAGAAGGGATGTTGTCCAGCTTGCCCCAGAATATAATATCTTCGGCAATACCAGCGTTAGAAGCCTGACCACGTAACTCATCCAGCAGATTGCCTTCTCCTGCAATCCAGCACACCCAATCCGAACGTTTGGTCTTCAGGCTGGCGAGCGCCTTGATCAGCACATGAACCCCTTTGATATATTCAAGTCTTCCGGTAAAAGCAATAACCTTCTTGCCCGCAGGTGCGCGATGAGGGAACCTGGCAGCGGCAGCTTTACGATAATTCGGCAGATCGACAGCATACGGAATTTGTCTGAATTTGGACTCCGGCACGCCGAGTTCAGTCACCGTGCTTTTAATCCAGTGACTCGACACCAGAATCAATTCAGATTGCGCCGCGCTGCGTTGCTCCAGTGAGAGGAAATAACGTCCGCGTTTGGATTGCAAATAGGCAGATAGTGTTAACTGTGGATTGGAATTTTGCTCATCGTAGAACGCTTCGCGAGCAAGAGCTCCATGGTAACTTGTAACGAGCGGTATGTTTCGCTTCATAATCCGTTTGATCGCTACAGCTGCAACAGGGTCTTGAGCATGAATAACGTCATACTGTTCCACGCCAAGATAGGAAGCAGCCATCTCAAAAGCATATCTGTTCAATTCGTAATAAGCCAGCAGTGAGTCAGCTGTGAATTGTGGAAGGTCGTTTGGGTTAAGCTTGGCTTGCAACATGGGCCATACCAGATCTTTCGAGAAAGAACGATTGAGATTACGAACATATACTTCATTTTTGGCGCTGTTTGTGCCCATGATATCCACTTCAACACCGAGGGCACCGAGTCTGTCGGCGAGTTGTTTAATATATGTCCAGATGCCTCCCATATGTGTAAGTTCCCAATACGTAACGAGCAGAACTCTCATAATGACCTCCTTGTCGCGGCCTGCACAGGCCGAACTCCTATCCTGTTATTCTATGAAATAAACGGGAGTTCAGGTCGGGCATCCGTTGCAATCCTTAAAATTAGGTGACTGTACATGCCAATGGACGAGAAGAAACATATTCTGTCTACAGGGAGAATTGCGAAGAATTCAGGCTCCGCAGGAGGGATACAAGATGGCCGTATATATCATCCAGATGCATGAGAATTTGCTTCAGACGTTTATTCCTGTGAAATATATGGATGTGGAAGTTGCTTATGTTGGAGATGGGGAAGGAACAGATATATACGTTGGAGTAGGCGGAATTTACGGAGAAATGTACCGAAACTTATTTCATGTAAACCCAGGCTCCGGGACGGCAGCAAATAGTTATGTCATTCATAATCTGAATGTGTCTGGCAAAATCTGTGAGTTGAAAATCATAAGTAATAGTTCAGTACCAAACCATCTGTTGATTCGAATCTACTGTCGCAGCGGGGATGGACAGCTCATCGGCGTATTGTCGGAGCATCAGATGATCAAACTTGCTGATTAATGTGTACACAACGATACGGAGCAGGCGAGAGGCCTGCTTCTTTTTTTGTCGTTTTTTTATATAAAACGATGCCTTGAAAAATAGCTTGACAGCAAAGGTATTTTCATTAAAATTAAACCAGTATAAAACGAAAGTTTAAAACAATGATTTAAAACGATGGTTTGAAACAACCGTCATTATAGGCAGTACGCAGGCCGGGTCACCCTGATGCCATTGCGACGCCGGAAAAGAGAGTGAGTGCGTGAAACAACAAACATCAGTACCACAGGAGACAGAAGAATTTTCAATCAGGACGATTATTCTGCCGCTTCTATCGATTATCGTCGGCATGATTATGGTCATTCTGGACAGCACGGTCGTTAACGTAGCTATTCCAAATCTGGTACAGTACTTCGAGACAGACCTGAAAACCATTCAATGGACAGTTACAGGGTATACACTCGCCTTGTCCGCTGTAATTCCACTAGCAGGATGGCTGACCGACCGTTTCGGGGCCAAAAGAGTATTTTTATTTACGATTGCCATGTTTACCCTTGGCTCTGTATTGTGTTCGATTGCTCAATCACCAGAGCAGTTGATTCTATTTCGTGTCATTCAAGGACTTGGCGGAGGTATGGTTGCTCCAATCGGGATGGCCATGGTGTTTCGTCTGGCTCCGCCAGAACGCAGAGGTTCCATTATGGGGATGCTCGGTATTCCGATGCTGCTTGCTCCTGCGCTCGGTCCGGTATTGTCCGGCTGGTTTATTGAATCGGTCAGCTGGCACTGGATTTTCCTGATTAACCTGCCGATTGGTATTGCGGCTTTCATTCTCTGTGTTCGATTCTTACCGGATACCGACCGTGGCCTTACACCTGCTCTGGATTTGCTGGGAATGATTCTTGCACCAATTGCTTTCTCCATGCTGGCGTATGGTGTAAGTGAAGGCGGCACGAGCTGGACGTCTGCGACAACACTTACGGGCGTTATTGTTGGCGGAGTAGCGCTTATCCTGTTTATTATCGTAGAGCTTCGTCAAAAAAATCCGTTGCTTGAGCTTCGGGTGTTTACCTCTTCCGACTTCTCCAGAGGTATTGTCCTAGCTTGGGTAGCCCAAGTGGCTTTGTTCGGCTCGATGATTCTGATCCCGCTCTACTTGCAGCAGATCAAAGGATACACGGCACTCGAGACAGGACTAATCCTGCTGCCTCAAGCGCTGGCTTCCGGGATTTCCATGCCACTGGGCGGTCGACTGTTTGACAAAATTGGAGCAAGACCACTGGCCTTTGTAGGTCTGGGGATTATTTCAGGAGCGTTGTTTATTTTGTCCTCGATTACAGCTACGACAGGGCTAGGTCTTATTATTACCGTCTTGCTTATGATGGGATTTGGTATGGGCTTGTCCATGATGCCACTGAACACACACGTATTGAATGCGGCACCGCGTAAACTGGTGGCCCGTGTGACACCATTAACTGCTGCTGCGCAGCAGGTTGTTGTTTCCTTTGCGGTAGCGGGTCTTACGGGATTCCTTACTTCTCGTGTGACAAGCAACACAATGGGCACGGAAAAAGCAGATATCGTTAACGGACTGGTGAGCGGATTCAATGATACGTTTCTCCTCGCGGCGTGTATTGCGCTGTTCGGTTGTGTGCTTAGTCTGATTCTGCGTAAACCGAAGCGTACGGCTGAACCGGAACCGGAATTGCAGACAGGAGATAGCCCTGACCCAGCGATGATGATGGGACATTAATAGATTTCCAATATATAACAAATTTAAGGCAGTTCAGAAGCGTATGCTCTGGACTGCCTTTTGATTACCCAATTCTCGATATAACTTGCACTAATTTA
Source organism: Paenibacillus sp. FSL K6-1558 (assembly GCF_038002565.1). Taxonomy (NCBI): domain Bacteria; kingdom Bacillati; phylum Bacillota; class Bacilli; order Caryophanales; family Paenibacillaceae; genus Paenibacillus; species Paenibacillus sp. FSL K6-1558. The sequence continues at coordinate 2,401,460 of NZ_JBBOCV010000001.1, read as the reverse complement.
TTTACACAGAAACGGAGAGGACAGAAAAAACCTGGAAAAGCGGAGCTAAAAGCTTTCTGGAAGAAAGCTGCTTCGGAAGGATTTGCTTCGCCTTTATCACCGGATTTTTCCCTTTGGAAAAGGGAATCCAAAAAATCTGGGGATAACAGCGATTGGATGGTTATTCTGTCATCGGAGTGGTCCGTGTAAATCATACATAGTTCAAGTTAATCAGTCGTTCAATGAAAAATTCTCAAAGCCGTCATCATTTCGCGGAAAGAGGCTGCGTATCGGTCGGGTGAAAAGGATATACTCAGATGCTGTCTTCCCTGGATACGAATATATTCCCGAAGTTTCTTGTTGTTCATTAGATCCATTGCCTCGTTTACTGCGGCATGCACATCGCCAATCGGATAGAATTTACCCGTTTTGTTGTGAGTAATAAATGAACGAACGCCATCCGAATCTGTACTGAGTACAGGGCAACCACAGCTAATGGCTTCGGCTACGGCATAACCGAAACCTTCGAGTAAAGAAGTGGATAACATAATCCCTCCTGAAGCAGCAACCATGGAATAGAAGGTTGGCATTTCCGAGTGGGGAACGTTCACAAAGATCCCGATGCGATCTTCTAATCCATACTCGGCGAGCAGATGCCGAAACATGACCTCATCTTCCGGATTAGCCAAGGTGGGATCGTGGAAGAGCCACAGCCTGGCTTTTGGTTTCTTTTTAATAATCGCATGGGAAATTTCCAGGAACTCACGCCAGTTTTTGTTGTGCTCCAGACGTCCGACCCACGCAAGAACCGGGTAAGGCGGAGTGTCCACAGCGATCGGGGCAAAAGCATCCGTATCCAGCATGTTGGGGATGACAAAACGATGAAGCCAAGGGCAAATATGGATGAACATATCCAGTAGATGATCGGTTGGGGGTATTACAGCAGCATCGCAATGAGCTTGAAGGTAGGGGACGGCCATTTCAATGGTTTCCAGTGCTTGTTCTCGCGTGCCTAGACCTTGTGCTTCAAAAATTATCCGGCCTTTGTAACCCAGACCTCTCAAACGACCAGGCATGGCAATATCCGAAGTGGTAATAATGGCATCATAGTGCTGACTGTGGATTAGATGATGAATATCCTGGTCACTGGATGCGGTGAAAATACGAGTGTCGCTGTTATTCTGCAAGCCTGAACCTGTATTCAAATACAATAGATGTGCCTCTATGCCATGACGTTTCAATACAGCGGTTCGCAGTCGGTTAAGCGTATCCACACCGCCGCTGGGAACATAAAACGTGAACAATACTTTCACACGATTCACCCTCTGACTTTTGGTCAGGAGCTCATTCTCCTGTACTGTATGTTACGTATGACCCAAGGGCGGGGTGTGGGTACAATGTTGAAAGTTCACAATTTAGACAAAAAAAATTAAGCTTTATTTTAAGTGATCTTAAGCTGAGGCTAGCGTACATCCCATATCATACAAATAACTTCCCGTGTTGTGTTTAATCGCGCTACATGGGTATTTTTAACGGGAAAGGATGAAGGACGTGCTCGAAGTGAGACAGGTGAGCAAAGTGTACGAGGGCCAGCGCGGTGTGCACCAATTGGACTTCACCATGGAGCGAGGCGAGATCGTTGGATTTCTGGGACCCAATGGTGCTGGAAAAACGACGACGATGCGAATGATTACAGGGTATTTGCATCCCAGTGAAGGCTCGGTGCTGGTCGATGGTGTATCAGTGCATGATCAGGGGCGTAGTGTTCGCTCGAAGATTGGGTATCTTCCAGAAACGCCGCCGCTCTATCCGGATATGACGGTGCAGTCATATCTTAAATTTGTGGCTAATCTGAGGGATGTTCCGGCGCGTGAGGTCAAACTTCGGATTAGTGAGATGGTCAGCAGGCTGGGATTGCAGGGCAGGGAAAAACAACTGGTGCGCGGATTATCCAAAGGTTATAAACAGCGGCTGGGATTAGCAGGAGCGATCATACATAAGCCAGACCTGCTGGTGCTGGATGAACCTACCTCTGGACTTGATCCGAACCAAATTATCGAGATTAGAGATTTGATTCGGGAACTGGGTGAAAATCATACCGTATTACTTAGCACGCATATTTTGCCTGAGGTAAGCACACTATGTAACCGAATGCTGATTATTAATCAAGGGAGGCTTGTGCTCGATGGATCTCCGCAGGAACTTGGGTCTGCAGTGGGAGAGCGTTTCAAAGTGTCCCTTGAAGTCAAAGCAACGGAGCAACAACTGCTACAGGTGCTGAATCCTTGGGAGAAGGCAAAAAGTGAAGTTATTCCATTATCATCAACCTCTTCGTTGTCTTCATCCTCTGATAGTAATCTGGAAGCAACTGCAAGTGAACTAGCAGGGGAAGATGATATAGCAGTTTCAGTAGCAGAGACAACCGATACACCAGATGCAGGCGATACAACATCTCATGTAGCTTCTACTGTTCACGTAAGGCTCACCGGGGAAACGTCCGAGGATTTCCGGGAAGAGCTGTTTTATCTGTTATCGGGTGCAGGTTTGCCAATTCTGGAGATGAAACGTGAAAACCTGAGCTTGGAGCAAATATTCCTGAAGTTAACAACGTCCGAACCAGAAAACTATGATGCTGCAGACGCGCAGGACGTATCTGATCCCAAGGTCTCGAATCCGGGTTCAGAGGAGGGAAGCCAATGAGAAGAATGCTGGCAATCTGTAACAAGGAGCTACAGGCGTATTTCCTGTCACCAACCTCTTATTTTGTTTTTGCCGTATACGTGCTGATGACGAGTCTGTTGTTTTACTCCAGCTTTGTATATGTTCAGCCGAGCATTGTAGACTATCGCCTGGTCTTGGGTGATACATTGTTCATGCTACTTTTTGTCGTGCCATTGTTAACGATGCGACTCGTTGCAGAGGAGTTCAGGCAGGGAACAGACGAGTTACTGTTGACTTCACCGACACGAGTGACCGAGATTATTTTCGGAAAATATTTGGCTTCACTGGCCATTTTGCTCGTGCTCATTCTGTGCAGTCTAGTGTATCCATTCATCATGTCTTTCTACGGGAAGCTGGATCTGACATCTGTCTGGTTGTCTGCACTTGGATTGTTCTTCCTCGGCGCCAGTATGATGGCGATTGGAGTGTTTGCTTCTACGTTGTCTCAGCATCAGATGGTGTCTGCGGTGGCGGGTTTTATTATGTTGCTCGTTTTGTGGATGCTTGATTCATTCGCAGGTAATACGGGGTCCACTTTACAGAAATGGCTTGATCCGTTTGCGCTGACAAAGCACTTTGACAACTTTACCAAAGGTGTGCTGAGCGGACCGGATGTTCTATATTATGTCACACTTACGGGTGTGTTTTTATTGTTAAGTATTCAAATTGTGGAACGGAAGCGGTGGAGGTGAGAAGATGAAAAAATGGTTAAGTCATACCAACAGTACCGTCTTGTCCGTCGCGGTGATTGGCATCTTTATTTTGCTAACCCTGTTCCTGAATTCGCTTGGCGGCTTCCAGCTCGACCTGACCTCGAATAAACAATATACACTATCCGACCAGTCCCTAACGGCGATCAAAAATGTCAAAGATGATGTCAACATTCTCGTGTTAACGGTTGAAAATGCAAACAATACCGTCCTGAACCGCGAAGTGGCGGATATGGTTGAAGAATATACTAAACGCAGCAGTAAGCTGAAAATGAAACAGTACAACTTGACGCAGGAACCTGCGCTTGCCTCCAAATACGGGATCACAGGTAGCTCGATTGTGCTGGAGCAAGGAGACCGGCATAAGGTCATTGATATTGCCAGCTTGTTCACTGCGAACGGGGACGGTAGCGACGGGTCTTACCAGTTTACGGGTGAGGAGAAATTAACACAGGCACTGATGAACCTTTCCTCTACAGAGACGAAAAAAATGGTATTCCTGACCGGACATGAAGAACTAAGTCTGGATCAGATGGGCACTTTGCGATCTTCACTGGAACAGAATAATGTCACAACAGAGGAGTTGCAACTGAATCAGGCTGGTAAAGTACCTGAGGATGCCGATGTACTCGCTATTATTGGGCCACAGCGTGATCTGAGTGATGCTGAGCTTACGGCCGTACGGACATATATGAGCAATGGAGGTAAGCTGTTATTATCCCTCGGTTTTGCAGAAGATATGAAGTCCAGTTGGAAAAATATCGACGCATTGATCGCTGACTACGGTGTAGTTGATGAGCATGCAGTTATGGTGGATAACAATCAAGCCAGTACAATGGGCCCGCTGTGGGTGTCCCCTGAGTACGGAAGTCATGCGATCACAGACAAGCTTGCTCAGAACAAACTGTACCCGATGCTGTCTCTGTCGATTGCACTAACCAGCAAGGAGCAGGACAAATACAAGCTGTCTCCGTTAATGCATTCCTCCAATGAAAGTTACGGAGAGACCAATATTAGCGGTTTGCTGCAAAATGAAACGAACAATGACAAGGAGGTGGACATCCAGGGCCCTGTCGAACTCGGTTATGCCGCGGATACGTTGGATGGCAAGCCCAAAGCCGTCATTCTGGGGTCGTCCATTTTCATGCAGGATTCGGAAATTGCGAGTGGCGGCAATCGGGATTTCATTTTGAATACCGTGAATTATTTGAGTGAAAAACAAGACGGTCTGACGATTCGTCCACGTGTACAGGCTGGTTATGAGATCGCGTATCTGAATGGTCAGCAGGCCAGAACGATCTTTTTTGTAGCGATTGTGGCATTCCCGCTTATCTTTGTGATCATCGGTGTACTCTTATGGTGGAGGCGCAAACGGGTATGAAAAAAATAATACCAACATTGGTGGTCGTTGTTATATTGATTGCAGGCTGGGTGTATGCGGCCAATCAGAATTATTTTCGAGAAGAAGAGGCCGTGCAGGCCAAACTTCTTGGTATATCATCAGCAGATATTCAGGCGATTACACTGCATGAGGGGACTGAAGATAAGTCCGGAACAGGTACAGATTCAGATGCTGTGTCAACGTTAGAACTAAAGGACGGCATCTGGCATATGACTGAGCCGAAGAACTATCCTCTTAATGAGTACAGTGTTGGTAGTTGGCTCGATGCGATGAGTAGTGCTGACCAGGAGATGGTTGTCGAAGAGTCGCCAAAGGATGTTGAGAAGTACGGCTTGGGCACTGCGGCTACACGTCTGGATATTAAAGTGAAAGATGGGCGTGAATTCAAGATTGCTATTGGTAACCAGTTACCTGCGGGAGATGCACATTACGTTCGGGTGAATTCAGGAGCGGTGGTTGCTGTGAAAAATGATGCGGTGACCAACATTGCTCTCACACGCCGCCAACTGCTGGATACAACTCCATTTAATATGGATGAATCTAATGTGCGTACGCTGGAATGGGAAGGCGAAGCATCGAGCTGGATGCTGAAGGCATCGGCAGAAGGGGATACGGCGTCTGAACATACGTGGACCATCAATGGAAAATCCATTAAGTCAGAGGATGCGATATCGCTGATCGGTCAAATTAAAAATTTGACTACCGCCGATGACGTTCGTAAGGCGTCCGAATTAAAAGATGCGATTCCTCGATCCACTTTGTCAGCCCAGCAACAGGTAAACGGGAAAGAGACGACTACGGTATATCGGTTGCTGACGACCTCTTCCGAGCCAGATACCATCTGGGTGGTCACTCCGGATGAAGGGTGGGCCTATACGATGGATGCGGCTAGTTTGAAAGAAGTGGAGAAGGATGCGGAAAAACTCAAAACCTCCGCTGCGTCTTCGGAGCCTAATACGTCCGAGACATCTTCCGAGAAGTGAGAAAATTAGAACAGAGCAGTGTTGCTGTACATGCAACACTGCTGTTTTTTATTTTGCATGCGGAAAAGTACAGAGTTAAATTACATAAACCTATAAAAATGAGTCAGCTTGGCAGGTTAGAGTGCCATATCCTTTCAGCATATCGGTAACTCCATACGTGCATCCTATCTATGTGAACCAAACCAACCACATTGGAGGATGAACATTACATGCCAACAGTCAACAAGGCAACAGCGATTACGTTATCATTATCTACTGCAATTTTTGTAATGGCCGGCTTGACGGGTTGTGGGAATCGCGATAACAACATGCATACCCAAAGTGTTCGTGAGCAAGCCCATGGTATCAATCGTTACGGCGTCGAAACCAACGGTATGGATGGTATTCGCGCAAAAAGCTACCGGATGCACAATGTCACAGACCTGAGATCCAGTGATGAACTGGCAAAGCGCATTACTGAAATGAAGGAAGTCGAGTCTGCTCATGTCATGTTAACCGACCGTAATGCTTATGTTGCTGTGCGTCTGGCGAATGGGCATGCAGGTAAGCTAGGCAGCAAATCAACAGGTCATACAGGCAGCCGTTTAAATGGCACCATGCGTAATCATGCCAGTGATACGATGCGTGGTGGCTTGATGAATGAGGATATGGGTGGGATGCGTGTTCATGGCGGATCAGGCACGATGTCGCCATATAGCACAAGCGGAATTGCTCCGGGGCTCAATACGGGTACAGCAACAGACCGTAGCCATATGGGCAATGATCGCGGCATCTATGGCACGATGGGCACGGGTACAATCGGTATGATGCGCGGTTTGACGGATAGTGGCAAAGCTCGCCCAATGAACGAAAGTCAGTATGGCACAAGAAGCGAGCGTCCACGTATGATGGACAGTTCGGATGACAACACACCTGAGGAAATCAAAGGTAAAATTTCAGCCAAAATCAAGCAGTTTGCACCAAACGTGGAGAACGTATATGTGTCTGCTAACCCGGATTTCGTAGGCCAGGTGGAGAACTATGCAACTGATCTGCGCAATGGTAAGCCAGTCAGCGGTATGATTGATACGTTCCAGTCGATGGTGGAGCGCATTTTCCCAACGAACGCAGGTGATACCCATAACCGCGACGGTATTCTGGGTGATGGCGTCATGAACCGTAACCACAATGACGGCGGCATGATGAACCGCATGAATCGGTAGGACGGTGGAATGAACAATTGTGCCTTTGCGGAGGGGATACCCAATGCAAGGGCATATTTTGTGATAAGTAAATGAATGCAGACAATATAGACAAACCATAATCGAAATACAGCCCATTTTTCTTCTAAAACTGAACCAACGCCCTTGACCTTACATAAGATGAGTTGACTGTATCCCCTTAACCTTGTTACACCAACACAACCCGAGCAAGGAGGGGTGAACATTGAAGGGTATCGATCATCATAAAAGCAAATTTTTGTTAACCCACCGTGAACGCGAAGTATTCGAATTGCTGGTTCAGGACAAAACAACGCGTGACATCGCAGGGCAGTTATTCATCAGCGAGAAAACGGTGCGTAACCATATCTCCAATGTGATGCAGAAACTCAATGTTAAGGGTCGTTCGCAGGCAGTTGTAGAGCTAATCAAGCTCGGAGAACTTAAGATTTAGCCTGCGAATTACAGTTAAAAATGAGGGTAACACAAAAGCCTTTCTCTATCCTTCAGTATGAAGCATGGGGAAAGGCTTTTATGTTAGTATTGATGTTTTGATGTTTTGTATAAGGAATTGTTATATTAAGATTAGTTTAACACCTCCAAGATTTGCCCGCATACTTACGACATGGCTGCATTCTCTTGAAGGTGTTTTGATTTTTTCAATCTATGAGGTTAGTCTCTTAGTTCATTAAAAATATTGAAAGTATTGTACCTATTATTAAGAAAAGCATTAGAGCCAGTGGAATTGAGCTTATAGTAATTGCCGCAATAGCCAAGCCTCTTCCCGATGTTGAGCGTCTTGCGCTTATACCAAGAAAAAAACTTGTTCCGCTAATCAATAAAACTATTGCCATTGTGATCATTATTCCGTTCCCATTTGTATTATACTTATTTGCTTCCATTGCCCTATGAAATAAAGCGAGGGAGGCTAGTCCAATAAAACTAAATATAAAGGATACTACTGCTCTGCCAAGTCTGTCTACTTTCTTGATTTCCTTTTTCGCTTTCTGTTGTGATAGGGTTCCCATAACAACCTCCTGAGTCTTATGTACTATTTTCTAGTAAAAAAGTAATGCTTCATTATGTTAACACGTTTAAACCCTTAATGGAATAAATTCCTTTTTAGTGGTACACTTTAACGTTTTTCTCCATCCTTTCATTAACAAATGTCATGTCTACCAAGTACACTATAAAGCGTTCAGCGCGTCACCCTCCATCTCTTGACACTTCAATTGAACCTTGTCTTTACGCGTATGTTCCTTCATAAAATCATTCCATCTTTTTCTCGAAAAAGGCTGATAAAATAACTGCTCCAATTCAGCATACTGTGCCTCATTTAAATGCAAAAACAATGCCTTTTTGGCGATTTTAGCGGCAGGTTGTGATGAGTTGGCGCTTCCTTCAACTTTTCGTTTGACCGGCACACGAAATTGCAAAAAATCTTCGTAACGTGTCCAACCTTCCCAGCTCAAGCGGGCTCCTCGTTTCCAGTCAATGGCGTAGATGGCAAAATAATTGTGGTCGGTGTCACTACGCTTGGCGGCAATGATCCAAATGTTTGGGACGATTTTATTACGCTGTCTACGATTCATGAGCAGTTCCCCTTTTTATATCCTTGAAAGTATCATCACATATAGACTCATCCATTTGTTCTGTTGTTGTTAAATTACATACGATTAACTTTAGCAGACTGTGTGAAAACTTCAAATGAACTGAAGGTGTGACTAAGCCTGATTGATTAACATAATGGACTTATATCAACTCCAGCGAAAATCCTCTTGCTTTGCCAGAGCGCCTTGCTTAAAATAAGAATATAAAAATGATTTTCTTTTTAAAATATAAAATAATAAAAATAATTTTCATATTAAAGAGGTGTTTATGGCAGCCATCTTACATGCATTGAAGCAAGAATTGCACAATTTGCCCTCTCAGGAGAGACGAATCGCCGAGGTGATTATTCAATCGCCATCGGACGTACCGGGCATGACCATCAACCAGTTGGCTGAACAGAGCGGGACAAGCGCGGCGACCGTGACTCGTTTTTGCAAATCATTTCATTTCAAAGGTTTCCCCGATCTCAAAATGAAACTCGCCGCCGAACTGTCGCACGCACCGAATGAAACGGCCTATCAGGATATTGTTGCAGGCAACCCGTTATCCAAAATCGTCGAGGCGATTGAAGCGAATCATCTCGCATCTATTGCGGATACCACACGGTTGCTGGATTTGGGCAGGCTGGAACAAGTGGTGCAGCTGTTGTGCCAGGCCCGGCGTATTGACTTGTACGGCGTGGCGACTTCGTCCATTGTTACACAGGATTTTTATCAGAAGCTGGTGCGGATCGGCAAAAGCTGTACTGCCTTTTCCGATTCCCATATGCAGATTACATCCGCTTCCTCGCTTGGGCAAGGAGATGTGGCGCTGGCCGTATCGTATTCAGGTGAAACACCAGAGACGATCGATGCCTTGACCTGTGCCAAAGAGGCTGGAGCTTCCACCATCTCGCTGACGTCATATGGCAGTAATTCACTCGCTACCGTATCGGATATCCCGCTTTTCACATCTTCTCTCGAAGAAGGGATGCGGCGCGGGGACATGGCTTCACGCATTGCGTTGCTACATGTGATTGATATTTTGTTCACAGGCATGGTCAGTGCAGATTTTGATCAATTTATACCTAAACTTGAGCAGTCGTATCACAATGTGCAGTCCTATCGTTTCCATCACACCGGAGGTGCTTGACAGATGAATATTCGTATCTTTGAAAATGAAGAAGATTTGAACGCGACAGGTGCAGGCTTGATCGCCAGCTTGCTACAGACGAAACCTCGTGCCGTACTCGGACTTGCAACAGGTAGTTCACCTGTAGGTATTTATAAACAGTTAATTACGCTGTATCAAAAAGGATTAGTGAGCTTTGCCCAGGCCTCTTCTTTTAACTTGGATGAATATGTAGGTTTACCTACAGAGCATCGTGAAAGTTACCGCAGTTTTATGAATGAGCAGCTGTTTAATCATATCGACATCGATCTATCCCGCACGAATGTGCCGAATGGCGAGGCAGTAGATTTGGAGGAAGAATGTGTGAATTACGAGCTACGTTTGGAGGATCGTGGGCCTGTGGATCTGCAACTGCTCGGGATCGGACATAACGGCCATATTGGTTTTAATGAACCTGGAACGGAATTGACGGGGCGCACCCATGTGGTGGGTCTGAAGGAAGAGACCAGAAAGGCGAACGCCCGCTTTTTTGACAGCATCGAGGAAGTTCCGGCGCAAGCGATTACGATGGGGGTCGGTTCTATTTTAAAAGCAAAACAGATCCTGCTCATTGCCCGTGGAGAAGAGAAAGCGGAGATTATTCGCGAAGCGTTCATGGGTCCGATTACCACATCCTGCCCGGCATCTCTGCTGCAATGTCATCCGAACGTGGTTGTATTGCTGGATCGAGCGGCAGGGAGGCTGGTTAGATGACCGAAACTAATCCTAAAGTCAGTGAGGCTGAAGGTGAGAAAAAGATAACTTTGCTCCGCGGCAGACTATTGCTTGCCGATGAGCTGCTGGAAGACGGTCTGATTGCCTGGCGCGCTGGGAAAATCGTATATGCCGGCATACCGGAAGGTCTGCCTGAATCCCTTCGGCAAGAAGCGGGAGCGATTCCTGCCAAAGGGAAAGGCTTAATCGTGCCTGGTTTTATCGATATCCATGTCCATGGTGGTAACGGGGAAGATTTCATGGATGCCAGTCCTGACGTATTGGACAAGATCACTTCATTTCATAGTTCACAGGGGACGACCGCGATGCTGGCGACATCGATGACGGCTCCGAAGGAACGTCTGGATCATGTTTTGGCTGAAGTAAATCGCTACCGTTCGGATGAAATGCCGTACGCTCAGCTGGAAGGCGTGCATTTGGAGGGACCTTTTTTTAGTCCAAAGTGGCCTGGGGCACAAAATCCGGATCATATCGTGCTTCCTGACGTTAGCTGGCTACAAGGGTGGGAAAAGCAATATCCCGGTCTCATCCGTCAGGTGACGTTGGCACCAGAACGTGAAGGTGCACTGGAGGTTATCTCCTGGCTACGGGAACAGCGGATAACGGCTGCGCTCGGTCACACAGATGCAACTTACGATGACGTACAGCGCGCAGTGGAGGCCGGATTGCATCATGCCGTGCATACGTTTAACGCGATGACACCGCTACACCACCGTGAGCCGGGAACAGCAGGAGCCGTGCTGAGTGACCCGCGTATTAGCGCCGAAGTCATTGCCGATGGTATTCATGTGCATCCTGCCGCGATTTCGATCCTTGCTCAACTGAAACAAGGCAACGATCAGCTGGTGCTGATTACCGATGCGATGTCAGCGGCAGGGCTGGAAGATGGCGAATACAAGATCGGTGATCTGCCCGTTATTGTGAAGAACGGCGAAGCTCGTTTGAAAGAAGGCGGCGCTCTGGCAGGAAGCACGTTGACTATGGTTCGTGGGTTCCGTTATCTTGTGCAGGAAGTAGAGCTTAGTCTGATCGCTGCTTCTAGAGCAGCCAGCTTGACGCCAGCTCGTTTGCTGGGTATCGACCACCGAACGGGTTCCCTGACGAAGGGGAAACAGGCAGATATCGTTTTGCTGAATGAGGATTTGGAGATTGATACGGTGTGGGTAAAGGGCAGAAGGATCAGCTGTTGAGAGGAAATACGCTGAACAATATGTTAAAATAGATCTCAAAAATGAGATCTGCGGATCATCAACGGAGGCATGAATCATGGAACGTAACGCCATGCTGGAACATGATCCGTTTATCCCCGTGCTGGCGGAGAAGCTGCACATTCACGGATATTATGCTTTTTATGGTGAGCATTACAATGAGACGGATATGGAACAGTACCGCAAACATCTGTTCACAACCTTTAATAACATCGTATGGATTGAACTGGATGAGCGTAAAAAATACATGATTGTGGATCATCGTGGACGCAATACGGTCATGAAACTCATCGAAGGTATGTTAAATACGCGCAGAACGCTACGAGCTAATCAGGCAATGGCGGGAACTGATACGAGAGGGGTAGATCAGGAGATCGCTCATTTCTCCAAGCAGGTGCACATGCTGAAATTTACTACGTTTCGCCCGTAAAGTTAAAGTAAAGACAGAGTTGGTCAAGAATGGATAGATGGATGGAGGCCTGCCTGTAACTTTATCCTGACGAACAGTAGGGTGGGGAACGAAGTAATAACCCAAATATGTCGAAGAAGTATCGAATTATGCTTATTTTTGGCTGACCACCTCGTCATGAAGCAGGGCACTCGTGCTGGGAGCTGAACGCAATGCGCAGAGTTCACACTTTAAACCGTTGCGGCAAGTAGCGAGTAGCGAGTCAGACTGTGACAATTATGCTTGAAGCTCTAACGATCCTGAGGGAGCTTATTTTCCATATTTTGCAGTGTTCTCCATTCTAACGATCACCAGAAACGCTATTTCATGTAAATGAGCAGTTTTGGGATGCAAAAGAGGCGTTTCATCTCAAATAAGCTCCCTGGTGATCGTTAGTTTTTTAGAAGTCTCTAAAAGTGTGAAATAAGGTTTCTGGTGATCGTTAGAGCATCAAGTAGCTATTTTTTGTCTATGTTTTTTGGTTTGCTCTTTGTTTTTTTGTTTGGTGCTCTCGCGAAGGGGTTATGCCTAGCATTGACACTTCTATTTATGGGTTTTGTTCTTACATACTTTATAGTTTTACAAAAGATACATCCGCAAAAAAGAGTCCTGTCCAAGAATTAAAATGTCTTTTATCAAGGGTACATTTTAGATCTCACAGGGCTCTTTTAATAGTTTCATTTGATTTTTTCTATATTAACATTCATAGATATGACTCAAATCACATTACATCAAATCTGGGCTTCAAGTTAGTTAACTATTCAATTACTATCTAAACGAAGTCACGAAACTGCTGAACAGCGTCCGCACGTCGTATTGATATTGATGGATCGGCTCAACCGGACGGTTGATGCCAAGTAAGGTGTAGACCGCGATGCGTGCGGCGCGTACCGAATATTCCTCCGTGAACACGACATCATCAGGAATCTCGCAGAATTGACTGATAAATGCCAGATTCGTTGAACCTTCCGGCACGACTTGAGGGCGGTCACTGTTCAGCCTTGGCATGAATTGTGCGGTGATATACGGCATCATACAAGGGATACAGTTGGCTGTAGCCATGATCTCCTCTTGGTGCTCCTGAAAATGAAGATGGCCGATCAATTCTTGCATAATCTCTTCACCGGTACAATCACACATTCTTTTTTTCACAAAATCCCCTACGTTGTCAGGGTATAACCCATAGCCCCAGAAGACTTTGACATGTTCAGGCTGATTCCGGAAATGCGGCTGGAAGGCCAACACCACTGACATGAACCAGCTCGAATCTTTGAATGTAACAAGGGCACCAGTACCCGCGCGATTGCGTGTGAATTTTTCCATCAGATCAAAGAAAACGGAATCCTGGAAAGTGACGGTGAATGATTCCCATTTGGATTCATCGATATGATCATCGAACGAAGAAGGGTTGCCCAGCATCGGTTTTTTCGCCGCAATGTTCTCCCACAGCTTCCAAGAGCTACCTTTGCCATTCAGTGTGGGAGCGGAAGTCATCGAACCAAGGTCAGCACCTTCCGTCATCGAGCCGTTCGTAACAATGACCAGATCACCCTCATGAATGTCGATCACTTCCTGGGCACCGTTCCGCCGCACATGCATACCTGTGACCGTAATTCCGTCGCCCTCTTTGAAGTCCAAATCCGTAACGGTGCATTTCAACGTGAAATCTACGCCGTACGGCTCCAAATATCGATGCAACGGCAGAATAATGGAATCATATTGGTTGTAGGGGGTACGTGTAACCCCTTCGAGCGTTTGAATTCGTGGAAATTCATGAAAAAAGCGAAGCATATATCGTTTGAACTCCACCGCACTGTGCCAAGGCTGAAAGGCAAACGTCGTTGCCCACATGTACCAGAAGTTCGTTTGGAAAAAGTGGGGTGCAAACCAGTCGTTGATTCGCAATTTACCCAGCGTGTCTTCAGGAGTAATGATGAGTTTGCCCATCGCCAGCCGATCGGCCATATCGAACCCCATGGACAACACGTCTTCGACCTGACCATCACGGTTAATTAACCGTGCATTGGAATGTGTGGGGTTAGCGTTGTCAAAGGCCGTAATTTCTTCTCTGACCGATATACCCGGCTGTTCAATAGAAGGGATGGTCTCCAGCAGCTCCCATAGATTTTCATATGCCTCATCATTGAGCATCCGTCCACCGCGAATGACGTAACCTTGTTCCGGATTACCTGCACCGTCATTGCTGCCCCCGAGAATCGGCATCTCCTCAATGATGTGAATATTCTCTCCAGGGAAATCACAGTCTCTGACCAAATAAGTTGCTCCCGCGAGAGAAGCAATACCGCCGCCGACAAAATAAACCTGTTTAGAGCCATGTTCTTTTTTCACGATCAATCGCCTCCAAAAGATGGTGTATTCTTCACATTTCCAATGTAAACCTGCACCGGGAAAGAAGGTATGAGCAAAAGAAGATAGCTGTCTTTTTTTTAGTCACTTTTGGAAAAATGTCTAGTTTTAGGTCAGTAGATCGAGCGATGACTTGATGCTATCTGCGATCATAGAAAAACAAGCCGCACATCCTTAACGGGATGGCCGCTTGTTATGAGCCTTATCTACATTCCTATTAGTTCTTTATCCTTTAATCAGTGCTGATACTTATGCTCATACTTATGCAGTGCTCTGACTACATTTCCTTCAATCAGTTCACTCAACTTGTCGATGATGTGTTTGGGTGGTTCTTTCATGTCATTCCGCATCCATTGGATAATGAGACCCGTGAAAGCCAGTGTATAGAAATTAGCAATAAATTCTTTATCCTCTCCGCGAACCTTGACTCCGCAAGCAAGCTCATCAATGACACCCATAATCAGATCATGCGTCACTTGATAGAGATAACCATCCAGATGAGAACGTCCAAGGGATTCAAGGGTATTGCAGCAAAAAGCCTTATTATTTTCGATGTAACAGAAAATTTTGTAGAACCCTTCTGTCCACGTATCATAACTGCGGTATTCATGGATGCTTTCCACCGCTTCCGTTTCGTAAATCCAACCAAGCAGGGCGTAGATATCCTGAAAATGATAATAAAACGTTTGCCGGTTTACACCGCAGCCATCCACCAGATGCTTCACTGTAATTTTATTGAGCGGCGTGTGTTCCATCAGGCATTTAAGCGAATGAGCCAGCGCGGTTTTGGTCAAATGGGAAGCAGACATTACCGTTCACCTCATCATTCAGATTGTGGTCATCATACGACTTGAGTTTACTACTGAAAACGTACATAAGAAGGCTACCACATTTTACCTAAATATGGTATTGCAATGATCACTGCAAAATACAGAAAATAAAAAAACGATGACCGTTTAGGCCATCGTTTTTACGTTATTACATTATTGAAACGAGAATAACAGCGATCAAAAGAACGGTTCGCCACCGGAGCGCCTCCACAAGCGCGCCCTGTGTTATTGTGCTCATCCCCGAAAAAGCTAGATTACGTTTTTAAAACGACTTATAGGAACGCGAATAACGTAGTGGAGGGGCGAAATCGATTCTGAAGAAGCGAAGCGCTCGCCTTTATTCCCGGATTTCTCCCTTCGAAAAGGGAAACAAAGAAATCTGGCAATAACAGCGATCGAAAGAACGATTCGCCACCGGAGCGCCTCCACAAGCGCGCCCTGTGTTATTGTGCTCATCCCCGAAAAAGCTAGATTACGTTTTTAAAACGACTTATAGGAACGCGCATAACGTAGTGGGGGGGCGAAATCGATTCTGAAGAAGCGAAGCGCTCGCCTTTATTCCCGGATTTCTCCCTTCGGAAAAGGGATCAAAGAAATCTGGGAATAACAGCGATCGAAAGAACGATTCGCCACTGGAACGTCTCCACAAGCGCGCCCTGTGTTATTGTGCTCATCCCCGAAAAAGCTAGATTACGTTTTTAAAACGACTTATAGGAACGCGCATAACGTAGTGGAGGGGGCGAAATCGATTCTGAAGAAGCGAAGCGCTCGCCTTTATTCCCGGATTTCTCCCTTCGGAAAGGGAAACAAAGAAATCTGGGAATAACAGCGATCGAAAGAACGATTCGCCACCGGAACGTCTCCACAAGCGCGCCCCATATTCGTTTTAACCTTTAAGCCAAGCTTTTCATAAATTCCACGACCGTCAGCAACCCTTTATCAAAGTTCTCCAGATTAAAGTGCTCGTTTGGTGCATGCAGATTTTCATCTGGCAGACCAAAGCCCATCATCACGGCAGGCACGCCAAGCACGCGGGAAAGCTTCTCAACGATTGGAATGGAGCCGCCATCTTTGGTGAAGAGAGCACGCACGCCATATACTTTTTCGTAAGCGTCTGCGGCTTTTTGCAGGATCGGATCGGTCGGATCGGTATTGAACGCAAAAGCCTTCTCAATCTGTTTGATCTGCAATGTCGCCCCTGGTTGTACATGAGCACGCAGGTGAGCTTCAATCGAATCAAGCACATGTTGCGGATCTTGGTCAGCGACAAGACGGCAAGTGATTTTAGCGTGAGCTTCTTTTGGAATAACGGTTTTACTGCCTTCGCCCTGGAAACCGCCCCATACGCCGTTCAATTCGAGGGTTGGGCGCGCCCCGACACGTTCCACAAAGGAATACCCTTCTTCGCCATACAATTGCTCCAGTCCAAGATCTTGACGAAGCTGTTCTTCATTGAAGCCTTGCTTCACGAATTCTTCTCTCATCTCAGGAGACAACGGTAGAACGCCGTCATAGAATCCATCCACGCTCACGCGGCCTTGCTCATCGTGCAAAGATGCCAGCAGGGAGACGAGGGCATGAAGCGCATTCGGTACACCGCCACCGAAGGAACCGGAGTGCAGGTCGGTATTGGCGGTGAACAGATCCACATGCATCGAGCACAGGCCGCGCAGGCCCGTGGAGATGGCAGGTTTTCCTTTTTCCAAAAGAGATGTATCCGAGATTAACACCATGTCTGCTCTCAGTTTGTCCGTATTATCGTTGAGATAGATTGGCAGGTTCGGGCTGGAGATTTCCTCTTCGCCTTCGATGCAGAATTTGATGTTGATCGGCAACTCTTTATTTTCCGCAATCAGTGCTTCAACGGCTTTGATATGTATAAAAATTTGTCCTTTATCATCCGTTGCACCCCGAGCATACAGCTTCCCGTCACGAATCGTGGGTTCGAAAGGTGGTGTCTCCCACAGATTTAGCGGATCAACAGGTTGTACATCATAGTGTCCATAGATCAGGGCTGTTGGTTTGCCCGGTGCGTGCAGGTGGTCTGCATAAACAATGGGATGACCAGCTGTTTGGATAATCTCGACATTTTCCATACCCGCACGTGTAAGTGCATCCGCTGCCCATTGTGCCGCACGTTGAATGTCTTCTTTATGCTCAGAAATGGCGGAAATACTCGGAATGGATAACCACTCGTTCAGTTCTGCCAAATGTTTGTCCCGGTTTTGCTCAAAATATGCTTGTTCGTTCATTGAAAAAGGCCTCCTTCAAATCTGCTTTCAATCTATTGTAATCCATTTTGCCATGTTAATAAAACATTGGTTAAAAAAATGCTTCCTAATGCTGGATTCCCATATTGATAGTTCTTTTTACTTATGTATTAATAAAAGAGTAAGAACATTACTTTTATATGGAGGAATAGTGTTGAAGAAAAGACCAGCATATCAGAGATTCACTACAATTCTGGGCATTTCATTCTTGGTACTCATTGCGTCAGTACTTATGATACCGAGGGTTGCGCTAGCAGCAAACGAGCCAGTTTATCATGAGTGGGACAAGGCGCAGGAACATGTGGGATTGAGCCATCTGTGGTTCACTGACCGAGCAGATAATGGACTCATCCCGGTTCGTCAAAACTGGCAGTGGGGATTCATCAATTACGAAGGGAAATTTGTTATTAAGCCACAGTTTCAATTAGCAAGAGATGCGTTCAACCAGGGTGTAGCAGTCGTAAATAGAAATCAGTTAATAAATAATAAAGGTAAAGTGATATTTCAGGACAAAAGCATTGAATATATTGGTTGGTTTGATTATGGGCTCGCCATCGCTAAGAAAAATGGGAAGATTGGTTACATGAATACGAAAGGCAAATTTGTTATTTCTCCTACATATGAAGAGGGAACAAGCTTTTACAATCAAGTCGCAATGGTGAAAAAGAATGGTAAGTGGGCATTAATCAATACCAAAGGGAAATTACTAACGACATTTAACATCGAAGAGATGGATTATAGAATAGATTATCGTAAATCCGGGGTATTTCCTGTAAAGATCGATGGGTTGTGGGGAAGTATGAATTATAAGGGGCAGCTCGTGGTACCTGCAGAGTTCAAAAACAAACTTGAATTTACAGGTAATACGTTAGATTGGGGGCTCCGCCGCGATAACCATAGCGCTATTGTTAGGCAAGATGGCTTAATTGTTTCGTTCAATGAATATTATTCCAAGTTAGGCGAGCCACAGAGTGGACTTTGGAAAATAAAGCAAAATGGCGAAGGCATCGTGGATGTATCCGGGCGTATGATTGTAGAACCTCAAAGTGAACAAAAGGTTATTCTTTCAGAAGATGGAAGTTACGCGGTAAGAGATATGAAAGATGAAAGTTCCGGATGGGCTTTTTATAAAAAGGATCAAACCCTACTATTTAAGTCCAGTTATACAGATATGCAGGCTTTTTCAGAAGATCTGGCGGCTGTGAAAGTTAATCAAAAATGGGGATATGTTTCAAAGAATGGAGACATTAAAATACCCGCTCAGTACGAAGAGGCCAATCTGTTTCAAGCGGGAAGTGCTGTCATTCGTAAGAATGGTAAGTATGGATTGATCGGAACTCGTGGTGAATCCATACTAGCTGCGAAATACGATGAAATGATTCCACTTATTGAGCGAACGAATTACATGAATAACCAGATTGAGAAATTGACAACAAAAAATCCACTATACCGAGTAAAGTTAAATAAAAGCTATGGGATTGTGGATAGTCGAGGGAACATCGTGATGGATGTGAAATACGAAATGATTGATCTTGATCGCACCGACTATTATCACGACATTGATCCGATCGCAACAGTTCAATATGCATTAAAAGCTAAGGATGGTTCAATCTCGGCATCAATCAATATTAAAACGGGCAAACGGATATTTCCAGCCTATTCCATGGTAAACTACCTTGGTGACGGAATGTACAGCGGGGTTCCGGTAGGAAAGAAGAGTCATTATGTTATTTTCAATGCAAAAGGAAAAGAAGTATTCCGCTCAGGTTTTGAAGGTTAGATCCTTTCGGTACATCAGTGTTTGGGATAATGAGCCTTTGTATAGTTAACAGGTCATTGGCGTTCATACGTTTCGTTGTATGGGAGCCAGGGAAAGGTGTCTCAACAGAGGCACCTTTTTAGGTTGTTTATTTTAAATATTTGAGTTCTGATATGAACACTAACTGATTTAACTATAGGTGAGTCCCAATGTACTGTCTTTCTTTTCTGTTTAAAACAACTCCAGTTGCTCAGGGCCTTCTTCCTTCTCCGGCTCGGTGCGGTCGGGAAATGGTTTGATAGGCTGACCTAGCAGTTCCATCATCATCTGGGCGTTGGTTGCTGCATCTCCGGCAGAGTTATTGTTAAAAATAACAAACACATCTTCACTCTGCTCCTGCAGCTGTTCCAGATAAACTTTCCATTCCGACAACTCCTGTTCGTTGTAGCGATACAGATAACGTGTCTCACGCCAATTTGGTGCGCCGTTTTGCTGCCAGCCGGATACGTTGCGTCCATGCATGCGAACGAGTGTCATCCGGGAATCCGTTGCGACGGGCACAATGGGAATAGAACCTGGCCCTGCCTGTGGTTCATCACAGACGCTGTGAATCCATCCTTGCTCTTTAAGAAAATGAAGCGTGCGCTCACGCATGTTGTCCGCATACCAGCTTTGGTGACGAAATTCAATTACACATGGAATGCCCTCCATACGGAGCTTTACTTCCCGTAGTTCATTGACGTTGTCCCGGTTGCACTCAAACCAAGGCGGATATTGAAACAAGGCAGCCTGCATCTTGCCTGCTTCGATCACAGGTTCAAGCGATTCACGAAAAGCTTTGTACATCTCGGACGTGCTGGTAAAATACGGCTTGCCACGTAGATGTCCCGTCATTCCCTGATAGGCTTTCACGATAAATGAAAATGATTCAGGAGTCTCCGAAGCCCAGCGGGCCATCCGGTCGCGAGGTTGCACGGCGTAGAAGGAACTGTCTACCTCCACCGTGGAAAAATATTGTCCGTACAGACGAAGCTTGTCCTTCGCTTGGGTACGGTTTGGATAGAGGTCTTCCTGATCGCCCCATCCCGTAAGTCCGATACGAATCATAAGAACACCTCCTGTTGTATGTATTTAACCGATTCGTAGGAGCATGATATGTCTAACATTATATCTTGCGTTGTAGAGGCGTTCAATGAGGGTGGCAGACGATCATTTTGAGTTTGGGTACTAAAGCGTTACAATAATTTGAAATGATTCAAAACAGACACTAGTTTTAGCTTAGCGCGGAGTGTTCTAGCCAGCAAAATCTGCTCAATGCGGATAAGGATAAGGATAACTTATGATACGGAGGGCGAAGATTGACATGACGGCATGGTACGAAAAGAGTTTTGGCGAAGATTATCTGCTCGTATACAAACACCGGGATGTGCATGGTGCTTATGAGGAAGTACATAAGATGATTAACTGGTTGAAGCTTCGCCCTCGTGCAGAAGTGCTCGATCTCTGCTGCGGGATGGGCAGGCATTCTCTTGCGCTTGCGGACGCTGGCTTCCAGGTGACGGGAGTAGACTTGTCCGATGTGCTTCTGCGTGAAGCCAGAGAACTGGATGCCGATCATCGGGTTAGATGGTGTCATGCCGACATGCGCAAAATCCCTCTTGGCGGTGGATTCGATGCTGTAGTTAACCTGTTCACTTCGTTTGGATACTTCCCCGAGGATATTGAACAATTGAAGGTTCTGCGTGCCATTCATCGAATGTTGAAACCGGAAGGCAGTTTCATTCTTGATTTTATCAATACAGCCTACGTGCAAAAACATCTGGTACAGCACTCTGTTCGTGGAGATGAAGGGCAACGGATTGAGGAATATCGCAGGATACGAGACGGGTTTGTGCAAAAGGAAATACATATTACGGACATCTCTGCCGGGACTGAACCGCGAATCTATAAGGAAAGTGTCAAGCTTTACTCGCGTGAGCAACTGAGTGGAATGCTGGAGGATGCAGATCTTCAGGTTGATCAGGTTCACGGGGGATACGATGAAGAGAAGTATGACGAGCAGACTTCGCCGCGCATGATCTTTGTAGGACATCGTCCTACTGACTAATTGACTCGAGAGAGGGGAAAGACCATGAAACGTACAAGAACCGAATCGTTATCTATGCCAGAGGGAATGCACCGTATTCAGATCACGATGTCTTTTCCACTTCGATGGGTAAACAGTTATATTTTAACCGAACAGGATGGCGAGGTCAGCATTATTGATCCAGGACCGCGTACCGCGGAGACGGAGCAGGAGTGGCATGAAGCGTTGGCCGGACTCGGCTTGACCTTTCAACATATTCATCAGATTTTACTGACCCATCATCATCCTGATCATCTGGGATTGTCCGGCTGGATGCAGCAGATGTCGGGTGCACCCGTGTTAATGTCAGCACGCTCCCGCCAGGAGACAGATTTTATGTGGGGAACCGGGGCGAGCATTGAAGAGAGACTGCCGGAGTATTACCTGCTTCATGGTATGCCGCAACAAAAAACGGTTGAGATTAAGGAACATATGAAAACATTTATCTCACAAATTACACCGCTTCCGGAGGTAACCATCGTTGCAGATGGTGAAACCGTGCATATGGGTGGAAAAGCATGGACCGCTGTGGAAACGGGCGGACATGCCCCGGGTCATCTCTCATTTTATGCTCCTGAATCAAGAGAGATTTTGTGCGGAGATGCTGTTTTACCCCAAATTTCGCCCAATATCAGTTTGCAACCGGGCAGTGATACAGAACCTCTACTGTCATACATGGACGGATTGCGGCGTCTAAGCACTTTTACAGTGGAACGTGCATATCCGGGTCATCGAAATCCGTTTACCCGTTTTACGGAACGCACCGCCGAATTGCTTGCTCACCATGAAGAGCGTCTGGGCAAACTGACGGAACGTATGCAGGAAGGCCCTGCTCATGCATATGATATCTGCTTGCATTTGTTTGGTGATCGGCTTGGAATACATCAATTACGTTTTGCCATGAGCGAAACACTGGCGCATCTGCAGGAATTAACTCGGCGTGGTTTGGCGGGACAGGTACAACAGGCTGACGGAATCATTTATTTTCAACATTTAACTAGCTAGTAGTCATAGGTTGCATATAAACACAGTTGGCACAGATATTAATAGCTTTTTTTCAATAGTGATCTTATCCCTATCCCTGAGCAGGATTTACCTGTTCGGGGCTTTTTTTGTGAGAAAAAACAAAAAGCTTTAGGCGCGGTTAACCGTTTATTCAGCTTCTTTTAAGCCAGGGAGCCTATCATACAACTATGAACTTCGCTATGGAAAGCAGGGATAAGCGATGACAAGACGTAAACGGAACCAATGGCGGAAATGGCAAGCTTCGGCTGCGGCTACATTAACTGTGGCTGCACTCTTTCAATATGTAAGAACCTCGGATGCATTTGACGTCGCTTATGCGGCGGCGAATGGGACAGACACTGGAATAACAGCTTCCACACGGGTGGATTCACGTGACGATGTGATGGATGAATGGTCTCCAGACGGTACGGGTCAGTACAATTGGGGTACAGACGGATACTCGGTTGGGTCAAATCAGAATCAGGCCAATTCGCTGCGCTCGGGCTCTGAAAGCAATCATGGCAATTATCAGTCACGCACAGGTGCATCATGAGCCGCACAGAGCAGGCTGTACGTCCCCTCCGATTTTATTTTCACGCGATGAACACGAAGGTAGAAGTGCAGTTTCTGGCAGATAGAGAACAGGCGGAACACGCCGCCTCCCTCGTCAAAAACTGGTTCGAAACACAGGAGCAGCGTTTTAGCCGTTTCGTGGTTGACAGTGAATTAACTCGTCTGAATGAGAGTCAAGGATGGATCTCTGTCTCGGCTGCGATGGATGAGGTGCTCAGCTTAGCATATGGATATATCGGACAAACGGAAGGCATCTTCCAACCCGGCATCATGAAAGCTCTTCGTTCATCGGGATATGATACAAGCTTTGAAAAGATACATCAGCGAGCATCCCAGCGGCCTTTGCTGGAGCGTCTATTACCTATATTAAAGTCGGAAGCCGCTGGCATGAGGGAAGATCCATATGACTACAGTCGTCCAAGCTGGATACAGCGGGAAGGGAGCCGGATGGTGCATCTCGACCCGGGAACGGAGCTGGATCTTGGCGGTATTGTAAAAGGCTGGGCTGTAGAACGTATCGCGGACTGGCTACAGAAGAGAATGAACATTCCTGCGGGAATGATTAATGCAGGCGGTGACATTCAGGTATGGGGTACAACAGACCATCCTCATTGGACGCTGGAGGTAACCAGTCCGTTTCCACAGATGCAAGATGTGTCGGGGGCGGTACGCCTACAACAAGGGGCTGTCGCCACATCAGGGATTACACGTAGACAGTGGCAAGATGACAAGGGTTACACAGCACATCATCTTATCGATCCCCGGACGATGAAACCGGCGGACACAGACATTTTACAATGTACCGTCGTTGGTCAGCATGCTTCGCAGTGCGAAATTATAGCCAAGACTGTATCAATCTTGGGAAGTGCGGAAGCAGTGAACTGGCTTAATCGACATTATGACCGACATGATGTTCTTTGGATCACTCGAGAGGCAAACGTTTATTTTAGAGGAAATTCATCAACACTTGCTGAGCGCTGGCCTGGCTTCGACCCGGATCATCGTTTTAGCTTGATCGAATAGGAACGGGAACAAGTCTTATAGATTTGGGGGAACCGGTTATGGCACAGTGGATTGTAGATTACCTGCCAACGTGGAATATCATTCGTATAAGTGGGATAGCTGCATATGTACTGCTTTTTGCTGGTGTATTTCTAGGCATTGCTCAAGGGATGCCTATCGCCAAGGGGAGACCCAAAGCTGTCATGTTTGAGTGGCATACACGAACAACTTGGCTTGCTTTTGGACTTGGCATCACACATGCACTCACATTGGTTATTGATCGCTACAGCCCGTTTACCTGGAGAGAACTGTTGATTCCTTTTACAGCGTCAGTGCACCCGATTGGCACGGGGCTGGGCACGCTAGCTTTCTACGGCTTGCTGATCGTGTTATTGTCCAGTGATCTACGCACCAAGCTGGGGCGCAAATGGTGGTTTATGATCCACATGTTATCCTATCCGGTATTTGCCGGGTTAATGATCCATGGCATGGTAACGGGAAGTGATTCGGGTCACGTGATCATGCGTCTGATGTATGTATTTACCGGAATCAGCATTGTTGGTATCACGGTATTGCGTGGTCTGATGCGAGAGCGAAAAGGACCGGAGATCACGATTGGACCCAAACGGACTGAATCAGAATCGATGAAAGATAGAAAATGGGCAGAAACCTACGGATTGGCTGTGCCTTTGGGGCAAGAGCAACTCAAATAGGTGTTGCAACATGAATTAGCCATATGAAATAGAGAAGCGGCCTGCACTGGCCGCTTTTTTGACTCGTTTTTCTTCGACTACCCATCTAAAACTAAATCTTGTCGTCGCTGACTGGCTTTTCTCCGAGTGCCTCTTCCATCTCGGATTGTTTGCGGTGAGCAATCCGGCTACTCGCGGCTGAAGCGATGGCCCCGACAATATCGTCGAAGAACGTATGCACAGGTCCCAGGCTTTTGTCATTGAGACGTTCCAATACCCCAGGTTTCAGCTTGTCCACATAACCGTAATTGGTAAATCCGATACTGCCATATACATTCACAATCGAGAAGGCGAGAATTTCATCTACGCCATACAGTCCTTCATCGTTCTCAATCATCTCTTGCAAAGGAGAGATCAGTTGTCCTTGTTCTGCCAGCAGATCAAGCTGGATACCTGTCAGGACAGCATTCTGAACCTCACGTTTTTTCAAAACCATCTCCACGTTCTCGATGCATTCTTCCATCGTCAGTCCAGGATAGTACTTTTTCTGAAGCAACATGACCAGTTCTGCGATCTCAGGGATCGTGACGCCCCGTTTGTGTAACCATTCCCTTGTTGCTTCAGCAACTTTGCGGCTATTCAGACTGTAAGGGATTTTTTCCTGCTCCGGATGTTCCATGGGCGAATCCTCCTCTGGTGTAAATATAAATTGAACGAAGAGGTTTACACGGGAACACTCCGATGACAGCAGAACCTTCCGATCGCTGTTATCCGCAGATTTTTTAATTACCTTTTATCAAGGTGAAAATCCGCTGATAAAGGCGAACGCTTCGCTTCTTCAGGTTTTTTCTGTCCTCTCCGTTAACGTGTAAAAGAATCGTTCAACTTATATATTGATGATTGCATACATCTTACTTACATACGTTATTAACCGTATCGCGTTGCTTTTATGTTGGTATCACATGAAGATTGCCAGATTGAGCAGGAGCTTGTGCAAAAAGTAGTTATTTTTTGAACGAAGGCTCGTATACATGGTAGTACAAACTGTAAAAATGATAAGGGGGAACGTGAATCATGAGAAAAATCCCATCTTTACGTAAGGCTTCGGCAGCGGCTTTGCTTGGCATTCCTGTCGTATTATCTGGTTGTGGAATGTTCGGTGCCCAATCTTCAGAAGCGATTGATCCGCCGCCACGTATTCAGGAAGCCGCTATGATTCAGGCTGCTGAAAGTAATGGAAAGCTCGCAACGCTTCCGCTCACGACGGTGTATTTACAGGACCAGCAAGGGATGCTCGCTCCAGTCTCGTTAACCCTTCCATCCGGAACCGATGTAAGTAGCCCGAAGACAGCTCTGGATACTTTGGTTACAGGCGGAGCATATGCTGGAATGTTACCTGAAGGCTTCAAGGGTGTATTGCCACAGGGAACGGTAGTGCAGAATGTAACCATTCACTCGGATGACAAGCTGGCTGTTGTCGAGTTCTCGGGTAACTTTGCCAAATATGATGCCAAAGATGAGCGTAAAATGCTGGAAGCCGTAACGTGGACGCTCACAGGAACGCCTGAGGTAAACCATGTACAGATTTGGGTGGATGGCAAAAAGCTGAGTCAAATGCCTGTCAATAGTACACCCCTTCCGGAGCCGTTGAATCGCGCGGTAGGCATTAATCTGGATTTAGGTGAGTCCTTCACCACGAACAGCAGTCCTGTGACGGTTTATTTTTCAGCCGCTTCTCCTGCTGGTGTGCAATATTATGTTCCAGTTACACGGCTAGTGGCTCCAAGTGGAGACCGCGTTCAGGCCGCTTTAAACGAGTTGATCAAGGGACCAGCCAAGGATGGAGAACTGGAAGAAGTGATGACAGGTGGAACGGAATTACAGTCCGTTAAGACGTCTGAGGATGGCACGGTAACGGTTGCGCTGAAGGATGATATGTTTACAGAAGGGGATATGGTACCTAGTGAGTTGTTACAGTCCGTTGTCCTGACAACCGCGGAGAATACAGCCAGCAAAGACGCCAAAGTGCAGATTGAATGGAACGGGCAGAAAACGGTCAAAGGTGATGATAACCGGGATTACAGTGCGCCGGTGTCCAAGCCAGAATACATTAACGAAATTCCGATTTAACAGATAAGAGAGCCCCGAGGGTGCTTTTAACTGAACTCTTTGGTAAAATATAAAGGATGGCTGTAAGAGAGAAGAAGTTCAACATTACAGGATGCTTAAGTCGTAGGAGGCAGAAAATATGAGATCTAACGGACGAACTAGCGAACAGCTACGCCCGATGAATTTAACAATTAACACGAATAAATACGCCGAGGGCTCTGTATTGATTGAAGTCGGTGATACAAAGGTAATCTGTACGGCAACGGTGGAGGAACGTGTTCCGCCTTTTATGAAAGGACAGGGCAAAGGCTGGGTTACAGCGGAATACTCTATGCTTCCGCGTGCTACTCATACTCGAAACCAGCGTGAAGCGAATCGCGGCAAGCTGACAGGACGCACGATGGAGATTCAACGACTGATCGGCCGAGCTCTTCGTTCGGTAGTGAACTTGCAGGCACTTGGGGAGCGTACCATTACGCTGGATTGTGATGTCATTCAGGCAGATGGAGGCACACGCACAACATCCATTACCGGTTCATTTGTGGCACTGGCGCTCGCTGTGAACAAAATTGCGCAGCAACATAAACTGCAGGTGTTCCCGATCACGGATTTCCTTGCTTCCGTGAGCGTAGGTGTTGTCGGAGAACAGCCGGTACTGGATCTGAATTATGATGAGGATTCCAAAGCCAAAGTGGACATGAATCTGGTGATGACGGGCAGCGGGAAATACGTGGAGCTTCAGGGAACAGGTGAGGAAGCACCCTTTGACCGCCGTGAATTGAACGCGATGCTGGAACTTGGCGAACAGGGAATTTTGGAAATGATCGAGCGGCAAAAAGAAGCTCTTGGACCGATTGCGCTGAAGATTGGTTCACGTGGATTGGGTGAGGCTTAAGATGAGTCTGGACAGCCCGGTTATCATTGTTGCCACCCGCAATGCAGGAAAAGTGCGTGAATTCGCGCATGCTTTTGCTCCGCTGGGCAAAGAGGTCAAAAGCATGTTTGACTATCCGGAGCTGCCGGATGTCGTGGAAGATGGTGTTACCTTTGCCGAGAATGCGTGGAAAAAAGCAAAGGCCGTTGGTGATGCGCTCGGGCTTCCTGTTCTGGCAGACGATTCAGGACTTTGTGTAGATTTGCTGAACGGAGAACCGGGTGTTTATTCCGCAAGATATGCTGGTGAAGGTGCGACTGACGCCCAGAACAATGCCAAGCTACTGGATGCTCTTGCTGCGTTAAAATCAGGTGAGGATTCCCAGCAACCGTTGTTAAGTCCTGCTCAATTTGTGTGCGCACTGGTGCTTTACGATCCAGCAAGTGGAGATAAGTATGAAGCTGAGGGTTCGGCTGATGGCTGGATTACAGCTGATGCTGCAGGCGAGGGTGGCTTCGGATATGATCCCCTCTTCTATGTGCCGGAGTATGAGAAAACGATGGCAGAACTTACGTTGGAACAAAAACAAGCGATCAGTCATCGGGGTCATGCACTGCGAGCACTGGTTTCCCGCTTGCAAGCATAAAAGAAGAGGTAGGCTACATGCTTCGCTAGTGCGCTGAATCGATTGACTTTCTTGATTGCATGAAGCAAGCAAGTGGAGCATTGAATTCATCAAGGCGTTAATGGAAACAACTTTCATTCCTATGGGATAGGATAAGGTTGTTACTCTGTTAACGTCTTTTTGATATGCGTTGTTAAGCTAATCAAAGTGTGGTCCTTCCATGTACCTAGATATCATGACTGATTAAGGAATTTAGATATGGGGAACGTATGTTCTTTTTCCTATACCGAACAGGAGGTGGTTTGCACGATTGGGAATGGCATTGGGACTGGGGTTGGAAGAAGTTGCAAGTCATGCCGGGTATGGGTTAACATTCAGATTAGTGAAAGATGATACACCTTATACGGGAGGGATTTGGCATGCAAGAAGTGAAGCTGGTTGTAAATTACGATGACTATGAAGAAGGTATTCGAATGGAGACACTTCTTCAAGATTTGGCAGCAAAACCGGAAGCGGCTACGCTGGAAAGTCTGATCATTGGAGATTGGGGACAAGCTTATGAAAATTCTCCTCAGGAATTCAAAGATACGTTAATTCAGCTTGCACCAAGTTTTCCGGCTCTAAAACAATTGTTTATCGGAGATATGGAGTCCGAAGAGTGCGAAGTTTCCTGGATTGTTCAGACGAATCTTGCGCCAATTCTGCAAGCTTTTCCGAATTTGACCTCGTTTGTGATCAAAGGCAGTAGCGGACTTGAACTTGAGCCTCTTCAGCACAGCAAGCTGGAAGAGTTAGTGATTATCTGTGGTGGTCTTCCGAAAAAAGTGTTACATTCCATTGCCTCCGCTGAACTTCCCGAATTGCGCAAGCTTGAACTGTATTTGGGTGTGGAAGACTACGGATTTGACGGTTCATTAGAGGACGTACTGCCATTGCTTGAAAAAGGACGTTTCCCTAAACTGGAGTACCTTGGTTTGAAGGACAGCGAAATACAGGATGAGATTGCCAAGGCTACTGCAGATGCATCGATCTTGGAACAGATTCAGATACTTGATTTCTCCGAAGGCACATTATCCGATGAAGGTGCAGAGGCACTGCTTGCCAGCGAACAAATCAAACAATTAAAACATTTGAACCTAAGCTATCACTTCATGACGGACGAAATGATGGAGCGCTTTAAGCAATCAGGCATGTCGGTAGATGTCAGTGACCAACAGGAAAGTGATGAGGATGACTGGCGTTTCCCGATGCTGACAGAATAAATGATGTGGCATGAAAAAGATCTGTTATTAATTAGCAATCCAGATAATCGACGAACGGCAGGGATACAAGAAGCCAGAAGACAAATGGGGATGAAACCTGCGACGGTGTTGTCTTATGAGAATCTTCTTCGAACCTGGAGACGGGGAGGCGGTCTTGCCGAACTTGTGGAATTCATCTCACCTAGTCCGCTGATTCGACTGGATGCTCCCGGGGAAGATTGGGAGGTAGAACGCGGGCTGTTACATCTCGGGGCAACCGACTACGAAGGCTTTGACGGTACAGTATTGAGCACTCCATCGCCGAGTTTTGAGGGCTGGAAGTTTAGCTCGCCAAATGAAGCGATATCTTCGGTGAAACGGTCACCAGGTGAATCTTTCTCTGCCGAAGCAGCGCTCACATTAGAGCAACAATGGGGCAGAATTTACGCGCCTGCCCAATGGTTCAGAGGCTGGAAGGTTTGTCTTGACCGAATCGCCCAAGAAGCGCGTGAAGTATGGCCTGGTGTGCAATTCTGGAATGATCCTGATGAGATTGGCATGATGTTTGATAAAAGAGAATGCCAGCTTCACCTCATGCGTCAAGGAATTTCGGTGCCACCGATATTACCTTCTTCCGAGCCAATTCAGTGCTGGGAACAGTTGCGAGCAGCGATGGATGCATCACGGATGCATCGCGTTTTTATTAAGCTAGCCTGTGGCTCGGCTGCTTCTGGAGTAGTTGCATATCAAGTGAATCCGCGAACAGGTGCAGAGATTGCTGTGACAACCGTAGGTATGGAGACCAGCCAGGGTCAAACGCTCTTTTACAATGAAGGTAAACTGCAAAAGTATACACATCCTGAAGAAATTCGTACGCTGCTGGACTGGCTTTGTGCTGAAGGAGCTCAGATAGAACGGTGGATGCCCAAAGCTATGCTGGATCAACGTGTTTATGACATTCGCCAACTTGTGATGGCAGGACAGGCCGGTCATGCAGTCAT
The DNA here is from genome assembly GCF_038002565.1 of Paenibacillus sp. FSL K6-1558. Taxonomy (NCBI): domain Bacteria; kingdom Bacillati; phylum Bacillota; class Bacilli; order Caryophanales; family Paenibacillaceae; genus Paenibacillus; species Paenibacillus sp. FSL K6-1558. The sequence continues at coordinate 2,370,842 of NZ_JBBOCV010000001.1, read as the reverse complement.
GCGTCTTAGTCACACACCGATTACGAATCTCCATCTACGGAATGAGCGGATGCTGCCAGCAGAAGCTGGTCTGAACGAGTCGCATCTTGCCATGATTCAGAAGGCGGCTCTGGATACGATGCTGGCTTTTCCCAATTCATGGTCGGCAGGCATTGATGTGATGCTTACCAGTGGCATGGAATCACGAGCGTACGTGCTGGACGTGAACCCGTTCGGAGACTTGTTATACCGAGTCAGACATCAAGAGTTGACCCCATATGAATGGGAGATGAAGCTTTTGCGAAAGGAGCCTGTTAGACATGCCTGATATGAACACCATTGTAGGCTCCCATGATATATTGATGATTACACTGGATACGCTACGATATGATGTTGCCAAGCTGGAAGAACAGCATTGCCTCAATCTGTGTGGCTCCGGTTCGTGGGAGAAACGGCATACCCCGGGGAGCTTTACGTATGCTGCTCACCATGCTTTTTTTGGCGGTTTTATGCCCACACCTGCAAATACAGACAAAGCATCGCATATCCGGTTGTTCCATTCTCGAAATACCGGACTTCAAACCCATCCTCATACTTGGTTGTTTGATACACCGGATATCGTGTCCGGCTTTGCCGCTGAAGGGTATCGAACGATCTGTATCGGTGGCGTCATATTTTTTACGAAAAAGAATCCTCTCGCCAAAGTGTTGCCTGGTTATTTTCAGCAAAGTTATTGGCGCATGAATTTTGGGGTTACCAATCCAAGGTCAACAGAGAATCAAGTCAACCATGCCTTAAAGTTACTTGATCAGACTGGGCCAGACGAGAAGCTTTTTCTTTTCATGAACGTTTCTGCCATTCACGGCCCCAACCGATACTTCGTTGAGGGAGCCCGGGAGGACTCGGTAGATACGCAGCGAGCCGCATTGCGATATGTGGACAAGGCGTTAGGACCTTTGTTTGAAGCGATGAGAGCGCGCGAACGGCCAACGTTCTGCCTTGCTTTTTCTGACCATGGTACCGCCTATGGTGAAGAGGGGTATCACGGACACCGACTGGCGCATGATGTAGTTTGGACGGTGCCGTACCGTGAATTTATTTTATAAGGAGGGAAGCCCGATGAGTGAGTATGCAGAGCGAACTACAGCAGGTGCCACACAGTCTGGCTCCGATCCAGCAGCAAGTCTTCGTGATGTGCTGACATTTCCTTATCGTTCCTATCTGTACTCTTACCCGCATAAGACAGCATATCGTGAACTGAATCCGCCCATTCCGCTGCAATCTCTGTGGGAGAAGGAAGACACGGAGACTTACTTTTTATACATGCACATCCCTTTTTGTGCTGCTCGTTGTGGGTTTTGCAATCTGTTCACACTGCCGGACAAGCGGCAGGACAGCCATGAACAGTATGTGGACGCACTTGAACGTCAAGCAAAGCAGTGGGCGCCAGTGACTTCGCGTAGACCGTATTCGAGGTTTGCAATTGGTGGGGGAACACCCACATTGTTAAATGAGACACAGTTAAGCCGTCTGTTCGACATTGCTGAACATACAATGGGACTAGATACGTCGCAAGCTTCGATATCGGTGGAGACATCCCCGGATACTGTTACGGATGGAAAATTAAGCATCTTGAAGGAACGGCGCGTGGATCGGGTGAGTATGGGGATTCAGAGTTTTATTGAAGCAGAGGCTTCCGCCATCTATCGTCCGCAAAAACCTCAAGAGGTAGAACGCGCGCTGGAGAAGCTGATTCGTTATGATTTTCCGTTATTGAATCTGGATCTGATCTACGGTTTACCGGGGCAAACCGAGGCGACCTGGATCTATTCCCTTGAACGTGTCCTGGCTTATGATCCGGGTGAAGTATTTATTTATCCTCTATATACACGGGAAAACACGATCGTAAAGCCAGAGGATATTCAGCGTCAAGGACCCGATATACGAATGCAACTTTACCAAGCTGCACGTGAACTTTTAAAAAGCAAAGGGTACACCCAATATTCGATGCGCAGATTTGCCAAGGAGCAGTCTTCTGCCAAAGCACTTTTACCGTACAGTTGTCAGGAAGAGGGCATGGTCGGTCTGGGATGTGGTGCCCGTTCCTATACGAGCGAGGTCCATTATGCATCTAAATACGGTGTGACCTATAAGGCAACACAAAGCATTATTGCTGATTATGTAGGCACCGAGCGTTACGATGTGGCTGATTATGGCATTGTGTTAAGCCGCGAAGAGCAGAAACGCCGATTTATATTAAAAGCGCTGCTACATCGGGAAGGACTCATGTTGTCCGCTTACCAGGAGAGGTTCGGAACAGATGTGATGTCTGACTACCCTTGGTTGAACGAATTGTTGGTCGAAGAGATGGCATGCTTCGATGTCGAAGAAAATGAGCGAGTACTGCGTTTGACAGAGAATGGACTTGGATATTCCGATGCCATTGGAGACTGGCTTATTTCTGCGGATATTCGGGAGCAGATGGAAGGATTTGTTTTCTCATGAGAGCGACCTTATATTACCGGGGGAAGTTATCCTCTTGTAACTATGACTGTCCCTATTGTCCGTTCAGCAAAACAGTGGATTCCAAAGAAACGTTAAATGTGGACGAACAGCAGCTACGCCAATTTGTAAACTGGGTCAGAGAACAGGAGATTCATGGGCATCGATTTTCGATATTCTTTAACCCCTACGGAGAAGCTTTGGTGCGGCGCTGGTATCGGGAAGCGATGGTTGAATTGTCACATATGACTCATGTGGATAAGGTAGCGATTCAGACGAACCTTTCTGTGAAACTGGATTGGGCAAGTGAGTTGCATGTAGACAAAGCGGCCTTCTGGGCAACGTATCACCCTCGCGAGACCAAAGAGACTTCCTTTGTGAACCAATGTATGACATTACGGCAGATGGGGCTGTCTTTCAGCGTCGGCACGGTTGGACTACGCAGTGCATTTCCAGCCATAGAATCCATGAGGAATGCCCTACCTGACGATGTATATATGTGGATCAATGCGTTCAAAGATCGGCCGAACTACTACACCCCGGACGAAATCAAGTTTCTCAAGGACATTGACCCTTTCTTTGAGGGGAATCTGCAGGACTATGATAGTTTGGGCAAGCGCTGTGCTGCAGGCACGGATGTGTTTTATGTTCAAGGCTCGGGTCATGTAAAAAGATGTTATAAGGATCGACGGATCATCGGTCACCTCTATCGTGATGGCTTGCAGGCTTTGGCTAAAGATCGTCCTTGTGGCATGAAAAAATGCGGCTGTTACATCGGTTATATTCATATGCAGGATTCCCCGTTCAGAGAAACATTTGGCACAGGGCTACTGGAACGGAATCCGACCTTTATTCATCAATAAATTCATCTTACAGTAGTGCTTGCCTCAAACCTTAAGGTTTGTTTGCAAGTGTACTGGAAGGTGTTTTTTTTTATTTTCTGTAATAAAGAAATAATTCGAAAACCCTTGATAAATAGGTCTTGACTTATTTTATTGCAAATTCAAAATAATTTCTGATTCAAGTTTTGGTGGTTTTGGGTTAGTATTAATTAGGAATAAAGACCCGTTTATTAAATGATATATATAATTATTATATTGTTTTATATCATATTGTAGGTCTTTAGTCTAGTTTAGGGGGTGAATATGAAAAAAATATATCATCTTACATACTTGTATTGAAATTCGGGAGGAACTCAACGTGAAAAGGATATCCATCAGTCAAAAGTTACTTATCGGTTTTTCATCCGTTCTATTGTTGTTGATAGCGGTTACAGCTATTTCATACTTTCAATTTGTGAGTTTGGAGAAAACATTCACCGATTTAATTAATGATAGAACAAGCAAATTGCTTAAAATTAAAAATATGACGATTGACCTGAAATCACAACAAGTGGCTTTGAGAAATTACATCATGAAACCTGACCAGGGGAATGAGGACGCATTTCAGCAAGCGTATGAAGATTACATAAAATTGAGCGAAGATCTAAAAGCGACAGTTACGAGTTCCAATATGAAACAATATCTGGCAGACTCGAGCGAATTGATGATCAAATATTATGACATTGCCAAAAATATAATGTCTTTGACTAAGCAAGGGAATGTGGAGGAAATATCCGGGTTAATGGAGAATACCGTCCCGCCGCTTATAACTGAATTTGAAAACATTGTCGAGTCGATGGAAAATCATCAGCAAAAAGCAATGGATGAAGGAATCGCCGCGGCCAATGTCCAGACAGCTACGGTTCTTCGATTGATCATTATCCTAGGTGTCGTTTCTATTCTTATTGGCTTAGCAATCGCAATTATCATCGGCCGAATGATCTCCAAACCGGTGCAGGCTGTTGCACAAGCCGCTAGCCGTATTGCGGAAGGTGACTTAACAGGGGCAACATTGAAGGTTCGTAACAAAGACGAGATCGGGGAGATGGCTGAAGCATTTAATGTGATGTCCGTCAATTTGCGTTCTCTGATTCATCAAGTGAATGATGGTGCAGAACGTGTAGCAGCTTCGTCGGAAGAATTAACGGCAAGTACCGAACAGACGGCTATAGCTAATGAACAAGTAGCCACTACGATGGGTGAGATCGCAACAGGGATGGATGCCCAGGTTCGTATGGTCAGTGAAGGATTCCAGACGATGAATGAACTGGCTACCGGTTTCCGGCAAGTGGCTGAAAATACAACTGTTGTTTCCGAGCAGGCTGCTGAAGCTTCTGCCCAAACGATATCGGGTAGTGAATCCATTCGCACAGCGGTTGGTCAGATGAATTCCATTCAGAATACAGTTTCGAGCCTTGCAGGAGTTATTGAAGAACTCAGTAAGCACTCGACAGATATTGTGAAAATGGTAGACGCGATCTCGGAAATATCTGCCCAGACGAATCTGTTATCTCTTAACGCAGCCATTGAAGCTGCGAGAGCTGGAGAGCACGGAAGAGGATTCCAGGTCGTGGCTACCGAGGTTCGAAAATTGTCAGAGCAATCTGCACAGTCTGCAGGAGAGATTGTCGGACTTGTTTCTTCCATTGAGACAGGCATGAGAAATGCTGCGCATTCGATGAGTGTGGTATCTTCTGAGGTGCAAGAGGGAATTCAATTAGTGAACCAGGCAGGATCTACTTTTGACCACATTCGAACTTCAGTTAGTGGTGTTGCGGGACAAGCGCAGGAGGTGTCTGCTTCCATTGAACAGATGAATGCTGGTGTAGAGCAGATTAATGCGTCTATGAAATCAATCATGGACGTAACGGAGAACGGCGCAGCGGGCACAGAAGAAGTAAGTGCAACAACCGAAGAACAATTGTCTGCAATGCAAGAGATTGCATCGGCTGCGAATGATCTTTCATCTATGGCGGAGATGTTACAGCAGTCTGTTGCTCGTTTTAAAGTTTCTTAATTTAAGAAAAGGTAAATATGAGAAATGCCCCTGCACCATGTTAATGGTACGGGGCATTTTTTATTGTGGTTTTGTGGATGAACGCTCTAATTATCAGGATAGCTTACAGGGAATTGCAGTGCTTAAAGTTGTACGTGAAAGAGGGCGAATTGAATTATCGGATCGCAACGTTATATGTTTTCAGCCAGCTATTGATTTGAGTCAGATAAGCGAACAACTGGGGCCCTGACATTAATTGTCCAAACCACGGCAGATTGGATGAAGCATCTGGTGAAGAGGCGAGATTTCGAATCTGTACTTTGTCGATAAGAGGCAGTATTGGTGATGTTGGATCATCCAGTATTTCAAGGACCTGCTGCTTGACTGCTGCAAGATACTGAGGATTATGTGTTTTGGGATAGGGGCTCTTCTTACGATACAGCACATCGTCAGGCAGGACACCTTCAAGCGCTTTTCGTAAAATTCCTTTCTCTCTTCCGCCGGTAATTTTCATTTCCCAGGGAATGTTAAACACGTATTGGATCAGCCGATGATCGCAATAAGGAACGCGGACTTCCAGACCAGCACCCATACTCATCCGGTCTTTGCGATCCAGCAGGGTAGGCATGAAGCGGGTAATATTCAAGTAAGACATAACACGCATCTGAGCTGTTTTCCCCGTTTCTCCTTCTAGTAGCGGAACCTCTGCTACGGCATCCGAGTATCGGTCTGCAAGGTAGTCGAGCGGTCTGATCCACTCCCGAATGTCTGGGGATAACAGCCCTGCTCGCATGTCGGGTGCAACGGACCAAGGGAATGTACCTGAATTCAGCATTTCATCTCGGTGGAACCACGGGTATCCGCCGAATACCTCGTCAGCAGCTTCGCCGGAGATGGCGACAGTTGCTCCTTTTTTGATCTCTTTACAGAATAGATACAAGGATGAATCGACATCTGCCATACCCGGCAAATCTCTTACCAGCATAGCTTGAGTCAGTGCATGAACGAGTTCACCATTTTCAATCTCGATCCAGTGATGATCGGTTTTGAGCTCATCCACCATCCGCTGAATCCATGGGCCATCTGCCCCGGGCTGAAAGGAATGGGCCTGAAAGTGTTTCGCATTATCCACATAATCAACCGAATACGTACTCACTTGACCTTGCCCTGTTCGGTTATAATAATCGACAGCCAAAGCTGATAAAGCACTTGAGTCAAGGCCGCCGGATAAAAGAGAACATACAGGAACATCGGAAGCTAACTGGCGTTCTAGCGTATCCTGCAACAGACGGCGTACTTCAACTGCAGTCTCTTCCAGATTATGTTCGTGTTGCACGGATTCTAACTTCCAATAGGCATAGGTCTTGATCCCATTCCGGCTGTATATCATGGCGTGAGCGGGCTTCAGTTCATGAAGTGAAGAGTATACACCATGTCCTGGTGTTCGTGCAGGTCCTACAATAAATACTTCGGCGAGTCCTTCGGGTCCTACTGCAGCTTCCACATCCGGATGAAGGAGCAACGCTTTGGGTTCTGAACCAAATACAAGTGTATCTTTTGCATTACTGTAAAACAGAGGTTTGACGCCCAGCCGGTCACGGGCTAAGAAGACCTGTTCTCTTCCGCCGTCCCATATTGCAAAAGCAAAGATACCGTTAAACTTTTCAACACATACCGGTCCCCATTCGATATACGAGGCGAGCAGAACTTCTGTGTCACATTGGGTACGGAAATGGTGCCCACGCTGAAGCAACTCCTTTTTTAATTCGGGTGCATTGTATAGTTCTCCGTTATACACAACGGTATAGGAGGTGTCTCCTTGTAACGCATGCATGGGCTGTGCCCCGTTCTCCGGGTCCATTACGCTGAGGCGGCGATGTCCAAAAGCACAGGGATTGGAAATCCATGTACCCGAAGCGTCGGGGCCACGGTTCGTTAAGCTATTCGTCATCCGAACGAGCAACTCCGATTCCTGTGTCAAATCCCGATTCCACTGTACGAAGCCGGTTATACCGCACATGGTTTGTTCATCCTTTCTTGATCGAGTCATTCATCCGTATGCTTCCAAAAATCGAAAGCAGTTAGCAAATGTTGTCTTTTTCGTCAGAGGTCGTAACAAATATATGCCGAATGCAGGCATAAAATGTCTGTCCTCTTCCGAAACTACATGTAGGGATAACAGCTTTAAGCGCCTGTGAAGGGGAGTGCATGCAATGGACAGGACCAACTATTATGTGTCCGTCATGGGCCGCTCTGTCATACCGGATTCGTCTGTAACGTCATATGAATGGGTGATTCAGGCAACGCCGCAGGAAGCCGAACATTTACTGGGATTGCTATATCTTATGCAGGAAAAGGAAGAAGAAGCTTTTCCAGGAATAGTATTTCCTTGGCCGGACACGCCAGAACATGATGTGAATCGTGCTTATGAAACTGTTTTGCAACAGGTATACCGGGAAATTTACCGGTTGGGAACGCCAGAGACCAAGCACCAGATTGAACAAACGACATGAACAGAGTGAGCAACATGATGAAAACGAAGCAATTAATACAATTGCAAATGATCAGAACAAAAGGAGAAGATGACGATGTATGCCATTCAGGACGCTAAAATACGCAGATTAACGGAAGTGGACGGGTTATCTTGTGCAGAGGTTGAAGTACAGCCTGGCAATGCGGGAGATCCATCATTACTTGTATATGTAGCTAGTACTCAGCCCGCCAATGAACTGCAAGTGGTACGTATTGTGCGGAATCACTCGGATGGAGCCATTGACTGGTATAACAACAACATGCATACCGCCTTTGAAGATGCGACGGAAACAGCATTTGAAAATAGCGAGGGCATTACGGCAGAAGAGGATAAAACTCAATTTCAAAGTAATTTGTTTGCTTTTGGATTGCTTGGCCCTACGCTGCAACGGTACCTGATTGGTCAGGGGTAATCAGATAGCACAATTGTACAAGTGATAAGTGTTAGGGTAGTGAAGAAATGGGATGTGAAGTAGAGGAAGTTTCGAGTAACAGAAAACAACGTAGCGTAACGTATGCAGAATAAAGAGTAGTGTTGATAGACAAACAACCCGCCGTAACATCATAGCGGGTTGTTTGTGATAGGGTATATTTTGATATCGATGCGCTAGTATTAGTAACATTCAGTATTATCAGTAATATTCACGTAGAACTTGAATTCCTTTTACCACATTGTATACAAAACTCAAGCCGTATATGACAAAGAACAGAACGACAAACCCGATCGCTGATGCTAAGCTGTGGGCTGTTATGAAGAAATACAGTAGCGGGATCGCCGCAAGGAAAGGGAAGACATGGGAGAAAAGTGCTCGCTTCGCATGTCCTGCAATGTATTCATCTCTCGCCACAATCCATACAATAATGGGAAACAGAAACGGGGCAAAAAAAATGCTGAAATAGGATAGTGATGATAAAAGTTGTCTCATAAATATTCTCTCCTTCAATAGAATTTCATAATGTATGTATGCAACAGATTACCCAGATGGAAGGGCGCTGAATAAGTATACACTTGGTACGGGTACTATTAATAGTTCTCGTTATTACTTCAATATTACCTCAAAAAGATTAGCTTATTCGGCTTTTTGTCTAAGTATACATACTCATACGATACTGGTTGTTATTGGGATGCATTATTAATTTTTAATAAAACTATTGCTAAAAATAGAAATCGGAGTATAATAGAGATCGTGCCGAATTTTATTGTACATATTTGTCTCAGTAGCTCAGCAGGATAGAGCAACGGCCTTCTAAGCCGTCGGTCGGGGGTTCGAATCCCTCCTGGGACGTCAGTAGAAAAGCTTCCTTCGGGAAGCTTTTTGCGTTCTAGGGATGAGAACCTCGGGCGATTCGTCGGAACATCCACATCGATAGGATTCATGTGATGTGCATATTTCTCCTTCATCTTTTTCCTTCATCGAGCTAAGCATTGGTTCTGCTTACAATATTGTTGTTTAATTGGTTTTTCCTATAAGTGAAATAGAATATATATATTTTATCAATAAGAAAATCTGTGCCACAATGAGGATATCAACAGTGAAAGCGACGGTGGAGCAGATGAAATCAATTAATCAGTGGCAGGCGCAAGAGTATGACAATCAACTGGCTTTTGTATCGGAGTATGGAAAAAGTCTCATACCCTGGCTTCGTCCGACAGAAGGAGAATCTATCCTTGACCTTGGCTGTGGAACCGGTGATTTAACGCATGAGATTTCCCAATACGGGGTAGCAGTGACTGGCATAGATGCTTCCTCAGACATGATTGCTCAAGCGAAAAAAAAGTTTCCGGAATTGGAGTTCTGGGAAGCGGATGGTCAGCAGTTCGAAACAGAGCGACAGTACGATGCGGTCTTTTCTAACGCTGCGTTGCACTGGATGCGAAAGCCTCGAAATGTCGTAGACGGTGTGTGGCATGCACTGAAGCCTGGAGGACGATTTGTGGCTGAATTTGGCGGTAAAGGGAATGTGCAGATCATCGTTAACGCACTGGAGGAAGTGCTGGAACGGCATACAGGGATCAAGACTTCCGAACGTAATCCATGGTATTTTCCGACGATTGCACAATACAGCACTCTTTTGGAAGACGGAGGCTTTGTGGTTCGTCAGGCCTATCACTATGACCGTCCTACCAAACTAGCAGATGGGGAAGATGGAATCATAGGCTGGTTGGCTCATTTTGGAGATGACTATTTTGAGGGTTTCAGTTCTGAGCAGGTGAAGGAATGGTGTCAGGAAATTAGCGAGATCGTGATTCCTAAGCTGTGGAAAAACGATGCGATCTATGCCGATTACAAACGTATTCGTATTGAGGCATTCAAACCCGAAGTTTAAACATTGAATCGCTTAAATTTAATGTTATATGAATTTATATCACTCAACTGGTAACGATTCTCTCCCATTCTTACATCGGTGAAAATCGTATAAAACCAATCAAAACTGAAAATCCGCAATGGAAATCATAGAAAACCATGCCTTTCTTTCGTTCAGAAAAGCGTGGTTTTTTCCTGTTTTCATATTGGAAATTTAAAATTTAAATATCCAAACGACAAAAATATACAAATGCGAATATTCACCCTACTAAAGACCCATATAAGTAATTTCTATATCAAAATGTAAGTAATTAGAAGGAATTTGTGATATTTTGGTAGAATAATTTACCAGGGGTCAAACATCTTGCAGATTGGCGGTGAACTTGGTCGAAAGTATTGCAGTGCTTCTGGCAGCAAGATCCCATTGGTGAGGCATCTACACGAAGAAGGAGGGCATAGCCTTGAATAAACGATTGATATCTATGTTAATGAGTGTCCTTATGGTTTTTTCCCTTATCCTGCCTGCAGCTGGAGCTGCTTCTGCAGACTCCGCAATTCAACTGGATAACACATTAAACAGCACCAAAGCAAAGCAAATGAGAGAAGTGCTTGCCAATAGGGAAGCTCGAATTGCTGCCGATCCAGTTTTGGATAAAAGCCTGAATGGTCTCGGCGGAGAGAACACACGAGTCATTGTTGAGCTTTCTAACAAACCTGTTGCTGTAGCTCAAGGCGAATCAACCCTCTCAGGAAGATCATTTACCTCCTCTATGGAAACAAAGGCTGTGACTCAAGTTGAAAACCAACAACAGTCATTTGTACATAGCCTCACTCAGAAAAAAATCAAACACGAAGTGCTGGACAATTATGCATATGCTCTTAATGGTGTAGCCCTTGAAATAAAAGGGAACCAATTGGGACAATTGCTTCAAATACCAGGTGTAGTCAGTGTATATCCTGACTATGAAGTGACGCTTGCGCCTGACACAGGCGAAGTGAATCCGCACATGAAAGATACAGCCCCTTTTATCGGAGCTCCTGAAGTATGGGATCTGGGGTACAAAGGAAAAGGTGTGAAAGTTGGCGTTATTGATACCGGTATTGACTACAATCACCCGAATCTGCGCGATGCTTATAAAGGTGGATGGGATTTTGTAGATAACGATGATGACCCATATGAAGCGACTTATCAGGAATGGAAAGCATCAGGCCAGCCTGAGCTTAATGAAAGAGGAAGCTCTTATTATACTTCTCATGGTACACACGTTTCAGGTACGGTCGCTGCTCGTGAAGCGGGAGACTATGGGGTCGTCGGGATTGCTCCTGAAGCGGATATTTACGCTTACCGTGTTTTAGGACCTTATGGCAGTGGACAGACGTCATGGGTACTCGGCGGAATTGACCGCTCAGTAGCGGACGGAATGGATGTCATCAACCTGTCGCTTGGTGCTGAAGGTAATGATCCGAGCTATGTCACTTCGGTTGCATTGAACAACGCGATGCTGTCTGGTGTAACTGCGGTTGTATCCAGTGGTAACAGCGGGCCTAATCGTTATACCTTGGGTTCACCAGGGGCTTCCGCTATGGCAATTACCGTAGGTAACTCCACAGGGCCTAGTCAGGTCATTACGGCGAATACACATTTCTGGATCGGTGAAGAAGGTGAGGAAACTCCGGAATTGGGGAATGCACCTGAAACGCAGGAACCTGCCGTTACACCAGTAATCGCGCCAGAAGGTGGAGCGGAAGCGACTACATCGGAAGACGGAGTTGAAGATGCTGCATCAGCACAGCCTGAATCTGATCAAGCTGAAGCTCCAGTAGCCAATGCTGACAATGAAACAGCGGACGAAGTGACATCCTTATCTGTTACCGAATCTGTATATCGTCTGGATGTGATGGGATGGAGTCTTGCGGCTGATCCTGAAGCGGTTTTGACAGGTCGATATGATGTTAAATTTGCGGCTTTGGGTAAACCAGCTGACTTTGAAGGTGAAGATTTTACAGGCAAAATCGCGTTGATTCAACGCGGAGAACTTGCTTTTGTTGAGAAAATTGCCAATGCCAAAGCGGCAGGAGCCGTGGCAGTTATTGTGTATAACAATATTCCTGGTCCGATTGGCGTAAGTCTTGGTGATAACTTCGACCTGATTCCGACACTGAGCATGTCGAAGGAAGATGGTGAAGTCATTAAAGCTCAACTGGATGCGGGGCAACCTGTTGAAGTAAGCTTCAGTGATTTTGAACGCAGTCAAACACCTGGGGATGAGATGAGTTCTTCCAGTTCCCGCGGGCCTGCAAAAGTAACGTTGGATATCAAACCGGATGTTGTTGCACCGGGCTCCAACATTCTATCCACCGTCCCTGCTTATGGTAAAGATGAGCCAGGTGCCGATTATGCTCAATCGTACGATCGCAAAAGTGGAACAAGTATGGCTGCACCGCATGTAGCGGGTCTAGCTGCGCTGTTGCTTGAAAAGCACCCGGACTGGACACCTTTTGATGTTAAAGTTGCTTTGATGAATAATGCCAAAATCATGGACACAGCTAAATATGACGTGTTTGATCAAGGTGCAGGCCGCATTCAAGCGGTGAAATCCATTGATCCTGCCGCTTTTGTCAAAGTCATGGATGTGACTCAGTATACCGAGAGTGGATCGGTTGTTGAGAAAGAAAACATCACAGGAAGCATTAACTACGGTAACTTCTTAAGTACGAATGAGAAAACAGTAACCAAAACGATCAAGGTTCAGGCCTTGAACGGAAGCGGTGGCGAGTACACGGTGAATGTCAATCCGACTCGTACCGTGCCTGGGGTATCTGTTGCCGTTGATAAAACTTCATTCACTTTGAATGGGGAAGAAGAACTCGCTGTAACGGTTACGGTTCCTCGTGGTGTCACTGCACTAACCGAGGCACAGGGCTACATTGAAATTACAAATGGAACCAACACGTTTACAGTGCCGTATGTGGCTCACTTTAATGTGACTTCAAGCGGTGTGAAATATATTGAAACGGTAAAAGGAACTGCGAAAAATCCGTTCTATTATCCGTTGAAGGCAGACGGTTCCCTGGATACACTGAACGTTGCAATGGAATTCCATAATCCAATGACGTTTGCACTCATTGAAATTTATAACGGCCTTGATCCTGAAGGCGGTCACTATCAAGATGGATACATTGGCTCGATCTTTGGTAATTACTATAACTTCAACGCAAATGCCAGATACACGCTGGCTTGGGATGGTCAGTATTCGGATTACACAACGGAAGAAGTAACCGAACTTGCAGATGGCTTGTATACCGTAGATATCACGACCATCGGCACGGATGGCAAGACCTACAAAGAAGATACACCTCCGTTTTTGGTTAAAAAGACAGCTCCAGCAGTAACTGCTCCGCAATCATTGGACTTCAAAGCGGAGGATGCTATTGTTATTGGCGGTACGGTGGATGATTTGTATTTCCGCGTTGCGCCTGCACTGGCTAAAGGGTGGAGCATTACATTTGATCCGACGACAGCGCTTAAAGCATCCTATGTGGTGAAAAAAGAAGATGGCTCAACATTGAAAGAAGGCACGTTTAATGTTCAGGCGGACGGTAGCTTCCAATTCCCATTGGAAGGTGTTGAAGGTGGAACGTACACGGTGGAAACAATGGTAAAAGATGAGCAAGGTCTTGTTGGTACGGCTAGCACTACCATTAAAGTGGAATCTGCACAGACTGAACCTGAAACTCCGGCTACGAAAGCGCCTGGAACACCTAGTTTGTCCCACAATAACGGCTTTGTGAATGGTCTGTTAGGGGGCGATTACACGGTGTCCATGAACATGTGGTGGGGTGAGAATGCGACGAGTTACAAACTGTATGAGGATGGCGTGTTGGTTGATTCGCAAAAATTGACTTACAATGCACCTTGGGCTCAGTTCGCTCAAACGAAAATTAAAGGTAAAACCAATGGTACCTACACGTATGTTGCCGAGCTGGCCAATGACAAAGGCGTGACGCGCAGTCAGACGCTGACTGTACGAGTAACCGATGCATTGCCTGGCAAAGCAGTACTCTCCCATGATAACTGGGATGTAGACGGCAATTACAAAGTGATGATGAACTTGTGGTGGGGAACAAACGCAACAGAGTATCGTCTTTACGAGAATGATGAGTTGATCGATACACAGTCACTCAAAGCGACAACACCTCTGCCTCAATTTGCTATAACCGCGGTGAAAGGCAAAGCATCTGGTACGTATACGTACCGTGCCGAGCTGGTTAACGCTGCAGGGGTGACAACCACCAATACCATTACGGTGAAGGTGAAGTAAGGGCAGTACGCATTTATGGTAATGAGGTAAAAGTATCGGTTTTGAGCTAAAGCTTTTACTTCAAGCAGATAGTTTGGGAAAAGTAGTGCCTCGTCCCCTGACCGGCGTAAAGCCGGTAATCGGGACAAAGGATAAGAAACGGGCTCTCCCTGTTAAGCGGACAGGGGGAGCCCGTTTTTTGTTGTTGTTTCCAGGGAAGGATAGCTATCCGATCTCCTGGTGAACTTTTTTTTATAAAACTAAGAAACAGTTCGGTCTTTGCTCGCTTGGAGTCCTGTCATAAGCAGTCCGATCGCAAGAAGAACCTGTACGAGCAGAGGGAGAGACCATCCATGGGTCCAGTCATGCATTAAACCAAACAGTAAAGGGCCTCCTGCAGCAAGCATGTATCCAAAGGATTGAGCCATTCCCGAAAGACTTGCTGCCTCTCGCGCATGACGTGTGCGAAGGACAAAAAACATCGTGACCAGACCAAAGGAGGCCCCGGCACCAATCCCGGCTAGCGCAACCCCGGTGGTGACGAGAACAGGTGCAGTGCTGAATAGTAACGCATATCCGACGATGAGACATAAACACGTTAAGGTGGTGAGTAGCCGTTGATCTCGTGTTTTTCCAGCCAGAATCGGCACGATGAAGGTAGCAGGTACACTAACCATTTGCATCAAAGACAACATCCAGCCAGCTGAGGCAGCGCTAAAACCTTGATCCGCGAGGATCTCGGGAAGCCAAGTTATCGTTGTATAGAAGATTAACGACTGAATGCCCATGAACAACGTCACGAACCAAGCAAGAGAAGAAGTGCGTAGACGTGTGGGTGCCTTCTCGCTCTGGGAAGTGATATAGAGCATCTGTTTGCGCCCCCTCTGTGCCTGCGGAAGCCATAGAAAGACAGCCAGTAGGGATAGAATGGCCCATACCCCTAATGAAGCCCGCCAACCAAGCGAGGAGGCTTCTGCCACGGGTACACTAATACCTGAAGAGATTGAGGCGAACATATTCATCGAAACGGAATACAGTCCAGTGACAATGCCGACTCGTAACGGGAAATCACGTTTGATCAGACTTGGCAGCAGTACATTGCTAAGGGCGATACCGCATCCTAGAAGCGCTGTTCCCGCATAAAGAGACAAAACAGAAGGGAGTAGCCGCAAGGTGATTCCGCTGGTAACAATAATGACAGCAAGCAGTAGTGCAGTCTCCAGCCCAAAACGTTTGGCAAGACGCGGAGCAAAAGGTGAGACAGCTGCAAAAGCGATCAAAGGCAGTGACGTTAGTAATCCAGCCATCGTATGTCCGATACCGGTGTCTGAACGGATTAATTCCACGACAGGACCGGTGGCTGTGATGGGGGACCGCATCGTAGCGGCAATGACAATAATTCCAGCGAGTAACAACCCGAATTTTTGAGGGGTTTGTTGGGACTGTTGTTCTCCCCCGGCAGGGACGGAATGCTGTTGTTGTGTAGGTGAGGACATCATTAATCTCCTGTTTCTATATAAATATTTAAAGCCAGTTATTAAACCGACGAAGTACAGCTTCTATAGGAAGTTGATATGTATGAATTGGCACAATTCATTAAGCAAGCATAACATTCTGTGTCATATGGAGCAATGGAAAGCAAAACTTAACAGATACCTTCTCGTCCTGATAGCTTTAAATTAATGTTACTAGTTGAATTAAGTGTTGTGAAATGGCTTATTAGATTTCAGGGGGATGCTATCGAACTTAATGCTTCAACGAACTGCCCGAGGTTCTCATCCCCAGAACGCAAAAAAAGCTTCCCGGAGGAAGCTTTCCTTTTTTGACGTCCCAGGAGGGATTCGAACCCCCGACCGACGGCTTAGAAGGCCGTTGCTCTATCCTGCTGAGCTACTGAGACATGGAAATTTTTCAAGCAAAAATGATTATATCATAAGTAAAAAAATATATCAAACGTTTTATTTTAAGCTTGTTTTCATATATGATATTTGGCGGCCGCAACGTTTTTTTCTTTCTAATTAAGGTTATGTTAGAATATCAGAAGAAATCAGAAAATAGATCCGTATTTCCTTGATATATATCTATTCACGGTCGATATGGGCCGGAGATTCAGGAAAAGAGGAGGTGCTCCTATCAAGGAATCCACAACCCCGGAAACCGAGCAAAACAACAAAATTGTGCTGTTTCCAAAAACGCTGGACTATTACCAGATACAGCTGACAGTTATGCTTGAAAATGAACGTTACGGTGAAGCAATGGACTTGCTCCGCTTTTTGTTGCAATGCCAAGGACAGGAAGAACGTCACTATGACGAGTGGAGAGCGTTGCTGGAGTGGTTGCAGGCTGCTTTCCCTCAATATGAAGAATCAGAAATGCAGACCATTCGAGAAGAAGAGGAAGAAGACATCAGCGAAGAGGAGATGGCAAGGCAACACGCCAAGTCGAAACTTGCTCAGGACGATGGTTACGCAGATAAGTTGCTCGGGACAGTTATGGAAGGCCCGCTATCTGAACAGACAATGCTGGCTCTCGAACAACTGGCATTTTTGGACGTTCCGAAAGTGGATGAAGAACTGATTAGGTGGCTGCAAACGAAGGTGCTTCATCCACTATTACAGTTCAGAGTCATGCAAACCCTGCGTCGTCGAGGGGTACAAGACATCATTCATTTCACTAGAGGTGACGAAGAAGTAGAGGTTGATATCGCTAACGTTCCACTCAAACCGGAAGAATTCCCACTTCAGATTGTGCAGATTCTGGAACGAGTAGCAGACCAGACGGAGGTTCATGAACCTACGCTCTTTTATTTTGCCCAGGAACTGTGGATACAATATGTTATGGCGGTTTATGGAACCCGGGATTACCAGTCCATGCTCGAGCAAAATGATGATATGGCGGATATTTGGGCGGCCGCGCTACATATGACGGTTGCAGACAGCCTGGGTGGCTCGCACGATGAGGAAAATACGCGCTCGATGTACGCTGTGACAGGTGCAATGAGGTTTCGACTAGAGCAGGCATATCGCTCTATGAAACAGTTTGTTTCCGCCGGTTTGGACGGTCATTAAGAGGCGGAAACGTTTACCTTAAACCGTATCAAGGGATTCCCCTTGAAAAAGAATGTAAACTTGTTTATACTAAAATGGTTATTTTGTACGTGATCGCCTACGTGAACATGTGAATTTTGGAGGGGAAAGTATACAATGAAAGCAACTTGGGAAAAGATAGAGAAGAACCTTGGGGTTCTTGAGGTTGAAGTCGGTGCAGAGCGCGTAACAGAAGCACTCGACAAAGCTTTTAATAAAGTAGTAAAACAAGCAAACGTACCTGGATTCCGTAAAGGTAAAGTGCCACGTCCAATCTTTGAAGCTCGTTTCGGAGTGGAAAGCCTTTATCAAGAAGCAATCGACATCTTGCTTCCAGAAGCTTATACAGAAGCAATCGATCAAACGGATATCTTCCCGGTAGATCGTCCTGATGTGGACATCGAGCAATTCGGTAAAGGACAATCCTTCAAATTTAAAGCGAAAGTAACCGTGAAACCAGAAGTTACCCTGGGTGACTACAAAGGTATCGAAGTTGCTGTAGCTAAAGGTGAAGTAACGGATGCAGAAGTTGCAGAAGAGCTGGAGCGTTTGCAACAGCGTCATGCTGAACTGGTTGTAGTTGACGAAGGTGCTGCAGCGAACGGCGATGTTGCTGTAATCGACTTCGACGGTTCTGTTGATGGTGTACCTTTCGAAGGTGGACAAGCTGAGCGTTATTCCTTGGAACTGGGTTCCAACACATTCATTCCAGGATTTGAAGAGCAAGTAGTGGGCCTGTCCACTGGTGACTTCAAAGACGTTGAAGTGACTTTCCCAGAGAGCTACCATGCAACAGAGCTGGCTGGCAAACAAGCAGTATTCAAAGTGAAAGTTCATGAAATCAAACGCAAACAACTACCAGAACTGGATGATGAGTTTGCTAAAGATGTTAGTGAATTTGATACTCTGGAAGAGTACAAAGCTGACCTCAAAACACAACTGGATTCCCGTAAAGCAGATGAGTTCAAAGCTGCACAGGAAAACGCAGTTGTAGAAAAAGTAGCTGAAAACGCTGAAGTGGACATCCCTGCTGCAATGGTTGACAGCGAAGTACAGAACATGATGCGCGATTTCGACAACCGTCTTCGCAGCCAAGGCATGAACCTTGAAATGTTCATGAGCTTCTCCGGTCAGACTCAAGCTGACCTGAGAGCACAAATGCAAGACGATGCTTCGAAACGTGTTCGCAACAACCTGGTGCTTGAAGCAGTAGGAAAAGCGGAAAATATCGAAGTTTCTGATGAAGAAGTGAACCAAGAACTCGAGAAAATGGCTGAATCTTACAAGCGTCCTGCTGAAGAGATCCGTGGCATCCTCGAAGGTAACGGTTCCCTGGACAGCCTTCGTGATGAAGTTAAATTGCGCAAAACAATCGAAGTTCTCGTTGAGAACAGCAAAGTTGTTGAGCCAGTTGAAGCTCCAGCCGAAGAAGCTGCTGCAGAAGCTGACGAAAAATAAGACAAGCTGTGTGATTTTGACAGCTATATAAACGATAAGGCACGTGAGTCATTGCGTGCCTTATTTTTAAATTGCGACATCCATTTTATAGAAAAATGAGTGTTGATATGGATTCTCATTCATTTTATTGCAAGGTGCCCATTTTCCGTTGATTTCAAACCTTTGTTCTTGGACGGAAATAAAAAAACACCAAGACGGCATAGGATGGATGTAATTTGCACATACATAGAAAACATGGTTAAATATGATCAGGCTAAATCGTAAATATCCCTAAGATAACGTGTTTTCTGAAAAATGACATTGTCACAGGAACATGTTAAAATGATTTTGGGTTTGCTTTACAGTCAGCCTATGTCTAATTACATGTAGAAAAGAGGTTGGTCTCATGAGTCTGGTGCCAATGGTTGTTGAACAAACCAATCGAGGCGAGCGTTCTTACGATATATATTCACGTTTGCTGAAGGATCGCATTATTTTTCTGACCAGTGCGATTGATGACGATGTAGCCAATCTTGTCATAGCTCAGCTTTTGTTTTTGGCAGCCGACGATCCTGAGAAGGATATCAGCTTGTATATTAATTCACCTGGTGGTTCTGTTACGGCAGGGATGGGTATATACGATACGATGCAATTTATCAAGCCGGATGTATCGACCATTTGCGTAGGCATGGCAGCAAGCATGGGCTCTTTATTGCTGACCGCGGGCGCTCCAGGCAAAAGATATGCGCTTACGAACAGTGAAGTCATGATTCACCAGCCGCTTGGCGGCGTTCAAGGACAGGCTGCGGACATTAAAATTCACGCAGAATGGATCATTAAAACTCGTCAGAAACTGAATCAAATATATGTTGATCGTACAGGTCAGCCCCTTGATAAAATTGAGCGGGATACAGACCGTGACTTTTTCATGAGTGCGGAAGAAGCAAAAACGTACGGCATTATTGACCAGGTGCTCAGCAGACCGATCAATTCCTAAAGGGGTGGTTTCATGTTTAAATTTAACGATGAGAAAGGGCAGCTGAAATGCTCTTTTTGCGGTAAATCTCAGGAGCAAGTTCGCAAGCTGGTCGCTGGACCAGGCGTATACATCTGTGATGAATGTATTGAACTTTGCACCGAAATCGTAGAGGAAGAACTCGGTCACGATGAAGAAGTAGACCTGAAAGATATTCCGAAACCAAAAGAAATCCGTGATATTCTTGATCAATATGTTATCGGTCAGGAACAAGCAAAAAAATCTTTGTCTGTAGCTGTATACAACCACTACAAACGGATTAATACTCAAAGCAAGATTGAAGATGTAGAGCTGTCGAAGAGTAACATTTTGCTGTTAGGGCCTACGGGTTCCGGTAAAACGTTGCTTGCACAAACGATGGCGAAAATTCTGAACGTTCCTTTTGCTATTGCGGATGCAACTTCATTGACAGAAGCGGGATACGTGGGTGAGGATGTCGAGAACATTCTGCTTAAGCTGATCCAAGCGGCTGACTATGATGTAGAAAAAGCAGAACGCGGCATTATCTATATTGATGAGATTGATAAAGTAGCACGTAAATCGGAGAACCCGTCCATTACTCGTGACGTGTCCGGTGAAGGTGTTCAGCAAGCTTTGCTGAAAATTCTTGAAGGTACAGTTGCTTCGGTTCCGCCACAAGGTGGTCGCAAGCATCCACATCAAGAGTTCATTCAGATTGATACAACCAACATCTTGTTCATCTGCGGTGGTGCCTTTGATGGTCTGGAGCAAATGATCAAACGCCGGATCGGTAAAAAAGTTATTGGCTTTAACGCCGCAACGGAGCAAAAAGATCTGAAACCGGGTGAGTACCTCGGTATGGTGTTGCCAGAAGATTTGCTGAAATTCGGTTTGATTCCGGAATTCGTAGGTCGTCTGCCAGTAATCTCTACTTTGGAGCCGCTGGATGAGGATACATTGGTACGGATTCTGTCCGAACCGAAAAATGCGCTGACGAAGCAGTACCAAAAACTGCTTGAGCTGGACAATGTGAATCTGGTGTTTGAACCGGGTGCATTGCTGGCGATTGCCAAAGAAGCAATCAAGCGTAACACGGGTGCACGTGGTTTGCGTGCAATCATTGAAGGTATCATGCTGGAAATCATGTATGAAGTTCCTTCACGTGAAGACGTGACCAGCTGTGTCATTACTGAAGAAGTTGTTGAGAAAAAAGTTGTGCCTGAACTTGGCCAATCAAAGGACGATAAGCAGGAAGAGAGTGCCTAATTGGAATTCTTTCAGCTGAGCTTTGAAATAAGACTTGTCAGTTCTCCACTTGGGCAGAAGGCGTATATATGGTCTTTTGTCAGAGTGGAGCTTTGACGTTGTGGGGAGAGAAATCACTCATGTATTTAAGACAGGACACCCGTCCCGTAAAAGTAGGGAACTTGACAATTGGTGGCAGTAACGAAGTGATTATTCAAAGTATGTGTACGACCAAAACAGCAGACGTTGAAGCGACAGTTGCAGAGATTTTGCGATTGGAAGAAGCCGGATGCCAAGTGGTACGTGTAACGGTGAATAATGAGGAAGCTGCGGCAGCGATTAAGGAAATCAAGAAGCGGATTCACATCCCGCTCGTGGCAGATATTCATTTTAACTACAAGCTTGCCTTGCTTGCTATCGAGAATGGCATTGATAAAGTTCGGATCAATCCAGGTAACATCGGTAAACGTGCTAAAGTCGAAGAGGTCGTCAAGGCGTGTAAGGAAAAGGGGATTCCGATTCGAATCGGGGTAAACGCGGGTTCACTAGAGAATCATCTGCTTGAAAAGTATGGCTATCCTACTGCGGATGCTATGGTCGAAAGTGCGCTGTTCCACATTGGTATTTTGGAAGAACTGGATTTCCACGATATCATCGTTTCACTTAAAGCGTCGGATGTACCGATGGCTATTGAAGCTTATACAAAGGCAGCTCAGATTATTCCTTATCCGTTGCACCTCGGCATTACCGAGGCAGGAACTCTGTTTTCAGGCACGATCAAAAGTTCCGCGGGTATGGGCGCACTGCTCTCTATGGGAATTGGTTCAACGATGCGTATTTCGCTTAGTGCCGATCCAGTAGAAGAGATTAAAGTTGCGCGCGATCTGCTCAAAACTTTTGGACTCATCTCCAATGCGGCTACACTGATCTCTTGCCCAACTTGCGGGCGTTTGGATATTGATCTCTTCTCCATCGCCAACGAAGTGGAAGAGTATATCTCCAAGCTTAAGGTGCCGATCAAAGTATCTGTACTGGGCTGTGCGGTAAATGGCCCAGGAGAAGCCAAAGAAGCGGATATTGGCATTGCCGGTGCCCGTGGAGAAGGTCTTTTATTCCGTCATGGACAAATGATCCGTAAAGTGCCGGAAGAGATTATGGTAGAGGAATTGAAAAAAGAAATCGACAAAATTGTTGAAGCTTATGAAGAAACAGGGGTTATCCCTGGGCGTTCGCACTAATTTTTTTGTACAAGTGTTCCCAAAAAGAAATGGCTCCTATCATCCAAGCGATAGTGATACGTTTAAATAGTTGTAATGTGAAAGCCTGCCATACGTGGCGGGCTTTTTGCTTGCTCATGAATAAATTATCAAGCACAAATTCGTCTTGTTCCGTTTACGTCTCGTCGAAAAGGCTATACTACCAAGTATTAGCATGATTACAGATGAGAAGAAGGACAGAACAGGAGGATGTTGAGATATGGGTGAGTTTGGCATGGTATTCATGTTGATACAGTTATTTTTTGGCGTGGTGATCGGATTATACTTCTGGAACTTGCTACGAGGCCAGAAAACGAATCGAACTGCTGTTGAGCGTGAATCGCGAAAAGAACTGGAGAAGCTGCGCAAGCTACGTTCGATATCACTGACGAAGCCACTAGCGGAGAAGACACGTCCAGCCACCATTAACGATATTGTTGGGCAAAAAGACGGACTACGTGCACTCAAGGCCGCTTTATGTAGTGCCAATCCGCAACATGTGATTATATATGGCCCGCCGGGAGTAGGGAAAACAGCAGCCGCAAGGGTAGTGCTGGAAGAAGCGAAGAAAAACCCGACTTCTCCCTTCAAAGCCGATGCTAAATTTACGGAGCTGGATGCCACAACGGCTCGTTTTGATGAGCGAGGTATTGCGGACCCACTCATTGGTTCCGTTCATGATCCGATCTATCAGGGAGCAGGAGCTATGGGCGTGGCGGGAATTCCTCAACCGAAGCCGGGTGCGGTGACCAAGGCACATGGTGGTATGCTTTTTATTGATGAAATTGGAGAATTACATTCCATTCAGATGAATAAACTGCTCAAAGTGCTGGAAGACCGCAAGGTCTTTTTGGAAAGTGCGTACTATAACTCCGAAGACACGCATACTCCTGCTTATATCCATGATATTTTCCAGAATGGGTTGCCTGCTGATTTTCGTCTGGTTGGAGCAACGACACGTTCCCCGCATGAGCTTCCTCCTGCCTTACGTTCACGGTGTATGGAGGTCTATTTCCGTCCATTGTTACCAGAGGAGATTGGAAGGATTGCGGAAGATGCTGTTCAGAAAATCGGGTTCAGTCCTTGTCCGGATGCCGTTGATGTGGTCAAGCGATATGCGACCAATGGGCGTGAAGCGGTCAATATCATTCAGCTAGCCGCTGGACTTGCACTCACTGAAAAGCGTGAGACACTTCAGGCTTCTGATGTCGAGTGGGTTGCCGGGAGCAGTCAGATCCAGCCAAGGCCGGATCGTAAGGTGCCTTCACAGCCGCAGGTCGGGTTTGTCAATGGGCTCGCTGTTTACGGACCGAATATGGGTACCATTTTGGAGATTGAGGTGTCAGCGGTTCCTGCACCGAAAGACCAGGGCCGCATCAACATCACAGGCGTCGTGGATGAGGAAGAGATTGGAGGCGGTTCCCGTACACTACGGCGGAAAAGTATGGCTAAAGGTTCGGTTGAAAATGTGTTAACCGTCTTGAAAGCGATGGGTATCCGCACGAGTGATTATGATTTACATGTGAATTTTCCGGGAGGCACGCCGATTGATGGTCCATCGGCCGGAATTGCCATGGCTACAGCAATCGCTTCAGCCATTCAAGGACGCCCTGTAGACCACGAGATTGCTATGACAGGCGAGATTAGTATCCATGGCCGCGTTAAACCGATTGGCGGTGTACTGGCGAAGGTGGAGGCGGCTTTCCAGGCTGGGGCGAAGACGGTCATTATACCGGCGGAGAATTGGCAGTCCATTTTTGACAATCTGGATGGCTTGCGGGTGATCCCAGTAGATACGGTTCAGGATGTATTCCGTGAAGTCTTTGGTTGGGAACCGGGAGCGCAACAAGTGGAACAGCAGGTAGTTGCAGAAGAGACGGCATTACCTAAACCGGAGATCTTTCCTCCCGCATCCGCCTCCTTTTTAAGGGCAGAGTCACCTCGTCCAGGGCGAGTTACAGATTCGGGAAGCTGCTAAGCGCTTCCCTTCATTGGTTTTTTATGTGAACATTTGATAGAATAATGAATGACTACAACCTGAGAGCCATTGGAGGTGCGAAAGCGATGGGACCGAGCAAATCGAAAGGTCGTCGTTTTCCTTTACTGCCTTTAAGAGGACTTCTCGTCTACCCGAGTATGGTGCTGCATCTCGATGTGGGCCGGGAGAAATCGGTCAAGGCTTTAGAAAAAGCGATGGTAGAAGAACATTTGATTCTCCTATGTTCCCAAGCCGAGGTAAATATTGAGGAACCTACACGAGAGGATATTTTCCGCATTGGAACCGTAGCTAAGGTAAGACAGATGTTAAAGCTACCCAACGGAACGATCCGAGTACTTGTGGAAGGCTTGGAACGGGCTGAAATTATTGAATATACGGACAACGAAGAATACTACGAGGTGCTGGCGCTAGAACTGCCTGAGGAAGAGAACGCTCATCCCGAGACAGATGCCCTCATGCGTACCGTTCTGAACCAGTTCGAGAATTATATCAATCTGTCCAAAAAAGTAACCCCCGAGACACTGGCTGCCGTATCAGACATTGAAGAACCGGGGCGTCTTGCGGACGTTATTACAAGCCACTTGT
This sequence comes from Paenibacillus sp. FSL K6-1558, assembly GCF_038002565.1. Lineage (NCBI taxonomy): Bacteria > Bacillati > Bacillota > Bacilli > Caryophanales > Paenibacillaceae > Paenibacillus > Paenibacillus sp. FSL K6-1558. Next base: position 2,345,740 of record NZ_JBBOCV010000001.1, on the reverse strand, counting down.
CTCTGAAAATCAAGGACAAACAGGAAATTCTGGAGACCATCGACGTGCGGGAACGTCTGGAGAAACTGCTGGACATCCTGAATAATGAGCGTGAAGTGCTGGAGCTTGAACGCAAGATCAGCCAACGTGTGAAGAAACAGATGGAGAAAACCCAGAAAGAATACTATTTGCGTGAGCAGATGAAGGCGATTCAGAAGGAACTCGGTGAAAAAGAGGGCCGTGCGGGCGAAGTGGAAGAACTTCGTAATCAGATGGAAAGTCTGGGCCTGCCGGACAAGGTGAAGGAGAAGGTCGAGAAGGAAATTGATCGACTGGAGAAAATGCCTGCAAGTTCTGCCGAGGGTGGTGTCATCCGCAACTATGTGGATTGGCTACTTGCGTTACCTTGGAGCCAGGTGACGGATGATGATCTGGATATCCAGAAGGCCGAAGATGTGCTAAACGCCGACCATTACGGTCTGGAGAAACCCAAGGAACGTGTATTGGAGTATCTGGCCGTGCAGAAACTTGTCAAAAAACTCAAAGGTCCGATCCTTTGCCTAGTTGGCCCTCCAGGGGTAGGTAAAACCTCTCTGGCCCGTTCAATCGCAAGATCACTCGGTCGAGAATTTGTGCGTATCTCCCTCGGTGGCGTGCGGGATGAAGCAGAGATTCGTGGACACCGCCGTACCTACGTAGGTGCGATGCCTGGACGTATTATTCAGGGGATGAAAACAGCAGGATCACTTAACCCTGTATTTTTGCTGGATGAGATCGACAAAATGGCTTCAGACTTCCGTGGAGACCCTTCGTCTGCATTGCTGGAGGTGTTGGATCCGGAGCAGAACAATACGTTTAGTGATCACTTTGTGGAGTTGCCTTTTGACTTATCTAACGTTATGTTCATAACTACTGCGAACACGGTGCACAACATTCCGCGTCCATTATTGGATCGTATGGAAATGCTGAATATTCCGGGTTACACCGAGCTGGAGAAGTTGCAAATATCCAAAAACTATTTGCTTCCCAAACAGAAGAAGGATCACGGTCTCGAAGAAGACCAACTGGAAGTGCCAGAGGATAGCTTGCTAAAAGTCATTCGTGAGTATACGCGTGAATCGGGTGTGAGAAATCTGGAACAGCAAATGGCATCACTTTGCCGGAAGGCGGCTAAAAATATCGTATCCGGTGTAGAGGGTCAGATTGTGATCTTGCCGGATGATGTTAAGGACTATCTCGGTCCGGGCAAATTCCGCTATGGCATGGCTGAGCTGGAAGATCAGATTGGTACGGTGACCGGGCTTGCATGGACTGAGGTGGGCGGAGACACGCTTGTGATCGAAGTAACCGTGGTGCCGGGAACAGGCAAGCTGACGCTTACGGGTAAGTTGGGAGACGTTATGAAAGAATCTGCTCAGGCAGCTTTCAGTTATACGCGTTCGAAAGCAGCACAACTAGGCATTGCGTCTGATTTCCATGAGAAGAACGACATTCACATCCACGTACCGGAAGGTGCCATCCCTAAAGACGGCCCATCAGCCGGCATTACGATGGCAACAGCCTTGATCTCAGCTCTGACGAATAAACATGTGTCGAAAGACATTGCTATGACAGGTGAAATTACATTACGCGGACGGGTGTTGCCGATTGGCGGCTTGAAAGAAAAGTCACTTGCAGCCCACCGTGCGGGTTACAAAAAAATATTGTTACCTAAGGATAACGAAAGAGATCTGCGCGACATTCCGGATAGCATCAAGGAAGATGTGGAATTTGTGCCCGTAGCTCATATGGATCAGGTGTTGCAGCATGCTCTTGTGGAACAGGCAGGCATTCATCTGTAACCGACACTTATCCGCAAAGATTAAATGGAGAGTAGACCGTTCGGCGGGGGCTTCGGCGTCCGCTTGAACGGTTTTTTTCGTGATAATCTGATGTTTTTCGAGTACAAAAGTTGTTTTTTTGGGTACAGGAGAGGTTTTTTTTGATATGATAGAAGGAATGATGGCATAATACGGGATGAAAATGTGGAAATGTTATGCTTGCAAGACAGGAGTTCAAGAGAGGAAAGATGCAATTTGAAAGTCAATCAATCTGAATTTATAATTAGTGCCGTTCGGCCTGAACAATATCCAGATGACGGTCTGCCGGAGATTGCCCTGGCGGGGCGCTCCAATGTGGGCAAGTCATCACTGATCAACCGTTTGATCAATCGTAAAAATCTGGCGCGTACAAGTTCAACTCCGGGTAAAACCCAGCAACTGAACTATTATAAGATCAATCAGGATCTGTATTTTGTCGATTTTCCGGGTTACGGGTACGCCAAAGTATCCAAAGAGCAACGTTTTGCCTGGGGTAAAATGATGGAAAAGTACTTGCTACAACGGGATGAATTGAAGCTTGTGATGCAGATGGTGGACATGAGACATGAGCCATCCAAGGATGACAAAATGATGAATGAATGGCTACGCCATCATGGTCTGCCGCTGGTCGTTGTGGCTACGAAAATGGACAAGATTCCCAAGACACGCAGAGCCAAGCACATTAAAGTCATCAAGGAAGCACTGGGTCTTCGATCAGGCGACTTGTTTGTCCCTTTTTCATCCGAGGAAGGTCTGGGCAAGGAAGAACTGTGGGATATTATTACCCGCCACGCCCGCATAGACAAATACGCACCAGTTGAAGAAGAGGCGGATCACGAGGCTGGAGAAACTGTTCAAACAGCTGGGGATGACAATTACTAACCTATAATATTTGAAAAACACATCATGTATCCCGCACCTAGATAGTCATGGAATGATTCCATGACTATTTGTTATAAGCAGTCTTGAACAGGTTTGCAGAAATCTCCGTTTTCTCAAATATTCACTATTCGTTCCATATAACGAATAAGGGTGTACATTCGTGAGACACTACAATATATCACAATGCATATGATAATCATCATGTTGATTTCATAAACATTTCATAAAAATGGGCGAGTGATGGACTTGATGTGTGATATAATTAACTATGTCAATCTGAACTGGATAGAGATATACAGTAAGCACTTTGATTGGAAATTTATTAGGCAGGTGAACTTGCAATGCACATCGTTGTTGTTGGTTTGAATTATCGCACGGCGCCTGTAGAGGTCAGAGAACGATTCACATTTGCAGAAAAGGACTTGTCTGAAGCGCTGCAGCAGCTCAAGCTGACCAAGAGTGTATTGGAAGGTGTAATCGTAGCCACTTGTAATCGTACGGAATTGTACGTTGTGGTCGACCGTCTTCACATGTGCGGTTATTTTATTCGAACATTCATGGAGCAATGGTTTAACGTTCCGCGGGAAGAATTTACGCAACACTTATATATATATGAGGATGATCAAGCCATGCGCCATCTGTTCCGGGTCATTTGCGGACTGGATTCGATGGTCATTGGAGAGACTCAGATTCTCGGCCAAGTGAAACAGGCTTTTTTCAAAGCACAGGAAGAGAAAGCTACCGGAACTTGGTTTAACCAATTGTTTAAACAGGCGGTTACCTTGGGCAAGCGGGCACATTCGGAAACTTCCATCGGGGAGAGTGCCGTTTCTGTCAGCTATGCTGCGGTTGAACTGGGCAAGCGGATTTTTGGTATGTTCACAGACAAGAAGGTACTTATTTTGGGTGCCGGCAAAATGAGCGAACTTACCGTAAAACATCTGTATGCTAACGGTGCATCTGAAGTTATCGTGGCCAACCGGACGCTCGCCAGAGCCGAGGAACTTGCCAGCAAATTCCGGGGAACGCCGTGTACGATGGAGCAGGCACTCACGAGACTGGGTGAAGTAGACATCGTCATCAGCTCTACAGGAGCAGAACGTTATATTCTCGATGCAGGTATTGTCCGGGAGAGCATGAAGCGCCGGCAAGCACGTCCGCTGTTCCTGATTGATATTGCCGTACCACGCGATATTGATCCGGCAATTGGCGAAATCTCTAACGTATTTCTCTACGATATTGATGATCTGGAAGGCATTGTGGAGAGCAATCTGGAGATGCGTAAGGTCGAAGCTGCGAAGATTGAGAGAATGATTGAACTGGAGATGGAAGATTATTACCAGTGGCTCAGAACACTCGGCGTTCGCCCAGTTATTCGGGCGTTGCAAGAGAAAGGCGTATCCATTCATGAAGAAACAATGGATAGTCTGTTCAACAAGCTTCCGGAGCTGGATGAGCATCAGCGTAAAGTCATTCGTCGTTTGACCAAAAGCATTGTCAACCAAATGACAACCGATCCGATTAATCGGATCAAGGAAATGGCAGGTACGAAGCAAGGTGATGAAGCACTGCGCATGTTTACGCAGATTTTCGCGCTGGAGGATGCAGTGGAAATGGCTGCAGAAAAAGTGAATCAGAGCGATGCAACAGCTCTGGGCAAACCAGCGATTCACCTGAACGAAAACCGGCAAGACCCCGTGCCGGCTTATGTCCCGGCAGGCGTATAAGGCAGGTGGGCAACTTGACCCTTGCTGAACAAGTCTATGAAGCTTTAATTTATATGTATGCCCTGAGCCTACTGTTCTATTTCTCGGACTGCATTCGACGCAATGCGGGGGCGAAGCGGACAGGCACAGGGTTTCTTGTTGTTGTTTGGGGACTGCAAGTGACCCATGTTATCATGCGAATGTGGGCTGAAGGTCACTTCCCGATCTATACTACATTTGATTTTTTGTTTATTTTTTCGTTCAGCATTGTGCTGATGTCATTGATTATGACCCGGGTTCAACGCTCAGAGTTTGTTATCCTGCTACTCAATATCGTTGGATTCTCGGTAACGGTTTTGAACCGGTTGTGGTTTACAGCGGGCGAAATCTCGTTGCACAACTGGCAGACGGTTCACGGTTTGTTAATTATGCACATTACACTGGCTAATCTGGGCTTTGCAGCTTTAACGGTTGCTTCGGTCTTTGCGTTGTTGTACCTGTTCTTGCACCATAAGTTGAAAAACAAAAAATGGAATGATACGGTACGGCGTTTACCCAGCTTGGAGGTCATTGGAAAATATATGGATGGTGCCACATTGATTGGTACTCCGCTTCTGGGAGTATCCGTTGTACTGGCTGTATTGTCCATCGTTGCGGAACGACGGTGGCATCTGTTGCTTGATCTGAAGGTGATTGCGACGGGTCTCGCGATTGCCATCTATGTTGGTTATTTCGTAGTCAAGAGAAGAAAGCAATTTTCGATGATGATCATGTCCAGATGGACATTGATTGGATATGCACTTGTCATCATGAGCTTTTTATCCAATGCGTATTCGGCGTTTCATCGCTGGACGGGAGAGTGAAGGATATGGAACACTACACGCCGATTTATGTAAATACTTCAGACAAATCTGTTCTCGTGATCGGTGGAGGACGTGTTGCTGAGCGTAAAGTAAGAGGATTGTTGCAGACTGAGGCCCGAATTACGGTCGTCAGCCCTCTGCTTACGCCCACTCTCGAACAATTGCATCAGGAATCCCGAATCGAATGGATAGCCCGGTCCTACCGCAATGGAGATTTGCGGGGGGCCTTTCTCGTATATGCAGCAACGGACGATCCTCATGTTAATCAAGCAGTAGTTCAAGAAGCTGAAGCTGGGGCAATACTGGTGAACGATGCGATGTCTTCCGGTAATAGCAGTTTTATTACGCCGAGTGTGGTTAGACGAGGGCGGTTAAGCATTGCCATCTCGACTGCCGGTGCAGGACCTGCCGCGGCGGCCGAGATTCGTGCTTTGCTTGAACAACAGTTTGGAGATGAATACGAGACGTATCTTGATTTTTTACATCAGATGAGAATGGAGATTAAATCTCGCGGGCTGCCTCCAACTGTAAGAAGTACGCTACTGCGCCGTCTAACGGAAATGAACATTTTGGATACGATACGAACGGGTCAGTTTGAGTGGTGGAGCGAAGAAAAAATCGGGAACTGGATATCCCGTAATCAGGAGGAAATGTAGATATGCGGACAATTAAAGTGGGCAGCAGACAAAGCGCTCTGGCACTAACCCAGACCGGCTATGTGATTCAGGACTTACGCAATATTTGTGAGCGGGAAGGTTTAGCTTTTGACTTTGAGGTACATAAGATCGTGACAAAGGGAGATCTCATTCTGGATGTGACTTTGTCCAAAGTAGGTGGTAAAGGTTTGTTTGTTAAAGAGATTGAACAGGCAATGCTTGATCACACCATCGATATGGCCGTGCACAGTATGAAGGACATGCCTTCCGAGCTTCCTGAAGGGCTTGTTAACGGTGCCGTTCCCCGTCGAGCTGATCCTCGGGATGCGTTAGTCTCTCGCGGCGGACTTACGCTGGATCAACTGCCAGAGGGTGCCCGGGTTGGAACAAGCAGTCTGCGGAGATCAAGTCAGTTGAAGGCGTACCGACCTGATCTTCAGCTGGAATCGATTCGTGGCAATATCGACTCACGTCTGCGGAAGCTTGAAACCGAAGGCCTGGACGCCATTATTTTGGCAGCAGCAGGCTTGTATCGGATGGGCTGGGAGGATCGAATTACCGAATATTTGTCTGAGGAAGCCTGCCTTCCTGCTGTAGGCCAAGGAGCTCTTGGCATTGAGTGCCGTGAGGATGACGAGGAGCTACTACATTTGCTCAACCTCTATAACGATCCAGCAACAGCTGCGCCGGTCATGGCAGAGCGTCGTTTCCTGAGTGTGTTAAACGGAGGGTGTCAGGTGCCGATTGGCGCACATGCGGTGTGGATGCCAGGAGATGATTCCCTGAACAGTGAAAACAAGTTACAATTAACGGGAATGGTTGGGATGCCGGATGGCAGGCTGATTTTGAAAGAAACATTGAGCGGCAAAGATCCGGTTCGCCTGGGAGAAGAAGTGGCTTGGAAGTTAATTGATCGCGGGGCTGAACAGATACTGGCAGAAGTTAGGGGATGAAGGCATGGCGGGGAAAGTCTTTTTGGTAGGTGCGGGTCCTGGGGATGCAAGGCTGATTACGGTAAAAGGTTGGGAAAGCATAGGCAAGGCTGACGCCGTGGTTTATGATCGACTCGCGAGTCCGCGATTGTTGAAACTGATGAAACCCGGTGCGGTCAAAATTTATGTGGGGAAACGACCGGATCGACATACGATGAAACAGGAAGAGATTAACCAGCTACTTGTGGATTTGGCGCTTGAAGGCAAAGTGGTCGTGCGTTTGAAAGGCGGAGATCCGACCATATTCGGACGGGTAGGGGAAGAGGCAGAGTTGCTGCACAAAAACGGTATTCCGTTTGAGATTGTACCTGGAGTAACCGCAGCCATCAGCGTGCCGGCATATGCGGGTATTCCGGTGACGCACCGGGATTATGCTTCCTCCATCTCGATCATTACCGGACATGAAAGCCCGGACAAGCTGGATCGCAGTATTCAATGGGATAAAGTAACCAACGCTACGGGCACACTGGTGTTTATGATGGGGGTTGCCAAGATCGGCTATATTAGCGAACAGCTCATTCGTCATGGCCGTCCGGCTAGCACACCTGTGGCGCTTGTACGTTGGGGAACTCGGGCAGAACAGGATACCATCACGGGTACGCTGGAAGATATCGAAGCCAAAGTCATTGCGGCGAATTTTCAGCCACCAGCTGTCATCGTTGTTGGAGATGTGGTCAACCAGCGGGAGCAATTGAAATGGGCAGAGGTGCTGCCGCTGTTTGGCAAACGAATTCTGGTTACCCGTGCTCGCAGTCAGGCGAGTGAACTGGTGAATCGCATTGAAGAACTCGGTGGTGAACCCTATGAGTTCCCAGTCATTGAGACGGTTATGCCGTCCAGCGAATCCTCCAAACAAAGTGTCAAAGATGCACTACATGCGTTAAATACGTTTGATTGGGTCTTTTTCACAAGTGTCAATGGCGTGGAGTTTTTCTTCCGTCATCTGGAAAACGAAGGTAAGGACATTCGCTCGCTTCATCAGGCGAGAATTGCAGCAGTAGGACCATCTACGGCAGAAGCACTGCGCAAGCACGGTATTGCACCCGAAGTTGTCAAAGGGCCTTTTCAGGCAGAAGGCATGCTCGAAGCATTTGAAAGTGAGTTGAAGGCAGGCCAGAACGTGCTGATTCCACACGGTGATCTCGCACGGTCGTGGTTGCCGGAGCAATTGTCAGCATGCGGACTGCACGTTACCGAGGCGATCATCTATGACACCATTCTTGCAGGTGAGGATGATGATGAATTACTTAAGCTTCTTGAAGAGGGCGGTATTCATGCAGTGACCTTTACAAGCTCATCCACCGTGAAAAACTTCATGAAGATGCTGAAACGAATGGGTGTGGAAGATCCGTTGCCGTTGCTGAAGGGAGTAGAGGTTGCTTGTATTGGTCCGGTTACCGCGAAGACTGCGGAGGCTGCCGGACTGGAGGTTACTCTTATGGCGAAAGAAGCGACAATGACTAGCTTGATCGATGTTTTGTGTGAGTGGAAACGTGCTGGCAGTGTCGGTATTGTCAACAATTAAGTTGGACTAGCTTCGGCTGAACATATGAAGCGTGCTGAATTCGAGAAGAACCAGCGCGCTTCCCTTTTTACAAAATGAAATTCTAGGAGGTAAAAGATAGATGGGTTTTCCAATCGTACGTCATCGCCGTTTACGTCAATCGGCAGGTATTCGCAACATGGTAAGAGAGACACACTTGACTGTGGATGATTTTATTCAACCGATCTATGTCACATACGGTGAAAATGTAAAGTCCGAGATTAAATCGATGCCGGGTGTATTCCGTTTCTCGCTGGACCGTCTGCAGGAAGAAGTCACGGAAATCGCAGAGCTTGGCATTCCGGCTGTACTGCTGTTCGGGATTCCGGAAACAAAAGACAGTGTAGGTTCATCTGGTTTTGCAGAGGATGGCATTGTGCAGGAAGCGACGAGATTGATCAAATCCTGGTACCCCGAATTGCTGGTGATTGCAGACACTTGTCTATGTGAATTCACCGATCATGGTCACTGCGGAATGGTGCACACTACGGAGATTGATGGACATATCTGCGGCGATGTTCTGAATGACGAGTCCTTGGAACTGCTGGTGAAAACGGCCGTATCGCAAGCGAAGGCAGGCGCAGATATTATCGCACCGTCTAATATGATGGATGGATTTGTACAGGCTATTCGTGCAGGGCTGGATGAGAATGGATTTAATCATATTCCGATTATGTCTTATTCCGTCAAATACGCTTCAGCATTTTATGGCCCGTTCCGTGAAGCAGCAGATTCCACACCGCAATTCGGAGACCGGAAATCCTATCAGATGGACCCGGCGAATGCTCGAGAAGCGTTGCGCGAAGCGGAAACGGATGTGCTGGAGGGAGCGGACATGCTGATGGTGAAACCATCACTTTCCTATCTCGATATTATGCGTACCATCAAGGATCAGTTTGATCTTCCGCTCGTTGCTTATAATGTAAGCGGGGAGTATGCAATGGTGAAGGCGGCCGCAATTCAAGGATGGATTGATGAGAAAAAGGTGGCCATGGAAATCTTGCTCAGCATGAAACGTGCCGGGGCAGATATGATTATTACGTATTACGCCAAAGATGCATCAAGATGGCTGGCTGAAAAGTAAACCAATGACTACCAACGAGTAACCATATATGTTCTTTATCTATGCCAATAAAACCCATAGGCCTTGCTTTTTTAAGAGAGTGGTGCGGCAGACTATATAAGTTGAACAGATCATTTACACTGAAACGGAGAGGACAGAAAAAACCTGGAAAAGCGGAGCTGAAAGCTTTCTGAAAGAAAGCTACTTCGGAAGCATTGGCTCAGTCTTTATCACCGGATTTTCCCCTTATGAAAAATAAAATCAAAAAATCTGGGGATAACAGCGATTGTAAGGTTATTCTGTCATCGGAGTGTCTGTGTAAACATCTTTAGTTCAACTTATCTAGTCATTAAATGCATCAGTCTCTCTGCAAGCGAGGCCTTTACAATAAGGAGGATGTTCATTGACTGCACAACAAGGCAATCGTCGCAATGATGAGCGCTCACGCAGCGCATTTGAGGAAGCCAAGCAGTACATACCTGGAGGAGTGAATAGTCCGGTTCGGGCATTCAAATCTGTCGGACTCACACCGATCTATGTCGAACGCGGTGAGGGCTCCAAAATCTACGATATTGATGGCAATGTGTTCATTGATTACGTAGGTTCATGGGGCCCGCTGATTATGGGACATGCTCATCCTGAAGTTGTGGAAGCACTCCGGGAGACAGCTCTTAAGGGCACAAGTTTCGGTGCACCAACCCTGCTTGAGACAGAGATGGCAAAGCTGGTGTGCGAGCGTGTGCCTTCCATCGATATCGTGCGCATGGTGAATTCCGGTACGGAAGCAACGATGAGTGCCATTCGATTGGCGCGCGGGTCAACGGGACGTAGTAAAATTTTGAAATTTGAAGGTTCCTACCATGGCCATGCCGACAGTTTGCTGATCAAAGCTGGATCAGGGGTAGCCACCCTTGGACTGCCGGACAGTCCTGGAGTGCCCGAAGGTGTGGCCGTGAATACAATTACGGTTCCTTACAATGATTTGCAGTCCGTGCGTCTTGCCTTTGAACGATACGGAGAAGAAATTGCGGGTGTAATCGTGGAGCCAGTTGCTGGCAATATGGGTGTCGTACCTCCAGCTGCCGGTTTTCTGGAAGGATTGCGTAGTGTGACTACGGAGTATGGAAGCCTGCTCATCTTTGATGAGGTGATGACGGGTTTCCGTGTAGGACTTCACTGTGCACAAGGTCGTTTTGGCGTTACACCGGATTTAACGTGTCTGGGTAAAGTTATCGGCGGCGGTCTTCCTGTAGGAGCATATGGCGGTCGCCGGGATCTGATGGAACAGATTGCGCCGACAGGCCCAATCTATCAGGCGGGTACACTAAGTGGTAATCCGCTGGCTATGGCTGCAGGTTATACGACGTTGAAACTTTTGACACCGGAAGTTTATGATCGTTTGGAGATGTTGTCTGCACGTTTGCAGGCTGGATTCGAGAAAAATGCAACAGAAGCAGGTGTGGCGGTAACAATTAACCGTGTCGGTTCAATGGTGTGCCCATTCTTCAGTGCTGTACCGGTAACGAATTATGATATTGCCAAAGAAAGCAACCTGGATCAGTTCCGCCGTTATTTTGCAGCGATGATTGATCAAGGCGTTAGCGTGGCGCCGTCCCAGTATGAAGGGATGTTTGTGTCCGGTGTGCATACGGAGCAGGATATCGAGGATACCATTGAGGCCAACCGTAAGGCTTTGCAGTCGCTATGAGTATAAAAAGCTGGAAACGTCGCGGTCAATGGCTTGAGCTGATGCCAGGCAAGGCGGTGACTGGAAAAGAGGACAGACAAGCTGCTGCTGAACAGTGGCTCCTGTCTGAACTCAAGTTCCCGGAGAAGTTGCTGCGTCAGCTCAAGGCAACCCAGGGAGTACAGCTAGCAGGGGACCGGCTTCGGCTGGCCCTTTTTGCTGTGCAACCGCTGGGTGTGGAGACACGCTGGGCTGATCTGGATGTATTGTATGAGGATGATTTCTGTCTCGTCGTGCACAAACCGGCCGGTATGAAGCTTCATCCGGATGGAAGTCGTGAAGAACAGGTCGTTACGCTGGATCATGCGGTAGCTTCGTATTATGAGATCAATGGGATCGAGACCAGTGTACGTCATGTTCATCGTCTGGATGAAGATACGACCGGTCCTGTTTTATATGCCAAAAATGCTTTTGCGCTCGCGAAACTGGATGAAGCGATGCGTCTCAAAGCAATTGATCGTCAGTATGTTGCTATCACAGGCGGACAAGTACCCAGTGATCTCCGCAAGATTGATGCGCCGATTGGTAAGGACAGGCACCACAAGCAACGCAGACGTGTCTCCGAAGGAGGCCAGGATGCAATTACTCATGTGGACATCGTGCATGTATGGGAGAGGGCAACGCTGGTACGTCTGAAGCTGGAAACAGGGCGTACACATCAGATTCGCGTGCATCTCAGCTATGCTGGCTACCCTCTTGTCGGTGACAAACTGTACGGGGGGCGTTCGGACATCATAGGCAGGCAGGCATTGCATGGCGAAGTGCTGAGCTTTAACCATCCTTTAACCGGAGCCTTAATTGAAGTACAAGACCCCTGGCCAGCGGATTTTGAACAATTGGCAGCGAGGGAGAGTCATAGCGTAGAAGGACAGACCTGATTTACTGGGTCTGTTTTTTTGTTTTTGGCTTTCTAAGGTGTTTAAAAAGTGTAGCAAACAGAACGGGCTTTTTTAACAAAGGTGGCATGCCCACCCTAGTTCAGGCATATAGATGGGTAACGAAGGATTGGACCATGGATCAGTCCCATGAGAAGGATCATGGTGAACATATGCCGAAAGGAGGACGCCACCTTTGTTGAATCAACCATACGGTTTGCGGTTCGATATTTATGAGCGCGTTCATTTGTCTGAGGGAGTGCCTGCCATTGAGGAATTGGAGGAAATTGAACTCTATCCGCGTATTCAGGTGATTGGACAGGACGACCATGCTACCTTGAGGGGGCATCTGCTACTTACAGGAACATACCGGGGGGAGAGCGAGGATTCGGAGGAATTAAAGCATTTTATTCCAGTCGAAATTACCGTGCCATTGAACCGGGTTAGATCCATTGATGATATTTCAATCGAGATTGAAAATTTCGATGTAGACCTGTTATCTAGCCGAAGTCTGAACATTACAGGTGTATTGTCCCTGCGAGGGATTGAAGGTTTCCCGGTAGAAGAGCCACAAGTGTGGTCGGCAGATGAATTCACGGTTGTTCATTCCCCCGAGGCTCAGCCTGACAGCAGAGAGAACGAATTGAGTCAGACAGAGCAGTCCGAGCTGTTGGAGCTGTCGGAACAAGCCGGGTTGCGTAACGAAGAGCAAGAGCTGGCGAATGCGGCTGAGCTTGTTGCATATGGTTCTCCGGAATCTGCTGATTTGTTGCCAAGAATAGAACAGCAATCAGGGTATGAAGAACTATCGCAAGCCTACTGGAACCAGTCATCTGCCGAGCCACTACCATCTGATGTTGCTTCAACGGATGAATCGGATGAAAATAGATTGCCTGATTCAGATGAGGGGATTGTACCATCACAGGCATCACATGAAATGCATGAAGTCCCTTCTCCAATCTCGTCATTCATGGCTGAAACGGCTGACAGACTAGCTTCTTATCCTGAAGCGGAGCCATTGCTTCCGATAGAAGATGAAGCCTCAGCATGGTCTGAACCTTCGGTAAATAGTGTATCCGAAAATTCAGGATTATGGAGTTCAGAGGCTTCTGAGCAGGCGCGTTCTGAAGCAGCATGGAAACCTCTTGAAGAAACTACGCCTGAGGTATGGCACTTTGAAGAAGCGCGGTCAGGTGGTTCGCAAGGAGAGCAGTTCATTTCGAATGCTGTGGCACAGCCGCAGACAGAGAACTGGCAAGATGTATTTGCTGGATCTGAACCGGCTCAGCCCGAAGAAGATCGGCCTTCACTGGAAGTGGCAGAGGAAGCCTCGCTGTTACAGAATGAGGAATTCCTCCCTGAGGCAATAGCTGAGGCGGAAGACAAGCCAGAGCTTAAGGTTGCTTTTGGTAGCAAGAAAGAATCGTCACGAAGAGAAGAAGAAGGCGTGGGCATTTCTTCTCTGTTATCATCCGGCCGGGCCGTCCGTGAAGTTGAGGGTGAACGCAGTGAGGAGGTTTCAGATGGAGTTGTTTCGGAAGAGGATCGTCAGGCAGAAGATGTAGAATGGAAAAATCTGTTCCTGGGTACGATTGTGGATCAGACGCCATTCCGCAAAGTCAAGCTGTGCATCGTACAGCGCGAAGAAACACTCGATGCCATTGCAGACAGATATCAGCTTAGCACCAGGGAGCTTCAGTTATATAATCGATTAACTGAACAGGTTGTTGAAGAAGGACAGATTCTATATATTCCTTAGTCTCCCGGTTCAGGATACCGTATCCTATAAAACAGCCCGTAATTCCTCATAGGAATTGCGGGTTGTACCTGTTTTTGAACATTTTGGTTGTCTAATAACCTCGTTCCGCTGTTGTCAGGTTGACTATCACGCACGAGCAAGGTATGATGTGTTTAGGATTTTTTGAATAATGACGTGGATCGGGAGTAGTAGACAGTATGACCTTTCAGAGAGTGGGATCGATGCGCTGTGAGATTCCGCAGGAACCAACTGATCGAAGTCGCCCGGGAGTTGCCTGTTTGAGTACTGGAGGTGGATGTAATACATTCATTAACCTCGGAGGTAGGATAGGCCGGTCGCAGCCGTTATCTGCTTGAAGTGTCACGCCGTCCGATTGAGAGCATGAACCATGATCTCTGTTATCAGCGTGAAACAAAGGTGGTACCGCGAAAGCTAACCTTTCGTCCTTTGATGGATGAAAGGTTTTTTTGTTTTTTTAGCGATGAAGATGACGTAACGGAGGAATGAAACATGTCTGAACAAAAAAAAGCAACAACTGAAATGCCGACGACTTACGACCCGAAGGCGGCAGAAGATAAATGGTACTCCACCTGGACGGAGCGCGGGTATTTCCAAGCGGGTAAACGCAAGGATGCCGAGCCATATACCATTGTAATTCCACCACCGAACGTAACAGGTATGCTTCACATCGGTCATGCACTTGACTTTACCCTACAGGATATCCTTATTCGTACAAAACGGATGCAGGGATATGACGCACTTTGGTTGCCAGGTTCTGACCACGCAGGTATTGCGACCCAGACGAAAGTGGAACAGAAGCTGCGTGAAGATGGATTAACGCGTTATGATCTGGGACGTGAGAAGTTTCTGGAGAAAGTCTGGGATTGGAAAGACCAGTACGCTACAACCATTCGTCAGCAATGGGGCAAAATGGGTCTGTCTCTCGACTACTCCCGTGAACGTTTTACGCTGGATGAAGGTCTATCCAAAGCGGTGCGTAAAGTATTTGTGCAGTTATATGAGAAAGGACTTATTTATCGCGGTAAACGTATCATTAACTGGGATCCGGTGAATCGTACGGCGCTCTCGGATATTGAGGTTGAATATAAGGAAGTTCAGGGTCATCTCTATCATCTGCGTTATCCGCTCAAAGACGGGAGTGGTCACATTACTGTGGCAACGACACGTCCAGAAACGATGCTGGGTGATTCTGCTGTTGCCGTTCATCCTAAAGATGAACGTTATGCAGACATGATCGGTAAAACACTCGTATTGCCTATCATCGGTCGTGAGATTCCAGTCATTGCGGATGACTACGTAGACAAAGAGTTCGGTAGCGGTGCAGTGAAAATCACACCTGCGCATGATCCGAATGACTTTGAAGTAGGTTTACGTCATGACTTGCCTCAAATTACCGTTATGGATGAAAGTGGAACAATGAATGCGGAAGCTGGCAAATATCAGGGGCTGGATCGTAGCGAATGCCGCAAACAGATCGTGGCTGATCTGAAAGAACAAGGTGTCCTGATTAATATTGAAGATCATATGCACCAGGTTGGACACAGTGAGCGCACCGGAGCAGTAGTGGAGCCTTACTTGTCCACACAATGGTTCGTAGAGATGAAACCACTCGCGGAGAGAGCAATCAAAAAGCAGCAAAGCGGCGAAGGGGTTAACTTTGTTCCCGATCGTTTTGAGAAAACGTATCTGAACTGGATTGAAAACGTTCGTGACTGGTGTATTTCCCGTCAACTGTGGTGGGGACATCGTATTCCTGCTTGGTACGACGAAGAAACAGGTGAAGTGATTGTATCCGCAGAAGATCCAACAACATTGCCTGAATATGCAGGGCGCAAGCTGAAACAGGATGAGGACGTTCTGGATACGTGGTTTAGCTCGGCACTATGGCCGTTCTCTACATTGGGCTGGCCTGAAAATACAGATGATCTGAAGCGTTATTATCCAACAAATGTACTCGTTACAGGTTATGACATCATTTATTTCTGGGTGGCGCGTATGATCTTCACTGCCCTGGAATTTACGGATGAAATTCCGTTCAAGGATGTACTGATGCACGGTCTTGTACGTGACGCTGATGGACGTAAGATGTCCAAGTCTCTTGGGAACGGTGTAGACCCGCTGGATGTTATCGAGAAGTACGGTGCAGATGCGATGCGTTACATGATCTCGACCAGCAGTACTCCGGGACAGGATTTGCGTTTCCGCTGGGAGCGGGTCGAGCAGGCTCGTAACTTCGCCAACAAAATCTGGAATGCTTCCCGCTTTGCGTTGATGAATCTGGAAGGTTTCACTTATGAAGATCGTGACATCAGCGGTGAGCTCGGAACAGCGGATTATTGGATTTTGCACCGCCTCAACGAAACTTCCCGAGATATTACGCGTCTAATCGATGCGTATGAGTTTGGGGAAACAGGGCGTGTATTGTACAACTTTATCTGGGATGATCTGTGTGACTGGTACATCGAATTCGCCAAGCTGTCATTCTACGGAGAAGATCCGGTTGCGAAAAAGAAAACACAATCGGTGCTGGCCTACGTGCTGGATCAGACCATGCGCCTGATTCATCCGTTTATGCCATACATCTCTGAAGAGATCTGGCAACATCTGCCTCATGAGGGAGAGACCATTACACTTGCTTCCTGGCCAGTATACGACCCTGCGCTGGAGAATCCGGGAGCTGTTGCGGAGATGAACTTGCTGATGGATACCATTCGTGCTGTTCGGAACATCCGTGCCGAAGTGAATGTGCCGATGAGCAAAAAGATCGAATTAATGGTCAAAGCGAACAGTGAGGAAGCATCTAGTATTATCGAACGCAACAGTCATTACATCAAACGCTTCTGTAATACATCCGAATTCGAGAGCGGATTGGATCTGAGTTCACCAGACAAAGCCATGACAGCGATCATCACGGGAGCGGAATTGTACTTGCCGCTCGCAGGTCTGATTGATATTGAGCAGGAAGTAGCTCGTCTGGAGAAAGAACTTCAGAACCTTGAAGGTGAAGTACTCCGTGTGGAGAAAAAACTGGCGAATGAGGGATTCGTAGCGAAGGCTCCTGCTAAAGTTATCGAGGAAGAACGCGCCAAACAAGCGGATTATTCGGATAAACGGGATAAAGTCATCGCACGAATCAAAGAGCTCAAAGGTTAATATCAAAAAGGGTCGGATGGAACGCTTTTGGCGCCATCCGGCTGCTTTTTTCAATCTTCAATCAAACAGGGAACTGAAGGTGAATCAGATGACGGAATTAAACGGGACAGATAAAGCTACTCCTTTACAGACGTATGACGAGGCCGTGGATTGGATCAATGGCCTTATTCCTTTTGGTATCAGGCCTGGGCTTGAACGTATTGAAAGCCTGATGTCACAGCTTGGCAATCCGCACCAACGGCTCAAATTCATTCATGTCGCGGGAACGAACGGTAAAGGTTCGACTTGCGCTTTTTTGACGTCAGTACTGCTTCAAGCGGGATATGACGTTGGAACGTTTACATCACCTTATATCACCAAATTTACAAACCGTTTTCAATATAACGGTGAAGACATCCCAGAAGAGACATTGTTAAAGCTGTCGAATCGTTTGCTTCCTCTCGTAAAAGAAATGGCGTCAACACCGCTCGGATCACCGACGATGTTTGAAGTATCGACGGCACTGGCACTGCTATATTACGCGGAAGAGTGTTACCCCGATATTGTAGTATGGGAGACTGGGCTTGGGGGAAGGATGGACGTAACGAATATTGTTACTCCCGTTGTGTCCGTCATCACCAATATCGGTATGGATCATACGGATATCCTTGGAGATACCGTTGAGCAGATTGCACATGAAAAGGCGGGCATCATTAAGCCGGGTGTACCCGTTGTAACCTGTGCCGTACAACCTGAAGCCGTAAAGGTCATTCAGGAGAGAGCGAAGCGATTGCGATCAACGGTGTACTTGGCTGGGGACCAATTTTCATACCAAAGGCTTGAAAGTAGCAAGGATGGACAAACGCTTCAGTTCTCCGGTCCATTCCGTGATCTGAATATTCACATTCGTATGCAAGGTGTATATCAATGTGATAATGCTGTTGCTGCATTAATGTCTCTTGAATTACTAAGACAATATATGGCATTTATGCTGGATGAAGACGATATTAAACTTGGTTTTGAGAATGCCTTCTGGGCGGGAAGATTTGAGAAAGTCAGTGACAATCCACTGATTGTACTCGATGGAGCGCATAATCCTGAAGGGGCAGAATCGCTTGCCAAGAGCATTATCGACGGTTATCCTCAAAAAAAGTTAATTTTGATGATGGGTATGCTGGCGAATAAGCATCACGAAGCATATTTGCAGCATATACTGCCACTAGTGGATACGCTGATCCTGACCGAGCCAGATTTCCGCCGTAAAATGGCTGCAACCGAATTGTTGCAGATTGTCGAACGGGTACGACCCGCCATTGCGAAGCAGGAACTGGATATCATCGTCGAGCCGAACTGGGCAAAGGCACTTGATCTATTGAAGTCACGGACGGAAGCGGAGGATCTGGGGGTGGTTTCCGGCACGCTTTATCTGATTGCGGACGTGCGGGCGGCCCTTTTGCATCAAACCGATTCTGAAAAAGGTTGGTGAAAGTTTTGTTAAACACATCGGAACATGTTCATTTTATAGGGATTGGCGGTTATGGCATGAGTGCCATCGCCCGGGTTATGCTGGAGATGGGATATACCGTTACCGGATCGGATGTCGCTTCACAGGAGTTGACAGAGAAGTTGGCAGCCAAAGGGGCGAAAATATATATTGGACATACCGCGGAGCATGTGAACGGAGCGGATCTTGTCGTTTATTCTACAGCAGCTCCTGCGGATAATGTGGAACGTGTAGCTGCGGAGCAGCTAAACATACCTATCCTTCATCGCGCTCAAATGCTGGCACGTTTGTTAAACGAGCGCAAAGGCGTGGCCGTTGCAGGTGCGCATGGCAAAACGACAACTTCTTCCATGATCGCACTGGTTATGGAGCAATGTGAAATAGATCCTACCTATATTATAGGTGGAGAAATCATGAATTTGGGAACCAATGCCAAAGCAGGTCAAGGCGAGTGGGTTGTCGCGGAAGCGGACGAGAGCGATGGCTCTTTTTTACAGTACCATCCTTGGCTTGGCATCGTAACGAACATTGAAGCTGACCATCTAGAGAATTATAACAGTGACTTCGAGGAACTAAAGAAAGCTTATGTACAGTTCCTCAGTCAGATTCGTCCAGAGGGCACAGCCATTGTATGCGCTGATGATGAAAATGTGCAGGCTATTTTGCCGCATCTCAAGTCTCGCATTACAACTTACGGCATCGAGCAGGTTGCTGATTACACAGCAACAGATATCGTTCTCGGGGATCGCCGTATCTCGTTCACCATGAATCATCGAGGTACAGCGATGGGAACAGTGGAGTTGTCAGTACCTGGTAAACACAACGTCTACAATGCGATGGCTACGGTTATTACTTGTCTTGAAGCAGGCATTCCGTTTGAGAAGATTACAGCAGCTATCGTGCAATTCCATGGGGCGAAACGCAGATTTCAGGTGTTGGGTGAGGCGCGTGATATGCTCATTATTGACGATTACGCTCACCACCCTACAGAAATTGAAGCTACAATCAGTGCGGCGAAAGCGACAGGTAAACGGATTATTGCTGTATTTCAGCCGCAGCGTTATACAAGGACATTTTTCCTGCTGGATGCGTTCAGCCGGGCTTTTGCCGAGGCGGATGAGGTGCTGATTACCGATATCTATTCTCCTGCCGGTGAAAAGCAGATTGAAGGTGTCCACTCCGCAAGACTCGTTGAACTGATCGTGCAGAACAGCAATGCATCAGCAAGATACCTGCCGACCAAAGAGGAAGTTGTGGCTGATCTAGAGCCGCGGCTACAGCCAGGAGATCTTGTGCTTACGATGGGCGCAGGGGATATTTGGAAAGTGGGCGATATACTCGCCAAAGGTTTGAAATAATTTTGTGATTTCAAAATGATGCAAGTTGAACTTAGGGATCAACAAATTGGGGAACAATCGCTACTATTCTTGTGATTTCTCATCGGAGTATATGTTCCATGGACCTTTTGATCAACGGGTACCGTACTTAAAACGTCTGTCTTCTTCATGGAGCCAGGCGTTTTTGGCTTGGGATTCATATGATTAGAAAGTCTGAAGATTTAATCATTCCGTGGAATGTTATCCTCCATCTCAACATATAGATGATATAAATGGGACAAAGGAGAGGGTACGGGTGAGCAACGCCAGAATGACGTTTCGCTTCGGAGATCAGGAGTCGGACAAGCTGGAAAAGCAGGGGATGACGGCATCCAGTACACTGGTCACAATGAACGAAAATTTGCCTAATACAGTACAGTCGTTGCCGAAGCCTGAACCAGACACAAACAACACCTCTGGTTCATCAATGGCAGTAGAGGACATGCCTATGGATTGGGGAGGGACGATTCTGGCAGATGCTTCCCGTTCACCCCATACAAACTACGCCTCAGATCGGAATATGCAGGATGATAAATATGAATTTGATTCGGAAAGAAGTCAAGATCTGGATCAGGGCCATAACTGGATGGTTGAATCGGAGAACTATTCATATAAACGAAATCGTCCTCCCAGAGGCTGGAAGATGATCGGCTCTGTTTCAGGGGCATTAGTAACCGGAGCTCTGTTCGGTATGGTTATTTTGTCCCTTTTTAACAAGGAGAACGTGGTAAAACCGGATGAAATGCTACCTGTGAATCAGAGTGTTTCTACTGTGTCAGGTCAGGACGGAGTTGCTGGAACTGCAGGGCAACTTGAAGTATCATCTGCAGGTGGTACATACTATGCCCTGCAATACGGGGTATTCAGTTCCCCGGAACGAGCGGAGCAAGCGAAGCTTGAACTCACCCAAACGGGCTTGGCTGCGAGTTCGGACCCTGAAGATGGCAATCGCGTATATGCCGGCATCTCAGCGGATCGTGAGGAGGCCAAGCTCCTCAGTACCAGACTAAAGTCTCAGGGAGTGGAATTATATGTCAAAGAGATCGTCAATCCGGCGGTGGATCCGGCGATCTTTGGTAATAAGCAGGAGGACGTTGCTCTTTTCTTCAAAAACAGCTCCGCGCTTGTCGATCAGTTATCAACACTCTCGATCCAGCAATTGGGTCAGTCAGTACAAGCAGCCATTTCACCAGAGATGATGGAAGCACTACAGACGCAGCATCAAACGTGGTTGACCGGCATAAAAAGCCTTGCGCCTGGAATGGCGGTAGACGTTCAACCGGTTGTGACCAGCATGGAGAAATCGATGAACAGTGCGATAACAGCCATTGCAGAGTATAATAAAAATCCGGACGCTGTTCACATGTGGGCGGTACAGTCAGATTTGATGGAGTATGTGCTCCAACAGAAAAAGTGGCTTGAGTCTATAAAGCAATAAAGCTCCTATTCCCATAACAACGCCTCAAAACTCCTATCCGGCAAGGAACTGGAAATAGTTCCCCCTGCCGGATTTGTGTTTGTATTGACGTACAAAACCCCGTATAATAATGTGGGTGTCAAAAAATGGCGAGGGAAGATTAACCGATGAAAAAAAACTTCGGCGTGTTATTATTGTTTCTGCTGCTTGGCTGGATGGCCGGAGCGTGGATCGCCAAGGCACTGCAGCCTGTTAAAGCTGTAGCCTTTTTAACCAAGGTCACGACGATTCGCTGGTCGCCCCAGGCTGATCTCGATATTTTCAGATATGACCTTTCATTTCAATTTCAAATGAGCCTCCTGAGTCTGATTGGTATTATTGCGGCTGTGTGGCTGTATCGAAGACTGTAGGAGAATGACGAATGTTGACCAAAAAAATAAACTAGTGACATCTATTATTGTGATTCGGACAGGTGTTGCCGTAGTATAAGGAGCCGTTAATGTCGAATAACACAGAACAGCGCCCGATTATTCTGGCCTCCACATCGCCGCGGCGCAAGGAACTGATCGCGTCACTCCATTTAGCGTTTGAAGTTATACCGAGTTATGCCGATGAGAATACACCATCAGACTGGACCCCAGAACAGACCGTGCAAGAATTGGCTCTTCGCAAGGCGCTTGCTGTGTATCGTGGACTGGAAGGTAGCAGTAAGGATGCCATTATCGTCGGCAGTGATACCGTTGTTGTGCTTGACAATGAGATTCTGGGCAAGCCTGTGGATGAGTCTGATGCTGAGCAGATGTTGTCACGTCTGCAAGGACGGGAACATCGTGTGTTTACGGGTGTTGCTTGTATCGATGCAGCTACCGGACATTCGGTGGTGCATTATCGTCAGACGGATGTAACGATGAAGGAACTGTCTGAAGCTACGATTCGTGCGTACGTGAAGACGGGAGAACCTTCAGACAAAGCAGGGTCATATGCTATTCAAGGCATTGGCGCTTCACTGATCGACCGCATTGAAGGATGTTATTTTAATGTGGTAGGCTTGCCACTATCTCTGCTCAGTGACATGCTGGAGGGATTTGGCGTGTACGTGTTGCCACAAACATAATCAAAACGGATGCTGTGAAAAGAGGGAACGTATGGAGTCGCCTCAATACATGATGCGCGACATCCCCCAGGAAGATCGCCCGAGAGAACGCATGATGGAATATGGGGCGGGCGCCTTGAGTCATACCGAATTGCTTGCTATATTACTTCGAACAGGAACGAGAAAGGAATCCGCCATGCATATGGCACAGCGGATACTGAATCAAGCAGGTGGCATCCGTTCGTTGATGGATCTGAGCCTTGAAGAGATGACAGCTATGAAGGGCATTGGACAAGCCAAAGCGGTTCAGCTTAAAGCAGGTATTGAACTGGGCCATCGGATTGCCAAGAGTCGGCTTGCTCCATCGACATCGATCCGTACACCGCGTGATGCTGCGGATATTCTAATGGAACAACTGCGTTATTTGCAGAAAGAACATTTTGTGTGTCTTTTTTTGAATAGCAAAAATCATATCATAGCTCAGGAAACACTCTCCATGGGCAGCCTGAATGCTTCAATTGTACATCCGCGTGAAGTATTTCGTGCCGCCATCAAATGTAGCAGTGCCTCAATTGTGTGCGCACATAACCATCCCAGCGGTGATCCAACGCCTAGTCCGGAAGATATTCAGATAACCAAAAGACTGATTGAAGCCGGCGCAATCGTGGGCATTGACGTTCTGGACCACCTTGTTATTGGTGATGGAACATACGTAAGTTTGAAGGAGAAGGGCTTGGTATAATATAATGGTTGGCGTTGATGTTTTCCTATGAATGATAACGGACGTGTCCGTCAAAGATAGGTTCACTTTACTTTGCAGATTCAGATTCAAAATACTACATGCGAATATTAGCTCCACGGTTTCGTGGGAATGAAAGTTATGCTCTTGTAATGAAACAGGAGCAGCAATATGAGGCAGAAAAGGAGAATACGTCATGTTTGGTGGTTTTACGAAAGATTTGGGTATTGATTTGGGGACAGCGAATACGCTGGTTTATGTACGTGGAAAAGGAATTGTGGTGCG
The DNA here is from genome assembly GCF_038002565.1 of Paenibacillus sp. FSL K6-1558. Taxonomy (NCBI): domain Bacteria; kingdom Bacillati; phylum Bacillota; class Bacilli; order Caryophanales; family Paenibacillaceae; genus Paenibacillus; species Paenibacillus sp. FSL K6-1558. The sequence goes on along the minus strand of NZ_JBBOCV010000001.1, from coordinate 2,322,249 downwards.
CGAGCCTTCGGTTGTCGCACTGCGTACGGATACAAAAAGTATCGAGGCTGTGGGTGAGTCCGCTAAAAAAATGATTGGACGTACACCTGGCAATATCCGCGCTATTCGTCCAATGAAAGATGGCGTAATTGCTGACTTCGATACTACTGCAACGATGATCAAATACTTTATTCGTCAGGCACAGAAGCAACGCTCTATGTTTCAGCGTCATCCTAACGTGATGGTATGTGTACCATCCGGAATTACGGCCGTGGAACAACGTGCAGTTGAAGATGCGACCAAACAGGCAGGAGCACGTGAGGCTTACACGATCGAAGAACCATTTGCAGCCGCTATTGGTGCAGATCTGCCCGTATGGGAACCGACAGGCAGTATGGTCGTTGATATTGGTGGCGGTACAACTGAAGTGGCAGTCATTTCTCTAGGTGGTATCGTAACCAGCCGTTCGGTGCGTGTAGCAGGTGACGAGATGGATGAATCCGTGATTCAGTACATCAAACGCCAATACAATCTGATGATCGGTGAACGTACATCCGAACAGTTGAAGATGGATATCGGTTCAGCTATGCCGCTGGAACAAGTGGAAACGATGGAAATTCGCGGACGTGATCTGGTAACAGGTCTGCCGAAGACGATTACCATTACTTCTGATGAGATCAGCGAAGCTCTGGCAGACACCGTGAATGCTATTGTTGAAGCGGTAAAAGTAACACTTGAGAAGTGCCCTCCTGAGCTTGCAGCAGACATTATGGATCGGGGAATTGTCCTGACAGGCGGCGGAGCTCTGCTTCGCAATCTGGATAAGCTGCTGGCTGGAGAGACAGGAATGCCTGTCATTGTTGCGGAGAATCCGCTAGATTGCGTAGCGATCGGCACAGGTAAAGCACTGGAAAATATTCATATGTTCAAGAGCAGAAGCAGTTCAGCAGTTCGTTCCAAGCGTTAATGGATTGCTTGCCGTCTGATCCTTGATTGGGCGGCAACACTTCAATGTAGAGTACCCGGATATCCCGGGAGAGCTATAACCCGCTTAACAGGGGAGGATCGATTGATATTCTCGCAGGGACTTCAGGTCTGATATCTCCCCGCCGGGCTGGGCTCGGAAGAGAATAATGGATGTTAGAGGGTGTTGGAACTGTTTAAACTGCTTGGCAACAAAAGACTTTTTGTTTTGCTGGTGGGCCTTGTTACATTTATCGCGCTGATGGGCTTTACGCTTAGTCCGCGAGCCAATTTATCCTGGCCGGAGAAATTCCTCAAGGATTCAGTTGGATTTGTACAATACGTATTTTACAAGCCCGCTTCTTATGTAGCGGGCTTTTTCAAAGATGTAGCGAACATGCGTGCGGTATACGAGGAAAATGAAGAGCTTCGCATCGCGATGGGACACTATACGCGTGACCGATTGAAATACAATGACTTAGAGCAAAAAAACAAGCAACTCGAGCAAGCGCTCAATTTTACAAAAGAACAACAGAATCGATACAACTATGGTTCTCGAATTGCCCAAGTAATAAGTGCCAATTCCGATCCAAACAGTAGAACGATTAACATAGACATCGGGGAGAATGCAGGCATCAAACCAGGTATGGCTGTTACATCACAGGAAGGTTTGGTTGGGGTGATCAGCCATGTCAGTTCGTATACATCAACGGTGAACTTGCTAACTTCAATGGATGCTAATGACCCAACATCGAATGCGATTGCGGCTACGGCTGTAGGCAAAGAGAAAGTGTTTGGTATGATCGAGAGTTATGATCCGAAGAGCGGTATGTTAAAGATGACCAAGATTGCAGAGGATTCCAATATCGCAAAAGGTGATGAAATTATCTCATCTGGTATCATCAACAATTTTCCAAAGTACATGCGTATTGGAGAAGTGAAAAGCGTCGAGAAGAGCGAATACGGTTTAACACAGACGGCTACAATTAAACCCTATGCCAACTTCCTCGATTGGAAAGAACTGATTGTGATCATTCCGCCTGAGGTTAAACAATAATGGTTACGCGCAAACAGGTTCTGTTTCTGTTACTGTTCATTCTGTTCATTGCTGAAGATACGATTCTGCCGCAGATCATTCCTTCAGCCTGGCAAATGCGTATATCAGCCAACCTGGTTTATATCGTTATTTTATTTTTTGCTGTGTATTATCACAGGCATACAGCCCTTGTGCTCGGCATATTATTTGGACTCTTGCATGATGTCGTCTTCTACGGGGAGATGATTGGCCCTTACGGATTCTCCATGGGATTATCTGCTTATATGATGGGACTTATATTTCAAGCACCGCGTGCACCGATGCCCATCATGGTTTCAGTTGTCCTGCTTGGAAGTTTGCTGAATGATACGATGTTATTTTTCTTATACAAGCTCTTCCAGCTCAATCATGTGACCTTTGACTGGGCACTGATTGAATACATGATCCCTAATCTGTTTGTTCACTTTGTGTTTACCCTGATCATTTATGTGCCTCTACGCAAACAGCTGGAGAAGATCGGCACACCTAAAAGTAAAGCAGATGAAGCTTCCTGATGACATTTATGGAGCGAGAAGCAGGAACTTGGGAACCGGGGCACGAAATGTAATGAGATGGGAGGGACAGGCTTATGACGGTAAAATCGAATCACGTAACGATTAAAGGCATCCGAGACGGCTTGGTTTTCCTGTTGGACGATCAATGTGAATTCGAGGAATTGCTCTATGAGCTCCGCTATAAGCTGGAACACAGCCATCAAAACATTTTGACCGGACCGATTGTTCATGTGGATATCAAGCTTGGAGCGCGAGAAATTACGGAAGATCAGAAAGAAGAGATTCTGGATATATTGAAGCAAAAAGGGAATCTACTGATCCGATCCTTTGACTCGCCTGCACTTGTACAGGAGGTCAAAGGTCCCCCGCCGATTGTGACGATGTGCGGCATGGTACGATCAGGTCAGGTGCTTCATCATGAGGGGAATCTCCTGTTTCTCGGAGATATCAATCCAGGGGGCACGGTGACGTGTACTGGGGATATATATGTTTTGGGTTCACTCAGAGGTATGGCTCATGCTGGAATCAGCGGGGACGAAGAGGCTATTATCGCAGCATCGGTATTTGCGCCAACACAGTTGCGTATTGCTGATGTAATCAGTCGTCCTCCAGATGAATGGGAGAGTCATGAAACCGGAATGGAATTTGCTTATTTGCAGGACAATCAGATGCAGATCGACAAGATGAGCAATATCGTTCGGTTGCGCCGAGATTTTAATGTGTTTAAAGGAGTGTAGCTCATGGGAGAGGCGATCGTGATCACTTCGGGTAAAGGCGGCGTGGGTAAGACGACCACCTCGGCAAACATCGGGACAGCCCTGGCGCTGCTAGGCAAAAAGGTTTGTTTGGTCGATACCGATATCGGCCTTCGTAATCTGGATGTTGTGATGGGACTCGAGAACCGCATTATTTACGATCTGTGCGATGTTGCGGACGGCCGTTGCCGTTTGAATCAGGCTTTGGTAAAAGACAAGCGTTTCGAAGAATTATACATGTTGCCTGCAGCGCAGACGAGAGACAAAAACTCTGTATCGCCAGAACAGGTGAAAGATATCATCCTGGAACTCAAAAAAGATTTTGAATACGTCATTATTGACTGCCCGGCAGGGATTGAGCAGGGATTCAAAAATGCGGTAGCAGGAGCAGATCAGGCCATCGTGGTCACTACACCGGAAAATGCAGCAGTGCGTGATGCGGACCGTGTCATCGGCTTGCTGGAGAGTTCACACATTCAGTCTCCTAAGCTGGTAGTGAACCGGATTCGCAACAATATGGTGAAGTCAGGTGACATGCTTGATATCGATGGTATTTTACAAGTACTTAACATCGACCTGATTGGCATCGTGCCAGATGATGAACTTGTCATCAAGGCTGCCAATTCTGGCGAACCTACAGTGATGAACCCAGATTCACTTGCAGCCATTGCTTATCGCAATATTGCAAGACGAATTTTGGGGGATACCGTGCCATTAATGCAGATGGAGCAGAAGAAGGGCGCATTTTCCCGTTTCAAGAAATTTTTCGGGATGGGTTAAAGGGTATGTAGAGCGTGAAATAAATTTCGTTAAATTGAACTTCAAGTAACAGCCGGGGCAGCGTGTCCGGCTGTTTTTTTTGTGTATGCCTCGTTTACTCACTGCTCACAGGCATTGCTTTGCTTTATTACGTGTAATTACGTGGTCAGCTATTTGGTAAACTGCCGTAGTGACACTCCCACACACAACATTCGTAATTTAAAGCTAAAGCTTATTTTCGGTTCAGTTAGTATGGAGGCTTGTTCATATTCTTTGCTGTTGATTCATAGGATGTAGTAAACAAGCCTCGGCGGGAGGACATGGCATGAATACAAAACGGAGAATCAAACAGAGACGAGAAGAGCGGATACGGCGGCTTATGGATGGGGCAGTGCATGAAGTGTTGCAAGAACAAAAGCCGGTTTTTCGATGGGATCGTGGAAGAGAAAGCGATCAGGGCAGTGAAAGAGAGAGAAACGCAGACATAAGCATAGACGGAAGTAAAGATCAAGGTAGAAATAGCGAGTATGATGAAACGAACCGGCAGAAGCCGTTTGTTTTTGTAGAGGAACCAGCGGAAAGAGACCCGGAATGGTTGTGGAAGAAGGAAAATGGACATTTCGGCCCTACAGGGCGTTCTGGTTTTAATTTGATTCGATCGTTCCTACGGCGTACGGTAGTCAGTGCAGTACTATTTGCAGGCGTGTGGGGACTGTTTCAATTAAATGCATCATGGACGATAGCACCTAAAACCGTTATTGCTGAAGTACTTCATAACGACATGGATTTTGCTGCGGCTACGGCATGGTATGAACGGAATTTCGGTGGGACACCTTCTTTCCTGCCGGTACTTGGACATACCACTGATGTAGTAAACGGCTCAGGAATCCGGCAGCTTCTCGGTAAACCAATTTCAGGTACGGTCGTTCAGCCATTTGCTTTAAGTATGAAGGGAATTGAGATTGTTCCAGATGCCGCTACTACAGGAGGGCTCGTGCAAGTCGTCAGCTCAGGTGCCGGGCGTGTGCTTGAGGTTCTGGGGGATGCAACCAGCGGGTATACCGTCGTTATCCAGCACGCTGGTAAGGTGACCGCCATATACGGCCGGATGAACGAGAGTGACGTTCAGGTGAATGATTGGGTCGAAGCGGGGAATGTGGTGGGACGCTTAAAGGGTGGAAGCACGGATCAGCCTGCTACGCTTTATTTTGCGATAAAAGAAGGAGAAGAGTACGTAGACCCTGCGGAAGTCGTTGCCCTTGATTAGGGTGTGGGGAGTGCGAATCTCGCTTCATCCGTTTTTTGTCATCATCATGATGACCTCCCTGCTAACTGGACATTTTATCGAACTGATCACGCTGTTTGCCATCGTATTTATTCATGAATGCGGACATGCTGCCGCGGCGGCCCTTCTGGGCTGCCGTGTATTGTCTATACAGATGCTTCCCTTTGGGGGAGTGGCTGTTATTGAAGATGGAGGCAAACTGACGGCTTACCGCGAGATTGTCATTGCCTTGGCTGGACCGTTGCAGAACATTCTGATGGTTGGCATAGTACTGCTTCTAAGCCGATTTCAGTTGGGGGACCCACTGTTTCTGGATTATATCATCCAAGCCAACCTGCTCATTGCTTTGTTTAATCTGTTGCCAGTACTGCCTTTGGACGGGGGAAAGATCGTTCAGGCGATTGTCAGCCTGTGGGCTCCTTACTATACTACACTCATGTGGACTTATCGCATCAGTATCCTGTGTAGCGCAGGGGTTATTTTGGTTGCGATTAGCCGGTGGCTTTCCGGCGATTACGGGCTACCGTTGAACCTTTTATTAATAGGCCTTTTTTTGTTTTACTCCAATTTTACCGATTATCGGAACGTGCCTTATCGTTTTATCCGTTTTCTGATGAACCGGGAAGCTGTTTTTGTCCGGTATGCAACTACAGGTGGCTTGGCCCAACCGATAATCTCGTTCCCAGCGAAACCTTTGGACACTATTTTGCGTCTATTAAAAAGGGAACAGTACCATATGGTATACGTGATGAATAAGCAGGGACGTATCCTGGCGGTTTTGCCTGAACAGAGAGTGATTGGCTCGTACTTTCAACAAAATACCGACAAATTGTGAAGCCTACTGATGAACCTGCTCTCAAACGGGGTAATACATTTATGATCGTTATTGCCTATAATATGAAATGGATGTGGATAAATTGAAGGGTCTTCTAGAGGTGAAGCCATGAAACAAATGATTGTACATAATGAACATAACCTCATGCAAATGGCGCTTCTGGAAGAAGGCAAAGCTGTGGAGTTCACGGCAGAGCGTACACGCGAGCGCGGGTTGCTAGGTTCCTTTTTCAAGGGACGGGTAGTGAATGTGTTACCGGGTATGCAGGCTGCCTTTGTGGATATTGGTCAGAGAAAGAATGCGTTTCTGTATGTGGATGATGTGCTCCACCCCCATCTGGAGAAGCAACCTAAAATAAAACCTTCCATCTCGGAGTTGCTGCGTCCGGGTCAGGAATTAATTGTACAGGTTCTGAAGGAACCGGTAGGAAGCAAAGGAGCCCGGGTGACGACTCATTATTCACTTCCGGGCCGCTGGCTTGTCTACATGCCTGTAGCGGGTTATGTGGCTGTTTCCAAAAAGATTGCCCGGGAGGGGGATCGTTCCCGCCTCAAAGGGATGGGAGAGCGGTTGCTTCGGGACGAAGAAGGGCTGATTATTCGTACCGTATCTGCGGAAGAAGCGAATGAGGCGATTCAGACTGATTTGGAGGCATTACGAGCTCAGTGGCTTCTGATTCGAGAAAAAGCAGACAGTTTGCCTTCTCCAAGCTTGTTGCACCAAGACCAAAGCATGATTCAGCGAGTGATTAGAGATGTGTATACTCCTGGTAGTGACGAGGTGATCACGGATAGTGAAGGACAGGCTCGCGTAATACGGACGTTGCTTGAAGAGATCTGTCCAGGGCATGAGCCTCGAGTTCAGGTGTATTCCGGAACGGAATCTATCTTTGATGCTTACGGTGTACAGGAACAGCTGAACAAAGATTTTGCCCGCAAAGTTTGGCTACCCGGAGGTGGGTATATCGTTATTGATCATACCGAAGCGCTGACCGTGATTGATGTGAATACAGGCAAGTATACCGGAGCAGGTGGAGATAGTCTGGAAGAGACGGTAACCGAAACCAACATGCAGGCTGCAGTGGAGATTGCTCGGTTAATGCGACTACGGGACATTGGCGGCATGATTATCGTTGACTTCATCGATATGGAAGAGGCATCGAATCGGCATGATGTAGCGTCTGTGCTGGAGCAGGAGCTACGTAAGGATCGGACCAAAGCTTTTGTAATGGGATGGACGAAACTCGGGTTGCTTGAACTGACTCGCAAAAAAGTAAGAGAAGAAAGTACCTTGCCCTACGTGGAAGCTTGTTCTTCCTGTCATGGCACGGGGAAAAGATATATTTCACCTTTGCATTGATTTTTAATATACTGCGTGATATAATCATCAAGTATGTGTTTAAGCCTATTGGTCTTGCACATGCTGTAACCGCACTGACCAGGTTTAAGAACAGTTCCGCAAGGTACTGTCACCTGAGAACGGGCGAGTCTGAGACATGAGGAGGTGCAAGGCAAATGTACGCAATTATTGAAACAGGCGGCAAACAGTACAAAGTCCAAGAGGGCGATGTTCTGTTCATCGAGAAATTGAATGCGAACGACGGCGAAAGCGTAACGTTCGACCGTGTCCTGGCTGTATCTAACGATCAAGGTTTGACAGCAGGTACACCATTGGTTTCCGGAGCTACTGTAACGGCTAAGGTTGAGAAACATGGCAAAGGTCAAAAGGTTGTTGTATACAAATACAAACCGAAAAAGAACTACCATGTGAAGCAAGGTCACCGTCAACCGTACACTAAAGTAACTATCGAAAAAATCAAAGCGTAAGAAGGTGCGATAAGTGATTATCGTTCAAATCTTTCGTGATGAGGACGGGAACATCGAACGCTTTTCTATCGAAGGGCATGCCAATTTTGCCAAGCGTGGAGAAGATATCGTATGTGCCGGGGTATCTGCTGTTACAGTAGGTACAGTGAACTCGATTGAAGCATTAACTGGTATCGAGATGGATGCCAAGATGAAGAATGGTTTTTTAAGCGGTTCTTTACCGGTGCTGGCAAAAGGGGAAACTTTTTCTCAGGTACAGTTGTTGCTCGAATCCATGGTAGTTATGCTCTCTAATATTGCAGAGTCATACGGGAAGTATATTCAAATACAGCAACACCAATAAGCAAAGAAGGAGGAAAACCAATCATGTTGAAATTAAATCTTCAGTTGTTCGCATCGAAAAAAGGTGTAGGTTCCACGAAGAACGGACGTGACAGTAATGCACAACGTCTGGGTGTTAAACGTGCAGATGGCCAAACTGTAACTGGTGGTAGCATTCTCGTTCGCCAACGCGGAACGAAAATTCACCCAGGAACAAACGTAGGTATCGGTAAAGATGACACTTTGTTCGCGAAAATCGACGGCGTTGTTAAATTCGAACGTTGGGGTCGCGATCGCAAAAAAGTAAGCATCTACCCTGTAAACGTTGCTCCAGTAGCAGCTGCAGTAGAAGCTTAATATCGGCATTCCGCCTAAGGAGCCTTCGGCATTTTTGCCGGAGGTTTTTTGCATTCTGCGACTATTCGATAATGAACTGGCAGAAAAGACATGTTATACTTGGTTACGGTGGGTTGAAACCAACCTAGTTTGGTAGAACGGGGAGAAGCCATGAAATCCTGGAAAAGAGTGCCGTGGATTGCGGCATGTTCACTTGTGATTCCTTTGGTTTTCGTTATGTTGTATCCAGCGTCTTTTGCGAGCGTTGTGTGCGCATTTTGGTCCGTCGCAGTGATGTTAGTATCAGGATATGCGATGAAAAAGCAGGCGGAGGCGGAACGCAGAATCATCATTCAATCCATGGAAAAAACAGCAATAGCTTCATTAAATCATCATCGGCATGACTGGATGAACGATCTCCAAGTGTTATATGGATATCTTAGGCTGGGCAAACTTGATAAATCCCTGCAATGTGTGGAAAGAATAAAAGAGCGGGTAACGGAAGAAAGCCGTATATCTAAATTAGGTATACCTTCTCTCGTCTTTTATTTGCAATCTTTTCGGGCCAGTGGAGCTGCACTGGAATTGCATGTGGAAGTAGAAGAAGAGCTGCAGCTCAGTGCTCTGGTCTCTCCCGAGGATGGCGAGTCGCTTACGGGGGCGATTGCGGATGCAATTCGGGCCTATCAGTATGGCGGTGGCCGGTCGTCTTGGGGAGAGGTACGCAAACTGACCTTGAACTTCGGACAGGATCACGGAGATGTCGTCGTCCGGTTGGACGGAGATCAAACCCCGGATCCAGAAACGCTGCGGCAATTAACAGCTGTACTCAAAGGTAAAAAAGTCAGAACGGAGCAGCTTCCGTCTGGGGATACGTTTGTACAATTCAGAATGCCTTGTGGAATATAGGAAGAAGGGGTAACCAATGTTTGTTGATAAAGCGAAGATTTATGTAAAAGCAGGAGATGGAGGAGACGGTATCGTCTCTTTCCGTCGTGAGAAATATGTACCGGAGGGTGGCCCTGCCGGCGGCGATGGCGGCCGGGGAGCCGATATTATTTTCCGGGTAGATGAAGGTCTGCGGACATTGATGGACTTTCGTTATCAGCGTCACTTCAAAGCCCCACGTGGTGAGAAGGGACGTAACAAAAGCCAGCATGGTGCGAATGCAGAGAACATGATTGTGCGTATCCCGCCGGGCACGACGATCGTGGATGAAGACAGTGGCGAAGTGTTAGCTGATCTAACGCGTCATGGTCAGCAGGTGGTTGTAGCCAAAGGTGGCCGCGGCGGGCGTGGTAACATCCGCTTTGCAACGCCAAGAAACCCGGCACCTGAACTTGCCGAGAACGGTGAGGAAGGCGAAGAGCGTTATATCGTGCTTGAGCTTAAAGTCATGGCGGATGTGGGACTAGTCGGGTTCCCGAGTGTGGGTAAATCTACGTTACTGTCCGTTGTATCTGCTGCTAAGCCGAAGATTGGGGCATACCACTTCACAACCATTACCCCTAACTTGGGTGTCGTTGATGTGGGTGAGGGCCGCGGTTTTGTTATGGCCGATTTGCCGGGTCTGATTGAAGGGGCACATGAGGGTGTCGGACTGGGACATGAGTTCCTGCGACATGTTGAGCGGACACGAGTTATTATTCATGTTGTGGATATGTCGGGTTCTGAAGGGCGTGATCCTTTCGAAGACTGGCAGAAAATTAATGATGAGCTGCGACTATACAATCCGGTGCTTGCCGAGAGACCGCAGGTTGTAGCTGCGAACAAAATGGATATGCCGGATTCCGAAGCTAATCTGGAGCAATTTTTGCAACAGGTTCGTGAAGTGAAGCCAGATATTGAAATCATGCCTATTTCGTCGCTGACTCGTCAAGGTATTCAGGAACTGTTGTACCGAGCGGCTGATCTGCTGGATCAGATTCCGGATGAGCCTGAGGTAGAAGAAGTAGCCGATCTTTCCGAGCGTAAAGTATACAGTTTGGAGAAAAAAGAGGACGAAGGTTTCCGTATTGTGCGTGAGAACGATACATTCATTGTGGAGAGTGTCAAGATTGATCGCATGATGAAACGGATGCAGTTGAATTCACACGAGGCTATTCTGAAGTTGGCTCGTACACTTCGTCACATGGGTGTGGATGATGAGCTTCGTAAACGCGGTGCCGTGGAAGGTACGATTGTGCGTATTGGAGATTTCGAGTTTGAATTTGTGGAAAGCAGCAGTTACTACTAAGCCGCTAGGCCAAAAAAAATTGTGAACATCATCGGCTGACGATTGCTTAATAAAAATGAGAAACGCAGTGAAGCGGGAAGTTACCGTGAGGCTGCGTTTTTTTTGTTTGTTTTCTGACATGAGAGAGAGAAGTCTGTATAATGTGAGAAACAGTTTTTGAAAAATAGACATGTCACGTATTGCCCTTTTGTGATTCATCCTATATAATGTCCACTATATGAATACATGAGTCTTTGAGGAGAGGACGTTCTGTGAATGAACGCTATTACTTAGTACGGGAAGATATTTTGCCTGAAGCTGTGGTAAAAACGATGCAGGTGAAAGAGTTGCTTGCTTCCGGTGATGTTAAAACAGTGCATGAGGCCGTCGAGCAGGTTGGATTAAGCCGAAGTGCCTTTTACAAGTACAAAGATGGAATCCATCTGATCAATCAGCTGGAGCGTGAGCGAATCGTAACGATCTCGATTGACCTGGAGCATCAGTCTGGTATTCTGTCTCGTGTGCTTGGACATTTTGCAGGTTATGGAGCCAACGTGCTTACGATTAATCAGAGTATTCCACTTCAGGGCAGAGCCAATGTTGTCATTTCCGTGGAAACGACGCATCTGCATGGAGAGATTGGAGAAATGCTGGATCGAATGCAAGATATGCCTGGGGTGAAGCGTACACGGATCGTAGGCCAAGGTTAATCGGGCTTAGAGAATATAGGATTAGACAATAGGGGGTAGGTCGTTAGTGAAACCGGTAAAAGTCGGATTGTTGGGCCTGGGCACGGTTGGAACGGGCGTTGTCCGAATTGTGGAAGGGAATCAGGAGGATCTGAGCAGCCAGGTGGGGTCGCCAATTATCATTGAGAAGATAGCGGTGAAGAACACGGAGAAGGATCGTGTTATTCCTATTGACCGGGCGAAGCTAACAGAGAACCCTTGGGATGTCATTCGTCACCCGGACATTGATATTATCGTTGAAGTGATGGGCGGCATCGATCAGACGAAAGAATATATTCTTGAAGCACTGGAACGTGGGAAACATATTGTAACAGCGAACAAGGATCTTATGGCATTGCATGGTTCAGAGATTCTGGCTAAAGCGCAGGAAAAGCAATGTGATGTGTTTTATGAGGCCAGTGTGGCTGGAGGTATCCCGATCATCCGCACGCTGATTGAAGGTTTCTCTTCGGACCGGATCACGCGGATTATGGGGATTGTGAACGGCACAACGAACTATATTTTGACGAAAATGAGTCAGGAAGGCGCATCCTATGAAGAGGTGCTAGCGGAAGCTCAAGCTTTAGGGTACGCGGAAACAGACCCGACCTCAGATGTAGAAGGACTCGATGCTGCTCGAAAAATGGCAATCTTGGGTACCCTCGGTTTCCGGACGAATGTGGAATTGAAGGATGTTACCGTTAAGGGGATCTCCTCCGTCACGCGTGAAGATATAACGTATGCGAAAAGACTGGGATATGAGTTGAAGTTACTTGGCATCGCAGATCGCATCGATGATGAGATTACGATTAGTGTGCAACCAACGATGGTGAGAAAGAACCACCCAATCGCATCGGTAAACGGTGTGTTCAATGCAGTGTATGTACACGGTGAGGCGGTAGGCGAGACGATGTTTTACGGAGCAGGGGCGGGTGAATTGCCAACAGCTACTTCCGTAGTTGCTGACATTGTTGCCGTAACGAAAAACCTCAAGCTTGGTGTAAACGGAGTAAAAGCAATCGTGCCGTATAAACAGAAGAGACTGCAGAGTGATGAGCAAATTTTTTCGAAAAATTTTATATTACTGCACGTGGACGACAAAGCAGGGGTGCTGGCGCAGATTACGCAGATTTTTGCCGAATATGAAGTCAGTCTCGCTTCCGTTGTGCAACAGCCGAATGAGCACAATCCAGACGCTGAGATCATTATCGTTACACATAATGCAAGTAAGGCGAGCATGGACAAGGTGCTTAAGCATTTTGAATCACTCAACGTGATTCGCCGCATTAAGAGTGTTTATCGTGTAGAAGGTTAGTTGTTGAGTCATTTTAAAATATAATTAGTTTATATTTTTGTTTTGCAAGCAAATCGTCATTTCATGAATCTAGATCATTAAACCTAAAGGAGTTTACCTACAATGAGATATCAAGGATTACTGCAAACTTACAAAGAACACCTTCCAGTCAATGAAAATACGCCACAGCTTACACTTCAGGAAGGAAATACGCCGCTGATTCATGCAGAGAATCTGTCGAAGGAACTCGGATTGAATCTGTATTTCAAATATGAAGGCTTGAATCCTACAGGTTCTTTCAAGGACCGCGGAATGGTTATGGCTGTTGCCAAAGCAATGGAAGAAGGCAGCCGTACGATTATGTGTGCATCTACTGGTAATACATCCGCAGCTGCTGCAGCCTATGCCGCACGTGGTGGGTTGAATTGTATCGTATTGATTCCAAATAACAATATTGCATTGGGTAAACTCGCTCAAGCGATGATCTATGGTGCCAAAGTCATCGCGATCAATGGTAACTTTGACCGTGCCCTTGAGATTGTACGTGAAATTACGGCTAAACACCCGATTACACTCGTAAACTCTGTGAATCCATACCGGATTGAAGGACAGAAGACAGCTGCTTTTGAATTGGTTGAGCAATTGGGAGATGCACCGGATGTTCTGGCTATTCCGGTTGGTAATGCGGGTAATATTTCAGCATACTGGAAAGGATTTAAAGAGTATAAAGAGGCAGGGAAATCGAACACATTGCCGCGTATGGTCGGGTTTGAGGCAGAAGGAGCTATGGCAATTGTTAAGGGAGAACCCATTCTTGAGCCAGAAACTGTAGCTACAGCGATTCGAATCGGTAACCCTGCCAGCTGGAAAACAGCAGTGGCTGCAGCTGAAGAGTCAAATGGTCAGATTAACTACGTTACGGATGACGAAATTTTGGCGGCATACCGCACCATTGCGGCACGTGAAGGGGTATTTGCTGAACCGGCTTCTGCTGCATCCGTGGCTGGTGTGTACAAATTGCATAGTGAGGGCTACTTCAAAGGCGGAGAAACGGTTGTATGCGTGTTAACAGGTAACGGCCTGAAAGATCCGAATGTAGCAATTAAAACGGCTGCTGTGGAGCCGCTGGTCGTTGAAGATACAGAAGAGGCAGTTATGGCAGCTATTGCCCAACTGGAACAACAGTCTGTATGAGCTTGCGTGATAAAGTAACCGTAAAAATCCCGGCAAGCACAGCCAATCTGGGTCCAGGGTTTGATACCCTGGGTATGGCCTTGTCTCTGTATGCCTGGCTTGAGATCAAACCGGCAACACAGACAACATTCCATCTTTTTGGAGAACATCTGACAGGTCTGCCTGTAGATAAATCAAATCTCCTTTATGAAGTTGCACAAATGGTATTTGGTGAGGCAGGAGTCTCTGTGCCTGAGCTTGAATTTTCGATGTATTCCGACATCCCCCTCACTCGAGGCCTTGGAAGCAGTGCATCAGCAATTGTTGGTGCGCTTGTTGGTGCCAATGCATTGATCGGCAGTCCGTTATCTAATGATAAGCTGCTAGACATGGCTACAGCACTGGAGAAACATCCAGACAACGTTGGTGCATCGTTATATGGGGGTATCATTACAGCAGCTTGGGATGGTCAACGCGTCGACTATCTTCGCATTGAGCCTCACCAGGATTTGCAGGCTTTGGTTATCGTGCCAGACTTCCAGTTGTCCACATCTAAAGCGAGGGATATCGTTCCCAAGCAGTTTGGCATGCCTGATGTCGTACACAATGTGAGTCGTTCTTCATTGCTCGTTGCTGCATTAGCCAGCGGGCGACTCGATATGATCCAAAAGGCGATGTCGGACCGGATTCACCAGCCTTATCGTGCCTCGTTGGTACCCGGCATGACGGAGATTTTAGATCATGCTACTGAACATGGTGCACTGGGTGCTGCGCTAAGCGGAGCTGGACCAACTGTTCTTACACTGGTAGATCGTCACGATACCCGGAAGGAAGAACTGGAACAGTACTTGCTGGGTATTATGAAGCAGGAGGGAATCGCGGCCTCTGCCTTATGGCTGGACCCGGACCTGGACGGCGCCCTCATACTGCCGGATCAAGATGAACGTCCTTTTTTGGACAGGATCAAAGGGGAAGTTAACGCATGAAACGAATTGCAGTTTTACCAGAAGGATCAGTCTCACACGAAGCAATCGATTTTCTTTTCGATGGGGAAGCCCTCGATTTGCAGCACTCCAAACTCATTTCGGACATTTTTCGTGCGGTTGATAGCGGGAGTGTGCAGTACAGTGTGATTCCGATTGAAAATACAATTGAAGGCTCCGTTAGTCTGCATATGGACTGGCTTGTCAATGAAGTGGATATCCCAATGCAGGCGGAGTGGGTGTATCCCTCCATCCAGAATGTTATCGGACATGGGAATGAATTTGTCACGGACGATGGCACATATGATTTTGGTAAAATTACCAAGATTCTATCCCATCCTGTGGCCATCCCGCAGTGTCAGAATTTTATTCGGCAACATTCACCTGATGCAGATCTTGAAGGCGTGAACAGCACAGCTGAAGCGGTGGAGATCGTGAAAAAAAATCCAGGTAAGGGCTGGGTAGCAATCGGCACGAAGCTGGCTGCGCAAAAGCATGGTCTCGATATTATGGCTGAACGTGTGACGGATCATGACAATAACTACACCCGTTTTGTACTAATTGGCCATGAACCGGTCGATATTCCGCGTGAACCGGATCATGTGAAGACAAGCTTGCTTGTTACATTGCCTGAGGATGCACCGGGTGCACTCCATCAGGTGTTGTCGGCTTTTGCATGGAGAAAGCTGAATCTGACCCGTCTTGAATCTCGTCCAACGAAGAAACGTTTGGGCAGTTACTATTTTTACATTGATGTGATTGAAACGGTCGATTCCGTATTGCTCACGGCAGCCATGGCCGAAATCGAGGCTTTGAATTGTCAGGTTCGTGTTCTTGGTAGTTATCCATGTTATACATACCCTTCACGGAAATAACCGGTAGTGGTTGGATAATGAATGCAAAGAGATCATTCGGCGTCTATGTGAAATAAGAGAGTTTTTCCGTTATTTTTGTTGTAAAATGGACAGGTTCATTATGTTCCGGAAATATAGGAAATGCATATTTAATGGAGGTGCAGTTAGTCATGGCAGAACAATGGATCTATTTGGATGGTCAGTATGTAACCAAGGAAAATGCAAAAGTTTCGGTGTATGACCATGGATTCTTGTACGGAGATGGGATCTTCGAAGGTATTCGGATTTACAATGGAAATATTTTCAGATGTAAGGCTCACTTGGATCGCTTGTATGATTCGGCAAAATCCATCAGTTTGAACATTCCGCTGTCCTACGATGAGATGCTTGAAGTGATGGCTGAAACGGTACGCCGCAATGATATGCGTAACGGTTATATTCGTCTGATCGTTTCACGCGGACCAGGGAACCTGGGCCTTGACCCGACGCGTTGCCCTAAAGCTTCCGTGATCATTATTGTAGAACAGCTAGCAATCTATCCGGAAGAAGCGTATCTTACTGGATTGAAGGCCGTCTCCGTATCCCAGCGTCGTAACATCCCGGATGCGTTGAATCCGAAAATTAAATCCCTCAACTATCTGAACAACATCCTTGTCAAATTGCAATCGAACTTTTCGGGTGCAGGTGAGGCTATTATGCTAAACTCGCAAGGCTACGTAACCGAGGGCTCAAGCGATAACATTTTCATTATCAAAAATGGTGTGGTGTATACTCCGCCTTGTTACCTTGGAGCACTCGAAGGCATCACCCGTCAAGCGATTATTGATCTGTGCGGGGAGTTAGGTATTGAGTTAAAAGAAGTGCCTTTCACGCTTCATGATGTGTACATTGCAGACGAAGTGTTTTTCACAGGCACGGCTGCGGAAGTTATTGCGGCGTGCGAAGTAGACGGAAGAACGATTGGTTCGGGTGTAGCGGGTCCGGTTACATTGCAATTGCTTGAAGCTTTCCGCCAAATTGTCGACAAAGACGGCTACAAGGTGTGGGAATAAATCACTGCGTCGAATTGAATAAATAACAGGAATTCTCCTTGTCCGATAAAATGTAACATGCCTCGTGTATGTGGGATTTTAGAAGGCGGGAGGATTTTTTTTGTTCAGATGATGTCATTAGCCCGGTTGCTGCATAGGATGTAGTAACGGTATGGGCGAATGTACTGCCCAAGTATGACGTCTAGGAGGTTAGTTCCCTGTGAAAATACACATGGTGAAAAAAGGCGACACCTTATATCTGCTGTCCCAAAAATACAATGTCGCGCTGGACAAATTGATTGCGGCCAACCCGCAGATTGCAGATCCCGACAAGTTGGATATTGGCATGAAGGTCAAAATTCCTGCACAGCCGGTAACACCAAAGCCAGAGGGCGTGCTGCACAGTCACAAGGTAGTACAAGGCGATTCGTTATGGAAGCTGTCACAAGCTTGGGGAGTTCCGTTGAAAGACATGATCAATGCGAATCCGCAATTAAAGAATCCAAATGCTCTTCTGGTTGGAGAAACCGTCTATATTCCTTCCATGCATGCACAAGGTAATCAGGCAGCAAATACTCAAATGGGGAATATGGGCGCGCAAGAAAAGTTATCACCTGAAGGGAAAGAGTATACGGGTGTAAAAGAAGAAACGGCACCTGTTGTACCAGCTCCTCCGCCGCAGGCAGTTGAAACGCCAGTACCTGTTCCGGCACCAGTGCCTGTTACACCGGCTAAGCCTAATATCAAGCCTGAATTGGAGGCTTTGCCTCAATTACCTGTAATGCCCGAAATGAAGCCTGAGAAGAAACCAGACAAAAAAGAAGAGATGAAGCCTGAAGTTCAAGTCCAACCTATAAACGAAGCAATAAAACCTCAAAAGCCTAATCTTTCACCTGAAGTGATGCCTTTGCCTGTGATGCCTAACATCGAACCGGCTGTGAATGTCGAGCCGTCGGTTAAGGCGCCGTGTGGCTGTGGTCAAAAAATGCTCCATGCTCCGATGGAACATCCTTATATGCAGGTGCCTGTACCTACACAAGAGGTATACGCTGTTCAGCAAAACAACATGTATACGGCAGGGATGGCCAACAACTCTCCTTTCCCTGGTGTTCAGGATGTTGGTGCATATAATATGGGTAGCATGCCAAATAGCCCATGGATGGGAGCAGAACAGACTTTTAATCATAATAACGTAATGCCAAATATATCTCCTGAGATGACGAATAATGCATTTCCAATTTCGCCAGCAGCTCAAATAAACAGTCCTTTCCCAAGTATTGCAGCTGCAACGAACCAGATGAACAATCAACCGCCATTTATTTCTCCGTACTCCATGCTTCCGTACCCTCCATGCGGATGTGGATCGCATACACATGCTCCTCAATATACTTATCCTGCGTATGGTTATCAGGAACCAGCTTGGGGAATGTATGGTCACCCGAATGGTATGCCGCCTGAAATGTCCACATCTGTTATGCCAAATCATCCGATGGAATATGCTTATCAAAATCCGTATCCGGCTCAAAATATGGTTCCGCCATCTCCGCTTGGTGCTTTTGGAGAGATGTACCCTTCTCAAGTCCATGATGCCAACAGTGGGAAAAAAGGAGGGCGTGACAATGCGAACTTAAGTCAGGCCGCTTTTGAAGAGGTTGATCTGGAGTCTGACGCGAAACCGAAATCAACGCCGTCTAAAAATGGAACGGCAAAACGAAGAACAAGTAAGACACCTGCGAAAAGTAAATCAAAGGTATCTGTATCTGGAAAATCTACTAGAGAACACAAGACGTCCACGAATTCACAAAAACCAGCCAAGAAACGTCGTAATCCCTGGATTCAACATTAAGGGTAATCTGAAATAGAATGATGGTTGTTGCGAAAAGGTCAGTTTAATAAATTAGAACTGGCCTTTTCGCTTGAGCAGTTACAACGAGAATAGACGATGTGTTTGAAATGATGGAGATGTCGAAAAAAAACAAAATATTGCAGATAACGTTTGAAAGCCCGTTCAAAAATATGTTACAATATGTATGCGCTTTAATTTCAGGTTGAAACTAGCTTTGAATTGAAGTGTACATGCAAGGCTATGTAGAAATAAAACTATAATTAAAAAACTCTTGCATTAATTTTGGCCATGTGTTACATTATTTAAGTCGCCGCTGAAACACGATGGTGACGAAAAAAAGAAGTTTGATCTTTGAAAACTGAACAACGAGTGAGTAAACATTCTGCTTGCAGAATGTCGTGAAGGTTTTTGATACATGCCATCTGGCTGTATGGAAACTGGAACACAAATGAGATTTTGATCTCATCAGATTCAAAATGAGCTTATCGCTCTTTTCAATACCCCGATGAGTTTCACCGCGTTTAACGACGCTGACGAATTTCATCTTTATTGGAGAGTTTGATCCTGGCTCAGGACGAACGCTGGCGGCATGCCTAATACATGCAAGTCGAGCGGAGTTGATGGAAAGCTTGCTTTCCTGATGCTTAGCGGCGGACGGGTGAGTAACACGTAGGCAACCTGCCCTCAAGCTTGGGACAACTACCGGAAACGGTAGCTAATACCGAATACTTGTTTTCTTCGCCTGAAGAGAACTGGAAAGACGGAGCAATCTGTCACTTGGGGATGGGCCTGCGGCGCATTAGCTAGTTGGTGAGGTAACGGCTCACCAAGGCGACGATGCGTAGCCGACCTGAGAGGGTGATCGGCCACACTGGGACTGAGACACGGCCCAGACTCCTACGGGAGGCAGCAGTAGGGAATCTTCCGCAATGGGCGAAAGCCTGACGGAGCAATGCCGCGTGAGTGATGAAGGTTTTCGGATCGTAAAGCTCTGTTGCCAGGGAAGAACGCTTGGGAGAGTAACTGCTCTCAAGGTGACGGTACCTGAGAAGAAAGCCCCGGCTAACTACGTGCCAGCAGCCGCGGTAATACGTAGGGGGCAAGCGTTGTCCGGAATTATTGGGCGTAAAGCGCGCGCAGGCGGTCATGTAAGTCTGGTGTTTAATCCCGGGGCTCAACCCCGGATCGCACTGGAAACTGTGTGACTTGAGTGCAGAAGAGGAGAGTGGAATTCCACGTGTAGCGGTGAAATGCGTAGAGATGTGGAGGAACACCAGTGGCGAAGGCGACTCTCTGGGCTGTAACTGACGCTGAGGCGCGAAAGCGTGGGGAGCAAACAGGATTAGATACCCTGGTAGTCCACGCCGTAAACGATGAGTGCTAGGTGTTAGGGGTTTCGATACCCTTGGTGCCGAAGTTAACACATTAAGCACTCCGCCTGGGGAGTACGGTCGCAAGACTGAAACTCAAAGGAATTGACGGGGACCCGCACAAGCAGTGGAGTATGTGGTTTAATTCGAAGCAACGCGAAGAACCTTACCAGGTCTTGACATCCAACTAACGAGGCAGAGATGCGTTAGGTGCCCTTCGGGGAAAGTTGAGACAGGTGGTGCATGGTTGTCGTCAGCTCGTGTCGTGAGATGTTGGGTTAAGTCCCGCAACGAGCGCAACCCTTATATTTAGTTGCCAGCACTTCGGGTGGGCACTCTAGATAGACTGCCGGTGACAAACCGGAGGAAGGTGGGGATGACGTCAAATCATCATGCCCCTTATGACCTGGGCTACACACGTACTACAATGGCCGGTACAACGGGCTGCGAAATCGCGAGATGGAGCCAATCCCAACAAAGCCGGTCTCAGTTCGGATTGCAGGCTGCAACTCGCCTGCATGAAGTCGGAATTGCTAGTAATCGCGGATCAGCATGCCGCGGTGAATACGTTCCCGGGTCTTGTACACACCGCCCGTCACACCACGAGAGTTTATAACACCCGAAGTCGGTGGGGTAACCGCAAGGAGCCAGCCGCCGAAGGTGGGATAGATGATTGGGGTGAAGTCGTAACAAGGTAGCCGTATCGGAAGGTGCGGCTGGATCACCTCCTTTCTATGGAGAATCGTCTTCTGCAATGAAGACATTCAAAACTAAAATCTAGCCAGGTCGGCTAGTTACTCACTCGTTGCTCAGTTTTGAGAGCTCAAACTCTCAAACAGCTTGCTAGTTATGGAGCTTGTTCTTTGAAAACTAGATATCGAAACGAAACAAACGCGAATTAGAACATTCCTTTTTAGCTGAACTTGTGTATAACAAGTTTCAATAAAAACGGTAGATAATGCAATTGCGATGGTATCGGGTGGGAGCGACTTTTGGCTTTGGACGTAGTCCAAACCAAGGGAAGCGAGCGAACGAAACCGGAGCATATGGTTAAGCTACTAAGAGCACACGGAGGATGCCTAGGCGCTAGGAGCCGATGAAGGACGTGGCGAACAACGAAACTGCCTCGGGGAGCTGTAAGCAAGCTTTGATCCGGGGATGTCCGAATGGGGAAACCCAGCTGGGGTAATATCCAGTTACTCTTGTCTGAATACATAGGGCAAGTAGAGGCATACCAGGGGAACTGAAACATCTAAGTACCCTGAGGAAGAGAAAACAATAGTGATTCCGTCAGTAGCGGCGAGCGAACGCGGAGAAGCCCAAACCAAAGAGCTTGCTCTTTGGGGTTGTGGGACGTCTCACATGGAGTTACAAAGGAACCGGTTAAGCGAAGAGGTCTGGAAAGGCCCGCCAAAGAAGGTAAAAGCCCTGTAATTGAAAGTCTGTTCCCTCCGAGACGGATCCCGAGTAGTGCGGGGCACGTGAAACCCCGTATGAATCCGGCAGGACCATCTGCCAAGGCTAAATACTTCCTAGCGACCGATAGTGAAGCAGTACCGTGAGGGAAAGGTGAAAAGCACCCCGGAAGGGGAGTGAAATAGAACCTGAAACCGTGTGCTTACAAAAAGTCAGAGCCCGTTTTAGGGGTGATGGCGTGCCTTTTGTAGAATGAACCGGCGAGTTACGTTCCCGTGCAAGGTTAAGGTGAAGAGCCGGAGCCGCAGCGAAAGCGAGTCTGAATAGGGCGACTATAGTACGTGGACGTAGACCCGAAACCGGGTGATCTACCCCTGTCCAGGGTGAAGGTGCGGTAACACGCACTGGAGGCCCGAACCCACGCATGTTGAAAAATGCGGGGATGAGGTGGGGGTAGCGGAGAAATTCCAATCGAACTCGGAGATAGCTGGTTCTCCCCGAAATAGCTTTAGGGCTAGCCTCGGAAAACAGAGTCGTGGAGGTAGAGCACTGATTGGGTGCGGGGCCCGCAAGGGTTACCAAGCTCAGTCAAACTCCGAATGCCATAGACTTACTTCCGGGAGTCAGACAGTGAGTGCTAAGATCCATTGTCAAAAGGGAAACAGCCCAGACCATCAGCTAAGGTCCCCAAGTGTGTGTTAAGTGGGAAAGGATGTGGAGTTGCACAGACAACCAGGATGTTGGCTTAGAAGCAGCCACCATTGAAAGAGTGCGTAATAGCTCACTGGTCGAGTGACTCTGCGCCGAAAATGTAACGGGGCTAAACACACCACCGAAGCTATGGCTTGATGCTTGCATCAGGGGTAGGGGAGCGTTGTATAAGGGTTGAAGGTGTACCGTAAGGAGCGCTGGACATTATACAAGTGAGAATGCCGGTATGAGTAACGAAAAGATCAGTGAGAATCTGATCCGCCGAAAGCCTAAGGGTTCCTGAGGAAGGCTCGTCCGCTCAGGGTAAGTCGGGACCTAAGGCGAGGCCGAAAGGCGTAGTCGAAGGACAACAGGTCGAAATTCCTGTACCACCGTAAATCGTTACGAGCGATGGGGGGACGCAGTAGGGTAGTGACGCAGGCTGATGGATGCCTGTCCAAGCAGTAAGGCTGGTTAGTAGGCAAATCCGCTAACCGTAAGGCTGAGCTGTGATGGGGAGTGAAAATTACAGTAGCGAAGGTCATGATCTCACACTGCCAAGAAAAGCCTCTAGCCAGATGAAGGTGCCCGTACCGCAAACCGACACAGGTAGGCGAGAAGAGAATTCTAAGGCGCGCGGAAGAACTCTCGTTAAGGAACTCGGCAAAATGACCCCGTAACTTCGGGAGAAGGGGTGCCCCGGTAGTGTGAATAGCACGAGGGGGCCGCAGTGAAAAGGCCCAAGCGACTGTTTAGCAAAAACACAGGTCTGTGCGAAGCCGTAAGGCGAAGTATACGGGCTGACGCCTGCCCGGTGCTGGAAGGTTAAGGGGAGTGGTTAGGGAGTAATCCCGAAGCTGTGAACCGAAGCCCCAGTAAACGGCGGCCGTAACTATAACGGTCCTAAGGTAGCGAAATTCCTTGTCAGGTAAATTCTGACCCGCACGAATGGCGTAACGACTTGGGCGCTGTCTCAACGAGAGATCCGGTGAAATTTTAATACCTGTGAAGATGCAGGTTACCCGCGACAAGACGGAAAGACCCCATGGAGCTTTACTGCAGCTTGATATTGAATTTGGGTACGATCTGTACAGGATAGGTGGGAGCCTTTGAAGCGTGAGCGCCAGCTTGCGTGGAGGCACCGTTGGGATACCACCCTGATCGTATCTAGGTTCTAACCTGGTACCGTAAACCGGTGCGGGGACAGTGTCAGGTGGGCAGTTTGACTGGGGCGGTCGCCTCCTAAAGAGTAACGGAGGCGCCCAAAGGTTCCCTCAGAATGGTTGGAAATCATTCGAAGAGTGCAAAGGCATAAGGGAGCTTGACTGCGAGACCTACAAGTCGAGCAGGGACGAAAGTCGGGCTTAGTGATCCGGTGGTACCGCATGGAAGGGCCATCGCTCAACGGATAAAAGCTACCCTGGGGATAACAGGCTTATCTCCCCCAAGAGTCCACATCGACGGGGAGGTTTGGCACCTCGATGTCGGCTCATCGCATCCTGGGGCTGAAGTAGGTCCCAAGGGTTGGGCTGTTCGCCCATTAAAGCGGTACGCGAGCTGGGTTCAGAACGTCGTGAGACAGTTCGGTCCCTATCTGTCGTGGGCGTAGGAAATTTGAGAGGAGCTGTCCTTAGTACGAGAGGACCGGGATGGACGTACCGCTGGTGTACCAGTTGTTCCGCCAGGAGCACCGCTGGGTAGCTATGTACGGACGGGATAAGCGCTGAAAGCATCTAAGCGTGAAGCCCCCCTCAAGATGAGATTTCCCAGTATGTAAGACCCCTTGAAGACGACGAGGTAGATAGGCTGGGGGTGGAAGTGCAGTAATGCATGGAGCTGACCAGTACTAATCGGTCGAGGGCTTATCCAATAGCAAGTTGTAAATCGCGTACGTTTCGTTTCGAATCTAGTTTTCAGAGAACAACACTCTGAATGAAGTGAAAATCGGTACATCACGGAATGTGTGTATGATTTTCAGTTCTGATTGATATGGAAGAAGCTATGCTTCGACCAATCGCGTTTGGTGGCGATGGCGGAGGGGTTCCACACGTACCCATCCCGAACACGACCGTTAAGCCCTCTAGCGCCGATGGTACTTGGACCGCAGGGTCCTGGGAGAGTAGGACGCCGCCAAGCGAACTTTTTCATCTTACATAGAAAACAGGCTCTGCATGTAGACGTTGTACGATGAGTTGCATTTGTAGCACAAATGCATATTATTCCCTGATAGCTCAGTTGGTAGAGCACTCGACTGTTAATCGAGTTGTCACAGGTTCGAGTCCTGTTCGGGGAGCCATTAAGGCCCGTTGGTCAAGGGGTTAAGACACCTCCCTTTCACGGAGGTAACAGGGGTTCGAATCCCCTACGGGTCATAGTTATTTTTAATAACTAAAGAGTGGGATGAGAATCCCAAAGGTTCGTCGGAGGATTAGCATCGTTAGGAACTGCTTCGCAGTCTCGAACGAAGTGAGAGTATCCCCTACGGGTCATATTATGGAGGCTTAGCTCAGCTGGGAGAGCATCTGCCTTACAAGCAGAGGGTCGGGGGTTCGATCCCCTCAGCCTCCACCATATATCTTTTATAATGACGCGGGGTGGAGCAGCCCGGTAGCTCGTCGGGCTCATAACCCGAAGGCCGCAGGTTCAAATCCTGCCCCCGCAATTATTGTAGCTTTCCTAACCGAAAGTGATCTGGAACCGTGGTGTAGTTGGCCTAACATGCCTGCCTGTCACGCAGGAGATCGCGGGTTCGAATCCCGTCGGTTCCGCCATCTTTACAATTTTATCATGCGGAAGTGGCTCAGCGGTAGAGCATCGCCTTGCCAAGGCGAGGGTCGCGGGTTCGATTCCCGTCTTCCGCTCCAATATTTTGCGCCCTTAGCTCAGCTGGATAGAGCGTTTGACTACGAATCAAAAGGCCGGGAGTTCGAATCTCTCAGGGCGCGCCATTATTTTCATAGTTTGCCGGCGTGGCGGAATGGCAGACGCGCTCGACTCAAAATCGAGTGGGAAACCGTGGAGGTTCGAGTCCTCTCGCCGGTATATATAACGGGATGTAGCTCAGCTTGGTAGAGCACCTGGTTTGGGACCAGGGGGTCGCATGTTCAAATCGTGTCATCCCGATTTCTAAAAATCACTATCTAATCAGATGGTGATTTTTTGATTTTAATAGATATTCACTTCAAAAATTTGGATCTCTTGATCTCTCGATTACCGCAACTTGTCAAGGTCAAGGCTTTCAAGAGTTTAAAGAGGTGGGTTTGCATAAAGGTTCCTCCATTAGGTCACAATAGGTTTAAAAAAAGTGATTGAAGGGGTTTATGTGAACAGGTTCACCTTACGAAAACAATTAAAGAGACGCTGGCGACGATGGAAACGAACGTTTTGGATGGTTGCCGCTATATGTGCCGTTACGATATTAGCATACCGTGGTTTATCTATATCAGCAGCAGTTGAGCGTTTACTAACAACCGATTTTGGTGAAGCCGTAAATGTTATGGGCCCAGTTAAGCAGGATCAACGATCGGCACATGAGATTCAGGTGATTGTAGAGCAACTTGAAACGGGTGCAGACCAATTAATACGTGTTGTTTTACAAACCAAATATATTTGTGGTGTTGAAACTGAACAGCTGGGGAGAATGGATATCCCTCAATTAAAAATGCTGCTTGCTCAACATCCAGAGTGGGAAGCAAAGGTAACTTCCTCGGATACGTTACATTTGAATCAAAGCGTGGATGATCTTTCACCTGTTTGTAAACAAGAAGTCTACATCAGTATCGATGCTACAGGTCATCTCAATCTGTATGAGGGCAAACCCACTGAAGAGAATGTTATTCGTACGTTTTTTCAACTCGATGTAGGTACATTGGAAAGTTCATTGCCTGAAGGAGTGCTGGAGCAATTGCAAGAAGGCATCCGAATACAGGATAAAGATGAATATGACAGTGTAATTTCGACGTTTAGTGACTTTGCTGTGGATGAAACGCATCATTTACTTCGGAATGGCGGATAAGCCAACCCGTATAAGGAATACAACCTTTAAGTCAAAGGTGTAGAGTTACCTTCGGGAAACGTGTATGAAGATAAGTGGATAGAAGAGATGGCTACGGAAGGACATCGTGCGGATGTCCTTTTTGTCGTTTTTATAAGTTAACTCTTCTATAAAAATGAAAATTTTGAAGAAAAGTCACGAAATACGATAGGCTTTGGCATAGACAAAGTTTTTCCTGCCGCAAGGCCTATCTTTTGTTATAATGAAATGAACGATACATATGTTCGCTTTTGTAAGGGAGAGATGGTTTTGCGTTTTTTGGGAATTGACCCGGGTATTGCGATTGTGGGGTTTGGTTTTGTAGATAAAATCGGGAACAAGGTTGTGCCCGTACAATATGGATGTATTCAGACGGAGGCACATACACCAGATGAGGATCGGCTTCTTCACGTATATGAAGGCATGGTGCAACTGATTGATAAGTATAAGCCAGATGCGGTCGCACTGGAGAAACTCTTTTTTAACCGTAACGTAACAACAGCGATGTCTGTCAGCCAGGCCCGAGGGGTCATGATTCTTGCTGCTGCTCAAAAAGGTCTGCCTATTGCGGAATATACCCCGATGCAGATCAAACAGGCGATTGTAGGCTATGGCAAGGCGGAGAAGAAACAAGTGCAGGAGATGGTCAAAATGTTCCTTCGTCTGCAGGTTGTGCCTAAACCCGATGACGTTGCAGATGCGCTGGCTGTTGCTGTTTGTCATGCACATTCTTATACATTAAATTCCAAGTTGAATGAGGTATTGCGAAAATGATTGATTTTCTAAGAGGACAGTTCATACATGTCGAGAGTGATTATATTGTTTTAGATGTGCATGGGGTGGGTTATCGTGTGTTCTGTCCGAACCCCTATGCGTTTGCCAAGCAGGAAGGCGAGATCATCGTGTACACCCATCATCATGTGCGTGAAGATGCGATGCTGTTATTTGGATTTGTGACGAGAGAGGAACAGCGTTTGTTCCGTAAATTGATTGAAGTATCTGGAATTGGGCCAAAAGTGGCGTTAGGTATTCTTGCCGGTGGCACACCTGATCATGTGGTTACAGCCATTTATCAGGAGAATCTGACATTCTTGACGAAACTACCAGGTATCGGAAAAAAAACAGCGCAACGTATGATTCTGGACCTGAAGGACAAATTGGACGGCTTCGGTACAGCAGCCTATGAAACGGGTCTCTTTGCACCACCATCCGAGGAGGTTGGAAGTGGGTCCTCATGGGATGAGGCGCGTGAAGGTCTGAAGGCGCTTGGATATACGGATAGTGAACTGGACAAAGTATGGCTCAAGCTGAAAAAAGATGTGACGACCGCAGATTCTGTAGATGTGTTGATGAAACGGGCACTGCAAATGTTATTTACGGGTTAATTTATATTCATTTGTATCGTCGTACTAGAGTTGTAACCTGCAAGAAAAGGGTGGGAAGAACATGGATGAACGGATTATATCCGCTAACCTGATGATGGAAGATCAGAACGTCGAATTAAGCCTTCGTCCCCGATATCTAAATGAATACATCGGGCAGAATCAGGTGAAGGAAAATCTTAAAATATATATTGAAGCCGCTAAATTGCGGAATGAAGCATTGGATCATGTGCTGTTATACGGACCTCCGGGTCTAGGTAAAACAACACTCGCTAATATTATTGCAAATGAACTTGGCGTAAACTTGAGAACCACTTCAGGCCCTGCAATTGAACGTCCAGGTGATCTGGCAGCGCTGCTGACGAATTTGCAAGAGGGAGACGTGTTATTCATTGACGAGATCCATCGACTTCATCGTACCGTTGAAGAGGTGATGTATCCGGCGATGGAGGATTCTGCGCTGGATATTATGATCGGCAAAGGGCCAAGTGCACGTTCTGTTCGCTTGGACTTGCCTCCATTTACGTTAATAGGAGCTACGACACGCGCAGGACTTTTGTCAGCTCCGCTTCGGGACCGTTTTGGTGTGATTAGTCGTCTGGAGTTCTATACGGTTGATGAACTTGCCTACATCGTTTCACGATCCACTGATATTCTGGGTGTAGAGATTGTTGGGGACGCTGCGGAAGAGATTGCTTTGCGTTCACGAGGGACACCACGAATTGCAAACCGTTTGTTGAAAAGAGTACGTGATTTTGCACAAGTACGCGGTGATGGCATCATTACACAAGCACTGGCAGAAGAGGCGTTGCAACGCCTGCAGATTGATCCGCGTGGGTTAGACGATATTGATCACAAGATGCTCAAGTCTATGATTAACAGCTTCCGTGGAGGTCCTGTTGGACTGGATACGATAGCCGCTACAATTGGGGAAGAATCTCAGACGATTGAGGATGTGTATGAACCTTATCTGCTACAGATCGGTATGATTCAGCGTACGCCAAGAGGACGTGTAGTTACTGATCTGGCCTACCATCACCTTGGTTTGCCTGTTCCACCAAGAGACAGCAAGTAAAAGTTAGCTCTTACTTCTTACACATCGTCTACGCTGAACCGTTGAGAATATAGTTAGATAAGAATGCATTATATGGATGAAAACAACGAACGGCATTCCTGGAAATTGAACAGGAAGTTGAAATCCCTGTGAAAACTGACCGATATAAAGTGAAGAACCTGTATGGAGAGGAGCCTGATTGTGGGAAAAGCAATACGCACGAAGAAGTGGAGTCGTCGATTGAAGGTGCTGGCGGCTGCTCTGTTGACAGTAGGGTGCTTGCATGTGCCAGCTTATGCGGCTGGTGATAATGAGCAATTGATTCGAGTAGCTATGTTTGCGAATTTAGGGAGCACATATAAATCAACAACACCTCTAATTACACTTGAATCAGCAGGTTCATGGAGTATTCAGTCTGGTGGTGGTACCAATGTGACTCTTCCATCGGGGCAAACCCGTTTTAGTGCGGATGGATTCCGCGTAAAAGTATTGGAGACTACTGATTTCACAACAGCCGCAGCGGCAGCAAAATTGCTTCAGGCTACAGCTGATAAACCTTTGCTGTATACGGTGACGTTTAATGGAAAAACACTGTATCAGCTATACACCGGCAATTACGGTACAGCAGCACTTGCAGGACAAGCCGTTGCTCGGGTTCAAAAGACAGCTGCGACTCAATTAGCGGGACAGAAACCGGTTGTAACCGGAAGCGAACGTCTGTCTTCGGGGAACTACACTTCTCTTCAGGAAGCAGAAGCAGCACAGTCAAGTTTGCTTGCAGCGGGATTTACAGCTTATCCTGTATTGCAACTAGATGGAAGCAATCAAACCTATACCGTATGGGTCGGTGAAGCGATATCTGCGACGGAGTTATCTACGTTGAAGCAACGTGTGGAATCCAGTGTATCTGGCATTAGCCTCTCTCCTGTAGGTAACAGTCCAGGTTTGATTATTCGTCAGGACGCAGGATTGAGTATGGATGCCTTTAAAACGGCTCCACATTACACGATTGCAGGCAATGACTCCAAGGTAATGATACAAGGAAGTGGCAACGGTATAAAAGTTGTAGAGCGCTCCCAGCGTACATATCGCGGAGATATGGAGATCAGCATCGTTAATGGGGATCTAGCTTTAGTTAACGTCGTGCCACTGGAACAGTACTTGTACTCGGTTGTTGGCGCAGAAGTGTATTCTTCTTG
Source organism: Paenibacillus sp. FSL K6-1558 (assembly GCF_038002565.1). Classification (NCBI taxonomy): domain Bacteria; kingdom Bacillati; phylum Bacillota; class Bacilli; order Caryophanales; family Paenibacillaceae; genus Paenibacillus; species Paenibacillus sp. FSL K6-1558. The sequence continues at coordinate 2,292,332 of NZ_JBBOCV010000001.1, read as the reverse complement.
GCCAACGGAAGCACTTAAAGTGCAGGCGGTGGCTGCCCGTTCCTATGCGCTCCAGCAGGGCGAGCGTTTCAAGATCGCCAATGTTGTGGATACCACACTGAGTCAGGCATACAATGGAATGAACTCTGAGAACGACAAAGTAACGAGTGCGGTGGATGCAACGGCTGGAGAAGTGCTCAAAAGCGAAGGCAAAATTGTAGAAGCTGTATTTTCATCTAATGCTGGAGGGCAAACGGCTCATCCTTCTGAAGTGTGGAACGGTGGGGCAGGCGTATTTACAAATGTGGACAGTCGTGGCGATCTGTCTGCGCAGGCTGGACTGCATACATGGTATCATGTGCTGATGAGTTCAGGTGCGAGCGGATATATTCGTGAGGACAATGTAAAAGAATTAACAACAAAGACGGATGCTGGACTCTCCAAAGCAACCGTAACGGCTCAAAATACAAATCTTAGACCGATCCCGCTCATTCAATCCAATGTTGAGCCAGTTGCCAAAATCAATCCTGGAACGGAAGTTGTTGTATTGGCAAAAGTGGCTCAATCCAATGATTATGCATGGGTGAGAGGGCCGTTTACTTCGGCACAACTGGTCAAGACATTGCAAGGTAAGACAACTGTAGCCGCTCCAGCTTCCATATCAACGTTGGAAGTAACCAAGCGAGGGCCTTCCGGACGAGCACTGGAAGTTACGGCCAACGGGCAACCGTTGACTGTTAAATATGCGGATACGTATCGCTCTGCACTCGGCGGATTACCAAGCACTTTATTTGATATTGCAGGGACCGGAAGTTATACTGTATTAGGCGCTGACGGTCAAAAAGTCAGCAAAACCGGATCACAGGGCGCTTCAATATTGTCTGCCTCAGGCACAGGCACCTCATCCAGCAACGCACTTGTTGTGATGAGTGCAGATGGTCAAGCGAGAGCCGTGACACAAGGCCAGACCTTTATGTTTATTGGTCAAGGGAATGGACATGGACTTGGCTTATCTCAATGGGGCGCCAAGGGTATGGCTGACGAAGGGTATGATTACCAGACGATATTGAAACACTATTATCAAAACGCAACTATTGTTAAGGAATAAAAGACAATGATGGTAAGGAATAAGAAGAATATCAAAGCCTTAAGGAATGAATAGAACATGAATGTGAACTTATATGATTTTGAGTTACCAGAGGAATTAATCGCACAGACACCGTTGCTGGATCGTACCGCTTCTCGTTTGCTTACGTTGAACAAAGAGACAGGGGAGCTTGCCCATCACCATTTCCCTCATATTATCGATGTACTGCAGCCTGGAGATACACTGATTCTGAATGATACACGTGTATTGCCTGCCCGCCTGTTTGGTACTAAAGCGGACACGGGGGCAAAAGCCGAGGTGCTTTTGCTTAAAAACGTCGAAGGTGATAAGTGGGAGGCACTCGTCAAGCCGGGCAAAAAGCTGAGAGCTGGCTCTGTCATTGTGTTTAGTGATGAATTAAAGGCTGTCATTAATGAAGTAGGCGAGATGGGTGCACGTACGTTAACGTTTGAGTACAATGGTATTTTCCAAGAGATTTTGGATCGCCTTGGTGAAATGCCACTACCACCCTATATCAAGGAAACGCTGGACGATCGAGAGCGTTACCAGACGGTATATGCCAAACATGAGGGCTCTGCAGCTGCACCGACAGCAGGTTTACACTTTACGGATGAGTTGCTGGATCGGATTCGCGCTAAAGGTGTGAACATTGGATTTATAACCCTGCATGTTGGGCTGGGTACGTTTAGACCGATGTCTGTTGACATGGTTGAGGATCACGTTATGCATGAGGAGTATTATTCTTTATCACAGGAAACGGCTGAACTGATTAATCAGACGAAAGAGCGTGGTAATAAGGTTTTTGCAGTGGGCACCACCAGTTGCAGAACGCTGGAGACGGTAGGAAGTAAATTTGAAGATGGTGTATTGCAGGAAAGTAGCGGCTGGACGAGCATTTTCATTTATCCTGGCTACTCCTTCAAGGTGATTGACGGAATGCTAACAAATTTTCATTTGCCCAAATCAACACTGGTGATGCTTGTTAGTGCTCTTGCAGGCCGAGAACACATTATGCATGCTTATGATGAAGCCATCAAGGAGAAATATCGTTTCTTTAGCTTTGGCGATGCAATGTTGATTTATTAATAAAACCGATTAACTTTTAGAGGATGATTATAACCAATGGCAGCAATTACGTACGAACATATCAAAACGTGTAAACAATCAGGTGCGCGTCTGGGACGTGTGCATACACCTCATGGTGTTATTGAGACTCCAACGTTCATGCCGGTCGGCACTCAAGCAACGGTAAAAACGATGAGTCCCGAAGAACTGAAGGAAATGGATGCTCAGATTATTCTGAGTAATACGTATCATTTGTTCCTGAGACCGGGTCATGAAATTATCCGTCAAGCTGGCGGTCTGCACAAGTTCATGAACTGGGATCGGCCTATTTTGACAGATAGCGGTGGTTTTCAGGTGTTCTCCCTTAGTGAGATGCGTAAAATTACCGAAGAGGGCGTACATTTCCGCTCCCATCTGAACGGTGACAAAAAGTTCCTTTCCCCGGAAGTGGCTATGGAAATCCAGAATGCTCTGGGATCAGATATTATGATGGCATTTGATGAATGTCCTCCATATCCAGCTGAATACGAATACGTTAAGAAATCACTCGAAAGAACAACTCGCTGGGCGGAGCGTTGTATTGAAAGTCATGCCCGTCCGCATGATCAAGGATTGTTTGCTATCGTACAGGGTGGCATGCACGAGGATCTCCGTCGTCAAAGCGCGGCTGATTTGACTTCCATGGATTTCCCGGGGTATGCTATTGGTGGACTGAGTGTTGGAGAACCGAAACATTTGATGTATGGCGTATTGGATTACACGGTGCCTTTGCTACCTTCCAATAAACCAAGGTATTTGATGGGGGTTGGTTCACCCGATGCATTGATTGAGGGATCAATTCGTGGAGTGGACATGTTTGACTGCGTGTTGCCAACCCGGATTGCCCGTAACGGAACAACGATGACAAGTCAGGGACGTCTGGTCGTTCGCAATGCCAAGTTTGCAACCGATTTTGGGCCGCTTGACCCGGAATGTGATTGCTACACTTGCCGCAACTATTCCAGAGCGTACTTGCGCCATCTGATCAAAGCAGATGAAACGTTTGGCTTGCGTCTCACAACGATCCATAATCTTCATTTCCTACAGAACTTGATGCGCAATGTGCGTAAAGCCATAATGGAAGATCGTTTGCTTGATTTCCGGGATGAATTTTTCGATCAATATGGTCTGCATGACAATGACAAAGGTTTCTAATTGAGGTTTTTGCGGAACCGATGCAACAAGCAATAACTGTACGTATAGTCGATAAGGGGGAGTTTTGATGTTTCAAGCAATGACTGCTCAAGCTGCAAATCCTGGTGGTGGAATTTTTTCGTTGATCGTACCTTTGGTATTGATGGTCGCGATTTTCTACTTCCTGATGATTCGCCCACAGAACAAAAAGCAAAAAGCACGTAATGCGATGTTGGGCCAGTTGAAAAAAGGCGATAAAATTGTAACGATCGGTGGTCTTCACGGTACGATTGCTGAAATTACAGACGACGTGGTGGTATTGCGTGTAAATGACGTTACCAAGCTTACGTTTGACCGTAATGCGATTAGCAGCGCTGTAAGTCGTGAAACGGCTGAATAATGGTATACATGATGAGAATATGCGCGGGCATATTCCCGAACAGAGAATCGGATCTGAAGTAGATCCGGTTCTCTTTTTTTTGTGAGTTGATTACGAGCGTTGTGTGTTGACTCCAAAGATGCCGCCAAGAGCCGATATAAAGAATGCGCTAAGGAGCTGCAAGCTGTCTTTCCAGTTAAATGAAGCGTCCAGTGCCAAGAATCCGATGAGCAACACGAGAAGCCCATAAACGATCCCTGTGAAGCCACCGTAATACCATCCTTTCTCACCCGAACGTTTCCCCGCAATGAAACCACCGATGAGCAATGACAAAACGTGAACAACGTAGGTATAGGTGGAAAGATCCTGTTCTCGCATGCCGCTCATCCACAGGAAGAAAGAAAGAATTAATGCTCCGATAAACATCCAGACAAAAGCGTGACAGAGGCCAGACAGAATTGGGTTGGACATCCGAAATGAGAACAAGCGGCGAATCAATTGCATAAAGCAACCCCCTTGTACAAGTTTGAAATTATTACAGTGTATGGTCAAGCCTTCTGACTTATGAACCGATTTCCATTAAATGAACGGATTATTTCTGCATGAGCATGTGAGGTTCAGGTCAAAATAGGGATTGCACTTCAGATCTCTGTACAATGCTGAAATTCGAAGGAGGTTCCTGTTATGAATTTCACTGATTTTGGCCCTCACATATATCGAACCATACTCATGTATTTTCTTGTGTATTGCGCTATTCGTGTGATGGGTAAACGTGAGATCGGCAAATTATCTATGTTTGATCTGGTCGTGTCCATCATGCTTGCCGAGATGGCTGCTTTTGTGATTGAGGATATCAAAAAACCGCTATCTCATGGTATTGCTCCGATGCTGACCGTCATTGTTATGCAAATCGGGATGGCTTATGTCGGGTTGAAAAGCCGCAAGCTTCGTCTGATGATCGATGGAAAACCTACGGTTCTAATCTCCAAAGGCAAGCTTCATCGTGATGAAATGCGCAAGCAACGTTACAATCTGGATGATCTGTTACTGCAGCTTCGGGAACAAAATATTGACAGCATCGGTGATGTAGATTTTGCGCTCCTTGAAACAACCGGGAAATTGACTGTATTTCCGAAAGATCAGAGCTCTGATGGCTCTACTTCCAGTTCCGGTCCCGGTTCTTCCAATTCATCTGCACGGCAAAAAGAAAATGTTAAGCTGAAAGGTTTCCCCAACATCAAATATGAGGGTTTACCCGTGCCCCTGATTATGGATGGGAAAGTACAGGATGAGAATTTGGAAATGATCGAGAAAACACGTTTCTGGTTAAAAAATCAAATTCAACAAAAAGGCATTAACGATTTTAAAGATGTGTTCATATGCTCAATTGATCACAATGGCAAGTTATATATAAGTGCTCGTGAAGACAAAAAATAAAACTATTTTTTTTCAGATCGACGTTTGAACCATGAGCCAATGAGGGGGGCACGTGATAGGTCATGAAAGTCGATCATTTTGGTTAAACCCATGACCATAAAGTAAACAAGCAGACCGGCAAAAGTTGCAAGGATCATTCGAAACCAGAACGGAAATAGCGCAGCTGTGTGTTCGTAGATAAACAAGGTTGCAGCACCCATGATGAACATGCCAGCTCCGGTTTTGACCCAATCCATCAGCTTGAAACGAAAATTTAATAACCGGCGCACACTGCCCGCGTGTAGCAAAGTTACAACCATCGAATTAATACAGATGGCAATAACGGCACCGAATATACCGTATTCGGGCTGCGAAGCCAGCATCAGAATTAATGAAATTTTGATGACAGCACCGATAAACGTGTTTAATAATGCTTTACCCGGACGGTCGAGCGCCTGCAGCGCAGCCTGTAGTGGAGCTTGAATATAGATAAACAAGGCAAAAGGAGCCATCAGCTTTAGCATGCTTCCAATCGATGCATCATCATAGAGCAGCAGACACATCGGTTCGGCAAGCACATACATAAAAACAGAAAAGGGTGCACCAGTGACTAGAGCTAGCCGCAGAGCCTGGTGCATTCTTTTATGAATGAGCGCACGGTCACCATTGGCTGAAGCTTCTGACAGAGAGGGCACGAGTGATGTTGCGAGAGAAGAAGTCAGTGCTCCCGGAAGTAGCAACAGTGGGATTACCATTCCTTGTAATGCACCATATTGAGCTGTAGCTAGCCCTTTAGCAATACCGGCAATGGCGAGACTCTGGGCTGTCACGATCGTTTCAGCGAGATAGGATAAAGAACCGACAAGACGACCTGCTGTAACAGGGACAGATATAGCCAGCAAACGGCGGATCAATCCTCTCTGGGAAGGGGCAGACGCTGTAGAGGACTCATCTTTCTCTTGCACGTTGGAATGGTCATCTTGTAAAGACTCTGATGAAGGAGAAGGAACCTGCTTTATACGACTACGACGAGAAAGGGGCAATTCTTTTTTAAACTTTGCATAATTCCACAGCAGAACCAGCATACCGGCGAGTTCCCCAACCATAGCACCGAGCATTGCCCCAGCGGCTGCATGTTCAATCCCTTTAGGTAACAAAAGCCATGCAAACCAGATCACAAAAATGATACGGATGATGGTTTCAGTAATGGATGAAATCGCTGTAGGCATCATATTTTGCTTACCTTGGAAATACCCCCTGTACACCGCTGAAACTGCGATTATAGCAATCATGGGGCTCATACTGACAAACGTATGATATACGCGCTCATCCGTGAGGACATATTGGGTGATCCAAGGGGCAAACAGGATGCATAAAAACATAAAAACGACACCGAGAGTAAGCGTGAAGCTAAGGCTGATCTGCAAAATACGTTGTGGCGAATAACGGTTAGCACCCGTCTCGGCTTCGGCGACAAGCTTGGCCACAGCTAAAGGAATACCTCCGGTAATCAGTGTCACCAGCACGATGAAAAAGGGATAGCTCAGTTGATAGATACCTACACCCTCTGCACCGATTACTCGTGGCAGTGCGATTCGTGGAATGAAGCCGAGAATCCGGTTGATAATGCCTGCCGCGAGCAGGATCATGGCCCCCTGAATAAATGTCTGTTTCTTCAAAACTACCCCTCTTTCCCGGTTGAAGGTACAGGTTATCCTCATTGAAGGTACTGGTTATCTCATTAATGGGACAAAGCCGTTGTACTTCATCCTATGCCGGTCTTTCATCATCTCATGACAACTTGGACACGATTAACAAAAAGAACCATAAACGAGAAGAAGGAATATGAAAGGGTGAGGTCGAATGATGTAGTATTGGTGCCGCATAAAGGCTCGGATGTAAGAAGGGAGGCTCCCCGTTGGAAGAAATGAATGATGTGGAGTTGGAACAGTCAATAGAGATACTCTGCCGAAGTAAGGCGGAGGAATTAAGGCTTGTCGGTTACGAATATGTCACCAGCCAAGATGTCTGGAATTGTGTCAGTCATAAATACGAAAAACAGGGTATTCCACCGCTTCACCAACTGGTGAACGACATATTGTCACTGAAAGCAACAAGCTTTATGAACTTTATGACGGTGTCTGCATACCGGGGGTCCACTTTCTAATCGAAAGGGATCTTTTTTGTTGAAAATTGACTGCTTTTTACGGCATCGCTATAATAGGAATATTGAGAACGAAAGGGGATCTAGGAACGGCATGAAAAGAATTATCAGTTTCATTCTGGTCGTGCTTGTCACCACAGGGGTTATGGTGGGTACAAGCCCGGAGCTGCTCAAAAATATACGCTTGGGCCTTGATTTAAAGGGAGGCTACGAGATCTTATATGAAGCAGAGCCGCTCGAAGCAGGGCAGCAAGTTAGCAAAGCCTCTTTGGTGCAAACAGCCAAAAGCCTCGAAAGCCGTGCCAATGCGCTCGGAACAAGTGAGCCGGAAGTAACTACAGAAGGAACCAACCGGATTCGGTTGAAACTGGCAGGGGTTACAGATGAGGCTGAGGTTAGAGCCAAAATGAAAGAACCCGCTGTTCTGACATTCCGAAGTAAAGCACCGGATGACAAAGAAGGCGAGTACTCCAAAATTGAGCTTCGCGGTAATGAGTTTGTCGAAAATGCGGCCAAAGTTGTCTTCACTCAATTAAATGAGCCGATGATCGACATTAAAGTAAAAGACAAAGCCAAGTTTTCTGAAATCACAAAACGTCTGATCAATAAACCTCTTGCGATCTATTTGGATGATCAATTGCTTTCGGCACCAGAAGTTAGACAGCAATTGACTGACGGATCTGCTCAAATCTCAGGTTCCTATACACGTGAAGAAGCGAATCAGCTTCGTGATACTATTAACCTGGGTGCACTGCCACTGAAACTTACGGAGAAATACTCCCAAAGCGTAGGCGCAACTCTTGGTAAATTGTCTTTGGATCAGACGATCAAAGCCGGTTTTATTGGCTCAATCATCATTCTGATCTTCATGATTGGATTGTATCGCGTACCAGGTATCATCGCGAGTTTTGCACTAATCACCCATACTTGGCTAGTCCTTGCGATTTTCTATCTTGGAGAGTTTGTACTGACCCTCCCAGGGATCGCGGCCTTCATTCTGGGTATAGGTATGGCGGTTGATGCAAACATCATTACGTACGAACGGATTAAGGAAGAGATGCGCAGCGGCAAGTCTATCTTGTCATCCGTTAAAGCTGGCGGTAAACACTCCTTCCGTACGATTATTGACTCCAATATCACAACCATTATCGCAGCAGCTGTAATGTTCTTCTTGGGTACTGGTGCAGTTAAAGGTTTTGCACTCGTACTGATTTTCGATATTGTGACGAGTATCATCACGAATATTTTCTTCTCTCGCTTCCTGTTAACCCTGCTTGTACGGGGTAACGTGATCAAGAAGCCTAAGTATTTCGGAGTGAAGGAGAGTGAAATTCGTGCGCTTTAATTGGAACTATGATTATATAAAAGGTAGTAAACTTGCCTATATCTTTTCGATTATTCTAACCGTGGCGGGGATAGTCAGTGTGCTCTGGTTAGGACTGAACTATGCGGTTGACTTCAAATCAGGCTCCAATGTGGATATCACAGTATCCAAAGCAATCACAACGGAGCAGATTAATCCGATCATCAAGGACATGGGTGTCAAGGAGGGTGATGTGCACATCACGCCGGGCGCAGATCGGGTAAATGTTCGTTTCTCCAATGTTCTGGTTGAAGATCAGGAAAGTAAGTTCAAGCAGGAATTTAGTAAACTTGATCCAAAAGCATCTTATGAGGTCAATACAGTTGATCCTGAGATGGCGAAGGAACTGGAACGCAACGCAATCTACGCAGTGCTTATAGCAAGTATTGGGATTATGATCTATGTTGCGATTCGTTTTGAATGGAGATTTGCAGTTGCTGCTGTCATTTCCATTTTCCATGATGCTTTTGTCGTTATCAGTGTATTTTCCATCTTCAGACTTGAAGTTAATCTGACATTTATTACGGCGGTTCTGACAATTGTCGGCTTCTCGATCAACGATACCATCGTTATCTTTGACCGGATTCGTGAGAATCTTCGTTTTGCTAAAAAATCAACGAAAGCTGATCTTCGTGAAGTAGTGAATCATAGTTTGGCTCAAACGATGACTCGTTCCCTAAACACAACGTTTACTGTGTTTATCGCTTCACTCTGTTTGTTTATCTTTGGTGGTGAGTCCATTCGCATGTTCTCTCTTGCGATGGTGATCGGAACATTTTTTGGAGCGTATTCTTCCATCTTCATCGCGGCTCCGCTATGGTTCACACTTAAAAGTAAACAGGTCAACAAGCCAAAAACAGCGGCTAAAGCTTCTAACTAAACATCGGAATGTAAAGCCGCGTCTGCCAGGCGCGGTTTTGCAACGTTAAGTACAGAATTAAGGGGGAATCAACATGACAAGAGAAGCTGGTCGGTCCGCACAAGCGGCAACATGGAGCGGGATCGTCGGAAACTTGGCACTTGCAGTCATCAAAACAGGAGTAGGGTACATGGCGAATAGCAAATCTTTATTGGCCGATGGTTTGTATTCTGCTTCTGAAGCTGCCTCTTCTCTGGTTGCTCTTTTTCCCTCACGATCTGTACAACCCAAAGGCAAGATACAAAAGGAGCGGCTAAGAGAACATGCAAGGGCTGCGAAACCGGGCATGACGGTTCTGCTAGCGGTGCTTATTTTGATGGGAGGCCTACAGCTGGCTATCTCCGCATTAAGCAGTCTATCGAGTGGTGAACTCGAAGCACCTGGAAAGTCTGTTCTTTTGGTAGCTGTTGCTGCGTTAGCTGTGAAAGAAGCTATATTTCAATTTCAGTACCGATATTTCCGTAAACGAAATCAGTCCCAAGCTATGTCGTATGCCTTGCAACACCGACGTGCATTATATTGTTCACTAGCGGTTTTAATAGGTATTATCGGCGCGATGGCAGGGGAAGAAACCGGTTTGAGTCTGCTGTTGTATCTTGATCCAACCGCTGCTCTTATTGCTTCCGGTTTCATTTTGTATAAAGGGTATCGAATGATTGTAGACACGGTCTACGGTTCACTTGTTCAAGAACTTGAGCAGGAGGATGCTACGGACTACAAAGAAACAGTACAACGGGTATACGGTATTATCACAATTGAACATTTGGTTGCACGGGAGCAGGAACATGATGTTACCATTGAGTTAGTTATTAGTGTGAATCCCAGAATCTCCATATTGGAGGCGCAAGAAATTGCAAACCGAGCCAAGACATTGCTGTTAACACGTTTTAGTCATGTAAAAGAAGTTCAGATCCAGGCTATACCCTATGACCCTGGATATCCTTATAAATCCAATCATGAACTGCCTGATCATGAAGCGACATTAATTCAGTGATGGCGCTGGGATCTCGTAGATCAGGAAAGGAGCGTTAGCGTTGCTATATTCGCAATATCGGTGGAATACACCACATATCAATCTGGAGGCGGCTGCGGCACTATCGCAGGCGCTTTCCGTTTCCCCTCTAGTAGGACGTTTGCTTGTAAGCCGAGGTGTGCACAATGAAGAGGGGGCAGAACGTTTTTTACATCCTGATTTGAATCAGATGCACGATCCTTATCTGCTACTAGGCATGAGTGAGGCCATTCCTCGAATCAAGCTGGCATTGGAGCGAGAAGAACATATTTTAATTTATGGAGATTATGATGCCGATGGAGTATCCAGTACATCGCTCATGATCCATCTGATGCGTCATTTGGGGGCCTCATACGATATCTATATTCCTCATCGCTCGAATGAAGGTTACGGTCTTCATAATCATGCTTTGGACTGGGCTCAACAGCAAGGGGTTACATTAATTATTACTGTCGATACGGGAATCAGTGCTGTAGAACAGATTGCTTATGCTGCGACACTGGGGATCGAAGTGATTGTCACGGATCATCACGAACCCCCTGAGATTTTGCCAGAGGCGTACGCACTGATAAATCCGAAACTACCGGGGTGTCCGTATCCGTTCAAGGGCCTGGCTGGGGCTGGTGTAGCGTTGAAGGTTGCTCAGGCATTGATCGGTGAGGTGCCAGGTGAATGGATGGAGATTGCGGCGATTGGAACGGTAGCTGATTTGATGCCGCTTGAGGGCGAGAATCGGGTGATCGTCAGTTACGGGATTGAATCTATGAGAGGTTCCAAACTTCCTGGAGTTAGTGCCTTACTTGAGATTAGTGGTGTGGATCAAAGCCAGGTGACATCCATTAACATTGCTTTTGCCATGGCTCCACGTATTAATGCTAGCGGCCGATTAGATCATGCGGGAAGAGCGGTATCGCTGCTCACGACGGAAGATTTGGATGAAGCTCATACCCTTGCGGGACAGCTGGATCTACTCAATCGAGAGCGGCAACAAGTCGTGGAGGGTATTCTACAGGAAGCGACAGCACAACTGGAGCAGAAAATTGAGCAACGTTCCGGAGCTGTGCCGGATGTTATCGTACTGGCGGGTGAAGGGTGGAATGTCGGTGTAGTCGGCATTGTGGCTTCCAAGTTGCTGGAGCGATACTATCGTCCAACACTAATTCTGGGAATTGATCCCGAGAGTGGCATCTGCAAAGGATCCGCGCGTTCCATTGAGGGTCTGGATATTTATGAGGCACTTACCGTGAACAAAAATAGTATGGATCATTATGGTGGACATCCTGCGGCTGCAGGAATGACGTTGCATCGTGATCAATTGGAAGAGCTTGAGGCGGGTTTAAATGAATATGCCGCGACGGTACTAACAGAAGAAGACTTTGTACCTCAGCGCTTGGCTGATGATGAATGCAGAATTAGTGATGTGCCCCTCAAGGTGATTCAGGAGATTGACCGATTACAGCCGTTTGGTATGAGTAATCCATCGCCACGTTTTGTATTGAGAAAGGTGACTGTCAAGGAAACCAGAACCATGGGGCGGGAAAAGCGCCATTTGAAGCTGGTTCTTGAACAAGACGGTCAGCAGTTGGAAACTGTTGCTTTTGGTAAGGGAGCACTGGCTGAATTTCTCTCCCCCGGTTCTGTCATCGATGTGATGGGGGAACTGTCGATCAATGAATGGAATGGCATTAGAAAGCCACAGATGATGCTTCAGGACATCCACGTTCCTGGGTCACAAGTGTTTGATATGCGTGGACATGCTGAGCCGCAGATCGCAATGAAGCACTTCCTGAGTGCGCTTGATGTACATCTGCGATATAAAGCGGGGTCGATTGGGGCCATTGTTCGAAAAGAAACCAATGTTTCTGAGGGAAATTCATTGTATGAACCGTGCCTTTGGGTATATGATAGAAAGGTCGGGTTATTTCCGTGTAATGCTGCCGCAGAGCAGTATGGGCAGGAAGAAGTCCGGACGTTATTTGTGTTTGATACGCCGGAAACTCCGGAACAACTTGATGCAATGCTGGCTTTGTTCAGCGGAGCCGAGAATATCATCCTTCTGCATGGATCAGGCAACCGTCGAGACCGACTTCAGATGCCTTCCAGAGAACTGTTTAAGCGATTTTATATGCTGGTGTTCAAATGGAAAGCGGAACCTGTGGAGGAACAAGAGATAACTCCTGTGCTCAGTCGTCAGTGTGGTTGTTCTACGCGTATGATCACGATGATGCTTGATGTTTTTGAAGAGCTGGCCTTCATTACTCGGAAGGACGGCAAAATCGTGGTTGCGGAAAGCCCGCCAAAACGTGATTTAACTTCAGCACGTCATTATCAGGCGCTGGAAAACATGGCCGAGACAGAACAGGTGATGCTAGATGCAGCTACACCTCAACTGACACAATGGATGGTATCCCGGATGAAGGGCGTATCTTAGATGGAAGTTTGTGTATTTATTTTAGGAGGAGATTATTTTGGATTTTAAAGAGTATATTCGTGTCATTCCTGACTTTCCACAACCGGGAATCAGCTTCAAGGACATTACAACATTGTTGAAAGATGGAGAAATGTACCGCAATGCGATCAATGAACTGAAACAGATGGTATCTGAACTGAAAATTGATGTCATTGCTGGACCTGAAGCACGCGGTTTCGTTGTGGGCGCCCCACTGGCATACGCTCTTGGCGTTGGTTTTGCTCCAATTCGCAAAAGTGGAAAATTGCCTGGAGCGACAATCGAAGCAGGGTATGATCTCGAATATGGCAAGGATACACTTGCAATGCATACAGATGCAATCGAGAAAGGGCAAAATGTCCTGATCGCAGATGATCTGCTCGCAACGGGTGGAACCATTGCAACTTCCATTAATCTGATTGAACAATTGGGCGGTAATGTGGTAGGTGCTGCATTCCTGATTGAATTGACAGATCTGAATGGCCGCGGCAAATTGCCTGAGAATATGAGTGTATTTACGTTGATGAACTACTAAACGTAAATCAAAACTTATGAGTTGCTGTGAGTTATGAAAGTTGACTTCCCAAGTTTCCCGGGAAATAATATACAGCATTAATGATTAGCAAAAAGCCCGCTTCTCCAACGTCTTAAGTTGGGGAGGCAGGCTTTTTGAATTTACTTTTTTTGAAGAAGAAATACGTTCTCTATATTGAGATAAAGCAAACGCGAACTTGCATTCTTTTCATGTGATGCTTAGTCAGGTGTTTTTTCGATAATTGGTTGTTTCTTACTGTCTTCGTTCAATAAACCAAGTACCTCAAACAATTTGAACAACAGACTGAGAAGCATTCCGGCAATCGTAGCCAGCGCCATGCCTTTCAGATGCACACCATAGAAGGAAACTTCCGTACCGCTAAGTCCGATAACTAATACGAGTGTAGTCAGAAGCAGATTTGTTGGTTTGGCGAAATCCACTTTTTGTTCAACCAAGATGCGTAGACCGGAAGCCGCAATGACTCCGAACAGAAGCAGGGAGACACCACCCATAACCGGTACTGGAATGTTCGCAATAAGTGCTGAGAACGTGCCGGAGAAAGAGAGTAGGATGGCAATGACCGCTGCACCACCGATAACATAAATGGAGTAGACACGAGTCAGAGCCATAACACCGATGTTTTCGCCATATGTTGTATTCGGTGTGGACCCCACGAAACCGGATAGAATTGTAGACACACCATTACCAAGCAAGGAACGATGCAGTCCAGGGTCTTTGGACAAATCTTTGCCCACAATGCTACTGGTGACAAGTAGATGCCCGATATGTTCGACGATAACGACGAGTGCTACCGGTAAAATCGTGAAGATGACGGACCAATCAAATGTAGGTGTAGTTATGGTTGGCAGAGAGAGGAAATCTGCGTTAGCAATTTTATCTGTGTTCACTTCTTTTAAAAAGTACCCGAGGGCATAACCGGATACAATACCGATCAGGATATGAATAATTTTAGGAAAGCCGCGGAAGGTTACAGCACCGATGACGGTAATTCCTAACGTGACCATGGATAAAATAATAGGTTTGGCTTGAGGAACCCAACCGGGGTTGTTCACAGGGTCAGAATTAATGAGACCCGCCATTCCGGCGGCGACAGGTACAAGCTCCAGACCAATCAAGGCAACGATCGCGCCCATTACTGCTGGAGGAAATACAACATTAATCCAGCTTGTGCCGGCATATTTAATGATGAGTGCTACGAGGCAGAACACAACACCTGTTACGATAAAAGCTGCGAGAGCCATGGAGTAACCATTCTCTGGATGGCCTTTCAAAACAGCCATAACCGGTGCAATAAAAGCAAAGCTTGATCCGAGATAGGCGGGGATTTTTCCTTTACACATCAGAATGTACAGTAGCGTACCAATTCCGTTCATCAACAGAATCATGCTAGGGTCCACTCCGAACAAGTTAGGTACAAGTACTGTACTGCCAAACATAGCGAACAAATGTTGCAAACTCAATAATGCACCTGGGCCAAAAGGCATCTTCTGATTAACTTGAATTTCGCGTTGCAACGAATCTCATCTCCTTTTCCGATACACAAACTTTCAATAGATTACAGAGTTTCTTTCAAATTAGCAATAACAATTTTCAGGATTGGACTGTAAATCACTTATTTTCTCAAATTTCCCTTCTATTTCAGCAAATATCGGCAATAATGGATAACAACTGAGACTTTTAAAAAATTGGATAAATGCTCTTATTCGTCAGCAGTTGACGGGAAACGGGCAAGGCGTCATAATTATAGGAAATTACTTTTACGGGGAACCTGTGTTGATGTATTGTCACGGGTTCCATTTTGTATAGAAAGGACACGGAACAGATCAGAATGGGCATAGAGCAATTACTCGAGAAGGCCGGGGCGTATATCAAAGAACCCGATCTGGTGCGCATACGAGAAGCTTACGAATTTGCTGATCAGGCTCACCACGGACAGACGCGAAAATCGGGAGAACCGTATATTCTGCATCCGCTTGCGGTTGCCGACATTGTTGTGAATATGCAGATGGACACCATCTCCATTATTGCAGCACTTCTTCATGATGTAGTAGAGGACACTACGGTGTCGCTTGAAGAGATCCGCACTCATTTCGGCAATACGTGTGCCATGCTTGTTGACGGCTTGACGAAGCTGGAACGCATCCAGTTTCGCTCCAAGGAAGAACAGCAGAACGAGAACTACCGCAAAATGTTCATCGCCATGGCGCAGGACATCCGTGTCATCGTGATTAAATTGGCTGACCGTTTGCATAATATGCGGACCCTCAAATTTCAGTCGGAAGAAAGCCAGCGCCGGATCTCGTATGAGACACTGGAGATTTTCTGTCCGATTGCAAACCGTTTGGGGATCTCTGCGATCAAATGGGAAATGGAGGACATCGCCCTCCGTTATTTGAATCCGCAACAATACTACCGTATTGCAAATCTGATGCACAAGAAACGTGCAGAACGTGAGCAGTACATCGACACGGTAATGGACGGCATTACAAGTAAGCTCGAAGAGATGGGCATTCAAGCAGACTTGTCTGGCCGCCCGAAACATATCTATAGTGTGTTCAAAAAAATGACGACCAAGAACAAGCAGTTTAACGAGATTTATGACCTGCTTGCGATTCGTATTATTGTGGATAATATCAAGGATTGTTATGCTACGCTCGGCATTATCCACACACTATGGAAGCCGATGCCTGGACGATTCAAGGATTATATTGCCATGCCAAAAGCCAATATGTATCAGTCCTTGCACACAACCGTGGTGGGGCCTAACGGGGAGCCAACCGAAGTACAGATTCGTACCTGGGATATGCACCGTACAGCTGAGTTTGGTATCGCGGCACACTGGGCTTATAAAGAAGGAACTGCGGCAGGGCCTCAGTTTGAAGATAAAATCACCTTTTTCCGGGAAATTCTTGAACTTCAAAATGAAGCGCAGGATGCTTCCGAATTTGTCGAATCGCTCAAAATGGATTTCTTCTCCGATCTGGTGTTTGTATTTACGCCAAAAGGGGAAGTCATTGAATTGCCAAGTGGCTCCGTACCGCTAGATTTTGCCTACCGCATTCATACCGAGGTGGGAAATCGAACCATTGGTGCCAAAGTAAACGGCCGAATTGTTCCACTCGACTATCATCTCAAAACGGGCGATATTATCGAAATTTTAACTTCCAAGCATTCTTATGGTCCAAGTCAGGACTGGTTGAAAATTGCGAAATCTTCCCATGCACGGGCGAAGATCAAACAATGGTTCAAGAAGGAACGTCGTGAAGAGAACGTAGAAAAAGGCCGGGAGAGCTGCGAGCGAGAGCTGAAACGTATGGGACTTGATCCTTCTGCGTGGATGACTGATGACAAGCTAATGGAAGCGGCCAAGAAATTTGCGTTTAATGATATCGATGATATGTTAGCGGCGGTTGGTTTTGGCGGGATTACAGCCGCTCAGATCGTCACAAAAGCAACGGAGAAGCTCCGTAAAGAGCAGGAAGAATCCAATCTGCTGGAACTGAATTCCGAGATGCGTGAACTGAAGCCGGCTCCTGAACGCAGAAACAGACCAACCAACGGTATTCGTGTCAAAGGCATTGATAACCTGCTGGTTCGCTTTGCGAGGTGCTGCAACCCTGTGCCTGGAGATGACATTATCGGTTATGTTACACGCGGCCGCGGCGTTTCTGTGCACCGCAGTGACTGTCCAAATATCCCTACAAGTGCGGATGGAGAAGAGGCAGCACGGGTAATTGAAGTCGAGTGGGAAGAGAATATCGAATCGAGTTACAGTGTTGATATTGAGATTACAGGTCATGATCGCAATGGACTGCTCAACGAGGTGCTTCAGGCTGTTTCCGAAAGTAAAACAAATATATCTGCTGTCACCGGACGGACGGATAAAAATAAATTAGCATTGGTGCACGTCACCATTCTGATTCGTAATACAGATCATTTGCATGCCGTTGTGGAACGAATCAAACGGGTGAAGGATGTTTATTCTGTACACCGAATTATGCAGTAAGGAGTCCGTAAGATGAGAGTGCTGGTACAACGCTGTAAAGAGGCTCAGGTAACCGTGGGAGATGAATTGACAGGCAGAATCGAATCCGGTTTAATGCTGCTTGTAGGCATAACTCATGATGACACGGAGAAAGATGCGATTTACTTGGCAGATAAAATTAGCGGGCTTCGCATTTTCGAGGATGAACAGGAAAAGATGAATCTCAGCTTGCTGGATGTAGGTGGTGCGGTTCTGTCCGTTTCACAGTTTACGCTGTATGGTGATTGTCGTAAAGGCAAACGCCCAAGCTTTGTTGCGGCGGCTCGTCCAGAAGCAGCTGAACGTTTGTATGAAACGTTTAATCAGTTGTTGCGGGATAAAGGGATTCAGGTGGAAACGGGACGTTTCGGAGCGATGATGGATGTTACGTTTACGAACTGGGGACCGGTTACCCTTATGTTAGAAAGTCCTTCGCGAGACTGAGGTTCGCATAAATGCGCAGTGAAGGGGTCATAATGAGAGAGAAGTAAACGTTGGTATTACATTGTACTTGTAACTTTGTTGACCAAAGGAGTTTCTCTTAATTATGCGCCAATCTGCAAAAGTAACCAAGAACCAGAACGAGCCGCTAATGATGCCTGGCAATCTGGCGGAGTCACTTCAACTTGCCCGCTCTGCCGCTGCTCATGTGTCCACATTGTGGATGTTGGAAACATCAGATAAAGACAGGCAAGAGCATCATCCACGACCATAGCTCAACCATGTAATAAAACAAAATAGTTATGCTCAAAACCCCGGTTGTTTAACAATCCGGGGCTTTTTGCTGTTATGATTCACATTTCATCTCGGAGGCAGGCCGCAAAATCAATTTAAAATGTATGGATTGTTATAAAAGGCTCTCCTTGGGGTAATAACAAAACGAGGCACAAAAGAAGTGCCAAGGATAGAATTAATCTCTCTAGGTTTAATCACATTCGAATACGGAAAGGAGACCATAGATCATGAGTAAAGTTGCTTTTTTGCTTGCGAATGAGTTTGAGGATTCAGAAATGAAGGTTCCGTACGATGAGGTGAAGAAGGCCGGACATGAGGTACACATTATCGGATTAAAAGCGGGTGAGACGCTTCAAGGCAAGGGCGGCAAGGCTTCCTATACGACGGACAAAGCGATCTCAGAGGTTAACGCATCAGATTATGATGCTGTCGTTATTCCGGGTGGGTCTTCGCCGGAAAATTTGCGAACAGACGCAAATATCCTGAAATTTGTTACGGAAATCAATGCGGCTAACAAACCAATCGCTGCAATCTGCCATGGTCCGCAAATTTTGGCTAGCGCAGATCTGCTCAAGGGACGAACAATTACATCTTATCCTCCACTCAAGGATGACATGGTCAATGCAGGAGCCGACTTCAAGGATCATGAAGCGGTTGTCGATGGGAACTACATTACTTCCCGTACACCTGAAGATGAACCAGCATTTGTTCGTGAATTGATGAAAGTAATATAAGCATTAAAGGGTAAACTGAATACGTTGATGGCATTCTAATGATATATTTCATTCCATAAAGGAGGGTTTGACATGGCAAAACATATTCAGGCGTATTTTCGAACCGAGGACGAAGCAGAGGGTGCAAGAACTTCACTATTGACGTTCCATACCGAGCAGCTTGAAGTAGGTCAACTGGATGCTGCCATTGGTAGGGATACACGAGTTATGGTTCCACTGGTTCCTTATAATACGGCTGGTGGTGTAGGCACGAACGGTGCTATGGGTGTAGGGGCAGCTCCTGGGGTTCCAGCTAGCGAAAATGTAATTCCAGTTGTCACTGATGTTAATCGTGACACTGAACGCGATCCCCGCAACAGAGTGAACGAGGACGGAGATATGCTGGATGCCTCAGATGTGACTTCGGCCGATTATAGTGACCTGCATTATGTTCTGTCTGCCAAAGTAAGAGATGAGGATTATGATGCGATTGTTCATAAGCTTCGCTCTAACCATGCCTATGTGGAAGAACTCGATTAAATCAATAGATATTAAGCTAGCTCTTACGTTGCCCGGTCTTCAATTGCCGGGAAGACGTAAGGGCTTTTAATTATATGCGAAGATTTGTTGCATACTGCAAATGTGCTGGCGAAAAAGAAAAGATGTTGTGGGAAAAACCAATATTAAAGCGCTATCATTTTTGTAATATTCCTGTAATATTAGTAACACAAGCCTTTAACAATGTGCGTTTATAATAACAGACATGACCCCCTTTTTTTATATATCCTTTGAACCTGCACACCGTGTGCAGGTTATTTTTTTCTGTTTTTTTTCTATCTTAGGATGTTAGCCCTTGACTTTAGTACTGCGGTTCATTACAATCAGAAAATAATACGTTGACTGTAGTCAACAAAAGTCGTTTTTTTGAAACATATGACTGATTTGATGACGGGACCAAGTACTCCGTACCCACATGACCAGAGAGGAATCCCCAAGGCTGTAAGGATTCTCTTGATGAGCGGACGAATGACTTCCCCGAGAACAGACGGCGAACAAGGCAGAGAGAATCTGCGGATCTTAGTAGCCGGCCTGCGCATGACGTGCGTTAAACGTAGAGCGGAAGAGCTGTTGATCTGGATGTAGCATTGAAAACATCCTGACGTAATAGCAATAACCTGAACGGCTACAGGCTCAGGCTTCCGGAATGTGGGTGGTACCACGGGTGAATGTATATACAATCTCTCGTCCCTTTGTTTGCTTTTGATAAGCACACAGGGCGAGGGATTTTTTTGTTTTTTTAGTTAAGATATGAGATTTACACGAAGAACGGAGAGGACAGAAAAAACCTGGAAAAGCGAAGCGTTCGCCTTTATCACCGAATTTTAACATTTTAAAGTTTTATTCAAAAAAATTTGGGGATAACAGCGATTGAAAGGTTATTCTGTCCGCGTAGTGGGACTCGTGGAATATCTTAACGTTTACAGAGAAAATCAATGCTGGAGGGATACAGATGGGTTTTCAGAAACCGACAGGAACGCAGGATTTGCTGCCTGGTGTAGTGGAGAAGTGGCAGTATGTAGAAGAAAAGGCACGGGATCTGTGTCGACGTTTTAATTATCGCGAGATTCGCACGCCGATCTTTGAGCAAACGTCTTTGTTTGTACGCGGCGTAGGAGAAACGACAGATATCGTTGAGAAAGAAATGTATACCTTTGATGACAAGGGCAACCGTAGTATGACACTTCGTCCGGAAGGAACAGCTGGCGTAGTTCGTGCTTACGTAGAAAATAAGCTATATGGCGAACCGGATGTGAGCAAGCTGTATTATATCGGTCCGATGTTCAGGTATGAGCGTCCGCAGGCTGGTCGTCAGCGTCAGTTCCACCAGTTCGGTGTAGAAGCTCTTGGTGCAGTTGATCCGGCAATTGATGCTGAAGTTATTGCACTTGGTTATCAATTGTGTGTGGAGCTTGGCCTAAAGGATGTCAAAGTGGAAATCAACTCGGTGGGGAATGCAACTAGTCGGGCGGAATACCGCGAGACACTGCTGGGTTTCCTTAGACCAATGAAAGATACACTTTGCAAAGACTGCCAATCCCGGATGGAGCGTAACCCGTTACGTGTACTGGATTGTAAGGTGGATCAGGATAAATTCGTTGGGGCTCCGTCCATCTTGGACAGCCTGGATGAAGAATCATTGAGTCATTTTACTAAACTACAAGCGTACCTGGACGATTTCGGCGTAGACTACGCGGTGAACAACCGTCTGGTGAGAGGGCTGGATTATTACACCCTGACTGCATTTGAGCTAAAAGCACAAGGGATTGGAGCCATTGATACCGTTGGTGGCGGCGGCAGATATAACGGTCTGGTTGGCGATATTGGCGGACCGGATCAGCCGGGCATCGGCTTTGGTATTGGTCTGGAGCGTATTCAGCTCATTCTGGAGCACCAGAATATTGAAGTAACTACACTTGCTCCGCTCGACGTATATTTCGTCGCTCTTGGTGAGTCAGCGGATCGTGAGGTCAATCGACTTTTGTTCAAGTTACGTCAATCCGGCTTATCCGGTGAGCGTGATTATCTGGGCCGTAAGATGAAAGCACAGATGAAATCGGCTGACCGTTTCAAAGCTCGCTATACGGCGATCCTTGGGGATGACGAACTGGAGCGTGGCGAGATTTCACTCAAAGCGATGGATACAGGTGAGCAGCAGACCGTGAAACTGGATGATCTGGTTGCTACGGTACGCGGAAATAATTAAGAACCTAAGATGGAATGACAATTGTAGAATCGGCAAGTGGCTATGGTGAAAGGATTCCGGTTGTACGGATGGTAATCTCCAGAGACAGGATGCCTTTCGAATAATAAATCTTTACGCAACCGGATTGTGGGTGGCATGCTACAAGCTTGTCTTACACAGAACGGAAATTTAACATAAGAGGAGTTTGGTTATGAAAAGAAGTCATCATTGCGGCGCATTAACAAACGCACATATCGGTGAAACAGTAACATTGAACGGCTGGGTACAGACCCGCCGTGACCTGGGGGGCGTACTCTTCATCGATCTGCGTGACCGCAGCGGAATTGTACAAGTTGTGTTTAACCCGGCATATTCCGGTGAAGCATTGCAAATCGCAGATCGTGTACGCAGTGAATATGTCATTGCGGTAACAGGTAAAGTGGTTAAACGTGATGCAGAGACCGTAAACAAAAACTTGCCAACAGGCGAGATCGAAGTTCAAATTACCGAAATCGAAGTGTTGAACGCAGCCAAAACACCTCCTTTCTTCATCGAAGATGGCGTTGAGGTAGATGAATCCCTGCGTTTGAAATATCGTTACCTGGACCTGCGTCGTCCGGAAATGTTCGAAACATTAAAACTGCGTTCCAAAGCGTCTAAAGTGTTCCGTGATTATCTGGACGGAGAAGAGTTCGTTGAGGTAGAAACACCAATCTTGACCAAGAGCTCGCCGGAAGGTGCGCGTGACTATCTCGTACCAAGCCGTGTGCATGAAGGTGAATTTTTCGCTCTTCCACAATCCCCACAAATCTACAAACAATTGTTGATGGTTGGTGGACTTGAGCGTTACTACCAAATCGCACGTTGTTTCCGTGATGAGGACTTGCGTGCAGACCGTCAACCGGAATTCACTCAAGTCGACATCGAGACGTCCTTCTTGCAACAAGATGACCTGTTGCCGATGATGGAAAAATTGATGGCGAAATTGCTGCGTGAAACGAAAGGCATTGAGCTGGAGCTGCCTTTCCAACGGATTACGTATGCTGATGCGATGGGTAAATACGGTTCCGACAAACCGGATCTGCGTTTTGGCATGGAACTGGTGGAAATGAACGATATCGTAGCAAACAGCGGTGTGAAAGTATTTGCTTCAGTCATTGAAAAAGGCGGAGAAGTGAAAGTACTGAACGCCAAAGGCTGTGGTACATGGAGCCGTAAAGAGATCGATGACCTCGGACCATTCGCTGCCCGTTACGGTGCCAAAGGTCTCGCCTGGATTCAAGTGAAAGACGGCGAGTTCAAAGGGCCAATCGTGAAGTTCTTTACGCCGGAAGAGATTGAAGCTGTTAAAGAACGTACAGGCGCTGAAGAAGGCGACTTGTTGCTCTTCTCCGCTGACACGAAAAAAGTGGTTGCTGATGTTCTCGGTGCTCTGCGTCTGAAAATCGGACGTCAACTCGGTCTGATCGATGACAGCAAATTCAAGTTTGCTTGGGTTGTGGACTTCCCGCTGCTCGGCTATGATGAAGAAGCGAAACGTTATGTGGCGGAACACCATCCGTTCACACGTCCAAAAGACGAAGATGTACATCTATTCGACACAGATCCGGGTGCAATCCGCGCTCAAGCCTATGACCTTGTACTGAACGGTTATGAAGTTGGTGGCGGTTCGATGCGTATCTACAAGCGTGATGTACAAGAAAAAATGTTTGCTGCGCTCGGACTTACGCCAGAAGTGGCTAATGATAAATTCGGTTATTTGCTCGAAGCATTCGAATATGGTACACCACCACATGGCGGTATCGCCTTTGGTCTGGACCGTCTCGTGATGTTGCTGGCAGGACGCACAAATCTGCGTGAAACCATTGCTTTCCCGAAAACGGCAAGTGCAACTGATCTGTTGATGAATGCACCATCCGAAGTAGATGGATCTCAACTCGAACAACTTCACATCCGTGTAGCCCGTAAACCTGTCGCGGAAAAGAAATAAAGGAGGCATCGATTTTCAATGCTCCATCAATTTTCAAGAACAGAGCTTGCGATTGGACCAGAAGGTCTGAATACGCTCAGAAATAGCACGGTAGCCGTACTTGGCATCGGCGGTGTGGGCGGGATTGCTGTAGAAGCACTTGCCCGCAGCGGCGTTGGCCGGATCATCCTGATTGACAAAGATGTAGTGGATATCACGAACATCAACCGGCAAATTCATGCACTTACCACGACAGTAGGTCAGAAAAAAGCCGACTTGATGGTAGAACGTGTGAAATTGATCAATCCGGAATGTGACGCCATTGCGCTGAACATGTTTTATACCGAGGAAACGTATGAGGAATTGTTCAAGTACGATCTGGATTATGTACTGGATGCTTCCGATACGATTATCTACAAAATACATCTCATTAAAGAGTGTCTTAAACGCAAAATTCCGATCATCTCCAGCATGGGCGCTGCGAACAAAATGGACCCGACGAAATTCCAGGTTGCGGATATTTCGAAAACGTCCATGGACCCGATTGCCCGTGTGGTGCGCACCAAGCTGCGTAAAGACGGCATCAAAAAGGGCGTGAAGGTTGTATTCTCCACCGAAGAGCCACTCAAGCCACGTGCAGACGTGACGCAAAAGATCGTTCCAGAGAATGCGCCGGAGATTCGCAAAGCGAAACAGCCGCCGGCAAGTAACGCTTTTGTCCCGCCGGTAGCTGGTCTGATTATGGTCAGTGTTGCCGTGAAAGACTTGCTTGAAAAAGCAGAGAAGTCAGAGGCATAAGCCGAAACAACAGATCAAATTAAGCCACATCGTATACAGATACACACATGAAGCGCGGGTGCTATGAGCACCTGCGTTTTTTGGTGCCGATATGTCAGGATTACGTCATGTACTTCACTTTGAAAACGGTGTATGATATGTTTTGCTGCGCGAAATGATGATACATATATAATGGTTTGCGGTCAGAGAGGGGAACAGAACAAATGAAACACGGGTGGTTGTCCAGAAAACTGGGCATGGAACCAGAAGATCAGTGGAAGAAGGAAATTGTGGCTGGCGCCATATCCTATTTTGCGGTCGTTTATATTGTGATGGTGAATGCCAAGATTCTTTCCGATGCGGGGATGCCGTTGCAGGCAGCCATGGTAGGTACATTGCTTACATCCATTGCAGGATGTTTACTTATGGCTTTTGGGGGTAAATCACCGATTGTTGTAGTGCCCGGCATGGGAATTAACGCATTTTTCACATACACGCTTGTGCACTCGATGAAACTGACTTGGCAGGAAGCACTGGCTGTAGTGGCTGTTACTGGTGCTTTGTTTGCTGTCGTTGCCTTTACGTCGTTATATAAAATGATCAGCGAAGCGATTCCCAAAAATCTGCAGCATGGCATCACGGTTGGAATTGGATTGTTTCTAACCTTTATCGGATTGCAAAAGAGTAGCATTGTGATTGCTCATCAGACAACCTTTGTTGCCATCGGGCACTTCAATGATCCCAATGTCATTACGGCATGTGTAACACTTGTGCTCGCCGTTATTTTATTTATTCGAAATGTGCAAGGCGGTTTGCTCATCAGCATTTTAATTGGGACAGGACTTGCTTATGTGCTCGGAGCGGTACATCCCGGTGAAGCGGTATCTGCCATGGAAGCACTGCGGCAATATGGCGGTCTGTTTGGTGAATTATCTCTGATGAAACTGGCGGATATTGCATTCTGGATTGCTGTTTTTCTGCTGTTATTAATAGTTGTGTTTGAAAATATCGGGCTCATCACCGCGCAAACGAATATGATTGGTCGTCCGGAACGTTTCAAGGGCAGTCTGCGTGCACTGTCGGTTAGCACGGTGCTGGCTGGTATCTTGGGTAGCAGTCCGCCGGTAGCGGCAGCGGAGACTACAGCGGGCATCGCGGCAGGTGGCCGTACGGGTTTGACTCCGCTGGTAACAGCTGTGCTGTTCGGCGCGACCTTTTTCTTCATTCCGCTGCTCGGGTATATTCCCGACAGTGCGATTGCCCCTATTTTGATCATCATCGGTGGTTTGATGGTACAGGGTGTCAGAGATATGGATTTCAGCGATTTTACCGAAGCATTTCCGGCGTTTCTGATCATGGTCATGATTCCTTTTACATATAGCATTGTGGATGGAATGGCCTTTGGCTTTATCGCGTACCCGCTGGCCAAACTGGCCGCCGGAAAAGGAAAAGAAGTGCCTGTCGTCATGTATGGCATTTCGATTCTGTTCCTGGCGAACTTCGTATTGCATGGTATCTTGTAAAACAAAAAGTGATGAGATAGAGAACGGGAGGAAGATGGATGGAAGAACAGGGAATGCAAGAACAGCAACAGCAACACTCGGAGTCGAATAAACCGAAAGTCGGAACAAAAGGATTCAAGGATTTTGTTAGACTGATCGCTTCCACAAATCCACCAAAATTGATCCTGACCGTGGCTCTCATCTTGACATTGATTCAAACGACGGCGGGACTTATCGTTCCTTTGATGACCAAAGGACTCATTGACGGACTGACCACATCAGCTCTAAATAAATCCGTTATATTTCTGCTACTCGGGGCGTTTGTGATCCAAGCCATTGCTTCAGGAATTAGCATCTATATGTTGAATTATGCCGGGCAACGTGTCGTGGCGACGCTCCGCACCAAGCTGTGGAACAAGGTACTGTCCCTCCGTATGCCATACTTCGACCGCAATCGTACGGGGGATACAATGAGCCGCATCACCAATGACACCAGTCAGATTATGACATTAATTGCGGATTATCTCGTATCATTTGTTTCTAACATCGTTGCGGTAATCGGTGGGGTTGCACTGCTCTTTTATCTGGATTGGGTGATGTCACTCATCATTCTAAGCCTGGTGCCGCTGACCATGCTGATCTTGTTGCCTGTGGGCAGAAAAATGTACAAAATCTCCAAAAAACAGCAGGATGAGATGGCTGGACTGACGTCGGTGCTCAGTCAGGTGATTAGTGAAATTCGTTTGGTCAAAGCATATGGAACCGAGAAGCAGGAATCGGAGGCGGGAGATTCCCGCATTCGTAAAATGTTCGCTTTTGGATTACAGGAAGCACGCATTCTGGCGTTGATCGGGCCTTTGTTTACTTTTGTTATGACGGCTGTGCTCGTCGTTATTCTCGGTGTCGGAGGGATGCGGGTTGCTTCGGGGATATTGTCGCCGGGGGAACTGGTTGCTTTCATTCTGCTACTTTTCCAAGTTATAATGCCTATGGGACAGTTCACAACGCTGTATTCACGTTTGCAAAAAGTCGTAGGTGCTACCGAACGCATCCAGGCGATTCTTGCGGATGAGGAAGAACCGGATCATAACACAAAGCTGGCTCCCCAGGGCAATGAAACGATTGCGTTTCACGATGTACATTTCTCTTATGTTACAGGCGAAGAAGTGTTGCATGGTATTAATCTAACGGTGCCTACTCGCAAAGTAACAGCCATTGTGGGTCCGAGCGGAAGTGGTAAGTCTACGCTGTTCTCCTTGCTGGAGCAGTTTTACTTGCCTGATTCGGGTCACATTTCGTATGGGGGAGAAGAGATAACAACGTATTCGCTCGCTTCCTGGCGTAGCAAAATTGGCTATGTATCACAAGAAAGTCCGCTGATGGCAGGTACGATTAAGGATAATATCACGTATGGTCTCAATCGTGAAGTAACGATGGAGGAGATCAGAAGAGCCGCGGAGATGGCTTATTCGGCTGATTTTATCGACAAACTGCCACAAGGCTTTGACACCGAAGTGGGTGAACGCGGAATGAAGTTATCGGGGGGCCAGCGTCAACGGATCGCCATAGCCCGTGCGTTGCTGCGTAGCCCGGATATTCTGATGCTGGATGAAGCCACCTCCAGTCTGGACAGTACATCCGAGTACGAAGTTCAACAGGCGTTATCCAATCTGATGGAGGGCAGAACTACTATTGTCATTGCACATCGATTGTCCACTGTCGTGGATTCAGATCAGATTGTAGTATTAGAACATGGTCATGTGACTGGAACGGGAACTCACGCAGAATTAATCAACACACATCCCGTATATCGGGAGCTTGCACAAAAGCAATTTGTGGCACAGGATGGAGAAGGTAGTACAAGTAGCAATGAGGAAATACAAAACAAAGAGTAGCGCTCGACAAATAAAGGGATGAGGAATGAAGGATTTCTGCGATACCTGTGAAGGTACCATTCAGCAGAGTCCTTCTTTTTTTGGCAAGGACTTCATGGTTTGATTTGTTCATATGGAAAATGGATATGGCTTTCAGTTGCCCTTTGTGATATATTGGGTATCCTTTTGTATTGCGCGATCTACAGCGATGCAGAGCAAACATATATTCTTAGGAGGTAACTGAAACATGTCAGACAGCTTTCAAAGTGCCTATCAAGAAGAAGAGTACAGGTTAGCGCAAACGATGGAAGAAGTGGATCGTCAGCTCACACGGCTGCGGAACTTTCCGGTGTATACCGGTCACGATTTCACGGAGCAAGTGCTGGAAGCCGGACGTGAAGAACGCCGGAATGCCTTGTCCAAGAGCGCGCAACAACCCTATTTCGGACGCTTGGATTTCGAAGAGCAGGGCAGTGGTGAACGGAAACCGCTGTATATTGGCAAAATCGGCGTAGACCGCGAAGAGATCGGTGAGCATCCGCTTGTCATCGATTGGCGCGCTCCTGTCGCGAGCCTGTTTTACTCTTTTACCGGAGGGGAAGCCTCCGCAACGTATGAAGCCCCTGAAGGGCTGATTGAAGGTCTGGTGTACCTGAAACGAAATGTCGTGATTCGTCAGCGCATACTGGAACGTGTGGCAGATACGTATAACCGGGACAGTGACCAGCCTGCCGTATCCGATGAGTTCCTCGTGTACCGCCTTGGTGAAAATAAGGACAATAAGTTGCGGGACATCGTATCCACGATCCAGGCCGAGCAGGATCAGATCATTCGGGCGGCGAGAAACACCGCATTGATCATTCAGGGGGTCGCCGGATCAGGGAAAACCACAGTGGCCCTGCATCGCCTTGCTTTTTTGCTGTATCAGTACAAGGAGCAGGTATCGGCGGAGAAAATGGTTATTTTTGCACCCAACCATATGTTCCTCGATTATATCTCGGATGTGTTGCCAGAGCTCGGTGTAGGAGACATTCAGCAGCAAACCTTTCCCGATTGGGCGATGAATCTGCTAGGGCTGGAAATGCCACTTGCAGATGCGTCAGAGACGTTGCAGACGTGGTTCGAAACCCCTGCTACTCGGCCTGAACTGAACGATGATGTCCCTGGACGTTACAAAGGCTCGATTCGTTTCATGGAACTGATCCGGGAGTGGTTGTCTGGGATGGAAGAAGCATCTGTGCCGGAGGGTGATTTCAGTCCATGGGACGGTGCGGTGCTCAGTAAACAGGAGATCGATAACTGGTTTGGAACGGAGTACAAACATTATCCGCTGGCTAAACGTAAAGAGCGGGTCATGGCACGGGTTCACCGCTGGATCGAGATGGAATTGAAAAAGCCCATGCCAGAAACGGTGCGTAAAGAACGTAAGAAAAAGGCAGCAACGCGGGAGAAATCCTATGCCAAAAAGTGGCCTGAATACAATCCGCTGACGTTGTACAAACAGCTGTTCAAGGCAGTGAAAGGCGGGGCTGTACCTGCTGAGCTAAGCAACTTGATACCCAAAGCAATCATGAAACAAACCGGTGCAGATTTGAAGAAAGATGTCATTCGAGAAGAGGACCTGCCGGCACTGGTCTATATCCATACGCTGGTGCATGATATTGAAGGAGCTGAGCGTTTTGACCACGTTGTCATTGACGAAGCCCAGGACTTCTCTCCGTTTCATGTTGCGCTGCTGGATCAGTTTGTGAAAGGACATTCCTTCACTATTTTGGGGGACTTGTCCCAAGGTATTCATGAGTACCGCGGTGTTCATGCGTGGGAAGAGATGAGTTCGTTGTTCCCGGAAGAACAGAATGCGTATTTTGCCTTGACCCGAAGCTATCGTTCAACGATGGAAATTATTGATTATGCCAACACCATCCTGGAGCAGGGTGTACAGAGTGGGATTACGGCGATTCCCGTGTTCCGGAGCGGTGATCCGGTGCGTACTTTGGCTTATGGAAGTGAAGGACGAACGGGGAGCTTGGAACGGGCACTGAAGGTGCTTACCTCGAAAGATTATCGGACGGTGTCCATTCTGACGCGATCATTGCGTGAAGCCGAAGAGCTTCATCGTGAGCTTCAGGCGGCGGGCTGGGATTTGAACCTGATCGACGGTGGTAAAAAGCAGTACAGCGGTGGACATTCGATTTTGCCTGTGTATCTGTCCAAAGGGCTTGAATTCGATGCAGCTATCGTGGCTGATGTTGATCAGGAGCACTATTATCCTGGCGCGGGTGATGCGAAGTTGCTCTATGTCGGCTGTACACGGGCTCTGCATGAATTGTGGTTATTCCACGACGGCAACATGCCGGCGTATGCCGCGGCAACGCATAATCCTGAAGGTGAACAGGTTACGATTCAAGGCTGGCCTGATGACACTGTTTCATAGATGTAAAGGCATGACGCGGGTTAACCCTGCATCATGCCTTTTTGCGTATGAAGATGAAGGCAGCATTCTTATCCCGAGGTTACGGAGGGAGATACGTCTTGTTTTTTCTTAGCTGAACGGCGGTTCACTAGATAGATGCCCACCCCGATTAGTACTCCTCCAGCTCCGACAAACCATTGAACCTCTTCATTCAACAAAATCCAGCTTGAAAGAACGCCGAAGAACGGTGCGAGAAACAGGTAGCTGCTGGTCTGGGCGGGATCACTGTTCTGTAACAGATAAAACCAGAGGGAAAACTGCATGATGGAACAAATCAGCGTTAGATATAACAACGATAGGAGGGAGACTGGAGTTATTGTAAAATGAGGCTGCTCCGTCCATACACTTAGCAGAAGCAATGCTACACCTCCGGCGAGCATTTGATAAGCGGTAAGCACGAAAGTGTCATAATCAACGCCCCAGCGCTTAATCAGGAGTGTGGATACGGCAAATGAAATTGCTCCGCCAAAACCGATCCAGGTCCCCGGGGTGAAGCTCATATGCCATCCAAAGGTAAACAAAATGCCGACAAACCCAACAATTACGCCAATCCACTGGCTTAATCGATATCTCAGGTTATATAGTAGCGCACTGAGAACAATGACGATCAATGGATTCGTAAATGTAATAATGGCCGATTCACCGGATGAAATCCAGTTCATGCTGTAATAGGCGCAGCCCATCACCCCGGCGGATTGAAACAAGCCGATGAGCATGATTTTACCCCAGGCTCGCCATCCCCTCGGTAAGGGGTGCCTACGCAGGGCTAGGGCCATCAAACCACCAGCAAGGATGTACCGCAAGCCCATCAATAGAAAAGGTGGTGCGTAACTGAGTCCTATTTTACCTACAGGAAAAGAAGTTCCCATAATGAGCGTTGTCACGATAATCAATACGATGTATTGGACTGGTTTTAAGGAAGCTGGTACGCGTTTCGCTCTAGCTGGATTATGAATTGTTGCGCTCATAATGTCTGTCCTCCATCGACAGTAATAAGTTGTCCTGTCATGGATCGCTGTTCAAAAGCAGCGCAGACCATGTGGGCGATGTCCTCTGGCTGAGCGATTTGCTGTAGTAACAATTGTCCACCGAGTTGGTGCATTCGTTCCTCATTGCCAGCCCACCAACGTGTGGAGACAGCTCCAGGAATGATGGCATTTACACGTATGAGCGGGGAGAGTGCATGGGCTAGAGATAAAGTCAGACCATGTACTGCTGCTTTGGATACGGCGTATGGAAGAGATGAACCCGAACCGGTGCTGCCGGCAATACTGCCCATATTTACAATGGCACCTCCACCGGCCTGCTTCATTCCTTCGGTTACGGCACGAGCACAATGAAACATACCTTTCACATTCACATCCATCAGTTCGTTCCAGATATCATCTGTGACAGCTTCCAGATCGCTGAGGGGGATATGATGGGTCATGCCCGCATTATTTACAAGGTCGGTGATGGGGCCATAGATTTCGGTTACTTTTGCGACCATTTGGCGAACCTCTTTATCATTTGCAATATTCCCCTGAATGGAAAATGCTTGCCCGCCTTGATTTAAGATATGCTGAACGGTTTCTTCTGCGGCCTGCTGTGATCGAGAATAGTTCAATGCGACCCGTGCACCGCGTTCAGCCAGCAAGGTACTGACCGCGCGGCCTATACCTGTTCCTCCGCCTGTAATTAAAACCACTCTATCGGTCCAGTATGTCATCTCGAACACTCCTTCTTTTGTTTTCAACCATTGAATTTCGAACAACAGATGAATATGTCATCATTGTAGTACGCTCTGGCAAGAGAGTATAATGATTACAAATGAACTGGATATCATTTTGAATGATGTCAGAGCGGAGGCATGATGGAGAGCGGGGATCTTCGAATATTTCAATGTGTTGCACAGGAAGGAAATCTGACCAGAGCTGCAGCCAAGCTGGGGTACGTTCAATCCAACGTTACGGCACGCATCAGGCATCTGGAAGCTGAAGTAGGCACACCTTTATTTATCCGTCACAATCGGGGAATGACGTTGTCTCCAGCGGGAGAGACGTTATTAACTTACGCAGATAAAATCATTGGTATGTTGAATGATGCATCCAAAGCGCTCCAGGCTACCAATACACCGTCTGGCCCTTTGCAAATTGGTTCCATACAGACAGCCGCGGCGGTAAGGTTGCCACGTCTTCTTGCAACATATTACAGCCAGTACCCGGAAGTTTCACTAGCGCTGGCTACAGGTCATTCACAAATGCTTATTGACCAGGTTATCGGGTATGAATTGGAAGGCGCATTTATTGGTTGTTCTTGCGACCATCCTGATATTAAATCTGTGGATGTATTTGATGAAGAACTTTTTGTGATATCGTCTCCAAGTCTGTCAGAGGAGGAACTGATCCGAAAGCCGATATTGGTTTACAGTATGGGGTGCTCTTACCGTAAAATTTTGGAGGACTGGATGCTTCTGAGTGGTGTTCACAGGCCTGTTATTATGGAATTTGGGACGCTCGAGGCGATTATCAGTGGCGTAGCCTCTGGAATGGGCATCTCTCTATTACCTGAAATCGTCATTCACCAGCAGATCAAAAGTGGTTTGCTGCGTAAGTATGCTCTTCCGGTTGGCATGAACCGTATGATGACAAGATTTATTACTCGTAAGGATGCGTTTGTCAGCAGTGCGCTTGGGGCATTTATGGCGATGCTTCCGCAGGAATGATATGATAGCGAGTGGAGATTCATTTTAACATTTTGATCACGTTAATAACTGAATATCAGATTGGCAATCCGTTAAGGAAGTGATAAAACCATGGATTTATTTTCGTTTCAACAGGATACACAACCACAGGCCAGATTGCTTGCAGACCGCATGCGGCCTGAGCATCTGGATGAATATATAGGGCAGGAACATATTATCGGGCCAGGAAAGCTGCTACGCCGAGCCATTGAAGCTGATCAGATTTCATCCATCCTGTTGTACGGGCCTCCGGGATGTGGCAAGACAACACTTGCTCACATCATCTCTCAGCACACTCAAGGACAATTCGTGCGACTGAATGCTGTGGATGCCTCTGTGAAGGATGTACGAGAAGTCATTGAGCAGGCACAGACGAACAAACAGCTCTACGGAACCAAAACGATTCTCTTCCTCGATGAGGTACATCGTTTTAACAGTTCGCGTCAAGATGCACTGCTACCAGCGGTGGAGAAGGGCACGATCATTTTTATCGGGGCAACGACGGAAAATCCCTTCCATTATGTAAACGGAGCCTTGATGAGTCGTTCCACCCTTTTTCAACTGGAATCCTTAAATAAGGAGCATTCCCTGATTGCGATGCGCAGAGCGCTAAGCGATGCGGATAAAGGCCTTGGGTTTATGGAACTGAAAGCCGATGATGAAGCGCTGGCACACATTGCTACGATGGCGAATGGTGATATTCGCCGTGCCCTGAATGCTCTGGAGCTTGCCGCGCTGACGACACCGCCTGAGCAGGATGGAACGGTTCACATCACGCTGGCTGTCGCGGAAGAGTCGATCCGTCGTCCCATTGTCAAGGCAGACGAGTCCACGCAGTATGACGTATTATCTGCTTTTCACAAAAGCATTCGTGGTTCGAGTGATGCAGCGTTATTCTGGTTTCTATATGCGGTGGAGAAACTGGGCATGGACCCCATGACGTTCATCCGGCGCCTGATTGCCGCAAGTAGTGAGGACATTGGGCTGGCGAATCCACAGGCGATGACCCAAGCGATAGGAGCGCTTGATGCGTACCGAAATAACGGGTGGCCGGAGGCGAAGCTTAATATTGCGCAAGCCATTTTGTTTGCGGTGGAAAGTCCGAAGTCCAATGCAGTATATACTGCGATATCCAAAGCGATGAGCGCCATTGATGAGGTGAAGTCGGCCGAAGTACCGCTGCATTTGAGGGATACCCATTACTCAGGTGCTGCCAAGCTGGGACATGAAGGATACCAGTATCCTCATAACTACCCGGGACATTATGTGAAACAGGAGTATCTGCCAAAACAGCTGTCTCGAAGAGTATTTTATGAGGCGACAGAGCAGGGGAATGAGTCGAAGATCAGGCTGAACCAACAGCGGCGCAGGGAGCTGTAGAGATGAAAGAGTTAGCATATATCGGAGCTGGCGGGTTTCTGGGCACATTAACCAGATACACCATTCAACTGATGCTCCCCTCGGCCAATACAGGTTTTCCATGGGCAGTGCTGTTGATCAATGCGATCGGCAGCCTGTTTTTGGGCTTTTTTTTTACTATCGCTATTCCTGAGAAAATAACACCACAGCTTCGCCTCGCCATTGGCACAGGATTTACTGGAGCCTTCACGACCTTTTCCACATTCACACTGGACTTCGTTCGTTTAACGGAGGGTGGAGAATGGTTGAAAGCAACGGCTTATCTCCTTTTGAGTGTAGTGGCAGGACTGGTGCTCGGCGCCCTTGGGATCAAGCTGGGCAATCGAATGCTAAGTGTCTCCCCCAAAGAGGGTGATGGCCTATGATCATCTGGATAGGATTAGCAGGTGTGTTAGGCGCACTAGTCCGTTATAGTCTAGGAAAGGTTGTCTCCGGCAAACTTGGCACCGCTTTTCCTTGGGGAACGTGGGTAATTAATATCAGTGGCTCTGTTATTCTGGGAATGTTGTACGGCGGGCATCAAGCAGGAAGTTTGCCAGACGCAATGTGGGTAGTATGGGGAACTGGCTTCTGCGGAGCGTACACCACGTTCTCTACCTTTGGGTATGAAACATTAACGTTAATGGGGCAACAGCGACAAGCCAGAGCCGTTATTTACGTGGTAAGTTCAGTGGTGGTGGGGATATTAGGTTGTCTGGCAGGAGTTTGGCTCACTGCATAAGTTAAATATTTAAATTTTTTTGCAAAAAAAAGCAGGAAAAAAGCCATCCTTCATGGTATTACATGAAAGACGGCTTTTTTTGTAGGAATACAGGGAATGGACTTCACCACTCTCAAGTGATGAGTAAGTCCTGTTATTGCATCGCCGATACAGGGACCTTCTGTACCTGATCAATTGTACCACCGCCAAGGCAAACCTCTCCGTCGTAGAAAACAACGGCTTGTCCTGGCGTAATCGCTTTTTGCTGTTGATCAAACTGTACATCCACACTGCCGTCCTTCTGCCAGGTCAATGTAACGCCTTGGTCCGGTTGACGATAACGGAACTTGGCTGTGCAGCGGAAAGGCACATTCGGTGTGCGCTCTGCACCTGCAATCCAGTTTACGCCTGTAGCCGTCAGACCTGTAGAGTACAAGCTGGCATGAGCGTCGCCCTGCACTACGAGCAATTGATTTTTCTCCAAGTTTTTATCAACGACAAACCAAGGCTCGCCGTTGCCGGAACCGCCAATGCCAAGTCCTTGACGTTGACCCAGCGTGTAGTACATCAGACCGTCGTGACGGCCTTTGACTTCACCCGTTACGATATCAACCATGTCTCCGCCTTTGGCTGGCAGATAGTTGCTCAGGAACTCCTTGAAATTGCGTTCGCCGATAAAGCATACACCTGTGCTATCTTTTTTCTTGGCTGTGTACAGACCGGCAGCTTCAGCAATTTTGCGCACTTCCGGTTTAGGCAGGTGACCAATCGGGAACATGGCTTTGGAGAGCTGCTTTTGATTAAGAGCATTCAGGAAGTAAGTCTGATCTTTGTTGTTGTCCACACCGCGCAACAATTTGAACGTGCCGTCCTCTTCAATGAGGCGCGCATAATGGCCAGTAGCTACATAATCTGCGCCGAGATCCAGCGCTTTGTTCAGGAACTCACCGAATTTGATCTCACGATTACACATGACATCCGGGTTCGGCGTACGACCCGACTTATATTCATCAAGGAAATAGGTAAATACTTTATCAAAGTATTCTTTCTCGAAGTTGACAGTGTAGTACGGAATGCCGATCTGTTCGCACACCCGGCGCACATCCTCTGAATCTTCTTCAGCGGTGCAATGGCCGAACTCGTCCGTATCATCCCAGTTTTTCATGAAAATGCCGATGACATCGTAACCTTGCTCTTTCAGAAGCAATGCGGTAACCGATGAATCCACACCTCCGGACATGCCAACGACGACCCGTGTATTTTCATTTGCTTTGGACATCGTTATCACCATTTCTATATATAAATGTGTTTCGTTACTATTCTAGCATAACCCGACCGAACTTACGATACACCCGGCCAACTTTGGATAGTGTCCACTCCAGACGCACATTTTGCAATATCGTCAATCTTTCTTTTCCATAACGCATGCAGATATGTTAACATTACTTGAGGGTTATGATCGGAATACGGAGGATTAGATGTATTTTTTTGAAAATTGAAAGAGGTGACTCCTTTGAAAATATCGACAAAAGGCCGTTACGGCCTCACAATCATGATGGAGCTGGCCGCAAGAACCGGCGAAGGTCCAACATCTTTGAAGAGCATTGCTGAGCGCAACCAGCTCTCTGAACATTATCTGGAGCAACTGATTGCGCCACTGCGTAATGCTGGCCTTGTTAAGAGTATCCGCGGTGCATATGGCGGTTACATTCTGGCAGGTGATCCTGCAACGGTGACCGCAGGGGATGTCATTCGTGTACTGGAGGGACCGATCTCGCCAGTAGACTTTACGGAAGAAGATGACCCGGCTAAGCGTGATTTGTGGCTACGCATCCGTGATGGCATTGCAGAAGTGCTGGATTCAACAACGTTGAAAGACTTGATTACTTTTGAGGATCAGGAAAAGAAAGATTCGTACATGTTTTATATTTAGTTTCCTTATAGTGTTTCAATCAACGCCAGCAAAAAACAACTTTACTGTTGATAGCAGTGAGGTTGTTTTTTTGTTCCGATTCCCGATTTTGATCAACATCTGATTGGGTTGCACCAATGTAGGCTGTTCCCTATATATTGTTGTAAAAAGGAGTTGACGGATGATGTTTAATTATGTTCCGACCTATTATTATCCAACTTTTCGGAAAACGGATTCCTTGCAGTGCACAACAGCTAGCGTAGATTTGAACAGGAAACTCAGATCACTATGGGAACAGCATGTGTTCTGGACGAGATTAACCGTGAATAGTATCGTTGATGGACTTGGTGACGTCCAACCTACAACCGCAAGACTGTTAAGAAATCCAAGTGATTTTGCTCAGGTGCTTGCACCGATCTATGGGACTGCTATTGCCGGTCAATTTGAAAAACTGCTTAGAGAACATTTAACGATTGCCGCAGAACTTGTTACTGACTTGAAGTCAGGCAATAGTACAGCAGCAGCAGATGCCCAGAAACGTTGGTATGCCAATGCTGATGAAATTGCTACTTTTTTGGCGCAAATTAATCCATATTGGTCAAAAGTGGAATGGCAAAGGATGATGTATGAGCATTTACGTCTTCTTACGGAAGAGGTCGGCAGTCGAATTGCGAAAGATTACGTAAGGAATGTTGAATTAAGTGATTCTATTGAGCCACAGGCTTTGGGGATGGCTGATATGATGACAAGTGGAATTGTCCAACAATTTCCTTCCGTATTTCAATATTAACAAGACACATAGAACGTATAGGATCATCACCAATTCTGCGTGTGACTCATAACATTCATGAATGAAAATAGGTTACTTTAGTTGAAAAAAAGTGGTAGAATATAATATGCGCTCACGAAAGAATAGCGGCAATTAAATCTAAAGATGCGCTACATTTAGGAAGAAATTAAGAAATGAAGTTGATCATCTAGAAGATAACATAGAAGCCCCCATAATGGGGGCTTTAGCCATGCCAACAGAGATCAAAGCCTGCCTGTACCAGTGTTAAGATCATAAAAACGAAATCCAATAACTAACGGGGTGATATCGATGAATCGTATATATTTAGATCACGCCGCATCGACACCTATGCATCCACGCGTCGCAGAAGCGATGATGAATGTGATGACAGGGCAATATGGTAATCCATCCAGCATTCATGCCTTTGGACGTGAAGCCAAACGCACGGTCAGTGGAGCGAGAGACAGTATCGCGGCATCTTTGGGATGTAAACCGGACGAGCTTGTATTTACAGGTGGCGGGACAGAGAGCGACAATCTGGCGATTTTTGGGACGGTTGCTGCCAGAGCAGATCAAGGCAAACATGTGATTACGACGGAGATTGAACATCATGCTGTACTGCACTCATGTCAAGAACTTGAGCGGCAGGGATACGATGTGACCTATCTGTCTGTGGACGAGTCTGGGCGCATCAAGCTGGAGGAACTGCGTGAAGCCATCAGACCTGACACCGTGCTGATCACAATGATGTATGCCAACAACGAAGTAGGCACGATTCAGCCGATTCGTGAGGTTGGTGAACTCGCGCGTCAGCATGATATTTTATTTCATACAGATGCGGTTCAAGCACTGGGCAGCCAGCCGATTTCCTGTAGAGACTTGCCTGTAGATCTGATTAGCTTCTCTGCGCACAAGATTAACGGACCGCAGGGTGTGGGTGCGCTGTATGTTAGACGTGGTGTAACATTGGAAGCCAGATCACATGGTGGCTTACAGGAACGACAACGTCGTGCAGGTACAGAGAACATTGCGGGGATTGCAGGTTTTGCAGAGGCGTTAAAGATCATTACAGAGAATGCAGAGGAGCACCTGCAGCATGCACTGGAATTAAAAAAAACATTGCTTGATCAGCTTGCCATTCATGTAGGGACAGAACATTTTCATGTCAACGGACATCATGATTATATGCTTCCCAATATTCTCAATATCAGCTTCCCCGAGGTATCTACTGAAACGATGCTGATGAATCTGGATATGGAGGGCATCGCTGTAGCAAGTGGTTCAGCTTGTACTTCTGGTTCCCTGGAAGTATCCCACGTACTCAAAGCAATGAACTTGCCAGAAGCATTTTTACAGTCTGCGATTCGATTTAGCTGGGGTTTGGGTAATACTACAAAAGAAATCATCACAACCGCCGAAAAAATTGGAACCATTCTTCAACGGCTACGTAATAAACCTTAAGGGGTTCTTTACACATGGAACAGAAGGAGGGAAGGAGTTCCATTTTCATCGGTTGAATAGTAGCGGTTTGATGATCGGCGTCTGATTGCCACTC
The DNA here is from genome assembly GCF_038002565.1 of Paenibacillus sp. FSL K6-1558. NCBI lineage: Bacteria > Bacillati > Bacillota > Bacilli > Caryophanales > Paenibacillaceae > Paenibacillus > Paenibacillus sp. FSL K6-1558. Next base: position 2,252,841 of record NZ_JBBOCV010000001.1, on the reverse strand, counting down.
ATCAACTTTGGGCATACCTAGCAATAGCGCCGCGCCTATACAATGTGAAGAAGATGAGGGGGACCCAGCGATGAAGCTTCAGGAAATGATCGGACTTGCCGTTTTTGATGTTGAGGACGGGAAGCAGGTCGGTAAAATCCAGGATTTCATTGTGAATGATGATTGGGAGATTGAAGGCATTGAACTTGAGAATAAGGGCCTGTTTACCAATCATGTCAAAATGGTGCAATGGGAAGATATCGTTGCCTATGGCGAAGATGCCGTCATGATCCGTAATCAACAGGCTGTCCGCAAGACGGGGGCCGACGACATAAAATACACATACCTCCTTGGTCGTTCTAAATTGAAGGAGATGTCCGTGCTCACCGAAGAAGGTTTGCTGCTTGGACGTGTCTCTGATGTTTATTTTGACCAAGAGTTGGGAAATACAATAATAGGGATTGAAATTACGGACGGTTTTGTGTCCGATCTGATCGAGGGCCGTAAATGGCTGCCATGTACAAGTGATATGTCAATCGGAGAAAGTGCCATTATGGTACCGCCACTGAGTGAACAGCGCTTGGAAAATGCCATTCATTCTGTTAATGGATAGGTGAATGAATATGAAATGTCCAAATTGTAGTTCGAAAGATATCGGAAAAATTGGCTCCCATCAGTTTTATTGCTGGGGATGCTTTATTGAGTTAACGGTAAACGGTGAGAAAATGTCTGTGTATCAGGTGGAAGAGGACGGCACTTTAAGCTCTCTGGATGATTTGTTCTTCGGAGAAGAGTTGCCACAAGACTTCCCACATATTCACGCTTCTTCTTAATACGCGGTTTAACTTCCTCTATATGCGGTTTCATGACAATACATGTCATTTAATGATGTCGCAATCTGGCGACAGATGGATATAGATGTAGTTACATAGTGGTCAGGAAGCATATGGTTGATTATATGAGGCAATGATTCATAAAATTCGCTTTCCTCTTTTTTAGAGGAGAGCGTTTTTTTTGTTATGCAATGATGAACACAGAACATATTCTTATTCCCTTCCTCTTCTCATTTACCACATCTGCACGGAGTTAATAAAAATTCCCTCTCCTACATATACTGACTTTCAGAGCCAGTCCATATACTGAACTGTAGAGGCAGTCCAAAGGGGAGAATCGAAGTGGAGCAACTAACCAAAAATAAAATGTTTCGTTACGCGATCTGGCTCTTGCTCGGATTAATCATTCTATATTTTATCTGGCTGTTACGGCCGTTATTATTACATATCTATGGATTTTTGAAAACGGTACTGGCCCCATTCATCGTTGCACTGATCATATCTTATGTGCTTAATCCGATTGTGAGCATGCTTGGTGGACGCAAAGTTCCGCGTTCCATTGCGGTTCTGTTAATCTATGCTTTTTTTCTGACCTGCATTGGAGTCATCTTAATGAATGTCATCCCTGTGCTGATTGAACAGCTGGAAGAGTTAAATGAACATATGCCGGAATTGTCCATGCGGGCGCAAAACCTGATGAACAATATGGATCACAAATTAATGCCGCCAAGCATACGCACAGGCATGAACAGTTGGTTTTTTCAGATGGAAGACCGACTTACGCAAGGAATCACCGTGCTAATGGACAATATCGGAGCGACGATTAATGTGCTGTTTAACGTATTTATTGTGCCGTTTCTGATTTTTTATATGTTAAAAGATTTTGATGTATTTGAACGCACAGTAGTGGCTTATCTGCCTCGTTCTCGCCGTAAAGCCATTGTTTCCGTGATGAAAGAGATCGACACCGCACTCGGCAATTATATCCGGGGACAATTTATCGTCTGTGTGATTGTGGGCATCTTTGCCTATATCGGATATATCGTGATCGATATGCCTTATGCTCTGCTTCTGGCAAGTATTGTGGCGGTATTCAACATCGTGCCGTATCTGGGTCCTTTTCTGGGGGCGGCACCTGCAGTGGTGATGGCTTCAACGGTTTCTTTCAAAATGGTACTACTGGTCATCGCGGTGAACACACTCTGCCAAGTGCTAGAGAGCAATGTAGTTTCCCCGCAGGTGGTTGGACGAACGCTACACTTGCATCCACTCTCCATTATCTTTGCGCTTCTGGTCGGTGGAGAATTGGCGGGGATCGTCGGTCTGATTTTGGCAGTACCGGTCTTTGCCGTGTTGAAGGTTATCGTGCAACACTTCTTCGCCTATTACATCAAGCGGAGAACCGAGTGATCAAATGGCCGAGTGAGACAGGAAATCATCTGGAATCGCCTCAGAAGGCGCGTTGACACTGGGTAACTCTATCGATATAATGAGGGTGTATGTTTACTAAATTAAAATCGATGATGAAATGAAGTATGCCGAGGGTTCCTTTCCTCAGAGAATAGACTTCTTCGAATTCAGACCTATTCTGAGTTCGCTGGCTGGGAGAGTCTTGAAAGTTGAAGCGGCAGAAAGCTGATTTCGGAGTGCAGGACAACCCTGCCGGGCGCGACCGTTACTCGCATGAACGAGGCGATTGTTCGTTTTATCCTTCCAATGACGGGAGATGAACCCTTTTCAATGACGGGAGTTGAATCCTTTCAATAAGGGAAGAAGAACAATAACCAGGGTGGTACCGCGATAACATCGTCCCTGATCATTCAGGGGCGTTTTTTGTGTTTATTTTTACAGATGTGTTATTAAAAATTCATGTTAACCAACCGGGGCGATCTCGCTGCGGAACTTATAATTTGATGGGGGCAACAAGTATGAAAGCCAGTGAAATCCGATCCAAATGGATCCAGTTTTTTGCAAGTAAAGGTCACAAAATTGAACCAAGCGCGTCGCTTGTACCACACAACGATCCTTCCCTGTTGTGGATTAACGCAGGTATGGCACCGCTGAAACCTTACTTTGACGGACGGGAGAAGCCGGAGAACCCACGTCTTGCAAACTCACAAAAATGTATCCGTACCAACGATATCGAGAATGTCGGCAAAACGCGTCGTCACCATACGTTCTTTGAAATGCTCGGTAACTTCTCCATCGGTGATTACTTCAAGGAAGAAACAGTGACTTGGGCTTGGGAGTTCTTAACGAGCAAAGAGTGGATCGGATTCGATCCGGAACGTTTGTCTGTTACCGTATACCCGGAAGATGAAGAAGCCTTCAAGCTGTGGAATGAAAAAATCGGATTGCCAGCTGAACGCATCATCAAGTTAGACGAAAACTTCTGGGATATCGGCGAAGGCCCATGTGGACCTTGTACTGAAATCTTCTATGACCGTGGGGAAGCTTACGGTAACGATATGAACGATCCTGAAATGTACCCAGGTGGAGAGAACGAGCGTTATCTGGAAGTGTGGAACCTTGTATTCTCGCAATTTAACCATAACAAAGACGGTAGCTATACACCGCTACCGAACAAAAATATTGATACAGGTGCGGGTCTGGAGCGTTTTGCTTCCATTCTGCAAAATGTAGATTCCAACTTTGACACCGATCTGTTCCAACCGATGATTCAGAAAACGGCTGCACTGGCAGGCGTTAAATATAATGATAGCGTTGAGATTGATGTTGCGCTCAAAGTCATTGCCGATCATATCCGTACCGTGGCATTTGCTGTAGGTGATGGCGTATTGCCAAGCAATGAAGGCCGCGGATATGTCATTCGCCGTTTGCTGCGTCGTGCTGTTCGTTACGGTAAAGTATTGGGCCTGGATCGTCCGTTCTTGTATGAGCTGACAACGACTGTTGGTGAAGTGATGGGCATGTACTATCCTGAAGTGGTAGAGAAGCAAGAATTTATTGCCAAAGTGATCAAAACCGAGGAAGAACGTTTCCACGAAACGTTGTCAGACGGACTTTCCATTCTGGCAGATATCAGTGCTGCAGCCAAAGCCGAAGGACGTACAGTGATTAGCGGACCAGAAGCATTCAAACTATACGATACGTACGGATTCCCGTTTGACCTGACTGAGGATTATGCGTCTGAACATGGTCTGACCGTAGATCGTGAGGGCTTCGATGCATCCATGCAGGAGCAACGTGATCGTGCGCGTGCAGGGCGTCAAGAGAACGAAAGCATGAAGATTCAAGGTGGACCGCTGGCTGACCTGGAGGTTAAAAGCGAGTTTGTTGGATATACTGACCTTTTGACGGAAGCAAAAGTGGTAGCTATTGTTACCGGAGATGTTCTTGCAGACTCTGTAGGAGAAGGACAGACTGCTCAGGTTATTCTGGATCAAACTCCATTTTATGCAGAAAGTGGCGGTCAAGTCAGTGACCAAGGCCTGCTTCGCAGTGGAAGTGCTGTAGCAAAGGTTCAAGGTCTGTTCAAAGCTCCGCAAGGGCAGCATGTGCATGTGGTGACGATTGAGTCCGGTGAGCTTCGTGTGGGTGATGTTATTCAAGCAGAAGTGGATGCAACCAAACGCGGCGATATCATTAAAAACCATACGGCAACACACTTGCTCCACAAAGCATTAAAAGATGTGCTCGGCACGCATGTTAATCAGGCTGGCTCCTTGGTGGAACCACAGCGTCTACGTTTTGACTTCTCTCACTTCGGCAGTATTACACCGGAAGAGTTGACTGAAATTGAACGTCAAGTGAATGAACAGATCTGGAATCGTCTGAACGTAAACATTGAGCTGAAAGGCATCGATGAAGCGAAGGAAATGGGAGCAATGGCTCTTTTCGGCGAAAAATATGGAGATATTGTTCGCGTCGTGCAAATTGGAGATTACAGTTTGGAACTTTGTGGCGGCTGTCACGTAAATAATACTTCAGAGATTGGAATTTTCAAACTGGTCAGCGAAAGTGGAATCGGCTCCGGTGTACGCCGGATTGAAGCTGTGACAGGCCGTGGTGCATATTTGTATGTGGAAAGCCAGTTGGAACTGCTCAAACAGTCCGCAAACCTTCTTAAGGCGAATGTAGCGGATGTGCCAAAGCGGATTGAAGGTCTGAATCAACAACTGAAAGAAGCTGCGAGAGAGACTGAATCGCTGCAAAGCAAACTCAGCGCGATGGAAGCAGGCCAGTTGACGGATCAAGTGGTACAAGCAGGTAATACCCAATTGCTGGCCGCTCGTGTAGATGCACCGAATATGGATGCACTTCGTACCGTCGCGGATGAGCTGAAAGTAAAACTGCCAGATGCTGTTCTTGTACTCGGTGCGCCGGCGGATGGCAAAGTGAATTTTGTAGTCGCAGTACCTGCTGAGCAGGTTAAACAAGGTCTGCATGCCGGTAAGATTGTGAAGGAAGTTGCTGCAGTATGCGGCGGCGGCGGCGGTGGACGTCCGGATATGGCTCAGGCCGGAGGCAAGGACGCAAGTAAGCTGGATGAAGCATTGAAATTGGCGATTTCCATCGTCAGCCAGTAAAGGACAAGCAAAAAACACAATTGCCTTATCCTTTGTGTACTTGTGGCAGTCAGAATATGTTATTATATAAACAGAAATCAATTCGGCAGGACATGGTCCCCATGTTCATGCAGGAGCGAGGTGTCATCAATGGACTCCATGGATAAGACGGTTAAATTTAATGTGAAAGGTGACGAACAGGAGGCATCTTCACAAGAGATTCTTCTCACGGTATATGACGCGCTGGTCGATAAAGAGTATAATCCCATTAACCAGATCGTTGGATATCTGATATCCGGCGACCCCGCGTATATTCCGCGTCACAACAACGCACGCAGTCTGGTCCGGAAAAAGGAGCGCGACGAGCTGATTGAAGAGCTTGTTCGTTCTTACCTGGCCAATCACCGGTAATATACGCCACTTCCGTTTGTCTGCAGCCTTGTAGGCAAACGGATAATGAACCGACAGAAGACAGACTGAAGTCTGCACAGACGAATGCATATCGTTCTGAACAGGCTCAGGATGGGAGAGCATGATGAAAAAATTAGGTTTGGACTATGGGGACCGCAGAATCGGAGTTGCTGTCAGTGACGCCTTCGGTTGGACTGCCCAGGGATTGGAAGTGCTTGAACGCCGCCGGGATGAAGGTGAGTTCACACGGATTGCTGAGTTGGTGCGTGAGCACGAGATCAGTGAAATCGTGGTTGGACTTCCCAAAAACATGAACGGCACCGTAGGACCGCGCGGTGAAATATGTATTGCTTTTGCCGAACGTCTGCGTGGCGAACTGAATTTACCTGTTCACCTTTGGGATGAACGGCTGACAACGATGGCAGCAGAACGTACGCTGATTGAAGCGGATGTCAGTCGCAAAAAACGCAAACAGGTCGTGGATAAAATGGCCGCTAGCCTGATTTTGCAAAATTATTTGGATGCCAATAGTACAAGGTGAGGGGGATCAACAATGGCTGAAGATCAACTGGGTATGGAAGAAGAAGCTGAGATCATTTACATTGCAGATGATGAGGGTAACGAAGAGGAATTCGAAGTCATCATGAAATTCGAAGTGGACGGTTCGGAGGCCAAGTATATGATGGTTGCTCCGGTTGAACCTGAAGATGGCGAGACGGATGTGTATGCATTCCGTTATGAAGAAGACGGCGATGATATCAAACTTTTTGTGATCCAAGATGATGCCGAGTGGGATATCGTCGAGGAGACCTTTAATACATTTCTTGCTGAAGATGAAGAGGAAGCGAACTAAATGACGGAATATAATCGCAAGGACCTGAAATGGACAGATTCGCTGCGTCTGGCATTCGGTGCTCATGTGGAGCTCGAGGAAGAGAACGGTAAATCACATCCGTATGAACTGCTCGCTGAGTTTGAGGTACATGGGCAGCAATACGCGGTGCTCCGCAGTTCATTGCGTCCGTATGACGAGGTTGAACTGCTACGGGTTGTTCCGGGCAGCGAAGACCAGATCATGCCGGAGTTAGTTACGATTGATGATGACGATGAGTGGGAGAGCATTTCAGAGCTATATGATGAATGTACACTCCCGATTGACGAAGATTAATCAGCTTCAAATTGAAAAAACCGGAAGGGCGGAGAAGTCCGCTCTTTTTGGTTGTGTAAAGGAGTTGTGTCTCTGTTGAAAGGCAAAGTCATAGGTATTCTGCTTCTAATACTATTAATTCTGGCCGGAGGAGCTGGTGGGTATGTATGGAGCATGATGCGTCCGGTACAAGCTTCTTCCGAGCCTGTTGTATTTGAAATCAAGAGCGGATCGGGCATTTCCAAAATTGCGGACCAACTGCAGCAAGAAGGATTGATTCGAAACAGTCTCGTTTTCAAAGGTTATTTAAAGTGGAATAAGCTGGGTAGTAATTTTATGGCTGGAAAATACGCCATGAATCCAGGTGTAACATACGATGAGATTATTCATAAACTGAGTAGCGGCGAGGTTGTACCCGAAGAAATGGTGAAGTTTACGATCCCGGAAGGGTATACCGTCTTGCAGACGGCAGGTAAGCTCGCTTACGAACATGTTGTTGATCGGGATGAATTCATCAAGCTGGCCAACGATCCCTCGGCCTTTGATGTGGATATCATCAAGGGAATTCCTGTGGATGAAGAACTTCGCTACGCATTGGAAGGTTATCTTTTCCCGGAAACGTACGAGTTGAAAAAGGGAAGTTCCACCCACGATGTTATGCAGAGAATGCTGGAAGAATTCGAGACTAAAATCAATTCCATACCGGATCTGGAAGCGAAGCTTCAGGAAAAGAAACTCTCCTTGCATGAATTGCTGACGATTGCGTCACTTGTGGAGAAGGAAGTTGTGGTGGATAAGGAACGTGCTCTGGTTGCAGGTGTAATCTACAATCGGATTAATAAGGATATGAAGTTGGAAATTGATGCAACTGTGCAGTATTTGCTCGATAGACCGAAGGAGCGACTGTTTTTCAAAGACCTGAAGGTACAGAGTCCGTACAATACTTACTTAAACAAGGGTCTACCACCTGGCCCGATTGCCAGTCCGAGTCTTGCTTCCATCAAGGCAGCGTTGAATCCGGAAGCTTCGGAATATTTGTTTTATGTGACGAAAAAGGATGGAACTTCAGGGCATCTGTTTGCCAAGACATACAAGGAACATCAGCAAAATATAGCCAAAAGTAAGGCTGCGCAATAAGCGGAGGGGATTAGATGAGTACTAAACATGAACTGCTCGTGACAGCAGCAAATGTAACAGAAGCAAGAGCATTGCTTCAAGCCGGAGCTGACGCTTTATTAATTGGAGATGATCGCTTTGGCATGCGTCTGCCAGGTAACTTTAGCCTGGAAGAAACTGCAGAAGTGGTGGCTATGGCTACCAAACACGAAGCTCGGGTTATTGTTTCTATGAACAACCTGATGTCGAATGAATTATTAAAAGAATTGCCTGACTATGTGCAAGCGTTAGGCCGAATTGGCGTGCACGCGGTCGAGTTCAATGATCCATCTGTACTGGCTGCGATCAAGGAACATGCACAGCATATTCATTTGCATTGGAACGCAGAGATGACGTCTACAAACTATGCAACGGCCAATTACTGGGGAACCAAGGGGGCCAGCCGCGTTGTCCTTGCCCGTGAGTTGAACATGGACGAAATCACGGAGATGGTTCCATTTTTAAAAGTGGAGGCGCAGGTGCAGGTTCATGGCATGACCAATATTTATCACTCCAAGCGCAGCCTGGTTCAGAGTTACATGGCTCATCAAGGACGTCCAGTGGAAGGGCATCTCGGCAAGGAACGCGGATTGTTCCTGATTGAAGCCGAGCGACGGGATGAGAAGTTTCCGATCTATGAGGACATCAATGGAACGCATATTATGAGTTCAGAGGACATCTGCATTCTGGAAGATCTTCATCTGATGATGGAAGCAGGTGTGCACAGTTTCAAGGTAGAGGGGATTTTGAAATCTCTTGCTTACAATGAAGCGGTTGTTCGTGCTTACCGTAAAGCGATAGATCTTTATGAGGCAGACGCAGAGGCTTATGCATACGACGAAGAATGGTTACGTGAGGTCCGTGAGCTGCAAGACCCTGAGCGGGAATTGTCATTTGGATTTTTCTATAAAGAACAAGTGTATTAATAGACGAGGTGAACAAGATGGAAACAGTGGCGGTCAAACGGAAGTTTTCCGGTAAACGTAACCGTCTGGATAAACCGGAGCTCTTGGCTCCGGCGGGAAATCTGGAAAAATTAAAATTTGCGATTCACTATGGGGCTGACGCCGTATATATTGGCGGACAGGCTTATGGGCTGCGCTCGAACGCCGATAACTTCAGTTTTGAAGAAATGCGTGAAGGTGTAGAATTTGCGAAAAAGTATGGAGCCAAAGTGTTCGTAGCCACAAATATCTATGCCCATAACGAAGATGTGGCTGGCATTGAAGCATATTTGCAGAACCTGTATGATGCAGGTATTTCTGCAGTTATTGTTGCCGATCCGGCCATCATTGAAGTAGCTTTGCGTGCTGTACCGGGTCTGGAAGTTCACCTGAGTACACAGCAGTCTACATTGAACTGGCAAGCCGTGAAGTTTTGGAAGGACGAGGGTCTGCCGCGGGTTGTGCTTGGGCGTGAGACAAGCTTTGAAGAGATTGAAGAGATCAAGGCAAATGTGGATATCGAGATTGAAGCCTTCATTCACGGAGCGATGTGTTCTTCCTATTCGGGCCGTTGTGTATTGTCTAACCACTTTACAGACCGAGACTCCAACCGTGGGGGCTGCTGTCAGTCTTGCCGCTGGAAATATGATCTGTTCGAGGATGTCAGAGAAGATACGGTTTGGGTAAGCGAAGAGGAGATGCAGATGAAGGCTCCTGCACCATTTAAACTGGGAGATAATCAGTTGCCTCTGTTCCAGGAACAGGATAATTCCTTCTCCATGGGCTCCAAAGATCTGTGCATGATCGGTCATATCCCGGAATTGATTGATGTCGGTGTGGACAGCTTCAAAATCGAAGGACGGATGAAATCGATCCACTACGTAGCGACTGTCGTCAACGTATACCGTCAGGCGATTGATTCATACATGGCTGATCCTGAAAATTATGTGCTGAAACCGGAGTGGGTGGAAGAAATGAATAAAGCGGCGAACCGTCCGCTGAATACCGGTTTCTTCTACGACACCCCTGATCATGAAGATCATATCTATGAGCCGGAAGAGAAAGCAGTGCCTTACGACTTTGCTGGTCTGGTTATGGGTTATGATGAAGAAACAGGCATGGCGACCATTCAGCAGCGGAATCACTTTAAGCCGGGAAATGAAATCGAGTTCTTCGGCCCCAATGGTACTTTTTTCAAACAAGTGGTAGGAGAAATTCAGGATGAACAAGGCAATGTTCTGGATGCTGCCAGACATCCGTTGCAACTGGTGAAAATGAAAGTAGATCAGCCAGTTTCTTATTTTGATATGATGCGGAAAAAGAAGTAGGCTTATATTCCTAGTTTGAAACAAAATAATGTTAACGAATCGCAAATTTGTGTTATAAATTACAGGAATGGACCTCCGTATATCGGTATATGGGGGTCTTTTTTTTATAGAAAAATAGGAAAAAAGTTGTAATATATTTCTGAGGGATTGGAGGGAAAGCAGGAAAGCTGTCGAATACTACATATTTATAGGGGAGAGATTGAAAAATCTAACAAGAAAATTACTGGCAGGTGATTGGGATGGTACAAAAGAAGGATAAAGACAGTGGGGAACACAGCACACAACCCGAGCAGGCTAAGCCTGATAAGACACAGAATGTAAAGAAAGTTAAACCGGTCAAAATCAAAAAAGAAGGGATACATAAGAAAACTTTTAAATTTGATCGTAGTAAGATCCGATTTGATTGGATCAAAGTGGATTGGTTGAAGAAACAACTGAAGAATCGTGATTGGAAAGGGCTTGGAGGCAATTCATTCAAACAGATTAGAAAAGTGAATCCGGTCAAATCTGTAGGGGTTAAACTATTCTTAATCTTTTTTGCAGCCATTATGATTGTTGTTATTAGTTTGGGTCTATTATCCTATTCCAAGGCTAAAAATACGATCGAGGCTAATGCATCCAGAGCCAATCAGGAGACGATTGATCAAACCAAGCAGAAGCTGGATATCATTTTGGAGCGTTTTGTGGATACGTCCACACAGATCTTCTTTGATCCAGAGATGCAGTCTTTGCTTCAGAAAATGTCAGATCCGAATCTGACGGCCTATGATACATTCGTCAATTCGAGTTCAATTAATAAACAGTTATCCAATGTAGCTTTTACAAACAAATCCATGGAAGCGATTTATTTGGTGCCAACAGATGAATCTAAATCCGTTATGGGAACTGGGAACAGCAGTTCAACGATGGGAAGCATTCGTCAGGAATCATGGTATAAAGACCTCGTAGCACAGGGAGGTTACCGCTGGCTCCCAACAAAAGAGAAGAATGATGGTACGACTCAGACTTTCCAAATTGCACGTTCGATGAAGAACCTGCAAGGTACAACACAGTCTTACGTACTGATTATTGAGTTGAAGTTGGAAGTGCTGGAGGAGCAACTTAAATCACTGGATCTGGGGGCAGGCTCGGTCATTCAATTGATTGCTCCGGATAACAAAGTCGTTGCTTCGTCCGTCGCGGGGCGTGCAGGAAAAGAGACGGATCTTGCCTTTGTGAAAGATTTGAAAGAGCCTGCAGGAAGTATGAATACCGAATATGATATCGATGGAAAATCGACGAATATGCTGTCCGTATACAGTACGCTCGATTCATCTGCGTGGAAGCTGGTCGGTATGGTTCCCACTTCAATGCTGGTTAAGGATGCAAAAGGCATTTTGACGATGACCTTGTGGATGGCGCTTGCATTTGCAGCTCTTGCTGTGGTAATCGGTGTATGGATGGTTCGTATGATTGCTCGTCCGCTCAGCGGATTGAAGGATCTGATGCAGGAGGGTGCAAAAGGAAATCTGAAAGTACGCACCCCGTATAGTTCCCAAGATGAGATTGGGCAACTATCCGCTGCATTTAATACGATGATGGAACAAATCACGAAGCTGGTCGAGCAGACCAATCGTTCTGCACAGGAAGTATTGGATACAGCTACTGAACTGAGCAATGCTTCGAAGAAAACAGCTGTATCTGCTTCCGAGATTGCTGTAGCTACTGAAGAAATTGCTGGCGGTGCAGGTAGCCTGGCAACGGAAGCGGAACGAGGCAATGAGTTGACGGATAATATCTCCCGTCAGATGGAAAGTGTGATTGCAGCCAATGAAGAGATGGGCAGTTCTGCCCGTCATGTGGAGAAATCCAGTCAAACAGGAACACAGCATCTGAATCAGTTGATGACCAAAACGCAGAAGACCGAAGAAATGATTGGAGCGTTGGTTAACAAAGTTGATTCGTTAAAAGAGAGCACATCCTCTGTATTAAAGGTGCTCGATGTTATGCAAAATATTACGAAGCAGACCAACATTTTGTCTCTGAATGCAACGATTGAAGCAGCGCGTGCTGGTGCAGCTGGCCGTGGCTTTATGGTCGTAGCGGATGAAGTGCGTCAACTCGCTGCACAGTCCAGACAGTCCATTGATATGGTTGGGGAGATTACCGACAAAATCATGTCAGAGATGAACGAAACGGTAAAAGCTCTGTCCGATGCATATCCTTTGTTTAAGGAACAGATGGATGCTGTAAAAGATACGAATGTGATCTTTGCTTCTGTACAGGAGCAGATGGGTGCCTTCGTGCAACGTCTGGGTATGGTTACAGGCTCCATTGGAGAGTTGAGCAAATCTCAAGCAACGTTGTCTGAAGCGATGAGCAATGTCAGCGCTGTTGCTGAAGAGTCCTCGGCAACTTCAGAGGAAGTAGCTTCCTTGAGCAGTGAACAGCAAAACATCAGTAATCAACTCGTCAGCCTCTCTGGCAAGCTGGAGAATGTATCAACTGAACTGAAAGAAACACTCTCACGTTTTACGGTGTAATCAGCAGACACAACATGCTACAAATTACAAACGAACCTGCCTTTTCGAGGCAGGTTTTCTTTTGTTTTCCGGATAATTCCAGACAGGGCAGCGCATAATACACGAAAAAGGTGAGGGTGGAACAGGTGTGCAGTTGCAACTGGTGTGGAAACGTCGTATAGCCATAATAAGCGCCGGACTTACTATTCTCTTCGCAGTGTTGGTACTGAGACTGGGCTGGATTCAAATGGTTCAAGTGAACCGAATCATGCCAGGGTTTCAGCGAACCGTGCGGGAGATGTCGGTGCTGCAACGTGAACAGGGTGTGATGCTGGATTCTGGCCGTGGGCAGTTTACGGATGTCCACGGGCGTCCATTAACAGGAAAGTTGCAATGGGGGCTTGTGCTTTATCCATCCAATGGGAAAGTTAAGCATGATCTTAAGCTCAAACAACTTGCCTCCTTCCTTCATACAGATGTGAATCAGCTAAATAGGGAATGGCATAAAGCGAGAACGCCACATCTTTGGACTGGAGGCGGAGGCGGCTCAGAGCCTATTTTATTAACGGATGCTCAAGTTGTAAATGTACGGGACCTGCACCTCCAAGGAGCTGATGTGTATCCTGTTATGACGAGGTATTTCCCGAAGGCCAGTGGAAGCCAGTGGCTGGGCTATTTGAACGAACAGCCCAAAGATCATGGGAGATTTCACAGACATCAAGATGAAGTAAAACAGCCTTTTGCCATGAAATCGGGAGCAGCTGGACTGGAAAGGACGCTGGAACCGTTGCTAAGAGGTGTGGGACCTACGTTAATAACTCGTATGGTAACAGGGAATGGGCAGGTCATTCCTGAGATGGGACCGCGCGTGATCGCACCTACGAATTCGCACTATCCATTAGTGGTGGAGACCACTGTTGATGCACGTATACAGCAAGGCATCGAAGAATTAACAGAAGCCTCCGGGTTACAGGAAGGCGCTATAGTGGTTCTTGATACTGCAAATGCAGATGTACGCGCAATGGTATCACGTCCCTTTTATCAACCGCAGCATGTCAATCCACAGCACTCCTCCTGGGGGAATAGAGCGATACAAGCGGCTGTACCAGGCTCTATTTTTAAAATCGTAACGGCTGCAGCAGCTCTGGAAAATCAGGTTGTTTCTCGTGGTGAGAAGTTCCACTGCGAAGGGGATTATGGAAAATATGGACTATCCTGCTGGAAAGAGCATGGACATGGTGAATTGAATTTGGAAAAGGGATTCGCGGAGTCATGTAACATTGTGTTTGCTGAGACTGCACGTAGACTGCACATGGAGCAATTGGAACAAACCGCTAATCGTCTGGGGCTTGCACGTTCTGTCGGCTGGCAGGCACAACATATCGCGGGGATGCCGATATTAAAACATTTTGATCATGAAGAACCGGGGCGTATTCGGACAGAAGCCGTGAAGTCTGCAGACGAAGGAGCCAAAATTCAGACAGCCATTGGACAGCGGGATGTTCTGGTGACTCCGCTACAAGCAGCAAACCTGATCGTGACATTGTTGCATGATGGAAAGGTAAATGCCCCCCGGCTTGTGCAACGAATCCGTTACGCGGATGGAGGTACGATGCTGGACATGCCTTTACATGCATCTCCTTCAGCAGAAGGACAGGTTTCTCCGACCACAGCTCATCTGCTGTTAAGCTGGATGAATACCGTAGTACGAGAGGGAACAGGAAAATCCCTGCAACATGCGAGATGGCATGTTGCAGGGAAGTCAGGGACAGCTCAGGTACAACAAAATGGGAAAGCCAAAAACAATCAATGGTTTATAGGATATGGGCCCGTAGAGAAGCCGAGATACGCGGTTGCTGTGTTGGTACAGAATGTCTCTTCAGAAGCCTCACATCAGGCTACAGCTCTGTTTCGCAAAGTTATGGACTATCTGGCAGAGTGCTCGTGATTGGTTCACAGGAAAAGATCACGAGCATGTCATCTACCGATGTTCTGTTCTCTCTGAAACATCAGGGGCAGGAGAATCAACTACTAATGGTGACGATTCGAATTCGTCAGTGGGCAGATGAATCCATTTTTGCAGATAACCTTGCTGTAGAAGTTCTTTTAACAAGATCAGAAGCACAGGAGATAACACGACACCTGCAAGTCCGAAGACCGACAGGGAAATTAACATAAACGAAAGCATCAAATAAGCAGAGGAAACACCGATGGAATTCCCTGAAATTTTCGGTTCAAGCAGTTGTCTCGTCAGCATGGTCACAGCCAAAACTACAATCAAGCCAATGGCAAGCGTAGTATTGCCCACGATAAACAAATAAACAATCCACGGAATAAATATCACTGGGACTCCGAGTAACGGTACCAGATCAAAAATGGCACAGATCGCTGCGATTGTAAAGGCATTGGAGGTTCCCAGAATCAGCAACCCCGCATATATCAATACAAAAGTAATAAGCATCATGATCAATTGTGCCTTCATATAAGAACGGATCGTTTTGAACACGTGAGTGCGCATAAATTGATTCGCCGTTTTCAGTGTTTTAGGCGTTTTGGCACGAGCAAACTTACGCCAGGATTCAATCTCAATGCTGAGGAAAAATGCGAGAATGATCGCGATCCCAAAGTTTGTAATGAAGGTAGAGAATGAGCTGAGAAAGCCGATGATGAACTGTGCTCCACTAGTGACCCACCGGGATAGTATCCCGGACAGTGTAGCGAAATATTCGTTTAATTTATCCAATATTCCGTCAGGAAGGGCATTGGACTTGTCCTGAATGAGCAAGACCAGATTCGTGAACTCACGCTGGATCATCTCAACATACACCGGGAAATTGAGCTGAAGATCGGAAATTTGTGAAATGATAAAAAAGCCTAGACCGAAAAAGGCAGCTACAATGAGCCCGAGAAACAATAACACTGATATGGCAGTTCCGGCTGTTTTGGGCAATCCTTTTCGGTGGAGGAATTTGGCTAATGGCTCAATCATCCAAAAGACAATAAATGAAAGAAAAACGGGTGCAGCGATATGATACAATTTACTAAAAGCAAACATGATCACATACACGGTTAACACGAGCAGAGCGATATCAAACACGGTGCGCCCGTACTTTTTATAAAGCGGCAACATGGGCATAGACTCCTTTACAGGCAGAAATTAGATTGTATTCATTGTACATGATAGTGGGGATTTGAGGAAACAGCATTTAATAAAAGAACTAACTATGATAAAATTAAAGGTGGTTTATTTTAGAAAGTGCCGTATGGCCGTAAATTAGCAGGAGAAGTGGGGAATCGACATCATGACAACGATGCTTCAGAGTATTTTACTGTGGTTATTGTATCTGTCCTCTTTTTATGCTTTTATTCCAAGTTTGATCAGCAGACTGTTCGGATTTCGTGTGTTCAGAAGGGGGAAAAGTGAGACACACTATGCCCTCACATTTGATGATGGGCCTGACCCTTTGTATACACCCCGGTTGCTTGAACTGTTACGCAAGTACAATGTGAAGGCAACTTTTTTTGTCGTGGGAGAACATGCGGCAAGTCATCCGGAGTTAATCAGACGTATGCATGAGGAAGGACACTTAATCGGAATTCATAATTATATTCACAAAACAAACTGGCTGATGCGTCCACGAACGGTTCGGGATCAGATCGATCGAACAGGTCAGATTATTCAAGAGATTACGGGTGAGAAAACCTGTTATTATCGTCCGCCATGGGGCATTATGAACTTGTTTGATTTTTTTAGTAAAAAAGATCGCAAGATCATTTTGTGGTCCGCCATGTTTGAGGACTGGAAATGTAGCGTAGGTACGGAGCAATTGAAAAAACGTATGTTGAACAAATTAAAGGGCGGAGAGGTTATGTTGCTCCATGATCGCGGCACAACCTTAGGAGCAGATGCACACGCGCCAGAGCAGATGCTTGAGGCGCTGGAGGCCTTATTGCAGGAGGCCGAGAGACGTGGTTTGGAAAGTGTTCGTGTGGACACGTTGATGAATGGTAGCTCAATAACCGAATTGTCGTCAGTGGTTGCACGGCAAGAAGTGGAACCCCGCTTGAAGCTGAAGCTGTGGAAACGTACCGTGGTTGCTTTGTGGTTAGGATGGGAAAAGCTGTTTCATTGGGCATACCATCTGCGAGCCGCGTCATCTAAAGATCCGATGCTCCATTTTCGTTCCCGTGTGTACCACGGTGCACGAGTTGAGATGGAACATGGTTATGTGATGCAGAATGGAGATCCGATTATAGAGCTACATTTTGACAATCAAACATTATTCGAACTTGGTGTTACATCCCGTTCAACGATGCATCTAGCGATTCGTATGATCCGTACGATGGAACAACAACTGCCAGACCTGGCACAGATTGTTGCAGCCGATCCTGAATTACGTTCGGCAAAGGCACTTTATGGCGTGAGCATGATTAACCGTGGTCCTGAGAAATTTGGATTCACTGTGCAAGGGCTGGCACCAGGCCCGTTCAGCTTGGCCTCCAAGTTATATCTGAGGATGTTGCTTAGCGTTATTCATCCGGCAGGGCAAAAGCGCTTGAAACAGCGGACAGATCAATTGGTGCCTAAAATGATTGTGATGCCTGTTGAAGAACTGTTGAAACGTTATGGACAGCAACATCATACGGTCGCTTCAGGTGTAACTAAACAAGCAGAAGACGATTCCTTTGTTATAGAAAATGAGGTTTTAACGGAACAGAATTGATTTCATGGATGAGAACTGAATCTGCTGGTGATGTTGTAACGGATTTATATACGAATTTAATTATTCATTTGAATAGCGCAATTTTTCTGAGAATATCGTTTGTACGAACTTTCGATGCAAAAAAAGGATGTGCTCTGCCAGTGTGGCAGAACGCATCCTTTTTCGTTGTTTATATGCTTAAATCCATGTTGTAAGATGGCATGATTGGCAGCCGAACCTAGAATCTAGAACCTAGATTTTCAGAACGCCACCGTTGCTTGCATTGGTTACAAGTTTGGAGTAGCGAGCCAACAAGCCGGTTTTGACTTTTGGTTCAAAACCTTTCCAGTTCGCACGACGAGCTTCGAATTCCTCTTCGCTAATTTGCAACTCAATCGTACGGTTGTTCAGGTCGAGTTCAATGATATCTCCTTCTTCAACAAAGGCAATTGGGCCGCCTTCCGCTGCTTCTGGAGAGATATGGCCGATACTGATTCCGCGGGATGCGCCGGAGAATCGTCCATCCGTGATCAGACCGACTTTGGCACCTAGTCCCATACCTACGATCTGGGAAGTTGGCGCAAGCATTTCAGGCATACCTGGTCCGCCTTTTGGTCCTTCATAACGAATAACCACGACATGTCCTTCTTTAACTTTCCCGTTAGCGATTCCTTCAAGTGCTTCTTCCTGAGAGTCGAAACAGATCGCAGGGCCTTTGTGGTATCCACCAACCGAAGCATCAACCGCACCAACTTTGATGATTGCACCCTGTGGTGCAAGGTTTCCGAACAATACAGCCAGTCCGCCTTTTTCGGAGTGCGGGTTATCAAGCTTGTGGATTACGTTTGTATCTTTGATTTCCTGGCCTTCCACGTTTTCACGGATGGTTTTACCTGTAACCGTAATACAGTCCGCGTGGATTGCGCCCGGTTTCTTGAGCAATTCATTCAGAACCGCACTTACGCCGCCTGCATTGTGAACATCTTCGATGTGCAGGTCAGAAGCTGGTGCAAGTTTCGCCAGATGCGGAACGCGGTTAGCAACTTCATTAATACGTTCGATCGGATATTCAATGCCAGCTTCGTGAGCCAGAGCCAGTGTATGCAGTACAGTATTGGTAGAACCGCCCATCGCCATATCCAGAGCAAACGCATTGTCGATGGCTTCTACAGTTACGATATCGCGTGGTTTCAGATCCAGTTTGATCAGTTCCATCAATTGTTTCGCCGATTGTTTAACAAACTCACGACGTTCTGGAGCAACAGCCAGAATGGTTCCGTTACCCGGCATAGCCAGTCCCATCGCTTCTGCAAGACAGTTCATGGAGTTCGCGGTGAACATACCGGAGCATGATCCGCAAGTTGGACAACCGAACTGCTCAAGCTCAAGCAAGCTCTTGTCGTCGATTTTACCCGCCTGGAAAGCACCTACGCCTTCGAATACGGAAGTGAGGGAAAGAGCTTTACCGTTGCTGTCACGGCCTGCTTTCATCGGTCCACCGCTTACGAATACGGTAGGGATGTTGCAGCGGAGTGCGCCCATCATCATACCTGGTGTAATTTTGTCACAGTTCGGGATACAAACCATGCCGTCGAACCAGTGAGCAGATACAACCGTTTCTACGGAATCCGCAATGATGTCACGGCTTGGCAAGGAGTAACGCATACCGATGTGTCCCATCGCAATCCCGTCATCAACCCCGATGGTGTTGAATTCAAACGGAACGCCGCCGGCTTCACGAATGGCATCTTTAACAATTTTACCAAACTCCTGCAAGTGAACATGACCAGGTACGATATCGATGTACGAGTTACATACCGCAATAAACGGCTTGCCGAAATCCTCTTCTTTTACGCCCGCTGCACGGAGCAAACTGCGGTGTGGTGCGCGGTCAAACCCCTTTTTGATCATATCGGAACGCATTTTATTGGCTGACATGGTGTATTCCCCCCAAATATATAATATTGAGCAACATGAATGGAAAAATAAATGGCAGTACATCTGTCGTTTAATTTCATCCGCACTCTAAAAATTAAACCCGTGGGCTGGTGTCTGGCTCCCCGTAGTTTGTGAATTTCTTTGCTGCTTTAAACCCGTGAACACCCGGTTTTTCTATAGAGTCTATCACAACCATCGTCATATTTCTACAATCAATAGACATATAGAAAAGAAGCCACATTCCATTAACATGGAGTTTGGCTTCTGAATTAAGTTAAAGCGAGGTTCGCTTTGAATGGTATACGTCTTTTATAAGCTCCGTTAACTACTTCCGCCTTTGCGACCGATTTCGCGATAAAATTCCTTGCTATGGTTTTCGGAAGTCGCTTCGCCGCCCTTACGTCCGATTTCCTTGTAGAAATCTGCATCATGAGCGTCGGAAGTAGCTTCGCCACCTTTTTTACCAATCGTCTGGTAGAAGCTCCGGTCATGATTTCTTGATGTAGCTTTCCCGCCTAACCGTCCGGCTTCTTCTCTGCTCATCTTGCGTTCAGATGTCTGCCCTTGTGCCATTACAAATCACTCCTTACCCTGATAAGTTGTTTTTTGCATCGTGTATGCTGAATTACCACAGTTTTTCCAGCATGAAACAACTTAAATGGAAACGCTTGGATAATAGGAGTGAGTTAAATCTCAAGCAGAACGTTTGAAAACACCATGTCGATGAATTGAAATCCGGGAGATGTCCGGCTCAATGAGTACTTTAAAGGTATGCCGTACAAGAGGGTGAGCCAGAGTAACCGAGAAGAGCACAGCAATACCAAGGATAACCGGGATGAAGAGTGCGCTACCCATATAACTGTAGATCCCTGACCAGATCGCAAGCCGTACAAGAAATCCGTGTAAAAGGAAGACGTACAAAGTACGACGCCCCAGGTCTGTCAGTTTGGAGGTCAAGTTCGGAACCCAGGCAAGGAAAAGCGTAGCGGAGATGATCTCCAGCAGGTACACGCCAAGCCGGAAAATTCCAGCATACCACTCCTGATGCCCCAGTTCTGCATAAGTTTTGCTTCCAAACAGCCATCCTTGTGGAATGTTTAAACCGCCATATGCAATATAGACCAGCAGAGCAACAGATAGGATTCCGGCTACTCTACGGCCCCAGCCTGGGAGCAGGCGCGCACGGATGGCTGAACCATAGTCATATCCAATTACGAAGAATGGAAGAAATACAAAGGTGCGGCTGCAACTGAGCCAAAAACCGTCGACAGGCAAGTAACCGGCAATGACTCCCAGTGCGATTGAAGCAATCAACCGATATACAGGTTTCCAAGAGATAGTGAGACGGACAAGTAACCTCCAGCAGAAATGGCTGGCAAGGAACCATAGCAACAGGTACGGTGCAAAGAAGGATAAGCGCATATGTGGTGTATGAAACACGGTCGCATCCATCAATGCATATAACGTTTGGAACAGAAGATATTGTAGTGCAATCTGTTTCAGCACGTTGCGCCCCGAGGCACCCTGGATAGAAGGTTTGGCAAAATATCCGGTCACCCAAACGAACAGTGGCATATGAAACGTATAAATCCACAGAAACAATGCCTCTGCTCCGGCAAAGCGAGTAATGAGTGGTTCCAGTGCATTTCCCGCAAGTACGCACACAATTAACATAAAGCGAAGATTGTAAAAGAAAGATTCCTGATCATGTTGAATCAGTATCTGTTTTCTCATGATGTAGCCCCCTCGAAAACTTCATTAAAAGTTTATCTGCATTCGTTATATACATCTGTACTAAGGTTAATATGGATTCACTTTAATGATTGTGATTTAATTCACATTAGTAAACGTTATCTTTTCTCAAAGATGTGACAACAAAAAGAATGCTTCGGGATTGACAACGGTTGCATACGGGATGACAATGGTAGAAGAAGATGAGGTAGTCAATATTAAGGAGGAAGGCAATATGTCAACGAGTCCCTTTCAAAGCCCTGATATTATTACATTCGGGGAGAGTATGGGGTTGCTGACGGCCAGAGATACGAGAGGGCTTGAATATGCAGCTACACTGGACAAGACGTTCGGAGGTGCCGAAAGCAATCTGGCCATTGGCGTAGCACGCCTTGGACATACCAGCGGCTGGTTTGGACGGCTCGGTAACGATCCAATCGGTAACATGATTCTGAAAGCCATTCGCGGCGAAGGTGTAGATGTATCCCGGGCCAAATTAAGTGATCATGAACCTACAGGTCTGATGATTCGTGAGAACGCTTCCGGGAAAGCCTCGGTGCATTATTATAGGAAGTTATCCGCGGCGAGTGCGATGACACCGGATGATCTTGATCCGGAATATATTGCCGGGGCCAAGATTTTGCATGTCACAGGTATTACTGCAGCCATCAGCGATTCAGGACTTTCCACGGTTGAAGCCGCCATACATATTGCCAAGCAGGCGGGGGTGAAAGTGAGCTTCGATCCAAATCTGCGCCTCAAGCTATGGTCAGCAGAGAAGGCTCGCCCTGTGTTGCTGCGTTTGGCAGAACAGGCTGACTACTTTTTACCAGGTTTGGATGAGATGAAACTGTTATATAACGAAGAAAGCGATGAGAAGGTGCTTGAACGCTTAGCTGCCATGGATGCCGTGTGCATTGTTAAGGGTGGGCCTGATTTGACCTACGTACTTGCGGATGGTACCCTAACGGAAGTTCCGTACTTTAAAGCAGATCAAGTTCTTGATACTGTCGGAGCTGGAGACGGATTCTGTGCAGGTTTTTTAGCTGGTCTGTTAAAGGGATACACTCCGCAGGAAGCGACCCGACTTGGTAATTTGAACGGATCAATGGTTATTCAGGCCGTCGGGGATTGGGAAGCACTCCCGACATGGGCACAGGTCGAGGCCAAGTTGAATAATGTTGCTCACGTTGAGCGTTAAGTCGCGTTAAAATCAGGATGACTCATCTTCGTTCTTTAAAAATGTAAAGTTTGTATACACAACCACCACATGAACAAGGGAGAGAATGAAATGAAGAAGCTTCAACTGTTGCAAAAGATGACGGACAATGGTGTGGTGGCGGTTCTGCGCGCAGATTCAGCTGACCAGGTCATTGCTATGGCCGAGCAGGCAATCGCGGGTGGGATCAAGGTTATCGAAATTACGATGACCGTTCCGGGTGCGCTCAAAGCGATCGAAAAATTAAGCCGTGTGTATCATTGGAATACGCAAGATCCGGAGAAATTCGCGATTATTGGCGCAGGAACTGTGCTTGAGGCGCAAACGGCGAGAGCTGCGATTATGTCAGGTGCCGAGTTTGTCGTAGGACCATCTCTTAACCCTGAGACCGTTCAGATGTGTAATTTGTATCGTGTGCCGATCTTGCCGGGTGTCATGACCATTGCTGACGTGCAGCGTGCACTGGAGCTTGGCGTGGATATTATCAAGCTGTTCCCTGGCAACCTGTATGATCCATCCATTATCAAAACGATGAAAGGCCCTATGCCACAGGCGAACTTCATGCCAACAGGCGGTGTATCTTTGTCCAATCTTGGTGAGTGGATCAAAGGTGGAGCAGTAGCTGTCGGGATCGGCTCTGACCTGACGTCGGAAGCTGTGAAGACGGGAGATTTGAGTCATGTCCGCCGCAAAGCGGAACAATATATGGAAGCTTATCGCAAAGCCAAGGCTGAATAATGTTTCAAGATGGAAGGGAGCCTGCGACAAGCGGGCTCCCGCTTCCATAAGCCGCGGTAATTTGCGGAAGTGTAGAAAGGTGAATGATGTTGAGAAATCGTTATAATACGGGGCGCAAGAAGAGGGGCATTGGCAAGTTTTTGCTCGTACTTTTGGCGCTCATTGTTATTGGTTGCGGATATGTTGCATGGAAGTTGCTCACGCCTTATGGCCCACAGGAAGCAGCGCAGGCTGCGATGGAAACATCCGGCGGGGTTACCGTCAGTGAGCAGGAGAATTGGATCGATTTTAAGCCGGATAAACCTAAAGCAAACGGAAAAAGTATACTTTTCTATCCTGGCGGATTAGTTAAACCAGAAAGTTATGCTCCTCTTGCTCATGAGCTCGCTGCAGCTGGTCATCATACCATTATTGCTAAGATGCCGGTAAATTTGGCTGTAATCAAACCCGATCTGGCCGATGATATTTTGGCAGCATACCCTGAAGAGCAGTTCGTCATGGGTGGTCACTCGTTAGGTGGCTCCATGGCTGCACGATATGTAGTGGCACATCCGGATGCCCTTCACGGCATTTTTTTCCTGGCGTCCTATCCGGATGAAAAAGGAAGTGTGCAGAAGCTGGATATTCCGGCCTTATCCATTCTCGGCACGAATGATGGAGTTGTGAATATGACCAAGTATCAGGCTGGACGCATGTATTTGCCACCAGATACCGTGTATTACACCGTTGAAGGAGGGAACCACGCTCAGTTTGGTGACTATGGTCATCAGAAGGGTGACGGTGAGCCATCAATTAGTGAAGAGGATCAGTTGAAGCAGACGGTCAAAACGTTGTTATCTTGGTTAGATACCATCAAGTAGTCTATTTTTCAGCGGAGGTGAGGGTGAGTGGCTTTGCTACAGGTGCAGGGAGAGAAGATCCCCTGCAGGGCAATTCTGTTTGACAAAGATGGCACCTTGCTGGATTTTCTTCAATTATGGGGTCCTTGGGCGGAGAGTATGCTCGTGCAAATGCAAGCATGGATGCGAGAACGTGATGCCTCTTTTACCGTGGAACTCGAACATGTGCTGGGTACGGTTCACGATTCGGAAGGTCATCTCAGCGGCTACGATGTGCAAGGGCCGCTTGCCATTGCAACTGTAGATGAATGTAACGGCTGGCTGGCAGGTCAGCTCTATGCTACGGGTACGCCATGGAACGAAGCTATTACAACGATACGCCAGTTTTCAAGTATAGCGATGAAGTCTGTAAGAGAGCGGAAATCCGCTGAACCCATGCCTGGATTACTGGATTTACTACAACGTTGTAAGGAAGCAGGCATTCAGCTTGCAGTGGTGACTTCCGACAGTACATTAGCGGCTGAGACACATCTGGACTGGATGGGCATCCGTTCCTTTTTCAGTTCGATTGTAGGCTGTGACCGGGTAACGCGCGGCAAACCCGATGGTGAATCATTCCTGCTGGCTTGCCGGGAATTAGCGGTTGAGCCTCATGAGGCTGTAGTCATTGGAGACAGCAACGGTGATATGCAAATGGGCCGCCATGCAGGAGCAACATATACTTTGGGGTACTGTCTTCCATCGGACCAGAGTGCGCATTTGCATGATGCGGACGCCGTCATTCGTCATTATGATGAGTTAGGTATTGTGTTATAGATCCTGCGCTATGTTCGTATGTATAAGGAAATCAAAGGAGGAGAGAGGATGAACGCAACAGAGCAACTGGCTGCCTGGATTCAGGAAAGCTCACGCATTGTTTTTTTCGGAGGAGCCGGAACTTCAACGGAAAGCGGGATTCCCGACTTTCGCTCGGCTGCGGGACTGTACCAGACGGAGCAGCACTCCCCTTATCCTCCAGAGGAACTGTTAAGCCGACATTTTTTTGATCAGCACGCTGATATTTTTTATGACTTTTACCGGGGGAAAATGCTTCATCCCGATGCGGAACCGAATGGTTGTCATCGTTTACTTGCCAGGCTGGAGCAGAAAGGTAAACTTCACGCTGTCATTACGCAAAACATCGATGGTTTGCATCAAAAGGCAGGCAGCAGTCATGTGCTGGAGCTTCATGGTTCGGTTCATCGCAATGCTTGCATGGATTGCAAGCAGTTCTATTCGCTGCATGACATTATGCAATCGAAAGAGGTTGTACCTCGTTGCTCGTCATGCGGAGGTGTGGTCAAGCCAGATGTAGTTTTGTACGAAGAAGAACTGGATCAGGCAACGTTGTATCATGCCATCGACGCCCTGTCTTCAGCAGATTTATTGCTTGTAGGTGGGACTTCGTTGACGGTATATCCAGCAGCTCAATTAATTACGTATTTTCAGGGAAAACACACCGTTCTGCTCAATGCCACACCAACCGCTTACGATCATCGGGCAGACTTGTTGATTACAGAGCCGATTGGCGAGGTAATGAAGGGTGTAGACCAGCTTATTGGTTAACTTAAGGTTGTTAGTGAATCAGCTTATTGGGTAACCAAGGTTGTGAAGTAACTTATGCCTTATAAAAATGGACTGAATTACTGCATCCTCCGGCTAAGGCTTGGATACAGGATGCGCGAACCTGTGGAAAGAAGGGATTCATGATGGTCTATGTAGCTGCTGAAACACGCTATGAAACGATGAAATATAACCGCGTGGGACGTTCCGGCCTCAAGTTGCCAGCGATTTCACTTGGACTGTGGCATAATTTTGGTGGAATTAACAGTGTAGAGAATGGACGCAACATGATTACACGTGCATTTGATCTCGGCATTACACATTTTGATCTGGCTAACAATTATGGCCCACCTGCAGGTTCAGCAGAGCAACTGTTTGGTCAGGTGTTGGCTCAGGATCTGAAACCATACCGGGATGAACTGATTATCTCCACCAAAGCCGGATATTATATGTGGCCAGGACCTTATGGTGAGTGGGGTTCTCGCAAATACTTGATATCCAGCCTGAATCAGAGCCTTACACGAATGGGACTGGATTATGTGGATATATTTTATTCACACCGTTATGATCCAGATACGCCGCTGGAAGAAACAATGATGGCACTTGATCATATGGTTCGTTCCGGCAAGGCACTTTATGTTGGTATCTCCAATTATCCTGCAGAGCAAACGAGACAGGCGGCAGAGATCTTGAAAAGCTTAGGTACGCCATTGCTGATTCATCAACCAAGGTATTCCATGCTGGATCGCTGGATTGAAGATGGACTTCAGGATGTGCTGGACGAATACGGAGCAGGCAGTATTGCGTTCTGTCCATTGGAGCAAGGTGTGCTTACGAACAAATATTTGAATGGCATTCCAGAAGATTCCCGTGCCAAAGGTCCTTCTGTATTTTTAAATGAAAATAATATCTCTCCCGAAACACTTCGTAAGGTACGTGCTCTGAATCAGATTGCGGCATCCCGTGGTCAGAGTCTTGCCCAGTTTGCACTGGCATGGGTACTGCGCAATGGAAGAGTCACGTCTGCGCTAATTGGCGCAAGCCGTCCGTCTCAGATTGAAGAGAACGTAGCTGCGCTTAGTCAGCTGGAGTTTTCCACGGAGGAACTGGAGCGGATTGAATCCATTTTGAGACCAGAGTCTACGAATAAAAACAAAGATTAGAACCTGTCCCATATTAGGGTAGTGTTCAGAAATAAATCATACACAAAAAGTGCATCTTAGCCATAAAGGCAAGATGCACTTTTTTTATTTTGAGCGTGATGGACGCGCAAGCAGTTTCTCCCGATAGAGAGTGGGGGCTTCGCCGTGGAAACGTTTGAATTGACGGGAAAAATACAGAGCGTCAGGCATACCAACAGAAGCAGATACCTGTTCAATGGACAAGTCCGGCCGTTCCCGAAGCAATTGACGTGACTTGTCGATCCGCAGTTTCAACAAATAGGTTACAGGGGTGAGTCCGGTTTCCTGTTTGAAAATACGCGAGAGATATGCACGATTATATCCGAGACTCTCCGACATTTGTTCAATGGATACAGGGTAAGCGTACTGCGTGGACATATATTGAATCATCTGTTTTACCGTCCGCCGGATGGAGGATTCTCCTGATGTTAATGTCTGTCCCTCGGTGAGATGGGTCTGGGCCTCGGCTAAAATCATGTACAGTGTACCGAGTGATGTATAATGGGCGCTTTCTTTTCGCTCGGCAAAAGCGTCCTGCATGACCGACAACCAGTTGGATATGTCACAGGCTGTACCAGCATGAAAAACCGATTTCTCGGGCCTAAACCCGGCCTGTTCGACGTGCCCGGCAGCTTCACTGCCTGTAAAGGCAATCCAGCGGTATTGCCACGGCTTGCGGTTATGGGACTGGTAGCTTACCAGTTGTCCCGGATGGATCAAAAAACAATCACCTGCGGCGAGATCGTAGGTGTGCAGCTCCGTACGGAACGTGCCGGCTCCTTTTTCTACATAATGCAAAAGATAATAATCATATAGCTTCGGTCCAAGTGCATGTCCAGGGAGAGTCTGGCTTGCACCAGCAAACAGGACATGAAGTGCCCCTCGGTTATCATAGGTGGGATTGGAGGCAACCGAATAACTAAGTGCTCCGCTTTTGCTTACGGCTGTTTCCTGTGAGGGCCTGGAGCTAGACGAACTGGATGAACCTGTTGTGTTATGGGATGTTTCTGCCGGATTTGTTTTGTAATCTTTCATGTGAAATCCTTCTTTCCGTTGATTAGAGCTTCAGTCGTTAGATTCATTATATGATTAAAGGTCACATTTATCCATATGAATCACACATGGTTTCATTTTAACAGAGATCACTTCCTTGTATAATAACATTAAGAAAACCACAACAAAGAGGCGAGGTGCATCAGCTTTGAATGTAACTGATTTGCAACAAAAGTTTATTGAGAGGTACGGAGAAAGTGGAGCGGACATCCGTGTATTCCATGCCCCTGGGCGTGTGAATCTGATTGGTGAACATATCGACTACAACGGTGGTTATGTGCTCCCGGCCGCGCTTGAGTTTGGCACAACCTTGCTCATTCGTGAACGTACGGATAACGCATTACAGCTGGCTTCTACCAATATGGCTTACGAGGGGACTCTGGACAGAGCCTCCATTGGTCAGGAGAAAACGGGGGAGTGGACGGACTACCCGGTAGGCGTCATGGTACAGCTGCAAGGCAAAGGTGTGCAAGTGACGAGAGGGTATGATTTCCTCTACCACGGTGAAATACCAAATGGCGCAGGACTTTCCTCATCAGCATCTCTGGAGGTTCTCACCGGGTATGCGATTCAATCCATGGAAGGGGTACTCGGCATTGACACCGTGGAACTTGCGCTTTTGTCCCAGAAAGCAGAGAATGAGTTTGTTGGTGTCAACTGCGGCATCATGGATCAGTTTGCTGTAGCCAACGGGGCGAAGGATCATGCGATTCTGCTGATGTGTGATACGCTGGAGTACGAGAAGGTTCCTTTCCGTACAGGTGCTTACAAACTGATTATCGGTAACACAAACAAACGCCGTGGTTTAGTTGATTCGGCTTACAATGAGCGGCGCTCTCAATGCGAGCAGGCACTTGCCATTTTGAAGGAACAGCTGCCTGCACTGAATTACCTGGCTCAATTAAAGCCAGAGCAGTTTGACACTTTACAGGATCAGCTCAAGGATGAGAAAGTCAGACAGCGTGCCCAGCACGTTGTAGAAGAAAATGCACGAGTACTTGCATCCGTAGAAGCGCTGCAGAACAATGACTTGCAGACGTTTGGACAGTTGATGAATGCTTCACATGAATCGTTGCGTGATTTGTATGAAGTTAGCTGCAACGAGCTGGATGTCATGGTTGAGGAAGCGCAGCGGATTCCAGGAACACTGGGTGCACGTATGACGGGTGCAGGTTTTGGTGGATGTACGGTGTCTCTGGTACATGAGAATGATGTGGAACGTTTTGTGAGTGAAGTGGGTGCAGCATATGAAGCACGCACCGGTCTCAAAGGTGATTTCTATGTATGTGGTGTAGGCGAAGGTGTTAACGAACTCAAGGAGGCGAAGTAAAATGGCAATTTTGGTGACAGGTGGAGCAGGATATATTGGATCTCATACGGTGGCGGCATTGCTCGAACGTGGCGAAGAAGTCGTTGTACTGGATAACTTGCAAACAGGACATCGCGAGGCATTGCTTGGCGGTAAGTTGTATGAAGGTGATTTGCGTGACAAGGAAATCTTGACGAAACTGTTCGCGGAAAATTCAATTGATGCTGTCATTCACTTTGCGGCGAACTCGCTCGTCGGCGAGAGCATGAAAGAACCGGCTAAATACTACGATAATAACGTATTCGGCACACTTTGCCTGCTTGAAGCAATGAATGCAGCGAATGTACGTCGCATCGTCTTCTCATCTACAGCAGCAACTTATGGTGAGCCTGAGAAAGTGCCGATCGAAGAGAGCGACCGTACGGAGCCTACGAATGTATATGGTGAAACCAAATTGATGATGGAGCGCATGATGTCCTGGTTCGACAAAGTGCAGGATATCAAATACGTTTCCCTGCGTTACTTCAATGCAGCCGGTGCACACGAAAGTGGCAAAATCGGTGAAGATCACCAGCCGGAAAGTCACTTGATTCCGCTTGTATTGCAAACGGCACTGAAACAACGTTCGCATATCGCTGTATTCGGAGATGACTATGCAACAGAGGATGGCACATGTGTCCGCGACTATATCCACGTTAGTGATCTGGCTGATGCGCATCTGCGTGCAGTGGATTACTTGCGCAAAGGGGAGAACAGCAACGTGTTCAACCTGGGTAACGGCACTGGATTCTCGGTAAAACAAGTGATCGAAACCGCTAAAAAAGTAACAGGCCTGGATATTCCGGTTGTTCAGGAACCACGTCGTGCAGGTGACCCGGCTGTGCTGGTGGCATCTTCTGCGAAAGCAAGATCCGTTCTGGGTTGGAACCCAAAATGGACAAATCTCGAAGATGTCATTCAAAGCGCATGGAACTGGCATCAATCACGCCCTGAAGGCTACGGAAAAAACTAGGAGGCGAACATCTTATGTCACAGACTCAACCTGGAGCAGAGGCCACAGAGCGTACACCCGAGCAGCAGGAAGCACTGCATGCCATTGAGCGTCTGGTCGAATTTGCCTTACAGAAAAAATTGATCGAGGAAGCGGACTATGATTACAGTCGCAACCTGCTGATGGAACAGTTCGGATTCTCGGAGCCTTATGCCGGTGAATTGCATGCTACAGTTCCTGATAGTCCACAGACCATGCTGGACACTCTCATTGACTATGGATATACGATTGGACTCATTCCTGAAAATAGCGATACCTTC
Source organism: Paenibacillus sp. FSL K6-1558 (assembly GCF_038002565.1). NCBI lineage: Bacteria > Bacillati > Bacillota > Bacilli > Caryophanales > Paenibacillaceae > Paenibacillus > Paenibacillus sp. FSL K6-1558. Next base: position 2,222,390 of record NZ_JBBOCV010000001.1, on the reverse strand, counting down.
CGTGACCTGCTGGATGCGAAAATTATGGGTCATCTGATGGCGCGCCCTTCAGAAGTTGTGCGTGCTTTCCGTGATAAGGAGAAAACGGAAGGTATCGAGGCGGCAACATCGCAATTTTATGACTTATCCATTAACTCGAACTACATCCGAATGGATCGCGTATCCAAGAACGTCTATTGGACGCAGGATACCGCTTATGGCGAGATGGAGATCACGATCAACCTTTCGAAGCCGGAGAAGAGTCCAAAGGAAATCGCTATGGCGAAATTGCTTCCACCTCCGGTATATCCGAAATGTCAGCTGTGTCGTGAAAATGTAGGTTATGCTGGTCGGGTGAATCACCCGGCCCGCCAGAATCTGCGTGTCATTCCGCTACAGCTTAACAATGAGCCGTGGTTGTTCCAATACTCGCCGTACGTGTACTACAACGAGCACTGCATTATTTTCCATCATGATCATGTGCCGATGAAACTGACGAAGGATACCTTGCGCAGACTGCTTGCCTTTGTTCAGGAATATCCGCATTACTTTATCGGGTCTAACGCCGATCTTCCAATCGTGGGCGGTTCCATTCTGACCCATGACCACTTCCAGGGTGGACGTCATACGTTTGCCATTCAAAACGCACAGCCAGAGGCGGTCTTCCGTCATGCGGATGCACCAGGGCTGACACTTAGCCTTGTCAAATGGCCGATGTCCGTGATGCGTCTGCATTCACATGATCCTGCGGAATTGCTAGAAGCGGGTAACGCGGTCTATGAAGCGTGGAAAGTCTACAGTGACTCCGCAGTAGCGATCGAAGCTTTTAGTGAGATCGATGGGGAAAAGGTACCTCACAATACGGTAACTCCGATTGTTCGCCGTAGTGCGGATGGCGGTTTTGAGATGGATCTCGTGTTGCGTAACAACCGTACAAATGACGAGCATCCGGAAGGGATTTTCCATCCACACCGTGAAATGCACCATTTGAAAAAAGAGAATATCGGCTTGATCGAAGTCATGGGACTGGCTATTTTGCCGGGACGCCTGAAGCAAGAGCTGGATGGCATTGCCGACATCTTGGCGGGTGATACACAGCTTGCAGAAGCTGCCCAGGCAGCGGATCACGAGCTGAACAAACATGTACCGTGGACAGAAGAGTTGAAGCAGGAGCATGGCTCCAGCTTGACGAAGGAAGAAGCGGTTACACTTGTACAACAGCAGGTAGGTTTGAAATTCTCCAAAATTCTGGAACATGCAGGTGTGTACAAACATGATGAAGCTGGACGTCAAGCATTCCGTCGCTTCGTAAGTAGCATGGGCTATACAGAGTAGGAAGACCATTTGGCATCCGTTCAATTGTGAACGGGTGCTTTTTGGCATGGTTCGAGATGTATAATAGAGTAAGGAACGAAAGAAGAACAGTTAGAATGACCCACACTACATAAGGAAAAGGGGACGATTTATTTGAAAAAGCCGCCGCTTAATCTTCCATTTATTTCAGATGCCAAGGAACTTAAAAGCATGGTTGGAGAATCCAGCGAACGTGTGCGCAATAAAGTAATCCCGTTTGTGGATTCGCATGTTCAAAATTTTATCACGAAGTCACCCTTGTTCTTCTTGTCCACTTCGGATCAGGATGGAAAATGTGATGTATCACCGCGTGGGGATGAACCCGGCTTTGTCCGTGTATTTGATTCTTATAGACTGGTGTACCCGGAACGTCCAGGAAATCGCCGAATCGATTCCTTGTTGAACATCTTGTCAGATCCGGGCGTGGGCATGTTGTTTGTGATTCCGGGATTAAATGAAGTGTTGCGTATCAATGGAACAGCTCGGATCACAAAGGATGAAGAATTCATCGCAAGCATGAACTGGAGTGGTAAAACGATTGGAGCAGCCGTCATTGTTGAAGTCGAGGAATGTTTCATCCATTGTCCGCGGGCTTTCAATCAGGCAGGGTTATGGGACGCTGCAACATGGGCGAAATCCGAAGAGTTGCCATCCGTGAATGAACTTCTTCAAGCACATCTGAAGATCAACGGATTGAACTAAAGTGAGCGGCTATCGATTTGTTTTTCTATAAAAGGGGTACTATAATTGAGGTTGCACTAAAAACTAAACTCCATTGGAGGCGATTATAGATCATGAGATCTTTTCAATTTTATAACCCGACTCGTCTAATCTTCGGTAAAGGCCAGCTCGAAGCGCTGAAAACCGAGGTGCCGAAATACGGCAAACGGGTTCTGCTTGTATATGGCGGTGGAAGCATCAAACGCAGCGGACTGTATGAGCAAGTGCTCGGTTTGCTCAAGGAAATCGGAGCAGAAGTAACGGAGCTCGCAGGTGTGGAGCCGAATCCGCGTCTATCCACTGTACATAAGGGCGTGGACTTGTGTAAAACGAACGGTATTGAGCTCATTCTGGCTGTTGGTGGCGGTAGTGTGCTTGATTGCGCCAAAGCGATTGCCGTTGGAGCCAAATATGATGGAGACATGTGGGACTTTGCACAGCGTAAAGCTGTTGCACAAGACGCGCTTCCACTCGGCACAGTGCTTACCATGGCGGCTACTGGTTCAGAGATGAACTCCGGTTCCGTAATCACAAACCAAGAAACACAAGAGAAACTCGGATGGGGCAGTGCGCATTCATTCCCTGCATTCTCCATTCTTGATCCCGTAAATACATACACGGTACCGAAGGATCAAACGGTATACGGTATGGTGGACATGATGTCTCACGTATTGGAGCATTATTTCCATCTGGATCCGAACACGCCTGTTCAACTCGGCTTCTGCGAGACGATTCTGCGTACAGTAATGGAAGCAGCTCCTCGTTTGGTGGATGACCTGGAGAACTATGAACTTCGTGAGACGATTCTGTATTGCGGAACAATGGCACTTAATGGCGTGTTGAACATGGGACTTGCAGGAGACTGGGCAACGCACAATATTGAACATGCGGTATCTGCGGTCTACGACATCCCGCATGGTGGTGGACTTGCAATTCTGTTCCCACACTGGATGAGACATAACCTTGATGTGAAGGTAGATCGTTTCAAACGTCTTGCGATCAACGTGTTTGACGTGAACCCTGAAGGTAAATCCGACAGACAGATTGCCGAGGAAGGTATTGATGCACTCAGCAAGTTCTGGACATCCATTGGTGCACCAAACCGTCTGGCCGACTATGATATTGATGACAGTCAGATTGAGGTTATGGCGGATAAAGCGATGCTGTTTGGGCCGTTCGGTAACTTTAAAAAGTTGCAACGTGAAGATGTGGTATCCATCTACAAAGCTTCGCTGTAAGTGAATTAAGAAGCTTGGCATGTAAGCTTAATATCCATTGGAATACTGATAATAAACGCAAGTCTCCTGTTGGAGGCTTGCGTTTTTTCATGTCTGGACTACTGTGAATCACTTCTATGATTCCACACCGTGAATTGGCATGGAAGAGAAAAATGGAGCATTCCTGAATATTATGATGCTAATACCCATTAGCGGCTTCTCAATACAACTCAGGGAAGATTTTGAAACATTTTGCCTGGATGTACGTATTTATTTACATGTGGAATGCACAGTTGGGAGAAATTGCAGCGGAGAGGAGGAAGAGGGGATGGAAGCAATCTATTGGGGGTGTCTCATCGGAGGTGCCGTTTTTGCCATCGTGAGTCTGGTGCTAGGTGACTTGATTGACGGTTTGCTGGATGGTGCTTTCGAAATGCCTGGTGTTGATTTTTTTAAACCTGTTGTACTGGCGGGATCCATCACTGCTTTTGGTGGAGCAGGCATACTACTGACGCGGTACAGCTCTCTTAGTGTGATGTCGAATCTGATCTTATCCCTGCTGATCGGTATTGCTGCAGCCATGCTGGTATTTTTCGCATATATCAAGCCGATGCGTAACAGTGACGTTTCAATTGCTTTCTCCATGAAGGAGTTAGCGGGCAAAATTGGTGAAATCACGATTCCGATACCGGCAAACGGATTTGGTGAAGTCATGATTCGTTTTGCATCTGGTAACACCATTCAGACAGCGTCCAGCTTCGAACAGCTACCCATTGCGGCGGGGGCACGAGTGGTTGTCATTGATGTGGTGGACGGAGTATTGCGCGTATCCGAGTGGGAAGAAGATGTACTTAAGGATGTCTAGGTCAGTGAAATTTCCTAATAATGCGGGGGAACTGACGGTAGCAGAATGATTTTTAATACTTACGAGACAAGGGGAGAGATGTGAATGGGTAATCTGGATTGGGATGTGTTGTTAATTCCTGTTGTGGTTGTTGGTGTAATTTTGATTCTGGGTTTAGCTTTCTGGGCGAGATACAAAACGGTCGGTCCCGACGAAGCGATGATTGTAACCGGTTCATTCTTGGGTAGCAAAAATATTTCGGAAGATGAGTCAGGACGTAAAATCAAAATCGTGCGCGGCGGCGGTGCGTTCATCCTGCCTGTGTTCCAGCAATCTGAATTTATTTCGTTGCTTTCACACAAGCTCGATGTCTCCACGCCTGAAGTATACACGGAACAGGGTGTTCCTGTTATTGCTGACGGGGTGGCGATCATCAAGGTCGGAAGCGCTGTAGAAGACGTTGCAACGGCTGCTGAGCAATTTATCGGCAAACCGGTTGACGCGCTGAGGGGAGAAGCCCAGGAAGTGCTGGAGGGGCATTTACGGGCCATTCTCGGTACGATGACGGTGGAAGAGGTATATCGGAACAGAGATCGTTTTGCTCAAGAGGTTCAAGGCGTGGCCGCACGGGATCTGAAAAAGATGGGGCTGCAGATCGTTTCCTTTACCATTAAGGATGTCCGTGATAAACAAGGGTACTTGGATGCACTCGGTAAACCAAGAATCGCAGCTGTGAAACGTGATGCTGAAATTGCCGAAGCGGAAGCGATGCGGGATGCACGGATTCAGAAGGCAAATGCCGAAGAACAAGGGCAGAAGGCTGAGTTGCTGCGTGATACCAACATTGCTGAGGCAGCCAAAGAGAAAGAATTGAAGGTCGCGGCCTTTAAACGTGATCAGGATACAGCCAAGGCGGAAGCGGATCAGGCGTATCATATCCATGAAGCACGCGCAAGACAAACGGTTGTAGAAGAGCAGATGAAAGTAGAACTCGTACGTAAAGAACGTGAGATTGACTTGCAGGAAAAAGAGATTACGGTGCGTGAGAAACAATACGATGCGGAAGTGAAGAAAAAAGCGGAAGCAGATCGTTATGCTGTTGAGCAGGCTGCGGAAGCGGACAAAGCAAAACGGATGCGTGAAGCTGATGCAGTGCAGTACTCCATCGAAACTCAAGCCAAAGCAACAGCTGAGCAGAAACGACTTGAAGGTCAGGCCATTGCGGATGCAGAGCGTGCAAAAGGTACAGCCGATGCAGAAGTTATTCGTCTGCGTGGTCTTGCCGAAGCGGAAGCCAAAGAAAAATTGGCTGAGGCGTTCCAGAAGTTTGGCGAAGCTGCGGTACTCGATATCATTGTCAAAATGTTGCCTGAACTGGCTGGTAAAATCGCTGAGCCAATCTCCTCGATTGACAAGTTGACGGTAGTAGATACAGGTAAGGGCGAGGGTGCTGCACGTGTCAGCAACTACGTCACGGAACTGATGGCTACTGCACCTGAGATGTTGAAAAGTGTGTCAGGCATCGACGTGGAACAACTGATCAAAGGATTGACCAAATCGAAAACAGCTACACCAGTGGCTGTGCAATCGAGTGAATCAGTAAAACAGACGTCACCTATTATCGAGAGCATTGTAGAGCGTAGCGATAGTAAAGAGTAAGAAATGGCAGCTTAATTACATGGCTGGTCTATTGACCTTATGGCGAATTTTTGTTACTTTTTAAGCGAGACGTCCGGCGCGGTTTGCCCGCTCCGGATGTTTTTTTTGATTTGGTTTGAAGATGTGTCAGACACATCCAAGATGGTGTGAAAAAAAGAGGTGCAAAAATGAGCAGCCTGCATGTAGATAAAGCACTAAATAATAATGTAATTATTGCACAGCATCCTGAACACGGCGAAGTTGTGGTCATCGGCAAGGGCATCGGCTTTAACCGGAAGCCGAGTGATGACATCCCACTGACGGCTGTGGAGAAGATGTTTATTTTGAAAAACCAACAGGAGCAGGAGCAGTACAAGCAACTTCTTCCGCAGGTGGATGAAGCTTTGATCGAGATAATTAACGAAGTCATTACGTATATCGCAGAGCGTACGGACGTTCCGCTTAATGAACATATTCATATTGCGTTAACAGATCATATCTCTTTTGCGCTGAAACGCAAAGAGCAGGGTATTATCATTCAAAATCCTTTTTTATATGAGACAAGAGAAATTTACCCTGATGAATATCGGATGGGCGAATATGCGGTTCGTTTAATTAAGGAAAAGATGGATGTAGATCTCGGTCAAGATGAGATTGGTTTTGTGGCTCTGCATATCTATAGCGCGATGACGAACCAGAACATATCCCAAGTACGAGAGCATTCTCAATTAATTACGGATCTGGTGAACCTGGTTGCAGACCAGCTCGACTATTCCTTCGAAACGCAGTCTTTGGATTATTCCCGTCTGTTAACTCACCTTAGGTTTGCCCTGGAACGTGTGCGCCGCGGAGATAAGGTGGAGGAACTGCACAAGCTGGATTCCTTGCTCAAATTAGAGTACCCCGAAATGTACTCGCTTGCATGGAAGCTCACTAAAGTGATGGAAAAGCGCTTAAAGCTACCTGTATATCCGGCAGAAGTTGGTTATTTAACCATTCATCTGCAACGGCTGAATCAACGGAAAGAAGAAGAGAATAAGTGAAATCATGTCAGAAATTTTAGCAAAATTACGTTTTTTTCTGTAAAGGCTTGCAATGCGTTCGAAGTGGTGCTACAATGGTGACCGTAATCAAGCAACTGAATAAACATAAGCGACGTGTTACTGACTCGATCAGGCATGAGTTAATTAGAGTGTGATTGTTCTACCTTTTTAAGGGTATGCTATACCCCAAGGTAGGCGCAGTTCACTTTTATTAGTTCATGCCTTTTTTGTGTTCCATTGCTTGCATCACGACATACAGACTTAGACGAAAGGAAGAATACGACGCGATGTTTAAAAAGCTTTTTGGTGTATTGCAAAGAGTAGGTAAAGCTCTCATGTTGCCTGTAGCGATCTTGCCAGCCGCAGGTTTGCTGCTCGGAATTGGTAACATGCTGGTGAATCCGGATTTCCTGCAATATGTGACTGCGCTCGATACCCCGTGGGTTAACTCGATTGCAACTATAATGATGAACGCAGGTCAGATCGTATTTGATAATCTGGCATTGCTGTTTGCTGTCGGGGTAGCTGTTGGACTCGCTGGCGGTGAAGGTGTAGCAGGACTTGCAGCCATCATCGGTTACCTGGTGATGAATGTAACTCTGGGTTCTGCAGTAGGTGTTACGCCTGCCATGATTGGCAAAGTACCTGGTTATGCAAGTATCTTGGGTATTCCTACACTAAGCACAGGGGTTTTTGGAGGTATCATTATTGGTATCGCTGCAGCGCTGTGTTACAATCGGTTCTTCAAAATTGAACTGCCGTCTTACCTTGGATTCTTTGCGGGTAAACGATTTGTTCCTATTGTCACTTCAGTAGTTTCCCTGTTGTTAGGGTTACTGCTCGTGGTCATCTGGCCACCAATCCAGAACGGACTAAATGCCATTTCTCACTTCATGGTAGATACCAGCCCGACTTTGTCGGCCTTTATCTTCGGTGTTGTAGAACGGTCACTGATTCCGTTTGGTCTGCATCACATTTTCTACTCCCCATTCTGGTTTGAGTTCGGTGAATATGTGAACAAAGCCGGCGATGTTATTCGCGGGGACCAAAAGATTTTCTTCAGCCAGTTGCGCGATGGCGTTGAATTGACTGCGGGAACGTTCCAAGTTGGTAAATTCCCGTTCATGATGTTCGGTTTGCCAGCAGCGGCACTTGCGATGTACCATGAAGCAAGACCAGAGCATAAAAAATATGTTGCAGGGATCATGGGTTCAGCTGCGCTGACATCATTCCTGACAGGGATCACAGAACCACTCGAGTTCTCATTCCTGTTCGTAGCACCGATTTTGTTTGCAGTACACTGTATCTTTGCAGGTTTGTCTTTCATGACGATGCAATTGCTCGATGTCAAGATCGGGATGACCTTCTCAGGCGGTTTCATTGACTTCCTGATCTTTGGTATCATTCCAAACCGCACACCATGGTGGGATGTTATTATCGTCGGTTTGATCCTTGCCGTGATCTATTACTTCGGATTCCGATTGATCATTCGCAAGTTCAATCTCAAAACACCTGGACGTGAAGAGGCATCTGCGGAAACGGTATCCGGCGGTTCTTCAGGCTCCACGGACGATCTGCCTCACAATATCCTCGAAGCCTTTGGCGGGAAGGAAAACATTAAACATCTGGATGCATGTATTACTCGTTTGCGGATTGAAGTGAATGAGAAATCCAATGTACAAAAAGATCGTTTGAAACAATTGGGTGCATCTGGTGTGCTTGAAGTGGGTAATAATGTTCAAGCCATCTTCGGAACACGTTCCGATACGATCAAGTCCCAAATGCAAGATATCATTGCAGGGCGTACACCTGCACCAACTCCAGTTGCTGAAGTTAAACCAACTCCTGAAGAGGAGAAAGCACAAGGAGAACAAGGTGAACGCATTGTCACAGAGGATATCGTGATGCCAGTCAATGGTGAGCTGATGGATATTACCAATGTACCTGATCCAGTCTTTGCTGAGAAAATGACAGGTGACGGGTTCGCCATTTTGCCACATGACGGAACGATTACATCCCCTGTGTATGGTAAAGTATTTAATGTATTTCCAAGCAAACATGCCGTGGGCATCATGTCCGACGGCGGTAAGGAAGTGCTTGTACACATAGGTGTTAATACGGTGAAACTGAAAGGCCAAGGTTTCAACGTACTGGTTCAGGAAGGTGACCTGGTATCCGCAGGACAACCGATTATGGAAGTGGATCTGGAGTATGTCAAAGCGAACGCTCCTTCGATCATTTCTCCGGTGATATTCACCAACCTGCCAGAAGGTTCTACCGTCACTTTGAAGAAGAGTGGCGTGCTCAAAGTTGGCGATCAGCCGATCATTGAGATAAAATAAGAACTGTTCCAACGATGGCAAGCAAGTGTAAATATATGCAATGCCTAAACTAAACTACTGAAAGCGAGATGATTGTAATGCAACAAACATTCAGAATTACAGACGAAGATGGTATCCACGCACGTCCGGCAACTGCCCTGGTTAATACAGCAAACAAATTCAAAGGTGCTGAATCCTTCGCAGAAGCTAACGGCAAAAAAGTAACATTGAAATCCATTCTGGGCGTTCTTTCCCTCGGTCTGGAGCAAGGTGACACCATCAGCATCATCGTTGAAGGTGAAGGCGAAGCTGAAGCTCTTCAAGCTCTGACAGACGTTATGGTTAACGAAGGGTTGGGCGAAATTAATGCTTAATGTTTCCGGGATCGCGGCTTCGGCGGGTATTGCTATCGCCAAGGCGTTTATCTTGGAGCATCCTGACTACTCTGTAGAAAAACGCCAGATTAACGACGTTGACGCAGAGATTGCTAAACTTGACTCGGCGCTGGGTAAATCCCGCGCTGAGCTTGAGGCAATCAAAGAGCGTACTTTACAAGAGCTTGGCGAGAAAAAAGCAGAGATTTTTGCATCGCATTTGCTCATCCTGGATGACCCGGAACTGATTGATCCGGTAAAAGCGAAGATCGCTGATGACATGATCAATGCAGAATTCGCATTGAATGAAACAGCTTCCCAGTTCATCTCGATGTTCGAAAACATGAAGAGTGCATACCTGCAAGAGCGTGCTGCGGATATGCGTGACGTTACGAAGCGTGTGCTAAATCACTTGCTTGGTATCGACTTCATGAGCCCGGCTGAAATCAGTGAAGAAGTGATTGTGCTTGCAGAGGATTTAACACCTTCTGATACAGCTCAATTGAACCGCCAATACGTAAAAGGTTTTGCAACCAACATCGGTGGACGTACTTCTCACTCCGCTATCATGGCTCGTTCGCTTGAGATTCCGGCTGTGGTTGGAACGAAAGACATCTTGGCTCAAGCGAAACAAGGAGACTTGATCATTGTTGACGGTCTGGACGGTCAAGTTCTGGTTAACCCTACAGATGACGTCGTTGCTGAATACCGTGCCAAACAGGAACAGTATGATGCACAGCGTGCGGAGTGGAGAAAACTGCGTGACGAACCAACGGTTACGGTGGACAACGTTCATGTGGAACTGGCTGCAAATATCGGTACGCCGAACGATGTAACAGGTGTATTGGAAAACGGCGGCGAGGCGGTAGGCTTGTATCGTACCGAGTTCTTGTACATGGGCAGAGACAAGCTTCCTTCCGAAGACATTCAGTACAATGCTTATAAAGCGGTACTCGAAAAAATGGAAGGCAAACCTGTTGTAGTTCGTACACTTGACATCGGTGGAGACAAAGAGCTTCCTTATCTGGATCTGCCAAAAGAAATGAATCCATTCCTCGGCTTCCGCGCAGTTCGTCTGTGTCTGGACCGTCTGGATATCTTCCGTACTCAATTGCGTGCGTTGCTGCGTGCAAGTGTACACGGAAACTTGCGTGTCATGTTCCCTATGATCGCAACACTGGGTGAATTCCGTGAAGCCAAAGCTGTCCTGCTCGAAGAGAAGGAAAAGCTGGTCGCTGAAGGGATCGCTGTTTCCGACAGCATTCAACTCGGGATCATGGTCGAAATTCCATCAACAGCTGTAATGGCAGATCAATTCGCCAAAGAAGTGGACTTCTTCAGTATCGGTACTAACGATCTGATTCAGTACACGATGGCTGCTGACCGGATGAATGAGCGTGTATCTTATCTGTATCAACCATACAACCCAGCTATTTTGCGTTTGGTCAAAATGGTTATCGATGCAGCGCATCGTGAAGGTAAATGGGCTGGCATGTGCGGTGAGATGGCAGGAGACGAAACAGCAATTCCATTGCTGCTTGGTCTTGGACTGGATGAGTTCAGCATGAGCGCAACTTCCATTCTGCCAGCGCGTAGCCAAATCACCAAATTGTCCCGTGCGGACATGCAGGAACTCGCTGCCAAAGCGTTGGAAATGCAAACCGCTGAACAAGTGGTTGAACTGGTTCAAAGCATTCAAGCGTAATTTTGCCGGAGTTTCCTCCGGATTTGAGGTCTTTCTTTTTCCGATAAAGGGCTGCGTTATTGCAGCAATATTGCCGGTGTCCACGATCCAGTGGGGCCGGCTTTTTTTGCTTTTTTATCGTAGTGACAGGATAGCTACTCTTACAAGTGAATAAAATAAAATAAAATCCCCTTATGGGAGTGAGAGAATATCTCATCACGCACAGGGGATTCTGTCACCGAAATAGACTGTATAAAAAATTAGTTTAACTTATTTAGCTACAAGCACAGTTTAATACAGGTTTGCGTGCTGCGGTCGTTTCATCCAGACGAGTTACCGGCGTGCCGTACGGAGCGTTGAGCACCAATTCCGGTGTTTCTTCGGCTTCCTTCGCAATGCGGATCATTGTATCGATAAATCCGTCCAGCGTCTCTTTGCTCTCGGTTTCCGTTGGCTCAATCATAATGCACTCCTCGACATTAAGCGGGAAGTAGATGGTTGGCGGGTGATACCCAAAGTCCAGCAGGCGTTTGGCTACATCCAGTGTGCGTACACCATACTGCTTCAGGCCACGGCCTGACATGACAAATTCATGTTTGCACACGCCAGGATAAGGAATCTCGTAATGAGGTGCCAGGCGAGCCATCATATAATTGGCGTTCAGCACAGCACATTCGGACACACGGCGAAGCCCTTCTGGTCCATAAGTGCGAATATAAGCATAAGCACGAACAAGAATACCGAAGTTACCATAATAGGCTTTGACCCGACCGATCGATTGATCTCCTTCGTAATCCAGAGCGTACATGCCTTGATCATTTTGAACAACCATCGGTTTAGGTAAGAACGGGATCAGGCGGCTCTTCACACCGACAGGTCCGGCACCAGGTCCACCACCACCGTGAGGTGTACTCATCGTTTTATGCAAATTCAGATGCACCACATCAAAGCCCATATCTCCCGGACGTGTAATGCCCATGATGGCATTGGAGTTAGCTCCGTCATAATACAATAATCCGCCAGCTTCGTGTACGATGGACGCAATATCTTGAATATCCTTTTCAAACAAACCGAGCGTATTCGGATTCGTCAGCATGAGTGCTGCGGTATCTGAACCGACTGCTGCACGGAGAGCATCAAGATCGACCAAACCGTCCGTACGCGACGGGATTGTCACCGTTTCGAATCCAGCTACGGTTGCGCTGGCCGGGTTCGTGCCATGAGATGAATCGGGTACGATAACCTTGGTACGCAGTTCACCACGGCTTTCGTGATAAGCTCGAATCATCATAAGCCCGGTCCATTCCCCGTGTGCTCCGGCAGCAGGTTGCAGAGTTACGGCATCCATACCGGTCAGACCTGCAAGATCATTTTGTAAAGTATGGAGCAGTTCGAGAGCACCTTGAAGACTGGATTCATGCTGATACGGATGGATTTTGGCAAAGCCGTTGTAACGTGCTACATCTTCGTTGATCTTTGGATTGTATTTCATTGTACAGGAACCAAGTGGATAAAAGCCGTTATCTACCCCGAAGTTGCGGCGGGACAATGCCGTATAATGACGAATAACATCAACCTCGAATACTTCCGGCAACGCGGCCGCTTCCGAGCGCAGCATTTCCCGGGGAATCAACGTATCAGCATCCTGACGGGGAACATCACATTCCGGCAAGGAATAGGCCACACGTCCGGGACTGCTCAGTTCAAAAATCAGAGTTTGTTCGGGAGCAACGGATGGTGCGACTTGCGGACTGGTTGGGGTTCCTAATGCTTGCGAGTCCACTCCAGTCTGCTGATTGACTGACTGATGTAGGTTAGATGTTTCCGATGAAGCTCCCGCAATGGTTACTTTTGTGGTCGTTTCCTGAGTCACAGCGATCCCTCCAATACACGTGCGAATTCATCGATCTCTTCTTTGCTGCGTCGTTCGGTGACCGCAATGAGCATATGTCCTGCCAGTTCCGAATATTCACGTCCGAGTTCATAACCGCCGATGAAGCCTGCATCCAGCAGTTTCAGCTGAAGAGCATCCACATCGGTTTCTTCAGGGAGCTGGATGACGAACTCGTTAAACGTAGGAGCAGTAAAAGTAAGTCTCACTCCGGGAATAGCTGTTAACGTATTTCGTGCATAGTGACTCTTCTGCAAATTCAGATCAGCAACATCAATCATGCCTTGTCTTCCCATGGTAGACATATAGACAGAAGCACTAAGCGCTAATAACGCCTGATTTGAGCAGATGTTAGATGTCGCTTTTTCGCGGCGAATGTGTTGCTCGCGGGCTTGCAGCGTCAGCACGAAGCCTCGTTTGCCGTTGCGATCGGTCGTCTGGCCGACGATTCGACCAGGAATCCGGCGCATGTGAGCCTGGGACACGGCGAAGTATCCGCAAGTGGGTCCGCCGAGCGAAGCGGCGATTCCGAGGGGCTGCGCATCGCCTACGACGATGTCGGCCCTCAGCTTGCCTGGGGCTTCCAGCAAACCGAGCGACAGCGGGTTGGCGCTCACCACGAGCAGTCCTTTGTGCGTGTGCACAAGGTCGGCAGCCTGTTTTATATTTTCCACGGCACCAAAGAAGTTCGGGCTCTGAATCATAACCGCTGCGGTATCTTCCGAAATTGCCGTTTGCAGGGCATCCCAATCTGTAACCCCATCTTTATAACCAATCTCTACAATCTCCAGACTCAGGCCATGTGCGTACGCCTGCAATACTTGACGGGCTTCAGGGTGAACGGTGCGAGATACAATAAGCTGTTTACGACGGGTAGCTGCGGCGGCAAGATTGCCAGCTTCTGCAAAAGCCGTTGCACCATCATACATACTCGCGTTGGCTACCGCCATACCTGTCAGTTCACAAATATACGACTGAAATTCAAAGATAGCCTGCAATTCTCCTTGGCTGATCTCCGGCTGATAAGGGGTGTAGGCTGTATAGAACTCCGAACGGGAAATGACATGGTTGATGACCGAAGGGATGTGGTGGTCATAGATGCCTGCGCCGAGGAAGCTGGCGTGTGTTTCAAAGTTGGCATTGGAGCCAGCTTGTTTCGACATATGGCGAGTTAAGGCATATTCATCCAGTTTGGAGGACACAGGCAACTCGCCTTGGTAACGAATTTCCTGCGGGATATCTTTGAACAAATCTTCAAGAGTATCCACGCCGATCGTGGCCAGCATAGCGCTCTGGTCTTGTTCTGTCATGGGGATGTAGCGGTGCTTGCTCATGCTTGCTCAGCTCCTTGGGTAGGTGTCTTTGACGTACGTGTCCGTTTATGAAAAGGGGTCTTGACGACCTCGGCTTTTAGCTTTTTGCCACGAATCTCAATCTCCAGTGGTGTACCCAGTGCAGTATATTTGCTGTCAATCAGGGCAAGCCCCAGATTACGTTTCAAGGTCGGCGACTGTGTACCGGTTGTCACTTCACCAATCTGAACGCCATCCGCATAGATCGGGTAATGGGGCCGCGGTATGCCACGCTCCAGCACTTCGATACCGATCAGCTTGCGGGCAGGGCCGTCATTTTTTTGTTGCAACAAAGCTTCGTGTCCGATAAAAGACCCGGCGTTCAGTTTCACAAACATGCCCAGCCCTGCCTCCAGTGGAGAGATGGTTGGTGATAATTCCTGCCCGTATAAAGGCAACTTCGCTTCGAATCGCAGTGTATCACGTGCACCAAGTCCTGCTGGAACGAGGCCTACATCAGCACCGGCTTCCATCAGTCCGTTCCATACGAGGGCTGCCTGATCAGCTGCAACATACAGTTCAAAGCCATCTTCTCCGGTGTAACCGGTTCGTGATAGCAGCAGCTTTACTCCGCATACCTCGGCATGCTGCACGAAGCGGAACGGTTCGATGGAGCTTGCATCTATCTCTGAACCTGTAACCTTCGAGAGAATATCGACCGCTAAAGGGCCTTGTAGCGCAAGCAACGCCGTTTGCTCGGAATCATTGGTGATGTTCACCCCAGGTATAATGTGCTCCTGCAACCATGCCCAGTCTTTGTCGATATTGGAGGCATTGACGACCAGCATGTAGTGTTGCTCCGCGAGTTTATAGATGAGCAGATCATCCACTACACCGCCATCGGGATAACACATCAGTGTGTATTGTGCCTGACCTGGTACAGTTGCGGTCACGTCGTTGGTTGTCATGTTTTGCAAAAAGGCTTCTGCCTGTTCACCCGTTACGGTGAATTCGCCCATATGGGATACATCAAACAGCCCGGCGCGCTCGCGCACGGCTTCATGCTCTTTTTGAATACCGCTAAACTGCACGGGCAACTCCCAACCGCCAAAATCAATGCAACGTACACCTTCATATTGCGCGTATAGGGGGAAGAGTGGTGTTCTTAATAAATCAGACATCCAATCACCTCGTCATGGGCCGTAGTAGGCCAAGTATGAAAACACGTTCTGTGAGCCAGATCAATAATGCTTAAGTAATTTTGGTAATCGAGAGTTAACAGCCGACTGTTCTACATTTTTTCATTGGTTATGTTCAGTACGATTCTAGAACCTGCAATTCATTTTTTGGGAAAAAGGAAAAGGACAGGCCAAAGAACCGGCATGCCAAGTAGCACGCTGTATTCTTAGGCTCTGTCCCTTGTACCTGAGAGTTACCCCGCCGTTTATTCAGACAGGTTTCCCCTTGGGTGATCATAACGTCCGTATAGGACGATTAGATGCTCTCCAGAGTTGCGTCCTGTAAAAGTCCTTTTGCCTGAGAGATTCACCCCCGCTTGTCGGTGGTTTACTCCTTCGGCGCCGCCTCATGCACATCCCCAAACCGGGTGTACGGGCAATCTCTCCCTTTACATTCATCCGCGGTTCATACGTAGTCCAATTAACTTCAGTTGCTCTTCTCATTAAAACGTGAATACAGTCCTGATGTCAAGAACGATATCATTGAAATTGTGTAAAATACGAATATTTAATGTTTATACTATATTAATGTTCGGTTATTTTAAAAGAGTGCGCTTACTATTCTAATATTCGCCATTATATGCAGAAAGAGTAGTGTGAGGTTACACAAGGTGGGTATCGAAATTGAAATAAACTGTGAGCTAACTTGACATTTGAATCTGAAATATCATACGCTATTGTCTGGGAAAAAGGTGAAGGTCAAAGAACGCATGCACTCATTAATGAAAAGCGAGGCGGATATCGATGAGCGAATTGAGAAATGATTTCCTGTACAGTAAAGAGCACGAATGGGTGCAAACCGTAGGGGAGGATACCGTACGTATTGGCATTACCGAGTTCGCGCAGCATCAGCTGGGTGACATTGTGTTTGTAGAATTGCCTGATCTTGAAGCCGGTGTAAAAGCAGAAGACAGCATCGGTACGATTGAATCCGTCAAAACGGTATCTGATCTGTTCTCACCTGTCAGCGGCACCATTGTTGCAGTGAATGAAGCTTTGCAAGACTCGCCAGAACTGGTGAATAGCTCTCCTTACGAAGAAGGTTGGATGATCGAAATCCGTGTCGATGGAGATGTAACAGCTGCATTATCCACATTGCTGAAGGCGGATGCTTATCTTAAACATACTGAGGAATAGAATTCGACTGGATTGTCGAGTTGATTTGTACTTATTGACATATATAATCCTAATTGAATATAAAAAATCTTGCTATTTAAACCTGCGTGAGCTATGAGCTTATGCAGGTTTTTTTGCTGTTTTTTTCTGCATATTGGAGGAATTTAAGTAGGAGTGACATAGCATCATGAATAAAAAAATTGCAAACGGACCAAGCTATTTTATTGCTTTGTATGTTGTATATGAATAAAGTCATAGGCAAGAAAAGCCTTGCGTATCAAAGGGTTGAGCATATATTCCTAATTAAGAGCGACTACATAATCCAATGTTGTCATCATTGTTCATGACGAAAGTACGCTTTCATTTGATTGAACAGGAAGGTTTTCTCGCTTAGGATTACAGCAGGGGATCAATGATACCCCTTTCATACGAAATAATGACTTGATTCAAGGAGGATAAACCAATGAGTAATTTGGATCAAACATCCAATTCCAAAGGTGGGTTACGTGTTGGTGTGCAACGCTTCGGACGATTTCTGAGCGGTATGGTCATGCCCAATATGGGAGCATTTATTGCTTGGGGATTAATTACAGCGATGTTTATTAAAACAGGATGGTTTCCGAATGCGACAATAGAGCAGCTTGTAGGGCCGATGATTACTTATTTGCTGCCGCTACTGATCGGTTATACCGGGGGTACGATGGTGCATGGCACGCGTGGTGGTGTCGTCGGGGCGATTATGACCATCGGTGTCATTGTCGGAACGGATATTCCAATGTTCCTCGGGGCCATGATTGCGGGGCCTTTCGGTGCATGGGTGATCAAGAAGTTCGATAAATCCATTGAGGGCAAGATCAGAGCCGGTTTTGAGATGCTGGTCAACAATTTCTCGGCAGGAATTATCGGTGGTATTTTGGCGATCTTTGCTTTGCTCGGTATCGGGCCGGCAGTAGAGGCCATTAGCAAAGTGTTGTCTGCTGGCGTACAAGGTTTGATGAACCTGGGCTTGCTACCACTCGTCAATCTGATTATTGAACCGGGTAAAGTATTGTTCCTTAATAATGCCATTAACCACGGGATTTTAACACCAATTGCAACAGATCAGGCAAGAGAATTAGGTAAATCCGTTCTTTACATGCTTGAGTCTAACCCGGGACCGGGACTAGGTATTTTGCTCGCTTATTGTTTCTTCGGTCGTGGAATGGCGAGATCTTCTGCACCTGGTGCGGTGGTCATTCATTTCTTCGGGGGGATTCATGAGATTTACTTCCCGTACATCCTGATGAGACCTATTTTGATTCTGGCAGCCATCGCCGGCGGTGTAGCGGGTACGTTAACGTTCATGCTAACTGGCGCGGGATTGGTTTCGGCACCGTCACCAGGCAGTATCATTGCCTATTTTCTGTTGACGCCAAAAGGTGGATATATCCCAATGCTTGCCGGGGTTATCGTGGCAGCTGTGGTTTCCTTCCTGATTGCCTCTCTGCTACTCAAAACGGGTAAACAGAAGGAAGAGGATCTGGAAGAAGCCTCCAGTCGAATGAAAGATATGAAGAGCCAAGGCAACACTGCAAACGCAACCATCACAGCGGATAACCATGAAGCGAACAGAGTAGCGGATATCGCAACTTCCGTTGCATCCAAGGCAAAAGCAGATGTGAAAAAGATTGTTTTCTCCTGCGATGCAGGTATGGGGTCGAGTGCAATGGGTGCTTCGATTCTGCGCAAGAAAATGAAAACCGAAGGAATTGACGTTGCTGTAACTAACACGGCGATCAGTGAAATTCCGCAAGACGCAGACGTTGTTATTACGCAAAAAACACTAACGGATCGTGCACGTTCGGTAGCACCTAATGCAGAGCATATATCCATTGACAACTTCCTAAAAAGCCCGGAATACGATGCGCTTGTTGAACGTTTGAAGTAAAAGGGAGCAGACTGCGAACCAGCTTCAAACAAGGGCAGCCGTTTTCCCAGAGCCGGAGGCTGAGATATGAGTATTACCAAAAGACAACGTGAAATCGTGGAATTCCTGTTGGAACATCCCCATGAAGTCACCGCGGGTGAAATTGCCGTTGAAGTAAAAGTGAGTACACGTACCGTGCATCGTGAGCTGCTGATGATTGAACAGTGGCTTGAACCACTCGGTATGCGCCTCGAAAAAAAGTCGGGAACCGGAATACGCATTGATTCCGGTTCAGATGACCTCAGTGCATTACGCCAGAAACTGGAGGGTAATGAATATGTAGAGTTTACGCCGGAAGAGCGTAAGCTCTTCATGCTTTGCATCCTGCTGGATGAAGCTGAGCCGGTCAAACTGCTTGCTCTCGCTTCCGATCTGAAAGTGACCGTTTCGACGGTCACCACCGATCTGGATGATCTGGAGTCACGCATTCGGCAGGCGGGTCTGAAGCTTGTTCGAAGGCGAGGCTACGGTGTCAAAATTACCGGAAGTGAAGCGATTCATCGCAGAGCCATTGCAGCGCTTGCTTTGGAAGTACTGGATGAGTCGGATCTCTTTGGTAGACAGCCTGAGCAAGGAGGCTCCATCGTTAATCAAAAGTTGCTCAGTATGATTGGTCACAGCGATGTACTTACCATTGAAAATGCATTGTGGCAACCGGATATCGAATGGCTTGAAAAGATACCTGAGCGGCAATACATGAAATTGCTCATTCAGTTATCGGCTGCTGTGGTTCGGATACGTAAAGGTTTTAACATAGAACGTTCTTCCTCAGGGATAAGAACGATTGCAGGCACTGGAACCGTGGCAGAGCAACATGAAGAGAGAGTGCCAGTTTTCATGGCTTCGCGCCTTTGCAGTGTTCTATCCTCACAGCTTGGAGTCGGCTTCTCGGATGAAGAGCAAGCTTATTTTCACCAATTGCTTACGGAGACAGAGCAACAGATCCATTCTTCACGACTGCTCCCGATCGATGATCTGATTCTGATGGACAGGGTGCATTCGCTTACGGACCAGATGCAACAAAGAACAGGTTATGCGTTTCATGAAGACCGCTTGCTACGTGAAGGTTTAATTGCACATATGGTACCGGTAATGGAGCGACTTGAAGGGCATCAGATGATACGTAATCCACTGCTGCAACAAATTCGCAAGGATTATGACACTCTTTTTGAACAGGTGAAAAGGTCTGTGTTACATGCATGGCCGGGAGCAGAAGTGCCGGATGAGGAGATCGGTTTTCTAGTCATGCACTTTGGTGCATCCATTGAACGGTTGCGAGCGTTGAAGCAGGAAATTCGGGCCATCGTTGTATGCAACAGTGGCATTGGCTCCTCGCGCATGTTATCCAGCCGGTTGTCGAAGGAATTTCCGGAGATCCAGATTATAGACAGTGTCTCTTGGTACGAAGCCGCACGAATGCCAACCGATGAGTATGATCTGGTGTTGTCTACGGTCGATTTACCGATGGAGGAAGATCAGTATTACAAGGTCAGTCCGCTATTGACAGCCGAAGAAAGCGAGAGCTTGCGACATTTTATCAAAACTACAACGTTACAGCGGCAACATCGCAAATCCCGCGACATGGGCAAGGAGACACCCACTCGTAGGATCTCCGATGCGGACGGAATGGAAGCAACGCTGCTTGAAATTGTACGCATTATCGGTAAGTTTCAGGTACATGCAATGGATAATGCGCATCTTGATTTTGCTCAAAGTGTGCTTGGGATGTGTAAGGTTGCACATCGCTCAGGCATATTGAAAGACCCGGGCGAGGTCGCCAAGTTGCTTGAGGTTCGCGAGTCGATGGGAAGTCAGAAGATTCCCGGGACGCAGCTGGCCCTTTTCCATACACGGAGTGAGAGTATCTACAAGCCGTCCATCAGTCTTTTTCAACTAGAGGAACCTCTGCTTCGAACAGTGGAGGACCCGGAAGGTGTCAGTCATGTATTACTGATGCTGGGGCCAAAGGAGTTGTCCAAAGAAAGTTTGGAGGTGCTCAGCGAGATTAGTGCACTGCTTCTGCAAGAAGAGATGATTACACTGCTGGGCAAAGGAAACAGGGATGAAATCATCCATTACCTTTCCCGTGAACTGGTTGGGTTCTATCGCAGTAAAAATGAAATTGGAGGTATTTAACATGAGTATGTTAACAAAAGACAAAGTCATCATGAACGCGACGGCTCAAGATAAATATGAAGCGATTCGTATGGCAGGACAGATTTTGAAGGATGCAGGTCATATCACTGCAGATTACATTGACAAAATGATTGAGCGTGAAGAGATTGTATCCACTTATGTCGGCAATGGACTGGCTATTCCGCATGGTACAAAAGAATCCAAAACGTTCATTCTCTCGACCGGTATCTCGGTAATTCAGTTTCCGCAGGGGGTTGATTTTGGAGAAGAAAAAGCTTATATGGTCATTGGCATCGCTGCACAAGGCGGCGAACATATGGAGATTCTGACGAGCATTGCAGTAATCTGTGCCGAAGAAGAGAATATGGAAGCACTGCGTTATGCGAAAACTGCTGAGGAAGTAATCACCATTCTAGAAAGTGAAATGGAGCTATGAAGGCCCTCCACTTTGGCGCAGGTAACATCGGACGCGGATTTATTGGTTTGATTCTGTCCCGTGCCGGATATGAAGTGACGTTCTCGGATGTAAATCAGGAACTAGTGAATGCTCTTCGGAGGCGCGGGGAGTACACCGTAGAGCTTGCCAATGAAAGCAAAGATCAGGAGACCATAACCGGAGTAACAGCCATTGATGGACGGGAGTTGCAGACAGTTGCTAAGGCCGTGGCAGAAGCTGACCTGGTTACAACCGCAGTTGGTGTAGGCATACTAAAGCATATTGCACCAGGAATTGCAGAAGGTCTGGAGCAAAGAAGACGTGCAGGTTCTGTACAAAAGCCGTTGCATATTATCGCTTGTGAAAATGCCATCGGTGGAAGCGCTCAGCTGAAAGAGCATGTGTATGCTTTGCTGGATGAGCAGGCTCGCGGGTTTGCTGATGAATATGTTTACTTTCCCAATTCGGCCGTAGACCGGATTGTACCCATCCAGAATCATGAAGACATGTTGCATGTTCAGGTGGAGCCTTTTTACGAGTGGGTAGTGGATCGCTCGCAAATGGCACCTGCATTCAAACCAATGGATGGTGTCGTTTATGTGCACGATCTGGAACCGTACATTGAGCGTAAGCTGTTTACTGTGAATACGGGACATTGCGTTGCGGCATATATCGGCTATGTGCACGGATATGATACCATTCAGAAGGCTATTGCCGATGAAAAGATGAAATCCGTGGTATATGGAGCACTGCAGGAAACGGGTCAGGTGCTGGTGAAACGCTTTGGTTTCAACCCGGAAGAACATGAGCAGTATATTGTAAAAATTTTGGGGCGGTTTGTTAATCCTTATCTGACCGACGAGGTAACCCGTGTGGGGCGCTCGCCACTACGCAAGCTTTCCCCGAATGATCGTCTCGTTCGCCCGGCACTTCTGGCGTATGAAGAAGACATGCCAGTGACACATCTCGCCATGGGCATGGGTGCGGCCTGCAAGTTTGATGTGTCTGATGATCCCGAAGCGGTGGAGCTACAAAGCATGATTCGCGAAAAAGGCGTTGAAGCCGCATTATCGCACTATACTGGTATGGATGAGAATCATCCGGTACTGGTGGAGGCAGTGAAGCAGTACAAACAGATGTAATCGGTTTGTATAACAGTAATCGAAGTCTGGCATAGTGTATTGAAAGCTCAGCGTGGATCCACTAAGGCTGGAACGTTAGCAAGTTTATCTATCTGTTTATACAGAAATATAGATGAAATAGAGATACCAAACGTAATAACGAACTTAAGTCTCCAATATAAAGAAACCATCCCTTCAAATTCATGATACAGTTCCATTTGAGAGGGAATGGTTTCTTTTATTTTTCGATCCTAGTTAACAATCGGCTCTTCATATCGCTTTTAGCGAATAAGAGCTGGTTATAGCAAAATAGTTACTCATGCTCACGTACATAGTTCTCCAAACATTGCTGACAAATGCATGACTTGCCGCGTTTCTCGGCTGGAATGCGTTCAAACACACCTTCGGGGAAGGAAACATGGCCGCACCAACATTCCGAATGTGGTTTACCTTCAGCATAGGCACAACCATTGCTTTCCCCACAAAGTGGACATATCAGAGCATTGAGCGATTGTTTGGGAGTGCTGTCCTGTTGATCAGACATGGCCTATCTCCCTCCTTTTCATTGTTTTACAATCCGGGCAATGACCTTTTGTTGATTTCAGTATAACAAATACATTGGTTTTGCTCCCAACTTTTATAATCGTGACTTACTCCATCTACACCGCAAGTACCCGTATGAGAGTAACGTATGCACAGGTTGATTTTTTAAATGCGTGGACGTACCTTCAATCTTCCGGTGGCAGCTCAATTTGTAATCCCTCGACATGCTTGCGCCCCATGAGTTTGCGTTTTTTGCGGTTTTCTTTGCTTTCCAGCACAATGTCGAGATCATAATCGGCTGGATACAACTCATCAGCAGAGATGTGCAGACGCAGACGTTTCTTATGAATTTTTAGTTTGCGGCCCCGAATCATGACCCCGATCTGTCCACGGTTATCCTCTTCTTCACTTACTATACCTGCCTGATCCAGATAGGCAACGTAGACGCGGTCTCCTTTACGAAAGGCACGTATTGGTGCTGGTGCCGGATCGGAGACGGGAGACGCACCGTTTGGAGATATAGTCTTATTTGGGACGGTCGTATGTGCATTTTGCTCTATAGAATCAGTGTGTTCCATAGAGACAGACAAGGTAGTGTGATGTTCACTATCTGTTTGTGATTGCGATTCTTTTGCAACATCTTGCATCATGTTCTTCGTGAGAGCTTCATCCACAACAGATTTGGAACGAGCAATGATATGCTGGGGCATGCCCAGCTTCAGCGCGATCGAATATGCATAGCTTTCACCGGCTTCTCCGATCCGAAGTCGATACAGAGGTTGGAGAGATACGGTATCAAACTCCATGCGTGCATTTTCAAACCCAGGCGTCGCAGAGGCAAAATGCTTAATTTCTCCGAAATGTGTTGTAGCTACCACGGTTGCTCCGCGGTGATGCAATTCCTCCAGCATAGCAATGGAAAGCCCTACGCCCTCTCCAGGATCTGTACCTGATGCCATCTCGTCAATCAGTACAAGCGTGGAAGGATTCGCCTGCTCCAAAATGGTAATCATATTCCGAATATGCGCTGAGAATGTGCTTAGTGCCTGCTCAAGACTCTGTCCATCGCCAATATCCACTGCGATCTGTTCATACACGGCCATTTCACCTCTCTCATCCACAGGAACAAGCAGCCCAGATTGCACCATGAGAGTGAGCAACCCCAATGTTTTGAGAGCAACGGTTTTACCGCCTGTGTTCGGGCCTGTAATGATAAGGGACGAGTAAGTGTATCCGATGGAAAAATCAAGCGGGACCATGGACGGCCCCATCAAGGGGTGTCTCGCTCGTTGCAGTTTAACTTTACCGTTGCTATTAACGCTTACGGATCGACCATCTATAGCCGCCGCATATTTTGCTTTGGCAAACAGGAAGTCAAGCACGCCAACGGTTTCTGTATTCAGTGCAATTTCCCGGCTGTACGATTCGGTCAGAGAAGTCAAGTCTCCAAGGATTTTCATCTCTTCCCTGGACTCCTCGGCTTGCAGTGAAGAGAGTTCTATCTGCAGTCCTGACAGCTCGGCTGGTTCGATATATACGGTTTGGCCGCTACCCGATTCGTCGAGTACACTGCCTTTAACCTGTTTACGGAACTCTTTTTTAATGGGCAGTACGGTTTTTCCATTTCGCTGGCTCACGACCTGCTCCTGCATGATCGAACGGTGCTTACTAACCAGTGAATCCAGCTTGCGCTTCATGCGTTCCTCATGCACGGTCATTCTTTTTCGAATCCGTACGAGTTCCTTGCTCGCTTGATCCTGAATTCGACCGTTGTGGATACAACGTTCAATTTCACTTCGTAAGGATTCCATAAGCATCATAGATGATGCATAACGACTTACGATGGGAGCGATGCCGGATTTACTCTCCATATACTTCATCAGCTGTGTGCAGCTGTGTAGAAATTGCGCGAGATGACTGAAGTCGCGTTCACTGAACAGATATCCCGTGCCAAGCAGGTTAATAATCGTTTCCATCCCCTCCAGCGAAGGGATGGGCACGCTCGCCCCAAAACGGACAAGAGCTGTGGCCTCCGCAGCTTCGTCCAGACGCATCTGAATCAGATGCACATCGGTCATCGGTTTGAGTTCACGGGTATAACGTTTGCCCAGATAGGAAAGGGCGCAGTCAGCAATATTTTTTTGAATATGATGGAAGCCAAGAATGGTTAGGGTTTGTTCGTTTGAACTCTTGATATTTGCCGTCTTGCTAGCCTCATTATTGTTGTTCATGTTTAAATCTCTCCTTCATGTAAAATGTTTTTGTTGTGCTTATAGTGAAAAATATTCCTCATGGAAAACACAAAAAGGGCGGAGAATGAACAAACGTCATTCTCCGCCCTGAACGTATGGGAAAGCAGAGTCCATAAAGAGGGTCTATACAAAAAAATCCGCGCTGAACACAGCGCGGAAATAGACCCGGACATAGGCAATCCCGGAGGCGATGTTTGATTTCCGCTGTTCTTAACTAAGTACAGGGATCTGACGCATCATGAAACACACGTATGCCTTGACGGCAAAAGTGTCATGAAAAGCCAAACTCCTGAATATGAAACTTGATTAGTTAAGAACGCTCACCGACATCAAAATCTCTCCTTCGACCTGAGGAATATACATGTAATATAAACTGGAAATCACTTCAAGTCAACAATTCTGAATAAAGATGTGGACTTGATTATGATTGGGTTTTAAAATAACAATAGTAATTTAATCCAATGTAAGCGATTTTTTATAAAAGGGAGATGCTCTTCTTGCCTAAATATCTACTGCGTCTGCTCTGCTTTACGATGATTCTTGGGGCATTGCCAGTCATTGTGATTGGTTCCGTCTCGTATACGATTGCCTCGCGTGATATCGAACAGAAAGTGCGCGAGAGTAATCTTCAGATACTACATCAGACTCAGATGCGAGTGGAACAAGTATTACGAAGTTTACAACTGTCCTCAATCCAGTATGTCAATTCACCTTTGGTGCTTCGTGCAATGAAGCAACCGCTGAATAGTAGCGAATTTCAAGAAATTCGTGATTTGACATCCGGTTTTAACAATCTTCAGGCAGTCACAAGTATTGATCAGGCTTACCTTGTAAATCTGGAACAGGACTGGGTCGTATCGATGCGTTCATTTGGTAAAATCAATGATTTCAGCATTCGAGACCGAATCGGAACTTATCTTACATACACCAACAGTTTGTTCTGGGTGACTCAGAATAAAAGTTCATCCAAAGAGAGTGTGCCTGTATCTGCTGGCATGGGTGAGGCTTTAACGGAACAGGCTCCTACCTTGATCTCTTCTGATAATGTAGTCAGCATGGTTTTTAAAATTCCGATGGTGCCCACAAATGTGAAACCGAAAGGGTTCCTTGTCATTGATATTGCGGATGCAGAGCTGAGCAGCTTTTTGAGCCGGAATCCGAATTCGGGTGATTTGTATGTTCTGGATAAAGACCAGAAATACTTTCTGAATGACACGAATTATGGA
This sequence comes from Paenibacillus sp. FSL K6-1558, assembly GCF_038002565.1. Lineage (NCBI taxonomy): Bacteria > Bacillati > Bacillota > Bacilli > Caryophanales > Paenibacillaceae > Paenibacillus > Paenibacillus sp. FSL K6-1558. The sequence continues at coordinate 2,196,000 of NZ_JBBOCV010000001.1, read as the reverse complement.
AATAAATACGATCTGCTCAACCAAGACATTCAGGAGAAGGTTCAGACAACGGGGGAAGCACAAGGTTTTTACAGCGCAGAAGTGGAGGGCAAACCCGTAGCCGTCAGCTACAGGCAGTCTCCGCTAAACGGCTGGTTATACGTATCGGTTGTTTCGCTTGGACAGATTACAGCCCAGTCGCAAAAAATCGCAGTGGTGACCGGTGTGGCGACGTTAATCATGTTATTGGTGACAGGGCTTGTGGCCATCTACGGTAGCCGGCGTATGTACTCACCTATCTCTAGACTGTTGCAGTTTACAAAAGGGTTAGATTCTCCGCTCCCTCCAGCTGGACGCCGTCAGGATGAGTTTATTTATATTGAGGAACGCTTGTCTACCCTGTTCAGTTCGGAGAGAACGATGCGTGAGCAGATGAAGGGGCAACATGTGCATCTTCAGGAGTTTTTCATGACCAAGCTGCTGACAGGTAAAATATCGGAAGAAGATTTCAGATATCAGGGCGAATTGTATGATTTCCCGACCGGATGGTCACATCTGGGCGTACTGATGCTTCAGATTGATACGCTTGAAGGCACGAGATATGAGGAGCAGGATCGGGATCTATTGCTATTTGCGGTCAATAATATGGTAGGTGAGTTGATTCCTTCCGAGATTCGGTTCACACCGGTCATGCTAGATGATGCGCAGGTTACCGTGCTTGCTTCTGAACTGAGTGATGAGATGCAGCTGAAGGAATGGATGCACACACAGGCCGATTGGATTCGTGAACGGGTTGTAACCTATCTGAATCTGCCAGTAAGCATAGGTATTAGCCGGGCTTATTCCAGCATTGGAGATACGCCTAGAGCCTATCAAGAGAGCAAAGAAGCGTTGCAAGGCAGAGTCAGCTTGGGTAGCCGTATTATTTTACATTATGAGGACATCCAACCAAGAGGTCAGATGGAAGCTGCGCTGTATACGCAGTTACGAATGATCGAAGATCAGTTGGCTTCAGCGATTAAACAGGGAGACGAAGAAAAAACAGATATCTATTTTACACAATATTTAGGATTACTGGCGGATAAAAAGCTGCATTTCAGCGAGTATCCAGTCATCATGGTGCAGTTATTGTCACGGGTATATCAACTTGTGCAAGAGCAGGGCGGAGATGTGGCAGAAGTGCTTGGTGAGAAAGCTTCCATGGCATACTTGCTGAAATTATCTACACTGGACGAGATGACGGGTTGGTTCCGTAAGCGTTTATTTCTGCCTGTGATTCGTTACTGGAAGGAACAAGAGGAGTCACAATATATGAATATCGCCCGCCGGATGATTCGACTGATCGAGGAACGGTATGATCGGGATTTATCGCTGGAGGCTTGTGCCGAAGAGTTGAACTTTCATCCTGTCTATCTAAGCCGGGTCTTCAAGAAGGAAGCGGGTGTTAATTTTACCGAATATCTAGCAGAGTACCGCATGGAAAAAGCCAAAACGTGGCTACAGACGACAGATTTGAAAATATCGGAAATCGCCGAAAAATTAAATTACACGAACCCGACAGCTTTTATCCGTACATTTCGCAAAATAACAGGAACAACTCCCGGCAAGTACCGGGAGCAGCAACGCTAGAGAACATGGCCTGCTCTGCCCCCATGGCAGGCAGGCTTTTGTCGTTCAATTTAACTTTCTTTTTGAGCCCATTCGCAGCTTATAAGCCATAGTTAAACCAGGAACATGCAGGTTGAAAGCAGTTCATTTCAAGTAGCGCCAGCCATTCTTAAGTGGTTAAAACCCTTGATACACAAGGAAAAACAAGAGGCTAAAACGAGATGATAGCCAGTGATTCGATTATCCGCCACAATGGAGACATGAATTCAGGAAGTGATCTTTTGTAATCGTTTCCAACGTGGGGAGGAAGACACTATGAAAGCCGAAACGGCTGCTCGAACAAGGCCCGCTACCCGCAGTGACAAAAACCTGCTCTGGAGGGACGTCATCAAAAACCGGTGGCTGTACATTATGCTGATTCCGGGAGTGCTTTACTTTGTTATCTTTAAATACATACCGATGTATGGGATTACGATGGCTTTTCAGGATTACACGCCGTACAAAGGCATCCTGGGGAGTGATTGGGTAGGATTCAAACACTTCCAGCGTTTTTTTGGAGAACCGCAGTTCTGGACCTTATTTAGAAACACGTTTTTGCTTGCGATTTATAATCTGGTTTTCTTTTTTCCATTACCTATTGTGCTTGCGCTCATGATGAATGAGGTTCGGCGGGAGCGGTTTAAACGCTTCGTGCAGACATTGGTTTACGTTCCACACTTTGTTTCCTGGGTTGTTGTGGTTGGTGTGTTCTACATGCTGTTCACGACTGAAGGCGGTGCAATCAATGAACTGCTCTACAACCTGACGGGACAAAAAATTGCCTTTCTGCTTGAACCAGGATGGTTCCGTACGATGATTGTAGGACAATCCATTTGGAAAGAAGTAGGCTGGGGCACAATCATCTTCCTGGCGGCACTCTCTGGCGTAGATACGCAGCTTTATGAGGCTGCTCGGATTGACGGTGCTAACCGCTGGCGTCAGACCTGGCACATTACGTTGCCAGCGATTCGGAGTACCATCATCATTTTGCTCATTTTGCGTCTGGGTCACTTCCTGGATACAGGCTTTGAACAAATCTTCCTGATGCTGACACCTACTAACCGTGACGTGGGCGAGGTATTTGATACCTACGTATACACGAAGGGGCTTACCCAGGCACAGTACAGTTATAGTGCTGCTGTCGGATTGTTTAAGTCGGTTGTCGGACTGGCGCTAGTGCTTGGTGCCAACACGTTAGCCAAAAAATTCGGGGAGGAAGGCGTCTATTAATGCAATATTGACAGACGCTCTTCATCAGACAGGAGTGAACATTAGATGCAACAGGACAAAACATGGAGCAACCGGATCTTTGATTTTGTGAATCATGGCTTGCTGCTTTTGATTGGTATTGTGACCGTAATCCCGTTCATTTATATTTTGGCTGTGTCGTTTACCAGCCCGCATGAAGTGGCCAAAGGAGGATTTATTCTTTTTCCGAAAGAGTTCTCCTTGGCAGCTTACCGTTACATTTTTTCTACGGATACATTGATTCGAAGTCTTGGTGTATCGATCTATATCACCGTTGTGGGTACGCTAATCAACTTGCTGTTTACATCGCTTATGGCTTACCCGCTATCCAGAAAGTATTTACGCGGACGCCAGCCGATTCTGCTGGGTGTACTGTTCACGATGCTGTTCAGTGGCGGTATGATTCCAACGTATTTCGTCGTTAAATCCTTGCATCTTACCGATACACTCTGGTCTCTAATGTTGCCAACGGCTATCAGTGCCTTCAACCTGATCGTACTCAAAAACTTCTTCCAAGCCATCCCGGATGAGCTGGAAGATGCGGCCAAAATCGATGGCTGTAACGATGTCAGCGTTTTGTTCCGCATTGTGCTTCCACTCTCGATGCCAGCCATGGCTACCTTTTCGCTCTTTTACGCCGTGGCACACTGGAATAGCTTCTTCAGTGCCGTCATCTATATCAACGACAGTGAGAAGTGGCCTGTACAAGTCTGGCTACGTGAAATTGTCATTTTGGCACAGAGTCGAATTGGAGATACGAGCATTGAAGAAACTGAAATTCAACCGCTTACGATTCGCATGGCTGTAATCGTATTCTCTACCATTCCGATTATGCTGGTCTACCCATTCCTGCAAAAGCATTTTGCCAAGGGAGTGATGCTCGGTTCGGTAAAAGGCTGATTAGTGTAGCGTGTGGTGTGAAGCGTATTACTGAAATTGTGAATACCAGTCTGTGACTGTATATCAAAAGGGAGGTTTTCATGAATGAAGGCAACAAAAAAGAAAGCCGTAGCTGTTCTGAGTATACTGGCTCTGGTGACCGGTTTGCTGGCAGGATGCGGATCAGATGAAGGTCAGGCTGCCGAAGGCGGCGTACAGAATGTATCTATCGCTATTGCACAGGTGGGTGACGTGCCGAGCAAGGGCAACGATGTACAGAAAAAAATTGAGGAATATACCAAAACCAAACTGGACATCCAGTGGATACCGGCATCTGCGTACAATGACAAAATTAATGTCATGATCGCCTCCAGCGACATGCCGAAAATCGTAAAGGTGCAATATAACCCGACGGTAACGAATGCGATGCGAAATGACGTATTTTGGGAAGTTGGACCTTTACTCAATGATTACAAAAACCTTTCAGCCCAAAACGGACGTTTCTTTGACAACATCAAGGTTGAAGGGAAAATTTATGGAGTGCCGGTATTCTCTGATATTGCACGTGCAACTGTTATTTACCGCAAGGATTGGTTCGACAAGTTGAATCTGAAAGTACCAACAACACCGGATGAGTGGTATGAAACGATCAAGACGTTGTCTACTTCCGACCCGGATGGCGATGGACAGGCGAATACGTTTGGATTGATGTTGTTTAAAAAGTATAACGAAGATCAGTATTCTTTTACGACTCGTCTTGGTGTAAGCTTTGGCGCACCGAACAAATGGAAGGTTGAGAGTGATGGGAGCTTTACACCAGAATTCATGACACCGGAATATATGCAAGTGATGGATTTGCTGAAACGTTTGTATGAAGAGAAATTGTTGAACCAGGATTTCGCTGTATTTGATTCAACGGAAGCGGAGAAAAAGTATGATTCCGGCGTTGTCGGCATGCGTGTAGGTGTGGCACAGAATGGTAAAAGTCAGCAAGAACGTCTGTCGAAAAATAATCCAGACGGTGTTGTAGATATTGCCGGTCTGTTAGGGCCAAATGGTGACCGTGTAGCTGGACAGACAGGTAACTCGGGTATTCTGGCTTTCCCGAAAGCAACGGTAAAATCGGAAGAGGAACTGAAAAACTTGCTCTCCTTTCTGGATAAATTGATGGATCCAGAGATGGCAACGCTGCTAATGCGTGGTCTGGAAGGCAAACATTACACCAAAGTCGGAGACAACGAAGTGGAAATGAGTGATTTCGATGCTTTCCAGCGTGAAGTGAAGCCATATCGGGATAATTTCCCTTATGTTGATGGTTACAATGTACCTAAACTGAAGGACACCGAGCTTGGAGAAAAAGGAACAGCTTTGGTGAAGGAACTGGCAGAACATGCAGTACCAAACCCTGCATTGACGTTGTATTCTCCAACATATGGTGACCGCGGAGCAGATCTGGATCAGATGATTGCCGATGCGCAAACCAAATACATTATGGGCAAGATCGATCAAAGCGGCTGGGAAAAGGAAATTGAGAATTGGGCTAATGCAGGCGGTACCAAAATCCGCGAGGAATATGCCGAGGATTACAAAAAACAGGCTCAATAAGGAGCGAAACCGGAGGTTTGATCATGAAGGAAACGTTACAACATACACCGATGCGCATGGCCGACCAGTTTATGGAGAGTTATCGCAGCCATGAGCTGTATGCGACTTGGCATTATGAGAACGGTTGTCTGCTCAAAGCACTGGAAGAACTCTACGCTCGTACAGGTGAACAGAGATATTTTGACTATATTCAGGAACTTATGGATCATTTCATTCAGGAAGACGGATCGATTCGGTCCTATACGATTGAGGAATATAATCTGGATCAGATCAACCAGGGAAAATCACTATTTTTCCTGCTGGAGAAAACAGGTCAGGAAAAGTATCGCAAAGCTTCTGAGTTGCTGATGACGCAACTGAAAGGGCAACCGCGCACAAGTGGGGGCGGTTTCTGGCACAAGAAAATCTATCCGTTCCAAATGTGGCTGGATGGATTGTATATGGCGACACCTTATCTGACTCAATATGGAGCCGTGACTGGTGAAGAGAAGTGGTTTGACAAGGCTGCTTTGCAATTGCTTTTGGTGGAAGCACAAACTCGTGATCCACGCAGTGGTCTGCTCTACCACGCTTGGGACGAGAGCAAAGAGCAACGCTGGAGCTCCGGAGATACGGGATGTTCGCCACATGTCTGGAGCCGGGCAGTAGGCTGGTACGTGATGGCGGTTGTAGATACGCTGGATTATCTGCCAGTTGATCATGAGCAACGTGGACAGATTATCGGTATTTTTGAGCGACTCGCAAATGCGCTTATCCATGTACAGGATCAGGAGACAGGATTGTGGCCGCATCTGCTCGATCAGCCAGGACGCGAGCGGAATTATCTGGAGGCTTCGGGCACTTCGATGTTTGTATATGCCCTTGCCAAGGGTGTGCGCAAAGGATACTTGAGCGGGAAGTTCAAAGCGATTGCGGAAAAAGGATATCAAGGCCTGTTGCAACATCTGTTGCAAACAGACCAGGAGGGTGTGCTTTCCCTGACACAGTGCAACGGGGGAGCGGGTCTTGGAGGAACTCCGTATCGTGACGGGTCCTATGAGTACTATGTGACTGAATCGATTCGTATTAATGATCCGAAATCCGTTGCTCCATTTATTTTGGCAGGGGTAGAGATGGAACTGGCATAATGCCGGTTCTTTTCTCCAAAGCATTATGATAGCGCATACATTACGAGTTTGAAGACATCTATATAAGTTGAACTATTCGTTTACACTCTAACGGAGAGGACAGAAAAAACCTGGAAAAGCGAAGCGTTCGCCTAAAAGCTTTCTGCAAGAAAGCTACATCGGAAGCATATGCTTATTACCGGATTTTCCCAAGGGAAAAGGGAATCAAAAAAATCTGGGGATACCGCTACTCTCCAGGCTATTCTGTCATCGGAGTGTTCTATGTAAAATCTTTAGTCCAACTTATATATGATTGAGGAATGAGGGCAAGTCCGCTGAACAATAGGTTTATCCAAAAGGAGAGATGGTTCATGAGTCCAAAAAGTCCAAAACGTTCAAAGAGTCCAATGTTTCGCGTAGGAAGCTTCGTTATTGTTGGCGCGATGTCTGCCGGTTTGCTGGCTGGATGTGGGGGAGAAAAAGCTCCAGCCGCCGGGGAAGGCAAAATGCCCCTTTCCATTTCATTGATGCAGGTGGGTGATGTGCCCGCTAAGGAAAATGCAATCGAGAAGAAGATTGAGGAATACACGAATACCGATGTAAACGTGCAGTGGATTCCGCAATCGGCGTTCGACGACAAAGTCAATGTCATGGTGGCATCAGGGGAGATGCCAACGATTATGCGTGTCAATTATGTACCCACAACTTTTAATGCGGCAAAGACAGGATTGTTCTGGGAACTCGGGCCTTACCTGAAAGATTACAAAAACTTGTCTGCCCAGTCGGAGGCTCATTTTAATAACATCAAGATCGAAGGTAAAATCTACGGCATCCCGAATTTCCGGGATATCGGACGAACGGCAATCGTATATCGGAAAGACTGGTTTGATAAGCTGAAACTGGATATCCCGAAAAATCTGGATGATTGGTATGAGGTTATGCGTTCTGTCCGCAAGGATGATCCAGATGGTAATGGCAAGGAAGATACGTATGGTGCGTTGTTGTTTAAAAAGTATAACGAGGGTGTATCTTCACCGCTGACCCGGATTGCTGTAAGTATTGGTGGAGTCAACAAATGGGGTGTAGACGACGCTGGTAAATTAACACCAGAATTTCTGACTCCTGAATATGTGGATACGATGAAGCTGTTCAAGCGATTGTTTAATGAAGGGTTGATCAATAGTGATTTCCCTGCACTGGACCCTTCCGATGCGGACAAAAAAATGGATTCAGGTCTCGTTGCTATGAAACTGAACGGTGTTGCTCAGAACGGGAAATCATCCCAGCAACGGCTCACACCTAATGCACCGGATGGTGTCATTGATGTAGCGCCGTTTCAAGGGCCAGATGGCATTCGCATTGCCGGTGAGCCTGGAAACTACGGTATGCTTGTCATTCCGAAAGCATCTGTAACGGATGAAGCGCAACTCAAAAAGGTACTCACCTTCCTGGATCAGCTGATGGACGAGGAACTCAGCACGCTGCAATTGCGTGGTTTACTCGATGTGCACTACAGCAAGACCGCTGACGGTAAAACGGAATTGAAAGACTTCGACGCATATCAGCGTGAGGTTAAACCATATCGTGATAATCTGCTAAGTGTGGAAGGATACAATGTGCCTGAACTGGTCGATGTTCCTATTGGTATGAAAGGCACGAAGATGGCTCGAGAAAATGAACAGTATGCAATTGCTAATCCTGCACTTACGCTGTCCTCGGTGATCTATACAGAGCGCGGTCAGGAACTGGATCAGATGATCTGGGATGCGCAGACCAAATACATTATGGGCAAGATCGATGATGCTGGCTGGGAACAGGAAGTTGCCAACTGGAGAAAAGCAGGCGGTGACCAGCTGATCACAGAACTGGAAGCTTCGTATAAAGAACTGAACGGGAAATAAATGAGACTGCCATAAAAAAAGGTTGATTTCATGCAAGGAATAAGTTTATTCTATAAAAGAGGATAAATTCCATAATTTAATAAGTGAGACCACACCTTAAAGCATAAGGCTATGAATCTGCGGATTCATGGCCTTTTTTTGTTTTTTAGGATAAATATTAGGTCTCAAGGAGGGGGAGATAGTCACCTTAGAATCATGGGGAGGTATGAAAATGATACCAAAATACTAGTTATACATGGTAGAATATTGATTATAATTCCATATTTAGGATTTTGACTTATGTTTGATAAGCAAGTCATCCGTTTGAGCAAATGAAGCATCCCCATACTAAGGTACATAGGAGCGTGAACAGATTGAAGATGAAGCGAGTGGTTCAAGTTAAGAAGAAAAGAAGATTTGTTTATATTATAGGACTGTTAATAGCAGTCATGATGGCAGGTACATGTCTTTCTTTTGGAATGGGGTCTGGGAAGTGGACGACAGTGGTTAGTGCTGGAGTGAGCGACAGCGTAGGGAGTCGGTTCAGCGATATCAAAGGACACTGGGCTCAGGCAACGATTGCAAAAGCATATGAGAAAAAATTGATTTCCGGCTATCAGGATGGCACTTTCCGCCCGAATGGTAAGATCACCCGCGGGGAATATGCAGCAATACTAGCTCGCGCGACCAGAATCGAGAATGCTCAGGGGCAGGAGCAGTCTTCTTTCTCTGATCTTCAAGGACATTGGTCTGAAACGGCTGTCCGCCAGTTGGTGGGACAAGGCTTTATTGACGCTGGTGATTATGCAGGCGGCTTTAAGCCCAATACGGAACTGACACGATATGAAATGATGAAGTGGATTGCAAACGGACTGATCAAGTCAGACAGCAGTTTTCAGAATGCTTTTAATGATACGAAAAACACCTTACTGCCTACACCCGAAGTAAACCGCGGAACGATTCGTAACGAACAGATTCCGTACCTCGCCCTAGTGCGCGGAACAGGCATTGTCGGTGGATTTCAAGACGGCACGTTAAAACCGGCAGATACGACAACTCGTGCAGAGGTTTCTGCTATTCTGCTTCGCTACATGGACGTGGAGGGAACAGATGCTTCCAAGTACAGCGACCTGAACGAGATGCGGGAAGTGGGCACGACAGGTACGAATTTAACGACGATTAGTAATTATAAGTATAGCTCTGGCTCTGTCATGATTTCAGATCTATCAGAAGCTGATATTAGCCTTAGTAACAAGTCTGGAGTATTACAAATTCATCGTTTTATCGTTGTGGATGCGACTCAAAGTAAACCAGAAGGAATTTATGCTAAGCTTTTTATGCCTGAAAAATATGCAAGTGGTTCGTATAGGACTTTTGTAGATATTTCCTTCAAATCTAATTTAGAAAGTTCTAATTTGATCACATTCAATAGGGGGTTACCTGATTCACTAATACAGTTTAATCGTCTCAATTTGGATGTGGCTAAGAAACAAGGTATTAATACAATACCTATGGACTCGGGACAATTATTAAAGAAGGGTATTCAAAAAAGATTTTGGGTTACTTCAACTCTGAGAAACACATCGTGGTCTTATTCTCTGAAAACAGATCAATTAGGTGAATTTAGAATTCAAAGATAGTTCAGTAGGATGGTGAGTAGGTTGTAATGAGAAAAGTAATATATTCTTGTGTAGCTATATTATTTGGAGTGTTGATCTTACAACTCACAGCGTTAATATTGACGTCAAACATAGTAAATGCTGTTACAAGTGAGTATGGCCCTAAAAGAATGAAGAGCCCTCAGTATGTTACCATACTAGCGAACCCTAGAGTGGGAAATCCAGGAGTGTATTGGTACCAAGAGAATAATGGGAAATTTAGAGCTGATCATTCAGGAGGACCGACCTATGCAAATAATGCAGGGAGTTGCTCAAATCCATTTCCTGCAGCTACAGAGGTTCCCGATAGTGTAGATTTTAGTAATTGGCCACCAACAGACTGGCCTGATTACAATTCTACAAGAATTGATACTAATAAAGTTAAAAACATACGTATTCATGATGTTAAATATCAAGGAAGAGCAGATCAAAATTCGTATACTGGTATAGGAGATATTAGACCTCCGTTCTTATCAACTGTTGTTGGGATCAGGACAATAACTGGAGGATATCATGTACCAACGGAGCATAAGCCATTTGATAATGGTGGTAGAACAACTGCTGGCTGTCCAAAGTACAACGTAGCCTACTTCACCCCTATGGACATCATTTGGGAAGGTGATCTAGAGGAAGAAAAAGAAATTGACGTTACACCTGATACTACCCTAACCATTGGCCAGACCAAACAGATGGTAGCCAAAGTAAAGACCAAAGGCTATGGTTCCACAACGTGGAGTGAGGGAGTCGATGTATCTGGCAGGGAGACGGAGATTAAATGGTTTTCTTCGGACGAAGCGGTGGCAAGCATTGAACTAAAGACAGGTATGTTAAAAGCAGAAAGCCCTGGAACGGTTACGGTACGTGCAATTTGGAACAATGGTACATATCTCATTTCGGATACAACCACCGTTACCGTGACGTCCGAACCGGGACTGGTTGTGAACCTGCCTAATGCCTGTAAATCTACGACAACACCATTGCAGGCGGAAGCAGTCCTTACCAAATCAGATCGAAGTATCCATAAATTAACGGTGCATCCCAAATTGATGTGGAGCAGTTCGAATGCTTCTGTGGCGACAATCGGTGCTGATGGCAAAATTACAACAAAGGGTATTGTGGGTACTACGATCATCAAAGCTCATTTCCTGGATACCGCCCAGCGTATAGACGAACAGGCTGAACAAGAGCTTGAGGTCAAGGAATGCTCTAATGGCGGAGGTGGAGGAGACACGGGCGGTGAAGATCCAGGAAACGATCCTGCGAATGCCTGTCCGGTGAGCATCAGTCCACCAAGTCGAGGCGCAGTACTTGAAGCTAAAGTGATGGATCCTTCGGTTCAAGGGGTGCTCAGAGCAGACATTCGGGGTGCCGAGAAATTTGATGTTACACGAGGAATCCCAACGTCGGAAGATTTATATGCAAATGTTCTCGCCAAAGGATATTTGTTTCAGCACCGATGGGTGAACATGACGGGCACAGTGACCTATGATGTTAAAGTCAAGAAGACGTACCACAAAACGTGGACAATACCAGGCCGACCTTCCCGCGGTGAGGGGGATCCAGGCACACAACCAGAGCCCAAAGAACGTGATGTGCCAGGTGATCGATCGATGCGAGTAACAAGGGGATATAGTTATTGGCAGATTGATAACTTAGAGGTCTACAAATTAAATGAAGCCAAGGTGTCTAACTATGCGCTTGGTGGTTACGGAGGTGTAGTTACGCTGACACCAAATTCCTACATACCTCCAACTCTACAATCTATGACGGATACTGCTGTGCAGAGCCATGTTAAACCTTCGCCATGTCGTGAGATTGATCTGGGTACCCAGACTGTCCCTGGAGGTTCCACTGAGCCGCCTACGCCGATGGAAACTTCACTTTTTCAAGCAGAAGCAGAAGCGGTGGTTCAGGAGAATGCGGTTAACAATGACAAAGTGGTCTTTAATGGTACGATTATTATGAATAATAGCCCAGCCCAGAAGGAAGCCCCCAGACCTGGAATGATTCCGCAGCCACATATGATCGGGGATGATGTGTTATATCAGAACAGATTAACCATTCAGAACACACTGATGAACAGAGCAGTTCAGCCGAGCACGGGTGAAATATTCTACGGACTACTGCCTGAAAACGTAAACGGTGGACAAAATCAGCGGTTTTCAATTCCCGGTATCAATCCGGTCACGGTACATACACCAGTGGTCAACTATGCTTGGGTTTCGGATGACCAGCCGCATAACCAGAAAACAAAGCCAGATCCTGTGCGGGCGGCGTTAATTCTGGAGCGTCCATTCTTGGTTCGTATCCCCACGTCAGGACAACATCTAGATGGGGTACGTTATCCGGGTTACGGAAATCGCGATTACGGGAAGTATTTTCGCAGTAAACAGGTGCGTTTCCCGTTCGATGTTTACACCGATGGCAAAAGTAGCTTTATCCCAGCCAAAACCTGGGTTGATATTCCCGTCAATCAACGGGATACTACCTTTGTGCTTCCTGTCTGGATCGATGAAGGCGCCTATCAGATTGAGTTCCGCAACATCGCAGAAAATGCAACCATGCAGTTTACAGAACAACCTGATGCTAATACGGATCTGGCACATCATGTCGCAACGGATACGGTAGCTGTGGAGGTCATTGGGCGATTGTATGATTTTCGAATCACAGATATTGCGGACTATCATTGGGAGAAAGTGTTTCGTCAAAGACCAGGAAGTCCCGAGCCTACGGGTGTTAACTACTGGACAGGAACAAATGAAATTGATGGAGATCCGAGGGGCAACCTGGCTCCGTATGTTTTGCCAATCCGCCCAGGTAGCCACCCTGTGCAGGGATACCGCAATGTCGCTGTGAAGACAGGTTATCACTTTAAGTTTGATGTGAAGACCAAGGGGAATATGTTTGGCAAACAGGATGGTATCCGAATCACACCAACTTTCTTTTATATCCCCAAAGACGGAACCAAGAGGCAGGAAGTGGATTTGTACTACCATCGAGGGCAGCAGCAACTTATCCGTATTGGATCTGCACAGGATGTTGAGAAGCGTTATGTAGTGCTGAACGCAAGGCTACGAAACGTGCCTGGAATGGAACTCAGCGATACAGCACGCTATCAGTACACCCATGAATGGACACCAGAAGATCGGCGGTTGTATACGCTGGAACAGGCGATGGTTCGGTTTGTGACCCAGACGTCACATCGTCAAACTTGGACAGGCAGGTACGATTGGATGATTCTCCCGTCACAGATTCGTACACTCATAGGTCCAAAAACAGACCTTCCTTCCGGGGTGGATTTAGATCGGGCGAATGCCGCCATACAGCGCTGGTACGGAGAATATAGCCTGCCAGCCGATGTATATGCTGTTCCCAAAGGCACGAATCTGGAGCGTCTGGCCCGAGAAACTTTGCTAGATGACAAGGCTCCTGTATTCCTGCAAAATGGATACATTGTATTGAACTTTAATCTGGAAACGTTACAAAATGGAAATACACTCGCGCCTCATCTGCAATATATGCACGCCCCATTAATGAATCAATGGAAACTGGAAGGTTTTAATGGAAGTCCAGTGGATGAACAGGGGATAAGATGGCAGACGAGAGATGGAGATGTGGTGTGGTATCATGCAGATCAATCTAGCCGTGATGATTTTCAAGCGCAGGTATCTCATTAGCGAAACGACGGGTTTGAAATAAAAGTAGAAGCTTTATATACGAAGTAGCTGTGATGTGAGTCTGCGTCACGGCTACTTCTTTTTTGTATAAACAGATTATGCTTGATCCGTTGAACGGGTATAAAGGGTAAGGAGCACTTTCCTGATACTCACTCGACACTACGCTCTACATTCCGTTTTATATGAATAACATACGACGCTCACCGAGAGGGGAATTGATATGATTGACGAAGTTCAGCAACAGCAACAGCAACAGCAAATCGCCCGGAAAACAGATATAGCTTCGATCACGAGTACATATAAAGGGGGGGATCTGGGAGTTACCCTTCAACCGGCTGTTTGTTCTTTCAAAGTTTGGTCTCCCGTTGCGATTCAAATGGAACTGCTTCTGTACCCACCCCTCACAGGTGGAAGTCCCAATGACATCCCGAACGCGTTGAAGCAGAGCAACATCCCAATGCATTCCGGTGAACAGGATGTGTGGGTTTTAGAAGTGGAAGGGGATTTACGGGGTTATCGCTATATGTTCAAGCCAACTTTTGCCGATGGAACTTTAACGATCGCGGTTGATCCTTACGCGCGAGCCGTAACCATGAACGGTGAAATGGGTGTTATTGTGGACATGCAAGAGACTCACCCTGAGGGTTGGCAACAGGATGAACGTCCCGAACTGAGTCATCCCACGGATGCTGTCCTGTATGAGCTACATGTCCGGGATTTCTCCATTCATGCTTCTTCCGGGATTGCGAACAAAGGAAAGTATCTGGCTTTCACCGAGACTGGGCTTCAAGATGCAACAGGTAATACGCTTGGAATCGATCATTTGGTTGAACTAGGCATTACACATGTACACCTGTTGCCTGTATTTGATTTTGCTACGGTAGACGAGGCGAAGGTAGATGATGATCCTAAGGATGCCTCTAACTATAATTGGGGTTACGATCCGCTGCATTACAATGTTCCGGAAGGATCTTATGCATCACGCGCAGATGAACCCGTAACGCGAATTCGTGAATTCAAGTCCATGGTGCTTGCACTTCATCGTAAAGGGATAGGTGTCATTATGGATGTCGTGTACAACCACACGTTTGATACAGCGGAGAGTTCATTTGAGAAGCTCGTTCCCGGATATTATTATCGTCAGCATGCCGACGGAACGTACAGTAACGGTTCAGGCACAGGCAATGAAGTGGCAACAGAACGAGCTATGGTTCGTAAATTTATTATCGATTCGGTGCGTTTCTGGGCAGAGGAATATCATGTGGACGGTTTTCGTTTTGATCTGATGGGGCTGATGGATGTTACGACGATGAAACAGCTCGCATCCGAGCTTCATACTGAGGTATCTCCCTCCATCTTGTTATACGGCGAACCTTGGGGAGCAATGGAATCACCTTTGGGTGATGAGATGACCTTGAAAGGAACACAGCGCGGATCAGGCTTTGCCGTGTTTAATGATAATTTCCGTGGTGTCATTAAAGGAGACAGTGATGGGGACGGCAAAGGTTTTGCGACGGGTGAAGACGGGAAAGAAGCGGAGTTATGGACAGGCGTGCAAGGGTCTATTCATGATTTTACGGAAGGTCCATCTGAGACTATTAATTATGTAACTGTACATGACAATCTTAATCTGTGGGATAAGGTGGCCCGTACGCAAGGGTTACAAGATAAGCTAGGCTTTCTGACGTATGATGAGGATGGGAGTATCCGGGGGTTCGACAATGTGGAAGAGGCTGTGCGACAGGCTGATCCTTATCTTCAGATCGATCCAGCGCATGTGCTCGGAAACGAAACCGTGAGACGCTGCCTTCTTGCAAACGGTATTGTACTTACCTCACAAGGTGTTCCGCTGATTGCGGCAGGAGATGAGATATTACGAAGTAAATACGGGGACGCTAACAGTCATGAGAGTGGAGACGTAGTCAACGCCATACATTGGGATCAGAAGCAACGATTTAAGCCCGTATTCGACTATTACCGTGGCCTGATTCGCCTGCGGCGGGAGCATCCTTCTTTTCGCCTGCGTACACGCGAAGCGATTGAGAAGCATGTTCGACTTTTGCAAAAAGATAAAGGACTTTTAGCATTCGAGTTGCAGGGTGCAGATGTGAATGATGCATGGCAACGGATTATCGTGATCTACAATGCGACCAAAGAATCTCATCGGATCTCTATCCCTTCAGGCACATGGAGAGTGGTTGTTGAAGAAGGACAGGCTGGTGTAAATACGCTTCGTACCATCCACGATCAGAACACTCAGCATAGCAAAAAGAGCACCAAGAGCAGCTCAGACAATCAAGAGACTAACAACAATCAAGTACAGGTCAGCATGTTATCCATGACCGTATTATTTTCGCAGTCCTCTTGAAGAAAGTCAGGCTTGTACAAGGATGACAAAATGTCTGTTTTTATCTAACAACAGGGCAGTGAGTCATAACGATGTATTTCAGTTTAAAAGTCACACAGTAGAACACTCTCTTTGATATCAAAAGAGGGTGTTTTTTTGATTCCATAGGTACATACGTTGTCAACCGCTGCGCTTGTTTACATATGATAGATGAAAGCGATTGCTCATCAATTGTTTCGATCTAACCGATATGTTGAGTACAGACAACCCCGGGTTGACAAAAGGCGTCCCACTTCGTAACATCGGGACAATACGAAATTAAAGGATATAAAGGCGGTGAGAACGATGCCGGAATGGACTTCTTTTTGTTATGAAGGCAACGATCTTGGCTTAACTTATACCAGTGCTGCGAGTACGTTCAAAGTATGGGCGCCTACAGCACAGCTGGTTAATATATTAGTTTTCGAATATGAGGGAGAGTATAACGATCTTGGCGAAGTGTCCCATCATGAGGATGGTCAGGCATTTGAGATGACACGTGACCCGGACGGGATCTGGCAACGGACTCTTTCGGGCGACTGGGCAGGACACTTTTATATGTATCGCATCGTTCATCATGATCAACGGGTAGAAATAGTAGCGGACCCTTACGCCAGAGCAGTTACAGCCAATGGGCAACGGACGGCGATCATTGATCTGAATATGACTCATCCAGAGGGATGGGATCAAGATGTAAAGCCCGCCTTTGTAAGCCCGGTTGATGCGATCATCTATGAACTGCACGTAAGAGACTTCTCTTCCGATCCTCAGGCCGAACTTCCGTACAAAGGAAAGTATATGGCTTTTACGGCTACCGGGCTTACCGATGAGACAGGCAACCGAATTGGCGTCGATCATTTGGTTGAACTGGGTATTACCCATGTACATCTGCTGCCTGTGGCCGATTACCAGACGGTAAATGAACTCGCAGTAGCGAACACCGATCCAACGGCCAAAGTACCCTATAACTGGGGCTATGATCCGCAACACTATAATGTACCTGAGGGTTCCTATTCGACGAATCCCCGAGATCCTGCTGTTCGTATTCGGGAGTTCAAAGCGATGATTCAGTCCTTGCAC
Organism: Paenibacillus sp. FSL K6-1558; assembly: GCF_038002565.1. NCBI lineage: Bacteria > Bacillati > Bacillota > Bacilli > Caryophanales > Paenibacillaceae > Paenibacillus > Paenibacillus sp. FSL K6-1558. The sequence continues at coordinate 2,178,855 of NZ_JBBOCV010000001.1, read as the reverse complement.
CAGCAAGGGATCCGTGTTGTGCTTGATGTCGTGTACAACCATACGTACAGTGTGGAAAAAGGCCCTTTTGAGCGAATCGTGCCAGGTTACTTCTATCGTTATTATGAAGATGGTACACTCAGCAACGGTTCAGGTGTAGGGAATGAACTGGCAACAGAGCGTCCTATGGTACGAAAATATATTCTGGATTCCTTACGCTATTGGGCAGAAGAATATCATATTGACGGATTCCGGTTTGATCTGATGGCACTGATTGATCTGGACACGATGAGTGAGCTTACCCGTCAGTTAAAAGAAAAGATAGACCCTACCTTTCTGATCTATGGAGAGCCGTGGATGGGAGGCGACTCTCCGCTGGCTCGTCAAACCCTCAAGGGAACACAGAGAGGCAAAGGATTTGCTGTATTCAATGATCATTTTCGCGGTGCGATTAAAGGAGACAGTGACGGTAGCAGTAGAGGATTCATCACAGGTGCCGGCGGCTTGGAATATGAAATAAGCAAAGGTGTTGCGGGAGCACTGGATGACTTCACCTCATCCCCCGCCGAAACCGTTAATTATGTGACCGCCCATGATAACCTGAATCTCTGGGATAAAATGGCTACCTCGCTCCATCTTAGACATGATCTGGGCTTTCCTGTATGGAAAGACGGACAGCCTGTAGAGGGAGGCAGTGCCGAGTCGGCTGTTAAGGCTGCAGATCCGTATCGATATGTCGATGAAGCAGATGTATTGCATAATGAAATGGTTCGCCGTTCCATTCTTGCATCTGGCATCCTGCTTACTTCACAGGGAATACCGTTTCTACATGCCGGTGATGAGATGTTAAGATCCAAGGCTGGAGATCATAACAGTTATCGAAGCGGTGATGCGGTAAATACGATCACTTGGGCCAATAAAGCCCGATTCAGGCCTGTATTTGACTATTATCGTGGGCTGATCCACTTGCGGCGCACCCATCCGGCGTTCCGTATGATTGAGGCAGAACAGATTCGCAGACATCTCCGCTTCATTCGGATGGATGGAAACGTTGTTGCCTATATGCTTGAACATGGAGCGAACGAAGATTCATGGCATCGGATTATGATTATCTATAACGGCTCGGAGGAATCTCAGACCATACACCTGGATGAGGGTGAGTGGAAGGTTGTTGTGAATCATCATACCGCTGGAACCGACGTGATCGAGACGGTTACGGGGGAGGTTCAGATGGAACGTTGGTCGCTTATGGTTCTGTACGACAAGGAGCTCACGCCCCAGTCAGAACCGGCTGCACTGCAAATCGCTCTTCCGCGCAGGGTATTTGCTCCGCAGGAAACTTCTCAGCTACGAGCAACGGTGAGGGATCATATCGGCAATGTATTGGAAAATGTACCTGTGGTATGGAACTCTTCTGATCCAGACATGGTTCGTATAGAAAAAGATGGCACTATTCGTACATTGAGTCGTGGTGTAGTGTCAATTACGGCAAGCGTCGGTTCGATCACAGCGTCTTGTACCGTTCAGGTTGATATCCGCTACGCTGAGCGAATCGAGATCATAGGTGAACCAGTGCTATATACAACTCGAGTTAGTCGTTTCCGTGCGTTGGTGCTGGATCAATATGGGCAGCCACTTACAGATGCTCATATTCGCTGGAGTTCTGCTCATTCGGATGTAGCTGCTGTAAGCCAAGCGGGAATCGTGAGGGCGCTGACTTCGGGGAAATCCATGATCATCGCAGAAATAGGCTCCGTTCGTGCGGCATATGCGGTTACGGTTCACAGATACCTGTCACGAACCGTGACCATCTGTTACGAACGCGCTGATGGCTGTTATGACGGCTGGGATGTTTGGGTATGGGGAACGGGTATGGAGGATGGAGCCATTCGCTTGGAGCGGGCAGGCCATGTTGCGAAAGCACGGTTCCGCGTAGCTCCCGGTCTGCATCATCTGGGTTTTGTCATCAGGCTGAATGAGTGGGAGGCCAAGGACACTTGTGGAGATCGCTATGTGGATATCATGCCTGAGGATGGTGACCTGCAGATTATGGTACAAAGTGGGTCAGATGAAATGCAGATTGTGCGAGAAAATCCTGAAAAGGATGATCTGAATAGTGCATGATGTGTGCTTCTCTGTAATGTTTTGAACAGGTAATTCGTTTCATCACTCCAAGCACTAATCTTACAGTCGGAAGGAATTCCGGCTGTTTTCTTATGCTCCAAAACACATATAATTACAAAAAAAGGATAAAAAACTCCGGATTTATGTTTTAGATGCCGGATCATTGGGGTAAATATAGATATGGCCCAACATATGGCCTCAGAAAAAAGACCGTTTTGGTCTATGAGAGAAGCCGTAGAGCTTGCCAACAAAACCAAAGTAGGGATCCCTTGAAGGAGGATGTTCAACCATGAAATCCAACGGAAAAATGGCTCAACTTACAGCAACGCCAAGAACTGAAAAGAAAGGTGCAGCATTGCGCCTGTTAAGACAAGGTGGACGAGTTCCTGCCGTAGTATACGGACCGGGACAAGAAGGTGCCGCCATACATGTGGATGAAAAAGAAATGCTGAAAATGGCTCGTACAGGCCGCTCAGAGATGTTTAACCTTAGTGTAGAGGGCGGAAAAACCGTTCCTGTACTGATCAAGGATCAGCAGGAGCGTAATGGACGTCTGCTACACGTTGACTTTTTACAAATTTCGAAAAATAAACCGATTAGCGTTAGTGTATCGATTGATTTCCAAGGTACTGCTGCTGGTTCCAAAGCAGGCGGTGTCTTCCAGACGCAAGAAACGCAACTGGAGGTTGAAGGTTTGCCAGCAGATCTGCCAACTTCGATCGAAGTCGACGTCAGTGGTCTGGAAATTGGTGACCGCTTGACAGCAGGCGATATTAAACTGGATAAAGGTTTGACGCTCGTGACATCACCAGATTCTATCGTGGCTTCGGTTATGCCACCGCAAGCTGTTGAAGAGGAACCAACCGCTTCTGCTGATGAAGCGGCCCCAGAAGCAGAAGAAGGTCAATCTGCAGAAGAATAGGCGAACGCTGGAATTTCAAAAATTCTGCGTAAATCAGGTCCAAGCTCAGTCCACTTCTTGTGGGCTGGGCTTTTTCATATGGATTTAAGGAGCGTATTTGTGGTACAACGTGAAGATAGATGAAATCGAAAAGAAAGCAGGTCTGCCCTATGTTTGACCCCACGATATACGATAATTTAAAAGTAGCTTTCGAGAATTACCTCTATGACCTGGACAATCTGGATGAGAGCATTCACATTACCCATCGCAGGGATCAATTAGAATTGGCAAGCATGTCCCGGGAATTCACCTTGCGGTTCTGCCTAAGAAATCATACGGCTGTTACTGCCGAAGTGGTACTGAGAAGTTCGCTGCAGGCTATAGCCGCAGAGATTCTGGAGACCCCAGGCAGCCATCCCGGCTGCGAACTAGAGCTTCGCTTTGCGTGGGTAACTAAAGAACTGGAGCCACGTTGTCACAACGTCCAGTCGATCATGCAGGAAAATTGGCCCGATCAGCGGATAGTTCAGCATATCCACTACCTTTTTGGAGAAGCTCCGGTATCATTTAACGTTTCTGCCAATATATATTTCGGAAGGCATGTGAATGAGGATCAAATGCATGATATTCCAGTGTTATGTGATTGCATGGTTCACGTGCTGAACAAGTTGAGGGAAATAAACTAATAAAAATATGACAAATAGAACTTTTTGAAGCCTTGTCTCGTTTGGAGATCAGGGCTTTTTTTGTATTTTTTTTAGATATTTGTATAGGCTTTCAGGCATAGGAAAATTAGATTTCGGGTTATTAATTTACGCAAGCAAGTAAGAGAAGGTATATTTAGAGAGGGGAAAAGTGCAATTGGACTATAAATAAAAGGTGAAATTGCGAAAAATCAATTGGGACTAAAGATTTATATATGAACTAAAGGAACTAGTTTTCCTTGCCGATAAAATATCGAAGGGGAGAAACTACATGACAGAGAAATTAATTCGTCTGCTGCGTATACTTCAGGCTATACAAGCTAATCCCGGAATCTCTGCAAAGGAATTGGCGCTGAAATGTGGTACAACGGTGCGCACAATCTACCGCGATCTCCGGATTTTGGACAGGGTTGCTCCCATAATGAACGAAGGATATGGAAAGGGTTATCGATTTATCGGTGAGTTTGCCATGTATCCTTTAGATTTTACCGAACAGGAAGCCATGCTATTCTGTATGCTTCCGGCCTTAGTCGATACATCTAAATTACCTGCTGAATTTGACTCAGCATATGATAAGGTTATATCGGCACATACTAAACAAAAAACAAGGAACAGTGAAATTGTGGAAAATATTGCAGGAATTATTCGGATGGGGATACCTGCTTACCGAGAAGAAGGAAAGGATCCAAACTTGTTAATTCCCATTATCGAAGCGATTTTAGATGGACGGACGATTCAAGCGCAATATCATACGCTCACGAATAACGAGATTACGGTTAGACAAATAGACCCTTATTATCTCGTACCGCGTGATCAACGTTTCTATCTGATTGGGTACTGTCATTTACAGCAGAAAGTTCGGTTGTTTCGCATTAGCCGCTTCCTGGATGTAACACGAACCAATGCTGCATTTGATATGGGTGACTTCAATATCACTCAGTATATGAAGAATACTTGGTCTGTTGACCGAGGGGACGAGCATATTCATTTTAAGGTAAGATTCTCCGAAAAGGTGGCCCCTTACATAAAAGAAGAAGAGATGTTTGTTCGTCCACGAATGACAGATCTTATGGATGGTGGTTTGTTATTCGAAGTAACACTGAATAGCAGTCGTGAATTTTTGCAATGGTTATATCAGTTCGGTGCTGAGGCTGAGGTACTTGAACCTCGCGAGTATCGGAGAGAGATTCGCAAACAACTTTTGGAATGGTTGGAGCACTATAAAGATGAAGAGGCTTTATAGCCATAAGCCAAGGAATATCTGTAAAAAGGAGCATTCGTATGAGTAACAAAATTTTTGCCGCTTTGATGGGCATGGAAAACTATCATGGAGCACAAGCTCTGCATGTGGGGGATACACTGTATCTTGTAAAGGACCCGGATAATCGCTTGGATCATCAAGCCATTAAAGTGGTTATCCCCCCAATAGGGGAGGTGGGGTATATCGTAAACCATGCTGCTATGGTACCTCATGGATGCTGGACTGGTGCGGGATTCTACGATGCCTTCTACCAACAAACTTGTGCAAAAGTAAGATTTATGATGAAGGATATGGTGATTATTGAACTGATCGAAATCATGCATGTACCTGTATCTCAGATGGACTCTATTATTACGGAATGGCAGTTCCGTGAGAAAGCCTGATCAAGAAAAAAGGCTCATGAACGGATGAGCCTTGTGTAAGCTGCCTCCAAGTAGAGAGCGGTTCTTGACCAACTGAAATGAGAACTTGCTGTTTCGCGGCCACTTCTTCCCATGGATTGCACAAGATCAGGTCGTGTGGCCAATTGACGCAAGGATGAAGCAAACTGCTGAGGGTGCTTATACTCTGATATCAAGTATCCGTTCATTCCCGAATGGATAATCTCCCTTATACCCCCATTATCCGAAGCGATGACAGGAATGCCGGAGGCCATAGCTTCTACATTCACCAAGCCAAAGGCCTCGTGGTTCTGTGAAGGACAGACCAGGCAGTCTACACTTCGATAGAGCTGATCAATCTGTTCATGATTCATCTGCCCTAAAAAGGCGGCATGAACGTTATGTTTTTGTGTCAGTTTACGTAATGAGCGTACATACTTTGGAGGGCCCTTGCCTGCAATGACCAGCTGGACAGGTACTTGCTTTTGTGCTAAAGCAATAGCACGAATTAGAATATCGACCCCTTTGCCAGGGACGACTCTGCCTGCATACAGGACTGTGAAACGTTCAGTAATTCCAAACTTCTCTCGCAAGTGAAGCCGTTCTTCATTGCTGGCAACGGGTCGGAAACGGTCAAGATCAGTACCTAGCGGAACGACATTTAACCGTTTCGTTACAGGAGGGAAACGGCGGCTGAGTCTACGCTTCAATGATTGGCTGTTCACGGCAATACAATCCGCTTTTTTCAGACTAGACAGTTTCCGAGGTCCGGGTTGAACAAATGTAAGTGAGTGGAGATAGAGGATAACAGGTGTTCGCGGAAAGGCTTGTTTAATGGTAGCCATACTGTGAGGTCTGTTATCCACTTGAATAACATCAACATCGAGTGTACGAAGCAAACGAATAACTGACCGGGTATAATCTACAATACTGGATGCAAAGATTCGCTGAATCGTTATCTGTCCGATCTGTTGAAGTGCCGACAGCCCTTTAATTTGACGGCTTACAACGGTTACCTGATGACGGCGCGCAAGTTCGTGTGCGATACCTAATATACAGATTTCCACGGAACCATTGCCAGGCAGTGGTAACTTCTCTGGTGCAACCAGAACGATCTTCATGAATCCACTCCTCCTTGTCCGACATGTTCATGACACATTTCATGCATTGTATGTTAGAGGTGGATATTTGGCTCCTGTGAGACGTATATTGGATCATGCAAATGACATGGAATATAATACAGCCTGGCTGGATGCAAATCGACACTGCTTTTGTGATATAATGTACAGGGTTCAACTAGCGTGTATTGCATAGAAGCAGGAGGAAGATGATGTTACGTTCAATGCTGGGTCGTTTCCGGCTAATGTTATGGTTACAGGGGATTTCATATATTTTACTGTTGTTCGTTGCGTTTCCCCTTCGGGATGCAGGAGTTATGCCTCAAGCGGTGACTTGGTTCGGAAACTTGTATGGTTTTTTGTTTCTGATGCATCTCTTGTTTATGGTATCTTTATACACAACTCAGAAGTGGCGTTTGCGCCGTCCCATTGCGTTATTCTTCATTTCGTTTGTACCGCTGGGCAATATGATTTATGATTTTTTTGTTTTTCGAAAATTGGCCCTTAACACTGAAAATAAAGCTTGACTTTATTTTATGTTATGAAATATGATGTATACAGGTTATTCACCGGTTTCAACTAAAACTACATATTCCTGTTAAAGGGGAGTAGCTTTTACAGTAAAGTCGTCAATTCGGGATCACATCCCCGGCTTTATTGGCAGCATTTTGTTGTTAGCGAGACCTTTACCAAGTTTTTATGCTCGGTAAAGGTCTCTTTTTGTGGTTATAAAAGGATCTTTACCAGCGATGGTAAAGATCCTTTTTTTTGTACATCATAAGCATATTAAGGAGGAGTCAATGTTGGATGCAGCACTGTTATTAGAATATGGGTGGGTACTTTTAGTCCTTGTTGTCCTTGAAGGATTACTGGCAGCAGATAATGCCCTGGTACTCGCAATTATGGTAAAACATTTACCTGAGGAAAAGCGTAAAAAAGCATTGTTTTATGGTTTGATGGGGGCTTTTGTTTTCCGTCTCGGGTCGTTATTCCTTATCTCATTCCTTGTGGATGTGTGGCAGGTTCAAGCGATCGGGGCATTATACCTTCTGTACATTTCGATAAACCATATCGTCAAAAAGATATTGAGTGGTCGAAATAAAACAGACGAGGCAGCTGACGATACACCAAAAAAACCAAAGAAACAATCTGGATTCTGGATGACTGTATTTAAGGTTGAAGTCGCAGATATTGCTTTTGCAGTAGATTCAATCTTAGCAGCTGTTGCTTTGGCGGTTGCGTTGCCACCAAGCGGATTGCCGCCAATTGGCGGCTTGGATGGTGGACAGTTCATTGTCATCTTCCTCGGCGGTTTTATCGGGCTCGTTATCATGCGTTTTGCAGCATCGTTTTTCGTGAAATTGCTTCATTCGCGTCCGGGTCTAGAAGTTGCTGCTTTTGTAATCGTAGGTTGGGTAGGGGTTAAGCTGTCCGTAATTACATTGGCGCACCCTTCCTTAGGCGTACTGGATGAGCATTTCCCGGAAAATAAAATATGGAAAATCGGTTTTTATGTTGTACTGATCACGATTGCGGTATGTGGATGGTTCCTTTCATCCAAAGTACCTGAGAAGGAAGATGAGAATCCTGTGGAAGAATTGCAAGAACAGGCTAAACTCTAAGGTCATGATCATGAGAATGTTGTTTGCCTGATGAATATGACAGAAACAGCGGTGAATAACCTAATAAACTGATGAAAAAGAGGAGGATGTCCCCGGACAACCTCCTCTTTTTCATCATTCGTTAGAATATAAGAATGCATTAATTTCCAAGAAAAGGGTTGACATTTGAAAAGATGTGCTATTAATATATACATATCAATGATGAAGGGAGGCCGAGAGACATGACGTTAGGTTATGAATTGAATCTAGGACACAGAAGCATCGACACAATTGTATATCCGGCTCATCGTCTTTTTGGCCTCATACGGTCGACATAAAGAACGGGCATATTGTTTATAGAATACAGCGTGTAGCGCTATAGGCAATGTGTGTTCTTCGCGGTATCCAGCGATGGATAACAGGTGCAAACTCATTTGTGCTGTTATCCGTTATTGTCATGTAGTAGAAGCCATGGACGATCAGTCCATGGCTTTTTTATGTATTTTTTACAAAACAACACGCGGCAAACTACATTTGCTGAACGGATCAGGAAGGAATTACAATCATTTATGAATAACGAAATGAACAATGTTGGAAATTTTAGCAACATGACTGAGGGTTATCGCCATCAAGTGATATTACCAGCGGGAGAACTTACCGTATATGCGGCACAGCAATTATTTTCTTCTCTGGACTACAAAGTATTCGAGATGGCTAACAATAATCTGCAGATTCCGGATATCTCTTATATGGGTTATACTCCGGACGTGCATGTCGGTGTAGGAACATGTATTGGGACGACGGCGGTATGGGAGGCACAGAGTGGATATGTATCACCTTCCATCGTGGGTAGTGATATCGGCTGTGGCATGCGAGTTCATCTGACCAATCTGCATAAGGATGATCTGAAAGATGTAAAGCTGCGCCGCAAATTGGTTAAAGCGATCGAAAAAGTGTTACCGATGGAAGCCAGCCAGCGAGGCCATTTTTCCGATATAAGATTAGAGCATATTGTGAAAAAAGGACTACACGGACTGCCGAAAAAATATATTCCGGATAGCTATACACCGAAAAAGTCGACTTCACTGACGCATGTGGAGAGCAGTAAGTTTACGTATGACGAGAATGTACTGAATCTTGTTCCGGATATGACCTGGCACCGTTCGCATCGTCAACTGGGGACGCTGGGGGGCGGGAACCATTTTGCCGAGATTCAGGCGATTGAGATTGCTGAGGAAAATCGCGAAGTAGCTGAGGCTTGGGGGCTTTATGATGGACAGATTGCTGTTATGATTCACTCTGGTTCCCGCGCTTGGGGCGGATATGTTAGCCAGACAAGTTCGACAGCGATTGCCAAAGTCATGCAGCGGCTGGGCCTTGGAACTTCCGATCCCCGATTGGTATTTGCCCCGCTGGAGCATGCGGAAGGCCGCCATTACGTCAACATGATGTATTCCGCATTGAATTATGCCGTAGTGAATCGCCATCTCATCGCTTATGCAATCCGGGAAGCATTCCGGGATGTATTCGGGTCAAAATGCGAATTTCGTACACTGTACGACCTGATGCATAACTATGCTTGGGAGGAATCCCATGCAGAGCGTGGTTCGGTGTTTGTACACAGGAAAGGGGCAACACGGGCATTGCCTGCAGGCCACCAGGATAATCCAAAACCTTACATGGCTACAGGCCATCCGGCTCTGATTCCTGGCTCGATGGGGACGGCCTCGTATATCATGGTCGGTCAGCCAGAAGGCTCAGACAACTATTATTCGATATGTCATGGTGCGGGCCGTGTACGGTCGCGTACCGCAACGAAACGTTTGGTGACGGTTGAAGATTTTGCTACAGCTCTTGGCGTAGGAACGGCGGACGAGATCGTTGTGAACCAGCGATCCTTGGAATCCATTATTGATGAATCACCTCAGGCGTATAAAAACGTTGATGAAATTATAGATAGTGTTACCGGCGCCGGACTGGCTCAAGTGGTAGCCAAATGTAAACCGCTTGCTGCGGTAAAGGGAGCGAAATGATGAACGATAACGATAAACAGATGAATCCAATGAACGAAACAAAAGCCATCTATTCCTACGACGAACAGCATGATACACGTATCCGGGTTGAAGGATACGCGGTCTATTCGAGACTGATTCGGGGAATTGGTGAGGCACTTCTAAAGCGTTACGGCGTTGAATACAAGTTGTATTCAAGTTCTGATCCAAACAACGAATATTGGGAACTGTTGCGGGAAGACTTGCAGAACGGAAGTGACGAGGTCGAGCTTGTTGCTCGTATCTTTGAGGATCTGGAGCTCCAAACGTTGCATTACGATGATGATGGAGATGTGCCAACATACGGTGTGCATTATTCCATCCGCAACAACGTATTTGCTTATCCCAAATGGGGCGTAGCTTTGGTACGGGTACCTTTTTTCCGAGAGAACGGGATCTATAGTGAAGACTTTGTGTTCGCTGTAGGGGATGAAGAGATGAAGCATTTCCTGGGAAGTGTAAGGGAACGCGAACGTCAGCAAAATATGAAAAAAGTAACGGTTTACACGGATGCCCGCAATGGCAGTGACCGTCATGTAGAGTCCATAACTCGTTCGGTAAGCCGAGAAGATGTAGTTCTCTCCGCACAGATCAAACAGGATATTTTCCGCTCGCTGGATCAGTTCTTTGAAGCGGATCGTTCCTTTTACCGGGACTATGACATCCCTTACAAACGCGGTATTCTGCTCTATGGGCATCCAGGGAACGGAAAAACAACGCTGGTGAAATCGATAGCAGGCAGTATTCCTGGACCGGCAGCTTATTGGCAAATTACGGAGTACACCAACAGCGAGTCTGTGCGTGAAGTTTTTGATGCAGCCAAACGACTGGCACCGATGGTGCTGATCATTGAAGATATCGACTCGATGCCGGATGAAGTTCGTTCCTTTTTCCTGAATACACTGGATGGTGCGACGTCGAAAGAAGGGATTTTCTTGATCGGTACGACAAACTATCCGGAAAAAATCGATCCAGGTCTCATGAACCGTGCCGGACGATTCGACCGGGCCTATGAGATTCCACTGCCTGATGAAGCTTTACGCTTGCAATATTTGCGGCAGCGTGGGTTTAGCGTGTTTGCAGGTGAAGAAGGGACGATCGAAGCGGCCCGCTTGACAGATACGTTCTCGCTTGCCCAACTCGGCGAATTGTATGTCAGCGTTGCGCTGGAGTGGCATCAAAACGGGCGAACCGATATTGTTCAGGTCATTCAGTCCATGCGGGGAGAACTGGACAAAAGTCATAAACATAATTGGCTTGCACAACCGGGCAAGGGTCGGGCTGGATTTTATTGATCTGTTATATGAGTCTTGTTTTCTGATCTAATACGTTGACTGATACCATTCTGATGGACTATAAAGTTTGGAGTATAAATGGTTCTGAGCCATAAATATAAATTCACCTTTACTGGGTATACTAACCTTGTCTTTGGTAACATACAATGACTCTCGGGAGGTACATATCGCAGCCATGTGCTGATGAGATGCCGGAAACTGACACGGCCTGTTGTCATGCCCTCGCAGAGCACCTGTTAGCAGAGAAAGAAGCATTTTGGACAATGGTAATATGCAACAATTTTTATGCCAGTTGTTTAAATGCCTTCGGAGCGGTTAATAGTAGTCAGACGCAACAAAAATTATAAAATAGAGGTGAATGATATGGGTTGGTTATGGTCATTAATTATCGGTGGTATCATTGGTTGGCTCGCAGGTCTGATTGTTGGTCGTGACATCCCAGGCGGTATTATTGGTAATATCGTTGCTGGTTTTATCGGTGGATGGTTAGGTGGAGTCATTCTTGGAGACATGGGTCCTGAGATGGGCGGATTCCACATTGTACCGGCATTGATTGGTGCGATTGTGCTTGTAGCGATTGTCAGCTTGATCTTCCGTTCGATGGGACGCAGCCGCGGGTAAACTAGAGCGAGCGATGTTCCTGATTAAGAAGTTATGGTGCAGCTGAAAGCTGTATGAACCATATCGATATGAATGCTTCCATGCGAAGCTGAATGAAGAGGTTGATGAAGAGCCATTGCGGTGGCTTTCCATCAACCTCTTGTTGTTTTACAATGTAGGAATATGAATGCGTGTCTGAGCTAATGCTTTCATGATATTGTTTTGAACCAGAGGAGTTGAATGGAATGGAAAAAGCAACGTTTGCTGGCGGATGTTTCTGGTGTATGGTTACCCCGTTTGAGGAACAACCAGGCATCCACGGTATCGTATCAGGTTATACAGGTGGCCATGTCGAAAATCCGACCTATGAGCAGGTGAAGACTGGGGAAACAGGGCACGTGGAAGTCGTGGAGATTACATTTGATCCAGATGTATTCCCTTACGAGCGCTTATTAGAATTATACTGGCCTCAGATTGACCCCACGGATGATGGAGGACAGTTTCAGGATCGAGGATCGCAGTATCGTACCGCCATCTTTGTACACAATGAACGCCAGCGGCAGCTTGCCGAGCAATCCAAACAGGAACTCGCGGCCAGTGGGCGGTTCAATCAGCCCATCGTGACCGAGATTCGGGATGCTGTTACTTTTTACCCGGCAGAGGATTACCATCAGGACTATCACAAGAAAAACGAGAAGCATTACAAGGAAGACCGGGCACTGTCCGGTAGGGACGAATTCATTAACGAGAATTGGAAATAAGAGAAGCCGGAGAGCACCGCGAGGAGCTGTTCCGGCTTTTTCTTGACTAAAGCTATGTCAGGTAAGAGCAACATTCATTATTTAGCCGACGACGACTTGAGTGCATACTTAGAAAGAGCTTCACCCTTCATCGAATAGATCACATCATTCATATAAGTGGAGATACTTTCTAATGAAGGAACAGCAGTGCTAACGGTGTACACATGCACGTCTTCCAATGTCTGTGGGTTCAGAATATATCCTGTTTTAGCAAAATCAAGCTGGTATTGCCCGTCTTGTGTTCGGTCCACATGCATGAGCACAGGCTGAGCATCCTTGAACATACGCTCCGTCACTTTGCCTTTCATCGTGTATAACTCAAGCTTTGAGCCAGTGAGCACGGTGTACCCATTACCCGCTGTTTGAATATACGCATCTCCGGCGATTGCACGCCCCCATGCAAGCTTGCCATCCGAACCAAATCCCATCAAGCGATTGCCGGTGGTTTCGAAGTTGGCACGCATCAGGACGGAACCATCATCCAGAATCGCCAGAGCTTCACCGCCGCCATCTCCTTGTGTATTGGCATCAGCCGGGAATTGATAGAAGGACAGACGGTTTAATGAGGTGTCATAGATTTCAACTTTCGGATTGGCAACCGGTTGCCAGAAGTTTCCCGACTTGACCTGTTTGCTAGCATCGACAACAATCCTGCCCTGAGCTGCTTTGAGTACAGTGCCTGCAATTGTTTTTTCGGTCAACAGCTTACCTTTTTGGTCATAAAGAGAAAGGGTAGAACGCACAGAGCCATTGGATTGTACGCCCTGACTTGTAGCGACCAGTAGATTATCGTTATCCATGAGCGAGATGTTAGCTGACGAATTCACGGTTTTCACCCAGTTGGTCTTGCCGGACGTATTAAACGAATATAATTTCTTGCTTTTATCCGAATACTCCATATATACGTAGGCCGTACCGTTGCTTGCATATACAGAATTGGAGTAGGTTGTATAAGGGCCACTTTTCTCATGGAAAATAGTGCTCCACTTGAGCTGTCCTGTTTTGGCATCCAGTGCCTGAAGCGAATCGAGCTGCCAGTCCAGCGTTGTTTTGCTACTGGTTTTGGTTACGGGCTGAGAAGTGTGTACATATACCAGATTTTTAGCAGGTACAGCGTAAATGTTCCTGATCATGACGTCTTTCTCCGTATTAGCCTCATTTAACATGAGGGAGGAGGAGGTCCATGCCGGTTTAGACAAGGATTCTGTGGACGCCGCCGCGTATCCTGTAGTTGTATTCATGTTCAAGAGCAGCATGCCACTGAGCAAAAGAACGGCCCAAGTTGTGGATTTGCGTTTGCGATTCGTATAAGTAGTATGCAAGTGATAAACCACCTTTCGTCTTCGGTAAAATAACACCGATTGTAGAATTCTACCATTGATTTCTAGTGTAATTCAACCGAACACGCTGTAACCTTTTTACACCACGGATGTGATAATGCAATGTTAAAAGAGGTGAAACAGTTACAGGGAATTCATCTTCTTTAGAAGACCTTTAAAGTTTGATATATTTAGGGCTGTGACAAGAGAAATACGAAGTAACGATGACGAGGAGAAGCGGCATGAATTGGAGTGAAAACATCATCTTATGGGTTATCGCAGGCATTGTCCTGTTGTTGCTGTTAACCTGGATGACTCGGCGGATCATTTATCGTGGGCAACGCATACGAAGTGAGGCGAATCCCCAGAAAATCACGATAAAGGATATCGATAAAATGGAGGATGGATCAGAGTTTGAATTATATCTCTTCAATCTGTTCGAGCGCCTCGGTTATGAAGAGGTTCACAAAACGACGAGCAGCCGGGATTTCGGTGCAGACCTCGTGTTTGTGGATAGACTGGGCAGACGCACGGTGGTACAGGCCAAACGCTACGGTGCCAATCATCCTGTTGGTCTTAGCGCGGTGCAAGAGATTTATACCTCCATTCGTTATTATGAGGCGGATCGATCCATTGTACTGACTTCTGCCCGGTACACGGAGGCTTGCCGCACGCTGGCTGCGGTGAATGAGGTAAAACTGCTGGATCGCGAGGACTTGATCGAGCTGATTGCCCTGTTTAAGTCGCGCAGGCTGGACGAAGCGATGGAACTGATCGAAGAGCATGACCACGAACCCATTGAGACGTGGCAGTCTCGGCGCAAGCGATCTTGATGTCAGTAAGGTAAAGGAGAAATCCGGCATATATAATTGCGATTGAAAACTACCCATGACGCACATGCATCATGGGTAGTTTTCAATCATTTTCATACGTTCTTCGTATACAATTCCGAAGCGACTTACTTGACTGGTCCCATCCAGGTTGAAATCGTCTTCTGCTGGTGCGGCAACGGCGGTTTCAGCTTCCCGTTATCGATCAAATGCTTCAAAATATAAGCGACCAGCCGGCCTCCGCCGGTGTTGCCTCTCACCATGTAAGCAAGCTGCGGCTCCAAATGTTTCGGCTGATTTTGCAGGAACAGGTTGAGCATTTTGTCATAGAGCTTGCCGACAGCAGGCGCATACAGAGCGGACAAATCCGGCATTGCCTTGTTCAACCGATCCAACGTTTGCGGAGAGTCAAACCAAACCGCATTGAACTTGTACCCCTCCTTCGTCTTGCGGATGTATCCTTTCTCCAGCAGGAACGAATACTGCTCGGCGTTCTCTTCGTTGTCGGGCAGTTCCCCTTGTTGGAACGCATGACAAATCTCGACATTCCGGTATTCCAGGAAACGCCAATCCGTCTCGCGGTCGCTCCAGTAAGTATTGAATTGCCATAAGTATAAAGGAGTGTCTTCGACGTAGCGGAGCGACGGACCGAAGGTGACGTAACTACCCATATCAAAACCCGGATCGGCATAGTGGCTTCGATCTAACGCCGCATAGGCAATATATTGACCACCGTCTTTTCGAATTGGTGCGACCGCATCGAAGTTTTCGCCCGCTGGCATGCTCCGCCAGGATTGCTCCTCGATGTTTTTGGGCAGCAAGGTCCAGAGCAGGAAGTTATAGTCGCCATCCGGAACGTACACTCCGCTATCCTCGACTTGATGGCGAACTTCCATTAACGCGTCAAAATGAACATCGGCTACTTCGGCAGCGCAATCTTGCCAAAATGCATGACCAGCTACGGCCAACTCGAAGAGGTCCCAGACGATGGTATTGCTTTGGTATTTGCCGGGAGAGGTTTGGATGAGAAAATTGTAATCAGTTAGGTGCCGGACTTCGCCTTCCAACAAAGACGGCGGCATTCCCAGTTCCTCCGCGATTTGATGTACGTTGCGCGCCTTGTGATAAGCCGCATAAACGATATTTTGCGCCAAGGCGCGTCCAAGAAAATCGTTGGTTTCGCCCAGTCTGCCGGCCGAACCCGAATGGCCCATTTCCCCCATGCTGACCGGATTGACACTTAAAGTTCCTGTTGTACGCATACGTTTCATCCCTTTCCGTAACTTCTTTTTAGCCTCGCTCAAATGCCACTTCACCGTGCCTTCAGGAATGTTCAGAGCAATCGCGATATCGCCGATTTTAAACTCATCGTAGTAGTGCATGACCACGATCCGGCGATGGATGTCGGACAGAAACGCGACTTCTCGGCGCAGCTCCCGTGAAGCTTCGGTTGCCAGTAGCCGGTCAAGCGGCTCCCGGGAAGGGGCGGCAGACAATTCAGACATACCGTTGATTTCAATCACTTGGGGAGCGTGCTCGCGCTTTTTCAACCAATTCACCCAAGTGTATCGAGCAACCGTCCAGACGTAAGCGTCAAGGCTTCTAATGTCTCGCACCCCAGAGAAGGATTTCAACAACTGCAGCATAATCTCCTGAGCCAGATCCTCCGCCTCGGCCCGGTGCTTGACCCGGTTTAACGCATAACCGAAAATCGGTTTGACATAGCTCCGAATCGCTTCCGCGGCTTCTTTTCCGTTATTACTGATTGAATCCATTTTTTCCTCCATATTTGCATCTGTAATTCCTGACAATTATATAGTGTGCCAGGAGAAATAAAGGTTGGGATTATTTTTTTATAAAATTGGACGTCCTACTGGATTACTCATACATATGTATTTACAAACATCATAAGTAGGTCACTTCAATGGTTAAAGAGACGTTATGACTTTTTGTTAAACAAGTTTAAGATTACTTAGATGTAAAGGCCTCAATTTTAGTATATAAAGATAGTTCTTTTCCGTTCAACTATGGGAGGTTACAAACTAGGAGCAGAAGCCCAAGTTTTTCTTTGAGTACTTGGAATACTCCTTCGTTCCTTAGTTAACGAGGAGTGGTCTCGATTGTATACGGATATATATGAGTTTGGGCTGGTTGCACCTTCACTTGCAACGTTACACATGATATATTGAACGTAGTTCAACTGAAGGAGTGTGTTCATCATTATGGCACGTACACAGACACAAAAGGCACTACGCAAAGCAGAACGGTCCGGACAATGGACCCCAGAGCAAAGCCGCAGAGTGAATGGAGATTATGGCGCATTATCGCAACATGTTCGCTTGACACCAACCAAGCACGAAAAATTGCAAAAGGTCAAACACAAGAAGCAAATCATCCAGGATGGTGGTGCTTCTTTTTATTTTATCTTCGAGCCGAGTAGGTCAGGAAAAGGTGATGAATGTGTGCGTGGATGTAAGGAGACGTGCGGAGACGTATGGAAATAAAAAAAGGAGAAGCATGGAATCTCCTCCTTGGATGCAATATACATTAAACTTATGACTGAACGAGATGAAGTACTTCCACGTTTGGATCCACATCGGCCTCATAATCGACACCATCGGTTTCGAAACCAAACAGCTGGAAGAACTCGCGGCGGTAACCTTCAAGATCGGACAGGTCGTAGATATTCTCGCTCGTAAGATCGTTCCAGATCTTCGCCACTTCTTCCTGTACGTCCGCTCTCATCTCCCAATCATCGATCCGAATGCGTCCTTGCTCATCTGTTGGCACTTCACCGCCAGCGTACAGACGATCCGCAAACAGCCGTTGCAACTGTTCGATGCATCCTTCATGCAGTCCTTTTTCCTTCATCACTTTATACAATGCGGAAATATATAGTGGCACAACTGGAATAGCCGAGCTGGACTGTGTAACCAGTGCTTTGGCTACGGTAACGTAGGCACGTCCGCCTTTTGCGCTCAGTTGCTCATGCATTTTGCGCGCCGTTGCTTCCAGATGATCTTTCGCTTGACCGATGGAGCCTTCACGATAAATGGCTTGTGTCAGCTCAGGGCCGATGTAAGAGAAGGCAATCGTTGTTGCATTGTCTGCGAGTACGCCGCCTTGCTTCAGTGCATCCATCCACAGTTCCCAGTCTTCTCCGCCCATAACGTTAACCGTCTGACGAATCTCTTCTTCTGTCGCTGTTTCGAGAGTCACTGAAGTGATCTCACCTGTATGGAAATTGACGGTTTTGTTGGTGTACGCTTGTCCGATCGGCTTCAGCACGGAGTTGGACACTTCGCCTGTATTTGGATCGGTACGGCGTGCCGAAGCAACGCTGTATACGACCAGATCCACTTGACCCAATTCGCTGCGAATCAGTTCAACAGCTTTATCACGGGTTTCATTGGCAAAAGCATCGCCGGTGATGCTGTAGGATTTAAGACCTGCGGCATCCGCAGCTTTCTCAAATGCCGCAGAGTTATACCATCCAGCAGAAGCTGTTCGTTTATCCGTAGAGCTGGAGGGACGGTAAATACCAATTGTATTAGCGCCTGCTCCAAAAGCGGAGACGATGCGCGAAGCCAGTCCGTAACCTGTGGACGCGCCGATGACGAGCACATTGCGGGGGCCTTGAATCTCTGGCTTGGATTTTACATAATTAATCTGCTCCTGCACTTGTGCCGCACAGCCGACAGGATGAGAAGTTGTACAAATAAAACCACGTGTTCTTGGTTTAATAATCATTGTTGTGGCACCCTTTCGTGTTCAATTCATGTGTAACATTGGATCGATTCATCATGCTTTTTTCGTACATTGTACGTATACATCCTCCCTATTGTAAAACAATTACGTTCGAAACGGAAACCGTTTCGTCAATTTTACTGGAAGGATAGTACGGGGGTGGCAATTCGGCTTTCATTTTGGGATGATGAGATGATAGACTCGCTATAGAGAAAGAGTAGACTGTCATAATGAAAGGATAGACCTGTTATGCTGAAAGAACGGATCGAGTTTTTGAGCAAACGAAAACAAATCTCACGTAAGGACCTCGTAGAAGGTCTGGTTACGCAGGCGCATTTTGCAAACATCCTGGCAGAGCGTTATCCACTGCCTGAGGATTTGGCCGAGAGTATTGCTGAGCGCTTGGGTGTAAGCTCCTCCTATCTTTTGCGGACAGCAGTGCAGGATGAACAGACATTGGCACGAGCAGAAGCGATCTTTGTACAAATGTCGGTTCCAGCCTCGGCGATCCCGGAGGAAACGGTACATGCACTGGAGGATCGGGATGATTCACTTACGGTAGAACTGACGACTGCTTTGATGAAGGCAGTGTATTACCAGCAGTTAAATGACGCCGCCGCGCATGAATATATACATACCTCGTATCTGAATTTTTATTTGGAGAAGTATGGCCGCCCGGATGACGTGCAGCTACCTGAGCCGCTTACGAAAGCTTTGCTATTTTACAAAATCCAATATTACCGATCCAAGCAGGCGTATGTGGACGTGCTCACTCATGTGACAAGACTGAGCGCCTTGACGGAGCCAGGAAGCGAGCTATGGCTGTCGATCCAAAATATCCAGATAGAGGCATACATTCATACCCGGCAGTATGAGGATGCGAAGCGCACATTTGAGCAGACGATGAAACATGTGTATGACCAGCGGTTGTTTCATCGTTTGTCTGGTCTGTATGTGGCATACAGCGGGTATTGCTTTACGATGGGATTGTTGCAGGAAGCTTTGTCCGCATTGTCGATGGCTGAGGCGAATCTGGTTTACGCCGGAAATCAGGGAGACTTGGTGACGGCCATTGCGAACAATCGAATCGTCATGTTGACGATGTCAGGGGAGTTAGATCAGGCACAGGCTGAGATTGAGCGTTTCGAAAGCTTGCTTCAGGGAGAAACGAATGAGACGCAACAGGCGATGAAGCCGTTGCTTTTGGTCTATCGCTGTGAGGTTGCCTCCGCTCGGAAAAGCTGGGGCATGCTGGCGCAAAGTGTGGATCAACTGTTAAGTTGTGTTGTCACAGAGGATCAGCGAATGAACGCGATTTTTTATCAAAGTCAGCTGGCGCTCGCACACGGAGAACAGGACACCTTTATAACTCAAGCCCTGGCTTGTCTGTCGTATTTTGAGTCTGTGCAGCAACCGCTACGCCTGGAATCCCTATATGAAGGATTGGCTGTGGTGAGTGAGGATCAGCGGCGGTACAAAGAGGCGGCAGGTTATTATCGCAAGCTGGTGTATTTGCTACGGAGAACGAAGTAAAGGTTAAGTTTTAAGGCCGGTTGGGGCAGGTAAGGTAAGGTAAGGTAAGGTAAGTAAGGTAAATCGATTGAAGTTTGGAGGAAGGGAAAGCAGTGCAGGCATAAGGTGATCGGTTAAGGGAAATTAGGAAGTAGAAGGATAAGATAGAACAGATAGAGTAGGTCTGGAACGTATTGTGTATCGTAAGGATCGGACCGCTTGGCTAGATGCAGTAATGTAAAGGGATATAGATTGTAGCAGGGTAAGGTAAGGCAATGAGACAGGACAAGCAAAAGGTGAATTAAGAGTAGAGTAGATTAAGACAAGCCAGGATAGGACAATACAAGGAGGTTTATTTTCTAACGATCACCAGCGACGCTATTTCTGCGAATTTCAGGCATTTGGTATCCTAACGATCACAGTCTTTAAAGCCCCCTAATCCAATTGGACACTCAAAGCTACCTCAGATACACTAAATGAAATGAGGAGAGTGTTCATGAAAAGACGATTTAGATGCCCAGTTGAGGCGAAAAAGGAGTATGTCGTAGAGGTGCTTTCTGGCCTCCGGACAGAGGTCGTGGCACGAAAGTACGGCATGTCTCCTAAAACGCTGACGACTTGGGTTCGTCAATACGAAGATGAGGTGGGGGAACTGGTGGCTAAAAAACAAAAAGAAACACAACAAATACAGCAAGATGTAGCCAACTATCAAGAATTACAGGAGAAATACAATGAAGCTTTGAAACTTCTTGGCGCAAAAGAATTAGAAAACCAGATTCTTAAGGATCTCGTTAAAAAAAAGTATCCCGACTACAAACCGCGATAGGTTGGATTGAGCGAGGATATCCTGTCCGTACGGTGCTCCGGATCTGCGATGTTCCTCGCTCAACATATTATTATCACTTGAAACACCCTGAACGCCAGCAACCCATAAGTAGCGGACGAAAAATCCCTGGATACTCTTACAACCAGCAAGGGAATCGTATTTCGGACACTCGGATTGTCGGGTTTCTTCGTCGTTTGATTCAAGGGCCAAATGCAGCGTTTGGCTACCGAAAACTAACCGTGTTGTTACGCCGAAAGTACAATCTGGTAATTAACAAAAAGAAAGTATATCGGCTCTGTAAGTCTCTCAGTATCCTTCTCCCTCAGCGCGAACAAATCCATACCGTACCGAGAAAAGTAGCTAATAACCGAACGGTAGATGGGCCTAACCAATTGTGGCAGATGGATATCAAGTACGGTTATGTTGCGGGGAAACGCCGGCACTTTTTCCTCGCAAGTATTATTGATGTTTTTGATCGTCGAATCGTCGCTCACCATCGCGGTAAAGCCTGCGACACGCAGAGCATCCTGCATACGCTCCGGCAGGCTATGGTAACGCGACGTATCCCTAAGACCGAGCCAAAGCTCGTGATTCGTACCGATAACGGCCCTCAGTTTATAAGCAAAGCGTTTTATAACTTCTGTGAAGAAGCAGGTTTAGAGCATGAGCGGACACCCGTTCGAACACCGAATAAAAATGCTTTTATTGAATCGTTTCATAGTGTTCTGGAACGTGAGTGTTACCAGCGACATTGTTTCGAAAGCTACGAAGAAGCCTTTTCCGAGGTAGACCGTTATATCCGTTATTACAACAAAGACCGTATTCACGGCAGTCTACACGACTGGTCGCCGACAGATTACCTGCGCCTGGTCAACGAAGGAACCATAGAGCCCAAATCCATTGCATTATGATGCGTCAATCTGAGAAAAAGCTAGCTAGTGTCCAATATTAAGGGGTTGAACCGCAGTGGAGCTTATTTTAGGAAAATCAGTGCCAAATTGGACTTTTTCTTTGTTTTTCAGTGAAATAAGCTCTCTGGTGATCGTTACAATTTCAGAAAGGCCTATTTTGCTCAAATAAGCTTATCTGAGATCGTTAGAATAAATAAATGGGTTGCAAAGCTTCAACTTTTCAGTAGAATATTTTAAATGTTGAAGATATATGTGTGTGAATTTTGTGCGGTAGATGGTAGATGTATGCTGTAAGTTTGTCTTTATTGCTGAATGTTTGCTAGATAAGCATCTTTAATAGAGCTAAGGTGCCGAGTGTGCATTCGTCTAAAAATAGGAATTTGACCACTCTGAGTAACTGTAATCAGAGCCAAGTAACGGACAAATTCACAAAAATAAATGGCTTACTCCTCATTGAGTCGGTTAGAACAACGTTTTTATTGGGAAAAAGCAAGCATAGCTACAAATAAATTGATGGAAAGCCGTCTCCAGCAGGACATTTCTTCGGTTCTTTTGTATGTGTCCAGATCGGTATTCATACGGGCTATGTTGTGTTTATAATTAATCATACCCAATAAAAAACAAATGAGGTGTTCGATATGATGGGATGGTTTACACGTAAAAACAAACAGGAAGATGCGGTTGCCAAAGCGGATCGCGTAATGAACAAAGGGCTTACGGGCATGATGATGAAAGGATTTGTACCAAAGGAACATCGGGATGCCATCAACCAAAGTTTGGACTCGGCTAAGCAGGCACAACTCGCTGCAAGCGGATCGTTGCCTCTGACAGCAACTGGAACCGTGATCAGTGTAACGGATACGGGAAAATTAATTAATTTTGATCCCATTGTGGTGCTTGTACTTGAAGTTACTGAAACGGGTGGTCACACGTATCAACGCACAATGGAAACACTTGTATCCAAGCTGCAGATTCCGCGTGTGGGTGATCGTGTCGGTTTGGGACAGCATCCGGCGAATCCTTCTGAACTGATCTATATGGGACTTCTTTCGGTTTAGGTGGATTCATAGCGATAGATATTAATGAGACTATTCCGAATATAGGAAATAATTTGAATTATTAGTTTACGTGTTACAGATAACAACGCAAAGGAAACATACGCACCGAAGATATAACAAAAGATATCAAATAGTAAAAAGTAATATACAGCATAAATTAGATAGATAGGGTGATAGAGATGAGTCGTTTTTTTAGAGTAATTGGCTTACTGATGGTATTTGGGACAGGATTTTCCCCGTTCATAGCTCAGTGGCTGTGGGATGATCCGTTTATGGTCATGCAGGCGTGGTGGTTTAAACCGATGCTTTTTGGAGGAATTGGCTTACTGGTCATTTCGTCTATATTCGGTACAAGTTTGGGTCAGCGCAAGATCAAATCGGGATTGCCGGCAGTGGGTGTGATCCAAAGCATTCAGCAGACGGGCACCTTTATTAATGAGCAGCCGGAAGTAAAAATGATGCTGAAGGTGTCTCGTCAAGGCCGGGAAACATATGATACAGATTTAAGAACCATTATTCCTCTGACTTCGCTGTCTCAGTTTCAGCCGGGAGCTATCATTCCGCTTGTCGTTTCCGAGAAAGATGAGCGCAAAGTCGGGCTGGATCAGCATGGAACCGTGTCGCAAGAGCATATGCAGCAACTGTTGAATGAAAAGATGATGCAACAAGGTATAGCACCGGAAATGGTAGATATCGCACGTACAGGAGAGAAGGGGTTGGCTAAAATTCTCGACGTTACCCCTATGGGAAGTGGACAGAATGGCAACATCAAGTTACAGCTTAAACTTAGTATTACGAAGCCAAATGGTGAAACCTTTGAGGTGATTACGCAAAAAGAAATCCTGCCTTCTGCCATGTCACAGGTTCAGCAGGGACATATCATTAACGTATTTTATTCGCCGCAGGACCCTTCCAAAGTGGCCCTTGCTCTTCAAGTGCAGGAACAACAGTTAAATCATCTTTTCTCGTCTTAATATTCTCATCTTGATCTGCTTATCCTTAGCATCACTTTAAAAAAGCTGTACAAAATGGAACTGTAGCATTCTCGCGGTTCATTTCAGGAAATTAGAGTTATATATTCGAGCGCCCTCCCCAAGTCAAAGCGGACGATGAACGGGAACGGCGCTCTTTATTTATATCTCTACAATTAAATTAAGAACGAGTGCTTGAAGAAGAGCGCATCAGCATTTCCCGGAAAGAGTGAAAAAGAGGCTGTGCGTAGTGTTCAAGCTGCTCCCGGCTGGGCTGTCCCTCTTCTGTTAATATATCGTGATCGAACCACACGACAGCATAATCATTGTCATCATTTGGTTTACTCGAATCCCAGCAGACAGGCCCCGCATGATCTTCATAGGAGGCAAATGGAATATATCCCGCCTTAACCAGTAATTCCGATGATGACCAGAGGTTTCGTAATTCCCGCAGGGGGTAGTCAGAAGGTAGATTCGGTAATTCGATCGTAAATCCTTCATAGCGAAGATACACATTCAGAACATATCGGCTACTCAGATAGGCCATATAGAGCGGCGGCAGAGAGAAAGAAGAGCTATGCGTGTCCGAACCAGACTTAACATAACTAGCAACTAATTCGTTGATCTGATCTACCGTAACCTTCGAGTCTAGCATTTTCCAGCGAACCCATTCTTCTTCATCAACCTCACCATCCTGCATATCCGAAGGCACGCCATAGTCCTCTTCTTCCATTTTGGCCGGATGAGACATGAGCATATCCCGGTGAGGAGAATCAAAATATGTGTCAAGCCAGCTTTTGATGAAAAGTCGATCTCGTTCCAGCACCTCTTTGTTAATCAGAGTGGTCACAACCCTTCAAGATTCATAATCCTTATATTTTTTATCTTCTTATTCTTATATCCTCGTATGCTTTTATTTTAAACGATACCGGTTCGCATGCGATAGGAGAACAGCACTTCTTTTGATTTTCCGTCAAAAACAAGCTCTGCCCGGCGTCTGAAATCGTCCGCCATGTCATTCAATTCTGTGGCGCCCAGCTTCAAAGCTGTCTGGAGTCCGCCTTGGCTAAGAGCCAGGTTGGCATAACGCTCAGCTGTGAATGGCTCCTGATGATGGAACATAATTTCTCGGCTGTAACGGAACAGCCCGGATTGCTGGATCTGCTGTAAATGGCCTTCTTTGCTCCATTTATGTGCTTGTTGCTCTGTACTCGATAGACGTGAGGCGAGTTCATCCGCTGTACTCACCAGTTGCCGGTATGCTACTTCAAGTTGCCAGTCTAATACAGGCGGCCAGTCACAGTCGTAGGCAGCAAAAATACCGCCTGGACGCAGTACCCGTGCGAACTCGCGTAAGGTGGATTCCGGCTCCATCCAGTGAAACGACTGGGAGCAGGTCAAAATATCTACACTATCATCAGGAAGGCCGAGGTCATGAGACATTCCCGCCGCAAAGCGAAGTTGATCCGGTTTGCCTGCAGCTTCCCATTTCGCAATGCCAACGGAGCGCATATCCTCGCTAGGTTCCACGCCGATTACTCGCTCGGCATAATCCAGCCAGATCCAGGTGGATAAACCTGTACCACAACCGACATCAGCCACGAAGTGTGGCCTTTTGCCCAGATAATGAGTCAAAATATCGACGACTTCGCGGGGAGCAGCGGGTCTGTTTTGATCATACAGTGTGCCAAATCCTTTAAAGCGTTCTACGTTATTGTGTCTGATCTGCTGATTCATGTATGTCCTCCCAACATCGCTAAATTCCTGTCGATCCTAATTTAAAATGAAATGGTATAGATGCATACTATATTGTACCATCATCCTCGGTTTTGTGCCCATCATCTTCCAGTAAAAGCGCGACGGCCTCTTGATGTCTGCGAAGTAACTCTTTGCGCACCGTCAAAGGTGAGATCACCTTTATTTTTGAGCCAAAGGAGAGTAAGAATGAATAAAGCTGTTCACCCTCATCAATTGGAATAGAAACCCTTAGTTTCCCATCCGCTTCTTGCTGAATAATGGCGGGATCCAGCAGATCGTAAACACGATAAGCGATCGTTTGTTCAAACAGAAGTTCGATCAGAGTCTGTTTCTCAGACGGCTGGTTAGACTGTATCTTGATGTCTTGGTTTTCTCCGTGATAAGGTTCTTCTTTGACTCTATCTCCCTCCCCTGTCGATGGCCGAGTATGCTCATATGCGCCGGGCACAAAGCGAAGTTTCGTGATCCGTTTGATTTTGTACGTGACGAAGGTGTCGGGCGAATTGGATGTCATAGGCTGGGGTTGCTTTAGACCCTTGAAGTACCATGTATTGTTTTTAAAAATAAGCTTCACCGGCAACGCCGTCTCCTCACTCGCTTCTCCATTGGAATCGATATAGTGAAATGCGAGCAACTGACTTGCGAATATCGCCTGTTTCACCTGATTAAACAGTTGCATCTCTTGCTCGGGAATACTGCCCCACGGAGAATACTCAAATTCAATCCAGTCCAGTTTATGATCAAAAAGGGTCGTTAACCTGCCCAGCATCCGGGCGCTGTTCAGATGAGGAATGGCGCTGACGCTGTACAAGCCGAGCAAAATTTCATTCTGTTCATCCTCGCTCAGCAACGACTTGTCCATGACATAGTGATCCATCAGATGAATGCCGCCGTGCTTGCCCGTTGTTGTATAGACGGGGATGCCTGCAGCACTCAGGCGGTCAATGTCCCGGTATACGGTGCGAACCGAGATTTCGAACAGGCGCGCAAGCTCCGGGGCGGTCGTTTTCTTTTTTTCCAGCAACAGCAACAACATTCGGAATAATCGGTTATGTTCCATGAACAAATTATATCATGACAACCCTTGTCAGGGTATGGGTGCTACACTTGGACTATAACGTTATAGTTCTCAGCGTATTTCAGTGGATTGAAGATCATAGACGTGCTCTAGTAGCCGTCAACATATAGAGGAGGAAACGCATCATGAAAATGAAAGATGGATTCTTTTGGGGCGGCGCAACGGCTGCCAATCAGTTTGAAGGCGGATGGAATAAGGATGGCAAAGGGCCAAGCACATCGGATATGATGACAGGCGGAACGCATACCACGCCGCGCCGAATTACACCTGTTCTTGAAGAGGGCACGTATTATCCGAGCCATGAAGCGGTTGATTTTTATGGACATTATAAAGAAGACATTGCGATGATGGCCGAGATGGGTTTCAAAATGTTCCGCATGTCGATCAACTGGTCTCGCATCTACCCGAACGGTGACGATCTGGAGCCAAACGAAGAGGGTTTGAAGTTCTATGATAACGTCTTTGCCGAGTTGAAAAAACACAATATCGAGCCATTGGTGACGATCTCCCACTACGAGACACCGTTTGGCCTGACACAAAAATATAACGGCTGGGCTTCTCGTGAAGTGATCGAGTTTTACATCCGTTATTGTACAACCCTCTTCAATCGTTATAAGAACCAGGTGAAATACTGGCTAACCTTTAACGAAATTAACTGTCTGACAATGCCGCTTGGTGCATATATGGCAGGTGGATTATTGTTTGAAGGTAAAGAAACATTGACGGACGGCGTAGATCAGCCACAGACTCGGTTCCAAGCGCTGCATCATCAATTCGTGGCCAGTGCCAAAGCGGTGAAGCTGGGACACCAGATCAACCCGGATTTCAAAATCGGCTGTATGGTTGCTTTCATGACAACGTATCCGAACACGTGTAATCCTGACGATATTTTGCTTGCGCAGAAGAAAGATCAACTGTCCAACATGATCTGTGGCGATGTACAGGTTCGGGGAGCATACCCAGGATTCGCAAAACGTTTCTTCGCAGAAGAAGGCATTGAAATTCAAATGCAACCGGAAGATGAGCAGACGCTGCGCGAAGGCTGTGTAGATTTCTATTCCTTCAGTTATTACATGTCTCTCGTGGAAAGTGCGGATGCATCGCTGGATCGAGCGGAAGGAAATCTGTTGGGTGGTATCAAAAACCCTTATCTCGAAGCTTCCGACTGGGGCTGGCAGATCGATCCGAAAGGACTACGCTATACGCTGAACCACCTCTATGATCGTTATCAGGTGCCATTAATGGTTGTGGAGAATGGTCTGGGTGCGGTTGATGTAATTGAAGAAGACGGCTCCATTCAGGACGACTACCGGATTGATTATCTGAAAGGTCACATTGAGCAGATGAAAGAAGCGGTTGCAGACGGTGTTGACCTCATTGCTTATACAATGTGGGGCTGTATTGACCTTGTAAGTGCATCGACTGGTGAGATGAAGAAACGTTATGGTTTCATTCATGTCAACAAAGATAATGATGGCAACGGTGACTTGAGCCGTACACCGAAGAAAAGCTTCTACTGGTACAAAGATGTAATTGCTTCTAATGGAGAAAAATTGTAATTCAACAGCTGTAATCAAAAGATAACAAAACCCCAACGATCTTTCGGTCGTTGGGGTTTTTACGATGAAGCATGTAACATGCGACTAGGCGAAGCTTCTGGCTTGTAATTCAGACAGCCGCTGCAAATGACGTCTGTAGAACCAGATACAGGTGAATAACCAGCACCCGCTCAGAAAGTAACCGCCAACGACATCACTAGGATAATGTACGCCCAGATAAATCCGGCTAATGCCGATCATCAGGATAAAGGCAGCACTGGCTGCAATCATACATACACGCCCGGCAAAGCTTGGGATATGTTTCCAGATCAGAAAGGCAAGTCCACCATAAAGGCTGAACGCCGCCATGGAATGTCCGCTGGGGAAGCTGTACCCGCTTACTTCGATAATGCGGTTAATAGTTGGGCGAGCTCGTTGAAACAGCAGCTTGATCACGGCATTCAGTAGCGTAGAGCCTGCAAGCACGATGGCAAGAAAGAGCAGTTCGCGTTTGTGGCGTAGGAAAACATAGAGGATCAGCATGACAATGACCGTAATGACAACAACCTGAAGCTCACTACCAATCCAGGTGAAAAATTGCATAAATCGGGTCATTCCAGGTGATTCCATGCCTTGGATCAAGTCGATGAGTACAGCATCAAAGCGATGAATCTGGTTATCGCTAATGGACAGCGCAATGCTGATAAAAGCGGACAGGCATAACGCTGCAACGAGCAGCGGAATGGAGATTTTTTTCGTCAAATTGGGCTTCAAATGTTAAGTTCCTCCGTCATCCATGATGTTTTTGATTATAGTTATCGTTGTTGAACGAAAGTATTGTTCGCTCGAAACATAGTGTTAACATTCTACAATAAAACAAACAAAAACGAAAATGGAGACGTTAATAAGATAAGAGAGGCTTCAGGATAACTCAAAGGGGGAGAATGTAAGGATGAGGAGAGTGGGGCCGGCCGTTTTAGTTCTGTTGTTTTTTGTAGCAAATGTGATGGTTTGTCCAGGGGAGCGGGCATACGCGTGCAGTTGTGTCGAATCCAGTGTCAAGGAGAAGTTGGAAACGTATAGCGCTGTATTTACGGGGAAAGTAGTCGAGATCGGAGGCGACTCCATATTCAGTAGTAGGGAATATAAGAAATATACGCTGGATGTAGACACGACCTGGAAAGGCGTAGATGCAAAAAAGACAACCATATTGATTAATAATATGGGCGAAGGTGCCTGTGGAATAACATTGGCAAAAGATCAGTCTTATCTTATTTTTGCTAATCAGGATGATAAGGATGGCAAATTATACAGCAGCCTATGTAGCGGTAATCTTCAGATTGAACAGGCTGGAGAAGCAATTAATATGCTGGGTAAGGGCACTCCTGTAAGCTCTGATGATTTCACGGACAGCAGCAGTGGATATAGCAATCCGTGGATGATTTCGCTATATGCTGGGGGTGCAGTTGTCATACTTGCGCTGGTAGGTGGCTCGCTGTGGAGAAAGAAACAGCGGAGAGCATAATATTTATAGTTGAAGCATCTGTATTGTTATCATAGAAGAGTTGTATGTGATATATAGAAGGTTTGTATGAGAGCGGCCATATGAAGGACAAGAGTTGCAGTGAACGCAGCGTGCAGTGGAATTTACCTGACTAAACATCCCCTTATGGACCTATATACGCTCCGTAAGGGGATGTTGATTTTTCAGCTGTGTTTTTGATTTCGGTGGGTGATGACCATCCTATTCGGGATGATGCAACTCCATACTAACGCTGGAGCTGTACCATATAATCATGCGCAGTCACACCGAAGACCCGTTTGAAATGTCTGTTCAGATGGGTCAGATCGACAAAGCCGCAGTCAGCCACGGCGGTATAGATGTCTCTATGTTTCTCAAGCGATTGACGGGCATGTTCGACCTTGCAGTTCAGGAAAAATTGATAGGGTGAAAAGCCAGTATGGGCTTTGAATTCACGGATAAATTGAAACTTGGACAGGCCGAATTCAGCTGATAGATCTTCCAGTTTCAGCACGTCTGCGGTGCTGCAAAACATAATCTCTTTTGCTTTGCGAACAAGACTGTCCTGAGGTTTCCAGAGCCTTGCAGGCTGTTCCTCCTGAGCGAGCATATGCACGAGTTCAAACAGCCGGGTGCTACACTCGGCTTCGTCCTGTCTGTGCTGCACGGCATCGTTCAGCATGAGAATGCTTCGGGCAAGCTTCGGATCATAGACGATGGGAGTGGAGAAGCGAAGTTCCTTTCTACCCATAATTTCTTCAACTAATTCAGGCTTCAGGTAAAGCATCACATAATCAATACCCTCTTTATCATAGGAACTTCCATCATGTAATTGCTCGCGGTTAAACAGCATGACGCCGTTCGGATGTGAGGCCTGATAGTGACCTTCCAGATGATATTGCTGAATGCCGCGCAGCGTTACACCTACGGCATATTCCTCATGGCAATGCTTTTTATAGGTAAAATCGGTGAAGCTGGCGGATAGAGCCAGCACGTCTTCTGATCTTTTGTAGCTAAACTGTTCCATACCGCACACCTCCTCAGATGAAATAAGTCGTTAGATCACACCTGATACAATAATGGCTGAGTATATCAAAAAAAGAGCCATCAGCATACTACATGTTCGCTGGTAACGATTCAGCAAGGATCGAAAGATCGTGCCGAACACCACCCAGCTGGAGTAAGCCAGAAAACCAATACACGTAATCAGCATAACATAGAAGAACGCAGACCATGATTCTGCAGCGACGTAAGGAAGTACATAAGCTGGAATGACGGTGAAGGTAAACAGCACCACCTTGGGATTCACGAATTGCATCATTACACCGTTCCAAAAGCCTAATATAGCCTGGGGAGCGGCTTCAGTAGAGCCCATTCGATAGACCTGATAAGCGAGGTATAGCATGTAAATGCCGCCGATGATCTGCATGACTTGCAAGATGCCTGGCAAGACGTCAGCGAGAAGCTGATTTAACAAAGCAGACGCGGTCAGCAACAGACCGAAAGCTAAGGTAGCTCCCCAGACATAAGGCATGGTGCGGCGTGCGCCTACTTTTTGTGTGGAGGAGAGAATGACAATATTGCTGGGGCCGGGTGTGAAAGTGACAACGATGCAGTAGATTAAAAAGGTTAGTATATTCATGTTAAGCTCCTTCTTCGATGCTATCTAATTTTGAACTAAAGATTTTACACAGTCACTCCGATGACAGAATAACCTTCTAATCGCTGTTATCCCCAGATTTTTTGATTTCCTTATACAAAGGGAAAAATCCGGTGATAAAGGCGACCGCTCCGCTTTTTCAGGTTTTTTCTGTCCTCTCCGTTAATGTGTAAAAAAGTAGTTCCAATAAGATAGAGGATTATTGTTGTAATCATAAGGCGGAGTAGACCATAGCTATAGTACATTATTGCAGAAAGGTTCCCTTTTTGAATGATTGCGTTTACAATCGATAACGGAGTGAGGGTGTACAGAATGACATAGACCACTTGAGGAAGTGAACAAAAATGAAAAAAATGCTGCTGATCTATATTGTGCTGATTGCGGCGTTTGCATTGTATGTATTGAGATTTGAATATACCAGTCAGGTGAACAGCTCGTGGGAGAACCGTGGACTTCGCGGTGATCTGGGTGAGACGTACATGATGATTACGTTTCAGTCCGGGCTGGAATATTGGAAGAGTCCGCTGAAAGGTTTTGAGGATGCCGCGGATGCGCTGGGCGTGACCGTCGAATATCGCGGGGCTACACGGTATGATGCCAAAGAGCAGATCACGGTAATTGAGCAGGCCATTGCGCGTAAACCTGCAGGCATTGCTATATCCGCAATCGATCCAAAATCATTAATTCCAGCGATCAATAAAGCTGTGGAAGCGGATATTCCTGTGGTCCTGTTCGATGCAGATGCACCAGGGAGTCAGGCGTATTCTTTTTTGGGAACGGACAATTACAAGGCAGGCGTAACGGCAGCGGACAAAATGGCCGAGCTGCTCGGTCGTGAAGGAGAAGTCGCTGTAATAACGTCGCCGGGACAACAGAACCATGAGGAACG
This sequence comes from Paenibacillus sp. FSL K6-1558, assembly GCF_038002565.1. Classification (NCBI taxonomy): domain Bacteria; kingdom Bacillati; phylum Bacillota; class Bacilli; order Caryophanales; family Paenibacillaceae; genus Paenibacillus; species Paenibacillus sp. FSL K6-1558. The sequence continues at coordinate 2,146,422 of NZ_JBBOCV010000001.1, read as the reverse complement.
TACCAACGGATTCCGCGAAACAATTCGGCAACGATACCCTTCTATGCAGGTTGTTGAAATCGCAGATGGACATGGAGATGTGTTGAAATCCCGGGATGAAACGATCCGGATGATGAAGGCACATCCGAAGCTGGCGGGTATATTTGTCACTGAGGCAACGGGAGGCGCCGGAGCCGGGGAAGCGGTACAAAATGCCAATTCAGGCAATGGTCAGAAGCTGCACATCATTTCTTTTGACACAAATAAAGCAACACTCGATCTGATCCAAAATGGTACGATATCCGCTACGATTGCACAAGGGACCTGGAACATGGGATATTGGTCGCTCCAATATCTGTTCCATCTGCACCATCACTTGACTGTACCTGCACCTTCGCCTTCAGGGGAAAATGCGCCGCTGCCTGTAACGGTAGATACGGGGATCTCGGTCGTGACAAGTTCGAATGTGGATGATTATTATGCCAAATAGACAGAGAACTTGGCGCTCTGAGCTTGTGAACGGATTCCGCCGCTTGCGTCTGCGAAACATGCCATTACGCTACCAATTGATGCTGCTATTTCTTCTTTTTGCCATCGTGCCGTCCGTCGGTTTGGGTCTGCTTGTGAATTGGACGGTAGAGCGAGTCGTGGAGCGGCAGGTAGAGGGTCATACGATGCAGCTGATCGGCAAGGTCAATGAAGCGTTGAATACCAAGATGGAGAACTTGCAAAATATGACCTATCTGATTGCATTCGAATCAGACGTCAATGCATTCATGGACGAGAAGATCGGCGGAGACGGGAACACACGTGAACATGAACGTGAACGCGTCGAAAGACAAGCCAGCCAAGCGTATACGGAATCTGAACAGAACCGTTTGTATGGCATCAAACAGACTTTGCAAGGATTCACAACGTTGTACCCGGAAATTGCAGGCATCGTGCTTGTGAACGGTAACGGTGATTATATAAGCAATGAGATGTATCCCCGAACGGAGCAACGTCTGACCGAGGAGGATTGGTATCGGAGGGCTGCAATGCAACCAGGCATTTTCACGGTACTGGGTCAGCCGCGAGAGCGCAACATGACCACCCATGTCCGGTATAAGGATGATGAGATTGTATCGGTCGCCCGCTCTGTCACGGATGAAACGACGGGGCTCGTAAAGGGTGCTGTACTGATTGACCTCAAGCTGAGATCCGTTTCGCAGGCGGCTCGTAATGTAACACTTGGCAAATCCGGTTATGTAATGGTCACCGATGCCGAAGGACAAAGTGTATACAGACCCGAACATCCGCTCATTGAACATATTCCGGCGAGCTGGTTTGCTTCTGGAGAGGGCGGAACGTTTACGAAAGAAGTGGATGGCGAAGCGTTATTATTCATGTATCAGTCATCTACCTTTACCGGCTGGAGAACGGTAGGAGTATTCCCTACCAAAGAGTCGATCTCCGAGGTGCGACAGATTCAGTTTTACGTGGTCAGTTTTGTCTTTGTCGTGTGTTTGTTTGGTTTGAGTGCATCCTTGTGGTTTTCCCGTTCCATTGCGCAGCCGATCTTCCGGTTGATGTCTTATATGCGCAGAGCCGAAACGGGCAATCTCAATGCAGGCCGGTGGAGTGAGCGTGCCGATGAGATCGGTATGTTGGGAAATAGTTTTAACCGAATGCTGAGCCAGATTCGTCAGCTGATTACGCTGAATGAGCTGAGGGAACGTCAGAAACGGGATGCGGAGATGCGTAGCTTGCAGGAGCATATCAAGCCTCATTTTTTATATAATACGCTGGATACGATTCACTGGATGGCTCGAAAAGAAGGCGCTGACGGTGTGTCTAACATGGTTGGGGCACTGTCCCGTTTGTTCCGAATCGGACTCAGTAAGGGACAGGATTATATTCCGCTGCACTCTGAGCTCGAGCATATCAGCAGTTATCTGCAGATTCAGCAGACCAGATATCGGGATCGTCTTGGGTACACCATACATGTCCCCGAAGAATTGCAGAACTTGTATGTGCTTAAGCTGTTACTCCAGCCTTTGGTAGAAAATGCGATATACCATGGCATCAAGGGCAGACGTGGCCCAGGCCATATTGTCATAGAAGGGAATGTGGAGCAGGGGCGGCTACATCTGACAATTAAGGACGACGGAGCCGGAATGAGCAGAGAACGACTGGTGGAGATGCTGCAGCTGCTGGATATGCCCATGGAGAGTCTGGAATCGACTTCGCCGGAGTGGACGGGTAAAAGTTACGGGATGCTGAATGTACAGGCACGATTAAGATTATCATTTGGCAGTGACTATGGGATTTGGCTGGACAGCAGGCAGGGTGAGGGAACCCGCGTTACGATTATTCATCCACTGATGCGGGAAATGCCTGTAACAATACCTTCCCGGGTTGAGCCCCGAGATAACCAAGATCGACAAGAGAAGGAGTGAAGAAGGCTGTGGATTATACAGTGACATCCGTCAATGCCAATGCAATGGATAACCTGTATCGTGTGCTGATTGCTGACGATGAACCGATTATTCGAGAAGGAATCCGCGAAGCTATGGATTGGGCTACACTTGGCATGGAGGTTGTCGGTGAAGCCGAGGACGGTGAAGAAGCACTCGAACGGGCAGTTGAGTTGAATGTACATGTCGTGCTGGTCGATATGAATATGCCGTTTCTGAATGGCATTGGATTGATTCGGGCTTTACAGGAGCAGTGTCCGGAAGTTCGTTATCTGATCATATCCGGGCATGATGAATTCGCTTATGCCCAGGAAGCGGTTCGTCTCGGTGTTGAGGATTACATCCTGAAGCCTGTACAAGCGGATCAGTTGAGAGCTGCACTGGAGCGGTTACGTCAGCGGCTGGATGAGGAGCATCAGCGGACAGCCTATGTCAGACAGGCGGCAGAGCAGATTGAACGAAATATCCCGCTGCTTCGCCAGCGATTTTGTCAGGAGTGGATGAAAGGACAGGTAGCCGGCGAGAGTCTGATGGAACAGCTTGCTTTTCTACATCTGCCATCTGTATCGCCTGTGCAAGTTGGTGTTGTGCGGTGGCCTGCTGCCGAGGCGCGTCAGACCATACTGAGGGAGAATGATCGTCAGCTGTTTCTGTATGCCATGGAAAATATCATAGCAGAACTGCTCGGAGATCATCCGCATGTGCTCTTTCGTGATGCCAGTAGTGTTATCGGGATCTGCCTGTGGCAGGAGACCCCTGAGGAGATTGCACTCCTGCTGGAGCAGCAGATTAGTACTTGCCTGAACATCGCTGTTCATGCCCATGTTGAACCTCATAGGGGGACGCTGGAAGAGGTGCCGGGTACGTATCGGCATTGCCGTGAACAGGTATATGAAGAAGTGAAGCTCTCTCCGCTAGTTCGCAGGGCACGACAGTTGATTCATGAGGAGTACGCAGAACGGGAGTTGACGCTGGAATCGCTGGCATCCCGTTTGCAGGTGTCGGCAGTATATCTCAGTCGTGTGTTGAAAAAAGAGTTGAACGACTCGTTCGTTACACTTGTCACTCATGCCCGTATTCGTAAAGCCGCACAGCTGCTCGACTCCACGTCCCTCCCGATCCATACCATCGCTGAACGCGTAGGGTATGATACACAGCACTATTTCAGTACAGCGTTCAAAAAAACGATGGGCATCTCGCCTGCCCAATATCGTAAAAATGGCGGAACAGACAGTTCCAGCGCAGGCTCTGTGTAGATTTCCAAGCTTCATCGGAAGTATGGATATCAGAGGCTACAAACAAACCCACCTTTAAAGGTTAACCACCTGTGGTGGGTTTTTCGTTGCCCTCTTCCATCAAAAGTTAAATTTTTATAAAAAAGGTTCAAAACCTGCAAAGACCTTGCTCGCTGCGAAATGCTACCATGAGATACAGAGAGGGACAATAAGTTAGACGATACTCTATGAGATGTAAGCGTTATCTTGAAATTCCAACTGAACGCGATGATGTGAGGAAAGGGGAACTTCATATGAAAAAAGGAGCAATACTCATCTGGCTTCTGGTAATGTCCGTCATGCTCTCAGCCTGTAATCTGGCTGAAAGTGATGTGGGAAGCAAGGAGAAAGGATATGTCGGCATATCCATGCCTACCAAATCATCGGAACGCTGGGTGGGAGACGGAGAGAATATGGTTCGTCTGTTTCAGGAGCAAGGTTACAAAACAGATCTTCAGTACGCCGAAGACGTGGTTGAGAATCAAATCTCCCAGATTGAGAACATGATTACCAAAGGCGTTGATGTCATGGTCATTGCATCTGTAGACGGAAATACGCTGACCGATGTCATCAAGAAGGCACATGACGAAGGCATTCAGGTCATCTCGTATGACCGACTTATTCGTAACACGCCATATCTGACTTACTATGCTACGTTTGACAACTTTAAAGTTGGGGTTCTACAAGCCTCCTATATTGAACAGAAGCTGGGGCTTAAGGAGGGTAAGGGGCCGTTTAACATTGAATTGTTTGGTGGATCACCGGATGACAACAATGCATACTTTTTCTTCGACGGTGCGATGTCGGTGCTCAAACCGTATATTGACTCTGGAAAACTGGTCGTCCGCAGTAAACAGATGACGATGGCGCAAATTGCCACACTGCGCTGGGACGGGGCTTTGGCCCAATCAAGGATGGATAACCTGCTGAGTGCTTACTATTCAGGCGATAATCTGGATGCGGTATTATCTCCGTATGACGGAATCAGTATCGGGATTATCTCATCTTTGAAAGGCATTGGCTACGGCAAGCCGAACAAACCACTTCCGGTTATTACCGGACAGGATGCGGAACTGGCATCCATCAAGTCCATTGTGGCTGGCGAACAGACGCAGACGGTCTTCAAGGATACACGTAAGCTCGCCGAGAAAACAGTGGAGATGGCTAACAGCATTTTGCAAGGAAAACAAGCAGAGGTGAATGACACAAAGTCATATAACAACGGATTAATGGTTGTTCCTGCGTATCTGCTCGACCCGATCTCTGTAGATCGTACCAATGTGGAAAAAGATATTGTAGGCAGCAAGTATTACACCAAAGAAGAAATAGGCCTACCGTAAAGTGCGATGAAATAGGTAGGGCGCTCATAAATACGATGCAAAAGATCGGTGTGCCATAACGCATCATCCAAGGAAAGGAGTACATGCCATGACGGACATTATTCTTGAAATGAAGAACATTACCAAAACGTTTCCGGGCGTCAAAGCGCTAGAGAACGTCAACCTGAAGATCCGGGAAGGCGAGATTCATTCCATCTGCGGCGAGAATGGCGCAGGCAAGTCTACGCTGATGAAGGTGCTTAGCGGAGTATACCCGCAAGGAAGCTATGAAGGGGACATTTTGTTCCGCGGTAAGACGTGTGAGTTCAAAGATATCAAACAGAGCGAGGATCTGGGCATTGTCATTATTCATCAGGAGCTCGCGCTGATCCCGTATCTCTCCATTGCGGAAAATATATATCTGGGCAATGAGCGTGCAAGCAGAGGCATCGTGAATTGGAAGGAAACCTTTATCGGAACACGTGAACTACTTGGCAAAGTAGGTCTGAATGAAAACCCGAACACGCTGGTATCCAGCATCGGGGTAGGTAAGCAACAACTGGTTGAAATTGCGAAAGCGCTCTCCAAAAAAGTACGTCTGCTTATTCTGGATGAGCCTACGGCAGCGTTGAATGAAGACGACAGTGAAAATCTGCTGCAACTGATGCTGGAATTCAAAAAGCAGGGCATCGCCTGTATCCTCATCTCTCACAAGCTGAACGAGGTGTCCAAGGTCTCGGATGCGGTGACGATCCTGAGGGATGGCAAGACGATTGAAACGCTCGATATGAAAAAGGACAACGTCACCGAGGATCGCATCATCAGCGGCATGGTTGGACGGGACCTGACGAGCCGCTACCCTGAACGTCATGCCACGATTGGTGACGTGGTGCTGGAAGTAAAAGACTGGACGGTGTATCACGAGCATCAGGCCGAGCGCAAGGTGCTCGATCAGATCAACATGAACATCAGACGTGGCGAGATCGTAGGGATCGCGGGACTGATGGGCGCAGGACGTACAGAGCTTGCAATGAGTATTTTCGGCAAATCATATGGCCGTAACATCTCGGGGCAGCTGATCAAGGATGGCAAGCCGATTCAGAATAACAGTGTGACCGAGGCGATTCAGAATGGTTTTGCTTATGTGACGGAGGATCGCAAGGAATATGGCCTTATTTTGATGGATGATATCAAACGCAATATTTCCCTCACCGGACTTAGTAAACTGACCCGTAATGCCGTTGTGAACGAGCAGGAGGAAGTGCTCGTTGCGGAAGAGATGAAGAAAAGCATGAACATCAAGGCACCAAACATCCTGCAGAAAACCGGGAATCTGAGCGGAGGTAACCAGCAGAAGGTGGTACTGAGCAAATGGATTTTTGCCGGGCCGGATATTCTCATTCTGGATGAGCCGACACGCGGGATCGACGTAGGTGCCAAGTTTGAAATTTATACGATTATCCACCGGCTTGCTGCCGAAGGCAAGGGTGTGCTGGTGATTTCATCGGAGCTGCCGGAGGTTCTGGGTCTGTGTGACCGGATCTATGTGATGAATGCCGGACGAATCACGGGTGAAGTCAGCCGGGAGCAGGCATCGCAGGAAACACTGATGAGATATATGACCAAGTCTGGAGGCGGTAAGCATGGAAACGGTAACTAAACTGTTCAAAAATAATATACGTCAATATGGCATGATCATTGCCCTTGTCGTCATTATGCTTCTATTTGAGGTGTTAACTAGTGGGCTGTTGCTCAAACCAATTAATATTACGAACCTGATTTTGCAAAATAGCTACATTCTAGTCCTGGCCATTGGTATGGTGCTGGTCATTATCACAGGTCATATCGACTTGTCCGTCGGTTCCATTGCGGCCTTTGTCGGTGCTGTAGCCGCCATTATGATGGTGGATTGGCAGTTGCCAGCTTGGCTCGCAGTCATTGCTTCCCTGCTGGTCGGTGCACTCATTGGTGCATGGCAGGGCTTCTGGATTGCGTATGTGCGGATTCCCGCCTTCATTGTTACGCTTGCCGGCATGTTGCTCTTCCGTGGTCTGACGATGATTGTACTGGAAGGGCAGTCGATATCCCCTTTCCCTGCCGGATTTCAAAAGATCAGCTCCGGTTTCCTGCCGGATGTACAATTCTCAGGCATGGGTCTGGTGTCCATTATTGTGGGGATTGCGCTCACGATTTGGTACATTGTGAATGAACTGCGGGAACGTGCTTCCCAGCGCAAGTATGGCTTTGAGGTGGTATCGCAAGGGCTGTTCCTGCTCAAGCTGATTGTGGTAGCAGCAGTAACCAACCTGTTCACGTTTGTACTGGCAAGTTATGCGGGTATTCCGAACATTCTGGTGCTTCTGTTTGTTCTGATCGTGGTGTATTCCTTTGTCATGAATCGTACCGTGATGGGACGTCATGTGTACGCACTCGGCGGCAATGAGAAGGCTGCAGGACTGTCTGGCGTTAAAACGAAAAAAGTAACGTTCTGGGTGTTCGTAAACATGGGTACACTTGCGGCTGTATCGGGTCTGATCTTCGCCGCACGTCTGAATGCGGCTACGCCAAGAGCGGGTACGAACTTTGAGCTGGATGCCATTGCAGCCTGCTTCATCGGCGGAGCGTCAGCTTCGGGCGGAATCGGTACCGTATTCGGTGCAATCATCGGTGGTCTGGTTATGGGTGTGCTGAACAACGGGATGTCCCTGATCGGCCTGGGTATCGACTGGCAGCAAGGAATCAAAGGATTGGTACTGCTGCTGGCAGTGGCATTTGATATCTATAATAAAAACAAACGAGCTGCTTAAGAGTAGTGGGAGCTAAAGAAAGGACCCTGATCTAATGATCAGGGTCCTTTTGGTGCATAAGAACCATAAGTCGTCCACCATATGCCGTCCGTTATACTGCACAAGAAGCTACATCAGTGCGCCTATAAAACGTGTAGCAATACCAAAGTAGATAAACAGGGACAAGATATCATTTAGCGTTGTAATTAACGGGCCGGATGCCACTGCGGGATCAACCTTGAAACGGCTGAGCAGGAGCGGGATGCATGTGCCTGTCAGTGTACCGATGATTAGCGTGAGAAACAGGGATACACCGATAATCATCCCGAGCAACCAGTCTCCTTGCCAGAGATAAGCAATGACCGTAATGAGCAGACCGCAGACAAGACCGATCATCGTACCAACTTTAATCTCTCGTCCAATCAAGGCGAGTACCGTTGACTTGTCCAGCTTGCGTCCAATAAGTCCGCGTACGACGACAGCAAGGGATTGCGTCCCTGTATTTCCCGTCATACCCGCAATCATAGGCATGAAGAACGCAAGAGCCACAACCTGATTCAGTGTATCTTCAAAAAAATCCACAATGCTTCCCGAGATCAAGCCGATCAATAACAGCAAAATAAGCCAAGGCAACCTTCGTTTGACCGCAACGAGCGGTTTGGTATCAAAATCAATATCTTTACCGCCACCGCCCATTTTGGCGAGGTCTTCGCTGGCCTCATCCATAATGATGTCAATGACGTCATCCATCTGGATGATCCCGCACAGCCTATTATTCTCATCGACGACCGGAACGGCGATGAATTCGTAACGTTGGAGCAACTGGGCAGCCTCTTCCTGATCCATATCTACGGTGGCGTGAATGACACGTCTGGTCATCAGTTGTTCCACTTTGGTTTTGTCATCGGCCAGAGCAAGCGAGCGGTAACTAACGACACCAGCTAGCTTACCTTCATCGTCAATGACATAAAGGTAACTGGACGGGGAGAGGTGCAGCGTACCTTGTGATTGCTTCAGTGCTTCCTTCGCTGTGTCGTGGGTGGACAACGTACGATAGCGGTCGGTCATGATCCGTCCGGCAGTTTCTGGTGGATAACTGAGTACAGAGCGAATGATAGCAGAATGATCCAGGTTCATGCTGGATAACAATTCTTCCCTGCGTTTTGCGGGCAGGTCGTGCATGAAGCGAATGAGGTCACTCTTGTCCATCTGCTGCATGACTTCCAGTGTACGCTCCGGTCCGAGTCGTTCGAACAGTTCAGCCTGCTCGTGAAGCTTCAGGTTCTCTGCCAGATCGGCAAGTGTATCCGGTTTAAATAGAAGAAGAAAACGATTCTTTTCGTCTTCAGGGAATTTTTTATAGATGAGTGAAAGATCATAGGGACGCAGTTCCTTCACCAGTTTATAGAATTCCGGCAGATTCTGGGATTGTACATGCTGTGTCAGTTGCTGGGTGATCTCCTCAACGGAGAGCTCTTTATTGGTTTGAGAACCGTTCATAATGACACTCCTTTCCTGAATGGTGCGCTTCATATTTTTAAACGGAATGCATTCGTTGTTAAACAATATTGAAATCTTGCTCAAACATTCGAGATGGGCTTACAAAAGAAAGCACTCAGGATATACTTGTTTTACAGTAATCAACGAGGAGGTCCAGTGCCCTTGGAAACCGATATTCGAACACAACTGCTCAGCCTGGCTGAGCCGGAATACCAGAAATTCGCGGCTTCCCTTATACCGAATATTTCAAACGTGATGGGTGTGCGCTTGCCGACGATCCGCAAAATAGCCAAACAGATTGCCGTTGCAGACTGGCGTACGTACCTGGATACGGCGCAGGATGACTATTTTGAAGAAGTAATGTTGCAAGCAATGGTCATTGGTCACGTTCAAGCAGATCTGGACGAATTGTTAAAACGTATTGCGGCTTTTGTACCCAAAATGGATAACTGGTCGGTATGTGACAGCTTCTGTGCCGGACTGAAATATACGAAAGTGCATATGGATGCGATGTGGAACTTCATTCAGCCTTATATCAAGTCGGATCAGGAATATGAAATCCGGTTTGGCGTGGTCATGCTGTTGAACTTTTATCTGGAGCCGCATTATATTCATCAGGTGTTGCCGTTACTTGATCAGATTAAACATGAGGCCTATTATGTGAAAATGGCGGTGGCCTGGGCGATCTCGATCGCGTATGTGAAGCAACCTGAGGTGACCATGCCGTATTTGCAAAACAATACGCTTGACGATTTTACGTACAACAAAGCACTCCAGAAGATTACGGAATCGTACCGCGTGACACCGGAGGACAAACAAGTGATCCGCAGCATGAAACGCAAGGTGAGCAAACAGACAAGTGCTCCCAAACAGACAAGCTCCTGACTCAGATATATATAAAGAAAGGTCGAATATGAAATGAGACAAAAGATGATGTATGCCACGATGTTGCTGGACGGTCGTCCCTGGAGTCTGCTTGCGACCGAAAAGGGACTGTGCCGGATCGTTATGCCGAACGAAACGCTGGAAGACTGGCACGGCTGGATTAGTAAAATTGCCCCGGGTGTTAAACTTGAAGAGAATGAGCAGGCATTAAGACAGACGGGCATGATGGACTGGCTGGAGTCCTATTTTGCAGGGGAAAAGACAGCATACACAGAGGACATCCCGCTTGACCTGATGGGTACCGAATTTCAGCAACAGGTATGGAAAGCGCTCGGGCGTGTGCCATACGGTGAGACACGTACCTATGGGGATATCGCTGCCGTGATCGGACGACCTTCGGCTGTGCGGGCTGTAGGTGCGGCGAACGGGACGAACCCCATTCCAGTGTTACTGCCATGCCACCGGATTATTGGTGCCAATCGCAAGCTGACGGGTTTTCGTGGTGGTCTCGAGATGAAGCGCAGATTACTCGATATTGAACGAATTGAGGGCGTGACAGATGGCGGACATGCACGGTTTAATTTTTAATTAAAGAGAAAAGAGAAGAGAGAAATGAGGGAAAGACAATGCAACAGCAACAGGCATTCTGGCTGACCAATGTAAGATTGGAACAAGGATATATTCGTGAAGGAGCAGAGGTGACGGGCACACAAACGGGTCTTGCTCATCTGCGGATTGAGAACGGAGTTATTGCTGCCATTGTGGACGCAAAGGCGCAATTGACAGAAGAATTGCCGCGAGTGGATGGCAAAGGTTTGTTATTGTTGCCTTCGTTTGAAGAAGCACATATTCATCTGGACAAAACCTATTATGATGGGCCATGGAAAGCGGTCAGACGCAGCTCCAGCATCTTTGATCGTATTGAAGAGGAGAAGGTATTACTACCCAAATTGTTACCCGATGCAAAACGGCAGGCAGAAAGCATCCTTGCACTAATACAGGGTTACGGCTCTACACACGTTCGCGCGCACTGCAATATTGAGCCAGTCAGTGGATTAAAACGTTTGGAAGCAACCAAGCAAGCCCTGGAGAGTTACAAGGGTAAAATATCTTCAGAGATTGTCGCGTTCCCTCAGCATGGGCTGTTACGATCCAGCTCGGTCGAACTCATGGGACAAGCCATGACAGAGGGTGCAACACATGTAGGCGGACTTGATCCGTATACCGTAGATGAGAACATCGAAAAATCGCTGCATACCATGGTGGGACTGGCAGTCAAACATCAGGCAGGAATCGATATGCATCTGCATGATGGTGGCGAAGCTGGCAAGCAAACGTTACTGGAACTTGTAAGGTTGACTGAAGAAGCAGGGCTTCAGGGTCAGGTGACGGTTAGCCACGCGTTCTGGTTTGCAGGAGCGGAGAAACAGGAAACCGAGGAGATGGCGAGCCGCATGGCATCGCTGGGAATGAGTGTGGCTTCAACCGTGCCGATGGGCAGAACGATGATGCCGCTTCCGATGTTGCAACGTGTGGGTGTAAACGTGAAACTGGCGACAGACAGTCTGACGGATCACTGGTCTCCTTTTGGTAGTGGAGATATGCTTGAAAAGGCTGGACGCTTCGCCGAGCTGTATGGATATAGCGACGAGTTATCGTTGTCCCAGTCAATAGCTACGATTACGGGCGGAGTGACTTCGCTGAATGCAGCAGGAGAGAGCGTATGGCCAAAGGCAGGCGATATAGCAAGCTTTGTTCTGGTGCAGGCGAGTTGTGCAGCCGAAGCGGTGGCAAGGCGATCTGGAAGGCTGGCTGTGTGGTATCAAGGACACTTGGTGAGTGGATCGCTAGCGTAACAGGCATCCCCTTAAAATGTAATGAACAGAATAAAGGTTAAAGATTAAGCTACGGATACCGTGGCTTTTTTTGCATGAATAGGCATGAACCGTGTGGAACTATTTTAGTTCAACATATATAGCCCATATATGAGGAAGAAATTATACGCATAACCCACATTCTGGGTTATGATAGATTATGATTTTACTATATGAAGGAGTTAATCCTATGAACATTACATATGCTTCGCAGGCAGACCATGCATATATCGTTGAAAAAGATCGGCATATCCATCCCACACTTGTTGAGACGAAAATAAAAGAGAAGGAAATATATATCCTCTGGGAAGACGAGGCAAGGATTGGCTGGATGAGATATGGATACTTTTGGGATAACACGCCTTTTATGAACATGATTTGGATCGATGAGCCGTTTCGTGGCCGTGGATCAGGACAACGTGTCGTACAGTATTGGGAAAATGAAATGAAAGAGAAGGGCTTTGATACGGTTATGACTTCTACGCAGTCTGATGAGAGTGCTCAACATTTCTATCGTGGAATGGGATATGTGGATGCAGGAGCTTTACTGTTAGATACACAGCCATTAGAAATTATACTGATGAAGAAAATTGAAGCAGTCATAGTTGAAGGAGAATGAGATATGCGTGATAACATGATAGAGAAACAAGTCACTTTGCAACCGGTTACACAGGAAAATGAAAGTGAGTGCATCCTTCTGCAACCGAAGGAAGATCAGCTCACACTGGTAGCGAGCAATGCGGATTCCTTAATCCATGCGACCAAGGAAGTAACTTCAAGACCTTACGGGATCTATGCAGGGTATGAGATGGTCGGGTTTATTTTATTTGATAACGAGATCTATACAGATGGGCATTATTGGATTCTTCGTTTTATGATTGATGGAAAACATCAGGGTCAAGGTTATGGGAAACGTGCCATCCAGGAAGTTATTCACATGTTGCAGGAGCGAAGGGATTGTCGGCAAATCAGGGTATCTCATATCCCGCATAATGTTGCGGCTAATGCACTGTACAAGCGTTGTGGGTTTCAGGAAACAGGAGAATTAGAGGATAATGGTGACATTATTTTAGGTTATCAAGTTAGAGAGTAGAGGTGGCAAAAAAATGATCAGAGAAGCCGAAGCCAGGGATGCAGCAACTATTGACAAATTGTACAGGGAGCTGTTGCCCAACCACGCGCATACTGAGGTGCTTGCTGAACGAATTGAAGAGATCAGGCGTCACGAACACAGCTTCCTTTTTGTGTACGAAGTCCGGGAGCAGGTGGTAGGTACGGCACATTTACATATCTGCCTAGACGCTCTGGCAGGAAATCGGCCGTTTGGTTTGGTTGAAAGGGTTGTTATGTCTAGCGAGTTGCAGGGCAACGGATACGGAACAGAATTAATGGAACATGTGGAACAGGTATGTTTGCAGGTGAATGCATCCAAGATCCTCCTCGCTAGCGGAGCTTCCAGGCAAGGGGCCCATCAATTTTATCAAAAGCTAGGATACGATGGCGAGTCCAGCAAAGCCTTTAAAAAATATCTATAAATTTATTTCCAGAAGAAGGACTAGTCCAACAAGATGATAGATAAACATGATCGAATTTTGAACAATAGATTTATTGCCTTAGCGTTCTCATTGCTACTTACGACGTTATGCTGTCTTGGCATTGCGGTGTATCTGCGTGCAAAGTCAGGATCGAATATGTATGCCTTCCTAGACTGGGATATGTTTCTGGCATGGGTTCCGTTTCTCATTTCAACGATGATTGCTCTTATCTTTCGACGTAAGGCTGTGAGACCCGGATGGATGGGCATGGCGTTGACAGGTTTGCTCGGAATGATCTGGCTGTTCTTTCTGCCTAACGCGGCCTATCTGTTTACAGAAATGTTGCATGCATTCCGGTATTTTACTGCTCAGCCTGAGAGTGCTTTTTGGTTCGAGATGGATTTCTGGTACAGTCTGACCCTTACGTTTGGTGTAGCTACTTTAGGGTTGATGCTCTCCACATGTTCTATAAGGCAAATAGAACATGTGCTGCAATTGTTCGTACACAGGTTCGTTTGCTGGATTATTGTCGGATTCATTTTACTTCTAAGTGGTCTGGGCGTATATATCGGGAGATTTAATCGCTGGAATTCATGGGATATCGTGTCCAGACCCGGGCAGGTTGTTATGGATTTGATGAATGATTTTAGTTCAGAAAGCGGTCTTCCGGTGGCGTTTGTTACGCTGATGTTTGTGATCCAGGCATTTGCATATGTCATTATTTCATTGATAAGTGGTTCGATTACTCGGGAGGTAAGAAAATGAGCAATACTTCTGATTTTATCCATCAATTGCCCAGCATTTCTGAATGTCAGCGAATCTTCAAGGCAGTAGCGATGCTGGATGCAATTCTAATGCCAGAATGGGAGTACAGGTATTATTCGTACAATGCGCAGTGGGATGCGAACGAACAGATGGCTTCGATGAGAGATGGGGAGGGAGATCACTATTTCGCGTTATTTGATTCGAGCAACCGTTTAATCATCAAAGGTTACGACAAAGCTTATGCTTCCCTACATAAAGATCAACTTGGTGATGTATTGGAGGGTGTGCCGGCAGATTTCAAAAAGACGTTTCTGGACGAGCCTGCTTTTATGATGGATCAGATCACCTTCTGCGTCTGGCATGAAAAGGTACATAACGAGTGGACTTCGAGTCAACAGCTCGCGGATGAAGCTTATGTTCTTCTACAAGTTCTTGTGGGCGGTGCGGAGCACTACCATGCCTGGGCTCAGGAATACTATGAGATTGAACTTAATTTAGAGCCGATCCAGCATATTTTTGCCATGAAACCGTTGAACGAACGACTGTTGCAGGCATTAAACCCGGAGATCGAGTTAGATGAGTTGGAAGAGGACATCGCGGAAATCGGATACCCGGTTAAGGAGGAATGACATATGACTTTGACAGAGTGGTCTGCTGACACGCTTCAATATGATTTATCAGATGAATACTCAATTCGGCTTGCGGATGTTACGGAGTGGGGGTTATTTTGCACCATTTATTATGATATGGGATACGTCGGATTTTTTAGGGAAGAAGAATTCAGTTCCTCAAGATGCAGTGCGTACTGGATCTATCGCGGGGAAAGTAAAATAGGTGGTGTGCGAATGGAGCCTAACAAGATGTATCATTTGTTTCTCATCCCGCCATTCCAGCAAGGCTTTGAGATCGTCAAGCTGCTGAAACAGAAATTAATGCAGTGGTCGGATCGGAGTAAACGAATTCTGACATTTGAGATTCTACCAGGTCAAGTGGACTGGTTTGCGAGAGCGGGATTTTGGCCGGCCGAATTCAGATGCCGCTGGATGCAGCGTCCTACGGATCATTTCGAGGTGGATTGGGACAGCAGAGTGACTGTTAAGAGCCCAGAGATTATTGGAAAAGAATCAGGTGGCTTCAAATATGTAAACGAAGAGGAAATTGCCCAGTGTGATCTGGAAAGTTTCGGTGGAAGTCTAGAAGCAACGCGCAGAAAGCAGAGCTCTCTTGAAGATTTTACACCTGACGAAGATCCTAACTATACAAATGAAATCCTGACTCAGGCATCTACATTGGTATACGATCAAGCAACGGGTCAACTGGTCGCCAACTGCCGCTTGTGTTTACAGGACAATCAGGCTGCGGTATACAGTATAGGCGTAATCCCCTCGTACAGAGGCAGAGGAATTGCTACCCAAATGTTACAAAGAGCATTAACGATGCTCAAGGGGCACTATCCATTTTTGCGACTGTATGTGATGGAAGGCAATGATGCCGAGTCGGTATATCTGAATCTGGGTTTTGTTCAAGGTGTGCAGGAGATTCAGACGATGTATGTTCCTGAGGAGAAAGCGGAATGAAGGTGGCCATTTTTACCGATATTCACGGAAATGCTCCCAGGAGTTCCTTATGACAACAGGTAGCATCTTCAAGCGTATCGAAAAAGAAAATAATTAGCGAACAGGGGCGATCTGGTGAGATCGCCTTATCTTGTTGAAGAGGTGAGGGTATGATTCATGATTTAAAAGGGGAGGAAAATATGTCTTCTGTCACGGGGATGCTTTTCGCCGTGGTTAAAGAGAACAGTGATCGCCTGAAATCCATCACGGATTCCATGTCACAGGAGGAGGTCGATTACAGAGGACCTGGCAACCTATATAACAGTACAGCTCAGTTACTGAGACATATCACGTTCGTTGACCTGAACTGGGTGTATCGCATCAAAGGAAAAACGTTACCTTACGATATGTTGGAGCAATACGGTCCCATGATTGATGAAAACAACAAACTTCCTTTCATAGCGGGGATATCCAGAGACACCCTTATTTCTCAACATCAGTTGATCATGAACATGCTACAGGAAACGTGCACAATTCTTACGGATGCGGATATGGATATCGTAGTTGCTTTCGGGCATAGGAATGAAAAGCAAGCTTCTGTTCGCTGGGGACTTTGGCACATGGCTGACCACAATCGTTATCATCAGGCGCATATAAATCAGTTGCGGAAATGGTTCCATACTCATACATCTGATCGATGAAGAGAGGCTGCCATTGAATAAATGATAAAATAGGTTGTAACTAAAGTTCAATTCAGGTTGTTTTTATTATAAGAATAGTGGAAGCCCGTGGAAACGTGGAACAGAAGATTATAGAACATCATAATTCGGTGCTGAGCATGTTTGCTCATGTGGTGGACATGGCACACATTACGAGGTGATGAAGAATGAATAACACACGAAATATCAAACGATTCTGGTTGATTATAGGCATTATGGCAACTGCGCTAGCCCTGTACTTCGTGTATATGAACAACCGGTTTGTGGATATTGAAACCCCTTTATCTAGCGCGGAGGTTGTCCGTGCAGATACGAGCAAAGCGATATATACCAAGGGTGGCAGCGGAGTACAGATCCGTTTTGATGCAGCTGTTTTAAATGAAGCAGAAACAAGCAGAGTTGTTGATTGGTTGAATGAAGCTCCAGCGTCAGCGAAGACGGCTGTAGATCGCATTGAGGGCAGCATTCATATGGGCATCGCTCTGAGATTGAAGCATAACAATCAGGTCATGATACAATACAACGGCAAACAGATTTATGTTACGAAGATTGGCCGTTTCAGCAAAATTTCGAGGTACGCACTGCACCATCAGGCGTTGGAGAGTTACCTGGATCAAGAGCTGGAGGGAACCTATTACGGAGGAAATCTGGCTAAGGAGGAACAGGGGGAGACATAATGAAGATACATAAAAAAATATTCAATTTGTCGGCTTGGCTCGCTGTATTGGCTGTCTTTTTTATTCCGGGAACGCTGAATAATGATAACGAACCTTTACGAACCGAGTATGGATTCCCGCTTCGTTTTTTGACGGACTATCATGTCTCGAATTCAAACGGATCAATCTGGTTTATATCCAATATGCATATTAATTTACTGGTTTATTTCGTGAATGTTCTATTTATTTATGCTGGAATACATGTGATTGTCTATATCAAAAAAAGATTAACTAACAAATCAGTGGAATGAATAATAATTTATTGAATTGATCAAGAAGCTATAATGACCTAAGTACAGCAACATAGGAGGCTACGGTATGGAAACCTTTTTTCGATACAACTGGATCGTGCGTGAACAGTGGTATGCATGGTGTGCAGACCTGCCGCCAGAAGAATTACTTCGACCGCGTATAGGTGGTGTGGGAAGTATCCTGAAGACTTTTTTTCATATCATTGATGTGGAGTGGAGCTGGCTTCAACTGTTACAAGGAAAACCGGATACTGCGGAGGATTTTGCAAACTACCAGACGCTCGAAGCTGTTCGTGAGCTGGACCATAAGCTACATCAAGATGTGGAAGCATTTGTTTTATTGTGGGAGCCGAGTATGGAAAAGAGAACTTACATCGACCGCCGAACCGACGAACACGTGCATATCGATGCTTGGGGCGAAGTTATACGTCATGTAATTGCACATGAAATTCATCATATAGGGCAGTTATCTGTATGGGCAAGAGAACTTGGCCGAGAGCCCGTATCTGCTAATGTTATAGGCAAAGGATTGATTGAACCTAACCATGATGAAGGGCCGTGAGGTGAGTACAAGTGATACAACTTAGCAGTATCCGCTGGGTTCAACTGGATGAAGCGATTCGGCAGGGAATAGGTCAGGAGCATCGGATGATCCCGCTTAAGCCTGGATTGGAAGCGGATGTTATGCGTGTTGAACTTCATGATCAGCTATACGTACTGAAAATCTGGAATAAGGACTCACACCCGGATATTAGAAAACAATATCAGTTGTTGCACGAGCTGAGTCAAAGCGGGATTCAGGTTTCCAAGCCATATGGCTGGGGAACAGATGAACATCAGAATCAAGTGCTACTAACAAGTTACGATGGTGTGCCGGTTACCCGGCTAGATCATGGAATATTAAGACGGCTTGCTCAGACTTTAAATGATATCCACCAGCATCCAATCCGTGTTAAACAGCCGCAAACGAAAGAAGCAAAACAAGATTACATTCCTCATTACAATTTTATCGACTATTTTTTTCCTCAGCTGGCTAAGCACCGAGATATCCATCACATTGTTCATGACTTAATGAAACGTGTAAAGATCAGACAGGATCACTTCATTCATGGTGACTACAACCTAGGAAATATCGTAGAGATGGATGGAAAATACACCGTTATAGACTGGACCAACGGACAGTACGGAGACCCGAGATATGATGCGGCATGGTCTGTTTTTCTAATCACCATCTATAACGGAAGAGAGTTGGGAATGTTTTATCAGGCCGAATTACGAGCGGCTGCCGGCAATACGCTGGACGAGGAGGAGGGGTTTGAAGCATTGGCCTGGTTACGCTGGGTGTTGCTCTCGCGCGAAGGCGATGTTCCGAGAAATGCAGAAGTCATGCGGCGAGTGTTTGATGTAGCTACTCATAACCCTTACCTCCAAGCAGACTTGTTGTAAATGAAATATCCTCCCTATAGAATTTTTTCTTAAAGTCCTAAAATTACGATTTGGTATTCGAAATATCTTTTTAAGGTGGCCTACAAGCCTGTCCTAAACTCATATTTTCTGCATACCTATGGTAGTAGAGGAGTGTGATAAATAATGGAACAGAAGGTGCAGGCTTACTTTGAACTAAAACAGCAGCAGAAAGAGATCGAACAACAGTTATCTGTATTGAGAGATGAGATTGTGGCGTACTGTGCGCAGCAAGGGGTGTATGAGACCGAAGTAGGCGGATATAAGGTGAAAACGGTGCTCCAGCACCGCAAGGAATATGACGATCAGAAGCTATATGCATCCCTGCCCGACCCGGAGATTTGGAGGCTGCTGTCCAAGGTGGACAGCCATAAGCTGAAAAGCCTGATCAAGCTTAATGTACTCTCTGAAGAACAAGTCAGCCCGGCATGTACAGTGAAGCAAGTGACTTTGCTACAGATAGACAAGTTATAACGTATATTGCCTGTATTTCTTCTTTTTGTGCTGAAATTGGTAGAATTTCAGGGGGGAGAAGGTTTATTTTGTTCAGGGAAAGCGCATTCATTTTACGTTATGATGAAGAAATAAATCTGCGAGGAGGAACCAGGATGTCTACCGAAATTCCGTCCCTACATACTGCTTATGCCGATGCGTTCAAAATAGGTGCAGCAGTACATACAAGAATGCTACAATCCGAAGGGGAATTTATTGCGAAGCACTATAATAGTGTTACTGCGGAGAATCAGATGAAGTTTGAAGAAGTTCATCCGCGAGAACATGAATATACGTTTGAGGCAGCAGATGAGATTGTTGATTTTGCAGTGGGCCGTGCGATAGGTGTACGTGGTCACACGTTGGTATGGCACAACCAGACGCCGGCATGGGTGTTTGAGGATGCTTCCGGCGGACCGGCTTCGAGGGAACTGATGTTGTCCCGCTTGAAGCAGCATATCGATACCGTTGTTGGCCGTTACAAAGGACAGATCTACGCATGGGATGTGGTAAACGAGGCGATCGAAGACAAGACTGACGTGATCATGCGAGATACAAAATGGTTGCGATTGCTGGGAGAAGATTACCTGGCACAGGCATTCCATATGGCTCATGAAGCTGATCCTGATGCATTGCTGTTTTACAACGATTACAACGAGACTAATCCGGTCAAACGGGAGAAAATATACAATCTAGTAAAATCACTGCTGGATCAAGGGGTTCCGGTTCATGGTATTGGAATGCAGGGTCATTGGAATATTCATGGACCGTCCATAGAAGAGATCCGTGAAGCCATTGAACGTTATGCTTCACTGGATGTGCAGCTTCACGTCACTGAATTGGATGTATCTGTGTTTCAACATGATGATACGCGAACTGATCTGACAGAGCCAACGTCTGAGATGATGGAGCTTCAGGAGAAACGGTATGAGGAGATTTTCAAGCTGTTCCGGGAGTATCAATCCAATATTACTTCTGTAACATTCTGGGGTGCGGCTGATCATTATACGTGGTTGGATCATTTCCCGGTACGTGGCCGCAAAAACTGGCCATTTGTGTTCGATACCAAGCAGCAACCGAAGGATTCATTTTGGCGCATTCTCGGGCAAAAGTAAGAAGAAAGCTAAGGCAAAATTTCAGGCTCAATTTAAATATACGTTTAAGCTAAGCATACAGCGCTCTGCTGAGTGTTTCGGAATTACAGCCTTACATGCGGACCCCATAAAAAGGGTTAAGCCTGTAAGGCTTTTTTGAAGTATCTTATATATAGAGCAGATTTATTCGAATAATAGCATTGTCACATGGACGGTACGATGCCATACTGGAGAAAAAAAGGGGAAATGGCAGGTGAATCCAATGTACAAGGTCATTGTAGCAGATGATGAGCCGTTTATGCTGGAAGGCTGGAAAACGATGATCGATTGGCAAGGCTGCGGATATGAGTTGTGTGGAACTGCGACCGATGGAGAAGAAGCACTGGAACTGATCAATCATGTAAATCCGGATTTGGTGGTAACCGATATCCAGATGCCTGTGCTTGATGGACTGGGGTTGATCCGAACCATGCGTGAAGAGTTAAAATATGATTCCCAGATCGTGATCGTAACAGGGTATTCCGAGTTTGGTTATGCACAGCAGGCGATACGATATCGGGTGAATGAATATGTGCTCAAACCTTTGGTGCCAGAAGAAATTCACGAGTTATTACGGAACCTGATCGTACCGCTGGATACCCAGCGGCAGGAAATAGAGATCAAGCTTGCGGAAGAGCAATATCACGCCATGGAGATGCTGGACTCAACTACGGATGACGACGGCATGTTGGATGAGGCGGATCTGGAGAAAATGGCATCGCGGGCACGGCAGTTTATCGCGTTAATCGAGGCAGGAGATGTAACAGGCGTTGCTCGCATTGTTGATGATATGCTACAGGAGATACAAGAATCTCGGGCCGCGATGATCTGGGCTCAAAGCGCAGTCAGATACATCCATGGAGAACTACTACGCAGATATAGCATGATCGGAGCAGATCAGACTCTTCTCCAAGTGCGAACCTGGCATCATACAGAGAGTTGGTTCATGGGGGACTTGAAGAAATTGTTTATTCGGATTACGGAAACGTTTGCTTCAATGGCTCAGGCTGATCCAGGTTCCAGTGGTCTGGTGGCAGAGGCTGTCCAGTATCTGAAGGAGCATTATCGTACCAAAATCAAGCTGCAGCAGCTCGCTAATCACATTCATGTCAACTCGGCTTATCTAGGTCAGCAGTTCAAGCGTGAGATGGGAGTCAGCTTCAGTGAATATGTTCATCGTCTTCGTATTGAAGAGGCACGCAGGATGCTCCGCCGAACCAATATGAAAATCTCAGATATTGCATTTGAATTGGGCTATCATGATGCGGAGTATTTTACAGAAAAATTTAAAGCGCTTACAGGTGAGCTTCCATCTCTATATAAAAACAACAACCAAGGGTGATTATGTGCATAAGAAGAAGAGGACTTTTCATACGGTAAACGACATCCCCCTTCGATATAAATTTCTGCTGATCTATGTGGTCAGTATTCTGCTACCGATTATTGCGATTAATCTGTTTTTCTATCAACGAACATCTGCAGATATCAAAGTACGGGAACAGGAAAATCTGCGCAAATCGATTGATAGAGCCGCAGGAGAATTGGTTGGTATGATTGATGAGAGCGTGGCGCTAAGCCGTATGATTGCCGCCGATGATTCCTTATATGAAGCTCTGGATCGTACCTACGCGTCACCTGTGGATTATTACAACGAATATCATGTTTTCCTGCGTGACAAATTGACACGGTATATGTCGGCCAATATTTTGGAAGTCCGAATTTATACGGATAACGATACCATTCAGACCGGTAGTCACTACATCGTCATGAAGGACAAAACGACGTCGTTGCCGGGCATGGAGCAGTTAAATCAAGCAAACGGCGATATTTTAGTTATTGATTACGAAGAACAGTCTGGATTTAGCCGCGGGAAGCGAATTAGTGTCATTGGAAAAATGAAGACATTTACTTCATATGCTACCTACGCGAAGTATTCCAAAATTGATCTCGAAGTGAATCGCATTTACAGCATCCTTAATCGGGAGACAAACAGCCTGCAGCTCAGACTTGTGGACGGAAATAGCCGTCCGGTCGTTTCCAGTGCACGCTTCCCGGCAGAGGGATGGTCTTCCGATGCGAAGTCCGAATATATCATGGAGAAGTCACTTGGTAATCTGGCTTATCTGGACGGCTGGAAGCTGATCGGTGTTGCGGATACGCGGCATGTGGATCAGTTGTTGGACGAAGCGCGTAATTCCATTTTGTGGCTGGCGATTATCAGTGTCATCGTACCATCGGTGCTCATTTACTTTATTTTGCGTTCGTACCACTACCGTATCCGTAAATTGTCAAGGCATATGGAGAAAGTGCGGAATGAACGTTTTGACCTGATCGAGATCCAGGAAGGTCGGGACGAGATTGGCGGGTTAATTCGCACGTTTAATATGATGATCAGCAAAATCCATTCCCTGATTAACGACGTATACAAACTGGAGATCAGGCACAAGGATCTGGAACTGGATCAAGTCCGAACGGAGTTATCTATGCTCCAGAGCCAGATGAATCCACATTTTCTGTTTAATACACTGAACGCATTACTCGTCGTAAGCACTAAAAACGGCTATACCGAAGTATCTGAGATTATTAAAAGCTTATCTTTACTCATGAGACAGTTGCTCAGCAGATCAGACAACTTGATCCCACTCGAAGAGGAGTTACAATTCACAACACTTTATCTTCAAATTGAGAAGTTCAGATTCGGAGAGTTGTTTGATTATACTCTGGATATTGATCCAAAGGCTGCGGGCAAACGTATTCCGCGTATGAGTATTCAGCCGCTGGTGGAGAATGCGTGCAAACATGGATTGCAAGCACGCAAAAATGGGCGATTAATTCATATTACCGCAAAGCTAGGTGAATCCGGACTGGTTATTCGGGTTATCGATAACGGGATCGGGATGGAGCAGGATAAACTGCGGCAATTAATACAGGACGTACGCTCGGATCAGGCGAAGGACGGTTCACATGTGGGCATTCGTAATGTCTATCGCCGCCTGGAATTATTTTATGAAGGGGATGCAACGTTCACGATTCGCAGTGAGAAGGGCAGCGGTACGGAAGCCGGATTTCATATTCCGACAGATAGACTGTGACTGATGAACAAAGGGGGACAGCAAGATGTATAAAGTTCTATTGGTGGATGATGAGCCGTTTGCGATTGAAGGCCTGCAGTTGTTAATTGATTGGCGAAAATTCGGTTTTGAAATTAACGGTGTGTGTACGAATGGAGAAGAGGCAGTCGAAGCGATCCGTACGAGTAAACCTGATCTGGTTGTCACGGATATTCATATGCCAGCGATGAACGGACTGGAATTGATTGAAGAGGCACGCCGTCTGGGGCACGATTCCACAATGTTTGTCATTACAAGTGGCTACAGCGATTTTAATTACGCGAGGCAGGCTATTCGTCTTGGCGTCAGTAATTACTTAACCAAACCTGTGGATACGATGGAAGCGGACGATATGCTGGAGCGACTGGCGCAGGAGTTGAAGGAGAAGCAAGAGCGTGAAGTTGTTCGTGAACAGGCCAAAGTACAGGAAACACGGCATGTTTTGGCTACACTGGTTACCGGACAGGAAGTTGAGGATGCAGAACAGATGGCTCACGATATCGCTCATTTGTATGAGCAAGCTCAGAAGTGGACGTATGTGAAAGTGAGATTTCAGCGTGCTGATTCTGGTCAGATTCGCTCGGTGATTCATGAGACCGTAAGCCGTGAACCGTGCTGTTATGTGGTGGAAAATGAACAGGATGCCTGCGGTATTGTCTGGGGTGAAGTGTCCTCAGAGTTAGAAACATGGCAAGGAAGAGATCATCGGGATTTTGCGGAAAGGTTGTTGTCTGACTTAAATGAATTTGTTCCAGACGGAGTTCAGTTTGCCGTAGGTTTGCCTGTGCAGCAACCGGAAGCCTTATCTCTTTCCAGAAGTATGGCTGTCGAGACGGAGCGTTTTTTGTTTTTGCACCAAGGGAATTTGCTATTCGCCGAAGATCTTCAGGAACAACGTCTAAGATTTAATCCCGAATCTCTCTGTGAAGTGGATCTCATTATGGAGCATCTGGAGAACGGTTCGCCAGAACAATTAAGTCTGTCGATTAGAGAAGCATTCCATCAATTTGTAATGAACAAGACTGCACCTGAATTTGTGCACATATTCATGACCCAGATTTTATTCCGCGGTTTTTCTCTATGCAAGGAGCTTGGAGGAGAAACGAAGGATCTGTTGCTGGATACAGCCTTTCATTCCGATGACCGGTATCACTGGAACATCGAAAAATCAGCGAGTATGATGGAAAAGTTTTGCTTGAAGTGTCAAGCTGTGGCATCATCTCTACGTCAAAAACAGCTTGGCGGAACACAGGCGATGGTAGCTGAATACTTGCAAGCGCATTTTAGAGAGACCTTTACCATTAAGGAGCTTGCCGAGCGATTCTTCATGCATCCTGTGCATCTGGGCCAATCTTTTATGCGCAAATATGGCAAGGGTGTTCTGGACATGGTACATGATCTTAGGATAGAGGAAGCGATGAGACTGCTCAGAGATTCAGACGATGCTTCATGTGCGATTGCAGAGCAGGTTGGTTATAAGAGTTACCAGCATTTCCTGAAACAGTTCGAGCGGAGAACAGGGCTGAAACCGGCTGAGTATCGCCTTAAGCATGCTAATTAGAGCACATATAAGGAGGTATGATCCGGTTCAAGACCTCCTGCAATTAAGGGGGGGAGATGCTTAAATCTGTTTATTTTGAAACCGCATACATTTCCTCATAATGAAATCAGTAAGGCAAACCACTTCCAAGGAGGCGCAATACATGGGGGGATTGAAGAAAAAGAAACTTTGGGGTTCCGTTTCTCTTGTTCTGGCACTAACTCTGGCACTGGCAGGATGCAGTGGAGAAGAGGCCAAAACGACGACACCCGATGGTAAGGAAGTATTAAACATCTCGGCATTTATTGGTACACCAAATCAGGCACCGGCAGCGGATAACCGCATCTACAAAAAGATTGAAGATGAGCTGGGTGTCAAACTAAACATGGAGTTTCTGGTCGGTGACTTGCAACAGAAGCTAGGTGTTATGGTTGCGGGTGGAGAATACCCGGATCTGATTACAGCAGATACCAAACTGGTTGCGGCTGGCGCGGTTATTCCACTGGAGGATCTGATCGAGCAACATGCTCCAAATCTCAAAAAGCATTACGCAAAAGACTGGGAACGGATGAAAGATTCCAGTGATGGACATATCTACTGGTTGCCAAACTACGGTGTATACACGGGTGAGTTCATCAGTAACTACTATTCCGGTCCTGCGTTCTGGATTCAAAAGCAGGTACTGAAAGAAGCCGGATATCCAACACCGAAAACACTTGATGAGTATATGAAACTGATTCGTGATTATACTGCAAAACATCCAACAACAGCGGATGGACAGCCAACGATTGGTTTCACAACTTTGGCTTCCGACTGGAGAACCTTCCCACTGCTCAATCCGCCAGAGCACTTGACAGGTCATCCGAATGATGGCGGGGTTGTGGTTGATGATAAAGGTGTTGCAAGCGTATTCGCGGATAAAGATATTTCGAAAAGATATTATAAAGAGCTGAACAGTCTCTATAATGAAGGACTGCTTGATAAAGAAGCTTTCGTTCAGAACTATGACCAGTATCTGGCTAAAATCTCATCTGGACGCGTTGTCGGTATGTTTGACCAGCACTGGAACTTCCAGCAAGGTGAAGATCCACTCGTAGCTCAGAACAAAATTGGTGAAACGTATGTTGGTTTCCCACTTGTATATGACACAAGCATCAAGGATCACTACCTGGATCGTCCGGTTATCAACTTGAACAACGGTTTTGGTATCAGTAAAGATGCTAAAGATCCTGTTGCAATCCTGAAATTCCTGGATAAGTTGATGGATGAAAAGTACCAAAAGTTGCTGTCTTGGGGTGAAGAGGGCGTAGACTACATGGTTAACGATAAAGGCAGATTCTATCGTACACCTGAACAACGTCTTCAGCAGGAAGACCCGGCATGGAAACTGGCTAACAAAGCAGAAGGTTTCTACGGTGCAGCACCGAAAATGGAAGGTACTTTCTCGGATGGCAACGCGATTGGTGCAACCAATCAGCCTGAAGAATTCTATGATGGGTTGAAAAAAGAGGATAAAGAATTGCTGGATGCATACGGTTTCAAAACATGGAGTGATTTCTTCTCTCCTGCACCTGAAAACCCAGTGTATTATCCAGCATGGCAAGTGGACTTGAAAGAAGGTTCAGATGCTTCGGTAGCCAACAAACAAATGACCGATACATCGCTGAAGTACTTGCCTAGAGCGATCATGTCCAATTCAGATCAATTTGATTCGATCTGGAGCGAGTATGTGGACGCTTACAAGAAAATCAACGTGAAAGCGTATGAAGACCGAATCAATGAGCAATTACAATGGCGGATTCAGAACTGGACCGTGAAATAAATAAAAGCGGTTGTTGAATTAGCTCGGAAGGTGTCAGGTGCATGGATGTAAATCATGCCTTGTGCCTTCTGAGCAATTCATCCCCAAATCCGCTGTACGTTGATAGGAGGAGTGAAAGATGGCGAATACGCCGGGAGCCATACAGGAAAAATCTGCTCCAACCGTTGTGACCAAGACGCCTCTGATGAAGCGCCTGCGCAGTCAAAAACAACTGATGTTTATGTCTCTGCCCATCGTCGCTTATATTTTGGTTTTCTCGTATTATCCGATCTGGGGCTGGGTTATGGCGTTCCAGAATTACAGTCCAGCGAAGAAATTCTCGCAACAGGAGTGGGTCGGACTTAAGCACTTCAAGTTTCTGCTTACGGACGACGCGTTTCTGAACGTGCTTCGCAATACGATCGCGATGAGCTTAATTAACATGATTCTTGGCTTCGTGACAGCCATTGTTTTTGCGATTTTGCTGAATGAAATCAAACACAAGCTGTACAAGCGCACGATTCAAACGATCTCATATCTGCCTCACTTCCTGTCATGGATCATCGTTACGGGCATTGTAGCCAGCTCGTTATCGGTTGATGGCGGGATTGTGAACGTGGTGCTGATGAAGCTGGGATTCATTAAAGAACCGATCATGTGGCTCAGCGTTCCAGAGTATTTCTGGGGTATTGTCGGTGCATCACACGTGTGGAAAGAAGTCGGCTGGAATGCAATCATCTATCTGGCTGCGATCACTTCCATTGACCCTTCACTCTATGAAGCGGCTGAGATTGATGGAGCTAACCGGTATAAAAAAATGTTGTATGTTACGTTGCCTGGCATCAAGTCCATCGTCATTATCTTGTTGATTATGAACATGGGATGGATTCTGGAAGCTGGATTCGAAGTCCAGTACTTGCTTGGAAATGGTGTCGTTGTTGACTGGTCTCAGACCATTGACATCTTTGTCTTGAAATACGGGCTACAGATCGGTAACTATTCACTAGCTACCGCAGCCGGTATATTCAAAACGGTCGTAAGTATTACCCTGATATTTGCGGCTAACTCAATATCCAAACGATTCGGTGAAGACCGATTAATATGAGGAGGACACATCGATGGGAATAAACAAATCTCGAGTTGAGCCGATTGTCTTCCACACATTTAACGGCTTGCTGATGATCTTTATTGCAGTAGTAACCTTATATCCATTTTTGAACACACTGGCTATTTCTTTTAATGCGGGTAACGATACGATTCGGGGCGGAATCTATCTGTTGCCGAGGGAGTGGACTACCCAAAACTACAAAGCTGTATTTGCGGGTGGAACCATATTCGCGGCTTTTGGGGTCTCGGTTGCCAGAACTGTACTAGGTACTGTTCTCAGCTTGTTCCTCACTTCCATGCTGGCATATACGCTGAGCCGCAAAGACTATATTCTGCGCAAACCGATCACGATTATCGTTGTATTGACCATGTATTTCAGTGCAGGTCTCATTCCAACATACTTCCTGATCAAAGATTTGCACTTGCTTAACAACTTCCTGGTATACATCATTCCGGGTCTGATCAGTGCGTTTAATATGATCGTTATTCGGACGTATATCCAGACGTTGCCTGAAGGATTGATTGAGTCAGCCAAGATTGATGGTGCCGGCGATTTCAGAACGTTTATGTCGATCATTTTACCGTTGTGTCAGCCTGTACTTGCAACGGTCGCGTTGTTCATTGCGGTAGGGCAATGGAACTCTTGGTTTGATACGTTCCTGTACGCTTCATCCAAGCAAAACCTGAGTACGTTGCAGTACGAGTTGATGAAACTGCTGTCCTCTTCTATGAATACCAACAGCAGTGCTGCGGTATCCAGCGGGGCTGATATGGGGCAAGCGCGTAACATGGTTACGCCGATATCGATCCGGGCAGCGATCACTATTGTTGCAGCATTGCCAATCCTGGTCGTGTATCCGTTCTTGCAAAAGTACTTTGTACACGGATTGCAACTGGGTAGTGTGAAGGAATAGTAAGAAGCAGCAACGATGAGTTATCATCGTTAGGAAACGAATTATAGTAGAATCTAAAGAAGTCGGCCAAATGAGGTCGGCTTTTTTGTTTGGTATACGCATGTATAAGCAATATGAGAAGAAAATGACATCCAAACATTTGCTGTATATGTTATTATTTTCAATAATACAGTGTAATCTTGCGAGTCAGCGGTTCAATGGAATGAAGATCGAGCCGAAACGATATATCTTGAAGAGTTATAAATTGAATTCAAGATGGAGTTGAATAAGATGGAAAGTATCCGTAATAATGCGTTAACGTTTATCGGAAATTTCGCAATGGCCTATTTTATTTTCGGAGAGGGAAGGGTCGTTAAACCGCTGATATTTGCGTTCTGGATGTTTATCTTAATGATGGGGATAGACTGGTATAAACGTAGAGGGAGTCATACGCTGAATTAGCATATGGTACCATGGAGCCGGTCCCGGCAGAGGATTGGCTATTTGGTGTACAATTTTGGAGAGGAGGTGCTGGATTGCTGTCACGACCGTTTTCGCTGGATTCATTCCGATGCTGGATGCAACGTAAACAGGAACAACTGCAGGTGCTCCAGATCTCTACGGAAGAGAGAAAAGGAAGTCCTGAAAATGAGAAGGAGTGTACTCCCGATCCTTTCATTGGATATGTTCATGAATCGGAGAGAGCTATGGGGCAGGTCACGATATGGGCCTCTCGGCAGATGGAGTTTGAGGTAATAAACATCGACACAGAAGAACGTTTATTGTGGACGTATGTTGAGCAGATTGAAGAACAAGACGCAATTTTCGAAACGATGTTGAAGCCTTACTTCGGCGCGTTGCAGTCTGGAGTTAAAGCCTAACAAAGCTTGTCGGAATTGTGTATTGAAGACAGAATGAGGACACCCATTTACATCCGAGCCGTTGTTCATTACACTTGATAAGTAACGCTTATAAATAGGGTATATGTAATATCAATTCAGATTATCAGGAGGACGTTATTATGCATCAATCAGCACACATTCAGGAAGCACGCGATTACATATTAAACCGGATCAACTCCAAGCCAGTGGTAGGTATGATTCTGGGTTCAGGACTGGGAGCACTTGCGGACGAGATTGAGAATGCAACAGTGATTCCTTATACAGAGATTCCATATTTTGCTCAATCCGAAGCCATTGGACACGCTAATGAATTGGTGATTGGAGAATTAATGGGGAAGACCGTTGTAGCCATGAAAGGCCGTCTTCACTACTATGAAGGTTTTACCTTAGATGAAGTAACATTCCCGGTTCGCATTATGAAGGCACTTGGCGTTGAACAACTGATCGTCACCAACGCTTGTGGTGCGGTCAACACCGGTTTCGAACCAGGCCAGCTCATGCTGATTACGGATCATATTAATCTGGTTGGCAACAATCCCCTGATTGGACCAAACAATGCTGATCTGGGCGTGCGCTTCCCGGATGTGTCTCAAGTATACAACCGTGAATTGCGTAGTGTCGCTCTACAGGTTGCTGAAGAGCAAAATGTAAGCCTGCAACAAGGGGTATACGCGTGGTGGAGTGGTCCAGCTTATGAAACACCTGCTGAGATTCGCATGATTCGCACGATGGGTGCGGACGCTGTAGGAATGTCTACTGTACCAGAAGCGATTGTTGCCATTCATGGCGGCATGAAGGTATTAGGAATCTCCTGTCTGACAAACATGGCATGTGGTATTCTGGATCAACCTCTCAGCCATGATGAAGTGATTGAGGTCGCAGCCAAAGTGAAAACAACGTTCATTGGCTTGGTTAAAGGTATTTTGCAAAAAATGTAACATCGCATCGCGCTATACTAGTAGAATCCATTCGCAGGCATTGTCTCATCAGAAACTTCTGGTGGGGCAATGTTTTTTTTGCAGAGAGGAGGCTGATGCAAGAATATATTCCTGCATCAGCTTGTGTGACTTATAACTTATAAGTTTTTAAAATGCCTGAAATGCGGTCCAGATGGCAAGAAGCATGCACAGGACGCCTCCTATTTTGCACATAACATAATAAAAATCACTTGGCTCGGGATTATTCACCCATACCCATTGGAAAGAAATCCAGAAGAGAGCCCGCTGAAATGATTCGTAATAAAACGTGCACCATCCGTAGATGAATACCGCAATGGCGAGGAATAGAAAAGCAGACATACCTGGTTTCTCGTGGTACTCTGGGAAGGCGGCCGTTACGAGCATAACCGGTGTATATTGTTCCTCGCCCTCTGCAATGATGCGTTCCCCGTTTAGAACGTCACTTTGCGGAGGAGCCATATGACCTTTTTCATCATAACTCAATAAAGTGCCGTGTTGTTGCTCGACTTCATATTTGTGCCCCTGCGGGTAAAATACATTATATGTTGCAATAGGTGTGGAAGCGGTTTGGGTAACCATATAATTCTGCTCGTCAATCGTAACGATACGTTTGTGCTGTTCGACTTGTACCTGAATGGGGACTGCATCTTGGCTTAGATAGGTGATCCTTGTGCCATGCTCATGGTCTGAAACATATTTATGTTCATGGATATAGAATACAGGCTGTGTAAAATAAGATTTCGAACTGATCCCGACAATGATGGATAAAACAGCAAGACAAGCTAGCATAATGAGGGTAGGCCCATGTTTTTTAAATAGAGAATTCACAGATGAATATCCAATCCTTTCCTGTAAACGAATGTTCTTTTTAATACGCAATGTTTGGTGAAGGGTTGCGTTTGTTCTGTTGGGGAGTAGGCATTTCGTATACAATGGAATAAGCATCTAAAAGGACTGACAGGAGGCGAAGGGATGATTAAGGGATTGACCAAGGCAGGACTTGGCAAGCTGGAATCCGATGAACAATATATCACGTATGCAGCCAGGTATGGTTTTGGGGCAGTTGATTTGAATCCGCTCTCATTCTTACAGACGTATGGCATAGGACAAGCCCAGCATCTGCTGGAAAGCAATCAGGTTAGCATTGGCTCAGCGGATTTTCCAGTAGAATGGCGCTCAGACGATGAACAATTCCGAGAGGGGCTGCCGAATCTCGTCGCGATGGCCGAAGCAGCTGCCGCACTGAACGTAGACAAGTGCTGTACCTACATTCTACCCTCTACCGATCAGCCTGCTGCGCTATTTATGGCTGTAGCGACCAAACGACTAAGACTTTGTGCTGATATTCTGGATGCTTATGGTATCCGGCTCGGACTGGAGTTTGTAGGATGTCATCACTTGCGTACGCAATGGAAGAATCCGTTTCTTTGGCGTGTAGGGGATACGTTGGACTGGATCGATACGATACATGCACCCAATGTGGGTCTGCTCGTCGATTCGTATCACTGGCACACGAATGGGATGGAGATGAATGAGCTACTGAAGCTAAAGCAGGAGCAGGTGGTTCATGTACACATCAATGATGCTTATGACCTGCCTATTGAGGAATTGAAGGACGGAGAACGGCTTTATCCGGGAGAAGGTATCATTAATCTAACAGGTTTTCTGAAAAATCTGCAGGCCATCGGTTATAACGATGTTGTGGCTCAGGAAGTGCTTGCACCTGCATCCGAACTGGATGTGGAGACACGGTTTGCCAAGTCAAAGGCAGGCTTTGATCGGGTGTTTGCTTCCCTTTAAAAAAATACGCTAACCTTTGACCCATGCAATTCGTATGGGTTATTTGTGTTGCAATCACGAGGCGAGCCGAATTGTAATGAAAATTTTACAATATGAATGTGTTTATATGAAAACATTGACAACACGTTAACAATTCCAAGATTTCCCGTTTACAAATCCCTCCTATAATTACAAACGTGATAGGTCATTTTTACTATGAACGTGGATAGTTTGGGGGGATGAGGCGAACTAGCTCTCATATAGACGATACATGCAAACATACCAAGCAGGGCACAGCAATATCAGGCAAGATTATATGGAGAAAAGAAGGGTGACAAAAGCCAATGTCAATGAAGAAGACGTTAGTAGTGTCCATGGTAGCCACAGTATTAACAACCTCTGTGGCTCACGCAGTATCGGCTGCTCCTGCAACAAAATCTGTAGCTAGTACGAGTGCAGCTCAGGTGAAAAACTCCACGTTTACCATAAACGGTAACAGTATCATTGTACGTTCCATTGTGAAAAATGGAGAAACACTTGTAGCCGTTCGTGATGTGATCCAAGCGATCGGTGCACAAGCTGAAATTGCAAACGGAGCGACGGTGATTCAATTGAATGGTCACACGGTTAGCTTGCAGAACAAGTCCAAGCAGCTTGTCGTGGACGGGGCTAAGGTGAATCTGAATCAGCCGGTTACGATCATTGGAGGAGTAAGCTACGTTGCACTTCGTCCGCTCGTGGCAGGCGTAGGCGGTACCGTTGGTTTGAAGAACGGTCAGCTTGAAGTCAGCACGATTGCTCTGATTGAAGGTACAGAGAACCCGCGTTTTGCCGGAGCAAATGAGCTAATTGTCTCCAAAAATGACGATGAGGGCAGAAGTGATTATCTCATCAATACGGCTACTGGAAAATATGAGCTGTTGTTAACGACTGAAGGTGGTTCAGACCTCGTTGTATCCCCAAGCGGCAATCAGGCAGCCTATACGAATGCAGAAGGAGCCGTATACGTTATTGACTTGAAAACGAAGGCTTCCAAGCTCATTACGAATGATACAAGCATCAAACCGGAACTGGTCTGGTCTGCGGACGAGAGTTCGATCTATTTCCTGCAAGGAGATAAAGGATCGGTGATCGCGAACTTGAATCTGGCGGACGGTACCATCAAGAAACTGGTGGAAGATAAAGTCGATTACAAAGAAAACTTGAATGTGTCACTGAGCGGCAAACGATTCGTCTATACCGTGACTACTCTGGGCAAAGTAACCGCAGATTCGACGAATGTAGATGCAGACAATGTGGATATTGATTTCTCGGCGAATCAACAGCAATTATTTTCGTATAACAACGGTGATGACAAACCATCGGCAGTGAAGTTAACCACTTCAACGGATGATAAAGTATTTATTTATTCTGCAGATGGTCAGAAAGCTTACTACGTAAGTGTACCTTCTGAGGATGGTAATGCTTCACTGATGTCTGTAGATGCATCCCAGAAACCAGTCACCGTGTACAACGAGCATGATGTAGAACAAGCAGTTTTGTCAGGCGGTACCTTATACGTACTTGCTGCGCAGGATGACAAGAACAGCGTGATTCTTTCCATCGATACGGTAACCGGACAACAATCCAAGTTGTACACCGTGTCCTCTGATGTATCTTCTATCGTTGTGAAGGGTTCACAGATTGCTGTCGTTGAGAACGGACGAGTGCTGGTGCAAGCAGATGGAAGCTGGAAAGCTGTAACGAAGTAAAACTAAAATGTACTGAAAACTAAAATAGAACGTTAAATTCGAGAGGAGCTTTTTACAATGAAAAAATGGATTAAACCTTTCACAGCCATGCTGATGGCTGTATCCCTGGTTGGTGGACTTGGTGGTGCAATGACAGCATCGGCTGCCAAAAGCACAGAGAAAGGCAAAATTGTCATCAATGGATCTTCTGCACTCCTTCCATTGACGCTTCAAGCTGCAAGTGAATTCAAGAAAGACAATCCAAAAGTTAAAATCTCGGCATCTGCTGCGGGTTCCGTGACAGGGCCACAATCCGTTCGTAAAGGCATTGCAGATATCGGTGCGGTAGACTGGGATGCATCCAAGGATGTTCCTGGCTTCAAAAAGTTCGACGGACAGGTTGCTCATCCGGTAGCTGTAACCGTGTTTACAGCGGTAGTAAATACAAACGTGGGTGTAACGAGTCTGACTACGAAACAATTGCAAGACATCTTCTCCGGCAAAGTAACCAACTGGAAAGAAGTTGGCGGTTCAGACGGTAAAATCGTTGTGGTTAACCGTAAGTTCGGATCAGGTACACGTGTTAACTTCCAACAAAAAGCACTCGATGGTAAAGACTTCATGAGCAAAGGTGACAACTACAAAGAAGTAGGTTCAAGCGGTGACATGAAAACGACGATCGAAACGACACCTAACGCGATTGGTTATATCGACCTGCCTTACGTAACAAGCAAAATGAAAGCTGTATCCATCAATGGCGTAGCTCCAACAGAGAAAAACGTGCTGAACAAAACATACAAAGTATGGGGTATCGGATACTACATGACGAAAGGTCAACCAACGGGTGCAACGAAGGCATTCATCGAATACATCCAAAGCAACAAATTCCAGAACGGTTCCCTGAAAAAGCTGAAATTCATTCCGCTCGCAGCCGTTAAGTAAAACGTTCAGTCTGATCTGAATCAGACTTCAACATCCTGCACCTGCATTTCATAAGAAAGGGATAGCCAGCTTCCGCGCGTGGTCGCCAAGCTGGCTTCTCTATGTGAAAGGAAGAGTCCTCTATGATGGAAATGAATCCACCGGCGAACAGCCCGGCTCCGAATGAGCTGGGTTCAAGCCTTGGCAAAGCGCCCGAGAAGAGACGACGTTTTGACCGTAAAGCCCGGCTCCGGTGGTCTAACCGCATGTTTCGCATCCTCTGCATTAGCAGTGCGGCCTTTGTCTGCCTCGTTCTGTTCTGTATTCTGGTGCTTATGCTTCGTACAGGTGTCCTCACTTTTGCAGACGTCTCGCTGAAGGAGTTCTTTTTCTCCACGAACTGGGACCCGGAAAATGAGCACTACGGTGCGTTGACCTTTATTCTGGGTACGTTTGCTCTCACTGGACTTACGATGCTGATGGCGATTCCTCTATCCGTAATCATTGCTGTATTTTTGGCGGAAATGACACCAAAATGGCTTCGTCGCCTGTTGCGTCCGGTGCTGGATCTGCTGGTGGGTATCCCGTCCGTCGTATACGGTTATCTTGGTTTGACGGTATTGATCCCATGGCTTAGAGACTTGAGTGGACGTGATCTGGCAGATGGTCTGCTTGCGGCGTCTATCGTGCTCACCATTATGGTGCTACCGACAATTAGCCGAATTAGTGATGATGCCATCTCCGCTGTTCCGAACAAATACCGGGATGCGGCGTATGCACTCGGTACGAATCGGTTTCAAACGATTACCCGGGTTGTGCTTCCTGCGGCAAGAGGCGGCATTATGTATGCAGTTATTCTGGGCATGACACGTGCCATTGGTGAGACGATGGCAGTGGTTATGGTTATTGGTAACACGGCGCAGCTGCCGACCAGTCTGTTTACGCCAACTGCCGTGCTGACCAGTAACATTGTGATGCAAATCTCCAGTGTGGAATTCGATTCGATCTGGAATCATGGCTTGTATATGATGGGCTTTATTTTGCTGGCGATTTCCATCCTGATGATTGTTGCCGTGAGAATGCTGCAGAAGAGAGGGGGACGCCACCTGTGAGTATGAAAAGAGAGGTTAATCTGGCTACTGCGTATTCCTTTGGCAAACGGCGATCGTCCTCGGCATGGATGGATCGGCTGTTTACGGGGACGGTGTGGGGCGTAGGTATTATCGTCATTTTATTTATTGTGGGATTGTTGTTCCTGTTGTTGCAAAAAGGATTGCCGATGCTCAGCTGGGATTTCCTGTACGGTGTACCGAGTGAGATTGAAGAAGGCGGAGGCATTGGCCCTGCGCTGTTCAACTCTTTCTATGTGCTGATTCTGTCCCTTCTCATCTCGATTCCGATCGGGCTTGCAGCAGGTATTTACCTTGCAGAATTTGCACCAAACAACAAATTGATCGAGGTTGTGCGTATATGCGTGGAAGGGCTGTCGTCCGTGCCATCGATTATTTTTGGTTTGTTTGGGATTGCACTGTTTGTCGAATATTTCGAGATCGGTCTGACAATTCTTGGAGCTGCGGTCAGCCTTGCCTTCCTGAACTTGCCTGTATTGACACGGGTAACAGAGGAAGCTGTTCGTGCTGTACCAACCGAGCTTCGTAACGGTTCGTTTGCACTGGGTGCAACGCATCTGCAGACGATTCGGCAAGTGGTTCTTCCTGTTGCGCTGAACGGAATCATGACAGGCATCTGTCTGACCGCAGGCCGTGCTTTTGGCGAAAGTGCCGTTATTATTCTGACCGCGGGTGTATCCACGTCCGGCGAGATGTGGGATTTCAATCTGTTGTCGCCAGGCGGTACGCTTGCGGTGCATCTGTGGTATATCCAGTCCGAAGCTATTGTGCCCGATGCGGAGCAGATTGCCCAGAAATCCACAGCCGTACTGATCTTTGTCGTGCTGCTGATCAATATTTTATTCCGTGTGCCACTGTGGTTTAATTCTCGTAAAAATCAAATGTAACGTAGAGCCAAAGTATGTGCGGCATACCTTGGCCTACAGCATTCGCTGCAAAATAGTATATTCCAATTCATCGCCAGGAGGGCACATGGTGCAATCGATTATTGAAACGAATAAGCTGAACTTATTTTACGGTACCTTTCAGGCGCTGAAAGAAGTATCTATTGAAATTCCCGAACGCGCCATTACGGCATTTATCGGTCCATCCGGCTGCGGCAAATCTACTTTGCTACGCACCCTGAATCGTATGAATGACCGGATACCTGGCACACGAATTGAGGGAACGGTGGCTGTTGGTGGAACGGATATTTACAGTGGTGATGTGCATGTAGAGACACTGCGCAAGAAGATCGGTATGGTCTTCCAGTCACCGAATCCTTTTCCGAAATCCATCTATGACAACATTGCATTCGGACCAAGACAGCATGGGATTCATGGCAAAAAAAAGCTCGATGAGATCGTTGAACGCAGTCTGCGTTCCGCTGCTCTCTGGGATGAAGTCAAGGACAACCTGAAGCGCTCAGCGCTTAGTTTGTCAGGTGGACAACAGCAACGCCTGTGCATCGCTCGTGCTCTGGCCGTGGAACCGGATATTCTACTCATGGATGAAGCGACGGCTTCCCTTGATCCCGTCTCCACCTTCAAGATTGAGGAACTGACACATGAGCTGAAGGAGCGTTACACCATCGTGATGGTCACCCACAACATGCAGCAAGCCGCGCGTGTCTCCCAGCAGACCGTGTTTTTCCTGAACGGCGAAGTTATAGAGTATTCGCCTACGAAGAGCATGTTCTCCGAACCTGTCGATGTGCGCACACAGGATTATATCAGCGGCCGATTTGGTTGAGATGGTGCTGCTTAAGCAGTAGACGAGAGCCTTTCAGAAATGGTCTGAAAGGCTCTTTTGTGATTTACATTTTCCAGGGGAGACGAGGGTACTTGTAACGAAAAACGGTGTTGTTCTCATGTTTAACATAAATCCATGGAGGTGGGACGGGGGTGCCAAACGCTTTGTATAAAGTTGTTCCGTCATCACTTGTTGAATATGGTTCTATGCTGTCCAGAAAGTCTTCCGCGTGCAAGTTTCCTTGATAAGACAAGGTCTGCCCCTGCGTGCTGATATGAGGTGCACCTGAGATGAATCTGTAGGTTGTATTGATCAAGCCCACCTTCTGGGAAGATAACATTACGAGTTCACTTAGAAGTAGTACGCTGATGAAAAGCATAAGAATTGCACTCGTAATCCAGCGTTTTTTCTTCATTTGCAGACCTCCAGGATGTTTATGATAGAATAAATAATTAAGGATGATGAAACGGTAGAGGACGGAATGAAACATGAATAAAACAGAACGACAGCTCGCCATTACCCTGGAACTACAACGAACAAAACTGATCAGGGCGGAGGATCTGGCCGCTCAGTTTGAGACAAGTGTTCGTACAATATATCGTGACATTCAAGCATTAAGCGAGGCTGGAGTGCCCATTGCAGGTGCACCGGGTCATGGGTACTCTCTGATGGATGGATACTTTCTTCCCCCGGTTAGTTTTACTGCGGAGGAAGCCGTGTCGCTGCTCATGGGAGCGAAGTTTATCGAACAGAGATGGGATACCGCGTATGGTATTCAGGCTAAGTCTGCACAGCGTAAGATTGAAGCGATTCTACCAGAAGCTGTTCGCAAACAGTCCACACGTGTACAGGAAACGATGCGTGTGCTTCATCCGATGGGACCTGATACAACCGGGATGGTGAGAAGTTACCTTAACGATATACGTAATGCCATTCTGGAGCAACGCAAAATCAGCTTGATGTATCTGAAAAAAATGCCGGGCTCGGACGGGAAACGCTCGAATCAGCGTGTCGTGTCGCCATATGGGCTTACCTTGGTGCGGGAAAATTGGGTGTTGATCGGAAGGTGTGATCTGCGGCAAGATATTCGTCATTTTCGTTTGTCCCGCATGTCGGAGCTTTCTGTTCTGGAAGAGAAATTTCGTCTGCCGCCAGATTTTGATCTGAATCGGTATCAGCCGCCGGATGATCGTAGCGAACATGTGCTTGTTCAAGCAAAATCAGAAGTTGCTGACAAAATGATGGAGACCCTTCATTTTTATATTGACCGTGTGGAGGAGCACGAGGACGGTATTCATTTCCACTTTCGTGTCCGCTATCCTGAGGAAATTATGCATCATCTACTTGGTTTGGGCGGAGATATCCAAGTGATGGAGCCGGAGTCCCTGCGTGTACGTATGCGGGAGATGGCGAAAAATATCTTGAAGCACTACTGACATACCCTTGTCAGTAGTGTTTTTTTATACTGGAATTAATCAAGATGAAGAGGAGTTGTTTGTAGGATGAAGAGCACAAATGAAATATTACAATCTTTCGAGACTACAGTAGAGAGGTATGTAGCAGAATTAAATCTTTTGAATATGGATGAGTTACTACAAAAAGAGAATGAAGAGGAATGGTCGATCGGGCAGATGTACATGCATTTGATTCAATCGGCGCTGTTCATGCAATTGCGTAACATTGACCATTGTTTGGCCAAGAATGAGAACACAGTAGATTTTGATGCTGAAAAAACAGAACTGGGCAGTCAGGTATTCGAGGCAGAACAATTCCCTCCTGTTCGGGTTAAAGTACCAGCTTCTCCGCAATATACACCATTGCAACCCGAAAGTAAGGAACAAATTGCCCAGGGACTGCAGCAGGTTGTGGATCGGATGCGAGCTACAGCAACTCTTCTTGCTTTAGAAGAAGCGGACACAGGCTCCAAAGTGCTTCACCCCCGTCTTGGAGCGTTAAATGCTCATGAGTGGTTCCACTTGATCGAGATGCACTACAAACATCATTTTTTACAGCTGGATCGGTTGAAAATGAATCTGGTAATGTAAATCGAATAGTCAATTATATAAGTCTAACCATCTATGTACACTTTAACGGAGAAGGCTTTATACATTTGCAATTTTTCTAAACAGTATGAAAAGAAATGGCTCATAAATTGTTTTATGAGCTCTTTTTGTGCGCTATAGATCAAGCTAGATTGAATCCAAATCACAATAAAGAGCTCAATGGCAGGATGTGACATCTAAAGAAGGGGATAGTTAAGCGTTGTCGAATGAAGTAGTAATACTTCAAAGGAGTTGTCAGTTTATGCAGTATGATCGGGATATATTAACGGTTGATGATGTTTTTGACTATGAGTCTCATGAGGTAAGAAGTGTGTTACGGTCTGTTAGATATAGTATAAGGGTAGGAGACCCTTTTTTTATTATTACTCCTTACAATGATGAGATGTATGTTGTAGAAGAGATCGAGGAACATTATGACAGTTGGACTGTTATTTATAATGGAGGAAGAAGAGTAGCAGAGAAAGATGTATTTCCCCTATTCACCGTGGGTTCATTAATAAACATGTTATCTTATGATAATGAGTTTGATTTACGGACTGCTGGGGCTAAGTGGATTGTAATTATTGATCATTGCCATGAGTATGCTTCAGAGGAAAGTGAGCTTCTTGTTACATTTTTATGGTATGTGCTTGTTGATTTAAGTGTACGAGGACTAATTAGTCGTGATTAAGCAGACGAGAGGAAGATACCTGTGGTAGTCCCAAATACCAATCCCAAAGTAGATGAATATTTAAGCAAAATCAAAACGTGGAAAGAAGAATCCGTGAAGTTAAGGGAGATTATTCAGGAGTTCGACCTGACCGAAGATTACAAATGGATGCATCCATGCTACACGTTGAACGGGAAGAATGTGGTGCTGATTCATGGCTTTAAGGAGTACTGTGCGATCCTCTTTATTAAAGGAGCTTTGCTCAAGGACACCCATGGCCTCTTGGTTCAACAAACGGAAAATGTGCAAGCGGGTCGTCAGATTCGTTTTACTAATTTGCAGCAGATTGTAGAGCAGGAAGACATGCTGAAATCGTATATTCAGGAGGCAATTGAAGTCGAGCAAGCCGGATTGCAAGTAGAGAAAAAGAAAACAGAGGAATATGCGGTTCCTGACGAACTCCAGCACCAATTCGATGCCAATCCTGCCTTCAAGGAGGCATTCGAAGCACTAACCCCTGGTCGTCAGCGGGCGTATCTGTATCACTTTTCACAGCCAAAACAATCCAAGACCAAGACAGCTCGCATTGAAAAATGTATGCAGCCTATTATGGAGAGAAAAGGGTTGAATGACTGATGCTCCAAGCGCTAACGATCTCCACGGAGCTTATTTGGCAGATTTCTCGCGTGATAAAATTCTAACGATCCTCAGGAACGCTATTTAAGCCAAGCTAGGTTTCAAGTCTTGAAAAAGGCCGAATCTCGTCAAACTAACCTCCGTACGGATCGTTAGAATTCACAACTGCTCGAAAAGGGGCAAATAGCGTCTTCTGTGATCGTTAGAATTTTTGAAACAATAAAAGGCTATCTCCTGTCGTCTGCATGACGTATAGGAATAGCCTTTTTTGTTTTGTTAGTACTTTTGATAGAAACACATGATTATTTTACACGATTCTACAAACTACACCTTGTTAAGGATAATCATATCCCCCGCCTGTGATATTACATCTCCGAAGGCGCTTAATACCCAGTGAAAGGCCCTTGACAGTTCCATACTTCTCAATGGCTTGAATCATATACATGGAACAACTGGGCTCATAACGACATTTGTCCCGCAACTCTAAAGGAGCGAATCGTTGATAGATATGGATAATCCAGACTAGAATGGCTCTGGCTCGAATCAGAACGATGAAGAACATGCTTGCTGCAAAAACCAATGGGACACTCATTGAAGCATACGCTGGAATGAACGGCTTGGAGCTATAAAAAAAGATTAACGATACCAGCAAAGAAATACATAATGATAGGGTAACCTTGCCAATAACATTTAACCAATTCACTTCCGGGATCACATGAGTTCTAACATAAAAATGGCTTCGAGGGTCATTATTCTCTTGATGTCTATGTAAGAGTTTTATTAGTTCTTCTTCGGATGGCATCGTATTGTAAATAGGTTCCTCGGATGCTGAGCTTTTCATGAATCTTGCACGCTTATTATACTTCTCTGTAGAATATTAGCATGTAATGGTGTGTTGTTACGGGTTGTTGGAGACAACCGGGTTTTTCGGTAACCGCAAGGGACTCCATGGATTGGTAGATCCATCCTGACTCTGCTTTGTGATTAATAATATCCGCAAATAAATTGACAGCGGCTTGGGTATCCCCTCGATTCACTTGAACATTTTTGGGGCCTGGTACTACAGTGTACTCTCTCATCTGAATTCATCCTTTTCTAATGTGAAATATAACAATGGGCATTCCATTATTTTACTATGAATACAGGTGAACTGTCGATTAGAACTTATCCATCCTGTCATAGCAGTCTGTTGATAAAAGGAGATATTCTCATATGATTCGAACCTACAAATATTACGCCATTCTTAACTTTGCAGACGACGGAATTAACGTCTCGTTCCCTGATCTGCCAGGTTGCCTTACCTACGGTCATACCCTCGAAGAAGCATTGATCATGGCAAAAGATGCGCTAGAACTATATCTGGATGGAGAAACCGTGGAAAAACCGTGGAAAAACCGTGGAAAAACCGTGGAAAAACCGTGGAAAAACCGTGGAAAAACCGTGGAAAAACTCCCGCCTCCTCAGACCATGCCTCAGTTATCAAACCCTAATGATAAAGCATATTTAATTGAAGTAAATATTCATTACTAAAGACATGGACTGTACAGGACGCAAGGGAAGAGCTTGATTTTCACCCATTCTACTCTAACTCTGACTTAATTCTTCTTACTAAGTAACGCTGGCCTTACCACACGGTATTTGGCTGATTAAATAATAACTTAGCAACTCTAGTAGTTGTGTTGTAATTAATTTTTGTTAGTATCATCAGAAAGTTTTTTTTTGTTCTCATTTAAAGTTCTTTTTAGATCCAAAACCTCATTTTGTAAATGATCAATTTTTGATTTTAAACCTGAATTATTAAGAACAGAGCTAACAACAAAATAGATGATTAGATAGTTGGCGGCCATTATCATTAGAAAAATAATGAGCTCAGGTACTCCTCGTACAACTAGTGGCATATCATTTTCCTTTCTTCAAAATATTATTTTAAATTCCCTCTTTATATGGATAATTGTAACATAATACAATTTTTTATATATAAGTCTTCGATATCATTGAACCGGTGCAAAACTAAACTTCAGTAATATATTAAGCGGATTTTAAGAATGAAAAGAACTAAGAAGCAATTCATCGTTAGAAGATTTATGTTATTGCTAGTTCAATGAGAGTATATGTTTTGCAGTTAAAGAAGAAAATCTACTCCATTGTTGGCTCACCACACGGCATTAAGAACCTCATCTACCTCTTTGATGCGTGTGACGGATGGATTCTGAATCAGATTACCTTTGACCATAACCAGCGACATGTTGGATAAAGCTTCGATCTGTTCTAGCGGATTTTGATCCAGGACAATCAAGTCGGCCTGTTTGCCGATATCCAACGTACCCGTCACTTTGTCGATCCCGAGAATTTTGGCATTGTTACGGGTGACCATGTCAATGACCTCTTTATTGGTCAGTTTGGTCTGTCTCATATAATG
Organism: Paenibacillus sp. FSL K6-1558; assembly: GCF_038002565.1. Lineage (NCBI taxonomy): Bacteria > Bacillati > Bacillota > Bacilli > Caryophanales > Paenibacillaceae > Paenibacillus > Paenibacillus sp. FSL K6-1558. The sequence goes on along the minus strand of NZ_JBBOCV010000001.1, from coordinate 2,102,348 downwards.
ATCCATCTCTCTCCACATATCGTAGTGGGTCACGTAGGACATGGCTGCATCGTTTCCGATTCCAAAAGTGATGCCGTTGTCGATGGCCTGTTTCACCCCTTTGAGCATGGAGTCGTAGACCAGTCTGGCGTTTTCTTTGACCGTCGGACTTAACTTGGTCACACTTGGATCGAGCGAAGCGGATGGATAAGCGGCTTGCAGGGTAGGGATCACTGCGGTGTAACCATGAAGAGCCTTGGGGTTATTTTTATACAACTGAATAATCTCGTCATCCATCTCAGCCCCATGCTCAATCGTATCCACGCCCCCTTGAAGCGCAACGCGCACACCTTCCGTGCTCTCCACATGAGCGGCAACCTTCATTCCAATCTTATGTGCTTCATCGCAGACCGCCGCGACCTCGTCCACCGTCATCTGCAGTCGTCCAGCTTCCCCAACCATCTTGGCATCCGTTACGCCGCCCGTCACACAGATTTTGATCCAGTCCACACCGTTCTTCACATTAATTCGTGTATTTTTGCGCATTTCCCAAGGTGAGTCACCCTCCAGCGCCAAGTAAGGAGCACCATGTCCACCTGTCACACTCAGGAAAAATCCTGACACCAGCAGATTCGGACCGACCCACTCCCCACGGTTAATCTCATCCCGCATCTGCACATCGGTATAAAAGAATTCGCCCACACTGCGCATGGTTGTTACCCCCGAATGGAGTGCGGTAAGTGCGTTACGTTTCATGCGTTTCTTCAAAATATTTCGACCGAATCGGGTATTCAAAATCCGATGATAGGCAAAATTCAGCAATCCTTCACTGACGGAGAGGGTGAGCGGTTTACCATCGGCGAATAGATGCACATGTGCGTTGATCAGCCCTGGCATCACATATTTCCCGGTAAGGTCGATTGTTGTATAGTGACTGGGGATATGCAGTTCCTGATCTGGGGCGATGTTTTCAATACTTCCCTGTTCGTTGACGAGAATCGTCATGTTGGGCTGCAGATGGCGGCTGGAGTCGCCATGGATCAGGTTGACATTTTTTAAAGCATAAGCGGTGTTCATGGTGTGTTCCTCCTTGGGTGTGGGTGGTGTTACATGATGTTACTTGTTGAATCAGTCGAGTGATACGGTTCTGTGTTATTTGGTTTCTCTGTGCAAAGTATTCTGGTGTTCTAAAAGTGAATTAATAATTCATTTTTGGGTTAAAAAAATAGATTGGCTTGCCTATGCTTAATTTTTGCGTGCAAATCAGGGGAAAGTACAACTGATCTGCACGCTTGGCGACGAGTAGTGATCTATGGTAAAAGTGGACTTTTACTTTGTAGCGTTCAAGCACTATTCCTTATTCATTCAAGCTTTTCATGCCGTAAAGTCGGTATATATACAACGCTTCAAAAATCTGCTTGCGGCTGTCCTCGCTCATGTCTCGTTTCAATAAATCCAGATTCATGTCAATGACGTTATGTGCCAGAATGTTCAGCAGAATCAGGTTCTCCTCGGTGCCGATCTCATAGTGTTTGTATTGATTTTTGAGATAGGCTTTCTTCGTTTCAATCATCAGCTCAACCAGCTCGTTCTTGGCGTTGGTGTAGATGGTGCCTTTGTTCTTTTCAAAAATAATGATGATCTGATTCCGATACTTCCGCAGAACATCTACCTGTTCCTGCAGTAGGACAGATCGCTGCTCGCTGTTCGTTTCCTCAAATGCGTTCTGGTTATCAAAATGAATCGTCTCCACCAGTACCTTTTTCAGATATTCCACCAAATTCGGCGGAACAACGGCGTAGAATAGTTCCTTCTTATTCCTGAAATAGGTATAGATATTGCCAACCGATATATTGATCTCATTCGCAATATCGTTCATCTTGGCATCCGCATAACCCTTCTCAAAAAAGACCTTAAGCGCCGCGTATTCAATCTCTTTCCTGACTTCGTCTTTCTTGGCCTGCACCATCGGGAACGACTCCTTAATAGTGAATGGATGATTCGTTATTAGGATAGACCTTTTTGGAGAGGGTGTCAAATGGGGAGAGTAAGTATAGAAAAAATACTTCAAAAAAGTAATTTTAATAATAAAATGGGTATATAGGAGGGGTTTTAGGTATAATTGGCGAATGTTGTGAGTGAGTTGTTTTGAAAATAGGACTATTTTATCAAATTCCTACAGAGGCACTGTGGAGGTAAATAAATTGCTTAACGAATTTAATCCTTATGTAGACGATAACTTTTTGGACTTGTTCTATCATGAAATTAAAAATTTTGATTTAGATGGTTTGAATACGAAGGTGAATCTCCATACTTTAAAAATTGAGAATAATGCATTTGTTTATTCAGAATTGGTGGACAAATTGTTTGATTGTGTAGTGACATATTGTTTGTCTAGAAAGGAATTAGAAGTATATAAAAATAATAGAGGGGTATATGTTAAAGCAATTCAAAAATTGAGAAAGTGGGAACATAACGATGGAGAGCTAGGTGAGGTTTTACTCTACTGTTTCTTAGAGTCTCATTTACGCGCACCAAAAATTTTCACGAAAATGGAGCTGAAAACATCTCCTAATGACTATGTAAAAGGATCTGATGGAGTTCATATTTTACAGATAGATCATAATAACTATCAATTGATATTTGGCGAATCTAAACTTGAAAAATCCCTACAAAGAGCACTGTATGACGCATTTGGTTCCATAAATGATTTTATGAATAGAGGTACAAATAATATTCATGATGAAATAAAATTACTAAATACACATTTGGAAAGAGAGAGTATTTCACCAAATTTATATGAAATTTTAAAAAAGATCATATTCCCAAGTGCTAGAGAAGAAGAAATATTTAAGGATAACGCATTTGGTATCTTTGTGGGATTTGAGGTTTCTATTGATGAAGAGTCCCGAAAATTAAGTAATTCAGAGTTTAGAAAGTTGATACGATCAAAAATAAAAGCTGAGGTAGAAAGTCAATATAGTTATATACAAAAGAAAATTAAGGAGTATAACTTACATGGGATATCATTTTATGTTTATGCGTTCCCATTTGTCGAAATAAGCGATACTAGAAAGAGAATTATAAAAAACTTAATGGAGGCCAACAATGATTTTTGATGATCTCTCTAAAGATGTATTATTAGATGATTATTTTAATCAGTTATATAAAATATTATTGAAAAATATCGTATCGACAGAATTATTAATTGATGACCCTTCTCCTATAGATGAAAAGCAATTAGTTCACTTATTAAGGTTTAGTGACATACTATCAAACTCTACTTCTAATAGTAATAGGAATATTGCTTATAGGATAGTTGCATCTTTAAGTCCAGCTTATAAAGATAACCCTATCTTTAAAACATATTCGACCGCAATATTGAGCAAATTAGGTAATTTCCCAGCTATTAAAAATTTGCAACATATTGTAGAACTTCCTTTTGTAAGGGAGATAGAAAAAGTTGTGAAAAAAGAGATACAGAGGATTCCAGGTGCTGAGGATCAATATTTTACTGATTCACAATATGAGTTGTTTGAACGATTAAAGGACTCGAACTTTTATAGTTTTTCTGGGCCTACATCAATGGGCAAATCGTTTATATTCAAGACCTTCATACGTGAAAAAATAATTGGAGGAGATCTAGGGAATTTTGTGGTAGTGGTACCTACTAGAGCATTAATAAATCAATTTTCGTTTGAAATTAAAGGTGAGTTAAAAAACTTGTTAGAAGATTTTGATTACAAAGTTATAACTAACTCTACTGTTAATGATAATAATCAAGAAGAACTTTCAAAACGATACATTTTTGTAATGACACCAGAAAGACTACTAAGCTACATATCTAATAAAGAAAACCCCGTTATAAATTACTTGTTTGTAGATGAAGCACATAAGTTAGCTGCTGAAAAAGACTACAGAAGTATTACAATGTATCTATCAATAGAGAAAAGCTTAAAGAAATATAAAGAGTTGAAAGTTTACTTTGCTTCGCCAAATGTCTCCAATCCAGAGGTGTTTTTGGAATTATTTCAAAAATCTAGTAGAAAAACTTTTAGCACAATAGAATCTCCTGTTACGCAGAATCTTTTCTTTGTAGATCTGCTACTAGGGAGAGTTAGTTACTATAATGATGGTACAAAATACAATTTCGATGATATTTCTGTTGATAAGTATTCAACATCAAACGAAATCATTTACTTTATTGGTAAATCAACATCAAATGTTATTTATTGTAATTCAGTTGAAAATACAATTAATAAAGCAAAAGCTTTCGTCGATTATTTGAAAAAAAGCACCATAGATTCACAGAAAAATAGGAATGCTCAATTGGATAATTTGATTTTGGAAATCAGAAAGATGATTCATAGCGATTATTATCTAGCTGAGTGTTTAGAATTTGGAGTAGCATTTCATTTTGGAAATTTGCCACAAGTTATCAGAAATAAAGTGGAGAAACTCTTTAAGGAAGGTAAGATAAAGTATTTATTCTGTACTTCCACATTGTTAGAAGGGGTGAATTTGCCAGCTAAGAATATATTTATTTTAAATAATAAAAAACATAAATCAATAATGTCGAAAATTGATTTTTGGAACTTAGCTGGTAGAGCTGGAAGGTTAAATTACGAGTTGTTTGGTAACGTATTCTGTATTAGGGAAGAAAATAAAGATTGGAAAAATTTAAAGGTTTTAGATGGTACATCAACTACCAACTTGCAAGTGAATGTTACTCATCAATTAGATAAGAATCAAAAGAATATAGAGCAACTATTGTCAGAAAAACAAATTGACTCTCCAGAAGCAGAAAAAGAAGTGCTTAAATATATAGCCAACATTATAAGCATTGATTCATTGGAACAAAATGATGAATATAAAAGTCCGGTTATTAACAAATTGTATAAAGATGGGAAAATGGATGTGCTTTCTAAAGCCCAAGAGAGTATAAAGGATCTAACGGTGCCCTTCGAAGTGTTAAACAATAATCAATCGATTATGGTTAGGCAACAAAATAATGTCTACGAATTTATAGTTAGATCTCAATCATATGAAGAAAAAATTCAACTTCCAAGTGAAATTAATTACAACAACTGTATTGCTGCCTTAGAACTGTTACATGATAAATACAACTGGGGAATAAACGAAAGTAAAAACGATATAGCTAACAAAAATTCATTGAAATATTATGCCCTTCTAGTTAACCAATGGATTAATGGACAAAGTTTAAGTGAGATGATTAATTCAGCATTGCATTTTTATGAAACGAATAACAGAAATTTAATGTTTTATGAGAACAATACTCCAGTATTTGAGCCATACAATAAAAGTAAGCGACATATTAATAAAATAATTAATAACCTGATATCGGATATTGAAAATGTTGTGAGATATAAGTTGGAGAAATACTTCAATAACTATCATGCTCTTTTGGTAGCAGTGCTTGGTGAAACTAAAGCAGGTACAAACTGGAATATTTTTCTTGAATATGGGACTAGAGATACGGTTGCAATCTATTTGCAAAATATGGGGTTTTCTCGTCATGTTTCTTCAATTCTGCTTAAAAATTATAAAGATGCATTTGATATTAAGGATGGCAAATTGATCTCAATAGATAGAAAGAAGCTAACCAACCAATTAGTAAGTGGATCTCCAGAATACGACGAAGTGATGATGTTACTCTAACCGTAAATGTATATAAAGGTGGGGTGTTTTTGAGAGAAGAAAAAGATGAATTGATAAATTTCGTGAAAGAATGTAAAAATGCATATTTAAGTAAAATGAATAATTCAACTTTTAAAATGAGTACACTTGTATTTTTTCTTACTGGTTCTTTAATTTGGTTTATTAATACTACTCCCAGCTCTAAACCAACATTTGACCAATATTATGTATTACTAATCTCATGTACAGTTTTTTTAAATATTGTTGTACTAGGATTTGATTTGATAAATCGGATTTTTAGAAGGAATTTGGTTGAAAAGAATATTTTTGGTGAGCTTAGTAAACTTGAACGACAATATATGAAACCAATTTATATTACAACCTTTATTTTTAATATTTTATGGATCTTACTACTTATATCTAGTAGTGTAATTATGTTCTTTTTTAGTCACAAACTTTGGTTTTTGGCGCTACCCAATATACTAGTAATCAAATTAGCTTTTATGACCTTAATAAATTGTCTAATTCCACTTTTTAATAACTATACTAATTACAAGATACCTGTTCCAAATGAAGCAAAGGAGAGTAGTAAGAAATACTCTTTTGCTATTGTGTATTATAATTTACTTCCAACATCAGTGTTGATCTATTATTTATTGTGTTTTATGTTAAGTGACTTTTTCTTTGAATATAAAAAGACCATTTTATTTTCTTTGTATCTAACAGGTGGAATTGTATCTATATTACTAATAGCAAGAGAATGGTCAAATAAAATAATCTATTCATGGTTAGAGGACCTTTACATTGCAATCTATATGAAGAATCTTTCCTACTCACAAATTAAAAAAATTCTTAAAGAAAATTTTAGTGCTGGAAGAAATATTGAAACAATGGTTTATACTGAGGACGATTGATTTAGAATAGGAATGTATACAGTTGATTAGATTTATATATCATGAATCTCAATAATTTCTCTAATATCATCAATATCCAACGCTTCCGCAATCCGCTCAATATGAGCAAAATTGATATTCTCACGTTTCCCAGACTGTAACTCACTTAACGCAGCGTGGCGGATATCGGCCAAACGTGCTAACTCCCGTAGTGAAATATTATGTTTCTCTGTGAGTTTGTGAATGTTGATAACAACCTTTTTCGCCATCATAAATCACTCCTAAAATTCCCATATGGTCTTGACGTTACGCATGAGCGTACCATATACTTTTTGTATATCTGGTACTCTTATGCGTACCAATTTTAGGAGTGGTGACATGACAAGTACCTACAGCGAAGATATGGCTTCGCAGTACGCACAACTCGTAAAACAAGAAGACGATTACGTCGATCAACTGGTCACGTGTAACAAACTCATTCTGGATGCTATGGACATTATCGCGAAGCGGGCAGGGGTGCTGCATATGGATACGGTGAAACAGGCGGCATATCACCTTCACGCGATGGAACAGGATTTGAACCGCAAGTTATTTGAAGTCAGGCTGGAGAAGAGCATCTTGGCCCATCACATGAGCCAGTCTACATAACCGTATGAACGAAAGGGACAGTACAGGATCATTCTAGGGATGATCTTGACTGTCCTTTTAATCTTTTTAAGGGCTCCCAAATCATTCCCCCATATAAGCATTTCAATGGACGTAGGCATGGAGACTTCCAACGCAAACCTGATTATTAACTAATCATTTTTCTTTATTGTATTCATTTTATTTTCCAAGTTAGAAACTCTTTTTGAGAGCCCCGACACCTTACGAAATACATAGTATATTCCGAATAAAACCAAGATAAGACATATAGTTAAAATGATAAATTCCGGCCAATAGAACCAACTCATATAAATCCACCTCCTTGACACTTAAGCTGAATTTTATCATTTAGTAACAATTATGTTAAATATAATAAAACGTACAAGCTAATTCTTCTTTCTTGCTAGCTCAATCTTGTTAGTAATAAGCATTGACTTTCCATACCAATCCCCCTAAACTTCAATTATTAAAATACTTTTAAAAACCACCCTCCAATACTTTCTCGAATACGCGATCACCCTTCAATATAAAAACGAAAGGAGGCACACCACAAACGATGTTACCCACATCCCACAACACCCAACAGGTCAAACGGATTAACGTTGAAATTGTAAAAAACACACTTCGGTCGATGGGCGTAGGCACGAAGGCTTCCATCGCAAACCTGACCAAACTCAGTGTGGCAACATGCGGAACGATACTAAACGAATTACTCCAGACAGGGGAGATCATTGATCTCGGCCCGGATGAGTCGAGCGGGGGCAGACCGGCGAGTCGGTATCAGTTTAATGCGGACTACGCGAGTGTGCTGTGTCTGATTATTCGTACGGAAGGTGGCATTCATTCGATCACACATACATATGCCAACCTGAGCGGAGATATGGAAGACGAACGGACGCTTGTTTTAGATGAGATTAATGTCACGGTGGTGGAGGAACTCATTGCCGGGCTGATCGAGCAGCATCACAATGTGCAGGCCATCGGAATCGGGATACCAGGGGTGGCGCACAATGGTGTGATCGGTATCTGTGACGTACCAGAGCTGGCTAATCAGCCGCTGGGGTTAAGACTCAAAGAGCAATACGAAGACATCGAAGTGGTCATTGGCAACGATATGAATCTGACGGTGTACGGACTGTACAATGAACAGCAATTTGAGCAAGAGAAGAACTTTGCGGTGGTGACGTTCCCTGAAAATCATTTTCCGGGAGCAGGTTTTATTATCGATGGTCGGCCACTCACCGGGAATACGCAATTTGGGGGAGAGGTGTCCTTTTTGCCATTTGGCGTGTCACGGGAAGAGCAGCTGCGCATGTTGAAAACGACAGACGGATTGCAGGAACTCGTCGTACAGACGCTGGTCTCCATTATTGCCATCATCAACCCAGCGGCCATTGTAGTGACGGGCGATACGATGGACCCCGCGATGCGGGATGGCCTGATCCAAGGTTGCCGAGATCACCACATTCCACAGGAGCATATGCCTGAACTCACGATTCGCCGCGACACCCGGCGCGAGTATGTTACCGGGCTAGTAGCCGTAACGTTGGAAAGCCTGACCTACCGTATTCAGGTAGTTGAAAAGCAGTGGTAGAAACGACTTATTATGAAGTGAAGTTAAGCAAAATTTTTTACACGAGAGCGGAGAGGGCAGAGCCAATCTGGAGAACGCCTTTATCAATGTATTTTCACCTTTAGAAAGAAATTCAAAAAATACAGGGATAACAGCGGGCGGAAGGTAGCACTGCAATCGGAGGTACAGCGTGTAACCATTTTTCTGGACACAATGGAGGAACTTATTTTGAATCAGCAAGCAAGTACACAAGGCAACAAACGAAAGTTTAACAAGCTGTACGCCATGCAGCTGGCAACGATCTTTCTTGGATTTATCGTATTTGGCATCTCGGAAAATATTAAAGGCCCAGCCATTCCGCGTATTCAGTTCGACTTCAATCTGGATGAGAAACAGCTCGGGACGTTGTTGTCCCTGAACGCTCTGGGATATCTGATCGCCTGCTCGTTTACAGCTATATTGGTTCGTAAATGGGGAATTAAGGCAGTCAGCATTATTTCTTTTACCTCGATGATTCTGTCTGGTGTGTTCATTTATGTATCGCATACGTATCCGCTCTTTGCGTCATCGTACTTCTTCATGTACATCGGTAACGGGATGCTGGAGATTGCGCTGGCGATTCTCGGGGCGCGGATTTTTGTGAAAAATACAGGCACGATGATGAACCTGTCCCATTTCTTCTATGGACTCAGTTCAACGGTAGCGCCGTTGCTGGCGACAGGTGTGATGTCGCTGACGGTATTTGGGCACCTGCTGGACTGGCGCGGCATGTATCTGGTTATGCTGTCGCTGTGCCTGCTGCCGATCATTGCGGCACTGCGCAGTAAATTCCCCGGGGATGATCTTGCCCATGAAGATCGCACCTCGCTTAAGACGTTAACACGTGATCCGGCCCTGTGGCTGATGGTGCTTATTCTTTCTTTTGGCGTGGTATCGGAACTGGCGGTTGGAGGCTGGCTTGTTAACTTCCTGGAGAAAGCCTACACGTGGGACACGGTTAAAGCCTCTGGTCTATTGTCGGCATTTTTCCTTACGTTCTCGCTGGGGCGTTTGCTGCTAGGACCGTTGACGGATCGCATCGGGTTCGTACTCTCATTGATTTTGTTCTCGGCTTTCTCGGCGATATGCACGTTTGTAGCACTTGCAGGGGGAGAAAGTCTGGCGATCTTCTTCGCGATATCGGGCGCAGGCATTGCGATGATCTATCCCACAGTAATGGCCTTTATCGCCCGCAGATATCCGAACGGCAGTGATACGGCAATTACGTTTACGGTAACGCTCATGGGGGTTGGTAGTGTTATAGGCAACTATGTGATTGGCTGGGTGATTGAAGGTGTGAAAAACATTTACGGTGCCACAACTCAGCTGGGTCTGCTGCGCGGACTTCAGGCTGGGTATGGATTCATTGGTTTATGTGCGGTCATTTGTGCGGTATCTGGCGTGGTGCTGTATGTTTATTTGAAAAGAAGACGGGAACTGATTTAGAAAACTCTTGTTAAGTTAGGAAATGAACCCGTTACCAATCTACATTAATAACAAACAAACATTGTTTGAACTCTCTCTTTTGCCTCGTGTAGATGAGAGAGTTTTTTTAATTCATGAACTCAAAAAATAGGACTGTGCTTTTTATTATAGCAAGTTGACAAACTATCATTTCTCGTTAGATTATGAGTTATATTAAATTTAAAGGAGAGTGAACACATGGAGAAAAAATTAGAGATTCAAACTCCCTCTATTCAAACCTTTTTAAATCATGCATACCCGCTAGCAATCCTAGAGAAGAATGAAGCTTTCTCAGGTTGGTTTTTTACAAACTATACTCAGCTTTATACTTTTTACAATAGGAAGAACCCAGTAGGAGACTTTAAAATTGATTTCTATTCTCACAATGGAAAATACCCTACTATCCCTTTTCTCGAGTTCGGAAGTATTGATGGACATACAATTAAAACTTTAGGAAAAAGTATTCTGGATATAGTGATAGAAAATATCGATTTGAATTACTATTTAGAAGTTGGTATAGATGAATATTACTGGTCTAACAAAGCAAGTTATATGCAAGAACACTTCCATCATGACAATTTAATATATGGTTACAATAATAACGATAGGGTATTGTATTATCTTGGTTATAATAAAGACATGATCTTTGGTCAATATTCTGTTCCATATGAAGAATTTGTTTTATCATTCATAGAAAATCCGGTCTCGAATATTAAATTTATTAAAAATATAACTCCAGAATTAACAAGTACTACTACCAAGTATGTCTATCATTTTAATTTGAATTTTGATCTGGATATTTTCAGAACATATTTAGAAGACTTCCTTAAATCCAGAAATTCTTTCCTTACACATAGAGGCAGCGAAGACTCTGTTTTCGGATTAGCAGTATATGATGAATTGATAAGAAGATGTTCCAATGACACCATTCTAATTGAGGATATGAGACTATATAGAATAATATGGGAACATAAGAACATTTTCAGTAAAAGAATAGATTATTTAAATTCTAAAGGGTATTTAAAAGCTGAGAATTATGAAAGCTTATCAGATAAGTCTAGATCTCTCTGTAATGATTGCTTGTTGTTGAAAAATTTATCAATGAAATATGCTATTACTAATGATATGAAAGTTTTTTCGAAAATTTTAACAAAATTAAAGGAGATACAACTGTCTGAAGAACAATTGGTAACAGATTTATTAGTATGTATTACATAGTAACTTATTGGGTTCATTTGAATAAATATGCTTATATTGAAGATGTTTCTTATTCTCAAAAACAAAAGCCCCGCCGATTCTCATAATCGCCAGGGTTTACATTTAATTTCAACAAGTGAGAAAGTTTAAGCTAACCGTAACGTCCCATCTCACTTCCCTTACTTCAAGCAAGCCTCTACTTGTCTAAGCGGGTCTCTTTTTCCAACGTTTCAGTAGCATGTATAGTCCAAATCCAATCAGGAAGATCATGCCTGCCGGGATGACATACGGTTTAACCACTTCGCCGACGTTTTCCCATTGTGCACCCAGTTTGTAGCCAAGGTAGACGTAGATGGATGTGATCGGAAGCATGGCTAAGAAGGTAAATATACTGAATTTGAATACGTTCATCTTTGCCATTCCGCAAGGGATGGAGATAACCGTTCGAATGCCGGGTACGAAGCGTCCATAGAAAGCGACCCCGCTGCCGTATTTTTCGAAAAACTTATCGGAAGCCTCAACATGGTGGGGGCGGATGAGGAAGTATTTGCCGTACTTCTCGACCATCGGTCTGCCACCGTAGCGTCCGAGTGCATATAACGTTAATGGGCCAAATGTGCCGCCAACGGTTCCTGCCAGAATAGCCAACCACAGCTTCATATCCCCGAGATATACCCAATATCCCGCCATGGGCAGAACAAGTTCAGCAGGGACGAATTCAAACGATAAGGCAATAACAAGACCTGCGTATGATAAATCCTTAAAAAAAAGTATGAATTGCGTAATCCACTCCGTCATGCTTTCCCTCCATGAATCTATCTATTTTTGATATAAGTAGACACTGCTCTCTTCAGAGTACCAAGGGCGAACAGCGCTTGTCAAAACTCACAGGCAAGACCATTTATCCTGTTAACACCGTATATGTTAGCCTATACATAAGCCAAAGACAGCCCCTAGTTAGATACGAACAATCTCGGTCTAAGGTTTCTTATTTACTTATAATCGTTCTGGAGCCAATATGAATCTAGGTGATGAAGACACTCTGAAAATGTTTCCAAATATAGTATGATAAGACTATCGCTAGATTTGCCATACAGAGCCTGAATTAGTTCTGAAGCGATCAGACGAAGGCTAGTATAGTGTTCACGAAGACCATCCTATATATAGAGAGAAGGAGAACCGAACATGAACGTACAATCACAAACCATCATCGATCAGATTCGTATTGTTGAATACAACGCTTCTTATGCGGCTAGCTTGGCAGATATGTGGAACCAAAGTAATGAGAGCTGGGGAGGCGGTACAAGGCAGCGGACAGAAGAAGCGATTCGTCAGGAGATGGAGAACTCCTCCAATCTGCATGTTTTTCTGGCGGTTCATGATGAAGAGGTCGTCGGTTTTTGCAGCTTTGCCCACTATCGTTTTGACGAGAATGCACTATATGTCCCGCTGCTCAATGTACGCCCCGACTACCACGGTTACAAGATTGGCCGCAATCTGATCTTAAAGGCAGTGGAGAAAACAGTCGAGGCCGGATGGCCGCGTCTGGATCTGTTCACATGGCCGGGCAATACGAAGGCGGTGCCGATGTATAAGAAATGTGGATTCTTTTGGGAGAAAAAAGACGATAGCGTACATCTAATGAACTTTATCCCGACGGTATTGCAGACCGAGGCACTAGCACCTTACTTTAAAACATTGGATTGGTACGCTGACAGCACCCGTGAACTGGTGATCGAGCCGGATGGACGTCAGGAGCAGGGCTTCGATTTCTTGGATTATACGTGGCAAAAAGGAGAACTCTCCCTGCGGGCATCTTTTGAAAAAACAGGCCGCGGTCTGGCCGCGCTCGAAACGCCGGATTACAGCATCCACACCGAAGTAGACCATCATGATCTGGTGTTTGGTTCGAGTTATCCCGTGCGTTATCATATCCAAAATAAATCTAATTCCGATCTTGAGTTTGAGATCAAAGGACAGGACGACAAAAATATCCGTTTTGCTATGGATGTCGTGCAAACGTTGCAGCCAAGCGAAACGATTACCGTAGAGGGGGAATTTTACCTCGACCCGGTGACCGAAGAACAGAACAAGAATAAAACACATCCAGTCATTAGCAGCACTTGGCTTATTGGCGGGAAGAAGGCTCAGTTCCGTCTGGGCGTTCATCCTAAATTCCCGGCGAAAATTACGCCGGTTCTCCCCGTGAAGGAATTATATCCGGGTATTCCGGCAGAGCTGATCCTTAACGTGGAAAACAATGTGGATGTGGAAACAGAATTTGTTATGGAACTACCGACAGATGCCTTTCTAGACTGGACAGAACGTACGTTGCGTTTCAGTGTGCCTGCGAAGGGCAAACGCTCGGTGTCCGTTCCGTTTACACTGCATTCATATGGCATCTATGCACAGGATGTGGAGATTACCGCTGTTCCGGCGGGGGGATTGGAGATTTCTTTTAGAAGAAAACTCTCAGTGCTGATGAAGGGCATTGAAGGAAGATATGGCGGTGAGGCGAACGGCCAGTGGATTGCGGTGAACGGGGCCTACTCCCTTCATATGAACAAACATGATAATGTCATGTGGATCGAATACCCTGGGTCGTATCACTCCTTCTGGTGGAATTATCCGAAGCTGGGGAAACCGTACTCGGAGGAGTTGTCCCTAAAAGAAGCCAAAGAAGTACAGATCGTGGCTGAAGGGAATCATCAGGTTATGGAAGCGGCCTATGAATTGGAAAATTTCCCGGGATTACTGCTGAAGACGGTTGCCAAACTGTCCGCTAACGGAATCGCTACGTTCTCCCATGAGGTTGTGAATACACGTGATACAGCATGGGAAGAAGAACTGTTCCTGATGGATCACTTTGGTTTCTTCGGCAATCGGCTCATTCTGCCCTATCAGGGTCGTTTTGTAGATATGGGGGATGATTATGCCGGGGATCCAAACCATTGGGATACGGGACAGATTACGGAGAACTGGCTATTTTGCAAGGAAGAGTACGGAGCGTGCGGCATCTATTGGGACCCTTCGCTGAAGCTGATCAAACCCGAATATACGCTGGCATTACAGCACGAGCTGGGACGTTTGGAGGCCGGGGCCTCGGTAGCCACGAAGGAAACGGTATTTGCGCTTAACACGTTTGCCAAGTGGACGGATTTCCGCGCATTCGCCCGTAAACAACCTAATGGAGTTATTCCGATGCTGGACAGTCATCTGGATGTGACGTTGAATGATGGCAATCCATTTGCTGCGGACGTACTACAGGCTGAATTGGTTGAGCGTAAGCTTGTTAAGCTTGCTGGTACGCTGGAGCTGTACGTACAGCAAGGTAAGGAACCCGAGATTAAAGCTCGTACGATCGAGTTCGATACGACGGAGCAGTTGAACTCGTATAAGCTGGAGTTTTCGCCTGAGGAAACGGTAGTGGGAGCGCCGAAGGCAATGACAGCGGACCGCCTTGACCCGCAAGGGTCTGACTCCCCTGACAGTACCAACCCATATGAGCAACTGAATATATGGAAAGTACGGGGCGTGTATCGTGGAGAAGATCGGATTCAGGAACGAATCTCTCTTTGGTTCCCGCAGACACGATCTGAAGTGCAGCAAGGGATTGAAAAGGGAGCAGACGGTTCAGGGACGTTATATACCGTCAACAATGGTGTGTTATCTATTACGGCTGATCCGGCATTCGGGGGGATTGTACACTCTCTGAAAGTTCAAGGCGAGGAGTGGCTGGACAGCTCATATCCTGAACCTGCCGCTCGTTCGTGGTGGAATCCTTGGTATGGTGGGATGGCTGTTGATATTCCAGGCATGAACGGCTTTAGCCGTCAATTGGAGCAAACGAGTCTATCGTGGTCGGAGCAGAAGGATCAATTCGGTAATGTTTGGAAAGGCTTGAAGGTGACCACCCGCATCGAGAAACATGAAGCGAACCGGGGAATGACCATTCATCAGCATTATCTGATGCTGCCTGGCGTTCCCGTACTTTGCACCTTACTTGCGGTGACCAACAAGTCTGGTCTGACACGAGCAAATTATGCTCTTACAGAAGGTCGTTTCTTCAAACCTTCGGAAGTATATACAGAAGGCTGGATCGAGCAACCGGGTCAAGATCGTTTTCCGCTCGGCAAAGTAGACATTGGGCTGCCTTTGAAGCACATATCCCGAATAGGCTCGCTTTCACGTCAAAACATGCTGCATGCGGTGAATCGTTATCCGAACCAGAGTGCTTGGGCTTTTGCTAACAATCTGGTGACAGGACATAACATAACACATGAGCTTACGATACAAGATGGCGAAACCGTCTGGACGGAGCCCACTTATCTTGTTCTGGGGCCGATCCCGCTTCATACGATGGATATACATGATTTGTTAAAACTGAACTTTGTAACATCAACAAGCGAAGAGGAGGCCTTCGATGCCCATCATTGATATTCACATTCATCTATCCGATATCGACAGCTTTCACCGTACTGCGATTGATCTGTCCAAAGTAGACTACAGCGCGGCGGGTCTCAAGGCAGAATTTGATCGCAATGATGTTATTCTTGGCATTGGCATGGGGGTGAGCGAGCAAACGAAAGGGGCTTTCCCGGATTCCAGTTCCCCTAACCCGATGGGACTGGATCTGGAAGAACAGGTTCCATCGTTTCTGATGGAATGTGTAGGCATTAACCCTAACCGACTGGACGGCAAACAAGCTCAAGACGAGCTGGACCGGATCGAAGCCAGATTGCAATCGTCCGAAGTTGCGGGAATCAAGCTGTATGCCGGATACTATCACCACTATGTGTATGACAAAATCTATACCCCGGTCTATGAGCTGGCTGCAAAATACAATCTGCCTGTGGTCATCCATACGGGAGACACCTACTCCATGAACGGGCTGCTCAAATATTCGCATCCGTTAACGGTGGACGAGCTTGCCTTGCAACAGCGCAGCGTAAACTTCATGATCTGCCATCTCGGTGATCCCTGGGTGATGGATGCAGCTGAGGTGGTTGCTAAGAACCCTAACGTGTACGCAGATTTATCTGGGCTTGTGGTGGGGGATCGCCCACACTTCGAACGCTTTATGAATGAGCCACTGTTCATGGATCATTTCCGCAGGGCTTTGGTTTACTCGGATCATTATGAGAAGATGCTGTTTGGAACCGATTGGCCGCTTGCACCTATCGATCTGTATGCAGAATTCGTCCGCCGGCTTGTGCCAGAGCAGCATCATGAGAAGGTGTTTTACGAGAACGCATTCAGCCTGTTTCCACGTATCGGTCAGCGTATTGCGGAACTGGGGAAGTAATCTGTCATAAATATATTCTGTATCGTCCTGAACTCAAAAAATCCCAAACGGATATCCGAATTATAATCTGGATATCCGTTTGGGAAAATATAACGATTAAGATCAATTAGTCAGCAATAGGTATGGAATACTGGCTTTTGATTATGCCCTGTTTGGTGAAATCGGCGAGGATTAGCTCTAGCGCTTCTTTTTCCAATTGGTACAGAGAGTTAAGTTTATCAATTAATTTATTAATATTGATATCTTTTTGGGTTATTAAACATTTCAAGAATTGGTTGAGTAGGATAGTTGTTTCTTTTTCGACTTGAAGATAGTTATTTTTAAAAACATCTGGGAAATAATAGTGTCCTTCTTGTTCAATATAATTTATTTTTAGATTCATAAATTTTTTATGTTCTTTGAGTGTATATAGAAAGCGTGTTTCAAGGTTCAGTTTTTCGGAAAGATTTAACGCTAAGAAAGCAGTTAGTTTTTTATAGATATTCAAACCAAAGGTTCGGTCTGAGTAAAGCTCGGGAGTGTAAAAACTTTGGAAATTCTTCATTTCATTAAATGAGGTATAATAGTTTTCCATGCATTCTGCAAAATAAGAAATAGAGAAATTATATATTTTTCCATTATGGTATTCTGGATTGATTTTCAGCAGATGAGTGAAGTTAAGATAATCATCATAGATATGGCATTCCTCGAATGCTTTCTTGAATTCATCGTATGAAACAGTTGTTTGAGAGTAGATGCGGTCATTGAAAAATCCTGCAAGCTGAAACTCCCGGGTCGAGTCATCATAGCCAAAAACCATAACCGCGTGAGTGTACCTATCGTTATTATATGAATTCGTGTTAGGGATGAAGTACTCATCAACGTGTGTCAAAATGTAATAATTTGAGTTGATTTGATCTTTAATAAACGAGATTAAGTCGGGTATGGACTTCAATATCAGGTCGCGATGTAATCTTTGTGAATCTTTAAACCATGGGTTGAAGTGATGTTCAGGTGTCTGGACAAAGAAATCAAGGAAAAACTCATTGTTTGGTAATTCTGATAAAAACAAATTCGTATAATTTGAATAAATCCATGGTTGACATTCCTTATTTTCAGAAATAATGGATAGATAGAAGGCATGTTGAGGATAATTTGAAATTAGAGGTTTACAAAGTGGTAACGTTTTCATTAGTGGTTTCTCCCCATTTAGGTGATATTTTTTTGTGTAATGCAATTAAACTAATTAACTGAAAAGCAGGCGGCCTTTTTTTGAGCTTCAGTTGTCGTGTTTTAACTAGATTTTTTAAGTGATGTGAGTGGGGTTTTTGTTATATTATTCATAAATCTAACTTAAATGAGAAATATTAACTTGGTTCTTTTTAGTATTTTAACATATTCTTAGTTTAACTTGTATGATGGAGTGTAATATGAAGTGACGTCCAGCTATTTGGATGTAATACAGGATTGATAGTAATTGATTTGCTTTATGGAAAGTACAGGTCAAATAATGAAAAAGAAAGGAAGATAGCTATTGCCAACCCAAAAAGTATTGCCTATAAAGTATCCTTTAATTACTTCTCTGCCAGCATTTGCTAATACAAATGCTATACTTTGCACTTATGAGGAAGCATATTACCCATGGTTTATTCATAATCATATTCAACTAGTAGGCTGGGGAAATCCAGAGGTGTACCTACAATTTTACACGCCTGTTTTTCGGGAATATTATAGACTGTTTACGATGCACCATTACGAAAAAAGAGTCTTGTCCAAGTGGTGTGATAATATAGTGCAGTTTATTATTGATGCAATAGATGATGGGAATTATGTGTATTTGAGTATTGATCAATACTATATTTCATCCTATCGAAGTTTTAATAAGTGGCATGGGGCACATGATATGCTCATTTATGGATATGACCAAGAAAGGGGAATTTTTTACATAGCTGATTTTTTTGATACCACCTACTGCTTCTCGGAAGCTGATTTTAAAAGCGTTAACAAAGCATTTTTAAGTCCCTATTCCGAGGGGGAGTGGTTTAAAGGCGTACAACTGTTGAAGTTTAAAGATCACAAAATAGAATTTAAGTTTGATCTCAAACTTCTAATAAAACAATTAAAAGAATATTTATATGAGACTAAATCTTCTGTTGACTACAAACTGATCGAAGAGCCGGGCAATGATTCAGATAGCTGGGGAATCGGCGTTTATCCATTTCTTATCAACTACATTAAAGAGAATGAAGAGTTTGTTTTCAGCCTGGTTAGATCTGTACATTTACTTTCAGATCATAAAGAAGTCATGCTGAGAGGTCTGGAATATCTGAATACTCTAAACCTTATTACTGAATATGATTTACATTTTGAAGCATACACAGACATTAAAAAGCAATGTTTGGTGCTAAGAAATATATGTCTAAAATATATGCTCACAGAAAGTACAAAAGATATACAACATGTTATTGATTTCATAAATCAGATTGAGATTAAGGAGAGGAAGGCGATACAAAAATTAATTTTAGATCTTGAAAAAGTAAAATAGAATAAATGAGTGAGCATTTAAGCGAAATGAGCTGGTCTACTTAGGTTTCAAATTCAAATTCTTTTTTTGAAAACGCTTTATTATCTATCGAACGATTTAATAAAAACCGATATTAAAATATCAAATATTATATTGGTTCATACAAAATCGGGATGGATGGTGGAAGTGTTTATGTTTTTTGCAAAAGTAGGACAGCGCTTAAGGAATATGTCTTTTCGGGTCAAATTACCATTAATGATCAGTCTCCTCGTGTGTATCGTACTGACCGTAACGGCTGTGCTGTGTTATAAGATAGCTGAAGGTATTACACAGGATAAAAGTAAAGATGAAATTCATGCCAATTCGGATCGGATCGGAGCGGGATTGTTTACCTCCCTGCAGTTGTCTAAGCAAGCCGCATTTCTAATGACCAAACATAAGGCTTTTGAACAATTGCTGGCGATTCGGAGTGCGAATCAAGGGCAGGATGCAAATGTCTTTTTCGAGGAAAATCAGAGCTTAATTAGTGAATCCAATGATATATTAGCTCAAAGTTTAGAAGGTATTGAGGGCGCTGTTGTGCTCATGCTGATTGATAAGAATGGCACGGTAGTCGCAGCGAACGACCCTAAGGCCGTGGGCGGAGATCGGGCAGATCGGGCTTATTTTAAGGAAGCAATTCAAGACCGTCAGGTAATCAGTGAAGGCATCATTTCCAAAACGCTGGGTACACTTGGCACGGTTTTTGCCTCTCCAATGTATGATGAAAACAAGCAAGTAAACGGAGTACTTATTGCCACGATATCTACGTCATTTTTTGTGAACCAATTGCAGAACGTCAAGATTAATGATGAAGGTAAAGTGATTGTTCTGGATCGGGTGGGTAAGGTGATGTATCACTCGGCAGATGCAGATATGGCAGGGAAACCGTTAGAAAGCGGGGAATACAAGTCTCTTGTGGATTTGGCTCCAAGTGATAAATTACAACAGGGCGAGGTAAGCACGGACGAGAAAGTGGTGTTTTATTCCAAAATTCCACAATCGGATTGGACGATTATAGTTGAGGATTCCTACGTAGACGTCAATCAACCTCTAACAAGCATGGCGAATAAAATGTATATTGTTCTATTCAGTTCCATTGCCTTTTCCATCATTGTAGGGATTCTTCTCTCACGCGTGATGACCAGACCAGTCGCGTCCATTACTACGTTGTTTAAACAGCTTGCTGGTGGAGACTTGACGGTACAGGCGAAGGAGAAATACAGTGGGGAGTTCGGCGAACTCGCGGATAGCTTTAACACGATGGCTGAAGGAAACAGACAACTGATTGCCAGTATGAACGCTTCTATTGGTGTTTTGAATAAAAGTACGGCGGAACTGGATCAGTCTGCACAGCAGACATCTACATCGATTACCGATACCACAGCCACTGCACTTGAAATATCCCGGGCGATGGAGTCGCAGGCTAACGATACAGAGGCGATCGTGGATCAATTTATGAACGTGGGTAGCAAAATTGTAAATGTAAACGAGATGTCCCAGTCTGTCATGGCTCAAGCGGATGAAATTACGGATGCATTCCGAGATAATCATGACGTGATCGATGCCCTTATCGCCGTTAATGATCGGAACGAAGCAGAGGTAAATAACATCTCGAAGATTACGGTTCAACTTGCTGCGAGCTCATCCGGTATTCAGCAAATCACAAGTACCATTGCCGAGATAGCGAATCAGACCAAGCTGCTTGCGCTGAATGCATCGATTGAGGCGGCGCGTGCAGGAGAACAGGGCCGTGGATTTGCCGTGGTTGCGTCCGAAATACGCAAACTGGCCGAACAGACAACGGCGCAATCCGAGGACATTCACCGTATTGTTATGCAGACGATTGAACATGTGGAGCAGAATAACCAGAGCGTACAGGCCATTGAGGCCATTGCCGAGCAACATAAGAGTAGCGTGATGCAAACCAAGGAAACCTTTAATTTTGCAACGCGAAATATGCAAAATATGATGAATCAGGTGCAGGCGATCGCATCCGAGATCGAGTCCATTGAACGGGATAAGGACGAAGTCCTTGGCGCGGCACAGAACTTGTCTGCTTCGGGCGAGGAAGTGTCCGCATCCATTGAAGAAGTCACCGCCACGATGGAAGAGCAGTCTGGAATGACCGAGCATTTGGCAGAACTCGTGCAGACCATCGATGCTTTGACCAGACAGCTCGCTGAGGAATCAGCACGATTCAAGACGAGCTAGCAAGGATTGAATGAAGTATACCCAATGATACAACTTGAAAGATTTCATTAAATACATTAAACCTCATATCCCAAATAGTGGATTAGGAGGTTTTTTATGTGTTTATGCTCGCACGGTAAAAATATCTATTGTTGTTAAAGGAGTATCTTTATTTTTTGCCTGGCTCTGATACCAGCGTGAAGTTATTAATGAACCCTTCTTTTTGCAGAAAAACAGTCACTATCTCATCCGTTTTCATATCATAATAGTAAATACCTCTCTCGGTATCGCCATTTCCTTTTTCCCCAAGAAAATAAAATCCGTTACCGTTTTTGTCCAGAAATAATTCACTACTGGCCTTGATCGGCAGATAAAGTTCCTTTCGTTGTCCTGTCTTCAGATCCACAAGACTATATCCGATGGGCATTTTATTAATGTGTTTTGCCGTTGCGATGAGAAGCTGGTTTCCTCTTGAGGATAAAGTGAGAATCTGTTCATCTTTGAGTTTGATGATTGCACGAGTTTGATTCGTTACGGGATCAATTTCGATAATGGTATGACTTGGTGGAACCATCGGTTTTTGGGTCTGATTTGATTTTTCCATCTGCTCATATTGTTCTTCCTCAGAGTATTGGATGGCGTATGCTTTTTCTGTTTCTGGGTTATATGCGATGTCCCATGTGGTCGTATCTGAATCTTGCTCATTTAATATCGAGATTTTTTGTGTTGCTTTATCCAGAAACATGACCTTTACAGGGCGTTCTCCTTTTTGCACAGCAGCCATCATTAGTGTATTCTCAGTGACATCCGGGATTATTGCATTTATCGCAAATAAATTAGAACTTAATTGCTGTACTTGCTGTGTTCTCATATCATAAGCGAATAGCTCATCCCCTTTATTTTTGCCCTCACCCGAATAATACGTGGTGTCTTCTGCCAACGAAACTACGGTCAAGGGATATTGTGAGTTATATGGCAAGTCAGTCATTTTATTGAGAGCTTTGGACTCTAAGTCGTATGTATACACATTCATTTTCATTCCATCCGTGGAATCTGTCTCATTGACGTATTCGGTGTTAGTAATGGAAAGGTATTCGCGAGTCTGTGCTTCGCCAGGCTTAATTGTTGGTGGAGGGGCTTTAGTGCTACTTTCACCGCTACTGCATCCTGAAATAAATATGAGTGAGAGTATGAGAATAGCTTGGTACAGGATATGATGGTTTCTCATCGGTAGTCCTCTTTTCTTGAGTCGTACTGTGTTTAGGGCGCTTGTAAAATAAACGTTACAAGTCGTAGAAGGGTTTGGTTATCAATCAACATAATAATATAAAGAACTTGCTTGCTCTGGAATTTGGTTAATAAAGTAGATTTACCAACAAAACCTCTCTTTCCGCAACATTGTGGGAGAGGGAGGTTCTGTTTCTAATCTTCATCCATGCAAAGTGATTATTTAACAGACCATTCCGTAGATTCAGACGTTACATTAGCTACATCCCGCAGATCATACACCTTTACGTTACTTCCGTAAATCGTCGAATCACTGCTGAGACGGAAGGAAGGGAAATTATTTTCGGATTGCAGACGTAAACAGGCTTCAAAGTGAATTTTTTGCTCTTTATTAATCACAAACGGAAGTGAACCAGCCTCAATAGGCACGTCATCACTGTCTCGTTCATTTAAAATCAGAAGTACCGCAATTCCATCAGAACTGCAACCAGCAGTATCATAGAACAATTTGAAAAAGCCGGGCCGATTCCCCAATTGCTCCATAAGTCGTGCTTCTGCTTGCGGACTCACTTGAATGATCATGGCGTCGTCACACTCCTTTGTTTCCCAATGAATTCGCTTACAATTTAATATATGGACCATAATTGCCGATTAGAATGTAAAATAATATATAAGGAAAGGGGGAGAGGTAAGTTGAAAATACAGCAACTGAATCATGATCCCATTGAACATTATGCGTATTTGAATGCGATTCCCGGTGGCGAGGTCATTCAGGCTCAGCTTCCGATCTATCATGGTACATTAGATGGCTTGCCTGAAGGTATCGATGCACTGATTGTCACTTCAGATTTGCAGGGAATTGTACCTGTGATGGAGAAGGAATCTGATGCCGCCTCTGACACGGGGGCTACGGATAAGCTTTTGGGTGAGATGTTGCCTGCCTATATTCGTCTGCTGATGGAGGTGGAGTGGCCTGAGCTCGATCCGCAGAAGACGGGTGTGCTGTTATGTGGAGATATGTATGCCCTGCGCGGGAAAAGGGGAGCGACTGGCAATCCGGTTCCCGTCTGGCTTGCCTTCAGGGCAGCCTTCGGCTGGGTTGCCGGCGTCCACGGCAACCACGATCTAACCGATGATGCAGACGCTCATCGGTTACACCACAGCGAGGGCATCCATTGCATGGATGGCCCAGCTGCGATTATTAGCGCTGGCCACCCACCGGGTGGCCTTGCGCCCCACGCCGCCAAGGCGCGTCAGCTACGCATCGCGGGCCTTGGCGGCATCATCGGCAGGCCGGACAAGCCGAACCGGCTGCCGGCAGAGCCGTACCTGCAATCCGTGCGCAAGCTGCTGAAGCAGCAGCCGGATTGCTTGCTTTTGCACCAAAGCCCGGGCATCGCCGAGCTTGGGCTTAGGGGTGAACCGCTCATCCGGCAGGCCTTGGAGGCCGGGCCGGAGACGCTGGTGTTCAGCGGGCATACCCATTGGGATATGCCGCTGGTTCAACTGAGCAACGGCACACAGGTAGTGAATGCCGACAGCAAGCTGTTTATTTTCACACGCCATATAAGTTGAACTATTCTTTTACACATTAACGAAGAGGACAGAAAAAACCTGAAAAAGCGGAGCGTTCGCCTTTATTACCGGATTTTTCCCTTTAGAAAGGGGAATCAAAAAGAATCTGGGGATAACAGCGATTGGAAGGTTATTCTGTCATCGGAGTGGCTTGTGTAAATTCTTTAGTTCAACTTATATAGCATCTTGTAGAATGAAATGCATTTCATTCGTGATATCTTATCTGGTATGATAAGCAGGTAAATAGAGAAAAAAGGAAGGTTTCCCCCCTATGACATCGATCACCATATATGATATTGCGAAAGAAGCAAACGTATCTGTATCGACCGTCTCCCGGGTGTTGAATGATACGGCTCCGGTTCGTGCCAGCACGCGAGAGAAGATAATGTCGATTATCGAGAAACATCAGTTTCAACCGAACGCTCAGGCACGCAGCCTGATCAAGAAAGAGACGGGCACCATCGCCATCATTTTGCCGGATATCACCAACCCTTTTTTCCCTGAAGTGTTCTGGGGGGCAGAGAATGAAGCACGTGGACTCGGATATACGTTCTTCTTATGTAACACAGCAGGGGACTCTAATCGTGAGTCTGAATATCTCTCCATTTTGCGGGAGAAACGGGTGGATGGCATTATCTTTCTCGGCGGACGTATCAATTTACAGGTCTGCCCTGATAACATGGCACAGGAATTGATGGATATGAGCAGGCATATGCCTATTGTGCTGGTCAATGGTAATATTGCCAAGAGCGGACTTCACCGGGTATACACTGACGAGGGAGCCGGTGCGGCTATGGCTGCAGAGCATCTACTTGAGCTGGGGCATCGGGAGATTGCTTTTGTCGGGGGAATGAAGGAGCTATCTACCACGATGGTCAAGGTGAAAGCGGTACAGAAGAAACTACGTGAACATGGGATTGAAATACCAAAAGAACGCCAGCTGTTAGGCGGTTTCTCGATTGACGACGGCAAGCGGGAGATGTCCAAACTTCTGCAGCAGGACAATCCGCCAACGGCAGTGATTTGTGTCAACGACAATAATGCGATTGGTGCAATTAAATCGACCATTGAGTATGGTTTGTCGATCCCGAAAGATATTTCGATCATCGGTTTTGATGATACACCGCTAGCGAGTGCCGTGATTCCTGAACTGACAACGATATCCCAGAATACGTATCAATTGGGCAAACAGGCAGTGGATATGTTACATGACCTGATCAATCAAGGCAAACCGAAGAAACAGAATGTATTGGAACCTAGGCTGATTATCCGCCAAAGTACAGGACCTGCCGCCCGGTAGTGGGTCTGCTTCTCAAAAAAAGAAAGCGTTGACATTTCTTTGAAGCGTGAAATATAATGAGGGCGTAAATGAGACCCTTTTCATCCTGTGGAACGGGTTTTAATTTTCAACTTAATGAAACCGATTTCATGAAATGGGTTTCAAAATGTACACAACACGAGCAACTTCACAAAATGAACTACATCAACTTAGAAGATCTATGGATCACGAAAGAAGGAGTCACGATGGCACATCATGAACAGCGTTTCAGGGGCAGACGAGGTTTGGTATTCGCAGGTACAGCCTTGCTTGCCTTGGTAGCCGTAGGAGGAGTTGCTATCAATCATTATATGAATCCATCCCCCGAGGTACTTGTATTTCAGGAAGATCCGGTGCATCTCAAGCTGGAGCAGTCGTATGATCATTTTGAAGGCTGGGGTACGTCGCTGGCTTGGTGGGCGAATGATCTCGGTGGCTGGAAGGATCAGGCGAAGGTGGATGAGGTTATGGATCTGATATTTGATCCGGCCAAAGGCTTGGGACTTAACATCGTTCGTTACAATATAGGCGGTGAAGAAAACCCGGAAATGAACGCGCTTCGTCCAGGTGGTGACGTTCCAGGTTTTCAGCCTGAGCCGGGCAAGTGGGATTGGGAAGCGGATGCGGGTCAGCGTTCCGTAATGCAGGGTGCGATCAAACGCGGAGTCAACATCACGGAGGCCTTCTCTAACTCACCTCCGTATTGGATGACGATTAGTGGCTCGGTCACTGGTGCCGAGGATGGAGGTAATAATCTGCGTGAAGATCAGTACGATGCGTTCGCCGACTATTTGACGGAAGTGGTGAAGCATTATCGGGATACGTGGGGCATTACATTTCGCACCCTTGATCCGCTGAATGAACCTTCTGCCGACTGGTGGAAAAAAGGTAACCAGCAGGAGGGCAGTCATTTCAGTACCGAGAAACAGGCCGAAATTATTAAGAAAACGGCCGCCTCGCTCAAAAACAAAGGACTGGATGGCACGGTAATCAGTGCCGCGGACGATAACAGCATCGATGAGACCGTATTTAATTTCAGCTTGTATGACCAGGACACGCTTGATGCGGTGCAACAGATGAATACCCATTCGTATAACGGCAGCAAAATGGAAGAACTGCGTGCTCTGGCTGATAAACTCGGCAAAAAGCTCTGGATGTCCGAATATGGTACCGGCGGCAGTGAGCCGCATAACCATGAGGACATGACCTCGGTACAGGAACTGGCAGACAGGATCATGTTTGATCTCAAAATCATGCAACCGTCCGCCTGGGTATACTGGCAAGCTGTTGAAGACGAAGGAGCGAACAACAACTGGGGCTTCATTCATGCGAATTTTAACGGTGATGAGCAATACGAGTTGACCAAGCAATATTACGGTATGGCTCAGTTCACGAAGTACATTCGTCCAGGTGCGGTCATTATTCCGACGGATGAAGGCAGAACACTTGCGGCTTATGATGCCAAGGCACAGCGGCTTGTACTGGTGATTCGGAATGAGTTGTCAGCGGAAAACAAAGCATTTGACCTGACCGGCTGGGATGTTGCCAAAACAGGCTCCGCCCAGGTGTACCAGACATCACCGGAGCTCAATATGCAGAAGCTGGAGGATATCCCGGTGTACACCAACGGCATTGAAGTGCCAACCGCAGATAACTCCATCACTACTGTCGTGCTTGAAGGTGTTCTGCCATCTGCAGAGTAATAGCGGAGAACAGCACCGATCTGCAAGTTATTCTGACATCGGAGTGATCCGTGTAAATTCGAAGTTCAATAGAGAGCGTTCTTTATCTATAAATAAGAGAAGGAGGGGATCGCGTTGACAGAACCAACATCACTTTTGTTTCAAGAACAAGAGAATAACAAGCTCAGCAGCAAGAATGATGTTCATACGGAGCTGACATATGATGCGCGCAGCTTTTATCTAAACGGTGAACGTATCTTCCTGAACAGTGCGACCATTCATTATTTCCGTATGCCGAAGGAAGAATGGCGTGATGTCTTAATGAAGGCCAAGCTGGCAGGTATGAACTGCATTGATACCTATTTTGCATGGAATGTACACGAACCGGAAGAGGGACAATGGTCCTTCGAAGGCGATAACGACTGCGGTGCATTTCTTGATCTGTGTGCAGAGCTAGGTATGTGGGTTATTGCACGACCGGGTCCGTTTATCTGTGCGGAATGGGATTTCGGTGGATTTCCGTACTGGTTGGGAACGAAAGAGAATGTAAAATTCCGTGAAAATAATGAAACGTACCTTCATTATGTGCAGCTCTACTTTGATCAGATCATCCCTGTTATTCGTAAGCGTCAATTGTCTGCCGGAGGTACGGTAATCCTCGTCCAGGTCGAAAATGAGTACGGTTATCTGATGGATGATGAGGCGGCAAGCACACATATGACCACACTTAGGGACGGGATACTGGAACGAGGGATAGACGTCCCGCTGATTACATGTGTTGGCGGAGCGGAAGGAACGATTGAGGGAGCGAACTTCTGGTCTGGTGCGGATGGACATTATGCGAATTTACGTTCGAAACAGCCAGATACACCAAAGATTGTTACTGAATTCTGGACCGGCTGGTTTGAAAATTGGGGAGGACCTTCGGCAATCCAGAAGACGCCTTCTCTGCTGGACCGAAGAATCATGGAAATTCTGAGAGCCGGATATACCGGAATCAGTTATTACATGTTCTATGGGGGGACTAATTTCGGTGGATACGGTGGAAGAACGCTGGGTGACAGTGATATTTTCATGATCACATCGTATGATTACGATGCTCCGCTGAGTGAATATGGACGTGTGACGCCGAAATATGCCGTGACGAAAAACCTCTCTTATTTTGTGCGTGCGTTTGGATCACTGCTGATGGAATCTGAGGAAATCGCTGCTGAACAGATTCAGGTGCGGCATCCGGGCGGCATATCCGTGCGCGGTAGACAGACGGGGCAAGAAAAAATCTGGTTCGTGGAGAGTCACAAGGATGAGCGTGAGACGGTGAACGTTACGCTTGAGGAAGGCCGTACGTTGCCGATATCGATTCATCCGGGACAGATTGTTCCATTGCTGGATCGCGTGCAAATTGCTGAACAGGTGTACCTTACCGCAGGAGCTTTAATAACCGGTAATGAGATGATTAATGGAGAACTGACGTTGTTCATCACAGCTGACAGAGGACAACGCTCGGTAGTTGAGCTGGAACTGGGAACAAGAAGGGAATCGGTCGCAGGAAATATCATTCTGAAAGAAAGCACGATGCAAGTACTGATTGAACAGGATGCGGGGAGAAATGCATATCGTTTTGACCTATTCCATTTTCAGGAGCCGGGAATAATGCGTTTTGAAGCCAATGGCATGTCCATTCGGTTCATCATTCTGGATCGTGACGCGATGAATCGCACATGGCGAATGGAATCTGCTGATGGCCAAAGCTTGCGTTATGCCATCGGTTTTGACGATGTGGATGTCACGGGGTCCGGGCAAGTGAAAGGCATGATCTCTGATCCCGAGCGTACAATGATGTTGCTGGGCGACTGGCTAAATGGTGAACAGGCACGGACTGGACGTGAGTTTTTTACTCAAGAAGTGGAGACACAGCCTGAATCGGCATCTATTGCAGTTGAAGATCAGCCTGCTTGGGTGATTCCTCCTGCGCCGCCGGCTCCGGTGTTGCGCAAATCTCCTGAGTTCTCCCGTGTTACATTAACGGCAAAGCAACGCTCTGCGAGCGGGCATCCTATCGATTTTTCCGAGTACGGTCAGGACTTTGGCTACCTGCTGTACGAATGTGATTTTGCCAGTATGGTGGGTGGAATGATGAATCTCGTGCTGCCTAGCATACAAGATACCGCGAGAATTATCGTAAACGGTGCTGAGCAAGCGCTAGTGCGCCAGGTTGGTGCGGCGGCTGTTCCCATTCAGGTAACTCAGGGGGAGAATACGTTGCAATTGCTTGTACAGCATATGGGCCGACTGAACTTTTCTCCTTATCTTGGGGAACACAAGGGTGTAGCAGGAGCGGTGTACCTTGGCGGGCAAGTACAGGATATTCGCCGCGATTGGCAGATGGAGCCAGAGACAGGAACAGAAATAGGAACTATACATTTGGATGAAGTGAACTCCATTCGGGGAGGAACGGTGCTTCGTCGAAGTTTTACGCTGGATGGTATGGATCGGGCTGTACTTGTGGGTGCTCCGAGCAAAGGTTTGCGTATTAACGGCATTGAAATTCCGATGCCTGCTTATCAGGACTGGTTTGCGTTCCAGACGCTGGACATATCCGGCTACGTAAAGTCTGGAGTTGTAAATACGCTTGAGATGCCATATAGTCGGTCACCACTCAATCGACTTGAGCTGATTACTTATCTTCATGAGGGTGAGCTTCAGGATTGGCGAATGGCTGGTACGGATGCGTTACTTCCTGCGTCATGGGAGTCATGTGATCTCTCAGAGGATACACCAGGAGTGACTACACCGGGCGCTTCATACGGTCAGCCGGTATGGTATCGCTGGCGTTTTGCCAAACCTGTCACAGCCGGGCATCACAAAGTAAACTTGATGCTTCGCTTGACAGGCATGAGCAAAGGAACGATTCATGTCAACGGACACCATTTGGGCCGATACTGGCAGATTGGGCCGCAGGAGGATTACAAAATTCCTGTTGCGTGGCTGAGGGAAGAGAATGAACTGCTCATTTTTGACGAGGAAGGCAGAACACCCGAACGGGTAAGATTGCTGCTGGATGAGATGTCACGATATCCGTGGAGTACAGTGGGACAATAGAAATAGCAACTAAAAATAGCATGTAAAATAGAAGGGAAATACAGAATTTAAAATAGAATTGAAAATAGAAGTAAGAATATAAGTAAGAATAGAACTAGAAATTAGAAATCTTTTAAGAGCCATGCATCTAAGATGTATGCAATAGAGCAAGTATAAATAATATTGGATAACGATAGCCCTAGGTGTTAGCAATAGCCTTAGACTGTAGGAAATTGCCCCTCATTCTTATATATAAATCTAAATCATAGGAGAATTTGGTATAGATAGCGACTCTTGGTTCAAACTGATTTATATGAGAATGAGGGGATTTAAGCGAATTCATAAAGAAAGAAAAGTAGCAGTGCTTCATCTCTATGTTCAAGAGAGGGAGACAAAGATTATATTTTGTAAGCGTATACATAAAGCGTGTATTCCTGTAAAGGGGGTGATGTTTCATGTAAATGGGACGGGAGCAGATACCGTAACAGCTTCTTGGCAAAAGGAAGTATGTTTATGCACACACTTCGTTCAGTCAGAAGGTAGTCCAATATGATTCTTATGCAGGATAAGGAGCTGGGTTCATGTTAACCAAAAGGAAACGCAGGGCACAGCGATGGGGCAAACATAGAGCTGTACTCCTACTCACGTTAGGATTGTTGATGATATTCACGATCACATTCCCGATTACGGTGAAAGCAACAACCAGTGTGTATACGATGACGGCTTTTACGAACACAAGCGAGTCCAACATGTATATCTATGAGTCATATAACGCGAAACACTACGGTTTGCTGAAAGGTCCAGCATATACCCCACCTGCGGCGGACTTAATTCGCGATCCCAGCATCATGAAACACACCGATGGTTTGTATTATGTGGTGTACACCACCAACTGGTCAGGCAATACGGTTGGCATCGCGTCCAGCCCGGACAAGATGAATTGGACGTTTGTCCGCAATATTACGTTGTCTACTACAACCCCGATTGCCCATACCTGGGCACCGGAATGGTTCAAAGACACGAATGGTAGTGTGAACATCATCGTCTCTCTCTCTCCTGGCAACTATGAGAACTTCAAGCCACATGTCATCACCGCATCAGGAAGCAATCTGGCATCCACAACGTGGTCTTCCCCTGCGGTGCTTACAGGTCTTGCTTCCAATTATATTGACACTTTTGTAGTAAAGACAGGCTCGACCTATCACGCGTTTACGAAGAACGAAACGACTAAATACATTGAATATGCCACGTCCAACTCGCTGAAAGGGCCATACACGTTTAAAGGCACAGGTAATTGGGCGGGCTGGGGTTCCTGGGTAGAAGGACCGGCGTTGATCCAACTCGATAATGGTTCTTGGCGAATTTATTTTGATGGGTATGCAGATCACAAATATTATTACAGCGACTCGGCGGACAACTTTCAGAGTTGGAGTGGCAAACAGGAGATCGCGGGTCTGTCCGGCATGGTACGCCATATGACCGTACTGAAAGAATCCGGTCAGCCGGGTGATATTCGCAAGCTTGAATCGTTTAACGTACCAGGCAGTTTCATTCGTCACTATAACTATCAAGCTCGGATTGATGCCAGCGTGAGTCCAGCAGAGGATGCGCAGTTTCGGATCATTCCTGGTTTGGCGAATGCGATGGGCATCTCGTTTGAAGCGATGAATTATCCTGGTTATTTCCTGCGCAATAATAATGGCAATGTTGTGCTGGTGAAAAATGACGGAACTGCTGCGTTCCGCAATGATGCGACGTTCAAACGGGTTAACGGGCTGGCGAATGCAAACTGGTCTTCGTATAGCTTATTTAACAATCCGAATCTGTATCTGAGACATTACGATCAAGTGTTACGTTTGCAACCTGTTGTCACGGCTCTGGATAAATCCGATGCAACTTTCCGGGAGATCACTCCATAGCTATTGGCAAGTGTCAAGAATTAGCAGACGATTTCGATTTTAATAGTCAGGATGGTACCCGAATGTTTTTACCCAATGACTTATCTAAAAAATGTATAAGGAGTGAAGTGGATGAAGTGGTTGAAACGAATGAGTGCGGTGCTATTAAGTGGCACACTGCTGGTTGGAAGCTTGGGTTCAGGGTCCGAAGTATCGGCTGCTGGAGCTTATACGGCTGTGGCTGATCCATCGAAACAATATCAGACAGTGGAAGGTTGGGGAACATCGCTGGCTTGGTGGGGTAAGGTCGTTGGTGAATATTCAAATCGGGATGAATATGTGGAGAAAATGTTTAATCCAGCGACAGGAATTGGCATGAACATTCTGAGATATAACATCGGAGGCGGGGATGACCCTTCATCCAATGTCCTTGAATACCGTAAAGCGGTTCCTGGTTTTCAACCTTCTCCAGGTGTGTACGATTGGACTGCCGACGCTAATCAGCGTTACATGTTGCAAGCTGCCAAGGCACAGGGAGTCAACATCATTGAAGCTTTTGCTAACTCGGCACCTTACTGGATGACGATCAGTGGCGGTGTCTCGGGAGCGCCGAATGGCGGTAATAACCTCAAGCCGGATTATTATGATGATTTTGCTGATTATTTAACGGAGGTTGTGAAGCATTTCTGGGATCATTGGGGCATTACATTTGATACGGTGACACCACTGAATGAACCAATCTCGAATTGGTGGAAGCAAGGGAATGATCAGGAAGGCATGCACTTCGGCCTTGCTGAGCAGAATGCGATTCTAAGTCAGGTTCAGGCATCATTGATTGCCAAAGGACTAACCACCAAGCTAAGTGCACCGGAAGAAAACAATCTGGATGATACCAACACCTCCTATAAAAGCTACAGCACTGCCGTTCAATCAGCGATCAGCCAGATTAACACACATACGTATAATGGTAACAACCGGACAGCAATGCGTAATACGGCAGCATCTGCGGGCAAACACTTATGGACATCCGAATACGGAGATGGAGATGCAAGTGGTCTTACCATGTCACGTATCATTCTGAAGGATATGCGTAACATGGGAGCTACGGCTTGGGTGTACTGGCAGGCCGTAGATAGTGCGGAAGGCTGGGGATTTTTCAAAAACGTGCTGAACAATACAAAAACGACCAGTTATACGGTTAATCAGAAATACTACGTTATGGGGAATTACAGCAAATTTATTCGTCCAGGTTACAAAATCATTGGCATGAGTGATGCGAATACCCTTGCGGCGTATGATGCGGCATCCGGCAAAGTGGTACTCGTTACGACAAACTCGGAATCTACCGATACTTCGGTAACCTATGATTTGAGTCGCTTCTCAAGTGTAGGTTCGTCCGTACAAGTGTACCGAACTTCGGCAACGGAGAAATTACAACAGCTTACGAACATACCGGTCCAAAACAAAAAGTTTACAACGACGTCTAAAGCGAATTCGGTAACTACTTATGTGATCTCTGGCGCAGCCTACAGTGGCAGCACAGGGTATGAAGCAGGGGCTATTTACAAGCTTGTTAACCGTAACAGCGGTCTTGTACTGGATGTGAATGGTGCTTCATCAGCCGGAGGCGCGACCATTATTCAATGGAATGATAACGGAGCAGCCAATCAGCAATGGAAGTTGGAGCCGGCAGGCAACGGATATTACAACATCCGGAACGTTGGCAGCGGATTGTTGCTTGATGTCAATTCCGGTTCCACACAGGGCGGAGCATCGCTAATTCAGTGGCAGGCTAACGGAGGTTATAACCAGCAGTGGCTGCCGATTGATGTAGGCGGATATATTGTTTTGGCGAATCGCAACAGCGGCCTTACTGTCGATATCAACCAAGGATCGATGAGTGCGGGTGCTTCTACGATTCAATGGGAGGATAACGGCGGAGCGAATCAACAATGGAGTCTGGTTAAGGTGAACTAGAGTACAATCTCTTCGATTGTAGGATGATGCACGAGGAACAGCTTGCTTATAGCAGGCTGTTTTTCATTTGAGAGGATCTACTGGCTTAGCATTTCGGGATTGCAACAAAATGAATCTCCCTTACGTTACAAAGGATATACCATTTTTACTGGGGGTGGGTACAAATGAAGCATAAATTCATATTAAGTAAGATGCCAGTTATGTTAGTAACAACTATGTTAGTAACGACCCTTATTCTCATCGGATGCGAGACTGAAGGTGATCGTGGAGTCATGGCTACCGGTGATGCAGGGATTTCAAATGAATCTGTCCAACAAAAAGTACATGAGGAACCCAATTTCGAAGCTATGGTTCTGGATAAAAATGAATCAACGATAACCGTATCACCTACTAAAAGTACGGAACAACAATACATATTGGGAACGACAGGAGTAGATTATAGTGCTCAGGTTGGTGACGTAGTGCGGGTATGGACAACAGGTCAGTATGAGGATAGTTACCCTAGTCGAGGGGTAGCTACCAAAATAGATCAGGTGAAATGAAGTTATAGTTATAGTGGATACATCTGCCTTTTGATGTCTACTTAACCGGGCTATGACCACGTGCAAGCTGCTCTTTTTTTCTATAATGTAACCCTAATCCCCATACTGTGCAGCCATGGCTTGCAACTTGGTGCGAATCTGGTCACGGACCTGCGGGGGATGCGTCACATGGGCATCTGTTCCCAAGCCAAGAAAGAAACCGACCACCCAAGGGGTGTAGCTTGTGCCTATATGAGCATGAATTGTTCCTGAGCCGTCCTCGTTGACCTTCAAAAATTGTGATAACCACACATCCGATTGACATCTTCGCACGCCTTCTGGCGACAGTGAGACTTTAAGTTCCAGTGGTGTTTCCAGATCCTCACGTATGATCCATTCTTGAATATTTTCTTCGTTCAGATCGACTTTTTGGCTTTGATCCACTTCACATTGCAGTCCACTAACCCGGTCAACCCGAAATACACGATGATCCATTGCACGAAAACAATAGGCCCTACAATACCATAAACCATTCATCGTATACAGTCCAAGAGGTTGAATCAATCGATCCTGGACCGAGCTTGCTTCATAGCGAATTTGTACGATTCTCTGTTCCAATGCCGCCTCCAATAGTTCCTTCAAGTAACGAACATCGAGTTCATGCGGTGGTACCCAGAATATGAGTCTTTGCTGCATTCGTTCAATTTTATGTTTGAGGTCACTGGATAAATAATGGAAAAACTTGCGTAACGCACTTTGTACTTCATTGTTAAAAGGTAGAGATTTATAGTTCTGTAACGATTGAGCGGCAAAAAACAAAGCCATAGCTTCATGCTCGGAAAAACTGATGGGTGGGAGCACCTTTTCTCGTAAAACACGATACCCACCATGAGGACCAACTTCGGAATAAAGGGGGATGCCCAGTTCGCTTAATTCCGCCAAATCTCGAATCATGGTTCGACGTGATACTCCGCATTCATCGGCCAGTTCTTGTACGGTAAACGTTCTGCGTTCATTCACTAACATAATTAACTGAACAAGCCTTTGCGCTTTGTGCATATATACTCCCTAAAATTAATTTATAATCATGCCAGTACTTGTCACTATTATCTATTATGCTTAATTTCGAAGTCAAGACGAGTTGCCTTCGATTCGTGATATAGAAACTTTGGGAGGAATAATAATGAATGAAGTAACGGTTATTGGTTTAGGAAAGATGGGGGGAGCTATAGCTCAAACATTACTGGAAAAGGGATATCATGTGACTGTATGGAATCGTACAGCGACAAGGGCAGATTCCATCGTTGAAAAAGGAGCAGTACTCACATCTACGGCGGCTGAGGCAATTCGTGCTAGTCAGGTATCCATTATCTGTGTGTCTGATTACAAGACTTCATATGAAGTACTGCATGTAGAAGACGTACATGCGGCCTTGTCGGGGCGAGTGCTCATCCAACTTACTACAGGAAGCCCTGAACAGGCTCAAAAGATGGAAATCTGGGCAAACACCCATGGTGCTGCATATATAGATGGAGCAATAGCGGCTGCCCCAACCCAGATCGGTGGCTCTCATGCAACCATCTTCACTTCTGGATCGGTGGAAGCTTTTGATCAAGTAAAGCCGGTTCTCGGTGCACTAGCAGGTCATGTCCCTTATTACGGAGAACAGGTTAGTGCGGCTGCTTCAATTGACCTGGCATTCCTCTCTTATCTGTTTGGATCATATCTTGGATTCTTCCACGCATCACGAATTCTTGAATCCGATGGTTTGCGTATTGATGATTTTGGTTCTATGATTGCTGGAGTCTCGCCTATGATTGGCTCCATTCTTCAATACGAAGGTGAGGTCATTCAACATTCCAAATACGAAAATCCACAAAGTTCTCTTCAAATGTCTATGGTAACGGTTGGTCTGCTCATGGAACAGGCGCGTGAGAAGAGTATGAATAACGAGTTTCCGTTGTTCTTGCAAAACATGTTTCATAAAGCTATAGAAGCTGGTTATGGCGAGCAAGATATAGCATCACTTG
Source organism: Paenibacillus sp. FSL K6-1558 (assembly GCF_038002565.1). Lineage (NCBI taxonomy): Bacteria > Bacillati > Bacillota > Bacilli > Caryophanales > Paenibacillaceae > Paenibacillus > Paenibacillus sp. FSL K6-1558. Next base: position 2,065,551 of record NZ_JBBOCV010000001.1, on the reverse strand, counting down.
TGAAAACGATGCGTTAACAATTCAATAGAGGGCATTTATCTTGAAGAATGAATGCGCCGATCTATTCAATCGAATATCTAAAATTAGTTATAAATTACTCGCGACCATTCCCGATTAGCCAGGGGGTGGTCTTTTTTACTCCTCTTAACCCATGGTGATCATTCTATTATATGACTTGGTTAGATCTAGTTGACGTAGTAAAATAACACAGGGACTATAACATACATAAATGGAAGAGATTTTGCATGTAAAGGAGATTACGTATGGATACATTATTTACATTTGACACGTTTCCGCAAATAGAAACAGAGCGATTTGTGCTCCGTGCAGCAACAGACAGTGACAGTGGGGATCTGCTGGCACTGTATTCAGATGAGACTGTCGTCGAATATATGCCCTTCACACCCTTCGAATCCGAACAGGATGCATTAGATGAGATGAGCTGGTATAAGAAGATTTTCAATCAACAGACGGGTTTACGCTGGATGATCGAAGATAAGCAGTCTCATCAAGTCATTGGAACGTGCGGATATCTGGAGTATGAAGAGCAACATCATCGCGCAGAGATTGGTTATGATCTGCTTTCATCGTGCTGGGGCAAAGGGGTGATGACTGAGGTTGCTCGAGCTGTGCTGGAATTTGGATTCAACCAGATGCAATTGAACAAAATTGAAGCGAAGGTGGACCCGGGAAATGAGGCGTCCATTCGTCTACTGCATAAGCTGGGGTTCCGGCAGGAAGGTCTGCTACGGCAGCATGAGTTTGAGAAGGGCAGATACGTTGATCTCGCTGTTTTCTCGAAGCTACAGAGTGACAACTAGCCCCTGTCTTCCATTTTCATGTCCATCACATACTCAACTCCCATCTCAGTCCTTGTCACCATAATGTGATGTCTTGTCCCGTGAATCAGGCTCATGTTATATTGGAGAGATGTGAGGGGATGAGAATATGAAGCTGGTGTCCTGGAATGTGAATGGACTTCGAGCGTGTGTGAATAAAGGATTTATGGATTATTATCAACAAAGCGAGGCCGATATTTTCTGCCTTCAGGAGACGAAATTACAGGCTGGACAGATCGAGATGGATCTGGGCGAAGACGTCTATCAGTACTGGAATTATGCGATCAAAAAAGGATACTCCGGCACGGCTGTATTCAGCCGCATCAAGCCCTTGTCTGTGTATTACGGTATGGAAGAGGACAGCGAGCCGGAAGGCCGGATGATTACGCTGGAGTATGATGCCTTTTATCTGATTAATGTCTATACTCCCAATGCCAAACGTGATCTGACCCGGCTGCTTTACCGTCTGGAGTGGGAAGACCGCTTCCGGTCCTATGTCCTGCAACTGGAGCAGACGAAACCTGTAATCATCTGTGGGGATCTGAACGTGGCTCATCAAGAGATTGACTTGAAGAACCCGAAGCCAAACATGGGCAACTCTGGATTTACGGATGAGGAGCGAGGCAAGATGACTGACCTGCTTGCATCAGGATATGTGGACAGTTTCCGTCATCTGCATCCAAATCAAACCGATGTGTACAGCTGGTGGTCGTATATGCCTAAGGTCAGAGAGCGGAACGTGGGCTGGCGCATTGATTATTTTCTTGTGTCCAATCAGCTTGCACCAAGTGTAGCTGAAGCCTATATCGACTGTCATGTCATGGGCAGTGATCATTGCCCGGTAGGCGTTAAGCTGAAACTGTGAGAACACACACTTAGCAAACAGAACCTGACAACCGTTTGTATCCCGATAAAGGGATGCAAGCGGTTTTTTACGTTATCCTGCGCCTCAGAGGTAGGGGAGAGGAACTGGACTTTGGTTGGGGAAAGGACTGGACTCCGGATTGTTTCAATCCCGCCATTTCTTGGGTACGATTGAATCATACATATATTATAAATTGAATTGTTCAATGATACAGAAGGAGGAGGGTTGTATGAAAAAGTTCAAAGTCATCACCCGATTCCTATCGATCCTTGCAATAAGCTGTCTGATATCTTTGACGGTGTTATCGTTGTCAGTCATCTGGATTGACATACCGTAGATGTGTACACGTTATTCAGCAGACAATGGAGTTCGACTAAACGAAGGAGGGATGGGCAATCAGCATACAGAAGCATACTTCAGATGTAAGAATGTGATTTGGAGAATGACAACATAAAACAACCAGAAGGAGTGATTTTTAATGGTGAAAAAGAAAAAAGTTTTGCTGGCCTGTGCTGCGCTGGCTATGATGGTGGCTTTAAGTGCGTGCAGCAGTGCTGCTGACGAGCCCAAAGGTGAATCTGAGAAGGTAAATAGTGAAGCAACATCTGGAACCGCTGAGCCAGCTGCTACAGAAAATACAAGCGAAGCAGCGACAGATACAGATAAAGGAGCCGCATCCACGCCGGCAACTTCGGAATCATCTGCAAGTAAAGGTGAAAGTAGTGCGGCGGAAGGCATGCCGGAATACTTGCCTAAAGATTTCCCGTTACCGGACGATGCCAAGATTACGACAGCGACTTCCGGAGAGAATGAAGGGAAGAAATCGGCAATGATGATTTTTACTACGGAACAGGACATGAAGACGGTATCGAAGCTGTACAAGGATTATTTTACAGAGAAGAAACTGACAGACTCCGGACAGCTGATTGATGAGAAAAATATTGTTATTCAAGGGACTGATCCGGATACGAAGCAGGAATGGTCTATGATCGGTGGAGCACTGGCGAGTCAGGAAGGTGTCGTTGAACTCACGTTAACCTGGTCTGAGTCGTAAAATCAAAATAGAATCTTTATACATGAACTTGTTTATTTACCCACACCTTGTGGTGGTACAGCGTTAAAGCTGTCCCTCTGCAAGGTATTTTTGATTTACATCTGGAAACCTGACAAGTTACATGTTATGTTATATCCTTAGATAGACTTATAGACAAAAGATTCAGACAGGGAGAGGATTAAACATGATTAAAGTTGGTATCGTAGGTTACGGTAACTTGGGTAAAGGTGTCGAGAAAGCAATTACCCAGAATGATGATCTAGAGCTGGTTGCTGTATTTACACGTCGTAATCCAGAGCAAATGGTGGCTGAAGGTACAGAAGTTCGCTTTGAGCATATCTCTGCGGCTGAGCAGTACATAGGCAAAATCGATGTCATGATCTTGTGCGGTGGTTCTGCGACGGATTTGCCGGAGCAGACACCTGTAATCGCTAAGCTATTTAATACGGTAGATAGCTTTGATACCCACGCAAAGATTCCTGAGTTCTTTGAAGTTGTGAATGCGGCGGCTGAGCAAGGTGGACATGTAAGCGTGATCTCAACAGGCTGGGACCCAGGCTTGTTCTCGATGAATCGTCTTCTCGCGCAATCTATTCTGCCGGAAGGGAAAGAGTATACATTCTGGGGCAAAGGGGTTAGTCAGGGTCACTCCGATGCTATTCGTCGTGTACCTGGCGTGAAAGCGGGCGTGCAGTATACGGTTCCTGTAGAAGAAGTGATTGACCGCATTCGTTCAGGTGAAACACCAGAATTGTCCACACGTGAGAAACATCTGCGTCAGTGTTATGTGGTAGCAGAAGAGGGTGCGAACCAGGATGAGATTCGTGAAACGATTGTGAATATGCCTAACTATTTCTCGGACTACGATACGACAGTTACCTTCATCAGTGAAGAAGGATTGAAATCCGAGCATGCAGGTATGCCACATGGTGGCTTCGTTATTCGCAGTGGAATTACAGGTAACGGACAAAAACAAATTATCGAATTTGGTCTGAAGCTCGACAGCAATCCAGAGTTCACCGCAAGTGTACTTGTGGCATATGCACGTGCGGCGCAGCGTTTGAGCAAGGAAGGACACAAAGGCGCGAAGACGGTATTTGATATCCCGCTGGGTCACCTTTCTCCAAAATCCGCTGCGGATCTCCGTCGTGATCTGCTGTAATCTTAGTTAGTTCGGTAAAATAGTCTTAGAAAAATAGCTCGTCCTTCGGTGGAAGGACGAGCTATTTTTCATTGTGCGCGTTTTTTAGCGCCAATGGGAGGGTTTACTCAAATGGTCAGGTAGCAAGGTATCCGCACTTCCCATAGCAGCGTTCAGCTGAGACTGTGTCAAGAAAATTCCGCCGCGTAGATCGGCTCCCCCAAGATCTGTATCCCGCAAGTCTGCACCAATCCAATCGGCGTTTCGTACATCGGCGTTACGCAGGTTCGCCGCAATCATAAGCGCGCCCCGGAAGCTTGTACCTCTCAGGTCTGTTCCTTGCAAGTTAGCCCCCAGAAAATCCATTCCACTGCGTTTCTTGCCTTTGGGTTTTCCTTTTGCTTTTGTTGTTGCTGGAGCACTGCTACGTACGATCTCACTAGCCTGAATCAGCAGGGTATTCACATTTGCTCGATGGCTCGTGATGTCCAACTGTAGCAGAGCTGCCGGTTCCAGATCACTCAGACGCGCTACATCAGGATAGGCTTTTTCCAGTGAGGCATGTAGCGAAGACGTATCGGGCCGCATCATAACCTCTCTCATATAACTGATCAGCTCATGAATTTGACGTAGTACAGGCAGGCAATCATACATTTCACGTGCCGTTTCGGGATGGGTACGCCAGCTTCTGTCCGCATACGTCACTTGTGATAGCTTCTGACCTGCACCAAAACAGTCATACACGGTGCAACCTTTGAAGCCCTTCTGTCGGAGCTGGGTGTGGATACCACATCGGTAGTCCTCCCGCAGATTGGGACAAGGTGTACCGCTGGACTTGTCAAAAGCAAAGTCAGAGGATTTGCCATAAGGCAAGGCCACGCAACATAATCCGTAACACTGCTCGCAGTCTGCTTGCAGATGAGGATGTTCAATGTGGTGTAAAGAATGGTTAGACAACATACACACTTCCTTATCATAATAAGAACCTGCTGATCTCAATTGTAACGATAAAATCATGTCATTTTCACTTTACCATTGTAAGGAAGTCACTTCAATGAAATGCATTATGTTAAAATATGAAAAGAGTATTATAAGTAAGAGAACATGGGATTGACCACGAATGGAGGTAGCAGAACATGGATGAATTCAAGATACGTCAAGCTACCCGGGAAGATCAGGAGCAGCTGGCTAATTTACGGGCACTGGTGCTCTATGATGATTTGACGCGTTTAGGGCGCTATGATGAGATTCGGGTGAGGGAGCGTTTCCGCAATACGTTCCAGCCGGAACATACACAAGTGCTGGAGCTGGAAGATACGTTAATTGGATGCGTGTCATTAAAACCGGGAGATGGAGAGTTTTTGCTAGAGCACTTCTACATTGATCCGGACTATCAGGGCAGGAAACTAGGCACAAAGGTGCTTAACATGTTGCTCGAACAGGAATCAGTCAAGGGCAGACGTGTGACGTTAAACGTGTTGCAAGGAAGTCCGGCGAAGCGTTTATACGAACGATTTGGGTTTACGGTGGATGATGAAGATGAAGTAGATGTGTTCATGTCTAGAGATTATCAAGGGATCTGGACCTCTAATAGTTGAGTATATTGCACGATAAAAAAGAAGCCTCTTCTCTACTAGGCCGCTAGGCGACCATTGCATGAGAAGGTAAGGCTTCTTTTTGTATGAATCATTTAAGAATGCGGTGAAAAAAATTACACGACGCCTTGGGCAATCATCGAATCGGCTACTTTGAGGAAACCAGCAATGTTTGCTCCAGCAAGCAAGTTGCCTTCGCAGCCGTATTCTTCAGCTGCTTCTACGCAGCTTTTATAAATATTTTTCATAATGTCATGCAGTTTGGCATCGACTTCTTCAAATGTCCAGGACAACCGCATGCTGTTCTGTGACATTTCAAGAGCGGACACGGCTACACCGCCGGCGTTCGCAGCTTTTGCAGGGCCAAACAGCACGTTAGCACCAAGGAATACATCAATGGCAGCCAGAGTGGACGGCATATTCGCTCCTTCACCAATGGCTTTGACACCGCCTTGAACCAGAAGGTTTGCCGCTTGCTCGTCGATTTCGTTCTGTGTTGCACACGGCAGCGCGATATCACAAGGGATAGACCAGATGCCCTCGAAGCCTTCGGTATACGTCGCATGCGGGTGTTCTTTGACGTATTCGCTGATCCGCAGACGCTCAACCTCTTTCAGACGTTTTACCGTATCCAGGTTAATGCCTTGCGGATCATGTATGTAACCGCCGGAGTCGCTGCATGCTACAACGCGAGCACCAAGCTCCTGCGCCTTCTCGATAGCATAGATGGATACATTGCCGGAACCGGAGACAACAACGGTGCTGTCCTTGAAGCTAAGCCCTTTGGATGCAAGCATTTCATTAACGAAGTATACGCAGCCATAACCCGTTGCTTCTTTACGTGCGAGACTTCCACCGTACAACAGACCTTTGCCAGTCAGTACACCTGCTTCATGTCCGCCGCGAATTCGTTTGTACTGACCAAACATGTAACCGATCTCCCGAGCGCCTACACCAATATCACCCGCAGGTACGTCAGCGTCCGGACCGATGTATTTGTACAGCTCTGTCATGAAACTTTGCGTGAAACGCATGATTTCCTGATCCGATTTTCCTTTTGGATCAAAGTCAGAACCGCCTTTACCGCCGCCGATTGGCAGGCCAGTCAGTGCATTTTTGAAAATTTGCTCAAAGCCCAAAAATTTGATGATGCCCGAGTATACCGATGGGTGGAAACGAAGTCCGCCTTTGTAGGGGCCAATCGCGCTGTTGAATTGTACACGGAAACCGCGATTCACCTGAACTTTACCTTGATCATCGACCCAAGGCACACGGAACGTGATAACCCGTTCCGGCTCAACAAGTTGCTCTAGCAGACTGTGGTTTCTGTATTTGGGATGTGCTTCGATGACGGGGATCAGTGAATCCAGGATTTCCTTAACAGCCTGATGGAATTCATTCTCGTTCGGGTTTCTTGCGATAACTGATTCATAGACGGAATGAACATATGCTGCGGCAGTAGTAACTTGAGATGACGTTGAACTTTCTTTAGTAATCGTGGACACTTTTTCAATGCACTCCTTTATCGTGTTAAAGTATGTAGATACCTATTTGTACAATTTGCATAAAAGTTTGTAGTTAAATATACAGGAAAGGAAATAAAAATACGAGACAAAAATCCATAAAATGTTTTTTATGAGGCAATTAAAATGTTCTATAGATCTATCATTAAATGTAAAGAATATCGTGAAATGTTGGATAATATACCCAAAGTATAGAATTAAAATCCAAGTTAGCGGAATTGATTGGATTAATAATTTCATTTTGGTAAGATGGTAAGAAGGGCTCGTAATTCGGGCTCTTTTATTATAAGAAGGAGGACAACAGGATGATGATGGGTAACAACAAGCGAATCAACGTGGAGAACAAGGCATGTATAGGAGGTGAGATCTACTATGAACCGTAGGACTCCACTTGACAATTGCAGAGAAATGCTGGTGAGTCAGCTGTTGACCCTGGGCGAAGAGAAAAGAACTTTTCTTGACGCTTATTTTGACGTGCGTAATCCTGAGCGTATACTGCTGGATAAACAATTAACAGCCTATACAGACCGAGTAGAGCGATTACTTGCTGGTCCGGATGAGCTGTTAAGCTCCGTTGTGCTGATTGGTAGTCAGATTGAACTGGAATATGTCGATTTTCATACATCGGATAAGTTAACGATTGTTATGCCAGAGGAAGCAGACCCGGACGAAGGACAGATTTCATTCCTTTCTCCTGTGGGACGTCAACTGCTTCTGGGGAACAAAGGCGAAATGAGAGCCATCTCTACCCCTTCGGGTGACATGAAAATACGTATAGCAGACATTCAATGGGCTTTTGAACAAAGCTCAGAGCTGGTGCAGGAGCTTGAGCAGGCTGATGAGGCGAAACCAAATCCGCTGAAAGGCTTGACTCAGGGAGGTGCAAATCATGCACTTTAAAGAAACGGATCTGCCAGGCATTGGACGTAAATACTGGCTGCATACTCGCAGCGGGGAGCATCTTGTCATCGTGGTTCATAATGATGAGCGGCGCGATTTATTCCATATGGAATCTGGAGATCAAGCGGAAGATCTCGGAGATATGGTCTCTCTTGTAACCCTTGACGATGATGAGGCAAGAGCCGTAGCTGCTATAGTCGGTGGCATGACGTATAAACCTCAGTTCCAGAACGAACGGGAAGTTATGCTGGAAGGGTTGCTGATTGAGTGGCTACGCATCGAACCCCATGCGGCGTGCATCGGGAAGACGATTGGAGAGATGAACATCCGTCAGGTTACCGGTGTGGCGATCCTGGCGGCGGTTGACAAAGAGAAACAGAAACAATTCAACCCCGGGCCAGAGTATGTGTTCACCAGTGGGGCAACAATTGTTGTTGCTGGTGAACGTGACCAGCTTAAGCAGCTCAAACAATGGTTGACCGATGGGCGGATGTAGCGTATGGATATGCTCATATTTGAAGTGGGGGTTGCCATTGCGCTGATTACACTTACGGGATTAATATCTGCACGACTACGATTTTCGGTTATTCCATTTTACATTCTGGTCGGTATGGCCGTTGGACCGCATGCACCACAGTTTGGCATTGTGGATTTACGATTTATCGAAAGCTCGTCTTTTATTGAATTTATGGGCAGGCTGGGTATTTTATTTTTATTGTTTTATCTGGGATTGGAATTTTCGGTCTCACGGTTATTGAAATCGGGGAAAGCCATCCTCACCGGTGGCATATTCTATGTGGCTCTCAATTTTGTCTCAGGATTGCTACTGGGCTGGTTCATGAATCTGCCACTTCAGGAAACGATGGTCGTATGCGGGATCATGACCAGTTCGTCGACGGCTATCGTTGCCAAAGTACTTGTGGATTTGAAACGTACCGCGAACCCAGAGACAGAAATTATTATGGGCATGATTATGTTTGATGACTTGTTTATTGCCATTCATATTTCCATTCTGACTGGACTTGTGCTTAGCGGAGCAACTTCATTTGGAAGTGTACTGCTGGTATCTCTCTCGGCTTTGCTGTTTATTGTACTGTTCCTGATTATTGGCAGGAAGAGTATTAAGTATATCGATAAAGCATTGAACATTAAGTCCTCGGAGTTATTCCTGCTTACGATTATGACATTGCTCTTCCTCGTAGCAGGATTCTCGGAAACCTTACATGTGGCTGAGGCTATCGGTGCGTTGATGATCGGCCTTGTGCTTGGGGAATCCAGACATGTTAGCCGAATTGAGCAGCAGATTATGCCGTTCAAAGACTTTTTTGGTGCCCTGTTTTTCTTCAGCTTTGGCCTGACCATTGAGCCATCCTCCCTCGGTGGAGCTGTAGGGATGACACTGATTGCCGTCGTGCTGACGATTCTGAGTAACTTCGGTGCAGGCATGATTGCAGGAAAAATGGCTGGAGTATCGAACAAGGCCTCGTTAAATGTGGGCTTTACCCTGGTATCTCGGGGCGAGTTCTCGATCATCATGGCGAACATCGGCAAGGCTGGAGGTCTGATGGCATCCATTCAATCCTTCGCTGTGTTATACGTGTTGATTCTGGCTGTCCTTGGGCCTATTCTGACGAAAGAATCTCCTCGCCTCTATGCGAGGTATGAACGATTCCGAAATCGGGAGAAACGCAAGGAAACTGGATAAGGGTTAGAGAAGCGCGTCGCACGTTGCTGGAGAATGAATGTTCTCCCAAGTGTGGCGCTTTTTTATGCGATATAAAGCAGGACTTTAGATGTGATTTTTCGAAAATATATTTAAATATTTTAAAAATTATGTAAAATAATGTTATTCATTGTCTGTGACAAGGAAGAACTATATTTTAGAATCACAGCCAAAATGATAGGGAGGGAATAACACAATGAGCAAGAAAAGTAGATTCCAGCGTTTCAGAAGGTCTGCCACAGGTATACTGCTCGGTCTTGTTTTGTTTGCTTTACCTGCATCTGCTGCTTGGAATGATACATATCAAGGGTATGCAACATACACGGGCTCGGGATACTCGGGCGGTGCTGTATTGCTGGATCCGATTCCAGCAGACATGAAGATTACCGCGCTCAATCCATACCAGCTTAATTATAATGGTGTCAAAGCTGCTTTAGCTGGAGCCTATCTGGAAGTACAGGGGCCCAAAGGGAAAACCGTGGTATATGTAACCGATTTATATCCGGAAGGAGCTAGTGGAGCACTTGATCTCTCACCGAATGCGTTTAACCAGATTGGAGATCCCAAAGCAGGGAAGATCAATATCAGCTGGAAGGTAGTCAAAGCGCCGATTGAAGGGAACGTATCTTATCGGATTAAGGAAGGTAGCAGTCAGTGGTGGGCAGCCATTCAAGTCCGTCATCATAAATATCCGGTGCTGAAGTTTGAAGTGAAGCAGAAGAACGGCTCATGGCTTAATCTCGAAAAACAGGATTATAACCATTTCCTTGGCACGGGATTAGGTAAGGAACAATTAAGTATTCGGATCACCGATATTCGTGGTAAAGTGGTGTATGATTCCATTCCGGCTCTGCCAAACGATGGATCAGGCGGTGCATATATCGTACCGGGTAACGTGCAGTTCCCGGATTAAATGAAATGTGGCATCAAAATAAGTATGATCATGGATGAGTCATAAAGTCGTACATCGTACGGCTTTTTTGATGTAGAAAAAGGAGCGTACATATGCGAAAAAGCTTGCCTTCTTATAGAACAACACATTTATATTGGAAGCAGTATCAGTCATTTTTTCCTGAAGAAGTAAGATTGGATGAAAACAACTCCCCGGAGGAGGAGTGGTGGGAAAGCCATGGAATTCATCTTCATATTGATCGTTTACCCGTGCCAGAATCACCTATCAAAATACTGTTCATTCATGGTGCCGGGGGGAATGGCAGGTTACTCGCCCCCTATGCACGAATGCTACAGCAACATGGATACGAGGTGATATCACCTGATCTGCCGCCGTACGGTCTAAGCTACGCAATGCACGGCACGCGGATGAACTATGAGTTATGGATTACACTGTTAGATGCCCTTATGGAGATGGAATACAAGAAAGACGGAAAACCTTTCGTTGTATTGGGGAGTAGCATTGGAGGCATGTTGGCCTATCATGTCAGTGTAAGGAACAAACATGTGAAGGGATTAATCGCAACAACATTTGTAGATACGAGTGATCCACATATGCGTGATCAGATTGCTCCGAATCAGTTCGTCAGTCGTGCAGGTAAACGTATGATGGATCTTTTCCCTGGTGTATTAGATGCTGTACGAATCTCGGTTAAACGGGTTTCTCGAATGGATCTGATTACGAACAACAAGGACCTGACCCGTCTCATTATGAATGATCCACAGGCGGCGGCCACGTCTGTTCCTCTGGAATTATTAAGAACTTTCCTGAATAAAACGCCAGAAGTGAGCCCGGATCAATTCAGTCAGTGCCCGGTTTTGCTGGTTCATCCTGAGATAGACCCGATGACTCCGTTACATTTCAGTCAATCTTTTTTTGATCGTCTGACCGTGGAGAAGGAGTGTGTCATTTTGGAGGGAGCAGGTCATTTTCCGATAGAGCAACCGGGTCTGAGACAATTGAAGGAAGCGGTTCTAAGATTTTTGCGAAAAATTCATTAGCTTTCATAACGTGCCCTGATTTATGGAATGAAGGATATGATATTGCATGAAATACATAGTTCACTATGCTTATTACGGATAACATCTCCCTTTAAGGGAGGTGAATGATAATGTTTTTGATATGAATTGCGCTACCGCCAACCTGAATCTGAGTAATTTTATTGAAGCTGTCCAAAGTTAATCTGGCTCGGATCTCGGAGGGACAGTTCATAGTGTACCCCTGTCTAATTGTGTACGTGTGATGAAGAGGAGCTGTAAGCTGGTTGTAAAGATATAAATAACAGAGCATGGCGCCATTGGATGTGCCCGTTGCGCTCTCTTCCGGTATATCATACAGTGGTGCAAAATTACGACATTCTGTCAGAACGTCCATAACATTTGATTCGAGTGTAAATACGTGATAACCGATGGCATGATGAGCCCTGCTTATTTCTGTGATACGTTGGAAGTCAGGATCAATTTTGGTTAGAACATCAATATCTTTAACGGCTATCATGATATCGGGTAGTCCGGTAGACACAATTTGTACAGGCAGTTCAGAATGCAATTCTTCCGTAGAAATACGTAACGAATCGGCAATCTGCTGTCGATCGACAATCTCCTCAAACTCCGGCAACGTCTGAGACAGATAGACTCCTCCATTGACTTCAATAACGACTTTAAGAATTCCGGCTAGTGTCTCCAGTGTATATGTACCAACATCAACGAGATGCTGTGTCTTCATTAGATAAAATAAAGCAATCGTGGCATGCCCGCAGAGATCAACTTCGTCACTTGGAGTGAAGAAACGCACTTTGAAATCAGCCTGATCCGATGGCATAACAAACGCAGTCTCTGAAAATCCGACTTGTCTGGCAACCTCCTGCATCTGGGATACAGACAAATGCGCTGCTTGTAAAACAACCCCTGCGGGGTTTCCACCAAGAGCTTTGTCCGAAAATGCATGTAATGTATTCACTTCAACCTCCATATGGTTACCTCGCTTCTTCAACTTTTAGATTAAGTAATGGACTAAGGTTTAACATAATCGATAATCGACATTATATCACGATTGTTGAACTGTATAGGAATCCCGGATTGTTATGAATTTTGAATGAATAGGTCAAGTGACCAATGGGAAGGGGTAATGAAGGGAGAGATAGCATAATGATAATCTAACGGAAAGGCTGGGATTTTTAATGAAAGCAATTGTGATTGAGGAATTTGGTGGAGCGGAACAATTGAAGGAACAAGAAGTAGCCAAGCCATCCTGTGGAGTCAATCAGGTGCTTATCCGAACGCATGCCACGTCGGTCAATCCGGTGGATTTCAAAATCAGACAAGGTTATATGAAAGAAGCAGCGGATCAGCTGCCGATGATTTTGGGCGGTGACGTGGCAGGGACTGTGGCTGAAGTAGGTTCGAATGTCACGCGGTTCAGAGAAGGTGATCGGGTATTCGCCCGCCCACGTCAATTCGGAACCTATGCGGAATATGTTGCTGTAGATGCAGATATCGTGGCCCGCATTCCTGAGCAACTCAGCTTTGAGGAAGCAGCAGCGATTCCACTTGCCGCGATGACAGCTTGGCAGGCACTTGTTGATCATGGTCGTTTGGGCAAAGGACAAAAGGTGCTCATACATGCCGGTGCCGGTGGAGTAGGCACATATGCCATTCAAATTGCCAAATCGTTGGGCGCTGAAGTGGCTTCCACGGCGAGTGCAGCAAACGAAGAACTGCTCCGCTCGTTGGGTGTGGATCATTTCATTAATTATAAAGAACAGGATTTCTCACAGATCCTCTCAGACTACGATGTTGTCCTGGATACGATGGGCGGTGACATCCAGCGAGACAGCTTCAAGGTGTTAAAATCTGGAGGACGTCTCGTATCTCTTGTACAACAGCCGAATGAACAACTGGCGAAGGAAGCTGGCGTGACGGGTAACGTGTTCATGATGGAGCCGAAGGGAGATCAACTGGAACAGTTGGCCGAACTTGCGGCTTCCGGGAAACTGAAGTCGATTATTGATGAAACCTATCCGCTCACTGAGCAGGGTTTACGTGATGCTCACGAAAAAAGTGAATCCCACCATACACGGGGCAAACTGATCATTATTGCGGATTAGTCTGGAAAGGGTGATTGTAACTTGAGAGGTCGAGGATGTGGGCCCGATTGATTGAACAAATCAATCGATTTAATGAATGACTTTTGTTGACCTACCCTAAAATTCAATCAGAAAATTAAACGCCGTTCTCCAAAAAGGAGAGCGGCTTTTTTGTCTTTCTTGTTTGGTTATATGCAGTTTGCGGAGTTTGACAAAGATCAATGTAATATGGTGGGTAAATATTCTTCAGCGAAGATGGACACTCGGACTGTGAATAAGAGTATTTCTGAAAAAACAGGCTGTATTAATCATGCCAAATGAATTGTTTGATAAAATTGGTTAGGTAACAATGGTATTTGCACACGGCATGTGGTCACAAAAATGAGATCGAGACCAGAGCTGCTCGTAGAACTGAGAGTTACATTGAGCTAATATGACGACATCTATGAGGATTGGGACGAGAGGGCGAATGATTGTCTTAAGCCAGAGCGGCTCAACCCCTTAATATTGTTCTGAGATGTGATTAAAAGGCGATGCCATTAGGAGACGGAAATTGAACCCTTTCTTCTTAATAATGGTACTGAGCTTGAGGCTTGAAGTTTTTTTGTTAATCCTCTTTGTAAGATATGGTTTTCTAACTTTAGATCATGAATCCAAGGGATATCATCTTTAATAAAGTGCTATATTTTAGTCGTAAATAGATAATTAGTAGGGGTGAGAGGGATGTCACCCACAATTAGATCTTATGCAGCAATTTTTCTATATTGCTTATCAACGAAGCTATGTAATAAGATTAATGATGTGTTTAAATCTCAAATTTGAAGGAGATAGGAATCATGTTAGTTATTGTCATTCTATTATTTCTTTTTTTTGCACCAACTCTAGGTATATTTATCGCCTATGGTTTTGGTTCTTTACTCCTATTGAGTATTCCTATTATGCTTCTTTTATGCGGTGTAGCTGGCCTTATACTATGGCCAATCAATAAGTATTTTGATAATCCTAACAATGAGCGTAAATATCGAGCGTGGGTTGATTCTTTATTCGCGAAAAGCGATGCGAAGAGAAGACGAGAAACAGGTGATGTTACAACTGAAGAAACTAATGCTGTCATTCAATACTTTGATGAACACCGCTCATTTAAAGCCTGCCCTACATATTTGTCACTCTCACCTCCGCAGAAGCAGACCATGCTTAAGCATATGTATTCGTATAATTCTTATAGTGTCATGGTTATAGCTAAAGATTCAGAGCGAGTATCTCAGCCTAGATAAAGGTTTGAGACGATCATGGTTCAGATTCAACCGTTTTATAATGAAGTGATCCCGTAAAGTTAGACAGATTACATTTTTAAGCAACTTGTTGGGCATGAATCCCGTACCGTACCGGACTCATGCCTTTTAGTTTTGCCTTAATGCGTTTGTTGTTGTAATAATCGATTTATTTGGATAGTTCTTGTTTAAAATGCGAGATATTTTCAAATGGCTTTAAATACAAAAACTCGGATTTCATGATGCCAAAGAAGTTCTCCATGACGGCGTTATCGCAGCAGTTCCCTTTACGAGATATACTTAGCGTAATGCCACGTTTTTCAAGGGCATGACGATAAGGTCTCATCTGGTAGTGCCAGCCTTGATCTGAATGGATAAGGAGTTTATCTTCTTTTGTTAAACTGCAAAATGCTTGATCTAACATCGTGGAAATAAGCGAGTAGACCGGTCTTGAACCCATCGTATATGTAATAATTTCTCCGTTATACAGATCAAGTATGGGAGATAAATATAGTTTTCCTCCGAACAATTTAAACTCTGTAATGTCCGTAACCCACTTCTCGTTTGGCCTCTCAGCGTAGAAATTGCGTTCTAATAGGTTCTGGGCAATCTTGCCAATTGTCCCTTTATACGAACGATATTTCTTCACACGTACCAAACATTTTAATCCCAATACTTTCATCAAACGCTGTACCTTTTTATGATTCACACGGTGTCCACGATTGGTTAACTCATCGCGAATACGACGATAACCATAGCGCCCCTAATGCTCCTTATAAATCGCTTGTATCATGTCTTTTAGCTCTAAATCCTTGTCTACCGTACCAAACGCTTTTATGACGTAATAATACGTGCTACGAGGGATATCTGCTAGCTGTAGAAATGCTTTCACTGAAAATTCATTCCTTAGTTCATAGACTACTTGAGCTTTGTCTTGTTTGGTGAACTTGTGCAGGAGAAATTGTCTTGAATAATCGCTGCAAAGATGTAATCAATATTGTACCGTTGATCTTGCGACAATTGTACCTTCTAACAAATTAAATCAGCTTCTTCACCAATGTGCAGCGTTGAGATATAATAGGGGAAATTTATTCCATTCTGCATATGAGGTGAAACGGATGACCAACGAACTTATTCAAGCCATTCAGCTGTTGAAAGAAAAGAAATGGGTAGATCTAACCCATACCTTCGGTCCGGCATCGCCGCATTTTTCTGCCTTTGATGCTGCGGAGTTTGATACCCTATTTAACCACGATCAAGGTTTCTTCGCTCAAAGCTTCAAGTTCCCGGGCCAGTACGGCACCCATCTGGATGCACCGATTCATTTTGTTCGTGATACACGTTACTTGGATGAACTAGGACTTAAAGAACTAGTGTTACCGCTCGTTGTAATCGATCAGTCTGTTGAAGTGAAGAACAATCCCGATTTCACCTTGGAAGTGGAGCATATCCTCGAATTCGAGCGGGAGCATGGCAAGATTGAAGCCGGCAGCTTCGTAGCTCTGCGAACCGATTGGAGCAAACGCTGGCCGAACCATGAAGACTTTGATAACAAGGATGCCGATGGGAACAGCCACGCACCCGGATGGTCTGTTGCTGCACTGAAATTCCTGTTCGAAGAACGGAACATTAAAGCGATCGGTCACGAGACGTTTGATACAGATGCAGCGGTAGATTATCAGAAAAATGGTGCCCTATTAGCAGAGTATTATGTGCTTGCACAGGATACATACCAGGTCGAACTGTTAACGAACCTCGATCAGGTTCCCGCTACAGGAGCTGTCATCTTCAATATCGTTCCGAAAGCGGAGAAAGCATCAGGATTCCCGGTGCGCTCGTTTGCTATTCTGCCTTAAAGTTCTACAGACCAAAACGTAAGTGCAAGCTGCTATAACATTGAAAAATATGTAGTGAATCAAAGGAGGCTTAACAAGCCTCCTTCTTTGGTTGAATTCTATCTATTTATGACTTGAAGAGGTATCAGAGCTAAATCGCTCAGAGATGTTTTTCTTCGTCTTTCGCCGGCGCATCCATCGCTTGACCAAACCTTCCTCTTTGCGTTCCTGTAATGTTTCCTTCATGCCCTGAATCATGAACTCGGAGCGGCGTCTGTCGTCGCGGCTGATCTTACGTAATTCCTTGATAAATTTGTCGTCCATCGTATTATGCCTCGCTCATTCAGTGTATAAAACCATTATACCGAACATACGTTCTTTTATCAAGTTTTACCATATAATGAATTGCATTAACCCTACCCGTGAAAATAAGCACAGGTTTATTCGTCTATTTGTGAGAAGATGGCACAGTAAGTCCATTTATTTCAGTGGCCTGTGCAAATTGAGAATACGAAGGGAGCGGTTCGCAATGACAGATCGATCAGAAAACTCAGGAAATTCAGGAAACTCAAACAACTCAGATAAATCATATCTTCTTGCAGCGATGCATGGCTTGCTGGGGCTTGGAGCAGTGATTGGGGGGTTCATGCTGATCTTAGATCCGTCGGGGAAAATGTTGAATATGCCTGTTTCTCTACTGGAACGCTCTCCTTTTTCCGATTTTTTAATTCCTGGAATGATCTTGTTACTGGTCCTTGGTTTATTCCCTATCGTTATTTGCATTGCTCTCCTGAGAAGAATTCATTGGACATTAGTGGAAAAGCTAAATCTTTACCCTAAACGCTACTGGGCGTGGACGTTTTCCTTGTATACGAGTTATGCTCTGCTCATCTGGATCATCGTGCAACTGTACATTATTCAAACTGTTTCCCTCATTCATTTGTTCTATTTTGCCTGGGGACTGGGTATTCAGATGGTTACTTTACTGCCTGACATACAACGAAGATACAGCATATAATCAGAGGACAAGGCGGTGCTTAGTCTAAATGATGAGGTTTATTTTTCATATTGACAAGGAGATGTGATGTCTGCATACTTACGATATAAACTTTATAAAGTGTATTTATTAAGTTCTGAAAAGTAAGCATTCGCATCTTGAGAGGAGCAATGCCGTTGGCAACCTGGTTTTTATTGATCATCTATTTGGCATTTATCAGTTTGGGGCTCCCGGATTCTTTGCTCGGTTCTGCATGGCCGGTCATATGGCCAGAGATTGGCTCCTCGGTTGGAGCAGCAGGTCTTGTATCCATGATTGTTGCAGCTGGAACGATCGTCTCCAGTCTCGCAAGTGGTCGTATAATCCGCAAGCTGGGTACAGGCAGCATTACATTACTTAGTTGTTTGCTCACGGCCGTTTCTCTGCTTGGATTTTCCATGGCTCCCTCTCTGGTCTGGTTTATTATACTGGCTATTCCCCTTGGACTGGGAGCGGGTGCGGTAGATGCAGCGTTGAATCATTATGTGGCAGAACATTATAGGGCTCACCATATGAACTGGCTGCATTGCTTTTGGGGTGTAGGTGCAACAACGGGACCGTTCATCATGGCTGCCTCTATTGCAGGTCAGCACTCCTGGAGAGGTGGGTACGCAGCCGTTGCCGCTATTCAATTTAGTCTGGTCATTGTGCTCCTGCTTACCTTGCCATTGTGGAAACGTGTGGCAGCGACCCGCCAGACTCCGAATCTGCTGGACAGCAAAGCGGTGGATGAAGCGGACGAGACCTTAACGACAAAGCTCCTGAATATAAAAGGGGTTAAACCTACACTTTTTGCTTTTCTGTTCTATTGTGGGGTTGAAATGACTGTTGGACTCTGGGGGGCTAGTTATCTTGTCGGTACAAGAAATGTTTCGGCAGAAGTGGCTGCAGGATGGGTTTCGCTCTATTATGCGGGGATCACATTCGGAAGGCTCATTACAGGCTTTATTACCTTAAAGGTATCTAACCTGCTGCTCATCCGCTACGGTCAATGGACCACCATTATCGGTGGAATTGTCTTATTGCTGCCCTTGCCTTCCGGGTTTGCTGCTGGCGGTTTGGTACTGATCGGCCTCGGATTGGCTCCAATCTATCCTGGACTTTTGCATGAAACCCCCACCCGTTTCGGTAAAGGCAGTGCAGCGAGACTAATGGGTTATCAGATGGCAGTTGCTTATACAGGCACCACATTGCTACCGCCGCTTTTTGGATTGCTGGCATCGAAAGCAGGAACGGCTTCTTTTCCGATTGTTGTGCTTGTACTACTTGTTCTTATGCTGGTTTGTGCAGAAATTGTCAATCGCTTAGTCGTGAGACCACAACAATTACACAAGAATTAAGGAGGAGGAGAGAAAGATGGCTTATTTAATTATGGCTGTTGTCATCTGGGCAGGTGTTTACGCGAACATGGCTTTGTCCAAACAGTCGATGGACGTACAACCTGTACGATCTATAGATGATCTGTTTGAATGAGCATTATGTGCAAAGCAATGTATAATGTTATGATATCGAGTACGATAACATGAATACGATTGCTTTGGTCTTTTGAACCAGAGTGGAAACGAGAGGGTTATGAAAAAGGCAAACGCTACAATGATGAAACACATCAATATGAATAATGTGCGTGAAGTCATGCAGCAACAGGAAACCGCAACGAAACCGCAGCTTGCTTCATTAACGAATCTTAGTGTAGTTACCATTAACGCTCTAATTCAGGAGTTATGTGATGGCGGAGAGCTGATTCAAGATCAAATCGTTCCCTCGAACGGTGGTCGCCCTGCCCAAGCATACCGATACAATTACAATTATAGACTTGCGTTGGTTTTGTCCATGAAAGAAATGAAAGGTCAGGGGTTAATCTCGGCCACGGTAATCAATCTCGAGAATGAGATTGTGCTGAAGGAAGAGAACATGCTACCTGTTTTTGATAAACAGCATGTGCTGCAACTTATAGCACGTTTCATTGCGGCACATCCTTCCATCCAAATGATCGGAATAGGTATCCCGGGTCAGGCTGTCGACGGGGATATCACGGTAAGTAGCCATGATGAGCTTATTCATTCCCATCTGATTCGGGAGATTGAGCGTGAATTCCAGTTACCTGTTATTGTCGAGAATGATGTCAATGCAGCGGTTAGCGGCTACTACACACAACATATGCATACAAAGGGGCAGGATGTAGCGGGCATTTATTTTCCAAATCGTTACCCGCCTGGTATGGGCATGGTGCTGAACGGACAAATCATCCGTGGCAAAAACGGGATGTTCGGTGAGATCAAGTATCTTCCGTACTCACCCGACTGGAAACAGGAAATGAGCAACGAAGACTATACGGGTCATGTGTGCCGGATTCTACAAACGGTTAATGCGGTTGTTGCCCCTCATCAGATTGTCATCTATCAGGAGCGAGTGGAGACTGAGGTGCTCGACGCGGCGTGGAGACAATATGTAAAGGAGCATATGATGCCGACACTGCCTGAGATTGTATACCAGAACTCGTTTCAGGATGACTTTGATGCAGGGTTGAGAGGTGTGGTTCTTCAAGCTTTGAAATCCTCCATATTATCTGAAGTGTTATGATCCGCAGGACGAGTTCTGTGGATTTTTTTGCTGACATGAGTACACGACGTTCTTCGGAAATTTCTTGTTGACATGGAACCAGTTACACGGGATACGATTCTATTACGGCAAAGAGAACTTTCTGCATACTTTATAAATATTGTTTATAAACATCACCTATCAATCAACTGGAGGGACACATCATGATTAAACTGGTTGTAACCGATTTGGACGGAACTTTTCTAAACAGTAAAGGATCATTTGATATGGAGTTATTCAACGAAGTTCATGAGGGGATGAAACGTAAAGGCATTACTTTTGTAGCATGTACCGGAAAGCAGTGCGAGCGTGTTGAAAAATTATTTGGTGAGCACGGCAAGGGAGTTTGGATACTTGGAGACAGTGCGGCCAGAATCAAGAAGGATGGGCAGGTGGTTCGGGAGTTTAGCATGGAGCCTGCACTAGCATTGCAAGCTATTCAGGAAATTCAATCATTTGATCCCCAAATGACGATTATTGTCTGTGCAAGCGATGCAGCTTATGTGCATACTTCGATTTCGGATGAGATGTATGACGTTGTGAAAGGCTCGTATGAACAGGTCATCAAAACGGACTCTTTTGCAGGCATCAGCACTTCTTTTATTAAAATTACGGTATTCGATACCCAAGGTCGTTGCACAGCATTACGAAAACATGTGGAGCACACGATGGAAGGACAAATCTATATTGTTGATTCTGAGCCAAGGTGGCTTGATATTACGGCACTGCACACACACAAAGGTGAAACGGTCAAAACATTGCAGGAGATGCTGGGCGTAACTTCACGTGAAACGATGTCCTTCGGTGATGGCGAAAATGATGTGGAACTGATGGCTATTGCCAAATACAGCTTTGCTGTGAGCAATGCATGCGAGAATACCAAACGTGCCGCGCAATTCATTACGAAATCCAATGATGAAAATGGCGTATTGCGAACGATTCAGGCGATCATGGATTTGCAGGCATAACCTATAGATGAGGGGGAATCGCGATGCGTGAAGAAGAGAGAATTATGAAGGGCATGTTATTCAGTCCGGCTGATCCGGAACTGAAGGACATCAAAAGAAAAGCTCATCATCTCAGTCAGCGTTATAGCCAAACCTTTGAAGAACAAACGGAGGAAAGACAGCAAATCGTACAACAGTTGCTGGGGGAAATAGGGGAAGGCGGATTTATGCAGGGCCCGATTTTCTTTCACTATGGGGTGCATACCCGGATCGGCCATCACTTTTTTGCGAATTACAATCTGACCATACAGGATGATGCACAAGTGACGATTGGAGATTACACCAGCTTTGGTCCCAATGTTACTATCGTTACGCCTGTTCACCCTTTGATTGCGAGTGAACGGAGGCAGATGCTGAATCAACATGGTGAGCTGAAATCACTCTGTTATGCCAAACCGGTCACCATCGGTAATGATGTGTGGTTGTCCGCGAATGTGAAAGTATGCGGCGGCGTCACGATTGGAGACGGATGTGTCATTGGGGCAGGGAGCGTGGTTACACGTGACATTCCACCGCATTCGCTTGCAGCTGGTGTGCCGTGTAGAGTGATCCGCAGCATTACAGAAGCGGATAGCATGAGACATTATCCCGACATTTTGGCAGATTGCCAAGTGCCGGAATGATGGATAGGAAAAAGGCTGTCACCGATGGATCTGCATGATCCTGGTGACAGCCTTTTGTGTTCAGGCGGTTTATTTTGACGCGTTATACTTGCTCAGGAATTCTTTCACTTTGGCTGGATCAGCCTTAAGTTCATTCCCGGTTTGTACAAGCGAGCTTACGGTGGAGTAAGCTTTCAGTTTGTTGTTTTTGTAGAATTGCAGAATCTCATCCTGATTGATGGAGTACAGCACTGCTTTTCTCAGATCACTGCTCTTGGCCACTTCACGATTGGCTGTGTTAAACAGCAGATAGGATACGGCATTACTTGGAATGCTTTGCAAGTGCAATTTGCTGTCATTCTGGATAATGTCGTATTTCGTCTCAGGTACACCGTAATACAGGTGGATTTCACTGCTGCGAAGCGCAGAGAGAGCACTGTCAGCATCGGCAATGAAGCGTACGTTTACCTGATCAATCTTGCCTGCGAAGTCGGAACCTTTGCGGTATCCCGGGTTTTTCAGGAAGACGCCTTCGTAGTCATTTTTATAAGAGAGGATATAAGGGCCGCTTGTATAAAGTGTGTTGTTATAGTTGGCACCCTCGGTCACGGTGTTCTGATCGCCATAAGGGATATCCTTGTTCACATCGAAGGACGCGACATCATACGTATTGATGCTTTCGACTTGTTTCTTGGATACGATACCAGCCGATTGGTGAGCCAGATAGTTCAGCACTTGCGGGAACGGTTCAGTTGTCGTCACTTTAACCACTTGGTATTTGCCTGCACCGTTATTAGCCTGTTTTTTGTCGCTAACCAGTTCCTTGATATCGCTGTCGAGCCCTTGATTCAGAGCTTCCAGCACGGTTCCGCTACCCCCGGACTGTTTCACTGACTCCAGTGCGCTCAGGTCTGTAACGAGTTCCGCTTGTTTGATATGTTCATGCAGACTGTACGTGCGGTGATCCGGAACGGAATCTTTATTTTTGGCACGGTCGAGGGAGAAGATAACGTCATCTGCGCCTACACGTTCTCCGGTATCGACAGCCTTTTTGTTTTCGATTTTAGCAAAATTGATATCGTCACGAAGTACAAAATAGTATTCGGAATTGCCATCTGCAATTGTGAAATTACGTGAGAGCGATCCATCCGCTGTCAGTTGATCGTCATCCGTCAGATTCACCAAACGCACGTACATATTGGTATTGAGTTGGTTGATGGAACCGTCGTTTCCTTTGATCGGATCGAGGGAAGTCAGTACAGATGCTGCTTGTGTCAGAATCAACGGATCTTTACTGTTTTTGGAGCTGTCCTTGAACTCAATCGGTTCCCACGCCATGGCACGGGATTTGGACAGACGAACGGTATCGACATTCAGAATGTCCTTGTTCACCGCCTGACTTTTCAGAGAAATATACAGCGGAGCGATGTACGCCTGATCTGTAACCAAATGGTCTTCCAACTTTTTATACGTTTCTTTGTACTCATCAGGTGTCTGCGTAGCGGCCTGATCGATTAATTTATCGATCTCTTGATCCGCCAGAATGCTGTAATCCCCGCCTGTTTTGAAAAGAGAGCGAACCGCATAGTCCGGATTGCCCGTTACCGTTGTCCAGCTGGACAACGCGATATCATAGTTGCCTGCGTCCTGCTGGGACTTAAAACTTCCGTAATCCGGTTGCAGATTCAGCTTTACATTGAAGCCGTTTTTGGTCAGCTGATCACGGATGATGTTGACATCATTCTCGGAAGAGCTCATGGCGAGCAATTCAATGTCAACCGCTTTTGGTGCGGTCTCTGTTGTATCGGAAGGTTGGTTCTGCTCCTGCGATTCGGTTTTGGTTTTCACATTGCAGCCGGAGATCACCAGCACGAGAATCAGCAGCAAGGCGACAAGTGTACGTTTTTTCATGAGAATACCTCCATTTTGTTAATAGATGTGATGTATCGATTTTTTCTATGGAAATTGAACTAAGGGTTTACACGGAGCACTCCGATGACAGAATAACCTTTCAATCGCTGTTATCCCCAGATTTTTTTGATTCCCTTTTCGAAAGGGGAAAATCCGGTGATAAAGGCGAGCGCTTCGCTTTTCCAGGTTTTTTCTGTCCTCTCCGTTTCTGTGTAAAAGAATAGTTCAACTTTTAAAAATCATGTAAATTTAAAATCATCGTCACGCCTTCTCAAGCTTGGGATCAAGCGCATCCCGCAGTCCGTCACCGAGAAAGTTAAACGAAAGAACAAGCAAAATAATCGCCAGTCCCGGATAAATCGCTAGATACGAATGAGTCTCCAGATAGGTGCTTCCCAGCTTCAGAATGTTGCCCCATTCCGGAATATGTGGTTCTACACCCAGCCCGAGATAACTCAAACTGCTGGTTGCAATGACAGCTCCGCCAATCGTCAGCGTGGATTTGATAATCATCGGTGCGAGCGAGTTGGGAATGATGTGTTTGAAAATAATCGTACGATTGGTGTATCCCAAGGCACGCGCCGCCTCGACAAACTCAAAGGTAGATACATAAAGAACACTGGCCCGCATTGTTCGAGCATACGTTGGAATGGAGCCCAGGCTTAATGCGATGATCAGATTTACCGTGTTAGCACCGAAAGCCGCGATAATCGCGATGGCGAGCAAGATTCCCGGAATGGCGTACAGAATATCCAGCAGTCGCATGATGATGTTATCCGTATGTCTTCCGTAAAAACCCGAGAAGGCACCCAGCACACCGCCAATCACAACCGGAATCAGGGTTGACATCAAACCGACGATCAAGGAAATCCGTGCACCAAACACGATTCGGGAAAATAGACATCGACCGAAATCATCCGTTCCTAGCGGATAGGCCAGAGAAGGTGACTGAAGCAGGGCCGAATAATTATTTTCCACCGCCATGCTGTAGTCGAAGGTGACGAAACTGCAGATGGAGATCGAGAACAGGAAGATGATGAAAAAGAGTCCGGACATCGCGGTCATATTGGGAGCAAGACGCTCCCACAGATCATTCCAGAAATTCGTTCCATGTTTCCCTTGTCTGCGGAGCCGGCGAAGGATCGAGATCCCCAGCAGCAACGCGAAAACGTTGCCCGTAATTACGCTAACGATCATCACTGCACCTACAACCATCATCCAGCGAGGCAGAGGAGAAGTCGCATCATACCTTGATACAATGATCAATACGATCAAATCAATGACGAGAATACATAACAGCGCCGCCATCGAAGGCAAAAAGGTATCCGCAACATAAGGCTTGAACACATTCAGAGCCGATACACCGATCACAAATAACTGGGTTAACAGTGCGTATACAGCAAATGTATATTCAATACTTTTTCGTTTTCGAATCAGGTGGAAGGCAGCCGTTACAATGAAAATATTACCTGTCAAAGCAGCCAGCAACTGTACCCATGCGAGTCTACGTGTCAGAACACGTATAACCCCGCGCTGTATTAAATCCTGTCTGATCCGAATAAGAAGCAGACTCTGAATGAGGGTGAAGAATAGATAAATGCCGGCCACTCCAGCTATAAATGGCTTGAACGCCTGCCCGCTCCAGTCATAACTGTTCAACAACAATAACAGAGTCAGTAGAACCGAAGTGATCCATGCGAAGCTGGCTTGACTGTATTCTTGCGAAGACTTGAGCCGGAAAAGCATTTCCTGTGTAAGGGAGCTTGATTTTGTCATAGTACACCTGCTTTAATATTGTTTCATTTTGGAGCGAACCCTTGGATCGATAAATGCGTAAAACAGATCAACCACAACATTCACAATGGAAATCGTGATCGCTGTGTAGATTACTCCGCCCATGATACTCGGAATATCGGGTATGAATTGCTTATCCACGATGTAACTTCCCAGTCCGCTGATATTAAATACCTTCTCTGTTACAGCGGCCCCGCCAAGCATAGCTCCGAATTGAAGACCCACGACAGTAATGATAGGAATCAGCGCGTTACGCACCGCGTGCTTCAGCATCACTTGTCGCTCACTCAGCCCCTTGGCCCGGGCAGTCATGACATAATCCTCGTGAATGACCTCCAGTGTGGATGAACGGGTCATCCGTGCAACCGCAGCCGTAAGTCCTGTCCCCAGCACGATGACCGGCATAATCATGGACAGCCAGTTCTGAGGATTAAAGGTAGCGGGAAGCCACTGCATTTTAATCGAGAAATTCAGAATGAAGATCAGACCTTGCCAGAAGTTCGGAATAGACAGTCCAATGAGAGCGATGAACATAAATGTGTAGTCAAACCAGGAGTTAGGCTTGAGCGCCGAGATAATGCCAATTGGTAAAGCAATGACAATAGCTAACAGCAGGGAAATCACGGCAAGGGTTAGCGTAATGGGAAACTTTCGGGCGATTGTATCCGTCACGATCTCATTTCCTGCAAACGACTTGCCAAGATCAAACATGGCAACACCCTTGATATTATTCCATAGTTGTGTTAGATAAGGCTGATCCAGGCCGTACACATGATTAAAGGCTGCAATCTGTTCTTGTGTTGCCGTTACGCCGAGAATGTTGGCCGCCGGGTTGAACGGAGACAAGTACAATATCGTAAATACTAGCGTTGCTACACCCAGAATGACAAAGATGGTCATGAGTAGTCTTTCAAATATGTACTTTAGATAAGCATTACCATATATCAGAAGAGTCAGATACATTAGACATCCCGGGATGATCGATAAGGCTAGAAACCAAGGTTTTGCTAGTAAGGTACCGAATGTATCCTGAATTCCGAGACGATGTTTTCCCTTTTGTTCTAACTTGTGGGTCGTTCGTTCCAGCAGTTCCTTCTGAAAAGTTTTCTCAAGCCAGCTCTCAGCCTGTTGTTTGAATGCTGCCTCGCTGACCTCTTGCTTGAAGAAGCGATGCTTGCGCCTCAGTTGTTCTTCCAGTTCCAATCGTTTGGTGTCACGGTAGGATGAGGTATGCATCTCCTGTTCAGCCTGTTGTTTTACAGCTGACCAGTCATCTTGTTTACGCTTGGAAAGCCAGACCATATAAACGATCAGGTTGATCGGTAATCCGAGAACGATCAATACATAGCGATAGACGGGATGAAGCAGCATTTTACCATAAATAAAACGTAGATGATTCACCAGACGGGAGGTGTGATGACTTTCCGCTTCAGCTGTCAAACGGTAACCCTCCTTTCACTGAAGTATAAATTGCATTATTCCGATCAATATAGTATATATTATGTAGGGTATGTTTAATTGTCAAGGTATGGAATTGATTACATATGAGAAGATAGAGCAGATATGAAAGGAATGGTGCACGTCGTGGAACCTTTGCTGAGAGTAAATGATTTGTCCGTCTCTTTTTACACGGGTGATAGTGAGTTTCAGGCGGTCAAGCAGGTTAGCTTTGAACTGCGGAAAGGGGAAACGCTGGGCATTGTTGGAGAATCAGGCAGTGGTAAGAGCGTAACCGCACGCTCCATTATGAGGTTGCTTGCCTCTCCCCCATCACAGATGAAATCGGGTGAAATTCTATTTAAAGGTATGGATCTCGCCGGGAAATCACAAAAAGAGATGGAGCATATTCGTGGCCGGGACATCGGTATGATTTTCCAAGACCCCATGAGTTCGCTTAATCCAACGATCAAGATTGGTCAGCAAATCGCGGAAAGTTTGATCAAACACCAGAAGTTATCGAAAAGGGAAGCGAAAAAACAAGCCATCGCCATGATGGAACGAATAGGCATCAAACAAAGCGCTATCCGTTATAATCAGTATCCGCATGAATTTTCCGGTGGCATGCGTCAGCGGGTGATGATTGGTATCGCCCTTGCTTGTCGTCCTGAACTATTAATCGCCGATGAGCCGACTACGGCTCTGGATGTAACGATTCAGGCACAGATTTTGAACCTGATGAAGGATATGCAAGAACAGATGGGTACGTCGATTATTCTGATTACACATGACTTGGGTGTGGTTGCCGGCATGTGTGACAGGGTGGTTGTAATGAAAGAGGGAGAGATCGTGGAGACGGGCACCACGGTGGAGATTTTTGCGAATCCTAAACATCCGTATACCATCCGTCTGTTGAACGCACTGCCTAGGCTGGATGAGAAGAAGAAGCCGAAGCTAGTCTCGCAGGTATTCAAAGATATGGAAGATGATCAGCCGTTGCTGGAGGTCAAATCTCTCAAACAGTATTTTAACCTCGGCAAGGGCAATACGTTAAAAGCCGTGAACGATATCAGCTTTCATATCCGTCAAGGGGAAACACTTGGCGTTGTAGGAGAGTCAGGTAGCGGGAAATCTACCACGGGACGAGCGATTCTGCGTCTGCATGAGCCAACGGGGGGTGATGTGCTGTTCAAAGGCATTCCGTTGCAGCGACTCTCGACTGGTGAGATGAAAACGATGCGACGACATATGCAGATCATTTTCCAAGATCCGTATGCTTCTCTAAATCCCAAAATGAGAATTATGGACATCATTGGCGAGGCGCTTGATATCCATCAGCTTGCAGGAAATGCGGCTGAGCGACAGAAGCGAGTGGAAGAACTGCTGGAGATGGTGGGGCTTGAACCGTCACATGCACAGCGATATCCCCATGAGTTCTCAGGAGGACAACGTCAGCGAATTGGCATTGCAAGGGCGCTGGCGGTAGAGCCTGAATTTATCGTTTGCGATGAGCCGTTGTCGGCACTCGATGTCTCTATTCAGGCGCAGATTGTGCAGTTGCTTGAAGAGCTGCAACAGCGCTTGGGTCTAACGTATTTGTTCATCGCGCATGATCTGTCGATGGTCAAACATATCAGTGATCGTGTCGCTGTCATGTATAACGGGAAAATTGTGGAGCTGGCCGAGAGTGAAGAACTATATGCCAATCCGCAGCACCCGTATACGAAGGCCTTACTATCGGCAATTCCGGTTCCTGATCCGGCGGTGGAGAGGAATAAGCCACGTATCGCTTTGGTAGATCAGGAGAAGGAAACCAGTGGTACGGGAGACCGATATAATCTGGAGCATTCGCACTGGGTCGAAGTGAAAGAAGGACATTGGGTTGCCCTGTCTGGTTAAAAAAAGAACAAAGAACCCCGGCGTGATCTGTTCAGATCGCTGCCGGGGTTTTGGTTTTATTTGAATTGAACGGACTTCTTAATATTGTCGATCTCGGCTTTGGTTTGATCATCGAGATATGTGAAGATGAAGTTGAACGCATAACCTTCAATAATTGTGCTGTAGTATTCCTGAGTGATTTTGCTTCCGTCCCCTGCATCCGTCGTGATCTGCATTAGGTCCATTTCTTTGCCACCGATGGTTTCTTTTGTGAAGTCCTTGTATTCATAAGGGAAGTTGCTGTCTTCCATGAACTTCTTGGTAGCTTTCAGGTAGTCTTCCCCTGTACGAATGCCTTGCAACAAGCTAACTTTCTCGGCAATGGCCATTGCCGAAGGGCCGATCTGGCCGCCATCGAGCGGATATTGGGATGCCATAAGCAGGTTCAATGTCTTGGTTTGAGATAGTTCCATCTGTTTTTTCTTCTTTTCATCGTCACCGGCAATGGCTTCAGAGGAAGCACTCGTCAGTTGGTTCATGCCCTCGGCATCCTGATACTCCCATGCTTCAGGGAATTTCAGGGATACGCCAAAATAGTCATTAGTGTAAGAACCCTTTTGCGTTGTCCCCAGTTCTACTTTGGATGAGTTGTCAGATTCTTTGTTATCTTCGCTGGACGCTCCTGATTTGTCGGTATCGTCGGTTTTGGCTGTGCCGGCATCTGCGCCTGTAGTTGTTTTGGTTGCGGCAGGATCGTTTGATTTCGCATTGTTATCTGCTTTGTCTCCGCAAGCAGCGACTACGATCATCATCATGATGAGCATAGCGAATAAAGATGTTTTTTTCGTAATAGACATAATACCCTCCTGAGATGTGTGAGTTATTCTCTCTTTGTTGTGCTTACTAAAATTGTAGCACATGTGTTCTCTATTGCCACCTATAGGAAACTATAGGGGTCTCCTATAAATAAGACAATTGACTCGCCATTGAAACAGCTTCTGTGCTGGATTGAACGCCTAACTTGTTAAAAATGACTTTTTTATGATAATTGACCGTACATTCCTTGATCTTAAGTTGCAATGCAATCGCCTTCACAGTCCATCCGCGGGATATCATCTCTAGAATCGTTAGTTGCCGCTCTGTGAATTCGACTTGGAGCTTTTTCTTCTGATGTGCCATGCTTTGGCTCTGGTAACGGTTCTGCATATTTGCCGGGATCAACTTGGCTATGGCCATGAGTTCACGCTGCATATCCGCGTTTATTGTAGACACATCGAGATAACCGAAATGCTGTGACCCCTTGTATAGAGGAACGGCATAACAGTGCCAGCTTTGAAAAAATGGACTTTCATGCTGCTCTGGTAGCAAAAATACGGGCGCATTATCCTCCATCGTTCTGGAGATGGCATTAACGCCACAGCTCTGGGCTGAAAAACTCAGTCCCGGTCGAATAGGAGATTGCTTTACGTGCGGTTCCAAATTAGAGCTGTAATCCATGGACAGCAGCACGCCGTTAACATCTGTTAGCAGGAACAGATAAGTACCTGTCAAATTCTCTTTGATATCCAAAATACTGCGGCGGAACGCTTGAATTAGAAAATGATTGATTTTGCATAGTCGGTCTATTCCGCTTTGAGCTAAATAGTGAAAGGAAGCAGGAGTTCCAGTATGAACTCCCGTACCGTATTCCAATGGCCTTGAGACCGATGTATGAGCAGACATGTCATTCCTCCTTGATGCAATTGCGTTGATTAGCCGATCGTTTTGATCACATTCCCTTCCTGATCTTTAATCTGCGTGGGCACAATCTCAATAAGGAACTTGTCCAGTGAAGGGATCTGAAAGGAGCTGGCTTGTGGACGAAGTTGCTCTACAATTTCGTTCAGTGCTTGCTGATTCACAGTCAATCTGACCTCTCGCTCCGTTTCCACCATAGATGCATGCTCCCCAGCTTCAAAGACAATGTTGATATCCGGCCCGATCAGGGACAACGTTGCTTTTTTGGCGATTCGGCTCCGCAGGATGCTGCCCAGAAGAGTTGCCTGTTGGGCACCTAGCTGAAGCTTGGCAGGGATGTTTTTCTGTAACAGTTTTTTGCGTGGAGACTCCCAGCTCAATTGTTGGATGAACAAAAAGGCGGTGCTTGATCCGTCTTCCTCAATGCCACGCTCCGTAGCTTGGATAACCGAAGGGATATCTGCGTAGGAATTCCTCATCAGATCCGTTACATATTTAGGCATATAGCTTTCACAGGCAGCCAGGAAACCGCGGGTATTCCAGCTCTGAATCATCTCCAGTTCACGGCAGGTCATACCGACCATTTGGATAAATTGAACAGAACCATTCGGTGTATTCAGTTCAGGTAAATCTGGATCTTCTATGAATGCAAGTGCAGTCAAGAGTGTATCGGAGTTCAGGCAGATCGGGCCGTTGGCATCCAGATAATCTCCGGGCTGAAACAGGTTACCGCTGTTGAAGACATATCGCCCCATATTTTGGAGTAGATTGAGTGCCCAGGCCGGCGGTTCTGATTCATTTTCACAGCGTGTAAGGCGAAAAGTAAGTTCGAAACCATATCCACTTCTCGATGCATCATCGCCCTCTTTGCCGTAGAGCTCCGAGAAACCATAAGTTACAAAATGCCAATGAGGCATCGGTGTATCTACCGCATAGGCACTTATCC
Source organism: Paenibacillus sp. FSL K6-1558 (assembly GCF_038002565.1). NCBI lineage: Bacteria > Bacillati > Bacillota > Bacilli > Caryophanales > Paenibacillaceae > Paenibacillus > Paenibacillus sp. FSL K6-1558. Next base: position 2,033,822 of record NZ_JBBOCV010000001.1, on the reverse strand, counting down.
CGTCCAGTGGGTCAGGTCCGCCAAGCATATATGGAATGGCTGTGCCATAATGTTTAGGTTCCTGTTCTCCGTACAATTGCTGTATAGCGTGGTCGATGGCGTCCCAGCCCGATGTGTTTTCTTCTTCGGTCATGATGTGTTCCTCCTTGATTGTTCTCTCCCTGAAAATCATTTAAAATTAAGTCTACTAGTTATAACAGCGACTACAAGCGGCTTAAGGATGAATTCTCTGAGATAGGACCAGGGAGTTACATATCTTAATGAGAAGGAGAAATGTTACATGAGTATGCAAGATATGTATTTGTCTGCATTTAAACAGGAGCACTGGGATACCTTTGTTGAACTATTTGATGAATGGTACGCTCAATTGCCCGATGAATGGAAAGAAGAGGCACGATTAAGAGGTATTCCAGAAGATATAGGCCGGGTACTTTTATGTGAAATGAAAGATTCCGCATTGAAATGGATAGATAAAAAGGTTCCAGCTCTGGGGGACCAAAGTCCTGCAAGTTATCTGGAAACGGAGGAAGGAACCAATGCCCTACGGGCAGCAATTTTGCGAATGCCACGTTAGAAATAGTTTTAGAAATGATGTTAGAAATAAGATAATAATTATTATAAATACGTTGTTAGATGATCTTAATGTGGCCGAAGGCCGCATAGTTTTGGTGAATTTGATTTTACAAAATAAATATGTTACGCTTACATCACAAGAGCAAAACAACAGAATACGTTATAACATCTTTTGATGGATTGTAACTGTGCAGACAGGCAAAACCTAAACTGATGGTGAAATGAAAGCCCCTTTTTTTGGTGCTATTTTACCCTGAGTTTAGGTTTTTCTTGTTTTCTGCTCTGTTTTGGAGTTGCTCTTACGTATGGAAAACCAAAAATTATTTCGAAAAGAGGTTGTTATGATGACCACGGCAAAAAAAGGATTCCCTGAAAACTTCTTGTGGGGCGGCGCTACAGCTGCGAACCAATTGGAAGGCGCATTCGATAAGGACGGAAAAGGTCTCTCCACAGCGGACATGATCGCTCATGTGCCAAAAGAAAAGCGTACGGGTGGACATGCCATGGAAATTTCCTCTTCCCGAATCGAAGAGATTCTCGCTGGCAAAATTGAAGAACGTTTCCCGAAACGTTTTGGTATTGATTTCTACCACCGTTTTAGAGAAGATATTGCACTGTTCGCTGAAATGGGCTTCAAAGTATTCCGTTTGTCCATTCACTGGGCACGTATTTTCCCGAACGGTTATGACCAAGAGCCAAATGAAGCAGGTTTGAAATTCTATGATGAAGTATTTGATGAATTGCATAAATACGGCATTGAACCGCTCGTAACACTGTCTCACTATGAGACTCCGCTTGGTTTGACGCAAAAATACAATGGCTGGGCAGGCCGTGAAGTGATCGGACATTATGTTCGTTACGCTGAAACGGTATTCAACCGTTATAAAAACAAAGTGAAATACTGGCTGACATTTAACGAGATCAATGTGATGGTGTTCAGTCCGTACACTGGCGGCGGTATTCTAATCGATAAAGTGGACAACAAACTGCAAACCACTTATCAAGCATTGCATCATCAATTTGTAGCAAGTGCTATGGTGACGAAGCTTGCACATGAGATCATTCCTGGCTCCCAAGTGGGCTGTATGCTTGCGCGTATGGAAACTTATCCAGCGACTTGTAATCCGGTAGATGTTCAACTGGCTCAGCATGAGAATCAGCTTAATCTCTTCTTTACGGACATGCACGCTCGTGGTAAATACCCGAACTACATGGCGCGTTATTTTGATGAGAATAACATTGTCATTCAAAAAGAAGCAGGCGATGATGAGATTTTGCTGAACAACACGGTAGATTTCATCTCCTTCAGTTATTACATGTCTGTGACCAAGTCGGCTTCTGCGGATGCGGCTGAGACGGCAGGTAACCTGACAGGCGGCGTGAAAAACCCTTATCTGGAAGCATCTGACTGGGGCTGGGAGATCGACCCGATCGGCCTGCGCGTAACGTTGAACAACTTCTGGGATCGTTATCAAAAGCCACTCTTTATCGTAGAGAATGGTCTGGGTGCGTATGACAAAGTGGAAGAGGATGGTTCCATCCATGACTCGTACCGCGTCGACTACCTCAAAAAGCACATCGAACAGATGAAAGAGGCCATCAAAGATGGCGTTGAGCTGATTGGTTTTACGGCATGGGGCCCGATTGACCTCGTGAGTATGTCGACATCCGAGATGTCCAAACGTTATGGCTTTATCTACGTGGATCTCGATGATGAAGGTAACGGAACACTTGCACGCTCCAAAAAAGATTCATTTGATTGGTACAAAAATGTGATTGCCAGCAATGGTGAGCAACTGTAAACACCTGAAACAAAGATCTGATATTCAGCGATGACATTCTTAGGATTGTTACCGCACAGGGGCGGGCAAAACCTGACTTAAAAGTGTGATATGAGCTTTCGCTTCATACAACCCTTTTGGTTGGCGCTTGTCCGCTTTTTACTTTGCAATCAAACATCACATGAGCTGGAGGGGTTCTTTTGAAGAAATGGAACAAAGGCATCAAACACGTTTCCTGTATGTTAGCACTAACGCTGAGTCTAAGTGTGATCTGGCCTGGGACAACAGGTGCAGCAAGCGCACAAGTGACGCAAATTCAGGCGAATACGTTTGTTGGTGATCCGGGTGAGATGGTCGAATCTTTCGACATTACGGTTTCAGACGTGGAAAAATACAAAAATCTGAAGGTATCTGACTTTGATATTACAGGGAATTATGACGGTTATCCGTTAAATGCTGCAGGAGAAATTGTGCAAGACAACTATGAAGATGACGGCATCACGTTATCCATGAAGGATCATACGATCCACATGACCGTGAAACCTTTCAAATATCCTGGAGGTCTGAAATCCGAGTTTGCCGTAACCAGCAAAACGTATCCAGAGCTTTCTTTTGATAAAAAAAGTGTTACTCAGGTGAAAACACGTACCGTGGATGAGTTTGAAAAAGCACAATTCACAGCGAGCAACGGTGTAACGTTATCTTATAACTTGAAACGCAGTCCTTCCAAGGAAGCGAAGCCGCTTATGGTATGGCTTCACGGCGGTGGTGAAGTTGGAACGGACGGACGCAATCATTTAACCGCGAATCGCGGTGCAGTAGTCTGGACGGAATCAGGGTATGATACTTCTGTACTTGCGGTGCAATATCCTGAGAATTACAGCTTCAAAATTTACAACAATGCAGAGCAACTACCAATAATGAAGGCATATTTTGAAGCTCAGGTTGAGTTGATTCAAAAGCTTGTTGCCGAAGGTGAAGTAGACCCTGACCGGATCTATCTGTCTGGTGTATCCAGTGGTGGTGGAGGTGCATTCCGCTTCCTGATGCAGTATCCTGACTTGTTTGCTGGAGCAATTATCGTTGCTGCCAAAGATACCATTGCGGACTATACGGGTTCCGTTGATGCATTCAAGCAAGAACTGAAGGGCATTGTGGATGTGCCGATATGGATTATGCACGCTCAAAATGATCCAACAACAGATAGTCGTACTAGTTCACTTGCTTATCAGGCATTGACGGAGATGGGTGCTAAACAGGTGCATTTAACTTTATACGATGATGCATACATGGATAGTCATAGATTCTATGGAGGTTTGAAACATTGGTCATGGGTACCTGCTTTCAACAATAAAGAGGTTATCGCGAGTCTGTTCAAACTTCATAAAGGCACAGCTGGAGAGCAGACAGGTTCCTCATCAGAGCATGCTGTACAACCCTCTGAACCTGTAACACGCGCGCAGATTGCAATGGTTCTGGCTGATGCTCTTCAACTTTCGGAAGGAACTGAGGAATATCCTTATGTGGACAGCGCTCCCGACTGGGCTGCTCAAGCCATTGCAAAGGTGACCAAGGCGGGACTGATGAAAGGCATCGGCAATCAAATGTTTGCTCCAGAGAGCGAAGTAACACGAGCGCAGATGGCAGTTATTGTAGACCAGATCCTGACTAATAAGGATTGGAAGCCTGCTACAGATTCAGTGGAGCTGATGTTTGGCGATGTCGACAGTAAGCATTGGGCATATGCGGCGATTCAGAATAGTGCTCGTGCTGGTGTAATGGCGGGTGTGAGCAAAGGCAAGTTTGATATGAAGCAAATCGTAACAGGTGCACAGCTTGAGCAAATCATGCAGCGACTTGAGCAAGTGGGCACAAAATAAAGTTTGGAACGGAAATAAAATACATTCTAGATATTCAATTGTTGAGAGGATGAAGCAAAATGACTACACCATTTCCGAAGGATTTTCTGTGGGGCGGCGCGGTAGCGGCCAACCAGCTTGAGGGAGCTTATAATGCCGATGGCAAAGGTCTGTCTGTACAGGACGTTATGCCACATGGAATTACAACACCAAGAACCGAAGGCCCTACCGAAGATAACTTGAAATTGATCGGTATTGATTTCTACAATCGCTACAAAGAGGATGTCAAACTGTTTGCCGAGATGGGCTTTAAGGTGTTCCGTACATCCATTGCGTGGTCTCGCATTTTCCCTAAAGGGGACGAACTGGAGCCTAACGAGAAAGGTCTGCAATTCTATGATGACCTGTTCGATGAGTGTCACAAATACGGCATTGAACCGCTCGTAACGATCTCTCACTACGAGACGCCGCTACATTTGTCTAAAACCTATGATGGATGGGTTAACCGTAAAATGATCGAGTTTTACGAACGTTATGTCACTGTGCTGTTTAATCGTTTTAAAGGCAAAGTGAAATACTGGTTGACGTTTAATGAGATCAACTCCATTCTGGAAGAACCATTCATGAGCGGTGGTATTTATACACCGAAATCCGAATTGTCCAAGCAGGATCTGTACCAGGCGATCCATCATGAATTGGTAGCCAGTGCGCTTGCTGTCAAACTGGGCCATGAGATTATGCCGGAAGCGAAAATCGGGTGCATGGTGCTGAGCATGCCGACATATCCGCTCACACCGAATCCAGACGACGTTGTTGCAGCGATGCACGCGGAGCAACGTAATGATATTTTCGCCGATATCCATGCACGTGGGTATTATCCAAAATACATTAATCGCTATTTCAAAGCGAATAACATCAACATTAAGTTCGAAGATGGGGATGAGGAAATTCTCAAGCACACCGTAGATTTCATCTCCTTCAGCTATTATGTAAGTATCTGTGAGACCGGTGATCCGGAGAAACGTAAAGAGGGCAAAGGAAACCTGTTTGCAGGAGTTCAGAACCCTTACTTGAAAGCAAGTGAATGGGGCTGGCAGATTGATCCTCAGGGCTTGCGTGTAACCCTCAATAAATACTGGGACCGTTATCAGAAACCATTGTTTATTGTCGAAAACGGTCTGGGTGCTGTCGATGAGCTCATTACAGATGAACACGGCAATAAAACAGTCCATGATGACTACCGCATTCAATACTTGAATGATCACCTGGTGCAAGTTGGTGAAGCGCTTGAAGATGGTGTCGAAGTCATGGGATACACGTCATGGGGCTGCATTGACTTGGTAAGTGCATCTACAGCAGAGATGAAGAAACGTTATGGTTTTATCTATGTAGACCGTAATAACGACGGTTCAGGAACACTAGAGCGTTATAAGAAGAAATCGTTCCACTGGTACAAAGAAGTTATTAGTACAAATGGCGCAAGTCTTGTCGATAATAATGCAAAAGCATAATTCCAAAGTCATTGTTGTATGAGTGCCTTTTATGTCGCATTAACGCACATTAACCGCTTTCAGAAAAACGTTGTCACATGCGATTTAATATGGTAAGATAGGCCCAAGGCTAAAGAATACTGGATTGTTACTGTTCAATCAGGCAAAACCAGAGGCAGGCATACTTCATGACCTGTTTTGGTTTTGCCTTTTACTACTTTGACGGTGCAAGGTGATGTGAAGAAATGAAAATTGAGAAGGTGCTTAACAACAATGTAGTCACTGTAATTGACCCGGGAGGTAACGAACTGGTCGTTATGGGGCGTGGAATTGCCTTCAAAAAGCATACTGGTGAATTCATCGACGAGAGTCTCGTCGAAAAAATATTTTCGCTCGAAAGTAAAGAAGTATCTCAGAAATTGAAGACGCTTCTGTCTGATATTCCGGTGGAATATGTGGAATGCTCGGATGAGATTATTCGTTACGCTGAGACGGTACTGGGTGAGAAGCTTCATGAAAGCATCTACATTTCACTGACGGATCATATTCATTTTGCTATTGACCGACATCGTCAAGGATTGCAGATCCGCAATGCATTATTTTGGGAAATCAAGCGTATGTACCGGAAGGAATATGCGATCGGTCTCAAGGCATTGCAGATTATTGAAGAAACGCTAGGTGTTCTTCTTCCCGAGGACGAATGTGCATTCATCGCGATGCATCTGGTTAACGCCCAGATGAATGGTGAGATGAGAGAAACGATCAGCATTACGAATATCGTGAAGGATATTCTCAACATCGTTCGGCGCAGTTTCGTGATCGAACTCGACGAAGATTCACTAAGTTATTACCGATTCCTGACCCATTTGAAGTTTTTCGCTCAACGGGTACTGCAAGGTACAGCGATTGAAGACAAGGAAGAGGATAATCCGCTTCATGATCTGGTGAGTAAACAATATCCGGAAGCACATGCTTGTGCAGTCAAGATTAACGATTATACACGTAAAATCTATAATCGGGTCTTGTCGAAGGAAGAAGTGTTGTATCTCACGATCCATATCGAACGTATTGTCCGAAATGAACAAACAATCGAATAATTTGGGATTGTTACTGCAAAAAAGGCAAAACCTAAACGTTGAAACATGATAAGCTATTCTGCTTTGTCATGATTCGGTGTTTAGGTTTTTTTTAAACCTTCAATACACATAAAAGGAGCAAAACACAATGGATAAACAACAATTGTCCAAAGATATTCTGAAGCTTGTTGGTGGCGAAGAAAACGTAGATCAAGTGACCCACTGTATGACAAGACTCAGATTTAACTTGAATGACAACAAAAAAGCGGACAAAGAAACATTAAAAAATACACCTGGAGTTATGGGTGTTATGGAGAATGGCGGACAGTTCCAGGTTATCATCGGTAACGATGTACCGAAGGTATACAACGCGCTGGTAGGCAACATGTCCAAAGGTGCAAACGCCGGATCTTCTACGGCTTCTACAGGCCCGAAACAAAAGAGAAATCCAATAAGTGCCCTGTTTGACTTCATCTCAGGCGTATTTACTCCAATCCTCCCGGCGATTACCGGCGCAGGTATGATCAAAGGGATCGTGGCAATCCTTGTTGCGTTTGGCTGGCTGTCTGATAAGAGTTCGACTTATGTTATCTTATCTGCGATCGGTGATGGTGCATTCTACTTCCTGCCAATCATTCTTGCCATCAGTGCTGCTAAGAAATTGGGAAGCAATATGTATATCGGTGCAGCGCTTGCAGCCGGGATTATGCATCCAACCATTACAGCTTTACTGGCAGAGGGAAACTCATCGTTCGCGGGGATTAAAGTCGTCGCAGCAACCTATTCCTCAACGGTTATTCCGATTGTTATTGCGATCTGGATTGCTGCTTACGTGGAAAAAGCGGTTGACCGCATTACCCATTCATCAGTAAAACTCATCGTCGTACCAACGGTGACCTTGCTGATCATGGTTCCACTTACATTGATTGCGATTGGACCACTGGGTTCCATTATCGGTAATGGTATGTCTGGCGGTATTGCTTGGTTGTTCGATAATGCGTCCATCCTTGCAAGTATTCTGATTGGTGGTACAATGTCGCTGTTAATCATCACAGGTATGCACTACGCCTTGTTGCCAATCATTGTAGGTTCTATGACACAATTCGGTTATGACTTTATTATTCCTTTGATGTTAGCAGCAAACTGGGCTCAAGCGGGTGGAGCCCTTGGTGTAGGGCTTCGTTCCAAAAATGGACAAACGAAATCACTGGCTTATTCCACAAGTCTGACAGCATTTATGGGGATTACTGAACCAGCGATGTATGGTGTTAATATGAGATACAAAAAACCGTTTATTGCGGCACTCATCGGTGGGGCAATCGGTGGTGGCTTTATGGGTATTGTTAAGGTTAAAGCATTTGTACTAACAGGCCTTGTAGGTTTGCCGGGACTTGCAGCATTTATCAGTCCGTCCATCAGCACATTGATTTATGGTATACTGGGTGGTTTCATTGCGATTGCTTCTGCAGCATTAATTACGTACATCTTGGGATTCCAGGAAAATAATGCTCCGCAAGCAGCTGCAACTTCAGCTTCTACAGAAACTGTAACGTCAGCAACAACGACTGCTCCAGCAGTAACGGAAGAAACACAAGCACAAGATGAGCAAGTATTTAGCCCGATCACGGGTGAAGTGAAACCGCTTAGTGAAGTTCCTGACCCTGCGTTTTCTGAAGAAATTATGGGTAAAGGTTTTGCAATTCAACCGACAGAAGGCCGCGTTGTTTCTCCAATCAACGGAACGGTATTCTCATTATCGAAGAGCGGACATGCCATTGGTCTCGTAAGTGATACAGGTGCGGAAATGCTGATTCACATCGGGATTGATACGGTGAAGTTGAAAGGCCAGTTCTTCTCTCCTAAAGTTCAGGCAGGCACCAAGGTTTCTGTGGGTGATGTCTTGATGGAATTCGACCGGGAAGAGATTGAAAAAGCGGGTTATACAACGATTACACCGGTAATCATAACCAATATGCATCAATATGCTTCTATTGAGTCTGCTGGTCGTACAACCGTTAAGGAACAAGAACTGTTGTTCACGGCAAAAGCATAATTCAATATAACAAAAGCAGTTGCTTCCTGGAATATATCCAGAGAAGCAACTGCTTTTTTCATTTTAATTATGCAGATTTCTCTATGTACATTGTAGAGAGGCCTGTGCAATCTGAATCAGTTTTATTTTAAAGGAAACATAGTTAGATGGTTATTTGACGATAATTTTACCTTGTCCTGCGAGCATGCGCATTTCCCGGGACAGGCGATCCTGATCTTCAACTGCGATTTCAAGTTGCACACCGTAACGCCATACCATGTTATATTCCATCCCCCAGCGAAGTGTGCCCTCAATATATAATAAGTCTTCAAACAGCTTCAAGTTGATGCCGATGCGAATATCGTTATCTTCTACAGGGAGGGACAGTGGAAAAGCAAGCTGACAGCCCGAACGACTGATATCACGTAATTCGGCCTGAATAGGCTTGGAAGGACCGTCCATGCCATTAATGCTCAGGATATAGATTTCGAAGTGCATAGGTTCTTTCAGAGTATAACGAAAAGGTTCTTTCCTATTATTAATTGGCATAGATTCCTCCATCAAGTTCAAAAAAATTCCGTTATGGATATATCGTCAGTTGTTAACCAGAAATGAAGAGTAACGTTACAGAGATGGTTCGGGAGTTCGATTTTATGTGTGGGGCTGGCTTGTTATAATAAAAAAATGAAGGAGAGGATGAATATGCAAGGAACATTTCAGATGGATACGGATACAGCCACATTATGTTGTTATGATCTGGCGTCATTAGAGCATCGTCTCCAGGATACACCTGACTGGTGGTCGATCCCGGATGATGAACTGGAGGAGGTCAACGCAGATCATTGTCTGTTCCTGAATCTGGGTGAGGACGGAACGTATGAAGTGCACTGGAATGTGCAAGAAACGGTTTTGGAAACCGGGAGTGAAGCGGAGCCGAGACAGATATATTATTTTCAGGTTCCTTCGGGCACAGTTTACTTAGGGGCAGCAGATGATGTCAGTGGCGGTGAACTGGAACCGGATGAATTATCCCAAGGGGTTTTCTTACAGCTAAACTCTGGAAATTATGCGTGTACTGTGTTTAAAAAGGAAAATCAGATATCGGTTACGATCCAACCTAGTGACCAAGGGAAGAACAAGCTACAGGATTTGATCCGACTATAGCATGGTCTTGCATGGATTAATTTAATTACACTACATACTTATATAAGTCATTTTTAGGAGAGATGGATATGCATCATTGGAGCGGGACACCGATCATGAATGCTTCTCTTTTGCACCAGCGGATAAGAGCGCTTGCGGCACTTGATATCATTCTGTCAGAGGAGGAATGGCTCCGCGTACATCGTTATCACAGTAACACACTCCAGCCAGATAGTGCATGGGGAAGTGTAGATAACGGGGCAGGGGACCATCTGCATGCTCTGTTTACGAATACGGGCACGTTACTCAAAGGGGTTGATCATGAATCCCCGCTTAGTCCGCATAACCGAGAGGATGATGCAACTTATCCGGGAATGTACGATGAGGTACCAGAGGATTTCATACGTCTGTTAGATCAACACGAGGAAACGCTGGCTCGAGAGGATGTGACCTTCTGTATTTGGCAGGAAGTGCACAGTCCTGAGTGGAAAACAGGCAGTTGGATTGGACTTGCTATGGCTCAGGAGAACGAATCGGATGCTGAGGGTGGGGTAGCATTTCTGCTTGGTTATATCGAGGAAACACCGGAATCATACATCGATTGGGCAAAAGATTACTACGATATACAGGATATGTCTTTGACTGCTGTGACTGAAATATATAACGATGCACCGATTAGTGCTGACCTGATCCGAGAATTGAATCCAAAGCGTGATGTGTTCGTTGCAATGGATGAACTACAGCAATCTGGATACACAGTGCAGCGAAGTGAAGCCCGGTAAACGATGTTTGAGGGAGGAATCACGTTATGGGTTGGGAATATGGGATCAGAACGAAGGAGCAGGAGCACGGCAGGTTGACTGAGATCTTGACGCGACTGGCGGCTTCGCTGACACATAACAGGATGTACAGCGTAGAACAACATATGGATGGTTTTGTTCTTTTGCGTGACGATGCATCCTGGCCCAAAGCTTTGGAAGTATGGCTGGAGGAAGCGAACAATTTGGATGAAGTAGCGGAGGGTGAAAAATACATTTACTGCCTGTTCCATATATGGGGGGAGGAAGGACGAACCTGGAAGGAGCAGATGGAGGGTGTGACGAATCAGTATCCAGAAGTATTTGAATGGTTCGAATTGTGAGTGCCTGAAGTGGTGTTCCGGGAAAGGAGTGAATGTTGTGCAAAGACAAGCCAAAAGTAAAATTCCGGTGCTCCTTTATCAGTATGAAGGCCCGGAGAGGAATATCGGGTTTACCTTGTCTCCCCTATACCTGAACGAAGAGATGCATGAGATAAGACAGGAGGATAGGCTGTTCATCTATGATGAGGATTTCAAGCATATTCGTCCGGCAATCCATCGTGTTTTCCCTTTAACGGACCCGCAAAGTGGAGAAGAGCTGCAGGCGTTTGATCCCTGTTGGGATAATCCGATGGTGAAAGAGGTATGGCCGGGCATTTTAGCTGAGTTGGATCAGGTGGAAGTTGTTGAACCGGAACTGCGGGTGTTCCTGGATTCGTTGACAACCTGGATTCGGAACGTGCTGGCTTCAGCTGACGGGATTGAAGTTACGGGTAATCTGTGAATTTCATGAAATTTAGAGTGCAAGAAAAATAGAAGCTCCCTGATGCTGTTAAGGAGCTTTTTTGGTTTTAAGGAAAAAGATGAGACCCGTTCAAGAGCTAAGCCTGAACGGGTCTCATTTTCTGTTTTTTCACGATATCTGACCTGCTGTTGCAAAAAAGATAAAATAATTGTCTTTTTGCAATGATGGTATTGTCACAATGCAGGTTACAAGCTATAATCGAGTTGTTTAAGGGACAAATTACAAAGGATGGTGATATTTTGAAGAAGTTTTCATTACTTTTACTCGCAGTCACTTTATTGTTGTTAACGGTTTCAACAGCCCCTGCTACATATGGTGCGGCTAACTTTCCCAACACGGGCACAAATGGTTTAACTGGTTTTGCAGGTAATGCGAAGAATGAGAACGGTGTATCCAAGGCGGCGACAACAGGAGGCAGGAACGGTCAGGTCGTGTATGTCAGTAATCTGAATGATCTGAGAACACACATGGCAGGCTCTACAGCTAAGATTGTCGTTGTGGAACAGAATATTTCTTCATCCAGCTTGCAAAAAGTTGAATTTGGTTCCAACAAAACATTGGTAGGTTCTTTTGACAGACATACATTAACGAACATTCACTTCAGATCCACTTCGGGATCAAGCAATGTGATCTTTCAAAATCTGACGTTTAATCACTCTGCGAACATCAATGCCAACGATGATATCCAGATGTACATCACTTCCGGCTCCAACTATTGGATCGACCATGTTACCTTCTCGGGTCATAACTACAGTTCTGGCGGCAGTGACCTGGATAAGCTTCTGTATATCGGTGACCGCGCAGACTATATCACGATCAGTAACTCCAAATTTGCGAATCACAAATACGGCATTATTCTAGGACACCCGAATGACGGTAATAGTAGTTATAATGGTGTGCCACATGTGACCATGTCCAATAACTATTTCGAAAACTTGTATGTACGTGGCCCTGGACTTATGCGTTATGGTTTCTTCCACATCAAAAACAATTACGCCAATAACTTCAATCAAGCGATCACGATCGGAGAAAAAGCCCGTATTTATTCCGAAAACAACTACTTTGGTGCAGGAGCTGAAAAAGGCGGCATTCTGGACGACAAAGGTAAAGGAGAATTTACGGATAAAGGTAGCACACCTGCTCTGAACAGCCCGGTTTCTCCAAAAACCAACTGGAGACCAAGCAATAACTACAGCTATCAGGTTGAAAGCGCGGCCTATGCACGTGAGTTTGTTACGAAATATGCCGGATCATCAAATACAACATTGGTATTTGGCAAGTAACAGCCGGAAGGCATATGAGATCACTATAAAAGATAAAGATGGAGTAAAGAGTCTGCTTTTATGCGTACCTACGCATGAGCAGGCTCTTTTTTTTGGTGCACATTCAGGGAATTTTATTTTGTTAACATATATTTATTAAGACATATTAATTTTAGACATAAATTGCCGATATACATAAAGTGGCGCTGACTGCACGTTTATGAAGTTAATATGTACTATGCTAAAGGCGCAGGAGTTACGGAACTACGTATAAGCAGGACTATGGACTGAGAATAAACTTATAGTGGCCTACATGTGTTAATTTTTTTAACTTACATAAAGGACGGGGTAAGCATGAATCGTATTGATGAGATCACTTGGCAGAGAAACAAACTAGTAAGTTACATGATGTGGGCCATAACGGCCATCAGCGCGGGGATTACGATTATTGTTCCCGATCTATGGCTATCCACGCTACTCTCCGTTGTAGTTACTCTAGCAGTTACTGTATGCAATTTCATGAAAAAAGGTATACATATCATTCCATGGTTTGTGACCGTAGCGGTGATCGCCAGTGGAATTTACGTAAGTCGTGACGCGATGAATGCCGTGCAAGGCATTCTAATTGTTTCACCGCTCCTGCTGTATCCGAATAGCAAGCACTATAACACTGCTTTTTCGGTGATGCTTGCCTTTTTCACGGTTCAGTTGGTTCTTGTGTCATCTGCAAGTATCGAGCAACTCTTTGCCGATTTGATTAATTTCAGTATGTATATCGTAACCGGAATTATTATGATCACCGTGTCAAGGGTAAACAAACGATTGTTCATGGACAGTGAAGCACGGGGAGCGCAGGTGGAAGAGTCACGCACCCGCGTGGAAATCATGTTGCAACGGGTGAAAGAAGCTGTTGCAGGGTTGTCCCGCTATACGGAGCAATTGAAACAAAAAGTGGATGAGACCGGTGCCATCACCAACGAAGTGACGGTCGGATTCAGCGAAGTTGCAAGAGGTGTCGAGTTTCAGGCGACCAGTATTGCCGAAATCTCCGAATCGTTATCTCAGTCTGACCGTCATATTAAGGACGTAGCGTCATATTCTGAGCAGATGAAAGAGCTGTCCGCAAGTATGGCCTCAAGTACACAGACGGGTAGTGCGCAGATGGGTTACCTGAACGAACAGATGCATGAATTGTACGAGACAATTAACACGACAGCTGATGATATGAAGAAATTCAATGATCAGAGTGAATCGATGACGTTAATGCTGAACAGTATCTCGGATATCGCCACTCAAACCAATCTGCTTGCGCTGAATGCAGCTATTGAAGCAGCACGGGCAGGTGAGCATGGACGCGGATTTGCCGTCGTTTCAGAGGAAGTCCGCAAGCTCGCTGAGAGCTCAGGCCAATCGGCGAGTGAGATTACCTCGATCCTCACCAGTCTGAGAACACAGACACAAGCATTGACAAGCCGGTTTGAAGGGGTTCGTCAGTTGTTGCAAGTTGGAGCAGAAAGTGTTCTGACAACGGAGCGGGTATTCCAGTCCATTAACAACAATTCACAAAATGTGTTGACTCAGGCCACAGAAATTGAAACAAGTTCAGCAACGATGAAGGAATCCTCGACTCGGGTGGTTAATGAAGTATCCGAAATTTCCAGTGTAACGCAACAATCCAGTGCTGCAACGGAAGAGATTCTGGCGAGTATGGAAGAGCAACGTAATCTGACACAAAATATGGTGGCAAGCTTTACCGAACTGGAGAAGCTTATTGTTAATCTAGGTGATCTCGTGTCCAATCATCATGCTTCGAGACCAGATAACAAATCCGAGATAGATTCATCCCTTGCGGCAAAGGTTGTTCCAATCCCTACGATATCAGCCTAAGTCTGACTTTCGTCTTGCAAGAGATTGTTAACCGATCATATTAGGTTTATGCCAATAGGCCCGTCCATGCGTAATTACTCGCTTTGCGGGCTTTTTTGGCGTTCAAAGGTCTCTTGTAGCGATCTATATTTTTAGATAGAGTAGGTGTAGAAATAGAAAAGTAGTGAGGAGAGATCATTTTGAATTGGACAGATATTAGTAAAATCAAAGATATAGAGCATCTTTGTGAAGTTATAGCTTCATCCTCATTGGATGTCAATGAACGGGATGAACGCGGACGAACACCCCTTATGCTCTTCTTGACTAATCGTGCGCCTCTTGAGGGCATTCGCTGTCTGCTGCAAGCCAATCCTGAACTGGAATTGGAGGACAAACTCGGGGATACCGCTTTGAAAAAAGCCGTAAGGTTCAACCAGCCTGAAGCGATTCGTTTATTGCTTGAACATGGGGCGAGACTGGATTCTCCCAACGGCATTCTAGCTACAGCCTGGAACCTGGCAAGAGGGCGCAATCCAAACATGGCAGAGATGCTGCTAGATACACCTGGAGCCATACGTTTGATTTTGACGGCTGAAGAACAACAGATTGTGGATGACATTGTTTACGAGGAGTCTTCCGATGCAGCCTGTGAGAAAATTCGGATGCTGGACTCAGAAGTGTTGATACATGCAGTGGTGAATGGCTTTAATTGGGATGATAGTCCCGGACCGATGGTTGTAGCAGCTGAGCATCCCAAATGTGCCGAGATCACAAAGCTTGATATGGCTGAATTGATGGAGGCAGACTACTGGCTGGAAATGGATATGGAAGAAGTGAATACAAGAGCTGATGGGTCTACATATCGCCACCTCGCGGCATTTTTGACTAGAAAGGGTTGATTCAAAAATGGGGCATGACTCTTTCCATGAGCAGAACCAAAAGCTAGGGCAGTTGCAACAGGAACTGAAGGAAGGTAACATCGAGCATTTTTACATTACGGAGCCTATGCAGCATCAGAGCCAGCAGTTGGTGCTGGCAGGCAGTTTTGACTTTTCGTATTATCACAATGTGGAGATCACCTTTCATGAGGTAGAGTTCATTCTGTGTCCGGCGACGATATTTATCGTGGAAAGGTTTCGACTGGCCACGGAAGAAGAGATCGTTCAGTTAAATTCGGTGATGCATGGTTTTGAAAGGAATGGTACAGTCTTCTGCCTGGAAAATGAATTTGAAGAACAACGATTTTATATCGTGGCGAAGCAGATGACCTATCAGTTCGGCATGGTTTATTACTATGATCGGCCGAATCTGGAACCGGGAGAACGGATTGCTACATTTGTGACCAAATCGGAGAACGTTCATGAGTAAAGCTAATGAGGAGACTCGCGTTCGATTATACGATCGGCATTCGCTTCATACCATGGATTGGCCCGATACGGAGGATGCGAGGTACGCAAGGGCGTATTTAGAACCGATGATGATGCAAGGAACTACAGAATACATGACTAACGTAAAGACCACGTTGCTCCTTGCCCGGATAGATAATCTTGTGCTGCCGGTGACCGTGAATGATGAGGAATATGATAATGCTTATGTCTGTTCCCCGTATACTCACTATGTGCGGTACGCCAAACAGGAGCTGACCATGTTACAGAAGCCGATGCTGGAAAAAGGACTCTCCATGCTACTCAGTTTAATAGGCTGGGGCATGAAAAAATCCCGGATCAACAAGGCTGTACATGTGAACAACTGGCTGTTATCTACTAATCTGTATCCTGCAATGACAGCTGAGCAGGCCACGAATTTACTTGAGACGGTAAAAGAGCGCTATCCGGGTCATACGGTGATCTTTCGTTCTTTGAGTTCCGAACTGCACGCGAACCTGATAAAAGGGCTTCAGGAAGCGGGATGCCGCTCTATACCGAGCAGGCAGATTTATATGTATCAGGCGCATGATCCGAATTTCGGCAACGCCAAGTCGCGCTGGTTGCTTAAAAGGGATCAGGCATTGCTGAACAAACATGGCTATGAATTGGTTTCTGGTGCAGATATTGCGGAATCAGATATCCCGCGAATTGTGGAACTGTACCGGATGCTTTATTTGGAAAAGTACTCCTATGACAACCCGCAGTTCAACGAGCGTTTTATTGCTGGAGCCAGAGCGAACGGAACATTGAGTCTACAAGGCTTGCGTAAGGAAGGGCGCTTGGATGCAGTGATGGGTTATTTTTCCCGCAACGGTGTGATGACCACGCCACTGTTCGGCTATGATACCACCATTCCCCAATCTGTCGGTTTGTACCGCATGTTGTCTGCTTGTCTCATTGGACAAGCCCAAAACAACAGAGTGTTACTACATGAGAGTGCTGGTGCAGCGCAGTTTAAACGTAATCGCGGCGCGATAGCGGATTTTGAATATTCCGCAGTATACGACCGGCATCTCTCATTCCGCAGACGATGGTGCTGGGCATTACTAGACCGATTGTTGAACAGCATAGGTGTGCCACTGATGCGTCGCATGAAGCTGTAAAGTGGATGTATGCCCTATTTCAGATGCTCGGCCAGCTGTACCTCGAACCCATCCGGGTCTACAATGTAGATAAAACGTAGACGTGGGTTCGGCTCTACAGGTCCGCGCAGAATAGGGATTTGCATGTTTTCAAGATGCTTCATGGTTTCATCCAGTGACGTTACTTCGTAACCGATTGAGATGCCAGCATCCGGCTTCAATACCTGCTCACTACCTTCAATTAACTCTAGTGAGGTCTCACTCGTCTTACCCAGACCAAGCATGGCAATCTGACGCCCACGGCTTTCAAATCTGCGCTGAACGATAAGTCCAAGTAAATTGTGGTAGAAGTGAATCGATGCTTCCAGATTACGCACACGTAGTGTAATCCAGTTGAGTTTGATTAACATGTTGGGTCTCTCCTTCGGAGTTGCGTAGTGTCGGTTCTTGTTTATTATACAAGAAGAAAGGCAGTTCATCTGAATTTATTGAAAAAATTTACAAAAATATATATGTAAGCGTTATTTCAAAGTGTATAATACAAGTTAATATTGAGAGGAGGAATGAAATGAAGACGAAGGTGTTTAAAAAAATGAGTTCAACCCTGCTGGCAACGATGCTGGTGATGACGACGGTTCCTTTTCAGCAGGCTGCTTTTGCGCAAGAACAACAGATTGAACAGGGAGCAAGTTCTGGGGCTGCGGCGGTTTCTGGGCAGAACCTCAAGGTGCTTCAAACCGATTTTGAGGATGGGACACTTCAAGGCTGGCTTCAGCGTGTTGGCAGCGAAAGTTTGACCGTTTCAGAGCAGGCAGCGCATCAAGGTACTCGGAGTATGCTTGTCTCGAACCGTCAGCGCTCCTTTCATGGGCCAATGCTGAAAATGAAAGGTCTGTTGAAGCCGAATTCTACTTATAACATTTCATTCTATGTCAGGTTTACGGAGAAACCAGCTTCAGATCAGACGATTCAGCTAACGGCCTACAAGAAGAATGGGGCAGAGAGCTGGAACATGCTGGACAAGGTCACGATTCCCAAAGACGACTGGCAGCAATGGCATAAGGTTACGGCCACGTACCAATACAGCGATAATCCCGAGGAGTTGAATTTCTTTATTGAAACACCTTATGTTTCCGACGACACGGTAGATACATTGTCATTTTATGTGGATGATTTCACAATTGAGGAAGCCGCACCACTCGCTATTGAGACCGATATTCCTTCCTTGCAAGATCTGTACCAGACTGAATTTCCGATTGGAGCCGCGGTATATCGCTGGCAACTTGAAGGAGCTTACGGTCAATTGTTAACCAAACACTTTAACAGTTTGACCGCAACGTATGAGATGAAACCGAAGTTTGTGTCCCCTTCCAAAGGCGTGTATGACTTCCAAGCCTCGGATGAATATGTGGACTTTGCACAGAAAAATCAAATGGGTTTACGTGGACATGCCTTGCTCTGGCATATTGATGCCGCAGAGTGGATGTTCAAGGATGACCAGGGCAACCCTGCGAGCAGGGATCTGCTACTCAGTCGGGTTCAGAACTACGTAGATACGGTCATGAAACGATATAAAGGCAAAATTTACGCCTGGGACGTTGTGAATGAAGCCATTGCAGATAGTAACGGGGATGCAAACGGAATGCGCAAAAGCCCGTTCTACGAGCTGATTGGCCCGGATTATGTTGAGAAAACGTTTGAGTTTGCACGTGCCGCCGACCCGGATGCGAAATTATACTACAACGAGTATTTCACCGAAATTCCTGAAAAAAGAGAGCATATGTATCAACTGGTGAAAAAGTTGAAAGAAAAAGGGCTGATTGATGGTGTGGGTCTGCAATCCCACTATAATCTTGAATCTCCGCCGATTGATGAGATTGAGAAAACAATCAATCTGTTTGCTGGTCTTGGACTGGATATCCAAATCACGGAACTGGATGTCGATAGCGGAATTCCTTATGGTGAGACATTACCTCAGGACGTTGCTGTGAAGCAGGCATATCGTTATAAAGAGCTGTTTGACCTGTATCAAAAACATAGCGATGTCATCTCATCGGTGACCTTATGGGGATTACAGGATGAAAAATCGTATAACAATCAAGCCTTTTTATTCGATAGTGCTTTGCAATCCAAACCGGCCTATTGGGGGTTGGCAGATGAATCAAGCCTGCCTATTTTGACGAACCGGGCGGTTACGTTGTCTGGTACACCAAATACGAAGGCAGCCAAACAAGATCCACTCTGGAACAAGGCTGTTTCCACAGCTTTGAAAGGCAATTCGGGTTCAGCGGCGTTCCGTACGTTGTGGGATAAAAATAATTTGTATGTTCTGGTTGACGTAAAGGATACGACCAAACATGCGAAAGATAAAGTGGAGCTGTTCGTTGATCTGAACAATGGCAAAACTCCTGTGTATGAGGCAGATGATCGACATATCACCATAAGCCGTGAAGGCAAAGTGACAGGAGCTAAGCCAAATACGTATCGCGTTCGTGAAGCGGCGGACGGTTATCAGGTTGAATTATCCATACCATTGACTAATGCACAAGGGGCACTTGCACGTGAAGTTGGCCTGGATGTACGGGTGACGGATGGTGGAAACAACAGTTCAGGAGGACAGCAGGTTCTGTACTGGAATGACCGCACACTATCCCAGGATCAAGACACCAGCAAATATGGCGTTATTCAGTTTGCGAGTATGCCTAAGTCTGCGAAAGCCTTGCAAGGAACAGTAACGATAGATGGTGAGAAGGATGCAAAATGGAATAAGGTTACGCCATTCCATATTACACCACTGAATCAGAGCGGAGGAGCATCCGCTGAGGCCCGTGCGATGTGGTCTGGTCAGGATTTATATCTGTTCATTGATGTCACTGATCCACAAATTATAACCAACGCTCCTGATCCATGGGATCAGGATTCGGTTGAGATTTTCCTGGATGAAAATCATCAGCGTACACCGTTCTATCAATACGATGATGCCCAGTTCCGAATCAGTGCAGACAACGTAGGTACGTTTGCGGGCAGTGCTTCGCCAGGACGACTCCAAAGTGCTGTGAAGAAAACCTCCAAGGGATATCAAGTGGAAGCCAAAATCAGATTTCAATCCCTCGTTCCGAAGGAAGGTCAAGTCATGGGATTTGAACTTCAAATTAATGATAATCAAGGAAACAATAACAAAAGTACGGCTAAATGGAATGATCTCACCAATGACAGCTGGAAGAACACTTCCCAGTATGGCATTCTGACGTTTTCAAAATAAATCGTTTGACTGACTATGAATAAGTAAGCAAGAAGAGTCGCACATTCAGTCATTCTATCTATCATCCAATCATCAGAAC
This sequence comes from Paenibacillus sp. FSL K6-1558, assembly GCF_038002565.1. Lineage (NCBI taxonomy): Bacteria > Bacillati > Bacillota > Bacilli > Caryophanales > Paenibacillaceae > Paenibacillus > Paenibacillus sp. FSL K6-1558. The sequence continues at coordinate 2,013,286 of NZ_JBBOCV010000001.1, read as the reverse complement.
AACCCCCCAAGCCTGACAAGTTCGTCTCGTCAGTGTTCGGGGGTTTGTTTATTCGCTATGCCGCTTTTATTGGATCAAATCCACAGCGCCTTGCGGTACAAAAGCATCTACGCCGTTATACACGATCACACCTTCAAGAGCTGTCTTTTTGCCATTCACGAGTGCAATGTTTTTGTAGATTTGCAACTCCAGTTTGGTGTTGTCTTTTGTTACGAGAATCTTCGGATTTTTGACATCCGTCAGATCCAGTTTGGTTGTGGCCCCTTTGGCTGTAAACGCCTGTTTGGCAGGTACGAACAGTTGCTTGCTTACACTGTCTAGATCCAGATTGAGGACACGTGCCATGTATTTGGCTACATCTGTATTATCAATGACACCAAATGGACGATCATTATTTGGAGCATAAGTATACAGTACAACGTCTCCGCCCGTGTGTCCGCCAGTTGTCCAGCCGATACCCGCGCGTTTGCTGATCATTGGGCCTACGACATAGTTCAGGCTACCTGGCTCGGCGGATTTAATTGCAGCAACCTCTTCGGAAGTCAGATCGGAAATGCCGTAGTATTGTTTCATGACTGCTTTGATGTTGGTGCGTTTCGCATCCAGTTTCGCTTCTACACCTTCACCTGTCAATTTAGCCTTTTTCAAAGGTCCGATAAAAGTGGACAACGGTTCTTTGTCATACGTGCCTGTTGTAGATGCATTACCAATCGTAAGTCCACCATTTTGATGGTCAGATACGGCTACAACAGCAGTTTGCCCATCGGCTTTGGCGAAGTCCATTGCTACTTTTACAGCATCGTCAAAAGCGAGCACGTCACTGATAATACCAATCGGATCATTGGCATGAGCAGCCCAGTCTACCTTGCTGCCTTCGACCATGAGGAAGAAACCGTCCTCGTCTTTGGAGAGAACTTCAATCGCTTTGGATGTCATCTGAGCAAGACTTGGTTGCTTGGCTGGATCACGATCCATGTTGTATGACATGCCTGCAGGAGAGAACATGCCCCACAATTTGTTGGAAGTTGATGCTTTCATCGCCGCAGGTGTAGTTACATAATCGTAGCCGAGTGCTTTAATGGAGGCAACGAGATTGTTACCGTCTTTGCGTCCAGCTGGTTCCAGATACTTACTGCCGCCGCCCAGTACAACATCGATGCCATTGAAGACTTGTTGTTTGCTGAGTGCATCGTAGTTTTTACGGTCAGGATAATGGGCAGAGAAGTCTGCCGGTGTTGCATGCATAATTTCGGAGGTAGCTACAATGCCCGTTGCTTTACCCGCAAGTTTGGAAGCTTCTAATACGGAAGCGACTGGTTTCCTTTCGTCGCCTTTTGCAATCGGTTTTTGTCCAGGCATGGTAGCCTTGTCCGGCAAAACACCGACAAAACCGGTATGAGATTTATGTCCTGTTGCAAAGGCTGTTCCTGCAGGAGCCGAGTCCGCAATCGGCGCATCCGCGGAGTGTGTACGAACCATGCCGCTTGCCATGGAATCAATGGTCAGGGATGAACCTTTATACCAACGAGCCAGTGCAGTAGCATCATTAGCCATACCGTCAGGAATAAGAATGATTACATTTTTGATAGGTGATGCAGAAGTTGTTGAAGTACCGTCTTCCGCAGCCCAAGCTGCACTACTGCCTCCCAGCGTAGCCGTAACAATGGTGGTGACCGCGAGCATCATTTTGGCTGCACGGGTATTGAAGCGATTTAACATGAACATCCTCCTAATAAATATGTATAGTTAGTCCCAGAACCCAGTGTATAGGGCAATTGCTAAACGAGCGTTAGCTTTAGGTTAATTAATTGTAAAAATTACGATTATAAGTCAAAGCTTACATAATAGACAAACTGGACAAAACGTTGAGCACTCTAGTATGGTAAGGATGAAATCGGACATGCAGGAACCAAAGTCCAATGATCATTTTGAGGTGGTTCAACATGAAAGAATGGTCAGAAGCCATTCGGTGGTGGAATAACAATCAAGTGAAACTGATCGATATTCGCCATAGCGTATTACATTCAGAACAAGAGTTATCGACAACCATTTTGCCTGCTCCGGCTTTTTTGATCATAAGTAAGGGCGAGGCGGACATTCAATTCGGGCTAAACCGATTTACATCGGACCAGACTCTCATTCTACATGGTGAAAAAGGTACGTCGCTGCGGATTCGTTGTATGCAACAACCGCTAGATTATTATTTACTTCTATATAAACCGCAATCGGCTACGTTACGTTTCGACTCCTCGAAAGATGAAAGTATACGAGGCGTGAATGCGTTTCAGGGTGGAGAGCCTTATTATTTTGCAGCATCATATCCATTAACGCTTCTTACGATCGTGGAAAAAATGGCGGAGTTCTGGATGTCTAGTGATGAACTGGAACGGTTGCAGGTGACAGGATTGTTCTATCAATTTGTGTACGAGCAATTTCGGCAGTGGAAGATGGCACGTCAGCGGCAGGTCGAATCGCTAGAGCTGGCGGAGCAGATTGAAGCTTACATTCAGGAGCACTACTCTCATTCTATCTCCATGGAAAATATGGCTACGCATTTTCATTACAGCACGCATTATCTGGCCAGGGTATTCAAACGCAAGTACGGATGCAGTCCCATGGACTATGTCATTCAGACTCGAATCAAGCAAGCGAAACGTTTGCTGACCGAGACAGAAGCACAGATCCGGGAGGTGGCTGAAAGTGTTGGTTACAAGGATTTGTACTACTTTAGCCGTATTTTCAAACGTATAACAGGTGAGACGCCAGCACAGTATAAAATGCACAGTCATCGAATCAAAGGTTCAAATCGTACGAATAAGAAGTCTGAATCGTTCATTGATGACAGGGTCATCGATAGTTATATTGGTAATAACGATAATCATTATCAATACAACACATGGAGCGTGGACGAGTTGAACCTTCGTTTTAAGCCAACATTGGCGGTTAGTTTATTATTTAGTTTATCGCTGCTGCTCGCAGCATGCGGGGCGGGAACTGAACAGTCACAGCCTGCAACGAGTGCAGAACCGGTACAGGAATCTACTCGAACGTATACAGATGCTACAGGAAGAAAGGTTGAGATTCCGGCGCAGCCTTCCAAACCAGTTATCATAACCTATGGCGGATATCTGTTACCTCTCGGAATGAAGCCAGCAGGTGCAAACACGGAAACACTGGAGCAATATCCAGAAGAACTCACAGGTGTTCCGGACATCGGCTCAGGCAACGGTAACGTTGAAATGATATCAGGTCTGGAACCAGACGTGATCATTGTACCGGACTACACAAGCAAGGAAATTGTAGATACGTATGCCAAAATCGCACCAACGATTACGGTGGCCTGGGGCGGTGATCCAGATGTCATTAATACCCTGAGAACGATGGGAGATATTATGGATCGTAAGGATGAAGCCGAGCAATGGATTTCGAAGTTTGAAGCGAAACTGAAGAGCATTCGCAGTGAACTGAACATTAATATTAAACCGGGCACAACAGCCATGTCGTTTGTGATCTACAATAAAGAGGTATTGCTTGGCGGCGAGGGCGGTACGTTGGGCAAGCTGATCTATGAGGATTTTGGTTTCTCCATGCCTGAGCAGTATAAAATCTATTCGGATGGCGGCACAGTACTGTCCTTGGAAAAACTGGCAGACAAGCCTGCCGACTACTTCTTCACTCAGATGGAAGATGAAGAGATGGATCAGATGATGGAACTGTTCGAGGAACCGGTATATCAGAGCATTCCCGCGATCAAACATAATCGAATTATCAACGTGTCCAGGAACTACTGGAACTATGGGCCGTATCTGGCGGATAAGGGTCTGGACAGTTTGATTGAACAAGTGAAAAAGCTCCAATAGCTGTAATTGCTGTACTAGCAATAACTGAGAGGTTAGCTAATACTGCCTGATCGTAACAGAATACCATGCACGTAACACCATGAATGTATCCATCCGGATTTGTTCATGGTTTTTTTTATAGCATGAGCCGAGAACTGTAAGCAGTGATACTTTTTTTAAAAAGATATTGCTAGCGCTTTCATTCTGTGCTAATATCACGGTAATAACAGGATTGTAACCGATCTCAGGGCAAGACCTGTTCCAGTTCATTCGCTTCGTTTGGAAAATCAGGCGATTGATTGCGTTTTACTATATAAGATAAATGATTTCTTTTACACGTTAACGAAGAGGGCAGAAAAAACCTGGAAAAGCGAAGCGTTCGCCTAAAAGCTTTCTGCAAGAAAGCTACATCGGAAGCATATACTTATCACCGGATTTTCCCCTTTAGAAAAGGGAATCCAAAAAATCTGGGGATAACAGCGATTGAAAGGTTATTCTGTCATCGGAGTGGATTGTGTAAAATTTTTAGTTTAACTTATATAGAGTGACAATAATTCCATATTACACCTCATTATTCTCAGGGTTGTTACGTATTGCAGGCAAAACCTGAATTGAGGGCAATAGACGATGTGATCCAACGTCTGTGTGCCTTTGATTCAGGTTTTTTTTTATATATGATCTGCCTGAATGTCATAACCGAAGGGTTGCAACAGTTCATGTCAGCAGAAAGGAGGGCCGCTCTTCCGTTCTTCCAAGACCAAGAAATAGAATGATCCAAACCTTGGAATACTGTACCGAGCGGTGCAATATTTCGAAACTATTTTTCCATCATACACGACTAGACAGCGAGGAGAATAACCAATGAAAAAAGTGAAACGTTCTATTGCAGTAGCAGCGATTCTGAGCATGTGTGTATCGGGTCTACCCGCTTATGCAGCAGGGAATACAGCTCCATCCTTGTCCCCGGCTATGGACAAACTGGTAAAAGCCGAGCTTATTCGCGGGAATGGGCAAGGCGTGAACGCGGCTTACCTGAGTAAACATGCCACACGTATTCAAGCCGCGGTGCTTTACTTGCGTTTATCAGGTCTGGAAAAAGAGGCTCTGGCCTATCAAGGAACCGAAACGTATACGGATGCCGCTCAGGCAGGCAAGGTGTTGCAACCCGTCGTTGGATACTTGAAGCAGCATCCTTATTTAGCTGGTGTGGTCACGGATACGGAACATTTTGCGCCTAATGCTCCACTGACGGCAGAGGAATATGCAGATTTGCTACTCAAGGCTCTTGGTTATGAAGCAGGCACGGATTACATTTCAGGAGAAGCTTCCGCATTCGCGGCAAGCCATGGTATCAAATCCCTTCAAGGAAAAGGAACGACACAACTGACCAACCGTTTAATGGCTGAAGCCACGGCACAGGTTTTGCAGGCTCAGCTCAAAAATGGTACAGGTACGCTCGAACAACTCTGGTCCAAACATAAACAGGCGGGAGCGTTTAAACCTCAAACGCTGCAACAAACAAAATACGGTGCCATTGATGGTAAAGCCTATGATCAATACGGCACGCTTGGCTGGCTTGGCGTTCCATATGCGGCGCCTCCGGTAGGCGAACTACGCTGGAAAGCACCACAAGAACCGAAGGCTTGGACAGGCACAAGAGAAGCCAAAGAGTTCGCGGCAAACAGCTTGCAAATTTCCGGTAAAACTACAGTGGGTAGTGAGGATTCCTTATATTTGAACATCTGGCGTCCGAATACAACTAGCACAAAACTTCCGGTCATGGTATTCCTGCACGGCGGCGGTAATATGACTGGATCAGGCAAGGACTTCCAGGGAGAACAGCTTGCACGCAATACAAACAGTATCATTATCTCGGTGAACTACCGTTTGGGAGCACTAGGTTTCTTCCAGAATGCTGCGCTGAAAACAGGCAATGCTCTGGATGATTCCGGCAATTATGGCTTGTTGGATGCGTTCCGTGCATTAACGTGGGTGCAGGATAATATTGCAGGTTTTGGCGGCGATACAGGAAACGTGACACTTGCGGGTCAATCTGCCGGGGCACGTGATGTTCTCGCAACGCTTATCTCACCGCTTAGCAAGGGATTGTATCAAAAAGCGATTGCGTTCAGCGGTGGTTTGACGACGGCTTCACCTGAAGAAGGACAACAGAAATCCGAGGATGCGATCGTGAAGCTGCTTGTACAAGAAGGCAAAGCTGCAAATGAAGGCGAAGCCAAAGCTTGGATCAGCAAGCAAACACCTGCACAGCTGGAAACTTATCTGCGTGCATTGCCTGCGGATAAACTGGTGACGGTATTTGGCGCAACGGCCATCCGTATGCAGCCATTCCCGCATTTGTTCCGTGATGGTACGGTCATTCCAAAAGAAGGTTTTGATGCGATCAACAGTGGCAAATATACGAAAGTGCCTGTATTGCTGGGTAGCTTGGAAACGGAATTCTCTGCTTTTGCCTTCGGTGATCCAAACTTTGCTCCATCGATCAATGATGGTACATTGTTTACGGATCAGACGAAAGCAACTCAATATGCGGCTGCAATCAAATATGGTAGCGAGGCATACGCAGGCTTTAATGCGGAGCGAGTTGCTGAAAAGTTAACCAGTGCGGCGGGTCAGCCGCCGGTATATGCTTATCGTTTTGCATGGGGGACCCAACCTGGCGTCATCTCTGAACGTTTGCGCACCCTGTTAGGGGCTCCGCATGGTGCCGATATGGACTTCTATACAGGAAAAGCAGCAGGTATTGCGGCTTACTTCCCTGAAGGTTATTTCAGTGATGCCAACAAGCCGGGACGTGAGCAACTGTCTGCTGCGATGGCAGCTTACCTGAAGCAGTTCCTGTATACGGGCAAGCCAGGTACGGGCGGAACGTCTGAACTTGCTAAATGGACGCCATGGACGAAAAACGCCAAAGCACCGATCATGCGCCTGGATGCGAATAACACAACTGCCGAGATCGGCATGTCCTCCCAGTACAATCAAGGCAAAGAAGCTGTGAACGCGAAGATGAAGCAAGAGCTGCCTGAAGAGACATACGAACTGTTGAACGAAAAAGTGCTTGCAGGCCGTTTCTTCTGGGAGTAAATGAAAAACCACAAAAATTAAGTTAAGAAAAATGACAGCAATTAACTTAAAATGAGAAGGAAGGACAGGGGATCCATGCTCCTGTCCTTTTTATATTGCCTTAAGAATTGATTACTAACTCTGACTTTATGTTCTCTAGCATGCTACCCTTGACTTTCCCCTGCACGGGAGACTGTATACTCACGTTAAGCTAATGGATTGGAGATGATACATTGTTCAAAATCAGTACGTTTGCCAAACTCAGCAAGCTTTCTTTAAAAACGCTGCGCTATTACGACCAGATCGGTATCCTCAAGCCGCGTAAAGTAGACGAGGACACGGGTTACCGATATTATTCCGCAGATCAGTTGCTCGAACTTAACCGGATTCTGATCTACAAGGAATTGGGCTTTACACTGCCGCAGATCACGCAGCTAGTGAAGGAAGACATCTCGCATGAGCAGATTCAGGGCATGCTGAGACTGAAGCGAAGTGAGATTCAGCAAATGATTGATATGGAACAAGCCAGGCTTGTCCGCATTGAGGAACGCATCCAGCTTATGGAAAGCGAAGGACTATGGGAGACAGGCCAGGAGATCCGAATTAAAGCCGAGGCTGCTCAGACCTTCCTGTTCTTTACTGGAAACGGGGGAGAAGAGCGTATTCCGGAACTGCTGGGTCATCTGGATTCACTGCTAACCAAAGACCTGCGCCAATGGATTCAGGGACCACAGGTTGTGTTGTGGCGAGAGGTGGATGGAAAAGAGGATGAATTCGAGTACGAAGTAGGTTACTTCTTAACGGGTCAGCCTCCTGCAGTTGCTGAGCCGTTTCAGATCAGGAATCTACCGCCGGAACCGATGGTCGCCTCTATGGCGTTTCATTCGCATTCGACATTTGATGGGGCAGCCTGTGTGCATTTAGCACGGTGGATCGAGAAAAACAACTACCAGATCAAAGAGAATGAGCCGGGCAGAGAATACTATTTGCCCTTATCTCCTGAACAGGATGCACAGTACATCGAGATTCAGATTCCTATCACATGCAGGTAACGGTATAAGTTGAACTAACTTATATAGAAGGCTTAAGTGAAAATGAACATATAGTAGATGGAGTGAGAAGGATTGAAAAATAAAGGCACGATTTATATTCTGGCATTGGCTGTGTTTCTAATCGGCACCATTGAATACATTATTACCGGAATTATTGAGATGATGGCCGCCGATCTTGGCGTATCTACGGCGGAAGCGGGATTGCTTGTCACGGTATTTGCTCTTGCAGCAGCTATTGTTGCACCTATTTTGATCGCCGTAACCATTAATGCTGACCGAAGGAAACTATTGCTCCTAACCTTTGGGGTATTTATTGCCAGCAATGGCATCATGATGTTGGATCTCTCGTATGAGGCGATGATCTGGATACGCGTCATTCAGGGAGCAAGCGGTGGCATGACCACAGTCGTTGCGATGGCGGCAGCGACAAGGCTTGTGGAGAATGAAAAGCGAGGTAATGCGATTGGAATTATTCTGATGGGATTAAGCAGCTCGCTTGTGCTTGGTGTGCCGATCGGTACATTTTTCAGTGAATGGTTTGGCTGGAGGATGTTATTTATCGTCATTGGTCTGCTCAGTATTGTTCCATTTCTGATTATCTATCGAAAGGTACCTTCCATCCGAGAACAAGAGAAGGTAACCGTGAGCATGCAGCTCTCGTTGTTGAAAAATAAATCGATTATAATCGCATTGATGATGTCACTGTTATATGTGGGCGGCTACGCAACTTTGTTCACGTATATCACGCCGTTTTTGCAAACGACTTCGTCCCTTACCATGACCGAAATTAGCCTGATCTTGTTTTTGGCAGGGATCTGTAGTTTTATGGGTTCCAAATTGGGCGGACAACTGGCGGATGCCAGAGGATCGAAGTTCACCATTTTCCTTGGGTTAGTGTTGCAAGGTCTGACGCTTCTATTATTTGCTGTAACGGGTACACATCTGATCTTGCTGATCCTGGTGCTGATGATATTTATGTTGGCTACATGGAGCATCTCTCCTGCCCAGCAATTATACCTGGTGACGTTAGCCCCTCGTAGTCCGGACATTGCGCTAAGTTTGAATACGTCATTTATCCAATTTGGCTTTGCACTGGGTTCCGGGTTGGGCGGGATTGTGATCAGCCGTTCATCGGTTCTGGCATTGAATTGGGCAGGCTTTGTTGCGGTAGGTTTAGCCGTTTTATTAGCAGTACTACAGTTTGGGGGAGCAAGCAAGAGGAAAAGATTAGCGACTTCTGGACAGGAGATCAATACGCAGTGAGTTGCGGTGAAGTATCAAAAATTGGTCAGACAAAGTCAGAAGGTCAGATTTGGTCAAAATAAATGATACAACGATCTATGTTAATGTATTTAACCGAAATCGCAGATTATTGCCTTAAATCGCATTTTATCGGCTTTGAACCATCGTAGCATCATGAATACAATAATAGATGTAAGCAACAACAAACCCAACCACATTTAAGGAGATGATGTTCATGTTTGATCTGATTCCATTTCGCAGAAGAAATGATGACCCGTTCGGACAGATGCTGAAATCCTTCCATGACATGGTTGACACTTCATTCCTCTCTTCGTTTGGAAGCAGTATGCAACCATTCCGTACCGACATTCGCGAGGAAAACGGCAAATATCTGGTCGAAGCCGAATTGCCTGGCTTTGCCAAAGAAGACATCGATATTCAGGTGCAAGGCAATGAACTCGTCATTCGCGCCAAACGTAATGAACTGGTTGAGCAAAAGGACGACGATAATCGAATGATTCGTCAAGAACGTCGTGCCGGGGAATTTGTCCGCCGTTTCTATGTGGATCATATTGATGAAGAGAATATCAAGGCACGGCTGGAAAATGGAGTGCTGAAGCTGGATATTCCGAAACGTCCAGATGATGAACAGACACGCAGACGTATTCAGATTGACTGATGAAGGCATAAGCATAGTCATTCATAGGAATGCAAGATAGGATTTAAGACGTAAAATGAAATGCAAAAGGACTTAACATCAGAGAACTGATGTTAAGTCCTTTTTTATGTAATACATGTTTCATGTTCCGCAGGCAGGCAGGAACGAATTCCCTTGAGACGATTGGTGGAGCAAGTACATGAAAGGAGTCTGTTCCTGAACAGGAATGCTGGTTTTATTTTTCAGCAGCGGCTTGCATAAGCGCATAAATTTTACGCGTCGTATTAACGTTTCTAACCGTCATGTACGAATAAATCTTCGAGCTTGCAAGTTTATTCATGCCGCTCCGTGTTGCTTCCTCTCGACCAACTGAATACAGGAGCGCACCAGGTACATAAATAAGCTCGCCTACACCGGGTTTCAGAGGCAGCTTCTCCAGAATATCGACATCGTTAATTGCCTCCCACAAAAAGAAAACATCACTTTTGGCCTGATCATCATTGGTCCAACCGGAAGGCAGTGCCTGCATGACAGATGTGATCTCATCCATGTCACGCACGAGAACTTTAATCTGTAAGCCAAAATCCGCAGCAATGGCCTGTTCCAAAATGGCAGATAATTCGGCATGGGCATCGCTTCGTGCCTGATCATCGGCAAAGATGATATTGCCAGAATTGATGTAAGTCACTACCTCTTGCATACCAGCCTGTTCAAACGTTTCTTTCAGCTGTTTCATCCCGATTTTGTTATTGCCGCCCACATTAATACCCCGTAGCAAAGCAACGTAGATCATGTATACATCCCCCAACCACTTGAAAATTTTTAAAAATGAAAAACGCTACTGACTTACTGTTGGCAAGAGAGGGTCTTTATAATCAAGATACATATCAAGCAAGCGAGGTTATGTATAAGATCTTAGCAATCTTTGATTAACCCAATATAAAGGAGGACGTTATTATATGTCAGTCATTGGACCCGATTTCATTTCACTTCAGGTGACCAATCTTGAAAGCTCGGCAACGTTTTATCAAAATCATCTTGGTCTGGTCCGTTCACAAGCTGGACCGCCTCATGCAGTCGTTTTTGAAACAAAGCCCATCGCGTTTGCTCTTCGTGATCTTATGCCAGGAGTAAAACTCGGTGCAGACACGCAGCCTGGGCTTGGTGTCGCTCTGTGGCTGCATGCCCCTGATGCACAAGCCATCCACGACAAGCTTCTCGCAGCAGGTGTAGAGATTACATCTGAACCACTCGATGGACCCTTCGGGCGCACCTTCACATTTGCTGACCCCGATGGTTATTTAATCACTCTTCACAGTAAAGCCTGATATACGACTCCCCAAGTGGAACACAGCTAAATTGTAAAGCTGTTACTGTAAGGGGAGTTTTTTTAGTTCCTTATTGTTTATAAAACCATCCCAATTCTCTTCCTCATTCTCATATGCTTCATAAAGATAGATACTCGATAAGGTGTTTTGTATGTACTTCTCCGAGCAGTTCCCTTAATTTTGGCTGAACCTGGACAAGATATTCAGGTTTGGTTTCGTAAGTTTCTTCGTCCTTCACTTCTCCTGAAAATGAACACGCGCTTTCAATCAGGATGGCAAGCGCGGTAAAAAAGTCGGCTAGGGAATCCGCAACTCGTTGTGGTTCTCCACCCTCAAATGCAGCATAGACAGGAGAAGAGGGAGCTTGTGCGTCAACGATAATAGGATCATCATTCACATTGGCGATCACAACATGATGTGGCGGCCAGGAATCGGATTCTTCGTAAGGTTCCTGCATACCGATCCAGCGAAATCCCAGCTGCTGGCGATGCAGATGCTCGGGAGCGACGAAAAAGAGCAGAGCGGCATCGCCGATTTCGACAGCTGCGCTTTTCATTTTCAATGTTCCTTCGGCTTGAGCGTCTACCATCTCGTAGTGACTGTAGAGGTACTCAAGCTCCGGCGAAAGGGAAATACGCTTGTCCACTTCTGGCTGAACTGGAAGCACCCGAGGGCGAAGATCGTGATTTTGAAAAAGCCCGTAGGTTTCATTATATAAGTCTTGTTGTTCTACGAAACGGGTTAAGGCCGCATTCAGTGATTGCATGATATGCCTTCCTCCTAATCAGTTTGTTATGACTCATGTAATAGTTACGAAGAGGGACTGCTTTAGCTTTGGATGCCAGACCAGAACACATTCCAGGTAATAGCCATCGCTTGCTCGTATGATTGCCTTGTCTCGTACACGAGCTGTATATCAAGACCGTCCATCAGAGTGACAAAAGCTAGCGTTGCTTCTTCCGGGCTCAGACGAATCCCCTCATGACTTGCGAACAAAGCGGTTACTTCTTTTTTTAAGGTGCCGAGATATGTCCGGTATTGAGCCAAAACAAAATCATTCACTTCTAGCGGCGCCATAAAGGACAGAATGTACATAAAGGCTACATTGGGCTGAGTAAGGAAGCGATTTTTATGTTCGAGCAAAAAGGCATATAATCTCTGCTCCAGCGTATCTCCTGCAGTGGAAATTCCCAAGAAATCTTGTACAAACTGTTGCTCCTCTTGCACAACTTCCTCATATACTTCCAGCAACAAGTCCTTTTTGGAAGAATAATGATAAGCCAGTGATTGTTTGCGGATACCGGCTTCTTCGGCAATCTGTGCCATCTTGGTCCCTTCATAACCAAAACGATTAAAATGCTGAATCGCAATCTCTTTAATTCGTTTTTTACTCAATGTGTACCCCCAGTGATCGGTCTTCGAACTGCTTCTGCTTTAGAGCGTATACCGAATATAACAAGATGTATATCACTAAAACAGCGATAGAGATAGTATACACTACCGTGTAGGAGAATGCAGATGCCACCAGACCCAGAACCAAAGAGCCGCCGCCGATGCCGAGGTCAAAAAAATTAAAGAATGAAGCCATTGCATTCTCATGCTCATGTTCTTTCACGAGATTGACACACCATGTTTGGATGGCGGGGAAAATGGCACCAAACCCAAAACCGTACAGTGCGCCAGCAATCAGAAAATGGATCTGGTTCTGTGAGAGGATCAGAACGAGGATTCCGGCGATCGCGAAAAGTGCCGAAGGAAGAAGTACAGACCCTGGACCTAGGCGATCAAACATAGTTCCTGAGAATAGTCTGACGACAAAGCTGGCAATCGCCACAATAAAGAAAAACCAGGCAATATTGCTGAACCCCTTCTCCGCAGCAAACAAAGCGACAAAAGACATGATCGAACCGGCCGCAACGCCAACCATCAGGATGAGCAATGAAGGAAATAATACCTTTTTCTCAATAAGTTTGACGGAAGTGGCAAGATGAACGGAAGATTTGTCCTCAGACTCCCTCCGAGAGTTTCTGGATACAAAAACGGTCATCAGAAGTGCCAATAACAAGATACACATTCCGCCCAAGAACAGGCTCTGGTAGTTGTATTGAAGGAGCAGGCTTGTTCCAATCAATGGACCAACAGATATAGCGACGGTTTCTCCAACTCCGAAATATCCCATGCCTTCCCCACGTCGGCTTTTCGGAATGTTTTCTGTAGCAATTGTTGCAAAATAAGTCGTTGCCAGACCAAAACCGAATCCGTGGATTACACGTAGTACAAGAATTATTCCTATACCTGACGAGAGGTAGTATGCGCCAGTAGCTAATGCACAGATGGCGATGCCAATAATCAAGAGGTGCTTTTTGTCCATCTTTGTTGCCAAAACGGAAGTGAAAGGTCGAACTAATATGGCTGAAAACATAAAAATGCCGGTTACAAGCCCGATCTTTGAAGCATTTCCTCCCAAGCTGGAAACGAATAAAGGTAAGGTGGGGAGCAACATTTCAAAGGCCATAAACAAAAGTGCATTGGCCAGCATGATAAAGATAAACGATTTTCCCCAAAGTTTCTGCGGTGATATGTCTGATGTTAGGGTGTTCATGATATTCCTCCAAAATATGTTCTAATATCGCGCGATATGATGGTTGATTTTATCTGACGATAGTCAGGTTGTAAAGGTGTTTTTTCAATTTGAAACAACTATTTCATGTTTAACAGAGTAAAAATATTAACATTTTTAACCCTAATTCCAACATTTTCCGATATAATACTCTGATAAATTAAAATTATAATCTCTCTGAGAGGTGAGTGAGATGACGGTTGATGTCCTTGTACGCAACAATGTAAATGTACTTGGTACAGGCAGTCAGACGATTATGTTTGCGCACGGCTTTGGGTGTGATCAGGATATGTGGCGACATATTGTGCCTGCTTTTTTTGAACAGTACCGGGTTGTTCTCTTTGATTATGTAGGCTCCGGGGAGTCCCAAATTAACTATTATGATGCGCTTAAATATAATGATCTTCATGGCTATGCCCAGGATGTACTTGAGATTATGGAAGTGCTGGAACTTCGGGATGTCATCTTTGTCGGGCATTCCGTCAGCAGTATGATTGGTATGCTTGCCTCCATTCAGGCACCACATTTCTTCAAAAATATCGTTATGCTGGGGCCTTCTCCGCGTTATTTGAATGATCTGCCCCATTATTATGGTGGATTTGAGCGGCAGGATATAGATGAACTGCTGGAGATGATGCAATTAAACTTTATCGGCTGGGCAAGTTATCTGGCCCCTATTGTGATGCAGAACCCGGAACGCAAGCATCTAACGGAAGAGTTGGAAAAGAGCTTTTGCTCCCGTGATCCGCACATCGCCCGGCAATTTGCCGAAGTTACATTCCTGTCTGATTGCCGGATCGAACTGGATCTGGTGTCGGTGCCTACCTTGATTCTGCAGTGCTCAGATGATAGTATCGCTCCTGTAGAAGTGGGAGATTATTTGCATTCCCATCTGAAGAACAGCAGGCTCACTCAGATGAATGCCAGAGGACATTACCCTCATCTGAGTGAACCCGGCGAGACGATCCGATTAATTAAAGATTATCTGGCTAGTGCATAACGTATAGAGGAAAGGCTGTTTATATGGACATTCAATTAGATACTGCACCTTGTGGATATTTTTCAATATCCGATTCGGGCGTCATTATGTCGGTAAATCAAACGTTGCTGGACATGATTGGGCTTGAACGGGATGAATTGATGGGCAAACATATTGAATCCGTGATGTCCGTCACCAATAAAGTGTTTTTTCATACGTATTTCTATCCGTATATTCAGTTGTATGGTCATGTGGACGAGATGTACTTTTCCTTTCGCAATCGCGAGCAGGAAGACGTCCCGGTGTTGCTCAACGGGGTGCGTCAGATGCGGGACGGGCAACATATAGTGGACTGCGTAGTCGTCATTATGCGTAAACGGATTGAGCATGAAAAGGACATTTTAAATACCAAGACCAAGCTGCAGGAGTTATATCAGGCAACACAAGAGGCGAACCAAGAGCTGGAGCGTCTGCATGAAGAATACAAAATCAAAGAGCAGGCGCTGATTAAAGTCAATGAACAATTGGAATTGATGGCGTCTACGGACTTGCTGACAGGTCTCAAAAACCGTCGGTTTTTCCAGGAAAAAATGGCTCATCATCTATCTCTTTATCATGAGGAACAGCGTGAATTCTCCCTGCTTGTGATGGATATTGACCACTTCAAAAGCATTAACGACACCTACGGACATCCTATCGGTGATCTGGTACTGGGTAACTTGGCTACTCTATTACTATCCATTTCGCGTGAGGTCGATGTGGTGGCACGTTACGGTGGTGAGGAGTTTGTGATCATTCTGGCAAATTGCGGAGAGGAACAAGCCATCAGCATCGCAGAACGATACCGGTCACAAGTAGCTTCTGCGGATTGGGGGGAATATCACGTTACGGTGAGCATTGGCGCGGCAACGATCTCGGCAGCAGATACGGAGCTGTCTGTGTTTCAAAAGGCAGATGATGCACTCTATGCATCCAAGACGGGCGGGCGAAATAGGGTAACCCATGCCGCTAGTTTGGTCCGGCGTTAAGCCGGGCTAAGCATCATAAAAACGGATCAGCAGGCAGAGAATCTTTGCTTACTTGATCCGTTTGTTTATTAGTATAGACGATGGTTAGAAAAGGAAGACAACGTCTATCTCGGGGCCAGATAGCCGTAAGCTTTGGCTGGAGAGCCTGTTTGCAGGCGATAATCTCCCTTTGAGCTGTTCACAAACGCTGGATTGACGTAGCGTGAATGTGTGTCATTGCCTGTTCCTTGTTGGTACGCTGTAACACCGGAATAGCTTTTATTTTTCCAAACCCAAAGGGCCTCCTGCGCCTCGCCGTTAACGTAATAAAGGTTGTGGTCGAACACATTGCCTGTATTGCTTGTGTACTCGTTGTAGATCAACACGTCTGAGCTGCCAGCGGCAACAATATTACGGGTGAAGGTGTTATTTTGGGTATGTGACTGGATCAGGAGCTGTCCATTGCCTGCGTTTAACGTATCATTGTGTGCGAGTGTATTGTACATGATCTGGCTGTTTTCCGTTGCGCCCCGCTCTTCGTCATAACCTCCTATAGCAATACCGGTTAGTCGATTGGCATAGATCAGGTTATCACGAACGGTGATGTTGCTGGTGGAACGACCGGCGTGCTCCGAAGCTATCTCGATTCCGATATCATTCCGGTATACTTTGTTGCGATCGATGATATGATGGGTGCCGCCGTCTACATAGATCGCTCCGGCCGAATTACTTTTATTCGGAAGTGGAAGCCCGTAAGATGGATTGCGGGTTGATGTGATGTTGTAGATGGTGTTGCCGCGAACGATGCCGTTTCTCGCCCGATCATACGTGTCATCCTCTGAAATGCCCTCATATCCAATCAGATCAATACCGATGTTGTCCGTATCATGGATGGTATTGTTTATAATGGCGAAGGTGTCAACATTGCCGTTAACCGCAAGTGATTCGCTGGAACCTAACACGAGGTCATATAATTCGTTATCTTTAATGATGATATCGCGTAGGGCCTGTGGATGCTCTGTGCCATAGATGGCGATTCCGTGTGCATCTCTGCCTTGCAGTTCATCGCCTTTTGGCGTTGCCCGGCTAGCTATGGCATGAATTTGGTTGCCGAGAAGCTGCACGTTCTCCCCTGCTCCATGTACATAAATGCCGACAGGGACTTGTCCCGTCTGAGTGGTGGAGAAGCCACGAATCTCCAGATTTGAGATCGTAACATGGCTGACATTGTCCAGTTCGACCATGCCTTCGACGCCGCGTACAGATAATTTCTTGCCATCGAGAATTGCTTTCTCTCCAGGATAACTGGAGATTAGCGTAGGTTTGCCTGAAGAAAGCCCGCTACGGGTTATTTTGACTTTCTGGGGGTAGACGCCTTGGCGCAGATAGATCGTACTACCGGGAGAAGCATGATCCGCTGCATACTGAATCGTCTTCCATGGAGAATGGACGGTTCCGGGATTCTTATCGTTTCCCTGTGGTGAAATATAATAGATGGTCTGATCATTCGTTTCGGTTCGGACATCTGGTTGTTGAGGAATAGAGAAGGCTCGATCCTGGCAGCCCGAAGATGTGAACAACGTGAGGATTAGAGCAGGGAGCAGGATGAAACGAAACAAGGATATTCCTCCTTTAATTACAATCTGAAAGCTAATTATATCAGATTTGAATGGTAGAATAAGCCATGATATGCTTGGAAAAGTCATGAAATGGAGAGGAGTTGTGGAATGATGAATAATCTGTCTGCTGATGAATTAATGGATCAGGAAAATCACGCCTGGCCGGAGCTCAAAGCGCTTATGGATCAGGGGGAGAATACATATACCTATGTTCCGGCAAAGCCGGAGATGGGCAAGAATACGCTGCACCAGCTCCAAGTGAGCACGCGTTCCTATCTGGGGGCTGTCGCCTATGAGACGGAGGGCATGGTGGTGGATTATGGATGGATTACGTTGCTGGGCGCAGGCGGTGAGAGTGTATATGGCAGTCTGGCCAGCTGGAATGGCTTGAGTGCTGAACCTGCTGTAGAGGCATTGCCGGGCATGATGGTCGTGGCCTATGATGTGGCAGGAGGCTTTTTTGCTCTGGATACCGGGAAGTTCGATGGCTCGGGACAGATTTATTATTTTGCACCGGATGCCTTGGAGTGGGAATCAACAGAGCTCTCGTACTCCGAGTTTATGACTTGGCTGGCTGAGGGTGATCTGCAATTATTTTACGAAACGTTTCGCTGGAAAGGCTGGCAGGAAGAGATGGCGCAACTGAACAAAGGCCAAGTGTTTGCTTATTTTCCTCCGCTCTGGACGAAGGAAGGTAGCGGAAAGAAAAGCAGCAAAACGCCAGTTGATATTGCTGAAGCTTGGAAAGCGGCACTTGAAGCGAAAAACTGATCAAGCTGAGAGAGGGCGAATAGGGATGAATGAGCAGAATGATCGTGCAAGTGTGACGCGTATTCAGTCTCATTATGGTATTGTTTTTCCACAGGACTATCTGGACTTTATTCAGCTACACGGCGATGCTTCCTTTGATCTGATCC
Source organism: Paenibacillus sp. FSL K6-1558 (assembly GCF_038002565.1). Taxonomy (NCBI): domain Bacteria; kingdom Bacillati; phylum Bacillota; class Bacilli; order Caryophanales; family Paenibacillaceae; genus Paenibacillus; species Paenibacillus sp. FSL K6-1558. The sequence goes on along the minus strand of NZ_JBBOCV010000001.1, from coordinate 1,994,941 downwards.
AGGGCACAGAGACGGAAGATTGGGACATTCGTTTTCATGTACTGGATGATCAGTTTATTGCCAATAATGCTGCGTTGGTGGATGAAGTCAATCCTGATCCGCGGCGAATTATTCCGATTGCGTGGAGTGTCAGCAGCGGCAACAACTATTTGCTCGATTATCGTGAGAACGAAGAGGTGCCCTCCGTGCTGGTGATGGAACATGAACTGGCGATGGTTCGTGAAGATGCGGAGAGTGAAGCCGAGACGATGGAAGAGGCACAGCAGCTGATGGAGGAAAATGTGAAGCCGCTTGCTGCTCATTTCCAGTCATTTGCGGCCCTTCTCCAGTTACGGTCATCACAAGCGTAGGGTTTGTATTGGAGAAAGCAAAAGAAGCAAAAGGCTCGCAAACAGGTGCGAGCCTTTTTTACATAAGTTGAACTTGTAATTTTAGCGGTACACTCCGACGACAGGAGCACGCTACATTAGCGACCCGAGGGTACAGAGGTTAAATCACGATTCGAAACTGAAGTAGCTTTACTATGCCATAACGTCAGTCCAAGCGAAATGAGACATACGACCAGCAGGCAGCCGTATACTACATGATAAGCTTCTTGTAGCGTTACTCCGGGTATGGCGTGCAGAAGCAAACCACACACGGCGACAGACACCGAACCACCAAAGAACTGGATCAGCTGCAACAAGCCCATGCCAGAACCAATCTGGTTTCTAGGCAGTACACGTGAAGCTTCGTTATTCAGGGAGGCCATGGAGGCTGATAGTGCTGGCGAGAAGAACACGTAACCGCCTGTAATGATCAGGGCAGACTGGTCAAGTCCAAGCATAAACAACACCAGAACTGCCGCCAGCATACACTGCCCGATCAGCATAAACCGCATATTGCCATACCGATCTATCCAGCGACCGACATAACGGGTACAAAATGCCGAGATGATCGCTCCGGGGGCAATGAGCAAACCGATGGCAAGAGCAGAGCGATGGTACAGATCCGCAAGCACTAACGGCATAAGGAACAGATTTCCGAGATTAACCACGAGTACGCAGAACCCAATGATAATAAGCCTGGTGAAACCCGGTGTCCGAAATACCTGTGGGTTCACAAAAGGCAACCTTGCTTTGCGAATATACAGAATATGAGTAGCCAGAGAGACTATGCCGATGACAAGCCATATCCATGACCGCTGTGTGATGGCTACCAGCAAGGTGGTTGCATTAACAATGGTGAGTAGTGCGCCTGTAAGGTCAAATGGCTGTTCTTTGTTCACGGTCTCCCGTGGTAAAAAATAGAGCAATACCGGCAGGGCCAGTAGCACCAGCACCGTAATCGCAAACAATCCGTTCCAGCCCATGTACTCGCTGATCAGTCCGCCAACAATGGGACCAAGACCAAAAGCCATTGCGCTACCTGATGAGATGAGAGCCAGAGCTGCACCACGTCGTTCCACCGGAATGTATCGGCTTGCAATGACCAGACCGAGTCCAGCCATAACTCCGGCCCCTGCAGATTGCAGAATACGCGTCGTGAGCAACAAGGCAAAGTTATGTGCGAACAGACCAAGTACGGACGAGCAACCGAGAATCAAGAGCCCAACGGTGACCAGCTTACGTACCGGAATTCGGTCAGACAAGCGGCTGTAAATTACGGTAGACAAGGCATATCCGATAGAATAACTGGAGATAACCCAGGAGCCCAGGTCAGAAGTGATCTGAAGATCACGGATAATGACAGGCAACGAAACATTAAACATGGTTGTGTTCATGACCACGATGAACAGACAACATGTCCAGAGTGGCATTACAATTTTTTCTTTCACGTAACCATTCCTGTCTTGTATGAAGTTATTGTATGATATGAACAGACTTTGACATTAGTATTACATACGATGGAGACAAAACAATATTCTATTTTACACCTCCAATGTTAATATGGCAATAGTGTCATATTTATTCGAGTGACTACATAACAGGCGTAATCAGGTTTAAGAACAATTAGGATGAAGGAGATTAGTATTATGAAGCCAGAATTATTAGAGTCCCACAGTGTGTTCCCAACCCTTGATATGAGGAGAACGGCTGCATTTTATGAAGAAAAATTAAAATTTCGTGTCGTTGAATACTTGGATGTCGCAGAGCCGCATGTCTGTCTGTACCGTGATTCTACCGAGATTATTTTAACCCAAAGCAATGGACAAAAGGTGATTCCGAATAGAGAACTGTATGGCTACGGATACGATGCCTATTTCATTACGAAACAGCAGGAAGAACTCGAACAAGAGTTGATCGATGCGGGTGTAACGATTGTTCGTTCCTTCCATCATTCTGATTATAATAACAAAGAATTTGTGATCGAGGATATTGATGGAAGATGGATCGCCTTTGGCATCAAGCAGGGGTTGTAGAAGGTACTGGCCAATCAATCTATCTATGGTATGAAAAATAACCCGGATAAACAAACAGGCGCCCTTCCAAAAAGGGGCGCTGTTTGTTTATCCAATCTATAAAAGCTTACAACGGTGTACAACGATACATCGTGTATCAACTAAGCCGCCGTGGTTTGTTTGCCGCGATTGCGAATCCATTTGATGACATCCATCAGGATAACCGCGCCGAGCGCAAGCCCACCTGCGATCAGGAGCTCATCCCAGCCGAAGGTGTCAGGAATGGCAAAGATGCTGCGAACACCCGGAATCAGTGTAATGCCATAGAGGCAGAGACAGACCACAATCGAACCAAGCACGAGCTTGTTGGTCAGGAAGCCAACCTGGAAGATGGTCTGGGTGTTGGAACGTGCCGCGAAGGTTTGCAGACTGCGCGCCAGGATCAGTGTAGTAAACGCCATCGCAACACTCATCTCTTCCGAGATACCGAGACCGATATATTGCGACACAATTACGGCAACGCCGATGAGCAACCCGCGGGTGATAACAGCCTGCAACGTTCCGCCTGCAAAAATGCCCTCGTTAATGTCACGCGGCTCGCGTCGCATCACATCCGGTTCAGCCTTCTCCGTGCCGAGCGCAATAGCCGGCAAGGAGTCGTTGACCAGGTTGATAAACAGCAGCTGTAGCGCTGTGAATGGATTGACCCAGCCGACAACCAGTGCGAAGAGGATGGCGATAATGGCGCCGAGGTTTCCGGCGAACAGATAGGCGATAGCCTTTTTAATATTATCAAATACCATCCGTCCAACGCTGACCGCATTCACAATGGATACAAAATTATCGTCAGTCAGGATCATCGCCGCCGCATCTTTGGCGACATCCGTTCCACTTCCCATGGCTACGCCGATATCGGCCTGTTTCAGTGCAGGAGCATCGTTGACGCCATCTCCGGTCATGGCTGCAACTTTACCTTTGCGCTGCCATGCACGCACGATCCGAATTTTATTTTCGGGGGATACCCGTGCATAGACGGAGATATGCTCCAGCTGCCCATCCAGCTCTTCATCCGTCATCTTATCCAGCTCGGCACCGGTGATCGCGAGATCATCTTTGTTTGCCAGTCCGATATCAATACCAATAGCCTGAGCTGTAGTTTTGTGGTCACCCGTGATCATAATGGTGCGAATGCCTGCTTTTTTCGACTCCTCAATCGAGCCATAAACCGCTTCACGCGGTGGATCAATCATGGCTGTCAGGCCGACTAATGTCAGTTCGGATTCGTCTTCGGGAGTGACCTCTTTTTTGTCATTGAAACGTTTGTAAGCGTAGGCTAGCACCCGGAAAGCGCGTTTGGAGAAGGCCTCATTTTTTTCTTCGAATTGAGTACGAATCTCAGGAGTCAACGGTTGTACTTCACCATGGATAAATACATGACTGCAGCGACTGAACAACACATCCGGGCCACCTTTGGTCAGCAAAGCAGTCTGTCCCTCAAAGGTATGCACCGTGCTCATGAGCTTGCGGTCCGAGTCAAACGGAAGCTCGGCTTCCCGTGGAAACTGATCCCGGATTTCGTTGTAATCCTTGTTCACGCTGTTGCTAAACGCAATGAGTGCAACTTCGGTGGGATCACCAAGCTCCTTGCCCTCCTGGTTGATGTTCGAATCATTGCAAAGTACGGCAATATGTAACAACCGACGTTCTTCTTCCGACCATTCGGCAGGATCATCGGGAAACTCGTCTTTTGTACCATGGGGAATGTAATAATCCACAACGGTCATTTTATTCTGAGTGAGTGTACCGGTTTTATCCGTGCAAATAATGCTGGCCGATCCCAACGCTTCCACCGCGGGCAATCTGCGAATAATTGCATGTTGCTTGGCCATCTTGCTGGTACCAAGAGAGAGTACAATGGTGACGATGGACGAGAGAGCTTCAGGTATGGCGGCCACAGCGACGGCTACAGCAAACATCAGCGCATTGATCAGTGATGGTCCTATATTTTCGGTGCCTTCTGTCAGCCACACCCGTCCTGCTTCAATGGCAAAAATAAGAATCGACAGACCCAGGATGAAAAAGCCCAGTTTTTTGCTGAATGATTCCAGTTTGCGTTGCAGTGGTGTTTCCTTCGCCTCCGCATTTTCAATCAATTCAGCGATTTTACCGATTTCGGTTTTTAGTGCCGTACCTGTAATGACAATCGTGCCGCGACCATATACAACTAGCGATCCACTGAATGCCATATTGCGCCGATCCCCAATTCCAGCCTCTTCCGGAATCACATCCGCATGTTTTTCTGCAGCTTCGGATTCACCAGTCAGCATGCCTTCGTTGATTTTGAGACTGCCGGATTCCAGAATACGCCCGTCTGCCGGTACGTAATCCCCTGCATCTAATAGAACGATATCACCTGGAACCAGTTCCCGTGCAGGAAGCGTCTGCTTCTGACCATCTCGAATGACCTTGGCCTCGGGGGCTGACATCTGGCGAAGGGCATCTAGTGAGCTTTCCGCTTTCTTGGTCTGCACCACGCTAATGATAGCGTTAAGCAGAATGACGAGAAAGATGATCAAGGATTCGATCAGATGCCCAAGCACAACTTGTACAGCAGCTGCGATGAGTAGCACGATGACCATCGGATCTTTAAAATTTTCAAGGAACAGTTTCCAGATCGGTGTTGCATCTTTTCCTTTTAACTCGTTATATCCTACGGATTCTAATCTTTTCGTTGCTTCGGATGTGGAAAGACCTCTCTCGGAACTTTGTACCTCCTGCAATACTTCGTCTGCACTGCGCCTGTAATGTTGCAATCGACCAGCTCCTCGGCATGTGATTTATATGTGTATTACCCGGATGGACAAAATCTAGAATCGCCAAGGGATGTTGTTTTTCAACATTTTATATGTAGTTTGACGATAAACTTGGGCGACATTAGTTGTCTATGTCATTATTCATATTTCCAGTGATACTTATGCGTAGAGACAGCATCACTGGAATGAAAGTTTTGATTTTAGATCGGACCTTGATGCCAGATCGATCTCGTTTCAAAGTGTGTCGTCATACTGGTAATTGGATGGATGATAGTCTGATATAAGTTTCAAAAGGGATAATATGGGTGTTAGTTTGAAAAACTGTGTGTAATATCACAATTGTCTGCCTCCAGCTCTGTTACGCTATTTCATAACAAGGAGTTCATTTGGTTTGGAGGGAATTAATATGTTTTGTTATCAATGTGAACAGACACCGAGTGGTGGATGTAAAGTAATTGGGGTATGTGGTAAAAACGAAACGATTGCCAGCTTGCAGGATACGATGATCTTTGCACTGAAAGGGATTGCGGCTTACGCAACACACGCACGGCAGCTTGGTTATACCGATCCTGAGGTGGATCGGATCACACACGAAGCTTTATATATGACGCTTACGAACTCAAACTTTAATCAGCAGGAACATTTAGAGATGGCGATGAAAGTCGGTAATGCTGCTATTCGAATCATGGATGTATTGGATCGTGCGCATACCGATCGATTTGGTATTCCACAGCCAATCACGGTGAGTCAAAATCAGATTGAAGGTCATTGTATCGTCGTGACGGGTCACAATCTGTACGCCCTCGAAGAATTACTGCGTCAGACAGAAGGCAAAGGCATCAACATCTACACGCATTCCGAAATGCTGCCTGCGCATGGTTATCCGGCATTAAAGAAATATGCTCATCTTAAAGGGAATATCGGTAAAGCCTGGTACGATCAACGCAGACTGTTTGAGGAATTCCCGGGTGCGATTCTGGCAACAACCAACTGCGTTATGCCGATCAAAGGCACATATGCCGATCGATTCTTCTCTTATGAAGTAGCTGGTCTCGAAGGAGTAACGAAAATTGAAGGCGAGAATTTCTCACCTCTTATTGAGCGAGCGTTGTCACTGCCAGTAGCGAACATCCAATCCGAGCAAGTATTAACGACAGGTTATCATCATGAGACCGTGATTGGACTTGCACCCGAGATTATCCAGGCCGTCAAAGACGGACATATCCGTCGTTTCTTTGTCATTGCAGGCTGTGACGCACCGGGTAAGGGCGGTAACTATTACCGTGAACTCGCTACGTCGCTACCGAATGATACGGTAATTCTCACTACCTCTTGCGGCAAGTTCCGTTTCAATGATGTGGATTACGGTACGGTGGGAGACACGGGCATTCCGCGCTATATCGACTTGGGTCAATGCAACAACTCCGGTTCAACTGTGAAAATCGCAATGGCTTTGGCCGACGCTTTTGGCTGCACGGTGAACGAGCTTCCTGTAAGCATCGTGCTGTCATGGTTTGAGCAAAAAGCGGTAGCAATTCTGCTTGGCCTGTTCAGCCTTGGCATTCAGGATATCCGGATCGGGCCTAAACCGCCTGAATTTATTTCAGAAGGTGTACTGGATGTGCTCGTAGACATGTTTGGTCTGAAACTGATCACAACAGCAGAAGAAGATATGAACGCAATGCTGGCTTTGTCTTAATTAAACCTAGCTATATGAGTTAGATTGGATAAAAGAGTCGTGCTTCCTGCACGGCTTTTTTTGACGTTGTGAACCAATTCCGGCATAGGATTGCACAGCGATTGCGATTCAGGTAGGATGAGTTCAAACGTTGGATGTGTGTATGGGGAGTATGACGAATAGAATAGTTGGATCAGGAATGGGCCTGCATGCGTGTAGCCTTTTTTCAGGAGTATGATCGTGAAAGGATAAGGATATGCCTCAGAATATGGAATGGATTGCTCAGTGGAGGTCAACCAAGGCATTAAACAATACATGGATATCCACCGGGGAGCGGCATTACTTTGCCAGTCACAGCCTGATATTTATTCTGGATGGCAAAGCGACATGGAGTATTAACGGCCAACGTGTTCACGCCTCCTTTGGAGAATTAATTGCGCTTGAAGAGAAATCGGTTCTGGAGGTCATTGACGGAGGAGATATGGATCTGGCAGGATGGCATGTTCAGTTCGATACTTACGCTGTATTTGAGGAAGGAAGAGAAGTAGAGAAGTACGATTGGCATGTACCCTCGGGGGAAGCCTATCAGAAAGTGCAACTTCCAGGGGGAAGTCTGGCTAGCATTATTCAGCATATGAGTGAAGAAAACACGGGTGAGGGGAGGGTGCCATGGGTTGGAAATCAGCACTTGTTATATGAACTGTTGAATAATCTCTATCAGCAAAAGCGGGATAACGAACTGAGACCGGAAGATGGTATACTCCGTTCCATCGATTATATGCGGGAGCATTATGATCAGGTGATTACGAGGGGACAGTTGGCGCAGATCGCAGGCATTACGCCGTGGCACTATTCCCGCAAATTCAGTGAGCAATATGGTAAGTCGCCCCTGGATTATCTGGCTCATTATCGGATCTATCGTGCTCAGGAAGAACTGTTATTAACTTCAGCCACCTCACAGGATATTGCTAAAAAGTCCGGGTTTGAGGATGCTCATTATTTCAGTCGTCGCTTCAAACAACTAACAGGGGAATCACCGAAACAATATAGACAACATTTGAAGCATCGTAGAATAGTAGTGCTTTCCCCAATCTGTGCAGAGATGATGATTCATCTGGGTGTTATTCCATATGCCGTTATGGTCACTGAGATCCTGTTGTCTCCACATCAACGTGAGCAATTTATCGTGCATGGGGTGAGACTGCTTGAGGTTACGCAATATGATATGGATCTGGAACTTGTAAGGCAAGTCCAACCAGAGATTATTGTGAGCAATAGTATGACAGAAGAGATTAAAAGAAAACTGCGCACAATTGCACCACTTTTGACAGGACTTCATCAGAACATAGAGCCTTTGCTCTATCAATTGGCAGCTTGGTTCCATAAGGAAGAAGAAGCCCAAGGAATTCAGTTACAATTGAAACAACAACTTAGCGTAGCACAACAGAAGTTGCAACCCATCATTCAATCCGCCTCGACAGTTATGCTGCTAAGGGTAGAAGCTTTTGGTTACCGTTATTTGGGTGGGCACTCATACGGAATATCACAGTTGATATATAATCAGCTCGGATTAGCAATTCCGCAAGCACTGGAACAAGGTACAGCCTGGTTCAATCCTTGCTCACTTGACTTGTTGGTAAAGGCCAATCCGGATTATCTGTTTGTTGAGAAACGAATGATGCAACATTTCAGTGCGGACGAGAATATGAGAAAACTGGTGGAGAGTTCTCAATGGAATGAACTGAAAGCGGTAAAAAACAAGCGGGTATTCTACATCGATACTCATCTATGGGTCGACGGTCATGGCATCACGGGCCAAAATTTGATTCTAAATCAGATGATCAGCAATCTGGTAGATACCGTATCAGAATGAGCACAATAATCCATCTGAATACGCACGATAAGCTATGGATGCAACACTTCTTATTTGATAGTATTTGATAATAATTATCATTATCAATAAATATAAGGGGCGAAGCATAATGTTACGAAGTTTTAGAGGATTCGGTATCATGCTGGTGGTGATCTGCATTTTGCTGGCGGCATGTTCCAGCGGAACCAAAGAGGAGACAACAGCGGGTATATCAGGAACTCAGAGTGAGGAAGCAACAAGTACAACAAAAGTTGAACCGAATAACAGTGAAACCAAAGTGGTGAAGGATCAGTTTGGAGAGGTGACCATCCCTGCCCATCCTCAAAATCTGGTTGTGTTTGATTCGATCTATGCCGAGTATTTAATTGAGATGGGAGTTACACCACAGATCGTATTGTACACGCCAGAAGTCGAAGCGGAATATCGACCCGCCTATTTTAAAGAACACGGTGTTCAGACGATAGAAGTAGAACAATATCAATACAATTATGAGCAGTTGCTTGCATTATCTCCGGATATGATTCTTACAGCCGGCGAGGGTATGGAACAGGGCGTATACGACGAATTATCCAAAATCGCTCCGACTGTGGCACTGGATGCCAATAGTGAAATGGAGCGGGCGATGCCCAAATTAGCGGCCATCTTCGACAAGACTGAGGAATCTGCTAAGGTACTGGCCGAATTTGAAGAGAAGGCTGCACAGGCCAAAGATAAGATTGCAACTGCTCTGGGGGACAAGACGGTATTAGTTCTGCGTGTGGAGCACAATCGTTACCGTTTCATGGGTCCCAAAGGGGGAAGCAGCAGTGTCTTTTTCTATGAAACCCTCGGTTTAAACAGCCCGGAGGCCATTAAAGACTCTACAGATTGGTTCAGTCAGTTCTCTCTGGAATTTTTGCCTGAGTTGAATCCGGATTATATCTTCTTGGAAGACAGAACCCTCGTAGGTTATGACACGAAGAAATCCATGGAAGATCTGAAAGCAAGCCAGGTGTGGGCGAATCTGAAGGCAGTAAAGAATGATCATGTTTTCCCACTGAAAACCAGTGAATTTGTATCCGGTGTGGGCCCGATAGGTTCGGTTAAATTAATGGACTATGTTGTTGGAAAGTTGGTGCCTTAATGAATACAGAGAAGCAACTGGACATTTATGATATTACGATCGTAGGCGGTGGGCCTGCTGGAATGTACTCTGCATTCTACAGCGGAATGAGAGCCATGCGTACTAAAATCATTGAAGCCAAACAGGAACTCGGCGGATTTATGCGTACCTATCCAGAGAAGTTAATCTGGGATGTGGGGGGAATCGAGCCTGTACGTTGTGAGAAATTGATTGAATCTTTGGAGGTACAAGCGAGAACATTCGACCCCACTATTGTATTCGGCCAACAGATTGATCAGATGCATCGGCGTGAAGATGGTGTATTCGTGCTGACAACCAAGACGGGAGAGCAACATTACACACGCACCATCCTTTTATGTGCAGGTCGGGGAATGACACAGGTTCAAAAGCTGGACATTGAGGGTGCGAACCGTTATGAACTAACCAATCTGCATTACACGGTTACAGACGTTTCCCGTTTTATCGGCAAACGGGTTCTGATCTCGGGAGGTGGCGATTCTGCCATTGATTGGGCCAATGAAATAGCCAAAATTGCGAATGAAGTGGTTGTGGTACACCGGCGGCATGAGTTCACTGCACATGAAACGCCAGTCGCCCAGATGAAAGCTCATGCTCAGGTCTTTACGCCCTATGGGATATCTCATTTATACGGTGCGGGTGACCGGATAAACCGTGTTGAACTCAAACATATGGAGACTGGGGAATTGAAACAGCTGGGCATGGATGAAGTTATCGTGAGTCATGGGTATGATCGCGACTTCGGCAATCTTGTAAAGTGGGGACTCGAACGTGAAGATTATGGGGTGAGCGTTGATGCGCGCATGCGTACCAGCATTCCAGGTGTGTTTGGAGCCGGTGATTTTATCACTTATGGAAGCAAAGTGCGACTGATCGCAGGAGCCTTTAACGATGCAGTGCTTGCAGTTAACAGTGCCAAGATGTATCTGGAACCTGCAGCATCCGATATGGCGGGTGTGTCTTCTCATAATGCCCGGTTCTTTGAGAAAAACAAAGCTATTACCAACAGATAGACAGTCCTATGTGTCTGTCAGGAATAGGAGAGAGTGCGAGGTTCATAGGATGAAAGTCAATATCCTTGCCAGCCACCCGAGAAGTTCTTGGTGTGGCTGGCAAGGTTTTTTTGTTATATTTCAAGTTATATTGGCAAGTTAAATGCGGGATTGCAAGATTAGGCGAATCGCCTGTTTTATTGATTGGAATCAAGGAAAGGGAAATATTTTTCTGTCATTATGGAATTATAAATCATCCATGGGGGGGCGCAACGATGTTGGAATATACATTTGAGGATATGAGAAAGATGAATCGTGAAAAGCTGGGAAATATGGTGCCGCTGGAACTGTTCCGTACGATTCGGTTAATTGGATTAAATCAGGGTTTGCCGATGGGCGGCAAAGGTACCACACTTACCATTGGACGTAAAATTGGAGAGAATCTGCCTGTACATACGGTCGAGGAATTATTGCAAATGTTTGAAAAACTGCGGATTGGTATTCCTCGGGTAATAGAAAGAAATGAGCATAAGATCATTGTTGCCGTGGATGACTGTTTCTGTAAAGGACTGCCTACACTTGAAGATGAGAAAATGGTATGTGATCTGGAGGGGGCAATTCTCGAAGGGGCACTGACTAAGATGATGAAACGAAGAGTGACAGTAAAAGAAACCAAGTGTAACGTAAGCGGTCATGAACATTGCGAATACGAGATCAAGCTGTAATTACATGATATAATTATTTCAAGATGGCTCAATCAAAGAACCAAAAATGTGAATATATGGTGAAATGATCTATTGAATTCGTCCGGGATATCTCCTTTTCTTATATAATTAAAGCAATAAGAAAGGGGGTGCCAAATGAAAAAATCGTTATGGATTATTGCCAGTGTGGCACTTGTAATCGTACTCGGAACATACTTGATCGCCAATACGGCAGGCCAAAAGAAGACCGAACAGGCGGATGCACCGGATATCCGAAAGCTGGTTGAAGATATCAGTACAGGCCGAGAAACACCGCAGTCTGCTTCAATCAGTGCGACAACGTTAACCGTGACAGATTCAGGAAACCAGGAAACGTCCTACGATTTGCCCGAAGATGAGTTTTTCCTCTCCATTGCTCCTTATGTAGAGCAGACGCATCCTTGTGAGATTCATAGTTTAACGGGTTGCCAAGGAGAGATGGCAAATGAACCATTCCGTGTGACGATACATGATTCCGAAGGCAACACCTTGATGAAAGATGAAGTGTTGAAGTCCGGTGCCAATGGATTTATGGATTTGTGGGTACCACGTGATAGAACGTATTCAATCCGTATTGTTCACGGCGGAAAGGTGGCTGAAACACAATTATCTACATACAAAACGGATCAGACCTGCATTACGACAATGCAGTTAATCTAAGCTGAGGTTCAACCCTAACAAGTATCAAGCCAAGAATAGGCAGATCAACATAAGAACTAAGGTTATAAAGATACGATAAAGACAAGGAAAGGCTGGCCTACATGGCATGTCTTTCCTTTTTTTGATGTCATTAAAGAATGTGAAAATTATGAGGCAACGTTGACAAAAAAGAATAGCATGGGTGATAATGATAATTGTTATCATATAAATACATACAAACATAGAGGAGATTAGAGATATGAAAAAAGGGTTACATGCACTATTCATCATGATGGCATTTGTTTTAGTTCTGACGGGATGTGGTAAAAATGCCACAACAACAGAACCAACTAAAAATACGGTTTCGGGCGGTGCTCCTGCTGAAGAGTCTGCTGGACCGGTTACTGTCCAAGATAATCGTGGGGAATTTACATTGGACAAGCCGGCTAAACGTGTCGTGACATTGGAATGGACATATACGGAGGATGTTGTTGCTCTAGGAGTTCAGCCTGTCGGTAATGCAGATAATGCCAACTATAAAGTGTACGTAACGGACCAAGCTGCTCTGGATGACAGTGTTACGGATATCGGAACACGTAGCGAGCCGAATATGGAGGCTATTGCAGCACTCAAGCCGGATCTCATCATCGCCAACGCAGACAACAATTCGAATGTGTATGAACAGTTGAAAGCTATTGCTCCAACACTGGAGTTTGATCCATATAACGGTGATGGTTATAACTATGACAAGATGACGACCATTTTTAATACAATTGCAACTGCTTTGGGCAAAGAAGATAAAGCAAAAGAAGTGCTCAGCAACTTGGATCAGCATTATGCAGAAGCCAAAGAAAAGCTGGCAGCTGCCGGGAAAGAAAACTTCCACTTTGCACTAACACAGGCATTCACGTATCAAAATGCAGCTTCCCTGCGCATGTTCAGTGACAACTCGGTTGTAGTGGGTACGTTGAACAAAATCGGCATGGTGAATGACTGGCAGCCGGATAAACTTGAAAATTACGGTTTCTCTACAGTCGGGATTGAATCTTTATCGACAGTGCAAGATAGCAATTTTATCTATATTACACAGCCAGACGATGATGTATTTGGTACAGCGATGAAAGATAATTCCGTTTGGAAAGGTCTGAACTTTGTGAAGGAAAAGCGCATCTATCAACTGGGAAGTACGACATGGACATTTGGCGGCCCGATTTCTTCCAAGGTATTGGTAGACGGCGTGGTTGAGGCGATTACCAAATGAGTCTGACTCAACAAGGAACGAAGCCAGCCACGAACTGGCGAATGATAAGCATCTATGGGGGCGGTCTAACCGCCCTTATCGTGCTTTTTTTTGTAAGTCTGTGTTATGGTGAGGCAGCAATTTCGTTGCATGACGTTTGGGGCGCGCTTACAAACAGACAAGACACACTCGAACATAACATGGTATGGGATCTGCGTATGCCGCGCACCGTAATTGGTATTCTTGCAGGAGGTGCACTGGCTGTTGCCGGTGCATTGCTACAGACGATCACTCGTAACCCGCTTGCGGCTTCGGATACACTCGGGATTAATGCCGGAGCGTATTTTGTTGTAGTGCTTGGGGTTATTCTATTTCCAAATGTACTCAGCCAGTCCCCGTTTCTTTTTGCCGCCATGGGAGGTCTGCTTGCAGCATTCGCAGCTTATTTTATGGGCGGTGGACGTACGTCAACGCCGGTACGACTAGCGTTATCGGGTATGATCGTGTCCATGGTGCTAGGTTCATTTACAAGTGCCTTGCATATTTTTTTCTCAATGGAAACTCAGGGCTTATTCCTATGGGGTTCAGGGACCCTAGTCCAGAATGATTGGACAGGTGTGAACTATGTCTGGCCTTGGGTTACGGGAGTAACGCTGCTTGCGCTTATTCTGTCCAAACAGTGGGATATGTTGGAGTTGGATGAATCAACCGCCTCTTCTTTGGGTCAGAGAGTTGGACTTGCTCGAACAGGTGGGCTGATCATTGCCGTTATTCTGGCTGCCGTAATCGTCAGTGTAATTGGGCCTATCGGCTTTGTAGGTCTGGTTGCTCCACATTTGGTTCGTCTGAGTGGAGTTCGCTCCAATCGGCTTTTAATTCCGGGTGTATTCATCTGGGGGGCAGCGTTGCTGGTGGGGGCAGATGTCATTGCCAAGATGATACATAACTCCAGTATGGAATTGCCAACCGGTGCTGTGATGGCGATCATTGGTGCACCTTGGCTGATCTGGCTGGTGCTGACTCGCATGAAAACAGGAAATGGTGCTGGCATGACGACATCGATGAGTACGGGTGGGCGAGTACGGCGTTTTGCCTTTACACCTATCGCTATTCTGTTTTCTGCCATTACGATTATATTGCTGCTGCTCAGTACGATGTTCGGTGGAATGCGTATTCCACTAGCCGACCTGCTACCGAGTTTATTTCAATCGGATGGGTTATTCTCTGGAATTGTACAGCTTCGAATCCCTCGTACCTTGGTGGCTGCAGGAGCAGGGGCGGCTCTCGCCATCAGCGGGGTGTTGATCCAGATGGCTGTACGTAATCCACTCGCTGATGCATCGATTGTAGGTGTATCTTCCGGTGCGGGACTTGGTGCCATGATGGTGTTCATTCTATGGCCTGGACTGCCAATGTATGTGTTGCCTCTTGCAGCCATTGCAGGTGCCGCTATTGCCGCTGCGGTTGTATTCTCGCTTTCTTGGAAAAAAGGATTGAATCCTTCCGCCGTTGTATTGCTGGGCATTGCCATGTCGGCCATTGCTGGCGCAGGTATACAGATTCTGATCGTACGCGGTGCCGTTTACGGTAGCAGTGGTTATATCTGGCTGACAGGTAGCACATATGCCCGTACATGGGACCAGGTCAAAGTAATCGGTATATTCCTGCTCATTCTGGTGCCAGTGGCCTGGTGGCTTGCTCGCAAGTTTGAACTGCTTGTCTTTGACGACAATAGCGCTTCCGGGCTTGGGATGAATGTACGTCGTACTCGCTTGCTGGCAATGACTGTAGGAGTACTGCTCGCGGCTGGTGCGGTCGCTTGTGTTGGAACAGTTGGATTTATCGGCCTGATTGCACCACATATGGTTCGGCTGCTGACAGGACATAAACTGAGACAGTCGATGTTTCTGTCCGCGCTGGCTGGAGCCGTGATGCTGGTGCTCGCAGATACGATTGGCAGAACGGTGATGGCGCCAACGGAAATACCGTCAGGCATTCTCATTGCGATCATCGGTACACCTTACTTCCTGTATCTGATGTACCGATCGAACTGGCGCAAAGCAGTGAAGTAAAGGTTGAAGTAAAAAAGCACCAAACCCGAATCAGAAGGGTTTGGTGCTTTTACTTTTGTTTCAAAACAAATCTGTATTACATGCCACACTACATCCTAAAAACTACAATCTACCTGCTTAACTCTTCAGGAATCAACATACCGCTCGCTTCTACGTAGTGAAGAGCTTGTTGCAGTTGATCCATATCCTGAACGAGAGCAAGTCTGACGTATCCTTCACCTGAAGGACCAAAGGCACTGCCTGGTGTAACAATGACACCTGCCCGTGTGACGAGATCGGTGGCAAATTGCTCTGAGGTGTCATAATGTGCCGGGATTCGTGTCCAGATGAACATTGTAGCTTCGGGTTTGCTGATCGGCCATCCTAATTTGGCAAAACCTTCGCAGAGCATGTCCCGTCGTTCTTTATAGATGGATCTTACTCGCGCTACATCACTTTGGTCACCTGAAATGGCCGCTATTGCTGCCTTCTGAATCGGGATAAACATACCGTAATCCATATTGGATTTCAGCTTTTTAAGCATGGAAACAACTGCCGAATTCCCCATACAAAAACCGATTCGTGCTCCCGCTAGCCCATACGTTTTGGACAGGGAGTTGAATTCAATGCCTACATCCATGGCACCGGGAAAGGTCAGAAAACTACCGCATGTTTGTTGGTCAAACACAAGCTCGCTATACGCGTTATCATGTAATACGATAATATCGTATTTCTTGGCAAAAGCGATCAAATCCTCATAAAAAGAATCTGGAGCCATCGCAGTTGTTGGATTGTTCGGGTAGGATACAAGCATAAATTTAGCTCGTTCAGCCACGGATTCCGGGATGTCCTGCAATTGGATAACATAGTTGTGTTCCTCTTTTTGCGGCATATAATATAGCTCAGCCCCAGCCAGAAGGGGGCCATCTGCAAACACCGGATAACAGGGATCAGGTACAAGAACCAGATCACCTTCATCGACAATCGAGAGAGAGATGTGCGCAAGTCCTTCCTGCGAGCCGAGTAGCGAGCAGATTTCTGTCGCCGGGTTCAACTCGACTTGATATCGCTGCCTGTACCAGTCACTTGCCGCCTGAAGAAGTTCCTTCTGGTCGTTTACAGCATAGATGTAATTGGCCGGATCAGCGGCGGCTTCACCGAGTGCTTTCATAATGTGCGGAGCCGGCGGGATATTGGGTGTTCCGACGCTAAGATCGATGACAGGTTGCCCGTTGTCCAGCCGGCGGCGCTTTATGTCCAGCAATTTGGTGAAGATGCCTTCACTAAAGTGATCCATTCGTTTTGCAAATCTCATGATAAGTCCATCAGCCTCCAGTGCTCTTCGTACGCATGTATTTAATAATAAATGGATCGCGTACAAAAGAGAAGAGCAGGAGGGGAGTACAGCTTATTCCACTTTAAAATGACTCAATTCTTCCTGCAGTTTAGCAGATAGTTGATTCAACTGATTGGACAGATCGGCCACTTGTTGAATACTTTCCAGTTGTTCCTGTGTGCTTGCGCTAACTTCTTCCGTGGAGGCAGAGTTCTCTTCAGTAGTGGAGGAGATAATCTCCAGCGCCTGAAAAATCTCATCTTTGTGCTGATGCACACTAGAGGTGCTGTTCGTGATCTGTGCCATACGCAGCTTCAGTTCTTCCAAATCTTTATTGATGTTGTAGAACACCTGCTTGGTATCTTCTACAGACTTGGTATTCTCTTCGGCAATTTTCATTCCTCGCATCGTGTGTTCTACAGACAAGGATGTTTTCTCTTCGATGACACTTACTTTTTTGTTAATCTCCTCTGTAGCCTGAGCCGTTTGTTCTGCCAGTTTGCGAACTTCTTCTGCAACGACAGCGAATCCTCGGCCATGTTCCCCGGCGCGTGCAGCTTCAATAGAAGCGTTAAGCGCAAGCAAATTGGTCTGAGAAGCAATTTGTTTTACCGTATCTACAAAACTGGAAATCTCATTCCGGCTCTGATCGATCTCTTGAATAATGGAAGAGATGGATTGAGTGGAACTGTGGTTCTCCGCGGACCATTTGGACAGTTGCTCCACAACCGCAAGTCCTTGGCCGCTTTGATCAACAGAGGTTTGCACCATAGACCCCATCGCTTGTGCATCAGCGGCAATTTCATCAATTTGGCTTGATAATGAGCCTGTTTTACGTAAAATGTTCTCCGTTTCAATCGACTGATAATTGGTTGCATTCGCGATCTCATTGATCGCCGTAGATGTATCGTTCATGGTTACAGCGGTTCTGGAGGATATCGACTGCAAGTCATTGGATGAATGATTCAGCACTTGAGCAGAATTGCCAACAATCTTCAACATGTCTTGAATCTTCTTCACCATGGAGTTCAGGCCAGTCGCAATTTGCCCAATCTCATTATTGGATTTGATCTCCAGTTCAACGGTTAAATCACCTTGCTCAATCTGTTTGATCTTACTAAGTAGCTGCGGGATGGTGCGCAATAGACGACGAAGCGTAATATAACTGATAATGACCAAAAGAATTGCAGCTGCAGCAAAACCGCCAAGGGTAATCCAGGTGAATGTTCTGAGTTCTGCTAAAACTTCTTTCTCCGTAATAGTCAGACCTACGGACCATCCCGTGTCTTTACTGGTTGCATACCCGACGTAACGACGTTCCCCATTGTCGTTGATCAGCTGTATACCGGATTCACCAGCGATCATTTTTTTACCGACTTCTCCCATATCACCTGTAGTGTTCTTGATATTTTCCTTCAGAACTTTACTCTCGTCCGGATGATACAGAATATCCCCACTCTTGGATAACAATATGGAATACCCGGTGCTACCCAGAGAGTAACTCTCCATAATACTCGGGATGTTACTAAACAGAATATCTGCTGCGGCAAAACCGATCATGTTGTTGTTATCATCCTTGATTGGATAAAAAATACCCATGAGTACTTTGCCTGCCGAAATGTCAATGTACGGATCAGAAAAATAAAGTCCATCGGCATCTTTCACCGGTTGGTAGTAAGGTCGTGCCTGGATATCGAAATCCGGTGCTGAAACGACCCCGTCATTTTGTATCCAGAAGCCTTTACCATCCATACCGCCAATCCAAGCATCGTTGAAAGAGGGCTCTGCCTCTACAATCTTGGCCAGTGTATCCCTTGTTTCTGCAGCATAAGTAGAAGTGGCTGCTTCTGCGGCTGATTTCGTTGTTTCTATGTATTGCCTGAATAATTTATTAGTGGACATTTGTTTAACGAGTGAGCCTTTTTCCTTGAATAGGGCATCGAACTCACTGACAATCGCTTGTGTTTTGGTCTGGAGCATGGATTCCTGCTGTTGAACCAGAATGTTCCGAGTACTTGTGAACATGAATGTTCCGAGTACAGCGAATACGACAACAATAATGATGAGTAGCACAAGAGCCAGTGTGTTCGCCATACTGGATGTACGAGCTCCTGTTTTCCCCCGCCTTTTTAAAGTCTTTAACATATTCCATCTCCCCAGATTCTTAATAAGAAGTTCCCAACTCCTGAGTTATATGTCGGCATATAATATAGATTTATGTATATTTTTGTCGAATGAAAAAAAATTTAATGAAAAGCCAGAACATCGTTGGGTGGTTCGTCTAGAGAAGGTTGTTTATAATGGAGTGAAATGGAATGGAGTTAGGATAGGATGTAAACCAGATGGAATGGGAGGATGGCAAATGACCTCGATTTGGCATGCTTCGATACAGGGAATGCCATGGAATGAAGAAAAAATGAATCAGGCGGTGCAGCATTTGCGCCGTAGGGCAACGGTTCATTTTCGTGTTGGCGTGGATACGTATGAGAATTTGACCGAATTGGATATGAACGTTTTTGCAGCCAGGCATGATCTGATTCTTCATATTTCGAATGCGGATCCTAAAGCGGAGTTTCCATCGAGCTTTCTTGGGCGATTAGCGCAGTTGAAACATGTATCCGCTTTACAGCTGGACTGTGCACAGGTGCAGGATCTGACAATACTCGGCTCGGTGCGGAAACCGATGAGTATCCAGGGACTAGAGCAGATGCACGGACTTGAGTATCTGCATGTATCCTTGCCGAAGCTGGAACAATGTTGTGATTTCTCGCAGATGCCCCGGCTCAGACAGCTTGAACTGGTTTACATGAAATCGCTTCAAGATATCGAGTGTTTATGGACAGCCCGTGCACTGGAAGTCTTGGAGCTGAAAGAGATCAATACAGCCATCAAAGCCGCTTCATTTGTTAGACTAGCAGAGCTTGAGCGGCTTCGGCAGGTGGATTTCCGCTTTATTGACTTTAATAAAGGACGCATTGCAGCTATACGGGAACAGCTGATCCGACAGGGAAAGTCACATATCATCTATGAACATATTCCTGAACAACAACGACTACAATCGATGGCGATTGAGCATTTATCTCAATATTTAATGTGAAGAAACGCGAATGTAATACAATAGATCAATCCTGTTTACTACGTATTGATATCCGTAAGGGCAGGAACGTTAATCTCTTTCACACAGGCTGCATTGGACAGGCTGACGATACACCGGACGATCGAAACCATGTCTTGAAGCGGAATGCGCGTTCCGCCATACTCGGATAGTGCGCGTTCCATTCCTTCTTCATAGGGGATCTCTGCTGCCAGTTCTCCCGGATTAATGCAGGTTACGGCGATGTGATCCCGCCGGGTATGTTCTCTCAATGCTTCTGTAATTCCACGGATCGCAAATTTGGAGGCAACAAAAGAAACCTGAGTATTCCCCGCATTGCTTAGGCCTGCTGTAGAGCCGATGAGAATGATCTTGCCTGCGGCAGACTTGCGAAGCTGAGGCAGTAGAGCTTGGATGCATACAATGGTGGACGTTATATTCACATGGATCAGCTCTTGAATATCAGAAGGCTCATCCTGATCAAAGGTGTAGTGTTCCTCAAATCCTTCCTTTTCCCAAATACCTACGTTATAAATAAGCACATCCAACGTTTCGTTGCGTAGCTGCTCTGCAATCTGTTTGGCAGCCTGAAGCTCCGAGAGATCGGCCTGAATCCATACGCGCTGTACACCGTCCTCCAGTTGCAGACTTTCTGGTTTGCTGCGGGATACAACCCACACTTTATCTCCTGCCTGCGGCACCCCGCGGACAAATGCGTCTCCCAATCCTTTACTAGCGCCAAATACAATATATTTTTTCATAAGTAAAAACCTCCTGATGGCACAGATGGGATTCATTACTCCAGCGTCCTGTTTGCTATGGCAAAGGCGTTACTTCAAATGAGTGGGGTATAAGAGGAATCCAACCTACATCAAAATTAATAATTATAATGATATTTTACTATATAAGAGGGATATGGGAGATGAAGGTTACATGAGAGATGCTTCATTCGTAGAGCTCCGTTTGTTCATCAGATAACAAAAAAATGTCTTCTCCTCGTTGCTGCCTGAGCGCAATATTATCTCTTCCCCAGGTACACATCACATCCACAATTGTATTTGCTGTCACACCATATTCCGTAAGACTGTACTCCACCTTGGGCGGCATTTGCTGATACACATGTCTTGTGACAAGACCATCGCGTTCTAGTTCGCGTAATTGTTGAATCAGTACTTTTTGAGAAATGCCGGGCATGCTGCGCTCTAATTCTCCTGTTCTTTTGACACCGGACATTAATAAACAGATGATGATGGCTTTCCACTTGCCGCCAATGATTTCGAGTGTGGCTTCAATGCCCAAACGATATTCCTTCATTCATATCACCTCGTTGTATTTATACGTATTTACAGGGATAACTATTTATTTTCTCACAGTTACAAAACAGAAGTCCATACACACCTTGAGGTAAGTATCTTACTTCATTGTGTGTATTTTCTTTTGGGGTGACGGGGTGGATAATGATCCGTAATCAAGGAAAGAAATCAAATTGTTTTGGAGAGAGGAAGGCATGCAATGAAAACACTGGTTATTCTGGCACATCCGAATATGACAACTTCAAGAGTGAATCGCCGCTGGAAAATGGAGCTGGAGCAGCACCCAGATGAGGTGAATATCCACGAATTATATCAAGCTTATCCTGACTGGAACATCGACATTGCTCACGAACAGGAGCTACTGGAGGCACATGATCATATTATCTTGCAGTTTCCGTTCTATTGGTACAGTTACCCGCCGCTACTCAAAAAATGGCTGGATGAAGTATTCACGCATGGATGGGCTTATGGATCAAAGGGCAATCGATTGCATGGAAAGCAGATGGGACTGGCAATGACAATCGGGGATCAGCGGGAGAATTACGGAAAAGGACAGCCGGTAGGTTTTAGTGTAGAAGAACTGATTGCACCGTTCAAGGCAAGCATGAATCATGTGGGCGTTACGGCACTGCCGCATTATGCTGTCTTTGGTGCCTCGTTCCAGGCAAGTGATGAAGAGATTAACCAAAGTGCTGAAGCGTATATTCAATATATTAAAGCGTTCAAGTGAGATGTTTCCGTAAAAATAATGAAAATGACCTGGCTCCGCACATAGCGGAATTCCAGGCCACAGTTGTACTTCAAGTGTACTTCGATTCGCAGTACTGATTCTAAAAATCAGCAGTACGTTCATCACGCTTACTCCACACGGAAGAAGTCAAAATCAGCGTAGCCTCCGGTAGATTTGGTTGCGTAGTTAAACAATGCAAAGCGATAACCCATAAAGTGTGGCAACGTATAGGACATCTGTAGCGTATTGCCAATGGTTGTCCAGTTCGTTCCATTCAGACTATAAGCAAAATAGGCTTTATCTGTCTGATTGGTGAAGTCACAGATGACCCGCAGATAAATTTTATTCTGGTTCAGGGGCACACTTGCCACCTCTGTCATCGTGCCGGAACTGGCATTTGTCATTACGATTGACTTGGTATTGCCTGTCATCTTGACGCCTACAAAGCCATATTTGGCCTGAAAAGCGGCTAGGCCGGCATAATCGCCATCCTTCATACCTGCCGTTTCCAAGGCGGTAATGCCTGTACTTTTCGGCCCAAACGTGCGTTGTGTCAACGTATTGCGAGCCTCCAATATATTTTTGCTGAGTTTGCCTGTGGTCAGCCGCATGAAACCTGGACGCTGGCTCAAGGACCATTTTGACGGGTCAGGATTATGATTCCACTGCCAGAACTTCGAGAGAGTAGATGTACCCGAAGGCGCATTAAACTCATCTGAACCGAAGATTTTAGCGGCTGGCTGTCCTTCCACAGGCATGTTCATTGTCAATGGAACTTTGCCATTCACCCCGAATACGGGCCAGTTATCCGACCAGGTTACCGGTACCAGATATGGAATGCGTCCAACGGCTCCTCGGTCGCGAAACAGGAAACCATACCATGCACCAGAAGCGGTATCCACAATACCTCCTTGCGCGATGCCCGAATCTCTGAGCACCACTTTGCCAGTATACGGCCCTGTCAATGAGTTCGCACGATAGGCGAGCTGGATTCGTCCATCACCGGAAGGCCAAGCAATCAGGAAGACGTAATACATGCCATTAATCTTCTGAATGTGTGCGCCTTCTGCTTTTACAATCATATTGGAGCCAGCGATATGACTAGCATTCGGGATCAACACCTGATTCAGACCGCCGGATTTCACAGCTTTGGCATCAGGTGTTAACTCAACGATGCTGATGTTATCACTGCCGTGGACAAGAAACGTACGGTTTCCGTCAAAGAGCAGGGAGGGATCATGGTAATAACTGTTCAACGTGTAAGGCGTCCATGGTCCGGTTTCGATGTTACTAGTCTGATAGATGTACGTTCTTCCTGTGGAAAGGGAACCGAATGCGACGTAGTAGGTGCCATTGTTGTAGCGAAGGCTACTGGCCCAAGATCCGCGCCCGTATTCGTTCTGACCGTTATTCAGGTTCTGTACATCACCGTTGCCAAGTGTGTCATATACATAGTTCACAATGCTCCAGTTGACCAGATCGGTTGACTTCATGACAGGAACGCCCGGGTTCATATGCATGGTGGTACTGGTCATATAAAAGGTATTGCCCACGCGGATGACATCGCTGTCCGGCACATCTGCATAAATGACCGGATTGTTAAACGTTGCCGCAGAGGCAGACTGCGGGGTCAATGGCAATGATGTTAACAGCAGAGGAAGTGTGAGCAGGAGCAACCCGATTTTTTTCCACATAACTAAACCTCCTGGAATGTCAAAATCGACAGATCATTATGAATGATTACGAAATTTCAAGATAATCGATGTAAGCATCCCAGGTACCATTATCCGTGGTCACAACCAGTTTGATTTCCTGATTCCCTGTGGCATGTGTGATGTTCGGCAAAGTTTGTACCGTTGGCTGTGTTCCGGTAAAAAAGAACGAACCAGCGGTTACCCCGCCAATAACGAGATCAACACGGGCTGTACTATTGTTGTTGGAAGCCCCGCGAAGAGAGAACTGATGTGTAGGGTTAGCAAAGAATTGATTGTAAGACGCAGAATCATTGTTAGCATAGAGCGCCACACCGTTAAAAGGAGAACTAATCAACCCGGCATATTGACCGGCAAGGGTCATGCTTTCCGCTTCAACGCGAGTCACGTTTGGATTTGGATTAGGGTTTGGATTGGGGTTACCACCGGAACCGGAAGTAAACTGCCAGTAATCCAGATTGAACAGATTTCCGTTGCCTGAGCCTGTAAATACCAGATACAGATGATGACGTCCTGTTGTGTTGGTGATATTGGTTTCGAGCTCACGCCAGTTCTGCATGCCACCTGTTGAAGTAACGTTAAGCGTGCCGATCAGAGTACCTGTCGGGCTGCCAAGGCGGAGTTCAATGTTACCATTTCCGGTAGAAGCTACGTTGGCCTTGAATTTCGATGCACCTGTTGAACCAAAATCCACATTACTAACAGCGACCCAGTCCCCATTATTGATATTCGTCACATTTTGATTGGCGGTTGGTCCACCGCTTGCTTGAGTCGGCTGTGTATTGATGCCAGCTTGCCAAGCAATGGTCTCGGCTTCCACTCTGTTATACGGATTAAGGTTAGCTGTCTGAGGCACACCGGTCATGTTCCCCTGCACTTCCTGAATCGATCCGTCTGCGTTATGTGTCAGTCTGTTGATGTGGGTAGAACGGTATCCTTTGCCATCACCGAGGAAGGCTTTACTCACGGTTTGTGCATGATATGCGACATACCATTGGTTATTAAACTGGAACACGGCATGGTGGTTGTTACCGCCTACACCGAAGAATGCCCCCGGATTTTTGAGGAAATGTCCTTTGTATGTGAAAGGCCCCATCGGGCTGTCACTTACCATATATCCGATTTCACCTTTTGGGTAGGCTGCCGGATGGTTTCCAGCAAAGTTGATGCAATATGAATAGTAATATTTGCCGTTGTACTTATGAATACCTGAATCTTCGAACAGATAAGGTGCATCAATGGTCGTGGCACTACCAACTACACTGGTCATATCGGCGCCAAGACGAATGACACGTGCTGTTTTTGGATTTGCAATGGAAGCTGCATTATTTTCGTTCGGAATACCGCCGCCTGCATACAGATAAGCGGAGCCGTCGTCATCAACAAGTACAGCCGGGTCAAAGAGCCAAGTTACACCCGACATGCCAGGCGTTCCATGTGTGACAAGTGCACGTCCGAGTGGATCAGACCAAGGGCCGATTGGAGAATCAGCAGTCAGAACACCGATACCTGCACCCGAGTTGGCGAAATACAGGAAAAACTTATCTTTGCCCGCGATGGTTTTCTTGGCCATCGCTGGTGCCCAAGACTGGCTTGCCCATCTGGCAATGCCTTGTCCATTGTTGGCATTGTTTGCACCGGCTACCGGAATGTAGCCGTGGTCGGTCCAGTTCACCATGTCAGCCGAGGAGATCACGCTGATTCTGCCGATGGTGCCGTAGTTGTTTTCGCGAACAGATCCGTCGTTGTTGTAGAGGTAGGTATCCCCTGTCATATATACGTAGACCCGATTGTTGTGAACGAGTACGTAAGGATCAGCTCCCAATTTGTGATCGACGAGCGGATTGGCATTTACAGGCGTTTTGGCAACAGCATTATTTGCTGCATAGCTTGACTCGGCAGGTAGAGTGGAAAAAATCAAAATTAGTGACATCAGCAGAGCTAATGGTTTACGGATCTTCATACGTTCGCCTCCATTGAATTAGTATGGAATAGTGTTATTGAGTGTTACGCTGAATGGTTGAACAGAGCTGTTTGATGAGGGAGCTACAGTGAGAAGAAAAAGAAGAATGATGAGTAAATGTTCTTTATCACACCTCCTTTCAAAGAAGAGATCGATTGAATCGTACATGTTTGTGATCTATGGCTTAAGCCATACAACCTGTACAGAGAATAGCTATCTACTGTAGCAAGTTGACAGCGGTAACCCAGGAATAGGGTGGGGGAAGTATGAACTTGTGTGTGAAAAAGTATATAATTGTCCTGTTGTGCAATGTAATCGCTTTCAATAGAATGGTTTTAAAAAGAAAAAAACAGAGTTGTGACTCGTTTTATGTAATTATTTTTCATTTTTGTTTAAAAATGTTTTTTTGTATTTGACGATATCATATCACATTTCTGCCACAATACAATCATTTTCTATCAAAATTTGTAAGAAAAAGTTGGGTGGAGGTTTATTCATTTGTAAGAGTGACATCAATAAGATGTATCCAATGGTGGCCGTAGCTCCATCATTTCATGAGGAACGGTCATTTTTGGGTTGAAATAAACACGGATTATACATATTTGCAAGCTCTGTATGGATGAAGTTTTAGGTGTTAATGGCACTTATGGCTTGATAATGGTGAACTGTCCCCTGTCTATGGTCCACACCGCTGATCTAGTGAATGAATATGACTAATATGTGATCCATGATGTCAAGTAATGCTAGAGTAAGAGGTTCACAAAAGGTGGGATGGGAAAATGGCTATATTATCAACTGGACCGATCGAAAATAATGCCGTTTCCGGGGTCAGACCGACACAACAGGTAACGATCAGATTGGTGAGTCGGGCTGCTGTAGATGCGGTAAGTGTATCCGTTCAGGGTTATGTGCTGAGTACAACAAGAACGCTGTATGTAAGTGAAGTAATCAGTATTGCACCTAATGAAGCAGTGACCCGAAATTATTTTGCAAATCTAGATGCTTTTGAATTTGTGTTTGGATTAAGCGATGCACGAGTGGGAGACGTCGGAATTTCAGTGTGGGGCAAAGATGCGTCAGGTCAACTGGTGGATGCACACCGGGTAGTGGAGCACGAACAAACAGTTAAAGATCTGTAGAAAATACTTTTTTCGAAAGAAGGGAATGTAGCGATGAGCTTTTTATCGACAGGGCCGATCGAAAATAACGCTGTTAGTGGTGTTAGACCAACTCAATCCGTAACGGTTAGAATTGATAACCGCAGTGAAGTTACATCCTCAACTGTACAGATACAAGGGTATTATATGAGTAGCGGATTGAGAGTTTTGTATGTCAGTGAATCTTTGGACATCGCACCAAAT
The DNA here is from genome assembly GCF_038002565.1 of Paenibacillus sp. FSL K6-1558. NCBI lineage: Bacteria > Bacillati > Bacillota > Bacilli > Caryophanales > Paenibacillaceae > Paenibacillus > Paenibacillus sp. FSL K6-1558. Next base: position 1,967,882 of record NZ_JBBOCV010000001.1, on the reverse strand, counting down.
CAAGTGATAACGAACAACTATTTTGCCAATCTGGATGCCTTTGAATTCACGTTTACTACTACAGCGACGGTTAATGATCCTCTTCAAGTCTCCGTATGGGGAAAAAGCAGCACAGGCTCTTTGGTAACAGCACATCGTTTAGTTTCTTCTGAGTTGCTGGGAGAAACTCCAAGTATGACAGGAGTCACAGGCGCAACCGGTGCTACGGGCGCGACGGGTGTGACTGGAGCTCAGGGAGTAACCGGGGCGACAGGTCCGACTGGTGCAACGGGGGTAACCGGGGCGACGGGGCCAGCAGGAGCAACCGGGGGAGCTACGGGAGCAACAGGAACAACGGGTGAGACCGGAGCGACAGGTCTGGCGGGAGTAACGGGTGCGACTGGAGCCACGGGTCTGGCAGGAGTGACGGGTGCGACTGGAGCAACAGGTCTGGCAGGAGTGACGGGTGCGACTGGAGCGACAGGTCTGACAGGAGTGACGGGTGCGACTGGAGCAACAGGTCTAGCAGGTGTAACGGGTGCGACCGGAGCAACGGGTCTGGCGGGAGTGACTGGTGCGACCGGAGCAACGGGTCTGGCAGGAGTGACTGGCGCAACCGGAGCAACAGGTCTGGCAGGAGTGACGGGTGCGACAGGAGCAACAGGTCTGGCAGGAGTGACGGGTGCGACTGGAGCCACGGGTCTGGTGGGAGTAACGGGTGTGACCGGAGCGACAGGTTCTGGAGCGATTATCCCTTATGCATCTGGGTTACCAGCTTCGTTGACTACGGTGCTGGGCGGACTTTTGAATACCTCCAGCTTGGTTGGCTTTGGTAATAATGCGTCTGGAGTGACGATTAATGGAGGAATCATTGATCTCACAGGAGCTGCCGGAACCTTGCTGAACTTTGCTTTCTCTGCTCCGCGTGCAGGGACGATAACTTCATTGGCTGCTTATTTCAGTACGACAGCTGGACTTAGCTTGGTTGGATCTACAATAACGATAACTGCACAATTATTCCGTTCAACTACACCGAACAATACATTTACGGCTGTACCGGGAGCCCTTGTAACTTTGGCACCAGCACTGACAGGCGTGTTGTCATTAGGCACGATCGCCAACGGTTTGACTACAGGGTTGAGTATCCCGGTAGCCGCCGGTGACCGTCTGCTTATGGTCTTCTCTGCATCAGTAACCGCCGGAGTTGATGTGGCTTCAACGATTGCAGGATATGCAAGCGGTGGCCTTACCATCACTTAATGAAATCTTTTACAGTACAATTTATCAATTCTAGAACACACAAAAAGAACCTTTCGCCATATGGTGATAGGTTCTTTCATCTGAGTTTACTTATAATTATGCTCACTTCATTTACATGCAGGGTCTGTAGTTATTTCATAACGGAGAGCATGCCAGAATGTAGAGTAAAAGGATTGTTCTATTTTTAAATTCAACTTACAATAGATAATGTAGAAAAATACATAATTTAGGGAGAAAAGAATGAGAAGAAAATGGTTGGTAGCGTTATTAAGTGTGATCATGTTGTTAGGTGTAGTACCTGTATATGGGGCTGAGGATTCCGCTAAAACTTTAGTATGGGAAGGTTATGAAGATGACGGAGATTTGATGGGCATCAACGTTACAACATTCACAGGTAATAGAAGCAAAACAGAGTCTATATTCCCTAAGCGAGTTTCAGATGTAAAATGGGTTGGAGAGTGGATCTATTTTCTGATTGAAAATGAGCAAGACCCTTGGAATCGTCAGATGGCTAAAATTAAGAAAGATGGATCGGCATTAACCTCACTTAACAAAGAGGATAATTTTGCAAGGTTTACTGCTGTAGGAGATACGATTTATTTTGTTAAAGATGAAAGGACTGCGGAAACGCCAGATGCGTTGTCTTTCGGCTCAATGAAAACAGATGGTTCAAACGAACAAACGATATTGTCTAAATCTCCTTTTTATAATTTTAAAATAAACAACGGACATATCTATTATACAAACAGGGATAATGACAAGTTTTATCGTATGAATTTAGATGGTACAGGGTTGAAGAGCTTATCTTCTAAAGGTGTGGAGTTATACGAATTTTATGGGAATGTTATGTTTTTTTTGGAGATCGTAGATGGAGGTTATAGCTACAAAGGTCATTTTTCCGATTTAAATGCAAATATAAAAAAAACATTTGCCTCTAAAGAGTATATTGATCCCGTAGCATATATAAATAATAAGTTTTATTATCGAAGTTTTTCAGTAGACAAGAATGGCAAAAATAAGAGTGACTTGTATATTTATAATCGTTATACAGGCAAGAAGAGCAAGCTACGTTCTTTAGACTCAAATGATCGATTTATAGGTTTAGTAGGCGACGGTCTTGCATTCCTATCTTTTGATAAAGGTACTGTTTATAAGCTTGGATATGATGGTAAAATCAAAAAGTAATGATTAGCCTGACGATGGGCATTCTATCATATATCACAAAAGGAAACAGGGATCTCTTGCCGATCGTGGCTTGAGGTCCCTGTACTTTTTTACATCTTTAGTTATAAGATGTGCTGAATTTGAATCTTTTAAAGTTTAGTCATTGGTTCAGCGTATCAACGGTACACTCTCAATTCAGCAATAGACCACCACCACTCGGGAGTATCCGCAGTCAAAGCAATTTTGACATATCGTGCCTGGTGGGTCGTAAACATCACGGAGATTACAGGATCAGTTCCCAAAGCTTCGGAAACTAAATTCCATTGCTCTCCATCCGTTGAAGTGAAGACTTTATAACCTCGGGCATAGTCATTGGTGCTGCTACCTGAGTCCATAGTTAACCGGCTGAAATTCTGGATGCTTCCCAGATCAATCTGAATCCATTGGTCTGGTTGTTGTGCAGATGCAGAGGTCCAGCGTGAGTTCAGATCATCATCCAGCAGTGCGCTAACGTCTTCGGACGTAGAAGCCGTAACTGTCCAAGACGTCCGATCCAGTTCAGTAGGCAACAAATGATCCTGTTCCCCGGGTGTCCATGGCGTCTGATCAGCGGTATAAACTGCGATTTCAGCTACAGACCACCAGTGGGAATCCGTTCCGGTCTGAACTATTTTGATATAGCGAGCCTCATGGGGAGCAAAAGCAATAGAAAGCACGGCATTTTTCCCTTCACCAGCTACCACAGCTTTACCCCAATCCGTGCCATCCAGAGAGGTGTATACTTCGTAACCACGAGCATAATCGTCACTGCTGTGAGCACTATCCAGTACAATCCGATTCACAATCTGTGAGTCACCCAGATCGAGCTGAATCCACTCGCCGCCTGTTTGTGTCTGGCCAGAAGTCCAGCGTGTTTGATCCGTACCATCCAGTATCGCCGTTGCAGCCTCCTCATTGGAAGACGCTGTAACGGACCATGCATCTGGCAGGAGACGTTTTTGTTTTCCTGTTCCATAGTGCTGAACGAACAACTCAGAGATCGACCACCATTGGTCGGATTCACCCGTCTGCATGATTTTCACATAACGAGCCTGTTGCTCAGGGAAGGTGATGGAGAGACGTCCTGACGCTCCTTCGCCTCCAGCAATGGATGTTCCCCAGTTTTGCCCGTCATCGGAAACGAAAATGCGATATTGCCGTGGATAGTCATCCTTGGCGTTCCCAGAGTCCAACTCGACTGCATCAAAAGCACTTGTTTGCCCAAGATCAATCGTGATCCATTGTCCCTCCGCTTGCTTTCGCCCGTTCGTCCATAATGTCTCTTTTTTTCCATCCAGCATATGAGCCGTGATATCGGTTCCTTTTGTGGAGGAAGCGGTCACGATCCAGGTTGACCGATCGGGCAATGGAGCTGGAGCTGGATTTGGATGTTCAGGTGCTTGGACCAATTTACCAAATCGGGCGAGCTTAAGTTCCGAGATGGACCACCAACTGTCTGCGGGAGCAGTCAAAACAATTTTGATGTAACGCATAGTCTGCATCCCCAAATCAACGGACAAGCTCGGCGATGTTTCTGTTCCCTGTGCAATCGGCTTGCTCCAGTTCTCATTGTCTTTCGAAACGTAAACTTCATACCCGCGGGCATAATCACCCCAGTTATTGCCGGAGTTCATAAAGAGAGTATCCAACATCTGCTCACTGCCCAGATCAATATGGAGCCAGTCTCCAGGCTGTTGCGTTTGTCCAGATGACCAGCGGGTAGCCAAATCTCCATCAATCATGCGTTCCACTGCTTCCGAACTGGAAGAGGCGGTAATCGTCCATGTGCTACGATCCAGATAAGTGACGCCTTGCGAAGCATCCGGCTGCTTGACTACCGTATGCTCCAACGGATTGACCTTTACTTGAGCCTTCGCATAGACGGTAGCTGAACCCAAAGCTCCGCTGGCATTATAAAATCGAACTGTTTTGGCGGTATCGGACGGATTCCAGATTTGCGCTGTGTAGACGCCGTCCTTTTCGTAGACGGTTACTGCCGGAGAATCAGCCCAAATATCCATTGTACGTGTTCCCGTGGATGCCATACTGTGCATGAACCAGTATGCGTTAAAGACTTCGTTTTGCTGCATGTCTTTCGTATTCCACTTTGCAAGAGCAGCCTCCGGGTCCCCGATGGATTGGAAAGGCCAGATGATGTGTTGCCATGTGCGCTCTTGCTGACCACCCAGATCCTTGATCAGACCGTTGTAAAGTGCGGCGGTATTCTTCGGATCACGGCCATAATAGGTCATCCACTCCGCCGGCGGCAGCCAGTGAATGCCGTAAATATGCTCTGCATCATTGGAGAAGTATGTGCCATAGAGGTAGGCACTGCCGTATACATGCCCTACAGTAGCGTGTTTGTATCCTTCCAGCCAGTTGTCTCCATCATAGTTGAACCAATATTGCTCGGCTGCTTTTTCTTCGGTGACGAAGCCCCATATGCCTGTATCGCGATAGGCTTTATTGCCTGTGACCTCGCCCCACATATATTGCCCGACCCAGCTAAACAGAGCTTCGCCAGCCGCTTCCTGATTGTTTCCGCTGAGATTGTCGGCATAACCGCCTGCCCAGGAATGGCCTGAATAAGGATCAAAATTACGCATCCATGGGAATTGATTGTCTGTTCGCGAAGGATTGGCGTAATCTCGGATCAGCAACTCAACCATATCTCCATAATCCTCTACAAATGTCGGATCATACATAGCCAGTACCGCAGAGGCAAAGACGTAATAGCCATACGTAAAATGATGATCCGTCAGCCCGGTGTTGACGCCGAACCCGCTTCCGTAAGGGAAGATCGTTCCCCATTGCTCCGAGTAATAAAAATAATAGGAGTGCAGACGTTCATCCGGTGAGTAAGTGTACCAGTCTGTCAAAATGTTTCTTAACAGGGACAGGTAGTGGTCCCGACGTTCGTGATCCCCAAGCTGGTCGCTAATGAGCACACCCAGCGCAAGCGGATGAAGCTTTTTCCCCTGCCAGTAGGGATCTTCGCTCATTAAATTGCCTGACGTATCTGCATCAAGCTGATCCAGATAGCTGATTAATTGCGCGCGTGAGTATGTCGGATCATCCGGCTCCACGAATTGCGGAATAATGCCGTAGAAACGATCCTGTGTCGTAAAGCTGTTGCCTTCGCTTACTTTCATCATCCCGCGAATGGAAGGATAAGTGAGCTCCGTAAGTGGAGTTGTTGCAATTTTCCACTGGTGCGGGAACAAAGCCATTAATGTGCTGGTGGAAAAGTTGGCACGCTTCGTTTGTGTAACGGAGCTGAAGGTCGTTGTAACTTGGGAAGTGCTCTCGCTGTAGTTGTAATCAACCTTCGTATCCGTCACAAAAGCATAGGCATGCTGATAATAGTATGCTAATTCTGATGCAGACGGCAGGGTAGCCAGCGACAAATAATTTTCGTTTGATCCCAGCTTGATCTTAAGTGTATTGCCAAGCTTTATAAGTGTGGTACCCTCTGGTGCATAAAGGCCGTAGTTTCTTGTAAAGGTTTGGGGCGAAGGAGCCCTGTCTTGATTGGTGACTTCTATACCGATATGATCTCCAGTCCATGATTCCCCGTCCTTGAGCATAATCTCACGGTTTTGATCATCAAAAAGACGTGTGATGTTCGGTGAACGGAGCAGGATCGTGTCCGGGTTCTCGAACGTGTTGTACAGGAAAGGGGAGCCTTTGACAAAAGTTGTACTGACCTTCGCCGTGTCGTCATCACTCATGATGATGTTAGCGGAGTAATCCCCGTACCCTGCTACCTTGGTATTAACCTTAGCTGGGTTTATATTGCTTGTAGTCAGGATAAGGTCTGCTTCACCATCCGCATCCATCGAGTTGCCGTCAGCAGAAAGGTATCCCGCACCAGGATTCAAAACATGAAGCCCCTGCTTGGTGTATCGATTTTTGAACGGAAGTGTAACGAGACTATTTCCATCACCTAAATCCGAAACAAGAATTGACTGCCACCAGTCATTAGATGGAATCGGAGTAGTGATGTCAGTTGTGCGATTTTTCGGGTTTTTCGGTTGTAGCATCGTGATGTCATTAATGGCATAACTGCCGGCCCCAACCTGTACTGAGCTCATCTCCGGGATAGCCGGAATGGTGTAGACCGGTTGTTCATCACCTTGAATATACTCATATACATCAAAGGCATAGAGCGAATAGCCATTGGTTGTACCTCGGCCAAGTCCTGCGAACTTTACATATCTGGCTTCTGCATATACAGGAATGTCATCTCGTCCACCATTACTGTGTAACTCCCGAAACAACGTAGTCCATTGCTTTGCGTCATTGGATACCTGAATGTCATAAGCGCGTCCAAACGCATTTTCCCATTGTAGCGAAATTCCTCCGATTTCATGACGCTCGCCAAGGTCCACAACAATCCATTCCTGATCCTTGTAGATGGAAGACCAGCGTGTACCCGGGTCACCGTCTGTCACATTGCGCGCTTCGTAATTGCGCTTTTCCATCTTGGCCTTATCTTCGGCGGAGCGGCTAGGTTCGTCAATCTCTTCCGATGAAGCTATGACCGTTTTACCAAGGGCAAGGTTGGTAGCAACCGGTTTCGGAGGTGGATTTGCTCCGCCCGTTCCATACACATTGAACGCGTACAGAGATACACCGTAGGCTTGCTGTGCTCGTTCATGACTGAACAAACGTACGTATCGTGCATTGGCGGAAACCTCAACTTCCGTCATACCGCCTTGACCCTTCGTTGTGGAGTATACTTGCGTCCAGTTCACCTCGTCATCGGACACTTCAAGGTCGAAGGCGGAAGCATAAGCATTTTCCCACTCAATCGAGATGTTCGAGATGGAAGCCACTGCACCCAAGTCAACATAGATCCACTGAGGGTCTTGCTGCCAAACACTTTCCCACCGGGTATTTTTGTTGCCATCCACGGCATGATCGGCTGTATTTCCGCCAAGGGATGAGGAACTATACACCGGTCTGTTCAGGGATAAGAGATATGACCCTTCTGCTGCAGCGTTTGCTGCCTTGCTTGGCCATAGCGGCACACTGCTGATCAACAATAGCATAGATAACAGCAGGTTCACGCAGATACTGCGTTTGTTTCGTTTGTGACTCGTTCGTCCCTTCACATCTTCGTCTCCTTTGTTAGCTCTTGTCTTTCCATTAGACAGAACTTTCTCTTTTTCCTAACAACCTGTTATATGTATGATTCTGTTCTCCCGTGCCGCATTCCTGAGATCGATTTCAGGTTGCAATCATGGGATATGCGGATGTTCATTTGTTGTATATCGATCATTTGGAGTGGATTATAAAGTTTTTTTAATCGTTTTCGGAGAAAAAGAGACATATGTCCTACAGGAGGCAAGCGTGGTGTGTAACTATGAAATGCCGAATTAGGATTACGGTCGGATAGCAATATAATGTTTTCTTTTTACTTTTATCTAAGCGAGATACTATCCTTCCTCAGGCACCTCTGATCGAGGTAAGTTGTTACAGGCAAGTCAAAAAGCTCGCTATTCGCGAGCTTCATGAATTTCTATAGGGAAGATTGAACCCCCGATACATAAGTTATTGCTCTAGCATAGAAATGATTGCTTGTTGCACAAGCTCAGGTTGTTCAAGGTACACATAGTGTCCTGAGTTTGGCGCAGTGACATGAGTAGCCTGATTAGACAAGGATGCTAAATCTTGTTGCATTTCAGCCCATTTGATTTCCATTTCTGGTCCCATGCCATGTTCTGTTGCAGAAATTACGGTTAATGGTAAATTCCGCATTGCATCCTTGGCACGCAGTTTTTCGATATATTTAAAGCTCTTGGTTACTTCTGCATAATCCCCTTCCGCAGTAAACTGTGACTGGTACATCTCTATAAATTCGGGCGGCAAGGTTGCCAGAACAGCTTCCTCTTGCTTTTCGTGAGAGGCATCGATCAGCACAGCTCCTGCAACTTCATTGGTATAACGATCAGCAAATCCTCGCACATTTAATCCGCCAATGCTGTGTCCTACCAGTACATATGGACCTGGAATATTAGCTTTTCGAAGCAGCTTATGTAACTCTTTCACCTGTTGTTTTGTTGTTTTATCTTTGGTAGTATCGTCACTAAGTCCGAGCCCAGCACGATCATAAGAAACCGTTAACGTTTTATGGGATATCTTGGATTGGATACCAGACCAGACGGATGAATCGTCACCGTATCCGCTAATGAAAACAACGGTAGGGAGAGACGTTTTCACTCCTTGAATATTCGCATACAAAGCAACCCCTGTACTTACTTCATAGAGCCCGCTAGAGCCAACCTGATTCGTTTTCCCTTCTGCAAGTGGAGCTGCCATCAGAAAAACCAGACAAAAACTTAGAGTTAAAGATAGCCAACGTTTCATCATACATACCCTCCTAATATGGGAATAATTAAGATATTCATTCATATCAGAGTATATTCTTTTGAGGTAAAAATGTAAATAATTATGTTAATTATATAAAATTTTAATAAAATATTGATTAATTGAAAATTGAGTCTTGGAGGGATACGATGAAGCATACTTACCTTGTTTTATTGTTAATAACGATGTGGCTTACTAGTGCATGTGAACAGTCTGATCGTAGCAAGGGCAAAGGGGGACATGGAGATTCTGCTTCTCTGATAGGGAGGGGAACGACCAACAATCCAAGTTTATCTACTTTGGATACGGAGAAGGCTTATGAACTCTGTGCAGAGGTTTTATCTGGATATTACAAAGTCATATGGAACGGTCTGGAATTTGACGTTAGTAGATATATTGATAACCCGAACCTCAAACTATATACGGAAAAGAAGATCAGATCACAATATAATCTGTTTCGCAAGAACAATTTAACTTATAACCAAGTGAGAGAGGTCAAGATGGAAGCTGAAAAAGTGGATTATATTGAAGGAGAGCAGAGTTTTTATTATCTAAAAATGAATGCACGTATTATAAAGGATGTAGGTGAATATGCGGAGTCTACTGAATTCTTGGTACAAGATCTGAAAGGAAAGGTAGTTATTGTGGACTGGTATACATCTGGAAAGGATAGTTACGATTCTATTATGCGTGGGAAGAGTCAGGTGATTAATAATCCTGCCATCTGGGAGAATAGTGAACGGGTGGATAAATTGAAATAGTGGATCAGGTATTGTAGAGCCGTTATACTTGTTACTTACTACACTCTGGCTTCAAAGCCCGAAGTCTGTGTTAATGTCCTTCAGGCTGTTGGTAGAGTATCGACAAGTGTTAGTGTCTCCGAATGCAGGCTCTATTGTTTCATCTGCTTGGCCCTGCAGCATGTTGCACGGTCAGTGATTCGGCGTCAATGGTCACCGTAAGATCGAAAAAGCGGTCACTGTGCCCCTCTCTCCAGTCCTCCGGTACATCTTCGGAATAAAACCAGAAGCGAAGCAGTCGCCGCTCAGGGTTTTGCAGGAGTTCAACAGCGCAGTCAATTGAGCATATGGACAGATCAAGGATAAGCGGCGGCGACCATCGCTGTACTGCTTCAGTCCATTCTGATACTAGTTGCTTAGCAGCTTCTACAGCAAGGAGTAAATGAAGTGCATACTCCGAACCAGTCAGTTTTTCCGCAATGGTCTCCTGGTGCTTGACGTTCGTAGCTTCCAGAAGTGCTGGAACATCCTTGCGGTCGATATTAAAGATGCTACTTGGAAATTGCAAATTCGAATGTATTCCATGATATGACTCCGTCATCGTTGTTCACCTCTTCTTGATGGATTGAGGAGGTACCCCTCAATAAGTTTAGCAGGTCTAAATCCTATTTTAGCACGTTTAATAGATAACAAAATTAGGGGCGATTTTTATTATTTAAATGAAGTCTATAGAATGAATTTGATAGATCACGACGTGTACCCCAACCAATATAGTGCCTAAAAAGCCGATGAATAAATACGGGCAACCACCGCATTCCCCTCATAACTGATATCTGAAGAATGTTCATTAAGTTTAGGAAACATATTTAAGTTTTACACGCCTTTCATATGTTAGATATATTAACATTTGTTTATGATTTAATAAGTTTTTCTCGGGTTATAGCCCTTTTTTGTTACTTTTGTTAACAAGAAAATATTGTTTTAAATAGATTTATATGTTACTGTTTATACGTGTTATATAATATTACATAATGTTGCATAACCTAGGGGGGACGTGATGTTTATTAACCGAACGATTAGGAAAATTGGTGTTTCAGTAGGGATTGTGGGTATGTTTACATTTGCTCTACCTTCAGTGGGATTTAGTATGCCGTTGCAACCAACAACATTTGATAAGGTAGAAGGTGATTATTATGTAACGTCTGCGATTGAAAACGTTCGCTGGGGATCACTGCCTAATCGAGATAGCTCTCCGATTCTCACAGTACCATCAGGAAGTGCTGTAACATTTGATACGGTATCGCATGAGGGACTGATTGAAGATCAGGGGAGAAATCCAGTGGAGTACTTCGGCAAATTCGGTATCTCCCCCGATGGCGTGTTGGATGATGCTAAGGCAATTGCGGCTTCTCCAATTAAGCATGATTATGTAAAAGACGGACCTCATATCATCACTGGGCCAGTAGCCGTTGAGGGAGCAATGCCAGGAGATGTTCTTAAAGTAGAAGTCCTTTCGTTGCAAACTCGAGTTCCCTATGGTGTCATTTCTAATCGTCATGGTAAAGGTGCCCTTCCTGACGAGTTTCCAGAAAATACAGGCCCACAAGAGGGGGCTAGCGCAACAAAACCTGAACTATATAATAATGTATCTATATTTACACCTATTGAAGAGATCAACGGTAATTGGTATGGTTTGTTACCAACAAAAGCTGGGAAAAATGTACGTTTCCCCATTAACCCGTTTCTAGGTGTTATGGGGGTTGCACCGAATACCAGCGAAGTAGTGAGTTCGATCCCGCCTATTGAAACGGGAGGGAATATGGATATTAATGAGTTAGGTGTCGGTGCAACTATTTATTATCCGATTCAAGTCAAAGGCGGTTTATTTTATACTGGAGATCCACACTTTGCTCAAGGAGATGGGGAAGTAGCGTTAACTGCATTGGAAGCTTCCTTAAGGGGGACAGTTCGGTTAACGGTGTTAAAGAAAGGTGATCCATCGATCCCGCATCGTGGAGAATTCACGCAACCCTTTGCTGAAACAGAGGATTATTGGATTCCCATTGGACTTGATCCTGATTTGGATGAAGCAATGAAAGAATCAGTACGTGAATCGATTCAATTCTTATCCGATAAGCTTGATATGGATAGAAGTGTAGCTTATGCGTACCTATCGGCGGCAACGGATTATGAAGTATCCCAGGTCGTAGACCGAACGAAAGGGGTTCATGGGCTCATTCGAAAGAGCGATTTCCTTGAATATGTTGACGTTGCAATGAATGTAGGGGGTACGACCATCAAACCGGTTGTTCATAACGATGAATTTTACGTACCGATTCGAACCATTTCGGAGCTATTAGGTGGCGCAGTTGAATGGGATAATAAGACGCGTACAACGAAAATTAAATTAGGCACGAAAGATATAAGTGCCCAAATTGGTTCGGATGTGTATTCAATTAACGATAAACTAGTGTTCAATAGTAAAGTGCCAAAGCTTTTAAATGGCGAAACCGTAGTTCCGGTTTCTGTTATCAATGAAATACTAGGTGCTTATGTAAACTGGACGACGATCGACAAGACGTTAACAGCAAACGTATCGTTAAGTAAAAAGCAATAATCGATTTCATTGTTCAATCGTGGTGGACGGATGTCCATCGCGTTTTTTCTTTTAACGTGAATTAAAAAAAGGGACTAACTGGGAGTTTGTTAACTCTCAGATTAGTCCAGAAAGCCTTTTCTAAGAATATCATCAAAATATTTATTCTTCCCATAACCCGCTTGCGATTGCAATCGAAGATATGTCTACATCAATTCAGACATTCCGACCTAGACCACTGAATCTTATACACTAAGTCCACCGTCCACAGGCAAAACGACTCCAGTAATAAAAGATGAATAATCACTAAGCAACCAAGCGGCTGCATTAGCAATCTCAATAGGTTCAGCAGGACGCCTCAGAGGTGTCTTCGCACGAATCTGTTCAATGATATCGGGGTTGATAGAAACCCACTGCTGAATCATATCCGTCATTGTGGTCCCCGGAGCAATTGCATTGACACGGATACCCGCTGGACCATATTCGACTGCAGCTGTTTGAGTCAGACTGTTTACCGCTCGTTTAGATGCCCCGTAAGCTCCCAAGCCCGGATTTCCCTTCAGACTACCCACGCTGCTGGTGTTAACAATAGAACCTGACCCTGAAGTCTCCATCATAATTTTAATCTGGGCTTTCATGCACATCCAGACTGCTTTATAATTTACGGACTGGATCAGGTCGAAGTCTTCTTCTCTTTCATCCACCAGCGATGATACCGTGACTCCAATACCTGCGTTATTAAAAGCGGCATCAAGACGGCCATATCGTTCCACTGTAGCTTTAACAACTTGTTCAACATTGCGTGAATCGGACAGATCGGCTGTGAAATATGCAGCATCTCCACCCGATGTCACAATTTCATCCCTGACTTTACGCAACTCAGACTCTGTCCTCGCGACGAGCATCACAGAAGCCCCTTGCTGTACAAACAGTCTTGCTGCCTCAGCTCCAATGCCTCGCCCCGCACCTGTAATCATTACTACCTTGTTTGCCAACATTTGTCCTGCAATGGTTGTCATATTCATTCTCCTTGCCTGGAATTGTTGATCTCATCAACTGCCTTCAGTATAATTTGACTACTAAACGGTCACGAGAACCTGCTTAATGGTAGGTTTGTGAGTGATAGGATAAGGGGGAGGTTTACTTGAACGACAGTGAGCGCCGTTTAGCGCTAGGTAATTTCTTAAGAGATTTACGCGCCTCCGTTTCTCCCCTTGATGTTGGCCTTTTGCCTGGCAATCGTCGTCGCACACGAGGCTTGCGGCGAGAGGAGGTCGCCGGGATCGCGAATATAGGGCTCTCATGGTACACGCGCCTTGAACAAGGTCGTGATATTCGTCCGTCGGTAGGTGTACTGGAAAGCTTGGCTTCAGCACTCCAGCTGACACCCAATGAGCGAAGACATCTCTTTTTGCTTGCTGGAGAATCACTGCCTCCTCAATCAACGATCATTGAAGAGAAACTGAGCCCATCCATTCAGGACATGCTGAATGAATTGCATCCTAATCCGGCCTATGTCATCGGGAAAAAGTGGGATTTTTTAGCTTGGAATGAAGCGGCAGCTGCTGTATTTATGATTCATAGGGTGTCACCCCCGCATGATTATAATTTGATGTGGCGCCAATTTACGGATTCTATTTGGAAAGAAGGATCGGAGGATTGGGAGAGTGTCTCACGAAGAATGATTGCTGAGTTCAGAACGGCAAGAGCACGGTATCTGAATGATGATTCATTCGACAAGTTAATTGAAGATCTGAAGAGGACAAGCGATGATTTTACAAGAATGTGGCAGTATCATGAAGTGCCAGGCTCCCTTGACGGCTACAAGAAGCTTTTGCACCCCACGTTTGGAGTTATTGAATTCGAGCATGTCACCCTTCAATTTCCCAATGAACCAGATCATCGAATGATGATTTATATGCCTCATCCGGCAACCAAATCTCGTTTAAAGCATTACTTCACGGGCGCGAGTGGGCCACCGTAAAAGTTGAAAATCACTAGCCATCCCGTGCAACGATGCTTTTACCACTCCTGTATTCCCGGCTCGCGCTCAGGAACGGAAAATACACCGCCCCAGACATCGGCCTGCAAGGCGGTGTATTTGTCATTGAGAAACTGTAGACTTGTCCTCCGAACTACTCTTCCCCCGTCGCTACTGTATTTCCCTCATAACTAATCCAGTCGCTCCAGCTCCCGGAATACAGCTTCACATTCGAGAATCCCGCTTCCTCCAGCGCAATCACGTTCGGGCAGGCGGATACGCCAGAGCCGCAGTACACGATAATGGCATCATCTTTCCCCAGCTTCACGAACCGCTCCTCTAATGCCTCAACACCAGACCAGCGACCATCCGTACCAAGCACTTCTTTCCAAAAATAATTCACTGCCCCCGGAATATGTCCGGCCTTCGCATCGATCGGTTCCTCCAGCCCTGCATAACGGCGGGCATCACGGGAGTCAACCAGCACGGCGCTACCGCTTGCCGAAGCTTGTTGCGCATCCGTAACGCTTGCGAGCATCTGTGGTTGCAGGTTCACGTCAAACGAAGATGGAATCTGTACCGGGATGTCCGTTGTCACCGGGAACTTGGCATTCTGCCAAGCCGAGAAACCTTCGTCCATGACATAAACTTGTTCATGTCCCAAGTAACGAAGCAGCCACCATAAACGTGATGCGTTCATGCCGCCTTGATCATCATAGGCAATGATGCGACTATTGGAGCCGATGCCTGCTTTAGCGAGGCGGCTTGCGAGTGCAGCCGGATCAGGGAGTGGATGGCGTCCGCCGTGCTCAGTGACCGGAGCGGAAAGGTCCTTTTCCAGATCAAGATAGACAGCCCCCGGAATATGTCCGGCTTCATAAGCTTCACGTCCGGCATCGGGTTGACCGAGCAGGAAACGGCAATCTACGATAGCAACATCGGATTCGTACATTCTGGCGAGCAGCCAGCGCATGGATACTATATTTTTCATAACAACACACCGCCTTCATATGTAATGAATTTTTTTACACCGTCTTCGGTTCAACAGGAACTGGAGCGGCGATGGGCGCATCAGCTGGAATGGCCTGGGGTTTGGTTTTGCCGTACCGAATGAAGATCCACACCCCGAACAGGATCACGACACCTGCCGACATTTGAAGTGTACTCAATGCTTCGCCCAGCAGTACCCAGGCCAGCAAGGAGGAGAATACAGGCTCTCCGAGAACGCCCATAGATACCGTGGTCGCGTTCATATATTGCAACAACCAGTTGAAGAGGTAATGTCCAAAGATGGTAGGCACGATAGCCAGTAACAGGAAGATTCCCCACTCCGAAGCCGCGTAACCGCCGAACGGATGCCCCATGAACAGATTGTACACCGCGAACGTACAGGCAGCGACAAGAAACACCCAGAAATTATACGAGAATGCACTGAGACCTGTTCGCAAAAATTGTCCCAGCAACATATGCACAGCCACTGCCATCGTGCCAAGTAATGATAAAATATCTCCCTGTAGCGCGGTCCCTGCCACCTGAAAATCTCCTGCACCGATAATGATCGACCCCAACAGCGCGATACCCATGCCAATGAGCATCATGCGGTTGATTTTGGCTTTGAACAGCCACACCGATCCGGCCAGAATCAGAATCGGCTCGAGAGCAAGGATGACGGTGGAACTGGCGACACTGGTTAATCTCAGTGATCCCATCCAGAGCAGGAAGTGTAGCGCAAGCATCACACCGGAAGCGAGTAACAAAACCCACTGACGAACATTCAGACGAAGCATCTCATGCCTGTGTGGCCAAACGAAAGGCAGCATGAGCACATTAGTTAAAAACAGGCGATACATGGCAATGACCGCAACATCTGAGTCAGACCAGCGTACAAAAATAGAAGAGAAAGAAATGGCAATAATGCCGACAAAAAATAACAAATAGATGGATCTGCCGGCACGGTTCATGCTTGTCATAGGTGTAGCTCCTTCTTGTAAATAGATAACCTAAATCACCTCATTATACAGGAGAAGGTCAGTGCAGGGAAGACATCAGCAGGTAAAGATACTTCACCACGCAGCAGATATCTTGATATATATAAATGTTGTATGGACGCTGAAAAAATTGGAAGCAGCATCTCGGCCATGAAACACGTTTTACTTTTAACAACGAATAAATTCAGTTGCACATCCGTGGTTAGAGAAACATGGAAAAGAGATAAGTAGATTGTAACCGAGCTTGTAACTATTCTGTCATTCACAGCGACGGTTTTTCTATTAATCTTCTATATAGAGACGTGAATCGATATAATATTCCATTCATCGGGAAAAAAAGACAGTTGGGAAGTGGCTAGGTCGTGAGAGTACAACAAGAAACAACGCGAGACTATGGAAATGCGATTCGCAGTGTCAGTCGAAAACAAACTCATAAAAAAAGGAAAATCCGCTACGGCAGATTGAGCGTGGCGATCATGCTCTTGCTTGTGTTTGTTGCGGGCTTGACATATGTGTTTATCGGTATGACCCATTGGATGAAAACGGTAATGGCACCACCGCCAATTGCTGTTATTGAGCAACCCGCAAAGCTGGGGATGATTCAGGTTACACCGGAGTCGAAAGAGGAGCCGGCACGATTTATGGGTCAGGTTCGAAAAGTGGTGTACATAACATTTGACGATGGACCAAGTCAATATACAGATCAATTGCTGGATATTTTAAAGCAACATGAAGCGAAAGCGACGTTTTTCATGATTGGACGGCAGTTAAATGAGCATCCGGATGCGGTGAAACGTTTGCTGAAGGAAGGTAGTTATCCTGGTTTACACAGCATGACACATAACTATAAGAAACTCTATAAGAGCGGAAGTTCGGCGAACTTTGTGAATGAGTTCAAAAAGGAACAGAAAATGGTCGAGAAACTGATCGGATACACACCGCATCTCATCCGTGCTCCTTACGGTAGCAGTCCGCAGATTGGTGAAGCATTCAGGGGAGACATTGCAGCGGCAGGTTTCAAAATGTGGGACTGGACGACAGATTCCCTGGATTGGAATCTTCCCGGTCAGCCGGATAAAATTGTAGCCCGAGTGAGCAATAGTGTGCACAGGGATAAGGAAGTTATTTTGATGCATGAACGGGAACAGACTGTGCAGGCGCTGCCGCGCATTATGAAGCTGCTGGAAGATCGGGGCTACGAATTTGAAGTGTATGATCCGAGCGCACACTGGGTTGCCAATTTTAGCGGGGATACACGTCTGTAGACGTTATGGCAAGAGAGGGAGAACACATGTTAATTACGAGCAAAAAAATTACGCTAGCAGCATGCAGTCTATTGCTGATGCTTTTACTTAGCGGGTGTGGAGAGCCGCAGGAGCCTGCGGCCAATCAGGTGAATCGTTTGGTGCAGAGCGGTCAGGAGATCGACAAAAGTCTGAAGGATTTGACACGGTATGAAGCAGAGGATATGGAACTATACAAGAGTATTTTGAGCAATGGAAAGAAAAAGAACAGCAATATCGAAGCGCTGCTGGATCAAGCAGAGGCTGATATTCAGCAACGTCGAGCGTTGCTTGAACAGACGGGGAAGGTTATGCAGGAGACAGGAGAGAAGATTGAAGCACTACGCGGTTCTCTCAAGGAGCTTACCATTGAGAAGGAAGAGACGCTTGCTCACGCAGGTAAAGTGCTGGATCAATATGAGGCAAGAGCCAAAACCTATGAGCTATTTGTAGTTTCATATGAACATAGCCTGAATGCTGAAGAACAACTGTACGGGCTTATGCGAGCAAGTGCTAAGCCGAATCTTGTTAAAATTAAACGTGCCATCCGCACACGTAATGAAGAATACGCCAAGCTTGCGGAAGTACGTAAACAATTCAACTTGCAGACGCAAGCTTTCAACGCGGCGCATGCGCAATTGGTTAAGCTTGATCAGGCGGGCTAGGCTGGAGAGTTGGCCTTTGAATACCGTTTATGCGTGATTGAGCTGTCTGATTCCCGTGTAAGTAAATATTATACGAAGCTATATAAATGGAACAAACAGTCTTTGCACAAAACAGCGATTGCAAGATCCCGCCGCTATCCGGAGTGATCGTGTGAAGCATCGTTGGTTCAATGGATGTAGCAACATGGACAAGCAGCATTGCGTTTAAGCTAACGGAGGTGTTCATATGCGAAAAAGGAATAGGGTAAAGGTCAGCACTACATTAGTGGTTCTACTTATGGGATTCTCACTCGTGGCTTGTGGGAGCAGTGCACCTGCACTTCAACCATCTGTGAACAATACAAAGGAAACGTCACCAGCGCCGGAACAGAAGCCGGAGGAAAGTGATGTCATTGAAGCAGAGGGCATTCTGACGGGTTGGGCTGACCCACACACGGTTGAGATTCGTGTAAAGGATAAAGCGATGTCTTTCCAGGTGGGGGAGGATATGCAGAAATTACTGGACGATATCGATGATGAGGATTCGGTTCGTTTCAAATATGTAGAAAAAGCAGTGGATGCATCAACCAAACAACTGGTACTCACCGGGATTACCAAAATTGCATCTGAGGATGGCGATAAAACGGGTACTGGGGCAGGAAATATCGTTACATCTGATCGCGCCAAAACGTCAGAACTGGAAGTGACGGTGGAAGGGATCACGGAGAAGCGGCCAGTAACTCTGGCACAGACCAAAGGGTATTCGCTATATATCTTTGAGCCGATGGCTTTTGATGCAAAAGACCATGAGTTAACGATGAAGATTGATCCTAGATACAAGGTAGAGATCGAAAAGTTGCCTTCGGACTTTAATCTGGATTATTTGAAGATGGACGCGAAGGAAGAGTTGTCCGAGGTGGGGGAAGTCAAAGAATTAACTCCTGAACAGCTTAGTAATGGGCCGATGAAAGATGCAAGACTGTTTATGATGTCTCAGAATGGGAAGAAAACGCAATATTTCATCGTCAAGGAACTGGACGGGAATGGATTCATTTTCCACATTGATGCGCCGGTTGGTGAACCTTCCGAAGGTTTCCTGCCTATGGTGTATGCATCAGTGAACTCGATTATGAATGAATAAAGCGATAACCGTGGGCAGCGTGTCTCCTGAAAAGAGGGGATACGCTGTTTTGTTGAGCCGGAAGGAACAAGAGCAAGCACACGTTCCTCCCGGCTGTTTGCCTTGTTCATGATGTTGCTGTTGGTCAACGGAGATGGTCGATCCACAGGCTGAACTCAAGTTCAGGTAAGTACCTTCGGTACCTTATGCTCTTGAAGCTCTTCATAACAGGTGATAATGTGCTGGTGAAGGACATGTTCTTCGGGAATGTCCATGCGTTCGCGGATAAAAGGAGAGAGTCCATCTTCATGAATAAAATGTTGCAGCTTCATGGCTTCCTCATCGCGTTTGTCATCAAACAGCATTGCGGCCGCCATCGCAGAGGTTAAGTGAGGAATAGCGATTCCGAATTCACTGGCCTGCATCGCTGGGCGAACAAGCCGATCATGAGGTGAAAGCTTGCGAAGTGGAGAACGTGCAACCCGGGTCACTTGGTCGGTGAGATTGGGGTTAGCGAACCGTCCCAATATAGTATCGATATATTTTTGGTGTGTTTCCGCGTTGAAACCGTGTTTACGGATCAGCATGGCTCCCGTCTCTTCCATGACATGACGCACCTTGGCGCGAAGGGCCGTATTGCTCATGACCTGCCGGATGGTCTTCAAGCCTGCGAGATAACCGAAGTATGCGGCGACACAATGACCCGTGTTGACCGTAAACATTTTGCGCTCAATATAAGGTTCCAGTGAATCAACATAGTGAACGCCTTCGATTTCTTTAAACCCATCCAGCAGGGCCGGGCGGTGAACAACCCATTCATAAAAAGGTTCAACCGTGACCTGCAGCGGGTCTTCGTGGTTCTGAGCCGGAACAATCCGGTCCACAGCTGCATTGGGGAATGAAATATAACGTTCGGCTTTGGCCCGGGTGGGCTCATCCAGAAAAGGATAGATACGCTTTTTCAGCCGGGTGCTACCGCCGATCGCATT
Organism: Paenibacillus sp. FSL K6-1558; assembly: GCF_038002565.1. Lineage (NCBI taxonomy): Bacteria > Bacillati > Bacillota > Bacilli > Caryophanales > Paenibacillaceae > Paenibacillus > Paenibacillus sp. FSL K6-1558. The sequence goes on along the minus strand of NZ_JBBOCV010000001.1, from coordinate 1,947,727 downwards.
TTCACAAGCGATAATGTGCAGAGGATTGTAATTATTAGCTTTCATGCGCAGATAGATGCCTTTTGCAATCGGTTCGGCGATATCCCCGAGGGCAGATACACCTACCGCTGTCGTAATGAGATCAGCGGATGCAATCTCTTCCGCGACACGATGTTGCTCGTTTACGTTAATCGCGGTTACGTTATTCACAATGGTTGTGTCCTGTTCGTTATTGGCAAGGGTGATCGGATACTCTTGCCTCTTCTGAAGCAATGATATTTTCTTTGGGTTACGTGCGACAAAGCAGACGTCATAGTCGGAAGCGGACAACATATGACCAATAAACCCACGGCCTATATTGCCCGCACCAAAATGTACAGCTTTCATGTGTGAACTCCCCCTTTAAGATTGGATGACGAAATTCGTGCAGACCTTAGGCGGTGGTGACGAGTGGCTTCGAGATCAAATCGTTAAATGGCAGGTCGGTCAGGCAGGATAGTCGCTGGTGAGGCATATCGAATGCCAACGTTCCGGTGATGGTATTCGAGATGACAACGCAATGCATACCAGCAGAAGATGCTGCACGCGCGCCGTTAGGTGAATCCTCAATGGCTACGGCCTCGTCTGCAGTTACTCCAAGGGCTTCGAGTGCTTGATTGTACAGTTCCGGATCAGGCTTTACATTGGCAACATCATCTGCCGTGCGGATCACTTCGAAATAGTCTTTTAATTTCAGTTGCTCCAGGTGTTGCTCTACCCATTCACGTTTGGAGCTGGAAGCTACAGCGAGCTTTATACCGGCTTTGCTTGCTTGTTCCAAATATTCCTGTATACCTGGGCGAACCTTTTCTTTGTTCATCAATGCAGCATGCTGCAATTGGACCGATTCCCTGAACGCATCCCGATCAATCGGAAGGTTCAAATCTGTGATGAGGTACTCATACGGATTGAAGGTTTTGAGACTGGTACCAATGCACTTGGAATACATCTCCAGTGTTAGATCAACACCATGTTCTTTGTACGCATCCCGAAATGCGATATACCAAGCTGTCTCTGTGTCAATAATCGTTCCGTCGAAGTCAAAAATCAGTGCCTTAATCATCAATTTGTTCCTCCTGTTTTCAGAATTTGTTTTTGGGTTGGAAAATGAAACACTAACTTTCGTGAATTCTCTGCAAATTAATTCCCGTACATTCATTAACTCGCGGAATGTTAGTTAACGCAAAAAGCGGGATAGGGATATTAATTTGGGAAAAAATATGCGTTGAATCTAATAAAACCGTACCACAGGACAAAGAATAGGGTCAAGTGTGTCATGAATGTTTACATTGAAAATTTTCACATGTGTGACTTACTTTCAGAAAATGTGAAACCTTGCAAACCGTTAAGCCCTTTGCATGTAAGCGGTGTAATGGATGAACGGTTTTTTCAACACGAAAAAAATAAAAAAAATTGTTGAAAATGAATCGTATTGGGCCATTCAACAGCTTTCGACACGTTTATAATAGAAGAAATGAATCGGCAACTTTAGTTTAATTTGCTTTACGCCAGATCAGCGCATGTGGGACAATAAGGCCACAAGTTGCCTGTTGGATAAGTGATGTGAAGGAGGAAGAGAACATGCTGCAAAGAGATCGTTTTGAGGGCGGTTTGATCGGGCTCGCAGTAGGAGATGCGCTAGGAACAACTGTTGAATTCAGTAGTCCGGGTACTTTTGAACCTGTCACAGATATGATAGGCGGCGGAGTGTTTGGATTAAAAGCTGGAGAATGGACGGACGATACCTCTATGGCTCTGTGTCTGGCGGAAAGTCTGGTGCGTCAGGAAAATTTCGATCCCGCTGATCAGATGCGCCGCTATACGAATTGGTATAAGATCGGTTATATGAGCAGTACCGGAGATTGTTTTGATATTGGTGGAGCTACGCGAAGCGCGCTGGAACGATTTGCTCGAACCGGTGAAGCCTATAGTGGATCAACTGACCCCATGACTGCCGGGAATGGCTCCATCATGAGGCTTGCTCCAGTTGCCATGGCTTATGCGCTTCAACCGTCGGAGGCGGTTCGTTACGCAGGGCTGAGTTCGCGGACAACACATGCAGCGACGGAAAGTGTAGAGGCCTGCGAAGTGCTGGCAGCCATTCTTGTGGCGGGATTCCATGGAGCAGACAAGGCCGCAATGTTATCTCCAGAGACGATGAAGCGCTGGCGGACGGAGAAAGGGAGTTCTTTTTCGCCTGCCATCGAAGAAGTGGTTATGGGGTCATACGAGCGTAAAGAACCGCCCGAAATCCAAGGCAGTGGGTATGTGGTTCGTTCTCTGGAAGCAGCGCTTTGGGCGTTCAACAAGTCATCCAGTTTTTCGGATGGGGTGTTGCTTGCCGTTAATCTGGGAGATGATGCAGATACAACCGGCGCTGTCTATGGACAGATTGCGGGTGCGTATTACGGGCGAAGCGGGATTCCATCCCATTGGCAGGACAAGCTGGCAATGAGAGATACGTTTGCTCAATTAAATGAGGCTTTATGGTTAAAAGCATCGGGCAATGCCGCGCAGAGAAAATCATAGAACATGGAGAGAAAGAGCTTAGCGTAAAACAATAGATATATGAAGGACAGGAGAAGAGAAAACATCATGAGTAAGACAGAACAATCATTAGAACCTGTTGCGGGTGAACGGGAGGAATCCACGAGTACATCACAGACCACAACATCCGGTAAAAGAAAACCGTTTCCTTTGTCGCTGCTGTGCTTGACGATTGGGGCATTCGCCATTGGCATGACTGAATTTATCATTATGGGTTTGCTGCCTAATGTGGCAACGGATTTGAACGTTAGCATTCCACAGGCGGGACAACTAATTACGGGATATGCACTCGGCGTAGCCGTAGGCGCTCCCATTCTAACCGTTTTCACGCACAAGATTCCGCAGAAAAAACTATTGGTGCTGCTGATGTGCATTTTCATAATAGGTAACGCCTTGTCTGTCATTGCGCCTACGTATGGGCTGCTCATCTCGGCACGTATCCTGACGGCATTTGCTCACGGCACGTTCCTTGGCGTAGGTTCAATCATGGCTACCAAGCTTGTAACACCAGATCGGAGAGCTGGTGCGGTGTCGGTAGTGCTTGCGGGACTGACCATCGCCAATATTATCGGTGTTCCGTTTGGTACATTTATCGGTCAACAGCTTGGCTGGCGTTCCTCTTTTGGGGCGATTACCATTCTGGGCATTGTTTCACTGCTTGGTATTATTCGTTTTATCCCGGTTATTCCGCAAGGTACACCAGCTAACCTGGGACAGCAGTTCCGTAACCTGATCCGCCCACAGGTATTGCTTGTGCTTCTAATCGGAGCAATGGGCTGCGGAAGTCTGTTTGCAGTTTTCACTTACATTACGCCGATGCTGGTTGATATTAGTGGTTTTGCAGAGCAAAGTGTAACCTGGATTCTGGTGCTGTTTGGCTTCGGTGTTACGCTCGGGAATATGGTTGGTGGTCGTCTGGCGGACTGGAAGCTTATGCCTTCACTGATTGTGAACTTCGGTATTCTTGCTGTACTACTCGCTGCATTAACGCTGACACTACACAATCCGGTGTTGGCGGTAATCACGATCTTCTTCTGGGGTGTCGCAGCCTTTGGCATTATGCCGGGGCTTCAGCTTCGCATTATGAATATGACGCGTGAAGCTCCGCTGCTGGCGACGACATCCAGCCACTCTGCATTTAATCTGGGGAATGCGGCGGGGGCTTATCTCGGCGGATTCGCCATTACACATACAGGACTGATCTCAGTGCCGATCTACGCCGCAGTAATTGCAGCACTTGGCTTGCTTGGATTGTTACTCAGCTTGTTTAAGCAGGATAAGGAAACTTCACCGGAAGGTGCAGATGGCGTTCATCCCGTATCGTTGCATTAAATTACAAATTATAGACTAATGATAATGAAGAAAACCTCAGCCTCTTGTTATAAACAAGAAAACTGAGGTTTTTTCTGTTGTATTTTAATAGATTTCAAGCTCGTTAATTCGAACATAGGTTGACTGATGTGAAGGTCCCCTGTTAGCGACGACACGGACCTTGGAGGTGTTAACTGCTGCAAATGTATGTGATCGTGTCGTCTCCTGGTTGCCTGTGACTTGAACCAGGTTTACCCAGTTTGAACCATTCCAGTATTGCAGGTCGTAGTTGGCAAGGACATAACCCTTGGTTGTATATAGATCGATCCGCTGAATGGAACTGGATGCAGGCAGATCAAGAGTGACATATTGCGGTAATGAGGAATTACGATTATTTGCCCAGCTATAACTTTCCCCAAGTGCCGTGTTACGGTCGCCGTCATTGATTCGGGCTGTTGAGTACCCCGGATAGGTGGAGGATGCGGTTATGGTGGCATTTCTCGCCAGGTTCTGCCCGGTTCCCGGATTGATAGGATTTTTCACCAGTCTTACGAGATTCCAGCGTAGCTCAAAGAGTTTGAAGGATTTATTAAATACAGCTCCTTCCCCCTTCACGAGCGCATCGATGCTAAGGGACATGGTGCTTGGAACACTGTTGCTACTTGTCCACTTTCCTGTGGCCTCAATGCCTGCGAACACACTGACCTCTAATATTTTCTTGCCTGCAATTTTCAAACTCACTTCAGCTTTGGCTCCTGCCCAAGCCGTAACTTGTCCTTCAATTTTATGTGTGACGGTAAGATAACGGCTCACATTGCTGTAAGGCTTGATTTGTACAGGGATATAAGCCCGTGTTTTACCTTTTACGCCTAGAGTGACGGTATACCCCTGATCCACTTGGAATTCAAATGTGACATTGCCATCAATACCGATGACAAGGAATACCCCAACGGATACGGAGCCCAGGCTGCCTGCACCGATATTGAAGCCCATAATCGGCACTTTAACTTCTTTTTTGAATTTGGCGTCGCCTTTAATGTAGACGTTCGCTTTCTCACCTGCTGTGAATTTCAGATCGTATTTTCCCCAGAAACCGTATTTTCCCGTTACCTTGGGTGCGATCAATGTAAGTTTGCCGCCCGCTTCAACGTAAACTTTGTTGCCGTTTGCATTTTGTTGATTTACAAGTACTTTTTTGAAATCACAGACAAACTCATTTCCGGATTTTTTACAAGTGGCAAAATCACCTGCTCCAGCGGTGCGAATAAGCTCATTCATATCTATGGCATTTGCATCAGTGATGTCTGCGGAATTTGTTTGATTCAAATCAACGGAAGCATCTTCACTCTGATGGATCGTAGTTTCGTCACCCTGTTGAATCAAGGTTTCGTTACTTAGACCCATAGGATCTATAGTTGTGAAGGCTTCCTCGGCAGGTTTTTCTGAATTTGAGAGATTAGCGTCTTGCTGGAGCGTGTTGTCGATGTTGAAATGTTTTATTTCTTGATCCGCATTGATCTGCTCATCGGATACAGACAAAGCGCCAAGCCGTTCATTGCTTTCCAGCACCATGTTCAGATCAGGCATGACGATATTTCGCTCTTCCAAAGAAACTTCCTGCTCAGGAATATCATAGTAATCAAACAGTTCATCTACTCCAGGTGTGGTGTAATCCACCAGTAATCCATCTTTACTTTTGCTGGTGCTAGCAACTTTTATTGCCCTGGCGGAAGACTCATCCAGAAAAATCTGACCAGGGGAAAGCAGGTTTCCAATCTGAGCGGCTTCTCGGGAATTCAGTTCGATTGAACCTTTATCTTCCACCGTTTCGAAGACGGAATTAACGACGGGTAGTTTTTGCACGATGGAAGATGGCATAGGTTGTGTCGGTTTTAATTGATAATCCACCTGCTCAAACTGGCCGGAGGATGTAATCGGATTACTGACCCCCAGGCCGTCTTCCGAAATGGTAAACGTAATGCGGAAATAAGCTTCCGCAATCGGGGCATCCACATTTGTTTTGCCTGCCCAGATCCAACGTGCACTTGTCTCTTCCGGCATGCCTTGGATTTGTTTCCATGGATCACTGCCATAACGTCCAAAATCTGAAGCGCGCGCCCAGGATGTATCATCGAATCTTGGTTGTTCCCAACCCTCAACGTATCGTTCAGATACTTTCCAGTTGAAGTCAGTAACCAGATTTTCATCTTCATAACTGAGATCTGCCAGCAGTCCGGCATACGAACCCCAGTCCTTGGCTTGGACCGCAATAACATTGGTGCCAGGTTGAATGGGGACAGGGAACGTATAGGCTTTGGTCCAGTCATCCCCTTTACCTGCTTGTTTACCGTTAACAAAAAGCGAGAATTCATTGTCGGCTGTTATGTATAGTTTTCCCTCGTTGTTAGAAGCAGAGTAGGCATTGGTAGGCCAAAGACCGACAAGTAAAGGCAGCAATAACGTGAAAACCAAAAATGAGGCCCATGTCTTTTGAATAGATGAGCGAAGTTTGTTCACAATCATTTCCCTCCCAAGAAATAGTTGGTTTGCAGAACAATCAATCATGCCGCCTGACTTGGTGAATTAAATGCCTGTAGACAGGAAAAAACGAGAAAATATTGTAATTTGGTATAGACACCTCCTTGTTTGAGACTATAATAAGGTAAAATATTCAATTTAACAACAGTATTTTACATTTTTTATAGTGTAGTTTTGTTAGAAAAGAGAAGCGTGAATTCTTTGCTTGATGTTAAGAAAGATTACGTGTAGATACAATGTGTCGAATATAGTTGCAAAAATTGGATAAATAAGTTTAAATATACTATATAAGTAATTTTGAGAGAGAATTCAAGTCAAATCTACAAATTTCAACGTATTCTATCCTCAGTGCGTGTGACGGAAGGGAGGTGGTGGATTTATTTGTAAGGGCTTTCATTACAGAAGTGTTGCTTGTGATTAACCCAATTGAGAGGAGAAAAGTGAATGAAGAAACGTGTTTCTATCCTTTTAAGTCTTTCTATGGTTGTTGCTATGCTTGCTCCAACGATGGCGTCTGCCACGGAATCTAGCGAAATTTCTGCTCAGAACACTGCATATGAATCCACCAATGCTTCCACCAATGAGGTTAACAATACTCTAAATTCTACGCCGGTTGTACCGGCACCAGCGGGGTATGATGGCTATCGGAATAACATTCCGCATGGGAATATGAACCTCATTACCTACTATTCTACGACAGTTGGCAATGCACGGAAAGCGATGGTGTACACGCCGCCTGGATATTCACCTAATAAAAAGTATAGCGTGCTGTACCTGCTGCATGGGATTGGCGGGGATGAGCACGAGTGGGCTAACGCGATGAAACCGAAGAACATTCTGGACAACCTGTATTCGGAAGGAAAACTGTCGCAGATGATCGTGGTTATGCCGAATGGCCGTGCGATGAAGGATGATCGCCCGGTAGGTGATATTTACGCACCGGATAAAGTTGCCGCCTTTGAACGGTTCGAGCAAGATCTGCTCAAGGATCTCATCCCGCATATTGAGAGAACTTATCCCGTGTATAAGGATAAAAACAATCGTGCACTTGCTGGCCTGTCCATGGGTGGCGGACAATCTCTCAACTTTGGATTGAAGAATCTGGATACGTTCGCTTATGTAGGTGCCTTCTCGGCAGCTCCGAATACGAAGCCTGTGAACCAGTTGATCACGAATCCCGGACAGGCGGCCAGTAAATTGAAATTGCTCTGGATTTCCTGTGGAGGAAGTGATGGCCTGTTGTGGGTGAGCCAGAACTTTAAAAATGGTCTCAGCAGTATGAACGTTCCACACATTTGGTATCAGGATGTGGGTGGACATGAGCCAAAAGTTTGGAATAGTGGCCTGTATCAGTTCTCGCAACGCATTTTTAAATAGTACACCAGCTTCCATCCAAAAGTAATCATCTGAACGTTCCATCCACACTATTCTCTAAGAAGAGGGTAGCGTTTAAGAGGGAGTATTGGGATGAGCATCAGCCTCAGGCTTGTATTATACAGCGCCTGAGGCTTTATGTATTTTTCTCGGTGAAGCAGATTCAAATCAGAAGGGTAAATAGTATAGTATAAGATGAGGCGTACATAGGTATTTTCGTGAAAGTGAGGGACTGGTTGACGATGTTTTATTATAAAGGGGCATTTCGGGAAACGGATAACGTTATCTATTTTAAAAGCGAAGTTCCGCTGGTACAGCATGATGTGATTTTGTTTGGGGAGAGAACATACTTTATTGAAAGTGTGGAGAAAGAGTTTTTGTTGCTGGAGAGAGTGGGTTCAATTGTTACGGTGAGTGTGTAACGTGTTTATTTTGATGCGGATTTATTGGTACGTGCACTTCTAGGCCTCTGCCCACATACAATAGATTGACCCTGTTCCCTTATGTGCTCAGGCCAGATCGTTGTAAAACTGCAGGAGGTGTCATCTGTGCCCGGATTGTTTACCGCAATAGCTCTGTTCATCAAAGAATTAACGTTACTCGTTTCATATGTCAAAAACAATGCGTTTCCTCAGCCGCTCGCTGAGGATGACGAAGCCAAGCACCTGCGCCTCATGGCTGAAGGCAATGCCCACTCGCGCAATCTGCTCATTGAACACAATCTGCGTCTTGTGGCGCATATCGTCAAGAAGTTTGACAATACCGGAGAAGATCAGGAAGACCTGATTTCCATTGGAACGATTGGATTGATCAAAGCGATCGAAAGCTTTCAGCAAGGCAAAGGCACAAAGCTGGCGACATTTGCAGCGAGATGTATTGAAAACGAAATCTTAATGCACTTAAGATCTCTGAAGAAAACACGTAAAGACGTATCCCTGCATGACCCCATTGGTACGGATAAAGAAGGAAATGAAATTACACTTATTGATATCCTCGGCACCGAAGCCGATGATGTGGTAGATCGTGTGCAGCTTAAAATTGAAAAAAGCAAAATTTATCGCAATCTCGACATTTTGGATGATCGGGAGAAAGAAGTGGTCATTGGCCGCTTTGGCCTGGAAGCTGGGGGAGAAGAGCGCACGCAGCGCGAGATTGCCAAGGAGCTTGGCATTTCACGCAGTTATGTTTCGCGAATTGAGAAGCGGGCGTTGATGAAACTGTATCATGAATTTTATAAGCAAAAATAATGAAAAAAAACAAACTGAAATAGAGATAAAAAAACAGACTCCTAAGGGATCAAGAAAAGCTTACTTTTGATCTCTTTGGAGTCTTATGTCATTTAGTATTCATTAGTGATGTTGTTTCGAAGTATGGCAGCTCCAGCAGTTGGAACCCACTGGACGTCTATTCCGAGTTCTTCTGCTACAAACCGAAGAGAAACGTATGTCCTACTATTCTTCATATAGGGTGCTGCATCAAGTTCTTTATTTTGTAATGTATTGCTTGTCTCACTTGTTAGGACTTTCTTCGAATTAAGGAAAAGTTGTATAGAACGGTTTCCCTTTTCTAAATGTATAGATTTACCGTCCGAAGAGATGGTTGTATTAAAGCGCAGAGCCTCGGCTATTTGACGGAGAGGAACCATAATTCGTCCTGATTTTATCTCAGGGGAAGTATCAAACTTGATCTGCTTATCCTCTAAAACAATGTTAATTCCAGAGGTTTTATTCATATTTGTGGGTAGTGTATAGGGTGAAATCTTTTTAATGATATTATTGCCTGTATCTGCAACGTAGATGATTCCCTCAGATGTAATGGCTACATCTTGTGGGGAATTAAAGAGTGCTACTCGCTCGGGACCATCTTGGTCACCCGATTCACCTGTCTGACTGCCCGATACTGTAGTCACATTTCCATTTTTGATATACCTTATTACATTATTTAGAGAATCAGCAACAAGAAGGCCTCCTGTTTTGTCTAAGACAATTCCTCTGGGCGTGTGAAAGGCGGCCATTTGTGATGACCCATCCGTGTAACCTCCAGAAGCATATAATTCATGTTTATCATAGATTGAATTATCTTTTACATGTAACTGACCAGCTACAGTTGTGACATTATTAGTCGAAAAATCAATATAACGAATGAGCTGGTTACCAGAGTCACTGACATATAAATTTCCCTTTTCATCTAAAGCAAGGCCGGTGGGTTCGTTAAATAAAGCTTGTTGGATCGAACCATTTTTGTAATCACCAGCCGGTGATACAAACCCAGGGTGAATCTCGACAACACGTTTTGATGCTGCGGTTAACGTAGTAGTGGTGCCGTCTGGCATAATTTTGCGGATAGTATGGTTCAAGGTATCAGAAACGTAGATTAATCCCTCTTTCGTAACTGCAATTCCCTGAGGATGATTAAATAGAGCCTCTTTTCCCTTTCCGTCTGTAGCACCAATTCGGCCATTTCCTGCAACTGTAGTCACTTCACCCGTGAAGGATATTTTCCGGATTGCATTGTTTGCGGTATCTGCAACATACAAGCTCTTGTCTGTGCTGTAAGCTAGAGCAGCAGGAGATTGGAACATGGCGTTTAATTTATTCCCGTTAAGAAGGGTTCCAATAGGCTGGCCTCCCGTATCAACGAGTAAAGAGGATGAAGGGCCTGCGTAAGTATTGGTATTACCATTGCTGAGTTTAAAGATTCTGTGGTTCCCCGTGTCTGAAACGAAAAGCTGATTCTTTTCCCCAATAGCTAATCCTGTCGGTTGTCTGAAGGAAGAATTTAAGGCTGGCCCTTCCTGTTCTCCATACATCCCGTTACCAGCAATTCTTGAGACGGTTGCAATCATATTCCCTTTATCATTATATAATGGGGCAGCATTGGCAGCTGAACCGATACTCGAGCTAAAGATAATGATTATAGCACTGAGCGAGAGAAATGTTTTGTGTAGTAAGGTCATAAGAACTCCTTGTGCTGTATTTTTATTTTGGGAATATCTGTATCTTACTTGGTGAAGTGAAATGCAGGTGGCAAATCAGCATTTGAATCATTTAATTCTAAGATAGTTCTGCCTGTATGGTCCACGATCTTCACATAGAATAGCTTAAATGTTCCATCCCCACTTATGGAGAAAGGAATAGTAGCTAAGATCCCGTCCGAAATCGCAATGTTTGATGTAGTGCCGAATTGGGTTGCAGCATATATCGTTTCTTTTTTTTGAGTTAGGCCGTTATCTGAATTTCCAACATAGGTTTTGGTAATGTCTACACTATTTGAAGGATTGAAGTAGGAATCATTCAAAAAACGGTTCGCTGGATTAGTTACATCTACACCAGTATCACTAATAAAGTGAAATTCCGTGCCAAAGATAGCACTGGACCCCGTGAAATCCTTTAAACGAATAGACAATTCGAATCCTTTTGCTGTTGGCGTCTGCACCAACGTGACTTTGGGTGTATTCGGTTTCCCAGCTGAATTGCCAGGAGAATCAGGAGCTGTTACAACCGGTGCAGGATCAGAATCGGAATGATTCAGTCCTAATTGTTGTTTGTTTTTTTCAAAGGTTTTAAGTTCCTCTGGCGATAATTGAGCTGTGTAAGTCTTTTCAGCACGACCTTGAATTTGATCTAATATCGATTTATTTACTGAATCAATCTTTTGTTTGTTATCTAAAATGGTTTCCAAAGAAGAATCTAACCTAGCCTTGGCTTCTTCTTTTAAGACCTGTTGCTGCTTTTGTATTTCTTTTTGTAATGATTCTAATCGTAATCTTTCTGTCTCCTTATTTTGAAAACCTTCTGGATTGATACCTCCCATCGCATGAAGAGGTTTGACGTTCTGTAAGCTTATTTTTCTTTCGATATCTATAATCTGTTGGTTGACCGTATTAAGAATTACGTTCATTTCATTATTATTTATCTTGTTAAGTCGAACAGATTCAGAAGCGATATTCGATATTAGTCTATTGATGTTATCTAAGTAGTTAGAGAGAGCTTTTTTGTTATTGATTGTCATGTCAGCTTGAATTCCATCTCGTTGAATCAAGGGAGAGATATTTTTATTCATATCATCGTTAAGCTGCTTCTCAAGCTTTGTATTCTCTGTGATGATAGCAGGAGTACTGAATAGCATCGCTTTTAGAATGAAAGGGTCCGCTTGTTGTGTTAGCTTTGCGACATCAGCTACAGTTATAGCATCCTGCATATTTTTCGGTGGAGCAACAGAATTAAAGCTGATCTGCTGCGCGGGTGCGACCAGAAAGGATGCCTTGGAAGCATGGATATCACTTGTAGATCCAGCAACAAGGCCAGAGGCAACGAATACCGTTAATGTACCATCTGATTGGACCATAACGTGAAAATTGGTTCCTCGTACACGTAATTTGGAACCAGGGGTTTCAATGTAATCCGTATCGGAATCGGCCAAGTGGGATACGGAACTCCAGATTGAACCTGTCCATAATTTAATGGAAAACTCATTTCCTAAAGTGTTGTGTTTTAATTTAGAGATGACAGCGTTAGAGTTTTTCCCTAAAGATCTTTCTGACTCTGGATTGCTTACCTTAAACGTTACTGCGCCAGTATTTCCAGTAATTATTCGATCACCTTGATAGAGTTTCATATTTGAAAAAGCAGGTATTTGTTTTAGTCCTCCAGCTCGCGTTATCGTTACTTCTCCTTGAACCGTTGTGATAAGCGCACTCTCGATTACTCGCGTTGCTGCCGAAACATTCAAAGAGCTTAAGATAAACGTTAATAAGGCGAGGAAGAGCGTTAAAGTTCCAATCCGTTTTAACAAAGTAACATCACTCTTTCTTTAATTTGATCATCCTTACGATTTGTTTGATACAAGTTGAACCTGTTCATTGATGAATGTTAATTTTCTTTCTACAACCTCTAAATTCGGGAATTTCTCTTTTAAGGCTTGTAATATAGTCACTGCTTCGCCAAAATGACCATTCAAAACAAGGATATCGGAGCGTAGTAACTCGGATCTCCACAAATAAATGTCTTGATCAGGAGCAATGGTTCCGCGATAAGAGTGAAAGCCAGTGGTAGCCTTATTCACATGTGAGTAGGCTCCTTCTAGCAATTTTTGAGCTTTGGAGACCGTTATATTTGCTAATAAGAAATGTGCATCAGGATAATCTGGGTGTATGGAAAGGGCTTGAGAATAACATTTTTCAGCAGCTTCAAGGTTGTCTTGAGTAGTATAGATTTTACCCATTAACACATGAATTTCTGCGATTCTTCCAAAATGTGAATTCATTTGCCCTAGTTCAATGGCCTTTGTGAAATAAAATAATGAAGCTTGTTTATCATTCGTGTTCATTGTTTCACGTCCAAGGAAGTACCACCAACCTGGGTTGCTCGGCTCTTCCTTTGTCATTTTTCTTAATAGCTCGATATTACGTGCTATCTTGTTTTTTTTAGATTTAATCTCGGGTTCATAGCCGTCATGATGTAGGCGAATCCCGACAGGTTTATGAATAATGTTGGAAGTGAAAATCCCTTCCTTTTCTGTAGCGATCTGCTCATGAATTCTGCCACTAAAATGAATACCTTTATTGGTTTGAAAAAGGCGTGGAACGGAATATTCTGATAAACATTTATTTCCTACATAATTCATAATGGCAGGCTGGAGGGCTGGAACATAGGTTTTCATAGAGCTATAAATTCCTGCTGCCAGTCGAATGAGTTCTTGATCTTCCTCATGTAGCCACTCGTCTGCATCCAGCCAGAACACCCATTCTGAACGAACATGGCTTAATGCTTCATTACGTAATTCCGCAAAGTTGTCGTTCCATTGCACATGATACACTTGGACTTGCGGATATTTTTGCAGAATCGATAAGGTTTGATCGGTTGACCCCGAATCGATAACAATGACCTCATCAACCGCGTTCAGAATGCTTTGAATACACCGTTCTATGCTTCGTTCTTCATCCTTGACAATAAGAGCAGCTGAAACAGTGACTTTTGGTGTACTTAGAAGTAATTGTATTTCCTTACTCACTATTTCATTGCAGGGTACTTTTTGTAACTCTTCGCGCATGAAGGGCATCCACTGCCCTTTAGGATCAAGAAACAAGGCCCGATTGAACAGGAGTTGGGCCGTTCTTCCCTTACCTTGTTTCATCAGTGATTCTCCAAGTAAAAGCCAGCCCTGACCATCTAATGGGAATTCCTGAACGTGTTTTTTAGCCGCTAGTTCAGCTGAATGATGTAATTGTTTTAATATTAAGTCTGATATGTGATTGTGTCTGGGATCCATAACAATTCCTTCCGTCTAAAGTTTTTCTATTTTAATTGCTTTTCGGTTCAATGTGCACAGTGTTGTTAATCTTAAAATGATTGCTGTCAGTAGCTCTAATATTTAGTTTCACTGAGGAATTAATGATGCCTGATACAGAAAGCATGTTGCCATCTACCCAGGCGCTAATTGAACTACTACTGCTAATTCCATCAATAACAAACGTTAACGGATCGTTGTCCCGATCCCGGAAAAAGGCGTTGAGATCGACCTGCGTCTGTGAGCCGGTCGCGTCCACCACGGCATGGGAGACGGGTTCAGGTGCAAACTGGAGTGTACTGGTCAAATCGGCATACAATCCCCGAGGGTCGGTCGCCCGCACGGTGAAGGAGGTCGGCAGGGTCGGCACACCGCCGAAAGCCAACTGTTGTCCCCCGTTTAAGCTGAGACTGAGCCCGCTCAGATCATCCGGCTGTTGGACAATCGCGTAGGAAAGCGAATCCTGATTCGGATCGCGGAAAAAGTCCGATACATTCCAGAACCCGGGGTAGAATCTATTTATTTTCGGGTCAAACGTCAGGACAGGGGAACTGACGGTAAGAGGCGCAACATTGTCCCCTTGAATTTCCACTACATTATAAGCCGACCATCCCTGCGGATCGGTGGCAGTGACTCCCATGCGAACGGGTGCAAGGATGGTGCCGCTATAAGTCAACAGGCCCCCCTCAATCCGCACATTCGCCGCATGACTGGTTCCGTTTAATTCAAACGTTAACGGATCGTTATCCCGATCCCGGAAGAAGGCATTTAAGTCCACTTGTGTCCGTGTCCCAGTCGCATCCACTATCGCATGGGAGACGGGTTCAGGCGCAAACTGGAGTGTACTGGTCAAATCGGCATACAATCCCCGAGGGTCGGTCGCCCGCACGGTGAAGGAAGTTGGCAGGGTTGGCACACCGCCAAAACCCAGCTGCTGTCCCCATTTCAAGCTAAGGCTCAATCCGCTCAAATCATCCGGCTGTTGGACAATGGCGTAGGAAAGCGAATCCTGATTCGGATCTTGGAAAAAGTCCGATACATTCCAGAACCCGGGGTAGAATCTATTTATTTTCGGGTCAAACGTTAACATAGGGGAACTGACGGTGAGAGGCGCCAGATTGTCCCCTTGAATTTCCACTACGTTATAAGCCGACCAACCTTGCGGATCGGTGGCAGTGACTCCCATGCGGACGGGTGCAAGGATGG
The DNA here is from genome assembly GCF_038002565.1 of Paenibacillus sp. FSL K6-1558. Classification (NCBI taxonomy): domain Bacteria; kingdom Bacillati; phylum Bacillota; class Bacilli; order Caryophanales; family Paenibacillaceae; genus Paenibacillus; species Paenibacillus sp. FSL K6-1558. The sequence goes on along the minus strand of NZ_JBBOCV010000001.1, from coordinate 1,932,445 downwards.
TGCCGCTATAAGTCAACAGGCCCCCCTCAATCCGCACATTCGCCGCATGACTGGTCCCGTTTAATTCAAACGTTAACGGATCGTTGTCCCGATCCCGGAAGAAGGCATTTAAGTCCACTTGTGTCCGTGTCCCAGTCGCATCCACTATCGCATGGGAGACGGGTTCAGGTGCAAACTGGAGTGTACTGGTCAAATCGGCATACAATCCCCGAGGGTCGGTCGCCCGCACGGTGAAGGAAGTTGGCAGGGTCGGCACGCCGCCGAAAGCCAACTGTTGTCCACCGTTTAAGCTGAGACTGAGCCCGCTCAAATCATCCGGCTGTTGGACAATGGCATAGGAAAGCGAATCCTGATTCGGATCGCGGAAAAAGTCCGATACATTCCAGAACCCGGGGTAGAATCTATTTATTTTCGGATCAAAGGTCAGCACAGGTGAACTGACGGTGAGAGGCGCCAGATTGTCCCCTTGAATTTCCACTACATTATAAGCCGACCATCCCTGCGGATCGGTGGCAGTGACTCCCATGCGAACGGGTGCAAGGATGGTGCCGCTATAAGTCAACAGGCCCCCCTCAATCCGCACATTCGCCGCATGACTGGTTCCGTTTAATTCAAACGTTAACGGATCGTTATCCCGATCCCGGAAAAAGGCGTTGAGATCCACTTGAGTCCGTGAGCCGGTCGCGTCCACTATCGCATGGGAGACGGGTTCAGGTGCAAACTGGAGTGTACTGGTCAAATCGGCATACAATCCCCGAGGGTCGGTCGCCCGCACGGTGAAGGAAGTTGGCAGGGTCGGCACCCCGCCGAAAGCCAACTGTTGTCCCCCGTTTAAGCTGAGACTGAGCCCGCTCAAATCATCCGGCTGTTGGACAATTGCGTAGGAAAGCGAATCCTGATTCGGATCGCGGAAAAAGTCCGATACATTCCAGAAACCTGGGTAGAACAAATTCGAATTCGGATCAAAGGTCAGGACAGGTGAGCTGACAATCAGAGGCGCAAGGTTTGAATCGGGGGTGCTCGGATTGGAGAAAGCACGGGAGTTGATCCCCATTAACATATTTTTAACATCACTTGCGACAGCAGAAGATGGGGAGATGTTTAGGAAATTTACAATATCCCCTATATCCAAAACCCCATCATTTCCAGTATTTAAGTTATTGACTATAAAGGATTGAACGAAGGTATTATCTATATTAGAAACGATTAAATTAAAGAAGGGGCTTCCTTTTTTTAAAGGTTCTAAACTTAAAGAGTTCCCGGATTCAGTTGAAACTTTAATTATGTTATCACTATTGTTATGAGAAACTATGTAGTTGTTTCTATGGTCCATCTTAAGTTCTACTTTATTGTTAGCGATCGAATGTAAATTCTCCTTGGGTTCCGGATGAGGAGAAGCTCTCATAATTTGAACAAATGGAGATACTTGAGAAGTTAATATCATTGCTAAAGATAGGGCAGCTGTTGTTTTTTTTCTTATATTTCTCTTATTATGTCGTTTTTTCATTATAGACCTCCAAAATCAAAAAATTCATCTTGTATATATCGACATTAGTTGCTATTTTGATTAGAATTTTTGGCTTGTAAATAAAAAGGTTTAATAGAAACTATTAATAACTTTGTATGTTTTTTAAATTATTTATGACTAATTGCCATAAATATATTTAAAGAAGTATAGGTATCGCCTGCAGAATAATATATATTAGATGGTATATTATTTTTTCATCACAGAGAGCATGCGCAGAAAGAGAGTGGTGGTGTACCATGCAGGAAGAAACGTTGACAAGAGGACTCAAGAACAGGCATGTGCAGTTGATGGCGATTGGAGGGGCGATCGGAACAGGATTATTTCTTGGAGCGGGCAAAACGATTCAACTCACCGGCCCATCGATCCTATTCGCATATATCATTACAGGTATCGTATTATTCCTTATTATGAGAGCGCTTGGAGAGTTATTGCTGAGCAATCTGCAGTATCACTCCTTTGTGGATTTCGTGCGTGATTACCTGGGAAATATGGCGGCGTTTATTACGGGCTGGACCTATTGGTTCTGCTGGATATCTATCGCGATGGCAGATATTACTGCTGTTGGTCTGTACACACAATTTTGGTTTCCGAACGTACCTCAATGGATGCCGGGACTGATTGCCTTGGTCATTTTGCTGGGCATGAATCTGGCTACGGTCAAGCTGTTTGGAGAGATGGAGTTTTGGTTTGCCTTGATTAAAGTTATCGCTATTCTGGCACTGATCGTGGTCGGTTTGTATATGATCTTTACAGGTTTTACAACAGATCAGGGTGCTGCAAGCTTCACGAACCTCTGGAGCCACGGGGGCTGGTTTCCGAATGGGATGCATGGTTTCATCATATCATTTCAGATGGTCGTGTTTGCGTTTGTAGGCATGGAACTGGTGGGGCTGACCGCAGGGGAAACGGAAAATCCGGAGAAAGTCATTCCGAGAGCTATTAACCAGATTCCCATTCGAGTGTTGCTTTTCTACGTGGGAGCCTTGCTGATTATTATGAGTATCTATCCGTGGAGTGCGATTGTGCCAACCGAAAGTCCGTTTGTACAGGTATTTGCGGCGGTAGGGATTGCGGCGGCAGCCGGAGTGGTTAATTTTGTCGTGCTGACGTCTGCCGCATCGGCATGTAATAGCGCTATTTTCAGTACAAGCCGTATGGTATATTCTATGGCCAAAGACCAAAATGCCCCTGATTCATTTGCACGTGTAAACAAAAGAAAGGTTCCAGCCAATGCGCTTTTTTTCTCCACCATTGTGATCTTTATCGCGATTGTGCTGAACTACATCATGCCCGAAGGGGTTTTCACACTGATTACCAGTGTCTCAACGGTATGTTTTATATTTGTCTGGGGAATCATGGTGATTTGCCATCTGCGATATAAGCGTACTCAACCCGAACTGGCACGTCAAAGTCGGTTCAGACTGCCGCTATATCCATTTTCCAATGTGTTAATTCTGGCGTTCTTGGCCTTTGTGATCGTTGTGTTGGCGCTCGCAGAGGATACAAGGGTGGCGTTGTTTGTAACACCCGTATGGTTCCTGATCGTTTCAGTTATTTATATGATCAAGAAAAGAGCGAAACAGTAAGGGGAAATGTTCATTCTAATTGAAGCAGAACACCCGTTGGGGAGTAAGGAACTAAGGAACTAAGTAAATAAGTATTAAGAATTAAGGGAATAAGGAAAGAAAATAGAGAAAAGAGAGAATAGAGAAGAGCAATCTCCAAGGAGGTTGCTCTTTTCTTTCAGCCCGTTTTTTTACCCGAATAATTGGAATCAAGCCACTCCAGAATCACATCTACAGCTTCCTTATATCGCTGACCCACAAGTAGACCTGTATGTGTTGTACCCCAAAGCCCAACATAACTGGCTCCTAGTTGCTTCGCGGTTAATCGGCCTCTTTGTTCCTCGTCCTCAGACAACACAGCTTTGATCACCAGACCGGGACAAGTAATCAGGCTTCCATCAATGGATATCCCTTTTGCCCCGCAGAGTGCGGAGAAGGTTCGAAATGCTTTTGCCGATTCCATTTGCAGATAGTGTCGTTGAAAAGCGATATCCTCTGCGGTTTCATCGATCGTTTCGTTCTCCTCGCGCAGAGGTGCTGGCATAATTATTCCTGGTTCTATTCGATCCGCCAGGGGGTAAGGGAGAGCATCATGGACTTCTCTGCTGATACTGGTGTCAATGATTATTAAACCTGCCAAGTCAGCGGTTTCCGCAACCTTTTGGCTAAGTATGCCGCCCATGCTGAAGCCCACCAATATAGGAGGTTCATCAAGCAGAGATAATACCTCACGAATGTCTTCCAAATAATCCTCCACCGTAATTCGAGTCATGTCCATCACCCGGCTTCTATAATGGCTTCTGAGATTCATTGCATAACAAGTCCATCCATGCTCTACAAAGTGGGGGATATACTTACTCCACATCCAGCTACCTGTGTATGCCCCGTGAACCAATAACAGCGGAGGATGCGTGCTTATCGATGTTGTGCCTGATCCTTGATTTCGATTTCCCCTGTAAACTTCAACGTGAAGTTCATGTTTACCCATTCGCTCTACCTCATGTACAGGTAAAAATTGTGTGTAATCAATCATAATAAATCCTCCCTGATAATTAGTTTTATATCAAACTATTAATTCAAAAAAAATTAAAAGTTATCGTGTATTTTGATCAGAATGCGAAGCAGTTCATTTTTCTCATCATCTGTAACGTCCGTATAGAAGGTGTCCAGCAATCGCTGTGAAATATTCTCAAAGATCGGTTGTAATGCTTCGCCCTTGGCAGTTAACGCCACATGAACAATACGGGAATCGCCTGTATCTCGTTCTTTAGCAACGTATCCGGTTCTCACCAATTTGTCCACAAGTGCGGTTACTGTCGATTTATCTTTGCGAATTTTCTTGGCAATCTCCGCCATGGTCATGCGCCGATGGTTGTAAAGTGCGTAGATGATATCTCCATGAGAGGTAGCCAGATCGTGAATGCCCTGTGCTGTCATCTCGGTCAAAATAAAACGACTTGTTTTCTCTTTAATTTTGGATATAAGTGAAACAGCATCTCTTGTTTTCATACTTGTAATATAATTGGATATCAAACTAATGTCAAGTGACTCATATAAGTGGAAAAAACTCTTGTTTGAGTCATAGAAAAACGGGTTACCAGGGTGGGCGATGAAAAGCGCTAATGTTTATAGTGAAAAGTGTATCTATTGGAGTTTGGGACTAACAGGGTGAGTGTGATCTCCGCTCTTGACCTCTTCGAAAATGTCTGTTGAATTCGTACTCGTCTCTGTGGGCCTTTGTTTACTGAACTTGTGTTGTAGATCCGTATCAGGTTTAGTTGTAATGGTGTAATTACGCAAAATCTCTTCCAGATCGCCAACGGTCACTGGGCGAGCGTGTCGTTTCAGGACATACCCGAGTTGCCCGTTGGGTTCGACCGTTGCTGTCTGCAAATCATCTATACTTTTTATTCCTGCCTGTCTTAAATGCATCTCTAGCTGATCCATCGTATAACGCATTCGTTTCAGATTCGGAATGATGACTTTACCATCTTCCACAACAACCTTGGAGCGCCCGCTCATGATACGTTCAAAAAAGTTAAATTTCATTTGTAGTTGCTCTACGATGAGCAATGTTGCAATAAACACGGCTGCGGAGCCAATTGCTTTCCCCAGTTCATGGTTGGCAATCGGCTGCACAATCGTGGTTCCGATGGAGATCATAATAACGGTTGTGGCAACACTCATCTGAGAGATCGATTTACGACCTGCGATTCGTAGCAGGATCATACCAATGAGAACAAGTAAGACGGATTTCCAGATCCAATCCATGCACAACATCCTTTCTCTTCCGGTGAGCGTACTCTGTTTGTTAGAATGTTCTGGAATAGGAGGGAATATACCCAATTCATTCATTATGGTTATACCTCTGTTATGATGTTCAACCAATAACGAACTTTCATTGTAACTACTTCTTCGTTTACAATAGGGTATTGATGCAGTAAACAAAGGAGCGGTTACGCATGGCAAAACAGAAATATTACGTGGTATGGGAAGGGAAGCAACCCGGCGTATATGATACTTGGGCGGCATGCAAAGCACAGACAGATCAATATGCCGGAGCCAAATATAAATCATATGAGTCCAAGGCAGCTGCCGAAGCAGCATATCGTGCTGGCTGGAAAGGGAACTGGGGTTCAAGTGCAGGTGGCGCTTCCAAGTCCAAGTCGAAGTCAGGCAGCAGCGGCAGAAGTGCCGGGATGGAGACATCCGAGGAAGTGGACTATGATAGCATCTCTGTTGACGTAGGCACACGAGGCAACCCAGGGCCAGTAGAATATAAAGGTGTGGATACCCGCACAGGTGAGGTGCTTTTTTCCGTCGGCCCGATCTCGAAAGGCACCAACAATTTGGGAGAGTTTCTGGCGATTGTGCATGCGCTGGCTTATCTCAAAAAAGAAGGTAGTAATAAAACGGTCTACACCGATTCGGTGAATGCGATGAAATGGCTGAAACAAAAAAAAGTTGCGACAACACTCCCACGTGACAACTCAACGGAAGAAATCTGGTTGATGATTGACCGGGCAGAGCAGTGGCTTCGCACGAATACGTACACGAATAAAGTGCTCAAATGGCAGACGAAACAGTGGGGCGAGATCAAGGCGGATTATGGCCGAAAGTGACACTTCTACTCGAGTTAAAAAAAGATAAGCATGTCTATTAGAAACGATATTTACAATTTCCAATTTCCATTCTATAATCATCAGCATATGATAAGTCGCACATATGGAGGAGCCTGTCATTTTAACAGGCCCTCTTTATCTTTTTGGGCCGGGATTCCGGCTATTGATCACTGGAACAGGTGAGATGAGTATACATTGCAGGAGGCAGACATGAGTTCCATTTATAGAAGTGAAGAAGGCAAGAGCAGTATTCTGGAAGAATACGAAATTTATTTGAGTGAGCTGGGTGAAGGATTTACAAGAGAGTATGTGGAGACACGTTTTGGGAAAACACATGTGTTGCTGACTGGGCCGGAAGATGGCAAGCCGTTATTTATTCTTCAGGGTGGCAATTGTGTGAATCCAATGACTCTGTCCTGGTTCTCTTCCTTATTTCAATCCTATCGGATTATTGCGCCGGATACGATCGGCCATCCCGGGTACAGCGAGGAAACGAGCATTTCGGCTCGTTTTGACAGCTTGGCGATGTGGGTATCCGATCTGCTGGATCATTACGATATTGAACAAAGTGCGTTCATTGGTCCTTCTTTCGGCGGCGGCATCATTCTGAGATTGGCTACTTATATTCCGGAGCGTATTGCATGCTCGGTGCTGGTAGCTCCCGCAGGTCTTGCGGTCAACTCCAGAATGAAAACTGCCCATGATATTACACTTCCACTCGTTAAGTATCGTATGACTTCTTCGCCAGCTTCTTTGCAAAAGATTACGGATAACCTGTCATGCCATTGTATGAAGGAAGCAGATAAAAACTTGATCGGCAAAATATTCAAATATGTCAGTCTGGAGCAGGATTTACCCAAACTCGCAGAGAGAGAAGAACTTGAAAATTATACCTCGCCTACACTACTTCTGGTGGGTGAGAAGGATGTCTTTTTCCCAGGAGATAAGTGCATTGACCGTGCTCAGAAAATTATTCCGAATGTACAGGCGATTAAATATGATACAGGCCACTTCCCTTCTCAGGATGTACTAAGAGAGATGAATGAGGAGATTCAGCAATTTTTAAATAAGCATTATTAAAGGCGATTAACATAGGAACATGGGGCAGTTCGCATTTTTACGAACAGATTAACGAAACTGCCCCTTTTGTCGATACTATGTATAGAAGAGTGCTTGCATCTTCGATATAGAAAACGGAAGCTTGAACGAAAATGCACTTTCCGCGAGAAAAATGTTTCAAACGGTGGTGTATGGTTTATAAAGATGGTTAGCGATGATTCGACTGTCTGATTGGATTTATTTCCGATGCGTTCCAGGCTCGAATTCGTCGTTATGTGGCAAGTCTTCCGATCGACAAGCTTGAAAAGAGGTTTGGGATGAGAAAAAATAACTGGAATATGGCTTTGCAACGCAATGTCATTTTGAATGATACATATCAGGTAAGACAGGTATTGACTAGTAGTGAATTAGCGATTGTGTATGTTGGGCGGAATCGGCATACAGGTGCCAAAGTCGCTATAAAGGAATTTTTCCCCCATCGGATTGCTGCACGTCAGTCAGACAAGCGCAGTGTATTTTGTGCATCCCGAGGATACGGCGGACAATTCCATGAACTGTTATCTGTATTTCTTCAGGAGGGTGAGTTGTTGTCATCTCTTAATCATCCTCACATCATTACATATGTGGATCATTTTGAGGCCAATGATACGGGATATCTGGTCACAGAATATTGCGCGGGCATGATCTTGACCGATTATTTACAGGAGCGTAACCATGCGCTGCAACCCGAGTTTATTACCGATACGCTACTGCCGCTCGTGGATACGCTGGATTACATTCATAAACAAGGCATTCTCCACCGGGATGTCAAACCTTCCAATGTCATGGTGATGGAGGATGGCACGCCCAAATTGCTGGACTTTGGTGCGGCTGTGCGCTGGCCGATGCAGACCGGAGCAAAACAGGCAATTTTTACCTCTAAAGGGTATTCGCCGCTTGAATTTTATTCCGAGAAAGCGGTTCAGGGACCCATGTCAGATATCTATAGTTTGTCTGCCTTGCTTCATTACTGGACTTGTGGTCAGCCGCCTATGGATGTGAAGCAACGTTTGTTCCAAGATGAATTGCCTTCCGTCCGCAAGCACAATGAATATGTCAATCCGTGGCTTGCCCGGGTCATTCATTGGGGACTTATGGTGCGTTCGGAGAAGCGTTGTACCTCTCTGTTTTGGGTGAGAAGATCACTTCGCATTCAGGCCTTGGTGTGGAAGGTTCGCAAACCAGGTATGGTGGAGTGGATGCATGAGGAAAACGAGCATACTCAAGTCTATGAGCCAGAGCCGAAGAACCAACATGAGACGGCATGACCGTGGTGAGTCTCAATGAAAGTGGAGTAAGACTGTGTTGCGTATAGCTGTGGTGTTTAAAGGAGACCAAATCGACTCTATCTGCAGAGAAGATTTGGTTTTTTTACTATTTTGGGTTTTACTATAATAAAGGTAGAGTTAATCTAGTATAAGCACGTTGGAGGAAAGAAGGTTGTGAACGAATGGAGTTTGAATTTCATGTTACCCTGAGTGACCTGAGCCCGCAAGAAAAGCAAACTTTTATCCGTATCTGTGAAGAAGAGAACGTAAAACCGGTCCTGATCGAACTCGATCAGGGAGAGCACATCCATCAACCCATGATTACGGGCATTGTCCATAGCGAGGATTTTCAGGATGTACAGCGTATCATTGAAGAGATTTCAATAACATTTAGGAATAACGGGTTCACTGTGGTACGTACAAAAGTAGAGATACCGGCTAAGGAGGAACGGTTTTTCAAGCAACCGATGGTGCCTCATTCCAGACCTTATTTTGAGTGGCATGGTAAGGTTCAAGTCGAAGATGTGAATAGGCTGAAGCGTATATGTGCGGGTACAGGTGGCCATATCTCCCGTAATTCGCTCCATAAGAATGGCAGTATAAGGTTTGTAACTGCGCGTGAGTATGAGCATGCAGATCACTTTTATCGTAGCGTCGAGGAAATTCATAACATTTTGCAAAGCAATCAAATTGAACTAATCAAGCAACAATATGAGCTGTGTATATATGATAGTCGGGAAGAGTTGGATCGGGGCTGGATCTGATTGAACCAGCTTGATGTGTTTAAGATAAGATTGGAGGAACAGTTGTGACGAGAAACGGGAATGAAATACCCATACATCGCTTCAATGAAGACGAGAGATTAATTATTGTTTTGGAAGCGCTATTGAAACGGGCTACGCTAGTCCATTCATCCTTTATTTTGAAAGGTAGCCTGTTAACGAGACAGTACTTGGAGAATCCAAGTCTGCGCTATGCTGAGGATATCGACTTTTTGTATAAAGGTACGATTGAACATGCGGATCAGGCCAAGCAGATTTTTACGGATTGGATGATTCAGGTGACCAAACTTGATCTGAATGATGGAGTCCATTTTCGCAGCTTTCGGGAGAATGCATTCTGGCGTGAAATTGATTACGCAATGGATGATGACTTTCCAACGGTGAATACCGATATCGCCTATGCGATCCAGAGTGAGTCCAGTGAAGGGAATCGGTACGAAGATGAGCTTTTTCTTGATATTTCATTTAATCTGAAGCTGGATGCAGAGCCTGTGGAGTTAAACTACCGACCGTTAAGAGGTGAGCCTTTTGTAGTTCCCTACACGGTTCCGTTGTCCACTCAAGTCGCTTGGAAGTTGCATCAGACGATTGTGAGACCGAGGTTCAAGGATCTATATGATCTGCAGTATCTTGTATCTCACCCGTCCTATGACAAGCAGGCTGCAGAAGATACGCTGCAGACACTCGTCAATGAATGTAGCATGACGGCTAGTATTACGAGTGAAGATATGAAGAAAATATTAGTCGAAGATTTGCATCCACTGTATCAAGGTTTGGAAAACGATTATCTATTGAAGCAGCTTGCAGGGGATCGGGTACCTGAAATTTATTTCATGGAAGTTGCTACTCGCTTGCGAAAAGCGCTGAATCGTGCGGGTATCCATCAAGAGGCTTTCAAACATCTGCCGTCCCCGATATGGAATAAAGGATAGAACGGAGAGTATGGATATGAATGATTTTATGAACAAGGATGATAAGAATGATGTTATTTTGGGCGCAGCAGCCCATGAACTGGAGCAGATGGTAGAACAGGTCTGCGAACTGATTGGCACACCACTCGCAGAAACGACAGAACTGCAACGTCAAGTGCTCGCCGCTTTTGGTTTTGGTGCGGTGTACAGCATTACTCATCGTGATCGGCTGGCCGAACCCCAGGCTCATGCGCTGAGCATTCGGATGTTGATCAAACCGTTTAATTACAGTGAACAACAGGCAGTTGATTTTGCTGACGATCTGATTCGTGTTGCATCCAAGGAAGAGGTTCATCCAGTGATGAATACGATTATTCATCGCGGTATTAATGGACATATCCAGTTTACGCAGGAGGATCACGAAGCTCTTGCTCGTAACATTCAGGAGATTATGGCGGCAGTTCAGCAACAAGGATAGATGTGGGAAGGTGAGAGACATGGACTACATGAAACTGAGCAAAGAGCTTTCCTATGCATTGAGACATGCGCCATGGGAATACGAGCTTGAGCTGGATGAAAAGGGATGGGTAGAGATTTCACAACTGCTCGTCGCTTTGCACGAAAGCCCAGGGTGGCGTAATGTAACAGAAGATGACCTGAAACATATAATTGCAGTTTCGGAGAAAAAAAGGCACGAGATCAATGCTGGACGAATTCGTGCACTTTATGGTCATTCTACTCCGCAAAAAATATCCAAAATAGCTACACAGCCTCCCGAATGGTTGTATCACGGTACACCCGTACGTGCTGTGTCTTCCATCATGGAGCACGGTTTGCAGCCACGGCAACGGCAGTATGTGCATCTATCGGCTGATATGGATACGGCACGTCAAGTTGGACAAAGGCGAGATGATCAGCCTGTTATTCTACGCGTTAAGGCAGGGCAGGCCGCACGTGAGGGTATTCTTTTTTACCATGGCAACGAGAGTATTTGGCTGGCTGATGTAATTCCATCGCGTTATATTGAGCAAGGTTAATCGATTAGTTAGGTTAAAGAATGTGTAAGTTTTGTTCGAAGAGCTCCATAATAATGTATACGAAAAGGGCTGTTCCCCGTCATCATGTGACGTATGGAACAACCCTTTTTCTATATCCTGTATGTTACCGTGAAGGGGACATGACGAATTTAATTACCCAAAATAGCTTTAAAACCTTCGCTTAACGGTTGAGCTGGACGCCCAAGCAATGTTTCCAATGCATCGCTCTCTACAGCCAGTGCGCCTTGGCGAATCGCGCTTTGCATTTCAACCAGCATGGATACAACAAAATCAGGCAAACCTGCACCTTTCATGATGTCCGCATAAGCCGCATCGTCGACATTTTGTACGTTGATTTCCTGCCCCAACACTTCACCAGCAATGGCAGCAAGCTCAGCTTGTGTGCGCAGTTTACCAGACAATTCATAGACCTTGTTCTCATGTCCTTCGCCTGCAAGTACAGCAGCAGCAGCTTCAGCATAATCACGTCGAGTAGCCCAGCCGACCTGACTGTCATTCGTGGCATGTACCCAAGGAGCACCATGTGTTACGGCTTGTACACTGCCAGCTTCATTTTCAAGGTACCAATTGTTACGCAGGAACGTATAAGGGATGCCAGACTCACGAATCGTTTGTTCTGTCTTGCGGTGTACCTCAGCAAGAGAGAGCGGGTTATGCTCGGCGTTGACCACACTTGTATAAGCGATATAACCGACGCCTGCTTTTTTGGCAGCTTGAACAGCAGTCTGGTGCTGACGGATACGTGTCTCGTTATCACCGTCTGTGGAGATCAGTAGCAGGCGGTCTACACCGGCAAAAGTTTTCTCCAATGTTTCCGGTTGATCAAAATCCCCATGACGAACGTCTACACCCTGCGAGCGCAATGCTTCTGCTTTTTCTGGTGAACGAACACTAACAGCCAAGTCTGTTGCAGCTTTTGTCTTCAACAACGCGTCAACAACCAGTGAACCAAGTTTACCCGTAGCGCCTGTGACTAACAATTTCATTGTGTTTCCTCCTAAAATGTGGTTTGCAACATTTGCATCGTTAGCAGCTTCATTGTCATTGTTGAACAATCGTGTATGTACAGCGTACCTATGGAGTATTAAGGCAATACCACCTCCAAGGAGTGGCTGTGGATGTGTGAAACGAAAGTGTTTATCTATGTAACTATAATAGTTACATAATAAAGTGTTGTCAAATTTAATATCTATAAATACGACTAAAGTAGTCTGAATATATGGGTAAAGGAATCAACCATTGGTTATTAAATTTTTTCGACTATGGAATAAATGAGAGGTGGTTCTTTTGGAGTGTTAAAAAAGAAACATATATTGGTTGAATATATGTAAAAATGGTATATAAGACCCAAAAATTTCAAGTTATATAGAACTAAGTACGATAGATTCATTGCGTATAAGAGAAGGAAAATGGTAAAACCTTCGACAAAATAGAAAATTATGTACGAATTGACAAATGTAAAAGCGATTATATAATGTGGGTATCTACAAATTAATCCATTTAGTTACAAATGATTCCAAAATAACAAATTGGCAGGAGTGAAACAGCGATGTGGTTTTTGGTTTTATGGTTATTTGGGCTTATTTCAGGAACGATTCATCTTTGGATGCTCGGTTTCCCTGGCGAAATGAGCGAGATTAGCAGAGTGTTATTGCTTCATCAGTTTGTGGTTACATTTGGACTTGTAGGTGTTATTGGTTACGTGGTTAACATTGCTAGAGCAGAACAGACAGCCAAAATGCTAGGTTGGCCAGGAGGACCGTTTCAGGTCAAATATGGATTCTCGCAAGTCGGACTTGGCGTTATGGGTATTATGGCGATCTGGTTTCAAGGGAACTTCTGGGTGGGTGTATTGGTTACGATGTACATATATGGTTTGAGTGGTCTGTGGTCACATACTTATGTCATGATCAAGAATCGTAAGGCAGATGGGGACAGTATCGGCAATTTGATAATGGATGTTGTCTATCAAACGTTTATCACCGTTCTTTCCATATGGGCTGGCGGCATCTGGGTAATGAGCTAGACAGAGACTGGATTTATGACAACACAGCTTGAATCTCAATTAATGAATGAGGTGTGGTCGTGATGGTACGTAAAACCGTGGAACTCTCCGAAACACAAAAGGGAATCTATTTCGATTGCCAAGTGAATGATCCATCTTCTTATAACATCTCCGCTTCGATACAAATCGAAAGGCTTCAACTTGAAGCCTTTCGACGTTCCATCGAGTTGCTCATGCATGAACAAGTCGTGCTCCGCACGCACATTGAGATACAGCAGGACAGACCAGTTCTGGCGATCCACGATGATATGGAGTACTCACTGATTTTGCGGGATCTGAGTCAAGCTCATCAGGATGGCAAGGAACAGCAACTGGAGGGATACATTGAAGAATGTATTCAGGCTCCCTTCATATTGGAGCAAGGCCCTTTATTTCGAATCATGCTTGTACATATGGACGAGAACACACATGTTCTTACTTTATGTATCCACCATTTAATCTGTGACGGTATGTCTCTGGAAATTTTTAAAAATAAACTTCTCCATGCGTACACCTGCATCCTGCAGGATCTACCTTTGGACATAAAGCAGGATCAGGGCTTTATCTCTTATATCGAATCAGAGAATACGAAAATACAAGAGAACAAGTATAACCGTGAGCGTGAGTTCTGGTTATCCAAAATGAACGGTGCAGAGCCCCTGGCACTGCAGCATGACTATCCGGCTGGCGGTTCGCAGACCGGTGTGGGACATGAGCTACGTTTTGATATTCCAGAGGCGTTGATGGCGGATATTACAGAGATGTCAAAGGAGCATGAGGTTACGGTATTTATGTTTTTCATGGGGGCATTCAGTATTCTCTTGAATAAATATGCAGGCAAAGAGGATATCACGTTTGCTTCTCCGTATTCCCATCGTCCGGATATCGAATTGGAAGAAACGATTGGCTGTTTTGTACATATGTTGCCGATGCGGTTCCAGATTGACCTAGAATCTAAATTTGGTTCTCTCCTTGAGCAAGTCACTGCAGCCTGGATCGATACGTATAAACACATTGGATATCCTAATAATCTAATCGTCAGAGACAGTATGTTGCAGGTGCAACCAGGCTCACCATCTGTATTTGATATCTCCTTTGTGTATGACTCATATGAGGAGGATTTGCCAGGAAGCCAGCTTGTGGAACAGGATAAGGTTACTTTCCCAGGTGATCTGATGGTTGTATTGAACGGCACACCTCAAGGCACACAGCTGAAGCTGCAATATAAACCGAATGTGTTTCGAACAGACTCCATTGAACGAATGGGTCAGCGCTTCTTATTCCTCATGCAACAGCTGGTAACTGCACCAGAGAAGAGCATTGGTGAATACAGCCTGCTGATGCAGGAAGAGCAGGAGCAATTGCTGCATCAATTTAACCAAACTTCATATTTTCCCTACACTCCGCAGCATATCATCGATGTTTTTCATACAAAAGTAACAAAGCACCCAGAACGAGTCGCTCTACTCGAAGGAAAAGAAAAACAAACCTACGCACAAGTTAATGCAAAGGCCAATCAATTGGCAAAACAGATCATCGCACGGAAAAAGACCGAAAACGAGGCAGTCGGCGTACAAATGCTACGTTCTTCCGATCTGGTCATCGCCTTGCTGGCTGTTCTGAAGGCTGGATGTGCTTTTGTTCCCCTAGACCCTTCCTATCCGGTATCCAGAAAAGCCTACATTTTATCCGATGCGAATATATCCACCGTTATTGCCATCCGGCCAGAAGCAGAGGATGACTCGCTTCCGGCTCACTATATCTACACAGAAGATGGGATGGTATACACGGGAGACAGTTCCAATCTCGAAGAGCCTCTAGATCCTTACAGTCTCGCCTACATTATGTACACGTCAGGATCAACGGGCAAACCTAAAGGGGTCATGATTGAAAACCATAGTGTGGTCAATACATTGCTTGATTTGGAACGTCGTTTTCCAGTACAAGCGAGTGATGTGTATATGTTAAAAACAGCGTATACCTTTGATGTATCCTGTACAGAATTGTTTGGTTGGTTTATGGGTGAGGGAGCATTAAGTATTCTGCCGCCAGGCGAGGAGAAGAACCCGGACCAGATATTGACTACAGTAGCTGAACATCAGGTGACTCATATCAACTTTGTGCCGACACTATTCCGTCTTTTTCTCGAGACGATGGAACTTCGTTCTGATCTCTCAGGACTGGACACGCTGAAATGGGTATTTGTGGGCGGAGAGGCCGTCACACCCGATATCATTAAAAAATTCAACCAACTGAATATCCGGGCAAGCCTGGATAATGTATACGGTCCTACGGAATGTACGATATGGGTCTCCCATTATCCATTGAGTGCCTATGAAGGGCATGGAAACATACCCATTGGTTCCCCATTGAACGAGTCCAGATGGTATGTCGTTGGAAGCCGGGATGAATTACAGCCTTTGGGCATTCCGGGGGAACTATGTCTGAGCGGTGTAGGTCTTGCACGCGGATATTTGAACCTGGAAGAAATGACAAGAGATAAATTTGTTCCTAACCCTTTCTTTGACGAAGAGAAGGACCCTGAGTATTTCAGAATGATGTACCGCACTGGGGATATGGTTCGCTCCCTGCCAAGCGGAACGATTGAATACCTGGGGCGCATTGATTTTCAGGTCAAAATTCAGGGTGCAAGGTTAGAGACAGGTGAGATCGAAAATACTCTTTCATCCTACCCGGGAGTCATTCAAACCGTCGTTGTGATGAAATCCTCCGAGACAGGGTCCGGTTTACTGTATGCCTATTATTTATCGGAGCAGGAATTGCCTGTGGCTGATCTGAGAGACCATTTGTCCAAATCTCTGCCAGCTTATATGATTCCATCTGTTTTTGTACATAAATCGGAGTTCCCACTCAATAGTAGCGGGAAAATTGACCGCAATGCACTAATTGCAGATACCACGCATATTCACACTTCAAGCACGGCTTACGTTGCTCCAGCCACGGAATTAGAGCGGCAGATTGCAGCGGTATGGGCAGAAGTGCTCGGTGTCGAGAAAGTCGGGAGAGATGATCATTTCTTTGAACTTGGTGGCAATTCATTTTCCGTTATTCAGGCTCATAATCGTTTAAAGCATCGTACTGATGTGGATTTCCCAGTGCCCCGCTTTTTTGAGCGTCCTACACTGCGGCAGTTTGCAGCATTGGGACAGAAACAGGAGACAGCACGGATACCGATGTTGCGAGAAGAACGTTTTGTACGGAAAGCGGGTATTCTGCGTGATGATATTGCCATTGTAGGGATGTCCGTGAATGTACCCGGAGCAGAGGATATTCATGAATTCTGGCGTAATCTGATGGCACAAGAGGAGAGCATTCATTTTTACAGTGATGAGGAACTGAGGACACTCGGTGTAGACGAGGCATTGCTGCGTTCTCCTCGTTATGTCAAAGCCAAAGGGCGAGTCAACGGGATTGAGGAGTTTGATGCTGGCTTTTTCGACTATACACCTGGCGAAGTTAAAATGATGTCCCCTCAGTTCAGACTAATGTATCAGGGAATATGGGAAGCATTTGAGGATGCTGGGTGCAGACCTGATGAAGCAGGAAAAGTCGGCGTTTTCCTCGGTGGATCGGATGACTTTGAGTGGTATCGACAAGTGCTGTTCGGGGATGCGGGATACAGCAGCAAATATGAAGCATTTACACTCAGTACCAATCATTTTTTGGCTACTCGCATGGCCTACAAGTTGAACCTTAGAGGTCCTGCTTATACAGCTCTTACGGGATGTTCAACGTCTTTGGTCACTCCACATCTGGCATGCCAGTCTTTAATCGTTGGAGAATGTGATGTCGCTGTGGCTGGTGGAATTACAGTAGAGCTGCCGAATGAAGGTGGCTACGTGTACGAAGATGGCATGATGTTTGCCTCGGATGGCCATTGCCGTCCATTTGATGCAGCTGCAAGCGGCACGGTGTTCTCGAATGGGATGGGGATCGTGGTGTTGAAGCGGTTAAGTGATGCATTGCGAGATACAGATCATATTTACGGTGTCATTAAAGGTTCAGCCATTAATAATGACGGTCAGGAGAAGCTTAGCTTCCTTGCACCAAGTGTAAGCGGTCAGGCAGAGGTCATTCAGGATGCGTATCAGGCAGCCGGAGTTGATCCCGAAACGGTTAGTTACATTGAGGCGCATGGCACAGGCACACTTCTGGGTGATCCGATTGAAGTTGAATCGTTGACACGTGCTTTTGCCTCCGAGAAAAAGCAGTTCTGTTATCTTGGCTCAGTAAAAGGCAACGTGGGACATATGGATACAGCGGCTGGCGTTGTTGGTTTGATTAAGGTTGCACTTAGTCTTGATCAAGGATATATCCCGGGTACCGCGAATTATGAACAACCGAATCCGAAGATTGATTTTGCAAACACGCCCTTCAAGGTCAACTCGCAGGGGGTGGACTGGAAACCAGGTGAAGCTGGTGTTCTGCGTGCAGGGATTAATTCATTTGGTGTAGGAGGCACGAATGCTCACATGGTGTTGGAGGAGGCTCCAAAGATGGACAAGTGCAGTCCGGATGATGATGTCAATGTATTGCTTTTTTCAGCCAAAACAGAGTACTCGCTGAGCCGCACTGCTGAACAAATTATGGAGCATCTCGTGCAGCATCCAGAGCTATCCATTTCGGATGCAGCGTGGACATTGCAGACCGGTCGAACGGATTTTGCTTATCGTAAGGCACTGGTTCTGGATAAAAGCTGGAAAGATGATCCCGAGCAATTCATGCGTCAGCTGGAGAAGGCAAAAATGGTTCATTCGCCGCAAGATCGGCGCCCGGTTTATTTTATGTTCCCTGGGCAGGGCAGTCAGTATCAGGGCATGGGTGCAGCATTGTACAAATCGACAGAACAGTCAGGCATTGCACCACTGTTCAAGAAGCATGTACAGCAGATTGTGGATCTGCTTCCTGAAGAAGAGCGAGAAGAGATTCTGTCTGTTGTATACGGTAATCAGCATCCAGAGCGAATTAACCAGACGGAGTACAGCCAATTTGCGCTATTCATGACCAGTTATGCCATGGCTCAATCCTTGATTGATCTGGGCATCAGGCCAGATGGCATGATCGGACATAGCATCGGAGAACTGACAGCAGCTGTGGTTGCAGGTGTATTTGATCTTGCAGATGCTGTACAGATCGTAAGGCTACGGGGACGTTTGATGCAGCAACAACAGCCAGGTGTCATGCTCGTCATCATGGAGGACTCTCCGTTGGTAAAATCCCAATTGGAAGAAGGTACGTGGCTGGCTCTAGTCAACACAACAGGTTCCAGTGTCATTGGCGGGACGGCAGAGGCGATTGACCGAATGGAAGATAAGGCCGGAAGACTCGGCTGGAAATGCGTTCGTGTAAAAACCTCTCATGCCTTCCATACGCCAATGATGAAGGATGCAGCGATGGAGTTCAAACACAGTCTGTCGACTTATTCGCTACACAGCCCGCGGATTCCATTGCTTTCGAATACGAGCGGAACATGGGCTTTGCCGGATGAGATCGTAAGTCCAGACTACTGGGCAAGGCATATTTTAGAGCCGGTGTTGTTTGAAGCAAACTTGGCTGAAATGTTAAAGGAAGAACAAGCTGTATTCATTGAGGTTGGGGCAGGACGGACATTAAGCTCGTTTGTGAGACAGCACATTAAGTCCAAGGAAACACAAACCGTATTGAATATGTTGCGTCACGTTAGAGAAACAGAACCGGACGTGCTATATACAAACCGCAGAATCGCCGAGTTATGGTGCGAGGGCCTTCAGCCGGACTGGAAAGTACTCAAGGGACAGAACGTGCGCCGCAAATGCTCCTTGCCAACCTATCATTTTGATAAGCAGCATTATCCAATTGGCCAGTCGCTTATTGGTGGTTCGACGTTGGAAGGAACAAGCAGTAGTCGACATACACCTCAGTCGAGTGAACAATATAGCAACACGTCCCTTTCCGTTGCGGGAGGTTATGCAGGTAGTCTGGAGGCCATGAAACGGGTTGTTCTGGAGGCGTATGAAACGATTTTTGGCATAAATGACCTGGAAGAGCATGTTAATTTCTTCGCCGTTGGTGGAGACTCGCTCAAAGCAGTCAGTTTGTCCGCATCGATTCGGTCTTCCATCGGGATTCAGGCAGAGGTTGCGGATGTGTTTAACCATGCTACACCAGCCCAACTGGCGGAACATCTCTTTGCAATGGTTGAGCCGCAAGTACAGAAGCAGAACATGATTGAGGCTGCGCCGATAATGGATGCCTATCCAATCTCATCTGCGCAGATGCGTATGTTCACTCAATCCATGCTGGATCCAAATAGCACGGCGTATAATTTGCCGTCGGCTACCCTGATCGAAGGAGATTTGGATCATGCCAGAGTAGAGGCTGCACTGGAAAAGCTGGTGCAATGTCATGAAGCGCTTCGAACGACGTTTGCAATACGCGGAGATCAGGTGGTGCAGATGGTTCATGCATCCGTTCCTTTAGATTTCAGCTTTACCGAGCAGTATTTAGCCGATGAACAAGAGACTTCTGCTTTGATTCAGACGCTGATTCGTCCTTTTGAGCTTCATCAGGCTCCACTCATGCGAGTGAACCTGATTAGAACAGGAGCGCGCAAGCATCTGTTGTTCTTTGATATCCATCATATTATTGCGGACGGTACTTCCGTTGAGTTGATTACACGCGACTTCAATGCACTGTACTTTGGGGAGGAACGCACTGTCCGGTTACATTACAAAGATTATGCGGTCTGGCACCAGGAGCGTCTTACTTCTCAGGCATATCAGCCGCATCAAACATACTGGCTGGAACGGTTGAGTCCAACACCGCCTGTACTGCAGCTTCCACTTGATCATGATCGTCCATTACAGCGAGAGATGAAAGGTGAACGAGTTCATTTCACGTTGAGCCACTCGTTAACGGAGCGATTGCACAAGCTGGCTTCATCCACGGAAGTTTCCATGTATATGGTGATGTTGAGTGTATGGAATCTTCTGTTAGCGAGTCGAACAGGTCAGCAGGACATCGTAGTCGGGACCCCCGTAGCGGGTAGGTTACAGGAAGAATGGAAAGAAACAGTCGGAATGTTTGTGAATATGATTGCCATGCGGAATTATCCAGCATCAGATCGGACCTATACCGCTTTTTTACAAGAGCTGAAACAGCATACACTCGATGCTTTTGCACATCAGGAGTATCCATTTAATGAGCTTGTAACGCAGCTTGGACTTAAGCGGGAACTGAACCGTAATGCCATCTTTGATGTGTGTTTTGATTATCAGAACATGGAACTGCATGATCTTGAACTTCATGGACTTCAATTCAGTTCTATTCCTGTGGAGACCGGAGTCTCAACTTATGACCTGTTGTTAACATGTCAGGAGAACAGGGAGCAGCAAGTCATTGAAGGGTACATTGAATATGCGTTAGACCTGTTCCGAGGTGAAACGGTTGAACATATGATTCAGGAATTCATTGAACTATGTGAGCAGGTTGTGCAACAACCGGACGCACCTCTAGGTAAGCTGTATGAACGAGTCCAGCGTGCTTCGGGAGCTGAGGTTCATCGGTTGGCAGGCCCCATTTTACATTATGATCATACCCTGAGCTTG
Organism: Paenibacillus sp. FSL K6-1558; assembly: GCF_038002565.1. Lineage (NCBI taxonomy): Bacteria > Bacillati > Bacillota > Bacilli > Caryophanales > Paenibacillaceae > Paenibacillus > Paenibacillus sp. FSL K6-1558. The sequence goes on along the minus strand of NZ_JBBOCV010000001.1, from coordinate 1,911,462 downwards.
CATCGTTTGTTTGAACTACAGGCAGAGCGTACACCAGACCAGACTGCACTTATTGTTTCTTCAGGCAAGGAACTTACCTACCTTGAGCTTAATGAGCGAGCGAATGCGTTGGCTTGGAAGCTGATCAATCGAGGGGTACGCAGAGATGAACCCGTAGGCATATTAACTGGCCGGGATGAAACTCTCATTATTATGTTGATCGCAGTACTCAAAGCGGGTGCAGCTTACCTGCCTATAGATCCAGCATTTCCACCGCAGCGTATTCTGGACATGATGCAAGATAGCAAGATGAAGTTGCTACTGTGCACTGCTAATGAGGCCAATGTCGTGGCTTTTGAAGGCGAACGCATCGTTTATGAGCCTGATTTTGCTGACGAACGTTCAACTATTAATCCGAATGTGGACGTTCTATCTTCTGACTTGTCTTGTGTCATCTTCACCTCTGGATCCACCGGAAGGCCTAAAGGGGTAATGATTGCTCACGATGCGATGGTCAATTTTGTGGAAGACATCAGGCATCGAAACATTTTTGAATATGAAACAGATCGAATGATTAGTGTAACAACGGTATCTTTTGATATTTTCGGATTTGAAGTGTGGGCACCATTGTGTACAGGGCATTCTCTATATTTGGCAGACGAGCAGGAACAGCTTGATCCCGTTCTTGCCGCGCGCCAGATAAGGCAGCATGGCGTAACGCATATTCTCAGCACGGTATCCCGGATTAAAGCGTTTGTTGAAAATTCGGAATTTGCGAAGGTACTTTCTCATCTTCGGTGTGTTCTTACCGGAGGAGAAAGTGTTCCGGCAGGACTTCTGATTGATATTAAAAAATATTCGTCTGCCCGTGTCTTTAATATGTATGGCCCTACCGAAACGACGATTTGGTCAACGACCAAAGAGTTGCAACAATCTGGACTCATCACGATTGGCAAACCTATTGCTAATACGGAGCTTTATATCGTGGATGAAGAGGGTGAATTATTGCCTCCCGGAAATTATGGGGAACTCTGCATTGCAGGCCGTGGGGTGTCCAGAGGTTACCTGAATAATCTGACCGAAACGACTGCCAAGTTCATTGACAATGCAAAGGTTCTGGGTGGACGTATGTACCGGACAGGTGACTTGGCTCGTGTGTTGCAGGACGGGGAGGTCGAACTAGCAGGACGTTTGGATCAGCAAGTGAAGATCAGAGGATACAGGATCGAATTAAACGAGATCGAGCAAATGGCTATGAGCTATGAACGTTTGAGAGAAGCCGTCGTGAAGGTCGAAGGAAACCAGCCTGAGCAGTCGCAACTGGTGCTCTACTACAGCTTGAAGCCGGACATAAGTGTATCGAATATGGAAGAGCAGGACACTTTGCTCAGGTCTTGGCTGAAACAGAGGTTGCCACAGTATATGATGCCTTCACGCATCATTCGTCTAGACAAGCTGCCAGTTCTGCCGAATGGCAAATTGAATCGGAATGCCCTTCAATGGACTGACTTTGGAGCGATTGAGGCGATCGAAGCTAATGAGAAGCCAGCTCCATCTTTAATGGCTGGTTCTTCTTCTCCAGTGGGAAGAGAACAGGCTCGCAAAGAGCTGGAACAGATGCTGGTTGAAACATGGAAAGAGATGTTGAACCGGGATCATGTCGGAGTACAAGAGCACTTTTTTGATATTGGCGGTAACTCGCTAGGTCTGATCTTGATTAATAACCGGTTAAACGCTTATCTTGGGAAAAATATTCCGCTTGTGCAGTTGTTTGAACACTCTTCCATTACTTCGCTCGTTGATCATCTGATGTCTGAACAGATGTTAACTTCGGTGGATGTCCCTGTTCAGAATAAACATGAGCAAGAACATGTATCCGGGGAATCCATCGCGAGTACCAGCACTGCGGTCAAACCTGATCCTTCAATGATGCAAGAAAGAGTGATAAACATCAAAACAGATGCGGATGTGAACAGCAGGAACAGAAGCACTTCCCCATCGGATATCGCTGTTATAGGTATGGCCGGTCGTTTTCCAGGATCAAAAAATATCGAGGAGTTCTGGGATAATCTGATGGCAGGTAAGGACGGCATTACCCGACTGACTGAAGAAGAATTGGCAGCAGCAGGGGTGCGGCCTGAAGAGTATAAACATCCTGAATATGTTCGAGCCAAAGGCGTTTTGCAAGATACCGAGTTTTTTGATTCCGGATTTTTCGAATACCCGTATCAGGAGTCCGAAATGATGGACCCGCAGATTAGACTGCTTCATCAGTGTTCCTGGGAAGCGCTTGAACATGCGGGCTGTGATCCATACCGGTACTCAGGTTCCATCGGTTTATTTGCCGGAAGCGGATTGAGTTTACCATGGATGGTTCAATTCCTGGGTCGTTCAGGTGATCTACTGCAAGCTTTTGAAGCGATGACGCTGAATGAGAAGGATTATATTACGACACGTATATCTCACAAGCTGAATCTAAGAGGGCCAAGTATGGCTGTGCAGACGGCATGCTCGACCTCGCTCGTCGCGATTCATCAGGCAGCAGAATCACTGATCCGGGGAGAATGTGACGTGGCTCTCGCAGGGGGAGTGTCTATCTCTTATCCGCTCAAAGAAGGGTATCGCTGGCATGAAGGCATGATCTATTCCAAAGATGGGTATTGCCGAGCATTTGACGAACAGGCATCAGGTACCGTTTCGGGGAACGGGTGCGGCATGGTTGTGCTGAAGCCGCTTCATGATGCTTTGCGCGATGGGGATCAGGTCTTTGCGGTGATCAAAGGCTCAGCGATTAACAATGATGGATTGGATAAAATCGGATATACTGCGCCAAGTGTTACCGGACAGGTGAAGGTCATTCAAACCGCACTTGACCGCTCGGGAGTGTCTCCACAGGAAATCAATTATGTGGAGGCACATGGGACAGGCACCAAGCTCGGTGATCCCATCGAGATCGAAGCACTTAGACAGTCCTGGGGAACGGATAAACGTAATTATTGCGCCCTCGGTTCGGTCAAAGCAAACATCGGTCATCTGGACGCTGCAGCTGGTGTTGCCGGATTTATCAAAACCGTTCTAACGTTGCATCACCGAACAGTTCCGCCGCAGATTTATATGGAAAGAAGCAATCCTATGCTGGAACTGGAACGCAGTCCTTTCTACATTAATCAGGAGCCGCAACATTTCAAAGATCAGCAGCAGGTTCTGCGCGCAGCGGTAAGTTCCTTCGGGATCGGCGGCACGAATGCTCACGTGATTTTGGAGCAACCGCCCGTACGAGAGAGTCAAAGTGTGTATCAGCCTGTACACTTACTCCCGTTCTCGGCCAAGAGCGAATCCGCTCTGGATCGAACGTATCATTCGGTTTTACAAGCACTCGAAAAAATGCCGGAACAGATGCCGAGCGCTGCTTGGACATTGCAAGAGGGAAGAAGTCGATTTAACTATCGTAAAGCTCTTGTCGTTGTGGATGGCTACGTCCCTTCGCAAGATCAGGTGGAGGAACATGAAGCACAAGCGAGTGTGAACCAGGGGGATAAGCCTAAAGTAATGTTCTACATCCGTGGGGATGTTTTATGGGAACCACACGTGATTCGGGAACTTTATGCTTCCAGGTATCGCAGTCTAGTGTCTGAACGATTCAAGCAACACTTTGAAGAAGTACTGAGCTTTTTTGAATCCAAGGAACAGTATGCACTTCGTCAAAGTATAGGCAGGCCAATTCGGGATTCAGACCTGAAATTTATGTATTGCTTTGTGGTGCAGTACGCTCTGTTTGCAACGTTGATTGAGTCAGGGGTTAAACCGGATGGAATGTGTGGAGAAGGTGTCGGTGAACTGGTCGGACAGGTCATTAGCAATACGCTTGAGTTGGCTCATGCAGTGCGTCTCTTATATAGCCGTGAAGATTCGCAGATACAAGAGGGTGCCTTCTCTGAGGCAATGAGTACGATCGACACATCAAAGAATTCTTTACTGTCTGCGGAAAAGATACTTTGGGTATCAGCCTGTCCGCTACAGAACGGAGAGCTTGTAGACAACGATATATTGAAGGATGCGCAGGTTATCTCTCTTACCGGAGATCGTTCCAGCTCGCTTGAAGCCGATATCTATTTCATGAAAACACTGGGATATTGCTGGTGCAGAGGCATCGAACTGAATTGGGCACATATTAACGGACATAGCTCTGGGCAAAAGATATCTCTCCCGACTTATTCGTTCGATCCAATCGTTCATAAGCATGATGTTCCGCTGTACCTGCTTACGGGTGTGCCTCAAACTGCGGCTTCTCTGACTTCATTACCAGAACAGGCGAACACGGGTAAGAGTAGAGTCCGTTTGAATGTGGATGAAGTATATGACACCACTGCTCAGCTCTGGCAAGAGTTGCTTGGTTGTGAATCAGTGAACTCCGAGGATGATTTCTTCCAGCTTGGTGGACATTCTCTCAAAGCTATCACTCTGGCATCCCGAGTCAAGGAAACATTCGGAGTTGCTATGGGACTAGAGGATGTGTTCGATCATTCTGTCCTTGCCCGTATGGTGGCATGGATTGATCAGCAACAAGACAATGGGTTGGATTATTCGGGATCAGGAGACAGCATTTTCCCAGCAGCATACAAAGACCGATACAAGACGACTTCTGCGCAACGAAGAATGTTCGTGGTACATGAATGGATGCAAGGCGAGAGCACAGCCTACAATCTTGCAAGTTCGTACCGGTTGAAGGGAGCGCTCGATACGGCACAATTTACAGCGGTGATGGATGCTCTCGTACAGCGGCATGAGGCGTTCCGTACGCGCTTTGAAATGCTTGAAGGTGAACTATACCAGGTCATTGAGGATAAGGTTTCAAGTGTAGTGGAGTTGCTGGAACTTGAAAAAGAAGAGCCGGAGCAGCAGTTTATGCAATGGCTGCAACCATTTGATCTGACCCAGGCACCACTGGTTCGTGTAAAACTTGCCCGCCTGTCCGATGACGAACATATTCTGTTCATAGATATGCATCATATTATCTCTGATCAGAGTTCCATCGCGATTCTTATGCAAGAATTTGCCCGGTTATATAGTGGGGAATCTTTAGAACCATTATCGATTCAGTACAAGGACTATGCTGAATGGATTGATCAATCTACATCAGACGGGCATGCTGCCGAAGATGAGGCGTTTTGGCTTGAAGAATTCAAGGATGTGCCTGCGTCTGTCGAATTGCTTACAGATTACCCGAGACGTGGAGAACTTTCTAACCAGGGCGGCCGAATTAGCAGTGAGTTTGGAGAACAGTTAAGTGAACAGATTAATGATTTTTGTGCAAAACAGGGATTGACTCCCTACATGTTATTCATGGCGGCTTTAAATGTGTTGATCTCCAAATACACGGGACAGCATGATCTGGTCGTTGGCACAGCTGTAGCCGGAAGAGAGAAGCCAGAACTGAATAACGTCATGGGAATGTTTGTAAACATGCTCGCCATTCGTACTATGTTAGACAAGGATCAGCCTGTTGAGCTTTATCTGAACGAAGTTCGTAGCAAGCTGTTAACCTGTTATGAACATCAGCAATATCCATATGAAGCGTTGGTTGAGAAGCTTGATCTGATGGGTGATGGGAGCCGTAATCCACTTTTCGATATTGTTCTTAATTACATTAATATGGGTACGGATGAGCTTGAAGCAGGGACATTACAAGTTGAGTCCTGGATGGATGGAAAGGTGCATGCCAAGTTTGATCAGACCTGGACGGTCGTTGAACACCACCAACAGTATACGCTTGAACTGGAATATCGTTCTGAATTGTTCCATGCACGATCCATGGAAATGATGATGGACAAGTTCCGGTATATCTTAACTCAGATGGTCACAGGAGAGGTAGAGCGGGTTCGTCAGATCAAGCTTACTGTGCCTGAAGAGGATGAATGGCTGTTGTTCGGTGTCAACGACAACCACATGGACTATCCGCGGGAAGCAACAATTCCCGAACTATTTGAGGAACAAGTTCAATTACATCCACAGAAGACAGCCTTGGTGTGGGGTAACGAGGAGTTGAGTTATGCTGATGTGTACGCACAGGTTCAGAAGCTTGCATCTCGAATACTCGGACAAGACGTGGCATCAGGCTCAAGTATTGCTTTGATCCTGGACCGCGGACCGATCCAGATGATCAGTATCCTTGCTACACTAACAATAGGTTGTCAATATGTACCAATTGATCCGGCATCACCGCCGGCTCGCATTGAGTTCATTTTACAAGATTGCAATGCGTCTATACTTTTGAGCGAAGAATCGTATGCCTCGGCATGGAAATCAGCGGTTCCACGTGTCATGATCCCGTCCGCAGAACTGGAATCGTTTGTTTCAGGAGAGTCTGTAGAGCCTATAGTCCAGCAGATAAAGACTGTTGCAGTCGATCCGGCATATATCATCTATACGTCAGGCTCGACCGGAACGCCAAAAGGCACGGTCATGAGTCACCGCAATGTCATTAAAGTGATGAAGCAAAGCAATTTTGTGACAGTAGTGCCTGGGGATCGGGTATTACAAGTTTCCAATTATGCGTTTGACGGTTCGATCTTTGATATTTTTGCTTCCTTAATTAATGGGGCTACTCTGGTACTTATTCCAAAAGAGATCATTCTCGATATGGCTCGTCTGGCGGAAGTCATTCGTCAGCAGCAAATATCTGTATTTTTCATTACAACCTCGTTGTTTAATATGCTGGTGGATTGGGATGCAGCATGCCTGAAACAGGTTCGCAGAGTGATGTTTGGGGGCGAAGCGGCATCCGTGAGCCACGCAAATAAAGCAATGGCATGTGTCGGACCAGGCGTACTGTTAAATGGATACGGACCAACGGAAGCGACCTTCTTTGCCTCCTATTATTTACTGGAGCAAACAGAGCCGTATACCGACTCTCTGCCTATAGGTTATCCATTGTCCAATACAGCTCTATATGTTCTGGACGAGGATATGAATCCTGTTCCTGCCAATGTGCCAGGCGAGTTATATATTAGCGGGGATGCGGTAGGTATTGGATATTTGAACCGGGAAGAGCTGACCTTAAAACATTTTATAGCTGATCCTTTCCGCAAAGGCGAACGGATGTACCGGACAGGAGATATCGTCAAGCGTCTACATGATGGCCATTTGATCTTTATTGAACGATCTGATTTTCAAGTGAAAATCAGGGGGTTCCGAATTGAGTTATCAGAGATCCACAATTGTCTGGAGCAACTTCCGGGAGTCAGGGATGCTTTTGTGATGACAGCTACAGATGAATCTGGAAGTTTATATGTCACTGCATTTTATACATGTGAATCCAACATCTCACGAACGGTTGATGATGTTCGAGCAGAGTTGCACAAGCGACTGCCTGAATACATGGTACCTGCACAGATCTGGCGAATGGATCATCTGCCTATTAATGCTAACGGCAAGGTGGATCGGAAGGTTTTAGCCGATCTGGCAGAAGCGCAGTGCGTTCCTAGAGCGACTGATTCTGTCCTGACGGAGATAGAGCAAAAAATCCTTGCAGCCATGAGAAAGGTGCTGAGTAATCCGAACTTTGGCGTAACCGATCATTTCTTCCAAAATGGTGGACATTCGCTTAAAGGTATCGCACTCACGCAAATTTTGTCAAAAGAAGGAATTGCCATCAGTGTGAGCGAATTATTCCAATATCCTACAGTTAGAGCGTTAGCGAATTCGCTGGAAATGCTGAATTCTCCACCCAGTTTATTCGAAGAAAGCCTGCAAATTCAGTCCCCTATCGAAATTCCCCAAGACATTACACTTCATGAGAAACAATTAGACAGCCTGGTATCACATGTCTTGAATAATTGTAATCAGGTTTCAAGTTTCATGGCGGGAACACCTGTTATTGGTCGCTTCCCACTATCTCCAATTCAAAGAGCACATGCTTCTACAACTGCACGAGCAAGCGGTTTTACAACCATATTGGAGGGTAATTTAAATGAATTTACTGTGAAAAGACTGATTCTCGGGGTGATTGCCCGTCATCAGTTGCTACACAGCATTATATATGAGGAAGACACGTTACAGTGGCATCAGTGTGATTTGTCCGAAGCAGCAGATATGTTGCAACAACTCATTCCATATCTTGATGTTCGTCACTACGCTCTTGCTACGCTGGAAAAAATGGAGCACAAACTAATTCAGTCGCTATTACACAAGTCGCATACACTCGATGGATTGCCATGGCGTCTGTGTATTCTGCGAACAGGAGCTAGTAAGCACAAACTGATTTGGAGTTTCGATCACCTTGCCTTTGATGGCATGAGCGCCGAGATCATTAAGCAGCAACTTGAGTCGGCAATTGCCCGTAATCAGCAATCTGGAATGATCGCTGCAGAAGGTTCATTGGAGATACGCAAATATGAGGATTATGTAAACATGCTGTCTCGAGGGCCTGTTAACATCACTGAGCATGAACTCGAGGAGCGGTATTCCATTCAGGCTTGGCAACATTGCAATAGTAGCGTTATGAATCAACTGTTAATCACCACAGGCGAGTCAGCGCCTTCAGCGATGACGGTTGAAATACCGCGTACAGATATTACAGACCAAGATCTTAATGAGTCCTGGTGGAACTATTTTAAATCCTTTGCTGGCATTATCGCTTCTTATCTGAATGCGAAAGAGTTGCCTGTTGCGCTTGTGCATTATGGCCGAGAGTATGGACAAGAAACGTATTATGATCACGTAGGTGAATTCCTCGATCTGATTCCGATTCTTGTGCATGCTGATTTTGCTCAGGAAGATTTGGTGGAACGCTTGGACTTCACGAAACGACACAGCATTAACTTTATGGCGCTGACAGATGAATCGGTCATGACGTCTCCGTATTCCAAAATTCAAAGACAATTGGCTACAGCCTACAGACAGACGGGTCAGGAGCCAAGGAAACTTATTTTGTTCAACTTCCAGGGCTTTATCTCCAGCGAGGAGACCATCCCAGAGTTCGAACAGATCGATGACTCCGGGTCTAATCCGAGCCTCGCATACATGGAATGGGTCATTCGATACGATGAAAATTCTGTGTACGTGCACCTGGGGTGTCATACAGGTCTGGATACGGAGCGCTTGAAACAGCAGATTGAGGAGCAACTCGGCAGTTACGTGAATGTAAAAGTGAAAGTTCATAATGAGGCAGCGGAGGTGCAACATGTCCAGTAAGTCCATACAACGAGGGCCGGAGTTGATTGTGCCGGAGCATTATGCAACAGTTGCTGAACTTCTTATGTATATCGCTGACAAACATCCGGATAAGGGAATCACTTATATCAGTTCATCCGGCGAAGAACAGTTTGAATCGTATCCTGAGCTGCTGAAGCAAGGACGTCTGTATCTCCAAGGCCTGCTTGAGAGCGGGTTAACTAAGGGACAAGTCGTTATATTGGAGATTGATCATTCACAGCAGTTTTATCGTACATTTTGGGCTTGTATTCTGGGCGGCATTATTGTCGCCCCGGTCAGTCCTCCTGCCTCCTGGGAGCCGGGTTCAGCTGGTCTGGAGAAATTCACGAAAATATGGGGAATCCTCGGGAAACCTGTGGTAGTCGTAGAAGAAGCATTTTTGCCAAAATACGAACAGCTTACTGAGAGTCCAATTTTTGAGGGATTGAACTGCATTAGCGTCAGCAAGCTTCAGACAAGTTATACACTTGCTGAAATAAGTCTGACTGCTCCTGAAGAGGTCGTATTTCTACAGTTTTCGTCAGGAAGTACAGGTATCCCTAAGGGAGTACAGTTAACGAATCGGAATATTATTGCGAACAGTATTGCATGCAAGACCTTCCTTGGTGCTGAAGAAGGAGATAACGTGTTTACTTGGCTGCCTCATACGCATGACATGGGAATGTTCGGGCAACACCTAACGACTGTACTAAGCGCTGCTAATTTAATGGTTATGTCTCCGTATACCTTTGTACGATCCCCTTACTTGTTCCTACGCAAAATTACGGAACATCAAGGGAAGTGGTTCTGCTGCACAAACTTTGGTTTTGAATGGATGGTTCAAAAGATCCCGGATTCCAAACTGGCTTCGCTTGATTTGTCTTCGCTGCGCATGGCCCTAAACGGTGCCGAGCCCATATCGACCAAAGTTATTGAACGATTTGCTCAAAAATTCAGTTCCTGTGGTTACCGCACGGATATGATGTTTCCTGCTTACGGCATGGCTGAGGCAACTGTGGGTGTGTGTACCTGGAGGTTGAAAGAGGAGCCGCGCATCGAACAAATATCACGTAAAGCGCTTGTGCAACAAGGAAAAGCGATTCCGGTGGATGCCGCTGTTCATGACCCGGCAGATCTGATTGAGTTTGTGCATGAAGGTTATCCCATGACGGGAATCCAGATTCGAATAGCCGATGAGTACGGAGAAGTTGTCGATGAGCGCACGGTGGGTGAAATCCAGATTCGCGGGGAATCCGTAACCTCCGGATATTACAATCTGCCAGAAGTCAATCGAGAGCTATTCGTGGACGGATGGCTGAAGACGGGGGATCTCGGTTTTATGGCGGAAGGTTCCCTTGTTGTAAGTGGACGAATCAAGGATATCGTTTTCATCCGTGGTCAAAATCATTACGCACATGATTTGGAAGAAATTTTATATCAAAATGGCAGTATTCCAAGAGGCAATCTGACGGTTGTGGGACATTTCAATAACATTTCCCAAACTGAAGAACTGCTTGTATTTGTAAAATATAAATCGAACACTCCGCAGTTTCTGGAAATAAGGCAGGACTTAATAGATCGGATGAGGGCTGGTCTAGGAATAGAGATTACTCATGTTCTTCCAATTAAGGTTATTCCGAAAACGACTAGCGGCAAAGTTCAGCGTTTTATGCTGAGAAACGAGTATGAGGGCGGTGCATTTAACAAGGATATCGAGGCCATTGAAGCTAGGCTTCTTCAAAACCAATCACAGTCCATTGCGGAGAGCGTTCATCCGTTAACCTTGGAGCAGACTGTGCGTGGGGCTTGGGCTGAGGTTCTACAGTTACCTGTGGGGAAAGTAGCGACGGATATTTCGTTTCTGGCACTAGGGGGAAATTCCATTCTTGCCTACCAATTGCTTGACAAGCTGTCTGCACACATGGGACGTGAACTGGGACAGGAAGTACTCGTCTTTGGCAGAACGGTACAGGAAATGGTCGAGTATCTTCAGGAACTTCCCGAAGAGAACAGGTCACTCGAAAATGAAATACGCCCGGATAATCAGTTGAACGTACACCGAGCGATTGCAATAACAGGGTTGTCCCTTCGGCTTCCTGATGCAGATACACAAGAGGAGTTCTGGAGCAATCTCGTTCAAGGATTGGACAGTGTGGATCAGGTGAGTCCGGAACGAGCTGTACGCTCCAAACGGCCGGATTGGACAGATTGGATTGGAGAATTAAAGAACCCGGATACTTTTGACCACGAATTTTTTGAAATGCCGACGGAACAAGCTGCATTTATGGATCCGCAGCACCGCAAATTGCTGGAGGTTGCCTATGAGGCGCTCGAGGATGCAGGCATGATCGTGGATCAGGAGGAAAAACGTGATGTCGGTGTATATGTTGGTATTAACCCCAGCTCCTACTTTGATCTCGTTGTAGATTACATGAATCGTAGCAAGGGATTCGAGGTGCACTCTCATGCGATGGTTGGTAATATGTCCAATATCGCAGCGGCATCGATCTCACACTTATACAATTTCACGGGCCCGGCGCTGGCCATTGATACCGCTTGTTCTTCCTTTCTCGTAGCCTTGACGCAAGCAGTGGCAGCGATTCAGGACAAACGTATCTCTGGCGCAGTTGTAGGCGGAGCAAGCATTTTGGCAACACCTCATGTGCACCAGTTATCACGTAATGCGGGAATATGCTCTTCTACACAACATACCAAGGTGTTTGATCAGGGAGCTGATGGTTCGGTTATTGGTGAGGGTGCAGTAGTTGTATACCTGGAGCTGCTAACAGAGGCAGTTCGCGCGAATAAACATATCTATGGCGTGATCCGTGGCACAGCGGTGAATAACGATGGGTACTCTTTAGGTATTATGGCACCTAATCCTCAGGGGCAATATGAAGTGCTACGAGCTGCATATAACGATGCCAATCTGAATCCAAAAGAAATCTCGTATATCGAGGCGCATGGATCAGGAACAAGAATTGGAGATCCCATTGAAGTGAATGCGTTACTCCGTCTGTTTCAGGAGAAAGGATACGGCGAAGGCACCTCTATCGGTCTAGGCTCGGTCAAAACCAATATAGGACATTTATTCGCAGCATCCAGTGGAGCTAGTCTGGCCAAAGTTTTGCTTAGTATGCAGCACAAGGAACTTCCTCCAAGTCTGCATATGAATAACCCTAATCCAGCTCTTCGCCTGGAACAGTCTCCTTTTTATATCGTTAATGAGCATAAAGATTGGACGGTACCCCAAGGAAAAACGCGTAAAGCTGGTATTAGTTCATTTGGTCTTGGCGGCACGAATGCCCATATTGTGCTGGAGGAGTGGAATGCACCGGCAGTCTGGAGACAGGACACGGAACGGGATCAATTGTTAACCTTCTCTGCCAAGTCAGAGCAGGCGTTGCAGAAGCTGATTCATAGTACGAAAAAGTATCTGGAAGAACATCCGGATCTCCGACTAACGGACGTGTGCTTCACACGGAACAGGTATCGAAAGCATTACCGTTATCGTGCCGCTGTCGCAGTAAAAGAGACCGGGGAGTGGAGTCAGGAAAGCTTGCAATTTGGCTTCAAAAAGAGAAGCCGAGCCGCCCGTGTCAACATCGTTGTTGGAGGAAATAAGTTGGAACTGGCTGATCAGGAGTATTGGGCGAACCTGCTCGAATCCCTCATGCGTGTCGTACCTTCCATCCAGGAGGTTCGTGGCATTGACGGTGGAGAACAAATGCTATCCCAGCTCAAGCTGAACGATAAGGCGGATTCCACCCAGGCTCCAGATAAGCCGACAATCACGCTGAATCGCAGCAAAATAACATCCGGAAGTATTCAGGATACAAACTGCCCGATGGCGAGTGCAGATATTGTTGTAATGCTGGCTACTTGTGAAGGGGTCGAACCTGCGGGAGGTACAGGCAAAGAGAGTTATATCCATTTGTCTGGAGCGACAACGCTTACTATGGAAACACAATTAGCCTTGTTGCTGGGAGAGCTCTACGTGCGTGGTGCTTCACTGGATTGGGAACAGTTGCATTCCGATGGAACGGGCCAGATCGTGCATTTACCAGCGCATCCATTCGAGCCACATGTACATTGGGTAGGGGCGAATCAGGGAACGGAGGTCTTGATATGACAAGAGAAGAGATTGAAGGGTTTATTAAAGGGGAAATCGCTGCCGCACTGAAACAGGAACCTGATGAGATTGATGAAGAAACGAATTTCTTGAAAATAGGGGTTTCTTCCGTCCAGGCACTCAAAATTATAAATCGTACACGTAAACATCTGCAGGTGGATATTAGTCCTGTTGCGTTGTTTGAATACAAGACGATTGCAGAATTCGCTTCATATCTTCATGAATCGCTTCTTCAAGGGGAGGCAGTCGAATGATTGAACTGGATTCGAAACAGGAGCAAGAGATTCTCCATGAAGCCGAGTTATTTGCTACCCGTGAGATTCGTCCTTATGCCCGGCAAATTCAGGAGCAGCAGTCTATCCCCCGCTCGTTAATTCGTGCTATGGCCGAAAGAGGGTATTTAGCTGCATCTATTCCACATGAGTATGGGGGAATGGGTCTTGGTCCCAAAGCATACGGACTGTTAACGGAAGTATTTGGTAAAGCACTTCCGGCGGTTCGAAGCTTATTGACGGTACATACTTCACTGGTGAGCGAAACTTTGGTACGTTTCGGATCGCCAGATCAAAAGTCGTCCTGGCTACCCAAGTTGGTCCGTGGGGAATGGATCGGAGCGTTTGGACTGACAGAGCCCGAGATCGGGTCGGATGCCAAAAACGTAAAGACAACTTGGCGGGAAGAAGCGGACTGTTATGTACTTAATGGAAAGAAAAAGTGGATTACCTTTGGAGACGTAGCGGATGTGTTCATTATTGTTGCCTCCCAAGAAGGGAGGAGTACAGCATTCTGGGTTGAACGTCAGTTTGACGGTGTGCAGACGCAAGCCATCGAGGGTGTAATGGTTGGTGGCGAGACAGGAATCGCTGAAATTGATCTTCATGAAGTTCGTGTGCCCAAAAGCCATCTGATTGGGCGTATGCACGAAGGCTTTGAGTACATCGTAAGCGGCGCGCTTGATCAGGGCAGATATAGCATCGCTTGGGCAGGACTCGCTATAGCGCAGGAGGCTTTGGACTCCATGGTGACCTATTCACGCAAGCGAAAGCAATTTGACCAGAAACTCAGTCATTTCCAGCTCATCCGCGGCATGATTGGTGATGCAGTAACGAAAGTCCATGCAGCAAGAGCGCTATGTTTGCGGGCAGCCGAGCTTAGAGAAGCCAAGGACCCGCAGGCTGTCATGGAAACAACGATTGCTAAATATTTTACATCCAAAATTGCAGTAGAAGTGGCAAATGATGCGCTCCAGGTTCATGGAGCCAATGGAATTAGCAGTGAGTATCCGGTATCCAGACTGTACAAGGAGGCTAAAATCCTGGAGATTATTGAAGGCTCCTCCCAGATGCAGCAGGAGATGATCTCACACTATGGGCTGAAAACCTATTACAAGCGTGGCGGTGGGCTATGACGATCTGCGCATTATTTCCAGGGCAAGGTAGCCAATATATCGGGATGTGCAGTGATCTCTTAGAGAGAGAAACGGAAGTCCGGTTGATTTTTGCCGAAGCGAGTGAGGTTATCGGGTTTGATCTCAGAGATTTGATTCTGGCCGGCTCACTGGAGCAACTGACACAATCCGAATATGCTCAGCCCGCTGTACTTACAGCAAGTTATGCGTTGTTTGATTCCTTCGTTCGCCGGACTGGAATTAATCCAGATTATGCGATTGGTCACAGCCTGGGTGAGATTTCTGCTTTGGTGGCTGCTGGTGCATTAAAGTTTGCAGATGCAGTCCGCTTTTCGGCTTCACGGGGGGCATTGATGCATCGTGCAATACAGGAACAGAAGGGCAGAGCAGGAATTGTCGTTGATATGAGTCAAGCAGAACTCGAAAACATCGTTGCCAATATTCGAGAGGTTCATTACGTGACTATCTCGGGGTATAACTCACCTAACCAATTCGTTGTTGCAGGTGAGGTGGGAGGTTTGCGTTTGCTGGATGATCTCGTGGATCAAGCTGGAGGGGAATTTATTCCCTTCCGCATGATGCCTATGAAAGCAGATGCGCCATATCATAGCGAACTGATGCAATTTATCCAGCCTGAGATGGAAGCGATGGTATCTAAGCTTTCCTTTACCGAGCCTGCATTTGCGATATGTTCCACCGTGAACGGAGAGTTCATCCAAGCAGCAGAGGATATCCCAAGGTTACTGACAGCTCAGCTGTTGCAGCCGATTCACTGGATTCAGGCTTTAGCGCAAATTCGGCGGTTGGGTGCGAGCATTTGGATGGATGTCGGCCCAGGCCAGAGTGTGAGAAATATGATTGCCGAGTACGACACTGCAATCACTGCCTATTCGCTGGATGATTCGCAGGATCAGTCGAAGCTCCTGGCAATGTATGCGGCAGAGTTTCAAACATACCGGGGAGGCGAAGCGCGATGATAACTACAAATATGATGGCGTATAACCAGCGAGTGAAACAACACCTTCCTGGCGGTGTGCACTATAATTTCCACCTTCCCTGGGAGGAGACACCGCTACACTTTGCCCATGCATCCCGAAGCAGGGTAACCGATATGAACGGCCGTGAGTATCTGGATCTCTATGCTCGCTTTGGTGCACTTATTGTAGGGCACGGTAACGAGGAATATAACGAATGCCTGAAGGATACGATTGATCGTGTTCTGTCGGTAAGCCATTGTGATCTGGACGCTGAGGCATTGGAGTTAATCCACCAATATGTACCTTCAGCTGAGATGATCCGGTTTGGGTTGTCGGGTACAGAAATTGTGCAAAATGCACTGCGCCTTGCCCGCGCCTGGACAGGCAAAAATCGCTTTGTTCGTTTTGAAGGTCATTATCATGGCAATTCAGATAACATTATGGGCGGTAAAACGCCCAGAACAGGTTTGCCCGTACCTTCGGACTATCCTGGTGACATGAAGGGAACACAGGGAAGGGCGAGGGATGTCATGGAATCCCAATCCTATCTGCTACCTTGGAACGATGCTGCCCGTTTGGAAGAATTGTTTGTTGAACATGGTGATGACATTGCAGCAGTAATCATGGAGCCGGTTTGTGTAAACGGAGGCGGAGTCATGCCAGCTCCAGGTTATCTGCAAAGGGTGAGACAACTATGTGATCATCATCAGGTTGTACTTATTTTTGATGAGATCATTACAGGGTTTCGCATGGGACTTGGCGGGGCTCAGGAGATGTTTGGTGTTACGCCCGACCTGACTACGCTGGGCAAAGCGATTGCTGGCGGCGGTGTTCCCGTGTCTGCTCTAGTTGGACGAGCCGATATCATGAAGCTGCTGGTGGACAAAAAAGTAATTCATGCGGGAACGTTTAACGGTTATCCGTTAGGTACAGCCGCGGTGAAAGCAACGCTCGAAATGTTGGGCCGCAATGGAGGAGAAGCCATGAATCGTATGAATCTTCACGCCGAGATGATTCATGACATTCTCACAAGGGAAGCGGCGAAGGTGGGGCTCCCCCTTATTGTTCAAGGCCCGGCGGGATGCGCTTCCTATCATTGTTGCACCGAAGAACTTAGCAGTACGGCCGATTATACATTTGAATTGATGTCCTTTGATATTTTGTTGAATGGCAAGCTCGCGGAACACGGTATTCTTGTATCGACACTCTCTCGCATGTATCCGAACATTATGCTGGACATGAAAGATGTGGCCTGGTTCAGCGAGCGTGTCCCTGCGGCGATTGCGGAGATGAAAGAGCTCTACGATGAACTTGTCTAATACCGCCAGATCAATAGGAAGTGAGGTTAGGTATGCATAATCAGCTCATTGCAATCATTGGCGCAGGCGTTATGGGATGTGCTACAGCACTGGATGTTGCCAGAGCGGGGTATCGGGTCATTTTGCAGGATCATTCAGAGTCCGTGATCCTTCAGGCACCTGATGTCATACGTCGTGAATACCGTTCAGCCTGTTTCTTGAAACAAGGATACGGTGAGGTCCCGCTCGATATCATCATGGATCGAATTTCGTTCCAAATACAGGACGAAGGTGTGGAAGAGGCTAACGTCATTATTGAAAATGTGACCGAAAATATAGAGTCCAAAAAGGAAGTTTATGCGCGTTTGAGTCAAAAGGCCCGTCCAGATGCTCTTTACGCGTTGAATACAAGCTGTATTTCAGTAACCAAGCTGGCCTCCTTTTTACCTGATCCAAGACGCGCCATAGGTGTACATCTGATGAATCCGGTTCCGGTTAAATCGATGGTGGAGGTGATCAAAGGGCATCATACAACACCTGAGACAGAGCAAGAGATGGTAGCGTTTCTGGAGTCTCTCGGCAAAAATCCGGTCGTCATCGAGGATCTGCCGGGTTTTGTATCGAACCGACTCTCGCATTTGTTAATGAATGAAGCAGCCTTTATTGTGCAGGATGGTATCGCTACAGCTGAGCAGGTCGATGCCATTATGAAAAAGGGGTTTAGTTATCAGATGGGCCCGCTGGAAACAGCAGATCTGATCGGTCTCGATACCGTTGTGCATTCGCTTAAAGTGCTGTACGACAGTTATCAGGACCCCAAATTCCGCTGTTGTCCGCTATTGCAGAAAATGGTGGATGCTGGACACTGGGGACGCAAGACGGGGCAAGGGTTCTATGCCTATTAACGAAAGGGAGGCATGACCATGGAGAGGTTGAAGGATATCAAATGTGTCGTATGGGATCTGGATCACACGATCTGGGATGGAGTCTTACTTGAATCCGGAGATGTGAAGCTAAGGGCGCGCATAAAGGAGGTGATTGAACAATTAGACCGCCGCGGAATACTGCACTCCATTGCCAGTAAAAATGACGCAGAGCTGGCTTGGGCCAAACTTACCGAATTGGGCATTGCCGAGTATTTTTTATACCCCGAGATTCATTGGGATGCGAAGTCCATATCCATTCAGCGTATTCAGCAGAACATCAATATCGGAATGGATGCCATCTTGTTTGTGGACGACCAGCCTTTTGAACTGGAGGAAGTGAAAAGTGTACATGCGGATGTTCAGGTTCTTCATGCAGATCACTATGAGACGATGCTGAATGATCCGAGACTGATGCCTCGCTTTATTACAGCAGACTCTTCCCGCAGAAGACAGATGTATCAGGCAGATACACTTCGAAAGCAGGCGGAAGAACAGTATGAAGGTCCTTCGGAGAAGTTTCTGGCTTCACTTGGTATGAAGTTTACGATCTATGAAGCGACAGAGGATGATCTTCAGCGAGCGGAAGAACTCACGGTTCGTACCAATCAGTTGAATGCTACAGGGATCACTTACAGTTATGAGGAACTACATCAGTTGATGACTTCACAGGATTACTTGCTATTGGTGTGTGAACTTGAAGACAAGTACGGAACATATGGAAAGATCGGGCTCGCGCTTATTCATAAGCAGCCGGATATATGGAGACTGAACATGTTGCTGATGTCATGCCGCGTCATGTCAAGGGGGGCAGGAAGTGTATTGCTCACTTATATTATGCGTGAAGCGAGGCAACAGGGTAAGCAGATGCTTGCTGATTTCAGAGAAACCGGGAGAAACCGGATGATGAATATCAGCTATCGTTTTGCTGGTTTTACACAGCTGTCTGCAGATCCTGACGGAAAGATCGTCTTTTCGCATGATCTGAAGCAGGTTGTGGAGTTTCCGGACTATATTGAAGTTTGTGTGCCTGAAAGACAACATCAATAACAAGGGGGAAGAGCAGTGGATTATCGTCAGGAAATTCGAGAGTTTATTGGAAACAATCTTACCATGGAACATGAGGACGCTCAAATTAGCGACAACGACAACTATTTTGAAATGAGATTTGTCAACTCACTCTTTGCGATGCGTTTAGTGGATTTTGTAGAGCGCAGATTCCAGATTGAGATCGGAAATGATGATCTGGACTTGGCCAATTTCAGTACCATTAACCGTTTGCATGATCTCATTGAGAGAAAGCTTGCTGCCAAGGAGGTGGCACGATGATAACAGCCAATCAGTCATCTGTTCGTCCAGTGTCTAGCCCGGCAGCCAGTCCTTCCAATAAGTATATGTACCTGTTTCTGGCGATGTCCTTCGGTACTTGTTATGGTATTGCCAGCTTGTTCATGTTCTTTCCTGATTTTATTGTACCAATCACTGGTGAACTGCATCTGATGCATCCGTTAGCTATCGTTGCTCTGTACTCTCCTTCCATTGCCGGATTGATTACATGTTATTTAATGGGTGGCAAAGACGCGCTGAAAGGCATGTTCTTGAAGCTGGTTCCGCGAAAAAAAGATCTGTTCTGGATTCCTGTAATTATCGGTATTTCCATCGTATTTGCTTCATCGATGCATTTTGGCTCCCTGCTATTCGGCATACCGGTCCCCGATCTGACATATAGTGTACCGGAAATGATCTGGCTTGGCATTTTGAACTTGTTCAAGGAGACGGGGCTCATCGGCGGTTTATTTGGCTGGATTGGATTCTTACTTCCCTTCTTGCAAGGCAAGTTGAAAAACAATGTAACAAGTGGTCTGATTACAGGATTCCTGTTTGGACTATGGGTGCTTCCGGGTTATCTGATTTCATCTTTTGGCACCTCAACCACATACATATACTACGTGGTGCAGCTTATGGCGTTTATCGTATTTCAGAGCTACATCTTCAATGCTACCAGAGGTACGCTGTTATTTTACCTTTTGGCTTTCTGGCTTGTTGCTACAGGAAGTCAGATCGATCTGTATTACTTCAATCCGCAAGTACAGATCATGCAATTTTTCTTTTTCGTAACCTCGGCAATTATCATTCATATCGTCTTTAAACGCAAAAAAGTTGACACAACGCTCCAGACATTTCCTGCATATGTTCTAGACGCGAAATAAGCAATTAACGGTGGTGATGGAGTGATGGCAGAGACTTATCTTGAACGACTGCAGAAGGGCAGGGGGAACAGGCAGGTGATCTGTTTTCCTTATCTGGGTGGACACTCTCGGAGTTTTTATCCTTTAGTATCTCACCTTCCGGATACGGAAATATGGGCATTTACACCTCCCGGTCACGGGATGAATTCGGAAGAGCCTCTGGAACATATGCAACAACTTGTAGAGCTTTATACGAACGAACTGTTGCCTATAATTAAATCTGGCGCAACCTTGTTTGGGCACAGCTTGGGCGGAATTACAGCTTATTATGTTGCTCAGCGGTTACAACAGGAGCTTCCAGATGTAGCAAAGACATTGCGTCTTGTATTATCTGCCTGCAATACGCCTGCTGAATGTGGATTGAACCGTTATGACCAGATGTCTGATGAGCATCTGATTGATCACCTTTTTTCCTATGACGGTCTACCTAAAGAGCTCATCCACGAAAAAGAACTTTTGCAGTATTTCATGCCTGTAATTCGGGCAGATTTTCGCATGCTGGAATCCGCAGCGACACTTGAATGTCAGCCGCTTTCAGTGCCAGTGCTGTTTCTGTGGGGAGAACGGGACAATGCCGTTCCCCTTCAGTCAGCGCTCAAATGGGAACGATATTTTGATGTACCGATGAAGCTTCAGACCATTCGAGAGGGGACACATATGTTCATCATGCACCACCCTTCAACAGTGGCGCATTATCTGACAAGCTTTATGACTCCAGAAGTAGAACGACTGAACATAGTAGATAGATGAGAGGAGCCATGTTAGTTTATGCTGCTGAGAATGCTGAGAAACGACTTAATGAGGAAAAAAGGAATTACGGCTGCGCTGTTTATTTTTGTCCTGCTCGCTGCTTTGCTGGTATCTTCCGGTTCTCGAATGATCATGGAACTGACGAGTTCCATTCAGTATTTGTTCTCTGAATCGAAGACACCTCATTTTGTGCAAATGCACTCTGGAGATCTGGATCAGGCCAAAGTGAACACATGGGCTGAAGGAAATGCAATGGTTGAGCAACATCAGATTGTCGAGATGGTTAACATCAATGGAGCCAACCTTTATCTTGGTACAGAGTCCGAGAAAAATACCGTCATGGATATTGACTTTGTTACACAAAATCAGCAATTCGACTATTTACTGAATCTGAATAGTGAGATTATCCAAGTTCGTGATGGCGAGATTGCTGTACCTGTGTATTATTTACAGCAAAATAAATTAAATATCGGTGACCAGGTTCGGATCAATAATGGGGCTTTTGAGCGTTCATACACCATTGTTGATTTTGTGCGTGATGCACAGATGAATCCATCTGTTGTGCACTCGAAGCGTTTTATCG
The DNA here is from genome assembly GCF_038002565.1 of Paenibacillus sp. FSL K6-1558. Taxonomy (NCBI): domain Bacteria; kingdom Bacillati; phylum Bacillota; class Bacilli; order Caryophanales; family Paenibacillaceae; genus Paenibacillus; species Paenibacillus sp. FSL K6-1558. The sequence goes on along the minus strand of NZ_JBBOCV010000001.1, from coordinate 1,889,971 downwards.
TAAGCCCGGATGATCTGGGGCAATTGAAGCAAGGGGTCGGAGAGATGGAATATCTCATTGAGTTCCGACTGCATGATCCTGCCAAAACAAGTGAGTTCACCCAAGCCTATCAAAATGCAGGGCTTCCTAACGCTGGCCCGGTGGTGACCTATGGTTTGTTCCAGATTCTCAATGGGATGACAGACGGAATTATTGCAGCCGTTATTATTTTGGTCAGTCTGGTGCTGATTCTGATTGCGATGCTGTGTATTCGTTTTACCATGCTTGCCACTATTGAGGAAGATTACCGCGAGATCAGCGTCATGAAAGCCATTGGTATCTCAGAGAAAGATATCAAGCGGCTCTATTTGGTCAAATATGTGTTTATGGCGGGTTTGGCTTCCATCTTGGGTTACATCGCTTCCCTCGGAGTGAACCAGCTTTTTGTATCTAATATTATGCTGTATATGGGGAAAGCACCGGCTACATTACTGCATTTCGCCGTGCCTCTACTCGCAGCAGGTTTGATTTTCACCATGGTTGTTCTATTCTGCCGCGCTGTGCTTCGTCGTTTTCGTTCGATCTCTGCTGTGGAGGCCCTTCGCACTGGAAGTTTGGGGGATACACAGATCGTTCGCAACCGTTTAAACCTGTCACGTAATCGCTGGTCTTCCGTGCCTGTTTTCCTTGGGTTAAAAGACGTGATGCAGCGTGTCAAAATGTTCCGTTTGTTATTATTCGTATTCATCGTCAGCTCATTTATTATGATCGTACCGCTTAACTTTTTGAACACACTTCAGGCTCCAAGCTTCATATCTTATATGGGTGTAGGGCAAAGTGATATTCGAATTGATCTTAGGCATACGAATGATGTAGAGCAGCGTTATGCTCGTTTGGTGAATCAAATTGAAAACGATGCAGATGTTCAAAAATATTCACCTCTCGTAACAAGCCAGTTCAAGATTCGTAATGCAGAAGGTAGCTACGATAATCTGAGCGTGGAGAGCGGAGATTTCAGTATATTTCCTTTGTCTTATCTAAGTGGAAATGCCCCAGCAACAGATCGTGAGATTGCTCTCTCGGATGCAAACAGCAATGATCTCAAACTTAAAACGGGGGATCAGCTGACCTTGCAAGTGGGCGGTCAAGACCAAGTGATGACGGTCAGCGGCATTTATCAGGATGTGACGAATGGCGGAAAAACAGCAAAGGCGCTTTTGCCATACAACAAAGATAGTGTGCTCTGGTATGTAGTCAGCTTGGATCTGAAAGACCGCGGTGTGATGGCTGCCAAAATTGCAACATACGAGAAAGATTTCTCGCCAGCGCGTGTAACGGATCTTCAAGGATACTTGAATCAAACGCTTGGTGGTACGATTCAGCAATTAAAGCTGGTGACCACACTTGCACTGGCCATCGGAGTATTCATTTCTATTTTGATTACCTCACTGTTCCTGCAGATGATGGTTGCCAAAGATAACAACGATATTGCTGTATTGCGAAGCATCGGCTTTGCGTTATCCAAGATCAAATTGAAGTATGTCGTCATGTCACTGGTCATCCTCATTGTAGGTGTAGCCGCAGGCACAATCTTATCCAATACACTGGGTCCAATGCTGGTGAGTGGCATTATGTCCTCTTTTGGTGCTTCAAAGATTGTATTTGTAATTGATCCGGTGCAGGCGTATGTACTCTGTCCATTGCTGCTGGCAGGAACGATCATTATTACAGCCTGGATCAGCATTCAGTCGATTCGGGAAACTAGCATTTCGAAAATGATAGTGGAATAGGGAGGCATAACGAAGATGACAACAATACTAGAAGCTAGAGATGTGAATAAATCCGTAGCGATTGGCGAGAATGAAGAACAGCGCATTCTGAAAGATATTAATCTGCAACTCAAAAAAGGAGAGTTTGTCTCCATTATGGGCCCATCCGGTTCGGGTAAATCGACCCTGCTCTATAACATCAGTGGCATGGATCAAATCAGTGCAGGCAGTGTGTTTTTCAACGGTAAACAAATATCGGCTTTCCCGGAGAAAGATTTGGCGAGTCTACGCTTGACCAAAATGGGTTTTATTTTCCAGAACATTCATCTGCTCAAAAATTTAAATCTGCTCGACAACATCATCCTTTCTGCTTATCTGGCCAAAAACAGCAACCGGGACACGATTAACAACCGTGCAATGTCATTAATGAAAAAAATGGGAATCGACGAACTGGCTGAGCATAACATTACCCAAGCTTCAGGGGGACAACTGCAACGGATTGCGATATGCCGGGCTTTGATCAACAATCCGGATATTTTGTTCGGAGATGAACCTACTGGAGCGCTGAATTCAAAATCAACACATGAGATCATGGACATTCTTGGAGATATTAATGCCACAGGAACAACGATTTTGCTCGTTACACATGATGTTAAAGTTGCAGCCCGCTCGGAACGAGTACTGTTTATGATGGACGGCAATCTGGTTGCAGACAAAAACATCGGAAAGTATGACCGGGACAAACAGGATTTGAAGGCGAGAGAAAGTCGGTTAGGACAATGGTTGACGGAAATGGGGTTCTAAACTTAGAGCTTCATGACTAGAATAGACCGACAGTCGGTCGAGAGGTAATGGAGGACAGAATATGAGATTGATGAAAAATCCGGAGGAACGCAGAAATGAAATTTTGGATGCAGCCGAAATTCTGTTCGTGACCAAAGGGTATACCAAAGCAACGATTATGGATATCCTTCAGGCTTGTGATATTGCCAAAGGCACATTCTATTACTACTTCCAGTCCAAAGAGGAGGTTATGCATGCCATCGTTATGCGTTTTATTATGAGCGGCGAAGCTGCGGCGAGGCGTGTCGTGGCAGATCCCGAGCTCAACGCGCATGATAAAATTTTCCGCATCATTATGACCCAGAATCAGCCTGATGATCGCAAGCTTGGCGTGATCGAGCAACTGCACAGCGTGCAAAATGTAGAAATGCATCAAAAAAGTCTGGTTGAAACGGTTCTCCGTCTCAGTCCCATTCTGGCAGAAGTCGTAGAACAGGGCATTCAGGAGGGGGTATTTCATACCCCTGCTCCTCAGGAGAGCATTGAGTTTTTACTTGTTTCCTCGCAGTTTTTGCTGGATCAGGGCATTTTTCATTGGCAGGAAGAAGAGTTTCAGAAGAAGGTTAGAGCTTTCAGTCAGATTATGGAACGGGTTCTGGGTGCTGAACATGGAAGTTTTGCCTATGTAACGGAATTATATTTCCCACATCAAGCTTAACAAGTAAAGGAGTCGTAACCATGGAACAAACTGCTCACAAATCATTTGGTAAATTTCTGATTGTCTGGTTTGGTCAATTGATCTCGATGATTGGTATCGGACTGACCGCGTTCTCTCTGGGGGTATATGCCTTCGAAAAAACAAATACGGCAACCAGCGTTGCGCTGATTACGCTATTTACGTTTTTGCCCAACATCTTGCTTCGCCCGATCGGAGGGGTGATGGCTGACCGATTTGACCGCCGTACGATGATGATTATTGGTGACCTTGGCTCTGCGGCTGGTCTGGTCTTTATTCTGTCGATCATGCTCACGGGTGATATCCAGTTATGGCATATCTATGTGGGTGTGGCGTTCAGCTCGGTGTTCTCGGCGCTGCAAAGTCCGGCATATAAAGCGTCAGCAACTGACTTGCTGGATAAGGATCAGTTCTCCAAGGGCAGTGGCCTAGTGCAACTTGCTGAATCTTCCAAGTTTTTGTTTTCACCGATTATCGCAGGTATTCTGCTTAGCGTGACAACGATTGAAGTTATTATGATCATTAACATTGCGACGTTCCTGGTTGCCATTCTGGCCGTACTCGTTATTCGCAAGAGCATGAAGGTGGAGCGAGAGGAAAAGGACGATCGCAACTGGATGACCGATATTCAGGAAGGCTGGAGAGAGGTTGTCACCAACAAAGGTGTGTTGCTACTCGTTATTATCATTTCTCTGGTTACCTTCTATCTCGGGTTCCTGGAAACACTCATTGGCCCAATGTTGCTCTCATTCACCGATGCCAAAACACTCGGAACGTTTCAGTCCGTTAGTGCGATCGGTATGCTGATCAGCAGCTTGTGCATCGGTATTTTCACCATGACGAAGAAATATGCGAGTGTGCTGGTTGCAGGTTTGGTCATGTGTGGTCTGGCGTTCTCCTTACTGGGTGTATCGACGAACATTTACTTTATTATCTTTGCGGGTTTTCTGTTCCTGTCCTCCCTACCATTTGTTAATATGAGTGCAGATGTGTTGGTGCGGAACAATATTGCCAATGAAAAGCAAGGCAGAGTGTGGGGGATTATCGGTATCCTGTCCCAGCTTGGTTTCATTATCGCGTACAGTTTGGCTGGATTTCTGGCGGACCATGTGTTTAACCCACTGCTAGTGGAGGGGGGAGCGCTGGCATCCTCCGTGGGTCAGATCATTGGAACCGGACCTGGCAGAGGCATAGCGTTGCTGTTTATCATTGCGGGCCTGTTCGTTATTCTGATTGCGATTATCACGTCACGTTTGAAAATGATCAAATCACTGGAGCAGAGCAGTGATATCGCTTCACCTCCCGATGTGGGCGGTCTTGCGCATGATTAATACATTTATAGTGTTGTAGGAAGCAAGATAGCCCTCCGTCTGATCCGTGTATACCGTTCTTAACCTTAAACGGCGTACAGTTGGTTCAGACGAGGGCTTTTTTATATAAAAGCTACAATCCGGTCTAACCTTTCACTGCACCGGAAGTCAGACCTCCTACAATATACTTTTGCCCGATGAGGAATACGATCAGAACTGGCAGCGAGGTGAGTACGATATCGGCGCTGACTAGATTCCATTTGGCGCTGAATTGTCCGAAAAAATTGTAAACCGCCAGCGTCATTGGCCACATCTCTACGGTGTTCAGCATATAGAGCGGCGCAGTGAACTCATTCCAGACACTCAGAAAATTCAGAACAAATACGGTAACCAGCACCGAGGTTAACAAAGGTACAATGATTCGAAGAAACAGCTTGATTCCATTGCAACCATCCATAATTGCAGCTTCATCCAGCTCTTTCGGAATGTTGCCCACAAACGCATACGTGATGAACAGGGAGATGGGAATGCCCATGGCGGTATAGAGCAGAATCATGCCTGCGTGGGAGTTGATCATCCCGAGTGATTTCATCACTTCCATGAGCGGAATATAGTTTAGTGGCAGTGTGATGCCCAGAATCAGAAAAAAGTATAAAAACTTGCTCAGTTTCGAATGATTGCGGGATAACGTGAACGCAGAGAATGCCACGACAAACACCAGCAGCAGAGATGACACGCCCGAGTGCAGCAGACTGTTAAAAAAGGAACCTCCCAAGTGTCCTTGCTCATAGACGATTTTATAATTTTCAAACATAAATTTCTCGGGAAGCGTAAGCCTCAGTACCTTGGCTTCGGCGTCTGACTTGAATGAATTCAATAGGATAACGGCAAATGGAATCAGTACAACCAGACTTAATAGCCAAGCGAGTACATTTAACGTCAGAGAGATAATCTTTTTTCGAAACCGCATATCAGTATTCCACCTTTCGATTCATCAAACGAATGATGAAGAAAGAGATGATCGCCATGATGACAAAGAGAATGGTAGATAGCGCGCTCCCGAGCCCCCAGTATCCTTTGGCAAAAGATGAATAAACGGCCGTATTGATCACATCCGTAGCATTGCCCGGGCCCCCGTTTGTCAGAACGTATACCGCATCAAAGACACGCAGGCCATACGTAATATTGAGCACGGTGGCAATGGTGATGGTAGGCAGCAGCATAGGTATGGTAATACGGAACAGCTTTTGAATAAAGCCCGCACCATCGATGGATGCAGCTTCATAATAATCCCGTGGAATGGCGAGCAGTCCCGCGATAAAAAGCACCATGATATACCCCATGCCTTTCCACGTATCGACAGCCATAATCGATGGCATCGCCCAAGTGAGAGAGCCCAGCCAGTTCTGGGCGAGTGCATCCAAACCGATGGAACGCAGGGTAACATTAACGAACCCGTTGTTCGGATCAAGCAGGCTTTTGAACACCAGACCTACAATCAAGAAGGAGAGGACTTGGGGCGAAAAGATAATCATCCGATGCCAATTGGCAGCTTTTACACCGCTGACCAGCAGCAGGGCAAGGAACAAGCCCAGAACGGTTTTGGCGATGGAGGTAACCACCGTAAACAGCACTGTATTTTTAATGAAAAGCAGATAGGTCGGATCACCTGCCAGAATCGTGCGGAAATGCTCCAGACCAATAAAGTTTTTCTCCGAACTATAGCTGTTCCAATCGGTAAAAGAATAGTAGATACCCAGCAGGGCAGGAGCAACGATGAACAACAGATATAGTAAAATCGCTCCGGATGAGAAATACCAAGGGTAGATTTTGTTCGTATTCATAACCCGTAACACCAATCCTTTCTGCAAAACGGGAAGAAGTACCCCAGCGTTTGACCGATGGAGTAACTCCATTCCAGTTGTGCATTTGTTTCCGAAATAACCTCCGGCTGTTACTGCCACTTCTCATCCTTCAGCACTTTGGCTTGTTCGGCGCGGCGTTTATCAATATTTTGCAGAATCTGATCAGGGGTCATCGCTCCCGCAAACATGCCTGACAAGTCTTTACCGATATCCATCCACTGTGGATCGATATATTTTACGGCAGCCTGCATGACGGTGCCCTTTTCATGATTTTTCTCATAATCAATGTAGTCCTGTGTCAGCTTCGGTTCGATCTCGGGCCAGCAGATCGTCAGATTTCCTTCGCCTCCATCAAACACCTGTTGCAGATGATCATGCTCGGTAATCCAGCGGAAAAACTTCAACACTTCTTCGGGATGTTTGCTGTTTTTGTTGCCAAACATGGCCGCTGAACCGCCGGGGTTCACACCAATTGTCTGATTCTCTCCCCAAGGCATCACGAAGAATCCCATATTATCTTTCATCGCCGGATAGGCTTCAGAGACTTCCTTTTCCGTGCCTGGAACACGCAGCAGCATTGCAGCTTTTTCCTGTCCAAATGCTTCAATTCCCGCTTCTACTGTATTGGATAAAAAGTCTTTGCCGAAATAGCCAAGATCAGCAAATTCTTTCAATTGCTCGATAACGGTCTTCAATTGGGTCAAGTCTGCGACCTTCATCTCATTATTATTCAGCTTTTCATAGGTTCCTGCGGCCTTTTGCTCATAGTTCGGCCCGGTCTCGAACAACGGCAGCACCTGATACCAGCCGCTCGCTGGAGCTTGATAGAATGGAATGATATCTTTATCTTTGATTTTCTGGCTAATGTCTTTGAATTCGGCATAGGTCGTAGGAGGTTCAATACCCAGGTCAGCAAAGATACGTTTGTTATAGTACACATACCAGATTTTCGTAGGGGCAAATGAAACCCCGTATACCTTGTCTTTATGACTGACGGTAGGCAAAATCTCTTCAGACATCCGTCCCGTAAACCCCTCATTGGTCAGATCAATTGCATTTTCTTCTGGTCTGACATTGGCTGGCATGCTCAGCGGGTCGACATCCACATTGAAAATATCAGGAGCCTCACCGGAAGCCAGCTTTACCTTGATCAGATCACGCCACTGCGCGTCTGGAACCACCTGAAAATCAATTTTGACCCCGGTTTCCTGCTCGTATTCCTTCGCCATCGTCTGCATAATCCCCGTTCGTGGAATACCGGATTGGCTTGTGCCAAAGGTCAGTGTGACCTTGCCTGTGCCTTCCGCGTTTTTGTCCGAGTTGCAGCCGGCAAGCAGCAGGACGGAGAGAAGCAGCAGACTTGTCATTAAAAAAAGAAATCGTTTTCTCATTTTGAACCTCCCTGAAATTCAATCATTTATTCACTTGCCGAAACGCTTTATGTAAGCGTATTCTTATGTGGATAACTTTACTTTGAATAACGAATAGGCTCAATAGACAAAAGCGTTCTTCGGGGTGGACATTTTCGAAACCATCGCAGATACGCAGATGTTGATAATGAAGACGGGGGTATGGAATTGCGGTATCGATTCAGAACATTACAGCAGAGTTTGTTTGCGTATTATTCAGTGGTATTTATTACGTTTTCCCTTATTGTGGCTGGGCTGTTATATGTGTATCTCACCAGTGATATTCGTCATCGAAGTGAAGAGCAGCAAAAACAATTGGGGTTGTCCATTGTTAGTCATCTGGATCAGGAAGTTGTTAAAATGAATAATTTCTCCATGAACATCGTATATTCCAATCTGGTCAAGGAGCATTTCAGTCATTATTTGGCACCGGCAGAGGGGGTTGAACGAACGATGACAAGTAACCCCGCGCTGTATAAGGACACGACTACACTCATTGATGTCATTATGGCGATTATTAGCAGTTCCAATACGGCCAAACAGGCTAACATTTACGATGTGAATGGAAAGATGCTGGGGGCGGGAGTATTCAACGGACAGCTTCCGGTAGATCTGAAGCAGCGCCCCTGGTATAAGGAAACCTGGGAACGAAGCGGCTGGCGTGTCATTCGTCTGCTGCAAGGTGGCGCATTGCCCATGCCTACCGGGGAAGGGAGAACGGATCAACCCTATATCTCGCTTACACGGGTTTACAAGGATGGCAATTACGTCAGTCAGGGTGTCGTTGAAATTTTGCAGCTTGCCGAAGAACTATTCCAGTATTTGCACGAACTGCAAGCAGGTAATAAGGAACTTCGAGTCTATGTGCTGGATGAGCAGGATACCTTGTTGTACCCGCTTCCTTCAGCCACGTTAGCTGCTGATTCCTCTTCAGCTTCAGCTGGCTATTCGGAAGATATGAAGCTGATTCAACATCGTACATCTCCGCCTGAAACGATGCAGGAAGTGACCTATTCGTCTACGGGGTCAAGGCAGATGATGACGTATATGACATCCCAGGAAACCGGATGGACTGTTGTTGTCATGCAGTCCAAGCAGTCCCTTTTCGCCAATCTGAACCGGATGGCATGGATCTTTGCAGGTGCTACGCTAGCTACCCTGTTGATTATTTTGTTGTTTTCGTATCTGATTTCGAAAAGGGTTACCCTGCCGCTTCATCGGTTGCAGCGCATTATTCAGAAAACAGGTGAAAACGACCTGATGTCAGGTCAGGAGGCTGGTCGGTTGTTATTCAAGCTGGACCATCCTGCGTCCATCCGGGAATTGGCAGAGCTGAATGATACCTTCATCCGGTTGAATCAGCAGCTTGTGCAGTCTTTTCAGGACCAGATGGCCATCAAATCCCGGGAAACAGAGGCGAGGTTGCTGGCATTGCAGTCACAGATGAACCCGCATTTTCTATACAACAACATTACCAATATAAGCATCATGGCGGAGGAGGGCATGAATAAACAGATCGTGGTGTTCTGCGATCATATCGCTTCTATGCTTCGTTATATCTCTACTTCTGGCATAAACGGCGTCCCGTTATCTCACGAACTTGAGTATTGTGAACGGTATCTTGAATGTATGAAAATTCGCTTTGAGGATGATTTGCACTACGAGTTCTCGATCCCTGATGAGATGAAAGATATCCGGGTTCCGATGTTGATCATTCAGCCTTTGCTCGAAAATACGATGAAATACGGTTTGAGTGATACACTGCCATGGAAATTGCATATCACAGGTGAATTGCATATCGATCAGGAGAGCTGGCAGATTCACGTTGAAGATAATGGCCCAGGCATGGAGCCTGAAACGCTCGCACAACTTGTGCATTATATCGATGAATCTCAGGAATGGGATCAAATGCCTCAGCTTGAGATTAACGGGATGGGGCTCAAAAATATCTGGGCTCGCTTGAAGTTATGGTATGGTCCGGCAGCCAGGATGTGTATCGAAAACAAATCTACCGGCGGTGTCAGCATTCGTATAAGAGGTTCCATTCGAAAGGAGTAGGGTCGAACGTATGAATATGATGATGAAATACAGAACCATAATTGTAGAGGATGAGGCTTTAATTCGTCGTAATGTGTCACGAAAGTTCAAAGAGCTGAATACACGGTTTGAAGTCATAGGGGAGGCGAGAAATGGTCAGGAGGCGTTGCAACTTATAGAACAGAGTGTACCTGATCTGGTCATTACCGACATTCAGATGCCCGTGATGAACGGGCTTGAACTAGCGAAATATCTTTATTTTGCTTACCCGCATGTTAAAATTGTCATTCTTAGCGGGTATCATGAGTTCGAATATGCACGGCAAGCTATCCATTATAAAGTTGAAGATTATCTACTTAAACCGTTGTCGGAAGAACAGCTTCGTGCGCTGCTGGATGCGATGGAGCTTAAGCTGGGAAGCGCTGTGGATTCACTGTCTCATGTAAGTGTCGTGCTGGAGGATCAGGTGAAAACGGAAGATATTGCAGCGTCGGTTAAGCTCTATCTCAAACAAAACTACATGCATGAGATTACATTGCAGGATATGGCAGCACAGATGCATTTCAGCGTAGACTATCTGGGGAAATGTTTTAAAAAGGTAACAGGGGAGACACCATTGAAATACCTGACGGGTTTGAGACTAAACGAGGCAAAACGTCTGCTTGCAGCGTATGAGCATTTGGATATCAAGACCATTGGCGGAGCGGTAGGGTATGCGGATTCACATTATTTTAGCAGGATTTTCAAAAACAAAACGGGCCTGTATCCGAGCGAGTATCGGCAACAGTGGCAGGTACAAAAAAAGCTCTGTCCATGGATCAAGGCAATCCGGATGGGCTGAGCTGATTATTGGGATAATGCTTCTTCCGTAATTTTGCGGATATCAAACGGGGAGCGGTTACCTTCTTCGATAATATCGGGCAGGATGTGATTCAGGAAATAACGAACACAGTGGAGGTCGATATTTTTGATCTTGATCAATGCGTAGCGGTACATGACAATGAATTCTTTTTCCGTATTGCCGCGTTGTAGCTCCGCAAATGCTTCATACACTTGATCCATTTTATCAGCTACTTCAAGGATAAGCCCTTCAACGGAGTTGTCTTTACCTTCGCGCAGTTGTCTGCGGAAAATATCTTGAAACTCAGGTGGGATATTCTCATTAATAAAATGGGATACCATGCCTTCTTCCACCTGTTGCAACATGGAACGAAGCTCCAGCGAGTAGTGTTTGACCGGTGTTTTGATATCACCAATGAAAATTTCGCCATAATCATGGCTACTGGTGATCTCGTATAGCTTCTTCCAATCGATACTTACACCTTGCTGTTCTTCGATATCGGCGAGTGTTTTGGCGTATTGTACGACTTTCCAGGAGTGAGCAGATACACAATGTTCTTCGAATTTGAATTTGCCAGGGGTACGAATGATACGTTCAAGATCGTTCAGTGATCGGAAGTACGTATGGATTCCCATAAATGTGATCATCCTTTGCTAGTTTGGGTGGTCGATACACCGACTATACTGTGGTTATGTTAACCGAAGATTAACGATCTATACACCCTATGTAAATTTGTAAAAGGAAGATCAAAAAGCCATGTGGGATGCTGAATCAGATTCAGTATCTCACATGGCTTTGAGTATATGTGAAAGTAAGGATATCTTGTATTCATGAAACTATTGATAGTAGTACTATCAGGAACATAATCTGCAGGAGGTGTATTATGCTTTTTTGCGTACCGGTGAAGTGTACCAGTAGGCCATACCAACAAACAAGGCGCCGCCGATGATGTTACCAAGTGTGACCGGAATCATATTGTGGAACCAACCAGCCAGCGAGATCGTATCCGGGTGGTTAGGCAACAGCCACGCCAGGGACAGGAGGGTCATGTTGGCTACACTGTGCTCATAACCGCTTGCGATAAAGGCATACAGACACCACCAGATGAGAACCAGTTTGGCGATATCTTCTTTGGAGCGGGCAGACATCCAGATGGCTAGACATACGAGCCAGTTACAGAGAATGCCGCGGAAGAAAAGCTCAGTTACTGGAGCACTCATTTTTTTGGCAGAAACAACGAACAGAAGATGCTCCGGGGTGGCTGCTTTGAACAGACCGCTCCCTACAATCAGCAGGCTGAGCAGGACGGCACCGATCAAGTTGCCGAGAAAAACAAGTCCCCAGTTTTTTAGCGTATCATTCACTGTGGTTCGTCCGGCGAGTGTGCTCATCGTAAAAAACATGTTGTTCCCTGTGAACAGTTCTGACCCGGCAAAGATCACCAGCGTCAGGGCGAGTCCGAAGGACATGCCCATCAGCATCGTTTGCAGTGGTGAGTGTGCGGCAAGCAGCGGAGCCCCGATACTAAAAATCAGGATAATGCCGAGCCCCACATATGCGCCTGCCATTAAGGCAGCGACCATGTAACGTGGCAAACTTGCATTCATCTGATCTCTCTTTTTGACGGCAGCTTCAATAATTCCTTCAACACTTGGTGTATACATCACGGTTTCCCCCATTAGTCAACATCAATCGCAATCCCCATTGTTACGGTAGAGCAGAGGTTATACAGCAATCCAGACCTGGTCATTCTCTACCTTGACCGGATACATCTGAACTTGACCGTTGTCTGGTGCTTGCACCTGACCTGTTGTCAAATCAATTTTCCAGTCGTACAGCGGATCATAGAGATAGTGTCCAGAGACAATGCCTTCCGCCAGCGGCCCACCCTTAGGGTGGGGGTTATGGTTGTCAGCAGCAAAGATGGTGCCATCCGAAGCACGGAATACCGCAAGCTGCAGATCTTCGATCTCGACAACTCTGCCAATGCGTGGCAGGAATTCATCTATAGCTCCAGCCGGGAAATACGTGCCTGTTTGTTTGGTTGTCATCGTAAACCACTCCTTTTGTATCAATTTGTTTCTCTACTTGAATCTCATATAATCTACTTTGGTTTACGGGCGAGCCGTAACTTCAATGCTATGGAACATTTTGCTTTGGCCTTCTTCATCACGAATCGCTTTTTGCCATGGTTCTTCCACCTGTGCAAGGGCAAACTCGATCCGTTCCATCAACGCTTTACGTTCCTCAACGTTATCCACAACAACCGAGCGGATGTGCTCCAGACCCATACGTTCTACCCATTCGGAAGTACGCTCCAAATAGTTACCTGTCTCGCGGTAGTACTGCATGATAGCTCCGCACAATTCGATCAGTTCATCATCGGTTTTGACTTTGCACAGCGAGTCAGCAAGCCTTGCTTTGATTCCGCCGTTACCACCGATGAAGATTTCCCAGCCGCCGTCATTGCCGACGATCCCGATATCCTTCGTGCATGCTTCTGCACAGTTCCGAGGACAGCCGTTCACGGCATATTTGAATTTGGCTGGCAGATCGAGACGTTCAAATTTACGTTCGATTCTCGCACCCATGGCCATCGAATCCTGTGTACCGAAGCGGCAGAATTGGGAGCCAACACATGTTTTAACCGTACGAAGCGATTTCGCGTAAGCGTAACCCGAAGGCATATCCAGCTCAGCCCATACTTTAGTCAAATCTTCTTTTTTGACGCCGATGAGATCAAGACGCTGACCGCCTGTCACTTTAACCGCTTTGATATCATATTTAACCGAAACGTCAGCGATCTTTTTCAGATCGGCTGGTGTCGTTACCCCGCCGTACATCCGAGGTACAACGGTGTATGTTCCGTCTTTTTGAATGTTGGCGTTCATACGTTCGTTAACAAACCGGGATTCTTTTTCATCCTCGTGTGTGTCCGGATAGATCATGCCCAGATAGTAGTTGATGGCCGGACGACATTTCGAGCAACCCTCAGGCTGGCTCCAGCCAAGTACATTCATGACTTCCTTGCTCGTTTGCAAGCCTTTTTCCCGGATTTCAGCTACAATCTCATCCCGTCCGAGAGTTGTACAGCTGCAGATTCCCTGTTTGCCACCGGCAGTGAAATTATCTCCAAGCACGTATTGTAAAATCTGTTCAACCACTGGTTTGCATCCTCCGCAAGAGCGGGTTGCACCTGTGCAGGCTTTAATCTCGTCAACTGTAGTTAGACCCTGGTTGGTAATGACATCCACGATGGCGCCTTTGGTTACGCCGTTACATCCACATACGATTTCATCCACCGGCATCGTTTCAACAGACGTTGTTTTTTTATGACCGCCGCAACCTGTACCCATAAGGGAACTGTACAATTCATCTGTCATTTCAGTCTGGTTTTTGATCAGTTTCTGCAGTTCAGTGGAATCCGTAATGTCACCAAAGAGTACAGCACCTACCATTTTGTTGTCACGAAGCAGGATTTTTTTGTACGTTCGTTTCCAGTCGTCTTTTTGCGAAATTACGTTATGTTCCGGGCTATCAATGAATTCGCCAGTAGAGAAGACGTCTACACCCGAAATTTTCAATTTGGTGGATACAACCGAGCCTTCATACGGAGCTGTTTCGACTCCGCAAATATGTTTCGCAAGAATCATTCCTTGTTCAAACAGTGGCGCCACAAGTCCGTAACACACACCGCGATGTTCATTACATTCTCCGACAGAGTAAACGTCTTTCAGTGAAGTCTGCATGTAGTCATCCACAATGATACCTCGGTTGACTTCGATCCCACTCTCCCGAGCTACCGCTATATTCGGTTTAATACCAACCGCCATGACCACAAAATCAACATTCAGCACAGATTCGTCGGCAAAACGTATACCTTCAACCCGTTCACCACCCAGTAGTTCGGAAGTTTGGGCGCCCATTTTGAACTTGATTCCCTGACGTTCCAGTTCAGCTTTCAACATGGCAGAAGCCTGAGGATCGAGCTGGCGTTCCATCAGATCATCCATAAGATGCACAACAGTAACGTCCATACCGAGTTGCACAAGTCCTTTGGCAGCTTCCAGGCCTAGCAGTCCGCCCCCGATGACAGCTGCTTTTTTGTATGCTTTTGCAGCTTCCAGCATGATATTGCAATCGGCGATATCGCGGAAACCAACGACACCCTGCTTGTCATGTCCGGGTACAGGGAGGATGAAAGAATTCGACCCTGTTGCAATGATAATTTTGTCATACGGAGCACGGTGTCCATCTTCGGTTACTACTTCACGAGTCTCGGCATCAATGCGGGCAACCGTGGTTCCTGTGTGAAGCGTAATGCCGTAGTCCTCGTACCAGTGGAGATCATTAAGGACAATGTCATCCAGCGTTTTACTACCTTCAAGTACGTAGGACAACATAATACGATTGTAGTTAGGATAAGGTTCTGTACCAAAAACCGTAATATCAAAGCGTGAAGTTAATTTTAGAATTTGTTCCACCGTGCTGATTCCGGCCATACCATTACCGATGACGACTAATTTTTCTTTATTTCCGTTCATGTGTGTAGCCCTCCCTTGGATAAACCTGTACATTTACCAACATTTTTAATGGCTTATATTTGAATTATACATCGACTGACTCAATCATAATGTGATTTATTTCACTAATTACGATAGATCATTCATATTAAAATAAGTGTGATGACCGTCACGAAAACAAAAATATTTTTAGAAATGAGAAATACGAACTATTGTTCTTATTTTTGGTTCGAGGTATGATCATAGTGGGGTCGGTTACGTTCCCTATTTTCTCGAAAGGACGTTTTTGCATCATGATGGGAAGATCCCACCTGATTATCGGTACAGGCGTTTCACTTTCAGTGTTGCAACTCCTTGGAATGCAGGTTACTGCTCCGGCTGTAACCGTTGCACTAATAGGATCGTTGTTGCCAGATATTGATGAGCCTAATTCATTGCTGGTATCGAAAGCATTGCCGAGCAGTTTGATTCGACTGTTGCAGACGATTCTTTTGCCTGCGGCTGTGTTTGTGTATTTTTACGTTCCGGCCAAACCGTGGAATCTGCTACTTGCTGTATTCATTGGGCTTGTGTCGTTCCTGCCTTCGCGATCACTGCGTAAAGTATTGATGTTTGCCATTGGACTGGGCTTGGTCTTTTATGGTCATGCTTTTGCTCCGTGGAATCTGATTGCAGGCAGCCTGCTTATGCTGTGCACAACACTTACACACAGGGGCTTAACCCATACCTTGTATGGAACAGCTGTTTGGGCGGGGTTACTGTACAGTACAACGCAGCAGCAAGGCCCAGAAATTTGGGTCGCTGGAGGTTCCGCTTATGCTCTTCATCTGCTTGCCGATTCCTTGACGAATCGGGGGATTCGTCCATTGCCGCCATTAAAACTGCGTATACGGGCAAATCTGATGAGTACGGGAACCAAACATGGAGCAGCTGTAGAAAATGTCTGCGTAATCCTGACACTGATTTTGGCATGGTTTGCATTCTCGCCTTTATTTCTGTAGTACAACCACAAACGCCAGCCCATTATTTATGGACTGGCGTTCTGAAATCAAGAGCTTAACTTGAGTAGTCGCTATGTTGACACGTCACGAAATCGCTGTTGTTTGATTACACATCAAGAACAAGCAAGTTAGACTTTAGTAGGTGTACCGCTAAGTGTATCGATATCTGTAGAACCAAAGGCTAGTAAAACAACAAGAATAAGTACAATTAGCATTTCGGCAAAACCGACTCCATCAAACTCAGACATCACAGCCACCTCTTTTCATGCTTGCATTTAGGAATTTATACGCTGCTGAAAAGCCTGAATGACATCGTTCAGGGTCATATCTCGGCCCGTTTCATCCAAAAATTGTACTAGTTTATCTGAATTAGAGGGTTCAATCTTTTGGAGTGTTTTATACTGGCCCACTAATTCTACAACTAATGTGGCTTCTCTAAACAGCGTGACCGCATCCACTCTTAATTTCCCGCTAACCAATAACGCGGCAACAATCAATTCAAGTTTTTTACCTTTTAAATTGCCACTCAGAAGGGTATTTGCGGCATTAGTTTTTCTGGAACCTTTATTTGATTTTCCGTTCCTTCCCATTGCCATACAAAGTTCCCCCGCTGTTTGATGTGTTGGTTCTTCATCTTTAGTTAACTAACCTTCCATTATCATATCTTATGTATCTCGTGCTCAACATGTTCAAACGATCCATATATTTATGTGACCATTAAAAAAAGAGATACCCCAAAAAAGATTCAATGAGGTATCCCTATAGTTTAAAGCTTTAAATCGTTGAATTATGCCTATATCAAGCGTTATTAATAATGGTTTCCATCGTTGTACGATCGAGACCTTTCACGAGCTTCACAATTAATTCTTTAGCCGCATCGTAATCATCGGTATGAATAATGGAAGAAGAGGTGTGAATATATCGGCCGCAGATGCCAATTACGGTGGAAGGTACACCAATACCGCTCAAGTGAACCTGACCTGCGTCCGTACCGCCCGGCGAGATGAAGTATTGCGTCTTAATCTTATTGGAAGCGGCAGTGTCCTTAACATACTCCACCATTCCACGATGCGTGAACATTCCTGGGTCGAAGATACGGAGCAATGCGCCCTGACCGATATGACCAAAGGACTGTTTGTCACCCGTCATGTCGTTCGCCGCACTACAGTCTAGAGCAAAGAAAATGTCCGGCTGAATGAGATTGGCAGCTGTACGTGCTCCGCGAAGTCCCAATTCTTCCTGAACCGTTGCACCGGAATAGAGAATATTCGGTAGCTTCTCTTTATGCAGTTCTTCCATCAGTTCAAGCGCTAGACCGACACCATAACGGTTATCCCAAGCTTTGGCCATTATTTTCTTAGGGTTTGCCATCGGTGTGAATTCACAGATCGGTACGATCTGCATTCCCGGATGAATCCCCCACGATTCTGCCTCCGCACGATCATCTGCGCCAATATCCAGATACATTGAATTCAAGTCTACCGGCTTGCTGCGCTGGGATTCATCCAGCAAGTGGGTAGGTGTAGAGCCGACAACGCCTGTAATCCTGCGCTCAGGAGTAATAATCTGAAGACGCTGTGAAAGCACAGCTTGACTCCACCATCCACCGAGCGGACGGAATTTGATCATACCTGTTTCCGTTATGCCTGTTGTCATGAAGCCGACTTCATCAAAATGTCCGGCCACCATGACTTTAGGGCCGGATTCATCTCCGCGTAGAACACCAAAGAGACTTCCCAGGCGATCTTGTACAAATTCATCGGTATATGCGGACAATTGCTCTTTCATCCAGCCGCGCAGTTCACGTTCGAAGCCGGAGGCGGAAGGGAACTCCGTTAATGTGCGAAACATGTCCAACGTTTTTTCATTCATGTGTTAACAACTCCTCTGTTGATATGTATATCAGGTCACAGTAAAACGGTTGCTGGCCTGGTGTCCTTTTTTTCGTACAAAGGACTCGTTATTAACCACTGGTCACATTATAGTATGAACCTTGCACAAGTGAATGTCCATGTTTATGTTACGTTTTTAAGGCATGATTTTGCGTGTTTAGTCTGGATTTTCCGTTTTTCTGTCCGCTGTTGTCTCAATCTTAGAGTTGCCTTCATGCATATGATTATAAAAGGGAGCCATATTCTTTGTAATCAGGCTGTCCTGTTAAACGACGTTTTAAGCGTAGGAAGGAGCCGGGATACAAGATGAAGCCTCCTGAAGAAGGAAATGAGAAGGTGCTGTTCATTGTACTCTTTATTTTACTCGTCATCATTCTTCTTTATTTATAGACCAAACAGGTTGTGAACTACAATTAAGCGGCGTGATCTATATAACTTCCCCATCTCTTTCATTTTGGAAACATCTGCTGTTTCTCGCCGGATACATAACCTTCCCGATAATAACAAACAATGTATAGAAGTGCTCCACAATCGCCATTCAGCTATAACTGCAAACCATTCACATAAAGGAGGTCCTGTGCTTGCCAGAACAATCTGCAACTGGAAAGAAGAAAACTTCATCGCTGTCGATGGATGAGAAGGAATATAAAAAAGTCGCCAAAAAACATGAACCTTCACGCCCAATTTTCAAAAATTGTATCAAAGCTTTTCTGGTGGGGGGAACCGTCTGTTTGATTGGACAAGCGATCCAGGAAGCGTTTATGGCTGGGTTGGACATGACATCTAAGGAGGCTTCCAGTCCTACTGTCGCGGTCATGATCCTGATCTCCGTGATTCTGACCTGTCTTGGTGTGTACGACAAAATTGCGCAGTGGGCGGGAGCGGGTACGGGTGTACCGGTGACGGGATTCGCGAATTCCATGTGTTCTGCTGCCTTGGAGCATCGTGCGGAGGGTCTGGTGCTCGGTGTTGGAGCAAATATGTTCAAGCTTGCCGGTTCCGTCATTGTTTTTGGGGTCGTTGCAGCTTTCATCATTGGAATTGTATATGCCTTTTTGGGCTTCGGAGGTGGACATCTATGAAAAGGCTGGGCCGCCAGACCTGGGAGTATGAACATCAGCCGCGAATTATAGGCAGAGCTACCGTTGTAGGCCCAGATGAAGGTAAGGGGCCGTTATCTTCTGATTTTGATTACATTTATGATAACCTTGAGATCGGTGAGAAAACGTGGGAAAAAGCAGAGCGTAAATTGCTGGAAAAAGCCTCTCAGCTCGCATTGGTGAACGCCAATATTACGAAGGAAGAACTGCATTATTTTGTCGGCGGGGATCTGATGAACCAGATTATCAGCAGTTCATTTTCGGCAAGGCAATTGGGTGCACCCTATCTTGGTGTATTTGGAGCCTGCTCAACCTCAATGGAGACGTTAGCCCTTGCGTCCATGATTGTCGATTCCGGTGCCGGCGATTACGTACTCGCTGGAACGGTGAGTCATAACTGTACGGTGGAAAAACAGTTTCGATATCCGACGGAGTATGGTTCCCAGAAACCGCCGTATGCACAGTACACCGTCACGGGTTCTGGCTGTGGTGTTGTTTCCCGCACAGGACAAGGCCCATATGTAGCAAAAGCCACGATTGGCCGGATTATGGATCTTGGTATCAAAGATCCTTTTAATATGGGTGCAGCGATGGCACCGGCAGCCGCCGATACGATTATTTCTCATTTTAGAGATACCGGGCTGGAGCCAGGATACTATGATCTCATCGTTACAGGTGATCTGGCTTCCGTCGGTTTGCCTATAACGAAGGAACTTTTGCATAAAGAAGGGATTCCGATGGAGCAGACTGTTTTTAACGATTGCGGACTCATGATCTATGATCGGGAAAATCAGCCTCAAGTCGTTGCCGGAGGAAGCGGCTGCGGGTGTTCTGCTACAGTTACTTATGGTCACATCCTGAACCGGATGCATAAAGGGGATCTGAAGCGTGTGCTTGTAGTTGCAACAGGAGCGCTCCTGTCTCCACTCTCATACCAGCAGGGTGAAAGTATTCCTTGTATAGCACATGCTGTCGCAATTGAACAGGAGGGGTAAGAGATATGCAATTTCTATGGGCTTTTATCGTAGGTGGTTTGATCTGTGTAATTGGACAGCTGTTGATGGATGGTGCGAAGCTGACACCCGCGCATACGATGAGTACGCTAGTGGTGGCTGGAGCGGTAGCTGATGCCTTTGGTTTATATGACCCTCTGGTGAAATTTGCTGGTGCAGGGGCATCGGTTCCCATTACAAGCTTTGGAAATTCTTTGGTGCACGGAGCTTTAACTGAACTGGAAAAAGAGGGATGGATTGGCGTGATTACCGGTATTTTCGACCTCACCGCGGCAGGGATATCGTCGGCGATTATCTTTTCTTTTCTCGCGGCACTGGTTGTTCGTCCAAAAGGTTAAATTTAAAATATATACTGTGATAAGCAAAGGCTTCGGATCTATATGATCCGTGGCTTTTTTTTGTCGTACCGATGCGGTAAATGCGGTGAAGCTGACGACTGGAAACAAATTGTGAGTTCCTTCGAGTGTACTCGTGACGTTGGATCATGTACAATAAAAGGAAATCTGTATGCTTTTTTAGGAGGTTAGACCACATGCCTGTGCGCAAAGAGTCGATCCAAATCATCTCTGCAGTTCGTTCAAATCTGGAGTCCTGCATTATGGGGAAGTCCTTTGAAATTCAACTTTTACTTACAGCTTTGCTAGCAGGTGGACACGTTCTGATTGAAGACGTACCGGGAACGGGCAAAACACAGCTGATCAAAGCACTATCGAAATCCATGCGCGGGGAATACCGGCGTATTCAATGTAATCCTGATATCCTGCCAAGTGATATTACAGGAGTTTCTGTTTTCCATCCGAAGGATGAGCGTTTTTATTTCCGACCGGGTCCGGTTATGACCAATATTTTGCTCGCAGACGAGATTAACCGTGCAACGACGAAAACGCAATCTGCATTGCTGGAGGTCATGGAAGAGCGCAGTGTGACCGTAGACGGTGACACGTACGATCTCCCGCATCCTTTTATGCTCTGTGCTACACAGAATCCGATTGACTTTGAGGGGACGTATACGTTACCCGAAGCACAACTCGACCGCTTTATGTTAAAAATCAGTCTAGGTTATCCCGACAAGGATATTGAAAAGACGTTGCTGAAGCAACATCAGTCGGGCCAACCGGTAGATCGGCTTGAATCCGTGACTCACATGGATCAGATCTCGGCTATCCAGCAAGAGATTAAAGAAGTGTTCATCGGAGATCCTGTGATGGACTATCTGCTGGATGTTGTTCGCCACACGCGCACACACCCTTCTGTTTTATTAGGAGCTAGCCCAAGGGCTGCGATTTCCTTCATGATGGCCGTAAAAGCTTTTGCCTTCTTGCAAGAAAGAGACTACGTGCTACCGGATGATGTGAAAACGATGGCTCCGTATGTCATCTCTCATCGTATTGTACTTCGTCCCGAATCCAGATTGGACAGCATGAGCTCAGAGGCCGTTCTGAACGCTGTATTACAGCAGGTTCGTGTGCCTGTATCGATGGGGCAATAGTTGATGAGACCGCTTTTGACTACAGTCAATCGAGGCTTACGCCACCCTCGCGTATGGGGCATCGCCGTGGTGTGGATGTGCTGCGTTGCGTACGTTTTATTTCAAGGAGGAAAGACCTCACTTATGCTTTTGTCCATGGTGACGCTACTTTGCCTGTATCTTGCGATTGCTGGATTCAGCGGTGTGAAACGGGCTCAGGGCGTACGGAGGCTCTCTTCCGGACAGGATCATGAAGAACTGCTTCATGCCGGTGATCAGGTCCGCGTGAAGCTGAACTTGACCATTCCGGGATTTCTTCCGCTTCCTTATGTGGTCGTGCGTGAGATGTTACATCGACATAATGGGGAATCATGGTCATTTAAGGAAAGTCTGATCCCGAGTATGCGGGGAACGGGTGAACTTTCCTTTCAAACTCCGCCGCTTGAGCGGGGGAAATATGTTTTCTCGGAAACGGAATGTGCTAGCGAGGATATTTTTGGATTGATCGAACATCGTGGAACATTCAAGGCCAGCGGTGAATTTCGTGTTTTACCTCGTACGGTATTTATTCCTTATTGGCAGCTTTATGATCGCAAGTCACGCTTGTCTGGACCACAAACAGCCTTGACACGTTCACGCAGGGAAACAACCCAGATCAACGGTGTGCGTGACTACGTTTACGGGGACCGTCTTTCTCGCATTCACTGGAATGCCACAGCCAAAACAGGCAACTGGAAATCTAAAGAATTTGAACATGAGTCTGTGCCTAAAACCATCCTGGTACTCGATGCGCTCGCCGGAAGTTATCCGCACGGTGAAGCATTCGAACTGGCCGTTTCTACTACAGCTTCTCTGCTAGACTATGGCAGTAGGGAGCGCATGGGCATGGGGTTGTTAACCTTGGCTGATAAGTCATCCTTCATGCCTCCAAGTGAAAGTCTGATTGAACGGCAGAAGATGATGCATCATCTTGTGGATATTCAGGATAACGGCAAAGATGCTACCTTGTTGCCTGGAGTTGAGAAAATAGCGCGTCAGTTCCCACAGGGAGCTTATTTTGTTGTCGTTTCTCCACAAAAAGATGAAAAGATAATTGAGCTACTTCGTTGGGCAGATACACGTGGCATGACTCCATGTCACATTTTGATTGATTCCAATGAATCCCGCCAAAGTAAGGAATGGAATGCCATGTTGCGTGGCAGGGGCACGAGATCATTCACCGTTGCTCATCTGCAGGAGCTTCCAACGGTTATGGGGGGAGGTTCGGTATGAATGCCATAAGAAATGAAAGTTTGGGATTAAAAAGATCCTGGTATCATGCGGCATCTTTGCTATGGATATTTCTCATTGCGCTGCAATGGATATCGTTCACCCAGGAGTCATGGTATACCGAGACAACTTCGCTGGTGCTGTGGACTCTGGCGGCTGTAAGTATTCTGGAGGTCATTCTTCCCTTTAGAATGCTGTATCGAACGATAATCAAGGCGGTTGTTCTCTTATATATTTTGCATAAAACGTTGATTGATTACATGGTTTACATCCCTTATGGAACGCTAACAGAGCGTGTGGAGCAATTTATCTTGCATATGCCTCCGTACGTCTGGTTTTCCTTGTGTGCATGGGTGATGTTGGAGGCTGCACTTCGCCTTGTAAACTCAACCCGCCGTATCCTGGTGTTCCTGGGAGTTAATATCATATCTCTAGGTATCCTGGATTCATTTACTCAAATTCCGCTCTGGGTTGAGATCGCTTGGGTAATGTTTGCAGGTATGGGGTGGCTCGTATGTCAGCACTTCCGTAATTATCAGCTGCAGTACCCGCAGGGCTGGAAACGAATGATTCGGTATCCTTATAAAATACTGGCGAATATTGCTATCATTTTCTCATTAATTATTGTTGCCAGTGTGAACATGCCGGAAATTCCGCCAACCTTGACCGATCCGTACACCGCTTGGCGGAATTACACGGGAACATCCGCAAATCAATCCAGGAATGGAGTACTGGATATTCCTACAGCGACGGAGTCAGGATACAGCCGCGAGGACAGTCAGCTTGGCGGAGGATTTAACTTTGATTACACCCCAGTCATGTCAATCACGACCAGTGACCGAAGCTACTGGCGAGGGGAAACGCGTTCTGAATATACGGGTACGGGCTGGGATGAGCCTGGACGTGCTTCTATGGAGAATTTGTCAGCCAGTCAAACGCTGGAAAATGAAGAGGCTGGTAAAGTAAAAACGAAAAAAGTCACGCAGAAAGTTACGATGTTGAATGACACGGTATATCCCATTTTGTTTGGTGCGTATTCCATATCACAAGTGAGCTCGGTGAATGGTGAAGAAAGAGCGGATCGTATGCTTTGGAATACAGAGCGGGCGGAGTTGCACGTGGTCACATCGCGTCAGCAACCGCAATATCCCAAAAACTATACGGTTGTATCCGAAGTGCCGATTATCGTGGAAGACGAGCTTCGTACCAAATCAGCAGATGCCCTGTATACCAGCAATCCGGCAGAGGACAAGTATTTACAATTACCTTCCCGATTCCCCGAAAGGGTAAAGGATCTCGCAGCCGAGGTTACTGCGTCTGCAAAAACACCGTATGAAAAAGTAGCATTACTGCAAGACTATTTACAACAAAACTTCAACTACACCAACAATCCGGATCTGTCCCGGAAAGTGAGCAATGATTTTGTTGAAGGTTTCTTGTTTGATATTCGTGAAGGGTATTGTGATTACTTTTCCACCGCGCTTGTGATGATGGCAAGGGCCGAAGGCATCCCAGCCAGATGGGTAAAAGGTTATGCACCTGGACAGATGTCCCTGAACTCGGACATGCAGGCTCCACGTCAGCCGGGTGCGCCCATTGAAACGACCTACACGGTTACGAATGCGGATGCTCATTCGTGGGCAGAGGTATATTTTGGCGAATACGGATGGATTCCGGTTGAAGCAACCCCGGGATTTGATATGCCATTGCTAACCGAATCATCTGAAGTCCAGCCGGCTGATCAGCCAGAAGATCAACCAGAGGAAGAACCGGTTCAAGAAGAAAAACAAGCCCCAACGCCTGAGCAGACTTCAAACATGATTCCAACCTTTGTGATCTGGATTGCCGCTGCTGTTATTGTACTGTGGGTAGCCTATATGTTCTGGCGCAACCGCCTTTCGTTGCGATTCTTGTTACTTCGCCTGCGGACCGGCAGACCGTTGACACCTGAACAGAAGGTGCTGGCTGAAACAGAACGCTGGATTCGTTATGCGAGAAGACGAGGTCTAACGCGCAGTGGTGACGAAACGCTTCGTGAGTCAGTAACTCGCTGGAGTCAGCTTAGACCATCTGCCCAAACGACTTTTGAAGAGCTATTAATGAAGTTTGAACAGACCCGCTACAGTCCGGCAACGGTAACCGCCGATGATTGGAAGGTTGTCTATCAGGCAGCTTTGAAGCTGCGGAAGGAACTGAAAGCGGAACGGGCATAGAACATGCCCGTCCCGTTTTTCCTTTTTTTAACGTGATAAAGGGTGTTTTCATTTTCAGGAAAGACAGATTTGTGATATAGTGTGTCGTATGAAACTGAGGTGACTTCTTTGTTTAAAATGTTAATGCCCAAGCTGCGTGTAGACACAGTTTTTGATATTGATTTGGATGAACTGTACGCTCAAGGGTATCGTGGAATCATAACTGACCTGGATAATACGCTTGTTGGAGCCAAAGCACCTGATGCTACACCAGAATTGATCGAATGGTTCGCGCGTGTAAAAGAGGTGGGATTCAAGCTGATGATTGTGTCCAATAACAATCTGAATCGGGTGTCCCTGTTTGCGACTCCGCTGGATATCCAGTTTGTGCATAGTGCACGCAAACCATCGAATGTACCGTTTCGTAAAGCAATGAAGATGATGGAGCTTGCTCCCGAAAAAACGATTGTTGTAGGGGATCAGATGCTTACCGACGTTTATGGAGGGAACAGACTTGGACTCTATACGGTTCTGGTGCTGCCCATTTCCATCGGAGATGAGGGCTTTATGACTCGCTTTAATCGGAGAGTAGAACGGATTGCCCTGTCGAATTTGCGTAAGAAAGGCTTATGGCTTGAGGAGGAAAAGAAGAAATGACAGAACCGCATAACGGCAATATTGCCGTAAGATGCAGTGGATGCGGCGTGAATTTACAAACGGAAAATCCGGATTTGCCCGGATATCTTCCAGAAAAAGCACTTGACCGTGAACCGGTCATCTGCCAGCGCTGTTTCCGTATCAAAAATTATAATGAGTCATCATCTGTAACGGTGGATCAGGACGAGTTCCTGGCTCTGCTCAGCAAAATCGGGGATAAGGATGCACTCGTCATTCATATCGTTGATTTGTTTGATTTTGACGGCAGTATTATCTCTGGCTTGCAACGCTTTGTTGGAAACAATCCGGTACTGCTTGCCGTGAACAAAACGGACTTGTTGCCTAAAGTTACCAACTGGAACAAAGTTCGGAACTGGGTGCAAAAGCAAGCCAAAGAACAAGGCCTGCGGACAGTAGATGTTGTGCTCTGCAGTGCGAAGCAAAACCAAGGCTTTGACCGTCTGCTTGAGCTTGTTGGCACGTACCGTGGAGATCGGGATGTGTACGTTGTCGGTGGAACCAATGTCGGTAAATCGACACTGATTAACCGTTTGATCCGAGACTACAGCGATCTGGAACAGGAACTGACGACCTCGCGTTATCCGGGAACGACACTGGATATGGTGAACATTCCGCTAGACGATGGAAAATATATTATTGATACGCCGGGAATTGTGTATCCTTGGCGCTTCAGTGAAATTGTATCCCGTAAGGATCTGGCTGCAATTATGCCTGAGAAACCGCTTAAACCTGCGGTATATCAATTGAATTCCGGTCAGACACTGTTCTTCGGTGGGATGGCCAGGTTTGATTTTATTGAAGGGGATCGCCAATCGTTCACTTGTTTTATCAGCACTGCGCTAGATATTCATCGGACAAAATTGGAACGGGCAGATGATCTGTACCGTGATCACCTCGGAGAATTGCTTTCTCCGCCAACCCGTGAGAATGCCGCTGAGATGCCGGAATGGACGAGACATGAATTCCGGATTAAACGTGGCAGTCAGTCGGACATATTCATCTCTGGTCTGGGCTGGATCAAGGTTAACGGAGATAAGGGTGCTTTAGTGGCTGTCCATGTTCCAAAAGGCATTCGGGTGCAGATTCGTCCTTCCCTGATCTAGTTTGGATGGCGGGACCTAATTCCAACAACGGATCAGATCGGAGGCGTATCGATGTCAGCAGAAAATAAGTTCAATTCTTCACTTCCCGTACTGCTGGGTGTAATGGGTGACCCGATTGCTCATTCCAAATCTCCGGCCATGCATAATGCTGCTTTGCAAGCAGCAGGTGTGCACGGAATGTACATGCCGCTGCATGTGCAGCCTGATCAGCTCGAAGCTGCTATTCGTGGCATTGTTGCCTTGGGTTATCGTGGTGTTAATGTCACGATTCCGCATAAGGAGCAGGTGATGCAATACCTTGATGTGATCGATGACAGTGCTCGCTTAATTGGAGCAGTCAATACGATCGTGAACGAAAATGGCAAGCTGACAGGGTACAATACCGACGGAATCGGATATGTGCGCTCGTTGAAAGAAGAGGCTGTTCCTCAGCTTGAAGGGAAAAGGATCGCTGTTCTTGGCGCAGGCGGCGCGGCAAGAGGTGTTATCTATGCGCTTGCTCTGGAAAAGCCCGAACAGATCAGCATCCTGAACCGCACAGCTGACAGAGCACTTACTCTTGCTACGGATCTGCGAAGCCATGGTCTGGGAGACATCTCCGGCAACGGGATGCAGGATGCTCAAGCTGTTCTTGCCACGGCAGATATCGTTATTAATACAACAGCAGCGGGCATGCATCCACATGTGGATGATGTTCCAGTTGATCCTGCATGGATTCGCGAAGGGGCAGCTGTTAGCGATCTGATATACAACCCGCTCGAAACCCGTCTGCTCCGTGAGTCCCGTTTGCGCGGATGCACCGTGCATGGCGGACTCGGAATGTTTGTTTATCAAGGGGCCGTTGCATTTGAACACTGGCTTGGCATTCCCGCCCCTGTTGACACGATGAGACGAGCAGTACTGGATAGTTTTGAAAAATAATAATTGAACGGCCAGGCTCTGAATCAGTCTAGGGCTACATGCAGGGCCTGCTCAACATAAGGAGTATGAAGTATTCATGTTAACTGGTAAACAAAAGCGCTTTTTGCGGTCACAAGCACATCATCTGACCCCTGTGTTTCAAATTGGTAAAGGGGGCACGAATGAGCATTTGTTCCGTCACATCGAAGAGGCCATTGAGAAGCGCGAACTGATGAAAGTTCAAGTGCTCAACAATAACCTTGACGATAAAAATGAAATTGCTGCAGAGGTAGCTCGTGAAACAGGCAGTGAGCTCGTACAAGTGATTGGGAGCACCATTATCCTCTACAAAGAATCACGTGACAATAAACAAATCGAACTTCCAAGATAAGGAGCGTGGCGCGGGTGAAGATCGGCATCATGGGCGGTACGTTTGATCCGATCCACATGGGGCATCTGCTGGCAGCAGAAGCGGCAAGGGATTCGCATGCTCTGGATGAAATCTGGTTTATGCCGTCTCATGTCCCGCCTCACAAACCCAGTGCAGGTGCGACGGGGCAACAGCGCCTGGAAATGACTGAGTTGGCTGTGAAGCAAGCTACTCAGTATGAGGTACTAGGTATCGAAATGGAGCTTGGCGGCGTATCTTATACGATTGACACCATGCGTGAATTGTGGCGCCGTTTCCCTGAGCATGAGTTTTATTTTATCATTGGGGCGGATATGGTGAATTACCTTCCCAAATGGGAAGAGATTGAAGAATTGGCGTCCAAAATGACCTTCATCGGTGTTGGACGTCCAGGCTTCCAGCTACATCTGGACGATTTACCGGATGCATTGCAGGGACGGGTTCTGCTGGCCGAGATGCCTCTTGTTGATATTTCATCTACGGCGATACGCAGACGACTGGCGAAGGGGCACTCGGTGCGGTTTATGATCCCCGATGCAGTTCATCAATACATTGTAAGGAGCGGTTTATATGGCACTAAGCCGTGAGGGGTTAATCGAGGCTGTCTCTGCACAGATGCCGGCCAAGCGCTGGAAACATACGCAGGGTGTCATGGAATCAGCCGTTGTCTTGGCTGAAAAGTATGGTGCTGATCCGGTAAAAGCGGATATAGCAGCGATTTTACATGACGTGGCCAAATATTGGCCAGTAGCCGAGATGGAAGCCGTTATTCGTGATAACGGATTAAATATTGAACTTTTACATCATGATAAGCAGCTTTGGCATTCGGAAGTGGGTGCCTTTGTAGCTGAACGGGATTATGGTGTGTCCGATTCAGAGATTATTAACGCCATTCGGTGGCATACTTCTGGTAGGGTAGGGATGAGCCTGCTGGACAAAGTGGTATGCCTTGCCGATTATATTGAGCCGGGACGTGATTTCCCGGGTGTAGAGTACATTCGTGAGCAGGCACAGCGCAGTCTGGAGGAAGGTTTGATTGCCGGTTTTGATTCGACGATCAGCCTATTGCTTTCCCAGCGCCGTGTTATCTACCCGCTTACGGTGCTCTCACGTAATGACTTGATTGCACAATTATAGATTATGGAGGTTGGTTCATGACAGTATCATCGAAAGAACTTATGAACATGGTGGTTACCGCCGCTGACGATAAAAAGGCATCAAACATTGTAGCACTTGACCTGAATAATATTTCACTGGTTGCCGATTATTTTGTGATCTGCCACGGTAACTCCGATACCCAGGTACAGGCGATTGCTACAGAGATTCGTAAACAGGCTCACGCAGCTGGTGCGACAATTAAAGGCATTGAAGGCATGGACTCTGCACGCTGGGTGCTGATGGATCTTGGCGATGTCGTGGTTCACGTATTCCACCGCGATGAGCGTGAATATTACAATATCGAGCGTCTCTGGTCTGATGCCAAAGTGGTGGAAACGGTATGAGTTTGATTGCAGGAACAGTCGTCTCGCTACCGGTTTCACGTGAAGTGTCTCCATTTGGCTATTTTTTGACGACAGGATCGGAAGATGTATTGCTTCACTACACCGAGCTGACTCGGGATATCAAGATTGGTGAAACGCTGGAGGTTTTTGTATTCTTTGATACAGAAGACCGCCTTGCTGTTACGATGAAAAAACCTTACCTCACGCTGGGTGAGATGGCTAAACTGGTCGTAGCTGATGTGCATCCGCGCCTTGGCTGCTTCCTGGAAATGGGTCTTGGTCGCCAGTTGTTGCTTCCAATCCGTGAGTTGCCTGAACTTGAAGAACTGCGTCCCCAAGTTGGGGATGAGGTGTTCGTGATCATGGAGCATGATAAGCAAGGACGTCTGCGTGCCAAATTGGCCGGAGAACGTGAACTTGCTCCGCTTGCCTTCCACGCGCCAACCACATGGTTGAATGAGTGGGTGGAAGCTCTGGTGTACAAGCCGCTTCAGATGGGTACATTTGTACTTGTTGATGGTGGTGTGCTTGGTTTTGGAGCGATTGGCATGATCCATTCTTCGGAGCGCAGTCATATGCTTCGTTTGGGTGAAAAGGTGAAATGTCGGGTTACGCTGGTGCGTGAAGACGGTCGTGTAAATTTGGCGATGACACAACGCAAAGAAGTTGGGCGTAACGAAGACGCAGACAAGCTGCTTGCTTTTATGAAAGAGCGCCCTATGGGCGGCATGCCTTATTCCGATGCGACACCGCCAGATATTATCAAGCAACGTTTTGGTATTAGTAAATCCGCGTTCAAACGTGCTCTCGGTAAGCTGATGAAAGATGGATTGGTGGTACAAAAGGAAAACTGGACGTACTTGTCTGATTCTGCGCCAAAATCACAGCAGGAAGAGAAGTAGACACAGATAAGGTATAGCCGAGTACGGCATGGATGTTTTGAGTTAGAGCATTCATTTTGGTTGAAATATTGCATGTATCATGGAGCCGATGCTTTATGCATCGGTTTAAGTAAGGCAGGGCCAGACTGGGTAAACACCGGAAGCCCTGCTTTTTAGTTTGAATTTTGATCCGATCCGATGAGGAAAATGAAATTGAAAGTGCGGTGCCGACATGTCTTACCGGAAATTTGCCTACGTTTACGATGAATTAATGGAAGATATGCCTTATCCGGACTGGATAAGGTTTGCAAGAACAGCTTGGGAACAACATGGCATGCCCAAAAGTGTGGCTGAGCTTGGCTGCGGAACGGGATCCATTACGATCCCGCTGGTGAACTCTGGCTTTGAAGTGACGGGTATTGATCTCTCCGCAGATATGTTATCTGTTGCGCGTAGCAAAATGGAAGCGACACCTCAGGGACACCGTCTGTACAGGGAAGGCAGTGTACGCTGGGTACAGCAGGATATGCGGGAGTGGAGAGTGCCTGAACCTGTAGACTCGGTCATTTCGTTCTGCGATTGCGTGAATTATTTGCTGGAATCTGAAGATGTCATTCGAACATTCGAGCGGACGTATGAAATGTTGAAGCCAGGAGGTACATTTCTGTTTGATGTACACCATCCAAATACATTGATTCGGTATGATGAGGAACAGCCTTTTGTGTTAGACGAACGCTCGGTCTCATATATCTGGACGTGCGATTTTGATCAGGAGCGGTGTGAGATTGAGCATCATCTGAGCATTTTTTCTAGATTGGATGAGGGCAACAGAGATACGTATCAGCGATTCGAAGAAGTTCATACGCAACGCGCTTATGATCCGGACTGGATGAAGCTTGAATTAAGCAAAGCGGGTTTCCGGGATGTGAGGGTGTATGCAGACTTTGAGTGGAAAGAAGCTGGAGATCACGCACAGCGTCTGTTCTACGTGGCTGTAAAATGATTGTTTAAAGAGAAAATTATAATGAGCGACGCTAAACTAATTTATATGCATATGAATATGAAACTGTCCTTGTGCAACGTGTAAGTATGTTGCTCGAGGCAGTTTTTTTGAACATATATGATAAAAAGTATTGCCGCTTGAAGCAAAGAGAGACATAATGAATGAAAAAAGGAAAGCGTTTTCTTAACATGCAAACTATATTCCAATCACAGGGAGAGTTGTAGAGATGGAAAGTACATATAAAACGAGATTGTCCAAAGAACAGCTGGATCAGATCATTAAGCATCACCTTGCTGTAACGATTCAAGATTACGAGGAAATGATCGATGGCTGGGCAAACCATGCTTATAAAATTTTGCTTGACGATGGACGAAAAGTTGTTCTAAAAATCGCACCTGCGGCTACGACCAATCTGATGCGTTGTGAACAGGATTTAATGACGGCTGAAGTGGAAGCACTCCAGCTTGTTGCTGAGCTTAAGGATGTTCCTGTGCCTCTGGTACTCGCATATGATGCTTCACTACTCATGGCTCCCGCGCAGTATTTCATTATGGAGTTTATGCCCGGGGTTCCATACAACCAGGTGAAAGAAGATTTTACTGCCGAAGATCAGGAAGTGGTTGAACAGCAGTTAGGCTGGTACAACCAGCGAATTAACGAGATTAAGGGAGAGCGGTTTGGTTATTTTTCCGGAAAGGACAGACAACGCGCGACGTGGAGAGAAGCTTTCTTGATGCTCATGCATGATATGCTTGCAGATGGTAAAGAGGCAGGAGTTGATATCGGCATCGATTACAATGAGCTGAGACGGTTGATTGATGAGAAATCAGATGCACTGGATGAAGTGACAGAACCTTCCCTGATTAGCTGGGATCTGTGGGATGGCAATGTGCTGGTCCAGGATAAGCAAATTACGGCCATTATTGATTTTGAACGCTCATTATGGGGCGATCCGCTCATGGAGCATTATTTCAGTCATTTTAACTATACTCCGGGTTTTCTCAAAGGATATGGACGTGAGGTTGAGACAGAGAACGAGCGGAAGCGCAGAAGTTTATATGATTTGTATTTTGATCTTGCGCTCCGAATTGAATGTGATTACCGTAAGTATGATAACAAGGAGCATATTGAATCTACGATCCGTAATATGCAGGAAGGCATTGAACGGTTTAGAAAAATGTGAGAATGCCAGTTGACATGTGAAGGGCAATAAAGTCTGACTTGTGAGAAAGAGATTGTGACATGTCATATTGACTTTGAGCTTGCATTTTTATATAATGCTTCCTATATTGTATACATATTTCGATGATAAGGATCAGTAGTGGGTGCTGTACATGACAGAGAGTCGGCGGTTGGTGCAAGCCGATTGACAGTATTTTGCGAACTCGCCTTGGAGAAATGCGGTGATTACAAAGTTCTATGCCTTGGGTGCAGGACTGGAAATCCGCATCGGTTAACCGCCGTTACAGGTCTAAAGGGAGTGGATGACGAAGCACGTTCGTCCGCTAACTAGGGTGGTACCACGGGAATTCAACCTCTCGTCCCTAGCGCTGCAAACGCTACGGGATGCTGAGGTTTTTTTGTTGTTATAAAGCGCGTATAACCTGAAGGAGGAATTATAGATGAGTGAGAATCATCAGCCGAAGCACGGCTATCAGCCGCAAGTGATGGAGAAAAGTTGGCAGCAATATTGGGATGACAACAAAACGTTTAAAACAGGTGAGGACCCGTCCAAACCGAAGTTTTATGCACTGGATATGTTCCCATATCCGTCCGGTTCAGGACTTCACGTAGGTCACCCGGAAGGATATACTGCAACGGATATCGTATCCCGTTACAAACGGATGCGTGGATACAATGTGCTGCACCCAATGGGCTGGGACGCTTTTGGTCTGCCAGCAGAGCAGCACGCACTGGATACGGGGGAGCACCCGCGTCATATCACATTCCGCAACATTGACAATTTCCGTCGTCAGATCAAATCTCTCGGATTCTCATATGACTGGGATCGTGAGATCAGTACAACAGACCCTGAGTATTACAAATGGACACAGTGGATCTTTATTCAGCTGTACAATAAAGGGTTGGCCTATGTCGATGAAGTGCCGGTGAACTGGTGTGAAGCATTGGGCACGGTTCTGGCGAACGAAGAGGTTATTGACGGTAAGAGTGAACGTGGCGGACACCCGGTTGTACGTAAACCGATGCGTCAATGGGTACTGAAAATTACGGAATACGCAGAGCGTTTGCTGGAAGATCTGGAAGAGCTGGACTGGTCGGAAAGCATCAAGGATATGCAACGTAACTGGATCGGCAAATCGACCGGGGCTGAAGTGGTTTTTGCCATCGAAGGCCGTGAAGAAGTGATCAAAGTATTCACAACCCGTGCAGATACATTGTTCGGTGCAAGCTTTGCCGTTCTGGCTCCAGAGCACGAATTGGTTGACGCGATTACATCCGAAGAACAGCGTGAGGCAGTAAAAGCTTATCAGGAGCAGGCTGCGCGTAAGAGTGATCTGGAACGTACGGACTTGGCAAAAGACAAAACAGGTGTGTTCACTGGTGCATACGCGATTAATCCGGTTAACGGAGCGAAGCTGCCGATCTGGATTGCTGACTATGTACTTGCTGGCTATGGTACAGGAGCTGTTATGGCTGTTCCGGGCCACGATGCACGTGACTGGGAATTCGCGAAGCAGTTTGACCTGAATATCATTGAAGTCATTGCCGGCGGAGATGTTACAAAAGAGGCGTATACAGGTGACGGCGCACATGTGAACTCCGATTTCCTGAACGGTTTGAACAATGAAGAAGCTGCGGCGAAAATGATCGCTTGGCTCGAAGAGAACGGCAAAGGACAAGGAAAAACAACGTACCGTCTGCGCGACTGGCTGTTCAGCCGTCAACGTTATTGGGGAGAGCCGATTCCGATTCTGCATCTGGAGGACGGGACGATGAAGACTGTGCCAGAAGATCAATTGCCACTGTTGCTGCCTGACATTGACCAGATCAAACCTTCAGGTACAGGGGAATCCCCGCTGGCAAACGTGACCGATTGGGTAAATACGGTTGATCCGGAAACGGGTATGAAAGCTCGCCGTGAAACTAACACGATGCCACAATGGGCGGGAAGCTGCTGGTATTACCTGCGGTTTATCGATCCGCACAATGACAAGGAACTGATCTCACAAGAGAAACAACAGCAATGGTTGCCAGTTGACCTGTACATCGGTGGGGCAGAACATGCTGTACTACACTTGTTGTATGCTCGTTTCTGGCACAAAGTGCTGTATGATCTGGGTGTTGTACACACGAAAGAGCCGTTCCATAAGCTGGTTAACCAAGGTATGATTCTGGGAACCAACAATGAGAAAATGAGTAAATCTCGCGGTAATGTCATCAACCCGGATGAGATTGTTAACGAATTCGGTGCAGATACACTGCGTCTCTATGAGATGTTTATGGGTCCTCTGGAAGCGACTAAACCTTGGAACGCAAACGGGGTAGAGGGAATGTATCGTTTCCTGTCACGCGTATGGCGACTGTTCATTAACGAAGATACTGGTGCGATTAATGAGAAAATTACAGCTGACGGTGGAACCGACGAGTTCAAACGCACGGCACACAAAACGATTAAAAAAGTGACGGAAGATCTGGAACATCTGCGCTTCAACACGGCGATCAGCCAATTGATGATCTTCATCAATGACGCGTACAAAGCAGAGACGCTGCCTCGCGAAGCGATGGAGAATTTCGTTCAATTGCTGTCACCTCTGGCGCCGCATATGGCAGAGGAACTGTGGAATCGTCTTGGACACGAGGGTGGAATCTCTTACGTGGCTTGGCCTGCATACGATGAGTCCATGACTGTGGATGCAGAAGTGGAAATCGTAGTTCAAGTGAACGGCAAAATTGTAACTCGTGCGACGATCGCGAAGGATCTGGATGCACAGGGAATGCAGGACTACACGATGGAGCTTGCACCTGTGAAACAGGCGCTGGAAGGCAAGACTATTCGCAAAGTCATTGCCGTTCCAGGCAAACTGGTTAATATTGTTGCCGGTTAATCTCGCTGGCACGGAATACCTCATCCAGTTTGACTAAATCTTCATCGTATTTTTCATGTGTTGTATGGATCAGACTATCAAAAACACCATCGAGGTTGTTTCTCAGCAGCGCAAGTGCCTGAGCGGTTATTCCACCAGGTACGGCGACACGGGCTTGAAGTTCTTGTGGAGTATAACCTCCCTCAGTGAGCAGTTTGCCTGTACCTAGAAGCATCTCACCGGCAAGGGCGCAGGCGTCGGCACGTTTGATACCTGTCAAGCGCACAGCACTTTCAATCCATTGCTCCAAAAAGAAGGATATGAATGCAGGGCCACAGCTGGAGAAGTCAGATGTGATTCGAGTGCAGGCTTCATCCACTTGATAAGGTTTGCCGATATGACTCATTAGGCCTTCGAGCAGTGAGCGATCTTCTGCCGTCATACGTTCACCATGGATGAATAGGCTTGCTCCGCTGCCGACCTGATGTGTAACACTGGGGATAACCTTGGAGACTTTGCAAGGAAGCGAAGATTCCAGATGGCGCAGCTGCACGGGGCTGGTGATCGAGACAATTATGTGATTGGAATTCACAACAGGCAGGATATCATCAATGACATGTCTGAATTCCAGCGGTTTCACGCACAGGAAGATGATGTTGCTGCGAATGACTGTTTCCCGATTGCTCTGTGATTCATGCAGCCCTGGATAACGGAGGGAAAGCTGACGTACTTTGGATGGGGTTCGATTGCTTGCTGCAATCTGACGGGGTTCGAGTGCACCGGATTGGATCAGGGCATAGATCAACAGACTGCCCATGCTGCCGGTTCCGATAAATCCAACCTTCATTGGTTTAGGCCTCCTTTCATGCTTTACGGTAATGGCGCAGTTTCTTCCCTCTATTGTATGCATCAGGGTCTGGTTCACATGACATGAAATTATGTAACTTAGATAAGCGAAATCATGAAACGGTTCGGAAGCACCGCCCGTGTTCGAAATGATCTCTATTTTGAATATGAGGGAGTGTGCGGAAGATGAGACGGAACAAAGCGTTGTCCATTGCTGCAGCAGTGGTTGGATGTGTACTAATATTATGGTCGGGCAAAAGTGAACAGCCACCTAGCAGCTGGGAACCGATGCAGCTCGGCTCCAATCAGCCGACAAGTGAGCAGAATTCTTCTGCGATACAGTCGGCTGCTTTGGTTCCCGAGAATGTAGCTGATGCTGCGCCTAAAGGTGTGGTGAGCGGTAGGCAATTGGACGACGCAGCTCCAGCACAGGAGTCGAAGGTTCGGGAGCCTAATGTTGCTCCTGCTGTGTCAGGCAATGCACCAGCTCAACCACAGGCTCAGGTGAATGAAAGCCGTTCATCTGTATCTGAAGCAGAGGCAACATCTAAACCAGCTGACGAAACAACCAGTGAGACGGCAGATCACGGTAAGATCGATGTGAATACGGCACCTGTCAACAAACTCACGGAGCTTCCGGGGATTGGACAGAAGAAAGCTCAGGCCATTGTGGATTATCGCAATGCGCATGGTCCTTTTGCCAAAGTTAGCGATCTTACCAAGGTGAAGGGCATAGGCATGAAGATGCTGGAGAAGATGGCTCCCTATGTACAGATTCGTTAAAAGTTCAGCATAATAGTAATAGGTTCAAGGCGAGAGGAGAAAACTGCATGAGTGCAACAGAGCTTCGCAAGGACTGGGATACGTATTTTATGGACATTGCTTATATGGTATCGACACGTTCCCGTTGTCCGCGCCGGCACGTAGGAGCTGTGCTGGTTCAAGGGAAAAAGTTGCTGGGTACTGCCTATAACGGAGCACCGATGGGAGTGGCGGATTGCTCTGAGGCAGGCTGCATGATATCGGAAGAATATGAACTTGTAGTCACGGACGGACAGGAAGAAATGGTTAAAAAGCAACGCTGTATTCGTACCATCCATGCGGAGCAGAATTTGCTTTTATTCACGGATCGGATTGACCGCGAAGGTTCCTCTGTATATGTAACCGATGAGCCTTGCTGGACATGTGCCAACATGCTGGCGAACAGTGGTGTTACGGAGATTGTATTTCATCGCTCATATCCCAAAGATACGAGTAAAGTAAAAAATATGATGCATCAGAAAGGCATTTCGTTCCGTAGACTGGAGAATTACCAGCCTCCACGGGAGACGATGATGACCGTAAGCAATTAGCAAGAACTTATATAGAACAGGTTAAATGATTCAGATCATGTCAGAACAGATGACACCTGGGATATCTTTTATTTTCAATATTAATTAGTTTCATACGTATGGGGAAGAACCTCCGGCTAGCCTGAATGGGCTTCGGGGGTTTTTGTGTATTTATTGCCTTGGAGATGAGCAGAAGGGAGAGGGACGGAATGAAAGGCAGACCATTGCTTCGCTTTACAATTTTTTGGTTGTGCGGTAGTGGCATGGCGTGTTTATTGACGGAGGGATGGACTTTATTTTGGGGAGTAGTCGGGGCGATGGCATGTCTTCCACTCTTACTTCGTTTCATGAATATTCGTGGGTGGTCGATTCTTCTTTTAGTTATTGCTTTTGCAGGTGGTTTAATACAGTGGGAGTGGAATGATTTTCGTAATTATAGTACATTGCCAGCATATTTACATCGATCTACTGACGTAATTGATGGGTTAGATGTTCAAGTTGAAGGGGAACTTGTATCGGATGTGCAGGTTGACGGGGATCGGGCAGGTTTTGAGATGCAGGTTTCTTCTCTTAGGCTGTATGAAGAGACAGATAAGGAAGTCAAGAATCAAGATTCTTCGCCAGATCCTTCCTTGCAATCACTAAAGTCACAAGCGACTTCGGACAAAATGAATGAAAGAGTCATTGTACAAGTCCGATTAATGGAAGAGCAGGAACAGCATACAGCAGCATCTTGGAAGCGAGGGGATAAGCTGAAACTGTCAGGCTCGATAGTTCTTCCTGGTGAAGCCAGGAATTTTGGGGGATTTGACTATCGTAGCTATCTAAGGACGCAGTATATCCATTGGATGGTCAAAGTGAAGGGGGCCAGTTCGGTTCATGCTTCGTCTCCTGAAGGGCTGGGGAAAATAAACATTCTACGGTGGACAGATTCGGCAAGACTACTGCTCGGTTCGGCGGTGGACCGGTTGTTTCCTGAACCGCATGCCGGTTACATGAAAGGTCTGATCATCGGAATGGCGAAGGATATTGATCCAGGTACGTACGGTCAATTCTCACAGCTCGGATTAACTCATATCCTCGCCATCTCGGGTACACATGTTGCAGTGTATGTGGCTTCATTGCTCATGCTTTTATCATGGCTGAGATTAACAAGAGAGACAGCTCTAACGATTGTGCTGGTTCTCGTGCCAGCATATGTACTGCTCTCGGGCGGTTCTCCATCGGTCATTCGGGCAGGTATGATGTCGATGATCGGTCTGTATATGGCGAAACGCGGATTGGCCAGAGATGGTATTCAGATCATCAGTGCAGCGGCTTTGCTCATGCTCTGGTGGAATCCTTATTTTTTATTAAATGTGAGTTTTCAACTCTCTTTTCTGGTGACGGCGGGACTGATGATTTATATGCCGCTTATTAACAGGTTGTTCAGCAAATGGCCCAAATCGCTGGCAGCGACAGCTTCGGTTACGGTAACAGCGCAGCTGATTTCTTTCCCAGTGACGATTTTGTACTTCAATCAGTTCTCGTTGCTGTCTTTTGCAGCCAATTTTTTGCTGGTGTCTTTGATTAGTGCTGTAGTGCTTCCCTTAGGTACCGTTGCGATGATTCTATCATTTGTGTGGCTTCCGCTTGCGAAACTTCTGGCATGGATTGCGATTCAGTTGAATCAACTTACCTTTCTCAGTGTGGAATGGATGAACAGTTTGCCAGGTTTTGTGATGATCTGGCCTACACCTTCCTTATTATGGATTGCAACCTATTATGTGATTTTATATGTGTTGCTTTATTTGCTCTATCAGCGGAGCGGCGGTGAGATACCCCAAAATATTCATGTTGCAGAAGAGGATACAGCGCCACTTGATATGTCTTCACGAGGTGCTACACAAAGGGGCTCTACACTAGCATTAGGCTTCAATTCTTCACGGTCTGCTGACACTCAATCACTTTACACAGCGAAAGCGAACAATCGCTTGCAACTTTCAGCGCCCGATCCCTTGCCTACTCCAAGAGCAACATCAGATCATGGTTCACTCTCTACTCTTGGCGCAAGTATCGCCTGGCCTGAGTATGCAAGTGCATTTACATCTAGAGGTGCAGCCTTCTATAGCGAAGTACGCATGAGCCAAGCGAAGCGATGGTTATGTGGTGTGCTTGCCGTCAGTTTTGTAGCAGGATTATGGTGGGCATATCAGACGCCACGTCCTGCGGGAACAGGTGTAGTTCAATTTCTGGACATTGGTCAGGGAGACAGTACATTGATAACAACACCAGAAGGCAAACATATCCTTGTAGATGGCGGAGGCACGGTTAACTTTGGGGGGAGCGAACACTCGTGGAAAACAAGGCGTGATCCGTATGAGGTGGGAGCTAAAGTTGTTGTTCCTTTATTAAAAAAGAGAGGCATTCACCAGCTTGATGCTGTCATTGTGACTCATGCGGATCAGGATCATGCCGGTGGCCTTCAGGCTGTACTGGAGCAAATTCCAGTGAAACGCTTCATCTTTAACGGAACGACGAGTGGAAAGGAGAAATTCGATCAGTTGCTGGACACAGCGGTGCAACGCCAAATCCCACTATTCGCTACACATCAGGGCATGACCTATAAGCCCGATTCAGAAACGGCTTTATATTTTATCTCACCAGAGCGGAGTGGACCTAATCCAACAGGAGATCTGCCTGTTCTTGAGAATCAGAACGGTGGGTCGGTTGTTTTTTTGCTGGAGATGGCGGGTACGTCTATGCTATTCACCGGAGATATGGAAGCGGCAACGGAACAGGATGTGCTGTATGACATTCAGGATGGTTCGCTGGCGACCTCTTTTCAGCAGGACGTTCAAAAATCGGGGAGAACTGTTGCGGACAGCGAGACGAATATAGTTGTGCCTGAATGGATGGGGAGTCTAGCGGACAATGGCAGAGATCATCGTTCTTCAACGGTGGTTACCGTACCGCGATTACAATCACATCGATCTATAGATGTACTCAAGGTCGCCCACCATGGTAGCAAAACATCATCCTCAGAAGCATGGCTTCAGTACTGGAATGCCAAATCTGCACTGATCTCTGCAGGGGTTAACAATACCTATGGTCATCCCAACCCAGACGTAATGAAACGTTTGGAAGCAGTAGGTTCCCGGATTTATCGGACGGACCAGATGGGTGAGGTACAGATGAGCGTGAAAGATGGAGAGATAAGTGTGCGGTATAAGCTGGCTCCGAGATAAGAGTGGAATCATAAAGTCTGAAGGATACCTTGAAGGATATTTGGTTATTTTTGCCGAATAGTATTAGGCTTGGCTTAGGAGGGGCTGAAAATAAAGATGAATTGTTTTGAGATACATAAGGAGAAGGGGAAACTACGGAATGGAATTATTAAAAAAGTTAGAATGTAGTATTAATAATATGATTAAAAAACACAAAAAAGGATTGAAGAGAAAGATTGCAACATTTTGGATTGGAATGGCGATTTTCAGTCTTATGGCTGGACTACCCTCTTCATTCGCCTTGTCTGATTCCGGTCGTACCATTACTTCAATTCTTGATCGGAATGACTATTTGCTGGATGACGGCACAATCTGGTCTAAAAACAATATTAACGGAACATGGACACAAAATCGTAATCTGATTGGCATTTCAAAATTAGATAGTTATTCTATATATGGATGGACTGCAGATGATCAGGTTATTAGGTGGGATAAGGATAATCCAGATAAACCTGTAACGAAACAATTTAAAGGAATTAAGAAGGTATATGGAAATGGATTAGTACTTCTTGAGAATGGGGATCTATATTCGTTCCGTGAGCAGAATAAAGTTTTGGAATCGATTATTGATGTGAGTTTTTATCAGGACTATTCTGGAAAATATTCTTCCTATGGTGCCTTGTCTTCTTCGGGAGATATATACTACGATAATTACAACAAACCACAGAAGGCTGACAATGTAACCAACGGTAAGGCGATTGCTATGAATAGTTCTTATGCAGCGGTGCTGAAAGATGATGGTTCTGTAGTTGTCGTGACTACGTTGTATAAGGAAAAGCAGGTTACCGTTACGAACGATGTACAATCAATGATTTGGTGGGGAGGAACACACAAACTACTCACAGTGAAAAAGGATGGAACAGTTTGGAGTTATAAACGATCTTCCCAATATAAAGAAGAGCAATTATCGGGGTTAAGTAATGTGTCTCGTATGGTGTATTCTTTTGATTTTGATGAATTATATGCACAGTTAAAGGATGGAACATGGGTTTCATATAAAGATGGCAAAGTGATGTCATTATCGGCTCCGGAACTAAGTCAAGTGACGCTGACTGCATCTACGAACGAAGCTAATATCGGGGATACAGTCACACTTACTGTTCAGGAGAATTATAGCAACGGGTTCAAAACGAAACGTACCCCTTTACCCGAGGAAGTTACAATAGAGCAACCACAGATTGCACAATTGCAAAAGGATGGTAAGTTAAAAGCAACGGGGATAGGAACGACGAACATAACAGTAAAGTTAGGTGATAAGTCTTCCAATCTTCAACTTACAGTTAATACCGAGCAGAGTTTGACAGGGGCTGAACTTTTAAACGGAGATGTCTATTTGCCTGTACAAGCTGTCTTTAAAACACTGGGGGCCAAAATCGATGTTCAAGGCGATCAATTTAAGGTTCAGATGGGCGACAGTCTCATCACATTAACAAAGGGAAGCCCGGTAGCGGAGTTTAATGACAAAGCAGTTACAATGAAAGGCAAGGTACAGACAATCAACGGGCAGACTGTATTTCCTGCGGAGTTGTTAAAACAGGTTGCAGGTATACAGGTGAATTGGGATGCTACGTTGAAACAGGCCAAAGTGTTCGTTGGAAATTCTGTTATTGTAGTAGAATCGAAAGACACACTTGCTTTGATTAAGAAACAAGAGCTTGGCAATCTAAGTCGGTTTATTGGTAAGTCTTATTGGATTAACAATACTACCTATTTGGGACAGCGTTTTAGTAAAGTAACTATCACAGATATTCAAATTGAAAAAGGGAATTACGGTAATCGAAGCTACTCTATCGTTTTCCGTAATGCCAAGAGCAAAACAGTCATTGCTTTTGCAGGCGTTTCCCCTTCTAGGGTTACCGAGATGTTAGCGAATTCCGATCAATTTTTCTCCTACGATCCCTATAAGAAATTTAATTGGTCTTCGGCTACATGGAAGA
The DNA here is from genome assembly GCF_038002565.1 of Paenibacillus sp. FSL K6-1558. NCBI lineage: Bacteria > Bacillati > Bacillota > Bacilli > Caryophanales > Paenibacillaceae > Paenibacillus > Paenibacillus sp. FSL K6-1558. Next base: position 1,846,882 of record NZ_JBBOCV010000001.1, on the reverse strand, counting down.
AAATAATCGCGGGTGAAGTAGCCGTAGGGATGAACACCACACAAGTACGTCTGGCATGGGGAGCTCCAAACAATATTACGTATGATACAATTTCAAAAGGGAAGATTGAGGTTTGGGTATACTCAAGCACCTCGGGGATCAGAGCTTTGGGTTTCCTTAATGGAAAGCTCATGAACGTCTATTAATTTTCGAATCATCATACAGCTCAACTTTTGTTAATTACTATAAACACAAGAAAAAGCCCTGTTCTCCATAACTCTCTTCAAAAGAGAATTAAGAGAAAGGGCTTTTTTCATATTCGTTCTGATTACTGAATATAAATGGGAATATTGAATTATTCCACGCCGTCCTTGAAATGTTTATCCCAATGTTTATCACCTTTGTGCAAAATGTCTTCAACGGTTTTTTCGAGTGTCGCCAGTAGTTGTGCTCTGACATCCAGTACCGTTTCTCTGTACAAGCGTTCTTCCGATCCGACGATTTTATCGCCGTATAACGCCTGCGCAGCTACATATTTCCGATGTTCCTCAACCAGGGTGTCGATTGATTCCAAAGCGTGCTCCACAAAGTGGGAAATGCTTTGATATTCCTTTGGCATTTGTTCTTTTAATTGTTGAATTTTCGCTAGAGCTGGCATGCTCATCACCTCGTCTTATGAATGTAAATTTACAATACACCATTTTCATGAAAAATGCATTAAAAAAAGCTTAAATTTGGACAAATTTCGACTTTTTTTATTTTTAGGCCTTTAAAAGTACTTAACCATAATGTATGCCGTTGCATTTATTTTGAGTCGTGTAAGTACTGGAATTCGTGATGTCAGACGTTTGATGACTACGTTTGCATTTTCTGTTATTCTAAGATAAGATTCGGCGGCCCTTATACATATGCCGTTATTTTGTGATGGAAAATTAAAATATACTTAACTTTGCAACAATTTTATCGATGATTACGTCAGTAAGGTTGCAGGGAGAGGGGGATCCTTTGTGGTAGAGCCGGAACTCATCAGAGCCGCTCAATCGGGCGATCGCGACGCTCTAATTACCCTATTGCGGGAGATTGAACAGCACGTCTATCGGACCGCATATTACATTCTAAATAATGAACAGGACGCCTTGGATGCTGCGCAGGAAGCGTTGATCCGCATTTACACCAAGATTAATTCTTATGAAGAAAAAGCCCAGTTCAAAACCTGGGTGCAACGCATCGTAACGAATATCTGCATTGACAAGTTCAGAAGAACCAAGCCATCGGTGTCCATAGATGAGCATGAAATGGTTTTTCAGGATAAGCAGGATGTAGAATTTGAAGTGATGTCTACTTATGTAGCCAAGGACATTCAAGATGCGATCAACAAGTTGCCAGAGCATCATCGGACCGTCATTGTTCTAAGATATTTGCAAGATTTATCCTATAACGAAATTGCGGATTGTCTCGATCTTCCGCTAAATACGGTAAAGTCTTACTTATTTAGAGCCAGACAACAGTTACAAAATCTACTACAGGAGTATCAGAAAGGTGGTGTGACAGGATGAAATGCGAAGAGGTGGTGGAATGGATGCACCGGTATCTGGATCATGATCTGGGCGAGGCGGAAACGACGCAGATGCTACAGCATGTGGCCAAGTGTCCGGAGTGCGCCGAAAATTTTAGTATGCTCAGAGCTCTATCCAGGGAACTGGAAGATTTGCCGCAAGTAAGCCCGAAGTTCAGTCTGGTTGATGCGATTATGCCTCAATTGGATGCGATTGACGAAGCGCGAAAAGAACAAAGCAGTACCGTGCAAGAAATGAGTCCTGTCCCTGCGGCATTTGAGAGTCTAAAGCGCTCAAGTTCTAGTGAGCAGAAAGCGAAAACCAAATGGCTTAATTCGATGGTGGGACGGATGTCTGTGGGTGCAGCGGCCGCGGCTGTTGTATTGGGATTTGCCATCTGGGGATATCAGCCAGAGCAGATTGAGAATGCAGATTCGATGCTTATGAGCTCGGGGGCACCGCAAGATAGCTACAGTGAAGAGCAGTCTGCACAGAGGATGTATCTGAAAAGCGATCAAGGAGACATAAGGAACCAAGCAGAAGGCAGTGCGATTGCGCCTGACTCGTCAAATGATCCGGTGACGGAAGGTTCAATGCAACCGAATGCGGATCAACCTGACGAGAGCAACGGAACAGAACTTAAAACTCCAGAAGCTCCAGGTGATCAAGAGTCAGTAAAACCTTCCGCAGAAGGGCCGTCATCTCAAGACAAAGGCAAGCAAGAGGTAAATTCAAGTCCTTCTTCTGACTCTGGTAATACTCAGAAGAGCATGGATTCAGGTCAGGGAACGGAGCAGAAAAAGCCGGATACAAGTGAAGGTAGTGCCTCCACTCCTAATGACAAGGATGGAAGAAGTGCGTCCGAATCAAACGATGAGCTCGACGAGACATTTTCGGCTCAAACGATCATTCCAAACCAGGATACCCCGGCTCAAGGCAGTGAAACTGACAATGCAGGAACTGGAACGGAATCGGGTGCCACTGGAGGTCAGCAGGGACTAATGGCTCCTGAACAGGGAATCGCTGCACCGACAGGGACAAAAGAATGGAAATCACCGGATGGTTCTTATGTTGTTATGCTACTCGGTGACCAGTTAAGTATTTATGCGAAATCTGCGAATGATCCGGATGTTCTGAATCTGATTGAGCAACGGAGTGTAGAAGGTACGTTAAAGTCGGGAAGTTGGTCCAAAGACAGCCAGCAGTTCAATTATGAAATGGACAAAGACGGAGCGACTACAAAGGATACCTTCAAAGTCAGTACCTCATCTAATGTATCACCTGCGAAATAGCTCCATTATAAGGTTTCTGCAGGGCAATTAGAGAGAACCTTTTCTAATGAACAAGCATATACTGGATCTAACTAAAGAACGTCCTATCTCTGATCCAACAACTGACGTCGTATGACCGCACGCCAGCTATTTCTAGAATGGCTGTGCCTGCGTTTATATAGATGCAGAACAGTGGGCCTTTATCCATACATGGATGAAGGTCCCTTTGTTGTCTTGTGTATTTTCTGGTAGGATAAAAGGGATAAGGAGGCACGGTGGATGGATGTAAAAAGCGCAACAAAGGCAATACGCAGCGGAGAAACTGCGCCAATCTATGTGCTGTATGGAACGGAGAAGTACCAGATACAGCAGTTCACAGAGATGTTAAAAACGCATGTTATTGAAGAGGAGCATCAGGATTTTGCGGTTATTCCCTATGATCTCTCCGAAACACCGATCGAGGTTGTTGTGGAAGAAGCAGAGACGGTTCCCTTTCTCGTTCCGCGCAAATTGATTATTGTAAGGGACACCAGTTTGTTTACCGCGGGAAAGGAATCCAAAATAGAGCATCAGGTGGATCGCTTGATTACATATATGGATAATCCCGCTGATTACAGCACGATCGTTTTTTTGGCGCAAGGAGATAAGTTGGATGAGCGGAAGAAACTAGTAAAAGCAGCCAAGAAACAAGCGGTTGTGTTGGCCTTTGCACCGCTAAGTGGAGAAGAATTGGTCCAATGGATTGTGAAACTCGCGAAACAGAGAGAGGTAACCTTTGAAGCTGGGGCAGCAGATACGCTAATCAGTTATGCTGGAACGGGACTGCAAGGGTTATCTGCCGAAGTGGATAAGCTTTGTTTGTTTGCAGGAAACGGAGGAACGATTCGCCGCGCAGATATCGAGTCACTGGTGGCTCGTAGCACGGAGCAGAACGTATTTGCACTTGTGGAGGAACTGGCTAATCTGAGGTTAGAAAAAGCACTTGCACTCTTTTATGAACTTTTGAAGCAACGTGAAGAACCGATCAAGATTGCAGCGCTGATTGCGCGGCAGTTCCGTATTATGATTCAGGTCAAGGAACTTGGGCAACAAAGTTACTCACAGCAGCAGATCGCCAGTCAACTTGGCTTGCATCCGTACGCTATCAAAATTGCCGGGGAACAGGCTCGGAAATTCGATGCTGACCGGTTGCGAAAGATTTTGAGTCACTTGAGTGAGCTGGATTATCAGATGAAAACAGGAGCCGTGGATAAGGTTCTTGGCCTGGAGTTATTTTTGTTAAGACTTGGAGCATAGCCGTAGGCAAAAACAAAAAAACAACCTGAGAGTTCTCCATCTGTTGATATTTCAACAGATGATCAGAGATGTTCAGGTTGTTTTTTTATGGTATGTTCTTTTACTTGGCGGAACAGATGCTAAAAAATCCTGAAAGCCCATGCTGTTCAGGATTTTTCCATTGGTTCGTATAAGTAACGCTTCTTACGCTTGTGCGGAAAGAGCGTTCAGTTTTTTCGCCAAGCGAGACTTTTTGCGTGCAGCTGCATTTTTGTGAACCAGACCTTTAGTTACAGCCTTGTCCAGCTTTTTGGAAGCAGCTTGAATCGCAGCTTTAGCAGTGTCAACTTCGTTGCTTACCAGAGCAGCATCAGCAGCTTTAACAGCTGTGCGGAGTGCAGACTTCTGAGAAGCGTTGAGTGCGCGGCGCTTGTCGCTCGTTTTTACGCGTTTAACAGCGGATTTGATGTTTGGCATTACATTCACCTCCTGTAAGGCATTCGCATGAATACAAACGTTTCACAACTTAAAATATTCTATCACGCTAGCATGTAAATTGCAACAGATTTTGCATCGTTGTTTGGTATGTTGCATAAAGCCCGCCTTTTTCCCACACAATATGCTCAAATGGAATAAGGGAGGCAGGGACACAGATGACACTGGATTTACAAAATTATACCGTACGTACCGATTTGGCCATTGACTCCAAAGAAATGGCACAAGGCAGTCAGAAACAGACGATCCCCGGATTACGTGAGGATGTAGATAAGAAAGAGGGCATTACGATTACACGGATTGATGTGTTGAATGATGAAGCAGCGAAAGCCATAGGGCGTGTAAAAGGCCATTATGTCACACTTGAGGTGCCCTCCCTTCGCAACGGAGATACTGAACTGCAGGAACGGGTAGCCGCCGAATTCACACGAGAAATGGAAGCGTTTATGACCAAGGCGGGCATCGGCAAGGATTCCAAGGTACTGATCGTAGGTCTCGGCAACCTGAATGTAACTCCAGATTCTCTTGGTCCGTTGGTTGTAGAGAATTTGATGGTTACCCGGCAGTATTTTGAATTGGTACCAGATCAGGTGGCGCCTGGATATCGTGAGGTCAGTGCTATTGCTCCGGGTGTGCTTGGTACAACGGGAATCGAGTCAAGTGACATTGTGCAGGGCATTGTTGAGCGTACCCGTCCTGATGCCATTATCGCCATTGATGCGCTCGCTTCCCGCTCACTTGAACGAGTGAATACAACGATTCAGGTGGCTGATATCGGGATTCATCCTGGTTCTGGTATTGGTAACAAACGTCGTGGATTAACGAAGGAAATTCTGGGTGTTCCCTGCATTGCCATCGGTGTGCCAACGGTATGTTATGCTTCGACCATCGTGAACAACGTCATCGAAATGATGCGTTCTCACTTTCGTCAGGAAACTGATCAGACAAAACAAATCATGGGTATGCTCGATGACATCGGTGAAGAGGATCGTTTGAGTCTGGTAAAAGAAGTGCTTGAACCGCTCGGACATGACCTGATCGTAACTCCGAAAGAAATTGATGAGTTCATTGAAGGCATAGCGAATGTCATTGCAACCGGACTTAATGCGGCTCTTCACGAAGCAGTAAACCCTGATAACGTTGCGGCTTACACACACTAGAGCAAATCCCCTAATATGGAACGGAGAAGAAGGTCCGAATCTATCGGACTTTCTTTTTTTTGTCCACTTTATCTTTCTACTTCCTGTTCTATCAAATCGAATACTCTCATAGAGTTGAAGTATAAGAGTTGTTCTGCAAGGGAAGGAGACATAAGAATGAACAAGATATTGGCATGGAACATTGGTAAGTGGAAAAAAAGATGTCTGCATGTGCTGGCCATGGGCCGTACACTGTTGCTGCTTATGATCATATCTGCCCTCTTTTTTGTTGCACTCGGGCTCGGAGGCATGGCGGAAAAAAGGTTGAATAGTTCCCCGGTTTCTTCCATGAAGGGATTTGCAGGTTCAGTCTCAAGCCGCTTTTTTGTGGACATGTTGGGTATGGAAGTGCCTCATCTTACTCAGAAGGAACAGAACACTGCAATTTCCGGTGAAAATCTAACTTCTTTTGTGTTTCAATTGCTCACGAATGTGAATCCTCAAGATCCCAAAAGTTTAATCGCACGTGAAATGCCAGGCATGGGTGCAAATCAGCCCGTTCTGCTTAGACCAGGCTCTGGCAATACCAAGGCAGAAGCACCTGAAGATTATCAGCCAGGTCCAGGCCTGACAGAAACAGCCTCATCAGGTGAAGGTAAGCCAGGAAGTGAACTGCATGTTCCCCCGGGTAAGGATGATCCAGACGTTTCCAGTGAGGATGATCCGGGAAAGGGTACAGTCGATGAAGATCCACCAGCAAAAGGGAATGGGCAAGACAAGGGGAACCCGGCCATTACGAGAAAATCCGTCCTTATCTATCACTCGCATCCGCGTGAAGGATATAATCCACTGCTAGGCACGGATAGCGATAATCCATCTTCCGGTAAAGCGACAGGTAATGTTTTTCAAGTGGGAACCTATCTATCGGATAGCTTGGAGAAGCTGGGCGTCGGAGTAGAGCATGCGAAGGAAGATTATCAAACGAAAATCAAAGATTACAATTGGAACTTTTCCTATAAATATTCCAGACAGACTGTCAAAGCGGCGCTTGCTCAGAATGACGATCTGACCTATCTAATTGATATTCACCGCGATTCCCAGCGACATAAAAAAACGACAACCACCATCGGTGATCAGAGTTATGCCAAGGTATATTTTATTATCGGACATGAGAATCCAAATTGGCGTAAAAATGAAGCCTTTGCTGCGAAAATCCACAAAAAGCTGGAAGCGAAGTATCCGGGGGTATCCCGAGGGGTGTGGGGGAAGAATGGCGGAGGAGGCAACAATGGAGAATATAACCAAACGCTTTCCCCGAACAGCATTCTCATCGAAATCGGTGGCATTGACAATACGGCAGCTGAGCTGAAACGAACGTCCAAAATTCTGGCGGATATGATCGCGGAAGTATACTGGGACGAGCAGAACGTAGATAAAGCAAGCGCAAAACCGGTATCCAAGGGCGGATAAATTATAGAAGAAGGGAGATCTGAGGGATGTCCAGATTTGGCAAAAAAATGCTGTCTGTCAGTGTGCTTATGTTGCTTGGTGTATTGCTTGGCATGCAGCTGGCAGGCAGTGGTTTTCAGCATAACAACCCTGTGGAAAGTGTCCCCGTAGTGGCGACCACAGAAACCGCACCTGAGAAAAATACAACTGTATCCACTGAGCCTGTGCAGACCGAGGTTAAAAAGCCGTTTGTTCCTGTCCAGACCCCGAGCCAGGTGCTTGGGGCAGACCAGCACAAGGCCCCGGTGGATGTGCTGGCGGAAAAAACGGCTGGATTGCTGCAAAACTTGTCAAACAGCGGCATCAAGTGGGTGGTCTCTCTTTTTGGCGGAGTAGATGAATAGAAGCGGGCGGATTAAAGGAAAACTAAACCTCCGGGGCACTCTTCAAGTAACTTTATTATAAAAGTAAAATCATCATGGGATTGATGCACCTTGAAGCAACTGTTATAATGAAGTGATTGACACTAGGCTGTTTCTGGGGGTAAGGAATGACTGACATTCGGGAAAGACAACGTAAAATTCGTAACTTTTCAATTATTGCACATATAGATCACGGTAAATCAACACTTGCGGACCGGATCTTGGAGTACACAGGTGCGCTGACATCACGTGAAATGCAGGAGCAAGTACTGGATCAGATGGATCTGGAACGCGAACGCGGAATCACCATTAAACTGCAAGCAGTTGCCCTGAATTACAAAGCGGACGACGGTGAAGAGTATCTACTGAATCTCATTGATACGCCTGGACACGTAGACTTTACGTACGAGGTATCACGTAGTCTTGCTGCATGCGAAGGGGCGTTGCTTGTCGTTGACGCGGCTCAAGGGATCGAAGCGCAGACGCTGGCTAACGTATATCTTGCGCTCGACAACAATCTGGAGATTTTGCCGGTTATCAACAAAATTGACTTGCCAAGTGCTGACCCGGAACGGGTGAAGCAGGAAGTTGAAGATGTTATCGGACTGGATACCAGCAACGCTGTATTGGCTTCGGCCAAAGCCGGCATCGGGATCAAAGAGATTTTGGAGCAAGTGGTACAGAGTGTGCCCGCACCTGTAGGTGATCCGGATCAACCGCTTAAAGCGCTGATTTTTGACTCGCACTATGACCCTTACAAAGGGGTTATCGTGTATGTGCGTGTTATTGACGGTAAAATCAAGGCGGGTTCCAAAATCAAAATGATGGCAACAAACAAATCGTTTGAAGTCATCGAAGTAGGAGCGTTCAAGCCACGCATGACCATTGTGGACGAGCTGAACGTCGGGGATGTAGGATTTATCGTTGCGGGTATCCGTCACGTCGGCGATACTCAAGTCGGGGACACGGTTACTGACGCGAAAAATCCGACACTTGAACCACTGCCCGGTTATCGTAAAATCAATCCAATGGTATATTGCGGTCTGTATCCGATTGAGACATCGGACTATGTGGATCTGCGTGAGGCATTGGAGAAGCTGCAGTTGAACGACGCATCGCTCAGCTTTGAGCCGGAGACTTCCAGCGCGCTGGGCTTTGGATTCCGTTGTGGATTCCTGGGATTGTTGCACATGGACGTTATTCAGGAACGGATTGAGCGCGAGTTCAACATTCCGTTGATCACGACAGCACCGAGCGTAATTTACCACGTAACGCTGACTAACGGCGAGCAGATTCAAATTGATAATCCATCCAACTACCCTGAGGTAGGACGGATTGATTACGTTGAAGAGCCTTATGTGAAGGCTTCAATCATTGTACCGAATGATTACGTGGGAACCATTATGGAATTGTGCCAAAATAAACGTGGCGAATTTATCAATATGGAATATATGGACACAACACGGGTTACGATTACCTATGAGATCCCGTTGTCCGAGATTGTATATGACTTCTTCGACCAGTTGAAATCAAGCACCAAAGGTTATGCTTCGTTTGACTATGAGCTGTCCGGTTACCGCCAGTCGAATCTGGTGAAAATGGACATCCTGCTTAACGGCGAACAAGTCGATGCTTTGTCCTTTATCGTTCACAGAGATCGTGCATACAATCGCGGCCGTATCATCTGTGAGAAACTGCGCGAACTGATTCCGCGGCAAATGTTTGAAGTACCGATTCAGGCGTCTGTGGGCACCAAGGTTGTGGCTCGTGAAACAGTTAAAGCGATGCGTAAAAACGTACTTGCCAAGTGTTACGGCGGTGACATCTCGCGGAAACGGAAACTGCTGGAGAAGCAGAAGGAAGGTAAGAAGCGGATGAAGCAGGTTGGTAACGTAGAAGTGCCACAAGAGGCATTTATGGCGGTACTGAAAATTGATGATTAAAATGCAATCTCTGGGTACATCAAGATCTTGCGTATCAGAGAATGCATTAATAATGCATTTTAGGTACAGCATAGATTGTGTGTATTAAAAATGCATTCTAATAATTTAATTTTGGGTACAGCACAGATTGTGCGTATCGAATTACTGGTAATCAAACTATATAAAGTGAACTATTTTTACACATTAACGGAGAGGACAGAAAAAACCTGAAAAAGCGGAGCGTTCGCCTTTATCACCGGATTTTTCCCTTTTGGGAAAGGGAATCAAAAAAATCTGGGGATAACAGCGATTGGAAGGTTATTCTGTCATTGGAGTGGAATGTGTAAATTGTTAGATCACTTTATATAAATTAACATTTTAGCTGAAAGGGAAGCCAACTGGCTTTCCTTTTTTCAAATCAAGGGGGACTTACCGTGACACTTGCAGCACACAACCAGAAAACAGGTGCGCCCCAAGCGGTGTACCTTCACATTCCATTTTGTACAAATAAATGTTTTTACTGTGACTTTAATTCTTATGTTCTGAAAGATCAGCCCGTGATGCAATACTTGGAGGCACTGGAACGGGAGATGGAACATACCGTCAAGGCGAATCCGCCAGGCGAAATTAAAACGATCTTTGTCGGCGGCGGAACGCCAACCGCATTGAAACCGGACGAGATGGCTTATTTCCTGCGTTCGGTCAAAACCTACTTCCCGAATTGGGCAGACGATATTGAATTTTCGATGGAAGCCAACCCGGGAACGACCGATGCGGAGAAGCTTGCGGCGATGAAAGAGGGCGGTGTTAACCGTGTCAGCTTTGGCGTACAGGCTTTTCAGAATGATCTACTGACGGGCATTGGCCGGATTCATAATACAGATGATGTATATCGCAGTTTAGAGAACGCACGTAAGGCGGGACTGGATAACCTGTCGATTGACCTGATGTTTGGATTGCCAAACCAGACGGTGGAGATGTTGAATGAAAGTATCGATAAAGCGCTGGAACTGGATCTGAAACACTATTCGATCTATAGCCTGAAGGTAGAAGAAAATACACTTTTCCATACCCTGTACCAAAAAAATCAATTACCTCTTCCACACGAAGATGATGAGTTGCAGATGTATCTTCTATTAATGAAGCGCATGAAAGAAGCAGGTTATGAACAGTATGAGATCAGTAACTTTGCCAAACCTGGCTTCGAGAGCCGTCATAATATCACCTATTGGCGCAATGAGGATTATTACGGACTTGGTGCAGGTGCACATGGTTACGTGGGCCGTGAACGCCATATGAACATTAAAGGGATTAATCCTTATGTGGAAGCCTCACGTGCGGGACTGCCTCGTTTGGATCATTTCGAGATTGGCCGTGCGGAAGCGATGGAGGATTACTTAATGGTAGGACTCCGTATGTTGGAGGGCGCTTCATCTTCAAGATTCCATAATCAGTTCGGGGAATCCATGGAGGATGTATTTGCGAAACCGCTGGGCAAAATGTTGCATGCAGGATTGCTTGAGCGGACAGCAGACGGCTTTAAACTGAGTGAACAAGGTATTCTGTTCGGCAATGACGTTTTTGCGGAGTTTATCGGCTCTATATCGCTAAATTCGTAGCTTGAAATTCTATACGCTCTGTTGTATATTTATTCATATTGTTTTACAGGGCGTGTTAATTTAAACAACTACGAAGCTAGCTTTCCTCGGAAAGCGTCGTTATAGGAGGAGAGCTGGATGTCGGTTATATGCAGGAAAGCTGTACCGGAAGATGTTGAACCACTGTTTGAAATGATTAAGGGATATGCAGAGCGTGGGATCATGCTTCCGCGTTCACGGGAAGTACTGCATCGACAGCTGGAGCATTTTGTTGTGGCTGAGGTGGATGGGGTTGTCGTAGGCTGCGGCTCATTATGTCGTCTGGGCAATGACCTGGTGGAAGTAAGATCACTGGGCATTTCAGAGGGGTATAAAGGGCTTGGCATCGGGTCCCGTCTACTTGACCGGCTTGTAGAAGAGGCGGAGAGACAACAGATTCCAAAGGTGATGGCTCTCACGTATGAAGTTTCCTTTTTTCTGAAAAATGGTTTTGCTGTTGTGGAAAAAGAAATCTTCCCTGAGAAAGTATGGACGGACTGTGTTCATTGCAGCAAGCAGGATTGCTGTGACGAGATTGCGGTTCTAAAAGAACTGAATGTGTCAGCGTAGTTATACGTTTATATGAATAAAAAGATAAAGATCACAACCCAAGAAACCTAAGGTTTCAAAGGGCTTGTGGTCTTTTTTTGGTGCTCGTTTTTTTCATATACTTTTCACACACTTATTCCATTATTCTCACACATCCTCTTGTTAAGATGAACTTACATAAGCGATCTGCAAAAAACTTCACAGTGGAACAGTTGAAGAACACGGATAAAAACAAGGTTTTCAACGTACGAAGCAGGGAGTATTGCAGATAGCTCAATCTTAAGAATGAGGTGACCGATCATGAAAAAATGGACAAAACATGTAGCAGCTTTGGTAACAGCGATGAGTGTAATTGGTGGAGCAGGTAGTGCTTTTGCCGCAACGCCTGTTGTGAATTCCGTAAAACCGTCTGAAACACAAAAAGCTGGAGCATCGGCTAGCTCAACGAGCAAATCTACAACAACAAAATCAACAACCACTCCAGCAGCCAAATCTACTGTAGCGCCGACAAAAACGACAGGAGCTAAAGCGGACCCTTCCAAAACAACAGCTACAACCAAGAAGGAAACAACAACTCACAAAGCGAGCGAAGTAACGCATAAAGCCAAAAAGACTGCTCATAAAGCAAAAGTGGCGAAGCATAAAGCGAAAAAAGCTGTGCACAAATCAAAAGTGACTCACAAAGCAAAAAGGGCTTCTCATAAAACAACAGCAATGCATCACAAGGGCAGAAAAACTGCTCATAAAGCAAAAACAGTAACACACAAAGCAAAAACAACGACACATAAAGCCAAAGCTGCGGCTCATAACGCCAAACAGGCTTCACACAAAGCTTCAGCAACAGCAAAGGCTACTGCGCATCAAGCAAAACAAACGGCACACAAAGCGAAAAAAGCCGCTCACAAAATCGCAGCGCACAAAGCAACTTCGCCAAAAACTGGAGTGAAAACAACAACTCCAAAAACAGCAACACATAAAACAGCTACCGTGACAACTCATAAAGCTGCAACATCTGCTACGAAAGCACCAGCCAAAACAAATGTTACAAACAAAAACGAGGCAGCAAAATCAAGCTCATCCCATAAATAAGAAGTTGTGCTCTGATGCTCTCACTGTACCAGATCCAGTCCATAATTTAACGCATCAGTGACATTATGATATACGGCGTACACAGGCGGAGCTCTCTTAGGGGGAACTCCGTCTTTTTCATGTTGAATCGGGTGTTTGTAACGTTATATTTAGGCCATTCATGGAAGTTTGGAATCTGAGTACAGACTCTGTTACATTAGTAGTAATATATTTAATAAAAAACATATCAGAAGTGTTATATTCATGCCGAGGTGAACGCCGATGCCGCATATTTTTGTAGTGGATGATGATCCGTATATTTTGCAACTTATTGCAGGTTATTTGAAGAAGGAACAATATGAAGTGACCTCCTTTGCACACGGCAGAGAGCTGGTCGGGGAAGTGCGCTTGAGAAAGCCGGACTGTTTGATTCTCGACATTATGATGCCAGGGGTTGATGGGCTTACACTCTTGACGGAACTGAGAACCTTCACTGAAATTCCCATTATTATGGTCTCGGCTCGAGGAGAGGAAATTGATCGTTTAAATGGGCTTGAACTGGGATGTAACGATTTTCTGAGCAAACCTTTCAATCCTCGTGAGCTGGTTGCGAGGGTAAAAGGTATGCTTCGTTTGATACACAGCAGTCGTTTATCACAAGGGATTGAACTAAAAGAAACGGAGCGGCATCAGCCTAAGGAAGGGTCGTATTTTAGTATAGGCAACGTGCAGATTTCAGAAGAATTCCGACGTGTCAATGTTAGTGGAGAAGAATTGGGGCTAACCGGAAGGGAATACGAGCTTTTGTTATTTCTATCCCAACACCTGGATCGTCCATTCAGCCGTGAACAGTTGATCCAGCAGGTCTGGAATTATGATTTTTACGGTGAAGTGCGTGTAGTGGATGATCTCGTGAAACGGATTCGTAAAAAGCTTGCACAGGTTCAAGCTACACTGACCATTGATACCGTGTGGGGGTTCGGCTATAAAGCAGCTGTACATACACGATGAAGACAATACGCAGCAAAATGCTGCTCGCCTTGTTTGCAAGTATGCTGGTTACTGTGGCGTTTACGGTACTGTTTTTTATACACCTCTTTGATGATATTTTGCTCAATCAGGTCAAAGAGCAATTAAATGGACAAACGAAGAAGGCTGTCAAGATCATTCGTGTAGATGATCTGGAGGATCTGGACAATGACAGTTTTCGTTTTTTTATTAAAGATATTCTCTTTTATGCGGACTATTTTGTAATTGATGGGCAGGATAAAATTGTCGCCTCAAGCAGTGCGGGGCGTGTGGGGATGAAATTGGAAGGATTTCCAGGTACACACGAAGGGTATATGATTTTAAATGGAAAAAAGGTCCTATACAGTGAGGCTGAGTTGTCACATAAACAGTTTCGAGTGATCTTGTATTCTCCGCTATCGTCACTCAGGGCAATGTACATTCCGTTGTTTCGAACAACCCTTCTGTCGATTGCCGCAAGTTTTGTTGTCATTCTGTTGATAGGATTATTCGCCGTGTGGCGAACGGTACAGCCGCTCAATCGGTTGAAAGAGGCTGTTAACAAGTATGAGCCAAACATGCCTGACAGAGATCAATTCCTACAGGCTGACCATACAGAAATCGGCGAATTGATCCAGACCTTTCAATTAATGAGTAACAGAATTGATGACCATCACCGGCATCAGCTGGAGTTTTTGCAAAATGTATCCCATGAACTTAAGACACCATTGATGTCCATTCAAGGTTACGTGTATGCCATTCAGGATCAGGTCGTATCCACGGATCAGGGACTTGATATTATTGCTACCCAGTCGCAACGCCTCATTGACATGGTTGGAAAACTGATTCAGCTCTCCAGACTGGAAACTGTGGATGAGGAATGGCCTGTGGCAGTCATTGACCTGAAAAACATGGCCGAAGAAGCAGTGTATCTGCTTATGCCAACTGCGCTTCAGCGAGGAATACATTTGACAGCGGAAGCCAATTCGTTCATCGTGGAAACAGCAGGTGAGCAATTGTTTCAGATTTTGCTAAACTTGTTGCAAAATGCTGTGCGCCATACCGAAACGCAAGTGAAATTAACATTGGAACTCTCTGCCGATGATCACGCGGACTGGATTTTTCATGTCGATGATGATGGGCCAGGCTTGAATGAGCATGATGGACAGCATATTTTCCGTCGTTTTTACACAGGAAATAATGGTGTGACAGGATTGGGGCTAACCATTAGCAAGCAACTGGCAACGCGTCTCCATGCAGATTTGGTGTATAGTGACTCACCGCTAGGTGGGGCACGTTTCAGTCTGAGACATTATCCTGCGGAGCGAGAAATCCAGCATCAAGGTGCATAATATACGTTATAAGTGAAGGTTATTGGCCTATACTATAAATAGATGATCCCATTCCGCAAACTGACTTGACAATGATCATGTCAGTTTGGTATTTTTGTATTACCGATTAGCACTCATCTAACTTGAGTGCTAACGACATGGGACAGTACAGTCAGAAGGAGGGAATACTCACCATGTTAACAGAGCGTCAACGAATGATTCTGAACGCTATAGTGGATGACTATATCCGTTCAGCTGAGCCCGTAGGGTCCCGAAGCATCTCCAAAAGAGGAGATGTTGGATACAGTCCGGCAACGATTCGTAATGAAATGGCCGACCTTGAAGAGATGGGTTTTCTCGAACAGCCGCATACTTCGGCTGGACGCATTCCTTCTCATAAGGGTTATCGATATTATGTCGACCATTTGGTTCCCTGGAATCAGGTGGAGCCACAGGAACTGGATGATCTAAAGTCATTTTTTGCAGAGAAGCTGAATGTTATGGAACAGGTTATTCAGCATGCTTCCAACATTTTGTCTCATATGACCAATTATACTTCGATTCTGCTTGGACCTGAGGTTTTCCACACCTCACTGCGTCACTTCCAGTTGCTCCCGCTGAATGAGAATGAAGCTGTAGCGATTATTGTGACGAACACCGGTCAGGTGGAAAACAAGACAGTTCAGATCCCACCCGAGATTTCGGTTGCTGAGATGGAGAATGTGGTTCGTCTGTTAAACAGCAAATTGGTAGGCGTACCAATCTACAAGCTGAAGTCACGTCTTTATACCGAGCTGGGCCAAGAGATGGAGCGTCACATTACACGTTATGAGGAAGTTATGCAGGTACTTAATAGCGCGTTTGACAATGAGCATGACAATCGTCTATTCCTCAGCGGCGCTACCAATATGTTGACACAACCTGAGTTCAGAGATGTAGAAAAGGTTAAGGACATTCTAGACTTGTTAGATGAGACACCAACATTAATGAAATTGATGATGCCAGTGCCCGGCGGGTCTGGGATTCAGGTGCGAATTGGCACAGAGAATGATCATGAGGCCTTTGCGAACTGTAGCTTGATTACAGCGTCATATTCGTTGGACGGCGAGGCACTTGGCTCCATTGGAATTCTGGGACCAACCCGCATGGATTATGCACGTGTCATCCATATTCTAAATACATTATCCCGTGATCTTACAACGATGCTGACGACTCGCTTCAAATAAGCAACGGGAATTACGATTCATCGATTCATTCTTATAAGGAGGTGAACATCTTGAAAGAGGAGCAATCATTCACAGAAGAGCAAGAAGTAACAGCCGCTGAGCAGGAACCGGTCAATGAGGCTGCAGCTGCAGAAGCACAGGCTGAGGAGATAACGGATCAGGAGCAAAATGAATTGTCACGTTTGAAAGCAGAGGCTGAGGAAACACAGCAACGTTTTGTACGTGCGCAAGCTGATTTTGATAACTTCCGTCGTCGCACCCAGAAGGAAAAAGAAGAGCTTGCCAAATACGCTTCGATGAAGCTGGTCACCGAACTGGTTCCAGTTATGGATAATTTCGAGCGCGCTATGGCTACTGTACCGGAAGGTACGGAGACTGAATCTTTTGCCAAAGGATTTCAAATGATCTTGCGTCAATTGGAAACCGTGCTGACGAACGAAGGACTGACTCCAATGGAAACCGTTGGACAACCGTTTAATCCTGAATTCCACCAAGCGATTATGCAAGTGGAGAGCGATGAGCATGAAGAAGGCATCGTTGTGGAAGAAGTTCAAAAAGGCTACATGCTGAAAGATAAAGTACTTCGTCCGGCTATGGTTAAGGTAAGTTCTTAATTTAAGCTGAGCAGAGGGACGAGTTTTAATATACAGGTTTTGTACACATAGAGCAGATCACTTACTAACTAACACAATAAGGCTTATAAGTGCCTATTCATTTTAAATTGTTGAGGAGGAAATTTTCCGATGAGCAAAGTAATCGGTATTGACTTAGGAACAACGAACTCATGCGTAGCCGTTATGGAAGGCGGCGAGGCTGTAGTTATTCCAAACCCGGAGGGTGCGCGTACCACTCCTTCCGTTGTAGGTTTCAAAAAGGATGGCGAGCGTGTCGTTGGTGAAACAGCGAAACGTCAAGCGATCACCAACCCGGATCGTACAATTATCTCCATCAAACGTCACATGGGTACATCCCACAAAGAAACGATTGACAGCAAAGATTATTCTCCACAAGAGATCTCTGCAATCATCCTGCAAAAGCTGAAAGCTGATGCTGAAGCATACTTAGGCCAAACGGTAACTCAAGCGGTTATTACCGTTCCAGCTTATTTCAATGACAGTCAGCGTCAAGCGACGAAAGATGCAGGTAAAATCGCAGGTCTGGAAGTACTTCGTATCGTCAATGAGCCAACAGCAGCAGCTTTGGCTTACGGTATGGAAAAATCCGAAGATCAAACGATTCTCGTGTATGACTTGGGTGGCGGTACGTTCGACGTATCCATCTTGGAACTGGGCGATGGTTTCTTCGAAGTTAAAGCGACTAGTGGCGACAACCAACTGGGCGGTGACGACTTCGACCAAGTAATTATCGACTATCTCGTAAATGAATTCAAAAAAGATCAAGGTATTGATCTGAGCAAAGATAAAGCAGCGGTACAACGTTTGAAAGATGCAGCGGAAAAAGCGAAAAAAGAGCTTTCCGGCGTATTGACTACAACGATTTCCCTGCCGTTCATCACGGTTGCTGATGGCGTTCCTCAGCACTTGGAATTAAACCTGAGCCGAGCGAAATTCGAAGAGCTTTCTGCTGGTCTGGTTGAACGTACGCTTGAACCAACTCGCCGTGCATTGAGCGATGCGGGCATGACACCTAACGATATCGATAAAATCGTATTGGTTGGTGGTTCCACTCGTATTCCTGCTGTACAGGAAGCGATCAAAAAACTGACAGGTAAAGAGCCGCACAAAGGTGTTAACCCGGACGAAGTTGTTGCCTTGGGTGCAGCTGTACAAGCGGGCGTACTGACAGGTGACGTGAAAGACGTAGTATTGCTGGACGTAACTCCGCTGTCCCTGGGTATTGAAACTGCAGGTGGCGTATTTACGAAAATGATCGAGCGTAACACGACGATCCCTACAAGCAAATCTCAAGTGTTCTCCACTTATGCAGATAATCAACCTAGCGTTGAGATTCACGTCCTGCAAGGTGAGCGCGAGATGGCAGCTGGCAACAAAACGCTTGGTCGCTTCATGTTGGGAGATATCCCTCCAGCACCACGCGGTGTACCGCAAATCGAAGTTAGCTTCGATATCGATGCTAACGGTATCGTTAACGTGTCTGCAACAGACAAAGGTACAAACAAAACACAAAAAATTACAATCACTTCTTCCAGCGGTCTGAGCGATGCTGAAGTTGAGCAAATGATGAAAGATGCTGAACTTCATGCTGAGGAAGACAGAAAACGTAAAGAGCTTGTAGAAGCGAAAAACAGTGCAGACCAATTGATCTACTCTGTAGACAAAACAATTAAAGATCTTGGTGAAAAGGCAGATGCAGGCGAAGTAGAAAAAGCAAATGCTGCCAAAGAAAAATTGCAAGGCGTACTGGCTTCCGACAATCTGGAAGACATCAAAGCCGCTACAGAAGAACTGACTGAGATTGTTCAACAGTTGTCTGTTAAATTGTATGAGCAAGCTCAAGCTGATGCACAAGCGACTCAAGGTGCTGAAGAGCAACAAGGTTCTGCTAAACGTGACAACGTTGTAGACGCTGATTACGAAGTTGTAGACGAAGATAAAAAATAATTAATTCGCGATAGCCTGCGAGTTAAAACATCGGTGACGTTCGGATTAAAGGGAAAGTCATAGCCGGGGCTCCCGTGCTTTGACTTTCCTTTTGTCACGATGTGCGATAAGGTGAATGTTATGGGGGTGGAAGAGTGGCTGAAAAACGTGATTATTATGAGGTACTCGGACTAAGCAAAAATGCAAGCGACGAGGAAATCAAAAAGGCTTACCGCAAGCTCGCCCGTCAGTATCACCCTGACGTAAACAAGGCAGCAGATGCAGAGGCCAAATTTAAAGAAGTAAAAGAAGCTTATGATGTCGTAAGTGACAGCCAGAAGCGTGCTCAGTACGACCAGTATGGTCACATCGATCCGAACCAAGGTGGTTTTGGCGGTGGAGACTTTGGTGGCGGCGGATTTGGCGACATCTTTGATATGTTCTTTGGCGGTGGTGGCGGGCGCCGTGACCCGAATGCTCCGCAACGGGGGAACGATCTGCAATACACCATGACCATTGAGTTCAAGGAAGCTGTATTTGGCAAGGAAACGGATATTACTATTCCGCGTACAGAAGGCTGTGACACTTGTCACGGTTCAGGTGCCAAACCAGGAACGAAGCCGGAAACATGTACGGTCTGCAAGGGTAGTGGACAACAGGAAGTCGTTCAGAATACACCATTTGGTCGTATGGTCAATCGCCGCGCTTGTTCGAACTGTAGCGGTACTGGACAGATTATCAAAGAAAAATGTACAACGTGTAGCGGTAGCGGCAAAGTTCGTAAACAGCGCAAAATCAATGTTCGCATTCCAGCTGGTGTGGATGACGGTGCACAGTTACGTATGACAGGTGAGGGTGAAGGCGGTCTGCGAGGTGGTCCTGCAGGCGACCTGTACATTGTTATTCGTGTGAAGTCTCATGACTTCTTTGAGCGCGAAGGCGATGACATCTACTGTGAAATTCCGTTGACGTTTGCTCAAGCCGCGCTCGGAGACGAGATTGAAATCCCGACACTGACCGAAAAAGTGAAGCTGAAAATTCCGGCGGGTACACAAACCGGAACGTATTTCCGTCTCAAAGGTAAAGGCGTGCCACGCCTGCGCGGTATGGGACAAGGAGATCAGCATGTGAAGGTTGTTGTGGTTACACCAAGTAAGCTGAATGACGAACAGAAAGATCTGCTTCGTCAAATTGCTGCACTGGATGGAGAACAAACTCATGAGCATGAGCAATCGTTCTTTGATCGAGTAAAACGCGCCTTTCGCGGCGACTGATTCATATATGAAGTAGTTATGAGGACACCATCGATGATCTTTGATGATCGATGGCGTCTTTTTGTATGTAAATTAGTTTGCTTCGAAGTGTTCCCAAGTGTTCCCACATGTCAGAAATTCGGTATATTCTGGACTCGGTTGCGGAAAGATAGCATGGCGGGAACGATCTGTGAAATAGATACAGATTGACAGAATTACAGGAAGCAGGTGAAGCGAATGACGGAGAAAAATATTTTGGCCTATTTTCATAGCCCTGAGCAGGCACAGGGAGCGGTCAAAAAATTGGAGGCGCTGCGAGTGGAAGACTTGTCTATTAATCGTTTTAGCCGTTATGCGGGTGTTGGGCCAAGCGGAGCCTCCTATAAACCAGGTGTCTCCGGCAGTTACTCATCATGGATACCTGATGCGATGCAAATGAGTGGCAGCTCAGGCATTATGGCTGCGGCAGACCCTGCTGCAAGCGGAATGAGTGATGGCGGACAAGGCGGCCCTACAGGCAGGGACATCCTATTAACTGTCGTTGTAGATGAAGAGGTGCATCACCGAGCAATGTCGATTATCGAACAAGCCGGTGGAATGATCTGATTTTGAAAAGGAGGAAGAACAACATGGCTAATCGACAACGACCAGGTGAAATTTTAACAAAAACGGAAAAGATGAAGCGTCTGCAGTCTGCGAAAAATGAGGATGTGGAGTTCAGCGCAGAATTGGCCGATCACGAGGATATTGAAGCTTTGCGCCGCAGTGAGGCAGCGGATCGTCGTCAAGGAAGGGAAATCAATGACTGAAGATCGCTCTGCGGTCACACTAGAGGCTGTATTCACGAGTTGGTCTGAAGCTGAATCTGCTCGCAGAGCTCTGGAGTTGCTGCATCCGAACCAGTTACGTATCGAGAGTCTGCGTGAGCATGAAGGAACAGGCGGCTCAACTGATATTAAGGAAGAAGAGCATTCACCAACAGCGGTTGTTGGCGGCTTCAGCGGCGAGCTAAATGTACTCGCTCTAATCAGTGATGAGACCGAGATGTTATCGGGAGGACAGGTGTATGAACATACACCAGAAGATGCAACGCGAAGTGTGAAGCAGGGCATTCTGCTGACGGTATCCGTTTCTCACGATTCTTTACCGCAAGCTGCAGAGATGATCACACAGAACGGCGGACGTTTTTATTAGTTGTGTTCAAGAGAAAGATCGACAGCAACGAAAAATGGGACAGGATATTCGAGCGGTTTCACTGCGGATATCCTGTTTTGTTTTCTTTTACGAGTATGCTTTGTGCTTCGGCTTGCAAGTGTAGTACAATAGTTGGGATGTTTGAATAATGAGGAGGCAAAACCACGTATGTTATGGCATGAACTAACAATACATACCACAGAAGAAGCTGTGGAGATGATTTCGAATTTTTTGCATGAAGCGGGTGCTGGAGGGGTGTCGATTGAAGAGTCCGGTACTTTAAATAAAAAACGGGATACGACGTATGGCGAGTTATATGACGTTCCTTTGAATGATATTCCCGAAGGTTTTGCGGTCATCAAAGGTTATTTCTCCGAAGGTACAGACATGACTGCCTTGCAGGCAGAAGTAAATCCGAGAATTGAAGAATTGCCCGACTTTGGAATTAATGTCGGAGAGATTCGTTACGAAACACGTACAGTGGATGAAAATGACTGGGCAACGGCTTGGAAACAATACTTCAAACCGGTGCGCATATCCGAGCGTCTGACGATCAAGCCAACGTGGGAGGAATATACACCGGAGAGCCCAGATGAAAAAATTATTGAACTTGATCCAGGAATGGCTTTTGGTACCGGGACGCATCCAACGACAACGCTCTGTTTACGTACACTGGAAAAGGTCATTCAGGGTGGCGAGGAAATGATTGATGTGGGTACAGGTTCCGGTATCTTGGCCATCGGCGCGGTACATCTAGGTGCTAAGCATGTGCTGGCACTTGATCTTGATCCGGTTGCGGTAACAAGTGCGATGGAAAACGTGGAGCTGAACAAGATGCAGCAGCAGATCACGGTCAAAGAAAGTGATCTATTGTCTGTGCTTGGAAGTCAAGACCCCGCTCTAGGTGTCAAGCTGCCAGTCAAAATTATTGTGGCCAACATCTTGGCTGAAATTATTTTGCTATTCGTTGATGATGTGTATAATGCACTGGAGTCTGGTGGGATCTATATCGTTTCGGGCATTTGGAAGAACAAGGAGCAGGTTGTACGTGATGCACTGGTGGCATCAGGATTTGAAGTTCGTGCGATCGAGCGTGAAGAGGACTGGCTAGCCTTTGAAGCCAGAAAGAGGTAGTCTATGGACTTCTTAGATCGGATTTTCCGCCTTCCGCTGGATCAATTGCCGTTTTTCCTGGTGACCATTTTGATTGCATTTACGATTCATGAATTTTCGCATGCGTATTTTGCTAATAAATTCGGTGATCCAACAGCCAAGTTGCTTGGAAGGGTCACCTTGAATCCGGTGGCGCACTTTGACCTGCTTGGGGTGCTTTTGCTTGTGATTGCAGGTTTTGGATGGGCACGTCCTGTGCCTGTAAACCGTGCGAACTTTGACAAACCGCGACTCATGGGAACGATTGTTTCTGTAGTAGGTCCACTCAGCAATCTGCTACTGGCTATTATTGGGGCAGTAATCTATGGAATATTGTTTGGATCAGGCGTGCTGGGGAACATTGAAAATGAGCGGGTAGTCACAGCTGTGATGACATTCTTGCCGATGTTCAGTGTTACGAACTTTTTCCTGTTTATGTTTAATCTCATCCCGTTACCACCACTGGACGGTTATCGTATTCTTGAAGATGTGTTGCCGCCTTCAATCAGTCGCAAGCTGCAAGGTGTGGAACAATGGTCCATCATTGTCTTTCTATTGATCTTAATTATTCCGCCATTACAGGCAGTCACAATTCAACCCCTATATTTGTTTGCTAATGACATGTACCGGGATTTAGTTGGTCTCGTTATTGAATTATATCTTTAATATAAGCTCATAAATGGTCAGTAATCGAACCGTAGTGCTGGTCATAAGCACATAAAAGTTGTATGATCATCTGTGGCGATTGGATTCTTGCCTGCTTCCAGCAGGAAGAATTCCAGTCATAACAGGAAAGAATGGGTGGACAACATATGCAGCGATATTTTGTATCTGCAGAGCAGTTCAGTGAACATGCAGTGGTGATAACAGGCGATGATGCCCGTCATATCGGCAAAGTCATGCGTGGCAAACCCGGAGACAAGCTGATTGTCAGCGACGGAAGCTCCAAAGAAGCATTGGTCGCCATCGATAGTATTGAGGCAGGGGAAGTAAAAGCGACTATCCTGGAACCGCTGGTTATGGATCGCGAAGCAAGGTTGAATGTAACGGTAGCACAAAGCTTGCCCAAAGGGGACAAGATGGAGACGGTCATTCAGAGATGTACGGAGATCGGCGCCGTATCCTTTGTGCCTTTTCTATCCGAACGTACGATTGTGCAATACGACGCTAAGAAAGAAGGCAAACGTCTGGAGCGTTGGCGGAAAATCGCCAAGGAAGCTGCTGAACAGAGCCATCGTAACCGCATTCCAACCGTTGAGCAGCCGCTTTCCTGGAAAGGGCTGTTATCTTCTTTTGGGGACTACGATCTTGTATGTTATTGTTATGAAAAAGAGGACGGCAAACATCTTAGAGATGTTCTGAAGCCGTTTGTGGGAGAGCTTGCTCCTGATGCAGGGGCAAATGTGTTGATTGTTGTTGGACCTGAGGGTGGATTTTCCGAGAAGGAAACGGCTCAGGCCGATGAGGCAGGTGCGATATCTGTTGGACTGGGCAAGCGCATTTTGCGAGCCGAGACGGCTGGTATGGCTGCACTAACTTGTGTTTTATATGAATCTGGAGAAATGGGGGGAATGTAATTATGCCATCCGTGGCGTTTTACACCTTGGGCTGCAAAGTTAACTTTTATGATACAGAGGCGATTTGGCAATTGTTCAAAAACGAGGGCTACGAACAGGTAGACTTCGACGAACAGACAGCCGATGTCTATTTGATTAATACGTGTACCGTAACGAATACAGGTGATAAAAAGAGTCGTCAAATTATCCGCCGTGCCATCCGTCGCAATCCGGATGCGATTGTAGCGGTAACCGGATGTTATGCACAGACATCTCCTGCCGAGATTCTGGATATCCCTGGCGTGGACCTGGTCATCGGAACCCAGGATCGGGATAAAATTTTGCCATATGTAAATGAAATTCAGGAATCCCGTCAGCCCGTCAATGCGGTCCGTAACATTATGAAAACACGTGTATTTGAAGAAATGGATGTACCGGATTTCGCGGATCGTACGCGTGCGTTCCTCAAAATTCAGGATGGTTGCAATAACTTCTGTACCTTCTGCATCATTCCGTGGTCCCGTGGATTGTCCCGTAGCCGTGAGGCAAACAGCATTGTTCAGCAGGCACATCAGCTCGTACAAGCGGGTTACAAAGAGATTGTCCTGACGGGTATTCATACAGGTGGGTATGGAGATGACATGGATAACTATGATCTGACCGACTTGCTGTGGGATCTAGACAAAGTGGAAGGTCTGGAACGTATCCGGATCAGTTCGATTGAAGCAAGCCAGATTGATGACCGGATGCTGGATGTTATTAAACGTTCGGATAAATTGGTCCGTCATTTCCACATTCCGCTACAAGCAGGAGATGACACGGTTCTGAAACGTATGCGCCGCAAATATACAACCGAAGAATTCTATAACAAAATGTTGCGTATACGTGAGGCTATGCCGGATGTTGCGATCACGACCGATGTTATCGTTGGTTTCCCTGGCGAAACAGATGAGATGTATCGTAACGGTTACGAGTTGATGCGTAAAATCGGTTTCTCGGAAATGCACGTATTCCCATACTCCAAACGTACAGGTACTCCGGCAGCGCGCATGGAGGACCAAGTGGATGACGAAATCAAAAATGCACGTGTGCATGAGCTGATTGAACTGTCTGAGCAGATGCAACTGGAGTATGCTGAGAAATTCGTTGGGCAAGTGCTCGAGGTTATTCCTGAAGGTGAAGCAAAAGGCCGCGAAGGCAGTGGCAAGTTGCACGGATACAGTGACAACTACATTCAACTGGTGTTCGATGGAACGCCGGATATGGTAGGCAAGGTTTGCCGCGTGAAGTTGACTGAAGCCGGTGCCAATGAAAGCCAAGGTACGCTGGTTCGTGTACTGGAAGAGAATGTGAAACCCGCCGCGATGTAATTCAGGCGCTATGTACAAGGATTTCATTTCCTTGGGGAAAATACCCGAGGAGATGAGGTCCTTCTTTGCCAAGAAAAGAAATTGAAGTCAGATGGGGGAAAACATTATGAACAAAAAAGAAATTTCAGCAGGCGGCGTTGTATACAGAACAGCTGAGGATGGCCAGATTCAAATCCAGCTCATCGTAGACCGTTATGGTAAAACGACACTTGCCAAGGGCAAAATGGAAGATGGAGAAACGATCGAACAGACGGCGCTCCGAGAAATTTTGGAAGAAACGGGTATGGTGGGCTGCATTGTGGAGCCTATTAATATTATTGCCTATACGTACGAGCATGCCGAGTTTGGTCCAGTGGACAAAGAAGTGCACTATTACCTCGTGGCAGCAGAAAGTGGTGACTTGCAGCCTCAGATCGAAGAGATTAAAGGTGTGGATTGGTATGCTCCGGAAGAGGCATGGTCCAAACAGCGGCAGAATGGATACGATAATAACGATGACATTTTGCGCATTGGCTTGAACAAACTGGGCATTAACGTATAAAACAGCACGACATTACGTTTGAATGATGGTCTACTGACCTACACATTCTGTCGCCAATAATGCGGATATCGTGAGGACTTATTAAGCGACAGGTTTCTTTGCCGACGGGGCAAGCACAGGTGTTTTTTTGTGCCAGATGGGCAAGTAACAGAACGGTAAAGCCAGCAATGAGCTGATGATGTTAAAAAGGGTCTGGGCATGCGCAATCTGTGCCCCGTGGTCCGCTGACAGCCAGGCTGACGCTGCATGCAGCTGGCCAATCAGCGGCATAAACAGCAGTGCTCCCGCAATGTTGAGTACAACATGGGAGGCTGCTACAAATTGGCCTGCGGAAGCTCCGCCCGCGGCTGCAATAACAGCGGTGATACAGGTCCCGACGTTAGACCCGATCACAATGGCGATGCCGATCTCTACAGGCAGTACGCCTGTCGCTGCTAGTGTAATCGCCATGCTAATAACTGCGGCACTGCTGTGAATCAGCGCAGTCAGGCACGCACCGGCAAGAAAACCCCACCATAGGCTATCGGTCGAACGCTCCAGAAACCATTGGAATACACCCATGCTCCGAAGTGGAACGGCGATGGATTGCATGACTTGAATGCCCGTCATGACGAGAGCAAAACCTGCTGCTGCAAGAAAGTTGAATTGGATCGTCGCTAAAGTACGGCGAGTACGTTCAGGAGCAATCTGGTTGCGTTCACCAAGGATAACAAAAACAGCCCAGCCTGTTAGAGATATAAGCAACAAAGGCAGTGCGGCACGTCCGATCTGAAGACCGACAAGCTCTGTCGTTAAGCAAGTTCCAATGTTGGTTCCCAAGATAATGCCGAGTGTGCGTCCGTAGGTAATTAAGCGCGCATTAGCTAGTCCTATGGTGAGTACCGTTACGGCAGTGCTGCTCTGTAGTAGAGCGGTCGCGCCTGCACTGAATGCCATGCCCTTCCATGGGGCAGAAGTGGCTCGGTTTAACCAGCCTGCCAGCATCGGTCCCGCCATGCGCTGTAGCGCTGTCTCCATCAGCTTCATACCGCCAAAAAAGATTATAAGTCCATATAACAGAGGCAGAATTACTTCTCTGAACATTCCGAATCATTCCTCCCG
The DNA here is from genome assembly GCF_038002565.1 of Paenibacillus sp. FSL K6-1558. Classification (NCBI taxonomy): domain Bacteria; kingdom Bacillati; phylum Bacillota; class Bacilli; order Caryophanales; family Paenibacillaceae; genus Paenibacillus; species Paenibacillus sp. FSL K6-1558. Next base: position 1,819,827 of record NZ_JBBOCV010000001.1, on the reverse strand, counting down.
TCCCATTCCTTATCACTTATCCTATGAGGAAGCAGAGACAAGCATGACAAGCACAAGAGGAATTGAAACTGCCATCCCCCATTCAAAAGATACGGTGATTCGGCAAACGTAGCGGAGGGGGCGAAATTGAATCCGAAGAAGCGAAGTGCTCGCCTGAGAGCTTTCTGAAAGAAAGCTACATCGGAAGCATAGGCTTGTCACCGGATTTTCCCTTTGAAGAAGGGAATCCAAAAAATCTGGAAACAACAGCGATCGTAGAATCAATTCGTTCCCGGAGTGTCATAAAACTGCCAGCTCCCAATTCAAAAGATACGGTGATTCGGCAAACGTAGCGGAGGGGACGAAATTGAATTCGAAGAAGCGAAGCGCTCGCCTTTGACATCGGATTTTCCCTTTGGAGAAGGGAAACAGAAAAATCCGAGGACAACAGCGATCATAGAATCAATTCGTCCCCGGAGCGGTCTTTGCCGTCCAAACCTATCTTTTCAACTAACTTACGAAAGAAGTGGATCAATCTTGCCATCCGTAACACTGGAACGAAGCCGCAAAAAGCGGCTGGAACATGCACATCCCTGGATTTTTAAAAATGAAATTGCATCCGTAGACGGCAACCCGGAACCGGGCGATATCGTCAATGTACTGAATCATCAAGGCCGCTATTTGGCGACAGGTTATTATAATCCGGCTTCCCAGATTACCGTTCGTGTAGTCTCGTACCAGCCTTTGGAGTTTGAACAGATGGATACCGCCTTTTTTGCGGCTCGTTTCCATGACTGTCTGCGTCACCGGGAACGCTTCATTCAGGATGGCGAAGCCTACCGTCTTGTTTATGGTGAAGCTGATTTCCTACCTGGATTGATCGTTGACCGGTTTGGTAGCATTTTAGTTGTGCAGATCCTTACACTAGGTATGGACCGTTGCCGTGAAGCGATTGTCCAGGCTCTCATTGAAGTGATGCAGCCGGAAGGTATCTATGAGCGCAGTGATGTATCGATCCGTGAACTCGAAGGCCTGGAGCAGATCAAAGGACCACTCTATGGGGAATGCCCGCGTCATGTGACTGTGACTGAAAATGGGCTACTTATCAAGGTTGATATCGTGGAAGGACAGAAAACGGGTTACTTCTTCGACCAGCGTGAAAACCGGGCTGCCATTGAACCATTGATGAAAGGCTGGGGGTACAAAAGCGGCATCACCGTGCAACAGGTCGAGCATGAAGGAACAGAACAGCTGTTGCCTGTGAACAAGGGTGGCAAAGTGGTTACTTTTCCGTATTGGGACGGTGCCACCGTGCTTGAATGTTTCTCTCATACCGGCAGCTTTACGCTGAATGCGTGCAAATATGGAGCGAAAAAAGTAACCTGTCTCGATATTTCCGAGCATGCGATCGAGAGTGCGCGAACGAATGTGGAGCTAAATGGATTCACAGATCGGGTCGAATTCGTGGTAGCCGACGCCTTTCAATATCTGCGTGAGCAAGTCAAAGGACTTGATGAGCGCAATGCGCGAGCACGAGCATCTGAGCAAAAGGTAGATACTTCCAAAGCGTTGTCCAGTGCTGGAAAAACGTTTGATGTCGTTATCCTTGATCCACCTGCCTTTGCCAAAACAAAATCAGCTGTCAAAGGGGCTTGCCGCGGCTACAAGGATATCAACTTGCAGGGCATGAAACTGGTCAACGAGGGTGGATATTTGGTAACCGCAAGCTGTTCCTACCACATGCGTCCTGACCTCTTCCTGGAAACGATTGCGGATGCAGCTGAAGATGCAGGTAAGGTATTACGTTTAATCGACTGGAAAGCAGCTGGCAAGGATCACCCGCAAATTTTGGGCGTAGATGAAGGGCATTACCTGAAATTCGCTATTTTTGAAGTGAGAAGCAAAAAAAATTAAGAATACTCTAAATTATAGAATGACACATGTACCCTGTGAGATAGACACTTTAAAAAGTCCATCTTATAGGGTATTTTATTATGAGAAAAAGCTTGGTCTTGGCGAGTAGCTTATATTATTGGTTGAAAAGGAACAGCGTTCACTCTTCGTCCTGACTCGTTTATGTCTAGGTTAACAACCGAAGGAATTAATTTCGAAAAAGGAGGAGGTCTGCTCGATATGGTTACGGGGATATTATTTGAAACGCGTAATTATAGACGTAGCAGGCGTACATTGACATGCGAAATCTAAAAGAAGGTATTCGAAAACAATTTTATACTGAATTGGGGAAATTCATTGCACCGGAAGGGTATGTGGAATATAGAGAGGCTGATTCGAGCCCAACGGACTATACTTTCAAAAAAAATGTTAAGCCGGGTGTAGTTTGGAGCTTACATAGTCATCTCACTCATTCAAAACCGCCATATGCTGTATTTACAATCATGGCCTGCCGTTATGAAGCTGCCACTGAACGTTTACGTACTTTTCTTGAAAAGCATCAAATCACGTTGATCTCAAATGCTCCAGTCGGCTTCGGCAATAGTGTTGAAAGGTATACACAGCAAAAACATTCTGTTCTTGTTTCCTCTGAAAATATACAAGAAGCTGCTCAGCAAACAGCAGACAGGTTCAAGGAAGCTGAAAGCAAGTATTTGCTGCCGCGCATAGATCAAGCTGTTGCTGTTGATGAATATTTGACCAAACGACCGCATCACTGGCCTACGGGTGATCTTTTTAACTGCTGTGTAACGATTTTAAGCTACGGGTTGCTTACCAATGATCGGGCATTAGTGCAAAAGGGGATCGAACGTACATTTGAGATTTTGAACAAGCCGGGATATAGCCAGAGAAACCGGGATTTTTTCGAGGCCTTACAGAAGGTTGTAGAGCATGAATTCATTTAACGAAATTGTAAACTTGAAAACAACTACTAGGCGTATCTGTCACCGAGTTTGGTAATAAACGTCAATCCATAGGGAGCTGCTGGCTGTATTGAACAGGCGGCGGCTTTTTTTAATAGCCATATTGTGTTCTTATTAGGTGGATCATGGCAAACGTATGTTCCGAAGCGGAGAAGGTATGGTATACTGGAAATTAAAATCTTGTACGTGCAGTTTGGAGGATGACACATGTCCGTACGCTTTGTTATTGGCCGGGCAGGCAGTGGTAAGAGCACACTGATTACCCGAGAAATCACATCTCTGCTTAGGCATGAGCCCCAAGGAAAACCGTTGATTTTACTCGTTCCCGAACAAAGCTCGTTCCGGACAGAGCAGGCGCTGGTATCTTCGGGAGATATCAAAGGTACGATGCGTGCCGAAGTTCTTGGATTTCGTCGTCTGGCTTATCGCGTCATGCAGGAGGCTGGCGGTTCTGCTCGCGTTCCGATCGGAGCCGAGGGCAAAAAGATGCTTTTATATAAAGTCATTCAGCGTAGGAAAGAAGAACTGAGACTGTTTGCTGCTTCGGGAAGCCAGCTTGGCTTTATCGGGGAATTGACTAATTTATATAGTGAGTTTAAACGTTATGAAGTTCATGCTTTGGCACTCGAAGAAGGGCTTGCAACATGGAGCATCGCATCGGCCTCACCTATTTTGAAGGATAAGCTCCATGATTTGAATCTGATCTACCATGATTATGAGAAGGAATTGGCGGATTTATATATAGATGATGAAGATACATTGAATGAACTGACAGGTCGTTTGCCAGAAAGTACATGGTTGCAGGGGGCCGAGGTCTGGATTGACGGATTCCATGGATTCACTCCGCAGGAGATGAGTGTAATAGGACAGCTCATGTTACAAGCTTCGTCTGTAACGATTTCCCTGACGCTTGATCGCACGTACGAACAAGGTGTGCTCCCTGGGGAACTTGAATTATTTTATCCAACGGCAAGTGCATATGTGCGTCTCAAAGGAATGGCTGAACATTTGGGTGTGTCTGCCGATACAACTGTTCTCCATGATGAAGTCTTGCCGAGATTCAAGGAGCGGCCAGGGCTTGCCCATCTGGAGGCCGGTTTTGATCGGCGTATTCGCTGGAGAAGTCAGGGTGAGGATTCAGGTATACGCTTGATGGCTGCGGAGAATCGCCGGGCAGAGCTGGAGGGTGCACTACGTGAGATGCGTCGCCTAACCCAAGAAGAAGGAGCAAGATATCGGGATATGGCGGTATTGGTTCGCGGATTGGAGACCTATGCTGATATTGCGGAACCGTTATTCAGGGATTATGATGTTCCGGTCTTTCTGGATCGAAGACGAAGTGAGTTACATCATCCATTATCCGAATTTATTCGTGCTGCATTAGATATCGTCCGCCGTAACTGGCGTTATGAGGATGTTTTTCGCTGTGTCAAGACGGATCTGCTGCTTCCGCTCGATGGTTCCATCACGCGTGAGGATATGGATCAGCTGGAGAACTATGTGCTTGCTTGCGGTATTCATGGATATCGGTGGAACGATGGAAAGCCGTGGAAATATGTGCCGAGTCTCTCACTGGAGGATAATGCACAGGAAGAACGAAGCCGAGGACGAGATGCGGTGTTATCGCTGATGGAAAGCTGCAGAACCTTGATTACGTCGGCACTCGGCACGTTTGAGAAACGAATGAAAAAAGCAAAAACGGCTACTGCTCAGTGTGAGGCATTATTCAGACTGTTAGAGGATGCAGATATTGCGCATAAGCTGGATCAGATGTCTGCTGAAGCCAAGGCACAGGGAGACCCGGAGCGTTCCAGAGAGCATCGTCAAATGTGGGGGGCCGTGTTGGATCTTCTTGACCAGATGGTCGATATGATGGGCAATGAACGCCTGGACATCACTTTGTTTGCGGGCATGATGGAGACGGGACTGACTGAGCTCAAGCTGGGGCTTGTTCCCCCGGCCCTTGACCAGGTGCTGTTTGGTTCGATGGATCGTACTCGTCTGCGTGATATGAAATATGTATTTATTCTTGGGGCGGTTGATGGGGAATTGCCAGCGATCCCTCAGGACAACGGAGTACTAACGGAGCAGGAAAGATTGTTGCTGACAGAGAGAGGTATGGGTCTGGGACCTGGTGCAACGAGACTGATGCTGGATGAACGTTTTCTCATCTATACCGCTCTGACCGCTGCCAGCAAGCAGTTATGGCTGAGCTATCCTGTCGCAGATGATGAGGGTAAGTCATTACTCCCTTCCGAGATTGTGCGCCATGTACGCAAAATGTTTGGATTGCAAGAGCAGCCTTTGCTTGCTCAGCCGCCCGTCTCGGATCTGGAATCCGTGCACCTCTCTTACGCGATTCATCCAGAACAAAGCCTCTCCATGCTGATTGGACAATTGCGCAGATGGCGTAGAGGAGAAGACATTCCTGAAATATGGTGGGCCGTCTACAATTGGCATGTGAACCGGGAAGCGAGTCGTCCTCAGCTGGAGCGGTTGCTGGGTTCTGTCTTTTATCGTAACCGTGCGCGGCGACTGGATACTTCGACCAGCCGCAGGCTGTACGGTACGGAGGTGAGAACGAGTGTTTCACGGATGGAGCGGTTTGTAGCCTGTCCATTCTCTCATTTTGCATCACATGGACTGAAGCTGAAGGATCGGCAATTATATCGCCTCCAAGCTCCGGATATCGGGCAACTATTCCATGCTGCACTGAGTCAACTGGCGATGCGCCTGCGTGAGGAAAATCGGAGCTGGGGCAGTCTGACACCCGAACAATGTCGCCAGGAAGCCGAGCAGACGGTGGAGCAGATCGCTCCGCAACTCCAAGGAGAAATTTTGCTTAGCACAAAGCGTTATGGGTATATCTTCCGCAAATTAAAAGATATCGTCAGCCGGGCATCCGTTATTTTGGGCGAACAGTCCAGACGCGGTAGTTTTGAACCGATTGGATTGGAGCTGGATTTTGGTCCAGGGAAACCTTTGCCGCCGTTGCGTTTTGAACTGGAGAATGGGTGTGTACTGGAGATTGTCGGCCGGATCGATCGCGTGGATGTCGCTGAAGGAGAGAACGGTCTGTTGTTAAGAGTAATTGACTACAAATCAAGTCAGACCGATCTCAAGCTTCATGAAGTCTACTACGGGCTATCGTTGCAAATGCTCACCTATCTGGAGGTGTTGCTTAGCGCTGCTGAAGAGTGGTTAGGAGAAACGGCGATGCCAGGAGGCACCCTCTATTTCCATGTGCATAATCCACTATTGCAATCCGCAAACGGCATGACATCGGAACAGGCAGAACAAGAACTTCTGAAACGTTTTAAAATGAAGGGTTTGCTGCTCGCTGACCGTGATGCTGTTGCTCAAATGGATAATACCCTTGATAAAGGACATTCCGCCATTATTCCGGTGGCATTAAAAGCAGATGGCAGCTTTTATAGCAGTGCTGCTGTCGCGACGCCAGAACAATGGGATACGCTGCTTGCTGCTGTTCGCGGCAATATTCGTGAGATTGGAACTCGTATTACAGATGGAGATACAGCCATTGAACCCTATCGGATACAGCAGGAGATCGCCTGTACGTTCTGTTCATACAAATCACTCTGTCAGTTTGATGAAAATATTGAGGGGAACGACTATAAACTGCTGTCCAAACCGGGCAAACAGCAAGTTTGGGACATGTTGTCTCACAGCAAGGAAGGGGAAACGTTATGATGCATATGCCTAAACCGGAAGGCAGCTTCTGGAGTGATGATCAGTGGAGCGCCATTGCTGAACATGGAGAAGATATTCTGGTCGCCGCGGCTGCAGGATCGGGAAAAACGGCTGTTCTGGTGGAGCGTATTATTCGCAAAATCGCAGACCCTTCCCAAGGATTCAGCGTGGACCGCTTGCTGGTAGCCACGTTCACGAAGGCGGCGGCGGCCGAGATGAAACAGCGTATTCGCGAAGCGCTGGAGCGTGCGCTTGAGGAGCAACCGGAGGAGGAGCATTTGCGCAGGCAGTTGTCGTTGCTTGGACGAGCATCCATTACAACGCTGCACTCCTTCTGTATGGAAGTCATTCGCAGGTATTATCAGCAGATTCCGCTAAATCCGGCTTTTCGAATTCTGAATGAAAATGAGGCTGAGATGCTTCGTCAGGAATTGCTGGAGGAGTTGTTTGAAGAAAAGTATGGCGAAGAAGACGAGGGCAGTACGTTTCGCGAACTGGTGGACTGGTTCAGTGGAGAGCGAAATGATGATGCAATGCACCGGCTAGTACAGCGTTTATACGATTTCTCGCGAAGCCATTCCTGGTCAGATCACTGGCTGATGGAGATGGCTGAAGCTTTTCAGGTGGAAAGTGTAGAGGCACTGGGGCAATCGGCATGGGTGCAGAGCATTTTACGGGATGCGGCTCTCGCTTTAAGCGGGGCGGCGGGTTTGTTGCGTCAAGGGATTCAGATTTCGTTGCAACCGGAGGGTCCTGCACCTTATGCGGAGACACTCAAAGAGGATTTGGCGATGGTTGAAGAGCTTTTATCCGCTGTTGAGGTCATGCCTTGGGATAGGTTGCCTGAGGTGTTCCAGCCAGCTGCATTCGGCAAATTGAAGCCTTGTAAAAAAGATCAGACCGATCCTGGGCTACAGGAACAGGTGAAGGAGTTGCGGGAAACGGCCAAAAAGGCTGTCGCTGACCTGAAAGGTTCACTTTTTGGCAGGAGTGCATTCACTTTTTGGCAGGAGCTGGAACAGGCTGCGCCGCTGATGCGGGAGCTTTCCCGTCTAGTTAGCACCTTTGGCGAACGGTATCTTCAGGCGAAGCAGGAACGCGGACAAGTGGATTTTAACGATCTGGAGCACTATTGTCTGCACATTTTGCGCCATGAGGATTCGACCCCTGAACATTCAATGCCGTCAGATGCGGCGATGGAATATCGTGCACGTTTTGATGAAGTGTTGCTCGACGAATACCAGGATACCAACACGGTTCAGGAGGATATCGTTAGGCTAATCTCCAGAGAAAATCCAGGTAATCGATTTATGGTTGGTGATGTTAAACAGAGCATATACCGTTTCCGCTTGGCTGAACCGGGTCTGTTCATGAACAAATATCGTAACTACACTCCGAGTGTTCATGTGGATACAGGTGATAACGAAGAGAGTGGTACAAGAACGGGTATAGCAACGGGAACAGGGAAACGAATCGACCTTGCCCGCAATTTCCGTAGTCGTGCCGAAGTGGTGCATTCCGTCAACGTCATATTCAGACAGTTGATGAATGAAGGGGTCGCTGAGATCGCTTATGATGAACGAGCTCAGCTGGCTTACGGGGCTTCCTTTCCAACAGATACACTTGGAAGTGAGGCCTACACACCTGAGCTTGTGTTAATTGATCGCCAAGGCAGCGGAATCGATGGTTCGGAAGGTACGGAAGACGGTGTGGATGCAACCGCAGTTGCAGAACTGGAGAGTGCCGAACTCGAAACGGCTCAATTGGAAGCGCGCGCCATCGCAGGGCGTATTCGAGAGATGGTCGGAGAGACAGACAAGCCTGCGCTGAGTGTGTATGACAAGGCTTTGCAAACGATGCGTCCGGCACGTTATGGAGACATTGTTATTTTGTTGCGTTCCACGCTGATGTGGGCACCGCTGATGATTGAGGAATTCAGACAGCAGGGTATCCCTGCAGGTGGAGAGCAGAGCAAGGGATATTTTCAAGCTACGGAAGTGGAAGTGATGTTATCTCTGTTGCAGCTTGTGGACAATCCAAGACAGGATATTCCTCTGGCCTCCGTACTTCGTTCTCCCATGGTTGGGTTAGATGAAGAAGAGCTTGCTCAGATTCGTCTGGGGGATAAAAGACAGTCCTTCTATGATGCCGTTGTTTCGGCTACAGGGGAGTGGAGAAATGCCCTCGATGTGACTGGTCAACGTTCTGAGTCGGGAAGGGATTCGTATGTTGACGATTTGGTTCAGATGCAGTGGCCAGAAGGCTGGTCCGAAATCGAACAGGCTCAGCGTCAATCCGCTGTTACTGCGGAGATGGAGATTGATTCAGAAGAATATCTGCAAACTGAAATTGGTGAACAAGATGCAGGCTTTATGGGTGGAATAGAAGAAAAAGAACTCGCGCACTCGCAGTTGCAACAGAAACTCATTCATTTCATGCGTCAGTTGGAACAGTGGAGACTTGAGGCAAGACAAGGCAGTTTAAGTGAGCTGATCTGGCGCATTTATAGGGAAACCGGATATTTGGATTGGGTTGGCGGGCTTCCTGGTGGGCAGCAGCGTCAAAGTAATCTGAAGGCTCTGTATGATCGGGCGCGTCAATATGAGGAAGCAACTGCAAACCGCGGGCTGTTCCGGTTCCTGACTTATGTCTCAAGACTACGGGAAAATGGCGGAGACCTGGGCACCGTAGCCAGCGGTTCAGGGGAACAGGATAATGCGGTCCGAATTATGACGATCCATCGAAGCAAAGGGTTGGAGTTCCCGATTGTGTTTGTTGGCGGTATCTCCAAAATGTTTAATCAACAAGATCTGCATGCACCGTTTCTGATGCACAAGGAACTTGGCTTTGGGCCGAGGTTTGTGGATCGTGACAACAGGGTGGCCTATCCTACATTAGCCAATCTGGCTATTCGTCGCCGTGCTCAGTTTGAACTGCTGGCGGAAGAAATGCGAGTGCTGTATGTGGCTTTAACCCGTCCAAAAGAAAAGATGGTGCTGGTAGGCACCGTGAAGGACGCTGCCAAAAAGGCACAAACCTGGTCACAGGTTAAAGACAGTCCAGAGCTTGCGCTACCCGATTATCTGCTTGCTGCGGGACGAAATTATCTGGATTGGATCGGGCCAGCGCTGATCAGACACCGGGACGCCGCGGTGTTGCGTGAGCTTGCAGGTGATCGTGATTCTTATGCGGCTTGCCTTGCGAGTGATGAATCACGCTGGAGCATATCCGTGGTTGCTGCGGATCGGGTATCTCTCCAGCAACACGCCGACCTTGTGGAGCGTGAAGAAGATGAATTAACTGGATTGCGGAGAGAACGATTGGCTGCTCTGCATGCGGCGAAACCCGTCAGATTAAACCCATCGACAGAAGTGATCGATAACACCGGGAGCATACAAGCCAATCCGGTTTCAGAGATTGAATCGGTAACGACAGATCAGAAGACGGATGAACGGACAGAACTAAAAGCGAACAGTGAAGAGGTTCTGGAAGTTAATGTTCAAAATGCACTTGTGCGTGAGATAGATAAGCGGCTTTCCTGGACCTATCCATATGAATCAGCTTCACAAGTGGCGGCGAGCACTTCAGTAACCGAAATCAAGAGTCTGTTATCGACGCAGGAGGATACTTCATACCCCGTTATGGAAGAGCTGCAGGAGCAAGCTTGGACTGGAGGCAGTGATAGTAAGTGGAATGGAAGCAATGATAGTAAGACGAGTCCAGCGACACAAGCTTCGTTCAAATTACACTTGCGTCGTCCCAAATTCATGGGAGAGCGGCAACTGACAGGAACAGAACGGGGAACGGTGTACCACACGCTCATGCAGCATCTCCCTGTAGACGGATCTGTTGTGGATGAAGTGATTGTTGATGAGACGATTTCGCGCCTGCTGGCGATTCAAATATTGCTTCCTTATCAAGCAGAGGCGATTGAACGAAGTGAACTGATTGCTTTTTTTGATACACAACCAGGAATGGAGATGTTGCGTGCGGCGTGGATTCGAAGGGAAATCCCGTTCACGTATGGTCTCCCGGCAGATCAATCTCCTGAGGAATGGATTCGTGGGTTACGGCCAAACGAGGAGCAGGAGATACACAGTGAAAACGATAGAGTACAGGCTGTGCTGCAGGATGAAACGGTGCTCGTCAGGGGGATTATTGACTGTCTCTATGAGGTTGATGGTGAACTTGTTCTGCTAGATTACAAGACGGATCGAGTGCTTGAACATCGCGGAGGAGTGGAACCTCTGGTTGAAAACTATCGTTTCCAGCTACGGCTGTATAAACGGGCAATTGAAGATATATTGGGTCGCCAAGTCGACCACATGTGGCTTTATTTTTTCGATGGCGGTCATGCGGTTAAATTATAAAAGGTTTAGAGAGTTTTTGCGTTTTGAATACCTCTTGTTCAATGAGCGACGGGCGAGAGATGGAATGATAGAAGATGTAGTGGAAAGAGGTGGAGCGGACGATGCGTATCTTGCATACGGGAGACTGGCATCTGGGGAAAACACTGGAGGGACGAAGCCGGCTTCGTGAACAGGAGGATTTCGTCGATGAACTCGTCAAAATAGCCGACGATCAGCAGGCTGATGCCATATTGATGGCTGGGGATGTGTACGATTCGGTAAATCCGCCTGCGTCGGCGGAACAGCTGTTTTATGAGGCGGCAGCACGTTTGACTGAAAACGGCAGGCCACTTGTTGTCATTGCAGGCAACCACGATCAACCCGAACGTGTAGCCTCGGTAACTCCGCTTGTGAACAGACAAGGAATTACGTTAGTAGGTACACCGGTGTCAGAGGCTGTGACTATTCATACTCGTCGAACCGGGGAGACAGCACATATTGCGGCTTTGCCCTATCCATCAGAAGCGAGATTAAATGAGCTGTTAACTACAGATGGTGACGAAAATGTACTACGTCAAGCATACAGTCGCAGAGTAGGGATGTTAATGCAACGTTTGGCTTCTTCCTTTCGTCCGGATACAGTGAATCTCGCTATGAGTCATATATATGTACTAGGCGGAGTAGAGAGCGATTCTGAACGGCCTATCCAGGTGGGTGGAGCGTACACCGTAGACCCTTCTTCCCTGTCTACTGGTGCTCAATACACGGCTCTGGGACATCTCCATCGTGCGCAAGCCGTCAAAGGAGACGGTGTGATTCGGTATAGTGGTTCTCCCCTGGCGTACAGCTTCTCGGAAGCGGGGCAGAGCAAATCCGTTACGATGATTGATCTTACGCCAGGCGGAGTCGCACAAGTAGAAGAAGTATTGCTTGCCTCAGGCAACCCGCTTGTTCGTTGGAAGGCGAGAGGTGGTCTGGCAGAAGTGTACCGTTGGCTGGATGAGGGGCGTGACTCACAGGCATACATTGATATGGAGGTCTGGTTGGAGGATGCAATGTCTCTAAAAGAGATTCAGCAGTTGCGTAAAGCTCATGAGGGTATTATCCATATTCGTCCAGTATATCCGGAGATGGAGGCCGCAGGGTTCATAGAACAGCGTTCAGAACTGCCTGTGCATGAACTTTTCCGCAAGTTTTACCAGCGCCAAACGGGTGGAGCCCTACCAGAAGATAGTCTGGTACAGCTTTTCCTGGAGCTGGTCGATGAAGATGAGCCAGGCGTGCGTGAGGAGGTCGAAGGCCGATGAGACCGATTTTATTGAAAGTCGCCGGGCTACAAAGTTATCGTGAGATGCAGGAGATTGATTTTACGGTGCTGACCGAAACAGGTTTGTTTGGTATTTTCGGGCCTACCGGTAGCGGAAAATCTTCTTTGCTTGATGCGATCACCCTTGCCATGTATGGCAAGGTGGAACGGGCAGTCAATGGTACACAAGGCATTATGAACCATGCTGAAGATTCGCTATCGGTTGCTTTTACATTTGAGCTTGCTTCGGCAGCGGGAACTCGTAGATTTCGGGTCGAACGGCGTTTTAAGCGTAACAATGAAGTGTCCGTTAGTAATACGGTCAGCAAGTTTATTGAAACGATTGATGGGGAAGATCAAGTGCTTGCTGATAAGCTGGCAGAAGTCAATCGGTGCGTTGAAGACGTCATTGGTCTGAAAATGGATGATTTTACGAGAGCCGTAGTATTACCGCAAGGGAAATTTGCCGAGTTCCTTTCCCTGAAAGGCAGTGAGCGGAGGCAGATGCTGCAACGGCTCTTTCATCTGGAGAAGTATGGGGATCAACTCGCCATTAAATTAAGTCGGCGGGTCAAAGATAATGATATGGCTCATCAATCCCTTGCTGCGGAGCAGCAGGGACTTGGCAATGCCAGTAAAGAAATGCTTGAAGAAACAAAACATTTGCTTAAGGCAGCGGTTCAGTACGCCGAATCCTCACGGAAAGAGCTGGATTCGGCGGTGAAGGAAGCAGAACAATTCGGCCGGATTCGTGAGCTGAGTAAGGAACAACAAGTGCGATTGCAAGAACAGCAACAACTCCATGCCAAGGCGGAACAGATTGAAGCCGATGAGGAGCGTTTGAAACGGTCGGGAGCAGCGGAGAAGATGCTACCTGCGCTTCAGTCAGCTCGGGACGCGTCAGAAGCCCACCAGCAGCGACAGTTGGAGGCAGAAACTGCTGGAAAACAGGCAGCGGAGCATGAACGTTTGGCTGTGCAGGAAGCTGAAAAGGCAGAAGAGGCAAGGCAACAGCTTGGAGCAGAAGAGCCCAAACTGCTCCTGCGTCTGGATCAATTGGAACAGGCCAAAGAGCTGCAACGGGAACGTGATGTTTTGCAGGCGGATTGTTCACGGCTTGCACAGTTGATGGAGAAAGGGCAGGCCGAACAGGCAACGCTGAGACAACAGCTGGATAAAGAGCGGGAACTGCAAATGCGTGGACGCAAACGGCGTGAGGAATTGCAGGAGAGTCTCAAACCGAATGAAGTGAAGTCTGATGAGCGCAGACGGCTACAAACAGCACTTGAGCTGAAACATCGGATCGATACAGCATTGGAGCAGGTGAAACAGCATAACGCGGACATGCAGACCTATCAAAAGTCTGCAGAACAAGGGGCTGCCAAACTGGAGGCGGCGGCTGCGGAAGAGGGACGCCTGACCGAACAGCGCCAGCAATTGGTGGAACAGGCGTCAGCAGGTCTTGAGGCCTTGCTTGCCTGTGAGCAGGATATTAACAGTGAACAGCGCTTGCTGGGCCGTGCGGAGGAGCAGCTACGCCGTTCGATGCGTGAGCAGGAGATGCACCGGCTGTCCGCTGCCTTGCGCGCCGAATTACGGGACGGCGAGCCATGCCCGGTGTGCGGCTCCGCACACCACCCGCTCCCGGCTGCCCCGCCGGGAGATGGTCCGCACGCAGACGATGCGGACCTGGAACTGCTGCGCAGCCTGCACGCGGAGCTGCAGGAGCTGCGCTTTGGGCTGCGCCAGCAGCTGCACGAACGTCGCAGCCTGCTGACGCAGCTTGGCGCCGCGGCCGGCGATGCCACGGCCGCAGCCGAGGCCGCGCCTGCGGCAGCGGAGCCCGAGCCTGCCGGATCGCCCGAGGATGGGCGATCTCCGGCGGGCTGGGCAGCGCGTGCCGCTGCGCTGCGCGAAGCCGCGCAGGCGCTGGCTGCCGCAGCAGCGCCGCTGCAGAGCGAAGCCGCAGCGTTGCAGCAGGCGGCTTCGGGCGCGCAGCAGCGCCGCATGGAAGCGGCAGCTGCGCAAGAGGCCGGCCGTGCCGGGCTCGCCCAGGCGGAGCGCAAGCTGGCCGAGAGCGAAGCCGCGGCGGCTGCGTTGCAGGGCCGCTGGGCCGCGGAACTGCCTGACATCGCACAGGAGGAGGCCGCAGGCCTCTATCAAGCGATGCAGGAGCGCGATGCACGCGCCGAAGACATCAAGGAACGTCTAGCCAAAAGCGTGACGTTCCTTGAGGAGAAAGAGCAGCTTGTCCAGTCATTGCAGCAGAAGCTGGTGGAACTCGACAAGCAGCTGATCCAGTGGCAGACCGAATGGCAAGGCGGCAGCAAACAACTGGCCGAGAAAGAAGAACGTTTGCGCCAGTGGGTAGGAGAGCAACGGGTAGAAGATCTGATCCGCGAGACACAGGCTCGCCTGGATGGACTGCGCAAGACTGCTGAGGTAGCTGCACAGCGATTCAAACAAGCGGATGCACAGAAGCAGGAATCGGTGAAACGTGACGTAATGGCTGGGCAGGCCGCCGCATCAGCTGCAGAACATCTGGAGCTGGCACAGGAGCGCTGGCGGCTGCTCTTGGAGCAATCCGCGTTCGAGACAGATATCGCTGTCACTCAGGCGGCGCTGGCTGCCGAGGAAGCAGAACGGCTACAGAAAGAAATTCAGCATCATCGTGAACGAGAACGTGAACTTGCTTCTCAGTTACGTGAACTAGAGCGGAAACTGGATGGTGCGGTTGTGACCGAGGAACAGTGGATCGCTTGCACAGAACGTTTGAAACAGGCCAGATATGAGGATGAAACTGCCTTGCAAGTGAAAGCACGTGCCGAAAGGGATCTGGAAGATGTACAGCAACGTCATGTTCGCTGGACGGAGCTGGAGACGAAACGGCTGGAGATCAGTCACCAGGGCGAGTTGCTTAGCAAGTTGCAGACCGCGTTCCGGGGGAATACATTTGTGGAGTACATTGCCGAAGAGCAGTTGATGCAGGTAAGTCATGCGGCTTCCCAGCGTCTGCGCTTCCTCACCAAGCAGAGGTATTCCCTTGAAGTGGATTCGGGCGGCGGCTTTGTGATCTGTGACGATGCCAACGGTGGTGTGAAACGTCCAGTATCAACCTTGTCTGGTGGAGAAACGTTCCTGACCTCGTTGTCGCTGGCGCTGGCACTATCCGCCCAGATTCAGTTGCGTGGGCAGTATCCGCTACAATTTTTCTTCCTGGATGAAGGGTTCGGCACATTGGACCCGGAACTGCTGGATACGGTCATTACTTCACTGGAAAAATTGCATGACGATCGATTGGCTGTGGGCATCATCAGTCACGTTCCTGAACTGCGTGCGCGTTTGCAACGCAAACTGGTCGTGATTCCGGCTGGTGATGCGGGGACAGGCTCCAGGGTTGTAATGGAAAACTTATGAGTCTAGGAAGTTAATAAATAATTCATTTGTAAAAATATTTCTTTTTTTGATATCTCACGATAACAAGTGAGTTTCATCACACATACAGGTTCAACCTGCTGTTATACTACAGCTAAGCCGACAAACTTGTTTTAAGCCCCCCGACGGACATCTGTTCAGGAAGCTTCCTGTATAGATGTCCGCGTAGCCGGACTTCTTCGGAAGGCCGCTCACGAGGGGCTTCTTTTTCATTCTTTTTCAAATCGTCTTTAACACAGTGTCAATCCGCCCAGAGTTGAATAGGATGAAGGGTGAAGAAGAGCTGAACTGGGAGGCGATTAGGCATGGATAAAAGTACGGCAAAAAAACTGTGTAAGGATCATATCCATCGTTATGTATGTATTCAGATGAATGATGGTTCACATTATGATGGTATTGTAGAGAACGTGGATGATGAGATGATTTATTTGGCTGTTCCGGTTGGCAATGAAGTCATGGCAGGCCATGCAAACGGAGCTCCAAATATGATGCCGATGGTTCAGTATCCGGCGACACCTGCTCGGGGATTTTATCCTGGATACGGGTACCCTGCTCCTTACCCTTATTATGGATATGGCCGCAGACGCTTCAACAGGCTGGTTCTGCCTTTATTTGCCCTGACGGCGTTAACCTTACTGCCGTACTATTAAAATGGTTTAAATTCCTTTTTAATCCGTATCAAAGAAATCATAATACAATCACGGTCATACCTCGGCAATGGGATACCCCTGCCTTCAGGTGTGGCTTTTTCTTTTACAGATGATTACAGAGAGGAAAGAAGTTATCTGCCAGGCATTGGACGTACGATTTTACTTTTAGTATGATATAGGAGTATACATAATTCGAACTCATAGGAAGGAGGGATTGTACGATGGATTGCTTATTTTGCAAAATTGTAGAGGGCACCATTCCCTCCAACAAAGTACTGGAAAACGATCATGTAGTCGTATTTCACGATATTCATCCTGCGGCACCGACCCATGTGTTGATTGTTCCGAAGAAACATATCGCTTCCATGAATGATGTAACCGCAGAGGAACTGCCCTTGATCGGAGAAATCCATATGGCTGCACAGGAGGCTGCCAATCGGCTCGGCGTGCAACAATCTGGATACCGCCTGATTAACAATTGCGGCCAAGATGGCGAGCAGACAGTGCACCATTTGCACTACCATTTGCTGGGCGGAACCAGACTTGGGGCGCTCACAAGTTTGTCTGATTCACACCAATAAGATCACGATATGATGCACTCAGGTTGCAATATTGTTTTTGCACTTGATAAATTGCTGTAGCTCAGCTAATATTAAGGGATCACGTTAAGGTTGACACTTTTATTGCCTTTCGCCTATAATGAAAGATGATGAACCGTGTTATTGCTCTTGGACGGTCTGGTCGGAGGGAGGGAAAACTGGTGTCTGAAACTAAAGTTCGCAAAAACGAGACTATTGATGCTGCACTTCGCCGTTTTAAACGTTCCATCGCTAAAGATGGCGTCTTGGCTGAGGTGAAGAAACGTAAGCATTATGAGAAGCCAAGCGTAAAGCGCAAGAAAAAGTCCGAGGCTGCTCGTAAGAGAAAGTTTTAGGAGGATTTTAACTACATGAATCTTAGCGAACGATTGAACGAAGATATGAAGCAAGCGATGAAGAGTAAGGACAAGTTCAGACTCTCCACCATTCGGTTGATTCGTTCGACGATCAAGAATCTTGAAATAGATTTGAAAAGAGATTTGGATGACAACGAAGTGCTTGATATCCTGAGTCGTGAAATCAAACAGCGCAAAGATGCCCTCCAAGAATTTGGCAAAGCAGGTCGCGAAGAACTCGCGGCAAATGCCGAAGCGGAAATTGAAATACTTATCCAGTATCTTCCTGCACAGCTTACCGAAGAAGAAATTAAAGTTATTGTACAGCAGACCATCCAGGAAACCGGTGCTTCTTCGAAAGCCGAGATGGGGAAAGTGATGGCGGCCCTTATGCCGAAAGTTAAAGGCAAAGCGGACGGCAAACTGGTTAATCAAGCAGTTCAACAATTTCTGCAATAAAGCAAATTCAATAAACACCTCCTGACTTGTCAGGGGGTGTTTTTTCATGCTCTCATCGAATGTACATAAAAATTATAAATATTGGTTATAAAACATGATTTTGGATATATATTTCTTGCATTTGCTGGAGTATTCAAATATAATTTTAAGTTTTTGAAACGTAATGTTGCATTGTACGTAATAAATACCATAAGCTGGACAGTATAACATTATTGGAAAAGGGGGGACTAATGTGAGGGGAAAGCGCCGGAAGAAGCTTACGGGGTCAATGATGCTCTTGATGCTGCTGACGCTTTTACTTCCTGTCTGGATTGGAATACCGTCAGCACATGCAGCTGAGAAAAACGGCGCCGTATACGTAATTCCGGTGGATAAACCAATCGAGCAGGGATTAGGCAAATTCATGGAGCGTGGGTTCAAGGAAGCAGAGGAAATGAATGCTGGTTTGATCATTCTTGATATCAATACGCCTGGAGGCCGTGTGGATACTGCAGATGCGCTAGGCACGATGATTAAAGACAGCCCTATCGAAACGTTGGCATTTGTTCGGGGCGATGCTGCATCGGCAGGGAGTTTTCTTGCGCTAAATGCAGATAAGATCGTAATGTCACCAGGCAGCATGATTGGTGCTGCCGCCATGGTAGACAGCACAGGCAAACATGTTGACGATCCCAAGCTGGTTGCATTCTGGAAGAGCAAAATGCAAGGAGCGGCAGAGAAGAGCGGCCGTGATGGCGAGATCGCAGCTGGCATGACTGACGTCAATATGGTTGTAGAGATGCCGGAGATCAATAAAACCAAACAAAAAGGTGAAATTATTGCTCTCTCTGCTGAGGAAGCGCTGAAAGTGGGTTATGCAGACCATATCAGCAATACACCTGAAGAAGCAGCAACATGGCTTGGGTATAGTCAAGGAGATGTGTTCAAATTGGAACGCACTGCTGCAGAGAATATTTCTACCTTTTTGACCAATCCAATTGTGATGACCATACTGCTGTTCCTTGGTATTGCCGGTGTCATTATTGAACTGATTGTGCCTGGGTTTGGCGTTCCGGGAATCGTTGGGATTGTATGTTTTGTGCTTTATTTCTCTGGAAACTACATTGCGGGGTTTGCAGGGGCTGAGACATGGGTATTATTTACGGTCGGACTTGTCATGATGATTCTGGAGATGTTTATCCCGAGTTTTGGTATCCTGGGCATTTTGGGTTCCATTGCGCTGGTGGCCGGGGTTGTCAGGGCGGCTTACGACACAAGTGATGCATTCGTGTCCTTGGGAATTGCTTTTGGAGCTGCACTGGTCGTAATCGCAATTATCGCTGTAGTCTTTAAGGATCGAGGAATATGGAATCGATTCATATTAAGCGATAAGTTATCAGCTGATCGAGGATACTCCTCGGCGGCAGAGCGTAAAGAGCTGATCGGCTTGCAAGGCATCAGTCTGACACCTCTTCGTCCAGCAGGAACGGCGATGTTTGATGGTGAACGTGTCGATGTGGTCACAGATGGTGCATTTATTCCTGTGGATACACCCGTAATTGTCATCAAAGCGGAAGGTTCCCGGATTGTCGTACAACAGGCTTTGCCGGTGTAATTCTGCGTTTGCCGGAGTGATGATATCGCTTCGGCAAAGTACATAACCTTTTGCCAAGCTGCGGGCAATGTGGTGGAGTAATGTTTCAGCAGCGGATTAATCAGCGTCATTTCTGATGCTCTCTTTTACAAAAAACATATTGCAAACGGAGGAATTAAATCTATGGATCCAATGATCACGATTTTGCTCATCGCGGTGCTGGCTATTATCGTACTGAGCGTCTTTTTCAGCTTTTTCCCGGTTATGCTCTGGATTTCGGCCATTGCATCCGGCGTACGTGTAGGTATCATTACGCTGGTGGCGATGAGATTGAGACGTGTAACACCAAGTCGAATTGTTAACCCGTTGATCAAAGCAACAAAAGCAGGTCTTGGTTTAAATATTAACCAACTGGAAAGTCACTTCCTAGCTGGTGGTAACGTTGACCGCGTTGTTAATGCTTTGATTGCTGCGCAACGTGCAAACATTCCACTCGAATTCGAACGTGCTGCTGCGATTGACCTGGCAGGCCGTGACGTATTGCAAGCCGTGCAAATGAGTGTTAACCCACGTGTTATCGAAACACCAATCGTATCTGCCGTTGCCAAAGACGGTATCGAAGTTAAAGTTAGAGCACGAGTTACGGTTCGTGCCAACATTGATCGCCTCGTCGGTGGTGCTGGTGAAGAAACGATTATTGCTCGTGTCGGCGAAGGTATTGTAAGTACGAACGGTTCTTCGAACTCTCACAAAGATGTCTTGGAAAATCCGGATTTGATCTCTCGTACTGTATTGTCCAAAGGATTGGATGCAGGTACTGCATTTGAAATCCTGTCTATTGATATTGCGGACGTAGACGTAGGTAAAAACATTGGTGCCTTCTTGCAAACCGAGCAGGCGGAAGCAGATAAACGTATTGCGCAAGCAAAAGCGGAAGAGCGTCGTGCGATGGCCGTAGCACAAGAACAAGAGATGAAAGCGCGCGTTGTTGAGATGAGAGCGCGTGTCGTTGAGTCCGAGTCCCAAGTACCACTCGCCATGTCCGAAGCGCTTCGTAGTGGCAAAATTGGCGTAATGGACTATATGAACCTGAAAAACATTGAAGCGGATACTCAGATGCGTAACACTTTGGGGAAACCTGCTGAAAGTTCGAATTCCAATGATCAGGGTGATTCCAAAAACGGAAGATAGGCGGTGAATGTAAATGAGCCTATTTGAATGGATATTTAACAATCTCTATGTTGTAGCAGTTATTGCTTTTGCCCTCTTTTCATTCCTCGGAAAGCTTGGGAAGTCTGCAAAACCGAATCAGAAGCGTCCTGGTAACGGGATGCCCACATTTGGCGGTGGCGAAGATGCGAATCGTCGCTCAGAAAATGACTCTCAGCAACAGTCATCCAGACCGGATGAACGCCGTTATGAGGAGCAATATGATGAGCGTTACGACGAACGGTATGACCAGCCGTACTCTGAACCAGCAACATCCTCTAGTCCAGGAGATGAGTTTAGAGGTGACCAATCACTGGATAGCATGCGGAGTTCGGTAGATGAGCAGATGAGATTGATGGAAGAGCAGCAACGTATGATACAGGACAGACTGAATCGTATTTCTTCAGCGACTTCTCCATCTGTATCGAATTCAAGTATAGAAGAGGCAGATACAACGGATTCAGTGCCCTCTCTTCTTCGTCAAGAGGAGATTCGTACGGGAGTGCTTTGGGCGGAGGTACTGGGTTCTCCTCGTTCGAAGCAACCTTTTGGAACGAGAGGGAAGTTGTAAAAGTAAGTGAGAATAAAGACGATAAGCGATTCGCCCGTTTTAAAATAGAACGAAGCCTTTTCTGGGAGCATAAAGCCTCCAGAAAAGGCTTTTTTCGTATGCCTTTATTTTCAGCAAAATATGTACGTAACCGCTCACCAATTCTTCATAATTTCCTGAATTTGCGCATAAGTTGAACTGTAGAGGAAGGGGGAAGACCTTCGAATGACCCGGATCAGCCGCAAGCTGCGCAGATGGACCAGTGAGGTGCTGGATCTGCCGCAGGATGTGCTTTATGATATGCCACGGTTAACCCTGATCGGCAGTAAGCAACTGTATATAGAGAATCATCGCGGTGTCATCCATTTCACGCCGGATCGCATCGTACTGGCTCTTTCACAAGGTCAATTGGAGATTAGAGGTAACGCTTTGGTCATACGTAACATTTTGCCAGATGAAGTAGCTATAGAAGGTACGATTCTGGATATTCATATGAATGGAGTGGAGGGGAACGGATGAAGCAGCCTAGTCTGTATAAATTGCGTGGAGCTGTGCGAATCAAAGTTACAGGCGGAGATATCGAGACATTAATTAATACGATAACAGAGCAGAGACTGAGTGTATGGGATCTACGTGCACAGGATGGACGCCAGGCGGAGATGAGCATTTTGCTTCCGCACTTTTTCAGACTGCGTCCTATTGTAAAAGGGACAGGCTGCAGAGTGAAAATTGTGCACCGTAGCGGTTTTCCTTTTTTTCTGGCTCGTCTGTTTCGCAGAAAGTTTTTTGTAGGGGGCATGCTGTTCTTTGTAGCGGCATTATTTGCGCTATCGTCTATGATCTGGAATGTAGAAGTGAAAGGGAATGTAACGATTCCGACAGACGAAGTGCTGGCCGCGGCTAAAAAAGAAGGCATCTACCCCTTTCAATGGGGGTTTCGAATGAAAAGTCAGGACAAGCTCTCCAGACAGCTGGCGCTGGCATTGCCCGATGTGACCTGGATTGGCGTAACGAAAGAGGGGACAAGGGTTACGATTCAAGTCGTTGAGTCAGCACAGCCTAAGCGCGAGCCTCTACTGAATCCAAGACATCTCATCAGTAAATCAGATGCGGTGGTCACTCAGATCTATGCTGAAGAGGGTCGCCCCGTAGTACAGAAGAACGCGCGTGTAAAGAAAGGACAAGTGCTGATCTCAGGCATTCTGGGTGATGAGGAAAATACAAAAACGATTGTTGCCAAAGGCGAAGTCCGGGGCATGGTCTGGCGGGAATATGATATACAGGTTCCCTTGATTCAGAAACATCAGACGATGACTGGAGAAAGCAAAGAGCGGTTTTACGTGGTGCTGGGAGATTGGGCAATTCAATTATGGGGGTACGGAAAAACTCCTTTTAGTTCATATGACACGGATACGTATCACAAACCTCTGACCTGGCGTTCATTTACCTTGCCGATGGGATGGATGACGGAAAAGGATATGGAAACGAATTTCCATCAGGAAGAGCAAGGTGTGGATTGGGCTAAAACGAAGGGATTGGAAGGGGCAAGAAATGATATTTTAGCCAAAAACGGTAAAGGCACAAAAATTTTAAGTGAAAAAATTTTGCATGAGAAGAAAGAGAATGGTAAAGTTTATATGAAAGTATTATTTGAAGTGGAAGAAAGCATCGCGGAAGAACTTCCGTTAGTCCATAGTCAAGGAGAATGAGGATATTTGTCAGAGCAAACACGCAGTATACAAATCTCGCTCCAAAGTGCGGGAGAGGGGCAATCTCTGTTTGGACCCCAAGATATTTTTCTGAAACTGATTGAATCCGAGATTCCAGCCCAGATCGCTTCACGCGAAGCAGAGATTAATATCTTTGGTACTGTGCAACAGGTGGAATCACTTGAACAACTATTTGATGTATTACTGCAATTGATTCGCAATGGGTATGTGTTGACTGAAAGAGATGTCCAATATGCGATAGAGCTTGCTAAAGATTTGCGTGCGGATCAGCTGCTGGATCTGTTTAAAGGTGAAATTACGACGACATACCGTGGTAAACCGATTCGTGTAAAAACGATTGGACAGAAACATTACGTAACCACGATTAAAAAACGGGATATTGTATTCGGGATTGGTCCTGCCGGAACCGGTAAAACGTATCTGGCTGTTGTGCTGGCTGTAGCCGCTCTTAAAGAGGGGAGTGCCAAACGCATTGTGCTTACACGGCCTGCGGTTGAAGCGGGCGAAAGTCTGGGTTTCCTGCCAGGTGATCTGCAGGAGAAAGTAGATCCGTACCTAAGACCTCTGTATGACGCTCTATACGACGTTATGGGACAAGAACAGACGGCTAAGGCTCTAGAACGCGGATTAATTGAAATCGCTCCCTTGGCCTATATGCGTGGGCGTACGCTCGATGATTCCTTTATCATTCTGGATGAGGCCCAGAACACAACGCCTGAACAGATGAAAATGTTTTTAACCCGTCTTGGGTTTGGTTCCAAGATGGTCATCACCGGAGATGTGACACAGATTGATTTACCGCGTGGCAAAAAATCAGGACTTGTGGAAGCGAGTACGATCCTGGGTGAAGTTCAGGAAATTGGATTCGTGCATTTCGCCGAACAGGATGTCGTGCGTCACTCCCTCGTCCAGAAAATCATTGTGGCTTACAACCACGCCGCAGAAAATCAAGCATAGAAAGGGATTGTCTAAAGTGACCTCGAAAGAAATGTCAAAAGGCAAATCTTTTCAAAATAGAGCGACAGGATGGAAGTATAGCGTGTGGGCGCGCTATCTTCTCTTTTTGTTTTTAGTGATCCTCTTTTACGTGAGTCTTTCTTCCAAACTGTTACCTGAGCGCTACGACATTCAGGAAGGCACTCGCAGTGAGGTAGACATTGTTGCGCCAATGCAGATTCCGAATAACAAGGCTACACTGAAAGCACAGGAAGAAGCGGCCGAACGTGTGCAGCCAATATATCAGATCGTGCAGATGCGTAACGAAAACCTGATGACAACGCTACTGGATCGCATTGACCGTTTGAATCAGGACGACCAGATCTCAAGCCAGGATAAGATTGATATCTATCGGGATGAGATCCCGCAACGTCAGAAAGACTTTGTGTCTAACTATATTAATAACAATCGGAAAACAGGTACATACTCCGACACTTTACTGGAAGAGATCCGAAACGTCGTACAGGAACAAAGTTACCGTATTCCTGAAGAAACGTATATCAAAATCTCACGTCTGACTTCAGATGATATTCAGGAAATGAAACCTGTTGCACGAGACATTGTGGCGAGATTGATGACAGATCAGGTTAGTGAGGCTACAACTGCACGGGCGAAAGTGGCGGAGATGGTCAGCGCAAGCTCGCTTAGCAAACGTACGCAGCGTGAAGTGGTACAAGAACTTACGCGGCTGGTGGTAACGGCTAACCGTTTTTATGATGAAGAGGGTACCAAGGAAGCGAAGGTCCAAGCTCGTGAGAATACACCGACGGTGTTTATCAAGCAAGGGGACGCGCTTGTATCTAAAGGGGAGATGATTACCCCGGAAATGTATGCGCTGCTTAATGAAAATGATTTGCTGAAAAACGAAGTCAACTACTGGCCGCAGCTTGGATTGCTTTTGTTCTCCTGTATGCTGTCGGCAGCGATTTTAATGTTTATTCAGCAAGGCAGTGGAACACATTTCAAATATAATAATGCCCAACTGCTTATGCTTGTTCTCATCTTTATTATTTCGATTGTTGTCATGCATGTGACAGCCTTAATTCAGACCAATGAACGACCATTTATTGGGTTTCTAGCACCGGTGGCTGTCGGAGCGATGCTGATCGCGCTATTACTGGATACATCCCTTGCATTTGTGTGCTCGATTCTTATCGGTATGCTGTCCAGCATTATTTTGAATACACACCAGGGTCAGCTTTTTGACTTTGAACTTGGCTTCTTTGCAGTTGTCGTTTCGTTTGTGGCGATTTTTGCAACGCACCGAGCGAGCCAGCGGTCAACCATCTTAAAAGGGGCTATCATGGTCTGTCTGTTCGGATCTCTGGCTGTCTTTACGTTGGCTTTAATTGACACAGGGGACTGGAACAGAACAACAACGCTGTACGGCATCGGATACGCATTTGCAGGCGGGGTACTGACAGCTATTCTGGTTATCGGGCTGATGCCGTTTTTTGAAACGTCGTTTGGCATTCTATCCGCACTTAAACTGGTTGAGCTTTCGAATCCGAATCATCCATTACTTCGCAAGCTGCTTACAGAGACACCGGGTACGTATCACCATAGCGTTATGGTTGGCAATCTATCCGAAGCGGCTGCCGAGGCTATAGGTGCAAATGGATTGCTCTGTCGCGTAGGGTCGTATTATCATGATATCGGGAAGACCAAGCGGCCTATCTATTTTATTGAGAACCAAAACAACATGGAGAATCCGCATGATTCGATTGATCCCAAACTAAGTAAGTCCATTATCGTAGCGCATGCGCGGGATGGCGTTGAGATGCAGAAGGACTATAAGCTACCGAAGCCGATACGGGATATTGCCGAACAACATCACGGTACTACATTCCTCCATTACTTCTACCACAAGGCGCTACGTCAGGCGGAAGAAGCGGGGATTGAACCGGATTTCACGGAAGAAGATTTTCGTTATCCGGGACCGAAGGCACAATCGAAGGAGTCTGCTATTGTAGGGATTGCCGACAGTGTTGAAGCGGCCGTTCGTTCGTTACGCAAGCCTACGGTGGAGCAGGTAGAGTCTATGATTGAAAAAATTATCAAAAGTCGCCTGGATGATCATCAGTTTAACGATTGTGACCTTACGATGCGTGAGCTGGATATCGTGGCCAAAACATTAAAGGAAACGGTCATGGGCATTTTCCACTCCAGAATCGAGTATCCGGAAGAGATCAAGAAACCTAAACCGACGGCACCTGAAGCCGGTTAATCAATATTACGAGCAGACAGGAGTTATGAAAGAATGAGTCTTAACCTAGCATGGAATAATGAACAACAGGATAAAGAAATTACAGAACCGATGATCGCGATGCTGGAGCAATTGTTGACTCTCGCAGGTGAAGCTGAAGGAATCACGGAAGGAGAAGTTGCGCTCACGTTTGTTGATGATGAGCAGATTCACGAACTGAACCGTGATTATCGTGGTATCGACCGTCCTACAGACGTATTGTCTTTTGCGATGAACGAATCGGTGGATGAAGAGCTCGACATTATTTACGAGCTTGATGAGGACGAGGAAATGGAAGAAATGCCAGATGTCCTTGGAGACATCATCATTTCTGTTCCGCGGACGATATTGCAGAGTGAGGAGTATGGACACTCTTTTGAGCGTGAGCTTGGATTCCTGTTTGTTCATGGCTTCTTGCACCTGCTTGGTTATGACCATCAAGATGAAGCAAGTGAGGCAGAGATGATGGGGAAACAGGAAGCTGTTCTTGCTCAAGCCGGGTTGACACGATAATGAAGAGGCGCTCCTGGGGTCTTGTATTTCTCAACGCTCTGGAAGGAATTGCTTACGGCTTGCGTACGCAGCGGAATGTTAGAGTTCACACAGGAGTAGCTATTTTGATGTGCGCAGCCGGATTTTTTTTCCACATCTCCAGAACGGACTGGATGTTTGTGTTGACAGCTGTATTTATGGTGCTGGTGACTGAATTGATGAACACAGCCGTAGAAGCCGCGGTTGATTTGGCCCAGCCTGATATTCATCCGCTCGCAAAAGCGGCAAAAGACACCGCGGCTGGAGCAGTTTTACTGGCTGCGGTGTTCGCTGTGATCATAGGATGTATTGTTTTTCTCAAACCAGCGCTTGCTTGGTTGAGAGTTTTGTTGGGATAACAACCATCAAAAGGTCATTCTGTCATCGGAGTGACTTAGTGTAATCAAAGGTTCCAATGTTCTAATTGCACACCACCAATAAAAGTGTGCCTCTGTTTTTAGTTGGTTTCCCAGAGATTACACGATAACGGAGAGGACAGAAAAAACCTGAAGAAGCGGAGCGTTCGCCTTTATCCTCGGATTTTCACTTTGGAAAAAGTGATCGAAGAAATCCGAGGATAACAGCGATCGGAAGGTTATTCTGTCATCGGAGTGCCCCAGTGTAATCCCCAAAGGTTCGAATCAACTTAACTCAAAGAGCACACCTTTATACACACCCTAAGGGAGAGAAAAATAAATGGACAATGGTTTGTTAATGCAGGAAGCAATAAAGGCACGTACAAAGGCGTACACGCCATATTCCCATTTTGGGGTAGGCGCAGCTTTGCTGGATAGCGACGGACATGTGCATCATGGTTGCAACATTGAAAATGCGGCATATACACCGGGTAATTGTGCTGAGCGCACCGCGATGTTCAGTGCTATTGCCGGAGGGCACAAGCCGCGCAGTTTCAAAGCGATGGCTATCGTTGGAGATACCGAAGGACCAATTGCTCCATGTGGCGTATGTCGTCAAGTGATGTATGAATTGTGTGAGCCGGATATGAAAGTCATTTTGGGTAATTTAAAAGGTGACTTGTTAGAAACAACAGTTGCTGAATTGCTACCATGGGCGTTTGGTCCCTCAGATCTGAACTCTGCCAAAAAATAAAATTCCAGGCCTAGGCGCCTGAGGAGGAACATATGAAAAAACAAGCATTTAAATCCGGATTCGTTGCAATTATTGGACGTCCTAACGTGGGTAAGTCTACTTTAATGAATCAGGTGATTGGCCAGAAAATTGCAATTATGTCTGACAAGCCGCAAACCACGCGTAACAAAATTCATGGGGTTTACACATCCGAAGAACAACAAATCGTATTCCTGGACACGCCGGGTATTCACAAACGTCAATCCAAGCTCGGGGATTACATGAATGAAACAGCTTTGAACACACTTGGTGAGGTTGAAGCTGCCTTATTCCTGATTGATGCATCTGAAGGTATGGGGGGCGGAGATCGATACATTGCGGAACAACTGAAAAATGTGCGGACACCTGTCATTTTGGTCATGAATAAAATTGACAAAATTGCACCGGAGGCGTTGCTGCCACTGATTGAGGAATATCGCAAACTGCATGATTTTGCAGAAATTGTGCCTGTCTCAGCTATGCTTGGTAGCAATGTGAGCACGCTACTGGAGCAAATCGGTAAGTATTTGCCGGAAGGGCCTCAGTACTACCCTGAAGACCAAGTGACGGATCATCCTGAGCAGTTTGTCTGTGCAGAGCTTATTCGTGAGAAAATTTTGCAAATGACACGTGAAGAAGTGCCTCACTCCATTGCCGTGACGATAGAAGATATGAAAGTTCAGGATAATGGTGTCGTTTATATATCCGCAGTTATCTTTGTAGAACGTGATTCCCAAAAAGGGATCATTATCGGCAAGCAAGGGGCGTTGCTTAAAGAAGTAGGTAAGCGTGCTCGTCAAGATATCCAAAATCTGCTGGGCTCCAGAATTTTTATGGATCTGTGGGTTAAAGTGAAAAAAGACTGGAGAAATCAAGACCGCGTTTTGCGTGACCTTGGTTTCGGCCGAGAGTAGTTGTTACTACGAAATGTGATCTCGGGGCAAAATGTTTATCCATTAATTGCAACACATAGTTTTCCTTGCAGGACTCCATCCTATCGGGTATAACCAGACGTCATTTCCGAAGAGAGGATGAATTTCCGATGCGGGATTTTTCATGGAAGGTATTTTCAATGACAGGGGATGTAGAATCCTATTTGTTATATACCGAGACGTGTAACTCGTCAGGACAGGAGTCAGATACTGCAAGGGAAGTGAGTGAAGATGAAGAAGCGAAAGAATAAAGAGCTGATTCAGGAATGGTTAGGTGACGAGGCATGTTATACAGAGTGGAAGGCATTGTCATCCGCAGCATGGACTATGGTGAGGGAAATAAGATTGTAACGCTTTGCACTGAAAGCGGTGGAAAAGCAGGTGTACTCGTTCGGGGTGCCAAAAAGCCCAAAAGTCGGCATGCTGCACTAGTGCAGCCCTTTACTTATGGTCAATACGTTTATTTTCGCAATACTGGTCTCGGTACACTGAATGCTGGAGAAATTATCGAATCCAATCATGAGCTCAGAGAAGATTTGGTGAAGGCTGCTTATGCTTCTTATGGATGTGAACTGCTCGATCGAGTGCTTCAGGATGAAGAAACGGGAGCGTTTTGGTTCAAGCAACTAAAAGCCTGTTTACAGGCTTTGAAAGAAGATAAAGATCCGTTGGTCATTATAAGTCTGTATGAGATGAAAATATTACAGGCAGCTGGTTACGGACCACAGCTGGATGAGTGTATCTCGTGCAACCAAGAGCGGCCGGATGAGCAGTTATTTATCAGCCCCAGACTTGGCGGTGTCTTATGCAGGGCATGTAAACATTTTGATCCGCCAGCGATGTCCGTTAGTCCAAAGACCTTAAAGTTGCTTCGGTTGTTTGTACAGCTGGATCTACAGCGGTTGGGAAATATATCGGTAAGTGACTCTACCCGTAATGAAATTAAAAAAATAATGCGTGCCTTCATGGATCACCAGCTAGGTTTGCATCTCAAGTCCCGTTCTTTCCTGGATCAAATGGAAAAGTACGGGATTTGAACTGTGGTCACACATGAAAATAGTTATTGACTTCATCTTTAAATTTATATATTATGAAATATAAATTATCTTTTTGGAGACATGCATTGAACGAGAAAGTAGGAAACTCGATTTAGAATATGATTGATACACGTATGAGCGTGAGATAATTTGCTTGTGCATCAATGATAAGCGAGTCAGGGACGGTGAGAGCCTGATTGAATCGGTTTGTGAACAGGGCACTCGGGAGCATGAATGGACACGGAAAAGTGGGCCGGGATCAGACAAGGATTTGTTTGACTCAGGCCAAGTAGGGTGGAACCGCGGGAATAGCTCTCGTCCCTACGTCTGTACATCAGGCGTAGTGGGCGAGGGCTATTTATTATTGCCTGCACACCTCCTATGCTTGCTAACAAACTACCCGAAAAGGAGCATGATTATGAATTTTCAGCAGATGATCTTGACGCTGCAACAATTCTGGGCCGAGCATAACTGTATTATCGTTCAGCCATATGATACGGAAAAAGGGGCAGGCACGATGAACCCGATGACCTTTTTACGTTCACTTGGACCAGAGCCTTGGAAAGTGGCTTATGTTGAGCCTTCCCGCCGTCCATCCGATGGACGTTATGGCGAGAACCCTAACCGGTTGTATCAGCATCACCAGTTCCAGGTCATTATCAAGCCTTCTCCGGATAATATCCAGGAAATCTACTTGGAAAGTTTGAATCGTCTGGGAATTGATCCGCTCAAGCATGATATCCGGTTTGTTGAAGACAACTGGGAGAACCCTTCGCTTGGTTGTGCAGGTCTTGGTTGGGAAGTGTGGCTTGACGGGATGGAGATTACGCAATTTACGTATTTCCAGCAGGTCGGTGGAATCGAAACGAATCCAGTAGCAGTGGAGATCACGTATGGTATGGAGCGTCTTGCTTCTTACATACAGGAAAAAGAAAATGTATTTGATCTTGAATGGGTCGAAGGTATTGCCTATGGCGACGTATTCCGTCAACCTGAATATGAGCATTCCAAGTATACATTTGAAATCTCTGACGTAAAAATGCTATTTACCCTTTTTAATATGTATGAAGAAGAAGCGAACAAAGCGATGGCACAGCACTTGGTATTCCCGGCATATGACTATGTGTTGAAGTGTTCCCATACGTTCAACTTGCTCGATGCGCGCGGGGCGATCAGTGTTACAGAACGCACAGGTTACATTACCCGTGTCCGCAACCTTGCTCGTCAAGTGGCAGCAACATATGTGGAAGAGCGTGAGAAGCTGGGCTTCCCGCTGATCAAGAAAGGGGGAGCCGAGAATGTCTAAGGATCTGTTGTTTGAGATTGGCCTGGAAGAAGTGCCTGCTCGTTTTATGCGCGCAGCTATCGCACAACTTCAGGAACGCATTGTGAAATGGCTTGATTCATCCCGTATTGCCTATGGTGAAGTGCAGGCTTACGCGACACCACGCCGTCTAGCCATTCTGATTCAGAACGTAGCCGACAAACAGGAAGATGTGGAAGAAGAGGTAAAAGGGCCTTCCCGCAAAATAGCGCTGGATGACAGCGGTAACTGGAGCAAAGCAGCACTCGGATTTGCACGCAGTCAAGGTGTTGAGCCTGATCAATTTACCTTCAAAGAACTGAACGGTGTTGAATACATTTATGCAACGAAAAGTAGCAAAGGTGTAGAGACAGCATCCGTTATTGGCGAAGGTTTGTTATCCGTATTACACGCAATGACTTTCCCGAAATTTATGCGCTGGGCGTCCTACGATTTCAAATTTGTTCGTCCTATTCGCTGGATTGTTGCATTGTTTGGCACGGAAGTGATTGATCTTGAAGTAACGGGTGTAAAAGCGGGTAACGTAACGCGTGGGCATCGTTTCCTGGGCAATGAAGCTGTGGTATCTGAGCCTTCGGTGTACGTAGATGTGCTTCGTGCTCAGCATGTCATTGCAGATATTTCTGAACGTGAGCAGATGATTGTATCCCAGATTGAGGCGCTGGCTGCCGAGAAAGACTGGAATATTGCAATCAAAGAAGATTTGCTTGAAGAGGTACTATTCCTTGTCGAAACACCAACCGTACTGTTTGGTACATTTGATTCCTCGTTCTTGAACATTCCGCAGGAAGTTTTGATTACTTCAATGCGTGAGCACCAACGTTACTTCCCTGTGTTCAATCAGGAAGGTCAGCTGTTGCCTTACTTTGTTACGGTTCGTAACGGGGGCGCTGATTCCCTTGATGTTATCGCCAAAGGAAACGAGAAGGTGCTGCGTGCCCGTCTGTCAGATGCAAAATTCTTTTACGAGGAAGACCAGAAGCTGGAGATTAAGGACGCATTGTCCAAACTTGAAAGCATCGTATTCCAAGAAGAACTTGGCACAGTGGGAGATAAGGTTCGCCGCATTCGCAAAATTGCTGACAGCCTGGCTACGAAATTGCAAGTATCTGGTGATGTGGCTGAATCGGTTAGCCGGTCCGCAGATATCTGCAAGTTCGATCTGGTTACGCTGATGGTTGGCGAATTCCCTGAGTTGCAAGGTGTGATGGGTGAGGATTACGCTCATAAAGCTGGTGAAAAAGAAGAAGTTGCTAAGGCTGTATTCGAGCATTATCAACCTCGTTTTGCTGGTGATCAATCTCCTGCATCTCTTGTGGGTGCGATTGTTAGTGCGGCAGATAAAATGGATACAATTGTAGGATGTTTTTCTATTAATATTATTCCTACAGGTTCTCAGGATCCGTACGCACTTCGACGCCAGGCAGCAGGTATTGTACAAATTTTGCTGGATCATCAACTTCCGCTGACCTTGTCTGATGTCTTCGGCGCAGCACTTGAAGTTCACGCTCAGATGAATCTGTTGAAACGTGCAGATGCAGAGGTGCGTAAAGATTTACAGGACTTCTTCGCATTGCGTGTGAAAAAATTGCTGTCGGAAACGGTTCGTTATGACGTTGTTGATGCAGTGATTGCTTCCGGATTCGATGATATTAGTGCAATCGTTCCAAAAGGTGAAGCGTTGATGAAAGCTGTGCTGGCAGCGGAAGAATTCAAAACAACACTGGAATCGTTCAACCGTGTAGGAAACTTGGCTAGCAAAGCATCGAACGCTTCGGTACATCCTGAACTGTTTGTAGAAGATGGAGAGCGTCAGCTATTTGATGCCTGGAATCAAACAAACGAAGCCTATCGCGATGCATTGTCCAAACATAACGCTTCAGAAGCTTTGGCTATCGCTTCAGCATGGAAGAAAGCCATCACGGTGTTCTTTGATTCTGTTATGGTCATGGCCGAAGATGAAGCGGTACGTGCGAATCGACTGGCTCTTCTTGCTGCCATAGATCAAGATTTGAAAGGGTTTGCTGATTTCTCCAAACTGGTTGGATAAGTACTGCAGTTCAATGATTATCTTTGTACAATTCAGCAAAACATAAATACAGTATTAAAGAACGAAATATGAGGGTATAAATATACGGAACGGGTTGCTCAATGATTTGGACAACCGCTCCGTATTTTTAGCCTCTGTTTTTTCTCCATTAGACTCAGAAGGATTTTCAATGACTGAGGTCGTATATTACAATATGCAGATATTTTATGAAACCGGGTGGTATAGGTTTGAGTGAATTGAATATACGTCACATCGTAGTTGATGGAGATGCTTGCCCGGTCAAGACGGAGATCGCTAACACTGCACGTCTCTTTCAGGTTCCTGTATTACTTGTTTCTTCCTTTGATCATTTGTTGCAAGGAGGGGAAGGTGTACGAACCGTGCAAGTGGATCGTAGTGATCAGAGCGCAGATCTGTACATCGCGAATCATATTAAGCCATATGATGTGGTTATTACGCAGGATTATGGACTCGCGGCGCTGGCTCTTGGCAAACGTTGTTATGTTTTATCTTTTAGAGGCCGAGAATTTAACGATCGAGATATTGATTTTATGCTCGATTCCCGCCATACTGCGGCCAAAGCTAGGCGCAGAGGGCATTATGGGAAAGGCCCAAAACCCTTTACAGAGCAGGATCGAGAAATTTTTCAACATAAACTGACAAAACTTTTGAAAGATTTGCAGGAGAATGTGTAAGTTTATCGAATTATATTTACGTGTTAGAAGAGATGAAGGTGGCCGAGATGAGTACCGGACAAGGCGGAATACCCGAAAGTATTATTGAATCGGTATTGCAACAGCATGATATCGTCGATACGGTAAGCCGATTTGTGCATCTGACCAAGCAGGGGAAATATATGAAAGGCCTCTGCCCTTTTCATTCCGAGAAGACGCCTTCGTTCACCGTTACACCTGAGAAACAGATTTTCTATTGCTACGGTTGCGGCACGGGCGGAAATGCCATCAAATTTAGGATGGAAATCGAAGGGTTATCCTTTCCCGAGGCTGTCAAAACGATGGCAGAAGAAAGTCATATCTCCATGGGTGACTGGCAGGGTCGTGAATCTGCTCATGTAAATCCGGAGACGGCGCGTCTGCTGGAAGCTTATGAGCTTACCTCGAAGCTGTATCATTTTCTGTTGAAAAATACAGAGCATGGCAAAGTGGCAATGGAATATTTACGCTCGCGAGGTATTGGTGACAAATTGATTGATCAGTTCCAGATTGGTTATGCGCCAAATCGTTGGGACACGCTCGTACAATTTCTGGAGAAGCGCACTTATCCACTCGATGAGATGGAACGAGGCGGACTTCTGTCAGAACGAAGTGAAGGTCACGGATATGTGGACAAGTTCAGAGATCGAATCATGTTTCCGATCCATGGTAGAAGTGGCAAGCCGATTGCATTTGCAGGGCGGATCTTGGGGGATGGACAGCCGAAATATTTGAACTCGCCAGAAACCAGGTTGTTCAACAAAGGCCGTGTTCTCTACAATCTGCACCAAGCTAAAAATGCAATACGGAAACAGAGACAGGTCATTTTGTTTGAAGGCTACGGTGATGTGATCTCCGCGTGGGATCAGGACGTTCAGAATGGTGTCGCAGCCATGGGAACGGCGCTTACGGAGAATCAGGCTTTAATGATCAAGGGCATGTGTGATGAGGTTATCCTCTGTTATGACGGCGACCGAGCCGGACAGGCTGCCGCAATGAAAAACTTCCCCATTTTGGAGGAGGCTGGATTGCAGGTTAAGGTGGCACTCATTCCTGAGGGACTTGATCCAGATGATTTTATTCGCAAGCACGGCGGTGAACGATTCCGTAACCAGATTGTTGATGGCGCCGTAACAACAACAAAATTTAAGCTTATAAACCTCAAGAAAAACCATATACTGCTAGAAGGCGGCGGACAAATCGCTTATTCCAAAGAAGCAGTGAAATTGATTGCTCCCTTGTCCTCACCAACAGAGCGTGAAGTGTATCTTCGTGAACTTGCTGCTGAAGTCGATGTTTCTTTCGAAACATTGAAGCAAGAATGTAACGAGGAACGGGAAGCGATGAAAAATAACGAGGATTATGGGGATAATAACCCGAAAAGGTGGAATAATGGTAGGCAACAAAATAGGCAGGTGCCTACACCCAATCTGTTGCCGGCATACCATGCTGCTGAGCGCAAACTGATTGCCTGGATGTTACAGGATGATGAAGCGGCTCAGTATGTAAATGAACATCTTGGCGAAGCTTTTAACTTGGATGATCATGCAGCAATTGCTGCTTATCTATATGCCTATTATGCACAGGGCAAACCGCCGGATACAAGTCGTTTTATGTCTTCGTTGCATGATGATCGTCTGGAAAAGACGGTCAGCTCAATCTCGATGATGGATGGCCCGGGTGAATGGAGCGTCCAAGTGCTCGATGATTGCATCAGGGAAGTGTTGAAGTATCCGCGCAAAAAACAGTACGATTTAAAAAAGGAAGAAATGATTGCTGCAGAGCGGGCAGGTGATTCTGTACGCGCGGCACAAATTGCACTTGAGATGATTGCCCTAGAGAGACAGTGAACGTCTGGATGACTTGGATGTTTCTAGGGAGGAGGGAGTCGAGTTATGGCGAATGATCAGCATACTGAACTAGAAACAGAATTGACACTGGATCAGGTTAAAGATCAATTGATTGAATCAGGTAAGAAAAGAGCTTCACTCAACTATAAGGAAATTATTGAGAAACTTTCTCCGTTTGAGCAGGATGCAGAACAAATGGATGAGTTTTACGAACAACTCAGTGATCTCGGTATTGATGTTGTTAACGAAAATGATGAAGAGGTAACCCTTCGTCCTAGCGAGGATTCCGAAAACAATGGTCGAGAGGGAGACGATGAGTTCCACTTTGATGATGATCTAAGCTTGCCTCCTGGTATCAAAATTAATGACCCTGTGCGGATGTACCTCAAGGAGATTGGACGTGTACCGTTGTTGTCAGCTGATGACGAGGTGCAACTCGCAAAACGGATCGAAAACGGGGATGAAGAAGCGAAGCGCCGTCTGGCTGAAGCGAACCTTCGTCTCGTTGTAAGTATTGCGAAACGTTATGTAGGACGCGGAATGCTGTTCCTGGATCTGATTCAGGAAGGTAACATGGGTCTGATTAAAGCGGTAGAGAAGTTTGACCATAAAAAGGGTTACAAGTTCAGTACGTATGCGACATGGTGGATTCGTCAGGCGATTACACGTGCAATTGCTGACCAAGCACGTACGATCCGTATCCCTGTGCACATGGTAGAAACCATTAATAAGCTGATTCGGGTATCCCGTCAACTATTGCAGGAACTTGGACGCGAACCGACTCCTGAAGAAATCGCTGCGGAGATGGATCTAAGCGTAGAAAAAGTGCGTGAGATTACAAAGATTGCTCAAGAACCGGTTTCCTTGGAAACACCAATTGGTGAAGAAGACGATTCCCATCTGGGTGATTTCATCGAGGACCAGGAAGCATTGGCTCCAGCAGATGCTGCTGCCTATGAGCTTTTGAAAGAGCAGCTTGAAGATGTTCTGGACACATTGACGGAGCGTGAAGAAAATGTTCTTCGTCTGCGTTTTGGTCTGGACGATGGACGTACGAGAACACTTGAAGAAGTTGGTAAAGTTTTTGGTGTTACTCGTGAGCGTATTCGTCAGATTGAAGCCAAGGCTCTTCGTAAATTGCGTCACCCGAGTCGAAGCAAACGACTTAAGGATTTCCTCGAATAATTAAACTGTGGGAGACTTTCTGCGAGACGCTTTGGCGGCGGCGGGGTCTCCTTTCGTTTTAATTTGAACGGTTAGATTTCTTTCTTTTGGAAATTCATCCTTGAAATGTTTGATTGGATTTTATTTTATCGCTTTTCTTTACGCAATGCAAATCAATAAATTAAATGAATGGTGTAGGTGCCCCATGAAACTTTCGAATCGATTACAACAAATACATGACCAAATTCCTGAAGGTAGTCGGCTGGCGGATATTGGATCAGACCATGCTTTACTACCCGTCGCTGCAATCCGAAGTGGAAAAGCGGTGAGTGCAATCGCTGGGGAAGTCAATCCGGGTCCTTATGATGCGGCTTCTAAACAGGTCAGTGATGCCGGACTTCAATCGCAAATCACGGTACGTCGTGGAGATGGTCTCGATGTCATTACTGCTGGAGAGGTTGATGTAATTACCATTGCTGGCATGGGCGGCGCACTGATCGCCTCCATTTTAGACCGGGGAATCTCCAAACTGGAAGGTGTACAGCTTCTGATTCTGCAACCCAATGTAGGCGAGGATATTTTGCGACGCTGGCTACTTCAGCATCATTGGGTTGTCGTGGCTGAGCAACTTCTTGAAGAGGATGGCAAGATTTATGAAATTATTACCGCAATGCCGCAAGCAAGCAGCCCAATCACGAATGAAGAGGTATATCGTGCTCGCCCGTTACAGGGTGACGTGGAGTTAACTGAAGATTTGCTACTGCGTATGGGGCCGTACTTGGTGGACCGTGCAACAGACGTATTTTTTGCCAAATGGGAAAGTGAGATACTTAAATTACAGAGTGTGGTACAGTCCATCTCCAAGTCCGATCAGGATTCTTCCAGAGACAAAGCAGCAGAGGTGGAACAGCTTATCATGAGTTTGAAGGAGGTATTGGCATGTTTGCCAAAGGTCAAACCGTAATTCAATGGATGGAGCAACTTGCTCCTAAACATCTGGCAGTACCCGACGACCGTATTGGCTTGCAGCTGGGAAGTCTGCAAAAGGACATTACCCATGTGCTTGTAGCGTTGGATGTCACGAATGAGGTTGTGGATGAAGCAATTCGGATCGGAGCCAATCTGATTATTGCCCATCATGCTATTATTTTCCGTCCCGTAAAATCACTCAGCACCGATACGCCTATGGGCAAATTGTATGAAAAGCTGATCAAGCATGACATCGCGGTTTACATCAGTCATACGAATCTCGACGTGGCTGAAGGTGGTATCAATGACTGGATGGCTGAGGCGCTTGGCATTGAGAGCAAGGAAGCGCTCGAGGATGTGCACACAGATCAGTTGTACAAGCTGGCGGTATTTGTGCCTAGGACGCATCATGAGCAGGTACTGCAGGCGATTTTGGAAGCTGGAGCAGGTAGTATCGGTCAATATAATAAATGCAGTTTTAGCACCGAAGGAACAGGCACATTTGTACCTGGTGAAGGGACTCAGCCTTTTATCGGATCACAGGGACAGTTGGAACGTGTGGAAGAAATGCGGATTGAAACGGTTGTACCTCAAAGTTTGCGGGGCAAGGTCATTCAGGCGATGTTAAAGGCGCATCCCTATGAAGAAGTGGCATATGACCTTTATGCAATGGATTTAAAAGGGCGTACACTTGGCCTAGGACGTCTTGGTCCTCTTCGGGAATCTAAAACACTTGGCGAGCTGGTAGAGGTCGTGAAAGCCCAATTAAATGTGCCTCATGTGCGCGTTGTCGGTGATTTGAACAAAAGAATCAAGAAAGCGGCTGTGCTAGGCGGCTCGGGTAGTCGTTATGTGCTCACTGCACGTTTCAAGGGTGCGGATGTCATTGTAACCGGAGATATTGATTACCACACGGCACATGACGCGTTGATGGCAGGGATGTGCATTATTGATCCGGGTCATAACACGGAGAAGATCATGAAACCTAAAACAGCAGATTGGCTTCGTGGCCGACTAGCCGATCAGCGATACGAGACACAGGTCACTGCATCCGAGGTGGATACTGAAGTATTTCGTTTCTTGTAAAAGAGAGAGCATGTAGCCTGATTTCCATTAATATTTAGCTTGTGTAGGACAGCAAATGCCTGTATACTATGTAATGTTGTTCGGAAAGCTTGACAGACAATCGCTGGTGGCCTTTGTTGCCACGAGAGGAAAGTCCGGGCTCCACAGGGCAGGATGCTGGATAACGTCCAGTCAGCGCGAGTTGAAGGATAGTGCCACAGAAATGGACCGCCGATGGCCGGGTTTCCCGGCACAGGCAAGGATGGAACCGAGGTGTAAGAGACCCCGAGGAACGCTGGTGACTTCGTTCCTGGTAAACCCCATCTGGAGCAAGACCTAATGGGACACGGTCGCCTCTTTGGAGGAGACAGCCTTAGCCCGAGGTGTGTCTAGGTTGGTCGCTTGAGCTGTGTAGCAATGCATGGCCTAGATAGATGATTGTCGCTTCTGGTGGGAGGGTAGTTCCCGTTTGAACCACGAAGAGCACAGAACCCGGCTTACGGTAAGCTTTCCTAACTGCAACAACAACTTTTAAAATGAAATGTTCCTGTTCACGACGGGACAGGTTATATAAAATAAGGCAGCAGATTCGGATTAACGAATTTGCCGCCTTATTTTTTTGTCTTTAAGGAAAACCGCCTATCCCATATATGGAATAAGCGGTCAACTGTTATGGTGATCAATTACAGATGATTACAGTTTTCATGCTTTACCGATCAGTTACATGGTAACGACATGGTCTGATTGATTGGAAGCATGCCAGCGCTGAATCGCGCGATCCATTCGCTCCACGGCCTCAGGAAGAAGTTCAGGGTCAGTATGAGTAAAGTTGATACGCATCCGGTTAAGCTCTGGCGTGCCGGCATAGAAGGAATCTCCAGGCACGATGCACACTTTTTCCTGAATGCCATAAGTAAATAGATTGCTGGCGAGCATACCTTCAGGTAATTGTAGCCATAGGAACATTCCGCCTTGTGGGGAGTTCCATGTAATGCCATCCCAGGATTTAGAAGCCATGAGTGTGGTTAGTTTTTTCATGCGCTCTTCATAGTCCTGAGAGATGTGGCGAATGTGGCCATCCAAATCAAAGGTCTCAAGCAAGGCATGGAGTGCCCGCTGATCAATGCTACTCGAATGCAAATCTGCGCCTTGTTTGGCCCGAGCAGCGATTTTGACAATGTCGGGAGCAGCCAGAATCCAGCCTGTACGAAGACCTGGGGCTACTGTTTTGGAAAAGGTGCTGGTGTAAATCACGTTAGATGGTCCTTCATAGGAAGCGGCATCGAGTGCAGCGAGAGCGGGTACGTCCAGCTGTTCCGGGTTAAAGCGGATTTCGCCGTAAGGGTCATCTTCCAGAATAAGTACACCATATTTACGGCACAAATCTACGGCTTGTTGTCTTCTTTCCCGTGACCAGACTTTTCCTGTCGGATTGGAGAACGTTGGGTTAATGTAGACGAGTTTAGGACGATGCAACTGAAGCTGTTCCTCGAGTGATTCAGGCAACATGCCGTGATCATCACAAGCGACTCCATAAGATACTCCTTGATAGGATTGAATGACTTGCAAGGCAGCTAGATAAGTGGGTGATTCCACGAGCACGCGATCACCGGGATCTAAAAGAATTCGGCAGATGAGATCAATTGATTGCTGTGATCCAGTAGTCAAAAGCATATGATCAGGTGAGGCCGCAAGTCCTTTCGATTCCAGACGCTCGGCGATTTTGACACGAAGAGGACGGTAACCTTCCGTTTCAGCATATTGAAGAGCGGCTGATCCGCTCATAAATACTTTTTCATACGCCAGGCGTATAGCTTCCAGTGGAAATGAAGTCTGTGCTGGCAATCCACCAGCAAGTGATATCATTCCAGGTGCCTGAGCAGCCTGCAACATGTCGCGAACGACAGAGGACGGGGTGTTTTGTGCCATTTTAGACCAAGGTGTACTCATATTATTCTCATCTCCTGTTATTCACTGTTATACTGATATTATAAACTATATTAGACGTAGCGCACTATAACAGTAAAACAACGATCATAACAGTTAGGGGGATGAGTAGACATGCATATTGAGCTTAAAAGGGGAAGCAGTACCAAATTATATATGCAGATTGCTCTGACCATTGCAGATCGTATCCGCTCAGGTTTGATTGAACCGGGAACGAGGTTGCCATCTGTTCGTAAGATGACCGCTGATTTAGGCGTTAGTTTGGTAACTGTAACTAAAGCATATGCGGAACTGGAGGCTATACAACTCGTTCGTTGCTCTCAGGGAAAAGGCTGTTATGTAAGGGGAACAGAGCCTTCGGATCAAATGTCCAGAGAAGCAGTTGCCCATAGCAAAATGAGCACCAGCGACTCCGGTGTTTCGTTGAACTGGCAGATGACACTGGTAGATTATTTACCCAGAGCACAACTGTGGAGACATTTTGACGCATCCCCTCAAGTCCGATATGAACTGCATATGTCAGCGATTCAGCCTGAGTTATTACCTACGCGTGATATTATCAATAGCGCCTATCACTTGTCCTCAGATCATGCAGAGCGCATGGCGGCCTATGGATCATTTCAGGGGGATTGGGAACTAAGACAGACTTTTGCAACACATTTTGCTTCTCGCGGACTGCAAGTTACGCCCGAAAGAATGTTAATTACAAGCGGAGCACAGCAGGGGATTGATCTGGTAGCTCGTACATTTATCGGTCCTGGAGATGTCGTATATATGGAGGCACCAACGTATACAGGGGCTATAGATGTGTTCACGAGTCGAGGAGCCAAAATCATTACCGTTCCTATGGACAATGAAGGTATGCGTATCGATCTGCTTACCCGCTTGTGTGATACATACCCGCCCAAGTTAATCTATACGATCCCTACATATCACAATCCGACAGGTGTGACGATGAGTACTCAAAGACGGGCCCAATTGCTAAATATCGCACAAAGTTATCACTGCCTCATTCTGGAAGATGATCCGTTTGCAGATTTATACTTTCGTGAGCCTCCACCGGCTTCGATTAAGTCCATGGATAGAGCGGGGCATGTGGTTTACATTAAAAGTTTCAGCAAAGTACTCTCCCCCGGTTGCCGTATAGCTTGTGCTATAGCCGATGGAAGTGTGCTTACCCGGCTTGTGGCCGCGAAGTCTACGGCCGATCTTGGGAGTCCGTTATTAACTCAGAAAGCAATTCAGGCTTATATTCAGGAACAGTATGACACTTACGTTTATCAGCTCCGAGAAGAACTCTACTCGCGCTTGTGTGTTGCCTCAGAGGTGCTCGAGCAGTATGCAACGGACGAGATGCAGTGGCGTCTTCCTGAGGGAGGGCTTAATTTGTGGCTCGAATTGCAGGGGAATATGGACATGCATGAACTGCATCGGCAGTCTCTCGCTGCTGGCGTGTCTTTTTTGCCTGGTTCAGCCTGTTATGTTGCGGAAAGTGACACAACGAGTTTACGGATATGTTTCACTGTGACGAGTAGTGAAGCGCTGAAGCAAGGGCTTCGAATTCTGTGTACTGTCATTGAGAGGGTCTCATCACAACAAGTTGGGGCAACGGCGGACAGGCTACCGCTCATTTAATTTTTTAGAATATGGACATCCATCCATACCACATCGGGTTCATTG
Source organism: Paenibacillus sp. FSL K6-1558 (assembly GCF_038002565.1). Classification (NCBI taxonomy): domain Bacteria; kingdom Bacillati; phylum Bacillota; class Bacilli; order Caryophanales; family Paenibacillaceae; genus Paenibacillus; species Paenibacillus sp. FSL K6-1558. The sequence goes on along the minus strand of NZ_JBBOCV010000001.1, from coordinate 1,777,435 downwards.
CAATAGGTTATAGTATCACTTGAAAGGGAGTTGGTTTGAAATGAACCATTGTTGTCCGCAAGTTTCACCGATTGTATGTGACCCGATTCAGGTTGTTCAGGATTATTACATTCCACAGATCGTACCTGTAATCCACCCGATTGAAGTTGTGAAGCAACATCACTGTGTTCCAATACCTCATCATATGTACCCCGTTGTTATCAGAGAAGAAGGTCCAATGTATGTATCCAGTCATAAGAAAAAATCCGTGAAAAAATCAAGCAAAGCCCGCTCGACTTCTCGCAAACGCTAATCGCAGTTAACGCCCCGGGAAAAAGAACAAACCAAAGAGCAGCATACGCCCCGGGGCGCAGCTGCTTTTGTTTTTGGTATAATTCGACCAGGAAAACGTACACAGTCCACTCTGATGTCCGAATAACCTGGAGATTAACGCTTATCCCATAAGTTAAGGTTATTAAATAAGATATTATTGGATATATTTTTTCATCGTGTTATCCATCTGCTGTCTGACATGCTGAGGCCAGAACTGTAACGGAGCACTGCTTCCCGATGCGGCTTGCAACGCTTTGTATACATCGATCTGACCATAACCGTAGTACTTATCATGGCCGGGTTCCCCTAGATCAATTACACTTTGCCGCATCAGATCCATAACCTCCGTATTGGTCAGATCCGGGTTCAACGAGCGAATTAATCCTGCAAGTGCTGCGACGTGCGGACTAGCCATGGATGTGCCTGACAGAGCAGCGTACTGATTGTCCGGGTACGTACTGGCAATACTTGATCCGGGAGCCATGACATCCACATAGTCTCCATAGTTGGAGTAAGAGGCTTTATTCATATCCGGGTCTGTAGCAGAGACTGCAAAAACTTCGGGATAAGCAGCAGGATATCCTGGGCGCTCGGTATTATCGTTGCCGGTTGCAGCGATAAGTACGATATCCCGGTCAAAAGCGTATTTAATAGCATCATGGAGAAATTGAGCGTCCGCATAGTTACCAAGACTCATATTAATGACTTTGGCGCCATGATCGGCTGCCCAAATGATGCCCTCAGCAACCGCATACGTTGTACCTGATCCCGAGTTGTCCAGTACTTTTACAGGAAGCACCTTATTGTACCAGCTCATACCAGCTACACCTTCGTTATTGTTTACAATCGCTCCGATGATACCGGCAACATGGGTACCATGACCGACATCATCGAGCGGTTTGTTGCCCGGATTCACGACATTGTACCCCTCGAGCAATTTTCCTTTGAGATCCGGGTGATTCACATCAACACCTGTATCTACCACGGCTACGATAACATCTTTGTTGCCCTTCGTAATATTCCACCCGCGATTTGTCTCAATGGCAGGCAGATTCCACTGATAATCCGAGAACAGTACATCGTTAGGGATAGGTACATCCGGTTGTTCAGTGGCCGTTTCATTGGTTAAGTACATATAGTGGGGTTCCATATACAGCGGATTCCATTTACTTCCGAAATATTCTCGCAATTGTTTATAATTCATCGTTTCAGACCGAAAAACATACGTATAACCGAGCTTGCGAGCAGACTGCGTTTTCACGTCAGAACGAATGATGCGCATATCTCGTTCACCCGGATCTTGCCGGAAACGAATGACGATTTCATTTTCGTAAAAATGGCTTGCATTGGCGTTGTCATGCCCTGTTTTTACCGTGATTTCGTTTAATGTGTCGGGATGAACCGATTCGATTTTGAATTTCCCTTCACGTGGATAAGGAATCATCCGCAAATTTTTACGCTGATGCTCTTCCACGGCATTTAATACACTTTGACTAAACAGAGCGATGATGGCTCGTTTGCCATCCTTGGAGGGTTGTCCCATGACAAAGTATTTTTCTTTTCCAAGTGGAAACGAAGAGGACTCGAAGCTTTGACGCTTGTGTACCGCTTTTTTTGCCAAATTCATTGCATGAGATAATTTTTGTTGCTCCAGTTTACTGCCTTCTTTGAACGCACGATCAAATCGTTTACTCGATGAGTCATCCATATTCATTAATTGAATAGACCGCATGTGCCCGTGTGAATCTTGAAGATCTTTCATATAACGGGTCACCTGTGCATCTGTCATCGTGTTCGTTTTATCCAGTATGATCCCGAGGTGCTGTTTGGCATCTACACGGGTCAGCAGATCGGTGGCTTTGATATCCTGAACTTTCAAACGCTGTTTACTTGCATGTTCCTTCTGAGGATTCTCCTGCATAGCGCTTGGCTTGGGTACGGTACGATTGGATGTTGGAAGCAGTAAGGTCAGCGCTAAGGCGCCCGCACCTGCTGCGAGAGCCCAGTTGATCCACCTTGGTCTGGACATAAGACAGAACCTCCTCGTTCATTTTGGACAATGACTTATACGGCGTGCTTGAACGCATCGTCGTTGTCACGGATGTAGTTATCGTTAGGAGAAGCACATATTTTTATACAAAAGAGTTTCGAGTCATTGCATGTTCCGAAGCATATATCATGACAGGAATGGAAAGCACGATTAAGGGATACCGCTCGTCAACTTTTTATGGTAGGATTATATCTGAGTATTCAAAAGGTCAGGAAACAAACATGGTTTGGCCTACCTAGATGTAAAAATGTAAGGACTTATTTAAGGGGGAGCTACCTTTATGTCAGCAGCCAATGTACAAAAAACATGTGAGTCAACCAGAGAAAAGTTAAAACCGGCGATCGATCGGATCGAAAAGTTTTTGAATGAAAATGCTTTGCCTGAACTGGATCAGAACCAGACGGAGGAGTCAACCGCCTTCTACAAAGGTTTCCTTTCAGATCTCCGTCATTTGCTCGTTTTTTCTGAAGTTTCTTACGAAAAACTTGGCGTTGTGCTGCGTCGTGCCAACTTTGATGTCGAATTTGCCGAAAAGGCTCTTTATAATACGTATCACCAAAGTGTGAACAGCTTTTTCTATCCGAAAAATGAGTGCTACTCTGAGGACGGAAGATATGCTTACACAGGTCAGGATGCCATCCGTTTCCGTGATAAGCCGATTCGGGCTGTACGCGACGTCATTTTGGAAATTTCCAAGACTTATGAAGAACTTCGTGACGACTTGGCCTATTACGAGAGTGATTATCTGACCCAGCGTCGTATGCAAAGCCAACGTAACCACGCCTAATATTTCGTAACAGACAGACCGCCCTTGTGGCGGTTTTTTTTGTTTGGATGTAAGGATGGAACGTTCGTTTCGAACTGAATGGCTTTAGATAAATACGTATCCTGATACATGTTATCATCTGGCATTTCGGCGAAGAATATCGGATTTGGCGCGTGGGAACATTAGATGTCGAGGTGATAAAAAATGAGCCATGACAAACCAATTGTCAAATGCAGCGTTTCCAACTGTCATTTCTGGGGAGAAAACAACTTTTGCCAGGCCGATGCCATCATGATTGACATTGACCAGCACGCTACCCGTCGTCTGCATGAGGAATTTGCCGGAGAGACTTTTGACTCCGATCATCATGATCATGCGCGTACCTCTTCAGCAACATGCTGTCACACATTCAGACCCAAGTAAGCAGTCATCCAATCCATTAACGGAGGTGCTTTCACGTGAAGAATGATGATTTCAATGACGAACATTTGGATCGTTACAACACAGAATCGCAGAGCCAACAACAGCGCCAGCGTGTGGATTATCCAAGAAAAGCATATCGTGAGGAATACGGTGCGGAGATTACGCCGAGAGCAACCGTGCGAACCAGGGAGAGCAACCGTGTCGATTCAGATGCAGTACCGCAGAAACATGAGGCTGATCGTGTAATGGAATCCACAGGCCGTGTTGCAGGGTATATGGGTCTTGCTTTTGGTATCGCGTCGTTGTTCATGTGGTCCATTGTATTGGGTCCCGCTGCGGCTGTACTTGGTTATTATGCTTATGTGAATGGACGCAAGACAGCAGGAGCCTGGTCCATCGGACTAGGTATCGTCGCTACACTGAGTTACTTTTTTATGATTCCTTTTGCACGTTAAAAAAAGCGGACATTCGTTCATGGGATGGGAGAGTTATCCTCGGATCTCAGGACAATAGAAAAGCCTTCTGTATTCACTTCCTTATGGTGAATCAGAAGGTTTTTTTCACATTTGCGCATATTTTTAACGTCTAATCAGCTATTTTTTATGAAAATGATGGAACCTGTCTGTAAAACCATGTAGAATAAAGTCATCTAGCTTGAATGAAACGGGAGTGGAATTAACTCATGCAAATTGATCCACGCAATTCGCGGCAATTATTGGAGTTGCAATTGTCCAATATCAATAATCAAACAAACGGATCAGCTGTGCCAACTGGTTCGACGACTGACTTTTCAAATATGATGGATGGATTGTTAAATGCGGATAATCGTAGTCTGAGCGATGCGGAAAATCAAACTTCGACCTCTAAGCGATCCAATGACGGTTTGTTGTGGCTGCAGCTTGGCAGTACCTATAGTCCGGATACGAATATTACGGGTTCCTCCCAAGCAGGTAATCTGGATTCACTGTTTGCTTTGAGTAATACAGGACAAGCTGATTCCGGCAAATCCGTGCCTACGGATTTCGAATCACTGATCTCACAGGCCAGTGCGAAGTACGGGGTCCCTGAATCTTTAATCAAAGCGGTCATCGATACAGAATCGGGTTTTAATCCGAATGTTGTCTCTTCGGCAGGTGCGAAGGGGCTGATGCAATTAATGGATGGTACGGCAGCCGGACTTGGTGTGAGTGACTCCTTCGACCCGGGTCAAAATATCGATGCAGGCACCAAATATTTATCCCTTCAGCTTCAGCGTTTTGGCGGGCAGGAGAAAATGGCTTTGGCAGCCTATAATGCTGGCCCAGGTCGGTTGTCCAGACTGGGCGTTACCAATGATAATGAACTGATGAGCATGCTCCATTTGTTGCCTGTGGAGACGCAAAATTATATTACCAAAGTTGAACGGGCTCGTTCCAAATATTCGATCTAAAATGGACATCTTCTGAGCATGTCCCAAACAAAGAGATCCAGCTTAAAAGGCAGGCCTTCATTGCCTACTTTCAGTTGGTCTTTTTTTTGTGTTGTACGGAGATCGTGGTACAATGCTCACTATAGGTTAATGAACGAACGAATAAGGAAGGTGCACCTTGTTTTGAAATATTTTGATTATGCTGCAACGACTCCTCCATATCCCGATGTGGTTCGCACGATGGCGGAAATTATGGAAACACAGTTCGGAAATGCGTCGTCGATTCATGGATACGGTGAACGTGCAGATCAATTACTACGCCGAGCGCGGATAGGCTGTGCAGCCACAATCGGTGTAAAAGCAGATGAAATCGTATTTACATCCGGAGCAACGGAGAGTAATAACCTCGCGATTAAGGGGGCTGCACTTCGGTATCGTTCACGGGGAAAACATATTATAACTACGGCAACGGAGCACGCGTCTGTGTATGAGAGTGTGTTGCAGTTACAGCAATGGGGATGGGATGTAACCTTTATCCCTGTAGATTCAAGAGGTGTCGTTACTGCTGAGCAGGTACTAAAAGCTGTTCGTTCGGACACCGTGCTTGTTAGTCTGATGCATGTGAACAATGAGACGGGTGCGATTCATCCGGTAGAAGAGATTGGTAATCTGCTCAAAAAAAACGCGCCACGGGTTCTTTTTCATGTAGATGGCGTACAAGGTTTCGGAAAAGTGCACGTTGCACCAGCCAAATGGAAAGCGGATCTGTACAGTTTGTCCGCTCATAAAATCCGTGGGCCGAAAGGTGCCGGGCTCCTCTATGTGAGAAGTGGCGTAGAGCTTATACCACTGCTATCCGGTGGCTCACAGGAGCATGGGCTAAGAGCAGGCACAGAGAATACGGCTCTGATTGTGGGTATGGCCAAGGCAATGCGAATCGCAACAGAAAGGCAGATTGATTTTTCGAGTCAAATTCGCATACTTCGAGACCGGGTGATGAAGACGATTGCTGCTATCCCGGAGCTCGAGCTCAACAGTACGCATGACGGAGCGCCACATATTGTACATTTTTCCTATCCTGCTATGAAAGCAGAAGTAGCCTTGCATACCCTGGAGCAACTTGGCTGTACGGTGTCTACCCAGTCGGCATGCTCCTCGCGTTCGGCTGAGCCAAGCCGGGTGCTGCTTGCCATGGGAAGAGATGTTGCCTGTGCCGCTGGGGGATTGCGAATTAGTTTCGGTGACGAACATACAGAAGAGGATGCAGCCATGCTGGAAAAGGCACTGCATCAGATGGTGGCACAATTACGGCCACTCGAAAGGCGGATGTAAATTAAATGTTGAATTATGATATGCTACTTCTCCGTTTTGGAGAGTTTATGTTAAAAGGAAAAAATCGTGCGCGATTTGAGAAAACGATCATCACTCAAGTCAAGGCACTGCTTAAGCCTTATCCAGGAGCAAGTCTGCGTAAAGAATACGGACGAGTCTACGTGGATCTTGGTGGTGAATCCCACACACAGCTTATTCCCGTGCTCAAACGTGTATTTGGTGTAGCGTCTATCAGTCCTGTGAAAGTAACACCTTCCGAGATTGACGAAATTGTTCAAACTGCGGTTGCGTTTATGGATGAACGAGCTGAAGAATTCGGTGAAGTCACGACCTTCAAGGTAAACGCGCGTCGAGTGTGGAAGGCCTTCCCGCATTCTTCTCATGAAACAAATCATCTCGTCGGTTCACCGATTCTGCGCAAATTTCAGCAGTTGAAGGTCGATGTGCGTGACCCTGATATCGAGTTACGTGTAGAAATCCGGGAACAAGGCACTTATATTTTCAGTGAAGTCATTCCTGCCGCAGGCGGATTCCCGCTTGGAACAAATGGCAAGGCAATGGTCCTCTTGTCTGGAGGGATAGACAGTCCCGTAGCTGCATGGTCTTCCATGCGCCGGGGACTCGAAGTCGAGTGTGTGCATTTTTATAGTTATCCTTTTACCAGTCAGCGGGCCAAAGAAAAAGTGATTGATCTTGCCCGTGCGCTTGCAGATCACGCGGGTTCGATCAAATTACACCTGGTTCCATTTACAGAGATTCAGACCGCATTCACCCAGTTGGGTCAAGATAATCTGATTATTACCTTAATGCGGCGTTCCATGCTACGAATTGCCACCAAGCTGGCAGAACGTGAACGTGCTCTCGCGCTGATTACTGGTGATAGTCTGGGTCAGGTGGCAAGCCAAACCCTTCCGAGCATGAATGTCATCGGCCGCGCTACGGACCTGCCTCTGCTGAGACCGCTGGTCATGATGGACAAGCAGGAGATTATTTCACTTTCCAAACAGATTGGAACGTATGATATCTCGATTCTGCCTTATGAAGATTGCTGTACATTGTTTGTTCCAAAATCACCATCCACCAACCCGAATCTGCGGATTGTGGATAAAATCGAAGCAACGATGAGCCATCTGCCGGAATGGCTGGATCAAGCGGTAGAACAGACAGAAACGATAACTTTGTATGCCGGGGAAGCTTCAGTATTGACGGGGCAGCCAGAGAACAGTGAAATGAAGGATGACTGGTTTTAAATGTGGTGGTTATTTGGGGCATGCCAAATTAGAGGTAGACATAACAAATGAAATGTAAATAGAACACAAAAAGAAAAGGACTAACCAAGGTGAGAAGGGGGTAGTCCTGTTCTTTTTGTGAGACGTTATTTCGTAAATGAATTGCTTGTATTGCCTCTATTTCCTTGGCTCGTCTATGAATAGGAACGTTGCTGTTTAGCTTGGGCTTTCTTACTTGTAGTTCGTTTACGGTAACCAAGAAAAACAACACCTCCAATCACTACAGCGATGAACAGGATGCGGATTGCCGGATGCTCCGTGAAAAAAGGCATAATCCGTTTCTCTTCAGTAATCATATTTGCAGCAGTATAACCTAGTACCATAGCGCCAACATAGATAATCCAGGGAAAGTGGTTCATCAGTTTGATGAACAAGGTGCTACCCCAAACGATAATCGGGACACTGATCAGCAATCCGAGGATAACAAGTACCAGATGTTGTTGCGCAGCCCCCGCTACGGCAATCACATTGTCTAGTCCCATGGCTGCATCCGCAATGATGATTGTACGAACAGCGGCCCAGAGGGAAGTATCGGCTTGAATGTCATTGTGCTCATCTCCCTGATCTGCCAGCAGTTTATAGGCAATCCAGACCAGGAGTAGGCCTCCTGCGAGTAAGAGCCAAGGCACTTTGAGCAACCATAATACAACGACGGTGGCTGCAATCCGAATGAGAAGTGCACCGCCTGTGCCGAACAGGATCGCCTTTTTTTGCACGGAAGGATGGAGATTTCTAGCTGCAAGACCAATGACGATGGCATTATCGCCAGCCAGGATCAGATCAATAAAGACAACATTCAACAAAGACAGCCAGAATGTTGGACTAAGTAGCTCCATGTGATATGTCACTCCTTATATATTCTTCAAACACTAAGAATAGCATGTACATCTTTCACATACAAGTTAGAGTGGGGGGATGAGGAGATGGATACGCTATGGCTGTTAACACAAATTTTAATGATCAATCTGGTATTGAGTGGCGATAACGCGGTTGTCATTGCAATGGCGAGCAAAGATTTACCTCCAGCTCAACGTAAAAAAGCAGTATGGTGGGGAGCACTTGGTGCAGTACTTCTACGTTGCATACTTACTTTCGCGGCTGTACTGTTGCTGGGGATTCCTTTTATTCAGGCGGCAGGCGGGTTGTTATTGTTCTGGATTGCGCTGAAGCTGCTGCTTCAAAACGATGAAGAGGTACATATCCGTAACGCATCCACAACCTGGAAAGCGATTCAGACAATATTAGTTGCTGATTTTGTGATGAGTCTGGATAATGTATTAGCGATTGCTGCATTGGCGGATGGAGACCTCGCTCTAATTGTTATCGGGATTGCTATTAGTATTCCTATTGTAGTATGGGGTAGTGGTGTCATTGTGGGACTGCTCAAACGCTTTCCGATTCTGGTGTATGCGGGATCAGGAATACTTGCGTTTACCGCAGGAGAAATGTTGATGAGAGACCCGAAGCTAGGGGAGTGGCTGGGCGGAATGGCAGCACAGGCTCATGCAATGTTGCCAGCAGCTTTAGCTTGTCTGGTTATAGCGGCGGGAGGGGCACATAGATTCGTTCGCCGAAATACTTAGATGACAACATGAGTTGGAATTTGCTTTTTGTTTGAGAGGTATCCCATAAGGGATACCTTTTCTGTTTTTAGACCTGCCTGAGGGGGCGCGAAGAAGAGTCGGCGTTTTTTTTCGCATGTGAACGATAAAGGATAGAGCAATGAAGAGGGGAAGTAATCTTCGTATCGTAAGTTTATCTGATATTATATATGGTGTCTCTAAGGGGAATACAGATTAAGGTTGGAGGCATAATGTATATTTCGCTTAAGTTAGGACGACTCATTTTCGACATCAGTATAGTTTTTTGTGGAAACATCAGATACACTGTTAACATCAGGTTATAGCTTGTTTTTACAATTCAAAATGTGTTTAGTACTGGGAGAGTCAGCATAGTTCGGAATTACATAATTAACGAAAACAGAGGTGATTATAATGAAGAATGAAAGAGCGATCGGATTATTTATTGTAGTTGCTGGTCTTGTCATTTTGCTCGGTAAATTAGGAGTGTTTGGGTTTATTGGTCGAAATTTCTGGCCTCTGTTGCTATTGCTGCCAGGTATTGCTCTTTATGCATTGTTTTATGCCCGAATTGCGCCGTCCTGGTCGTTAATGCCTGCGGGAGTTCTCACGGTGTATGGTGTACTGTTCAGCATAACGAACATATGGGGAGCCGGGCTAATGAGAAATTTGTGGCCAATCCTATTGCTTGGAATAGCTGTCGGCTTGCTTGGATATGGTGCAGTTGAGCGGCGAAGACCCGAATTTGTCTATCCTGCTGCCCTAATTATCGGAGCGGTATCCATCGTATTGTTGGCGTTTACGCTGTTACAGACAGGGATCATTTATGTACTTGCTGTTCTGCTTATTTTGGGTGGAGTCTGGTTGCTTGCTGGGCGAGGGCGTATAGGCCGAGGCAGGGGATGGTAAACATCTCCGGTCTTAACCAATGGAGTTTTCGAGCGAAATATCTTGATTTTTACCTATGATAAACTATAATATAAGGGATATAGACATGCGTCGGGTTATCACCGACGCTTATTTTGTGAGTAACCTGCGATTTTGCGGGAAGTTTAGTAGATAAGAATTGAAATTGGAAAGGATATGGATACAAACCATGCATTCAAGAGAACACATTCGCAATATTGCGATTATTGCCCACGTCGACCACGGGAAAACAACACTCGTCGACAAGTTGCTCCAGCAATCCGGTACATTCCGTGACCACGAGACTGTACAGGAGCGCGCAATGGACTCCAACGATTTGGAGCGTGAACGCGGTATTACGATTTTGGCCAAAAACACGGCTATAACGTATAAAGATTACCTGATTAACATTGTAGATACACCTGGACACGCCGACTTCGGTGGTGAAGTAGAACGTATCATGAAAATGGTTGACGGCGTATTGCTCGTTGTTGACGCTTATGAGGGCTGCATGCCACAAACGAAGTTCGTACTTCGTAAAGCACTGGAGCACAACCTGACTCCAATCGTAATTGTAAACAAAATTGACCGTCCAGCGGCTCGTCCGGCTGAGGTTATTGATGAAGTACTTGACCTGTTCATCGAACTGGGTGCCAACGATCAACAACTTGAATTCCCTGTTGTATATGCTTCCGCATTGAACGGAACATCCAGCATGGAAGACGATCCTGCCAAACAAGATGACAACATGATGGCGATCTACGATACCATCGTAAGTCATATCCCTCATCCAACAGAGAACGTTGAAGAGCCACTGCAATTCCTCGTTACGCTGATGGACTACAATGAATACCTTGGACGTATCGCTATCGGTCGTGTAAACCGCGGTGTGATCCGTCAAGGCCAATCCGTTACTGTTATTATGCGTGATGGCAAAAGCAAAACAGCTCGTATCGAGAAACTGTTCGGTTTCCAAGGTCTGAAACGTGTAGAGACAGAGGAAGCTGGCGCAGGTGACATCGTGGCGATCGCAGGTATTAAGGATATCAACATCGGTGAAACGATTGCTGATCCGAACAACCCTGAAGCTTTGCCGGTTCTGAAAATTGATGAGCCAACACTGCAAATGACATTCCTCGTAAACAACAGTCCATTCGCAGGCCGCGAAGGTAAATGGGTTACTTCCCGTAAACTGCGCGAGCGTTTGTTGAAAGAATTGGAAACTGACGTATCTCTTCGTGTAGAAGAAACAGAGAGCCCGGATGCATTTATCGTTTCCGGACGTGGTGAACTTCACCTTGGTATCCTGATTGAAAATATGCGTCGTGAAGGATATGAGCTCCAAGTATCCAAACCAGAAGTTATCATCAAAGAAGTTGACGGTAAGAAAATGGAGCCTGTTGAGCGCTTGTTGATTGACATCCCTGAAGAAAGCATGGGTTCCGTCATGGAGAGCCTGGGCGCACGTAAAGCAGAGATGGTTAACATGATCAACAATGGTAGCGGTCAAGTCCGTCTGGAGTTCCTGATTCCTGCACGTGGTCTGATTGGTTATAGCACGAACTTCCTCACATTGACTCGTGGTTATGGCGTAATGAACCATGCATTTGACAGCTACGCTCCAGTCGTATCCGGTCAAGTGGGTGGACGTCACCAAGGTGTACTGATCTCAACGGAAACGGGTACATCTACATTCTACGGAATGATGGGTGTTGAGGATCGTGGTACGCTCTTCCTTGAGCCTGGAACAGAAATTTACGAAGGTATGATTGTTGGTGAGCATACACGTGACAATGATATCGTTGTTAACATCTGTAAAGAAAAACAACTGACTAACGTTCGTTCTTCCGGTAAAGATGATACGGTTAAAATTAAAACGCCAATTATCTTCTCGTTGGAACAAGCGCTTGAATATTTGAACGATGATGAGTACTGTGAAATCACGCCGAAATCCATTCGTCTTCGTAAGAAGCTTTTGAACAAATCCGAGCGTGAGCGTGCAGAAAAACAACGCAAAATGGCTCAAAATAACGCGTAATACCCACTACTCTAAGAGATACAAAAGTCAATGTTTGAAGGGACATTATTGCACGATGGAACGATTCCTGTCTCTCGCCACGGTAGTGGAGGGAGAGGAATCGATTCTGCAGAAGCGAAGCGTTCGCCTTTGTCCCCGAATTTCAACACTTGATAGAGTGTTCACAGAAATTCGGGGACAACAGCGATCAAAAGAACGATCCGATCTCGGAACGGTCGAACGAGCGACGAAGAATCTCATTGTGCAGCAGTAAAGTCCCGCCAATGGTTGAGTTTTGTACAGCATGATCATGAAAGGAGATGCCTTAACATGCAAGCATGGTTTGCATCACACCCGATCATCGCCTATATCGTCATCTTTGTACTGATTACTTACGTGTATAACAAGGTCTTTCGGGTACGTCAGAAATTGCCAATCGGTAAGGAAATTGTGTTGTATATCTTGATGGCGATGGGTACGTTCATGCTTCTTATTTTTCAGATCGATAAGTTGCCCATCATTCAATGTTTGTTGGTAGCTGTAGGTCTGATGTTGTTAGTGCGCGTGCGTTATTTCGTTGAAGGTCGTCAAAAGAAAAAAGCGGAAGCTTCCGCTCGAAACTCATAATGCTGTCTATGCATAAACACATCCGTTTTCCCTTGGGAAAGCGGTTGTGTTTTATGTAGACCAAACAGATGTGATAAAGGTGTTGAGAACATGACTTCAAATTCAAACGGACTGCCTCCACGAAGACAACCTTCGAATGCATCCGGTAATTCAGGCAACAAGAGCGGTAAGGGTAAGGCGCCGAAGAAGAAACGTATGCGCGCATTCTTCAGGGTGTTCCTCAGCCTGCTTGTGATCGGTATTCTGGTCGGTGGGGGATATATGTACTGGCTATACAACCAAGTTGCGAATACGGGAATAGATAAACCCGTTCCTCCAGGCATGTCGGCTACAACCAAACCGCTTACGATGTTGCTGCTTGGTACAGATAATCGTCCCGAAACAGGTACGTTTTTATCAGATGTTGTGATGGTTGCTGCACTTAATCCGAATACAAAGACTGCCACCGTGGTATCTTTACCGCGTGACACGCGTATTCAGCTGGACGGATATAAGTCGAACAAACTGAACGCCTATTATCCGCGGTTTAAAACACAAGAAAAAACATCTGGCAAGAAGGCAGAAGACCAGATGAAGGATATGATGGGTAAGTACCTCGGTGTGGATATTAACTATACAACTGTTCTTAATTTTCAGGCTTTTCGTGATGCGATAAACGCTGTCGGTGGAGTAGATGTTACGGTGGATAAAAACATGTGTTACCGAGATACGGCTGACAATACAGATATTAATCTGAAGGCAGGAGCTCAGCACTTGGACGGAAAAGAAGCACTTGATTTTGTTCGCTATCGTAAGTCCAACTGTAAGCCAAAGACGGCGGAGTCCAATGATTTTGATCGGAATAAACGTCAGAGCCAGGTAATGAATGCCATGCTGGATCAGATGAAGTCGCTTGGCGGAATCACCAAGATTGGCAAAGTGATCAGTGCGGTAGATAAAAATATGACCACGGATGTGGAATCCGAACAAATGAAAAACTTTATAGCAACCTATTGGAACATTTCCACCGCAGATGTACACTTTACTCCGGTTACAGGGGAGTGGAGAAGTCCTTATGTATATATCAATGAGACAGAATTGGCCAATGCCAAACAGGCACTGCAAGATACACTTTCAGGTAAAGTCACAGCGTCATCTCCAAAAGAATAGCAATCGTTTTGGGGATTGGAAGCTCGGTTCGCGGTGTGATATAATAACATCAACCAAGATGAGAATTGCATAAAGAAGGTTAGGGGGCTGGTTGAATGTCCGAAGCCGTCACACAGTTAACAGAATCGCTTTTACAGCAATTTAAAGACGAGACCTTTGTGCTTCTTAACACCGTGGATGTGGAATCTGGAGGTCCGACTTCTACAGCAATCTCCTGGATTTATGCTGAAAATGCATCAACTTTTCGTTTGGCGATTGATCATCGTTCCCGTCTGGTAAATAACATGAAACACAATCCGCTGGTTACAATTACTGTTTTTGGCGAAGAAATGGTGTATGCAGTCAATGGACGTGCTTCCGTGCAACAAGATCCATTGCAAGACGTACCCTTTAATATGTGCTGTTTCGACATTCGAATTGAAGCGGTGAGGAATGCGTTGTTTTATGGCGCTCAACTGTCCTCTGTGCCTCAATTTGTCAAAATATACGACCAACGTGCTGCTGAGAAGCTCGATGAGCAAGTCTTTGCGGCCATGAAAAAAGCCTAGTGAGAGATCACTGGGCTTTTTGTTGTCTTTTTTCCGATGTGTGTTGTTGCATGTACTGATCCTGGGCAGGTTCATCCGGGTTTTGACGAACTTTGACGTCTTTCGGAAGCTGTGGAATGATACGGCCTACCATATCGGCAAGTTCTGAAGCAAAACCGGAAATGGGATGGCCCTTACGAATATGCTCACCAATTTCTTTGATACGCTCCGTGACATCAGCATCGGCGGTTACGATGGAATCTACACCTTCCGGATCTTTGCGCAAAGCTTCTGCAACGGCATACTTAATGGTGCCAACGCGTGCCCGTTCGAGATCACCATCAACATCAATGCCGACAACTGCTGTGTTGCCGAGTATAACGCAGTTAGCATCCTGTACACCCTCAACTTGCTTGGCGAGTGCTTTGAGGTGACTCACTCGTTTTTTATTTGTCATTCGGCCCATTTCTGTATCATCCGCACCATTGAGATCATGTACCTCGCCCGTATTTTCGTTGAAGTGATCTAAGCGTGAAGGATTCATTCGATCTTCTTGCTGTGTTGTTATGTTTCCTCCGTAACTTCTAGGATGCATCTCATGCGGTTCCTGTGAAGCGTTACGTGTAGAAGTATTACAGCCGGTAAGAACAAAGATTAGAAGCAGCGTGCATATCCCCATTTTCATAAATGTTCATCCTTTCTTGGAGTTTTTCAGAATGGTTGACAATTATTTTGCCCTAGTCGAATACATTTATGTATGGGAGCATGATTGTCCATGCCGCTGCTGAAGATCACACGATCAAGATGAACTCGGGAATGAGGGGAAACGGAAGGCTCGTAAGAGCAACTTCGTCATTCCCGAGAACACGTTCCAGCCCATGCCTTTAACGACGCCGCTTTGGAGGGGATTGAATGAAAAAGATTTTTGTATTGGATACCAACGTGCTTCTGCATGACCCCAATGCCATATTTGCCTTTGAAGAACATGAGGTAATCATTCCCGCGGTTGTACTGGAGGAGATTGACTCCAAAAAAAGAAATGCCGATGAGATCGGCCGTAATGCACGCAACGTGTCCAGACTGCTGGATGGACTCAGGGAACTGGGTCACTTGCACAGTGGCGTACCTCTTGCGAATGGAGGCAATCTAAAAGTTGAGCTTAATCACCGCAGTTTTGTGAGAGTTCAGGAAATGTTCGGGGAAGTGTCCAATGACAATCGAATCTTGGCCGTCGCGCTGAATTATCAGATTGAAGAGAATGAAAAAGAAGTGGTGGAGCGACAAGTTGTTCTTGTCAGTAAAGACGTTCTGGTACGGATCAAGGCGGACGTACTTGGACTGAACACACAGGATTACTTATCGGATCGGACTGCTGGGCTTAGCGAGTTGTACCCTGGATATACAGCGCTGAAAGTTCACCCGTCTGTCATTGATGAGTTTTACACATATCGTTTCTTGCCGATCAAACCGTTGCAATTGTCCTATTCTCTCTACCCGAATGAATTTGTCATTCTGAAAGATGAGATGGGTACGAACAAATCCGCTTTGCTTAAAGTGAATACTGAAGGTACAAAACTGGAGCCATTGTTCCTCAGTAATGATAATGTCTGGGGGATCAGCGCCCGAAATGCACAACAACGGATGGCGCTGGAGCTTCTGCTGAACGACGATATTCCGCTTGTGACGATAACGGGTAAAGCTGGCACGGGTAAAACACTGCTCGCCTTGGCAGCAGGATTGCTGAAAGTAGAGGATGATCACAAATACAAAAAGCTGCTGATCGCGCGTCCTGTAGTACCTATGGGCAAGGACATCGGGTATTTGCCAGGGGAAAAGGAAGAGAAGCTTCGTCCGTGGATGCAGCCGATCTATGATAATCTTGAATTTTTATTTGATACGAAAAAGGCCGGAGATATAGATAAAATACTGATGGGTCTCGGCAGTATCCAAGTTGAAGCACTGACGTATATCCGCGGAAGATCGATTCCCGGCCAATTCATCATTATTGATGAAGCTCAGAACTTGTCTCGTCATGAAGTAAAAACGATCGTATCCCGGGTGGGGGAAGGTAGTAAAATTATTTTGATGGGTGACCCTGAGCAGATTGACCACCCTTACCTGGATTCCGCAAGTAACGGATTGACCTACATTGTCGAACGTTTTAAACAAGAGGGAATCAGTGGGCATATTATGCTTGAAAAAGGAGAACGTTCCAAGCTGGCACAGCTTGCGGCAGACTTGTTATAACAAGAATTTGATTGTAGATAGCTGGATTTATTTCCCGGAAAATGTTTTAAAGCAAGCCGACTTTTAAAGTCGGCTTTTTTTGCTGAAAAAATTAAAATCAAATGTTATACAGAACTGGATATGCTCTTAATATGCAAAATACAAGAAAAGTGTTTTTTGGCAGGGTAGGACAAGAGCACTACATATTTGTTACAATAATGGTTGCGAGAAAATATAAAACAAGTTATTTCAAGGGGGAGAGTGAATGAAGCGTAGACATCAGGTTGTTTTATTTGCAGTTTTACTGCTTTCGCTAACCATCCTTTCACCTAGCTTTGATTTTAGAGGTTCGCAGCATAATCAGGGACGAAATCAAGAGAAAGATACATACACGGGTGTTTCATCCCGTAATGAGGATACAAGTGCCCCTCTCGATGTATTGGTATCTATGTCAGAAGAGGAGTTTGCGTCTTTTCAAAAAGTGGCTAAAGAAGTAGCGGCTTCTATTTATGTTGAGGTTAATCTCCGCAATGTGGAACCGAAGGAGTATAAAGAGGTGCTGGATCGGGAGTTTTCTTTGGGAGAGAACGGAGATATTATTTTATTGGATAGTGACCAAGTACAACATTATGCCAGAAAAGGATATTTGCTTCCTTTGAATGCGACAACGCTTTCCAAAGCTCTTGGTGATTCAGCTGCTGAGTTGCGAGGAATGACAGAGTGGAATGGATATCAATGGGCAATGCCCTTTGATGTAGATCCTTATGTGATGGGAATAATACCCTCATACTTGAATGAGGCTGGATTGCAGGGCTTTCCACAGAATAGGGAGCAATGGTCCAAATTGATCAAGGAATCTCAAACAAAGAGCGCACCTTTGATTTCGTTAAATATAGATGATATTTACGAAGCAAGTGCGTGGTTGAGTTATTTGCCGCCAGGAATGAGTCCCGACCAGATACTAACCATGCAACTTACCTCTATGACAAATGAATTTCAACAGGGGGTAAGCTTACTCGGCGAGCTTCAACCCCATATTGTGACTATGTCAGTAGATCCAGTATTATCTGCTTCGGATTATAAGGTGCAAACTCCGATGTTTGTATCTACACTATCTCGTATTTTACATGCAGATGAGGTTGCCAAAGGTCGGGGGACGTTTAGTTCACCTGTCTCTTTGCAGGCTTTGCGGGCGGTAGAATCCAGAAGTCTGGTCATTACAGCAGGAACTATGGAAGCCGATGCAGCAAGTCGGTGGATTGAAGGCATGGCTTCGGCAGTAACGCAGAAAAAGTGGTATAAACAAACCAAACGTTTGCCTGCAAGACAACAAGAGAGTGAGAAGGAAGTTGGGGAGGTTAGAAGTCGGTACAGTATGGTTCTAAATCAACCCTGGTTTGGCAAAGAGTCTCCGGTACAATGGATTGAAAACAAAACGATGATCGAACGTTTTCAAAAACGGGTTCAACAGGTTCTCGAAGGGGAGATCAGTGCTGCCCAGTATGTGAGCAGCATCAGAAAAACGGTTAACCCCTAGAATGAAATTGCTAATTTCACTTCCAAAACCCCTTCATCTGTAGAAACATCCGTAGCTTTGACAAAGGACAGAATTTTTTGCGGATAAAAACCGAGATCAAACTCTTTCTCCAACATGTTGCGTGTTGTGTCAGGCAGTTCAAGCTGATTGAACACCAGCTTATCCACATGAAAACGAATTGAATTTTGCGGTTCGTTCTCGACCGTATAGTGACCTTCAATGCTTAATTGCAACTGATCACGCTTACCCGAAGCTGTAATTTTATTCGAATCAAATGTGAACGCAAAATCGTTAAAAATTTCATTTTGTGAACGCAGAAACGTATTTAGTTCGTCCTGAGCAATACGAATGGTATAGGTTGTTCCTGTGGTGGATATCGCTCCGTTTTGTTTTTGTACAAAATCAGGCAAGTTTTGCATGGCTGACGCCAATGCCTTGAAATAACGTTTTACCTCGTAAATGCCCACGTTCTCCCAATACAGCGTTAATTCATTCATTAATTTTTGAATAGCTGCCGCGTCACCGCTGGCGGTTATTTGCTTATCCACTTCTTTTTGCAGCAGGGCCACCCTTGTTCGCTGGTTTTCCAGATTGGTTTTCATCTGGGTAAGCTCCATAGAGGTTTGGCGGATTCGATCAGACGTATGTTGCAATTCATTATAGCGAGTCTGATACTTGTCCAAAACAGCTTGATCTTTACCAATGATGATTTGATAGTAGTCATATAGAACAAACAAATCCTTAAATGATCTTGCTCCAAGCACTGTCATGAGCAGGCTATCGCGCTCTCCTGTGTAATAGGATCTTACGACAGCTCCGGCCCGTTCTTGCTGGATATGTATTTCCTTTTCCTGTTGTAGCAGTTGGGCAGATAATGTCTCATGTTGCTTGGCTAATTGCGTCTGCTGTTCACTAATACGTTTAATTTCATGATCAATCTCTACAATAGATAATGTTTTTTGAAGAATGGCTTGCGTGTCTTCGGGCGAAGTCTCTCCATAAACGTATGATGAGGCGGATTGCACAAACAATATGATAATGAACAAGATGGCGATTAGGCCATATCGATGCTTCACAATCATTCTCCTTTCTTTCATCCTTGTAAAATCATGCAGATGAGAACTCTTCCAAACAATATATGAAATCCATACGAAAAATATCCTTAGTGGTTACATACCATTATATCTTCATATGTAATCTGACAACAAAAAAACAATCCGACAAGAGCCGGATTGTTTTGATGCTGCTGGCGGATTAGAGCGGCAGTCCCATTTGAAATACAGTCCAGTAGCTGAACCCTGTGAACGTTACGATCATATAACCCCAGAAGAGCAATATATACGTACGTTCTGTAAACTTCAAGTATCCCAAAAGGACAAAAAACGCAGTCTGCAGGAAGAAAAGCAAAGCCATTTCAACTAAGTCTCCTGCAAAAGCCATCAGGCCAATCGCAAGCGTGAAGAACCCGAGTACCCGAAACATGCGTGCCACGGTAAATCCTCCTCTCTTATGTACGTTCATAGATTGTCTACATAATATTATACCGACAAAGGAAAAACGTGTAAACAAATTTGGGTATGAAAGCGAATTCTTTTTTTATTAGCTTAGGATTAAAGTGTTCAGAATTATACCGATCACGTATGAGGGAACCTGAATGTGGAAATACATTTTAGTATGAAATCAATTCTATGAACTCTATGAGAGGCATAAGATTGAGTAAAGCAACTTTTATACCTAATTCACATAACGGGTTACCGGTTATGGGGACGGTTATTTCAGGATGGTGTTAGGAGGGTATTATAGCATGACTGCAGTGAGACAGGATGCTTGGAGCACAGAGGATGATTTGATTTTGGCAGAGGTTACATTGCGTCATATTCGGGAAGGCAGTACGCAGCTAGCCGCTTTTGAAGAAGTGGGAGAAAAAATAGGCAGAACTTCGGCCGCCTGTGGGTTCCGTTGGAACAGCTGTGTGCGTAAGAAGTATGAATCAGCGATCAGCAATGCTAAAGCACAAAGGCAGAAGCGGAGCTATCTTAGAAAACAGCCGGCAATGCTTGGTCCACAGGTTGCTGCACTGGCAACATTAGACGCCGAGGAAGGTCTCTTTAAGACGGAAGGTGTGTCAGATGAAACCCTATCTATGGATGCGGTCATCCGTTTCCTAAGGCAGTGGAAAGGAACTGCACAGGAGAGCAATCGTCAGCTTAAAATGCTTGAGAAGGAATTGCGTGAGAAGGAAGACGAATTGCTTGAATTACGTTGTGAGAACGACCGACTTTCCAAAGAAGTTAATGAGGTTCAAACCGATTATCGTGTCGTGAACGATGATTACAAAGCATTGATCCAGATTATGGATCGTGCACGCAGGCTTGCTTTTTTATCCGAAGAAGAAGAAGAACTCAAGACAAGGTTCAAAATGGATGCTAACGGAAATCTGGAACGAATCGAGTAGCGATATTCAAAATTAAAGTAACCTTGTAATATTTGCCCGCCAAACCTCCGTAATCATACGGCTGGTATGACGGGTTTTTAGTTGTGTGCATTTTGTACTATTATAGAAGAAGATTTTTCGGTTTGATTCAAAAGGTACAGGAAATGACCAGAACAGGGGGATCAGATGATTATAGATGTAGTAGGAGCAGGTTCGCTAGGACTTCTATATGGAGGGAAGTTGCAAGCATCGGGTGAAAGAGTACGTTTTTGGACTAGAACATCAGTGCAGGCCGATCAGCTTAAACGAGACGGAATTAGGATTACCGAGAAGGATGCGGAAATTCACATCAGGCCGTACGAGATTCAAGCTTACCCGATATCCCAACTGGCGAATCATTGGAACAAGACACCTGGAGACTGGATGCTGCTTACTGTGAAGCAAACTCATATTAATGATTTTATTGAACAGGCAGCAACGTTAACGTTAGAGATACGGCAGCCATTCAAGATTGCTTGTTATCAAAATGGTCTTGGTCATCTGGAGAAGCTACAGGCTGCTTTGCCGAGTGCATTGCTGTGCAGTGCGATTACAACCGAAGGGGCTAAACGTACCAAGGGTGAGGTGAACCGGGCAGGTTACGGAAAAACACATTTGGGCCTGAGTATGAGTTTGGCGAAAATGAACGTGGGAATAATAGATGAACAACAAATATTTACTTTAGCCAGGGTTGTGCAACAGGCAGGATTTGACTGTACAGTGTCGAATGAAATCGATAAGCTGATATACAGAAAACTGCTCATTAATGCGGTTATCAACCCGCTTACGGCAATATGGAGAATCCCCAATGGTGAATTGCTTCACATGAAGGAACGAGTTAGCATTATGCACCAGTTGTATGATGAGGCAATGACCGTGTATGGAGCTATGAACGTACAATTGGAAGGCGATTTATGGGATCAAATTCAGGGGGTATGCCGCGACACTGCTTCGAATACGTCCTCCATGCTGGCAGATGTACTACATAAACGCATAACAGAGGTTGAATCAATTAACGGATCAATTATCAGAATGGCAAAGGAGTTCAATCTGAAGGTACCTACACATGAAATGCTTTTTCATTTGATTCAAGGGATGCAATCAGAAGGGGTGAGTTAATGGGGTTTTTCATCGTATTGAGTTTATTGCCCTTTTTTCCTTTTTTACTCGTGTATTGGGGCATGATGGTATGGAAGAAAGATAAGGCGATTGCATTGCGAGCAGCTATGGACGTCACTACATTTTTCCTTATTTTCTCCGTGTCTGCGTTATTCAACTTAACATTTGATTCGAATTTTGGTTTTTATCTGACATTAATACTCATACTAATAGCGCTTGGTTTTATCGGAGGTGCGCAAAATCGACTAAAAGGAAAGGTCGATGGGGGAAGAATGTTCCGGGCCGTATGGCGCATATCGTTTGTGATGATGAGTTTTGGATATGTTTTGTTTACTTTATTTGGATTATTTAGATACATTATGAATCAGATGTGAGGTTACATAACGCAAAATCCCGAAAAAATGTGGCGATTTTGTCGAAAACTGAAAAAAACATTACTTTCTGAAAAAGTAATGTAGATTTTTTTGACCGGTGGTTGTATAATCTATAAACATAAACCACATCAATTTAGGGGGAAAAGTTAGATGAAAAGGAAAAGTCTATTAGTCCTTTTGACGCTGATCTTGGCGTTCGGTACCGTACTTGCAGCGTGCGGATCGAAAAATGAAGGCACAGGTACCACACCAGATAACAATTCTGCAAGCGGAGAAAAGGGTCTTGCCAAAGATCAAGTTCTGAAAATTAACTTGTCAGCTGAACCTCCTACGTTTGACCCGGCTCAAGCCAAAGACAGCCAAACTAACACAGTTTTGAAATTCTTGTATGAAGGTCTTGTACGCATCGATGAAAACGGCAAAGAAGCTGCTGGTGTTGCTAAAGACTGGAAAATTTCTGAAGATGGTTTGAAATACGTGTTCAACCTGAACCCAGATGCAAAATGGAGCAACGGTGATCCTGTAACGGCTGAAGATTTCGTTCGTTCTTGGGAACGTGCTTTGAAACCGGAAACAGCTTCTCCTTACGCATACCAATTGTACTACATTAAGGGTGCTGAAGGCTTTAACATGAGCAAAGATGCAAACTTCAAAGGTACTAAAATCACTGATTTCTCCCAAGTAGGTGTGAAAGCTACGGATGAGCACACACTTGAAGTAACTTTGGAAAACCCAACTCCTTACTTCTTGGGTCTGACAGCATTCTATACGTACTATCCAGTACACAAATCTGCTGACACTAACGATAAATTCTTCTCTGACTTCAAAAACATGATCGTTAACGGACCATTTGTAATGGATCAATACGCTAAAGGTCAAAAAATTGTTGTGAAGAAAAACGATGGTTACCATGCAGCATCCGACATTAAATTGTCTGAAATTGATATGTCTTTGACAAACAGCAGTGCTTCCGAACTGCAAGCTTACAAATCAGGACAATTGGACTACACAGGTGCACCTAACGGTGAGATCCCTTCTGACCAAATTCCTTCTTTGAAAGCTGAACTGCCAAACGAGTTTAAAGCTACTGGTATTGCAAGTACTTATTACTACCAGTTTAACGTAAATGAAGCACCGTTTAACAACGCTAAAATTCGTAAAGCATTTGCAATGTCCATTGAGCGTCAACTGATTGTTGATAAAGTAACACAAGGTGGACAAATTCCAGCATTCGGTTTTGTACCTCCTGGTATCCGTGGTGAAAAAGAAGAATTCCGTACGGAGCACAAAGATGATTACTTTACTGAAAATGTAGATGAAGCTAAAAAGTTGCTTGCTGAAGGTATGCAAGAAGAAGGTTATACTACTCTGCCTGCAGTCACTTTGATCTACAACACAAGTGACGGTCACGCGAAAATCGCTTTGGCCATTGCTGATATGTGGAAAAAGAATCTTGGTGTTGATGTGAAAACAGAAAACCAAGAGTGGAAAGTCTTTCTGGATAACCGTCAGAAACAAAACTTCCAAATCGCTCGTGCGGGCTGGTCTGCGGACTACAACGATCCGTTCAACTTCTTGGAAATGTGGAAAACTGGAAACACAAACAACGACTCTAAGTTCAGCAATGCACAGTATGATAAAGACCTCGAAGATACTGTGAAAACAACAGATGTAGCTAAACGTATGGCTGCTTTTGCTGATGCAGAAAAAGTTCTGATTCAAGATGAAATGGGCGTAATGCCAGTTTACTACTACACTAACGTATCTTTGACTAAGCCTTACCTGAAAGGTGTACAACTTGATTTCAGTGGAGCAATTGACTTCACTCGTGCATATCTGGAAGAGAAGTAAGTTTGTTCTGAAGTCTAATATGATTGCTTCGGGATATATATGTGGAATTCCATATATATCCCGATTTTTTTGTATGTGCGTTGATTTTCCTTATAATTCTTGAAATTTCCGATAAATGGATTGGACTTTATTGCGGTCTGATTCTACAATCGATTTGTATACAAAATATTGTTTGTGGAGGTGTGCAAGGGTTGGTTAAGTACGTTTTGAAAAAACTGCTATTTATGCTGCTATCGCTTTTCATACTCGCATCGATGACTTTCTTCCTGATGAAAGCCATTCCTGGTGACCCTTTTACATCGGAGAAAAGAGTATCACCTGAGATTCGGGCCCTTCTTGAAGAGAAATATGGTCTGGACAAGCCGATGTATGTACAATACTTCAAATACATTGGTGATATTGTACAAGGCGACTTTGGGGTTTCGATGAACTACCTCAACCAAGGTGTCACAGACATGATTACGAAAACATTCACAGCATCCTTGAAAATTGGTATTTTTGCGATCGTTATTTCCATTATTGTAGGGGTTCTGCTGGGACTTCTTGCAGCAGTGTATCATCGCAAACTAATTGATGATGTAACGATGGTTCTTGCTGTTATCGGGATTGCTGTACCAAGCTTCTTGCTCGCATCCTTATTGCAGTATGTGTTTGCATTCAAACTCGGATGGTTCAACGTTATGGGCTTTGATGGTCCGCTTGACTATGTGCTTCCGGTTGCCGCTCTATCTGCATCACCAATTGCCTTTATCGCACGTCTAACGCGTTCAAGCATGCTGGAAGTTCTACATGCAGACTACATTAAAACCGCGAAAGCTAAAGGTTTGAAATGGCCTGCCATCATGTTTAAGCACGTTGTACGGAACGGTATTTTGCCAGTTGTTACGTATGTAGGTCCAATGACCGCTAACGTTATCACAGGTTCTGTTGTTATTGAGCAAATCTTTAACATTGGCGGAATCGGTAAAGTGTTTGTGGAGAGTATCACAAACCGTGACTACACCATGATTATGGGGATTACTATTTTCTACGGTATTCTCTTGATGTTTGCACGTTTCCTTACAGATATCGCTTACGTATTGGTAGATCCTAGAATTAAGCTGGAAAGCCGGAAGGGGGCATAACGTTGTCTGGCACGAATAATAACAATAATGGAACGGCGAACACTGACCTGAACAGTCAGGCAGCGGTGAAGCCGCAAGAAAGTATTTCCCTTTTTAGAGACGCAATGTACAGACTGGCAACGAATAAAGCTGCAATGATTAGCCTTAGTGTGCTGGTGCTTGTTGTACTGTTTGCTATATTTGGACCAACTTCTTTGTTTACGAAGTACAATTATTATTCTAATGACTTGCTTAATTCGAATGCTGCTCCCAGTGCGGAACACTGGTTCGGCACGGATGATCTGGGTCGTGATGTATGGGTAAGAACATGGGTCGGTGCACGTGTTTCCTTGACTGTAGGTCTTGCTGCGGCCCTGATTGACCTTGTGATCGGGGTTATCTACGGTGCGATCATGGGTTACTATGGCGGACGAGTTGACGGAATTATGAATAAGTTTTCCGAGATTTTGTACTCTTTGCCTTACATGCTTGTAGTTATCCTGTTGCTGGTTGTTTTGGAGCCAAGTCTTACAACGATTATTATTGCGCTTACCATTACAGGCTGGATTAGTATGTCATGGATTGTACGTGGTGAGATTATGCAACTGAAAAATAGAGACTTTATCCTTGCTGCAAGATCGATGGGTGCAAGTACTGGACGTCAATTGTTCCGCCACTTGTTGCCAAATGCGGTTGGACCGATTATCGTTACATTGACATTGTCTATTCCAAATGCGATCTTTGCAGAAGCGTTCTTGAGCTTCCTCGGTCTGGGTGTATCTGCACCAAGATCTTCCCTTGGATCCATGATTAACGATGCACTTACAGGCTGGACACTGTATCCATGGCGGATGTGGTTCCCGGCTGGTTTGATGGTTATTACAATGCTTGCATTTAATTTGCTCGGTGATGGACTGCGGGACGCACTTGATCCGAAATTACGTAAATAGAAAGAGGAGGTGGGATTATGGAGCCGATTTTAACAGTCAAAGACTTAAGTGTATCGTTTTCGACGCGCTCGGGTGAATTTGATGCCGTTAAAAATGTGAGTTTCGAAATTGGCAAAGGAGAAACACTGGGGATCGTAGGTGAATCCGGTAGTGGTAAGAGTGTTACCGCCCAGACGATCATGAAATTGATCCCTTCCCCGCCTTCGAAGGTTAAGAGCGGAGATATTACGTTTCACGGGCAAGATTTGCTGAATAAGACAGATAAACAAATGGAAGCCATTCGTGGTAAAGATATTGGTATGATCTTCCAGGATCCAATGACTTCCTTGAATCCTACGATTAAAATTGGTAAACAGATTACCGAAGTATTGCGTAAACACCAAAACATGTCCAAGCAAGCAGCGAACAAAGCTGCTCTTGAGATGCTTGAACTTGTAGGAATTAAAAATGCAGCGATTCGTATGAATCATTATCCGCACCAATTCTCTGGTGGTATGCGTCAGCGTGCGATGATTGCAATTGCACTTGCTTGTCGTCCATCTTTGCTGATAGCAGATGAGCCGACAACGGCACTCGACGTTACCATTCAGGCACAAATTCTGGATGTCATGAAAGACATGCAGAAAAAGCTTGGTACATCCATTATGCTGATTACGCATGATCTTGGCGTTGTAGCCGGCATGTGTGACCGTGTGGTTGTCATGAAGGAAGGCGAAGTTGTAGAAACAGGGACAACAGCTGAGATTTTCAGTAACCCACAACATCCTTATACGATTAAATTGTTGAACGCTCTCCCGCGTCTGGACGAGCCGAAAAAAGAAAAGCCAACTCCGGCTGGTATTGTCAAAGGAAGTAACAAACCTTTGGTTCAAGTGAAAAATCTGAAACAATACTTTAACCTTGGCAAAGGTAACATCCTTAAAGCTGTAAACGATGTGAGCTTCGACATCTTTGAAGGAGAAACACTTGGTGTTGTAGGTGAGTCAGGTTGCGGGAAATCGACGACTGGACGCACCATTCTGCGCCTTTATGAGCCAACTGGCGGAAGTGTGAACTTCAATGGTACGGATATTTACAAATTGTCCCCACGCAAGATGAAAGAAATGCGTAAAGACATGCAGATGATTTTCCAGGATCCGTATGCCTCACTGAACCCGCGTTTTAACGTTATGGATATTATCGGAGAGTCTTTGGATATTCACGGGCTGGCAACAAGCT
Organism: Paenibacillus sp. FSL K6-1558; assembly: GCF_038002565.1. Lineage (NCBI taxonomy): Bacteria > Bacillati > Bacillota > Bacilli > Caryophanales > Paenibacillaceae > Paenibacillus > Paenibacillus sp. FSL K6-1558. The sequence goes on along the minus strand of NZ_JBBOCV010000001.1, from coordinate 1,750,198 downwards.
CTAAAGAGCGTAAGAGACGTGTAGAAGAGTTGTTGGACCTCGTAGGTCTTAATCCAAGTCATGCTTTGCGTTATCCGCATGAATTTTCCGGTGGACAAAGACAGCGGATCGGGATTGCGCGTGCTCTTGCTGTTGATCCGAAATTTATCATCTGTGATGAGCCGCTTTCTGCGCTGGATGTATCCATTCAAGCTCAGGTCGTTAAATTGCTTGAGGAGTTGCAGCAACGTCTCGGATTGACGTATCTCTTTATCGCGCATGACTTGTCCATGGTTAAACATATCAGTGACCGTGTTGCGGTTATGTATATGGGTAAAGTGGTAGAATTGGCCGAGAGTGAAGAACTGTACGCGAATCCAATTCACCCATACACCAAAACATTGCTTTCTGCGATCCCTGTTCCGGATCCGGAAGTAGAAGCAAATAAACGCCGCATTTTATTGCCAGATGAACAATCTGGACCAATCCAGAATGCTTCGGGCGGTCCTAAAAATGATCCGTATAATTTGGAAAATGCTCAATTGATTGAGGTTTCCAAAGGACACTGGGTTTCAGAACCTTACGTATAATAGTTTCGAAAAACGAATATGCTATTATATACATCATAACCGCCGATTTAAATCGGCGGTTTTTTTCATATATTTGTGACTTTGTTTTGACGAAGAGCTACTGAATTCGGTACAATCAAGGAAGGCTCTTTAGAAGCAGAATAGGAGGCAGACCTCATGAAAGGGATCACCGAGGCGCTCCGCAGCGGATCAAAGCTTGCAGAGGATTATCTCTGTACGACAGATGCTGCGCGAAGCCTTTATGAATATGACATTCGCTGGGAAAACGGCCTCCACGCGCGTGCTGAATGGCTGAAACAATCGGAGCATACACGTGTTGACCGTCATGAACTGGCGGCGTATTTACGTTTATATAATAAGCGAGTAAATGATCATGACAAGGTTCATGCTTCGATTACCCGCCTAGTTGAAGAAGATGCACTCGTCGTTACAGGTGGACAACAGAGTGGCTTGTTCACCGGACCATTGTTTGTGATATACAAAGCAGCCAGTGTGGTCGCCGCTGCGCGTGAAGCTGAACAGCAATTGAAACGTCCTGTAGTTCCAGTGTTCTGGATTGCGGGAGAAGACCATGACTGGGATGAGGTAAATCATACGTATTTGCCTGATAAGCAAGGACAGATTCACAAAGTTAAACTGCAAGGGCATTTTAAAGGTAAGGATTCGGTAAGTTATGTGGAAGTAAAGTGGGATCAGTGGGAAACGGTGTTGAATCAAGTGGAACAATTATTGCCTGATACCATGCATAAGCCTGGATTAATAAAGCTGATTACGGAAATCCATCAGTCAAGTACAAATCTAAGTGATGCGTTTGCCCGAATGATATCGGCCTTGTTTGCAAAGACTGGACTGGTACTCATGGATGCTGCCGATCCTGAATTGCGTAAGTTAGAAAAGCCCATATTCGAGCGGTTGATCCGGAAGAATGATTCGTTGCGGGAAGCCTATTTACAAGGAGCATCGCTTGTAGAACAAGCGGGTTATTCGACATCAGCAGAAGTGGCGGAAGATGGGGCCAACCTCTTTTATATTCATGAAGGCACCCGTTTGCTTTTGATGCTGAAAGATAACTTGTATCAGGATCGTAAGGGGTTAGTTTCCTTTACAGAAGAACGTTTGTTACAAGAATTGGAAGATCACCCTGAGCGTTTTAGTAACAACGTACTCACCCGTCCTTTGATGCAAGATTCATTGTTGCCTGTCGCTGCAGTTATTTTAGGGCATGGAGAAATTGCATATTGGGGTCTTACACGTGAGGCGTTCCGTACTTTTGGGCTACAAATGCCGATATTACTGCCTCGTCTATCCTTCACGATTATGGAGGAAGTGCAACACAAATATATGAAACAATACGGACTTTCTTTCCAGGATGTACAGAACCAACTGGAAGAAAAGAAAGCACAATGGCTAACGCAGCAGGAAACCTTCCAAGTTGATGAACAATTCACGCAGATCCGTGAGCAGTTTATGACGCTCTATCGTCCGCTATTGGATCAGGTTGCAGAAGTGCATCCCGGATTGAACCGGATTGGTGAAGCGAATTTAGCCAAAATGAATGAACAGATTCAGTATCTGGAACGTCAGACTCGCAAGGCAATTGAGGATAAACATCAAGTGAGTTTGAGGCATTGGAACGGTATTCAGAATGCTCTATTCCCAATGGGCAAACCCCAGGAACGAGTACATAATGCACTCTTTTACCTGAATCGTTATGGAACGGACTGGATTGAGGAATTGATTAAAGCATCTGCTGAATTCCGGGGCGAACACAAGGTTATATCCTTGTAAGTATCTATTTAGACTATATTGATCTTTATAATAGAAGAAACACATTTGAGGAGGAGATAAAGTGACCACATCTTCATTACAAAACAGCATCGTCAAAGATATGGGACTTGCTGCTGAGGGCCATTTGAAAATTGATTGGGTTGAGGCGCATATGCCGGTTTTAAACCGGATTCGTCGTCAATTTGAACAGGATTTGCCTTTTAAAGGTCTAAAGGTAGCGATTTGTCTTCACCTGGAAGCTAAAACCGCATATCTGGCAAAAGTCATTCAGGCTGGCGGTGCTGAAGTGACGATCACACATAGTAACCCATTGTCTACTCAAGATGATGTATGTGCGGCTTTGGTAGAAGACGGTGTGACTGTTTATGCGAAATATAACCCTGAGCCGGCTGAATTCAAAGCACTGCAACTCCGTGCTCTTGAAGTGAAGCCTGATCTCATTATTGATGATGGTGGGGATTTTGCAACCATTATTGCTTCCGAACGTCCTGATCTTGCAGCTACGATTCGCGGGGGCGCAGAAGAAACGACAACAGGCATTATTCGTTTGAAGGCACTGGCGAAAGAAGGACAACTGAAATTCCCGATGGTTGCGGTAAATGACGCATATTGCAAGTATTTGTTTGATAACCGCTATGGCACTGGGCAATCCGCTTTTGACGGTATTATTCGGACAACGAACCTGGTGGTTGCAGGTAAAAATGTTGTCGTAGCTGGGTATGGCTGGTGTGGTAAAGGTGTGGCTATGCGTGCAAAAGGTTTGGGTGCCAATGTCATTGTAACTGAAATCGACCCGATCAAAGCCGTGGAAGCACATATGGATGGTTTCCGGGTTATGACGATGCTGGAAGCAGCAAAGTTGGGTGATTTCTTTATTGCTGTGACAGGCAACAAGGACGTTATTACAGGTGAACATTACGATGTTATGAAAGACGGAGCTATTCTGAGTAATGCAGGTCACTTCGATGTTGAGGTTAACAAACCGGAGCTTGCCAAACGTTCTGAGTCTATTCGTACCGTTCGTCGCAACATTGAGGAGTACCGTTTCAAAGATGGTCGTAAAATGTATCTGCTCGCGGAGGGACGCTTGGTAAATCTGGGAGCTGCTGACGGACATCCGGCCGAGATCATGGACACTACGTTTGCACTGCAGGCACTAGGTTTGCGTTATGTGAGCGAAAACTATGAATCTCTTGGTAAAAACGTAGTGAACGTTCCTTACGAAATTGACCAGCAAGTGGCGAGTTACAAGCTGGAGAGCCTGAATATTGCCATTGATTCTTTGTCCGCTGAGCAAGAAAAGTACCTCGATAGTTGGAAATTTTAAAGGGTTATCCAATAATTACAAACGGATAAACTGTTTCAAAAGTAGTAGAATGGTGTATTGACGATATGGCTCATGTACGGGTGCACATACGATCACCCGTAACCGGGAAACGTCTTTGGTCCTGAATGACAGGATCGAAGGCGTTTTTTTCGGTGAAATCAAATAAAAAAACAGAAAAGTCAAGAAGGGTTTTGATTTTTTTAATCGAATCTATTATGCTTAGGTGGTGGAAAGTGGGGCAAAGTGGGGGAAATGGGTGGGGGAGTGAGTGCGGCAATGTTTATGGGCGAGTTTCAACATAGCATTGATGATAAAGGTCGGGTCATTATTCCGGCTAAATTCCGCGAATCTCTCGGATCCACTTTCGTTGTCACACGAGGTTTGGACCAGTGTCTTTTCGTGTACCCCATGGAGGAGTGGGGGGTCATGGAACAGAAACTGAAAGCACTGCCGCTGATGAAATCCGACGCACGTGCGTTTACCCGGTTTTTTTTCTCAGGTGCCACTGAATGTGAACTGGATAAACAGGGCAGGGTAAATCTGCCGGGTAACCTGAGAGAGTATGCCAAATTGGACAAGGATTGCGTTGTTCTTGGTGTGTCGAACCGGGTGGAGATTTGGAGCAAAGGCATATGGGAAAGTTATTTTAATCAATCCGAAGAAGCATTCAACGACATTGCCGAAAAGCTGGTCGATTTCAATTTTGACTTATAAAGTAAGGAGGGGTGCAGGTTGTTTCACCATATAACCGTACTCAAAGAAGAGGCAACCGAGGGATTAAACATCAAGCAGGACGGTATATACGTGGACTGCACTTTAGGAGGGGCGGGACACAGTTCCGTGATTGCATCCAAGCTAGGTCCGGGGGGACGTCTGATCGCACTTGATCAGGATGACTGGGCTTTGGACAATGCACGCGAGAAGCTCGCTGCTTATGAAAACCAGGTTACATTGGTGAAAACCAATTTTAGAGATTTGGAGCAGGTTCTCAAAGACCTTGATGTTCCTATGAAGGACGGTATACCACAGGTCGACGGAATTCTGTATGACCTTGGGGTGTCGTCACCACAGTTTGACGAAGGAGAACGCGGATTCAGTTACAATCACGATGCACCGCTTGATATGCGTATGGACCAGGACGCACTTCTGACAGCCAAAGAGATAGTGAACGAATGGCCGGAAGAAGAGATTGCGCGAATTCTGTATCGCTATGGTGAAGAGAAATTTTCCAAACGGATTGCTCGTGTTATTGTGGGTCGACGTAGCCAGTCCGAGATCGAAACGACAGGTGAACTTGTGGAATTGATCAAAGAGGGTATTCCTGCAGCAGCCCGCCGTACAGGTGGACATCCTGCGAAGCGAAGTTTTCAGGCGCTGCGTATTGCTGTAAATGATGAACTGGGGGCTTTTGAAGAAGGACTGCATCAGGCTGTTCGTTGTTTAGCGCCAGGGGGGCGCGTATCTGTTATCACCTTCCACTCCCTTGAGGACCGGATATGTAAACAGATCTTCAGCAGCTATCTTGAAAAATGTACATGTCCACCTGACTTTCCGTTATGTGTATGCGGTGGTAAAGGGACTTTACGTCTCGTGAACCGAAAACCGTTGATTCCATCAGAAGCGGAACTGACCGAGAACTCTCGTGCGCGATCAGCCAAGCTGCGTGTAGCTGAGAAATTGTAGAACAAAAGAGGAGGAGGAGCCTTCAAATGGCATATACACGTGGCAATCTAGCGGTCAAAGAAAAAGCCCAGGAACGTGTAACGCAGCAAAGGTACAAGGAAACTACTAAAGTTGTGACACGTCGCACAGGTCTGCCAGGCCGCGAAAAGTTTTTATACCTGATCACACTCTTAGCCGTCATTATTGTGGGTGGTGCCCTGATGTCTCGTTACGCTCATATTTATGAACTGAACAAGCAGGCTCAGTCGACCATTGTAAAAATTAAAGAGGCTGAGAAGACCATTGCCGATTTACAGGTGGAGAGAGAAACATTGAATAATCAGGTTGTCGAGAATGCAAAAAGACTGGGTTACGTGGAAGCTTCCGATAAGGATGTTATTTTTGTACCACGCTCAACAACGAATACATCGACAGGTACTGAATCATCCTCGAATGCAACCAGTGGCAAGTAAAGAGGTGTTTCGATGGTAAAAAGAATAAAAATGCGCACGTTGTTAATAGGGGGATTCATTACCCTCTTTTTTCTTGTACTCGTAACCCGTATATTTTTCATTCAGGTGGTTAATGGTGACAAATGGCAGGAGCGTGCGGCGGGTCTTATCGAAAGGGAACAGACGATCAAGGCTGCTCGCGGAACGATTACGGATCGAAACGGGAATGTGCTTGCTACGGATTCGCCGGCTTACACGGTTTCGGTTAACCCGCTTTTGATTAATCAACTAGGTATTGAGGATGAAGTGACGAAGAAGCTATCGGCACTGCTCAAGAAAAACGAGAGTGAGATGCGAGCTCTTGTTACAGCGAAAAAAAGTGATGGTGATTTTTTTCAACAACGCGAAGTACGCAGTGAAGGATACAAAATTAGTCCTGCACTTGCGGAAAAGGTCAATGAGTTGCGCGAAGAGCTTCAGGAGCAACACAAGGCAAAAAATGCGATCGTCATGACGCAGGAGTCCAAACGTTTTTATCCGGAAGAGTCGCTGGCCTCTCATGTGCTAGGTTATATGAGTCGTGACGGTAAAGCTGTCAATGGGCTTGAAGTCTCGTATGATGACGTGCTGACAGGCACAGATGGTTTCCTGAATTACCAGAAGGATGCCAAAGGCATCAAACTTCCGGATTCACAGGATAATTATTTGCCTCCGAAAAACGGTAAAAACCTGAAGCTGACGATTGATGATACGATCCAGTTTTACATTGAAAGTGCAATGAAAGAGACAATTGCGAAATATAACCCGCTGAGTATGACCGTCATTGCGGCTGATCCAAACACGATGGAGATTCTGGGGATGGCCAACTGGCCGACCTTTAATCCGAATACGTATGCGAGCACACCGGATCAGAAAAATTTTATCAACCATGCAACGCAGTCGATCTATGAACCAGGTTCCACGTTCAAAATTGTGACACTTGCGGGAGCCGTGGAGGAAAAACTGTTTGATCCGAATGCAACGTTTGAATCCAAGCGCATATACATCGGTGGTTTCCCGATTAGTGATAACGGACATACGTACGGAAGAATCTCTTACCTTGAAGGTGTCAAACGCTCCAGTAACATCGCTTTTGTTAATCTGGGGTACAACATGCTCGGGGGAGAGCGGCTGCGTCACTATATCGATCAGTTCGGTTTTGGTAAAAAGACGGGCATTGACCTGCCAAGTGAAGCGGCTTCGCCAATCAAACCCTTGGTATACAAATCAGAGATTGCTACCGCTGCATATGGTCACGGTCTCGTACAAGTGACGCCGATCCAGCAGTTATCAGCCATCTCGGCCATTGCAAACGGCGGTAAGTTGCTCCAGCCCCATCTCGTGAAGGAGATCATTAATCCGAATGATGGCACAACGGAAGCAATCAAACCCAAAGTGATTCGACAGGTCATCTCTAAAGAATCGGCCAAGCTTGTTGGCGGGTATCTGGAGCAGGTCGTAGCAGATCAGACGATCGGTACAGGACGTAATGCCTATATTGAAGGATACCGGGTTGCAGGCAAAACAGGGACAGCGCGAAAAGTTATCAACGGTCAGTATAGCAAAAACAAAGACGTCGTTTCGTTTATTGGATTTGCACCAGTCAACAATCCGAAGATTGCGATGTTGATTGTGATTGACCAGCCAGATGGCACAAACATTGGCGGAGGAACTGCAGCGGCTCCAGTGTTCAAGAAGGTTGTGAGCCAGACGTTGCAATATATGGGTATACCGAAAGATACAGCCAAAACGACAGACAAAAAGTCAAAAGAAGCTCCTGTTGTACAGGCTAAGGCTCCAGACTTGAGTGGTAAAACGGCCAAACAGGCCAGAAGCCAGCTTCTCAACTCCGGAATTGCTTATGTCACGCTTGGTCAGGGTGAAAATGTGATTCGCCAGTATCCACAAGCAGGTGCTTCGATGAATCCAGGACAACGAGTCTACCTACTGACGGAAGAGAGCAGTAAAATGAAGATTCCAGATCTGACGGGTGAATCGCTTCGTGATGCGTTGGAGGTTCTCTCACTGATGAAGGTAGGCGTAACAGTCAAGGGTGAGGGATATGTCGTGAAACAGAAGGAGCAGGTATCGGGTGAGCAACGAACGGTACAGTTAACCTTACAGACAGCGAAGGCAGCGGTAACCGGTATAGCTGATGAAGCTCCAGATTCTTCTGATCCGAATGCGAAAAACCAGGACAAGAATACGAAAACAGCTGATGAGGGGAAAGCGGATGGGGATGATCCGCCGGGAAGTGCCTCAAATCAGAGTCAGTCTGACAAGCAAAAGGGTCAAGACGAAACATCTGGTAAACCAGCCACTGAAGGGGCTTCCCTGCCATAGACTGTATAGACAGCTTGTTCTAACCCCCGGTTGTCCTGAATATTCATGAATGAGACAGTTCATGATTTTGGGACGAGTGGGGGGATCTTTTCGTGAAGGGAACAAGTGTGAATCTGCGCCGCAGGTTGCTGTGGAGTTTGTTAATTCTGGTTATGTTATTTTCGGCCTTGGTCATCAGGCTTGCTTATGTTCAGTTGGGGAAAGGGCCGGAACTATCGGCCAAAGCGGAAGAATCCTGGCGTCGTAATATTCCGTACACAGCTAAAAGGGGAGAGATTCTGGATCGAAACGGGACATCTTTAGCCTACAATGTGACAACCCCAACAATCATGGCGATCCCGGCTCAAGTTAAAGAAGCGGAGACCACAGCCAGGGCGCTGGCACCGCTACTAGGTATGACAGAAGAGAAAGTACTGGCAACCATCAAGAAACGAGAATTGATTGTAAGACTACAACCCGGTGGCCGCAAAATTACGATGGAGAAAGCTCAGCGCATCCGTGATTTGAAGCTCCCGGGTATCGTTGTTGCCGAGGATAACAAACGTTTCTATCCGTATGATGATCTGGCTGCTCATATTCTCGGATTTACAGGGATTGATAATCAGGGACTGACTGGTGTTGAAAAAAGATATGACGACAAGCTGAATGGTTTAAATGGCAGTGTATCCTACTTGTCCGATGCGGCCGGAAGGCTCATGCCGGGCTCATCTGAGAAGTATGTGGAACCGAAGGACGGGCTCAACCTCAAGCTGACCATTGATAAATCCATTCAATCGATTATGGAACGGGAATTGGATCAGGCGATGGTTAAGTTTCAGGCTAATTCCGCTTTGGCTATTGCAATGAATCCCAAAACAGGCGAAATTCTAGGGATGTCTAGCAGACCGGGCTACGAGCCGGCAGATTATCAGCAATATCCTTCAGAAATTTATAACCGGAACTTGCCCATCTGGATGACGTATGAACCAGGTTCAACTTTCAAAATTATTACACTGGCTGCTGCGTTGCAAGAAAAAAAGGTAAATCTGCAAAAGGATCAATTTTTTGATCCCGGATTTGTAGAAGTCGGCGGAGCACGCTTGCGCTGTTGGAAGAAAGGTGGACATGGAAGCCAGACTTTCCTTCAGGTGGTGGAGAACTCCTGCAACCCCGGATTTGTTGCTTTGGGGCAGAAGCTTGGTAAGGAATCGTTGTTCTCCTACATTAAAAATTTCGGTTTTGGTGCCAAAACCGGGATTGATCTTAGCGGAGAAGCAAGTGGTATTCTTTTCAAATTAGCAAACGTAGGTCCTGTTGAACTTGCAACGACCGCCTTTGGGCAAGGTGTATCCGTAACTCCTATTCAACAAGTAGCAGCGGTATCGGCTGCCATCAATGGTGGGAAGCTCTATAAACCTTACGTTACGAAAGCCTGGGTACATCCAGAAACCGGAGAGGTACTGGAAGAAGTACAGCCTGAACTCGTTCGTCAAGTCATCTCGGAGGATACGTCCAAACAAGTACGAGAAGCACTAGAAAGTGTCGTGGCCAAAGGAACAGGACGTCCAGCTTTTATCGATGGCTACCGGGTTGGAGGTAAAACAGGTACAGCCCAGAAAGTTATTAATGGTCGTTATTCGTCGAGTGAACACATCGTTTCGTTTATTGGATTTGCTCCGGCTGATGATCCGCAGATCGTGGTGTACACCGCTGTAGACAATCCGAAGGGGATTCAGTTTGGCGGTGTTGTTGCAGCCCCAATCGTACAAAACATTCTGGAAGATTCGCTGCATTATATGAAAGTGCCTGTGCGTAAGGACCAGCTCGCGAAAGAGTACAAATATGGTGAAACCAAAATTGTGACGGTTCCTGATCTTACTGGGGCTACAGTGGAAGATTTGTACGAGGATCTCAACATGAATTTTATGCTCGCGAAGTCGGGCAGTGGCAAATACGTAATTAATCAGGCCCCTAAACCAGGAGCAAGAGTAGAGCAAGGCTCAACGATACGTATCTATATGGGTAACGTCCTGAAAGATGATGGGCATGATCATTCGAAGCACGAATAAAGTTCTCAAATGGAGCTTTAAGTAAGGATGCAATGTAGGCTTAAGCGGAGTTTCCTACTCCGACCGCAACAAAATTCAGGGGATCGCGTTTCATTATTTGGTGGTCTGGTCGATATTAATACTATAGGAATCTGTGGATACAGAAGTATATTTGGAAAAGTGAGGTTATTCATGTGCTTTTAAAACAGTTTGAATCCAAGTTGATTACCGCCCGTCTCGTGGGCGCCCCCCATACAGAATGTCACAACCTTCAGACAGATTCCCGGCAAGTCAAACCGGGGGATCTGTTTATCTGTCTTCCGGGACATACGGTCGATGGACATGATTATGCAGATAAAGCAGTGCAGGCCGGAGCGTCTGCTCTCGTTGTGGAGCGGCAGCTTGACTTGCCTGTACCACAATTGATTGTAAGAGACAGTCGCTTTGCTATGGCTGTTTTGTCGGACTTCTTTTTCGAATCACCGAGTCACAAGATGAAAATGATCGGAGTAACGGGAACGAACGGCAAAACAACAACGACTTATTTGATTGAAAAAATTATGAGCGACTACGGTCAGAAAACCGGGCTGATCGGAACCATCCAGATGCGTTATGATGGACGCACTTACCCGATGTCGGGAACAACACCTGAAGCTCTGGATTTGCAACGTAGTTTGCATGATATGGTTCAGGCTGGTACGGAATGCTGTGTGATGGAAGTTTCTTCTCATGCATTGGAGCAAGGGCGGGTGAAAGGCACGGATTTCCGTACAGCAGTATTTACAAACCTGTCGCAGGATCATCTCGATTACCATCATTCCATGGAGGAATATCGCGGAGCTAAGGGGTTGTTTTTTGCTCGCCTGGGTAACGGTTATGCAGAAGATGCTTCCGAGCGGAAGTATGCAGTGATCAATGCGGATGATCCGGCTGCGGATTATTATATCTCTGTAACGGCTGCTGAGGTTATTACATACGGCATGGGAGAACAGGCGGATGTTCGTGCATCTGCAATTTCAATCACAGCTCAGGGGACGACCTTCCATGTAGATACCTTTGCGGGTAGCACAGACATTGAACTGCGTATGGTAGGCAAGTTCAACGTGTACAATGCAATGGCGGCCATCTCGGCAACGCTGGTGGAAGGTGTGCCACTGGAAGAGATCAAGCGTAGTCTGGAGACCGTACCGGGTGTGGATGGCAGGGTGGAAGCTGTCAATGAAGGTCAGGCATTCGCGGTCATCGTTGATTATGCCCATACACCTGATGGACTTGAGAATGTATTGCGTACAGTCAATGAGTTTGCGGAGGGCCGTGTCATCTGCGTATTTGGGTGCGGCGGTGACCGGGATCGCACAAAACGCCCATTGATGGGTAAAATTGCTGCGAAGTACAGTGACTTTGTATTAGTGACTTCTGACAACCCGCGGACGGAAGATCCCGATCTGATTCTAAAAGACATTGAGCAAGGTTTGCTGGAAGAGTCCGTTCCGTCTGAGCGTTACACAATGATCGTGGACCGGCGTCAGGCCATTCATGAAGCTATTGAAATGGCAAGCCCGGCCGATGTAGTATTGATTGCGGGCAAGGGTCACGAGACTTATCAAATTATCGGAACAACCAAGACCGATTTCGATGACCGGATCATAGCTAAAGAAGCGATAAGGGGCAAATCCAATTGATAAAACGAACATTGGCGCAAATCGCCGACATGTGTGGTGGCACACTAAGTGATGCCGCAGTTCATAGTGAAGTTATCGCCGAAGGGGTATTTACCGATTCACGTAAACCGGTGGCAGGCAGTTTGTTTATCCCTTTGGTAGGTGAACGTTTTGATGGGCATGAGTTTGTGCAAGCTTGTCTGGAGCAAGATGCTGCGGGGGCGTTGTGGCAAAAAAATCATGGTGCTCCGCCGCAGGGAGCTGTTATTTTGGTGGACGATACCCTGACTGCATTACAGGCACTTGCATCGGCTTATCTTTGTGAGAACAAGGCATCTGTTGTTGGCATTACAGGCAGTAACGGGAAAACAACAACCAAGGATATTGTAAACGCGCTTCTCTCTACCACATTCAAGGTGCATAAAACGCAGGGGAATTTCAACAATCATATCGGTCTGCCACTAACGGTATTGAGTATGACACCGGATACGGAGATCATTATTTTGGAGATGGGCATGAGCGGTCGCGGTGAAATCTATGACCTTTCTGTCATTGCTCAGCCGGATGTAGCAATCATCACGAATATTGGCGAATCCCATTTGCTTCAGCTTGGCTCAAGACTTGAAATTGCTAGAGCCAAGGCTGAAATTGCTGCTGGTATGAAACCTGGCGGGTTACTCATATACAACGGAGACGAGCCTTTAATCGCGCAGGTGCTTGAAGAGTCTGCAACGAAGCAACCTGAAGGCATGCAGCGGTTTAGGTTTGGATTACAAACGGATAATAACGATTATCCAACTGGGCTTATGAATGCACAGCACGGGATGGTGTTTACAACCAAGCAGTCTGGCGACAAAGCTTATAACCTTCCCTTGCTGGGTACGCACAATGTAATTAACTGTCTGGCTGCCATGGCCGTAGCACGTCATTTTGGGGTGACTGAGGAAAATATGGCAAAAGGCTTGTCGCAGCTAAAATTGACAGGGATGCGTATTGAGGTCACCCAGGCGGTCAGCGGACTTACTCTCCTGAATGATGCATATAATGCAAGCCCGACTTCCATGAAGGCTGCTATAGATGTGTTGGAAGGGTTAAAAGGATATCGGATGAAAGTGGCTGTACTGGGAGATATGCTGGAGTTAGGTTCGGAGGAGCAGCAGCTTCATCATGAGATCGGGATGTATATTACTCCTGATAAATTGGATAAAGTGCTGGTATACGGTCCATTATCCTTGCATATTGCTGAGGGAGCAAAAAAGCATATGGTAGCTGAAGCTGTGCATGCTTTTGATAATAAAGAAGAATTGACCCGTTATCTGTTGGAGAATCTTCATCCGAAAGATGCAGTTTTGTTTAAAGCCTCGCGAGGCATGAAACTGGAGGATGTAGTTCAAACACTGCAGACGGCACCATTACAGAATCGAGTAGACTAGAGGGGTGAACCCATGGATTTTCAGGTATTACTGTTAACAATCGGCGTTTCATTTATTTTGGCGGTGATTGCCGCGCCGCTACTTATTCCGCTTCTGCGGCGGATGAAGTTCGGACAGCAGGTCAGGGAAGACGGGCCTCAGAGCCATTTGAAAAAAAGCGGAACACCAACGATGGGCGGAGTTGTTATTTTACTTGCGTTCACGCTGGCGTTTCTTAAATTCTCAGCGGTCAAAAACACAGACTTTTATGTGTTGCTTGTCGCTACGCTTGGATTTGGTCTCATTGGTTTTTTGGATGACTATATCAAAATTGTATTCAAGCGTTCGCTTGGATTGACAGCCAGACAAAAAATGCTGGGGCAGCTGTTCTTCAGTGCCCTCATGTGTTATTTACTTATTCAAAATGGACACAGCACCGCGATTTCTATCCCGGGAACTTCGGTTTCGTTTGACTGGACAGGATGGTTTTATTATCCGTTTGTTGTCTTTATGATGCTGGCCATTACCAATGCGGTTAATTTTACGGATGGCCTGGATGGTCTTCTCTCCGGTGTCAGTGCGATTGCTTTTGGCGCGTTTGCTATTGTGGCCATGCAGGCAACGTCGATGCCGGCGGCGGTGTGCGCAGCTGCCATGATTGGGGCTGTTCTCGGATTCCTGGTTTACAATGCACATCCGGCCAAGGTGTTTATGGGCGATACGGGTTCGCTCGGAATCGGCGGTGCAATCGGCGCGATTGCAATCGTTACGAAGACAGAACTTCTGTTTCTGGTTATCGGCGGTATTTTCGTAATTGAGGTCCTTTCCGTTGTGATCCAAGTTGTATCCTTCAAAACCCGCGGTAAACGTGTATTTAAAATGAGCCCGATCCACCATCACTTCGAGCTTAGTGGCTGGTCAGAATGGCGGGTTGTCATTACCTTTTGGGCGGTAGGTGCTATTTTGGCCGCTCTTGGACTTTATCTCAACAAGGGGTTGTAAATTATGAATCATCCAGAAACATATCGCGGACAACAAGTCGTCGTGCTTGGGCTTGCGAAGAGCGGCGTACAAGTTGCCAAGGTGCTGTATCGTGCCGGGGCTAACGTTATCGTAAATGATAAAAAAGACAGGGAACAGTGTCCCGAAGCTTCCGAATTGGAGGCTTTGGGAATTTCTGTTGTATGCGGGGGCCATCCGGATGATCTCATTCATAGTGATGTGAAGCTGGTCGTCAAAAACCCCGGCATTCCTTATCAGGCTGCTCCTGTGCAGCAAGCTCTTGAATTAGGTATTGAGGTGGTAACCGAGGTGGAGGTTGCATATCACCTTTGCGGGGCACCTATGATCGGTATCACCGGTTCTAACGGAAAAACAACGACCACAACTTGGGTAGGAAATATGCTGGAACAAGCGGGCTTGAATCCCATTGTTGCTGGTAACATTGGAACCCCTCTCTGTGAAGCTGCAGAGCAGGCTACCGCTGATAACTGGATGGTCGTCGAACTAAGTAGCTTCCAGCTCAAAGGCACGGTAGAGTTTCGTCCGCGTATTGCTGCGCTTCTTAACGTGGCAGAGACCCATCTGGATTATCATGGCGGTATGGAAGATTACGTGGCTTCCAAAGCAAAGCTGTTTGCCAATCAGAAACCAGATGACGTCGCTGTTCTCAATTGGGATGATGCGGTATGTCGTGAACTCATTCCTTACATCAAGGCGAGGGTGATTCCTTTCTCACTAACGGAAAACCTGGAAACAGGCGTGTATGCAGATCCGCCTTATGTCGACGGAGAAGAGGATGATGTGAAACGTCAGGTGATCTATGCGGATGGTGCAGGCAATCGAGCAGTGATTATCGATGTGCAGGACATTGGCATACCTGGACGTTTTAATGTAGGCAATGCGCTTGCTGCAGTAGCTATTGCAATCGCAGCGGGTGCTGACCCGTCACAGCTGGCTGATCCGCTAGCTGATTTCAGAGGTGTTGAACATCGACTGGAGTATGTGCTCAAGCATAATGGCTCAGTTTATTACAACAACTCAAAAGCTACCAATTCAAAAGCAACGGTCATGGCACTGAATTCCTTTAAGGAACCTGTTGTATTGATTGCAGGCGGACTAGATCGCGGTTCAGATATGATGGAGCTGTTGCCGGTATTGGAGGAACGTGTCAAAGCGTTGGTGGTTCTTGGTGAAAACCGTGCTAAAATTGCTAAAGTCGCAGAACTGGCGGGACTAAAGCATATTAAGGTCGTCGATAATGAGGAGGACGCTGCCCGTACGTTGACGGTTGCTGTTCAGGAAGCAGCAAGTCTTGCCGAACCAGGGGATGTTGTTTTGTTATCCCCTGCGTGTGCAAGCTGGGACATGTTTGCCTCCTATGAAGAACGGGGACGCATTTTTAAAGAGGCGGCGCATAACTTGTAAGTAGGGGGGTGGAAAAGCCCCTACTTCCATGCAAGGGGTGGCCTCCTGATGAAACAGACGCGACCGGCGCCGGATATTTGGCTCCTGATTTGTATTTTGGCTCTGCTTGCCATCGGCATCATTATGGTGTACAGCGCAGGTTCAGTACTTGCGTTCCGAAACTATGGCGACTCATTTTATTTTGTGAAAAGGCAGATTTTATTCGCCGTGCTTGGGCTGGTAGCCATGTTTGTGACAGCGAATGTGGATTATAGGGTATGGAGAAAGTATGCCAAGCCGATTTTAATTATCTGTTTTATTATGCTCATTGCCGTATTAATTCCGGGAATCGGAGTCGTTCGCGGCGGTGCACGTAGCTGGCTGGGGATTGGCTCTTTCGGTATCCAGCCCTCCGAATTCATGAAACTGGGCATGATCTTGTTTTTGGCTCATTGGCTGAGCAAAGATCCTGGTAAAATTAAAACTTTTACAACGGGGCTGTTGCCTCCGCTTGGGCTAATGGGGCTTGCTTTTGGCATAATTATGTTACAGCCCGATTTAGGTACAGGCACCGTGATGATGGGGGCATCCATGCTTATCATTTTCACAACCGGAGCACGAATGAAACATCTCGCTCTGCTTGCTCTGGGTGGAGTTGCAGGATTCGCGGCACTTGTTGCAGCGGCACCTTATCGGTTGCAACGAATTACAGCTTTTCTGGATCCATGGTCAGATCCGCTTGGTGCAGGTTATCAGATCATTCAATCGCTCTATGCGATTGGTCCAGGTGGACTGGCTGGTCTCGGGCTGGGGATGAGTAGACAGAAGTACAGTTACGTGCCTGAACCGCAGACGGACTTTATATTTAGTATTTTGGCGGAAGAACTCGGTTTCATTGGTGGAATGATTGTATTATTATTGTTTCTGGTGCTGGTGTGGAGAGGAATGCGTGTAGCGATGACGGTTCCAGATTCCTTTGGCAGCCTGCTAGCTGTGGGGATTATCGGTATGGTTGCTGTGCAGGTCATTATTAATATCGGCGTGGTGATTGGACTTATGCCTGTCACAGGAATTACACTGCCGCTGATCAGTTATGGAGGTTCATCACTGACACTCATGCTCACCGCACTGGGCATATTATTGAATTTATCCCGTTATGCGAGGTGACTTATACGATGCGAGTCGTTCTTAGTGGTGGCGGCACGGGTGGGCATATCTATCCGGCCGTAGCCATAGCAAGACAATGTGAGGCGGAAAATGCCGACTCGACGTTTTTATACATTGGCGGTACACGAGGACTTGAAAGTAAGCTGGTTCCTCAGGAAGATATACCTTTTAAATCGATTGACATCACCGGTTTTCGGCGTAAGTTATCCTTTGAAAATGTGAAAACGATCATGCGATTCGTTCAAGGGGTAAGGAGATCTAAAAAAATGCTGAAGGAATTCAAGCCGGACGTTGTCATCGGTACGGGCGGATATGTCTGTGGTCCCGTTGTATATGCGGCGGCAAAGCTGGGAATTCCAAGCGTGATTCATGAACAGAATGCGATTCCAGGTCTGACGAACAAGTTTCTCATGCGTTATGTAGATACAGTTGCTGTCAGTTTTGAAGGTTCTGAAAAATCATTCTCTGGTGCAAAAAAGGTTATCTATACTGGGAACCCGCGGGCAACAACAGTAGCCCAGGCCAGTCGGGATCGTGGATTCGCCACATTAGGTGTTCCGATGGACAGCCGTGTTGTGCTAGTCGTTGGGGGTAGCCGGGGGGCTAAAGCGATTAATCAGGCGATGATTGAAATGGCACCGATGCTGGAACAGCTGGATGATGTACATGTTGTTTACGTTACAGGCGAGACCTATTTTGATGAAACCCGTGAAGCGATCCGTAGTTCTTTGGGAACGATGCCTAATCATCTGCATGTACTTCCTTATGTACATAACATGCCCGAAGTACTCGCTTGTACCTCTTTGATTGTGAACCGTGCAGGAGCCTCGTTCCTTGCGGAGATTACATCTCTTGGTATTCCGTCGATTCTGATTCCATCACCAAACGTAACCAACAATCATCAGGAGGCTAACGCGCGTACCCTTGAAAAAGGAGGAGCCTCACTCACAATGCTGGAGAGAGAGCTTACAGGCAAAGGCCTGTATGAAGCAATTGCAGGCATTATGAATGACGAATCAGGACGTAAGCAGATGGCAGAGGCTTCTCGAAAATTAGGGAAACCAGATGCGGCCAAAGTGCTTGTAAACGAAATTAAGCGTCTTGTTGCAAAACGATAATAGGTGTTTGGACGCATTCATGGGCGATTGTCACACACCAGACGGGACTCACATAAGATACGGTATAAATCGTGACAATCGTTCCATGATACCGCAGTACAGCATCATATCGGCAGAGGTGCAACTAGGGTGAAGACCGTGAATTCCCGACATGGTATTGCTGGAAATGACTGGTCGAACCGAGGGATGGATTGCGGAGCCTCATGGATCGGATGTGTCACGGATAATTCAATTCGCTGAGATTGACTGGGAACAATGGATATCCATTTTATTGTTCAATCAGGCCAAGCGACAGCAGAGGACGTCATCACCCTTATACAGTCTATTCAGAGCACTATATCATCTCATGGCGGTATCCACCGGGTACCGTATGTTATCGCAGTGGGTGAGCGTAAACCCCGGAGGTGATACATTGGACAAATTGGTGATTGAAGGTGGGAGACCCCTATCAGGATCCATACGCATCCATGGAGCAAAAAATGCCGCTTTACCGATTATGGCCGCAAGTTTGCTCGCAGACGGAGAAATTACGCTGCACAACGTTCCACACTTGCTGGACATCGAAGTAATGCTGTATATCCTGGAACGACTTGGATGCACATGTCGGCATGAGCAGGGAACAGTGACGATCAATACGTCGCTTGTCCGGTCACATGATGTGCCAGAGGATCTTATGAAGCAAATGCGGTCTTCCATTTTTCTGATGGGGCCATTGCTTGCGAGGTTTGGGAGAGTATCTGTATATCAGCCGGGTGGCTGTGCGATCGGAGAACGTAAAATTGATCTTCACCTCCGGGGGCTGGAAGCACTCGGAGCACAGATTGAAGAGCAAGATCAGCAAATTATCTGTCATGGAGCTAATCTGTCAGGTGCGGATATTCATCTTGATTTTCCGAGTGTTGGAGCCACTGAAAACATCATGATGGCTGCTGTGCTTGCAGAAGGCACAACGACAATTTTCAACGCAGCGAGAGAGCCTGAAATTCAGGATTTGCAGCATTTTCTGAATGCGATGGGGGCACGAATTATGGGTGCCGGCACGGATACAATCACGATAAATGGTGTTGAGAAGTTGCAACCTTGCACCTATGAAATCATACCTGACCGGATTGTCGCTGGAACCGTTATGATTGCTGCTGCTGCAACCCGAGGCAATGTTACGCTTACACACTGCAATCCTGCACATCTTACTTCGCTTATACATGTGTTAAAGCGCACTGGTGTTCAAATCACAGTATGCAATGATATAATGACTGTGAGTTGTATGACCCGCCCAAAATCAGTGGATCGTATTGTGACTTCCCCGTATCCATCGTTTCCAACAGATCTTCAATCACAGATCATGGTGCTACTCAGTTTGGCAGATGGATTCAGCGTGATGAAGGAAACCGTGTTCGAAGGAAGATTTAAACATGTGGATGAACTGAATGTCATGGGAGCGGATATTTCGGTTGACCTGAATGCAGCTTTTATCCGTGGAGTTCCAAGACTATATGGGGCTACTGTAGAGGCGACAGATCTTCGTGCGGGTGCAGCTTTAGTTATTGCAGGTCTGGCGGCTCAAGGTAAAACCATTGTGGAGCAAGTACATCACATTGACAGGGGATATGATCAGATCGAAAAGTTATTCCAGAGTCTTGGAGCCTCAGTGGAGAGACAGTCGACTGTTTCGAAACAGTTGGATTTTGCCAATTAACGTCCTTGGCGTCCCCTTCTTGGAAGAGGAGGGGGCCTGAGGCTTTGTGGAGCGTTATTATGCCTAAAAGTCAAATTCCGGTTCTCAAGGAGAATCGCCCAAAAGGAAACACAAGCCGTAAGATTGTAATTATCCTATTATTATTATTTATTGCATTGCTGGCTGTATTATTCTTTCGTTCTTCGGTAAGTCGCATATCAGCGATCGAAATTACGGGTAATGTATACACGGCCACTGCGGATTTACTTGAAAAGAGTGGTTTGAGGGAAGGCGATCAGTTTTTTGGAACAAGTGCTACTGAAATCATAGAACGTCTTAAAACGATTAAAGCTGTCTCAACAGTTACTGTGGACAAGCAATTTCCGGGTACGATTCATATCAAGGTTCAGGAGTTTCCTACAGTCGCTTACGAACTGGACACAACCGGGGCGCTTAAAGCCATATTGTCTAATGGGACAAGCCTGAATGTTCCGCCAACGATCGGTGTTGCTGTAGAGAAGCCGATTCTGACACAATGGAAACCGAATGATCCGCTCAAGGCAAAGCTGAGTGAGGCGCTGGCTCAAATTCCAAATGAACTGACAACGGACATATCCGAAATTATTCCGAATCCGACACCCTCTTTTCCGGATCAGATTCGCATGTACACCAAATCACAGTTTGAAGTGATTACAACGATATCGCTGTTAACGGATAAAGTGGAGTATTTGAATCAGGTGATCGAGACCGAACGACCTGGTAAAATTACGATGCTTGAGGCGGATACGTATGTCCCGTTTGTACCGGATAATCCTGAGGATGACGCTGAGCCGGGAGCAGGGCAATGATGCATGTTGCTGATTGGCGGTTTATTGCGTAAAAGTGTAGACAGGATCGGGCTTTAGCACCGGTTGATGTGTGAAACTTGTTCTTTCTGAGATGAAGAAAAAATGGTACACTTAAACTTACGGCACATGAGTTGCCTCCTTCTTTTTTCTTCAAAGTTTTATGTTTCACATCCAGAACTTGGCACCCAAAAAAATTGTAGAAAAAAGAGGGAAAGCCTAAGCTGTGTTGAATATGTTTTAATGTGTGTTTAAACCCGAACGTATTTTACTATTGGAGTCAGGAGGTGCCACAGACTTGAGCAACAATGACATCATTGTTAGTTTGGACATCGGTACATCCAAAATTCGCGCTATTATTGGGGAAATTAATAATGGAACCTTTAATATTATTGGAGTTGGATCTGCCGACTCGGAAGGAATTCGCAAAGGTGTAATCGTAGATATCGATCAGACGGTGCAGTCGATTCGCAATGCAGTCGATCATGCAGAACGTATGGTAGGTATTCAAATATCCGAAGTATATGTTGGAATCTCAGGCAATCACATCGGACTGATGAGCAGTCACGGTGTGGTGGCAGTATCGAACGAAGATCGTGAGATCGGAGAAGAAGACATGGAGCGGGTGTTGAAAGCAGCCGAAGTCATTGCGGTTCCGCCCGAACGGGAAATTATTGATGTTGTCGCCAAGCAATATGTTGTAGACGGCTTGGAAGGCATACAAGACCCGCGTGGTATGATTGGTGTTCGCCTGGAAGTTGAAGCAACCATCATTACGGGTGCTAAAACCGCGATACATAATCTGTTGCGCTGCGTGGAAAAAGCGGGATTAAAAGTGAGCGACCTGGTCCTCATGTCACTCGGAGCAGGTCAACTGGCCCTGTCCAAGGATGAGAAAACGATGGGCTCTGTGCTCGTGGATATCGGAGCAGGAGCAACAACCATTGCTATCTTTGAAGAGGATAGCCTGGTTGCGACTTCAACACTGCCAATCGGCGGGGAATTTGTAACCAATGATATTGCTTATGGTTTGCGTACTTTGACCGATCAAGCGGAGAAAGTTAAGCTGAAATATGGTTGTGCCTGGCTTGATGATGCTGCCGCAGATGTGATGTTCAAAGTGACGCGCATCGGTAGCAACGTGGACAAGGAGTTTTCCCAGGAAGATCTGGCGGCTATTATTGAGCCTAGGGTTCAGGAGATATTCCAGATGATCGGCACAGAGGTCAAACGCCTTGGTTACAACGAGCTTCCTGGCGGTTATATACTAACGGGAGGTACGGTCTCCATGCCTGGTGTTCTGCAAGTGGCACAGCATGAACTTGCTGCTTCGGTGCGTGTCGCCGTTCCGGATTACATTGGTGTGCGTGACCCTGGATATACAAGCGGCGTTGGTATTTTACACAATGTTATTCGCAGTTTGCGTATCAGGCCCTCGAGCAGCAATGGCGGTAACAACAACACTAACAGCAAGAAACCGACGAACCGTCCGAAGCCAAATACGGCACAGGAATCGGAGCAAAAACCCGGTCTGTTCGAACGACTGAAGAATATGTTCAGTGAATTTATATAACAGGTTGGATCCATTTCATACATTCTTGAAGCCGTCTGAATGCGCTGGTACTAAAATAAACGCTTTCGTTCGTCGATATATGAAATTGATTCGGTTCAAATCAAAAATTGGACGGGCCATCCATGCACATTGAGGGGGAGATGGAATAATATGTTGGAATTTGATTTTGAGATGGAGAGCTTGGCTCAGATTAAAGTCATCGGGGTAGGAGGCGGCGGAAGCAACGCTGTAAACCGAATGATTGAAAATGGTGTACAAGGTGTTGAATTTATTACGGTGAACACGGATGCTCAGGCATTGCACCTGGCAAAATCCGAGCATAAATTGCAAATCGGTGATAAATTAACTCGTGGTCTTGGTGCAGGTGCCAATCCGGATGTAGGTAAAAAAGCAGCGGAAGAGTCCCGCGACCTGATCATGAACACGTTGAAAGGTGCAGACATGGTCTTTGTTACAGCCGGTATGGGCGGTGGTACAGGTACAGGTGCAGCTCCTGTGATCGCTGAAATTGCCAAAGAGTGTGGCGCCCTTACTGTAGGTGTGGTGACACGTCCCTTCACTTTTGAAGGCCGCAAGCGTTCAAGCCATGCAGAACAAGGCATTGAAGCACTTAAGGAAAAAGTGGATACACTGATCGTCATCCCGAATGACCGTTTGCTTGAGATCGTAGATAAAAAGACGCCGATGCTGGAAGCATTCCGCCAAGCAGATAACGTATTGCGTCAAGCGGTACAGGGTATCTCCGATCTGATCGCAGTACCTGGTTTGATCAACCTTGACTTTGCAGATGTCAAAACGATCATGCACGAGCGTGGATCTGCGCTTATGGGGATCGGTGAAGCGACTGGAGAGAACCGTGCAGCCGAAGCGGCACGCAAAGCCATCATGAGTCCTTTGCTTGAAACTTCCATTGAAGGCGCACGCGGCGTAATCATGAACATCACAGGTGGCGTGAATCTGTCCCTGTATGAAGTGAACGAAGCGGCAGAGATCGTAACGTCGGCTTCCGATCCGGAAGTGAATATGATCTTTGGTGCGATTATTGACGAAGATCTGAAAGAGGAGATCAAGGTTACGGTCATCGCCACTGGATTTGAGGATAAACCTTCTGCTCCGCCAGTACGTAAACCTGCTACAGCATCAGAGCCGGCAGAGACACGTTCACCGAATCTTCGTCCATTCGGAAATCAGCCAAGCAATGATCAGTTGGACATTCCGACATTTTTACGTAATCGTTCCCGCAACAATAACAACGAATAATCAGGTAGTATTATACTTGGAAAACCCGGTGCTGCTTTTGCAGTTGCCGGGTTTTTTGCTGTTTTTTTATATAGTTTAACATACTGGAATGAACAAATTCTGAACAACTCGGCTGCGTCATTCCGACAAAAATAGTTGAAGACAAGCTCCCACATTTAGACAGACTTTGAACAGGAGGCTACGTATACTTGGGAATATGCTCATGAATATCGAGACGATGAAGCATTTAGGTTTATTCAATCCGAAGCATTTAGGTTGATTCAATCTGAAGCGTTCAGGGCGATTCAATCTAAAAGCATGTGAGATTCGTTGTAACCTTTCGTTTCGATAGGTTGGAAGCAGGCAGGTGAAGAGCGTGGTTGTGTATGTCGATCTGATCTTTCTAACAAATCTATGCATGGATGGAGCGCTCATTGGACTGACGGCCTGGATGCGCCAAACGAAGCTGGTCTGGTGGAGATGGCTGCTATCGGCTATCGTTGGGGCGTTATACGTCGTGATGATGTTTGTACCACAGTTTGATTTCCTGTTCACGTTTTTGATCAAGTTTGGTTTTTCTCTTGTGATGTTGAGTATCGCGTTTGGATATAAGGGACTGCAAGCTTTTCTGAGGACGCTGGGTACATTTTACGTTATTAATTTTGTTGCGGCTGGAGGCATCCTGGGTGTGCATTATATGCTTCAGAATTCAGGAGAACTGTTCAATGGCATCTGGTTCACAGCATCTGGGGGTATGTCGTTTGATCTGAAGATTGCATTCTGGTTCACTTTCATTGTATTCTTCGCGGTGCTCATTTTATTCAAAATTGTGCAAGGAGCCAAACGTAAATCAGATCGCATGACCACTTACCTTGGTCAAGTCGAGGTTTGCATCGATGAGGTTGTTGTGTCTTGTACAGGCCTTTTGGATACAGGGAATCAGCTCACAGACCCTTTATCACGGATGCCGGTGATGGTTATGGAGGTTTCATTGTGGCAAACGATGCTGCCTGATTCATGGAACAGTAGACTGAAACACGAATCACCGGAAAATCTCATCATGGAACTAGATCAGAAACATTTTCGCTGGCAGGATCGTCTGCGATTGGTTCCTTATCGGGGGATTAATAAAGGAACAGCATTTATGATGGCGGTCAAGCCCGATCGGGTTAAGGTGACAATGGACGGAACAGATTATGTGACGACAAAAGTTCTGATTGGACTGGATGGGGGCGTTTTGTCCTCGGATGGGAAATATCAGGCCGTGATTCATCCTGAACTGGTGCAAGAAGCTGCTTCTGCGCAGTCTAAGGCTCAATCCGCAGAACCCACAGAAAAGCCGCTGAATGTGGTATAGGAGGAACCTACATGCTTGTGAAATGGAAATTGGTTGCCCAGCTACAATATTATCGTCTGTTATTCCTGTTTGGGCTGAAAAGTGAAGAGATCTATTACATTGGTGGAAGTGAGGCACTTCCACCTCCATTGACACGGGAAGAAGAGGAGTACTTGCTACAGAAATTATCTTCAGGGGATTCAGCGATCCGAGCCATGTTAATTGAGCGTAACCTGCGTTTGGTGGTATACATTGCACGTAAGTTCGAGAACACAGGTATTAACATCGAGGATCTGGTATCTATAGGTGCAATTGGACTAATCAAAGCTGTAAATACATTCGATCCGGAAAAGAAGATAAAGCTCGCAACTTACGCTTCGCGCTGTATCGAAAATGAAATTTTGATGTATCTGCGGCGTAACAGTAAAATTCGTACTGAAGTTTCTTTTGATGAACCACTGAACATTGACTGGGATGGAAATGAGCTTTTATTATCCGATGTACTTGGTACAGAAAACGATACAATCTATCGAAATATTGAGGAACAAGTAGATCGAAAGTTACTGCATAAGGCGCTGGAAAAACTGACCGATCGCGAGCGAATGATTATGGAGCTTCGTTTTGGCTTGACGGATGGTGAGGAAAAGACGCAGAAAGATGTGGCAGATCTGCTTGGAATCTCCCAATCCTATATCTCCAGACTTGAAAAAAGAATCATTAAGAGGCTGCGAAAAGAGTTCAACAAAATGGTCTGATCCAGTGGGGAAAGAAGAATGGGTATTACTGGCAAGGGTTCCAACGACGAATAAAAAAGCCTGCCCCGGAGATAATGTACATTAATGTTTCTCCTTGGGAGGTAAATCACGATGACCCGAAACAAAGTCGAGATTTGTGGCGTGGACACCGCAAAGTTGCCTGTTCTCACCAATATTGAAATGCGGGAATTATTTCATTCCCTTCAGCAGCACCATGATCGCTCAGCAAGAGAGAAATTGGTGAATGGCAATCTGCGTCTGGTACTCAGTGTCATTCAGCGTTTTAACAATCGGGGGGAGTTTGTCGATGATCTGTTCCAGGTTGGATGTATCGGCCTGATGAAAGCCATTGATAATTTTGATTTATCCCAGAATGTCAAATTTTCGACCTATGCAGTACCGATGATTATCGGTGAGATTCGCAGGTATCTGCGTGACAATAATCCGATTCGGGTATCCCGTTCCCTACGGGATATTGCCTATAAGGCGCTTCAGGTTCGTGACAGCTTGACGAATAAAAATTCACGCGAACCGACGATATTTGAAATTTCGGAGGCACTGAATGTGCCGAAGGAAGATGTTGTTTTTGCACTGGATGCCATTCAAGATCCGGTATCGCTGTTTGAGCCGATTTATCACGATGGGGGAGACCCGATCTACGTGATGGATCAGATCAGTGATGACAAAAACAAGGATGTGTCCTGGATTGAGGAGATTGCATTGCGGGAAGCGATGCACCGTCTCGGTCAACGGGAAAAGATGATTTTGTCGATGCGCTTTTTCGAAGGGAAAACCCAGATGGAAGTTGCAGATGAAATCGGGATATCTCAGGCTCAGGTTTCACGTCTGGAGAAATCAGCTATACAGCAGATGCAGAAACATGTAAAGTCGTAGGATGACATTAGACAAGAAAGGCGATCAGTCGGAGAATCATTCCATTGATCGTCTTTTTTGCGCAAAAGGAAGGGAAGCCCCCTAGTCCAGTGTAATCTTGCCCGAGTTGGCTGTTGTAACAAACAAGCGAAAAACAGGACATTTTTCGCCTACAGAACATATATTGGTATAGAGGCATGCTGAACGGACAGATGAGCTGTAAACAGGGGGCGGGTAGAATGAGAGTGAACACGAATGAGGCAACGTCACGAGGTATGAAAATCTCCGATTTTCAAACAAAGGATGTCATAAATATTACGGATGGCAAACGTCTTGGCCAGATCAGTGACCTGGAACTGGATCTTAAACAGGGGCGAATCGAAGCCATTGTTGTTCCAGGATATAGCCGTTTTATGGGGTTGTTTGGAGGAGGGACAGATCTGATTATACCTTGGAGAAATATCGTTAAGATCGGCTCGGATGTCATTTTGGTTAAAATGGATGAGGTGAAAGAACAAGCTTATGATGAGCGTGAGCGAGAAGCAAGATTATATGATGAGCAGCAACAGGGCCGCACGGAGCGTACCGAACGATTGGAACGGCTGGATCGGAGTCAACGGAGAACGATATAAATGAGACAGAATGCACCCGCATTTGGTAAACTGGAAGTTGTGAGGTGATGAAGAATGGAACCCTTTGTATTGAACAAAAATGTCATGAAGGATATAGAAGAGAAAACGTATCATGGTGATCAAGATCCGCTGTTATTATATATTGAACCTTGGAAACGGTTGTTTGAGCGGTTAACGGCGGGATTTACAACCAGACATGGCGGCGTTGGTCAAGAACCGTACGCTACCCTTAATTGTGCGTATCACGTTGGAGATGATGCGGAGGCAGTGCTCCGTAATCGCCGTCTTCTGACGGAGAAGCTTGCTTTTCCGCTGGAGGCATGGACTTGTGGAGAACAGGTGCATGGTAAAGCGGTGGCTGTCATTACAGCTAAAGACAAAGGCAGAGGACTGCTGGATCGTCAATCGGCATTGCAGGATACGGACGGACTGGTTACCAATGTGCCTGGTGTACTGCTGACTTCGTTTTATGCTGACTGCGTTCCCTTATATTTCTATGATCCGGTGAATCAGGCTGTAGGTCTTGCTCATGCAGGATGGAAAGGGACTGTGGCGGGTATTGCCGTCTCTATGGTGGAAACGATGGAGCGGGAGTATGGAAGCCGGAGAGAGGACATTCGTGTGGCTATTGGTCCCTCCATTGGGGATTGCTGTTATGAAGTGGATGAGGCTGTTATGCGGCATGTTCGGGTTTGGCTGGATGAACCTCAGGGTAATGATGAATACAAGTATTCTGCTTCAAAGCGCATATATACACCTGTTGCGAACGGAAAAACGATGTTAAACTTGAAAGAATGTAATCGACACATTATGATGAAAGCAGGAATATTGCCGGATCATATCGAATGTACAACATGGTGTACAAGTTGTCATCCCGAACTATTTTTTTCCTATCGTAAGGAAAATGGGGTAACGGGGAGAATGGCAAGCTGGATTGGGCTGGAAGAGAGGTGACCCTCTGTGTCATTGGAGGAGCGTATACAACAAGTGAATCAGAAGATTGAAGATGCGTGTAAGCGCAGTAACCGCCCTTTTGAGGATGTGAATGTGATTGCGGTCACGAAATATGTCTCATTGCAAACGACGGGTGCTGTGCTGGATCATGGTCTTGAGCATATTGGAGAAAATCGCTGGCAGGATGCACAGGCGAAATGGGAAGCCTTTGGTCAGAAAGGCACGTGGCATTTTATTGGTCATTTGCAGACGAACAAGGTGAAAGACGTCATCGGCAAGTTTGCGTACATCCATTCACTGGATCGATTGTCACTTGCCAAAGAGCTGGATAAAAAAGCTGCTTCACTTGGAATTAAGGTGAACGCGTTTATGCAGGTGAACATTTCAGGTGAAGAGAGCAAGTATGGTCTGCAACCTGAACAGGCAAGTTCTTTTCTGAAGGATATTCAATCGTTCAACAACCTTAAGGTCATTGGTCTGATGACAATGGCGCCTCATGAGGAAGATCCAGAGTTGACGCGTCCTGTATTTCGAGGTTTGCGTGAGCTGAGAGATGATTTGAATGGACAAGCATTGACAGCTGAGCCCATTACCGAGTTGTCTATGGGCATGTCCAACGATTTCGAAGTGGCCATTGAAGAAGGAGCAACCTGGGTGCGGCTTGGATCAATTCTCGTAGGAAAAGAGGAGGGAACACGATGGGCGTAATGAATAAGTTTATGAATTTCCTGGGACTTCAGGAAGAGGAAGAGATTGTAGAGCGGGAGCGTCTTGCTGCACAGGAAGAACACGAACCTGAACAGCAGGAAAATGAAACCTCTGCACTTGATAAACGTAGAAACCAAAGGGGTAATAATGTGGTTAGCATTCATTCCCAGAAAAATGTAAAAGTTGTCCTTTATGAGCCTCGTTCTTATGACGAAGCACAAGAGATTGCCGACCATCTGCGGTCGCATCGTACCGTTGTTGTGAATCTGCAACGAATCCGTCAGGATCAGGCTTTACGTGTTATTGATTTTCTAAGCGGTACGGTATATGCATTAGGCGGCGGTATATCTAAAATTGGCGGCAACATTTTTCTCTGTACGCCAGATACGGTTGAAATTCAGGGAACCATTACGGAGATACTGGCTGACAGCGAGCAAGATTATAACAGAATGAGGTGAGCCTTTTTTGTATCAGATGATTGAAGGTATATTGGGTACGCTATACCAGATTTATTTTTACATGGTTATTGTCTACATATTGATGTCATGGCTTCCCAATGCACGGGAGAGCTTCATCGGTGAATTGTTAGGCAAATTTGTAGAGCCTTACTTAAGTCCTTTCCGCCGGTTTATTCCGCCTCTGTTCGGTGTGCTGGATATTTCCCCGATCGTCGCGTTGCTTGTTCTTCGACTGGCGCTGGTTGGGTTACTCTCTATAGTTCAGTATTTGACATTTTAAGTTAGGGTGACATAGATGAGCGGTGATATGTACGAACATTTTAGCCATGATGAGCGGGACTTTGTAGATAAAGCCAACGATTGGGTTGAACGGGCGAGCAAGGTTCATGATATGAAGCTCACCGATTTCCTTGATCCAAGACAGGTGTTTATTCTGCAATCCTTGGTCAATCGTAGCCAAGACGTTCAGGTTCGTTTCGATGGCGGATATGAAGCTGCTGAACGTAAGCGTGCATTGATTGCTCCTGATTATCGTTATCTGGATGAAGAAGATATGGGGATGCAGGTCCTCAGCATTACGTCTGACGATCAGAAAATCTCGGAACTGGAGCATGGGGACTATATGGGTTCCCTGCTCGGTCTCGGGATGAAACGAGGCAAGATTGGAGATATTCAAGTGCTGGAGGATGGCTGCCATACTGTAGTGGCAGCAGAGACCGGCGCTTTTTTATCGCTTCAATTGAATCAGGTGCATCGGTTGCACGTATTTACAGAACTACTGCCATTGAATCAGATGAAATGGTCTGCGACGAAATTGGACACTATAGATATTACCGTTGCCTCGATGCGACTGGATGGTATCTGTGCAGATGTGCACCGATTAAGCCGTAGCAAAATACTGATTCCAATTAAAGCAGGACGCTGTAAAGTGAACTGGAAAGTGGTGGAAGACCCCTCAAAGCCGCTTAAGGCAGGAGATGTGGTATCCATTCAAGGATTTGGTCGTTTTAAGGTGCTTGAACAGGAAGGAATGACCAAAAAGGGACGTTGCCGGGTAAAGATCGGTAAATTTGCTTGATGTTATTGCAGGATAATCCGAATTCTTGTCGAAATGTTAAACGTAAAGGTAAAAAAATATCCGGTGTTTCCGATATACATTAAAGTACAAGATGTGGATCTCTGCAGATCGTGAGAGCAGATTCTGCTATTCCGTAAAAAGTTACCAGTTCAGGTTTCTTTCTTACGGCCCCTTGGGTGGAACCCATATGCTGCAAACCTTCTCTATAGTGAGAAGGAATTTTTACAGGAGGTGGACAGCATGCCATTAACGCCGCTGGACATACATAACAAGGAATTCTCCCGACGCTTGCGTGGGTATGACGAGGATGAAGTCAATGAATTCCTGGATCAAGTCATCAAAGATTACGAAGGCGTCATTCGCGAGAACAAGGAGCTGAGCAATCAGTTGCTGTCCGTTCAGGAGAAGCTGGATCATTTTGCTACCATCGAGGAGACTCTTAGCAAAACGATCATCATTGCGCAGGAAGCTGCTGACGATGTGAAGAATAACGCAAAGAAGGAAGCTCAGTTAATTGTGAAGGAAGCAGAGAAAAATGCAGACCGAATCGTTAACGAAGCGCTTGGCAAGTCCCGTAAGATTGCTTTGGAAGTGGAAGAACTGAAGAAGCAGGCATCCATCTATCGTGCGCGTTTCCGTACGCTCGTTGAAGCTCAGCTTGAATTGCTGACACAGGATGGCTGGGAAGCACTGGAGAGCCGTGAGCAGGAAGTGCGTGACCGTGAGCGGGAGATGAAAGAGATTTATTAGTCTGCTGCCCGGTTGACTTTTGCGGGTAAAGAAGCTATAACTATATTCATATTGAATAGTGATTCCATGACGGGCTCAGTACGTTATGATCTCATCCCTCAGAGAGTTGGTGTCTGGTGCAAACCAACGGATGAGTTATAGCCGAATATCCTCCCGGAGAAGTGACGCTGAAGCGGTGAATGCATTGCCGTGTGTAAGCTGAACCGTAAGCCGTACGTTATAACGGTACCCTGCAGTAGTTTAGCGGGGCTTAAGCGCTGTTGATGACAGAGCATACTCGGGGTAACCTGAATGTGGTTTGTGATGAACAGAATTAGGGTGGTAACGCGAGATGAACCTCGTCCCTTTCCAGGGATGAGGTTTTTTTGTGTTCTAAAACGGTGAGCGGAATCTATGAGCTACGATGGTGTATGTTTAATGTTTTACAATCGATTCATCTTAACAACAGAAAGGAAGTCGAACAGCATGCAACGAGTTGATGTCAAAGAAAAAGCACGTGCAAGAGAACTGCGTGTGTTAGATAAATGGAAAACGGAGAATACGTTTAAACGCTCCATTGAGAACCGGGAGGGCAAGCCGAACTTCGTATTTTATGAAGGCCCACCTACAGCCAATGGTAAACCACATATCGGTCACGTGCTTGGTCGTGTAATTAAAGACTTTGTTGGACGTTACAATACGATGAAGGGTTACCGCGTTGTGCGTAAAGCGGGATGGGATACACACGGCTTACCTGTAGAGCTTGGAGTTCAGAAAAAATTGGGTATCTCCCACAAGTGGGAAATCGAAGATTATGGCGTGGAGAAATTTATCAACGAATGTAAAGCAAGTGTTTTTGAATACGAGCAGCAATGGCGTGATTTGACGGAAGGGATCGGATACTGGACGGATATGAACAATCCGTACATCACTCTCGACAACAACTACATCGAAAGTGTGTGGAACATCCTAGCGACGATCCATGAGAAAGGTTTGTTGTACCGCGGTCACCGCGTAAGTCCATACTGCCCTTCTTGCCAAACAACATTGAGTTCGCATGAAGTTGCACAAGGATACAAGGACGTTAAAGATTTGAGTGCGACGGCAAAATTCAAGCTGGATGACAGTGGCGAATTCGTATTGGCCTGGACGACGACCCCTTGGACATTGCCTTCTCACGTTGCACTTGCTGTAAACCCGGCAATGGACTACTCTCGTGTACGTCAAAATGATGAAGTGTATATCATGGCGACGAACTTGGTGGAGAAAGTTATGAAAGATAGCAAAGGCGATTATGAGATCATTGGTGCACTGAAAGGTGCAGACTTGGTAGGTAAAACGTACAGCCCGCCATTTAACTACGTAGAGGCCGAGAAAACCAACATCATTCTGGGGGCAGGATTTGTTACAGACGCAAGTGGTACGGGTATTGTTCACATGGCTCCTGCACATGGTGAAGATGACTACCGTGTCTGCCGTGAGAATGGCATCAGTTTTGTGAACATGGTTGACCTGGAAGGCAAGTTTGTAGCACAAGTTACTGATTTTGCAGGTCGTTTCGTGAAGGACTGCGACATCGACATTGTGAGATACTTGTCTGAGCATGGCCGTCTGTTCAGCAAAGAGAAATATGAGCACAGCTACCCGTTCTGCTGGCGGTGTGATACTCCACTTCTCTACTATGCTATGGACAGCTGGTTTATCCAAACAACAGCAATCAAGGATCAGTTGATTGCAAACAATAGTGAAGTGGAATGGTATCCGGGTCATGTGCGTGAAGGACGATTTGGGAAGTTCCTTGAGGATCTCGTGGACTGGAATATCAGCCGTGACCGTTACTGGGGAACACCGCTTAACATCTGGGTGTGTGAAGAGACAGGCGAACAGTTTGCTCCTCATAGCATTGCTGAGTTACGTGCGCGTGCGGTAGGCGATGTGCCGGAAAACCTCGAGTTGCATAAGCCGTATGTAGATGAAGTGAAGGTGCTCAGCTCTTGCGGCAAATACGAAATGAAGCGTACACCTGAAGTCATCGATGTATGGTTCGACAGCGGCTCCATGCCGTTTGCGCAGCAACATTATCCTTTTGAAAATAAAGAAGTGTTTGAGCAGCAATATCCTGCAGATATGATCTGTGAAGGGATTGACCAAACGCGCGGCTGGTTCTACAGCCTGCTCGCGGTATCTACACTTTTGACAGGCAAAGCGCCTTATAAAGCTGTTATGGCAACAGGACACGTACTGGACGAAAATGGCCAAAAGATGTCCAAATCCAAAGGTAATGTTATCGATCCTTGGGAAGTTATCGAGGAGTACGGTACGGACGCATTCCGCTGGGCGTTGTTGTCTGACAGTGCACCGTGGAACAGCAAACGTTTCTCCAAAGGCATCGTAGGAGAAGCGAAGTCCAAAATGGTGGATACGCTGGTGAACACTCATGCATTCCTGACGCTGTACGCAACGATCGATGGATTCGATCCACAGGAGCATCCATTCCAAGTGTCTGCTCACAAATTAGATCGCTGGATTCTGTCCAGATTGAACAGCCTGATCCTTGTGGTAGAAAAAGCATTGTCCGTGAACGACTACCTGAACTCTTCCAAAGCGATCGAAGCCTTTGTAGATGAGCTCAGTAACTGGTATATCCGCCGTTCCCGTGATCGCTTCTGGGGAAGTGGTTTGACAGAGGATAAACTGGATGCGTATCGTACCCTTACCGAAGTGCTCGTGACTACAGCGAAGCTGGTTGCGCCATTCACTCCAATGCTGGCTGAGGATATTTACCTCAACCTGACAACGGGCGAAAGTGTGCATATGGATGACTATCCTGTAGCGAATGAAGCATTAATCGATGCGGCTTTGGAGCAAGATATGGAAACAGCTCGCCGCGTTGTTGAGCTTGCTCGTAACGTTCGTAACGAGACTGGTATCAAAACGCGTCAGCCATTGTCCGAGTTGATCGTATCCCTTGACAAAGGCTTTGATCTGGCAAGTTATGAAGAGATCATCAAGGAAGAGATCAACGTCAAAGGAATTCGTACAGAGCATAACGATGCCGAGTTTGTTGATTTTACACTCAAGCTGAACCTTAAAGTCGCGGGTAAAAAATACGGCAAAAACGTAGGTTTCCTGCAAAACTTGTTCAAAGGCATGACGGCAGATGAGACCCGTAAAGTGGTAGCGGAAGGTGCATTTAACGTCGTTTCTCCGGAAGGCGAGGAACTACAGGTGACGGATGAGGAGTTGCTGGTTGAGAAACAGGCTAAATCGGGCTTTGCTTCTGCATCCGGTTATGGTTTGACGGTAGCCCTCAACACAGAGATCACAACGGCGCTGGAGCAAGAAGGCTGGGTTCGTGAAGTGGTTCGTGCGGTACAGGATACTCGTAAACGTCTGGATCTGCCAATCGAGAAAAGAGTGCGCCTGACGCTGGATGTGGATGCCGATCTTCAAGCAGCTATTGAAGCATTTGACGATGTTCTGCGTGAAAATGTACTGGTGACTGACGTGACATTTGGTAAGGTGGATGGCATGGAGCAAGTAGAAGCCGGAGGCAAAGGCATCGGAATCTTTATTGAAGCGTAGTGAACAAGAATAAGTAAGATTAAAATAAATGAGCCACAGCTAAGGGGCAATTCCTGAAGCTGGGCTCATTTGTTTTTGTTTGTTTTTCCACAGATCGGGCAATGATTAAATTGTGCAGTTCTTTTTAAAAAAGTAACAGTTCGTTTGATCTATATTGATGCAAGGATTGGAGCGAAACATGAGCAAACAGGATAAGTCAGCTGAGTCCAGTGCAACAGAAACAGCGGAAATAGCTAAGGTGGACACACCGCATGATAAAATTGAAGAATTACATACGTTAACCAACCGTCTTGCGAGTGAGCTGGAGCGTTCACGTATTGCCCAATATACGGAATTGCTAAATCGGCCGTGGAAGCTAATTGGGCTGAATCTCTTGTCCGGTGCAGCCAGAGGTGTAGGAATTGCCATCGGATTTACTTTTTTCGCGGCCACCATTATCTATGTGTTACAGGTTCTTGGTGCATTAAACCTCCCTATCGTCGGAGATTATATTGCTGATATTGTACGAATCGTACAAAGGCAGCTTGATATGAACACGTATTGAAAAATAAGGCCTGTAGATGGCTCACCTGTAAACTCAATACGTGTCATCATCATCTGAGTCGGGTTCAAGTAATCCTAAGCCCTCACCCTTCTCCAGGTATTGTCGGTACTGACGATTACGTACAATCGAAACATCGTGACCGTAAATATCCGTTGCGACAAAGCTTTCGTAAGCCTCCACAAAGCCGTCCAGCTCTTCCGTAGCTTCAATAGCCATCACATCATAGCTGTCGATATTACCGTTTTCCGCCATTGCCGGGGAATTCGAGTTGCCCCAACTCTCCACGATCTGCCAAGCGTCTTCGCCGTCAAAACCATTCTGATCATCCCGCTCGTCCAGACTGGTACGTCCAAATGATGGGGCGAGGAACTCTTCTTCCACAGGCCGATTCTCGGAAACGATGGTTTCCGGTTGATGCTTTTTACAGTACTTTGTGTATGGAACGGCCTCCATACGCTCATAAGGGATCGGTTGCTGGCAGACAGCGCATGTACCGTAATGACCTTCTTCAATCGAGTGCAAGGCGGAATCAATACGTTCGAGTTGAAATTCATCATGCTCCAGCAAGGAGATGTCTTTTTCTCGTTCATATACCTCTGTGGCAAGATCACCAGGATGATTATCAATCGGTGACAGTTCACCTGTTTGTAGTTTTAATGAGTCTCCAAGGCCGTAGTGTTCGTTCTCTGACAACCGGTGTTCGATATCCCGTTTATCTGACAATAGCTGGGAACGCAATGATTGCATTTGCTCGGTTGTAAAATGTGACATGGCTTTCCCCTTTCTATTCCATTTGGAATCCGGTTTTTTCTCCATTCTAGGATGTGCCTTTTGGAGCAGGATTACAGAAGGCAAATGTTATCGGTTTTTCCAATCCGCCTAAGCCAATATTGCTTCGCAAGGTTGCCACGTCATGGACGATCTCTGAATAGCTGTGCTACAATAAATAAGTCTGGCGAATGCTTGGTATCGCTGGAAAAGACAAGAACGGAGTGACAACAAACGTGGTGTATTATATCCTTGCTTTTATCGTATTTCTAGTGGATCAGGGAACAAAGTATCTGATTGCTACCCGGATGGAGCTTAGAGAAGAAATTCCGGTCATTGGTAATTTTTTTGTCATCACTTCCCATCGAAATTCAGGTGCAGCGTTTGGTATCCTGCAGGATCAACGCTGGTTCTTTATTGTGGTGACCATTATTGTGGTTGTCGCCTTGATTTGGTATTTGCAAAAAGTAAAAGATACCCCGCACAAATTGCTACCAGTAGCGCTTAGCCTAGTGCTTGGAGGAGCGATTGGTAACTTCCTTGACCGTGCGTTGACGGGGGAAGTTGTAGACTTTGTGCAGCTTAATTTTGGGAGTTACACGTTTCCGATTTTCAACATTGCTGACTCGGCCATCTGTATCGGGGTAGCTTTGATTATTGTGGAGACATTATTGGAAGGACGTCGTGAAAAAGCGGCCGCGAAGATTGAAGGGAATGAGCATCATGAGTAATTTGAATGAGGAACAACGCAATAACGATGAGCAATTTAATGGCGAGGAACGTATGGAATGGATCGTTGCCGCTGAACATAAGAAGGAACGTGTGGATAAATATATTACAGATGCTGTAGATAACGTGTCTCGCTCGCAAGTGCAACTATGGATTGCAGATGGGGCAGTTACAGTCAATGGTACTCTGGTGAAGTCCAATGCGAAGCTGTCAGAAGGAGATCAGATCGTATTACAGATTCCCGAGCCTGCTGCGGTGGAGATTATTGCGGAAGATATCCCGCTTGAAGTGGTTTATGAAGACAGTGATCTGATTGTCATTAACAAACAACGTGGACTGGTCGTACATCCTGCACCGGGACATACATCAGGAACACTTGTGAACGCTCTAATGTACCATTGCAAGGATCTTTCCGGTATTAACGGAGAACTGCGTCCAGGGATCGTACATCGGATTGACAAGGATACGTCAGGCTTGATTATGGCGGCCAAAAACGACCGGGCGCATGCTTCACTAGCTGCCCAGTTGAAGGAGCACAGTGTGAACAGGCGTTATATTGCACTCGTTCATGGGCATCTCAGTCATGATCAAGGTACCATCGATGCACCGATCGGAAGGGACACGAATGATCGTAAAATGTACACAGTCACCGAACGTAACAGCAAACATGCAGTGACTCATTTTACAGTGACGGAGCGCATCAACGATTATACCTTGCTCGAGTTAAAGCTCGAAACAGGGCGTACCCATCAGATCCGGGTGCATATGAAATTTATCGGTCATCCTCTTGTTGGTGATCCGACGTACGGGCGGAACAAAGGTATCAAAATGAATGGACAGGCTCTGCATGCGGCAACACTTGGTTTTGTGCATCCTTCCACAGGAGAATACATGGAATTCAGTGCACCGATTCCGCAGGATATGGAAGATGTACTCGCTTCGCTGAGAAGCCGCTGACCTTTGAAGAAAGTACAAATGTTCGGATATTTTGTCCATGGTGTTGAATGCTCAAATGCTTCATATTAAAACATGAGAAATTTGCGTCAAAATGAGGAGATGAACACATTATGAGTATCGATAAATATCAGGAAACGTATATCCAAACTAATTTTGCCGACCGTATCGGCGGCTCCAACTATGGTAAAGACACGAACATCTATAAATTCGAAAAAATCAAACGTGCGAAAGCTTCGGCCAAAAAAGACTTTCCCGATGTCGAACTGATTGACCTTGGGGTTGGTGAACCCGACGAGATGGCTGACGCAGGCATCGTTGCTGCACTTGCTGCAGAAGCGGCTAAACCAGAGAACCGCGGGTACGCCGATAATGGTATTCCTGAATTCAAAACAGCCGCAGCTGCTTACCTGAAAAACGTATTTAACGTGGATGGTATTGATGCGGATACAGAAATCGTACATTCCATCGGTTCCAAACCGGCTTTGGCAATGTTACCTTCTTGCTTCATTAATCCAGGTGATGTAACGATTATGACTGTGCCTGGTTATCCTGTAATGGGCACACACACGAAATATTTGGGTGGAGAAGTATTCAATATTCAATTGACCAAAGAGAACAACTTCTTGCCTGATCTGACAGCTATTCCTGAAGATATCGCTAAACGTGCAAAATTGCTTTATCTGAACTATCCAAATAACCCGACTGGTGCTAGTGCAACAGTGGAGTTCTTTACAGAGGTCGTTGAATGGGCGAAAAAATACAATGTCGTTGTTGTGCACGATGCTCCATATGCAGCATTGACGTATGATGGCAAAAAGCCTTTCAGTTTCCTTTCTGTACCAGGAGCCAAAGATGTAGGTGTAGAACTGCACTCTCTCTCCAAATCTTACAACATGACAGGTTGGAGAATTGGCTTCGTAGCCGGTAATCCTCTCGTTGTCAAAGCATTCAGTGATGTGAAGGACAACAACGATTCCGGTCAATTCATCGCGATTCAGAAGGCAGCGGCTTACGGATTGAATCATCCTGAAATTACGGAGAAAATTGCAGAAAAGTATTCCCGCCGTCACGATATGCTGGTTGCAGCACTCAACGAGCTGGGCTTCCAAGCAGAGAAACCAAAAGGTTCTTTCTTCCTTTATGTTGAAGCACCAAAAGGTGTGGTCGGTGGACGTCGCTTCGAGTCAGGAGAAGACTTCTCCCAATTCCTGATTCGTGAGAAGCTGATTTCATCCGTGCCTTGGGATGATGCAGGTAACTTTGTTCGTTTCTCCGTTACATTCATTGCGAGTGGCGAAGAAGAAGAGAAACGTGTTATTGCTGAAATCAAACGTCGTCTGAGTGACGTAGAGTTTGAATTTTAATTCAAACATGCGTTAATATAGACTATAAAGAGTAAAAAGAGACCGGAAACGGTCTCTTTTTTATGTCAAAATATATCCTTTATCCTCTTTACAAAAATAACCAAGCAACTTATGATTAAGTCTTTACGTTATTTGTATAGACTAATCCGTTAGAATTGTTGTTGAAGGGAGTTATTGCTATTGTTTTCATCACGGCAAGATACCGCGTCTTCTGCTGTAGGTAATGCTGGAACCGTTTCTGGTTTATTTAAATTGCTAAGGCCTAAACAGTGGACAAAAAATTTGCTGTTATTTGCAGCATTGTTATTTTCATTTGAGGAAATCCGAACGGAGACCATTGTTTCAACAGTGATTGGCTTTCTGTTATTTAGCCTTGTTGCAGGATGTGTGTATATACTGAACGACTATGTAGATCGGGAACGGGATAGGCAACATCCGACTAAGCAATTCCGTCCAATCGCTTCAGGGCAGGTTAATCCTACACATGCAATAGTATTCGGAATGGCTCTCCTTGTGTTTTCCTTGGGAGCTGCTTTTGTGATGAATCCGTTGTTCGGTGTATTGTGCATTGTGTATTTCCTACTGAACGTATCTTATTCTTTTGTACTGAAACATCTCGTTATTCTGGATATGATGACCATTGCGGCAGGTTTTGTGCTTCGTGCAATTGCTGGTGGTGTATTGATTCATGTGCCGTTCACCCCTTGGTTTCTGATTTGCACGATGTTGTTATCGCTGTTCCTTGCGATTGGTAAACGGAGAAATGAACTTACATTGCTCGAAGGCAACACAGGATCACATCGTAAAGTGCTGGATAATTACTCGATAACGTTACTGGATCAGTTCAACACGATCGTCACGACAGCAACCATCATCAGTTATTCACTGTTCACCTTTACGTCAGATCGCACTATTCATCTGATGTGGACCATTCCACTGGTGATTTATGGCATGTTCCGGTATTTGTATCTGATCCATATGAAAAATCAGGGCGGATCACCGGACCGGGTTTTATTTGAGGACAAGCCTATCCTGATTACGGTTATTTTGTATGTAGTGAGTGTGATTACGATTTTTGCCATTTTCGAATGATCATAGAGAGATTTAGTATAGAGGGGGATCAGGGTGAAACGAACGAAGGTTGCGATCTTTGATATCGATAAAACGATTATACGCAGTGACTCCATGTTTCAATTTGTATTTTATAGTGTGCGACGTTATCCTTGGCAAGTATGGCGTCTGCCTGTCATTGCATTTCATACCTTCCTATTCAAAGCGGGTATTATGACGGTTGAACGAGTTAAACGTTCCTATTTTCAAGAAATCAAACGTATGTCTGAAAAAGACCTGGAGCATTTTTTCGATACCCACCTCCGAACTTCCATATTTACGGAGGCGAGTGTAGAGATGCAACATCGGAAGGAAGCTGGATATCACGTGTTGCTCGTAACGGCTTCTCCGCATGCGTATATGAAGTATTTCAAAAATTTCCCTTGGGTCGATCATGTGATCGGAACCGAACTTGTTCGACATGAGAATGGTTATACCTGCATCATTGAAGGTGCCAATTGTAAGGGAGAAGAAAAGGTACGCCGGATTCAAGCTTATTTGGCCGAGAAAAACATGGAAATTGATTATGAGCAATCCTGCTCCTACTCCGATTCTTTATCTGATCTTCCCGTCATGCAGCTTGTGCGTCAGCGGTATTTTGTAAATAAACGTGTTCCTGAGATGGAGGCGTTGACGTGGGGGAAATAGGTTCACGTCACACCGGCAAATGGTTGATGCTGGCTTCTGCTTTCCTGACGGCGACAGGGCAATTGTTCTGGAAGTGGGGATTGACGGAGTGGATCTACATGGGTGTGGGTTTTCTATGTTACGGCATGGGAGCCATTTTGATGATTAAGGCATTCGCGCGCGAAAAGCTCTCGGTAGCCTATCCGCTCATGTGTGCCAGTTATGTTTTTGCTTTAATCTATGGATATTTCTTGCTTGGTGAAGAAATTACGGTACAAAAGCTTGCGGCTGTTGTGCTCCTGGGAATCGGGGTGACGTTAACCAGTGTGGATCGATAGTTGGATGATTGCTGTGTTAATCGTGATGACCCTATGCGGAGCGATGGGCGGGGCTGGGTTGAAATTTTACGCAACGAGTCGTAAACGACTACATGTGCTGATCGGACTTGGTTTTTATGGAACGGGTGCACTGCTTAACATTGTGTTACTGAAGTTTCTGCCTTTAACCGTGGTGTTGCCTGCGAACGCTTTAACCTACGTCTGGACCCTTATTATTGCAAGGTGGGCTTTTAAGGAGACGGTAGGACCAATGAGATGGATCGGCGTTATCTGTATAATGGGCGGGCTATGCTTGCTGGTACTCTAGACCGGATTTTATATTTCTAATCTTTATCATTAACTATTGGATGTGAACGCATGAAATTTCTAGATTACATATTTTATGACCGTAGAGTGACTTGGACTGCTTTTGTTTTGTTCGCCGGTTTTGCTCTTTTTTATGGTTTGATGAATGGTTCTTATATTATGTATATCAGTCAAAACGCAGAGATGCTGGGAAAATATACACCGTTTAATACAGCGGTATTTCCACTTAACCTGTTTAATTTTGATCCTTCGATGTATTACGGAGATAACAGTTCTTCGGTTATTCACCCCTTAATATCTTATTTGGCGGTTACGCTCGGAGCTATTTCCAAGCTGCTGGGGGGCAATTGGTTTTTTCTGATTTTACAATCCCTTGTGAATGCAGGTTCAGTTGTTCTGGTTTTTATTTTTCTTAGCCAAAATGAAAAGAAATCTACACATACACCGTTGTTGTTCGCGTTGCTGTTTGGGTTCAGCTCGTATTTAATGTTTACGGCCTTTATCCCGGACTCGTATCCGTATGTGCAGTTTGTTATTCTTCTGTCTGTTCTGTACTTGCAGTATTCGCGGGCACAGCAGGACGTCCGTTATGTCCCGAATGCACTACTTGCGACAATTAACTTTGGATTAACTTCGACTAATATCGTACCGTTTGCCGGAGCTGTCTTCTTTAATATGCAGGCATGGCGTAGTAAGGCAGGTTGGAAAAAATATATCGGCATTATGTCACTCGCCGTACTGATGATTCTGGTGTTAACAGCCATTCAGTATGTTGCATTTGGCGGCCGAAGCTGGATAAGCAACTGGTTGTTAGGTATTCAAAATGGGGGCACCAGTTATGCGACACCTTTCCAGTGGGCGGCACATTATAAAGCGTTGGTATTGCTGACCATCAATCCGATGTTATCTCCCCAAGTATACTTGCTTGATCCGGGTATGGTCGCATTTGTCACAGACCTTACCCGCTCTAATCCGCTTTATGTTCAAATTACGGGTATATTTCTTTTGTTCCTTGCGCTAGCAGGTTTCATTCGTGGTATACGCGAGCGTAGTGTGTGGACGTTAATGCCGTACATTATATTTGCTTTCCTGCTTCACCTTGTTGTAGGATTCGGGCTGGCTGTGTATCAGTATGATATGTACCTGTATGCCGGACATTATTTGTTTGCTTTTTATCTGCTTGGTGGTATGTTTATCAGCAGTCTGCGCTCCGGGTTGGGTAAAAAAGTACTGATTGGACTGCTCGTAGCATCCTTGCTCGTCACGGTTGGCAACAACATCTATCGTCATTTCGAAACCCTGTCGACGATTAAACAATCTTATGAACAGCTGGAACAGCAACGTTCAGCACAGCGATGAGCAGATCGGGAAAGAATTGAAAGAACAGCGTGGCACAGCACATGATGATATCCTGTGTAGTAATACAAAAAGAAAAAGGCTTCTTGAACTTACGTTCAAGAGGCCTTTTTTGCGAAACTCAGGTACTGCTAAATACACAAATCAAGCAATGATTTTCGTTTTTTTCGCATTTTCAGCAGAACGTTTCGTTAAGC
This sequence comes from Paenibacillus sp. FSL K6-1558, assembly GCF_038002565.1. Classification (NCBI taxonomy): domain Bacteria; kingdom Bacillati; phylum Bacillota; class Bacilli; order Caryophanales; family Paenibacillaceae; genus Paenibacillus; species Paenibacillus sp. FSL K6-1558. Next base: position 1,707,491 of record NZ_JBBOCV010000001.1, on the reverse strand, counting down.
TGCTTAATGGTCGTTTTAACAAGAGAGCAAGAATAAGACTAAGCGCTATGAACAGACATAACCACAGGATGTCCTTTATGGCTGTTGACCATAGAATACCACCGACAGCTTCACGTAGCAGACTGATAGCATAAGTGAACGGCATGAACGGATTTAACGCTTGAAAAAAGGGCGAAGTCATGCTGATCGGGAAAGTACCACCCGAACTGGAGAACTGAAACACCATGAAGATAATAGCGATGCCTTTGCCAATATTACCGAATACAGATAAAAGCGTATATGTGATCGTGACAAACACTGCACTCACTAGCATGGCAAATACAATAAACAACCATTGATCTGCGACATACGTTCCCAGAATCCAGATGTCTCCCGCTGTAACGCATATCGCCTGCAATAAACCAACGGTTAGGAAAGTAGCTAGGCGACCGAGATACAGTTCATATCCGCGGTATGCGCCCTCCGGGTTTTCTGCTTCCGCACGCAACAGGGATATTAACAATGTTGAACCTACCCATAGTGATAATACGGCATAGAATGGTGACATGGCTGAACCGTAATTCGGAATGGGGTACAGGTGTTGTTCCTTAATCTGTACTGGACTCGCGAGGAATGCACTTTCCTCCTCAATATCCCCCCGCAACAATTTGGCGAGCTCGGCAAATTGATTATTGCCCTCGACTTCTCTTAATTTCTCGGCAGCCTTGCGGATTGCACTTTCCAACTCTGGCAAGTCCTTACGAACAAGAGTAGCTACGCGATGTACTCCTTGTTGCACATCGGGCAGTTGATGCTGCACAAAGCTGAACGCTTTGCTAATTTGCTTCTCAGCCTGAGGCAGATCATTACGAACAAAATCGGCAGCCGCATTTAATTTATCCTCCAGCTTGGGCAGATCACGTTGAATAAGGGAAGACACCACATTCCAAGCACGGATAAAGGATTCACTCTTAGTGCCAACGGTTTGTGAAATCTCATGCACCTTAGCCTGAATGTCGGGTAGATCACCCTGAATTTTTTCCAGCTCCGTTTGACCAAATTGAATGCCCTCCTTCGCTGTAGCGAGAATTGCTGCAATGTCGGGAAGACGCTCCTTTGCTGCTTGCAACGTATTAGCTGACGTAGAGAGAACAGACTTTAGCTGATCGGTTGCATCCGTAAGCGCAGGAACAATCTGGCTATCAAAGGTGCTTAGGAAGCGATCGATCCCGGTGTTAATGTTTCTATTCATTTCATTTAATCGGGCAACAACATCTGCGGGAGGGATTGTATTCTCGCGCAAGGCTGTACTGATGATTCCGGCCAGTTTTATTTGTTGCTGAAGTTGTTCGAATATCGTTTGTAATTGCTGTATCCTTGTTGCCAGTGGATGAGAGGGCAATAGAGCATCGATTTTGCCTAACAGATCAGACATACTATCCATGATTTTTACTGCAGTGCCTAGACGAGAAGTAAGACGGTCGATGTCATCAGCGCTTGGCAACTTACTCCAATCGGTTCCTTTTAATTGTTCAAACATATCGCCAGCTACGTTTGTTATTTGCTGCACGAACATCAGATTTTGCCGAATCGTTGGCGTAATCGATTGGAAGGCTTCCTGACTGGAACTTGCAAATTGATTTAATCCATTAGCAAACTGCACTGCGTTATCAGAAATTTCGGACACCTTATCCAAATCCTGCTCAGCATCAGAAACGATAGCAAGAGCTTGATTGGTCTTATCCAGGGCGGTTTGAATTACTCCAGAAACTTGTCCGAAGTTGGCATCAACCTCTTGAATGCGGGCGACGGCTTGCTCTATTTCCGGTATTCGATCTTGTAAGGCTACCACCTCTGAAGCAGCCGCTTTAATCTGAGGCCAATATTGCTGTACTTTTAGTACATATCCAGCAGCTTCATTAATTTCAGGCAGTCTTTTCTCTAATTCAACAATTTTTTGAGCCTGTTTTACAATCTCCGGCATGGCTTGGTCAACTTCGAGCACTTTCTGACCAGCTGTCTGGATTTCAGGCAGATTTTTCTCCAGCAAAAAGATGCCACTTTCCATTTTGCGTAGCGTTGGCAACTGTGCATTAATCTCTACGCCAGCTTCCTTCAGCTTGGTAAGCACTGCTTCACTGACGGCTTCAGTAAAATTCTCATTAATCTGCGTTGTAATGGCGGATACACCCGAACCGGTTATTTTGGGAGCGATGGCATTGACTTTTTCATTGACTGTGTATATGACTTCCGGTCGATCCAGTTTTCCATCCACAATGCCCGTGATCCGTGATGAAAAATCAGCAGGAATGAGCAGGCTGGCATAATACTCACCGGTCTGAACACCTCGGTTAGCTTCGGCTTGATTCACAAATGTCCATCCCAGCTTGTGGTTGTGACTTAAACTATACATTAACTCATCGCCAATATTAATGGCAGTACCCGTAACCGTGGCACCCTTGTCTTCACTAGTTACGGCGATTTTGATGCCTTGTGTATTACTGTACGGGTCCCAAACGGATTTGACATTTACCCAGTCGTATACACCTGGCAGTAATATGATTGCGACGATCAGAAATACACCTGTGGGTACTTTGAAAATATGTAGCCAGTCTGTCTTGTAAATTTGCCATATGTGACGCATGGTGTCCTCCTTCAAAATAATGAAGGGAGCTATAACAGTGGAGGGATAAGGTCACCTTCCTTACGTTGTTACTCCCTAAGCTATATGTATATCGGAAAAAAGGCGGATTTATTAAATGAACGTGTGTATAAACTTCCCCAATTGAAAGGAGACTGATTCATCAACTTCATAGATTCAGGAGAAGTGTTTGAAAATAGGGGACAGGTGGTGTTATTTGGATTAGAAACAGGTTGTAATTGTCTATGGATAAATATGCAGGTTTGTTGTATAATTATAAATGACGAATGACATGTGATGTGACATGGATGTTTTGTCGCCTAAATGCTGATTCTAATAAGACGAAGCAGAGGATTTGCACCTGCGAGGTGAGGTGTTGACAGAGGGTTGTCTTTCTGTCATAATTCATGAAGACAAACGGGCATATTGAGATAGAACTCTGTGAGGTTCCTCATATGCACGACATGAATAGCACCTTTAAATCAGTCCCGTGAGACTGGCAAGGTAACGTGAACGATTCATCATTTATTTGCTGCGGCAGATATAATGATGCATCCCGAGAGTAAACTTTCTTCAGCGACGTCTGAAGTTCGGAGACTCCTTGCCAATAAACACGGCAAGGAGTCTTTTTTGTTCTCCTCGTCACGGGGCCATGGTTTCGAAGGAAAATCCTGAGGAGGCTGAACGCATGAGCACAGAGACACATGTCATTATGGATGAAACGGCGATTCGCCGCGCATTGACAAGGATTGCCCATGAAATATTGGAGAAGAACAAAGGCATCGACGATTGCGTGCTGGTTGGAATCCGCACCCGCGGAGTGTATCTGGCCGAACGAATCGCCGCCAAGATCGAAGAGATTGAAGGCGCCAAAGTTCCCTGGGGAGAACTTGATGTAACCCTCTATCGTGATGACCGACTGGATGATAACCAGGCGAATCGCAAGGAACTGTTGATTATGACACCTGAATCACTTTCCATTCATAACAAAAAAGTGATTTTGTTCGATGATGTGCTATATACCGGACGCACAATACGAGCTGCGATGGATGCGCTGATGGACTGTGGAAGACCACAGAACATACAGCTGGCAGTACTTGCAGACCGTGGACACCGGGAACTACCGATCAGACCTGATTTTATTGGCAAAAACGTGCCGACATCCAAATCAGAAGAGATCGAGGTTGCACTCATGGAGACAGACGGACAGGATGAGGTCAAAATCATACAGAACCGAGGGGAGCAGGCATGATGATTACACAGACAGCGCTGAAAGACCGAAGCTTGCTTGGATTAAAAGACATTAGCCGTGACGAGATCGAGTCGATTCTGAATCGTGCAGCCCACTGGGAAGCACAGAAGGAAAAACTCGTTCCGGTCCTTGAGTCCCGCTTTGTAGCGAACATGTTCTTCGAGAACAGTACCCGCACCCGATTTTCATTTGAAATGGCAGAGAAGCGACTGGGAGCTCAAGTGTTGAACTTCACAGCAGCTGCGTCAAGTGTAGAAAAGGGCGAGTCGATCTACGACACGGTTCGAACACTTGAATCCATGGGGATCGATGCAGGGGTCATTCGCTTGAAACCGGCTGGTGTCTTGCAACAACTGGCTCAGAAGGTCAGTGTGCCGCTAGTGAATGCGGGAGATGGCAATAATGAGCATCCGACGCAGGCGCTCCTTGATCTCTACACGATGCGGAAGGCATTTGGTGAGCTGAAAGGTTTACGTGTCTCAATCATCGGAGATATCATGCATAGCCGGGTAGCACGCTCTAACTTGTGGGCACTGCAAAAGTTTGGTGCAGATGTACGTTTCTGCGCACCGCAAACAATGCAGGCGCCAGAGCTTGCAGAGCACGCACCTTATGTAGGTCTTGAAGAAGCGCTGGATGCTGATGTAGTCATGATGCTCAGGGTTCAACTGGAACGTCATCAACATGGCCTGATCACTTCAGCTGAGGATTATCGCGAACACTACGGATTGACGGAAGAACGGGCATCACGCCTGAAGCCAAGTACGATTATTATGCACCCTGCACCTGTGAACCGTAACGTTGAAGTGGATGATGCGGTTGTAGAGAGCGAAGCTTCACGAATTTTCCCACAGATGGCAAACGGAGTTCCGATCCGCATGGCGGTTATGGAACGTGCGATGAAGCTGTAACAGGGCCTAGCATAGAGTCATAGGCTGGCGAGACGATGTTCTTGCACACCAATGAAGAGAGAGTAGACGATAAAACATTCATCTAGCGGATCTACCCTGCTGGACAGAACCGAAGCGGAGGGCAATTATGGTACAGGTGATAAAAAACGCAAACGTCTTGAATCAACAAGGGGAACTTGAACGGAAAACCATTCTTATAGAAGAAGGTAAAATTAAAACGATCGCTGGCCCGGAAGATGAAATCGTACGGAACGCCGAGAAGTCAGCAGAGCAGGTAACCGATGCATCAGGCAAGCTGGTGATCCCTGGATTAATCGATATGCACGTGCATCTACGCGAGCCTGGATTCGAACATAAAGAGACGATCGAAACAGGAGCTCGCTCCGCTGCGCAAGGCGGGTTTACAACCATTGCCTGCATGCCAAATACAAGACCGGTAACCGACACACCTGAGGTTGTAGAACTGGTACTGAACAAAGCGAAGGAAGCAGATCTGGTTAAAGTGTTGCCATATGCGGCGATTACCAAAAACGAACTAGGCCGTGAATTGACCGACTTTGCCGCATTAAAAGAAGCGGGTGCGATTGGCTTCACGGACGACGGCGTAGGTGTACAGAATGCGCAAATGATGAAGGATGCTATGAGCCTCGCAGCCAGCATGGATATGCCCGTGATTGCCCATTGTGAGGATGATTCTCTGGTAGTTGGCGGGTATGTCACCGAAGGTGAATTCTCCAAACGCCATGGCATCAAAGGCATCCCGAACGAGTCCGAAGCCATTCACGTAGGCCGCGACATTCTGCTAGCAGAAGCAACAGGGGTACACTACCATGTGTGCCATGTCAGTACAGAACAATCGGTTCGTCTGATTCGTCTTGCGAAATCGATCGGCATCAAGGTGACTGCAGAGGTATGTCCGCACCACCTCGTTCTATCTGATGAAGACATCCCAGGCATGGATGCCAATTGGAAAATGAACCCACCGCTACGCTCGCCACGTGATGTGCAGGCTTGTATCGAAGGTTTGCAGGATGGAACCCTCGATATGATCGTGACCGACCATGCACCGCATAGTGAAGAAGAGAAAGCAAAGGGCATGGAGCTCGCGCCATTTGGTATCGTTGGATTCGAAACGGCCTTCCCGTTGCTCTACACGAAGTTTGTTCAAACAGGATTATGGACGTTAGACTTCCTGGTAAAACGCATGACGGCTGATCCGGCTCGCGTATTCAGACTGGATACGGGCAAGCTGGAAGCAGGAGCACCTGCCGACCTGACGATGATTGATCTGAATCAGGAAAAGGCTGTTGACCCGGCAACGTTCGCAACAAAAGGCAGAAACACACCGTTCACAGGCTGGAAGCTGAAAGGCTGGCCGGTACAAACATGGGTGGATGGCAAAAGTGTATGGAATAACACGTTAGAGCAATAAAACAGCAACATGCTGACGTAACACATCGTTAAAAAGATACAATGGAACTCATAACAACTATTTTTTAACGAACTAAAAGCTTGATCAGTAAACACTTTTTATGAACAAACTCAAGGCAAGTCAAGCCTCGAGTCAAAATAGACGCAACAAAGAAAAGTTGAATCCTGCTTTTGAACATAGACGCGGGACGTAACTGCGGAGTGGGCAGAAAGAACCCGAAGAAGCGAAGCGATCGCAGGGTTTTCTGACCATGAAGCTACAGCTAACGTACATCACTTATGTTCAACTCCAAGAATTCAACTTGGATAAACACAGAGGGAGTGAAATGGGATGCAGGGACAGGCAAGATTATTGTTGGAAGACGGCACGCTGTTCACCGGAAAAGCATTTGGTGCGGAAGGTGAAACGACAGGAGAGGTCGTTTTTAATACGGGAATTACAGGCTATCAAGAGGTACTTTCAGATCCTTCATACTGTGGCCAGATCGTAACGATGACGTATCCATTGATCGGTAACTACGGAATTACCCGAGATGACTTTGAGTCGATTCGTCCTTACGTGCACGGTTTCGTGGTACGACGCCATGAGCCAACGCCGAGCAACTGGCGTGCAGAGTACAGCGTGGATAATCTGCTGAAAGAATACGGCATCGTAGGGATCAGCGAGATTGATACACGGATGTTGACTCGCCGGATTCGTCACCACGGTACAATGAAGGGAATTCTCACAACAGGATCGAAACCTGTCGAAGAACTGCTGGAGATGATGGGGGACACTACGATTGAGCAATTGCGTAATCAGGTGCCTATGACGTCTACAGAGCATGTGTACAACAGTCCGGGAACAGCAGAACGTATCGTTCTGGTCGACTACGGCGCAAAAACAGGGATTTTGCGTGAACTCAGCAAACGTAACTGTGATGTTGTTGTCGTGCCTCATGACGTAACGGCTGACGAGATTCGTCGTCTGAACCCGGATGGCATTCAATTGTCCAACGGCCCTGGGGACCCGAAAGACGTACCTCATGCCGTGAACATGATCAGCGAGTTGCTCGGTGAATATCCGATCTTCGGTATCTGCCTGGGTCACCAGTTGTTCGCCCTGGCAGCAGGCGCAGACACGGAAAAACTCAAGTTTGGACACCGCGGAGGCAATCACCCGGTTAAAGAACTGGAGAGTGGACGTTGCTTCATCACATCCCAAAACCACGGTTACACGGTAAACGAAGAGTCTGTGAAGAGCACAGATCTTGAAGTTACACATATCAACAATAATGACAAGACCATCGAAGGTCTGAAACATAAAAAATATCCTGCCTTCTCCGTACAATATCACCCGGAGGCAGCGCCAGGACCTTATGATAACAGCTACCTGTTTGATCGTTTCATCGAGATGATTCGTGAGCACAAGATCACTAACCCGCAAAAGCCGCGTCAAGCCGTATTGGCAGCCGCAGTGAAAGGAGCGCAATAACATGCCGATTAACAAAGATCTCAAAAAAATCCTGGTGATTGGTTCCGGTCCAATCGTCATCGGTCAAGCAGCCGAGTTCGACTATGCCGGTACGCAAGCTTGCCAGGCTCTGAAAGAAGAAGGCGTGGAAGTTGTACTCATTAACAGTAACCCTGCAACAATCATGACGGACACCAATATGGCTGACAAAGTGTACATTGAGCCAATTACGCTGGATTTTGTAACCCAAATCATTCGTCAGGAACGTCCGGACGGCTTGTTGCCAACACTGGGCGGCCAAACAGGTCTGAACATGGCTGTTGAACTCGCACGTGCGGGTGTGCTTGAACGTGAAAACGTGAAATTGCTCGGAACACAACTGACGTCCATCGAGAAAGCGGAAGACCGCGATCTGTTCCGTGATCTGATGCGCGAACTAGAACAACCCGTACCAGAAAGTGTCATCGTTACAACGCTGGAAGAATCGCTGGAATTTGCTGGTGAGATCGGTTATCCAATCATCGTACGTCCGGCCTATACCCTTGGCGGAACAGGCGGCGGAATCTGTGCAAACGAAGAAGAACTGCGCGAAACCGTAGCAGCCGGAATTCGTTACAGCCCGATTGGTCAATGTCTGGTAGAGAAGAGCATCGCCGGTATGAAAGAAGTCGAGTACGAGGTTATGCGTGACAAAAACGATAACTGCATCGTAGTTTGCAACATGGAAAACTTTGACCCGGTAGGCGTTCATACAGGTGACAGTATCGTTGTGGCTCCAAGCCAAACGTTGTCTGACCGTGAATACCAAATGTTGCGTTCCGCTTCCCTGAAAATCATCCGTGCCCTGAATATTGAGGGAGGATGTAACGTTCAGTTCGCGCTCGATCCGCACAGCTTCCAATATTACGTAATCGAGGTTAACCCGCGTGTAAGCCGTTCATCGGCGCTGGCTTCCAAAGCAACAGGTTATCCGATTGCGAAAATGGCTGCCAAAATCGCAATGGGTTATACGCTGGATGAGATCATTAACCCGGTTACAGGTCAAACGTACGCTTGCTTTGAGCCAACACTTGACTATATCGTAAGTAAAATTCCACGCTGGCCGTTCGACAAGTTCACATCGGCGAACCGGAAACTGGGTACACAGATGAAAGCAACAGGCGAAGTGATGGCGATTGGACGTACGTTTGAAGAGTCCATTCACAAAGCGGTTCGTTCCCTGGAGATCGGTGTACACCGTCTGTACCTGAAAGGTGCAGAAACACTGGATGAAACGACGCTGAACGAACGTCTGATGAAAGCAGACGATGAGCGCATGTTCCTGATCGCGGAAGCATTCCGTAGAGGTTATACGCTGCAACAACTGCAGGATCTGACCAAGATCGACTGGTGGTTCCTGGATAAAATCGAAGGGCTCATTAAGTTCGAAGACCGTGTTCGCGCAGAATCCGAATTGACTTCCGAAACGCTCTATCAAGCGAAACGTCTTGGTTTTACGGACCGTGCTATCGCTGAATTGCGTGCCGAAGGTCAACCTGGAGGTACATTGACGACTGAAGCAGAAGTCAGAGCACGTCGTGAAGAGGAGAACCTTCGTCCGGTTTACAAAATGGTAGATACCTGTGCGGCTGAGTTCGAAGCGACAACACCTTATTACTATTCGACATATGAGACAGAAAATGAAGTGTTGCCTTCGGACAAGAAAAAAGTGGTGGTGCTTGGTTCCGGCCCGATCCGGATCGGTCAAGGTATTGAGTTCGACTACTCCACAGTACATGCAGTATGGGCTTTGCAGAAAGCAGGATACGAGGCGGTTATTATCAATAATAACCCGGAGACTGTATCCACAGACTTTAACACTTCTGACCGCTTGTACTTCGAACCGCTGTTCTTCGAGGATGTCATGAACGTCATTGAACAAGAGCAACCGGTAGGCGTTATCGTGCAGTTCGGTGGGCAAACGGCAATCAACCTGGCAGCACCGCTGCGCAATGCAGGAGTAACGATCCTCGGAACGGATCTGGAAAGCATTGATGAAGCAGAGGATCGTAAGAAGTTCGAACGCCTGCTCTCCCGTCTGGAGATTGCACAGCCAAAAGGTAAAACGGTCACTTCCGTAGACGATGCTGTGGAAACAGCTCAATCACTTGGATACCCTGTACTCGTTCGTCCTTCGTATGTCCTGGGCGGTCGTGCAATGGAGATTGTATACTCCGATGCGGAACTCTTGACTTACATGGAGCAAGCGGTAAAAATCAATCCAGAGCATCCGGTTCTGATCGACCGTTACATGCTGGGTAAAGAGGTGGAAGTAGACGCCATCTGTGACGGTGAAACGGTACTGGTTCCAGGCATCATGGAGCATATCGAACGCGCAGGGGTACACTCCGGTGACTCGATTGCGGTATACCCACCGCAGCATCTGTCGGCAGATCTGAAAGAAAAAATTGTAGAGATCACGATCAAAATTGCCAAGGAACTGAAAACCATCGGTCTGGTTAACATTCAGTTTGTTATCCACGAGGGTCAGGTTTATGTTATCGAGGTTAACCCGCGTTCTTCCCGGACGGTTCCTTTCCTGAGTAAAGTAACCAACATTCCAATGGCGAACCTGGCAACACAAGCGATCTTGGGTGTGAAACTGAAAGACCTGGGTTATGTAGATGGTCTGTGGCCGGAAGCGGATCACGTATCGGTAAAAGTACCTGTGTTCTCCTTCGCGAAGTTGCGCCGTGTTGAACCGACTCTCGGACCTGAGATGAAATCAACAGGTGAGGTTATGGGACGTGACCCGAACTATGCGAAAGCTCTGTTCAAAGGTCTGATCGGTGCGGGAATGAAAATTCCAGCAACTGGAGCCATTGTGGTCACTGTCGCAGACAAAGACAAGGACGAAGCAGTACCTTTGCTCGAAGGTTTCTACAGACTGGGATACAAAATCATGGCAACTGGCGGAACGGCAGCTGCGCTTCAAGCGGCTAACATTCCAGTAACCGTTGTGAACAAATTGAGCGAAGGCTCACCTAACATTCTCGATATGATCCGCAGTGGTGAAGCGAACTTTGTGTTCAATACCTTGACTAAAGGTAAAACGCCACAACGTGACGGATTCCGTATCCGCCGTGAAGCGGTTGAGAATGGTGTGGTATGTATGACTTCCCTGGATACCATTCGTGCGTTGCTGATTATGCTACAAACGATCAACTTCTCCTCGGAGGCTATGCCAGCCTTTGTATAATGAATAGTCACTTGATGAAGGACATCAGTCAGCCTGCGGGCTGGCGGGATGTCCTTTATATCGGGCAAAAACGGAAAAAATGAGCACGCGGAAGGGGCGCTGGGATATGAATCACCCGAATTTCAATGAAATGGCTGGACGTCTGATGGTTGCACTCGATTATCCGGGGGCAGATGAGGCACAGAAACTGGTACAGGCTCTTGAGGGTATTCCTTGTTATCTCAAGGTTGGCATGCAGTTGTTCTATGCAGCGGGTCCGGACTTTATTCGGGAATTGAAAGCGAGAGGGTACTCCGTGTTTCTTGACGTGAAAATGCATGATATTCCAAACACCGTGCGTGGCGGAGCCGAAAGCATCACACGTCTTGGAGTGGACATGTTTAATGTACATGCGGCGGGTGGGGCCAGCATGATGCGTGCAGCACGTGAAGGCGCGGAAGCTGCCCTTGCTGCAGATCCTTCGCTGAAAAGACCTGAGATTATCGCTGTGACACAATTGACCAGCACCAGTCTGGAAACGATGAATAACGAGATCGGTATCCCTGGGAGTGTAGAGCAAGCGGTAGTTCGTTATGCCGGGCTGGCTCAGGAGGCCGGGCTGGATGGTGTGGTGGCTTCTCCGCTCGAAGTGCCAGCAATCCGGGTAGCATGTGGCAGTAATTTTCGCACGGTAACCCCCGGTATTCGTCCTGCAGGCAGTGGTCTTGGCGACCAGACACGTGTCCTGACACCAGGTGAAGCTATTAGCAGAGGCAGTCATTACATCGTTGTGGGCAGACCCATTACCGGTGCACCAAACCCGCGTGAAGCGGCAGAGACCATTTTGAAGGAGATGTTGAACGTATGATCGAACTTAGCCAAATTCCAAACCATATCGCTTCTCAGTTGCTAAAAATAAAGGCGGTGGCACTGCGTCCACAGCAACCATTCACATGGACATCCGGCATCAAATCACCAATTTATTGTGATAATCGTCTGACGATGTCTTATCCTGAGATTCGTAACGATATTGCCGAAGCTTTTGCCGCAATCATTCGTGATCAATATCCAGATGCTGAAGTGATTGCAGGTACAGCGACCGCGGGCATTCCACACGCTGCATGGGTAGCTCAGAAGCTGAATCTGCCGATGGCCTATATTCGAGATAAAGCGAAAGGTCACGGCAAGGAAAATCTGATTGAAGGTTTAATCAGCGAAGGACAGAAAGTAGTCGTGATCGAGGATTTGATTTCAACCGGAGGAAGTTCGATTAAAGCGGCAGAAGCTGTACGCGTAGCAGGAGCGACACCACTCGCAGTTCTTGCGATTTTCAGCTATCAGCTGGATAAAGGTGTGAAAGCGTTCGAGGAAGCCGGCATACCTCTACAAACGCTGTCCAATTATACAGCGCTGATGGATGTTGCGTTGGCTCAAGGAACCATTCAAGAGAGCGATTTTGCACTGCTTCAATCGTGGCGTGAAGATCCTTCTTCATTTGGTAAATAATATCATCCCATCAACAATAAACTGTTGCTCAGCAAACGGTATCAAAATTGTAATGATTCCCGTAATGACGGCAAAACTATCGAATAATCAAGAGGCATCCCGTAACTTGGGGTGCTTTTTTGTTATGTTCATCAAAATATTAACTTTTTCACACTGACGATGTAAAAAGCTTGTAACTTTTAGTGGAGAGCAGTCGTTTATAATTCAGTGTAGCATGGAACAGATTTCTAGATTTAGGGCGCATGAAGGAAATGCGCGGCATAACAAGAGAGGATGAGCGTGATTGCTGGCATGAAAAAGTTATTTTCAAGGAAAAGAACTGCCAAGAGCCAATCGGGTGATAAACGCGAACAGGAACAACCTAAGCTGGAGAAAAGGGCTACATCGGAAGAACCTTCGTACATAACGGAGCCCGAGCCTCTAAGCGCGGAAGCGCTCACGTCAGATGAGGTATCTGCTATGGAGGAGTCAGCAACGGCTATAGCCATAGAGGAAAAACCGCAGAAGACCAAAGCGAAGCCGAGAAAGGAACTGTTGCCTCCGTATGATGGACCCGTGTTGGAGGTACGCAACGTTCATCGTAGCTTTCAGACAGGCAGTCGTATCATTCATGTGCTCAAAGGCATTGATATGGAAGTAAAGCCGCAGCAGCTTGTTATGCTGAAAGGACGGTCTGGCTCAGGTAAAACAACATTGCTGAACATGCTCGGCGGACTTGACCAGCCTTCTAGTGGAGAGATTCTATTCTCCGGACAGCCTCTTCAGGATTGGGGAGATCAACGGCGAACCGCTTTGCGGCGCAGAGAGATTGGATTTATTTTTCAAGCGTATGCACTCATGCCTTTATTATCTGCTTGGGAAAATGTAGAGCTGTCGCTCCGTATGGCGGATGTACCGCGGTCGGAATGGAAAGACAGAGTAGGTCACTGTCTGGATCTAGTTGGACTGAGCAAACGTGTCAAGCACCGGCCTTTTGAGATGTCCGGGGGGGAACAGCAGCGGGTGGCCATCGCTAAAGCGATTGCACACAGGCCTCGGTTGCTGCTTGCGGATGAACCAACGGCGGAGCTGGATTCCAAAATGGGTGCACAGGTTATGGCTGTGTTCCGCAATATCATTGAAGTAGAACAAGTAACGATATGTATGACTACACACGATCCTACAATTTTGGAGGTTGCGGACCATGTTTATGAAATGGCGGACGGCAGATTTCTCACGTAAAGGTGCCGTTCCGAAGAGGGGGAAACGCACAGCGCTTATTGTACTTGGTGCAATACTCGCTGCAACGATGTCAGGCTGTTCATTGCTACCATCTGAGTCGGAGGAAGAGGTGCTCCCACCAATAACACCGCCAACGATCTCCAAAAAACCGGAATATGAAGTCCGTACGGAGACGCTGGAGAAAAAGGTGAGCGGTAGTGGCAAGATGATGAGTCAGCGTGAAGAAAAAGTATATTTTACGCTGGATGGCATGCACATTAAGGAATTGAATGTAAAAACGGGGGATAAAGTGAAGAAAGGACAGGTTCTCGCTGTCCTTGACGTAACAAGTGTGGAAAAGGAAATTCGCGGCAAGCGGCTTCAGATTCGCAAATCGGAAGTACAGATGAAGGAAACGCTGCGCAAGAAGGACGAGATGGACCCGGTGGAGTTTGAAGAAGCGACCATTGCTTTTGAAGAACTTCGTCAGGAGCTTGCTGATCTGGAAGAAAAGCTGGGACAATCCACGTTGACGGCTCCCTTTGGAGGTACCGTGATTGCGGTTCAAGTGGAGAAGGGCGCATCGGTCAAAGCGTATGATCCTATTGCGACCATTGCGGATACGTCCAACCTGGTTGTGGCGGCTACATTTGCCAAGGAGGATCTAGAGAAATTTACGTCTGGCATGAAGGCTGAAGTTGACATCAACGGTGCTGGCAAAGTGGCCGGCAAGATCAAAGCAATGCCTACGGCTGAAGCTTCAAGTAACAATAATAGCAATGGATCAGGTCAGGGCCAAGGAGGCTCACCTCCGGCGAAGGAAACGCTGGATCAATATGTCCTTGTTACTCTGGCGAAGATGCCTAAAAATGTAGAACGCGGTACGCCTTTAACGGTTTCGATCGTAACTCAGCGCACCGAGAACGCGATTGTCATTCCTGTATCTGCTTTGCGCTCCATCGGTTCCAGAACCTATGTACAGGTGATCGAGAATGATGGAAGCAAGCGTGAAGTGGACGTTGAGGTTGGACAGCAGACATCAACCGATGTCGAGATTCTGAAAGGTCTGACGGTTGGTCAGAAAGTTGTGGGACGCTAATGGGGCTGCCATTGCTTCGGCTGCTGTTCCGCAAAATGTGGAACACACGCTGGATGACTTTCAGCACATTAATCGGCTTGATTGTGGCGGTAGCGTTCACCGTCAGTATTCCAATGTATGCCGATGGTGCGTTGAAACGGGTTGTCGCGCAGACGCTGCAGGATAACAGTGAAGGTTTACCAGCAGGATCGCTGTTGATGAGTTACCAAGCACCCGGCGGTGCAAAGACCGATACCAGAGGACTGGATGAGGTGAATCGCTACATTCGCGAGGATGTTCCTCGCGACATTGGATTTCCATTTCATACGTATGTGAATTCGAGATCCATTCGCAGTACAGAGGTCAGTCCTGAAGATCCGACCAAAGTGGATGCAAGCCGTGTGCGGAGTATGACACTGGGTACGATGAGTGGACTGGATGATCAGGTGAATTACTCGGCGGGTGTCAAACCTGGGAATCAGGTCAAGGACGACATCATCGAAGCTGTGATGCTGGAAGAAGGGATGTACCGGAATGATCTTCATGTGGGGGATATTCTGGAATACCCGATCTACAGCGGTCTGAATATTACGTTGCGTGTGAAAATTACGGGTTCCTTCAAGGCCGACAATCCGAATAGTCCGTATTGGGTTCAAGGCTTCGACGGTATGATGAATGGACTTTATGTGAATGAATCGGTTTTTAATGACGTATTACTCAAAGAAAAGGGTATTCCACTACAGAATTCACGCTGGTACTATGCATTTGATCTTAAAGAGGTTCAAACCAGCCAGTTATCTGGCCTCAGCTCTGTGCTGGAACGGCTGGATATTGATCTCTATCAGCGGCTGAAAGATACCAAGGTTGATATTACCTTCGGCGATCTGCTCAAACAATTCCGTAGCCAGAGTCTGCAGCTGCAGACGATGCTGTTTACACTTGCTGCACCGATGATTGCGATGGTCTTTTATTTCATCGCAATGAATGCCAGACAATCCCTGCAAAAGCAGGAAAGTGACATCGCTGTGCTACGTAGCCGTGGAGCCTCGGCTCGTCAGATCTTCTCGCTCTATCTGCTTGAAGGCATCTTCCTGGGCGCGATTGCACTGGTTGTTGGGCCGCTACTCGGATGGTTCATGGCGAAGAGTATCGGCTCGGCAAGTGGATTCTTATCCTTTGTAGATCGAAAATCCATTCCGATTGGCGTATCCAAAGAAGCGATTCTGCTTGGCGTGGCAGCGGTACTGGTTGCTATTATTGCATCACTGATTCCGGCAATTACGTACGCACGGGCAACGATTGTATCCGCTAAAAGGCGCCAGGCACGTACCGATCGTGCGCCGCTGTGGCAACGATGGTTCCTCGATGTGGGGCTGCTCGGTCTAGCGGGATACGGATACTATCTGTTTTATGAACGTCAGATGCTGACGTTCCAGACGGGGATGACGACAGATCAGTTACAGGTGCAGCCGTTTCTGTTCTTTGTACCTGCACTAGCGATCTTTGCGCTTGGCCTGTTTTTCCTGCGTTTGTTCCCATGGATTTTGAAACTGATACAGTTGATCGGACGCAAGTTATTACCAGTTCCAATGTATCTGACGTTGACACAGTTATCCCGTTCATCTTCATCCTATTATCCGCTCATGATTCTATTAGTGCTGACGCTCGGCCTTGGAGTGTATAACTCGGCCGCAGCGCGAACCATTGATTTGAATTCAACAGAACGTACGCTTTACCGTTATGGCTCGGATGTTATTATACAAACGGTATGGGAAGGAACTCCCGAGGTGAAGCCAGGAGGTTCTGGACAAGGCGGCGGATCAGGCGGCGGTCAGCAAGGTGGAGGCAACGGAGGGGCCGGTGGTGGCGCTGGTGGAGGAAATGGCGGTGGTGGAGCTCCAGGAGGTGGCGGCGGTGGCGGTGGCGGTTCATCGCAACCAACCAAAATCATATACTCCGAGCCCCCATTTGAAGTGTTCCGCCAATTAAACGGTGTGGAGCATGCTGCACGGGTACTGCAAACGAAGGGCAACATTATTGTCTCAGGGAAATCCGGCGGACAAGGGATGCTCGTTGGTATCGATAATGTAGACTTTGCCAAAGTAGCTTGGTTCCGTAACGATCTATTCCCTGCACATCCTTACAAATATCTTGATTTGCTTGGTAAATATGAAGGGGCTGTACTGATCTCTTCGAAATTTGCTGACAAGTTCAAGCTCAAAACGGGAGACATGGTCTCCATGGGGATACAAGGTCAAGCGATAGAATTTGTAGTTTTTGGCATTATTCCATACTGGCCTTCACAATACCCGGATCAGATGCCATTCTTCGTGGCTAATCTGGATTATATTTATGATCAGGTTCCGCTAATGCCCTACGAGGTATGGTTAAAAATGAAACCGGATGCCAAGGTAGCTCCATTAATGGAGAAACTCGCGGCAGAAGGCATTGAGCTATCCTCTGTCCGTGATGTGCGGACTGAACTGGTCACTCAGGGAAAACATCCATCCAGGGGCGGGGTATTCGGCATTCTGAGTCTGGGATTCCTTGTATCGGTGATCATCTCGTTAATCGGTTACGTGCTCTATTGGTTCTTCAACCTCTCGGGACGCGTGGTACAGTTTGGTGTCCTGAGGGCTATGGGTCTATCCAGAGCACAGCTTAGCGGTATGTTATTGCTGGAGCAGGTGTTCACCGCTGGGCTTTCGATCTTGCTGGGGATTAGTATCGGTCAGGTTTCAAGCAGGCTCTTCCTGCCATTCTTGCAAACGACCGATAATGTGTCTGCGCAAGTTCCGCCATTCCGCATCGTCTTTGAACAGCAGGATATGTTGCAACTGTACGGCGTAACCGTAGTTATGCTGATTATCGGAGCATCGATGTTGCTCTGGCAGATTCGCAGGCTCAGAGTTCATCAGGCGGTCAAAATGGGAGAGGAGAGGTAAACGTGATCCAATGCGAAGGACTTGTCAAAATTTTTAAATCCAGCGATGTGGAAGTCGTTGCCCTTCAAGGTCTCAATCTGACCGTCAATCAAGGCGAAATGATGGCGATTATTGGCAACAGCGGTAGTGGTAAATCAACGCTGCTTAACATCCTTGGCGGCCTGGACCGCCCTACCGCTGGCACGGCGGTGGTTGGGGACTGGGATCTGCTTAAAATGACGGATGCTCAACTCGTGGAATACAAACGTCACACGGTTGGATTCATCTGGCAAAATAACGGTCGTAATCTGCTGCCCTATCTCACCGCACTGGAAAATGTGGAAACACCGATGATTTTGGGTGGCAAACGTGATCGTAAGTACGCTATGCAGTTACTTGAATGGGTTGGTCTGAAGGATCGTATGCATAACAAACTGCATCAACTGTCGGGCGGGGAGCAACAGCGTGTAGCGATTGCGATCTCCTTGTCCAATCGGCCAAAAATTTTGCTGGCAGATGAGCCTACAGGTTCCGTCGATTCCGAGACGTGTGATACAATCATGAACATTTTTCGCAAAATGAATAAGGAACTTGGCGTCACCATTGTCATTGTTACCCATGACTTGACGCTTGCTGGCAAGGTTGATCGGATCGTTGCGATTCGGGATGGCCTGACCAGTACTGAATTTGTGAAACGCAATCCGAATCTGGATGACGATCAGGGGCTGTCTGAAGCAGGCGCGCCTGACGTTCATGAAGCTTTTGTCATTATTGATCGTGCGGGGCGGCTTCAGGTGCCAAAAGAGTATCTGGAAGCCTTGTCCATTGATAGCCGAGCGACATTGGAGTTTGACGGTGAACGTATTGTTATTACACCGCCAAGATAATTTAAGAGGGGGAACTGGGAGATGAAAAACAGGTTGTGGGGAAAACGTGTGCTGGCCATCATGGCAACAGCAACACTGGCATTGCCACTTATCGCAGGATGTACAGCGAGTGAGAATACAGATAATGAACAGCGTGTGCTGCGTGTAGCGACACTCTGGGGAGGACAGGATGACAGCTATTTCCGTCAGCAATTTACGGATGCTTTCGAACTCACACACAAAAATGTCACGGTAGAAATCGTGCCTGCGGTTGATCAGGGCAGTATGTATGGCTTTGGGAATTCCGAACAAGCAAACGAAATGCCAGATACCATGGAGAGTTTGAAGAAAATTATGACAGGAGATAATCCGGTGGATGTCGTTGTAGCAGATACGGCTACGATCAAGTCGTTGATTCAGGAGAACATGGTTAAGCAACTTGATCCGTTAATGCAGGAAGACAAATTTGACACCAGCGACATTGTGCCAAGTGTGCTTGAAGGGATCAAAGATCTGGGTGACCAGAACATCTATGCGCTGACACCAACCTTCTCTTCTTCTGCTCTGTTTTATAACAAGGGAATGTTTGAAAAAGCGGGTGTTGAACCACCAACGGACAACATGACGTGGGACGATATCTTTAATCTGGCGACTCGCCTTACTAAAGGCGAAGGTAAAGATCATGTCTTCGGAATGTCGTTCAGCACATATAACGGCGGCTCTCCGTACTACTCTATGCAACAGTATTATAATTCGCTGCAGTTGAAAGTCTTTGACGACAAGGCAGAAAAGATGACCGTAGATTCTCCGCAATGGGAGAAAGTGTGGAGTACGGTCAGCAAGCTGGCGATTGATAAAGTCATCCCGAAAGGTGACGAGCCACAAGATCAGCAAACAGAAGGACGCTACAATCCTGTTCAGGGCGACTTGTTCCTTAGTGGCAAAACAGCAATGGCGATCGGGGATTACAATTACATCAATCAATTAATTGATGCGAATAAAAATGCAGATAAAATGAAAGATTTTACGAAAATAGATTGGGATGTAGTTACACCTCCCGTTCATCCAGAAGCTCCTGAGGTCGGAGGCAACATCTATCTTAGCAGTTTGATGGCAATCAACAGCTCCGCTCAGAACCCGGATGATGCCTGGGAACTGATCAAGTATATGAATAGCGAGGATTGGGCTAAGATCAAGGCACGTAGCAGCTATGAATTGGTATCCCGGAAAAGCTTCATTAAACCAAAAGACGGACTTGATTACAATATTCAGGCGTTCTACACGTTGAAGCCGGTGCCGCCAACCAACACGAATCTGGATAAAATGTATCAGAAAATGCCTGGACTGTGGCAGGTAAGTGACAAAGGTATGGAGTACTTTAATCAAGTGTTAGAAAATAAAAAGACACCAAAAGAAGCACTGGGTGAATGGGCAGCCAAAGGGAATGAGATGCTTGCGAAGTTGAAAAAAGATCCTAAAGCAACATTCCAATAAGTTATGCACCAGTAACATCCAAGTAACCTTCGTCTATTACAAAAAATAATGGCCGCTGGAGATTTTATCATCTCTGGCGGCTATTTTTAGGAATTTGGGGTATTCTACAATTAACAGCAGTATATGAACCCTTTGGAAAGGACGAGCAGGATGAAATGGATATATTTCAGCAAGCTGTATGCAACGAAATTTCAAGCAGGTTGCCTAGCAAAAAGACTGGAGCAGGATGGCTGGATTTACGGACACAATGAGCCTGAAGAAGTTGAAGTGTATCGTTCACGTAAAGGTCGGTATGGTGTGCGATTTATTCCCTGAGATTACCCCTTGACTTATGATGGAGTAATAGTGTATATTAATTAAGTCGCTGTTTATTAATTTTAACGACGCGGGGTGGAGCAGCCCGGTAGCTCGTCGGGCTCATAACCCGAAGGCCGCAGGTTCAAATCCTGCCCCCGCAATATAGCTTTACTGGATGGTTTACAGCGACCATCTACACTGTTATATATTATTTGTTCAGGGCCCTTAGCTCAGTTGGTTAGAGCGGTCGGCTCATAACCGATTGGTCACAGGTTCGAGTCCTGTAGGGCCCATATTTTAGAACCCTTGCGATGCAAGGGTTTTTTTCTGTTTTCATAGACTTCTATTTTCATAGATGGGAACGACGTATAGTTTAGCTAAGGAATAAAAACAGTACGATTCTATTTTTTTATTGGCTTCTATACGACTTTTTTTCAATGATGGGATGGATGTCCATGCCAGATGATCATTCTCGCATATACTATCTCAATTCCACCTATAGGAGGTAGATTTCATGACTCAGTTAATTGATGCAAGAACCTCGCAAAATGCGAGTTTGGCTAACTCCATCGCTATTCCGATTCTCGTTATTAACACACCACAGTTGTTTGGACAGATTGGATTGGTGACAACAGCCACAATCGGAGCGAACCCTCGGGTTCAATTCAAAGGAACCGTGACTCTGCAGCTTCCTTTGGCACTCGTTGGTGTAACGATCACGGTAGTTCGGGGAACCGTCTCCACAGATCCTGTCATTTATTCTGCAACGTCCACGTTTAACTTGAGCGTTCTGGCACCACAAGTTATTACATTCTCTGCGGACGATTACAACCCACCAATTACACCACAATTAACGTATACGGCTTTTATCAGCACGAACTTGCTGGGTACCGTTCGTGTAGGTCCAGAGAACTTCGACGGTGTCTTGTACTCTGACTAATGGTTACTCTTTTGTTAGAAACATAAATGCGAGTCCAAACTGTTTTTGATTTACTACGAAGTTTATAGATATTCATTTTATAGGCGCTGTGCCTGTTTCCATAAGGAGCAGGCTTTTTTTTGTAGAGAGGGTAGAAAGGAATGACGCTCTGTATTCGGGGAAGAATAAATAGAGTATAGAAAGTAAAATAAGAAGGATATGATATAATTGTTTTTCTTCATAGAATTAGATGACTTGGTCCTAATAAATAGATAGAAAGCGAGTTTGATATAAGTGATGATGAAGAACGAAGGCCGGTATGTCCGGTTTAGTGAAGCGCCGGTTTGGGATTGGCAGAGAGCTTATTATGAACAGATGGGATTGGAAGCTTGGGAGAATCACCAGGTGCCACAGTATATTACGAGCAATCCATTCATTGCAACAGCCTATGCTGAAATGATTTTCAGCTTTTTACAGGATCTGATGCTCAAAGGTGAACAGCATGAGATGGTTACCATCGTTGAACTTGGTGCAGGAGCAGGAAGACTGGCTCACCAGGTGCTCAACAAGCTGTGTGCTTTGAAGGAAATTGCGGGTATGGAGCTACCGCCTTTCCGTTATGTGATGACAGACCTGGCTATGGAGAATGTGATTGCCTGGAAAGAGCATCCTTCGATGCAAACATACATAGAGCAGGGAGTACTGGATTTTGCACGTTTTGATGCGGTGCACGATACAGCGTTGAATCTGGTTATGTCCGAAAAAACAATAAGGCAAGGGGATCTACAACAACCGCTGCTACTCATTGCCAATTACTTCTTCGATAGCATTCCGCAGGACTTGATTTACATTGGGGAGGGGCAAGTATTTGAGTGTGATCTACTTGTAGAACTTCCACAGCATGTAGCAGAACAGAACCCTGCCGAGATCCTGGAAAATATGACACTGAAATATAACTATCGTCCCGCACCCGAGTATATGGAAGAGACCTACCCATACGCCGAGCTGATTTCGCTGTACCGTGCTGAGCTAGAAGATTCGCATATTCTGCTTCCCTCCACAGGACTAGGATGTCTCGAACGATTAAGCAAGCTTTCCCGGTCAGGTTATGTGTTAATTACGGCGGATAAAGGGGATCATCGGCTGGATTACTGGAAATATGCAGAGCCGCCTGAATTCGCATTTCATGGCAGTTTCTCGCTCTCAGCTAATTATCATGCGATAAAGGTTGTAATGGAACAGCAGGGTGCTTCTACGTATTTTACGGCACATCATTATAAGGATCTGAACGTTGGCATGATTTTAATGCTGGATGATTCAATCAGCTACGCGAATACAAGGCTGGCTTATCATCGCTTTGTTGAACGCTTTGGTCCAGACGATTTCTTTAGTCTAAAAGAATGGGCAGATTTTAAAGTGGAACAGATGGATCTTAGACAACTTCTGGCTTTCTGGCGATTGGGCGGGTACGATGCCGAGTTTCTGATGGTTGCGTGCTCTCGGTTCAAAGATCTTTTGGCGGATGCGAGCGATGAGGAGATGTTTGACCTTCACTCTGGCATCAGACGGATGTGGTCCTCCTATTATCCAATGGACCATCGGAATCAGGTTGCTTTCGTATCAGGTCAGTTATTATTGGAGATGTTTATGTATGAAGAGGCTAAAACGTTCCTGGAGGAATTGCTGACTGGTGACCTTGACGCACTGAATGCTGAATCTGATGCTCAACAGATAACGGTGTTGTATGATTTGGCTGTGTGCTGTTATGAGTTGGAACTGGAACAGGATGCTCTTATCTACGTTCGCCGTGTACTTGAAATAGATCCGAACCATGAAGAGGCGGCGGCACTTCTGGACGGTTTGGAATGAATCCCATTTCACAACCAGCTATATTAGTTGAATTCAAGTGAAACCCTTCTCCATTTTTTTAAGTATTACTAAAAGAAATCAATTCCAAATTTAAGTAATTATGAGAGGGAGGAGGGAGAGCGATGGAAAAAGTCCTATCAATTTTGTTATTTCCGTTGTTATGGCTTGTAGGGGCTCTTAGCATTCTCAGTGGAAATAGCACCAGTATGACTGATCTCGTATTACTTAAGAAAGATATAGAACGAGACTCTAGTTATGATGGACAAGCCATTTTTGATCAAATCGAAGGAATTAAAGGTTAGTTACATAAGACGATTTGGACTATAGGCCAAGTCGTACCTGAACCGATGAGGTGATTCTGCTTTTGTTCTAGATTCAACGTACAGGCCCGGCAGAAAAGCCCTTATCATTGAAGATGATACACTCCCAAGGATTGGGCCATGAGACTTGGACATTCGCCCGGTCACTGGAGGGAAATACGCATATGTTATGGCATACCTTGAAATTCAAAGGAGGCCAATCAAATGAGTCATGTTGGATACGGTTGTGGCAATGTTGGTGGATTTGGCGGAGCGTGGACTTCGACTAGCGCAATTCTCGTTCTCTTCATTTTGCTCGTCATCATCACCAAATCTTTCTGGCTGTAAGATAACGGTCAGACGCGCGTGCATCAGCTCCACCAAGACTTTGGTGGGGCTTTGCTCTTGTTTTACAGTCCAATATGACATGAATGACATTTGACAACTGAAAACAATGTGCTTAAAATCACATAAGGAGACTACTAACAGAGATTGAAGGGATAGCAATGCCGTTTATACGATTTAAAGGATTTACGGGTTCAGAGCTGGAGGAAGTTGTGCCTCAAATTACCGAACAAATGGCCTTAATCACTCATATTCCGCAGGAACGAATGAAAGCAGAACGTCATGATGTACAAGCTTTGACACCTTCCCCGGCATCCATAGAGATTTTGATGTTTCAGCGTGATCAGGAGATACATGATCGAATTGCAGCATCCATGCAGTCTATTCTAGAGAAGGCTGAACTGCCGGATGTGCATATTTTTTTCAATATATTATCCCCTAATTTGTATTATAAGAAAGGCAAACCGCTAACAGATTACCGATTGGATTAGACAGCGGGTGAGATGTGAGAAGTTCAGGATCCATTTCGGAAAAAGAAAACGAATAAGCTGCTCGAAAGAGAAGCAGCCTGGTAACCCTAAGACGAGCAGTTTTGACCATGCTCGTCTTTTTTATTTATGCAAGGGGCGTCTGATGTCCAGACTTATGGAAGTATTGGAGCGTTTATGAGTTAAGTGATGAACGGTCACGGTAAGAGCGAGTGCAACGAGTGAAAGGGCCACAGCCGCCCAAAGCACCTGTGCTCGCCCTAAATATAGGATCGCGATGATCGTCATGACGAGTCCAATACCAGCCACTGTATAGTTTGAAAATGAGAGCAGGCTACTCGCCTTAGCTATATCTTCGCCTCTCATCAGTCTTGACTGGAGTTTCTTCAGAACCAAGGCTTCCCAGCAGTTGACTATAGCGAGAAGTGCAGCCCCCAGAAACATAACTGCAATATGTAATCTCAGGTAGGGAAGAGAGGACGCGATGCCGATGAGCAACAATGTTTTGGTCACAGGAATACCGATCAGGAGTCTTGAAAATATACAGTGTTTCATCAACTTATGGAATGTGAATTTTGCTACCGCATAAGCTAGCAAGTAAACGCACAGGAGTAGCAGTGCAAATCCAATCGATTCCGTTTGTTTGTAGATTAGGCAGGTCAAGGTTGTGATTGAGATCACTTGTATAAGTGAGAGCAGTGTTCTGGCCGCCCAGAACGGATAAAATGCGATGTTCATACCAATGTGTCCTTTCTGCAACGATACATCTATATCATTTATCTTACGGCGCACACTGTAGTAACACCACAAACAAAGTTATCATATTCCCGTCAGTGCATACGAAAAACCAGCTGCGCAGGAGGCAACTGGTCTTTTTACAAATGTATTGTTGTATTACGCCATAGCAAGAGTAAAAGCAGTAAGCAGCATAAACAGACTAGACATTCGCACCATCGTCATGTAAGATTTGCTGGGTTCCGTCTCACCTTGCGCAATCCAGCCATAACGAAGATACCAGCCAAATTTGGGGAAACACAGATTGATGATACACAACATCATAAATATAAAAAAGAGAGTTTTCATCGTCGATCTTCCTTCCTCGTCGGGCTATTAACGACCCCGCCTTTAAGGTCTGCGCCTGGAAAAAATGTAGACAATCAACGCCGGACGATGATGAATAAACTTTATCTATGTGTTTTTGAGTGTAGGCAAGTTATTGTAAATGGATAAAGATTGATATGATTAAGAACTATTACCCAAGAACTACATTGTTTGAATAACTGTGGTACAATAAAATAGATTGTTTAATATCAACACATACCATCTGGAGTTAAGGATGTGAGATGGGGGAGACACAGGCATGAGTTTATATAATCAACTTCCCTTGCAATGGGAATTTATTATCTCGAAATTAAAATCCTCCGTTACCGTAGTTGACGCTACCTCGCCTGAGCTTCCGCTCATGTATGTTAACGAACATTTTACCCGTCTGACCGGATATACGCACGATGAGTCGATCGGGCGGAATTGCCGATTTCTACAGGGTACAGATACAGATCCCGAAACCGTTTCAAGCATTCGGGAAGCAATAAGTAAAAAACAATCCATTAAGGTTGAAATTTTAAACTATACCAAAAGTGGTCAGAAATTCTGGAATGAGCTGAACATCGATCCCATTTTCAATGAATCTGGTGAGTGTATTTATTTTGTTGGTATTCAATATGACATCACTGAACGGAAATATGCGGAGCAGCAGCTGAAGACGGCAGCTTCTATGGCTGAGAAAACAAGCAGAGGGCAGCTGGAATTCATCGGCAAGTTGAATCATGAGCTTCGTACACCGTTAAACGGCATCATGGGCATGATCGAGCTTGCGGGAATGGGCAAGGTTACCGAAGAGCAAAAAGAATACCTGGATCTGGCACGTCAGTCCGGGGAGGCGCTCCTGAACATCGTAAACAACAGTCTGGATATGGCGAAGCTTGGCAGAGGCAAAATGGGAGTGGAGCATATTGAATTCCAGCCATTGAAGCTGATTCAGCAAATCGTGAAGACACATGAGCTGGCGGCCATGAATAAACAAATTCGTTTAGTTTGCCATGCTGATCTGAATGTTCCTGATGTGCTTTGGGGCGATCCACTGCGATTAAGGCAGGTATTGGATAATTTGCTGAGCAATGCCATCAAGTTTACGGAGCAAGGGGAAGTGCAGCTTCTCGTGGATGTCAAGCAGCAATCGCATGAGATGACCACGTTGGCTTTCTCTGTACGGGATACAGGGATCGGCATTCCGTCTCATCAGATGGACCAACTGTTTGATGCCTTTACGCAATCGGATATTTCACATGCAAGAAGGTTCGGAGGCAGCGGGCTTGGATTAACAATCTGCAAAGAACTATTAGAATTAATGAACGGTAGTATTACTGTAGATAGTGCTGAAGGAAAAGGAACAGAGTTTCAGGTGACAGTGCCTTTTCTAAGTACACAGAGTATTTTTAACGCAGGATAAGATATGCAGTGAGCGGCCGGATGGATCCGGCTGTTTTTTTTATGTTGAATTTTGTTGTGGAATAGATTGTTTTACGAACTGGCGTTCTGTTATAATGCTATGGATGTTAGTGTTACATGGGGGAGGCGCATCATGAGTAAGAGACGTAGCAGAAGAAGCAAGAGAGGAAGCCGGGGATTCAAAAGTAAAATACTGACCTTAGTCGGCATGGTTGTGATTGCTCTATATGCCTTGGCAGGAGGAGAGTGGCCGCTGGATATTCCTTCTCCGTTCAAAACAACCGACAAGAGTGTAGATCATACGATTACTTTTCCGGCAGAGCGGTATCCCGAAACAGCAAACCATATCCGAAAGGCGATTCAAGCGGGGCATTCCGATGTCTGTACAATTGACCGGAAAGGTGCTGAAGGAAACAGGGAACTGTCACTGAAAGGTGTACCGGTCAAAAAAGGCAAGGATCGGGATGAGTGGCCTATGGCGATGTGTGCGGAGGGTGGTAAAGATGCAGATATCCAGTACATTACGCCAAAGGATAATCGCGGTGCAGGCTCATGGGTAGGCAATCAACTAAGTACATATCCGGATGGTACGCGTGTTAAATTTGTAGTGAAGTAATCCGCATCATTAGTTACCATAAGAAAAACCAGACGTTGGAGGCGTCTGGTTTTTAAATATAAGTTGGCTGTAGTAGAAACACCGAGGTTCTCACCTACAGTGTATCTTTATCTATTAGTGTCTGTCTAAGTTCTCTGTAAGGAGAGCAAATGAATTGAATGTGCTTGCGCACAAGTGCCTAAACGAGTTGCATCGTGCCCAGATGGTGAGAACGAAGGGTTAACAGGCGAGTGACTTGTTCGACTTCATCAAACGGAATCCACACATTTCCCTGTACAGTTCGTAAGGAGAGAATAGAGCTGTCTGCTGAGCGCTCTGGAAAACCGGTTACGGTCTGTCCGCTTGTATTCCGAACCATGATCTGTTGATTGCGGCGAATGGCAATTTCTACCTCTTTTTTCATAAGTCATTGCTCCTGATTTATAAGATGTTCATCGATATGTCGATATTTTCAATGGTTAATTTGTCTTCTTTATCTAGTCTATCAGAACTAGGTATAGATTTCCAGTAGAGAAATGATTAAGCTGATGTAGGTGAATTGACTTAGCAAGTGAAGATACGTTACTAAACATAAACTACAGGGTTATATAAGGTATCAGGAAGAGGAGGGGAACCGCATGACGAAACTGTTTGTTGGGCTTGCTCATTCGGAGCACGAAGCAATTATTATGTTGAATGCCTTAAAGAAGGAAGGCATCCAAGATCAATATTTGGGGGCTGTAGGCAAGGAACAGCTGGATTTGGAGATGATCAGTGAGAGGACAGGGTTACCCAAACCGCTAAAAGGTGCTGGAACGGACGGAGCGTTTGGAGCGTTGAAGGGCATATTAGCAGGGCTCGGAAAACGAATGGATCAGACCGCATCCATCGGGAAGGCAGTGCGAAGATTAGCGGGCAATGAGATCGGAAGTGAGACGGATGATCTGGTCCTAACGCTGACAGAAGCAGGCATTCCGGAAGTTGACGCACGTCATTACGAGGACTGGCTATTGCAAGGTCATATGCTAATTTTTGTAGAGTGTAGTGAGGAGCAGGTGGAGCGTGTGAAGCCTATTTTGCTTTTTTAGTTTAATTTAATGCTGATTTTAGGTTCCTTTAATGTTGGAGAGGTATTCTTATCTCACACCTCCCTTAATATAGATGGTTTACCGGAAGTCCGGGACCGCAACTCGGACTTTCTAGGCACTGTGAGCTGGCGCTTGCAGTGCCTGTTTCATTTTTTTAGGAAAAAGGGTTGCATTATTAATTTATTCATGGTAAGATATTTCTTGTCGCCAAGAAAATATTACATACGCCGGGGTGGCGGAATTGGCAGACGCACAGGACTTAAAATCCTGCGGTAGGTGACTACCGTACCGGTTCGATCCCGGTCCTCGGCATCTAGGAAAGACCCTGAAATCCCTTGTCCCTCAAGGGGTTTTTCTTTTTTTTATAATTCGGAATGGAATGCCTAATTCACCGTGAATGAGTGGATTTTTCATCTTTGGGGACGGATTGGGGACGAACTTTTGGATCGAACACGTCAAGGTGGGCTGTGGTTTGACGGCTCAACTTCTTGGTTACGTGGGTATATGTGTCTGTGGTCACCTGAGAAGTCGAGTGTCGCAATCGATGTTGGATCTCTTTAATGGATGCGCCTTGTCCTAGCAGATAAGTTGCATTCGTATGTCGTAACCCGTGCAAAGATACATTCCGGAATCCATTTCGTTCACACCATATTTTCCACTGTTGGGTTGGTGTTGTGTGATAATAAGGTTTTCCTGTCCCTGAATGAAAAACAAAGTTTCGATCTCCTCCTTGCCATTTTCCGTTCGCTTTTGCTTCGAAGCGTAATTTGCGCATGGACTTAATATGAGCTGCTAATTTTTCCATATACCATTGCGGCATATCTACATAGTCATCAGATGCTTCGTTTTTAGTGTCGGTGATCTCCGCTTGGCCATTCTCTGTATGTGAGATACTCTCATCAATACGCAAACGATTATTCTTGAAGTCACAGTCATCTTCATCTAAAGCGATTAACTCTCCACGTCTAAATCCCCCAATTATTGCTCCGAGAAAGTAGAGTTTCCAGTGTGTGTTGCTCTGTATTAATGTTTCAATGACCTCAGTGGCTTCGTCTTCCTCGAAAAAGTTCTTCCTGTCTCTTCGAGCTTTCTTGTCCTCCTTGCTGATCTGAGGGCGCTGTATGCCGTTTAGGGGGTTTTTGTTAAGGACGCCCCATTCTACAGATCGCTTGAATACACTCATAGTCACATCATAAATATATTGGATTGTACGAGAACTGATTGTCTCTTTACCGCCTCGTTTATCAATTCGGACACCTGGTTTCCTTAAATCATTGAAAAGTGTTACAAGCCTCATTGTTGTGATTTCGTCAATCTTTAAATGGCCAATGACCGGTAACACATAATTCTCAATTTTAGAACAGTGTGATAAGAATGTCGTACGCTTCAATCTTGGTTCAGCATCTTTGGGTTTCCATTCGTTTTCATAGAACTCTTTGAATGTGAGCTTAGAGGGTGCGATGTAGCTGCCGCTAAGGACCTCCTGCTTAAACTTGGCGAGCTCGTCTTCTAAATAATCTCTAAGCTTCTTTGTTGTCTTCAAAAGCGCCTTATCTTCCACAGTTATCGTTTTACGCGGACGATAACGACTGCCATCATTATTAAGTCCAAAGTCTACTGTGAATCGCCACTTGTTTTCTCCTCGTTTCTCTATGCTTCCTTTTGCCACTTCTTTCCCTCCGTTCCGAACATCAGTTCTATTTTTATGTATGGTAAACAGCCTTGCGGCTGGAAAGCGCAAAGTTACATTTCGAGATGATGCAATTGCCTCGGTACTCCACAACGTAATAGGTAAGCTTCTTGGGTTTCACCTAGAATTCGTTCTGTGTAGTAGGTTAAAAGTTTAACGGCAAAAAGATTTGCCTGTCTTTCATATTTGCCCATGTTGAAAAATGTATGTTCATCTATCCAGAATTGGCTTAAACCTGAATGAAGTCGATCATGCCCAAGCTCATGAGCGCATACTACACGCTGCCACTCTTCAGACAATCCATTGTGAATGACAATAAATCTCCTTCGTAACCGCCTATAGTAAAACCCCCTAG
Organism: Paenibacillus sp. FSL K6-1558; assembly: GCF_038002565.1. Classification (NCBI taxonomy): domain Bacteria; kingdom Bacillati; phylum Bacillota; class Bacilli; order Caryophanales; family Paenibacillaceae; genus Paenibacillus; species Paenibacillus sp. FSL K6-1558. The sequence goes on along the minus strand of NZ_JBBOCV010000001.1, from coordinate 1,677,086 downwards.
TTCCAGGATCCAACTCCGCGTGACGAATTAATATGTTCAGACCTTTGGCTATTTCAAAAGGATCGTTTGTTTTGAATCTACGAACAAGCTTGTGAATGATGTCATCCAATTGGGTCACCTACTCTTTGTCTTTAGGGTTTGCCTTTTTTTTACGTCCGTAAGTTTCTTTGTTCAGTTCTTTGGCTTCCCAGAGTAGACCAGTAAGGATATCCATGGCTCTTTGTCGCTTTTCGTCTGTGATCGGCACTCCATCAAACAAGACGGGTTGATCTTCTTCAAGAATTTTCTTAATGTCCGCTAGATCTTTGGGAGTAGCCCAATCAGGAGACGGCTTTTCTTCTTCCTGATCCATAAAGTAATCAAGTGGTTTACTGAAAAAATTTGCAATTGCCTGAAGCGAATCCACTTGAGGGTGTTTTGTTTGTCCAGAAAGAATCTTAGTAAGACCTGTATAGGAGACACCAGTTTCTTTAGAGAGTCGGTATTTAGTGATACCTTGTTCATCCATTAGTTCTAATATCTTGTCTGCTAAATCCACCTAAATGGCCTCCTATATATGACTCTAATGTGTTATAACTCTATGAAGTTATAATAAAACAGAAAAGAGAGATAAGTCAAGCGAATCAAAGTAAACGGGAGATAATGTCGGATTTTGCAACTCTTTTGAGTTATAACTACGATTGTATATAACACCATAGAGTTATAAAATGTGTTCAGGAGGTGATCACATGGGGTTGGAAATCGAAGCAAATATTAAGAGGTTGATTGATAAGAAGGAATGGACAATTTACCGCCTATCCAAAGAAAGCGGAGTTGCCGTATCAGCACTTTACAGCATCGGAAAGAAAAAACAAGGTCCATACGCGGAGACTTTAGTAAAACTGTCTAATGCTCTTGGATGTACCGTTGATGATCTGGTAAGAGGCCATATCTAAAGTGCATTATAGCACAGTTGGAAAGGAGAATTGGTATGGATAAAATGTTAACCGCTCTTGAAGATGCGATCAGGTCTATCGTGAATGAGCAAGTGGGCATAGTTGAGAAAAGGCTTAAAGCAGAGTTTTCTGGGCTAATAGACAAAACGCTTGACGTGATTGAAGCAGCAAAGCACATAGGTGTTTCAGAAAAACTGATTTACCGTATGTGCCAGGAAGGAAGAATTCCCCATGAACGTTACGGGGCAACCGGTTCAAGAAGACCAACAATAAAGTTCCGTCTTGCTGATTTGGAAGCTTGGAGAGCTGAACAGAGAGCGGCGAATTACTACAGGAAAGAAGAAAGAGCCCAATAGCAGCATAAGAAACGATGTATTGTGCCGGTAACAATGTGTTGGAAGGTGTATGAACTGAAGAAAGGGGCTATTGAATGGAATCGATTAATTGGTTCGCTTGGGTTCACCTACAAAGTCTTGTAAAGTTTCGGCAAAGTAGAGACCTGAGTTCGAAAAGTATTTCATGGCTTGATAAGGAAATTGCTGAATTGAAGCAGGATCTCGGAATACAGGAGCGTGGACAACATGCCAATACATCAGCAGTTGCTTCAGCGTATTAAACTCCTTCAGCAGATGCAACTTGATTCTCCAGAAAAAGCGAATTGGTTTGATGAATCTCTTGAGTACCTAATTAACGAGGATTGCAACAAAGAGACTGAATAAGGGGGGATAGTAGTCGCCCTGAAGTCGTATCAAGACAGAACCCCCCGGGCTAAGTATTAAATCAGGTTCTGCCTATGAGGTAATCGCTAGAGACATCAAGTGCATTTGAGATTTTCAGCAAGTTTCGTTGTCTAGGCTCGAACTTGCCATTAAGCCAACGTCTTACAGTGAGAGGTGAAACGTTGGCAAGCATAGCCAAAGCAGTATGGTCTAGGTCGCGTTCTTCCATAACGGATTTCAGCCGCTTGGAGAACTCAGAATCATAAAAAAAGAAAATGAAGAACATGCATCACACTCCATTTGCCCGGAGGGTTCTGCCTTGATACGACAACAATAGGACACTTACAGTTTAGCATATTTAGGAAATTGATAGATTAGCAACGATGTACTGGAAAATGTAACGGTGTGTTGGAATGAAGGATATGTAATTTAGCGTAGGGAGGTATGTCACTTGAAGGATAAGAGGCGTGAGCTTCGCAAGAAGCATAATGAGATATGCAGAAACATTATGAATGAAACAGATGCATCAGACATCAAGAAGCTTCAGGCAGAACGAGAGCGGATAGAAAAAAAGATTAAACAGACGGAAGGTGGTTCTGGTGTCAAAGACAAAAAGCGCCAGAAACGCGATATCGGAAATTGTCTATTATGTTATCGGCGTATCAAGTACGGCGAACCATATGTAGAGTCAAACAAACGCATTTTCTGCAAGGAACGTCATTTAAATGAATACATTGCCCTTAAAAATGAAAAATGACCACGCCTGGTCCGCGTAGTCATTAGTTAATTGCTATACAAAAAATATTACGGCAATCATATCAAATTTTATTTTGTAGCACAAGGAGGTAAGTCTTGGACATTAACGATTATCTCCGTGAAGTATTCAGTTCACGTACAAGTGCGGAACAAATGGACGAGTATATCAAGCAGATAAAACGCCTCCGAAAAGAGGCCACGGAGTACGACGAAGATTCTCCGGGTGGAATGATTGAAATGATCCGTCTGCTCACAGATGCACATACGCTCATGGGGCGTGTGTCAGCTCAGAAGGAGGGCGACTACGCCAAGATACATGTATTGCGCGATAACGTTGACGCTGAAGCACGGGCTACAGCAAAGCGCGGTGAGAAGGAAGTAGCGGCTGCTCGTGCAACTGCTGAACTCCGCATGATTGAAGCTGATGCACTGGAACAAAAGGCTTATTGGAAGAATGAGCTTAATTCGGTTAAGGAAAAAATCTATGAACTGCGCCTTCGGGTGCGGATTGAAATGCATATAACAGGAGGCGGAGTACATGGCTAAGTTTGAGTTCGGATTGAATCCTGCGCCTAAACCTAAGCACAAGCGGCGTAAGCTCACTCAGGGGCAACACACGGCTATTACAGCCAAGGTGGACAAAGAAGTATACAGACGTTCCAGTGAAGCAGGATACACGAAATGTGAGCGTTGTGGCTGTAGTGTGCCGCTTTACCGCTTCGAGCGTGCTCATATGATCAACGCCAGCCAGTACGGAACCGGACGCGCTCCATGGAACATTGTTGTTCTGTGCGGCCCCAAAACCGCATCTGGTACGTGTCACCAGTGGGCTGATGAAACAACTGAAGGTCGAGCTTGGAAAGTGAACAAGCAGGCTGAACTTTACATTTACTACACAGTTGGAGAGGGACAGAAATATTGGAAATAGGACAGTCATTGTCCCTCGGATGTCCCCGGGGACAAGTTGGGGACAGAACAGGGATGTGCTGGGGATGTCTCGTTTCTGTCCTGATCATGTCCATTTGCAGGAGGCGGTGAACAGCATAGATGTTATGGATTAAGAGTTATCAGGCGACAGACAGGGACCCCCAGACACGAAAATTATGCCGTTTGACGGGTATGGATGTACCTCATGCAGTGGGCACGCTGCACATGATTTGGTGGTGGGCACTTGATTGGGCGCCTGATGGTGATATAAGCAAATTTGAGGCAATTGATTTGGCTGAAGCAGCTCATTATGACGGAGATGCGAATAAACTGTTCGACGCTTTAATTGAGGCGAAATATATCGGGAAAACCCTTGTCGGACATGAAATTTTGAACTGGCATAAGATTGGTGGTCAGGTGATCGAGGGGCGAAAAAAAGAAGCTGAGAAGAAGGCAAAACAGCGTGAAAAAGCCGCTGCTAAAAAAGCCGCTGAAGCTTCCGTTAAACCTTCTGTCCCTATGGATGTCTCCGGGGACAACCTAGGGACATCCCAAGGAAGTCCACCCCCTGTCCCGGTATATAAAGAATTAGATATAGATTTAGATAAAGAAGTAATTAAAGAAAGAGAAACCTCAGAACAACAAAAAAATGAAGACCCAAACCAAAATCAAGATCAAAACCCGAAGTCCGAAAAGACCGCGGAAAAAGTGGCCCCGAAAAATGAGCCAAGTGGAAAATCGGAAAAAGGGAAAAAAGGGTCCCGAAAAATAAAGGAGTACGAGCCGGACAGCCCGTTTCTGAAAATGGCACTTTACTTCAAAGAAAAAGTTGATGGATTCGCAGAAGAAGAAGGGGTTGCCCATTTGTTGAAAAATTCGAACATGCAAAAATGGGCGAATGAGTTCCGGCTACTGACTGAAAAGCAACCTGAGAAACGCTTGATATTTGATGTGATGAACTGGTTGCCTACAAGTACATTTTGGAGGAAGAATGTGCTATCTGGCGCAACATTTCGAGATCAGTTTTTGAAATTGGTTTTAGCGATGCGTGAAGATGAGGCAAAACGTCGAAAGGGTTCCGGCGGCGCGGGAGGCGGCAAAGGCGGAAAAACACCGATTCCTATCGTGCAACATGATACTAATCCGGATGATGGGCCAAGTGATGAAGAATTTGAAGCAATGATGCGTGAAGCAGCGGCTTCTCAGGCGTCCAAGGCTGGTGAAAGACCATGAACCCACTACACCGTTGGTTGAACAAGCTAGAAGTGGCGAGCAGTGGAATACCTGTTTTTGTTCCACGCCAGATACGGGATGAAGTCAGCGGCGAGTGGGTTTGGGATGGTCGTTGGAATATGGAGCGTCCAATAGGCGATATCTTGCTTGGGATTAAGCGATGTGGGGAGCTGGGGGCGGCTGTGGCCGATGATGAGCAGCCAGCGGGCTATATCTATGCGGCCAAGACAAAGGATCAGTTCCGATACATGCCGCTATTTTCTCGGGCATTCGAGCAACTTGTTGAGGACAAGCTTACTGAATTGGAGCGAACTGCTATTAAGCTCCGCCAAACTTATGCTGGATACGGAATGAGAGCCAGGATAGATAGGGCCGTTGAATCACTAGTAATTCAGGGGTACACGCTGGACCGGCTCAAACTGGTCGTTTCCCCTTTTGATAGATTGGCGGCGGATGAAGATGTTCGGACAACCTTCGGGATGTTGACTGTGGCACCGGATAGGATGGTGCCGGAAGGTGTGTCGTATGTGATACAGGATACTGGCAAGGATCGTGCTCTTGCCTGGGTTAAAAAACGGAATGAATGGAGGCAGGAACAACATGGAAGCAGCAATAGCAAAATTGAGGGCTGAAATGGATGGGGCAGGTGCGAACGCATATATCAAGCTAATCGGGGATTTCTTAATCAAGCATGTGCAGGATAACCCTGGTACTGCGGATTTGGTTGCGGCCGCTGACAAGACGATTGCTAAAAGTCTCCTTGCTATGCAGGCAGAGGCCAAGAAAAAGGCAGTTGGCGGGATGGCTATGCTGACCGATGCAGAAGGATTTGCTGTAGTGCTGAATTATTTTGGATTGCAGGGTGCGAACATGCCAGCACCGGTTGTCGAAGAGAAGTCTGCGCGGTTTGATGTTAAGCTGGATGATTTCTTATGAGGGGGAACAGTTCAATGGAATTTAAAGATGCTGTTAAGCATTTCCCTATGAAAATAAGTCGGTCACTTGTCAGGTTCGTAACTGAAACAGCTTTAAAAGACAGCAGGTACTTGTTCATAAAAACAATGAAAGGCATTCAATCAGCATATTGCACATACTGCAAAAAACAGCATTATCCAGAAGCGAAACTTAAGCACAAACAGCTTCTTCGGGTTGAGTGTCCTCACTGTAAATCAAAGTGTAAGGTACGAGCTTCAGGTCTTGGGCGTAAATATATGCTGGATCGTGCAGTAGTTGTTTGGTATGAAAAATCGATATTAGATAATAAAACTATTGTTGCTAGAGTGATCGAGGTAAGAAGAGACTATAGCGGTGACTACACAAAAATAGAAACAGAATACAGTTCCAATATGCATTATGTATTCCGTCCAGGTAAAAGTTTTTATTACAGCTATGAAAAACTACGCTCAGAGGTAAGGTCTGCATTTGATGAAGTATCTACACGCTATGGATCGGGCTGCCCAAGGTTCATGTCACTGTCGAATATTAAGAGAGCTGTGAAGGGTACTCCATTTCAGTATTCTACTTGGGAACAGTACACGAAGTACAAGAATTCCTTTTATGTAACTGATATGGTTGAATTTTTTGATCTAGCATCCAGATATCCTTGTGTAGAATATCTGACCAAAATAGGATTTGAAAGTTTTATATGGGCAAAGCTCTACCGAGAACAGACATATGGAGCAATTTACTGGCAGGGAACAACACTTATGAAAGTCTTGCGGCTGGATAAAGTGGAGTTGCGAGAGATACGAAACCACAAACTTGTGCTGACCCCAAAAGAACTGAGGTTCTATCAATATGCTCGAAAAAGAGAACTGCCCGTCACACTTCGAGATGCGGCAATAATAGGTGGAGTGTATGGGGGCTATATAAATAATTACTACAAAGATGCTTGTAAACTGGCCCCTGAAGCTACAGTCATTAAATATATCTTGAAACAAATGAAAAAAGAACATTACAAAGGTGACAACTTGTATTCTATGCTTTCTGATTGGCAGGATTACAGAAAACAATGTAGAGAGCTTGGAATGAGCCTTGATGAAGAACGATACTTATTCCCAAATGATTTGAATAGTGCTCATGCTGAATTGGGAAAACGAATCAAGTTAAAAAATGATAGAGCTATTGATTTGATTATTCAAAGGCGGGCAGATGGACTGAAAAAATTCATGTTCCAAAAGGATGGGTTACTGATTCGTCCTATCATGTCACTAGAAGAATTACACGATGAGGGAATAAAGCTGAATCATTGTGTGGGTAGTTATGCAAAAGACTACGGAAATGGACGGATTATCATCATGTGCATAAGGAAAGAAGATGCCCCTGATATACCTTACTTCACCATGGAGCTAGTGGGAAGCAAGGTAATGCAGTGTCGAGGGATGAAGAATTGCAAAATGACTGATGATGTCAAACGTTTTGTTGATCAGTTCGTGGTGACTAAGCTTGTTGTTAAAAAGCAGAGACGTGTTAAAGGGTCTAAAAATACCGAGGGGGTAGCCGTATGAGCCAATTAGCCATCCGCACCATTGAGACAATAGCAATCGAGATTAACAGCATTAAGGATCAGACACGCAAGATCATGATTCATAGTTCTATCGAGATTGGGCGCAGGCTGACAGAGGCTAAAGAGATGATGCCGCACGGCGAGTGGATGAACTGGCTGGCTGATTCGGTTGATTACTCACAGAGTACAGCTAACAACCTCATGAAAGTATTCAAAGAATATGGTTCTGATCAACTCTCATTGTTTGGAGATAATGCAGAATCGGAAGCGCTTGGGAAATTGAGTTATACGCAGGCAGTTGCCCTGCTGGGTATTTCAACGGAGGAACGTGAGGCTTTTGTGCAGGAGAATGACGTGGATAACATGTCTACTCGTGAGCTGGCTGAGGCAGTCAAGGCTCGTAAGGATGCGGAGAAGGCCAAGAAAGAGGCTGAAAAGAAGCTGAAAGAGGCTCAGAAGGCTATGGAGCAGGAGCGGAAGCTGCGGGAGAAGCTGGAGAAACAGCATGAAGACCATGCGCAGATTGTTGAACGGCTCCAGAAGCAGGCAGAAGAAGCGGAGGCGGCTGCGGCCAAAGCTGAATCAGGTGAGGATGATGGACGAGCTGTTGAATTGCAGGCAGAGCTTGAAAAGGCGAAGCAGGAACACGCAGCGTCCTTAGCGCAGATTAAGCAGCTTGAACAGGATTTGAAGGCGAAGCCGATTGATGTTGTCCCTGCTACTGTAGAGGTAGAGGTAGTTCCGGCGGAAATCACAGCAGAGTTGGAAGAGTTGCGTAAGAAGGTAGCACAAGGTACAGGCGAGGAAGCAGCCATATTTAAAGCCCACTTCAAGAATTTGAATGATGCATTCGCTAATCTGCTTGGTGCCCTGGAGGTTGTCGGCAAAACGGATCAGGAGATGCACGCTAAGTACAAGGTTGCTACAAACGGCCTAATAGATCGAATGAAAGCTGAGTTGTGATGAGATATGGCTTTCCTGTTCTTCTACTTTGAAGAATTCAAACCAGGGATGGTTTGCAGAGTGGTAGGAAGTCCAGATAACAAGATGGTTGTTGTTCATAAAGTATTTGAGGACATGCTCTGGTGTTACGATAATCGGCCTGTTGAATACAAGTTGAACAGCAAAAAGCAACGGGTCATAGCATTTGATCCAGCGTGTGTCATGTCACCTTATCCAGCTTCCTGCCTTGAAATCACACCGTTGATCCCGATGCAGGAGGATGGCTGGGGTGCATCATATCGGCATAAAAGGATGTGGCTTTAAATACGGAGGGGATTGCCCCTCTCTCATAGGAGGGAATACATGATTAAAGCAATAGCATTTAAGGCGAAGGAAAAGAACGGCCGTTATTTATGCGATGGGATAGACTGCGGAGACTGGGGAGACGAGAATCTTGATACATCCGTATTGTCTGATGCAATGTTGCTTATCCGCAAGGACTATTCCGAGCCGGATGAAAAGGATATCGAGGGCTATTACAAATTCATGGCCTCTCTGCCGTTGACCAACGATATTCAATCCATCAAAGACAATTATGATCCTGTAACAGTTATTTTAACTCAATCGGAACTTAAGATAATACGTGAGCGGAATGGTTGGTGAGGGAGACAAAATGATCATTGAATTAGAAATTGGCGATAATGTTGAATGCCCTACATGTAAGAGGGAATTCACGATAACTCATATGGATGATGAAGAGCTGGACGATACAGATTTCTATTTTGAACATGTAACATTGTGTACTGGAGGTACAGACGATGGCGAGAGTGAGATATTTTAAATGTGAGCAGGGCGGGAAAGTCGTAGAACTGTTTGAGAGCAGCCATCCAGCCCGAGCCATTGCGGACATATCTGACAAAAAGCGTGCGCAACCGGACATAATCATTACTCAGATTCCCGAGGATGTATACAGGGAGCTGGAACAGGTTGAGGCGGTGACAGAATGAATCAAACGACATTGGAAGGCGCGCAGGCGAAAATAGACAGTCTGGCAAAGGATCATTTCAGTGAATCCGACTACGAATTGTTTTGTGCGGTTATGTTGCAATTAGAGAAGTACAAGTCACTCTCCGATACCCAGCGGTCTGAGTTGTACAATCAAGATAAGGAATTTGCTAATCATATGGAGATCCAGCAAGAAGAAATTAATTCTCTCACAAGATCCGTATCATATTGGCAACACCAATGCACTTTACTTTATGTAGAAAACAAGAGGTTGAAGAGGGAACCAGGAGAGGGTGCAGAGCATGGGGGCGGTGATTATCCAAATGGAGCTATTCCCAAGAGCGGATAAGACAGATTACGAAGCAGCTCGAAGCATGTTGAAAAGGTATTCGCGGATGAGACAAACAGCAAATGCACTGAACAACCGTTCCCTGCTATCTGACAAGGAAGAATTGGTCAAGATCGAGTATCATCAAAAAGCCGATGCTATAGAAATGGCCGTGAATCTTATACAAGATGATGGGGTCAAGAAAGTAATGGAATATAGATTCCTTCGAGGGTTTCCGCGCTGGGGCACAGTCAATCGATTTCAGAGCATAACTGATAGGTCAGTAGACAGGAGAATCGTCCGAGGAATAGAATCTGTGGCCGAGACTCTTAAATTAATTGGAGCCATCTAATCAAACCAAAAAAACCAAAGGGGAGCGACCCCTTTGGTTTTCTCAGTTCCTATTCGCTAAGTCTACTATGTAAGTAACACAACAGAGCAAAGCTAAATGATGCCCATCCAAATCCCAGCGTTGAGAGGAAATACTCAAGCGTGAAATCGAGGTACACCACCAGGTAAAAGTAAGCAGGTTGTTGCCAGTTTCTCATTATCATCATCCTTCACATTTTGTTCAGGGGCAGATTGCCCAGGTCTGGGGAGCAGCTGTCAGCCATTCCCCAGAAATGCAAAGGACAATGTGAGAAACGCATCATCCTACTATTATCATTTTACCTAACAGGAAAGTGTGAACAAACAAATCAAGGAGATGATTAGAGAAACTGGCGATTTACCCCTGCTAAAAGTAAATCTAATGTCCTTTAGTGATCCGAATTTGTTTGATAAGCTTTCGCTCGATCAGACGACACAAATTTCATGCTACACATAGTTTGGATTCACCCTCCTTCATCATCTTTAACTTAATTTGTTGTCACGCCTAATATTATAGTATCTTCCAGTATTTAGCGCAAGGAACTTTAAATTAAATAAATGCTATCTGATGGTTGCACGTTATGGGTTTTGCGTCTGTAGCACGTCTGTAGTGGGTCGGCACAACGTCTGTATTTCAGACTTAAACTAGGCACATAGGGAAGGAAAAATCTTCCCCGGTGTGCTTGGTGCCCGTTATCGCTCCAGGACTCAACCATGCTGAGTGACCCGGAGAGAGTCTATGGACTTCTCTCAGATGTGGCGGTGTGGACGTGGGGGATGCGGGCAAGATCACCGCAAGTTCGCTCCATCCGGGCGAGCCATACAAATACGGATAATTATATAGCAGGTTCTTAACGGAGCCTGCATCATGGTCTGAGAGCAACAGTCTGGGGGCAGGTCCCAGCCGGACCAACGAACGGTTTGACTATGTTTTACTCCTCCTTGATTGAGCCATCCATATACGGGTGGCTCCTTTTTTTATGGAGAGATTCCCAAGCGATTGTAATTATGAAGGGAGGTTTTGAAGATGTCTGAAGGTGGTGGCGTGACAAATGATTAGGAGTCCACACTTTGTGGCAATTAAAGAACGTCCTGTACCTGTTGTGTCCAATCTCCAGCCCAATCAATGTAGAGGGTGCGTGTGGGGGGCATGGGCGGGTGCTAAGCAGATGTGTATGTTACCGAAATGCAGAAAGGAATGAGCGCTGAGTATGCCGCTTAAAAAGTTCTGCGCTAAGCAAGGGTGTAAGGAGACTATAAACGAGGGCAGATATTGTGAAGACCACCAAGACCAAGTACATAGCTATGACCAACATAGAGGGACAGCAGCAGAGCGAGGATATGACAGCCGATGGCGTAAGGCCAGGGATGGATTCCTGAAGAAGCATCCGCTATGCGTCACTCATTGGAAGGAAGGATATGTACAGGCGGCTACGGTAGTCGATCACATACAGCCACACAGGGGAGACAAGACGTTGTTCTGGGATCGTAACAACTGGCAAGCATTGTGTAAGCAGTGCCACGATATCAAGACAGCTAAGGAGGACGGCGGCTTCGGCAATGGGGGAGGGGGGTGAAATCTCTGGAAACCTTTTGGACGATAGACCGCGTCGGACTTATTTCGCGCAAAAATTCGTTTTATAAATTTTTCTGAGGTTAGGGGGTACCTCTGATGGGAAGAAACGCCAAACCGGTTGGACTCCATCTTGCGGAGGGTAACCCAAACAGACTGACGAAAGCACAGATTCAAGCCAGACAAGAAGGTGAGGTTAAGCTTGGAAAAACTGAGTTGGAAAAGCTGAAACCTCCAGTGTTTGTAAAGGATGACACAATCGCCTTCTCTCATTGGAAACAATGCATGAAGGAATATAAAGCTGCTGCTGTTGATGGTGTGAACTTGCTTTCAAGTTCTGATGTTGGTCTTTTAGCTATGTATTGTCGAACGTATTCAGAATACGAAAAACTGCTGAAACAGTACCAAAAAATCGAGCGAATTTCCATCGAAGATTATGTATTTGAAGAATATTTCGAGGAATTGGCTCGAAAAGCCGAGGAAACAGAACAGGACCTGAACGAGTATGGGCTTCGGGCACAAAAATATCTGTCTCAACTGGCATCCATTGAAGGTGTCCTGAAGATCGAAACTGCGATCAACAAGAAAATGGACATGCTCATAAAAATGCAGGACAGGCTATTCCTGAATCCGTTGTCCAAGGTGAAGAACGTTCCGAAACCAAAAGCCAAGGAAGAAAAGGTGAGTAAGTTTGGAAAGTTCGGTGCCAACCGCAGTGGCTAATCCGCAAATATACCCATACAACACAGTTGGTGAGACGGACCGAGTAACGGCCTACGCTCTCGAAGTCACGTCCGGCAGGATCATAGCGGGACAAGCCCAACGCCAGGCGTGCGAAAGGCACCTTCGAGACCTAGAACGACAGGGCACGGAAGATTTTCCTTACGTGTTCGACCCAGATAAAGCCCATGAGATCATAGAATTTGCCGAGTCCCTTACACTGGCTGAGGGTGAGGAACCGACGCCTCTTGAATTATGGGGGTTTCAAGACTTTATCTTTGGATGTTGGAACGGCTGGCTGAAGATGGACGGGTATCGGCGTTTTCGAACCTCATACATCCAAGTAGCTCGGCAGAATGGTAAGTCGTTGGGAAATGCGGTTCCTGCGTTGTATTACGGAAACTTTGACGGATACAGCTATCCGCAAGTTTACGTTACAGCGACCAAGGAAGCGCAGGCACGAATTGTATTAAAGGAATGTATCAAGTTTATTGATGCAGACCCAGAGTTGGCCGGGGATGAATACGAATCCGGTCTTTTTGACGTGAAGGATTATAAAAGCACGATCCTGTGTACCGTTTCAAGAGGCGAGATAAGAGCGCTTGGTCGTGACACTAAATCCATAGATGGTTTCAGGCCGTACTTTGCATCCGTGGATGAGTACCACTTGCACAAGGATAACCAGATGTACAAACTACTGGCTGACGGAACCAAGAAGCTGAAGCAGTGTCTTATTTCCGTTATCACAACAGCCGGATTTAACATCAACGGTCCATGTTACGAATTGTACAAGTACTGCAAGTTAATCCTGTCTGGCGCTCATGCAGATGAAACGCAATTTGTATTTATTTGCGAGCTGGACAAAGAAGACGATGTCTGGGACGAATCGAACTGGCCGAAGGCGAACCCTCTCTGGACTCCTGAAACATTGGAGAGCTTGCGTGCTGAAGCGATCAAAGCGAAGGTTCAACAAGGCGAAGAGCTTCGGAACTTCCTGACCAAGTCCCTGAACAGATGGGTGCAGTTCTCAGATACTCAGTACATGAATATGGAACATTGGGTAGCCTGTGAATCTGATACAACCATCGAAGACATGGAGGGCAAGGAATGTTATCTGGGTCTGGACTTGTCTTCAGGTGGAGACTTAACGAGTGGTGCGTTGGAATTCCCGTTAGACATTAACGGGCAACGCAAGTATTACATTCATTCACACAGTTGGATTCCGGCTGCGCGGGTTGACGAACATGTGAAGAGTGACTTTGCACCTTATGACATGTGGATCATGGAAGGGTTGCTGACCCCAACAGAGACGATGGGCGGAGTCAAGACAGATTACAAGTACATCCTGTCTTATTACCGGGACTTGATTAAAAAACATAATTTGAAGCTGCTAGGCATAGCGTATGATCCACACAACGCAGATGCTTTTTTGTCTGACCTGGAAGAGTTCGGTGTCGATCTGGTTGAGATTGTTCAAAGCGCTAAGAGTTTGAATGATGCTACGGTGGATTTCAAGTTGGAGGCAGAGGCCAGAAACGTGATTTACGACAAGCGGAACAAACTTTTAACGTGGAGCATGGCGAACGCCAAGACGGTCAGTAACAGTTTTGGCGAGATCAAAATAGATAAGGATCCTACTGCCAAAACGAAGCGGATTGACCCGGTGGATGCTGTCATAGATGCCCACAAGCTGACGCTTTCAAATTCAGCAAAACCGAAAAGGTCTGTTTATGAAGAACGTGGCGTCAGAGCGATTTAATGAAAGGGGGTGTAAACACTGCGGATACCATTTGTTTCAAAGTTATTTGAGAAGCGGAGTGATTCCAGTGACCTGAAGAATCCCAAAAGCTGGCTCTACAATGCTTTAGGTGTTCCGATGGGTCGAGGGATAGCCGTCACAGAATCAACGGCCATGCGTTCAACAGCCGTGCTGACTTGCGTAAGGATTCTTGCTGAGTCGGTAGCTTCATTGCCCTTGCCTGTTTATAAGCGGTTAAACCCAAGAGGGAAAATGAAGACCAAACACAGAGTTTCCGATCTTTTACAGAACAGGCCTAATCCGAGAATGACCGCTTTTACTTTTCGTGAAACTATGATGGCTCATATTTTGTTGTGGGGTAACTGCTATGCGGAAATCGAATTTGACTTAGCTGGCGAAATCGTTGCGCTTTGGCCTATTCCCCCTCACAGGGTTGAACACATGGAAACGGCCGAAGGAGATCCATTTTTTAGAGTCGCGACAAAGGATGGAAAACAGCATAACGTCCCGTTTTATGCCATGTTCCATATACCTGGACTTGGATTTGATGGAACCAAAGGCGTATCCGTTATTCATTGGGCGAGACAAGCCGTGGAACTAGCATTGGCAACCGAACAATTCGGAGCTGACTTCTTCGAGAACGGGACGAATGTCGGCGCAGTTGCAACGCTTCCTGGAACATTATCCGATCCGGCCTTTGAACGATTGCAGAAATCACTTCGAGAAAAATACGAGGGTCTGGGGAAGGCTCACCGTCTAATGCTGCTAGAAGAGGGTATGACATTTTCTAAAAACACGATTCCACCGAATGATGCTCAATTTTTGGAGACAAGGAAATTCCAGATACTTGAGATTGCACGGGTATTTCGCGTGCCGCCGCACATGATGGCAGACCTTGAACGGGCTTCGTTTTCAAACATCGAACAACAGTCTACCGATTTTGTTATTCACTCGCTCCGGCCATGGCTGATCAGATGGGAACAGACCATCAACTGGAAGCTATTTTCATCGAACGAGCAAAAGCGGTTCTTTGCCGAGCATCTTGTTGAAGGATTGCTTCGCGGGGATTCAACAGCGCGTGCGGCCTTCTACAAAGAAATGTTCATGATCGGTGTTTATTCTCAAAACGACATTCGGGAAAAGGAAAATGATAATCCCATAGACGGCGGTGATCGGTACTATGTACCGCTTAACATGTTGCCGCTGGATATGCTTGACGACTATTACAAAAATCAGAACAAGGAATCTCCTGAGCCAATTACACCGAAGGGAGGTGATAACGAAAATGGGGAAAGAGACAAAGGAACAACGGGAGATAATCCTACCGGGGAGTCGGCCGGAGGTTCGGAAAGTTGATGGAGAGCCGACCAAAATCATCGGTTACGCTGTGAGGTGGGATCAGTTATCACATCCGATATTTGGGATGTTCCAAGAGAAGTTCCAACGGGGCGCATTTACTGAAGCTTTGCAGAACCCGGATGTATACGCCTCATGGCAACATGATAGCCGAGAGATTTTGGGTCGTACTCCTGGGACACTGCAATTATTTGAGGATGATCTTGGACTGAGATATGAGATACAGCCTCCGAGCTGGGCAGATAAACATGTAGAGACGATTGAGCGCGGAGACGTGCGAGGATCGTCTTTTATTTTCCGGGCAGTCAAAGAAGATTGGGACGAAACGGGTGACATGGCTATCCGCAGTGTTACGAAAGCAGAGTTGTTTGAAGTATCACCTGTCACGACTCCGGCATATCCACAGTCTTCGGTCGGCATCCGTTCAGCTGAAGACACTTTCCAATCAAGGCCTAAACCTGATGTGAGTGAAGATGAGGCAGAGAAACGTTCGGCAGCTTTACTTAAATTGCAAATGAGACGAAGAAAATTAAATCTTTAGGAGGCTACTACTTTGGAAAACTTGATGGAACTGCGCCGCTTACTCGCGGCCAAGAAAGAAGAAATGCGCTCGATGCTCAATAAGGCCGAAGGGGAAAAGCGGGGCTTTAATGATGAGGAAGAAACTGCGTATACAGCCTTGGAAAAAGAACAACGCGAACTCGAAGCCAAGATTAAGTTGGAAGAACGCAAGCAACAGAACGCAATGTCTGCGGTTGAGACGAAGAAACCAGTCGATGATCCAGCATTTGAAGGCGAATTTCGTGACTTCGGTGACTTGCTCGCCACGTATCGTTCGAATCCGTCCGATGAACGATTAAAAGAGTACCGTGAACTCGCTGTCGGTGCGAACGTATCTGGTGGAATCTTCGTCCCTCCACAGTATTCAAAACAACTTCTTGAAATCGCTGCGGAGACAGCGGTTGTCCGTCCTCGGGCTGTCGTGATTCCAGCAGATGGTACATCACCAGATGCAACTATCAACCTTCCGGCTCTTGATCAAGGCGCAGGTTCAAATATTTACGGCGGCGTAGAGGTCACATGGATTGGTGAGGGTGACGAAAAGCCAGAAACAAATGCGAAGTTCCGTGATATGAGCCTTACACCGCATGAAGTGGCAGCGCACATTGTTGTGACGGACAAGTTGCTTCGCAATGCTCCAGCAATAAGTTCAATCGTTAATCGCCTTTTTGGTGGAGCCATTGCCGCTGCTGAGGATAGGGCCTTTATGTTTGGTGATGGTGTAGGCAAACCACTTGGGGCATTTACTTCAACGGCCGCGACAACGATTGCTCGTAAAACAGCAGCAGTCATTACTTATGCAGATGTTGTTGCAATGCTTGCAAAGGCTAAACTTGGCGGTAGATTGGTATGGACAGCTTCTCAATCCATCTTGCCGCAGTTGTTGACGATGAAAGACGAAGCCGGAAACCTTATCTTTCAACCTAATATCGCCGCTGAAATCGGCGGAACGCTTCTTGGATATCCAATTAGATTCACTGAAAATTCGCCAGCGCTTGGGACTGTCGGAGATTTAACACTATCTGATTTTGGATACTACGTTATCAAAGACGGGGCGGGTATCTTTATCCAAGCTTCGGACGCTCCGCTGTTTACACAAAACAAAACGATCATCAAAGCATTCTGGAACGTGGATGGCAAACCGTGGGTTAATGGTCCGTTCACACTTGCGAATGGATACCAAGTGTCTCCGTTCGTCAAATTGGGTATCCCAACTGCTTAATTAAATATCACAGGCGGCCTGGACATTCCAGGCCTGATAGGAGGACGGAGAAAGATGGCCAAAGACGAAGTTTTGAATTACAAGGTAATTTCTGCATTTAACGATAAAGAAACAGAAGAGTTGATTGAAACTGGGTCACTGTATGCCGCTGATCAGAAGCGAGCGAACGTCCTGAGGGCTGCGGGAGTTATTGCCGAGGATGATGAAGGGCAAGCGATACCTAAACAATCCAAAACGGCTGATTCGGGCAAACAAGATTCCAAGACACAAGATGATACAGCAGGCGGTGCTCCTAATGCTGACGACACTCCAAAGAGCTAAAGGAATGTTGTCCATTCCTGCGGACGACACTTCACAGGACTTGTACCTGATATCGGCTTTGTCGGCGGCATCAGAGTGGATTGAACGGGAATGTAATCGAAGCTTTGAATACAAGACATACCAACAGACATTGGACGGTCCTGGAACGCAGTTCCTCCGGCTTCGCAACTTCCCCATTCACTCGGTATCCAAACTGAGCATTAGCGATAAAGTTCAGCAAGCGGACTCTTTTAAGATTGAGTCTGAAAACGGTATGTTATTTAAACGCTCTGGATGGCCTTGTGGCGCACGTTTGGTTGAGGTGGAATATTTGGCGGGTTATATCCTTCCAAGCGACGACATGGAGGCTCCGGCGTCCACGTTGCCACAAAAATACGAACTCGCCTGTGTATTGCTTGCCCAAACTCTCATGAGAGAGCAAGGCGTCACGAGCGAGAGGGTAGGTAACATATCCGTAACATACAAAGATGAGGGCCGAAGCCTGCCGGGTGCAGTCAAGGCTCTTATTCAGTTGTGAGGTGATTGAATGGCCCGTGCAAGACGAGCAAACGTCACGTATACCGGAGATATGGACTTATCTGTAATGGTTAACCGTGTACGTCCATTGATAGATAAAGAGGTTGTCATAGGGGTTGAGGGGAATGCGGAACTGGCTATGATTGCAGCAGTTCACGAATTTGGTTCAGCCAAGATGAATATTCCGGCGCGTTCCTTTATCGGCTCCGGTAAAAAGAAGGCGCAGGCCGCCATTAGCAAGCTTGTCCGAGCCGGAGTAAATGAAATCGCACTTGGAAACAAGTCGGTTGAGTCTCTCTTACAAGAGATTGGACAAGTCGGGCAACAACGTGTGGTTAAGAACTTTGACCGAATCAAACAACCTGGACTATCTGTAATTTATGCTCGTGTCAAAAAAGGGAATCGTCTATTGCAGTCTGATATGGATTTGCGAGAATCTATCGTGTTCCGCGTGCGGAATAAAGGGGGGTAACCATGCGATTTGATCAAGCTCGAATCCTAAGCAAATATGAGCGTCCATACACCCTAATCCGTGAGGGCGAGGGAGATTGGGACTCGGTTGGCGTCTATCGACCTCCCGAAACCGAGAGAATCGCCCTGAGAGGGTCGATACAACCTTTAGGGGATAAACTCACCCAAACGGATGGAGGACGTTACACAGTGGACGACAGGCTGTTATTGACTACGTATCGACATGATTCGGGGGATGTCGTGGAGCATGAAGGTAAACAGTACACGGTTGAGTCTGATAGTGACTGGAATCAGTACAGCAATGTCAACGAGTACCGTTTAAAGCGGGTGAGTACACATGATCCAGTTTGAGGCGATCCGAAAAATCATGATCGAAGGATTGTCGGCGGCTATCGGCGTGCGAGTCATTGAGATTGACGGAGTGAACAAGGTTCCACCAGTTCCGTTCATGTCATATGACTTTTCTGATGAAAGCGGTGTGCGTGGTCACATGGCCGTAACCCTTGAAGACAACAAAATGGTGCATACAGGAGATGTGACGCTAAGCGTGACGTTTCAAAGCTATGCCCATGATCGGTTGGGAGCTGTCGTGTTGGCGAATCGGGCGAGGGATTGGCTTCTTACGTCCGGTCACAGGCTCTTGAAGGACGAAGTCAACACAGTTGTCGTGACCGTTGGTGAATCTGTGAAAAATGATGTACAGATTGGTACAGAATGGGAGCGGCGAAACGCTTTTGAAATTGAATTACGAACTAAAAACGTGATCGAAGAAGATTACACGCCGATTGAATCGGTGAACGTGGAAGGAGTTGAGCCAATTGGCTAAGGACGTAAATGTAATTATCCAGATTGAAACGCCAACGCCAAGGCTTGGTTTTGGTAAACCTTTGATCTTGGGGAGTGCAGCAACGGCTAAACCGTATAAAACATACTTGGATTTAGCTACTGTGAAGGCGGATTATGGCGAGACAACAGAAGAATATAAGGCAGCTGCGGCAATTTGGGCACAGGGCGATTATGCACCGGCAGAGATTGCAATTGCCCGGCAGAAAACCGGGACAGAGCCTGAGACAGTATCGGATGTGTTGGAACGCTTGTTGAAAGAGGATTGGTACTTTCTCATTACCACCACAACAACGCAGTCCGATGTTGATGAATTTGCGGCAGCAATCGAAGCAGACGACACACGGGAATACTTCACAAGAGCAAGTGATTTGGCGGTGGTGTCGGCGCTGAAGGCAAAGGGATACAGCCGGACAACAGTTTTCTATCATACAACCATCACTAATTATCCTGAAGCGGCTTTGATTGGACGTGTCGGGTCGGCTCCGGTTGGCTCTGTGACGTGGAAATTTATGTATCTCCAAGGGATTGAACCTTTGGACATTACAAACACCAATTTGAATGAAATTCATACAGCCGGAGCCATTACCTACGTCACGAAGGCCGGGCGAAACCAGACCTCTGAAGGAAAGACGTTATCTGGAGAATGGATTGATGTCATTCATTCAAAGGATTACATCAGATTCAATATTGAATACGCGATTCAAATCTTGTTTGCTGACTCTGACAAAGTGAGCTTTGATAATACGGGAATTGCGCAACTGGAGAGCGTTACTCGTAACGTACTGCGGCAAGCGTTCCAACAGAAAATGATTGCACAAGATAATGATGGATTGCCACTTTATGGGACGAACTTCAAAAGACGTTCTGAAGTCGATCCTGCGGACCGCGCCCAACGGAAATATAACGGAGGCGAATTTTGGTTTGAACTGGCGGGTGCGATCCATGAAACAACAATTCGCGGGGTTATCCGCAAGTAAGGAGGTATAGCAGATGAAGACGTATGATCCAAAGGACATTACCGTGACCATCAAAGGCGTGTACTTAACTGGATTCAGTGAGGACATGGTAGAGATTGAGAAGGACGAAGAGAACTTTGAAACCAAAGTCGGAGCGCAGGGAGACGTTCAACGTAACAAAATAAACAACCCATTATCCACGGCCACAATCACGCTTCTGGGAAGCAGTCCACAATTGAAATTTATGAACAATTTGGCGAATACGGGGGAGTCATTCCCATTTTCATTAATTGATGCAGGTATGGGTGAAAACATCACGGCAACAGAGGCTTACATTAAAAAGCAACCAACTAGAACATACGGCACGGAGCTTGAAGACAGGGAATTCGAATTGCAACTTGTAGATGCGCAGTTCGACTAAAATATAAATAGAAAAGGATGATTTATCATGGCAGGTATTTTCAAACAAAAGGACTTCAAAAGTGAAAATGGAACGGAATATGTTTTCCAACATCCGGGTGTACGGATGATTTCAAAAATTAACGATCAATCAAAAAATAAATTTGGCGTTGTTTCAGAGGAACGATTGGCGGAGCTAATGTTAAAACATGTTGTGGTCACGCCAAAAGTGACTATTGATGATTTTACCGATTACGAGGAATATAGCGCAGTAATCAATAATGCGTATGCTTTTATTACTGGTAAGGGTGATGAAAATGATAACGAAAAAGGAAGCGAAAGAGAGGGCGACTAGGAACTGGCTTCAATGGCGTTTGCTCCTGTCTGACATGTCCATAACGTATAGTGATTTATATATAATGGATGAGGATGATTTGCTGGAAGCCAACGCCGCTCTTGATATTCACAATGAGCACATGGAAAAACAGAATAAAAAGAAGAAATAGCGTCCCGTTGGGGCGCTTTTTGCTTTTAAATGGGGTGATTTGAGGTGGCAGGCGGCATTATTGGCAACCTCATGTTTGCCGTTGGTTTTAAGCTGAATACCAAGGGCTTAGACGAAGGTAACAAGAAAATCTCCACCTTAACGAAAGGCGTAATAGGTTTAGGCGCTGCTGGCGTGACGGCTATGGCTGGGCTTGGAGTTGCAGGCATTGCTGCATCTTCACAGTTTGAAAGCGCAATGTCCGATGTGCAGCAGGCGACAGGGGCAGCGGCTGAACAAATGGAGGCAACCCGAGAGGCAGCTAAAAATCTGTATAGCCAGAACTTTGGCGAGGACTGGAACGACCTAGGTAGCGCGATTTCAGCTGTTCAACAAGTAACCGGACAGACTGGCAGCGAATTGGAATCAACTACTCAGAGTGCGTTACTGTTACGAGATGCATTCGGGTATGAGATAAACGAGTCCATCAAGTCAGTGGACACGATGATGCGGCAATTCGGTATAACCTCTGAACAGGCATACGATTTGATAGCGCAAGGAACCCAAAAGGGTTTGAACAAGTCTGATGAACTCATGGACAGCGCGAATGAATATGCTAACCAGTTTAAGTCTCTCGGATTTTCGGCAGAGGAAATGTTTGATGTGTTTGCGGCTGGATCTGCTGAGGGTGTTTTTCAGTTGGACAAAGTCGGAGATGCCGTAAAAGAGTTCAACATCAGATCCAAGGACGGCAGTAAGGCATCAGTTGAGGCTTTCGAGATGTTGGGGCTAAATGCAGATACGATGATGCACACCTTTGCCAATGGTGGGCCGCAGGCTAAAGCGGCATTCTCTCAAATTCTACAAATGATAACGGATGTAGAAGACCCTGTTTTGAAAAACCAGATCGGCGTCGCTCTCTTAGGGACACAGTTTGAAGATTTAGAAGCAACAGTTGTCGCGGGGATGGGGCGAGCCACAAGTCAATTCAATTCCACTGGTGATGCGCTGGATGAACTGAATAGAATCAAGTTTAATAAGCCAGGAGAAGCCTTCCGAATGTTCGGCAGGCAAATTGAGACAGGCATACTGATACCGATTGGTCAAAAGTTACTGCCTTACTTTAATCAATTTGGTCAATGGATGGCGGATCATAAGCCACAAATAGAAGCCGTTGGTAACGCGATAGGTGATGGTTTAGGCGCAGCATTGGATTGGGTAGGTAATGCTGTTTCGTTCGTTTATGACAAGTTCAACGAATTTTTACCCAAAATTCTGGAATTTAAGGATCAAGGGGTAACGGCATTCCAAGAATTCACGAGCGCAATTGAAGATAACAAAGGAACTATTATTACAGTGGCATCCATCATCACAGGTCTATTCTTGCCAGCGCTTATCCGGACAGGATTTCAAGGTGTGATAGCGGTCGGAAGGCTTACAGCCGCTTTTTTATTGTCGAAAATCCAGATTGCGGCTAATGCTGCGATAATGACTGGTCAAATGATCGGTGCTATTGCCCGTTACGTTATACAAGGTTGGCTTGCTGTAGCATCTATCACAGCGACAACGGTAGCATGGACGGCGCAAAAAGTCGCCATGGGTATATCAACTGTAGCCACATGGGCATTTACAGCGGCACAATGGGCACTGAATTCAGCTTTTTGGGCTAACCCAATCACCTGGATTGTTGCAGCAATTATTGCTGTTATTATTGCAGCCATTGTCATTTTTAAAAACTGGGGTGCTATTAGTGGCTGGCTGACTGAGAGATGGCAGGCGCTGAAAGCTGGAACCATTTCAGTTTTCCAAGCGATTGGGAATTTCATCAAAAACATGTTCACAGGATTGGTGTCTGCGGTTAAGACAAAGGCAACAGCAATTTGGGACAGTATCAAGTCCATTTGGGATAAGATCACAGGATTCCTGTCGGGGATCAATCTGTTTGATATCGGTAAAAACATCATCGAAGGCATGGTAAACGGTATTGGAAGTATGGCGAACGCCGTGGTCGATAAAGTCAAAGACATTGGTAATAGCATCACTGACAAGATCAAGGGCATATTGGGTATTCACTCGCCGTCACGTGTCATGATGGAAGTTGGTTTCTTCACTGGTGAAGGCTTAGCCCGTGGTATTGAAGGTACTCAAAACCGCGTTTCTGAAGCTTCGGCAGAAGTTACCGACGAGATTGTTCCTAACACAAATAAAAAGGCCGGGTTGTCTCCGGCTAAGAGTCTTGCCCCGGCGCGATCCGTTACAGCAAGCGGTGTTCCGAGTGGTTCCTTTAACTTTGACATCAAAATTGATCTGAGAGCAGACGGCGCTTCAGCTAGCGTAGCATCAGATGTTGGCGCTGAAGTCAAACGTCAAGTACAAGAGATACTGGAAGAGACTCTTCGGCGGATGGGCTTGCAGGCTCCAGGAATGGAGGGTGTATAGTGGCATTAATTGATGGTAAGTACCTACTGGTTGAGCAGGAAAATCCTACTTTCGATGTTGATATTACCTCACAGCCAGTGGAGAAAGACAGCGACATGACCGATCATGTGCAGCGTAAGGCACGAACGATGGGCATAACCGGGCAAGTATCTGGACCGGGAGCGGGTGCCATGCTTACGTATCTCAAAAAGGTATCTGATAAAGGGATAATTGTTAAGTATGTCGGGCGTACCGCTTTCACCGGGATCATTTCCGGATTGGCAACAGGGCATTCATACAAAATCGCAAATGGATACACCGTGTCCTTCACAATCACTGAGGTTCGGGTTGCCTCTTCTTCCTATGTTGATAAGCTGCCAACACCAATCAAAGCTCAAACCGTCAAAATTGTTAATTCAGGTACCAAACAGACCAAAGAAAAGGGCAAGAAAGGAAAGGGTTCAAGCGGCAGTAAGAAAAAGGACAGCAAGAAAGCAAAGAAAGGCAAGAAGGGTAAAAAGGAAAAAGAGCCAGTGCAAAAGGTTAAATTTAAGCCTGGTAGCCCTTGGGCAACAACGTAGGGAGGGCCTATGGAATACATCGACATTGAAAAAGAATTGATTCCCTATCGGTTTGATATATCGCTTGAAGACGAAGTATTCACTTTCGAGGTCCAGTACAACGAGCAGTATGATTACTTCACGGTGGACTTGGAAAAAGATGATGAAGTCCTTGTAACTGGCGAAAAACTGGTGTACGGTACAACCTTGTTCTATGACATCATGGACAACAGGTTTCCACGGGTTCCAATCGTTCCATACGACCAATCAGAAACTGAATCAGTAGTAAACTGGCGGACGCTCTCTGAGAGCGTCTTTTTGTATCTGATTGACACTGAAGGTGAAGACGATGAATAAAAACTTTGGTCGTGTACTGGAAGTCATGACGGAAGGAATGAAGTTTTCAATGTCCGATTACAACATTGAAGGCGTTGTGACATTTGACAATGACCCATTGCCGAACGAGGCTGAAATTAAGATATGGAACCTGTCTGATAAGACTTTGAACAATATCAAAACGAATAAGGTTTTGATGATCAATGCCGGGTACAAGGGAGACGTTGGGGTGATTCTACACGGCTACGTATCCCATGTTTCTACGGCTTGGTCAGGTGTGGATAAAATCACTACGATCAAAGTGTTGGACGGGTACGACTTGTCCAAGCGCCAAGTTAAAGAGATTGCTTTTGCAAAGGGCACATTGGGTAGCCAGATTATCAAACAAATGGCGGTCTATATCGGGTTGCCGATTGCTCAAATGGATTTAAATCAGGATTACAGGTATCAGGATGGATACAGCGCTAAGGGCGCTGTTACTGAGATCATATCGAAGGTATGCAAAGATTGTGCCACGAGCTGCTACATCAATAAAGGCAAATTGTATGTTCGTAGCCTGCGACGAGGTGCTGACAATCGGTTTGCTCTCAATTCAGATACCGGATTGATTGGTTCACCAGCGCCTTTTGAGCAGAGTGGGGTTAAAGGATACAACCTTTCCTCTCAACTTCAGTATCGCATTACCACCGCTTCGGCAATTGATTTGAAAAGCCGGGCATGGACTGGCCGTCTATACGTTCGGAGCGGATCACATACATTCACCCGTACCGGGGATTTCAAGACAGATATGGAGGCGATCATGTGAGCAAAACTGATCCGGCTGCGGCGATGGCTAAATTGTTGCAGTCTTTGGTTGAAAAAGCTATGACCGATATCCATGTGGGCCTTCCATGTAAAGTGATTACCTTTAACGAGGTGACGTGTACGGCAGATGTTCAACCCTTGATCAAAACAGGAGACGACGATCCGGCCATGATCCTGGGTGTGCAAGCTCTCGGGCAAAAACTTAATATTGACGGTGCTAAGAAGGTGTGCAAGCCCGACTTGGCTTCTGGTGACATTGTGTTTGTTTCTTTTGCAGACGGAGAGATCCGAAACACATTAACTGGCGCAGTAGCCAAGCCGGATACAACACGAGCACATGACCGTAATGACGCTGTTATTGTGGGGGTGTTTCCGTGCAGTCTCTTAAATTAATAGATGGCGACATCCAGTTTGAAAATGGCGAACTTCTTCTTGTTGATGGCACAGAGGAAGTGGCGCAATGCTGTGCGATCACACTCGGGACCAGGACTGGAGAATGGTTCCTGAATCCAGAAATCGGTATAGATTTTGACCTGTTTCTCGGCAAGGACTTTCACGAAGAGGCGGCTAGGGATGAATTAACCCGAGCGTTATTAACGGATGAACGGATTGAGAGTGTAGAGAACGCCACCTTTGAAATTAATCGACAGGCCCGTACCATGAACGTTTCGTTCGTGGCTATTGGCGTGGATGGTGAGACAGTTCAGGGGGAGGGGGTGAGTATCGGTGTTGGATGAAACGGGGTTTAAACGGAAACGGTTTGCGGACCTATTCGATGAAATGGAAGACAAAGCGAAAGAAGCCTGGGGCGACGATGTTAACACTTCCGAAAAATCTCCTTTGGGTATCATTCTACGGATTGCCGCTTGGTTTTTAGCTATCGTGTGGGGCGTGGCTGAGAAGGTGTATTACAGCGGATATGTTAATACCGCCGAAGGTGTGAGCTTGGACAGGCTAGGGCCTTATGTTGGTGTTACGAGGATATTGGACCAATACGCAACTGGCTCTGTCACTCTGACGGGTACGCCTGGATACACGCAAGATTCCGGGTTCCTTGTCTCCACTCAAGGAGATGTACAGTTCGAGACGCTGGAACCAGCAGTTTTCGATGTTGCAGGCAAAGCCATAGTCCGGGTCGAGGCCATGGAGTCGGGCATAACCGGGAATGTGGCGGCTGGGCTAATTAGTGTAATCGTAAACCCCAATCCAGACGTTACCGCAGTTACTAATGTGGCTGCTACATCCGGGGGAAGGGCGAAACAAACTGACCCCGAATTTAGGGAATTGTTTGGTCTATCCGTTGCTGGTGGTGGATCAGCTACAGGGGATAGTATTCGTGGAGCGGTGTTGCGTGTTCCAGGCGTTCGAGCTTCCGCTGTGATGATTAATAGCACTATGCAAATAGATGCGTCAGGCAGGCCGCCGAAGTCCTATGAAACTTATGTCTTGGGCGGAGCGGACGCAGATATAGCGGCGGCGATATTTTCAGTCGGTACCGCTGGAATAGAGGCGTATGGGGAAACGGTAGTTCCTGTTAAGGATTTATCCGGTAACGAACATCCAGTCGGTTTTTCCCGTGCTGTGGTCGTGCCGATTCACATCAAAGCGACAATCTATAAAACAGCGGCATTCCCCGCTGATGGCTCTTCGCAGCTTGTTTCGGCATTGGTGCAACACATTGGCGGGACAGACTCAGACGGTACCGTATACGCTGGCCTGAGTATGGATGATGACGTTATTATGATGCGATTGGTATCGACCATTTACAAGATTACAGGGGTGGAGGACGTGTCTATTGAGCTTTCGGAGGACGGGGCGGCCTACAGTGCTGCGAACATCCCTGTTAGCGTGTGGGAGGTTGCACAAACGAATGCTGATTGGATCGAGGTGACAGTCAATGATTTCACCAACTGATCTTATCCGGAAGTTGACGGACGTTTACGCAAAAAATCCAAATAGCAATATTGGTAAGTTGCTCCGAATCATAAGCGAATCTATTAGCGAAGTCAAAGAGGGTTTTGAAAAGATAGAACGTTGGCGTGACATCGACGAGGCGAAGGGTACTACCCTGGACCAGATCGGGGCTAACGTAGGCCAGAAGCGCGGTGCAGCGTCTGACGATGTTTACCGAATATTAATCAAGTCCAAAATCGCCAGAAACCTGAGCAAAGGGGACGTTAACACGATTATCCGAGTGATAGCCCTGGCTGTAGGGGCGGATTATTCGGATATCAAAATCACCGCCAAATTTAACGATCCTCTGGAGCCTGAACCGGCTGCAATATCCCTTATGCGGTTACCGCTTGATAAATTGGCGGCATCCGGGATTGAGTTGAACCAGTTCGTTCAGATCATCCAGAAAACCGTGGGAGCTGGGATAAGCGTACAAAGTGTTGAACTACAAGGAACGTTTGAATTCGGTGGTTTGCCAGAGACGGTTGATCCAGCTACGGGGTTCGGAGATGTTAATGACGAAAGTGTTGGCGGAACTCTTGGCGCCGTCTATCAGGCAGGCACCAATACAGATCTACCGATTTAGAAAGGAGGCCACGTTGTGGCATTTACACAAAAACTGCCGGAGTGGAACGCTACAGGTGTAGAACCATCAGAAACACAGAAACAAACAGGATTTCAGCCAGGAGTTAGGCCGCCAGCGCAATGGTTCAACTGGCATTTAAATTGGAGCTATTTGGCTCTGAAAGAGCTTCAGGAGAAGGCGGCAGAAAAGAGTTACGTTGATGCTGAACTGGATACAATCCAAGCGGATATACAACAGTTACAGGAGGATGTACAAAACGCAGACATCCCAGACGCTTCCCTCACGGTAAAAGGTAAAACGCAATTGTCGAGCGCTACGAACAGCACGTCGGAAGACCGTGCTGCTACGCCGAAAGCGGTAAAAACGGCCTACGACGAGGCACTTGCGGCAAAGCTGCTTGGAGTTGAGCAAAAAAACAACGTGGTTGCCGCTCTCAACTCCATAGGTGTATCGGCATCCACAAGTGAGTCATGGACACAACTAATTAACAAAATTTCAGCAGTTATAAGAGCTACAGGTAATGCGACTCCAGCACAAGTACTATCGGGAGTCCCTTTCAGTAATAGTACTGGAAGCAATATAGTAGGAACTATGCCTAACCGCAGCGGGGGAACTCATCATCAAGCACTTAGTACTGAAGTGTGGCAAGGGGACCGAGCCTTTTTCAAGCCACCTTTAGGGTACTTTGATGGATTATCGTGGGTATTCGCTCTTACTCCCGACTTGCTTTCAGCTAATATTAGAGCGGGAAAGAATGTCTTAGGAGTTACAGGAACCTTAGCTGCGGGAGTTTCTCCAGGATCTACACGAATTGCTTATGACCCTTCCTCATCTATACCATCAACTTACAACACAGCTCCAGTCTTAGTTAGGGAGATAACAATGAATACTGGGGGAACTTATCGAGTGAGTTACGGTATTCGAGCAGATGTACAAGGTTTTAACTATGCTTACGGTCAATTGTATGTTAACGGTGCTGCTAGGGGTATTCAAAGAAGCACTTTTAATGAGACAGTAACTTACTTTACAGAAGACATTGCTATCAATGCTGGCGAAATACTACAATTATACATTTGGACGAGTAATTCAAGTTACCGGGCACTATACTACAGTAACATGTCAATTTTTATCACCGATTTGACATCTCAATTTAGATAGGAGGGTTTAGTGTGTTGCGTAAATTCCAGTACGAGACGGAAGAAGATCGGAGCCGTATTATAGAGGAAAACAGCGACCTCTTACTGATTGAAGAACAAAATATAACGGAAGGAAACTTCCTTATTTTTGGAACGGAACGGCCTGTCATAAAGACGTATATTACCGTGCCAGAAGAAGAGTTTGAACTATTGAAACAAGAAAGCACACTCCTGAAAGCCCAGAACAAAGCCCTATCTGATCGAGCGGAGTTCACTGATGAAGTCATTGCAGAAATGGCTCTGGAGATATACAAATGATCCGGCGCATTCTATTCTGGCTATTACTGAGACTGGAAGGGGGTGAAACCATGGTAGCTATGTTTTTTGCACAACGTATCATTCTGGGTAAGACAGAGTATAAAGCTGTTCCTGAATCATTGCGTGGACAAGTTAATGAAATCTTGATTGAAAGTGGCGTTGAATTCATGATCGAGCAGTAACACGCGTTCCGAAATCGGAGCGCTATTTTTATGCCCTCTGGAGTGGTCAGAGGGCTTTTTTCATTACAAAGAGACGGGGGAACGGGATGGAATGGACGGTACTGGTCAGCATTGTCGCAGCAGTTAGCGGAATTATTTTAGGGTGGACAAGTCGTACCCGGTCTGTGAGACAAGACCTTATCCAAGAGGCTGGAGCTGATGCGTTGCAACGCGCAGACGTGGATTACATAAAGCGTGGCGTGGACGATATCCGGCTGGAGCAAAGGGTTCAGGCGCAGCGTGTAGATGTTTTGGCGGAACGGGTTACGAGGGTTGAGGAATCGGCCAAGCAAGCCCATAAAAGATTGGATCGAAAAGAAGAGATGGGGAGCGTGTAGGTTATGACAAAAGAATGGTTAAAAGCTGCTGGTATTCGAGCAATTAAAACAGGGGCACAGGTTGCTATTGGTGTAATTGGTGCGACTACTGTATTTTCCGCGGTTGACTGGCGCATAGTCGGTGGTACGGTCATATTATCTATAATCACTAGTTTGCTCACTAGTTTGGCAGGCTTGCCGGAAGTAAGTAAAGGAGATGATACAGATGCCTAAAGTCTGGATTGATGCAGGCCACGGAGGCAAGGACCCGGGAGCGGTAGGCAACGGCCTACAAGAAAAGGATATCGCTCTGAAGGTGTCTCTCGGGATAAAGACATGTCTTGAAGCGGCATATCAGGATGTACAGGTATTGCTCTCCAGATCCACTGATGTATTTCTGGAACTGAAAGAGCGGACGAATAAGGCTAATGCTGCGGGGGCTGAT
This sequence comes from Paenibacillus sp. FSL K6-1558, assembly GCF_038002565.1. Classification (NCBI taxonomy): domain Bacteria; kingdom Bacillati; phylum Bacillota; class Bacilli; order Caryophanales; family Paenibacillaceae; genus Paenibacillus; species Paenibacillus sp. FSL K6-1558. The sequence continues at coordinate 1,647,088 of NZ_JBBOCV010000001.1, read as the reverse complement.
ATCTTGGTATCAATCCATTGCAATGCAGGAGGGGGCAAGGGTGGTTTTGAAACGTTCAGGTATACATCTGCATCCCAAAACAGCGTCAAGCTCCAGGAGGCGTTGCACAAGGGGATCATGTCGAAACTGGGCGGCATTGACCGGGGGATGAAGGCCGAGAACCTGCATATGGTCCGTGAATCCAAAATGCCAGCAGTGCTGACGGAGAATCTGTTTATCACTGTGGCAGCTGATGCAGATCGTTTGAAGCAGGATAGTGTGATTGATTCAATTATTGACGGTCATGTACAGGGCATCGCTTCTTATCTTGGTTTGTCCAAGAAATTGAATACGAGCAAAGCGGACAATGGCGTGACTGCTATCGTCAACGGTAAGGAGATCGAGGGGGCGGTACTTAACGGCGGAACTGTACTGATTCCTTTAAGAGCGGTGGGAGAAAACATCCCTGGCGCTAAGATTGATTGGGATCAGAAGACAAAAACAGCAAGACTGGACACGCCGAAATAATCCCAAGCGATTGGTAATAAAAAAGGCCCTATCAGCACTTAGCTGGTAGGGCCTTATTTTTATTTGATAAAAAGATTAGGGAAGAAGCCATCGAAAATTGATTTAATTAATATGACTATAGACAAAGCCCATACGAAAAAGAAGGTTATCTCTCCATCGAAATAACGATTCTTTACTTTGTTAAAAAAGGTTAGATTATAAAGATCACGAGACTTAAAAAGATTTCCATACAAAGTACTGACTACTTGCTTCCTATGTTTTATTACTTCTGTGTTTATAAAATCAGTCAATTCTTCAAGAAGGACGGGCCAAGAATCCTTATTTAGTTGTAATAATTTGTCTTGGATGTCTTCTAACATTTTTTCAAGGTCATTCAACAATTGATGTCCGTTTATCTTTTCAGACAAGGACTCATAATATTCAATGGTTTCTTGTCTTTTAAACATAATTGATGTGAGTTTGGTTGAATATTCTTTGAAATCAAGTACTAAGTTTAGACTAGCTTCAGATGAATACCCTTTTGATTTTTGACTTCTCAAATCTAATGTCCAAGTTTTGAAGATGGCGAGACAATCAAGAATTTCATCAGCAGACTTGGTCCTTGCATCCCTTCTGAACTTTTTTGTCTCATTTTCATAATTTTTCTGCTGTGTTCTGTTAACATTGTAGAACACAAGTATAGCTGCTGTGATTGTTATAATAGATGGTAAGATTTGATAGAATGTTTGCTCTTCTATCGGAAAGCCGATAGACATATATGCCGAAGCAATAAAGCATATGTACATAATTAATTTTAATCCATTTATAACAATTCTGTGTCTCTTATTTAGTAATATCTTGTTGGTTTTAGTTTCTAAATTATTTAACAAAGCGGGTCCTCCTTCAGAACGTAAAAAAGGTCCTGTCAGCCACAGTGTGACTGTAGGACCTTTTTTTTATTTTAATAACTTCTTTATAATTGTAATCACATCAAAAGTCGTCTTACGATATACCTTGTTATAAGCTGCTCGTTTTGGATTCCGTAGCCAGCCATACCTACGTGGAATCTTTAGGCCAGACCGATGTATGATTTGACGTTTAATGCTGGTACGAGCTGACACGCGTCTTTTCAGGCTAGGCTTACGGAATCGGAATTTCATTCAATGCACCGCCGATCCTATTTTAAATTAGCTACTGCGTATTTAGCTTCTTCCTTAGTGAACTTCTCACCATATTCAGACACGAGTTGATCGTAAATGGCGGAATCAGACATGCTCATTGACTCAGCATAAGTTTGAGCTTTCTTTAAAGCCGCTTCTTTCCAGTCGAAATCAATGTTATCAATGGCATATTGAGCAGCTTCTTTTGGGAAGTTCTCGCCGTAGTCAGAGGTTAACTGATCGTAAACACCAGCTTTGGACATGTGCATTACTTCGGCATAGGTGATTGCTTTTTCTAGTGCTGCTTTATGTTCTCTGGGAACCTTGTTTGCTTCAGCTTCTTTTTTAGCTAATTCTGCGGCCTTAGCTTCGTCTTTCGCTTTCTGTTCTTCAGCTGCGGTTTGTTCAGTAGAAGCGGTTTCAGCTTTAGGTTGAGCTGCTACTTCGGATGCTGTCGCATTGGGCTTGGCTTCCTTATCCCCCATATTACCAATTAATCCGATAACAACTATGATTCCGAGCCAGAACCACCACTTCTTATAAATCGGTTTCTTTTCCAAGGTGTTTCCTCCTATGTATTAGATAGGATTAGTCTATCAGACCTAGGAAAATGTTTCTAGATATATTTGAAACTATTTACAAAAATGTCGAATGCGATTACTATATAACTAATCCGAAAGCATCGGTAAAAAGGGCGCTACCTGCATAACGCTGGCAGCGCCCTTTTTTTATCGTAGTCCTTTGAGTGGTTAGCCTTGGTGAAAAAGAAGTGGAATCAATATTCCTTTTGTATATCAAATGGAAGAGCTCAGAGATTTACTGCTTTTCTTGCCGATCTATCTACCATCCCAAAAAAAGTTATTGATCTATGCATTAGAAGGTGCTCTCTTTCGCCTTCCACTACGATTAAATGATGGGTAGCTGAGTAAAATGATAGCTAGTCTATGTGATAAATTGTAGGATAATTCAGGGTGAACTATATCGTAAGTGTACAAGTATTGTAATAAATTGTGTTACAAATTATTCTTTATAGTGTCCTGTCCTATTAACTCAATAAGGAGAAATTATGGAGAAGAAACTTCAAATTTTTGTGTCATCAACTTTTACAGATCTAATATCAGAGAGGCAGACAGCTGTCAAAGCGATATTAAATGCAGGGCATATACCTGCTGGCATGGAGTTATTTACAGCAGGAGATGAGTCCCAACAAGATATAATTAAAAGATGGATCGAAGAATCAGATGCTTATATGTTAATTCTTGGCGGCAGGTATGGATCTCTGCTGCCTGATGAGTCGAAGAGCTATACACATTGGGAATATGATTATGCAGGTGAGATAGGAAAGCCACGGTTTGCAGTTGTATTAAGCGACAAATCCTTACAATCAAAAATTGAAGAGATAGGGTTTAAGGATGTTCAGGAGCATACTCATCCTCAAAAGTATAAAGACTTCAGGGATAGTTTACTCTCATCAAGATTAGTTAACGTTATAAATGACAGCAAAGATATTGAGCTTAGTATCTTCAAATCATTAAGAGAAATTGAAAGACGGGAGGACCTATCGGGTTGGGTATCGGGTAAGGATGTTTCTAGTGTTGTTAAATACGCTGAGGAAAATATGGAACTAAGGAAAGAGAACGATAAACTAAAATATGAGCTTCAAAAACTCAAAGATAAGATTAAAATTGATGAAAATTTTAGTGGTTTATCATATACAGAACTTAGAGAACTTTTAATAAGGGAAAATGTTAAATTAAATAGTGAACTGTCTAAAATAATTGGTCGCGAAGAGCTGAATTTATTGAGTTTGTTCATAACATTTGAAAATTTGTTATCTACGGGCGTATCCAACAGCGTAGGAACAACGAGCGATAAGTTATTCCTTTTCTACCATCTAGCTCCAAAGTTAATGCGGTATGGTCTAATGGAAGCTTATAAGGCCCCAGGTATCAAATACGATCAGTTCAGAACTAGTAAGGATGGGCTGAAATTTTTAGCTTTATATCATTCGAAAAAAGTTGAAAAAAACTAGAGCACAGGCATGCTCACTTTTCTTCATACTTAACCTGGCCGTTAGTTTAATGACAAATTATAAAAAAGTAGATATTGCCCAGTCACTTGGCTGGGTATTTTTCCTGTTGAATAGCGAACGTATATTCGCATATACTATAGTGCGAGTATGTTTTAAGTATACGATCCGGACTGATTAAGGCAGACAACTGTCTGTCTGGCCAACCACTTACTTTCCGTGAATCGAGTTTGAATGGCGTGTCATCAGACGACAGCATAGGGGGCAGGACAGGTACTAAATGATTATGAGCGGAAAGTGCTGAGAATTTTATATAACTATAAAGGAATACGGCGAAGGTTTCCCACGATTCATGAGCTGATCATAAAGACTGGAAGGGGAAAAGCAGACATTATGTCTGCGCTTAACGGTCTGGTTGCAGCGAATTACATTACATGGTAAAACAAAACGGATACCAATACAATTGTAATTTTGGAGGGGGGAGTGGGAATCTGATCAGCCCCAAATCCCTCAACCTACGTCAGCCCGACCAAATGATCTGAGTTATTGGACTGAATATTAAAATGATGATCAACAAGAAAAACCCTTGCGCAGATTTTAACTTCTGCACAAGGGTTAGAAAAGCCATCAGATTATTTTGGCATCAGTAGAAAACTCAATTTTGCTTGAGTAAACTGGGGGGCGAGCTGGGGACAAATTGGGGACAGACTGTAGGTCAAACTGTAGAAATCAGTCCAAATTAGTCCAATAAGCTAATGACAAGAATCCTTGATATGACTGCATTTTTTCCTTCCGTTCCATTCTATATCAATCGAAGCATATGTCTTAAAATCCTGCGGTAGGTGACTACCGTACCGGTTCGATCCCGGTCCTCGGCATCTTACAGAAAAGGAAACTCCTTGATACATAAGGGGTTTCTTTTTTATGTTTTCAAAAGAAAGACGACTCAGCTTCTTGGTAACGTGAAACAGTATCGCTATGTTAAAGGGGCGAATATGCGTCGGAACTAGAGACAGTTAAGGCAGAGAATCGTTTTTTGAAGCAACAAATTGACGTACTAAAAAAGCACAAGGTTTTGGAAAGGGGTGTCTCCTCAAAACATCGTCGAATGGATCGAGTCCATCCGTGGAGAGGTCAGTGTGAGCCAGGATGTGCATGGATTGGATTTTCTCGTGCCACCTACTGTCGCTGGAAGCAGCCTATGGGAATCATTGCAAAGATCACATCATCGTAAAAATCATTCGAGAACTCTGTATCACGGCATTGCTTCGGAGAGAGCATCAGATGAATCACAAACGTGTGCAGCGGGAAGGGTTACAGTGCCTTGTCAGAATGAAGAAACGTAGACCTACGGGGCAACCGGCCTACATCGCAGAACACGTGTTAAAGCGTCAATTCAAAGCCGAGACTCCCATGCAATAACTTGTAACCGATATCACGTATTTTTCTTTTGGTAGAAAAATGTTATACCTATCGAGTATTTTGGACTTGTTTAACGGCGAGATTGTGACCTACAGTATAGCTGACAAGCAAGATACTGCATTTATGCTGGACATTCTCAGCCAGTTACCGAATTTACTAGGCACAGTGCTTCATAGCGACCAGGGCAGTGTGTATACTTCACAAGCATATCAAGAAGCTGTAAAGGGAAGAGGCATTAGCACGTCCCGCAAGGGTACGCCCGCTGATAATGCCCCCATTGAATCGTTTCATTCCACGCTAAAGTCTGAAACATTCTATCTCGAACCGTTAACCATTATAATGACGGCTATCGTAGTACAAGTCGTTCGAGACTACATGAGTTACTATAACTCAATTCGCATTCAAACAAAACTAAATAACCAGTCGCCGGTTCATTTCCGACAACTGGTTATTAGAACTTGAAAGGTGTTTTATACACATGTGGACAAAGGTTTAGAAATATAAACCATTTATTTTTGAGCTAATTTCTTTGTATTCTAAACCACGGTAAAACTATTTATTCAATAGTTTAGGCTTAATCATTTTTACGATATCTAATACGGTTTTAAAGTTTTCCATCATTAAATCATCGTCTTCAAAGCTGATGTCGAAATGCTCCTCTAGCTTAACTACCAATCTTATTATTTTAACAGAATCAACCCCGTGTTTACTTAATTCATCGGTGGGTCTAATCTCATTAACTGCAATCAACTCTAAAAAACTTCCGATTAAACTAACAATTTCCTTTTCTGAATACGTACTCATCTAGTTACAGGCTCCGTTTCGTAAAGTTTAGTATGAGCATTTCTACGGTATTCTGCTGGAGTACATGAAAAGTATTTTTTAAATATACTTGAGAACTGGGAATTGGATATGTACCCGATAACAGTCGTAAGTTCTTTTATATTCATTGATGATTCTTTTAATAGTGTACAAGCTCTTTGCATCCGTACTTGTTGCAGATACTTCATTGGGGATACGTCAAATATTTTTGAAAAACTATTGCTTAAGTATACTGGATTACATTCGATTAAATCCGCTAGTATTTGAAGGGTTAACGGTTCTGCAAAGTGCTTACGGATATACCGATGAACCACAATTAGTCTTTTGTCAATTTTTTTTTGAGATTCTTGTTGTGTTGCAGGAGTCTCAAAATGACAAGTATGTGGGTTTTGAAGTTTTGATATCAATAGGTATTCAATCTCTTTTTCAATTTCGTTGAACAGATGTTTAATGACTTGGGAGTGGCTCAAATCCGTGAATATTCTCTTTAAAACAATCTGTATTTTTGAGGGTAAATGAATAATTAATGGTGAATCTTCCGTTAAAGGAATGGAATGACTAAAGGAAATTTTATGAATTTCAACAGGAGAGTTATTGGTATTCTTTAGAGTGAAGTTTTGATCAATGAGGATGCATCCACCACTTAATTCCCTTTCGATCCCATTTTTAGAAAGAATAGTTGTTTGAGAAGTGGTGATAAGAAGTATACTTTGGTTAGTTGTAGATAATGAGAAATCGACTCCAGGCAGGATATATTCAATGCCATAAGAAGAAAGTGTAATATGTTCCATATGAATAGCCTCCTTTTATTGTAATTTATACAATATAAATTTTTTAATAGATTAAGAAAATTATATTATTAATTAACCATGATTTAAAATACCATATTTTAAAGTCTGTATCCAATTTTACATAAAACGAAAATAAATATTTTATCTAAAAAAAATTGGATTATAATATTTTTACAGAGGTTTTATTGTGTTATTTCCTGGTAAAGAACTATTTTCCATATCATCTAGCCCTGCTAGAGAACAAAAAGCATGGTTGGTGCTTATATTATGAACATACATAAGGAGTGGTCTTGTTGTTACTTCCCTTATCTCATCCACAGAAAAGAGTATGGGTTATTGAAAATCTTTATCCTAAAAGTTCCTTGTATAACATAGGTGGCGCTTTTTATTTTACTCAAGTTATGGATCTTGTTTTACTTGAGGAAAGTATTGAGCAAATCATTTTTAATAATGCCAATATGCGAATTCGTTTGAAAGAACACTCTGGGGAGATATTTCAATATGTTGATGAGTCTGAGCATAAGGTACCTCTTTTGGATTTTATGAAAATGGATATTGAATCTAGAGAGTGGTTCAGAAACCATTTTAACAAGCCTTTTGAAATGTTAGAACATCCCCTTTTTGATTTTATGGTGTTTATTGATCGAAATGGCCAAATGGGTTGTTATTTTAAGGCACATCATATAATATGCGACGGTTGGTCCATCAAGCTAGTTGCTGAGAAGGTCGTTGAAACGTATCAGAGTAAGATTTTTGGGAAAGAAATCAAATATGAGCAATTGGATTATTCGTATTACTTAGATAAAGAAAGAAAATATGAGAACTCATCAAGGTTTCTTAAAGATAAAGAATTTTGGTTAGAGCGTTTTTCAGATTTGTCACATATTACATATTCTAAAAGCAGTGACAGGACTGAAGCAAAGAGGCTGACATCCATAATAATTCCAGAACGTTCTCAACGTATAAGAAACTACACACAGGAGTATTCAATTACAATTGCTGCTTTTTTTACATCGGTTATGTTCATATATTTATCAAAAATGAATAAAAGTGATGAGATAGTAGTAGGAACACCCATTTTCAATCGCTTTGGACATAAAGAAAAAGCTACTTTTGGTATGTTTACAAGCACGATGCCTCTTAAAATAAATGTGAGTCAAGAGTTAACGAACATGGAATTTATGCTTCAAGTTAATAAAGAACTATCACAATATTATTCACATCAAAAGTATCCTTATGATACTTTGGTCGATGATATCATGTTAAAGAAGCAGGGATTAGACCAACTATTTCAATACTGCATCAATTATAGTAACGCTGCACTCCCCGAGCGTTGCCATGATATAGATATAGAAACTTTGGATTTTTTCTCAGGGCACCAAATTTATTCATTGCAAGTTTTTGTTAAAGATTGGTACGAGGATGGAAGCATTCGACTTGATTTTGAATATAAAATTAGAGATTATACTGCTTTTCAAATACAACAGTTAGAGCAAACGTTCAATTACTTGATAGATCAAATTACACTTGAGCCAGATAAAATCGTCAAGGATGTCAGATTAGTAGAACCGAAATATGAAGATAAAATACTGTACGAATGGAATAGAACAGAAGATGTAACTGAAAAAAGCAGCAGTATAGTAGAATTATTTTATAGACAAGCAGCACTTGAGCCTGACCAAATTGCTTTGGAAAAGGATGGAGAGTTTTGGACATATGATGAGCTGAATCAAAGATCGAATGCCTTGGCCCGTTTATTGCAACGTAAAGGATTAGGGCCAGAGGATATTATAGCTATAAATGCTGTTCATTCTCTAGAAGCCATTATGGCCATGTGGGCGGTGCTAAAAGCTGGAGCGGCCTTTTTGCCAATAGATCCAGGGCTACCCTCGGAAAGAATAAAGTTCATGATTAAAGATAGTAATGTTAACGCTATTATTACTAATTTAGACAATATTTCGATTTATGAGAATGAAATTGAAATTATTAAAATTAGTTCAGAAGATTTCTTTACTAAAGACATTGAAAATTTAGAATGCTTACCAGAAAAAAGTCAACTTGCTTATATTATTTATACATCAGGCTCAACGGGATCTCCCAAAGGAGTCATGATTGAACATGGCGGATTACTAAATTATATTTCTTGGGCATGTTCAACTTATGTAAAAGGTCGTGAGGTCTTCCCGGTATATTCGTCCTTCTCATTTGATCTAACCCTGACATCCATATTTACACCTTTGGTTTGTGGAAGCAAGGCTATGATATACCCTGAGTCATCTGATGAATTCGTGCTCGATAAAATTCTCACTGAGAACTATTCAACAGTAATTAAACTAACTCCGTCACATCTAAAGTTGATGATTGAAAATAAGATCTCAAACAGCTCCGTGAATACTTTGATTGTTGGCGGAGAAGATTTAAAGGCTCAGCTTGCACAGGATGCATTGGAACACTATAAGGGAATGATTCAGATATTCAATGAATATGGACCTACCGAAACAGTGGTAGGATGCATGATTCATTTGTATAAGGAAGACGAAGTTAATCATCCCTCTGGTTCTGTAAGTATAGGTAGACCTATACAAAATATGAAAGTCTATGTTTTAGATGAGAATTTACATACAGTTCCATTTATGTCCAAAGGAGAGCTGTATATATCTGGTGCTGGAGTGGCCAGAGGATATCTTAATCGTAGAGATATGACTCAGGAGAAGTTTGTGGAAAATCCCTTCATACATGATAGTCTTATGTATAAAACGGGAGACATAGCATATCTCGATGAAAAAGGAAACATGTTTTATGTAGGCAGAGCTGACGACCAGATCAAGATCAATGGATATCGAATTGAAACTTTAGAAATTGAAAATGTACTTTGCAAGCTCGCTGGAGTGCGAGACTCTGTAGTTGTAAAATACTCAGCTCCTAATGGGATGGATATGTTAATTGCTTACGTGGAACTATCGGAGGAGATTTCTGTAATGCAAATGAAGAAATCCCTTTCACTCCTGTTGCCAAATTATATGGTTCCTTCTCATTTTGAAATTTTAGACCAATTTCCAGTTACTTTGAATGGGAAAATAGACCGCTTAAAATTGCCGGAACCTGTGTTTCTGATACCGGAAGAAGAAAACTTTAACTCATTTACAGTGAACGAAGTTCTTTTGGCTGTAAAAGAAGTGCTCAGAGTAGAGGAAATTTCTTTAAATGACAATTTCTTTTTTATAGGTGGAGATTCAATTAAAGCAATACAGATTTCCTCAATATTAAAATTGCAGGGAATAGAACTTAAAGCAAGGGATATACTGCTTTTTCCTATTATTAGAGAGTTTTCTGGCATGGTTACAAAGAATCAACCTACGACAAGAATCGAAGATCCTATTTTTTCCGAAGGCTATATACCAAACTCTCCAATCATTAACTGGTTTTTGAAAAGGAATTTGAAAAATAAAAATCATTATTTGCAATCAGTTCATTTAAAACTTAAACGGGAAATTACTTATGAACAGTTATGTCTTGCAATGTCTTATTTAATAGATTCTCATGACTCTTTAAGAATTACTTTTGATGAAAAAAGATTGTTATTAAAGTATCAAGACAAATCAGTACGTTCTACGATCAAGTATGTTGATTTGAGAGAAAAGAACATGAGCGAAATCGCTGAGGAAATCTATCAAGTTGACAAGCAAGTAAAAAAGAATATTTCCATGAGCGGAACATCGCTATTTTATCCAATATATTATGATACTTCTGATGGCGCGCTGATTTCCTTGATTGCTCACCATTTAATTATGGATGGTGTTTCTTGGAGGATTATTTTAGAGGATTTAAATCTGTTCCTTAGCGGTATAATTCAACATCAAATTCACGAAGCTTCAAAAAGTAGTTCTTATAAACTATGGATAACTGAATTGTTAAAATATGCTCAAAGTGCCTCTTTACATGCAGATAAAAAGTACTGGGCAAATGTAGTATCAGAAATCCACTATGTAAAGATAAGCGAACAAAAGAAATATAATACTTTAACCCCTTCATCTTTAGTGCTTGAACAACAAATAATTGAGGCAGATGTAACGGGACGTATTCTAACGAAGGTTAACGAGGGTATGAAGACAGAGTCAAAGGAGCTTGTTGTAGCAGCGATTGTATTGACGCTTGTAGAGATGTCGCAAGAAAAATATGTATCGTTATTGTTAGAAGGGCATGGTAGAGAACAGTTCGACGAGACATTTGATATTTCTCATACTGTTGGCTGGTTCACGAGTATTTATCCAGCAAGTTTCTCAATTGAATCAGATGTTCTGGAAGAACAGGTTGTTTCAGTATCTAAACAATTAAGAACAATTCCTCTCAATGGTATAGGATATGGTATGCAATATTATTTACAAAATTTGAGTGGAGTGGATGAAAATAAGTTAATCAGGCTGAATTATTTGGGGGAAATGGATAATGGATTAGAAAACACGTTCTTTTCAATCTCAAATATGAACTATAGTCCTGACGTCTGTCCCTCCAACGACTTGAATTGTCTAATGGACATAAACATTTATATAGAAAAAAGGCGGTTTGTTGTAAATCTAACATATAATCGAGAACTTTTTTCCAAGGAGACAATAGATCAATTTTTTAGAGTTTTTAATTGTAAGTTAACCGAAATTTCCCAAATTGGTGTAACAGCAAGTAGTGAAGATATTGTAGATCTCACAGAACATAAGTTGAATCAAGAAGATATGGATATATTATTCTCCTAATTTTATGAGAGAGGTTTATTATGAAAAGTCGATCTAAAAGTTGGATGTTAACACTAGTGTTCTTTTTTCTCTTAAATAGTGTAGGGTTTGCTAGTTCCAGTCCAAGAAATCTCGAAGATGCAATCAATTCTTATATTACAGAAGAATTGAAAGAATCAAATATTCCAGGAATATCAATAGCAGTTGTTCACGATCAATTTGAATACAGCAGAGGATATGGAGTTAGAGACAATGGTAACCAAGACCTTCCAATTGATAAACAGACATTTTTTGAATTGGGTTCCAATTCTAAAGCCTTTACTGGCATTGCATTGTTGCAATTAGCTAAACAAGGAAAGCTTAACTTAAATGAAAACATTAAATCGTATCTGCCGTGGTTCCAAGCCCACTTGCAAGCTGTGGAAAAAGATATCAAAATCCAGCAGCTGCTCTATCATTCAAGTGGAATAGCTAACAATTCAATTACTCAAATCCCTGTTAGCACTGGTCCGGATGCTTTAAAAGAGACGGTAAGGAGTGTGATTCCGATAGAATTAGTCCACAATCCGGGAGAAAACTATGAGTATGCAACATTAAATTACGATATCATCGGATTGATTGTTCAAGAGGTTTCAGGAATGAGTTATGAAGACTATATGATTGAAAATGTATTCAAACCTTTAGGTTTGTACAACACCTTTCCGTTAGCCAAGATTCCAAAAGCAGAAAATCAATCTCCAGGTCATAAACTAGGGCTCTTCGGCACAATCTTATATAACGGACCAACATATCGCGGGAACACACCGGCTGGATATATTGTTTCTAATGCTGAGGATATGATCCGATGGATGAAAATTCAACTTGATCTGATATCAATTTCTGAATTTAAGGGAATTATTGAGCAATCTCATATTCCGGATAAATCAATTGTACAATTCAAAGGTGATCCTTATTATGCAAGTGGATGGGAAGTTTACAGTTTTGAAGGTGAGCAACTTGAACATTCTGGAGCAAATCCCGGTTTTTCATCCTACGTATTGATTAACAAGGGTAAGAAATTAGGGGTTACGGTAATGGCAAATATGAATACGGAAGCAGCTTTTTCTATGGCAATGGGTATCGAACAGTTGTTATTAGGAAACAGCCCTGAACCGTCAAGAACTGGTATGTTCACGATATTACACAAGATAATGCAAGGGATTATTTTAATTAGCACGTGCTCTGTAGTTATTGTAAGTTTTCTTTTAGTTAGAATGTACAATCAGAAACAAAGAGTGTTCCAAGTTCCTTCGCCTGCGGGTTGGATTAAACTATTACTAATTATAACTAGTTTTGCGTTGATTGTATTTGCGACTTATTTCTTACCAAAAATCTATCAAGGCTATTCATGGACATTTCTGTGGGTCTGGGCACCATCAAGTTTGACTATTGGAGCCATCGCATTGGTTGTTGCTCTAAGCGTTTTAATGATTTATCTTTCGTTTTCCATACTCTTTCCCTCAGAAAAGCATATGAAATCTAGGATATGACGAAAAATACTAGGAGGAATTTACAAATGATTAAAATAAAAGACTCAATTACAAGCGAAATAGCTGAATCTATATGTACTTTTAGCCCCATAGAAAACGGGATCAAACTGAATCAATGGCTATCAACAAATAAATTAAAGCTTGAAGAATTATTATTAAAGAAAGGTAGCATTTTGCTTCGGGGATACGATAAATCAAGTATAGCTGAGTTTGGAAAAGTCACGAGCATATTTAGTTCAGAATTGCTTAAGTACAGTGAAAGATCAACTCCAAGAACGGAAGTTCAAGACAATATTTATACTTCAACTGAATACCCAAAAGACCAATGTATTCCTATGCACAATGAAAGCTCTTATTCCAAAGTTTGGCCTATGAAAATATGGTTTTCATGTCAACTAAACGCTGAGCAGGGTGGTGAAACCCCGATTGCTGACAGTAGAGAAATGTTTCGAACACTAGATTCAACATTAAAGAAAGAATTTATTGATAAAAAGGTGATGTATGTAAGAAATTATGACGGTGTCCTCGATCTGTCGTGGCAAAATGTTTTTCAAACAGAAGACCCCAAGCAGGTTGAGAGATATTGTACAAACAATGAAATCGAATATGAATGGATTTCGAAGGATCATTTGCGTACACGAACCATAAGAGAAGCAGTGGCTGTCCATCCTGTTACCAAGGAAACAGTTTGGTTTAATCAAGCAAATTTGTTTCATGTCTCTAGCCTTCCTATAGAAGCAAGAGAATGGCTTATCGAGGAAAGAGGGTACGAAAATCTTCCGCGAAATACTTACTTCGGTGACGGTAGTATCATACCTGACTCTATAATTGATGAAATACAAGATCGGTATAAAGAGTTAAGCAAAGCGTTTCCTTGGGAAGAGGGGGATGTCTTAATGCTGGATAATATGTTAATGGCCCATGGCAGAAATACATATAAAGGAAATAGGAAAATCGTGGTCGCGATGGCTCAGCCACATGGAAACAGCAGATAAACAAATAAAACATGAGAAAGGAGATCTGTTATGGTCAACAAATATGTTTTGTCACATGACGAGGTAAAAGAAATTATGGAATTGATTGGGAGTATATCGTCTAACTATGATTTAGAAACAGATCGCTACTTAATTGATGCTTCTTTTTTAGGACATGGCTTGCCTAGCAGCTTAAAGAGAAAATTGGTCGAGTTCAAGTATTTAGAAGACAAAGCTCACTTAGTCATTTCAGGTTTTCCAGTAGATGAAGATGGTATTGGCTTTACTCCTACTCATTGGATGGAAAGACCCGACTCGATACTTACTAAAAAAGAAGAGATCTTTTTTTCATTATGCGGTTCACTTTTAGGCGACCTCTTTGGTTGGAGCACTCAGCAGAAGGGGTTCTATATTCACAACATACTCCCTGTTAAAGGAGATGAGAACGAACAACTGGGTTCGGGAAGTAACAGCCTGCTTTGGTGGCACACCGAGGAAGCTTTCCATGATTATCGAGCTGACTATCTGGGATTGCTCTGTCTGCGTAACCCTGATGCAATTGCTACAACATATGCTTCCATAGACATGGTTCATTTAGATACACGATATAAAGATATTTTGTTTGAACCTAGGTTTTATATTTTACCTGACGAGTCACACCTCAGTAAAAATAATACTGGACATAGTAATTTAGAGATATTTGAACAGTTAGAGTCCGTATATTCCCAAAAGAAAAATTTGTCTGTGCTATTTGGTGATTATGAATCGCCATATATACGACTTGATCCTTTCTTTATGGGGGTAGTAGATGAAGAGGATGATGAAGCCAAAAAAGCCTTAGAACATATTGTAAGTCAAATAGACAAAGCTATTATCGATATTTCGCTACAGCCAGGAGAAGTCCTTTTTGTTGATAATTTCCGTGCTGTTCATGGCAGAAAGCCATTCACAGCCAAATATGAGGGGAAAGACCGCTGGCTAAAACGTATTAATATAACTCGGGATATCCGCAAATCTAGAGATAGTAGAAATAGTGCCGATTCAAGGCTAATTCAGCCTAGGGTGAGGGTCAACTCAGGTACATCGACATGAATATGACAATTGCTAAGCAAAATGTAGAAGCCGTCACTGATTTGTCTCCTTTGCAGGAGGGGATGCTCTTTGAACATATGATTAACCAAGAGCAACATCATGTGGTCTACCATTATCACATTCAAGCAAACTTAAATGAGGAATTATTGAAGCAAGCGCTAGATAATACAACATGTAACAACGAAACATTACGGACTATTTTCCGGTGGGAAAACATCGAAAGGCCTGTTCGAATTATTTTAAAGGAACATAAAGTACCTTTTCATTTTGTTGACTTAGTTTCAAGCAAATCTAAAAGCGAACAAACATATGATATATCTGACCAGCTAGAGTTGTTACGTAGTAAAATTGATCTGCAGAATCATCCCTTTCATGTAGGGTTATTAAAAGTCCAGAAGAGTGAATGGCATATCATCATTGCATTTCATCACATGTTGATGGATGGATGGTCTAATATGATTTTTATGGAACGTTGGTTAAAAAGCTATCAAAACTTAATTTTTTCCAAAGATATCAAAAGTAATCATGAAGTCATTAAATATAGCCAATTTATAAATTTTTTAAGAAATACAAACACAGAGGCTGAGAAGAAATACTGGGAACGTTTCTTAAGTGGGTATACAAAATCATCTTTATTTAAAAAGTATAATTCAAGTTCCACTTCATTTTTAAGTCATAAACTCCTCGTCGGAGAAAGTGATACAAAGCTACTAGTGAATGCAATTAATACCCATAAATCCACGTTGGCCATGGCAGTTTACACGGCATGGGGGATATTGTTGCAAAACTATAGTCAGAGTGAAGATGTATTATTCGGTATTGCTGTGTCAGGTAGGAGTATAGCACTAGAAAAAATTGAAGAAGCAATGGGACTGTTCATTAATACAATTCCATTTAGATTTAATTTTGATGACCAAAAGACCATAGAAGAAGTAATCAAGCAATGTGGTACCCGGTTTCATGAGATCGTTGAGTTTGAGCATACGCCGCTAACTAAAATACATGAATATGCAGGTTTAGGGAAGATAGACCGTCTATTCGATACACTGGTTGTGATTGAAAACTATCCAATGGATATTGCAAGACTGGAAAAGAATTATAATATTTCAGTCATAAATTATGAAGTGCATGAGACAACACCATATGATATGACTCTAACAGTGACCCCGATGGAAAATAATTTGGAGTTTACTTTTAGCTATAATTCTGGAATCTTCGATAAAGACTTTATCGAAGAATTCTCACGTCAATTTGTATGTATGTTAAATCGAATAGTTAGTAATCCAACAGTTAAGTTGGAAGAGATTTCACTCTTGCCCATTGAGGAAATTTCCAAAGTGTACTATTCCTTAGAAAGACCTTTTCAAATTATTGATGAGGGTCAAGAAGCTACAATTGATATGATTTTTGATAAAATGGCTCTTAAGTTCCATGATGAAGTGGCAGTGGTATTTAGAGATGATTTTATCACTTATGGAGACCTCCAGAAGAAGGTAGACTCGTTTTCCAACTATCTGACCACCCACTTGAAGGTTCAACAGGATGATAAAATTGGAATTTGTCTACCTCGTTCATTGGAATTAATTATAGCAATCCTAGGTGTTTTGAAGTCAGGTGCTGCATATATACCAATAGATCCGGAATTACCTGAAGAGCGCATTCGTTATTTAATAGAAGATAGCGACATGATCGCACTGATTGTTGAAGAAATTCCGGAAGATTATAAGCTTTCATTAAAATTAATTGCTTTGACGGGGTGGGATTTCGAGAAAGCGCACTCTAAGATTCCGATGAGAAATCATGATGCGAATTCACTCGCCTATGTGATTTATACTTCGGGTTCGACAGGTCAACCCAAAGGAGTAATGATTGAACATCGAAACGTCGTTCATTTCTTTAATAGTCTAAACGAGCATATAAAACCTTCATCAAAAGAGGCGCTGCTATCCATTACAACGGTTTCTTTTGATATATCCATTTTGGAATTGCTCTGGACACTGTGTAATGGTATTCAAGTTGTATTACAAGCAGAAAATCAGGAACAATTAGATGCTCATCGCGGATACTTACAATCGTCAGATGAACTCAGTTTCAGTTTATATTTTTTCGGAAATGATAGTCGAGAGAACGGTACTAATGAGATTTATAATTTGCTTCTTGATTCTGCGATTTTCGCGGACGAAAATGGTTTTGAAGCAGTGTGGACTCCGGAGCGCCATTTTCATGAATTCGGCGGAATCTATCCTAATCCTGCAGTTACAGGTGCTGCTCTATCTTCAATAACAAAAAATGTTAAGATTCGGGCTGGAAGCGTGGTATCGCCTTTACATGATAGCTTACGCATAGCTGAAGATTGGGCTATGATTGATAATCTTTCGCACGGACGTGCTGGAGTATCCTTCGCATCCGGCTGGCATGTGCAAGATTTTAGTTTGGCACCAGATCGTTTTCATGAAAAAGAAGATATCATGTATAAACAGATCGAAGAAGTACAAACGTTGTGGAAGGGAGGAGAGGTGGAAAGAAGAAATGGAATGGGTCTAACAACATCACTACGTTCATATCCAAAACCTATTCAAAATATACCAATCTGGGTAACGTCAGCTGGTAATCCTGAGACGTTTGAGAAAGCAGGTAAAATTGGTGCAAACGTACTTACACATTTATTAGGGCAAGATCTGGAAACATTAAAAAGCAATATTTCAATTTATAGAAAGGCTTTGAATGATAGTGGTTATCCTTCAACTCACGGTAAAGTAACTTTAATGATCCATACCTACTTGGGTGAAAATATTGATGAGGTTAGAGATGTTGTAAAAGGTCCATTCTGTAACTATTTGCGTTCAAGTGCCGGACTGATTCAAAGATTTATCGATCAGATAAATGAAGAAATTGACATAGAATCAGAAGATGATATTTTTGAACTTGCTTTCGAGAGATATTGGAATACATCTGCTATGTTTGGGACCATAGAAACTTGTCAAGTCATGGTGAATGAATTGTATGAAGTTGGAATTAACGAAATTGCCAGCTTAATAGATTTTGGAATTGATTCTGTCCGAGTCAAGGAGAGTCTGGAAAGATTAAATCAATTGAAGATTATTATTACTCAGAGAAAAGAGATTTTTCGGCAACATGAACAACAGATTAGACCTGTTACTATGTTTCAAACTACACCATCTCGTCTGAAACATATCTTAGATGAAGCAGCTTCTAATCATTTTTTGAAATCTTTAAAGACAATTATTGTCGGTGGGGAATCTTTTCCCGTGGAATTATTTCATCAGCTTCGCAAACGTACCGATGCTAGGATTATCAACGCATATGGACCAACGGAGACAACGATTTGGTCTGCACTTTTCGATGTTGACAGTCATGAAGTAGGGCCAATACCAATTGGGAAACCATTAATCGGGGAATGCATCTATGTGGTAGATAAAAAGCTCCGACCTTTACCGCCGTATGTCCCAGGAGAAATTGTAATTGCAGGTTTTGGTGTTGCTAGAGGATATTTGAACAAAGAGAATATGACTAAGGAAAAGTTTATTCCTTTATCTAGTTCTATTCCTGGCGAAGGGGATTTTTTTAGAACGGGTGATCTGGGTGTACTTAAAACTGACAGAACAATCGAATTTATGGGAAGAAAAGATAATCAGGTGAAAATTTCTGGTCACCGTATTGAGTTGGAAGAGATAGAGACAGCTATTCGTGGAATTGAAGGGGTAGTGCGAACCGTAGTCTTTGATTATAAGTCTCTTGAGCATGAAAGTGAGATGTTGTGTGCTCTTGTTGTTGTTGAAGGAGATTTAGAAAAAGAAATTATACGTGAAGCATTAATAAAGCAGTTACCACGTTATATGGTGCCACAAAAAATAATCATTGTTGATAATATTCCTTTGAATGCCAGTGGGAAAATTGATCGAAATAAAGCTAAACGTATTGATTTGAGTCTCTTCAAACAGGAAGAAAAAAATATTCCGCCAAGGAATAACGAAGAGAAAGAGATTGTTGAAATATGGCATCAGGTGCTCGGCCAAACACAAATCGGTATTTCGGATGATTTCTTCAGCCTCGGAGGAGATTCTATTAAAGCCATGCGAGTAATTGCGCTTCTGAAGAAAAAGGGATTTAACTATGATGTTAAAGATATTTTTGAGCGCCCTACCATCAAATCTCTCGTTGAACATGTGAGTAAGGACAAACCGGTATCCATTCCGACTCAGGACAAGAGTAACTTACAACAGCGGAAGCGAAGAAGTCACTATCAATATACCCAACTGAATAGTCAGCAACAACAACAAGTAGAAAAGGTTTTAATAAAAAAACAAAATTTGGGAGAGCCTCATAATGAGTGATGTACAAAGGATAGATATGATTCCCCCTATACAGGCAGGACTAATGTACCATCTTATCAATGATCAGCAGCAAGAAGGGGCATATGTAGAACAGTTCGTTATTGATATTAATGGCATATTCCATTATGAAAAATTTGTTGCGTCCTTACGTGAAATTTCTCAATATCATGAGATTTTACGCACTTATTTTGAATATGAAGATGTAGATCAACCGGTTAGAGTGGTTAAACAAGAAGGTTTGATAACGGTGAATTACAGCGATGCATCATCGATGGAGACGTGTGATCAGGAACAATTCCTACAAACTCATATCGAAAAAGATCGTCTAAATCCTTTTTCTGTTTCAGCAGAATCGATTTTGCGTTTTTCTGTAGTTACCATAAACGATCAATCATTCAAATTAATCTGTAGTTACCATCATGCTCTGATCGATGGATATTCCTTTCAAATCTTATTGAAGGATATATTAATGAACTATGAGAGTCATATACAGTCTGATAGGGATCAAAGAGTATTAATTGGCACATCCGATGAAGGTTACATCAAGTGGTTAAATCATCAAAATTGGAAGGATGCATCTGATTATTGGTATTCTTACATGTCTGGTTATGATGCTAATCATTCAATCCCGACGCTGCGTTATCAAAACTGTCTTCCCAAGTATAAAGAATTGGAAATAACAGTTGAGTCTTCATTGTTTCGTGCCTTATTCAATATAGCATTAGAACATCGTGTCACAATAAATGTGATCTTTCAAGCGATATGGTCCATGATGCTACAGAGGTATACTAATTCAGAGGATGTTGTATACGGATTAGTAACGTCCCTTAGAGATCCTAGTATAGATGATATTGAACATGCTTTAGGTGTGTTTGTAAATACAATTCCTATGAGGGTGAGAACGGATTCAAATACTACCTTCTCTGCAATTATTAAAAATATGCAAGAGGACATGCTTAGATCAAGGCAATATGGATATTATCCTTTACACCAAATTCAGGCGGATAGTGAAATTGCTCAGGAATTAATCAATCATATTCTGATTTTTAATAATCATGGTGACAGTGTTAAAACTGAGATAAGTTACCTGCAAAATTTAAATAATCAACTATCCGAGCTACAGGTAATCAACATTGCTTTTTCTTCGAGGTCCCACTATCCCTTAGAGATTGTGGTAGATGTCTATGATAATAAAGCTAGTATGTTGTTGAGCTACGATAGCAATATCTATGATGAGCAATTAGTGGATTTGTTTAAAGGGCATTTCTTTAAGTTAGCGGAGTTAATTACAGAGAAGAAAGTATTGCTACTGAGCGATTTTGATTTATTGACGCCTGGAGAGAGGCAAGAATTGCTACCGGAAACTAAATTTATCTTGCCAGAATATTCATCTGTTTTTCAGATGTTTGAAAAACAGGCAGTTACCCATCCTCATAGAACAGCTATTGTTAGTTGCAATCGGGAATTGAATTATCAGGAGTTATTAAACGAATCGATGCGTTTATCTAATGTGCTCCTTAATAGTGGCTTGGATCAAGGTTCAGCTATCGGCTTGTTATTTGATCGCAACGATTTTTTTGTAGTTAGTGTACTGGCAGTTTTGAGATCTGGATTTCATTATGTGCCTTTAGACCCTGAAGCGCCTCAGGATCGGAATCTTTATATTATAGAGGATAGTGATATTCAACTGATTCTTTCAGAATCACAGATTTTCTCGATACAAGGATCAGAAATTAGAAATCATCATCATCTTTTAATAGACAAGGTGAATTCCTGCAATATAGAGCTAAGTGCTTCTCCGACAGCTCCAATTGTGGACTCTAGTCAAAAAGCATATATCATTTATACGTCGGGTACTACCGGAAAACCGAAAGGGGTCGAAATACAGCATAGGAGCATTATAAATTTAGTTATAGGGCTGACCAAGGAGATATATGCCCCTTTTGATGAGCGATTGAACGTTGCACAACTTGCGCCTTTCTTCTTTGATCAATCTATTGAAGAAATATTCGGATCTATATTACTAGGGCACACGTTAGTAATAGCAACTAATGAAGAACGGTTGGAGTACGAAAAGTTACTTCAATTTCTTGACAACCATACAATTGAGCTTATGAATGGAAGTCCAAGTTATATTAGGTCACTTCTGGTTGAAGAGAGAACCCCACACTCTTTACGCCGATTATTAATTGGAGGAGAGACCGTTCCCTATCAATTGCTAATGGATTTGTTCCATTCACCAGGTTATAAGAATCTAGAAGTTTTTAATGTATATGGTCCAACGGAATGTTGTGTAGATGCGACCTATTACAAAGTGAATCTTGATGAAATCCAGCGTTGGAAAACGACACCAATTGGTAGACCGATGATAAATAAGAATGTTTATATACTTGATAAATATGACCGTTTGCAACCTGTGGGGATTCCTGGAGAGCTAGTGATAGGTGGGGAAGGTTTAGCTGTAGGATATACGGGATTATCGCAGATGACCTATGAAAAATTCAAACTAAGCCCCTTTAATGATAATGAGATGGTCTATCGAACAGGTGATCAAGCGAAATGGTTAGCAAGTGGACAAATCGATTTTTTAGGACGAACTGATAGGCTAGTAAAGCTCCATGGTTATCGTATTGAATTGGAAGAAATTGAAAAATGTTTATTGAACCATGAGGACGTGCAAGAGGCAATAGTGTTATTGAAAGAGACGGAGTCTCGAAAATATTTATGTAGTTTTATTGTGTCAACAGAAGGACGGGAATTGTCGGAATACCATTTAAAATTATGGGCATCTGAAATTTTACCTCACTACATGACACCAACCAAGTTTGTTTTTCTGAGTGAACTTCCTCTGTCGGATCGAGGAAAGGTTGATATTCGTCTTTTGGAGCAGATGGATATTGAAACTGAGATTGACCATGTTCCACTCACCCCGATGGTATCAACCATTATTAAGATATGGGAGGATATCTTTAAAATTGAGGATATTCAGCCGAGAGATCATTTCTTTGAATTGGGTGGACATTCATTATATGCGACAATGTTTATTTCCAAAATAAAGAGAAATTTAGGAGTTAACGTTTCGATAAAGGATTTGTTTATATATCCTACACCTTTCGATTTTGCAGGGTTAATTGAGCAAAAACAGACTCAAGATACGTATGATGCTGTTGTGATTGAACAAAAGCAAGAATTAACTCAACAATACTATCCGTTAACCCCAGCACAAACACGTATGTTTCTGATGTGTCAAATGAATAAAGAAAGTACTAAATATAATATTTCAGGCAGATACAGAATCAATCGCAAAATGGTTTTGGATAAACTTCGCTCTTGTTTTAATACATTGTTGACGAATCATGAAATTTTGAGAACAAAATTTACGCTAGTTGATGGAGCCATTATACCAACTGTACTGCATACATTTGATATTGAGTTACAAGAATGGGATTGTCCTCCTGAAACTAGTCAGTGGATCAGACCATTCGATTTGGATATAGCCCCGTTACTAAGAGTTTCCGTATTGGAAGTAGATGCACATAGCTTTGATTTATATATAGACATGCATCATATTGTAACGGACGGAATTTCTAATGTGCATTTAATGAGCCAGTTTATTCAATTGTATAACGATGAACAGGTTAAGCATGGTGTGGCCTCTTATCAGCAGTACGCTTATTGGTTTGAGAACTATTTAAATTCAACAAAACTCCAGGAAGATCAGGATTATTGGGCTAAAAAAATGGCCGGGGAATTAACGGAAGATAGCTTGCTTGTTGACTATTCAAGAATGGTGGAGCAGGAGGGCAAGTCAGAAACCGTTTGGATAGAAATCGAGGCTAATATGACTAATGCGTTAAGAAAATTGGCATTAGATCAAGAGACAACCTTATTTAGCGTACTTCTGGCAACATATAATGTGCTGTTATATAAATACAACAGTCAGGAAGAAGTAATTCTAGGAACGGCAGTGTCGGGGAGGACGCAACACGGTTTTGAAGACAGTATTGGTTTATTTGTCAATACGATTGTATTGCGAAATTATCCTTCCGGGGAGAAAATATTTTCGCATTTTCTGAACGAAGTGTCGCAATCTTTGATGGAAGATTTAGATCATCAAGATTATCCATTCGATCATTTAATAGACCAGCTTTCAATTCGAAGAGATCGAGCAAGAAATCCTATATTCGACATCATGTTTATAATGCAAAACAGGACACGCAACGATCAACATATTAGTGATCAAGATTATATTATTGAATATCCAATTGCAAGCAGCGAAGCTAAATTCGACCTGCTTATTGAGGCATATGAATACAACGATACTATTAAAGTTAAACTTGAGTTCAACAGCAGTCTGTATGAGAGAAATACGATTGAAAGACATGGTTCTTATCTCTTGAGTTTACTATCTAACATTATAGCTAAGCCTCAAGAACAATTAGCCAATCTTTCATTTATGGAACCTAATGAATTCAAGCATTTACTTAACTCATTTGATCGTTCAATGATACAGTATCCGAATAATCAGACTATTCATAACGTATTTGAGGAACAAGTGACACGGACTCCAGAAAATATTGCAGTTAGTTATCAGGGGGAAACTTTAACTTATCTACAATTGAATGAACGCAGCAACCAATTGGCCAACTATTTGATAAGAAAAGGCGTAGATTCAGGACAATTTATTGGGATTTATTTAGAAAAATCAATTGATGCGATTATCAGTATACTCGCTGTGCTCAAGGCTGGAGCTGCTTATATCCCAATTAACAAAGAGTATCCAAATGAATTGATTATGCACATTTTGAAGGATAGTTGTGTTGAACTTGTCATTGCAGATCGACCTTCTCCTATGTGGAATGAAATGTTGAAGTCAGGTCAAGTTTTATTTGTGAGTGATCTGTTTAGTATCTGTCTCACTGAAGAAAAAGGAAATCTTGAGATTGAGGTTTCGGCCGATCAGATTGCTTATATAATCTATACATCAGGAACGACCGGCAAACCTAAAGGGGTTATGATTGAACATGCTAATGTGGTCAGACTCTTTGTGAACGCTGAACCTTTCTTCCCATTCCATGAACAAGAAGTTTGGACCATGTATCATGCATTGAGCTTTGATTACTCCGTATGGGAGATGTACGGTGCTCTACTTAAAGGGGCAAAATTGATCATTGTGCCTGATTCAGTTGTATATAATAGCCAGATGTTTTTCGAAATGCTAGTAAAAGAAAAGGTGACAGTGCTCAATCAAACACCTGCAGCTTTGTATGTTTTAATAAACGCTATATCGGATCGAGGAAGTGATCTGTCATTAAAATACATCATTTCTTCAGCAGAGGCCTTACATCCAAGAAGATTGCTCGATTTTCACAAAGCGTATCCTCACATCAGGATTATGAACATCTATGGCATTACAGAAACCACAGTGTTCACTACGTACAAGAATCTCAAATCAGAAGATATTGAGTCAGATAATCGTAGTATCGGTAAGCCAATTTCTACGTTAAGTTTATATTTGCTAAACAAAGATAAGCAGCTATGCCCCCGAGGTGGGATTGGTGAGTTATATGTAGGAGGAGCGGGCGTTGCTAGAGGTTATCTCAACCGGGATAGACTAAATGAAGAAAGATTTGTAGAGAATCCATTCATTCCGGGAAAAAAGATGTATCGGTCTGGGGATTTGATGCGTGTGCTGCCTAATGATGAACTTGAGTATATTGGTAGAATTGATCATCAGGTGAAAATTAGAGGATATCGGATTGAATTAGCAGACATTGAGAAGAATGTCATGACTTATCCTCAGATCTATGAGGCTATGGTGTTATCTATTGGAGTATACCCGAACAATTATTTGTGTGCTTTTTATGTTGCTGAGCAATCGTTGCCTAAAAATGAGTTGAAGAACTATCTAATGCTGAAGCTTCCTGCATATAGTGTCCCGTTTAAGTATGTGTACTTAAATGAATTCCCAATTACTTTAAATGGGAAGATAGACCGTAAAAGACTCATTGAGCTTGCTGAGGATAGTCAAGAAGATCAAAAAAATCTCCCAAGAGACGAGTCGGAGCTTAAAATCGCATCACACTGGTCTAATTTATTAGGTAAGGATGAAATCGGAATTGAGGAAGATTTCTTTGAACTGGGTGGTAACTCGTTACAAGCCATTCAATTAGCTGATTCCCTACAAAAAGAATTCGAAAAGAACTTGACCATAAAAGACATATTTGAGAATCCGACCATCTCTTTACAAACAAAGGTCGTGCTTGAGGCTGCATCATTGCACAACACAAACGTAATATCAAAATATGATAAATCAGGGACATACTATCCTCTATCCTCGGCACAAAAGAGAATATTTTTGTTGAGTCAGAACCCTGACATTGGTATGTCTTATAACATTGTGACCAAGTTTGATTTGTTCGGTCAATTCGACCGTTCTCTATTAAAAACAGCGTTAGAGACAATTGTTCAAAGACACTCCGTTCTACGTTATGGGTTTGGATATGAAAGAGGAATACCTGTTCAATTTATTAGCAAGGCAGAGCCTGAAATTTTTTGGTTTGAAACTGGAGAGAAACGACGAGAGCAAATCATGGATGAGTTTCTTCAACCTTATGATGTTACAAGTGGTGAAATACTCTTCTCCACAGCGGTAATTCGTATTGAAGAGGAGCATCATGTCCTGATTCTGAACATGCATCATCTAATAAGTGATGGAGTATCAATGAACATTTTTGAGCAGGAATTAAAGGCCTTGCTTAACGGGGAAAAGTTACCTTCTTTAGAAAGTGATTATCAAGATTATGTGCTTTGGCAATTAGAGCAATACCAGGGGCAGGTCAAGGCAAACGATGAGAAATTTTGGTGTGATTCGTTTAAAGGTTATGTACCAGAAACGAATGTGCCGTTACAAAAAAACATTCAGAACTTTAAAGGAGAACTTATTTCTTTTGAAATACCAGAAGGGAATTTTGAGAAGTTACGAATGATCGCCATTCGTGAGAAAACTACCTTGTTTAATGTTTTGATGACATTATATAAAAGTGCATTGTATTTATTGTGGAATCAACAAGATATTGTTGTAGGGACTCCAGTCTCGGGCAGAACCAATCAACAATTTGCCGGAACAATGGGCATGTTTGTTAATACGCTGGCGATACGCAGTAAAGCTGACGGGGCCATGACCTTTAAAGAATATCTGGACCAGATAAAAGAAACAATGCAGCAAGCTCTAGAGCATCAAGCATATCCCTTAGATGAATTAATTGAAACTCTTGGAACACCGACGACCGCTGGACACTCGCCCTTATTTCGATTTATGTTTGCCTATGAAATCGCGATACCAACAGAGTTTAAGATCAACGAATTAAAGGTAGTAACCGATGAAAATATCTCGGATGGTTCAGCTATGATAGATCTTTCCTTTGTAATATTGGAAGACGCTACACATGGGAGAATCCAAATTGAATATAATACATCTCAGTTTAGAAGAGAAACGGTTCAATTCCTTTTTGAAACCTTCAATCAAATTACTGAAATTGTACTACATGATTATCATATAAGATTAGATGAGATATATACTCCAAACTTTAGTGATAATGGATCAGTATGGAACGATCAACAGTTTGAATTTAATTTCTAATATATAGCTTATTTGAAGGTTCAAAACCAATTTCTGTCGGCAACAACACCTGTTGCTGGCAGAAATAAAAGTGGATGATAGTGAGGGATTAAAATGTTAAATACTAAAAAAAATCTAGAATCAGCAGAGCAATATTGGGGAAAGATATTAGAAAACGAAAAATTTATTCCAACTAATCTGTTGGTTTGTCAGCCGCCGAAGAGCAGCTCTTCCTTAAAAGAATCAGAGAATGCTCACATCCATATCGATCAAGAAATGGTAGAGCAATTATATAGCAGATGTAGCGGAAACGAGTCATTATTATATGCTTATCTTCTATCCATGTGGAGTGTCTTGTTAAGTCAATATACAAGGAGTAAACAGGTTGTTATCGGCGTTCCAAATTTGAAAGATAATCAAAAAAATCCCCAGGCAAACTTGACGCTCCCATTTTTCTTAGAAATGAAAGCAGATATAACGTTTAAAAACATACTTAGGGACACAAAAAACAGCCTAGACAATTTATATAGTCATCCATTAATTCCTCTATCTTTAATAAATATGAATATCGGTGAATTTCATCATATTGTAATTGGTTTTGAATCCCTCCATGGCCTAAATTATGTTGGAGAGATGTCTGGAAGTAATTTTGTTATTAATATGAGCCATACATCTAGCGGAATTCATGTAACTGCTCATAATCAATTACAACTAAACGAGGATTTCGTGAATTCTCTGTTAAAACATTATATACAACTTTTACGTAATTCTCTTGATTACGCTATCGATACCAAGCTGCAGGAATTTTCTACATTATCAATTGATGAGTATTTAATGATTACTGATGCCTTTAATGAAAGAAAAGTAGTAGAAGTGCCTGAATCACCGCTACATATACATTTTCAAAAATCTGTTCGATCGTTTTCTAAACGTCAAGCCATAAAAGACTTAAATGAAACGCTATCATATGAGGAACTAAACGATCGATCAGATTATATTGCCCGCGGATTGTTAAATAAGGGACTTAAAACCGGAGAAGTTGTTGCTTTTATATGTGAACGTTCGGTTAATACTATCGCTGGTCTCCTTGGTATTCTTAAAGCAGGTGGCGTGTTCTTACCCATTGATCCCTCTTTGCCATCAGAACGAGTTAATTATATGTTGAAGGATAGTCAAGCCCAAATCTTGCTGATTTCTTCTAGATTTGCTTTAGAGGTAGATTCACTATTGCAGAACATCCTAATTATAGAGGATGTTGTCTCTCTCAACGATAAACAGGATATTGACTATCCTTTGGTTTCCAAAGATCATGCGGCATGCATTATTTATACTTCTGGGACAACTGGTCATCCCAAAGGTGTATTGTTTAACCATAATATTTTGTTACATCACACGAGTGCATTTTCAAAATATGTCGCATCAGGTGAAAAGCCAAGAAATATTGGTTTGATTGCCCCTTATTATTTTGATGTTTTCCTGGAAGATGTTTTTTATGGGTTATTTAACGGTCATACTATTTTTATTATTCAAGAAGATGCTCAGTTAGATGCTAAGTTATTGATGGAGGTATTATGTGATCATCAGATTCATTACATGAATGCCACACCCACTCAAATTCGTATTTTACTAAGCAATTCCCGAAATGAATTCTCTAATTCTAGTATTGAATTATTCCTAATTGGCGGTGAGCCTCTTAAGGAAACCTTAATAAATGACATTAAAGTTGCGTTTGCACATGCTATTCCTCAGATCATTAATTGCTATGGACCAACGGAATGTTGCGTTGATGTAACTACTTATCGTGTAGATTCGGAACAGCATTTCTATCCATACTCCATACCGATCGGCAAACCTATGAAAAACGTAGGTGCTTACATTACAGGTTTAAATAATGAAGTTCTCCCAATTGGTGTAATTGGAGAGTTATGCTTTAGTGGAGATGTTCTAACCAAAGGCTATATTGGAAAACCAGATGAAAGTTCTAAGGTTTTTTCTCCTTCTCCGTTTATTCCGGGTGAGACATTTTATAGAACAGGTGACTTAGCGATGTGGCTCCCTGATGGCAACATCGAATTTGTTAAACGTATAGATTCCCAAATAAAAGTACGAGGTCACCGAGTAGAACTTTCTGAAATTGAAATTGCACTTCAACAACATAAGCATGTAAAAGAAGCTATAGTTCTGTTCGAAAATGAAGAGTTAGAAGCTTTTGTTGTAATGGATAGTGAAGGAGATTTGAAAGAGTTAAAACGCTTTTTGAGAGAAAAACTTCCATCATATATGCAACCTTCAAAATTTGCACTTTTAGAGGTTTTGCCTACAAATGCTAACGGGAAGATAGATAAGAAGGCTTTGAAACATTACAATGGTTTTGCTTCTCTAGATAACTCTCATTCAGGAGAAATGAACACAGAAACAGAGAAGGTATTGAGCAAAATTTGGATTGAAATATTGAATGTAAATGTTATTGATAGAGAAGATAATTTCTTTGACTTGGGCGGGCACTCTCTTAAGGCTGCTGTGCTTACTGCTGAGATTTACAGTGCATTTCAGAAAAACATTTCAATAAAGCAATTGTTCTCGAGTCCAGAGCTCTATCGTTTAGCTGAATTGATTGACTTGACTGACAATACGACCAACATTCAGATTTCTCCTGCTCCAGCGGCTGCCTTTTATCCATTGTCATTAGCACAGGAACGGCTATTCACCTTACACTCATTGAATCCTGAAAGTACAGCCTATAATATGCCAGGATTAATAGAAGTAAAAGGCCATTTAGATAAAAATAGATTAGAGTACACTTTAGGTGAGTTAATTAAACGACATGAGATACTTCGTACAGTCTTTGAAATACATGATCATATACCGATGCAACGGATCGTTGATGATATTAACTTAAAACTGGAGTGGCGTAAGCTTCAGTATGATCAGGTGCAAGCTTTTAAAACTGAGTTTGCAAAACCTTTTGATTTGGGAGTTGCTCCTTTATTCAGGGTATGTGTAGTTGAGTGTACAGAAGATTTATTTTATGTATTATTCGATGTACACCATATTATAGCGGACGGACAATCATTTGAGATCCTGACTAAAGAAATCTTTAATATTTATAATGGTGCTCAGCTTGAGGAAAGCGTCATCCAATACAAGGATTATGCTTACTGGGAAAAGGAGTTTACTAAGACTTTAAGCTTCGGGAAAATGAAAGACTTTTGGATAGATTACATGAGTAGTGAGATACCTGAGTTAAATCTACCCATAGATTTTGACCGAGAGCGGTCACAGACATTCAATGGTTCTACGATTTATAAAGAAGTGAGAAGAAAAACCGTCGATCATTTGAAAAAAATATCCAAAAAATGTGAAACTACGATGTTTATGAACCTCCTTACTGCATACTATGTGTTTTTGAACAAATATACAGGTAACCAAGACTTTGTCGTAGGTACAACTGCATCTACACGTAATGACAAAGATTTAAGCACGGTTATGGGGCCACTCATCAATGCATTGGCAATTCGGCAGGATGTAAATCCTGAAATCACCTTTTTGGAATTATTGAGTAGAGTTAAATCCAATGTTCTAAATGTCTATGAAAATAAAAACTATCCATTTAATCAATTGGTTGAAAATATTCAAAACAATAGAGATAAGAGTAGGAACCCATTATTTGATACTATGCTAATTATGCATCAGTATGAAGAAAACTTGGTGAACAAACTTGAGGGGTTGTCCGTAAGATCATTGCCTATGGAAAATCCAATTGCAAAAATGGATCTTTCTTTAGAGTTTTCAGAGCTTGACGGAAAAATAATCGTTTGCTTTGAATATAATACCGATTTATTTCTTGAGAATACAGTGGAAAGGTTAGCAAATCATTTTATTAACCTTTTGGATATGATTTCTGAGAGTCCAGATGAACGTCTAGAATCGTATACCGTATTATCAGATGAAGAGATGAACTGGCAAATTTATGAATTAAACAATAACGAAACAGAGTTATCTTTTAATCAACCTGTCCATAGTCTTATCAGAGAAAAGGCTGTTTTGTACCCCGACCAGATAGCAATTCGGGAGGGGAACAAAGTATTGACATATCGACAGTTAATACAAAGAGCAGATATTATTTCCCAAGATTTGATTTTAAATGGAATTGGAAAAGGGAAAATTGTAGCTCTGATGATGGAAAGATCAGCATCATTTGTTGCGAGTGTTCTAGGGGTGATTCAAACCGGAGCCGCCTATGTTCCTATCGACCCTATGTACCCACAAGAACGAGTTGAGTATATTCTTGACGACAGTAATTGTTTTGCAGTGATTACGGATAAGCAGTATGAACAACTACGAAGTAAGAGCATATATAACATGAACGTAGAATCAGTATTTCTTGACAATGTTATGTCTGATTTGCACGGTGCTGCATCGCTTCCTGAAATTAGTATTGCAGATCCTGCCTATGTTATATACACATCAGGTTCTACAGGAAAGCCTAAAGGGGTTGTTATAAGTCATAAATCTTTATTAAATTACTCAACTTGGGCTGCCAAGGTATACGTGGGAGATGAGCAACTTACCTTCCCATTGTATACTTCAATTGCTTTTGACTTGACAGTGACATCTATTTTCACACCACTTATCACAGGGAATTGTATTGTTGTTTATAGTGACCCTCCAGAAAAATCTTTAGAAAGAATCATTGAAGATAACTTGGTGGATATTATCAAGTTAACCCCATCTCATTTACGATTGTTAAAAGAAATGAACCTTGATCATAGCCGAATCAGACGTTTTATTGTTGGAGGAGAGGCATTAGAGACTCATGTTGCTCGAAAACTAGAGGAAAAATATAGAAATACAAAAATTGAAATTTTTAATGAATACGGACCTACCGAAGCAACTGTAGGTTGTATGATTTATCAGCTTGATTCCTTGTATGAAGGACCTTTTGTACCGATTGGTATTCCTGCCGAAAATATGAAAATTTACGTGTTAGATAAATCTATGAATCCCTGCCCCCCATCGGTTATTGGGGAATTGTACATTTCTGGTGTGGGTGTAGGGATTGGTTATCTCGGTAAGACAGAACTCACTCGTGATCGATTTATCCAAAATCCTTTTGTAATTGATGAGTTAATGTATAAAACAGGAGACTTGGCAAAACTGCTACCAGATGGAAACTTTATGTATATGGGCAGGCTTGATGATCAGGTGAAAGTAAGAGGGCATCGGATTGAACTGGGCGAAGTTGAGTATCATCTTAATCAAAACATATACATCAAAGAGTCAGCAGCTTTTGTTGAACTTGATGCTATAGGTGGATTCGAATTAAAAGCATGTGTGGTACTGGAGGATTCAGATGATAGTCGATTTATGAAAAAAATCACAGAAGAACTTAGAACCCGTCTTCCTCTTTACATGGTGCCCGATCGAGTCTTCGTAGTGGAGGAGATTCCCTATACAATGAACGGGAAAGTGGATAAAAAATCCATAGTTGAAATCATTGAGGCTAATAGTCACGTGATAGACACTCCACTTGTGAAGGAGGATACTACTTTAACTGATCCTGTGGAGTCAGAAATATCTGATATGTGGGTCCAATTGCTCGGTATCCCTTCTATTAATGTAAAGGATGATTTTTTTGAATTAGGAGGACACTCTCTTAAAGCTATAATGTTTCTTTCCAGATTAAAAAAGAAGTTTGAAGTTGAGATTAGCTTGGAATCTTTCTTTGCGAATTCAACGGTTGAAAAATTGTCAGATCTGATAGGTAAACAAAAAAAATGGATGATTCCCGAACTAAAGCCTGCTGAAATTAGAGATTATTATCCTTTAACTTCAGCTCAAATGAGATTGTATTTTCTTCAACAACTAAACAACGGTACGGCTTATAACATAGTAGAAGGTTTTATTATTAAGGGTGTGTTGGATAAAGAGAGATTCAAGAATGCTATAAATTACATGATTGAGCGTCATGAGATATTAAGAACGAGCTTCGAATTGCTAGAGGAAGCAGGTGTGGTACAGGTTGTTCATGATCCGAATCAAGTTCAACCTATCCTTAAATGGCATAAATCAGACCAAGATACACTGGACTCATCTCATGTGTTTGATTTGTCAAAAGCTCCCCTATTCAGTTCTCAGGTCATAGAGACGGATCAGCACCAGTTTATGGTTAAATTTGAATTTCACCATATTATTTTTGATGGTATATCCATTCAACCTTTTATTCAGGATTTCGTTGATTTGTATAATGAAGTGAAAGTACTGAAACCATTAGAAATTCAATACAAGGATTATGCTTTGTGGCAGCAGGAATATATGCAGACAGAACCTTATGAGCAACAAGAAAAGTATTGGTTAGAGCGGTTATCCGGAGATTTACCGGTGCTGGCGTTACCAACTGATTTCTCGAGACCTCTTGTCAAAAGCTTTAATGGACAACTGCTTAGATTTGAGGCAAATCCAAAGCTGTCGTCTCGTTTTTTGAAACTGTGTCAAGACACAGGTATTACATTATACATGGGTTTAATTGGTTTATTTGGAATGACTCTTTATCGATATACTCAGCAAAATGACATACTGATTGGTACACCAGTTGCTGGAAGACAGCAAGAGGAATTAGAGGATCTTATTGGGATGTTCGTAAATACAATGGTTCTCCGTATGAAACCTGTAGGTACGACTTCTTTCCGTGATTTAGCCTTAGAAATCAAAAATGATGTTATTAAGATGTTAGAGTATCAGGATGTGCCATTTGAGCAACTGGTTGAAAAACTAAATATTGAGAGAGATACTTCGCGTAATCCTATTTTTGATGTCATGTTTGCTTTACAAAATTATGATGAAGCGAGAGTAGAAACTGAAGATCATGTAGAGATATTGCCCTATAATGTAAAATCGGAGAATTCCAAGTTTGATCTTACATTGTTCGCTTGGGAAGAGAACGAGCACATTTCATTTGCGCTGGAGTATAGCACAGAACTTTTTGAAATGCAGACTATGGATCGATTATCTAAGCATCTATTAAATTTAATGTCCGAGATTACAGCTTATCCAGACCGATCTATAGGGACGTTAAACATGCTCAATGAAGATGAATTAAAGCAAATAAAAACTGAATTTAATTCTAAATCTGATGAAATCGAGCCTAAACCCTTGCACTATTGGTTCGAACAACAAGTTGCTAAAACGCCAGAGGCAATTTCGGTAATACATGGAGAAAACAAGATTAGTTATTTAGAGTTAGATCGACGTGCTAATGCTTTGGCTCATGCACTAGATTCAAAAGGAAGCGTACGTGGCTCTATAGTCGGTGTAATGATGGATCGATCTCCAGAAATGATAATAGGAATTCTAGGGATTCTTAAATCAGGTGCTGCATATTTACCATTAGATCCTGAATATCCTGTTCATCGTTTGCAATATATGTTGGCTGATAGTAAAGTTTCGATTCTGATTGTTGATAATAAAACAGTTGATTTGGAGATCCCGGGCTTCAACGGAGAACGGTTAAACGTTCAATCAATTGACTATAATGAGCCACTTAATAAGTTTACATGTAATGTGGAGATAAATTCTTTGGCGTATATCATATATACCTCAGGGTCAACCGGTAACCCTAAAGGGGTAAAAATAACTCACTCTGCTATTTTTAATACAATACACTGGAGAATTAACTATTACTCCTTTGGACTTGGGGATAACACGCTTCAATTACCATCCTTATCATTTGATAGTTCAGTAGAAGATATTTTCTCTGCTCTATTAGCTGGTGGAACACTTACGTTAATCTCATCCAAAGAACGATTAGACACTAAAGCTTTAAGTAGGATAATAGAGGAACAGAAAATTACACATTTTTTAATAGTACCTAGTTTGTATGCTGCGATTCTGGCGACTAAACCTAATTTTGCGAGTCTTAAATCTGTCACTGTGGCGGGCGAAGAAATGCATGTTCAGCTTGCTCAAGATCATTTTAATTTGTTACCTAATGTAAGATTAATCAATGAATACGGTCCGTCAGAATGTAGTGTATGCACAACTGCTTACGAAGTTAAAGCTGATGATCGAGAAGTGTGTATAGGCAAACCAATAAATAATATGGAGGTTTATATCCTTGATAACAATGGATCTATTCTTCCAATTGGAGTTCCTGGAGAGTTATATATAGCGGGAAAGGGTTTGTCACAGGGTTATCTAAACAACGATGAGAATACTCGCCTACGATTTGTCGATGTTCCAAATATTACAAATAAAATATTCTATCGATCAGGTGACCTGGGGAGATGGCGTTCAGATGGAACGATCGAGTATTTAGGGCGGATAGACAACCAGGTGAAAATTAGGGGGCATCGCGTTGAACTTGAGGAGATTGAACGGTGTGTCTTGAATCTAAGGAATACAGTTCAAGCTTCGGTAGTCAAGAAGAGAGTAAATGACATGGATCGTCTTATGTTATATGTAGTTATAGAAGCAAATGAATCTATTAACGAACAACAATTAAGAAGCGAACTTGCTAAAGTACTTCCCGGATTCATGTTGCCTGACTACATTGTGTTCTTAAGTGAGCTCCCACTTACGTCTAACGGGAAGGTGGATAGATTAAAACTGACTTTGTTAGAAGATACTGAACGTGTTAATGATAGAACACTAGAAAAGGAAGAATTAAACGAAATTGAATGGGCACTGCTCGAAGAATGGAAAAAAGTTATAGGCCAAGTTCATATAAGCAAATATGATAACTTTTTTGAAGTTGGTGGTAATTCGCTACTCTTAATCCAACTCCATGCGAATTTAAATAAGAAATACTCAGGCAAATTGAGCATTACAGACTATTTCTCTTATCCAACAATTTCTGATTTGGCCCATTACCTGGAATCTGACAATAATGTAGAAGGTTATTCAGAGAGCAGACAGAGTAAAATGCGTTTTGGGGAATCTCATCTGGATACAACTCTGTCCGGTGGTGCAGTATTTAAACTTTCCTTGGATTATGACAGGTCTTCAGAATTTAAGAAAGTTGCTAAAAGTATGCGTTCCAAATCCCAGGATGTTGCTATTTCTATATTAATCTATACATTGAATCAGTACACAAAATTAGACAATATACTGATTGACTTAGCGGTTTCCGAAAAAACTTATATGAGTCTAGATGTTAACATGACTAACTTTGAGGATCTTGAACAACTTGTATTCCATATTACTGAGCAACAATCTCAATTAGAGGTATTTAACCATACTCCTTTACTTCCATATCTTGATGGTGAAATCAATATATTGTTTAATCGTCATTCAACGAGTTCATTAGCCAGCAAATATGACATTGTACTGCAGTATCAAGAATCTGAGAATGATGTTCTCATCCAGGTAATTGGTAGCCCCAGAATTAGAGAGCAAACGATAAAAGAGATAACAGAGTTGTATGTAACTATCTTGTTCGCTATGTGCGATCAGTTCACTGCTACATCGTTTTGAGGAGGATTATATATGTTGAATAATTTAAGTGATGATATAAAGAGAATTGTAATAACATCCACCTTTGAAACCGATCCGATTGTATCTTATATCAGTTGGTGGGCCGAAAGGATGCTTCCTTTCAAACTGGAAGTAACTCTTCATAAAGGACGGATGCTGAAAGATCTTTTGTTTCCAAGAAGTCAGTTCATGAATTCATTCGATTATCGTGTCGTTTTTAACCGTTTTGAGGATTGGATTCGTGACGATGATCACTTGTTGGAACCTCACAAATATGAAAAGTTAGAATTCGCTTTGAGCGAAATGTTAAATACTATTGAGACGGCCTCCAAAAGGGAGGCTCTCATGGTAGCCATTTTCCCTATTTCTACAGAAGCTGGACTAAGTAATACATTACTTAGCTATCTACAAGAGTTGAACCAACGCTGGAAGGAAGCGTTACAACAGATACCTACCGTGCACATCATAGATTTCGAGTCTGCACAGAATCTTTATGGTATTGAGAGAACGTTTGATTATGTTAAAGAAAATTTAGCACACATGCCTTTTTCTCAAGAATTTGATGCTGTTATGGGTGCTTATTTAGTAAGGCAAGTACATGCGCTCATTAATCAAACATTTAAAGTTATCGTTTTGGATTGTGACAATACCTTATGGGAAGGCATTTGTGGTGAG
The DNA here is from genome assembly GCF_038002565.1 of Paenibacillus sp. FSL K6-1558. Classification (NCBI taxonomy): domain Bacteria; kingdom Bacillati; phylum Bacillota; class Bacilli; order Caryophanales; family Paenibacillaceae; genus Paenibacillus; species Paenibacillus sp. FSL K6-1558. The sequence goes on along the minus strand of NZ_JBBOCV010000001.1, from coordinate 1,609,934 downwards.
GATCAGGCCAGCGTGGTCATAGATAAGCCATTTAAAATCTTGCAACAGATCATGCAAGAAAAAATGGGAGAAGGTTTTCTTCTATCTATTGTTAGTAAAAATAACGAGAGCGATGTATGGAATGTATTTGAAACTTACAAAGACATGGTATTAAATAAAGAGGATTTTGTGAGTTGGAGAATTAATTGGAAAAGTAAAGCAGAAAATATTCGAGAGATAGCACAAGAACTTAATCTGGGATTGGACAGTTTCATTTTTTTGGATGATAGTCCTCATGAATGTTTGGAAGTGATGAATCAATTACCTGAGGTTCTAACGTTAAAGATTCCAAAGGATAAAAAACATATTCCATCATTTCTATCTCACATTTGGGCTTTGGATAAAGCCCTTATAACGGATGAAGATCGAAAGCGAACTTTCATGCAGAAAACTACTACGATCCGTAAAACATTGGAAGCTAAATCACCTGAAGAATATTTGAAAGAATTGCAACTCAGAGTTTTTATTGATAAAGCAACGGTTAACATGCTGCCGAGATTGTCACAATTAACTCAGCGTACTAACCAATTTAACTCCAGCATTATTCGAAGAACAGAAAATGAGCTGAATGAAATATTAAAAAGTGAGAATTATGTTTGCTGGGCCATTGAAGTTGTAGATCGTTTTGGCTCTTATGGCCTGACTGGCCTAATCATTAATCAAATTCTGAATAAAACTTTGGTAGTGGATACATTTTTGCTTAGTTGTCGTGTTCTTGGAAGAGGAGTTGAAGCCTCCGTATTCTCTACATTAAAGAGCTTTTGCGAGATGCAAGGATTGTCTGAAATTAAAGTTATAATCCACAACGGAGAAAAAAATACGGCTATAAAAGAGTTTTTAAGAGAAAATAAATGGATTGAAAATGATACTGAGGTAATGGATCAATCGCTATTCAGTATTTCAATTGCAAATATTCCAAGTGAAGTAGCGCATATCGACCTTTTCTATGGACAAGGTTTGACTGGCGAAGCCATAGAGACAACAGATTCAACAAGATCAAAGAAACAAATTCTTTTGGAGGACAACGGTGGATGGGAGACATTTGTTGAAAATGAGCAAAAATTAATTCATGTCGCGCATTTCACACCACTTCAACATAGTCGCCCGGAAGAGTTGAAGCTGTTGCCGCTCGGTTCTAACGTGACATTAACTTTGATTGATAAGGAATTGTCTAGTATTGAAAATTTAGTAAATGAAGGCATTAGAACTGTATGGGGGAAGCAGGTAACTTCATTAAATGAAGATACATTTGACTGGAGTACTGAACCAATTTGGCTCAAATATGCGTTTGTCTCAGAAATATTTGAGAAAGTCGATATGATTATACCAACTGAAGAGTTGGACCAGTTTACAACTCGTACAAGTATTGTTAATTACCTCGAAGAGTTGCTGAAGGGGATGGACAAAACTTATGTCTAGAACAATGGTACTCTTTCCCGGACAAGGAACACAGTATGTGGGTATGGGGAAAGCATTGTATGAAAACTATCCGATGATTAAGCGAACATTTGATGAAGCTGAAGACATTCTAAATTTCTCAGTTAAAAAGCTGTGCTTTGAAGGCACGTCAGAACATTTGAATCAAACGATTAATGCTCAGGTTGCCATTGTTGTATTGAGTGTCGCTGCTTATCGACAGTTTGCTAATATGCATGAAATAAAACCCGATTTGATGGCAGGACACAGTCTGGGGGAGTATTCCGCACTTGCTTGTGCGGGAGCAGCATCTTTTGAAGATATTTTAAAAACTGTATTTTACCGAGCGCAAATAATGGATGAAATCTCTAAATCCACAAATGGAGCTATGTTAGCTGTATCGTTTCAAGCAGAACATATCGATCTGATTGAAAGAGAATGCATAGAATCACGTTCAAAGGGGGGGCAAATATGGATTGGAGCATATAATGCCAGTGACCAGTTAGTATTGACGGGTGATAAAAGAGATGTGTTGTTGATGGGGGAAAAATTGGTGGGAATAGGCTGCAAAACAGCCCTGCTGCATGTATCTGGCGCATTTCATAGTCCTATTATGGCGGAAGCAGAAGAGAAACTCAAATCAAGGTTAACCTCAATAAAATGGGGTCTTCCCTTTCATAAAATCTTAGCTAATGTAACTGGAAAGGAGTACACAGATAGCAAACTCATTCCTGAATATCTTGCTTCACAAATAACAAAACCCGTCCTTTGGTCTAAATCAATTCAACATGCCTTACAAAGTGATGTAACTCAAATTATTAGCGTGCCACCAAAAAATATTTTTCATAGAATGATACCTCAAAGCGAAAAACACGTACAATTTTTTACTATATCCCGTGTGGAAGATTTCAACAATTATCAGCGTGTTAATCTAAAAGAACTGATCGCGAGATTATTATCCGTAATAGTTAGTACGCGAAACTACAATACTGACATCAATGAATACAATTTAAAGGTGATTCCTGCTTATAGAGAGTTAGAGGAAATGTATCACAATGAGGCGGGTACCGACAATTCAAATTCAGATTATGTTTTTTATGTTCTCGAGCTATTTCTAAATATTCTGAAATTCAAAAGTATACCTTTGGATAATCGAAGAGTAATCCTTCAATCTATTAATCAGGCTTTTAATCTAAATTATGAATGGGACAACTAAACATGTTATCTAGGAAAGGGAAAAAACGATGATGAAATTGAAGGATTTATCTTTAGGGTACAGTAGCAACAAGGCTTCTATCGTTCAGAATGTACAAAAAGTAGATAACAGGGATATTGCCATTATTGGAATGGCAGGTTATTTTCCAGGTAGTGAGACATTAGATGAGTTTTGGACAAACCTCTGCGATGGCAAAGATCTAATTGTGGAATTACCGGAAGATAGAAAAATGGATTTGGATCGTTATCTAGACTTTAAAAACGTCCCAAATCCCGGATATGTTAAAGCAGGATATGTGAAAAATGTCGATACATTCGATTTTCACTTCTTTGGATTATCTCCTGCCGAAGCAAAAGCAATGGATCCAAACCAAAGGCTCTTTTTAGAGGTTGCATGGAAGGCTATTGAAGATGCTGGATACGGGGGCACCAGATTAGTTGGTAGTGAAACTGGAGTATATGTCGGTTTTAGCGGAAACGCTGGTGGGCTGTATCAAAATTATGTTCAAGATATTAGCCCTGAGTTGGAAAATGTAGCAGGGGGGCTAAATGCTATTATAGGAAGCAGAATTTCCTATTTATTAGATTTGAAGGGTCCAAGTATGCTAATTGATTCTTCATGCTCCTCTTCGTTAGTAGCAATACATACAGCTTGTAAAGCTATTCGTAATGGGGATTGCGAGGCAGCCATATGTGGTGGAGTAAATCTCAATCTTTTGCCAACAGAGAGTGGAAACAAGATTGGAATTGAATCTAGTACATCTAAGGTTCGCGCTTTTGCAGAAGGGGCTGATGGAACAGTTAGTGGAGAAGGAGCCGCTGCAATTATGTTGAAATCACTTCATGCGGCTCAGAGTGAGGGAGACCATATTTACGCTATCATCAAAGGTAGTGCAATTAATCAGGATGGTAAATCTGCTGGTATTACTACGCCTAATGTTGCGGCTCAGGAAGAAGTATTGCTTAAAGCCTGGAAAGATGCCAGAATCGAACCGAGTACGATCTCTTATATAGAAGCACATGGAACGGGTACCAAAATAGGAGATCCTATTGAAGTAGAAGCTCTAACCAGAGCAATGAGGAAATTCACAGATCAAAAGCAATTCTGTGGTATCGGATCTTTAAAATCGAATATTGGGCATTTGGATGCAGCAGCAGGAATTGCTGGAGTGATCAAGAGTGTATTGTCACTAAAACACAAAGTAATCCCTCCATCTCTACATTTTGATTGTCCGAATAAACTCATTGATTTTATCAACTCGCCTTTCTATGTCAACCAAGCATTATCTCAATGGAGTGATAATGACGTTGTTAGACGATGTGGGGTGAGTGCGTTTGGTATGAGTGGAACTAATTGCCATCTGGTTTTAGAGGCGTACGATACTAAGACACTACAGACAGCCGATACGAGCCACTTAAACGAAAATTCAATTAATGTATTAGCTATTTCTGCACGAAACTCTGAGGTGCTTTACGTACTTCTCAAAACATATAAATCATTTTTGTCTTTAAATCCAGATGTTGACTTGAAAGGGATGTGCTATACAATTAATACAGGTAGGGGACATTATTCGGAGCGAATATTAGTCTTTTTTACCGATTATGAAGACCTCCTACGCAAATTAGATTTATGTCTTGTAGTTCCGTTTGATCGTTTTGTTCTACCTACTAAATTAGGTCTTTACGAACCTTTCAGAGACTTGTTTAACCAATATCTACAGGGAGAACAAGTTGATTTAAGAGATGTTTATAATGCTCCAGTAAATAAGATTTCACTTCCTTCGTATCCGTTTGAAAGAATTCGTTGTTGGTTGGAGATCGACAAGAATAAATGTGTTGATGAAACTTATTCTAATGGAACATCCATCAAAACAGTTCAGCAGACAGTGAATCAAGTCTGGAAGGAAGTGTTAGGTTACAACGAAATAAATGAAGATGCTAATTTCTATGAATTAGGAGGAGACTCCATTTATGCTCTGAAAATTGTTAATAAGCTACGTGATCATCTTCAGGTTGATCTTGAGATCAGTAAATTATTTGTTCATCCTACGATTTCAGAGTTTACAAACTATGTGGAAACAAAATCAGACCCAATGCGTCAGATAAAATCCTATGATCCGGTGGTAAAAAATAAGGGATTTATACCGCTTACATTTGCACAGAGAGGTATATTTTATGCTCTTCAAAGATCGAAATTAAATACAAGTTACAATATGCCTGGATCTCTAGATATATTTGGAGAGATTGACCTAGAAAGATTAGAAGATTCACTTCATACACTTGTTAAATTACATCAGCATTTGCAAGCGTCATTTCATTTTGTAAAACAAGAGCCCATGCAGAAAATAGAAGAATATGAGTTTGAAATTGAGCATCTTCATCTTGGAAATAATGATATTGAATCACTATATCGGGACTTTGTAAGACCTTTTGATATATCTACTGAAATTTTAATCAGAGTAGGTATAGTTCATTGTAGTAGTGACCATTATTGTGTCTTTTTTGATGTGCATCATCTTGTTTCAGATGGTGTATCTATGAATATTTTAATGGAAGATTTTGTCAGTCTCTATCTTGGAAAAAACCTTGAAGTTGTTAGTCACAGTTATCAAGATTATATATTCTGGCAACAAAGCAAGGAAGGCCTCCAAATTTTTGATGAACAGGAACGATTCTGGCTTGAGCATTTGAAGGGAAAACTTCCTGTTCTAGATATGCCAATGGATTATAGTCGTCCTGACATACGAGAAGGAACGGGAGATGAGGTCGGTATTGATCTAGACTCAGCTCTAACTAGTCAAGTAAGAGAGAAGGCAATGGCAGAAGGAGTAACCACATTCACTTTTCTGTTTGCGGTATATGCGCTGCTCTTGCATAAATTTTCAGGTCAAGAAGACATTATAATAGGTACCCCCACCTCAGGCAGATCACGATCAGAGTGGGAAAGGGTTGTGGGCATGTTTGTAAATACACTTGCATTGCGTGTGAAGCCGAAACAAGATCAAACATTTAAAGAGTTTTTACATTCTGTGCGTGAAATAATCCATAATGCTTTGAATTACCAGAGCTATCCTTTCGAACTGATCGCTCAAAAAGCAGAATATTCTCACGATATAAACAGAAATCCAGTGTTTGATACAATGTTCATTATGCAGAATAACAAATCAAACATTATGAATATTGATAACTTATCTTTCGTCAGTAAGCAGTTTTCTAATGATACAGCAAAATTTGATTTTAAGATGGAAGTCTATGAGTCTCCTGAGAAATTAGGGATTGTTTTAGATTACAGTACTGAACTGTACCGGGAATCAACGATCCAGTTATGGTTAAATAACTATCTTCACTTAATTAAAGAGATATGCTCAAATTCGAATGTAAGATTAAGAGACATCTTCTTAATTGAAAGCTCAAGAAACGATAAAGCTTTTCTTGATTTTAATGATGATTTAAATTGACTGGATACTTAAGTCAGAATATAAATTATTGACTTTTATATGTTAATGACGGTTTCTATCACGTTTTGAATTAAAAATAATTATTAATTCAGCTACCTATTTCGAAACCGTCATTAGCTTACGATGCAGAAGTCGATATTCTTCCGGTTGTACAATACATATAGTTAATTCATTTATTAACTGTGGAGGTAATATGTGCGGAATTTGCGGTGTGTTCAATCTAAAATTGAAAGATAATGTCGTTGCTGTTGCTACATTGGAAAAGATGATTCAATTACTCCACCATAGAGGACCAGACGATCGTTCCCAATATATAACGAAACGATTAGCGTTGGGTTTTACAAGACTTAGTTTACTTGATCTTGAGCATGGTCAGCAGCCTTTTTTTAACGAAGAAGGTACAGTTGTGGCTGTGTGTAATGGAGAGATTTACAACTATGAAAATTTAAAACAAACGCTGCTAACCCATGGACATGTAATTAATACAAATTGTGACATGGAAATTATACCTCATCTGTATGAACAATATGGGATGAACTTTATAAACTATTTGAATGGTCAATTCGCCATTGCGTTATACGATTCAAAACGTGAGGAAATGTTTCTTATACGTGACCAAACGGGAATATGTCCGTTATTCTATACAATTAAAAACGAAGACGTCATATTTGCATCGGAAATCAAGTCAATCTTGCAACACCCCTCAGTTAAAAAAAAGGTGAATCTTATTGCTCTAGATCAACTATTTACATTCCCTAGCATAGTTGCTCCAAACACCTTATTTGAAGATATTTTTAGTCTTGAGAACGGGCATTACTTGAAAATTTCTGGTGGTGTAGCGGAGAAAGTTCAGTACTGGGATCTTATATATCCAAAGCTAAATGAAGTGGGGAAATCAGTAAAACAAGAGCATGATTATTTAGAAGAATTAGAAGATGTTTTTTCAGAAGCTGTAAATATTAGGTTAAATGCTGATTCTCCGGTAGGCTTGTACGTGAGTGGAGGTTTAGACTCCTCTATGATCGCTCTTAAGGCGTCAGAGTTCTCTACAGACTCAAGGAAAACATTCTCTATTACTTTTCGAGACAAAAAATTAAATGAAGCCAAATATCAGAAACTGATCGCAAAAACGATAAACTCCAAACACTATGAATATGAATTTGATATAAACGACATCACAGAACAATTGCGAGATGTGGTGTGGCATTCGGAGACCGCTTTAAAAGAGAGTTACAATACGGCTTCTTATATGCTTTCTAAACTTGTAAATCGTGAAGGAATTAAAGCAATACTTACTGGTGAAGGTGCTGACGAGTTGTTTGCAGGGTATGTGGGTTACCGTTTTGATCAGTTTAATGCTCAAAAAGGTACTAAAGCGGTTGCAAAAGAAGAACTTGCCATTCGAGAAAACTTATGGGGGGATCCCAGTTTTTTTTATGAACAAAATTACAGTGAACTTCAATATTTAAAATTAAAACTCTATAGTGAAAAGATATCAGTTGATTTTTCGTTGATAAATTGTCTAAATCATCCTGTCATTTGTAAGAACAAGATCACAGATATTCATTTATTACATAAACGTTCGTACATTGATTTTAAATTAAGACTTCCTGAACATTTGCTAGCCGGTCATGGCGATCGAATGGCCTACGCGAATTCAGTTGAAGCTCGTTATCCGTTTTTAGATGCGAAGCTAATCGAATTCACTTCGAGAATACTACCACCAAATCTAAAACTGAAAGGTTTTAACGAGAAGTATGCATTAAAAAAAATTGCCGATCAATTCGTTCCTGAAGAAATAATTAAACGTCCCAAATTTGCTTTCGTAGCTCCTGGCAGTCCCGAATTGATTCAAGAGGGGAATGAATATTTACTAAGCCTTCTTTCTTATGAGAGGATAAAAAAACAAGGTTATTTTAACCCTGATTTTGTGCATGAATTATTGGCTCAATATAGTCAAAATGGTTTCAAACTAAATGTTCCCTATGAGAGAGATTTACTAATTATTATTATTACTTTTTGTGTGTTTTTAGATGTCTTTGATATGCCGGACTTATAAATTAAAAAACTGGGGGTATAAAGTGGTGGATGAGAGAACAATCCAGGCAAAAATATCAGAAAGTTTTAGCTTATATCAGAATCAATGTGCAATAGAGTACCAAACTCGGCATATTTCATATTCCGAGTTACAGTCAAAATCTAATCAGATTACCCATTGGCTGAGAAATGAAAATATAGAGACGGGAAGCTTTGTTGGTGTTTCTGTCCATGACCGTTTTATTCTAATCGCAGCGATGATTGGTATTTGGAATGCTGGTTGTGTTTTTGTGCCCCTAGATGCCGATTATCCGAATAAAAGATTAGAATCCATGATAGAAGCAGCGGAACTGAAAGTAATTATCGTGGAGCATATTGAATCGCGGTTTGCCATGATCCAGGAACGCGGCGTTAGGCTGCTTGAGGCAACAAATTCTAATCTAGAAATATTAGCTAACACTGAAATTTTACATTCTCTCGAATATGATGAGGATGATGCGGTGTATATATACTTTTCATCAGGAACTAGTGGACTGCCTAATGCAATAGTCGGTCGAAATAAAGGGTTGCTGCACTACACAGATTGGGAAATCAACGAATTTGATTTAATGGGTGGAAAGAAAGTTAGCCAACTGACTTCTCCAAGTCACGATCCCTTTCTAAGAGATATCCTGGTACCTCTACTATCAGGAGGAACCATTTGCATACCTGAATCCAAGTCTGTTCTCTTATACGCGGAAAAACTAATGACATGGATAGAAGAAAGTGAAGTTCAAGTAATTCACTGTACCCCAAGTTTATTCAAAAATATGAATATGTTTAAACAAGATCGAGAATATTTCAAATCTCTTGAATATATATTTCTAGCTGGAGAAGAGATTAGTCCTAAAAAATTAAAAAATTGGTATGAGACAATGGGTACTCACGTCCAACTAATTAATCTTTATGGACCTACCGAGACTACACTGGCCAAATTATTTTACAAAATAAAACCACAGGATGTACATCGTGCAAGAATGCCCATTGGCCTACCAATGTCCGGAGCACGTGCAGTTATTGTGAACGAAGAATTACAGGTTTGTACTGATGGTACTAAAGGAGAAATCATTATTCGTACTCCTTACCGCAGTCTAGGATATTTTAATAATGAAAATTTAAACCGAATAAGATTCATTCAAAATCCATTCTCTGAACTTGAAGGAGACTGGGTATATAGAACTGGAGATATGGGTAGATTGCTGCCAGATGGAAATATTGAATTTATGGGACGAAAAGACAGACAAGTCAAGATTCGAGGACATCGTGTTGAACTAAATGAAATTGAGCATACTATTATGGCTACGGGACTAGTAAAAGATGTAGCTGTGATCGCAAAGGACATGCCTTCAGGAGATCTAATGATAGTTGCCTATGTCATTCCCAATTTTAGATCACCAGATGAAACTTCGTATTCCTTTGAAAAATATAAAAAAAGTATTGAAAATATTTTGTTGGAGCCAATGATTCCCTCATATTTCTTTGAGCTTTTGGAATTTCCTCTCAATGAAAATGGAAAGATTGAATACTCCGCACTTCCTGCACCTGATTTGGTAGAATATGATCCACCGATTAGTCAATATGAGAAAGAGATTGCCCTAATTTGGGAGGAAATCCTTGAAATTGAATTAGTTGGACGTAATCATGCTTTTTTACAGCTTGGTGGGAACTCTATCAATATAATGAACATGATTGCTAAGATATATGAAAAATATGAGGTGGATTTGACGTTAGAAGTCATATTTGAAAACTCGCAACTCTCTGAAATTGCCCGCTACGTGGAGATAAAATACAATGAGATGAAATTAGAGATGGCGGAACAGGAGGAACTAGATGACAGTAAAAGTTATTCAGGGAATTAAACCATTTAACCATTTTTTTTATAAAAGCTGTTTTTATAATGCCTTGTTTCCCGTATTAGAATGGATGAATAGAAGCATATATCCACATATTACAAATGATATTATTTTATATAATCAAAACATCCAAACGCCTGGCATGTTAGAGATGGTATATCATAACTTCCGTGATCCTGAACAAATTTTCGTTGAAGAAAACTATAAAATCAATACATGCCACAGAAAAGACGACATAGTTAATGAGCTTATTCAGGCCATTAATCTTAACAATCCAGTTATCATTTGGCTAGACTGCTATTTTGAAAATATTCGCTCAGACATGTACCTCAATGAACATTGGGCTCATACGATATTAATCATCGGTTACAATGATGCTACTCAACAGTTTGCTATAATGGAGCATTTGAACAAAGACAGTCTAAACTATGAGTTGAAATGGATTTCGTTTGATAGTCTTAAACAGGCTTACAATGGCTTTTTCGATTTAAAGCATTCTGAAGAAAACCCTATTTCTTATTACGAATTTTTTTATCAATCTGAAGATGAAAATTACAGTTGGGTTGGAAGATTTGAGGATAATATAATTAATCACCAACATTTATATGAAAAAGGTATTATTCAATTAGAACAATATTCAAGATGGCTTAAGGATGTATGTCGGGATCCGGATCATCTGGTTCAATTTATAGAACCCATATTTTCAAGTCTAAATCAAATTGTTACAGCTAAACAGGTTGAATGTGCAAGATATTTTTATTTTGATCAAAACCAAGAACGATTACAACTGATAGGCAATTTATTAGAAGAGTGGAAAAGTATTCGTATTATTTGGGGGAAATACTATTTTTCTTCGGTTTATTCATATGATCGGATTTCTATTTCTATTGATGGAATAAATAGAATACTGGAAATGGAAAAAAAGTTGGTCTGCATTAATGAAAGGAAGCCAATTTTATGAGCAATCAATCCACGCCTGTGTTATTTTGTATTCCCTATGCCGGCGGAAATGCTTCGATATATTATAAATGGAGGAAAAGTTTAGAAGGGGTTGTACATATAATTCCATTGGAAATGAGAGGGCATGGTCGCCGCTTAAATGAGGCATTGTATGATAACTTTGATGATGGTGTTGAAGATTTGCTTCAGCAAATTCAAGATGCCAATATTGAGACGTCCTACAGCATTTTTGGACACAGCTTAGGTGGTATGTTAGCTTACGAAGTATCAAGAAGACTTGAGGGGAAAAAGGAGAATATTCCCCAACATGTTATTATCTCGGGGTGTTTACCTCCTAACTTGTTTGGTACCAGTAGACAAAAGAAAGTACAAGAAATAAATGATTCTAGTCTATCAGAGACCATTAGGAATTTAGGAGGCACACCGGAAATCATTTTACAAGATCAGGAATTGCTGCGTATCTTCTTACCTGTTATTAGAAATGATTTTCGATTAGTCGAAGAGTATGCTTTTCAGGAAACACCTTCAATGGGGCTGCCCTTGTCTATTTATGTTGGGGACGCAGACACACCCTGTGACCTAGATTCAATACGCGGGTGGTATGATTTTACAGAATCAACTCAAAAAAATATAAAAATATTTCATGGTGGTCATTTTTTTATTCATGAGGATGAAGAAAAAGTCATTCAACAAATATTAACCGAAATGAAAATTCAATAAGACAGGAGTACTATAAATATGACTAATGAAATTGAAAAGCAATTTATTGATATGTTGCATAAAGAACTACCTGGGATTGAAATAGAAATTTCAATGGAAACGAATTTAATTCAAGCTGGAGTTAACTCTATTAGCTTTATCAAACTTGTAATTCTAATAGAAAATGAATTTAATATTTCATTTGATGAAGAGAGATTAGACATTAGTTATTTTCCGACGATCAAAGATATTGTAGATTATATCGAATCCGAATTAAACAAAAATAATTCCTTAGAGAAAAAAAATGGATAAGACTGTCTCATATTCAGCTGCTAAAACTTTCTCGAGGCTAATTAAGCATTCTAAATCTTATCTTATATTATATATTTGTTTATTACTAATAATTGTGTGCTTAGCTTTTATAAACTTAGGTTATCTTGAATCGATTCGAAGAATAATTTCGGGTGCTACCTCAAAGTCTCTTCAAGCCGTGTATATTGGTGCTTTTTTAGCAATAGCTACTACTCTAGTTCAAATAGTTCTTGGTCTTTTACAGGACAGAGTTATGATTAAAGTGAAAAATGAATCTATAAGCGGAATGCAACGTGACGTTCTTAACGAGATTTACAGAAAGAAGCAAGAGTCCTTAGAGGACTATCATAGCAGTGATCTATTAGGTAGATTGCTTAGCTCTGTCACCAATGCACAAACAGGAGTCAACGAAAAGTTTCTTGTTTTATTTCAAAATCTACTACAGATACTTTTCAGCTTGGCATATTTCAGCTGGCTAAATTTCCCCTTAACCATCGGATTGATTAGCTTCACATTAGCTTACCCGATGATGACTTACCCTATATCGCGGTTTTTGCGTAATCATTATGACCGTCAAGGGGACGAAGTTGCAAAAAGAGATGTTATACTTCAAGAATCCGTACAAGGTGTTGAGGAAGTAAGAACATTCCAATTGCAAAAACATTTACGATTATTGCTATCGGACAGACTTCATCAGGTTCTACAGCGTACTTTTAAAATCTCTATATTAGAGAGAAGCATCGATTCACTGAATAGGTTTGCTACTTTTGGTGGAATGATTTTCACGCTAGGTTTCGGCGGTTATCAGGTGTTCAATGGAGACTTGGCTGTGGCGAGTTTGGCTACATTTGTTGTTACAAGTGGACAACTTATAAATCCACTGTTATCTATTTCTAGTTTATGGACTGATACGATTCAATCTCTAACACAAGCACAGAGAGTTTTTACAATCATAGATTTACCTGATGAGAAAAACAATGGATTAAAAGGGAGAGTTAGCTCTGATAATGTAAATGCTTACAACCTTACGTTTGAAAACCTAAAGTACAGTTACTCAAATGGAAACAAAGGTTTGAAAAATTTCAATTTAAAAATCAACTCAGGTCAAACGGTTGCGATCGTTGGTCCAAGTGGTTCAGGTAAGTCAACTTTAATGAAATTACTACTTCGATTCTATGACCCTGAGCAAGGTAAAATCCTATACGGTGATGTACCTATTAATGATATCGATATTCATGAATGGAGAAGCTGTATCGGTTATGTTTCTCAGGATGCGGTCATTTTCACTGGTTCCATTAGAGATAATATTTGTTTCGGATTAAATAATGCTTCATCAGAGGAAATAGAATTTGCGGCGAGATTGGCTCATTTACATGACAGGATTGTTGCTCTACCCGAAGGTTATAATACGGTTATTGGAGAGCGTGGTGTTAGTTTGTCTGGAGGAGAGATTCAGCGACTTTCTTTAGCTCGTGTCTATTTGAGAAGACCCGCAATTTTTTTGTTAGACGAACCAACTTCAGCTTTGGACATTGAAAATGAGAAAAAATTCAAAGAGTCGATAGATTACATTGCAAAAGAATGCACAACATTTATTGTTGCTCACAATCTAGAAACGATCAGACATGCAGACATTATTGTTTATCTCAAAGACGGTGTTATTGAAGAAATCGGCAGTCACGAAGAATTGATAAACAAGCAAGGCGAATATTACCGATTGTTACAAAACGAATACATGTAGGAAGGGGATTAGCATAACGTATGGATGAGATTATCAGTACAAAAAAAACATTATCTCTTTTATGGGGTTATTTGAAAAAATATTGGATGATTTTAGCTTTTCTCCCTTTCTTAATGCTAGTAGATGTTTCGTTTGAGATAGGTGTAGCTAAAATTCAGGGATTATTCATTGATACCGCGACCACAGGTACGAAAGAGGAACTTTTCTCCTTAATCAAACTAGTTATTTCTTTACTATTAGCAGGCATTCTATTTTTATCAATACATCGCCATATCATCGTTAAGTTACTCGGTTACGTTCATCGTGATCTGACGTTGAGGTTATTCGATGTACTTAACAATATGCCATATCAAAAAATAAAGATGTTTCACTCTGGAGAACTAGTTTCCAGAGTGAAGGAAGATGTTGAGCATAGTTCAAAAATTATAGAATCGTTAATTGAGTTCGCCACTGTCTTGTTACTTATCATCTTCTCTTTCATTTACTTAATTCGAATAGATGTGGTATTAGCATTGTTAGGTGCTTTTGGATCCCCTGTTCTTTTTATGATTGGTCGTATTTTCGATCGAAAGATACGCAATCAATCAAGCCTTGTACAGGAGAAAGAACTGAAACTACGTGAAACATCACAAGAATTTATTCAAGGCTTGGCGGTTGTTAAAATATATGGGGCCAAGAATCTTTATGTAGATCAATTTGAGAGACAGAGGGGTGAACTAAACCAATCACAAACTAAACTTGCCATGGTCAATTCTATGAGTCGAACTTTTACAGAAGGTAGCTTTCAATTAATCTATATTGTTGCCCTAATTTTCATTGCAATTGCTGCTTCAAGAGATTCATTAACTCCAGGTACAATTGTTACATTTAGTGTGCTTTTTGAGTTGGTTGTTTGGCCAGTTCTTGGAATGTCAAATCAGTATAGTCAGGTGCAAGAAGGGGTAGGGGCTTTCCGGCGAATCAACGAATTTCTAAAAACTAACCGTAATGCGGATAGCGAAACGATAATTTCTAAAGAACAAGGATTATTAGATAAAGATACAGTGCTTTCTTTGGAAAATGTATCGTTTCAGCCAGAAAGTAGTCATGAAGCAATTTTGAAAAATGTGAATTTTAAATTAAAAAAAGATGAGACAGTTATCGTTATAGGAGCAAGTGGTTCTGGCAAATCTTCACTCGCTAAGGTGTGTAGTGGTCTCTATGTACCTACATCTGGAAGAGTAGTCATTAGAGAAGAGACAGATTCTACTCAGAATGCTGTGTATGTAAGTCAATCAGCTTATCTTTTTTCGGGAAGCATACGTGAAAATATGGAGCTGAATTTACAAGGAATTACCGACCACGATATAAGTAAAGCTTCAACTTTAGCGGGGCTAGAAACATACATTGAACAGTTGCCTGAATCTTATAATACTCTTATTAGTGAACAAGGATCCAATTTTTCAGGTGGGCAAAAGCAGAGGTTAGCATTATCTAGAGCGTTTATACGTACTGAGAGTGATTTTATTATTATGGACGAACCTACATCTGCGTTAGACAAAGGAAACGAACAAAAAATAGTGGAATCCATGAAAAACTTCTTAAAAAATAAAGCTGCAATCCTCATTACCCATCGCCTGAGTCTTCTGCCTCTAGCAGATCGAATTATCGTTATGAACGAAGGCGGGATCGCTGAAGTAGGAACACATTCAGAGTTAATGAATAAAAAGGGGTTTTATTGGAAAATTAAAAATGCTGGAATTGAGGAAATTTAAGTGAAACGAATAGAATTAGCTATTAAGCCTTACAATGAGTTATGGATTAATTGTGTTTCCAATAATATGTTAAG
The DNA here is from genome assembly GCF_038002565.1 of Paenibacillus sp. FSL K6-1558. Taxonomy (NCBI): domain Bacteria; kingdom Bacillati; phylum Bacillota; class Bacilli; order Caryophanales; family Paenibacillaceae; genus Paenibacillus; species Paenibacillus sp. FSL K6-1558. The sequence goes on along the minus strand of NZ_JBBOCV010000001.1, from coordinate 1,594,337 downwards.
CATCCTAAGTGCACACAACGAAGTGTGGACATATCTTCCTTGCTTCTCTCAGGCTTATTATGCAAAGAGATTGTTAATACCAGAAAAATCGGGTCAGGATGTAATTCAAGAGTACTTAAATGAAGGATGGCTCACATTACAGGTACTTTACAATCTACCAGAACTTGATCAATTTTTTCATGTGGAGCACTTATGGCCAAACTCAGAGGACGAGGCTGAAAATTTAATCAAACAAAAATTAAGCGAAGGTTGTTATGTATCACTAGAGTTGGATCGGTTTTACTTTTCTGGTGGTATTGAGTACAAGAAAAAAACTTTAATACATCCTACTCTAATCTATGGATACGATGAAGCCAAGCAGTCTTTTTTGTTATTGGAGGATTGTGTGCAACTGGGGCATCTAGAAGAATACAATCTTTCTTACACAGACTTTAATTTGGCTTTTCAAAATATGAACAATGGTACAAATGAAGAGAACGTTATTTTGCACATTTTAAAATTAAAGCCATTTGAAGAATCAAAAACATTATTCAAGGATCTGAAAAAGTTAACAGTAGATAACCTAAACGTATATTTATCAAATGTTCGTAAAGATTATGACGAAATATATTATGATGAATATGGCATTGGCGCCATCCAATGTTATGCAGAAAATGTTGATGAAATCGTATTTGCGGCGAAGGATAAAGAACATTTATATCATATATGCAAAATGCCATTTAATTTACAAAAAAGGAATTTTCTTTTGGTGGAATTATTATACGAATATAATGTCATTGATCAACAAGAAAAAGATATGTTACAAAAAAAGTATCAAGACCTTAGTAATAGTTGGCAGGCTTACAAAAATAAAGTATTGTATTACGTAGAATCCTCAAGGCCTGTCACTTATAATACTGATTTCAAGGAAAGATTAAATAAATTATATGCTACTGAGCGGGAAACAGCGGAGCTTTTCCTTGCCTGCTTGAAGAAATAGGAATGGTTTGTGAGACACAACTCCACCCAATTATTGAACTTGAAAGAAAAACAGGGTACTAACGTAATATCTAGAAATATTAAAAAAGGTTAAAGAAAGCAGCTCAACTTGAGCTGCTTTCTTTAACCTTGATCTGTATCTTCAAAGTTTGAAAAGTGGAAAGGGATCAATAGACCTATAAGATTTGTTTATTTTAGAGGTGCATATCACATCCAACAATTTCATTTGAACAACACATTTCATAAACACAACCCCCACATAATACATATCAGAAAGTGGATTCGGGCGTCTATTTATGAAGAGAGGTCACAATGGTGTATACTATCGATAGGCATATATTACCTTTCCCATCAACCAACACAACAATCTATGGACGGAGGACTCAAGTTTATGTTGAAACAGCTTAAGCCATATAAGGTATTACAGGAGCGTAGAATCGAAGAACTGAAATCCGATGCGTACCTGCTGGAACATCAAAAATCGGGTGCTCATATCATACTGTTGTCCAATAGTGATGATAACAAGGTGTTCAACATCGGTTTTCGCACACCTCCTGAAGATGATACAGGGGTAGCTCATATTCTGGAACACTCCGTGCTATGTGGCTCGAAAAAGTTCCCGGCTAAAGATTCTTTTGTGGAGCTGCTCAAAGGTTCACTCAATACATTCCTCAACGCGATGACGTATCCTGACAAAACCGTCTACCCCGTTGCGAGTCGCAACGATCATGACTTCCATAACTTGATGGATGTGTATCTGGATGCGGTATTAAATACGAATATTTATGAGAATGAAAAAATATTTTTGCAGGAAGGTTGGAATTACAACCTGACTTCACCAGAAGACGAACTGACATACAACGGCGTAGTGTATAACGAGATGAAGGGTGCCTTTTCTTCGCCAGAACGGTTGGTTCGACGAGAGGTGCTGAATTCTCTTTTCCCGGATACAACATACTCCTGTGAATCTGGGGGCTTCCCGGAGGCGATTCTGGATCTCACTTATGAAGGATTGCTTGATTTCCACAAACGGTACTATCATCCGTCCAACAGTTACATCTATCTATACGGGGATATGGATATGGAAGAAAAGCTGCAGTGGCTGGATGAAAATTACTTAGGCAACTATGATCGGATCGAGATTGACTCCGAGATTAAACTGCAATCTGCTTTCCCGAAACGGGTGGATACGGTGAAGTCCTACTCTGCGGGAAGTACGGAATCCGAAGTAGACAATAGCTTTTTGACCTATAATGCGGTGATTGGCACAAGTTTGGATAAGGAATTGAACATTGCGTTTCAGATTTTGTTATACGCACTGCTCAATGCACCGGGAGCTGTTCTGAAGCAAGCCTTGCTGGATAAAGGCATCGCGAAGGATGTCTACGGCTCTTATGATGATAGCTTGTATCAACCCGTGTTCACGGTGGGACTGAAGAAGAGCAACTTGTCCAGCAAGGACGAATTTCTCGGTACAATCAAGGAAGTGCTGGAGCGCGTTGTAAAAGAAGGCTTTGATCCGAAAGCATTGCTTGCCGGCATTAATTCTTATGAGTTCAACCACCGGGAAGCGGACTTTGGCCGGATGCCGAAAGGACTGATCTACGGACTCTCCTCCCTCCAAAGCTGGCTGTATGATAAGGAAGCGCCTTTCACGTATTTTGAAGCGAATGATGTATTTGCAGAACTTCGGTCCAAAATGAAAGACGGTTATTTTGAACAACTGATTGAGAAGTATTTATTACAAAACACACATACATCATTTGTTGCGCTCACACCGGACAAAGGCTTGAACGCACGCAAGGAAGAGGCACTGAAGGAGCGGTTGAAGTCGGTGCAGGCTGGACTTCGTCCAGAAGAGGTGCAGGATATGATTAAGCGCACCGAGGCGCTTGCCGAGTACCAGAACACCCCTTCCACCAAAGAACAGCAGCAAGTCATCCCGACGTTGTCTATTGAGGACATTGATACGAAGGCGTCTAAACTGTACCAAACGCTGAACAACGTGGATGGCACAACGATTTTGCATCATAACTTGTATACGAACGGTATTGGTTATCTGAGAATGTTGTTTGATATCAAGGAAGTACCGCGCCGCTTGTTGCCTTATGTGGGATTGCTCAAAAACGTCCTTGGTTACGTGGACACTCAAAACTACTTGTTTAACGAGTTATCGAATGAAATTCATATCCATTCTGGAGGCATCAACAGCGGGGTTGGTTCTTATGCGAATGCGCATCAGCTTCATGATTTCAAAGCAACCTATGAGTTCAATGCGAAAGTACTGTATGACAAACTGGGATTTGCTTTTGATATGATCAAGGAGATCGTGTTTACGTCCCGTTTTGACAACTCGAAGCGACTTTTCGAGATTATTTCTCAGGTCAAAGGTAATTTGCAACGCAGTCTGATCAACAGTGGTCATTCCGCAGGAGTTGCCAGATCGTCCTCGAAACATTCAGCCGTTGCTGATTTCCGGGAGGCGGTTAGCGGGATTGCTTATTATCAGTGGCTTGAGGATCTACAGGCGAACTTTGATGCGAAAAAAGAACAGCTGTCTTCCAGCCTGCAAGAGCTGATGGGTTACATTTTCAGACCGGAGAACCTGCTTGTCAGTTACACGGCAGACGATAAAGGATACGAAGGTCTGGAAGAGCAGGTGTCCGCACTGAAAGCCAAGCTGTTCACACATGATGTGGCGAAGGAAGCTTTTACCTTTACGCCTGCAACACATAACGAAGGTTTCCGTTCTCCTTCCGAGGTTCAATATGTCGTTCAAACCGGGAACTATGCTGAAAAGGGCTACGCCTATACGGGCTCATTACGTGTGTTACAGGGTATATTGTCACTGGACTATCTGTGGAACAATATCCGTGCCAAAGGTGGCGCTTACGGCTGTATGTCCGGGTTCAGACGGAATGGTGACAGTTTCCTGGCTTCCTACCGTGATCCGAATCTGGATAAAACCTACAAAGTATACGAGGAGATTCCGCAGTATTTGAACGATTTCCGTGCCGACGAACGGGAGATGACTCGTTATATCATTGGTGCGATCCAGGATCTGGATACGCCAAGAACGCCTTACAGTGAAGGGGCATTCTCGCTGGAATGTTATCTGTCCAATGTGACGGAAGCTGATCTGCAGCAGGAGCGCAATGAGGTGCTTGGTACGAAAGAGAGCGATATTATCGGGTTTGCCGGATTTGTCTCTGCCATTCTGGAGCAACAGCATCGGTGTGTTATTGGAAATGAGCACAAGATTGAAGAGCAGAAGCAACAGTTCGATGAAACGTTGGATCTGATCAAACATTAAGGAGCGGTAACCAGGGTTGCGGCTGTGAAAAGAAAGATTCAATCAATATCTTTAGAAAAAACATCTGTAGATAACAAGAAGAGACACTTGCAAGGGCTGGTAAGTGAAACAGCTTGGGCAAGTGTCTTTTTTATCTTATTCGGGTCCCTGTTTAAGTTACCGCAAGCATGTTGTAAATTTTAAGTGTGCGCAGATCCTCTTTGGAGATTTTCAGTTCATTGTATAGCTCGGGTGTTTCCGGCAACGGTGTTCGGGAGAAAAGCATTTTCAGTGCAATGGGCATAAACGGCCTGAATGAAACACCAGCCATAAGTCCCCATTTTTTCTCCGACTCCTGGAAGGATGCCAAAATATTAATATACAGATTCTCCAGTGGTGTAGCCTGATTTTTCAAAATGAGTGTAGTCAACGTATCATAATGCTCGGTGTGACCCCAGTACATATTTTCACATTCCTGATAATTGTCAAAATCCTTCACATTCATATACATCACCGTACGGTAACGATTGGCGTCCGATTGAGCCATCATGTCGATCACGCAGCGAATGAGACTGTTGTTCCTGCCGTCGTAGAAGTACGAATAGAAGCGGGTGGAGTTTTTGAAAAAGCTGGATTGGACCGTGTTCATCAGCGGAGACGCATGCCTCGGTTCTTGGTAGAGCAACTGCTCAACCTGAATGTTCAGCGCATCTGCAATCTGGTGTAGTGTGACGAGATCCAGCGTAATATCACCGCTCTCATATTTGGAAAGAGTACCTTTGCTCTTGAAAATCTGGTCTGCCAGTTGTTGTACGGTGAGCCCGCGCCATTTGCGGAAGTTTCGTATTTTTTTGCCCACTTCCTGGTTGATATTGTTCATTGGGGTGCTCCTTATCGAGTTGGATGATCAGAAGTGTTTCCTGAGAATAGACAAATAAGCTGAAAGTCTTTCTTAAACGCCAAAGCCTATCAGAAATATATCACTTTTTCAGTGAAAAGCCTATTCTAAAGAAACATCATAATTGATTTGTTTCTTCTAAGTAGATTCCCTTGCATTTGATGCAACTCCCGCGGCATGGAACAATAGGGTTAGAAGTGATGAACCGAAGAACGGATAGATCCAACATCCATAAATGATGAAACGAAAAGACAGAGGAGTTAACCCCATGACCAAGATGAGCAATACGAACAAGATAGACAATTCTTATAATTTTGATGAGATCATTGACCGCACCGGAACCAACGCCATGAATACGGATGGTTTCCGCCAATATATTTTCAACGCAACGAGTGAGATGGAATTTCCGTTTAAGGATGAGGAGTTCATCCGCATGTGGATTGCCGATATGGAGTTTGCCACACCTCCCGAGATTTTGGATGCCGTGAGAGAACGCCTGGATCGCCGCATTATGGGGTATTCGCAAGTTTTTGACCCGAGTTACTACGAAGCGGTAGCAAGCTGGATGAAACGATATTATGACTGGTCTTTCCCGAAGGAGCATCTGGAGACATCGAATGGCATTATTCCCGCGCTCTATGAACTGGTGGAGTATATCTGCCAGCCGGACGAAAAGGTATTGATCCTGACACCGTCCTATGGATTTTTCAAATCGGCAGCAGACCATAACCAGCTTGAGCTGGTGTGCTCGGACATGTTAAATGAAGAAGGGCATTATACAATTGACTTTGACGATTTTGAAGCGAAAGCCAGAGACGAGAAAGTTCGGGTATGCATTTTCTGTAATCCGCATAATCCATCTGGACGCATCTGGGGCACGGAGGAACTGAAGCGAGTAGGCGAAATCTGTTTGAATAATGAGCTATGGATCATATCAGATGAGATTCATTGTGATCTGCTTCGTACGGGAAAAACACATACCCCACTCGCCAAACTGTTCCCGGATACAGACCGAATTATAACTTGTATGTCTCCCAGCAAAACGTTCAACATGGCGGGTCTGATGTTCTCCAACGTTATCATTCCGAACAAGGCACTAAGGGAGATCTGGCAGGCACGTCATTATGGCTTCAAAAATCCGCTAAGCATTGCGGCAACTCAAGCAGCTTATGAACATGGCGATGAATGGCTGAGACAGTTAAAGCTTTACCTGGATGATAACTTTGCGTATGTTGATGACTTTTTAAAAACACATCTGCCGCTTGCCGTTTTTCACATTCCTGAGGCAACGTACCTTGCCTGGATTGATATTACGCCATATGCACCGAAGAATGTCAGCCTGCCTCTGTTCTTTGCGGAGCAAGCAGGCGTATTACTGGAGGATGGGGGAATGTTTGTGGCAAACGGCGAAGGTTGTATCCGGTTGAACCTGGCTTGCCCTCGCTCTGTCCTGAAGGAAGGTTTGGGTCGAATTAGTCGGGTGCTGGTGGACCAACGGACGGAACAAAAACAGGTGAAACAGGTGCCCGTACACGTATAACATCGGTAGGTTTTACGATGAACACGGGTATATACAGATCAATAGGAAAGGGGCGGAGCAGAACGTATTCTGTTTCGTCCCTTTTTGAGTGTTTCTTTTATTTATCTGAACGGTTTCCTTTCTCTTCGTCGTACACTTCTGGTCTGTCGACTACGGTTATGTTAAAATGATGGATAGTCTATGAGTCGCGGGACATGTGACTCTTGCAGGGAAGAGCCCTTCCAAACGGGCTACACGGATATGTATTCATCATGGGAAAGGAGCCTATATATTATGTTTGGAAATGATTGGGACGAGGTGTTGCAGCAGGAGACGGAAGCGGAGTATTTTGACAAGATTCGTTATGCACTTGCTGCTGAATATAAAACACAGACTGTCTACCCGCCCAAGGAAGATTTGTTCTCTGCCTTGAAGTTGACCCCGTATCATCGGGTGAAAGCCGTTATTATTGGTCAAGATCCTTATCACGGGGCAGGGCAGGCGCATGGATTAAGTTTCTCGGTCAGACCGGGGGTGCGCGTACCGCCTTCACTGAAAAATATATATAAGGAACTTCAGGCTGATCTGGGTGTGCCTGTTCCAAAGCATGGTTCACTTATTCACTGGGCAGAGCAGGGTGTATTGCTGCTAAATGCGGTTCTGACAGTTCGGGAGAGTCAGCCCAATTCTCATCAGGCCTTGGGTTGGCAAACGTTCACGGATGCCGTCATTCGTGAGCTTAATGAACGTAATGAGCCTATGGTGTACATGCTTTGGGGAAGTCATGCTCAGAAGAAGGGTGCTTTTATTAATAGAGACAAACATCTGGTGCTGGAATCAACACATCCGAGCCCTTTAGCTGCACATCGCGGCTTTCTTGGCAGTCGGCCTTTTTCCAAAGCCAATGAATTTCTCGTCTCCAAAGGTATTAAACCGATCGATTGGACAATACCTGAAAACTAGATATGTTGAACAAATCATTTACACAAGGAACGGAGAGGACAGAAAAAACCTGAAAAAGCGAAGCGTTCGCCTTTATCACCGGATTTTCCCCTTTGGAAAAGGGAATCAAAAAATCTGGGGATAACAGCGATTGGAAGGTTCTTCTGTCATTGGAGTGTCTGTGTAAATATCTTTGGTTCAACGGATATAGATAGATTGGAGGCGAGCACATTGCGACATTGGATTGGACGAAAAGTAGCAGTATACCGGGCAACAGGAATTCGCGAGCCTCTGAAGGGAACGCTGGTAGAGTGGGATGAAGAAACGGAATGTGTTCGAATTGGACCGAAACGGATTAAAGTATCGTTTGACAATATTGCAATGATCAAACCACTTCCTGACGAAAGCCTGCCTCTGAAGAAAGCACGTTCTGAAGTGCACAAGATCGGATATGTGATGAAAAAAGCAGTGCAGTTTGAAAATGCGATTTATTTCAAGTCACAGATTATGATTTGGCGGCGTGCCAAAATTGTAGCGTTATCCACTAGGATTGTAAGACATGACGAAGATCAGGTCGAGCTTGAAGACGGCCGTCTGCTTCGCAAGGACAAGCACATGTTTGTGGTACGTTCGCGGCGCGGCATACGGTAGTCTGGTTTAAATTTAATATGTATTTCATACTGCGATCATACAGCATTAATGTTTCGATCTTATAGTAGGTAGTAACAACCCCTTCTAAATTAATGTGTATGGATTTGGGAACCCGGCCGGCTGCAAACGGTCGGGTATTTTTTTCTCTTTTTTTAGCGGGAGGCGTATGAAAGCAACATGGAGAAGCAAAGAAATAAACGATTTCAAACTTCATATAACGTTTTGCATGAGTTCTGTTAACGTGCTGTAACATAGCAATGACACTTATACTGTATACTAAGGAGATAGATCTCAAAAAGGAGTGAAACCACTTGAAACGGATATGTGTTTTTGCAGGGTCTAACCCGGGAAATCATCCTGATTATATTAAGCACGCTTCCCTTTTGGGGGAACAGATTGCGGGCAGCGGATATGCCCTGGTCTATGGCGGGTCTTGTATGGGTTTGATGGGGGCAGTCGCGGATGCGGCTCTCGAGGCAGGCGGAGAAGTGATTGGGGTTATGCCTACGGGGTTATTCCGGGGTGAGGTGGTTCACGGCGGGCTTACTCAACTGATTGAAGTGGGTACGATGCATGAACGGAAGTCGACGATGGCACAGTTATCCGATGGATTTATCGCACTTCCGGGTGGGATGGGCACGTTTGAAGAATTGTTCGAGGTACTGTGCTGGGCACAGATCGGCATTCATCGCAAACCTGTTGGCCTTTTGAATGTCAACGGTTATTATGAACCACTTATGAAAATGGTGGAGCACAGTGTGCACGAAGGCTTCTCCAACACATCACATCTCAGTTTGTGGAGTCTTGAGTCTGATCCGGCTGAGCTGCTTGCTCGGATGGCTGCCTACATCCCTAAGGAATTGACTCAGAAATGGTCTGAACTCAGCGGAAAGTAAACACCCAATGAAATGGAGTTGTTAACCTGATGCTTCAAGAGAAAAACTTCCTCATTTGCCCAAGCAAATAACGCTTGCGGACATAGTCTATAGTGTACTTTGATGAAGAGGGGAGTGTCACTCATGAGCGATCTCAAAGGAGCAGGTTACGGCTACTGTGGAGGTTTCGGTGGTGGTGTATGGACATCAACAGGCGCAATCCTGGTGTTGTTTATCCTGCTGGTTATCATCTCCCGCACGTTCGTACTGTAATTCAGACCATTCTTATAACAGATGCATGCTGACTCATGGCATCATTCGAAGAAAATGGCCTTTCCAAAGAGACGCCGGCGGCTACCGGCGTTTCAGGGGAACGGTTTTTTTGCTTGCGCCTAAAAAAAGACCTCCATCCCATCGTAATGAGATAGAGCTATCTATTGAAACTATACGACGATTTCCGTAGTATCGCTGGGCAGAATGAGTGTTTTCCAGGCAATGTATAGTCCAATAGCTGAAGCGATCAGTGCAAGGATGGCCGCAACAAAGGCCAGTTTATCAAGTTTATTTTGTTTGGGTTCGATGACGCCGGACTGATTACTTGTTCTGTCAGGTAAAGAGAGTCCTCGAACAGAAGCTCGCGGAATCGTTTGTCGTGATCCGGGAGGTCTTGACGTGCTGATTTTCGATCCGGGTTCTGATCTATTCTTCGCTGAATGTTGTGATGAGCACTTTTGGGCAGAGCAAGATCTGGAAGAGATCGAGTGCTTCCTTGTTCGTGATTTCAACGGTTTCAAAGGGCAACCTCCTTACAGCGGAGTGCAGTTGTCTACGACTGATATTATATTATGTTGGTTTTTAGATTGAGTTCGCAAAAATGAGTGAATCCCCAGCCCTTTAAATGTTAGACCCGTGCTGAATGAACAAGCCAGTATACAATTATACGCTCTCTTAATACGTGTATGACAAATGGTGTATATAGTGAAAGTTCATAGAATCCACTTTGAACGCAGGAGGGTCTGAATTGAATAACATGGAAATTATTGCCCACCGAGGTGCATCTGCGGTATGCCCGGAAAACACGATGATTGCGTTTGAGCGAGCGCTAGAGCTGGGTGCAACGGGGATTGAGACGGATGTGCAGATGTCAGCCGATGGCCGGTTGGTGTTAATTCATGATGAAACTTTACAACGGACGGCGGGAATCGAGGGCTGGGTTAAAGATTTCACTTATGATACATTGCGCACTCTGGATGCAGGCTCCTGGTTTCATGCGGATTTTGCCGGAGAGCCTATTCCTTCACTGGAAATGTTGTTTAACCTGGTGCAAGGCAAGAGAATTCTGCTTAATGTAGAGTTGAAAAATGGCATCGTGCCATACAAGGGGATGGAAGAGAAGGTCATTCAGGTTATTCGGGAGTGGAACATGGAGCAACAGGTTGTTCTATCCAGCTTTAATCATGCCTCGCTTGTGAAGTGTAAGCGCATCGCGCCGGACATTCGTACTGCGCTTTTATACATGGAGAAGTTGTATCGTCCTTATGATTATGCGGCTAAACTGGAGGCCACGGGTCTTCATCCGTACAAGCTGGCTGTGGCTAAAGAGGAAGTAACTGCTGCTCTTGCGCAAGGTATAGTCACCTATCCGTTTACCGTGAATGATCCCGGCGATATGGAGTTGATGATGGATATGGGAGTACAAGGCATCATCACCGATCTTCCGGATGTACTTGCTTCATTGATGACCGCTCGGACTCGCTCAGCGAATATTGGAATCAAATAAAGGATATGTAAGGTTATCGTATGTAAAGTTATCGTATGAGTGCCACACAGGAGCAATGAAGCTCTGTGTGGCCTTTTTTATGCATATTCATGCGAAAATATTCATATCTGCAAGAAAGTTGTCCTTTTTGTCCATTGCCAGACTGGAAGGATTCCCTTACAATGTTCTATGGGAATGAGAATCAATATCAATAGAAGCGGTATTTTTGGAGAGGTGATTGTTATGTACATAAGATTAATAAGCGTCACTCATAACACAGGTGGACAAGTATGAACTTGAACAGTTCTTCCACGCAATCAAATGAGGAGTCACCTACAGCGAAAATCCATACACGTCCATGGGCAGCCACTCTCATTCTAACAGGCGGTATTCTGCTGCTTGCTCTGGGCATGGCGTTGTCTATTTCATTTGGTGCTGCTGATATTCAACTCGGCGTGGTCTGGCAGGCGGTATTTAACTTTAACCCTGACTTGACACCCCATCAGATCATATGGGAGATTCGGTTGCCTCGTATTCTTGGCGGAGCGATGGTGGGTGCTTGCTTTGCTGTTGCCGGAGCGATTATGCAAGGCATGACCCGGAATCCGCTCGCCGATTCGGGACTGCTTGGTCTGAACGCTGGCGCCGGCTTTGCACTGGCGATCTGTTTTGCCTTTTTCCCGGGCCTGCCGTACATGTACATTATTATGTACTCATTCCTGGGAGCAGGACTTGGTGTACTACTTGTGTATGGTTTCGGTGCAGCATCCAGATCAGGTCTGACGCCGCTGCGTCTCGTGCTGGCTGGAGCCGCGGTATCGGCTATGTTGTCTGCGCTGAGTGAGGGGATTGCGCTCTACTTCAGAATCGGACAAGATTTGGCGTTCTGGACCGCCGGAGGGGTAGCTGGAACGAAGTGGTCTCAGCTTGAAGTGATGTTTCCTTGGGTACTCGCTGCACTGATCGTGGGCATGATCATCTCTCGTTCAATTACGTTACTCAGTCTTGGCGAGGAGATTGCGGTTGGATTGGGACAGCGTACCGGTGTGATCAAGCTGGTCGGTCTGATTGTAGTACTAATCCTGGCGGGTACTGCAGTATCTGTCGTGGGTGCAGTCGGATTTGTCGGTCTGATCATCCCCCACCTTACCCGGAAGCTGGTTGGGGTCGATTATCGCTGGATTATTCCTTGTTCTGCCGTGATGGGCAGTCTGTTGCTTGTATTTTCGGATCTGGCAGCACGTATGATTAACCCGCCTTACGAAACGCCGATTGGCGCATTGGTAGCCCTCATCGGGGTGCCGTTCTTCCTGTATCTGGCGCGGAAAGAAAGGAGGACGCTGTAAGATGGGTTCCTCAACTATGGTTGGTGCAGAGCGCAAAAAGAAAACAAAAGGGATCGTTGTTCTTATTGTGCTTGGTCTTTTGATTATTACAGCTTTTATTATCAGTATGAATACCGGCTTTACCAAGCTTTCACCGCTGGAGGTTTTACGGACGTTGTTTGGCAGCGGTACACCGAAACAGGAGCTGATCCTGTTTGAATTCAGACTGCCTCGTATTGTGATTGCTGTTCTAATCGGGGCGGGTCTGGCGTTGTCGGGCTGTATCCTGCAAGGGGTATCGCGAAACGCACTCGCCGATCCTGGGATTCTAGGTATTAATGCTGGAGCGGGGCTTATGGTCATGCTGTTTGTTTCTTTTTTTCCAACGACGACAGCAGCTCCGATCTTTCTGCTTCCGATCCTTGCGCTGATTGGCGCAAGCTTTGCGGCATTTCTAATCTATATCCTTTCCTACAAAAAAGGGGAGGGCATTTTGCCAACCCGTATGTTGCTCACGGGAATCGGGATCGCAGCCGGTATCAGTTCAGCTATGATCGTGTTAACGTTGCGACTTAGTCCCGAGAAATATCAATTTGTGGCCACTTGGCTCGCAGGAAGCATTTGGGGCTCGAATTGGAAGTTTGTTTGGGCACTGTTGCCATTTATCCTGGTGCTCGTACCGCTGGTACTGGCGAAGGCACGTGTACTGAACGTATTGAATCTTGGGGATCAGACAGCAAGTGGTCTCGGTGCTCCTGTAGAGTGTGAACGTATGATTTTGCTTGCTGCAGCAGCTGTTTTGGCAGGAGCCTGTGTGTCTGTAAGCGGCGGTATCGGTTTTGTTGGCCTAATTGGGCCTCATCTGGCGCGTCGTCTCGTTGGGCCAAAACATCAGTTTTTGCTACCTGCATCTGCACTGGTTGGGTCATTGCTCGTTTTGGTCGCGGATACGCTGGGACGTGTCATTTTGCAACCTTCGGAGATTCCAGCCGGGATTCTCGTTGCAATTCTGGGTGCACCATACTTCCTGTATCTTTTAAGCAGGACGAAATAGAAGGTAATCATCATCATGTTGACGGAGGATTGCCGTAAGGGGGAACTAGGTTTATGCTTCGTCGTTTTTTTGCCTATTATAGGCCGTACAAAAAACTGTTCATTCTGGACTTCACCTGTGCAATTCTGGTTGCGTTGCTGGAGCTGGCTTTTCCGCTAGCTGTGAACCGGGTTGTAGATGATCTGCTGCCAGGTGGACGCTGGGATTGGATTCTATGGGCGTGTCTAGGACTGCTGGGCATTTACTTGCTGAACTCATTCCTGAATTACGTTGTAACCTATTGGGGACATAAGCTGGGGATCAATATCGAGACGGATATGCGTAAAAGTCTGTTCAATCACGTACAGAAGTTATCCTTCCGTTATTTTGATAATACGAAGACCGGACATCTGGTATCCCGCATGACGAATGATTTGATGGATATCGGAGAGATTGCCCACCATGGTCCGGAGGATGTATTTATTGCCGTGATGACATTGGTCGGTGCCTTCAGTATCATGATGAGCATTAACGGGAATCTGGCGATTCTGACGTTTATCATTGTGCCGCTGATTATCTATCTATCTTTGTATTTCGGGAACAAAATGTCCAAAGCCTTCACCCGAATGTTCGGTGATATTGCCGATTTCAATGCACGTGTAGAAAACAACATTACGGGTATTCGCGTGGTTCAGGCTTTTGCCAACGAAGAGTATGAAAAAGCACAATTCGCTGTAAACAACGGTCGTTTCCGTCAAACCAAGCTGGTTGCGTACAAAATTATGGCCTGGAACTCTTCGATCAGTTATGTACTGATGAAGCTGGTATCGTTGTTTGTACTCGTATGCGGAACGTGGTTTGTGATTAACGGCAGTATGACCTATGGTGAGTTTATTGCCTTTATCATGTTATCGAATGTGTTCCTGACACCCATTCAGAAGATCAATTCGGTTATTGAGACTTATCCTAAAGGCATTGCAGGTTTCAAACGGTATACGGACCTGCTTGATATGGAACCAGAGGTCAAAGACCATGCTAATGCCGTTGCGGTATCCCATTTGCGCGGAGATATCCGTTACGAGCAAGTAACTTTTGGTTATTCGGATCAAGAGCCTGTACTTCAAGGTATCGATCTAAGTGTTCGTGCCGGTGAAACGGTCGCTCTGGTTGGTCCGTCGGGTGCGGGGAAAACAACGCTTTGCAGTTTACTGCCACGATTCTATGATGTGCTGGAAGGGCGCATCACGATTGATGGTCAGGACATTCAGCACATGACACTGGATTCCTTGCGCAGTCAGATCGGGATCGTGCAGCAAGATGTGTTCCTCTTCGATGGGACGATTCGGGAAAATATTGCGTACGGCAAACTGGATGCATCAGAAGAGGAAATCTGGATGGCGGCTCGTCGGGCCCAGATGGAATCCTTGATTCTGTCCATGCCGGAAGGGCTGGATACACTGATTGGAGAACGCGGCGTGAAGCTGTCCGGTGGACAGAAGCAGCGTTTGTCTATCGCTCGTATGTTCCTGAAGAATCCACCGATTCTGATTCTGGATGAGGCAACGTCTGCGCTTGATACCGAGACGGAAGCCGCGATTCAGCAATCCCTCGCGGAGCTGTCCGAAGGGCGTACGACACTGGTTATTGCCCACAGGCTGGCGACGATCAAAAACGCAGACCGCATCGTGGTCGTGGCCGAACAAGGCATCACGGAACAGGGACGTCATGAGGAATTGCTTGCTTCGGGCGGCATCTACAGTCGCCTGCACTATGCGCAGTTTGGTGCATAGGCAGAGTCCGTTGCTACTGATCTAAAGTTTAAGCAAAAACGCTAAGAAGTTTCGATTGAAGTGGCGTGGAAGTTTAACTTAATCAGGTTGGTGTTTAGAGTAATGAACAACGTATCGGATCAGGACGGTATACAGGTATAAGAGTTATGTTTGTAACGAAATGTAGGATTTTAACAAGGTGAATATGTAAAATATTGGGAATACGTAGTACACGGGAGTATATAAGTTAACCATCGCCATGACTTGGAAGGAGTCAGGGCGGTGGTCTTTTTTTTAGAGGGGGAAAAGTACGATCACACACCACCGAAATGGGTAATGATAGGCAAAGCTATCGTTGGAGTGTAGGATAGGTTTAACAGGTACATGATTAGGGACTTTCAGGCATAGCATCTGGAGAAAATGGAGCATTGGGAGGCAATTGACATGTCAGATCTGACTAAAATACTACTTACCTGTCTCGGTTTTCTTTTAATTTTATCGTTGTTATTGCTGGGGATTCGTAAACTGATGGGAAATGACAAAGGTACCGCCCCTCGTATCTTGGCTGGCTGGTTTATGGGACTTTTTATCATCGGCGCCGTGCCACTTATGTTTGCATTGTATACCTACATCACCGATGAACGTTTGGATGCCAACATCGGGTTAGGGCTTGCTATGCTGTTTGCCTGGGTATATTGTGCGCTGTTGTTGTGTGGTGTGTTAGGCGTATGGGGAAGGTATTGGTGGCGTGGGAAAAGGAAGTGATGGATAGATTATTATTTCAAGGGTTATCCAACTTAAATGTGCAATGATTTATTGTTAGAAGATAACAAGATGATGCATATATCATATGGGACGATATCAAAATTAGTTTTTTACATCTGAGATGGATGTAATTGTAACTCGTCTAATAACCGATCCTTTACCAGAAATTATCTGTGTAAAGGATATTTTTATTTTGAAACCATTGTCTAAAATAACTCTATTTTATATATAACACATATCATATGAATAATTATTATATGCGTTGCATTAAAATATTGGATTGATAGAAAACCAATCATAATTGGACAATTATACATATATAAGATTTTATATATTAAATCAGGATTTTGTTCGACAAAAATAGACAATAAAATACAAAATAAGCCTATTTATTATTGTAGATGAATAAACGATAATGATAAAGCTATTTGAGAACTATTAAATGAAAAGGAGTAAAGGTGATCGGTGTGTGAAGCGAAGTTAATTCTTAGATAGAGAACTTAAAATAAAACATAAGGGTGAAAAATTAGAAAAATGAAAAGTAGAACATTAACAGTCTTATTAATTTTATTAAGCCTATTCTTTGGGATAATAATCCCTGAAAGAGTTGAGGCAAAAGAAGAAAACGAGAAAAAAGAAGTCGTAAATCAAATTAATCAAATTTATTTCGGGCAGATGAGCTATTATGTTCTAGGAAGAGACGGTTCATTGTGGTCAGGAGGATATAATAGCTTTGGTCGACTGGGATGGGCAGCGGGAAACAATACTGATAATAAAGGTGAGTTAAGGAGAGTACGTTCCGCTAAAAATATAATCGATTTTTCAGCAGATGCCTTTAAAATAAATGGACTAAATAACCAAGGTGAAATATGGGAATGGTTTAAATATGATCCAATAAAAGTGATTAAATATATTAAAAATGTCAGAACCCTTGTCTCAGGGAACCTTTTCGTTGTCGCACTTACTGAAGACGGAAAAGTTTGGACATGGGGGCAAAACACATACGGAGAATTAGGCTTAGGTGATACTTCTAATCGTCTTCAACCAACATTAGTTCCAGGTCTAGATAACGTAGTTGAGATAGCAAGTAATGCTTTATCAAAAACAGTATTAGCACTTAAAAGTGATGGAACCGTGTGGGGCTGGGGGTACACTAATGATTATCAGCTCGGTAAAAGTGGGGAGTATTCAACAATTCCTACACAAATTAATTTACCAGTAAGAGTAAAACACATTTATCAAAGTAGTAGTACTGCCAGACCATATAGTGCAGCAATTGATGAGAATAACTCTGTTTGGTGGTGGGGGAAAGATTATCCTTCTGAAGCTAAGTCTCCTATATATGGTGAACCAGTATTGGACGAAAATATAAGGGATGTAAAACAGCTTGCTTTAGGGGCAAAACATGTTGTTGCTTTAAAAAACGATGGTACGGTACTTGCATGGGGAACGAACTCTGCAGGACAACTTGGAAATGGAACAAAAATTGATAGTTTATCTCCTGTACCAGTTCCTGGATTAAAGGATATTCATAGGGTTAGTGCTGGGGATGATATGAGTGGGGCTGTGAGTAATTCTTCTGATGTTTATATTTGGGGAAGTTTTATTAGTATGGGTCCAATAACTAGCCCTAAACTCATAACTATTGACGATCAGCCTAGTGAAGTGTTACCAGTTGAAAAGCCTCTCAGTCTAAAGCTGAAGGTTATAAGTGTCAATTCAGTACAGTTATCGTGGGAACATGAACGTCAAAATGATTGGGATAGGTATGATATTTATCAGAACAATCAAATGATTCAAACGACAAAAGATAAGACTATAACCATAGGGAATCTAGACCCTAATAAAGAATACAATTTTTATGTCACAACAAAAGGCATATTAGGTCAAGAATCCGATGCAAGTAACACGGTAAAAAAGAGAGGGATTGGAAAATATACTTACGTCTATAATTCTTCAGGCCAGCTTACGAGCATTATCTATGAATCCGGCAAGAGAATAAGTTATGAATACGACAAAAATGGGAATTTGAAAAAAACAACGGTAGTCAATCCTTAGACGATTAGCACATTGTAGCTACTATTTATTGAACGGAGCGAAACTTAGTTGAAACATTCTAAAATGAAGAAGTTTATGAATATTATTCTTATCTTTTCAGTCGTGCTAGGCCTTTTTGGCAACTGGATACCGGCGACTACATACGCGGAGGAAGAACAGAGTCAGACTACGGATCTGGTTCAAGTGATGATCAGCGAATTCGGTACGACGGAAGGTTTTATTCAAGGTTACCTGGACCAGGGATATAACTTGAATCAAATCCTCTCAGCTTTTTTCAAAATGAGAGATAGTAAAATGGGATTTGAAGAAGCACTGAATACCCTTTATCCGAAAGAAATCAATGAATCTCAAAGCGTAACCAGTGATGTCTATGCAGAAGGTTCGCTTAACAACGAATTGTCAATTGTCAGTGTTGAGGCTGACCAGTCCAGTATCATGCAACGATATGATACGTTTGCTGTAACCGAAGAGGTTTATGGAGGCACCGATCCTACTCAAACGAAGACAGAGGATGAGGAGGCCGACAAAGAGAAATCTGAAGCGGTCGAACAGCCTGTAACAAATCCAGAGAGTAGTGCTCCTGAAACAAGCCAGCCTGCTGGGGAGGAACCTGCTCAAGAGAAGGACCAACAGTCAGAATCAACGACAGCCCCGGAATCCGTTACGGGAAATCAAGAGAATAACAATGCACCAGCAGATGAAGCGACACATAGTACAGCTTCAGATGTTATCCAGCCTTTGGCTGCGTCGACCAGTGTGCCTGATCCGGGTAAACATATTTCCGAGAAAGCACCGGTATTTAACAAGAATTCATTTAACGAGGCGCCCTATTCCGTAGGTGAAAATGGAGAAGCTATCTCCAATTTGAGTGGTTCCTTAATCCTGGAGCATGTGGATGCAACGCTGCCAGGACGGGGTGGTATGGGATTCTCCTTACAACGGCAGTATAACTCATCCGAAGCGCAGTTCTATGATAAGGAAGTAGGCTTTAACACATACGAGTATCCTGTCTACAAATATTTTGTGACGTATAGTGCTATTCGCAAAAAGAAAATCCCGAAATACCATGTGAAATATAGCGAAAACATGTGGTATCAGATGGACAACGATGGCGATGGTGTGATCGATCTCGAAACCGAAATTCAGGAGAGAAAAACGAAACTTCTAGGTACGTATGCTACTGAGGCGGAGGCCAAACAAGCGGCCAAGCAGCCCATCGTATACCCCGTACCCGCGGAGTCGCGTACAGAGCAAACAACCCGATATTCAACAAATGCCAGCAGTTTTGCTTCAAGTGTGAGTTACAACAATGGTGTTTTTAGCGGAACACTCAATAAACAGGGGAGCCCTTCTGTGGTTTCGGGAGAGTATAAACCTGCTCGAACGATTACGGCCCCTACTCAAACCTGCGTAAATTCCATTCCTGGTAAATATGATGCCAAAGGAAACTGGGTACAAACCGGGTCAGAGAGCCCATGTCCGCAAACCAAAACAGCTACGGTTCAAGGCCAGACCATTACGCTGACGCGGTCATCTGTAACCAATACGAAAGCTTGTCCATCACCGAATAAATCGGTGGCCAATTTTGTATGTACCAAGTCATGGGAAGCGAAATATGACGGTTCTGTATCCATACCATCGTCAGACACACGCAATTACTCCCAACTTTATTCGGGTACAGTTATCAAACCGGCGACCACGTCAGGCAGAAGGTTTGATTCTTGGGTGCTTCTGGGTGGCGGAGGAAAGCAACGTAAAGCCTACAATGTGAATGAGCTCCCGTGGGTAGAAACCGAGATTACGGAGGGTGCAGCAGAATCAACTACGCAGGCTACAGATGGTACAGACTACTGGTCCGATGCGAGCAGTATCAAGACCGAGATTAACAATCATGCCAATGTACAGTTCCAGAACGGAATCAATGATGGCTATAACTATTATATTGCTTCCCAGCCTAATGCCGAGATTCGGGCATATCAAGTGGGCAATAACACAGATGTCACCTACTATAACAAAACGATTCCCGCCGCTGCGGACAAACGAGCACCACTGGGTAAGGGGTGGTCATGGAAACTGCCTTACACCGAAACGGAGAATAACAAAACGTTTATGGTGCTGGCCGATGGCGGTCGCTACGAAATTGCAGGGAATACGCTAAAAGGGTACGACTGGGAAGGCATCACAATTAGTCCGGATACGACGGTTACTGTAAATGGAGAAACGTCTTCACTGGTGATGACTTCTGCAGATGGATTAATCAAGCAATATTTTTCCGCGAATGGACGTCTGCTCCAGATCTCTGACGGACAGAAAAATACGGTTCAATTTTTCTATGAAAATAATTCGGTGTATAACAGCAAACTGTTAACCCAAGTGAAGGATGCTATAGGTAATACGATTCGTATCAGTTATACATCGTCAGCTGTAACGATTGTGCAGGGGAACCGTACAGTCACATATAATAAACAGACAAAAAACGGTATGGAACTGCTTGATTCGGTCATTGATCCGCTAGGACGAAAAACGACGTATTCTTACAAACTGGCGGATGCCAAGTTTAACTTGCCTGGCTTTAGTCCGGAACGTGCGGCACTCAACCCGTATGCGCTTCTGACATCAGTTCAGCATAATACGGGTGCCAAAACGTTCTATGATTATGAAAACGGGCCGGTTAAGCGTTATCTTGGTGAAGAGTCCTTCAATGATGCCTACCGTGTCTTGTCTCGTAAAGATCAGATTACGTATGAAAATGGATCAACTGAGGATTTCAACCGTCAGACGTATAGCTATACGTCCGATCTGGGAGCTACATTCTCACAGGATACAACGTTTGCTGTCTCGGTGAGTAATGGGTTAACCAATACGCAATACAATTACCGTAAAGATTTTATTACCAATGACACACCAGCCCAGTTTTATCTGGATCGGACTCTGGTTAGTGCAGAGGGAAAAACCCAGACAACAACAAATACCTACGGTAAAACGGTCAAAGGACGTAGTTATGCTGCATCAACACCGACGGTAACAACGGTAACCGATAACCAGGCCAAGGATGTTTTAACGACCACCGTACAGGTGGATGATTACGGCAATATTACGTCGGTAACGGATGCAACGGGACGCACTACGACCAGTACGTATGATGACACTAGACACTGGTTAACGAGTGTCACCGACATGGTAGATGAGACTAACAAGAAATATACAGTTCTTTCAAGGGATAACCTCGGTAACATCAAGCAAATTGTGAATCGTAAAGACAGTGCCGGTGGTGAACTGTTGACACAGGCAGATTACACCTATGATGCCTATGGTAACCTGTTAAACCAGCGCATTTCGGACGGCAAACAAGAACGAAATGCTACACTTGAATATGATGGTCGATATCAAAATGCGTTTCCAACACGTCTGAGCATGATGGTGACCGATGTGGATGGTCAAACAACGCCGGTCAGCACATCGTCTGAATATGACATGACCACCGGTGACTTGATCTCTTCTACAGATGCAGAGCAGCGTACAACCAAGTATCGCATGGATGCGATGGGTCGTACCATTGAGGTAACGCAAACGGATGGAACAAAGCTCCGTGCGGATTACGATGATATCAACAATACGATCAAAGTGACGGACGAGTCGGGGCAGCAACGGATACAGAAATGGAGTTCACTGGGTCAGGCTATCGAGAATGGTTATTTCTCAGGGAACAACTACGTGGTGACTCAGCGTACCGGATATGATCCGTATGGACGAGCTGCCTGGACAGACGATGCCCTAGGCAACCGTACACGTAATACGTACGATAACTGGAACCGTGTGGTATTGACCACCAGAGCCGATGGCACATCGATATCCATGAAATACGATGATGTAGCTCGCACAGCAACAAGTACGGATGCCGAAGGTTACATGCAAATTGCTACTTATGATAAATGGGGCAAAGGCATCAAAACAGAAGAGAAAACGCAGCTGGATCAGGTTCTTCGAGTATTGGAGAAAAACAAATACGATAATATTAGCGGTCAAACGCTGGAGCAAACCGATGGTAATGGCAATGTGAATGCATTCAGTTATGATGTCATGGGCCAGCTCCGCCAAGTGACCAGTGCCAATGGAGAACAGACACAATATAGCTACGACTTGGCAGCTAATCTAACAAAGACAATTGATCCGGCAGGTAACGTGAAAGAAAATACGTATGATCAGCTGAATCGCCGCCTTCAGACGAAAGACAAGTCAGGTAATATCACGAAAAGCTACTATACACCTGGCGGTAACTTGACGAAATATGTGGATCGTAATGGAAATACATTCACATATGAGTATGATCTGCGTGGTAACTTGCTCCGTAAAGTGAGCTCGGACGAAACGATCAGCTATACTGTTGATGCCTTAGGGAAACGTACGAGCATGACAGATCGCACGGGTACGACAGGGTATCAATATGACCCGGCAACCGAGCAATTGACAAAAATGACCTATCCGGATGGACTTACTGCAGAGTTCACCTATGATCTGAACGGTAACCAGACCGAGATGAAAGGACCATTTGGCAACACGGTTTACTACACGTATGACGCGATGGACCGAATGACATCGGTAGGAACAGCGAAGAACGCGCCAGACGCGCAGTACACGCATTATCTGAATGGACTCTTTAAATCGTCCCAATCACTAAATGGTGTAAATGATCGCAAAACGTATAACGGTCTGGATCTGGTGGGGCTTGAGCAAGTGCGAGATCAAGCTACACTTGGTGTGTACAACTACAGTTATGATAACAACAAAAACATAACGAAGCGTGTACAGCAAGGCGTACAGGACGACTTTACGTATGACCAACTCGATCGGATGGTCACGTCAAGTGGCAATAACGAGCAGTACACCTATGATAAACAAGGCAACCGCCTGACCATGCAGTCCGATAAGGAAGTCAACGCTGTAAACAGCGAGTATCAGTACGATGACCGTAATCGTCTGACTCAAGTGACCACAGATACGGCAAAAGTGGGATACCAGTACAACGGTGATAACCTGCTTGTCGAGCGTACAGAGAATGGTGTCACTACGCGTTACTATTATGATGATGGTGCTCAGATTATTGCCGAAGCTGAAGTGCGCAACGGTACGCCAGAACTCAAAGCGAACTATATTCGCGGTGCCAAGCTGGAAGTGATTGTCTATGCAGATGGTAGCAAAGCGTATGTGCAGAGCAATGGGCACGGAGATATTACCGAGCTGCGGGATGTCAATGGCGTATTACTGAACAAGTATCAGTATGACGTGTGGGGTAATCTGGAGTCGAAAGAGGAGAAGGTCCATAATCCGTTCTTGTACTCTGGCGAATTATGGGATGATACGACGCATTTGCAATATTTACGAGCAAGATGGTACGATCCAAATACGGGCAGGTTTATTAATGAAGATACGTTTGATGGTGAGCTGGATGACCCGCTAAGTTTGAATCTGTATGCGTATGTGAAAAATAATCCGTTAAGATATGTTGATCCAAGTGGTCATATGGCAGAGCCTTCCTACGCTACAGAGCTGAGATACCTGCTGAAGGAAGCTAGAATCAATATTTCACTATTTAACCTGCATAAAAATACCATTCGGGATCGTTACGATTTCGATTCATACCTTAGCAGAAATCGATTTAATTACTTGTATGACATGGCATTGGGTAAAAGTTCTTATTCTAAATCTGCGGGTAATATTAGCTGGGCTACTGAACAGTTAGTAGATGAATTGATTAAAGGGAAAGCAGCGGAATATGCTGCGACACTTGCAATGGGCTTTGTTACAAGTAATGTTCCTAAAGGTAGTGGAAAAACTGCAGGTAAAACGAAAGCTCCTGCATCAGGTTGTAATTGCTTTGTTGCTGGGACTAAGGTTCAAACAGACGAAGGGGAGAAGAATATTGAAGACATTCAGGTCGGAGATAAGGTTCTTTCCAAGAATGAAGAGACTGGTGAGGTAGCTTATAAAGGGGTTACGGCTACTTTTAACCATGAAACGGATGAGATTTACAAAATCTATGTAGGCGACCAAGTGATTGAATCGACCTTCAATCATCCGTTCTATGTGAAAGGTAAAGGATGGACGTTTGTCAAAGATCTCAAGGTTGGAGAATTGCTTGTTCAGAGCGATGGGAATACACTCAAGATAGACAGCATCGAACTGGTCCAAAAGTACGTCACGGTTTACAATATGACGGTTTATGATTTCCATACGTACTTTGTTAGTGACCTTGCGATTTGGGTGCATAATACGAATTGTACTTGGGTACCGGGTTTTAAACCTTTAGGTAAAGGTTCAACTGGCAGAACTACTCCTGCGAGTGATACTGAGTTAAAAGCAATGCAAAAGGCCATGTCTGATCCTACGAAAGGTACAGTACTTAAAATGCCTTCGTTAATGCAGGATAGGAGATGGAATCATGCGGATGGTTGGGTTAAGATGAGTAGGAAAATTAATGGAGTAGAAATTCATTGGGTGTATAATGTTAAAACCAGGCAGTATGATGATTTCAAATTTAAGGATAGGTAATTCCTAGAGAGGTACTATATGAAAGTAAAATGTATATCAAATAAAAGTGATTCATTATCCACTAAGGCAGGTTACCCAATAAATTATCAATGTGAGTCATTAATTATTGGGGCAACATTTAATGTGTATTCGATCGGCCATTGGGATAATTACATGTATTACTTATTGAAAGTTGATCATCCGGACCCCGATTTAAATCTTGACCCGGTATGGTTTCCGTATGAATGGTTCGAAGTCATTGATCAAAAAATTCCAAATTCTTGGTACTTCAATTTTATAGGTGAACCAAATAGCGAACAAATTTCAACGATCCTTGGCTATAAAGAAATCGCGTTTAATTTCGACCATCATGTCGGATTAATGGAGAGAGAAAAGTACCACTTAGATTTATTTTACAAAATGAAAGCTGAAATTGATAACTAACGCTAAAACCTTGGGGATTAACACCCTCAAGGTGTTTCTCTCCCCGTTTAGTGCCAAGTAAATCGGCATGGCTAAGGGTTGCTAAGCTTATTCATTCGCGATGGCGTGATGACCGACCCGAACGGCCTTTACTACATGAGGGCGCGCTAGTACAGCCCGGAAATCCGCCGTTTAGTGAACTGTGATGTAGTAACGGGAACGATCAGCGCGGTGCAATCGCTGAACTGTTATGCATACGTAAACGGAAACCCTGTTTCGTACGTCGATCCTTGCGGCCTCAGCCGCGACGGCGATACGTCGTACATGGTGCAAGGCGGCAGCTTCTTGCTCGACATCATTACAATATGTTTGGGATTGACTTAATGTTTTCGAAATTAAGGTCATTAATTTCTGAGATGCAATTAGCAAATAAGTTTAGTAAGGTAGAGATTTCAACATTTGAATTTCTCTATGAATTGGAATTTCAAGATTTTGAAGAAGATGAAAAAATTTAAATGTACAGTATGGGCATTTGAGGCTACTAAAGCGGATGGAGTGATACAAAACTGCCGAGGGGGTTTTAGATTTAATGTTGCATTAAACTCTTTAATTGAATTTACTGATAACCTTGAGCAAGAGTTAAAACACATATTAAAGTAGAAAATTGGAAGAAGACCTTGAGGGGCAATACTTAAGGTCTTTCTTTTATTTCCATTCAGTGCCCAATGAATCTACTGAATTTTTACTATGTGCAAAAATTAATAAAAGTGGGGGTACAATGTTCGATCAAAATGTGATAATAGAGTGGGCTAACTCCCATAATGTAGAGTCTACAGCATTAAGTTATTGCCTAAAGTGTGTAAATAACTACTTGGCGGAGTCCCCAGAAGATATAAAACTGTATTTTGGAGAGTACTACTACCCTGAAAAATTAATGCTAAAACTGGAAAAAGCTTATTTAATGATAAACTGGAATGAACCTGAATATTCTCATATTATTGCCTTAGTCCCAATCGTCTACGATAGTAAGGAAATTGGTAGATATGAGTTGTTTTATAGGATGTCAGGAGAAATTTTTGATGATGTGCTTGTTATTGATGGGCAAGAACAGCTAGTTTATTGATTGACTTTGATCTTAAGGTGACATAAAGTGTACCTCTTAGAATAGACATTGGAATAAACTTTGGTTTATCCGATGAAATTCTAGGGGGCATATGTTTTACTAGAAGTTAAGAGTTAGACGTGAATCTTTACGCAAATTTAAAGGAGCTTATAAACTAGATGATCAATCGGTATTCTTTAGTTGATGATGAGAGTGGTTTGACCATTGGAAAATCCTTAGATCTGGTTGGGTTGACTGGCAACCTTATTGAAACCGTCGGTGATGAGAACTTTCATAAAATAATGTTAATTCATTTTCGATATAACGTTGAGTTTGTAGCGTATTGTAAGGAGAAAAAAATTAATATTAACAATATAGAGATTACTATTCTTGATTACGAAGAGAATTCAATAGGATCATATTATTTTGTACTTAGAGAACCTCTTTCATATAATCGATTTACAGAATTTAATGAAGTATTAACACAGTTTGAACTGGTTGGGGATTTGTCCCAAGTGGCAACAGAAGAGAGTATGCTCATTTGGAATATGCGAAGAAAACCTCTAGCTAAAACGAACGAATGGGTAGGACTATCTCTAGAACAACGAATCGGATGGCTAGAAGTCGCCCGATTATATCGAGGAACCCAGCTTCATTCTCAGGAGCGGCAGAATGGCATATATCACATGGATGCGACTAACATTGAGGACTCCTCTTCTTTTTATTGTGCCTTAGGTGAGGCTATTAACGGCCCAGGAGGATACTATGGATTTAACTTGGATAGTTTGTCCGACTGCTTTTGTGGTGGATTTGGAGCCATAGCACCATTCAGGATTGTTTTTCAAGATGTAGATCATGAAAGGTGTTCAAATGAGGGTTATTTTCAACAGTTAAAAGAAGTGCTAGCGGATGGAAGTGTAACGTTAGTCTTTAGTTGATCTTATAAGAATAAGAATCATGGGTAATCTGATCAATAATAGATAGTACATAAATAGAGAGGTTGTTAATGAATAATTACTATTTCTCATTCCCCATAGATAGAAGCTCGATTCAAAGAGCGATAGAGATTATCCGTGTATTTTATGGGCATGCTTCCCCAATCGGAATTGTTATATACCAGGACTCGTATGAAATTACACAGAAGTTAGGCCGAAAATATGACACTGTGCTTCAGACAAGAATGTTGCCTTTCAAAGAACTTACAACGCGGACGGGACAAGTGGATTGTTTCATCGTTCAAAATGCCCATGAGATTGAATTTTTTGTTCAACATGAAGGTTGTGCTGTTAACGTTATTGTGTTCGATCCTCTCCCAGATGGAGAGCGGGCAATAAAATATGGATTCCGGATATTTGAGAATGTTGAATACTACGAATTTTCTATTGCTGGATTGGAAGAAGCGCAGTTTCAAGAGCTGGCAATGGAATTGAATCGGATTCACGGAGTGGAACAGCTACATGAAGATTAGGAGAGCTTAGTTATGGAGACTTTAACGTGGCTTCAACACTGGTATGAGCAGAACTGTGATGGAGAATGGGAGCATATGTATGGTGTGAAAATTCAAACGATTGATAATCCAGGCTGGTATGTTGAAGTTGACATCGTCGAGACTGATCTTGAACATAAAAGATTTGATAAATTTGAAATTGAAAGACATGAACAAGATTGGTGCCAATGCTTCATCAAAGATGGACAATTTCGGGGTGCGGGTGGAGCGATGAATTTAGAAGAAATACTCTTGCATTTTCAAGAGTGGGCAGTTTCCTGAGGAGGATAAAGCATGCATATCAGAACGATGTTACCCAAAGATAAATTTGATGTCGAATCCGTAGAGAAACTTGCCAAACGGAGTAACGATGAACTGAGAGATATTTTACCCGAACTTATGGAGTGGTTGCAGGATGGGAATTGGCCGATTTCGAAGCCCGTGGAGGATTTGCTGTTAAGATTCGGAGACGAATTGATTCCTCATATTCAATATGTATTTCAAACAAGAGACTGTACTTGGGAGTATTTTATGCTGACTGGGCTAATCTCTCGATTACCTTTAGAATGTCTGCGTATGTTAAAACCTGATTTAGAAAGAATCATAGAATGTCCCACGGATAGCGAGATACTTGAGGAACTGGACGAAGTCATCATACCTATGCTGAACCAGTTATAGCCATGGAAATGGCACGTTTACCTGAAAATTGCGATTTGTTAAGGAGTTAACTACATATACTCAATTTATTTATTTAATTTCTAAAGGCCCTCAGACCTTAACTGCATTTAACAGTAGGGTGAGGGCTTTTCTTCACATAGGTTAACTACAGTTATAGGGGAATCAACCTGCTAAAAAAATAGCATACATTCTGCTAACAACCGTTTCCTTAATCCGCAATATTCCCCGCCATCTTCAGACGACGTGCAATTTCCTTGAAGTCCTCGTGTGAGATCCCTGGCGCAAACTCTTCTTCCACCGCCGGAGCTTCCGGAATTGGGAAGCCTTGAGGGATGCCCTGAATGACTTCCAGAGGTTGTCCATCTTCGGGATGTGTGCCTTTCCAGATCTGGTCGATGGCATTGAAGTCTTTGTCGCTGTAAGTGTACAGCTTGGTGTGAACGCCTTTTTCTTCGTATTTACGAGCCTCGTTAAAGGCTTTGTTATCCAGAGAAGGGATCGGGATCAGTTTGGTGACATTGACACCTGTCGCAATTTCAATCGCTTTAGCATACGCCACCACGTGCACACCGCCGCGTACGAGCAGGAAACCGACAACTTCGCGAGCTGCGGGATGATCGGTCATTTCGTATACTTTCATCTTGTGCGTACGGGCTCCACATTCGAGGAAGAAATTATGCAACAAATCCTCTACCAGATTGCCGCTGTTGAAGACATTGGCACCTGTCCACGGATTGCCCATCGAGTCAAATGGCATTGCGCCTTGTGCGCCTGCCAGAAAATGATACGAAAGCCTTGCATCTTTGACGGAACCGAGTGGTGTCTGATCAGGTTCTTTATATTCGGTTGATCCTCGGAGACAGTGGTTAATCCCATGGGATACCAGTTCAACATGTCCTAATTCTTCGGCCGTAATACTCATGACGAGGTCGTAGAATGGTTTTAGTTTTTCTTTGGAGCGAAAATTAAAGGATTGGTAGAGGTAGTTGTTCAGTGTGGACATTTCTCCAAATTTACCACCAAGCAATTCCTGTATAGCTGCTGCTGCATTGGGATCAGGCTTTTCGACGTTGGGAATTTCAATCAGTATCTCATCCAGACGTTTGAACATACAGATATAACCTCCTCGAATATGGGGTGAAAATGGACTCGGGCGGACGTTGGATTTAGCTTGGTCAGTCAAAGCCCATTACACAGGATATGGATGTTTTAAACAGATAAACTATGAAATGGGTCTAAAGGGGCATTCACAGATTGGTTACAATATTTGAATAAGGTGGTGAAAGGTACACCGTTTGGTATTTCCATTTTCACAATTATTATGTACAATCAGACAAGTTGTTCAGAGTGTTGCGCTGATCTTTGGTCATGGATTCGAAGTAGACAAGGAAGGAATACAGACATATGAGATTTAGATGGATACATATCGTAAGTTCGATAGTGAGTTTAATGATGTTAACTTACATAAACAGTGCACATGTGGCGGCAAGCGGTGTAGGGAATGATGTTAAGGTGGATGAACAGACAAGGCAAATACTTATGGAGAAGTATGGTTTAGAGCCTACAGAAGAGTCCCAGGCAGATCAGCATTTTCTTTCCAGGGATTGGGGGATGAGCTTCAGTAATACTTCCGAGGTAGATCCATTGGTTAAACTGATGCGGGTTGTTCCATTTTGGCTGTTGCCAGCGGTCTGGATTTTTCGAATCTGGGTGTAAAATGTAATCCGAACGGGCACGATATCAGCAAACACATTCTCCCAAGGAGTGAAATGCATGAGAGTGCTTATGATAACGATATTAACACTTGTTCTAGGTTTCGCAGGCATGCCAGCGACCATTTCGGCAGCAAGCAGCAATATTCCGGATTACGCGAAATGGGGCATCATCGCCGTGAAGGAAACCCAAACGAAGTACAATGTCGACATTCTGGATTACAAACATATCGGCCGTTCGTCGCTTAGCGCAAATCAGTCCAGAGAACAGTTCAAGCTGTGGGTTCGAGCCAAAGACGGCAAGCAATTTGCTGTTTATGTTAATGTGGATTTTAATCCGAATACGCAACAGTTAAAAACAGTGCAATTTTCTGAATCAGATCGTCACTAATATTCGATCTTCACCTGAAGAACCAGACTTCCGTCTTGCCCGGAGTACGTCTGGTTTTTTATTTTTTCGAAATTCCTTTTTTTTGTTATTGAATAAAGAACTTATGTTCGCATATAATAATGAATACAAACAAATGTTCTTATTGGAGGGATGATCATGCTAGGGAAGTATGTTGGCCAGATGGTGGAGCTTGTGTACATGGATCGTGCGGGACAGATTACGCAACGGCAGATTCGAATTAACAGCATGCGAGGCGGAGTAATTCGAGCATCTGATGGCATGGAAGGGGTACCCCGGACTTTTCTGGAGCAAAATATTCTGGCATGGCGCCCTGTAACGGATCGGAATCGGAAGGGAGAACTGAAGTATGCTGAACGACTTTGAACGTAAAATACTTCGTATTATTGTCAACTATGCAGGTCAGCAACGTCGAATTCCACGTATGGATGAACTGGAAACCAAGACAGGGCGCAACCCGGCGCACATTCGGGAGTCACTACAGGCGCTTGAAAAGAACGGATATATCTCCTGGCCTCAACCATCTACGCTGGAAAATATACAGATTTTGCAGGCCTGGGAGCAGGAACCCAAGCCCGTACGAAAAACACAGCCTGCCGGCAATGCAGTAAAATATTTTACGGATTACTGATTCGTTTGAGGGGCGAATAGTACGCCTAGGTGTAACAGACTTCAGCAGAAGTTACAGCAAAAACGCCAATCCGTAAGGATTGGCGTTGTATGGTGAATACATTTATCAGAAATTCGGAAGCTGGTCAAGGTTGTTGGTCGGGTCGCCGTCGGCATCGCCGCGAATATACATTTCTCCATCCTTGCCTTTGAATACATTCACACCAGAGATTGCCCCAGCCTTCACTTCGTTCAGAGCTTGCTGATAATCCAGAATACGGCCTGTCGATGTCTGGAAGGCGGTCAAGTCACCGTCACCATTCTTTTGTACTGCTGTGAACGTTTCGCGTGTTGTTTGATCCATCATGTCACACTCTCCTTCTATGACCAAATGGGAATAGGTTTACCCTGTTAGCCTGTCCGAATTGGAGAGAAGTATGCATTCTTTACAACATTCCACATTTCGAGAGAGGTGTGTAATGTATGTAGTGCCTGTGTTGTGAGTTGTTCTGCTGGACTACAGGCTTTTTCTCATACGGACATGTAGGATATCGGCATCGTAAAAAGGTTCTTCCGAAATCACTTCATAACCGAGTTTATCGTAAAATTTCTGCGCCTGGCACTGGGCATCCAGCAGCGAATAGGTTAATCCAAGCTCACGAGCAAGCTCCTCCATCGCTAACAGGAGCACACGTCCATACCCGAACGAACGGTAGGACTCCAGTACAGCGATGCGTTGCATTTTGGCCGTATCTTTGCTGTAATAGATGAGACGACCTGTGGCGACAGCCTGCCCATCGGTATGAAGCAATACATGATGCACGTCAGGACTGATAACATCGTATTCATCTATTTCGAGTTCTTCGGGCACTTGTTGCTCAATGACAAAAACCTGACGGCGAATCCCAAGAGCTTGCTTCAATTCTTCTTCTGTCGTGACATAACTAATTTCTGCTGCCAAATTCGATTCCTTCTTTCTGCTCCATGCGCACAAGTTCAGACTGCATTATACAAAAAAATGCTTTTCCTGTATAGTTAAGTTTGGTACATATTGGGACTTTGGAGGAGGAGGAGAGTCATGGGAATGGCGGCTATTATGACCATTACATTGCTTATGTCGGCGGGAATGATCGCTTTGTTATATTATGTGACCAAGAAGGCATACTCACGCAAATGGGATGAAGAAGAGTGAGTATGTACTTCTGATAAAGGCTCTAGATCTCATTCTGCTATTTAAGGCAAAAACTCACTGTTTCCCTGAGGGGAGTATACCTCTTGATTTACGGATTTGGAGTAGACGTCCATCCAGACAGGCAGCGATTCATTTTGTTGATTCGGTTGGTGCAATTGCTGAAATTGTACCGTATGCTCGTCCCGTTCCAGCCTGCAACCAGTCAAGGTACAGGCGAGAATGAGCAAAACGGCAACATGAGTAGCAGTGAGCTTCCAGTATTTATTCAGTTGTTTATTGTTATGGTGTGGATTAAGCGATTGGTCAGTATTTTTATTCATCATCACTATACATTCTCCTATTGCAGAATATTGTAAGCTTTCCATTATTGTGCTCCAATATGGATGATTTAAAACCAATTTAATGATTGACAATGAACACGTTTACTTGGTATGATACTGTTACTTCATTGAACGAAACCTAATATACATGATCTGTTAGCTCAGCTGGGAGAGCACTATCTTGACAGGGTAGGGGTCAGTGGTTCGAGCCCACTACAGATCATACTTAAGAAGCCTTGCTACGCAAGGCTTTTTTTCTTTTTTCTGAACCAATATGGATGGTTAAATCGGCTTTTGGGGGAGAATTCGGTGCGGGAATGGGGACATGCTATGCTTTTTTAAACAAAATTTAAACCAAACCTAAATTCAATGTAAGGTTGATCTCTTATTGTTGTAGAAAGCAAACAACATAGAACAGAGGAGAGAGAACATGCACGCTTCAAAAACCCAATCTACTAACAAAAACGTGATGAAAAAGGCCATATTAAGCACAATGGTACTGGCGCTCACAACATCCTCATTTATCCACACTACGTATGCCACCTCTTCGAAGGGGGAGAGCTTGGCTGCGAGTTCTGAGACAACGCAGAAAGCGTTCCAGATGCAACAAGCTTTTCGCATGCGCTCACAACAAGCCATGTCTCAAGATCAATCCCCGATTCAGTACCAGATCAAAGCACGTCTGGACGAAAAAGACATGACAATACAGGGTAGCCAGACGGTGACCTACCTGAATACGAGCAAAGATACCCTTCAAGAGTTGGTCATGCATACCTATGCAGATTCGAATCGATCCAAAGCAACACAAACAATTATGTATACAGACCAGAATGAGCAAATAGCCAAAGAACACCCGGAGAAGAAAGCGTCAGATTTTTTGGGCGGGATGGATATTGTGGAAGTGACGCAGCAAGGAGAGAAGCTTCTTTTTGATAAGAAAGATCAGGCATTACATGTACAATTGAAGGCACCTCTACAACCGGGTCAGTCAATTACTTTCCAAGTGGATTATCGGATCGACATTCCTTATGGTATGCAACGAATATCGTATTACAAGGATCAGGTCAACGGAGCACATTGGTTTCCTGTGATGTCTGTGTATGACGAGACTACACATCAATGGAATAAGACACCGTACAGCACTTCATTCGAGAGTGATTACTATACCTCATCCGATTTCGATGTTGAGTTCAATGTGCCTGAGTCATATCAGGTGGTCATGCCTGGTGATATCACTTCCAAAGTCAGTGCTGAACAGGGACGAAAAGTGGTTACAGCGCGCGCAGCGAACACCAGAGAATTTACTTTTTTTGCTGGCGCCAACTTCAAGGTAGAACGTGAGACGCGTAATGGTCTAACCGTGGAATATTTTTACTCGGGTGATGATCCTGCCAAGAAAGCTGCAGTGGATAAATATATCGATTATGCATTTAAAGTCATTGCGTTTTACAGTGAGAAATATGGTAAATACCCGTATCCCGAATTTCGTGTCATCGAGACTTATGTGGATGGCTTTGGCGTAGAATATTCAAGATTAATACAGATGCCGGAGCGTGCTGCGGGGTTATCGCCTGAAGATGATACCACGTTTGTACATGAGATTGCACATCAGTGGTTTCATGCTTTGATAGGGAACAACTCCGAAACGGAATCCTTTCTGGATGAAGGTTTTGCCGAATTCTCCACGGTGTATTTTTTAGAAAAGCAGGGCAATAAGCTGGGAGGTTTCAGATCCATTCAGCTAGATCCTTCACCTATTGATCTGCCAATCGCGTCAACGAATGAACAAGTAGGAGAAATGGCTGATTATGTATTTTACCAAAAGGGTCGTCAGGCCATTTATCAATTATACCGCTCTGTTGGTGAACAAAAATTTGATGCGTTCATGAAGGAGTATTTTAATCGCTTTGTCTATCAAAACGCTACAATCGATGGATTACTTGGTACTATTGAGGATGTTCTTGGTAAAGAACAGCGTCAGGACATGGAAAAAGCTTTAATGGAGCCAGGATTTGAGCTTAAGCAGGAATATCAAATGTCGGAGAAGGAACTTGCAGCATATATGCATGATGCCTATCAGCCGCAGTATGAAGCAGTAGTGAATAACATTCCAAATCTGCCTTACGAAGTAATGATTCGTTTAATGGAAAAGTCCTTTCGAGGGGAGCCATTAACCATTGTACTTGGAGATCAGGTGAGCAAAGAAGCAGCAAAACAACAGGAACAAGCGACCAGCAAGTTAACTCAGATTTTTGATGTATTTGGCATGAAGTACGATGTAGTTCGGGATCGAAAACAGTTGAAGCAGAAGCTGAAACGTGAGATTGGAAGCAGTAACCTCATTCTTGTTGGTGATGCAAAGTCGAATGGTATGGTTCAAGCTTTGAAAAACAACATTAATGTTCGGGCAAAGGGTATCGGTTTGGACTGGAAAGAGGCTATGAACGCATCTGGACACTCCGGAGCATATGTTATTAAACATCCATACAATCAAAATCGTCTTATGATTCATTACTATTGGAACGGCGACCATCTCAGTACCAAGGCATCAGCGTCCTTTATGGAGAAGATTCTGGAATCTCTAACGCTCTCTAATGACATTTACCAATCCTATGAGCTGGATGGCAACGGTAAATTGAAAGACAGCAAAAAAGTCGAATGAAGCATTTAGCCGCCATAAAGTAGAAGCAAAAAAAGAAATGTTTATAAAGAGTCGCCTAGAAGGTGGCTCTTTTTGCTTGTTCAGTTCCATTTAAGGTTTCTCTTTTAAACTTCTCTGTAGCAGGAATATAAAAGGAACTAAAGGTGGGAAATGGCATGATAAATAACAAATGGCGAAATGTTATGACAACTACAGTGATTGCTTCGTTGTTATTAGCGGCTTGTAGCAATGAGAGTGGAGCTCTGCAATCAACAACAACGACTACAACTACAGAGAACCAATCCACAGAAGATCAGACAAAAACGGTGGATTACGCACAAAACTTTAATAAAACGGAAGTGATGTCTTTTTCCATTGATGTAGATGAGGATGCCTGGCAGGAAATGCTGGACACGGCAACAGAGGAAAACTATATCAAGGCCAATGTAACGATCAATGGAACAACCATAGAAAATGTAGGTATACGAGCCAAAGGAAACTCCAGTTTGAGGCAAGTGGCACAGGACGATTCAACCGATCGGTATAGTTTCAAAATCAAGTTTGACAAATACGTCAAAGGTCAGACCTGGAATGGTCTTGATAAAATGGTCGTGAATAATATGATTTCCGACGCCAGTTATATGAAAGAGTATCTCAGCTATGACATCATGAGTTATATCGGAGTTGATGCACCGCTGTTTTCTTTTGCCAACATTAACGTAAACGGAAAGGCGTGGGGCTTATATTTGGCTGTTGAAGACATAGACAGCGGATATCTGGCACGTGCGAAGAATGGTGAAGGAGAGATCTACAAACCCAATAACGATGGCAATATGGGAGCGGGCGGAATGGGAAACCCGATGGGAATGGGGAACCCGCCAGCAGAAGGGGAAGCCTTCGGGATGGGAGACCGTCAGCCTCCTGAAGGCATGGAGCCACCAAGCGATCAAGGTGAAGGAACAGGCGATGCCAAATCTCAGACTGCCAACACTCGCGGAGAGGGTGGTCGGGGGTTCGGCAGAGGCGGTGGAATGAATGGTGGCACGAACGGCGTATCCTTAGTGTACACGGATGATAAAGTGTCCAGTTATTCTGGCATTTTTGATAATGCAAGGACCAAAACGACGGAAGAAGATGAACAACGTGTGATTGAAGCACTCAAAAACTTGAATGCGGGCACCGATCTTGAGAAATATGTAGATGTGGATGCTGTGCTCAAATATTTTGCAGCTCATAATGTGGTGGTTAACATGGATAGTTACACATCCAATATGGGGCATAACTATTATTTATATGAGAATAACGGCAAGATCAGTATGTTGCCTTGGGACTACAATATGGCTTTTGGTGGATTCCAGGCAGGTTCCGTATCCGATGTGGTCAATCTTGCCATTGATACACCGTTATCGGGCGTAACGATGGAAGAACGGCCGATTCTAAGCAAGTTACTGGAGGTTCCTGAGTACAAAGCGAAGTATCATGAATACTTGCAACAAATCGTGGACGGTTATTTTGCCAACGGAAAATTTGAGCAAACGGTAGAGACGTTAAACAATCTGATTACGGATTACGTAAAAAATGATGCGACTGCGTTCGTGACATATGACAAGTATAAAGAAGCTGTTGCTGAATTGACTAAATTAGGAACATTGCGTGCCGAGAGCATTCAAGGACAGCTTGATGGAACGATCCCTTCCACTACAGAAGGGCAAAAAGCGAGTGCGGATAAGCTGATCGATGCATCTTCCGTTGACCTAAACAAATTGGGAGATGGTCTCAAAGGAAACGGCATGAGGGGTGGATTCGGAGGCCCAGGGTTCAATCGTAATTCCGGAAATCAAAATCAACAGAGTGAAAAAACGGAGCAATCTGAAACATCAAAATCGGATACATCCCAATAAACTCAGATGTCATTCCGTTTTCCATTGCTAGGTATTTGAGATTACACGAATGTTTGTGCTTTGGTTTTGCCTTAAAACAATATAGAGAGCTACCTTACAAGGTCGCTCTTTTTTTATTTAAAAAAACTATTTACAAAGCAAATTAAATTGTGTACAATCAATTTGTAAACAAGTTAAAAGAAAACATGTTCAAAACATATAACAAAAACTTAAATCGGAAGAGGAGAATTTTAATATGAAAACTCTATATGAAACGACAGTTATTAATACAGGTGGACGCCAAGGGATCGTACAATCCCCGGATAACGTATTCATGATGGATGTAGCCACACCCCCTGAACTTGGAGGTCAAGTCACAACAGCGACTAACCCGGAGCAATTGTTTGCAGCAGGATACAGTGCATGTTTTAACTCTGCGTTGGAATTTCAATTGAAAAAGCACAATGTAACGATTGAACGCAGCACAGTATCTGCAACTGTTGCTTTGGTAGCGGACCCGGCAGATGGTGGTGTAAAGCTGGATGTGGAGCTTGAAGTAAAAATTCTCGGTCTGGATGAAGAAACGGCTCAAAAATTTGTGAAACTTGCTCATGAATATTGCCCTTATTCCAAAGCGATCAAAGGTAATGTTAATGTTAAAGTAGAGCAGGCGTAAGCAGACGGGTTTCGTAACGTTTCCTTTAGAATAAAATAAATGCAATAGACAAAAACCTCCGAAGACTCGGAGGTTTTTTGCCTTAGCAGCGTCATGAGGAGAAATCACAGCAACTCATCTCTGGTGGAGGAAGAAGTATTTGGTGGGAGATCAGCAATTGGCTGATTCTCGGTGGTATTTTGTTCGTTATCTTTTTAGTATTTAAATACGTTTTCTAAGGAAGGCACACAATTGGGCGTTTCCCCATATGATGCACTATTCATTCAGCATTATGGGAAATGGGGAATCCGTGATGGCAAAGGCAAAAGGAAAGAAAGCTCCCGCGTTAAAAAGTGACAAGATGCGTGTATCCATGAAGCTGGTCACATCCGATGTATGTGAACGCTGCAAGACACCTTGCTTGCGCGGGACGGAATATGCTGCACGAATGAGAGAAGGCGGGGCGGTTGGCAAAGGGGTTCCCTGTATCCTCACTCGCCACGTATCTTCATGATACTTCGTCTAATGACGTAGATATAATATGCGACGCCATAGGTTATCCTGAAAAAAGGATAGCCTTTTTTTGTGTTTACCAGAGCGTGGTAAATATTTTGGATAAAAAATGAAAAATGATGAAAAACAGCGCAACTTTGTGGAGCCGTTCGCAGTATAAATCTACAAACAAGCTAACAGCAAGGGAGGGTATATTGACGGGATGAAATGGAAAAGAGTGCTGCTGTGTGTCATGGTATTCTCCTTGCTGGGCGGGTCTTTATTATTTGCGGACTCTGTGAACGAGAAGATTCGTGTGCTCATTAACGGCAAGGAAGCGTCTGACGGTGGTTATTTGATTGATGGGACGACTTATGTACCTGTTAGAGAGGCTGGAGGCATTACTCGGTGGGACAATAGTAACAAGCGAGTAACGGTGATCAAGCCGAACGTACATATTTTTCTGTTCAAGGGAGACACTGTGTTTGGGAACGTCAATGTGGGCAAATTGAAATTTAATGTGTTCTCACAGGTGGATAGTCTCACAACCGATGTGGCTGCCGTGAAAGTTACCATAACGGACCCGAGCGGTCAGGTTAAGGATATTCAGGCACAAGATCTCGCTACGCAGAAGGACAATTTCTGGTTCCGAACGTATGATTTCACTTATGATTTTAGTCGTGCTGGCAAATATCAAGTCGGTTTTCATATTAAAGAAAATGCAAATAGCAACTATGTTCTGGTCGCCGAAAAAATCATTACAGCCTTGAATGATTAAAGGCGAATAGACGCTATGCTTCTAAATTGACCTAGCTCTGTGAACATGTTACGATATGCAAGGTTACACATTTTCTATTAATGAAGCGAGGTATTACAATGAGCGATCACAAACACGAGCATGGAGATAATTGCGGTTGCGGTCACGACCATGATCACGATCATGAACACGAAGAGATCCTTCTCACATTGACTGATGAGAACGGACAAGACGTGGAAATGGTTTTGGTAGAAACATTTGACGTGCAAGATCACGTTTATGCACTTCTGCTGGAACGCAACAATCCTGAAGCTGACGGCATCATCCTGCGTATGGAAGAAGAAGACGAGGAAATGGTGCTCTACAATATTGAAGATGAAGCAGAGTGGAACCGTGTTGAAGCGGCATACAACGAACTGGTTGCTTCCCAAGAATAGTCAATCTTTTGGAATATAACATGAAGGCTCCTTGAATTTCAGGGGGTCTTTTGTTGTTGCTTTGGATTGTGAGGCTGGTGCGGAGACGGAGAGTCACCAAAAATGAAAATCAAAAAGGACCAGGTGGTAGACCCAGTCCTTTTCTGTTCAAGCCGTCTCAGACCTGAATGCCATTCTAGAAAATGGCGTCAGCTTCCACGATGACTTTGACGTTCGTAACGCTACGGTCTTCGGGTCCTTTAACGGGCAGTCCAACCTCAACATGATCAATGATATAATCGATGTTTTCTTGCGTAATGACCTCGCCCGGAAGCAGGATCGGAATACCTGGCGGGTACACATAAATGAACTCCGAGATAATGCGTCCAGCGGATTCCTTGAAAGGAATGACCTCAGTATCTCCGTAAAAAGCATCACGCGGGGTCAGCATCAGCTGAGGGATGTCTGGAACTTTGACAACCAGTTCATGCGCCGGATTGACCTGATAATAAGTACGGGACAAATCCTGTAGCGCATTAAGCAAGATATTCACGCTGTCATCTGTATCACCTGGCGTGATAAGGCACAGAATATTGTACATGTCGCTAAGCTCTACTTCGATATTATAATGCTCACGCAGCCAGTTCTCGGTTTCGTAGCCTGTAATGCCGAGATGGCGCACATGAATCGTGACTTTTGTTGGGTCATAATTGAAAGTGGCTTCTGTGCCTAACAGCTCTTTTCCGAAACAGTATAAGCCATCAATGTCATTGATTGTACGCCTTGCAAACTCAGCAAGATCAATCGCCTTTTGCGCAATCTCATGACCATGGAGCGCCAGGTTGCGTCTGGAGGTGTCCAGCGATGCAAGCAATACGTATGACGTGGATGTGGATGTCAGCAGGCTGAGAATGGTCTGTACACGTTGTGGGTTGACATACCCGTTCTTGGTATTCAGATTCAGCACAGAGCTCTGTGTCATCGAACCACCAAGCTTGTGCACACTTGTAGCAGCCATATCGGCTCCAGCAGCCATTGCAGACAGTGGCAGATCCTCATGGAAATGAATGAGCACCCCGTGTGCTTCGTCCACCAGAACGGGTACTTGATAGCTGTGAGCCAGCTCTACGATGGACTTCAGGTCCGTACATACACCGTAATAGGTTGGATTAATGACTAACAGAGCTTTGGCATCCGGGTGACGCTCAAGCGCACGACGGATCGATTGAATGGTTACACCGTGATCGATACCAAGGTTAACATCCTGTGCAGGAGAAACAAATACAGGTTTGGCTCCTGAGAAAATAATGGCAGACAGGACAGATTTGTGTACGTTGCGGGGCACGATAATTTTGTCCCCAGGTCCGCATACCGATAGAATCATCGTCATAATCGCACTGCTTGTACCCTGTACACTAAAATAGGTATAATCGGCTCCAAAGGCATCTGCGGCAAGCATCTGTGCTTCCCGAATGACAGCTGTGGGTTGATGCAGGTCATCGAGTGGTGCGATATTGATTAAATCTATGGAGAAGGCGTTATCGCCTATAAATTCACGGAATTCGGTATCCGCTCCCAATCCTTTTTTATGTCCCGGAATATGAAACTGTACGGGATTGAGTGCCGCGTGATCTTTCAAAGCGGTAAACAGCGGCGTACGGTGGTGATTCATCAGTGCTGTCACAACCCTTCCTAAGTAAAATGGTAAACAAAGATGAGTATAGCAAAATAAGCACTGAATGCAAGCGGTATGAACGACAAATTTTTGAATTGGTGAGATTTGCTTGTCATGCCCCCGGTTACACTATGTGTAGAGGAACGGTAAATGAACCTTGAAAGGGGAAAAAGAATGCAAACCGACATCAAACCAGCCAAGATCTTAAGATCGCCTTTTTTTATCGCGATGTGGCTGACACTTTTTCTAGTGGAGATCATCAAGGGGGCACTGCTGGTCGCCGTTCTCCCCGTATATATGGATAATATTCTGGGGTTGTCTGCTGGCGTCATCGGCGTAGCATTTGCTCTTCAATATCTGGGGGATAATCTGTTCAGAGCCCCTTCAGGCTGGGCAGCAGAACGAATCGGTTTCCGCGCCACGATGGTAACGGCTCTGATCTGTACTTTGATTGCCGTGATCATGATTCTTTTTCTCAAAAGTGCAGTTGGACTATCTATGGCTTGTCTCATTCTCGGAATCGGCACGTCCCCCCTGTGGCCCTGCGCAATGACGGGAGTAACTGCAATGTCAGGCCCACAGAATAAAAATGGAACAGCGATGGGTGCGCTGGAAATGGCGGCTTTGGGAGGCACGGGGCTCGGGCCTGTTGGCATGAACTGGCTACTGGAGCGGACCGATCATGATTACCGTACAATCTTCCTCGTTCTGATGGGATGTGCGATTCTGGTCATTCTGGTCGCTATGATTCTTCCGGGCCGCGTTGTGGCTCAGGGGGAACAAGCAACAGGAGCAGGAGATGCTAGAGAAGACCGAATGTCTGCAAATCAGAAATATCCAGCCAAGCCGAATCTTCTTACTCCGTTTATTCGGTTACAACAGAGCGTAAAGCGTACATTACACCGGGTGCGTAGCACACTCAACGTTAATCCGCTGGTCTATCCTGCGCTATTTATGCAGTCGTTTGTGATTGGCCTGCTCAGCCCTGTCATTACGCTGTATACACGAACAGATCTGAATATCTCACCCAATCTGTATAGCCTGCTACTCATTGCAGGAGGAGGGATTACCGTCATCGCACTGCTTCCTGTTGGGAAAATGGTGGACAAGTTCGGCACGAAGCCGTTCCTGAATATCGGTTTTTTGATGGCGGCAGCAAGTCTGTTTGTTTTCTCGACAGTGACAGCCATTCCCGTTGTTTTTGGCATTGTCATGCTTGTTGGCGTAAGTTATGCGATGATCCTTCCGGCTTGGAATGCATTTGTTGCCACACTGATTCCGGAAGGGGAACGCGGAGCAATTTGGGGGTTCTTCCTTACTTTGCAAGGTTCGGGTATGGTTGTTGGTCCGATTGTGTCGGGGTTGTTGTGGGATCACATCAGTCATCCGGCTCCGTTTATCGCGAGCGCTCTTGTAATGGCCGGACTTTTCGTCGTTCACTTTGTCTTGGCACGCAAGCCTTACCGTACCGCACCAGCTGGATAGATGAAGCAGAGAAAAAAGGAGATCCATAACCTGATCAGGGTTGAGGATCTTCTTTTTTTGATGTGTTGTGATTCCCGAGAGTCGTCAATTAGTGCAAATGAAGTGAGTTATGTCGGCTGTACAACATAATGATCATGATTTTGTCACTTGTACGATTGGAGCATAAGAGATTCGAATCTCTTCTGTGCCCCTAGAAAGTCAGTTGTATTTTCTGCCCTTTCGCGTCCGTTATACGGTGAATTTCCGGGGGCTTGCCCCTGTGCACCTGCGGAAAGCTTCAATTCAGATTCGTA
Organism: Paenibacillus sp. FSL K6-1558; assembly: GCF_038002565.1. Taxonomy (NCBI): domain Bacteria; kingdom Bacillati; phylum Bacillota; class Bacilli; order Caryophanales; family Paenibacillaceae; genus Paenibacillus; species Paenibacillus sp. FSL K6-1558. Next base: position 1,551,720 of record NZ_JBBOCV010000001.1, on the reverse strand, counting down.
TTCCGTGAAAAATAGTCAAATAACCAAGTACCCTTACATAAAATGAAGTATAAAATAGGGTAAGCCGATGTAACACAAGCGCTTGAAACATGAGGCCGGAGCAGATCCGGTACAGATGGAGGGAGTGCCGTGAACAAGAGTTATGAAGTTGAATATTGCAATCTGGAGCTGCGGTTCAACCGTCGGCATATCCAAAATCTAATCAAAGACCTAATTCGTGAGGGGTATTCACTATATTGGAGCGAGGACGAATCCTTCTTTATCCTGTCAGTCCGCACCGGACGTAAGCTGGTAAAGCTCCGTTTTCAACAAACACGCAGTGGGAACTATAAAATGACAGGAGATTATCTGATCAAGGATGCCAAGCTCGCAGAGTGGTTGGAGAAACTGATTGGCGATACACGCGGGCATGCTGTGGTGAAACGCTTCAAGGATCAGCAAATGACGGTGGAGAATATTCTGTTTGGTGAAGTCATTCGTCTGGTGGAAGTGTCGGGATTTAAGCAACGGGTTATTTTTCAAAAAGAACCTGCGCCTACGGCGGAAGAGATGGAAGAAATGTTCCTCTCGCGCGAAGGCGAAGAACGGCTGATGCTGCTGCGTATGGAGATCGATGATGAACTGGAGCGCCTGTATAATGCTGTACAGATCGATAATACAGAGAAGGCCAATGCCTGCCGTGAAGCACTGCAGCGATTGTCCGGGCATCTGCTGATGCTGGAAGGATGAGACAAAGCGTGTTTGAGCATCGTTTTTGTTGAAAGGGGCTGTTCCCAAAGGTCATTAACGGACTAGGGGCGGCCCCTTGATATGTAGAGGGAATGTTAGTTTTGGATTCTGAATCTCTGGACTTGTACTTTTCCGCTCGTCTACGGACGCTGAGGATCAATAATGGAATAGTCCGAACTGTCTACATGAGTATCAAATTCCACAATCCCTTGTTCCAGAATTAGATCTGCTTCATCTGGGGTGATCGGAATGACCCACAACAGAGGGACTGTCTCCTGACCAATATGAATAAGTTCGAGAGCTTCGTTTTCTCCCCGCAACTCGTCAATTAGTAAGGCAGTTGCATTCCATTCTGTGGGTGCTAGCGTACTTGATTTCATTACACGCGGGATATCCGAATCTGGAGCATTTTCGATATGATGCGTAATGATATCTGCCAAGTAGGTGTTGACACGTTCTACACCTACACCGCCTAAATCGGAAGGTAGCGCAAGCATCCACTCTGCGGAGACTTGTTCCCCCGAAGGTCGGATAGCTTGAGATAAACCTACAGTAACAAATCGGGAGATCTCTGATTGCGACGTTGCAGGGAAATAATAGATTTCCACATGGACGTTGCGCTCTGTTTTAGAAAGTACGATTCTGCTCTCAGGCATACCCCATTCATTCATATACGTTCCCAAAAGAAAAGTTCTACGGATATCCAGTGAAAACCGTTCTTCGTTTGAAAGCTGCTCATAGCTCATTCACAAGTTCCTCCACTCTGATGGTGATTCATTACTCTTACTATAATAACGTATTTTATGAAAATACGATGAACACCTTTGCTGATTACAGCGATTTCCCGCTATCCTGCTCGGGTGGAGGGTTCACTTTCATACATAAAACCGTTAAAATGGGTGTATTGTTGAGATTTTTTTTCAATAAAATTAATTGGAGTAAAGGATGGAGGACCAGATGACAAAACAACAAATCGGCGTAATCGGCCTGGCAGTCATGGGTAAAAATTTGGCCTTTAATATTGAAAGCAGAGGATTTTCAGTATCGGTATTCAACCGTTCCCCAGAGAAGACACATGACCTGCTGAAAGAAGCCGAGGGTAGAAACCTGACAGGTGCATTCTCCATTGAAGAATTCGTAGCCTCCCTGGAATCCCCGCGCAAAATTCTGATCATGGTACAAGCAGGTAAAGCTACAGATGCTACTATCGAGCAATTGCTTCCTCATTTGGATGAGGGCGACATCATCATCGACGGCGGAAATGCCTATTTCCCTGACACGGTTCGCCGCAGCAAAGAACTGGAAGACAAAGGCATTCGCTTTATCGGTACAGGCGTATCTGGCGGTGAAGAAGGTGCACTGAAAGGACCTTCCATTATGCCAGGCGGACAAGAAAGTGCTTATAAACTGGTGGAACCGATCCTGACGGCGATCTCGGCCAAAGTCGGTGACGACCCATGTTGTACATATATCGGACCTGACGGTGCGGGACACTACGTTAAAATGGTGCATAACGGTATCGAATACGGTGACATGCAGTTGATTGGTGAAGCATACCACTTGCTGAAATCCGTACTTAACGTTTCCGTAGAAGAACTGCACGAAATTTTCACAGAGTGGAACCAAGGCGAACTCGACAGCTACCTGATCGAGATCACTGCGGACATCTTTTCCAAATACGATCCGGAAACGGGCAATCCGATGGTTGATGTCATTTTGGATGCCGCTGGACAAAAAGGAACAGGCAAATGGACAAGCCAAAGCGCGCTGGATCTCGGCGTACCATTGTCCATGATTACGGAATCCGTATTCTCCCGTTTCTTGTCGGCGATGAAAGACGAGCGTATAGCTGCAAGTAAAATCCTGAGCGGACCTAAGGCCGAAGCGTTCTCCGGTGACAAAAAAGCGTTCATCGAGAACGTGCGCAAAGCGCTGTTCGCAAGTAAAATCGTATCCTACGCTCAAGGTTTCGCACAGATGCGAGCCGCATCCGACGAATATGGCTGGGATCTGAAATACGGCAACATCGCGATGATCTTCCGCGGCGGTTGCATTATCCGTTCACAGTTCCTGCAAAACATCAAGGAAGCATACGACAAAGACGCAGCCCTGAAAAACCTGCTGCTTGATCCATACTTCCAAAACATCGTGGATTCCTACCAGGATGCATGGCGTGAAGTGGTAGCCGTTGCGGTGAAACAAGGTATTCCGGTACCAGGCTTCTCCAGCGCGTTGTCTTACTACGACAGCTACCGTACAGAACGTTTGCCGGCAAACTTGCTGCAAGCACAACGTGACTACTTCGGCGCACACACATTCAAACGTGTCGACAAAGAAGGAAGCTTCCATCACAACTGGATGGAGTAGTATTCGAATCATAGCATGTAAAGAGGGACTTGGAGGATCGGTTTAAACCGACAACCACCAGGTTCCTCTTTTTTCATACGGTAAGAGAATCTTCTAAAAGTCTGTTGAGTAACATTAATGAATGAAGATCATTGGGAGAGGAGGGACAGTATGTACGGTCGTGGCTCGAAAGGAAGCTTGGTACAGGCATGGCCTTCCCCCGTTCGCAGGGCTGTGTTATGATAGGACAAAAGTGCTCACGAAATGCTTGAATTAAAGGAGTGTACACCTTGAGCAAGTCTAAAAATATTATTCTCATTGGCATGATGGGAACGGGCAAATCAACTGTTGCTGATATGCTTTCTCATGAGCTGGGATACCGGTTAATCGATGTGGATGCCGCGGTTGAACAGGAGGAAGGCTGTACCATTCCGGAATTGTTTTCGGGCAAGGGAGAAGCGTACTTTCGTGACGTAGAGAACCGGGTGTTGTGCACGGTCCTTAAAAACGAAGGACAGGTCATTGCAACTGGAGGCGGGGTCGTACTTCGTACGGACAACTGTGAATCGATGTCAGCGAATGGCTGGGTTGTTGCCCTAACCGCAGACCCTGAGGTCATTGTGGAACGTGTGAGCGGGTGTGATAACCGTCCACTACTTGCAGGTAATGCCGAGGAACGCATTCGCACGATAATGGAAGAACGCAAAGATGCATATCGTTTTGCGGATTACACGGTGGATACTACTGCGTTGTCTGCGGCCGAAGTGACTCATTTAATTTTAGCGCATTACCGCGTCTAAGCTTGTTATCATCGAAGTTGAACGAGAGAGGAAGATTGAAAAACGGGCCATGTGGGCCCGTTTTGGGAAAAGCAGAGTGTGTGCTCCATTGGAAATTAACACTTTGAAAGGTTCGCCAGCGATAACAATGGCCCTAACTTTTTAATCTTCTTGTTGCCACTCCAGCATACCGCCGACCATATTGGTACAGCCGTCGTATCCAAGCTGTTGCAGATATTCACAAGCTCGTTCACTGCGATAACCGCTACGGCAGATGATCACGATCTCACCGGACTTATCAATCTCCGACAATCGATCTGGAATCTGTCCCAGTGGAATATGTTTGGCACCGGCAATCATGCCTTGCGCGACCTCTTCGTCCTCGCGGACGTCTATCATCTGTAGCTTCTCCCCCGCTTGTAAACGGCGACGTAGCTCGGATGGTTGAATTTCTGCGATTTGTGTCATATTCAGGTCCTCTTTTCTATATGGACTTAACGCCTATAATGATACCCAAGGGAAGCAGGGGATGTCAATTTGGCCTTACAGAGACTCACTAAAACCATTTATGCAGCTTCACCACTACAATCAATAAAAGGAGAATATCATCCATGGACGTTATTGTTAACCCTACCCCTAATTTGAACGGGGAAATCGGAGCTTTGTCCTCCAAAAACTACACCACCCGTTACCTGCTGGCCGCTGCGCTGGCGGAAGGAACAAGCACGATTCATTTTCCGGCACATAGTGAGGACAGCGATGCGATGCGCAGATGTATTCGCGATCTGGGCGCTGTGCTGGAAGAAGACGACAGCAAAATCGTCATTCAAGGTTTCGGAAGCCACCCCCGTGATGTACGTGAATTAAACGTAGGCAATGCCGGGGCAGTACTTCGTTTCCTGATGGGGGTTACCGCACTATGCCCTGAGGTAACTTTTGTGAATACATACCCTGATTCACTGGGTAAACGGCCGCATGATGATTTGATTGATGCACTTGGTCAAATGGGGGTACAGGTAGAGCATCAGCAAGGGCGACTGCCGATTACAATTAAAGGCGGTCAGGCCAAAGGCGGACATATTCGCGTGTCTGGTTCTGTAAGCTCTCAGTATTTGAGCGCCTTGCTGTTTGTTACTCCGTTGCTTGCTGAAGACAGCACAATTGAGGTTCTGAATGATTTGAAATCCAAAGTGGTCATCGGTCAGACGCTGGAGGTTCTTGAACAAGCAGGGATCATCATCCACGCAAGCGATGATTACATGTCCTTCCGTGTACCTGGCGGACAGGCATACAAGCCAACAACGTATACTGTGCAAGGGGATTACCCTGGCTCGGCTGCCGTACTTGCTGCCGCAGCAGTTACACAGTCTGATGTGAAAATTCTCAGGCTGATGGAGCAGAGCAAGCAAGGGGAACGTGCCATCGTCGATGTGTTGCGTATGATGGAAGTGCCGCTCACTCATGAGAATGATGTGGTTCATGTTCAAGGAAATGGCCGATTGAAGGCGGTTGAATTCGACGGAGATGCGGCTACGGACGCCGTATTGGCTATGGTAGCGGCAGCAGTATTTGCGGAAGGGACGTCACGGTTTTATAATGTAGAGAACCTGCGTTACAAGGAATGTGACCGAATTACGGATTATTTAAATGAACTCCGCAAGGCTGGAGCGAACGTCGAAGAGCGTCAGGCTGAGATTATCGTACACGGGCGTCCGGAAGGTGTCGAGGGCGGCGTAGAGATTAATGCTCACTATGACCACCGTGTCATTATGGCGCTTACTGTCGTGGGTCTGCGAGCAAAGCAACCTATCCGTATTCGGGATGCACACCATGTAGCCAAGTCATATCCGCAATATTTTGATCATTTGCAGGCGCTTGGCGCCTCGGTTCAGTGGGTAAAAGAGTAAATTAACACGTTAAGCAGAAAAGGATGGTGCTTGAACATGGAATTTAACAACCCTACTCGAGAAGAAATTGGACACATTTTGCGCAATGCAGGCAACATCGCTGTTGTCGGCTTATCGGACAAATCAGATCGTACCTCGTATATGGTCGCGGAAGCGATGCAGAGCAGAGGATACCGCATTATCCCTGTTAATCCGCAAGCACAGGGAGAGATTCTTGGCGAGAAGGTGTATGCCACACTCGCAGATATCCCCGAGCCTGTAGATATTGTTAATGTTTTTCGGCGTGAGGAGTTCTGCGCGGAAGTCGCTCGTGAAGCTGCTGCGATCAAGGCCAATGTATTATGGCTTCAACTCGGCATTCATAACGATGAGGCTGTCCAGATTGCGGCAGAGAACGGCATGACTGTAGTCACCAATCGTTGTATCAAGGTAGAAGATTCCATCGTTCTGCGCGGCGCTGGCCGCGGCTAAGAGGCCATGCTGTCGTCATGAATTCGTTCTTGGCATCGCATATCCAATTCAGGATTGTAATGAACATCCCGCGTCTTTTCTAAGACACGGGATTTTTCCTGTTAAACATGATGCTTTTGCTTTGACAAAATGCTGTGTAAAGCTTACCATCTAGGATAGAAAGGAGAGGTCGCCATGAATTGGCTCGGATCCTTGCAGCAGCTCGGAAGAGCGGTTATGTTGCCTACAATGGTCCTGCCCGCTGCTGCCATTTTGCTCAGTGTGGGTAGTCTGCCCTGGAACGCCTGGGGAATGGGAGTTGTTGGTGAAGTGTCTACCGTGGCCGGACACGGTATTTTTTATTTTTTGCCGTATTTGTTCGCTGTCGGTGTGGCGCTGGGGCTCTCCAACCAGGCCGGTCAAGCTGGACTTGCAGCGTTGGCTGGTATCGTTATCTATGATCAGGTTACCCGAAATTTCGGGGATGGTACGGTGCAACCTGCATCATTAATTGGAATTATACTCGGTGCATTTGCCGGTGGAATGCATAATCGGTTCAAAAGTATCAAACTGCCCGAAATCTTGCAATTTTTCGGCGGATCAAGGTTTGTTTTGCTTATCGTCGGACTCTGTTCGGCTCTTTTTTCCTGCTTTATGTTATGGCTTGCTCCGGTTCTGCAACATGGTCTGAATTCCATTGCAACATGGGAATACAGTCTTGGCGGTTTCGGATTGTTCATCTATGGTGTGTTATACAGGGTGCTGGTTGCTTTTGGGCTTCATCATCTGCTGAATAACGTATTCTGGTTCCAGCTAGGAACCTATGAAACGCCGAGTGGCAATATTGTGCAAGGGGATTTGCCACGTTTCTTTGCTGGTGATCCGTCAGCTGGATTTTTTATGGCTGGACTTTTCCCGATTATGATGTTTGCTATCCCGGCGATTGCATTTGCCATTATTCAAGAGGCCAGGGAAGATTTAAAACCAAAAATCAGAAAAACGTTTCTGACTTCTGCATTGGTTTGTTTTTTAACAGGGGTGTCCGAGCAGATCGAGTTTGCTTTTCTTTTCGCGGCGCCGTATCTGTTTATCGTACATGCAGTGATGTCCGGGGTGGCCATGTGGCTAAGTTATTGGCTAGATATAAGGCATGGTTTCTCATACTCGGCTGGCGTTATTGATTACATACTCAATTTCCATCTGTCTGAGAATGCTTGGAAGCTCATTCCGATTGGCATACTATATGGGCTGGTCTATTATTTTCTGTTCCGCTGGGCGATTCGTACGTTCAAAATTCCGACACCAGGGCGAGAAGAAGGGTCTATGCTGGAAGATTGGGTTGGAAATATCCCTTATCAAGCTCCGTTGATTCTCGAAGCATTGGGCGGGAAAAGCAACATCGTGCAGGTGGAGGCATGTATTACACGCCTGCGTCTGACGGTTCACGATGATCGGTTGATCGATACGGGAGCAATGAAGAATCTGGGTTCTGCTGGACTGATCAAGCTCGGCGGTGGTAACGTGCAGGTTGTATTCGGCACCTATTCCGAATTGATTCGGGAAGAGATTGCGAAGTTGCTGGAACGGGATTTGCAGCAGGTACTGTTCGCAGCACCTGTGCAGGGGAAAATGCTTCCGATTGAGGAAGTGCCAGATCAGATTTTTGCAGCCAAGCTCGTTGGAGACGGTGTTGCTTTTGTACCGGAGCGAGGAGAACTGGTGTCGCCTGTCTTTGGAACGATCATGCATTTGTATCCGACGATGCATGCCCTAGGCATTTCTACACGAGAGGGACTGGAGGTTCTGCTTCATATCGGGATCGACACCTCACAGCTGAAAGGGCATTTTGAAGCGTTTGTACAAGAAGGGGATACCGTTGAGCCTGGACAACTGCTGATCAAGTTTGATCTAGCCGTATTACGTGAACAAGCTGCGTCACTCACGACTCCGATGGTCATTACGAATCCGGATCGTGTAAAATCGTGGAGTTTTGCTCCATTCAAGCAAGTGAAGAAAGGTCAGGCATCCGTCATGTCCGTGGTGCTCTATGACAGGAACGTTGGAGGGGTAGAATGAAGATACAAGGCATCAATGGAGCTGCAGGCATCGCCATCGGCAAAGCATTTGTCCTGCCCAGCTGGGAATGGGATCTACCCGACCAGAAGATGGATTCGGTGGATCTTGCCCAGGAATTCGAACGGCTGTACGAGGGGATACGGACATCGAAGGATGAGATCGAATATATCAAAAATGAATTTAAAGAAGTTGTAGGACCTGAGGAATCCAGCATCTTTGATGCGCATCTGGCGATTCTGGAAGATCCGGTTTTCATGAATGAAATACGTGGCATTATTGAGCGTCAGTATAAGGCGGCAGAGGTGGCGGTAAAAGAGGCGATAGACCACTTTGTCACCATGTTTGACCTTCTGGAAGATGAATATATGAAGGAGCGGGCGATCGATATCAAGGATGTCGGTAACCGCCTGCTTAAACATCTTCTGGGTGCACCTGAAATTACGTTACCTTCAGATACACAACCTTACATTCTCGTTGCTAAAGAGCTGTCACCGTCTCAATTGGCGCATTTAAATCCAAGCTATGTTTTGGGTATTGTTACGCTTATTGGAGGTAAAACGTCTCACTCGGCCATTATGGCACGTGCACTCGGGATTCCTCTCGTTTCCGGATTGGAAGCGAGTCTTGGCATGCCGGTCGAAACAGGGGACATGCTTGTCGTTGACGGTGATAATGGGTTGGTATTCACAGACCCGGATCGCAAAACCATTGAACGTTACACGATGCTTCGCAACAAGGAGATGCAGAAAAAAGAACAGTTGCAGGTGCTTGCCACCGTAGATGCGGTGACCAAGGATGGATCTGTGCTGAAGCTTGCTTCCAACATCAGCTCCGTGAAGGAGCTTGATCTGGCTTTGAAACACGGAGCCAAAGGTGTAGGTTTGTTCCGCACTGAATTCCTGTATATGGATCGTTCGACCTTCCCTGGAGAGCAGGAACAGTATGAGGTGTACCGGCTTGTTGCCGAGAAAACAGCTGGACAGGCGGTTGTGATTCGCACACTCGACATTGGGGGCGACAAAGAGCTCGATTATTTTGAATTACCAGAAGAAGATAATCCGTTTCTGGGCTATCGAGCCATTCGAATCAGTTTGGATCGTAAGGATCTGTTCAAAACGCAGCTGACGGCCATTCTACGCGCAAGCGCAGCGGGCAATGTGAAAATTATGTATCCCATGATCTCATCGGTTGAGGAGTTGCAACAAGCCAACGAAATCCTTCGGGAAGCGATGGCTGATCTGGATGAACGGGGCTTGGCCTACGATGCAAATATTCAGGTAGGCATCATGATTGAGGTCCCTGCTGCCGTGATGATTGCAGATCTTCTTGCGGAAGAAGCAGATTTCTTCAGTATCGGAACAAATGATCTGGTACAGTATGTGCTAGCAGTAGACCGAATGAATGAACAGATTGCTCATATGTATCATCCGTATCATCCGGCTGTGCTGCGTATGCTACGAGCGACCGTAGACGCAGCACATACGGCTGGGATTGACGTTAGTGTGTGTGGTGAGATGGCAGGGGACGAACGCTCCATTCCGCTATGGCTGGAACTCGGGATTCGTCATCTCAGCATGTCTCCGCAATCCTTGCTGCGCGTGAAGCATAGAGTTTTGAATACTACGGCTGCTGATGCGAAGGAGGAGGCACGCAAGTGTTTTACCCTCAGAACGAGCAGTGAAATTGAACAGCGTTTGCAGATATTTAATGATGCGAGCGGCAGTCCTGACGATCAGAGCGGATCAAACGCATCTTAAAGTAAACTGACTGCACGCATTAGCAGACGAGCAATACCTTTAAATTAATATATTCACTTTTGTACCACTTTTTCCAAAAGATATAAAAACCGCCATGCATAGGATTGCATAGCGGTTTTTTCTTTATTTTTCGTTTTACCTTGCTGTTATTTGGCTATTTTTGCAGCGAGTGCATCACAGAAAGCTTTTCCATAAGGAGGGAGATCCGGTGGACGACGAGCGGAGATGATATGCCCATCCACGACAACGGCTTCATCTTTCCATATCGCACCTGCATTCTCCATGTCGTCCCGAATGCCTGGCGTTGAGGTTACGGTGACTCCGTTCAAAATTTTGGCAGAGATGAGTACCCAGCCTGCATGGCAGATTTGCCCGATCGGCTTGTGGTCTGCATGCATCTCTTTTACAAGCTCCAGCACTTTGGGGTAGCGCCGTAGTTTATCTGGAGCCCATCCTCCCGGCACCAGTATTCCATCATAATCGGAACTGCTGAGCTCATCGAAACTGTATTCAGCGGTAGCAGGAACACCATATTTGCCGACGTATGTTTTTCCTTTTTGCTCGCCAGCCAGATGCACATCGGCACCTTCTTCACGGACGCGGTATACCGGGTACCACAGCTCCAGATCTTCAAATTCTTCATCAACCAGTGCGATGACTTTTTGACCTGATAATCTCATATATGAACTCTCCTTCGATAATGAATTTGGCAGATCGCGTCTTATATTGTACCAGATTTGCTAATTGGCTTCCTAATTTAAGTATGTTTAAGTACAAGTTCTCATCTGGATAGAACGATTTCAAACCAACCCGAGCCTTCATTCGACAACCTTCATCTGGTGACAGTGGTAATTTGTGCAACCTTTAGTTTACAGCAGGATTTAGGCGGAAATAGGTCGAATGGTACATACATAGAGAGTAAAGAACGAATGAGGTGATGGTTGTGCGCAAGTCGTGCAGATGTGGACATGTAATGGAATTGGAATTAAGAACGGTCGTATACGCCAAGAAGGTAGAAATTCGTAATGTACCTGTTTTTGCGTGTGCAGACTGTGTATCATACGAGGTGTTGCAGCCGGTGAAACTGGATTTGACAGAATGTATTAGCAAACTGGGTGAACAGCCCGTGAAGCAGGATGTCTTTTTTGGGGAACAGAATGAACTAGCTGACCTGCTTCACGAGCAGCTTCTGGCCTGGCCGGAGGCCACGGATCAAGAGATGGAATACCGAATGAAAGAGGCGGTAGAGGCACGAATCAATCTATTGCTCGATATTATGAGCTACGCACACAAAGCGGAAGACAAGGCGTGGATTGAGGATACGGAGCGCAGACTGGCACAGTTGTCGGGTTTTGTATGGCAGGCGCATTTCTCAAATGCCGTCTAGTTTTGACGTGTAGAATGTTTGTTTTCATGAAAATTGGATTTTTTGCTCACTTTTTGTTAAGATATCGAAGAGTGAAAACGCTCAACAAGGCGTTATTGCTGATTAAGGGGGATGTATAACGAATGGCTGACATGACTAAAATGACAAGTATTGAACAGCTAAACTCCGCTGTGCAGGCGACGGAGGATCAACCCTTGCTTCTGTTCAAGCATAGTACCCGCTGTCCAATCAGCGCACATGCTTATCAGGAGATGAATGATTATCTGCATAACTCTCCGAATGAAAGCGTGAAATATGGCATCATCTATGTGGTGGAAGATCGTCCGGTATCTAACGAAGCAGCTGAGAGACTGGGTGTTAAGCACGAATCTCCCCAAGTTATTCTGGTCAAAAAGGGAAATCCAGTATGGCATACTTCCCATTCAGAGATTACCAGTAAGATGCTTGCTAACACTTTAAGTGAGTCCTAGAGCCTATTTTAATTGATTAATGCAATAATTTGTCGTAATATAAATCTTAATGAAAATGGAATGAAAATTTACTGGTAATGGAGCGAAGTACTGTGACGGTAACCATTTATGATGTGGCACGTGAAGCTGGAGTGTCTATGGCAACGGTATCACGGGTAGTCAATAATAACCCTAATGTCAAACCGCAAACGCGGAAAAAAGTATACGAAGCAATTGAACGACTCGGATATCGTCCGAATGCGGTAGCACGTGGTCTGGCGAGCAAAAAGACAACGACAGTTGGAGTCGTTATTCCGGACATTTCGAACTCCACCTTTGCGGAGATTGCCCGCGGAATCGAAGATATTGCGAATATGTACCACTACAATATCATTCTGTGTAATGCGGACAAAAAGAAAGAAAAAGAAATTCGTGTTATCAACACCCTGCTGGAGAAACAAGTGGATGGACTGCTCTTCATGGGCGGTACGGTAACGGATGAACACATTCAAGCGTTCCAGTCTGCAGCAGTTCCAATCGTATTGTGCGCAACAAGTGATGAGAAGGGCACATTCCCTTCTGTTGATATTGATCATGAAGCAGCTGCGTTTGATGCTGTCAACACACTCATTCGCCACGGTCACAAAGAGATCGCGATGATCAGTGGAACGTTGCAGGATCCGGCTAACGGGTTTGCACGTTTCCAAGGGTACAAGAAGGCACTGGAAGCAGCGGGTATTGAATATCAAGAGGATCTGGTACGCATCGGTAACTATCGTTATGAATCCGGTGTGGAAGCGATGAAATACTTCCTTGGACTCAAGAAAAAACCGACTGCGATCTTTGCTGCAACAGATGAAATGGCGATTGGTGCAATTCACAGCATTCAAGACGATGGATTGAAAGTACCGGATGACTTCTCCATTATTAGTGTGGATAACATTCGTATGGCTTCCATGGTGCGTCCACAGTTAACAACTGTTGCACAGCCGATGTATGATCTGGGCGCGGTAGCGATGCGTTTGCTGACCAAACTGATGAAGAAAGAAAATGTGGAAAATCCAAGAGTGATTTTGCCGCATGAAACCATTCTTCGTCTGTCTGTAAGTCACGCGGGTTAATTGACTAGTTTATTAAGTAAGCGAAAGGGAGATTCAATTCTCTCTACATAGATATTGATTGTGCAGGAGCTCCGGAAACGGAGCTTTTGTGCTTAAAACGGCTTGGGTAATGACATGATCTCACATACAGAACGGGAACAGGGAGGATACAACAGTGCGTGAAACGATAGGAATTATGGGTGCTATGGATGAGGAAGTGGAACTTCTGCTTCAGGGTATGAAACAACTTGAAACGGTGAAGCAGACAGGGATTACGTATGTCGCCGGTGAGTGGCTTGGCAAGCAGATTGTGGTATGCAAGTCAGGCGTAGGGAAAGTAAATGCGGCGGTAACTACGCAGATTCTGATTGATCGTTTTCAGGTGAATCGAGTGATTTTTACAGGTGTAGCAGGAGCAGTTCATCCCGAATTGAACATTGGCGACATGGTTATTTCTTCAGTGTGTGTGCAGCACGACATGGACGTAACGCCACTAGGATTCGAACGTGGAGTGATACCGTACCAGGAGACATCGGCATTCCCGGCAGAGCCTGCGTTAATCTCGCTTGCTGAAGAAGCGTGCAAGGCGCAGGGCGCTCAATATCGGATTGGCAAGGTGTTGTCGGGTGATCAGTTTATTGCCAGCAAGGAAACCGTAAACATGCTCTATAGAGAGATGGACGGAGCTTGTGCAGAGATGGAAGGGGCTGCGGTGGCTCAAGTATGTCACATGAACCATGTACCCTTCGTTGTGCTACGCAGCATGTCTGACAAGGCAGACGGTTCTGCACATGTGAATTTTGCCGAGTTCACGGTGCAGTCTTCTCAGCGTTCCCATCGTATTGTTGAGCACATGCTTGAACATATGTGATTTGAGAAACGTGACTTACCCGCAATGAGACACGAATAAACCGAAATGAGACACCAATAAACCGCCTCACAGATGCATTTTCCGTTTACGTTGGAGAATGATCTGCAAGGCGGTTCTTTTATGTATTCAATTCGCGATTCGTACCTTTTATCTTTTTCTTTAATACATAAACCGATGACGAAAGCGGACACGGTCAAACTGTTCCTCCGAGGTCATGGGTACTTGACTGCCGATCCGAACCATAAGGCAATTCGCAGGATGGGAGCAGATTTCAGGATCATCTGTCGCGTACCAGGTCATATCAATGTTTTGCATAAGCCGCTCCATCATTTTGCGATAATCCCATACCGATAGTCCGCTGCCTTTCAAGTCCCAGTGCCAGTAATACTCTGTCGTGAAAATAATATAGTTCTCCATATACGTATCTTGCATCGCAGTAAGGAGCATTTCACGGCCTACACCAAGAGAGCGATACTCGTCTGCGACTTCGATGGCTCCAAGCTCGATTAGGTCTGTCATATTGCCCTCGGACCAGCGTTCACACTCATCTGCGTAGTGAAAAGTAACGTATCCGATGATGATATTATTCTCATGGGCAATTATAATTCGCCCTTCGGGTAAGGCGGCAATCTCGGCAATGGCTTCTTGTTGCTCTGTTGGGCGCCGAAAGGCATCCAGATCGGAGTGAAACGTCAATTCCATAATCTGTTCTGCGGGCACGGGCCCCTCAACCGTAATTCGGTGGTTGGACTTGAAAATGGAACGTATATGATGCTTCTTGATATGCTCCATGGTTCATACCCCTCTCTCCCCCTACTTATAGCAAAAAACCAAAAAAATGAAAAGCCGTAGACGATGTTTGATCCAATTTGCTATAATTGCGTTGACAAAAAATGTTCACAATTCAACACCGTTTGAGTGCATCGGTTGGGTCAGGCAAGTACATGACGAGAAGTTCTCTCTACTAATGTAAGCGCTAACTGGAAGTTCAGTCAACACAAAGGCAATACGAATGAACCCTGAAGGGAATCGAAATGTCGAGTTGAAGGAGGCTGGCAAGCATGAGTCAAGCACATAATGAGATGCTGCAAACGGTGGTGTCTGAATCGAATCTGGGTGATTATACGGAAGCAAGAAGCCGGTTCGATTGGGAAACGGTAGAAAGGCACTTTACGTGGCACGCCAGCGGCAAAGTGAATATGGCACATGAGGCGATTGATCGCCATGTCCTGGAAGGCAGAGGTGGGAAGACGGCCTTGCTCTACAGCGATGCTTCTCGTGAGGAAGCTTACACTTTCGCAGATCTGAGCGAGCAGTCGAGTCGTTTTGGTAATGTGTTGCGTAAATATGGCGTAGCTAAAGGAGATCGTGTTTTTATTTTCATGCCACGAAGTCCTGAGCTGTATTTCAGTTTGCTGGGAATTTTGAAAGTGGGCGCTGTAGCGGGTCCTTTATTCGAGGCCTTTATGGAAACGGCGGTGAAGGATCGGTTGGAGGACAGTGGTGCTGTTGCGCTCGTGACCACGCCTGAGCTTCTGGGACGGATCAAACGCTCCGAATTACCAGAGCTGAAACATATTTTTATTGTCGGCGGTGGCCCGCAGTCTGAGGAAGGTCTTATTGATTTTGATGCAGAGATGTCTGCGGCTTCAGATGATATGGAAGTAGAATGGCTGACGCGCGAGGATGGACTGTTGATTCATTACACCTCGGGTTCAACAGGGAAACCGAAGGGTGTGTACCATGTTCAGAATGCGATGATTCAGCATTATTATACGGGTAAAGTTGTACTTGACCTGCGAGAAGATGATATATATTGGTGCACTGCCGATCCAGGTTGGGTAACAGGCACGTCGTATGGCATTTTCGCCCCTTGGCTTAACGGGGTAACAAATGTGATTCGTGGGGGACGTTTTAGTCCGCAGGACTGGTATAGCACAATCGAGAAAAACAAAGTAAGTGTATGGTACAGTGCCCCTACGGCGTTCCGTATGCTTATGGGCGCAGGGGACGAGACGATTGCCCAACATGATTTAAGTAGCTTGCGTCATGTCATGTCGGTAGGGGAACCGCTGAATCCGGAGGTCGTACGTTGGGGCTGGAAAGCGTACGGTCAACGAATTCATGATACATGGTGGATGACCGAGACGGGAGCACAGTTAATCTGTAACTACCCGGGTATGCCGATTAAACCAGGTTCCATGGGACGTCCTTTACCGGGTGTTGAAGCAGCTATTATCGATGATCGTGGACAAGAGCTCCCTCCATACAGTATGGGGAATCTGGCGATCCGCACACCTTGGCCGTCGATGATGGCAAAAATCTGGAATAATCCAGCGAAGTATGAGGAGTACTTCAGACTGACAGGCTGGTATGTATCCGGGGATTCAGCGTACATGGACGAAGACGGATACTTCTGGTTCCAGGGACGCATCGACGATGTCATCAACTCTTCAGGTGAGCGCATTGGACCATTTGAAGTGGAAAGTAAACTGGTAGAGCACCCAGCGGTTGCTGAGGCTGGCGTGATCGGTAAACCGGATGTGACACGCGGAGAGATCATTAAAGCGTTTGTCGCGCTTCGTGAGGGGTATGAGGCGACGCCGGAACTGAAGGAAGAAATCTATCGGTTTGTAAAAGAGGGCCTGTCCGCTCACGCTGCACCGCGTGAGATCGAATTCAAAGAAAGACTGCCGAAGACTCGTTCAGGCAAGATTATGCGCCGTGTGTTGAAGGCATGGGAACTTGATCTGCCAACAGGTGACTTATCCACCATTGAGGACTGAGTATCATGTAGAGTCAAAAAGGACATGAACATAAAAAAAGCCGCATGTCAGTGTATTCACACTGGACATGCGGCTTTTTCATTCGTTTACGATATTGGTTTGTCAACGGGTTTGTCACCCGTATTAAGGCTGATAGTGTATCGCTTCCGAGGATGCGGACTCTCCTACACTGTTGCTGGCAGATACTTTGAACCAGCCCCCCGTTGATGAAGGTACACCATAAACCATACTGGTACCTGAAGTGGTGCCAATTTTGGTGAAGGGTTCTGAACCTGTCTCGCTATAGAAGACAGCGTAGCTCTGCACGCCGTCCGTTTCCGAGTTCGGTGCCCACTGAATACGAAGTCCTTGGGAGAGCGCTGATACGCTCACTTGGCCTGGTGTGCTTGGAGCCGCCGTTGGTGCATTGTTGTTACTGACTGTTTCTCCAGGGGTTACCACCGTACCAGGTACCTCAATAGGCTCTTTGACTTCTGTATCAGGCGCACCAGCGCCTGCACTGCTCACCGTCGCACTTGGAGCAGATTCCTTGCCAGCAACGTCTACGGCAGTAACATAGAATGCGAAGTTGCCACTAGCTGTTGCGTAAGCTGAGAATGATCTGGACTCGCCTGTCAGTACAACCTGGCCTTGATTCTGGAATCCGGCACCACCGACTGAACGATAGAGGCGATACCCAACAACATCACTTTCAGGTGTAGCATTGAATGTGATGGATGCCCGTTCTCCCGAGATGGAGATGCGGACATTGCCAGGTGCATCTGGAGCTTTGCCGTTATCCTTGCGTGGATCAACCTCAGTTGGCAGATCAGCACCGGCATCCTCAGGCAGATAATATGCAAGCGACTCATGACGACTCATCCGTTTAAATGCATTTTGCAATTCTTTGATGAGATCGGAGATCGGTTTCTTACGCTTGACAACCGTTTTTTCCTTCAACATATCCGCAGGTGTTTCATCACGTGGAATGTAATTTACACCGTTGTAGGTAATATATTTCGCTTTAGCGACAGCATCATCACGGTCCTTCGGAATAAATTTGCTATTGAAAATGTCAGTAACAAATTTATCGGTCAGGGATGTTGGTAGCTTGCCACTGTATGCTGAGACCGTTCTGGTTTCAATACCAGAAGGTTTTTTGAATGAATTAGTAACAAACAGATCCTTCTGTGTTTCGACGACTTCATTCATAATTTTGGCCCAAAGCTGCTGAGCACGTTTGCGTTGTGATTTGTTTTCGAGTGTATTAATCGGCTGTTTATAACCAACCCACACACCGAGCGTAACATCTGGTGTATATCCCTCAAACCAGACATCGGCGTAGTTCTGGGTTGAACCTGTTTTACCGACAATAGGCACACTTGATCTGTACTTGTAGTTTTCCCGTACTTTATCGGCTGTACCTTCTGTTATAACGGTACGTAACATGTCCGTCATAAGATAGGCCGTCTGTTCCGAAAATGCCTGTACAGGCTCGCTTTCGTGTTTGTATACAATATTGCCTTTGGAATCCACAATTTTGCTGATCATATAAGAATCGTTGTAGACCCCTTTGTTAGCAATTGCACCGTAGGCATTTGTTAGTTCTTCCACAGTTACACCATATTGAAGTCCGCCGAGAACACCGGTCTGGGCCTGGTAATCCTGCTTCTGGATCGTTGTAATGCCAAGCTTTTTCGCAAAAGTCCAGGCTTTATCGATGCCAACTTCCTCATTAAAAAGCTTCAGAGCCGGAATGTTCAATGAGTAGTTCAATGCTCTACGAGCGGTTACCAAACCTTGGTAACGGTTGTTCGCATTCTTGGCGATATGGTATCCGCTAGGGCCGTCTTTCAAGATAATTGGCGCATCGTCAATGACGGAGGCCGGTTGAATAAGACCTTCCTCCAGAGCTGGCAGATAAGCCGCAATAGGTTTCATCGTAGAACCGGGCTGACGAATCATTTGAGTCGCATAGTTCATCTGTTCATCCTGGAAGCTTCGGCCTTCAATCATACCGAGGATTGCTCCTGTTTTATGATTGATCAGCATCGCTGCAGTCTGCTCTTTTCCCTTAACAGGATCATCTGCTGAGAAGTTGCTGTTATCCTCGGCAATCGTACGCATCGTTTTGTAGATGTTCTTGTTAATTGTTGTATAGATGCGATATCCGCCTGTGCGAAGCTGTGACTGAGCCTCTTCCAGAAGGGCACTGTTTTCCTTTTGCGATGCCTCGGCGTCGGTACTTTTGCCTGTTGCCTTAGTTTTGTCGGCATTCAGCTGCTGCATGATAATCTGTGCTGCTTGACGTTCCGTTTCCATCATAAGGTATGGATAAGTGTTATAGGCTTTAATGGTTTTCGGAGCAAGCGAGCTTTTGATATCAAAGGCAAGTGCATTGTTGTATTCCGATTGCGTGATTTTGCCAAGTTCCAGCATGCGGCGCAGAACCAGTTTTTGACGATTGATGGCGCGATCAAATTTATCCTCTACAAAATCGCCTTTACCGTTAAAGGCGGAGTAGGAAGAGGGAGACTGAGGTAATCCAACCAAATAAGCGGCCTGAGCTATATTTATTTTTTCGAGATCATTGATATTAAACAATCCCTTGGCGGCTGCTTTGATTCCGTAAACGTTGTATCCACTGGAACCATTGCCGAAAGGCACCTTGTTCAGGTAAGCGGTCATAATCTCGTCTTTGGTCAGAAAACGTTCCAGTCGAAGGGAAAGCAAAATTTCCTTTACTTTACGATCTTCCGTACGGTCCAAATTCAGAAATACACGTCTAGCCAATTGCTGCGTAAGCGTACTGCCACCCGTTTGTACTGATTCTTTCAGCACTTTTTGTTTCACGGCACGCAGTGTTCCGCTCATGTCTACACCTTTATGTTCGTAAAAATGATTGTCTTCAATCGAGATCACGGCATCAATAACTTTTTTGGGGATCTGGTCAAAGGTGACCGGACGTCTGTCTTCTTCCGTGCGAAGTTGACCAATCGGACTGCCGTCAGAAAAGTAAGCAAAGCCTGTGATGGAGTTTTCGCTGACTTTTTGTTCAATCAGGGCCCTTGACCGGACAGGTTCGTCTTTGACGATCGAACTGACGTAACCCATTAAAGCACCGCCAACGAATAGTATGCCCATAAATCCAAGGACAACCATCCACATAACGAAGCTACCTAGTTTGCGTGCAAAGCTACGCTTGCGTACAGGCGGATCTTCAGGCTTTTTCTTAGTAACATCAACCATTCAGTGTCTTCCTCCTTTTAACAGCACTAATTATAGCATAAAAAGACCCGTTTGCATGCCTGAGAAATACAAGTAATGGTCGAAATTTGCCAATCTGGAATGGATTATGATATATAGCATGTGATATCGAACAGCATTTCATGAGTTGCAAAAGTAAGGAAAAAGGCTGGAACTGCATGTAAGCAGGCCAGCCTTGAAGTCTATATAGAAAAGAGTGTTTGAAGAAAAATATAGTATCTTATGCTCATTAGGTTCTGAAACGCTGGATAAGTTCCAACAGTTCTTGTGTGAGGTGTGCCAAAGAAGCGGATGCAGCAGTGATTTCCTCCATAGATGCAAGCTGTTTCTCCGAAGCTGAGGCAACCTGGCTTGCGTGCGCTGCTGTTTCAAGACCAATCGTTTTAAGTTGCTCAAGTGATGAATCGACCTGTCGGGACTCATCTGACATCTGTTTGGCAATGGTGGAGACTTGTGCAATTTGTTGATTCACGTCGGCGATCTGTGATGAGATGGATGAGAATAGCTCACCACTCTCGTTCATTACATCGGCAATGTGAGTCACCTCGGTGCTTCCTTTTTCCATATTTTCAACGATAGCCGAAATCTCTTGTTGAACGGATTGGATCAACGCGGCAATGTCAGCAGCCGATTGTCTGGATTGCTCGGCTAAATTGCGAATCTCTGCAGCTACAACGCCAAAGCCACGTCCGTGTTCCCCCGCTCGCGAAGCTTCAATAGAAGCGTTGAGGGCGAGAAGATTCGTTTGTCGGCTTACTTCGGTAATCATACCCGTTATATGACCAATCTCTTCCGAGCGCTTTTTAAATTGCTCCAGTGCAGTCATGGAGGATTGGACAGAAGTGTTTGCACTCTCCACCATATGGATAGCTGCCTGCATTTTGTCTGTTCCGTATGAAGTTCGTTCCGTCACTGATTTTGATGTACTACTTACTTCGGCAGCAGCCTCAGCTATTCTTCCGATGCCCGTGGATATTTCGTTCATCGAGCGGGAGGAATGAAGTAACTCCTGAACTTGCTTCTCCGCTTTGTTTGCAACTTCCATTCCGGTAAGTGCCATCTGTTCGGCGGCTTTGCTTGTATCCTCTGCCCCGGCGGTTAATTGTTGCGAAGTTGAACCGACCGATAAGGCATGTTCAGATATAACAGAGATCGTATGGCGTAATGTATTCATCATGTTATTCATGTGAATGGCCATGACTCCAAATTCATCCTTCGATTTAACAGGCAACTTTTGTGTCAGATCACCATGCGCGAGTTGTCCTGCGACAACATTTACACGGTTCAATTGCTTTACTATGGATATGATGGTGTACGCGACCACACTTGCCAGTAGAAGTACCGCCAATATAGCGATGAGTACAGACCATTTCAAGCTATCGTAAAAAGGCTGGAGTATCACGCTTTTGGGTAATGCAGATACTAGATGCCAGCTAGAATCGGAGCCTTGAAGCTTGGCAGGTTCGGCAATAAATAATTCTGGTTTGCCATTGTCAACCGCAGTGTAGAACCCTGTATCATTCGACTGGATCCGCTGAATAAGTGCTTGGGTACTGGAAGAGAGCTCGGCATTCTCTTTGGTCAGTTCCGGTCTTGAGCCGTGCGCAGCAATGTGCCCTTCACTTGTAATCAGCATGGCATAGCCTTGGTCTGGATTCAGAGATGCAATATTTTGCTGGAAACCTTCAATCGTAAAATCGGCCCCAACGATGCCAAGAAAGGTATTGTTCTCATCAAGTAAAGGCAGAACGATGGATACGAGCAAGGTCTCTTTACCAGCAACTTTGTACGTAGTGGGCTCGGACCAATAGATGGTTTTGGTCGCCTTCGGCTGTTGATAGTATTTACTGGTTTCACTGTTTCCCTCATAAGTAGTGAGCGGTTCAAAATGCAAGGAGCTTCCATCCCGGATAACGTAAGGGATAAAACGGCCTGTTTCATCATCGTATTTATCCTTATTCACATGTTCTGCATCTTTGCCGTCAAAGGCATTGGGCTCCCATCCGGTATAAAAACCAAAAACCTTTTCGTCCTTTTTCAAGTATTCTTCCAAAAGCCTTACGATATCTTGACGGCTCAGCGTCCCATTTTTTGAAGCGTCCAGCAGGGTTGTACTCAAACTGTCGAGCGTATTTTTTACCTGGTTGATGTAAGTCATGAATTCGCTAGTAGCTGCACTTGCTGAGTGTTCGGCTACAGCTTCACCATATTGTATGCTTTTGTCGTATATGGCTTTGGTGTTAAAGGCAATTAATGCGCCGATCGAGCAGAGGAGCACTAATCCGAGCAGTAATCCTAGCTTTACCGCAAGCTTGGTATTTCGAAAAAATGACATGTGTAGCCCCCTAAGTTATCTTTCTATTTTGTGCGTGTTTCGATAAACATATTATCGTTATGTAGAGGCTAGTAATGAAGAGGGTCTGGGGAAGGAGTGAAAAAAAACAACAAAAAAGCAACTGCCGAGGAAATCTCGAACAGTTGCTTTTTTGTTGTGATGCAACGATTAACGGTTGTAGAACTCGACGATTTGTTTTTCATCGATGTCTTGGGACAATTCAGCACGCTCAGGCAAGCGGATGAATTTACCTTCTACAGCTGCTTCGTTGTATTCAACGTATGCTGGAAGATGCGAACGGTTTTCCAAAGCTTCCTTAACGGAAGTCAGACCGCGGCTTCTTTCACGCAAGCCGATTACATCGCCAGTGCTTACTTGGTAAGAAGCGATATCGACTTTTTTGCCGTTTACAGTTACGTGACCGTGTGCTACCAATTGACGCGCTCCAGCGCGGGAGTTAGCAAAGCCAAGACGGTAAACGAGGTTGTCAAGGCGGCACTCAAGCAAGAACATGAAGTTCTCACCGGCAATACCTTGCATTTTTTGCGCTTTGGAGAACAATGTGCGGAATTGTTTTTCACCCAAACCGTACATGTGGCGCAATTTTTGTTTTTCTTGCAACTGCATACCGTAGTTGCTCATTTTTCTGCGTTGGTTAGCTCCGTGCTGACCTGGAGGGAAAGGGCGTTTCAATTCTTTGCCTGTTCCGCTCAGGGAAATGCCGAGGCGACGGCTTAATTTAAATTTAGGACCAGTGTAACGTGCCATGTTTAAAGTAGCTCCTTTTTAGTTAAAGTTCATATAGGGCTCTGTTTGCGCTCCAATTTGTTGATGCGGGCTTGGCCTCGCATAGAACGATCAGGAAAGTTCAGCCGCTGTCCTGAAAGCAACAAAAAGAATGAGGGTGACACAACCGGTAATGCCCAAATTTAAAGACCGTATTAGTAGTCTTCATCAACAATTTATTCTACATTCTGAGAGGAGTAAAGTCAAGCAATACATAAAGCCAGAAAAACGTCTAAATTTGTCGATAGGTCATTAGGCCTAAAATAATGGGACGATTTTCTGAAATATGAGTGCAAAAAAGCTTCAAACAGAGTAAAATAGATGGTATCTTAACTTTAAACAATCTTATGTATCAAGGTTTTCGCTAATATTTTGCAGATTTGCGATAATTGATGCAGATTAATGCATCCCCCAGGATGCAAAAACGGTGCAAAGGAGCGCCTGACATGTTGGAACATCTAAGAAGTTTACCTACCAGTCTGAAGTTGCGAAGCGCGGGCGATTCCACATCGTTTACAGTGCTTCCATCTCATGATGACCATGCGTTGTGGATGCAAAAAATGGATATCACACCTTTTGACTTCTCATATTTAAGCAGTTTGTTAGGACAAGCCTTCAAAGATTGGACAAGCCAGACAGATTCTGTGCCAGGTGGGCCAATTGCTGCATACAGTGTTTGGAATACGGAAGGAGAGTGCATAGGAGAGGACTCCGGTCAGATTACCGATTCGGATATCAATGTACGTTCGATGGTTTTGGAGTGTGCTGAAAAGGAACAGACGTTATCTAGACGCGGAATTAGTAAACATGGGGAGTATCTGCTGATTGCCGAGCCTCTGTTTTCAAGAATCAATAAAGATATATTTGCTGTGTTTGTTGCGCTGGTCTTTGAATCCCACCGATCCGAAACGTCAGAAGCTGTGGTTCGATCTGAGGCATTGCATTACCGCACCTGCTTTTACCGAAGATTTGAATACATATTTATGACGGACTTGTTGCACTCACATGAACAAACCGCTCGGGAGGAACACCGAAGATCCATTCTTTTTCAGATCGTACAGCGTATGCATGACAAAATGGATGTCGGGGCGATATTGGACGAAGTATTTGTCAGTATGGACTACCTCTATCCTTCCACACACATTATGCTCTATATGTCTCAGGACCAGAGAAGCTTTAATCCACGAATTAAACCACTCCTTATTCAGGAGCGTGGAGAAGATATCTGTGTTCGCTCATTTATGGAGGGCAGACTGATTGTCTCCCGGTCCGATGAGTTGGACAAACGAATCATTGAGGTGGGGTTGCCGCTCAAAGGCAAGCAGGGCATATACGGAGTATTTCATATCGAAATGAACGAGGAATTGATGGAAGACTCCGATTTGCAACTGATTGCGATGATGGCGGATACAGCAGGGACAGCGTTCGAAAATGCAAAACTTCATGAGCAATCCCATATGTTGATTCAGGAACTTCGTGTAATCAATGATCTGACGCAGCGTCTTAACAAAAGCTTGCAATTGATGGAAATCTATCAGTTTTCCCAGCAAGAATTTAAAAATATCTTTCAGGCCGACTATTGCTGCATTTTGCAATTGAATGACAGTACGAACAGGTTTGAGGTGATGGCGACCAATGTAAAAGAGATTCGGCAGAGAACGTATCCTATGGATTCTGGTATTGCCGGTTACATGTATCAGACTGAAGAGCCATTAATCATATCTGACTATACGCAGTTTGATAAGGTAACTTCCAGTTTCATGGAATTAACAGGCGCGATGTCTCTGATTGCAGCACCAATTCGCGTGGATGGACAGGTGAAGAGTGCTATTCTGCTTGCCCATGTGCGGGAACATTTTTTCTCCTATGAGAACTACAGGTTACTACAAATGTTATCGATTCATCTGGGCCTTGCTTTAACCAATGCCACCCTGCATGCTGAGGTGCGCCGGTTGGCCAATCTGGACATGTTGACCGGACTGTACGTAAGGCATTACCTGGATAATATTATTCACGAACGTCAGGTTCATGATTACTGCGGCTCATTGGTTGTCGTTGATATCGATCAGTTCAAACAGGTGAATGATACTTTTGGTCACCAGACAGGGGATCAAGTATTAAAACAAGTCAGTGACATTGTTACAAGTTCGGTTCGAGCCGAGGATATTTGCGCAAGGTGGGGCGGTGAAGAACTGGCTATCTACATGCCTCAGATCGGAATTCAACAAGCGCTTGTGTATGCGGAACGAATCCGTACCCGAGTTGAGGCCGAGACGAGGCCGTCTGTCACGGTGTCAAGTGGCATTGCTGAATGGAACTGGATGGATGAAAAAGTAAGTGTAGAGTCCCTGTTTTACCGTGCAGATATGGCGCTGTACAGTGCAAAGAACGGTGGCCGGAATCGAATTGTCATAGAGGAACAGGAAGGTATACGATAAGAGAGAAACATTCCGGTTGCGGAGTCGTTTCTCTCTTTTTTTTGTTTTTTATGGAACCGGTATGTGGATCAAAGTCCATCTGGTTCGTTTGGTCGCATAGTAAGGAAGTATAAGCACATATTGTGAGGGCAATCTATGGAGAAAATGACTGAAAGGTGGAATAGACATGTTGAACCGCCAGTCTACATTTTCTTTATCGCTAATCCTTTGCTTTGTGCTGGCCATTGTCCCGGGGTGTGGGATGCTCCAGCATGATCGGACGCCGGAAGAAATATTTTCTCTGGCATTATCCGGCATAGCGGGGAAAGAGACGTTGACGTTTGAAGGGCAGGCTGGATTGAGACGAGAAAACAGTGGAATGTTTGAAAATCAATTTAAATTTGAAGGTAAGCTGGAAGACCATGACCGGCTGACGTTGCAGACCCGATTGCCAGGTGCCGTGACTGCAGCGGATTCAGGAGTAAGTTTGAATGCGGTGAAAAATAATGGTCAACCGAGCGGATTCAGTGCCTCTTTTCAACGTAAAAAAGGACAATGGAATGCTTTAACAGCGCAGCATGAACCATTACGTGGCTCCTTATCCCGTTTTAACCCCATTGCGCAATTAGAAAAGATCGATAGTATGAAGAAAACGATTCAGTCCGAATATGGTTCGGGGCGCCAAACACGCATATTGCGGATTGAGCTTGCGCCAGAGGACGCCAAAACCTGGGCTACAGACCAACTGACAGATGAGATGAATTCCATTCGGGCAGAGTACATGCACAAAGCGAGTCAAGTGAAAGGTGCGAGTAAGCAGAAACTTGAGCAGGAATTGCAAAAGGTATGGCAGCAGGGTGAGGACACGATGCAGAAGTTGATTCAAAAGGCTGAGGTGCATACGGTCTATCATCTGACGGTTGATCGCAAAACCAGCTTACCAATGCGCCTTTCCTCTGAGAGTCAGGTGAAATACACGGATAACAGTAGCCGAAGCAATGTAGAAGCACTGGTAACCGATGTGAACTTTAAATCATATCAATAAATAAAACCTGTGACTGCCTGCTGACGGGATGTCTGGTGCGTGCTACAATAGTAACGTAATTTACCGTTGTTCAATTCATTGAATGGCAGATGACAGGAGGATTTATCGAATGAAGGACCCTAGAATTCAGAAGCTTGCAGCGAACCTCGTAGGTTATTCTGTTGATGTACAGCCTGGCGAAAATGTATTGGTTGAGATGATTGGATCAGAACGTGATTTGATCAATGCCATTATTGAAGAAGTGGGCAAAAAAGGCGGTAACGTTTTTGTACAGTTGACAGATCGAACCGTTCAGCGTGTGATGTTGCAAAATGCTACGGAAGAGATGATGAAAACGTGGGCAGAGATTGATTTGAACCGTATGAAACAAATGGATTGTTATATCGGTATTCGTGCGGGAGAGAACGTGAATGATCTGTCCGATGTGCCGGAAGAAAAAATGAAACTGTACAACTCCCTGTATTCCCATCCGGTACATAGCGAACAGCGTGTCAAACATACAAAATGGGTGGTGCTTCGTTACCCTAACGCAAGCATGGCGCAACTCGCGAACACCAGCACGGAAGCATTTGAAGATTTCTATTTTGACGTATGTAACCTGGATTATGCAAAAATGGACAAAGCCCAAGACTCACTTGCAAGCCTCATGAAACGTACAGATAAAGTGCGGATTACGGGGCCAGGCACGGATCTGAGCTTCTCCATCAAAGATATCGGTGCAGAGAAGTGTTCCGGACAAAAAAATATTCCGGATGGTGAAGTATACAGCGCACCCGTACGCAACTCCGTTAATGGAACAATTAGTTATAATACACCGACGCTGTATAACGGAATTACGTTTGAGAATATCAAGTTTACATTCAAAGACGGTAAAATCGTAGAAGCATCCAGCAATGATACGAAACGCCTGAATGAAATTCTGGACTCAGATGAAGGTGCGCGTCATATCGGTGAGTTTGCGATTGGTTTCAACCCGCACATTTTGCACCCGATGAAAGATATTTTGTTTGATGAAAAAATTGCAGGTAGCCTGCACTTTACGCCAGGTCAGGCATATGAAGAAACAGATAACGGAAACCGCTCGTCCATTCACTGGGATCTCGTATTGATTCAGCGTCCAGACTACGGCGGTGGCGAAATCTATTTCGATGATGTGCTGATTCGTAAAGATGGCATCTTTGCCATTCCTGAGCTGGAATGTTTGAATCCGGACCAGTTGAAATAGGAACTGTATTTTGCAGTTGCTAGGAAAGCGGATTCACGGTATCATGTAGTGGTAATTAATAGATGATACCAAAAGTGAAAAGACGGAGGGATTCCTATGTCGAGTAATAACGCGGCTGTAGTGGAAATTGCTCAAACAGCAGGCAAGTTTACTTCTTCAATCGTGCTTCATTCAGAGAACAAGTATATTGACGTAAAAAGTATTCTTGGGTTGTTTACAACGCTGATTAGCACGCACAGTTATGAACTGCACGTTCATGGCCCGGATGCAGATGAAGCGAAGGCAGCAATGTCTGAAGTATTTGCAAAGCATGGGCTGAATGTAAACATCGCATCTGAATAACATCATTAAGAACACCTCTGCCTTCGGGTAGGGGTGTTTTTAATCATAGCAGAACACAATGTCCGTTAGAGTGAATTAGACAAAGCGAGAAAAGGCTGTAACAGAGCTCACAACTCGTGCGGTTATTTTGGTCAGGTTCTTGTATTAGCTCTTCATTTCGTCTAATATTAGAGGTAGAACGTCTTTACGCGATTTTGGGACATAGGGGGGAAATGATGCATGACTTCATCTGATCTGCAGGACCAGCTGAACCTGAAAGCAATCAATCTTCTTCAAGAAGATGCAGATAAAATACAGAAGCTTATTGAAGTACAGATGGAGAATCTGGCTACCCGCTACTGCCCTCTCTATGAGGAAGTATTGGATACACAGATGTATGGGTTCTCCAAGGAAGTTGATTTTGCTGTCCGTGCAGGGCTCCTTCCGGAAGGTACAGGTAAGCAGATGGTTAGCGCGCTTGAGCGGAACTTGGCGATTTTATATGAAGCTTTGAACAAAAAGAATGAGCAATAGCCTGCAATTGCGCGGGTCAGAATAGAAGGCATGCACATTCCGTTGCATGCTTTTTTTGTATGTGTTGATGTATATGTCTAGTGTTGCAGTAGGCGTAAAAAGACAGCCGGGGAAGTAGTCCCTCGGCTGTCTCTTGATGTACGCAGGAGTGGTATAACGTTTATCAACAGTTCTGTTATACCAGGAAGAATGAGACACCTAGAATGACATACACAACAAGCAGAAGCAGACCTTCATACCAGTTGGTGGAGCCATCCTGTGTGATCGATTTGGCAATAAAAACAGACACACCGATGGCGACCAGTTCAATGGTGGTAAACACGATATCCATCGTACGACCCGTAAAATAGCTTACAAAGATCAGCACTGGAGCTACAAATAGTGCGATTTGCAAACTGCTGCCTACGGCAATTTCAACAGCGGCACCGATTTTATTTTTCATCGCAAGCATGATGGCCGCACTGTGTTCGGCTGCATTACCGATAATGGCCACGAGGAACGCACCAACGAACAGCTCACTTAGTCCAAACTCTGAAGTAAATACCTCAAGTGTGCCAACCAGCCATTCACTGACAAAGGCGACCATAACGGTAGCGATCACGAGATAGAGGATCGACTTTTTCTTCGACCATGCAGGAGCATGCTCATGAGGCAATTCTTCGTCCTGGTCATCCGTTACATCGGCAAGATAGCTTTTATGCGTGACCATAGAGAAGATAAGCCACGCAATATAAGCCAGGATAAGCAAGCCAGCCACAATGAGACTGAGTGTGTTCGTATCCCGCTGTGTGATAGAGTGGGTGTTCAGGAATACGGCCGGGACGAACAGGGCAATGATGGCAACGATCATCAGGGAGCCGTTGAGGCCCGCAAGCGAAACGTTGTAATTCTGTGTTTTATACTTTAGTCCGCCGGCAAAAATGCTGAGTCCCAGCACGAGTAGCAGGTTACCGATAATGGACCCGGTCAGACTGGCTTTGACCATGTCGAACAAGCCCTCTTTTACGAGGAAAATCGCAATAATGAGTTCGGCTGCATTGCCAAAGGTTGCATTTAGGAATCCTCCTAATCGTTGACCGGCATAGTGGGCTACACTTTCGGTCGCTTTACCTAAAAAACCGGCCACGAAAATAACCGAAATGGCAGATATCACGAACTGCAGAATCGAATCCCATTTCAAGAAGTGGGCGATGGCACTGAGCGCAAAAAATGCAATCAGCAAAAAGGATGAAATCCGGTTTCTCACAAAAAACACCTCGGTTATATACATATTTTGTTTTGAAATTCACGTTATGTAACTATGCGATTAATTTCATATTTCAATATAACCAAAGGGGGGCAGGTTGTAAACGCATCTTTTACAGTTAAATTTGCTTTTTAGGGTGGAAAGGATTTAAAATACGAGTAACGAAGTGAAGGAGGATGTGGCATGGCAGAACAACTTCAAATGGAGAGCGGAAACATCCGGATTGCCGATGACGTGGTTGCGAAAATTGCTGGAATGGCTGCAATGGAAACGCCTGGAATCGCCGCAATGTCTGGAGGTTTGTCAGAGGGCTGGGCGAAGCGTCTCAGTGGTAAAAACGTACAGAAAGGCGTAGGCGTGGAAGTCGGTCAGCTGGAAGCAGCCATTGATCTGCGTATCATCGTCCTGTATGAAACTCCGATTCATGAAGTTTCCCGTATGCTCCAGCAGAATGTAAGAGAAGCGGTAGAAACGATGACCGGACTACGTGTAGTCGAAGTGAATGTGAAGGTTGAAGGTGTCTCTTTCAAAGGCGACGACCTGTAAATCTTTAGACTCCACGTAAGGTATGAACAAATCTATGTTTTGTTCCTTATCT
Organism: Paenibacillus sp. FSL K6-1558; assembly: GCF_038002565.1. Classification (NCBI taxonomy): domain Bacteria; kingdom Bacillati; phylum Bacillota; class Bacilli; order Caryophanales; family Paenibacillaceae; genus Paenibacillus; species Paenibacillus sp. FSL K6-1558. Next base: position 1,521,330 of record NZ_JBBOCV010000001.1, on the reverse strand, counting down.
TTATACAAAAAAACACAAAAAAGACTTTGCATCCATCAGATGCAAAGTCTTTTTTCATTCCATTAGCGAACTCGGCGAATCGAATCCCGTGAACGAAGTGCCGGGGAGGTGCGTGTCTGCACCGTTACCGATTTCGTTTTTTGTTCCTTAATTGCTTCTAGGTTATTGGTCCGTGAAATACTTAGCACAATACCCATCGCCACCATCATGACAAAGAGTGAAGTCCCCCCATAACTGATAAACGGAAGTGTAACTCCCGTTACAGGTATCGTTTGAGTTACCCCGCCAATGTTGATGAAGGCCTGGATCGCAATAAGCCCCATGATACCTATACCCACCAGCGTTCCGAAAGGATCAGGACAACGTAGGGAGACGATAATGCCTCTCCAGATAAAGTACAGATAAATGAGCAGGAACAATGCACTCCCGATGAAACCGAGCTCTTCTCCGATGACGGAAAAAATAAAGTCATTATAGGCATTTGGCAAATAATGCAACTTCATGGTGCCTTGTCCAATACCCGAACCTGTAATACCGCCGTCCCCGATGGCAACCAGAGAACGGTAGAGGTTGAGACTTCCGCCATTGATATCAGACTCTGGATTAAGGAAGGCTTGAATACGTCCAATTTTGTAGTTTTGCTCTGCTGTCACTGTTGTTGTGCTGTCCAGCGCAGGAGTGTCCGGAGACATGGAGGAAAAGAGGGCACTGGCTCCAAAGGCAAGTGCACCACCAAGCGCAACTAATAAAATAGAACCCAGGATGTGCTTCATGTTAGCTCCACCAGCGTAAATGACAAGACCGCAGGTAGATACCAGAATGAAACAGGTACCAAAGTCAGGTTGCAACATAATCAATCCTGCAATAAATCCGACGATGAACAGGACAGGGAAATATCCGGTCTTGAAATCACGGAAACGTTCACCTTTTTTGGTGATGAGTGCTGACAAATATAAAATAATTGCAATTTTGGCGAACTCTGCAGGCTGCAAACTGAATCCAAACACGCGAATCCAGCTTCTTGCACCATTTAACACGGCACCGGATACCAAGACAACTAAGAGTAGTGCGGTGGTGAACAGGAAAAACGGTGCATAGAGCTTTTTGTACTTGTTAAAGCGGATATTCATGGCAAAAAACATGCCAACCAGACCGATCATCGCCCACATAAGTTGTTTTTTCGTGAAGTAAAGGGCATCGTTGTTAAAACTTTCGCTTGCGATTGCGATGCTGGAACTGGAGCTAAATACCATCACCAGTCCAAAGCCCACCAACAATAAAGTGAGGATTAGCAGTTGAAAATCCGGCGTGCCTCTCTTCGTTCTCGTCTGGGCCGTTTGTTGTTTCATAATCTGGCCCGCCTAAGCTTCGAGCAGTTCTTTGAGCTGCTGCAATTTTTGGGTGGCCAGCTTCACGACTGGCTGCGGAACGGAAGAGTCGTAATCAAGTCCATGCGGGAAAGTAGCTTTGCCCAGATAAACGGCTTCAACGGCCAGAACCGTATCGGGTTTCTCCAGTTTGCCTTCTACCGCGCGCGTATTAATGCGTACAAAGTATTCTGAGTTGGTTTGTTCATCTTCGATTTTGTAGTCATATGTAGCACGGTAATATTCCCATTGCCACCGGACGAATCCGACTTTCTCGGCGCTCTCATCCAGGTATGCCAAGTCGCTTTTCAAGCCATCCAAGCCTGTATTCTCAAAAATCATAAGCGTTTGATCCTCCTCATAAGCTTCCGAGTATAATTCTCGTGTGTTTCTCTAGTTCATGATAGTATGTTTCCCCTTCCCGTGCAAGCTTTCCGAAGGCCTTTCGTATCGGTTTTCGTTCAATTCTGCTACAATATACTGCAATAGGTTTGAAGAGGAAGGTTTGGGGCTATGAACAAGCCCTGCTGATGATCGAAAGGATGGGGTTACATGACAAATCAAATATGGTGGGAAGATCTGCAGATCCATATGGTGGAATGGCGGCGTCACCTTCATCGCAATCCTGAAGTTTCCTTTCATGAGGAGAAAACATCCTCTTTTGTGGCAGATATGCTGGAGAGCTTTGGCATTGAGGTGAAACGTCATATAGGTGGCCATGGGGTGATTGGAATACTTCGCGGGGACAGGTCAGGGCCTGTAGTCATGCTTCGCGCTGACATGGATGCATTGCCGATGCAGGACGAGAAGGATGTGGAATATGCTTCACAGCAACCTGGAGCGATGCATGCTTGCGGCCACGATGGTCATATTTCAATGCTTCTGGGAACCGCGCTTTATTTCAGTCGTCATAAGCAGGAAGTGCAGGGCGAGATTCGGTTTCTGTTCCAGCCAGCGGAAGAGTTGTTGCCGGGTGGTGCAGTTCAGGTCATTGCAGACGGAGCCCTGGAAGGGGTGGATGTTATCTATGGCATTCATCTATGGACACCGCTTCCCGTTGGCATTGTTGCAAGCACAGCAGGACCGATGATGGCTGCGGCAGATGACTTTTACATTGATATCAAAGGAAAAGGCGGTCACGGCGGCATGCCGCAAGCTACCGTTGATAGTGTCGTTGCGGGCTCTGCGCTTGTGATGCAGCTTCAGACTATCGTTAGCCGGTCCGTTGATCCGTTGCGCCCGGCAGTACTAACGATTGGCACGATGCAGGCGGGATCTGCGCAGAATGTGATTGCGGAGCAGTGCAAGCTCAGCGGCACGGTGCGAACGTTTGATGACGAGACACGGATGAATATGAAAGAGCGTGTGCTATCTATGGTGGCACAAACTGGGGCTGCTTATGGTGCGGAAACACAGGTGAAATACATCATGGGGTATCCGCCGGTGGTTAATGATGCGCAGGAGACTGAACGTTTCTTTAATGAAGCAACGGCGATATTTGGCCCAGACCGGGTGCAGAACTCTCCGATGCTGATGCCTGCAGAGGACTTTGCGTATTATTTGCAAAAGTTGCCGGGGTGCTTCATGTTTGTCGGTGCGGGTAATCCGGAGAAAAATGCAATGTACCCTCATCATCATCCGATGTTTGATTTTGACGAGGACGCCATGCAGACGGGCGTGAAACTGTTTGTGGCAATGGCGAAAGGCTACGCAACCGAATGCTGAGAACTATAGTTGGGCATCCTGAACATACCAAGGGTATGGACAGGGTGCTTTTTTTGTTGTGTATGAAATGAAGTTTTCGGTCGGAGTATACGAGTTAGATCTTTGTTCGAATGATATAGATTAGGAATGGATGTGGGAAAGATGGAGATGTTCAATCCGCAGGGAGCTTGCATTGTACAGCGTGATTTCACGGTATTGCTCGAAGTGGGGCATCCCGAGTTTGAAACAGCCAGAGCCGAGCTCAGTATGTACGCGGAACTCGTAAAGACACCTGCGACGTTTCATACCTACCGGATCACCCCGTTGTCGCTGTGGAATGCGGCAGCACTAGGCTGGAATTCTGAATGGGTGATCAAGAGTCTTGAGAACGTGTCACGCTGGAATGTACCTGCGGCACTCGCTCAGGATGTGTGCAGAATAATGGAGCAATACGGCAAATTAAAGTTACATGCCGAGCCGGACCATGCCAAAATGCGCCTGACTAGTGAAGACGAGCAATTGTTGGATGATTTGAGCGACATCAAATCGATATCTGCTTTCCGTATGGAACGAACGAGCGTGAACGAGCTTGTGTTATCGGGAGAAAAGCGTGGTTTATTGAAAAGGGAACTGACACGTCTTGGTTACCCTGTATTGGATTATGCCGGTTATCGGAAAGGGAGCGAACTTTCATTTGGCTGGCGGCCTAATATTACTGAATCAACGACTAGTATGTCTAGTAGATGCGGTGAGGGAAAAAGAGCTACATTTGCGCTAAGACCTTATCAACAGAAGGCAGTGGATGCTTTTCAAGACGGTGAAGGTATCGGGGGGAGCGGACTTCTCGTACTGCCCTGCGGAGCAGGCAAAACGATTATTGGCATGGCTGTGCTGGAACGGTTGCAATGTGAATGTCTTATTCTAACGTCCAATACAACGTCTGTCCGGCAGTGGATACAGGAAATTCAGGATAAAACAACGATAAATGCGGAACAGATCGGAGAGTATTCGGGGCAGAAAAAGCAGGTGAAACCGGTGACGGTGGCAACGTATCAAATTTTGACGCATCGAAAATCTAAAGCTGCCGATTTCACTCACATTCATCTTTTACAAGAGAGAAAGTGGGGGCTGATCATCTATGATGAAGTGCATTTGTTGCCTGCTCCGGTGTTTCGGGCTACTGCGGACATTCAGGCCACTCGTCGTCTGGGTTTGACCGCCACGCTTGTTCGTGAAGATGGATGTGAACAGGATGTATTCTCGTTGATCGGCCCCAAATTATATGATATGCCATGGAAAGAGCTGGAGCAGCAAGGTTGGATTGCAGAAGTGAAGTGTCAGGAAGTGAGGGTACCCTTGTCCCCTGAATTAAGATCAACTTATGTGCAGGCCGAGGGTAAGCATCAATTTCGTCTGGCAGCTGAAAATCCGGCAAAATTAAAGGTTGTAAAGCGTTTACTGGAACGACATCAAAATCTACCGACACTTGTCATTGGGCAGTACCTTGATCAGCTTGAGATGATTGCCCGGGAAATTGATGCACCTCTAATCTCTGGATCGATGTCACAACAGGAACGGATTCACTGGTTTTCTGCTTTTAGAAAGGGGGAAATTCGTACGATTGTTGTATCCAAGGTTGCCAATTTTGCGGTTGACTTGCCGGATGCTGCCGTAGCCCTCGAAATCTCTGGTAGCTTTGGTTCCAGGCAGGAAGAAGCCCAGCGGCTTGGACGGATTTTACGCCCCAAAGCAGGTGAGAACAAAGCTTATTTCTATGCACTGGTTTCCGAAAATAGCAAGGAACAGGAATTTGCGTTAAATCGCCAGATGTTTTTGGTAGAGCAGGGTTACGAATATGCGATTGTGCATGAGCAGGACAAGGTTCATTAACATGTTGCAGAAGGGAAGGGAAATGCTGATGTCTGATCTGGAATTTGAAGTGGAGAAATCGATGCAATCGAGAAAGTTGGCTGATCTGGCACAGTGGTCTGCACTTACGTCAGCGGAGCAACGGGTGCTTGGTGCTCTTTTTCACAAATATGCGGGTCAAACGTTCTCTTCTCTTCTGCCTTCGGAGGTTTGGGCTAAGGAAGGGTTAAGTGGAGCTGAAGCGAAGCTTGCTTTTGCCATGTTACGCCGTAAACAATGGATTAAATCCGTACATAAAAGCTGGGGAGAATGCTCTTTTCATATCCCTGAATGTCATCTGGCAACATTGACCTTGTCGTATACAAGTCGCGTGGACCGCATTGTTGAACCGATGGTCGGTTCTGTCAGGCGTGTCATTAAGGAAGGAAAACCGCATATCGCAGGGGAATTACTTCATCTTCTTGCTTGGATTGATAGAGAAGGTCTGCCTGTCACTGGAAAAGGTACAATACATAAGAGAACGGTACAAAAGTTAAGCACATTAACGATCATGTCTCCAGAGGATTTCGAACCGTTGGAGATTGCGTATGATCATAAGGCATTATACCCGGTGCATGTAGTTATTTTGCTGGATTTACTGCTCTGCTTAAACTTGGTGCAACAAACAGATCGGGGTTTCGAAATCAGGCAAGATAAATTGCAACAGTGGATCAAGTTATCCTGGTTCGAGATGCATGGTGAAGTGTTTAGAGTATGCATGGAGCGATATGGGACGTCCGGATCAGAAATGCAACATTCTCGCTATCAGCTCGCGGTACTTACGCCTGGAGTGAATCAATGGTTCCGTGTACTGTTCGGAGGAGGTAATTCAGGGTTTCAAGGCTGGTTGCAAGCTTTAGCTGGCTGGGGGTTTGGTGAAGTCGGTGAGAATGAGAATGGGGAGGCTGCATTTCGCTGGTTGATCGATCCAGCCGAATTCTTGAATAGGGGAGTAGACTGTGGTGCTTATCATGCAGATAGGCTACACAAGCAGGGGGAGATACACTACGGCAAATTTTATGTGCAGCCCGACTTTGAAGTTATGGTGCCGCCCGATGTGCCAGCTGAAGTCTGCTGGAGACTCGAACAATACTGTGAACGGATCACACGCGACCAGATGTCAATCTATCGTTTAACCAAGGCCCGGGTGGAAACCGCTGCTGCGAGTGGAGTGAAGTGGGAAGGCATCGCTGATTTTTTACAGAGACATGGACAAGGGGAGTTGCCCGGCCAAGTATTTGTTACGTTGAAGGACTGGGCAACAGTCGGAGAGAATGTTCAAGATAAGCAAGATATGCTGATATTTGCTACGAATCCGGATCACCCTGAACAGCGGAACTCCCTTTTCTTTTACAACGGTGAGACTCAAGGCTTATTGCAATTCCCATTGATGCCTGGTATGACGGTGGACTACGATGAGGATGGGTCTGACTATGATGCGATTGAAAAATCGGCATGGAACGAGAGGAAGGCTGATGTACCTGAGACTTGGCACAGGGAATGGAGAAAGTATCACCTGTCGACTGAGCGCCAAATTGCAATGCAAGCCATCGAATGGCAAGTGAAACTAGGAATTCAAAAGGGGAAGGATGCGTTTGTTCTTATTCCGCATCAGGTGAAAGAGCAAGAGCGATGGATACTGGAAGGATGGTGCATCCTTGATCCGCACGAAACTGCATCGCGTACGGAATGGCGAACATTTACCCCGGAAGACTGGGATGCAATGCGTCTTATTCTACCGGATGATGTCTAGTTTAGTGGAAAAACTCTTCTTAACCTTTCATGGATATGCTATGATGAAGAAGTCTACGTTAAGTAGAACTTTATATATAGATAGGATGAATAATTCATGAGCGTAGCGGAAATAAACACGGTCGATATGGCCCAAGTGTTAACGGGCGCATATGAACTGGGCGACATGATTAACCAATCTGCCGAAGTATCGGATTATTTATATTGGAAGCAGCAAGTCGAAACAAGTTCTGAGATTCAAGAGGGCATCCGCAGATTAAATGCCAAGAAAGAGCTTTTTGAAGAAACACAGCGTTTTGGCCATTTTCATCCTGACTTTCATGCAGCGAAGGATCAGGTGAAAGCGATCGAGAAGGAACTGGAATCTTTTGAAGCTGTAGCTCGTTTCAAACAGGCTGAGCAAGCTTTGGATGAGATGCTGTTTCAGATGTCCGAAACCATTGCTTTTGCTGTATCGAGCACGATTAAGGTGCCAAGCAACGATCCTAATCCTAAAGGCGGCTGTGGTAGCGGCGGCAAATGTGGATGCAGTTAAACCCGAAGACCGTTACATTATAGTTTTTTAGAATTTGAACAGACCGGGCCTTTCGAGGGCCGGTCTCCATTTATAGAAGGGCGGGGAACGATGGTGTTTGCGGAAAGAACAGGATTTATTATTTGGGTCAGTGATTTGAAAGCGGCCCGCAATCTCGAAAAATATGGTACCGTGCATTATATCTCCCGCCGTATGCATTATGTTGTCATGTATGTTAATGCAGAACGGGCTGACGATACGATGAAAAACGTAAAGCGGCTTTCCTATGTGCGCAAAATCGAGCGCTCCTATCGAAACGAGATTAAAACCGAGTATGCTAGCAAAACGGCGGACAAAACGAGTTTTTACGGAGTATAGCAGGAAACATAGGAGGGACCCACTGGGTCGCTCTTTTCTAAAATAAGCATAAATAGATTTTTGCGAAAAAAAGTTACACTTACGCCTTGTTGTTACGGGACTAATGTTGTAATATATTGGGTAATAAATAGATAGAAAGTCCTATCTGGTGGAGAGTGATTCCCATGCGTGATAAGGTGATGCAACGTTGGAGCACCTACGAGCCGTTTTTTGTGGCTCTCGGAGACAAGAAAGTGGCTGACATCGTCATTACCCATCATGCAAAGATGCGGTATGCAGACCGTATTGAGCCTGCACGTAGTGATGATGACCATATTGCGGCTTGGTTATGGGAGTGTCTGAAGCAGGACAGGGTAACGCCATATTACCGCAATGAGCAGGATGTTTATCTGATTGACGATGATCTGGTGGTGGTTGCTGAGTTTTCCGAGCTTGAAGGAGAATATGACATTACAGGCAATCCGCTACACAAAATGATTGTAGTGACGTTTTTGGGACGTATGTCGGAGACGATTGAACTAAGAGATCTGAAGTCATATTATTCTTGGCTGAGGCATTCCAGAAGAATGACGCTGGTCAAAAATAGCCGGAAGCATAGATGATGAAACAGATTTGAGATTGCAATCATAAAAATTTATGGATGAGAAGTGAAGAATCATTTGTACCAACGCATGCAGACAAGCTGCATGCTTTTTTTTGTTGCCAGACTGGAAATCGGATACAATATAGTAAGTGTAATAGAAGAGGGGCGAAGATATGAATTTTCATCAGTTGCACATTTTTTATACGGTAGCGGAAAAGGGGAGTTTTTCCGCAGCTGCGCAGGCGTTACATATGACACAACCGGCCGTGACGATGCAGATCCAATCGCTGGAGGATTATTTTGGGACAAAACTGCTGCATCGTTCCACCAAAAAAATAGAATTGTCGGAGGCAGGAAGGACGTTACTGCCTCACGCCAAGCGAAGTGTGGAACTTGTCCGTCAGACAGATGAAGCGATGTCTGCTTTTACGCAGAAATTGCAGGGAAGATTACAGCTTGGAGCAAGTCTGACCATTGGTGAATACGTGTTGCCACGTATGCTTGGGCCCTTTGCCAAGCAGTATCCCGATATCTCGATTGTGATGAAAGTGATGAATACCACCCAGATCATGGATGAGATTTTGAAGCACCAGTTGAATTTTGGATTAATCGAAGCACCGGTAAATCATCCGGATATGATCGTCGAACCTGTGATGCAGGACGAACTGAAACTGATTGTACCAGCAGGACATGATCTGGCAGGACGGGGAAAAGTAAACTTGGAAGAGGTAATGAACTACCCTTTTGTGCTACGTGAGGAAGGTTCAGGTACTCGCCAAGTGATGGAAGGTCAACTGCAAAAGAAAAAAATAGATCCGAGTGACATGAATGTGGTTATGGAGCTTGGGAGTACAGGTGCGGTCAAATCGGCTGTAGAGGCTGGCGTGGGCATTACGATGTTGTCTCCTTCGTCCGTGCAGCATGAGCTGGCACTGGGGCTTGTACATATTGTGGATATTCGCGGGCTTGAATTCAAACGGCAGTTTTATGCCATTCACCTTAAGTCATCTTTGTTGCCTTTGTCGGCTGTTGCCTTTCTAGGGTATTTGCGACAACAGGAGCTCGAGCAGGGAGAACGGGTTTAAGGATGAAAGGGCTGTAAAATTTCAATCAGAAAGGGATGGGAGCCAATGGATCAGCATCAAGGACGCTGTGATCTTCATACGCATAGTCAGGCTTCAGATGGGATGCAACCACCGGCTGATAATGTGAAGCTTGCAAAACAGAGAGGACTGGCTGCGGTAGCCTTAACGGATCATGATACGGTAGCAGGTGTAGCAGAAGCGAAGCAAGCGGGAAAAGAGTACGGTATCGATGTTATAGCTGGAGTCGAAATCAGCACACGGGCTGGTGGTAAAGATATTCATGTGCTCGGTTATTACGTGAATACGGAGGATGAGTTATTTCTGCAACGGTTGCGCGGATTGAGAGAAGCGCGGGAGGAACGGAATCATCTGATTATTGGCAAGCTCCAGCAACTAGGATTGGATATAAGCTGGCAGGAAGTACTGGATGGACTCGGACGACCGTTAGCGCCAGATGAGAGTATCGGTAGACCTCATATGGCTGATGTATTGGTGAAAAAGGGATACGCTACCGACATGCGAGATGCATTTGATCGATATCTTGCTGAAGGCAAGCCTGGCTTCGTATCTGTACCGCGAGTTACGCCTAAGGATGCCTGTGAGTGGATTAGAGCAGCAGGAGGTGCCGCGGTAATTGCGCATCCGGGTCTCTATAGCGATGATGACTTAGTACGCCGTATTATCACAGAATCCCTTCCGGATGGCATTGAAGTCTTTCATTCAGACCATGGCCCGGAAGAGGAACACAGATATGCTGAAATGGCCAGAGAATATGATCTTATTGTGACAGGTGGTTCAGATTACCATGGCGAACGACAAGGCGTTGTTTTTCATGGAGATCTGGGTAGCAAGACGGTACCTTTTGATGTGCTCGAAAGACTGCAGGCGGCTGCACACAGCAAGAGATAACCTCATTAGGATGTGTTTATCCTTGAATTGAATAGTTAACCCAATCGCCACGTTTAGCTCCAAGCCGATCGAATAATTGTTGTGCACGCTCGTTAGTCACGGCTGTAATCCATGACATATATGCACATCCATGTTCATGCGTATATTGCTGACAGCGTGAGAATAAATTGGCTTCGGTTTCTCCTTCTCTGAATGCTTCCGTGACAAAAAGGTCATTCATAATCGTTACACGTTCTGCTTTCATCGTACTGTACGTGAAAAACAATGTAGCGAATCCGATCAACTTTCCGTCCTCTTCTGCTACAAATTGAGCGCCGATCTGCTGCTCCAGCAGGTTGTTAATCAAAAGTTCGATTGCTTGGTCACCTGGCCACGGATTATTGTAGAAACCTACGACGTAGTCATGCATCAATGCTATCAGTGGTTTCAGATCATCCGAGCGAGTTTCTCTAATATGAATCGGCATAGAACACATCCTTCTTTTATGTATTCATTGAGTTAATACGGCGTTATTATACGTAATAGTGAATAAATATGCAATTAGAATTAAGAAATGGAGTGACACGTGTTACTCTTCTAAACATATACGATAACCAAAAAATCCCCTCGGCCTTAGCTGGCAGGGTTTTTTTGGTTATCGTTACATCTCATCCTATAAGATAAGTGGCAGCTTATCCATTTTTTATCGTGGATGGTAAGCTTTTAATTAATTCATCGTTTGGTGTTACAAACAGAGTTTTCTGATGGTCGTATATGACAAATCCGGGTTTTGCACCACTTGGTTTGCGAACGTGACGGATATACGTGTAATCCACAGGGACACTGCTTGATTCCTTCGCTTGGCTGAAATAAGCGGCGAGTTGAGCGGCTTCCTCCAGCGTAGCTTCACCAAAATCAGTACTGCGAATAACGACATGGGAACCCGGAATGTCCTTAGTGTGCAGCCAAGTATCATTAGCTGATGCCAGACGATTGGTCACATACTCGTTCTGTAGATTGTTTTTGCCGACCAGAATGTCAATTCCCTCTGATGAAGTGAACTGATGCACAGTTGGACGATCATTTTTCTTCTTTTTCTTGCCTTTTTTGTTCCGATCACGCAGATAACCTTGCTGTACAAGTTCGTCTCGAATTTCTTCGATATCGTTCATGGAGGCGATGGAGAGCTGCTGAAGCAGATTATCCAGATAGGCGATTTCATCCTTGGTTTTACCAAGTTGCTCGTGAATTACAGCCAGACTGTTTTTATATTTGTTATAACGTTTGAAGTAACGCTGAGCATTATCAGAAGGTGTGAGCAGTGGATCAAGCTGAATCGTAATGTTGCCCTGATCTTCATCGTAGAAGTTAATCAGCTCTACACTCTTATCACCCTTGTTGACCAAGTGCAGGGATGCGAATAACAACTCGCCCCATAGTCTGTACTTGTCCGCATCGTCGGCTTCAAGCAAGTCTTTGTTAAGATTATCGAGCTTTTTAATGTTTTTGCTACGCTCATTCTGCAGGAACCGGAGCAGATCGCTTACTCTTTGTTTAACGGTATCTCGCTCAGCCTTGTCCCCGTAGTAATCCTCCATACATTTGCTCATCGTATCGTACGTTTTTTCCTGATCCTGAATGCTCTCTAGTCGAATAGCGGAAAAGATCATTTTGCCTTTGGCGTTCAGCCCTGTTACAGGAGTGTACTGATGTTCTTTGACAGATTCGATGACTGATTCAAAAGCAGTCCAAAGAGCTCCTGCCTCCATACGGTCTGAATCGGAACCTGTTCGCGTTGCAATCTCACCTGCAATCAGCGGACTCATCCCGCTAAAAGCATTGACGAGCCAGCGTGAGGCGTCTGCTTTTGTTTCTATAGCCGTTTTAGTTGTGTCCGTTTGTGATCCAGCTTCATTTTCGTCTGCATCTACATTTGCTGCAGTAGCAATCTTCTGCTCAAACTCGTTTTGGGATACCTCTAACGGATTGCTTTTATGTTGCTCTGGCGGTGCAGTATAGGAAAAACCGGGCATAACCACACGATAACTACTGATGGATGGTGTGACATGGTGAATCCCGTCCAATATCGCATCCGTCGCAGGATCAAGCAAAATGATGTTACTGTGACGTCCCATCAGTTCAATGATGATACGTTTGGCCGAAACATCGCCAAGCTCGTCCCGCTGACGTACATCGATATGAATGATCCGTTCCATTCCAATCTGACGGATATTCTCAATGATAGCCCCTTCGCAGTGTTTCCGCATCAGCATGCAAAACATCGGTGCCTCTGTCGGATTCAAAAATGTTTTCTCTGTAAAATGTACACGCGGATATGTCGGGCTTGCCGACACAAGCAGTTTGCTGTTACCGCGCTGAGCGCGCAGGGTAAGCACCACATCATGGCCGTTAGGCTGATGAATTTTGCTAATACGTCCTCCGATACAGCCTTGCAGCTCATGTACGATGGCTCGGGTTACAATACCGTCAAGTGCCATATTGTCCACTTCCTCTCTATCTGGCATTCGAATGAATTCATACAGAATGCTTCATCTATAACGGCTCACAGGCAACCGCAGCATATGTAATAACATTTTTATACGATGGCTGACTGCATTTTTCCAAATAACGGAGTTGAGCAGTAATCTACGCAGACCTTTATTTTAGCTTATTCTGCCCATGAGGGAAAGGATTCAGCTTCCGGGTGCTATTCACGGACCTGTCCGAATACATATAGAGCAGGTAGTTTGTCCGGCATAGTGTACAGCCTGCCCTAGCAGCATGCCGGTGAAACATGTGAGCTTGCATTGCAGATGAAATAGGATTGGGAGGGAATTTTGGAGCATGGAACATACCAAGTGGCACCAACTAAACGACGAAGAGCTTCGTGAAACTCTCGGCGTGAGCCCGCAGGAAGGGTTGACGGACGAAGCGGCAGCAGAGAAACGGAAGATTGCTGGTTCAAATGAACTGAGTGAAGGACAGCGAATATCCCCGATCACCCTGTTGCTGAATCAGTTTAAGGACTTCATGGTGTTAGTTCTCATGGGAGCGACGCTTGTATCCGGTTTACTTGGAGAATATCTGGATGCAGTAACGATTGTGGCAATTATTGTACTAAATGCTATTTTGGGATTTGTACAGGAGTTCCGGGCAGAACGTTCTCTTCGGGCACTGAAGCAGTTGTCGGCTCCTGCCGCCAAAGTACTCAGGTCGGGACAGGAGGTACATCTTGCGGCCAAACAATTGGTACCGGGAGATGTTATCATGGTGGAAAGTGGTGACCGCATTCCTGCGGATGTGCGCTGGCTGGAAACCAACAGCCTCGATGTAGAGGAGTCGGCACTCACCGGAGAATCCGTGCCTGTCAGCAAACATTGCAGACCTATAGCTAGTGACGATGTTCCTTTAGGGGATCAAAAAAACATCGGTTTTATGGGTACTATGGTCACACGCGGTACAGCCAAGGGAGTTGTCATTCGGACGGGGATGGACACCGAGATGGGGAAAATCGCGGATTTGATTCAAAATACGGAGGAGCAGGAGACTCCGCTACAGCACAGACTCGAGCAGTTAGGCAAAATTCTGATCTTTGTTGCACTTGGATTAACGGTGATGGTCGTAGTCGCAGGTATCCTTCATGGACAACCCGCAGTAGGCATGTTCCTGGCAGGTGTCAGTCTCGCCGTGGCAGCCATACCGGAAGGATTGCCGGCTATCGTTACGATTGCGCTGGCGTTAGGTGTCCAGCGGATGATCAAACGTAAGGCCATCGTACGTAAGCTGCCATCTGTAGAAACGTTAGGTTGCGCGTCGGTGATCTGCTCGGATAAGACAGGTACACTGACACAGAACAAAATGACGGTAACGAACGTGTGGCTTGAAGGGCGCAGCATTAAGGTGACTGGAGACGGTTATGCACCAGAAGGTCATATGTTGGAAAATGATCGAATACTCGACCTGAAAAATGACCAGTCCTTACGAAGAATGCTACAGATCAGTGCACTTTGTAACAATGCCAGTATTGTCGAGACGATTGTAAACGATCCAGCCAGCAAGAAAAAGAGTAAAGAGTCCAAAAAAGAGAGCAAGAAAGGCCGGAAGAACGGCCAGCAGGAGGAAGAGCAAGTTAGTGCTAACCAAGTGCTCTGGGAGTTAAAAGGGGACCCGACAGAGGGTGCACTTGTAGCCATGGCTTCTAAAATGGGTCTTACTCCTGCAGGACTCAAGGAATTATACGATCGAGAGCAGGAATTCCCGTTCGACTCCGAGCGAAAACGGATGTCTGTTATGATCAAACATCAAGGTGGGCGTATGGTGTATACCAAAGGAGCGCCTGATGTACTGATTGAGCATTGCAGTTACATTTTGTGGGAAGGCAAGGTAGTTCCGTTCACCGGCACACTGCGCCAGAAAGTGATGGCTGCCAACGAAAGTATGGCGGGTAACGCTCTGCGAGTTCTTGGTATGGCCTATCGTGAAGTCAAGCCGAAGGAACATGTGGCTGACGAGCATGCAGCTGAAAGCCAGCTTGTATTTGTTGGGCTTGCTGGCATGATCGATCCACCTCGCCGTGAAGTTCGTGAGGCCATTGCGACATGCCGCAAAGCGGGCATCCGGACAGTGATGATCACGGGAGATCATGGAACAACAGCGGAAGCGATCGCTCATCAGCTGGGTATTCTCCCGCGCGGAGGAGCATCGTTAAGCGGGCAGCAACTGGCAGGCATGACGGATGAACAATTGGATAAAACGGTCAATGATATCTATGTGTTCTCCAGAGTTTCGCCTGAGCACAAATTGCGTATCGTCAAATCGTTGCAGCGCAAAGGACACGTTGTCGCGATGACTGGGGACGGCGTCAACGATGCACCTGCGATCAAGGCTGCGGATATCGGGATTGCCATGGGCATCACGGGAACGGATGTGACAAAGGAAGCTTCATCTCTCATTTTGAGTGATGATAATTTCTCCACCATTGTGGCGGCTATTGAAGAAGGGCGTAACATCTATGAGAACATTCGCAAGTTTATCCGTTATTTGCTGGCTTCGAATGTCGGCGAGATTTTAACGATGTTCTTTGCCATGATGATGGGCTTGCCGTTGCCACTCGTGCCAATCCAGATTCTATGGGTAAACCTGGTGACCGATGGTTTGCCAGCGATGGCGCTCGGGGTGGATCAGGCGGAAAAAGATTTGATGGAGCACAAACCTCGCGGCGCAAAGGAAAATATTTTTGCACGCAGGCTGGGCTGGAAAATCATTAGCCGCGGTGTATTGATCGGATTATGCACGCTCGGTGCCTTCTGGTTGACACTTCAGGCTGCACCGGATCATCCTGGTCAGCTGCTCAAGGCTCAGTCTGTAGCTTTTGCTACATTGGTGCTTGCCCAGTTGATTCATGTGTTTGACTGCCGTAGTTCACGTTCGATCTTCCACCGCAATCCGTTGCAGAATAAATATCTCGTTCTGGCAGTTATCTCATCGGTTGTGCTGATGCTGGTGGTAATGTATGTGGAGCCGTTGCAACCCATCTTCAAAACGGTACCTCTCGGTCTGCGCGAATGGGCTATCTGTATCGTAGCCGCAGGCATTCCAACATTCCTTATGGGGGCTGGCAGTGTCTGGGGTGGTCGCCGGAATCGTCGCCGCATGGGCGGTCCTGGACGCTTCGTACCGAAAAGTACAAAGTTTTCAGCATAAAATCAATAGCTTTTAATATCTCGTTTCGATATGCTATCCTCAAAATGATTCAAAGCGAAAGCTTTGATATTTTGCAGGATAGCTTTTTTTGTATGCTTTGTGCGCATGATATGAAGATTAGCTATAAATAAACTATAAAGCTTTGGCGGAAGACTGCCAAAAGGAGTGGGCAAGATATGGAATTTACGAAAATGCACGGACTAGGCAACGACTTTATCGTTGTATTTGGTGAAAAACAGCTTCCAGCAGATGCGGCTGAACTTGCGGTAAAATGGTGCAATCGGTTCTTCGGTATCGGAGCAGATGGTCTGGTTTATATACTGCCTTCGGAAAAGGCGGATTTTCAGATGCGCATCATGAACTCGGACGGTTCTGAAGCGGAGCAATGCGGCAACGCGATCCGTTGTGTGTCCAAGTATGTATATGACCATGGGCATGTTGATCGCGAGCAAATTACGATTGAAACGATTGGTGCAGGGGTTCAACCTGTAACTCTTAACATCCGGGATGGCAAGGTAGAGACCGTACGGGTAGACATGGGCGAGCCGATTCTGGATGGTCTTCAAGTACCTACCACAGTGGATGCGAATCCGGTGGTCAATCACAACATTGAAGCGAATGGACATGCATTCAAATTCACAGCGGTGTCTATGGGCAACCCTCACGCGGTCATCTATGTTGATGATGCAGTGAATTTTGATCTGACAACATGGGGGCCATTGCTTGAGGTTCACCCGATGTTCCCGAAAAAAATTAATGTTGAATTCGCAACGGTACGCGACCGCGGATTTGTAGACATGCGTGTATGGGAGCGTGGCGCTGGTCCGACACTGGCTTGCGGAACAGGCGCTTGTGCAACGCTGGTATCCTCTGTACTGAATGGTCATACAGATCGTACTGCTGTAATTAGCCTTAAAGGCGGGGATCTGAACATTGAGTGGAACGAGGCGGATAACCACGTCTATATGACGGGACCAGCCGAAGTTGTTTTCAAAGGATTTACTTCATAGTTTCTTGAAAAAAGTAGAAGGTTACACGGAAGAGGCCTGCAGGGCCTCTTTTTTTATCCAAATTAGACAAGATGTTACATGCTGTCCGGTCATCAAGGACGAATTCAGCACATATTTCGCAGGAATGTCCACTGGAGTCGGACATACAGTAAATACCTGTGTTTTTCTTCGTTTTTAAGCATTTTTTGTGTTACATTAGTATGAAAACGATCACAGTCAGGCGGGGGGAAACGGGATGAAGGCAGATTTACGTACAGCGATGAAGCAACGTGTTCTTGTTGGGGATGGGGCCATGGGGACATTTCTATATCAAATGGGATTTCCGGTAGGGATATCTTATGAAGAGTTGAACTTAATTTCACCTGAAGTTGTGGCTGATGTGCATCGTCGTTATCGTGATGCAGGCACGGATATATTCGAGACCAATACGTACTCGGCTAACTTTGACAAGTTGTCTAAATTTGGGCTAGAGTCCAAAGTGGAGGATGTGAACCGTGCGGGCGTACGCATCGCGAAAGAAGTGGCAGGGGCAGAGGGCTACGTTCTGGGTGCAGTAGGTTCGATTCGCGGCGGCAAACGGACAAATGTGTCTACTAGTGAATTGAAACGCTTCTATCAACAGCAGATTTTTGCGTTACTAGACGAAGGCGTAGATGGCATCTTGCTTGAAACGTTCTATGATATCGAAGAGATGGATATCGCTCTTTTGCAGGCCCGCAAGCTGAGCGACCTGCCTGTGATTGGACAATTCGCGGTAGAGGATGTAGGCCATACGCTGGACGGTTACACGATGCCTGAAGCATTTCGTATCATGCGCGAACAGGGGGCTGACGTCATCGGTTTCAATTGCAGGTCTGGTCCGAACGGGATCATGCGTGCGATGGAAACCGTTTCTGGACGTATCGGTGTTCCGATGTCCGTATATCCGAATGCGGGTGCGGCGGACTATGTGGATGGTCAGTTCCGTTACGGTGCAACACCAGAGTACTTTGGTCAGACTGCAATACAGTTTGCGGATCTTGGTGCACGTATTATCGGCGGTTGCTGCGGTACAACGCCGGATCACATCACTGCGATTAAAGAAGCGCTTGCGGATTACGTACCTCAGCCGATTGCTGAACCTGATCCTGCCGAGATTACGTCACGCATTGTACTTCATGAGAATGTGGATGAACGCGCAGGACGAGGGGGCCAGCCAACCATTGTTGATCTGGTCAAACAACGCCACACGGTCATTGTAGAGCTTGATCCCCCGCGTGATCTGGATATTGCCAAGTTTATGAAGGGTGCCGAAACACTGAAAGCGGCAGGAGCGGATGCCCTTACGCTTGCTGACAACTCCCTTGCTGTAACACGTATGAGTAATATGGCACTCGGACATCTGGTGCAGGATCGCACAGGACTTCGTGCACTTGTGCATATTGCCTGCCGTGACCGTAACTTGATCGGAACTCAATCCCATATGATGGGATTCGATGCACTCGGCATTAACCATGTGCTTGCCGTTACGGGCGACCCTGCAAGGTTTGGTGACTTGCCTGGTTCAAGCTCCGTGTACGATTTGACATCGTTTGAAATCATAAGAATGATTAAACAACTGAATGATGGTGTAGCCTTTTCGGGTAAACCGTTGAAACAGAAAGCCGGCTTTGTTATTGGAGCGGCCTTCAACCCGAACGTGAAACATCTGGACAAAGCGGTACAAAGGCTTGAGAAGAAAATTGCCTCCGGGGCAGACTATATTATGACTCAGCCGGTGTATGATCCGGAATTGATCGTGGCGATGCGTGAGGCAACCAAACATCTGGACATTCCTATTTTCATCGGTATTATGCCACTCGCAAGCGGCCGAAACGCAGAGTATCTGCACAATGAGGTTCCAGGTATCCAGCTTTCCGATGAAGTGCGTTCACGGATGGCAGGACTGGAAGGTGAAGAGGGGCGTGCCATGGGAGTGACGATTGCAAAAGAGCTACTGGATGTAGCTACAGAGCACTTCAAGGGCATCTATCTGATGACTCCGTTTATGTTCTATGGCATGACGGCAGAACTGACTCAATACGTCTGGGAGAAATCGGAGCATCAATGTCCTACTTGTTTCAACCCTAATAATCAATTACAATAGTAAAACGGATGTGATGCCGATGTCATTCAGTATGACCGGATACGGTCAATCCGCCTTTCATTTTGGCGGCTACAAGGTACAATTGGAGATCAAATCAGTCAATCATCGTTATTGCGAAGTGATGATGCGTCTGCCTAGAGAGTGGACGTATTATGAAGATGGTTTGAGAAAGATCGTACAGGGCCGCTTGAAGCGTGGGCGGATTGATGTTTATGTAATGAAAGAAAAAGAGGAAGACCAGGCTCTCCCCGCTGTTCTGAATGAGCAGGCGGTCAGGGCCTATCTGCAGGCTGCAGAGCGGCTTGAGTCTCAATTTGGAATGCAGGGCAAGCCAAGTATTGTGGATATGCTAGGTTTGCCGGATGTCATGGTTCAACCGGATGGGACAAGCCCCATCCAAGAGGAACAAAAAGACGAGTGGGAGCAGGTTCTGCAGGCTGGGTTGAACGAAGCTCTGTCCAGTTTGGAGCAGATGCGCGCTCGTGAAGGTCTTCATCTGGCCAATGATCTGGAACGGCGGATTACCCGTCTGGAGTCACTACACACCGAGATGCTTGCACTTGCACCCACTGTGGTGAGCGATTACCGCAACAAGTTGAGACAGCGTCTTACGGAGTTGCAGGAGGACGGCTCTTTCCCTTTTGATGAGCATAAATTGGGTATGGAAATCGCAGTCTTTGCTGATCGTTCCAACATTGAAGAGGAGCTTACGCGTTTACTCAGCCACTTTGGACAATGTAGAGAATTGTTGAAGAGCGAGGAATCGGTAGGCCGCAAGTTGGACTTCCTGATTCAGGAGATGAATCGCGAGGTTAATACGATTGGATCAAAAGCCAACCACTTGGCTCTGGTGAACCGTGTTGTCGAGATGAAAGCGGAGCTGGAGAAGATTCGTGAGCAAGCGGCGAACATCGAATGAACGGCTAAATTTCGGCAAAAGAGTCGCATGTATAGGGGGAAGAACCTGATTATGGCAATCAAACTCATTAACATTGGATTCGGTAACATCGTATCGGCGAACCGGATTATATCCATCGTGAGTCCGGAATCGGCGCCGATCAAGAGAATTATACAAGAGGCTAGAGATCGTCACATGCTGATTGATGCAACGTATGGAAGACGTACACGTGCCGTAATCATTACGGATAGTGATCATGTTATTCTGTCTGCAGTTCAGCCTGAAACGGTCGCCCATCGTCTTTCCTCGAAAGATGATGATAACGACGAATAAAATGGAGTGTAATATGTCTAAGGGATTACTGATAGTGTTGTCCGGCCCATCTGGGGTCGGGAAGGGTACAGTATGCAGTGCGTTGCGCCAGCGGGTGCCGAATCTGACTTATTCGGTTTCAGCAACCACTCGTCAGCCACGTTTGGGTGAAGAGCATGGAGTGAACTATTTTTTCCACTCTCATGATGAGTTTTTGAGAATGATTGCCGAGGATCAACTGCTGGAACATGCAGAGTATGTGGGCAATTATTACGGCACTCCGCGTAATTTTGTGGAGAAAACGATCAACGAAGGCCGAGATATTATTCTGGAGATTGAGGTTCAGGGTGCACTTAAAGTGAAGGAGAAATTCCCTGAAGGAATTTTTGTTTTCCTGCTTCCTCCTTCTTTGGATGAGTTGAAGGATCGTATTCAAGGACGGGGCACGGAAAGTCAAGCGACGATTGATCACCGGATGTCTGTAGCAGTCGATGAGATCAATCTGCTCGAGCACTATGACTATGCCGTGGTTAATGATGAGATTGATTCGGCTTGCAAACGAATAGAAAGTATCATTATCGCCGAACATTGTAAGATCAATAAATAATCCCTTTTGCCGCCGCGTACAGCGATATTCATGGGGCAGTTGTCATATCATGTTAAGGTTGAGGTTCATTCTGGACTGCTGCTTCTACGTGAGGACACGCAACATCAGGTTCTGTCCGGCGGCAACTTGTGATTATACTAAAGCAAAGAGGTGTTTTGTTAATATGCTGTATCCTTCAATTGATGAAATGATGAACAAAGTTGACAGCAAGTATTCCCTGGTTGTTGCTGCTTCCCGCCGTGCGAGACAGCTTCGTGAAGGCGAAAAAACAGAGCTGAGAAACGCAAAGTCCCATAAACAGGTTGGCGTTGCTTTGGAAGAGATTTATGGTGATCACCTTGTTGTGATTAAAGGGCAGGACGAAGAAGAAGAGTAAGCCCCAGGGCTGCTCTTCAACTGCATACGGCGATAGCCGAAATCATTTTGACAACCGAAAGGTTGTTATTTTTTTACGAATAAGCCTTGATCATATCGATGAACTAGTATTGAACTTGTATTGATGTCTTAACATTATCGGGGGATATTGAACATGTTGAACGGTAAAAAAATCGTGCTTGGCGTAACAGGGGGCATTGCAGCTTATAAAGCAGCAACATTATGCAGCAAACTGGTGCAAAAGGGAGCGGATGTTCACGTCATCATGACCGCTTCGGCGACACAGTTTATTACCGAATTAACGCTGCAAACGTTGACCCGAAACGCAGTATATACAGATACATTCGATGAACGTGAGCCAGCGGTGGTCTCTCATATTAATCTCGCAGACATGGCTGATTTGGTGCTGGTCGCTCCGGCAACAGCGAATGTCATTGCCAAGATGGCACATGGGATGGCTGACGATATGCTAACTACGACCCTGCTTGCTACTACTGCACCAGTGATGATTGCTCCTGCCATGAATGTGCACATGTATGATCATCCGGCGGTGCAACACAATATGAATCTGCTGGCTGAACGGGGCACATTAATGATTGAACCGGGTGAAGGACTTCTGGCTTGCGGATATGTAGGCAAGGGGCGCCTGGAAGAACCGGAGACTATTGTGGATGTGGTAGAGCGTTTTTTTGCTCAGCGTGATGCGGTATCGGTAAAACCTTCAGAACAGACCTGGTTTACAACTGTTGCACAAGGTGGTGCGCAGCCGGGAACTCAAGAGTCGTTGCACAGCGTGATGTTAGGGCAGGATTCGCTTTTGAAAGGTAAAAGGGTCGTGGTTACCGCTGGCGGTACGATCGAGCGCATTGATCCGGTGCGTTATATTACAAATGATTCATCCGGGAAAATGGGATTTGCCATCGCCGCTGCAGCGCGTGATCTTGGGGCTGATGTGAAGCTTGTTATGGGTAATACACAGGCACAGCCGCCAGAAAATGTAGAGATCATACCCGTACAGTCTGCCCAGGACATGTATGAGGCAGTATCCCGTGAGTGGGATGGTGCGGATATCGTCATTAAGGCAGCCGCTGTCGCGGATTATCGCCCGAAAGAAGTTTACATGGAAAAAATCAAGAAAAAAGGCGACACGTTGTCGCTCGAACTTGTGAAAAATATAGATATTTTGGAGACGCTGGGTAAACGGAAAAACCATCAGTATTTGATTGGTTTTGCTGCCGAGACCCAGTCGCTCGAGATGTATGCACGTGAGAAACTGGAACGGAAAAATTGTGATCTGATCGTAGCCAATGATGTCACCCGTTCGGGAGCAGGATTTGGAACAGACACCAACGCGGTGCATATTTATGACCGTGATGGGTTGGTAGAGGAGCTTGAGCTGATGTCCAAGGAAGAAGTGGCACATCGTTTGCTCCGAATTGCGGCGGAGCGCATTGCCGGGAGGAATTAGAAGATGGAGATTGCCAAGGTCATTGTCGATGTGCCTGTGAAGCAGACCGACCGGCCTTTTGATTATCTGGTGCCCGACTCCATGAAGGAATGGATTGAGGTGGGGAGCAGGGTAGGTGTGCCTTTTGGACATCGCACCGTGCAAGGGTTCGTCGTTGATCTAGTTCCCCGTACGGGAGAAGAATCATTTAAGCTAAAACCTATTCAGGAGTTACTGGATATCGTGCCGCCACTGTCGAAGGATCTGGTGGAACTGGCGGAATGGATGAGCGAGCGATATGCGAGCAATCGGATTTTGTCCTTGCAAGTGATGGTGCCAACAGCGTTGAAAGGAAAAGCGGAGCGCTACATTTCACTAGGAGATGCACTAGATGGACATGTTGGAGGTGAATCTTCTAACGAAGACGTTCTGTTTATGTGGGGAGAGGAATCGACAACCGAGAAGGTGCAGCAGGATATTATCCGTTTTGTCAAAAGCCGGGGGCAAGTTCCGCTGCAACAATTAAGCCGAAAATACCCCAACCATGCAGCCTTGATCAAAAAGCTGTTGCTCGGCGGTGTGCTTTTGGAAAGTCAGGCGATTAAGGATAAGCTGAATAAAAAAACGATGAAGTCCGTGAATCTGGCTGTGGATATCGCTGTCGCGGAAGAAGCGTTGTCTTCGTTCCCGTCAAAAGCACAACGGCAGAAGGAAATTCTTTCTTTTTTGCTGGAGATGAAGGATTTGCTGCCCATGCCTTTGAAGGAAGTATTGTCTACGCTTCAAGTTTCGGCAGCAACGATCAAAGGCCTTGAGGAAAAAGGCTTGGTTGTAACAGAGGACGTGGAAGTATTCCGCGATCCGTATCAGGGCAGACGTTTTAAACCGACAGAACCACTGAAATTGACAGACGAGCAACAAGACGTATACAGCAGTATCAACGGTCGGTTGCAGGAACAGCGTCATGGTGTATTTCTTTTGCATGGTGTTACCGGAAGCGGTAAAACGGAAGTATATCTGCAGACGATTCAACAGTGCATCAATCAGGACAGACAGGCCATCGTGCTGGTACCGGAGATTGCTCTTACTCCACAGATGGTGGAGCGCTTCAAAGGACGTTTTGGTGATCAGGTTGCGGTCATGCACAGTCGTCTTTCCGGCGGTGAACGTTATGATGAATGGCGTAAAATCAGGGAAGGTCAGGTGAAAGTTGCGATTGGTGCCCGCTCTGCGGTATTTGCTCCATTCAGCCGTCTGGGACTGATTATTATGGATGAAGAACATGAGACTTCCTATAAACAGGAAGAAACGCCGAAATACCATGCGCGTGATGTAGCTGTCAAAAGAGCACAACAACATCAGGCCGTGGTGGTTCTGGGTTCGGCTACGCCTTCGTTAGAAAGTTATTATGCTGCGCGTTCGCAAAGCAATGATGATTTTGCTCCTCTCTTGCTTGAAATGCCTACAAGGGCGCTTGGCAACAATCTGCCAGCTGTAAGAATCATCGATATGCGTGAAGAACTGAAGGATGGCAATCGTTCCATGTTCAGCAGAGCGTTACACAAAGGGTTGGAAGAGCGTTTGGAGCGCGGAGAACAGACGGTGCTGCTACTGAATCGGCGCGGATATTCAACCTTTGTGATGTGCCGAAGCTGTGGATATGTGGCGGGCTGTCCTGAATGTGACATCTCTTTGACATATCATCAGCGTTCCAACAATTTACGCTGTCACTATTGCGGGTATGCAGAAGCGGCGCCCGAAACGTGCCCGGATTGTGGAAGTGAGCATATTCGCTACTTTGGTACAGGAACGCAACGGGTTGAAGAGGAACTGGCCAAGCTGTTTCCAGGGATACGGGTAATCCGTATGGATGTGGATACAACAACGGAGAAAGGCGCGCATGAGAAGCTGTTAAAACAGTTTCGGGAGAAAAAAGCCGATGTGTTACTTGGAACCCAGATGGTTGCCAAGGGGCTCGATTTCCCTGATGTGACGCTCGTTGGAGTCATCACCGCGGATTCAGCTCTTAACTTGCCTGATTTCCGTGCTGCCGAGAAAACCTTCCAACTGCTGACACAAGTGGCAGGCCGAGCGGGTCGTCATCAATTACCGGGTGAAGTATTTGTACAGTCTTACACGCCAGAACACTACTCCATTGGACATGCAAGCCAGCATGACTATGTATCCTTTGTGAAGGAGGAATTGCTACATCGGAGAAATTTACAGTATCCGCCATACTGTCGTCTGATTCTGGTAACCTTCTCCCATGAACAACTTCCTGTACTGATTCGATTG
Source organism: Paenibacillus sp. FSL K6-1558 (assembly GCF_038002565.1). Classification (NCBI taxonomy): domain Bacteria; kingdom Bacillati; phylum Bacillota; class Bacilli; order Caryophanales; family Paenibacillaceae; genus Paenibacillus; species Paenibacillus sp. FSL K6-1558. The sequence continues at coordinate 1,496,379 of NZ_JBBOCV010000001.1, read as the reverse complement.
GCTGAAAACTATACCCGATTGCTGAAAGAAAAGGCGAATGCTGCTGGATGGCTGGGCAGTCTGGACCGTTTCAGTAACGAAGCCTTTGATGTGCTTGGGCCTGTAGCTTCTCCAATTCCAAGGATCAAGAATAGATACCGATTCCAATGTATGATAAAATGGCGTGGGGATGTGGATGCCATCGGTCTGGCTCTGGCAACGGCCCGGCACATGGACGATGATGTTCAGGCCCAGAAGCTGCTCATTAGCCTTGATGTAGATCCGCAGATGTTAATGTAGACATTTTATAGCATTTTGATGCGAAAATGTGGATGTGAACAAGCGGTATAAACATAGATTAAATGAACAACGAAATAGAGATTATTGCCTAGAAACTATGATGAGAATTGGGAAGGTGCTTACAACATGTCGATTCGTATTATCGTTAAAGAACCAGATGAGGTGCTTCACAAAAGAGCCAAGGAAGTTACCAAAGTTACACCTAATGTGCAAAAGTTGCTTGATGATATGGCAGACACGATGTACGACGCAGAAGGGGTAGGTCTTGCAGCTCCGCAAGTCGGTATTTTGAAACGTTTGATTGTGATTGATGCAGGAGATGAGCAAGGGCTGATCAAAATGATTAACCCGGAGATCATTTCCAGTGAAGGAGAACAGTTCGGACCTGAAGGATGTCTGAGTATTCCTGGAATTAACGGTGATGTTCGTCGTTTTGAGACAGTGACCGTTAAAGGCCTCGATCGTGAAGGTAAAGAGTTGATTATTACAGGAAGCGGTTTGCTATCCCGTGCGTTTCAGCACGAAATTGACCATTTGGACGGTGTGCTCTTCACAGATATCGCTGAAAAAGTATATGAAATTACCCCAGAGCAAACTGGACCGCGTCGCAATTAAGGAGTGATCGATTTGAATATTGTCTTTATGGGAACACCTGAATTTGCCGTTCCTTCTCTGGATATGTTGATGGCGGAAGGATACCATGTGGTAGGCGTGGTAACACAGCCGGATAAACCGCAGGGAAGAAAAAAAGTGCTTACACCTACACCGGTTAAGGCCGCAGCTGAACGCCACGGTCTGCCGGTGTTTCAGCCTGTCAAACTTCGTGATCCGGAAGCGGTAGCCCGCCTTGCGGAATGGAAACCGGATTTGATCGTCACTGCCGCATTTGGACAGATTCTTCCCAAAGCGGTGTTGGATATGCCGGTTCGCGGCTGTGTGAACGTGCATGGATCTCTTCTGCCTAAATATCGCGGAGGAGCTCCGATACAACGTTCTATCATTAACGGAGAATCCGTCACAGGGGTCACGTTGATGTATATGGCAGAAGGTCTGGATACCGGGGATATGATCTCTCGTGTGGAAGTACCAATCACGGATGAAGATACATCCGGCACGATGTTTGTCAAATTAAGTGAGGCCGGCTCCAAGTTGCTCCAAGCGGAGATGCCACGTCTCATCGCAGGCGAAACGACAGCTGTTCCACAGAATGATGAGGAAGCTTCCTATGCTCGTAATCTGACACGGGAAGACGAGAAGATGGACTGGAATCGTACATCCCGTGAATTGTTCAATCAGATTCGTGGTCTTGTCCCTTTTTCGGGTGCATTCACGATGTGGGATGAACAGGTATTTAAAGTTTGGGCAGCGTGCAATCCAGATCAGGTGGCGAATGAAGCTTCATCTGTTTCCAGTGCTGGACAAGCCGAGCCTGGAACCGTGTTGCAATTGAACAAATCAGGCATAGAAATCAAGACAGGCAATGGTTCCTTGTGGCTGACAGAGGTACAACCTGCTGGCAAAAAAGTAATGCAAGCCGCTGACTTTGCTCGCGGTGGAACATTGAAACCTGGCATGGTGCTGCGATGAGTACTTCAAGATCAGGACATTCTTCAGGAAAAGAACGCAAAGGAGCAGGCAACGGAAACGCAGGAGGCCCCGCGAATCTTCGTCAGACTAGCAAAGGTACTTCTGCTAAGGGAAGCCAGACTCATGATCGTTCGCAGAAACCGAAGACATCTGCTCGTGCACTCGCTGTCAAGGTACTGAGTGCGGTGGAGCAGGACGGAGCATACAGTAATCTGGAACTGAACCGCCGCCTCAAAGAAGCAGATCTTAGTTCTGCTGATGCAGGACTCGCTACGGAACTGGTGTATGGAACGATTGCAAGACGAAACACGCTGGATTATTATCTGGAGCGTTTTGTTGCCAAAGGAACAGCAAAATTGCAGCCTTGGGTGCGTAGTTTGCTTCGGATTAGTGCGTATCAATTGATCTATCTGGATCGAATTCCGGAACATGCCGTCGTCAGCGAAGCAGTGAACCTGGCTAAGAAACTTGGTCATCAGGGAATCTCAGGTATGGTTAACGGTGTGCTGCGGAATATGATCCGAAACAAGGAGCAGTTGCATGTTCCCTCGCATCTGCCGGTAGCTGAACGGATCTCACTGGAGCATTCTCACCCGCTGTGGATGGTGGAGCGGTGGATTGCTCAATATGGGGAAGAGATAACTGAGGCCATCTGTCGTGCGAATAATGAACCTCCAGCAGTGAGTATACGTGTGAATACGACGATGACAACACGGGACAAGCTGATGGAGGAGATGGTAAGCTCTGGGGCTGTGGTTGAAGCTTCGCATCTTAGCCCAGATGGCATTCTGGTTCGAAGCGGCGGCAATATGGCTCTAACGTCCTGGTACCGGGATGGGCTTTTCTCGGTTCAGGACGAAAGTTCTATGCTGGTCGCTGAAGCCGTAGCGCCGGAAGAGGGACAAAAGGTGCTGGATTGTTGTGCAGCACCTGGCGGCAAGACAGCTCATATCGCAGAGAAAATGCGGGACCGTGGACGCATCATAGCTAACGATGTTCATGCACATAAACGCGAGCTTATTTTGGATCAGGCTGAACGTCTTGGATTAAGCTGCATTGATGCGGTAACCGGGGATGCGCTTGATCTAGACAAGCGATATGCCGAGTCTTCGTTTGACCGGATTTTGCTGGATGCACCTTGCTCAGGTCTAGGAGTCATTCGTCGCAAGCCGGATGTGAAGTGGACTAAATCCTCATCCGACATTGAAGACATCTCCAGTCTGCAACGAGAACTTCTGGATTGTGTTGCGCCATTGCTCAAACCGGGTGGCATTCTGGTATACAGCACTTGTACCATTGAATCGGCAGAGAACGAGGATATGGTAGCGGACTTTTTGGATCGTCATCCAGAGTATAAGGCTATCGAAACATCCGCATGGTCACAGCCAGGAAGCAGGGAATGGAAGGCTGTGAATGGTGGTGTGCAGATTTTGCCACAATACGCTCACAGTGACGGTTTCTACATCGCAAGGTTGACAAGAACGGTCAATTAAACGTTTAATAGAGCACTAAAGGAAGGCCGCCGAGGAAAACCCTCGGCGGATTTCTTTGTGAGAGGCCACTTGGTGATTACTAACTAGTTTATAAAACGATGTCAGGATGCGATGGTAACAGTGAGATGTTATAATGCATGAAGAACGGGTCTCCAGGGTATACATGGATGTAAAGTGCCGTTTGTGATAGAATAGGACGAATGCAGTAAAACGATGGAAAGCAAAAGAAGTGCAAATGAAAAGAAAAAAGGAATAGGTGTTGAAAACAAAATGAAACCTTTTATATACGATTTTTCCCTGGAGCAACTGCAGCAATGGGCTGTGGAGAACGGGGAACCAGCGTTTCGCGGCGGTCAGATCTTTGACTGGATTTATGTGAAACGTGTAAATGATTTTAGTGAAATGACAAATCTCTCCAAGACGCTACGCGAGAAGCTCGCAGAGCAGTTTGAATTCGTAACTCTTAAGGAAATTACGAAGTTCGAGTCCAAGGATGGCACGGTGAAATTCCTATTTGGTCTGCATGATGATCATGCGATTGAAACGGTTATTATGAAACATAACTACGGGAACAGCATCTGTGTAACAACGCAGGTTGGTTGCCGGATTGGTTGTACGTTCTGTGCATCCACGCTCGGGGGACTGAAACGTAACCTGACAGCCGGGGAGATCGTTGCTCAGGTTGTACAGGCTCAGAAAATTCTGGATGAGCGCGGTGAACGTGTCAGCAGCATCGTGATCATGGGTTCGGGTGAACCATTTGAAAACTATGAAGCAACGATGACGTTTTTACGGATTATGATTCACGAAAAAGGTCTGAATATTGGTCAGCGTCATATCACTGTCTCTACAAGTGGAATCGTGCCGAACATCTACAAGTTTGCAGATGAAGACACGCAAATCAATCTGGCTATTTCGATTCACGCACCAAATGATGCCTTGCGTTCGAAACTGATGCCGGTGAACCGTCGTTTCCCATTTGATGATGTGATGGAGTCTCTCCGTTATTATCTGGCCAAGACAGGCCGAAGAATTACGTTTGAGTACGCATTGATCGGCGGTGTGAACGACCAGCCGGAACATGCGGCAGAACTGGCAAGTGTGCTCAAAAACATGTTATGCCATGTTAACCTGATCCCGGTTAACCATGTGCCTGAGCGCAAATATGTTAGAACATCAAGAAGTGATATTTTTAACTTCCAGAGAATTCTCTCGGAACAGGGAGTTAATGTAACGATTCGCCGTGAACAGGGACATGATATTGCTGCCGCTTGCGGCCAGCTTCGTGCAAAGCATATGGAGTTGAGGTGAGAGCGTTTTGATCAAAACAGTTCATGTGAGCCATATCGGACGAGTACGTTCGGTGAATGAAGATTCAGCCTGGATTCGGAATCTGGATACAGGATATATTCTGGGAATCGTTGCAGACGGCATGGGTGGACATCTTGCTGGTGATACGGCAAGTCGCCTTGCAGTGGAGACGTTGGTACAGGATCTGGCAACACTTGAGCCAGGTTTGTCCCATGCTTCCCTGTCAGCTGCGCTTAGCGATGCGATTCTTCATGCGAATGAAGTCATATTCCGCACAGCATCCACGGACGATAAGTATCATAATATGGGGACGACAGTTGTCGCCGCTCTGTTAAATGATGCGGAAGGTGTGATTGGACATATCGGGGACAGCCGTGCATACAAAATTGCAGGTAAGGAAGTATTCCAGCTGACCGAAGACCACACACTGGTGAATGAATTGTACAAAAATGGTCAGATTAGCAAGGAGGACGTATCTCACCATCCACGTCGCAATGTGCTTACCCGTGCACTTGGCACAGATGCTGAAGTGAAGGTGGATATGGACGCTGTTCGATTGGAAGAGGGGGAAGTACTGCTTCTCTGCAGTGACGGACTCAGTAACCTGGTCAGCAATGAGCAGATTATTCAGGTTGCAGGCAATCTTGACCTTCCACTGGAAGATCGTGCAGATCGACTGCTACAGCTGGCATTGCTTGCTGGAGGAGACGATAATATCACTGTCGCTTTATTTGAGCCTCAGCAGCAAGACGCCCCACAAGTGGAAACGGGGTGTGAGTCATGATTGGGCATCAGCTAGGCGGACGCTATGAAGTCATTGAGCGTGTCGGTGGTGGCGGCATGGCTCTGGTTTACAAAGCCCAGGATTTGCTCTTAAACCGAAATGTGGCAATTAAAGTGCTCAGACAACAGTTTGTTCATGATGAAGAGTTTATTCGCCGTTTCCGGAGAGAGGCACAATCAGCTGCATCGCTCTCACATCCGAATGTCGTCAGCATCTATGATGTGGGTCAGGAAGATGACGTTCATTATATTGTTATGGAGTACGTTGAAGGCAAAAATCTAAATGAAATTATTAAGGAACGTGCGCCTTTGCAGGTCGACGAAGCGGTACACATTGCTTCTCAGATCGCGGATGCACTGGATCACGCCCATCATAATCAGATTATTCACCGGGACATTAAACCGCATAACATATTAATTGGCCGGAATGGCCGGGTAAAAGTAACAGATTTCGGGATCGCGCGTGCTGTTACCTCTACAACGATCACACAGACTGGCTCTGTCGTGGGCTCAGTACATTATTTCTCACCAGAGCATGCCAAGGGTATTGTGACTGGGGAGAAGTCGGACTTATATTCTCTTGGAATTGTACTTTATCAAATGCTTACGGGACAGCTTCCATTTCTCGGGGAAAGTCCGATTAGTGTAGCCTTGAAACATTTGCAGGAAGAGTTTGATGAACCACGCAAATTCAATCCGCTCATTCCGCAAAGTGTGGAAAATGTCATTCTGAAATCCATGCGTAAAAATCCGCAGGAGCGATATCAATCTGCGAAAGAAATGCAGCATGATCTGGAAACATGTCTCATGCCAGAGCGCCGCAATGAGTCCAAGGTTGATTTTCCGGAGGAGGATGACATTGATCAGACGCGCGTAATGCCAGCCATCAAACCGGAACCGCGTGGAATGAAGTCTACTGGAGCTGTGCCTGTGATGGAAACAGATCAGGAACAAAGCGCAGGTAAACCGAAGCAGAAAAACTGGAAAAAACCAACTCTCATCATATCCTTGACTGTTCTTCTTCTGGTCGCTATGGTTGGGGTGGTATGGTATGTCAAAGGTATGCTTGTTGTACCTGAGGTAACCGTACCTAATGTAGTTAACCAGACAGAAGAAAAAGCCCGCCAACTGCTGGAAGAACAGGGTTTGGTGGTGAGCAATGAAGTCATTCGACAGTACAAAGAAAATGTAGAACCAGGCATTGTTTTTGATCAGAGCAGGAATGAAGGCGATGTGGTCAAAAAGGGCACTGAGGTTCAGCTGAGTGTTGGTATGGAAAAAGAAATGGTGAAGATGATTGATGTTAAAGGTATTCCATATACAGAGGCCGTCAAAAATTTGACTGCACTCGGTCTTAAGGAAGACCAAATCAAACGTAAGGACGAGTTTTCCAATGAAGTTCCTTCAGGTGAAGTCATTTCTCAGACACCAGGTGTGAACGAAGAATTTGATCCTGAAGCTGTTGAGATTGAGTTAACCGTAAGCAAGGGCACTGAAACGGTCAAAATGCCTGATCTGAAAAATCATACGCGCAGTGAAGCAGAACAGATGCTGAAAGAGAAGGGACTTGTGCTTGGACAGGTACAGGAGGAATCCAGCTACACTGTAGAAAAGGGAAAAGTTACCCAGCAATGGCCTGTGGAAGCAGGAACCGATGTGAATCCTGGCGACAAGATCACGATTTTTATCAGCACAGGATATCCGGATCAGGCTCTGGAGTATTCTTTTAATATTAATGTATCACCAAAAGAAGCAGGGAAAAATAGTAAAATTCGCATCACCTATGAGGATGCACGCGGCAAAAATCAGGAGTGGGGCACACGCACGATCAATTCCGCTCAAGTCTTGACGATACCGCTTGTGCTCGCACCGAATGAAAATGGTGCTGTATCCGTTTATCGTGATGGTAAATTCCTGGATACGTATGTTGTGTCTTACAGTGAAGCGAAGAACGGTACAGTGAATGTACCTTCCATCGACCCTGAACAGAACACGCAAGCACCGCCAGCCAATACCCCTGATCCAGGGAATGGCGACAATGAAGGCAGCGTAGATAGTGGTCAGGAAAAAGAACCTGACTCCACCCCGGCTGATGGAGAAGGGGATAATCAGGAAGGCGACACTTCAGCAATGAAGACGGATAAAGGTCCAGGCAAGCATAAAGAGGATAAGAAAAAAGGAGTTATCAACGCATCAGGCCGTCCATAAGGACGGCTTATGCTGACATAAGGAAAGAATATTACTCATCTGAAGGAGGGCGACGGAGCTGTGCCAGAAGGTATCATCGTTAAAGCGTTAAGTGGTTACTACTATGTCATGCCAGTAGAAGACAACGGGGTTCCTTCGGTTGAAGGTTCCGCCGTTCAATGCAGAGCCAGGGGGATTTTTCGCAAAAGAGGCACTTCTCCGCTTGTTGGTGACCGTGTAAGCTACATGCTCACGGAGAATGGGGAAGGAACCGTCGATGAGATTCACAAGCGAGAGACCGAGTTAATTCGTCCGCCTGTAGCAAACGTCAGCTTGGCTGTTTTGCTATTTTCGGTCAAAGAGCCCGATATGAACCTGAATCTCCTAGATAAGTTCCTCGTGCATATTGAGCAAGCTGGACTTGATGCCCTTATCGTGCTGACGAAACAGGATTTGATTGATCCAGAAGCTGAGGATCGGAATATCGTGGCTGAAGTGAAGACAATGTACGAGCAGATAGGGTATGAGGTTATTTCGACCAGTTCAAGGACTGGAGAAGGCAGTGAGCTGCTTAGAGAACGCCTTGCGGGCAAGATCAGCGTGTTTTCCGGTCAGTCTGGTGTTGGCAAATCATCGATGCTGAACGCATTGATGCCAGGTCTTACCTTGGAAACGAGTGCAATCAGCATGCGTCTTGGGCGCGGTAAACATACGACCAGACATGTGGAACTCATTCCACTTGATAATGGCGGATTTGTTGCGGATACACCGGGATTCAGCCAGTTGGACTTTCTGGAGATTGGTGTGGAGGAATTATCCACATGTTTCCGAGAGTTTGCCCAGTTTGCTGATCAGTGTAAGTTCCGTGGTTGTACGCATACGCATGAACCAGGCTGTAAAGTGCTGACAGCCAAGGAGGAAGGGCTGGTCTCTGAAAGTCGATACCAGCATTATGTTCAGTTCCTGACAGAAATGAAAGATAAGAAGCGGAGGTATTAATATGATTAAAATTGCCCCATCAATATTATCGGCTGACTTCGCCAAATTAGGTGCAGAGGTTGCCGAAGCACAAGCAGCAGGCGGAGATTGGATTCATGTTGACGTTATGGACGGGCACTTCGTTCCTAATATTACACTCGGTCCTGCTATTGTTAAGGCCATTGCACCTCATACAACATTGCCGCTTGACGTTCATCTAATGATTGAGAATCCGGAACGGTACGTGGAAGAGTTCGCTAAAGCCGGCGCAGCGGTGATTACAGTTCATGCTGAGGCGTGCGTGCATCTGCACCGTGTCATTCATCTCATTAAAGAGCAGGGAATTATGGCAGGCGTTGCTCTTAATCCTGGTACTCCAGCAAGTGCAATTCAGGAAGTACTGGACGATGTAGATATGGTTCTTGTCATGACGGTGAATCCTGGTTTTGGCGGACAAGCATTTATTTCCGGTACGATGAACAAAATCAAGCAGATTCGTACATGGCTGAACGAAAGAGGACGTCATGACGTACATATCGAGGTAGACGGCGGTATTGCTGCAGATACAGCTCCACTCGTTGTGGAAGCTGGTGCTGATGTTCTGGTCGCTGGTAGTGCCGTATTCGGACGTGAAGACCGCGCTGCTGCCATTGCCGAGATTCGTAGCAGTTACGAGGGTTAATTCATGACTTTTAAAGAGACATTGCTGACAATGGCGGGAAGCATGATTACGGGCTTGGTGCTTGCACTGTTTTCAGTTCTCCAGGCTCCATTTAATGCGCTCACGTCATTAATTGGGGTTGCCGTAGTTATCATGTATTTCCGAAAGTTTGATCGGAAGGGACATCGGATTACTTTTGTCATTTTCAGCATACTGTATTATCTCATGAGTGTTTTTATGATCGCTGTTTATCAGTACATCCCTACTCAAACGTAAATGGGCTGATCTCAGGCTTGTCATTGTGGAATAGGGACAGCAGGTTCCGCATAAATATGGTTACATGAGCAGGTTTCTCATGTAGCCTTTTTTGTCGTGTTTGGGTGAAAAAGGCCTGAAGCATAGGATACGGCGGATGCATGAGCATGATGGGGAGGGTGAAGTATGAAATTTTACACATTCAAACTGCCGAAGTTTTTGGGAGGGTTTGTAAAGGCGATCCTGAATACGTTTCAAAAGAACTGATCTGATTAACAGCACAGTTAGTCGAATACCGCCGTTTTGGCTCCACGCTCATCTGGAGAACCAGATCTGTATGATGTGCCATGCGGCGGCCATTCCTGTGTGTTGGACATGTGCTTTTTGGAACACCAAAAAAGCACCTGCAAGGAACAAGGTGCTTTTTGCTTACCCGATTTATAGTAGCTTTGCGTGATTATACGCGAGTCACTTTACCGGCTTTCAGTGCACGGGTGCTTACGTATACACGTTTTGGTTTGCCGTTCACGAGAATACGAACCTTCTGAACGTTTACGCCCCAAGAACGACGGTTACGGTTGTTAGCGTGGGATACGTGGTTACCGGTGCCCGGTTTCTTACCTGTCACATAACATTTGCGAGACATAGATTACACCTCCTATCCTAAAATAACCAGTGCCTTTGGGAGAGACAAACGTCATTCCATAAGGACTTAATTGTTCTTACCTGATCCTAAAGGTCAGGCTTCAGTAGCTAATGGGTTGTTCAAGCCGGCATGGCCGGATCATTTCCATTACTTAACCTGCATAAAACAATACTTAAATATAATATCATAATCAAAAAAGCTTCGTCAACTGATCCAAAAACTTTATTTATTTCTCTTGTCTAATATAGTACAATGTTGAATAGTCCATAATACAGCCATGAATAGGCTGTTGCCGCGGGAAGCCGGAGAAAAAACCGTACGTAGAGGTTGGAGGTTTGCTTTTTTGGCAACGCTGTGAGATGCGGCATTCCATCATTGGCACCAGTCTCCATGCGGCATTCATGTCGGCTTCTGATACCGGTGCATATCCCTATGCCCGCATAACGGGTTGCAGAGAATGCAGGATATTGGTAGCCCGGCCGCCCAGACCGTTTATCCGGCTGACATGTTGTATTATATGCCTGTGCCGGACAAGGTATGGACGAAGAATAACGCAGCCGCGTTAGCGCATGAACAGACCAAATTGATTCTTGGTGCAAGTTGTTCGTGTATCAAGCTAGGAAGGGGAATTCTCACTTGAGTATACGTTCTTTAAATGGAACAGATTTCACCGCAATGGTTCTCGCCGGAGCGGAACAACTAGGGCAGCACGCAGAACACGTCAATTCCCTGAATGTTTTCCCTGTGCCGGATGGTGACACGGGAACAAATATGAATTTGACAATGACTGCTGGTGTTGCAGAGATCAAAAGAAAGAGCTCTGCTTCCATCGGAGAAGCTGCCGCAATACTGTCGAAGGGCTTGCTTATGGGCGCGCGCGGAAATTCAGGGGTTATTTTATCCCAATTGTTCCGTGGATTCAGCCGTTCAGCAGCTCCTTATGAAGAATTGAATACGATTCAATTTGCAGCCGCCCTGCAAAATGGTGTTGACGCAGCATACAAAGCTGTAGTTAAACCTGTGGAGGGAACCATTCTTACCGTAGCAAAAGAAGCGGCTAAACATGCCAGCTACTATGCAAGACGGACGAATGATATCACTGAATTAATGAATGAAGTTCTATTAAAAGCAAAAGAAGCGCTGGCGATGACTCCAGAGTTGCTGCCTGTTTTAAAGCAGGTCGGTGTGGTGGATTCGGGTGGTCAGGGTCTTGTATATATTTATGAAGGTTTTATGGACGTGCTATTGAAAACAGACGGTAGTTCACGTGCCTCACTGCAAAAAGAATCTGCTTCTTCAGCAGCAACACCGGTGAAAACGCCTGCAATCGAGCCAGTTGCAACGAAGACGGCACAAGTAATTACGCCCGAGATGCCTTTGTCAGCTCAGGCAAGATTGGAAACAGAAGATATTGAATTCCTGTACGACATGGAGTTTTTCATCAATCGTGAGCTTGGTGAGAATGCAGGAGCAACATTTGATGAAGAGTCGTTCCGTAAATCGTTGTCAATAAATGGAGATTCGATCATCATCATTGCAGACGATGAAGTGATTAAGGTGCATGTGCATTCCAAGACACCTGGTGATGTATTAAATCTGGCTTTGAAGTATGGAGAAATTACACAGATTCATATTCTCAATATGCGTGAACAGCACCGGGACCTGCTGAGCGCAGGCATGGATATTGCAGCTTCACCTGATCTCTTTGCTGACATTCCGCATGAGAAGACAAGCACATTGGAAGAAGCGGTGCTTCCGGCTGATGAAATGGCACCATATGGCTTTATTGCGGTTTCTTCCGGTGACGGCATTGCGGAAATTTTCAAAAGTCTGGGTGTAGATGTGGTGATGTCTGGTGGTCAGACGATGAACCCAAGCACAGAAGACTTTGTAAAAGCCGTTCGTTCGATTGCGGCGGATCAAATCTTTATTTTACCGAACAACTCCAACATCGTTCTTGCAGCTGAACAAGCTCGTGAATTGCTGGAGGATGAGCGCCGGATTACGGTTATTCCAAGCAAGACCATTCCACAAGGGATGGCAGCGGCATTTGCTTTCCAAGAGGATGAGTCTGCGGAAACGAACCGTGAACAGATGCTGGAGGCCATTAGCCGCGTGCAGTCCGGACAAGTGACACATGCCGTTCGGGATACACAATATGATGAACTGGATATCAAAGCCGGAAATTATATCGGGATCTATAACTCCAAAATTGTTGCGACAGATGAGAGCATGCTTCATGCTTGTGAAGGTCTGCTTGGGCAGATGATGGAGAGCGGAGATGAAGTGGTTACGGTTCTTGAGGGGGAAGAGGCTGACGCTGAGATTACTTCTTCTCTTGTTGCATGGCTGGAAGAGCAGTATCCTGACGCGGAAGTCGAGGTACATCAGGGAGGACAGCCCGTGTACTATTATCTGTTCTCTGTAGAGTCCTAATTGCGGTTGTTTCACAAGCCAATCACTATCGATTTTAGACGCTGGACGAATGACTTGTTAAACATGCATGATAGCACTTGATGTGAAGAGGAGGAGAGCCTGTGAGCCACAAGGTTGCGATTGTAACGGACAGTACGGCGGATATTCCTGAGGAACTGGTTCGTAAATACGGTATACATGTGGTTCCCTTGCGCGTGTTGTTTGGGGAAGAAAACTATGCGGATGGAGTGGAACTGACTTCGGAGCAGTTTTACGATAAGTTAAGGCAGAGCGCAGTCCTGCCTACGACTTCACAGCCTTCTCCTACCGATTTTATGGATGTGTACCAGCGTTTGCTGGACGAAAACCCGGACCGACCTATCGTATCTATACACTTGTCTTCGGGCATGAGTGGTACGTATCAATCGGCGATGCTCGGCAAGTCTCTACTGGAACGGGAAGCGGATCTAACAATCATTGATTCAAAATCGGCTTCCTACGGGTATGGTCTAATGGTTGTACATGCTGCCGAGCTTGCTGAACAAGGCAAGTCTGTTGCTGAGATTGCAGTTGCTGTGGAGGCAATGCAACAATCCCGTAAACTGTTTTTTCTGGTGGATACGCTGGAGTATCTGCAGAAAGGCGGACGGATTGGCAAAGCCTCAGCGATCTTGGGAACGCTGTTAAATATCAAACCGATCCTGTCTATCGATGAAGAAGGCGTAATCTACGCCGTAGAGAAAGTCAGAGGTCATAAAAAGGCTATGGCACGTATTATTGAACTGTTCCAGAGGGATCTGGCTGGAAAGCGAGTCAATCTGGCGGTAGGTCATACGGCCGACCCCGCGTCAGCAGAGGCTTGTGCGGAACAGTTACGAGGTCATTTTACATTGAATGAAGTGATCTATACGAATATCGGGGCCGTTATTGGCAGTCATGTGGGGCCCGGTGTTATTGCTATCTTTATGTGGCCTGTTCCGGAATGAGGGATTAGATATGAACTTGGAAGAAATATCAGTCAAGCAAATTAACGGCGTGAGTGCTCTCAAAGAGGGAGAGCTTCACGCCTTTGGCATCTCTAGTGTGAAAGACTTGCTGGAGTATTATCCGTTTCGTTATGAAGATTATCGTCTGCGTTCGCTTAGTGAGGTAAAAGACGGAGACAAAATTACGGTACAAGGTCAGGTTATGGGTGTTCCAGTGTTGCAACGTTATGGTAAAAAGTCCCGTCTGACTTGCAAGATTATGACGGAAGAGTGGATGATTACGGCAACGTGGTTTAACCGCCATTTTCTCAAGGACCAGCTTACACCCAACCGGGAAATTGTGCTTACAGGGAAATGGGAACAAAAGCGTATGCAGCTTAACGTATCTGATTCGGAATTCCCGGATAAAGGCGATGGACGTTCAGGCACACTGCAACCGGTATATTCCGTCACGGGCAAGGTCACGCAGCAATGGATGCGCAAGACGATTAACCAGGGGCTGACTCAGTACGGTGAGATGATTCCGGAGATTTTACCGCAGGCATTGATTAAAAAATATAATCTGATGCCACGCAAGCAGGCAATAGCCGGTATTCACCGTCCGCAAGATAATCAGGAAGGTCAGCGAGCCAGACAGCGCATGGTCTATGAGGAGTTATTTTTGTTCCAACTTAAAATGCAGGCGTTTCGTGCGTTAAATCGAAACCGAATGGATGGCATGGTACATACAACGGACAATACGACGATTCGAGAGTTTGTACGTAGTTTGCCGTTTGAGTTGACAGATGCGCAAAAGAAGGTGGAACTTGAAATATTGCATGATATGCGTTCACCCTATGCGATGAATCGGTTGCTGCAAGGCGATGTAGGTTCTGGTAAAACGGTGATCGCAGCCATTGCACTTTATACGACGGTGCGCTCCGGCTTTCAGGGGGCACTTATGGTGCCAACTGAGATTCTGGCGGAACAGCATATGCGATCCTTGCAGAAGCTGTTTGAGCCTTTTGGTGTGACGGTGGGTCTGTTAACGGGCAGTGTAAACGGACGCAAACGGAAAGATCTGATCGCCTCCTTGCAGATGGGAATGCTGGATATTGTGGTGGGCACACACGCCCTGATTCAGGAAGATGTCTTTTTCCGGGAGCTGGGCCTTGTGGTGACGGACGAGCAGCATCGCTTCGGGGTGAATCAGCGCAGCGTTTTGAGACGTAAAGGGTATAATCCGGATGTATTAACGATGACCGCAACACCTATTCCGCGGACGCTTGCGATTACGGCATTTGGCGATATTGAGGTGTCGACGATATCGGAGCGGCCGAAGGGGCGAATTCCGATCTCCACGTACTGGGTGAAGCACGACATGATGGAGCGAGTGCTCGGTTTTATTTCGAGAGAGGTAGATCAGGGACGTCAGGCTTATCTGATTTGCCCACTGATCGAGGAATCGGAAAAGCTGGATGTGCAAAATGCGATTGACCTGCATGTACAGATGCAGCAGAATTTCCCTAAATACAAAGTAGGGCTGCTCCACGGGCGCATGACAGCTGCGGAAAAAGAAGAAATGATGCGAGAGTTCTATAGCAATGACATTCAGCTTTTGGTATCTACCACGGTGGTAGAAGTCGGAGTCGATGTACCCAATGCCACACTGATGGTCATTATGGACGCAGACCGTTTTGGTTTGTCCCAGCTGCATCAGCTGCGGGGGCGTGTTGGACGTGGTGCCCATGCATCCTATTGTGTGCTTATTGCTGATCCGAAGACAGAGGTCGGGCAGGAACGCATGAAGGTCATGACCGAAACCGAGGATGGATTCGAGGTGTCACGGCGTGATTTGGATCTCCGGGGGCCAGGTGATTTCTTTGGCACCAAACAGAGTGGGCTACCTGAATTCCGACTGGCCGATATGGTAGCAGACTTCGCCGTACTGGAGCAGGCGCGGGATGATGTATCCGCACTGATTGCGGATGCTACGTTCTGGACTTCAGTTGACTATACACCTCTACGTGATTTTCTTCAGCAACAGCAGGTGTTCAAGGGTGATCTGATCGATTAAGCGCTGGATGTGTTTTAAGGCATGTTTTGTAAAAAGTGACAAGTGAACAAGCCCTCCCGACATATGAATAAGAAGTGAGTTCATTTTTTGGGAGGTGCTGTACGTTTTGGGTTACCAACAATATGGAATTAGTCCGCAGCTGGTGGAGCGGATCAAACTTAAGATGAAAAATCCTGCGGTTAAAGAGCGGATTAAAAAGCTGATCGATGGCGTAACGAAGGCCGATCTGCAGGATAAAGCGAAGGTGCGTCGGCTCATTAAATCATCGGCAGTCATTATGAATGAGAACTTCTCACCTGCACAGGAGGAGCAATTTGTTACTTTTGTGATCGCGCAGAAGATTGATCCGAACAATACGTTTCATTTGATTAAGCTGTGGGGTATGTTCAGGTAAAGTTGAATGTGATGTTATCCTGCAAAGAAAGATGAGTGTTTACACGTGGCACTACGAGGACAGAATACCCTTCTGATCGCTGTTATCCCCGGATTTTTTGTGAATTACCCTCTATAAAGGTATAATCCGGTGATAAAGGCGAACGCTCCGCTTCTTTAGGCTATTTCTGTCCTCTCCGTTAAACTGTAAACGAACGTTCTTTTGAAAGGCACATTACATTCAAGAGAGATTGGTAATGTAAAGAAGGGTGTTTCATCAGTCATATATGACTTGATGAAATGCCTTTTTGGATTTTTAGAGAGGATAATTTCTGTTTTCCTCACTTGGAAGGGAAGACCGCGGTATACGAGTAGTGTAGACATAATCTCACAGTATGAGATGCGAGATGTATGACGGTTATCGGGCTCTGTTATTTTTTTGATAGATGTGGAGGAAGTTAGATTGGAAATGTTTAAGATGCTGAGAGGGCACCAGGGAGCTTGGTTTTTCTAACGATCACCGGAGACGCTATTTAGGGTATATCACACCTTTTTATTTTCTAACGATCACAGGAGAGCTTATTTTAGGAATTTGATATGAAAATGGACATTTTTACTCTCTTTTCAGCGAAATCGGTTCAACCCCTTAATATTGGACACTAGCTAGCTTTTTCTCAGATTGACGCATCATAATGCAATGGATTTGGGCTCTATGGTTCCTTCGTTGACCAGGCGCAGGTAATCTGTCGGCGACCAGTCGTGTAGACTGCCGTGAATACGGTCTTTGTTGTAATAACGGATATAACGGTCTACCTCGGAAAAGGCTTCTTCGTAGCTTTCGAAACAATGTCGCTGGTAACACTCACGTTCCAGAACACTATGAAACGATTCAATAAAAGCATTTTTATTCGGTGTTCGAACGGGTGTCCGCTCATGCTCTAAACCTGCTTCTTCACAGAAGTTATAAAACGCTTTGCTTATAAACTGAGGGCCGTTATCGGTACGAATCACGAGCTTTGGCTCGGTCTTAGGGATACGTCGCGTTACCATAGCCTGCCGGAGCGTATGCAGGATGCTCTGCGTGTCGCAGGCTTTACCGCGATGGTGAGCGACGATTCGACGATCAAAAACATCAATAATACTTGCGAGGAAAAAGTGCCGGCGTTTCCCCGCAACATAACCGTACTTGATATCCATCTGCCACAATTGGTTAGGCCCATCTACCGTTCGGTTATTAGCTACTTTTCTCGGTACGGTATGGATTTGTTCGCGCTGAGGGAGAAGGATACTGAGAGACTTACAGAGCCGATATACTTTCTTTTTGTTAATTACCAGATTGTACTTTCGGCGTAACAACACGGTTAGTTTTCGGTAGCCAAACGCTGCATTTGGCCCTTGAATCAAACGACGAAGAAACCCGACAATCCGAGTGTCCGAAATACGATTCCCTTGCTGGTTGTAAGAGTATCCAGGGATTTTTCGTCCGCTACTTATGGGTTGCTGGCGTTCAGGGTGTTTCAAGTGATAATAATATGTTGAGCGAGGAACATCGCAGATCCGGAGCACCGTACGGACAGGATATCCTCGCTCAATCCAACCTATCGCGGTTTGTAGTCGGGATACTTTTTTTTAACGAGATCCTTAAGAATCTGGTTTTCTAATTCTTTTGCGCCAAGAAGTTTCAAAGCTTCATTGTATTTCTCCTGTAATTCTTGATAGTTGGCTACATCTTGCTGTATTTGTTGTGTTTCTTTTTGTTTTTTAGCCACCAGTTCCCCCACCTCATCTTCGTATTGACGAACCCAAGTCGTCAGCGTTTTAGGAGACATGCCGTACTTTCGTGCCACGACCTCTGTCCGGAGGCCAGAAAGCACCTCTACGACATACTCCTTTTTCGCCTCAACTGGGCATCTAAATCGTCTTTTCATGAACACTCTCCTCATTTCATTTAGTGTATCTGAGGTAGCTTTGAGTGTCCAATTGGATTAGGGGGCTTTAAAGTTACAATTCCAGGCAGCTCTGTATTGCTCAAATAAGCTCATGTGAGACCGTTAGCATTTGAGGTGGTGTGTTGA
The DNA here is from genome assembly GCF_038002565.1 of Paenibacillus sp. FSL K6-1558. Classification (NCBI taxonomy): domain Bacteria; kingdom Bacillati; phylum Bacillota; class Bacilli; order Caryophanales; family Paenibacillaceae; genus Paenibacillus; species Paenibacillus sp. FSL K6-1558. Next base: position 1,478,295 of record NZ_JBBOCV010000001.1, on the reverse strand, counting down.
AGAGGAAAGAATGACTGTGGGGTATTGTAACGGGGGAGCTTGGTGATGTAGTAGGGTAAAGTTAATCACATCTGATCTTGCTTTTAGCTATTTCGCTGCGCTACCCAGACATAGTTGAACAATGTTATTCAGATGTTCGGTTGGCCTCTTTGGTCTTGTTGGATACGGGAGCACGGTCCGGGACCATAGTTGCATACCACATTGTGATTAAGGTGGCGATGAATACTCCATTATGGGGAAGCTCTGCGAATATGTAATCTTGTACGGCTAGCACCAGAATTGAAACACATAAAACGATCTGGAGTACTCGTCCTGTGGATCGTTCAGCATTGCCGGATCGCCCGGAGATCCATTTTAAAATATAGATTATAAGACTAAATAACAGAAGCGAACCAAGGAGTAAAATGGCAAGCATGTAAGAGCACCTTTCTGTGGAGAAGTTGTAGGTAGAAGTATCCTTATAAAGGCAAATATTAGTTTCCTGATTATACCACATCCCTTTTCTTTTTTTTTGATTTTCACAGGATATCCTTTGCTTTCCTCCAAAGGGGAGGGTAAACTGTTGCATACGAGTAGTGCGGATACAATATCGCAGTGTGGGATGCATGAGGGTGATCTGGCGTTGTTATTGTTATTTTTTTCAGATAGATGTGGAGGAAGATGGATTGGAAATGTTTACGATGCTGCTGGGGCTGTTTGAGCGGGCGGCGCTGCTGATTATATTTTTGTTTTTTCTGTCGCGGGTGCCGCGGTTCAGGCAGATTTTGCAGAAGGGCAAGTTAAGGTGGCAGGAGTATGCTGCGGTAACTATGTTATTCTGTGCGTTTGCCATCTTTGGTACATATACAGGCATCAACGTTGAAGGCTCACTTGTTAATGTGCGGATCATTGCGATTTTATCAGGTGGAATTTTGTTTGGAGCACCGGTGGGCATTATTACGGGACTCGTGTCCGGGATGCATCGTTACCTCATCGATATGGATGGCATAACCGCGATTCCGTGCCTGATCACAAGTATACTTGCGGGGTTGGTGTCTGGTTACATTCACAAATACACCCCAAAATCCAAACGCTGGATGATCGGTATTGGGGCAGGCATGATCATTGAAGCGCTCACGATGCTGCTGATTCTCCTATACTCGTATCCTGACCCGCTTGGAGCAGATATCGTTTCGAAGATTGCACTGCCGATGATTCTGGGTGAGGTGAACATTGGGCTGATCGTACTTCTGGTGCAGAGTGTGGAGGGGGAAAAGGAGTTAATTGCAGGCCGTCAGGCCAAGCTGGCATTGGAGATTGCGAATAAAACACTGCCTTATTTCCGCTCCATTGATGAGGATTCCCTGCGCAAAATATGTAAAATCATTCAGGAAGATATCCAGGCCGACGCGGTAGCGATCACCGATACACGGAATGTTTTGGCTTATGTTGGTTTTGGCGAGGAACGGTATCATATTGGCAATGAGATTATTAGTGAAATGACCAAGAAGACGATTTCCAGCGGGGAAATTACGATCAGTAACGATGTAACAGATGAGAAAACCCCGGATATCCACTCGTTGCTGATCATTCCCCTGAAAGAACGGGGCGATGTGACGGGCGCGCTTAAAATCTATTATCGTAAAGCCTACAAAATTACGTATCCACTGCAAACGATGGCTGTGGGACTTTCTCAGATTATCTCCACACAGATGGAGGTTTCGCGGGTAGAGGAGATTAAGGCTGCGGCGAACAAAGCGGAATTACGCGCATTACAGACAACGATTCATCCTCATTTTTTGTTCAATGCGCTGAACGCTATCGCTTCGTCCATACGCACCAAGCCGGATCGTGCGCGGGAACTTATTGTTAACCTCTCGGGTTACATGCGTTACAACTTGGAGCTGTCGGATGAGTTAATTGATATTCATAAAGAGCTGGAGCAAGTCCGTAATTATGTGGAGATTGAAAAAGCGCGTTTTGGCAGCAGACTCACGGTTATCTACGAGATTGATGAAGTGGCAGTGCATATTCCAAGCCTGGTCATTCAGCCTCTCGTAGAAAACGCGATTATACATGGGATTCTGAAGGTTAAAGGCCCTGGAACCGTGCGGATTCAGGTACAGGATCATTCTGATTTTGTGCGTATTAGCGTGAGTGATACCGGGGCAGGCATCAGTGGGGATATTATTGAAAAAGTCTACCATGATCGCATGCCGGGCAACCAAATCGGGCTATATAATGTGCATCGGCGTGTGAAGTTGATTTATGGACAAGGCCTAACGATTAGAAGGTTAGAGCAAGGGACCGAGATTTTATTTGATGTACCCAAAGGAGATGTCATATCAAGGTGATGATGAAGCGATGAAAGCGTTAGATGAAGGCATGTTGAATGGGGTAGACAAAAGAAGGATGAGAGCCTTAGTTGTGGAGGATGAAATTCCGGCAAGTGAAGAATTGAGTTATCTCATTCACGAACATAGCCAGATTGATGTTGTGGATTGTCTGGAAGATGGCCTGGATGTGCTTAAATTTTTGCAGGAGCAGGAAGTGGATGTACTATTTCTCGATATTAACATTCCTTCGCTGGACGGTATGATGCTGGCACATCATATTGGCAAGTTTGCACGTAAACCTTACATCGTATTTACGACAGCCTATAAGGAGCATGCGGCTGAGGCTTTTGAACTGGAAGCCTTTGATTATATTTTGAAGCCTTATGACGAGAAGCGGATCGCAGCCATGTTGCACAAGTTGGAGCTGACCTTCAAACGCGATCAGGAGCAAACGGAGAACATCGATAGCCTAATGCAGGGGGAGAACCGGGCATATCGGCGCGCAGAGGAACATTCGTCAGCAAATGATCATGGGGCTCAGCGAGGACATGACACAAGAGAAGATCAGGTTCGCTCTGGCGTACGGCAGGCACATCAAGGACTGGAGCAGCGACCGATATCTACTAATTCTCCATCACAGGCGGCGGATCATCTGACAGGAACACGGGTCAATTTGCTGCGCAATGACAATATCATTGTCACCGATTCGGCGGACATCTATTATGCGGAGGCTCAGGAGAAGGTCACTAAGGTGTATACCAAAAATGGAGAGTTCACGATGCCGGTCAGCATTTCCGATTTTCACAGTCGCTTGCCGCAGGATGCCTTCTTCCGTTGCCATCGTTCCTACCTCGTGAATCTTGTCCAAATTCGTGAGATCGTGCCTTGGTTTAACAATACGTATCTGCTTCGTTTGCGCGATCTGGAAGCCGAAGTGCCCGTCAGTCGTGGCAAAGTCAAAGAATTCAGGCAACTCATGCGCATATAACGGCATTTCATTCCGTATTTGATGCAACTCATGCTCAGAACGGCTCGATGAATCCCCTTTCATATATGATGGTCTTGTGAACGCATTCAAGTATGTTTGAATGGTACAGAGAATGTTCAACATGTCACAGACATCGGCAAAGGGGAGATTACGATGAAAGCAGCTATTTCATCCGCTTCATCAGCATTGAATTCAACCACGACATCATCTTTATCCATGAACCGCTGGCTTATTGTACTGGGTACAATTATTGTACAAATGGGACTCGGCACCATTTACACTTGGAGTTTATTTAATCAACCGCTGTCTGATCGTTTCGGATGGGACGTCAGCTCGGTCGCGATAACTTTTTCGATAACGAGTTTTGCTTTGGCATTTGCTACCTTGTTTGCGGGCCGATTGCAAGAGCGCTGGGGGCTTCGGCGTTTGATCCGTGTAGCCGGGGTGGTACTCGGGCTTGGACTTATTCTAAGTTCTCAGGTGAGCTCGTTAACGCTGCTGTATCTGCTGGCTGGGTTTGTGGTTGGTTTTGCGGACGGCACAGCATATATCACTTCTCTATCCAATCTGATCAAGTGGTTCCCTGAACGTAAAGGTCTGATCTCGGGTATTTCGGTAGGTGCTTTTGGTACCGGTAGTCTATTGTTCAAATATGTGAACTCCGCCCTGATTAGTGCGGTTGGCCCAGCGCAAGCCTTTATGTACTGGGGGATAATCGTTCTTGTACTGGTTGTTGCCGGATCATTCCTGATCCGTGAAGCGGTGGTTCGTGAACAGTCTCCGGTGAATGCCAAAGAGGGCGCGGTCAGTGAACCTTCAGAAGTCCATCATGAATATACAGTTAAAGAAATGCTTCGCACAAAAGAGGCGTATATGCTTTTCGGTATTTTCTTCACAGCATGTATGAGCGGTCTGTACCTGATCGGCATTGTCAAAGATATTGGCGTACAGCTCGCAGGTCTTAACGTGGCAACGGCAGCGAATGCGGTGGCCATGGTCGCTATTTTTAACACAGCGGGTCGTATAATTCTGGGAGCCTTGTCGGATAAAGTAGGACGGATGAAAGTCATCGCCGGAGCGTTGCTCGTAACAGCCGTGGCTGTTATGACGCTGAGTCTGGTGCCGCTGAACTTTGGAATCTTCTTCGCTTGTGTGGCAGCGATTGCCTTCTGCTTTGGGGGTAACATTACCGTGTTCCCAGCCATTGTGGCCGATTACTTCGGGTTGAAAAACCAGAGCAAAAACTACGGCGTCATTTATCAAGGGTTCGGATTCGGTGCTCTGGCCGGATCATTTATCAGCGCGTTGCTGGGTGGTTTCCATCTTACCTTTATCGTCATTGCGGTACTCTGTGCGGTATCACTGCTGATGGCACTGATCATCACACCTCCAGGTACAAGCCTGCGGGCACGTGATTCCCATAATAAACAGATGCAGTTCAACCCGTCATCGCGGGCAAGCTAAGTTGTAGTTATATCGTTGTACAGATCCATATATACGTATCACAACATCACAGAGACCTAGTGATTGGACACGGCATTGGGCTAAGAACGAATACCAAAAGTTAGATTAGATTAATGGCAAGCGGTCTCAGATGAGGCCGTTTTTACCTTTTTCAAAAGCTTCACAAATCCCAAAAGCCTTGTTGCCAAGTGCAAGAGCGACATAACCACGCTGACGTACATCCCAAGATGTGCATTGCTACCTTTGCTTCTGTTATACTTTAGGTGAATCAAAGCAAAACTGTACTCGATGACGCGCTATAAAATGATATATACGGTATGCGACACGATGACATTGAAATGATCTATCCTGAGGAGGCATATTCATGAACTTTGTAAAATACACAGAACCGGACTTTGAACATTATTATGCACTCGTTTCCAATGAGGACGTCATGAAGCAGATTACCGAGCGGGCGATCCCGGAGCCGGAAGCGAGAACACAGTTCGATTCCATGCTAGATTATAACCTTCGTTCTTTATGCGGGCACTATCGAGTGACCACGCAGGATGATGCGGGTGTGGCCTACGCCAAATTGATTCTGGATGAAGATAACCCAAGCCGGGCAGAGATGGGGTATATGATTCTACCGGAGCATTGGGGCAAAGGTCAGGGTACAGCTATCGCGTCCCGCCTGATTATTCAGGCTCAGGCTGCAGGCATTGAGGTTCTATATGCCGTTATTGATCCTTCCAATGCGGCATCCCGTCAGATTTTGCTTAGACAGAACTTTGAATCAACATGGGTGGGAGATTACGACGGTTTGCCTGGGGAGATTCTGGAGTTGAATCTGCGTCCTAACAGATAAAGACGTTAGATACACATGAAAGTATATGCTTAAACATGCTGTAGCCGCTTATAAAGCGGCTTTTTTCTGTGCAATCTATATTAGATAGAGAATGGCCCTAAATTACATGTAAAAGGAGAGCATATGATAAAGTCATTGGAATGGATTACGCATCCTCCGTTTAACCCTATTCATGATAAGCTTTATACTCCCTTTGAGTTGCTTAAGGGTTTTAATGTGGATGATGCACGGAGTCTATTAGTCACGCCAGATTTCCGGTGTTTAACATATTTTCATCAACAAGGAGGTACAACCGTCTCAGATCCTTATGCTGCGATGATGGAGGCTGTACATGATACATCCGTTGTACGTGAAATGAACGGATTTCTGGCAACGGAGTTACAGGCAGGCCGTCGTCCTGTTGCAATCATGGGAGGACATCGGGAGAAACGTGGAAGCGAAACCTATCGTAAAGTAGCACGAATTGCCCAGAAGCTATCAGAATCTGGCTTTATTGTCGTTAGCGGTGGTGGACCTGGTTGTATGGAAGCAACACATCTTGGTGCTCTTCACGCTGGACGGTCTGCAGACTGCCTTGAATCTGCAATAAATCGTTTGGCAGAGGAACCGTTCGCTGAATTCCCGCAAAACATGAGCGATATTATCGGTAAAGATGGACAGACCTTTAATGAAGAACTGTTAAGCAAACTCCATAAATGGATGCTTCCCGCATGGGAAATAGCAAATGGACTCAAGGATCAACTCAGCCCACTCAATTGCAGTTTGGCACTGCCGACCTGGCATTATGGCCACGAGCCTTTTACTCCGTTTGCTACCCACGTTGCGAAATACTTTCTCAATAGTATACGGGAAGATGTACTTCTTACACTCGCTTCATGCGGTATCATTTTTTCGGAGGGGCGGGGAGGCACAATCCAGGAAGTGTTCCAGGACGCTGCTCAAGTCTATTACCGTGAGAATGACGCGTATAATAAGGCTCCAATTACTTCAATGCTGTTTCTTGACAGCCAGTTCTGGACCAATTCAGAGACCCCTGATAAAAGGCTGCACATGCCAGTGATGGGTTTGCTTTACCAACTTTTTGTCGGTACGAAAAATATGACAGAAGAGGAATTCAAACGTTATATTCGCGTTGTCGATGATGCTGATGAAGCCGTAAACATCATTATTGAAAATGCACAATCCGCGAGTCAGGTCGTGCACAAACTTGCCAGAATTGGCATTAGCAATATTGATTCGGAGCTTATGGCTGAAAGAGCGGAAGATTTTGTTAACCAGCGAGGGAACAAGACTGAAATATGATTCATGGAATTAGGAAAAATGAAGGAACAGTCCCCATCGTAATCCATGAACGACCTGATTCAGAGAATAGAACAAAGTCCCCAAAAAAGCTGTTACTCTAGCAGCTTTTTTGTTTTCCCGGTAGAAATTCGTGTAACTTCACGTACCACAGGGTAATGCATAGGATAGAATAAGGAGTATAAGGTGTCTTGCCTGAGTACAGCGCTCCGTTGTATTGCAGGACTAGTATCTCGTGTAAGATACTTCTATAGATAAACGTGGAGGAGATGACATATGAGTGATTCAACGATGGAACGACTGAATGCTCTGTTGCCCGAGTGGCTGGAGACCAGCCGCCTGCATACGGGACAGGGGAAAGTAGCTTCCTATATTCCGGAACTGGTCAAAGCATCTCAGGACGATCTGGGAATACATATCATGGACGCGGAAGGTAACCATGTGTCTGCCGGCGATTGCGGAGTTCCTTTTACGATGCAAAGTATCTCCAAAGTGTTCACCCTCATTCTGGCCCTGATGGATCACGGGGAAGAGGCGGTCTTCTTTAATGTAGGAAAAGAACCAACGGGTGATGATTACGACTCCATGATCAAGCTGGAACTGGTTGAACCAGGTATTCCGTTTAATCCTCTCATTAATGCGGGTGCGATCACCGTATCCTCTCTTGTTGGTGGGGACTGTAAGGAAGAGAAGTCCCGCCGTATTCTCGAATTTTTCCGCAAGTTAGCGAATAATGAACGATTGGGTTATAACGAAGACGTTTTTCGCTCCGAATCGGAAAGTGGCCATCTGAACCGCTCTCTCGCCTATTTCCTCAAACATAACGGTGTGATCAAAGATGATGTGGAAGATGTGCTGGCTGTTTATTTCCGTCATTGTTCTATTGAAGTCACCTGTGCTGATCTAGCTCGCATGGCGCTTGTTCTCGCTCATGATGGAACCGATCCGATTACCGGCGAAGAACTCATTCCCCGTCGTTATGTGCAGATCGCCAAGACCTTTATGACTACCTGCGGGATGTACAATGCTTCTGGTGAATTTGCCATCGAGGTTGGTTTGCCCGCCAAAAGCGGTGTTTCTGGTGGAATACTGACGCTTGTTCCGGGACAATTCGGCATCGGTGTGGTTGGCCCGGCACTTAATCGCAAAGGCAACAGCCTCGCTGGCGTTCATCTGCTTGAGCGTCTGTCCAAGGAGTTCGACTGGAGTTTCTTCTAATATTAAAAAAGCAACGTAATAGCTACCCTTATATGCAGTGGATGAATCAGATTTCGAACATTGTGCTTCTTTTGAACGAGGCGGATGTACGGATATCGTTTGTCGGCTGCTTTTTTATTACCATAGAATATCGTAGGGATACGGTCCTGCACAACGTGAAGCTGCTACATCTATCAATGGGTTCCCACTATGTCTATATGTGAACAAATGCTCATTTTGCTACATCACTCACATGTTTATTCATCCATCCATTCACCTGCTGGGGTCACACCTGTAATGAGATTCATCTGAAGATCCCGATTCCCGTCATCGGTTAGCAGTCTGAGTGTACGGGCGGGGCGATCCAATCGGAGCACACGTCCGGTATAAGAAATGTCATCATGCTCGTGGAACAGCGTGATCGTAACGCGGTCGCCAAGTACCATGGAGTTGCTCAGCAAACGGGACATTTCATCTGCGGCCTGGGCATCCAGGGAGGGACGCGTGCGGGGGGCAAGCTGCTCCTGATGAAGAATATAGGCTTCCCGATGTTCGGGAAGCATCATGCGTGAGGATTCAAAAAGTCCGTTTTGTTGCAATTTTTTACTCATCTATAGTGACCTCCAATTTTATGAGAACGATCTTGCGCCTGAGCGGATGAGCACAGGGATGAGGCACGCATGATGGCGGTATCTCCGAACTTGCGCTTGATATCATCCGTGGCTCGCTCCAGTTCTCTCTTGCGTTCGCGGTCGTCAAACCAGGACAGTTGTACTTCTGAATCGGGTACAAGTCCGCTCAGCGACACATGGATGCGTCTTATGGGTAATCCGTCCCAATGGCGCAGAAACAGAGCTGCCGCCGCATCATATACTTCATCTGTGATGTTGGTCGGTTCATTCACCTTCATCTGACGGGAAAAACCGGTTGGCCGGTCGTAATCCTGTCCGCGACACCCGACCGAAACGACATGCCCCATGAGTGATTTGTCCCGGGAACGTCGGCTGACTAGTTCCGCGAGCTCCAGCAACACAACCTTAATCTCTTCCCAAGTCTCGTAATCCCGTGGTAGCGTCATCTGATGTCCGATCCCCTGCTGCTGGTGTGTGTATGTTCCGGGTTTTACCGGAGAATCATCTATACCACGGGCGATACGCCATAACACTTCACCATTTACACCCCACCGCTCCTTGAGCCGGGATAGCGGTGTATTCGCCAAATCACCAATCGTATGAACGCCCATTTTGTAGAGATGCTGTGCCATGCGTGAACCAACCATGAACATATCGCGTACAGGTTTTTCCCAGATCGTGGAGGGCATATCCTTCCTTGGCAGCGTATAGATGCCTCCTGGGACTTTTTTGGCATACAGGTCACAGGCCATTTTGCTGACGACTTTGGTATCGCTGATGCCGATGCGAATGTAAACGCCAGTTTCATCCATCACTTTGGACTGAATGCTGCGTGCAATTGTTTCGGGACTGCCGAACAGATCGAGGCTTCCCGTGACATCGAGAAATTGCTCGTCAATGCTGTAGGGTTCCACCAGATCGGTATAGGACTGAAGAATACGTGTAATATGAAGGGATACGCGGATGTATTCGGCCATTCTTGGGCGAATAACGACAACATCTGGACATTTGGCAAGCGCCTCTCCCAGTCGTTCTGCGGTTGTAATACCGTAGGACTTGGCGAGAGGACACGCCGCCAGAATGATACCTGAGCGCCTCGCCGGGTCACCAGCTACAACGAGGGGGCGATCCTTGTACTCGGGATGTGCAGACTTCTCCACACTGGCGTAAAATGACTGGCAGTCTGCCAGCATGATGACACGTCTGTCTTGGCGGGGCATGATGTTTCCTCTCCTTATCTGCAATTCTTGATGTTGCTCCTGTCGTCTGATCCTTGCAGAGAGCTGTTCATTTACAGTTTATTTACAGTATGGAACAAGTGTTCTTGTTTTATAAGCATAAAGGACAATTCAAAATGCGGCAACCGGAATTATTTTGCAAATTGGACACAATTATACGATCGACAGATCAGAGGTCTGAAATAGGAAATAAGATGTGTCTTTTTACATTTAATGTGAGATATCTGTGACCTACGGGTGATGACTGGTAGTTCATTTTGATTTTTGTAAAAGTGTCGTTCATGGACAGAGTCCTAGATAGGGGGACTGATGTCCTTTTTTCATTTTCAGTACTTTTCAGAAAACCTTGATAGGACGCGGATTTTCAGTGATGCGTTATCAGACTATAGTATCAATTTTGTAATCTTTATGGTTAATACTGTAAAAAACGCGAAACTTTAAAATGTTACTCGCGTTTAATGGGGTATATGTTTTTCGGGGGAAGAGTGCCTGTATCCGCGTTGCACATAACAATATTACGTGAAGATGTGCAGGATAAGCAGGGCATTCATCTGTGCTTTTCGGCAGATCACGAATGTAAAAAGACCGCAAACGGAATTGTTGCCTTGGAGTGCTGGCGGGTGGCTCAACGGGCTGAGTATGGGCAGAACGTTCCATATCATGTTTGCTTCCATCAGCCTAGTTACAATGCAGAGGCTTAGCGCTATAGTGAGAACTACACCGCTGACATCTCTACCAAGCGGACATCCGAAGCGGAATGATCGTATGTTTCCTGCATGGGTTTGTGCAGTGCATGAACCTGATCTATGGGGAAGCAGGATGCATACTAGAGAGGTGAGCAATCAGAAGTCATGAGCAGACAACGACGAAGACGCTGGTTACTGACAGCTTTGACAGGCGCATTGGTGGTGACTGGCGGAATACTTGCCGGATGGCATTACATGCAGCCAAAGCTTGTTACGTATACAGCGGAGAACGGCACGGAAATGAAATTCAAGACCGATGGAGACCGGTTCATGCAATACGGGCCGGATGGAACGTGGAAGGAAATGTTCGTTAAAGGGGTGAACCTGGGGGCGACTTCGCCGGGACATTACCCGGGAGAGTTCCCGCTCACCGAGGAGGATTACCTGCGCTGGTTCGAGCAGATTCAGGATTTGGGCGCGAATGTGATCAGGGTCTATACCGTCCACCAGCCGATTTTTTACTCCGCACTGGTCGATTATAATCGTGGCCGGGAGCAACCGTTATATTTTATACAGGGCATATGGTCACCTGAGGAGGAATTGATTGAGAAGCAGGATGCCTATGCCGATCATATTGAACAGAGGTTCAAGCAGGAAATAGAAAAGGCCGTATCTGCCGTGTACGGTGATGCAGACATTCCTGCCAAGAACGGAGAGTCCAGCGGCAAGTACAGAACCAATGCCGGAAAATACTTGATGGCTTGGCATGTAGGTACCGAGTGGGACCCGGGGATGGTGGACAACACCAATAAGGTGCATGCGGATGTGCCGCAGTACAAAGGGGTTCACTTTTCCGGTAGTGCAGAAGCATCACCGTTTGAAAATTGGTTAGCAGAGTTGCTGGACTACACGGCGGTTCAGGAGAAAAAGTATGGATGGGAACATCCGATGACGTTTACCAACTGGGTTACAACCGATGTGCTGGATCATCCAGGCGAGCCGCTCTATGAAGAGGATCTCGTCAGTGTGGATGCACGGCATATTAAGCCGGAAGCATGGGATGGAGGTTATTTTGCTGCCTACCACGTGTACCCGTATTACCCGGATCTGTTCCACATTGATAAGACACTGCAAACCATCAAGGATGAAAAGGGCGAGTACAACACGTACAAAAGCTATCTGCAAAAGCTAAAAGCCGAGTTTTCCGATATGCCTGTAATGATTACAGAGTATGGTGTGCCGTCCTCACTTGGTATTTCTCATCTGGGCATGGGTGGTCGAAATCAAGGCGGGCATAACGAGGTACAGCAGGGAGACATCGATGCTTCGCTTACGCAGGATATCTATGATGAAGGCTATGCAGGAGCGATTCTGTTCATGTGGCAGGATGAGTGGTTCAAAAAGACCTGGAACACGATGCCGCTGGAAATTCCGGCAGATCGCCGGGCGTACTGGCTAAACGTGTTAACCAACGAAAAGATGTTTGGTTTGCTGGCCATGGACCCAGGGAAACAGGAACAGCTGACCATTGATGGCAAGCTGGATGACTGGGATAAGCTGAAAGATGAAGAAGTTACGGTCTGGCAGGGACAGGTGAATGGTATTCAGGAGATGAAAGTGACCCATGATGAAGCTTATCTGTATGTGGGCTTGACGCTGGATCAGCCATTTGACCCGGAGAAAACTGTACTTCGCATTGGAACAGATACCCTTACCGGCGGCAGTCAACCAAGCAACATGTTGCCAGGCAAAACTCTAAGTGATGGACTGGAAACGGTCATTACACTAGGCAAGGATAACGAGTCCCAGGTACAGATTGCGAAGGACTATGATTTCAATCAGCGTCTGTATGGCAAGGACGGATATAACATGATCCCAGACGAGCAATTGAAGTCAGCTGATCCGTTCCATCCGTGGGAACTGGCTGTCAGTCTGAAGATGACCCCGCCAGATACACGTTCAGCGCATCCATTCATGGCGGAGAACGTGGGAACGTTAAAGAGAGGTACGACAGCTTCAGGACAGGCAGACAGCGATTCGTTAACAGCTTGGCAGTATAACGGCAATCAGGTGGAAATGCGAATTCCTTGGATGCTGCTTGGTTTCGGTGATCCGAGCTCCTTGCAGGCCATCGAATACGGACCACTGAAAAACGGTCGGGAGTTTTCTACAACTAGCGTTGAAGGTATCACGCTGGTTCCATGGCTGACGGATCGTTCCACGAAACAGGTATCCTGGCCTGGGGGCGAGCAATCAACGCTGGATTTGAAAACTTTACCCGTCTACAGCTGGAAACCTTGGGAGCAGGTCGAATATAGCGAAAGACTTAAGTTAAGCTATGAGAAAATGCGGCAGAGCTATGAAAAAATGCCTAGTTTTCAGATCGAATAAATCAGCATAGAACATCATAAGCGAGTATAAAAGGAGGACTTTTTCACATGTTCCAGAGTTTAGCTTTGGCCTATTGGTTTTTGATCGCCTGCATTGCACTTGTGATTGTAGGCGTCATCGTTCTGTTTGCCATGAAAATGTCCCACAACGGCAAACGACGCAAAACCGCTTTGTATGAAATGAAGCAACGAGACTACTTCACGTATCTGCAGACCGCATTGACGGAGAACAGCCCACTCAAGCTGCCGCCAGGCAAGCTTGCTCCACTAGAAAGACGGGTTATTCAGGACAAGCTGATTGAATGGATTGACCAGTTCAAGGGAGAGTATCGTGACAAGCTGATCGAACTGTGCCGCGAGGCCGGATTCGTCGAACACGATCTGAAAGAGCTGGGCCGTCTGCGTTACGGACGTCAGATTGATGCAGCATATCGTCTCGGAGGCATGCGCTGTCCCGAAGCAGTTCCAGGTTTAATGGAGCTTCTCAAGGATGAGAAGCCGGGTCCGATGGCTATCATGATTGGACGTTCGATTGCGAGATGTACAACCCGGCATGGCGAGTTGAAAGACATGCTTACACTGCTTTTAACGAAAGGAAAATCGATTCATCATCTGGCAGCGGACATCTTATTGGAAGCAAACCTGGATACGAGTCGTGTGTTGATCGAATTGCTTGAGGATCGCAACCCTGATTTTGTCAAAGTAGGACTTGTGGCGATGTGGGGACAAGCGGTGCCGGAAGTAATGCCTGCACTCCACAGACTCGTCGGAGCAGAGCATGAGGATGTTCGTGCCGAAGCAGTGAAGCTGTATCTCAGTGCAAGTCCAGCACTTAAGGATGAGACGATTCTGAAGCTGATCCAGGACACCGATCCGGAAGTTCGGGCGGAAGTGGTACAGGCACTTGGTTTGAAGCATGCATCAGGCAGCATCCCGTTGCTGCGCAAGGCACTTCGCGATGAAGACTGGAGAGTTCGCTATAACAGCGCGGAAAGTTTGAGTAAGCTGGGCGAACCGGGATTCGAAGCTTTGTGTCAGGCAGCAGTGCAAGGAACGGGTGCAGAGCGCGAGATTGCCATGCAGCAGATCGAGAGCACGATGCAGCATTCGGGAACCGACCACAAGGCGGTAGAGCAGATGATTGCACATAACAAAAAAAGACTGCTGTACGAACGTTATTTTGGCCCGGTGCGCGGCGAAAACCGTACAACCAAGAAACGCACAGGCGTTGCAACAGTAGGAGGGGATTACACTGCTTAGAGATTTATTGCTAATCTACGGTATGGTCGCCATCTATTATGTGGTGTTTGTTAATACGCTTTATTTTTCCATACTGGCCTTATCATTTCGTAACATCTGGACGATCTTCCGGAGGTCACATTACTCCAAGTACAACACGTTATCCGGCTCGGAACTGGTTCCTTCGGTATCCCTGCTGGTGCCAGCGTACAACGAGGAACTGACGATTATTGAAAATGTAAACTGCCTCATGACACTGAACTATCCAACGTATGAAGTCATTGTCATTAATGATGGTTCGAACGACTCCACTTTGAAGGTGTTGCTGGAAGAATACCGGCTGAAGCCGGTGCCGAATACGCAAATTCGCGGAAAAATCTCCTGTCAGAAGATTCGCGGCATCTATCATAACCCGGACTTCCCGGATCTGTATGTCATCGACAAGGAGAATGGCGGTAAGGCCGACTCCCTCAACGCAGGGATTAATTTGTCCCATTATCCGCTGATCTCTTCCATCGATGCCGATTCACTTCTGGAGAAAGATGCTTTGATCCGCATGGCACGCATGTATATGGAGAATCCGGAAGAGACTGTTGCGATTGGTGGGGATGTCCGGATTGCCAACGGCTGCAAAATCGAAAACGGTGCGGTTCAGGACGTATCCTTGCCGCGTAAGATTTGGCCGATGTTCCAATCTATTGAGTATTTGAAAGCTTTCCTCGGCGGACGAATTGGCTGGAGTCACATGAACGGTCTGATCATCGTCTCTGGCGCATTCGGCATGTTCCGTAAGGATGCTGTTATCGCCGTAGGTGGATACCGCGACGGTTATCCAGGTGAGGACATGAACATTATTATCAAGCTTCACCGCTATATGCTGGAAAATAAACTCAAATACCGCGTCGCTTTCTGTCCTGAAGCGGTGTGCTGGACACAAGCGCCGGATTCGTACCGCATTTTGTCTAGCCAACGCAAACGCTGGGGCCGCGGGAATCTGAAAAACATGCTGGAAAATCGCGGCATGCTGTTTAATCCGAAATATAAGGTTATGGGGTTAATCACCATGCCATATAACGTTATTTTCGAAGCACTGAATCCGTATTTCCGCATTACCGGACTGATCGCTCTGGCTGGATATGTGCTTCTGGACATGACCCAGTGGCCGATCCTCGTTTTGTTTGGCTTGCTGAACTTTGTGAGTGGATATCTGCTGAGTGTAGGGGCGTTGATTCTGGAGGAAATTGCGTTTAAACGGTATAACAAGCTGTCCGATCTGGTCAAAATGCTGGTCTACTCCGCCCTGAAATTTGTGGGATATCATCAACTCGGCGTGCTGTGGAGATTGCAGGGACACATTCAGTTTTTGCAAAACAACAATTCCTGGGGCACGATGACACGCCAAAGCTGGTCTGAGGAATCCAAGGACGCGAGCAAAGCGGCTTAAGTAATACAGTAACAATAGTATAGAAGGGTGGAAAAGAACATGCCAAATACGGCGACATTGCAGCGTGAGGCTGCCGTTAATGTGTACCGCAATGTAGAACAGGGATTGAAGGAAACGGGTGCCGAAGCTTGTGGTTTAATGTTCATTCACTGTGCAGGTCAGGTTCAGCCGGAGCAGCAGGTCAGGACACATCTGGAGCAGGCGGGATATACGTCGTTCCAGGTATGGCAGGATAGTCATACACAGGCAATTGCTGTGCTGCTTCCAGGGCTTACGCTCGATGAAGTTCATTATGAAGGACTTCGTATCAAGCATGAGTTGCAAGAGAGTGCTCCTGGTGCTGATCCGCAGATCACACTGGCCAGTTTCCCGCCGGAGGAGCGCCCTTCAAAGGCAACGATTCAGCATATGGCCGAATCTTCGAAGCTTGTGGATTCATCGGAAATTCATATCTATACG
Source organism: Paenibacillus sp. FSL K6-1558 (assembly GCF_038002565.1). Taxonomy (NCBI): domain Bacteria; kingdom Bacillati; phylum Bacillota; class Bacilli; order Caryophanales; family Paenibacillaceae; genus Paenibacillus; species Paenibacillus sp. FSL K6-1558. Next base: position 1,462,097 of record NZ_JBBOCV010000001.1, on the reverse strand, counting down.
CTGGAACATACGGCGGATGCCCCCGAACGGATTCTGATCGTGGATAATGATCCGACGGTTCGAGAATTTTTGCAGCTGCGTTTGAAAATGCAGGGATATGAAACCTATGAAGCAGTGGATGGACTCGCTGCACTCGACCTGATCGAGAAAGTGACCCCTGACCTCGTGCTGACCGAGCTGAATCTGTATGGCATCGATGGGCTTCCATTCATTCACCATATCCAGAAGCTGGAGATGGAGCAACCGCCTAAAATCGTCGTATTGACCGAACAGCGGGTGGAGCAGACGATCAGCCAATGTTTCAGTAGCGGTGTAGACGATTATATGACCAAGCCTTTCTCTCCTGTGGAGCTGGACGCCCGGATCAGACGTTGCCTGCACTAGAAGATAAGTAGATTAGAGTCACAACGATTACAGTTACAACCACATCTATATGATTTGGACTAGTTTATTTACACATTAACGGAGAGGACAGAAAAAAACTGAAAAAGCGAAGCGGTCGCCTTTATCACCGGATTTTCCCTTTAACAAAAGGGAATCAAAAAATCTGGGGATAACAGCGATGGGAAGTTTATTCTGTCATCGGAGTGTCCGTGTAAATCTCCTTAGTTCAGATCATATAAACAATCAAATATATTGCGCGGAGGGAATATCATGGAGAATCAACAATTTCACACTTTACTGAACGCGATCGAAAATAAAGAAGCGGTACTGGGCGTTGTCGGCCTCGGTTACGTCGGCCTTCCCCTTGCGGTGGAGATGGTCAACCAAGGATTTACCGTCATTGGTATCGACCTGGATGCTTCCAAAGTCGACAGCATCTACAATGGAGATTCCTATATTCACGATATTTCGTCCGACGAATTGAAAAAAGTAATGCAAAGCGGCCGCTTTCAGCCAACAACAGACTACAGCATGTTGCGTGTCATTGACGCACTGAGTATTTGCGTACCGACACCGCTCAGCGAAAACCAGGACCCGGATACCTCTTATATCGAGACGGTTGTGGATCAGATTAAACTGCATATGAAACCAGGTATGCTGATCACACTGGAAAGTACGACGTATCCAGGTACAACGGAAGAGTTGATCCAGCAGGAGCTGGACAAAATCGGACATGAGGCGGGCAAAGACTATTTCCTGTGCTTCTCACCTGAGCGAGTGGACCCATCCAACGGTCGTTTCACCACATTTAATACACCGAAGGTCATCGGCGGTACAACGGAAGCTTGTCTGAAACTAGGCACTGCGCTGTACAGCAAATATGTAGAGACTGTAGTTCCGGTATCTTCACCTAAAGTAGCGGAAATGTCCAAATTGCTGGAAAACACATTTCGCAGTGTCAACATTGCCTTTGTCAATGAAATGGCGATGATGTGTGATCGCATGGGCATCGATATTTGGGAGGTTATTGACGCGGCTGCGACGAAACCGTTTGGCTTTATGCCATTCTATCCAGGTCCGGGTATTGGCGGACACTGCATCCCGCTCGACCCGATGTATCTGTCGTGGAAGGCCAAAGGATTCCGTTTTTATAGCAAATTTATTGAACTGGCGCAATCCACCAATGACAATATGCCGTACTATGTACTGAATAAAACGTCAACAATCCTGAATGAATACGCGAAGTCTGTTCGTAAATCGAACATTCTGCTGCTTGGCATGTCGTACAAACCGAACATTGCCGATCTGCGTGAATCACCGGGACTGGAAGTATACGAGCTGTTCAAGGAAAGCGGCGCAAACGTTAACTATTACGACCCGCATGCAGAATCATTCAAAGACAAACATGGCGAAAACGTGCACAGCCAAGCCTTTAACCTGGAGCAGTTCAAAACGTACGATTGCATCGTGCTGATCACCAACCACAGCGACTTGCCTTATTATGATATTGCGGAACTGGGTGTACCAATTCTGGATACACGTAATGCATTCCGCACGTACAATCACTCACATATTTACAAGATCGGTCACTCGGTACAACATCCTGTGTTTGCACCAAGTGAAGCGGTTCTCGTCTGAGGCGACCGATGAGAATACAGGGCAAGTTGGCAGGTAAGGCGAAATGGGCTATTGTGGCTGTGGTGTTCTGCCTGCTGCTCCTGTCCTGGCTGTTCAAATGGTTTTCGCATGAGGAACACAAGGCAACCTGGCTGTGGGATACGTCGATCATTATGAAGCAGACACCTGAGATTATCGCGTTCTCCAAGGAACAGGGCGTGGATACCATTTTCCTGCAAGTTCAGGATGAGGTGCCCGATGCGGCTTATCGCAAGTTCATTGCGGCTGCAACCAATGCCGAGATCGAAGTGCACGCGCTGAACGGTCATGCCGACTGGGCTTATCGCGAGAAGCGCGCAGAAGGACTTGCTTTTATTGAACGCGTGCGGGCATACAATTCTTCTTCTGCGAAGAATGAACGCTTTGAAGGCATTCAGCTCGATGTCGAGCCATACCAGTTAAAACGCTGGGAGAACGAGCAGAGCAGTGTCATTGCCGAGTGGCAGAACAATATGGAGGTCTGGACGGAAGCCGGAAAGGAAGCAGGACTATATATGAGTGCAGCGATTCCATTCTGGCTGGATGCCCGGCAGTCTGCTGGAGGCAAGGAGACGTTCAGTCGCTGGGTCATCTCCCGTTTCGATGCGGTAGCTATTATGGCTTATCGGGATAGCGGGCAGCAGATGTACGATCTGTCCAAGGAAGAGCTGGCTGAAGCGGATGATCTGGGCAAGAAAGTCTGGATTGGAGCAGAACTCGCGGATACACACGAGGGAGATCACTTGACCTTTTTCCGCAAGCCCATCAGCAATATGGACGAAGAGATGCAGAAGGTGTTTGAACTCGGTGCCTCGCATTCATCGTTTGCAGGTGTGGCTGTGCATCATTATGAGGCGTGGTATGCGAAGCAAAATGGCATTCCGCTGGCGCGAAAGACCGGGGAAACGAAGGAAGAATCACAACATCAGAAACAATAACACAACCTTTAACGTTTAGTTGATAATCCCTTCTGGGCAAAGCAGCAGGTATTCGTTCCTGCTGTGTGTAGCTCAGAAGGGATTTTTATATTATTTAGGGAATGAGAAAGTGTAGAAATGGAGGTTTCTCTATGTCGAAAAGAGTGAAAATCAGTTGGATTGCTACTTTAGCGTTAGTTGTGGTGATATCAGGTTGGGTGTACTTCAGTTTATTTGGTAATCCGATCAAAATGAATGATGCTGAAGAGAAAGTGAGGGCTTATTTAATTCAACAAAAGCGATATTCTTCTGAGGAAATGATAGATATAACGGGTAATTATTCCTTCACAAGCTCAGAGGCTCCTTATGGTGCTTCCGTAACATTCGCTGATCAGCCTAATGATAAGTATCATTACATCATTTTCAAGGACGGGCACATTGAGCAGTACAGTTATTCGGGCGATAATCCTATACATCTGGAGTCTCCGATTAGATAAAAGCGTCCCAACTGGTGCGCTTGTTCCCCGTTTTGGTAACATTCTACCTTTGTGAACCAGGTGTAGCGTAAGTTACTCTTTACTCACTTGTACCGTTTTCGTCTGAGAGTTATAAGAAACATTAATGTCGTAGACCGAAACGATATCTTTTAGCGGAAAATAAATGCGGTTTTGAATCAAAAGAACGGGATCACTTAATCGAAATGACTTATCATTGTGCTGGAACGTATCACTTCCAACCTTGAACTGTAATTCTGGGGTAGGAATTGCAAAGTCTTCATTGAGTACCTTAAACGTTTTGGTTTCGGATTGAAAGGATAACGCTTTGGAATTAATTTGGAACGGAAGGCAATTCACGAATCCGTCGAGATCAACGTAGGTGTGCCCTTTAACAATCAGACCTGTAAATGATTTTTCGCCCAACACATTGGATTTGATGTTTACCGTTGAGCCGGAAGCGGAGAGAGAAGCCGCATTTACGGATGAACTGAAGCCAGCCATAGCAAGAGTTAGCACAGTCACCACTAAAAACTTGGAAATACGCATGATAACCACTCCTTTGGTATATTCATTAGAATTAACGTAAGAACCGGTACATAAGTTACATATGTTGGGAGTAAGTTTTTAGGAAGTGAAAGATGAGATTTTTTCGTACTGAATAAGGCAAATCCCGATCACTCGCATAGTGAAGGGGCTTGCCTTATTCAGGTTATTTTTGCGCTTGAGAACAGGAAAGTGTTACGTTAGTGCGCCGGTTCTCTTAACCAACTAATCTAATCAATCTACTGTTCTGTTGTCGTTGTTCGGTAGCGGTTGGGAGGTAAGCCAACTTGCTTTTTAAAAGCTTTGGAGAACGAAAATAAATCCGGATAACCTACGGAATGAGCCACCTCCGTTAAACTCAGCGTGGTCTGCACAAGCAGGAGTTTGGCTTGCTTCATTTTGAGTTGCTGGATATATTGCACAGGGGACAAGCCGTAGGCTTTACGAAACTGTTTGGCAAAATGGGTTCGATCCACCCCTGCATGGGCAGACACACCCTCCACCGAAATGCCGCCTGCAAAATGAAGTTCAATGTACTCTTTACCTTTTTGAAGCCAGGGGGTGGCTACATCCGGTTGCAAGTCTTTGTTCGCCGGAGAGCGTGCAATGCGGTCGAAAAGGCTGAGAAACCGGATCAGTCGCCCCAAATCACTGGCACTGTCCTGCGGTTTACGAACGTCCTCCATAAATGAACGCATGTTGCTAGCTGTTTCGGGCGTGAGTACACCTGAACGGTACGGATTTTCAGGACTTAAGCCAATTCGGGAGAGCAGTTCAGCGGCATATGCTCCGTCAAAGGCAATAAATATTTTCTGCAAAGGATGGTCGGGATCTGTCCAGTACTCATGCGTCACATGTGGAAACAGACAGAAGGCATCTTTTGCTCGCAAGGGATACTGCTGTCCGTTCTGAATGAATGAGCCTTCGCCCTCCAGCACAAATAACAAATAATGATAAGGCGTAGTTCGAGGACCTATATGATAATTGCTTTTGGCAATGTTATGGCCAATGCGTAACGGCCATGCACCGCTGGCCTTCTCAAATTCAGACGGAGTGAAAAATAGAATATCCAAAAACTCGTGGTGGTCCTCCTTCATGCGCTCAAGCTCGGTCACCAGGAACACCTCTTTATTGTATAAGTATCGTCGATATCATCTAAAAGATTCATTTATAACCTATTATACAGGTGGGTTTTATATAAATTCAAGATCAGGTAAACCTGAATTTGAAAAATGACCACAAAATGACAAAAATAAATTGCCGCGAAATGACATTGATCACAGACAAATCAATTGATATGATGTCCATACCTATTAAACCAAGTTAATTAATCGGCATTTGTGATTATTATGGTTGCTAAATTGTTTTACAAAATGACACGACAACGGAGGGTGCAGAAAAGACCTGAAGAAGCGAAGCGTGCGCCTTTGTCACCGGATTTCCCCCATAAAAGGGAAATGAGAAGAAATCTGGGGACAAGAGTGCTCGAAAGGTTTTCTGTAACCGAAGTGTTTGAGTGGAACTTTATAAAGCAATTATCCATAGAAGGGACTGACGTGAATGAGCGAACAGGAAGAGATGAAATTTGGATGGTTTTTACCCACCGCTGGAGATGGGAAGTATGTAGGTGTAGAGCCGGAACGTGAAGCAAGTCTGGATTATCTGGTGCAGGTGGCACAGACGGCGGAAACGGCCGGATTCGAATTTGTACTCATTCCGACAGGGGGAGCCTGTCTGGACGCATGGGTGGTCGGCTCGGCGGTAATGAGTCACACCAAGACATTGCGTCCCCTTGTAGCGATTCGCCCGGGTCTGGTGACACCCGTACTCGCGGCTCGTATGGGTGCTGCACTGGATCAGCTCTCTGGCGGTCGCGCCATGATTAACGTAGTTACAGGCAGTTCGGTTCGAGATCTGGAAGAACTCGGTGATCCGCTGGCACATGCGCATGATGAACGGTATGTTCGCGCAAGCGAGTATATGGAAGTCATGAAGCGTTCGTGGACGCAGTCGACGGGACTGAATCTGACGGAATTCGCCGGAAGTGGCGCACAATCAGGTGCAGATGCATCCAGCGAACCAAATCCTGAATTCAACGGTCAATATTACAACTTCAAAGGCCCGGTAGGCATGCCGGAGACGGTACAGAAGCCATACCCTCCATTTTATCTTGGAGGAAGTTCTCCGATTGCCAAGCGAGTGGCCGTTGAACATGCAGATACCTTCCTGATGTGGGGCGAGCCGCATGACTGGATTCAGGAACAGATTGAAGAGATCGAAGTCATTCGAGAGCAGGTAAAAGAGGAGACGGGTCAAGATCGTCAGCTCCGTTACGGTATGCGTGCTCAGGTGCTCATTCGGGATACGGAAGAAGAGGCATGGGCAGCGGCATGGGATATTATCAGCAAAGTACCACCGGAAGCGATTGAAAAGGCCAAAGCCGCATTCGCCGAAACGGATGCCACCAATCAGCGCAGACAGAATGAGCTCCGGGAACTGTCCGAAAAACAGCAGTTTGTCGTTGGGCCGAACCTGTGGACTGGTTTGTCGGTGGTGCGTTCCGGTGGAGCCATCCTCATCGTGGGTACAGCGGAGCAGGTGGCAGAACGTTTGATGGAATACGGAGACTTGGGCGTGACGACATTTATTCTATCCGGTTATCCGCATCTGGAAGAAGCCGAAATCTTCGGCAAGACCGTGATGCCCATCATCCGCGAGAAATGGAAAACAAGACAGAAACAACATTCTATTACTGCTAACTTAGGAGGTCGTCTTTCATGAAAAAAACGAAAAAAATGATCCTGCCGCTTGTCAGTATGCTGGTGATGTCCATCCTGCTGTCCGCTTGCGGCGGTGGAAATAATGCGGCATCCGGAGAGAACGGCTCCTCAGGTTCAGGTAAAGTAACCATCAGCTTCATGCACTGGCGCGGCGAAGATTCTGAAGCATTTAACAAGACGATCGACGCGTTTGAAAAAGAAAACCCGAACATCCATGTGGAGATGCAGACGCTCCCATCGGATCAGTACCAATCCACTGTGCAATCCAAAATCAGCGACGGCTCCACAGGGGATGTGTTTGCATCTTTCCCTGGTGCTCAGTTCCAAGCGTTCAGCAAAGCCGGACTGTTTACGGATCTGACGGGATCATCCTTCCTGTCGGCTTACAATCCGAAACTGATTGAAGCTGGACAGCATGATGGCAAACAATATGCGATTCCGTACCAACTTGTATATAACGATCCAATCTATAACGTTAAACTGTTTGAAAAGTACGGCCTGACCCCACCGAAAGATTGGGAAGGGTTCCTGGCGCTGTGCCAAAAACTGAAAGACAATGGCATTATTCCGATTGCCTTTGCCGGAGCGGACATTGGTCCGGGTCAATTCATGAATACGATGGTGATGAACAATGCACCGAGTGACGACATTTTTACCAAAGTTGAAGCGGGCGAAGCCAAACTGACAGATGAGTTCTGGGTGAAAACGTTGACGCAAATCAAGGAACTGAACGATAAAGGATACTTCCAGCAGGATGCACTGGGTACGAAAGACCCGGCAGCAGGTGCACTATTTATTCAGGAAAAAGCAGCGATGCTTGCAAGTGGATCGTATCAACTTGCTCAGAACAAACAACAAAACCCGAATCTCGAGCAAAAGTTGCTCGCACCGATTACGGTAAGTGCCGACCAGGCGAAATATGAGGGAGTGCATACGACCACATTCATGCTTGCGGTAAACAGTAAATCGAAACACCCGGAAGAAGCGAAGAAATTCCTTGAATTCCTGAGCAAACCGGATGTAGCTGGGGCATACGCCAACCAGACAGGACAAAATGTAACGGTGAATGACGTGAAGTATGATACAGCAGAGCTTCAAGTTGCAGGAGAATGGGCGAACAAAAAGACCGTGTTCCAGCCACGGTTTACCATTCTGAATGGAGACAACCAGAAGGCGGTAACCAACTCCATTCAGGCCGTGTTAAGCGGTACTTCTCCAGAAGAAGCCGCACAGCAAGCACAAGCGATCATTGATCAGCATATCGGGAAATAAACGATGAAAAACCGTATTCAGCTATCCCTGTTTCTGTTACCCGGATTGCTGCTGTACGTTGGATTGTTCGTATTTCCTACATTGACGGGGCTGTTCTACTCCTTTACGGATTGGGACGGGGTATCCCCGTCGTATGCATTTGTAGGGCTGGATAATTACAAGGACAGTCTCAGCAGCATCGTATTTCGCAAAGCCTTCGGCAATAACGTGGAGTTTATGTTAACCGTTGTCATCGCACAAACTTTTATTTCACTCGTTCTAGCCCTGCTTCTGGTACGCAATACCAAGACAAAAGTGGTACTTCGGGCGCTGTATTTCCTGCCGGCGATTCTGTCGTCGGTATCGGTTGGTCTGATCTGGGCCTTCATGTATGACCCGTCCATTGGACTGATCAATTACGGATTAAACGAGGCGGGCATGAGCAGTATTGCTCGTAACTGGATCGGTGATCCGAAGATTGCGATCTTCTCTATCGCTGCGGTGCAGGTCTGGGCTCATGCAGGGCAGATGATGATTGTGTTCATCGCAGGTCTGCAAGGCATTCCGGCAGAACTGTATGAAGCGGCACGTATGGACGGCGGGAGCAAATGGCAGGTATTCCGCACCGTGACCTGGCCGCTGCTGGCTCCTTCGGCAACGATTGTGGTAGCCTATACGACCATCCAGTCGTTCAAGGCCTTTGATCTTATTTTCACGATGACGGATGGAGGCCCAAACTACGCCACTGAAATTTTGACCACATATATTTATCATACGGCTTTTGGCAGCTATTCGTTTGGTCTGGCTTCTGCCGGTTCGATGATCTTCCTGGTGTTGCTCGCGTTGCTGACGCTATTACAGTTCAAGGCGCTCCGTGCCGACCGGGTGAGCTATTAACGGATAAACGATGGCTTCTTTTCGTCAGCGTTATCGGCGAGATATGGCAAGTCAAAATGTATACAAGAGTATGTGAAAGAGCCATTGTAGAGAATCGAGAGCTGTGTTCGAAAAATACGAGCTAGTTGATGCTAATGTTGAATGCAGAGAGTAGTTATAAGTGTAGGTTAAGAAGATGAGGAAGGGGGGAATTTGTATGGTTTTAAAATGGTTCAATCGGCTGATCCTATTCGTGTACGCGCTACTGATTCTTGTACCATTGTACTTTGTATTTGTATCTTCGTTCAAAACAAGCAGTAATTTCTTCACCAGTCCATTCAGCTGGCCGGAGCCGTTTACGTGGGATAATGTGACGGGTTTGTTCTGTAATCAGCCGATGTGGCAATACTTCGGGAACAGTATGATTGTGACGCTCGGCACAGTTGCGATTGAACTGTTGCTAAGTAGCATGATTGCGTACGCCATTGTACGCTGGGGCGGCAACGTAGGCAAAATAGTGTTTGCACTCTTTGTTGCTGGCCTAATCGTACCGTCCCAGGTCAGCATGTTGCCGATCTATTCCCTCACACGTACGCTCGGATGGTCGGACAGTCTGACGGGCTTGATTATCGTGTCGGCGGCCATGCTGATGCCCGTTTCTGTGTTCATGCTGACGGGTTTTATGCGTATGTTGAATTCGGAAATTTTGGAAGCAGGTAGTATGGATGGCGCAAACGAGTGGAGACTCTTCACCCGAATTGCTCTGCCACTGGCAGCACCTTCACTGGCGGCAACGGCAACGTTCCTGCTGGTGATGGTCTGGAATGACTTGCTCATTCCAATGCTTATGCTTACCAGCAAGTCCAAGCTGACCTTGCCACTTGCCCTGATGCAATTCCGCGGGGAGTACGTGACGAATTATCCGATGATGCTGACTGGTGTTCTAGTGACAGCGATCCCGATGATTGTGCTGTTCTTGCTACTTCAGCGTTATTTCGTCGCAGGTCTGACCGCTGGTTCCCTTAAAGGTTGAGGGGCGAGAAGAAGACTGAGAGATCCTTTACAAAATCGAGTTCGTTTTATATTCGTTGTAAATTGGCGTCACGTCGTATTTTGCATTGATTTCTGGTTCATTCTGCATAATAATGGTTTAGTGTCAGGATGACTACATAGAGATCAAGGGAGCTATAATCTGATGAGTAAATTGGAAGTGTTGCGGAATCCCAAGCAGCGCAAGCTGCTGTTCAGTGCCGGCATGAGCTGGCTGTTTGATGCGATGGAGGTCGGCATGATCTCCTTTATCGTAGCTGCACTCGCGAAGGAGTGGAGTCTTAGTCCCGGACAAGTCGGGGTGCTGACAAGTATCAACTCTATCGGGATGGCACTGGGTGCCCTGCTTGCAGGTGCACTTGCAGACCGTTTTGGACGAAAAGCGATTCTGATGTGGACGTTGCTGATCTTTACGATTGCAAGCGGTCTATCAGCACTCGCTACTGGTTTTGCAGTCTTGTGTGCACTACGTCTCGTTGCAGGGATCGGTCTTGGCGGCGAGCTGCCCGTAGCATCTACGCTGGTATCGGAATCGATGCCTACAGCGGAACGTGGACGTGCCGTTGTATTATTGGAAAGTTTCTGGGCAGGGGGCTGGATTGTATCGGCGCTGATTGCCAACTTTGTCATTCCAGAGTACGGATGGAGAATTGCATTTGCTATTGGAGCTCTTCCGGCGTTCTACGCGCTGTATTTACGCCGTGCCATCCAAGATCCTCCGCGGTACAAGAATCACACGAAATTGCATAAAATCATGTTCCGCGAGAAGGTTGCCACGGTGTGGTCCGCACCGCATCGCCGCACCACATTAATGCTATGGATTTTGTGGTTTACCGTTATTTTCTCGTATTATGGCATGTTCTTGTGGTTGCCTTCGGTTGTGATGGCGAAAGGCTTTACGTTGGTCAAAAGTTTCCAGTATGTGTTGATCATGACGATCGCACAGTTGCCAGGTTACTTCACTGCTGCGTATTTCATTGAACGTTTTGGCCGCAAATTCGTACTTGTCGTGTACCTTACTTTGACTGCGTTCAGTGCGATTGCCTTTGGACTGGCTACAACCGAAGCGACCATTTTGGCCGCCGGAATCTGCTTATCGTTCTTCAACCTGGGAGCTTGGGGCGGACTGTACGCATACAGCCCTGAATTGTATCCGACTTCGGTTCGTTCCACAGGCGTTGGACTAGCTACATCGGTAGGCCGGATCGGGGGCGTACTTGCACCATTTATGGTAGGTATGCTTGTTCAGAAGGCAGTTCCAATCAGCCTGATTTTCACCATTTTCTTCGTGACAATTCTCATTGGAGCAGCTGCTGTGCTGTTCTGGGGTCGGGAAACGAAAGGGCAGGAACTCGCCGAGTAATGTTCAGAAAATTTTAGCGCAACTTTTGTGCGGGTCTGTTTGCCTACGAAAATGGTGGATGGACAAGCGGTACAAGGTTGATATAAGAAGAGGTGTGGCCCTGATACGACCATGGGCTCATGCCTCTTTTTGATCTGCACAGGACTCATTTTTTCATGCTCCATCGGTCCGATAGACGGGCAATTTTTGATATCCTATAATGACACTCGGGATGTCCATCCGAGAGGATTCAGGGGGAAGCGTATAACTGGATTCAGAAAAATGGAGGGTTAAGGAAATGACGAATAAGAAGAATACAATGAGCGAAATGCATATGACGAGTGAACAGAATAGCGTGTACGAAATGGTGCGAGTTGATGAAGAGGCAGGGATGAATATCATATATGGGTATTCTGATCCGAATGATCTGCGCACGAGTGCAGACGATATGGAACCTATTACCGTGAGTCGTAAAGTCACCCATCGCAGGGGGAGAAAGACGAACAAAAGAGCAGGCCGAGTCAGTATGCTTCTTGGCGCCTGTGCAATGACACTTGGACTTACCGTTGCCGCGCCTTCGGCTGGAGCACAGAAGCTGGAGCAGGGCATTCGCAGTGAACACGTGGTACAACTGCAAGAGCAATTAAGTGAGCTCGGATATTTTGACGCTGGAGTAACAGGTTATTACGGTTCGATCACTCAGAGTGCAGTTCGCGATTTCCAGCAAGCGCAGGGATTAAGTGCCGATGGTGTAGCAGGTCCGGTGACGCTGAACAGGCTGAACCAAAAGGTCAAAGCCGAAGGAGAAACACTGCGTCAACTAGCGAAGCTGATCCATGGGGAAGCACGCGGGGAATCTTTTGAAGGACAGGTCGCTGTAGGGGCAGTTGTCTTAAACCGGGTGCAATCGGGGGAGTTTCCGTCATCCATCTCCGAAGTCATTTTCCAAAAAGGTCAGTTCACAGCGGTAGACGATGGTCAATTTAATCTGAAGCCAACCGCAACCTCGTTCAAGGCTGCCCGTCAAGCTCTCAATGGTGCCGACCCAACGCATGGCGCGCTATTTTATTACAATCCGAAAATTGCCACGTCTGAGTGGAGTAAGAGCAGACCGACACTGCTGACCATTGGGCAGCATGATTTTACGAGATAAGTGTAAGTTGAGATATCTAATGTAACACTACTAAAAATAATAGTAATAATGAACCCCGGCTGTACGCTGCTGAATGCAGATGTGCTACCGGGGTTTATTTTATATTTAGGCTATGCAGGACATGCATATAAGTGGTACTGGAAATCCATGGAACCAAATATAAATTTACAAAGTATATATAATGAAGGGTATAATTAGTTGCTAATTATAAATTGTGCTTTGGGTTACATCCATAAGAAGGGAGGACAAATATGCCATTTATTGGGGGAATTATTATAATTTTTATCCTAGCATTTATTCTATGGTCATTAATGTTCCCGCTATTCAATAAAATAGGTAGTAGAATTCTGAAGAAATACAATAAATTCAAACAAGAGGAGAATGGTGATGAAAAATTCAAAGACGTTTAGGGTAGGAGCGATCGCGGTTGCCTTTGTTATTATCTTGGGAGTCGTACTGATGACTTTCTTTTTAACACGAATTCCGAATGGATATGTCGGGGTTGTCTATTCACCCAATGGAGGCGTAAAGGATAGTACATTGAGTCAAGGCTGGAAGCTCGTTGGAGCGTTTGATAAAGTGACCAAATATCCGATCCGGATTCAAACGGTTGAATACAGAGACATTCAGATTGCTACTTCTGATGGAAAGAACATCACCATCGATTTTGCTTATAACTACCAAGTCGAACCAAGTAAGGTATCTTCTATCTTTAATACATTTGGGCCAATTAGCATTCAAGAAATCGAGGATACATATCTCAAAACACGTTTCCGTGACGCAGCCCGTAAAGGTATCTCCAAGTTTACAGTCATTGATGTTTATGGCGAAAAGTCATCTGAAGCAGGCGTAGACGTGCAACAACGTTTCTCTGATGATGTTAAGGAGTTAGGCTTTATTGTATCTAACGTTACTGTAGGTGTTCCTCAACCTGATGCAAAGACTCAGGAAGCAATCGATAAGCGTGTCGAGGCTTCTCAAGAACTGGAACGTAAAACGACTGAGCTTGAGATCGCCAAGAAAGAAGCAGATCGCAAGCGCGTGGAAGCGCAAGGTAATGCAGACAAACTGTTGATCGAAGCAGAAGGTCAAGCCAAAGCCAATAAAGAGCTGCAACAATCCTTATCCAGTCAACTCGTTGAATATGAAACCATCAAGAAATGGGATGGAGCTCTTCCATATGTGAGTGGATCAAATACACCAATGATTCAATTGCCGACGACCAAAACAGAGCAAAATAGCAGCACGGGTAGCGTGTCTCCCTAATTAGCGGTATGAAATGCATACCTTACTTTTTCAACAATTGAAGATGTTAAATTCTAATGAACAAGCCGGTCCAATATGGGGCGGACTTGTTCATTTTTGAGTCTTTTCATAGGTATATAAGCCGTGTTCATCACACAGCTTATATTGTTATAATGTAAATGGTAGGTGAGTAAAATGAAGTACTTAAAAGGAGCAGTAATTTTTATAATATTAGCGGGCGTAGTTTCAATTATATGGTATGGTTCCTATGAAAATGATATGAAGAAACTAGAAGACGGCTTAAGAACGTATTTAACTGTTGAGAAAGGATTAAATGAAAACGATATTATAAGCATCACAGCTCGTCGTAGTAAAATGCCGAAGTACCCTGTTGTAGTGAAATTAAAAGATGATCCACAGGAGTATGTCTACACCTATAGAGGAGAGCAATGGGTGCAATTAACACCTGACCCACATTCGTGAAAAATTTTATTTTATGAATTCTGATAAACAAGTGAGTCCATTAGTGGAATAGCTTGTTTACTTGAGTTTTTCTTAAGAGGTCCTGTAAGAGTTAATATAGCCTCACGATTGGATTCATCTGCCTAATCCTGTACAATGAATAACGACATAACAACGGTAGATTAAGGATGGATTAGAACGATGAGGATTATTATATCACCAGCCAAGAAGATGAAGGTCGACACCGATCTGATGGCTAGCGCGCAAATGCCGCAATTTATTAATGAGTCTGAACAACTCCTGAGTCTGCTTCAGACGTTATCCTATGATGAGCTCAAAGCGCTCTGGAAGTGCAACGACGCTATCGCGGAACTGAACATGGAGCGGATTCGGAGCATGAATGTAAAAGAAAATCTTACACCAGCAATCTATTCGTATGAAGGCATTCAGTATCAATATATGGCGCCGGGTGTTTTTCAGCAGGAAGAGCTGGCGTATCTGGAGCAACATTTGCGCATATTATCCGGGTTGTACGGCATGTTGCGTCCTTTGGACGGGGTTACCCCCTATCGGTTGGAAATGCAGGGCAAGTTGCAAGGTCCGGGATTCAAATCCCTTTATCAGTTCTGGGGCAGCAAGCTGGCTGATCAGCTTCAATCCGAAAGCAACTGCATTCTGAATCTGGCTTCCAAAGAGTACAGCAAGAACATCACGCCTTTTTTGAAGGAGGAAACCCGGTTTGTCACTTGTGTATTCGGACAAATGGTTGGTGGGAAACTTGTGGAGAAGGCAACCCGCGCGAAAATGGCCAGAGGTGAGATGGTACGTTATATGGCAGAGCGGAAAATAACAGATGTGGAAGATATCAAAGGATTTGATCGGTTAGCGTTTGTTTTCTCGGAAGAGCTGTCGGATGAGAGTACTTATGTGTTTGTTTATTCGGAAGAAAAGTAGTAGTGAACCTAATTTAATATGTAAGAGAGTAATAAACTGTTTTATTCTATCCAAGAGTCGCCATTTGGCGGCTTTTTTTGTTTTATTTACACCCTTAAAAGGAAAATAGTCCCTAAAATCAAGGACTAAATAACTATTACCTAAATTAAGGAAAATGACGATACTTATAATTCGACCATCTTTATCTCTTTTAAGGGATGAATTGGAAGATGAATATAAAGGAGGAAAAGAAATTTCATGAATTTACGAAAAGGCTTTATTATTTTTCTAGTTTTCTGGCTTGCTATTGGAACCATGCTTCCAACCAGCGGTTATGCACTTTCAGATCCATCAGCTTCAATAATAACGTCCGAAATCACGGGTGATGATGTTAACCGTTCTACGGAGGATGCAGTGCTGTTAGGGCAGGCGGATGTAGAGGGTTGGGATCCAGATTTCTATGAAGAACCTGAGGATGTAAATGAAGGTGAAGAACATATGAAGGAATCAGACCCGTTTACGGTGACGGATGATACATACGGAGAGCACATGTTCACTACCCAAGCAGCGGCTTTGGCGAACGAAACACTAGTCATGAATCCGGGAGAATCATATACATTCACCAATACCGGGACCGTTGCCAGGAGTTTAAGTATCAATGCATCAACCTCAAGAGGCAGTGCATATGATTATGCCAATTATAGACCGGACGGAAGTATTTCAGGTGATAATTTAGATTTTACTGGAAGTATAACGGTAAATTCAGGCTACACGATCGTCATTACATCAAGCGGGAAAAATCCTTTCACCGTTACGGTTCGACCGGAGTTTTCCTATGGTGTGTCCACAAACCCTGCGATGCACCGAGTTACTTTATCCAAAGGAGAAAGTTACCGCTTCTTCAATGAAGGATCACAGTCAAGAGTTTTAAGTGCGGGTACTTCCACAACCCAGGATAAGAAGATAGACTACGCTGTTTACAAAGAAGATGGTAGTCTTGTAAGTTCAAATTTTCAAACTACAGGCAAGCCTTCAGTTGCTGGAGGAAATGAAGTTATTATTACAGGTGCAGGTTCACAGCCTGTTAGTGTTGGTTTTCCCTATGAAGTATACACGGGTGACTGGAGTGACGAGCCGGCGTATACACGAGTAACTTTGAATCAAGGAGAGAGTTATCAGTTTACGAATATTAGTTCCAAATCGGATGCGCTACAGAGTGATGGAACCTCTAAAGATAAACATGATTACGTTGTTTATCTTCCCGATGGTACAGAAAGTACGACCGGGACCAATTCAACCACCAAGCCGACGATCGCTGCGGGCAGAACAGCTGTGGTGACACTGGTAACCTCGACACCTGTGACTTACGGTGTGCCATACAGAACTTTTGATGTTCAGAGAGCTGGCGGAGATGCGATAACAAGAGTGACCGTATATCCTGGCGAATCTGTTATTTTCCGGAACAATGGATCATTAGCCAATCCAATCAAAAACAATGCGAGTAGCGCCAACGGAGCTGTGTTTGATTACACCTTGTATACTTCGGAAAATGTTGTGCATTCTGACGGCTTTAACAAAAATATTAATCCGATCATTCGATCCCAAGGTTACGCCGTTGTATCCGTTGTAGGACAAGTTCCGATTGAATTTAGTTACACGGATGATTTTTCCTTTGAATACAGCCTGGAACCTTCCCATCACCGTGTAACGTTGAACCAAGGGGAAAGCGTGACATTCTGGAACTATGGCAAAAGTCAGGAATATCTCGATAGTGATGCTTCATCAAGTAACAAATCTCGTTTATTTGATTATGTAACTTATTACCCCGATGGTACGGAGCGCAGCACCAAAAAATCAACCTCAACAGCTCCGGTTGTTTTTTATGGGAACAAAGCCGTAGTTACAGGTGTATCCGAACAGCCTGTAACGATGGGTGCCATCTATACCATTTTTGATGTGGAGGATCGGCCTAACGAAGCCTTGAGTAAGATTACTGTTGAACCGGGACAATCCGTGAAATTTCATAACGGCGGTTCACTTTGGAATCCAATCCGGAGTAATGCAAAGTCGGTGGCCTCACTCTATGACATTGTTGTATATAAATCAGACGGCAAAGCATATAGTGACAAATTCAATAACAATGGTAGTCTCGCTAATATTCCATCTGGCGGAGAAGCCATTGTTACCGTCGTAGGAAGCACACCTGTGTTATTTGAATACACAGATGATTTTTCTGTAGTAGATAGCCAGGAACCCGCTTATTTGCGTGCAACGTTAAACAAAGGAGAGAGTTATGCCTTTACAAATATAAGCTCCGATTCCAAGAGAATCAGGACGGATGCCTCTAGTAATCAACAGAAAGTCTTTGATTATATCATCTACAATTCAGATGGAACGGAATCATCCAAGAGAACAGCGGTTGCTTTTGATCCCCTTGTCGTGGGGAGTAAAAAAATTGTCGTTACGAATATTTCCGAGCAAGCGATAACGTATGGAGGGATTTATCGTATTTTCCGTGGACAAGACGACGAAGTCCCATCACCTGAAACGGAAATTACGGTAAAGCAGGGACAGAGCGCAGTCTTCACGAATCCGGGTTCAACGACGGCTCTAATCAATCGGGTAGGAACAAACAGTTCCATTGTTGATTTTGTAGTTTACGAAGGAACCGATAAATTCTTGCATCTAACGGCAGGTTCGGACTTGGATGCTTGGGACATACCTGCTGGCGGAACACTCGTGATGACTGCAATATCTTCTGAGCCAGTAACGATTCAATACAGTGCACCTGTGATAGCTAGTCCCAGTCAGGAGCCTGCACTCCTTAAACGAAATTTGGAGCCGAACACCACGGCGATATTCTCTAATACATCTTCTTTCTCACCCGTGCTCTTTACATCTCAAGTAGGAGGATTGGTCTACGATTACGTAATCCGTAATCAGAACCAAGTCGTTGTTAAGGAAGGGAAAAATGCAGTAGGACCGCAACATGTACCTGGAAGATCTGATATTCAGGTGCATAATGTGTCAGACCAAACGTTGAAATTCGTAGCCCCATACCGCAATTTTACAGTCAAACAAGTAGAAGTGGAGTTTCTGACGTTGTATGAGAACGCAGAGACTGAACTTCCTAAGGAGCAAAAAGGTAATATCTACTACCGTTTCAGTCCATATAGCTCTGATAAATATCGAATTGCAATCAAAGAATCAGGAGATTTTTCCATCGAACCTCGAATTGAGTTGTATGAAGACAAGGAGCTTAGCATACCTCTGGTGTCTTCCGTAGATCAGGAGCAGGTGTACGGCGAGCAATATACCGTGCTTGAATGGGATCTGCAGGGTGGCAAAACGTACTATCTCAAACTGAGTGAAAAGGATGGCAAACCGATAAAAGGAGCCATCAAAGCGGCCTGGATGAACATTCGCAACGATAACAGCTACGAATACGGTTATGCGAATCAGCTACTAAAAGTCGTGCTGTACACAGGAGATCAGATTGTATTTGAGTATGACCGTAACGGTAATTTAACGAAAAGAACAAAGAAAATTTTCCCATTTAATTAATGATTGTTAATACTAGGTTGAGGTGATGAAGTGTTTAAGAAAATAACATTGATATGGTTATGTGCGATATTAGTTTTTAGTGGGCTTGGCTCTTTTGCGTATGAAGGGCAGGCTGCGGCGGCATCGTCGTCAGAAGGAAGAGATTCTCTTCCTTCTGCTACCTATATTACAATTCATAGTTTACAAGAGCAGTTCGGCATTCAAGAGGAATGGATCAGAGCGAAACTGGATCAAGGTTACTCCTTGTATCAGTTGTATAAGGCGTTACAGACAGATCGCTCAGGCGGTGCGGCTGCCGAGAACTGGCTTCAAACCCAGGAAATCAGCGAACCGCTTACAATGGAGGGGCTACGCCCTTCCTCATCCACACCGTCGGATTCATCTCAGCTCAAATCATTTTCAATCCTTGTCGTTGACGATGAAGTTCCAGGTACAGGAACAACCGTGGATCAAACAGGGCTTGATCATGTCGATCTTCGGGATGAAGCATCCCGGTATATGACGTCTTATGGAGCTGAGTCCATCTCAACCGCTACAGGGGAGATGACGATTCAAAGTGCCGATCTGTCACTTCCGGGTTTGATTCCCTTCGAACTGACACGTATTTATGATACAGCTAGAGCGAATGGACAGCTTGGTGTGGAGTATGACGCAGCGACTCAAACGTATTCTAATGCGGTAACACCGCGTAAAGAAACAGCTGCGGGCCTTGGGCAGGGCTGGCGTTGGGATCTACCTTTTATGGAACAACGTGGTGAGAACCAGTACATTTATGTTCCAGGTGTGGGCTATTATCGTTTAAACGCAAATTTGGAACTAGTAGGTTATGTGTGGAATGACATTTCACTGAAAAGAGATGCGACTGTAACGGTGGATGGAGTAGCCAGCAGTTATCGTTTGTCCATCCGCAACGGGTACGAGTATTTGTTCACACAAACGGGAGAATTGTTGCAGATTACGGATGCCTACCGAAACACGGTGAATTTCAAATATACGAATTCAAACGGTAACCGTGTTATCTCTCGTATCGAAAATAGCGAAGGTCAAGCGCTGACATTTACGTATAGCGATCTGAAAATGACTATTCAGCTTGCTGGAACGGATCGGAAAGTGACCTATACACAGCGTGAGGACGGAGATATTCGTATTCTGAGAGAGTTTACGGATGCGCTGGATCGAACAACGACCTATACGTATTATTATCCGGAATCCAAATTCAACTTTTTACCGGAGCTTCAACAAAATCAGAGTGCACATGGTGTGATGCATACGGCGCTGCTGTCGCGTATTACAAGCCCATCCTCAGCGATAACAGATTATGCGTACATACCGGCTTTGAAACAGGTTGGAACGTCTTCCGTACATTTTGTATACAAAGTAAGAGAGCGCAAAAGTCATTTTAGTTCAACAGATGGCAAAGGTGATCTGGACAAAGTTAATTTCGAATACTCTGGAGAGGATCTGGAGTCATACGGTCAATCCGCTTCATGGACGACCAAAGTGAAATCAGGAAATACGGTGGATACATGGAAGTTCTCCAAATCATTCGGTGCAGCTGCACAGCCGGATTTAATCCGGGTGGACAAGCATGAATTAAGTGCAGATGATGTCGTCTATAACACAGAGTACAAGTACGATAGCCAAAATAATCGGAATCTGCCGACAGAACAATCCGAATGGACTAGCGAAAGTGGTCGTACAGGAGATAAACTGACTACTACGGTGACTTATGATACGAACGGAATGGTTACTTCCGAAAAGCAAAGTACGGGACAAGAAACGACTTATGCCTATGAAACCGGGGAGTCTCCGTACTTTTGGATCCAACCTATTCGTACAACGACTAAGATTAATGACAGGTTAGAAAGATACACGGAAACGACTTATAATGGACAAGGATCTGTATTACGAAGTGTAACCAAAAACGGATACGGAGGACAGATATTATCCGACTCCGAGATCAAACTCGACGCGAAAGGCAGAGTTGTCACGACAACGGATAAAGGCGGTTATCTGGCTAAAGACCGCGTGGTGACGCTGAGTTATGATGCGAATGCGGGACATCTAGTTCAATCGAAATCAACCATTGTCAATGATATTGCCGGGAAGGCAACTCCTTACGTTGATTCATATGAATATAATGGTGCTAGTGAACTGAAAAAAGTAACCGATGCTTCCGGTGAAGAAGAAACGTATCAGTATGACCAAGCCGGACGGGTTCTTCAAGTCACCCATGCGGATGGCACAAAATCAGTCACTACCTATGATGATGTGAGAAATATAATTACCAACACCGCCCCGGACGGTATGGTTACCAAAGAGCGGTATAATCCGTTAGGTCTTCTGGCAGAAGAACAGACGGCAGAGGCTACCTATAAGTATGCCTACGATCGTGAAGGAAATGTCACTGCGGTTGAAGATGCTGAAGGAAATGTAACCCGATTCGTCGTAGATGCGTTGGGCCGAACAACCAAGACTCAATACCCGGATACGACCACAGCTAACACAGCGTATAACGCTGTAGATCGAACGGTAACGTATGAAGATGCCGCTGGCAACAAAACCCGTGAAACAAGAGATGTACTGGGCCGCGTGACAGTGATGGAAGAATATCAGAACGGTGCATACGTTCCACTGCAACAGAAAGAGTATGATCTGGATAGTAATGTGACGACATCCATTGATGGTAACGGCGAACGGACAACGTATACGTATGATGCTATTGGTCAAATTGCAACGGCAACAACACCGAAGCAAGAGACAAGCCGGTATTTCTACAGCTATCAAGGTCAGACGACTCAGGTCGTATCAGCGAATGGTCAGACGGTTACCAAACAGTATGATGAACTGGGCAGGCTGATTAAACAGACTCCCCCTATTCAGGATGGCTCTGCAACCAGTTACTACTATGATAAACGAAGCAATCTGATCAAAAAGCAGGATCGACTTGGAAAAGTCACCGAATACACGTACAACAGTGACGACATGCTCACAAGCATGAAGGCACCAGATACGAGTGTATCGTATACGTATGATGCTGTTGGGCGCAGAACCTCCATGACCGACGACCATGGTAAAACGACGTACAGCTATCAGCAATCAGATGGAATGTTGGAAGGATTAACATTTCCAGACGGAACACAGTTGAGTTATGAAAATAATACACAGCAACGTCTGGGATACACGTTGACTGATGTAAAGGGACAAGCCCTGCGTGTTCACGGCGAGCTCGATGCGATGAATCGGGTCACTTCCATGGATATTACCTCGGGTACAGGAGGAGCCTCTGCTCTTGCTTCATCGGGAACAACACCGGTAGATCGTATGACGTTCAGTTACAAACCGAATAGCTTACTGGAAAAACTATCATTTGGTAAAGGGCTCAGTACGAGCTACCAATTTAACGGATATGACCTTTCAGGGGTTACGATCTCTCAAGGGACTTCCGCAGTTCAACAGTTTAGCTATGAGTACGACGGTAACAAAAACATGACGACCCGTACCCAAAACGGAAAAACGGATCAATACACTTATGATGAATTGAGCCGGATTCAGACTGAAACGGGCACGCAAAAAGAAACGTACACCTATGACCAGAACGGTAACCGATACAGTACCGGAAGCGGAAAAATATACGGTCTGAAGGATGCACAGTATACGTATGACAGTCAGAATCGTATGGTTAAAGCGACCGGAGAAGGTAAAACCGTAACCTATAGCTATAACGGTGATGGATTGTTGTACGAACGTACCGAAGGCGAGCAAACCATTCGGTATTACTATGACGAAGAAGCCAAACTGATGGCTGAGGCTGTAGTAACATCAGGAAAATCAGAGCTTACTTACGTTTATATCTATGACTTGTATGGGCAGCTATGGGCTCGTCAGGACAAAAAGACGGGCAAACTGGAGTACTACCAGTTGAACGGACATGGAGATGTCGTTGGTCTTGTGGACGATGCAGGCGAAGTTCTAAACAGTTACACATACGACATCTGGGGCGGACCGTTAACCAAAGAAGAAACGGTACCGAATGTACTTCGATACGCAGGAGAATACTGGGATGACACCGTAGGTCTGCAATACTTGAGAGCTCGCTGGTACGACCCAGGCATGGCCCGTTTCATCGGTGAAGATACGTATGAAGGTGAACTGAATGATCCGCTGAGTCTGAATCTGTATTCTTATGTGAATAACAATCCGTTGAAATATGTGGATCCGAGTGGGCATATGGCAGAGCCTTACTATGCAACAGAGCTCAGATATTTGCTTAAGGAAGCTAGAGGAAAAGCTAGTTCACAGTATAGCCTGTATAAAAGTACAATACGAGATCGTTATGACTTTAATTCTTTTCTATATAAAAATCGGTTTAATTACTTGTATGATATGGCATTGGGTAAGAGTTCCTATTCTAAGTCTGCAGGTAATGTCAGCTGGGCA
Source organism: Paenibacillus sp. FSL K6-1558 (assembly GCF_038002565.1). Lineage (NCBI taxonomy): Bacteria > Bacillati > Bacillota > Bacilli > Caryophanales > Paenibacillaceae > Paenibacillus > Paenibacillus sp. FSL K6-1558. The sequence goes on along the minus strand of NZ_JBBOCV010000001.1, from coordinate 1,439,004 downwards.
ACTGAACAGTTAGTAAGTGAGTTGATCAAAGGGAAATCAGCAGAATATCTTGCAATACTTGCCATGGGGAATGTTTCAGGTGCGGCTTCTAAGGGCATTGGGAAAACTGCAGGTAAAACGAAAGCCCCTGCATCAAAAGGTTGTAATTGCTTTGTTGCTGGGACTAAAGTTCAAACAGACGAAGGGGAGAAACCTATCGAGGATATTGAGGTAGGGGATAAGGTTCTTGCTAAGTCTGATGAGACTGGAGAAGTAGCATATAAAGAGGTCGTGGGACTGTTCCAAAAGCAGGCTGATCAAATCTTTAAGGTTCACATCGGTGATGAAATAATAGAAGCCACGGCAGAACATCCATTCTGGCTTGACGGTAAAGGATGGACTTTCGTTAAAGACCTGAAAGTTGGCGACTTGCTTGTTTCGAGCGATGGTACTAAACTGGCTATAGATAAGATTGAGAAAGAGCCACGTGAAGCAACGGTTTATAACTTTGAAGTTAGAGACTTTAATTCTTACTTTGTTTCTAACCTTGGGATATGGGTTCATAATTGCGAGGTTAACATATCTAAACCCGCGGCAAGAACTGCAAAGAAGTTATCACCAGAAGCTAAGAAAGGTTACGAAGCCGCAATAAAAGGTCTAGAGTCAGGAGATCTAAGGGGATTGAATGCCCACGCTCTCACAGGTAAAAGAAAGGGACAATGGGCGGTAGATATCAAGGGTTCTGGTAGTGGTCGTGGAGATGCTAGAGTAATCTACACGAAAGACTCCAATGGAAAAATTAATGTGGTTGAAGTGATAACATCGCACAATGATTACTAATAGGATGAGGTGGAGGCGATTCAATGAAGCTTAGACATGTTATGTTAGAGGTATATTGCGAAGGTAATAATTCTAGCCCTCCATTCTGTTGTAAGGATGGAATTGGGAATCCTGGGTATCATTGTATATCTGAGAATTGTCCTAACGTAAGTTATACTTATGCTCCTTATGAGTTGGCTTACACAGGAGAATTTGGAGTAGTCCCCGACTCAAAGGCTTGGATTGGATTTGGGGGAGACATGTATCCAACTTCCAATGATGAAAAAAAGGAAGCTGAGTCTAAAGAGTTATGGGAACGCATATGCAGGCAGAAAATTCAAGAAGCTTATGTGGATTACATGAAACAAAAGGTGAAATTTGATTAAATATTAAAATTAACACTGCAGATCTTGGGGGGCAATAATCCTCAAGGTCTTTCTTTATTAGCCTATACCCCAGTGCTGAATGAATCGTATGGCACGTCTCTAAAGAACTTTACCCTTACTAGCCCCGTATCAAAATTCCGTCAAAACTGTGTACGCACAGTTACATGCTTGAATGTTATGACCTATTCAGGAGGTTAGCCGGATAAATATCCTAAATAAAATGAGCGGTGAAAACGGATGAGTACAATCATAGTAACACCTGAGCAGTTACATCACTTATCAAGTCAGGTGGATCATGCGAGGCAGCAATTGGAGCATATCCAAGATAATCTCTCCATTCAGATCATGTTTCTTCAAGCCATGTGGATGGGTGTGACACAGGAGCGCTTTTATGATGATTTTGCTAGGTCGCGTCCAGTTCTGCAGAAAGCCCTGGAGAGTATGGTGTATACTTCGAAAGTGCTAAAGGATATCGTTCAGCGCAAAGATACTGTTGTTTTTATAGGATAGATCGGATATTAGTCATGTTAATGTTTGATGAATTTACACAGTACAGAATGAATCCATCATTCAATCAATAACATAAGACCGTATAAAGACTTCTTTAATGGGTTCGAACAGGAGGAAAATGTTAAATGGTGGCGATGAGATGATGAAACGTCTTGTGTTATCTAAAGAGAACATTGGTGGTAAAAAAACTATGGTTAGAAGAAGATGTTGTTGGGGTTTTAGGAGGTTTTTTTCCGAAAGCTCCAATATGGATTAATGTATCTTTTATAGAAATGGAAGGAGATACCGCGATTTTCAAGTTGGAAACCAGTTTGCGTTTTAGAAAACCGACTTTATTAAGGAATGCTGAAACAGGTCAAGCTCCTTTTAAAGCCATTGTATAAGGTATGTGAAGATTATTCTTTTATCTCTTTACGGAAATTTAAGTGGGAGTTACTTAATAAGTAATGAGTCAATCATTTAACGAATAACTGTAGGTTGATCATGATCAGATACCATCGTGATTGATCTGTTCTTTTGTTATTTTCGTTTCTCCCGGTTTATCAAAAGAATCGCAAATTTATGTATCTAAACCGATAGTCACGGTGGAGAGTGGCTTTACGAAGTTAAATCAGGAAGTTAGCCGGATGAAATTGCCATTAAACTTCTGCTAACATAGATATATTCTACATAAAATAAGCGGTGAAAACGGATGAGTACAATCAAAGTAACACCTGAGCAGTTACATCACGTATCCAGTCAGGTGGATCAGGCGAGGCAGCAATTGGAGCATATCCAAGATCATCTCTCCAGGCAGATGATGTTCCTTCAAGCCATGTGGATGGGTGTGACACAGGAGCGTTTTTATGATGATTTTGCAAGGTCACGACCTGTACTGCAAAAGGCATTGGAAAGCATGGTGTATACTTCGAAAGAGTTGAAGGATATTGCGACACGGTTTGAGAATGCAGATGCGGAGAAAGGCAGTCTGGGCGGTGTTATTGGTGCTGTTGGTGCGGCAGCAATGATGAAGAGCTCAGTAAGTGATGCGGGTTCGGAGGACAAAGGCTACCGGATGGCACAAGTCGATGTCCTTGGTAGGCTGATGTGGATGCCTGTAAACGAAAATGGTGTTCCCGATCAGGCATCTCTGCAAGCTTATGAGAAGGATCAGGGGCATTTGGATATCAACCGGATGCAAGCGGCAGGTCATGTGGAAGAGCCGGGGGAAGATATTAATGCGTTGCAGATTAAAGCTTTTGAAAATCGAATCCATCCCTTCACGGGCGAGCCTGTATCCGATAAGTATGCTCAGATAATGCTGACTTCTCTGAAATTCAGCCAGATCGTTATGGCTTTTCAGATGGTTCGCGGAAGTATGCCTGGTCGCAAAGGGCCGTTTCGCTTACCTGCTTCTGATCGGGCGGTGGCGAAGATTAAAAAGAATTTGGAAGCGGCTGAAGCGAGGAAAGGTAGTAATATTAAAGGGGCGGGTAAACCTGATTTTATAATAGACCCTGTTGAGATGAAAAGGTATATCACAGCGCCTGAAGATGGATTTCAAGCATTCCTTGAGCGGAAGTACATTGACATTAGGAAATCAGGGCTTGATGACATCGCAACTGTTGCTAAAAATACAGGATTAACAGAAGAACAGATATTAAAAATGAAAAGGCACTTATTCTTAGATACTAAACAGTTATCTGTTCGTGGTAAGCCCTACGAAGAATTATATTTTCAAGCTGATCCTGATATTTCATATGCATGGCAAAAGGCACAAAAGGGAGAACTTAATAATGCAGAAAAGGGTTGGTTTAGGGACCTAGCAAATCATGAGATTAAAGAAAAAGAATATATGGATGGTGGTATGCCATTAAGAGATAAATCAACATGGAATGCAAAAAAAGATACATTTGATGTTGTTCCAGAGAAAAATGCACATGATAAAGCAGATGTAACAGACCCCAATCCCCCACCTTTTCCTGGTTATGATGCTTCTAAGGATTTTAATAAACATTTTGATAAAGATATCGAATACTAATGAGGTGAACGAAATGTATCTTGAGAGTGCGAAATTAAAAATAAATAATATACATTGGGATAAGGTAGGAACAATTGTGACTGATGAAGATTCTAAATTAGGTTATGAGTTTTTAAGAAGATTAGCTGTTTTTTTTAAAGAGGAACAGCTAAAACCCCTACCACCAGCTTTTACGAATATAGCAAAATTGCTGGGTGACGTTGAGGATGAAATAGAGATTTCAATGTATTGTAGTCCAGAAGCAGTAAAGTTTTTAAACAAAAATTTGTATGTACAAAGAATATTTGAGTATTATTTACAGCTGGCTAAGTATGCAGACAAATCACCAATTGCCCATAAATACTTGAATATTTATGAACTTTTAATAAAAGTTTTTGAAAGAGGTGGCTCATTTTCTATTAAACCGCTTGCATTAGATATAACAAATGTTGCTCATTTCCCTTTGAATGAATGGTATACTAGGTTTTTGGAAAAAGAACCGATTGACATTAAAGACCTTTAATCTTGGAATAACGAAAAATTCAAATAATAGAAGCATATTTAAATTTACCACGTATAAGTTCCAAGGAATGATTTAAAACATTTCAACGCTCAGCAATATAGCGGCAAGTTGTGGGGAGTCTATAGCACACATATGGCTGATTAATCAACGCATTAATTAAGAAAATTTATCAACCGTCCTGATTGGTATAAGACGTATTCAGAGTTGTATTATCAATCATAGGTTAAAGACAGCCCTAAAGACCAACCTTTAGGGTTCCTTTGTTGTGAAGCTAACCGATGCTGTATCAGTTATTCAAGAAATTGTAGGAGTTCAACATGGTAGATTCAAAGATTAGGAAGGAGTACTTACTGTGTTAAAATAAAAAATATAAAGCATTTAGATGCAGGATTTTATACGGAATCTACTTATACCCCATCTGTACAAACATATAATATATTGACAGAACATATGTCAGATGATTGTATTCCAATTCAAATTGAATGTGGCGGAGGTATTTGGTTGTATAATGAAGGGGCTCTTGGTTGAACATGAAAGCAATGGATGAAGCGTGAATAGAAGTTGGAATATTGGACCTTACATAAGGAGTGAGAAAATGGAAGGGAAAGATATTATTAATATGTTTGCTTTGCATAAAAAGTGGGTTGAAGCAATTGGTGATGAAGGTGAGCAGTTAAAGTTAGATGAAGTTGATTTAAGAGTATTTGACTTATCCGATGTATTACTTGAACAATCCTATTTAATAGATTGCACTTTTGATGATCTCAAACTGGAAAATGTTGATTTTCATTCATCATTATTAGCCTCATCAACTTTTATCAATGCATCTTTAGATAAATGTGATTTTTATAAATCAGATCTCAGGTATACGGATTTTTCCAACTGTATCATTAAAAATAGTAGATTTAGTAAAGGTGATTGTTGGGAAGCAGCATTTAATAACGCATGTTTAGTTGATTGTAATCTGATTAATGTATCTTTCCATTTAACAGATTTTAGAAATGCAAGACTAGAAAATGTAGATATAAGTGTATCGACATTTAAAGATACGTTGTTAAACGAAGTAGTACTAAAGAGTATTAAAGGGATAGAAGAAGCTTTTTTTCAGAGTATAAATATTGGCACACCGGAAAAACCAGTGTTGTTAGAAAAAGAAGAAGCTAGGAAATGGTTTTTAGAAAAGTGTGAACCCTAATATTTTTTCACTACATCAGACAGGTTGATCTTAGTTGGGTACTACAATGATTGACCTGTTTGGGTTATCTTCGTTTTCTGCCTGCCAGGTTTGTAGATAACAAAGAAGGGGATGCTGCAATACAACATTACAGTGAGAACAATTTGCTAACTTCTCTGAGAATAAAATTGTCTGGCGTGTGAACCTAGAGGACTTGCAAAAAAAAAGTTGAGGAAGATTTTATAATGAAAATGAATGATTCAGTTTTCGGAGAGCTTGAACATGAATATGTGTGGACTAAGGACATGACTATTCAATTTTTTGAAAATGAAAACAAAATATCACTCATAATTGAAGGAGATGAGGACGGTATATTTGATGAAGAACAGTACCTGGCATATCAGGCATTAATGAAAAATTGGAATGATTTGCAGCAAAATTTCTTACAATCACTCTTAGAGTATTATCAACAAAGGCGATATGAACTGGGTTATGATATTGCTTTTAATGAGAACTATCCCTTAGTTGAAACAACCGACCAAATTCTAGAGATGATTGAGTTAGATGGAATTGTGGTTCCCTATGGAGATATAAGGGAAGGCCGAGATATAGGAGTACTATTTAATTGCTCATGGGACAAGGAAAATGGAGTGGGACTTCGTTTATTGGATGAAGAAGTGATTGAGGTAGGATACCAGGATATCGTAATTTAATTTTGCTCAAGCTTGCGAACAACTACAAAAGATCAGGTCGTCCGTGGAACATAATCAGGAGGAGTTACATATTTACTTCATTCGTTGCAACAAAATTTTACTTCGATAAAGCAGAACAAAAGTTATCCGTTTGTTTAATTAGAGAAAATGGATTTTTTCCAAATAGAACCACATTCGAATCTTGATGTTTATATAAACTTTGATTGGTTCCAGTTTGAGAGAGGAGGGGATTACAATCTCATGGGCACTTCAGCTGTTATTTTAACGCAAAAAGATAAATATTCTCCAGACCAGCTCTTGGCTGATACGATTGTTGCGGCTTTTCATTCGGACGCTGCTCTTTATTTCTATAACAACAAAACGTATACCAATGAAGGAGAATTTTTATATACAACGCTTAACATTAACCGTAAGTCATTTACAGGAGAAAATGAATCCTCATTTATTTTCCATATTCACAGCATAAGCAGCCAGAGTACTGAATTTTATTATCACGAAGATTTAGGTTTAGACACTAGTGAATCCCTATGTCAGGTCGGTCATATTGAAGACACCTATGGTAATCAAGAGTTAATACTTCATTTTATTTATGAATATCTGAAACTGAATCCTGATGATTATTTCTGGATAGCAGACAATGATTGGGTGTATAGCTGGGAGGACATACAAAAACTTAAAACCGTACCATATGATCCGGATTGGTGTTATCGGAATCCTAGAGACTGACTCCCGGATGGTAATATGTTATCCTATCACTCGCTTGAAATATAAGCGTCCATTGGTGAACAAGGAAGTGTGTTTTATCAGAATGGATCTAGAGGGCGAGATTGGGTCTAATGAGTAAAAGGATGATGGCTTTGACTTTACAAAAAAACAGTGGAAACACTGCATCAGTGGATTGACCAGAATTGGTCGACATTAGATCAGACAGAATTAAAAACAACGAGAGAGACCGTAGACTCTTTATAAAATAAATTGATATCTGAAATAGATCATACGGACAACTCGGATCATTTATTGGAAGCAATTAATTACGAACTTACCCATTTCTTTCTGCCGATTCCTTGTGTGATGAAGATGTATCAAAGATTGATTAGGTTGAATCCATACAACCGTTCCTACTATGAATGGTTCACAGATTACCTTTTACAATATGGTCCCGATTGGGAGGAAGAGGCGAGTGCTTTATTCGAACTTTACATGAAAGAAGATTTTCGAAATGCTTGTGAATTTACACAAAAGATTGAACAAGTTAAAGATTTTGAGAATAAGTAATCGATGTTCAGGTATCATACCAAATGGTGATAAAGGGTACGTAATAATTCAAAAGAAGATTCTTTCAACATAAAAGCCAGAAAGGTGTTTTCTTGAAAGAAGAAGCGGAGTTAGCCGTAGGTTGGATCAATACAAAATATATTGAGATCTCGAGGTTCTGATCGAATGAACTTTAGAAGTATAATGACAACGAAAGCTGAAATAGATCAATTAGTCGAATCTTATTTCTGGATTATTGATTTTCCAAGAGCTTTAACATACTTCGGAGATCGTGAAAGACATGGGTATGGTTCAGGTCCACTGGAAGTACAATTCTCATCCTATCATTCGCCAGAAGAAGAAGAGTACATTGGTGATCAGAAAGTATGTTTTATCGGAGAGCCTCCAGCATACGATGAAGATGTAATGGCAGTCATGGAGCATGATGAATTTTATAATTATTTGTTGATTTACAGTGAGAAGTACGTGGAGGAGCATCCAGAAGATAAACAGGAGATATTTAATTTATTAGATTTGGTTAAAAAACGATTGGGTTTACATTCTTAACTTACTGATTGTGAATCTAAAATCATTTGTAATCCAGAGCGGATATTCGTTTTATTTTATATGTCATAGTAATTGTAGTCTAAGTATCGGTGTGAATTTTGTAAGAGTCGAAAACAATCGAAACGTTACTATTAGCCCCGATAGGTGTTTTTAAAAATCTGAGAGCTCTTCCCACTTGAAATATCGTGAGGAATGAGCTTTATTTGCGTATAGAATGTAAATAAAGAAGGTGAGAGGTAGCAAGTAAGGGGCTCGATAAATATTGCGGGCTTTACTTACATGATTACATCTGTCTATCCGTTGGATTAAGAAGAATGGAGATATGAACATGATTAAATATAGATACACTATTGAATATAAAGAGGATTTCAACGATAGGCATAGATTTATCTTTAAAAAATGGTTATCTGATTACTAATTCTTTGGGATCGGATATATTTGGAGATTTCGCCACGATCCAGAAAGAGGTCGGAAACTTAATTGAACTACTGAAAGGGGAAATAACGTTATACGAAGGTGGAGGGAATGTCAATTTAATAAGATCAGACGAGTCTTTTACAACTTTTGAGGATATCTTTGCTGAAGAAGAGGAAGAGGACAGTACATGCAAAATTGAGACGTTAGAATATGTAAAGATCCTATTGTTATGGGCAAAAGAGAACTTTCAATATAAAAGCCAGCGAGATGTTATTTTGAAAGAAGAAGCAGAATTAGCAGTAGATTGGATCAATAAAAAATCTATTGAGGTTTGTGAGCTTGAGAGTCAACAAGTTAAGTAGGTAGAACTTATATCATGGAGTTGGTAGTGCTAACTTCTATATTACTGTTGAAAAATGCTGATTTTAAACATTTGCCATATAACTTGAACCGTAATAGTGGAAAATGTTTTAAATTCCTAATAATATACTTTATAGAGAATATTTATTATTATAAACAATCAAGTGCAAATAGTAGAATACGATGTAAGGAGGATGTATTGTTGAAAGGCATAAATGAAGTCAAAACTTCCGATTTAAGTATGAACTGGGCTTTTGACATAAAAACAAATAGGAAAATATCTGCAAGAGAAATTCATAATAATAAGCTATTAAAAGTGTCCAACCGATATGTATGTATAGGATGCAAAGAACTTTCGAAACATTTGATCTTGGATAATGAAAAAGATAAAAGACAAACAGTTCTCGAACATGTTTCTCATGATGAACACCCTTTTTTCAGAAAAGGAAAGCTTCAACAGCATTACAAACGTTGTCGTTTCCGAAGTCCGGATTCTAATGTTATTTCATTGGCAAGTATGAATGGCATAAATGTTGATGAACGAATGAAAGTGCTGAGAATTTTGACGAGCGCGAAACTGGTTAGAAAAATTGGAAATTTATCAGGAAATTCGAGACAAGCCTACAGCAAGTTCTTTACTTATCCTGCTCATCAGAAGTTTTACTATTTTCTTTCAACTCTTCTCAAAGAATATGAGATTAGTACATTTAAAAAGAATATTTCTGCGTTCACTGTTGAAACAGAGACCGAAGATAGAGTTAAATTTGCTGATATGTTTGGATTACAAGACGACATTGTTAAGCAAGTCGATAAGAATTTAAAAAAATCTACAATTAGCTTAGCCATAATTATCGGAACAGTGGGTAAAATTACAAACAAAGGTCACTTATTAATTGATTTCACAACCAGCAGAGACATAAATAACGGAAATACAAAACCGTTTCGGCTGTTTGTTCATCAAGATTACGTTAGTAAAGTGGGGAATATCTACTTATTAGAAAATCAAAAAATTGCTTGTTACGGATTTTCAGAGAAAAAGTCTTTATCATATGGAAGTGTATATCAAATGGAGTTATTTTCAATTGAGCATCAAATATTTTTCTTCGAAACGCCCCCTTCCCTAGATTGTATTGAAGCAATTAATAATCACAATGATCCTCTTGGGTATACTTTACAGGAATCTGAGAGCTTTATAACAAGACTCTGGGGTGCCGAGAGACTGAACGATCAGGAGATAAAAGAAATAATATCCTCATATTCACAAATTGGGCTTAATGATTACAAAACTGAGCTTGATAGGGACAGAGTCAAAGAAGAGAAGTATAGGGATTTCATTAAAGACAGGGAAAATCTTATTTTGGAGACTGAAAGTTTAAAACAGCAAAATAAACAGTTGCAATTGGAAATGCAAAATGTGGCTAAAAACCATAAGGCTTTATCAGCAAGGTTTTTTTCCAAACTTGGTTTTAACCACAAATCACTGAGAGCGATTGAGATTGATATGCAACAGATCCAAATGCGGGTTTATGAACTCGAGAAACTATTAAATAAAAAAGAAAAAGAAATTGAACAAAATAATGGTATAAAAAGACAATGGGAAGAATGGTATCAAGCTTTTCAAGAAAGAAGTCAAAAAGTTACTAGACTGCAACAATATGCAGAAAAAGAGATCGGATACAAACAAATGTTAGCTGATTGTCAGTCCACTATCTTTCGAATTCCGTTAAAAAATCCAAGATGGAACCTATTTCTCGGATTGCGTACGAACGTTATTAATGAAAATTTGTTTGCGGTAAAAGGTGTAATTCAACTATATAAGTATCAAAATCAAGCTTGGTTTCCGTCGGACCATAAATCACAGGATCAGATTATTGAATATCAAGTTAGTATAAGTCAATTAAATTTGTCACCTAGAAATGCTATAAAAGGATTTTATTCAAAACTTGGAAAAGCCATAATTGAAAGAATTGTTCTCATGGGTTGGCCTAAAGCAAATTGTCAGTGTGTTAAAGGTCACGGTTTGATGAAGTTGCAATTTAAAAGTGGACAGTATTGGTTTGAATGCTGGGATAAGAACTGTGGAGAGAAATATACATTAATATGGGGAAACTAACCCTAAAAACTTATTATTGATATCTATATTTACAAAGTCCTTGCTCCTTGGCAAGACACTGTGTTTGTTCAGGAGAGGACATATTATTTAATTGTCCTCTCGAGTTAATGAAACACTCACTTTGGTGTAGTCTAAAACTGAGATAAACTTATTAAATTATTAATTAGATGGGAATATATACATTCTTATTTAGAATAATTTTTATACAGATAGAGAGTTATTTCTTTTTCTTTTAGAGTAGTAGTCTAAGGGGCTCATGAAATCAAGAGTGGTTTCTAAATAATTTTTTGGCATAATACTATCAATGAAAGTGTTGAAAAACTGATAAAAAAGCCTATCTATTTCAAATAAAATATCAATCCATTCTTCAATATCAAAAATATTTCTCTGAATCATATTGAAATGGTTTCCATTAATTGTTCCAAACATCACTGGCCTCTGTTCACCTAAGCCAGGAGTATAGTATCCCCCCCTATGTTTCATGTAATTGTATTCAGATCTTATTTTACGAACGGTCTTATTAGAATAGAATTCGTGCAGTAGTTCCATTATTTTCTTTTTGTTTCCTAGTCTTAACTTTAAAATCAACACATCATAGGTACAGGCTTTACTATAGTCTGTGTATTTTTTTTCAGAGTCAATAAAACCGTAGTAATCATCTGGAGAGCAATAAAACCATGCAACCTGCCATGATAGATCGATGCAATAATTATAAGTAGCTAATGAACTCTGAAGAAATGTACTTTTAGTGTACTTAACTGATAGATCATCATTAGCTGTTAAGTCTCCCAAATTGCTAACCTCAGAACTATATAGTAATGTTCTAGCATTACAAAAAGTGTTATACGTTTCAAAAATCTTAAAGCCTGTTGTAATTACATTAGGATTAAATTTTGCGTAGTGACCTTCATGAGGGTTGTATTTCAACCAGCCATGAACATCATACTTCTCATAAAGTTCAAGTGTTTTCATTATTTCACCTCGATAATTGTATATTTTTTAGAGTCAAATTATAAATTTATGTTAGATTCCGATAATTTGGCCGGTTACAGTAGCAGTTCATATGAGAATGAATTCTGAGGTTAAGTTTGAGGATAAGGTTTTCTTACATCTGTCCGATTTAAAAGATAATCTGTGCTAGTTTGATGATAATCAGCCAGCTTTATTAATATAGCTGTGGGAATGTCCAATTCACCACGTTCATAGTTGCTATAAACACGTTGACTACAGCCAAGATAAGCGGCCATTTGTGTTTGGGATAAGTCTTTGTCTTCACGCAAATTGCGTATACGAGCATACATGATCATCACCTCACTAATATCATATCTTAGCGCGCTATCCGCTATTGATTTCTAGCGGAAAATCCGCTAAAATATAATGAGAATAGTTGGTAAAAAGACTAGGTGGGGATAACATGTCAAACCTGATCGAAGATTTGTTTCACGGGAACCTACGGTTGGACGAGTCGATTCATCCTGAACAGGCCGAGTATTACGAAATTAACAGCCAAATATCAGACATGATGCAAAACTACAAAACCAAGCTTCCAGATACAGAATACGATGCCTTGGAGCGACTGATCGATTTGATCGGACAATCCACATCTATGTACGTGGAAGCGGCCTTTGAGCAAGGTTTTCGTACAGGTGGCAGACTGATGATTGAGGTTTTAGCAAAACCGTGAGTATCTATCTTATGAGCCAGCAGACAATACACAGCAATTTAAAAATCCCCTTCTCCATTACCACCGACTAGGCTGGCATGGGGGAGGGGACTTTGCTTTATGAATTATTTTTTATTTCACCAATCTATCACTACCGCGCTCCGATATTCTTACCCGCTGGCGTTCCCGATCCAATCAGATCACTACCACCCGCAAGCTTCAGGAAATTACCCAATACAGGCGTACCGTCTGCGGCGCGGGTTACCGAAGGTGCGAGGGAGACAAAGTCGGCTGCGCTGGCGAGCAGGCCTTTGTCGTTGACGCTTTTTTGGTTTTTCCACCAGACGTTGGTGCTGCTGACATCGGTCCCGCTGGTTTTGTCACTGGCGCCGCCCTGGAAGGACAAGTTGTTGATGAAGATGTGGGTACCTTTGTCAAAGGCAAAGTTGCTTTGTCCGTTGTTCCAGGAGGTGTTGTTGTTCATCTGAATCGAACCGGGATTGCTGTTATAGGTGAAGCCATGCTTTTTGTTATTAAACGCAATATTGTTCTCGACAATATGGTTCACGGCAATTTTTTCGCCGCCCAGCTTGAAGCCGTTACCATCACTGTCAGAGGTGGAGGTTCCATCAGCGGTGGCGCCGTTACCGTATGCGATACTGTTGCGGATCGTCACTGCACCGATAGCGCCTGTGTCTGTTTTACTATAGAGATCCCAGCCATCGTCCACGTTATAGGCGGCAATGCAGCCGTCAAAGACGTTCCCTGGACCGACCGTCAGTTTGGCGGCAAAACCGTCTGCATCCTCGCCGTCATCTGGGTCATAGTTGTTGTGAGAGTAGGAACGAATGACTTCGTTATATGAAGGCCATTCACTCTTGGCAGCGGTAGAAGCATAACGTCCCATCTGAATGCCTGTATCCCGGTTATGGTGGGCTTCGATCTGCTCCAGGCGGTTGTAGCTGCCACCGATGAAGATGCCATTATCGCCCGCACCTTTGACTTCAAGTCCTTTTACGAACCAGTAATCTCCGAACATTTGCAATCCCCGATTCGTGGAAGCAAAGGCTTGAGCCGAGAAATCAAAGACGGGTTTTTCCGATCCGTAGGCGACCAGATTTTTGCGTTGTGAAGCGGTACCGCTGTTACCGCGTTCAATCGTAATCGTTTGTGAAAAGCTGTAGGTTCCGCCGCGCAGATAGATTGTTTTGCCTGGGGCGATCTGGGTCAGAGCATTAGCCAGTGACGTTGGACTATTGATCGTTCCCGGATTGCTGGCAGAGCCGTTAGGGGACACGTATAAATCACCTGCGGCCAGCGTGATATCGGAACTGTTTACCATGGACTCTGACGCTGAGGTATTAGGTAACCCTTCCTCCAACAGTTCTGCGGCGCCCACGGAACCACCGCTTAACAGTAATAGAGGGAACGCAGCACTGAGACAGATGTTGGTCATTTTGGATTTCAGGGAACGCTGGGATCGTGCAGATGCATGAGTAGATGTGGAAGGGAATAATTTCATGATGCAAGCCTCCTTGGTTAATTGGAATAAAATATCGAGCTGGCGGCGGGCGGCAACCGAGTATGGACTGAACAAAGCAGAACAGAGCGTGCCTTCAGTGAGAGCAGAATATGATACGTCACTTGCTTCGTCCTGCCCGGCCTACTGCCTAAAAGGTATCCACCCGGACACAGCTTCATGGTAAATGTTGTAAACGCCATCATCAATAATCATTTGATCAGGTCGCGTTTAAGGCAGGCGGGGCAGGGTTAACTGCTCCGAATCCTATCCTTTCCAAAAGAAAAATGTAATCCGATCATTGGCTGATCGCCTTTTTTTAACGAACCATCGTCTGAAATGAACGTGAATATGCCTGTTTTTCCCGAGCTGATCACACGAGACTTATCCCGAGTCTACCGATTTGAACTTCATTTTTCTCCAATATCAACAGATTTCTCCAAACAAAAAGCCCCATAAGCGGCTGCCAACACTGGCACCCAGACTCACGGGGCGATAATTCATCTAACTTTTTATGCAATAATACTCATCTAATTATGGACAATATTCATCTAACCCGTCTAACGCCAATTAATACCCATCCGTTTCCCGACTGCGCTTTTCGGCCTCTTCAACGCTCGAATCATACTTCGGTTGTACTGTTGTACTATCGTCTGTGGATACAGCAGCCAGTCCTTCTGCCACACGTCGCCCGTAATCCGCATCCGCTTGGGTAAAATAAGAAATCATGCGCTCCCGGATATCCGGTTTGCATTGGGCCAATGCGCCGACCATGTTGCTGATTAACTCATCCCGCTCCCAGTCCTCGAACGCCCGGTATGTATCCCCGGCTTGTCCAAAATCATTCGTACGCTCAATTTTCTCCCGCACCAGATGGCCTTCCACCAGCGGTTCATGCTCCTTGCCGCGCGGTTGAGCTTCCGTTAATCCCCCGAGCGAAGAAGGCTCGTAATTCACATGTGGATTTTGACCTGGTGCCCGGTCCACTTTGTACTGCATCTGCCCGCCGCTTTGATTGGTGGCTACCCGGTTCTTCGGCGCATTCACGGGCAGTTGCAGATAGTTTGCACCCACCCGGTGACGCTGGGTATCCGAATAGGAGAAGGTACGTCCTTGCAGCAGCTTGTCATCCGAGAAATCAAGCCCGTCCACCAGCACACCCGTCCCGAATGCGGCCTGCTCCACTTCATTAAAATAATCCTCGGGATTGCGATTCAACGTCATTTTACCTACGGACAGAAACGGAAACTGATCCTGCGGCCACAGCTTGGTCGGGTCCAGCGGGTCAAAGTCCAGCTCCGGATGTTCGCCATCCTCCATCACCTGAACGCACAGCTCCCATTCGGGAAAGTCACCCTGTTCAATGGCATGATACAGATCGAGTGTGGCGTGATTGAAATTCTGGCCTTGAATTTCACTAGCGTCCTTCTGCAGCAGGTTGCGAATGCCTTGTTTCAACGGTTCCCAGTGGTATTTGATGAGCACACCTTTGCCGTCCTGGTTCACCCATTTGTATGTATTTACGCCTGACCCCTGCATCTGCCGATAATTCGCCGGAATGCCCCACGGTGAGAAGAGAAAGGTCACCATATGTGTCGCTTCGGGACTGAGGGAGACAAAATCGAAAAACCGCTCCATATCCTGTGCGTTAGTCAGTGGGTCGGGTTTGAAGGCATGCACCATATCCGGGAATTTGAGCGGGTCGCGGATGAAAAAGATTTTCAGATTGTTGCCGACGAGATCCCAGTTGCCGTCTTCGGTATAGAATTTAACGGCAAATCCGCGCGGGTCCCGTAGCGTCTCCGGGGAATGCCCGCCATGGATGACGGTCGAGAAGCGTACGAACACGGGCGTTTGTTTGCCTTTTTCTTGAAACAGACGTGCTCTTGTATACTTCGATACGGGTTCATTGCCGGCCGTTCCATATGCTTCAAATACGCCATGAGCGCCAGCCCCACGGGCATGCACGACCCGTTCCGGGATACGCTCGCGGTCGAAGTGTGTAATTTTTTCGAGAAAGTGATAGTTCTCCAGTGTGGTCGGTCCGCGGTTGCCCACGGTTCGTACGTTCTGATTGTCGGTAATCGGATGGCCCTGCCGATCCGTCAACGTTTCGTTGGATGGGTCTGAGGAATGGCCGGATGGTGAAGAATGTTTATCCATGGAGCGGTATACCACCTTTCCTAAAGTTGGATTCATGTATATTTTTTCCTAGTGGTCAACATCTATACATAGCCCTATCCAAGCTTCTCCGTTAACCAAGTAAAAAAAGCTTGTCTCCTGATCCATCACATGCGATAATTAACTTTTGCCCTGCGGACTTTTTTGAACGGAAAAGGAAAGAGGACCGCGTCTAAGAATGGAGGCTGACCCAGGATTGTCTACACAACGTTACCCTTTTGCATATGATCCGGCTGAACCTTTTGTATCCCGTCTGGGAGAGTGGGTGGCCGATGTGTTTTATGATATTTTGCCAGAGTCCGGCTTCGAGGTACGGGACGAACAGATTTTTATGGCGTACCAGCTCGAACGGGCCTATGGAGATAAAAAGACGATTATGGCTGAGGCCGGCGTAGGAACAGGTAAAACACTCGTTTATCTGCTCTACGCGGTTTGTTATGCACGTTATTCGGGCAAACCGGCGGTGATCGCCTGTGCCGATGAGTCATTGATTGAACAGCTGGTGAAGCCGGGCGGAGATATTGCGAAGCTCGCTGAACATTTGGATTTGCAAGTGGATGCACGTCTGGGTAAGTCGCCAGATCAATACGTCTGTCTGAACAAGCTGAGTGCCGTCCGATTCGCCGATGAGGATGCGCCAGTGATTGAAGAGGTGTACGAGAGCCTGCCGGAATTCGTGAACACGCCGGGAACACTTCAGGCGTTTCATCCGTATGGTGACCGCAAACAGTACCCGCATCTGAACGACCGCCAGTGGAACAAGATTAACTGGGATCCGTTTCAGGATTGTTTCGTGTGTCCGAAAAGACAACGCTGCGGCCTGACGCTGTCGCGTGATCATTACCGTCGTTCCAAAGACATCATTATCTGTTCCCATGATTACTACATGGAGCATGTATGGACCTATGATGCGCGCAAGCGTGAGGGACAACTGCCATTGTTGCCTGACCACAGCTCGGTTGTATTTGATGAAGGGCATTTGCTGGAAGAAGCCGCATTGAACGCTCTAAGTTACAAGTTGAAACACCGCATCTTCGAGGAACTGGTCACGCGTCTACTCGAAGGGGAGATTCGTGAAACCCTTGCCGAGCGTGTAGATGAAGCAATTGAGAGCAGTGAGCGATTGTTCCGCCTGCTGGATACGTATACGGTGGCGATTCCCGGCTCGGAGCGGAAGGAAGTTCGGGTAGAAGCACCACTGTTGCAAGAGATCGAACGGTTGAACAGTGTGCTGGATGCAATTGGCGAAGAACTGGTATTTGAAAGTGGATTATTCTCGCTGGATGGGTATCAGATGCGCGTCGTGGAAGAACATCTCGATATGATTCAGACGGCATTGTCTCTGTTCCGCAAGGAAGATGGTTACATCTGTTGGGCGGAAGAGAGCGAGGAAGAGACCACGTTGTCGATCATGCCGCGTACCGTAAAAGAAATTCTAAACGAGCGTGTGTTCAACACGGGAATTCCGATTGTTTTTTCATCGGCTACGCTGTCCGTCGACAGCTCATTCCGTTATGTGGCAGACAGTCTGGGGATCGACGATTTTGTATCGTTCTCGGTTGCTTCTCCTTATGATTATGCAGATAAAATGCAGATGAAAATTGCTGAACAAGCCGTTCCAGGCCATGCAGAGAATGAAAACCGTTTGCGTGATGCAGTAGCTTTGCTTCAGGAGAGCGGCGGTCGTGCACTGATTCTGTTCCGTACAATGGAAGAACTACGGGCGTTCAAGCAGGACATCGTTCAAGTGCCTGAAGCAGAAGGCCTGAGCTTTATGTACGAGGGAGACAGAGAGATCAGTGATCTGATTGCAGCGTTCCAGCAGGATGAGGAAAGTGTGCTGTGCTCTGTCAATCTGTGGGAAGGTCTGGACGTTCCAGGACCATCGCTATCCAACGTGATGATCTGGTCGCTTCCGTATCCACCGCAAGACCCTGTCTTCAATGCAAAACGTAGCGCCTCGGCAGCGCCATATGAAGAGATCGATCTGCCGTATATGCTACTGCGTGTGAAGCAGGGTCTTGGACGTCTCATTCGCACAAGCAGTGATTCCGGTTCAGCCGCGATCCTGGATGAGTCGATCTATACCCAGAAGGAAGCCAAAGACCGCATTGCCGCTCTACTTCCCGAAGGTGTGGAATGGACAACCTTGGCACATTAATCGATGTAGATCACATATAGATTTCATACGAAAATAAAAATAAGCTCCTGTTCCCTTGGGATGATTCATCCTTTGGTGAGCAGGGGCCTATTTATTTTGACTATCTATTCGGTTATCAATTTGGTTATCGATTTTGTTATGCGCTATGCACATAGAGCTTGTTGTTTAGAGATTGTTGTGTAATGAATCGTTGCCTTCGGCCTTGTTAAAAAATACCCATGCTTAGATACCGTTCCCCGGTATCCGGTGCAATGCAGAGCACCCTGTGCCCCGGCCCCAGTTCCTTCGCGATGCGAAGGGCGGCCCACACCGAAGCGCCAGAGGAAGGGCCGAGCAGCAGCCCTTCCCGGGCAGCAAGCTGCCGCATCGTATCCAGTGCGTCCTCATCGGACACCTGGATGATGGCATCCCATACGTCGGTATTCAAGATGTCCGGGATGAAGCCCGGACTTGTACCGACGAGCTTGTGCGGTCCAGGCTCGCCGCCGGACAGCACCGGGGAACCTTGCGGCTCCACCGCATAGATGCGGAGGTCGGGAAGCTGCTTGCGCAGCTCTTCGCCCGTTCCGGTGATCGTGCCGCCGGTTCCGGCTGTTGCGATGAAGGCGTCTAGCCTGCCATCCATCTGCTCTATAATCTCGGGCGCTGTCGTGATCCGGTGAATATCCGGATTCGCCTGATTCTCGAACTGCTGCGGAATGAAGCTACCCGGCAGATCGGCGTGAAGCTCTTTCGCTTTGCGAATAGCTCCAGGCATCCGCTCCGCAGCGGGCGTAAGTACAACCTCTGCGCCATATGCCTTCAAAATGTTGATGCGTTCCTTGGACATGTTGTCCGGCATGATCAGAATCGCTTTGTATCCTTTGGCCGCAGCATTCATCGCAAGGCCAATTCCGGTATTGCCGCTCGTCGGTTCGATAATGGGTGCCCCAGGCTGCAACAATCCATCTCGTTCAGCCTGAGCGATCAGGTTGTAGGCGGCACGATCCTTGACGCTGCCGCTTGGATTGAAATACTCCAGCTTGACGAACACGTCAGCGGAGTCACTGCCTGTGAGCCTGCTGAGTCGAACCGCAGGGGTCTGGCCGATCAGTTCGGTCACATCTGCGGCTACGAGCGGATGTGGATTTGTATTATTTTTCATAAATGAAGGTGAATGCGAATTTGAACTTCTATCCATAAAGTACAGCTCCTTGATTGAAAAGACGTTTAAGCTATATCCGTTTCCCATATTGGAATGGTTGGATATGTCTCTCCATCTTAATGACAGAGCACGCAATGGTCAACCTGTTCAGCAGTCACTTGCCTGGAATATGGAGTCTCGGCAGAGCCTTGCATCTTTCATCTGCTGGCTTGGGAACCAATCGCGCCTCCATACCTCGGAAACCAATCATACTCAAGTTTGGGTCAGATCCATCTGAAGATGGCGACTTAGCTCTTTTTTGACCTCATTACGTGCAAATGTCCAGAGCATATAGAACCGCTGCATGTATCCCCTGCACAAATAAACGGTTTCGATGCCATTCTTTCCCCGCGTTTCCTCCAGAACTTTCACTCCACGGGTTCTCATCTGCTTGCGTAGTCCCAGCATCTCCTTAAGTACCTCATTCTGAATACGGGTCAGCGACAGAATATAGACCTCGGGCATTTTCAGAAGCAGCGTATCCAGTGTTCGAATATCCCGTTCCAGTACATCCAGCAAAAGGGTGCGTACGACCATACCTTTGATCAGACGGTGATCTTCATCGGAAGGGGTGGGGGCGGAAGTAGAAGAGGATGTCATGGCAATTCACTTCCTTAGCCTATAATTGGAATTTAATGTTTACAGAACACCTGTTCCTATATTATAATCAATATATGCAAAAGATAACCGTTATACAACCGAGAAATAATGGAAATGAGTTTGTTCTCCATTCTTAATCGTTTATATAGAAACCCAAGTTGTAGTAAGGCGAACGCATCATTCATCTCAATGAAGTCTAATTGCCAAGTAAGAGCACATGATTTGCGCTACAACATCTATGATATGTTAATTGAGAAGTTTGTGGTTTTCAAATGGGTGAATACTTGCTAAGAACGGACAAGCTGACTCCAAAATTTAGGTATAATTTATGGGTTTTGCAGGAAACCTAAGGTCAGAAGCAACATCAACTTGGTCAAACATATATTCAGAGCTAACGTTCCTTATATGCGAATATTGTAATTGGAAATAACAAAGAAAGAACACATTGAGGAATTTGCAAAAGAGCATCAAAAAAGCCCTGCCTTGGGGGGGCGGGGCCTTGAGTAAATGCTGCCGATACAGCGGCAGTCTAAATGTTAGATGTGTAATGGAATAAAATAGAAGCATCTTCAACAGTAAATAAACAACTAAAACTAAAGTCTGCAGCAGGTTGTTACCCAATTTTAAGCAAGATATTGAGGTTTCTCGTAATATGCTTCTTTTTCTAAAATGACTTTGTAAGGCCGCTCCTTGCCCTTCAGTGATGGGCCGATGGTAACGAGCGGTACAGCCGGTTTGTGGAAACGATCCTCTTCCTTGGGTTCCGGAACCGGTCGTGATGAATCAGGCGCAGAACTAAGGCGAACTTTCTTCTCGCTGCCCCAGCGCTTGCTTATTTTTTTCATTTCCGGTCTCATTCCGGTTCGCCTCCTAACAGATCGTTGATGGCGTTAAACAGTTGACGATTTTGCAAGTCAATGTGCTGAAACACCGCCTCATCCGCTTCAATATGACCTATAATGTGAACGGTAATTACATACCTCTTGGCTACAGGATAGCACAGCAGATACTCTTTCTCAAGGTAATCGTCGTACAGATTTACTTTGATTTTGTTTTCTTGATATGAATCGACAACAAGAATGCGTTTGGGATCGTCCGGCTGTTTGTCATCATTGGCGGACAAGTCGTATTTTCTGCCGGGTTCTCCAACATTACCACATAATTGCTCAATGTAACCATTACCATCTGTACGATAGATCGCAGTGCCGCGTACAGTGAATGGCGGATGTGAAACAAAGGCACTTCGCAGTGCGTCACTCATGCGTTCGAGCATCTGGGCATCTGCTTTGCGTGTACGCAGCAATTCCCTAAAGAAACGTAGCAGTTTGAATAATTGCAGTCTTGCCTGATCTTCGGAGCGCTTATGATTCTCGATGATACGCTCAGCTTCGGGATCACTCCAGCGTCCTTGTTCTTCAATGCTGTCTGCGATCTTGGAGCAGGCTACAGATACGGCGGGAGCCCATTTTCCGTCAGAACGAATCTCATATACCAGCGGATTCAATCCCAGCAGATCGGTGGGCATCCGCAATCCTTCGACTTTGGCAGCATCCTTGATGTCCGTAATATCTTCAGGAAGAATGAAAAAAATACGCTTTCGTCCCAGACGGCCCATAAATAGACCCATTTCAAGCATTGTATTATCCCGAACCGATGCGTAGTACTTCCCGCGAATTTTGGATATGTCATCCGGATGGAAGATAAAAATGGCAAAGTCCGTTGTGCGTACCTCAGCTTCCAGATCGTCCATGGTATAACTGCTTGGATTAAATACCCCCGAGTACCACGGGGTGACTTCGGCTGAAAAGCGCAAGTTTTCGTGTACAGCGGCTGCAATCGGCTTCGCTTCCAGCGAGCAGCCAATAAAGACTCTCGGCTTTAACGTTTTCATCACTCCGCCTCGCTTAAACGGTAATGGGATTCAATTGTTATATTATACCATAAAAAGCAGAGTAAGTCTGGAAACGTTTGAATTGTATTGGCGATACCGTTCGCTATAGTGTATGTGCATAAGGAAAAGGATTCCTTTGCTAACGACCAGAAAATAAAAAAAAGCCCGTAATTGTCACAGTTGGGTGACTGCACTGTTATATTTGAAAGCTTCGGTCATAGAATAAAGGAGCAGGTAGCACCATTCGTTAGCTTTGCTGATACGGGTGTGCCTGTATGACGGCTGGAGCAGCCCAGAGGCTGTTTTATGCGTGTTTTTGCTGGGTTGCTTGTTTAGACCCGGTCACATTGGTGTTATATAATAGAAGTACAAGCAAGTTAGCTTTGGTGTTTAAGCAGAATTGAATGATTACAGGTTTGGAGTCACGTTTGAACTTATATTCACACAGGAACGGAGAGTGCAGAACCCATCTGTAGAAGCGAAGCGCTCGCGTTTATCACAGGATTTTTCCTTTTAAAAAAAGGAATCAAAAAAATCCGGGGATAACAACGATCGAAAGAGGGTACTGCAATCGAAGTGGTTAGGTGTGAAACAAGGTGTTCAATGTTGTGCCTCTGTAATGTTTCAGTTCGTTTAACCAAGCACAGCTAACCACAAAACACAGAAAGGATCAGGATACCATGAGTCCCCGAAGGACAATCTCCCCAAGGACAATCTGGAAACGTTACGATCTCTCATACACATAGCGCCCCTTGTAGAGTAAACCAACCGGTTCAACAAAACGGCTGACTCTGCGAAAGAGGGGATTGGGATGAATATTCGAAGGACGTACACGATGATTTCTTCCAGGCTTACCTTTTGCAGGGTACGGTCGGTCTAAAAAACCAACTACAAACTGCGAGGGAACCTGTATGAAGAGAACATCGTTAACCGTACAACACGTTAAGACAGAAGCGATCAAGTTTGCAATTATGTTACTTGGTACATTTATTTTGGCATTTGCTTATTATCACATTAACTTTCAGAATCATTTATCGGAGGGCGGATTTGTCGGTCTGGCCCTGCTCGGAAAATATGCAACGGGTTTATCGCCGGCGATCGGCATGTTGCTACTCGACATTCCTGTCATGATCCTGGCCTGGTTCATCAAGGGCTGGAAATTCATGATCCAAGCACTGCTTGGTGTGGGTGCATTTTCCCTATTCTACGACGGCTTTGAGCGTTACTCCACACTGGTGATGAATTTTAACGGAAACCTGTGGATTCCTGCAGTACTGTCCGGTGTATTGACCGGGGTTGGTGCGGGAATTGTACTTCGCTTTGGTGGAGCGACAGGTGGAGACGATATTCTCGCTGTGCTCGTCAGCCGCTGGAAGGGATGGAAACTGGGAACGGTTTTCTTTGTCAGCGATGCGTTCGTTTTAGGATTGTCACTCTTCTTTCTTCCGGTAAAAGAAACTTTATATACAATTCTGGCTGTATGGATTGCCAGCAAAATGATTACGTATGTGGTCGGCATTCCGGCTCGCGGTACAGTGGTTACAACATCTGCTGTAAAATTACCGATTCCATCGGTTGCCGCCAAAGCGGTCAATGCAGCTACAACACGGACTTCCGTGGCACAAGGCGTAACGAATTGAGCAGGCATTTCAGAATAACCCATAGCTTATATGGCATAAAAAGTATTCGAGCTTTATCAAGCTTTGACTGGTTTGAAGCAAGCTCTGATTTAGAGAGGAATCCCTTTTGTCTGCAGACTCTGCAACAAGAGGGATTTTTTGTTATGCGTTAGGAATGCTTTTAAATAAATGTCCTTGGACATTAGTGTAATAGATGCACATTAGGATTTAAGAGAACGAGCAATTTGTCCATCCTGATTATGAATAATGGCTCGAATATGATGTTTGGTGCTCCATGCTTTAGCGGCATCAACAGCCTCCACTTTGGTAGCGTAGGTGGAATGGTAATCGGATGTGCCTTCTTGTTTAATGGCCCAGCCCGATTCGGTCGGTACAACATGAATGTTGTTATGGCTCTTGGATGAGGAGACAGGTTCGGAGTGGCGCCGATTCCGAGAAGAAGATTCTGAAGAAGAAGACTCGTCAGGTTTTTTTGATGATGTACGAGAAGACGAATCGGAGCCTGACGCCGTATGATCAGGGTGATTCTCATCCCACTCCTCCGCTTTGGCCGTTGCGATGGCAATTGCCCGTCCTTCTTCATAACCGTCATCAAGCAGAGCGTTGGCAATGTCGATGGCTTTATGCCGAATGCGTGGCTTCAGATTTTTCATGGATACCGGGTAGTCGCTTTTATTCCATGGCATACGTTATCCCTCCTTAAATAGTATGGGTTAGTAGTATATTACCCCCAGGCATATCAGATAAACGCCAAACGGTTTCTCATTCCTTTTCTATACTTCGGGGGAGATAAGGCGTATAATACGTTGGTGATAAAAATTGGATAAAATCAAACATTAGAACCAATATAAAGGAGAACGTACATATGTTCAGTCTAAGTCTCGCTCTTCCAATGATATTCACCATGCTGATCCATGCAACAGATAGCTTATCTTATGCACTTCGTCTTGGCGGTTTGCGTACGCGCCGGATTGCTCTTGCGATATCACTCGCAGGCATTTTGCTACTCGTGTCTCGTACGTCCAATATGGCACAAGGCCCCATGATCGGTAGTCTGGTGGACTCCGCCACCCATGGAGCCAACCCGCACTTTGCAGCACAACTGCATTGGTTGATGGGGGCAGCAACGTTAGGAACAGCATTAGCCATACTCTGTTTCCCGACAATGGTCAAACTCTCATCGCGAATGGTTGTACATTTTGAAGCGGCAGGTTCCATTCCTGGCATGGTCCGGCAACTTCTGAAGCGGAGTAAGCTTCGTAATGCAACGTATTACATCACTCCGCCATCTTGGGAAATGGCCAAACGTTTGGTACAACACGGCATGCCAAGACGGTTAATGTTGCTCAATGTAGCCGTAACTGCCATCTATACTACAGGTGTTTTGTCCAGTTTATACGCAGCGTATCTATACCCGGATCAGGCTGTGGCTGCATCTCAGTCGACAGGATTGATTAACGGTATGGCAACCATTTTGCTTACAATTCTGGTCGACCCGCGGATTTCACTCCTGAGTGACCGATCTTTGCGTGGTGAAATCCGGCTGAATCGCATGAATCAAATTTATGGCTGTATGCTGATCTCTCGTCTTTTTGGTACACTGGTGGCGCAGTTACTGTTGATTCCTCTGGCCTACTGGATTGGCTGGATCGTAAGTATGATGTGATCATTTTTTCACAGTGCTACGAATCAATGAGAAGGGATGCCTTACTTCTATCGATTGACAGAAATTAGGGTGCGTGCTACTATTAGACCGAATAGTCGGTTTTTTGTAGGGAGGGTATATTTATCGAAGTCAAACGGAGAAAAGACGTTGCTCAGATAAAAAAAGATATTGTACGTAATACCAAAGAGCTTTTTGCCCAGAAGGGGTATGGAGCCACTTCGATGGAAGACATATGTACGATTAACAATCGAAGCAAAGGTAGCATTTATTATCATTTCAAAAGCAAAGAAGAGCTATTTATGTACCTGATCAAGCTGAACAACGAAGACTGGATGGACGAATGGCTTGAGAAGGAACCTCAATATAAGACCGCTACAGAGAAGTTGTACGGACTCGCTGATCATTATGTCGATGACATGGCGAATCCGCTGAATCATGCGATTAATGAATTTGTCTCTGGTCAGGTGGTTAGCCAAGAGATGATGGATGAGATGCTTGCTCTGATTCGGATTCCGTATGCGACCTACGAGCGTATTTTATCGGAAGGTATTGAAGCTGGAGAGTTTAAAAAGGGTAACCCGCAAGACATGATGCATATTATTTACGGCCTGCTTAGTGGATTAAGTACACTTTATTTCGAAAAAGATGTGCAAGAAATCCGGCGCCTGTACCATATCGGGATCAGTAGTTTACTGACAGGCATCCAGCAACGTTAATGAGAACAAACTGATGAAATATCAGTTTTTCTTTTTAAATAATAATAAACCGGACAGTCGGTTTAAAAAGGGAGATGGAATATGAATACGTTATTCAGAAACAGAGCTTTTCTTATCATCACCGGATCAGATTTGTTGCAAAACCTTGCGATATGGATACGCAATATGGCAATCCTCTATTACATTATGGATCAGACGCAAGGAAACCCGGTGGCAATCTCCCTCATTACTGTTCTGGAATATGCTCCAATCTTTATATTTTCCATCATAGGCGGTGCGCTTGCAGATCGGTGGAATCCCAAACGAACGATGATTATCGGAGACATTCTAAGTGCTTTATCGATTGTTATCATCATGGGTATTCTTAGCTCTGGTTACTGGCAGGTTCTTTATGCAGCAACCCTCGTTTCCTCCATCGTCAGCCAGTTCTCTCAACCCTCATCTGTCAAAATAGTTAGACGGAATGTCAAAAAGGAGAATGTACAGTCAGCAATCGCCGTAACGCAAAGTGCAAACTCCCTTTTCCTCTTTTTGGGGCCAATCGTAGGTACTTTTATATATACTGCTATGGGCATTCAAACATCCATGACGGTGTTGCTCATCTTATTTGTCGCTTCTGCTATTTTGCTAACGTTTCTGCCCAAGGATCAAGCCAAGCGGGAAACCGGTAATTCTCTCTTCGCTGATATTAAAGAAGGATGGAATTATGTCACTCAGTCTCGTTCACTTCGCATGTTGGGTCTGGTTTTTGGCTGTGTTGGCCTATCCGCAGGCCTGATCAATCCACTAGCCATTTTCCTGGTTACGGAACGATTGGGATTGGAACAAACCGCACTACAGTTTCTGTCGGGAGCATCCGGGCTTGGTTTGCTCATTGGCGGGGGGATCGCTGCGGCTGTCAGCAACAAGTTGAATCAAACGAAAACATTAATGATCGGGCTGTTGTGTCTGGCTGTTACAATGTTAGGTGAGGTGCTATCCAGTTGGCTCTGGTTAACGATGGGTCTGACGTTCCTGAGCTCCATAAGTCTTGCTTTTATTAACATCATTATCTCTTCCTATATGGTCAGCCGGATTGATGAGCACGTCATTGGCAGGGTGAATGGAACCATTATGCCCTTATTTATGGGAACGATGCTGATTGGTTCCTCACTCGCGGGTGTGATCATGAATCAGACTTCTTTGATTTTCGTGTATGTGATATCGGTCATCATCATGCTCCTGAGCATAATTCCGGGTTTAAGAGTTCAGTTTAATGATCAGAATATTTTGAATAATGGTGAACTAAAAAGGTGATCGCACACTGTGGCTTGAAGGTTTCGAAGCCGATATGTTAATTCAAATAAAAAAAAAGAGCAAAGGGATCAACCCAATGCTCTTTTGGCTTAGTAAGAGGGTACTTTTGCTACATTTATTGCTTCTGCCCAGACTTATTCGAATAAAACGTGGTATTCGCCGTAGCCTTCTTTTTGCAGATCCTCTTTAGGTATAAAACGAAGTGCCGCGGAGTTGATGCAATAACGCAATCCGCCTGCTTCCGTAGGGCCATCCGGGAATACGTGCCCCAGGTGGGAATCCCCTTCACGGCTGCGAACTTCGGTACGGATCATGAAGTGGCTGAGATCTGTTTTTTCCTTCACGTTGTAGTCTCGGAGTGGACGAGTGAAGCTTGGCCAGCCGCAACCCGAATCGTATTTGTCGGTAGAACTGAACAGCGGCTCACCCGATACGATATCCACATAGATGCCGTCCCCGTGATGATCCCAGAATTCGTTGTGGAACGCGGGTTCTGTGGCATTGTTCTGTGTTACCTCATATTGAAGCGGAGTCAGACGCTCTTTCAATCCGCTTTTGTCCACACTACCCGACCAGTTGCGCTCAATGAAGTCCTGACGGCCTGAGCCTTTGCTGTACCGTTTGTAATGAGCAGGGTTTTTGCGGTGATAGTTCTGATGATGTTCTTCTGCTTCATAGAACGGTTTGGCAGGCAGGATTGGGGTGAAGATCGGTTTGTCGAAACGTCCGCTCTGTTCCAGTGCGGCTTTGGAAGCTTCAGCAATCTGGCGTTGCTCCTCACTGTGGTAAAAGATAGCCGTCTGATAAGATGATCCGCGGTCATGGAACTGTCCACCGGCATCTGTTGGATCAATCTGCTGCCAGAAGAGCTCAACCAGTTTCTCATATGGGAAAATGGATGGATCAAACGTGATCTGCACCGCCTCCACATGACCTGTTGTTTCCGAGCATACTTCCTCATACGTAGGATTTTCGGTATGTCCACCTGTATAGCCTGAAACGATCTTATGAATACCAGGCAGTTCTTCAAACGGGGATACCATACACCAGAAGCATCCGCCTGCAAATGTTGCTTTTTCCAATGACTGTTGTTCCATGCTATATTCACTCCATTTCTGATGAAAGAATCTGGCGCTTGTATTTTGCTCCAGCAATCATCGTTATATTTGAATTTCTAAATATGAATATTAGGCTTACTCTTCTATTATATCCCGAATGGTCAAGTCAACCAAGCGGGATCGCGCAAGTAGGCATGAATCAGACTGGAAAAATTGTATCAGTAGAGCCTCAAGCCTTTTTACGTGACCGATAGCGGAACAACATGAAAATCATAGCCATAACAATCATATATCCCGCCAGTACTCCC
The DNA here is from genome assembly GCF_038002565.1 of Paenibacillus sp. FSL K6-1558. Taxonomy (NCBI): domain Bacteria; kingdom Bacillati; phylum Bacillota; class Bacilli; order Caryophanales; family Paenibacillaceae; genus Paenibacillus; species Paenibacillus sp. FSL K6-1558. The sequence continues at coordinate 1,410,308 of NZ_JBBOCV010000001.1, read as the reverse complement.
AAACTCAGCCAGATCGATGAACCGGCCTGTGCCCCTGCGTAGGCAAATACAAAGATTGCAGGCATTTTGCCAATCGCTGTCGCTGCCAAGAACACCCAGAAGGGAGTGTACGTAATGCCGGCATAGATGTTAACAGCCATCTGGGGAACCACGGGCAGTAAACGCATCGTCATCACGCCCATGAACGGATGTGCCTCCATCCAGGCTGTAAACCGATTCAATCCACGGATACGTTCAAGATAACCCCGAGCCTGTTCCCGAAAAATAGTTCTTGCACCAGCATAGACGAGGATTGCCGCAAGCGTTGTGCCGAGCCAGCATATCCATGCAGCCATGGTTATACCGTAGCTGTACCCAAAAGCAATAATAACAAATTTGTAGGGAATAACAGGTACAAGGGCAAACAGTGTTGCCAAAGAAAGTAACAGCGGAATGGACTGATGATCCTCGGCCCATGCCAGCAGTTCATATCTGTAAATAAACGTGACTCCGGCAAGTAAAACATAAACGAGGAGCCATAACCATTTTCGCAAAAGCCAAACGCTCCTTTCAATTCAGATCCTTGGAGACTCAGAGTCTCATCCGGTTCTGCTATCCTTTATAAGTTTACCACGACAGGCCATCTCGTGAACAATGTAGACAGCTATTACTTCGGATCACTGGCAAGTTAGAGGCGGAGAGGTTACACTATAGGACGGAGAAAGTCATAGGCCGGATTACAAATGAAGGCTGACGAATGAATATAGCTGAAGGTGGAATGCTCATCATGGAAACGATCAAGCGCACCCGAATTGCAATCATCGGACTCGGGGGAATCGCACGTAAAGTATATTTGCCACTGCTCACGGCCCATCCGCAAGTAGAGATTTTTGGCATTATGAACCGGTCACTTGAACCAGTAAAGGAGATTGGTCAGGCGCATCGCATTGAGCGGGGCACAACCGATCTGAAAGAGCTGCTGTCCTGGGATTTGGATGCGGTATTTGTACATACGGCAACAGAATCTCATTTCGAAATTGTGATGGCATGTCTGGAGAAGGGACTGGCCGTGTATGTAGACAAGCCATTGTCCTATACCTTGCGGGAGTCTGAAGAGATGACTGCATTCGCAGAAGCACAGGGCTTGCTACTTGCTGTTGGATTTAACCGCAGATTCGCACCGATGTATCTAAAGGCAAAAGAATGGATGCAGGGCGGAAAGGGGTACGAAACACTCACTTTGACCAAACATCGGACAGGTCTACAAGATCGCCCAGCCGCTGAGACCATCTATGATGATCTTATTCATATGCTCGATCTGATGTTATGGTACGCAGATAACGATGTACAGCTTGTACATCAGTGGCTTCGCCGAGATGATCAAGATCGGTTGCTACACGCTGCTGGAACAGCCAAGCAAGGTAAAACGGCACTCGCCCGGTTCGAAATGATTCGTGCCGCAGGCGCTGATCTAGAAAAGGTAGAAATGCACGGCGGAGGAAGATCGGTAGAAGTCGTGAATATGGATACAGCTTACTATGCAGAACAAGGGGAACTGGATACAAAAGAGACATTTGGAAGCTGGGATACCGTGCTGGCACGCAGAGGTTTTGCCGGTGCTGTAGATCATTTCCTTGCCTGTCTGGATACACCCGATGACTGCCAGATCAGTGCGAGTTATGTTATGGACAGTCATGAGCTGGCTGAGAAGCTGATCACCGGATAAGTAAATACAGTGTACAGTTGAATGAGGTAAAGTAAAGGAGTGCTAACAAAGCATGGATGAGTATCAAAAGGAACGCAACAAACAGATTGAGGAAGCCGTCATTGAGTCTTATAAGCAGGAAGAAGAAATGATGATCCTGGTCTTTGCTCAGTGGTGTGTAAATAACGAGCTGGACCCGGAAGAGATGTACCGACAAGCGTATCCCGAGCAACAGAGCAATGAGCGTTTGCAACAGGTACAGAAGCTGATTGTATCCAAGGAGGAAGCTGGAGATATTCCAGACGATACGGTTCTTGGTGTACTCTCCATGTTTGGCAACGAAGACCTCGCTATGGTTGTGTCCGAGGCCATCGCCGCGCGCAAATAAATTTATAAGACGTATACTACTGTATCACCAAAATGGTAACCAATTTGACGTTCAACAGCGTTTAACGACATCATTACATCTGTTCCCGGTGAATCAGGCGGAATTCTTTTGGTGACATGCCAAACCGGGAACGGAATACACGATGGAAATATGTATAATTGTTAAAACCGGATGATTCAGAGACTTGTTCGAGGGTCATCGGACTAAAAATAATCCGTTCTCTGGCCATATTAAGACGCACATCTAGCGTATATTGCATAATGCTTTTGCCAAACGTTTCTTTAAAAAGATGCACCCCTCGTGAGACGCTGATGCCCAGATGCGTTGCCACATCCTCCAGTTTGAATAGAGAAGAAGCATTTTCCTCGATATAATTTTTAATTTCATAAGCAACATAATTGGTTTTTGTATGGGTTGGATGCTCGGATAACAATCGATCCACTTCCAGACATAATATACGCATGTAATAACTCGAAATCTCGGGGTAAGGATTGGAAAGGCGACGTTGCTCCAGAATCAACTGTCTGAATAAAGTTAATAAGCTTTCGGACAATTCCACCTTGATTCGAGTCGGCCGTTTATGGTGCTTCCACCACTCATCCACCCAGGAACCGTTGAAGAAAATATGATAGTCCCCACTCTCCACAAGCCGTTCTCCCATAGGATTGTACTCATTGTCTATTCTCAGTTCATAAGGCTCATCCGGGTCAAAAAGAAGCAAGTCTCCTGCGTCAACCCTGGACATGGAGCCATCAATGCGAGCACGGCAGCGTCCATCTGTTTGAAGCCGCATCAAGTAATTTTTTACCCCGTCCAGTTGAACCATGCTATAGGGTTTACGGTGGAATGAAAAGCCAGCTGTAAGAACTTGGCAGGAAAAGTCTGTTGGCATAGGTATACTCCTTGTGTGAATTAGAAAATTATGACCAGATAGTTCATGTTTCAATCATATTATTCATTTTAATTGAAGCGCAAACAGAATACCATAGACTTAGAGTTGAGCAACATAAGCAAACTATGGTTTCAACAAGCATTTTAAGCAAATGAACATGGTTCTTACATGCGTAAGGAGATGAACATCATCGTGGAAAAAATGAAAGCAGGCATCATCGGCTGCGGTAATATCAGTGCGATTTACTTAGAAAATCTTAAAACAAATCCTTATATCGAGGTTGTTGCGGTCGCTGACCTGATCCGTGAGCGTGCTCAGGAACGGGCAGATGAATTTAATATCGCAAACGTTTACAATGTAGATGAGTTGTTACAAAATGACGAGATTGAGCTTGTGCTGAACCTGACGATTCCGGGCAGTCATGCGATGACTGATCTGGCTGCTCTGGAAGCAGGCAAGCATGTGTATGCCGAAAAACCGCTGGCCATTTCACTGGAAGATGGGCGCAAAGTAGTCGAGCTTGCCGAGGAAAAGGGACTGTACGTTGGCTCTGCGCCGGATACGTTTCTTGGATCAGGCATCCAAACTGCTCGCAAAGCCATTGAAGAAGGTTTGATTGGCAAGCCGATTGCGGCTACTTCCTTCTTTATGGGCGGGGGACCGGAGGCATGGCACCCTGATCCTGAGTTTTTTTACATGGCAGGGGGCGGGCCAATGTTTGACATGGGGCCATATTATTTGACGGCTCTCGTTACGCTCCTTGGCCCGATTCGCCGGATCAGCGCGTCCGCAGGTATTCAGATTGCTGATCGCAAGGTTGGTTCAGGTCCCAAAGAGGGAACTACGCTTCGTGTCGAAACACCAACCCACTTGGCTGGAACGATCGATTTTGCGGATGGAGCCATCGTAACGATGATTACAAGCTTTGATATCCGCGGAGCTTCTGATCTGCCACGTATCGAAATCTATGGTACCGCTGGCACGCTTAGTGTACCTGACCCTAACTTCTTTAATGGAGAAGTCAAGCTTCGCCGTTATGGTCAAGACACATGGGAGACGGTTCAGCCGGCCTTCGAAAGTGGCCACAACGAGAGGGGCATTGGACTAACCGAGATGGTGGAGTCCATTCGTGCCGGACGCGAGCATAAAGCAAGTGGTAAACTGGCATATCATGTGCTTGAGGCCATGCATGCATTTCAGCGTTCTTCTCTTGAAGGCAAGCACATTCATCTGGAGAGCACCTATGACAGCGTTGTAACAACCAATGCCAGTCCATCCGAAAATGAAACAGTTGAATCTCATTAATGGATAATGGAGCTTCGAGTTTGAAGATCCATGAGTGACAACGTTGAATTTTCGGGATAGAATCATGCTTGTTTTTCCACAATAACTAAACAAGCATGAGAACGGAGCAAAAATGCAACAGCGACAGGTTTGATAAACTATATCGTTTGAACATTTTATTTACACTGCAACGGAGAGGACGGAAAAAACCTGGAAAAGCGAAGCTGAAAGCTTTCTGAAAGAAAGCTGCATCGGAAGCATAAACTTCGCCTTTATCACCGGATTTTTCCCTATCAAAGGGAATCAAAAAAATCTGGGGATAACAGCGATTGGAAGGTCATTCTGTCATCGGAGTGCTCCGTGTAAAGATTTGGTTCAACATATATAGGAGAGCAAACACAGCAATCATACACTATCTAAATCAGGGAGGAATTGCACTTGAAACTCGGCGTATTTTTGGTATTATTCGGTGGACGTAAATTGGAGGATGCCCTTGATTATGTAGCTTCCAAGGGACTTAAAGCAGTAGAGATCGGAACAGGTGGACACCCGGGGAACGCTCATTGTAAGCCAGATGAATTGTTAAGCAATCCTACAGCACTTAAAAACTTCAAAAATGCGGTGGAATCACGCGGTCTGACGATCAGCGCTCTGAGTTGCCACGGCAACCCGTTGCATCCGCAAAAAGACATTGCAAAAGGCTTCCATGATGATTTCGTAAAATCGGTAGAGCTGGCTGAAAAGCTGGAAGTGCCTGTTGTGAATACATTCTCCGGTTGTCCGGGAGACCATGAGGATGCCAAGTATCCAAACTGGCCTGTGGCGCCGTGGCCTAATGATTTTCAAGAAATTTTGAAATGGCAATGGGAAAACAAAGTGATCCCTTACTGGACGGAGTGGGGTAAATTCGCTGCGGATCGTAACGTAAAAGTAGGTTTGGAGCTACACGGTGGATTCTCCGTGCACACACCTGCAACGTTGCTAAGACTGCGTGAAGCCGCAGGCGAAGTCATTGGTGCGAACCTTGACCCAAGCCATATGTGGTGGCAAGGCATTGATCCGGTTCAAGCGATTCACATTTTAGGTCGTGAAAATGCAATTCATCACTTCCATGCCAAAGATACTACAATTGATCCGGTGAACGTGAATAAACACGGGGTAACAGATATGCAGGATTACACGAACATGTTGGATCGTGCTTGGCAGTTCCGCTCCGTGGGTTATGGACATGATAACAAAACGTGGGCGGACATTATGAGTGCCCTGCGTCTGGTTGGATATGATTATGTGGTAAGTATTGAACATGAAGACGGTCTGATGTCGGTTGAAGAAGGATTCTCTAAAGCCGTGCAAAATCTCCAGCAAGTATTGATCGAGGAACCGCTGGGCGATATGTGGTGGGTTTAGAGCTATACTAGGGGGAAATTGAATATGATTAACGTCACCATTTGGAATGAGTTTGTCCATGAGAAAATACATGATGAAGTAAAAGAAGTATATCCGGACGGTCTGCACCGTGCACTTGCTGACGGACTTGGCGGCGAGGGATTTGCGATTCGTACAGCTACATTGGATCAGCCTGAACACGGTTTGAGTGATGAGGTACTGGATTCCACAGATGTGCTTATATGGTGGGGACATATGGCACATGATCGCGTTAGCGACGAGATTGTAAAGAAGGTAGTGCAACGTGTATTGAACGGTATGGGTATGATTGTGCTCCATTCGGGTCATTTCTCGAAGCCTTTCAAAGCGTTAATGGGCACAAGCTGTGATCTTAAGTGGCGTGTAGCAGATGAGCAGGAGATCGTATGGTGTGTCAATCCGTCTCACCCGATTGCAGAAGGCATCGACGCCAAGATCGTATTGGAAAAAGAAGAGATGTATGGTGAATTCTTCGATATTCCAGTACCGGATGAGCTGGTGTTCGTGAGCAACTTCCAGGGCGGAGAGGTATTCCGCAGCGGATGCACGTTCCGTCGCGGCGAAGGTAAAATCTTTTATTTCCGGCCCGGACATGAAACGTACCCCACGTATTACAATCCGGAAATCTTGAAAGTGATCAGCAACGCTATAAAATGGGCTTACCCTGCCCGCAGCTCGAAGCCGCAATACGGCAAGAGCGAACCCGTAAGACCAATTGGTGGCGTGCTGGTCTAAGCCGCAGAAGCTTTAGCTTTACTCATGGATATTCATCATTAAAATTGATTAGGTAATACGGTAATACCGGGAACCCTTCTCCAGGTCGTCTGACTGTGGTAGAAGGGTTCTTTTTGGGTAATATAAGGATATCAGTTGTTAAACGATATTTCCCATGGTTACCTGCCATAACGTGTTGTATACTGAAGGTATACTGTATCGACAGTATTGAGTTTTGTTTTTTTAATGTAAAGTTTTTTGCGGCAGACGTTTTCTTTAAAGCTCAAATGTGTTATTATGAAATATACTAACAAAACGTAAGTTGAGTGATCTCTAAAGAGGTGATAAAAGTGGAAGATCAAGATATGCGGATGTGTCCGCGCTTTGAGACGGCGTTTTCTTTTTTGGGCAAGCGCTGGAATGGGTTGATTATTCAAACGTTAATGAGTGGTTCAAAGCGATTCAAAGACATCTCCAATCTGATACCATCCATGAGCGACAAGATGTTGTCTGAACGGATGAAAGACCTGGAGAGCGAAGGTATTCTGGTGCGTCATGTGTACCCGGAAACGCCAGTGCGAATTGAGTATGAGTTGACCGAGAAGGGCAAGGCGTTACAGCCTGTAATGAGTCAAATTCAAGACTGGGCCGAGCACTGGGTGGAATAACCAGCTGATGCTGTGTGCAGAAAGTACAGAAACTCTTGATTTCCAGTGAAATCAAGAGTTTTTTGTCTTCTGTGACAGCTTACATGGGACTTTTTCGCTTATCCGTTGCACATGTTGTCATCAGATGTAGTATAATCTATAGAAAATGGCCGCAGACGGCCGGAGCGAAGGAGGCCACTTGTCATGAGAGAAGAAAGCTTATCCCGTGAAATACGCTACGGCAAACAAGATATTGCAGAACTTGAGAGCGCATCCATTCAGGTTCATCTGATTTATCAGAAAACGGCAGAACTGTTCAAACGCTCGGTTGATTCACCTTCGGGGAGTAATAATCCTGTCCACACAGACGTGGATTGGATGAACAGCGCTGGCTCAGGATCGTCTCCGGCGGTGCTGCAAAAATGGATCCAAGCGCCTAGTGGCTGGAAATGTATCGGCTGTGAACTGCGGTTACCAGATCGTGTGTCTCATGCAAAACAACAAACTTACAACGACCGGCTCTGTCTGAAGGCCGGAAACGGGAAATTGGTTCAGATCGAAATGCTCATTCAGGCCGTTGTCTGGTCACAATACGAAAAAATCCGTATGTTTGCACCTTGGCTTGGTGATGAGCCGTTCTACACTGCGGAAGAACTGGAAGTTATTGCACGATATATTGTTCCGACGTATTTCTCGGATCGCCCATTGCATGAGCAGGGCAAAGTGTTCAAAATTCATCAGCCCTACGGTCATATTCCGTTGTATCAGGAATACGTAGATGCTCCGTCCTGCTGCGTACAGGTAGACGGTGCATTACTTGAAGGTCGTTTGCTTACTGGTGTTTTTGTATCCGATACTCAGACGTTTGGCCTTAATCCCTATGTGAAGGACGGCGACGGAGGTCGTACCTACATGCAGGCTTTTGTTCAATAGTGGTCGGGTCAAACGTATGGCTAATGCAGTATAAGGAGGGTCTGCTTGCAGGCTCTCCCTTTTTTGATGGTAGGTGCTTAGACAGGGAAAGGACAAAAGTAACGGCTTTGACACTGTTTTTTATCAAAGAATGTGCCATAATAAAGGGTATGGACAACAGGGTGAATGATTTTACGCAGGGTGGTGTTACCTACATGATGAAGAAAATTCCCGGTTACATAGGTCTATGTATGCTTGTTCTCGTCATTTTGACGGGGTGTACCAGAGAGACACAGCCTTCCGAACAGCCGGTTGTCTCAGAGAAAGATTCAGCCAATACGATTACGGTTGCCATTGATGGCAGTACTTTTTTACCTGATGCGACGAAGTCCATCAAACGAGATTTCAGTGAAGGCTTGACGCTCAAAAAAGCTTTGCTGAACAGCGGGCTGGTTGATTTTACGGCAGACGGAAAACGGATCCAGTCTGTGGGTGAGGTTTCTCTTGATTCGTCTCTGAGTTGGGCAGTGAAGCTGAACGGTAAGGATATTGCTCCAGAAAAGTGGGATACCGAGCTTCATGCTAAGGATGAAGTCATTATATACGTCAAAGCTGCTGACAGCGGGGGAGAAGGTGTCGCATATCAGACAACCCTGCTTAAAGTGAGCGGTGGTAGCGTGGAACCAAATCTGAATCGGCAGTATGCCGGTATTTATGTGCAAGAATGCACTGTTCGTGACGTATTAAAATCCAGTGGGGTTGTGCGTCTGTCGGAGAATAACAAGTTTGTTGTTGCCGTTGAGAATGTTATGCCTCGGACGAATCAGCGCTGGGTAATCAAGGTCAATGATAAAGAGTTAATGGAGAATGGATTGGATATGAAATTAAATCCACGGGATGCGGTGAAGCTTGAACTTGTCAACGCATCCTGAGCACATACAAGTAAATACGAAAAGCCCAATGTTGATAATAATCAAATTTGGGCTTTTTACTATATGATGAACTCTTTAAACAGTCGTGACAGCAAGTGAAAGGCCCGCTACCTGAGGTCAAGCTATTCATTTAACATGACGTCAAATGCGGCAAATTTCATTCGGGCACAATTCGCAGTGGCAAATGCCCTGCAACATTTTCAGGTCTTTGATCACAATCATACCATTGTCATATTCAATGGCATCTTTTTTGCGAAGGTCACTGAGCATGCGGTTTACACTTTCACGGGTAGCGCCAATCATATTGGACAGATCCGTGTGGGTAATTTTTTTATGAATCATCACATGATCTCCGTGCGCCTCTCCATACGAATTGGATAGCCTGATCAAGGTAGAACAGAGTGCCCCAGGTTTACCGTACAACATCAAATCCCGGAACTTTGTTTGGGTTAAACGATGATGAATGCCCATCCACTTCATGAAATCAATCGCAAAGTCACAATGCTGACAGATCAACATTTCCAGGTCCTTGTGTTCCAGCACACCAATCTCGCTGTCCTCCAGTACTTCCGCCGAGAAGCTGTGTCTGGAGCCAAAAAACGGATCAGCCTGACCAATCATATCGCCTGTCTGGTACATGTACATGATCAGTTCCTTGCCCTCGTCGGTGGATTTCGTGATCTGTGCACGTCCCCGTTTCATATAATAAAGTTTGTCAGAGACGTCACCTTCCCAGTACAGATGTGTTCCTTCCGGGTAAGTTCGGTCTTTCATCGTTACAAGCAGATGATTAAAATTCACTTCCGAGAAACAGTTGGTGTTTCCGCGTTTTTCCAGTACGTTTGTTAGTTCTCCCATACGTTGATCTCCCCTTTATCTCCCCGGTCTGGCGAGTGCAGCTACATGTTGCCCCCGAGGTTCGCCGCAAACTGTGCCATCCTGATCTGGGCATCTCGGCCGTGTGGAGGTACGGTACAAATTGCGGTGGTTCAATTTTTAAGTTCAGTATATACCTAATCTTACCGTTTGAGGGGCATGGAAAGCATTTAAAAATGGCGAAATTTCAAACATTGTGATTAAATTCACTTTTCGAGGGGAAGGATGAGGCTGTTGGTCTACTATTTCTAATAGAAGGTGAATTCTCATCGGAAAGATGCCGTTAAAAACTTAACTAAAATTTGTCATACTTTGTGAAAAAAATCACATAATATATCTTTTCCCCATGGTACGATGTGCATGTAAAGAAGAGAGACAAACCAATACGAACCTTTAGGAGGATGAGGGAGATGGCTGTAAAAAATGAAGTCGCCCCAACAAAAGAACCGACAGCAGGTCAGTATATTCAAACGTTAATTGATAAAGCGAACAAAGCACATGCAGCATTCATGTCCATGGATCAGGAGCAAATAGACCGGATTGTGCAGGCAATGGCGCTTGCGGGACTGGATAAACATATGATGCTCGCCAAAATGGCCGTGGAAGAAACCGGACGTGGTGTATATGAAGATAAAATTATTAAAAATATATTCGCAACAGAGTATGTTTATAACAGCATTAAATATGAAAAAACAGTAGGCGTTATCGAAGACAATGAATATGACAGCTTCCAGAAAATTGCGGAGCCGGTTGGTATTATCATGGGGATCACACCGGTAACCAACCCGACATCAACAACGATGTTTAAAGCACTGATTGCCATCAAAACACGTAACCCGATCATCTTTGGTTTCCACCCTTCCGCACAGAACTGTAGCCGCGAGGCCGCGAAAATTTTGCTTGAAGCTGCTGTGAAAAACGGTGCTCCAGCCGACTGTATCCAATGGATTGATGATCCATCCATGGATCGTACGAACGCATTGATGAATCACAATGATGTGGCTCTCATCTTGGCGACAGGCGGATCAGCGATGGTACGGGCAGCGTACAGCTGTGGTAAACCGGCACTGGGCGTAGGACCAGGCAACGTGCCTTGCTTTATCGAGAAAAGTGCAGATATCAACCAGGCGGTAACGGATTTGATTCTGTCGAAGTCTTTTGACAATGGTATGATCTGTGCGTCCGAACAAGCGGTCATTATTGAAGAACCCATCTTCGATCAAGTGAAAAAGAAAATGATTACGAACGGCTGTTACTTTGTGAACAAAGAAGAGGCAGCCAAATTGACAGCAGGTGCAATCAACGCAGAGAAATGTGCGGTTAACCCGACCATCGTAGGTCAGTCCGCTGTGAACATTGCCAAAATGTGCGGTATTGAAGTACCGGCAGGTACTAAAATTCTGGTAGCCGAGATTGAAGGTGTAGGCACCAAATTCCCATTGTCCGCCGAGAAACTGAGTCCGGTGCTGGCGTGTTACAAAGTTAAATCTGCAAAAGATGGTATTGAGCGTGCGGCAGAAGTGGTTGCTTTTGGTGGTATGGGTCACTCCTCTGTCATTCATTCGAACAATGAAGAAGTGATCAATCAATTTGCGGATCGCCTGCAAACCGGACGGATTATCGTGAACTCCCCTTCAACACATGGCGCAATCGGAGATATCTATAATACCAACATGCCATCGTTGACACTGGGTTGTGGATCGTACGGACGTAACTCGACATCTTCCAACGTAACTGCTGTGAACCTAATCAATGTGAAAAGGGTGGCTCGCCGTACCGTGAATATGCAATGGTTCAAAGTGCCGAACAAAGTCTACTTCGAAAAAGGGGCAACTCAATACCTTGCCAAAATGCCGGACATTACTCGCGTAGCGATTATTACAGATGCCATGATGGTCAAACTCGGATATGTGGAAAAAGTAGAGCATTATCTGCGTCAACGTCAGACACCGGTAGCGATTGAAGTCTTCTCAGAAGTTGAGCCAGATCCATCAACAACAACAGTAGACCGCGGTACAGCCATGATGGAACGCTTCCAGCCAGACTGTATTATCGCACTCGGTGGCGGGTCACCGATGGATGCTGCCAAAGCGATGTGGTTGTTCTATGAATATCCGGATACAGAGTTCAACAACCTGAAACAAAAATTCATGGATATCCGTAAACGGATTTACAAATACCCAAGACTCGGATCGAAAGCGAAATTCGTAGCCATCCCGACAACATCGGGTACAGGTTCGGAAGTCACATCGTTTGCGGTAATTACGGATAAAGAGCATGGCAACACCAAATATCCGCTCGCTGACTATGAATTGACACCAGATGTGGCGATTGTTGACCCTGAGTTCGTATACAGTTTGCCAAAAACGGCAGTAGCCGACACCGGTATGGACGTATTGACACATGCGATTGAAGCGTACGTATCCGTTATGGCGAATGACTACACAGACGGTCTGGCAATCAAAGCCATCCAACTGGTGTTCCAATACCTGGAGCAATCGTCACTGCAAGGTGACAAACTGGCACGCGAGAAAATGCATAATGCTTCCACGATTGCCGGTATGGCTTTTGCCAACGCGTTCCTGGGCATTAACCACAGCTTGGCGCATAAATGGGGCGGTCAATATCACACCGCACACGGACGCACCAATGCCATCCTATTACCACACGTTATTCGTTACAATGCGAAAAAACCGACGAAATTTGCATCGTTCCCGAAATATTCGCACTTTGTGGCAGATGAGCGGTATGCCGAAATCGCACGTATTCTCGGATTACCAGCACGCACAACCGAAGAAGGCGTGAACAGCTTGATCAAAGCCATCCGTGATCTGAACAAAAAACTGGGCATCGAGGAATCGTTCCAGGAGATCGGCTTTGACGCGAAAGACTTCGAATCGCGTGTAGACTACTTGGCAGATCGCGCCTTCGAAGACCAATGTACAACAGCGAATCCAAAACTGCCGCTGGTCACTGAACTTGCCGATGTGTACCGCAACGCTTTCTATGGCAAATTTGAATAACAAGCAACATAAATTACAACTTAGTACTTCAAGTTAAGGCAAGTGATTCAGGGGTTCTCCACATTGGGGAGCCCCGATTGCCGTATAGAGTTGCATAGCCGAAGGAAAGAGCGGAGAGATAGGAAAGGAGGTGGGAAAAAGGAAAGTGAGCAAGGGAGAAAACGGATAGATCGTTGTAGGAGGTGAGGCAAAGAGGGCAGAGAAACGAGAAACGAAGCCCTTATTTATCGGACAGGTCTTGTACAAGGTCGAAGCGGACCGTCCGTTTTTCAGGAGCATTGTGGTCTCATGCATGAATGAGGTCACACGAGAACGTACCAGTAGAGTTGTAGCAAAGTGATACCCGCGTAAGCAGTAGAAAAAGGATGGGCAGAAAAACGGAGAAGCGAAGCGTCCGTTTTTCAGGAACCTCCTACAAGACCTTGGTTGCTCCGAGCATAGCGGAGCAATGGTTCCCCAAAATGCTAGGAACAAAGGGGAGGGGGCTGTTTGCACAGAAGAGGTTCACACGATAACGGAGCGGGCAGGACAGACGGAAGAAGCGAAGCGTTCGCATTTATCACCGGATTTTCACTTTGGAAAAGTGAATCGAAAAAATCCGGAGATAACAGCGATCTGAAGTTGTTCTGCCCGCGGAGTGGTCAAGTGGGAACAACCGTGGCGCAGTGCAATAAGACAACATCCAGAGTTTGTGATAAAAATCACAGATGGTGTGACTTGCTCGACGTATACTGAAAATATAAGAAAAACATTCATTCCGCGGTTCCGGTTCCCCAGTAGAGAGAACGTGTTCCGGATCATGTGAAACAATTCACATAAATCGCGGCTTTGGACACATGATGATACGTCTATTGCAACAATATAATGTGTCCAGAAATCCAAAAAAGCGGAGGGATTACGATGTCGGTGATCGAAAAAGATGTTAAACAACAAACAGGCTGGAGAAACTTTACCAAAGGAACATGGACCAAGACGGTTAATGTGAATGATTTTCTGGAACATAACCTTTCCCCATATTATGGCGATGAGGCGTTCCTTGCAGGTGCAACCCAGAATACCAAAGAATTGTGGGATATTGTATCCGACCTGACCAAAAAAGAACGGGATAACGGTGGGGTGCTTGACGTTGATGTGAATACGCCTGCAACAATTACTTCCCACCAACCGGGATATTTGGATCAAAGCAAAGAGCAGATTGTCGGAGTTCAAACAGACGCTCCGTTCAAACGTTCCATTCAGCCATTCGGCGGAATTCGCATGATGATTGATGCTTGTGAAGCATACGGGTTCGAAATGCCACAAGGTGTCATTGATATATTTACAAATATTCGTAAAACGCATAACCAAGGTGTATTCGATGCTTACACTTCCGAGATGCGTGCAGCACGTAAAGCGGGTATTATCACAGGTTTGCCGGATGCTTACGGTCGTGGCCGGATCATCGGTGACTATCGCCGGGTAGCTTTGTACGGAGTTGACTTCCTGATTCGTAACAAAAAAGGTGAGCTCAATGCACTTGAAGTTGATGTTATTGATGAAGATGTCATTCGTTTGCGCGAAGAGTTATCCGAACAGATTCGTGCACTGCAAGAACTGAAACAACTGGGCGAGATGCATGGCTTCGATATTTCATTACCAGCAACAACGGCTAAAGAAGCATTCCAATGGTTGTACTTCGGCTACCTTGCAGCGATCAAAGAACAGAACGGTGCTGCAATGTCCCTGGGACGTGTATCTTCATTCCTGGATATCTACATTGAACGTGATTTGCAAGAAGGTATCCTGACAGAAGAACAGGCTCAAGAACTGGTTGACCACTTTGTCATGAAACTGCGGATTGTTAAATTCCTGCGCACGCCGGATTACAACGAATTGTTCAGTGGTGACCCAACATGGGTAACAGAGTCTATCGGCGGGATGTCCGTCAACGGCGAAACACGTGTAACCAAAAACAGCTTCCGTTTCCTGCACACACTGCACAACCTGGGACCTGCTCCGGAGCCGAACTTGACTGTTCTGTGGTCCACGAAGTTACCTGAAGCTTTCAAAGATTATTGCAGTAAAGTATCGATCGAAACCAGCTCCATCCAGTATGAAAATGATGATCTGATGCGTCCAATCTATGGCGATGATTATGGTATCGCCTGCTGTGTATCTGCAATGAAGATCGGTAAACAAATGCAGTTCTTCGGCGCACGTGCCAACTTGGCGAAAGCATTACTGTATGCGATCAACGGTGGACGTGACGAAAAATCGGGAGCACAGGTTGGTCCGGAGTATCCTGCCATTACAAGTGAGGTACTGGATTATAATGAAGTGATGAAACGCTTCAAACCGATGATGGAGTGGCTCGCTAAACTGTACATGAACACTCTTAACGTCATCCACTATATGCATGATAAATACAGCTACGAGCGGATTGAAATGGCGCTCCATGACCGTGACATTCTACGTACGATGGCTTGTGGTATCGCGGGACTGTCGGTAGCAGCGGACTCACTCAGTGCCATCAAATATGCCAAAGTTAAACCGATTCGCAACGAACAAGGCATTGCCGTTGATTTTGAAATTGAAGGTGAATTCCCTTGTTACGGCAACAACGATGACAGTGTAGATAGCATTGCTGTAGAGCTGGTAGAAAGCTTCATGAGCATGATTCGCAAGCACAAAGCCTATCGTAACGCAATGCCAACGCAATCTGTACTGACCATCACTTCCAACGTGGTGTACGGTAAGAAAACAGGAACAACACCAGATGGACGTAAAGCAGGCGAACCGTTTGCACCAGGGGCGAACCCAATGCATGGACGGGATAAAAAAGGTGCACTGGCATCGCTCGGTTCTGTAGCGAAACTGCCTTATGAACACAGCCTTGATGGTATTTCCAACACCTTCTCTATTGTGCCAAAAGCACTGGGTAAAGAAGATGCTACACGCAAATCCAATCTGACTGCGATGATGGATGGATATTTTGGTCAAAATGCGCATCACTTGAACGTAAACGTATTTGATCGTCAGCAACTGATTGATGCAATGGATCACCCGGAACAATATCCGCAATTAACTGTACGGGTGTCGGGTTACGCAGTTAACTTTATTAAACTGACGCGTGAGCAACAACTGGATGTTATCAACCGTACGTTCCACGGTTCGATGTAAGTTACTTTTCCAGTAGTCCAGTCAAGTATTCTGATTCAACATAAAAATGAACGCATAGCGGATGCGAAAAGAAAGGAAGAGGCAACATGGTTAACGGACATATTCATTCACTCGAAACTTTCGGGACGGTTGACGGCCCAGGTATCCGCTTCGTGCTTTTTATGCAAGGATGCCTGCTCAAATGTCAGTATTGTCACAACCCTGACACGTGGGCACTGGATGGTGGAAAAGAGATGACATTAGAGGAGGTACTGGCTGAAATACAGCCGTACCTGTCCTACTATCGTAGCTCTGGCGGTGGACTTACTATATCTGGCGGAGAACCTACCCTGCAAGCTCACTTTGTCGCAGAAATATTCAAGGAAGTCAAACGTCGCTGGGGGCTTCATACGACACTGGATAGTAACGGGTTTAATGAACCGGATCGTATTCATGATCTGCTTGACCATACCGACCTTGTATTACTCGACCTGAAACATATCGATGACGAGAAACATATCAAACTGACAGGTAAATCCAATGAACGTACGTTGAAGACAGCAAGATGGTTATCCGATCATGGTCGAAAAATGTGGATCAGACATGTATATGTGCCTGGCATTCATGATCAGGAAGAGGATTTGTTAAATCTCGGGCGTTTCATTGGTACGCTAAATGGAGTAGAGAAGTTCGAAATTCTTCCTTATCATCAAATGGGAATTTACAAATGGGAAGCACTGGGTAAAGTTTATCCGCTGGATGGCGTACCTTCTCCAACCGAAGAAGAAGTTGAACGGGCATATCGCCTGATTGAGCAAGGTCGTGCAGAAACAGCCAGCGTCATTTGTTCAGGAAAGTAAGCGGTAAGCGAACATCTATTCACAAGCAACCTTTACGAATATTATTTCGTAGAGGTTGTTTTTTTATTTTTTACTCTCAACGGTTAAAACAAATGCTTCTGCACTGGAGCTAGGTAAATCTTTAGATCAACCCATACAGCTTGTTTATTTTAACAGATAACTATTTTCATAGTTTTTCACTTCTATTAAAAGTTTACAATTCTTATTCATTATTTTTAGCAACTTTTCCCGTTTCTGAGCGTCTAATCATATGACTTTTAGAGGGGATATTAATAAAATGGGAGCAGAAGGAGCCAAAGACAAAGAATGAATTTGAAGAAGAAGTTGTCCATACTCACCGCTTTTGCTGTTTTTCAGGCCTTTGCAGTTATTCCTGCGAATGCACAAGCAGCAGATTCAAGCGAAGTTACGCCAGTGAATACCGCAAAAGTGAAATCCGTTGAGGTTGTAAAGAAAGAACAGCCAATCGCTGAGTCTGAAGTAAAATCAGGAGCAACGACTGATCCTGCTAACAATCCATCAAACAACTCACAACCTGCCAACAATGAAAGCGCCATAGAACCCAATCAGGGAACAACAGATCCTTCTGGAACAGAAGCTACACCGGTAAATCCGGCAACAGGAGAAAACGGGGAACAAGGAACAGGTGAAGAAGCAAACACACCAAACACACCAACACCTGCTGAAGTAGAGCAACCAACGACTGGTGGAACAGCTGCGACTGTGCGATCTGCCGGAGACCTGACACTTTATATGAATAGCAACAAGATGGTTCAGGATGGGAAAACGTATCTGGCTGGACAGCCAATGGCTGTAAAAAATGGTGTCTCCTATGTAGCCATTCGTGCTCTGGTTGATCGGGTAGGTTACGACGTAAAATATGATAACCAAACCAAAGAAACGATCATTCTAAGCGGTACGGACGAACTTCGTTTCAAAACAAACAGCAAAGTGTATACCGTTAACGGAGAATCCAGAACGATGAAAGGCCCCGCTTATCAAGAAAAAAACACGTTTATGATTCCATTGACGTCCATTACACAAGCGCTGAACATCACATATACCGTTAATCAGCCTGCGAAGACGGTAGTATTGAAGCTTAACACTAAACCTGTAGCTAGCTTTACGGTACAAAAGGAAATTTTTGCAGGAGATCAAGTGATCTACACGACTAAAAACAGTTCGCCGAACGGCCTTCCGATTGTGGATGAGCAGTGGACTGGACGTCAAGATTCCTTTGATCAGCCAGGCGTTTATACGGTGACTTATACGGTTCAAGATTCCAGTGGCCAGTGGAGTAACCCTTATACGCTTACGATCAAAGTGGAGCGTCCGAATCTTCCCCCAGTAGCGATGTTTACTACAGACAAGGAAGAATACAAAATGGGTGAAAAAATTTCCTACACTGATCAAAGTACAGATGATGAGGATGCGATCGTCAAAAGAGACTGGAGCAACAATGCACTCGCATTTTTCCTTCCGGGACCGAAGACGATATCACTTACGGTTACAGATCAGCACGGTCTGAGCAACACATATACGAAAGAGATTATGATCACAAGCGAGACGCTTTATAATCAGTCTGATTTCAACAAATTGTTCGTACCAGTAGGGGACAAATTTACATTCAACGGCGGAGAAGTTCCTGGCATGGAAAAAGTTCCGTTTACGTACACGGATGAACCAAGCCTGCTTATTCGTAGTAACAGCCCTGAGACCGTTAACCAGGAAGGCATTGTCTACAAGGAATCTTCCTTTGGACAGACGCGTTTCATGATTCACCATGTCAATAATACGGGCAAAAGAGTAAAAATGTATGTGATTGCAACCAATAACAATCCATACACAGCAGTATTCGACCAGCAAAATATGGGCTTTGCAGGACCGACGCCATTTGCTACCGTTGCGGGTAAATTGTCCATCGATAAATGGTTCAAATCCATGCAAACGGGGGCAGATTCGAAGAGAGTATACATCCAGCCAGGAGAAAGCAAATTGATTCTGACGGAATTGAACAATATTTCGATGAAAGAAGGGCAGGTCATCTCCCTTTATTCCGACGCTTTCAGTGATTATACTCTTGACTACAACATTGTAATGATCGAAGAAAATAAAGATCCGATGGCCGTGTTGTCCTCATTGCCAGTTCTGGACCGTGACGGCGTTCATAACCGTGGGACTTATCCAAACGCAACACGAATCATTACGTACGATCAGGAAGTTGGCACGAAGCCTTCCCGTTTGCCACTCGGGGATAATGCAAGTGACCCGAATCTCGACGGCACAGACCCGATGGCCTTCACAAGCGCTTCTAACGCTGGTAACTTCGGTGTACTGTACAAAATCACCCTGAACAATGTTGCTCCGCGTACACTGATTTCGTTTAATCCTCGCGGAGGCAAGTATTATGGTTCAGCACTTGTGAACGGACAGCTGGTACAGCTGTCGAATAACAGCCAATCTCTAAGTGCGCCGAATGAACAAAATGTGCTGTATCGCACAGGTTCTTACGGTGAGAGTGTTACCATTGTTTTCTCTGCTGCCCCTGGTAGCAACTTGCCGGTAAACATTCTGTTTACCCCACTTCCAGCTGAGAAGTAATATTCTAGTGAATCAAACCGTACGGTTTGGAGTGAAAGCTTATATTTTATATACCCGTTCACCCCAAAAGTCACCTGTATGACCTATATTCTGAACCGTCAACCGAAGGACTCCATACTTATGGGGTCCTTTGTCTTTAGTTTAAGTTTTTAGTTTAAGCAAAACGCCTATACTTGCGTGTAGGGTTCCGTTGACTCTGTTCTTCATTTCATGCATTATTAGAGGTATACAAAAAGAGCAGAAGCAACGGTTTTTGCCAAAAGATTTTGTCGCATGATGAAAATGCAAAAGGTTTGTATGACAGGAGGTGCTGTAAATCATGCTGTCGACGGAAGAGATTATATCAACTATGTCCTCACAGGGACTTCGTATAACTGATCAGCGCAAAACACTAGCACGGTTATTTGCCGAGTCTCCGGGGTATCTTACACCCAAGGACGTCTACGAATATATGGGTAAGACTTACAGCGGATTAAGCTTTGACACGGTGTACCGAAACTTGCGTGTAATGCAGGAACTGGGTGTGCTGGAGCAAGTTGTCTTTGAAGATGGCGTGAAATTCAGAGCGAGTTGCAGCGAAGGCCACCATCATCATCATATGATCTGCCTGAAGTGTCAGAAGACCTACCCGATCGTTTTTTGTCCGATGCAACTTGCCGATGCTCCCGAGCAATTTCAGGTGGTGGATCACAAGTTTGAAGTGTTTGGATACTGCAAAGATTGTGCTGAACATGCTCCAGCGAAGAAGTCATCTACACATCAGCATGCACACAGCCACGGGAAGAATTGAAGATGAAACTTTCGCGTAGAATCGTGCAAGCTCCCATCCGGGTATACCGCAATTATATCTCTCCATTAAAACCGCCGACCTGCCGATTTTATCCGACGTGTTCGGCGTATGCGATGGAAGCAATTGAAATGCATGGTGCACTCAAAGGTTCCCTTCTAGCGGCGAAACGGATTGCCAAATGTCATCCGTTTCATCCGGGCGGTGTAGATTTGGTTCCGCCTAAGGTGGAGAAAAATGTAGTGATATCCGAACCGTAACGTGCAGAAGAGCCAGATTTTCATTTTTGCTGATCAAAGTGATATAAAAGCAGATAGCTGAAGCACAGAAACTTGGCTCTATTCGGCGGTATACTTGACAACAAGGTCAGCATTTCAGTATATTTTTTGTATATGATTTTCCAGTGAAGGGATAAGTACAGACACACCCCCAGTGCAGAGAGCCGGAGAAGCTGAGAACCGGTCTGGGAGGAGGATGGAAGATGGTCCCGGAGGAACCTCTTTCGAGCGTGCAATCAGCGACTTGTCGCTATTGTCGTAAGCCTGAGGCGTGATCCAGCGTTAATGGGCGGTCGAAGGACCGGAAGAGCCTGCGTTTTGCGAAAAATGCGGGGAAATTGGGTGGTAACACGTGAGAGATACTCTCGTCCCATACAGGGCGGGAGTTTTTTTGTGTTCATTTTCGGATCAGGAAGATGGTTCCATTCGAGCGATTGGTATGTATTCGTTAGAACAATTGAAGGAGGAGAAGTCATTCATGACGGATCAAAAAACATTTTATTTAACAACGCCGATTTATTATCCAAGCGACAAGCTACATATTGGGCATGCGTACACAACGGTAGCAGGTGATGCAATGTCTCGTTACAAACGCTTGCGTGGATACGAGGTGCGTTATCTGACAGGTACCGATGAACATGGCCAGAAGATTGAGCGCAAGGCTCAGGAGAAAGGATTGTCTCCACAGGCTTTTATCGATGAGATTGTCGTAGGCATCAAGGAACTGTGGAACAAGCTGGACATCTCCAATGATGACTTCATTCGCACAACCGAGGAGCGTCACAAAACCGTCGTACAAGATATCTTTGATCGTTTGCTCAAGCAAGGCGATATCTACAAGGGTGAGTACGAAGGCTGGTACAGCATCCCGGATGAAACTTATTACACTGAAACACAGCTGGTGGATGTTGAAAAAAATGAGAAAGGCGAGATTATCTCGGCTAAAAGTCCGGATAGCGGACACCCGGTTGAACTCGTCAAAGAAGAATCTTACTTCTTCCGTATGAGTAAATATGCAGATCGTTTGTTGAAATATTACGAAGAGAATCCTGGTTTTATCCAACCGGAATCCCGCAAAAACGAGATGATCAACAACTTTATCAAGCCGGGTCTTGAGGATTTGGCGGTATCCCGTACCACATTTGAGTGGGGTGTCAAAGTTAAAGGCGATCCGAAACACGTCGTTTACGTATGGATTGACGCGTTGTCCAACTACATTACAGCACTGGGCTACGGCTCTTCGGATGCTTCATTGTACGACAAGTTCTGGCCAGCGGATGTTCATCTGGTGGGTAAAGAAATTGTTCGTTTCCATACAATTTATTGGCCAATTATGCTCATGGCGCTGGATCTGCCATTACCGAAAAAGGTATTTGCACATGGCTGGCTGTTGATGAAAGATGGCAAAATGTCCAAATCCAAAGGAAACGTAGTGGACCCGGTAACCCTGATTGATCGTTACGGCCTGGATTCGCTTCGTTACTATTTGCTGCGTGAAGTACCGTTTGGTTCCGATGGTACATTTACACCGGAAAGCTTCGTAGAGCGTGTAAACTCCGATCTGGCGAACGATCTGGGCAACCTGCTGAACCGTACCGTAGCGATGGTCGACAAATACTTTGAAGGCAAAGCTCCTACGTTTGCTTCCAATGTAACGGAATTTGATGCTTCGCTGGAAGAAGCAGGACATGCAACGGTGGAAAAAGTAGAGCAAGCGATGGAAAATTTGCAGTTTTCTGTGGCGCTTACAGCGATCAGTCAATTTGTTAGCCGTAGTAACAAATATATCGACGAAACACAACCATGGGCTCTTGCTCGTGATGAAGCAAAACGGGATGAGCTGGCATCCGTAATGTCCCATCTGATTGAAAGCTTGCGTATTGCCTCCATTCTTCTACAGCCGTTCCTGACTCGTGCGCCGCGCAAAATATGGGAACAACTGGGCATCCAAGAAGGTGAACTGACAGCTTGGGATTCAGCGAAACAATGGGGCATCGTGCCTGCTGGTAACGCATTGCACAAAGGCGAGCCGATCTTCCCGCGTTTGGATGCGGAACAGGAAATTGCTTATATCTCTGAAGCGATGACAGGTGGACAAAAAGCAGCACAGTCCGATGCAAGCCAGGCAGAAGCAGGAGCCGCTACTCCAGCTTCAGCAGAACCGGTAACAGCACCTGAAGGCAAGGAAGAGATCGGCATTGATGATTTTGCCAAAGTTGAGCTACGTGTGGCACAAGTCATCGCTTGTGAGCCTGTTAAAAAGGCAGATAAATTGCTTAAGCTGCAACTGGATCTTGGTTATGAGCAACGTCAGGTTGTATCTGGTATCGCAAAGTTTTATTCGCCAGAAGAGATGGTTGGACGTAAAGTCATCTGTGTGACCAACCTCAAACCAGTAAAACTGCGTGGAGAGCTGTCCCAAGGCATGATCCTGGCAGCTTCTCATGGGGATCAGCTGACCCTGGCAACCGTACCGGACAGTATGCCAAATGGCGCGCAAGTGAAATAAAAAGTTTTTAAGTATAAGACAAGTAACTAGGGTGTTCAATCGTACAGAGATTGTCACAAGTTTGAACCAAGGGTGGTCCGAAGTGATTCGGACCGCTTTTTTATGCTGAAAAAAGAGCTGATAACTGAAGAACAAGCATATATTGTTATGAACTCCGTACTTCGGGAAAGAATGAATAGGACATGAGCCTTGACAATTAGGAGCAGGTTACCTATAATTCTTTCAGTAATATTTACGATTAAGTGATGCGGAGTGAATTATATATGACATTTATTCAAAAGAAGAGACAGGCACGATTAGATCGATCTAGCAAACTTGGCAAACGGAGTATAATGAAGCTACTTTGGAGTGGTCTGCTCATACTTAGTTTGCTTGTATTGTCTGCATGTGGGCAAAACAACGAGAATACAGCCAAAATTGTTGAAGGCAAAGTTAATGTGGTGACCACATTTTACCCGGTATATGCGTTTACTGCAGCGATTGGCGGAGAGGATGCCAATGTTATTAACTTGCTGCCTACGGGAGTAGAGCCGCACGATTGGACACCGAAGAGCCAGGATATTGTGAATACGTCCAAGGCACAGCTTTTCTTATACAATGGTGCGGGTCTGGAAGGATGGGTGCCGAACTTTTTGAAATCACTGAACAGTGATACAAAAGTGAAATCCGTGGCTGTCAGCGAAGGTGTCAAGTTGTTAACAGCAGAAGGAGACGATGGTCACGGACATGGTGAAGAGCATGAGGATGAACATGCTGATGACCATGCAGACGAGACTGGCAATGAGGAACAAGTAGCCGACCATCATATCGATCCTCATACATGGGTTAGCCCCAAATCCGCAATGATCATGGCGGAAAATATCAAGAACAGTTTAGTAGAAGTTGATCCTACACACAAAGCTGGTTACGAGCAACGTTATAAGGAGCTTCATACCAAACTTGAAGCACTGGATCAGCGTTTCACGAATGAATTAGCATCCGTAGCAAAGAAGGAAATTGTAGTGTCACACCAAGCGTTCGGTTATCTTGCACGTGATTATGGTTTGAAGCAACATGCCATCATGGGACTGTCCCCGGATGCAGAACCAACTGGACAGGATATTGTAAAACTGGCTAAACTGGTTAAAGATGAAGGTATCAAGTACATTTTCTTTGAAGAGCTTGTATCCGACAAATTAGCCAAAACACTTGCCAGCGAAGCAGGGGTAGAAACGATGGTGTTGAACCCGGTTGAGGGTCTGACGCAGGAACAGGTGAAGAACAAAGATGATTATTTCACCTTGATGGAGAAAAATTTGCAAAATCTGCTGATCGCATTAAAATAAGAAGAATGAAGGTAAACATCCAGAAGTCTTTGCTGTTCCATCGGCGAAGACTTTTGGAATGTTAAGCACGATATTTACGTATTTTTATTTATTATGAAGGGCGGCTTTGCCATGCAGCAAATCATGCCATTATGTCATGATCCGATTATCCAGATCGAGAATTTGTCTTTTTCCTACGGGGATCAGCGCGTGATTCAAGATCTCAATTTTATGGTTCAACAACGGGACTTTGTAGGTATTATCGGTTCAAACGGAGCAGGGAAAACAACGTTGCTTCGTATGCTGGTAGGACTACTTCCTCCTGCGCAGGGGGATATCAAGTTGTTTGGAGAGTCGATTCGTAAATTCAAGGATTGGAACCGGATCGGGTACGTGCCACAAAAAAATGCATTTAATCCGTTATTCCCGGCTACCGTTCGTGAGGTCGTCATGTCCGGGCTGTATAATAACAAAAACATGTTCCGCCGCATCTCTCGTCAAGGTCAGCAACAATGCATCGATGCAATGAAGGTTATGCGAATCGAGGATATTGCAAACAAACGTATTGGACAACTGTCCGGCGGTCAGCAGCAACGTGTTTTTTTGGCCCGTGCGTTAATTAATCACCCGGATCTATTGATTCTCGATGAACCTACCGTGGGGATTGATGCAGAGTCACAAGCCAGTTTTTTTGAACTGATTACCCATATGCATGAACATCATCGGATGACGTTTCTCATGGTGTCACATGATATGGATCGCATGGAGAGTTATCTTGGCGCGGAAGCGGCGCTCACGAATGGCAAGATTCATTTCCATGTGCGTCATTCGCATGAGATCGAGGATTGTGCAGAAACCAACCTGCAGCATACTACCGCGCAGGTACGCTAGCTATGTATGTGGGCCATTAGATGATAGGCCGAAGGAGTCGTGTTAGTTTTGGAAATATTATGGAGTGATTTTTTTCAGCGTGCACTTGCAGGTGGTTTGCTTATCGGTATCACTGCTCCGCTGATTGGACTTTTTCTTGTACTGCGCAGACTTTCGATGATCGGAGACACCTTGTCACACGTAACGATCGCAGGTGTGGCGCTTGGTTTTCTGATCGAGGTATACCCGATCGGCGTTGGTCTGATTTTTGCGGTACTCGCATCGTTTGCTATTGAAAAGTTGCGTAAAGCTTACAAAAGCTATGCTGAGTTGTCCATTGCGATCATTATGTCTGGAGGCGTAGCGCTGGCTTCGCTGTTTTTTACACTGGGAAAAGGGTACAATGCGGATGTGATGAGCTATTTGTTTGGTAGCATCTACACATTGGACGTGGCGGATCTGAAGCTGGTGGGTATCGTGACGCTAATCGTTGTTATTGTAGTGGGCTTCCTACATAAAGAGTTTTTCCTGCTCAGCTTTGAGGAGGACGCAGCTGCAGTGACCGGATTGCCAGTCAAAATGCTGAATATGTTAATTACAGTGATGACAGCATTGGTAATCAGTACGGCGATCAAGATCGTGGGTGCTCTGCTTGTATCCGCCTTGTTGACCATTCCTGTCGCCGTCAGCCTGCTCATGGCTCGAAGCTTCAAATCAGCCATTATTCTGTCGGTGGTCATCGGAGAGATTGCGGTTGTGATTGGACTAGTTACAGCGGGGATCTGGAACCTGGCACCTGGAGCAACGATTGTACTGCTGCTCATTGGTATGCTGATCCTAACGATGATTGCTAAAAAAGGGTTCCGAGCCTGATCTCTGACTACTACACTTATCGTTTGAAAACAAGTACTTA
Organism: Paenibacillus sp. FSL K6-1558; assembly: GCF_038002565.1. Taxonomy (NCBI): domain Bacteria; kingdom Bacillati; phylum Bacillota; class Bacilli; order Caryophanales; family Paenibacillaceae; genus Paenibacillus; species Paenibacillus sp. FSL K6-1558. The sequence goes on along the minus strand of NZ_JBBOCV010000001.1, from coordinate 1,384,271 downwards.
AGAGCAAGTGAGCCCCAGGAAGGGAGACATTGCTTCATGCCTGATGTTAATGTATGGCTGGCTTTTGTTGCTGGCCTCGCTTCTTTTATATCACCGTGTTGTCTTCCGCTATATCCTTCGTATCTCTCATACATCACGGGAATGACTGTACAACAGTTAAAAGAGGATCGGAATCAGCGAGAGGTGCGCTTGAAGACGTTAACGCATACACTGGCGTTTATTCTCGGATTCTCTGCAGTATTTTATTCGCTGGGTCTGGGTGCTGGATTATTTGGACAATTTTTTAATGATAACCGGGATTTGATTCGTCAATTGTCCGCGATTTTAATTATGTTGATGGGACTGTTTTTGTTAGGTATCTTCAAGCCGCAATTTTTAATGAAGGAACGAAAACTGGATATGAAATGGAAGCCGGCGGGGTATTTAGGTTCCTTTGTTTTTGGGATTGGTTTTTCGGCAGGCTGGTCGCCTTGCATCGGACCGATTCTGACGGCGATTATCGCCATGGCAGCGAGCGAACCTTCAACTTGGCTGACACTGATTACAGGTTATACGGTAGGCTTTGCTTTACCCTTTTTTGTTCTAGCGTTCTTTATAGGTTCGACACGCTGGATTTTGCGTTATTCAAACCTCATGATGAAGATTGGCGGAGCTTTAATGCTCTTAATGGGTATTTTGCTATTCACGGATCAGATGACCCAAATAACAATCTGGCTGCAGCAAATTACACCCGATTGGATGATCAACTTAACATGAAGCATTTTTCTTCTTCAGCAGAATAAATAATTGAAAGCAGGCTGCAGGAACCAGAACTTCTCTGGAACATGCAACCTGCTTTTTGATCTGATGATATACGAGTTGAATTAGGTAAAATAGTCAATGTTGGCTAAAGGAAAGTGTTCGAAAATGCGTTCTGTAATGAATTCGCGCAGGGCATCTTGCTGGTCATCTTTATACACATATTTGTACTGACCCCAGCGACCCCATTTCATTTTCCGTTTCTCAATATCCATCTCCAGCTTGGTTTTTGGATATCTTTTCTCAATGGTTGCTTTAGCCGTTTTGGTGAAACGGTGCTGAATCATTTCAAATGTCAGTTCTTTGGTAGCCTCTTCAGGCAAGGTATCTGCCAGCTTTTGCAGTAGCTCAGCATAACCTTCTTGCCAGCCATCGTACCAAATAATCGGAGCAATAATGAAACCGAGTGGATATCCGGCATGGGCTATTTTGCCTGCAGCTTCAATTCGCTCTTCAAAGCGGGAAGTTGCGGGTTCAAAGTTTTTGATAACATAATCCGAGTTCACGCTGAACCGGATACGCGTATGGCCATTATGCTTGATGTTAAGTAGCGGATCGACGTGATGATATTTGGTCACAAAGCGTAAACGCCCGTATTCTTCATCAGCCATAAAACGAATAAGGTCGCTCAGGTTTTCCGTGATATGTTCCAGACCGACGGGGTCGGAGGTACAGGCTGCTTCGAAACGGGTAATTTCGGGTTTGCGTTCCTCGATGTAACCTTTGGCAGCTTCAATGATTTCTTCCGTGTTTACGTACACGCGAACGTATGGTTTTGCACCTAATGTGGTTTGAAGATAACAATAATGGCAATGCCCCATACAACCTGTCGAGATAGGGATCGCATACTCTGCTGATGGTTTGGACTGGTCAAATTTCAAGGTTTTACGTACCCCTACAACCAGAGTTCGCTTGGCCATCCGGTATTTTTCTTGCTCTGTCTCACCGGGGAGGTTGGTGATTCGATTGTGTGAAGTGGTCATCTGATAAGGAATTTTTTGGGAGGTTACCCATTCCATAATCCGTTTTCCTTTTTCATATTCAAGCGCACCTGGTTCAAAATACACCAAATCGGGAATAAAGGGTTTAGTACCCTTTACTTTTCTAACAGGGGGCTGGGCCACGCTTGTGCTCACAGAATCACTCCTTTCAATACGAAACTGGACTTAGTTTGCCTCAAATGAAGAGAAGTCACGCCTGCCAATCCTTGTGTAAGGCGGATCGGAATCGGGTAGGACTTGCCAATGCGCATTGATAACATGTATCATTAGAAGATAGGGACCAGGTACGTAGAACCGGTCAGAGAGAAGAGAGGGAAGCAGATGCCAACGCCCAGTATGGAAGATTATTTGGAGCGTATATACAAATTGATTGATGAAAAGGGCTATGCTCGTGTGTCTGATATAGCTGAAGGACTAGAAGTACATCCTTCATCCGTGACGAAGATGATCCAAAAGCTAGACAAAGACGAGTACCTGATCTATGAGAAGTACCGCGGGCTGGTACTAACGCCAAAAGGGAAAAAAATGGGCAAACGGTTGATGGAGCGCCATCATCTGCTTGAGCAGTTTCTAACGACGATCGGTGTTCAGGAAGAGAACATATATAACGACGTAGAAGGTATTGAACATCACTTAAGCTGGGACTCCATTACATGTATTGAGTCTCTCGTGGAATATTTCCGTCAGGATGAGAGCCGTCTGCAAGACCTAAAAAACATTCAGGAAATCATGAGTAACACGGACTCTTGAGCCTTGAATTCATAAGTTGATAAATAAAGGATGCTTCTTGCCAATGGAATGGCGAGGAGCATTTTTAATTTCAATATTTTAATTCCAACCAACATTTGGTCAATTGCGCAACTAAACCCGTCTGCCAAGCGTCTATTAAACTAGTAGAATTTACCGCAAATTTAATGATGTTGGAGGATTGTATTGATGAAATTGCGTAAAGGATTGTTGCTACTGCTCATTTTTGTTCTTGGATTACAGTCAGTCGGTATGACCGCTCAGGCAGCAAGTTCAAAACAGATTACTATTTTTCTGGATGGTCAGCGTCTGGAATCAGATGTGTCACCCTATATCATGCCCAAGGTGAACGTAACGATGGTGCCGTTACGGGTCATCAGTGAAGGACTGGGGGCTTCTGTGTTATGGTCCCAGGCAACCCGGACGGTGACGATTCAGAAATCGGATTCAACGATTACGATGACGAGTGGACGTCAGCAAGCGACAGTGGACAATGCCGTGGTTGATCTGGATGCTTCCGTGCAACTCAAACAAGGTCGCGTGATGGTTCCAATTCGTTTTGTAAGTGAAAATTTGGGGATTCAAGTGAACTGGAATCAGGCGGCTCAAACCATTGATCTGTACACCGGGGCAGAACCAACGCCAACACCGGAACCAACTCCTGCAGAACCGGGAGGAAGTGTAACCCCACCAGCAACGAATGAGATGCGCGGAGCCTGGATATCTACAGTTAATGGGGACTGGCCATCTTCTGGCGCGAAAGGCAATGTAGATAAACAGAAGCAGGAGTACACAAGTCAACTGGATCAGTTAAAAGACATGGGGATCAATGCTGTATTTGTACAAGTTAGAGCAAATGCAGACGCCATTTATCCATCCAGTCTGGTGCCTTGGAATAGTGTTCTGACAGGAACCCAGGGGAAAGATCCAGGTTATGACCCACTGGCTTTTATGATTGAGGAAGCGCACAAACGCGGGCTTGAATTTCATGCCTGGTTCAATCCGTTTCGGGCAACGAACTCAGCAACAACAGCCAATCTGGCGACTAACCATGTATCCAAGCTACATCCGGACTGGATTGTAAATGCATCGGGTAAACTATATATTAACCCAGGTGTTCCAGAAGCACGGCAGCATATTATGGATACCATTATGGAAGTGGTGAATAACTATAACGTGGATGGAGTGCATCTGGACGATTACTTCTATCCTTCCAATGTGACCTTTAATGATGATGTTGCTTACAAAATGTATAACACGTCAGGTTCAACAGACCGTGCAGCATGGCGCCGTGACAACATTAATCAGTTTGTACAGCAACTTGGACAACGTATTCATCAAGCAAAAGCTAATGTAGAGTATGGGATCAGTCCATTTGGTGTATGGCGTAACAAAGTAAATGATCTGACTGGCTCAGATACCAAAGCAGGCGTAACTGCTTATGACAGCATGAATGCAGATGTTCGGACATGGATCAAACAAGGGTGGATCGACTACGTTGCACCACAGGTATACTGGAGCTTGACGCTAAGTGCAGCAAGATACGATAAGGTCGTAGATTGGTGGGTTAATGAGGTAGCCAATACCAATGTAAAATTGTACATTGGCCATTCTCCTTATAAACTTGGAACGCCAGAGATTGGGTGGCAGACATCACAAGAAATCATTGATCAATTGACATATAATCAGAAGTATCCATCTATTGGCGGAGACATTTATTTCAGTTCCCAATATCTTACGAAAAACCCGCTCGGTTTGATTGAACGACTGAAAGCTTACTATGGATTGTAGGGTCTAGTCTAACGTTAATTTTTCTTTGTTAATGATCACGGATTCTTCAACTCATAGTTATATGACCAACCCCTGTTCTCATACAGTGGCAGTAGAAGTATGGCTGCCTGGAGAACGGGGGTTTTTTGTTGTGTTAATTAATGGCGTTTTTGAAGGTGGAGGCGTAAAAGGAGCTTCCCTTGCAGGAGCTGTACAGGGAGCACAGGACTGCGGAGTGCAATTCAACCGAGTTGCTGGCACGTCATCCGGTTCGATTGTTGCTGCCCTACTGGCTGCGGGTTACCGGGCCGAGGAGATGAAAGAAATCATTGAGAGTACGCCGTTTGCTTCGCTTCTGCAACGGTCGCCTATATTTAATACACGCTGGATTGGTCCAGCAACAAGGTTGTTTTTGAAAAAAGGTTTATATTCAGGTGAAGCACTGGAGTCATGGATACGCAAAATGCTGGCGCAAAAAGGAATCCGAACCTTCGCTGATTTGCCACCTGGAAAGTTGCTCATTACCGCATCGGATATTTCTAACGGAAACATTCTCGTCTTGCCCGACGATATTCGGCGCTTTGGGATTGAACCTTCGAAGCTTGAGGTTGCTAAAGCTGTACGTATGAGTTGTAGCATTCCGTATTTTTTCGATCCTGTCATTATTCGGAAATCACCGATGATGTCCAAGGGGCTACCTTTCCAAGATCAGTTTGTGTATGTCGTGGACGGAGGGCTACTGAGTAACTTCCCACTGTGGTTGTTCGATGGAGAACGCTCTGAATCAGGGGGAGAGATCATTCCAGTAGTCGGTTTTAAAATGGTAGGTAAGACAGAAGTAGAACCTGCACGAATTAAAGGGCCTTTGACCATGTTGCAAGCGCTTGTCGAGACCATGTTAACAGCTCACGATGAGCGTTACATTGAGCAGATTAACCGATTCCGTACGGTCAAAATTCCTACACTTGGTATTAAACCGACACAATTTAATCTCTCCGTTCAAGACAGTACGAACTTATATCGTTCAGGTGTGGCCTCTGGTCTGGAGTTTTTCACCACATGGAATACGAAGATGTACAACGAGCAATTGGAAAAGCAGCGAAAAGAAATGCGGAAGAAACAGGCGGGTTCGCCACCGCTGGTTCCCATATAGAAACGTGAAAAAAGCAATTCTCCGGATGATGGAGAATTGCTTTTTGGGTTTTATTTTACTGTGAGAAGAAAACAGAGACATCACAAGATTGACAAATCAGTGATATTTGGGAACGTCCTCTTCGTTGCTTTTGCCTTTCTGGCCCTGAATGACCTGAAAAGGATAGTCCTTGCGTTTCTTGGACGAACTGCTCTTTCTTGCATTGACATTATTTTGTGCGTTCACTTTAGCCATCGTTTTTGCCGAAGGTTTGATCTTTGGTGTTTTGGCTTTTCGTGACCAACGGGCAGGCGGGAATTTGTACAGCAGGAACACAACTCCGAACACGATCAGAGGGATGAGAATACTGGACAACGAAGCTCTAGTCATAAAACTGATAACCCCAAGAGCAGCCAGTACAATGAATGCCCAAAATACAATAGCCTGCTTATTCATTTCATTCACCCTTTCACAGGATCAAGTGTTGCTACAGGAACTTCCGTTGCGGTCGAAACGTTGGCAAGTTTGGCGTCCAGTTCAAGCATGCGATTGAAAGACGCAATGGATACTTCCACTTGAGCGTTCGTAGGTTCTTTGGTCGTAAGCAATTGCAACCACAGGCCAGGGTATCCCAGATAACGTAACACAGGAATATCACGAAGCGAATTCGTAATCTTGAGTAGCTCGAACGAAATACCTAGTACGACTGGCAACAAGAGCAAACGCTGTCCCATCCGTTCCCATAAATTATCGTATGTGAATACGGAGTATAAGAAAATACCGATGATGACAGTCAACATGATAAAGCTACTACCACAGCGGTAATGTAGCCTGCTGTACTTCTGAACATTTTCCGGTGTAAGTTCTTCGCCAGCTTCGTATGCGCTTATGACTTTGTGCTCTGCCCCGTGGTATTGAAACAGGCGTTTAATCATTGGTGTCTGTGAGATTAGCCACAGATAAGCGAGTAACAGGATCAGTTTGATGACACCTTCCAATACATTATGCAGAAATTGATTGTCGAATACATTTTTAAATAAGAAGTCCTCGATCACGACAGGAAGCAGCGTCAGTACAATTTTGCCGAAAAGGAAGGAAAGTATGGCTACCGCAGTCACACCGATTATCATGCTAAGGCTCCAGCCAGTTCCTTGTTTCTCTTGTTGTTTGGCTTTTTCTTCAGGTTCTAGCTCATCATCAGCATAAGCGTCAGCAGAGTAATTAAGATGTTTGCTACCTTTGACACTTGAATCTATAATGCTGACAATTCCGCGTAATAAAGGAATCCGCCGCAATTTCATGACCCAGGTCTTGTCTTGCTTGGGAACTTCCAGATACGTAATTTCGCCGTCTTTTCTACGAACGGCCGTAACATTGACGTGTTTACCGCCAAACATTACGCCCTCGATGACAGCTTGCCCCCCGTAGCTGACAGGCTTGGATTGTTGAGGCAAATTATTCACCTTCCTATTCTGTTCTAAGCCTTTACAATCAAAGGCAGTTTAATATCCTTATTGTATCGAATTTTGAGAGCAATTTCTAGTTTACGAGAGAAAAGGCAAGTGCTGCTGTTAAGATTGTCCTGTTTTGAACATACTACGCCCTAGAACTGTGAGAAAATATCTAGCACGCCTGCGAGATCATCTTGCGAAGAAGGGGACGTTTTATGATGACAGATCATACTCATGAGGACGTATTAACGAATCATAATCACGAAGGTAAAACGGATCAGCGCACAAATCGGCAACGACCGCGAGAACGTGACGAAAACGTGACGAAAAGGCGCTCCGTGCCAAGGCAGGGAGATGCGCACTATTTCACAAATCCGTTTTCCTTTGCGCTGGAACTGGGGTTCTTTGCCGGGCTAATCTGGGGAGGAATCCACTGGCTATTTCATTTTCTGCATTTTACCGTTGTACCCGTGGGTTTTCTGGCGGAGCCTTTTTTCAAGCATAAATATATTTATACGCCGGCAGGTCACTTGACAGGTTGGTTGTGTTTTATCGTGTTTTCCATCTTTGCGTCACTGTTATATACCTTTACCATCCGCAAATTAAAAGGGCCGTTTCCCGGTATGGTGTATGGGATCGTCTGGTGGGTGATCCTCTTTATCCTGCTTGGGCCTAAACTCGGAATGATGAAACCGTTAAATCAATTGACATGGGATTCGATTTTCACGGAAATTTGTTTCTTCCTTCTTTGGGGGCTGTTCATAGGTTACACCGTAGCGATGGAGTACACCGACGAAAGGAAACGGGAGCCAGAGCACGCAGGAGCCTAGACGCAAAAAAGCTTCTCAATCCGGTAACGGCTGTGTTAAAATAGCAGATGGTTATTTGCAGAGAGGGTGGAGCAGCGATGAAACGAATTATTGTGATCAATGGCCCGAACCTGAACATGCTTGGTGTTCGTGAACCAGGTATCTATGGAACGCTTAGTCTGAAGGATATTGAAGACAAAATTCGCAGACAGGCTGAAGAATTGGGCGTCTCCATCGCTTTTTATCAATCCAACCATGAAGGAGACATTATTGACCGCATTCATGCCGCAATGGGTGAGGCAGACGGGATCATGCTGAATGCCGGGGCTTTTACTCATTACAGTTATGCGATACGGGATGCAATCAATGCCGTGAAAGTTCCTACCGTGGAGGTTCATCTATCCAACATTCATGCACGCGAAGCGTTCAGACATCATTCAGTGCTAGCAGCAGAAACGATCGGGCAGATTGCCGGATTTGGCGAAGTAAGCTATGAACTGGGATTGCTGGCTCTCGTGCGTCATCTGGACAAACAAACCTGAGCCGGGAACCCGGGAATGTGAGAGAAAGAAGGGTTACCGATGGAAAACAAACGAGTACACAAGTTACGTGAGGCCATGGCCGAGCGTGAACTCAAAGCAATGCTGATTACGAATCCGATTAACCGCCGTTATATGACGGGATTTACGGGTTCGGCAGGATATGTGCTTATTACTGAACAGGAAGCTTATTTGCTTACTGATTTCCGTTATATGGCACAGGCATCCACGCAAGCGCAAGGCTTCAACGTGGTGGAGCACGGTGTAAAACCGATGGATTCTGTACGTGATTTGCTGGTTGCAGCGAACATCAACGAAGTTGGCTTCGAACAGGATTCGGTTACATTTGGTACGCACGCTTCTTATGCGGAATCGTTGCAATCGGTTAAACTTACAGCAGTATCCGGCATTGTTGAGCAGCTTCGGATGTTCAAGGATGCTGACGAAATTGCAGTGATGCAGCGTGCTGCAGATTTGGCAGATGCCACATTCAGCCACGTTTTGCAATTTGCGAAACCGGGTATGACTGAACGTGAAGTGGATCTTGAAATGGAGTTCTTCATGCGTAAGCATGGGGCGACCAGCTCCTCCTTTGACACCATTGTCGCTTCAGGCGAACGTTCTGCTATGCCTCACGGTGTTGCAAGTAGCAAAGTAATTGGACAGGACGAACTGATTACGTTTGACTTTGGTGCGTTGCTGGACGGATACTGTTCAGATCTGACACGTACGATTGCAACAGGTAATCCTGTAAGTGAACTGCGCAAGATTTACGACATCGTACTGGAAGCACAATTACATACGCTGGAGAACCTGAAACCAGGTATGACCGGACGGGAAGCGGATGCACTTGCTCGGGATATCATTGCAGGCTATGGATATGGAGAACAGTTTGGACACAGCACGGGCCATGGTCTGGGTATGGAGGTTCATGAAGCTCCGCGTCTGTCCAAGCTTAGCGATGATGTGTTGAAACCGGGAATGGTGGTTACAGTTGAGCCGGGAATTTATATTGATGGACTTGGCGGCGTACGAATTGAGGATGACGTTGTGATTACCGAGTCAGGTATTCATATTCTTACGAAATCGGACAAAAAGTTCACCGTTATTGGCTAACATACCCAAACACTTTTTACTTATATCAGGAGGGATCTTTTGTGATTTCAGTTAACGATTTTAAAACAGGTTTGACCGTGCAAGTAGACAACGATATCTATACCGTGCTTGATTTCCAACACGTAAAACCAGGTAAAGGCGCAGCTTTTGTACGTTCCAAGTTAAAAAACCTTCGTAATGGTAATACGGTTGAAAAAACATTTCGTGCAGGTGAAACGATTGGCCGTGCAATTATCGAAAACCGTGGAGTATCTTACCTGTATGCAAGTGGTTCTGAGCATACGTTTATGGACAATGAAACATACGATCAATTCACACTGACTAGTGATCAACTGGAGTGGGAACTGAACTTCCTTAAAGAAAACATGAACGTGAAGATCGTTAGTTACCAAGGTGAAATCCTGGGTATCGACTTGCCTACAAGCGTTGAGCTGAAAGTTATTGAAACAGAGCCAAGCGTTAAAGGTAACACAGCACAAGGCGCTACGAAGAACGCAAAAGTGGAAACAGGTCTGAATGTACAAGTTCCTTTGTTCATCAATGAAGGCGACGTGCTTCTGATTGATACACGTGAAGGTAAATACTCTTCCCGTGCGTAACTTTCACTTGCTGTAAGCTTTAATGCAAGAATGAAAACCCTTTGCCATGAATATGGCAGAGGGTTTTTTTGAAAAAAGATTAGCCTATCAGACGCTTTCGTAATATACTGGGTTAAAGTCATTTCTCGTAGAGAATAATGACGAAAGATATCAATTGATGCATACTGCACAAGGTAGGGAGTGGATTTGCGTTGTCATTGTACGTCATGAAATTTGGGGGCAGCTCGGTCGGAGATACAGAACGCATGAAGCGTGTAGCCGGACGTGTTGTAGAAAAAGCGGATGAAGGACATCAATGTGTCGTCGTGGTTTCGGCCATGGGAGATACTACAGATGATTTGATTGATCAGGCGAAGCTGCTAAACAGTGATTTGCCTGCTCGTGAAATGGATATGTTGTTGACAACAGGGGAACAAATTTCGATCTCCTTATTATCCATGGCCATTCAGGCACTTGGACGCAAGGCCGTATCCTTTACAGGATGGCAAGCCGGTTTCCGAACAGAACCGGTTCACGGTAAAGCTCGGATTCAGGATATCCGTCCTGAACGTGTCAAATCTGCGCTTGCTGAAGGCAATATCGTTATTGTCGCTGGTTTCCAAGGCATGACGGAAGACGGCGAGATCACTACACTGGGCCGCGGCGGTTCGGATACAACAGCTGTTGCGCTCGCAGCAGCAATTCAAGCGGACGCTTGCGAGATCTATACGGATGTGGACGGAATTTATTCCACAGATCCGAGGATCGTCAAGGTAGCGCGCAAACTGAAAGAAATATCCTACGACGAAATGCTGGAGCTTGCGAATCTGGGAGCGGCGGTATTGCATCCACGTGCTGTTGAGTACGCGAAGCATTCCGGTGTACCTTTGATTGTAAGATCAAGCTTTAACCATAATGAAGGAACGGTTGTGAAGGAGGAAGCGGCAATGGAACAAGGAGTAGTGGTAAGTGGAATCGCGTATGACAAAAACGTAGCTCGCATCAGTATTTTGGGTGTTCCGGATGTCCCGGGCGTCCTTGCCGAAGTATTTGGCGAACTGGCTAGTGAGCAACTGGACGTCGATATTATCGTGCAGAGCGGGGTACAGGACGGCAAAGCGGACTTCTCCTTCTCGGTTGCACTGTCTGATCGTGAGAAAGCACTTCGTGTCATTGAAGGTCTGCACAGCCGGTTGCCTTACCGTGAAGTTACCTCCGAAGAGAACCTGGTTAAAATCTCGATTGTTGGTGCAGGTATGGTGAGCCATCCAGGTGTAGCTGCTAAAATGTTCAAAGTGATCTCAGGTGAAGGCGTAAGCATCAAAATGGTCAGCACTTCCGAGATCAAGGTCTCCTGCGTTATCGATGGAGAGAAGCTTCATGACGTGATTAAAGCTCTGCACACGGCTTACGATCTGGATACGGCTGAGCAAGCCGTAATCGGTGGACCGCAAGTTCGTAGATAAGATTGCAAATGATGCGTAAAATAAACGTATAATTAGGAAGAGGTGTACCGTTGCCACTAGGCAGCGGTACACCTCTTTTAGCTGTGACTATAGTCGTCTGCACATGTTGCCTCCTCTTACTTTACGGTAAGGTTTTAGCTCGTTCCCTTCCCTCATCTCTGGTACACAATCCAGCAGATTCAATTGTGAACAATAGGTAACATCATGCATTTTCCCTAGTTTATCCAGTCTGCGTGCACTGGATGATGTGCGAACCAGATCTGTAATCTGGTCATGACACTGAGACACAGCCTGATGCAGAATAATACCAAGATCGTTCAGTTGCAGTGGCGAACGGGTCTGACGATACAACTCTTCAATAATACATCCGGCACATAGGCCGTCCTCCAGAGCAAACTCATCCTGCTCTCCGGCACATAATAACAAAATATCCCGTTGTAATTCCAGTAGAGCGGAAGCAACCGCTCTAACATTTAAGAATGCTCCCGCAAGTATATGTCTGGCTCTGGATGCTTTAATCAGAGCTCTTGTACCATCTGTTGTGGTGAGAATAATGACTTTTTCCGCAATGTCACCACTCATATATTCATAGGGAGAATTACCCGCATCGAATCCGGTTATTTGTTTGTCAAAACGTTCCCCGCCCCGAATACTGTTTCCTACCAACATCTGTTTGGCTTGCGGAACAGTCTCCGTAGCAATAACCCCCGCAGCATGATGAGCAAGCGCGGTCACAATTGTGCTTGTTGTTCGCAAAACGTCAATGACGACCACACTTCGCCCTTCAATATCTATCGTTCGTACTTCATTTACATTACCTACAACGTCGACACGCACACCCCACAACTCCTTTTTGTTCCTCGGGATCGAGCATTGGTTTATCAGTGGAACAGTCCATCTGTTTGCAAGCACTATATGCATGAATGTCTAGACAGGTGCCTAGAACAAGAGATGTCTATGAGTTTTGGCTCTCATTCATCGTCCTTGAAGAATTGATAGATTTCAGCGTCATAAAATGAATGTACAGGCATAAACTTGAGATATGAACAAGCATCAGAGATGAAATTAATCAAGTTGGAGGAGCCTACTCATGAAAGTGAAATGGAGGGATCTTTTTCCGGAACCCATCCGAACCATTCTGGGCAGAATGCCGCCCGCCTTATTGGAACAAGTAGAGGAAATCCGTATTCGAGAAGGCAGGCCGCTGGAAATTAATGCAGGAAACAATTATCACTTCCTCACCCCAGAAGGTGTACCAACGGGAAAACCAGAGGAAGCATATGTTCCTCTGAAAGAAGTAACGCACAGACTGCTTGATCTCATAAGCAACCATTCGCTCTATACCTTGGAAGAAGAATTACGAAAAGGATTCATCACCATCCCGGGAGGGCATCGAATCGGACTTGCTGGCCGGACGGTGCTCAGTGGAGGGCGTGTAGAATATTTACGGGATATCAACGGATTTAACGTCCGTGTTGCCCGGGAAGTGCAGGGCGTGGCTGACCCGATTCTTCCATACCTGCTAGATATGAGGAACGGACAGGTGATGCATACCCTGATACTATCTCCACCGCAGCAAGGCAAAACAACGTTGCTGCGAGATTTGGCAAGGCAGATCAGTAACGGCACGAAACTGACAGCCGGTGGTGAACTGAGGCAGGGGATACGCCCCCGACTAAAAGTGGGCATTGTAGATGAACGTTCTGAGATAGCGGGAAGCTATAAAGGTGTGCCTAGCTTCGACGTAGGGCCGCGCACAGACGTAATGGATGGATGCCCCAAGGCTGAAGGCATGATGATGATGCTTCGTTCCATGTCACCTGACGTTCTGATTGTGGACGAGATTGGTCGGCCGGAGGATGCGGAGGCAGTTATGGAGGCTCTGCATGCAGGAGTTTCTGTCATTGCCACGGCTCACGCAAGGGATCTGTCTGAACTATCTGCAAGGCCTGCCTTGAAAACACTGATTGCCGAGCAGATGTTTCAGCGTTATGTACAGCTGCAGCGGACGAGCAGAGGCATGAGCTTTCGACTGTCCGATGGCAAGATGAGAGGACTGCAACAGACCGGGTCAGGAGGTGAAGCCTTTGCTTAATATGCTTGGTGCCTTGCTGATTCTGCTAGCAAGTACTCTCGCTGGTTTTCACAAGGCGAGGCAATATGCATTAAGGCCAAGGCAGCTACGTGAGTTGATTGCGGCCCTACAGCGGCTGATGACAGAGATTAATTACGGCTTAACGCCGCTGCCTGATGCGATGAACAAGATGGGGGCCCAGACCAAAGAGCCGGTGAGAACTCTTTTTTTACACGCCTCCACACAGATGGAACCCCCACATGGCCTTACAGCCAGGGAGAGTCTGCAAGCCGGTGTCGAGGAGGCATGGGGGAAATCAGCGATGAAATCAGACGAGCGGGAGGTCATGCTACAGTTGAGTTACAGTCTTGGCACCAGTGATCGTCAAGATCAGACCAAACATATTTCGTTAGCCATTCAGCAACTTATGCATGAGGAATCCCGCGCACAGGCCGATCAAGTGAAGTACGAACGAATGAGCCGCAGCCTGGGGATGCTTGTCGGAGCGTTAATCGTCATACTGATCTTCTGAAATAGCCGGGATAGCGAGGTGCCAAGGTCATGAATTTAGAAGTGAACGCAATCTTTCAAATTGCGGGCATTGGAATCATTATAGCGATGATTCATACCGTATTGAAACAAATGGGAAAGGAAGATATGGCTCACTGGGTGACCGTAATCGGATTTGTCGTTGTACTGTTCATGGTTGTTCGAATGCTGGACAGCCTGCTACAAGAGATTAAATCCATATTTCTTTTTCAATGAAATCGGTCATGAAGCCGGATGGTGGTGACCCGTGGAGATTATTCAAGTTGTTGGTCTGGCACTCATTGCAACCGTATTGATTTTAGTCATTAAGGAACAAAAGCCGATGTTTGCCTTTCTGATTGCGGCAGCCACTGGTGTAGTGATCTTTATGCTGTTGATTGGCAAAATTGGCACAGTCATTGAAGTGCTGAAGCGACTTGCTGAAAATTCCGGTATGGAGAGCATCTATCTGAAAACGGTATTGAAGATTATCGGCATTGCTTACATTGCTGAATTCGGTGCACAGATTGTCAGAGATGCAGGGCAAGAGAGCATCGCCTCCAAGATTGAACTCGCTGGCAAAGTGCTGATTCTTGTACTCGCGATTCCGATCATTAGCATCATTATCGAAACCGTGATGAAACTGATGCCAGTGTAGAAAGGGCGGGCGGATAACTGATGAAATTGATGCATAACAAGCCGCGCTGGCGCCTCATCATTGTGCTGATGATATGTTTCATGTTCGGTGTAATTGGACAGGTTGTAGCCACCACACCTTCAAACGAGTGGATAAAGCAGCAGGCTGATGAGCTTCCGAAGGATCAGGTCGAGAAATATTGGGATCAACTGATGAAACAGTACGGTGGTTTTTTTCCAGAAGGCAAAACACCATCGTTCATGGACATGTTAATTCCCGGGAATGAAGGATTCAGTCTGAAATCGGTATTTTCGGCAATTGGCACGTTTATGTTACATGAAATTTTATATAACGGCAAACTTTTGGTCACGATCGTGATGTTGACAGTGCTGAGCATGATTTTGGAGACACTTCAGACTGCTTTTGAGAAGAACAATATTAGTAAAATTGCATATGCCATCTGTTATCTGGTCATCATTATCATCGCAATCAACAGCTTTAGCGTAGCGATTGGTTATGCAAAAGAGGCTATATCCAGCATGATCAACTTTATGATGGCGATGGTTCCACTTCTGTTCACACTGCTCGCTTCGATGGGTAATGTCGTTACCGTTTCGGTGACGCACCCGCTAATTATTTTCATGATTCATCTCGTAAGTACGCTGATCCATCTGCTGGTGTTCCCACTTCTCTTCTTCTCGGCTGTGCTGCATCTGGTGAGCTCGCTTTCGGATAAATACAAATTGACACAAATGGCTGACCTGTTGCGAAACATCAGTGTAGCCTTGCTGGGCATTCTGCTGACGATGTTTCTGGGGGTTATTTCGGTACAGGGAGCTTCGGGGTCGGTTGCGGATGGTGTCAGTTTGAAGGCAGCCAAATATATTGCAGGAAACTTTGTACCCGTTGTAGGGAGGACATTTGCAGATGCAACGGATACCGTGATCACGGCATCGTTGCTTGTCAAAAATGCAATCGGACTGACAGGTGTCATTATTATCTTGTTCCTCTGTGCGTTTCCGGCCATTAAAATTCTGGCGCTGGCCTTGATCTACAACGTGACCGGAGCGATCATGCAACCTTTGGGAGAGACGCCGATCGTAGATTGCTTGCAAGCGATTGGTAAAAGCATGATTTATGTGTTCGCGGCACTGGCCGCCGTTGGACTCATGTTTTTCCTGGCAATTACGATTCTGCTGACCGCAGGGAATCTGACAGTGATGATGCGTTAACTACCTGTCTGCAGGGAAAGGGGCTGGAGAGGATGGGGTGGCTGAGCAATTGGCTGCAGGATCTGATCATGATCGTTTTACTGGCAACGTTTGTAGATATGCTACTCCCGAATCGTTCCATGGAACGGTATGTCAAGCTTGTGCTGAGCCTTCTCATCCTACTGACCTTGTTATCCCCCATCACGAAACTGTTGAAAAGTGATCCGGTAGGGGAACTAAAACGCGCCATGACCGCAATGGATGCACCTCCTGACGGGCAAGCCACACTGGAGCAGATTCTGGCTCAAGGGAAGCGAATGCAGGCGAGTGAACAACAACAGTCCCTAAAGTGGACGGCGAAGGAACTCGCTAACGTTATGAAAGGTCAGATTGAAGAGACAACTGGAGCAAAGGTTCAGTCGGTTGAGGTACAACTGGCGATGAAGAAATCAAATTCGGATACCCAAGCAACCACTTCTGTTGAACTGCCTGTCATTCAGCATGTGGAGGTGCAACTAGCAAGTGGAAAGGGTGATTCAAAAACGGATGGGGATGCGGCCGAACCTGTGAGTAGCAACCCGATGACAGAAACCAAAGATTCGTTAGAACATGATGAAAATTATT
This sequence comes from Paenibacillus sp. FSL K6-1558, assembly GCF_038002565.1. Lineage (NCBI taxonomy): Bacteria > Bacillati > Bacillota > Bacilli > Caryophanales > Paenibacillaceae > Paenibacillus > Paenibacillus sp. FSL K6-1558. The sequence goes on along the minus strand of NZ_JBBOCV010000001.1, from coordinate 1,367,790 downwards.
CGAGTACTCAACCTGTGCAGATTGATCCAGTTGAAATTAAGAATATACAGATTGAGTCAAACGGGCAGCGATCCGAGCAACCAAAGAGAGATCAGGTAGCTTCTAATCAAGCATCCGAACCCTCCGTTACCCGGAATGATAGTGAAGATTCAAACGTTAAGCAAACTAGTGTTTCACGGTCTGAACACGCAGTACAAATTATCACATTGCTCAAGGAGAAGTGGGAAGTTGATGCGAGCCAGGTGCGAGTGACGGAGAGAGAAAATGCAGAAGTGCTCTGAAAAGGAGGCGGTCCGATGAAACACTGGTTCAAAAAGCTGGAAAGCTGGATGGGTGGCGGTGAAGGTGGTGCGAAGCGCAGTCAAACCTTACGGTGGTTAATCATTTTGGGACTGATCGGTGTGGGCATCATGCTCTTTAATTCCTTTGTCAACGTCAAAAAGATCGATTCTGAAAACATCGGTCGTGAACCACCAGAACAAGCTACTTCCATGTCGACGATGCAAAATGGTTTGTTGGAAGAAAACCCTTTTCAGGCGATTGAAGTGGCATTCGAAGACAAGATCAAAGGCGTGTTGGAAAATATCGTTGGTGTAGGCACTGTGGATGTGATGGTTACCGTGGATTCTACGGAAGAACTCGTGGTGCAGCGGAACGTCAAAGATTCACAGCAGCTTACCGAAGAGACGGATGCCAATGGCGGTAAACGGCATATGACGCAATATACCCGTGACGGTGAGATCATTACGTATGAATTATCAGGGGATCAGACACCCATTGTCACGAAAAAGCTGAAACCGCAAATCCGCGGAGTGCTGGTGGTGGCAAAAGGTGCAGAGAACAAGGTTGTGAAAGACCTCATTACAGATGCCGTTGAAAAAGGTTTGAACGTAGCGGCTTACCGGATCTCGGTTGTTCCGCGCAAACAGGATTAAAGCTTTGAATGACGATAAGAAGAGATGTGTTGTCAGAATCAACCCTATTTTTGAGGAGGAACTTCTAAATGAATAACAAACGTCAAACAATATGGCTCGTTTCCATGCTGAGTCTAATGGTTATCTTGTCCGCCTATTATCTCTTTACTGAAGATTCCGGGCCCGTTAATCCCCCTGTGGCTGACAGTCAGCAAGTAGATGCGATGAAACAAGGCGAGGCAAAGGAAACTGCCGGTATTCTTGATCCAACAGAAGGTCTGGTGATCAACGAGGTCGTGAACAGCGGAGAGATTAAGGGTGATTCCGGTGCGGCGAGCCCGGCCGAAAACACAACTGGCGCAGAAGGTAAGGAAGCGGGAAGCGCAGAAAAAACACCTGCTACTGAACCGGGCAGCAAAGAAGGAGAAACGGATCAAAAGTCAGAAAGTAGTGCGGAAAAAGGAGCGGCGACTACCCCGGAAACTGAAGGGAAAACAGAGGGGACTGCTGCTAAAACGGATGAAGAAGTGCTAAAAGAGATGGAACAGCAAAATACGGCTGTGTCGGCAAGCAGTCAGTTCCAGAATTACCAGTGGCAGCGTGAAGAGAGTAACAACCGTAAGTACGAGGAATTGATGACCATTGCAGGAGATCTTAGTAAAACACCGGAAGAAAATGCAAAAGCAACAGAACAGCTCCGGGTACTTGAAGATAAAGAAGCCAAAATTACAGGCATTGAAGAGACACTTTCCCAGCAATTCGCAAATGCAGTCGTTCAAGAAGAGGCTGACAAGTATAAAGTGGTGGTTCTGAGTGACAAACTTGACGTTAAACAGGCGGTTTCTATTGTTGATCTGGTTATGAAAGAATTGTCTGTATCACAGAACAAAATCAGCGTGCAATATGTCACAGAACAGTAATCGGAAATGTGATAAGGAAGCCCCGGGAGCCTGTTCGACTCTCGGGCTCTTTCCATTTTTAATGATTATGATATAATACTAAAAGCCATATGACCGTCCTCGTGAGACTGGCATGATGCCGAAGGAGTGAATAATGGAAATGTTTAAATTGAGCGAAATTAAAGAACTGATCAAATTGGTTGATGAAAGTTCTGTTCAGGAATTGGAAATTGAAAATGAAGGATCACGTTTGTCGATTCGCAAACCAGGTAAAACGGAGTTCGTACAGGCTGCTGCCGTACAACCGCAAGTGATTGCTGCTCCTCAGGTGCAACCTGCTGCTACCGCAGTGGTTAGCGAGGCTGCCCCGCAAGCCGATACAACAAGTCATTTACATAAAATTGTATCTCCGATGGTAGGTACATTTTACAGAGCTTCCTCACCGGAAGCTGGTTCTTTTGTGAGTGTGGGTGATAAAGTTGTTGAGAAAACAACGGTATGCATCATCGAAGCCATGAAACTGATGAACGAGCTTGATGCGGACATCAAGGGAGAAATCGTTGAAGTGCTGGTTGAAAATGGACAGCTTGTCGAATACGGACAGCCTCTGTTCCTGGTAAAACCGGAATAACGGTTTACAGGTTTATAGCAACCGCATGAGCTTCGAAGGAGGACAAAGACGAAATGAAATTCCATAAAATATTGATTGCCAATCGTGGTGAGATTGCTGTGCGCATTATTCGTGCCTGCCGCGAGCTTGGCATTTCGACAGTGGCTGTTTACTCGGAAGCGGACAAAGATTCCTTGCATGTCCGTCTTGCAGACGAGGCCTACTGTATCGGACCAACACTGTCTAAAGACAGTTATCTTAACTTTACTAACCTGATGAGTGTAGCTACTTTGACGGAATGTGACGCCATCCACCCTGGATACGGTTTCTTGGCCGAGAATGCTGATTTTGCGGAAATCTGTGATTCCTGCAACATTACATTCATTGGTCCTTCACCGGAAGCTATTACCAAGATGGGTGACAAGGCTGTAGCGAAACAGACGATGAAGGATGCAGGCGTACCTGTTATTCCTGGATCAGACGGCCTTGTAGAAACTACCGAAGAAGCGATTATGATTGGACGTGATATCGGGTATCCTGTCATTATCAAAGCTACCGCTGGTGGTGGGGGTAAAGGGATTCGGATCGCTGAAAACGAAGAGCAATTGGTAAAACAAATCACGGCTGCGCAGCAGGAAGCTCAGAAAGCATTCGGGAACGCCGGTGTGTATCTGGAGAAATTCCTGACAGGCATGAAGCACGTTGAAATTCAGATTATGGCTGACAAACACGGCAATGCCGTGCATCTTGGCGAGCGTGATTGTTCGGTTCAGCGCCGTCGTCAGAAGCTTGTTGAGGAAGCACCGTGTCCTGTGATCAACGAGGAAGTCCGTACGCTCATGGGAGAAGCTGCTGTGCGAGCTGCACTTGCGGTGAATTACTCAGGAGCCGGTACACTGGAATTCCTTCTAAGTCCAAACGGGGAGTTCTACTTTATGGAGATGAATACTCGTATTCAGGTTGAACATCCGGTTACCGAGATGGTAACGGGTGTCGATCTGATCCGTGAAATGATCTCTGTTGCCGAAGGTAATCCGTTATCTTTCCGTCAGGAAGATATGGTTATTAACGGATGGTCCATTGAATGCCGAATCAACGCTGAAGATCCTGACCGTAACTTTATGCCTGCACCAGGCAAGATTGGTTTTTACCTTGCACCGGGTGGCCCTGGAGTTCGGGTGGACAGCGCAGCGTACCCTGGTTACACAATCTCACCATTCTATGACTCCATGATTGCAAAATTGATCGTTTGGGGCGCAACTCGTGATGAAGCGATCGCCAAAATGAAGCGTGCTTTGGCAGAATTCGCGATTGAAGGCATCTCAACAACGATTCCTTTCCATCAGAAACTTCTGGAGCATCCAACGTTTATTCGCGGAGATTTTGATATTAAATTTCTCGAGGAAAACGAGATTTAACAGTCATATTGGACTTGTTTGTCATAATCTAGCCCAAATGATATAGTATGTAATAATAAGAGCGCATGTCTCCTGCATCGGATAAGCCCGCCTTCTAGCGGATGGTTGCAGGAGCTCCGGTAAAGCCGGACCGGAAGGGTTCTGAGTGTTGTGAAAATGAACCGGCACCCTGACGGATGGCCGCAAACTTATCTCGCGAAAGGTGTGTTGAACATTTATGAGTACACTACCGACAGAATTTGAACGCACGGATATCGGTGAAATCCAGATCGCACCTGAAGTTATCGAAGTGATTGCTGGACTTGCAACTGTGGAAGTTAAAGGAGTAGCTGGGATGAGCGGTGGATTCGCAGGTGGATTCGCGGAATTGCTCGGCCGCAAAAACCTTTCAAAAGGAGTTAAGGTTGAAGTAGGTCAACGCGAAGCAGCCGTAGATGTTTCCGTTATTATTGAATATGGATACCGTTTGCCGCAGGTTGCTACTGAAATCCAACAAAACGTGAAGCGCTCCATTGAAAACATGACAGGATTGAACGTAAATGAAGTGAATGTTCACATTCATGACGTTCAGTTCAAGAGTGCTGAAAAGGTGGAAGAGATCGACCTGAACACGCAACGTGTAAAATAATAAGACAGATTTCCCCCGGCACTTCTGTCGGGGGTTATCCCGTCTTGGACGGGTCTTTCGTTATGCACTTGAGACGGACAAGGTGATCAACGTTAAGCTTTTCAGCAGTTAAGCAATGTGAGTGAGCAAGGGAGGCTGTGCAGTTCGTGGCTAAAATACTGGATCGGCTTCTGTTGTTTATATACAGCATAAGCGTAGGAGCAATCTCGGCAGCGGTAATCTTACTGATTAGCGGTGTGCTGCCATACGAATTGAATTACCAGCAGGAACAAAATGTTATTGTTGCGTCAATTGTCGCGGCAGCGATTTTGTTTGTCCTGAGTTTACGTTTTTTCTACATCTCGATTCGCCGCGAGCGTGGCTCGTTACCTTCTGTGGATCAACGTACCGAGTTCGGGGATGTTCAGATTTCAATGGAGACAATTGAAAATCTCTGTTTGAAGGCTACTTCCCGTTTTCGTGGAGTACGTGACGTCAAAGCGCGCATCCGTGTGGTGGAGTCAGGACTGGAGATTAAGATTCGGGCTGTTGTGGATGGGGAGACACCTATTCCGGCGCTGACTACGGATCTGCAAAAGGCGATACATGATCATGTTCAAGAGATTACAGGAATTCCTGTTTCTTTTGTAACCGTATATATCGCTAATGTGACCCAGTCGCCTAACTACAAGAGTCGCGTGGAATGAGGTGAGTTTCACTGATGTTGTGGAAAGAGATTTGGGATAGCTACAAGGGACGTATTCTTGGCGTTGCCTTTGGTATTTTATTAGGATTTCTTTATGTATGGATCGGTTTTTGGGATATGTTGTTCTTTGCACTTTTGGTGTTCATCGGGTATACATTTGGCAGACGAAGCGATGAGAAGCTAGGCTCGTTCATCCCTTGGGGAGAGTTACGACAATGGCTTGGAGATCGCTGGCGTCCGTTCAAATAAACCTATCAGAACCCTGCAATATGTTTCTTCCGAAAATAGAACTGTAGTTTGAGTTGCCCGATTTTTGGAGGAAACGTGTTGCAGGTTTTTTTGTGAAAAGAGAACGCAATATCAGAGAGGAGCCATGGGTATCCTGTATAGGGTAATGAAGTGGTTTCTTGAATTTTAAAATAAGCATGATGACGCTCGGGATTGAGCGCTGCAGGAGGCAGGACATGAAAAGACGTTTGGCAAGGGAAATTGCAGTACAGAGTCTGTATCAGATGGAAATGAATGAAGTAAGCGCGTCTGAAGCGGTAAATATGCTGATTAATGAAGCGGCTGAGGAAAATGAAACGGAAGTTGAAATCCGTGATGAAGAAAAGATGCGTAGCTACGTTACCGAAATGGTGCAAGGTGCGTGGGGGCATAAGGAAGCGATTGATGGTTTGCTTGTGGACTATTTGAAAGGCTGGCAGCTGAGCCGTTTGTCACGTGTAGACCGCCAAATTTTGCGCTTGTCCACCTATGAGATGGTATTCCGTGATGATGTACCAGCCAAAGTTTCTGTCAACGAAGCGATTGAACTGTCGAAGTATTTTGGTACAGATGAATCAGGCAAGTTCGTCAATGGTGTTCTTGGCCGCATGATTCAGGAAGTAGATAGCATCAAGCAAAAATTATCCTAAGGGAACATTCTGATGGAGTAGATTAGACAAGCCAGCTTTTCTGTAAGGATGTATCTAGATCGTTTTATCTAATATATGTTCATATAAGGGAGAGAGTACAATGACAGCATCTATTATTAACGGTAAAGAAGTATCCCAAGAGCTCCGCGCAAGCATGACCGCAGAAGTAAAACAACTAAGCGAACAGGGAGTAGTACCGGGTCTGGCTGTTGTGCTCGTGGGGGAAGATCCGGCTTCTCAAGTTTATGTGCGTAATAAGGAAAAAGCATGTCATGACCTCGGTTTTTACTCTGAAGTACATCGGTTGGATGCAAGTACATCGCAAGCGGATTTGCTAGCTCTCGTGGACAAGCTGAACAATCAGAAGTCCATCAATGGTATTCTTGTGCAGCTTCCACTGCCGAGCCACATTGAAGAGAAAGCGGTAATCGATGCGATTGCTGTAGATAAAGACGTAGATGGATTCCACCCAGTGAATGTGGGGAATTTGGTTATCGGTGATGACAGCTTGCTCCCATGTACACCTGCCGGTGTCATTGAATTAATTAAACGCACGGGTCTGGAAATGTCCGGTAAACACGCTGTCGTTATCGGTCGTAGTAACATTGTAGGTAAACCGGTGTCCTTGTTATTGCAACGTGAAAATGCAACCGTAACGATGTGTCATTCCCGTACGGCTAATATGAAAGAAATTACACGTCAAGCGGATATTTTGGTCGTAGCGATCGGTCGTGCCAATTTTGTGGATGCCGATTATGTTAAACCAGGCGCTGTTGTGATCGATGTCGGCATGAATCGTTTGGATAACGGAAAACTCGCGGGGGATGTAGATTTTGAAAGTGTAAAAGAAGTCTCTGGCCCAATTACACCTGTTCCCGGCGGCGTGGGTCCAATGACGATCACCATGCTGATGCAGAACACTCTGATCGCGGCAAAACGCGCTCACGGATTGGCCTAGGTAACTGTCTGTGGCAGAGCAAAAAATTTACTCTATCAAAGACCTGAACCGATATATCCGGATGAAACTGGAATCGGATCAGGTTCTGTCGGACGTCTGGCTGCGCGGAGAGATATCCAATTTCACGCATCACTCCAGCGGCCACATGTATTTTACATTAAAGGACAAGGACAGTCGGATTAAATCCATCATGTTTGCATCGCATAATCAGCGTTTACCCTTTGTACCGAAGGAGGGTGCAAGGGTTATTGCGCGTGGTAACGTTTCGGTATATGAACGCGACGGGCAGTATCAATTTTATGCGACACATATGCAGCCAGATGGTATAGGCAGTCTATATCTGGCTTATGAGCAGCTGAAAAAGAAACTGGAGGACGAAGGATTGTTCTCTCCTGCTCGCAAAAGACCCATCCCAAGTTATCCACAAACGATTGGTGTTGTAACATCTCCTACAGGAGCGGCTGTTCGTGACATTATAATCACACTGCAACGAAGGTATCCATCGGCTAAAGTTGTATTGTACCCGGTGCTTGTTCAAGGCAAAGGGGCTGCACCATCCATCGTCAAGGCAATAAACAACTTTAACCATATGGCTGAAGCAGATGTGCTTATTGTAGGACGGGGCGGTGGATCACTCGAAGAACTGTGGGCTTTTAATGAAGAAATTGTAGCTCGAGCCATTGCAGCTTCAACCATTCCAGTGATCTCTGCGGTTGGGCATGAAACGGACTTTACGATTGCAGACTTTGCTTCCGATTTACGTGCTGCGACACCAACAGCGGCAGCGGAACTTGCTGTGCCGAATCGTGCAGAGCTGATGGAACAGATTGCACGAAGACAGCGCCAGTTACAAAACAGTCTGAAGCAACGTGCCGTATATCATCGTGAACGCCTAACTCGTCTTCAGCGCTCCCCGGTGCTTGTGCATCCGCGCAGAACGTTGATGCAGCATACAGAACGTCTGGATATGTTACATCAACGCTTGCAACGAAGTGTGGATACACGAATGAAATGGACGGGAGAAAAACAAGAACGGTTGCGGACAGCTTTACAGCGGTTTAATCCTCGGGAACAAGTGAATACAGCACGCCGGGATAATGCAGCTGCTCGTAAGCAACTTGAACTTGCGATGAGATCAATTACACGTAGCAAGCAACAACAGTGGAAGTCACTGGTAAGGCATCTCGATGCACTCAGTCCGCTGAAGGTAATGTCACGTGGTTATAGTCTTGTCTACGATGAGCAGGAACAGCAATTGATTAAATCCATAAATGATGTACAGCCGGGCGACTCGGTGAAGATCAAATTAGCGGACGGACAGCTGGACTGTCAGGTCTGGGGAATGAAGGAGGACAACAACATCCATGGCGAATGAACCGGAACTGAATTTTGAAGAGGCAATGGCGGCATTAGAAGACATCGTAGGTCAGCTGGAGCATGGGGATGTTCCTCTGGAGCAAGCGATTGATTTGTTTCAGCGCGGAATGAAACTTTCCCAGTTATGCGGTTTGAAGCTGGAACAAGTGGAACGTAAGATCGAGATGATCGTAGAAGAAGATGGGGAGCTTCGCAAGAAGCCTTTTGGCACGGCTGACGAGGAGAGCGGTGAGATCAATGAGTAACCGTCTTTCATTCGAAGCGTACCTTCAGGAAGTAACTGGAGATGTTACGGAAGCGCTGAAACACACCCTTCCCGAGCATTGGGATGTACCTCGTTCGCTCACGGAATCGATGCAGTATTCATTAATGGCTGGAGGGAAACGCCTTCGTCCACTTCTGGTCGTTGCTGCGGCGGAAGCCTTCGGCGCGGAGCGTACAGCTGCGATGCCGGTAGCCTGCGCCGTGGAGATGGTTCATACGTATTCGTTGATCCACGACGACTTGCCTGCGATGGATAATGATGATTATCGTAGGGGAAAATTAACGAATCACAAAGTATATGGCGAAGCGACAGCCATTCTTGCGGGAGATGCACTGCTGACCCACGCTTTCTACAGCATTGTTCAGACAGGACGTCAAAGCGGAGTGAATGCTGATGCTCTGTTAGCTATTGTCCAGGATTTAGCTGAACTTGCAGGAGCCAGAGGCATGGTTGGTGGCCAGGTTGCTGATATGGAAGGCGAGCAAGGGTTGACCGATTTGTCTCAGCTTCAATACATTCATCTGCATAAAACAGGTGATTTGATTGTCTTCTCCCTCCTTGCAGGTGCTCGCATCGGCGGGGCTACAGAAGGACAGTTGGAGGCGCTGAGTGTATTTGGGCGGGATTTAGGACTTGCATTCCAGATTCAGGATGACATTTTAGACCTGACGGGTGACGAGCAAAAGATGGGAAAAAAAACGCAAAGTGACGTGAATCAGCAGAAGGTAACTTATCCGTACTTTATCGGAATGGAAGCTTCCGTTGCAGAAGTGAAATCCCTCACACAATCCGCTAAAGATGCACTTGAACGAGCGCAATTGCCGGATGCTTCAAGGTTAATGGAGATTGCCGATTATCTGATGAGCCGTGACCATTAACATTTAACTTAGGCAGCTGATTCAATGTGAAACGAACAGTGTAATGATAGTAATGGCTTCTTTATGCCAATAAACGAAAGCTTCTTTCATGATTGGAGAATACATAATTATAGAGCTTCGGATATGAATCGTAAGCGAACGACTCTTGATCGGCTGAAGCGGGCTGTAAATTATGATTCTTGTTCATTTATGGTATAATGATTCAATGTTATTCCATCCATTACACTCAATAAATGATACACATCTAAATAAACAACAACATTCTAGGAAAGCGGGGAGATTCTCGTGCTGCTTCCACAAATTAAACAACCCAGTGATCTAAAGGTGATGTCCCAGGATGATCTTGTCCTTTTGTCGGCAGAGATCCGCCAGTTTCTGATTGAGAAGCTGTCTGCTACAGGCGGGCATCTTGCACCGAACTTAGGAGTGGTTGAGCTCACCGTGGCCCTGCACTACTGCTACAACAGTCCAACGGATAAAATGATTTTTGATGTGGGGCACCAGGCTTATGTGCATAAAGTTTTGACGGGGCGGATGGATCGCTTTGATACGTTGCGTCAACAGAACGGATTATGCGGATTTGTCAAACGGAACGAAAGTGAACACGATGTATGGGAAGCCGGACACAGTAGTACTTCATTGTCTGCTGCCATGGGTATGGCTATGGCTCGTGATCTGAAAGGTGAGGATAACCAGGTTATCGCCATCATTGGAGACGGAGCGCTTACAGGCGGTATGGCGTTTGAAGCACTGAACCATATCGGACATGAACAACGTAAGCTGATGGTTATTCTCAATGATAATGAGATGTCTATCGCACCCAATGTGGGAGCCATGCATAAATACTTGAGTAAAATTCGTTCAGATCGTCATTACTTGAAAGCTAAAGATGATGTGGAAGGTATTCTCAAAAAAATTCCGGCCATTGGTGATCGTCTGGCGAAATCGGCGAGCTGGATTAAGGATAGTGTCAAATATATGATGGTTCCTGGTGTTCTTTTTGAAGAACTGGGTTTCACGTATTTGGGCCCGATTGACGGGCATGACATCCCGCAACTGATTGAGGCTTTCAAACAGGCTGACAATGTGGATGGTCCTGTAATGGTCCATGTGCTTACAACCAAAGGCAAAGGTTATCAGCCTGCCGAGGCAGATTCGCATAAGTGGCACGGAATTTCGCCATATAAAATTGAATCAGGTCAAGTGCTCAAAGCCGTTGGAAAACCGATGTACACCGAAGTATTCGGTCAGACGCTCGTTGAACTAGCGAAAGAGGATAAACGTATCGTTGCGGTTACACCTGCAATGCCTACAGGTTCAGGTCTAATTCCTTTCAGCAAAGAGTTTCCGGATCGCATGATTGATGTGGGGATCGCAGAACAGCATGCAGCTACGATGTGTGCGGCACTGGCCATGGAAGGGTTAAAACCGGTTTATGCGGTATACTCTACGTTCATGCAACGTGCATATGATCAGATCGTTCACGACATCTGTCGTCACAATGCAAATGTTATATTTGCAATTGACCGCGCTGGATTTGTTGGACCTGACGGTGAGACACATCAGGGAGTATACGATGTTGCGTTTATGCGTCACATTCCGAATATCGTACTTATGATGCCAAAAGATGAGAATGAACTGCGCCATATGATGAAAACGGCGCTAGATTATAACGAAGGTCCGATTGCATATCGTTACCCGCGTAACAATGTTGTCGGCGTACCAATGGACGATGTGTTAGTTCCGATTCCAATTGGTTCCTGGGAACAGCTACGTCCAGGTGAAGGATACGCGATTATCGCCTCGGGTTCCATGGTTCAGCTGGCTGAAGAAGTAGCAGATACGGTGAAACGGGAAGGGATAAATACTGGAGTTATCAATGCTCGTTTCCTCAAACCATTGGATGAACAGATGCTTCGTGATCTGGCTGTCCGTGGAACAAAGCTGATTGTGCTCGAAGAAACCTCGCAGGCAGGCAGCATGGGAAGTGCGGTGTTGGAATTCTATGCTGAACAAGGTATACATGATGTACATGTGCATCTGATGGGCATTCCTGATCGATTTATCGAACATGGCAGCATCAAGGAACAACGTGAAGAGGTTGGTCTCACGGTGGAGAATGTAAGTGCCGAATTGCGTAAAATGGCCGTTCAATCTTCATACGGAATGTCCAAAACACGTTTCCCTTCCTAACATTAGAATGATTAGCGGATAGGAGAAAGACATGTCACTCCCGAAAGAACGAATCGATGTGCTGCTGGTGGAACAGGGCTACTACGAAAGCCGTGAGAAGGCAAAGGCAGCGATTATGGCTGGACTTGTGTATGCCAATAATGAACCGATTGAAAAAGCAGGCATGAAAATTCCAAGGGATGCTCAGCTGAAGGTAAAAGGTTCGGTGCATCCCTATGTAGGCAGAGGTGGACTAAAGCTTGAAAAAGCGATTCGTCATTTCAACCTGAATATGAATGATCTTGTCATGTTGGATATCGGTTCATCCACTGGTGGTTTTACGGATTGTGCTCTTCAACATGGCGCATCCCATGTATACGCCATTGATGTGGGGTATAATCAACTGGACTGGTCACTGCGTAATGATGAGCGGGTCACCGTGATGGAACGTACGAATTTCCGTTACGTCACTCCTGAAGATCTGAGTGGACCTGTGCCAAACTTTGCAAGCATTGACGTATCCTTTATTTCCTTACGAATTATACTTCCGCCGCTTTTGGCTCTGTTGCAACGGCCTGCGGATATTGTGGCTCTAATTAAACCACAGTTTGAGGCGGGACGAGATAAAGTGGGTAAATCAGGTGTTGTCCGAGACCCGAAGGTACACAAGGATGTATTGCAGACCATGCTTCATTTTGCCAGTCAACTTGGATTAAACCTGAAAGGCCTGACCTTCTCACCGATTACGGGTGGGGAGGGGAATATCGAATTTCTCGCACACTGGCGTCTGGAAGAACCAGAGGCCACACAACCAGAGAACGACGAGGCTTCACTTGATGCACTTGCAGAGCAGGTCGCCAAAGAAGCCGCTCATACTTTTACGGGAAACTCATCATAGGATGGGTTTCTTTTCGCTGGAAAGATATTTTGGGACAAAGGAAAACGGGTGTTCGATCTCGAATATATCACTGAGGTGAGCGGTAATGGAGGGTCAATATGACACAATCGTTATTGGTGTGTTTGCTGTCTGTTTAATCGTATGGTTGTTTCTCGGACTGCGTAGCTGGCTGAATCGTCCGATTCCGGTAAGCTTTGCCGAGTTGAGACTTAATGAAAACATTCAAGATTCTCCTGCTCTGACTTTACTTGAGGCAAATGGATACGACGTGATTGGCGGGAAAATGAAAGTACCTTTAGCCTTTGAGGCCGATAATTCCGTTTTATACAGCAGGTTGTTTATTGATTATGTTGCTGAGCGGCAGGATGCAAGGTATCTAGTCAAAACTTCCCGTCGCAGGCAACCGCTTGAACGAAGCGGACCTGCTATAAGGGATCGCTTTCTTCCCTATTTATTATTGTACCCTGGATGTGAAGGATTGCTTTATGTAGATCTGGATGATTCCGATATAATGGTAATCAGGCTTATGGATTATCAAGAAGACGTGTATGATGGAGAGGATCTGGATTAATATATAATAAGTTTGAAATATGGCATGATACAGCATTGCATTAAAGGTCAAGACTGCATCTTTGCAATACATTTTTAATTGGAGGCATGTATGAAAGGACAACGACATATCAAGATTCGTGAAATTATTAGTCAAAATGAAATAGAGACCCAGGATGATCTGGTTGAAGCATTGCGACAAGCGGGTTTTCAAGTGACACAGGCAACGGTATCGCGGGACATCAAAGAGCTTCTTTTAATCAAAATTCCAATGGATGATGGACGATATAAATATTCATTGCCAACCGATCAGCGCTATAATCCGATTCAAAAGCTCAAGCGCGCGCTCGTGGATAATTTCCTGCACATTGATCACACCAACAATCTTGTAGTGATGAAATGTTTGCCGGGAACAGCGAACTCCATTGCAGCATTGCTTGACAATATCGAGTGGACTGAAGTGATGGGCACGATCTGTGGAGATGATACAATCCTTATTATTTGCCGTACAGAAGACAACAGCGTCACTGTCATTGAGCGCATAATGGGATATATTGCTTAAATCAGCCGGAGGTGTTTTTGCAGATGTTAGTTACATTATCAATTCGCAATCTCGCCGTGGTGGAAGAAGTCGATGTGGTCTTTCATCCGGGATTTCATGTGTTGTCTGGGGAAACCGGTGCAGGTAAATCCATTATCATCGATGCTCTCGGCTTGATCGCGGGAGGACGGAGTTCAGCAGATCTGATTCGGTACGGATGTGACAAAGCAGAGATGGAAGCGCTGTTTGAGATGGAGCCTAGTCATCCGGTGTGGAATACGCTGGAGCAGCTGGGTATTCACTGTGAGCCCGAGGAACATCTGGTGATTCGGCGTGAATTAAACACGCAGGGTAAAAGTACATCACGGATTAACGGACAGCTTGTGAATTTGACAATGCTACGCGAAGTGGGCGAGAAGCTGATCAACATTCACGGTCAACATGAGCATCAGAGTCTGCTTCGTGCAGAAAGTCATCTCGGGTTGCTGGATACGTATGGCTCCGATATAATCGGACCCGTCAAAGCTAAATACCAGGAGCGCTACAGCAAATTTATTGCAGCTGAGAAGGAATTGCGGGCGCTACAAGAGTCAAGCCAGAGGGCTTACCAACTGCTTGATATGTACCGTTTTCAACTGGAAGAAATCGCTGCGGCTGGTCTTACCCAAGGGGAAGATGAATTACTTGGCGAAGAACGGGTCAAACTATCCCATAGCGAGAAAATGATGGACAGTGTTTCGGGTGCATACGATTTACTGAGTGGACAACGCGGATTAGAAGCGATAAGCATAGCTTTATCCCAAATTGAAGATATCTCTGGATATGACAGCAAAAGATTGCAGCCGATTGTGGAGCAACTGCAGTCGGCTTTTTACCAATTGGAAGACGTCACCTTTCAACTGCGGGATTATCGGGAACGAATCGAATTTAATCCCGGCAGACTGGAGGAAGTTGAGCAACGATTAAATCTAATCTCTGGACTAAGACGCAAATATGGAGATAGTGTAGAACTCATTTTGAATTATTATGAACAGATCAGTCATGAGACCGACCAGCTAGAGAACAAAGATGAGCGCTTGGAGAAGCTTCGTACGGAGCGTGACAAACTGCTTGTGCTTGTGATGGAATCGGCTGAGGAGCTAAGCAAAGTGCGTAAACAATGTGCGGAGGAACTGGCTGCTCAGGTAGAAAGTGAGCTCAAGGATCTGCAGATGGAACGAACGTCACTACGTGTTCAGATCGTGCCTGCTGAAGATCCAAAGGGCATTGAATGGAATGGACGCCGTATTAGGTTCAGCCGCCAAGGTGCCGACAATGCGGAATTTCTGATCTCTCCTAACCCGGGTGAGCCTCTTCGGCCACTAGGTAAAATCGCTTCAGGCGGAGAATTATCCAGAATCATGTTAGCGATGAAGAGCATATTTGCTCGTCATGACCGCATTCCGGTATTGATTTTTGACGAGGTGGATACAGGGGTCAGCGGCCGGGCAGCACAATCCATTGCGGAGAAGCTTCATCGTCTGTCTTCGACGTGTCAAGTATTCTCAATAACACACTTGCCACAAGTAGCTTGTATGGCGGATCATCAGTATTTGATCGAGAAACATGTTTACGACGGACGCACGATGACTCAAGTGGAATCGCTGTCCGAGGAAGGCCGAGTGAAAGAATTGGCACGTATGCTCGGTGGTGTGGAAATTACAGAAAAAACATTGCATCATGCGCAAGAAATGCTGAATTTGGCGGAAGCCAAAAAAGGGTGAAACGGACGGCTGGCGTAATGTTTGACAGTAATAAAAGCCTGGGGGCGGGGTTATCTTATAGGTACGCAATTGGCGACCACCTTTCGTCAAGCGAAAGAAGCAAAGGGAGTGTGACAGCCATTGAATTCCCCCCTCAGGAAAAAATTGCTAGGTCTTTTATTTGCCTTCTTTCTATGTGTACTTAGCCAGGTTGTACAGCCGATGCAGAGTTATGCTTCTCTGCCTGATGAAGTGCAGGTCTTTGCGGGCAGGCAAGCAGACGTCAGGCTTGCAGTACCAGCCGCTTCAAGCGCTGTCGTAGATCGGCCGGATATCGTTGGACTGGATCATCAGTCTGCGCTCAAGGTTACTCGTCAGGAACCTTTACATCTTCATCCTCAGCAGACGGGACATGCTAAACTAACCTTGAAGCTATGGGGGAAAATTCCCGTTAAAACGGTTAATGTAAACGTAATTCCTGATCTGCGTGTTGTTCCAGGGGGTCAAACGATTGGCGTCAAAGTTAAATCTGCAGGTATCCTGGTTGTTGGGCATCATCTCGTTCGTTCTAATCCGGATGAACAAAAATCACCAGGTGAAGCGGCCGGGATCAAATTAGGTGACTTGATTACACATATGGATGGCAAACGTCTGGATGGTGTATCGGGTGTATCCGAGGCCGTAGAACTTGCTGGTAAACGTAATCAAGGTATTGATGTTGTGCTAAAACGGGGGAATGAAACCATTAAAACCAAGTTAACCCCGGCGTATGATGCAGAAGATAAAGCATGGAGACTGGGATTGTACATTCGAGACTCGGCAGCTGGTGTAGGTACGCTTACCTTCTATGCACCTGATCAAGGCGTTTATGGGGCGTTAGGTCATGTCATCACGGACATGAATACTCAAACCTCCATCGTTGTAGGCAGTGGACAAATTGTACAATCTAATGTTACATCCATCTCGAAAAGTGAAACTGGTGATCCTGGTGAGAAAAGAGCCCATTTTCTTAAAGAAAGCAAAATTTTAGGAAACATCGAGCGTAATACGGCTTTTGGTATCTTCGGTAAGATGTCTCAGAATCCGGAACATAGCTTGTATTCGCAAGGAATACCTGTCGCTTTTTCACATGAAGTGAAGGAGGGACCGGCTGAAATTTTGACTGTGGTCGATGGGCAACAGGTCGAGCGATTCACCATCGATATTGTGCATGTTGCCGATCAATCGGAGCCAGCGACAAAAGGGTTGGTATTGCGTATTACAGACCCTAAACTGATCGATAAGACGGGTGGCATCGTTCAAGGAATGAGTGGTAGCCCGATCGTTCAAGATGGCAAGCTTATTGGTGCAGTGACTCATGTCTTTGTGAATGATCCGAAATCGGGTTATGGATGCTTCATTGAATGGATGCTTCAAGATGCTGGTGTAATGATGAAAAAAGGTCAAGCGAAAAACCTTAAGGCTGGTTAAACAGCTTTAAGGTTTTTTTGTCGAAAGTAAACATATTATATCGTATGCTGAAATAAAATATTTATTATAAAGGATCAAGAAAAAAAAATAAAGAAAAATAATTTTCGACAGAAGGAATTTCACTTGGCGTGTCGAAAATTTAACGTGTAAGGAAATGTACGAAATTGTAAAATACGAGGTTTTAAATAAAAGGAGGATACCGTTTTGCAAAAAATTGAGGTATTGCTGGCCGATGATAACCGTGAATTTACGAATTTGCTCGCCGAATATATATCCGAACAGGAAGATATGGAAGTGACCGGTATTGCATACAACGGTGAAGAAGTACTGCAATTACTGGAACAAACTCGGGATGTACCGGATGTGTTAATTCTGGATATTATCATGCCTCATCTGGATGGACTCGGCGTGTTGGAACGCCTGCGCGGCTTAAACCTGTCTCCGCAGCCCAAAGTAATTATGCTCACTGCATTCGGCCAGGAAAACATCACACAGCGTGCTGTGCAACTCGGAGCTTCCTATTATATTCTCAAGCCATTTGACATGGAAGTACTGGCGAATCGGGTGCGTCAGCTTGTAGGCACGCAAACGACAATGTCTACAAGCAGCGGTTCTTCTTCCTCCATGTATATCAATAAATCTAATGTTGTACCGATGGGCAAACACAAAAATCTGGATGCCAGCATCACGTCAATCATACATGAAATCGGAGTTCCTGCGCATATTAAAGGATATCAGTATTTGCGGGAAGCCATTACGATGGTATACAACAATATCGAAATTTTGGGCGCCATCACCAAAACGTTGTACCCGGCGATTGCCGAAAAGTTCAAAACGACGCCGTCTCGCGTCGAACGTGCCATCCGTCACGCCATTGAAGTGGCATGGACACGCGGCAACATCGACAGCATCAGCCACCTGTTCGGCTACACAATCAACATCAGCAAGTCGAAACCGACGAACTCCGAGTTCATCGCGATGGTCGCTGACAAGCTGAGAATTGAGCATAAGGTTAGCTGAAAGGATAAGGAGTAAAAATAATGTACACCCCTTCGTTCAATCGCTCCTGGCGAGTATCGAAGGGGTGTGTTTTATTTTGGACACGGAATGTGCTGTATTGTCACTCAGCATATTGAACAACACGAAAAAGTGTAAATGTGACTTATTACCTAAAAAGTTTACAGATTTAAGCAAAGCATTGGTGTTTTTCGAAAAAATTTACCTGAAGTTAACGCTTTTTTAGGTAAAAAGTGGTACGATGTGACCACGGATAGATCAAAAGTGACATGGTTGATGATATGGCGAGGGGTTGATTTATGTGTTTACTCAAATAGGTGAAATTGCTGAACCGATTCCAGTCGTACTGCCAGAAACCAAGTGTGATGCCTTATATCAACTGTTTAAATCCAATCCAAATTTGGAGGGTGTAGCGGTTGAAGGGAAAAAAGGAATTTCATTGATGATGCGAACACGTTTTTTTCAACAGATCGGCTCACAATATGGTTACAATCTCTACATGGGGCGTCCTGTGAAGCTGCTTATGAACGTAAACGCACTGGTCGTAGATTATTCGGAACAAATTACAGATGTCAGCGTGGCGGCGATGAAGCGTGAAGAAGCGGATCTGTATGATTTGGTTCTGGTCACATCTGGAGGTCGATTCCATGGGGCGGTGAGTATTCGGCGATTATTGCTAGAGGTTGCGGATGTTCGAGCGGAAATGGCGATTTTTATGAATCCGTTAACAGGGCTTCCCGGCAATCGAATCATAGATGATCGATTAGTTCAGGTACTTAAACAGGATCAGTTCAGTGTTCTATACATTGATCTGGATCAGTTCAAATCGTATAACGATAGCTATGGTTTCAAATTGGGGGACGAGCTTATCCAAGCAACGGCCACTTTACTCCGTGAGCATTTTGGGGTAGCAGAGGCTTTTCTTGGACATATCGGCGGGGATGATTTTATCGCAATCCTGAACCACCATCAGTATAAGCGGGTCTGTGAAGAAGTCATTTCCCAGTTTGAAGAGTTGAAGAAAAATTTTTACAATGAACAGGACTGGAACAATCAGTATGTGATGGGTGAAGGCCGCTCGGGATTGAATCGACCCATTCCTTTAGTATCGGTATCCATCGCAGTTGTAACCAATCTATATCAACGATATGAAAATATTAATCAGATTATTGATGAAGCTACACGTGTGAAAAAAAGCTGCAAATCCATCAATGGCAGCATCATTTGTTCGAATGACATGGAGGGGGAGGCTGTGCGGGCCTAGTTGTACCTAAACTTAGATACTACATAGGTTAATGTTAACGGTTTAGAGGAGAAGTAATCATATTGAAATTGAAGCTTAAATCCGTGCAAATCAAATGAGCCTGAGTCACTGTCAATGGTGAATGACAAAAAAACGCCGAGATTTGGAGAATACGTCCCAAAAAACAGCGTTGTCTAATTAGATCTTTATAAATAATTCACAGTCACATGTGTTAAGTAATAAAAGATCGTTTCGTGATAGAAAGGGAATATTAAACTGGCTGAGAATATGTATAATTGCATTCAGTCTAGATCCGTATAAGGCCAAACGTATTCTTTCTCCGTTAGATACGAATGTCCACAGAAGAATAAGCCGAAGCAGCAGATTCACTTGCTTTGTTTGGTACAGAGCTGCTTACGCGTCCCTGTTCTGATTTTTCCTCATCGGGAGCACTGTCTTCCAACTTAGGTACCGCCGATTTTCCTCGGTCAATCTCTTGGGATTCTTCTTTGCGCGAACCTACAGATGAGGGAAACTGTCCCGAATCGTGACTTCCAGGCTTATGAATATCGTCTGCCAACTCACCGAGCTTATGATTCGCTTTTCTTATGTTGGACTCTAGATCCTGCATTACTTCTCTTTTTTTCTGAAAAACCGTGCGTTCCGCGTTTTCAAGCATCTGCGTTTTGCCAATATCGCTGTGTGTGTCGTTCTCCAACACAATCCGGTCAAACCGGGTTTCCCCCTCAATCGTATGAATTGAACTTTGCATTTTGTCCCGTAAACCAACCAGCTTTCCCATCTGATCATACGTCTGACTATGCTTGATAAGATGATTCATTGACGGAGTCTGTTGTGGCTCTTCAGGCTTCGATTGTGGTTGCTTCGTCTGATTCATCTGTTGTAACTTGTTCTTCTCTTCCATCTCTTCTGCTTTGATCTGCGCGATGTGACTATCAATCTGCGCAATGGAACCGGTTAAGGATTTTATGCGTTCTGCCTTAGTTTTGATATCAAGCTCATCATTGGATTTAACAACGTGGATTTGTTCATTTAATTTTACTTTCTGCTGCATCAACCCTTGAATTTCTTTATCTCGGTTTGAGGTCGGGCTGGCCGGTGGTGTGAAGCTGCTTTTGGTTGCAGGTGAAATTGAATTCATTTTACCTTCTCCCTCTTTAGTATGGTAACGGTCTTTTATCCATATATCGGTTGATGAGGGAGAAGAATGAAGGTTCTACCTGCTCACTAAAAATATACTTTATGTAAAGTATTGCGAACTTTATCAGGATAATTGATAATGGTTATCAATGAGTGTGTGGTTTTTAGCGGTTATTGTTTCAGGAGAAACGGAGATTGGAGAGAAATAATGCAATTAAATGAACAGATGCAATATTGGAATTATGCGGCCGTGAAGGTGCTGGATATACGCCGCATCGTCTTAAAGAACGAAATACAACATGGATCATATACACTGCCTGCTGCTTGTTTTATATATTCAATTCGAGGGTCAGCCGACATTCAATTGAATGGACATAAGTATAGATCAGAACCATTTTTTTTAATTCATGGAGCCAAAGGATCATTATTGAATATACAGGCCCATAAAGATTTCGAATATATTATGTTGTATTACAGAGCATTTCGAGCATTTCCAAATTATCGTAAAAGGTGGTTACAAGGACAGGTTCTAGGTGCTCCGTTTTCCTTACAATATGGATTTACACCGAGGAGTCCATTGAACTTGTTAAGGTATCTTAATGAGATGGAGAAAGTATGGACGCAACCAACCAATTTGGACCTGCTGTATACGAAGAGTCTGTTTTATCAATTCATTCATGAACTGATGGTTCAGCTAGCTGCACAAGAGGTTCAAACCGAAGTTGTTGATCCGGTAAAACAGACGCTTGAATACATTCATCAGCATTATAGAGAACAGGTCACACTTGATTTTCTAGCAGAACAATTCAATTTTAGCTCGCGTCATTTATCTATGCGATTCAAACGAAAGACGGGTTACAGTCCCATCGATTACTTAATTCAGACGCGAATCGGCAAGGCTCAGGATTTACTTGTACGTTCAGATGCAAAGCTTGGTGATATCGCTGCAGAGGTTGGTTATTCAGATGTATATTATTTTAGCCGAATCTTCAAGAAACATGTGGGCATGTCTCCAACCCTGTATCAAAAGAAGATGAAGGAATTGGGCCGAATAGAAGATCGTCCATTGCACGTATCCGAATCGTCCATTGGCTGGGCATTGAAGTCAAGATATATTGATTATGATAATCATTATCGATATATAAACGGAGGGTCCACACCAATGAAAAGAAAAAATTCAAGTTCCAGCATGATCATGATTGCAATATTAAGTCTAACGATGCTCCTTACGGCCTGTTCTTCAGGTACCGCCAATACACTTTCAGCTGGAGAAGGAACGGGTGCTAATTCGACTAACAGTAGTTCATCAGTAACATCAGAGACGGGAAGTCAAGTAAACAAAGATAAAGAAACACGCACGGTCTCGACCATAAAAGGTGATGTTATCGTTCCGGCTAATCCGAAAAGAGTTGTTGTGCTGTATCTTCAAGGTGATGTTGTTGCACTTGGAGTCAAGCCAATCGCTACATCAGATGTATACGACGGGGCTGCTTACAAGAGTGAGCTTGAAGGTGTAAATTCACTCGGTACCTGGTTCGAACCGAACCCTGAAGCGGTCATTGACCTTGATCCAGACCTGATTATTGTTCCGTCGGAAGAAACATATAACACGTTGAAAAATATCGCACCTACGGTGTATATTCCGTACGAGAAAATGACAACGGAAGAACGGCTTCACAGCATAGCCAGCATTTTTGGCAAAGAGAAGGAAGCTGAAGTCTTGATTAACAACCTTAACAGCAAAGTGGAAGAGAGTAAAAAAACTCTTGCAGACGCTGGTATATTGGATAAAACCATTTCCATTATTGAAGGCGGACTAAAAGGTATGGTCGTTGTGGAGAGCAAGCAATTTGGTCGGGGTTCTCAGGCAGTCTATGAGTATTTGGAGATGAAAGCTCCTAAAGTAGTACAAGACAAAATCGATGTCGTATCAGACGAAGATGGCTCTACAATCTCAATGGAAGTTCTTCCAGAATACATAGGTGACTATGTGTTCCGCTCTGTGTATGAAGGGGCAGATGTTCTAACGGATAATCCGATATGGCGTAACATTAAGGCGGTCAAAGAAGGTCGGTTGATCGAGATTGATTTTGATTTCTTTTATTATTCAGACATCTATTCCATCAATAAACAACTCGATTTTGTTGTAGATAAACTTTTGTCTGCTCCAAGAGCACAATAAATGAAGAGGAAATCGTGCACATAAAGTTACGCAGGAGGCAAAAATGATATTGGGATTGTAATTTGAACCCATTTCCATTAGACTTAAACGATAATGAGAATCAATATCATATAATTAATTACCATAGTCGAGTGGATGGAGGTCCTGTAGAGATGAATCAAGAATTAGAGCTTTATGATGTGACGATTATCGGAGGCGGCCCGGCAGGCATGTACTCTGCTTTTTATAGCGGTATGCGAGATATGAAAACGAAATTAATTGAGGCACGCGACAGATTGGGAGGACGGATGCTGTTTTATCCGGAAAAGATGATCTGGGATGTTGGAGGGGTAACACCCATCCTGTGTGAAGATCTGATTAAACAGTTGGAGCAGCAGGCGCGCACATTTGAACCGACACTCGTGTTTGAACAACAGATTGAAGGATTTGAACGTAAAGCGGATGGCACCATTCTGCTAACTTCTGCTACAGGTGAGCAACACTGGACACGCACTGTCATTTTGGCAATAGGATACGGAATATACAAAATGGCGAAACTGGAGCTTGAAGGGGCAGACCGCTATGAAGTATCCAATCTACATTATACGGTGCAAGAGCTCGAGCCTTTCCGCGGTAAACGAGTGTTAATCTCGGGTGGAGGAGATTCCGCTGTGGATTGGGCGAATGAGCTAGAGAGCTTGGCTCAGCAGGTAACGGTCGTACATCGACGTGATCACTTCGGAGGACTGGAGCGGAACGTGTCGCGTATGAAAGAATCCTCAGTTGACGTGCGCACACCCTACGCAATTGAGAAGTTACACAGCATAAGCGGGGATATGATTGAACAGGTAACCGTTACACATATGGAAAGCGGAGAGACGGAGATGCTTGAAGTGGATGCTGTGATTGTCAATCATGGCATGAAGAGTGATTTTGGTCCCATTCGTGATTGGGGATTAGACTTGGGTGAATGGCATGTGAGCACGACCGAAAGATTGCAAACGAACATACCTGGTGTTTTTGCCGCGGGTGATTTCGTCGATTATGGAAGCAAATTGTATCTGATCGCGGGTACATTTACAGATGCAGCTCTAGCTGTTAACAGTGCGAAGTTATATATGGATCCGGAAGCCGAAAAAGTAGCTTATGTCTCTTCTCATAACAGTCGCTTCAAAGAAAAAAACAAAGCGCTTGGTGTTGTAGAGTAGTTAATATTAAGTCGAAACAAGACTTGAACTTAAAATAACTTCGGAAATTTTTCCGAGGTTATTTTTTTGTATCATGTGCGTATGAAGTAGTTAGAATTGCACAAGATATAACAGTCTTTGAACAGGTTTTGGATTGAAGATCAGCTCTAAACCGTCTATAATCAAAATCTACAAGAGGCTTGCGCGAATAATAACAGGTTTTCACGTCTTGCATGCTAGCTTAGGGACTCAAAACCGGATTACATTTCGACAAGGGTGGAGTACAACAATGAAAAAAGGCTCATCATCCGGACAACAAAATACGACTTTCATTCAAAGATTGCTTCAACGCGTGAATATGAAACGAGTGAAATGGTCCGAGGTTTATCTTGCTACAGCCGGAGCACTGCATCATTTATTGGTCGAGGGCCGACGTAAACGTGCCGCTGTAAAAAGGCAACAGCAGGATATGCCTCTAAGTGAATTAAAATTGTTGAAGCTTGAGCCAGGGGACATCGTCTATACGCCAAGCTCGGAATCAACTTATTATGCCGGGCATATGGGCATTATTGGTCTGGACGGAAAGGTGTATCATGTGCATCCTTACGGGCCGGTTTTTGCGGATACATTGGACTGGTATCTCACTCGCTTTTATGAAGGGGATCGCTTTATTGTATTCCGTTCCAAGCTCCATCAGGTGGGTATGCGGGCAGCAGAATGGGTTCAAGAACACTACAAGCAGGTGAAGTTCTACCGCTTGCAAACGAACCTTCTAAGTGTCGAGCGAAATTATTGTTCCAAATTCATATATCAGGCTTATAAGTTTACATCCGGACTGGATCTGTGGGGACGAAAGTTCGCTAAACTGAAACAGGGGTTCATCTATCCTTTTCGCATAGAGCGTTCATCGGATCTCGACGTACTGGGCACATTTTATAAATAAAACGATGACTGAAAAAACCGATTAGGCCGCTGTTTCTCGGGTGCAGAGAATACAGGTGTCTACGGTTTTTTTTAATATGTACTGAGATTAAAACAGGAAAAACACCCGAAACGTCGAATAAAATATGAGATCGGCACGCACAACTTGGAATCGTATACATAACAGGTGGCGCGATTTTGCAGGCCAAGGAAAAAACGACGACAAGGCTAGCGCATAAGAAAGAGTGAAGCGAATATGAATTGGCTAGGTTTTTTACGGAGGTTTCGGCGGCAGCAAAACGTAGTGAAGCTATCGGACTACACTCCAAAAAAGGAAAGGAGGAACTACTGTTCCATTTGCAGGAAACCTGTGAAAAGGGTCGTGTATTATGCCGCTCCACAGGGAAATGTTACAGGTGTATGCAGTTCTTGTAAGACAATAGCAGATGAGAGAGGTATGTTTCCCATTTAATAAGAAGAAATGCGCTCAGGAAACAATATTTTTTTGATTTATGCGCGTTTTTGTAGTACATTAGCAAATGTATTCGAAGGAGGATTCTAATGTACTCAGGAAGACAAGACGATACTTTATACATCATGACCTACACCTTAAATAGCGGTATCAAGGGTACGGTTCCACTGTCTAATAAGCAGATTGTTGAATGGCTCGATTGTTATAGAAATGAGAGACGCTTCGTAACGGAGATCGGCAAAGAATTTTTTGGGTTAAATGCAGGTTTGGTCGCAGACTTTAAGGTTCAAAATCATTTATCCGATTATCAGCAGACGATCATGCCAACACAGCAGCAGGATAACCTGGAACGTCTGTCCAGTGCTTATAAATCCACCGAGCTATTGATGAAAATTGATTGTAAATGCGGCACGGCCTACGTCACAGAATCTCCTTATAAACGTACCAAATGGTATTGCACGAAATGTAAAGAGATTGTATTCCTGGATGCCAAAAAAGGAATGGTAGAAACGTCACGTGGCGACGCATATTACATGACCAACAAATATTTTGTTTCCCGTGACTAGCGGGAAGTGATTTGGAGAGCATCGCACACAGCGGTGCTTTTTTGTGCCTGTTCTGTTGCAGACAATAAAAAAAAGCCCAATTGGGCTTTGGTTCTGAGTGTATCTTAGGACGGGCATTCCACTTTATGAGGAGGAATAAAGCAGCAACGACAGCGGGGCTCATAAGCCTCCGAATCGCCGATCATGACAACTGGACCCAATGTAACAGGTTCTCCGTTGACAATTCGCTGTGTAAAGGCAGCATCCGGGCTGCCGCATACCGCGCAGAATGCAGAAAGTTTCTCAATATCATCAGCCATGGCAAGCAGGCCACCGATATATCCGAATTCTTTTCCGCGATAATCCATGTTCAGTCCATCCACAATCACATGTTTGCCACAGTAAGCTAGTTCGGAAACGAGTTCCATGATGGCGCTGCTGAAAAACTGAACTTCATCAAAGGCAACAACATCGGCATCTATGGTTTGATTCAGAATGGTCTCAACGGATTCCGGCGTTAATTGCCGGGGAATGGAATGGGCAGGAAGTCTGTAGCCGATCCGGCTTACGATCTCGTCCTGAGCGAATCGATCATCCTCGGCTGGTTTGTAGGCAACGACCTTTTTACGGCCAAATTGAATAAGTTTCTGACAACGGCGAATAAGTTCACCAGATTTTTCACTGAACATGGGTCCAGTAATTACGGTAATACGTCCAGTTTGCACGGTGCTGCTACCCCTCTCGCATACGGAATTCAAAAAAAGCGACCATTACAGATTACCACATCTTCTTTGGAAAGAGCCAGAACTAATATAAATCGGTTTGTGTTACTATATGGATGGTTACGATGTTGGTTCCGAAAGCTTGCGCCACTAGAGTTATCTGAAAAGAGGTGTTACCAATGAACGAAGCATTAACCTCACTGAAGCAACGATATGAGGAGCTGAATAAACAAGGCAAGCTGGATGAAGCTGCGCAGGCATTATTTACGGAACTACTGACAGAAGCAGAACGGCTACAAGCCAGCAATCTGACATTGCGCAGAACGATTCTGAAATCATCTTCGAAAGAGTCACGCATGTCCACTAAACTTCGAGATGCCTTGTATGAATGAAGCATCTCTAATCATGCGCAGAAAACAAAAAAGCCCGGAATCATGAAGTGCTTCCGGGTGTTTCCATCTGTTCTGACTGTTTTTTGGAGCGAAAACGTGGTCCTACATAATTGCGTTTGCGGTCGCGAAACAGAATCCAGCCGCCGAGAAAACTCATGCCTGCCGCAAAAAGCACGAGCCCACCCAAGAAGGAAAGCCACTGGAATCCGGGAGCGATCAGGTCGTTTCCGTGCTCCGCGTAATATAGAAATAAGGCATCTTTCATCATGAGGAAGCCCTTCATGGCCATTAAGCCTGGGATAACGAGTATAACAATTGCGAGAAAGCGCGCAAAGACTATTTTTGTATTCATGAGCATTATACCCTTTCTGCCAGTGTAGACATAAAATAAAGGTTACGCTTACAGGGAATCCCTGCTTATATCATAGCTTGGAATGTACAGACTGTCCATGCGAGAATGGGTTAAATTTTGAGTTGACCGCGCAAGGAGAGTACAATGATATATAGAGGGTAGGAAGTAAATTAGGTATTACAGGTCATTTTATTATTATTTATTTTCAAAAAAATGAGCATATAGAGGAGAACATAGAGATGCCAATACCATGTGATGTTGCTGTATTAGGTGGAGGAACGGGCGGATATGTTGCGGCGATCCGTGCTGCCCAGCTAGGCAAAAAGGTCGTTATTATAGAAAAGGACAAGCTAGGTGGAACTTGCCTGCATCGTGGATGTATCCCAAGCAAGGCGCTGCTAAAAAGTGCCGAGATGTACGCTGAGATTCAGGATAGCGAGAGCTACGGCATCGAGACAACAGGAACAACGCTTGTGTTCCCGAAGGTCCAGGCGCGTAAAGATGCGATTGTGGAGCAACTTCATCAGGGCGTTCAATATTTGATGAAAAAAAATAAAATCGAAGTCGTGCACGCCAAAGGACGTGTGATCGGGCCGTCGATCTTCTCACCACAGAGCGGGGCTGTAGCGGTGGAGTATGAGGACGGCGAGATGGACACGGTTGTTCCAACGAACCTGATTATTGCTACGGGCTCACGTCCACGCGTGCTACCGGGTCTTGAACCGGATGGACGATACATCATGAGCAGTGATGAAGCGCTCCGCATGGACGAATTGCCAGCTTCAATCCTCATTGTGGGCGGTGGTGTAATCGGTCTGGAATGGGCCTCTATGCTGAATGACTTTGGCGTGAGTGTTACGGTGGTTGAGACAGCGGCTCATGTGCTTCCTGCAGAAGATGAGGATATAGCAAAAGAAATGCAACGTTTACTTGGTAAACGAGGCGTGCGTTTCTTGACTGGCGCTAAGCTGATGACCGACAGTTACCACACCGATGATCAGAACGTGAACATTGACGTGCAGCTTGCGGGAGATAAGGTAGAAGCTCTGACGGCTGAAAAAATGCTGGTGTCTGTTGGGCGTCAAGCTAATGTTGAAAATATTGGACTTGAGAATACCGATATCAAAGTGGAACGAGGTTTTATTGCGGTTAACAAACACCTGCAGACTGGAGAAGGCCATATCTATGCGATTGGTGATTGTATCGGCGGGTTACAGCTTGCTCATGCCGCAAGTCACGAAGGCATCCTTGCAGTCAATCATCTTGCTGGTGAGAGCGTGCATCCGGTTGAAGCACATCGGATTCCGCGCTGCGTGTATACACGCCCGGAAGCTGCCAGCATTGGATTCACCGAGAAAGAAGCTAAGGAACGCGGATACGAGATCAAAACCGGCAAGTTCCCATTCCAGGCCATCGGCAAGTCTTTGATTCACGGAAGTCGCGATGGATTCGTGAAGGTTATTGCGGATGCCAAAACGAATGATATTTTAGGGGTACATATGATTGGCACCCATGTTACGGAATTGATCGCTGAGGCTGCATTGGCACAAATGCTGGATGCAACGCCATGGGAAGTCGGACAGACCATACATCCGCATCCTTCATTGTCGGAAATTATGGGCGAAGCGATGTTAGCCGTGGATGGAAAAGCGATTGGAATGTAAGTCAGACAACCCTGGGTGAGAAAGGTACTTTCCTTTTTTGGGCAAAAGGGATTATAATAAGGTTAAGCCAAGTCTTAGTACCAGGTTATAAGATCGGGTAGTAGGACTTGCAAAAGGCTTTGATTAAAAGGAGGTACCTCATATGAGTTCACAAGGTACTGCAGATGCGGTTCATCGACATCAACAACTGGGACTTACTGATGGAGAAGTTTTAGATATGTACAAATACATGCTGCTTGCACGCAAGTTTGACGAACGTTGCTTGCTCTTGCAGCGGGCGGGCAAAATTAACTTTCACGTATCCGGTGTAGGCCAGGAGGCAGCGCAAGTCGGGGCGGCTTTTGGTTTGGACCGTGATCATGATTACTTTTTGCCTTATTACCGGGATTACGGTTTCGTTATGGCCGTAGGTATGACACCGCGTGAGCTGATGCTGTCTGCCTTTGCCAAGGCCGAAGATCCAAACAGTGGCGGCCGGCAGATGCCAGGCCACTTTGGTCATAAGAAACTGCGTATCGTTACTGGGTCCAGCCCGGTGACTACACAAGTTCCTCATGCGGTCGGATTTGCTCTTGCTGCCAAAATGCAGAAGCAAGAGTTTGTTTCTTTTGTTACCTTTGGGGAAGGTTCAAGCAACCAGGGGGATTTTCACGAAGGCGCAAACTTTGCAGGTGTGCATAAGCTGCCTGTCATCATTATGTGTGAGAACAATCAATATGCAATTTCGGTTCCTATTCACAAACAGCTCAGCGGCAAAATCTCTGATCGTGCATTGGGGTATGGTTTCCCGGGACTTCGCGTAGATGGCAACGATGCACTCGAAGTGTACGCGGCTGTGAAGGAAGCGCGTCAGCGTGCTATCGCCGGTGAAGGTCCGACACTGATTGAAGCGATGATGTATCGTTTGTCTCCACACTCGACTTCGGATAATGATTTGGCCTACCGGACGAAGGAAGAAGTTGAGGAGAACTGGAAGAAAGACGGCGTACTTCGGATGAAAAATTATTTGATTGAATGCGGCAT
Organism: Paenibacillus sp. FSL K6-1558; assembly: GCF_038002565.1. Classification (NCBI taxonomy): domain Bacteria; kingdom Bacillati; phylum Bacillota; class Bacilli; order Caryophanales; family Paenibacillaceae; genus Paenibacillus; species Paenibacillus sp. FSL K6-1558. Next base: position 1,338,009 of record NZ_JBBOCV010000001.1, on the reverse strand, counting down.
CTGGGACGAAGCCCGGGATGCGGATCTGGCTTCCCAGCTTGCGCTGGAAATGAAAGAAGCAACTGAATATGCAGACAATGCGCCATATCCCAAACCTGAGGACACGCTGACGCATGTCTATGCAGACAGCGAAGAAGGGGGACGGTAATCATGGCTATGATGGAATATATTGATGCAATCCGTCTCGCAATGAAAGAAGAGATGGAACGGGACGAGAATGTTTTTGTTCTTGGCGAGGACGTCGGTGTAAAAGGTGGCGTGTTCACCACAACCAAAGGGTTGCAGGATCAATTTGGCGAGATGCGTGTCATGGATACGCCACTATCTGAATCGGCGATTGCCGGTGTGGCTATCGGTGCAGCAATGTACGGCATGAAGCCGATTGCGGAAATGCAATATTCGGACTTTATGTTGCCGGCAACAAATCAGATTATTAGTGAGGCGGCCAAAATCCGCTATCGCTCCAACAATGATTGGAGCTGTCCAATTGTGATTCGAGCGCCAATCGGTGGCGGGATCTTCGGCGGCTTGTACCACTCCCAATGTCCGGAATCCATCTTCTTTGGTACACCGGGACTTAAAATCATTGCTCCTTACTCGGCGTATGACGCGAAAGGTTTGCTGAAAGCGGCTGTCCGCGACCCGGACCCGGTACTCTTTTTCGAAAATAAAAAATGTTACAAGCTGATCAAGGAAGATGTGCCTGAAGATGATTACATCGTTCCAATCGGTAAGGCCAATGTGCTTCGTGAAGGTGCCGATATTACAGTTATCGGGTACAGTCAGCCATTGCATTTTGTTATGCAGGCCGCTGAGGAGCTGGAACGGGAAGAAGGTATCACGGCACACGTACTGGATCTGCGTACGCTGCAACCTCTCGACCGTGAAGCGATTATCGATTCTGCCCGGTTGACAGGCAAGGTGCTGATCGTGCACGAAGATAACAAAACCGGTGGTGTAGGCGCAGAAGTGGCGGCGATCATCAGTGAGGAATGTCTGTTTGATCTGGACGCCCCTATTCAGCGTTTGTGCGGTCCAGATGTACCAGCTATGCCAATCAGTCCTACGCTGGAGAAATTTTATATGCTGAGCAAGGATAAAGCCAAAACAGCCATGCGTGAACTTGCAGCGTATTAATCGATAAAGATAGAACAAAGTTTGGAGTGATAAATCAATGGCTGAACGTATGAAATGGATCGAGGTCATTATGCCGCAGCTCGCGGAATCTCTGGTCTCGGCTACCATAGCCAAATGGTTGAAAAAACCGGGTGACCGTGTGGAGCAGTACGAGCCGATCTGCGAAGTCATTACGGATAAAGTGAATGCCGAGATACCGTCTACGGTGGATGGCATTATGGGTGATCTATTGGTGGAAGAAGGAACGACCATTGCGGTGGGTGAGGCCATCTGCCGTATGCAAGTCGTTGCTACGGATGAAGATACGGCGGAACAAGTTACACCTGTCGCGAGCGAGCAGCAACAATCGCAGCAAGCTCAGGTTCAGCGTAATGCAAGTCAATCTGCAACTACGGGTACACACGCAGCTGCGTTTGATCCGAATCAGCCGATGCGCCATCGCTATTCTCCTGCGGTGCAGTCCTTGGCAGCAGAACATGGATTGAATCTGCAGCATGTTCAGGGAACAGGGGCAGGCGGCCGGATTACACGTAAAGATGTGCTTTCTTATGTTGCACAGGGCGGCCAGGCAAACACAGAATCAGCGTCCGTACAAACATCTAATGTTGGTACTCAGGCTGCACAGGCTTCATCGTCTTCTCCGTTCAGTGGAATCAGAGATACCGGTGCAACTACGTCATCGATATCTATGAACGGTGTAACTGGACAGACAGTTCCTGCATCCGATGCAGGCGTTCCTGTGCGTCATTCCGGAATCCACCTGACCGAAAGTCCGAAAATTCCACAGATTGAAGTGGAAGGCGGCGGACAAGGAAGATCAGAATATTTTATCGATGTTACCCCTGTGCGTAATGCCATAGCGCGTAACATGCGTCAAAGTGTATCTGAAATCCCTCATGCGTGGACCATGATTGAAGTGGATGTAACCAACCTCGTCATGTTGCGCAACAAATTGAAGGATGAGTTCAAACGGAAAGAGGGCATTAACCTGACCTATCTTTCGTTTATGATGAAGGGTGTCGTCAATGCGATTAAAGATTACCCGATTATGAACTCAGTATGGGCTGTTGATAAAATTATTGTGAAGCGGGATATTAACTTGTCCATGGCTGTAGGTACAGAGGATTCGGTGCTTACACCGGTCATCAAACAGGCTGACCAGCGTAATATCGCGGGTCTCGCTCGCGAGATTGATGATCTGGCTCGCAAGACCCGTGAAGGTACGCTGAAGCTGGATCATATGCAAGGCGGTACATTTACAGTGAACAATACAGGTTCATTTGGTTCGATCTTGTCCCAGCCTATTATCAACTATCCACAGGCCGCTATTCTTACCTTTGAATCCATTGTGAAGAAACCGGTTGTCATTAATGATATGATCGCGGTGCGGTCCATGGCTAACTTGTGTCTTTCTCTGGATCATCGGATTCTGGATGGGGTCATCTGTGGCCGGTTCCTGCAGCGTGTTAAGGAGAACCTGGAAGGCTACAACATGGAAACGAAAGTGTATTAAGTTTATATTGTAGAAAGACGGGAAAGTGTATGTGCCTCGGGCCGTGCACTTTTCTGGCTGTCTAGAGACGAATATATCTTCATATATTAAACCATGGGCAGAAGGATGTGAGGAAACATGGGTAAACCGCTGAATGTGGCATACATACCGATGCTGGATTATGAGGCGGCATGGAATCTTCAGAAATCAATTGTGCAGCAACTGGACGAAGGCGAAGGCCCTGAACAGATGTTGCTTCTACAGCATCCACCAACCTATACCATTGGTTCACAGAACCATCCGGAGCATCTGCTTTGGAGTGAGGAAGAGTTGAAAGCACAGGGCATCTCCTTGTTTCAAATTGATCGCGGCGGTGATATTACTTATCATGGACCGGGTCAATTGGTAGGTTACCCTTTGTTAGTACTTGGTCGGGATGAGGAGCTGGATCTGCATGCTTACTTGCGTAAGCTGGAGCAGGTGATGATCGATTATCTCGCTGATCAGGGCGTTGAATCCGAGCGCAAAGAAGGATATACGGGCGTATGGATCGGTGATCTGAAGATTGCGGCCATCGGCATTAAGTTTAATCGGTGTAAGCATCGACGTGGATTTGTGACGAGTCACGGGTTTGCTTTTAACATTACCTCAGGCATTCAACATGCTGGGTTTCAGGGTATCATTCCATGCGGAATTGAACAGTATGGTGTGACTTCTTTGGAGGATATCACGGGGAATTCATACACGGTTGAGCAGGTAGCCCGGGATATTGTACCTTATTTTCAGCGTATATTCCCATATGATCTGATATGGAGTACAGAAAAAGAAGCCCTCCAGCGTCTGTAGACAGCGCGTTAGAAGAGCTTCAGATCAGGGTGACTACCCGAACAGCAACGGTTCCAGTGCGATGAAAAGAGTGGAGCCAACCATAGCTGCCAGCATGAGATAGATCACAATTTTGAACCATTTCTTATTTTGCATGAAGAGAGAACTCCTTTCAGAACTTTTGAACAAGCCATAGTACCTGTATTGTACCGTATCTACGATAGGGAGGAAAGTCTAATGATTAATGAACAGCGTGTGATTCAGCATTTTATGGATCTGGTGCAGATTGATAGCGAAACAAAAAATGAGCAGAATATATCCAAGGTGTTAAAAGAACAATTCGCGGGTCTTGGTCTTCATGTCTATGAGGACGATACAATGAACGAGACAGGGCATGGAGCGGGCAATCTGGTCGTTACACTGGAAGCTGAAGGTGTGGCAGGTGTAGAAGGTGTAGAGCCGATGCTCTTCACATGTCACATGGACACCGTAACCCCCGGACAGGGAATCAAACCGGAGCTTGGTGAGGACGGATGGATTCGCAGTGATGGCACAACAATTCTGGGAGCGGATGACAAGGCGGGCATTGCAGCTCTGTTTGAAGCCATTCGTGTTATTCAGGAGAACAACATTCCGCATGGCAAAATTCAGTTTGTGATTACGGTCGGAGAGGAGTCGGGTCTTGTCGGTGCACGAGCAATGAATCCGAAAGATATCGATGCTTCCTTTGGTTATGCGCTGGATTCTAACGGAGCGGTGGGTACGATCTGTGTGGCTGCTCCAGCAAGAGCAGAGATTGAGATGAAAATCTATGGTAAGTCGGCGCATGCCGGAGTGAATCCGGAAGATGGAATCAGTGCCATTCAGGTTGCAGCCAAAGCGATTGCGGCTATGAAGCTTGGACGCATTGACGACGAAACGACAGCGAATATTGGTAAGTTCCAAGGTGGCTCTGCACTGAACGTGGTATGTGACTTTGTTCAGATCGATGCGGAGGCTCGCAGTATTGTGCAAGAGAAAATCGAACAGCAAATTGCCCAAATGCGTGAAGCATTGGAGACGACATGTCGCAAATATGGCGCAACCGCAGAGTTCCGCAGTGAGATTAAATATCCTGCATTTGGCTTCCATGACGACCATGAGGTAGTGCAACTTGCCCAGCGTGCGATTCGAAGCCTGGGTCTGGAAACAAGCACGTTTGCTTCTGGCGGTGGCAGTGATGCGAACATTTTTAACGGGTTCGGCATTCCGACGGCGAATCTGGCTGTAGGGTATGAAGATATCCACACGACCAAAGAACGCATTCGCGCAGCAGACATTGTGAAACTGTCCCAGGTCGTTATCGCGATTGTGCAGGAAACGGCAAAAGGCAAATAAGTGATTGGGATATTTGATAGTCCATGAGATGATGTAATTGGAGCGTTGGTTGAAAAAAAGAAATGAAAGTCCGAATTCGGTGCAGACCGGGTTCGGACTTTTTGAACAATGGTGAAGCTTCTAGCCTTTGCGTCCCGCAAGCATGTCGCTGAGTTTGGTTTCAGGGCCCCATTCACGCATCCACTGTCTAAGGATAAGCTGTACTTGTCTGGCTTGTCCGACCACATGCGCAGACTGAGGTGTGAGATAACTTTTCATTTGGTGAATCCCCCTTGGTTCTCGCTGTACGCATTAGACTTGTACACACGATTAAATTCTTATAGGCTCACCATATGCCTGAAATCACAGTTATATACTACATCTCAGTCCAATTGAACGAGTTTTTTACACATTTAAAAGGAGCTGAAGTACACATGAAATCCAAAACATCTGCTGCATCCATCTATGCACCTCAACCTGCGAATCCCAAGCTTGACGAAGTGACGGTATCCACCAAGCCAATCTTTGAAGGCAAAGTGATTTCACTTCAGGTAGACACAGTGAAGCTACCGAACGGACAGACGGCGACCCGAGAGATTATCAAACACCCGGGAGCAGTAGCGGTACTGGCATTGAGGGGAGATCGTATGCTGGTCGTGGATCAATATCGTCAGGCGATGGGACGTACCGAAGTGGAAATTCCTGCGGGCAAGCTTGATCCGGGTGAAGAGCCGGAGGTGGCAGCAGCGCGTGAACTGAAGGAAGAAACGGGATATGAAGCCAAGTCGCTCCGTCATCTGCGGTCTTTCTACACCTCACCAGGCTTCGCGGATGAGATCATTCACCTGTATATCGCCGAAGAGCTGGAAGCTGGAGAGATGGCTCTGGACGAAGATGAGTTTCTTGAAGTATCGGAGATCACGCTAGAGGAAGCGTACAAGCTGATGGACGAAAATCGAATCAGTGATGCCAAAACGATGATGGCTGTGTATGCCTGGGATATTTACAAAACGACAGGACGGTTTTAATCATGCAAAATCAAAAGGGAACGCTACCGCTGTGGGAGCCATGTTATGCGGATCTGCATATCCACATCGGACGCACGTCCCGTGGTGAGGCAGTTAAAATCAGCGGCAGCCGTGACTTAACTTTTGAGAATATAGCCAGGGAGGCCTCCACTCGTAAAGGAATTCATTTGCTTGGGGTCATTGATTGCCATTCTCCGGTTGTGCAGAGAGATATTGAGGAGCTGCTGGAGAACGGTACGATGTCTGAGGTTGAGGGCGGCGGTATTGCGTATCAGGACACCACCATTCTGCTCGGAACCGAAATCGAGCTTCGCGAGCCTGAGATGCGTGAGTTCCACATGCTCGCCTACTTCCGGGATCTGGGTACCATGAAGTCTTTTACAACCTGGATGGCACGTTATATGAAAAATGTAAATCTCAGCTCCCAGCGGGTATATGTACCTGCTCTTGAGATGCAAGCGGAGATTAAGGCACGCGACGGGTTGATTGTACCCGCTCACGTGTTTACACCGCACAAGGGCATTTATGGTAGCACAGCGCCACGTATGGGGGATGTGCTGGACACGAGCCTTGTGGATGCGGTTGAACTGGGTCTAAGCTCTGATTCCTCTATGGCGAGTTACATTCGGGAACTGGATCAGGTTCCGTTTCTAACGAATTCGGATGCGCATTCGCTAGGTAAAATCGGGCGGGAATACAATGAGTTACAGATTGCATCGCCTTCTTTTGACGAATTCCGTATGGCATTGCTAGGGAAAGAGGGAAGAAGGATTGCGGCCAATTATGGTTTGAATCCAAGACTCGGTAAGTATCACCGGACCTATTGTGCAGCATGTGGTAGCGTCATGGATGAAAAGGATCTGTCTGCTGAACGTTGTCCTCTTTGTGGTAGCCCCAAGCTGGTTCAAGGGGTGCTGGATCGTATTCTGGCTATTGCTGATCGTAAGCAACCGGAGCTTCCTGCAGAGAGGCCGCCATACTATTATCAGGTTCCGCTTGAGTTCATTCCAGGGCTTGGTAAAGCCAAGTTGCGTCAACTGCTGGATCGTTTTGGAACAGAGATGGCTGTCCTGCATCGTACAGATGAAACTCAACTAGCCGAGGTCGTTGGTCCGGTGCTCGCCGAATTGATCGTAGCGGCTCGAAATGGTGGGCTGACATTGTCCTCTGGCGGTGGGGGCACATACGGTAAGGTCGCAACCAAAGAGCAGACATCTCAGAAAATGTAGAACGAGCATGATGTGTAGAGCGGGTTGTTATAATTCGGACAAGAAGTCATACAGATGAGCCCAGGTTCATAAGCTGAATCATAAGGATGATTAAGTCTAACGTTTGATATGTCTTATATCTCCTTGCAGCAGGATAACCGGAAAGGGGACTCGTACCTGTATGCGTTCTTCTTATTTTACGTTCAAAGGGCAAACCTCGTTATATGTATTCGTCGCTGTCTTATTTCTGGTCGGTGTCATCTTTGGCGCATTGATGGTCAACGCTCTTTCCTTGGAACAGCGCCAGGATCTCGAAGCCTATTTGGGCAATTTTTTCATGACGGTGCAACATAGTTCGCAAGGGACAGAGCACACCGCTTATTGGGATATTGCCATGCTTCATCTAAAATGGGTCGGTTTAATCTTTATTCTCGGTTTGTCTGTTGTAGGTTTACCAGGCATACTGGTTCTGGATTTTTTAAAAGGGGTATTAATCGGTTTTACCGTAGGTTATCTCGTCGGACAGTATTCGTGGAAAGGGCTGCTGTTTGCACTTGTATCCGTAGCGCCGCATAATCTGTTCGTCATTCCAATCCTGCTGATCTGCAGTGTGGCTGCGATGACGTTCTCGTTATATATCATACGTAATCGCGTTTTGATGCAACGCACACCAGGCCGCCAAAGACCGTTTGCTTCCTATGTTATTTTGACGGTGGTTATGGCGGTATTGCTGCTTGGGGTGGCCTCTTTTGAAACCTGGATAACCCCCGCAATGATGCGCTGGGTCACGCCGATGCTACTTCCTGTCTAGCTTGTACTACATGTCCTAAAATGTTGACTTTGATATTGAACTCCCCCTATAATGAAAAGAGTGGGTTAAGTTGCAGTGTGCAATGATTTCCTAGGGGGAGGGAGAAAATGGAAGCACGGATCGATAAAATTAAGCAGCAACTACAGTCCCAAGGTTATAAATTAACGCCCCAGCGGGAAGCCACCGTAAGAGTACTTTTAGAGAATGAAGAAGATCATCTGAGTGCAGAGGATGTATTCATGCTCGTTAAAGAAAAGGCTCCCGAAATCGGTCTGGCAACCGTGTACCGTACCCTCGAACTATTGAGTGAGTTGCATGTTGTAGAGAAAATCAACTTCGGCGACGGTGTAGCGCGTTATGATCTGCGCGGAGATACATCCAAGCATCACCATCATCACTTAATCTGCGTGCAATGCGGAAGTATGGATGAAATACGTGAGGACTGGCTTGGACCGCTTGAAGAACGACTGGAGCGGGAATTTAACTTTTCGGTAGTAGATCACCGACTGGACTTTCATGGAATTTGTTATCGTTGCAAAGCTAAAAATGAACAAAAGCCCAAAGATGAAGAATAACATAGCCTATCTTCAAGCTCTCACCGGCGGTTTTGACGGGGGAGCTTTTTTGGTCACGAACCTGGCTTATGGTTCGCTCGTCAAGGCATATTCCCGGACATTTGGACATACCCTGTTTCAAGAACGATACTGGACTTGAAATACGGGAGGGGACAGTTCCAATGATTATATCTGTGCGGAGAGGGCTCCGTTTTATACGATTTATAGTGTTTTTTGCTGCGCTGGTGTATCTTTTCTACCACGTACTCGATCTGTTTAACGGCTGGATTTCACCTGTGGATCAGTATCAGATGCCAACGGGCAATGCGGTTAAGGTATTTCAGGAAACGGATTGGCCAGGCACTGGAGAAGCACGTCCTACGATGGCGGAGCGGCTTCGTCTCTTCTATTGGTACGGTGAGTAGCTGAAGGCGTGAAGAGTAGCTCCGACAGTCAGGGATGCAAATACGGAAGCAGCCTGCCGTTTGGCATTGCTGTCAGATGAGGAGTGTTGTACATGAATCAGACCATACACGCCTATGCTTTATACCTGGAAGAAGATAAAGGGATGTCGAGCAGTACGCTGGAATCCTATCTTCGAGATGTGGACAAGTTCGTTGAATTTGTGAAAAAGGAATATGGAATCCGCGAGGCGAGTGAGGTTAGACGAACACATGTTGTGTTATTTGTGGGTCAGCTCAAACAGGACGGCCGTGCGAATGCAACGATTGCTCGTAGCATCGTGTCTTTGCGATCGTATTTCCATTTTCTGATGCGGCGCGGCGAGATTGTACAGGATCCTACGTTTGATGTGGAAGCACCCAAGGCTGACAAGACACCTCCCCAAGTTCTTACGATTCCGGAGATCGAACTGTTGCTTGCTTCTCCAGATGTCAGCTCGCCCCAAGGCGTTCGAGATCGAGCCATGCTGGAGTTGTTATACGCTACGGGCATTCGGGTATCGGAACTGATTGCGCTGGATGTACGGGATGTACAGCCTGGGATGCGCTTCATTCGTTGCGGCGGAGCGGGGAAAGAGCGCATTCTTCCGATTGGTGCACCGGCTGCCCACTGGGCGAGCGTATATATAGACGAGTTCCGTGAACAATTGCTTAAAGCAGGAACGGACGAGCAGGCATTATTTGTGAATGTATCCGGCAGACGATTAACCCGTCAGGGATTCTGGAAGTTGCTGAAAAAATCTGCTGTGGACGCGGGGATCTCGGGTGAGATTACACCGCACACACTTCGCCATTCATTTGCAGCTCATCTCATTGCAAACGGAGCTGACACTCGTGCGGTTCAGGACATGCTTGGTCATGTCGAACAGCCCGGACAGCAATACAGTCAGCATGGGCGCAAGACGATGAAAGAAATTTATGAGACCCATCATCCACGTGCAAAATAAAGCTTAACGCATGGTTTGCATCTTTAGCGTTTTAAGTTAACTTATATTTGAAACCAACCAACGCCGTTATACATACGCGGGTTGCATGTTAAATTTCTGATTTCTTACGCCAACACAGGCGTAGACATGACAACCTTGCTGAATCTTAAACGGTTCGTTACTAATCAAGGAGGAACAACATCTTATGACAACACTAAACCAACAGATGATTGCAGAGGCGGCAGCCTACATTCAAAGCAAAAGCTCCATCAAACCGGAAGTCGGTTTGATTCTCGGGTCAGGGCTCGGCGTTCTGGCTGAACTAATTGAGGATGGCGTTAACATTGCGTACCAGGATATTCCGCATTTTCCGGTGTCCACTGTAGAAGGACACGAAGGCGAACTGTTGCTTGGTACGATTCAAGGCCGTCCGGTTGTGATGATGAAAGGCCGCTTTCATATGTACGAAGGATACGGCCCGGAATTAACGGCATTCCCGGTACGTGTCATGAAAGAGCTGGGCGTGAGTAGTCTGCTAGTAACGAATGCAGCTGGTGGCGTAAATACTTCTTATCAAGCAGGCGACTTGATGCTCATTTCCGATCATTTGAATATGACTGGCAAAAACCCGCTAATTGGTCCGAATGATGCTGCGCTTGGCGTACGCTTCCCGGATTTATCCGAAGCCTACAGCCGTCGTTTGCGTGCACTTGCTAAAGATACAGCCGCAACTCAAGGTTTTAATGTGCAAGAAGGTGTGTATGCAGGTCTGCTTGGCCCTAATTACGAAACTCCAGCAGAGATCAGAATGCTTCGTACCCTCGGTGCCGATGCAGTAGGCATGTCCACCGTTTCCGAAGTGATCGTAGCGCGTCATGCGGGCATTGAAGTGCTCGGCATTTCTTGCATCAGTAACATGGCAGCGGGGATCTTGGATCAACCTTTGTCACATGATGAGGTAATGGAAACGACGGAGCGTGTACGTGAAGCTTTCTTGGCGCTCGTGCTGGCGGTTATTCCTAAGATGTAATGTTGAACTGAAGATGAACAAAAACGATCTTTAGTTTGAAGGACCTAATAAGGAACAATTCATTGAATGATGTTTGCTCAATGAGCTGTTCCTTTTTTTATAATATGAAATATGAGAATGATGATATTCACTTTAGATGGAGAGCAATGATTGAATGCTTGGTTCAATGTCAAATGGTTCCGTCGTTGTCTCAAATCTTCCTCGCACCTGACCGTTCTGATCGATCAAAAACTTAGTGAAGTTCCACTTGATCCCATCACCCTTGTAGATATCAGGGAATTTTTCGTTTAGAAAATGGTGCATCCATTCTCCGCTAGCCGTTTCGGTGTCAAAGCCTAGAAATGGTGCTTGTTCGGTTAAAAACTGAAAGATATGATGAGCGTTTAGCCCCCTGACTTCGATTTTTTCAAATAACGGGAACGTTAACTTCAATCGATTTTCACAATGAGCTTTCACTTCCGAATTGTCCCCTGGCTCTTTCTCATTAAACTGGTTACACGGAAATGCTAGAATCTCGAAACCATAACGCTGGTACTTTTCGTACAGCTGTTGAAGGGTCTCGAATTGACGAGAGTAGCTACACTTACTGGCTGTGTTAACAACAAGCAGTACCTTTCCTCGGTATATAGTTAGATCAGTTAGCCTGCCATCTATGAAATGGACTTTTTTGTTATAAAAAGACATTGGAATCATCCTCCTAAGTTATTTCAATTGTGACATATACATCATAATCTGATATCACTCATAGGGGAAACATATATAAATGATAAATAAAATAGGTAAATCCTATAAATAATCTTCTCAAGGCCTAGTGTTCGTTTCAAATCAGTGTGTATTCAGATAAAAAAGTTAGGGAAAACCTGCTGAGATTGGAATAATTTACTTCAAACCCGCCGACAATGGATAGCAGTACATGCGAGGACTTACCACCGCGCTATTCATTTGAGGAGGGAACCTAGTGAAAAAAAGAATAATGGCATCGTTCATGACCCTTTGTATGCTGCTACCCGTAATGGCATCTTCTGCTTTGGCTGAGGAAACACCCAAGGCTGCTGGCGGGGCGGATTTGGCTCCATCAGCACGTTCAGCCATTCTGATGGATGCAGATACGGGAACTGTTATTTATGAGAAAAACAGTCATGATCAGCTGCCTCCGGCGAGCATTACGAAAATTATGACCATGTTGCTTACCATGGAAGCGATTAGTTCAGGCAAACTGAAGTTAACGGATAAGGTAAGAACGAGTGAATATGCGGCGTCTATGGGGGGCTCACAGATCTTTCTGGAGCCTGGGGAAGAGATGAGCGTGGATGATATGTTAAAAGGTATTGCCATGGCCTCCGGCAATGATGCATCTGTAGCCATGGCCGAGAAGCTTGCTGGTTCGGAAGAGGCTTTTGTACAGATGATGAACGAGCGTGCGCAGGAGCTGGGCATGAAGGATACACGTTTTGCCAATGCGAATGGGCTGCCGGTGGATAATCATTATTCCTCTGCGCACGATATCGCGGTGATGAGCCGCGAACTGCTAAAACATCAGGGGATTACGAAGTACACGGGTGCATATCAGGACTACTTGCGTAAAGATTCCGAAAAGCCGTTCTGGCTCGTGAATACCAACAAACTGGTGCGTTTCTATCAGGGTGCAGACGGCTTGAAAACGGGGTACACGTCCGAAGCGAAATTCTGTCTGTCGGCTACAGCTTCTAAAGATGGGCTGCGTGTCGTTGCGGTAGTCCTTGGCGAGCCGAATACGAAAACACGGAACAGTGAAGTATCTTCCATGTTTGATTATGCATTTGCTCAATACACGATGAAGGCGCTGTACAAAGCAGGTGATCTGCTGGGCAGTCTGAAGATTGAAAAAGGTGATGTCGCGGAGATGCCGCTGAATGCTGCACAAAACTACAGCGTTCTGATGCGCAAAGGAGCCAAGTCGACAGATATCCGGCATGAGCTGATTGTAGCCAAAGAAGTGAAGGCTCCGATTAAGGCGGGTCAGAGTGTAGGTAAACTCGTCGTATATCAAGGCAACGAGGTAATTAAAGAGTTTGATATTCAGGCTCCGCAAGACGTGGGTAAGGCAGGCTGGTGGAAGCTGTTTAAACGCACAACCTCGAACTTGTTCAATTAGTTGCAGGAAACGCCATTCTCCCTGGGGCTGGAACGGTTTTTGTAGTTAAATAGGAGTTTTCTTCTAGTTTTGTCGGGGGGCAGGAAAAGCCTTTGGCAACGTAGAAAACCTTGTTCTAAGACAGGGAGGAGAGTGGGCAAACGTGAATTTGAATGTGGACATGGAGCATCACCGCGGGATTTTGATTGTGCGATTATCCGGGGAGCTGGATCACCATACAGCTGACATGGTACGTATGCAGATGGATGAAGCGATACAGCGCAGACAATGTGAACATCTGGTGCTGAGTTTGAAAGACCTCGAATTTATGGACAGTTCAGGCCTAGGTGTTATTTTGGGAAGATACAAGTTGATCAAAAATAAAGGCGGCAAAATGGTCGTCTGTGATGTAAATCCGCCGGTATACCGTTTGCTGGAAATGTCGGGATTGTTCAAGATCATGCCGATTTACGAAAATGAGGGCACTGCTCTCTCAGGTCTGGAGGTCGTCTCATGAATGAAGGAACAGGGGCAAATTTCATGAATCTGCAATTTGCGGCCAAGTCGGAGAACGAATCGTTTGCACGGGTTACCGTTGCGGCTTTTATCTCTCAGCTTGATCCCACGATGGACGAGCTTAGTGATCTCAAAACGGTTGTTTCGGAAGCGGTGACCAATAGCATCATCCACGGATACAATAACAATCCCGAAGGTGTTGTGACGATTCAGGCCGAGATTCGTGACGATATGATCACGATCATTGTAGAGGACCGCGGTGAAGGCATCGAGGATCTTGAACTGGCCAAACAGCCGCTGTATACGTCCAAACCCGAACTTGAGCGGTCGGGCATGGGATTTACGATCATGGAAAATTTTATGGATGAATTCGAAGTCAGCAGTGAGCCCGGCAGAGGCACCTCCATCAAGATGAAAAAAAGGATTGAATCCAAGAAAGCATTGTATAATTAGGGGTTGGTGTTCTTATGGATGCTGAAGTGAAACCATCTTCACAGACCTATTTGGACGATGCCGAGGTCAAACGGCTGATTGCGCTCAGTCAGTCGGGTGACCATGAATCACGGGATACGCTGGTGAACTGCAACATCAGACTCGTCTGGTCCGTCGTGCAGCGTTTTATGAACAGGGGATATGAACCGGAGGATCTGTTCCAGATTGGTTGTATCGGCCTGCTCAAGTCAGTGGACAAGTTCGATCTCAGTTACGACGTGAAGTTCTCGACGTATGCGGTACCGATGATTATTGGTGAGATTCAGCGTTTCCTGCGGGATGACGGAACCTTGAAGGTCAGTCGTTCGCTGAAAGAGATGGCCAATAAAGTACGCAAAAAGAGGGACGAACTCTCGAAACATCTGGATCGATTGCCCACAATTAAGGAAGTTGCCGCTGAACTCGGGGTTACCCCGGAGGAAGTGGTATTCGCACAGGAGGCTAACAAACCGCCAACCTCCATTCATGAGACGGTATTCGAGAATGATGGTGATCCGATTACACTGATGGATCAGATCGCGGATGAGTCTCAGGAGAAGTGGTTCGACAAGCTAGCGCTGAATGAAGCAATCGGCGGCCTGAGTGAACGGGAGCGACTTATCGTATACCTTCGGTATTACAGGGATCAGACTCAATCCGAAGTGGCAAGCAGGCTGGGTATATCCCAAGTGCAGGTCTCAAGGTTGGAGAAAAAAATACTGCAATCTATTCGCGATCAAATCGCGCAGTGATTCAGGATTGATTCAGGGCTGATTCCATCCACCGGTATGGATATGGATTCATCATAATACGACAACTAACAACCTCAATTCGCGTTATTTAGCGATGAGGTTATTTGTCGTTTTAATATTTTATGCGGACACGGAGGACGAACGTTTGAACTGTAAAATGACAATTAAAAGGATAATACAGCCAGTACCTAACCATTGATAGATACCGAAGGGTTCATTCAGCCAAAGAACTGTGGTACCCACTGCCGCCAAAGGTTCGGCGCTCCCTAACAAGCTGGTCTCCTGAGGCGTGAGGTATTTCAGGCTGGCAATGTAGAACCAGAATGCGAGTAACGTTCCAATCAATATGGAAAACAACAAATAACTATAGGTATCTGGTGTCAGCAATGTCTGGTGGATCTTCCATGGCGCATGAACAAAGCTCATACCCACTCCACCAATCACCATGGCCCAGCCAACGACCACGAGAGAATCAAATTCGTTAAGCAATCTGACCGCATACAATGTATAAAATGCAGCAGATACACCAGACAACAATCCCCAGATCACTGCTGGCTGCGAGACGGATAACTGATTCAGAGAGCCATTTGTAAGCAGAAGAAAACATCCCACAAGCGCAAGAGTAGCGCAGATTATAAGTTTGGATGTAAGTGGAGATTGTTTACGTAGTACCATATATACCATGATCATGACAGGAGAAAGATATTGCAAAAGTGTGGCGACAGCCGCATTGCCGTGATCAATGGAAGCCATGTAAGTGTACTGTACAGCCAACATGCCGACCAAGCCAAAGATAATAAATGGCAGGGCTGTTTGTTTCGATTTCCAAACTTCAAGAATCTGTGAACGGCTAGGTGTAAATAATTGCAGGAAAAGGAGAAGGATGCCGGCACATACCAATCGCACGGTTACATACCAATTAAGATCGATATGGTGCATGTGAAATAGATTCTGAGCCACCGTTCCTCCGACACCCCAACAAGTAGCTCCTGTCAAAACCAGAAGTATACCTTTGAACTTGGGTGTTGACACTATTGATTTCATGTTTATCCGCCTCGCCTTAAATATAAGAATAGTGATATAGTAAGACAGAATTGATTTGATTAATATCAAAAATTACACAAAAATATAACAATATTGAGATGAGAATGATGAGAAAAATAAAATTTGACATCAATCCACAGCTAAAGGAAATGACAGAACATCGTACTGATGATCTGTCTATCGCTTGTTACAAGACAACTATATCCGAGCATGTACAAGGGTATATTCCATTGCACTGGCATGATGAATTGCAGTTTGTAGCTGTCGTTCAAGGTAAGGTGTTATTTCATATTAATGAACAGCAAGTAGCGGTCTCACAAGGGAATGGACTGTTTATCAACAGCGGGATGATGCACATGGCAGAGAATTTTAGTGCGGAGGAGCAGGGTATGTATCTTTGTTTGAATGTGGCTCCGCAATCACTGGTATCTGCTGAGCTTTACATGAAATACGTACATCCATATGTAACTGCAACGAATTTACCATTTCTAATGATTGAGAAATCTAACTCATGGGGAGAGCAGGTACTTGGAAACATCTCGGCTGTGAGACAGGAGATTGAAAAGCAGGCTCCTTACTATGAATTGAACGTTGCAGCAGCTGTGCTGGAAATCTGGAAAGGCCTAATCAAGAATGGTTACTTTCTGGAACATAACGAAACAGAGATGATCCGAAGTCGGCGTATAAAGCAGATGCTGATGTGGATTCATCAAAACTATACTGAACCGCTCAGGCTGGAGGATATCGCAAAGGTAGGTCAGTTAAGTCGTGCAGAGACATGCAGAACCTTTAAGCAAATACTGCGTACGACTCCGATGCAATATGTGCTGGATTATCGAATTCGAAAAAGTACAGAGTTGCTACGTTTCTCACAGCGCAGTGTCACCGAAATCGCTTACGAGGTTGGGTTCAACAGTACCAGCTACTTCATCGAACAGTTCCGAAAAATGATGAAAAGAACGCCTTTACAGTATCGAAGGGAGGAGCAGAAGGGGAGGCAAGAAAGAGATACGTAGTTAATGGTTAGGGTTCATGAATTGTCAGACAGGAGCATCATCTAATGAATCAAACAAGTATAATCCTGGTCAAGCATACTTAGAAGAGGGCGAGCTGAACTATATCGGCTTGCCTTTTTAATTTCTTCCTAAGCCGACCCCATCTAGATCGCCCACCGCCCTCCATACTCTTTTCATCCACGACCAGATTTCCAGCTTTTATCCCCCTGCGCACCCCCGCAAGTTTCTTTCCTTTGGTTTGGAACAAGAGGGAGGCAAGCCAGCGGAGGGAAGGAATCGGTAGAAGGAGCGAAGCGAGCGCGTTTATCACGGGATTTCCTCCTTGAAAAGGAGAGAACGAGAAATCCGGGGATAACCAGCGCCCGATCCCGATCCATCCCGGAGCGTCCAGTGCCGCTCCATACTCTTTTCATCCACGACCAGATTTCCAGCTTTTATCCCCCTGCGCACCCCCGCAAGTTTCTTTCCTTTGGTTTGGAACAAGAGGGAGGCAAGCCAGCGGAGGGAAGGAATCGGTAAAAGGAGCGAAGCGAGCGCGTTTATCACGGGATTTCCTCCTTGAAAAGGAGAGAACGAGAAATCCGGGGATAACCAGCGCCCGATACCGATCCATCCCGGAGAGTCCAGTGCCCCCCACACTCTTTTCCAACTTAAATGTAATAAATTTGCACATTCTTCAAATACTAACCTAAATTACGCAGTAAAGGAGTGCTGTGGATGTCCCAGACACCCACTCCCACGGTCTACGTCCGCATGCGCAGCCGGATTCGCATTCAGAGAGGGCGAGCGGTCAAACTGCGGGATATTGCCCACGTCCTGGCCTCATCCGAGGAACAGGAAAACAGGCTACTGGAACTTGAACTGCTGCAGCCCGGACCGGAGGACGGCAACCTGATCCTTATTGACATCTTGCAGATTATTCCCCGGATTCGGCAGCTTCTGCCGGATGTGAATGTGGAGCTGATGGGGTCCGGGCATACGTTAGTTGAAGTAATGGCAGGTAGTGGTAAGGCTTCGAAATCCTTGTTTATTCTGGTATGGTTGCTGCTGTTCTTCGGTTCAGCACTGACCATTATGAATTTTCACGCAGACGTGAATATGCAGGAAGTACAGATTCGCATCGTAGAGATGCTGACAGGACACCGGGATGAGCATCCGTACTTATTTCAGCTGGCCTATTCCCTTGGAATCGGCTTCGGCATGGCGGTATTTTTCAACCATCTATTTAAGAAAAAGTGGAATGAAGAGCCAACACCGCTCGAAGTGGAAATGTTCCTTTACCAGCAAAATGTAGACCAATTTGTCGTGATCGAAGAAACCGAACGTATGCATAAGCAGAATCAAAGGGAGCTGAAAGGCGATGAGCGTGCTTAACGGAGCGATCAGCATTGTGCTTGGCATTGCCGGGGGAATCGCTGTGGGGAGTGGTGTTATTGCGCTTATTCTTGTACTCGACATGATTCCGAGACTGGCTCAAGTGACACAGTCCTATGACAAAACGCATTGGTACGAGGGTGCTCTCATTGGAGGTTCGCTACTGGGCACGGTAGCCGATTTCTGGCATTGGAAAATGCATGGTGTTATTTTGCTCAGCCCGATTGTTGGGCTGTTCTGCGGCGTTTTTATTGGTCTGCTGGCTGCCGCTCTGACAGAAGTATTAAACGTGCTACCCGTTCTGGCTAAAAGGTTGGGTATGAGATCATACTTGTTTGGACTGTTGCTCGCGATGATTTTGGGGAAAATGACAGGTTCCTTGTTTGACTTTTTTATATACCAACGGTAAAGCAACGTGACAGGTTAAAGGAGGATGGACATGGACGAACATACGGATCAAACGAGTCATGAACAAAGTGACGGTATAACGGAAGACATGTTGCACAAGTCTGCTTACGAGATCCGGCAGGAAGAAGAAAAGAAGGCGTACCAGAAAAAAAAGCAAAACGAGATGTCCGACAGTATTGAAGAATCTGTTCATTATTGGCAACATAACGATAACATCTCCCCGCGCATGAGTGATAACAAAAACACGTTAAAACAAGTGATCGGTCTTGGCGAGTCGTTTGATGTGGATATGAGGGAAATGGTACTTGGCGGCAAACATGTGGGATTACTGTTACTCACGGGTTTTGCCAAAGATGAGATTTTGCTCGAAGTATTGAAAAGATTAACCTATCTGACGCCGGATCAAGTATCAGAGCATGCACTCAAGTCCTATTTCGAATGTTATATTCCTCATATACAGGTAGAACGAGTGGAGAAGATGAGTGCTGTCATTAGCAAGGTGCTCATGGGCATGAGTGCCATGTTTGTCGAGGGAGACCGGTCTGTGCTTATTATGGACACTCGGAGTTATCCGGTTCGATCGCCCGAAGAGCCTTCGCTTGAACGCGTGGTTCGTGGTTCACGGGATGGTTTTACCGAGACATTACTGACCAATGTAGCGCTGGTGCGCCGTAGAATACGGGACCCTGGGCTAAAGTTTGAACTTATGCAGGTAGGACGGAGAACCCAAACCGATGTATGTGTAGTTTATATTGACGATATAGTGGATAAGGTACAGGTGGATTCGGTAAAGGAAAAAATACAACGAATCGATATCGACGGTATTCCGGCTGCCGACAAGCAGTTGGAGGAAGCGATCATCAACAAAGGGTGGAATCCATTTCCCCTTGTTCGTTATTCGGAACGTCCTGACGTTACAGCTTCTCACCTGCTGGAAGGACGAGTCGTTATTTTTGTAGATACATCCCCCAGCGTAATGATCTTGCCGACGACCTTTTTTGATCTATGCGAACATGCGGAGGAGAACAGGCAGACGGCTCTTATGGGAACCTATCTGCGCTGGGTACGTTTTGCAGGCATCCTGATCTCTCTGTTTCTACTGCCGCTATGGATGCTGATGGTCATCGAACCTTCGCTCAAACCGATCGGTTTCGATTTCATCGGCCCACAGGAAAATGTGAAATTACCGATTATTTTGCAATTTCTACTCATCGAGCTGGGTGTAGACTTATTACGGATGGCTGCGGTTCATACGCCTACGCCGCTGGCTTCCGCCATGGGTCTAATTGCGGCAATACTGGTCGGAGATATCGCGGTGAAAACGGGCTATTTTGTCAATGAGGTTGTGCTCTATATGGCGATTGCGGCAATCGGAATGTTTGCTACACCGAGTTACGAGTTAGGACTCGCCAATCGACTGGTCCGGCTGCTACTGCTCATTGCAGTTGCGATATTTAAAGTACCAGGTTTGGTCGTTGGAACGACTTTGCTTGTTGTGGCGTTGACCATTCACCGTTCATATAACTCGTCGTATCTTTGGCCATTTATACCTTTTAATGCAAAGGCATTTGGCAACTTTTTGTTCAGGGTTCCATTGCTTGTCAGCAAGAAACGTCCATCGTTCAACAAAACGCGTGACAACACCAAGATGTCCGAAGATCCCGACGGTGAATTGCGAAAAGGTAAAAAACACAAATGATGTGCCGAAAAATCCATTCATCTCCCGGCTTAATTTGATATACTGGTGTAAAATCAATGGAATAGTAACTGTTCCAGTATACAAAAAGTGAGGAATGCAAACGATGTATTTACACGGTACAAGTAGAATAAATGAGCAAGGCCACCTGGAGATTGGTGGAGTAGACGTTACGGATATGAAAGAGCAATTTGGAACACCGCTCTATGTTGTGGACGAGCAATTGGTTCGCGAGCGCTGCAGAGAGTACATGGAAGCATTCCGCGCTTCAGGTTTGGGCTTCCAAGTTGCATATGCAAGCAAAGCATTTTGTGTTATGGCGATGTGTGCTCTGGCAGCAGAGGAAGGTCTTTCTCTGGACGTTGTCTCTGACGGCGAACTGTTCACTGCATTGCAAGCCGGGTTCCCGGCAGAACGCATTCATTTCCACGGCAATAACAAAACGATCGAAGAGATCGAAATGGCGCTTGACGCTGAAATTGGATGCTTCGTGGTTGACAACTTTAACGAGTTGCATCTGCTCCAAGCTGTCGCAGCGGACAAAAACCGTAAAGTTAACATCCTCCTGCGTGTAACGCCAGGTGTTGAGGCGCATACGCATGAATATATTTCGACAGGACAAACGGACTCCAAGTTCGGTTTCGATATCGGCAACGGTACAGCATTCGAAGCTATTGAACTCGCGTCCAAACAGTCCAACTTGGTATTGCTTGGTGTGCATTCTCACATCGGTTCCCAGATCTTTGAGGTTGAAGGATTCCAGATGGCGGTTCAACGTGTTGCTGAATTTGCAGCAAGTGTATACGAGCGCCTGAATGTGGCATTCAAAGTCGTAAACCTGGGCGGCGGATTCGGAATCCGTTATATTGACGGTGATACGCCGCTTGAAGTGGCTCAGTATGTGAAGGCCATCACCGATGCGGTAAAAAATCATTTTGCGCAAATCGGCTATGCAGTGCCTGAAATTTGGGTCGAGCCAGGCCGTAGCATCGTAGGTGAAGCAGGCACAACGCTGTACACCGTTGGAACGAGCAAAGACATCCCCGGCGTGCGTAAATATGTAGCAGTAGATGGCGGGATGACGGATAACCCACGCCCTGCATTGTATGAGTCCAAGTATGAGGCCGTACTGGCAAATCGTGCAAACGAAGCGGCAACAGAAACGGTATCTGTAGCGGGGAAATGCTGCGAGAGCGGTGACATGTTGATATGGGATCTGGATCTGCCAAAAGTGGAGAGCGGTGATCTGCTTGCCGTAGCTTGCACAGGGGCATATAACTACTCCATGGCAAGCAACTACAACCGGATTCGTCGTCCGGCGGTTGTGTTTGTCAAAGACGGTCAAGGCGATGTGGTTGTACGCCGTGAGTCATATCAGGACATTATCCAAAACGACCTCGTGCCAGCGCGTATTGGCAAACAGCCGGTTACTCGTTAATTCAAGTTCCTATAGCGCTAGATGAGGACGGAATGGGCTTGCCCCTTCCGTCCTTTGTCATGGACATTGTAGCTATTTGGCACGCTTGAAGGCTTGTATTTGAGAGTAGAAAATCAAAAATATAGCTCTTTCTTTTGCGATTCGGCCCTTTTCGGTGTACACTAAGAAAAGTGCTGTAATGCTTGACCACAAGTTTGGTATTGCATCACAATTACTTTTGCTCAAAATTGAAAGGAGTCATTTACATATGGCGAAACAAGCGAAAATTAAATTGGCAAACGGCGGAGAAGTTCTGATTGACCTGTTCGATCAAGAAGCGCCAAACACCGTAGCAAACTTTGAAAAATTAGCAAACTCCGGTTTCTATAACGGACTCGTTTTCCACCGTGTAATTCCGGGCTTCGTAGCTCAAGGTGGATGCCCTAGCGGTTCCGGTACTGGCGGTCCTGGTTACACAATCAACTGTGAGATCAACCCGAACAAACATGAGCGTGGAACACTTGCGATGGCACATGCTGGCCGCAACACAGGCGGAAGCCAGTTCTACATCTGCTACCAACCACAGCCACATTTGGACGGACAACATACTGTATTTGGTAAAGTAAGCAAAGGTATGGAGTTTGTTGATGCATTCGAAGGCCGCGACAAAATGGAAACTGTTGAAGTTGTAGAAGTTTAATTTCAACTGAATCTGCTCGGCGGCGTCAAGTTAACCCCTGGTACATTCCTATTACGGAAGTACCAGGGGTTTTGTGCATTGTACAACTTTTTTGCGTGATTGCCTTGCAAAGTGTTATTAAAATAAGCTTAAAGGAACTGGCGGGACGAGTTGATTGTAGGTTATTCTAGCTAGGTACAGACTGTTGAAACCGAATACATGAGGTTTGACAGCGCACTATACTGAGTTTGCATGTTTTCAGAACTACTGTGAAAGGATGTTGTTACTTTGACTTTAGATGTTGTACAGCAACTGAAATTACTTCAACATATTTATAGTGAGAGCACGATTTGGGACGAGGAGTTACGTGCTTCAAGACACAATGTACCAGAGGACGTATCGGCGGAACAATTACAGGCACTAGAGGCTACTGGACATGAGCCTAATCACTTTGAAAGACCGCAGCATGAGGATACGATCCGAGAACTGAGAACATTGGCTGAGCGTTGGATACTTCAGGAGGCTGCTCAGGCTTTTGTGGCTTCTCTATGGTCAGCACCAATGATCTGGCGTTCACTTCTTACAGGAAAACTGATTGCAACCAGCATACCTGACCATGAATATAGTCCATATCCTTCCAGTCGTAAGTGCCAGATCTGTGGTTTGGATGTGAATGACGGAGTAGATACTTCGCTTCAGTGGTACTGGCGAATGACCAACGGTACACCGCTTGATGGAGATATCTTTGGACATGTACTCGCTCTGAGAGAGATGGCTGCTTCGCAGGAGCCTCCTGTTCCTAATGAGTATGATCGCTGGACGTTACGCGCGGTGTTAACGGTATTGCGCAATTTGCCGCCCAAGACTCGGTACAGCAAGGCAGCGGATGCGCTCAAAAAAGAACAACTCCTGCCTACGAAAAAAGTATATGTTTACCGCGAACTGCTTGAAACGCTGGCGCTGATCGGCATTCTGGACACGCCAGAACAGCCAGGAATGATTACAGCCTTCACCTCATATGCAGAACGCGACAAGAGACCTAATACCCGCGTTGAGGTACAAGCTCCCTTGGCATGGTGGGATTCATCTGTAGGAATCAACGAGCACAATTTGAACCTGATCTTTGGTGAATTCGATTGCAGTGATGTATCGCTTGAGAACAAGCCTGAACCGAATCCACTGGCGAGTGAGACCGTTATTGGTGCATTTGAAAGCAGACGAGGTGTAGGTACCAAGGCGAAGGTGCCGAAAAAATCTCCGGATGCCGGTACAGGTGAAGTGCAGCCTGGAGACGTATATGCAGTGAAAGTACTTAGTGGTTCTTGGGTTACTGTATATTGTCATGAAGTGAAGGACAAACGTACCATTGTTGAATATCTGGATGGCGTGTTCCCCGATATGCCGGGAAAAGAAGACCTTATTCTGACCGTTCGTCCAAGGCCGGATGAGCGCTGGCAGTGTTCGGCCATTGGAATCGACTCGACCAGTTGGGTTAGAAGAGTAGCCCGCGATATGCCAGCTCCTAATGCTTCCCAGCCCAAACCTGAGAGTGTTCCGTTCCATGCTGCAAAGGATTTGAGGCACATGGCAAGCTGGTGTTTTCCAGACCTTTAGAATTTATTTTCCAATATTGATGAAGTCCGTGTCTAGTATGAGATGCGGATTTTGTAATATAAATGCTTATTAAAAGTTAGTATGTGACAAAAAGAAACAAAAATGAATTGATTTTTTGACATTAAAGTGCTAACATCCAATTAATAACGAAAGCGATCCTTCAGGGCAGGGTGTAATTCCCTACCGGCGGTGATGCGTGTTGGGGATTTATTTTCCACCGATATGGCAAAGTCCGTGACCTGTCTGCTTATAGCAGATGGCTGATCTGGTGTAATTCCAGAACCGACAGTATAGTCTGGATGGGAGAAGGAGTGGGTGTAAGCCGGTGTGGTTGCACTCCGCAGGAGTGATGTCGCATAGCATTCAGCTCGTTTGGATGATATGTGTGGAAGGCTTGTTTATAATGAGTTTTCTGGTACATAATACCGTATATAGAAACTCTTCACCTGATTTTTTTGTATATCATTCTATAGCTCGAATGGGTATGCAATAAGGTATGTGTTTATTTTCACTTACCTGTTAACTGGTTTTGGTGAAGTGTCGGTATTGGTGTGTTTCATCTCTCCTGCAGATGACAGTAGTCTTCCATCATCCCTACCTGAACAGATTGTTCGGTGGGGATTTTTTAGTTCGAGATTATAACCGTGGGGTGAACGGATATGGAAATGATCAATGATGAATTTTATATGGCGTTAGCACTGGATATGGCAGAACGGGCACAAGGACAGACTGGAATTAATCCTGTCGTGGGATGTGTCGTTGTTAAAGAAGGACGTGTTGTTGGTCTAGGAAGCCATCTGAAACGAGGCACAGGCCATGCAGAGGTGCATGCGCTGAATATGGCTGGAAGCGACGCGGAGGGTAGTACCGTTTACGTAACGCTTGAACCTTGCAGTCATTATGGCAAAACGCCACCCTGTAGCGAACGTTTGATCCATGAGAAGGTTAAACGGGTGGTGGTTTGTTGTGAAGATCCGAATCCGCAGGTTTCTGGTACAGGCATTAGTATGTTGCGTCAACAAGGCATCGAAGTTGAAGTGGGTGTTTTGCGCGAACGCGGAAGACGTATGAATGAAAAGTTTATCAAGTTTATTACAACAGGTCTTCCTTTCGTTACCCTCAAAACAGCTTCTACGCTGGATGGAAAAATTGCTACGCGTAGCGGGGACAGCAAATGGATCTCCAACGAACTGGCGCGTGAGATCGTGCATGCGCTTCGTCATCGTCATCAAGGCATTATGGTTGGCGTGGATACGGTAATCGCCGATAATCCGGAGCTGACTACCCGCTTGCAGGTAGAAGGCATCAGTCCGGTACGGATCGTTGTGGATTCCAAGCTGAGGTTGCCTGTAGGCTCCAAAATGGTCAAGGATGGACTTGCGCCAACTTGGGTGCTTACAACCGATGAGGCTAGCCAGGAAGCGGCTGAGCGACTCGAGGCTTACGGTGTTGAAATTATTCGCTGTGGGCCTGGACCACGCGTAGATTTGCTACATGGGCTGAGCAAGCTGGGAGAGCGGGATATTGGCTCGATTCTGCTGGAAGGCGGCGGTACACTAAATGGTGCAATGCTGGAAGCACGGCTCGTAGATCGTTTACTGATGTTTATCGCTCCCAAGATTGTGGGTGGATATGATACTCCGGGAAGTTTCCGTTTTGAAGGCGTAGAGCGCATGAGTCAGGCAATCCAATTGCATCAGCTGGAAATTGAGCAAGTTGGAGATAATATTAGCATTGGCGGTATTCCGATTTGGCCAGAATAGGAGGAAGATAGCATGTTTACGGGTTTGGTGGAAGAAGTCGGTCAGATCCGGCGCATTGGTCGTAAAGGTGAGGCCCTGGTTCTGAACATCGCTGCTTCTGTCATTATGGACGATCTAAAAATTGGTGACAGTGTTGCGGTTAACGGGGTTTGTCTTACCGCGACCACGCTGGAAGGCGGAGGTTTTACCGCAGACGTCATGCCGGAAACGTATCGACACACCAATCTCAATCAGCTTCAGTCCGGCAGTAAGGTTAATCTGGAGCGGGCCATGTTGTCCGGTGGACGATTCGGCGGTCATATCGTGCAGGGACATGTGGATGGGACTGGGGTTATCGGTAGTATTACTCGGGATCAGAATGCAGTTGTTTTTGAGATCAGACCGGGTGACCATGAACTTTTCAAATTTCTAATTCCAAAAGGTTCGGTCACTTTGGATGGGATTAGCTTGACAGTGGTACAGACGACTCAAAGTTCCTTCACGGTTTCGATTATTCCCCATACGATTGGGGAAACGGTTTTGAATGTCAAAAAGACAGGAGATACCGTCAACATTGAATGTGATATTTTGGGGAAATATGTAGATCATCTGTTGCAATACGGCAAGAGCCATGCGGAAACGAGAACAGGCAAGCCAAGCAGTCTTAGTGAAGAGTTTCTCTCCAATCACGGGTTTGCATAAACATAGGAAAGACAGGGATAAAACATAAAACTGGAAACAGGAGGTGCAGCTGATGTCAGAACAATCCGAGCCATCCATTCTGGACTCAATTGAGGCAGCTATTTATGATTTGATGCGGGGTAAACCCGTAATTGTGGTCGATGACGAAGATCGGGAAAATGAAGGGGATTTTATTGCTTTGGCTGAAAAAGCAACCCCTGAGGTCATCAATTTCATGATTACCGAAGGTCGAGGGCTCGTCTGTGTTCCCATTACGCAGCAGCGGGCAGATGAATTAAATTTGAAACCGATGGTTCAGCAGAATACAGATTTCCATGGGACAGCTTTTACGGTCTCTGTGGATCACAAAGATACAACGACGGGAATCTCGGCGCATGAGCGTTCCATTACCGTTAAAGGTTTGATTGATCCGAATGCGAAAAGCAGTGATTTTCGCAAGCCGGGTCACATGTTTCCGCTCATTGCCAAAGACGGCGGTGTGTTGCGTCGTGCCGGACACACGGAAGCGGCAGTTGATCTGGCGATCATGTGCGGCTCTTACCCCGCAGGTGTCATCTGTGAGGTGATCAAGGAAGATGGTACGATGGCCAGACTTCCTGACCTGCAGGAGATTGCACGTAAGCATGATCTGAAACTGATTAGTATCCAAGACATGATTCGTTACCGGAATGAGAAGGAGAAGCTGGTGCAACGTGAAGTTTCCGTGCGTATGCCGACGGACTTTGGCGAATTCCAGGCAGTGGCGTATACGAATGCAGTGGATAATAAAGAACATGTTGCCTTGGTCAAAGGGGATATTGACGGTTCCAAACCTGTATTGGTTCGTGTTCACTCCGAATGTTTGACTGGCGACGTGTTCCACTCTCACCGTTGTGACTGTGGCCCGCAGTTTGATGCGGCGCTGAAGCAGATTCATGATGAAGGTAATGGCGTACTGCTCTATATGAGACAAGAAGGCCGTGGGATCGGTTTAATCAACAAACTCAAGGCTTACAAGCTGCAAGAAGAAGGTCTGGATACAGTGGATGCCAATCTGAAGCTTGGTTTTGCTGCTGATCTGCGCGATTATGGGATTGGTGCACAAATTTTGAAGGATCTTGGCGTTCGTCAGATTCGATTATTAACGAATAATCCACGGAAAATTAAAGGCTTGGAAGGATATGGTCTGGAAGTGGTAGAGCGTGTACCGATTCAGATGCAGGAGAATGAAGATAATACAGCTTACCTTCACACCAAGCAAGCCAAATTGGGCCATATGCTCAAGTTTGATGATATCGAGCAGAATGAACAGTGATTTCAGCTACTCACGATAATTTTCTGATATGTAAATATTGGAGATTTCACATGTTCAATTGCAGCACCTATAACATTATATATCGACAGGGAGATGACGATAATGCCTAACTATTTTGAAGGACATTTGGTATCGGAAGGTTTAAAATATGGCGTGGTAGTTGGACGGTTTAATGAATTTATTACGAGCAAGTTGCTTAGCGGGGCGCTGGATGCGTTCAAACGTCACGGTGTGCAAGATAATGAAGTAGATGTAGCTTGGGTACCGGGAGCTTTCGAAATCCCGCTTATCGCTCAGAAAATGGCCGAAAGCGGCAAATACGATGCAGTCATCACACTCGGAACGGTTATCCGTGGGTCAACAACACATTATGATTATGTCTGCAACGAGATGGCTAAAGGGGTAGCGGCAATTAATCTGAAAACAGGGGTGCCGACCATCTTTGGATTGGTTACTACGGAGAACATTGAACAGGCGATTGAGCGTGCAGGAACGAAGGCCGGCAATAAAGGTTGGGATGCTGCTACAGCTGCAATTGAAATGGCGAACTTGACGAAACAGCTAAAATAGTGCTTATTTAATAGTAGTGCCCTGCTTTGCGCAGACGAAATCGGGATACCGGTTTCGGACGGCTGGCAGGGTTTTGTATTTTTCTGGCGGGAGGATTCGTCTAGTGACGGTAGTTACATACAAACTGGAGACTTTTGAAGGGCCTTTGGATCTGTTGTTGCATCTGATTGATAAGGCTGAGATCGACATCCAGGATATTCCCATCAGCGATATTACCGATCAGTACATGGCGTATCTGCATTCCATGCAGGAGCTGGAACTGGATATAACAAGTGAATTTCTGGTGATGGCAGCTACGCTGCTGTCCATCAAGAGCAAACTTTTACTGCCCAAACCGCCGGTAATCGAGGATTTCGAGGATTATGATTATATGGAAGATGAGGATTATGATCCGCGTGCCGAACTGATTGCACGCCTTATCGAATATCGCAAATATAAAGGAATAGCGCGGCATCTGCATGAACGGGAATGGGAGCGCAGTCTTATTTTTTCCAAAGAGCCCGAAGATTTGCGACCTTATATGCCTATGGAGGAACAAACGAATCCGGTGCAAGGTCTGCATACTTCTGATCTCATCGCGGCGTTTCAGAAAGCACTTCGAAAGGCTGAGAAGCGTACAACGGTCACCCGGATCAAAAGGGACGAAATTTCGGTCAAGGATCGCATACGTGAAGTTATTGGTGCCTTGGAGCATTTAGGTCCTGGGGGGCGGTTGTTATTTTCCAAGCTTATGGATGATCAGATATATCGCCATGAGATCGTGGTTACGTTTCTAGCAGTGCTGGAGCTGATGAAGATGAAGCAGATTGTTTGTTACCAGGAACGGTTGTTTGAGGATATCGTTATGGAGTGGAGAGGGGAAACAACGAATCATGGATTTTCCGAAATTGAAGTCGATTATTGAGGGCCTTTTGTTTTTGTCCGGAGAAGAAGGTCTAAGTGTCAAACAGATTGCTGAAATTGTGGACCAGCGGGTAGAACTGGTTACGGATGCCATTGAGGACATGATCGTCGATTTTGCAAGGCAAGGGCGAGGTGTGCAGATTCTGAAGATTGCAGGTGTCGTGCAACTCGGAACATTGCCGGAACATGCGGCCTATTTTGAGAAGCTTGCTTACTCTCCTGCACGTACATCGTTATCCCAAGCGGCGCTTGAAACTTTGGCCATTGTAGCTTATCGTCAGCCCATTACACGGGTGGAGATTGAGGAGATTCGTGGTGTAAAATCGGAGCGTGCTATCCATACACTCGTGAACAAGGATCTCATTGTTGAAGTGGGGAGAGCGGAAGCGATTGGACGACCGATATTGTACGGAACTACGAAGTCATTCCTTGATTATTTCGGACTAGCTTCGATTAAAGATCTTCCCGAACCGGGTTTGTTTGAAGATTCGGAAAACTTGGAGGAAGAAACGCAGTTGTTATTCAACAAGTTGGACATGAATCAGCCGGATGTCTCGGATACTGACGTACAAAGCGTGTTTGATTTTGAAGAGGAAGCAGCATTCCCGGAAGAAGATGTCGCTGTAGATCCAGAGGATGATTCTTCGGGTTCCTCCTCCTAATAAATGCTAATAGTTAAAGCCATATAAGGACAATGTGGAGATCGATCCACGTTGTCTTTTTGTATTTTCTCCAGAACAGCGGTGAAGTTGTCTGGAATGATGTATACGATATCGGGCATTTCGATGGTGATTTCGGCAAAAATTGGGGAATTTCATGGCATTCGTGAATTTTTTCCAGCAAGGAATGCCATACTAGACATGATAAGAATCGAGGGCTTGGAGGTAAGGCCTGTGTGGATCTGGCTTGGAGGAATCGGTTTGTTCATCGCACTGCTGATTGCCGCAGTCCTCATCTCAAATGTTCATGTTCATGTTATATTTCGCAAACATAAGAGCGATGACTACGCAAATATCAATGTTCGACTGCTGTATGGCTTCGTGCGGATGAATTACGAAATTCCGAGCATTGTTTTCCGAAATATGAAAGAAGGCTTCTTGCTTAAAACAGAACAGTCCATGAACCATTCCCGAGGAGAAGTTTTGGGTAGCGAGCAGGTGAACAAACGAAAAGTAAAAAACTGGGTAAAAGAAGTCAAGGTGATGCTTCGAGCAACAGAGGCTCTGAAAGTATGGGTCAGACAGACGCTCAGACGAGTATATATAACGAATCTGTTCTGGTCTACTGCGGTTGGTGTAGGTGATGCTGCTTACACAGCAATGCTAACAGGTTGGTTATGGAGTATTAAGTCCATGATTGTTGGCTTCTTAACGTACCAAATGCGTTTCAAAACGGTGCCTGACCTTGAGGTTCTTCCGGTATGGTCCGACGAGATGGAATTTCGAACAGAACTGGATTTCAAACTGCGAATCCGCATGACGGCCATCTTAATTGCTGGAATGAGACTGCTTACCCGCGTGCTGCAGGTCGAGGGTGGCTGGCGAATGTGGATTAAACTCCTTCGGGAGCAACGCCGCAAATCAAAGCAAAAGAAGAAGCATAGGCACATTGCGGAAAAGGAAGCTCGTTAAAGCAGAACTTAACTAGCCTGAGATTGAATCCATTGTATTGGTGTTAAGGTTCTGCGACGAGAACATGCGATAACGATTCCCTGTATTGATTACATAAGTCCTGCAAGTTTGGGGATGATATGGTTAGATCAAAAACCTATATAAGTTGATTAATCATTGACACAACTTGTTTGTGTTAATCTGCTTAAGCTCAACGGATATAGTTTATTATTGAAACTGGAGGGAAGTCACATGTCAGATCATCCAATTCAAGGATTAATGGAAACTGCAATGGAAAATATCAAGGGCATGGTGGATGTCAATACAATCGTTGGCGATCCTGTAGAAACACCGGATGGTACGGTTATTCTGCCGATTAGTAAAGTTGGATTTGGCTTCGCGGCAGGCGGAAGTGATTTTAATGTAAGTGATGGAAAAGGTAACAACGCATCGAGCACAACGGAACATGCTCATTCCGCAAAGGTTGCTTCCCCATTTGGCGGTGGTAGTGGTGGCGGTGTATCCATCCGTCCAATCGCTTTTCTGGTTGTTGGCAAGCAAGGTGTGCACATCGTGCCGCTTGACAATTCGACGCACTTGTTTGAAAAATTGATTGATTCAACACCTTATGTACTCGATCGCATTCAGGAAATGTTCCGCCACCGTAATCATGGCACAACAGAACATGATGTGCGGGTGACAACGGATCATACAACGTATAGCTGAGTCATATGATTAATTCGTAATCCCTCTGGCACTTTAAGGTGCAAGGGGGATTTTTGCTGTTTTTTCCTGTGCGGGACATACTCCGGGTTGTCCAGACATAGGATAGTACAAGATTCCAAGCGACCCGGAGGAATGTGGATGCGAAAATTAATGAAGGTTATTGTAGGTACGCTCTTGCCTGTACTGTTACTTTCAACTATGGGTGCATCGTCAGTTCAGGCGACCATTGCTGGACCGTCTACTCATGCGCAAAGTGCAGCGCTCATCGATGTGACATCAGGGCGAATTCTGTATAGTAAAGATGGGGACAAAGAGTCGCGCATCGCAAGTTTGACTAAAATCATGACTGCCATCGTTGCGATTGAAGAAGGTAAGTTAGATGCAAAGGTCAAGGTTACACCATCTTCTTTTGCCAAAGAAGGATCTTCGCTATACCTTAAACTGGGCGAGGAGATGACACTAGAAAATATGTTATACGGTCTTATGCTTCGCTCAGGTAATGATGCGGCTTCGGCAATTGCTGAGCATGTCGGCGGTTCGGAAGAAGGTTTTGTTTTGCTTATGAATAAAAAGGCAGAGCAGATCGGTTTGACTCGTTCTCATTTTATGAACCCACATGGTCTGGATGCCGAAGGTCATTACTCTACCGCAAACGATCTGGCGAGGTTAACGGCTTACGCGCTCCATAACCCGGTATTCAAACGCATCGTGGCAACAGAAAATAAATCCGCCCCCAATCCGAATGAAAGCTGGGAGTACTCCTGGCATAACAAAAACAAAATGCTTCGCTTGTATGAAGGTGCGGATGGGGTGAAAACTGGATACACCAAAAAGGCATTCAGATGCCTGGTCAGCTCAGCGACTCGTGACGGGCAACAGCTGGCCGCGGTGACACTTAACGATGGCGATGACTGGAACGATCATGCGAAGATGCTGGATTTCGGCTTTGAACATTTCCCACTAATCGAGATTGCCAAACAGGAACAGCCTGTTCAGAACATGGAACTCGTAACAGGGCGTGGTTTTAAATACCCGCTCGCCAAAGGAGAACAGGAAGACATAACCAAGACATTGGTTATGCTGGATAAACGTACACAGGACGCTGTGACAGAGAATAAACAATCAACAGATCCTTCGTTTGGACTAGCCGGGCGAATTGAAATGCAGTTGAAAGGCGAACCAATCGGCTCGATACCTGTGTATTACAAAGGTAGCTATATTCCGCCAGAGCCACCCATCGCAGATGCTACTATAGGTGGAATAGGAGAGGTCACGACTTGGGTTTCCGCCTGGAAGGCAGTGCTAAGTCGACTGTTATCACCTTGATTTTGATTTAAGGATAGAAAGATCGCTCTTGTGCTTGCTGTTACTGGGAGGAATGATTCCAATGATCAATCTGATCTGGTTAATGATGATCTTGATCGGCTTTGTTTTTGCGGCAGTGAACGGGAAGATTGAAGTGGTCACCCAGGCAGCATTTGATGGTGCGGCAACCGGTGTGACGGTATGTTTCGGTCTGATCAGTGTACTCGTATTCTGGATGGGAATGATGAAAATGGCCGAAGATGCCGGCCTTCTTGGACGGATTGCAAAACTTCTTGGCCCGGTGGTCGGATTTCTATTTCCCGATGTACCCAAAAACCACCCGGCTATGGGTTACATCTTATCCAACATGAGTGCAAATTTGCTTGGACTAGGGAATGCGGCTACGCCCATGGGAATTAAGGCGATGCAACAATTGCAGGAACTGAATCCTGACAAGCAGACTGCATCCCCTGCTATGTGTACACTGCTGGCGCTGAATACCGCGAGTATTACGATTATTCCAACAACGCTGATAGCGATCAGGTTGAACTATCATTCTGCGAACGCCACGGAGATTGTAGGCACAACTTTAATGGCTACCATTATAGCTACGCTTGCTGCCATTATGGCTGATCGCTGGTATCGAAATAGAACTCTCCGCAGATCGCCGCGTATATCCAAGAGCGGTAATCCCGGCATGAAAGGATGAGCTACCTTGTTAACCTTCATTAACTGGATATCTGTCTGGGCCATTCCGGTTATTATCGCGTTTGTTCCATTATATGCGTTTACCAAAAAGGTCCCGGTCTATGAATCCTTTGTTGATGGGGCCAAGGACGGCTTCTCGACTGCAATCAGCATCATCCCACATCTGGTGGGAATGATGGTTGCCATTAGTGTTTTTCGTGCCTCGGGAGCACTGGATTTTGTGATTCAGTTCTTCACTCCTCTCGTCTCGTGGATGGGTGTGCCTGGAGAAGTCCTTCCGCTAGGGATATTACGACCATTAACAGGGACAGGCTCGCTTGCATTTACAACGGATTTGATCAAAACGTATGGCCCTGACTCCATGATTGGCCGGATGGCCTCTACCATTCAAGGCAGTACGGATACGACGTTATATGTGCTAACTGTGTATTTCGGAGCAGTTGGTATTCGGAACGGACGGTACGCGCTTAAGGTTGGATTGTTTTCGGATGTCGTTGGATTCATAGCTGCACTTGCCATTTGTTTGATCGTTTTTGGTTAAACTATTACTCCTTTCCTACCGATATACTAGTTATGCTAGAATAATAACGGAGGAGAGTGAGACATGCAAAAGAGTTGGAAACGAATGCTCCGTTACGGGTTGACAAGTATGCTCGCTATAACGATGCTTGCAGGTTCGACAGGGTTAGCAGGTGCTCAAGCTGAACAGACGATTCATTTTACAGGTTATTTTGACAAATCATTACGTGCTCAAATGGCGACTACGGCCGATTCTTTTCCGGTTGTTAATGTGCGTTTGGTTAAAGCAAATGAACCGGATATGGTTTATTATGACGTGGGAACTTCGATTCTAATATCGAAAGATGAAGTATTAACCAATTACCATGTTGTTCAGGAATTCGCTGAGCTGTCTGGCGGAGATAAAGGGACGTTGACGGTTGCGAGCCCAGGTGCGCTCAATCAGGCGGTTAAAGCTAAAATTGTTAAAACTGATCCTGTAACGGATATGGCTTTACTCAAGCTGGACAAACCGATTGACGCTGAACCGGTGAAGTTTGCTGATGCGAGGGACAATCAGGTTGTTTATACCATTGGATTTCCTAAAAACCCATCGGGAGATCTTGTCATATTAGATGATGATTTTCCTTCGACATACAACACGATAGCGAAGAGTCGGGTATTTAGTGCTCTGGCGAGTGAAGTACCGGGAAAAGTAGGCATTGGAAGCATCGTCAAAGCAATGGCTCAAGGCAATTCAGGTGGACCAGTGCTTGATCAGAATAAACAGGTCATTGGCATGATGACGTTTGTATATGGTGGACGGACGTATTTTATTTCTTCAAAGACATTGCAGACATTTGTGAAAGAAGCAGCTGTTCCAGCGAAAAAGCCGGTTGTGGTGGCAGGCAAAGTTGCGAATTAGAAATGAACTACGAATTAAATAGATGATAAGGGTTTACCTTTGCGTGGTCTGAACGAAATCAGCCGTGGCGAGGGTAAGCTTTTTTTGTATATCGAGACTATAAAATATCTGTTCTACAACGCACAAATTAGCGATAAAGCTCGAACGTTCACAAAAACATTGGATAATCCTTGTGATTTCCCGGTTGGATGGGTATCATTAGTGTGAGGTGACATGACAAACATGGAAAGATTACAAAAAATTATCGCGCAGGCAGGCATTGCATCCCGCCGCAAGAGTGAGGAACTGATCCTGTCCGGCAAAGTGGAAGTTAACGGGGAGGTCGTAACCGAACTGGGTACGAAAGCAAACCCCGAAGAGGATATCATTACGGTCAATGGAAAACCGATCCGCAGTGAGAAAAAAGTGTATTTGATGCTGAATAAACCTAAAGGGGTTATTACAAGCGCATCAGACCCGGAAGGCCGGAAAATCGTATCGGATTATCTGAAAGGCGTTAAGGAACGTGTTTATCCGGTAGGACGTCTTGATTATGATACCGAAGGGCTGCTTATTCTGACCAATGATGGCGAATTTGCGCACTTGCTGACGCATCCTAAACATCACGTACCCAAAACGTATCTGGCAACAGTTAAAGGGGTACCACATGGTACGGAACTGGAAAAGCTCAAAAATGGAATTATGCTTGAAGACGGTATGACAGCGCCAGCAGAGGTCGAGTACAAAGATGTGGACACAGCAAACAATGAAGCTGTTATTTCGATTACGATTTATGAGGGACGAAACCGTCAGGTAAGACGTATGTTTGAGGCAATCAATCATCCGGTAACACGTCTGAAGCGGATTTCGTTTGGAGGCATTTTGCTGCAAAATCTGAAAAGAGGGCTGACACGTAATCTGACCAAAGAGGAAGTTAACAATCTGATTACGCTCGCAAAATCGGAACCCGCCAAAAAAATGAAAAAAAGGTAATGTGAGGACACATAATTTTCATAAAACCGCCGCAGATTTGTGACGAAATTCGCTATAATTGTTCATAGAGTGTTCACAGTTTCTATAACAAGAAGGCAAATCAATAATATCGTCACTTTAAAGGGGAGCAGCACATGGGAAAATCAAGAAGAACGGTGCAAATCGTTATTTTGTGCTTGATCCTGGTGTTGGGTGGATACGCGATTACAACATCGGTATCCGGCTCGAACGGCAAGCCAAAGGAAGGGGATCGAGCCCCTTCTTTTGAACTGCTGGGCCTGGATGGTCAAGTTCATACGTCTGATGAGTATCAAGGAAAAGCGATGGTTATCAATTTTTGGGGCACATGGTGTGAGCCTTGTGTGAAAGAGATGCCTGCTCTTCAAGCGCAGGCTGACAAATGGAAAGATAAAGGTGTGCAATTTGTTGGAATCAACGTTGGAGAAGATCAGATGACGGTAGATAATTTTGTACGGCAGGTGGGTGTTACATTTCCGATTATGTTAGACCGGGATAAAAACTCCGTTCGAGACTATGGGATCTCTCCGATGCCAACAACGTTTTTCGTATCTGAAACGGGAAAAATCTCCACGATTCATATCGGGCAATTGGATTTGGACACACTTGACGCTCAAATCTCACAGCTGGCGAAGCAGCCCTGACAGGAGGTCTACTTGTGTTCCAAAATACGAAATGTGAGTGTGGTCACCAGAATCCGGTAGGAACCGTATTGTGCGAGGCGTGTGGTAAGCCGCTTCTGGAGGAAACCGCTCAATCGAATGACGTGTTAGAGATGCGTTATGATGGGATGGCCCGGCGTTCACAGCGAAGTAATCCCAATATTATTGATCGCATATGGAATTTCTTTTCATCTGTCAAAATTGCAGTTTATATGATTGTGCTCACGCTCGTTGGTTCCATGCTAGGTACGATCTACCCGCAAGAAAGTACATTTCTGAATATTGATCCTTCGGTTTATTACAAAGAAACCTATGGTCAGTTAGGCCATATTTATTATCTTCTCGGACTGTCTCATACATATGAATCCTGGTGGTTTATTCTACTGCTGGTAATGATCGGAGCATCGCTTGTGATCTGTAGTCTGGATCGTGTGCTTCCACTGTACAAAGCGCTGAACAAGCAGCGGATACGGAAACATCTGCAATTCCTGACGCGGCAGCGACTTGTGTATCAAGGTTCTATTGAAGAGGCACCTGAAGAGTGGATTAAGAAAGCGGTTACGCCGCTTCGTAAGAAAGGATATCGTGTTCACACACAAGGGGATGCTTTGCTTGCGGAGAAGCAACGTTTTAGCCGTTGGGGTCCTTATGTGATTCATATCGGACTTATTATTTTTCTGCTCGCTGTACTCGCTCGCGGACTTCCAGGTCTTAATCTGGACGAACATGTTGCTTTTCCCGAAGGGGAAATTAAAAAAATTCCAAACACGTCCATGTATCTGAAAAATGAGAAGTTTAATGTGGAGTTTTATAGTGACGACGAGGTTCCTGAGCAGTTCAAAAATTTGAATAAAACAGTTCCCAAGTTGTTTGAAACCAAGGTTGTTTTGTACGAATGCACAGCCGATTGTTCGGATCTCTCCAAAAAACCTCAGCTTGTAGAGGTTGCAAGACATGACGTACGGGTGAACCAGCCACTGAATTACCAAGGTCTTAAGGCATACCAGTTTGACTATGATCTAACCCCGACGATTCGCTCGGTGACACCGGATCTGGTCAATGTGAAAACGGGCGAAGTATACGGTTCTTTGAAGATTGACATGATGGACACGCAACGCACCTTTGAGGCAGGACCATATACATTGACGGTGAAAGAAAAATTTATGGATTTTGCTCTGGATGATAAGGGAGAACCAAAATCAAAATCACCTTCACCCAATGCACCTGCATTTCTTTTTCATATTGAAGGTCCGGATCTACCAGAGAAGGGGATTCAATACTTATATTTTGCCAAACAAATTGACAAGCAACGTTTTCAACAGGATGCAATCAACCGCCAGCTTGTAGGAGGGGAACTTCCATTACAACTGGAGGTCGACAGTATGGACAAGGTAGATCTTATTCAATCGGTAAGCTACCTGAATATACGTGTGGACA
Organism: Paenibacillus sp. FSL K6-1558; assembly: GCF_038002565.1. Taxonomy (NCBI): domain Bacteria; kingdom Bacillati; phylum Bacillota; class Bacilli; order Caryophanales; family Paenibacillaceae; genus Paenibacillus; species Paenibacillus sp. FSL K6-1558. Next base: position 1,300,009 of record NZ_JBBOCV010000001.1, on the reverse strand, counting down.
AAGCGATGCCTTTTGTATGGGTAGGGGCAGGCATTGTAATGCTGGGTCTTGTCATGGGCTTTTACTGGCATCATAGACGCATTTGGATTCGGTTCGATGATGAGCGAATTACGCTTGGCGGGCATACCAACAAAAACTGGTTTGGCTTCAGACGAGAAGTTGCTGGCATTTTGAAACAGATGAATCTGGAAGTGGATGAGAAGTCGTTGGATAACGGGGGGAACCAAGCATGAATATACTGGATTTCAGCAGCGACGCATTTATCGTATCTTTTTTTCTGTATTGTGCTGCGTTTTTATTGTATGCAGTGGCCGTCATGGGCAAGAAATGGAGTAACCGCGATCCGATCGATCATTTGAATCGTTGGGGTAAACGGGCGTTTATCGCATCTACGGTTGCGTTGACAGCACATTTTGTTTTCTTTATCACCCGCTGGATTGGTGCAGGCCATATTCCGGTAAGTAATATGTACGAATTCATGTCCTTTTTATCCATGATGATTATGGTAGCGTTTATCGTTGTGTACGCAATTTACCGCAAATCTCTGCTGGGCTTGTTTGCACTTCCGCTCACGATTATCATTATGGCATATGCAGCCGTATTTCCGCAGGAAGTTCAGCCATTGATTCCCGCATTACAATCAATTTGGTTGAAGATCCACGTTACGCTGGCTGCTTTGGGTGAAGCGTTTTTTGCAGTAGGTTTTGCTGCGGGATTTATGTATCTGCTTCGTACCGTTGATTTTAGTGGAAAAGACAAATCTTCTCGTCGTCAGCGCGGCTGGGTGGAGTTTACGCTCATTACCATCGTTGTGGTGATCGGATTTATTGGAACCGTGTTTGCCTTCCGTGCATCCGGTTATGAGGCCGTTTTTGTACAGAAAACAGTCACCATTGACACAAAGGGAGAAGAAAATAGTACAATAGAGAAAGTGATTTATCGCATGCCTCCTATTTTTGCTCCATATAATAGTGAAGTGGAGAGCTTGAAACCGTTCCTTGGAATGAAGGAGCCGTTGCTTGAGACGCCTTCATGGATGAATGGCGTGAATGCAGGACGTAAGCTGAATACAGTCATCTGGTCAATCATTACGGGTCTGATTTTATATGGAATCATTCGTTTAATTGTACGCAGACCGCTTGGACAAGCGTTACAGCCGATGATGAACGGAATTGACGCGGATGACCTTGATGAGATCAGTTATCGCGCTATTGCGATTGGATTCCCTATTTTTACGCTGGGAGCTCTGATCTTTGCTATGATCTGGGCACAAATTGCCTGGAGTCGTTTCTGGGGCTGGGACCCTAAAGAAGTGTGGGCACTGATCACTTGGCTGTATTATAGTGTGTATTTGCACTTGCGTTTATCCAAAGGATGGCAGGGACAGAAGTCCGCTTGGCTTGCTGTGCTCGGTTTCCTGGTTGTTATGTTTACACTGGTTGGTGTAAATCTGATCATTGCAGGATTGCATTCCTATGCTGGAGCAGACTAGTAAAGTCAGTTAAAAGTAGTGGCAAAACAACGGTAATTCATGATATACCCGTTCCAGTAAAACGGGTATTCAAATATTGTTCGCAAGATCGAACATAATAGAAGTGATGAGGAGTTATTGTAAAGGGGCTTGAGTGGGCATGTCAGAACATGAGAATCGTATTTTGGTTGTGGATGATGAAGAAAGAATCCGCAGGCTACTTAAAATGTATCTTGAAAAAGAAGGTTACGAAATTGATGAAGCAGAGGATGGCGAAACAGCGCTTCGTAAAGCAACGGCCGGAGATTACGGCCTGATTTTGCTGGATGTTATGCTACCAGGTATGGATGGTGTTGAGGTATGCACTCGGCTTCGTCAGGTCAAATCTACCCCTGTATTAATGCTTACCGCAAAAGGGGAAGAGATTAACCGTGTACAAGGTTTTGAAGTAGGGGCAGATGATTATGTGGTAAAGCCATTCAGCCCGCGTGAAGTGATTTATCGGGTGAAGGCTATTCTGCGCCGCTCTTCTGCAACAGCGTATCTTTCGAAGGAGAGCAATTCAAGCAACAATATTGTATTTCCACATCTTGTTATTGAGCATGATGCACACCGCGTGACTGCGGGTGGTGAAGAGATCAGTTTGACACCTAAAGAATATGAGTTGTTGCATTACCTTGCAACATCGCCAGATAAGGTTTTCTCCAGAGAAGAATTGCTTAAGGATGTATGGAACTACGAATTTTTCGGTGATCTTCGTACCGTAGATACCCATGTGAAGCGTCTTCGCGAGAAGCTGAACAAGGTATCACCTGAATCGGCAGCGATGATAACAACCGTGTGGGGTGTCGGTTATAAACTGGAAGTACCGAAATAACTTTGCTTTCTGGAGATCACTGGTTGGAAAGTTATGGATCACAATTATATGCCTTGTGGGCTGTGTGCTGATTGCGCTAGGGCTCTTTCTGTTACCCTATATCGATACCAACTTTGCTGAGTCAGAATCTAGGGACATCAAAAGGCTGTTTACTTATATTTGCATTGTTGGATTCAGTCTAACAACGTTTTTTGCATTATTTCTGTTCACCAAAATTACACAGCCTATGCAACAATTAATTCAGGCAGCTAATGCCATCCGTAAAGGGAACTATGGCACGAGACTTTCTCTCCGTACCAATGATGAAATAGGTGAACTTGCAAATACATTTAATCACATGGCTGTTCAACTGGAAGATACCATTCGAAATTTGAATCATGAGAAGGAACATTTGGCGAGCGTGCTGCGAAGCATGACGGATGCCGTGATTACTTTTGATGGTGAAGGCAAGGTCATTTTGACGAATCCGCCTGGTGAGAAAATTATGCAGGCCTGGTATGCTCTAGACTGGGCTCAGGAGGATGAGGGTTTGGATGGTCATCCTTCTGCAAACCCGTCCCGTGATGTTCCCGAACCGCTTGTACCCTTATTCAGACTGGTGATGGAGCAAGGTGGGGACCAGAGTTCCAATGTTCATGTGCAACAAGGAGTATGGTCTGTTCAAATGGCCCCTTTGTATGCAGATAGTGTGGTACGGGGTGCGGTGGCTGTCTTGAGAGATGTTACCGAAGAAGTGAAGATGGAGAAGATGCGCCGGGACTTCGTTGCTAATGTATCTCATGAAATTCGTACACCGTTATCAATGATGCAGGGATACAGCGAGGCTTTACTTGACGGGATGGCAACATCGCCCGAAGAGAGTGAAGAACTGATTCAGGTCATTCACGATGAGTCACTGCGGATGGGTAGACTGGTCAAGGATTTACTTGATCTGGCCCGTATGGATGCAGGGCATACTGACATGAACATGAAGGAAGTTGAACTCGGTGAACTTCTCGAACGTATTTATCGCAAATTTATGGTGCGTTCGAAGGAACAGGGGATTCAACTTCAATTCGAATGCAAACAGCAGATGATCTCACTTCAACAAGCAGATGAAGACAGGCTGGAGCAAGTATTCACGAATTTACTGGATAATGCATTCAGACATACACCTGTTGGTAAAAGTGTGAAAATTTCTGCTGAGCTTGTTACTAACTTGCGTGCTCCTTTTGCCAGAGTGAGTGTAAAAGATCAGGGTGTGGGTATTCCTACATCAGACCTGCCTTTTATTTTTGAACGTTTTTATAAAGCGGATAAAGCTCGCGTTCGGGGAGAAAGTGTGGGAACCGGGCTTGGCTTGGCGATCGTAAAAAACATCGTAGATGCTCATCAGGGCACGATTCATGTCAATAGTGTGCTTGGTGAAGGAACGGAGTTTATATTACAATTTCCGGTAGAATCTTCGAAATAGGTTGATTTTAAACAAAATGTGCCGAAACACCCTCTGATAGAGGGTGTTTTTTTGTTGAAGTATTCCGTTTAATCTTGTTCAACGTGGAACAAGGTCGTATCCTTTTTTGTCCGCAAAAAAATGTCCAAGATAATTTTTGAACACCTCCTTCATAAGATTGAAAAATAAGATGTCTAAGGAGGATTGATTAAAGTATGTCCGATGGACGTAAAAGAGTAAATATTAAAGCGTTTTTGGAAGGGAGATCATTCCGGGCAGGTTCGCCGTTTATACCCATAACAGCTAGTGAACTTGAGCAATATGAGTCGATTCTTCGTTCTCTTGCTGTAACCATTCCCAGTGCAATTAGTCAGCCGAGTGCATCAAATATACTTGCGTTGCAGAACGGATTACGTCAGTTACTTACTTTTGTTAATGAATCTGAGTTCCGAGCTGGGGTAAAAGCGGAGCTTCAAGCTGTATTAGAACTGACCATTGCTTCTTCTGAAGTCATTCCTGTTGCTTTAATTAATCTCGCAGGGAATTTGCAAAATCTGTTGGATGACTTGTTAAGTTTAACATTGCTTTTGGAGGTACCTCCCGAAGTAAAAGATCGGTTAGTCGGATTAATTCGTTCCATATCTATCTCGTTAAGCAGAGCCACAACGACTTTCGGTACGGGGGGGATTACAGGTGCTGCAGGTCCTCCCGGTGTTCCAGGCGTACCAGGGGTCCCTGGAGTTCCTGGATTGAGAGGAGCTACTGGTCCAACAGGTGCAGCAGGGCCAACTGGTTCTGTGGGTGCTGCGGGTGCTGTCGGCCCTATAGGCCCGCAGGGTCCACAAGGACCACAAGGAGCGACAGGAATTCCAGGTGTAGGGTTAAACAATATTACAACGTTTAATCCTGCAGCTGGATCAACTTATGCGCAAGGCCAGGTAGTTAGTTATGATGGAAGTCTTTTTGTGGCTAACGTAAATGGCCCGGTGGGTTTACCTGGAAGTTCACCTGATTACACGCTCTTGCTTGCCGCCGGTTCTACAGGTGCAACTGGGGTTACAGGTGTAGGACTTTCTGGAGCTATTCCTTTTGATGCTGCTCTTGCGCCGGGATATGCTGCAGGTCAAGTGGTTACTTATAATGGCAGTACTTATATTGCCAGTGTAGCAGGTCCGACAGGGACACCGGGTACATCTTCGGACTATACATTGATCGCTGCATCAGGAGTGACAGGAGCTACTGGGGTGGGCCTTAACGGTGCTATCACCTTTGACCCAGCTCAAGCGCCAACGTATTCATCAGGCCAAGTGGTGACGTTCAATGGTAGTACGTATATTACCAATGTCGCTTCACCGACAGGCACGCCTGGAAGTTCACCTGATTATGCATTAATCGCTGGTGCAGGACCGACGGGGGCTACCGGCGCTACAGGTGTGGGGCTCACTGGGATTGTACCATTCGATCCTGCTCAAGCGCCAACATATCCAGCAGATCAGATTGTAACGTCTAATGGTAGCACATATATTACGAATGTCGCCGCGCCAACGGGTACACCTGGAAGTTCACCAGACTATTCGTTGCTTGCTGGAGCAGGCTCAACCGGAGCAACAGGTATAGGTTTAGAGGGAGTTATACCATTTGATCCGGCTGTTGCGCCAACATATTCATCAGGCCAAGTGGTGACGTTCAATGGTAGTACGTATATCACCAACGTGGCTTCACCAACGGGTACACCTGGAAGTTCACCAGATTATACATTACTTGCTGGAGCAGGACCAACAGGAGCTACAGGATCGACAGGAATTACTGGTGCAACTGGAGCGACGGGTGTAGGGTTGAGTGGAATCGTCGCGTTTGACCCAGCAGTAGCCCCAACGTATCCAGCCGGTCAAGTGGTGACGTTCAATGGTAGCACGTACGTCACCAATGTGGCCTCGCCAACGGGCACGCCGGGCACCTCGCCGGATTATACGTTATTAGCAAGTGCAGGAGTCACAGGAGGAACAGGTGCTACTGGGGCGGGTGTAACCGGTAGTACGGGAGTAACAGGGACCACGGGGGCGACGGGTGTAGGATTAAGTGGCATCGTGGCGTTTGACCCAGCAGTAGCCCCAACGTATCCAGCCGGTCAAGTGGTGACGTTCAATGGTAGCACGTACGTCACCAATGTGGCCTCGCCAACGGGCACGCCAGGCACCTCGCCAGACTATACGTTACTAGCAAGTGCAGGGGCTACTGGTGTAACGGGTGTAACTGGGGAAACAGGAATAACAGGTGCGACCGGTATTGCTGGACTGACGGGAACCACGGGAGTAACGGGAGCGACGGGTGAAACCGGGGTGACTGGCACAACGGGTACAGCAGGAGAGACTGGAGCAACTGGTGCAAGCATTACAGGTGCAACAGGAGCCACGGGTGTAGGGTTAAGTGGCATTGTGGCATTTGACCCAGCAGTAGCGCCAACGTATCCAGCCGGTCAAGTGGTGACGTTTGAGGGCAGCACGTATATCACGAATGTGGCTTCGCCCACAGGCACGCCGGGCACCTCGCCAGACTATACGTTACTAGCAAGTGCAGGAGTCACAGGAGGCACTGGTGTAACAGGTGCGACCGGTATTGCCGGAGAGACTGGAGCAACCGGCGCAAGCATTACGGGCGCAACGGGGGCCACGGGTGTAGGATTAAGCGGAATCGTGGCGTTTGATCCAGCAGTAGCCCCGACGTATCCAGCCGGTCAAGTGGTGACATTCAATGGCAGTACGTATATCACGAATGTGGCTTCCCCAACGGGCACGCCGGGCACCTCGCCGGATTATACCTTGATTGCAAGTGCCGGGACGACAGGTGTAACTGGGGGAACGGGCATAACTGGCGCGACCGGTATTGCTGGAGAGACCGGAGCAACCGGCGCAAGCATTACGGGTGCAACGGGGGCCACGGGTGAAACCGGGGTGACTGGTGCAACGGGTATAGCCGGAGTAACCGGAGCAACTGGCGCAAGCATTACGGGTGCAACGGGGGCCACCGGCGTAGGGTTAAGTGGCATTGTGGCATTCGACCCAGCAGTAGCTCCGACGTATCCAGCCGGTCAAGTGGTGACGTTTAACGGTAGTACGTACATCACGAATGTGGCCTCGCCAACGGGCACGCCTGGCACCTCGCCGGATTATACCTTGATTGCAAGTGCAGGGGCGACAGGTGTAACTGGGGGAACGGGAATAACGGGCGCGACCGGTATTGCTGGATTGACCGGAGCAACCGGCGCAAGCATTACGGGTGCAACGGGGGCCACGGGTGTAGGATTAAGCGGAATCGTGGCATTCGACCCAGCAGTAGCTCCGACGTATCCAGCCGGTCAAGTGGTGACATTCAATGGCAGTACGTATATCACGAATGTGGCCTCGCCAACGGGCACGCCTGGCACCTCGCCGGATTATACCTTGATTGCAAGTGCAGGGGCGACAGGTGTAACTGGGGGAACGGGAATAACGGGCGCGACCGGTATTGCTGGATTGACCGGAGCAACCGGCGCAAGCATTACGGGTGCAACGGGGGCCACGGGTGTAGGATTAAGCGGAATCGTGGCATTCGACCCAGCAGTAGCTCCGACGTATCCAGCCGGTCAAGTGGTGACATTCAATGGCAGTACGTATATCACGAATGTGGCCTCGCCAACGGGCACGCCTGGCACCTCGCCGGATTATACCTTGATTGCAAGTGCAGGGGCGACAGGTGTAACTGGGGGAACGGGAATAACGGGCGCGACCGGTATTGCTGGATTGACCGGAGCAACCGGCGCAAGCATTACGGGTGCAACGGGGGCCACGGGTGTAGGATTAAGCGGAATCGTGGCATTCGACCCAGCAGTAGCTCCGACGTATCCAGCCGGTCAAGTGGTGACATTCAATGGCAGTACGTATATCACGAATGTGGCCTCGCCAACGGGCACGCCTGGCACCTCGCCGGATTATACCTTGATTGCAAGTGCAGGGGCGACAGGTGTAACTGGGGGAACGGGAATAACGGGCGCGACCGGTATTGCTGGATTGACCGGAGCAACCGGCGCAAGCATTACGGGTGCAACGGGGGCCACGGGTGTAGGATTAAGCGGAATCGTGGCATTCGACCCAGCAGTAGCTCCGACGTATCCAGCCGGTCAAGTGGTGACATTCAATGGCAGTACGTATATCACGAATGTGGCCTCGCCAACGGGCACGCCTGGCACCTCGCCGGATTATACCTTGATTGCAAGTGCAGGGGCGACAGGTGTAACTGGGGGAACGGGAATAACGGGCGCGACCGGTATTGCTGGATTGACCGGAGCAACCGGCGCAAGCATTACGGGTGCAACGGGGGCCACGGGTGTAGGATTAAGCGGAATCGTGGCGTTTGATCCAGCAGTAGCGCCGACGTATCCAGCCGGTCAAGTGGTGACGTTTAACGGTAGTACGTACATCACGAATGTGGCCTCGCCAACGGGCACGCCTGGCACCTCGCCGGATTATACGTTATTAGCAATTGCTGGGGCGACAGGTGTAACTGGAGAAACGGGAATAACGGGTGCAACGGGGGCTACGGGTGTAACGGGAACGACTGGTGAAACCGGAGTGACTGGTGCAACGGGTATCGTCGGAGTGACTGGAGCAACCGGCGCCACAGGAGTAACGGGAACGACGGGTGAAACCGGGGTGACCGGAGCGACGGGTACTGCCGGAGTAACCGGCGCCACTGGCGCAAGTATAACGGGGACAACAGGAGCCACAGGAGTAACGGGAACAACTGGTGAAACCGGGGTGACCGGAGCGACGGGTATAGCCGGAATAACCGGGGCCACCGGTGCAAGCATTACGGGTGCAACAGGAGCCACAGGAGTAGCGGGAACGACGGGTGAAACCGGGGTGACCGGAGCGACAGGTATAGCCGGAATAACCGGGGCCACCGGTGCAAGCATTACGGGTGCAACAGGAGCCACGGGAGTAACGGGAACGACGGGTGAAACCGGGGTGACTGGTGCAACGGGTATAGCCGGAGTAACCGGCGCCACCGGTGCAAGCATTACGGGTGCAACAGGAGCCACCGGCGCAAGTATTACAGGTGCAACAGGAGCGACGGGTGTGACTGGAGCCACCGGAGTAACAGGAACTTCGGTAACTGCTAACTCAGCATTTGCTGAGAACATTAACGGTACAATTGTTGTTATTTTGGGCGGTACTCTTGTAGCATTACCAAGCAACCAGAATTTTGGCACGGGTATAACTGTCAACGGTACAAGTGATACCTTTACACTGGCTAATGCCGGTCGCTATTTTATCTCTTATCGAATCAATCTGACTGCTGCGTTGGCAATACAATCTCGCGTGTTGCTTAACGGGACAGCTATTTCGGCGAGCGTGGTATCGCCAACACTCTCACTTAATCAATTACAGTCGGAGTTTATTGTTACTGTAACAGCGGGATCTTCAATCCAGCTCCAATTGTTTGGTCTCGCCGGCGCAGCCGTCCTCTCGCCTCCAGGTGCAACATTGACCATTATTCAATTAAGTTAAATCCGAATATGCATTTGTACAAAAAAAGACGAGATCCTTAGTGGGTCTCGTCGTCTTTTTCAAAGTATTGATGATGCCGTTTAACCGAGCACAATCTCAACAGCTGTATTTAATTCAGGCAGAGATGTAAGCTGAACCAACACATCTTTTGGCACTTCTTTATCAACGGTGAGAATCATGATCGCAGCACCACCGATAATTTTACGTCCAACCTGCATGGATGCGATGTTTACGTCATTTTGACCAAGCAAAGTACCTACACGTCCAATGATACCCGGTTTATCGTTGTGCGAGATCAAAATTTGATGGCTTTCCGGTGCAATATCTACAGGGAATTTATCAAGACGAACAATCCGTTCGCCGTATCCTGCAAGAAGCGTACCTGCCACGCGGCGTTCTTCAGCATCTTGTGTTGTTACGAGTGTTACGGTAATTAGGTTTGTGAATCCCTTTGTAGCAGAGGTTTGGCTCACAACAACATTCAGATCACGAATTTTGGCCAAGTGCATGGAGTTGACAATATTGGCTTCTCCGCCCAGATGTCTTGCCAGAATGCCTTTCACTATATAACGTGTGAGCGGTGATGTATCCACTTCTGACAGATCACCCGCGTAGTCAATCCGAATCTCTTGTACTGCATTTTGAGTGATTTGTGCTGCAAAACTACCTAGCGTTTCACCCAATTTAAAGTATGGTTGCAGTTTGTTCATAACGGTAGGTGCGACAGCTGGCATATTAACCGCATTTTTAAATGGTTCATTGCGAAGTATGTGAAGAACTTGTTCAGATACGTCAATCGCTACGTTCTCCTGAGCCTCTACGGTTGATGCACCCAAGTGAGGTGTAACGATAATGCTTGGATGATTCAGGAATGGATGATCTGCTGCAGGTGGTTCACTTTCAAATACGTCGAATGCTGCTCCAGCAACAATTCCTTCATCAATCGCTTCTACAAGCGCCATTTCGTCAACTACACCGCCGCGTGCACAGTTAATAATACGCATGCCTTTTTTCATGACTTCGAACTGCGGACGGGAAATCATATGACGTGTTTCTGGGGTGAGTGGAGTGTGTACAGTCATAAAATCCGCATTACGGATAATATCATCAACACTTGCCAGCTTGACTTGCAGTTTCTCGGCACGCTCCTCTGTGAGGAACGGGTCATAAGCGAGAATGTCCATTCCGAATGCTTTTGCACGTTTGGCTACTTCGCTACCGATTCTTCCCATACCGAGTACACCGAGTGTTTTATTTCTTAACTCCACACCGAGGAACGTTTTACGATCCCATGTACCTTGAATCGTTTTGGCATATGCCTGCGGAATGTGTCGTGCCAGTGCCATCATCATGGCAAAAGTGTGCTCACAAGTCGTAATGGTATTACCGTCAGGTGCATTAATGACAATGATACCGCGTTGTGTAGCAGGTTCCAGTTCAATATTATCTACGCCAACTCCTGCGCGTCCAATCACTTTAAGATTGGTGCCAGCCGTCATAATACGTTCAGTAACACGGGTCTGGCTACGAACGAGTAGGGCATCATAATCTCCGATAATGGCAACAAGCTCATCTTCACTAAGTCCGGTTTTCTTCTCGACAACGACATCACTTGCATCGACCAGCTGCTGAATTCCCAGATCACTGATTGGATCTGACACTAACACTTTGTACATGGTTTCTTCCTCCTTAGGTTTGTATATCTATAATCGTCAAGGTTTGTTCTCCGGCAGGAGACGTTCCTTAAAACCAAAGTGATTCTTCCCTCCAACAACGCGGTGTCGTAGCAGAGGAGTAGGGTAAACTAACAGGGTGATTCCACAGGATTCTTTTATCAAAAACAATCAAAAAAACTCTCAATCCACATACTGCTTGCGCAATAAGGGACGAGAGTTGTCGTGGTACCACCCTAATTCACCGCCGTTTCGCAACGACAGTCTTAGCGGTCAATGAAGACCGAAGAGGATAACGGGTCTAAACCGATTGCACCTACTCCAATTTCAATGCAATAACTCAGGAGCGCTCAAGATCATCTGCCTGCCACCGATTTACACCAACCATCGGCTCTCTGAAAGACAAAGCAACGTCTTTTTTCCATCATCGTGTTTGACGTAACTAATTTTTCATAATGTATCATGGCTTACATGAGCATGTCAATAGGCTTAAATGTTTTAATTCTTAAGGTTGGAGGCCGTGATTTCCGGACCTTCAGAGAGTGTAATCTATCTACTTAGAATTATTTTTATTGAGATTTAAATGCTTTAAACATACTGTTTCGTGAAAGAAAGTTCACTGCATTAATGAAGTAACGTTTTGATGTGATCAACCGGGACTTGGGACAGGTCTTGAACCGGATTGGTTTTTTGGCTATCATTTAGTATACTATCGGATTGGTCAATGAAATTTTTATCAAATAACTTAAGAGGACAGACGCATGCAATGAAAAAAAAGAAATTTCCGAAGTTTAAAATTCAGAAGGCCGAGCCGCAGCAATTAACAGAACGTCTGCTCTTGATCAACCTTTACTTTACCCAAGGGCTAACTTTAATCGTAGGGATCGTATGGATTTTGTTGCAGAAAAGGGATCTATTCGAAGTTCTGGCCTTGCCTGATCATCTTCAGTTTTTATGGTGGGGTCTTGGGCTCGCTGCGATTATGCTAGTCATGGATTTGGTACTGTCCTATGTCATACCTCAGGAAAGTATGGATGATGGTGGCATTAACGAGCTGTTGTTTCGCGGACGTCCAATCTGGCATATTGTATGTATAGCAGCCTTGGTGGCTGTATGTGAGGAGTTGCTTTTCCGCGGCGCAATTCAACACGCAATTGGTCCATACTGGACAAGTATCTTATTTGCAGTTATTCATATTCGCTATCTGCGCCACTGGATTCCTACAGGATGGGTGTTTGTGTCGAGCTATGGATTGGGCTATATTTATTTGCAATCAGGCACATTATGGGCACCGATTCTGTGTCATTTTATCATTGACCTAGTATCTGGATTAGCGATACGTTTTCGGAGGGGATCATGAGTCAGCCATTAAGCAGGGTGAAAACATATGGCAGCCAACGTCAGCGTCGCTCGGACAATAAAGAGAAAACCGGGCGGAACTCAGCTTCACAGACAAGTTTCGTTGCTGAAACGGCAGTTGCTGCCGAAACAGTGGGACTTCCACCAATTACTTCAATTTCTTTACCAAGATCACAACGTGGGTCGAGTGCATCCGCACTGGAAAGTCCGGTATTACCGGAACGAGCGCCTAGTCGCTCCAAGAAAACGGCAAACCAGAAGGAAAGCTCAGTTTCCGAAGCGGGTTCTTTACCCACTCGAACTGAACTTCATCCTTCACGACGTTTGAGATTGAGCAAAAGATTTGTCAATTCACTTATTTTTATTTTCATAATGTTAACCGTTGGTCTGGTTTGGTGGGGGATTAAGGGAGCTCCTCCTTTGAACACCTTCCTCCCATTACCGTGGTAATATTAGTCAGTTTATCCTTTCTCACATTAGTGGTGGCTTTATTGCTTCTTTTTCATATGTGGCGAGAGGCTCATACAACTGTGATTACAGAGGACGAAGTCGAACTTGTGCATCTACCAGCCTCTTTCAACGGAGCGAGGATTATTTTTTTATCAGATACCCATGCACGATTGTTGAAAACAAAAGAAGTTGAGCAGTTGAAGGGGAAAGCCGATTGGGTACTCATCGGGGGCGATATAGCTGAAGAGGGAATATCCTGGTCGATTGTCAGACAAAATATGAGGCTTTTGTCGAGTTTGGCTCCAACCTATACCGTTTATGGAAATCATGACAAAAAAGCAGGCGTGACTCATTTATCTAGACTTTTGGATGATTCGAGCGTGCAGATCCTTCAAGATCAGGATGTATACTTGCAAAAAGGAACGGAACATGTCCGATTGGTCGGATTAGATTATCGTTCGAAACAGGCAGAGAAATTGTTGCGAAATACGAAGGATGGCTGCTCCACAATCGTATTAGTTCACGATCCTTTGGAAGTATTGCGGTTAGACATTGATGTAGATCTGATACTGAGTGGACATACCCATGGAGGACAAATCGTTGTTCCATTGTTAGGACCTGTATTGCTAAGTAAGGCTTATCGGGCTGTAAAGAGCGGCTGGTTTTCCTTGAAACGGAGCGATGAAGATATTCGTTCAGGAAAATTGCTTGTAAGCCGGGGATTTGGTACAAACCATCTTCCCTTCAGGTTAGGTTGTCCCGCAGAGATACATCTCATCACTTTACGTGTTCCTGCAACAAACAGCCCTGATCAATAAGATCAGGGCTGTTTGTTGCACATTACATTTTTCTCGCAGTGGTGCAGTAGCCCTAGCATTGGCATCTATTATCGGGACTGCAATTCGATTGCGCGTGGATCAACAAAGGAATAACCCTTCTTCTCAAGCGATGTTAACAACTCGTCCAGAGCATCGACCGTCCAAGGTAATTCATGCATCAGAATATTACTTCCAGGGTGAAGCTGATCCAGGACATTCTGGATCACTTTGTCTGGTCTGTTTTTAGTGCTCTTATCCCAGTCCAGTGAGCCGTTGGACCATGTCATATACAACATTCCCTCTTCTTTGACGGCATCTTTCAGTGCATCATTTCCGGAGCCAAAAGGGGGTCTGAAAAACTGAGGTTTTTCCCCGGTGATGTCTTTCACAATTTGTTGAACGTCGGTGACCTGTTTCTTAGCTTCTGAACTTGACAATTTCTTCAAATCTTCATGATCCCAAGCGTGGTTACCGATGATCTGTTTTCGGTCATAAATCATTTTCAACAACTTCGGCTGACGTTTGACACGGTCTCCATTTACAAAGAATATGGCTTTGGCGTGATGTTTATCCAAAGTATCCATAAGTGAATTAATCATCTTTTCGTCCTTTGGTCCGTCGTCAAAGGTTAACAAGACCACTTTAGCAGGGTTGGATTCATCATTAGGTTTAATAACATAACTCGAATTCATATGATACGTCTTTTTAACGAGCACTTCCCTTGAGGTTCCGTCCGTGGATGGATTTTTTGGCTTAGTACCGGTTATATTTGTGTCTGTTTTAGGATGAATTTCAGTATCTGTCTCGTTATTTTCAATCTGGGATTCTGCGCTTGGGTTTTCTTCGGTTTTTTTCTCCGTAAGAATGACAGCAGTATCGTCTTTCATATCCTTGGCATCAGATGCAGATTGATTTTGTGCACTGCATGCAGATAGCAATATGCTGGTTATGAGTAACAGCGAGGTAGCACGTTTCAACATTTTCTCAGCTCACTTTCCTGTATTTATGCGGAATGAGATTGTCTTCTACAGCAAACACTACTTTTGATTTTAACACTTAAAGGAGGTTGGTGTAATGAAGGCGTCATCCTTTTTCTGGGGTATAGTCGTTGGTGTTGCAGCCAGTTCTTGGATAGCTAAAGGCAGAATGCCCATGTTGTCTTCAGGTTCATCTCGAAACATGGTTGACCAGGCCAGACATAAAATGATGGAAATGACTTTTCCAGGCATGGATAGCTTCAGTAGCAAACCGGATCATCATGGTGAACCGCACAAGTCGGCATCAAAAACCAGCAGAGTGATCTCACCAAAAGAAAAAGAAGAAAACATGAATATGCTTAAAGATTTTATTCGGACGAACCCGGATGTTAAACATGAAGTAGAGCAGATTTTAAGTCAAACCAATACATCAGTACCGGGTTTGTAACCCGTAACATCCATTAAGAATCATCCACAGTCTTGATTTGATGTGGATTGATTCTTTTTTTTGTTGATTTTACTGCGTGCATTTATAGGTATAAAATGATAACATAACTACATAGATTTATTTTCAGCACATATTGTTTTGTGCTTCATAATCTGTTATAAGACTTGCTTATAAAGGGGAGATCCTGTATGAAAATAGAACGACTAAGTCACGATAAGATACGGATTTTCCTGACCTTTGACGATCTGAGCGAGCGCGGAATACAAAAAGAAGATATGTGGCAGGAATTACCGAAGGTACATGAACTGTTCACTGAAATGATGGACCAGGCTTATTCTGAACTTGGCTTTGATGCTACAGGTCCGCTGGCTGTTGAAGTATTCGCACTTCCCGCTCAAGGGATGGTTGTCATTGTTACTCGTGGAAAATATGATCCGCAACAATATGGTTCAGGTCATGAAGATGATCTTCCTGAAGAAGTATATGAAATGGAAGTTACACTGGAGCAAAGTGACTCCATCGTATACGCATTTAAGGATTTTGAGGTGCTGATTGAAGCTGCCCATATGTTACGTCAACATGTTACGGATGCGGGGAAACTGTATTCTTATAAAAATAAATGGTTCTTACATTTTGAACCGGATGATGTAGACACCGCCAAACATGCCGCATTGATTGCTTTGCTGGCTGAATTTGGAGAAGGTTCTTCGGTCACTCCAGCTGTTATGGAGGAGTATGGAAAGGTCGTTATTCCTGAACAAGCGATTGATGTCATCTGCACACACTTCAAACGTCAGGATTAAACATCGTTATCATCGCGTCACTATTCAGGGGAGGGAATTTCGGTGCTTTTGTTATCGCTTCTAGCTGCAGCAGTTGCTCCGGGTCTCGCCTTGTTAACATACTTTTATCTTAAAGACCGGTATGATTATGAACCACTTCACATGGTTCTGAGAGTATTTCTCATGGGGATTCTGATCGTTCTGCCCGTGATGATTATTCAGCGAGGCATGATGTTGTGGCTTGGAGATAGTCCCCTTCTCGAATCCATCGTAATCTCGGGCGGAGTTGAGGAGTTTGTTAAATGGTTTGTGATCTACCACATTATCTATAATCACACCGAATTTGACGAGCCATATGACGGAATTTTATATTCCGTTGCGGTATCATTGGGCTTCGCTACAGTGGAAAATGTGCTGTACGCATTTGCAGGCAATGCCTCCGTATCAGGTATGTTTCTAAGGGCCCTCCTGCCTGTATCAGGTCATGCGATGTTTGCCGTTATTATGGGATATTACATGGGCAAAGCCAAATTCATTGATGATACGAAGAAGAAACGGTGGTATCTCAGTCTGTCTCTGATTCTTCCGTTTTTCTGGCACGCATTGTATGATGTTATTATGAATATGATGGTGAATCACTGGCTGTGGTTCATCGCGCCTCTGATGGCGGGTCTGTGGTATGGAGCAATAGGCAAGATTACACGGGCTAACAACCGTTCTCCTTTTCGCTTCGTGAAACGAGAGGGATGAGATTAAATTATAAAAATACGGACACACTGGTGGACATAAAGCGTTTAAAACGCAGACCCTGGTGTGTCTTTTTTGTGTTCTAGAAAACAAGGGTACGACGATATGAAACGGGGATATCCAATGACAAGAATCAAGATTAAAATTAGATGCAAACAATGTGGTGAACGTTTCACGTTAAGAGGCAAGAAAGAACGTGGGCGCATTGATACTGGGTTTAAACAGTGCCTTTGTGATAACAAGGATCAATTTGACATTGAAGAAGAGGGCATGGCGACGAGCTATATGTTGCACTAGTCGGCTATATGTTCGATTAAAGTGAAGTCAACAAGCCTTACTCAAAAAAGTCTTAGCTTCATTCGTTAAAGGCAAATTTCGTTCCGGCTGGAAATCGCATGCATAAGAGGACTTTCTTCGACCCACAATAAAGGCAGTGATCAAGGCGTGTCTTGAAATCCACTGAAGTGCATCTTTTACCACCTTTTCGCTCCCTGCTGCGTCACTTTCCCTTGACGTGCCCCGGCACGCCTGCGGTAAACTTCCTGGCTTGGAACGAAAATTCGGCAAAATCTGCTTCCTCCATTGTTTTCAGACACACCCTAGAAGAAAGGAGAATCTACCGTGTATAAACGATTAAGTTCAGTCATGTTTCCGATATTTGCAGTTCTCCTGATCGGCGCACTCGTGTGGGGTTATCAGGAGAATCAGGAGAAGAATGCGATACTGATCAAGGCGGAAAATCAATATCAGCGTGCATTTCACGACCTATCATTCCATATGGATAAATTACATTCGGAGATTGGGAACACGCTTGCTGTACATTCAAGTTCACAGGGGATGCATCGCAAAGGGTTGATGAATGTGTGGAGGCTTACTAGCGAAGCTCAGAATGAAATTAATCAACTGCCGCTCGGCATGCTTCCCTTCAATGAGACTGAGGAGTTCCTCTCGCGTATCTCGAAATTTGCGTATCAGGCATCCATGCGTGACCTGACAAATGAGCCACTCAGTAAGAAGGAAATGGGTAATTTAAAGACACTGTATCAAAATTCTTCGGAGATTAAAAATAGTCTGAAAGAAGTTCAACAGAAAGTATTAGCTGATCGTTTGCGCTGGATGGATGCTGAAACCGTTATGGCAACTCAGGAGCAGACAAACGATAATTCCATCGTGGACGGTTTCCGGACCGTAAATAAAAAAGTAAAAGACTACCCGGAGCTGGATTGGGGCCCTTCCGTCTCTAATATGTTCACCAAACGCTCTGTGAAGAAGCTTGGCGGAATGCCTGTTTCCAGAGAGCAGATCCAGGAGAAGGCCGCCAAATTCTCGAATGTGGAAAGTGGTAAGATTCAGGTTCAGGAGAACGGCAAAGGGACGGACTGGGAATCGTATACCGCCACCATCCAGCATGCCAGAAACGGGAAACTGATGATGGATTTCACACGCAACGGTGGGAAGCTTATCTCGTACAGTGACACCAGAACGGTTGGAGCTAAAAAAGTGTCCCGTCAAGAGGCAATGAAACAAGCGGATCAGTTTCTTGTCAATAAAGGATATAAGGATATGAAAGCTGTCAACTACGATGAGTTCGGTAATTTGGCGAACCTCACGTATGTGCACAAGCAAGGAGATACGTTGATTTATCCAGAAAAAATGTCTGTACGTGTAGGTCTGGATACGGGGGAAGTCACCGGTTTTCAGGCAAGCGACTATGTATATGAGCATAACGACAAACGTCAGATTCCAAAAGCAAAGCTTACGGCTGATCAGGCTCGCAAAAAACTGAATTCAGATTTCAAAGAAAATTATGTTCGCAAATCGTTGATCGAGAATGAATACAGCAAAGAAGTGCTTTGTTATGAATTCGGGGGACGAATCAACGGTTCGCGTTACCGAATTTACATTAATGCCGATACAGGAATGGAAGAGGCGGTTGAAGAGATTAAGCCAGTGAATGCAACCTCCTAAAAGCGTTTAGCAGAATGTGTATTCTCAAAATTAATCATACGAAAACAGACCATTTCAATGGTCTGTTTTTTCTTGTTCCATGTGAGAAAGGTCATGGTATAATAGTCCTTGCAGAGACAAAGATAAATACATAAGTGGCGGTGAACCGATTGTTTCCTAAAATAAATGAAGTGTTGTATATCCAGATCGCATCGGCTGACGAAAAAGAGGAACATAAGGAATACAAATCGCGTATCGCAGATACCGATGATGACAGTTTTTTGATTGAAGTTCCGATGCAGCAGGGGAACAGTCGTTTAAAAAGACTCTTTTTCGGAGAAGAATTGTCCATATCGTATATGAACGAGAGTGGAGTCCGCCATTATTTTAATACTTACGTAACAGGGTTCGAGGAAGATGTCGTTCGTCTGGTCCGCATTCGAAAACCGCTTCCTGATGAGATTTCCAAAATTCAGCGCCGTAGCTTCCTTCGCGTTCACGCCAGTCTTGAATTGGCGATTCAATGTGAAGACCTTACACGTGCGGTCGTGCTGACTGAAGACATCGGAGGCGGAGGATTGTCCGTATACATCGAGCCTGATGTCAAAGTGCAGGAAGAACAAAAGTTGAAATGCTGGCTATTGGTTCCTTATCGCAATGGGTCAATTGACCATGTTCAATTCGAAGCCGAGGTAGTTCGCATTAAAAAGCTGGAATCGGGCCGTGAGTTAGGTATGCTAAAATTTTCACAGATTACGGATTCAGAACGTCAGAAGGTCATCAAATTTTGTTTTGAACGGCAACTGGATTATCGTATGAAGTAGACGTGTGCAGGCATAAAACAGTATTGTACTGGGCAACGTAAGGCAAAAACGGAGAATGTTGCTATGAAGAAACGCTCTGATGCACGGAGAATTGAACATATTTATTGTATGATGTCAAAACGGTTGGAACGAAGAGCGTTGCTATTCATTGGCTTGCTCCTGATCCTCGTTATTCTCTGTCAATTGTTACTGCTTGTCCCGGATTTGAAGAAAATAATGACAACGATTGACCGGCTAGAAGGTACCCCGGTTCATATGCAAAGTAACAGCAAAGACCGGAATGGCTGATTTGTCTGTTTTTGCATCCATGTGTAGAGTGTGGTATAATTTTCACGATGCAGGCAATGCCTGTTTTTTTATTGAGGTTTATCGTTTGAGGAGGAATGCCCCGTTGGCTAGCCAGAACACATCAGAAGACGGGAAGATGAACGTTGCAATTGACGGACCTGCTGGTGCCGGAAAAAGCACGGTGGCCCGCTTGGTTGCAGAGGAACTCGGATACATTTATGTCGATACAGGCGCAATGTACCGTGCAGTATCCTTGCATATGCTTCGGAAAGATATATCTCCGGAAGATATGACTCAGGTACTTCAGGAAGCTCAAGATTTGGTTATTGATTTACAACCGGATCGGGGTGGACAGAAAGTGTTCTGTAATGGCGAGGATGTTACCTCGGAAATCCGCTCCCGTGAAGTAACGGGAATCGTGTCTCGATATGCGCAAATCGAGGGGCTGCGTACACAATTAGTGGATACTCAGCGGCAAATGGCTTTGCGCAAGGGCGTCGTCATGGATGGGCGCGATATCGGAACGACTGTATTGCCCGATGCGGAAGTGAAAATTTTTATGACTGCCAGTGTGCAGGAGCGCGCACTTCGCCGCTTCAAAGAACTGGAACCATCCGATGGGCTGACGTTGGAGCAACTGGAGCGAGATATTGCAACCCGTGATAAGCTGGATGAGAACAGGGAAGTCTCCCCGCTTCGTTGTGCAGAGGACGCGATTGTCTTGGATACAACGAAGATGAATATCCATGAAGTGGTTGACAAAATCGTATCTTATTGCACAATGGTCAGAGGAGAGAGCGGTCTATGATTTACACCTTTTGCAAGACTGTACTGCGGATCATGTATACCATTCTTTTTCGCCTGGAGGCAGTTGGACGGGAAAATATCCCGAAAGACGGCGGTGTACTTTTATGCTCCAATCATATCAGTAACTTTGATCCGCCAACCGTTGGCATCAAAATTCGCCGTCAAGTGAGATTTATGGCTAAAAGCGAACTGTTTGATGTTCCGGTGCTAGGGCCGATTATCAAGGCTGTCGGTGCCTTCCCTGTAAAGCGAGGAGGCGTCAGCAAAGAATCCATCAAAACCTCACTCAATATTTTGCGTGGTGGTGAAGTGCTTGGCATTTTCCCAGCGGGAAGCCGTCATAATGATGGTGGAATTGGTAAAAAAGGAGCAGCGAGTTTTGCTCTCCGCAGCGGTGCTACTGTAATCCCTACTGCTATTATCGGCAACTACAAGCTTTTTCATAAGATGAAAGTAGTATATGGCGCACCGGTCAATTTGGACGAGTTCAAGGAAGACACTTCCGGAGATGCTTTGGAAAGAGCTACCGAGAAAATCATGTCCAAAATTAACGAAATGGTGAAAACAGGCGAGCCTAGTAAGTAAGGCAGGTCTACTGTGAGTGCATGTTTCCATATTTTTGAGGAATGCTATGTGAAGTGCATTTGCATGAAAGTGTTTTGAACTCTGCCAAGGCAGGTTTGAATATAATGGGGTTTTTGAATTGAGGAGGGTATTTGACATGTCGGAAGAAATGAAAAATCAAGAAGCAACCCAAGATGAGTTGGATCAATTCGTTTCCTTGAAAAAAGGAGATACTGTAAAAGGAACCATCGTCAAATTGGAAGATAACCAAGCTTATGTAAGTATTGGATATAAATATGACGGTGTTATTCCAATTCGTGAACTGTCTTCGCTTCACGTAGACAGCGCGTCTGAAGCAGTAGAAGTTGGACAAGAAGTTGAAGCTAAAGTTCTTAGCATCGACGACGAGAAAGAAAAACTCGTTCTGTCCAAACGTGCGATCGACAGCGAGAACGCTTGGGAGCAATTGCAGAAGCATTTTGAAGACCAAGACGTGTTCGAAGTTGTTGTAGGTGATGTAGTTAAAGGCGGTTTGGTTGCAGACGTGGGCGTTCGTGGATTTATCCCGGCTTCCATGGTTGAGCGTCATTTCGTTGAAGACTTCAGCGACTACAAAGGCCGCACACTGCGTGTTAAAGTGAAAGAGATCGATCGTGAGAACAACAAAGTGATCCTTTCCCAAAAAGACGTTTTGGAGCAAGAATTCGAAGCAAACAAAGTTCAAGTAATGGCTGGTTTGCAAGAAGGTCAAGTCATTGAAGGTACAGTTCAACGCTTGACTCAATTCGGTGCTTTCGTTGATGTAGGCGGAGTTGACGGTTTGGTACACGTATCCGAGCTGGCTTGGACTCACGTTGACAAACCATCCGATGTATTGTCCGAAGGCGACAAAGTAAATGTTAAAGTGCTGAAAGTTGATCCTGAAAAAGGTAAAATCAGCCTGAGCATGAAAGCTGTTCAACCAGGTCCTTGGGAAACAGCTGGTGACAAATTCAACACAAGTGATATCGTAACAGGTGTTGTAAAACGTCTGGTTGATTTCGGTGCATTTGTTGAAATCGCTCCTGGTGTTGAGGGTCTTGTGCATATCTCACAAATTTCCCACAAACACATCGGTACTCCACATGAAGTGCTGAAAGAGGGCCAAGAAGTTCAAGTGAAAATCTTGGACATGAACCCTGCTGAACAACGTGTAAGCTTGAGCATCAAAGAAACAGAAGAAGCTCCTGCTCAACCACAAAAATCAGAGCGCCCAGCAAGAAACAACGCTCCACGTGAAGAAATCAACAATCCGAACGTTTCCTTGAACAATCAAGGTATGAGCACTACGCTCGGCGAACTGTTTGGTGACAAACTCAGCAAATTCAAATAAGTTATACATGCATGGTTCTAAGTTATATACTGCATATTTTGCTGAACAATAAAAGCAAGATCGGCGAGCCCCAGCGGGTTCGCCGATTGTTGTTATTGCGAGAAAATCGTTTCGGTTCGTTACGAAACGTTAGCCAAGCCATAGCTTTTTTGCTATGATGAGTAACGTAAGTATGGACAGGAGGAGTGGAATGTATGGCAAGACCAGTTGTGGCAATTGTCGGCCGACCAAACGTGGGTAAATCCACCATTTTCAATCGGATTATCGGCGACAGACTGGCCATTGTGGAAGATAAGCCGGGCATTACCCGTGACCGGATTTATGGAATCGGTGAATGGAACGGAAAAGCATTTAGTATTATTGATACGGGTGGTATCGAAATTGACGGCGAAGACGTCATTATGAAATCCATTCGCATGCAGGCGGAGCTTGCGATTGAAGAAGCAGATGTAATTGTGTTTATGTGTGATGCTAAGGCGGGTATTACGCAATCGGACGAAGAAGTTGCTGAGATGCTTTATCGCTCAGGTAAACCGATCGTGGTAGCCGTGAACAAAGTGGATAACATTGGGCGCAGTGAGCTGATTTATGAGTTTTATGGCTTCGGTTTTGGTGATCCGATCGGGGTATCTGGCAGTCACGGTACGGGAATTGGTGACTTGCTTGATGCGATTGTGGAGAAATTGCCTGAACTTGAGGAAGAGACATACGATGAGGATGTAATTCGTGTAGCTCTGATCGGCCGACCTAATGTGGGTAAATCTTCACTTGTGAACGCCATCCTGGGTGAGGAACGTGTTATTGTGAGTGATGTAGCCGGTACAACACGTGATGCAATTGACACTCCTTTTGAAAAAGACGGGCAACGTTACGTGCTGATTGATACGGCGGGTATGCGGAAGCGCGGTAAAGTATATGAAACGACGGAGAAGTACAGCGTAATGCGTGCGATGCGTGCTATTGAGCGTGCGGACGTTGTTCTGATTGTTATCAACGGTCAAGAAGGCATTATTGAACAGGACAAGCACATTGCCGGTTATGCGTATGAAGCGGGTAAAGCTTCATTGTTCGTGGTAAACAAGTGGGATGTTGTAGAGAAAACGGATAAAACGATGAAGGAATTCGAGACGAAGATTCGGGATCATTTCCTCTTTATGACCTATGCTCCGGTTGTCTTTTTGTCCGCACTGACAAAACAACGCTTACAAAAATTGTTGCCAGTGGTACAGCGTGTAGCAGAACAGCATTCTTTGCGTGTTCAGACACATCTGCTTAATGATGTGGTATCGGATGCTGTAGCCATTAATCCACCGCCAACCGATAAAGGGCGGAGAATGAGAATTAACTATGTGACTCAGGTTGCGGTCAAACCGCCGACTATGGTTATCTTTGTTAACGACCCTGAATTGATGCACTTCTCGTACGAGCGTTACCTGGAGAATAAAATCCGTGCAGCGTTTGATTTTGAAGGCACGCCAATTCGCATATTTACTCGGAGGAAGTCCGACGAAGGTTAGGGGAGAAGTTTGTGATTTTATCCATCGCAGCTATTGTACTGAGCTACCTGCTTGGTTCGATCAGTTTTAGTGTTCTTCTTGCAAAAGCAATACGGGGGATTGATATACGTCAACACGGAAGCGGTAATGCCGGGGCAACGAATACGCTGCGTATTCTGGGTAAAGGGCCGGCTATCGCAGTTCTGCTACTTGATGTAATCAAAGGTATTGCTGCAGTATGGATTGGCATATGGTTAAGTAACGGGTCTCCATGGATTGCTGCATTCAGCGGTATTGCTGCCATCGCAGGTCATAACTGGCCCCTTTATTTCAATTTTCGCGGAGGCAAAGGCATTGCTACTGCGATTGGAGTACTGGTAAGCTTGGCTTTCCTGCCTGCGCTTTATGCCGGGATCATCGCCATCCTGTCCATCGTTCTGACACGTTATGTTTCACTCGGTTCTTTAATTTTTGTAGCATTGACTCCTGTCTTCATCTTGATCCTGCCTGGGTATTCAATGAGTATCTTTTGGGGCAGTCTGATTATTTGTCTGTTTGCATTCTGGAGACATCGTACGAATATTGCGAAGCTCGCCAAAGGACAGGAAAATAAATTGGGATCAAAGAACCCTGGAGGGGGGAAACGCGTTGTCTAAAAAAGTTGCCGTACTGGTCGCAGGCAGTTGGGGAACTGCCTTGGCCAGTGTCCTCGCCGCGAACGAACTGGATGTGGTGATGTGGACACGTAGCGAAGAACAAGCAACGGAGATTAATACCCAGCACACGAATACACGTTATCTACCGGGTGCAGAGCTGTCTCCTCGCATTCGCGCAACCAGCGATATGGAAGCTGCGGTTGCAGATGCGGCGGCTGTGTTAATTGTAGCGCCTTCGTCTGCGATGCGTGCGGTTACACATCAGTTTAAACCTTTCTATACACCCGATATGCTGATTATTCATGCAACGAAGGGCTTTGAAACGGAAAGTTTGAAACGGATGTCTACCGTGATCTCTGAAGAGCTTGAATGTGAAGAAGGACAGATTGTTGTATTGTCTGGTCCAAGTCATGCTGAGGAAGTGGTGAAGCGCTGTCCAACCACCGTGGTTGTAGCTTCATTGGATAAAACATCTGCGGAGGCAGTTCAGGGATTGTTTATGAATGCCTATTTTCGTGTGTACACAAACCGGGATATGCTTGGAGTTGAATTAGCGGGGGCTTTCAAAAATATCATCGCGCTCGGGGCAGGCATGTCGGATGGTCTGCAGTTTGGTGATAATGCCAAGGCGGCGTTGTTAACACGCGGACTTGCCGAGATTACTCGAATCGGTGTTGAGATGGGAGCTAATCCATTAACGTTTTCTGGACTAGCGGGAATCGGTGACCTCGTTGTTACAGCTACAAGTCAGCACAGTCGGAACTGGAGAGCCGGATCAATGCTGGGGCAGGGACAGAAGCTGGATGATGTGTTGCAGTCCATGGGCATGGTGGTTGAAGGTATTCGAACTACTCAGGCCGCCTATTTTATATCCCAAAAATACGGTGTTCAGATGCCAATTGCGGATCAATTGTACCATGTGTTATTTCAGAATCGGCAGCCACGTGATGCCGTTGAAGCCTTGATGGGACGTGATCCGAAAACGGAGATGGAAGTAATGAAGCTGGAAACTTGGGAGCAATGGCATTCCTGAGTTGATGGTTTAAATATCGTTACGATGGCCTAGTTTAAAATGATGCAGCTTAATCACCTTTTCCCCGGCACACTCATATTATACACATGAGTATTGCCGGAGGAGGGGAGACGAATGGGTAACAACATTTCGAAAGAAGCGCTGAAAGCCATCAACAAAAAGACAGGCAAAACGATCACTGAAGGAGCTGTCAAAAAGCTGGCAAGCACAGTGAAACCAACAACGATGCAGAATGAGGCTCAGTTGCGCCAGTTGATTAAACAAGTATCCGCCATGGCGAAAATACCGGTATCTGAGGATACGGTTCAGGATATTGTGAGTGCAGTCAAGAAAAGTGGGCTGAATCCAAGCAATATGGAATCGTTAATGAAGATGATGATAAAAAAATAATCGTTCGTTGCCTGCTCACGCAGGAATCGGGCATTACGAAAGCAAGCCAGCAGATGCTGGCTTGCTTTTTTGTCTTTTTATAGGAAAAATACGTTCGATTTCATGTTATAATGATTGCAATTGTCACAATTTCGTGATGAATATCGGATTGAAGGGGAGACTGCTGGTTTATGAGCGCAATGGACAAGATGTGGCTGTCATTAGTTGCTATCCTCATTATGGGGTTATCTGTATTTTTGATTACATTTGCTCGTGCCAAAACAAAAGGATTCGTGCGGGGGATTCTTTCGATTATTGCCTTTTTAATTATGCTCATCGGATTTTTTGGTGGAATCGCTTCTCTGACCTAAATTCCCTCATGGGAGAGAGAACATCCGCATAAGCGCATCATAAGAACGGACACAATGAAAAGACGGATGGGAGGAGTGTGTAGCTATGGTACCGCATGAAACGGGGAATTGGACTGCACGATATCCGGAATTACACCAGGCTTTACTGGATACGGCAAAAGCATGGGATCGTCAGCCTTATACCTGGTTACTAGGTGGTAGTTGCGGTTTACTGCTTCAAGGGGTCGAGTTGCAACAAGCACCTCGAGATATAGATGTGTATGCTGATATTGCTGATGCCAAAAAGCTGCATATCTGTGCTCCCGGGAACAAGCTTGATGAGCCTGCAATAGACAAAACGGGGCCTTATGCTTCCCTGCTGAGTCATTACCAGGTGGGTGCATGCTCACTGGAACTGGTAGGCGGTTTTGAAATATGGGCGCGCGAAAGTTGGTATCGTATCCAGATCGAACATGTGCTAGCTCTTTATGCTTCCGAGACTCAGGTGGACGCATACCGGTTGCGACTAATGCCGCTTGCGCATGAATTGCTTTTTAATCTGCTTCGCGGACGTGAAGATCGGTATGTCCCCATCGCAGCGCGAATTCGTCTAGAGCCTGAGGTTCATCGACCTGCGATGATTGCGTTAAGTCAACATAACATATGGGGATCTCGTTTCAGATCAGAAGTGGAAGAACTGGTCGGGTTTTCTTGGTCGGATCAAGCTGGGGAGGAACGATGATGCAAGAGATGATTACATTTTTACCGATGAACAAATCCATCAAAGTTCATCCCGGCACAACCCTTTTACAAGCTGCGCGTCGGGCTGGTGTTCGAATATCAACCCGGTGCGATGGCAAAGCGGCATGTCTGATGTGCAAAGTTAACGTGGCGCCGGAGGAGCGGCATGCACTGCTTCCACCTACGGATGCGGAGAGACGGAAGCTCGGACTAATGCTTGACGATGGAACAAGACTCTCGTGTCAGGCGAAAGTATGCGGACAACTGACCGTGCAGGTTCCCGAAGATCCGCTGAAAGCCGCCATAAGGAAACAGCTTGAGCGTCAGCAGCAAGATGATGACTGGTTCGCATAATAACAAGAAGTGAAAATCGAATGTCAAGCTATGTTTTGAATGTTTAAGGAGGGTGCGAATGAATAAAAAGAAGAATAAAACTGCGGAAGGAAGACATCCCTTGGATTTGTTACAGCAGATGAAGTGTCTGTCTTTACTTCTTCTGCTCATGCTGACAATGAGTGGTTGCTTGTATCCTTCTCAGAGTAATTCTGATCCCAAAACAGCTTATCGCGAAAGTGTAAATCGTATTCAGAGTGCGATTGAAGCGTTTCAAAAGGACGAGGGCATACTGCCAATTCTGAACGCGGACGCGGATACGCCGAAGTATGAAAAGTTTAGAGTAGACCTGTCTAAATTGAAGCAGCTGGGTTATCTTGATGATATACCTGGAACGGCCTTTGAGAATGGTGGTAGCGCTTACTTTTTGATACAAAATGAGGAAGTGAAACCGACAGTGAAAGTGATGGATCTCCAGACGGTGCAGAAAGTAAATGATGTGCAACGCATGGTGGATCAGTACAAATCTGTACATAATCAACAACTGCCTGCGGGTGAAAAGTTATATCCTGGCTTCCATGCGGTGGATATGAACTTAGCGGCACAGCCGGGATCTCCTTCAATTACGCTAAAAAGTGTATATTCGGGTCAGGAACTGCCTTTTATGATGAATGAACAGGGTACAGTGTTTGTGGATTATGCTTTTGATATTATGCAGGCATTGGAAAAAACAGATGGTTCATCCGATGATGAGCATGCTGTCTCTGATGACCCGGATTTACGTAATCATTTGCTTACACACTCCTATTTCGTACCTGTAAAATCTGTTCCATATACGCTGGAGAATAATACACCTGTCGCACAGATCGTTCAAAACCAAAGTAAGTAAGTGAAGAACAGACGTATACTATTAAATAAAAGTACAATTTCAAGGCTCTACAGAATCCCGAAAGAGATATGCCGCGTTCCGTGGTGTGTCTCTTTTTTTGTGATAAGACTAGGGTTCAAGATGTAGAGGTGTCATAAACAGAGAGGGGTTCTCATAAAGTAGATTGAAATAAAGACGCGCAGTCCGGGATCGGAGGATGCACTTCATGTCACCATCATGAGATAAAAAAACAAAAAAACACGTCATATTGCCGCATACAGGTACATAAGATGATACTAGTCCAATTGCATGTACGAGTTAACGCCGCTCTCGCCGGTTTCATCAGAATGCAACGTTCGGCGGCGGACGACTTCCGGGCACTCACAAAGGCGGCTCTACCGTTGCAGGGATTTCAGTCTTCTGATTGAAAAAACGAAGCGGATGCTCTTTAGCATTTTTCCTTCGGAGTAATTTAAGGAGGGGATTTCATTGGAGAAAGTGGACATTTTTAAGGACATAGCTGAGCGGACCGGAGGGGATATTTATCTCGGGGTTGTCGGCGCAGTCCGGACGGGGAAATCAACATTTATTAAACGATTCATGGAAACGATCGTATTGCCCAACATCGCAAGTGAGGCTGATCGCGCCCGTGCAGTGGATGAACTTCCACAAAGTGCAGCAGGTAAAACGATCATGACAACCGAGCCCAAATTTGTACCGAATAATGCAGTTCAGATCAAAGTGGCTGAAGGACTGGATGTCAATGTACGTTTGGTGGATTGTGTGGGTTACGCCGTGGAAGGCGCAAAGGGATACGAGGATGAAAACGGTCCGCGTATGATCTCCACACCTTGGTTCGAGGAGCCGATTCCATTCCAGGAAGCAGCCGAGATTGGTACCCGAAAAGTCATACAGGAGCACTCCACACTTGGTGTGGTGGTCACAACAGACGGAACCATTGCCGAAATCGCTCGCAGTTCCTATGTGGAATCAGAAGAACGAGTGATTGCAGAGTTGAAAGAAGTGGGTAAACCGTTCGTTCTGGTCATCAACTCCACCCGGCCTCGTAGTGAAGAAGCGTTGCAACTTCGGAGCGAGCTGGCTGCCAAGTACGATATTCCGGTCATGACGCTAAGTGCCGCGACGATGACGGAAGATGATGTCACTGGTGTACTCCGTGAAGTATTATATGAGTTCCCTGTGCATGAAGTGAATGTGAACCTCCCGAGCTGGGTTATGGTGCTGAATGACACACACTGGCTTCGTAACAACTATGAGAATTCGGTACGGGATACGGTAAAAGATATTCGCAGGTTGCGCGACGTGGATCGGGTCGTGTCACAATTCATGGAATATGAATTTATCGACCGTGCGGGTCTTAGTGGTATGAATATGGGGCAAGGTGTAGCAGAGATAGATCTCTACGCGCCGGATGAGTTATACGACCAGATTCTCGTGGAAGTTGTGGGTATTGAAATCAGGGGCAAGGATCATCTGTTGCAACTGATGCAGGAGTTCTCCCATGCGAAGAGAGAATATGACCGCTTCGCAGAGGCGCTCGAAATGGTCAAAACAACAGGTTATGGTATCGCTGCTCCTTCACTTGCCGAGATGGCGTTGGATGAACCGGAACTGATTCGTCAGGGCACGAAATTCGGCGTTCGCCTGAAAGCGACGGCACCGTCCATCCACATGATTCGGGTCGATGTGGAGTCGGAGTTCGCACCGATTATCGGTACGGAGAAACAGAGCGAGGAACTGGTGAGATATCTGATGCAGGATTTCGAGAACGATCCGATCAAGGTATGGGATTCAGATATGTTTGGTCGCTCTTTACACTCCATTGTGCGTGAAGGCATTCAGGGTAAAATCGCGATGATGCCGGATAATGCAAGATATAAACTGCAAGAGACACTGGGTAGAATCATTAACGAAGGATCAGGCGGATTGATCGCCATCATACTTTAATTGTTCAAAAGACCGTGAGGCTTGATCTCATGGTCTTTTTCTTTGGGTTTATTTCTTGAATATGGATGAAATGGATGTGGAAATAATTTATTTTCGAAAAATGTAGTAAGTTTCAGCTTTAAATCACTAAAACCTATTTACATACTAGGGATTAATCGTTATATTAATAAACAACTATTGTGATTGAAGTCACAGCGAGCGAAACAGGGGGAGAACGAGATGAAGAAAAGAAATTTCAAATGGGTTGGGTTAAGCGTTTTACTCGTATTGGTACTGGCGTTGTCAGCTTGCGGAATTAAAAAAGAACCAGCGGCCTCTTCTGCATCAGGATCAGCAGGTGAAACACCGAAGACGGAAGCCGTTACAGGACCTTTAAGCGGTAAACGGGTTGCGCTAATTATGGAATTTAATACAGGGACATTTTCACAGCAGTATGTACAAGGAGTGAAAGAGGAAATCGCCAAATTCGGCGGTGAACTCACCACCTTTGTTGCAGATAACGATAAAGCCAAAATGGTATCGTTGCTTGACAGTGCAATCAACCAGAAATTTGATGTCATTTTGACAGACCACGGTGACTCGCTCCTGGAACCAGGGGTGAAAAAAGCGGTTGAGCAAAAGATTCCAGTCGTTGTATTTGATGCAGCGATCAGTGTGCCGGGCGCTACGGTGTTGTCACAAGATGACCAGAAGATGGCTGAACTAACACTGGAACAGATGAAAAAGGATATCAATGGTAAAGGTAACATCGTGAAAGTCTGGGTGGCCGGTTTTGCTCCAATGGAACGTCGCCAGATTGCTTACGGAGCGTTCTTGAAAGCCAATCCGGAGATCAAAGAAATTGCGACATTTGGTTCTGCTCAGAACCCGGCGCTGGACACGCAAGCCAAAATGGAGGCCATCCTGAAACAATATCCAAAAGGTGAAATTACAGCGGTTTGGGCCGCGTGGGACGAGTTTGCAAAAGGTGCGGCGCGTGCCATTCAGCAAGCAGGGCGTGATGAGATTAAGGTGTATGGAATTGACATGAGTGATGAAGATCTGCAAATGATTCAGGACTCTAAAAATCCTTGGGTTGCTTCCGCGGCTGTAGACCCAACAGACATTGGACGTGTACAAGTTCGATATGCATACCAGAAGTTGCATGGGGACCAAACTGAAGATGCGGTTGTTCTTAATCCGGTGTACGTACAACGCGAGGCTTTGCCTGATAAACAAATCTCCACATCTGAGCTGTCTGAGTACGTAAAAGGCTGGGGAGGCAGTACTCAAGGGATTAAGGACTGGATGAGCGAGTACGGGATCACTGCGAAGTAAGCAGCGTTAGAAGCACGCCGCGAGGCGTGCTTTTTTTTCAGGCGATAACAGGCAATACAGCTGATTGGAGGCAACATCATGAAGGACCCGATATCACTGGATATGGAGCATATCCATAAGCATTTTTCAGGCATACCTGCGCTGAGGGACGTACATTTTTCTGTAAAAGGTGGAGAGATCCATGCCCTCCTTGGAGCGAACGGGGCCGGCAAAAGTACGTTGATGAAAATACTGTCAGGCGCGTACCAACTGGATGAGGGAACGATTCGTCTAAATGGCTATAAACTGGGCCTCCATTCTCCGAGAGAAGCCAAGGCAGGTGGAATTCACTGTGTATATCAGGAAGTGGATGCTGCACTTGTGCCGCAGCTGACGGCTTTCGAGAATATTATGCTAGATCAGTTGGCATCATCGGCTGGAGGATGGTGGAAAAGTCCAAGAACGTTGCAACAACGTGCCAAGGAAGCATTGAAACAGCTCGGGGCAGATCATATATCGATTCACCGTAAAGTGGCCGAGCTGACCCTGGCTGAGAAACAGATGATTTTGCTTGCGCGTATCCTGATTCAGGATGCCAAGGTTATTATTTTCGACGAGCCAACTGCACCTCTGAGTCAAGAGGAGACTGATGCCTTCTTTCGCATTGTACATCTGCTGAAGGAACGCGGGGTAGCCTGCATCTTCATTACCCATCGTCTTGCCGAAGTAACGAGTCACTGTGACCGGGTTACTGTGATGAGGGACGGTCGTCATGTGTTTACCGGTGAAACAAATGGACTGACGATCAATGATCTGGTTACGCAAATGTTAGGCAAACCGTTCGAAGAAGAGTTTCCCAAGACCGAAGCATCTGTGGGAGAGCTGCTGCTGCAAGCCCGAGGTCTTCGGCGGGGGTTGAAGGTGAAAGGGGTGGACCTTGAGGTTCGCCGCGGAGAAGTGCTGGCTGTGGTTGGGCTCGTGGGTGCTGGAAAAACGGAATGCTCTCGTCTGCTGATTGGTGCTGATCGATTGCAGGCAGGTGAGATAAGATTACTCGGACGGAATATCCGTCTGTCTCAACCCGCGGATGCAGCGGCTCTAGGCATTGTATCTGTTCCGGAGGAACGACGTAAACAAGGCATTCTTATTCAGGAGAACGTGGAACGTAATCTGAGCCTGCCCTTGCTTTCCAAGCTTAGTCGACTGGGCTTTGTTAACCGCAAACGTGAGCGTCATCATGCAGATTCACTAGTGGAACAACTCGGCATCAAGACTTCTTCCGTGAAACAGGAAGTGAAGTATTTAAGTGGCGGTAATCAGCAAAAGGTAGCCATAGGAAAATGGTTGCGTACGGATGCAGATGTATTTATTTTTGACGAACCAACAAAAGGTGTGGATATCGGGGCGAAAAGTGACATTTTCCGCATTATCAATGAATTGGCGTTGGCTGGTAAAGCGGTGATCTATTTCACTTGTGAATTGGATGAAGGAATGGGGATCGGAGACCGTATTGCGGTCATGTGTGAAGGGGTTATCGTAAAAGAGTTCCAGCGTGGCGAGACGAACCAAGAACAGCTGCTTTACTATGCAAGCGGTGGACAAGAGGTGGAAGCATGAAGGATAAATCACTCGATTTTGCGTTCCGGTATGGGGCGATTATAGTCATTATAGGCGTTATTGCTTTTTTCGGCATAAAACTGCCCTATTTCTTCACGTATAGCAATTTGACGGATATTTTGGGTTCGATCTCGATCGTAACCTTTGTGGCGATTGGTGTAACATTATCTCTCATTGTAGATGGATTTGATCTCTCTGTGGGAGCGACCGTCTCGCTGACAACCGTTGTTACTGCGTCATTAATGATCTGGTATCAACAGCCTCTTGCTGTCGTTATTATCGTACCTCTCGTTATCGGGGCTGTCATTGGTCTGCTGAACGCGCTGTTGATTGTAAAACTGCGTATTCCGGATCTGCTTGCAACGCTTGCGACAATGTACATTATCGGAGGTATCCACAAAACGTATGCGCAAGGGTATACCATCTACAATCACATGCAGTTCCCGGATGGAAGCAAGGCTGCCGGAGAGATGGATCCAACGTTCCTGCTGATTGGACAAGGGAAATGGCTGGGCATGCCGATCTCCGTTATTCTGTTGCTCATTGCTGTAATCGGTGTTCATATCTTTTTGACATACACCAAATATGGTAGGCAAATGTATATTACAGGCGGAAATGAAGAGGCGGCAAGGCTCTCCGGGATCAAGGTGAAAAAGGTACGAACACTTGCTTATGTGGCAGCTGGAATCTTCGCGGCTATTGGAGGAATCATCTATGCGTCCAAAGTGGGCTCGGGACAGATTGATGCCGGATCTCCATTGTTAATGGAATCCGTAGCTGCGGTGTTTGTTGGTTTCTCTGTCTTCGGGGCTGGGAAGCCGAATGTGATCGGAACCTTTATCGGTTCAGTTCTGATTGGTGTCCTGGTCAATGGATTAACGATGATGAACGTACAGTATTTTACACATGATATTGTCAAAGGTGGAGTGCTTGTGCTGGCTCTGGCAGTTACATTTTACGTTTTAAACCGTAGCCGCACTTGAAATTGTGTGCTGTCTGTATTAGTATAAAATTTGTTCGGCGTCAGAAACACGCGTGGTTTCAGGCGGCTTTTGCCAGAAATGACTGTGGGCCGCAGGCGGAGATGAATGTTCATCGCTCAAAATGGTCAACGTTTTTTTGTGAATGAACGTATATTTCCTAATAAAACGGAAACACAGTATAACATTCAGGACATTGATTCAGGAGGTGAAAAACAAATGAACAAATCAGACTTGATTACACACGTATCCGAGGCTACTGAACTGTCCAAAAAAGATGTAACGAAAGCGGTTGATGCCGTATTCGAAGCGATCTCTGAGGCTCTTCAAAACGGAGACAAAGTACAATTGGTTGGTTTTGGGAACTTCGAAGTTCGCGAGCGCTCTGCACGTAAAGGACGCAACCCGCAAACAGGTGAAGAAATCGAAATTCCTGCGAGCAAAATTCCTGCGTTCAAACCAGGTAAAGCGCTCAAAGACGGAATTAAATAAGATTTCTACATATTCCATATGTCAACAAAAAGACCGTGACTTGTTCACGGCCTTTTCTTTTGCCTGTAAACAGGAAATTTTCGTAATCTGTTACTCAACCTCTTTACTTTTTTCCGAAAGTTCCGGTTGCTCGCTGTAAGCGATTAGAATCAGATCTTTGCCCGTAACGGCAGACAGATGATGCTCAATCTCCTGTAACTGGTGTACATGCTCTTCCTTGAGCACAGCGGGGGTGTACTTCATGCAAACTCTCCTTTCCTGGCTGATCGTTATAGTATGACCCGGGAATTACGGTTTCTTGCGGTATATTCCCTCCAGGACTTGTTGACAAATGAAACAATCTTGATCATCATTAACGCTATGAAATCAGAAAAGGGGACGTGCGCGATGGATCACTCTACGGGCAATGACTTTATCGTAATTAAAGCAGAAGAAAACGGTGTACAGGTGATTGGCTTGACCCGGGGGCAGGACACACGTTTTCATCACACGGAGAAGCTGGACAAAGGCGAAGTGATGATTGCTCAATTTACAACACATACTTCAGCCATTAAAATCCGGGGAAAAGCTACGCTGATTACGAAGCATGGAGAGATTGAATCGGAATAGTCTTGAAAGAGTTTGACTAGGTACATTAAAAGGTTGAATGGGTTAGATGAAAATTGCAGGCATAGCCTGCTTTTTTTGATTGTACAATGAGGTATGAGCCTTTACCGGACAGACTACACTAACAGGTAAAGGCAGGGAGGCGCTTATGAAACCGGGAATGATTGTGACTGCGTCCATGCTGTCAACGATTGCTGCAGTCATCGTGCTCGTGGTTTTTCAAAGCTTACATACACGTACATGGGGCGGGGACCGGGCAGAGCCTGTAACCGCTTCTCATCAAACGATTCAGTTGACCAATGATAATCTGGTTGATGTACTGAGTTCACTTCATATGTCTACGCCGATTGCTAGAGTGGAGTGGAAACAGTCTATTTTGACACTTGACCTCAAAGTCAAAGGAACGGATACGAGTTATACTGAAATTTATGAAAATATGGCGGCAGTCGTGGATCTGAGTTTTCGCAGTGTAGACAACGTGGAGCAGGTGCTCCTTCGCGTCATGGCCGAGGATGAATGGGTGCATAGACGTCATCTGCTACTTGCGGCAGATATCAGGCGAGGAGAATGGCCTATGTATGCCATTGACATGCTTCGCACGTGGAAAAGCGCGGCATTTTCGGAGGATTTAAAAGACTGGTTCAATCTGATGCAGACGGAACTGTGGAAGAAGCAGTTCGAAATGACCAGTTAGGGGTAATCAAATAGCAGGATTCAGTGCGTGCCGAATAAACATATGCTATAATATATAAGATTGTAGTGCAGAAATGGTTTGACAAAGCAAAGCCTCGGAGGATGAGAATGAATTCATATCGTGTACCCCAACTTGCAAAGAAATATACGGATTACGACATGATTCGACAACATACGGAAATCCCGTCATTTCCGGATAGCCGGGCGCGTCTGTTACAGGTATTTGTGGGCCGAACAGACGAAAAGGGTCATCAGGAACTTTACGCTCTTGCGACCTCGCTCGTTCAGTTGGCTATGGATACGCATGATCGAATCGATACGATTTCCGGTGATCGGGTAGAACAGGAGATGCGTTCACGCCAATTAAATGTTCTCGCTGGAGATTATCTGAGTAGCCGTTTCTATCAGTTGCTTGCTCATGCAGGCAAAATAGAAATGATCGGTAAGCTTAGCGGTGCTGTTTCCGAAGTAAACGCACGTAAGATGACGCTGTATGAACGGATGAAAAAACTTCTCGTTTCGGCTGATGAATATTTGCGTGAAACGGTACAGCTGAGAATGCAGCTGTTTCTTTCATTTACAGACATGATGCCTGTTGAGGATAAGCCGTTATGGAACAGCTTGCTGATGGAGTTCAGCACTTGCGAAACCATCATAGAAGAAATGGATCGGATGCGTGACGAGAAGCGTATGCTTCATAGCTATGCGTTCTGGTATGTGTACGAGAACGGCAATGACGAGGAACGCGGTCATTTGACTCAAATGGAGCTCGAACCACGTATGTGGAGCTCTATGGTGCTGAAACACAGCATAAGCGAGGTGTTGGTGGACAAGCTTCGCGAGTGCACACACCGCATTCAGCTTTTGCTGCAAGATGAGGAAGGTCTTCAAGATATGCATGAGTTCGAGGCAATTCTTGAGCCTTACCTGTCCTATGTGCAGCCTTCACATGCGGCAGTAAGGGAAGATTGAGGGGGAGACAGACGAATGGGTAGCGGAGAGACCAAACCGAAAGAAGAATTTGTCCATTCGGTTTTTCAGAGTATAGCCGGCAAGTATGACGTCATGAATGATATTCTGAGTTTCCGCAGGCATAAAGCTTGGCGTAAATTCACGATGAAGAAGATGAATATGTCCAAGGGAGATACGGGACTGGATTTGTGTTGCGGCACATGCGACTGGACGCTCGCTATGGCACAGGCAAGTGAAACGGGGCACATGCACGGGCTGGATTTCAGTAGCAACATGCTGGAAGTGGGCCAGACGAAAATTGATGCGGTGAACCGTTCAAAACAGATTACGCTCGTTCAAGGGAACGCCATGTCTTTGCCCTTTGAAGACAATACGTTCGATTATGTTACGATTGGATTCGGTTTACGTAACGTGCCTGATCTAAGACAGGTTTTGTCTGAAATGAAACGTGTTGTAAAACCCGGCGGTATGGTGGTTTGTCTGGAATTGTCCAAACCGACGTGGCAGCCGTTTAAAGGCATTTATTATTTTTATTTTGAGCATATGCTGCCAAATATGGCGAAACTGTTTGCCAAACGTTATGAGCAGTATAAATGGCTGCCGGACTCTCTGGCGCTTTTCCCGGGTAGAAAGGAACTGGCAGACATTTTTGTTGAAACTGGATTGCAACAGGTGCAGGCCTACCCTCTAACCGGAGGCATCGCGGCACTGCATATTGGAACCAAGGAGAATCAGAATGTTTAGGAAAATTCGCATCTTTTTAGAAATGATCAAGATTGAACATACGCTTTTTGCTTTACCTTTTGCTTTTATGGGCGCTATCCTGGGATCGATGGTTGTTAACAACACGTTCCCAAGCTGGATGCAGATTATGTGGGTATTACTTGCCATGGTTGGTGCAAGGAGTGCCGCATTTGGTTTGAACCGGATTATTGACCAGGCGATTGACGCAAAAAATCCACGTACGGCGATGAGAGCTATTCCAGCAGGCTTGCTGAAGAATGGCGAGGTTATTATTTTTATCATCATCTCGTTTATTTTATTATTCTGGGCATCATCCAATCTTAATGTATTATCCATGCAGTTGTTGCCGATTGCAGTCTTCATGTTAGTGCTATATTCGTACACCAAACGGTTCACATGGCTTTGTCACGTCGTACTGGGGATGACCATTGGCCTTGCTCCTTTGGGAGGATGGGTGGCTGTGACAGGTACTATGGATTGGACAGCGATTGTTCTGTACGTTACGATTGTATTCTGGACTGCCGGTTTTGACATTATTTATGCATGTCAGGATCTGGAGTTTGATCAGGGAGAAGGTCTGCATTCCATTCCGTCCCGCTTCGGACTTGTGAAATCATTGCAGATTGCCAAGTTCTTTCATGTCATTACGGCGATTGGTTTCCTTGCCTTGTTACTAATGACCGATCTGAGCTGGTGGTATGGCGCAGGTATGCTGATTACGTATGGTATCCTGCTTTATGAGCACTATATTGTGTCACCTAATGATATGAGCCGTGTACAAACGGCATTCTTTACGATGAATAGTGTACTGAGCCTAGTCGTATTTACGTTTACATTCATTGATCTGGCGGTGAAATAATGATGCAGCAACCGGAGAATAAACGACTTGTCGTCGGAATCACCGGAGCGAGTGGCAGCATATATGGTATCCGATTGATTGAAACGTTGCTTGACCTGGGATATGCCGTTCATTTGGTTATTTCCAATGCTGGCTGGCGTGTACTAAAGGAAGAAATGGACTGGGATGTGACGAACCGGGATAGCCTGCTCCAAGAAAAATTCGGTCATCGCGGTGGATCGTTAATCTATCATCCCGTTAGTGATATCGGGGCTTCGATTGCCAGCGGTTCTTATCTGGCGGAAGGCATGATTATCATGCCTTGCTCCATGGGCACTCTTTCATCGATTGCAAACGGATCTTCAGACAATCTGATGTCACGCGCGGCAGATGTTATGATGAAAGAAGGCAGGACGTTAATTCTTGTGCCTCGTGAGACGCCTTTGCATGCCATTCACTTGGAAAACATGCTGAAGCTTTCACGTCTTGGTGTGCGAATGATCCCGGCGATGCCTGCCTTTTATTACAAACCTCAGAGCATGGAGGATTTAATTTTATTTTTAGTAGGTAAAGTGCTGGATAGCTTGCGCATCCCGCATCAACTGTTTACTAGATGGGGAGAACCGGATGAACGGGGATAATGTAGCCGGGTCGCGCTTTTCTGAATAACCGGATCAGAAAAGTGCGACACATGGACATGATCCCCTGACTCCCGGGGTATCGGTGAGTGCTGATGGCCAGATAAATGTGTCCACAGTCTTGACCCATGCTCCGGCAACTTCTGTACTTTTGGTTGATTCAGATTTGGTCGCAGCGTTTAAATCCCGAATGTTGGTGCTGGCATTCGAATAGGCATCATGATGGACGCTGTAGAAGAACACAAGCAGGAACGGCGAGCCTGAGGCGACGTTTTTGCCTGTAGGCTCGGG
Source organism: Paenibacillus sp. FSL K6-1558 (assembly GCF_038002565.1). Taxonomy (NCBI): domain Bacteria; kingdom Bacillati; phylum Bacillota; class Bacilli; order Caryophanales; family Paenibacillaceae; genus Paenibacillus; species Paenibacillus sp. FSL K6-1558. The sequence continues at coordinate 1,260,646 of NZ_JBBOCV010000001.1, read as the reverse complement.
CTTGCTGGAAGGGAAGGTAAGCATGGATTTTTGGATTGACAATACGCTGACACGGGTGAACGAATGAAACTATTGGACATTTTCGGATTGTTAAAAAAGGACATGGATTACGTTGAAAAAGAGTTGTATCGTAGCGTAAAAGGCGAACAAAAGTTACTGAGTGAAACTTCGCTTCATCTGCTTAAGGCAGGTGGAAAACGACTGCGGCCTGTTTTTGTGCTTTTAGGTGGCAAATTTGGTACATACGATATCGAGCGTTTGAAGCTCGTAGCCGTTCCACTGGAACTTATTCATTCTGCTTCCCTCGTTCATGATGATGTCATCGATAATGCGGAGACTCGCCGGGGCAAACCCACCGTCAAGTCTAAATGGGACAATCGGATTGCGATGTATACAGGAGACTATATCTATGGCAAAGCGCTAGAGATGACGGCAGGACTTTCTGATCCGGCTATTCACCGCATCCTTGCCAAAGCTATGGTACAGATGTCCATTGGTGAGATGGAACAGATTCGGGACTTTTTTAATACAGGTCAGAGTGTGCGTAACTATCTGCTACGTATTCGTCGCAAAACTGCACTTCTGATTGCAGTGAGCTGCCAGCTTGGAGCACTCGCTACTCGTGCACCTGAGCACATTTCATCTTTGTTGTATACCTATGGATACAATGTGGGTATGGCTTTTCAGATTCAGGATGATGTTCTGGACTTGGTGGGTACGGAGAAACAACTTGGCAAGCCTCCAGGAAGTGATATGAAACAAGGTAACATCACGTTACCTGTGCTGTATGCTTTGGAAGAAGAACAGTTACGTGAGCCGTTGCTCAAGGAAATTTCGCGTGTTCATCATGAAGAAGGACGTGCAAGTGCATCGGATGCAATTGGAATGATTCGCCAAAGTCAAGGAATTGCTAAAGCAGAAGCCCTTGCTGACCGATATATGAAGAAAGCGCTCGATGCTCTCGATCAGCTGCCTAATATCAAGACCACTAAAAATCTGCGAGACATTGCTCACTTTGTCGTTAAACGTACACATTAAGCTTGCTTGTGTTGTTTAATGCTCTACACGGATGTGAAAATCCTCATTGGGAGGATTTGGACTTGTATGTTACAATCAAAGGGATTGCGTTTACATAGTGATTAACTTTGAACCGTGAGTGAGGAGTGAACTGGTAATGGATCGTACCTTTTTGATGGTGAAACCGGATGGTGTGCAGCGTGGTTTGATCGGCCGTATTATCAGCCGTCTGGAAGACAAGGGATTTAAGCTGGTAGCAGGAAAACTGGTGCAGATGTCGGAAGAACAGGCGAGGCGCCATTATGCTGAACATGAGGGCAAGCCGTTCTTTGATGATCTGGTTCGTTTTATCACTTCTGGCCCTGTATTTGCCATGGTGTGGGAGGGCGACGATATTGTGACACTTGCACGTATTGTCATTGGTAAAACGAATGTGAAGGAAGCAGCTCCAGGGACAATCCGTGGAGATTTCGCTAGCCATACACCACATAATCTCATTCACGGGGCAGATTCGCCGGAAAGTGCTACTCGTGAAGCTGCTAATTTCTTTAGTTCTGACGAGCTGGTAACCTATGAGAAGAGCATCGCAGGCTGGTTGTAATTATTAGCCAAAGGGTGATGTACGATGCTGGAGCAAGAACAACTAGACCCGGATTATGCCGGATTCATTCGTAAAATTAAAGAGAGCACAGGCATTGATCTTGCTCAGTACAAAGAAGGCCAGATGAAAAGAAGGCTGACCACACTACGTAACAAAAACGGGTTTAATACATTTTCTATCTTTTTTGATGCGATGCAGAAGGAGAAGTCGTTATTTTACGAATTTCTGGATCGCATGACCATTAACGTATCGGAATTTTGGCGCAACCCGAATCGCTGGGAAGTGTTACGTGATGAGATTCTGCCTGAGCTCGTGGGTTCCAAACGCAAGGTCAAGGTATGGAGCGCTGCTTGTTCGACTGGTGAGGAGCCATACACGATTGCCATGATTTTGGATACGCTAGGCATCTTGAAAGAAAGTTCCATTACGGCAAGTGACCTGGATGAAGGTGCACTCGCTAAGGCTAAGGAAGGCCGTTATATGGAACGTTCGCTGAAGGACGTGCCTCCAGAAACGGCGAGTCGATATTTCAAGCAAGACGGTATGATGTATCGTATTGATGAGAAATTAAAAAGCTCGATCAACTTCAAGAAGCAGAATTTGCTGGTTGACCGTTTTGATGATGGATACGATCTGATCGTATGCCGGAATGTCATGATTTATTTTACAGAGGAAGCGAAAAACCTGCTGTATCACAAATTCGCAGCCAGTCTGCGTCCAGGTGGGATGTTGTTCGTAGGCAGCACAGAGCAGATTTTCTCCCCAGGACAATACGGGCTGGAGACGGCAGAGACGTTTTTCTATCGGAAAAAATAAATCAGTGTATAGATCAACCGCCTGAGGTGCATGAAGATGTGCTCAGGCGGTTGTTTGCATAAGAAAAAGAGGCTTTCTTGTCAAAGCTGGTCAGCTATACTATAATAAGCAAAGAAATTATGGGATTTTAGCAATGTGAAGTTTAACAGTTTAAAGGGGGAACGTATTATGAGTTTACGTTATTTAACCGCAGGGGAAACGCACGGACCCCAATTGACCGCAATTATTGAAGGACTGCCAAGTAATTTGAATATTGATTTTGAAGAATTGAACTTCCAGCTTCATCGCCGCCAGAAAGGGTATGGCCGCGGACGCCGGATGCAGATTGAGAAAGACCAAGCTAATTTTGTTGGCGGAATTCGTCATGGATATACGACAGGTGCTCCAGTAGCGCTCGTTGTTCAGAATAATGACTGGAAGCATTGGCAGAATATTATGAACATTGAGCCGATTGAAGGTACTGATGAAGAAAAACGCCGTGTTCATCGCCCACGCCCTGGGCATGCCGACCTTAACGGTGGGTTGAAGTACAATCTCAAAGACTTGCGTAACGTTCTGGAACGCTCCAGTGCGCGTGAGACAACTGTACGTGTAGCATGTGGTGCGATTGCACGACAGTTTCTGGCTGAATTCGGTATTAAAGTGGCTGGAAGGGTTATTCGTATCGGGGAGATTGAAGCACCATACCAGGAGCTTCCGATTGATGAACTGATCGCCGTGACAGAAGCATCTTCAGTTCGTGTGACAGATGCGGAGACAGAGAAGAAAATGGAAGCCTATATCGATCAGATCAAGCAAGAAGGAGATTCCATCGGTGGAATCGTGGAATGTATCGTTGAAGGCGTTCCTGTCGGTCTGGGAAGCTATGTACAATATGATCGCAAGTTGGATGCTCGTATCGCTCAAGGTGTAATGTCGATCAATGCGTTCAAAGGTGTGGAGATCGGTATCGGCTTCGAAGCGGGTACGATTCGCGGCTCTCAGGTACATGATGAGATTCTGTATACGGAGGATCGTGGTTACCACCGTGCAACGAATCGTCTGGGCGGGTTTGAAGGCGGTATGACCAACGGTATGCCGGTTGTGGTACGTGGAGTAATGAAACCTATCCCAACGTTGTACAAGCCGTTGCAAAGCGTAGATATCGATACGAAAGAAGCTTTTTCGGCTCAGGTTGAACGTTCCGATGCTTGTGCGGTTCCGGCAGCTAGCGTTGTTATGGAACATGTCGTTGCTTGGGAAATTGCCAAGGCATTCCTGGAGAAGTTCGGCGGGGATTCCATGGAGGAGATTCGGGCAAACGTTGCCAGCTACCAAGCACAATTGGAGAATTACTAATATGCGTCAGTTGACAGTACAGCTTGAAGAGCGCTCATATCCTATATTGATTGGCAGCGGCCTGCTGGCTCAAGCTCCGCAATATTTTGAACAGTATGGATTGACTAAAAAAAGTCCACTTCTGATCATTACAGATGATCATGTAGCCCCGATATACTTGCATCGATTAGAGCAAACGTTGCGTGCGGCGGGATATTCCGTCGTATCCGCAGTCGTGCCGTCTGGCGAGACTTCGAAATCACTTGCGGTATATCAGGATATGATGACGGTAGCGATTGAAGGCAAACTGGACCGTAGTTCGGCGATTCTCGCTCTAGGGGGAGGCGTTGTGGGCGATCTGGCTGGTTTTGTCGCAGCTACATATATGCGCGGGGTTAAGTTTGTGCAGATCCCAACAACCATTCTTGCTCATGACAGTAGCGTTGGCGGTAAGGTGGCGGTCAATCATCCTCTTGCGAAAAATATGATTGGTGCTTTCCATCAGCCGGAGCTTGTACTGTATGATGTTGACACATTGCAATCGTTGCCGCCAAGAGATGTATCGGCCGGTTTATCTGAGATGCTGAAGCACGGACTGATCCGTGATGAAGCTTTTGCCCATTGGTGCGAAGAAAACGCCGAAGCGCTGCTTGCGCTTGACCCGGATACACTCGGATATGGTCTGGAACGTGGATGCAGCATCAAAGCCGAGATTGTTTCCAATGATGAACGTGAGAATGGAGAACGTGCACTCCTGAATCTAGGTCATACGATTGGACATGCGATTGAAGCAATTGCTGGATACGGTGAATTTCTGCACGGAGAAGCCATTTCTATCGGTATGGCTGGATCGGCACTACTGGGTGAGAAACTCGGAGCGCCAGCAGGGCTGTATGAGGATACTGTTCGTATGTTGCGTTCTCTTCGTCTTCCCGTGACGCTACCTGCACATCTAAGTACGGATGCATTGATGGAAGCGATGATGCATGATAAGAAATTCCGCGAGGGCCATATGGTCTTTATCGTTCCTGATCGGATTGGATCTGCCAGAATCGTGAAGGATGTGCCGGTTACGGTTGTTCGTGAAGTCATTGAACTGCTTAGGAAGGGAGAATAACAGCATGGTTACACGGGGAATTCGCGGGGCGACCACGGTCACCCAGAACAGTGAAGATGAGATTTTGCAAGAAACAGCAGTGTTGCTTCAGGAAATTGTTGACCGGAACAAGATTATACCGGAAGATATATGCAGCGTATGGATTACGATGACCGGCGATCTGGATGCGGCTTTTCCAGCAAAAGTGATTCGTCAGTTGGATGGATGGGAGCTTGTGCCTTTGATGTGTGCACTAGAGGTTCCTGTAAAAGGCGCTTTGGCGAAATGTATTCGTTTTATGGTACATGTGAACACAACCAAAGCACAAAATGAAATTCATCACGTGTACCTTAACGGTGCACAGGCATTACGTCCCGATCTGGCAGGGCGTTAAGTTTCTTCCATGATCATGGTTGTCAAACCAGTGAATATGATGTATAGTGAGAAACAGTTGAGTAGAGTTTAGATTGAGCTGAGAGCAGCTGAGTTGAGCCTAGTATATAGCAGAGTCCAGTGTTTGGTAGCCGATGCATCCGAAATCGGTCAACGCATACACGGTACGTCTTGCTAAGGGAGAAGTACAGGAGAAGAGAGTAGACGTGTCAGAGGACATCGTTTATTCCCATATATCTAACGAACATTTCACATTATCTATCATTGAGGAATTGAATTGATTTCTCAAGAGATGAAGATGATGCAAACGAAATGTTACGAAGTATATGTTATCTTATAATATCTGAAACATGGATGAACATGGATCAGTTGCCTGTCACTCGCCCTTCGCAAAAGTATAGGGACTTGTTATTTATGGAGCAACATGCTTGAATACAGCTTATAACCAAACCTCTACCTGATGGTAGAGGTTTTTTGTCGTCATAACTTTCTTCTACCTAAATCTGAAAGGACGTGATCTGATGATAACGCCAAACGTTAATCAAGTATTGAAAATGTCAAATGAATATAATCTGATTCCGGTTGTTAAACGGATTTTGGCTGATATGGAGACACCGATTCGTATCTTCCGCCGTTATGCGGACAATGACCGTGCCTTTTTGCTTGAAAGTGTAGAGGGTGGCATTCAATGGGCTAGATATTCCTTCATCGGTACGGATCCGTTTCTGATGATTTCGGGAAAGAAAGGCCGAATTGTGGTTGAAGAGGCAGGAAAGACTCTTGAACTGCCAGGCAAACCGATCGAAGAACTGAAAGCTTTGCTACGCAAATATCGGAGCCCGAAGATGGAAGATCTTCCTCCTTTTACTGGTGGAGCCATTGGATTTTTTGGATATGACCTGTTGCAATATTATGAGAAGCTTCCAGCTCATGCGCTGGATGATCTGAATATGGATGATATTCGCTTTATGTTTTGTGATCAAATTGTTGTGTTTGACCATGTGAAGCAGCACATGTTGCTCGTTGGCAATGTACATGTCAAAGATGGGGCAACGGATGAAGAGATTCGTCAGGCGTATGCAGCCACTTCCGAGAAGCTTGAACAAGCGGCAGAACGTTTGCAGCAGCAAGGACCAGGTGAAAACCTGAACCCGCGTTCGATTCCGGGAGATGTGGAGCTTGGGGACATTCGTTCCAATCTGACGAAAGAGCAATTTATCGGCAATGTGGAGCAAGCCAAAGAGTATATCCGTGCAGGAGACATTTTCCAGGTGGTGCTGTCTCAACGTTTTCACATTGATACGGAAATTTCCCCGTTACATGTATATCGCGTACTGCGGACGCTGAACCCATCACCTTATATGTATTATTTGAAAATGGACGATGAGATTATCGTAGGTACCTCACCTGAGGCGCTGGTCAAGGTTGACGGCAATCGCGTAGAAACACGTCCTATCGCAGGCACACGTCCACGAGGAGCGACAGAGGCAGAAGATCGCGCACTTGCGGCAGATTTGCTACAAGATGAGAAGGAGCGCGCAGAGCATCTGATGCTGGTGGATCTGGGAAGAAATGATCTGGGGCGTGTATCCACTTTTGGCAGTGTGAAGTGTGACATGTTCATGGAGATCGAGCGTTACTCTCACGTTATGCATATGGTATCGAACGTTACAGGTGAGTTAAGAGAAGATAAAGACTTCTTCGATGCTTTCCTCTCCTGTCTGCCAGCCGGGACCGTATCTGGTGCGCCGAAGCTGCGTGCGATGGAGATTATTGCGGAGCTGGAAAAGGAGGCACGGGGTGCCTACGCAGGAGCGATCGGTTACCTTGGATTCTCCGGAAATATGGATGCATGTATTACCATTCGTACGATCATTTTCAAAAAAGGAAAAGCATATGTACAGGCCGGAGCCGGAATTGTATGGGACTCTGTGCCTGAGAAGGAATATGAAGAGACCGTAAACAAAGCCAAAGCATTGTTAAAGGCCATTCGTACGGCTGAAGCGATGTTTCCGGCAAAAGCTGCAGATCCCAAATTAAGTCTGGCTAACGCTGATTATTTTGTTACACCAACTTCGGCAACAAACTGAGAGAGGAGAGACTGGAAATGAACTTGAATCCAATCATGAATGACAGTCAGGTGCTACCTGAAGCAGTGATTTCCCGGGAAGAAGGAATGAAACAAGGACTCGCTAAAATTCTCGAAGGCCGTCACCTGGAGCAGGACGAGGCACGTGAACTGATGTATTCGATCATGCGAGGTGAAGCTACTCCGGCTCAAATCGGAGGGTTGCTGATGGCTCTTCGTATGAAGGGGGAAACGGTGGATGAAATCACTGGTTTTGCTCAGGCGATGCGTGGACAAGGTGGACGTATACTGACTGATGGTAGAGGGCTGCTGGATACATGCGGTACAGGCGGATCGGGTATTCATAAATTCAATATCTCTACAGCATCGGCCATTATTGCTTCGGCAGTTTCAGTTCGAGTAGCCAAACACGGCAATCGTTCAGCTTCTGGCAAAGCAGGCAGTGCGGATGTGTTGGAAGCGCTCGGCGTTAATATTCATCTGAATGGAGAGCAGGCCAGACAATGTCTAGATGAGATCGGAATCTGTTTCTGTTTTGCTCAGGTATACCATCCATCCATGCGTCATGCGGCGGCTCCGAGAAAAGAGCTGGGTGTGCGCACGATTTTCAATATGCTTGGACCATTAACCAATCCAGCCGGTGCAGATCGTCAATTGCTCGGTTTGTATGATCGTTCCCGTACGCCGATGATTGCAGAAGTGCTTAACCGCCTCGGTTTGAAAAGAGCGCTAGTTGTTGCCAGCCATGATGGTCTGGACGAAATCAGTATCTCTGCACCTACACAGGTATCGGAGTTGCGGAACGGGGTAGTGCACACGTATGACATTGACCCACGCGATATGGGGCTGTCTTTGCATCCGCTCGAAGCAGTGCTTGGAGGAGATGCGGCGCAGAATGCCGAAATTATACATCGGATCTTCCAGGGTGAACGCAGTGCTTACCGGGATGTTGTGTTGCTGAATGCAGGGGCATGTATTTATGTATCCGGCCTTGCGGACAGCATTGCAGATGGCGTTAAAATCGCTGCAGAGGCAGTGGACTCGGGTAAAGCGGCCAGTAAGCTTGGACAGTTAATTCATACAACGGAGGCGTACAATCATGTATCTTGATCGAATCGTTGCGACAAAACATAAAGAAGTGCAGGCTCTTGCACAGACGTTTAACATGGATGAAGCTATGAAAAAGATTGAACAATTACCGGCTGCACGCGGGTTTGAACAGGCACTGTCAAGCAGACGCAATCGTAAGCTGGGGCTTATTGCCGAAGTGAAGAAGGCCTCGCCATCCAAAGGGTTAATTCGCCCGGATTTTCATCCGGTAGAGATTGCTTCTGCCTATGAACGTGCGGGTGCTGATTGTATCTCAGTTTTGACGGATGTTTCCTATTTTCAGGGTAGTAACGAGTATTTGCAGGCTATTCATCAGGCTGTGAATATTCCGCTCTTGCGCAAGGACTTTATGATCGATGAGTCACAGATTGCAGAAGCTAGACTTCTGGGAGCAGACGCGATCTTGCTGATTGCCAGCATTCTCACACCGGGGCAGATTCGTCAATTTCTAACGTTTGCGAAAAGTCTTGGACTGGATGCTTTGATTGAAGTTCATGACCGGGCAGAACTGGAAACGGTATTAGAGATTCCTGAAGCGACACTTGTTGGTATCAATAACCGAAATTTGAAAACGTTCGAAACCAGTCTGAATACCACGCTCGATCTGATGGAACTGATTCCACCAGGTGTGACGCTCATTAGCGAAAGCGGGATCGACGGTGCGGAATCGACCAAACCCCTGATTGAAGCTGGCGTGCACGGTATTCTCGTTGGAGAGCATCTGATGCGTAAAGACGATGTGGAAGCTGCTGTTTACGATCTGATGGGACCAAAATAATGAATAACCCGATATATGACGATACAGGTGCAGGTTCCCGTAAAGAAGAGAACTTGATGCCAGCGGCCGTAAAAATATGTGGACTTCAGGACGTTGAAGTGCTAAAATCGATGATAAACTTGCCTGTGGACTATATTGGTGTCGTATTTGCCAAGTCCCGACGACAGATTACTCCTGAGAAGGCAGCGGAGTTGAGATCGGTATTGTTTGAATGGTCTTTACATGAACGACCGAAACTTGCTGGTGTATTTGTGAATCCGACGATGCAAGAACTGAAACATGTGATGGAGACAGTGTCTTTGGATGTGATTCAATTGCATGGGCAGGAAAGTGCGGAATTCTGTCAACAAGTGAAAGAGCTCTGGCATGCAGATTTGTTCAAGGTCGTTTCTTTTCCAAAAGACGAAACAGGACAGGATGCGGATTATGCCGCTTTGCAACGGTTAAATGATTACGTGGGATTCGTTGACGCGATCTTGTTGGACACCTTTGATCCATTGTATGGTGGCGGTTCTGGCAAAACATTTGCTTGGGAACGTATTCCTGTATACGCAGAATGGGCTACTGAACGTGGTATTGCCATGTTTGTTGCAGGCGGACTTCAGACGGACAATGTACAACATTTAATTCAAACGTACAGACCTTATGGCGTAGACGTATCAAGTGGCGTGGAGACGGAAGGTCTGAAAGATATATCCAAAATTACAGCATTTGTAGAAAGGGTGAAGCAGGCATGACACACCAATTGCCGGATGAACATGGGCGTTTCGGTCTTTTCGGAGGCCGTTTTGTACCCGAGACACTAATGAACGCTCTGATTGAACTAGAAGAAGCATACAGCCGCTTCTCTGAGGATGAAGAGTTTAACAAGGAATTGAATTATTTGCTCAGTGAATATTCCGGACGAGAAACACCTTTGTATCACGCGGAGCAATTATCACGTCATCTGGGTGGTCCCAAAATTTATTTGAAACGTGAAGATCTGAATCACACAGGTGCACATAAAATCAACAATGCGATTGGACAAGGGCTTCTTGCTAAACGGATGGGAAAAAAGAAAGTCATTGCTGAGACCGGCGCAGGCCAGCACGGGGTTGCGACGGCAACCGTGGCGGCATTGCTTGGACTGGAGTGCAAAGTATTCATGGGTGAAGAAGATACCCAGCGCCAGCAACTAAACGTATTCCGCATGAAATTGCTCGGAGCAGAAGTCATTCCGGTAACGTCCGGCACACGTACATTGAAAGATGCTGGTAACGAAGCGCTTCGTTATTGGGTCAGTAATGTAGAAGATACTTTCTACGTGCTGGGATCTGTTGTCGGACCTCACCCGTATCCAATGATGGTGCGTAACTTCCAGCGTGTGATCGGAGACGAGACGCGTCGTCAGATTCAGGAGATTGAAGGACGCCTTCCGGATGTTATTGTAGCGGCTGTTGGCGGCGGAAGTAACGCCATCGGAATGTTCTACCCTTTTATCGGAGATCAGGATGTTAAATTGGTCGGTGTTGAAGCAGCAGGCAAAGGTGTGGATACCGAGTACCATGCGGCAACGATGAGCAAAGGCACACATGGTGTATTCCAGGGCTCGATGAGTTATCTGTTACAAGATGAGTATGGGCAAGTGCAACCTGCACACTCCATCTCAGCAGGTCTGGATTATCCAGGGGTTGGACCAGAACACTCCTATCTTAAAGATATTGAACGGGCTAAATATGTTCCGATCACGGATCAGGAAGCCTTGGATGCTTTGCAGTTGTTAAGTCGTACGGAAGGCATTATTCCTGCGCTCGAGTCGGCCCATGCGGTTGCCCAGGTCGTGAAGCTGGCGCCGGAACTGACAGCTGATGATATCATTGTGATCTGTCTGTCTGGGCGCGGGGATAAAGACGTAGAATCCATTATGAAGTATACGGGAGGTAACTTGTAATGAATCTGATGGACCGAACCTTCCAGCAATTAAAAGAACAAAATCGCACGGCGCTTATTCCGTTTCTTACCGTTGGTGATCCAGATGTGAACACCACTATTGATATTATCAAGGAGCTTGAACAAGCAGGAGCAGACATTTTGGAGCTTGGTGTTCCATATTCCGATCCACTCGCAGACGGCCCTGTGATCCAGCGTGCTTCCGAGCGTGCATTGAAAAGCCAAATCACGATTCGTACGGTGATGGAGACGGCGGCTAAAGCTCGTGAAGCCGGTGTGAAATTACCCTTTGTTCTGTTTACGTATTACAATCCGGTGCTGCAAACGGGTCTGGATATTTTCTTTGACGAGTTGATCAAACATGATATCAGCGGCATGATTATTCCGGATTTACCGATCGAAGAGGCTGAGGATATGCGTCGCCGTGCTGATCAGGCCGGTGTTCATCTAGTCCCGCTTGTAGCCCCTACGTCCAATGCTCGTATTGAGCGGATTGTCACTGGAGCGCGCGGATTTATCTATTGTGTCTCATCTCTTGGTGTAACTGGAGAGCGTGCATCCTTTTTTAACGGTGTAGAAAGTTTTATTGAAACGGTAAAAGGTCTGACAGACCTTCCTGTTGCCGTAGGCTTCGGTATCTCGAGTCATGAGCAAGTAGCCCATTTCTCCCGCATCTGTGATGGTGTCGTTGTAGGGAGTGCTATTGTGCGTCAAGTGGAAGAGGCAATCCCGCTACTTGAAAATCCGGATACTCGTGAGGCAGGACTGTTGCAAATTCGCAACTTTGTGGCACAATTAAAAGGATAATCACATAAGTTGAACTTTTTATTTTGCACTTTATTCTAAGTTTGAACAACAGGAGGCGGTCGAGTTGAAACCGAAATCCCAGATTGTCAATCTGCCTGTGTATAAACCGGGCAAACCGATTGAAGAAGTAAAACGTGAACTGGGGCTGGAGCACGTCATCAAGCTGGCCTCCAACGAGAACCCCTATGGCAGTTCTCCCGCTGTACTTGAGGCAATGACGAGAGAATTGGCTAATGTAAGTATTTATCCCGACGGAAGTGCTGCAGAACTGACAGCGGTGCTTGCCAAGCATTTGGAAGTAGAGCGAGACAATTTGATTTTTGGCTGTGGATCAGATGAGATTATTGCGCTGATCACGCGGGCGTTCTTTCTTCCCGGAGATGAGACCATTATGGCGGACCAGACCTTCTCCGTGTATAAAAGCAATGCGGACATCGAAGGTGCAGTAACGATAGAGGTCCCTTTAAAAAATGGAACTCACGACTTGCCAGCAATGCTGGCGCAAATCAACGATAAGACCAAAGCTGTCTGGGTGTGCAATCCGAATAACCCTACAGGTACGATCATTTCCGAGCAAGAGCTGATTGGCTTTATGGACCGGGTACCGTCGAATGTAATGGTTGTGCTGGACGAGGCTTATTATGAATTTGTAACGGATGAAGCTTATCCGCAAAGCATTTCATTGATCGATCGTTACCCCAACCTGGTTGTTCTGCGGACCTTCTCCAAAATTTATGGCTTGGCATCACTCCGCATAGGCTACGGAATTGCGCGTCCAGAGATTATTGACCTGATTAACCGTGTCCGGGAACCGTTTAACACCTCTCGTTTTGGGCAGGTTGCTGCAATGGCTGGACTTCAGGATCAGGCTTTTGTTCAGGAGTGTTCCAAACGGAATGCTGAAGATCGGGAATGGCTGCAAAATGAATTTTCACGACTGGGTTTGCCTTATTTCCCAAGTCAAGGTAATTTCATTTTGGTTGACGTCAACATGCCATCCGTCGAGGCATTTCAGTCTTTGTTGAAACAAGGTATTATCGTTCGCTCGGGCTTTCACGTCTATCCAACTTACATTCGTGTGTCTGTGGGAACAGCGGAGCAAAATCGTGCTTTTATAGCGGCGCTGGAGAACACACTGGCGGAGAATGTGGCAGCACGCCCTTAATACTGGCGATGAAAGAGTGAGGACCCATGACCATAAAAATTGCAATGATTGGTGTCGGACTCATCGGCGGTTCACTTGCGCTTTGCTTTAAAGGCAAGCCGGGGGTTACCGTCATGGGTTACGCACATTTGGAAGAGTTAAAAGACAAGTACATAGCGAGCGGAGTAGTGGATGCTGCGACGCTCTCTCTGGAAGAAGCGGTGCAGGATGCCGACTTCATTTTTTTGTGTGTGCCTGTTGGTTTGCTTGAATCGTATTTTGAACAACTGTCCAGACTGCCGCTGAAAAAAGGTTGCATCATTACCGATGTTGGGAGTACGAAAGCTTCCATTGCAGCTTGTGCGGAACAGATTCGGTTAAAAGAGGCTTACTTTATAGGAGGGCACCCGATGGCAGGATCGGAACGGGCGGGTGTAGACGCAGCGTCAGCTGTATTATTTGAGAACGCCTATTACGTTCTCACCCCTTCCATGCATGTGCCTGAGGAGGCGTATGGCCGCTTATCCGAGCTTTTAGCGTATACTCGTGCTCAGATTGTTCGGGTAGAGCCTCTGTTGCATGATGATATTGTAGGTGCGATCAGTCACCTGCCCCATGTTATTGCTGTTGCTTTGGTGAATCAGGTACGTGAATATAACGAATCTAATCCGCTGTATAAAATGCTGGCAGCAGGTGGTTTTCGGGATATTACGAGGATTGCGTCCAGTGATGCGATTGTCTGGAGGGATATTCTGCTGAGTAACCGTGACGTGCTGCTGGAGTTGCTTAAGGACTGGAATAGTCAAATGTCGTCTTTTACAACGATGTTAGAGCAAAAGAACGGGGAAGGCATTGAGGATGCATTTCGTCAGGCGCGGGAATTCCGCAGTGTATTGCCTGAGCGACGCAAGGGCATGATCTCGCCTTTATTCGATCTGTATACAGATGTGCAGGATGCTCCGGGTATGATCGGTAAAATAGCAACAGAGCTCGGGACAAATGATATCAACTTGAGTAACCTTGAGATTATTGAAAACCGGGTGGACGTGCCGGGGATTATGCGTTTGTCATTCCGTCAGGAAGAAGATATGGAACGAGCGAAGACTCTGCTGGCATCACTAGGTTATCAGGTGTGGATTTAGGTTGACAAAAGAGGGCGAGAGCTCTCTTTTTTTTGTAAGCAGTGGGAGAATTATGTTTTTAGACAAAAAAAAGACCGCTTACATAAGCGGCCATTGCTCACGTGGAGCAATACAGTTATTGGATAGGAGTGGAGAGAAACCATACTGTACTTTTATTATATGTATACGTTTTCATTTTGTCAACACTTTGGACAAATTTATTTGTATAAACTTAGATTTGGAGGAAAAACAGTACAATCAAGGCTTTTAATCTTAGCAAAACCACTCGTGAGGTACGAAAAAGAATGTTGATAGAATGCGCCAAAAAAAATTCCGGAAAAAATATCTCATTTTTGTAACCTTTTTAGAAATGGTCACGTCTATATATGCAAGGCTTTCCAAAATGCTGTATTAGGAAGTCATGACAACGAAATTAATGGCATATAAATGTTAAGTCGGACAAAAGTGGATAGCAATGGATTTGCCAGGATGATGCAGACCGTTGTACAATGTTACTGTTATGTAGAAACGTTGGGGAAATTGCCATTACATAGGGGAATTTGGCGGAAGGGCCGAAAACGGTGCTGGACGCTTTTTTTATGCGGTTGAACCGCAACTTTTTTACGCCTGTTCGGTAATACATGGATAGAGTCGAACGGGGAGAAGCACATGGATGGGCGAGGAGGGGTCGCACTCAAATGACGGATTCCCAGTTGATTCGAGAGATCAAGGAAGGTAACGTTGAGTTATATTCCGAGCTGATGAGTCGTTATCAGCGTAAAATACTGGCTTTCGTATATCATATGTTGAAAAGTTCCAATATGGAGCTGCTTGCGGAAGATCTCTGTTCTGAGACATTCTACAAGGCGTTCCGCAGTTTACACTCTTTCCGTGAGGTGGATGCTTCATTCTCCACCTGGCTGTATACCATCGCTAGAAATACGGTATTGAGTGAGCTTCGTAAACAGCGTAGTGGGAATGTTCCGCTTGAAGAGAGCGGCGTAGTTCCTGTTGCTCCTATGGAGAACGCTCCTGAGCATGCTGTACTGCGTAGCGAGCGGGTTATGCTGGTTAGAGATGCGATTAACAATCTACCAGAGAAGCAACGTTCTGCGATTATACTCCGTGAGTATGATCAGCTCGACTATCAGGAAATTGCAGGTATTTTGGGGCAGAGCGTTAGTTCTGTTAAATCGCTTTTATTCAGGGCAAGATCAAGCGTAAAAACACAGTTGGAGCCTTATTTCTTCGAGCCGATGTACGAGCCATATGAAGGGATGAAGAACCGATGAATTGCAATGAAGCCCAGGAACTGTTTGCATTGGTCTGGGACTTACCGGAATCTCATCCTCAGCGAATTGCTTTTCAAGCACATCTCGCTGGTTGTGAAGATTGTTCGGAGCAGTTTGAAGTCTGGGAGGAAGCCCAGATGTTGCTGCACAGCATCCCGGTTCCAGTGACAGAGCAACAGGCAGAGAGGGTCAACCGAAACGTAATGGACCGGATTTACGCGGAGTCTCCATGGCTATTACCAGAAGAGGCAAAGGTTAATCGATTCTCTGCGGCAATCCGTAAACATATGTCTTTGTGGATTGCGGCGTTCCTGGCTATTTTTTTATGCAGCTTTCTGTACATGGCGATGTTCAAGCCAGAGGTTTCAGAAGCTGAGAAGTCCAATGTAATTACAACAGGCATCCTTGAGACTGGGGTTGCTGGAAGTACATCTTCATCTTCGGGATTATATAAGTATGACATCCCTGGAGCGAATAAAGGGAGTATCATTGAACCTTTTGTTGTGAGTATGGGGCCTGCGTATCCTCAATACTGGATGGCATTGTCTCTGCTTGCCATAGGAATGGCTTTGTTTTCACTTGGACGTATGCATCGATCAACAACTAAACGTAAACAAGGTGTGGGTGCGTAGGTTTCCAACCTGGCGTTTGCTGTGTGGAGAAATGAGGGATGAATGTGCGGATCGGACTTGTTCGTCATGGTCTGACAGATTGGAATGCGGCTGGCCGCATACAGGGGCAGACGGATATTCCTTTGAATGAGGAAGGACGTAAGCAGGCAGAATGCCTTGGTAGACGTCTGCAGTCTGAGGACTACCAGTGGGATTTTATTGTGACGAGTGGTTTATCAAGGGCACAGGAAACGGGAAAGATTCTTTCACGGATGCTGGATGTACCTATGCTTGAACCGGACGCACGATTGAAAGAACGAGCATTTGGTCAGGTTGAGGGCCTTACTTCGGATGAACGGGTTGCGCGTTGGGGGAAATCCTGGGATACACTTGATCTGGGACAAGAGCACATCGAGGATATTCAAGTACGTGCGCTGGCTTTTTTGGACGATTTATGGTCTGCTCACTCGAAAGAAAATGTACTGATTGTAACGCATGGTGCTTTTCTTGCTAACCTGTTAACGGCGTTATATCAGGATAAATACACCGAACGCATTGGCAATCTGTCGCTGACCATTCTGGAGAAAGAACATGAAGATGACTGGACTCCACTCTTATATAATTGCACACAACATCTGTCTATGGATACCGCCAAACAATCTGAGTGATAAGCTCAGGTTGTTTTTTTATACCATCTACATTTAAGAGATTAAACAGGACTGCGGATAAACTCTACTGTTTCTCTTCTGATTGATTGTTTTGAGGCATAAGATGAGATAAAACAAAAAAAATGGCAAGAAGAGGTTTAGATTGTGGAGAATCCGTCAACCATGTTTACAAAACCACACTGTTGAAGGCCAGATCAGCAACCTAAAGCAGTGAACGGGTGAGGCGATGGATCCATGAATCTAGCAGATATGCTGACTTTTGCTGATATTGGCCAGCTTAATCGAATAGCAGACTACTATCAATGTGAATGCAAGCCTAATTCCAAACATGAACTCATCCAGAGCATCCTCACAACATTGGGTAGTAAACCTTTCTTTGAGCAACAGATACGTCAATTGAACCAGGCCGATCAACGGTTTCTGAACAACCTGTTATTTGACCCCCGCCAATTTTATGGTATGGAGGAGCTCATCGCCATAGCCCGTCAATCGATGGACAAAAAGGAGAGTGAGGCAGGCTCGAGTCCGCGTGATCTCATTGTTCGCTTTACCAAAAGCGGCTGGCTGTTCAATGGGACTACACAACAGACCAGATATCTCTATCAAGTGCCTAAAGACTTGAAACTGAGGTTCAGAGATGTATTATCTACCCATTTACGAGCAGGTATAGACAAAACAACAGAACCGGCCATGTATCGAGAAGAATATCATCTGATGGCAGAAGATCTGAAGTTGTTCCTGAAATTTGTGCAACGACATGAGATCGCTGTGAATGCCGAAGGCATGATGTATCGACGCTCACAGCAGCAACTTATGGAGCATCTGCACATCTCTGAGGAACTGGTAGGCAAAGCCGGTTGGCGCTTCGGATATGGTCGTTCGTTCAAGGATTATCCGGATCGATTCGCATTGGTGTATGATTATGCGTTTCATCACCGATTGATTCGTGAAGAGCAGGGGTGTCTTAGGCTGACAGGGTCTGGTGAAGAGAAACTGGGGGCCGAGAAAACAGCCGAAATGATACAGCTGTTTCGGTTTTGGTTAAGACTTTATAAAGGTGCTGTTCCAAATCTGTCCTCGATTGTGTACTGGACAGGCGAATGTGCCGAGAATTGGTCTACAAGGGAATCTCTTTTTCAGCAAATTGGCCCGTTTATCCAGCCGTTTTACTATGACACCGCTGAAGATATCTATGATAAGCGGATCATTAAAATGATGATGCATCTAGGCTTGATTCGTGCAGGTGAGCATGAACAAGGAAGAGTTGTGCAGATGACGGCTTGGGGATTAAAGCTCGCATCATCTTGCCGCTCCATCTCTGCTGATGTTGCACCTATTGTGTTTGACAAGTGAAGGACAAGTTGCTACAATCACTCCCAAATTAAGGAGTGATACGAATGATAATTCCATACAAAGGTATAAAACCAGTGCTACACCCTTCCATATATATGGCGGAGGGTTCAAAATTAATAGGTGATCTGCAAATGGACGAAGATTCTACCGTTTGGTTTAATGCAGTTCTGCGGGCCGATTTGGCACCTATTATTATTGGAAAGCGATGCAATATTCAAGATAATGCTGTAGGACATGTAAACACCGACCAACCTCTTATTCTGGGAGATGATGTCTCCGTAGGACATGCTGCAATCATTCATGGTTGTACCATCGGAACAGGGGCATTGATCGGTATGGGAGCCATTGTACTCAATGGTGGCGAAATCGGTGAGTACTCACTGATTGGAGCCGGTTCTGTAGTAACTGAAAATAGTAAAATTCCGCCCTATACTCTCGCTTTGGGGACACCTGCCAAAGTGATTCGTGAATTGACTGAAGCTGATCTGCAGCGGATGTCAAGAACTTCACTGGGTTATGTAATCAAAGGAAGAGAATATAGGAGCTCTTAAATCCGTTTTGGAGGTGCATCCTATTGGATAAAATGAAAGTTACGTATGAAGTCATGTTGGGGCTGGCGGCTGAGATGGTTTGGGACGAGGCGCTTCGCAAACAGAAGAGTGAAAAGCTTTATTTGGAAATCGACAAAGCGTTAGCTACCGGAGACGAAGTAGCTTTCCGGAGTCTGACGGATGAACTGAGGACGATCAATTAACGGATCAATATAGAACCATTTAAATGAATAGTGGATAAAAAGGAATGCGCAACCGCGCATTCCTTTTTTTAATATTTTTTTATATAAACCTAAAAATTGAATGAATATCTGGCTTTATAACATATGCTCATATATAATATGGGAATAAAATGGATAGGAAGGGGATATAGGGAATTGAAATTCAGTGAGATGAATCAAGACAGCTGGGCTGAACTGCAACTCTATCTGGATACCTGCCTTGTTCCGTTCACGGCTATGAGCGGCAAACAGTCACCGGTTGAAGCGACTGAAGCGCTGGAACGGCTGAGAGATTTTCTAGATACGGTGGAGATTCCTTTTAAAGGGAGAATTATGACGTACCCAGCCTATCATTACGCAAGTTCGCAAATGTCAATGACATTAAATACTTTGTCGACTGAACTCAAAGCTTCTGGATTTAAGTATGTGGTAATTATGTCAGCAGATGGATCATTTGTGGAGATGGACATTCCAGCCGCGGATTTACTTTTGAGTCAAAAGGATCTAGCAGGGCAACTCGAAGAAGGGACAATTGCCCGACATGTCGGGGAATGCATTCGAGACCTATGGAAAAGGTGACATCTTGATGACAAATGTGACAAATTTCCAACAGTTTTTTAACAACGCTTACAATTGAACCTTAAAAATGTGTGACAAATTCTTGACGGTGTTCTAGGGCTACTATATGATTATGTATGTTCTAGTAAGTCGTGGAATTTATGATAATGAAAACGATTGAGAGAGTTGGCTGAAAAAGGGGGTTGGAGACAGTATGAGCAGTGAGCATGACCAGCACGAAGCCTCGATGAAACCGCCAAGCAAATTGGAAATGTCGCGCAGGCAGTTTTTGACGTATACGCTTGGTGGAGCTACAGCCTACATGGCCGCCGGTGCAATTCTTCCTATGGTCCGTTTTGCGGTGGACCCGATTTTGCAACACAAGGGAGAAGGAACCTCTGTCAAAGTGGCTGAGATCAGCAAAATTACAAATGAACCTCAAGAATTTACGTTCGAACTGAAACAACAGGATGGCTGGTATTTGAGTAATGCTTCGTTGGTGGCCTGGATTCGCAAGGACGAGCAAGGGAAAATTTATGCGCTTTCACCCATCTGTAAGCATTTGGGATGTACAGTGGGATGGAACAGTGACAAAAACTACCCGAATGAGTACCATTGCCCATGTCACGGCGCGCACTATGACAAGGAAGGGAAGAATCTTGCCGTAGCCCCGAAACCATTGGATGAATATGTGGTTAAGGAGGAACAAGGCTGGGTTTATCTGGGCGAGATTGTTCCGAACACCCGAGTGAAATAGGAGGCGTGAACGCAGATGTTTAAAAATGTCTATGACTGGATTGACGAGCGTCTTGACATCACGCCAATATGGCGGGACGTTGCGGATCATGAAGTGCCAGAGCATGTAAACCCGGCGCATCACTTTTCCGCATTCGTATACTGTTTTGGCGGATTAACGTTCTTTATTACAGTTATTCAGATTCTGTCAGGTATGTTCCTGACGATGTACTACGTTCCAGATATTATTAACGCGTATGCAAGTGTTGAGTATTTGCAGACGAAAGTAGCTTTTGGTCAGATTGTACGCGGTATGCACCATTGGGGGGCCAGTTTGGTTATCGTCATGATGTTCCTACATACGATGCGTGTATTCTTTACAGGCTCATACAAGGCTCCGCGTGAAATGAACTGGGTTGTCGGCATGTTGATTTTCTTCGTCATGCTCGGTCTCGGTCTGACAGGATATTTGTTGCCTTGGGATAACAAAGCGTATTTTGCAACAAAAGTAACGCTGGAGATTGCCAACACCGTACCTTGGCTTGGACCAATTATCAAAGAATTCCTGCAAGGAGGAACCATCGTTGGTGCACAGACATTGACACGATTCTTCGCATTGCACGTCTTCTTCCTCCCTGCGGTGCTTCTGGTGCTTCTGGTCGGACACTTTATCATGATCCGCAGACAGGGCATTTCGGGACCACTATAAACCAAAGAAGGGAGGAAACGTAATGGCTCACGGGCACAAGGGCAATGATGAGGAAAAAGTTATCTTTGTCGGTGATTCACGCGTCCGCAAAGGGTCGGGGTTCATTACTCCACCTGATTACACGGCATATCCCGGCAAATCGGAAGCATTTATTCCTAACTTCTTGCTCAAAGAGTGGATGGTCGGGGTTGTTGTTCTGGTCGGCATTCTCGTGTTGACCATCTCGGAACCTGCACCTCTCGGTTATCCGGCTAATCCAAGTGCATCGGTTATCCCGATGCCAGACTGGTACTTTCTTTTCCTGTATCAGTATTTGAAATATCCTTATGCATCTGGAGATTATGTCCTGCTGGGTGTACTGGGTGTCAGCGGTGTCGCATTCGGAGCTCTGCTGCTGGCTCCTTTCCTGGATACGGGGAAAGAGCGTCGTTTCTACAAACGTCCAATTGCCTCAGCTTTAATGTTACTGTCCGTTATCTCGGTATTCTATCTGACAAACGTAGCGTGGACACACTACAAGCACGAGCTTGAAGCGTCAGGACAGAAGCCGGAGCATATTCAGCGGGAGGAAGAGGCTCTGGAGAAACATGAACAGGGCTTGCCTACTTCTAATGCACCGGGACAGCAGCAGGAGGAAGTCGCGATTGTTGACAAGGACGATTCTGCGATGGAAACGTACAAAAAGGCTGGATGTATTGGCTGTCACGCAACCGATATGAAAGGCCAAGGCAACGCACCTTCTCTTCGTGGCGTCGGTGACAAGCACAGTCAAGAAGAGATTGTGACGATTATTAAAGAGGGCTACAATGGAATGCCTCCAATGTATGACCAAGCTATAGCCCAGGGTGTTACCGATGACGAAATCACTCATCTAGCCGAATGGCTTGCGAAACAGAAGGCAGAACAGTAAAATCGAATTAATGAAAAAACCTGATCGTTATGCGGTCAGGTTTTTTTGAAGTCTATTTTGATAATATCTGAAATTCGGTAATCGAGATGAAGTGTCAAGAATGAGTGAAGGAAGAAGGTGCAGTGGTCGTGGCTTTATCGTTTTTTTGGAGCAGGGAGTTTTTAACCAATCGGTATTTCCTGTGGCTTTTGTTCTGGTGTAATGCGCTTGGTACGGTTTACGGGTATATCTGGTATGGTGAACAAATGAAATGGACTCTTGCCCACCAGCCAGTATGGCAGATCGTATTTGTGCCAGATAGCCCAACAGCAAGCTTGTTTTTTACATTAGCGCTGTTGTGGGTACTGTATCCTGTAAAGTCGGCAGTCCTGCAACGAATTGGACATATTATCCAGGCACTCGCTGTAGTTACCTCTGTTAAATATGGCGTATGGGCTGTATCTATCATTTTTGCTGGCTGGTCTCAAGGAGGAGCACAGCACTGGCAGGACTGGATGCTGATCGCTTCCCATAGTGCCATGGCAATTGAAGCACTGATATATGTACGCTTCTTCGGCTTCCGCTGGTTGTCATTGATTGTGGCAGGTCTCTGGACATTGTTGAATGATACGATGGATTATACATACGATATTTACCCGTGGTTGCCTGCAACGCTGTACCAACATGTACAGGCTGTTCGTAATTTTACAGTCACGTTGACCATCGCGAGCATTCTTGCGGCTTGGCTTGCGTTAAAGCAGGCCAAAAGAGCCTGAGTATACCAGCTTAGCTTGTTCTAACCAGCCATCCCTCGCCATACATTGATGATGGGAGGGATGTCCATGAAGAGAACATTCAGGAGTCTAGCGGGATGGTTGACGGTATCACTCATGGCTCTGCTGCTTTGGACCAATGCTTCGTACAGGGTATCCGCGCAAAGTGGTGAATTCAAACCAAATGTGAATCAGGAAGTTTCCTCAACTTATACCATTGCACAATTGAATGAAGAGGCTACTGTACTATATCGCAAGGTGCTTGAAAATAACATGGAGGAAGTACGTGCCAGCGTTACTCGTATCGGGAATAGTCTGGCGCATGTCTCGTTTGAGGGTCAAACCTCTGTTGAGGGAATTCATGCGTTGTCCGAAACGGTGGTAGAAGTCAAGGAGGCTACAGCTAAATTCAAAGGGGATAGACATTTGCTTCAGCAAGCTTCAGCCAAACTCAGACTTGCTACGGACAGTCTGGCCAATCCGGCTAAACCGCTCTGGCTCCAATATTATAAAATTGTGAAGAATGATCTCGATGCGTTATCACTGGCAGCTAATCAGAACAACAGTGCAACGATTCTGACTAATCGCTTTAGTGTTCTTGAAGAGCACTATGAAACGATCCGTCCAGCGGCGATCATTCGGCTTGAGCCGTATCAGATCGCTCAAATGGATGCTTGGTTATCCCATCTCAAAGGACTGACACATGCAAAGCAGTCTGATCGATCACAGCTCCGTAGCATGACCGAACATGGAGAGGAGTTAGTCAATCAACTGTTTGGACGTGAAAAGGATGAGAGTGCCTTTGTGCCCTATGTACAAGGGCCAGACCGCCGGGCAGCAGGGCTAATAATTAGTTCTGTCATTGTTGCTACGCTGAGTTATGCGGGGTACCGTAAGTATCGTGCCGAGCAACAGGATATTTTTACATATCGCCGCTAGTCATTTTTCCCTATTTATCATGATAGATGTATCATAAAATGAACAACGAAAACCTCTTACCACAAAGACAGCCGATAGACTGACGTCTTGCTGTGGGAAGAGGTTTCTTTTTTTGCATATTTACTATCGTAAAAATAAAGTCTCAGCTTTCTTTAAAACCTTCCCCATGCACATCGTGTACATCACTGATAATGACAAATGCCCTGGGATCAATGGAACGTACAATCGTTTGTAACCTGCGAAATTCTTGCCTGGAAATAACACAGTAGGCCATATGCTTTGCTTGTTTCGAGTAAGCGCCGATGGCTGGAATGAGCGTAACGCCGCGATCCATATCTTTGGTGATTTGATCGGCAATCTCGGGAGCATAATCGCTGATGATCATAAATGCACGGGCTGAATAGGCACCTTCCTGAATGAAATCGATAACCTTCGATGCAATAAACACAGCGACGAGTGTATACAGAATTTTTTCCTTGGGAATGTAAATGAGGGAAAGGCCAATGATCACAAAGTCGATACCTAACAGCACTCGTCCCATACTCCACCCATATTTTCGATTCAGGATACGCGCGATAATGTCGGAACCACCTGTCGTACCGCCCCAGCGGAACACGATGCCAAGCCCGGCTCCCAAGGTAACCCCTGCATATAATGCGGCCAAGAGAAGATCATTCTCGGTATGTAACGGTTCAATCCAGCCTTGATGAATCATTTTCTCAAACAGCCACAGAAATAAGGTCAACGCCCCAATCCCGACTCCGGTATAAATCATCTGTCTGCTACCGAGCACTTTAAGCCCAATCAGAAATAACGGAACATTTAAAATAAGAGTGGTAAGGGACGGGGAAACCCCGAAGGCATAGTTAATCAGCACGGTAACCCCGGTAAGTCCGCCCTCCATCAACTGATTGGGGATAATAAAATAAAGAAGCCCAAAGGCGTATAAAGCTGTACCCAACAGTATTGGGAGTACAAGTTTTAGTTGAATCCACGTTTTGGTAGTGCTCATAAGATCCCTCTCTGTACTTGAATTAGAATGAGGAAGTCATCATTCCCATCTTAGTATACCTGTTTCTATAGTCTTTAAAAATGATTATGCCGGACATTAATCATGATTTGTACCGTAGGATGGTGGAAGTAAACATCAATAACTGATATTATTAGGAACAAACACGACATCAGAATAGAAGGAGAACCTGCTCTCATGGAGAAAAGTATGGCAGAAATGCAGCGTGAGGTTGACCTCTATATTTCTCAATTCAAAGAGGGATATTTCAGTCCTCTGGCCATGCTGGCCCGGATGTCTGAAGAGGTTGGAGAGCTTGCCCGTGAAGTGAATCACGAGTTCGGAGAGAAACCGAAGAAAGCTTCCGAAGCTGCCAATTCAATTGAACTTGAGCTTGGTGATATTTTATTTATCACTATCTGCTTTGCAAACTCGCTCGGTATTGATCTGGCTGAAGCGCATGACAAAGTTATGCATAAATTTAATACCCGCGACGCAAATCGGTGGACTCCAAAAAACACCGATTAGGCGTAGATTACATATGCTGTACCATCACCCGCACGGGGAGGGTCAGCTTGATGATGAAACCGGAAGATTATATGCAGCAGGCTTACCGCTGTATATTGCAAAATGATTTTGAGCAAGCCATTCGCTGGTTCGAAGCGGCTATTCATGCTCACCCGGAGCATGCCGAGTTATATTATCGCTGTTCCATAACGCACGCCCGAAGCAAACATTTGCTTCCTGCACTTGAATATGCCCGCAAGGCGGTGGAACTATCCGAAGGTGCCGAAGAATATGTGCTTCATCTGCAGACACTTGAAGCGAAGCAACTTACAGTTAGAGCCAAATTACTGCTTGAGCAGGCTGGAACAGAATCAAGCAAGCCATATGTCGAGGCTTCCCAACTTCTTAAAGAAGCGATTAGGCTGGATCCACTGTCTGTGGAGGCACATGTGATGCTGGCTCTTGCTCACAGCGATCTGAACGAATACGAAAGTGCCCTTCAGGTGTTACAGGATGCAATTGTGCTTGATCCGCAGAACGGGCAGTTGTATCAGATGTTACAACAAACGAAGCAACGGTTGAAATCGATGCAGTAATTGATATTCACAGTCGAGTGTTATAATAAATACAGACTGGATGAGATGCATGGGTTAACACGACTAGATGAACTAACATAGTGAAGGAGATGCAGCCAAGATGAGTGAAGTGATAAGAGTTGCCGTGATCGGAGCGGCTGGACGAATGGGTCGTGAAGTTGTGAAACTGGTACTGCAAGACCCGGATTTGGAACTTGCTGCCGCTGTCAATCGCTCCGGAGCAGGCACGGATGCAGGAACGCTGGTAGGACTGCCAGAGTGTGGCGTATTGGTAACCGATGATATCGAGATGGCTTTTGCTGAAACCAAACCACAGGTCATGGTTGACTTTACAGTGCCTCAATTTGCTTTTGCTCATACAGAGATTGCTATCCGCCATGGCGTAAGACCCGTCATGGGTGTTACCGGCTTTACGCCGGAGCAGATTGAACAGTTGGACAAGCAATGCCAGGAGAAAGGTATTGGCGGACTGATCGCGCCTAACTTCTCGATTGGAGCCATTCTTATGATGCGTTTTGCAGCACAGGCAGCCAAACATATGCCTAACGTAGAGATCATTGAATACCATGGCGATCAGAAGCTGGATGCACCATCAGGAACAGCGATCAAAACAGCTGAATTGATTGCAGCCAATCGTGAAGAAATTCGTCAAGGCAATCCGAACGAAGAAGAAACGATTGAGGGTGCACGTGGTGGATATTATAACGGATTCCGCATTCACAGCGTGCGTTTGCCAGGTGTATTCGCACAGCAGGAAGTTGTATTTGGCGATTACGGACAGTCGCTGAAAATTCGTCATGATTCATATGAGCGTGCTGGTTATATGCCGGGAGTCAAGATCGGTGTACAAAAGGTGATGGAATATACAGGACTCGTTTACGGCTTTGACCACTTTATCGACTAAAGGAGATTGAAGATTGTCATGTTGAAAATCGCATTTATTGCCCACGATCGTAAAAAAGAAGAAATGGTAAACTTCGTTACGGCCTATGAGCCTGTGTTTACAGACCATCAATTATATTCAACAGGTACGACAGGTCTTCGTATTATGGAAGGTACATCCCTGCAGATTCATCGTTTTGAATCAGGGCCGCTTGGGGGAGACCAACAGATCGGAGCGTTGGTTGCACAAAACGAGATGGATCTGATCATTTTCCTTCGTGATCCATTAATGGCACAGCCCCATGAGCCGGACATTAATGCACTGCTTCGCCTGTGCGATGTTCAGGGCATTCCACTGGCTACCAATATTGCAACAGCCGAGATCCTTGTTAAAGCTCTTGACCGTGGTGATTTTGCTTGGAGGGAACTCGTACATAAGTACAAGCCGGACGCTGGATTGAATACGGGTGACTCTCAATGAGTCTAGATATTCTTATCTTCGGTGCACATGCGGACGATGCCGAGATTGGCATGGCTGGAACGATTGCGAAACATACGGCTGCCGGGTTAAAGGTAGGCGTATGTGACCTGACTCGTGCCGAGATGTCCTCCAATGGCACCGTGGAGCGCAGAACCGAGGAAGCGGAGCAAGCCTCACGCGTCCTCGGTCTTTCGTGTCGAACAAATCTCGAATTACCTGACCGGGGGCTGTATGTTACACCAGAACATGTAGAAGCGGTTACCGCTGAGATTCGCAGACATGCACCTCGAATTGTTTTTGCACCTTACTGGGAGGATCGGCATCCCGATCATATTATGTGTAGCAAACTCGTGCAAGAAGCGGTATTTAACGCGAAGCTTCGAAATTATATGCCGGACATGCCAGCTGTACAAGTGAAGGAAACTTATTTTTACTTTATCAACGATATCGGTCCTACGGATTTGATTGTGGATATTACGGAACACTATGAACAAAAGGAAGCCTCGCTTCGCTGTTATCGATCTCAGTTCGAGCAGGGTGCAGGTATCGTATCTACACCGCTGAATCAAGGTTATATCGAACGAGTGAGGGCACGTGATTCCTTACTTGGACAACGTAGCTTAATCCCGTTTGCAGAAGGATTTGCAACGATAACGCCTTATGTAGTGAAACAGTTTGGCGTCTAAACGGCGCTACCTCTGTATATAGATAGAACCATATATTCACACTTGAACGGAGAGGACAGAAAATACCTGAAAAAGCGAAGCGCTCGCCTAAAAGCTTCCTGAAAGAGATCTACTTTGTAAGCATAGGCTTATCACCGGATTTTCCCCTTTTAGTAAAAGGGAATCCAAAAAATCTGGGGATAACAGCGATTGGCAGGTAATTCTGTCATCGGAGTGGACGTGTGAATTATAATAGGTCTAGTTATATAAACAGACCATAAACAAATCATGACATCAATTAATTTCCGTTGCATGATATCAACCTGCAATATGCGGGAGATCAAAGGAGCGTCCAACCCGATGGATCAAAAGCTAAAAATCGGAATCACCTGTTATCCGTCCCTCGGAGGATCCGGGGTTGTCGCAACGGAACTCGGCAAATTGCTGGCCGAACAGGGACATCAGGTTCATTTTATTGCGAACAGCATTCCGTTCAGATTAGGAAAGTTTCAGAAGAATATCTTTTATCATGAAGTAGAGGTTAACGATTATTACGTGTTTCGGTATCCTCCGTATGACCTGTCTTTAGCAACCAAGATGGCTCAGGTGGCAAAGGCTCAACAGCTAGACTTGCTACATGTGCATTATGCTGTACCGCATGCGGTATGTGCATTTCTAGCCAAACAGATGGTCGGAGACAATCTGAAAGTGGTTACAACCCTGCATGGGACGGATATTACGGTACTTGCTCAGGATGAATCGTTGAAAGATCTGATCCGTCTTGCGATCAATGAAAGTGATGCGGTAACAGCTGTTTCTCAGGATTTGATTCGGGAGACGGTTGAACTACTGGATATTCAGCGTCCGATTGACCTGACCTATAATTTTATTGATAAACGTGTTTATTATCCAAGAGATGCAGCGAGTCTGCGACGTGATTATGCTGCCCCTCATGAAAAAATACTGATGCACATCTCGAACTTTCGTCCAGTCAAGCGAACACAAGACGTAGTGGAAGTATTCCGTCAAGTTCAGGAGCAGGTTCCCGCGAAGTTGTTGTTTGTGGGTGAAGGCCCAGACTTGCCCAAAATTCAGTGTAAAATTAAAGAACTGGGCTTGAGTGAAAAGGTTCATTTCCTGGGCAGACAGGATGATGTGGCTCAGGTGATATCAATGGCCGACATTTTAATGCTTCCATCCGAGAAAGAGAGCTTTGGTCTGGTAGCACTTGAAGCGATGGCATGTGGTGTGCCTACGATTGGTTCGCAGGCTGGCGGTATTCCGGAACTAGTACTGCATGGGAAGACAGGATTCCTCTCTCCGATCGGGGATACCCAATCTATGGCTGAGAATGCGATTCGTCTTCTAACGAATGAGCGTTTGGCTGCCGATATCAGGGAGGCTTGCCTTCATCGTGCACATCATGATTTCTGCAATGACTCCATTCGGCAGGAATATGAAAAGATATATTATCGTGTGCTTGGAAGAGAAATCCCCAGTCTCAATCCCGTTTGCGGTTAAGTGTGGGAAACCACAACTGGCAAGAGAAGAGGTGATATGTGGTGGTTCAATGGACACAAGCAGATGATGAAATGGCAAAACAAAGTGAGAATGTCCTTACTCGATTAAATGAACATGGCTTCGAGGCTTATTGGGTTGGCGGCTGTGTTCGGGATGAAATATTGGGGCGTGCCGTGGACGACATGGACATTACGACCTCTGCTTCTCCCGAGCAAGTTATGGCTCTCTTTGATGATTGTATTCCTACGGGATTACAGCATGGAACTGTGACGGTCCGCTCTGGCGGTTATTACTTTGAAGTGACGACCTTTCGGACAGAGTCGGAATATCAGGATAATCGCAGGCCTGCAGCAGTGCAGTTTGTTCAGGATATCAAGGAAGATTTAGAGCGGCGTGATTTCACCATGAATGCTCTTGCAATGGACGTGAAGGGAGCTATAGTGGATCCTTTTGGCGGACAAGTTGATATTAAACAAGAGCTTGTGCGTTGTGTAGGCCTGGCGGTTGAGCGTTTTGGTGAGGATGCTCTGCGTATGTTGCGCTGCGTTCGGTTCGCTTCCGTCTTTAATTTCAGGATTGCGTACAATACTTGGAAGGGACTCGTTGATCAACGCGAACTGCTCCGGCATATTGCGATGGAACGGGTTCGTACCGAGATGGTAAAAATGATGGCAGGTCCTCATCCGCTCAAGGGATTGGAATTGTTATTTCGCAGCAGAGCGCTAGAGTATGTCAAAGCACCAGTGGATTCTTCCAGGTTCAATAAAGATTTGTTAACTGGCTTGCAACATTTGGCAGGAGAACATGTGTTGCTCCGATGGTCATGTGTGTTGCTGGCTGGTGGATACAACCGGGGAGAAGCAGACAAGTTATTGCGGCTGTGGACATTTTCCAATGAACAACGTGTTCGAATTACGGGTGTGCTTCAGATGGAGCAACTGGTGACTGATTTTGTGGAGCATTGCGAAGATGATCAAGGGCTGCGGGAAAACTGGATTGTGTCCGTACTCCATTGTGGTGCTCAGGCGGCTAACGACTGGCTGCTCTTGCAAGAGCAATTGCCGAAACAGTGGCGTGAAGGTTCTGAACAGACACATGATCGACTCGTTAAAGTTCAAACTCTCGCGGCAGACTGGAGCCGATCCATGCCAGTCCACGCAATAAAAGAACTCGAAATCACCGGTGAACAGGTGTTGCAATTAGTGGAGCGCAAAGGTGGACCTTGGCTCGGACAACTCATGAAACATCTGCTCAGGGAAACGGCGATTGGAAATATAAAGAATCAGTATGAAACACTAAGTGCTGAAGTGAAACGGGTGGCTGCGAATGACCAAGCATGAGGACTTATTACATATGTTACTTCATGCTGACGGACAGTTTGTGTCGGGCGAGGAGATTAGCCGGCATCTGTCCATCAGCCGAACCGCCGTATGGAAACATGTCAATAAATTACGGGAGATGGGTTATGAGTTTGAAGCCGTTTCCCGTAAAGGGTACCGTCTGGTCACGAGACCCGAAAGCATTGATGAGACAGCTCTCCAACTTGCTCTGAAGACGACGACATTTGGCCGTAAAGCGATCATGCTGTCCTCAACGTCATCTACACAGGCTGATGTTCTTAAGCTGGCAGAAGAGGGCGAGAGTGAGGGGGCGGTGGTTTTCGCTGAAGAACAGACTGGCGGCAGGGGGCGTTTCGGCCGCAAGTGGTTCTCCCCTCCTGGAAAAGGGATCTGGATGAGCGTGCTGCTACGCCCCGAATTACCGTTGCAACATACGCCCCAGCTTACCCTTATGACTGGTGTAGCTGTATGTCGAGCGATTCGAGCTTATACTGGTGCAGAGGCTGGCATCAAATGGCCGAATGACTTGTTGATTAATGACCGTAAGATATGTGGCATTTTACTTGAATCTGCGGTGGAAGATCATCAGGTTCGATATTGCATTGCGGGCATTGGCGTAGATGTAAATTTCGATTCTCAGGATTATCCGGAAGACTTGCAACAGATTGCCACCTCGATTCAGATTGAAACAGGGCAAGCTATTGATCGGACGGGGCTGGCAGCCGCTATTTTAACGGAAATGGAACATCTTTATTTTTTATATCAAAAAGAGGGATTTGGAGTTATATCTTCACTATGGGAAGCGTTGTCCGTTTCGTTAAATCGAAAGGTGACTGTTACCAATCCTCACGGTGTGATTGAGGGAACAGCTGTAGGGCTGGACTCTTCGGGAGCACTGGTAGTTGAGAAGCAGGATGGGGTACGCGAACTGATCATATCTGGCGAAGTGACTTGGAAAAGCTAATATTTTGTCGAAAACTCTTGAATGATCTCGAACATAAGACGTGAACTTTGAGCAGAACTTTGGTATACTGTTTTCGTGAGGCGGTATCGGGCTGTAAAGACCGAGCTGCACTCCGATGAGCATTAACCTTAGTTCTGCTTGATGCGTTTTACGTAGACAAGTAGGACAGCAATAGCAAGGAAAAAATGGAATAAGAACAAATGTGTTGTTGGATTCTGCTCTGAGCCGAAGAGGACCGAGACAGAAGGGACGATCGCAAGTGACTCTTTTTTGACTTTTCGGGACTTTTTAGTGGAAAACTAAAAGGTTTTTTTGTTGCGTTTAATTGAAAAGGTGAGAGGGGTACAAGACAAATGGCAAACAAACAAGCATTAAACATTGTGAAGATGAAAAAATACAAGCAAGACGGCATCCCGCTTAGCATGATTACAGCTTATGACTATCCAACTGCTCTGCTCGCCGAAGAAGCCGGCATTGACATGATTTTAGTGGGCGACTCTCTAGGTAATGTTGTCCTTGGTTATAACTCAACTTTGCCAGTCACGATTGATGATATGGTCTACCACACTCGGTCGGTTGTGCGTGGAGCGGAACACACGTTTATCGTTACAGATATGCCTTTTATGACGTATCACGGTAGCGTTGATGAAACATTGAGAGGTGTTCGCCGGTTGATGCAGGAAGGTCATGCTCATGCGGTCAAAATGGAAGGCGGCATTGAGATTGCAGAGACAGTCAAGGCTGTTGTGCAAGCAGGTGTGCCTGTGCTCGGACATATTGGATTGACACCACAATCGGTGAATCAGATCGGTGGTTACCGGATTCAGGGCAAGGATGCAGCAGATGCCAGACGTCTGATGGATGAAGCCAAAGCGCTTGAAGCCGCAGGGGCTTTCGGCATCGTGCTCGAGCTCGTGACGGAAGAAGTGGCCGAGGCAATCTCGAAGGAATTGTCGATCCCGACCATTGGCATTGGTGCAGGGCGGGGATGTGACGGTCAAGTGCTCGTTTTTCATGATGTGGTTCAATATGCTTCACCATACACGCCTAAACGATTTGTCAAAACCTATGGTGATGTAGGAAGTGTGATTCGCAGCAGTATTGAAACGTATGTAAAAGAAGTGAAAGATCGCTCCTTCCCGGCCGAAGAGCATGTTTTCAGTGCAGCGGATGGCGTGCTGGATGGATTGTATGGACAACGTAAAGAAAAGGTGGAAATTCGCTGATGAAAGTCATACGCACGATCACAGAGTTAAGACGGGAACTAAGCTTGATGCGAAAAAAGCAAGCGATCCATTCCGAAGAAACGATCGTTGGACTGGTGCCCACCATGGGATACCTTCATCAAGGCCATGCCAGTCTGATGAAAGCAGCGAGAGAACAGAGCCACATCGTTGTTCTAAGCATCTTTGTTAATCCGATACAGTTTGGCCCGAATGAAGACTTTGAAAGTTATCCGCGGGATGAACAGCGCGATCTTGAAACGGCTCGTGCTGAAGGGGTAGATATCGTATTTATTCCCTCGGTGGAAGAGATGTATCCCCAGCCGACGCAAACGACGATTGCAGTATCCGGGATTACAGAGCGCTTATGTGGCGCATCCCGGCCAGGACATTTTAACGGAGTGACTACCGTAGTATCGAAGCTGTTTAACATCGTGCAACCGCAGAAAGCCTTTTTTGGGATGAAGGATGCACAGCAGGTGGCCGTTATTGAGCAAATGGTACATGATCTGAATATGCCAGTGGACATTATCCCTTGTCCTATCGTTCGTGAGCAGGACGGTTTGGCGCTCAGCTCCCGTAATGTCTATTTGAGCGCAGAGCTACGTCAGGAAGCTTTGGTCTTGTCTCAGGCACTGCGAGCCGCACAGGAGTCGGTGGAGATTGGAACAGCCGTTACAGCGAAAGACATTCGTCGTCTGCTTCATGAACATATTGGCAAATCTGCGCATGCTGTCATTGATTATGCCGAGATTCAGGCTTTTCCAAGTCTGGAGCCTCTTGCAGACCAAGAGGAATTGAATGCATATGATGATCTGCTAATTGCACTAGCCGTGAAATTTGGGAAAACAAGATTGATTGATAATATACGTATTCAAAAAATGGAGGTGCTGTCCCATGTTTAGAACTCTAATGAAATCCAAGATTCACCGTGCTACGGTAACGGAAGCCAACTTGAACTATGTGGGTAGCATTACCATTGATGAAGACCTTATGGAAACTTCGGATTTAATGGAAAATGAAAAAGTGCAAATTGTGAACAATAACAACGGAGCAAGGCTGGAGACTTATGTAATTCCAGGACCTCGCGGCAGTGGCGTCATCTGTCTGAACGGTGCTGCCGCTCGTCTTGTACAGCCTGGAGATACAGTCATTATCATTTCTTATGCCATGATGTCACAGGAAGAAGCGAATACGCATAAACCTACTGTGGTGTTTGTGGACAGTCAGAACAAACCGGTTCAGACGATGAAGAAAGAAGTTCACGCCACGATCTTGTAATCGACTGGGAAGGGGAATGAAATCGGCCCATCCAGCAAAAAATGAGTACAGGTCACTGCACTAATTCATTTTCCAAGGGTGGGGATGCATCGATGTTCCAGCATGTTTTCGCCGAAATGAACGACATGTTAGATGAAATTATCAAGAGCTATCCTTCCGCTGAAGGTCTGAACAAACAGGAGCTGCAACAAAAATGGAATTTGCTCAAACGAATGAGTGACGGGATGCTGGATGAATGGCTAATGTTTGAAGAAAAGATGAGTCAGATTCGGGAAAGGGAGCTGGACAAACCGGCTTCACTTGAGCCGGAGCAGGAAGCAGTGACAGCTTTGCCTGAACTTCATCTTGAATGCTTCAGCCGCGGCCAAGGATATTTTAAGCTACAAATGTATCCGCAGGCTATTGATCAATTCTTACCGGTTGTGAACGATTACCCGGATAGTGCCTTAGCCCGTTTTTATCTGGCACTCGCACACTTAAGTCTGGAGCAGATTTATGAGTCTGAAACCCATTTACAGCAAATTATGCTACTTAAGGGATCAGCAAGACTCAAAGGCCTTGTATGTAATGCTCTGGGCTGTATCCAAGCGAAGCTCTCCAATCCAGAAGCAGCATGCTCCCTGTTCGCACAGGCCCTTCAGTATGACCCGACGTTGACCGAACCTCTGTACAACATGGAAGTTTGCAGGCTGAACAGAGGTAAACTGCAATACGCAAACCAGCTAGGGTGTGTCTGAAAATCTGCACTTGCACTTCAGTCTGTTTCAAGACATGCCCAAATTGCCCTGAATTGAAAAAGACATGTGGCAACAAAAGAACGGTGTTTCCTCCTTTGACATAGCGGCGGAAACACCGCTTTTTTGTCAGTTAATTTTCAAATGTCCTTTTTTTTGCTATGCTGTAACATAGACTGGAATGGAAGGGATCGTATATTGCAATGAAATTTGCCGTTTTGGATTTCGAAACAACCGGCACGCAGTCCGACGGTGAGATCATACAGGCCGGACTTGCCATCATAGACCATGACTTCAGCATAACTCAAATATATAGTTCTTATGTAAATCCGGGTGTTCCAATTCCGCCATTCATCACTGGGTTGACCGGAATTACAGAAGAAGATGTCGCGGATGCTCCATCTCTTGAAGAGATGATGATGGAGATGGTACCGCTTCTTGACGATGTGGTTCTGGTGGGCCATAACGTAGCATTCGATTTTCATTTTTTACAGAATGCACTTGATCGATGTGGATATTTACCGTTTACAGGTCGTATTCTAGATACGATTGATTTCTTGAAAATAACTTTTCCTTCGCTGGGTTCATACCAGCTTGGTTATGTATCAGCCGAATTTGGATTTGAACATGACCGGCCCCATCAGGCTGACAGTGATGCACTGGCAACAGCTCATGTTTTGCTCAAATGTCTCGATGAACTTAGAGAGCTGCCGTTAATTACAATACAGCGGCTTAGCGACCTGTTTGCACCAGAAGACAGTGATCTGGGATGGTTTTTCGACGGACTACGTGCAGAGAAGGAAGCAGAACCGATTCAGGACCTGGATGGGCATACCTATTACCGTCAGCTGGCGCTTAACGTTAGTGACTGGACGGAAATTGGAGCTCCTCGGGATGAAAGAGAAGCGAATCCGCTGGACGGTGTGACCTTTGATCAGTTTATGGATCAGGTGCGCGCCAACCTCAAAGAGACACTGGATCATTATGAAGAGCGTGAAGCACAGACACAGATGTTTGGCAGCGTACGGCAGGCACTGGATGAAGAGAAACATCTTTTGCTGGAAGCCGGAACGGGAACAGGGAAATCCCTGGGATATTTGTTACCTGCTATTTATGAAAGTGTAAAACAAGAACAGAAGGTGATGGTAAGCACTCACACCATTAACTTGCAAGAACAACTGCGCGAACGGGATATTCCGATGCTGACGCAGGTAGTTCCTTTTCCGTTCAAAGCTTCCGTGTTCAAGGGGAGAGGCCATTATCTCTGTCTACGCAAATTCGAGCACAAAATCAACAAACGTGAATTTGCTACGCCGAAAGAGGACTACTTCACGGCAGCACAGATGATTGTGTGGCTCACACAAACCGAAACGGGTGACGATGAAGAATTGAACCTCAGTGCACGCGGAGGAGATTTCTGGGAAACGGTGCAGAGCGAGTCCGAGTCTTGTCTCGGTAGATCCTGTCCGTGGTTCCGCAAGTGCTTCTATCATCGTGCGAAACATGAGGCGGGACTTTCTGATATTGTGATTACCAATCACTCCAAACTGTTTACAGACGTGAAGGCTGCTCATCAGCTGTTGCCAGCTTATGAAAGTCTGGTCATTGATGAAGCGCACCATCTTGAAGATGTAGCGGGTAAACATTTGGGGCTTCACATGAAGTATTTTACGCTCGTACACACACTGACCCGTTTGTTCAAAGATAGTCGTAATGGTCAGCTTCCCATGCTTCGCTCTCAGTTGTCAGGGCACGAGAACGGTGTACAGTGGGGTTCAATGGTGGATCAGATGTTTCCTCTCGCCGTGGAAGTGAAGGAAATGTGGGATCGTCTGAGCGATGCTCTGTTTGGTCTTTTGCCTGAACGGAGTGATGCTTCTCCAGGGGAGACCGGACAGTTCTCGCTGCGGCTTAAAGCGTCTCAGAAGCCTGCCAAGTGGCAGGAGTTGCAGGATTTGGAGAACCAGATCTATGTGACATTGGGTGATTTGGTTCGTAAGGGTGACAAACTGTTGCTCGAAGTAAAAGAAGATCAGGATGATTATCAGTCCGACAGTCTGATCACTGATATCACCGGGCTCTTGAAAGATCTGACGACGATGAAGGAGAATTTAAGATTCTTCATGCGTATGGATGATGCCAAGACCGTGTACTGGATGGAGGCCAGCGGACAGTTCCGTAGCAAGTCACTCCAGCTATACGCTGTTCCGGTGGATGTGAGCGCACAATTGAAAGAGATGTTTTTCGATAAAAAGAAAAGCGTTGTTCTTACATCGGCTACGCTGTCGGTGGATAAGTCATTCCAGTTCATGATTGAGCAACTGGGTTTGCAGGAAGCTGCCGACAATAATCGGCTTCTGACCTCGGTGCTACCTTCCCCATTCAATTATCGGGAACAAGCTTTGTTAGTAATCCCGCGGGATTTCCCGAGTCTGAAGGGGAGCGTAGGGGACGCGCACTTTGTACAGATGCTGGTGCACTCTCTTGCTGAGACGGCGATTGCAACTCAAGGACGTATGATGGTGCTGTTTACCTCTTATAAAATGCTTCGACAAGTCTATGAACCACTGAAAGAGGCTTTGTCCGGGAATGACATCTCGCTACTGGGGCAAGGTGTTGACAGCGGGAATCGTTCGAAGTTGACCCGACGCTTCCAAGATGCCAAAGCAGCAGTCCTGCTGGGTACGAGTAGCTTCTGGGAGGGCGTGGATATTCCGGGTGAAGCGCTGACCTGTCTTGCGATTGTGAGACTGCCTTTCCAGCCGCCTAACCATCCGCTTCTGGAAGCGAAGAGTGAACTGTTGCAAGAGCAGAAGAAAAATCCATTTATGAAGCTTTCTGTGCCGCAGGCCGTCATTCGCTTCAAGCAGGGGTTCGGCAGGCTTGTTCGGACAGGCAAAGATCGCGGAATCGTCATTGTGTATGATACGCGTGTAATTGAAGCTTATTACGGCAAGTACTTCCTGTATTCGCTACCGGGACCAAAGATGGAGCATATGCTGACAGAACAGATGGTTCCCCGTATTGCTGAATGGTTAGATCGACCTGCAGAAACTCAAAAATAATTACGATGTAAAGCTATAACATTGCATTGGACTTCACCATGGCGTTAAACTTTGAAGAAGACTTCACAAAGTTCGAACAGGGCAGCGCTTTAATGAACTTATATTCCTAATAATTCGGGCATTCTGTATGAGGACATCATGCATGGATATTGCATGTATACAGAATGCTCATCTTTTCAATATTTATTTAATCGTGGCGATGGTAAGGGGGAGCAAGGATGAAATCGGATAAAATATCAGAAGCGGTAGTACGGCGTCTGCCTGTATATTTGCGTTATTTAAACGAGTTGGTTCAGCGTGAGGTGACAACGGTTTCCTCGCAGGAGCTAGGACAGCGACTGGATTTGAATCCAGCTCAAATCCGTAAAGATTTAGCTTATTTCGGTGATTTTGGTCGTAAAGGAATCGGGTATGATGTGTCTTACCTGATCGAGAAGATTCGTCACATTTTGAAAATTGATCAGCAAATTAATGTGGCTCTGGTAGGGGCCGGTAATCTCGGACATGCCTTATCGAATTATAATGCTTATTTGAAGGACAATATGAAAATTGTCGCTATTTTTGATGCGTTTGGGCCTAAGATTGGCAGTAAAATTAATAGCCTGACGGTCAAACCTATGGAAGAACTTACAGAAGCGGTTCAGAAAGATAACATTCGTATCGGGATCATCACGGTGCCGGACACGGAAGCTCAGAATGTTGCCGATCAACTGATTCAATCGGGCATTGAGGCGATTCTGAATTTTGCGCCAACGATTCTAAAAACGCCTTCACATGTGCGGATTCATCATGCAGACTTTACAACGGATTTGCTCAGTTTGGCTTATTATTTGGAGAACGGGAAGGAAGATGAGCTTGATGACAACAACGAATAAATGGGTAATCCAAAATGGTAAATTTGCTGTAAATGAAGGTGCCAATTGGACTGTGATTCAAGGGTATATGGTCGTTGAAAATAACAAGATTGTGCATATTGGTGAGACGCTGCCGGATGGTGACGAGAACCTGCCTAAAGTGGATGGAAAAGGACTGCTCTTCCTGCCGGGTCTGATCAATACGCATGGTCATGCGGCAATGTCTCTGCTTCGAGGTCATGGTGATGACCTGGCATTACAAGTGTGGTTACAAGAAAAAATGTGGCCAATGGAAGCCAAAATGACTTCTGAGGACGTGTATTGGGGAGCATCCCTTTCGGTGCTTGAGATGTTAAAAGGCGGAACAACAGCTTTCCTGGACATGTATGACCACATGGATCAGGTAGCAAAAGTGGTTGAACAGTCAGGAGCTAGAGCTGCGCTGGCTCGGGGTGTCATTGGACTGTGTTCGGAAGAAGAGCAGATGAGAAAGCTGGAAGAGTCCGCAGCATTTGCTCGTGAATGGAATGGACAGGCGGATGGACGCATCACAACCGTAATCTCTCCGCACGCGCCTTACACATGCCCTCCAGATTACATAGAGAAGCTTGTTCAAGTTGCGCATGATCTAAACCTGCCTCTCCATACGCACATGTCAGAGACGCTTCGTGAAGTGGAGCAGAATGTATCAGATTATGGCATGCGTCCAGTGGCACATTTGGAGAAGCATGGCTTTTTCTCACGTCCTTCACTCGTAGCGCATGCTGTGCATCTCAACGATGAAGAGATCGAAATCTTGGCACGTCATGATGTCGCTGTATCGCATAATCCGGGTAGTAATTTGAAGCTTGCATCGGGTGTAGCTCGTGTTCCCGCTTTGTTGAAAGCAGGAGTTACTGTATCTTTGGGAACAGACGGACCGGCAAGCAACAACAATCTCGATATGTTTGAGGAAATGAGACTTGCAGCTTTAATTCATAAAGGAGTATCCGGTGATCCTACCGCCGTACCTGCCGGGGAAGCGTTGCTTCTTGGAACAGCTTACGGTGCGAAGTCCATCTTCCTGAACGATACTGGAGCTTTGAAAGTCGGTAAAAAGGCTGATTTTATTGCACTCAACATTGAACAGGCTCACTTCTATCCACACACGGATTTGATTTCACATGCAATTTACTCGGCTTCGGCGAAAGATGTGGAACATGTATGGGTAGATGGCAAACAAGTCGTAAAACATGGTGAATGTTTAACACTGGATGAAGAGCGCATTTTGCGGGAATCCCAGTTGGCTTTTGATCAATTGCTTGCGCGTTAAGAGGCAACTTCAATGCGCACTTTTAGGGAAAGGAAGTTCAACTCTTGAAGAAAAAAAAGAAGTGGATATGGATATCGCTGCTCATTCTCGTTCTGATCTTGATTGGGCTTCAGCGATATTACGTCTATGTCACGCAGGATCAGCGGCAGGAAGAAGCATTGGCGATTGAATCGGCACAGAACCAGCTGGGCATTACAGCACCTGATGAACTGCGGAAGTACGTGTGGGGCGAAAAGAGTGGCGCTGACAACATATACTGGACGATGACAGCTAAAAACAAAGATAATCAGGACATTATGGTCTGGGTTAAGTTTGATAATAACAATCAGCCTGTACAAGGCGCGGCAGGTGTGCACAGTGAGTTATTGCAGAACGGGATGACCGAAATGCAGATTCGCAACCGTTTCAGCTCAGATGTTCCAGGCGGTGAGATCAAACGGATCATGCCAGGTGTTGTGAACAATATCTATGTGTGGCAAGTGTACTATAACGATGATACGCATAACTATTATCGCTTTTACCGATTTAGCAACGGAGAGCAAGTCGATCTGGTATATACGTTACCGAACAGCTGACTTCATACATCTTCTTTCATTATGATGATGAATAAAACGGTCAATTCATAGATAGTTGCACATAACAATAAGCCAAAAAACCGGCAGACGGGATACCGACTGAACCGGTTTTTTTGGCATTCAAACCATTGAACATCAATGAAATAGTTAAAATTATTAATTTATTCATATTTTCGCCTTCGAAATTGTATATACGATGTGATATACTCAGATATGTACTGAAGTTAACGAACAACGCAAATAAATCTGCAATAAACGTTGCAGACATGATGTACAGCTAAATATACAAGCCTGTAGATTAAGGACGGGCTCATTTTGGGAGGGGTAATTCATTTGAAGCTGAAAGTATTGCCTATTGTTCTAACCGCCGTAGTTTCTGCCGTCCTGTTGTTTGGAGGTTGGTTCATATACCGTCAAGTAGCCGTACAGAGTCCGATTGAAAAGATGGTTACTCAGTACGAAGGTGTTAATAGCGTTCAGTTAACTATTAACCGCAATGATGTACAAATGAAACTTGATTTAAAGCCAAATGTAGATTTAGGTAGACTGGTGCAATATATTCATAGAGAAGGACAGAACCTGATCGGCTCCCGAGCGCTCAAACTGGATGTCGTAGACCACTCCAATGAGGCGCTTGAAAACTGGTGGGGAGATGCCATGTTTACCGTAGCCCAGGCGATGGAGAACAAACAATACGCCGAGATTACTCCGACGTTGTCCAAGATGGCTACAGGAGGAATTCAAGTCAATACGGCGATGGATGACAACAATGTTTATGTAAGTCTGCGAGACGGAGAAGCCAGCAAGTTTATTATACTGCCGCGTGTACCCGGTCAGATAGGAGTGTGGCCTAATGCCTAAATGGACAAAAGAAGCAGCCATAGGAATTGTCCCAGTTGTTATCATTTTTCTTGCTTTTATCGGTGTGAATATTGTTCCGATTCTGATCGCAGCATTGTTGGTTGGTGGGTTGTTATTCATGATGCAGATGCGCGGCGGGATTACGGTAGGTGCTGGACAAGAGCGTAAACGGAAGAAAAAAGGACCTTCAAAACTGACGTTCGAAGAAATTGGAGGTCAGGACAGTGCCAAGCAGGAATTAAGAGAGGCGCTTGACTTTCTGATCCGTCATGAAGAAATACAGAAGTTTGGGATAAGGCCGATGAAAGGCATTTTGCTGACGGGCCCTCCGGGAACTGGGAAAACGTTGATGGCCAAAGCCGCGGCTCACTACACGGATTCGGTGTTCGTAGCTGCATCAGGCAGTGAGTTTGTTGAAATGTATGTCGGTGTAGGTGCCAGCAGAATCCGTGATTTGTTTAAGGATGCCAGAACACGGGCAGCG
Organism: Paenibacillus sp. FSL K6-1558; assembly: GCF_038002565.1. Classification (NCBI taxonomy): domain Bacteria; kingdom Bacillati; phylum Bacillota; class Bacilli; order Caryophanales; family Paenibacillaceae; genus Paenibacillus; species Paenibacillus sp. FSL K6-1558. The sequence goes on along the minus strand of NZ_JBBOCV010000001.1, from coordinate 1,218,775 downwards.
AAGGAAAACAAGGAAAATGCGATCATTTTTATTGATGAGATTGATGTGATCGGTGGTAAACGTGAAGGTGGACAGCAACGTGAGTATGATCAGACCTTAAATCAGTTGCTGACGGAGATGGATGGCATATACACTTCCGAGACGCCTAGGATATTGCTGATTGCAGCTACCAACCGTAAAGAGATGCTCGATAGTGCTTTGACACGTCCAGGGCGCTTTGACCGTCATATTCAGGTGGATTTACCAGATAAAAAAGGTAGAAAACACATCTTGGAGCTACATGCAGTGAACAAACCACTTACACAGGGCGTGAGCCTGGATAAAACAGCGGAAGAGTCTTACGGTTTCTCAGGCGCACAGCTCGAAAGTGTCATGAATGAAGCTGCGATCTATGCGATGCGTGAGGGCTTGCTTACCATCGAACAGCGTCATTTATCTCTTGCGATTGACAAAGTGATGATGGGTGAGAAAACCGATCGCGAGTCGAGCGTTGAGGAAAAGAAGAGAGTGGCCATTCATGAACTTGGACATGCCATTATGGCTGAGCTTGTGCGTCCTGGGAGCGTAAGCCAGGTAGCCCTTAGTCCGCGTGGACAGGCACTTGGGTACGTGCGTCATAACCCGCAACAGGAGCAGTTTCTGTATACGAAACGTTTTCTGGAGGAGCAGATCATGATTGCACTGGGTGGTGCAGCCGCCGAAGAAATGTACTATGGTGGTCGTTCTACAGGTTCACGCAATGACTTTGAACAAGCGACGAATGTTGTACAGACGATGATGGCTTCCGGTTTGACGTCACTCGGGATTGTAAATATGGATATGGTCACTACCGAAGAACTGATGAGAGAAAATAAAGTTATTCTTCAGGAACTGATGGAGCAGACGAAACGCCGGCTTGAAGAGCAACGGTCAATTTTCGACAATTCTCTCGACATTCTGATGCGTGAGGAAGTTTTGTCAGGAGAACAATTTCGTTGTCAATTTCGTGACAGTGCACGTTTACCAGCATAATTTCTTTATGCTGGTTATTTTTTTTTACATTTCAGTCGTGCTAAGATATTATTAGTTGTTGGGTCGAAATTTGTAATTTTCGGCGAACAGGGTACAATAGAGAAATAGAGAACCGAAAGGATGGAGCAGAACCATGTTTTTCAAAAAAATAGGAGTTGTCGGCGGCGGTACGATGGGGCAAGGAATTTCCCAGATGCTCGCAGCCAAAGGACTTGATGTGCTTCTAGTGGAGCATACGACTAAGAAGCTTGATCATGCATATGACATGATTGAAACAAATTTGGATAAACAGCTCGAGAAATGGGCGATTACCAAAGCGGAGAAGAAATTGATTCTCTCCCGTATTACGAAAGTAGCGCACTTGGCTGAACTGGGCTCTTGCGATATGGTTATTGAGACGATCTCGGAAGATCTGGAAGCTAAAAAAGCAGTCTTTAATCAATTGGATCAGGTATGTCCAAGCAATGTGATTTTGGCAAGTAACACGTCCACGCTGAGTTTGACCGAGCTTGCAAGCTCGACCAAGTACCCGGAGCGTGTTATTGGTATGCACTTTATTCACCCGGTATCCCGGGTTGATCTTGTTGAGATTATTCGTGGTCTGAAAACATCCGATACAACATTCGAAGAAACTCGCCGCTTTGTTGAAGAAGTCGTAGACAAAAAAGGCGTTATGATCTACGAATCCCCTGGATTTGTAACCTCCCGTCTGATCTGCTTGCTGATCAACGAAGCGCTTCATGTCCTGCAAGAAGGTGTAGCTTCTGCTGAGGACATCGATGATGCAATGCGTATCGGTTATAATTTCCAACATGGACCGCTTGAAATGGCTGACCGTTTCGGACTGGATTCCGTTGAGGCAGCCCTCGAAAGAATGTTCCGTGAATTCGGAGAACTGAAATATCGTCCTTCGATTGTCCTGAAAAAAATGGTGCGTGCAGGTCATCTGGGCGTGAAAACAGGAGAAGGATTCTTCAAGTACGACAAGGATGGTGACCGTCTGTGAATATACTCGTAATTAACGCGGGGAGTTCCTCGCTCAAATATCAATTGTACAACATGGAAGATGAATCGGTACTTGCAAAAGGTCTGGTAGAGCGGATCGGGATGGATTCTTCCATTCTGACACATAAACCGACTGGCCGTGAGGAAGTTACGGAAGTTAGTGAGATTCTGGAACATACGACTGCGATTCGTAAAGTCATTGATTTGTTGACACACAAGGAACACGGCGTGGTTGCTTCTGTTAGTGAAATTCAGGCTGTAGGTCACCGTGTAGTACACGGCGGTGAAGCGTTTAAAGAATCTTCACTGGTAGACGACGCTGCAAAAACCGAAATCCGTCGTTTGTTTGACTTAGCTCCGCTTCATAACCCGGCAGCAATGATGGGTATCCGTGCGGCGGAATTGAATATGCCAGGTGTGCCTCAGGTAATGGTGTTTGATACAGCGTTCCACCAAACGATGCCTGAACATGCTTATCTATATGCTATTCCACGTGTACTTTACAAAAAATACAAAGTACGTCGTTACGGCGCCCATGGTACCTCCCATGATTACGTAAGCAAAGCGGCAGCCGAGTATCTCGGTCGTCCGGTGGAAGACTTGAAAATCATCACTTGTCACGTAGGTAACGGTGGTAGTGTAACTGCTGTTAAAGGCGGCGTATCAGTGGATACATCGATGGGTATGACTCCACTTGAAGGTCTGATGATGGGAACTCGTAGTGGTGACCTTGATCCAGCGATTGTGCCTTATGTTATGAACAAGGAAGAACTTAGCGTAAGCGAAGTTAGCTCCATGTTGAACAAACACAGCGGACTTCTGGCGATTTCCGGAATCAGCAGTGATATGCGTGAAATTACAGAAGGCATGGAAAAAGGCGAGCCTAATTCGACGCTGGCTTTTGAAATGTATGAGTATCGTTTGCGTAAATATATCGGTTCTTATGCTGCGGCGATGAACGGTGTAGACGTGATCGTATTTACAGCAGGTGTGGGTGAAAACTCCGTTGTTCTTCGTCAGAAAGTATGTGAGCAATTGACATACCTCGGCGTTGAACTGGATGAAGCATTAAATGCGATCCGTTCCGGCGAGCCGCGCCGCATTACAACTGAAAATTCAAAAGTGGACGTTCTTGTCGTACCTACGAACGAAGAATTGGTCATCGCACGAGATACACACCGAATCGTATTGAATTCTAAGTAATCTAACTGTAAAGTAAATACAGGATGACAATGAAGTGCAGAGGGCAGGTGCGAACCTGTCCGCTGCATTTTCAAATTTATGGAATCAAGGGGAGATATGGGCATGGATACGAATTGTGTAATTCGTAATGTGAACGAGCACGTGGGTGAGACAGTTACCATCGGCGCTTGGATTAATAACAAACGCTCCAGCGGTAAAATTCAGTTTTTGCAACTCCGTGATGGAACTGGATATATTCAAGGTGTAGTGGTTAAGAGTGAAGTCAGTGAAGACATCTGGAATGATGCCAAAAGCCTGACTCAGGAGAGCTCAGTCTACGTGACAGGTATTATCCGTGAAGAGCCACGGAGCGCGTCCGGGTATGAGATGACCGTTACTGGCGTGAAAATCATTCATTTGACAGAAAACTATCCTATTACACCGAAAGAGCATGGTGTGGATTTCTTGATGGATCATCGTCATCTATGGCTTCGTTCCACCAAGCAACGTGCCGTAATGGTGATTCGTGCAGAGATTATTCGTGCTGTTCAGCAGTTTTTTGATGGTAACGGATTCACGCAGGTGGACCCGCCGATCTTGACGCCTTCATCTGCTGAAGGGACAACGAATCTGTTCCATATCAAATACTTTGATGAGGATGCGTATCTGACACAAAGTGGACAATTGTACATGGAAGCCGCAGCGATGGCGCTTGGTAAAGTATATTCCTTCGGTCCGACCTTCCGTGCAGAGAAATCCAAAACCCGCCGTCACCTGATTGAGTTCTGGATGATTGAGCCGGAGATGGCATTTGTCGATCACGAGGAAAGCTTGCGCGTACAAGAGAAATTCATCGCACATGTTGTTCAATCCGTGGTGAAAAATTGCCGAGCTGAGCTCGAGTCTATCGGACGTGACGTCTCCAAACTGGAAGGCATTACAGCTCCGTTTCCCCGTATTACGTATGACGAAGCGATTGAGTTCCTGAATGGACAAGGCTTTGACATTCCTTGGGGCGAAGATTTCGGTGCACCACATGAAACAGCGATTGCGGAAAAATACAATACTCCTGTATTTATTACGCATTACCCAGCTGGAATCAAAGCATTTTACATGAAACCAGATCCAAATCGCCCTGAAGTTGTTCTGTGTGCAGATATGATTGCGCCGGAAGGTTATGGCGAGATCATTGGTGGATCACAGCGTATCGATGATCCAGAACTGATGCAACAGCGTTTTGAAGAGCACAACCTTTCGGATGAAGCGTACCAATGGTACCTGGATCTGCGTAAATACGGATCGGTTCCTCACTCCGGTTTCGGTCTGGGATTGGAGCGCACGGTAGCTTGGATCTGTGGACTTGACCATGTTCGTGAGACTATTGCATTCCCTCGTATGCTCTATCGTCTGTACCCTTAATGCTTAACGGAAAAGAGTATATGGAAGACGCGTCCTCCAAAGCCTGGTTAAGCGGTGCAGCTTACGGTATGGCTTCAGGTACTGCTCAACTACCGTATGCCTTACTACGTTTTTATCATCAGCTTGGATTGTCCGATACTGAGGTTCTGCTTCTCATTCAATTACTGGGCTTCCGTCAGGCGGAATTCAATGAGTTTCCAACCCTTGAAGAGCTTGCTACACGAATGGGACTTGCTCCTGAAGGCATTGCCAGAATGTTGCAGCGTCTGATGAGGGATGGATACATTACGATAGATGAGCATCGGGATGAAGAACGGGATATTCAGTATGAACGTTATGACCTGCACGGCTTGTATGCCAAGCTTGCGATGTGTACAGCGGAAGATGCAGCTCATGCCCGGTCAGAACAACAAAAAGCCAATACTTCACGTCCAGATTCGAACAGTGTTCAAAAAGAAGAGGAAGAGCGAAATATGTTCTCTATTTTTGAAAAAGAATTTGGTCGTCCTCTCTCGCCAATGGAGTGTGAAACGATATCCAGCTGGCTGGATCAGGATCGCTATCAGGAAGAGCTTATTCTGATGGCTTTGAAGGAAGCGGTATTTGCAGGAAAAGTGCATTTCAGGTACATCGACCGAATTTTGCTGGAGTGGAGCAGGAATCGTGTTAAAAATGTGCAGGATGCCAAAGCGTACACGCAACGTTTCCGCAATGGCGGACGTTAAATTAAATAAACAGGCCAGAATTCATTCTGTGCCTGTTTTTTGATATTATTTTGCTCCATAATATACTTCTTATTAGCTATATCTAAATCTATATCACGTTTTTTCGAGGGGATTTTAATAGTTTAACTGGTCTTTCAGTCGGAGCAAGAAATATAACTTCAATACCCCAAGGAATACTAATTATAAAAAGTTTATAAAAATTGCAGGGGTCAGTTGACCAGTCGTCGTCTATAGAATTGGAGAGGAGGGGAGAGTTATTGATGAAGCGCTCGTAATTGAACAAATCCGTCAAGGGGATGCATCTCAAATGCGTGTTCTGATCGACAAATACAGTCAGCATGTCTATCATGTGGCGTATTCTGTCTTACGTAACGATCAGGATGCACAGGATGCCGCTCAGGAGGCGTTCATTCAGATTTATAAATCTCTCCCCGACTACCGATCCGAAGGGTTCAAGACGTGGATCACACGGATTGCTTTTCACAAGGCTATTGATGCCAAACGCAAGCTGGGCAGACGGAGTGCTGAAGATCTGGGCGGAGATGAAATGGTAGTTAATCTGCCTGGACGGGATGAAGACGTTCTAGCCCGTGTCATTCGTGAAGAACGGCAGGAGAAACTTCTTGAGCGGATTAATCAGCTGCCTGCCCAGCACCGGGATATTATTACCGCTTATTATCTGAGCGAGAAAAATTATGAGCAAATTGCCCATGAGGCTCAGGTTGCTGTAAAAACGGTTGAATCAAGGTTATACCGAGCTAGACAGTGGATTCGAAATCATTGGAAGGAGGAAGAGTGGCGTGAGTAAAAAAGAAATGTATACCATCCAGCAATGGACGGATTATATCGAAGGCCGAATCAGCGGCAAACAGGCGATTCTGATGGAGCAGTTTCTTCTGAATGAACCAGACGCAATGCAAGATTATCTTGAAGCTTTAGATATGGAGCGAAACTGCCCTGCATTACCGAATTCAGCGGATTTTACCGACTCCGTCATGAAGCGAATTGAGAGTATGGCGCCCGATGGCAAGACACGACATTCTAGAGGTGAACGAAACCGCCGATGGTTTGAACATAGAGTATTTCACTACGCTGTAGCAGCCTGTTTAACATTGATTTTTCTCTCTTCCGGACTGTTTGACAAGGTGGCTCCTTATCATAAATTCCAAGAAGGTGACACTTCAGGCTCATTTACCGAGAAATGGACTGAGGCAGCTACCTCATGGCTGGATAATTTCAAACCCAAACCTTGATTGGTTTCACATGGCCTGAATAGAAAGGATGACGACTGTGCATTCAGATCGTAATAAATTACTTGCATTTTTATTAAATCTGTTCCCTGGGCTTGGGTTCCTCTATTGGCGGCGAACGGCCCGAGCTGTAGTTTACCCGTTATTATTTTTTGGAACGGGCATTGGTTTTGTCATGCTGACCTATTTGGTCGGTGATAAGGATCTACTAGTCTTTGGATTATTAGGTGTGATCTTTATCTGGTGTCTCAGTATGCTAGACATGATTATTGTGTTGCTCTCTGCACCTTCCGTCCGAGAAATGTATTACAACGGACAAGGTATGCATTATGGTCATCCTGAACATCATCAAGGTTCAACCTATCCAGAGGGTTATGTTAGAGAACAAGGACCAATGGGGGCTATAAATCAGAATGACATGCATCGCCAGGGTGCTGAGGATGAGCATGAATATGGCGGATTTCCTGGTGGGGCAACCTATACGGGACCTCACCCCATGTACCGTAAGGGAAGTGAAGGGGAGCGTTTTTTCACCATTTTGCTTTCATTTGTGCCTGGTCTTGGACATTTACATCTTGGATTGCTTCACCGGGGCTTATCCTTTTTGATCGCATTTTTTGGTTCATTCGCCATGATGGTGTTCGTATCCGCCATTACAAACGAATCTATATTTTTGATGTTTTTGCTCATTCTGCCTGTAATCTGGGTGTACTGCATGTTCGATGCGGTCCAGCATGTACATCGCAAGCAGGCTGGTGAAGTGTTACAGGATCGAACGTTATTTGAAGAGCTCGAGACAGGCAGAATTATGGGCAAGCGCAGCAAAGTGCTGGCTACACTGCTCTCCGCTTTTCCGGGTGCGGGGCATATGTATCTCGGATTGCAAAAAAGAGGTCTGCAACTTATGTTTTTGTTCCTTGGTAGCATCTACATTCTGGACCTGCTTCGTTTATCTGTGTTCCTGTTTATGATTCCACTGATCTGGTTCTATAGCTTCTTTGACGGACTTCAATGCTCAAGTCGGTATGGACGTGAACCGCTTAATGATCAGCCGGTCTTCAAAGACTGGGTTAAACATCAGCGTTTTATCGGGATGGGAATCGCGGCTCTCGGTTTGTACTATTTGACGATCCGCCTGATTATTCCGCAATTAAACGAAATGTTTCCGAATGTGTTCCTGACGTATGAGATTCGTTCGTATTTGAACACAGTTATCGTTTCCTTTTTGCTCATCTTTGGTGGGTTAAAGTTGTTATTTGGAAAACAGCGTGAGTCTACTGCTGAGGCATCGATGGCCAATGCAAACCACACGAAGGATGATGAATTGGAAAGTCTCTTTTTATTCAAGGATCGAGATAAACGATGATTCGTTTACAAGAAACAGTATAAAAAGCAAAACACACCAGGACTGATCTCAAGCCGCTGGTGTGTTTTTTTAATAATCTATTTTTGTGCGCCTTTCAGCAAAAGCTGACGGTACATCACTTCGAACAAAAATTCAAAAGCTTCCAGATGACGTTTCGCCTCAAAAGCATCCTTACCCCACGCATAAATCCCGTGGTTACGCAGCAGAATTCCAGGAACATTAGCGTCTAGTGCACCCGGTACCAATTCAGCGATGGAAGGAATATGTGCGAAGTTGGGCAGAACAGGAACACGAATGGCTGCATTTTCTTCCCAAATGTTAAAGGCTTTGATCAATTCAATACCTTGAATCGGCACATGACCATCTTCACCGAAAAATTCGCTGATGAGGTTGTTAAACACCGTATGCACATGGAATACCGCGCCACAACCGGTTAAACGATAGATTTCACAGTGAATCAACGTTTCGGCGCTCGGCTTCAACGTAGTCGCTTCGATCGCTTTGCCTTCCTTATCAACAAAAAGGAAATCTTCCGGCGTATGCAGGGACTTGTCTTTGCCTGAGGCCGTCACCGCAAAATAAAATTGTTCCGGGTCGAAATCACCCACCCGCATCGACAGGTTGCCACTTGTACCTGGAAACCAGTTTCGGCTTGCGAACAATGCTTTGACATCCGCCAGTTCTTCCAGAACCTGACGTTTATGTTCCAGTGTAATCTTTTCAAAACCCATCTTTACAGCACTCCTTGTAATTGCTTCTGCTTCATATCTTCGATGATGTCATAAAAGGTCGTAAAAGGCACATGATCTACACCAAGTTCCACACATTTATCCGTCAGAATGGAGCGGGAGTAGACCAGATCAGCGATTTTAGCTCCTTCGAAGTCTGTTAGACTGTCTCCGATCAGAATCCGGTTATACTGTTCTTCTGGAAACGTACGAATTACGGTCGTTTTACACATCCCGCAACCGTTGTTGCAAGGGGGCTGACAGGGATGCGGCCATTCAATGCGAATGTGTTCACCGGAGAAATCTGCACCGTTACAGTATACATGATCCTGTGGAATGTCGAAGGGGGCGAGTAAGGGCTCAATGAAGAAGTCCATGCCACCGCTGGTCACATTAAATTCGATGTCCTCACTGCGAACATACTCCAGAAATGCTTGAAATCCTTCACGAATGCCTGCTTGTCCAAGAACAAATTCAACAATTTCATCTTTTCGCGAGGAAGGCAGGAGAGCAAACATGGCTCCCACCCCTTCGCGAAGAGATATTTTTTGTTCAATCGTGTCTTTCATGATGGCATCGATACCTTCTGGTTTGAAGTGTTTCATAATGGCGACAATGTTGTCTGAGAGCGTAATGGTTCCATCAAAATCACAGAAAATTGCTGTTTTCTTATCTGATCTCATCGTTCTCCACCCCACAGATCAAGTGCGCTTTTCAGCTCGGGGTGCTCGGAAGCATACTCGGCCAGTGGAATGGAGCGCCCAGCGGCTTCAATGGCTTGCAAGAACGCACGTCCACCTGCTTCGGTTCCCATGGGATGTCCGTGAATTCCTCCGCCGGCATTGACGATCACATCCTTGCCGAAGTCTCTCAGAATCATCGGAACAAGTCCTGGATGAATTCCTGCTGAAGGCACGGGCATACTTGTTCTTACAGGTAGATCAGATGTGAGCAATTGCTCAGTGATCGCCATATTTTCTTCCTTCGGCATCGTAACCGAACCGTAAGGTGAAGGGAAGAGCACGAGATCAGCACCGGCGAGACGCATCAACTGTCCCAATACAACAGACGCAGAAATACCGTAATGCGGTGATGGATACAAAGCACCGGCAAGTGCCGGGTGAGCCATGATTGGCACGTTAATGTCAGGATCACTGCTTAGTTCATGCAACACATCATAACCATAGGAGAGCACATTGAAGAGTAACGCATTCGCACCTGCACTGATCGCACGTTCAGCTTGTTGTTTCAAACGGGAGGTAGGTCCCGTCAAATTGGTGGCGTACAGAAGTTTTTTGCCTGTTTCTTGGCGAGCCTGTTCGGCAGCCTTCATGCAGACCTCAACTCTTTTTTCAATCGGTGTAAGCTTGTTCTCAAACAGGATTTCATCGTCTTTGATCAGATCAACGCCCCCAAGAGCCTGACGGATAAACTGCTCCCGCAGTTCTTCGGCATTCAGTCCAATAACCGATTTGAAAATACTCATCAGCAAAGGACGATCATGAACTCCAAGCAGATCCCGCACACCGCTCAGTCCAAACTTCGGTCCCGGGAAAGCGCGCAAGAAGTTATCTGAAAATCCGAGATGATTCAGCTTGATGCGTCCGTCCATCGAGATTTTGCCAAAAACGGTGACAAGCAAAGCCGGGATATCTTGACTAAAGTTAATATCCGGGTATCCAATGGTGATATCTGCATAACGTTCTCCAGGTGCTAATCCTTCCGCTTCGTGTACCTCGACCTTGATCACTTCACCCAGATGTTTTTGCATGGCTTCCCGCTGCGCCTGAGGTAGCTCCGTCCAACTGCCCACGGTCATACCTATGGCAATCGATTGAGCTTTTTTGTGAAAATCGGCATGATCATCATGCAGACGATATGTGGCAGTACACATGTTATTCATGTTTTAAATCTCCTTCCAACGCAGCTCCCATCTCGCGAGAACGTTCTGCACAGCGGCTCACGGCCGCAATGACATTTTCAAAGAAGTCTCCTTCATCCAACGTTTTCAGAGCTGCCTGTGTTGCACCTCCAGGCGAGGTTACATCACTGCGCAGTTTCATCGGTTCCATGCCCGTCTGTTGCACCATGCGTGCTGCACCAAGCACCGTCTGAACGGTTAGATCACGAGACTGTTGACCAGACAATCCGCCGCGGATTCCGGCTGCAATCATGGCTTCCATTAGGTAGTATACATAAGCAGGTCCGCTGCCGGAAATACCCGTAAGCACTTCGAGTTTGTCTTCTGGCACAATCGTTACGATGCCTACAGCTTCGAAAAGGGACATGACTGTACTACGCTGTTCATCGGTAATCTCCGCAGAGAAAGCAAGTCCAGTGGCACCAAGTCCAATGGTGCTGGAGGTGTTAGGCATCGTTCTTGCAATCGGCTGTTTGCGGCCAAGCAGGCTCTGCATCGTACGGATCGATAGTCCAGCTATAACGGATACGATTAGCTGGTTTGGAGACAACAGGGGTCCCAGTTCACGAAGCGCCGCCGCGGCATCTTTGGGTTTCATACACAGCACAATCACAGGGGAAGAGGAAAGGATATCCATTGATTTTGAGGCTGTTCCGGTATGCACGGCATAACGGGTGCTCAGTTCCTCCTGACGTTTCAAGTTGCTGCGATTCAGCATCGTAATATCCTGAGGACGAACGACAAGGCGGGAAATGAGCCCACGCACGATGGCTTCAGCCATCGCACCTGCTCCGTGGAAAGTAATCTTTTGTTGTAGTAGTGTCTGTTGCTCTTGGCTCATGTATATCGTTCCTCCTATATAACTGGTTGCTTAAAAATTATTGACGAATCTGACCATTGCCTGTAATCCGGTATTTACTTGACGTTAGTGCAGGCAGTCCCATTGGGCCCCGTGCATGCAACTTCTGTGTACTGATTCCAATCTCGGCACCGTATCCGAATTCGAATCCGTCGGTGAAACGAGTGGAAGCATTATGATAGACAGCCGCCGCATCGACTTCTTGCATAAACCGTTCTGCATGCGCGGCATCACGGGTCACAATGCATTCGGAATGCTTCGTTCCATAGTGTGCAATATGCTGCAAAGCTTCATCCAGATTTTCAACAACTCGGATGTTCAAAATATAATCGTTATACTCTGTTGCGTAATCTTCCTCTGTGGCCTGGGCCGCTGTCGGAACAAGGCGACGCACCGTTTCACAACCTTTTAGAACGACACTTGCTTCACGGAAGCGCTCAGCCAGAGTTGGGAGATGCTTTTCTGCATAGTTCGCATGTAGTAGCAAGGTTTCCATAGAGTTACATACCGATGGGCGCTGTGCTTTGGCATTGATAGCAATATCGGTTGCCATGGCTTCGTCCGCTGATTCATCCACATAGGTATGACAGATGCCAGCACCCGTCTCAATGACCGGTACGGTTGCGTTCGCTACGACAGTGCGAATCAGTGAAGCACCACCACGTGGGATGATAACGTCCAGCAGTCCGTTCAGCTTGAGCATTTCGTCAACGGAAGCACGGTCTGCGTCTTCTACCAACTGAAGTGCATCTGCAGGCATTGCCGTAGTTGCCAGCGCTTGATGTAGCGCCTCAACAATTTTTCGATTGGAGGAGAGAGCAGAAGAGCCGCCGCGCAGAAGTACAGCATTGCCTGTTTTGAGACAAAGGCCTGCAGCGTCAACCGTCACGTTAGGACGAGCTTCATAAATAATGCCAATCAGGCCAATCGGAACTCTTGATTTTTCGATGTGCAGGCCATTCGGACGTGTAAAAGTTTCCAGCACTTCGCCCACAGGATCGGGTAATTCCGCGATCTGACGTAAGCCTTCAGCGATGCCTGTGATGCGCTCTTTATTCAGTGCCAGACGATCCAGCATGGATTCAGGAGTGCCTTGTTCTCTGCCGCGATCCAGATCTTCCACATTTGCAGTAATGATGGCATCCGCCGAAGCAATCAAGGCGTCAGCCATAGTGCGCAGTGCGGCGTTCTTCTGTTCCGTACTCAGCCGATTTAATTCGGTGACGACAGCTTTGGCTTTACTTGCTTTTTCTCTAACTTCACTCATCTTAAATCCTCCTCTAGTTCAGCTATTATTTCAAGGTAATCCATTCATCGCGATGAATCACTTCAAGTCTATGGATGCTGTTCAGCTGTTTCATGACCTCGCCGCTTGGCAGTCCCGCAATCTGACGAAGCTGATCATCATCGTAATTGACGATGCCACGTCCGAGTAGCGACTCATCGGGGCCAAGTACTTCGACCACATCGCCCGCATGGAATGTTCCCAGAACTCGCTTTACGCCTACGGGAAGCAGACTGTGCCCACCGTGAACGAGCGCTTCCTCAGCACCATGATCAACAACAACTGTCCCAAGCGGAGTGGACATGAAGCCAAGCCATTGTTTTTTGCGAGAGAGTGAGGCCAGCTTGGTCTCAAAATAAGTTCCTTTTCCGATTCCATCCAAAGCGAGTTGCATGTCCCCAGGTTCTTTCACACTGCCTACAAAAACAGGAACACCTCCGCGTGTGGCGACTTTGGCCGCATCCACCTTGGAGCGCATACCGCCTGTGCCTACAGCTGATCCCGAACCGCCGGCATATGCATATATCTCGGCTGTGATTTCAGGAATACGGTCATATCGTTTCGCGGCAGGGTCTTTACGTGGATCAGCGGTGTACAACCCATTCGTATCTGTGACGATAATAAGATGCTGTGCCCTCACCAGATTGGCTACCAGCGCAGATAACAAATCGTTATCACCGAATTTTAGTTCGTCGACAGATACAGTATCATTTTCGTTAAAAATCGGAATGACCCCTTGCTTGAGCAGTTCCTCTACGGTCATACCGGCATTTCCCATGCGTTTACGGCTGTGGAAGTCGGTACGGGTCAGTAATATTTGCGCTGTAGTAACGCGGTGCGCCGCAAAAGCCTGTTGATATGCCTGCATCAGCAAAGCCTGCCCAACCGCCGCAGCCGCTTGTTTCTCATGTAGTTGTTTGGGACGCTGAGGGTAACCGATCTCCCGGAATCCGGCAGCAACGGCACCAGAAGTGACGAGCAGAACTTCGTGGCCCTGAGCAACAAGAGAGGCCATTTCATCTGCGAAAAAGGATATCGCCTGGCGATCCAATCCGCCTTCTTCAGTGGTTAATGAGCTGCTTCCGATTTTAACGACAATACGTGAAGTCATGATTTCACTTCCTTAAACATAATTAATCAGTGATTGCGAAGCAGTCTGCTTAGGTACAAAAAAAACTCCCGTCCTTTGGTTAAAAAGGACGAAAGTTCGTTACTTCCGCGGTACCACCTTTATTGATGATCATGATCAGATCATCCGGCTCATGCCCTGTAACAGAAGGCACTGTCCTGTACACAACAGGCCGCTCAGGGGTAGGTTTCGGAGAGAAGCCGCGGTAAATTCTTGCAGCCAGATGGAATTTACTCTCTGTGCGCAACTGATTCTCTCTTACTGGTCCCGTCATCACGTTTCGTTTACTATTTCTTATAACATACCATGGAAAGTTGGCATATGCAAAGAGATTGTAGCCATGTGTTCAGCTTTCACTTATTTGAAAAGATGAAGCTTCCCAATTCGCTCCGCCGCTTCACGCAATCGTTGCTCATCACTCAGAAGACCTATGCGTACATAACCTTCTCCGTGGGAGCCAAAACCGATACCAGGCGCGACAGCAACCTTCGCTTCTCGTAGCAGAATTTCAGCCAAACCAGAGGAGGTATATCCTTCCGGCACAGGCAACCATCCAAAGAATGAACCTTCCGGCTTGGACGCTTGCCAACCGATCGCGGAAAGCGCCTCGTAAAATGCATCACGACGAGATTCATATCGTGCGACCAGTGAAGTGACACAGTCCTGCGGGCCTGTCAGAGCTTCCGCAGCGGCAGCTTGGATACCGCCAAACAGGCTGACATAGATATGATCCTGTAGCAGATTGATTTTAGAGATGATCTCCGCATTCCCCAGTGCAAATCCGACACGCCATCCTGCCATATTATATGTTTTGGAGAGGGTGTAGAACTCGATGCCTACCTCTTTGGCTCCTGGAGCTTGCAAGAAACTGACAGGACGACGCCCGTCATATCCAATTGCACCATAAGCAAAATCACTGGCAACGACAATCTGATTCTGAATCGCAAATTCAACAGTGTCCTCGTAAAAGGATAGCGGAGCGGTGGCCGAGGTTGGGTTGTTGGGATAGTTCAGGAACATAAGCTTGGCCTTCTGCCGATCATCAGCGGAGATTGCTTCATAATCGGGTAGAAATGCATTGGATTTCAATAGAGGCATGAAGCTCATACGCGCCTGCGCGAGAGCAACGCCTGACCAATAGTCAGGATACCCTGGATCGGGAACGAGACATACATCCCCGGGATTCAATAAGACTTGAGGTAATTGAACCAGTCCGGTTTTGCCACCAAATAGAATAGCGACCTCGGTCTCGGGATCAAGATCAACGTTGTAATCTTCTTTGTAACGTTTGGCAACGGCTTCCTTCAGGAAGGCATACCCGCGAAACGGAGAATATTTATGATAAAGGGGATTTTCAGCCGATTGCTGTAAAGATTGAACAATACGCGGTGGAGTAGGGGTGTCAGGATTACCTTGCCCCAGATTAATGACATCATGACCGCTCGCAATCTCGCGGTTCACATTGTGAACAAGGGTCGCAAAAAATTGCGTTGGCAACTGTGACATGACATTTGCAGAGGGGATTGGAAAGGCGGAAAGAGAAGATCTATGTTCTGAATTCGTCATCGTATATATCACTCCATGATGTTCATATATGGCAAAACGTTCTCATTAATTTATCACGTCAATCCCGAGCTGTATAGAGGGAGATAGATGTGAGGAAGAACATTTTTGTACAAAAGGGAAATGCAAAATTCAAGTTTATCCATTGAGATCAGAAAATCCATGAGTTAAGATATTTTACGATAATGATAATCAATATCATTTGAAAAAATTTGAGAGCACATCAAACAGGGGGAAAAATAGAGATGCAAAGCAAGTTCCATAACAAGTTCCGAAATACGGCCCTTTTATTGACAGTCACAGCGTTGTCTGTACTTTTATTCGCATGTTCAAACGAGGCATCGACATCTGCACCAGCTTCAGAGAATCCAGGTAATGTATCGGTTAATCAGGCAAGTGGAGACACAGAAACCGGAAAACAAACTTCTGCAGATGAGGATAACGTCGGACAGACAAGACAGTTCAAGGATTGGACAGGTCATACCGTGACTGTGCCTGTTACTCCTCAACGTGTAATCTATCATGGCGAAGTTACCGGGGATCTGGTCGCACTGGGCGTTATCCCGGTGGGCATACTTCGGCAGGAAGGCATGGTGTTTGACGAGCAGGTCGCGGATTCGGAAGATGTAGGATTTCCGTTTAGTGTAGAGAGGGCCGTTGGATTGAATCCGGATCTGATTATTTTTTCGAATAGTGATGAGGCACAGTATGATCAGATCTCAAAAGTCGCACCTACAGTAACCTTTGATTCATTTGCAACATTGGAGGAGCGCATGCGAACGTTAGGCGACCTGTTAAACAAAAAACAGGAGGCAGAGGACTGGATTACAGCGCATCAAACCGCAACAGAGCAAATGTGGAAAAAGCTTCGTGATCATGGCCTAAAAGAAGGAGAGACAGCATCGGTGTTTACGATGTATCCGGGGAATCGTCTTTTTGTGATGGCTGGAGCCGGGTTACCTCAGTTGTTATATGGCAAGGATGGGATGAAACCAACACCTGAAATCCAAAAGCTATTGAAGGAGGGAATGGGATTTGCGGAGATTTCTACGGAAAAAATGACAGAAATTGCTGGTGATCGGATATTTATCCTTGAACCAGTAACGGAAGATGCCAAGCAGTCCACCAAGGAATTGATGGACAGCGCAGTATGGAAAAACCTGCCCGCCGTTAAAGCTGGCAAGGTGTATCATTTTGATATTGTCAAAGCTTCGGGTGATGCGATGTCCAGAGAATGGTTATTGAAGGAGCTGCCCGAGCAGATGATTCAATGATAAAGTTCAAGGGAATCCGACAATCGAATCACCACCAAATGAAATCTTAAAATTCCCAAAAGCGATCAACTTTGGTTGAGCGCTTTTTTGATACGAATTATCTGTAAGGAGCTCATTACAAAATGATCTAGATATAAGATTAGTACTAGACTATAATGACTCCATAGAGTTTTTAATGATAATAATTCTCAGTAATGCTAGGAGATAAATGAACATGAAAACGTTGGATGTGAATCAAGATAAGTTATTTTTTTCGACATTCATGTTTCGGCTGGAGCATCTGGAGCGACGAATTGAACGATCTAATCAAATCATGCTGGAGGTGCAGTGTGATAAACATACATTTTTAATCTGTGAAGAAGGAGAAGGGCACTTGTACATCGGCCAGGAATACTGGCCTTTTACTGCGGGTTGTATCTATCCGATTTCTCCGGGCGAGGCATACCAGCTGGAACACAGGAATTCAAACCATTTGACTTATACGGTTATGGCATATGATGCTTTTCAGGTTTTTTCCGGCCTTCTCAAGTTGTATTCACCGCCTTTATTTAAGCAACGCGCTCAGTTCAACGATGCTACATATGAGTCTGTGAGCAGAGTGTTAGTCGAATTGTTTGCATCCCGAAATTATAAAAATGATGCGGAGTATTGCAATCTAAATGTGGGGTTTCAGCGATGGATGGAACGGATCATAACTCGTTATACCACAAAAGGTACTGATACAAATTCGGAGTCCAGGTTAACCCGGACTATTCAGTATATTGATGAGTGTTACAGAGATGAGATCACGGTCCATAAGCTTGCGAATATGGCTGGTGTTCGTCCTAAACTATACACGACAATGTTCAAGCAACGTACTGGTCAGAAACCGCTTGATTACATCAATCATGTTCGAATTCAGCATGCCAAAGATTGGTTACGCAAGACAGATGAGCCTTTACGTGATATCGCGAGCCGTGTCGGATTCAAAGATGAATATTATTTTAACAGACGTTTTCGCCAGATTACCGGACTATCTCCTCGTCAGTATGACAGATCTATTCAACAACAGACCTTGGTTCAGGATTGGTTAGGACACGATGTACGAATTCCCGCTAATCCAGAGCGAGTGATCTATTATGGAGATACTGCGGGGGATTTGCGAGTATTAGGTATCCATTTAATTGAGGATGAGGAGTATAATGCAGGCACTCCGATCAATGTTGAAAAGACGATTCGTTTGAAGCCGGATCTGATCATTATAGATAGTGAAGATGAGCATCAGTATGAGCAATTAACGCGTATTGCGCCTACGCTGGCTTACAATTCGCATGCGCCTCTTCATGAACGTTTGACGAGAGTAGGGGACTGGTTTGGCAGGCAGAAACAAGCCAAGCGATGGCTGAGTTCGTATGAAGAACGTACATTGCAGATGTGGGAGAAGATTAGCAAAATAATTCATCTGGGAGAAACAGCCTCAGTACTCACATACCACCGGGGAGCTCGCTTGTTTGTGATGGGAAATATCGGACTTGCGCCATTATTATATCACCCATTTGGTTTCAGGCCTGTTCATAAGGTTCAGGAAGCTCTTGCAGCAGGCAGAGCATACAAAGAGATTTCGGCTGATGCGGTTCAAGAATATGCTGGAGATTATCTGTTCCTCATGCTACCTCAGGAGCCAGATGCACGGCAGGCGACAGAGAAACTGATACAGAGTCCAGAGTGGAGAGCTCTTACGGCTGTAAGACAAGGGCGTGTGTATCCTTTGGAGGAATTGGCCTGGAATTCAGGTGATGCACAGATATGTGACCAGTTGCTGGAGAGGTTACCTGAACTGTTAGGTAGTCATCTGAGTTAATACGGTTGCGAATTTTCTAGGGATCAAGCTATGATATCAAGTATTACAGTTCGGAGGAGTGTTGGGTCATGACTGAACAAGGGGAAATGCGGGTTGTTTTGATTCAAGGGGATATTAAACTGGGAGATCCGGAAGCTAACCATCAACATATGCAGAGGTTGCTTGAACGCGCAGTGGAGCAATATCCGGATGCAAAGCTGGCCGTGCTTCCCGAAATGTGGAACACTGGATATGCTTTGCCGCAAATTCATGAGCTTGCTGACCCGGAAGGGAAGACGTCAAGAGAATGGCTGTCTGCTTTTGCGAAAAAACATCAAATCTCCATCGTGGGCGGTTCTATAGCCGAGAAGCGTGACGGACAGATCTACAATACGATGTATGCCTATAGTGAGGAAGGAACAGAAGTATCACGTTATGATAAACTTCATTTGTTTCGTCTGATGGATGAAGAAAAATACTTGGAGCCGGGTGCACGGCCTGAAATGTTTGAACTCGGCAACGGTCTGACGGCGGGGGCATCGATCTGTTATGATATTCGGTTTCCAGAATTAGCTCGAACCCTCGCTCTGAATGGTGCACGTGCATTAATTGTGCCTGCTGAATGGCCTAATCCTCGTCTGCATCACTGGCGCACATTATTGACTGCTCGGGCTATCGAGAACCAGATGTATGTTATTGCGTGTAACCGCGTCGGCAAAGGGGGAGACACTGAATTTTTTGGACACTCCTTGATCATCGACCCTTGGGGAGAGATCGTAGCTGAAGGCGGTGAAGGCGAAGAGATTGTATCTGGAGTCATCCGTCCTGGTTTGGTTGACGAAGTTCGCGGACGTATCCCGGTGTTTGAGGATCGCAGACCAAGCATTTATTTTAGCGGGAAATAGTTTTTCTCTAAAAAAATGGCATATGCTGTTTATCGCTCCAGGAGGCGGGTAATAATAACTATCCCGTCACCAAGGAGGATGATCAATCAATGGACAACCATGTGAAAGATACGCTCAGGAGACTGGAACAAGGCAACAGAAGGGTAGATCACTTAAGAGCATTCTTAGAGAATGGGACAGGAGGCTTGTCACCCCCTGAGAATTCGCAGGAAGAAGGCCGTGCCATGGATCAACAGAACAGGCTGACAAGTGATCGTAATCTGCGAAGGTAAAGGATAGAATCATGCTTGCGCAGAATGACTGAAGGTTACGTATCAAGATGATGTGAGACATGCTAGATAAGCTATGATATATATGCAATTATTTGAGACAAGACAAGTTAAGTGGTATGACAGTGACAGTGAAATGAAGGTTGATGCGTGAATTGCCTTAATTATATGTATTAACAAGCAACATTGTGCTGTAACAAAACATGCTACATTTTTTGTGGATCAGTTGTTCAGCTGGTCTGTAAACGAAAAAAGCTGTCCCGTAGTCATTAGACTATGTGGACGGCTTTTTTGGTAAGAGCTTATAAGTGTTCTCGTCAACGTGATTACACAATGCAAATCATAAATCCACGAACTTGTTACAGCAACGGTTTAATCTGTTTTGGAAAGCTCGGCAACGGTTTGCCGAAATGTCTGTATAAAAGCTTCGGCTGCCTTGGATAGGACGCGCCCTTGACGATAAGCGACGACAAGCGTACGACTTGGCGTTGGATCGGCAAGTGGGACATATACAGGCACGAACTCACTGCGGGGTGCACGGGCGATAAAACGGGGAACCAGAGTGATGCCCATGCCTGTTGCCACCAGAGATTGCAATGTTTCAATGTTGGTGCTCTCAAAAACCACCTGCGGGTCAAAACCGGCCTGTTCGCAGAGATCAAACGTCAGCTTGCGGAAGCCCTGTCCTTTTTTTAATACAACAAAGGGTTCATCCCGAAGCTCATCAATCCGCACAGGCTGCAGATGGCCCGGGGTTCCTCGATGAGCCAAAGGGTGGTTCGGCGGTACAGCCAAATCTATACGTTCCTCGCCAATCTTGACATAAGACAAACTGGACTCCTGCAAAGGTAGAGAGAGCAGGCTGAGGTCAGCTTTGCCGCTGGCTGTTAACTTTTCGAGTGTAATCCCGGAATCTTCTAACAAAGTTACTTCGATGTCGGGGTACGCTTGTTGAAAGGCTGGGAGCACATGCGGAAGCAGATGAGAACCGGTAATCGGCATACTGCCTACAACAACCTTTCCTTTGCGAAGCTGCGAGATATCCGACATTTCCTGACGCAACAGCTCCATGGCATCCACAATCTTTTGGGCCTGTTCAACAAAAGTAACTCCCGCGTGTGTCAGCTCAACAGTGCTGGTATTCCGTTGAAAAAGCAATACGCCAAGTTCCTTCTCAAGTTTGGACAGTTGCTGACTGAGTGAAGGCTGGGCAATATGTAATTTTTCTGCGGCTCGTGAGAAGTTCCGTTCAGCAGCAATCTGTAGTGTATATTGAAGTTGTCTGAATTCCATAATGATACGTCATTCCTTTCATCGATGTCGTTATTATAACATTAATGAGCACGGGTTCGTTATTCTTATCAGGGAAGCATGGCCCGAACAAGAATTCGAAAAGAGAAATTAAAGCATTGACAGGGCCGAGACATGCACGTAGTATAAGTTATACATGATAATGATAATTGTTATCAATTAAAACCTCTGTATTCTACAGTGGTTTATTACTGTTTGTCTTATTATAGGTTAAACCTATCACATCTATAGATATTATATCTTGGAACAATGAAGGACGGGGTGATATATTTAGGTCATTCAAGAGCTTCACTTTTAGACAAAGATGCACAAAGCTCTTCCAAGGACCGAACTTATGATGAGGTGAAAATGATGAGTAAAAAAACGATGTTTGAGAAAATTTGGGAAAATCACGTAATTCATCAGGAAGAAGGAAAACCAAGCATCCTGTATATCGACTTGCACCTGGTGCATGAAGTAACATCTCCGCAAGCATTTGAAGGACTTCGTCTGAGCGGTCGTAAAGTTCGCCGTCCAGAACTGACATTTGCAACGATGGATCACAACGTGCCAACGAAGGATCGTTTCAACATTACAGATCCGATCTCCAAACAGCAAATTGACACACTGTCTCAGAACTGCCGTGATTTCGGCGTGAAGTTGTACGATCTGGACACGATTGACCAAGGTGTAGTACACGTTATGGGACCTGAGCTGGGCCTGACTCATCCAGGTAAAACGATTGTATGCGGCGACAGCCACACATCTACTCACGGGGCATTTGGTGCACTTGCATTTGGTATCGGAACAAGTGAAGTGGAACACGTTATGGCAACACAATGTTTGCAGCAAGCAAAAGCAAAAACGATGGAAGTTCGTTTTGTCGGCAAACGTAACCCGGGTGTTACGGCGAAAGACATGATCCTTGCGGTCATTGCCAAGTACGGCACAGACTTTGCAACAGGTTATGTTATCGAGTATACAGGGGAATCCATCCGTGAACTGAGCATGGAAGAGCGTATGACTGTATGTAACATGTCCATTGAAGGTGGAGCAAGAGCAGGACTGATCGCTCCGGATGAAACAACGTTTGAATATCTGCGTGGACGCGAGTATGTTCCTACAGGTGCTAAGTTTGATGAAGCTGTTGCAGCATGGAAAGAGCTTGTGACGGATGAAGGTGCTGAGTTTGACCATGTCGTTGAAATTGATGTGGAATCACTGATCCCACAAGTAACCTGGGGTACTAGCCCAGGCATGGGAACCGATATTTCTTCCAAAGTTCCTGTACCAGCAGAACTGCCTACAGAAAATGAGCGTAAAGCGGCTGAAAAAGCGCTTGAATATATGGGACTTACACCTGGAACACCGATTGCAGAGATTCCGATTGATTATGTATTTATCGGTTCTTGTACGAATGGACGGATTGAAGATCTGCGTGCAGCGGCAAAAGTGGCCAAAGGTCACACCGTTTCCAGTAATGTAACTGCTATTGTTGTACCAGGCTCCGGACGTGTTAAAATCCAGGCGGAAGAAGAAGGTTTGGACAAAATTTTCACTGAAGCTGGTTTTGAATGGCGTGACGCAGGATGCAGTATGTGCCTTGCGATGAATCCGGACGTACTGAAGCCGGGACAACGTTGTGCATCTACTTCCAACCGTAACTTTGAAGGGCGTCAAGGACGCGGAGGACGGACGCATCTGGTGTCACCAGCAATGGCGGCAGCGGCAGCGGTTAAAGGTCATTTTGTAGACGTACGTGACTGGAATTTCAAAACAGAAGCAGCGATCTAAGCGATAATCGCCAGAAGGGAGAACGGAACATATGGAAGCATTTCAAACACTGCAAGGCATCGTGGCACCGGTAGACCGGGTCAATGTAGATACAGACGCAATTATCCCGAAACAATTTTTGAAGCGGATTGAACGCACCGGATTTGGACAGTTTTTGTTCTACGAATGGCGTTTTGATGAAGAGGGAAACAACAATCCTTCCTTCGAAATGAACAAGCCTCGTTATGAAGGAGCATCAATTCTAATTTCTCGTGCTAATTTTGGTTGCGGGTCTTCCCGTGAGCATGCACCATGGGCAATTATGGATTATGGATTCCGTTGTGTCATTGCACCATCTTTTGCGGATATCTTCTATAACAACTGTTTCAAAAACGGAATTTTGCCGATTAAACTGTCCGAAGAGCAGGTAGAAGACTTGTTCCAGCGTACAGCAAAGCATGAAAATTATGAGATGAATGTGAATCTGGAAAACAAAACGATTACAGACGCACACGGATTGCATATCGATTTTGATCTGGACGAACACCGTCGTCAATTCCTGTTGCAAGGACTGGATGACATCGGTCTGACACTTCAACATGATGATGCGATTACTGCCTATGAAGAGCGCCATGCGGCTAAACTTTTTGGCTGAATAGAGTGATTAAACACCAAGCCTCCATCTGGACAAGGAATGTTCACGTTCCTTTGCTCAAGATGGAGGCTTCTTTAATTTGTTATTTTCCGACTAAATATGACAACGTTGTAACCGGATCACTAGACATTATCTGATAGACTGGATAGTAGATTATGGAAGGGTACATAGCGTAATACAGGTAGTGAATCAGGCCTCAAATCTACATAACTTAACTAGAATGGTGGATGACGAATGAAGAAATGGTCGGCAGCAGTCATTTTTTTTCTGTTCCTTTGTCTTTTCCCAGTGATGGCTCATGCAGACCGTGCGCCTTCGATCGTGCTTGATGGAGTCACCATTGACCAAAAAGTAGGAGCACCCGCAGAGAATATTGGGAAAACGGTCATGGTTCCGATTCGGATTGTATCCGAAAACCTGGGTTATGACGTGAAATGGGAACAGGCAACGCAAACGGTGCACGTTCAGCGAGGCAAAAGCTCCATCGAGATGACGGCTGGCAAAGATGCAGCTACGATTAATGGAAATGTCGTCAATCTGGATGCACCTCCCTTGATTAAACAGGGTACAACACTAGTACCTTTGCGTTTTGTAGGTGAGGGCATGGGACTACAGGTAGGATGGGACAATGGTACTAAAACGGTTAGCCTGTTTAGTATTCCACCTGTAGTAGATACGGAGCCTGACAGTGATCCGGTGGTGACTCCTGCCCCGGTTGGTTTGACGGAACTGCAAAGCATAAGTTACAGCGGAGACCGTTTAATTGTTGCGACAAATGGAAACATCAGCCCTAAAGTGTCTAGTATTAGCGGGCCTGAGCGGATTATTGTAGATCTGCCGAATACAACCTTTTCACAGACATTTGTGCAGGGACAGGCTTCGAATCCGGACGGAAGTGGGCAAATCGATGTCATGGACTCATCTCTTGTTTCTAAAGTCCGATTTGCCATGTTCAGCCAGTCGCCATCGACGGTGCGAGTGGTTTTGGATCTAAATCAAAGTACGACAGCAAACTGGTCACTTGGAGAGAATAACGTGTTGCTCGTTGATCTCTCAGCTGCGAATGGAACATCGGGTAGTCAGCCAGCCTTACCGGAGAATAACGGTAAAACAGTGATTGTTATTGACCCTGGACATGGTGGACGTCAGTCTGGCGCAGTCAGTGTATCAGGTGCTTACGAAAAAGATTTTAATCTAGCGGTAGGACTTAAAGTGAAGGCTCTTCTGGAACAGCATGCCAACATTCAGACCGTGATTACACGTCAGGATGATACAGAACTTTCCTTACAACAACGTGTGGATATAGCGAAGCTGAACCAGGCGAATCTGTTTGTGTCCATTCATGGAAACAAATTCACAACTCCGGTTCCAAACGGGATAGAAACATTGTACACACGAAAAGAAAGTAAAAGTTTAGCGGAAATCCTTCACAAGCACGTATTACCTGTTACAGGACTTAAAGATCGCGGCGTAAAAGTGGCGAGTCTGCACGTGACTCGGGAAACATCGATGCCGGCTGTACTCCTTGAATTGGGTTTTTTGAGCAATCCAACCGATGAAGCTCTGATGCTTACAGAGTCATATCAGGATCAGTGTGCTCAAGCGATTGTCGACGGAATTTTAGATTATTTGAGTTTGTAGAATGGGATTTTTCGTAAATATGCAGAGTAGGGAAGTCCGTTGTTTCAAGATGCATAATTGATAAATTAGGAAAAAATAAGACATTAAAATGTAAAAAAAGCTTGATCTGACAACGTTTTTTTTCTGTTATGTTGGAATATATTCGCAACTTTTGAGATTGGGAGACGTCTAATAGGTGTCTGGTAATGCCCAAGTGCGCAGTGAAAGTTGCAAGCCTACAACATGCGGCAAAAAAATATGAGATTGGTAGGGGTGAAGGATGAAGAAGTTCGGTTTTTTGGTACTGTTATTTGTCTTTGGGCTCGTTTTCCCGGGCTATAGTCATGCAGCAGCAGACACGAAAATTATCCTAGACGGGAATGAGATCGTACAGCCTTCGGATGCGAAAGCGGATAACATCAATGGTAAGGTGATGGTCCCGATTCGTACGGTTTCCGAAAGTTTGGGATACTCTGTCGATTGGAAACAACAGTCGCAAACGGTGACGATTAGCAAAGACAACACTGCCATGCAGATGATTGTTGGACAGAAGACGGCAACAGTGAACGGCAGTAACGTAGACCTGGATGCCCCGCCCCTCGTAAAAAATGGTACGACTTTAGTACCACTCCGTTTCATCGGAGAGCAAATGGGTCTTAAGGTGGGTTGGAACAACACCACGAAGACGGTAACATTAGTTACCCAGAATGCAGGTTCCGGAAACGGGACAACCACTCCCCCGAACTCTGGTAACGATGGCGGAGGATCGAGTCAGGAAGGTCTTGTACAAGTGAACGGCATTAGCTTTAGCGACAACCGTTTCATGATTGCTACAAGTGGAAGCACAAAGCCGAACGTATTTACGATGAACGGCCCGGATCGAATTGTAATTGATCTGCCAAATACGGCTTTTGCGGATTCGTTTAGTCAAGGTCAGGCGCTGGATAGCAATCAAAATGGTCAACTCGTTGTTAACGGTTATCCAGATGTGTCTCAAATTCGTTATTCCTTATATAGCAACAGTCCTTCTACCATTCGGTTTGTTATTGATCTGACAGGCGCCAAAGGGTACAGTGTGCAGAACGATTCAGGATTGCTCATCATTGATCTAAACAATCAAGGTAGCACACCTGCTCCGCCCGTTGGTGGGAATGGCAAGAAAGTTGTAGTCATCGATGCGGGGCACGGAGATCAAGACCCTGGAGCGATTGGTGTTACAGGCAAAAGAGAAAAAGATTTCAATCTTGCCATGGCATTAAAAGTGGAGGCACTTCTGAAAAAAGAGCCTCAGATCGATGTCGTATTAACACGTAGTGATGATACATTTCTCGCACTGAAAGAACGTGTGAAGGTTGCACAGAACATAAATGCAGATATCTTCATCTCCATTCATGCGAATAGCGGCCCTGTCGCGGCAACGGGGGTAGAAACTTTTTATTCCCGCTCGGTTAGTAAGGAACTGGCTAATATTATGCACAAGTATCTCGTGAAGTCTTCCGGTTTAAAAGACCGGGGAGTAAAAATGGCCAGTCTCCACGTAACCCGTGAAACAACGATGCCTGCGGTGCTGTTAGAGGGAGGATTCCTTAGCAACAAGAGTGATGAAGCTGTATTGTTTACGGAAAATTTCCAGAACAATGTAGCCAAAGGTATTGTTGCTGGGATCAAGGAGTATTTGGGAATTCAATAAGGGACAACCCTTATGCTGAGGAGGATGAGTTAGAATGAACAAAAAAATATGGATCGCAGCTTTGCTGGTAACGGTTATGGCCGTAGCTGCTGGATGTGGTAGTAAACCGACAGCTGCTCCAAACCAGACACAAGGTGCGGGATCAGAGACACAAACAGGGAACGGCGCTACAGAAGTGGACGGTCAGGTCATTACCGACCCTACGACAGCTGGTTCCGAGGATAACACAACACCATCTAACTCAGCGAACGGAAGCTCGGAGGGAACAACGTCTTCTGGTGGAGCTTCTTCTGGTGAAGTATCTACGGACAAACCTTCAACATCCGACAGCAAGGAGAAGAAGTCTATCGAAGTGTTTTATACCGATCCGGAGGAGCTGGAACTTCACAAAGCGCCAGCCGAAATTACGTTTGCATCGGAAGATGACAAATATAAAGAGGCTTTTGCTTCTTTGCAGCAAAGCAAAGATGAAAAGCTCGTTCCGCTATGGTCCAAGGATATTGAGCTGAAATCAGTTCAATTCAAGGATGGAGCACTGACACTGGATATTCATATGCCGGATACGGCACGTCTTGGTGCTGGTGGTGAATCGTTTGCCATCGATGCGTTGAAACAAACGTTCTTCCAGTTCGATGAGGTAAAATCACTTGATCTGCTGGTAGATGGTAAATCAACTGAAAGTTTGATGGGACATGTGGATCTTGAACATCCAATGACAAGATCCAATTAAACATTGCTTCAAGTGCGTTACCGTAGACTCACGGATTGAGGTCGTTTTTATATGAGAGAGGGGAATCATAGGTGACTTTTAAATATAACCATCCATCACACTCTAAAAAAGTAGTATCAGCCGTGCTTGCAGGCATGATGGCCCTTAGCGCGGGTGGAGCTGCTATGGCAGCAGACACAACAGAAACGGGACAGGGCCAAAATGCGGCAGTACAAAGTACGGCTGCACCAACAGGTTTGTTTAGTGATATCAAGGCTGGATACTGGGCTGAGAAACATGTATACAAGCTGGCGTATCAAGGTATTCTTCTCGGCAATAACGGCCTGTTTCGTCCAGGGGACGCGGTAACGCAACAAGAAGCGATAACGATGGCCATCCGTTTTATGAATACGGAATCGCAGTTGAACACGAGCACGGCTGCGGCATTACCGACAAATATGCAAGTAGGAAACTACTTTAAGCCATATGTTGCGCTTGCACTTCAATTGGGACTCGTGGATAAAACGGAAGAAGCATCATCTGATGTCTCCAAAACAACATGGGGACAAAAGCCGGCAACTCGTGAATGGATTACTAAACTATTAATCCGCTCGTTGAACAAAGATGCTGAAGCGAAAGCACAGAATAATCAGTCCACTGGATTTGCTGACAACGCAAATATTTCAGACAGTGCGAAAGGGTATGTAAATCTGGCTGTTAGTTTGGATCTGGCCAAAGGTTTGGAAAACAACAAGTTCAATCCGACAGGCTCTGTAACTCGTGCTCAGCTTGCGACATTTTTTAGTCGTGGTGAATCATTGACGGATACGAAGTATCCGAATACTTCTACGGGTTATGTTACCGGATTGAAAGACGGGCAGATCACGCTACTAGTTGACGGTAAAACGGTTAACTATGCAGTGAACAGCAATACCCCGTACTTTACCAAAGATAGTGAAACACGCGCATCTGCATCGGATGTGAAACTATATACGAAAGTTCTTATCGTTGGTTCGGCAGGTGCAGCTTCCTATGTGGAGGTTGTTGATGCCAAGCAACAAATGGAGAGCGTAGAAGGTACGTTTGCGCGTGCATTGTCCGGGAACAAAATCGGTCTCTTTGTAGGCGAAAACTATGAAACATATACTTATGATGAGAATACTGCATTCATGGATCAGAACGGAAAAGCAATTAAATTGTCTGATATTACAGTGGACAGCATCATTGAAGTACAGCGCGAGACGTTCTCTGCTGACAAAAAAACAGTGGTCATCCGGGTTAAATCCGGTATCGTTAACAAGAGTGATAGCGGTGTAGTTGCGGAAGTGGTTACTTCCGGAAAAACGATCAAGCTCGTGAATGCTGCGGGGGCAACAGAGCAGTATACGTATACAGATAATCTAATTATACGTTATCAAAACCGCATTTTGTCTTTGGCTGATTTGAAGGCAGGCAGCACTGTGAAATACACTGTCAAAGACAGTGTTCTGCAGACAATTGAGCTGAATCAGGGCGTAGAACAATCCGTTCGTGGAACATTAGTTGAGATCGGCGGCAACCAATCCACATTGACGTATAAACGTGATGGAGGTTCACTTGAAGCAAAATTGCTGAGCGAGAAACCGGAAGTGATTATCAATGGTATTCAAGATGCAACGCTCAATGACCTGATTACAGATGCGAACAATGGTGACAAAGTTGAATTAACATTAAACAGTGATGACCAGGTAACTCGCATTCAGGTGATTGGCCGGCAAATGGAGCCTCTGAACGGGGCTACAGTTGTATCCTATAACAGTAAGACCAAAGTGCTTACTGTACTGGATGTAAATAAAAAACCTTATGTATTCACACTGGATGAAAAAACAAAAATGGACTATAACTCAGTCAAACCGACACTGGCAGGTCTGGAGTCCTTGCTCAATGACGGACGCAAACTGGATCTGACTTATGTGGGAACTCGTGCATTGTCTGTGAAGGTAATTTACAAATACGAAGGCACAATTAGTAATATTGATACAACAAACCGAAAAATCAGCTTGTTATCTGGCAACCAGACGATTACAGTTCCTTATACGACAGCACCAGCGGTTGAAATGTATAACAAATCAACGGCTAGTCTGTCTGATTTGAAGGTAGGGGATAATGTTGCGGTTACCCTTGGAACAAATCAGGATGTAGCGCAGAAGATTGCATTGAAAACAGTTGCTCAATTCGAAGTGGTCTCCATGGAATCCAGCGGTCGTGTTCGGGTAAAATCAGATCTGCTTACAAGTCAGTTTTATGTGGATCAAGCGGTATTGACTGGCGAAAGTGGTCAATCCATTACACCTTCCCAGTTGACTGCAGGCAATTTGATTAATGTAACGTTTGAAGGAGTTACACCGAAGGCTGTTCAAGTGGTTAAACGTACGCTGGCTGAGGTTACTGCAGTGGATGCAACTTCGGTTACATTGAAACAGTTTAATGGTGCGACAGATAAAGTATCTGTGAGTGGACCTGTTAAAGTTGTTAAAGCCGGTTCGATATTAACATCTTTGACTAACCTCACGGTTGGCGACCGTGTGGAAATGACTAAAGATACAGATAATTCCACGCGTTTCAGAGTGCTTACTGTCATGAGTAAACAGTTCTGGTCTTATGATGGAGTGGGTAACCAGATTTTGGTTAAACGCGAAACAACATCAGACATGAACTACCGTTTTGCACTGGGATCTAATGTATTTGTTCACCAGGGTGACAATACTTTAAGCGTGCAATCTCTCAGAGATAATGATAATATTGTATTGTATCTCCTGAACAACGTCGTGATGGAGATTCAAAAACAGTAATCGTT
Organism: Paenibacillus sp. FSL K6-1558; assembly: GCF_038002565.1. Classification (NCBI taxonomy): domain Bacteria; kingdom Bacillati; phylum Bacillota; class Bacilli; order Caryophanales; family Paenibacillaceae; genus Paenibacillus; species Paenibacillus sp. FSL K6-1558. The sequence goes on along the minus strand of NZ_JBBOCV010000001.1, from coordinate 1,188,492 downwards.
TCTTTTTCGAGGATCAAAAGAATGACCGTCTTGATACGGGATCTTTCCCGCATCAAGACGTTTTTTTTGCAAGCTTTTTGGATCCCCGCCAAGCTACTTGGCTGAAGCTTGAAGTAAGGCTCTACAGTGTGGAGCAGACTTGTGGGAGGTAGCCCTTCATGAATGCAGCGACGGTAAGACATATACTCGAAACCATGGAAGCCATGTTTCCTGATGCACATTGCGAGTTAAATCACAGCAATGCATTTGAACTAACGGTAGCGGTCCTTTTATCTGCGCAGTGCACAGACGAAACGGTGAACAAGGTCACTGCAGATTTGTTTCAAAAGTACAAAAGCCCGGCCGATTATCTAATGGTTCCTCTTGAAGAGCTGGAGCAGGATATTCGCCGAATTGGATTGTACCGAAACAAGGCCAAGCATATCCAGAACATGTGCCGAATTTTAATAGAGCAGTATGGCGGCGATGTACCGCAGGAACATGATCAGCTTGTCACCCTGCCAGGTGTCGGACGTAAAACCGCGAATGTTGTCGTTTCAAATGCGTTTGGAGTACCGGCGATCGCTGTAGATACTCATGTTGAACGTGTGTCGAAGAGACTGGGGCTCGCGGGTTGGGATGACTCCGTACTTGAAGTCGAGAAGAAACTGATGAAGCGCGTACCTCGGGATGAGTGGACAATAACTCATCACCGGTTTATATTTTTTGGACGCTACCATTGCAAGGCTCAAACTCCCCAATGCCATATCTGTCCGCTCTTAGACATATGCAGGGAAGGGAAAAAACGTATGAAAACGTCCCAGATCAGGAAAGATAAGGAACGTGTCACCACCCGAAAACGAAAATTAAATTCATAAGCAGAAAAGGATGAATAACGATGAAATGCATTTCCGTGTACACTGACAATTTTGAAGCCTTCTCCGATATTTTTGAACAAATCGTTGAACAGGAAATGGCGGAGAATGAAGAAAAAGAAGTTGAAGGCATTACTGTGAGTCACTCTGGTGACGTGCCTGAGCATTATCTGGAGCGTATGTCTACAAAGCCTGAGGTTGTGGTAATGAGAGACAAAGGCCGTGGCATTACCATTTTGCAACATGGTCAAGTTTTTGAAATCCTGTTGCCTACAATGGAAAACGCAGTATCTTAAGTTTTTGTTAACCTATGATCAGGAACCTGGTTGCATTGACATTGCCGAGAAGCGATCGTTAATGTAGCTGCTAGGCATGTCATGCAGCCAGTTACTTGATGATAAACATCCCTAATTAGTGTGGGAGTTAAAAAGTATGACCTGTATAAAACCGACATGTCGGTTTTATTTTTTTATAGATACATAGTAACGGATTAACGTACCAAACAAACGTAAACGTGGAAATTAGCGTGATGAGTTGGTTCGAAAGAATTTTTTGACATCATCGGGCGTGGCAAATCATCTCAAATTGAACTTATATTGATCTGGAATCCATCTACATGCAGATTCAAGTGAAATCGTTCAAATTCAAACATGATGATGTTAAACTATATGAAGATAAATCAGAGATTGACGTCGAAACGGATGTCAAATTAGAGGAGCCAGGAGGAAGGCCAGTCATGTCCAGAACAGATTACCCAGCAGAAATGGCCACACCTTTGTTACCGCTACGTGAAGCAATGAAGCAGTCAGGGGACCATACCGCTGTAGAGGCACTAACGGATTTAATCAGCAAGGCTGAAACGAAACATCTGACGATTGCGTTCTGTGGACATTTCTCGGCAGGCAAGTCGAGTTTGATCAACAGCTTGTGTGGCAAGCGAGTACTGCCATCAAGTCCGGTGCCAACCAGTGCCAATGTCGTCGCAATACGCAACGGCAAGCCGAGAGCACTTATTTATACTTCACCGAACGTAAGCGCTGACAATAAAGCAGGAACATTGGAAGTTTCACCAGAGGAGCTGGAGACGTATTGTAAAAATGGAGGGGTGTACAGTTCCATAGAAGTATGGGATCATATTCCGCTACTACAGGACGATGCTGTATTGCTGGACACGCCAGGTGTGGATTCGACGGATCGCGGACATAGCCTGGCTACGCATTCGGCACTACATCTGGCTGATGTTGTGTTCTATGTGATGGATTACAATCATGTTCAGTCGGAGACAAATCTTTCTTTTGCCAAAAGTTTGTCCGACTGGGGGAAGCCACTATTTTTGATTGTGAATCAGATCGATAAACATCGGGAACGGGAGCTTTCGTTTGATCAATATGTGGATGGGGTAGAGGCGATTTTTGCCGCATGGGAAGTCCGTTATGACGGTCTGTTATTCACTTCCTTGCGTGACCAGCAGCATCGATATAATCAGTGGGGTCAATTACCGGAACTGATTACTGAGCTGATGACCAAGAAAGAAGAGCTGATCTCTCACAGTTTAGCCAGTTCAGCCAGTCATATCACGGAGCAACATCTGAGACGGGAAGCCGGGAAGAGAGAAGATGAAGAAACTGCACTGCTTGAACAAGTAGGAGGACAAGAAGGTATCGAACGTTTGGAGCGTGAGATTGCTCTACTGGATGAACAAGTCGCAGAGCTTCGAGCCAAACCGTCGCAAGTCCGTGAGAAATTCAGGGCAGAGGTGGATTCTTTGCTTGCTAACGCAAACCTGACCCCAGCGGATATCCGAACTTCGGCTGGTCATTATTTGGAGAGCCGCAAGCCGGGATTCCGGGTAGGTCTGCTCTTTTCAGGAGGCAAAACGGAACAGGAGAAACAGCGCCGGGCTTCGGAACTGGTGAGACTGCTTCAGGATCAGACTTCCAGTCAAGTGGAGGTTCATATTCGGACGATGCTCAGACAGCTAGGGGAAGCTTATCAGGTCTGGGATGCCGCGTGGGAGCAGGCACTTAACACAGAATTGCCTGTAATTAATGAAGAATTGCTTGAACTGAAACGAAGTGCGAGTGCAGAACTATCGCCTGAGTATGTCATTCAATTCAGCAAAGATGTCCGGGGCGAGATTGAGGCCCGGTACCGTAAGTCGGCCATGCTGCTGGCCGACCGCATCCTGGAAGCGCTGGCTGCGCAGGGCGAAGCCGCGCTCCAGGCGCTGGACGCCAGCCGCGCAGCGCCGCTGGCGCAATCCGCGGCGGCGGCGCGCTACACGGCGCTCCAGCGCGCCGCCGCCGAAGAGGCGGCAGGGCGCGCGCCTCGCGCGCCTCCTGCGGGCCCCCTCCCCTCCGGGCTATTGCCGGAGGTGAAGGGCCCGCACGTGCCCGCGCCTGAACCGGGCGAAGCTCCCGGTTCGCAGGTGGGCACGTCCGCGTCTGTGGCGGCGCAGCCACAGACGCAGGCCCCTGCGCCGCCGCGCGCAGCAGCAGCGCAGGGCGCACCGGCGGCGGCTGGCGCGGAACGCCGCCGGCGCCTGGACGCAGCAGCGGCACGGCTGGAAGCCGCTGCTGCGCTGGTGGAGCCGTACCCCGCCATGGGGTCGGCGGTACGGGATTTGCGTGCACGCGCGGCTTCGCTTGCGGGTGGCACGTTCACGCTTGCGCTGTTCGGTGCGTTCAGCGCGGGCAAATCCTCCTTCGCCAACGCATTGCTGGGCGAAGCGGTCCTCCCGGTATCGCCGCATCCAACGACAGCGGCGATCAACCGTATTATGGCTCCGGCCGGGGGCATGGAGCATGGTACTGCCCGGGTCCGCATGAAGACCCGGGAGGCCTTCCAGGAGGACCTTGCCTACTCCTTCCGTCTGCTTGGTCTTGGAGAGCCGGGCACGGAATGGCAAAAGCGGGTGCAATCACTCACGCCTCGGGATGTACACCCAGCAGGGCGTCCGCATTACAGCTTCTTACAGGCTGCTGCGGCTGGCTGGGAGGAAACAGCGGATCAACTTGGGCAAGATGTGCTGGTGGACTTGAACGGATATCGCCATTTTGTAGCCAATGAGAAGAAATCCTGTTTTGTAGATTCCATTGATCTGTATTACAGCTGTGACGTGACGGAGCAGGGCATAGTGCTTGTGGATACACCTGGAGCAGATTCAGTCAATGCCCGGCATACAGGCGTAACGTTTAATTATATGAAAAATGCAGATGCATTGATTTTTGTAACCTATTATAATCATGCCTTCTCCCAGGGAGACCGGCAGTTCCTGAATCAACTTGGGCGAGTGAAAGATAGCTCCGCGATGGATCAGATGTTCTTTGTTGTCAATGCGAGTGATTTATCTTCCTCGGAAGAAGAATTGGAACAGGTGCTCGATCATGTAGGGACAGAACTGCGGAAAAACGGGATTCGTTCACCACGTCTTTTCCCGGTATCCAGCATGCTTGCGATGGAAGGTAAAATGGATGGAAACGTTGATCGATTGCAACAATCGGGCTTTATGCGTTTCGAAGAAGAGTTTAATCAATTTGCAGGCAAGGAACTGGCTGATCTCGCAGTTGGTGGAGCCTCCGAAGAGCTGGCGCGTGTCATTCAGCGGTTAAAGCAACGTGCAGAGGATGCGGCACAGGGGGAAGAAACACTGCGTCAGCGGCGAGATGAACTGGGCACGATCTCGGAGCAGTCACGCTTGCGGATTGAGCGATTAGCGCAGCGATCAATGAAGGATGAACTGTCACAGGAAACGAATGAATTGCTTTTCCATGTCAGACAGCGTTTAGCCTTCCGACTGGGTCAGTTTATGGCAGAAGCGTTTCATCCATCCGTATTACGTGAAGATCAGGGCAACTTGAAAACGGCGTTCGCAGCTTGCGGCCGGGAGCTGTTGCGTATGATCGGCATTGAGCTTGAACAGGAATTACTCGCCACAACACTGCGATTGGAGCAGACTGGTCATGCTTGGGTTGGCAAGCAAGTAACTGAATGTATTAATGAAGTGAAGCAGCTGACAGGCGGTATCGACTTGTCCTTAACCTTGGATGAAAAGTGGAGTACTCCTGTGCTGGATGAAATCCGGCTAGAAGAACCGTCGGGCTGGAAAAACTACTGGAGTTACTTCCGGAATCCGAAGCAGTTCTTTGAAGGAGAAGGGCGTCAGCGCCTTCAGGAGGCACTTGAGCCGGTGCTCAAACAGATGATGATTCAAGTGCTCCCGACCTCAGAACAGAAGCTGGTGCAATTTTATGATACACAGGTTCATCAATCGGTGCAGCATCACTCTCGTCAGCTCACCGAAAGGCTGGAAGAAGCCGTTACGGGCATACAGGATACCCTTGCAAGTGGAATCCAGGCTGAGCATTGGGTGGCCTTGTCCGAACAGCTTGAACAAATGCAGGAATAGATGGTCATGGGGGTTGCATCACCGTGTGAAACTTCTGATAAGTGATACGCTATATTGCCACAAGGTTGGTTGATCACATCTGCAAATATTTTGGAAACGTTTGTAAAATAATTGATTTCTTCCATAACCCAGTGAAAATGTTGCAAAAAAGCGTCAAAAAAGGCTCCCGCCGCAAAGGCATATAGGGAGCCTTTTTTTGGCATGAACAACCTGAAATATAGAGAATATTCAAACATTTGATTGAAAGTCGGCTATTGGCATCCGTTAATGCGATAATTAGCTGAAAGTCGCCTGAATATGGTCTATTATTCGCTTTGCCGCGAATGAGGGACGGTGATAAACTTCATAAATGTTCATATCATTTCAAGCAACATTAGAGGAGGAGACACATGGATGTTCTCAGGCAACTGCAAACCTATTTTTGGGAGAAGCGAACGTATTTATTGGTATCGATCTTGTTTCTCGCCTTAGCGACCGCACTAGGATTAGTCTATCCGAACCTGCTTCGAATTTTGATCGATGACGTTATTGTGCCACGTAATTTTGAAGACGTTCCCATGCTTGCCCTGACGGTGTTAGGTGTTGTTATTTTGAAAGCAGGCATGCAATTTTTACACGGTTTCTTTGGCGGACGTCTAGGCAATTATTTGGCGTATCGTTTACGTAATGCCTGTTATGAAAAACTTCAATTTTTATCCTTCCGTTATTATGATACGGCCAAAACAGGTGATCTGATGTCCCGCCTCACGGGAGATTTGGAGGCCATCCGTAACTTTATCGGATTTGGTTTCGCCCAGATTCTTAACATGGTTCTAATGGTCGTATTCGGCGCAATAATGATGATGACGATGAGTTGGAAGTTAACACTGTTGACGCTCGTCTGCATCCCTCTGCTTGCCTTCGTTGCGCTTCGATTCGAATCCAGAATTCATCCGGCATTTCAGGAAATGCGATTGGCATTAAGCTCGCTGACTACAGCCGTGCAAGAAAACATTACAGGTGTAAGAACGGTTAAATCGTTTGCACGTGAGCCTTATGAAGTGGAGAAGTTCTCCACACGAAATGAACGCTACAAAACGAATCAGATCCATGCCGCCACGTTGTGGAGCCGCTATTTTCCGATTATGGAGATTCTGGCTTCGGTGAGTGTTGTACTACTGCTTGTGATCGGTGGCAGAATGGTAATCCAGCAAACCCTGACCTTGGGTCAACTTGTTGCCTTCTTCAGTTTGATCTGGTACATAATTGGTCCAATGTGGGGCCTCGGCTTTCACATTAACAACTACACTCAGTCCAAAGCTTCAGGTGAACGGGTGCTTGAGTTGCTGAACACCCCTGTGGATGTGCAAGAGACCGAAGACCCGGTTATTGTGGAGACAGATCAGGTGAAAGGTCATGTGACCTTTGAATCGGTAACGTTTGCTTATGGTAACAAAATGCCTGCTGTAACCGATATTAATTTTGATGCTCCGCCTGGTTCTGTAATCGGTTTCCTCGGAGGAACAGGATCAGGGAAATCTACGATTATCCAGCTTTTGATGCGTGCCTATAACGTGAACTCCGGTTCGATCAAGCTCGATGGCAGAAACATTAAAGATATGGGCATTCGTAGCTTGCGAAGTCAGATTGCTTCCGTGTTCCAGGAGACGTTCCTGTTCTCCTCTAGCATACGTAACAACATCTCCTACGGGTTGAAAAATGTGACGATGGAAGAGATTATCCGCGCCGCCAAGCTGGCGAAGGCTCATGACTTTATCATGGAGTTTCCCGAAGGATATGATACGGTCGTCGGTGAACGCGGTATGGGACTCTCCGGAGGACAGAAGCAGCGGATTGCTATTGCGCGGGCTTTGCTGAAAAATCCGAAGATTCTTGTCCTTGATGATGCCACAAGTGCCGTGGACATGGAAACCGAACATGAGATTCAGTCGGGCTTTCAAGAGGTTATGCGCGGCAGAACGACATTTATCATTGCCCATCGGATCTCTTCGCTGCGACATGCAGATGAGATTCTGGTGCTGGACGAAGGACGCGTGGTACAACGCGGCAAACATACGGAGTTAATTCAAGTACCTGGACCGTACCAGGATGTCTATAACATTCAATATGCAGACTACATTGCCCGCGGGAAGCGGGAGGCTGGGGAGCAGGTGAACTCATGAGTGCCGAAACAATAACAGACAGGCGAGAGGTTAAGGAAACCTCTAATAAAAAAATGAATGAACGATTTGTCTATCAGGATGATGAAGTGATCGAAAAACCGTTTAACTGGCAAGAGTTTGCACGATTGTTTGCTTACATGAAACCGTATGCGAGGCAGCTCCTGCCGTTTGTGATTCTAATGATGATTCTTGGAACGATTACGAAATTAGCCGTACCTTTTCTAATCAGTCTTGCAATCGATAGAGCTATTGCACCGCAGACCGGAGTACCTAGCATGACAATGCTGTATATTATCGCAGGTTCAATCCTGCTACTGTATCTCATCCAGTGGGCAGCTAACACATACCGTATTAAACTGACGAATATTATTGGGCAGCGGGTGATTTACGATCTTCGCTCAGACTTGTTCAAACATATTCAGAAGCTGTCCTTTAACTTTTTTGATAAAAGACCCGCAGGTTCCGTGCTTGTGCGTGTAACGAATGACATCAATTCTTTACAGGATCTGTTCACGAATGGTGCGGTTAACGTCATGATCGACTGCGTTCAGTTGCTTGGTATCATCGTCATTCTCCTGTTGATTAACTGGAAACTCGGTCTTGCTGTAATCATTACGGTGCCGATTATGTTCATTATATCTACGAAATTACGGGTGCTGATTCGCCGGGCGTGGCAGGATGTGCGTATGAAGAACTCTCGGATTAACTCTCACCTGAATGAATCCATTCAAGGAATCCGGGTTACGCAGGCGTACACTCAAGAAAAAGAAAATATGAAATACTTCGACAACATGAATATGTCCAGCAAAAAGTCGTGGGACAAAGCATCAGCAATGAACCAGGGATTTGGTCCTTTGATTGAAATTACAGGTGGTTTCGGGACGTTAATTCTGTTCTGGTACGGCGCACATCTCATTCAAAATGAAATGTTGACCGTGGGTTTGCTCGTGGCTTTTGCCAACTATGTCGGCAACTTCTGGGACCCGATTAACCGTTTGGGACAGATGTACAATCAGTTGCTGGTTGCCATGGCATCTTCTGAACGAATTTTCGAGTTTATGGATGAAGAGCCGAATATCGCTGACAAACCAGGTGCCAAGCCGCTTCCTTCTATTAAAGGGGATATCGTATTCGATAATGTCGTATTTGAGTACGAAAAGGGAAGACAGGCGCTGAAAGGCATTAGCTTCAAGGCGGCGGCAGGGCAATCCATCGCACTTGTCGGTCATACAGGCTCGGGTAAAAGTACAATCATCAATCTGATTAGCCGTTTCTATGACATCACGGGCGGCCGCCTGACCATCGATGGACATGACGTGCGTGATGTGACGGTGGAAAGCCTGCGTAGTCAGATCAGCATTGTGCTGCAGGATACATTTATTTTCTCAGGTACCATTCGGGACAATATTCGTTTTGGACGGCTGGATGCGACGAACGAAGAGGTGGAAGAAGCGGCGAAGGCCGTTAACGCGCACGAGTTTATCATGAAACTTCCGGGTGGATATGATACCGAAGTGGAAGAGAGAGGTAATGTGTTGTCGATGGGACAACGGCAATTGTTATCTTTTGCCCGGGCATTGCTCGCTGATCCGCGCATCTTGATTCTGGATGAAGCTACAGCCAGCATTGACACGGAAACGGAGTTGAAAATTCAGGAAGCCCTCAAAGTATTACTTCAGGGGCGAACGTCCTTTATGGTGGCTCACCGCCTCTCCACCATTCGTAATGCCGATCATATTATTGTGCTGGATCATGGGGAGATCAAGGAAGAGGGCAACCATGAACAGCTTATCCAGAAACAAGGAGTTTACAACGGTCTGATTGAAGCACAGTATCGGTTTTTGTAATAAACATAGCGAGTAACGCAGGTTTACAGACACTTCAGCTTATTTTGTTTGGGTGACCCTTTCATCGGACGGTCCTGATGAGAACACTGAGACAAAGGCTGAAGTGTTTTTTTGAATATAATCATTGGGCATTCCTGGATCAACTTGAGTTCAAGATGAATGTTTTTATTGTTCAAAAATGAATGACGAAATTATGTTATATTTTAAATAATTGAAGGAAGCACAATAGAGATATGTGGAGGAAAATATGCAGATGAAAGCCACCGATGAGGCTAATTTATATACATTCTTTGATCAGCTGGATCTGCTGCATTTCAAGTTGGTTGAATTGGAGTCAGCAGTTACAGGTCATTCTGAATCAAACTGGCGTCTCGGAAAACACTTTCTGGATCGTTATCTGTTACTGTTTATTACTGATGGTGAAGGATGGCTTACGGTGGACGGTCAGTTTATTGAACTCCGGAGCGGAGCAGTATATCTAGGTCTGCCTGGACAACTGATTGAAGCAGAGCTTAGGGGAAAAGAAGCAGGAGGACTCTATCAGATCAGATTTAACGTTTTTTTAGGCGAACAGTCAAATTCAAACGTAGTATCCGCTTTGGGGATGATGAAGCAAGTGTGTACGCAGACGAATGGTCGTGTGATTCAATGTAGCTCACCGGTTGCCGTGAATTTGTTATGTCAGGAAATCGAGCAGCTGATCCGTGGGGAAGACAGGCTGCAGCATTTTTTAGGTCAGATTCGTTTTCAGGAGCTATTGTATAAGATTTTTAATGATATGGTTTATGTACAGTCCCACCAACCAGCATTACCTATTGAACAAGTTAGACATTATATCGAACAGCAGTATATGAAAAAAATAACAATCCAGGATTTGGCTGAGGTTGCACGAATGAGTTCTCGTCATTTCATGCGGTTGTTTAAGAAAATGTATGGCTGTAGCGCAATGGATTATTTGACAATATACCGGATCAAACAGGCTCAGATCATGATGAGGAATGATCATAGTCCAAGGCTAAAGGAAATTGCAGCTTGCGTAGGGTTTCAAGACGAGATGTACTTCCGCCGAAAATTCAAGCAAATTACAGGTCTCCCGCCAGCAGCTTTTATACAAAATAGCAAGCAACGTATTGCTGCGGTTCACTCGCTTGGCATTGGAACATTACTGGCCCTCCAGATTATTCCTGCCGCTGCTCAAGCTAGTCATCCTTGGACAGCGTATTACAGACGAAAATACCAAACAGATAAGGTAATACCTCTGATCGATAATGAGCATGGCTGTTTGCAGCAATTAGAAGCGATTCGTCCTGATTATATTGTCGCTGTTCGTGAGGAAATGTCTGAGAGTATGATGCAGCGTTTAAGTTCAATCGCACCTGTTTGTGTGTTAACTCAGTCGGAAGGAGATTGGCGGGATCATCTGAGAACGGTAGCTGAATTTATGAATCGGTTTGAGGCGGCTGAGGTGTGGCTCGAAAGATATGAACAAAAGGCTGACGTAATTAGATCACAGCTATCCAAGCAGGTGCGTCAAGACCGGTTAATCGTGCTTCGTGTGCATGGTACGGAAATACAGGTTATGAATCCGCAAACCATCGCTTCGGTGTTTTATAACGATATGCAGTTAAGGGCGCCAGAGGGTATGGAGTATATTTGGCATAAGCCGCATTTTAATATCGGTGATCTAGCGGAATTAACCATTGATAGGGCATTGCTTATTGTGAGTGAAGACGAGGAATCAAGACAGACGTGGGCAAAAATTCAACAGTCAGAGGTATGGATGGCGACAAAAGCGGCTCAAAATGACTGCATCGATATGTTGATCCCTAGTGTTCTGCTGGATTATACGGCCTTTACCCATGAATTGATGCTGGATGAAGTGTTAAAGTTGTGGCGACATCGTCCATAAGATAAAGTCTGAATCGTCAATATCTTGGAACGCCGTTATTTAATATACTACTCCTATGTCTAATTGATAATGATAATTATTATTGATTGGTGCTTATCATATCTTTTCATATATAGGAGGTACATAAGAAGTGAAGTCAAAATGGTGGGTTCTTATAGGTGTCTTGTTAATGGTGTTATTACTGGGTGCATGTGGGATGGCTGCTGGGCCAGACACTTCTGCTTCTGGAGAGAGCGAAAAAAGCTCATCCAGCGCCGCAACGAATACAACGAATGACAAAGGTGAAGTGAAAGTCGTTCAGACCGAGATGGGCGAAATCACGATTCCCAAGTCTCCTAAGCGTGTGGTTGGGTTATCTGTTGTATATCCAGAGCTGTTATATTCACTCGGTATTGTTCCGGTAGCTGTTCAAAATTATCATGAGGACTTCCCTAAGTATTTGCAGGAGCCTTTCAAAAATACAATGAAGATGGGGATTGCGAAAACACCCAATTTTGAAGCGATCCTGGAGGCGAATCCGGACTTGATCATAGCACCTGCATGGTGGTCGAAGAAGGATTATGATCAGCTTTCAAGTATTGCACCGACGGTGCTTCTGCCAGAGCGTGAAGAATGGCCTGAAGAACTACAGGATATCGCTGCGGTTTTTGGCAAGGAAACAGAGGCCAAACAGGTTTTGGAAGATCTTAAGCAACATGAAAAAGAAGGAGCAGACAAGCTGCACAGCCTCATCGGTGATGAAACAGTGTTATATGCGCGAGTGATGGAGAAAGAGATTGTTTTGAATGGTCCCAATCTTTCTCGGGGTGCTTTTGTCCACAAACGGTTGGGTTTAAAACCTGTGAGCAATTTTCCAAAAGATGAAACCGGACTGTCCATTTCGATGGAAGTATTGCCAGAATACGATGCAGATCACCTGATTATCCAGCTTGATGATGAGGAAAATCCGGAAATTCAGAAGAAATATAAAGACATGATGAGTACATCCATTTGGAAAAACCTTAAGGCTGTTAAAAACAATCATGTGTATCTCGTAGGCGGCAAAGAGTGGTTCAATCTTGGAATGGCACCGATGTCAGATAATTATGCAATCGATGATCTTGTAGCTGCTTTTGAAGAGAAAAACAAATAAACATCTGGAAATGGCTTCGATACCTTGTGGTTAATATGAGCGGTGAACATAAGATAGGAGGTGTTAAGTCATGTATGATCAGGATATTTTTGATGTAACGATTATTGGCGGTGGTCCAGCAGGAATGTATGCGGCTTTTTATGCAGGCATGCGTGAAATGAAAGTGAAGCTGATTGAAGGAAAGGATCAGTTAGGTGGTTTTCTGCACACGTATTCTGATAAAACGATATGGGATGTGGGCGGACTACCACCAATGAAATGTACCAAGCTGATCGACTGGCTTGTTCAGCAAGCGGGTACTTTCGAACCGAATCTGGTGTTCGGCCAGAGTGTTGATGCATTAACCCGGCGGGACGATGGAGTAATTGCATTACACACACTTACAGGTGAGGTGCATTATACGAGGAGTGTCATTGTTGCCATTGGTCGGGGGATCGCCGAGGTGCAGAAGCTTGAACTGGACAGTGCACATCATTATGAACGGAGTAACTTGCATTATACGGTACAGAATCTGAACTATTTTGCTGGAAAAAAAGTATTAATCTCGGGCGGTGGCAATAGCGCTGTGGATTGGGCACTTGAACTTGCAGACTTGGCTGACACGGTAACCGTAGTTCATAGACAGGATGCTTTCCGTGCATTGGAGCATAATGTGAAACAGATGAAAAGCAGGACGAAAGTGCTCACACCCTTTAAGATTGATCGCTTGTATGGCAATGGAGAATGTATACACCAAGTTGCCATATCCAATGTGGCTACAGGTGAAAACATAAAACTAGAAGTCGATGAGATCATCGTAAGCCATGGTTATACGAGTCAAGCAAGCAATCTTGCCCGCTGCGGTCTGGATATGGATGAAGGGATGATTGCCATGAACCAACGGGGTGAAACCAATATACCTGGTATTTTTACAGCAGGAGACTGTGCGATACGCGAAGGCAAAGTGCGTTTGATCGCAGGAGCTTTTAATGATGCGATTGTTGCGGTCAACAGTGCCAAAACATACGTTGAACCAACGGCAGCTGGAATGGCCTACGTTTCGTCCCATAATGAACTGTTTCGGGAGAAAAATCGTGATTTGGAGAAAAGTGACTTATTAAAAGGATAAATTATAAAAAAGGAAAAATCAGGTTGTATGCTTCTTTAATTTTTATATCCTTAAAAATGGGAGGAATGGAAAGAGTATCGAATCCAAGAATGTAATTTGTAAAATTTGATCGAAAAAACACAAAAAATCTTGTAAAATTCACAAGAAAAATAGGGAGTACTCTTGCAATCTTTAACCAAAACCCCGAAAATAGAGAGACAGATATAGAAGATTTCTCTTTGGGAGGATTGGAAAGAACATGTGGGGTGCTCCTTTTTCGGCTCAAGCCAAAAAAATGCTGCTGCTAGGCAGCGGAGAATTGGGTAAAGAGGTCGTGATTGAGGCTGCACGTCTCGGTGTGGAAACAATCGCTGTTGATCGTTATGAGAACGCACCGGCCATGCAGGTCGCACATCGATCTTACTGCATCGACATGTTAGATGGCGAGGCATTGAAACAATTGATCCGTAAGGAACAACCGCATTACATCGTACCTGAGATTGAAGCCATTGCTACTGAAGCATTGCTGGAACTTGAGGAAGAAGGCTTTTGTGTCGTGCCAACGGCCCGTGCCGCTCGTTTGACTATGGATCGTGAAGGCATTCGTCGTCTGGCGGCCGAACAATTGAATCTCCCTACAGCCGCTTATCTCTTTGCGGATAGTTTAGAACAGTTGCAAGAGGCTGTTCGTGAACTAGGTACACCTTGTGTTATCAAACCATTGATGAGTTCATCTGGTAAAGGCCAGAGTGTATGCCGTATACCGGATGATGCAGCAAACTGCTGGGACATAGCTCTTTCGGGAGCGAGAGGCAAGTCTGTTCGTGTTATCGTGGAAAGCTTTGTGAAGTTTGAGAGTGAAATTACGCTACTTACCGTCAGATCGGCATCAGGCACTGTATTTTGTCCGCCGATCGGTCATATTCAAAAAGATGGGGATTATGTCGAATCATGGCAACCTCATGCGATGACATCGGAGCAATGGAAGCAAGCTTGTCACATCGCAAAAACGGTTACGGATGAGCTCGGCGGGTACGGCCTTTTTGGCGTTGAACTCTTTCTCACAGCTGATGGAGTGGTATTTAGTGAAATCTCGCCACGTCCACATGATACAGGTATGGTCACGATGGTTACACAGGATAATTCAGAGTTCGCGCTTCACGTGCGTGCCATTCTTGGATTTCCCGTCACAGAAGTACATTTGCTGACACCAGGAGCCTCAGCCACGCTGAAGGCCGATGTCGAAACATCTGATTTCACCATAGGTGGAATTGAAGATGCACTTGCATTACCTCGTACTCAGGTTCGTGTGTTTGGCAAACCTGAAACGAAACAAGGACGCCGAATGGCTGTAGCCCTTAGTGCTGGAACAGATGTGGAAGAAGCTCGTAAAACAGCGGTTCAAGCCGCAAATATGCTGAAAGTGGAGGTAAATCATGTCCAATAATGTGGAGGCCCCTGTACTGATGATCCGAGAGTGTGAACTGCGAGATGCTGAAGCGGTAACAGGATTGATGCGAGAGGTTAGCTATCCGACAACCACCAATGTAATGAAAGAACGCATTGAAGGTTTGGAGAGCAATCCGAACGCGTGCATGCTCGTTGCCGAAGTGGATGAACAGATTATTGGTGTGATTGGCTTGCAATGTGTTCAAAGTCATGCCTATCCGGAACCTGCTGCCCAGATTACTTCGTTGATCGTAGGTCAGGAACATCGCGGTAGCGGAATTGGTCGCCGTTTAATGGCTCGTGCTGAAGACTGGGGCAAAAAGCAAGGTGGTAAGCAATTGTTTGTCACTGGGGCGAATCGTGAAGTAACTTCAACGACGTATTCCTTCTATGAGCATATTGGCTTCCAGAAAAAAGGCTATCGTTTCAGTAAAGTTCTTTTATAATAGATGAAACGGCATTCAGCAAGTGAAAACTTGACTGAGTGCCTTTTTTTTATATGGTGTGTACATCATTTTATTGAAAAGACACACTAGGAACTCCGTTATTTGTGACTCATAAGGCCGAGCGTAGAGCCTATATATATAAACTGTCCAAGGTTGCTTTGAAACAATCAATAATGACAAAAAAGTCATTTTTCCAGTATTTACGGGTTCACAATCTCCTAATGAATTGATATACTCCTAGAGTAGACATTACAAAGTTGTAATAATTAATTCTAAGGAGATGAATGAATTTGAAGAAGAACTGGATGAAAAAAGTTGTGACAGGCAGTCTGACAGCTGCACTCGCCGTAGGGATTATGCTTCCTGCCTCCGCGTCTGCTGCAGATTCAACATATAAAGCAACGACGGTTACAACGTATAAAGTGGTCAATGCGGATAGCTTGAAAGCTTATATTGAGCAATGGCTGAAACAAAACGGATACAAAGTCTCGGAAGGTCAAACAGCTGAGCAACCAACAACGCAGCCTGTAACCAAGCCTGAACAACCAAGCACACCTGCGAAACCAGTACAAGAAGAAAAACCAGCTACGACTACACCAGCTAAAGATCCTTCAAGCACAGGTAATAACGGTGGCACACAAAGCACACAATCCGATTTTGCTACACAAGTGGTGAAACTTGTGAACGCTGAACGTGCCAAAGCAGGTCTTGGTGCATTGACATCCGACGCTCTTTTGGACAAGGTCGCTATGGCAAAAGTAAAAGATATGAGCAACAACAACTATTTTGATCATCAGTCTCCAACGTACGGTTCTCCGTTTGACATGATGAAACAATTCGGAGTAACGTACAGCTACGCTGGTGAAAATATCGCTAAAGGTCAAAAAACACCTCAGGAAGTTGTAACAGCCTGGATGAACAGTGCGGGTCACCGTGCAAACATCCTGAGCAAAAACTTTACGCAAATTGGTGTAGGCTACTATAACGGATATTGGGCTCAAGAGTTTATCGGTAAATAAGAGTTGGAAATGAATAATATATAACTTATTTTATAATAAAAGAAGTCATATGTGCACATAGCCGAAAAGCTGTGTGTACTATGGCTTTTTTCCATTTTTTGAGTTGTGGAAATGGCTGCTTTCCGAATATAACAGCAAAATTTGCAAATTAACGACAGAAGACTTATGTTATTTAGAATAAGCAATATCTTGATGTGAAAGCCATTATAAATTATTTGTAACTGACTGGAGATGTGATGGATGAAAAAGAACAAAAATCTTGATTCAGCGCCTTGGATCTGGAGAAGTGTAAGCACGATATCCATAGTAGCAACACTGCTATTGATATTTGGATTTGCTTACGCCATAAAAGATGTTATTTTTCCGCAAGGGGATTCAACGTTAAATGAGGGACAGAAGGCTGCGGCTCCAGCTAAAGATGCTCAAAATGGGGGCAATAAAGCGATTGTAGAAGACGGCAAAATCCGAATGGCTGTCATTGGCGATTCCCTTGCAAGAGGAACGGGGGATGATGAAGGACTTGGATTTGTTAGACGGGCGGCTAATCTGCTCAAAGATGAGGGTCATGATGTACAGGTACTTAACAATCTGGGTGTAAACGGTCTGCGAACAGATGCGTTGTTAAAAAAGCTGGATGAACAAGGGGTTCAATATGTTTTGCAACAATCCAACTTTATTTTACTCTCTATCGGTGCGAATGACCTGTTTCAAGGTGGACAGGTTCTTCAAGGTGAAGACCCGCCAACAGCCGAGAAACTGGCTGCCGCCTTGCCGGAGACATCCAAACGTCTACAGGAAATTTTGAAGAAAGTGAAAGAAATCAATCCGAATGCTCAGATTGCATATATCGGATTATATAATCCGTTTGGTAATGTGAAGGAACTGGAGAAGCCGGGCAATGCTGTTGTTGCAGCCTGGAATGACGCGGCGATGTCCATCTTGAACAATGAAGATAACATGACACTTGTGCCAACCTTTGATCTGTTTGAGAATCATCTGGACGAGTATCTTTCATCTGATCACTTCCATCCGAATGGACAAGGTTATCAGCAGATGGCCGTTCGCATTGCACAGGAATATAAAGGGAATAAACCGGCAGAAGGGAGCGCGAAATAAATGGCAGAGAAGCAGTATGATTCCGTCTTGTCCGTACAACACCTGAAGAAAAAAATTGGACGGAAATGGATTATCAAAGACGTCACTTTTGATGTCAAACCTGGTGAAATTTTCGGTTTTTTGGGGCCGAATGGTGCGGGGAAAACGACAACGATTCGTATGCTGGTTGATCTGATTAAACCTACAGAAGGAAAAATTTCGGTCTGTGGTTACGACGTGAATCGTGATCCCGAACGAGCGCTCAAATATGTCGGTTCCATCGTGGAAAATCCTGAGGTATATACATATTTGACCGGGTGGGAAAACCTGGAGCACTTTGCCCGGATGCAACCAGGCGTTGATCATGACCGTATTCAGGAAGTGGTCAATATTGTGCGTCTGGATCAACGTATTCATGATAAAGTTAGAACCTACTCACTAGGTATGCGCCAGCGGCTCGGAATTGCCCAGGCATTACTTGGAAGACCACGGTTGCTGATTCTGGATGAACCAACGAATGGACTTGATCCCAAAGGGATTAAAGAGTTACGTGAATTTATCAAACAGCTCGCCAGTGAGGGGATGGCAGTGTTCGTCAGCAGTCACTTGTTAAGTGAAATTCAACTTCTCTGTGATCGGGTAGCCATAATCAGTACCGGCCGTGTGCTCGCAGTTGGTGGTGTGAATGAACTGATCGAAGACCATTCCAAGGTGGCGATATGGCATCTTACACCTTTTGATGCAGGCCGTCAGCTTTTACTTGATAAGGGGATTACGCTGGTTAGCCGCCCCGGTGATGTGATGGATGATACGATTGTTGCAGGGCTCGGTGCGAATGCTGTTGTTGCCGAGATGCATGAAGAACGGATACCGGAGCTGGTACAGCAGATGGTTGAAGCAGGCATTCAGGTTGAGGGCGTACAACGGATTCAGCCTACACTTGAACAACTATTCTTAAAAATGACAGAAGGTGAATCCATTGAATAATATCATGCCGCTCATTCGTAATGAGACCATTAAAATGGTCAAGAAGAAACGTCTTTATATTATTTTTATCGTTCTGGCCATCCTTGTTCCGATGTTCACGTATGCACAGATGAAATCGGCTCAGAATAATCAAGACAAGTTCGGTGGTGACTGGAGGCTTGAACTACAACAAGCGATTACGGATAATCAGAACTCACTAGGCAGTGATCGGGTTCCCGAGGAATACAAAAAGTATAGAACCGTCTATATCCAGCAGATGCAATACTATCTGGAAAATAACATTAATCCCAAAGAACCAGGCGGTGTGACGTTTACAAGGGAATTTATGAACAATGCCGTTGGATTGTTTATCCCGCTTTTGATTATGGCAATTGCTTCAGACCTGGTGTCAGGAGAACGGACAACAGGCACGATCAAAATGTTGCTGACTCGCCCCGTTAGACGGTGGAAAGTGCTTCTAAGCAAACTGATCACATTGATCATGTTTGTTTCGATCATCGTCGTTTCTGCTTATGTGATCTGTTACGGGATATCGGGGGCCGTTTTTGGTTACAAAGGTTTCGGCATGCCTGTCTTCACTGGATTCAAAGTGGTTGGCACCGAAGTGGATATGTCTGCCGTACATGCGGTAAGTCAATGGCAGTACATGCTGATGCAAGCAGGTTTGATCTGGTTTGTAAGTATCATCGTGGCTATGCTGGCGTTTATGGTATCGGTTCTTGTTCGCAGTACAGCGGCAAGTATCGTAATTATGATGGCTGCGCTGATCGCTGGAACGATTCTAACCAACATGGCAGCTTCGTGGGAAACGGCGAAGTATTTGTTTATGGTGAACCTGGAACTGCCTGATTATTTGTCCGGCGGATTGCCACCAATTGAAGGCATGAACCTTGGATTTTCCCTTATTGTGCTTAGTGTTTGGGGCGTTGCATCACTCATTGTATCATTCCTTGTCTTTACGAAACGGGATATCTTGAATTAAAATGGACAAGGATAAGAAAACATCTGTTTGCATTTCAGGCATTTTTGTAGTTTCAAGTTAAGAAGGGGGAGCATGAATGGTCGAGCAAATCGATATGTCGGCAGGTTCGACAGGCGGAGGACAGGGCGCCTCGGGCTACGACGCGGACGACATTCAAGTACTTGAAGGACTGGTAGCGGTTCGGAAAAGGCCGGGGATGTACATCGGCAGCACCAGTACTTCAGGTCTACATCATTTGGTATGGGAGATCGTAGACAACGCTGTCGATGAGCACCTAGCCAAATTCTGCTCCAAAATCGATATCACGCTGCATAAGGACGGTTCTATTACAGTTCAGGATAACGGAAGGGGAATTCCGACAGGTATACATAAAACAGGGATTCCCACTCCCCAGGTCGTGTTTACGATTTTGCACGCAGGCGGTAAGTTCGGTGGATCAGGATATAAAAAATCAGGTGGTCTGCACGGTGTAGGGGCTTCGGTCACCAACGCATTGTCAGAGTGGCTTGAAGTCGAAATTTTCCGTGATGGTAAGATCCATCGTCAACGTTTTGAATATTGGCAGGACAAAAAAGGCGTCGAACATGTAGGAGAACCCGTGACTGGTCTTGAAGTATTGGGTAATACCAATCGCACAGGCACCAAAGTTACGTTTAAACCGGATATTCGCGTTTTTCAGAATGGAATTCAGTTGAATTATGATACACTGGCAGAACGCCTTCAGGAGATTGCTTTCCTGAACTCGGGTCTGAAAATTGTGCTTAAGGACGAACGTTCAGGCAACCAGGATGAGTATATGTACGAGGGCGGCGCGAGCCAGTTTGTTGAGTTTTTGAACGAAAATAAAGATGTACTTCATGACGTTATACACTTCTACGCAGATAAGGACGATATCGAGGTAGAAGTGGCAATCCAGTATAATGCGGGTTATACAGAAACACTTGCTTCCTTTGTCAATTCGATCCCGACCCGTGGTGGAGGAACGCATGAGACCGGATTCAGGGCAGCCTATACCCGTGTAATGAACGACTACGCTCGGCGTACCAGCATGATCAAGGAAAAAGATAAAAATCTGGAAGGTAATGATCTGCGTGAAGGCATGATGGCGGTAATTAGCGTCAAAATGTCTGAAGTGGAATTTGTCGGTCAGACCAAAGATCAGCTCGGAAGTGCTTCTGCTCGAAGTGCAGTTGATTCAGTGGTCTCCGAAAATATTCAACGTTTTCTGGAAGAGAACCCGCAGGTTGCACAGACCTTGATTCGCAAAGCAGTGCAGGCGTCCAAAGCGAGAGAAGCCGCGCGGAAAGCCCGTGACGAGATGCGAACAGGGAAAAAGCGCAGTGAAAGTTCTAACTTGAATGGCAAGCTGACGCCTGCGCAATCGAAAGATTTTACACGCAATGAATTGTTTATTGTGGAAGGTGACTCTGCAGGTGGTTCAGCCAAGCAAGGACGGGATTCTAAAATACAGGCGATTCTGCCGTTAAAGGGAAAACCGTTGAATCCGGAAAAATCGAAGCTTGCGGATATTTTGAAAAATGAAGAGTATCGTGCAATTACAGCAGCAATAGGCGCAGGAATCGGAACGGAGTTTGCCGTAGAGGACAGCAATTATTCCAAAATCATTATCATGACGGATGCAGATACGGATGGCGCACATATCCAGGTGTTGCTACTTACGTTCTTTTACCGTTACATGAAACCGTTAATTGATGCAGGGAAAGTATATATTGCGCAACCGCCTTTATATAAACTCACTCGTAAATCCGGCAAAATGGCAACGGTAAGATATGCCTGGACGGACGAAGAACTTGCGAATTATATGAAAGAGTTCGGAAATAATGTCGAATTACAGCGTTATAAAGGACTTGGTGAGATGAACCCGGATCAACTGTGGGAAACAACGATGAACCCGGAGACACGCGCTATGTTGAAAGTGGAGATTGTGGATGCAGCCAAAGCAGAGCGTCGTGTATCTACATTGATGGGTGACAAAGTGGATCCACGCAAACGCTGGATTGTAGAGAATGTCGACTTTACAGAGTACGAAGAATAGAAGGTGCTTGGAATGAGTCTATCAGAACAATTTATGCCGGCCTTTCTTGAAGAGGTCGTTGGTGACCGTTTTGGTCGCTACTCCAAATATATTATTCAGGATCGAGCGATTCCCGATGTGCGGGATGGATTAAAGCCAGTACAGCGGCGTATTCTTTACGCCATGTACGACTCGGGCAATACACCGGAGAAGCCATATCGTAAATCTGCCAAAACGGTAGGAGACGTTATGGGTAATTATCACCCTCATGGTGACTCCTCGATCTATGAAGGTATGGTACGAATGGCACAGCCATGGAAAATGGGCCATATGCTTGTAGACGGACACGGTAACTGGGGCTCACAAGACGATGATCCGGCTGCAGCTATGCGTTATACAGAGGCTCGTTTGTCATCTATTGCAATGGAGATGCTTCGTGATATTGAGAAACGCACCGTGTTGTTTAAAGATAACTTTGATAATACAGCCAAGGAACCGGTTGTGTTACCTTCCCGTTATCCCAACCTGCTGGTCAATGGGGTAAGCGGAATTTCTTCCGGTTTTGCAACCGAGATTCCACCGCATAATTTGCGTGAAACGATTGATGCTTGTATTGCTGTCATGGAGAAACCGTCCATTGAACTGGACGAAATCATGATGTTCATCAAGGGACCTGATTTTCCAACAGGCGGCTTAATTATGGGCGGCGACGGTATTCTGGATGCATATCGGACAGGTAAAGGACGAATCTACATACGTTCCAAAACCGAGATCGAAAATATGCGTGGCGGCAAGCAACAGATCGTTATTACGGAGATTCCTTATCAGGTGGTTAAATCCCGTCTTGTTACGGCGATGGAAAATATCCGCCTGGAGAAAAAGGTTGAAGGTATCGCAGAAGTTCGGGATGAAAGTGGACGCGAAGGATTACGGATTGTTGTTGAGCTGAAAAAAGATGCGGATGCACAAGGGATTTTGGCTTATTTGCTGAAAAAAACCGACCTGCAAGTCACATACAACTTCAATATGGTCGCGATTGTGAACAAAGCGCCGCAGCAACTTGGTCTAAAAGCGATTCTGGAAGCTTATATTGCTCACCAACGCGAAGTAGTAACTTTCCGAACCAAGTATGAGCTGGAGAAAGCGGAAGACCGTGCTCATGTCCTGGAGGGGCTGGTGAAAGCCCTTAACATTTTGGATGAAGTAATCGCAGCGATTAAAGCTTCGAAGAATCGTCAGGATGCTCAAAACAATCTGATCTGGATGTTTGGGTTCACGGAACGTCAAGCGGATTCTATTCTCACCTTGCAATTGTATCGTTTGACGAATCTGGAGATTAATTCGTTGCAAAAAGAGCTGGATGATCTCATGAAGAAAATTTCACAGCTACGCTCGATTCTCGATAGTGATCGGAAGCTGATCGGGGTCATTCGTAAAGAACTGCTGGAGATCAAAGAGAAGTACGGAATTGAGCGCCGCTCCGCCATTCAGGGTGAAGTAGAGGAACTTAAGGTTAATCTCGAAGTATTGGTCAACGCAGAAGATGTATTTGTGACATTGTCCAGAGAAGGATATGTCAAACGTTCGAGCATGCAGTCCTTCACACGTTCTGGCGGTGAGCGAAGTGCTAGCGGTGTAAAAGAAGGAGATTATATCTCCCAGGTGCTTGAAGTAAATACATTGGAGAATTTGCTTGTCTTCACACAAAAAGGGCAATATTTCCTCCTGCCTGTGCATCAGGTGCCGGAGTTTAAGTGGAAAGATCCGGGTACCGCCATTGTTAATGTAATTCCTCTGGCGAAGGATGATCGGATCACCAGTGTACTGGCGATCAAATCGTTCGAGGAACCAGATCACAGTCTGGTATTTGTAACCCGCAAGGGACAGGTCAAACGAACTGAACTTAAGGAATACATTACAAAGCGCTCGGGTGCCGTAGCGGCATGCAAGGTTGCTAAGGATGATGAAGTGCTGTCCGTACATCTAAGTACGGGCGGGAAAGATATCATGCTGATTACCAAAGAAGCGATGGCGATTCGTTTCCGTGAAGATGAAGTGAATCCGATGGGACGTGTCTCTGGTGGTGTTCGTGGTATTCAATTGAAAGATACGGATGAAGTAGTCTCTGTGTTATGGGTAGAGGGAGATGAGGGAGAGGTAGCTGTATTGAGTGACCTCGGTTATGGTAAACGATCCTTGCTTCTGGACTATGCCCCGCAGAGCCGTGGTGGTAAAGGCGTGGTTACCTTTGAATTCAAGGAAGGTAAACGTGTTAAACCGAATGGTAGCCGTATTGCAGGTGCATTCTACTGTAAAGAGCAACGTCAGTTGACGGTGATGACCAAAGAGGGACAAGCCCATACGGTCTCATCCGAGAGCGTTCCACTCACAGAACGTAAACACATCGGTAAATTACTTGTTCCTGTAGACAAACAGGACGAAATTACCGAGCTTATTCAGGATTTTAATGAGAATCAACCGGGGACAACCTCCTAAAAAAGATAAAAGACTCTCTGCCGACAGTGCTGATTCTGTCGGGTGAAGAGTCTTTTTTTGTTGTTCTTGGGCGGATGAGAAGTGCATCATCAAGCGAAGTTTAACAACCTTCGTCGATTACAGTCGATCGCTGGGAAATTGAAAAAATGCAGCAGGAATGCGGCTTTGAAGCGCGAAAACTTAAGCAAATGAAATGATTATCCGTTGCAGGAGGAGTGATGTTCGATGTATAATTCCGATTTTGCTAAATGCTGGTCCAGATTAACCAAAGATTATAAACTGCATATGGATCAGGAATTAGCCCCTTCGTTAACAGAGGCACAGCTTGCGGTACTTGAGGTGCTCGAAGATCATGCAAAGATGAAACCATCTGATTTGATTCCATTTCTTGCGACAACACCTGCTGCAGTAACGATGTTATTGGATCGAATGGAGAAAAATGGCCTCATATGCAGAGTTCGTGATGATCAGGACAGGCGGATTGTGTGGGTTTCATTATCCGATAAGGGCAGAATGGAAACCACGCGTGGTATCACGATCCGCAATGAGTTTATGAATTCCGTACTGAGCAACATCTCGATGCACAATCAACAATTGCTTGTATATCTGCTTGGGAAAATGACTGCACCCAAAACGAATGCGCAAGAGCCTGCCTTAACGAGTTCAGGTTAAACGAGCAAAATCTGATCGTGAAATGAGTGTAGTAAATAATCTGATGATGTTAAAAAACAAAACGAATAATGCAATGATCATAAATAAGCATACTTCTGGTCATTAGGGCCAGGTGTATGCTTTTGTCTTTTTATTTTGTTGAGTATGGTTTGTAAAGAATACACATTGACAACTAAATCATTATATCGTAATATTACGTTATAACGTTTGAGGAGGAATCATTTTGGAGTTGCCTGCGTTCGATCGGAATCAATTAAAACAGTTTGACGAGCCAGCAGAGTTTCTTAAAGCGCTGTCTCATCCCGTACGTTTATGTATCGTCCGTGGTTTGATGCGCAAAAAAAAATGTAATGTTTCATATATGCAGGAATGTCTGGATCTCCCGCAGTCGACGGTGTCACAGCATCTGCAGAAGCTTCGCAGTGCGGGTATTGTTGCTACAGAGCGAAATGGCCTTGAAGTCAATTACGTACTGGCTGACTCACGCGCGGAGCAGTTAGTCATGATTTTATTTAAAGAGGATGGTTGCGAAGATGAATAAACCTAAAAAAGTGTTAATCGTGGGGGGCGTAGCAGGCGGTGCATCTGCTGCTGCACGCCTCCGTCGTCTGGACGAACATGCCGAGATTATTATGTTTGAAAAAGGCCCATATATCTCATTTGCCAATTGCGGATTGCCTTATTACATTGGAGGTACGATTGAAGAACGGGGGCGATTGCTCGTACAGACACCGAAGGGGATGGAGGATCGTTTCAATATCGATGTTCGTACACAAAGCGAGGTTATCGCTGTTGATCCAAGTAAACGAACCGTGCAGGTACGTAGTGCCGAGCGTGGTTTATACGAGGAAAACTATGATGAATTAATTTTGTCACCTGGTGCTCGTCCACTTGTGCCCGATCTGCCCGGCAAAGAGAATCCATTGATATATACCGTGAGGAACATTCCTGATATTGATCGAATCAAAGAACAGATAAGTTCTGATAACAACAGTACTTCGATTGTCATTGGCGGTGGGTTTATCGGTGTAGAGATGGCTGAAAATTTGAAGGAAGCTGGACTGGATGTAACTTTGATTGAGGGGAATGATCAGCTGTTAACCCCGTTTGATCCGGAATTGGCAGCTATGCTAGCTCAAGAGATGGAGCAAAATGGAGTAAAGCTTTTATTTTCACAGCGGGTTCAAGGCTTCCGTACGTTAGATCAAGGTATTGGTGTGGAATTGTCCGATGGCAAGATATTATCTGCAGATATGGTCATTCTGGCCATTGGGGTTATACCCGACACCTCATTTTTGCAGGACAGTGGTCTAGCTCTTGGTTCACGCGGACACATCATAGTTAATGACAAAATGGAGAGCAGTGTTCCGCATATTTATGCCGTGGGCGATGCCATCGAAGTGAAGGATTACATTCATGGCACGCAGACAGCAATTCCCCTTGCCGGTCCTGCCAACAAACAGGGACGGATCGTAGCGGATCAGATTGCCGGTCTTCCCACCACCTATAAAGGCACTCAGGGTACATCGATTATCAAAGTGTTTGGTTTGACAGGGGCATCTACGGGCACTAATGAAAAAACGCTGAAACGAATGCAAAAAGACTATCGAAGTGTTATCGTACACCCTGCATCTCATGCTTCCTATTATCCTGGTTCTAGTGCAGTTACGTTGAAATTACTCTTTGCTCCGGATGGGAAGATTCTAGGTGCACAAGCTGTGGGCTACGAAGGTGTGGACAAACGAATTGATGATATTGCAGTGGCGATTCACTTCGGGGGAAATGTACGAGATCTTACGGAACTGGAACTCAGTTATGCACCGCCATACTCTTCTGCAAAAGACCCGGTTAATATGGTCGGATATGCTGCCGAGAACATCTTGGACGAACGAGTGCATTCCTACACGTATGATCAACTTGCAGAACGTGACCCTGCCCAGTCCGTATTAGTGGATGTTCGGAGTGATCTGGAACACCGTAACGGTAACATTCCCGGGTCTCTATCCATTCCGGTGGATGAGCTTCGTCAGCGGCTTGGAGAGCTGGATGTAACCAAAGAAATCTGGGTTTATTGTCAGGTTGGACTTCGTGGTTATACCGCTACACAAATTCTACGTCAGCATGGCTATCAGGTGAAGAATTTAAGCGGGGGTTACAAGACGTATCGTCAGGCACAATTCAAACCTGCAGGCGTAGAACCCCAAAAAGAGCAAGGGAGAATTTTGATGAATGGGAATGCAAATGAAAACAAAGGATCAGGAGAAGATGCATCTAGGGAGCTCCATATTGATAATGAACTGAATGTATGTGGTTTGAGTTGCCCTGGCCCGCTAATCGAGGTTAAACAAAAAATGGATCAGTTGGCAGACGGACAGACCCTACGGGTCAAAGCTTCAGATCCAGGATTTTATGAGGATGTGAAGGCTTGGGCAACCATGTCGGGGTCTGACGTACTCAAGCTGGAGCGGGATAAGGGCGGGGTAATCGAGGCCGTTCTGGCCAAGAATACTTCGCCTGTCACAAGCGGTTCAATGCAACTTGAAAAAGCAAGTACAATGGTCGTATTCAGTGGTGAACTCGATAAGGCCATCGCCTCCTTCATTATTGCTAATGGAGCAGCAGCCAGTGGGCGGAAAGTTACGATGTTTTTCACCTTCTGGGGCTTAAACATGATTCGTAAACAAGAGATGCAGCAGGCACCTGTCAAAACAGGCATGGCCCGTATGTTTGATCTGATGTTGCCGAGCAACAGTCTGAAGCTGGGACTCTCCAAGATGAATATGTTTGGTGCAGGACCGAAAATGATTCGAGGGTTAATGAAAAAAAATAACGTAGCTTCGCTGGAACAACTCATGCAATCGGCTATCGCTCAAGGGGTTGAGATCGTAGCTTGTCAGATGTCGATGGATCTGATGGGCATACAACGTGAGGAATTGATCGATCAGGCTGTCATTGGCGGTGTGGGTTATTATCTCGGACAAGCGGATCATGCAAATCATAATTTGTTTATCTAGAGCGTGTATATTAACCAAAAGCTAAAACTGATCTTATGTTCAAACTTATTAACCGTATCAAACCTCTATTTCACCTAAAGTGGAATGGAGGTTTTTTTTATTTTACATGATGACAAGAACATCAACATCGAAGGTCTACACTACGGTGCATAATCTTATCACTCAGGGAAAAGCTACAACCAAACTGATTAGCTGCTATTGGGCTTGCTTATATAATGTATATATCAAATATAATATGTCTTAATATTATTTTCTTAAAATCATATGTAAAGAGTTGACTATGTAAATATTTTTGTTATAATAAGTAATTGTTCCCCTGATATTTCGTGTACGAAATATTATATTCCATAAGTAAAAGGGTGAAACAATGACGGATACGTACGAGGTATTTTACATTATCAACTCATTTCGACAAGTGAATCAGATGCTTTTCCGGGCATTCTGGAATGAAAACAAGGAGATCGAGCTCACTTCGATCCAGTTTATGGTGTTATCCATCCTTAAGGAGCGACCTGCAATTGGCATTAACGAGATTGCTGATCTGTGCCATATGGGTAGTAGTTCGATGAGCGCTGTAGTAGAACGTCTCGTGAAAGGCGAGTACATCGTACGGACACGATCTGATGCAGATCGCCGTTCTGTGGTACTACAGATTACAGCCAAAGGGGAAAAGGCTCAACAGGAGACACAACAGCTCTGGATGGAGCGTGTATCACCTATACTGGATATTTCGAAGGAAGATCTAGAGCACCTGCTTCGCATTCATAGTCTGATGATTGAAAAGTTACAAGGAAGAGAGATGAACAACTTATGAGCACAACAACTGCTACAGCTCCGTCCTCTGCGATGGACAACATCAAGAAAGGCCCCATTGTAGCGGCCTTGTTAATTGGTGCCTTTGTGGCATTTTTGAACCAGACCCTGATGAACGTGGCTCTTCCTAAAATTATGGAGGATCTCGGCATCGGGCCGAACAAAGCCCAGTGGCTTACGACGGGTTACATGCTTGTCAACGGGGTGTTAATCCCGGTTACGGCATACTTGATTGCCAAATTTTCAACACGGCAAATTTTTATAACAGCTATGACCTTATTTACGATCGGTACGCTAGTCTGCGGACTAAGTCCGAACTTCTCGATTCTTATGGTGGGTCGTGTTATTCAAGCCGCGGGTGCCGGTATTCTGATGCCGCTGATGACCGTGGTATTTCTGACGATTTTCCCGATTGAGAAGCGTGGGCAGGCGATGGGAACGATGGGGATAGCCATGATTCTCGCACCAGCAATTGGTCCTACGTTGTCCGGTTATATCGTTGAGCACTATTCCTGGAGATTGTTATTCTACATCATTCTGCCATTCTCCGTGATCGCAACAGCGATTGGTATTGCATTTGTCAAAAACGTAACACGTCAGTCCAAGCCGAAACTGGACTCTGTTGGCGTAATTCTATCCACACTCGGATTCGGTAGCTTGCTGTATGGTTTCAGTGATGCGGGTACAGACGGATGGGGAAGTGCTGTTGTCATCAGCTGCCTCGTAGTTGGTGTCATTTCCCTGATTCTGTTTGTTATTCGTCAGTTGACGACCGATCATCCGCTTTTGGAGTTCCGTATTTTCAAATACAACATGTATACCTTAACAACCATTATTAATATGCTTGTTACGATGGCTATGTTTGCAGGCATGATCTTGCTCCCAATCTTTCTGCAAAATATCCGTGGGTTCTCACCGATTGAATCCGGCTTGCTCATGATGCCAGGTGCCATCCTAATGGGAATTATGTCTCCGATTACAGGTCGCATCTTCGATAAAGTCGGTGCACGCTGGCTCTCCGTTACGGGTCTGGCTATTACAGCGGTTACCACATGGGGACTCAGCCGTTTGGCCATTGACACCACGTATGGATATATGATGTTTATCTACACTGCTCGTATGTTTGGTATGTCGATGCTGATGATGCCGATTCAGACGGCTGGTCTGAATCAGTTGCCTCAACGACTTAATGCTCATGGTACAGCGATGTCGAACACACTGCGTACAGTGGCAGGTGCGATTGGTACAGCGATTCTCGTAACGATCATGAGTAGCAAGCTCAAGTCGCATCTGGCGGAAACGATGGCTACGGGTACAATTGACCCGAACAACAAAACAGCGGTGCTGGCTGCTACAGCAGATGCAACCATCTATGGTGTCAACTATGCCTTTACGGTAGCCACCTTTATGACAATTGCAGCGCTGATTATGGCTTTCTTCATTCAGAAAACCAAACCAGCTACCGAACCGGTAAACGCAGAGAAAGAAAAAGCCAAAAAAGTAGCAACAGCTTAAAATTAGACTTGAAATCTATAACGAATAAACAAAAAAAGAGAACTCTCAGGCTGCCAGTAGGACACATCTTCTACGGCAACGAGAGCTCTCTTTTTTTGTTTTACAGATGACATATCACTAAGCAAACGAAAGAATATACTGTCATTCATTTTCATCTTTAATTGAAGTCACATCATGCAGTAACCAATCTGGATCAGGTTCATAACCGAAACGTTGGAGATCGATGCTCCCATCCAGCTGGAATTCCACACCTTCACTGACAAGCTCGGTTTCCTGCATCATGCGTGATGCTTCATCGGTTATGGCAATTTGTCCTTTCGCATTGACGACCCGATGCCAGGGTAAGCGTTCCTTCCGGCTCATAGAGTGCAGAATACGAACGACCTGTCTTGCCGCCCTTGGGCTTCCAGCGCAGGCTGCAATCTGTCCATACGTCATTACCTTTCCTTCAGGGATCGCAGCAATAATGGCGACAACCTGCTGTGTGAACGGGGTCATGAATATCGGCTCCTGTCTTAGAAGATTAAATATTGAACGCAGATAGAAGGAGTTGTTATATGATTTTTCGATTAAAAAAGTGTCGCCCGGATGTAGCATCCGAACGACACGTTACAGGTGCAGAAAGCTACTGCTTCTAGTTGATCCAATCTGCTTATATGCAGTTTATATCTTCAATGTGAAAGCTTTTTCGTATATATCCATAGGCCATTCAGCCCAAGGAAATTCTCGCGCAGGCAGGGACTGTAGCACAACTTCCTCTTTGGTGACAGGATGGGGGAGTGCAGCAATGACAGACCATAACGCGATCTGTTGCCCCGGTTTGTTTATTTTGGCGCCATATTTCTGATCTCCGAATAGTGGACAGCCGGCTTCTTTCATCTGCACACGTATCTGATGGGAGCGACCTGTATGAAGCTCGATATGCACAAGGCTGTAACGATCGGTTTCTCCGACGACCTCGTAGTCTAGAACCGCATCTTTACCGCCAGGCGTACCTTTGGGTACAGCGGTTACGGTGTTTGTTTTGCTGTCTTTTAGCAGGGTGTGCTTCAACGTGCCCTGACGTGCTGGCAACTTGCCATGAACAACAGCTGCATAGATTTTACGGAAATGACGTCCACGCACGGTTTCGGACAATCGGGAAGCTGCTTTGGAGGTTTTGGCAAAGATCATGGCACCTCCAACCGGGCGATCCAGGCGATGCACCAGTCCCAGATATACATTGCCAGGTTTATTATAACGTTCTTTCAGATCCTGTTTGAGTAAAGTGAGCAGATCCGGATCACCGGAAGCATCTTCCTGCGTCGGGACATTCACCGGTTTTGTGATGCCTAACAGATGATTATCCTCATACAGAATCTCGATATCTCCAGTTTTTTGCACATCATGAGACATAATCAGGACTCCCAGCGGCCCAAAATACCGCAAGGCAGATCGAGACCGCTGCGTGTAATCGGCAATCCGATTTCTCCGGCAGTAATCTCTCCACCATACTTGGCAGACATCGTCATCGTCAGCATGTTTCGTAATACCGTTGAAGAGATACCTGTGGTATAAGAGTTCACTAGCATAAACAACGGATTATCCGAAAGAATCGTCATACAGGATTTCAGGAAAGGATAGAGGTTTTCCTCCAGTTTCCATGTTTCACCGTTCGGGCCACGTCCATAAGAAGGAGGGTCCATAATAATCGCATCGTATTTGTTACCACGGCGCTGTTCGCGCTGTACAAATTTGAACACATCATCGGTGATGAAACGAACAGGTCGATCAGCAAGTCCGGACAATTGCACATTTTCTTTCGCCCATTGGACCATACCTTTCGCTGCATCACAGTGTACAACAGAAGCGCCAGCGTACGCGGCTGCTACGGTTGCTCCGCCAGTGTAGGCAAATAGATTCAAGACAGAGATGGGGCGTCCTGCATTCGAAATTTTATCCATCATCCAGCTCCAGTTGGCAGCTTGCTCCGGGAACAAGCCGGTGTGTTTGAAGCTTGTCGGTTTAATATGGAATTTCAGGTTTTCATATCCGATCGTCCAGCGTTCAGGAATGGGCTTTTTCATATCCCAGTTTCCGCCGCCAGAAGAGCTGCGGTGATAGTGACCGTGAGCTTGGCGCCATTCATGGGTTTCTTGTTCAAGTGGCCAGATGATCTGTGGGTCAGGTCTGCGCAAGATGACATCTCCCCAGCGTTCGAGCTTCTCGCCGCCTCCTGTATCAATTACTTCATAGTCTTTCCAGTTCTTAGCTACGTACATAGTGGTTTATCCATCCTTCAAAATTCATTTGGATACTATTGTACAACAAAAAAGGGGCTGTACGCCAGTTAGCCTCAGGGGATTAAGGCAATGTGCAGACGACGAATTTCGACATATCATAAAATGAAGATCTGAATAAAATTAATTTGACAATGATAATCATTATCACTTATGATTTTGATATTGCAATATGCAATCGACGCGAAACGTAATTTAAGGAAATTCAATCCATATAACGAAACCAAAGTGAGGGACAATAGATGGCTAAATGGTTAGTGGCGTACGCCAGTATGACAGGCAACACAGAAGAGATTGCGGAACTCATTGTGGAAGGCATTACAGCAAGTGGTCATGAAGCTGACTTGAAATCCGTAACCGACTTTAATGCCGCAGAAGTTTTGAATTATGAGGGCTTTATGATTGGTGTGTACACATGGGGAGATGGTGAACTGCCGGATGAATTTCTGGACTTCTATGAAGAACTGGATGAGCTTGATTTGCATGGAAAGAGAGCGGCTGTCTTCGGAAGCGGAGATACGTCCTATGAACAATTTTGCGGAGCAGTTGATCTAACAGCGGAGAAGCTGAAGGAACGTGGGGCGGAAGTATCACCAGAGATGTTGAAAATTGAATACAGTCCGCTGGAGCAGGAAAAAGAATCATGCCGGGATTTCGGCAGACGTTTTGTTACTGCTGGTGCGGAGATATCCTGATCGAAATGTTACAGCGTGATGCCTATACAGCAAAGGCTCAGGGGAGCGATGGGCTCCCTGAACGTTTGCTTGAGGACTATAAGCTGGAAGAGATGTTGCGTAGCCCGCACCGGTTTATCCGCCCTGAACCTTCGGCTGAGCAACGTCCAGCGCTACAATGGAGACATCGTGTGCAATATGCGGTGAGCCATGCCATTAATCATTTTTACAGTGTGGACCCTGACGTACGCAAAGAAATTCCGATTCAATATGTACTCGAAAAATGGTGGCCTAGAAAAGCGGACGGTTTTGATTCCGTTCTACATTACTGGGATGTAAAGCACAAAATGATTGATGAACTGTCCCTGGCCATTGCAGCGAATGATGACTTGAAGCGGCCTGCGATCTTGTTTGAACAATGGAAAACAGAAGTACCTTCTTTACAGATGTCTTTATCCGTCATCTTTCAGGCGGCTTGGCAGCCGGAAGGCTGGGATGCACTGCTTGTTCAGAAATATATGGTGGTCCATGATGCCAACGTTGTGGAAGCCTTTCAACATATGGTCAGTGTGTTTTGCTGGGAAGCATTTGGCAAGTTGCCAGGTATGATTGAAATTTACTGTCTGCTGGAAGGGCGGAAGATCAGGTACATACCAGGTCGCCAATCATTACAGCGTTCGATGGATTATATCCGTCTTGTTCGGGATAGCATTCCCAAAGCCGAGAAGCAAGAATCAGAGCACTTTACCTCAAAGGATAAGATCCGTGTGCATGAAGAAGTGGACCGTTGGAGAACGGAAGGGACGAAGCCACAAAAAACATGGTTGATGTGACACTCGAAGCTGTTGATAACACTTATTTCGGAGGAGGGAGTACAGGTGACGACGTTATTCAGGCAAGATATCGGTAATGGAAAAAGAAGAGCAGGAACATGTGAGTTCAGCTCCATGCCTGTACCTCAAGCTGTCATAAGAAAGTTGCTGGATGAAGCTGATCCATCATTATATGTTATGAGTTCAGCGCCCTGGCGTTTTATGCTGTTTTCCGGTGAAGGGCGACAGCTCTATATGGAAGCTGTCAGACAGAGCTATCCGCCTCATCTTGCAGATTCTCACGGGAGCTGGGCTGCGTATCAATACACCGAAGCGATCCCAGCTCATTTGGTGGTGGTTGCCCCCGGCAATTCTCCAGAGGATCATGTTTTGCCTGCGAAGGCATGGAGCAAACGATTCTCTATTCTGGCTGCTGAACAGGGGGTACACGCCGTCTGGAAGATGAATGATTATCAGCAACATCCCGTATTCATGAACTTGATGGGACTTACATCGAGCGAAAGGGTGCTCGGCGTATTTCACATCGGTTACGGTGAGCAGTGTGGATTACCCAGTGTGGCAACAGGTAGACCAGCTTCAGAACTCATGACGGTATATGACCATTTGGTGTGAAGGGCAACGAGCCTGACAGCTGCGTTGCCGGGGTGCGCTTACGGATATTTGATTCAGTGAATGTTACCGTGCAAGGTTTCCGAGGAACTGACGAACACGTTCTCGCTGAGAATGATCTTGAGAACTGGCTTTATATAAGCGATTTGAAACGGTAATGTTGTTACCAAAGAAAAATCGTTCAAACTGAGTCTGTCTGCCTCCAAATGAACCTGCACCAAGTTCCCAGATCAGGCGAAACAGTGCGTTTCGTTCTTTGGATTCCATGTCGGAGCCTTTGAGGTAGACGTTTAAAGAGTCAGCTGTTCCGGACTGGAAATCCTCTTCCTGAGGAACCATGATCATGCCGCTGGAACTGAGCAACTGCAATATCTCGATCATTTCAGGATACAGTTTCGGATAGAGAAGATTGGCAGCCATAAGCGGTTTAGGCGCTGGCAGGATATATCCTCGTCCGTCCGGTATTGCGCCTGCCTCAGCAGCTAGAGCAAGTGCTTTTAAGGATTCAAGACCTGCGAGAGCACGTGCAGTTTTTTCTAAAACATGCGCCTCGTTCGACAGATCAAGCGTATCGGTTAATAGTTGAATGGTGCCGAGCATAAATTCGGTTTTGGCAATATAACGACATAACACCTGATGCCCCGCATGGATATGGAAGTTACTGCCGCTGAAAAGAGTCGAAGACATCTGCTCATGACCTGCAAAAAAAATGCGGTTATGCGGCACAAGCACGTGGTCAAAGATGACGATATTGTCCATCTCCTCATATCTGGAGCTTAAGGGGTAATTGTAGTTGGATTCAGCTGCATACGTATCTCGGCAGATCAGAGTGATGCCAGGCAGATCATTAGGAACTGCAAACGAAAAAGCAAATGGATTTTCATCATCAAAAGGTGCAGGAGAAGGTGATGGATAGACAAAAATTTCATCTGAAGTAGCAGCCTGTGTGGCCATCATAAATGCACCGTTTATAATGAGTCCTTCATCAGTCCGATCAACAACCTTGGCAGCGATGGCATCTTCAGTAGCATCCATCTGTCCTGAAATTTTACTGGCATGTGGCTGAATAAAGGCATGGGATAGTGTGATGTCATGATCACGACAATAGGCGTAGTAATTTCTCAGATTTTCAGCATATTGTGGGGAGAGATCGTTCAACAAGTCGGCAGCGGTAAAAAACGCCATCATCGCTGTGTTCATGTAATCGGGTGAGCGTCCCAGAAAACCGTGATGAGTCTGAGCCCATATCGTCATCGCTTCACGGCGTTTGCGGAGATCGTTGACGCTGGTTGGAGGCAGGAAGGACATTCCTACAGGCTTTCCATCGGTAGGAGAAGGATACGTCATAAGTTCTGTAAGGTGAGGGTCATACTGCAGGTCGTACATATTCATTTGAGTTTTCATCAAACCGGAGAAGGCGATGTGCTCGGAGCGTTTAGCAGTAAGCAGTTCTCCTTTATACCAGCAGGGTACGGTCTGGGCGTTAATTCGTTCACAATACTGCATGCCGGTTTTAGCGGGCATAGTTCTTCACCTCTTGGTCATGGTTCATGAGCACATTTATTTCTATCCTATACTACGTGAAGCTGTTGTCTAATGTGCTACGGACCATGGGGTGAAAAATTTGCATCGAGGGCTTGATAATAATTATCATTCTTGCTACAATAAACAAAGAAAAAGGAACCCGAGTGGGCTCCTTGGAATGAAACAGATCTTTTTATTTAACTTCAAACGTTTTGCAGTCTGTTTCAGCAGACTCGCTTGCTTCTTTGGAAGCGTGGCTCACGATGTAGATGGAAGAAGCATTACATTTGTTTTCTTGAGCCCAGTGACGACAGGAGTTTACTTCACACAATACGTCTTTTGCCATGATTGTTAACCTCACTTTTAGTTGGATTTACATTCGTTGGTATAAAGATCCGGATTCGCAAGTTGCCGCTTGAGAATCTGGAACAATTTTCACGCTCTCATGAATTTGGAGGGCTTTTTTGTGTTATACACAACGATGCACTTTCAGAATAGCAAATTTTGCTTTCCCATGCAACTGAATGGCGGCTCAGGAGACATACGGATGCAGATCAGGAGTCTAATCTTTGCAAAGAGGCATCTGTATGTTATTATTTAATAGTAAAAATTACGATTAATTAGCAAGCAGTCCCGCAACAACAAAATCTTTAACAATAAATAACGACGATACGAATGACTATCTTTTTTGAAGGAGCTACATATACACATGAGTAAATTGAATCACGCAAACCGCATCCCTCGTGCAAAAGGAATCGATATGGCGGCATTCTTCACGCCGAAGGAATGTAAACGAAAAGCACAACATATTGTCTTCTCGGCGGAAAATGAACGCATTGTCGAAGAGTTCATTACGATTCTTGGCATGAAAGAAAAGTTCAGGGAACATGATGTATCCATCCCTAATAAAATGGTCATGTTTGGCCCTCCCGGCACAGGGAAAACGTTAACCGCGTCATATCTGGCTCAGAGATTGGAACTGCCTCTTGTACTGGTCAGGCTGGATGCCCTTATTCACAGCCACTTGGGAGAAACGGGAAGTAACGTACGCAAGTTGTTTGAATATGCTCGCCTTAATCCTTGCGTATTGTTTCTTGATGAATTTGATGCCATTGGCCGGACAAGGGAAAGTAACGACGAGGTAAAAGAGATGGCCAGGGTGGTGAATACCCTTTTGCAATGTTTGGATGAATTCGAAGGGGACAGCATTCTGGTTGCTGCCACGAATCTGGAGACACAGCTTGATCATGCGATCTGGCGCCGATTTGATACCAAGATGACGTACGCGATGCCAGATGAAGATAGCCGCAGACTGTACATTAGCAAACTGGTTGGAACGTTTGAACAGGAGCACAAGCTGGAGGATTATATTTGTGAACGTCTGGCTGGCTGCAGCTATGCGGATGTGGAGCAGATTGTGTTAAAAGCAAAGCGTAAAGCTATTATTGGAAGCAGTGCTCTGCACAGGCAGTTGATCTCTGATGCGTACGAGGAATACAGACCCCGAGTGCTACAAGGGTAGAGGTGAAGTCAGTACCTCGGCGAATAATGAAAGCCCGGCTTCCTTTTTGTAAGGAATACCGGGCCTTTTTATTACAATGCTGATTTGGCTTTGACAGGTGAACGATAGGTTTTCTCTGGAATAGATGTTTCCTGCTGAGCAATCCAGCGTGGCAAGCTTAATCTAAACGTACTTCCATCTGGACTGCTGGAAACGAGGGTTAACGTACCACCTTGCTCCTGTGCAAGAAGACGGCTGTATGTTAAACCGAGACCCAAGCCACGATTACGGCGTTTTTTCAACTCTCCCCGATAGAATCGTTCGAATATGTTACGCTGATCCTCTATGGAAATTCCCGTGCCGTTGTCCTGCACATCGACATGTAACATGTCTTCCTCTACGCTTAAATGCATCTGGAAGAGGGCTTGTTGGCCAGGTATTGTGGCATGCAGTCCATTGTTAAGCAAATTTACAATAATCTGCTGGATCCGGAGCGCATCACCCATCACGTATAGTGCGTCTGACGGCGCATGAAGCTGAACTTCTGGCATATGTTCCTCATAGGCAATTTTCCATTGGTAAATGATCTCGCCTACAAGCAACTTCAGGTCGGTACGTTCCTTCCGAACAGCAACACTTCCAGCGGTCATGGCATTATAATCCAGTAGATCCGCAATCATTCGTTCCATGCGTTCTGATTCTTTCAGAGCAATATCCAGAAACTCTTTGCCTTCCTGCGGACTGACGACATCGTCGCGAACAGCCATCACCAATCCTTTGATCGAGGTGACAGGCGTTTTGAGCTCATGACTAACGCCTGCGAGAGAGAGTGCACGCCATTCTTCGAGTTGACGCAGACGGGTTGCCATGTCCCCAAAAGAACCTACAAGTTCGTTCATTTCCCGTTCACGTGTTTTAATATCTAGGTTTACATCATAATTTCCACCGCGGATCTGTTCTGCCGCGTAAGCGACCTGACGAATCGGTCTAGATAGTTTGCTCGACAGGAGATAAATCGTGAACCAGCCGCAGAGAATAAGGCCTCCAAAAATCAATGCGACGAGCCAGACCGTTTCAGGACCGAAGGTGATAGATTGTTTGGATTGCATGACCCATACTTTGCCAATCGTTTGATTCCCGTCAGCAATATCTACCGTTACACCAGCATACTTGCTGTTACGCGGTTCAAGAAAATCATCGGACAGTCGGTAATAAACATCCTCTTGTTGCATTTTTGGCTGGGAGAAAATCAGTTTGTTGTTATTGTCGAGCACCATGACGCAAAAATAGTTATCGGTATTAAACAGCTTCTCCCGGCTGCTTACGATCGTATTCAGATCAGGTGGTACCTGAAGCTTATGATCTTTCACGGTTACTCGATCAGCGATCTCCCATCCGAGTAGCTCAGCCGTTTTCAAACTTTTCTCAATCGATGTTGTTCTTATCCAGTACAGCGCACCCGCAGCAATTACGGAGAAGCCGATACATAAAATCAGAAAGTAACGTAGTGT
Source organism: Paenibacillus sp. FSL K6-1558 (assembly GCF_038002565.1). Taxonomy (NCBI): domain Bacteria; kingdom Bacillati; phylum Bacillota; class Bacilli; order Caryophanales; family Paenibacillaceae; genus Paenibacillus; species Paenibacillus sp. FSL K6-1558. The sequence goes on along the minus strand of NZ_JBBOCV010000001.1, from coordinate 1,149,639 downwards.
CCAATGTGACAAAATAGATGTTGTTCGTTTGGGTTTGGTTGATGATGTCAGTTGGCGATCCAAAATTGATACCCCATTCCTCGCAACGTCCGGATTTCTCCTGTGTCTGTTGTCCAGTGAGAGAGTGCCTGACGCAGTCGTTTGATCGATAGATCCACAGCACGATCACTGCCTTCATAATCGAGTCCCCAGACTTGTTCAATCAGATGATCTCTAGTGAATGTGCGGTTGGGATACTCGGACAGAAAAATAAGAAGAGACAGGTCACGTGGTGTGAGTGCGACCTCCGCACCGTTCAGTAGCACTTGCTTAGCCGCAAGGTCAATGACCAGATTGCCAAAAGAACGCTTGTCCTGCCCTCCGGAAGTCCAGTGCGGGTTCCGCCGCAGTACAGCGTTCACGCGTGCAACCACTTCTTCAGGTACAAACGGTTTGCTCATATAATCGTCAGCACCGGCATTCAGACCGTTAAGCCGATCTGTAATATCGTCCAGTGCAGTTAACATAATGACGGGACAAGCACTCTTTTCCCGGATAATTCGTAACAGATCCCATCCATCCATTCCGGGTAGCATAACATCGAGTAATACGATAGAAGGATTTTCGGAATCAAAAAGGGTTAAAGCAGTCTTGCCATCCGCTGCATGATGAACTTCAAATTCAGCTTTTCTCAGATAAGCAGCTAGAACGCGTGCGATTGCTTGCTCATCCTCTACGATGAGTACAGATTTCAAACAGGGTGTTCTCCTTTCACAGACAAGCTTGTGTACTGATTTTACATGAGGCGGGACATAAAGCCAATCCTGTTTTCACATTTTGAAAAAAAATGAAAAAGAATTTCATCTTGACTTCTTCCTGACACATTGGACTGTTACTATCCATATCAAGAGGTAACGAAACCATACTGTACTGGAGGAATAATAGAGATGAGTAAAAAGGCCAAAACGTGGATTATTACAGGGGTAGCAGCAGTAGCCATCATTGGTGGGGGCGGTTATTACTTTGCAAATAGTTACTTGGGTAACAATGTTGAGATTGAACAGGTACTTCCGGCAAACGTGGCTGCATCCACTACAGCTGCAGATAGCGGCACGGGCAAAGCAGTGGAAAATAAAAAGGTTGGAGCAGACCAGCTGAACGGAGACTGGAATATCAGTCAGGGGTCGAAAGTATATTTCTCAGTAACCACTTCACAAGAAACCGTAAATTTTGTGGACGAGCAGGTTAGCGGGAAATGGACGATTAATGTGAATGACCCGGCCCAGTCGAAAGCAGAAGGAACAATCGAGGTAAACGGCATTGATTCTGGTAATGGACAGCGCGACGAGCATGTGAAAAGTGCAGACTTCTTCGATATGGCTAAACATCCGCAAGCAACATTCAAAGCGACTTCATTTGAAGGTCTGCCTTCGGAATGGACAGAAGGACAGACGGCTGATTTGAAAATGAAAGGCACACTTAACGTAAGAGGCATTGAAAAGGAAGTTACGTTTGACGCTAAAGCGGCTTATCAAAATAATGAAGTGCTGTTGTCAGGCACAACAATGGTTACATTCGAAGATTTTGGCATGAAAAATCCACACTCGGTTGTACTTTCCACTGAAAATGACATCCAGGTTCGTCTTGAGCTGAAGCTGGCAAAATAATAGATGGATTTAAACTATTCTATTGAAATATTCTAGTAAACAATTCTATTAAACGATTTTAATATAGTAAGCCACTAAATCTGTTGTGTTCCGCCTCCGGGCGGGCAAACAGATTTTTTGCTTTTGATATTTTTGTTGGGAAAAAGAATACACCTGTTCATCTCCCTGACGCTGGAAAATAAGGATTACGCTAGGCTGGATTATGGTTAGAAAAGTCGACATTGTTAAAAAAACTGCTGTTTCCTTTGCATAATGCCGTGTTGCTAAGGATCATGAAGCGCTTACAATGGGGAGGATTCATGACATTCATTGATCCAAGCACAAACAAACACAAGAAGGGGAGATCAAGGGTGAACAAAAGGTACATAAGCGGCTGTCTTGTTTTGTTGTTGTTATTCTGTGATCTGGGTCTGATTGCCAGGCCCGCAGAGGCGGCAAAAAATAATATCGCGCTGAACAAAACGGTAACGGTGAGTTCGGATGAAAAAAGATGGGGAGGCGATAAAACGCATCTGGTAGATGGGGATGCGAGCACCTATTGGAGTACAGAAACGGGAGTAACTGCTGAAAAACCGGAGTGGGTCATCATAGATCTGGGTGAAACGTACAATCTATCCGGAGCGGAAATAACATGGAGAGACAGTACGGTAGTGAAGTATACGGTTGAAACGTCTGCTGACCAGCAGCATTGGTCTACCGTTACGGATCAAAGTGATAATGCAGATGCGAAACAGATTGCTGATCTGACATTTCAACAAAATAATGTACGATACATTAAGCTCAACATAGCCTTTTATAAAGAGGGCGGAGCGTGGCCACAAATATTGGAGTTTAAAGTGTGGGGAGAATCGGAGGGCATGGAACCGGCTAATATTACCCATTTTGATTCCGTTCAAGTGAGCACACTTCCACGAAGTGCGCCGATTCTGCCTGCGGAAGTCAAGGCCAACTATAAGAATGATAAGTCGGGTCTCGTTCCTGTCACATGGGACAGCGTTGATCCAACGAAATATGAAAAAACAGGTTCATTCTCTGTCACGGGTACCGTATATGGTACGAATCTTAAACCCGAAGCAACAGTTGCTGTACAAGGTTATCGTTCCGATTATGTGAGGGGCGTCGATATTTCCACACTCACGGCTATCGAGGATAAAGGTGGAAAATACCTGGATATCAACGGCACCGAGCGGGACTTGCTTGATATTCTCAAAGATCGAGGTGTCAATTATGTACGTCTGCGGTTGTGGAATGACCCACAAAAATCAGGCGGCTATAACGATAAAGCTGACGTCATCACCATGGCCGTACGCGCGAAGCAAAAAGGGTTAAAGGTGCTGCTGGATTTCCATTACTCCGATGAGTGGGCACACCCGGGTCAACAGCTCAGACCGAAAGCGTGGGAAAAGTTAAGTTTCGAAGAGCTTAAGCAAGCGGTGTATGATTATACGGTTGAAGTCGTTGGGGATCTGAAGAAGGCAGGAGCCATGCCGGATATGGTGCAGATTGGTAACGAGATCAACAGTGGTCTCCTCAATGGACTAAGCAGCGATGTGAATTTTGAGGAAAATGCAGCTTTGCTGAAGCAGGGAATCAACGGGGTTCGCGCAGTTGAAGGAAACGTTAATGCAGCTGATCGGGCGAAGATCATGATTCATCTGGCTGAAGGTGGCAAGGCAGAGACATTCAAATGGTATTTTGAGGAGTTGAAAAAACAAGGACTGGGCTCCGATTATGACATCATTGGACTATCCTATTATCCGTTCTGGCACGGGACATTTGCCGATGTGCAGAAAACGATGAACGAAGTTTCAGCAGCCTTTGGGAAAGATGTCATTATAGCTGAAACGTCTTATCCGTTCACTTATAAAAACGGGGACGCGCATGGAAATATTATTGGTTCGGATCAAGCGCTCTTTCATGGTGGAGCCACATTCCCGGCAACAGTGCAAGGTCAATACGATGCCATCGCTGGCATCATGGATTTGATTGCCAATGTACCGAATAATCGCGGTGCAGGTTTCTTTTACTGGGAGCCGGCATGGATTCCGGCAGATGTAGGCTGGATTGCATCCGAAGGCGATGCGTGGGAGAACCAGGGCATGTTTGATTACGATGAGTATCCAGCGAATGGCGGGCATTCTTATGAAGGAAGAGCGTTATGGTCACTCGATGTGTACAAAAGAGGAATGGAACAGATGCCGACAGATCGGCAGCAGCTCGCAGCGGCACTGACACGAGCAAACTCGCTTGTAGAAAGTGATTTTACACCAGAAAGCTGGGGCAGTCTGGCTCCTGCAATTGTTGAAGCTAAAGGGGTATACGCCAAAGCGTATACGTCAGGTGGTGTGAGTCAAGAGGAAACCGATGCTGCATCAGCATCTTTGGAAAATGTGATGTTACAGCTTGGCGTGATTACACCAGAACTGGAGCCACTTCAAGCGGCAATTGCAGAAGCAGAGAAGATTCAACGGAATAACTGGTCGGATGCAACATGGAGCGTATTCAGTAAAGCACTGGAACATGCAAAATCCGTTGTGGCTAACTCACGAGCTACTCAGACTGATGCAAATAAAGCGGTAGAGCGTCTCGAAGCAGCCATTAAGGGCTTGTCTGACGTGGATAAAACAGAACTGCACCAGTACATTCAGCTCATGCAGCTGGAAAATGAATCTTCATATACACACCGCAGCTGGTCAGTTCTACAGCAAGCTTTACAGGCTGCTATTCAGGTGAGAGACCAAGCAGATGCGATGCAATCTCAGGAAAATGCAGCACTGGATACATTAAAACAAGCTTTTACAAATCTGGTTAAACTAGAAGCCTTGACCACGGGTAAAACCGCTACTGCATATAGTAGTGCTGGAAATGGAGGCGGTAAAGACAACGCCCCGTCAGGTGCAATTGATGATAATCCAAATACGTCATGGGGAACGGATCAGGGCCCGGGTAACGATACTTGGTGGAAGGTGGACTTGGGACAGGTTGCCAATCTTCGGAAAATTGAAATGTCGATGTGGAGCGGTGGGATCAAATACAGAATAGATGTCTCCGATGATAATGAGCATTTCAAGACCGTAGTGGATACAACCAGTGATGTTGTCGTATCGACATCCCCAAGTCATGTTCTCCCCGAGGGAACAGATGGGCGTTATATTCGTGTAACCATTACAGCTGGTCCGACATGGGTTGGATTCATGGAATTTGAGGCATATGGCACAATTCCGGGTGACAGGACCGTATTGAAATCAACCGTTGCATCTGCGGAAGCATTGAAACAAACGGATTACACGGCCTCAAGCTGGAGTGTGTTCAGTAAAGCGTTGGGGCAAGCGCAGCAGTTGGTTCTGGATGCGGAAGCTACAGAAGAAGAGCTCACCAGTGCGGAACAACTTCTGAAGGAAGCCATGGCACAATTGGCACGTCAGACGACAAATCCGGGCACAGGACAGCCATCTCAGCCTAGTAATCCGTCCGGGTCATCGGCACCTTCAACAAGTACGGACAACCCATCAACTACTCCTCAGCCAACACCTGGTAGCGAAACTGCGAGCGGTTCTATTATTGTAAAAGGAACAGCAACTGGAGATGGCACATATGCGGTGCGTCCAAGTACAGCGGAGCTTGCTCAGGCCTTGAAATCAATGGACACAGGTAAACGTACATTGAAGCTGGTGGCCGATGTACCAGACAGTTCCAAAACAGTGAAGTTCCAAGTACCAGCAGGTCAGCTCTCTTCATGGGTTCGTTCAGAGGAAGTGCAGTCTATTGAGGTGGTTGCAGGCAAAACGACAGTTCGGATCCCGCTTCGGTCCCTGCCCCTCACGATTGCCGAGAACACAGGTACGTTTGACGTTATCGTTGCGGAAGGCTCAGCTGCGCAAGTGAACGATACCCAGCGAGCCAATATGGGCAATCATCCTGTAGTTGATGTGCAGATGCTGCTCAATAACAAGTCAATCCAGTGGGCTGACAAGACGGTTGAAGTGCTTTTGTCCGATGTGCAACCTGTCAAAACAGATCATACGGTCATGGTTGTCAACTCCATCTCAACAAACGGTGAACTCCATCCTGTGACGTATACGAAGTATGAGCAGACCACAGCTACGATGGCATTCAAGCCGTCTAAGCCTGGAAGTTACGTTATAACCAATATTGAAGTGCCGTTAACCGACTTGCAGCAACACGCCTGGGCAATTCAAGAGGTTCAACATCTCTATAGCAAAGGCATCATCGCGGGAATGAGTGACACACGTTTTGAACCGCAGGGTGAACTCACCCGTGCCCAATTTTTACAGATGCTCGTTAAAGGGATTGGCAAAACAAATCTCACTGATTCTTCGGCTACCCAACTACCGACAGACGTCAAGTCAGATCAATGGTATGCGGATGCGGTTCGCGCAGGTCTTGCAATGAACATTATTCAGGGCAGAGCGGACGGAACATTCGGTGCGAATGATCTCATTTCCCGGCAGGATATGGGTGTTATGCTACATCGAGCGATGGAAGCAGCAGAACGTAATAACAACTCTGCTACTGTAAACACGGGTCAGATGAAGTTCAGAGATCAAGCAGATATTGCCGATTATGCCAAAGACGCCGTGGCATTCATGTCGCATCTCGGTGTGCTAAACGGCTTGCCTGATAACACATTTGCTCCCAAGCAAACCGCTAATCGTGCGCAAGGCGCCGTTGCAGTAGCGAGATTGATGGAACAGCTGTATTAGAAACGGTAACTTGATTTAATGGAAAGTAAATAACATGTAGACAAGAAAGAGGTCGAATCCAAGATTCGGTCTCTTTTTTCGTGCGGAATTTGTTAATGTCGTATTGACAATATCGAGATCGTTTGTTATCATTTCGATAATATCAAAACGACATTAATAAGAAATGAGGAATGAGCCATGTTAGGATTCCGATTTGTAAAGTTTCAGCCGAGTGAATATGTTATGAAAGTGAAGAACGGCAAGGTACAGCGCCAAGGCGTGGGCTTATCTTTTTATTATTATGAGCCGACGACTTCGGTGGTTGTATTGCCTGTTTCTTCGGTGGATGTGCCGTTTATGTTTGAAGAGATTACAGCGGATTATCAGACGGTTACCGTACAGGGACAGCTTAGCTATCGCATTATGGATTACAGCAAGATTACACAGAGCCTGAATTACACGTACAATTTGCGCAAAAATCAATATATGTCTGACGATCCTCACAAGCTGGATCAGCGGGTGATTACCATAGCAAAAGTGCTCACGAAGAAATATTTGGAGCAGTTGCCGTTAAAAGAAGCGATTCAATCCAGCGAACGGCTTGCCAGCAACATGAAACGAGAGGTCGCACAACATGAAGAGTTGGAAAAGCTGGGCGTAGAGCTGATGAATCTGTCCATTTTGGCTATTTTGCCTAATAAGGAAACGATGCGTGCGCTGGAAGCACAGGCGCGGGAAGAAATTCTGAAGCAGGCCGACGAAGCTTTATATGTGCGGCGCAATGCTTCCATTGAGCAGGAACGCCGTGTGAAAGAAAATGAACTGAATACCGAGATTGCGGTGGAGACGAAGAAACAACAGATTCGGGAAACCCAATTACAGGCCGAACGCTCGGTGAAACAGAAGCAGAACGAGATGGAACAGGAGCAGCTCCAGTTTAATACCGCGATGGAAGAGCGCAAGCAACAGTTAATCGAGCTCACCATTGCGAATCAGAATGCGGAAGCGGATGCCAAAGCGTATGAGATTGCAGCAGTCATGAATTCGCTTCAGCATGTACAGCCGAACGTATTACAGGCCATGGCCAATATGGGCATGAATTCGGATAAACTGATTGCACTTGCGTTCCAGGAACTGGCCGAGAATGCTGGCAAAATCGGGCAGCTGAATATCTCACCAGATCTGCTACAGGGTCTGATGGCACCAGCAGAAGGAAGAGGTAAGGGAGGGGCAACACGATGATTGTTGGATGGGGGAAACAAACCAATCTATCCGCTTCCAGAACACGGTTTATACGATCCAGTCGAGTTAGTCAAAACGTGTCAGATAATCAAGTCAATCTGGTGAGTCGGGCAAGTGAGACAAGTGAGACAAGTGAGACAAATGAAACAAGTGAGACAAGTTCAAAAATTCAAAAAAACCAAAAAAATCAATAATGGTTTTCCTTAAGTCAAAGGGAAAGCGGGAGGTGGAATCACAGATGGTTAAGATAAATGAACCCATGAGTGAGCATAAATTAATTTTGGTTAAGCGCAGAACCCGGCTGGAGGAAATGATTGTACGTTACAACACTGTACAGCAGGCTCAGTTTTACATTGAACGTCTTGGTGCTGACTTTAGCGATTACGTCGAGGAAGATCGCCGTTATAAGCAATCGATACAGCTTGCTCAGCAACAACTGAGTCAACTTGGACGTGTTCAGATGATTGACCGGGAGCATGTGCCAAACTTTATTTTTGGAGAGCAAGATATTGTAGTAGTGGTCGGACAGGATGGTCTGGTTGCCAATACGTTGAAATATGTTACCGAGCAGCCGCTTATCGGTGTTAATCCAGATCCGATGCGGTGGGACGGGGTGCTGTTGCCTTTTACAGTGGAGGATTTAAGCTTCATTGTTCCAGACGTGATACGTAGACAGCGCTCGCTTAAGGAAGTCACCCTTGCCAAAGTTGAGCTGAATGACGGGCAGGTGCTGTACGGTGTCAATGATCTCTTTATTGGTCGGAAGACACATGTATCTGCCCGTTATGAAGTGCGTTTGGGAGCCTCCACTGAAAATCAATCATCCAGCGGTATTATTGTATCTACAGGCATGGGATCAACCGGATGGTTTAAGAGTGTGCTGGCTGGTGCTTCAGGTATTGTCCGTTCAGCGGCTTGGCAACATGTGAGCAGGGGGGAGCACCAGCAATTGACTAGTGATGAAAGATCAGTTGATTTAAGAGGAACGGCTTCTGAGGGAGGATTGAACAAGAACGAGTTTTCGTGGGATTCCCGTTATTTATATTTTACGGTACGTGAACCGTTCCCGAGTCGAACCACGGCGGCAAATCTCGTGTTTGGACAGATTCATGCGAAGCAACCCCTTCACATTGTTTCACAAATGCCGGAGGATGGAGTTATTTTCAGTGACGGGGTGGAGCAGGATTTTCTGGAATTTAACTCGGGTGTGCACGCAACGATTGGTTTGGCGGAAAAGAGAGGACAATTGGTAATATGAATGAGTTTCTTCTATTATAGTATGGATATATATTATATTGGTATTTGTTCTTGTATTTACTGATATATAAAACAAGTGATATTTTAGAATGTAAATCCTAAATTCACGCCTGCATTTTCTTGATTTGAATCAAGGAGTTGCAGGTTTTTTTGCGATAAGATGAATACATAACCAGAACAAATACAGGAGGATGATGATCATGAGTATCACGTCATTACAAGAAGTTAAAGCATACAGTACGGAACGTTTCACGAAACGGGTGTTGTTTCAACAAGGAGGCGGTGTAACCTTCATGCTTCATTTTCTGCCAGGACAACAGCTTCCCGTTCACAAACATCCCGGTGCAGACCTCACGTTGCTTGTTGTTGAAGGCAAGGGCACACTGATTCTGGACGGAATAGAGCATGAGATTCAGGCAGAAGATGTGGTATCATGCGGAGGAGAGACGGAATTTGCGTTCCATAACACAAGTGATGCGGAAGTTCGTTTGTTCGTGGTATTGAATAAAGTGCCGGAAGCTTCTTACGCCAAGGATATCTAATATCCGATAGAGCCGGATGGATAATAGGGAATGGGGACTCCGCGAGGAGTTCTTTTTCTTTGGTGAAGTGCCTCTCCTTTCCGTGTGAAAAGGAACACATACAAAAACGTACCTTGGCCTGACTGGATCAGAGCTTGGGTACGTTTTTTCGGGTATTGATGTTCATCAGACAGAGTTGTTTGGACATATATCCTTGTGCCGACATCCTTAATTATAAACACCTGTTTAAAAATATCCGAGCATTTCTTTGGCTTCTCTGGACATCAGCTGCGGAGACCATTGCGGTTCCCATACCACCTGTACGTCAATATCGGTTTTGTCGGTATTTTCTTGTAAAACCCATTTCACCGCACCAACGATGGTGTCATGCAGCGGACATCCTGGCGTAGTCAGCGTCATTCGCACCTGAATGCGCTCAGGTTCTTCCTTTACTTCATACACAAGGCCGAGGTCAACGATGTTGACACCAAGCTCCGGGTCATATACTTCTTTTAAATACTCGAGTAAATGTGAGGTTTGTTCCATCTTTTCCACGCTCCAATCCATCTTGTTAACGTCTGAATACCAAGGCTATATTTGAAATATACACGATAGAGATCATAGACAGTAATGTTCCGCCAACCATCATCACTTCCGCCAAATTAATCAGAATACCGCTGACTAAGAGCAGACTGGCTGCGACCATCGCAAGTATTCCATGATTGATCCTTTTTTCACTTAACATGCCAGCCATGAGTGGAGTGCCAGGACGTCCGGCAAGCTTGCCGTATTTGTGGGTCCACCATAGAAAAGGCACGATTTTGGAAGCATACCCGAGGATCGTCAGAGATACCCAGCCTCCAAGGTATACCCAGCCAGTCAGAAGCACAACGCGTGAATCAAGGAGTAGCTCTACATCTTGCGCACTATAGATTAACAGAGCCATGGAATATACGAGCAAGGCACGGCCTACATAGACCGTCCAGCGGATTCCGGGGCCAGGGTTGCTTTTATGCCGTTTCTCCTGAATTTGCTCCAGATGATACACATAACAGATTAATGCTCCTGTCAAAAGCAAAAGCGCAAACCAGAGCAAGCCACCTTGGATACCTGTCAGGAATGCGATCACTCCTGTAATAACAGCAGCATTCCACAGGACCAGAACCATCTTTTGCAATCGGATAGAGAAATCATGGGACAAATAAAACATCGGCAGCATTTTGTAACTGAACCCGGTAATTAACATGCCAAACCATCCAAGGGTTCCCATCCAGATATGTGCGCCAAACAATCGTTGATGCAGACCATTCCAGTCGCCAAAAGCAAAATTCAGTCCCATCAGCATGCCAGATAATCCGGTAAGTACAAGATACAGACAGGCACATGCTGCACTGATCGTTACAGGGTTCCATATGGAAGCACGGTAGAGGGTGATACCCATGTTCAAGCCAAATAACAAAATGCCGGATAGTGCAAGCGTTGCTGAACCTGCAATCCAGATTACATCTGTGCGAATAAAACCAATCAACATGCCTGTAGCACCGACGGTGAACAAGAAATAGTGACAGTAACCAAGCACTGTACTATATATATTCGTTTGTAAAATGACATGTATCAACTGATAAACGGCACCCATCGCCAGCATGGTGGCCCATCCGAGTACGAACAAATGCGCATGAAACCAGCCTTCGGGTCCCCTTAATTCATCACCTAGCCAGCCTGTCAATGAGAGCAAGGAAAAGGCGTGATACATTACAAATCCAACGATGCCCGTGATGATAAAAAGAAACGGCAACCTGGACATGGCTTTCGCCCCCTTACCCTTTTTCAATTCTGACTTTGGCTGTACCATCCGCCTGGTCCTCAACGGTGTAGAGGCAACCGAGCTGATTCAGTTCCTCGATCAAAAAAACGGGTACGCGGTCATTATGAATAAGTACAACTTCTCCCGGTTTGCAACGTTCAAGTGCAGCTAATGTGCGCATCATTGGCTGGGGCGGCTCCAGTCCGCGATTGTCCAGTACAATGGTTGGCTCTTTCAGTTCCTGTGTTATGGGCTCATCTGACAAGACCTCGGATGTCGAAGGTTCAGCTATTGCTGGAGGTTGCCCTTCACAGGAATTCATGGCATCCCCTGAACCCGAATCCTCAATCGACGATGAAGTTAATTCAGTTCGAGCCAACGTATTGGATTGAACCGCCGCAGAAATCTTCTCTGCAGCGGTTTTATTTTTTTTATGCACAAATGTGGTCACCCAATGATTGGATTCCAGACGCTCCGATGTACTGGAGTATCCTTTCATTTTCAGAATGCCAAGCAATGGAGTCGGCTTGAACGGCGCATGCAGGACCAATACATCTTCGTGTTTCAGTTCTTTAACGGTATCCATAATGAGCTGAAAAGGCTCCAGTTTTTTGCTCAGATGAGGGCGTACGTCCAGTTCAACAATATTAACGTCGGTTTCAAGCATGAACGTTCACATCCGTTTCGGTGCTGACTGCCGTAGCTGCTTGCGTCTGCTGAACCAGCTTGATCGAAGATTCATATAAAGCGGCCATGCCTCCGTACAGGGCATAGAAGAATGAATCAGGTGCATCCAGGGAGAAGGAGAGATAGGTTTTGGGGTCCATCTCAAGCACACGTTCAAACAGTCTCGCACTGTCATAGGCATAGAAGCAGAAATGAGTGAATTCGAACACGGGCATTTTCTCGTAAATCGTAATGATCTCCTGTGCATAGGCTGCCTGCTCACGCTGAGCGATCTGAATCATGGATACAGCATCTTCGAGTCCCAGCGTCAGACGCAGTGTAGTCTCGTTAATGATTTCAACATGCGCCATTCCCGTTCAACTCCAATCTATCGTTTAGTGATTTTGACCTGAAACGTTATAGGACCTTGTTCGATATACTCCCAGTCAAAGCCGTCAGGATGTGTCGATTGAAACTGGAAGCGGAGCGGTTTTGGATCGTGATCGTTAACGAGTAACATCGCTTCCTCAGGCTGAAGAGCTTCAAACGTTTCAAAGATAATTTTATGTTTCAAATGAGGTGGATACTCTGTGGCATTAATGGTTGCAGCGTATGTGTTCATGGGTCATTCCTCCAAATTGGGATTAGTGTGGTGTTGCAACTTGATTATAGAAAAGCAGACAGCGAGGCTGTGTGAGCCTGCTCACACCTTTATTTTTGTCATAATCTCGCCTTATTTGGACTGAAATCCTGTTCGGAAAAGGCTTGCGGAGCTTTCATAAATGTGCAACTGTGCGTTATGTTTCAGTTCTTGTGATATTTTGCACAGTTAGCAAAGCCAGACATCATTATGCTTAGCCCATGATTGACAATACATGTGAGGAAGCGAGTGTTCTCCTTTAGCGATGTCATGACAGCACCCGAGAGAAAGGAGGTACGTGTATGGAATCAAAACTAATAGACCCTTTTGGACGTGTGCACGATTACTTGCGTATATCCGTTACGGATCGTTGCAATCTGCGGTGTGTGTATTGCATGCCGGAAGAAGGAATGCAGTTTGAACCGACAGAACGCATTTTGTCCTATGAAGAAATTACATCGATTGTCCAGGCACTTGCTCCGCTAGGCATACGGAAACTGCGATTGACTGGCGGAGAACCTCTCGTTCGCAAGGGGCTGGATCAACTGGTTGCGATGTTATCCGCTATTCCAGGGATTGAAGACATTGCATTGACAACCAATGGCATATTTTTGGCAGCTCATGCCGAGATGCTGAAAGCGGCAGGTCTGACACGCGTGAACATTAGTCTGGATTCGCTCAAGCCGGAGCGATTTGCGCGTATTACACGGGGCGGTAAGGTACATCGCGTGCTGGAGGGCATCAAAGCCAGTCAAAAGGCTGGATTCAAGCCCATCAAGCTAAACGTTGTACTGATGAAGGGTGTAAATGACGATGAGGTGGAGGATTTTCTACGCATGACGCTGGAAGCTCCAATTGATATTCGTTTTATTGAATACATGCCCATCGGAGACAGTGGAACCGGTTGGAAGTCGAGTTATTTGCCGCTTGAACATGTACTGAAGACTTGCGGAACCAAGTGGAACTACGAAAGTTGCGGTGATGTGTATGGCAATGGCCCAGCAGATAGTTACCGGATCGTTGGAGCCGCTGGAACATTCGGGCTGATTCATCCGGTCAGCAGCCATTTCTGCGGTAGCTGTAACAGGCTCCGGTTAACGGCCGACGGTAACATTAAGCCTTGTCTGTACTGGTCGGATGAGTACAATGTTCGCCCGCTCGTTGGTGACGACAAAGCGGTGCAGGATTTATTTTACAAGGCGCTCGGCTCCAAACCCGAAACTCATGACATGGTAAAAGCCTTAAAAGGGCAAGAGATTAACGGAACACCTACGCTGCGGCATATGTCGCAGATTGGAGGATAGGAAGACCAGCATCAACAGGTCACAATTGTGGGAGGACAACAATGAGCAGCAAAAGCATGCCCTGGATGGGCAAACTGAAGTATTTTGCCAAACGTGAAAAAAACGCGGAAGGCTGGAGTGAGATGTCCCCGGTAAACCGGGACTGGGAAGATGTGTATCGCCGTCGTTGGCAGCATGATAAAGTGGTGCGTTCCACACACGGCGTGAACTGCACGGGTTCGTGCAGCTGGCAGATTTATGTGAAAGATGGCATCGTGACATGGGAAACACAGGCGACGGACTATCCATCAACCGGACCGGATATGCCTGATTTTGAACCGCGTGGATGTCCGCGTGGAGCAAGCTTCTCATGGTATCTATATAGTCCATTACGTGTGAAACATCCTTACGTGCGTGGTGCGCTCCTTGAAATGTGGCGTGAGGCCCTGAAGACTCATGGCGATCCCGTTCGAGCTTGGTCAAGCATTGCGAATGATCCGGTCAAAGTGAAGAGATACAAATCGGTACGCGGTAAAGGTGGACTGGTTCGTGCATCATGGGGCGAAGTAACACAGATTATTGCTGCTTCCATGATTCATACGATCAAAGATTACGGCCCTGACCGTATCATTGGTTTCTCGCCGATTCCAGCGATGTCCATGGTCAGTTACGCTGCTGGATCCCGTTTCTTGTCTCTGGTAGGTTCACCATTGCTCAGTTTCTATGACTGGTATGCGGATCTGCCCCCGGCATCCCCGCAAATCTGGGGAGATCAGACAGACGTGCCGGAGAGTAGCGACTGGTACAACTCAGGATACATTTTGGTCTGGGGTTCCAACTTGCCAATGACCCGTACACCGGATGCCCACTTCCTCGCTGAAGCCCGTTACAAAGGGACAAAAGTAGTATCCATCAGTCCGGATTATGCCGAATATGTGAAGTTTGCAGACACATGGATGTCCGTAAAACAAGGTACAGATGGAGCTCTTGCCATGGCAATGGGGCACATCATCCTGAAAGAATTTTATCTGGATCATCCTACGGAGTACTTCATGTCCTATGCGAAGCAATATACAGACTTCCCGAATTTGTTGATTGTCGAAGAGAAGGATGGCGTGAACACTGCAGGACGATTCCTGCTTGGGGAAGACCTGGGCATCCAGGGCAACAACATGGCATGGAAGACCCTTGTATATGACGAAAATACGGCATCCTATGCGATTCCAAAAGGCAGTATGGGCTTCCGCTGGGGTGAAGAAGGTACATGGAATCTCAAAATGGAGCAGGTGGATACCGGCGAGCCGATTGATCCAAGACTTTCCATGCTCGGTGTGCACCATGATCTCGTAACCGTGCAACTGCCTTACTTCGATGACGAAGGAAGTCACGTAATGGAACGTCAAATCCCGGTTCGCCGCATCTGGGTTGATGATCGCTGGATTACGGTTACTTCGGTTTATGATCTCGTGCTGGCGAAGTATGGGGTTGATCGTGAAATGACGCGTTCAGCAGACTCTACTGAAATCGTTGCAGGAGTCGTTATGGAAGCGGAAGAGGATAAACCATTTACACCTGCTTGGCAGGAAAAAATCACCCGGGTTGACCGGGATACCGTCGTTCAGATCGCACGTGAGTTTGCACAAAATGCCGTGGATACACAAGGTCGCTCTATGATTATTATGGGTGCCGGCATCAACCACTGGTACAACTCTGACGTAATCTATCGTGCCATTATCAACCTGCTGCTGATGACAGGCTGTCAGGGGGTTAACGGTGGTGGTTGGGCTCACTATGTAGGTCAGGAGAAACTACGTCCGGCGGAAGGCTGGCAGACGATTGCGTTTGCGCGTGACTGGAGTGGACCTGCGCGTCTGCAAAATGGTACCTCCTTCTTCTATTTTGCAACAGATCAATGGAGATATGAGGAGACTAAGGTCGGAGAGCTGACCTCGGCACTTGAGGGTGATCCGCGCTTCGAGCACGTTGCTGACTATAATGTTATGGCTGCACGCATGGGCTGGCTTCCGTCTTATCCGCAATTTAACCGGAACTCTATTGATTTGCATCAGGATGCACTGGATGCGGGAGCAAAAACGAATGAAGAGATCGGAGCTTACGTGGCATCCGAACTGCAAAATAAAAATCTGAAATTCTCCATTGAACAGCCTGATGACCCGGCGAACTTCCCGCGTGTGCTGTTTGTCTGGAGAGCAAACCTGATCTCAAGCTCAGGTAAGGGACATGAGTATTTCCTCAAGCATTTGCTCGGTGCCACGAACGGATTGCTGAATGATGATGATCTGGGACTTCGTCCAGAGCATGTGGAGTGGGTGGAACATGCTCCGGAAGGCAAGCTGGATCTTATGGTCAATATGGACTTCCGGATGGCGGGTACAGCAATGTATTCCGATATCGTACTTCCAGCAGCCACATGGTATGAAAAAAGCGACCTGAGCAGTACGGATATGCACCCGTTCGTGCATCCATTCAACCCGGCAGTAGCCACACAGTGGGAATCCCGTTCCGACTGGGATACGTTCAAGGAGATTGCACGTGTGTTCTCCGACATGGCTGCACAGCAGTTCGACGGACCGCAGAAGGAGATTTTGACTACACCGTTGCTGCATGATTCACCGGATGAACTCGCGCAGCCGTACGGTGAGATCAAAGACTGGAGTGCTGGAGAATGTGAAGCTATTCCGGGCAAAACGATGCCGCATATTCATGTGGTAGAACGTGACTATGCTGCGGTTTACAACAAAATGATCAGTCTCGGACCTAATGTGAAGGATAAACCGATTGGTACGAAGGGGATCTCATGGTCTGCAACCGAGGAGTATGAGAAGTTGAAAGGCATTCTCGGTGTTAACCGAAAAGATGGTATTGGACAAGGATGTCCAGATCTGAGTACAGATCGCAACGTTGCTGAAGCAATTCTGACGCTCTCTACCACCACAAACGGCAAGATGGCTGTACGTGCGTGGGAGTCACTTGAGAAGAAGACGGCACTGCACTTGAAGGATCTGGCAGAAGAGCGCTCGGAGGAGTGTTTCACATTTGATGAGATTACTTCAAAACCGAAAACAGTCATTACATCACCTGCATTCAGCGGATCGGAAAAAGGCGGACGGCGGTATTCACCGTTTACAACCAACGTAGAGCGTCTGATTCCATGGCGGACATTGACGGGCAGACAACAGTTTTATATCGACCATGCGATGCTGCGTGAGTTCGGTGAGACGCTGGCGACCTTCAAACCAATTCTGAAACATACACCGTTCCATCCAAACAGCAAACGTCCGATCGAGGGCGGCAAAGAAATCGTACTGAACTACATGACACCGCATAACAAGTGGTCCATTCACAGTATGTACTATGATGCACAGCCGATGCTGACGTTGTTCCGCGGTGGTCCAACGATCTGGATGAATCATGAAGATGCTGAGGACGCCGGCCTGGTGGATAATGACTGGATCGAATGTTTCAACCGTAACGGGGTCGTTGTGGCAAGAGCAGTTGTTACGCACCGGATTCCACGCGGAGTAGCCTTTATGTATCACGCTCAGGACCGTCACATTAACGTTCCGGGTACGAAAATATCACAGACACGCGGTGGTACACATAACAGTCCGACTCGTATTCACGTGAAACCAACACATATGATCGGTGGTTATGCCCAGTTAAGTTATGGTTTCAACTATTATGGCCCGACAGGCAACCAGCGTGACCTGAACGTCATCATTAGAAAACTGCAGGAGGTGGATTGGCTTGAAGATTAAAGCACAAGTCAGTATGGTCATGAACCTGGACAAATGTATCGGATGCCATACATGCAGCGTGACATGCAAAAACACCTGGACGAATCGTCCAGGTGCAGAGTACATGTATTTTAACAATGTCGAAACGAAACCGGGTGTCGGTTATCCGAAACAATGGGAGGATCAGGAGCGTTATCGCGGCGGCTGGGAGATGAAAAATGGCAAGCTGGAGCTGAAATCCGGTACACGTGCCAGACGTTTGCTTAACATTTTCCACAACCCGGATCAACCAACGATTGACGACTACTACGAGCCTTGGACTTATGATTACGAAAAACTCACCAACAGTCCGGAGAAAAAACATCAGCCAGTCGCAAGACCGAAATCCCAGATCACGGGAGAGTACATGAACCTCGAATGGGGTCCAAACTGGGAAGATGACCTCGCCGGTGCTCATATAACGGGGATGGAAGACCCGAACATGAAAGGTGTCGAGGAATCGATCAAAATGGATTTTGAACAGGTATTTATGATGTACCTGCCGCGAATCTGTGAACACTGTCTGAACCCGTCTTGCGTGTCTTCTTGTCCATCAGGTGCCATGTACAAACGGGAAGAGGACGGTATCGTACTGGTTGACCAGAATGCTTGTCGTGCATGGAGATTCTGTGTATCCAGTTGTCCTTACAAAAAAGTATATTTCAACTGGCAGACGAACAAAGCCGAAAAATGTACACTATGCTTCCCGCGGATTGAAGCGGGTCTGCCAACGATCTGCTCCGAAACTTGTGTCGGACGTATCCGTTACATCGGTCTGATGCTCTATGATGCAGACCGCATTGAAGCGGCAGCATCGGTTGAGAATGAAAAGGATCTGTATGAGTCACAAATGGATGTTTTCCTTGATCCGAATGATCCTGAAGTCATCCGTGAAGCACGGGCAGCAGGCATTCCAGAGGACTGGATTATAGCAGCGCAGCAGTCCCCGATCTACAAAATGGTGATTGACTGGAAGATCGCACTTCCACTGCACCCTGAATACCGCACGATGCCAATGGTATGGTACATTCCGCCGCTAAGCCCGATCACGAACCGGGTAGAAGGCCAAGGAAGCTCGCTCGAAGCAAACGATATTTTCCCGGCGATTGATAACATGCGTATTCCGGTTGAATATCTGGCGAACCTGCTTACTGCTGGAGATACAGGACGTATTCGTGAAGTACTGCGCAAAATGGCTGTAATGCGTATTCATATGCGTAACCAGCAAACCGGCAAAACAAGTGAGTCCGACCTGTTAGATATGGTAGGCATGAGTGCGCAGGAAGTTGAAGATATGTATCGTCTGCTCGCTATCGCGAAATACGATGATCGTTTTGTGATCCCACCAGCTCACCGTGAGGAAGTGGCGGATCTCTTCAGTGAACAAGGCAGCTGCGGTCTTGACTTTGCAGGCGGCCCGGGTTCTTGCGGCGTATTCTCATAGGAGAGGAGACAACAACGATGACAATTGATATCGATCCAGAACCAATCGTTAAGCCGGTGTACGACACGGAAACAAGACGAATGGTCTGCAAACTGATCTCCTATCTGCTGCAATATCCGGATACCGAGTGGAGAGAGGGATTACAAGGCGTACAGGAAGCTGTTCTTTCGATCTCTGATGAAGAAGTGAAGCAGACCGTGTTAACCTTCATCAGTAGTGCTCAGGCTCTAGATGCCATACGGTGGCAAGACGCGTATGTTCGTTCTTTTGACTTTGATAAAAAATCGAATCTCTATCTGACGTATGCTTTGCATGGCGATGAGAGGGATCGCGGGCCAGCACTGATTGATTTGAAACGCAGATATGAAGCGGCTGGTTTCTATATGGAAGCTACCGAACTCCCGGATTACTTGCCCATGGTGCTTGAATTCATTGCCGAGGCTCCGGAGCAGGATGCCATTGGAGTTCTGGACAGTTGCCATAAAGCACTGGTATCGATGACCGAAAGTATTGCAGGACAAAACAGTCCATACGGGCCGCTCCTTACGCTGATGTTACAGGTGATGCCCGAGCCGTCTGTTTCGGACGTACCTGAACCAAGCAAAGAAGAACAGAAACAACCGCTTGGCGGTCTGAACGAGATCGTTGAGCTGATGAGGAGGGGCAGTCGGTGAGTACACTGGAATTCATGTTATGGGGTGCTCTCCCGTATATGGTCATCGTGTTTTGTATCACAGCGACCATCTGGAGATATGTAACCAATCCGTTTAGTTGGACATCCAAATCAAGTGAGATGCTGGAGAAACGTATGCTGCGATGGGGAAGTTTACTCTTCCACATCGGCATTTTCGCCGTCATCTGCGGACATATTGCCGGTTTGCTAGTACCGATCGAATTTTACCACTGGATTGGTCTGAGTGACGAAGCCTATCATATGGGCGCTGTGTTCGGCGGATTACCGGCAGGAATTATTGCATTTGCCGGTTTGGTTATTCTGTTGGTACGCCGCTATACGGCTCGTAGAGTGCGCGCAACAAGCAGCGTTGGGGATTGGCTGGCCCTCGCCATGTTGATTATTGTTATTGTAACTGGCATTCTGGCAACATCCGCTAATGCGGTAAACCACAGTGGGTTTGATTATCGTACAACGATTAATCCATGGTTGCGTGGACTTCTGGTCTTCCAACCTGATCCGGCTCTAATGCAAACTGTGCCCATGAACTTCAAAGTTCATATCTTGCTTACATTTGTGCTGTACTGTGTGTTCCCATTCACACGTCTCGTTCACATGCTGAGTATGCCTCTCGGATATCTCAGACGTAGCTACGTGCTGTATCGCAGAAGAGACGGAGCCGTGTATCCGAATCAGAATCAAGAACAACATAAGGAAAGGGCGATGTAAATGCAACAAAAAGGTAAAGTTCAACTGCCCTTGCAAACCGCAAGTCTGATTCTCGGTTTCATGGTATGGGTGATTCTGTCATCACTCATGCCTTTCATTAAAGAAGACATCGTACTTACGTCATCACAGCTGGCTTGGGCAACGGCTATTCCGGTATTGATCGGTTCGATTGCCCGTATTCCGATTGGGTATTGGACGAACCGATACGGGGCACGTAACATTTTCATGATCAGCTTTGTATTGTTACTCGCTCCAGTATGGTGGGTAAGCCGCGCAACATCTTTCAGTGATCTGGTCATTGGGGGATTTTTCCTCGGGATCGGTGGAGCTGTGTTCTCAGTTGGAGTAACCTCATTACCGAAGTATTATCCCAAAGAGCGTCACGGTTTTGTTAACGGGATCTATGGTATTGGTAACCTGGGTACGGCGCTTTCGGCGTTTGGAGCTCCTTTGGTTGCTGCTCAGGTGGGTTGGTCCAAAACCGTATTATTTTACAGTATTCTTTTAATTGGTATGGCGGCACTCAACTTTGCTTTGGGAGACAAAAAAGAAACACGTGTCACCCTTCCTCTGATGCAGCAGCTAAAAGATGTATCACGCAATAACAAGCTGTGGCTCTTGTGTCTTTTTTATTTCCTAACGTTTGGTTCATTTGTGGCGTTCACCGTCTACTTGCCGAATTTCCTGGTAACCAATTTCCAGATGGATAAGGTTGATGCCGGACTTCGCACCGCAGGATTCATCCTGGTCGCAACAATTATGCGTCCGGTTGGCGGATGGCTGGGTGATAAATTTAATCCGTTCAAAATATTAATGTTTGTATTTGGCGGATTGACGGTAGCGGCGATTGTGTTATCCTTCGCGCCATCCTTCTATATCTATACAGTAGGCTGTCTGACAGTTGCGCTTTGCGCGGGGACAGGTAACGGTACGATTTTCAAATTGGTGCCAATGTATTTCGTCAAACAAGCAGGAATCGCGAATGGTATGATCTCAGCTATGGGTGGTTTGGGTGGTTTCTTCCCTCCATTGATGCTGACACTGTTGTACAGTATGACAGGGCATTATGCGATTGGATTCATGGCGTTATCCCAGATTGCACTGGTAAGTCTCGTGCTTGTCATCTGGATGTTCTATCAGGAGAAACTTCAACTGTCTGCCAGCATTTTGGAGAATACAATTGAAGCGATTCTGGTGACAGATACGAACAGTGTTATTCGTTCTGTGAATCCAGCCTTCACGGCAGTTACAGGTTATACAGCTGAAGAAGCGGTAGGACAGAAGCCAAGCATGCTGAAATCAGGCAAGCAGGATAAAAAGTTCTATGATCAGTTGTGGCAGGAACTGCGTGATAAAGGATACTGGCAGGGAGAGATCTGGAACCGGAAGAAAAACGGTGAGGTCTATCAGGAATGGCTTAGTATTACAGCGATTCGTAATGAAGCTGGGGAAGTCAAATATTACGCCGGTATGTTCAGTGACATGAGTAAACCCGATCTTACGATTGCCTGAGCAAATCACATAAACGGAACAGGTTTTGAAAAAGTGATCCAACATACAGCAAGAGACCTTAACTTGATTTACAGTAGTTAAGGTCTCTTTTTGCACAAGTGGCAGTCTCCACACTCGGATAGAAGTAAGAAGAAAGAAAAAAGAATAAGCAAAATGCATGCAGCGGCTTATCGTTATGCTCAGGCGTCTCGTTGTTCCTTTAAAGCCTGCAGGTTATGAATGATGATGCGACTACGATCAACCTCAAGCAATTCATCTTTCGCAAGCTGGTTCAGCAGTCGATTGGCTGTCTCCCTTGTCGTTCCTATGGAATTAGCGAATTCCTGGTGGGTCATGGGCAGATTGATGACAATTTTATCTGCTTGTTGCTGACCATGTTGCTCTGCCAGCATGAGAAGAAAGGAGAGTACACGATTACGCACATCCTGACCGGAAAGCACTTGTAACTTATCTTGTAATTCGCGTATTTTATCGCCAAGTACACGCATAATTTTGATGGCAATGGAAGGTGTGCTGAGCATGAGCCGTTCAAAATGACGGACAGGAATCGCTAGCAGACTTGTCGGAGTAATCGCAACAGCGGTAGCGGGGTATGGATGCGCATTGAAAAATCCGGTATGTGGGAACATATCTCCTGTTTTGAGAAAGGAGACAATCTGTTCATGTCCGTTTTCGTCTGTTTTGTACGCTTTGACAATGCCGGTACGGATGAAGAAGACCGCTTCTTTTTCACTGCCTTCACTAAAGATCACTGTTTTTTTGCTGATGCTGCGGGATATGGCGATTTCTTCGACTTGTTTCAACTCTTCAGGGCTGAGATCCTGAAATATTGGGAATTGCTGCAGAAATTCAGCTGCGTTTTCTTTATTTACCCGAGTCATACGAGTTCATCCTCTCTAAAGCTCTAATTTTGTAATGGTAAATCGGATAGGAGGTTATGATTGAATTGAAAATCAATGCAAGTACGAACCTAAAACCAATCGTTATCCCTCATGAGCACGGTGGGTGGGCGATGGTTAGTGTGCCTTTCCTCGTCGGTGTGGCGGCAAGTAGTCCCCAGTGGCTTCATGTACCTCTGTTCATAGCCTGGCTTGGCCTATATCTGACCGCATATCCTTTGCTGCAATCGCTCAAACGAAACGCGAATCGGCATCGCTTGTACACATGGGCCGCCATATACGGCACGGTAGCTTTGGTCTGTCTCATACCGGCCGTCGTTGGGCAATCCTCGCTGTTATGGTTTGGCCCTATGCTCGTAGGCCTACTCCTGGTTAACATCTGGCATGTGAGACATAAGGCAGAAAGGTCACTGACCAATGACCTTTGTGCGATGTTAGTGTTCTCCCTTGGCGGAGCAGCAGCTTATTTAATTGGCAGTGGTGAATGGGATTATGGCATGTTGATCGTTGTATTATTTTCCTTTTTACATTTTACAGGAAGTACGTTCTTTGTGAAATCTGTCTTTCGGGAACGCAACAATCCTCGCTGGATCAGGTTGTCACGACTTGTGCATGTTACACTGCTATTCATTCCGGCTATCGTTGGGTATCCATGGATGGGGCTGGCCTTCGTCTATTCTGCTGCGAGAGCGTTCCGATATGCAGGTCAAACTCTACGTCCTATGAAGGTGGGCATCATTGAGATCATTGGAGCGGTGCAGTTTCTGCTCTGGTTTATCCTGCTATAAATCACATCATGTTATCATAACGTGATTTAAGTCCACATCAGGTGACATAGGTCACATCGTCATCGGATTGACATGGAATGATGCTGAACGTTTACTAACCATGAAGACATGCCCAGGGACAAGAACATATTCCCATTGAAGTCGCTATTCAAAAAAACATTAGAGGACTGATCGCTGTAAACGATCCGTCCTCTAACGTTTTATGCCTACCACGACATATTGCCAAAGGTTGACGCCGGAATTAGCAATAAAGCATATATCCGTTTTTGCAGCCAACATCGACCAAAAAATGTTCACCAAGTAAGTAAAACGCGAGCAATAGGTGTTTAATTCCAGTATAATCGGATAGGGGGAATTGTACATTTTTTTGGGGGAAGATCTTAAGTATGAGTATAGGAAAGAACAAGCGGATCTAGTACAATTACACTAGATATTGTAAGCGCTTGCTTTGATTTCAGAGGGAGGTACGCTGCATTCAATGAATTACCGTAATCCCGTAATCGCCGGATATTTGAGCGCTATTTCCGGACCGAGCAGGAAGTCCTACACGCTGGACGATGAGGGGCCTCCCATGTTCGCGTGCCTCAGCAGTACCATCTCATGATGGAGACAGTCTTAGTTCTGAACTTCACGCCTCGGGCAACGGTATAAAGAACGCTAGTCCTACTTATTTATGAAGGATTCTATTATTCCAATACCAAAGGAGATGCCTTATGAACCAACAACATTTACCTAAGCCCCACCAGCCGCTTGTAACCCACATCTTCACTGCGGACCCGTCCGCCCATGTCTACGAGGGCAAAATCTATATCTATCCTTCCCATGACCTCGATCATGACGAGCCGAGCAACGATAACGGTGACCAGTATAAAATGGAAGACTATCATGTGCTCTCGATGGACAACTTCGATTCCCCGGTCGTCGATCACGGCGAAGCGTTGCATCTGAGAGATATTCCGTGGGCTTCCAAGCAGCTCTGGGCTCCGGATGCTGCTTATAAGAACAATACCTATTACCTGTTCTTCCCGGCACGTGATCATGACGACATCTTCCGTCTGGGTGTGGCAACATCAGAGTCTCCGGCAGGGCCGTTCACGCCGCAGCCGAATTACATGGAAGGCAGCTTCAGTATCGATCCGGCCGTACTGGTGGATGATGACAATCAGTCATACATCTATTTCGGCGGACTCTGGGGCGGCCAGCTGGAAAAATGGCAGACCGGAAGCTTCGTACCAGATGCAGAAGGACCGGCTCCTGACCAGCCGGCGCTTGGACCACAAGTTGCCCTGCTCAGCGACGACATGCTGTCCTTCCAGGATAAACCTGTCGAGATATCCATTGTGGATGAAGATGGGAATCCAATTCTGGCTGGGGATGAGGAACGGAGATATTTTGAAGGCCCATGGATGCATAAATATAACGGCTATTACTACCTGTCCTACTCTACAGGAAGCACGCATAAGCTCGTATATGCGATCGGCAAGAACCCGATGGGGCCGTTCACATTCAAGGGTGAGATTCTCTCTCCAGTTATCGGCTGGACAACCCACCATTCCATTGTGCAAGTCGAAGACAAGTGGTATCTGTTCTATCACGACAGCTCCCTGTCGGAAGGCGTCAACCATAAGCGCTGCGTTAAATATTCCGAGTTGAAATACAACGAAGACGGAACGATCCAGAAGATCAATCCTTATCCGGATGCCGAGTAAGCTGGCGGGTTAGCGGAAACAGATCAGATTACAAGATACGGCATGACATGAGGCAGCTCCTGACGGGGCTGCTTACTTTAGCATACAGCGCAGTCTGAAAATAGAATCTATTGAAACAGGTGATTGTTTTTAATCTGTCACGCCGGGTTAATGGGAGATAAAACGATCTGGAAAAAGGGAGGGCCTACCCGAATGTGGACTGCATTGATGTGGGGCGGCATCTCCGCCTCAGCGGTTGTAATTGGTGCTCTTGCCGCATTATTCATGAAGATTCCGAAAAGGGTTATCGGTTGGATTATGGCTTTTGGAACAGGCACGCTGATTGGTGCAGCAACGTTTGAGCTTCTTGGAGATGCATTGAATGATGGAGGCATGTTGCCAACTGCTGTCGGTTTTACCGCAGGAGCTGTGGTGTATACCTTGTTTGATTGGCTCATCTCGGCCAAAGGCGGGTCCGATCGGAAACGTTCCAGCAAAAAAGATTCAAGCCAGCAAAGTGGACTCGGCATATTTGCAGGCACAGTGATGGATGCCATTCCCGAATCGATCATGCTGGGTGCCAGTTTGCTAGCAGGTAAAGGTGTCAGTGTGGTGCTGGTGGTATCGATCTTTGTCAGCAATATTCCTGAAGGGTTGTCCAGTACGGCAGGACTGAAAAATAGCAAATATAGCAAAGGCAAAATTCTACTGATGTGGCTTGGTGTATTGCTGATCTCTGCTCTTGCCGCAATGGGCGGGTATCTATTTCTGGAACAGCTTCCGAAAGAGATCGGAGCAGCGATTGGCGCTTTTGCCGGAGGGGGTATCATAGCTATGCTTTGTTCAACGATGATGCCTGAGGCTTTTGAAGAAGGAGGGCCTGTGGTAGGATTGATCGCATCGATGGGACTGCTGGTGTCCTTGCTGCTGGATATTTAGTTTGGGTGTACTCTGAAACATCATATAAAACTCTTATCGCATCAAACCGAAGTCTGAATCTATCAAAGCAAAAGAGTATCCTAATCAGTTCAATTCTGAATGGGATACTCTTTTCTTATAGATTGATGATGAAGTTTCAACTTTATATTGAAATTAATGACCCGAGCAGCTTCCACCGCAACCACAGGCTTCTTTACCTAGTTCTTTGGCTTCTGGTAGCCGATTCAATTCAACGGATTTTGTAAAATAGTTGCTGATCTGCTGATGCAATTGGCTGAACTCACGCTGTGCATAGATAAATCTGCGAATCAGCGGATGATCGTAAAGCGCACGTTCTTCCTCTTCGTAGATTTTAATCTCGGATTCGAGCAACTCAATATTTTGACGTTCTTTCTCTTCAAGGGCCTGATGTTTCTCCATGAAGCGTTCATACTGCTCTGTCGCTTGTTCATCTGCGGCAAATTGGTCGATCATCTCACGCATCTCTTTGTAGCCTTCATCCTGTAACAATAGGGAGCATAGCTCCTGCATTTTATGCATAATGAGTTGTTTGTCCAATTTAACAACGGTAGTCGTCATAAGGTTAGCCTCCTGAAAATTCTTTTCTTGTTATTCACTTTATACTGTAAATCAGACGTTCACTGTGACGATACTCACAACCTGGGTTAAATAGTTTACATATGCAAGCAGACGAATCGATCAGGAGATCATATCTTTCAACTCCTGTAGCTGCAGAATCCGAATCTCATTGCCGTTTACTTGAAGCAGCATTTGATGTTGCATCATGTTTAATTTCCGGCTTAACGTCTCTGGAGTAATTCCTAAGAGCAAGGCTATATCCTTTTTGAAAACAGGCAGTCGGATCTCAGGGTTGGCATGATTCCGGGTATGGAAATCGAGAAGAAGCTTTGCAATTTTTTGCTCCGTCGTCATAGCGCTGAGAGAGCTGTTCCACTCGTCGGTCTCATTGAGCAGACGGGTGATGGCAAGCAGGAAATGGTAAGCAAGTTTGGGATCATGCTCAAGTAATTGGTCGAAATCCTCTTTGCGGATAGAACATATCGACGAGGTCTCAAGAACCTCCGCATTCGATTGATGGGGTGTCTGATGTAGTAATGAATTCTGTCCGAAAAAATCACCGGAGAACAGGAAGCGAATAATATGTTCTTTGCCATTCTCATTATACTTGGAGAGCTTTACACTGCCCTGATGTATCACAAAGAGGGTGTCTGAACGTTCACCTTCTTGCACGATATATTCTCCTTTATGATATTTTTGGGTATGGAGAAGCGAGGTCAGCAATGTAGCGTCCGCAGGGTCCAGATGCTGAAAAAGCGAAACTTTGGTGAAACAGGCATCGTTTTTTCCATGGGTACAGATCATTTCTTAGTCACCTCTTTGTATATTTAATGAGCCATGGTCTTACCACCGTGATTTTTACCATCTTTCGTGACACGGAGCACGGCAGAAGCACCTTTGTCTACATGTTTGAATTGGTGGGTTACGATGGGATAGTCACCTTCCTCAGTGACGGTAAACTCGACAACCGCTCCTCCGCTGGCAGGTAGCATAACGGTCTGAATACCATACTCGATGTTTCTTGGATTGCCGTCCTTGTATACACGATCCATAATCGTCCCTACGACATGGAAGGAAGAGACTTCATTTGGACCAGCGTTACTAACATAAATGCGAACGGTATCTCCTACTTTGGCAAGTAGCGGATGTTCTTTCAGAGTATAGGTATTGCCATTAAAAACAACATACTCGGGTTCCCCGTTAACAAAAGAATTGTAATCGTGCTCTTTGTACCATTCGCTCTGCACAAGGGTATACGAACGATCAACGAGGTGATCCGAAGGATATCCTGCTTTGGGCTCAACAATGATCATGCCGTACATGCCATTGGCAATGTGAGCTAGGGTTGGTTTGCTACCGCAGTGATACATAAATACGCCGGGATTGGAGGCCGGATAAGTGAAAGTACCTTCTTCCCCCGGCATGACATCAATGAATTTACTGCTCGGAGAAGCATGAACGGCATGCATGTCCATCGAGTGATTCATGCGCGTATCTTTATTTTTCAACGTAAAAACGATCGTGTCGCCCTCCTTCACACGCAGGACTGGGCCAGGTGACGTTCCATTAAACGTCCAGGCGTTATAGATGACTCCTTTTGAAATTTCAATATCTGTCACTTGAGAGGTCATTTCGATATATACGGTTTGGCCATCTCTGCGAATAACCGGATCAACGGGCGGCTGGCTGGGTGCAGTACTTGAAAAGGCTTCTTCATTTTGGGTCTGCTGAATTGGACTTGTCGAACTGCAATGAGAGAGTGCAGCAGTAAAGATGGTCAGGATCAGCGTGTATTTATAAATGTTGGGAAACGAGAGCATAGATTCACAACCTTTCAATTAGCAAGTGATGATTTTCACAAAAACGAACTTGTGCAAGTAATATTTCAGGAATCTCCTAAGTCCAGATTACGATATCGATGGGATCATCGGTGTGATGAAGCACACATTTGTGTAGGACCAAGGGCGTTATTTTTAGACAATGCGCCAGCATTTGTTGTGCTTGGGTTAAGAGTTTCATATAATTTTATTAACGGCTCATTTGGAACAATGTGGGATAAACGACTGTTTCAGCGTAAGGTTCAATGAAAGGAGAGGGTGAATGTGAAACGTTTCGAAGACGAAGGGGCATACAAATACAGCTTTTATTCTGTGCTTTACCGGGGAGAGCGAGTTGAAGTCAAATGTCCAGAATGCGGCGGGTACGCTTACATAGAACGCTCTAATGGAAAAGTGCAGTGGAGATGTAGTCAGTGCTACGCTCATGCAGTCAAAGAAGCTGACTACGAGTATGCAGCTAAGGGATATTGTACAGTATGTGAGCGGTGGTTTACGGTGCTGGTAACAGATGAGAAGATGACACCTCATCCGCTAGTCCATATTACATGTCCACACTGCGGGGCGAACAATCGAGCTACACTGCACAAAAGGCAGGTCAGTCGAGGTTATTACAACGAAATTCAAAAGGGCAGGGACCCGCTTTTTGGTCTGGAACTCTATTTTCTGGACCACATTCGAGGCAAACAGATCTGGGCGGTCAATCGGAAACATCTCAATTATCTTCTGCAGTATGTATCGGCTGATTTACGTGTGAAATATGGAGGCAGATCTCAGAAGACTGCATCACACAGTATCCCTGTCTACATCAAGGAGGCCAAGAACAGGGAAGCTGTAACCCGCGTGTTAACGAAGATGCAGCATAACTTCAGATAAATGATTATCATCAGGAACAGGGGAAAAAAGATGAATAAGCGAATTAAATTTAGTGTTTTTCTGTTTGTGTTTGCCATGATGTGCATACCTGCTTATTTTATTATGGAGACGTATGGTGTATTTCAAAAAGAAAAGGTGTTATCAGGCTACGCCGTTGCTGTGGATGTCGAAGGTAAATCTTATCAGACATGGCCGCTGATCAACGGATATACAGCAATGGACAAACGAGGAGACGACCGCCAGCTGTATTACCGTATTGACACGAGCGGTCTACAGTATTTGTTTCAATTGGCTTATAAGGAGTACGAAGTTCAACCGGGTGGAAACAACCCGTATTTAGCAGGTCAAATCGATTACTCGCAGAGCGATCATGTGTATGTGCAAAGCGAAAACAAATATACCAATGCAAATGACTTTGTTACGGTAATCACGCTGCTGGACCGTGAGGGAAAGATAATCTATACCTACGAACAAACGGGTAAAGGGGACGATAAGCTGGTGAAGTCTATCATTCATCAAGGCATGAGCCGGTCTAGCAATCGCGGCACGGAAGCCGCACGTGATCCTTACCTGAATATTACGGCGTTGTTTCGTGAAAAGCTGGGCATTGATGTAAAATTGACCGTGGATGATGAGCATAAGGTTGTCACAATTCGAATGAACAAAGTGGAGGCAAAATGATGAATATGTATGGTGTAGAGCATGGGCCTGTATATCTGCAAGGGCTGACAAAGAGCGTGGCGGCAGAAAAAACACATGAAGTGGAATGGCAAGGAAAATTACAAACCGGCGATGGACATGATCAGTTTCATATTTTTTATTATGGTGACCTGGATGAAGATGATCTGATTATGTGGCATGATATGACACCATTGTTGATTTATGCAGAACACTCGGTTACTGGAGAACGCTATCTGCTTATTGATGCAGCGAAGCATGGTTACGATGCGATGGTGTGTGAGACGTATCCCGAGGAAGAATTGAACAACAGGCCGCTTCGTCCTTATCTTGACGTTGAGGGTGAGGATACATTTGAAGTATTTCTGACGGCATATTACAACGTGCCATGGGATGAAGAGTTTGGCGAGGATGTGGAGGCAGATGGGACGTATGAGCTGATTACAGGTGAACGTGTGCATTTCAATGAAGTAAAGCGTAATGGTTATGATGCTTTTGCCATCCGCATTCGTAATCGCAAAGGCGTAGAGACTGAAATCGTACAGGAAGAGTTGGCCTAATGTGTTTTGTCTATCCATCATCTTATGAATTTGATGATTCTAATGTTAGGAGCTGATGCTGAATGTATATCGTGTCTCACATGTTAAAGCCTGTTTCTCATCAGGAGTTGCAACAAGTGGAGCAAGGACACGCCGTTCGTCTGCCTTTGGCTTATCAGCGCTGGCTGCAACAATACGGAGAAGGAACTTATTCAGGCTGGATGAACATTCAGCGGCCGGATCCTGAAGTTTTAAAACCATTTGCAGCATATGATCTTTGGGAGCATACGGAAGCAACGGTCATCAGCCAGTCCCAATTGCAAGAGTGCATTAGCATTGGAAGTTCAGTAGACGGCGATTTCCTGGTTATTCATGCAGATGTGGAAGGTCTAATTTGGCTCCCGCGGCATGATGAACAGATTACGGTGTGGCCATCGAACGAGGCGTCTTTCGCTGATATTCTTGATCGTATCTACTGCGGATATTACAACAGGGACGAGCCGTTCAGACCAGCGTATTTCGAACCGTGGAACGAGGAGAAGCAACATATTTTTTATCATTTTACGGGAAAAGAGAACGGAACATCAATGAAAGAACTGGTAGATCTGTGCGAGTCGCACTTTTCATGGGATCTGGTCATTGATAATGAATATACATGCAAGCTATTCAGCGCCATGATTGGCGGGTATGTTCGTTTTAATATGGCGAGTGAGCGCGAAATAGGTTTATTTTATGAAAAAAATAATCATGCAACGGAGGCGCAAGAAGCGCAGCAGCAGGTGCAGGCGATACAACAGTTATTGCAGGCACATCATTGCACTGCATTGGAATAGAGAGCAGCAGAGGGCGAGGGGATTTTATGGATTGGCTGGATACAGAAATTGCAGAACAGTGGCGTAAGGAAGGCAAGCGGTATGCCAGGGATGTAAATGCATTTGTACATAAAATGCTTCAGGGAGAGCATCCGGATGAATCTGAACTGGCAGATGATGCCCGGCATTCGCTCAGTTCCAAAGTGATGAAAATGGTGAAACAGGCTAATCTTCAAGGTGAGGTGGAGCGTCTTCGAGAAGAATTACCTGCGGCGACGTGGCCGCTGAGCAATCATTTTCAGGATTCTATGCAGGCCGTGCAAGTTGTAGGTTACTTGAATGAGGATACGATGCTCTGTAATACAGGAGTATTGTCGAATAACGGGCAGGTATATACGATGGATCAGCAGGGATGGTGGTGTAGTCCGGATTACACCATGGCAGGCTGTTCAGCGGGCGGCGCTTACGTAGCTCTGGCGAGTCATGAAGGTATTCGCGTCATTCGTGAACCAGACCGCAAGCTGGAAGGAGAGCAAGTCGCATACTACCCGTGGGACAAGATCAAAGATCGAATCAAAGCTCAATTGCCTGAAATTGAATCCCTGGCAGATACGATACATCCCGAGAACACGATTGAAAAGCTGATCCCCATGGATCAAGGACAGGCGCTGCTGCTTCAATCCCGTTACGGCATCTATCTGATAGAGCAGGAACAGGTGATTATTCTTCATCCCGATGTGTCAGAGATTAAGGAGTACGAATACGAGGACACTCAACTTTCTATGGGACATGCCGCAGTATCTTCGGAGGAGCGCTGGATTGCCTGGGGAAGCCAGATGAGTAGCCATACGGTGCTGGATCGGGAAAATAACAAGACGTATCAGGTGGAGCCGGAGTCGAGTTATCCGCACTGTGCGGCATTCAGTCAGGACAATCAAGTTGTCTGGTTTAATGCCTGCCATTTCTACAATGGAGTAACGATTCAAGTTCCGCTAGACAGCATTGCTGATCGTAAACAGGATGAAGAGTGGCCTATTATTGAAGAGAATGCTCGTGTTTATACCATGATTGAGATGGAGGCAGGCATGGTGATTGGTGATGCATACGGTTATTTGTATTGCACCAACCGCGAAGGCCAAGAGCTATGGCGCCATTTTGTGGGCTCAACGATCTGTTCTCTGGCTGTGTCACCTGAGCAGTCTCAGCTTGCTGTGGGAACATATGGCGGTATGTTGCACATCCTTGATCTGGGTTCGGAACGGATGGACGAATACGGAATTGGCACAGGTACGTTGCGTGAACGGGAGCGTTACGTATTATGGCGTGAACAGGAGCCGCTGCGCTGGTAGCATAGACTGGCAGGCCTTGAATGAATGAATTTGATTTTGCTAAAGGATGATGAGGGTGGAACGTAAAGAGGCTATAGTGTTGTTAAAATATCACGCCTTTGCTCACGATGATGTGAATCATCCGAAAATGGAACATGGCTTTCTCGGTAGCTTACGTCCGTTTCGCGGTCAATTGATTGAAGAGAACTTCCATGAATTAATGCGCATATTACGCACGCTCGCTCCAGATCTTTCGCATGCAGCACTGGATCGGGAAGTAATCGCTTGCCTATGGAGCATTACTCATCTGGCGAGGACTTGGGCTGTAGAACCGGAAGGTATGCTTCGCAGTAATCATCTCATCTCAGATGAGCAGGTTGCAGTGATGGAGGAATGGCTTAATCTGTTCTCGTATGCAGTTATGATCCTGATTGAAGGCGGCGATGAACAAGAGGCGTTCTGGGGATATGAACAATATGTGTTGGACCGAAGTGTGCAGAAAGGTGAAGGTGACGGGATATGAAGTCTGGAGTGGATACGGTTATCAATGATCTGCGGATAGAATTGAACCATCTGTTAGACCGGAAAATACAAGATGAAGAGATCCGGTCATTGTATGACACGTATCTTCAATTGTCAGGTGTATCCGAGGCAGAACTGGATCAGTTCGAGAAACTGTATGAGGTTCGCCTACCCTCTGATTTCCGTGCTTTTTACCGCCATACGGATGGCAGTGGTTATGGTCTGCATATGTTGTACCCGGGGGATGTAGAGCAGGGGTCTTGTCAACCGTTCTATCTAATGTCACTTGAGGAGATTGTCGAGACCAAACAATATTTCTGTGATGTGGACGAGAAGCTGGAGGAGCATTACGGTGATGAAGAGATTTGCCAGTTAGATCCTGAGATCAAACCGTATTTGTTCCATAAATCATGGATTCCTTTTGCCACAATGGCTGGAGGTTCGCTCTACTTGATGTTTGATTTTGATCCAGCAGAGGCGGGGACATACGGACAGATTATTATGTATGTGCATGATCCAGACTTTGTTTATTACGTTACATCATCGTTTGCGGAGCTTCTCCGGATGTCTATCCGCAATTTGAATCTAATGGATGGGATTGAATACTAGAACCCTGAATGTTCGTTGTAAACTACGATGGATATAAAAAGATGAAATAACCAAAAGGCAGGAGCAATTTGAATAGCTCCTGCCTTTTGGCTAAAACGTAAAGCCTTCAGGCTCTACCACTGGAAAAAACGGTGACCATGAAATCCGCCGGGACCTCCGGGCCCACCCGGTCCGCCATGGCCCCCGTGTCCTCCTGGACCGCCGCCGTGAGGGCCTCCCGGATATCCCGGATAATGTCCTGGATAACCACCATGCCACGATGGTCCAAATCCCCCAATAGGAAAAGGAAGAGGAAATGGCACTACCGGTGGATAAGGATAGGGGTATGGATAAGGGTAAGGGGGTGGCGGTGGCGGATAATAAGGATAAGGATAGCCTACAGATTGCTGGGTTGATGATGCACCTGGAACATATGACATATCACAAGCCTCCAATGTCTGGATTGATGATATCAGCCTATGCGGATTCTTCACTCGCTGACACAGCAACTTAGCCCAGTAGAAATGGGCTCACCGATCTGGGCGCTAGGCATACGCTGAGGTATAGGGTACCACCTAAACCGAGAGCGAAGGGCAGGCGTTTTATTTTGGCAACCTCGTACATGGATTTCACTTTACCGACTACGCAGTTTACGTATGATCTGAGCAACAATCCGCTTTTCAAGAAAGATGAGCATAATTACATTAATGCACTTTCGGTTAAACAGCTCAATACGTTGGGCGACAGCTCTTTATTGGATATTTTTCTGAGTGCAGGCAATGTCGTCGAACCTCACATTCATCAGAACGCAGCCGAGCTTGTTTATTGCATCAGCGGTGCGGCGGTTGTTTCCCTCATTAACCCGTTCACGAATGAACTGCTTCATTTCCCCATTACACCAGGGCAGACCGCTAACGTACCGCAAGGATGGTGGCACTATGAAGTGGCGACGGCAGATCACACACATCTGCTCGCGATCTTTGATGCTCCTGTGCCTGAAGCGATCTTCGGCTCTGATATTTTGCGACTGACTCCTGCGAAAGTGCTGGCACACACCTATTGTCTGGATGACCATAAAGTGCAGGAAGTATTGGCCCCCATTCAAAAAACGGTAATTATCGGCCCGCCAAAAGGTTGTAAAACGCAGATCGCGCCTGTATCCAACCACATGCCTAATGTGGGACCGAATCTTCAACCAAACATCCAACCAGTTAATATCCCACCTAGTATCAAACCGAATATTGAACCAAAGATCGAACCAAAGATCGAACATATTGCCCAACCGAGTATGCAACCGAACTTACAGCCTAATATTCAACCCAACATCGAGCCGAATGTACAGCCTAATATGCAACCAAATATGCAACCAAATATGCCTCCTTATGTGAATCGTCTTCCACATTGGGGTACTTGGGTAGATCCGCGTATTATCCACGAACCAGGATGCCCATACTATAGCGAAATCCCGGTGCAATTGAACTCAGATAATAAGGCGTAAATTGAATCATATTCCTCTATTTACTCTTCTTGTACGAATCTATTTCGTATTTTGTTCTCATTACCGTGAGCTTTATGATAAGCAGATCTGGCATGATTACGATAATCTTTATTATGAAGCATCATAACGATAAGGGCGTTCAATTCAGAGCGCCTTTTTTGTTTTTTTAATCTTTTTTCTCGCGAGATGTCACAAACTTCATACGTTATTTGTCTTCAGTATGTAGACCAAATGAGAGCAGATGATGGAGGAGAATGAATATGAATTTACGTATGAATTACAGAGCGGCGAACCCTGGTGCTTTCAAAGCTATGATGGCGTTGGAGCAATATGTATCCGGGCAATTTGAAGATAAGGTGTTATATGAGTTGTTGAAAATTCGTGTCTCTCAGATCAATGGCTGTGCCTTTTGTATAGATATGCATGCTAAAGACTTGATGAAGCTGGGCGATTATGGGGATCATATTCTTTTGCTCAGTGTGTGGCATGAAGTGCCTATATTTACGGAGAAACAACGTGTTATGCTTGAGATGGCCGAGGTTGTGACGCAAATATCGGAGCATGGGGTTCCACTTGAGCTGTATAATAAAATTCGTGAGCACTTCAGCGAAACGGAAATCGTTAATTTGATTATGGCGATTAATTCAATCAACAGTTGGAACCGGATTGCCATTACGACAGGCATGTACCCAGGATGTTTTAACTAACATGATAAACGAGAAAAATAAACGATAAACGAACCAAGCCAGAGGAGGCGATCCTATGCAGTCCAATCTTAATTCTGATTCTAATCAACATAAGTATACGCCGGAACCGTCTTCTCTGGATGTTGGTGCATTGTATAAACAGTATAAGAATTATGCCTTCGCGATCGCATATCGAATGCTGGGCAGTGTGACTGAGGCGGAAGATATCGTTCAGGACTGCTTCGCAGAACTTCAAAAGTTGAGGAATCAGCTTATTCACCAACCCAAGTCTTACATTGGAAAACTTATCGTGAACCGCTGTTTGAATCTGTTGAACTCTGCTCGCAACCAGAGGGAGCATTATGTCGGGGAATGGCTTCCCGAGCCGCTTGGTGTTCATGAATTAGTTAATACGCCAGAGGAAGCGATACAGCAAAAAGAAATGATTTCGTACGCCTATCTGGTTATGCTTGAACGTCTGTCACCCGTGGAACGGGCTGTTTTTGTGCTACGCGAAGCGTTTGAGCATGACTATTCGGAGATTGCGGGATGGCTGGGGAAAACAGAAAGCAACTGTCGACAGATTTACAGTCGTGCCAGACGAAATTTACCTGAACAACTTCCAGTGATAGAGCAAGCGAGCGCCAATTGGAAAACTAAAAAAGAAGTGCTTAGCCGTTTCACCACGGCATTTCTAGCACATGACGTTTCAGCTATGCTGGAGCTGTTGACAGATCAGCCTGTGTTCACAGCGGATGGCGGTGGCGTAGCACGCACGATTATGCGAACAATGCATGTGCATAAAGGTGTGCTCGCCATCCTTACCTCTCCTAGAGTGCTACGTTCGTTAAGAGAAAGAATGTGGAAGCCTGCATTCATTAATGGCGAGCCTCAGCTCGCTTTAATGAAAGATGGGCAGGTCACTGAAGTGTTATGTTTGGAAATGGATGCTTCAGGGAAGCGAATCCATGGCGTGTATCTCATTGTCAATCCAAACAAACTGGCAACTGTGCAATTATGAACTAATAATAGTAATGAAATGTTTAACTGTAACTACTTATTTAAGCGACATGATCCTTTTAAAAAGGACCGTCGCTTTTTTTGTTTTATATACCGTCTAATCTACTTTAGTTTCTCTATCATAAATTTGATTCTAGAGTTATACATGGTATGATCTAATAGATTTGAAAAATAGTAAATATATGCCATGAATGAAGTAGATTTTGAATTCAACACAAGTGAGGTTGTACGTATTGAGAAAACTAAATTATGTGCACATGTTTGTTTTTCTTAGTGCAGTTATGGTTGTCACGCTGGGGTTGTATTACATAGCGGCCGACTGGCTGAATCAGCGGTATTTCCGTTTCCTAATCTGGAATTTGTTTTTGGGCTGGATTCCATTTGTATTCTCATCCCTAACCTATGGTTTGGGCCGTCTGAAATGGAAAGGAGCCATATGGATCGCGATACCGAGTGCGATGATGTGGCTGTTGTTTTTCCCCAACTCTTCGTATATCGTTACGGATTTGCTTCACCTGACGTCAAGGAGTTCAAGGTATTTCTCTGGAAGCCTTGCCGAGTTTCACTATTGGTATGATCTGATGGTTGTGCTGATGTTTGTGTGGACAGGACTGCTGATCGGCTTCCTATCAATGTATCAGATTCAGGAAGTCATCTATAATCGGTTAGGACGTGCGGCGTCATGGATATTTGTAATGGGTGGAACAGCTCTTGGCAGTTATGGTGTTCTGCTTGGACGGGTTTATCGGTTAAACAGCTGGGATGCATTGACTAATCGCGAGTTGTTAATCAGGCTGATGAACGAAAGTGTTAGTCGGCCCTCCTTGGCGTTTTGTATGTTCTTTGGAACGTTTCTTTTTACTATCTATCTCACGTTATATTATTTGCTGAATGCGAGAGGGTCTGGACCAGATCAACGAAGTTTACAAACCAATGATAAGAAAGCGTAGGTGCTTCGATATGCTGGATGCAGCAAAAGTCAGGGAAAAAGTCAAAGAGGTTATGGAACAAAAAGATTTTTCGGGTGTTGTGCTGTGCAAACAGGAGGGAGAGACCCTTTTTCAGATGGTGCGAGGGTATGCGAACCGCAGTGATGAACTTCTGAATGATGTGAATACACGTTTTGGTATTGCTTCGGGCTGTAAGGTTTTCACAGCTGTAAGTATAGGTCAGTTGATTGAGCAAGGACATTTTACGTTAGATTCCAAATTAAAGGATGTCCTAAACCTTACGTTTCCGGCGTGGGATTCAGAGATTACAGTGCACCAGTTGCTGACCCATACTTCTGGCGTACCGGATTATTTTGATGAGGACGAGATGGATGATTTTTCAGCGTTGTGGAGAGACAGGCCCGTGTATGTGATGCGACAGCTCAGTGATTTTCTGGCTATGTTTCAACATCTGCCAATGAAGTCTGCTCCTGGTGAGAAATTTCATTATAACAATGCGGCATTTATCGTACTCGGACTCATTGTGGAGCAATACACTGGCTTGGCCTTTACAACATATGTGGAGGAACATATTTTCAAACGTGCGGGTATGCAAGATTCAGGTTATTTCCTGACAGATCAGCTT
The DNA here is from genome assembly GCF_038002565.1 of Paenibacillus sp. FSL K6-1558. Classification (NCBI taxonomy): domain Bacteria; kingdom Bacillati; phylum Bacillota; class Bacilli; order Caryophanales; family Paenibacillaceae; genus Paenibacillus; species Paenibacillus sp. FSL K6-1558. Next base: position 1,110,872 of record NZ_JBBOCV010000001.1, on the reverse strand, counting down.
CCGCGTAACACAGCTATTGGATATATCGATGCTGACGACGGGACATGGACTAGTAATATTTTTTCGATCCCTGTTCAAGGTGGAGCAGATGGCGGAGCCTATGTAACCGCACCAGATATGATTCGTTTCTGGGATGCTCTGCTGGGGTATACGTTGCTCGGTGAGGAGATGACACGGTATTTGTTGACACCCTACGCGCACGATGAGGACGAGGAATTTTATGGTTTGGGGATATGGCTGGAGTTACGTGAAAAAGAAATATTTAAGGCTCATGTCATGGGTTTTGACCCAGGTGTTTCGTTTATGTCTGGCGTGTATCCCAAGCATGGGATTCAACTTGTGGTTATTTCAAATCAGGAGTCAGGGCCTTATCCTATAACGTTGGCTGTAGAGGAAGCAATGGTGTAAAGGGAGAGTTGAGGTTGGAAAATATCGGATCGTAGACAATTGCCCTGAAACGGACAGAAGGGAGAACGCCGTAGCAGGTTAATTCCTAATGTCTGAGTACCCTTGCCCTTCCACTTAACGATCACGCAATCCAGGCAAGGGTATATGTTTGAAATATCTCTCTTCGAATCATTGTAAATTTATTCGGAAAAGGTAGCTAGCTTCCACAATTCAGGCACAATGAATCTGGGGAATACGTCGATGGGTGGCTTTTCCTTCTTGCGTTTGTCATTAGTCAGCACGGTCACAAGTTCCAACTCGGGAACAACATATACATACTGACCTCCAAATCCTCTGGCGTAGTAATAATCTAGTGATTTGAGACGCTCTGAATGCGTAGGTCGGTGTTGGGGGAGCGAGTTATCGTCAAGATGTTGATCTGCATATTGATCCACCCACCAGTGCCATCCGTAACTGCCATGGTTTGGTGGAGGGACCGTGATGAAGGGTTGCGTTGAGCGTTTGACGAGTTGGCTGGAAATAAGCTGTTTTCCTTCCCAATTCCCTTCCTGAAGGTAGAGTTGTCCGAATCTGAGCAAGTCGGTTGGTAGCAATCTCAGGCCAAATCCACCCGTGTGTACACCTTGGGGATCTTGCTCCCATTCATAATCTTGAATGCCAAGTGGGCCAAATAAATAACGCTCGGCATACGCTGCTACACTCATGCCTACATGTTGCATTAATATTGAAGATAGAATCTGGGAAACTCCCGAATTGTATTCCATATGTGTGCCGGGTTCATGTCGCAAACGTTGTTCTAAAGCAAAGTTGATCCAATGATCCGTACGTGTCATCCGTGGAAACGAATTTTGTCCGCCGAACTCGTCCCAGTTAAATCCGGCTGTCATTGTAAGCAGTTGCTCTAGGGTAATTGCTGGTTTACGTGGATCAGGATCAGAAGTAAGCTGCGGGAAAAAGGTAGATATGGGCGTGCCTGCCTCGGGCAGTAGCCCTTGATCCATGGCGATACAGATGAGCGCAGAGATGATGCTCTTGGTACATGAATTGATTTTGGCGATATCTGTCTCAGCCTGTGTGTTCCGAAAATGCTTGTAAACGATCTCCCCGCGTACACTGACCAGACAGCTTCTGAGATCCAGCGGTGGAATGATCTGTTGCAATGTATGATGAAGGTTTAGGGAATTCATAGTGTCCTTTCTGTGTTCGTTATGTATTTAGTATGTAGATTCCGAAGGGTTGCCCACTATGTTAGCATATTCATTTGGGTAGCTCAACAAACATCAATTTCATTATTTCATTGCAGAGGAGGCCAAACTTATGTACAAAATCGGTAATCAAGGCACGTTCAAAACGTTACCTGATCCAGCCCTCGCAATCTACCAAGGAGATGTTGCCCGTGTTGAAGCATATATACAGCAAGGTATGGATTTGGAAGAAAAAATAGCAATAAGCTCAAACATTACGCTTCGTCCGCTTGATCTGGCATTGATCTGTAATCAGTCGAAGGTGGTCAGACTTCTTGTGGAGCGAGGAGCCAAGATCAATGCCAAAGATCATCCAGCCATTTTATATGCGGCGCGCTACGGTGGAGCAGATGTGATCCGTTATTTAGTTGAGCAAGGAGCCAAATTGAATGGAGTAAGCCGGTTGAAATCAAGTGCATACGATGAGGCATACTACGGGAACAAAAAGAATATTACGGTGTTGAACGACCTTGGGTTGGACATCCGCAAATATGGCGGCAAAACGTTACGAAAAGCAGTATCGGATCATGATATGAAAACGGTTCAATACCTGCTGAATGAGGGTGTGGACATCAACTACAACGAGCCGGATATGGTTTATCCGTACAAAGCGACACCGCTCACCGTAGCTGCACGGCAGAACAGTATGCGAATGGTCAAATATTTGGTGGAACAAGGTGCGGATGTGACGTTGCAGGAGAAGGATGGGGAGCGGGCCTACACGATTGCGGTCAGTCAGAAAAATAATGAAATGGCTGAATACTTGAAATCACACGAGCCTGAGGAGTTCCATAATCTGAGCAATAAACTGCATGCATTAAAACCTTACAAGCTTCCGGAAACGTTAATCCGTTTTCTGACCGAAGGTTCACGCCGAATAGACATGCCAAGCTGTCCCGCTGGCGTTGGTTATATTGAATTCTTTTCGTTGACAGATACGGTGGAGATGAAGATGGGCAGGCAGAAGCTATTGCGTTTATCCTCTGATCTGGATCAGTACTCTCATATGCTCATCGTCTGGAATCCAAGCAAAAAGATGATAGGTTATGCCGATATTGAACATCAGGAACAGGGCACATTATGCACGTTTGAACAATTTTTGGACGAACCTGAGGTTTACATTGAACGGCTTTTGAATTAGAAACAGTGGTGTCTTGATTTGTGAAACCTCTTGCATAACGCGGTTGCGATTGCAAGAGGTTTTTGAGTTTTCTCAAAGTGGTGCCTAAATAGGAAAAATATCTCATGAAATATGAACTATACTAGTGCGTAAGAAGGTTAGAAATGGTAAAATAGCAATGCCTAAACATGAAAAAACACGATAATTGACGAATATTAATATATCTTATGATTGTGTTGGTTGGGATCATAGATGTTGAAATCTAGTATTTTAAGCTAAAGTGAGGAATAGAATATGGCTATTATTGATGTAATCAAGTATGACGGTTCGCCCGACGTGTTTGCCTGGAAACATCCGGAGACTGAATTGGGAACTTGGACTCAGTTAATTGTAAATCAATCTCAACAGGCTATACTCTTTAAGGATGGAAGGGCCCTTGATCTGTTCGGGCCAGGCAGGCACACGTTAAGTACAGCGAACATCCCGATACTAAACCGACTTATTAACCTTCCATTCGGAGGAAAGTCTCCTTTTGCTGCAGAAGTCTGGTATGTGAATCAAGTAAGTGCTATGGACGTCAAGTGGGGAACTGCGAATCCGATTCAGGTTCAGGACCCGAAATATAATATTATTGTGCCTGTTAGAGCTTTTGGACAAATGGGCATGAAAATCTCAGATTCACGAAAATTTTTAGTTAAACTTGTAGGAACACTGCCAGAGTTTAATCAGCTCAATATGGTGAACTACTTCCGTGGATTAATTACGATGAATATCAATTCGATGCTATCTTCCTATTTAATACATAGAAAAGTAAGTGTGTTAGAAATTAATGCCTATATCGCTGAAATATCACGACACTTTGCGGACAACATCGCTTCTACATTTGACGAGTTTGGAATTGAACTTATCAATCTATACATTCATAATGTCAATTTGCCCGAAGAAGACCCATCGGTCATTCGATTACGGGAAGCACTCGCGCGCAAAGCGGAAATGGATATCATTGGATACACCTATCAGCAGGAACGCTCATTCGACACGCTTGAAGGTGCAGCCAAGAATGAAGGAAGCATGCAGTCTGATATTATGGGCGCAGGTCTTGGTATGGGCATGGGCGTTGGCTTGGGAGGTTCGTTTAGTAGCGGAATGTCTGAAATGTCCAAAGTCATGTCTACAACAACAGAAACGCCTGCCGTACGCTTGTGCGGGCATTGTCAACATCCGAATCAGGAACAGAGCTCTTTTTGCAGTAAATGCGGCAAATCATTAGCTGAAAAATCTGCAACGACGGACTGTAATAATTGTGGTCACACGATGGAGAAAGGAACTAAGTTTTGTCCGAACTGCGGTGACAAATATTATGCTTGTCCTTCATGTGGGGCTGATAATGCGGAGAATGCGTCTGAATGCGTGAAGTGTCACGAGCCGATGCCAAGGCCATGTCCTAATTGCAACCACATGAATGGGCCTCACACTAAATTTTGTGGAAACTGTGGTACAGGTTTAACGTTGAAGTGTAATCAATGTCAACATGAAGTACAACCTGGTCAGAAATTCTGTCTCGATTGCGGAAATAATCTGCAAGAAGGGGGGCAGGCTTAGTGATGGTGAAACGGAGCAACATTTTTATTCTAGATGTAATCTATCTTGTCTGTTTAATTTTAAATTCGATCATCTCATTTACGATGTTTAGCAACGATATTCTATCATTTCCATTCTGGATCAATCTTGCCGCATCGTACGTTGCGATGACGACTTTGTGGATTTATGCGCGTCATGTGATGCAAAATATGGATCGCTTTAAACGTTTTGTCCCAGGTTACACAGCTATAGGCATTGTATTAATCATTTATCTGGGGTGTGTCATTTTTTATGCGTTATTCGTAGGTTTCGCAGATTATGCACTGCGCTGGTTTGTTTTGTTACATGTAATCACTGCGGCTCTTGCTTTCATTTTGTGCGCTATTTTAATGATCTATATTCGATCAGGAAGTGAGCATGAAGCCAACGAGCAATTGAATATTAACGACTGGAAATCAATTGAGAACGCCATGTATCAGTTGCTTGATATGATGGATAGACATCCAATGTTGAATGTGGAAAAGGACAGGAAGTCAGTAGAAGCCATCATTGAGCTGGTTAAATATAGCGATCCAATCGCTCCAGCTGCCGTGCAGTATAATGATCGTCAGATTCTTATAGATATTGAATTGTTGAGAGAAGAACTGTCTACTCAGTATGAGGCAGGAGAAGTAGTAAATAGTGAACGTGTGGCTATGCAATTATCCCGATTGATGTCTCGTCTAAAAGAAAGAAATCAACAGATTCTTTCGCTCAAATCTTAACCATGTTTTAGGGGGAGAAGCAAGTGAAGAGGTTTTTTGGAATTATTTTAATCATCATCTCGTTTATAACCATTCTATTCTCATTAATGATGATGGCGGATGAAGCTGGTCTAGCCTTGTTTAGTTTAATCGTACTTTTTATTCCTGGTGTTATTGTATTGGTTACGGGAATAAAAATGTGTGGTCGACCTAAGTCTCGTTCTAAATCGGCTCGTAATGATCAACATCCGACTAGTGTTAAAGAACATTATAAGGATGTGTACCTTGATAAAAACCATACCCAGCAAAAAGAGCCGGTTTCGATAAATTGCTCTGGATGTGGAGCTAAGGTAGAGGTATATCCTAATTCTTCGGCAAATTGTGAGTATTGTGGGACAACGGTAAGAACTTCGTAGTTTCACTGACTTGCTTGAAGCTTAAGAATGAAGACTTGTGATAGATTATTTGAGTGCTTACAGAGTGTTCTTTGGAGGAATTATCATGATCAGAGCGTTTTTTGGACTGATATTTTTGATCTATGCAATTGGTATGCCTATTGCCTTTTTTAATGCAGGTAATCACAAACAAATCAAGAGTGAGCCTTTTATCTTTATGTGTCTCCTTGTATTAGAATTTATTTTTATATTTTCAGCGATTAAATTACTCCAAAGAAAAAAGGTTCCTCAAAAACAATTTTATGGAGGGGACTATGGGAGAGATTCAGATCCGGCACTAGAAAATACTTATCGGCCCCAAGAAATTGGAAATGGTTACTCAAGTTACAATAGTAATACGGTGCATTATACAAATAACCAGTCATATAGCTACACAGAGATAAATATAAACAGCGACAAGTATGCTAAAGACGAAGAAGGAAAGGTTGAAGAGAAGGTTGAAGAAGCACCAAGGCAAGTTTCAGTGACCTGCTCGGGGTGCGGGGCGAAGGTAAAGGTGTATCGGAAACAGTTCACGGATTGTGAGTACTGTGGAACAACGGTTGAAGCTTCATAAATCAGTAGAATAAATATAAAGAGAACCACAGCTTTGTCCCTTTGAATAGGGGATAGGCTGTGGTCTTCTTTTTATAATCTGCTCTAAAAGTCTCTAGTCCGATCGAAGACTTCGTATAACTGCTCCCGATCAATCTTGAAGGAACCTGACTGGGTTGTTTTCAACTGATCCTCTAGTTGATCGATCAAATCTGCAAGCGCCGTAGCAATCTCTTCACGCTCAATCGTCTCAATCCATTCCGATATGCCATCCATTTGATTAAACGTCTGTGTATACTCCTGAGTGAAAGAAATGAGCTGATCGGAGAGTGTGTCTTCATAATCATTTCTCTGGCTCAATTCACGAATCCGCTTCAGAGATTGTTTATACAACTGCGCGGCTTTTTTGGCATGTACTGCCTTGATCTGTTCCCTTCCGTCCCAATCCCGAAATGGATTGTTCAGATTTTCAGCGAGCCATTCCGGTTTACGAGGCTGAGTGATATCGAGATCGATTCGGGTTTCGGCAACTTTTTTATATCGGGTTTTGATCGACTTGGCTGCTTCTGCCGGGAGACTGCTCATCCAAAGCGTATGTAATTCAGGAAGTTGCTCGGGACTTGGAAATTGATCTCCCTCAAAACCAAATAGATCATTCGTGCTGAACATTTGCAAGGACTTTAAATGTTGAATGGAATGAATACCGGATACTGTGCCGGGTTTACCCCACAAGCGTAATTCGGAAAGTTCAGGATATGCTTGAACGACAGATTCAATATCAAGCTCCTTGATTTTGTACAATTGAAGGCTACTTAGACGAGAAAGACCGCGAATTTCCGGAAAAATTTCCGCTATACTTAAGGTCAGCCGATGTCCGTCTCCAGTAGTATCAATAAGAAGACCTGGACTGATCTCGCCAGTGAGACTTAGGAAATCCATCATGTCATTTAGTATAATCTTTTCCATCCCGCTAGCATCCACAACAAGCCGGGTCAAATGCGTTTGACTGAAATTCAGTATACGTTGCCCGTGGTTCTGTACATGAAGTTCATAAACGAAGGGATTCTCCTTCAGAAAAGGAATGATAGCCTCGTGGTACCCATTCATCTCGATATGAGTCAGACACGGAAGTGCCTCAAGTTCAGCTACATCGTCATCTGAAGTTGGAATAAAGTTACGAATCGTGCTGGTGTTACGTCGCATTTTAATCCCGCGGGCGGTGATGTCACTGTGGTCATGAGCTGCCTGCTTAAAAAGAGTTCTGCGGCTTTCATTGATGAGTTCCCATTGCCGCTGACGATACAGGCTTTCTCCGGCCGGCCAACCCGAACTGTAACTTCGTGATTCTTCGGTAATTAGGGGAGGTCGGTTGCCGACTAAAATATAGGATACAGGAACATCCGCTTTTACATAGTTATGCTCTAAGGTACCATTCCAAAAAAAGAAATTGCAGATCAGTGGTTTCATCACGTCAAGCTCGGATTCCGTTGGGAGCTGATCTCCAGACCAGTTCAATTGCAGAATCGCGGCTAGTTGACGTGGTTTTTTATCTTCTGTTTCTTTCAAAGCAGTGATCTGACAGGCCGTATATTGTTGCATTTGCTCATTAAAGCTGCAGTATATATCCCCGATAGATGGAAACATAATAAACTCCTCTCAACATATAAAGAGTACATTGGAAAAAAATGAAGCCCAATTCGTTATCAGAATTATATCATCTAAGCCTCACAAACTTCCAATTCAAGGCAAGCACAGCCCACGTTCTTCTTATCCGCAGCACGCACAGTTTGACTTAGTTATACGCCAGAGCTTGAGTGCAGTATTATCTCATGATGTCCCAGCATACAGTACAACAACGAGATGTTTGCCCAAGGAGGAGAATATAACCGATGATCAATCCGATCTTGAAATCCCCCAATGTTCCGCTTGCTGCTGATTCCAATGCTGTGGTGAATTACCGGAGAGATTCAAGCAACTACGTCACTCAGTTATTTGGAGAGCAGTTGCCAACGATTGAGAATGGTTTTTTTAATGTCTATCTGAGTAAAGGGATTATTGTGCAACCCCACTGGCACCCCAATGTAACCGAGATGGTCGTGGTAATCAGCGGTGAGATTACAGCTTCCGTGTTCAATCCGTTCACACGTGAACGGATAACGTATCGTTTGAAGCCGGGGCAAGTGGTTGTTTTTCCAAAAGGCTGGTTTCATTGGTTTGTTGCGGAGACCGATGGCGTATATGTGCTGACCATATTTGATCAACCGACACCGGATATTGTATTTGGGGCAGATTTTCTTGCGGCTACACCGCCGGAGGTTGCTCACCGTGCATATTGTCTGGATGAAGAAGCTTATGCCAAAGCGGTTGCGTCCATCCAGAATGATGCCATTCTTGGCCCTAATATTGGTTGTGGAACAGACGTTTCGGATACCTCCGTTCAAGCTTCCAAGGCTTCTAAGGCGCCAAGGGAATAACGTTAATAACCGAAATCATCCGGGCTGTTTAACCTGTCTTAATTGAATATTATTCCCTAACCTGCAACTGCGTATATTCGGTTGCAGGTTTTTACATTTACATAAGTTGACGCCATTCACCCTCTCTCTGTTACTATAGGAGTAACAACAATGAAAATGGAGGATTCTTCTATGACTATTGCTAAAAATGAATGGCTGGAAACAGCATTAAGTTATGCACCAGTAATCATGTTTGATCAGAATGAGCCTTTTTATCCGGATTTCGTTGGCGTGTCCGTGCTTGAGCATTCTGGGCCGTCTCCTTCTTTTCGTAGAGAGCTGCAGTTTCCTTCTGAAGCAGTAAAGTATGTTATCGAATATGCGATATGGTGGGATTACGAGATCGGACATCTCTATGAGCTGGAGCATGTATGGGTGTATGTGGGACATGATGGAGAAGTCGTGGATTGCGAAGCCAGCTTTCATGGGAGAGTATTAAGAGGGCTGTTAAAAGATAGAGTTAATCTGGTTGGTCATCATGTTTGCCTTTACTCCCAGCCGGGGAAACACGCCTTTTCACCATTGCCGATTGTATTTGAATTGTTGCCCAATCTGTATAGTGTAGCAGGCGCCCAGGCAGGATGTGATGGCTTGCTTGTAAATGAAATGTTTGAACCGTTTTTTCAAACCAGTGAACAGATCGATGCCCGTGTCAAAAAATATCTGCAAACCAAAGCATTTGTACCCTCGATGCAGTTTGAAGAGTATTTGTTGAAACCGGAGATGTTTATGACATGGGACAAGCTGTTTGAACTTATTCCACAGCGAATTAAAAATCGTCTAGCAGAGCTAGAGCAGATTTATTAATATGAATGATAGTGGATGGATTTGAGTTTATTGTTCAGAAATTGCTAAAAAATTGCATATGAATCTAGAAAACAATCAAACTCCTGCATAGTGAATTTGATTGTTTTTTTAGTTCAATTGAATCATGTATTTTAATTTTATTATTAGTCTTAAGTCGTATTTATTAGATGTTTTGAACAGATGAGTAGAACTATCTCGATTAGTTATCATATGAATTAGTCCAAAGAACTATGAACTAACATATAGGTCCAAGTAAAAAAGATAACATTGATCGTCCATCATCAAAAAAAGAGATATGTACAAAAATGTATATATAAATTTCGTTAATATGAATGTTTATTCTATTAAATTTAGATTAATAGTATTTAGTAGTATAAACACAAGAGTCTTATTTATCATAAAAATTTTACATAAAAATGAAAGTTTGCAAAAATAAAATTTATCTATTCAGTTTTCTAATATTTCTGTCGAAATACATCGTATGTTGTCTGGAGAGCGATCCATAGAATGGATTAGCAAACTTTATTTACATAACTAGACACGAAGAAACTTAGGGGGAGATAAAATGAAGTGGTTTGGCAACTTGAAAACAGCAACAAAGATTATCTCAGCATTTTTGGTAGTATCTCTGATTCTTGCGATTCTGGGAGTGTATTCAATCACGACACTTAGAAGTACCAATGAGCACATGAAAGAAATGTATAACAGCAATCTGATTTCAGTAAAAGAATTGAGCGGAGCACAAATGAATTACCAGAGGATGCGGGTTAACATTCGTGATCTCAACTTTGAGAAAAATGCCACAGAGCAAACTCGTATTGTCGATAATATTAATACCATTAAAGGTAACATCGAGAGTCAAATTGAAGGCTATCGTCCTCTGGCAACGACCCCCGAAGAAACTGAGCTCCTTAGCAAATTCGATACACAGTACTCAAATTACATGCGAATCTTTGAGCAAGGTATAGAGCTGGCAAAAAGTGATGACGATCAAGGATTTATCGTTTTCTTGAAAGACACACTCAAACCGCCTGGTGATGAAGCCCTCGCTACGATGGGTGAAATGGTGGATCTGAACGTTAAACTGGCGGAACAGAACAATTCAAAGTCGGAAGCAGCGTACACAAGTGCATTCTCAGTTACCGTTGTTTTGGTCATTGGTTCGATTATTTTTAGTATTATCATTGGATTTGTGATCTCCCGTTCCATCTCCAGACCTCTAATGGCTATGCTAGGTCTAGCTACAGAAGTTTCTAACGGAAACCTTACCCTCAAGTCTGATATCTCCTCAAAAGACGAGGTTGGGCAACTGGCCTTTGCGCTTAATCGCATGGTAGACAATCTGCGAGAATTAATTAATAACATTGTCATGAATTCACAGAGCGTTGCAGCATCGTCTGAACAAATCTCGGCAAGCACACAGGAAATTGCTAGTACAAGCACAAGTCAATCGAGTGAAGCAGCAAACATCTCCGAATTGTTTAAAGAGTTGTCTCTGGCGATCAACTCTGTAGCTGCAAGTGCTGAAGAAGCTGCCGAGTTATCTAATGATACGGTGAAAACAGCGCGTGAAGGCGGTCATGTTGTTCAGACTTCCTTGGAAGGTATGCAAGCCGTGAATATGAAAATGGCGAAGCTCGAAGAAGATTCACGCAAAATTGGCGACATTATCGAAGTTATTGACGACATCGCGGAGCAGACAAACTTGCTTGCGTTAAATGCGGCGATTGAAGCAGCCCGTGCAGGAGAGCAAGGAAGAGGATTTGCTGTTGTAGCTGATGAAGTTCGCAAGCTTGCTGAACGCAGTGGCGAAGCGACCAAAGAAATCACTACGATTATCAAAGTGATGCAGGAGAATACGAGACAAAGCGTACAAGCCGTTTCGGATAGTGTGGAACAATCATCCAAAACAGGACAAGCCTTTGATCAGATCATTGAGATGGTGAATAATTCTTCCCAGAAAGTCAATGAAATCGCGGCTGCGTGTGAAGAAGAGGCTGCACAAGCTGCGGAGGTGATGAGCTCGGTAGAGTCGATCTCTGCATCCAGTGAGGAATCTGCGGCGGCATCGGAAGAAACGGCTGCAACTTGTCAATCGCTCGCACACCTTGCTGAAGAATTGTCTGTATCTGCGTCTGCTTTCAAAACACAGTCATAATAACGAATTGAGGGTGAAACGAATGTCTTCACTTCAGAAAGAACAATATATCGAACTGTCTGTCGGCGCAGAGACCTGTGCCATTCGAATCGAAGAAATTCATGAAATTATAAAAATGCAAAGTATTACCGATATTCCGTTTAGTCGTACCGAAATCAAAGGAGTCATGAACCTACGTGGTAAAGTTGTCTGCGTCATGAGCCTGCGCAATTTGCTTGGCATGCCAGACGAATCGGCAACCCGGGCGACCCGAATCATTGTGGTACGTTATCAAGATGAGTATATCGGTTTGATTGTAGATCGAGTCAGCAAAGTCACAACTTATTCGGAAATACATCCGCCTACTGGAGGTCATGGACGCAACCTTGAGATATTTTTTCAGGGTGTAGGCCAACAGGGAGACAGTCTGGTTGGTATATTGAAACTGGATGAAATATTGGGCGGTTAGGAGGGAATGCACCAATGATGGATTTGTCCGCCTATCGCGACATATTTATCGAAGAACTGAATGATCAGTTGGAACGGATGGATCAGTCCTTGCTTGCACTTGAGCTTTCACCTTCTGTGGAACTTGTGCAGACCTTATTTCGGGCGGCTCATACGATTAAGGGCTCGGCTTCGACTATGGATTTTCGTGAATTAAGTGATCTGACACATGAAGTGGAGTATGCATTGGAATGGGTGCGATCCAAGAAACCGGAAATTACCGCACAACTCGTTGACACCCTTTTTCGTTCGTTGGATGCCATGAGAGTGCTTAGGGATCAATACGTGCAAGGCGAAAGTTTTACTGATTTCCGTGCAGTGGTTAAAGAAATACAAGACATGATTCATCAACCGGCCTTGGCTCAGCAGACTAAGTCACCCGTTCTACAGTCTGTGGAGTCGAATCTGTTCGATGAAGTACTTGAACCAGGTCAGCAGATTTTTTCCATTCGCATTGTATTAAGCTCAGATTGTTTGATGAAAGCAGCTAGATATCATATTTTGTGCAAACGGGTTGAAGATGTATGTGGCAGTGTACTAGCGACATCCATTGAAAAGCAGGGTCTTGATGAGGAACTGGGAGAAGCGCACTATAACGAGTTTGTGATCGTTATAGCATCTTCTCTGGATCAAGCTCAGATTGAGAGTGCGTTATCCGGAGATTCGGATATTCGGAGCGTGGATGTCGGTCCATATATTTTGGCGACAGAAGAGGTTGCTGTAACATCTGAATTAATAGAGACTGAAATGACAGTTGGAAAAGAAAAAAGCGACACGTCAGTGCCTCTTCATGAAGATAAGATGAAGTCAACCCAGCCTACGGTTCGCGTAAGTGTGGAGCGACTGGATCATTTGATGAACCTCGTCGGTGAGCTGCTTATTGATCAGACCTCTCTTGCTGATTTGAGCCGTACTGGTGCCCGTAAGGAGCCCTCCCCAGTGATTCAAAGTATTGGTGGAGTGTCCGACCATATGGGTAGAGTCATTAAGGAACTGCAGGACGGAGTTATGAAGACGCGGATGTTGCCTATTGATCAATTGTTGAACCGGTTCCCGAGGCTGGTTCGGGATTTGTCGCAGAAGCTGGGCAAAGATATTGAGCTGGTCATTAAAGGCGGAGAGACTGAGCTGGATCGCATGATTATCGAAGAACTCAGTGATCCGTTAATCCATCTAATTCGGAACAGTGCAGATCATGGCATTGAGAGTGCTGAGGTTCGGGCCCAACAGAACAAGCCTGCCAAAGGACGAATCAAACTGACCTCATACCACGAGGAAAATCATGTGGTCATACGTTTCTCTGATGATGGCAAGGGTATTGATGGGGAGAAAATTAAAGCTTCCGCATTGAAAAAAGGCATTATAACTGAAGAGCAAGCGGCTCGTTTAAATCAACAGGAAGCCGTTCATCTGATTTTTGAACCAGGGTTCTCTACGGCTTCAACCGTTAGTGATGTATCTGGCCGAGGTGTTGGCATGGACATCGTAAGAAGCCAGATCGGAAGGTTGAATGGCATCATAGATATTGATACAGAGGTTGGTATCGGAACGACATTTACGATTAGGTTACCGCTCACCTTAGCCATTATTAAAGGGCTTCTGGTGAATGTATCTGGCAGGGTATTGATTTTGCCAATGTACAACGTAGCGGAGATCGTGCGCATTAAACCGGAAGAGATTCAGATGATTCAGGGACAGCAATCCATTTTGAATCATGGACGTATCGTGCCTTTCTACCGACTGTGTGACAAGTTGCAGTACCCGCGTAACGACCGTAAGTCCAAGACGATTCCACTCGTCATTGTGCGTTCTGTCGATAAAATTGCGGCTTATGCAGTGGATGAAATCATCGGAAATCAGGAAGTGGTGATTAAGTCGCTTGGAACATACCTCGGAGCAATGAATCATCTATCTGGTGCAACCATTCTGGGGAACGGTAAAGTGGCTCTCATTCTGGACGCTTCTTATCTAGTCAGCCATTAAAAGTTAAAGAACTCACTTCATTCAGTAATCACTATAATTTATTTAAAATAAAGAAGATAAAGAGCCTCAAGATCCTGCATGCAGGGCCTTGAGGCTCTTTATCTTGTTCTCAACGGATCATGTTCTCGAGGTGTCCGCCTGTGCTTTGAAAATTAAGTCCATAAAGTGATTCGCAGCCGAAGAGATCGGCATATTGCGTTTTGTCATGATCCCTACATGAGATGGAGGCAGAGGAACGTCGAGCTGAATCTCAAAGAGAGAGCCTTCTTCCAGCTCTTTGGAGATAAATTCTCGTGTGACATAAGAGATTCCCAAGCCGCGGCGAGCAAATTCAATCAGGAGGTCAACGCTGCCGACCTCTATTTCTGGTTTTAACGTGTAATTATAATGATTGAAGAGTTCTGTGATAGCCATCCGAACCCGGCTGTTCCGGGAAAACAGAATAAGCTCATGTTCAAGCAGTTGTTCAAGGGTCAACACTTTTCCCTTCAACTGGGCATATCGTTCGCCGGCAACAAAACAATCCTTTAGTTGAATGCTCTCCCGCACTTCCAGCTGTGGGTCAACGATGGGCATACGCACAACGCCAAGATCGATTTTGCCTTCTTTCAGAAACGTGATGACTTCAGGCGTCGTTCCATGGCTTAGATGCAGCTTGATGTTAGGGTACTGAATGTGAAACTCCTCCAGATACGATAACATGTAATGTTTGAAGAGGGAGTCGCTACCGCCAATCCGAAGTTCCCCGTTATCCAGATTTTTTAGCGCAGCCATTTTTTCTTCTGCAAGGGAGATGAGAATCTGGGATTGTTCAATATAGGAGTACAGGCTGGCACCCTCCTGGGTTAATGCAACCCCCTTGGAATTTCGATAGAAAAGAGTGAGTCCGAAGCTGTCTTCCAACTGTTTGATCGCGTGACTGACGCTGGGTTGTGTGATGTAAAGGGCTTTGGCGGCTTGGGTCAGACTGCCTGTTTTGGCAGCCCAGTAAAAGACTTTATATAATTCATAATTTGTTGTCATAGATATCGTCTATAGCTCCTGTGAAATATATTAATTACTTGTATAGCTATAAAACGTATTATAGTGTAACTACAACAAAGAAACCAGAGTTACTTGGAAGGAGCACGGTAAGATGGAACCAACAACAATTGTTTTATTTGGTGCTACTGGAGATTTAGCCAAAAGAAAAATATATCCTGCCCTATATAATCTGTACCTTGAGAAAAAGCTTCCTGAAACCTTCTCCCTGATCGGCATGGGCCGCAGAGAATGGTCGGATGAATTTTTCCAAGCTCAAGTGGAAAAATCTTTACATGAGTTCTCCAGACGTCAAGGAGATCATCAATCAGTAAAATCATTTGTAAAAGCTTTTCGCTACAGTGTATTGAATATCACACATAAGGAAGATTATATAAAGTTGCTTCAATTGGTTGAGCAAAGAGAAGCTGAACTGGGCATCCCATCCAATCGCTTGTTTTATCTCTCGGTTGGTCCGGAATTCTTCGAACCGATCGCTGAAAATATTCAGGCAAGCGGGCTTGGTTCAACGCAAGGGTGGAAACGGCTCGTCATCGAGAAGCCATTTGGTCATGATTTGCAGTCAGCACGTGACCTTAACCGCAAGCTGAGTGAATCCTTCACAGAGGAAGAGATTTATCGGATTGACCACTACCTGGGTAAACCGATGGTTCAGAAGCTAGAGACACTTCATCAAAGCAACCCGATTATGAAGGCTCTCTGGAACAACCGTTACATCTCTAACGTGCAAATTACGGCAAATGAGACTGTAGGTGTCGAAGAACGCGCATCCTATTATGATCATGTAGGTGCTGTGCGTGACATGTTCCAGAATCATATGTTGCAATTGCTTATGATGATGGCGATTCAGCTTCCATATAACAGCACTTCCGAAAATGTGGGCCAGAAGAAGAAACACATTATGGAGTCCATTCAGCCCCTTCAGAAACAAACAGTCGGAGCAAGCATCATCCGTGGACAGTACGCTGCAGGCAGCATTCAAGGAAAACCGGTACATGCTTATGCAGATGAACCAGGTGTTGCCGAGAACACGATGAATGACACATTTATTGCCGCGAAGCTGCAAATTGATGATTTCTTCTGGAGAGGTGTTCCGTTTTACATCCGTACGGGTAAAAGAATGAAGGAGAAATCAACACGAATCGTGATTGAGTTCAAAGAACCTTCTGGCCAAGGTCACCTGATCAAGAACAACGGTTCGAAGCCGAACCTGCTTGTGATTGAGATGAGCCCGGATCAAAGCATGACACTGCAACTGAACGCAAGTGATCCTGAAAATAAAGGGGAGTTCAAACCCGTTCACATTGATCTTGCTCCTAATCAGGGAGATCTGGCAGAAGCTTATGAGAACTTGATTCGCGATGCGTTGCATGGTGATCCGACATTTTTTGCACATTGGGATGAAGTTGAGTTATCCTGGGCTTGGGTGCAACCGATTCTGGACGCATTCAATGAAAATCTGCTACCACTTCACTTATATCCGGCAGGAAGCTATGGACCAGCGGAGTCGGATGCCATGCTTGAGGCGGAAGGTCATCATTGGTGGTTTGATGAACCAAGTGAACTGATTTCCGAGCAAGACAGCGATGTACCGATCGCAGTTAACGGCAACATTTAATTCAAAACAACTTAAAAAATCAAACTAATCGGAGGTTATTTAATCATGAAATTTTTTATCGATACAGCTAACGTGGAAGACATTCAAAAAGCGTACAAAATCGGTGTATTGTCTGGTGTAACAACTAACCCTTCCCTGGTAGCCAAAGAAGGCGTGAAATTCGAAGACCGCATCGAAGAAATTCTGAAGCTTGTGCCTGAAGTGGAGTCTGTTTCCGCTGAAGTAACGCCAGATGCGCTGACTGCTGAAGAAATGATTGCCCAAGCGAATGAATTGATCAAAATCAACAACAACGACAAAAACATTACGATTAAATTGCCAATGACGCTTGCGGGTCTGGAGGCTTGCCGTTACTTGACTAAAAAAGGTGTAAAAACAAACGTGACTTTGATCTTCACTGTGAATCAGGCGTTGCTTGCAGCTCGTGCAGGTGCAACCTACGTATCTCCGTTCTTGGGACGTCTGGACGACATCTCCGAAGACGGCGTACAACTGGTAGCCAAAGTAGCTGAACTGTTCCGCACACATAATCTCGATGCACAGATCATTGCTGCATCCGTTAGACATCCGGATCACGTTACACGTGTAGCGATGGCTGGAGCACATATTGCAACAGTTCCATTTGCAGTCATTGAACAAATTTCCAAACATCCGCTGACAGATCAAGGGATGGAGAAATTTGCAGCAGACTGGAAAAAAACAGTACAATAATAGCCATACGTGTGGATAAGGTTTAACGAAAAATATATATAAATCATGGAGTATCGGGAGGACATAATGAGTAAACAACAGATTGGTGTCATTGGACTTGCAGTAATGGGGAAAAACCTGGCTTTTAACATTGAAAGTAAAGGTTTCTCGGTATCGGTATTTAACCGCTCACCGGAGAAAACACATGATCTTCTGAAAGAAGCAGACGGTAAAAACCTGATCGGAACGTTTTCCATTGAAGAGTTCGTAGCTTCTTTGGAATCACCACGCAAAATCTTGATCATGGTACAAGCGGGTAAAGCGACGGATGCTACTATTGAGCAATTGCTTCCTCATTTGGATCAAGGAGATATCATTATCGATGGCGGTAATGCGTACTTCCCTGATACACAGCGTCGTAGCAAAGAGCTGGAAGCCAAAGGTTTCCGTTTCATCGGTGCAGGTGTATCCGGTGGGGAAGAAGGCGCACTGAAAGGTCCTGCAATTATGCCGGGCGGTCAGGAAAGTGCTTATGAGCTTGTAGAACCGATCCTCACAGCAATTTCTGCCAAAGTTGGCGATGATGCGTGCAGTACGTATATCGGACCTGACGGTGCGGGACACTACGTTAAAATGGTGCATAACGGCATCGAGTATGGTGACATGCAGTTGATTGGTGAAGCATACCACTTGCTGAAATCCGTACTGAACGTTTCCGTAGAAGAATTGCATGAAATCTTTACAGAGTGGAACCAAGGTGAACTTGACAGCTATCTGATCGAGATCACAGCGGATATCTTCTCCAAATACGATCCAGAAACAGGCAAACCAATGGTTGACGTTATTCTGGATGCCGCTGGACAAAAAGGAACAGGCAAATGGACAAGCCAGAGCGCGCTGGATCTCGGCGTACCATTGTCCATGATTACGGAATCCGTATTCTCCCGTTTCTTGTCGGCGATGAAAGACGAGCGTATCGCTGCAAGCAAAATCCTGAACGGACCTAAGGCCGAAGCATTCTCTGGTGACAAAAAAGCATTCATCGAGAACGTGCGCAAAGCGCTGTTCGCAAGTAAAATCGTATCCTACGCTCAAGGTTTCGCACAGATGCGAGCCGCATCCGACGAATATGGCTGGGATCTGAAATACGGCAACATCGCGATGATCTTCCGCGGCGGTTGCATTATCCGTTCGCAGTTCCTGCAAAACATCAAGGAAGCATACGATAAAGATGCAGCCCTGAAAAACCTGCTCCTTGATCCATACTTCCAAAACATCGTGGAATCCTATCAGGATGCATGGCGTGAAGTGGTAGCCGCTGCGGTGAAACAAGGTATTCCGGTACCAGGCTTCTCTAGCGCGTTGTCTTACTACGACAGCTACCGTACAGAGCGTTTGCCAGCAAACTTGCTGCAAGCACAACGTGACTACTTCGGCGCACACACATTCCAACGTGTGGACAAAGAAGGTTCATTCCACTTCCAATGGATGGATACTAACGAGTAATTTTTAAATATAAGCACCTCTGCAACAATCCTTTTGAGTTTACTCAGGGGAGAGTTGCAGAGGTGTTTTTTTGGTTTTGGCACAACTTCGGTATGTATGGTTGATAATACAGAGGTGGAGACTCTTCAAAATTTAATATCATCAAATTGTAATAAAATGTACCCATCTGGAGTCTGTAAAAGATGCTGGGGCACCTCTATTTACGTTATACTAGTTCAGACGGAACTGTATCCGTTAAAATTGCAGTATATAACTTTTTGAAGGTGGGGGTCAGGCCAGGCATGTTTGTACTCGTAGGTATTTTGTTTTTGCTCGTATATGGATTATTAGTCTTCTACATAGGCTGGAGCGGCTGGAGTTGGATGAAACCCGTAGTGGCAGCCAGATTTCGCTGGTTGTATATCGTAGCACTAGTTTTTCTAGCGGCTTCCTTTATTTTGGCGCGCATATTTGGCAGCATTTCGTTTCTCGGTGTCATCGGTTCCTATTGGCTGGCGGTTTTCTCGCTATTATTGCTCATATTACCTGTTGTGCACCTGACGTTGTGGCTTCTGCGCTTGACGCGAATTCCTAGACATCACGCTCATAAATGGGCGGGTGTAGTTACGCTGGTTTTTCTTATCTCTACAATGGGATACGGAATTTTCAACGCGTACAGTCCAGTCGTCAGACAATATAACATTCAGATTGATAAAAAGGTGGAAGGCGTCGATAAGCTGAATATTGTCATGGCTGCGGATATGCATTTTGGACTGTTGTCTGGTCCTGCTCATGCGAAACGAATGGTAGAGGAGATTAATGCCCTCAAACCTGACCTCGTCTTATATCCAGGTGATCTGATTGATGACAATCTGGCGATGTATGAGAAGAGTGGTATTGCCGACATTATCAGTGAAATCAAGGCTCCTTATGGCGTATATGCTTCACTGGGGAACCATGACAAGTTTGACGGTCCTATAGAGGATTTAATCGCTGCGTTGGAGAAAAGCAATATGCAGGTGCTTTATGACGACAAGATCGTATTGGACAACAAAATCACATTGATTGGACGGAAAGACCGAACGGAAGAAGATCGGGCAGACGTAGCAACGCTTATGCAAAATGCAGATCTGAATCAGCCTGTAATCATGCTGGATCATCAGCCGTACGATCTGGATATCGCCGAGAAGAACAACGTTGATTTAGTCGTATCGGGTCATACCCACAGGGGACAGATTGCACCGGCACAATTCATAACACAAGCGATCTATGAGAATGATTGGGGTTATCTGCAAAAGGGGTCCATGCACTCGATTGTCACCTCGGGATACGGTTTCTGGGGGCCACCAATCAGGACAAGTAGCCGTTCCGAAATTGTGCAGATCAACGTGACCTTCAGGCAATAAACAAAGCAGCCCCTTCGTGATAGAAGGGGCTGTTTTGCTTAGTTCTACAAACGGACAGTTAGTTCCGTACTCCATTTACGGGAATCGCTTCAAACGAATAAAAAGCGCCTTTTTTGTTGATTTTACCGATGAGGGTGGTGGCCCCTTTTTTTGTAAAGGTGTATTGGTTATCTTGGATACGAACGCTGTATCCTTTCAAATTCAGGCCAAAGATCGATTTTACTTTTGGCACTGCGGCGGAGAGGGCTTTCTTTTTACTCAGCTTAGGTTTGGCAAAAGACTTTTTAAAATCAGCATCATTGTTCCAGTCCGTGCCAAATTCGTTGATTACCTTCCACACCTTGCCGGTGCTACTTCCAATATGCACTGAGTTTATACTACTATCATCCTGATATACCCAGAGTGTATCTTTGTTTTCTTTGGTAAGCAATGAATAATCAAATGCCTTAACGGATGAGATGCCAAGCATTTTGAGTGAGTTTCGGGCTTTGTTCGTAAGTGTAGCTCGTGCATCCCTAAGATCATACAGAATACTTGCTGACAATTGGTTGTTATGATCCACATCAACGTATAAACTTTGGTCATGTCCCCAGATCACCCAGTAGTTTTTGAGTCCGCTGTCGTTTACATCTTGTTTAACTCGCCAGAAGGCATCCGCTTTAAATTTTTTGTCTTTGTCGAAAGACTTCAGGAACGATTGTATTTTGGTGTATAAAGCTTGATCCAATACTTTGTTAAGATCATCCGCTTTATAATTGATTAGGGTAGAAGTAACTTTTCCCATTTTGGAATTATAATTTTGAGAGACATCGGCCTCGGCTAAGCCAGTTAATGTACTATTAACCATCCAATCTTCAAATGCAGTGTCTGCCGATGTGAATTGAATCGTTTGTTTTCCAGCCAGTGCTGT
Organism: Paenibacillus sp. FSL K6-1558; assembly: GCF_038002565.1. Lineage (NCBI taxonomy): Bacteria > Bacillati > Bacillota > Bacilli > Caryophanales > Paenibacillaceae > Paenibacillus > Paenibacillus sp. FSL K6-1558. Next base: position 1,089,690 of record NZ_JBBOCV010000001.1, on the reverse strand, counting down.
GATGGCATCGGTTAATTGCTCAGTCACTTTTTGATCGAGATTCAGCGTATTGGAAACATCCTGAACCACGGAAGTAGGACTTGATTCTGCCCAAGCGGCGGGAGCTATAGATAATAATAGTGACATAGAAGTGACCGTTGCGGTGATAGAAATCAATTTTTTCAAGACGTATTCCTCCTGTTACGTAAATGTAATTGTGATTGCATTAGATATTTGTAGTTGGATACACTATTAACGTGGATGAAAAGGAAAATGTTGCATACTCTATATTTTTAACTTATGCCCTTAGTTGACACCGTTTTCAGCTTGTGCTAGACTACTTTCGAGGCTTGTTACCGGTAAAGCGGGCAAAACCACAATGGAAATGATCTTATTATTTCTATTTTGGTTTTGCCCTTTTTTATGTCTCAAAATAAACCAGGTGGGTCCATTATGATTATTAAACAGATATTTAATAACAATATCGTCAGCACAGTAGATGATAAAAATCAGGAATTGCTGATCCTCGGCCGGGGTATCGGATTTAAGTTCAAAGCTGGCGATGAGATTGACGAAGAGCGAATCGAAAAGGTGTTTCGTCTTCAGGATACATCGATTTATGAGAAATTCAAATCCATTGTAGCTGAAGTACCAATTGAGATTTTGCAGGCAACCGATGACATTGTAACGCTGGCACGAACGCAGCTGAGTAAAACGATCAGTGACGGGATTTATGTTTCCTTGTCTGACCACATTCATTTTGCTGTTCAGCGGTTGGAGAAGGGAATGATTACGCGCAATCCGCTCTCGTGGGAAGTGCAACATTTCTATAAGGCAGAATACGATGTGGCCAAAGAGGCGTTGACCTTGCTAAAGGAAAGACTGGATATCGAATTCCCTAAAGATGAAATATGTAACATTGCACTGCATTTCATCAATGCGGAAGTCAACGACTCCATGAATGATGTTACACATCTGATGCAGTTGCTGCAGGAGATTATGAACATTATCAAATATCACTTTAATGTCGAACTGGATGAGGATAGCGTGAACTATTTCCGTTTTATCACACATCTAAAATACTTCTGTCAGCGAGTCATTACACATTCGACTCATGATGATGCGGAGGAGTATCTGTATGAGGTGGTCCGGAAAAACTATCCGGAGACCTTTAAATGTATCGGCAAGATTGAGACATTTATCCATAAAAATTATCAATACGATATGACTCACTCGGAGCAGTTGTACCTTACCCTGCATCTGGAGCGTCTCATGAAAACAAAACGGGAAACGTAACGTTTTCCTAAACGCTATGGGCTTGTTACTGTTCAATCAGGCAATACCCGAATGAAAGTATGCAGGTACATCTGCGTATTTTTGTTCGGGTATTTTTTATGGGGAAATTAAGGAGGAAATGAAGATGAAACATCAAGACACGGCACAGCAGATCATCAAAGCCGTTGGCGGAAAAGACAATATTAACTCGGTTTATCACTGTGTTACCAGGCTGCGCTTTGATCTGAAAAGTAATGAAAAAGTCGACAACGGCGCGCTCAAACAGCTGGACAAAGTGATGGGTACTAACATTTCGGGGGATCAATTCCAGGTCATTATCGGTAACGATGTGTCCAAAGTGTTTGATGCGATGGTGAAGGAAGAACCGTCCATTCAGCAAAACGCAGATAACAAGCAGGCTAAGCCGGAGAAAAGTAAAAATGTAATCCTGAACATCTTCGAAACGATTGCTGGTGTATTTGCTCCCATGCTGCCGGCCATAACAGCCGCAGGTATGTTAAAAGGGTTACTGGCCCTGTTCGTTTCACTGGAATGGATGTCCGCTGGTACAGACACATATCGTATCCTGTCCGCGATTGGTGACGGTGTGTTCCATTACTTGCCACTGCTAATTGCAGTCAGCGCTGCGCGCAAGTTTGGCAGTAATCCATTCGTAGCGATTGCACTAGGTACAGCCTTGATGTATCCCGACATGGGGGCCTTGCTCTCCAGCGGAGAAACGGTGGCATTTCTAGGCATTCCGGTCACGGCGGTAAGCTATGCTTCATCGGTTATTCCGATTTTGCTGGCGGTATGGTTGATGTCTTATGTTGAAAAATGGGTGGATCGGATCATCCCTGCAGCGCTCAAACTCTTGCTTGTGCCACTGATTACGCTCCTGGTGATGGTTCCAGTCACACTGATTGCGATTGGTCCATTGGGTACATTTGTTGGTAATGGCTTGTCCGGTGGGATTAACTGGCTACTGAACGAAGGTGGTTTGATCGCTGGTATCGTACTTGGCGGTGCCATGGCACTGATTATCATGACCGGTATGCACTACGCTTTAGTACCGATTATTCTCAGCAATATTGCTACACTTGGTTTTGACAAATTCCTACCTCTGACGTTCATTTCCAATATGGGTCAGGCTGGTGCAACACTCGGTGTATTCTTCCGCGCTAAAGATAAAAAACTCAAAACCGTGGCCTTATCCACGAGTTTCACGGCTCTGATGGGTGTAACCGAACCGGCGATGTACGGGGTTAATATGAAATATAAAAAGCCATTTGCCGCTGCGATGATCGGTAGTGCAGTAGGTGGCGGTTTCGCCTTGGCTTTTGGCGCTAAAGCCTATGTACTCGCGGGGAATGGCGGACTTCCGGGGTTACCGTCCCTTGTTGGACAGACCTTCCTGTATTCCTTTGGAGGTATGATTATCGCTTTTGTTGTAGGTACGATTGTATCCATTCTGTTCGGAATTAAGGAAGAAGAGGGTGATGCAGAGGCGCTGGCCCAATTCGCTCCAGGTGCTTCTAACGCTACCTCATCAACAGATAAGGCTAACATGGTTGACGCGCCTGTCAACATAGAGGATCTTGGTGTCCCTGCACCCACGGGTGATGCTATCGCTTATGCTCCGATGACAGGCAGATCCATCCCATTGCAAGAAGTGAATGATCCGACATTTGGTGATGAATTGATGGGCAAAGGTGTGGCGTTTGTTCCTACTTTGGGTGAACTGGTGTCCCCGGTTACAGGCACGGTGATGAACGTATTCAAAACCAAACATGCGATTGTTGTCCGCAGTGATGAGGGTATGGAGCTTCTTATTCATGTTGGGATCAACACGGTGAAACTACGCGGACAATACTTTGAAGCTCATGTAGCAACGGGGACTCGCGTACAAGCTGGTGATTTATTGCTAACCTTTGAACTGGATGAGATTGCGAAGGAATATGACATAACCACTGCTATGGTTGTGACCAATACAGCCGATTATAAAGAGATTATGCCTATACAACTTGGAAATATGCAAATGGGTGAGAAGGTATTGAAAGCAAATCTGTGAACAAGGAGAGATTGATATGAACAATAGACAAGGATTTCCCGAAGGATTCTTATGGGGCGGCGCAATCGCTGCCAACCAGGCTGAAGGGGCGTTTGATGTCGGAGGAAAAGGCTGGTCTACGGCAGACATGGTTCCTTATTTTGAGAAGAAGGATTATACCAATTTGCGAGAGTTGATGCATGTCACAACTGCCAAGGTGGAGAAGGCAATGGCACATCACAGTTCGGAAGGTTATCCGAAACGATATGGTATTGATTTTTATCATCGTTTCAGAGAAGATATTGCCCTGTTTGCCGAGCTTGGTTTTAAAACGTTCCGTCTGTCCATCAACTGGCCGCGTATTTTCCCGAACGGTTATGATGAGCAGCCAAACGAAGAAGGCCTTCGTTTTTATGATGAGGTATTTTCCGAGCTTCGGAAATACAATATTGAGCCACTGGTAACCCTCTCTCATTACGAGATGCCAATGTCACTTGTACTGAAATATAACGGTTGGGCAGGTCGTGAAGTTATTGAGCATTTTGTGAAATATGCAGAAACGGTCATGACTAGGTACAAGGATAAGGTTAAATATTGGCTAACGTTCAACGAGATCAACACGACGATTATTGAGCCGTTTACAGGTGGAGGCATCATCGAGGATCGGGTGGATAACGTTATGCAGGCGTCCTACCAGGCGCTTCATCATCAGTTTGTAGCCAGTAGTTTGGTGACTGAGAGAGCACGGCAGATTAACCCAGAGTTCCAGATTGGATGTATGCTGGCCCGTATGATCCATTACCCGGCGACGTCCAATCCCGAAGATGTGCTACAAGCTCAAATCGACAATCAACTCAACCTGTTGCATACGGATGTACAAGTTCGCGGCAGTTACCCTGCGTTTATGACTCGTTACTGGTCAGATCATGGAATAAACGTGGTCATGGAGCCTGGAGACGAGCAAATACTACGTGAGCATACGGTAGATTTTATTTCGTTCAGTTATTATACTTCGTTGGTGTCTGCGGTGAATCCTGAGGATTATGGGGTTACGGGCGGGAACTTATACAGTACCATCAAAAACCCGAATCTGGAACGCACAGAATGGGGTTGGCAGCTTGATCCGGTTGGACTGCGTATTGCGCTGAAGGAGCTGTATGATCGTTATCAATTGCCGTTGTTCGTTGTTGAAAATGGGCTCGGCGCGAAAGATAAAGTAGAGAAGGATGGTTCCATTCAGGATGATTACCGAATCGATTACCTCCGTAAACATATTACACAGATGAAGGAAGCGGTCATGGACGGTGTAGAACTGATGGGATACACGAACTGGGGAGCCATTGATATTATCAGTGCATCTACCTCGGAAATGTCCAAACGTTATGGTGTAATCTATGTGGACCAGGATGATAACGGACAGGGGACATTGAACCGGTATAAGAAAAAAAGTTTTGGTTGGTATAAAAAAGTAATTGCTTCAAACGGCGAGGATATGGATTGATCCTAGAACGAACTTAAAGGGCTTTGTTTCGTAGAATTTTGCTACGGAGCAGAGCCTTTTTCGGATTGTTCCTATGAAAATGAATGACTGAGTCCCGGATGAGATGATATACTGTGTTCGTATCAGGGAGGAATGAAAATGAGAAAACCGATTATTGCCGTAGATATGGATGACACGATTTGTCAATTGGTTAAACGGGCTATATACCATAACAACAGGAGTTTCCCGACGCACCCTCTCCAATATGAAGATATGGTCGACTGGGATACAACGCACTTGCGTCACCCTGATAGTACACATGAGGTATTTTACGGGCGTCCTGGTCTGTTCGAAGAACTGGAACTATATGACGAGTATGTGGTAGAAGAGATGCAGAAGTTAAACGAGGTATATGATCTCATTATTGTTACAGCGGCAGAACCGAGAACGGTTAATGAGAAGTGGAATTGGCTGCAACTACATATGCCGTTTATTAAACTGGAGCAATTCATTACGTGTAAACGCAAAAACTTGCTCACATTTGATCTTTTAATCGATGATGGGCCACATAATCTGATTCCGGCTGTGGAAAGTGGTCGGAAAGTGATCTGTATTCCACATCCGTGGAACAGACTACATCGTGAGCAGTATGGCTTTCCTCTAATGTCGTCCTGGAAAGATGCGAAGCTGTACATCGATGAGATGTTGCAGCCTTCAGGCCTTCATATTTAATATTAAAAAATACTACCGTAATCCAGAGCAGAAGTCATACTCTGGATTTTTTGCGATAGGCTAGCGGGCTATCACCCGTTATTTTTTTGAAGGCAGCATGAAAGGAATCCATATCCTGATAACCAACTATTTCAGCGATCATACCCACTTTTTGGTCCGATCTCTTTAACAGCTCACAACTTCTTTGAATACGTAGATGTTGTACATAGGATCTAAATGTCTGCCCAGTATAACGGACGAACATTCTTCCAATCTTTTTCTCACTCCACCGCGATAACTGAACCAAATCACTCATAAGGATACGTTCGCCAAGATGTTGCCTGAGGTAATGAAGAATGGCTTCCATGTCATGAAACATAGGGGGATGTGGAGTGGAGTCCATACACTTCTTCTGTTGATCCTGTCTGTAAGTCATGATAATTAATTGGCTAACCAGTGTGTCTAACATCGCAAGTGAACCTGGTCCGGGAACGGAGAATTCACGGTATAACTGATGCATTAATTCTTCCAAACGTCCTGTATGATCTGTGACGGAGATATACTTCTGCCGATTTTGCTCAAGGTCCATCAGATGTTGCATAATGTCCTCATCCCGAAGAATATGTCTCAAAGATTGTATTAATTCGGCGTTAAACAAGCAGTTATAGATGACCAAGGGTGTTTTTGTTGCATCTGTACTCACGGGGCGGAAGACGTGAGGGATTCCGATAGGAATGACAAATAACATGCCCTTGTTGACAGGTACAATATCTTCACCGATGTGGTGAAACCCACTACCTTCGGCAACATAGCTGTATTCAACAAAATCATGGGTGTGAAAGGGCATTATAAAGTTCTCAAAGCAGCGATTAACGAATAACTGTAGTGGACGGTTCAGGAATGCTTCGCTTTTCAATAGTTCTACAGACCTTTTCATACACCGTTTCTCCTTCCCACAGATGGCTGTATAAGGGGGTAAAAGAGTCCGTTTTACCGGATAATTCACACCCTGGAATCGATATAATTATATCGTAACCTACCAAGGGAAGCCATGATGGAGAGGATGATCACAATATGTTAAAGATCAGTGACCTTCGGTGTGAATATCGGTTGAATCCAATTGGTCTGGATGTCAAATCGCCCCGACTGAGCTGGAAGTTGGAATCAGATCGTAGGAATTGTATACAGGCGTCTTATCAGGTTCAGCTATCTCATACACCTGATTTTGCAGTTATCATATGGGATTCACGAGAGCTACAATCAGATCAGTCTGTTCATGTCGAGCTCGAAGGTTTTCAACCGGCTGCTCGAACACGGTATTTTTACCGGGTTCAGGTTTGGGATGCATTTGAAAATTCCTCAGGGTGGTCTGATGCCGCATATTTTGAGATGGGACGCATGGAACTCAGCACCGATTGGACCGGAAAGTGGATTACAGCCAACAGATCTGGTGAACCTGAATCATCCTGTCCACGCATGAGAAGATTCTTTCACATTGTGAAACCTGTTCTACGTGCAACCATTTATGCTACGGCACTTGGAATGTATGAGTTACATTTGAATCATACCCGGGTAGGTGAAGATTATTTTACGCCAGGTTGGACGACTTATAGTAAGCGTTTGCAATATCAGACTTATGAGGTGACTCATCAGCTTAAGACTGGAGAAAATGTGCTTGGAGCCTATCTTGGAGATGGTTGGTACTTAGGGCATCTTGGTTGGAAAATTGAACGAGAGAATTACGGTTCTACATCTGCTTTACTGATGGAGCTTCACATTCGATATGTTGATGGCTCGGAGGAGATCATCGGTTCGAATGAGGAGTGGTCTACTGCACCAAGTGCCATTTGCATGTCAGACATTTATATGGGGGAAACCTATGATGCGCGTATGGAGAGCGACTGGGGGGATCAATCTCAAGGTGCATGGTTACCTGCTCAGGTCCTTTCCTATCCAAAGGACATCATCGTTGCGCAAGAGAATGTACCTGTCATGCAGATAGAGCAACTACAGCCCATAGCTTTACTGACAACACCGCAAGGAGATCGGGTACTCGATATGGGACAGAACATGGTAGGCTGGGTGAGATTCAGTATTGAGGGGGATGCAGGGTGGGCGGTTGAACTGCACCATGCCGAAATATTAGATCACCAGGGGAATTTTTATATCGATAATCTACGTGCTGCCAAACAAAGGATACATTACACTCTCAAAGGAGGAGGGATGGAGACATATGAACCTCATTTTACTTTTCAAGGATTCCGCTATGTGAAATTAATTGGGTTCCCGGAAGAGGTTGTTTTAGATCAGTTTACAGGAGTTGTCCTTCATTCCAGCATGGAACGCACGGGCCACTTCTCTTGCTCCAGCCCGTTGGTTAATCAACTCCATCACAATATTTTATGGGGACAAAAAGGGAACTTTGTTGACGTACCCACGGATTGTCCGCAGCGGGATGAGCGGCTGGGATGGACAGGGGATGCACAGATGTTCATTAGAACCTCCGCTTATCTGATGAATACAGCCCCCTTTTTTACGAAGTGGCTTCGGGATTTGCGAGCAGAGCAAGGGGAAGATGGGGGCGTGCCGTTTTTTGTTCCGGACCTGAGAAATTCGACCTCTGAAGGCTGGGGAGATACAAGTCATTCCTCGTCTGCCTGGGGAGATGCGGCGGTGATCTGTCCATGGGTCATGTACGAAATGTATGGGGACATGCGATTGCTCAAGGAGCAATATGAAAGTATGCAGAGATGGATTGCGTATATTTATGATCAGGGAGAGAATGTCTTCCTCTGGAATACAGGGTTTCATTTCGGGGATTGGCTTGCACTGGATTCCAAGCCAGGCAGTTACGTTGGGGCGACGGACATTCATTATGTCGCAACTGCATTTTATGCATACTCCGTTTCATTGACTCGTAAAGCTGCGGCTGCACTCGGTAAATTGGAAGATGTTAAGGTTTATGATGAGCTGCATCGAAATATTGTCAAGGCATTTCAAGATGAATATGTCACTCCTGCAGGCAGACTAGCGGTTCCGACACAAACAGCGCATGTGCTCGCCTTACAGTTTGATTTGCTGGAGACATCAGCATCTAAACGTGTTGCTGCTCAATTGACTGAACTATTAAAAGAAACACAGAATCATCTTACAACCGGCTTTGTAGGAACACCTTATTTGAATCCGGTATTAAGTGATATGGGCAGGAATGATCTAGCCTATGAATTATTGTTGCAGGAAGATTATCCGTCCTGGCTATACCAGGTGACGCAGGGAGCAACAACCGTGTGGGAGCATTGGGATGGCATGAGAGAGGATGGGAGCCTGTGGAGTGCAGACATGAATTCGTTTAATCATTATGCCTATGGTGCTATAGGAGAATGGTTGTATCGTTATGTGGCAGGGATTCAGCCTGATGAAAAGCAACCCGGATTTAAGAAGGTTCGTATCAAGCCATATCCAGGTCCGGGACTGGAATGGGCAGAAGCTAGTTTTGAGAGTATGTATGGCCAAGTAAAGTCTAGTTGGCGTCGACAGACACATGGGGAAATGGAACTTTGTGTTCAGATTCCTGCCAATACGAGAGCGGAGATACATCTGCCACATGCCGATCGTCGAACGATTAAGGAGAACGGCAGCCTGATTCATCAATCTGCTGATTATGTATTTTTAAACAAATCAGGCACAGATGTAGCTATGACTGTAGGATCTGGGAAATATCGATTCACCTACAGGATGATTACTGAAGAGGGTGAGTGTAGCTAAACCTTGTTAATTGAATATACTACAAATTAAGATTGTAATCTCCTCGCTAGCTGATTAAAATAAGATTTGGAATCTGGATTGACGGAGACTATCTTTCTATTATCAGACACAAGTGAGGTTACAAGTATGAGTCCACCGGTTAATCGCCCCCGACGCATAGAGTATCTGGATCTCTATCGCGCTATTGCGATTATGGCAGTTGTAGCGATCCACGCAACATCAACTGCTGTTGCGCATTATCCCAAAAATACATGGGATCATGATCTGTTTTATTTCTGGAATACATTTCTGCAATTTGCAGTTCCGGCGTTCTTGTTTTTATCTTCACTGGTTCTGTTCTATAACTACAGTGCTAAGTTAAACGAGAAGGACTGGATCATTTCCTTTTATAAGAAGCGAATGTTCTATATATTTGTGCCGTATGTCGTGTGGTCTCTGATCTATTTTGTCATCAAGAAGTTGATTGCAGGAAAGGAACCATTAGCATACAGTGTTCAGTTTGTGAAGCAATTAACCCTTGGGACCGCTCATACACATTTGTACTTTTTTCTGATTATTCTCCAGTTTTATATCGTTTTTCCATGGATATTATATTTAACAAGGAAACCATGGTTTAGAAAATATTTACCTTTGTATTTTATTGCAGCGCAAGGGCTGTTTTACGTATTGAATGTAAAGTTTGACTTCGAACGAACAGGCAGTCTGTTACCCAGTTATTTGATAGTGATCGGGTTTGGAGCATGGATGGGACTGAACTTCGAATGGTTGATGAATAAAATGATGCGCCTGCGTTATGTGCTGCTGGTTGCACTTATAAGCGGAGCAGCGATTTCGATGTACGCCTCTGGCATCATTAAAACAACGTTAATAGAATGGCCGGTTTTGATGTACAGTGTGTTGTTTATTGTACGAAATATATTTACACTTTCTGCTTGTCTCGTGCTCTTGGTTTTGAGTGAGAAAGTGGGTACGAGAGGCCGCAGGAGCGAATATAAAGTGTCACGCTTCACAGACTCTCTGGGCACAGTTGCATTTGGAATCTTTTTAATTCATCCTTTAGTTTTGATGATCTGGAGGCTTGTGCTCACCGACGATTTTGCCCGTCACTTCAGCCTAGGCGTTGTGTTATCATTTATCGCATCATTGTTGCTTTCATGGCTCTGTGCGGTGGGACTACGCCGACTAAAATGGGGATGGGTTCTCATCGGACGGTAATGATACGTTCATTTTTTAATAAAATATGTGGAAAAGTACAAAGAGATTTCAATCCCTTTTAACAAGGAGATTTTGAAATTTCTTTTTTATTTATTACAAGAAAGGTATGATGATAGAATACCCTCAAAAAGAAATGAATGGAAAAATAGATTAAATATATACTGTTTAAGGATTCACATCCGATTACATTTAGGTGGAGGAAACCAATGAAACTAATTATTATCTTTGGACCGCAAGCAGTTGGTAAAATGACCGTTGGACAGGAACTGGAGAAGATCACCGATCTGAAGCTGTTTCATAATCATATGACGATCGATCTTGTATCCCCCTATTTTAGCTATAGCACATCAGAGGGGAAGAGACTTGTAGGATTGTTTCGGGAGGAGATCTTTCGTGCGGTTGCTCAGAGTGAGCTTCCGGGTCTTATTTTTACTTTTGTATGGGCTTTTGACGTGGAGCAAGATCATGCCTATATTCGTCATCTTACCGACATGTTTGTTTCCCAAGGTGCGGAAGTATGTTATGTAGAATTAGAAGCGAACGTTGCAGAACGACTGGAAAGGAACAAAAGCTCCAATCGTTTACTTCATAAACCAACCAAAAGAGACATTGCTTGGTCTGAGGGAGAATTATTGCATTCTATGAGAAAATACCGATTAAATTCCGAACCGGGAGAAGTTAAACATGAGCATTATCTTCGAATAGATAATACAAATCAAAGTGCTGAGCAATCGGCGCAATGGATTCGGCAACACTTTAATTTGTAGTTTAATACAACTGACCAGCTTGTTTAAGAATATGCATACTAAGGTTGAAATACTCTACTAAACAGGAGGATACGAATGTATTTCTTAATGCTTGTATTGGTAGGCATTGTTTTGTGTATTATGTTTCCTTATGGCCCAATCATCGTTGGAGGTATCGTCTTTGCCGTTGTTATTGATCAATACAGGCAGACGATGTATATGCGTCAAGATATAAAGACGATCAAAAATCATCTGAAATTAATGACTAAAGAAGAGTCAGAAGATTACGAGACGGATCAGGCATACAAAGATATAGATCGAATCTCATCCGAGAGAATGGAAGTTATTAATCGTAAGATTGAGGCGGAATTGGAGCGGGACAGCAAACATAAAAAAACGTAATCCCAATCAGAGACTGTTAGCGTTTTCTAGTTGCATAAAACAGTGAAATGTAATACCATGAACGCACATATAGTTCACATTGAAGAGATAAGGGCATGTCCAGTAACCTCAAGGCGCAGGTATGGTTTGCCTTTTTCTGTATATTGGAGTGATGAAGTGAGAATTGAGAAGGTGTTAAACAATAATGCGGTAGTCGCCATCAAAGATGAACAGGAAGTTATTGTTATTGGTAGAGGTATCGCTTTTCAAAAAAAGGCGGGTGATCTGATCTCTGACCAGCATGTTGACAAGATCTTTACTTTACAGAATGAAGATATTCAGGAAAACTTCAAGGCTTTAATTGCCAGCATTCCACTTGAGTATATGAAAGTGTCCGAAGAAATTATTGCGTATGCCAAGCTGAAGCTTGGGAAGAAGTTAAATGAGAGTATCTATCTGCATCTTACGGATCATATTCATTTTGCCATTGAGCGGTACCGCAATAATCTTCCGATTCGGAATGGGTTGTTATGGGAAACCAAGCAGTTGTATAAAGACGAGTATGAAGTTGGTCTCGAAGCGTTAAATATGATTTGTGATCAATTTGGAGTGCTTTTGCCGGAGGATGAGGCCGGATTTATGGCATTGCATTTTGTGAACGCAGCACTTAACGAAGAGATGCCCAATATACGTAGCATGACGCAGGTGATGCAGGAGATTCTGACCGTTATTAAATATCACTTCAAAATAGACTTTGATGAGAATGCGTTGAACTATACTCGTTTTGTTACACACCTGAAGTATTTCGCGCAGCGGATGGTGAAGGGGAAACACTATAAGAGCAACAATGATGATGAATTGTTTCAGATGATTCAGAAAAAATACCCGGATGCATACAAGTGCTCTGTTAAAATCAAAAAATTCATTGAAAATAACTACACCTATCAACTGACTGACGAAGAAATGATGTATTTAACCATTCATATTGAGCGAGTGGTCAATGCAACATCTGAATAATCATGACGATTAACAAATATATTAAAAAAGTGCTTGCAAACATAGTGCGGATGTACTATGATGATGTCAAGAAGTAAGCGCATACATTATCCAAACGGATTGTTACTGTTCAATCAGGCAATGCCGGACCGAAAGGTTTGAGGATGAATCAATGTGCTTGCAGTTTATAATCAAATATCAATGTGTACAGCCTTACAGGGTTGCAACCGTTAAGGGCAAAACCTGAATTGCTGAATAACATGACTGATTTCCGGATCTCCGGTACGTTGTGATTGTTCAGTAGTTCAGGTTTTCTTTGTTTCACAAGCATGGGGAGTCTACTTAGAGAGGAAGAATGACAATGAGCAACTACGATCAATTAGCAAAAGACATTCTGTCACGGGTTGGTGGACCTGAGAACGTAAACAGTGTATTCCATTGCGTAACGAGATTGCGGTTTAAACTGAAAAATGAAAGCGTAGCCAAAACAGAAGAACTGAAAAATATGCCTGGTGTAATTACCGTTATGCAGAGCGGAGGACAATATCAAGTCGTAATCGGCAACGAAGTGCCGGACGTATATAAAGCTGTGGTTAAAGTAGGCAATCTGTCTGCTGAGGGTCAAGTCGATGCGGATGATGCAGACTCCGGTCCAAAAGGCAATTTGTTTAACCGTTTTGTCGATATGATCTCCGGTGTATTTACTCCGGTTCTCGGATTGCTTGCAGCAACAGGGATGATCAAAGGTTTCACGGCGATGTTCGTGTCCCTTGGTTGGATTAACAATACGGAAGGTACGTATGCGTTGTTAAACGCTATTGGAGATTGTTTATTTTACTTCTTCCCGATCTTCCTTGGATACACGGCTATTAAAAAATTCGGTGGAAGCCCGTTCCTGGGTATGGCCATCGGTGCATCGTTAGTCTACCCGACACTTGCGGGAATACGCGCTGGGGAACCAATGTACACTTTGTTTGCAGGCACTTTGTTTGAATCACCGATTCGGATTGAGTTTCTAGGTATTCCGGTCATTCTGATGGATTATGCTTCATCCGTTATCCCGATTATTATCGCCACGTTCTTCGCGGTTAAAATTGAACGTTTCTTCAAAAAAGTTATGCCTAAAGTAGTCAGTAACTTCTTGGTTCCATTTTGTACGTTGCTCGTTATTGTACCCCTTACATTTTTGGTTATTGGCCCGATTGCGACATGGGCAGGTCAACTGTTAGGTGCATTTACATCTTCCATTTACGGACTGAGTCCGTTACTTACAGGTCTTGTAATCGGTGGTTTGTGGCAAGTATTCGTCTTGTTCGGACTCCACTGGGGACTCGTTCCATTGGTATTCGTTAACCTTGCAACGCTTGGTTATGATTCGATTCTGGCACTTTCTTTTGCAGCTTCCTTTGCTCAGATCGGTGCAGTGCTGGCGGTTATGCTGAAAACGAAAAGCCAAAAAGTGAAAACACTCGGTGCACCTGCATTCATTTCCGGTATATTCGGTGTAACTGAGCCAGCGATTTACGGTGTGACACTACCACTCAAAAAACCATTTATCATGAGCTGTATTGCTGGTGGTATTGGTGGAGGTATCCTTGGTTTGTTCGGAGCGAAAGGTTACATCATTGGTGGTCTAGGGATCTTCGGTTATCCGAGCTATGTAAGCCCTACAGAAGGAATGAATTCCGTATTCTTCTGGGTTGTAGCAGCTACAATTATCGCATTCATTCTCGGTTTCATCTTGACTTATGTTGTGGGCTTCAAAGATCCAGTTGAAAAAACAGCCGCTCCGGCACCTGTACTTGATCCTAACCCGAATAACCGTTATGAAATCGTTAGCCCAATGGCTGGTGAAGTGGTTGAACTGAAAGAAATTAACGATGTTACGTTTGCAGGAGAACATATGGGTAAAGGCATTGCCATCCGTCCAACCAGTGGTAGAGTTGTGTCCCCGATAACAGGTGTTGTGCAGACCGTGTATCGTACCAAACACGCAATTGGTCTTGTTACAGATGATGGTGTAGAGATGCTGATTCACATTGGTCAAGATACGGTGCAATTGAAAGGCCAACACTTTACTGCACATGTCAAAGATGGTGACCGTGTCAATGCAGGTGATCTGATCATGGAGTTTGATCTGCAAGCGATTAAAGATGCGGGTTACGAAATCGTGACCCCAGTAATCATCACCAATACTTCCAGTTATCTCGACGTTGTCCCTACTAAAAGCCAGACTGTGAACGAGCAGGATAAACTGCTGACAGTACTGAACTAATACGTGCTTGAACGGATCGAATCGGATCATAAATGCCTATGATGAATAGGAGGAATTATTCAAATGGTTGAAAAAATGAAGGCCTTCCCAGATGATTTTCTCTGGGGAGGAGCAACGGCAGCGAATCAACTGGAAGGTGCTTATCTTGAAGGGGGGAAAGGGTTAACTACGGTTGACCTGATCCCGATTGGAACCAATCGTTTTCCGATTGCGCTGGGTAATCTGGATTCGTTTGAACCCAAAGAAGGAGAATTCTATCCTTCACATGACGCGATTGATTTTTATCATCGGTACAAGGAAGATATTGCTTTATTTGCAGAAATGGGATTCAAGTGCCTCAGGCTTTCGGTAGCCTGGGCACGGATTTTCCCGAACGGTGATGATGCAGAGCCGAATGAAGCGGGGCTTCAGTTTTATGATGATGTCTTTGATGAACTGTTAAAACACAATATTGAACCCGTCGTGACCATATGTCACTTTGATGTACCTGTGAATTTGGTGAAGAACTACGGGGGCTGGAAAAACCGCAAGATGGTCGGCTTTTTCGAAACCTATGCCAAAACACTGTTTACTCGTTACAAAGATAAAGTGAAATACTGGATGACATTTAACGAAATCAACATGCTGCTTCATCTGCCTTATATTGGTGCGGGGATCGTGCTTCAGGAAGGCGAGGACAAAGAGCAAGTGTTGTATCAGGCGGCTCATCATGAGCTGGTTGCAAGTGCACTGGCAGTTAAAGCTTGTCACGAGATTATTCCGAGTGCACAGATTGGATGCATGCTGGCCGCGGGTACGGTGTACCCTTACAGCTCACATCCGGATGATGTGTGGAAAGCGATGGATAAAGACCGGGAATCATTCTTCTTTATTGATGTACAGTCCAAAGGAGAGTACCCGGGTTATACCAAACGTTTCTTCAGAGAGAATAATATCCGTATTGAGATGCAGCCAGAAGATGCCGAAATTTTGAAGCATCATACAGTGGATTACATTGGTTTTAGCTATTATGCAAGCCGTTGTACAAGTGCTGATCCTGAAGTGTTGAAGGACTCCACCGAAGGCAACGTGTTTGGATCGGTGAAGAATCCGTATCTTCAGGCGTCCGAATGGGGCTGGACCATTGATCCCAAAGGGCTTCGTATTACGTGTAACCAGCTTCATGATCGCTACGGCAAACCGTTGTTTATTGTCGAAAATGGACTCGGTGCGACCGATGTGTTGCTGGATAATGACACGGTTGAAGATGACTATCGCATTGAGTATCTGAATAGCCACTTCGCTGAGATGGCCGAAGCGATTCAGGATGGTGTAGAACTGATCGGGTACACCAGTTGGGGTCCCATTGATCTGGTTAGCGCAGGTACGGGTGAGATGAAGAAGCGGTATGGCTACATTTATGTAGACAGAAATAACGATGGAAGCGGAACACTTCGTCGGGTAAGAAAGAAAAGCTTCCATTGGTACAAAGAGGTTATTGCAAGTAATGGCGCAAAATATTTCTAGACCAAGAACAGTCCCGTTCGCACGGGATTGTTTTTGGTTTTGATAAGGAATCAATGGCTTGACGTCCGTTTGACTCGTGTTATGGGTTTTATTATAATTTATAAATGTAGAAAATCTTGTCAACTAAGAAGGAGGAGTGGTCAGTCATGAAGAAAAAATCACTTGCGTTTATATCTTCAGGATATGGATACTCCACTGCGGTATTTTTCTAGAATCCAAAATACGGGACAAGTCTGCCCAAATGGAGATCAAAATAATGAAAAACCGTAGAAAAACCTTAGGAATGATGAGGTAATGAACATGACAAATGAAAAAATTACGAGAAAAAATCCAACCAATATGCCATCCCCTGTAGGGAATTATACGCATATCACAAAAATTCCGAGAAATGCAGAGTTGTTTGTGACATCAGGGCAGGTTGGCGTAGATGTGA
Source organism: Paenibacillus sp. FSL K6-1558 (assembly GCF_038002565.1). Classification (NCBI taxonomy): domain Bacteria; kingdom Bacillati; phylum Bacillota; class Bacilli; order Caryophanales; family Paenibacillaceae; genus Paenibacillus; species Paenibacillus sp. FSL K6-1558. The sequence goes on along the minus strand of NZ_JBBOCV010000001.1, from coordinate 1,072,878 downwards.
ATGGTCAATTTCCGAATACGTTGAATGAACAAGTCACCAATACATTTCACAATATCAAAACCGTTATGCAATCCGAAGATTTGCATGCTGAACATATTATAAAAGTGAATGTGTGGGCAACGGAGAAAATAGACTGGGATTACCTGTACAGCGAATGGGAGCAATTATTCGATCATGATTATCCTGCAATGACGATTGGATATATTACAGAGTTAGGTCTGCCTGAGATCAAGATTGAAATCGAAATTTGGGCTGCAAAACTATAAAACCAAATATATTTCTATAAATGCGATGGAGCTCTATCTTGTAGAAGCTCCATCGTTTTATTTGCATATTGACTATGAAATATAAGGCAACAAGGGTCAACCTAATAGGTTAGCGGTAAATGAACACACGCATCTTTATGGGACTTGCACACTTTGATTGGCATTCAGCCGCCCGTACGTCCAATAGATGCCTGAACCCGATACGGGGTCTGAAGCGAAACATAGGGCATCCCGAATTTGGGCGTTCGTTTTGCCTTGGGATGCGAGTAAAGCAGCCACGCCAGCAACTTGCGGAGCGGCCATAGACGTTCCACTAAGGTAAGCGTACGATCCACCAAGGTACGTGGAGAGAATAGTATCACCCGGTGCAGCCATATCCACCCAAGAACCGTAATTGGAGAAATTCGATTTCAGGTCGGATGAGTTGGTGGATGCAACAGCGATGACGTTAGCATACGATGCTGGAACAATCGGAAATGACGTATTGTCATTACCTGCTGCTGCAATAATGACAGCTCCCCGATCCCATGCGTACTGAACCGCAGCCTGAAGGAAAGCATCTCCTGTCGGTCCACCCAGACTCAGATTGATCACTTGAACGCCGTTATTGGCTGCAAAAACAAGCCCATTGCCCACGTTACCAATCGTCCCTTGGCCGTTGTTGTCGAGCACACGAAGCGGTACGATGGAAGCGAGAGGTGCTGTGCCCGCAATCCCAACACCATTATTGGTCATGGAAGCAGCGATACCGGCAACATGGGTGCCATGTCCATTTCCATCCTCAGGGATGTTGTCATAATCGACGTAATCGTAACCGGGCAAGAGCTTGGATGCAAGTTCAGGATGATTCAACTGTACACCCGTATCAATGATGGCAATTTTAATCGAGCTGTTACTCTGAGTGATATCCCATGCAGCAGGTGCATTGATTTTGGTGAGATTATATTGATAAGGGAAGAAGGGATCATTGGGTATGAATGAAGCTTCAACCAGATAGTTGGGATGTGCATGTTCAATGAGATCATGATCCTTGTACTGCTTGAGCATCCTGTGCATTTTTTTGCGAGATTCGATTCGGTACCACCCGAGGTCTTCATAGGTTTCGGCGACTTTGCATTTCGTTTTTCGATGAAGGGTGTGCATCTGATCAGGGGTTGTACCTTCTTTGAACTTGAGTAACAGTTGATGGGGGGCGTGAGGATCAAATGTATTTGCTTCCCTTTGGTCGATATAACGAAGGGTGAGCCAGGTGGAGATCAAAATGAAAACGGCCAAGATGCCTAACCATAACCACATCGGCTTTACCCCTTTCCATATTGGATTCTGACACGCCTTATCCTATGCGGAATCTATGAAAATGCGCGGGCTTGCTTCCAAATTGGTCGTGAGTATAGATAGATTCATAGGTTTGAATATAGTTAATTGATAGGTTTATAAGAATTCGTTAAGATGAAGAGAAGTATTTTATAAAAGAAAATAAGGAATGTGATATGGTTGACAGAACATCAGGTGAAGCCCGAAGTAAGACCTGTTCGATCCTATGAAATTCAGGAAGCGATTGATTTTGCTATGCGTGTGCGTAGTGAAGTATTTCCGATGATGAGTCATAGCGTATTGCCTAAGGATTTTGAGCAGTTCGACGAATATTACATGAACCGGAATGATACTGTTTTTGTGATTGCACGATCGGATGAAGCAGGTATTATCGGTTCGATTGGTATTGTACCTTATGATGGGCGAATTCAGGTTATTGAAGGTCGTTACTCGGCTCATACCGCAGCTGAGATTGTAAAATGTTACGTTGATCCTGCCTACCGAAGGTATGGCATTGGTTCACGATTGGTACAAGAACTGCAACGGATCGTGACTAAAATGCAGTATACAACGTTATATTTGCATACCCATCGTTTTCTGCCAGGAGCCGTGAATTTCTGGGAGCGTCAAGGGTTTACATCTATTACGGAAGAGCAAAATGAATGGCAAATCGTGCATATGGATAAACCCATCAACATTTAGATCGGAGAGATGTAGGAATGTACACAAGTCTGATTGAGAAACTGGCCCACACAAAGGCGTTAAAATGGTTCCCGAACCATCAAGTTCAGGAAAGCTGGATTGTCGAGGTTGAACAGGAGCTGGGTTTTTCATTGCCTCCTTCCTACCGATGGTGGCTTCTCAATTATGGACAAGCGATGTTGAGCGGGACAGGAATTCTAACCATTACTTCATCAGAGCACAGAGAGTACACAGATACGGACATTCTCTATATCTACAGACTTGCAGATGAACAGGCAAAGCAGGAAGGCAAGCTGGAATTGTTTATCCCGGATGAGGATGAATATTACTATTTCGATACAAGAATGGCTGATGCACGCGGAGAATTCAAGGTGATGCGTTTAGATTACTTTAATGGAGAGCCTGAAGTGTATGCGGATTCTTTTGCCGAATTTCTAGTAAAGTTGATTGATCAACGAACACCTCGGAACGCTTAGTACAGTAAAACGTAAGGTTGCAGACAGAGAATACAACTGGGGGAATAACAGATGAGCAACATAAAACCAAAAATCGTATTTATTGATATTGATGGCACGTTGGTAGACGATGACGGTAATATCCCATTGTCTGCTCAAGAGGCTTGTAAACAAGCGCGTAAGAATGGACATCTGCTGTATTTATGCACAGGCCGCTCTAAGGCTGAGATCTATGATTCGATCTGGGATGTAGGCTTTGACGGATTGATTGGAGCAGGCGGTGGATACGTGGAGTATGGTTCTGACGTGTTATATCATAAAAAAGTAACGGCAGAAGATGTTCGTCATATGGTCGATTTCTTCAATGAACACGGCATTGATTTCTATCTTGAATCCAACTCGGCATTGTACGCAAGCAGTAATCTTCAATCCCATTTGGAACGGCGTATCTATGGCGATATCGAGAATGATCCGATTGCCCGGGAGAAAAAGGAAACAAAACCTCATCCGTTTATTGCAGGGTTAACCTACGGTGAAGCCGATTTGTATAAGGATGACGTCAACAAGGTTTGTTTTTTAGAAAGCTCGGAGGTTCCTTTTGAACGAATTAAACAGGAGTTTGAAGGCAAATTTGAAGTAATTCAGTGTACCGTGCCTGTCTTCGGAGAAGGTAGTGGAGAATTGATGATTCCGGGAATTCACAAAGCGATTGCGATTGCTGATCTGTTAGAGCATCTGGGAATGTCGAGAGAAGATACATTGGCCATCGGCGATGGCATGAATGATGCCGAGATGCTGGAGTTCTGTGCTGTAGGGATTGCAATGGGCAATGCGAAGCCTGGGTTGAAAGCCATTGCCGATGATATTACGGGCTCCGTGGAAGAAGATGGACTATATCATAGTTTTGTAAAGCATGGGTTAATTTAAAGCTTGAGAAAAAGAGAATCTTAAGATTCAATCCGTTAAGACAGACATCTCTGTAGTTGGAGGTGTCTGTTTTTATTTATACCCGAGTTTATTGCATATCTCAGCATGAAAGTATAATATGAATTTTGAAAACAAGGAATTTATTGGGTTTAAATGGAGGTTGGATGGAATATGAATTTGAATACATGGAGGACACCAGATGAGTAATATCGCCCTGTTGTTTCCTGGACAAGGTTCTCAGATCATTGGGATGGGAAGAGACTTCTGGAATCATTTTGGTGTAGCCAGGTATTTATTTGAAGAAGCTAGTGACGCTATTTCTTTCGATTTAAAAAAGCTGTGTTTTGAAGGAAACATGAATGAATTGACGTTAACGATGAATGCACAGCCCGCACTGCTAACCGTTAGTGTTATTGCATTTCAGATCTATATGCAGGAAATTGGAGTGAAACCGGCTTATATGGCCGGACACAGCCTGGGAGAATATTCGGCTCTGGTATGCACAGGCGTTATATCTTTTCGAGAAGCTGTTCAACTTGTAAGACGACGAGGCATGATTATGCACAAAGCAGACCCAGATCAGCAAGGTACCATGGCGGCTATTTCCAATATCTCAATCGGTACGCTTCAAAAAATATGCGAAGAAGTGTCTGTAAACGAACGACCTGTGTGCGTTGCCTGTATAAACGCGAACCAGCAGTTTGTTATATCGGGCCATCGCCAATCTGTACAAGAGGTTATAAGAAGAACGACATTCAAAGGAACAAAACATTCATATCTCCAGGTCTCCGGTCCATATCATTCTCCCATGATGAAAAATGCGGCAGACCAATTCAAGATCGAATTAGATCAATATCACTATGGTCATGCAGCATATCCGATCATTTCCAATGTCACAGCGAAGCCCTATCCGTCGGACCAATCCGTTGTAGATTATTTGAATAGACAAATGACTTGGCCAGTAAGATGGTTAGAGTCCATGCAGTACTTAATGGAACAAGGGGTTACGGAGGTCATTGAACTGGGTCCGAAACAAGTGTTAGTGAGTCTTATGAATAAAATAGCGAAGAACATTGTACCTTATTCTTTAGGTCAACCTTCCGATTTAACGATACTCGCGAATTCACAGGCAAGACAAGACAAACTCCTAGCCATACGCAAACATAAGTTGTCTCAACTGATGAGCACAGCACTCACATCGCGGAATTACAGTCAGGACGCAGAAATATACAACAAAACGGTTGAGCCATTATTTCCTGAATTACAACGGATGAAAGAGCGGCTAGACAATCATAGCCATGAACTTAACGAAGCTGAAATACAGGATTCAATTGTGCTGTGTGAGCAGATTTTTGCAGCCAAGCATTCCCCAATGAACGCAAAAGCGATGATAAGTACGATTTAGTTTTCCGGCTCCACCAATTGTTATACACTCCAGGTTGCCTCATCTGAGGCAGCCTATTTGCCGTTAGATTTATACTGAATGTGCTTAAAAATGTATGTGCTTTGTCATGTAAGCGTGAAAAGATGTTCCTGTTTAAAAACTACATTTTACCAAATAGTAACAATAATTTTCTTGAAAATACATATATTTCTATGGTAAAATTTTGCAGTAAATATGTGTAACTAATTAGATAAGTTACATAGAGATGATTCATTTGGAGGAGAGATATGTATACCAGTCGATTTCAAACACTCGTAGACGTTATTCGCGACAGAAGTAAAATAACAGACCGAGGGATTCGTTTTATTGATTCTGATAAAATGGAAACTTTGATGTCCTATCATCAATTATTTAACGAAGCCAAAGGTTATTTGGGATATCTACAAGAAATCGGCATAAAACCAGGGCAGGAGATTATTTTTCAGATTCAAGAAAACAAACGATTTATTGTCGCATTTTGGGCTTGTATATTGGGTGGAATGATACCTATACCTGTAAGTATTGGTGAAGATCACGAACAAAATATGAAAGTATACCGTATTTGGGATTTGCTGAAGGACCCTTTCATGATTGCATCTGAGAAAGTGCTGGATAAAATGAAAAAATTTGCTTTAGAGCATGAAATGTCAGATTTTCATCATCAGCTGGAGAAGAGAGCCGAAATAATACATGACCAGGTATATAAGTATGATGTTGTTAGATATAACGAGCCCAAGCCGGAAGACCTGGCATTTATTCAATTTTCGTCTGGATCAACCGGTGATCCCAAAGGTGTTATGCTCACTCATCGAAATCTGATATACAATGCGTGTGCTGCAATCAATAGTACAAAAATCAGCTCGGATGATCGTTTCCTCTCTTGGATGCCGCTCACCCATGATATGGGTTTGATCGGATTCCACCTCGTTCCATTCGTGGCAGGTATTCATCAATATCTGATCCCCACGGAGTTATTTATTCGAAAGCCAATTCTATGGATGAAAAAAGTCAATCAACATAGAGCCACTATACTGTCCTCTCCTAACTTTGGTTACAAGTATTTTTTGAATTTTTTCCGTGAAGACAAGGCCGATGGATGGGATCTGTCATGTGTCAGAGTCATCTATAATGGTGCCGAACCTATATTACCAGAGGTTTGCCAAGAGTTTCTGAATGTATTATCAGCCTATCAGTTGAAGAAAACGGCTATGTTTACCGTGTATGGATTAGCAGAGGCATCCGTGGCAGTCTGCTTTCCTCCAATAGAGAAAGAATTTGCTGCGGTATATGTGCACCGCGATCATCTGAATTTTGGTGAGCATGTCATTGAAGTCGAGAAGGATGCAGAGCATGTGGCATCGTTTGCTGTCGTTGGTCGGGCTGTGGACTATTGTCATGTCCGAATATGTGATGCGGACATGAATCCCGTTCCAGATTATGTTATCGGCAGGATACAAATCCAGGGAGATAACGTCACTCAAGGATACTACAACAATCCGATGGCAACAGAGAACGTATTTACTCGTGATGGTTGGGTAATTACAGGGGATTTAGGTTTCACTATGAACGGCAATCTTGTGGTCACTGGACGAGAGAAAGACATTATCTTCATGAATGGTAAAAATATATATCCTCATGACATCGAGCGTGTAGCTATTCAATTGCACGAGATTGAACTCGGCAGAATTGCCGCTTGCGGTGTGTACGATTCGAATAGTCAGAGTGAAGAAATTATTGTTTTTGTCGTTTATAAAAAAAAGATCGAACACTTTCTGCCACTCGTAAAAGACATTAAAAAGCATTTATATATCCATGGAGGATGGAGCGTCAAGGAAGTACTGCCTATTAAAAAATTACCGAAAACAACGAGTGGAAAAATTCAGCGCTATCAGTTAGCCAAGCAATACGAAGCTGGAAAGTTTTCAACAGAATCTGCACTTATCCAAGAAGCACTTATGAAGGATGCAGGAAAAGAAATGGAAACTGTTTCTGTACAAGTCCTGGAACGGGAACTGATATCCCTATTTTCTGAAGTTTTGGTGGGGAAGAGGATTAAAGTTGAGGACAGCTATTTCGATATGGGTGCAACTTCATTGCAGCTGGCCCAGATCGCTGAACGTATCGAAGAGAAATATGGAGAAGAGTTAGCCGTTACGGATCTCTTTACCTATCCATCAATAACGGATTTAGCAGGATATTTGGCTGGAAGTCGCAGTGAAAATAAAAGAGCTTATCCCGCTCGGGAACATGAGTCATCATCAAATGATATCGCCATCATCGGTATGTCTATGAATTTTCCTGGAGCATCAAATGCAAGTGATTTTTGGCGTGTCATGGAAGAGGGAAAGCACTGCATTCAGGATTATCCTGAGCATCGGATACAAGACGCAGCGGATTATATTCAGTCAATTCGAAGTGAAACGGATCAACTGGAATGGATCAAAGGCGGTTATTTAGATCAAATCGATCAATTTGATTATTCATTCTTTGGATTAACCCCGAGAACTGCCCAATTTATGGACCCAAATCAAAGAATATTTTTGCAAACGGCATGGCATACGATCGAAGACGCGGGGTATGCAGGTACAGGGATTAATGGAAGTCATGTTGGCGTGTATGTGGGTTATTCCAAAGTTGGCTATGATTATGAACGACTTATCACGGCAAGTTATCCTTCGGAGATCAAACACTATATTATTGGAAATTTACCATCTGTACTGGCAAGTAGAATCGCATACTTTTTAAATTTGAAAGGTCCGGCACTAACAATTGATACAGCTTGTTCTTCCTCACTTGTTGCGGTTCATATGGCATGTAAAGGTTTGCTTGCAGGAGATTGTGAGATGGCTATTGCAGGAGGAATTCGAACCGCCTTGTTACCGATCAGTATCGGACTGGATATGGAATCTCCAGATGCATTGACAAGGACATTTAGCGAAGATGCGAACGGTACAGGCTTTGGTGAAGGTGCTGGAGCGGTTATGTTGAAGCCATTGCAACAAGCCATGCAGGACGGCGACCATATCTATGGCGTAATCAAAGGAAGTGCGATTAATCAAGATGGTAGAACGGTTGGTATTACAGCTCCTAATCCCGAGTCACAGACGAATGTCATTGAACAGGCGTGGAGAGAGGCTGGAATCTCTCCAGATACAATGCATTTTATAGAAGCACATGGAACAGGCACCAAATTGGGTGATCCCGTTGAATTTAATGCTTTACGTAAAGCTTTTGAAAAATATACGGATCGAAAACAATTTTGTGCGATCGGTTCCGCTAAAACCAACATAGGACATAGCTTTGAAGCAGCCGGTATCGCCGGATTAATTAAATCTGTTCTCATGTTACAACATAGGACGATTCCACCGTTGGTTCACTTTAACAAGCCTAATCCGGCACTGAAATTTGAAACTTCTCCTTTTTATGTGAATCAGGAATTGATGGCTTTGACTGACGAAGATCGACCTTTACGATGCGGGGTCAGCTCGTTTGGCTTCAGCGGCACAAACGCGCATGTGGTTCTTGAAGAATATGTTCCATCACAGACAATACAACAAACTTCGGACCAAGAGCCTCACCTATTTGTGTTATCTGTACTTAATGAACGGGCACTGAATGACCTGATCAAAATGTATATCCAGTATATAGAAGAGCACAGCAACGTTAGCATTCAACAAATCTGTTACACAGCAAGTAGGGGAAGGGCTAGTCTGGATTATCGGATTGCTGTCGTTGTAAAGAGTGCACAGGAACTGTATGGGAAATTGAAACAAATCGCACAAGGAGAAAACAAGATTTCCGATGTTTATTTTGGTTATGCCAAAAAAGACAGGGCAATCGCTTCCGAACATCTCTATGCATTGACAAAGGCAGAATCATTACGTTCATTCGGTGAGTTATTTACACAAGGGGCAATGATCGATTGGGAGAGGCTGTATGAAGGCGAGACCATCCCTAAAATTCCATTACCTTTATATCCATTTGAGCAGAAAAGGTGTTGGATCGAAGTTAAACAACCGGTATCTGCAAAACATAAGGTAGAAAGGAATGGGGTTTCAATGGAGGAAAAAACAAACGACGTGCAATTGAAAATTAAGACAAGCATCAGTCGCGCATCCGGTTTGAAACTGGCAGAACTAGATGAACATGCCCATTTTCTTCAGATGGGACTGGACTCCATCATTCTTGTGCAAATCAAGAAAGAGATATTAGACGAGTTTGACCTGGATATTCCGATGGAGATGTTTTTTGAGAATCTTACGAATATCCATTCCTTAGTGCAATATGTGTCAGAGAATACAAAAGGTTTTGATATGTCTGCACAGTTAGATGATGCGCCAGAACAGGAACATTCCGAACAACAACATCTTGCATCGGTGCCTCATACAAATCCGGCCAGATCATTAGCGAATTCAGACCAAATTGTGATGTCTGCCATTCAGCTGATGGAATCCCAATTAAAAAGCTTGAATTTGCTATTGGGTGAGCAAACAGCTGCTCAAGTGAATCATTCACAAATGAAACATCCTAAACACGATGAACTCAATGAAGTTAATGAACTTAATGAAGTTAAAAAGGTCAGAGAAATGCCTAATATGAAAGCAAACATTGAAAACAGTAAGGGGATTCGAACGGAAAGTGTTACATCTAATCTCGATTCCAAGGAAATCAAGCCGTTTATACCCTATCAATCACTGAAAATTCAAGAAGAAAGTCCATTCTCTGATTTGCAGAACCAATATATTGAACAATTTATAGCCAAGTATACTGCTAAAACCAAAGGCTCTAAGCTAAAAACAGACCTAACCCGTTATGTACATGCCAACAATCGTAATGTTGCTGGATTTCGTTCTTATTGGAAAGAAATGGTGTATCCCATCATTGCTGCACGTGCTGCTGGGTCAAAGTTATGGGATGTAGACGGGAACGAATATTTGGATTTGACGATGGGGTTTGGTGTAAATTTATTTGGTCATAATCCATCCTTTATTCAAAATATTATGGCTGAGAGCATTCAAGAACAGATGCCCCCATTAGGCCCTATGTCTGATCTGGCAGGAGATGTTGCAGCGAAAATTTCAGAGCTGACAGGTGTAGAGCGTGTCGCATTTTATAATTCAGGGACTGAAGCTGTCATGGTTGCGCTGCGTTTGGCAAGAGCAGTAACGGGACGTTCCAAAGTTGTATTATTTTCCGGATCATATCATGGTACACATGACGGCGTACTTGGAGTAGCGAATCCCGAAGAAGTTTTATCTTCTGCATTGCCCATGGCTCCTGGAATTGTGCAAAGTTCTATGGAAGATTTGATCATTCTGAATTATAACCATCCGCAAACCCTTGAACTGATTCGTCATATGGGTGATGAATTGGCTGCTGTGCTTGTTGAGCCAGTACAGAGTCGAAGACCTGATCTGCAACCAACGCCTTTTTTACATGAACTTAGAGAGATTACTACGCAATCCGGTACTGCACTTATTTTTGATGAAGTCATAACTGGATTTAGGATCGGGTTGGGAGGAGCACAGGAATGGTTTGGAGTTCAGGCGGATTTGGTTACCTATGGAAAAGTGGTTGGCGGCGGGCTGCCAATTGGCATCGTTGCGGGCAAAGCTGAATTTATGAATGCTGTAGACGGAGGCATCTGGAATTTTGGTGATTCTTCCTTTCCTTCCGACGCAGACAAAAAAACCTTTGTTGGTGGAACATTCTGTACCCACCCGCTTACTATGCGAGTAACGCTAGCTGTACTGCAGCACCTTCAATCCGAAGCAGGAGCTGTGTACAAAGAATTAAATGATAGAACAGATTATCTTGTTAATGAATTAAATGAGTTTTTTAAAACATCGAATGTGCCTATGCAGATGGTGAACTTTGGATCACTGTTTAGATTTATTTCCTTTGGAGATATGGAGTTGTTTTTCTACCATCTAATCCATAAAGGTTTATATATTTGGGAAGGACGTAACTGCTTTATATCTACAGTTCATTCCATGGATGACATGAATACAATCATTAAGATTGTGAAAGAGACGATCAGTGAATTGCGGGAACTGGGCTTTATTCCTAGTGCTTCACCTGTTATGGAAGTTCCGCTGTCCTTGGAGCAAAAACAATTATTACTAACTACACTACACGGTGAAGATGCAAATGCGGCATTAAATCAGAGTGTTATTTTGAAAATGAAGGGCCAGATGAATCGGTCCGCTCTGGAACAGGCTGTGAATCATATTGTACAGCGTCATGAAGCTCTGCGAACGGTTATTCATGAGGATCATGAGACACAACAAATCAGGGAAGTAATGGAATTTCACTGCACATGGCTGGATTTCTCCGTGTACGTTGGAGAGAAGCAAGAGCAGGAACTATCCGCTTGGTTATCTACCGACGCAAATGAAGCATTCAATCTGCAATCCGGGGAACCTTTGTTTCGAATTACGTTGCTTAAACAGGCAGCGGATCAACATGTTATGGTGCTTACCTTTCATCATATTATTGCAGATGGCTGGTCGATTGCTTTATTTATTCAAGAAATGGAACAGATTTATTCTTCTCTTATTCGAGGAACTCCAGTTCAATTGCCAGAAGCCACTCCATTTCGTGAGTATTTAACTTGGCAACGGCTTGAACAGGGCAGAGGTGCGTATGACCAAGGGATTCAGTTCTGGCAAAAGCAATTTTCCTTATCCTATCCGAATGCGGTTCTACCAACGGCACAGTCCGTTGAAGTGCAAAAGGGATATTCCGGCGCACGATACTCCATGAAACTGGATCATTCCTTAACAGCTTCCTTGCGAACATTGAGTATAAGTAATAAAAACAGTTTGTTTGTCACGATGTTTGCCGCATTTCATTTATATTTGCATCGGCTCACAGGGCAATCTCAGCTTGTGATTGGAGTGCCTACGGCAGGACAGTCTCATATGAGGAAAAATGCTTTGATGGGCAACTGCGTCAATATTGTACCTGTTCATCATAGCTTGTTAACGGAGCAGACTGTTGCGGACCATATTGTTCAGCTTAAGGAGAGGCTCGCTATTGTAATGGAACATCAGCATGTTCCATTAACGCTTGTATCCGAGCAGCTTGCCCCTACGAGAACACCGGAGACCCGCATTTTATTTAATATGGATCGAACGTTTCATCACCTGCAATTCGATCATATTGAAACGAAGCTTGTGTCGTATCCGATCAAACATATTTCATATGATTTATTTCTCAATATCACGGATGTAAGCCATGAACTTCATCTAGATTTTGATTACAATACCGATCTGATTGGATATGAGATCATGAAATTGTGGTCTGAAGGGTTTATAGGATTACTGCAACATATGGTCAGTCGCCCTGAAGCTGAGATTTCGTCGTTGACACTATTTACAGATCAACAACAGGTACAATTAGACGATATGTACAATCAGTTTAAAACGGAACGTGCTGTTAGCATTAGGCGTACTGCCGAGTTTGCGTATCCGGTCAATGATATTGAACGAAAACTGGCGCGGATTTGGGAGGACGTGTTGTCTATAGATCAAGTGGGCAGAAATGATCACTTCTTTGATCTCGGAGGTAACTCTCTCCAGGCGACAGTGATGCTCTCCAAAGTCCATCAGCAGTTTGCACAACATATTTCGATCGTTCAATTATTCAAGAATAGACATCTGAAGGAGCTCGCCAGCCTGATTACAGACGAGAACGTAAGTCCACTCGTTCCGATTAGACCACTGGAGGCCAAAGAACTTTACGAGACTTCTCCTGCACAACAACGAATCTATTTTCTGGATCAATTCGAGCCCAATAGTGTGTTCCAGAATATGTGCGGTCATCTGACCGTTAGAGGAAACATAGATGAAGCTAGATTAATTGATGCATTAGAACAAATCGTGCAGCGTCACGAAGCTTTTCGCACCAGTTTTCATCTGGTTGAAGGAGAACTTTATCAAGCCATTGCCCCTTCTATTGATTTTCAAGTGAAACGCTCAGAGCATAGCTATGACTCATTTGAACAGCATATCAAGGCGTTTACCAAACCATTTAATTGCGCCCAAGCGCCGTTAATACGTGCGGAATTCATTCGTGTTAACGATGATCATGCAGAAATTCTCATTGAGATGCATCATATTGTATCCGACGGGTATTCCGTTGGTATTCTAGCGAATGAACTTATCGATGCGTATGACGGAAGAAACATGCCGGAAATCAAGGTTGAATACAAGGACTTTGTTGCTTGGCAGAAAGACTACATGACAGGTGAAAACTACAGGCAGCAGGAGAAATATTGGCTGGATCAATTCAGTGGGGAGATACCGAGTCTGAATCTGCCTACCGATTTTGTTCGAACACCCTATGTGACTTCGGCTGGTTCAAGACTGTCCTTTGTTCTGGATCACCACTTGAAGGATTCTCTGAACAGTTTTGCCAAACAGACAGGTGCCACATTGTTTATGGTGTTGTTAGCCGCTTACAATGTGCTACTTCATCGGTATACGTCTCAAGAGGACATTATTGTAGGGACGCCAACCTCAGGAAGAAATCATCCAGATGTCGAGCATATTGTAGGTGTCTTTATTCAGACGGTGGCGATTCGCACACAGCCTAAGGCAAATAAGTCGTTCCGATCCTATCTCGAGGAGATCAAAATTCAATCCCTTGATGCATTGAACAACCAAGACTATCTATTTGACCATCTTGTTGAAAAATTAAACGTACATCGCGAGTCGACAGGAACAGCATTATTTAATACCATGTATATTTTTCAAAATACAGAGTTAAACCAAAGGCAGGAAAAAGATTGCATTTTTAAAGTGAGAGAGAGCAACGTTGGCGTATCATTATACGATCTAATGTTCATCGTTGAAGATGATCACGAGTGTCTGGAGATGCACTTTAATTACAAGACAGATCTATTTGAACGGAATACCATCGACCGAATGAAGACACATCTGCTGAATATTCTTAGAGACATCGTGATCGAACCGGATGTTGTATTGTCGGATATTCAAATGCTGTCTAGGCAGGAGCAGTACGTTCTATTACATGATTTTAATGATAGTGCAATCGACTATTGCCGGGATCAGACCCTTCAGGAACGCTTCGAGGCACAGGTAGAACGATCACCTGACCAATTAGCTGTTCGTTATGGTAATCAGCAGCAATTAACATTTCGTCAATTGAACGAACGGGCGAACCAGCTGGCATATACGCTAAGAGCCGAAGGAGTATGCGCGAATCAACTCGTAGGCCTTATGACAGACCGTTCCATTGATATGATTGTTGGCATCTTGGGCATTATCAAAGCGGGCGGGGCATATGTACCGCTTGACCCGAATTCTCCTGAAGAGCGTATCCAGCATATCTTGCGTGATTCAGGAGCGATGGTGTTGGTCACACAAGAACATCTGAAACAAAGGGTCATTTTCGATGGAAAAGTTATGGATTTAAACGATGAAAAAAGCTACGCACCTAATCTGTCCAACTTAGAACGGGTAGGCGACTCCAGCCAGCTGGCCTATGTAATCTATACTTCCGGTACAACGGGGATGCCAAAAGGCGTCATGATCGAACATCGTCAGGTTCAACATTTAGTTACCTCGCTGTACAACCAGGTTATGAAAGAAACACATAACGGTATGCATGTTGCATTACTAGCTCCTTACTATTTCGATGCATCGGTCAAACAGATTTTTGGCGCGCTGCTGTCAGGGCATGCCTTGTTTGTTGTAGACAAGGAAACGGTTGGGGATGGACAAGAGCTAATGAATTATTACAAGCGGTATGAAATTGAGGTAACCGACGGTACACCCGCTCACTTGAAATTACTTGCCAGGGCAAGAGACGTTCACGGAAGTTCTTTAAAATATATGCTCATTGGCGGAGAGGCTCTTTCTCAGCAAAGTGTAGCTGAATTACTTGCTTTATTTTCACTCCACCATTCGACGCCAACCATAATTAACGTTTACGGTCCGACTGAATGCTGTGTCGATGCTGCGACATATCATGTTGTTCCGGAGGAGTTGGATACAGAAAACAGAAAAAATCATCTACCGATTGGCCGAACATTAGGCAATAACCGTCTGTATGTATTGAACAATCATGAAAAGGTACAGCCTGTGGGTGTTGTCGGGGAATTGTGCATTTCAGGTGACGGAGTAGGCAGAGGATATTTGAACTTGCCTGAACTGACAGCAGAAAAATTCGTGCGCGATCCCTTCGTCCAAGGCGCGACGATGTATAAGACGGGAGATCTGGTGAGATGGCTGCCTGATGGCAATGTCGAGTATTTGGGGCGAATCGACCATCAAATTAAGATTCGAGGCTATCGAATTGAAGTGGGCGAAGTTGAAGCAGCATTATTACTTGTAGCGGGTGTGAAAGAAGTCATCGTGATTGCACATGAGGATGAGAACGGAGACAAATCTCTTTGTGCCTACTTTACGGCGGACTCCGAAAAGACCGTTGGAGAGTTGAAACAAAATCTTGCTACTCTGCTGCCCAATTATATGGTTCCAGCCTACTTTATACAGCTCGATAATATGCCTTTGACCTCCAATGGAAAAATTAATCGACGTTTACTCCCTCCTCCACTAGAAAACATACAAACGGGAAGTGAATATATCGAAGCCCGGACATCCTTGGAAAAAACGTTACTACCCATCTGGAAGGACGTACTTGGTATAGATCAAATCAGCATCAGAGACAGTTTCTTTGATGTAGGAGGCAACTCTTTACGCGCGACAAAGCTGGCGTACAAAATCAATCAAAACCTGAGTGTTCGTATCTCAGTCAGAAACGTATTTGAATGGCAGACGATAGAACAAATGGCCCAGTACATTAATCAGATGGAGCAGCAGGTTAACCAATCTATTGCACAAGCGACGGAAAAAGAATATTATCCTATTTCTTCTGCACAAATGAGAATGTACATTATGAGCATGAAAGCCGGTGAGGAGCTCACCTACAACATGTCAGGCCTGTTTATGCTGGAAGGAGCGCTTGATCGGACACGATTGGACGCAGCTTTTCAGCAGTTGGTAGATCGTCATGAATCGCTCCGGACTGCTTTCAAAGTCATCCACGGAGAACCCAAACAAATCATATATCCTGAAGTGAAGTTTGTCATTGAATCCATTCAGGCGGTGGAAGAAGAGGTGGAAGACCAGGTAGAGCAATTTGTTCGTGCCTTCGATCTGGGACAAGCACCGCTTATGAGAGCAGGGCTGATTAAACTTCGACAGGATTGCCATGTGCTGTTAGTGGATCTGCACCATATTATTGCAGATGGGCTATCCGTGCAGATTTTAATGACCGAACTCGGTCAGTTCTATCGCGGAGAAAAGTTATCCCCTCTTCGGATTCAATACAAGGACTATGCGGAATGGCAGCAATTCCAACTTCACAGTGATTGGATGAAAAAGCAGGAGCAGTATTGGCTCGAGATATTCAGTGAAAAGATTCCACTATTGGAATTGCCGATAGATTATGAAAGACCTGAATCGCCGCGTTATGAGGGAGATTTATTGGATATCGATGTGAACGAAGAGCTGGTCATAAGCTTGAGAAAATTGGAAACTCAGACAGGAGCAACGTTATACATGATCCTGCTCGCGGCGTATACCATTTTATTGTCTAAATATAGTGGACAAGAGGATATTATCGTGGGTATGCCGATTGCGGGAAGAACACATGCGGAGCTGGAGCCGGTGATGGGCATGTTCGTGAATACACTAGCTGTTCGAAATCAGCCTGCGGCAGATAAAACATTTGCAGCATATCTGCTGGAAGTCAAAGAACATATGCTGAACGCTTATGAGAATCAGGATTATCCGTTTGAGGAATTAATCAAAAAAGTTGATCTAAACAAGGATGCACGGCGGAATCCGTTGTTTGACACCATGCTTGTATTACAAAATACAGGTCCATCAGAGATTCACATGGATGGCATCACCTGTAAGCCTTATGCTCCAAATAATCGCGTATCCAAGTTTGATTTAACGCTGTATGTCACTGAGTCGGATCACCAATTCGATGCCGCTTTTGAATATAGCACGATTTTGTTTGATAAAACAACGATTGAAGCCATGTCACAAAATTTACTGCTGATTCTGACAACGATATGCCGCGAGCCTCATATAGAAATCAATGAGATCCAATTGGCTGACGAATACACGAATGAGGATACACTGACCAATCTGATCGAGATGGATTTTTTCTAAAATGAACTGTAAATATAAATAGTGATCGGGGTGCCGTATGTCTATATTTAAGAAACAAGAAATGTATTGGGCAAGCCGATTTGAAGAAGAAGATGTTCTTGTTCATTTGCCTTATTGCAAGATAGATTTCAAACACCCACACGATACTAACCGACAAAATTATATGTATAAGCCATTGTCAGTCGAAGTATCTAATAAAATCAAATCTATCTCTAGAAACAATCCCATGGCCATGTACACGATATTATTATCCGGAGTTCAGTGTCTTTTATATAAATACACCCATGAAACCCAAATCATTATGGGCATGAGAGCGATGGAAGAGAAGAACAGTGACCTGGCGCTCTCCAATAAGGTTCTCCTCTTAAAAAATAATATCGATCATACGATGTCTTTTAAGTCCATATTTAATCAAATGAAGGTCAGTTTCAGTGAGGCTGTTCAACATCAACGAATCTCTTTCCGAAAAATGGTTGAAGGTTTAAGCATTGACTACGATTTGAATCATGCACCAATGATTCATACATTGGTTTCATTAGGGAAAGCTCAAACGGTTTCTGATGAAAATAACGTAAGAGCAGCCACGTTATTTCACTTTGACCTGGAGAACGGGATTGTTCAATTGAAATTAACCTATGACGCAGAGCGTTATGATCGAGATTATATGGTTCAAGCCGCAGAGCATCTCGATCAATTGTTCGCTATCTTATTGAACCAGCCCGATCTGGAGTTAAATCGCGTCGAACTATTGTCCGTTTCCGAGCGGAACAAACTGTTGTTTGATTTTAACGATACAAAAGTGGTTTATCCACAGCATAAGTTAATGCATCAATTATTCGAAGAACAGGTGGAGCGGACGCCGGATCATCCTGCAGTCGTATTTAAGAGCAGTGTATTAACCTACAGAGAATTAAATCAACAGTCCAATCAATTGGCTCGCACACTTCAAGCAAAGGGATTGCAGCCAGGGCAATTTGTTGCAATTATGGCAGAACGATCGCTGGAAATGATTGTGGGATTATTGGGTATTCTGAAAGCTGGGGGGGCATACGTTCCCATTGATCCGGAATATCCGGCAGATCGTATCCAGTTTATCCTTAAGGACTCAAATGCGGCTTGGTTGCTTCATCACAGTCACATCCAAATACCTGGATCATATGAGGGTACGTCTGTTTTTCTCGAAGATGATGCCCATCGCAGCAACAGCCATTCGAATCTGGAGTATTCGGTCAGTGACAGTGACCTGGCATATATGATCTACACGTCAGGAACAACGGGCAACCCCAAAGGTGTCATGATTGAACACGCCAACATTGTAAATTCCCTGCAATGGAAAGCGGACTTTTATCATTTTAGCGGAAACGACCGGGTGTTAATGCTGAATCCCTTTGTGTTTGATTCGTTCATTACTCACTTTTTTGGCCCGATCATCTCTGGAGCAACCGTATACGTATTGAACGGGCAGCAGTGTAAAGATGCGGTAGCCATCAATTCGATGATCAAAACACAGGCCATTACGCATATTCAAAGCCCGCCGAGTTTCTTGATGACTCTTTTGGAACAAGCGCAAGCTGCGGATTGGGCTTCGATGAAAAATGTAGTCGCAGCGGGAGAGAAAATCGTACCTTCCTTAATACATCGATTGAAACATATTAATCCACGGATCGAAGTATGTAACGAGTATGGCCCGACTGAAAATAGTGTGGTATCTACCGTACTTCCGATTAACTCGACGGAGCAATATATCTCGATCGGAAAGCCAATTGCGAACAATAGAGTCTACATTTTAAGTGAACGCCGTGAATTGCAGCCTGTTGGAGTACAGGGAGAATTATGTGTTGCGGGAGCGGGAATTGCCAGAGGTTACTTGAATCGTCCTGACCTGACGTCAGAGAAGTTTGTCGATGATCCGTTTGTACCTGGAGCGAAGATGTACAAGACGGGTGACTTTGCAAGATGGCTGCCCGATGGAAATATCGAATATATCGGAAGAATGGACCATCAAGAGAAAATTCGTGGATACCGGATTGAACTTGGTGAAGTGGAGGGTGCCCTTTTAAAAATAAACCGGATTCAAGAGGCTATCGTGATCGCTATTGAAGATGAGGCGGGAACAAAGCAATTATGTGGCTATTTCGTAGGAGCCGAAGCAATGACCATTGCGGAGCTACGGGAAGAGTTAGCTTGGCATTTGCCAAGCTACATGATTCCATCCTATTTTGTACAGCTGGATCAGATGCCGCTTACGTCCAATGGAAAGGTGGATCGCAAAGCACTGCCTTCTCCCAAAGAACATATGCTGAAGGGAATGCAATACGAAGCGCCGCGTACCATCATGGAACAACAGCTAGTATCTATCTGGGAAAGTGTGCTGGGGGTACAAAACATCGGACTCCGGGATAATTTTTTCGAGCTGGGCGGGGATTCGATTAAATCCATTCAAGTATCGTCGAGGTTATATCAGGACGGTTATCAGGTACAGATGGAACAGCTGTTTAAGAACCCAACCATTGCAAGCTTGATTCCGCATGTTCAGCCCGTAAGCATTAAATCAGAACAGGGAACCGTTTCGGGCAAAGTGTTATTGACGCCTATCCAACATTGGTTTTTTGAGCAGTACAAGGTGGATCCCCATCACTATAATCAGTCCATTATGCTATATCGGCAAGAAGGTTTTCACGAGGCCGCTCTGCGCCAGGTGTTCGATAAAATGATTGAGCATCATGATGCACTACGCATGGAGTATCATTACAACGAACAAGGTTATGAACCGTGGAATCAAGAGCTGGACTCACCAAAATCATTCTATACGTTTGAAACGATGGATTTTACGTCGTTAGCAGATCCATCTCATTCAATCGAGAAGAAAGCCAATGAACTGCAACGGTTGCTCAGCTTGGAGCGCGGCCCTTTGATGAGGTTGTGTTTATTTCAATGCGCAGACGGTGATCATCTATTGATTGTGATCCATCATTTGGTGATCGACGGGGTTTCATGGCGAATTCTGATTGAAGATATATCAAAGAGCTATGAACAATTCATGCTTGAAAAACCGATGCAGCTACCACAGAAAACGGCATCGTTTCAATTATGGGCGGAGCAGCTTCAGTTGTATGCGGACAGCGAAGTTATGAAACAGGAATTGGACTACTGGAGAGAAATGGAACAAACCTCCTTTACGCCATTACCGACCGATTTCAGAACGAACGATGCCCTGGAAAAAGACAGCGAAGAACTAACGCTGGAATGGACGCCAGCGGAAACAGAACAGCTATTGAAACATGCAAATCGTGCGTATAATACGGAGATTACCGATCTTCTGCTTACTGCATTAGGTATGTCTATTTATCAATGGACGGGCAGTGATCAAATTCTTGTGAATCTAGAGGGACATGGCAGAGAATCGATTATTCCGGATCTTGATATTACACGAACGGTCGGATGGTTTACAAGCCAATACCCTGTTTTGCTTAACATGAAAGAACATTCCAATCTATCTCTGCTCATTAGAACCAACAAAGAGGTCCTTCGCAATATCCCT
The DNA here is from genome assembly GCF_038002565.1 of Paenibacillus sp. FSL K6-1558. Classification (NCBI taxonomy): domain Bacteria; kingdom Bacillati; phylum Bacillota; class Bacilli; order Caryophanales; family Paenibacillaceae; genus Paenibacillus; species Paenibacillus sp. FSL K6-1558. The sequence goes on along the minus strand of NZ_JBBOCV010000001.1, from coordinate 1,052,038 downwards.
AAAAAAGGGATTGGATACGGGATTTTAAGATATTTAAGCACACATCGGAAAGAGACTCCATTTACCTTGAATCCTGAAATTAGCTTCAACTATTTGGGACAATTCGATCAGGACCTCCAACATAGCGGGATGCAAATGTCTCCTTATTCCGGTGGAGCCGCAGCAAGCGAGAATCATAGAAGAAATGTCCTTATCGATGTTAATGCTTTGATTATGGATGGCAAATTGTCCTTGTCCTTGAAGTTCAGCCGTACACAATATCATAAAGAAACGATGGGGCGAGTGGGGGCCTATTTCAAGAACCATATGCGAGAATTAACCAAGCATTGCTTAAGCAAAGAGAAGCCGGAATTAACACCAAGTGATCTATCCTTGAAAGGCATGACCATTGAAGAGCTAGAAGGTCTGGTTCGCGAAATTGAACTCATTGGTGAAGTTGAAGACATATATGCGCTGTCTCCGATGCAAAATGGAATGTTATTTCATGGTTTACTGCATTCGAATTCTGAAGCTTATGTGCTTCAAACGACACTGGATCTTCATGGATTGTTAGACGTGAAAGCATTTGCGAAAAGTTTGGATCAACTGATCGAGCGGAATTCGATTCTCAGAACGAATTTTCATAGCCAATGGAAACACGGTCCCCTGCAAGTGGTTTACCGTCATAAACCAAACGGGATTCTATATGAAGATTTGCGAGAAATGAAGGAAGAAGATCGTGACGCATATGTGGCAGCTTATATTCGAAAAGATAAACATAAAGGTTTTGATTTGTCCAAGGATGTGTTGATGCGGATATCGATTTTGCAGACGGATGATCAAACTTATCGTTTCATTTGGAATTATCATCATATTTTAATGGATGGCTGGTGTCTTTCACTTGTGATCCAGGAGCTGTTCGATGGTTATTTTGCAATTCTGGAACGACGGCAAGGTGAACAACAAACAGCTTCGCCTTACAAACACTATATTGAATGGCTAGATAGACAGGATCATAAAGCATCACTGAAATACTGGAATGACTACTTGGAAGGCTATGAGGAGCAGACCGCTTTGCCAAAAGAGCACAGCATTCGGAAAAGCAACGAATATCATTCCGAAAATCTAATTTTTCCACTGAGTCGGGAATTAACTGAACGCATCACACAGGTTGCAAGTCAGAATCAGGTAACCCTGAACACGCTAATGCAGACGGCTTGGGGAATGTTGTTGCAGAAATACAATAACAGTAAGGATGTCGTATTTGGAAGTGTGGTATCCGGCAGACCCGCAGGGATCGCTGGTGTTGAACGTATGATCGGCCTATTCATTAATACGATCCCTGTGCGAATTCAATCGCAAGGAAACGAAACATTCGCGGGGATGATGAAACGGATCCAGGAGCAAGCTGTCGCTTCGCATCCGCATGAAACGTATCCATTATACGAGATTCAAGCGGAAACCAGGCAAAAGCAAAATTTGATCGATCACATTCTCGTGTTTGAGAATTATCCGGTCCAAGGCATCACGGAACAGTTTGGGGATCAAGAGCAGACAGCTCTTCGCATTACGAATGTAGAAGCAGACGAACAAACCAATTATGATTTTAACTTAATTATCAAACCGGACCAAGAAATGAAATGCATGTTCTACTACAATGCCAATGTCTATGATCGGGGAAGCATAGAACAGATCCAAGGACACTTCATTCAACTTTTAGAGCAGGTCGTCCTGAATCCATATATCTCCATCGATGATATAGACCCGATGACAGCACAGGAGAAAGTGCATATATTGCAATCTTTTAATGACTCGAAGGCCACATATCCGATGGACCAAACGATTCATGGACTGTTTGAAGAACAGGTGGAACAAACGCCTGAACACATCGCGGTTGTGTTCGAAGGTCAACAGCTCACCTATCAGGAACTGAACAGAAAAGCCAATCAATTGGCAAGAACTCTGCATGCTAGAGGGATTCAAAAAGAGCAGTTAATTGGAATTATCGCTGAGCGATCGTTAGACATGGTGGTGGGAATGCTTGCGATTCTAAAAGCTGGCGGTGCGTATGTACCGATTGATCCTGATTATCCAGAGGAACGTGTGAATTATATGCTCGAAGATTCGGGTGTGCATATATTGCTGCTGCAGCGGCATATACAGGAGCGTATCTCTTTTACAGGAGAACGCATCTACCTTGATCAGTTATACGATTATGAAGATGATTCCAACTTGGGAGTAACGGTGTGCCCAACAGGGCTGGCCTACGTAATCTATACTTCGGGAACAACAGGGAGACCCAAAGGCACATGCATTGAACATAAAAATGTGGTTCGATTATTGTTTAACAGTCAAAATAGATTTGATTTTCAATCATCAGATACATGGACGCTGTTCCACTCTTTTTGCTTTGATTTTTCCGTATGGGAAATGTACGGTGCTTTGCTCTATGGAGGCAAACTGGTTATCGTCCCCCAAATGACAGCTAGAAGCCCGCAGCAATTTTTACAATTGTTAAGAGATGAGCGAGTAACCATTTTGAATCAAACGCCAACGTATTTCTACCATCTCCTTCAGGAGGAGTTAACAAGTAATGGAGAAAGATTGAATGTTAGAAAAGTGATTTTTGGAGGGGAAGCACTCAATCCGGCTTTACTAAAAAACTGGCGAGAGAAATATCCATCTATTCAGTTAATCAATATGTATGGCATAACGGAAACAACCGTTCATGTAACCTATAAGGAAATTACTGAAATTGAGATACAGGCGGGTAGGAGCAACATCGGTAAACCGATCCCGACACTGCAGACCTATATATTGAACACGCATCAACAGCTGCAGCCGATTGGGGTTCCGGGAGAGTTATATGTTGCGGGAGAGGGACTGGCCAGGGGATATCTGAATCGACCTGAGTTGACAGCAGAGAAATTCGTAGAACATGCCTGGATTACTGAAGGAAAGATGTACCGAACTGGAGATGCTGCCAGATGGCTGGCAGATGGAAATATTGAATATTTGGGACGAATCGATCAGCAGGTGAAAATTCGAGGTTATCGAATTGAACTGGGAGAAGTGGAGACCGCTATTTTAAAAATAGAAACGGTCCAAGAAGCGGTTGTAATCGCCCATGAACAGGAGGACGGATCCAAGCAATTATGTGCTTATTGGAAAGGCAACAGTGCATTGTCAGCCAAGGAGATTAGATCAGCATTAGCTCATGAAATCCCGGATTACATGATTCCGTCTTATTTTGTTCATGTAGATCATATTCCGTTAACTTCCAATGGTAAAGTTGACCGGAAGGCATTACCTTTACCACAAAAAAATGTAGATCAGATAGCCGAATATGAGGCACCGCAGAGCCCAGTGGAACAAGCGATTATCTCTGCCTGGGAAGCCGTGCTTGGTGTTCAGAGAATCGGCAGATCAGATCATTTCTTTGAGCTTGGGGGAGACTCGATCAAATGTATTCAAGTGGCATCACGATTGCTTCAGTCAGGCTATAAAGTGGAAATGAAGCATTTTTTCACCTATCCGGTCGTATCCGAATTAAGTGAACACGTCACCTCTGTGAACACTCATTATGATCAAGGGGAAGTAACAGGGGAAGTCTTACTGACACCTGTTCAGCGTTGGTTCTTTGATAAAAACATGGTGGATGCACATCATTACAACCAGGAAATGATGTTCTTCCGTAAAGATGGTTTCGATATCGGCTTCATTCACAGCATGTTGAAGAAAATGGTCAAGCAGCATGATGCACTTCGCATCGTTTATCGTCAGGTACCAGAAGGTGGATATGAAGCGTGGAACCGCGGAGCTGAAGAAGACGGATTATACAGTTTGGATATCTTCAATCTGACGAATGTAACGGATCCGGCACCTTTGGTTGAAATAAAAGCAAAAGAAATCCAGAGCAGCTTGGACCTGGCTCACGGCCCATTGATTAAACTTGGCTTGTTTCAATGCGCTGAAGGGGATCATTTGCTCATTGCCATTCATCATCTGGTGATTGATGGAGTGTCATGGCGTATTTTGTATGAAGATATTCAAACAGGGCTTGATCAGTTCCACAGAGGGGAAGAAATCTGCCTGCCTCAAAAAACGACTTCGTATAAACAATGGGCAGAAGAGTTATCTGCCTTTGCTGTTCAGCCTGTGATGAAGCAGGAATATGCATACTGGTGTTCTGTGGATCAAGTCGAGCGAACTCCGTTGCCTAAAGATATGGATTGTAAAGAAAGCATTGGAAAAGACAGCGAAACGATTACCTTGCATTGGACGGCAGAGGAAACGGAGCTGTTATTAAAGCAGACCCATCGTGCGTACAATACGGAGATTAACGACATTTTGCTAACGGCTTTGGGAATGGCAGTTCATGATTGGACAGGCATGGATAAAGTGGTCGTGAACCTGGAAGGGCACGGCAGGGAGGATATTCTTCCAGAGCTGGATATTACGCGTACCGTGGGATGGTTTACGAGCATGTATCCAGTCATGATTAGGATGGAAGCGGGAGCTGACATATCTAAAAGAATCAAGTCTGTCAAGGAAGGACTGCGCCAGGTCCCGAGTAAAGGGATCGGTTACGGGATCTTAAGGTATTTGTCAGCATGGACTGAAGGAGACAAATTAGAGCGAAATCCCGAAATCAGTTTTAATTATATGGGTCAAATAAACCAGAATTCGGACCAGGCTGGTATTCAGTTTTCAACGTATTCCAGTGGACCTTCCGTCAGTGAAAATAACAAGAGACCGTTTGTGCTTAATATCAACAGCATCGTTGTAGAGGGGAAATTGGCACTGACTATCAATTATAGTCAAAAGCAATATCAACGAGAAACGATGGAGCAACTGGCCTATTCTTATAAGGATAACCTTCGTAAAATAATCGAGCATTGCACCATTAAAGAACAAAGGGAGCTCACCCCAAGTGATCTTTCACTTAAGGGATTGACGATAAATCAATGGGATCAGATAGTCGAATATACCCGAAGTATCGGTCAAATTGTGAATGTGTATCCACTTACCCCTTTGCAAAAGGAAATGCTGTACGAGAGCGAGCGGAATCCTGTTTCGGGTGCGTACTTTGTACAAATCTTGTTTGATATGGCCGGGAATTTGGATGTGACCTCTTTTGCACAAAGCCTGGATCAAATCATGCAAAGGCATAGCATATTAAGAACTAATTTTTACACGGGAATGCTGGACATTCCTCTTCAAATTGTGTATGAGCAGAAGAAATTTGAATTTAAAGTTGAGGATATAACAGGCAAAAGCGAAATGCAGCGTAAAGAGTATATCGATCAATACATCAAGCAGGATCAGGCTTTGGGATTTGACTTGCAAAAAGACTCGTTAATCCGGATGTCTGTTATACGAACAGCCCTAGAAAATTATCATGTCATTTGGAGTTTTCATCATATTTTGATGGATGGCTGGTGTATGTCTCTGATCAGTAAAGAGATTTTCGAGAATTATTTTGCGATCCGGGAAAATCGAAAACCTGAAATGAGCCTGTTAACACCCTATAGTGAATTCATTGAATGGTTGGAGCAGCAGAACAATGAAGGAGCGATAACCTATTGGAGTCGTTACCTAGAAGGTTATGAGGGACAAACCAGATTACCTGGAGGGAAAACTAAACCGCACTATGAAAGACAGGATTCCAGAACGCTAAACTGTCATTTGGATGAGGAACTGGTTCAGAGAATGAAACAAATTGCTGAGCAACAACAGGTGACGGTGCATACATTTATGCAAACCGCGTGGGGCGTATTACTGCAACAATATAATGAAAGTAAAGATGTCGTATTTGGCAGTGTTGTATCGGGCAGACCAGCAGTTATTCCTGGGATTGAAAGCATGATTGGACTATTTATCAATGCTATTCCTGTTCGTATTCGGGCTGAGGGTGAAGAACCCTTTATCACACTGATGAAAAGGACCCAAGTACAAGCTGTGGATTCACATGCTTATGATACGTACTCGTTATATGATATTCAAAATTTGACTAAACAAAAACAAGCCTTGATTAACCATGTAGTCGTGTATCAAAATTTTCCGGTACAGGATCGGCTGGAGGATTTGGGCAAAATAGGTGAAGTGCCGCTTGAAATCACGAATGTTGGGGGAACGGAACACAATAGTTTCGATTTTACTTTAATTATTAAACCCCATGAGCAAATGAAAATCATATTAATGTTCAATGCTAAGATATATGACATCGCTACGGTTGAACAGATTCAAAAACACTTTGTTTCTATCATTCAACAAGTGGTGCTGAACCCCGAGGTTCATATCAATGATCTAGACTTGATTACATCGGAAAGTTATTAATGTATGTAACAACCCAAACAACTGTTTTCAGTGATTAACAGCGGTTTGGGTTGTTCTTTTTGCTGATATGTTGACCGGGTTTTTAACAATAGCTTCCCTTCTGGCCGATATATAATGAGTACAATTACATGCGAAGATAAGGAAGGAGAGATCACATGGATATCGCAGCACTATCTATGGCCAAGAGTCAGGCTTCGCTAGCTCAGGCGGCAAGTCTGCAAGTGATGTCAATGACCAAAGATATGGCACAGCAGCAAGGTCAGCAGATGGCCGAGATGTTGAAGTCGGCGCAGGCTCCTCACCCCAATCTAGGCAGAAGTCTGGACATTTCGGGTTAAGCTAGTTCCGACGGCATTTTAAGTTTATTATCTTTACAAAACATGCAGCAAGCAAAACACGAAGCAGCTTCAATTCATTGGAATTGAGCTGCTTCGTGTTTGTTTTGCGTTATTAAATTATTTCGTGTTTGTTAATATGCAGGTTTTCAGTATAGATATTATGATATTAAACTGATCTTGGTAAGTCCGGTGCTACGTTCTCAAAAGGCAGCTTATCTTTCAATGTCCATAGCTCATCATAGCTGGAAATTTGCACATCTGCTTTGGACAGATTCTGATTGCCCGACCCCGGATTATGATAGCCGATGCAGCGCATGCCTGCACTTATGGCTGCTTGAACCCCGTTGCATGAATCCTCTATAACCAGACAATTCGCCGGAGATACACCGATTCGCTCGGCTGCGGCCAGGAAAATATCCGGAGCCGGTTTGCCGTGTTCAACCTCTTCACCAGTCAGGCGAACATCAAAGAACGCACCCAATCCCGTTTTCTCCATGATTAGATTAATGAGTGCCCGAGGGGATGAGGAAGCAACGGCAATCGGGATGTGTTGCTCATGTAGCCAGCGTATCCACCGTTCTACCCCAGGCATAGCCACAAGCTTGGCATGAGCTAACATCTTTTCCATGACATGCTGCTGATGATACGCAAGAATCTCTTCCAGCGGCACCTTGACCTGATACTTGTCGATAACATGTTGCCACATGGATTCTAACGTGACACCAACAAAAGAATGATGTTCTTCCAACGTCACGGCTGCCCCAAAATGATCAAATGAACTTCGCTCTATCTCGAAATAAATCGGTTCACTGTCGATCAGAACGCCATCCATATCAAAAATGACCCCTTGAATAGAAAGATGACGATGTTCATCTTGCATCTGATTCCTGTCCAGACGTCCAGCCACTTGATCTGCTGTCATGCTGCATTCCTCCTCTGAATGATGTCTCATATGTTTTAGTGTAACTGCTTTTTATTCAGCATTCCAGCAAGCTACGAAAAACGAATTAATTGGATTGCAGTACAACCTTGATGGCATGAGAGGAGGCTTGTAAGGTGCGTCCCTGTATATCGCATCCAAGTGTGCGGAATGCTTCTTCGTAATCTTCCAGCGGAAAAGAATGGGTTATAATTTTTTTGGCAGGAATAATCTGTTGTTCAATCATATAATGTGCGGTGGCAAACGTTCCAAGCGAATCAATAGAGCCGATAATTTTCAGGCTGCGATCCACTACTTCCTTCGGGTTAAATGACGTATTTCCATCCCGTAAACCAACCAGCATCAAATAGCCGCCACTGGCAAGCTGTGACAATACTTGAGTGCCTACAACTCCAGTAGTATCTACAATCATATCCACTTGTCCGGTTGCAGGAGCGATGTCTGCAATCGCCTGTTCAAAGGAAGAATGAACTTGCCAGCGATCGGGTGCGATGGAACCTGCAATGGCTAAGCGTTCCTCGGAGATGTCGACCAGACTTCCGGTGACACCTTTGGAAGCAAGTGCATAGCTGTACAGGATGCCAATGGGTCCAGCCCCAAGAATAATCGTTCTGAAATTCGGCAACAAATGAATCTGATTAATGCCTGTCAACATACAGCTTAGCGGCTCGGTTAGAGTAGCTTCTTCATAGCTAACATGATCTTTTAATTGATATAAAAAGCGATCTTCTGTCACGTAATAATCCGTGAACGTGCCATCTGCACTTACTCCCGTTTCCGTAACGGACTTGTGAGTACAGTGGTTCTGCCTTCCTGTCCTGCACATCTCGCATTGACCACAATAATACGTAGGGTCGATGACGACACGATCTCCTGGTTGCAGAGTGGTGACGGCGGAGCCGACAGCAATTACTTCACCTGCGGATTCATGTCCAAGAATGACGGAAGGAATCGCATGATATTTTCCGCTAACAATACCTAAATCTGTTCCACAGACCCCGGTTGCCCGTATACGCACAAGCACCTGATTATCTCTGGTAATTTCGGGAACGGGTCGTTCCTCGAGTGCGACATCCCATGCAGATTTATATACTAATGCAAGCATGATGGAACCTCCTTTTTTTGTAGGAACTACATTTTTTCAAACTACTTTCGACGCTAAAATAACTTCCGATCATTAATGAACGCTGGCGAGGACAGAATCCAATCGATCGACAATCTCCACCAGTTCGTCTTCGGTCGTTGTCAGAGAAGGGCGTACTTTAACGACGTTGCCAAAGCCGTACCGTGAACTGCGTAGAATCAAATGTTGATCTTCAAAGGCACGGTCGATGATCGCATTGGTTTTTGGAGTATCTGGCTCATTTTGATCACCCACGATTTCAAGTCCCCACATGAGTCCCACTCCGCGGGCTTCTCCGATGCTAGGATATTTCAGAGCGAGCTCGTGTAGCAGTCCGCCAAGCAAAAATCCTTTTCGTTTGACCGCATCCAGAAATCCCGGTTCTGAGACCACTTCCAGTGTGGATTTGGCAGCGGTGACCGAGATGAGATTACTGCCTGAGGTAAAAGAATGCTCATGTTTTTCCAGTACATTTAATCGAGATTGCATCAGAACTGCAGCTACAGGTACACCGATACCGCCAAGGCCTTTGGCAAGTGTAATCATGTCGGGCTGGATATCAAATAATTCGCTAGCAAACATCGTACCCGTACGTCCGACACCCGTTTGGACTTCATCAGCAATGAGAAGCATGTTGTTCTCATCACATAATTGGCGAAGGCGCTTGAAATATCCTAACGGTGGAACGATGTTGCCGCCATTTCCGAGAATGGGCTCAATAATCATACAAGCAACCGAGCCTGAGCTGGCATACTCTATAGCATCAGATATCGCTTCAACACATTGATATCCGCACTCGCTACTTTCACTTTTGAACGGGCAACGATAACAATATGGTGCGGGTACATGAACCGCATTAGGGGCTGACGAATTAGGAAAACGCTTGCGTCTAAAGGCATTACCTGAGATGCCCGTTGCGAATTGGGTCTGTCCATGATGAGAAAGGTACAAGCTGATGATGTCCGTTGATCCTGTATACTTCTGGGCAATTTTAGTTGCGCACTCATTGGCCGTAGACCCGGTAATATCCCGCATCCATCCGGCATCGATATTGTTCGGAGCGTACTCAATCAAGTGTTCCAATACTTCATTGACGTAAGGTTCCGTGAAGGAGGAAGACATATGCGTAAGATTGCCGACTTGTTCCTGAATTTTATTGACTACATGTGGATGATTATATCCCAAGGACAGATTAAACGTACCCGAGACGCCATCTAGATATTCCACACCTGCATCGTCAATCAACTTAATCCCTTTTCCGACTGTAAAGCGGTTATTGGTTAAAGTTTGCATTCGGATTCCTCCAATAGTTTAGTGTACTAGCTAGGTGAACAATATGATTCATTCCGGATGGTTTGGGCATCCCCCCTTTCAGGTGTTGAAGTCAGTAGCCTTGCAAATTATATTTCTTTGGTTTGTTGCGGGAATGCAGAGCTCAACGATTCATCTCGAGTGTTCCACAGGTGGGAGAGGATCAATGTCAGCAATAAAAGCAAACAAAATCCCGCTAAAATCATGATGGTGCCGACGATCGGCCATGCGCTCATACTCCATCCCGTGAGGTACTGTAACGTTGCACCGCCTATACCGCCGGAGGCAATCAATATACTCGTTGTCCTTTCCGTCATGCCAGGAATCAGTACATTCGCATAGACGAGTGCGATGCAGAATAAACCCGACATAAATAATCCTGTTCCAAAGATTAGCCCATATGTTACCCATTGACCGGACACGAATATCATAGATACCGTAAACAGCAATGTACCTATCGTGCTCCAGATCAGGAAGGGCATATAATTGACGGCTTCAGCGATTTTGCCAGAGAAAAGGCGTCCTACAATCATGGCAATCCACAGAATGGATACACTTAGGGAGGCGATAGATTCTTTCAGTTCCAAACGTTCTACCAGAATGGAGGGCAGGAAATTCATCAATCCAAGCTCCAGTCCCATGTAAACAAAGAAAAAGACAACGAAGAGGGAGAGCAGCCCCAGATGTTTTTTGGAATAACGGACTTTGTTTGCCCCCTGTTGTGCCGTGTTTTCTCCAGCCTGTTCGAGGTATTGTGCAGCAGGCCGAGGCATGGTGACCCATGAAACCATGAGGATAAGTGCGCAGGCAGCAACCGTGAAGAACGTCAAGTGCCACTGACCCAACCAGATGAACAGAGCTGCCGCCGCGGGGATGAGAAGTGCGCCAAGGGCGAAATAAACATCCAGTTTGGACATGGCGACCGCTTTCTGATTTTCCGTAAATTCAATAGTGAAGGCTCCAACAGAAGGTTCGATGATGCCTGAGCCAAACCCGACAAGAATGGTTAACAAAAGCAGGACGTTCCACGAAGGCAACCATCCGAGCACCAAATAAGCTGCAATAATGAAGATCAACGCAAGGGTGAGCATCCATTTTCGACCAATTTTAGCCGTCATGGACGGTGACACAAGTACACCGACAAGAAACCCGAGAAACTGCAAAAATAGTAGAAATCCCCCGTCACTGTAACCGCGTTCATAGTGAGGTAATAAAACGGGTAGAAGCGCACCAAGTACTACGCTGGTTATGCCAATCAGCAGATAGAAGCCGCAACTTAAAACGAATATTCTTTTCAAATGTCTACCTCCTTGAAGTGGATAACATTTTTATAAATTGAAATAAATGTTTATTTTATATTTAACTTATACCATAATTTTGAAAATGTACAAGCTTTTTATTGTAAAATTATGTTAAAGTTTGGCGAGGTCATTCTTTTTTTAGTTCATCCTGTCCGATTACAAGATTTATGTCGAAGGTGACTCAGTTGCGTCGCTTTTCATTTCATGAGAAGATGAGGTTCAACGCTTTTAAGGTAAACGGAATAATTGTTCAAATGAATGAAAGAACAGTTGTATATACAGATCAAATAATGAGAAGCGGTGAAATATGTTAATCAACAAATACATAAGTGAGACGGGGCATTTTTCCCGCAGGGAAACGACTCGGCGCATTGCAGCCGGAAGAATTACAATCAACGGCAGGGTATGTGTAAAAGGAGATACGGTTGCACCAGGAGACATCGTGCTGATGGATGGGGAGCGCATTCCAGAGCGGAATCATGAGGCCGTGTATATCGTTCTGAACAAACCCGTTGGCATTACATGCACGGCAGCTGAACATATTGAGGGCAATATCATTCAGTTTGTGAATTATCCTTCACGCATTTTTGCAGTCGGCCGGTTGGATAAAGGGTCAGAAGGGTTGATTTTACTCACCAATAATGGAGATATCGTGAACAAAATGATGCGTTCGGAGCATCATCATGAGAAAGAATATGTCGTTACCGTGGACAAGCCAGTCACTGATGCATTTCTTCAATCCATGTCAAAAGGTGTGGAGATTCTGAATGTGGTTACCAAACCATGTGAGGTGTATAGACAAGACGAGAACGTCTTTCGAATTATTTTGACACAAGGGCTTAATTTACAAATCCGCCGAATGTGCAAAGCGCTGGGGTACAGGGTTTTAAAGCTGGAGAGAATTCGGATTATGAACATTACACTGGATGAACGGTTGAAAAGGGGAGAGTGGAGACATCTGGAGAAACAGGAGTTGGAGTTACTTATGTCTCAGTTAGATCAAGACAAAGCAGGGGATGAGTAGTGATGGACTTGCCCAATCTCTGTGATATAAGCTAATTTTTTTCGAAAAAGACGCAGAAGACACGACCCCGTTTGCTAGGGATCGTGTTTTTTACATTGTGAACGTGATTACGTAACTTCTAACGAGAAGTGAGTTAAGTGTTGCGACGTAATTTTGCCGAAAATACGTTGCGCTTTTTGCCTCTCGCCGTGCTCTCCGAAATGTAAGAGCCATACAACGTAAGGGATGCACCTAGTATGCTAACCCATGTCAGTTGCTCATGAAGAATAAGTGCAGATGAACCAACTGTAATCAGAGGTACGAGATAGATGTATACACTTGTTGGAATCGCTCCTAGTAGCTTAACGGCTTGATTCCATGTCACAAAACAAAGGGCTGAAGCGCCCACACCGAGAAAGAGAAGGTTCGATAAATTGGTGAGGTGTGTGAATCTAGCGACATTCAGATCAGATTCTACTAAACCCAACGCTGGTAGCATGAATAGCAGGCCATAGAAAAACACTTTACGTGTTGCGCCTATAACGTTGTAGTTTCGTAATCCGATTTTACGCATCATAACCGAGTACACTGCCCACACCACAGGAGCGATAAATGCGAGTAGATCACCCAAGGGATTAAGTTGCAACATATAGCTTCCGTTCAGGGTAATCAGGATAATGCCACAGATCGCAATGCCAAATCCGCTTACAAAGCGGGTCGTTAACCGTTCCCCATCCAGAAAAAAGTGGGCAAGTACAGCGGTGAAGAAAGGAGCAACGGATACAATGATGCCTGCATTGGAAGCTGTCGTATATACCAAGGCCATATTTTCAATGAGAAAATATAAGGTCACTCCGCATAAACCTGCACCGATAAATAATGCTTCTTCCCGCAAAGAAACAATTTTCTGAGTACGTGGATAGATCATCCACAGGACGAGATAACCAATCAGAAAACGGAACAATAAGATTTCAACAGGTGTAAAGTCCTTCAGTAACACTTTTGTTGAAACAAAGGTGGTTCCCCAGATGAGAATGGTAAATAAGGCAAGCAGGTGTCCGGCAACATGGTTGTGATTACGCATTAAAGTCATCGCTTGTTTTCCTGCAATCGTTTAGTCTCGGCTCCGTGATTAAAAATACGACGATATTGTTTGGGCGTTAGACCAATCAGTTTTTTGAAAAAGTTGGTGAAATGGCTTTGATCGCTAAAGCCTGTCTGAGCAGCAACATCTATAGGCAATAGTCCCTGTTCCAAATGGCGTTTGGCATGATTGATCCGTATCGTTTCAAGATAGCGGTAGGGAGATATGCCTTTTTGACGAGTAAACTGTCGCAGTAAATGGTATTTGCTAATCCCCGAAATCTCGGATAATTCATTCAAGCTGATGTTTTCCGAGTAATGGACTTCCATATAATCACACAGTTGCCGAATCTCTAACGTTATCTTCTGTTCGGTTTCAGCCATCTCTGCATCAGCGTAGTCCTTCAGCAGTTGATCTAGTAGCAAGAGAAGCATCTCTTCTTTGCAGAAGTCGGGTTGTTCCTCAAGTATGAACTGATGTAGCTCATGGAGCGAGGAGACCAGCTCACTCTGATATAGAACATGGGTGGAGAACCTTGGCAAATAGGCTTGTCCAGTAATTTCACGCACGTACTCCAGCATAACTTCTGGCTGAATATTGATGCAACGGTAATCCAATTTTCTTCCATCTACCTGCTCACAGGCATGAGGATCTTGGGGGTTGAAAACAATGATGTCACCGCTATTTAATAGGTATTCCTCGTTGTTACAGACGAGATGCCGTTTCCCTTCTTCAATAAAACCAATCACATAATAGTCATGAAAATGATTGGGAAATTTCTGCATGATGCCTTCAAATTGATAAGCTTCCAGTTGCAAATCTGGATCATACACGACGGTTCGCACTTCGCGGCTCATGATGCACCTTCTTTCTGGTATGTTTAGGTGATTATAACGTGCATCTGAGGCTGAATTCTTGAACAATATTGCTTATTATACCGAAGCGGTGAATCGAGAACATCTATTTGAGTTCAGTTTAGGTTTAATTTAAAATAAGAATGAGGCTGAATGTAAGATTATCCTCCAATGGATAAGGAGATGGGATAATATGTTTGAACACTTGGTTATTTTTAAATTTAACGATAAAATCACACCTGCGAAGCAACAGGAGTTTGTAGCTCAGTTGCTTGCGTTACAGGATCAAATTCCTGGGATTGTTGATCTGACGGCTGGCATGAATGTAACGGAGGAAACCGATCGCATTCAAGGATTCACCCTGGGATTAAGAGTGACATTTGAAGATCAGGAAGCCTTGCGAGCATACGGTCCGCACCCTGCACATCAGGCATTCGTAGCCTCTCTGGATGGCTGGATTGAGAACGTGATTGTAACAGATTATCCGATCCCTGCGAAGTAAAATACCAATAAACACTTGGTTTTATGCCGGATGATCACGTCAGATAAGAACTGTTTTACTTTGGAATTTCCATGCGACGACATAAATGAGTATGGGTTCACAAATGCTACATGAAGATAAACAAAGGAATTTCTTTGTTAGGAGAAGGAGTGTGACCCATGGAAAAAAACGATTTAAACGCAGGCTGGAATCTGGAAAACAGTTATGCAGAACTGCCTGAAACGTTTTATACAAGACAACAAGCTGTGGCTGTCCAGTCTCCAGACTGGATCATTTTTAATCAAACACTGGCGGTCAGCCTGGGGTTGAATGCAGATGTACTGCAAAGCCCCGAAGGCACAGCTATTTTCGCGGGTAATAACATACCAGACGGAGCCGAGCCCCTTGCACAAGCGTATGCAGGTCATCAATTTGGTAACTTTAATATGCTTGGGGATGGACGTGCTTTGCTCCTGGGTGAACAGATTACTCCGCAAGGGGACCGAGTGGATATTCAGTTAAAAGGTTCAGGACGGACGCCGTATTCCCGCGGAGGGGATGGACGTGCTGCCGTTGGCCCGATGCTTCGGGAGTACATTATCAGTGAAGCAATGGCTGGCCTGGGAATTCCTACGACACGAAGCTTGGCTGTTGTCTCCACAGGAGAGAACATTTATCGTGAAACAGAGCGCCCAGGGGCTATTCTCACTCGAGTCGCGGCCAGTCACATTCGAGTCGCAACTTTTCAGTATGCAGCCCAATTTGGTTCGGTAGAGGATTTACGTGCGCTCGCAGACTACACGGTACGTCGTCATTTCCCGCAAGTAGAAGGTAACGAACAGCGTTATCTAAGCTTCCTACAGGAAGTGATCAAACTTCAGGCGCACCTTGTTGCAAAGTGGCAAAACGTAGGCTTTATTCACGGGGTCATGAATACGGACAATATGGCAATTAGCGGGGAAACGATTGATTATGGTCCCTGTGCCTTTATGGATACGTATAACCCAGCGACGGTGTTCAGCTCAATTGACAGACAAGGCCGATATGCTTATGGCAATCAACCATACATTGCGGGCTGGAATTTGGCTCGTTTTGCTGAGACATTACTGCCGTTACTACATGAAGATGAAGAGCAGGCTGTTCAAATCGCTCAGGATGCCATTGCACAATTTTCGGAGCACTATCATCATCACTGGTTAACGGGTATGCGAGCCAAACTCGGTTTGTTTACGGAAGAAGCGGAAGATGAGACCTTGATTAAGGACCTGCTCGATCTGATGGAAAAGCATGCTGCAGACTTCACGAATACGTTTGTGACATTGACTCTGAATAAACTGGAAACCTCCACACTTAGTGACAAGTCCGACTTCAAGGAGTGGCATACACGCTGGCAAGACAGATTAGTTAGACAGCCGGAATCCAGCGATGAAGTGATGGAACAGATGAAACGAAACAATCCCGTAGTGATTCCGCGGAACGAGAAGGTAGAAGAAGTACTGGAGCGAGCAGAGCAGGACGGAGACTACAGTTTGATCCAGCCTTTGCTGGATATTCTCCAGCGTCCTTATGCGTATACTCCTGAACAGGAAGTATTTGGTGCGATGCCAGTGTCCTGTGACCCTTCGTATAAGACATTTTGCGGGACTTAACCTCTCTGTGAACCTGAGAGGAAAAGGTGTGGGCTGCCGAGAGGCAGCTTTTTCATTGTTAGCCGTTATAATCGATTATATGAGGTTGATCTCACACCCTAGATGTTAGAGAGAAGGAAGGTGAATCTTGTGTCAAATGTGTTAAGCATGGAGGAGCTAGCCCAGCAACTCCTTGAATTGTTATCACGTACTTCTTACCCGATGGAACAGATGGAAAGTTATGTGAACCGATTGGGCGAGTCGTTCAAATGGGAAGGTGCACCCTATGTCGAAATAGGCGATGGACATTATATTGTTACAATCTATGAACGCGGTGTACCGTCCCTGATTAAAAAGCTGAAGCACGTGGAGGAGGTCCTCTACTGGTTGTTGGAAGATATGATTTTTACAGCCGCCCATGTAAGCCTGCTTAAGAAGTATGGTGTCGATAACGTTAACACCCATCTCGATTATACAAGTGAAGTGTGGCAAGAGATCGAAGACAACGTACGGGCAGCTTTTCGAAGGATCGGTGAACCATATTTAACTTGGCATCAAGAGGGTAAACGCCGGGAACTGGAAACGGTTCAACCCAGGAAGGGGAAATCTTCGATATGAGCGAACGGGACATTCAGGATGTGTGGTATGATTACGCACTGACTTTTGTGGAGAAAAAGAACCAGTCTGCGCAAGGATGGACTGCGCTTTCCCAGACGGAACAAGAGATTGCAGCGTTGTGGCTGTTTGAGGCAGATGTCTATAATGGTGGTTTTATACAATTCTTCTGCAACTGGGGAGAAGAGGCTTATAAGTTCGCATGCAAGGCACTTGAAACGATCGGGGCAAACCAGGTTCTGAGTAATGTGAAGCAGCAGTATGCTTGTTTTGAGCATTTGGAAAACGATTCTAGACTAACGGGGTTGTGGGACATCCCAAAATATCTGGAGACGGAGCAAGAAGAACGTTTGGATGAGCTGGACCAGCAACTCTGGAATAACGAAGATCAGGTTGCGGAGAAGGCTTACGCTCATTACCATGACGAGCTACGGATCAGGTTATAGTTTTGTTGATGATTTGAATACTTGCGCTTGCAATGTGCAGAACGTTTCGCTATACTGGCTATAATTAAATATATGAATTACGTTGATAGAGCGCAGTAGCGGCTTTGTCCCTGTTACAGAAAGTCAGGGGTTGATGGAACCTGATACATACAAGGGCTGCGAATTACACTCTGGAGTACTTGGGTAATGCCAAGCGGATGGGCAAACGATAACTTGCTGAAAGTGGTATGGATCGCTATTTCTTGAACATATGAATGTTCGGAGAGGTTGTCCATGCAATTTGGGTGGTACCACGGTTATTCTAATCGTCCCTGTGTCTGTGAAGACAAGGCGGCGATTTTTTTGTGTCCAAAATACCACTTGCAATGTTAGTTCCAGATAAGTTGAACTAATTTTACACTTTAACGGAGAGGACAGAAAAAACCTGAAAAAGCGAAGCGTTCGCCTTTATCACCGGATTTTCCCCTTTGGGAAAGGGAACCAAAAAAATCTGGGGATAACAGCGATTGGAGGGTTATTCTGTCATCGAAGTGGACGGTGTAAATTCCTTGGTTCAACTTATATAGAACGTAAGTCATGACTGAATTTTGATGATGAAAAGGGGTTATTACAATGAACATTATTGACGAACTACAGTGGCGCGACGCCATTAATCAACAAACGGATGCGGAAGGGCTACGTGAACTGACGGAGACCAAAGCGATCTCCCTGTACTGTGGTGTAGATCCGACAGGTGACAGTATGCATATCGGACACTTGATTCCGTTTATGATGCTGAAACGTTTCCAATTGGCAGGGCACCGTCCGGTAATTCTTATAGGCGGCGCAACGGGTACGATTGGTGACCCGAGTGGTCGTCAGTCCGAACGTTCTTTGCAGACGTTGGAGCAAGTGCAAGAGAATGTAGACGCGTTAACGGCACAGATGAAAAAGTTGTTTGTTACCGAAGGTGACAATCAGGTTCGCATGGTTAACAACTACGACTGGACACATAAGATTAACGTTATCGAGTTCCTGCGTGACTACGGGAAAAACTTTAACCTGAACACCATGCTGGCAAAAGATGTCGTAGCAAGCCGTCTTGAAGGCGGAATTTCATTCACGGAATTCTCCTACCAGATTCTGCAATCTCTAGATTACCTTCACCTGTTCCAAACGGAGGATGTACAACTACAGATTGGTGGATCTGACCAATGGGGTAATATTACGAGCGGTCTGGATCTGATTCGTAAAAAAGAAGGCTCAGAATCGAAAGCTTACGGCTTGACCATCCCACTGATGCTGAAGTCGGACGGTACAAAATTTGGTAAAACAGCTGGTGGTGCGATCTGGCTTGATCCGAATAAAACGACACCGTTTGAATTCTACCAATTCTGGGCGAATACAGATGACCGGGATGTGATTAAATACTTGAAATACTTCACATTCCTGAGCAAAGAAGAAATCGAAGCCTTGGCTGAGAAAGTTGAAACAGAGCCGCATAAACGTGATGCGCAGAAAGCCTTGGCAGAGGAAATGACCAAGTTCGTTCACGGCGAAGAGATGCTGGAGCAGGCAAAACGTATTACAGCAGCTTTGTTCAGCGGAGATATTCGTTCCCTGACAGCAGATGAGATCGAGCAGGGTTTCAAGGAAATGCCAACATACGAAACAGACGGTGAAGCTAAAAATATTGTAGACTGGCTTGTTGATCTTGGTTTGGAGCCTTCCAAACGCCAAGCTCGTGAGGATGTGACCAAGGGAGCCATCTCTATGAACGGCGAAAAAATAACCGAGCTTGAATTTACGGTATCTGCAGAGCACGCGATTGGCGGTAAATTTATCATCATCCGTAAAGGTAAAAAGAACTACAGCCTGGTTAAGCTTCAAGCATAGTTATTTGCAAATCAAGCAACCAAAAAGACCGTCTCCCATGCTGTCAGATGACAGAGGGGAGACGGTCTTTTGTATAACAAGCTAGAAGCTAGCCGTATTTTAATGTTGATTGACAATCGCAGTAATCTCTTCATCCAGATCCAAGGTAACATCTTCACGATACGCACGAATGTTGTACTCGCTGTGCAAGTAGCGAAGAATCGCTTCGATCATGTTGGATTCTACCAGGAACTGACTGCGACCTTGAATCCAGACTTCTGCGGAATAACCTGTATCTTCTTCCCAGCTTAACTCCACATTTACGTCCGTAGGACGCACACCTTTACGCTCTGCCATGTGAATGCAAATTGCATTCACAATCTCATCCATACTTAGAACCATAGAGCTTAGTACCGTCCGTTTCTGTTACGATCATCATCACGATCGTCACGGCGGTCATAACGACCATCCGCAGCAGGTTTACGACGATTTGTAATGGCTCTGAACAATGCCATAGCCAGCATAACAATCAACATAATTGCGGCTACGTTCACGAGCAATCCAAGAATGTTACCCAGTGCTCCCATACCGCCAAATAGTCCGCCGAACAACATACCTGCCAGACCACCCAGCATCATACCTTTCATGAAGCCGCCGCCACCGCCAAAGAATCCACCACGGTTATTTGCCGCTGCGCCAGTATTGGAATTGTTACGGGAATTGGACTGACTTACGTTATTGTCTGATTTCTTAGGGGTATTCGTGTAACTCTTCGTACCGGATTTGAACCCGCCGCCGCCTCGTCTTGCATCAGCACTGTCCGGATTCGTAACACCAACCGTCGCGAACAGTAGTGTGAATGCCATGAAAACCATCATTAGATGTTTAATTCCGAATTTTTTCTTCATTGTATAGATCGTAACCCCCTGAATAAATTTGTTTAACTCCCCAAAATGGGCCTTACTCTAGTAATACGGGTCAACCTGCTGGAACGTTTCAAAATTAATTTAAATTTCTGAAATACTTGGACTCGGGTCTTGAATAGCCGCTTGACCATCGAGAAGCTGGGTGACCCAATGACACCATTCCAACCCCGTCTGGGCATGCATTAACCCTTTTTGCACCAAAATGTAACTTCCAAAATCCCGGTTGCCTACCCGAAGATTATCCTGCGGTATCCGTGATTTCAATTCTTCGAAATACCGTATACGTTCCATGAACCAGCTTTTCCGCTCATTCAGGATACGTCTCATGCTTCCATCTTCGGCAATACCTACACAAAGAATGCGAAGATTAAATTCATCGCGCGTAACGGGTGCCGTAACCGGAGTAATCATCCACTCCAGTAACTTCTGAATGCCTTTTTCCGTAACTGCATACATTTTTTTGTCCGGTTTGTCAGACTGTTGTACCCAGCGGGAGGCGAGTAACTCTTCGTTTTCCATTTTGGACAGGAGCGGGTAGATCTGGCTGTGTTTGGCCTGCCAATGCGGCTGAATCTTCAGCATTAGATCATAACCGGAAGACTCCTCGCGGGTAAGCAGCCCGAGTAATCCGTAGGAAAGTATGTTCATGCACATGTCTCCTTAATATTAGGGCTGGGCCAACGAAACAACCCTTGTTTTGTTTCGTTGACCGCTTTCATAAAAGTGTACACTGAAACTGTATGGTTTGACAACCTGACAGGATAACTGCCTTAATTTAGACAAAAAAAAGTACGAACCAAGAAGGTCCGCACTCCAAACCATTTAGAGAGATGCCTGTTGTCCATACCCGTCAGCGACAAGATCAAGCTCGCCTGTGGCAGAGTCAATCACCATACCGTGAACAGGTACATTGGGAGGAAGTAATGGATGCTTTTTAATCACGTCCACAGTTCCTTTTACCCCTTCTTCAACACTATCAAACCCGCGCAGCCACTTTTGCAGACGAATGCCGGAATTTTCAAGCGTAGACATGACCTCTTCGGAAATTCCACGTTCTGTCATGTGACCAATCATTGTTTCGGCATGCAGGGAAGCCATACCACATTCTGTATGACCTACCACAAGCACCTCATCGGCGCCCAATTCATAGATAGCAACCAATACAGAACGCATAACACTACCAAAAGGTTGGGAGATAATTGCACCTGCATTTTTGATGATTTTTACATCGCCATTTTTCAGGTTCATCGCTTTCGGCAACATCTCTACAAGACGGGTATCCATACAAGTGATGATGACCATCTTTTTGGTTGGAAACTTGCTAGCCGTATACTTCTCGTATTCTTTAGTCTCGACAAATGATTTGTTGTAAGCCAAAATCTCTTGAATGTTGTTCATGTCCATTGCCTCCTGTTATCCAATACGACGAGCACGGCCATTTGCATGAGATGCAGCTTGTCCTACACGCCTTTGATTAATTAGAGCACCGCAGTCAGTAGACCGCGCTATCCCTATTTTAGAAGCATAATGCATTATACTTCTGTCAAAAGTTGATTATACGCAATGCAAAAAGTATCATCAATAGGGTGTACAAATTTTTTTTGAAGAGGTGAACGGTAACCATGGACAAACAAACACAGCAACATTTGCAATCTTTCCTTATTCTGGCCCGTAAAATAAAAAGTTATCACGAAGCCATTGGTTTGCTTCACTGGGATTTACGCACAGGAGCACCGAAAAAAGGCGTTCCAACTCGCTCCGAGACGCTGGGATTGCTCTCTACTGAGGCATTCAAACTGCAAACCTCCGCTGAGATGAAAACTTATCTAGATACGTTGACTGAGCCGGATGTGCTGGAGCAACTCGAAGACACCGACCGCCGCCAAGTGGAGGAGTGCAAGAAGGAGTATGATCGCAGTCAGTCGGTTCCACCTGAGAAAGTTCAAGCCTATACCGTACTTACTGCCAAATCCGAGACGGCTTGGGAAGATGCCAAACATAACAGTGACTATGCCGGATTCTCACCATATCTCACCGACATCGTGAAACTTAAACAGGAGTTTATTGACTATTGGGGTGTCAAGGATACAAGGTATGATACACTACTGGACATGTACGAACCCGGATTGACTGTGGAAAAGGTAGATGCTGTATTCGCCCGCCTCAAAGCGCGTCTCGTTCCACTACAAGAGAAAATCAATGCGGCTGAGAATAAGCCTAATACTGATTTTCTGAATCAAATTTTTGACACCAAACAGCAGGAGAAGTTCAGTCTGTTTATTCTGGAACAGATGGGATACGACTTTGAAGCAGGCCGTCTTGACGAAAGTGTGCATCCATTTGCTACAGGTTTGAATTCCGGTGACGTTCGAATAACGACTAACTATTTACAGGATGATGTAACCAGTGCGATCTTTAGTTCTCTGCACGAAGGCGGGCACGCACTATATGAGCAAAATATTGATGAGAGTCTTGCCGGTACGCTTCTTGCCGAAGGCACATCGATGGGTATCCACGAATCTCAATCCCGTCTTTGGGAAAATATGATCGGACGCAGTCTACCTTTCTGGACACGTTATTATAAAGATCTACAGCAACATTTCCCGCAACTGAGCGAAGTGAAGCTGGAAGATTTCTACCGTGCAATAAACCGGGTGGAGAGTTCTCTGATCCGGATTGAAGCAGACGAGCTGACTTACAATCTGCATATCATTATTCGATATGAGATTGAGAAAATGCTTTATAATGAAGGGTTGGAAGTGAAGGATCTGCCAGAAACATGGAATAAAAAATACAAGGAATACCTCGGAATTCTGCCAACCAACGATGGTGAGGGTGTGCTTCAGGATGTACACTGGTCCGGTGGAGATTTCGGTTATTTTGCTTCTTATTCTTTAGGCAATATGTATGCTGCACAGATTATGCATACGTTACGTCGGGAGATGCCGGAGCTGGATCGTCTGATTGAAGAAGGGAATCTGATTCCAATCAAAGAGTGGCTTACAGACAAGATTTATCGCTACGGTAAGAGCCGCACCCCTTCCGAACTCATAGTTGCAGTGACAGGTGAAGAACTGAATCCGGATTATTTGGCAGACTATTTGGAAGCCAAGTATGCTGAGATTTATAAATTATAAAGCGTCTGAATGAAGGTCAGCCAGAAAATTCTGGTTGACCTTTTTTTGTGTGCAAGTTCTTAACCTTTTACTGGGCCTCGGCATATTCATAGTAAAGAGAAACTGCTGAACTCAGAAAAGGAGGGAAATCGAATGAAATATACGCCATGGTTTGTCCGGGGGATTGTAATTGTGTTGATTCTCATTGTAGCGCTGACGAGCTGCAATAAGGAAGAGAATGAAGCCAAGATTACGATTGGTGAAGTGACTCGTTCTGTATTTTATGCACCGGAATATGTAGCCGCGGCTCAAGGTTTTTTTGCAGAAGAAGGGATTGAAGTGGATATCCAAACAACGGCTGGTGGAGATAAAACGATGGCGGCATTGCTCGCAGGTTCGGTAGATATTGCACTGGTTGGTGCAGAAACATCCATCTATGTCTATCAACAAGGGGCAGAAGACCCGGTCATTAACTTTGCTCAGCTCACGCAGACCGACGGAACGTTCTTATTCGCACGAAATGCACAAGACAGCTTTGATTGGGAACAATTGAGGCAAAGTGTATTTCTCGGACAGCGCAAGGGTGGCATGCCGCAAATGGCCGGGGAGTTTGTTTTAAACAAACATGGCATTAACCCGTCAAGTGATCTGGAATTGATTCAGAATGTGGATTTCGCGAATATTGCTTCTGCCTTTGCTTCAGGCACAGGGGATTATGTACAGCTATTTGAACCGCAGGCATCGATCTTTGAACAGGAGGGCCGGGGTAAAGTGGTGGCATCGTTCGGAACGGAAAGCGGGCATCTGCCTTATACGGTTTTTATGACCAAACAAAGTTATCTGAATGAAAACAAAGAACTTGTACAAAAATTCACGAATGCATTGCACAAGGCTCAACTTTGGGTAGATTCTCATACAGCGGAGGAGATTGCACAAGTGATCACCCCATTTTTCAAAGACATTGATCCAGCGATTCTGACCAGCAGCGTAAGCCGGTATAAGGAACAAGGCACGTATGCCACAGATCCGATCATTGATGGCGATGAGTGGAACAATCTGCTGAATGTCATGAGCGCTGCCGGAGAATTAAAAGAGCGGGTTGAATTGAACACCATTGTTGATCCGTCTTTTGCAGAACAGGCGCTCCAGGGAAGGAAGTGAGGAGCAATGCCTGATTCCGGGAACGTGATTCGACTGGACAATATTTCTCAAGTGTATGTCAGTGAACGCGAAGCATCACTCGTCATCGAGGATTTGAATCTGGAGATCAAACAAGGAGAGTTCGTCAGTCTGGTGGGACCAAGTGGTTGCGGAAAAACAACGCTATTGTCGATCATCGCCGGACTGCTAAAACCCACCCGGGGAAAGGTTGAAGTCGAAGGCAAGCATGTTCAAGGTCCCTCTGCCAATATGGGTTATATGTTGCAACAGGACTATCTGTTCCCCTGGCGGACGATTCTGGATAATGCACTGATTGGGCTTGAGTTGACAGGAAATCTGGACGCACAGAGCAGAGAGCGTACCCGTGAACTTCTCGTTAGTATGGGACTTGGCGGGACAGAAGAGCAGTACCCCTCTGAATTGTCGGGTGGCATGAGGCAACGGGTAGCCCTCGTTCGAACATTGGCCACAGACCCTGCGATACTCTTGCTTGATGAGCCGTTCTCGGCCTTGGATTATCAAACCAAACTACAACTGGAAGATCTTGTATCGGATACGTTAAAACAGTATGGCAAAACTTCCGTGCTGGTCACACACGATTTGTCTGAAGCTATTGCAGTCAGCGACCGGGTCATCGTACTTGACCGCAACCCCGGACGCATTCGGCGTGAATTCGATATTCCTGAACAGATTCGGCTGGCACAGCCTTTCCATGCAAGGGAGCAGGCAGGCTTTAATGAGTTGTTCCAGTCACTCTGGGATGAACTTGTTCAGTCTGGAGGAGGTGAGAAAGATACGTGAGTCAGAAAATTCCAGATCAAGGAAAGCAGGAAGTACGTGAAATTTGGCTGGAAGAACTCCATCGTGACCATCATCGTAGGATGGTTAGATGGCGGCAACATATTTTTGCGGTTCAGCTGTCCATGTTAGTCGCTATGTTTTTACTCTGGGAGCTGGCGGGCAGATTACGGTGGATTGATGTATTGCTCTTCAGTTATCCGAGTAAAATCTTTGCTCAGATTGGCAAGGATGTCGTCAGCGGCGAAATATGGGCACATGTCGGGGTAACCGTAGGTGAAACGGTCGTTGGATTTTTACTGGGGACACTTGTCGGAACGTTGCTTGCTGTTCTGATCTGGTGGTCTCCTTTTTTGTCCAAAGTGCTCGATCCTTATATGGTTGTGTTCAACAGCATGCCTAAGGTCGCGCTCGGTCCGATTTTTATCGTTATGTTCGGGGCAGGATTTACAGCCATTGTGATGACAACCCTCTCTATTACGGTCATCATTACAACGCTCGTTGTGTACAACAGCTTTAATGAAGTGGATCCCAATTATGTGAAGGTTATTCGCACGTTTGGCGGTGAACGATCTGAAATTTTTGCCAAAGTTGTGTTTCCTGCTTCATTCCCCACAATTGTATCTACGTTAAAAGTCAATGTGGGTATGGCCTGGGTTGGGGTCATCGTCGGTGAGTTTCTGGTCGCCAAACAGGGTCTGGGATATTTAATCATCTACGGATTCCAGGTGTTCAACTTCACACTTGTGTTATCAAGCCTGCTCATTATTGCAGTCGTAGCTACCGCTATGTATCAACTGGTTGTATATGCAGAACGCAAGTTACTATCGTCTGGTCGTAGATCATAGCTCGAAAATGAAAAGTGACTGACAGAGCCATTTTACAAGTATTCATCATATGTATACAATTTCACAAGAGGTGTCACGTTGCCCCCAATTGTAAAATCAAGTAGGATATTTGATGGAAGGAAAACCTTCATGCCGGGCAGAAACACATGGGATGAGTATAGGTCGGTTAGAGGTTTAGACTCTTTCGGTTATCGCAATTGAAAGGGCAGTGTTTCTTCTTCGTGGCATGTTTCTGTGACCGGCATGTGTTGTGCATGCCGGTTGATGTCGTCTAGTTTGTAACCGGTTGAGTCATACTAAACAGGGGACATATGGGCCGCGAACTTTTGTACAGCTTAGAGGAGATGGAATGTTAAATGGGGTTTAGAGTCATTAAAACGGCAATCGCAGCGCTGATGGCTGTACTGATAGCGGACTGGTGCCGCCTGCCAGGACCAACGTCAGCAGGCTTGCTTGCGATTCTGGGTGTGGATGTTACACGAAAAAGGAGTATTCGAACGATATCGGCACGTTTTTTTGCATCCGTGGTTGGCCTTTTGTTTGCAAGTGTACTTTTTCACTTTCTCGGCTTCCATTATTGGGTGTTGGGCGTATACATACTCACGGCTTTTCCGGTGATTGTTCGGGTGGGCTTTAAGGAAGGTATTGTGACAGGTTCAGTCGTGGTGTTTCGGGTATTTAGCGGTGGAGAGATGGATGTGCATGTCATTCTTGTACAGATTGCGCTGCTCTTGATCGGCCTTGGTTCAGCGATGGTTGTGAATCTGGCTTATATGCCTGCGGCTGATCCACAGATGTTCCGGATACGCAAACGGATTGACGAATTGTTCTCGAAAATTTTCCGGGAGTTCGCCACAACGTTGCGTAACCCCAATGAAGTATGGGCGGGCAAAGAATTAATTGAAGCGGATAAAGCCGTACTCGGCGGAATTGAAGCGGCCAAACGTTCACTGGAGAATCAGGTCATTCATCCAAATGAAGGCTGGAGCGTATACTTTTATATGCGTAAAACCCAGCTGGATTCCATACAGCACATGATGCATCTTGTATCCCAGGTCTATCAGAAAATGCCTCATGCCGAGATGGTAGCGGAGCTGTTCGATCAGCTCAGTCAGGACGTGTTGACCGAATCGTACACGGGACGAACGGAAAAGTTGCTTGCTGATGTGCAGGAAGAATTCAGACAAATGGAGTTGCCGGATACAAGGGAAGAATTCGAGATGCGTTCCGCTATTCTCCAGCTGTGCCGCGAGCTCTCCATGTATCTGAAAATCGCCAAGAAGGACAAAGCGCCTTCTCCAATCTCAGACCGCTCGCAATCTGTAAACGAATCATAGAAAATAGTTGTCACCCTAGACGGATGTCCTGCATACACTTGTAGTGAATGATTGTATGGAGGAGGTTTAAAGATGTCATTGAGTCATAAACATCAATGTAGAGAGATTATCACGAAGGCGATCTGCGGCAAAGGTCGTAAGTTCTCTACCGTAACACATACCGTGACTCCGCCCAATGGTCCGACCAGCATTTTGGGGGCTTGGATTATCAACCACCAGTATGAAGCCGTATCGGCGGGGGACGGGATTGAAGTTATTGGTACTTACGATATCAACATTTGGTATTCCTACGACAAAAATTCACAGACAGATGTAGCTAAAGAAACGGTATCGTATGTAGAACATGTACCTTTGTCCTATCTAGACCCGAAACACCGGACTTCCACTGTAGAGGTATCTGCGGATGCAACGCAGGAGCCTAGCTGTGTGGAAGCCACAGTGTCCTCGGGGGGCGGCAGCGTAATTATCCGGGTTGAGCGGGAATTCGCTGTAGAGCTTGTGGCTGAAACGAAAGTCTGTGTCAAGGTATGCACGGATGGCTGCGGTGATTACGAAGACAAGGATTATGACTATGGCAGCGCGGATGGAGACTATGATGATCTCGATCCAGACCTGCTGGATGATGAGTTGTAAATCGCTCATCCGAAAAGGGAAAGTGAATGTTCATAACCTAAGGTATCATATGCACCATAAGGTGCGGCGAAGAGGGCGTAAGCCCTCTTTCTTTCATAAAGTACAAAAAATGGGTTGTGACGAGCCTGATTATGTGCCTGAAGAGTTTAACGGGAAGGCTCCGCAGCTGCGGGGTCTTTTTTTGATAAGCAAGAACATGGCGAAGGGAGGGACGGAATGGACTTCATGGAAGAAGCCGAAAAGGGTGTTCAAGCTTATACACGTCTGGGCGCTGGCGAACGGATAACGCGTTTAAAACAGGCAGGGATCGAAGTGCTGTCCATGAGTGAGCAACGTAAGCGGGAAGCTGGACTCCGTGTGCGGTATGATGTGCATATCAGCTGCCTTCAGGCCATTCGGATTATACGCAGAGACACGAGCGGAATGGGAGCGAGACAGGAAAGCGAACTGGACCGTGAAGCGTCATCATCTGTTTATAAACGGGTAGAGCGCCTTGCGATCAAGACGTTGTATACATTAGGTCTAGATCATGGGGCTGTCCGTTTGGAAGCTTCGGGTAATGGCGGGTGTGCAGTCATTTCGGTTAATCCCGACCCGTGGAAAGGTGTAACAGACCTTGCTCTGCTTTATAGGGAAAGCTGGCAGCAACATCAGACGTTATTGAACCAGGAGCGGCAGGAGAACCTGGTTCCTGTGCTCGGCATGGACCCTGAGTTTCTACTGGTGCAGATGCCTGAGTCCAAAATTGTACCTGCTTCTCGTTTTCTCGAACGCACGGGTATCGCAGGCTGTGATTCAGTAACGATTGGTGGCAGACGGGTGTACCCCGTTGCCGAGCTTCGTCCAGCTCCGAGTGCAGAACCGCGTGAGTTGTTGTCGCATTTATTGCGAGCCTTTGCGGTTGCCTCACGCAGCATAAGTGACTCCTCTTTGATCTGGCAGGCAGGTGGAATGCCGCAACGAGGATTGCCGCTAGGTGGCCACATTCATTTTAGTCGCTTGCATCTAACGGGGGGATTACTCCGTGCTCTGGATAATTATTTGGCACTACCACTGGCAGTGTTGCAAGATCCACGCGGATCAGGAAGAAGACCAAGGTACGGAACGTTAGGTGACTTTCGTCTGAAAGCCTATGGTGGATTCGAATATCGGACACTGCCGAGTTTTCTTGTTTCGCCGGTTGTTGCTAAAGGGGTTGTTGCTCTTGCAGGTCTGATTGCATGCCACTACGATCTGTTAAAACAGCGTCCTTTAGCAGAGGAGAAGGTTCATTCCGCGTTTTACGAAGGACAGCGTCATGTCATGATGACCTGTATCCCGTCACTGATGGACGATCTGAAACAGTTACCCGGATACGCTAGGTATGAACGATATGCTGCGCCTCTCATGAGGCAATTCAAACGGGGGCATACCTGGGATGAGAGCCGGGATATTCGTAAACTTTGGAATATTCGGGCAGGCTCATGAAGAAGCGTCATTTTTTTGTTATAATGAAATATAGGACTTTTAATACGTTAAGATACGGAAGATATGAAGCAGTAAGCCCATGAAGGAACAGGCGGATAGCCGAACATAAGGCGGAGGTGCGCGATCTTGGTGCCTGACCGCCTTATTGCCTTCCAGGGAACTTTCTTCCTGACATCATAGGAACGGATGGTGGATCGATATCATGGCTCAGTACACGCCAATGATTCAACAATATTTGCAAGTGAAATCCGAAGCACAGGATGCATTTCTTTTTTTCAGATTAGGTGATTTCTACGAAATGTTCTTCGATGACGCAATCAATGCTGCAAGAGAACTGGAGATCACGTTAACAGCACGCAACGGAGGCACAGACGACAAAATTCCGATGTGTGGCGTGCCCTATCATTCGGCGGAAAATTACATACAGCGTCTGATTGAGAAAGGGTATAAAGTAGCTATCTGCGAGCAGATGGAAGATCCGACAGTAACCAAAGGCATGGTACGCCGCGAGATTGTTCGTGTCGTTACACCCGGAACGGTGATGGAAGGAAAGACGCTGGGGGACAAGTCTAACAACTACATGGTATGTCTAACCGGTAACCAAAACACGCTCGCTCTTGCTGCCTGTGACCTCTCTACAGGAGAACTGTACGTCACATCAGTTCCATACTCCAAGGAGTGGCTTAAGGACGAAATTGGCATCTATGAGCCGTCTGAACTTGTTGGAGATGAAGCCCTGCTGGAGCTCGTAGAATCCGAATCATCTCCAATCGGCCGTCCGGTAGTCTATACCGCATGGACTAAAAGCAAGGAAGACCTCGTGCGTCAGCAGTTTGGCGAGTCGGTATGGGCAAGGCTGGAGCCGGAGCGTCAAGCATGTGTAGCACGTCTTTTCTCGTATCTAAGTGAAACGCAGAAGCGCTCGCTCGGACAATTGACACAAATCTCTACGTATGAGCCGGATCATTATATGATTCTTGATCCGTTTACACGCCGTAATCTGGAGCTTGTAGAAACGGTGCGAGAACGTTCGAAGAAAGGCTCCCTGCTGTGGTTGCTGGATCGCACGGAGACGTCCATGGGCGCCCGCATGATGCGGCGCTGGGTGGATAAACCTCTTTTGCAAAAAGGAAAGATCAATGAAAGACTGGAAGCAGTAGATACCTTGTATAACCAGTTTATTCTTCGTGAGGATCTGCGAGCTGAGCTGAAAGACATCTATGACTTGGAACGTCTGGTGGGACGAATTGCTTTTGGGAATGCGAATGGTCGTGACCTGAACGCGCTCAAATCGTCACTGGACAAAATTCCGAGTCTGCGCCACCACTGCGCGGCATCTTCGTCTGTAACGCTCCAGCATATCGCTGAAATGATGGATGATTGCGCTGATTTGCGTGATGCGATTGGACAGGCTATCGTGGATGAACCGCCCGTGTCGGTTAAAGATGGGGGCTTGATCCGCGAAGGATACCACGCCCGTCTGGATGAGCTTCGGGAAGCTTCGGTGAATGGTAAACAGTGGATTGCCGAGCTGGAAGCAAGAGAACGTGAAGCAACGGGCATCCGCTCGCTGAAAATCGGGTACAACAAGGTGTTCGGTTATTATATTGAAATCACTAAATCGAATCTTGCTTCACTTCCTGAAGGACGGTATGAGCGTAAACAAACACTTGCGAACGCTGAACGATATATTACACCTGAACTGAAAGAGAAGGAGACACTCATTCTTGAAGCTCAGGACAAAATGGTCGATATCGAGTACGGTCTGTTTGCAGAGCTACGTGAACGTCTTAATCAAGAGATTGCACGTCTACAAAAGCTTGCTGAGCAAGTGGCTGAAATTGACGTATATCAATCGTTTGCAGTGATTAGTGCAGAGCGTAACTTTGTGCGTCCCGTATTGACAGATGGATATAATCTGGTCGTCGAGCAAGGACGGCATCCGGTCGTGGAGGCCGTCATGCGTGATGGGGCGTTTATTGCAAACCATACTGCGATGACTGAGGAGGAGGCACGTATTCTGCTGATTACCGGACCGAATATGGCTGGTAAAAGTACGTACATGAGACAAGTTGCACTCATCTCGATTCTGGCGCAGATTGGTTGTTTTGTCCCTGCTGGTCAAGCTGAAGTTCCGATCATGGATCGTATCTTCACACGGATCGGTGCTGCTGATGATCTGATCGGTGGTCAGAGTACGTTTATGGTGGAGATGGCCGATATTCAGGTCATGACCGAAAAAGCAACGCCGCGCAGTCTCATCATCATCGATGAGTTGGGCCGAGGGACTTCCACCAGTGAAGGCATGGCGATAGCACAATCGGTCATTGAATATGTACATGACGTGATCGGCTGTAAAGCTCTTGTATCCACCCACTTTCATGAGCTGGCTCATCTGGAGGAAAGTCTGGACAAGCTGGCAAATTATTCGATGGCAGTTCAGGAGAGCGGTGACAAAGTAAACTTCCTGCGCAAGTTGATTACGGGTGCGGCAAGTAGCAGTTACGGCATCTATTGTGCAAGGCTTGCGGGTCTCCCTGATAGCATTATTGAGCGTGCTAATGGACTACTGCATGGTTTCGAACAAGCAGCCTCACAGGTAGCGGTTGGCAGTGAGTTTGTGAGTGAGAACAGAGCGTCATCCGAACAGTTGGCAAAGGTGCAAGCGGCGACTCGTTTGGAGTCATCGAACGTTGCGGAGGAGCCGTTCATTCGGGAGGAAAGCCCGAAGAATCTATCCAAACAGGGACAGCAGGAGGTTGTACAGCTGTCGATCTTCGACGACGAGCAGTCAGCAACTGTGCAACCTACAAAAACAGTTATAGTTGAAGATAAACCTGCACGCGAACTGATCCGTCATATGAAAGAAATTGATGTGATGAACATGACGCCTTTGCAGGCGATGCAAATCTTGAATGAACTTAAATTAAAGGCACAGCAATTATCCTGATTAACCGGGAGGAGGAGAATCTGTGGCTAAAATTCATGTGCTTGATGAACATATTGCCAACCAGATTGCGGCGGGTGAGGTGGTTGAACGGCCTGCATCTGTCGTAAAGGAACTGCTGGAGAATGCAGTGGATGCAGGGGCCACCAAGATTGAAGTGGCAGTGGAGGAAGGCGGTCTGCTTCGCATCCGGGTAAAGGATAACGGCTCAGGCATAGAGCCGGATGATCTGGAGACAGCTTTCTACCGCCATGCGACCAGTAAAATAACCCACGGACGTGACCTGTTTCAGATCACAAGTCTCGGGTTCCGCGGAGAGGCGCTGCCAAGTATTGCAGCCGTCTCCAAGGTGGAAGTGCTGACCGCTAGTGGAGACGACGGGCGGGGACGACGAATCGTGATTGAAGGCGGCAAGCTCTGCACTCACGAGGATGCTGCATCACCACAAGGAACGGAATTTGTGGTTAAGGAGTTATTTTACAATACGCCTGCAAGACTAAAGTATATGAAAACCATTCAGACCGAGCTGGGACACATCTCGGATGTGTTATATCGGATGGCGATGTCGCATCCGCATATTTCGTTCACTCTTCGGCACAATGAGAATACGTTACTGCAAACGCTGGGTAATGGTGATCTGTTACAAGTGGTTGCGGCGATCTATGGTACGAGTGCGGCTAAAGCGATGCTGCCTATTGAGGGCGAAAATCTGGATTACAAGATCAGCGGTTTGATCAGTCTGCCGGAATGGACACGTGCGAATCGTGCGGGGATGTCAACGATTGTGAACGGACGATATATTCGCAACTATGGATTAAATCAGGCGATTCTGAAAGCCTATCACACGTTGCTCCCTATTAATCGTTTTCCGCTCGTGGTACTGCAGTTGGAAATGCATCCTTCACTCGTGGACGTGAACGTTCACCCGGCGAAGCTGGAGGTTCGCTTTAGCAAAGAGGCGGAACTATACGAGTTTGTGGAAACCACGTTGCGTGGGATTTTAAGACAAGAGGTATTGATTCCGCAAGTAAGGAAACAGCAAATTAGACGTGGAGATGACAGTTCATTTATCCAAGAACAATTTTTGTTCCCTCGTGGACCCGTGAAAGAGCAGGAAGTAAGTGAAGGATATGGCCAACAAGGACCGCTTGGTAAACCGGTTTTAGAAGATGATCATTCCGACCTGGATGCGCCAGCGGAAATTGAATCAGGAGCAGGAATAGCTACAGTAACAGGAGTCGGCGCAGGAAATGGGTCAGAACCAGCATTACAGCAAAGTTCTTCCGATTTCTCGCAATCGGCTCCTTTGCCCGAAGTACCACCGGAATCTACTCCAGCGTACGGTTCGCTCGATCTGTTGAATGGAGCCCAGTTCGATAAAAGGAATGATTCTGAGCAGGAGAGTAAGGGGGAGTTTCAAGGTGTAGACTCTCCTGTACCTTCAGATGCCCATATAACTGAATATCAACGTGAGAATCCAGGCCAACATTCTCGGAACAATGTGGGTGAAAGTGCAGATGTGCGTGCCGACAAAGTAGCTGCTACGAGCACATCTGAAACCCCAGCGGCTACCGGGATCCAAACCGAAGCGTATCGTGCGCCATCTTACGGCGCTCCAGTAAGGGAAAGCCGTACGCCATACACATCGGCAGGTCAAAAAGGAGAGCGTAGCTGGAAAAAAGCATCGATACCTGATCCGGTCAAACTGTCGGCTGCAATGCACGCAGATCCTTCTATGCCTGCGTTCCCTGAACTTAGTCTGATTGGTCAGCATCACGGAACGTACTTGATCGCACAAAACGATGAAGGGTTATATTTGATCGACCAGCATGCGGCGCATGAACGGGTAAATTACGAGTACTATTACGAACAGTTTGGCAATCCGGCTCAGGCCTCACAGGAGCTGCTACTGCCGATTACCCTTGAATTCACACCTTCCGAGACAGAAAAGCTAAAAGCAAGACTCGCCTGGTTTGAACAAGCGGGGGTATATCTGGAGCATTTCGGCGGCCAAACCTTCCGTGTGCGTTCTCATCCTTACTGGTTCCCTAAAGGGGACGAAAAAGACATTATCGAGGAAATGTCGGAATGGGTGCTCAGTGAACGAAGTATTGATGTGGCTAAAATGCGTGAAGCCGCATCGATTATGTGCTCCTGCAAAGCTTCCATCAAAGCGAATCAAAAGCTTACCGACCGGGAAGCTGAAGTGTTGATTCAGCGTCTGGGTTCATGCCGGCAGCCATATACGTGTCCGCATGGGCGACCGATTGTGATTTCGTTTTCAACATATGATCTGGAAAAATTATTTAAACGAGTGATGTAGTTTTATAGGGGGATATTATGTATATAACGACGGGTGACAAGGAGGCGGCTTCTCTGGTAGAACGTGCGCGCGCATTGGCCGCTAAGACTGGAGGCACCTATGTAGCACGCAACAGAACATCTCTGCCCAAATTGCTTGAGCAGTATAAGGTTCAGGAGATTCTGGTGGTGCTGAAAGGGAGAGCGCGATTGTTCCGGAAAGATGCATCCGAGCTTGAATTTCACCCGAGTATGGGATTTGTACGTGCCAAACGTGTGTTACGGGGAGAATCTGATCCGATGCTGGAAGCAGGTGCTGTTCGCGAAGGAGATACGGTTGTGGATTGTACCGCAGGGCTTGGCTCGGATTCACTCGTTTTTGCGGTGGCGACAGGTGTTCGAGGGCATGTGATTGCCTGTGAAAGCTCCGCGCCACTCTATACACTTTTACTTGATGGCATGTCCCATTATGAGAGCAACGAACCATCCATAGACGAGGCGTTCCGGCGCATTGAACTGCGAAATCAGGATCATCTGGAACTGCTTCGTTCATTGCCTGACCATAGCTGTGATACGGTTTATTTTGATCCGATGTTTCGTGAACCGATGATGGATTCGAGTGCAATCAAGCCTTTACGGGACTATGCCAATGCCCGTGCATTAGCCGAAGAGAGTATTAAAGAGGCGAAGAGAGTCGCACGCAAGCGAGTGGTCATGAAAGAAAAACGCGGCAGCGCAGAGTTTGAAAGGCTTGGATTCCAGGTGCTGGATCGGGCGAATGCAAAAACCTTGTACGGAGTGATTAATGTTGAAACCGGAAGTTGAAAAAAAACCAAAGCTACTGGTGCTGGTTGGACCGACAGCTGTAGGCAAAACAAGATTGAGCATTGAGCTGGCACAGGCTTTTAACTGTGAAATCATATCGGGAGATTCCATGCAGGTTTATCGTGAGATGGATATCG
This sequence comes from Paenibacillus sp. FSL K6-1558, assembly GCF_038002565.1. Classification (NCBI taxonomy): domain Bacteria; kingdom Bacillati; phylum Bacillota; class Bacilli; order Caryophanales; family Paenibacillaceae; genus Paenibacillus; species Paenibacillus sp. FSL K6-1558. The sequence continues at coordinate 1,016,246 of NZ_JBBOCV010000001.1, read as the reverse complement.
GAACGGCGAAAATAACGACGGAAGAAATGAAGGGCATTCCCCATCATCTGATTGACATTCATGAGCCGGAGTATCCGTATTCCGTAGCGGAGTTTCAGGAAAGCTGCACACGTTTGATTCCTGAAATTCATGCACGGGGTAAACTGCCCTTTATCGTGGGTGGCACGGGTTTGTACGTGGAATCGGTTTGTTATGGCTTTCAATTTTCGGACAGTGGCTCAGATGAAGCTTTCAGGGAAGAGCAGTTCAGTTATGCTCAGCAGCATGGGGCACAGGCACTTCATGATCGGCTCAGGGAAGTTGATCCAGCCAGTGCGGATCGTCTTCATGCGAATGACCAACGGCGAATTGTACGTGCGCTCGAAATTTTCCATCTTACAGGAGAGAAATGGTCAGAGCAGCTGGCTGTTCAGAAAAAAGAGTCTCCGTACGATCTACTCATCATCGGTTTGACGATGGATCGCCAGAAGTTATATGCACGAGTCGAAGAGCGAATCGATCTGATGATCGAGCAAGGGCTGGTCGATGAGGTAAAAGCGTTGCTGGAACGCGGAGTCGCGCGAGGTCATATTTCTATGCAGGGCTTGGGATACAAGGAGATTGCTGCATATTTGCAAGGTGAAGTTAGCTGGGATGCTGCGGTAGAGTGGCTTAAAAGGGATACACGCCGCTTTGCGAAACGTCAGTTGTCCTGGTTCCGTCATATGAAAGATATTCACTGGGTGGACATGACGGACACCGGGAATTTTGAAGGCCAGTTTAAGCAAATAAATGATTTGATTACACATACATGGAAATAAACTTAGTCAGGCAAGACCTCTACTTTTCGATGAAAAGCTGGAGGTTTTTTTATTTTTGATTAGGTATGCTACCCATATATGAAAAAGGGTTCTATCAATATGATTCAAATCGTTGATTTCAGGATAAGATTAAAGTGATCATTCTTCGGAAATCTGAGGTTTTGAGATCGAAGGTAGGGGGAACTGATCTGCTATTCAGTCTGCTACGTAACGTTCTCATAGAGCAAATGGTCGTTCCTGTGTGGAACCATTTACTAGTAGTGTGATATTACTTAACACGGTATAACGCATTAAAACTTGTTTAGTGAAGCCTTGTTATACGGTTATTACGTGAAATTTGTTCCTCTTTTGCAAATCTGTAAGGCAGTGTATAATGGATAAGTCTACTAATTTTATAGCCTCTCCTCTGGGAGATGTGAAAAAGGGACAAGGGGTTTTTGTGGATTATATGAAACTGTTCATGATATAATAGCACGAAAGCTACTCAGCGATATTGAATAATACTTACACTACGAATTCAAATGAACCAATGGGGGTACGGCTAATGAACAAGTCCATCAACATCCAAGATACGTTCTTGAACCAACTGCGGAAAGAAAACATTCCGGCTACGGTCTATCTGACCAATGGCTTCCAAATCCGCGGGACGATCAAGGCATTTGACAATTTTACGATCGTCATTGACAGCGACGGACGCCAGCAAATGGTCTACAAGCATGCCATCTCCACGTTCACGCCGCAACGCAGCGTATCGCTGATGCAGCAAGACAACGGCGGCGAAGCTTAAAAAATCCGAAACCTTTTCACAAACCATTTCGTCTACAAGTATAGGTATTGAAACAGAGCAACCTAATAAGGGTTGTTCTTTTCATTCCGGGCAAAATAGGTTTAATATAAGCTTGTGCTCGCCAGAGAAATAGAAAACATGCAACTGAAAGGGAGTCAGGAGGTAACATGCCAAACGATCCGTTATCGAGGTCTAATAATCGCAACACCAATAACAAGTCAAACCAAAAAGCGAAACCTAAGACCTCTAAAAAGAAAAAAATTACGGGGAAACGCGTTGGATGGACTTTGTTTTTCACCATGGCAGTCGCCATATTCTGTGCGCTAGGCGGATATTTGTTTATTTTGATTAGTGGTGAACGCCTGCTTACAGCCAACATGGATAAAACAACAATCAATGAAACGTCAAAGGTTTATGATCGCAACAATAATATTATGGGCGAGCTGTCCATCAAAAAGCTGGAGCCTGTGGAATCCGATGATATTCCGAAATTGGTCAAAGAAGCCTTTGTTGCTACAGAGGATAAACGATTCTATGAGCACCAAGGGGTAGATATCTGGTCCATTGGTCGTGCAGCCGTCAAAGATATCATGGCACGTTCCATGGTAGAGGGCGGTAGTACGCTGACCCAGCAACTGGCCAAAAATATGTTTCTGTCGCGTGATAAAACGTTCTTCCGGAAAGCAACCGAGGTATCGATTGCGATGGCGCTGGAACGTAAGTTTTCCAAAGATGAGATTTTGACGATGTACCTGAACCGGATTTTCTTTGGCCATCAGCGTTATGGAATCAAGGCTGCATCGGAGTTTTATTTTGGAAAGAGTAACCTGAACGACCTTAAGCTGTGGCAGATCGCTACACTGGCTGCTATGCCTAAAGGGCCATCTGCATACAATCCGCTGAGTAATCCAAATGATTCGAAAACGCGTCGGGGCGTAGTATTGCAATTAATGTATGAGCAAGGTTACATCACCGAGGCGGAGATGAACGAAGCGAAGGCCGTGGTTTATAAATATACGCCGCCTGAGAAAGACAGAAAGTATCAAGCCTTTATTGACTATGTGCTCCGTGAAGCAGAGCGTGTAACGGGCATGACGGAAGACGATCTCAATATTGGCGGTTTCAAAATCTATACAACGATGGATGCGCAGGCTCAAACAGCAGTGGAGAATGCTTTCTCGGATGACAGTTTGTTTGAGGCAAGCAAGGATGATCAACAGGTTCAAGGTTCGATGGTGATTATGAATCATGAAAATGGCAGTCTTGTTGCCTTGTTAGGTGGACGTGATTATCAGACCAAAGGATATAGTCGTGTAACGCAAAGTCGGAGACAGCCAGGGTCAGCGTTTAAACCAATTGTATCTTACGCTCCTGCTCTGGAGACAGGAAAATACAGTGCGAACTCGCCGCTGAGCAATGAGAAGCAGTGTTTCGGAAATTATTGTCCGGGTAACCTGCATGGATACTCTTCTACGATCAGTATGACCGATGCCATAACAAAATCGGAAAATATACCTGCTGTATGGTTACTGGATAAGATCGGGGTAAATACGGGAGTTAATTTTGCGAAAAGTGTAGGCATTCAGCTGACGGACCAAGACAAAAACCTGGCAATCGCTCTGGGTGGTCTTAGCAAAGGTACGAATACACTGGAGATGGCTCAAGCTTACAGTTCCTTTGCTAACCTTGGTGAGTATCAGCAAGCCTACTCCATAAAAAGTATTGTGGATAGTAGCGAGAAAACCATTTACAAACATGATAAATCAGAAACCAAACGTGTGATGAGTGAACAGAACGCATATCAACTTACGCAGATGTTGCAAAACGTAGTAAATGACGGTACCGGACGCTCCGCTCGTCTGGATCGGCCAGTAGCCGGTAAAACGGGAACTGTGCAAAGTGGTATTGCTGGCAACAGTTCGAACCGTGACGTATGGTTTGTCGGGTACACTCCTGAGTGGACTGGTGCTGTCTGGATGGGTTATGACAATCCGGATGCAAAACATATGCTTAAGAACAGCAGTAAGCTGTCTGCAGCGTTTTTCGCCAAAGTCATGGGAGATGCATTAAAAGGTGTCCCTGTGAAAGAGTTCAAAACGCCAGCTGGCGGTCAGGCACCTCCTCCCGTGGAGCAACCACAGCAACCGACATTATCAGTGAGCGGATTGAATGGATCCTATGATCCATCTACTCAGACCGTTTCACTTAGCTGGACTGGAACTGGAGATGCGAATACGCAGTATCGTGTCTACCGGAAGGAGACATCGGAAGCTCAGTTTACTCATCTGATCGATGCTGTTGGCTCAACAAGTGCGCAGGATTTAAGCGCATTACCTGGGCTAACCTATGAGTATTATGTAACGGCTTATGATACGGCTTCCGCACAGGAAACTAGCCCATCCAATACCATTTCGCTTATGATCGAAGCTCAGGAGATTAATCCGCAGCAACCAGATCCAGGTACAGATCCTGAAACAGGTACAGATCCTGAAGTGCCAGGTACGGATAATCCGGACAATGGTGTGGGCGATAATGGTAACCCGAATGGTAACAATGGTAATGGAAGCGAGAATGGCAACAATGGCAATGGGAATAACGGAAACAACGGAAATGGTAATGGCAACAATGGTAACAATGGTGGATCAGGTCCTGGGAATAGTCAACCGGACGGTGGTGGTACTCCGCCAGGACAAGAAACGACTGATCCTGGAAGTGACGGCTCAAGTGATGGTGGAGTGAGTACACCGGGTCAAGTCGTTACACCACCAGACAGTGGAACCGGTGGAGACGGCGCAGGAACAGAAGTTCCTTCTACCCCTCAATCCGGTTCGGGAGGATAAAAATCCTGTTTCACAATAGTATATATGTGTACTCAACTGCTTCCCGGTTCGCCGGTGAAGCAGTTTTTGTTTTGTATGAACAAAAGGAAGGTTACAATTCGATATCCAAGATCATGTGAACTATGAATAGCAACATAACAAGCTTAGTTTTGAGTGTATCCTTTAAATATGGTAAGCTGTAGCTATTCGTAATACGTTGTATAGAGCAGATTCATAGCACTTGTTCTCTAGTAGACGTATAAATGTTCACCAATCCAAAATGCAGATCATAGATCTGCAGTCGGCAAAGAGGGGTTCGTATGAAACGGAAATTCGGGGATCGCGCAAACTGGCGCCGGATTACGAACCGACAATTTACATGCCGGTTCGTTCAGTCCAAAATTTTCACAGGTTACATTACGCTGTACACCATACAGGATTTAAAAGAACCCTTGTGGAAGACGTATGGAGGTACAACCTTCTGTATTGCTGACAAGGGATACTCCTGGCTACAGTACTATCCGAAGGGAGAACACTTTGTTGTTACAGCCATGTTTGATGATCAGCAGCAAATTGTAGAGTGGTACATCGATACTTGCCGTAGCCAGGGAATTACCGATCAGGGTGTTCCTTGGTTTGATGACCTCTACTTGGACGTTGTTGTGCTGAAGGACGGAGAGATCTTTTTGCTGGATGAGGATGAGCTTGAGGATGCCTTGTCACGGAAACATATTACAACCGGAGATTATGATCTCGCGAATAAAACGGCGAAGGAGCTGCTCCATGCCATTGATGCTCATGTGTTCCCATACTTTCAGTTATCACTGAAGCACAGACAAACGTTATTTGAGAACGGGGAGTTTCGCAAAAACATCCAGGTCTAAAACGAATTTTTCTGACCAGAACTTTTCTTGTACATCCTTCTAATATCTGGACACCTGATAGAATACATTAATAATCAGGAGAGATCAGCCCGATAAAATAGAGGTGATGGCGAATGAACGGACGGGTCATGGCTGCAGGAGGGCAACCGGGAGGCAGACCATCCAGGCAAATTAATGTGGTACTACGTAACCAGGAACCTCAAATACTCGCTAAAGATGAAGCACTCTCGGTACAAGCGGCTAAAAGTATAACAAAGCATGCGCATTTTCAGGAGATTCAGGGTGAACTTGAGCAACTGGTGGGACTCGAAAATATCAAAGATTTGGTGTTCGAAATTTATGCATTTCTTCAGATTGCGCAGATGCGCTCCGAGGCAGGTCTGCTAAGTGGTGCACACGTGTATCATATGATCTTTAAAGGCAACCCCGGAACGGGCAAAACCACGGTAGCCAGAATCGTAGCCAAAATGTTTCAGAAGATGGGCGTGCTGAACAAAGGACATCTTATTGAAGTGGAACGTGCTGACCTTGTGGGGGAATATATTGGTCATACGGCTCAGAAGACCAGAGATTTGGTTAAGAAAGCCCTTGGAGGCATTTTGTTTATCGATGAGGCGTACAGTCTGGCTCGCGGCGGGGAGAAAGATTTTGGCAAGGAAGCGATCGATACACTTGTAAAATCAATGGAGGACCATAAAAACCAGTTTATTCTGATCTTGGCGGGATACTCGGAAGAAATTGATTTTTTTCTACAAACGAATCCAGGTTTACCTTCTCGCTTTCCGATTCAGGTTGAATTTCCAGACTATACGATTGACCAGTTGATCCAAATCTCTGAGATTATGGCCAAAGAGCGTGATTATATTTTGATGCCTCAGACCATACTCAAGTTAAAGCAACATCTTCTTCAGGAGAAGAATGATTCGTTGCACGCGTTCAGTAACGCCAGGTATGTAAGGAATGCAATCGAGAGATCAATCCGGCATCAGGCTGTTCGTTTGCTGGAGCAGTACTCGGATGGAAGTCCGGGTAAGCTGGAGCTCATGACTATTCGTACAGAAGATTTGAAGTTTGAACGAAAGTAAGCGATAATAACCTTTTAACAGAGCCGGCCGGGCTAACCGGTTCGGCTTTAACCATGCCACGGGCATTTCGTGGTTTAATGTATTTATACGGAGCAGGGGAGTTGGTATATATATGACAATGGGCACGCACGATACAGATACAACCAAAAAAGACCGCGCAATATTGGTCAGTCTGGTTACCGATGAAGTGAAGCGTTCAGGCATTAATCATGAGTATTCATTACAGGAACTTGTGAAGCTGGCTGAAACCGCAGGCGTTGAAGTTCTCAGTGTATTAACCCAGAACCGGGAAACAAGGGACACGAAATGGTTTATTGGTAAAGGTAAAGTGGAAGAACTGCGTTTGGTTGCAGACGAGCTGGGAGCAACGACAGCTATTTTTGATCAGGAGTTGTCTGGCGCTCAGGTTCGAAATCTGGAAGAGGCTTTGGATCTGAAAATTATTGACCGTACACAGCTTATTTTGGATATCTTTGCGCAACGTGCCAGTACACGGGAAGGGATCATTCAGGTAGAACTGGCGCAACATAGCTACTTGTTGCCGCGTTTATCGGGGCATGGTAAAAACTTGTCACGACTTGGGGGCGGCATCGGGACAAGAGGCCCAGGTGAGAGCAAGCTGGAGACAGACCGTCGTCACATCCGGGGACGGATCGATGATCTAAAGCGTCACCTCGAGGAAGTCACACGTCATCGTAAACTGCACAGAGAGCGTCGTAAAAAAACTGGGATTATTCAAGTTGCTTTAGTAGGTTACACAAATGCAGGTAAATCAACATTGTTGAAGCAGTTAACCGCAGCGGATGTATATATTCAGGATCAACTTTTTGCTACGCTCGATCCAACATCACGTACAATGGAGCTACCGAGTGGTAAAGAAATTGTACTGACGGATACCGTTGGTTTTATTCAAAATTTACCTCACGATTTGGTTGCGGCTTTCCGCGCGACATTGGAAGAAGTGAATGAGGCTGATCTGATTTTACATGTTGTAGACGCTTCATCCGAAATGCGTGACGATCAGATGAGCACAGTTCATACCATTTTGCAGCAACTTGGTGCAGGGGACAAGCCTCAGCTTGTTCTGTATAACAAAAAAGATGCCTGCACGCCGGAACAACTACAGATGCTTCCTTTGGATAAAAAGCATATTAAAATAAGTGCACTTGATGAATCAGATTTGATCAAGGTTCGTGAACTGATTCAAGCGGAACTGACAGGCGATACGAAGCGATTCCGTATTCCGGCGGAACGTGGGGATCTGACATCTGTACTCTATAAAATCGGAGACGTTGTAGGAACGGAATATGATGAGAACGATGTTATCTATCAAGTCGAGCTGCAAAAAGGTGAATATGAGAAGTTTGCATATTTACTCGAAGATTTCATTGAACTGTAATATTCATGACATATTAATGTGATAAGTTGACACGAGAATTGATTCGAATGCGTCAGTTTCGTGCTATAAAAGGGGAATGAAGCAAGATGGCAAGGTTTGATTCAACTATTCTAGAACTTCAACATCAGGTGGAACGTCAGATCGAGGGACAACTTCATCAGGTTGATCGTATTGTAGATCACAATCAATGGAAAGTTATCGATGCCTTTCAGCGCAGAAAAGTAAGTGATTATCATTTTGCGGGCTCAACGGGGTATGCCTATAACGATCGTGGACGTGAGGTGCTTGATGAGGTGTATGCGGATGTGTTTGGTGCAGAAACTGCACTGGTGCGTCCTCATTTTGCCTCAGGAACACACACGATAAGTACGGCCCTGTTCGGCGTATTGCGGCCAGGAGACAATCTGTTGTACATCACAGGTAAGCCCTATGACACATTACATAAAGTGATCGGCAAGCCTGGGGATGGAACAGGGTCTCTCCGTGATTTTGGGGTTGGCTATGCTGAAACTGAACTCACAAACGCAGGGCAAGTGGATTGGGGAGCGGTGGAAAAGTCTATTACGCCAGCAACGAAGGTTATAGGCATTCAGCGCTCACGCGGTTACGACTGGCGTTCTTCGTTTACAATTGAGGAGATTGCAGATATGGTGGCACGTGTTAAATCGTTGAAACCAGACGTTATCGTGTTTGTGGATAATTGTTACGGCGAATTTACTGAAGAACGCGAACCTACGGAAGTAGGTGTGGACTTGATGGCAGGTTCGTTGATTAAAAATCCTGGTGGTGGGTTAGCAGAAACCGGAGGATACATATGTGGTAAAGAGAAGTATGTACAACTGGCAGCGTATCGCTTGACTGCACCTGGTATTGGGGGTGAGGTGGGTGCTATGCTGGGGACAACACGAGGCATCTACCAAGGACTTTACATGGCTCCGACCATTGTTGGTCAAGCGATTAAAGGAAGTATTTTTGCTGCGGCGATGTTTGCTGCATCCGGATTTGTAACGAAGCCTGCGTGGGATGAGCCGCGTACCGACCTGATTCAGGCGGTGCAATTCAGCTCTGCGGAGCATCTAATTGCTTTTGTGCAAGGCATTCAGCAGGCAGCAGCTGTTGATAGCCATGTTGTGCCTGAGCCTTGGGATATGCCTGGATATGAGCATCCTGTCATTATGGCGGCAGGTACGTTTATCCAAGGAGGAAGCTTGGAGTTATCCGCCGACGCACCGATTCGAGAGCCTTTTATCGGTTATATGCAAGGTGGGTTGACTTACTCTCATGTTAAATATGGCGTTTTGATGGCATTACAAGCGATGAAAGATCGTAAATTATTGTGAGTTTATCTAACATGTCATTGACACTTTGTAACAACTAAATGTACAATAGGGTCAAGAATAGATGACTGGAAGGTTGATGAACATGGGCGACGAGATTCGCAGAAATATGGCCTTATTCCCGATCGGTATCGTAATGAAACTTACCGACCTGTCCGCGAGACAGATTCGTTATTATGAGCAGCATAGTCTCATTGTTCCTGCAAGAACTTCAGGGAATCAGCGTTTGTTTTCCTTTAACGATGTTGAGAGATTGCTAGAGATTAAAGCTCTGATTGAAAAAGGAGTTAACATTGCTGGCATCAAGCAAGTGATGAATCCTGTCTCAAAAGAGTCTGAAGAGGCAACGGTGATTACGCCAGATACGGAAGTTAAACGTAGAGAGCTGTCCGATACGCAACTGCACCGCTTGCTGAAGCAACAGCTGGTGTCAGGCAAAAGACCAGGCCAAGTATCTCTCATCCAAGGTGAACTTTCTCGTTTTTTTAATAAAAAATAATCGGTTCACCTAACGAGGCGGGTAAGGTAAATTTCAAACTTCTGATGTCAGACTCCTTGACCCGTGGAACATTCTAATGTACAAATATAACATGCAAGCCAAATACGCAGATAAGAAAGGGAGAGGAATCATGAGTTATACAAAAGAAGACATTCTCCGCATCTCCAAAGAAGAAAACGTACGATTCGTTCGATTGCAATTCACCGACTTGCTGGGAGCGATTAAAAACGTTGAGATTCCTGTAAGCCAGTTAACGAAGGCTTTGGATAACAAAATGATGTTTGATGGTTCTTCCATTGAAGGTTATGTTCGTATCGAAGAATCCGACATGTACCTCTATCCGGATCTTGACTCTTGGCTTATTTTCCCATGGGTATCCGATAATCGCGTCGCGCGTTTGATCTGTGACGTATATCTGCCAGACGGCAACCCATTCCCAGGTGATCCACGTGGCATCTTGAAGCGAAACCTGAAGGAAGCCGAAGAAATGGGATTCACTTCCTTTAACGTTGGTCCTGAACCAGAATTCTTCTTGTTCAAAACGGATGAAAAAGGAAATCCAACAAACGAACTGAATGACCAAGGTGGATATTTCGACCTTGCACCAACAGATCTTGGTGAAAACTGTCGTCGTGATATCGTTATTACACTTGAAGAAATGGGCTTTGAAATCGAAGCTTCTCACCACGAGGTAGCTCCTGGTCAGCATGAGATCGACTTCAAATATGCGGATGCATTGAAAGCGGCAGACCAGATCCAAACCTTCAAACTCGTTGTTAAAACGATTGCACGTCAGCATGGATTACATGCTACGTTTATGCCAAAACCATTGTTCGGTATGAACGGTTCCGGTATGCACTGTAATCAATCCTTGTTCCGTGGCAATGAGAACGCATTTGTTGACGAGTCGGACGAACTGGGCCTGAGCAAAACTGCACGTCACTTCATGGCTGGAACGCTGAAGCATGCACGTGCGTTTGCAGCAATTACTAACCCGACTGTGAACTCCTACAAACGTCTTGTGCCAGGTTACGAAGCACCATGTTACGTAGCATGGTCTGCAAGTAACCGTAGCCCAATGATCCGTATTCCTGCTTCACGTGGTCTGAGTACTCGTGTTGAAGTTCGTAACCCGGATCCAGCTGCTAATCCTTACCTCGCTTTGGCTGTTTTATTGAAAGCAGGTCTGGACGGAATCAAACGTGAGCTTTCCTTACCAGCTCCGATCGACCGTAACATCTACATCATGTCAGAAGAAGAGCGTGTGGAAGAAGGCATTCCTAGCTTGCCAGCTGACCTGAAAGAAGCATTAAACGAATTGATCCGCAGCGAAGTAATCTGTGATGCTCTCGGCGACCACGCCCTGGCTCACTTCTACGAGCTGAAAGAAATTGAGTGGGACATGTACCGTACACAAGTCCACCAATGGGAACGCGATCAATATATCACGTTGTATTAATCCCCGAATCCCTTGCGCCATCTGGCGTGAGGGGTTTTTCTTTTTGTGGGCAAAACATTATAAATTCAAATAATACGAGAGTGCCCACAAAATGCCCACAAAAATTTAATCTTGAAGAATACCTTTAGTAAATACTTCGAACTTGTCCATATTGCTTTTCTGGATTTTAGAAGAAATGTGGGCATAGACATCCGACGTAATTTGAATGCTGCCGTGACCCAATTGCTCTTGTACGAATTTCATATCTGCTCCAGCTTCAAGCAATAATACGGCACAGGTATGTCGGAGTGAATGAATGGGGAGGGAGTGAAGGTCGCTTCGATCTAGTATCCGAGAGAAAGCATTGAATAATGATGATTTCGGCATATAGTTACCGTCTTCTCTGCATAACACTAGATCAAGGTCAAGATGATATCGTTCCCCTAAAACCCCTTTATTCTGCTTCTGCCATTCTTGGTGATACTTTAAATCATTAGCTAATGATTGGGATATTTTAATCGTTCTCTCTGATTTGATGGTCTTGGTTTCTCCGAATAATCCTTCCTTATCTTTAGCGGTAAAATCTAAAGTTTCGTCAATTGTTATTAACTGATTTTCTGGATCAATATCAGGCCATTTCAAGGCGGCAGCTTCACCTTTTCTCATTCCTGTTTCAATTAAGACTTTGAAAAAGATCCAATAAATGTAGCCGTGGGACCTTTTTCTGAAATTGAGTTAATGAAATTCTGATACATAGGTTTAACATCTCGAAGTAGTATGTTTCTGAAATAAGGCAAGATGTGATTCTTGATGTTGTTTTGATGTAGAAGTAGTGTGTTTTTTCGAACACTCCCTTTTTTGTATTGATCAATCCAAAAATAAAGATAATCTTTTAAACTCAAATCACTTTGCTCGTAGCCAGCGGAGAGACTCCTTTCGAACTCTGCAGCAGCTAATTGAGCTTCTTTCTTGGTTTTGAATCCCCGCTGAGACTTTTCGCGAAAAGTCTGTGTGAATGGATCTTTGTACCTTGGACGGTACTCCCAGCCAGTAGCATGTTTCTTGAAGCTTGCCATAAAAATCACCTCTATCAGAACCTATGTTCTTTTTTTGTGTATGTAAAACCGCCTCACAGCGATGTAAGCGCCTATTGACTGATTTTAAACAGTCAGTGAATTATTGTTGTTGAAAGATATTTAAGGGAAGTTTTCAGTTAGAATCTGAAAAAGATATTTTAAAGAAATCATCAAAAAACGAGCCTTAGTAACTAAGGCTCGTTTATGCAGAAGCCACTATTGGCTCTAAAAGTTGTGATTGGTTTAAGACAGTGGTTTCTCACTGACAAAGTAGCTATATTAATTCTACCCTATTTCAGAGGGTTTGACCATACTTTAGCTTATAGTTATTGTCCTTGGTTCGAGACCAGAACTTGTACCAGGTGCCGGAATGGAATAGAACGTAGTTCATTCTGAGAATAGAGATGTGTCTAATCATTGTGCATTTAACTGAAAATATCATGTTCTATTCAAATTCGCAATTATAGAGGCTTTTTTGTTTTAAGGAACCTTAATTTTAACGATATAAGTTCTTGGTTCAGTGACAAAACTCATATCGTTTTGGATAAAAAACATACATTTGACCCACAATTTACAATATTTATTAAAACGGAAAGAGAAAGGTAGAGTTAAGTGTAAAAAACGCTACGTCCTTGGAGTATCTCAAACACCTAGCTCGACTGGCACATAGTGGAAAATTAGCACAAACCGTCCCGGACATTCGATTGAAGCTGTTTAACCGTCTACGGCAAGTTCCGTGCATAAAAATACCCCTCATTCCGGATAAGCGGATAGAGGGTATTCGTTGTTACTTCTCCTATGCGAACCCTATAGGGCACTGCGAAGAGCCAGCCCGCTCGTTGCGATTTTGTTTTACAGCCGATTCAGCGCGATCAGTGAATGTATCGGACCTGCTTCCACAGATGCCTTCGACGCGTCAAGACGGCGAGTAGGAAGGATTCCCGCATCCGTCACTCTATTCATTCGTTTGCCATGCCCTCGACGCCGAACTGAATAGAATGGAGGTTTTAATGTTATTACAGACATTTCTTATAGCGAGAATTCACATGAGGGCATACTAATTTAAAACATTGTACAAAATATAAAACGAAATTTTAAAAAAGGAGGAAATTTAATGGTGTTTGGATTTGTGAATGAGGGGAAATTCTACGAAATTTTGGTTAGTTCCGATCCATTAACATTTAAAGAGAATATTAGACAACAAATTGCACGTTTACCTTTGCAGCTTCAATTTGGTAACGATGACGAACAAAATTTTGTTTTGATTTCCTATAAAAAAACGGAAACCGGAGAGTCCCCAGAGATAGTGGAGAGATCTAGTTAAATTCAAAAATATGCTATTTTTATGTTACTGAAACGTAGAGAAGAAGGGTCCACTTCTTTCTCATCTTCGGTTGATGGTTCTGTGAATTATCGTGATTCTGAACCTAGTCCATCCATCTAATTATCCAGTGAAGAGCAAATAACTCAAAGAAAGCAGGAGGTCGCATATGTCAAGTATTACTATCGGTGGGACTTTAGGAGAATTGGCTGAAAAAGCGAAGAAAGAACTAAAAAAATTAAAAATCAAGGATGTTAACGATTTTTTCGAGAAATTAGGTAATGATATTGATCATCTACCTCAAGATGTAAAAAAAGCAATAAAAGATACTGAGGAGGAGTTAAAACGTCTCAATATTAATTTTAACGAATTACTAGAGAATGGTTTTGATTCAATGAAAGAAATTTTTGAAAAAATTCCTACACCAGAAGAGTTTGCAAGAGAGATGGCTTTGAGTTTTGCAAATCGTGTAAAAGAGGATACTAAAGACGATACCTCTATAAAATTATGTAACAGGAACAGTAGGAGGACTTTTGGTTGCTACTGGTTTAACGATGAAAACTGCATCTTCAGGTGCTCCAAATCCTTATGCGGATTATCTTATTATTTCCGGTCCTGTTGCTGCAACTTGGGGTTGCACAGAAGCTTATAAATAAATTAAACATTAGATATGGAGGATTTTAATATGGGATTGAAAATTGGTGGAACGTTAGGAAAGATGGCTGAAGGAGCAAAAAAAAAGTTGAAAGGTATTAAAATTAAAGATGCCTCAGATTTTTTTGAGAAGTTAGGAAGTGATTTTCAACATATTCCTGAGGACGCAAAAAAAGCTGTGAAGGATATAAACGATGAATTAACACGATTAAATCTTAATTTTAATGAACTTTTAGATGATGCGTTAGGCAAAAGTGCTGAAAAACTAAACGAAGCACCAACACCAGAGGAGTACGCAAATGAAATGGCACTAGAATTGGCAAAAAAATATAGAGAAAGAGACGGGAGCTCGGCCGAGCAATGTCCTAAAGTTGTAAAAGGACTTTTAGTTGCGTTGGGCGCATCAATGAAGTTCGAGTCAGGCCAGACTGAAAATATGTATGCTGACAGTTTAATTGACAATAGAGAGGCAGCCGCAAATTTGGGATGCTCAGGAGCATTCAAGTAGCGACAAGGGGATGCCAAGTTTGTTGGCTGTATGTACATGTCTTTCGTATTAAGATCAGCCAGTGAACTCTGGTTGGCCAATTTTATATGCGTTTTTAAAATTAGTGATTCCTGTGTAGAATGAAATTTGTTCGATGGGAATAAGTGCCGAAATAAAAGGGAGGGGATACGGTAATCGGAACATGTTTTTGTCCCTCGACAAATTTGAAGGACAAGAACTTGTACCGATTACCAAAATGGAAAAGAACATAGTCCGAGTGCCGATTAGATATAAATCTAATCATTATGCATATCACTTAAAACCTCATTAAGTACCTTAACTCATGTAAATGAGCCTTGCAGGGCCAGAATAATGTACAGTTCAATTACGGCCATCCATGGAAATCGAGCCATTTTTGTGGTAACTTTGACCACAGGTCTTGAAAAGGAATTCGATCTTAGTATGCAAGAAGTTAACAACTTTATCGATTGGTACGAATCAAAACAAGTTGGAAGTGTAAAGGCATCATACGCTATTGATAAGCAAGATAATAACAAGGGACCATTCAAAAGTCGCAAGGAGTACATTCCTATTTGATCGTGTCTTAACGTTTGAAGTAAGCGAATACTGAAAATTTGTTACAAAGGCTACCGCGATTGTATTGCGGTAGCCTTTGTTCGTTCTTTTATAATACACTGAAATAGCTTTTCATTTTCCTTTATAGTAATAATTAACAACCTGAATAGTCTATCAGGACTAGGTACATTTTGCTATGAAAAATTTATGGTATGAAGCGATGAATCATTTTAAAAGACCAAAATGAAAAAGACTCCCTGTATGAAGATGGAGAGCCTTTTCTTGAATTTAGACTATAATATTGATTAGTTGTATTTTGTAAATTGAATATTATAAGGTTGGTTGTAGTTGTTAATGCCGTTATCCATGATTCTAAAGTAAACCTTCTCCCCAGGTTTAGCACTCATACCAATTGCCTCGGCGTATCCAGGCCCATTCCAGTTATCCGTTTTAATGAACTCTATTCCACCGCTTGCATTCATTTTATAAACAATCATAACAATATCGAAATTAGGTGGAGGGGTAGCAATAACGCCAAATGTGATTACAGAAGATCCATTTGTATTGTCTACAAGATAATAATCATTATCACTCATACTGTCTAAATACTGTGTAGCGCTGAATCCAGAAGTTGGACTAATACTTGTATACATTACTTCCGCGGTTTCAGGAGTATCTGCCCAACCCGTTGCTGCAAAAGCAGAACTTGACCCGAAAGCCATCAAACATGCCGTTGCCATAACAGAAATAGAGAATTTTCTTAATCTTTTCATATTCAAACCTCCCAAATATACTAGAGCCACTAGAGTAAGATTCTGTGTTAAGTTGTTATTTGAAATTAAAAATATAGAAGAGATCTCACATAATTAGGTTGGCCAACCATGGATAAATATACCATAATAAATCGATATTTGTAAACGATAATATTGTAAAATGATGGATTTATAATTATTATTTTGGAAAGTTCTATTTATAAAATAGATGGAAATGAAGGAAAAACACGACTTTTATCGAAATGTTAGATTGGTGATGAGATGAATTATATACATAAGATATTATCCACAGAAATGGATTTTTTCTCAGCAGCCCTAGCCCAGGTCCGCGTATCAGTCTGGCATGTTTTGGGCGATCGCGAACACATCATTGACTATGGCGACCCGGTGTTGGAGTATAGTCCAGTATCCATTAAGATTATGGGGAAGAGATACTTTCGTGATACGTTTGAATTTAGGGTACAAAAAAAGGAACCATATAGTGATTCCTTTTTTACCAATCTCTTATGAACTCTATTAAACCCAATATAAGTAATAGACCACATGCAAGAGCAACAATTCCAGCTAAAAAACTGCCTATTATAGAATTAGCGACTACATTTATATTTCCAAAATTATCTCCACAATAAGGACATATAATAGCAGTTTTTGATACCGGATTTCCGCAAGATCGGCATGGTTCCATGCTTGATGAGTTACCTTTAATGGTTGCTTTGATATTTCGGAATGTAGAAAGAAACAAACCAGCAGATAAGCCTAATATAACTAGAATAAAGCTTGAAAATAATATTATTGCAATAACAAAGAATATTTTCTCTTCCATATATTCCTCCACTATGTAATCAATCCAGAATAGTCTATCAGATCAATTTGTTTTTTTCTATAAAATTGTATGGATGTGGATAATGAATACATATCGAGAGTTAAAAAGTGACATGGTAGTATTGCGCCAGGCGAGAATACTTTTGGCATGCATTGGAGCAGCAGGAGCACTTGATTGATTCGGCGGATCGGTGGATGCTTATACGGAGGTATCCGTCAAGTTGGCGGGAAAGAGATTTTTTAGGGACACATTTGAGTTTAGGGTACAAAAATAGGAGCCTTTTCAGGCTCCCCAATTTCTATTTACTAGTGAATAAAAGGTATAATTCTTGTGCAGGTTCAAACATAACTATAATAAGAAACACAGCCAAAGCACCACTCAACACGCCCAGTACAAGCATAGCAAACATTGATTCAGCGATTGAGGATGTGCTGCCTCTTCCAAAGCTTTCTCCACAACTGGGACAAATAATGGCTGTTTTTGATACTTCATGTCCGCATACATTACACGGTACAAGTTTGGAACTCAAACCACGAATTTTTTCCCTAATATTCATGAATAAAGCGTAAAAGCATGCGTGAGCGAAATATAAAAGTGGCGATATCCCGCAGAATCCAATTATTAGCGCAAAAATAAGTTCAGCCTTATCACTCATGTTATTCCTCCATCTATGTATTTAATCCAGATTAGTCTATCAGAACTATATTACCATTTCCATAATTTTGGATAAAAAAGCTTGTCCCATTAGGACGACACTCAAATAATAAATTTATTTTCCTTAATAATTTCACATCGTTATTCCTCACACTTCCAACTTCTTTCGACACCTCGTAAACTCACATTTTAGCCGCTTCATACGGCTTAAGTAGCCCCAGTAACCTCCTTTAAATCTATAATCAGTTTGTTATATTACTCAAACACAAATGCGGGATCTCCAGTAACAAATAAAACACCTCAACCTAATTATAGCTATTTGCTATAAAAGATTGAGGCGGTATGTTATGGGTTAGTTGGAATACTCAATCAATTCAAAAATGTTCGTTCAAACCATCCAACTGACTCGGTCAAAGCTGCAACTCCTAGTGCAAAAAAAACTAAAGCGAGAAAAAAACACATAACTATGGAATCACCTGCTCCATGCAGCTCACCATAATTTTCTCCGCAATCAGGACAAATTAAAGCTGTGCTTGATATTGATCGTCCACACGTTCTACAAGATCTGGTCTTACTTACTTTCACACCTCTTAATTTCCTATAGATATTGATAAACATGTAGATTGCAGCTACGATTGCCACCAAAAAAAATATTAATACAACTATTCCTAAAACAAATACACCGACGTAATTACTTAGTTTATTCATTTGTTCACTCATACGAAGCATTTTTCCCTTCAATTAATGTAACTCTAGCACACAATCATTTAGATAATTCTCTAGGAGATTCACTACCTAATTGCCAGCCCGAAATTATCCGATTATTTTATGTATTTCATATCTTCTTCCTTCAATGCCCTCAGCCCACTGTTCACATCCTTTCATATAGCCTGTAGCTCTTTAGTAGCGTAGCTGCGGAATACATACATTGGGAAGATAGGTCTGCTACGGCCAACATAGTGATACTGGAAGGATGGGAAAGTGAGGGAGAACGTCCTAAGGTAGACCATACACCACCTTCTGGAAACATTGACTATTGGACTCAATATAAAGGGGGCTTGTCATACGTAGCAGACTGAAGGATAACGGATTGTATGAGACATCCAGAATGATTATGCCTGTACACAGAGAAGCATGGTTGGCTCAGTGCGAGCAACAGAAGAGACGTGGCAAGCCAGATTTGGACGATCAGGAAATGCAACGGATCAGTGAATTACTTGTTGACTCTTATAATAGAAGTAGTACGATTGATTTGATATTATTTAACCCTTTCTTTGAAGAGCCGCTCTCAGTAGTAGTTGTGGTGTGGGATTAAACTCTGCACGGTGTGAAATAAAGTTGATGCTAGAGGATGAGTTCCGCTGGGTTTCTTTGCCGAAATTGTCTCTGTTAAGTAATGAGATTGTAGCGCATTGGAATTGCGAACGTAATACTTTATAATATCTGTATAAGTACATTAATTTAATTATTTTCGATTTAATCAGGCAATATAGAATAGATTTATCGCATTTAATGTCAGAGTAGTAATGAAAACAAAATGAATATTTGAAACGAGTTTCTTCATTATAATAAGAAAAAAAGGGCGCCCACAAAAGCGCCCACAAAATGCCCACAAAAGTCTGAATGATTATGATTAGTTTTGAAAAGTTGATCATTGATAATACTTGTTTTAAGCGGGTTTCAAATGGTGAATGATACACTTTGAAAGCTAGGAACATAAACCATACACAAGTCCACCAATGGGAACGCGATCAATATATCACGTTGTACTAATTGAAGAAACCTTGTAACTACGGGGTTTTGAAAGAATAAACCGGGGGACGTTTTGAGAGACTTGCACGTCTATTGAGGTTGCGTCCCCCAAACGTCCCCCGGTTTTTGATTTTCTGATCCAAAAATAAGGGAAGTGTACTCTTGATACTTATCAATGTTTCTCTTTTCTAGCTTTATAGAAATATGAGCATTCACATCGGATGTAATTTGCACACTACCATGCCCAAGTTGCTCTTGCACATTTCCATGGAGTTATTACTTGTTAAGGAGAATTGTACATATGACAAGCAAAATTAAAGATTTTACGGCAAACACATTGTTTGTAGAAAACTTAGAATCATCAAGATTAAAAGATGGAAAAGTCAAGAAGAAAGGTTTTGTGGTTTGGAAACTACGTTCTATTCTTTTAGCTTTCTTATTGATTTGGTGTCTATCCGCTGTACTGATTTATCTGTGTTTTGACAGCTGGGGCAGTAGAGGAACTTTTGGAGATTTGTTTGGGGCCATTTCCTCCGCTGTGCTTTTTTTGTGCTTAAACAAAAAAAGAAACGGCACAGGACTTTTCTATACCGTTTCACATTTAATTTTCTATACTCATTTTGTCTTTGCTCGAGGGAGGTTTTTTTGTATTCCTTAGTAAGATTGAAGTGAAGACCATGGTGAATCGTTGATAACATAAAGCTGTAATTTGTAATCAGTACTGAAATTACCGTTGTATTTCACGTAAGTAAAAGAAAAGGTTGCTTTGGCTGGGGAGTCATATGTTTGATATTGCTGAACAATATAAGGCTGAACCTGATTACTTGCATATCCTGCTGCCACATCTACAAAACCGTCAAAAACCTTTGATATATAATCATAACCACCGTTTACCAATACATAGTCCGCATAAAATTTAGCTTTCACAAAAACAGTTTCTTCTTTAACAAGTGCATTGTAGTATTTTTTATAACCACTTCCGCTTACAACCCAACCAGTTCCATTATCAACAATCATAGGTGTAATCATGTCAGGTTTAGCAGTAGGTTTAACAACTTCTAAAGTAGCAGCAGTAGCATCAAAAGTAGATTGAATTACAGAACCATCAGGAAAAACTATTCTCTTAACCTTTAGCTTCTCAGAGTTAATATATTCTTCTGTAACTCCAGTATCTTTTTTCTCTGGATTATCTGAATCTGGAATACCACCAGCTTCAATTTTTTCTATAAGAGAATCCCTTACCGCATCTGATATACCTAAATTCTCCGCGTATTCTGTGATTTTTTTAAGTTCATCCTGTGATAGTTGAACCTTAACTGAATTGCTTGCAAAGATGCTTGAGGAAAAAGTAAATAACATAATAATAGACACAGCAACAGTTAATATCTTTTTCATGTTAACTCCTCCTAAAATATAATTATAATAATTAGTTAAATTTAATTCATTCAAAGATTATTAATTTAAATCAGAGCCTTGATATTCGATCAAAAACATGCAGATACAGCTAATAAGCTAGCAAGTAATTTCTTTATCATACAATCTTCGCTCCCTTTTATTATGCTCATGAATTCATTCTAAAAGAATAAATTATTCCATCTTAGTTACGTAACCCTCATAGTTTCCATAATATAATCCGTTTGAATAGGTAGTAGATGTTAATGTTAATCTTCCATACCAAACGCCATCAGCATAAGTGTAGGTCTGTGGAACATAACTTGCATTTCCATATTTATTGTTAACGTCTGAGTATCTTACATATTTCTGGGTTGCCTGAATCGTAATACTTTGTGAAGTTAATGAATCTTGAGAAGAGGGTGAAGCGGCAGCAAATGATGTTGGAACAGCGACGATTGCCGCAATAACAGTTAAAGCTCCAAGTGAATACATTTTTTTTTTATACAAATACCTCCTAAGATTTGTAATGAATTAATAAAACTTTACTCTTTAAAACTACCATATTATTCAATGTAAAATAATAACATTTGTCACATGGTTTACTATATTTATCCTCAGATCACAATTAAACATATATGAAGATAAAATAAGAAAGTCAAAAATCAATATGTCAAGCCTCTGCATTAAATAAGTTAGAAGGTATGATTTATATTTGTGCAAAGTAAAAGTAAATAGTTATATTATTGTGAAATCTCTAAATGAAAACTAAACTCAAATAAGAACATGAAGAGTTAGAAATATAATAAATTCAATATCTGAAAAATTCATAAAAGAGTTAGCGGAAAAAATAAAGAAGTATGCGTCATACTTTCCACTTATTTTGTCTTTTGACATCTGTCCTGTTTCAAAACTATGTTGATAGTTTCATATATAAAAGATATAATTAATTTGATTTTGAACAATATAATTTTTATAAATTAATTGGAGATGATATTTTTGGAACAACAAGCGAAGCAACTTGTGACTACACAACGTACGTTTTTTAATACAGGACAGACTAAACAAGTGGAGTATCGGATTCAGGCTTTGCAAAACTTGAGAGAAGGGATCGAGAAGTACCAGCAACGTATTCTGGATGCGCTTCGTGCTGATCTCAATAAATCAGAGGCTGAAGGATATGGCTCGGAGATTCGCATTGTATTGGGTGAATTGGATTACACGCTGGAACATCTGCGTGAGTGGGCTACACCACGTAACGTTCCAACGAGCCCTGCAATGCCAGACGCGGCTAGTACGATTTACCCTGAGCCTTATGGAGTTGCTCTGATTATCGCGCCTTGGAATTATCCGTTCCAACTGGCGTTTGGGCCGCTAATCGGTGCAATTGCTGCAGGGAACTGTGCTGTGATCAAACCTTCTGAGCTTACACCAGCGACGTCTCGTTTAATTAACGATCTGATCCAGGACATATACCCTGAGGAGTACATTGCTGTTATGGAAGGAGAGGTTGAAACGAGTACAGCACTGCTTAATGAGAAATTCGATTATATTTTCTTTACAGGCAGTACGGGGGTCGGTCGTATTGTCATGAAAGCTGCAGCAGAGCACTTAACTCCAGTGACGTTAGAGTTAGGCGGTAAAAGTCCAGCCATTGTGCATCGGGATGCTGATCTGAAACTGGCAGCACAACGTCTTGTGCGCGGTAAATTTCTGAATGCAGGTCAAACCTGTGTTGCACCGGACTATTTAGTAGTAGATGAACAGGTACATGATCAATTCATCGAGGAAATCAGAGCCGAGGTTCGCGATAAATTTGGGGATGATGTGATGCAAAATAAGGATTTTCCTCATATCGTTAACACACGTAACTTTGATCGTTTGACCGCTTTCCTTACGAATGGCAAAACTTTAATGGGAGGGCGTTCGAATCGGGATCAGCTTATGATTGAACCGACTATTCTTGGCGATATCGATTGGGATTCACCAGTAATGAAGGAAGAGATCTTTGGACCTATTCTGCCCATATTTACGTATCGTGATTTGAATCCAATGCTCGATGAAATCGCTCGGCGGCCTAAACCACTCGCTTTGTATTTATTTACTGAAAATGAAGCTTTACAGGAGCAGGTATTGAATCAGGTTTCTTTTGGTGGAGGCTGTATTAATGAGACTCTATCTCACATGACCTCGCATTATTTGCCATTTGGCGGTGTGGGAGAGAGTGGCATGGGTTCTTACCATGGACAACAAAGCTTTGAAGTATTCTCACATCACAAAAGCATTCTTAAACGCACTAAATAATCTCTTGTTCAGCGCATGCACTTATTAGAGTAGATGGTTAGTAAACGATATGCCCCAACTATTAGAGTAAAAGAAAGAGGTTGTCCTGTTGATCAGGGCAACCTCTTTCGTATTCTATCGGGTAGAACGTATTAGCAATTTAATAAACCAATATGCATTAATGAATATCGCGGAAAAGACCAATGACCTTGCCTAGAATACTAACGTGTTTCAACCGCAACGGTTCTAATGTAGCATTTTCCGGTTGAAGGCGAATGTGATCCTTTTCCTTATAAAAAGTCTTCACTGTTGCTTCATCGTCCTCAGTCATGGCAACGACAATGTCACCATTATCAGCGGTTTGTTGCTGACGAACGATTACATAGTCTCCATTAACAATACCGGCTTCAATCATACTGTCCCCAACAACGGAAAGCATAAATACTTTCTGTTCTCCTACATAATGTGTAGGAAGTGGGAAGTAGTCTTCAATATTTTCTGTTGCCGTAATCGGCACACCAGCTGTTACTTTACCCACGACCGGAATTCGTGCAACGCTGTGGGCGAACTGATGAGAATGCTCAGACTCTTCCTGGCTTAACAATTCAATCGCTCTTGGTTTGGTTGGGTCACGTCTGATTAACCCTTTCTTCTCCAAACGATCCAAATGTCCATGCACTGTGGAACTGGAAGCCAGTCCAACGGCTTCGCCAATTTCTCTTACGGAAGGAGGATACCCCTTCAAACGGACTTCATTTCGTATAAACTCCAGGATAGCCTGTTGCCTGCTGGATATCTTCGACATACCGTATCAACCCCATTTTAGTAACGTTTGGGAAAATTATAACATAGAACCTCCGTTCGTACAAACATAAGTTCTAAAGAAATCATATTATTTCTACTTTTTTCGATTCAGACTCATTAGTTTTTTTGGAAAAGAGAGTTTAATTGTTCATTACGCGAGAATTTTAATATGAAAAAAGATGTTTTAATGTCGAAAAAAGAGCGAACAATTGTTCTAAAAAAGTCTTGAACAAAACAAATGTTCGTGTTATATTGATTTCAAGAGATAGGAACAAACGTTTGGAGGCGGGGCAAATGAGATATTCTACGTATCAGAGCATTTATAAACCAGTAAATTCAGAAGCTGTAAAGTCTAATATAGGGCAATTCAGAACGTTCGTGACACGACTTAAGTTTTCTAAGGGTTTGATTAAACTGGCAATTGCTTTATTAATTATATTTATTGGATGTAGTACAGTGCTAACTGTTTTTGCTGGTAATGAGAATGATCTACTACCTGGCGGTAAGATTGCTGTATCACAGGGAGAAACATTGTGGAGTATTTCTTTGGAACATAAACCAACGTCGATGGATACACGTGTATATATAGAAGCAATCAAAAAAGTGAATCAACTTGAATCAGCAACAATCCAGACAGGACAAGTACTAATATTACCTCAGTTTGTTAAATAGAGTGCGCATCTGCATAGGTTGGCGCGTGCTAACTTGACAAGCCGCCTTTCTCATGTCAAAGTTAATATGACTTTGTATTTTTGGAGGGGACAAGCTTGGATATAGATAGTCTGGTAGCACGTATTAACGAATTGGCTCGCAAGCAGAAATCCACTGGACTATCAGAGGAAGAACTTGCTGAACGTGCCAAATTGAGAGAAATTTACCTAGGTAACATTCGTAGCAACTTCAGACAGCAACTCGATTCAATTGAGATTGTTGACGACGACAAGGGCCAAGGCCACCAAGGCAAACTCAAACATTAATTTACGAAACCTAAACATATCGTTATGATATTTAGGTTTCTTCATGTTAGCTGGGGATGCTTACTATAAGGGGGAACATCGGTTTGCAGTATAATTATGTAAGCCGATACAAGACACATAAGGGGGATTCACATGTCACGGCGTTCGTTCGAGAGAACGGTTCGGAAAAATTCGAAGCAATTGAATCAGCAACGTAAAAAAAGCGGTCAACCAATCACAGGTAATCCAGGTGAGGATATTTACAAAGGCAGAAGCCTTTTGTTCCCTATCTTTTTAATTGGTTTGGCGTTTTTGTATCTGTTCATGAGTACTTTTTTAGTGAAAGCACCGATGACAACCTGGGATTGGGTCACAATGCTGCTCTATGTATTTTTGGCTGTCATTTTTATGTTGCGCCGTCCTTACGTTAAAATTAGCAGTAATCGGATCATTACAACGAAGGGGAATCGTGAACGATCGATCGGGGTTGACGATATTATCAAATTCCGTTTTGAGCCAGGCACTGTTGTTATTGAACACAACAGTCGTGGAAAAAGATGGGTTTTCACCAAGTTGTTAAATCGTTACGATACAGAAGCGATTACCGAGCGGTTGCTGAAATTTGCAAAAGCACACCAGATTACCGTAGAAACGATTGATAAGTAATTAATGTGTAAAGGGGCAGTTGATCGGAATGGCGTTAAAAGCGATTATGTTTGACCTGGATGATACTTTATTATGGGACGAACGGAGTGTACGAGAAGCCTTTCATGAAACTTGTCTAATTGCTGCAGCAGAAACAGGTGTTAATGCTGAGGCACTCGAAGAGGCTGTTCGTAATGAAGCACGTGAACTATATGAATCTTATGAAACGTTCCCTTTTACCAAAATGATTGGAATTAACCCTTTTGAAGGACTTTGGGCGAACTTTACGGGAGGAGAACAGCCGGAATTTCGTCAGCTTGAACAATTGGCTCCAATTTATCGCAAGGAGTCTTGGCGCCGTGGTTTACTAAAGCTGGGTGTCGATCATGATGAGCTTGCAGAGCGCCTGGCCTCTAAGTTTGGTGCAGAACGTAGATCGAGACCTCATGTATATGAAGAAACGATGGAAACGTTGCGCCATTTGCAAGGTAAGTACAGATTGTTGCTTTTGACTAATGGATGTCCTGCTTTACAGCAAGAGAAACTTGATGGTGTTCCAGAGTTATCTCCCTTCTTTGATGAGATTATTATCTCAGGTAGCTTTGGTAAAGGTAAGCCAGATCCATCCATTTTTGAGCATGCGCTAAGTAGACTGGGTGTTCAACCAGAAGAAAGTATGATGGTAGGCGATAAGTTAACAACAGATATTCGTGGTGCGTTGTCTTCAGGTATTCGTGCAGTATGGATTAACCGCGAAAACAAAACAAATAATGAAAGTTATTCACCGAACCACGAGATTAAACATTTGTCTGAATTAGAGGGGCTTATCGCAAATTTTTAAAATCATAGATGACATAAAATCTTCGCCCAAATAGCTATTCATTTAACATTGGTTATGACATGAATGATCGTTTGTTCATGTATCGTAACCAATGTTTTTTTGTTTTAATACATTCCATATAAGAGTGTTTTTAATGCATTGTTAGGGGCGATTATTTAAATTTTTAATGAAAAGTTATTGAAATTAAAAAAAAGCTGCTTTAGAATACAACTAACATACTAGTATGACTAGTTTTTATTTATACAATATTCGAGACCATTCACTGATCAAACTACAAGTACATTTTCAGATGCATGAAAGAAGAAAAAGGCGAATGATTTAACAACCGTTTTGTAAGCGCTTTATAGAATGACTGATTCAATTCAACGACATTCAAGCAATGCATGCTCAGTCAGGTTTCACACGATTGCATATTCTTGGGTGTACATATATTCCGAATTGATACCGTTTACATTTTTGATTTTGTAGTGGAGGTGAATCGAATAGACAGGTATCCTCTGCAACACGAGGAGAGAGAAAGACTTGTCAAACAACGATTATAGCTTTTTTTTAATCAAGCATGGATCGGAGTGAATGGCACATGAAGTCAGAAACATCTAAGGCAACGATACCGATGATATCTTCACGTAAAGAAAGCAAGTTGCGAACAGCTACCATATTGATTCGTAAAGATTGGCAGTTGTACTCGCTACTAGTTCTTCCCATCATTTATCTGATTATTTTCAAATATGGCCCGATGTTAGGCAACATAATCGCCTTTAGGCGATTTGTACCGGGTGGCAGTATTTTTGGAGAAACCTGGGTTGGATTACGATACTTCAAAATGTTCATTGAGGACCCAACGTTCTGGCGGGTTTTCAGTAACACACTTATGCTCGGCGGGCTTGCGTTGTTATTTACGTTTCCCGTGCCGATTATTTTCGCACTGATGCTTAACGAGGTGAAGAGCAAACGATTTAAAAAATTTGTTCAAACAGCGTCGTATCTGCCTCACTTTCTATCGATTGTTATCGTAGCCGGCATGATTCTGCAATTAACGGCAGTGAATGGTTCGATCAACGGTCTGGTTGCATTTTTTACTGGCGATAACATTCCATTCATGCAACGTGCAGAGTGGTTCAGAACCATCTATATCTCTTCTGAAATCTGGCAGGGTATGGGTTGGGGAGCTATTTTATATCTGGCAGCACTAACTACGATTGATGAATCTTTGTATGAAGCAGCACGAATCGATGGAGCGAATCGCTGGAAGCAAACGATACATGTAACCATTCCAGGCATTTTGCCAACGATTGTTACGTTACTGATTCTAAACATGGGGAACTTCCTGGCTGTAGGCTTTGAAAAAATCTTGCTTTTGTATAATCCGCTTATTTATGAGACTTCCGATGTAATTTCGACTTATTTGTATCGTGTGGGTCTTGAATCGAGCAACTTCAGTTATGCAACGGCCATTGGGTTGTTCGAATCGGTCATTGGACTAACTCTGGTATTCACTGTAAACGCTATCTCACGCAAACTGACACAACGAAGTTTATGGTAAAGGAGGAACACCATGCAGGAATCACGATCATACAAGGTGTTTAAGGTATTTAATGTAACATTCTTGCTATTTATTGTTTTTATTACACTATATCCATTCCTGAATGTTGTTGCACAATCCTTCAGTAGTGAAGCGTACATTAACTCAGGTAAGGTAAGCTTGTTCCCGAGAGGGTTCAATGTGGATACGTATAAAACCATTTCAAAGGATAACATGTTCTGGTTGAACTATAAAAATACGATCCTTTACACAGTGGTGGGGACTTTAATCTCAATGTTTATGACGACGATTTTTGCTTATGCATTGTCTAAAAAAAGATTGATGGGACGTAAATTTCTGACCATGTTTGCCGTGTTTACGATGTTTTTCAGCGGGGGTCTGATTCCTAACTACGTTCTGATCAATTCCCTTGGTTTTAATAACACCATGTGGGCACTGGTTGTCCCAGGTGCAATCAGCATATATAACATGCTCATCATGAAATCCTTTTTTGAGAACATGCCAGAAGAGTTAGAGGAAGCAGCCGCCATTGACGGGTTAAACACATACGGTATTTTGCTTCGTATCATTTTGCCTCTCAGTAAAGCGGTCATGGCCACGATGGTGCTGTTCTACGCTGTTGGACATTGGAACTCCTGGTTCCCTGCCTTCTTGTATTTGGACAAAAAAGAGCTGTTTCCGGTCACGATCTATTTGCGTAATATGATTGCCGGGGCAACGAGTGGTGCCACTGCGGGAGCAACCTCTGCGGACAATCTGACTCAGATTGCTGCCAACATCAAATCGGTAACGATGGTGTTAACGATCCTGCCTATATTAACAATCTATCCATTTGTACAGCGATACTTTGTAACCGGTATCATGTTGGGTTCTGTTAAGCAGTAACCTTTTCACACATAGGTTTGGAAACTAAACAAAAGGGGATGAATGGATTGAAAAGAAAGCCTCGTAAACTGATTGGTAAGATGATTCTGGCAATGACAATGTCCGCTGTACTTGCTGCTTGTAGCAGTGGTGCCGGGACTGGCCCAGATGTTACCGAAGTGGGCACGAAATCAGCCATGGAGAGTTATAAAGTGGGCGAAACCTTCAAAGCGACGGAACCATTTAATCTTTCTATTTTGTATAGTGATCATCCGACGTATCCTTATAAAAAAGACTGGCTGTTATTCAAAAAAATATCGGAGATGACGGGAGTTACGTTGGAGCCAACCATCGTGCCGATGAGTGACTATCCACAGAAGCGATCGCTGTTAATCAGTTCTGGCGATGCTCCGCTCGTTATTCCAAAGACTTATCCGGGTGAAGAATCTGCTTTTGTATCTTCTGGAGCGATTCTGCCGATCAGTGATTACATTGATTTGATGCCAAACTTCAAGGACAAAATTGAAAAGTGGAAACTCGAACCTGAACTTGAAGGACTGCGTCAGGAGGACGGGAAGTATTATGTTTTACCGGGATTACATGAGGAAGTATGGCCTGATTATACACTGATCATAAGAACAGACATTTTTAAAGAAAATAATATTGCCATTCCTACAACTTGGGATGAACTCTATACCGCAGCCAAAAAATTAAAAGAAATCTATCCGGACTCCATTCCATTTTCAGACCGTTTCAAATTCAACAGTACACTTGGCATTGCAGCTACGGGTTTTGGGACTAAGGCTGGATGGGGATATGGAAATGGCTTGATCTACAAAGCCGACCAGGATGAATTTGTTGCCACGGCAACGACGCCAGAGTACAAGGAATTGCTGACGTTTTTTAACAAAATGGTTGCAGAAGGACTCCTTGATAAGGAAAGCTTCACGCAAGACGATGATCAAGCTACTCAAAAGTTCGTTTCGGGTAAATCATTTATTATTAACGGTAACTCGCAGACACTTGTACTGCATCGAAATGATATGAATAAAACGTTGGGTGAAGGGAAATTCTCGATTGCTAAGATCACAGTTCCGGGAGGGCCGAAAGGGCAGCTGATGTCGGGTTCTAGACTCGAAAACGGTGTGATGATTTCCGGGAAGATTAAAGATAGTGACAATTTCAAAGCGATTTTACAATTTATCGACTGGTTGTATTACAGTGATGAAGGACAGGAATTTGCGAAGTGGGGTGTAGAGAACGAGACATACACTAAAAAAGGTGGCAAACGCAAGTTAGTAGATGATATTAATTACAATGGTTTGAACCCTAAGGGTACGAAAGACCTTCGCGTTGACTTCGGATTCTCTGGTGGTGTATTTGCTTACGGTGGAACAACAGACCTGCTTCAATCCATGTTTAGCGAAGAAGAACTTGAGTTCCAGAAAAATATGAAAGAGACAAAGGAAGTGATTCCGGCTGAACCACCTATCCCTTATTCTTCCGAAGATCGTGAACGTGTAACACTGATGAGCACGCCGCTCAAAGACTATACAGACCAGAATACGTTGAAGTTTATTATAGGTGAACGGAAGTTATCCGAGTATGATACATTCCTAAAAGAGCTGGAGAGTCAGGGTTTGTCCAATTATGTGAAGATGGCGAACGACACTTATAAGACGTATAAGGAAAACAAAAAGTAATTTGTAAGATTTGAAGCCGAGCTACCGTTTCGCTAAAGTTATTTAAAGTGGAGCGGTAGTTTGTGCTAATATGAAAGGAATATGGCTGAGAGAAAGAGGTCAAGGCATGGCATTTAATCAGAAAACAAGAGGCTCTACCAGGACGTATTCTTATAATTTGCTCAAAGAACGAATTCTTCATCTGGAGCTTGAACCAGGTACCAAAATTTCCGAAAAAGAGATCGCAGATGAATTACAGGTGAGCCGCACACCGGTGCGAGAAGCTTTTATGAAGCTTGCCGAAGAAGAACTACTGGATATCATTCCACAGAGTGGCACTATTGTTTCGCATATTAACCTGGAGCATGTGGAAGAAGGCAGGTTTATGCGCGAGAAGATGGAGAAGGAAATTGTCATGTTAGCCTGTACTTCGTTTCCTGAAGAGTACATGTTCAAATTAGAAACCAACATTGCCATGCAGGAAGTGTGTATTGGAAAAAAGAACTTCTATCGACTGTTCGAATTGGATGAGGAATTCCACCAGATTTTGTTTCAGGGCACTGGAAAGCTACGGACGTGGAAAATGTTGCAACAATTGAACATGCCATTTAATCGATTACGATTACTCCGTTTAGCAGAAGACTCGAATCTAGAAGTGATTATCTCTCAACATAAAGAGATTTTGAGGCTGGTTACAGAGCGTCAGACGGAGGAAGCGGCACAGGTCATGGAAGCACATCTTAGGCTTGTAGTATACGAGCAGGAGATTTTAAAGGACAAGTATCCTCACTATTTCATCTAGGTTATCACACTAACCCCCGACTCTTATGAGCAGGGGGTTAGTTAAGCACGTTAACTTTTTAATCAAAGTTAGGCGTTTTTGATAAACGTTGGATCAGGATACGGATCGGCGATCCAGCCATCTTTTTCGATGAACAGGCGCACCGCAATAATTTGTTTGTTCTCCATTAAAGTGAAGAAGTGCGGTGTGTTTTCAGGAACGGAAATGACGTCGCCCGGAGACAGTTCTACATTAAAGTAACCTGTATCATCAGTTGCTTTAATGACAAAGATACCTTTACCCGCAACAATTGCACGGATTTCATCTTCCGCATGCGTATGGATTTCTTCGAACTTGGCCAGTTTCTCTTCGATGTCAGGTGTTTGCTCGGAAAGGGTAATGACATCCCAGATTTGATACCCGCGGCGTGCCGCCAAGTCTTTGATCTCATAATCGAAGGTTTCTAATACTTCTTGCTTCTGATCATCCGTTAAGCCGAAGTTGTTTTGCAGTTCCGTGTTTAATTTGGAAGCGTCCCACTTCTCGTATAATACGTCATATTTGTTCAAGAAATTTCGAACGTTCTCGTCTCCAGTGATTCGTTCGTTCGTATTTCGGATAACAATTTCAGCCATGCGCTTTCCCTCTTTTCCACTTGGATTAATTGATATTATATCGGATTGCTCAAAATTTGTCGATTCACAATTCTGCTTCATTCCTGCAAATCCGCGACCTTTCGGGAGCAAAACCGATCTTTCACATTAAGTAAGTTTCTGTTAAACTAAGATTTAACGTTTTGCGGGGGTGAAGATATTGGATAAGCTTAGTCTACACGATGCAATAAAACAACGAATATTAATCCTCGACGGCGCAATGGGGACAATGATTCAACAAGTGGATCTGACCAGCGAAGATTTCGGCGGTGAAGATCTGGATGGATGTAATGAAATGTTGGTGCTAACCCGTCCAGACTTGATCCAACGTATACATGAGGATTATCTGGAAGCCGGTGCCGATTTAATCGAGACCAATACATTTGGTGCAACTTCAGTGGTTCTCGCTGAATACGATATTCAAGATCGTGCACGTGAAATAAATCTCGAAGCGGCCAGAATTGCAAAAGCAGCTGTTGACCGCTTCTCCACACCGGAGTCGCCACGATATGTGGTCGGAGCGATGGGACCAACAACCAAAACGCTGTCTGTGACTGGCGGGGTGACATTCCAAGAGCTGGTGGACAGTTATTTCGAGCAGGCCCTCGCTTTAATAGAGGGAGGCGTTGATGCGCTACTGCTTGAAACTTCACAGGATACTCTTAATGTCAAAGCAGGTAGTATCGGTATTCAGCAAGCATTTGATCAAAGCGGTATCAAGCTGCCTCTCATGATCTCAGGAACCATAGAACCGATGGGTACGACCTTGGCCGGTCAGAACATCGAA
Organism: Paenibacillus sp. FSL K6-1558; assembly: GCF_038002565.1. Classification (NCBI taxonomy): domain Bacteria; kingdom Bacillati; phylum Bacillota; class Bacilli; order Caryophanales; family Paenibacillaceae; genus Paenibacillus; species Paenibacillus sp. FSL K6-1558. Next base: position 983,851 of record NZ_JBBOCV010000001.1, on the reverse strand, counting down.
TCTTTTTATATATCCTTAGAACACCTTAACCCAATCTCGGTAGGACTAAACTGTGCGACGGGTCCGGAGTTCATGCGTGACCATATTCGATCTCTGTCTGGCATGGCATCTGTAGCTGTGAGCTGTTATCCCAATGCAGGTTTGCCTGACGAGAATGGTAACTATCACGAATCACCGGATTCACTTGCGCAGAAGATCGGTGCTTTTGCAGAACAGGGTTGGTTGAACATTGCAGGAGGATGTTGCGGAACAACGCCAGCACATATCCGGGCCATGCGTGATACACTCGCCAAATACCCCCCAAGAGAATTGAACGGAACACACCCGCCTGCATTGTCGGGAATTGAACCGGTATATGTCGAACAGGACAATCGTCCATATATGGTTGGTGAGCGCACCAACGTGCTTGGTTCACGGAAATTCAAACGACTAATTGTCGAGGGCAAGTACGAAGAAGCTTCCGAAATTGCCCGGGCTCAAGTGAAAAACGGTGCACACATCGTTGACGTCTGCGTACAGGACCCTGACCGTGAGGAAACGGAAGATATGATCAAGTTCCTTGAACTTGTGGTCAAAAAAGTAAAGGTTCCGCTGATGATCGACACAACAGATGCCTCAGTTATTGATACAGCGCTTCAATATTCTCAAGGGAAGGCGATTATTAACTCCATTAATCTTGAGGATGGCGAAGAGAAATTTGAGTTGGTAACACCTTTGTTGCATAAATATGGCGGAGCGGTAGTTGTCGGAACGATTGACGAGCGTGGTCAGGCGATCAGCCGCGAGGACAAGCTTGAAGTAGCCAAACGTTCGTATGATTTGCTGGTGAACAAATACGGGTTGAAGCCAGAAGACCTGATTTTTGATACACTGGTCTTTCCGGTAGGAACGGGTGATGAGCAGTACATCGGATCTGCAAAAGAAACGATTGAAGGTATCCGTATCATTAAAGAAGCGTTACCAGAGTGTCATACGATTCTGGGTATTAGTAACATCTCCTTTGGTTTGCCTGAGGCTGGTCGTGAGGTGCTAAACTCCGTGTTCCTGTACGAATGTACTAAAGCAGGGCTGGATTATGCCATCGTGAATACCGAGAAGCTGGAGCGCTACGCGTCCATACCGGAAGAAGAACGCAGACTCTCGGAAGAGCTTTTATATAATACAAACGATGATACTCTGGCTGCCTTCGTAGCGGCATTCCGTAACAAAAAGGTAGAGAAGAAAGAAAAAATCTCGAACCTTTCATTAGAAGAACGTCTCGCATCTTATGTGGTTGAAGGAAGCAAAGAGGGTTTGTTGCCCGATCTGGAGCAAGCTCTAGCCAAATATACAGCGCTTGAAGTCATCAACGGTCCTTTGATGCGCGGCATGGAAGAAGTCGGGCGTCTCTTTAACAACAATGAGTTAATTGTAGCGGAGGTTCTTCAGAGTGCAGAAGTGATGAAGGCTTCCGTCGCATATTTGGAGCAGTTCATGGAGAAGAACGAAACTTCTGTCAAAGGAAAGATCATTCTTGCCACCGTTAAAGGGGATGTACATGATATCGGTAAGAACTTGGTGGAGATCATCTTGTCCAACAACGGTTACCGGATCATTAATTTGGGTATAAAAGTACCACCAGAGCGTATTATTGAGGCGTATAGGGAAGAAAAAGTGGACGCTATTGGCCTCTCGGGTTTGCTCGTTAAGTCTGCTCAGCAGATGATTCTTACCGCTCAGGATCTGCGCACGGCTGGTATTGATGTGCCAATCATGGTAGGTGGAGCGGCATTGACTCGTAAGTTTACCAAAAACCGGATTCGCCCTGAATATAACGGCATGGTAGTCTATGCGAAGGATGCAATGGATGGTCTGGATCTGGCCAATAAGCTGATGAATCCTGTGACACGGGAAGCCATGCAAGCAGAGATGGATGCGGAAAAAGAAGCCGATGCTTCAAATGTAGGAGAGGTTCAAGCACTACCTGAGTTAACCCGGGTAGAACGCTCGGCCATTTCAGCTGATCATCCTGTGCTTGTACCCCCTGATTTAGATCGTCATACATTGCGGAATTACCCGTTATCACATATCCTGCCTTACGTGAACATGCAGATGTTACTTGGGCATCATTTGGGACTTCGTGGTTCAGTAGAGCAATTGCTCGCTGCGGGTGATCCTAAGGCTACGGATTTGAAAGCGGTCGTTGATGGCATTATGCAGGAAGCGGTTCGTGACGGAATCATTCAGGCTCATGCGATGTATCGTTTCTTCCCGGCGCAGTCGAGCGGCAATAGCGTCATCATTTATGATCCGCAAGATACGAGCAACATCCTGCATACCTTTACGTTCCCACGCCAGAAGGTGGAGCCGTTTCTGTGTCTGTCCGACTTCCTGAAGCCAGTTGAATCCGGTGAAATGGATTATGTGGGCTTCCTCGTTGTCACTGCGGGACATGGTGTGCGCGAGCTTTCGACGGCATGGAAGGATCAAGGGGATTATCTACGTTCGCATGCGTTGCAGTCTGTAGCACTGGAAGTGGCGGAAGGACTGGCAGAACGTGTGCATCACATGATGAGGGATATCTGGGGCTTCCCAGACCCGGCTGATATGACGATGAAACAACGTCATGGCGCACGTTATCAGGGGATTCGAGTATCTTTTGGATATCCGGCTTGTCCGGATCTGGAGGATCAGGGTCCGTTATTCAAGCTGATGCAGCCTGAAGATATCGGAGTAGAGTTGACTGAAGGTTTCATGATGGAACCTGAAGCATCGGTGTCCGCGATGGTATTTAGCCATCCGCAGGCCAAATATTTTAACGTCGAAAAAGCATAAATTGATAAGTTGTTCAGGCAAGCCCTCCGCATGGTCGGAGGTTTTTTGCTGGCAACAGAAAGAGGTGCGATCCAGAATGGAACTATATTTCCTGGGAACTAATGCTGGTGTACCTACGCTGCAACGGAATGTAACGTCCATTGGACTACGCATGTTGGATGAGCGCAGAGCGCTGTGGTTGTTTGACTGCGGGGAAGGGACACAGCATCAGATTTTAAGTTCTCCGCTTAAACTAAGCAAATTGGAGAAAATATTTATTACCCATCTGCATGGTGACCATGTGTTTGGATTACCTGGTTTGCTGTCCAGTAGGGCATATCAGGGTGGAACGACTCCACTCACGGTGTATGGACCACCAGGGACGGAGCGCATGATTGCAACAACGATGGAGATTAGCCAATCTCGTTTGAATTATGATTTGAATATTGTGGAGCATACTGGCGGTGTACTGTTTGAAGATGACAGCTTTATCGTCGAATCGGCCCTGCTCGAACACCGTATTGACAGCTATGGGTATCGGGTTACGGAGAAAGATCGCCCAGGTAGTCTTGATTCGGCTAAATTAGCGGCTTACGGTCTGAAACCAGGCCCGTTGTTCGGACGGTTAAAGCGGGGAGAGACGATTACATTAGACAGTGGTGATACGGTACGTCCTGAGGATGTTTTAGGAGCACCGAAACGTGGAATGGTGATTACGATTCTGGGTGATACCCGTCCTTGCGAAAACGTGAAACCTCTGGCCCAGGATGCAGACGTTCTTGTTCATGAAGCGACGTTTATGCATGATCTGGCTGACACGGCTCATGAGTACTATCATAGTACGTCCAGACAAGCGGCGGAAGCGGCCCTGGCGGCGAATGTGGGTGAGCTTATTATGACTCACTTCAGTTCCCGTTATAAAGATGAGGAACAGCTTCAGCCACTACTCGATGAAGCGAAGAGTATCTTTCCGAACACAAGGCTTGCGAACGAGCACCAACTGATTCCTGTGGTTCATGGGAAGCTTGATTCTTCGCAATAAAGCAGAGGCCTTGATTCATGACGCAGGCCATATCAACAACCGGCGAGTGAGACGGGACTGAGGGAGAAATATTCCCGAGGTCCCTTTTGCAATCTGCTCAGAAAGCGTGTAGGATGGGCAATATGAGCAGGGAAATTTTCCGAATTATTTTCCGGGAAAGCGCAGGAAATGACAAGCTTGTACAGAAGACGCGCGAGTTAAACCGTCTGTGTTCGATCCGGTTCGACTTGTTATGTGCCTCTTTCAATGAGGCTGAACCCTCCTACATGCTTGAATACATAGTATAAAGGTTTGTTTGCATCGCCTGATTTTGTTAAGGGGATGAAATGTTAACAGAATGAAGGAATGAAGAGAGGAAGTGCAATGTATGATTAAGGCCTATCTGATCGATCTGGATGGTACATTGTATCATGGCAGGCATCGTATTGATGGAGCCGATGAGCTCATTCGCACGTTGCGAAAGCAGGGAGTACCTTATTTGTTCGTGACCAATAATTCTTCCCGTACACCTCAAGGTGTGGCTGATCATTTGAATGGCATGGGGATAGAAGCGGATGCTTCCGAGGTATGTACCTCTGCGGTTGCCGCGGCTGAATACGTTGCTGCAGATTTTCCGGGGGCGAAGGTAGCATGCATCGGGGAAGGTGGGCTGTTACAGGCCATTAAAGAAGCGGGTTTAATTCTGACGGAGGATGAGCCAGATGTTGTGATCCAAGGCATCGACCGTGAATTTACCTATCAAAAATTAACGAAGGCACTCCGCTGGATTAATGGGGGAGCTAAGTTTATTATGACTAACCCTGATCTTCAGCTTCCGGCTGATGATGGATTAACGCCCGGCGCGGGTACGATTGGGGCTGCCATCGAGGCAGCGACGGGCGTGCAACCAACGGTGATCGGCAAACCTTCAAGCATTATTATGAGATCAGCCATCCGTCGGCTGAATTTGAAGGCGGAAGAAGTGGCTGTTATCGGAGATAATATGCGCACGGATATTGCTGCAGGCGTGGCAGCAGGTTGTGAAACGATACTTGTTCTGACAGGTATTACTACACATGAAAATATGGATGGACATATTCAGGCCGTGAAAGCACGTCCAGATCATGTTTTTGAAGATTTGAATACACTGACTGCATGGTTAGCCCAAAAGGCAGGCCAGGCTTCCAAGAAGGAGTAGATAAAGAATGCCAGAGTTACCGGAGATGGAAAATTACAGGATGTTATTGTCCGAGCATATACTTGATTTACCGATAACAGGGGTAGTTGTGAACCGTGAAAAGACGATCAATACGACTGCTGATGTGTTCATAGATGAGTTAACAGGCAATCGGATTATATTTGTGGAACGGCGCGCTAAACATCTGATTTTTCACCTTGCAAACGGCAAACGTCTTGTGTTGCATCTTATGCTGGGTGGCATGTTGTTCTGGGGGACAGAGAACGATCGTCCTGACCGCACCACACAGGTAGAGATTCAATTCGGAGAACATATTCTGTTCTTCATCGGTTTGCGTCTTGGGTATTTGCATCTGATGACTTCCAAGGAGACAGAAGAAGCGATGTCCGATCTAGGTCCAGAACCTCTGGATCGAAGAATGAATAAGGAACGTTTTGCTGGACTGCTTAAAGGTCGCCGGGGAACACTCAAAACAACCTTGGTAAATCAACATATTATCGCTGGCATCGGCAATTGTTATTCAGATGAAATCGCCTTCGCTGCGGGACTTAGACCAAGCTCAAAAACGCAGAACATTGCAAACTCGACTGAACTGACAGAGCGACTGTATCACTCTATGCAATCGGTGTTACGTGAGGCTGCGCACGAGGGCGGTTATATGGAAATGCCGCTAATGCAGGGTGACAACAAAACAGGAAAGTTTGACGAGCAGTGCCGGGTCTATGACCGGGAGGGTGAAACTTGTCCTCGCTGCGGGGGAACCATTGAACGAGTTGAAATTACGGGCAAAAAGGCATTTTTCTGTCCGCAATGTCAGCATGAGGCCTAAAACCGGCATCGGCGCACATGTAAGCACTAAAGGTGGATTTTTACAGGCGGCTAAGAGAGCATATGAGATGGGAGCGACGGCTTTTCAGTATTTTCCGAAAAATCCGCGCAGTCTTAGCCTGAAAAGTCTTGATCAAAAAGATGCTACATTGTGCAGGGACTGGTGTGAAGAACATGGTATGGCATCCATTGCTCACTCACCTTATCCTACGAATCCGGCACTAGGTATGACCCGTGGAGAGGCGGGGTTTCATGCTATTGTTTCATCGATTCGCAATGATCTTGAGATTTCTAATGCATGTGGTTCGGTTGGAACGGTTGTTCATTTTGGCCATATACAGACGAAAGATCCGCTAGAGGGATATCGTAATTTGATTCACTGTCTGGACACCGCGCTGGAAGGGTGGCAAGGCGAATCCAAAATTTTGCTTGAAAATCAGGCAGGGGATCATGGACCCATGGGGACAACGATGGAGGAAATGATCCAGATTCGCAAGCTGAGTCGATTCCCTGAGCATATTGCATTTTGTTTCGACACATGTCATGCTTTTGCTTCAGGGATGTGGAAGGCTGGAGATGAGAACATTTTGTTGGAAAAAGGTAGGCAGCTGGAATATTGGGATGACCTGGCGGCTGTTCATTTTAATGATTCCAAATATGCATCCGGTCTGAACAAAGACAGACATGCGAGAATTGGTCATGGACATATGGGCTATGAATCAATGAAGAAACTGCTGCAATCACCCCATATTAAGCAGGCGGTAGTTGTAATGGAGACGGAAACAGGAGAAGACGGAACGCACAGTGAAGATATACAGCTCATGCGTTCGTGGTTATAAGTTGGGAGGTGCGAGACGATGCATGTTTTTCTGGATGACTATCGTTCTTGTCCAAAAGGGTTTGTTCTGGCTACCAATGCTGAGGAATGCCTCTTGTTATTGCGAGATGGCGAAGTAGACATTCTATCGCTGGACTATGAACTTGGGCCGGATTCGATGAATGGCGGTGAAGTAGCTGCATCGATTGTACGGGAAGGGCTCTATCCGCGTGAGATCTATTTACATACGTCGAGTATGTACGGAAAACGCCAGATGTACGAGATGTTGTATAGCAACAAACCTGATTCCGTTATAATTCATAACGGTCCGATGACAGGTGAAGTCATGTTGCGAGTGGCTGCGGAGGCTGAAAAGTTATGAAGCCGATTACGTCTAAAATGGTAATGCGGGGTGTATGGGAAGGGTTGCCTCAAGCGGTATTTATATATACTCCGTTATGCGGAACGTGTGCAGCAGCTCGTCGTATGCTGGAGGTCGCTGAGCATATGTTGCCAGAAGGTGTTTTATATGAGATGAATATTCATGATATTCCGGAGCTTGTGCAGCAGTTTCAGATTTCGAGTGTACCGGCTTTAATGTTGTTTGATGGTGAGCAAGATGTACCCAGGATGGTCTATCGGATGAACTCGGTTGAGCATCTGCTCAATGAGATTCGGAAGGCGGTGTTAAAATGAGTGTTGTAGTGATGGAGAACATTTCGCTTCGTCGCGAAGAAAATCAGATACTTGATGACGTTCATTTACGCATTGAACCAGGCGAACATTGGGTCATCCTGGGGCGTAATGGATCAGGTAAAACTACACTGCTGGAAATGATGAATGGATATATGTTTCCTAGTTCGGGACGCATTGAAGTGCTCGGTAATGTGTACGGGCAATGCGATGTCCGGGAGGTTCGCAAAGAGATCGGTTATATCAGCCAAACATTGATTGAAAAATTGACCTTACGTGATCCGGTATGGGAGGTTGTCGCTACAGGAGCCTATGCCTTTTTACGCTTTTATCAGACGATTCCAGAAGAAGTGAAAACAAAGGCGATGCAGCTGCTGGAGGAGATGGGTTTCTCAAAACTGGCAAATCAACCGCTGGGAACGTTATCCCAGGGAGAACGCAAAAAAGTCATGTTGGCACGTTCGTTAATGGCTGAACCAAAGCTGCTTATTATGGACGAGCCTTGTGCTGGCCTTGATCTGTATGAACGTGAGAAGATGCTGATTGAGATTGATCGTCTGCGCCAGCGGAATATGACGGTGGTGTACGTCACCCATCATGTGGAAGAGATCGTGCCGTTGTTTACTCATGTCGCATTGATCCGTGATGGACGCATTGATGCGGCGGGGCCAAAACATGAGATTTTAACAGAAGATACAATTAAGCATACGTATGATATTCCGGTGGAAATTCAGTGGCATGAGGATCGTCCATGGATACACGTACGTTCTGGAGGGTAACACAAGTTGAGTACACAATCACTTTCGGGAGAAACAGACTTTTCCCGTTTTATATGCACCGCCAATCACGGCTTTGCACCTTATGCGCAGGAGGAACTGCGCCGCACTTTTGGAGCAGTGAAGAGCACGGTGCTGGTTCCAGGTGAGATTCTACTGGCTGGTTTACCAGTTGCAGAGGAAGAAGTCTCGATTAGACTTCTGCAAGAGTCTCCGACGTTTTTACGTCACATTCAGCCTGTTCAATTTCAAGAGAATACAGAGGATACGGAGCAGTCTCTGGAGAAATTGATTGCATTTATCCTGAACCATAAGGAATTGTCTGGGGCTAAAGTAGTCATGCAAACTCGCAAAACGGAGAGTTCTTTTTGGGGCGAAAACGCAGCTTCATTGAAACAAATGCTGAATGAAAAACTGGGTGATCTGGGCTGTGAATGGGTTATTCGGGATGCGGAATATGTCATTTCGGTATTTGCTGCTAATGATATGTTATATGCAGGTGTATCCAGACCCGAACAGAATCTGTCCGACTGGAGTGGTGGAGCGATCCGTTTTCAGAAGGAAGAAGGACAAATCTCTCGAGCCAAGTTTAAGTTGCTTGAAGCGGAGCAAACGTTTGGTATTGATTTTACTTCGTTTCACAAGGCACTTGATATTGGCGCAGCACCTGGGGGATGGACATCATTTCTGCTTGAGCGCGGGCTTGAGGTAACAGCAGTAGACCCGGCAAAGATGGATGCAACCTTGCTCGCTTCACCTAAATTGACGTTTTTGAAAAAAAATGCAGGCGATGTGCGTTTCCGCGAAGGTGAATTCGATCTGCTTGTATGTGATATGAGCTGGAGTCCGAAGCTGATGAGCAGACTGGTATCTGACCTTCTGTATAGTCTCCAATCCGGTGGGACAGCCATTGTTACGGTGAAATTGCTTCACAAAAAACCACTTGCGCTTATAAAAGAAGTGATCGATACGTTTGAGCGTTCACGGATGCAGATTCAGCGTTCAAAGCAGCTGTTTCATAATCGTGAAGAGATCACATTATATATGATTAAATATTAAGTCATTTAACTTATAAAATATTCTGCTTTACAACGGTTGATTATGTGTACTATAATGATACCAATATTAACCATAACGACAATAAATTTGAGGGAAAGCATCCCGAAGTGAGCATGACTGGAATTCCAGTGTGCTCATTATCGGTGAAGCTTTCCCTTTTTATGTTGTTTGGAAGGAGGTAGACCTATGAGACATCCGGCGAGGCTGGAACGCGGGAGCCTGCTGGGAGGAAGATATCGTATCCTATCGATTCTTGGTTCAGGAGGAATGAGCCATGTGTATGAGGCAGAGGATTTGAAGCTGCCAGGGAAGATCTGGGCTGTGAAGGAAAGTGTCACGAAGCTGCCCTATGAAGGCAGTATGGAGAGAGAAGCGGCTCTGTTGACATCACTTCGGCATCCGAGACTTCCGCAGATTGTTGATTTTTTTGCTCCTGACGATGACGGTTATACGTACCTTGTCATGGAATATATTGAAGGGTTAACGCTGAGCGACTACTTCAAACAGTGCCGGGGTAAAATTCCGGTGGAACAGTTGATGGAATTTGTACTTCAATTACTGGATGTTCTAAGTTATTTGCATAACTTGGATCCTCCTGTCATTTACCGAGACCTGAAGCCGTCCAACATTATGATTACACCAGAGCATGAAGTGCGCTTGATTGATTTTGGCATTGCCCGCAGTTATAAGACGCATCTTGCTGAAGATACGGTTAAACTCGGGACTGCCGGATTTGCGGCACCAGAACAATATGGTTCCGGACAAACGGATGCCCGTTCAGATCTATATGGTCTTGGAGCCCTGATGCTGTATCTAATGACGAGTGGAGCTTACACCGAATGGATTCAAGGCGTGGAAAGTTCTATACGGAGTGATGTCCCGCGAACATACGCCCCTGTTGTCAGACGATTGCTACGATATGACGTGAATGAAAGGTTTCAAACGGCGAATGAGGTGAGGAAGGAGCTGCTTCGAATACCGGGAATAATGTCCTCGCCTGTAGATCAACAGCTAACGCTTGGCGGGGGCACGAGAGTGATTGCTCTTACCGGGGTTTCTGCTGGGGCAGGTGTTACTCATACAGCGATAGCGATTAGTCATTATTTGGAGAGGCAGAACTTTAAGGTCGCGGTGATCGAAATGTCACCTCGCTCTCAATCATTTACACGTATCCAGCACATTGCTCTAGGCGGTAAACCTGTGGCATCAAGCAGGCAGTTTGCGGTGGATGGCGTGCATTATTGGAAGCAGTCTGGCCGGGCCGATATTTTATCCCTGCTGGGCGGCAGCTATCAATTTATTGTGATGGATCTAGGAAGCGGACAGGATCAGAATCGATTAGAGGAGCTTTTGCGTGCAGATCTGCCTATCATTATTGGTTCTGGTGCAGAATGGAAACAAGCGGAGATTGGAGCTTTTGTACGCACGCATTATCGCTTTCCCCGGGAGAAATGGATATACTGCCTTCCGCTCGCCGCAACAGACGCAGTGGAGCGTGTACGTAAAACACTGGATACATCCCACGTATACGGTTTACCACTGCAGCTGGACCCATTTGACAAGGATGTTCATATGGATAAGGTATTCTCACAAATTCTAGGGCATTTAATGGTAGGGCAGACCCCAAAACGTTCATTTTTTTCACTTAAAAAGTACATGAGAAGAGGAGATTAGGAAAGGAGAGCCTCTTTTGTCCAAATTAAGAAAACAAAGTCGTCAACTGATTTATGCAGGACTGATTGGAGCAGGAGCTGTCGGTATGATTTTTGGAGGTTATGTGGTATATCAGCTGAGCACCAAAGAGGATGTCAGATCAGCTATGGAGGCCCGTTATCTGTCAGCGTATGAGGAGAAAGAAGCGGAATTGTTGCAGCAGTGGAATTCTGGTGCCCGAGGGTGGGTAACCATCAGGGATATCGAAGCGGGAGAACTTATCTCACCAGAGGATCTGAAACTGATTGCCATACCGGACGCTCAGGCTCCACGCAATCTATGGTCTAGTTCGCAGAAGCTGGAAGGGCATTCAGCTAAAATTGAGCTTAAAAAAGGAACGGCGATTACAACGGAGATGGTATATGAGGGGACACCTGCATCGGCTGATTTAAGAAATCGCGAGTTGCAAGTGGTATTGCTACCATCTTCGCTAGCCAAAGGAGACATGATCGACGTACGTATTCAGTTTCCTACAGGTCAAGACTACATTCTCTTGTCCAAGAAAAAGGTGGAACGGTTAAACGCAGCAACACTATGGATTACGATGACAGAAGAAGAAATTTTGTCGTTGTCCAGTGCAATCGTGGATGCCTATTTACATAAAGCTTCAATCTACGCTCTAACCTATGTAGAACCACAATTTCAGACAGCAGCTATTCCGACATATCCAGCCAATTCCGAAGTGTTAAAGCTACTGGAGAGTGATCCCAACATCGTTCGTCATGCCGAGCAGGAATTAACGAGACAAGTTCGAAGTTCACTCGAAAGTTCGCTCGCTGCCTCCATGTCAGCCCCATCTAATGGTGTCGAACAAGATGTGGCACAATCTTCTGTTACGTATAATAAAAGGCCAACAGTTCAAGATTCATCTGAGCATCAAGGAACGATCTGGAACGACGGATCAGGCAACAGGGGAACAGATCACACGGGAGAGGCACCGGACGCTATTGAATCTTCAACTTTGAACGAGCAACAGCAATTGCTGATGGGAAATGAGTAATTTGCATTAAATCATTAATTCTTATAACAATATTAAATTGAGATTGAGGGGCGCTGATCAGTGCACATTTGGATTTTTGCAGGTTTATGTGAGAAAAATGATCTGATGTTATATCTGAGTAAAATACTTGCTTCAACAGGTAAGCGGGTTCTCTTAGTGGACGGTACGTTGCAACAAAAATATGGATACAGTGTCGGAGATCATCAGCAATCATTACGAGTTGTGGAATTTGAGGGATTTGATATTGCATGTCATTTTGTTACTTCAATGGCGGTAGAACAGCATTTGCAGATCAACGGTGAGAGCCTGGATGGTTATGATTATGTGTTATATGACATCGAGACCTTGCACTTTGCTTCACGTCATCTATGGCTTACCGCAGAAGTTCGCGTCTGGGTGAGCGATTATGAACGATATAATCTGGAACGAGGGAAGGGGTGGCTGGAAAAGTTATTCAACGAGCATGAGCTTGCTGAAGAGGTGGCTTTCCATCGAATGCTGATTAATGGAGTGGATTGTAGACTTGAAGCCCGTTATCTGTGGGCCTACCTTGAGGGTGGCCCCTTTCGTTGGACTGGAGAGTCCCTGATCCTCCCGTGGGATGAACTGAGTGCTGCGGTCAAGCTTGAAAATGAACATTACCACCGTGTGAATCTCGGCCCACTGTCCAGAAATTACAAAAAATCCTTATGTCGTGTTGTGGAACAACTGACCGGGTGGGAGAGCGTTCGCAGCCGCCGTGCGATCAAAGAAGCGGGGAGGATGAGGGCATGAGTACGATTGCTTTTTGGAGTCCATTTGCTGAAACGGGATGTTCCTCAAGTGCATTAATGAGTGCCTATGCGACAGCATTCCAATATAGAGCCAGAGTATTGCTTGTCAACACAGGTTCGGCAAATTATGGTGTAGAATCAGGAATATTTCAGGATGAGAAGAGTTCAGCCGATGTCTCGTATTCTTTTGAAGAAAATGGTTGGGATGCTGTCGAACGGCTGTTTATTAGTGGTAGCCTTAACAAGCACAACCTGAAAGATTACACCAAACCGCTGTTGAAAGAGCAGCTTGATCTACTGACTGGGAGCGTGTATAGAAATGAGCGTTCTGTGAGTGAAAAAGGGGAGTTGTTAAAAAAACTGCTGGAGACTGCTAATCAATGTTATGATCTTGTGCTTCTGGATGCAGGGCAATCTAATGTTGATTCACAGCTTATTGTGCAGCAGGCTGATTATGTTGTCGTTGTTCTGAATCAGAATATGAGGCATCTGGAACACTTTTTTGAAGAGATCCTGCCTGAACAAATAACGGAACGGAAGCTACATGTACTTATCAATAAATATGATTCGCATTCTCGTGCTACACTCTCCAATATAAAGCGTGGTTTTAGATACAAGGGAAGTCTTTCCGCAGTCCCGTATACGACCGGGTATCTGGATGCGATCAACCGCAGAGATGTCGCCAGATACTTGCAAATGGAGAGTCTGACTGAGAAAAAACAAGTTCAAAAAGGGAGTTTTGCCTCAGCTATGGCTGAACTCGCTCGCCTGATTATGGATGGTACGGGCATGCGTACTGTGCTGAAGAGGCTGGAAAGGGGAGCCTGAATCTCTAGTGGTCTGGAATGCGATATTCATCACAATGATTCTAATTACAGGTATATGGTATGTATGGTTCAAGTATCGAGCCTATATCCGGGAAAAAAATGAACGTATACCTGAGCAAGAGTACTTTACGTTTGAGACATTGATTGAACAAGTGAAAAATTCATTGCATGAAATAAGCCATAGCCAGCTTGCCGATGCCGGTTTACATGAAGAAGAGTATCGCCGCAGAATCAATCAACGAGCTGAGATGAGAAAGGCGCTCAAAAGCTGTGTATCAGGAAGCATCAGTGACAAGACGTATGTCAAAAACCTGATTAGTGACTTGTTGACACGAAGTATTGGTTTGAATAAATCCAACGTCGACGAAGTGATGATGTTTGCTGAACCAGAACGGTTAAGCGTGCAAGACCGCTTCGAGATCATCTTTTATTTATACCGTGAGCAATTTGGGGTAGATGCTCTTTCCAGAATGATTGATACCTATGATTTAGGTAAACTCCGATTGGAAGAAGGCTCAGAAGATGGCGGAAGTTACTATATTTCCGATCAAGATATCCAGCATGTTTTTGATTGTGAATACAGGGAATTGGGATTTAGAGAAAAGGTAGAAATTATCGTGCAGCGTATATATCAGCAATATAAAGGGTTCTCGGTAGTAGATGAAATCAGGGATCAACGGATCGATGGTGTCAGTGGAGGGGTAAGCGGGGCTCTTGAAATACTGCCATATACGGGGAATCATGTACCGGCTTCATGGAATGATCTTTTGGAACATGCTTTTGAGGATGAGCATAACGAGCAACCGCTAAGCGGGATGGAGAGTGTATGGATTTTTTATAAAGGGAAGTCTATTCATTTGTCTTTCTTAAGCTTTGGCAGTATCCGGGAATTGAAACGAGTGTGTCAGAACATATATAAATACAATTATCCTGGTCAATTATCGGAAGCAAGTGGTTATAAAGTGAATGAGATGAAAGACGGCTCACGTGTTGTCGTTGTGCGTCCTCCTTTTGCGGAATCCTGGGCATTCTTTGTTCGGAAGTTTGATATTCCCAACGCCTCCCTTGAACAATTGATTACAGGTAACAACGCACAATTACCAATAGAACTGTTGCAATATTTGATGAAAGGTAGTCGGATCACGGCAGTAACCGGTGCACAGGGCTCCGGTAAAACAACATTGCTGATGGCGATGGTGAAACATATCTATGCTTCCTATACTTTGCGGGTACAGGAGATGGCATTTGAGTTGCAATTAAGACGGATATACAGTCGCCGTAACATTCTGAGTTTTCGGGAAACGGAACATATATCGGGTCAGCAAGGACTGGATTTACAGAAAAAAACAGATGGGACAGTAAACATTCTCGGTGAGGTTGCGAGTGATGAGGTGGCTGCCTGGATGATTCAGATGTCACAGGTGGCGAGTTTGTTTACCCTGTTTACACATCACGCCAAGACATTCCGTGATCTGGTGTTTTCACTCCGGAATTCATTACTTAAAACAGGTATGTTTCAGCATGAACATATTGCCGAAGAACAGGTTGTCAGTGTCATTAACTTTGATGTTCATATGAAAAAAGATGCAGAGGGCCGCAGATATATTGAGCGGATTACTGAATGTATTCCCCACTCCCTTGAAGCAGAAAATATGAAAGAAAGTGCTGGGTTCACATTTAGAAATGTCGTAGAGTATCGCCAAGGGAAATATGTGGCTACTGCTCCGATCTCGGCTTCTAGCATCGAAGACATGCAGGAGCAGATGACGCTACCAGATGCCGAGAAGTTTGGGTGGTTTATTGGACAACACTGGGGTGAAACCTATGAGCATTAAATGGCTATTGTTGGTTGTAGTCAGTTTTTGTGTAGTTGGTTTAGTCATCACGCTGATCATTCTTCGTATGCTGAGGCAGAGAGAGTCAACCTCGATGTACGCTGCGGGGAAAATCGTGAATTTTCAAGGTAAGAAGTATAGAGATTGGGGAAGTTTCCTGTTGCAGACATATCAAGTCGGTATGAAGATACCCTTGCTTTCCACGTATATTTTGCAAGTGCAAAAAAGAATCTCATATCGTTATGCCAGTGATGAACCAGCGCTTCGCAGAGTCACGATGACTGTTGTTCTGATTATTATGGGCGGGTACGGAAGTGTAAGTACAGTGTTGTTTTGGTTACAGCCAGGTATCACCTTTATTCTTCTGGCTACGCTGTGTGCTATCGTGCTGAACAGTCTTGTGTTAGATATGTGCCTGAGTCGTATGGAAAAAAAACTGCTGGTGCAAATGCTAGATTTGTTCGCCGATGTAAGACATCGGTATCATCAGCATGGCATGGTTGAGGAAGCGCTCTATGAAGCGTCCGAAGCAGGTACAGGAGAAGCTGCCGAGCAGGTGAGGCTAATCTATGAAGCGTTGACTTCTCCCGACCCCAATGAAGCACTTGAACGATATTATGAAGTGGCACCCAACCGTTTTCTCAAAGGTTTTGCCGGTGTATCTTATATGGTGATGGAGTTCGGAGATAAGGATAAGGAGCAGGGCTCCATCTATCTGAAAGGTATAGGTAATCTTACTCAGGAGATACACCTGGAGATATTAAGGCGTGACAGGCTTGATTATCTGCTACAAGGGTTAAACGTGATTGCTCTTGTACCTGTACTCTTTACAGGGCCAATTGAGCGTTGGGCTCGGGTCAGTTTCCCGACGATGGATGATTTTTATCGTAGCAAACTTGGTTTTATCACTAAAATATCCATATACATTATCATCATTGTTGCTTACTTGCTATTACAGCGTCTTCAGCAATATGATGAAACCCGCTACCGTTCCGGGAAGAAACAATCCAGACTGGATCGTGTTTTGTATAAACATATTTTTTTGCGGAGGCTGGCGATGCTTTTTGCAGCCAAACCCGGAACAACTCCTTACAATCAGACGATCAGGTTAATGAGAGAGAGCAGTACCGAGCTGAAATACGAATGGTTAGCTATTCGCAGATTATTGCTATTCGCAAGTTGTCTGGTTCTGACTGTAGGCTTGATTCTTTTGCTACATCAAGTCGAGCGTAATCACATATTGCACGATCCAATCAGGGATGACCGCATGTTTGGTGCAATGTCAGAGGCAGATTTGAAAGTTGCCCGAGAGAAGACGGCACTGGATGGAAAAGTTATGGCGTATGTTGAGATGAAGCGAGCAGCCACATATGAAGATATTTCCAATGCGCTGTTGCAACTTGCACCAGCCCAGCTTGATCATGATGCTCAGACAGCAACAATTCAGCGGATTATAGACAAGATCGAATCATATAACAACCAATATATGCGTTGGTGGGAAATTGTTTTGACACTGCTCATAGGGATAGGGGGCTATAATCTGCCCATCTGGCTTATGTTGTTCCAGCGTAAAATGCGAAGGTTGGATATGAGGCATGAAATTTATCAATTTCAGACAGTCATTTCGATTTTACGAGAGATGGATCGAATGTCTGTGGAGGAGATTGTAGAATGGCTTAATCGATTCGCTGTCATTTTCAAAAGGCCACTACAAAAGTGTTTGTTGCACTTCGAACATGGGCCTGAACAAGCGCTTGAACAATTAAAAGAGGAGGTGGGTTTGCCTGAATTTCAACGTTTGATTGATAAACTGCAACTGGCTCTAGGTAAAATATCCATTCGAGAAGCTTTTGATGATTTAGAAAGCATGATGGCCTTTTATTTTGAACAGCGCAAACAGGAGTACAGCAAAATCATTGATATCAAGGCTGGATGGGGGAGGACGATCGGTTTTACACCCATGTACGCTCTGATCTTCATGTATCTTGTTATTCCGCTGGTAGGCATGAGTTTTGTACAGATGAGCATGTATTATGAACAAATCCAGAAACTGTAGTGTTTCGCTTGTACGAAGAACTGAAAAATAATCATTCATAACACTTTAGGAGGTATTTAGTATGAATAATGCTTCAAGTGCTTTAAAGGTGGCAGCGGGGATATTTTTGACGATTGCTTTGATTACGATTGTAGTGTTGTTATTTATTTCGGCTCAGGAGGCAACGAAAACAGCCCAGAATAACTTTGCAGATATTCAAACCGAGCTTTCTCAGGCAGCATTTACGGTGTATGACGGAACAACCATCAGTGGATCACAAGTGACCAATGCTTTACGGAAATACGCGGACAAGGACCAGTTTGGTATTCAGGTTATTACAGGTAAAAACAAAGGCGGACAGTGGTACGGTAATCAGCTCAACATCTCTCAGGACGTTAATAATGCGGACTATGGTTCTGTCATTGCACCTGATGACAAGGTAGGCAGCATTAATCAGACGATGAGTGAAAAGGACAATCAATACGTTAATCCAAGCGGTAAATTTAAGGCCATTATCGTTAAAGACCGATCCAATGTGGTTAGAGGTCTGATTTTCCAGCAATCCTGACTGGAGCTGGTTGAATATGACCCGGAACACACAGCATATGATGCTGTTCTGTACGGCGGTTGTCCTTTTTGTGACAGCCTGCCTGTACGGGCAGTGGAATATCCGTATTTTAAACGAAGCCTTGAATGACAGGGTGAAAACAAATGCGGCTATGGAAGGAAGAGTTCATACGACACTTCTTACAGGTGGTTTTGTCGGATACACCGGAGCTGAGGTTCTGCATACGGTGCGGCAAATGACAGGTACAGGGGTTCATGTTGAGTTAGACGGTCATGAGTATGTGGTTGATCCACTTGAACATCGATCAGCTATGATTCCGGTTGAGCTGGATGGGAATTATCGAGTTGAATATAACCGAAGTGCATCGGGTGAATTGTTAAAGCTTTCTTTTTGGAAGGAGGTACAGAGACCGTGATCAATGCAGTATCCAAATTGTTTGCGGTATTGCTTGCCGTTTTACTGCTCTATGTGTATCCTGCAGCCGAGACTGCTGAACGTCAGGATGATATTGCACGCTTGACAGCGACTCAGAGTGTCATACGATTTGTGGATGCTGTCCGCACCAAGGGATATATCTCACCTCGAATGCTCGCGGAGTTTCAAGAACAGTTAGCCCAAACGGGCAACAACTATGACATATCCATGGAACATTTACACAAAAAATATGTCCCCCAGTATTCAGATCCGATGATTCAGAGTAGCTTCACGGGTACATACGAGGTTGTTCATGATGCATACTACTTGTCACAGATTCAGGAGCGGTTATATCCGTTGTCTAGCACATTGTCCGTCAATGATCCCGGGCGCAGATATACGCTCAATATGGGTGACTTCTTCACCGTGAGTCTTAAAAGTACCAACCGCACACCTTCCATGATGATACGAGAATGGTTACAAGGTACAGTTCAGGCTTCTGCGGTTTTTGCTTCTTATGGAGGTATGGTACTGAATGAAGATTACTGAGCTTTCTATCGTGTTTATTCTCATTTTCTTTCCGTTATTTTATATCCTCTCGTTTCATACGCAAGATGCGCAAGAGGCCAATGAACTGGCTTATCGCTACAAAACAGCGTTACAAACCGCAGTGATGGATGCTGGCGCGGTCATGCACCAGAATGAAAAACAACATGCTGAAGCAGGTTATGATTCTGCCAAGTTTGTTAAAGCGGATAAGGAACTGGCGTTGACTACTTTTACCCAGACGATGGCATTAAACATGGGCATACAGGATGACAAGGAAGCTATTCAACATATGTTTAATTATATTCCAGCGATTGTGGTTCTGGATTACGATGGTTATTACATTTTTGCCAAGGAAACCGAGATGACTGGGGAGCTGGAAAATTCTTATAGACATGTGTGGAGTCCAAAAAAACCTTATACATATTCAGATTCAGACGGAAATAGCATTAATTTCACACTTGAAGGTTATGTGTATGCTTATGATGCTGGTGCAGAAAAATGGATCGAAGGATTTCAGCAGGAGCTAGCGTCGAATTCCACGATTCCATTGCTTCAGGACTCTACAACTTTTGAACAGGTACGGCGTAGCCGGATCGTGACCCGAATACAGGAAGAGCTTGCAGACGTAATCAATCGACATAATGAATTTGCCAGGAGAAATGGTGTCGCTTATCTATTCACGATGCCTTTAGTCTCGCAGGAAGATTGGTACAATTCGATCAATGATACGGGTATTATGGCTTTTATACAGGGGATCGCTGTAGGGGGTCAGAAGATTAACAATTATGCCATTGGTGGAGGCCGGCTAGTCAAAAAAACAGCGATCATTGGCGGGATTGATCCCGAAACAGGCATAAAATATCATTATCCTGCCACCTGTAACCCCGGTTTTCGTGCTGAAGAGGTGTTTACAACTGCAAGACAGGCAGCGGCCAGAGGTTATTTCGAATATGATTGCTTCGCGCAAGTGTCATTACTTTCAGAAAAGACTGAACCTGTGCTAGAATAGGGTTTTGGAACGTGAACTAAAAGTAATGTATATAGATAGGAGCAGTCTCATCTTATGAGTTTATTGTCAGTAGAGAACGTCAGTCACAATTTTGGAGACCGTACGTTATTTAAAAATGTTTCGTTTCGTCTGCTTGCTGGAGAACGAGTGGGTCTGGTTGGGGCTAATGGTGCCGGAAAATCAACCCTAATGAATATTCTCACCGGAAAATTGCTTAAGGATAGCGGTAAAGTGGAATGGACGCCAAAAGTTCGATATGGCTATTTGGATCAACATACGAAGTTAACACCGGGCAAGACCATTCGTGATGTGCTTAAAGATGCTTTTTTGCCGCTACTGGAACTGGAGAAGCAAATGATGGCCATTACGGATCAGATGGCTGATGCCGATTCAGACAAACTTGAGCAGTTGCTTGAAGAAATGGGAGATATTCAGGAACAGCTTGAACAGGGCGATTTTTATCTGATTGATGTGAAAGTGGAAGAAATGGCAAACGGTTTGGGATTAAATGCAATTGGCCTTGATCGGGATGTTGCGGCTCTCAGTGGTGGACAACGTACGAAAGTCCTGCTTGCAAAATTGTTGTTGGAGAAACCCACTGCCCTTTTGTTGGATGAGCCGACAAATTATCTGGATGTAGAGCATATTGAGTGGCTAACTAGATATTTGAAAGACTACCCATATGCTTTTCTATTGATTTCCCATGATACAGAGTTCATGAATGAAGTGGTTAATGTCATTTATCATCTGGAATTTGCTAAATTGACGCGTTATGCGGCCAACTATGAGAAATTTCTTGAAATGGCAGATATGCAGAAAGCACAGCATATTGATGCCTATGAGAAGCAACAGGAATACATCAAAAAGCAGGAAGATTTCATTCAACGCAACAAAGCTCGAGCTTCGACCTCTGGTCGAGCGAAAAGCCGGGAAAAACAACTTGGAAAGGTCGAGCGAATTGATCGACCAGACGAAGCAGCAAAACCAGCATTTAAGTTCAAGGATGCCCGCGCAAGCAGCAAAACCGTTTTTGAAGGTATTGATTTTGAGATCGGTTATACGTATCCATTACTACCTAAGATGACCATGACGATTGAACGTGGTGAAAAGATCGCGATTGTGGGGTGCAACGGGGTAGGTAAATCAACACTGCTTAAAACGATCTTGGGTAAAATAGCGCCAATTAGCGGAAAAACGTTTCTTGGAGATTATTTGGAGACGGCATACTTTGAACAGGAAGTACGAGCCGGGAATATTACACCGATCGATGATGTATGGAACGAGTTTTCACATCTAACGCAGAACGAGGTGCGAGGACATCTTGCACGTTGCGGGCTCAAAAATGAGCATATTACGCGTCCGCTTAACATGCTGAGCGGGGGAGAGCAAGCCAAAGTCCGTTTGTGCAAACTGTTGATGCGGGAGAGCAACTGGGTCTTGTTTGATGAGCCGACGAACCATCTGGATGTAACGGCGAAGGCTGAGCTACAGCGGGCACTGAAGGAATATAAAGGAACCGTTTTGCTTGTATCGCACGAACCGGATTTTTATGAAGGCTGGGTCACCAAAACGTGGGATGTAGAAGAGTGGTCCGAAAAAGCACGATGACAAAAAAAACCGGTTGTGGTAATATAGGCTACAACTTCATATGAACACTAGGGGGGCCGCACGATGCGGCTGAGATGGAAGAATGCGATTCCGGACCCTTTGCACCTGATCTGGATCATACCAGCGTAGGGAAGTGGCGCGTTTCAGCGAAAGCGATAGTAAATGATTCTAACGTAAGAACAGGATCTTATTACATCGTGATGCCAAGCGGTTCAATATCAAAATAAACAGTTATAGATTTGACTATCAAACTGTTTAACAGGTATTTGTCAGACGCTTGTGATTGAACTGAACCTTTGTTTATACGCAGCCACTCCCCTACGGGAGTGGCTTTTTTGGTTTTATATTTGTCATTACTACTTCTCCAAGCCTGTAGCTGAAAGGAGCGAGAACGAGACTGCATACCTTGATGTTTGATTATGATGCTCATGAATCAGGTAAAACTTCAACAGACCAGTGGTACAAGCGGACAGATAAATCTGTACCAACCTGTGGACTAGAGAAAGACTTTTTTGAGTTACATGTGATATCTACGAATAAAGCGGAACAGTCAGTCATGTTGAAGGCAGCCAAAGATATTTGGCCTTATGTGCATTACATTCATATCCGGGAAAGGCAACTCTCGCAACAGGAATGTTTTAACTGGGCCAAATTGATGGTAGAAGCGGGTGTTCCAGCTTCCCGCATTGTAATCAACGGTGCGAACCTATATTCGTCAGGCTATTTTTATCAAGGGGTACATTGGAGCCAAGATATGCTGGAAAGGGCAAAAGTAATGGTAAAGCCGGAGAACAAGCATGATTTGAGGCTCCGGTTGGGGATATCGGTGCATTCGTTGCATGAAGCGAGAATTGCCGAAGAGTATGGCGCGGATTACCTTTTTTTCGGGCATGTGTACGCAAGTGCAAGCAAACCGGATTCTGTAGCGAGGGGATTAGATGCGTTATCGGAAGTGTGCTCCAGTGTCAAGGTGCCTGTTATTGCAATTGGGGGGATTCAGCCGGATAACATTCGGGCCGTCAGGTCTGCGGGAGCCAGGGGTGCTGCTGTGATCTCAAGTGTGTTAAAACATGCAAACCCTGCTCATGCTGTTGCGCTTCTTAAACAGGCTGTGGAAGCGGTGAAGTGAATGTTTCTCGCTCAAAAAGTTGGAAATGACGCCAACCTAATAAGATCGGAATGTTGTTCAAACAAGGAGATGACAAAATGGTACAGAGAGGACCGAGTCAACCCGAGGAAGTGATCGACTCATCGTGTGAACAAGATAAGTTTAAGCGGCTACCGCTATCCGAAACTTTAACTAAGAAACCAGAAACCTTTCATGCAGAAACAATCATTGTGGGCGGTGGAGTCATAGGCTGTGCGATTGCTTTTGAACTGGCATCCCGAGGTCAGGAAGTACTGCTTGTTGAGCAGTCGGAGATTGCTAGCGGAGCTTCATGTGCAGCTGCCGGCATGCTGGCAGCAGATAGTGAGGATTTTGCTCATCCACTCATGGCACAAGCCGCATATGACAGTAGGGAATTACTTCATAAGCACAAAGAGCAAATATCCGCTTTAACAGGTATGGATCTTGGCTTAAGGCGCAACGGATTTATCACACCGTTTCGTTCATACGGTGATCTAAGTAAATACAAGGATAAACGAAATACCACTTCGGGGGTGCAACAACTTTGGTGGGATCGAAGCACAGTGCAACGAGAAGCGTTATGGTTGAATCGGGATACGTACGGTGCTTATTACCGATCATTGGAGAGCGAAGTGTTGCCCGTGTCATTGACAAGAGCTTATGCGATCTCAGCTGAAATGATGGGTGCCCGCATTTTGGAAGGAGTTCAAGATGTTCGGCTGATCGTAGATAAGCATGGTGTTCAAGGGATTAAAACGGCTAAGGGAGAGATGTGTTGCAAACATATCATCATAGCTGCTGGTTTACACGGGGAGCAACTCATGCATCAAGTGGGGATCGTTTTGCCTTCAAGTCCGGTGAAAGGTGAAATGTTGGCCGTTCGGTTTACTACAGATCAGGCTGGAGGCAGACCCGATCGCACGGTATATGCAGAAGATGTCTATATCGTTCCGAAAGCAAACGGAGAGGTATGGATCGGCGCAACCAGTTTGCCAGGAAGAAAAGATCACAGCGTATCGGCAAATAGTATGCAACGATTGCTTGGAGCGGCAAGTTATTGGGTTCCGGGAATCAAGGAGGCGGACTTTGTGCGGGCATGGGCAGGTATAAGGCCTTCCACCCCTGATGGGCTGCCGTATATAGGCAAATGTGTAGGGATTTCAGGCTTGTATGCAGCGTATGGACATTTTCGTAATGGGATATTGCTTAGTGCAATAACAGGTCGCTGGATCGCAGACATGGTAGAGGGCAAGAGTGCCGAAGAGATCGGGATCGAAGCATTTTCGCCTGAACGATTGAACAGAAAGGGGGTTATGTCGTGAACATTATCGTGAACGGCCAAAAGATGGAGGTTGAAGACGGGTTAAATCGTGTGGACAAATTACTGCAATCATTTAACTTACAAGTGAAAACCGTGGTGGTTGAGTTGAATCGCAATATTTTGACCAAAGATCACCATGGAACAACAACGCTAAGAGAAGGAGATCGGATTGAGATTGTTCATTTTGTCGGAGGCGGCTAAGCAAAGTGATTCACAGGCGTCGTTGAATCTTGTTGATTGAGTAGTTGGTAGTTGATACTTGCTAAAACCTAGGAGGTTGAAAGATGTTAACGATTGGTAAATACTCGTTTGAGTCAAGGTTGTTGCTTGGAACAGGCAAGTTCAGCGATATGGAAGTACAGAGTCAGGCTGTGGAAGCTTCAGGTACCCAGGTGCTGACCTTTGCTGTACGTCGTCTGAATCTGGAGGAGACGGGCAAGCAACACTTTCTGGATACGCTGGATCTGAGCAAATACACATTGCTACCCAATACGGCGGGTGCTTCGACTGCGGAAGAAGCCGTAAGGATCGCTGAGCTTGCGCGAGCTTCGGGGCTTTGTGATATGATAAAAGTCGAAGTTATCGGAGACGGAGTAACGTTACTCCCTGATCCGCTTGAAACGTACAAGGCTTGTAGCATTTTACTCGAAAAGGGATTCACCGTGTTGCCCTATATTTCGGACGACGTTATTTTAGCTAAACGGCTTCAATTGCTTGGTGTACATGCAGTCATGCCTGGAGCTTCGCCAATTGGAGCAGGTAGAGGGCTCATTAACCCTTATAATCTCGAAATCATCATAGAGCAAGCGGCAGTGCCTGTTATTGTAGATGCAGGGTTACGCTCTCCCAAAGATGCCGCTTATGCCATGGAACTTGGGGCGGATGGTGTATTGCTTAACACAGCCGTATCTGGATCAGATGATCCGGTTGCCATGGCAAAAGCGATGCGGCTCGGGGTCGAAGCGGGCAGACTGGCGTATACGGCAGGCATGATTCCGGTGAAACGTTATGCAACAGCAAGCAGTCCGGTGGAAGGAATGGTTCATACATGACAGATCAGTTACATCATACGGAGCAGAGCGATCGTTATTCCAGACAGGAACGATATGCTCCGCTCGGTAAAGAAGGTCAAGCGAGGTTAAAAGACAGCAAAGTTTTAATTATCGGAGCCGGCGCACTTGGAACAGGTATTGCAGAAACGCTAGTGCGTTCCGGTGTCGGACAAATTACCATTGTAGATCGGGACTATGTGGAGTGGAGTAACCTCCAGCGGCAACAACTTTATGTTGAACAGGATGCGATTGAGCGTATGCCCAAAGCGATGGCGGCTGTCAAACGTTTAACAGAAATCAATTCAAGCGTTCGCATCGAAGCCAAAGTGATGGATGTGCGCGTGGATGAACTTGAAGAGCTAGTGGAGCATACCGATTTAATCATGGATGCAACGGATAATTTTGATACAAGATTACTGATTAATGATATGGCACAGAAACACAATATACCTTGGATATACGGAGGATGTGTGGGTAGCTATGGCATTACGTATACGTTTTTGCCTGGCGAAACACCTTGTTTAAACTGCCTCTTAGGAGAAGTACCACTTGGTGGGGATACTTGTGATACGTCGGGCATCATTCCTCAAGCGGTGCAAATGGTGACAGCCAATCAGACAGCAGAAGCGATGAAGTTGCTAAGTGGTAACACAGCTGCTCTTCGGCGTAAATTGTTGTCATTTGATGTGTGGAGGAACGAGTACATATCCATTAATGTAGATGGGGCAAAAAAGCAAGAATGTGCATCATGTAGCCCAGCAGCTACGTACCCGTTTCTTTCTGCATCCAATCTGGAGAAAACCGATGTGTTATGTGGTAGGGATACTGTTCAGATTCGTCCAGCGCGCCGCATACAACTGGACCTTCCGCAGACAGCAGATCGATTGGAACGGCTTGGTGAAGGAAAAGTGGAAATGAATCCTTTTCTGGTGTCATTCACAACAGGTCAACATCGGTTGGTCATTTTTCAGGATGGTCGTGTCCTTGTTCATGGCACAAAAGATACGTCTGAAGCGCGTACGCTGGTTCATCGATATTTTGGCTAAACCACATCAATTACTTGTAATATCAAAACTCATGCATTGACAAAGTCTGTTCCCCGCGGGGATGGACTTTTTCTTTTTATGGCATCCTAACGGTACAATCCATGCCAAGTAGCAACGGAAACCAGACGGGCCGGGTGAGAAATGATGAAAACAGCTATCATATTAGTGGGTACTGGGGATTTAGTGGGCCGTATAGAGCGTATCATGCAAGACGAGGGTTATGAGGTGAAGCATGTAGAATGGTATGAATTAAACGACATAGAGGACTTTAGGTCTGTTCGTCCGCATTTGATTATTTTGGTGGATCGAGAGTCTGAGGATATGCTGCATCAGAGTGAACAGGATAAAATTGCATTGAAGCGGTGGATGAATCCGAGTATATCCACGCCTCTAATCGTAATTATTCCTGAAGTTTCGCCGCAACGGGTCATTGATTGGCTTGATTTTGGAGCGAATGATGTAATGGAGGAGCCTCTTCATTGGAAGGTTATGCTTGCGAGAATTCGTAGCCTGCTCCGGTTGTTTGCCAGTGCTTCCCATGAAGGTGAGGAAATGATTATAGTTCAAGACCTCAGAATTAATCTGCGTTCGCGTAGAGTGAGTCGTGGAGGGCAATATTTGAACCTGACCCCGAAAGAATATGAATTATTGGAGTTTTTAGCCTTGCATTTGAATGAAGCCTGCACACGGGGAGATATTTTGCGCGATGTGTGGGGATATGAGTTTGCCATGGATACGAACGTTGTTGATGTTTACATTAAACACCTACGGGTGAAAGTGGATAAAGGCAGAGAGGTGAAGTTAATCCAGACGGTTCGAGGGATAGGTTATATGTTGGTGGATAGCTGATTTTTAAATATTCCACTAATTTCCAGTTTAAAACAAGGATAAATCCGGGTATTTAAAGGATATGATGATATGAAAAAACCGGATCAATTGATCCGGTCGTCAGTTTAAATTATAAAGGCAGATGGACTAAAGGACGCGGCGAGCTGTAATGTAAGTTCTTTTCCACGTACCGGAGTTCAGATCAGACAGGGTTACACCTGGAGAGCCGTACGTGTGAAGAATTTTACCGTTTCCAGCATACACACCAACGTGAGTAATGTTAGAACCCGTAGAGCGGCTGCCGCTCGAGAAGAACACCATGTCACCAACACGAAGGTTGGCTTTAGAGACGAATTTACCTTCTTTGGATTGTTGTACGGAAGTGCGCGGAAGATCTACACCATATTTTTTGAAAATGTACTTCATAAAAGAAGAACAGTCAAAGTATCTGGTTGTCGTTGTTGAAGCACCAAATTTATATGGAGTTCCAGTGAATTTTTTACCATAGTTTACAATTTGCTGTCCTGTTGATACGGATGCCGTTGCGGCTTGTGCAACAGGTGCATTTGTCATTAATACAGCTCCAAAACCTAGTGTAGCGCACAACCCGACGGTTACGGCCTTTTGGATGAAGAAGTTTGTTTTCATGTAGTTAGTACCTCCAAAATTCGTTTTCGTTAAGTTGCTAGAGCGAGTATAACAGGTTTGTAACACCCTAGAAATTGGATACATAAGCAAAAAGGCTGATAGGACAGTACTTTAGATGTAATTATTAAAATACGATTAAAAATGTCAAAAAATTAATCATTGACGAATCCAGAAATAACTATAAAACAAAAATCCCCTTGATAATCAAGGGGATTTCTTCATTTAATTTGATTTAGGAAACAAAATAACAGGTTACAAAAACGTAATAATTAAGCGTTGAGCTGTAGGTTTTGACTCGTATTAACTTAAAAAATGCCTTACTAATATAGTATTTAGTGTTCAGTCTTTGCTTTGAATAATAAGTAACAGGCCGCTATCAATCGTAACTGTGCCTGACTTGTCCAATAGCTTGTTACTGATCCCTAAGGATTGTCCCATACGTATAGTAGCGTGATCCAAAGGGTACATGAATCCTTCCAGGCATATCCCTGTGACCTCATGTGTTAATGGAAGCAAAGAGACATAGGTAAAACCGCGTTGTTCGACAACAGCACTTGAAGTGGTTAACGTCATATAATTATGCTCATCCTGAAGCGCACAAGAGATATGATGTTGCATAGCACGAACCATGATATGAACATTGGCGAGGGTGTGATCCATTCGTGTGCCCGTTGCGCCAAAGATGAGAATATGAGTAGGTTCATGATCCAGAGCTGTTTCAAATGCCATTTCGGTATCTGTCAAATCTTTATGGATCGGATCACAAGCAATGAATTCTACACTGTTACTGTTTACGATCTCTCGTTCTTCTTCCGTTATAGAATCGAAGTCGCCCACTGCGATGTGCGGTTGGATACCATGTTCGATTAAATACAAGGCTCCGCGGTCTGCCGCTATAATAACGTCATCGGGCTGAATCTCCTGAAGGAATTCCTGCGTGAGTTGACCACCTGTGAAGATGACAATACGTTTATAATCCATTCTATTTCATCCTTCCTTATTTATAGAGGGACACCATTTGATTTTCTAATTGAAGCTAAATCCTGCGCTAAGCTATAAAACTATACACCAAACCAGTATAATCGACAAAATGTGGTTGCACAATTTCCGTACTCGCGGATACAATGGGGAGAGCGACATGGAGATGACTTGAAAAGTGAGGTTTGAACAGGTTGGACTTACACATTTTTGAAGTATTCAGCATTATCGGTACGATCGCATTTGCAATGTCCGGTGCATTTGTAGCTATGGAAGAGGAATACGATATTTTGGGTGTATTGGTACTTGGGCTTGTGACAGCATTCGGAGGCGGAGTGATCCGGAATGTGCTTATTGGCGTGCCTGTAACAACATTATGGAGTCAGGGCTCGTTAATCATGCTTGCGCTGGTTTCTGTAGCTGTTGCTTTTGTATTGCCCTTGAAGTGGATCAGTCACTGGAAACGGACTGAAGCTTTGTTTGATGCAATTGGACTGGCTGCCTTTGCAATTCAGGGCGGATTGTATGCGGCTAATATGGGTCATCCCATCAGTGCTGTAATCGTTGCAGCTGTACTGACGGGAATTGGCGGAGGAATCATTCGGGATCTTCTTGCCGGACGTAAACCGCTTGTTCTTCGTGATGAGATCTATGCGGTATGGGCAATGGCAGCGGGGTTTGCCATCGGAATGGGCTGGTTTACAACGAACATTGGTTTGCTGATCTGTTTTGCAACAGTTGTCTTTTTCCGAATGTGTTCCGTGCACTACAAATGGAAGCTGCCGCGCCGCTCGTTGACGCCTAATGAAACCGTCGTTTTGAAGCCGGAGAAACTTATTCCGCAACATGCACCGTCCGTAATTCAAGGTACTTTGAGCAAGGGGGAGTAACTTATCATGATTAACATTGTATTTGTATGTCTCGGTAACATTTGCAGATCCCCTATGGCGGAAGCAGTAATGCGTCATAAAGTGATGAAGAAGGGGCTTGGCGAACAGATTCGGATTGATTCGGCTGGTACAGGCAACTGGCATGTGGGCAAACCTCCGCATGAGGGTACACGTAAGTTGCTTGATGGTTATCAAATCTCTTATGCCAACATGACAGCAAGACAATTTGTGAGTGCAGACTTCACTGAATTTGATTACATTATATGTATGGATAATTCTAATGCAGAGAATGTACGTAGCCTGCCAGGTGGAGAAGAGGCAGAGATTATCAAGTTCATGGATTTGCTACCGAACGAAAAGCTGAGAGAAGTGCCTGATCCGTATTACACAGGGAACTTTGAAGAAGTGTACGAGCTTGTGAACGCAGGTTGCGATGTCTTGCTGAACAGAATTCAAGAAGAGCATCCTTTAACCTAATTTTAATTAGATAAAATACAAGCCAAGCTTGAGTAGCTCATTATTATTGGTGAAATGGCAAAGAAGCAGGAACGGAACGAATTAGAACTCCTGCTTCTTTTTCAGGGCATGAATGTAAGCGGTAACAACGTATTGTCCAAAAAATCGTAAAAAGAAAAGCGGCTATGCAGCCGCCTGTTCAACGAAATATTTAATTGTAGCTAGAACCTTTTAGCCATTCCTGCATTAACTTTTTGAGACAATCTTCTATTAACTTTCTTGTAAAAAGTAAAGCAAGGCATCAGGCAGTTCCTTTTGCCAGAAGCCCCATTGGTGATTCCCGTCTTTTTCCTGATAGGAGATGAGAGCACCACGTTTCTCCAGCAGATCACGAGTATCCCGGCTCAGCTGTACAAAATCATACGTTCCGGTATCGGCTTCAAAGGCCGTCTCCTGCAAGCCAACAATCATCCAGATCGACAACCAGGACAAGTCTTCGGCTGCAGCATAGATTTCCTGAGATGCGGAGTAGAAGGCACCAGACATGCTGATAACGCGGGTGAACAACTCAGGATATTTCAGTGCAAGATGCAATGAAACACTGCCTCCCAATGAATCACCAGCAAGAACACGTTCCTGCGGAGAGCGCCTTACAGGATATTTCTCTTCGACATAGGGAATAATCTCTTCTGCAAAGCACTTCGTATAAGCTTCAAACCGACTGCCAAAGGGAGCGTACTCCTGCGTCCTTACAGAGACGTCCACTTGAACCCCTACAATAATGAAAGGTTCGGCGCCTTCATCCAAAATGATGCGGTTAGCTGTGGTAGCGATTCGGCCAAAGTTGAAAAACTCTTCGCCATCCTGACAGTAAACGACAGGGTAGCTAAGCAGTTCGTTATAGCCTGGGGGGAGATAAATACGTAAGGTTCGTTTCTCGCCGAGATAACGGCTTTCAATCTCTTCCTTAACAATTGTACGTTTCAAATAGCGGGAATCCGTCATAAAACGTCACCTTTCCGGGTTATTTTTGCATTCACCCGCGCAATACGGTAAGATTAACCTGGTGCGGGGATGGGTCAAACACGCAATCATGTATTATGCTGTTATACCAATATTAAACCCCTGTTATACATACAATCCAAAAGGAAACATAAAAATATTACGGATTTCTTTGACGTATGCAGTGAAACAGGTGTATAATAATAATATAACAGCGGAACTTGATATTCAAATTTTTTGTTGAGGTGAAGAAAAAAATGAGCAAGGTTCCTTATGAAGTATACACGGAGGATGTAGAAGCTCTGTCCGTGCTGTCTCCTGACGGCGAAATTGTTAACAAAGACATGATGCCTAAGCTTTCCGACGATCAATTAAAAGAAATTATGTATCGCATGGTATTTACCCGTACTTGGGATGACCGTGCAGTAAACCTTGGCCGTCAAGGTCGTCTTGGTTTCTATGCTCCAGTATCTGGTCAAGAAGCTACAATGGTTGGTAGTGAATTTGCAATTGAAAAAGAAGACTTTGTATGTCCTGGCTATCGTGACATTCCGCAACTCGTATGGCATGGACTTCCTCTTTATCAAGCATTCTTGTACTCCCGTGGACACCAACATGGTGGACAAATTCCGGACGGCGTTAACGTTTTGATGCCGCAAATCATCATTGGAGCTCAAATTCTGCACGCAATGGGTATTGCTATGGGTTACAAATTGAAGAAACAAAAACAAGTGGTTATCACTTACACAGGTGATGGCGGATCTTCCGAAGGTGACTTCTATGAAGGTCTGAACTACGCTGGTGTTTACAAACTGCCAGTTATCTTCTTTGTACAAAACAATGGTTATGCCATCACAACTCCTTTTGCTAAACAAACAGCAGCTCTGTCCATCGCTCATAAAGCGGTAGCAGCAGGGATCAAAGGTGTTAAAGTTGACGGTATGGACATCTTCGCTGTTATCAAAGCGGTTCAGGAAGCTGCTGAACGCGGACGTAACGGAGAAGGCGCTACTTTGATCGAAGCGGTAACTTATCGTTTCCGTCCACACTCCCTTTCTGATGATGCTTCCAAGTATCGTACGAAAGAAGAAGAGGCTGAGTGGAGCGAAAAAGATCCAATCGCACGTTTCGCTAAATATCTGGAGAAAAAAGGTCTGTGGACTGAAGAAGATACAGCACGTGTGAAAGAAGAAGCAAAAGCAAAAGTGAACGAAGAGATCAAAAAAGCGGAAAAAACCGAGAAAATGACGATTTCAGGCTTGATCGACAGCATGTTCGAACAAACGCCTAAGCACTTGGAAGAGCAAAAAGCTGATTTCCAATAAGTTTTTTCCGATAAAGCATAAACATCCGGCGCCGGTACTGGTGTCTCGGTATACATGTATGAATTCAAATGTGAACTGTCAATGTTTAAGGAGGAAATGAAGCAAATGGCACAATTGAACATGAAAGAAGCAATTCGTGATGCGCTTCGCGTAGAGTTGAAACGTGATCCTAACGTTCTGCTTTTCGGTGAAGACGTAGGTAATGTAGGCGGCGTTTTCCGTGTAACGGAAGGCTTGCAAAAAGAGTTTGGCGAAGAGCGTGTATTTGATACACCACTGGCTGAATCCGCAATCGGCGGTCTGGCTGTAGGTTTGGGTATTCAAGGCTTCCGTCCGGTAGCTGAGATTCAATTCGTAGGTTTTATCTTCGAAGCCCTTGACCAAATGGTAGTTCAAGCTGCTCGTATGCGTTTCCGCTCTGGCGGCAAATACAATTCTCCGATCGTATTCCGTACACCATTCGGTGGCGGCGTAAAAGCGGCAGAATTGCACACAGACTCTCTGGAAGGTTTGCTCACGCAAACTCCGGGTATTAAAGTGGTAGTTCCTTCTAACCCTTACGATGCAAAAGGTCTGATGATCGCTTCCATCCGTGACAACGATCCAGTATTCTTCATGGAGCACTTGAACCTGTACCATGCTTTCCGTGCAGAAGTTCCTGAAGAAGACTATGTTGTTGAACTGGGTAAAGCGAACGTTGTTCGTGAAGGTTCCGATGTTACTATCGTTACTTACGGTATGATGGTTCATACTTCTGTAAAAGCTGCAGAAGAGCTTGAAAAACAAGGGATCAAAGTTGAAGTGATCGACCTTCGTACGATCAGCCCGATCGATATCGATACCGTTGTTGCTTCCGTTAAGAAAACAAACCGTGCAATCGTTGTACAAGAAGCTCAAAAGAGCGCAGGTGTTGCAGCTGAAGTCATTGCACAAATCAATGAAAAAGCAATCCTGCACTTGGAAGCACCGGTTCTGCGTGTAGCTGGCCCGGATACGGTATATCCTTTTGCACAAATTGAAGATACATGGTTGCCTAACCCGGCGCGTATCGTTGCTGCGGTTAATAAAGTCATGAACTTCTAATTCAATCATCTGACATGCCGCAAGGCGCAGTATGGTGATTCACATCGTAGCGCAAGCTGCACTGTAAACAGCCATTAGTCCCTTGATTGACAGTTATTTGCGCTCGCAGTAACAGTTGGTTTTTGGAGCTAAGGGTTGTTTTCAGGATGGAGCAAATAATCAAGGAGGTTTTTCAGTTGGCTAAATTTGAATATAAATTCCCTGAACTGGGCGAAGGCCTTCACGAAGGCGAAATCATCAAGATGCACATCAAAGTCGGGGACAAAGTAACTGACGACGATATCATCATGGAAGTACAGAACGACAAAGCGGTTGTTGAAGTTCCTTGTCCGGTTAACGGAATAGTAACTGAAGTTTTCGCTAAAGACGGTCAAGTCTGCCACGTTGGTGAAGTTGTAGCGGTTATCGATGCAGAAGGCGAACTGCCTGAACAAGACGACGCTCCTGCTGAAGACCAAGGTGCACAAGAGAAAGACGCAGCACAAGGTGGAGCTGATACTAGCGGTTCTTCTGCGGCAGCTTCAAGCTCCAATGCAGCTCAAGAAGGCGGCAACAACAGCGTTCCTGCAGTTCCTGCAAAAGACGTTTTGGCTACGCCAAGCGTTCGCAAATTTGCTCGTGAGCAAGGTGTAGACATCGCTCAGGTTAACGGCACTGGCAACAACGGTAAAGTAACCAAAGAAGATGTGGAATCCTTCAAAAACGGTGGCGGATCTTCCGCAGCGGCAACTTCTTCCGAAGCTCCAGCTCAAGAAGAGAAAAAATCTGCAGCACCTGCAGCTGCAGCGGCTGATCAACGCCTTGAAGAAGAGCGCGTACCTTTCAAAGGTATCCGTAAAGCGATCTCCAATGCAATGGTTAAATCGGCTTACACTGCACCTCACGTTACAATCATGGACGAAGTGGACGTAACTGAACTGGTTGCATTCCGTACTCGCATGAAACCAATCGCAGAGAAAAAAGGCACTAAAGTGACTTACTTGCCATTCATCGTTAAAGCATTGGTTGCAGCTTCCCGTCAATTCCCAGCGTTGAACGCAATGATTGATGAAGAAGCAAATGAAATTGTGTACAAAAAATATTACAATATCGGTATCGCTACAGATACAGACAACGGCCTGATCGTTCCTGTAATCAAAGATGCTGATCGTAAATCCATCTGGATGATCGCTGATTCCATTCGTGATCTGGCAGCTCGCGGACGCGATGGCAAACTGAGCGCGAATGAAATGAGAGGAAGCACAATCTCCATCAGTAACATCGGTTCTGCTGGCGGTATGTTCTTCACTCCAATCATCAACTTCCCAGAAGTTGCTATCTTGGGTACAGGACGCATCAGCGAAAAAGCTGTTATCAAAAACGGCGAAGTTGTTGCAGCACCTGTAATGGCATTGTCCTTGAGTTTCGACCACCGTATCATCGATGGCGCAACAGCACAAAACTTTATGAATTACATTAAACAGCTGCTCGCTAACCCTGAGTTGCTTGTTATGGAGGTGTAAGATATGGTAGTAGGCGACGCTTCTCTCAATATCGACACATTAGTAATTGGTGCAGGACCTGGCGGCTATGTAGCTGCCATCCGCGCTGCACAACTGGGCCAAAGCGTATTGATCGTAGACAAATCCGAGCTGGGCGGCGTATGTTTGAACCGTGGATGTATCCCATCCAAAGCTCTGATCTCTGCTGCACATCAATATGAGTCTGCTCTTCACGGCGAAGCTTTCGGTATCTCCGCCGAGAACGTAAAAGTAGATTTTGCTAAAACTCAAGAATTCAAAAACGGCGTTGTTAAGAAAATGACTGGCGGCGTAGCTGGTTTGCTCAAAGGCAACAAAGTTGAAGTTTTCAACGGTGAGTGCATGTTCATCAACGAAAACGAAGCTCGTGTATTCAACGATCACGAGTCACCACGTTACAAATTCAAAAATGCAATCATTGCAACAGGTTCCCGTCCAATCGAACTTAAACCTTTCCCGTTTGGCGGACGCATCTTGTCTTCGACAGAAGCATTGAACTTGCCTGAAGTACCAAAAAGCATGATCGTAATCGGTGGCGGTTATATCGGCGCTGAGCTTGGTCAAATGTACTCCAAATTCGGTGCTAAAGTAACAATCATCGAAGGTTTGGATACGGTACTGCCAGGTTTCGATAAAGACATGACTAGCCTTGTAGCTAAAAACATGAAGAAAACAGGCATCGAAATCGTAACGGGTGCAAAAGCGGAAAGCGCTGAGCAAACGGATAAAGATGTAACTGTTAAATATTCTGTAAATGGTGAATCCAAAGAAGTAACTGCAGATTACCTGCTCGTTACTGTAGGACGTCGTCCTAATACAGACGGAGAACTCG
The DNA here is from genome assembly GCF_038002565.1 of Paenibacillus sp. FSL K6-1558. Classification (NCBI taxonomy): domain Bacteria; kingdom Bacillati; phylum Bacillota; class Bacilli; order Caryophanales; family Paenibacillaceae; genus Paenibacillus; species Paenibacillus sp. FSL K6-1558. Next base: position 948,225 of record NZ_JBBOCV010000001.1, on the reverse strand, counting down.
GTCTTGATATGATCGGTGTTGACGTTGATGAGCGCGGATTCGTTAAAGTTGACCACCAAGGTCGCACTAGCATCCCGCACATCTTCGCAATTGGTGATATCGTATCTGGTCTTGCTTTGGCACACAAAGCTTCTTATGAAGGTAAAGTGGCTGCAGAAGCAATCGCTGGACAACCATCTGTAGTTGACTACAAATGTATGCCAGCTGTTGTATTCACAGATCCTGAGTGCTCCAGCGTAGGTTACACGGAGAAAGAAGCAAAAGAAAAAGGTTACAAAGTAAAAGCAGGTAAATTCCCTTACGCGGGTAATGGCCGTGCAGTATCTTTGAACCATGCTGAAGGCTTCGTGAAAATCGTTGCTGACGAAGAAAGTGGCCTTGTATTGGGTTGCCAAATCGTTGGTCTGGAAGCTTCCAACTTGATTGCTGAGCTTGGTCTTGCAATCGAGATGGGCGCAACGTTGGAAGATCTGGCGCTTACTATTCACGCTCACCCAACTTTGGGCGAAATCGTGATGGAAGCAGCGGAATTGGTAATGGGTCACCCGATCCACATCATCTCCCGCTAAGATCATCGAAGTATCGGATTCGTCCGGCATTATATGTAGATTCGAAAGAGACGAGTGGCGCTAATTGCGTTGCTTGTCTCTTTTTTTTTGAGTTGTAATTGAGAAGATCAAGATATCGGTGTCCATAGAATGATAGAAGCATACACGCCTCAACTTGTTTAGCGAATTCATTTCTTCCTAGTACTCAATTGTGGTACACTTTAGTAATGAACAGACCTCTCGAAGTCTGTGGCCCAGATGGGTATGAGTGCGAAACATATATAGAGATGCGAGGAGATACCAACATGAAAAACTATCTCGATTTATTACAAGATATATTGGATAATGGGGTCCACAAAGGAGATCGTACCGGAACGGGCACACAATCCGTGTTTGGCCGACAGCTTCGTTATGATTTATCGAAAGGTTTTCCGCTTGTAACAACCAAACGAATTCACCTCAAATCCGTTATTCATGAGTTGCTATGGTTTTTGAGTGGGGATACGAATATTTCTTATCTGAAAGAAAATGGTGTGAAGATCTGGGATGACTGGGCAGACGAAAATGGCGATCTTGGACCGGTTTACGGCTCACAATGGCGGACATGGGAAGCGCCGAACGGGGAGAAAATAGATCAGATCGCTGCTGTAGTGGATTCAATCAAAAATAATCCCGATTCCCGCCGTCATCTGGTGAGTGCGTGGAATGTAGCCGAAATTAACAACATGAAATTACCGCCTTGTCATTTTGCGTTTCAGTTTTATGTGGCGGAGGGTAAACTATCTTGTATGCTGACGATGCGCTCCGTGGATACCTTCCTTGGTTTACCGTTTAATATAGCCAGTTATGCACTTCTGACACATATGATTGCACAGCAATGTGATCTGGAAGTGGGCGACTTCATCTGGTCTGGTGGTGATGTGCACATCTATTCCAATCATGTGGAGCAGGTGAAAACGCAACTAGAGCGCGAGCCTTTTGCTTTGCCTAAGCTGGTGATCAAACGTAAGCCTGATTCGATTTTTGATTACAAATTTGAAGATTTTGAATTTGAAAATTATGAACATCATCCAGGTATCAAAGCACCGATTGCAGTATAAACACAATAACGTATTCGATGAAAGGGATGTGCGGCCTTTGAGTATTGAATTGGTATGGGCAATGGGGGAGAATGGTGTGATTGGACATCATAATTCTCTTCCTTGGCGATTGCCAAAAGATATGGCTTTTTTCAAGCAACAAACGATAAACAAGACGATAATTATGGGACGTAATACGTGGGAATCATTCGGCGGCAAGCCACTCCCTCACCGTCGTAATATTGTTGTGACTCGAGACTTGAATTATAGAGCGGATCAAGCAGAGATCGTACATACGATTGAAGAAGGTCTGAAGGCTGCTCAAGGTGAAGAACTTTGTGTAATTGGAGGTTCTCAGGTATATCGGGAGTTTCTACCGTTTGCGGATCGGCTTGTCGTCACCAAGATTCATGAGCAATTTGAGGGAGATACGTTTTTCCCGGAAGTGGACTGGAGCGAGTGGGAGTTAAAGAAGCAGATCGAAGGCGAGCAGGATGAGAAAAACGTATATCCTTTTACATTCGAGTTTTACGAGCGTAAACGTTAGAAAAACATGTAAAGACACTGAACACAGGAATTTTCCGTGAACAGTGTCTTTTTTAATATAATGTTTTGTATTGATTGTGAACAATCATTTCAAATCGTATTCCATTACATCAATATAACACATTGACTGGTGAATTTTGCATAATATACATTGGATCAACATTCGTTTATGGTCGAATAGTCTAAAAACTGTAGGAATTCAACGTTGTAAAGCTTTAAATTGAGCTTTATTTTCGTAAATGAGTATAAACTTCACTAAAAAGCTTGATTTTAATGACAATTTATCTTACATTTATATGACGTTATCGCTTTTTTTATTCTCAACTTTCGCTTGTAAAAAAACATTATACTCTGGTTTAAGACCAAATTTAAGCTATTGACCATACGTTCAGTTGAACGCTATGATGTATAAAATACAAATAATTATGCGGATAATCCATTTAATATTCAATGTCGTAAGTGCTACTATAATTGAAATATCTTTGAGTAGATTTTGTGATACAATAGACAAAAACTCAAGTAAAAGAGTAATCCATTTCATATAGAGCCATACGCATGAAGGGATTAAGACAAGAACGGATGGGGGAAACGTAAGATGTCTACACCTACTGGATTTATGGAATACAAACGGCAGCTCCCTGCCGATCGAGAGCCAGCGGAGCGCATCAAGGATTGGGAAGAGTTTCATAAACATATGGCTGAAGAAGAGCTCAGAACACAAGGTGCAAGGTGCATGGATTGTGGTACCCCTTATTGTCATACAGGTATAGATATGACTGGCGGTACGTCAGGCTGCCCGGTTCATAACCTGATTCCAGAATGGAATAATCTCGTTTATCGCGGTTTGTGGAAGGAAGCGCTGGAGCGTCTTCACAAAACGAACAATTTTCCGGAGTTTACAGGCCGTATCTGCCCAGCCCCTTGTGAAGGATCATGTACAGTGGGCCTGATTGGTCAGCCTGTAACGATCAAAACGATTGAAGAAGCCATTATTGAAAAAGGCTTCGAAGAAGGTTGGGTTGTACCACAGCCACCGGAGAAACGCACAGGTAAGCGTGTAGCTGTAGTCGGTTCAGGTCCGGCGGGACTTGCAACAGCGGCTCAATTAAACAAGGCTGGACATACGGTAACGGTATATGAACGTTCAGACCGTGTCGGTGGATTATTAATGTATGGAATTCCGACGATGAAGCTGGATAAAAAAGTGGTGCAACGCCGTGTAGACCTGCTGGCAGCTGAAGGAATTCAGTTTATTACGAATACAGAGATCGGAAAAGATATTCCGGCTGAGCAACTTGTTAATGATTATGATGCTGTTGTTCTGTGTGGCGGTGCAACCAAGCCACGTGAATTTAACATTGAAGGTGCTGACCTGAAAGGTGTGCACTATGCGATGGACTTCCTGAATGGAAGCATCAAAAGCTTCCTGGACTCTAACCTGGAGGATGGCAACTACATTTCTGCAAAGGATAAAGATGTCATTGTAATTGGTGGCGGGGACACAGGTTCTGACTGTGTGGCTACATCGCTGCGTCACGGATGTCGCACGATCACACAATTCGGTACGCATACTCAGGCGCCGATGGAGCGTGATCCAATTAACAATCCTTGGCCACAATTTCCGAACGTATACACACTGGATTATGCACAAGAAGAAGCCAAAGCGTTGTTTGGTCAAGATCCACGTGAATTCTCCATCATGACTACCAAATTTGTGGGTGATGAAGAGGGCAATCTCAAAGAACTGCACACGATTCAAATCGAACGTATTGTCGATGAGACAGGCCGCAAGATTTATCAGCCAGTTCCAGGTACAGAGCGTGTATTCCCTGCGCAGATGGCAATGATTGCGATCGGTTTTGACGGACCGGAGCAAACACTGGTTGAGCAGTTGGGACTTGAAACGGATCGCCGCACGAACGTGAAGGCGCGTTATGGCAAATACAACACGAACGTAGATAAAGTATTTGCAGCAGGTGACATGCGCCGTGGTCAAAGTTTAGTAGTATGGGCTATCAATGAAGGCCGTGAAGCCGCTCGTGAAGTGGATAAATATTTGATGGGCGCAACAGTACTGGTATAAACCAGCACCATTGTTCGATCTTTCTGTCTTCTTAATTTACATCATAAAGTATTTACATTATCAACAAAGCGATGAATACCCCTCGTATATACGAGGGGTATTTGCTATATATTTTGATCAATAAACTTTCTTTAAATTTTTCCATTTCTGATGACAATGTGAATAAGAGCATTGCATTTTCTAAGATAAAGACTTATTATTAGATTATAATTATTATAAATAAGATTGAAGTCGAATTCATTCATAATGGGAAATAGAATTTTAACTTTGACGATGCTGTCTAAACATGACATTGAATTGAGTACATGACTGTAGATACGTTTAAGTAAAGATAGGTAACATAACATATAACGGAGGTGCACCCGTATGGCAAGTAATCGGGACAAGTCCATTTCAGAGCAAATTGATCAAATCAAAAGCCAATTGGTTGATAAAGGATATAAGTTAACTCAGCAACGTGAAGTGACGGTACGTGTGTTGTTGGAACATGAGAAAGATCATTTTAGCGCAGAAGAAGTATTTCTCCTGGTAAAAGAAAAGTTTCCGGAGATTGGACTCGCAACCGTTTATCGTACGCTAGAGCTACTCAGTGACTTGCAGGTTGTAGAGAAAATTAACTTCGGCGATGGAGCTGCACGTTTTGATTTGCGTAGCACAGACGGCTCTCACCATCATCATCACTTGATTTGTACGGAATGTGGCAGTGTGGAAGAAATTATGGAAGATGGATTGCTTCGATTGGAGCAACAGGTTTTGCGTCAGTATGGTTTTGCTGTGACCGATCATCGACTTGATTTTCAAGGTGTGTGTAAAGAATGCAGACAAAAACATGAGCTAGATGAGCCAGCAGCCGGTTAATTCATCCCGAATAGGTGCTCTTGAATCCAAAATCTGATATAATAAGTTTCAGAAGCAGGGGCTTCCGTCGGCGGAAGGCCCCTTTTTGCCGTCATAGTGACGGTTTAGGAGGAGAGATGGACGGATGAAGACACTGGTTATTGCGGAGAAACCCGATATGGGGAGAACCATTGCCGCCGTCATAGAACCAAAAGCCAAAAATAATCGCACGTATCTGGAAGGTGAACAGTACATTATCACCTGGGCGATTGGGCATTTGCTTGGACTGGCTGAACCGGATGCCTATGATTCGAAATACAAACGCTGGAATATTGCGGACTTGCCGATCATTCCGGATCAATTCAAAATTGTACCGAATCCACGGACAAAGGATCAGCTCAAAATCATCGGAGAACTCGCAAAGCGTGCTTCAGCGATTGTTAACGCTTGTGATGCAGGGCGGGAAGGACAATATATTTTTGCGCTGATTCAGCAGCAATTAAAGTTGCGCCAGCCTGTAAAACGTCTGTGGATATCGGATTTGACAGCTGAAAGTATTCGGCGTGGATTTGATGGATTGAAAGATGCCGCAGAATTCGAAAATCTGACTTATGCTGCCCGTGCACGCAGTGAAGCGGACTGGCTGATTGGCATGAATGCCTCACGGGCGTTTACAACAAGGCATAATGCACTACTGTCTGTTGGACGAGTGCAAACACCTGTGTTGGCTCTCATCTATGATCGTGAGATGGAGATTGAAGCGTTTCAGTCACAGACGTTCTATGAAGTGGCGGCCTGGTTTCGGCAGGAAGGTGTTGAATACCGGGGTGTACGTCAAGGAGATAAACTTACGGATGCAGCAACAGCGGAGGCTATTGCAAACAGTGTAAAGGGCAAGACAGGTCAGATTATTAAATATGAAGCCAAACAAACCAAGGAGTATCCATACCGGTTGTATGACTTGACTCTTTTACAGCGTGAAGCGAATGCGAAATTTGGCTACGGCGCGAAAAAAACACTGGATATTGCACAGGCCCTGTACGAAAAACATAAAGTGATCTCGTACCCGCGTACCAATTCCAACTATGTTACGGAGCAGAACATTGAAGGCATGCACAAAACATTGAATTTGCTCAAAAACGGAACGTACAGTGAGCTCGCTTTGGGCGCAAAGCCGGAATTGATGCATAAAAATAATAAAGGGGTTTGCAATCCGAGCCGGGTGGAAGACCACCATGCGATTTTGCCAACACTGAAACGACCAGGGACACTATCCAAGGAAGAACAAAATATATATGACTTAATTGTGAGACGTTTCCTGTCTCATTTCTATCCCCCCGCCGAGTATAAACAGCATACGGTACTTACGGAGGTTGAGAAACATCAGTTCAAAACGTCTGTGAAAGAACTATTATCCATCGGTTGGAAAGTAGTGCTTGGTTCTGGCGATCAGGAACAAGGTGCTTCTGGTAAGAAAAAAGCGAAGAAAAATAGCAATGAAGAAGAGGAAGCAGAGGAATGGACGGACAAAGCTTTCGCTGTACAGCCTGACTTGCCTATTCAATGTACGAAGAGCGAGTTCAAGGAGAAAGCTACTCAACCGCCCAAAAGTTATACTGAGGGCACACTGCTCAAAGCAATGGAGAGTGCAGGTAAACAGATCGAGAACGAAGAACTTCGTGATGCGATGAAGGATAGCGGTCTGGGAACCCCGGCTACACGGGCGGCTACGATCGAGCGTCTCAAAAACGTAGGTTACATTACGATGCAAGGGAAAAAGATGCAATTGACGCTGAAGGGACGAACAGCGATTGAATTAATTCGTCGTGCCGGTGTAGATTTGCTGACTTCGCCTGAGATGACGGGGCAATGGGAGCGTCGGTTACATCAGATCTCTAAAGGTGAAGCTGGACAGGACAAGTTCATGGAAAACGTCAAGAAATTCACATTATCAATCATTGAAAAAGTGCGTGTACAGGCTCCCGCTGCTGCTGATGCCTTTGGTGAAGATGCGAGAGGCAAAGGTAAGGGGAAAGCGAGAGGATCTGGCAACAAAGCAGGTAACAAGGTAACGAGTAGTAGCAAAGCGACCAGGACTTCAACGGCAAACGCAGCTTCAAGTACAGGCACAACTGTGAAATCGGGTACCGCAAGTTCTGGTGTACGTGAAGTGCTTGCTTCATGTCCTTCACCTGGTTGTTCCGGGCATATTATTGAGGGCAAGAAGGGGTATGGCTGTTCCCGTTTCAAAGAAGGATGTACATTTGTCGTCTGGAAAGAATACGCTGGCAAAAAAATAACAAGCACAATGCTGAAGTCATTGGTAGAGAAGGGCAGTACGCAAGTTCTCTCGTTCAAGCGCAAGGATGGAAGCACGGTGAAGGCACGTATTATTTTAAAAGATGTGGTCACGGGTCAATTATCCGGTGAAAAACAGGAAGCATGATCATGGGCCGCTGTAGATTTTATAGTTGAAAGTAAAAAAGAACCCTTTAGCCAAGGGTTCTTTTTTGTTGTTTCTGCTCTATATCTTCATGAATGACTTTCGGGACCTCTTCCAGTGCTGTGATGGTATACATGGAAGTTTCCGGATTCGGTTGCAGTTCAACAATGTTATATTGCCATTCATTGGGCTGTTTGATATAGATGCTATGAATTCCGGCATTTACGGCAGGCATAATATCTGTGCGAAGTGAATTGCCAATCATCCATGTTGCTCGCCGGTCAAAAGGGCCTTTGGACAGGATGCCTTCCAATGTTTCAATATTTTTGTGCTGACGAATATAGATTCGATCATCGAAATAGATGGAGAGCTTCATCTGGTCAATCTTTCTTTGTTGAATGACGGTCTCACCGCCTGTGTACAAATAAAGAGAGTGCCCTGCAGACTTCAGTTCTTCCAACGTTTCTACCATATGCGGATAAGGCTCAACTTCCTGGGTGTAGACACTCATGCCCAGTTTGCTCAAATACGTTTCTTCTTTAGTTGATGTTACACGTGCATATTTTTGGGAAAAATATCGATACGTATCAATCAAAGATTGTGGAAAATGGTGACTTGCAAACCCGACTTTGTTCACTCCCGTCACATCTATTTCGAGTTGCTTCTCCCGAATCTGCTGTGTGGTCAGGGCATGTCCGTCGAACCATTGTTGCATGTTCTCAAAGAATTCTCCCAGAACAAGATTGAAATATTTGTTGCAATATACGAGTGTATCATCAAGGTCAAACAAGATATGTTGTTTTAATAAGGTCAATGCTAGTTCACTCCTTGCCTGCGCTTGCCTGCGGATCATTCATTATCCTATAAAATAAAATAACGAGTTAGATGCGAATGTAGGATTCTAAAAACATATTCAATTCAGATACTCCGTCAGGTCTGATGCTATATTTTTCTTTACGATTGCTTCCTAGTAAATGTGTACGCAGTAGACCTGCAATGCGAAGAGCTGTAACCTGATCTTTGACAGGATCTTGTTCTTTGCCAAGCTCCTCACACATCTCCGAGAGTGACTTCGGTTCGTCCGAGACATATCTTAACAGGCGAAGTCTTTCCGGGTCTGCCAATGCATGTGTGAACCTGAGCAAACACGTTGGCGGCTCATCTTCACTCTCTTCAGGTATATCTACGGGATACTGAATAATCATCATGCCTTCATAGAAGCAGTACATGTTAATAGGACGGTTATGCACCGTTGGGAACAGAATCACTTCGTTTAATCCAGCGATGGGTTCCACAATAACACCTGCCGTAGCGTATTCTATTAACAGTTCAGGGCCCATTTTTTCGAGCAAAATGCGTTTTTCTTCAGCATCCTCTTCAAGCCATACTCGATGATCTTCGCTAATGTTCCGGCAATAGTGCTGATCCCATAGTCGCAGTAATGGGACGTAGCTGTTTCGAATACGCGTCGATTCTTCTATCGTAAGCGAAGGCATTAATGAAGACACGCGCGCAAATAATTCGTCAGCCGAAAGCTCTGTGAGCATGTCCAGAAAGTCTTGATTTTCTAAAGTGGTATTCTTATATGCTGCCCAGGCGAACAGGACATCAAAATCGTCAAAAGGCCACGTAGCAGCGGGTGCAAGCGCTGCACGTACGTTGGAACTTAGCTTGCGCTCAACGTCCAGAATCCATTCAGGACCAATGTCCAGATGCTGAATCCACTTTTTCGTGACATAAACTAAAAAGCTGTTGAGCATCTCATATATCGGTGAAACATCAATTTTAACGTGATAAGCCATAATGATGCAGAATCCTCCCGTCACATCTAGGTATTCACAGCGACTTATGTACTATTATGGCTTGTTTTACCGGGCGTTGTCCACTATAATGTTCAAGTTCGGGGCTTAGACCTGATTTATAAAGAAAGTATATACCCATATAAATAACAGCCTAGAGATCGTCAGCAATGGCGATTTTTTTTTGTTTGCGCTTGCAGGAGGAATGAAATGTCGTGGCATTGATGTTCAAATCTAAAATATCACCCTCAACTTTTAATTATTTGATTTTAATTACCGTGATCGTTGCAGCAGGGATCAGTCAGGGATTGTTGCTACCTGTCTTATCCATTTTTCTGGAACAGCAAGGGGTTTCTCCCGGGTTAAACGGGTTAAATGCCGCTGCGCTCTACATTGGCTCATTCGCAATGACACTGGCAGCCGAACGTTTACTGGGGGTACTGGGATTCAAAAAACTGATTGTTGGCGGCTTGATTCTGGTTATGCTTCCCTTGATCCTGTTCCCGTATTTTCCTGATATTAAAATTTGGTTTGTGCTACGCCTGATTGTCGGCATCGGAGACAGTGCTTTACATTATGCAGCCCAGCTATGGGTGCTGTTAGTCACTGCGCCAGAGAAGCGAGGACGTTATATATCCCTTTACGGTATGTCTTACGGACTGGGTTTCAGTATCGGGCCATTAGGAATCAAGTTGCTCGGGTATGGTGATGCTGTGCCATTTTTGGTGCTGTTTGTTGGCATGGCCGCTGTACTCATTCTGGTGCTGATGAAGCTACCGGATACCAAGCCGGAAAAAGCAGAACATGCTCATTTTCCAGAAAGACGCTTTCGCCGTAGTTTCGCTTGGGCATGGTATGCGCTGTTGCCAGCTCTTTTATACGGTTATATGGAAGCAGGCATGAACAGCAACTTTCCCGTTTACGGACTTCGTGTGGGATATGATACCGATCAGATAGCCTCTTTGCTTCCTTTTATAGGGATTGGTGGACTATTCCTGCAGCTTCCGCTCGGAATATTAAGTGACCGATATGGTCGAAAAGTAATTCTTATGATAGCCGGAATGGGTGGCGGTTTAGCATTTATGCTAGTTCCTTTAGCGGGTACGAATTTCTGGCTGACACTTGTACTGTTGCTTATCGCCGGAGGACTCGTAGGTTCATTTTTCTCGCTGGGACTCGCTTATGCCGCAGATATTTTACCTAAAGTTTTGTTACCTGCAGCCAATGTGGTAGCGTCCTTTCACTTTACGATCGGAAGTATCGTGGCACCGAATCTGGGAGGTCAGTTGATCAACTGGGTTTCACCTGGCAGTATGTTTACGATGCTTGGTTGCTTGTATTTCATTTTTGGTGTTACAGGACTATTATTTCGGCGTAAACGCGAAGCGGAATTTGTGTTAAAATAGAAGCTGGTGTTCGCATGGAAATTGATGTCCATTTCCGAGTACACTAGTAGTAGGGAAAAACATGGACAAGAGGAGACATCGCGATGATCAGAGTGGAGAACTTGAGTAAATCCGTTGGAGCGGATCGTATTCCGATTCTACGTGATATTCGTTTTGATATGCAACAAGGGGAAATGATTGCGGTAGTCGGCTCCAGCGGGAGCGGCAAAAGCATGTTGCTGAAATGTTTGGCGATGAAGGAGACGTGGGATTCAGGACGTTTTACTGTTGACGGCATGGATATTCTGAAAGAAGGCTGGAGCGGTAAACAGAAAATTCGGCGGGAATGGGCATACTTGGAACAGAACCCACAGTTATATCCCAGAAAAACGGCGCTGAAGAATGTACTTATCGGGCGTTTTGGTCAAACTCCATTATGGAGGATGGCAACGGGCATGGTGCGTTCGGATGACTACATGGGAGCGATGGACCACCTCGAAGGTTTAGGTTTACTGGATAAAGCGCATCAGCTTGCTGAAAAAATGAGCGGCGGCGAGAAGCAGCGTGTTGCTATTGCAAGGGCGCTTGCTCATGGTGCCAAGGTTGTGTTGGCGGATGAACCTGTCATTGGACTTGATCCTCATACGGCTGATGCCGTGCTGGAAACGTTACGCAAATTGTGTGAAGAGGAACGAGCTACGGTCATTGCCGTGTTACCGATTGAACTAGCAGAGAAACATGCTTCGCGAATCTGGGGAATCGCAGAAGGCCGGATCGCTTTTGATATACGAGGACGGAGATTAACACAGCAGGAGAAAAATCAGATTTAAAATGAGTGCTTAATGAAAAGAGTGATGAAATTGCTTAATTCGCGATGGGGACGCTGCATGGCAGCAGGTACAATGGCTGTTTTGCTCGGAACCGTGCTAAGTGGCTGTACAGTGATCAGTGACCCCAAGCTTCTAATGAAACCGCCGATGATGTCGACGGACAAAGAGAAACTGTATAATATTGTGCAGAAGGAAACACCGCCTGAAAGTAAGTTGATTCGGCCCAAAGATATGAGCAATACCAGCATGATTCGTGTGGAAGATCTGAACGGTGACGGTATTCGCGAGGCCATTGTTTTCTACGAGACGCCTAATGAGAATGTACGTATCCACGGTATGATTTTGGAAGAGCAGGGGGGAACCTGGGTCAAAAAACTGACGTTTGATGTACCGGGCAATGAGTTGGAATCATTCAAAGTAATGGATATTACGAATGATGGGAACCCGGACATTATCGTAGGTGTCAGCTTGCAGGATCAGAAAGCCTTAACGGCATATTCATATAAAGGCGGAGTCTTGGAACAAGTGCTGGGCGGCGTGCCTTACAATCAGGTCATTATCGATGATATGCAGGGTAACGCGCTGGATTTAAGTGGAGATGGCAAGAGTGATTTTGTTGTTGTTTCGCTAAACGCCAGTGGTTTTGCCAGCATAGCCTTGTATCAGTATCAGGATGACAGCTTTAAGGAAATGGATCGTGTTGTTACTGACTATACGGTTAAAGAAGTGTATAACGCTCTTGGCGGTGAGATCGCTGACGGAAAAATGGGGATTGTACTTGATGCGGATCTGGATGATCGCAGTTCGTTTACACAGATCATGTATGTGAAAGACAATAAACTTGTTAGTGCTTTTAAATCACCGGATCAAACGTACAGAGATGACAAAATTTTAAGCGGTGATGTGAATAATGATGGTATTATTGAGTTTGGATTAAAAGAAACACCAAAAGGTTGGGAGCACTACGTATTTGATTCGCGCATGTGGTTTTATACATTCTACCAGTGGGATGGCAAAGAGGGGAAAAAGTTTGTGTCGTTCCAGTTCCGGGATGATGCGGATTTGTTCCATTTGAACTTAAAGCCTGAATGGTATGGCAAGATCACGATTGACACCAAATCGGAGAAGGAAAAATACATTCGGTTTAAGATGATCAAAACGGATGAAACCGTGGCCGAAATCAAATATTTCACGTTTTCTCAGTGGGATCTTGAAAAGGGAAAGAGCTGGAAGGAAATTACTCGAACAAAAGATCGGGTGATTGCATCGCGTGTTGCACAATCTGAGGCGGGCAAGGATGCATTAAGTAAAAACTTCTCAGCTGAATAGAAAGGAAGAACTTGATGAGTAAAGTACTTATTCTTGAGGATGAAGAATCTATCCGCAGTTTTATCGTCATTAATTTAAAAAGAAATGGATTCGAAGTGCTGGAAGCGGGCGATGGTCATGAGGCCTTACGCATTTTGCAATCTGTACCCGATATTGATCTTGCACTGCTGGACGTTATGGTTCCTGGCATTGATGGGTTTGAAGTATGCAGACGGATTCGTGAAACGAACGAACGGCTCGGTATTATTTTCTTGACAGCCAAAGTTCAGGAGCAGGATAAAGTATACGCTCTTTCAGTAGGGGCAGACGATCACGTAAGCAAACCTTTCAGCCCGACTGAACTGATTGCACGGATTCAATCACTTCTTCGTCGTGTCAATGTACACCGCGAAACTGCGGCTAAAGTAACGTTCCAATCGGGGCCGTTTTCACTGGATCTGATCTCCAAACAGTTTAAAAAGAATAATGAAGCCATTGAATTAACACCTACGGAATTTTCTTTAATTCAGTTCTTCTTGGAAAAAGAAAATACGCCGCTGAGCCGTGACTTGCTACTGGACCATGTGTGGGGCAAAGAATATATGGGTGATCCCAAAATTGTTGATGTTAACATCCGTCGTCTACGTCAAAAAATTGAGAACAATCCTTCCGAGCCTGAATACCTGCAAACTGTATGGGGTCACGGGTACAAATGGAAGGGCCGGGATCAATGATCAAAAAGGGGATCACGCGGCAGATCGTATTACACTACTTTATTGTCGTTTTCCTCGCTCTGGTGCTTGTTGAGTTTGTGTTTATGCTAGCTGTGCAGCGGTATTATTATGAGAGCATTTACAATACCATTAGCACGCACATTACCAATAACAGAGACTTTCTTGAGCCAATAGCCAGAGCTAGTAATGGAGAAGACGGCAACAACAACTTGTCCAGACTCCTTGTTCGACTTGCATTAGACAATACTGAACTGGAGATTCTGGATCTGAACGGCCGCGTGCTGGCGAGTTCGACGGCCTTTGAGTCAGATCGAGCGATGTTACAAACGAGCGACGTTATGCAGGCTTTGAACGGGGATATGGGACGATGGATTGGCAGACAACCCAACACCGGAGAATCGGTGATGGCAGTTGCCAACAAATTCGACCTTGGTGGTGAAAATACGTACATTGTACGTTATCTGACTTCGCTCGAATCCGTAAACTCTAAATTACTTGTCATGGGGTTACTGGCTATTGCCGTAGGCGTTGGTGTACTTGCCATCGTGTTAATTATCAGTATTGGAATGGCCAACTCCATTGTAAGGCCTATTAACAGTATCACAGCGGTATCTGCTCAGATGGCGAAAGGACGGCTGGATGTCAGAGTCAAAGGGAATTATAAACATGAACTGGGCGAACTCGCGTCAACGCTTAACTTCATGGCCCACGAAATTGTACGTAGTAACCAGATTAAAGACGATTTTATTTCGTCCATTTCCCATGAACTGCGTACACCGCTGACCAGTATTAAGGGTTGGAGTGAAACGCTTGATTCAGGTGGATACGATCCGGAAGAAACACGTATTGGTATGGGTATTATCGCGAAGGAAACAGAGCGGCTAATCGGGTTGGTAGAGGAGATGCTTGATTTCTCCAAACTGCAACAGAACCAGATGAAGCTTGTGAAAGGCACAGTTAATATTCGTGAGGTTGTGCAAGAGACCATGCTGAACGTATGGGCCAAAGCTGAACAAAAGCAGGTACATCTGAAGTTAGAGACGGACGAAACACGCGCCTACAATGTATATGGCGATGGGAATCGTTTGAAGCAGGTGTTCTTAAACATTGTGGACAACGCGATCAAGTTCTCACATGAGAACTCGTGGATATTCCTTACGGTCAAAGAAGAGAATGGTCAGATTGTGGCTGTTGTGCAGGATACAGGAATTGGGATCAGTGAGGAACATTTGATTAAGGTAAGGGATCGTTTCTTCCAGGTAAACCACCAAAATGGAGGCACGGGACTTGGTCTTGCCATTACTCAGGAGCTTGTGGAATTGCATGAGGGCACCATTACGATGCAAAGTGAGCTTGGTTCAGGGACAACGGTGACCGTATCCTTACCTATGCTTAATCAGGAGATAGCTTCAGTTGAACAAGATATAACGGATGAGGTAGCACTGATCGAAGCTGGTACACCGGAGAAACCGGCAAATACAACTTCGGAGCCAGATCAGAAGGAGCAGATACAGGCTCATGACTCATCAACTGAGGGCGAGAAGCGCTAGTTCGTCATTATCACACGTACGGTGGTAGCAGACGATGAAATCTTATACAGCGAAACCAGAAAGGCGAGCCATTATGGCTCGCCTTTTTACATTTAAGGTACATCTTAAAGAATTTATGAGGATAATTCACCAGCACGGAGACGACCACTTTTTTCATACACTTCTTTGAGCATACGTACAGGTTGCGTGCGTACGGCTGGTTTAGGTGCGACAATCTCATTCGGGCCAACGACAACAATTTCATCGGCTGTACCTTTAACAATGGCACCATCTTTGATAATGGCTCCTTCGCCGATAATTGCGCGTTCGATATGAACACCGCGGCCTACGCGTGCATTAGGCATAATGACACTGTCAAGCACTTCAGAGCCTTTGCCAACTTCGGCACCGCAGAAAATCACGGAGCGTTCAGCCCGGCCTTCAATAGCGCAAGAGTCGTGAACCATGGAAGCCAGATGTTGCATCTGATTTTGTCTCGCTTTGATCGCGCTTGGTTTGGAGCGCCATTCGCGGGTGAACATAGGCCAATCTTCTCGTTGCAAGCTCCAGTTTTCTTCGTTATATAACAGATCCATATGCGCATCCCAAAGACTTTTCACCGTACCGACATCTTTCCAGTAACCATTGAAATTATATACGTAAAGCGAATTGGTTTCATTTAACATCTGTGGAATAACGTCTTTTCCGAAGTCATGACTGGAATTTGGATTCGCAGCATCTTCAAGCAAGTGACGTTTCAGATATTGCCAATTGAACATGTAAATGCCCATCGAGGCCAAGTTACTTTTAGGTTCAGCCGGTTTTTCGGCAAATTCGGTTACTCTCATGTTTTCATCAGCAGCCATAATTCCGAAGCGGTGAGCTTCGTCCCAAGGCACTTCCATCACCGAAATGGTTGCAACAGCATGATTAGCCTTGTGTGATTCAAGCATTTCGCGGTAATCCATATGATATATGTGGTCACCCGACAAAATTAGAACATTTTCGGGGTTTTGCTGGTCAATATAGTCCATATTTTTATATATGGCATCCGCAGTTCCCAAGTATTCGTCATTTCCTGTATGATAAGATGGAAGCAAGGAGATTCCGGTCTCATTCGAATTGCCAGGTGTCCATGGCTCTCCTTGACCAATATGTTCGTGCAATGATTCCGCCTGGTACTGCGTCAGAACACCTACAGTGTCGATCCCTGAGTTGACGCAGTTACTGAGAGGAAAATCGATAATCCGGTAATGCCCGCCAAACGGTACAGCGGGTTTTGCAATCCTCGAGGTTAAAGGAGCTAATCGCTTTCCTTCTCCTCCCGCCAACAGCATAGCGATGCAATCTTTATTAAACATGATCGTTTCCCTCCCAAAATATTTGTGCAGTGTAGTACATTAGTAAACGAAAGCGAAGCCTCTGAAACGATAGCTATTGTAAAAATTCTGAAAAAATACATCATTTTTTAAAACAACGCATTTTTCTTTTCAACTTGGCTAGAATGGGGTAATGGTTAACGTTATATCTATTTTCTGGAGAAAAGAAGGTGATCCCTTGGCTATTGAACCGTTGACACAACCGGATAAGTTATCTGATCTTATTTATTTATTTCATGAAGGTAATCTTCATCACAGTTATCGAATGTTGGGCGCGCATCCTGAGACTCGCGATCACCGTCAAGGATTCCGTTTTACCGTATGGGCACCCAATGCCGTAGAGGTGGGACTGGCTCTGGACCGTAATGGATGGCAAGGAGAAAAGGAACCTTTATATAAGATACCCGAATCTGGATTTTGGAGTCGTTTTATTCCGGGAATCGAAGAAGGTACTTTATACAAATTTCGCATTTTAACGGAAGATGGGACTGAAATTCTCAAAGCGGATCCGTATGCATTTGAGGCAGAAGTTCGTCCTCGAACGGCGTCAATCACAAGTTCCATTGAAGGTTACAAGTGGAATGACGGTGCATGGAGGCGTAAACAACGCTCGATGTACAACAAACCTTTACATATTTATGAAATGCATCTGGGTACCTGGAAGCGCAAAGGCGATGGGAGCCTGTATAGTTATCGTGAGATGGCGGATTTGCTCGTTCCTTATTTGCTTGAGATGAATTATACCCACGTTGAAATGATGCCCCTTAGTGAGCATCCATATGACCTGTCATGGGGATACCAAAATACGGGTTTTTACGCACCTACAAGCCGTTACGGGCAACCCAAAGATCTGATGTATCTGGTGGATACACTACATCAGGCGGGTATTGGTGTATTACTGGATTGGGTGCCAGCTCATTTTGCCAAAGATGCGCATGGCCTACGTTTGTTTGATGGTACACCTTTGTTCGAGTACGCAGATCCAATGTTAGCCGAGAAGCCGGGCTGGGGAACCCTTAGTTTTGATTATTCCAAACCTGAGGTTCGCTCATTCCTTATTTCGAACGCACTGTACTGGATGGAAATGTATCATTTTGATGGACTTCGTGTTGATGCGGTGACGAGTATGCTTCGTCTTGATTTCGAAAAGCAGCCAGGTCAATATCGTACGAACGATGAAGGTGGCCTGGAGAATAAAGAAGCGGTTGCTTTTTTACAACAGTTGAACACAACTGTTTTCGAATATTATCCTTATGCTTTAATGATGGCTGAAGAATCCAGTGCATGGCCAATGGTTACCATGCCAGTGGACAAAGGTGGTCTGGGTTTTAACTATAAGTGGAACATGGGCTGGATGAATGATACGTTAGATTACATGGAATCTGATTTTCATGAACGTGCTTCCAAACATCATTTGCTGACATTTCCGGTGGTATACTCCTTTTCTGAAAATTATGTGCTTCCTTTGTCTCATGACGAGGTAGTGCATGGTAAAAAGTCCCTTTTGAACAAAATGCCAGGAAGTTATGAGCAAAAATTTGCGGGTATGCGCGCGTTTCTCGGTTATTTCATGACATTTCCAGGCAAAAAGCTGTTGTTCATGGGTGGAGAGTTTGGACAGTTCATCGAATGGAAAGATGAAGATCAGTTGGACTGGTTTTTGCTGGACTATGATAGTCACCGCAACCTGCACAAGTTCGAGCGCGAGCTATCTGAGTTGTACGTCCGTGAAAAAGCTTTGTGGGAGCTTGATCATTCCTTTGACGGTTATGAGTGGATCACTCCGGATGACCAGGGCCAAAGTGTCATTTCATATGTACGCAAAGGAAAAAAACCTGCGGATACACTCCTTGTGCTCATTAACTTTCAGCCTGTCAAAAGGGAGCGTTACCGGATTGGCGTCATGCGTCCCGGTATGTATACCGAAATATTAAATAGTGATCATTCGGATTACGGTGGTTCAGGGATAATTAATGATATGCTGATCCCTACGGAAAAGATTCCATTTCACGGGCATGCAAACAGCCTGGAGCTGGACTTACCACCGCTAAGTATCGTTATTTTAAAAAAGAATACACGCCGGAAAACGGAGCCCATCGCTGAAGGTAGCGCTTCCGTGAAATCAAGAAAAAAGACTGAAAAAAATACAGAAAAAAAAGGGAATAGCACGCTTAAACCGAATAGGGGGACAAAAGCATGAATATTTTATTTGCAGCAGCAGAGGCCCATCCGTTTATCAAAACGGGAGGTCTGGCTGACGTTATCGGTGCTCTGCCGCAAGCGTTGAAAAATAACGGAGCAGATGTACGCGTGATTTTGCCGAAATATAAAGGGATACCTGAAGAATACAAAGAAGCTATGAAACCCGTGCTCGTGACGGATGTCCCGCTTGGTTGGCGTAGAGCCTATTGTGGCATTGAGATGCTGGAGTATGAAGGAATTCCAGTTTATTTTATTGACAATGAGTATTATTTTGCACGGGATGGCGTTTATGGGTACATGGATGATGGCGAGCGATTTGCATTTTTCAACCGCGCTGTACTCGAGGTGCTTCCACAGCTTGATTTTAAACCAGACGTTCTGCACACACATGACTGGCATGCAGGTATGATTCCGTTGTTGCTCAAGGCTCACTATGCCCATGATGCGTTTTATAGTGAAATCCGAACGGTATTCACCATACATAATTTGTTGTATCAAGGTGTATTTCCACACCAGTTGTTCAGCGAAATTTTGGAGCTTGATGATCGGTATTTTACGATGGAAGGCGCCGAATATTATGGGAATGTCAATTTCTTAAAATCAGGTATTGTGTATTCTGATCATGTGACAACGGTGAGCCCAACCTATGCTAGAGAAGTGCAGACATCTTATTATGGGTATGGACTGGACGGATTACTAAGTTCGCTTGGAGATCGCTTCAGCGGTATTGTGAACGGCATTGATACCAAAAGTTATAACCCGGCAACAGACAATAAAATTGCAGTCAAATACAGATCAAGCTTGTCCAAAAAAATCGAAAATAAAAACGAATTGCAAAAAGAACTGGGACTTCCGGTGCGTCCAGATGCACCACTGATGGTCATGGTGACCAGGCTCGTTGATTCCAAAGGGCTCGATCTGGTATGTCGGGTTCTGGATGAACTGCTCTACTACGATGACATTCAATTCGCCGTGCTGGGGACTGGAGATTCAGCTTATGAACATTGGTTCAGAGAGGCGGCTAACCGGTATCCACTAAAAATGTCAGCACAGATTACATTCAATGACGGATTATCTCGTCGTTTCTATGCGGGCAGTGATATCTTCCTGATGCCATCCAAATTTGAGCCGTGTGGAATTAGCCAGTTGCTGGCATTGCGTTATGGCAGTGTACCACTGGTAAGGGAAACAGGGGGATTAAACGATACGGTTCAAGCTTACAATGAGTTCACAGGAGAAGGTAACGGCTTCTCATTTACAAGTTTTAACGCACATGACATGATGAATACCATTCGCCGTGCAGAAGAGTTCTATCGTAAACCGGCTGAGTGGAAAAAAATTGTGAAAAATGCAATGAGCGGGGAATACAGCTGGGATGTATCGGCTGAGGAATATATGGATATTTATCGTCGAATTCAGGTGTGATCTAAGAGTAAGGTTTTATTTCGATTTTCGTATGGAGTGCCGCAGTTTAATAACTGCGGCTTTTGTTGTTACTCCGGCATCACTTAGCGAGTAATTTGGTCAAATTCCTTACGGATGGCTTGCAACAGTTCAGGCTTGCTTAGAACATCATAAGCTGTAGCAGCGAGCGCTTTGGCTCCTAAAATCATGCCATCCAGAGCGCGTTCCTGCAACGCCAAATCACGGAATTCAATAGAATGCAGGGTATGAACTTCATCAACGACACGGATATAAGGGTGAATCGCTGGGCATCTCAAGGAAACATTACCGATATCCATCGAGCCATGGTCGTTCCCACTGACGATTTCTTCCTGCGGAATGCCAAGTTCCATTAAATTCTGACTGAACGCGTCAGAGAAGGTCTCATTCGTGACCATCTCATCATAGGATGTTTCGTAGTTGGATGTTACGAGTTTACATCCGGTCTGAAGTGCAGCGCCTTGTGCTATCTGAACGACACGTTCGGTTAGAACGTTCAGTTCTTTGCGTGTGGCTGCACGCACGTAAAACTGAGCAGAAGCATAGTCCGGGATAATGTTAGCAGCTTGTCCACCGCTATTTATGATGCCGTGAATACGGACGGTGCTTTTCACCTGCTGTCTAAACGCATTAATTCCGGTGAATGTTTGGATAACCGCATCGAGGGCATTAATACCTTCATGTGGGCTGGCTGCCGCATGTGAGGATTTACCATGGAACTCGAATTGTACGGCATCGATTGCAAGGGAGCTGCCTGATTTTTCATAAGCATAGAATGGATGGGCCATCAGTGCGACATCACAGTCGTCGAATAACCCCGCTTCCGCCATCGGAACTTTAGCCCCGCGTGTCTCCTCTGCAGGTGTACCAAACACCTTGATCGTTCCGCCGACTTCGTCCACAATGGCTTTCAGGCCAACGGCTGCGCCAAGACTCATCATGCAGATCAGGTGATGTCCGCAAGCATGACCAATTTCGGGCAAAGCATCATATTCACATAGTAGGGCAATGGTCGGGCCTGGCTTGCTCGAAGCATAAGTACCGATGAAAGCTGTTTCCAGTCCGAGAATCGGAGCTTGTACTTTGAACCCATGATAAGACAATTCTTCCTTCAAACGGGCAGAAGCAAGATATTCCTCATTTCCAAGTTCAGGATGAGCTCCGATATATGATGAAATGTCTTTGAAACGGGAAGCATATTGATCAATAACGTTAAAAATTTGGGTTTTATTTGTTGTCATGGCTAAACTCCTTAGACAAAAATGAAAATAACTCCATGAGTATAACATGTTTGCAGTATTTTTTCAGAAACAAGTCAAGATTTGATCTTGAAAATGCATTGCATAATCATGCATTGTACTTTATAATGACTCAGTCATCAACATGACTGACGAATCAGTATGTAATCGTAATTATAGCATTGTAAGGGGAGAACAAGGTTGAAATTAATAAGTCGTTATACCGTAATGTTGTTAACGTTCCTTCTTTTTCTGACGGCGGCTGCACCTGCGGCGCTGGCGAGTGGAACGACAGACAACAGCTCAGGCGGTAAAAAACTGGTGCTCGGTACAAGTGCCGATTTTGCACCGTATGAGTTCCACAAAGTCATCAATGGTAAAGACGAAATCGTCGGATTTGATATTGCGATTGCCAAAGAAATTGCGGCGGATCTTGGAGCTGAACTCGTTATCGAGGATATGGGCTTCGACGGACTTTTGCCCGCACTTCAGAGTGGTCGTGTAGACTTGGTCGTCTCAGGCATGACGCCGACGGATGAGCGTAAGAAAAGCATTGATTTTTCAGATACGTATTACAAATCCAAACAAGTGATTATGGTTCGTAATGTCGACAAAGACAAATACCCGGACATGAAATCACTGGAAAATGTCAAGATTGGCGTGCAAAAGGGATCCATTCAAGAAACCATCGGACAGAAGATTCCTGGTGCAAAGCTGACTTCACTGGATAAAATCTCCGACATCGTGCTACAACTGCAAACGAAACGCGTTGACGCAGCTATTGTAGAAGATACCGTAGCCGCTGGTTACCTGGATGACATTATCGGTCTTGCGGCAGCAGTTCCTGACGAAGAACAGGCTGAAGCCGCTGTCGGGATTCGTAAGGGCAATACGGAGTTATTAGCCTCTGTAAACAAAACCTTGGACCGCTTGAAAAGCGAAGATAAGATCAACCAGATGGTTACAGAAGCAAGTCTCCTGATGGCTGACAAAGTCAATAAATCTCAAAACATTTTTCAATTGTTCTGGGAATACAAAGGCTTATATGCAACAGGTATCGGTTACACGCTCCTGTTGTCAGCGCTAGGCGTAATATTCGGGGTCATCATCGGTCTGATTATTTGCCTGTTCCGTCTTCATAATATGGCGATTCTTCGCTGGATTGGTACAACTTATGTAGAGGTGATCCGCGGGACGCCAATGCTGGTACAACTTATGATTATCTATTACGGGGTGTCGCTAACTTTTGGCATTAACTTCTCAGCACTTCAAGCAGGGATTATGACGCTTTCCATTAACAGCGGTGCGTATCTCGCCGAGATTTTCCGTGCCGGTATCCAAGGCGTTGATCGTGGTCAACTGGAAGCAGCCCGTTCACTTGGTATGGGCAGAGGCGCAGCGATGCGTTACATTATTCTGCCACAGGCCTTCAAGGCCGTTTTGCCAGCCATCGGTAACGAGTTCGTAACGATTATTAAAGAATCATCCATTATTTCGGTCATCGGTATGGTGGATATTATGTATCAAGCAAGTGTAGTCAAAAATCTCACATTCCAGGGTCTGAACCCGTTCATTATTGCGGCAGCGATTTACTTTGTGATGACATTTATTCTGTCCAAGCTGCTCGGACGATTGGAAAGGAAGTTGGGTGCAAGTGATAGACGTTAGACAATTACACAAATCATATGGTAAAAATGATGTCCTGAAAGGCATCGACGTAACGATCGGCAAAGGTGAGGTCGTTGTAGTTATTGGTCCTTCCGGTTCGGGTAAAAGTACATTTCTGCGTTGTCTGAACCTGTTGGAACAGCCATCATCGGGACAGATCGATTTCGAAGGTGTTTCGATTACCGATCCGAAGCATAACATCAATGCTACACGTGAGAAGATGGGCATGGTGTTCCAGCATTTTAATCTGTTTCCTCATAAAACGGTGCAGCAAAACATAACGATTGCTCCAATCAAGGTGAAGAAACAATCCACGGATGAGGCCAACAAAATTGCCGAGGATCTCCTGAAGACAGTCGGTTTGGCGGACAAAAAAGATGTATATCCTAACCAGCTGTCCGGTGGTCAAAAGCAACGGATTGCCATTGCAAGAGCACTCGCGATGCAGCCGCATGTGATGCTGTTTGACGAGCCTACATCGGCCCTTGATCCGGAGATGGTCGGAGAGGTATTGGAAGTCATGAAACGTCTTGCTGAAGGCGGAATGACGATGGTCATTGTAACGCATGAGATGGGTTTTGCGCGTGAGGTGGGAGACCGCATTCTGTTCATGGACGGCGGCGTCATCGTTGAGGAAGGTACCCCGGATGAAGTGTTTGGTGCGCCAAAACATCCGCGTACGCGAGACTTTCTTGCAAAAGTACTTTAATTCATGCCATTCCGTATATAGAATCAAATGAATAACGGCGTTATCGGATCGAAAGATCCGGTGACGCTTTTTTGTTGTTTGCAGAAAAGGTAGAGCTGAAAAAGTAACTTTTCTGTTACCTGTAAAATGAATTAAAACGCCAAATGGAAACATTTACTACAGCTTAAGGTTACAAATTTGTGATATATTCAAGACTGCCGAAACTTCCGAAGCGGAAGTGCGGGGGACGTAACAATGCAGACATAGTTAATGATTTGAGAAATATGCTGCTTGGGGTGAATTAGGAATACATAATGCTTCAGCATGTCACGTACAGCCTATAGGGTGGGTTCCTCCATCCGAATCCGACAACTAACTTCGCAGGCATCATGAGGGAGGAAGACCATGCATAACAAGAAACGTTTAGCCAAAACAGCCATCGCACTACTGACATCCATTCTATTCATTCAAGCCGTTCCGGCTCACGCGGATTCCGTTCATGTGGCCAAAGAAGGGGATACCTTCTTCACCTTATCCAAGCAATACGGCGTTGATATGAACACATTAATTAAAACGAATAAAGACATCTCACCTTATAACATCTATGGTGGTTTGAAAATTACAATCCCAGGTAACGAAAACAAAGTAGAAGCGGCACCAGTTCAAGCGAAGTCGCAGGAAAAAACGGTGACTGCTGCAAGCCTGGACGTGAATACAGATAATAAAGTGGTACAGGCTTGGGGGAAAACATTCGACTACAGCAAAACGCTTAGTGTTAAAGCAACAGCGTATTCCGCGGATGCTTCCGAGAATGGTGGATGGGGCCCCGTTGATTATTTTGGCAACCCGCTCGAACTCGGCACAATCGCAGTGGATCCCAAGGTTATCCCTTTTGGAACCAAGGTACTAGTGACAGGGCATACACACCCTGGATTGCCGAAACAGGCTTTCGTAGCAACGGCTTTGGATGCAGGTAGCGCGATCAAGGGAAATCGTATTGACATCTTTATCCCTGGAAGCAAACAGTTCGTTAGTTCGTTTGGTTTTCAGGATATTGAGTTGTACATTTTAAAATAAGGCTTAAACCCTCTCATTTATGGATGTGAGGTCATAAGTTGAATTGAGCATTAATAGACAGGGTGTTCTTTCTTGCGTAATCATGATAGGCATAATTCATGACGACGTAGAGGGACACCCTGTTCTTTCAATTATTGTTTCTCTTTTGGCAGTTTAAGCATCTCGTCCAATGTAACTAATTCATATCCTCGGTTTCGCAATTCCTCAATAACCTCAGGCAAAGCCTCTACAGTACCTTTCAGGTTCGAACCTGTACCGCCGCCAGCATGTTGTAATACGATGGAACCAGGCTTCACCGCGGTGAGAATATTATGTTTTACCTTTTCCTTGTCTAGTCCCTTCCAATCGAGAGAATCCACATTCCAATTCACGATGCTGTAATGCTGTTTTGCAGCCCATCTCAACTGTTCTTCGTTAATGTCCCCATACGGAGGACGAATCATTTTGGGCGTATACCCCGTCAGGCGGTGAATGATATCGCCGGTATGTAATATTTGTTTGCGAAAGGCAGTCATTGATAATTTGCTGAATTCAGGATGATTGTAGCTGTGATTGCCAACGATATGTCCTTCTTTCACCATCCGTTTCACCAAGTCCGGGTGTTTCTCCGCACGGCTGCCAACAACAAAAAAAGTAGCACGAACCTTATATTTTTTTAATACATCAAGTACCTGCGGTGTAAATCTTGGATCAGGTACATCATCAAAAGTCAGCGCAACTTGTTTGGTGGAAGGGCCATTGGTTTTGAACGTATCCGCGTATTTCTGACGAAGTTGACCTAGAGTCAACTGTTCTTCTTTAACATCTGACCCAGACGCCGGTGTATCACTGAGGGTTGAAGAAGGTTCCTCAGATGAAGCAGCAGACACAGGCGCAGGGGCTAAAGGAGCTGTATAAACCCCAGAACATATAATAGTAACGAGTGCGAGCATGACGAGGCGTATTCGCATGTTAACGGCCTCCTTTTTCCAAAATTGCGTTCTCTATGGTATGCCCGTTGCCTGTTTCTTTTATGCGTGTGTGAGAAGTTTCATTGCATCATCAGGTCATGAAAGCCATAATTCCACCATATATAACATATAGAGAAGGATAGGTGGAGAGACGATGAGTACATATGATTTGAAATCCATTCGTTTAGAGGTTTTTGAGGCAGGACAGGACAAGGTATTTCTGGTTACGGGTGGTAAAGCTCATATCGGGGCTGTAGCTACATTCTATGTTGACCATGATCGGGTTAGTGGAACAACGGTACATATCCCGGGACACAAGGAACAAGAGTTATGTGAGCGGCTAGCCCGCAAGGCGGCACTGCAATTGAAAGTTACGGTAACCGTAATTATGGGCATACATTTTGATAGCATTACACGAGTGCAGATCGACGAGATCGTAATGACTGCAGAGAGACTTGTGGATGAACATTTGAATAAGAAGTCAGAGTAATGTTTTGGTAATCGGTCACCTTATAGGATAAACGACACGTGCCTGGATAAGCATAACCTTCAGAGGTAATCCTCCTTATATTAGAGGTTGTCATCAAGTTTTAATTTTTTTTTGTAAAATTGAAACGAGTTGCAGATTGTAACGTATGTATCTTTATATACAATGCACAATCCACTGGGAGGAATAACCTAATGTCTATTTTTAAAAGATTACGTGACCTGACAATGTCTAACATCAATGCGATTATCGACAAAGCTGAAGATCCAATCAAGATGACGGATCAATATATCCGTGACATGCAAGAGGATCTGGAAGATGCTGAGAAAGCAGTAGCCGCACAAATCGCAATCGAGAAGAAGTTCAAGCAATTGTTCGAGGAACAGGAAGCACTTGTGAAGAAACGTGAAGAGCAGGCTCACACGGCAGCTCGTGCACAGAACATGGACCTTGCTCGTCGCGCTTTGGAAGAGAAGAAAGCAGCGGAAGAGAAAATGGTGGAATACAAAGCCAGCTACGATCAAAACAAAGCGTCCGCAGACAATCTTCGTGGTAAACTCGATGAGATGCGCAAACAATTGACACAGATGAAAAACAAGCGCGAAACACTGGTCGCTCGTTATAACGCAGCCAAAGCACAAACCGAAATCAACAAAGCGCTGAACGGATTTAGCTCAGATACGGCGAGTGCGGGCTTGAAACGTATGGAAGAGAAAATGATGCAGATGGAAGCTCAGGCTGAAGCAAGCAACGAAATGTCTTCCAAAGGCAAATCACTTGACGAGGAATTTGAGAAACTTGGTAAGGATGCGGCTGTTGAGGACGAACTTGCTGCACTTATGAAACAGTACGAAAATAAAAACTAACACCTTGGCGTTCAGCAGGGTTAACCAGCGGAGGGGAACAGCGTTTCTCCTTCGCTTTTAAATGCGGATCATGTTGATAAGTGGAGGCTGTGTAAATGGATTTGAACATTTTGGCGATGCTGGTCTGGACGGTTTCAGGTTCGGTTTTGCTGTTTGTACTGATGTATGTAGATTCACTCTTTACGAAATACAAGGATTTTGCTGAAGTCAAGGCTGGCAATATGGCGGTCACTACCCGGATGGTAATGAAGTTATTTGCGCAAGGTTACGTGCTTGCAACATCCATCTCAACAGCAGGACATCTTGGAGAGGCTTTGCTCGTTTCTGTTGTATCATTTGTAATTTTATTAATTCTGGAAAGTGTTGTTCACTTTATGATTCGCAAATGGGCCACATTGGATCTGGACACGGGGATACAGCAAGGTAAGACAGGGTATGGCTTGTTCTCAGGCGCTTTGCATATTGTAGGCGCATTGATTATTGCAGCGTGCTTGTAAGCCGATAAGATAAGGAACAGGAGTAATTGGCATGAGTGTATGGAAACGTATTAAAGGAATACTAACAAAGCCCGAGCCACCTAAAGTGGAAAAAACGATGCTTCAGCTTGCTCCTGGGGATATCTGTGAAGTGTCTCTGGTCACTTATGAAGTCGTTGGCAGGGTGCAGAATCGGGCTCGTAACGCAGTTGTATTAACGCTCCAGGATGGTAGTTCATTCCGATATTTACATGTGGAGGAGCGTGAGATCACGCGTTACGCCCTGTATACACCTATTGATGGGAGACTTGATGCCCCTGACGAGGTGCCGACCATTCTTGAACTGGATGATCACGTGTATCATTTGGAGGAAGAATATGGAGGTATGGTTCAGACTGTGGGTAGAACGCCTTATGGTCAGGCTGGTGAGCAGCTTGTGTGGCAGTATCAATCGGATGATAACAAACTTCTTCGTGTGGAATGGCAAGATAGAAGGTTTAACCTCTACGAGGGTGAGTCCATTCTTCCTGCGGATATCAAAGTGATTCGTTCGAACTAGGAGAGGTTCCAATGAAAAAACGCTTGGCACATGGATTAAAATTAATGCTGGTCCTCAGCCTTGTGATGTCTCTGCTGTCTGCGTGTGGTGCAGCTCCTTCCGTACAGGATACATATCCTCTTGAATCGGTAAGTGGCAGCGGTCAATCCACGTCTTATGTGTATCGGGCTGCGGATCGCACAGTTCCTGAAGTAGCAAAAGAGCTGTCCGATCAACGAACACCCGACCAGATCTCGGCAGAAAATGCAGAGCGTATGTTCCTGGTGTATCAAGACCAGTATTATCACTTGCAACAAGATCCCAAGAAACCAGAGGATACGCTCGTCGAAGTCGATTCCAAGGAATATGTTCGTCAGAACTATAGCTCTTCCTTCTTACAAGGGTATCTAACGGCAACGTTAATCGGGAATTTGTTTGATACTTTTGGTGGACGCGGTTCAGGCAACTATCGGGGATACACGGAACGGGATACGTACAAACCGAGTGCGGGATCGTATCGGGCTCCAACGAGCAATGATAAAAAGCTGGCTCCGCCTATTACCGTTGAGCGAAAAGGCTCCATTACGCGGCGTGGCAGTGATAAGGACACAAGTGTTGGTTCTGGCGGCGGTTTATTCGACCGCAAAAAGGATCAAAGTCGAGGAAGTATCGATCGCAACAAGAGCAGTGGTGGCTTGGGTGGTTTGTTTGATTCACCAAAAAAATCCTACAAAAAGCCAAAGACTCGAATCGGTGGTGGCAGGATTATGAGGCGAAGATAACACCTCGCAAGCCTGATATATATGCTTTATGGAATGATTATGATTCAAAGAATGATGATTATATACAGGACAAAATAACAGTAGCATGGTGAGACACTGGCGAATGACAGTGAGCACCTTGTTACTGTTATTTTTTTATGATTTGCGGACATGATGGGACTTGCGAACACGAGGAATCGAAGAAGCTGGCTGTTTGCGTATCCAGCGCAGGTAAGGAATGATCCGTTCATCTGCATGCAGCGATTGTAGATCGGTCAATCCCAGCGTAACCAGATCCCGATTCGTATATAACGAGTGGATTTGTTTATGACAGGGAATGCACAGGTTAGCTGTGGGCATGAAGCTACCGCCCATCTCCTTTGGCGTTAAATGATGAACTGTTGTCTCGACGGGTTCTCTCCCGCATAACTCACAATGATGATTCGTGGTGATCACCTCCCGATTTCGAATGCTATTATGTGCAAAGAAAGGGTATTTCATGTTACCAGTTTGGCCCCTGATCATATTAGCGGGTAGTGATAGCAATGATGTTTCTCCTGTTAAATCTCAAGAGTGAACACATTTAGAATGTGTCTGTTCAGATACATATGCAGTTTTTCTATTCGGATTCAGTGAGTAATCGACTTGTCATCGGCGTATATTCGGGCTACACTTTCTTAAATGAGAAAAAGACCTCAGGAGGTAAGTTACTTTGAAACATAATTCCCATTCATATGATATGACCACCGCTAAATTTCATCGTACGGCTGTACAAGTACCGGAAGCACAGAGCAGAATTGCTGCTCAGGTATCGGCAGGCCGGATTGAACATGTGCCTCTTGCCGACTCACACGGCCGCACACTTGCAA
Organism: Paenibacillus sp. FSL K6-1558; assembly: GCF_038002565.1. NCBI lineage: Bacteria > Bacillati > Bacillota > Bacilli > Caryophanales > Paenibacillaceae > Paenibacillus > Paenibacillus sp. FSL K6-1558. Next base: position 918,462 of record NZ_JBBOCV010000001.1, on the reverse strand, counting down.
CGTCGATTGAAGCGCCGCATGCGTATCCTTTTTTCCGCAGATCAGGTATGGATGGTTTTGCGATTCAAAGTGCAGATACGGCTGAGGCCACAAGTGATCATCAAGTGTGGTTTCGCGTTATTGATGAAATCCCGTGCGGATATACACCAGAACATCATATTACACCTGGAACGGCTGCAAGAATCATGACGGGTGCTCAAGTTCCGGATGGTGCAGATGCCGTCGTCATGATGGAGATGACGGAAAGCAAGCAAGAAGAAGGGGAGCACTGGATTGCACTGAAACGTCACATTCAGGCTGGGGCTAATATTACGCCCATTGGGCTTGAAGTGCAGGAGGGACAGCAACTGATCGAAGCCGGTACCGTAATCGGGGCGGGTGAACAATCTGTGCTGGCGACGTTTGGCGTGGCAGAAGTGCCGGTCTTTGAACGGCCGAGGGTGGCTATTTTTGCTACAGGAACGGAGTTACTTGAGGTTCATGAGCCGTTGCAACCTGGTCGGATTCGCAACAGCAACAGCTATATGTTACGTTCTCTGGTTGTGGAAGCTGGAGGAGAGCCGGTCATGTACGGAGCCATCGCAGACGATGTGAATACAGCAAGGGCAAAACTGGAGGAAGCGATTCGGGAGAATGATATCGTTGTGACGACAGGTGGCGTGTCTGTTGGAGACTACGATATAATGGGCGAACTTGTGCTCGAAGAACAGATGCAACTTCTCTTTAACAAAGTTACGATGCGCCCAGGCAGTGTAACTACGGCTGCTGTATATAAGGACAAGCTGTTATTTGCTTTATCAGGTAATCCAGGCGCTTGTTTTGTTGGATTTAATCTGTTTGTTCGTCCCACACTTCGTGCGATGCAAGCAGATGTCCATCCTTATTTGGAAGAATGGAATGTGATTTTAGAAGACGGTTATGCAAAGGTGAACAACTTCACTCGTTTTGTACGAGGACGTACGATCATTCGAGACGGAAAAGTATTTGCGGCTCCAGCTGCATCCCGTGTGGATGAGTCAAGTGTCATGATCACCATTAAAGACAGTGACTGCCTCATTGTGATTCCGCCTGAGAAAAAGGGCATAGCTGCAGGGGAACGGGTCACAATTCTCAAACTTCCAACCGGGCAGGCAAGGTAACTAGAATGGATAAAAGGATTGCTTCAGAGCCAAAGATCATCCAAGTCGTTGGATATAAAAATACAGGCAAGACAACAATGACAGCTACATTAATCTCCGGACTTGCTTCCAAAGGCTTGAAGGTTGCTGCATTCAAACATGACGGGCATGACCATTTTGAAATGGATCAGGAAGGGACGGACTCGTATCAGTTTGGCAGAGCGGGTGCTGCAGCTGTTGTGGTGATGTCTCAGAAAAGAACAGCGGTCATTAAGCAACACAATACCCGGCTTGACGATATGTTGAGCCAGTTCTCAGACTATGACTGGATTGTGATTGAAGGTTTCAAAGACGCCCCGTATCCCAAATTGGTGATGGTGCGCGAAGCTAATGACCTGACCCTGATACGCAAGCTTCAGCAGGTGGTTGGCATTGTTTTTTGGACGCCTGAATTAATGAGGGAAGCAGAGGCGGAAAAGTTAAGTGCTCAGATGGATAAGAAACAGGATATAAGCAAAGGAGCTATGGCCGGTTTTCTGTTCCATGAACGGGAAGTTATTGTAGAGGCTCTGCTCCAGCTAAAATCACTTAATACCTGAGATCGTTAGAATGATCAAGATCTGTGGAGGGTTATTTTTAACGTAATTATTATTATGTAAACTAAATAAATGATTTTAATATATAACTGCTAAAATGCTCCATTTAACCTATCTTCGAATGACCTGATATTTCATTTTGGTGCTTGTTTCACACCGCGTGTGGCACGCGGTGTACTGTTTCATCACAATAGAGGACAGCCACATGTGCAATTGTCTATAAGACTTTAGTGATAACTCTAAGCATTATCATCCATGCGGCGTTCGATGGCTTCGGACATCGTTTTGTCGGTGAGATGCGCATAAATTTCGGTTGTTTCGGTAGAAGCATGACCTAGTTGCTCTTTGGTTTTGTAAATATCATTTTGCAAATAATAGTCGGTGGCAAAAGAATGGCGTAATTTGTGCACGGTAAGATACGGTTTGCCAAAACATTTAGCGTATTTCATAATCATCGCTTGAATCGCGCGTTTAGTCATTCGACTTCCTTCGGATTCCCCGTTACGGAGTGCAATGAAAAGTGCTTTTTCTCGTTTAGGTGTGCGGTAACGGGATTGCCGCAGATTCATGTATGCTGCCAGCTCATCTTTGGCCTGTTCTCTGAAATATACGGGCGTTTTGTATGTTTCATCATTGTTACCTTTGCGGTAAACATAGAGCAGTTTGTTACCTGGATCGAGGTCATCCACATTCAAGTTAACCACTTCAGATACCCGTAGACCGGAGTTGAGGATGAGGCTGGCGATACAGGCATCTCGTTCTTTGTTCAACTCATGTGAGTACAGGGCCTGTTTGTTCTTCTGCATATCTGTAGCGTAGCCCTCGAGAATGTAACCGATAAATTCGAGTAATTCATTCTCTTCCAATATCTTGCCTTTGAGTTTCGCGGCAGTATCTTTGGGTTTATGGGTACGTTTGATCTCAATCTTGGCCATGATATTACGTTTAAGCAGGGGATAGAAGTCCTCATCTTCAGCAATTTGGCTTAAATAATGAAATAACGACCGCAGGGAAGAAAGCTTGCGTGAAACCGTGATTCTTGAATTGGTTCCCTCACGCTTCGTAGTCAGGAACAGTCGGTACGCAGTAACCGAATCCATACGTAGCACTTCCAGTTCGGTCAATGTTACCCCTTGGTTGGACTCAGCTTGGGACAGCCCTTCTGCACGTAGCCAGCTGAAAAAGGTATCATAATCTCTCAAATACTCCAGCAGCGTGGACGGAGACAGATCAGGCAGTTTATAGTCAATGAATTGCTGAACAAACCAGGGCATGGATGGTAGTTTTTCATCTAGTTTGCGTCGGTCAATCTCTTTTTGCACGTTGGTCAAGTTCGGCACCTCCATGTGAACGATTATTTATCTACAAAGTATATTAAGTGTACCATAATTTACATGCATCATCTTGTTTGATTATGCTGATAGGTATGGTCAAGCGTTGTGCTACACAGGCTACGATTTGTCACGTTGTTGCCCTTCATCTTATAAAGGTTTACAGTATGTATACATACAGACTAGAGGAGGCGAACCAAATGAATATGCAGATTGAGCTGGTTCCCCGCGAACGCAGTCAGGTGATTCGGCATCTCATGCAATTTTATCTCTATGATTTTACGAAATATCTGAATATTGATGTAGACCAGGATGGTATTTTTCCGGAATATCCGGGATTGGATGCGTTCTGGACGGAGAAAGGACGCAAGTTTCCTTTTTTGATCACGAGTGATGGTTCACCAGCGGGGTTTGCACTTGTGGAGAAGTTAGATCCCGGGAGTAAGGATAATGACTACTATTTGACTGAATTTTTTGTGATGCAAAAATATAGACGTAGCGGCGTTGGAACAAATGCGGCTTACGAACTATTTAGACGTTTCCCTGGGCGGTGGAAAGTGACACAGGTTCGGAACAATGTGATCGCACAGGCATTCTGGCGTAAAATCATTGGAGATTATACCGGAGGGCGTTTTCGAGAAAAATTCCATCCTGAACTGGGCAATCCCAGTCAGTATTTTGTTACCTGATGTCGTAAAAACATGTCTGTAAACTGGAACCCCATAGTACAACAAAGGAGGTCTAACATGATCGTACCAGCATTTCATCTGGAAGGACAAACAGCATTAGTCACAGGGGCAGGGAGAGGTATCGGAAAAGCGCTTGCCATCGGCTTAGCGGAATCGGGGAGCAATGTCGTGCTTGTATCTCGAACGATGAAGGAGATCGAAGAGACAGCAACAATGATTAATGAAATGACAGGCCGCAAAGCTTTGGCGCTCTGCGCAGATGTCACTTCTAAAGAGCAGTTGGAAAAGACTTTTCAGCAAGCCATTTCGGAGATGGGACGAATTCATATTCTCGTAAACAATGCGGGTATGAACATTCGGACGCCAGCGCTGGAAGTAACGGAGGAACAGTGGGAAAGGATTATGCAAACAAACCTCAAATCCGCTTTTTTCGCTTCACAATTGGCAGGTCAGCATATGAAGCAGTATGGGGATGGGACAATCATTAACATCTCATCGGTAGGTGGACATACTGCCTTGCGAACAGGTGTCGTATATGGTTCTACCAAAGCGGCTTTAATCCATATGACTAAGGTGCTGGCGCTGGAGTGGGGGAAATACGGTATTCGCGTGAACTCGGTTGGACCCTGGTATTTCCGCACTCCACTGACCGAGAAGTTACTTGATGATCCGCAGTATTTGCAAGAAATTATTAACCGCACACCGCTTAGACGTGTAGGTGAATTACAAGAGGTTGTTGGGCCTGTTGTTTTTCTTGCTTCGGAGGCAGCCGGATATATCACAGGTCAGACTTTATTGGTGGATGGCGGCATGTCTATCTACGGTTTTTAAAAGTTTAAAAAAATGTGCCGCCCCGTGACTAAACGGGTAATAACATATGATACGACATGAAAAGGCCGTAAGAGACAAACCTGATTTGGAGGAGGATCATGATGGAACTTCGTAATTACGGAAATACCGGAATGAAAGTCAGTACACTTGGTTTTGGCGGCTCTGAGATAAGGGATGCGTCCAAAGCAGACGTAGAATTGTTGCTGAATCGTGCTTTGGATGCGGGTTTGAATATGATTGATACGGCGGAATGTTATGGAGACAGTGAAGAGAAAATCGGTGATGTGCTGGGACATCGCAGGCAGGAGTATTTTCTGTTCACCAAATGTGGACATGCAGCTGGTGTGAATGGACCCGACTGGGATGCCAAGGTGCTCGCACAGACCATTGACCGTAGCCTCAAACGCTTAAGAACAGATTATGTGGATGTCGTGCATCTGCACAGCTGTTCGGAAGAAGTACTTCGGCAAGGTGAGGTAATCGAGGTATTGCAACGAGCAAAAGAAGCTGGTAAAACTCGTTTTATCGGATATAGCGGAGATACGACAGATGCTCTATACGCCATCCAGACAGGTGCATTTGATAGTTTGGAGACATCATTGAATATTGCCGATCAGGAAGCGATTGAACTGACTTTGCCTGAGGCGCGAAAAAGAAATATGGGGATCATCGCCAAAAGACCGATTGCCAATGTAGCCTGGATGTATGATAAGGTGACAGAAGAGGATTATGCTTATCACTATTGGAAGCGGTTAAAAGAACTGAAATATGACTTTTTGGCTGAGGATGCAGAGCGAGTCGTAGAAATTGCATTGCGTTTTACGCTGAGCACTGAAGGTGTGGATACCGCCATTGTGGGAACCGTCAAACCTGATCGTTGGCTACAAAACGCCGAACTGGTGGCGAAGGGGCCGCTTGAGCAGGGGCTATATGATGCTATTCGTGAACGCTGGAAGGAAGTAGCGGGATCCGACTGGACAGGCCGTATCTAATTCGAGTTAATTTTAATAAATTCATTAATCATATAAAATTGGTTGTGAACGATTTGAATTTTTAAAAAACTGCCCAACAAAGGCAGTTTTTTGTGTTTAAAGGAGAGTACTTGAAGGGACAGCAGAGAAAATAATCTGTCTAATCTCTATAATTGTTTTGTATTTTCATCATATGAAAAATTCACAATAGAAGAAGCCTTTTCGAAAAAAAATAGAAAAAAGTCCCCGAAGGGACTTGGGATGTTGGGTAGAACTTATCCGAAATTGTTAAATTCAATAGCGTTTACTGACGCAAATTGTTGTTCAATGGCTGGGCGAGCTTAGCCGGAATTGTTTTGGAAGCACGGTTAACCTTACCATACGTAAGTTTGCGCCAGATCGACTCCATTGGTCCGATCTTGAAGCGTTTTAACCACAGCGAGGCAAAAATGACGAGTACAACATACACAGCAATGCTAAGCATAAGTGTACCAATAGGTTTTATAGAACTAGCCAATCCAAATGCATAAGGAAGCAGAATTATGGTTCCCATGATGGAATGAAGGAGGTAACAGGTCAGCGACATACGTCCAACTTTGGTAAATACCATCAACGCTTTACGAAGTGCAGGAACATACAAAAACAGCATCGCGAGGCTACTCATATAAAACATGCTCCCGGTTAAGTTCCCCTGTTGACCCAAAATCATGAATAGCTCCATCCAAAATGTATTTTCGGCTGAAATAAGTGTATTCACCATGGAGCTGAACTGAGTGAGTATAAATGCAGCCAAGCTGATGAACCAGATTCGCTTCCAGATTGATTGCTTTGCTTCCATATTCGTGAAGAAGTCCATCTTCACAAAATACATACCGATCAGGAACATCAGGAACATGGAATAAACTGTAGAAAATGAACTAGCCGCCATAACGCCCATATCAGCCCATCTTTCTACTAAGGAGTTCAAGTAAGTAGAACTGGTATGACTGGATAATGTGAAATCAAAATAAGTTGGCATGTTTGAGGATGCAGTGTTCATCGCATTATAGACCATCATAAATACAGGAGTCAGAAATTGAATCAATATAAGTGCAATAATCCATCGCAATATCGTTTTAGGTGTGCGAGCATAGAACGCGAATAGTAAAAATCCGGCTACGGCGTAAAAGGTCAATATGTCGCCAACCCATATAAAGGTGATGTGCAATAAGCCAATACAGAATAAAATTAATAATCTGCGGGCAAACAACTTTCGTGGATGTTCCACTCGTTGCACGGCTCGATCCATAAAGATCATAAATCCAACACCAAACAGAAAAGAAAATAGCGTGATGAATTTTCCTTCGGCGAATGTGGAAACGAGGTTGTGGACTAGATCGCCTGAATCCATATCAAATCCCTTCACCGAGTCTACAATCAAAAAGTAATTGACAATAATAATGCCGAGCATAGCAAATCCGCGAACGATATCTAGAAAATGCACACGTTCCTTCAGACTCATTGGTTTTACAAGGTTCTCTTTTTTTTCATTCATAACATTTCTCCTATTCATTTTTATATTTAACTTGAGCGAGTCTAATCTTGGTGTGTATAAATGCTTTCCTTACCTTGGATAACTATACTTATCGATTCTTAACAGTTTCTGAAAGTTCGTTTCATTTTTTTGATTTGTGACAAATGTATGACAAATGATTGCGTTCATAAATGGTTAAGATTTATGATTTATCGTATTACTTAAGTGTTACTGAAGGACGATATATATTGAGGGCACCGTAAATAACATCAGGAATCATGAGGTGAGAAGGGCATGACCCATCGGATATTAGTTGTCGAGGATGATCAGGATATTGGTGATTTGTTAGAAGAATCCCTTACGAGAGCGGGCAATGAGGTATTAAGAGCCAGAGACGGACAGCGTGCGCTGCAGCTTGTAGATGACGGGCTAGACTTGGTCATTTTGGATATCATGATGCCGGGGATGTCGGGGATTGAAACATGTGAGCAGATTAGAACGTATTCCAACGTTCCCATTTTGTTTCTAACGGCCAAATCGAGCACATTGGACAAAACAGAAGGTCTCCTGGCAGGTGGCGATGATTATATGACAAAGCCATTTTCAGAAGAAGAGCTTCATGCCCGTGTTATCGCTCAATTGCGAAGATATAAGATTTATAAGGAGAAAAAGGAAAGTGGAGATACGTTTCTGGTTGGAGGCAAGTTAAAAGTCAATGAACATTTTAATGAGGTCTCGAAAGAAGGACAGCAGCTCAAGCTATCTGATCTGGAGTATCGCATCCTGAAGCTCTTGATGAGCAAACGAAGCAAGATATTTTCCGCTCAAAATATTTACGAGAGTGTATGGGAACAGCCGTATTTTTATTGTTCAAACAACACCGTGATGGTGCATATTCGCAAACTGCGTGCAAAGATCGAGGATGACCCGGCACACCCGGTTTATATCCTTACCGAATGGGGGAGAGGATACCGTTTTGGCACACCGTAAATTTACGCTGACCAAAAAATTGGCCTTAATCATCTTGATGGCAGCTACGGTAAGTGGTCTGTTTTTTTTGACGATGCAGAAGGTTAGTAATGGGCTGATTGACAGATACCTTAATTCCGATGCGTACTATGAAAGTGAATCGTCTAAATCTATTGCAAAGTTTAGCAAATATGTTGAGACGAATGATCTGTCTTCAACCGATCGAAAGGCATTTGGGGAATGGGTGAAAAAAGAGAACTACATCATGCTAACCATCTACAAAGACCAGCTACTGCAATATGATTCGAATTACGCAGCGGAAGATGAGTCTGGATATGGGATAGAGCAGGAAACGCTATATGCTCAGAAACACTCATTTCCTGTCATGTTTAGTGATGGAGAGGGGAGAGTAACGGTAGACGGGTTTTTCTCATCCCGATATTACGATATTGCCTTTACTCTGGAACTACTCAGCGCCACGATGATTTTTCTGTTGATTGTCCTGCTGGGCATTCGTCGAAGCCTCGCTTACCTGAGAAAGATTCATGAGGAGATCCACATTCTTGAAGGTGGAGAACTGGAATATGAGATGACGATTCGGGGCCATGATGAAATAGCGATGATCGCTGAGAGTATTGAGGAACTTCGTAAGGCCTTTCTCGATAAATTGGATGCGATTGAAGCTTTGCAGGTGGAGAGCCGAAGCCTTGTTACCGAAATGTCACATGACATGCGAACCCCGCTTACCTCTTTGATCATGTATTTGGAATTTGCCAAGAAAGAACGTGGAGACCAAGGGACGGAACATAGCCATTACATCACGAATGCCTATGGAAAAGCCATTCAACTTAAAAAGTTGTCCGATAATTTATTTGATTATTTCCTTTTGGATAAAGAGCAAGAAGCTGACCTTGAGAGCATAGCTGTGCAGGAGGCTATTTATGATCTGATATCTGATCAGGTGGCCATTTTGCGGCAGGAGGAATTCAAAGTCCGCATTATTGGTGAACTGCCGCAAGTCTATATCACAGTGAATTTGGAGGAACTCGGGAGGGTCTTTGATAATATTTTGTCTAATCTGTTGAAGTATGCAGAACCCAAAGATGAAATCTGCATTACATTCAACTCTAGTCCGGAGATGTTTGACATTCAACTGGACAATACGATTAAAATTGCTGAGGTTTCTCCGGAAAGTACCGGACTGGGCGAAAGGATCATAAGCCGGATGATGAGCCGCATGCAAGGGCAGTTTCTCAGGAATCAAGATGGAGTACATTATAGTGTTGTGTTGAGGTTTAGGAAATCCAAAATCTAACCGCAGTACTAGAATGAAATATTCAAATTCAGATAAAAAAACACAAGGGGTTTAATTACATCTGTGGAGGAATCAGAATGAGCCCGATAGACAAACCTATGAGAGGTACTTTATTTGCAACTCAATCTACATTTACGTCACTTATGGCCACTTATCAATCGATGGTATGGAGATTGGCTTCGCGCTATTTCCGGGACCCGCAAGATCGAGATGATATCGTGCAGGAGACATTCCTGCGGGTGTATACACATATCGAACAGATGAACAGCCAAAAGAATGTCGTAAACTGGATTTATACCATTGGGAGAAATGTATGCCTGGATGTGTTGCGCAAGAAAAAGAGACAGAGTCTTGCCACAACTTCGTTATATGTAGAGGATCCGAATAGATCTCCGGATGCCATATCTGATCTAATGTCCTATGAACTTGGCCCTGAAGAAAGGCTGATTCAGAACGAGACTTCTTCCGAACGCAAACGTCGGATCAATGATGCATTTCATCAGATTCCAGGTAAATGGAGGCATTACGTCTATCAGCGGTACTATTTGGAAATGACCGTCAAAGATATCAGTGTATTGAACGATATACCGGAAAATACGGCCAAAACGTATCTCTTTCGAGGAAGAAAACATATGAAACAACAGTTAGTTGACATCACGAATTGAAATAGGGGACATGACAAATGAAAGATTTAATGACTAAATTCCAAAAAACACCACACATTCTACAAGCGCTTTTGAATATCTGCCTGTTCTTTCTGGCCTTAGCTTTAAGCGCACTTCTAATCAGTGAGACATGGTATATCGTACAAATTGTGTACCAGTCTTTTGTAACTCGTCAGGATAGCTACTATGAGATGTTATCCGAATTGCTCGTGTTCTTCTTGTACTTTGAATTTATCGCTTTAATTGTGAAGTACTTCAAGTCTAATTTTCATTTCCCTCTTCGTTACTTTATTTATATTGGAATCACAGCGGTGATTCGCTTAATTATTATAGATCATGATAACGCAATGTCGACGTTCTGGTGGTCGTTGGCTATTTTGATCATGGTAGGTGCTCTGTTTATATCAAATCGACGGAATTCAGGAGCTCAGAAACATGAAAAAAGTGAAAGTGATCATTGATGGGAAAGCAATAGGAAGCGTGGAGGATCTGCAACGCATACTTCAGGCCGAATTTTCGTTGCAACCAGCTCATTTTGAAAGTATGGACACCCTCTGGGAAGCGTTAGTATGGCATGTGCCAGTCCCGGTTACGCTAGAATGGAACCATTTTAATGACAGCAGAGCCTCAATCGGACCTTACGCAGATCAATTAATGAACTTACTGTACGATGTCGATGAACAGCTGGAGGAATTATTTAGATTTACAGTAAAATTATAAAATTTCAACATATGAAAAATTCACAATAGTAAGATCAAATATGCTCCATTGTTACATCGCTATAAATCATACAATCACACTCCAATCAACTCCGAGTAACGTATAAACGAACCTCCACATTCTGAGAAGAACGTCAATAGAAAAAGCTGCTCCTTTCCCAATGAAAGGGCAGCCTTTTTTAATCACAATGTAAGTAATATATGTAACGAGTCGGATGAGATGACGAAGGGTTCAAGAGCCTTATTCTTAAAAAAGCACTTGCCACAATGCGCTAACAAACTTATAAAAAAAGTAGAACGCAAAGCCAATTAGAAGAACTCCGGCCAGGCTCGAAACGAGCTGTACCATCCTGGCACTCATCATTTTACGTGTGATGGATACGATGGTGAGTAAACCGAGATCATGTAGCAGAATGCCACATAATATCCCGATTGCCGCAATGACAAAACTGAGCTTGCCTGCCGATTGATAAGAGTCGGATAAGACAACACCAAAGACAGAAACCCAAAACATCAGATTACCTGGGGAGATCGCAACCAATAACCCATTACGATAAGTCCGCCAAAAAGAGGGTTTGGTCGGAAACGTCTTTCCGTCTGTTGTCATGAGGCTCACATCCGAATTACGGATGGACTCATATCCCAAATAAGCTAAAAATCCTGCACCCACCAACCATAGTGGAATCTGAACGAATGGAACGGATAACAGTGTAGCAAATCCAAAATACATAGCAATAATTAAAGCGATATCCAATGTCATACCACCTAGACCAACCGCCCAGCCATGAAGGAATCCATTTCGCAGTCCCTGTTTGGTCATCTCTACCGTGATTGCGCCTACCGGCATGGCAATAGCAAGCCCGATCAGGATAAATTTCACATAAATCTCCATAATCATTTCCTTTCTGAGAGATGGGTTGATGGAAGAAAAGAAGCTTGTCCACTTAAAAAAGACGTTTGCTCTAGTAGTCTATGTAACTCTTCACATGGAAGAGATATAAAAAGAAGTGCTCTCCTCACACCTCGGCTCGTATAACAGCTTATTCGAAGGAGAGCTTGTTTAGAATACGGATGATGTTATTCTTTTGCTTGTGGTTGTTGTAACAAAGAGCGTAGAAAAGGACATTTGGATGGGGCAGTGTCATCATCTCGTAGAAAATACTGTTTATACTCCAGATTTCCTTCTGCCCCGTATTGCTTCAATTCAGGATGTGCGGGAATCGTGTCATAGGCAGCAAGCCTCGCTCGAATCCTTGGCCCGATGGCTGCAGCCCGCTGAGGCTGCTCATTCCATAAATCAAGGACCCAGCGAGGCGTCATAGCTAACATGAGATAAGGAAAATGGCGACTTTGTCTTGAAATGTGAGCTGGTGTACCGCAATAAACGAAATACCGTTCATCGTTATAACAGTACTCCCATAATGGATTCTCGGGGTCTTCCGGGATATCTGCTGGCCATGATTGGGTATCGAGAGTTCGCATCTCACTTAACAGGTTCCAGAATGATTGTTCGTAAGTGAGCACGTCTTTTGTTTCCTTTTCTTTTTCAAAAAAAATGACTAGAGATGAAAAATCTCCGAAGGAACGTGAAGAAGCTCCATATTCCGTTACAATTGCTGATAATTGCTCCGCAAGAGAAAGATGTTTGGACTGAAAGACAAATCCATATCGAAGATGACCCAGTGCATATGCCTGGGTTGCAGGAATGCAGGGGAACCTGGTCTCCCGGTCACTCATCTTGGCAGAGAACAAACGATAAGCATCCCTTTGCCACAGATCCAGCGGGAGCTCACCATTTTCCATATCAGTAGAAGAAAACAATAGCGACATCAGTAAGCCTCCTTTTACTTATAGGATATCGCCTGCAAGCAAAATGGTGACTGTCCATTTATGAAAGTAAACATTGGGTAGACTGTTCAGTGAAATGCGTATCATGATGTAGTTTGTGCCAAGCAGTAATTTCAGAAGAAAGCAACTAGCTGAAACGCAAACAAGGAGCTCAGTATTGAGCTCCTTGTTATTTGCAATTTCCTGCCAAATCTTAATCTATTGGCGGTGCTGGTTGGAGAAATTGCCGAATGACTGACCTTGGCCTTGGATTGTCGTGTTAGGTGTATTATACGGTTGATCGATGTAGGATACATGCTGTGAAGAGGTGTTCGCAAGCTGTTGAGCAAGGTTAGAAATCTGTTGCAATTGCTGAATGGCTGTTTGATGTCCTTGCAATGCGGTTTGAATAATATGCGCCGCTTGTTGCTCGCGCTGGGCCAGTTGTTCCAGTTGTTGAGCATTGCTTTGTTCTTGTCTCAGCAATTGTTGATATTGCATAGAAGCTTGTTGTGTTTGTTGCGTCAGTTGTTGAGCGAGTTGCGTAATCTGTTGAGATTGTGAATATTGGTTCATGATGGTGCCTCCTATTTGTTTGAATTTACCTGTGTATTATGCTGAGAGGTTCGAAGAAATATTCAGGGAGATGTTTTGCTCCAATTGGGGAAGGCTACCTGTTGCGACGATTATCAAAAGGGAAAGGATTGACGAAATGAGTCACGCTTCAGGCAAATCATCGGATGAAAAGAAATTGAAATGGTGGCAACTTAGTTTGTTGGGCGTTGCGGGCACCATAGGAACAGGTTATTTTCTCGGTTCAAGTCTAGCGATTACCATCGGGGGACCCGCTGTAGTAATTGCTTATGCACTTGCTGCGTTAGGTACATACGTTGTTTTTGATGCTTTGGCACGCATGACTTCGGACCATCCAGAGCAAGGATCATTTCGTTCTTATGCGAAGAAGGCATTTGGCGCATGGGCAGGTTTTGCGAGTGGTTGGGTCTATTGGTTTTCGGAGCTTCTCATTATGGGGAGTCAGTTGACCGCACTTTCTATCTTCTCACGATTCTGGTTTCCCAGCGTGCCACTCTGGATCTTTGCCGCGGGGTTTGGAATCGTCGGTTTATGTATTGTGTTTTTTGGAAACAAGGGATTCGACCGGGTTGAGAATGTACTTGCAGTCATTAAAATAGCAGCTATAATCATGTTTTTGGTTCTGGCGATTGCTTTACTTGCCGGCTGGATTGGGGGCACCAAATATGCACATAAGGTACCGATGGACATGGCTTCCATTTTCCCGAAAGGGACAGTAGGATTGTGGTCTGCATTCCTGTTTGCTTTCTATGCGTATGGAGGTATTGAAGTACTCGGCATTATGTCGTATCGATTGGAAAAACCGGAGGATGCACCCAAAGCAGGCAAAGTCATGCTTATTTCACTGTCTGCAGTTTATGTCGTTTCCATTGGCCTTGCACTAACCATGGTTCCGCTGTCTGCTTTTAATCCGAAAGAAAGTCCGTTTGTACTTGCACTGAGCAGTGATCACCTTGCTTTTGTACCACATTTGTTCAACGGTGTTCTGATTGTGGCCGGTTTCTCTACGATGACCGCATCGCTCTATGCAGTGACCTCCATGATGATTACACTGGCACAGGAGGGGGATGCGCCAAAGTTATTCTCACAGAAATGGAAGAAGAAATATCCTCTATTTGCCTTGTGTCTGATTGGTTGTGGTTTGATTGGTACGATTATCATGTCGCTACTGCTTCCTGGAAAAGTCTATGAATATGTAACTACTGCTGCAGGGTTAATGCTGATGTATAACTGGCTATTTATCTTGCTCTCCTCAGGTCGGTTGCTGAAATCTCGCACCATAGATGTGATAAAACGCTGGACTGGATTGGTGCTGATCAGCACGGCCATAACTGGAACTCTTTTTCATGGGTTAAGCCGGCCAGGTTTCTTTATTAGTTTACTGTTGATTTCTCTAATTGCTTTAAGTGATATCATCGTGCAACGCAAGCGCAAAAAAACATCATCCGCTGCAAGTACGGAGCAAGACGAGCAAAAGGAGCAAGCTGATGAGAGCAGCCCCTCGGAGAGAGCAGCCTTTCATATTACAGGTATTCGTAAACAAAGGAACAAAATCAAGTGAAGAACATAAACTTCTAAAGCTAAACAGGTGGTTACTTCTGAATCTACGTTGCCTAAGGTTTCATCATAAAACATGATCTCTGAAAAATCGGGATCATGTTTTATCTATCTTATATATTAATTTTCAAGTAATATGATGATTACAAGATTCGTAGTGTAATGTATCAGATCATCAAAAAGTTAGGTCAACTGCATCCCAGAAAAGAGGGAAACAATGATGAACAAAGATTACTTTTTGCTTTCCAGTGAAGGAAAATGGGGCGATCAAGGGGACGGTACTTATGTCAATCCGGTCTTGCCTGGAGATTACTGCGATCCAGATGTGATAAGCGTTGGGGAAGATTACTATGCGATCTCTTCCACATTACATTGCTCACCAGGTATGGCTGTTCTGCACTCTAAAGATCTAGTCAATTGGAATGTAATTAGTCATGTTGTAGAAGATTTGACAGTTATCGGGCCAGAATATCGGCATGATCGAATGAATCGTTATGCAAGAGGAGTCTGGGCGGGAGCGATCCGTTTTCATGACCATCAATTTTGGGTGTATTTTTTCACACCGGATGAGGGTTTATTCGTAAGCACAGCTACAGATCCTGCTGGCCCATGGGAGCCTCTTTATCATAGTTGGGAGACTTCTGGTTGGGATGATTGTTGTCCTTTTTGGGATGATGACGGTCAAGGATATCTGGTGGCTACGAATTTTGCCGACAATTATAATATTTACCTGTTTAAACTTAGCGACGATGGAAAACAAATTTTGCATGACAGTGGTGTTGTGATCCATCAATATAAAGGTAGCGAAGCGAGTAAGCTTTACAAAATAAACGGTCTTTATTACATTTTTCACAGTGAAGTTCGACCGAGAAATGGTGAGGAGGTAAGGATTGTTATGATGCTCCGTTCAGAGCATTTATACGGTCCTTACGAAGAAAAAGAGTTAATTCATACGCATGGTGTGGAAGTGGACCGCGAACCGAATCAAGGCGGACTTGTGCAAACACCGTCTGGGGAGTGGTATTTCATTAGTCACCAGGGAGCCGGTGGTTACTTTGAAGGCAGAACTCTTCACCTGCTTCCCGTTACGTGGGTTGACGGTTGGCCAATCATTGGTGAGGATACAGACCGTGACGGTGTCGGAGAAATGGTATGGGGAGGGAAAAAACCAATTCAAGGTTATCCCAAAACGATCTTAACCGTGAATGATGATTTCAATAGCCGGGTACTGCAGTCTCATTGGGGGTGGAACCACCAACCTAAAGCGGATATGTGGTCTTTAACAGAGAGACCAGGATATTTGCGTTTGCATGCAAGTGTACCCTCGGAGAAGAATGATTTCTTTAAAATTTCGAACATTCTTTCCCAACGGGCGTATCGTGTGCCTCATAACGTAGTGACTGCCAAGTATGATCTAAGTGGAATGGTGGATGACCAGGAAGCGGGTCTATGCCATTTTGGACAAACCTATTGTACGATTGGTATTCATCAGCAGCAAGGATCTCGGGCATTGAAGTTCAATCAATTAGGTACAATCGAATGGGGACCATCTATTGATGCTGATGCGACTACCCTATGGTTGAGATCCATTTGGAACTTGCGCGGTGAAAACAGGTATGAATATAGTCTCGATGGCGAGAAATTTATTTCCTTTGGGGATGTCTATCCACTGGGATGGGGACATTATCGTGGAAATCGCGTTGGAGTATATAACTTGAATTATGAAAGAGAACAAGGGTATGTGGATGTGGAATACTTCAATTACGAGTCGGGAGATAAGAAAGTCTAGTTCATTTCTGAATACAAAAGAGGCCGAGAAGAGGGATATGTTATTATTCTCATCTCGGCTTCTTTAATGTTGTGTGTTTAAATCATTATTAAATGTCTTTATTTAATTCGTTTGATATCACAGGACTATTCGCCATCCGGCCTTTTCACTTGTAGCGGCGGAGGAATAAGCCATCCTTTTTCTTTACTCAAACGGAGAATTCGAACACCCAGTGCCGTTTTGGTAACGTGATACTTCGCAAACAGTGCACCAATGTCCTCGCGGATGGATTGGCCAATAGTCTGACTCGCGGCGACTAATCCAAGAGCATTATCAGCTGCAATTTTGGCACCGATCTCTGGATCAGTAAACCTTGCGCCAGGAGGAATGTCCTCTAATGCCACAACGGGTCTCTCTGGAAGAGTCGGAGCGGGCGTGATACCGTTCTCGGTGAGTAAGGCGTCACATTCTTTAATTTCCAGTCTTGCCTGATCCAGCAAGTCTTCTAAAATTTTCTTCAAATCTTTATCTCCTGCGTGATTCATATAAGCCTGATAACAAGAGACAGCTCCTTTGGCTACCATTGAGCACTCCCATGCACTATAGATTTCTCCATAATGCATGGGCTCGTTTTTAGGATTTCCACTTAAAATTCCCATCGCTGATCCCTCCCGCTAAGTTATTTATTTCACTACATTAGGGTTTACATGACAAGCAAATTTTATCCGGTAGAGAAGTAGTCCGAGATTTTGATTTACATCATCATTATTATGTTAACCGAAATCTATTGTCAGAAAGATGGTCACATGAACAACTGTAATTATCATCCAAGATAGTCACATGGACTAAATTAAAGAATCATTCAAATCGCATCAGGTTCTCTGCTCTGATGCGATTCCTGTTCCACTGAAAAAAAGCCATACAGTTATGTTCTGCTGGCTTCTTTCCGCTTTTATAAGTATTTTAAGCTTTTGTCGAGGTTGGGAACATGGGATTCGCTTCCATGCCAACCCACAATTCTGTTGATTCGAGTTGTCCCGCCAGATGTAATAACCAATCTTCACGGCCTTTGGTTGCCATAACCTGAACACCCATTGGCAATCCTTCTGCAGTTAAATGCAGAGGAAGACTAATGGCAGGTTGGCCTGTCAGATTTGCAAGCTGCGTGAACGGGGTGTACTTAAGGCTCGGCTTGAACATCTCATAGATCAGCTCTTGTTGCGCCGTTTTATCGAGATCACTGACGGACATCAGATGTTGAATCTGCTCCGCATGTGGCGTCAGTTCGCCAATCCGGGGTGCGGGAAAAGCGTTAACAGGTGTGATGTAAAAATCATACCGTT
Organism: Paenibacillus sp. FSL K6-1558; assembly: GCF_038002565.1. Lineage (NCBI taxonomy): Bacteria > Bacillati > Bacillota > Bacilli > Caryophanales > Paenibacillaceae > Paenibacillus > Paenibacillus sp. FSL K6-1558. The sequence goes on along the minus strand of NZ_JBBOCV010000001.1, from coordinate 900,656 downwards.
CAAACAGCGTAGACATCTGCGCAGCCGCCACGTCCCATTCGGCCAAGCTATGAACAAATTCAGCAGCAGATACTTTTTTGCCCGCTTCAGCCAGTACCCAGGACTCAATCTCCATATCATCTGCAGTGAGAGAACGACCCATACTATGTTCCATGGATGAAATCATAGCGGCCATCTCGCCGCTGTTCATCATGTAATAGTTTTCCATCAGGCGTACGCCATTGACTGGACTTAACTTTTCTTCAACATGATACCCTTGAGATTCCAAGAAATGGACTAATTTCATCACAGCCTCTTTGGCATCTTCACTGACAGGTGTGCCGACAGGTGAATCCATCGTATAAGCGATTCGCCATTTGCGTTGATGCGGATAGTTCATATCAGTCAGGTAACTTCCTGGGAATAATGGTGCATGAAATGCGGCTTCCGGTTGGATAATCTGGAGCGTATCCAGCAGTGCAGCACTGTCTCTGACGGAGCGAGATACTGCAAAATCTATCGAGGCTCCTTGCCATTGTCTTCCCACACCTGGACCAACGGGAGTGCGTCCGCGGGTTGGTTTCAGCCCAAACAAACCGCTGAAAGAAGCGGGAATTCGAATGGAACCACCGCCATCACTTGCGCCAGCAAGCGGCACGATGCCTGATGCTACAGCGGCAGCGGCACCGCCGCTTGAGCCGCCTGGGGAATGATTCACATTCCACGGATTGCGCGTTGGCCCGTGTAGACGTGGCTCGGTTATATTTTTCAACCCGAATTCCGGTGTATTCGTATGTCCGATCACAATAAAGCCTGCTTCGAGCAAACGAGTTACGAAATTGGAGTTGCGAAGAGCACGATGTTCGCTGAACAGACGTGAGCCAGAGGTAAGAAGTTCACCTTCCAAAGATTGAGAAATATCTTTGAGGAGCAACGGCACACCTGCAAATGGCTGTTCTCCAGGCCTAACCATGCTGGCTTCCTGCCGAGCACGTGTTTCATATGTACGAATGACTGCATTGAGATGTGGATTGACTTCTTCCAGACGTGCATAGGCAGCTTCAAGCAGTTCAACCGGGGATACTTCCCGGGAGCGAATCAGTTCGGCGAGCCCTATAGAGTCATAGGAGGTATATGAGAATGAAGACATTAGTAATCGTTCCTCTCTGAAAATAGTTCCTGTTGGATATCTTGTTCCAAGTTCCATAAGCCATCGTACCACCTAGGCAGACAAAAAACAAAACATCAATCCATCATAATAGAAGAAATACGGCAGAAGAAAAGCACTGTTCACCTCATTAAGGTGAAACAGTGCTTATATTATTTGAACCAGATGAAAATGTATTACTCCGTGCGAAGTTTGGGTGCGGCCTCGGCGATCGGTGTAGAGCGTTCCTGCTGTTTGGAGATCAGGAATAGTGCGATCCAGATCAGGATAAAGCCAAGCAATTGCTCCCAGGTTATCAGCGTACGGAATGCAATCCAGTTTACAAGCACGCCGGCCATCGGGAAACTGAGTTCTGCGAGGGTTGCAACAGAAGCTTTGGTGGAAGACAACCCTTTGTAATACAAGAGTAGACTTAGCAAGCCTGGTAAAAGTGCCTGCCCAAGAATATTCAGGATAACGGCAGCCTGTGCCCCTGTTCCAGCCGGGAGTGTCCAAGGTGCACCTTCATTCCAGGTCATGAAGATCAGGAGTGGAAGCGCAACGACGAAGCGAAGGGAGGTGACCGTCTCATAACGAGCTTGACCAAGCATTAACCGGCCCATAACGGTAGATCCACCCCACAAAGCTGCGGCACCAAGAGACAGCAGACTACCTGCATGAATCCAGTTATTCCAGTTGCCGAGCGGAAGTGAGAAGCCAAACGTAAGCAGATATGTTCCTGCCAGCGCAATGATGAACAGTCCGCCGAAGTGACGCGGCAATGTTTCTTTTAATAACAATTTCGCAAGTACAATTGCGAAGAGTGGTTGCATTTTTTGCAACAACAATACCGTATTGGGATCGTTATGGGTAAGCGCCAAAGTGAATAATACCGTTGCCAGCGCTGATCCGCCCCAGGAAATGAAGATAACAGCGATCCAGTGACGTGCACGCAGTTTCTTCAGATCATCCCGGAACTTCCATAATACCGGAATCGCGACAAGGCTGACGATGATGTGTTCGATTAGAACAATCTGTGTAGAAGTCATCGTTTTTAGCAAAAGGATGCGGAATAAGGGGTCTACACCCCAGAGGGCTGCGCCTAGCACAACTAGCCAAAATCCGGTGTTGCTTCGTTCCTTGCGATAAATCGTTGATGCTGTTGATGTGTTTTCCATATTCAGGACTCCTTCGTCAGAACACGGAATCTTCAGTTGGCAAAATCGACAAAATCCCCCGTCCTTGGCGTACGCCAAATAAACGGGGGACCATTCAAAGACAAGGCGTCAGGGAAAAAGACTTCCCAAATACGGCTTGCCGTTGTGTTGATCTTCTCTCATCCGGACTATACCGTCGGCCTTGGAATCGCACCAAGTCAGTCGCTGCCAGGTGGTAACTAAACAGCGAGTCGCGGGCTGGTTCTATAAGAACATCACCGCCGGTTGGGAATTGCACCCTACCCCGAAGATCCTATTCAATTTTAATTAGTGTATTGAACAAGTTGTAACCTTATGAAGTTCATCTTATTCCTGTAAACGCTATCAGTTCAAGTGTTTTTTTAGAAAACAATACTCCAGCATCCCTGTTGCCTCCGCAACTGCACAATCTGACCTGCATGATAGGCATCGTGTAGAACCCAGCGGGCAAGCGTCTGAGCCCAGTTGTCGTCGGAATCCATATAAGCTTCCTCAAGCTTCGAGTCCTGTAATGTAGCAAGGGTGTCGCGTAACTGCTCAGCCAGTTTAGTGGTTTGTTCCATCAGCTTGCTCCAGCCAGCTTCGTTCAAAGGATCACCGGAAATACCAAACGTAGCTACGTTGGAATCTGCAGCGGGTACAGACGGTTCTTTTCCCTGAAGACGTTCCAAAATACGTTGATTGTAATAAAACATATGATTGGCTAGTTGCCATATGCTCAGTCCACCTGAAGGAGGAACCCAGGCAGCCTGTTCGGCGTTCAGTCCCTCAAGCGCTTTTGACAATGGGACGATCCAGTTACATTGATCCCAGGTATCTTCATTCTGAATAACCAATACATCTAATGCTGTGGTGACTGTTTTCATTTTTTAATTTCATTCCTCTCTTGTCAGATTCATCTCGCCCTTGCATCTTCATGATGGTAACTAGCTAATGTGGGTGGAAGTGGTTACAATTAATATAACACAATTTCAAAGGGTGTAACCATCTTTTAATGATTTAGATAGTTACATTAATCGGAGGCTCTCATGGATAGATTATGGACTGATTTTGTTAACAGCGATTATCATGATTGGCGTGGTGGGGAGCGATCAGAAGACAGACTGGGGAACGTAAACTGGCAACAAGATTTTTTGAATCGTTGGCAATTAGAAGCGTCAGTACCGGCGTCGAATGAAGAGGAATCTACATTGAGAGGTTTTAGAGATGATTTGCAGTCACTGGCTATTCGTTTGTCTAACGGGAAGCTCTTTACTGAGAAGGATCAGGCTTGGTTGAATGATTTTATGATGGCTGGCGAAGTCATTAGACGAATAATTACACAAGATCAACAACTGGGTGTTGCGCTTGTTCCTATTCATAGACATTGGGCTCAGGTGATGGCAGAGGTTGCGGCTGATTTTGCCGTGACACTCGTTGAGGGCGAAGGGAAGAGAATTCGTTCCTGTGACAATCCGGACTGCCGCTGGATCTTCTATGATGATACCCGGAGCAGAACACAGAAATATTGCGATGATAAGATGTGCGGTAATCTAATGAAGGTGAGACGTTTTCGAGCGAAACGAAAAATACACTCTAGTGAGGAAAAGAGTAAAACATAATTATTAAGTTTACCAACGAAGTTCTACCTTTTCCAATCCGTGAATCACTATATAGGTCTCAGTTAGCTCTTCCAGAATTTGATAAATATTAAGATATGATATATAATGTATATATACTAGTGAAAATATAGTCATAAAGTATATGTAAGAACAAGCAATGCGGATCAGATCATTTTACAAACCATTACGATTGGAGAGATGTCTTATGAGGACAGGTTATCTTTTGAAGAACGGTTGTGTATTATCGATGGATGCTCGTATTGGTCAGTATAACCGGGCAGACGTACTTATTCAGGATTCTTTGATTACAGCGGTTCAACCAAATATTGAGGTGTCCAATGCAGATATTGAGGTCATCGACGCTTCAGACATGATTATTATGCCTGGACTGGTGGATACACACCGGCATATGTGGGAATCGCTTGTCAAAACAGCCGGAACAAACTGGTCGCTCCCCGTCTATCTGCAAAATTTGTACTATGGAGCTATGGGAAGCAAGCTTCGTCCAGAGGATAGCTATATTGCCAATCTGCTGGGATCACTGGAAGCGCTTAATGCAGGCGTCACTACGGTGCTGGATTGGAGTATGCCATACTCGGCTGAGCACACAGAGGAACTGATTCGAGGATTACAGGATGCAGGAATTCGTGCTGTTTTTGCCCATGGTGTGCCAGGGGAAACAATGTATTGGAATCGTGAGAGTAAGCTGTCGTATCCAGAGAATGTGAGAGGTGTTAAGGAGCGATATTTCTCTTCGAAAGATCAACTACTCACCTATGGACTTGCTATTCGGGGACCGGAGTTTAGCCACTGGGATACAACGGTGCAGGATATTCAGCTTGCGGAAGAACTGGACGCCATTTGTTCGATGCATGTCGGTTTCGGCAGCTGGGGATCAGCGGATCGTTCGATCAGCCGAATGTATGAGGCAGGACTGCTTGGTCCACGAATCAATGTTGTTCATGGCAATACGATGGGCATGGATGAATTCAAAATGCTCGCAGACAGCGGAGCTTCTTTGTCTGTCACACCTGAAGTTGAGATGATGATGGGACATGGTTATCCGGCTACAGGATACTTTCTTGAGCATGGAGGTACGCCAACGCTTGGTGTAGATGTCGTGACTTCGACGGGCGGAGATATGTTTTCACAGATGAAATTTGCGTTGCAAGCTGAGCGTTCAAGAACGAATGAGTACCTTTTGCAACAAGGTGAAATGCCGGGTGAACTCAGTTTGCAGGCAAGCCAGGTGTTGCGATTTGCGACCTCCGCGGGTTCGCGGGCCTTAGGACTGGAGCAAAAAACAGGCTCGCTTACGCCGGGAAAAGAAGCGGATGTGATCATGATTCGCACGACGGATCTGAACTTGTTCCCCGTGCACGATCCGATTGGTGCTGTTGTGCAATTCGCGAATCCGTCTAATGTGGATACGGTTTTTGTTGCTGGGAAGCCTGTGAAGCGAGAGGGCAAGCTGCTGCATGTCGATCTGAATGAAGTTCGGCGCAAAGCCATGCAGAGTACGGAATATTTGTTGACGCAATATCGGATGTCCGATGCAGATCGGGTTGTTTTTTCATAATAAAGCTGTCATAAAATAATTAAAGTCAAAGGGCCGTTCATCCAGAATACGGCTCTTTTCTTGTCTTTCTTCTCTAATCCGTTTTTCGTAAATTGTTTTCACATGAAATTAGGGTTGGAGTAAGGTATGTTGACAAATAGAACGCTTTCCACTAAGATAGCGATATAAGTTAATAATGAATATAATCAGGATTGTTACTGATCAGCAGGCAAGACCGATTGATAATGCAAACATGCAGAACTGTATTCTTTCATGTGTGCATAATTAATGGTCTTTTTTTTGTTGCTAAATTCTGTTAACGTTTCATTTTAAAAGGAGATTCCGATGAAGATTACACGAATTATTAACAATAATGTCGTCTGTGCAGTGAATGAACGGCGCCAGGAGATGATGCTTTTAGGCAGTGGCATCGGTTTTCAGAAGAAAAAGGGAGACGATGTGGACACAGACAAAATTGAGAAAGAATTTTTTCTGAAATCCAAAAATGTAACAGGTAAATTATATGCCCTGCTGGCACAAATCCCGATGGAATATATTCGTGTATCCGATAGCATTATTCAATACGCCAAGCAGTCTCTAAACAAGGAACTCAATGAAAATATATATCTAACGTTAACGGATCATATTAATTTTGCAGTGGCGCGTTATAAGCAAGGTATGAATTTCAATAATGCGTTGTTGTCTGAGATTAAAGCGTTTTACTCCAATGAATTTCGCGTGGCTATGAAAGCCCGGGATATGATTAATGAAGAATTCAACATTACACTGCCTGAAGATGAGGCTGGGTTCATTGCACTTCATATTGTCAATGCAGAATTGGGATCCGAAATGGAAGAAACCATGAAGATTACACAGTTCATTCATAAAGTCTTGAATATTATTCGATATCAGTTTAATATTCATTTCAATGAAAGCTCGCTTCATTATTCCAGGCTTGTCACTCATTTGAAATTTTTCGCCTACCGCTTGTTTAATCATACGGTTGTGAAAAGTGGTGACAGTGATTTTCTCCATATCATTAAGGAAAAGTATGCGAATGAATATCAATGCAGTCTCCGAATTGCACAGCTGATTCGGGTCGATTATGGAAAAGAATTAACAGAAGACGAATTGGTATATTTAACGGTTCATATCAAAAGGGTCATTGATGAAGAGAAGGAATAATTCATCGGCCACTATAATGAGTATACTAGGATTGTTACTGGTGAGGCAGGCAAGACCTAGAGTTCCATCGTGTATAGAGCTTATCTATATTCGATAGAATTCTAGGTCTTTTTTTATACCTAAAAACGTTTGAGGGGGAGCAGTACATGAAACATGAAAGCACAGCCGCCGAGATTTTAAAACTGGTTGGTGGAGAAAAAAACGTAGATAGTGTAACACACTGTGCTACAAGGTTGCGATTTAATCTGAAAGACGAGAAGGTCGCGAATGATGAAGCTTTAAAAAATGTCCAAGGGGTTGTAGGTGTTGCCAGCAGTGGTGGGCAGTATCAGGTCATTATCGGTAACGAGGTAAACAATGTGTATAAAGCTTTGACGCAGCTGGGGAACTTTGCAACCAATAATGATGCCCCTACTGTGAAAAAAGGAAAACTGACTACGCTTCTGGACACGATATCCGGAATCTTTACACCGATCCTGCCAGCCATGATTGGTTGTGCGATGATCAAAGCCGTTCTTCTTATTTTGAAAACATTTGATCTCGTCGATCTGGATGGGCAGTTCAATACGATTATGACGTTTATCGGTGATGCGGCGTATTACTTCTTGCCGATGCTGCTTGCCTGGAGTGCGGCTGTTAAGCTTAAAGCTAACGTAGGCTTTGCATTAACGATTGCTGGTGTTCTGTTGCATCCTTCCTTAGGGGCGTTGATGTCTGCAGGTGAGCCTGTTTCGTTTTTAGGACTGCCTGTCACGCCAGCGACGTACACTTCGTCGGTTATTCCGATTATTTTAGCGGTATGGATCTTGTCATATGTTGAACGCTTTGCGGAGAAGTATTCTCCATCGGTTATTAAATCTATTCTTAAACCGTTGGTCGTAATCCTTATCATGGCTCCATTAACGCTGATTGTACTAGGTCCAATCGGTGCCATTGCGGGTAACTACCTTGCGTCAGGCGTTTCTTTTGTGAATACACATGCAGGATGGTTAGTATCTGGTATTATCGGCGGGGCATTCCCGTTCTTGATTATGACAGGTATGCATTATAGTTTAGGACCTGTAGTGCTCACTGCGTATGCTCAGACGAAGACCGATAGCATTGTTGGTCCAGGTATGCTTGTACACAATATTTCTCAAGGTGCTGCTGCGCTTGCAGTTGCTATGAAAACTAAAAATAAAGCATTTAAACAAGTTGCATATTCTACAAGCATCACTGCCTTGCTCGGAATTACCGAGCCTGCCTTGTTTGGTGTAAATTTACGATTGAAAAAACCACTGATTGCTGTAATCGTTGGTGGCGTTGTAGCTGGTGTTTATGTCGGATTGTTCGGTGTAGCTCGATCGGCTCTGGGTATTGCAGGTATAGCTACGTTACCCGCATTTATCACGGATCATCCATGGAACTTGGTTCATGCGGCAATTGGTTGTGTGATTGCATTTGTAGTTACTTTCATCATGACTCTTATCTTGGGATTTGAAGATGTACCCGAGGATGGAAAGATTCAAGAAACACAAGAAAAAACGTCTACAAACGATCGTGTAGCTGTTGCCGGTGTTTCTGAACATATTCTCGTTGCACCATTGACTGGTAAAGTTCTGGAGTTATCCACGATTAAGGACGAAGCTTTTGCAACGGGAGCTATGGGAAAAGGGGTCGCTATTGAACCTGCGGTTGGAAAACTAGTATCACCAGCAGATGGTGTGGTATCTGCGATTTTCCCTACGTCCCATGCCATCGGTATTAGTTCAAATGATGGTGCGGAGCTTCTCATTCACATCGGAATGAACACGGTGAAGTTGAAAGGTGAGCATTTTAAGGTTCACGTCAAAGAAGGCGATACTGTAAAAGCTGGAGATTTACTCATTGAGTTTGATACGGATGCGATTGCGGCGAAAGGCTTTGACCTGACTACCCCCATTATCGTTACGAATTCACATGATTTTGTAGATGTGATCAACACGGACAAGCCATCGATTACGATTGGTGAAAAATTGATCAAAATTATTTAAAGGTAATTTAAGGAGGAATGGTTCATGAATAACAAAAATGGTTTCCCTGAATCTTTTATGTGGGGTGGTGCAACAGCGGCGAATCAATACGAAGGTGCCTGGAACCTTGATGGTAAAAAGGCAAGTACAGCTGATATGATGACAGGCGGAACCCATACGGTTCCCCGTCGGATAACGATAACAACTGAGGAGGGGGTTCATTATCCTTCTCATGAAGCGGTAGATTTTTACCATCATTACAAGGAAGATATTCGTCTGTTTGCAGAGATGGGTTTCCGTTGTTATAGAATGTCCATCGCATGGTCCAGAATTTTCCCGAACGGAGACGATGCAGCGCCGAATGAAGCAGGGCTTCAATTTTATGACAATGTGTTCAATGAATTGAAAAAGTATAATATCGAACCCATCGTTACGATCTCGCATTATGAAGCACCGTTTGCTCTAACTAAGAAATTTAATGCTTGGGCTTCCAGAGAAATGATCGATTGTTATGTAAAGTATTGCGACGCCATCTTTAATCGTTACAAAGACGTGGTGAAGTATTGGATTACTTTTAACGAAATTAATAGCCTGATTGTTCCGGCAGGTGCATACCTGGCAGGAGCTCTGCTGGTTGATAAAAAAGGCGGTGTATTTAACAATACATCCGTAGACAGCACGCAGATGAGATTTCAAGCGCTGCACCATCAATTCGTGGCGAGTGCCAAAGCGGTCAAGCTTGCACATGAGATCAATCCAGACTTCAAACTCGGCTGTATGATCAATTACAGCCACGGGTACGGAAGCACATGTAAACCGGAAGATATGTTGCAAGCGCTAAGAATGGATCAAATCAACAATATGATGAGCAGTGACGTGCAAGTTAGAGGCGAATATCCTGACTTTGCGAAGAGGTATTTTGCAGAGAAAAATATCCACATTCAAATGGCTGAAGACGATCAAGAAGTTCTTAAACAAGGTTGTGTAGATTTCTATAGCTTTAGCTACTACAAATCTCATGTGGTAGGTACGCGACCAGAAGGGGATGAAACCCAAGGTAACGTTTTTGGTGGGTACAAAAATCCGTATCTAGAAGCGACGGACTGGGGCTGGCAGATTGATCCGGTTGGGCTCCGGTACGTGCTGAACCATGTCTATGATCGATATCGCATTCCGATGATGATTGTAGAGAATGGCCTGGGTGCAGTGGATGTCGTTGAAGAGGATGGCACCATTAACGATACGTACCGGATTGAGTTTTTGCGCGCCCACATTGAACAGATGAGAGAAGCTGTTCGTGACGGCGTTAACCTGATCGGTTATACAGCCTGGGGTTGCATCGATATTGTGAGTGCTTCCACTGGTGAAATGGCCAAGCGCTATGGTTTCATTTATGTAGATAAGGATAACGAGGGCAAAGGCACACTGAAAAGAAGTAAAAAGAACAGTTTCTACTGGTATCAAAAAGTGATTGAATCCAACGGGGAAGATCTGGGTTAGGATAAAAAGTATCGTAGTGAAATAGCCTTCGGATATGATCATTGGTCACTGGCCTGGATATGGTCTATATGAAAATGTGTTGAAAGAAGCCGCTAATTGCTAGCGGCTTTTTTATTACGAACAGTAGGGACACAATCCGAATCAGGATAAGAAATGACAGCGAAAAAAGACGAAAAAACAGTTCATTTTCATAAATTCATTTAACAACGATAAAAGTTAGATTTCGATCTATAAAAAGTATTCAAAAAACTGCGCATAATATAAATTATACGCAGTTTTTATTTAAATCCATTTTCATCCTTCAGCATGGGTAACAGAACGTGATATTTTTCGTGCATAAAGGTCAAAATAAGCCATCTTCAAAAATAAATTTAATCATTCAACGCGATAACGTGTAGAATTCGATAGGTTTTTATAGGTGATGGATAAGATAGAACAAATGAGTTTTTCATAGAACAGATGAGAAATGTTATTTCGTCCTAATTACGCGGCAACACATTCGAGATTCACCATGAAAGGAACATGCGTATGAGTAGAAATGAGAAAATCAGTGTGTTATTCCGTAAAAAGCCGATTGCCAGCCAATCCAATGAAAGCGGTGTGTTGAAGAGGGCACTTGGGGCCTTTGATTTAACGACGCTTGGTGTAGGAGCGATCATTGGTACAGGCATTTTTGTACTGACAGGTGTCGCAGCTGCCAAGTATGCAGGCCCTGGTCTGGTATTATCCTTTTTACTGGCGGGCATCATCTGTGCGTTTGCCGCCTTATGTTACTCTGAATTTGCTTCCACCATCCCGGCATCGGGAAGTGCTTATACGTACAGCTACACTGCATTTGGTGAAGTGATTGCGTGGATTCTAGGTTGGGATCTCATTCTGGAATATGGCTTTGCGAGTGCGGCGGTAGCCAGCGGTTGGTCAGGGTACTTCCAGACTTTATTATCCGGATTTGGATTGGAATTGCCTCATGCATTAACCAGTGCGTTTAATCCGGAGAAAGGTACGTATTTTGACATTACAGCGGCTCTGATTACGTTAATGATTACTTTCCTGTTGACTCGAGGAGTAAAAGAAGCGGCGAGAGCGAATGGAATCATGGTAGGCATTAAAATTATCGTGGTGCTAATCTTCATCGGTGTGGGTGTGTTTTATGTTCAACCAGCGAACTGGCATCCTTTCTTGCCGTTTGGCTTCTCCGGTGTAACGGCGGGTGCAGCTACAGTATTTTTTGCGTATATCGGATTTGATGCTGTATCAACCGCAGCTGAAGAAGTGAAACGCCCGCAGCGGGATTTGCCGATAGGTATTATTGCATCCCTTGCCGTATGTACCGTCCTATATATTGTAGTATCTCTGATTCTCACGGGCATTGTGCCATTCAACATGTTAAATGTTAGTGATCCGGTTGCGTTTGCTTTTGAATTCGTTCAATTAAACGGGTTGTCATGGATTGTATCCCTTGGAGCCATTACGGGAATTACAACGGTCTTGCTCGTCATGATGTATGGTCAGACCCGTCTGCTCTATTCCATGTCACGTGATGGTCTATTATCTCCCGTTTTCTCCAAGGTAAGTGGTAAAAGTCAGACACCGGCAGTGGGTAGCTGGCTCGCAGGTATCATTGTTGCACTGTTCTCCGGCTTCATCTCTCTTGGCCATCTGGCAGAACTTACGAACATCGGTACGTTGTTTGCTTTTGCTGTAGTGAGTATCGGGATTATCGTATTGCGTAAAAATAACCCTGATCTCAAACGGGGTTTCCGTGTTCCGCTCGTGCCATTGATTCCGATTCTGAGTGCTCTCGGCTGTTTCTATTTGATGACTCGCCTTGCAGCTCTGACATGGATTACGTTTTTTGGCTGGCTGATTGTCGGATTAATCATTTATTTTGCCTATGGTCGTCATCATAGTCATCTGAATCCACTTCGGCGGAAGTGAATTGAAAAATAAGCTTTGAATCTTTCCCTGCTCCCCAATCGCCAAGCGAAGGAGCAGGGATTTTTTTGTGCAACAATATAGGAGTCGTTGGTTAAAAAGAGATGTTTAAAACTAACGATTAAAAGAAGTTTGCTGCGTTAAATTTGTCGCTCACCTGGGTAAAGGATAAAGGAAACCTGCTGAGTGTATCAGCAGGTCGGGGTTGCGGATGAACCAAATATGAAATATATTTGGGGGTGTGATCTGCAACCAGAACCGAAGAGAGGGGTTAACGTATGAAAGAACCATTACATAACAATTTTAATGAACACTCGTCGCATTTTGGGTTTGCACTTGCGGATTCAACCGTTCTCGCTGAGGCGAAGCTGATCATATCACAAGAGGATGAAACAGATAATCTGCAGTTGGACATCGATCCACAACGACATCTGGAGGATGGTCGCAAAGTTTCCGTGATCGCCCAGCTATTGCAGACACCTGTGCACCGTGAGGATGCTAATGTTCTGTATGGAGCCGAAATATCCTACGTACAATACGCGGTTCGTCTAACCGAGAACAGCAAGATTTCAATAGCTTCAATTCAAGGTATAAGTTATCCGATTGAACTTGATCTCGCACCTTATAAAGAGGGTGAATATGAGGTTCGCGTTGCTTTACACCGCAAAACACCCCGAATCGCAGAAGGTCCGTTAGAACCGGAACAGCTAGCGATGGTGAAATACGCACAAGTGAATACCGTACATATCACACTGTTCCCGGCAGAAGCCTCTATACTCGATTCACCTTCTGCAACATGGACTCGGAATCATCATGTGTTCGACTCCTATGGCCGAAGAGGATTCATCCTGGCGGATCTGGGTCGTCTCGCGAAGCGAGTAGAGGAATTGCTTGGGCCAGGTAATCATAATTTAATTGAACATTTCACGGAAGGCCGACTGGATGTATTGCTTGAAGAGGGACTGATGCTGGTTGTTTGGGGCATGACTCCGTGGTGTTACTCCCTGTATTCCCCACCAAGCGAGCAAGGTGATTATGCATTACCATGGGACAAGCTTGGGGATGAACCTGAGCGGCAAGCAATATATCCGATTGATCCCAAAGTGCAGCAGCTAAGCATTGTTCCAGCGAATGAACTTGCTTTTTGGGCGGATTGCATTCGCAAAGATTGGCCAGTTATTGATATTCCAGGCGAAGGAGAGACAGTTCTTCTGGATCTGTATGTTCAGGTGGCGGAATCGGTTAATGAGCTTCATGAAAATCCGATCCCATCCTTTGTACTTACACGCTGTGAGGGCAAACCGGAGACGATTTCGCTGATGGCTGATGTTGTGATCGTCGAAGAGGTTGATTTTCCACTAAGTTAGGCGTCTGTGTTCTGCAAATAGTAAACCGATTTTGAAATAGAAATACATTGCATTCACGTCAGTCAGTATAGCAGGTCAATCAGTACATTTGAAGTCAGTGGAGGTGACAAGAGCAGGTGATCAATGAAGAGGTTCAGGAGCAATATGGGGATGAGTTGCAGGCCTTTCATATCTGGATGAAGGATGCCGGGTACACCGGATATACGGTCAAATCTTACACGGGGGACGTAACGGAATTCCTTACTTCTATCCAAGGAAAATCGCTGGAGCAAGTGAAGAAGTTGCATGTGCTTGCTTTTCTGTCCCGTGCACGGGAGCGTGGCGTGAGTGATGCTACCCGGAACCGTAAACACGCGGCAGTCAACTGCTTCTACAAGTCACTCATTGAACTCGAAGTGCTGGCGAGCAATCCGGCTTCTGGCATCAAAAAGTCCAAAACCGAGAAAAATCGTGCTCCAGTCTTCCTGGACGAAGGAGGTTTGACACGCTTTTTGGCATCCGTCGAAGGGAAATATCGCACCCGCAACCTGGCATTGTTCCTGCTAATGGGTTATATGGGACTTCGGGTGGGAGAAGTGCATGCCCTTAATTGTAAAGACTACAACCCCGAGCGACGCACACTCGATGTGTTCGGAAAGGGGAGAAAATGGAGAACAATCCCGGTTCCTGAAACGGTTGCAGAAGTGTTATCTCAGGCTCTTGAAGAACGGTTGAATCCGTGGCGGGGCGAGAAGGAAGAGGCCCTGTTTGTATCGCAAAAAGGCAAGCGTCTGTCCATTCGTAGCATTCAACTCATCTCAACTGAAACCTTCGAACGCTTCCAGCAGGAAGCTCCTGTTCATCAGCGTCAAAGCTATTCCAGCCACAAGCTGCGCCACTCGTTCGCCACTATGATGTTGCGGCGCGGAGCTGATCTGCGCACCGTACAGGAACTGCTCGGACATGCCTCCATTCAAACGACAACGGTATACACCCATGTTACCAGCCGGGAAAAAGAAGAGGCGATGGCTTTGCTGGATGTCAAACTTCCGGTTAACGAAGTGATGAATTAGTACAAAACGAACGATATAAGTTGGAGAGAATCCAAAAAAATCTGGACAACAACACATGACCTGCTAGGAGAGATGGGCGAGGATGAAGACGGGAAATCTTGCTTCGGATGATCAAGATCAGGCTGTTACACCAAACCGATGGCGTGCGCTGTGGGAAGTGCTTATGGTTGCTGCCAAGCTGGGACTGACATCCTTTGGCGGCCCGACAGCGCATTTAGGCTAATTTCATAACGAGTATATACGCAAACGAAAATGGATGGACGAGCAGAGTTATGCTGATCTAGTGGCGTTGTGTCAATTTCTCCCTGGACCAGCGAGTAGTCAGGTGGGGATTGGGATCGGTGTCATGCGTGCAGGTCTGCTTGGTGGATTGATGGCTTGGATTGGATTCACTCTTCCGTCCGTGCTCATATTAGTGGGGTTTGCTTTTATTTTAAAAGGTTACGATGTGGGCCATGCGGGTTGGATTAGCGGTTTAAAAATCGTAGCAGTGGTAATTGTTGCTCATGCCATTTTTGGCATGGCTCAGAAGCTTACCCCGGACAAGGTGAGGATTACCATTGCTGTGTTAGTGGCTACAGCGGCTTTACTACGGACAGTTCCATATAGTCAGATCATATTAATCCTGTTCTCAGGTTTCATTGGCTGGTGGATGTACCGCAATGTTCCGGTCACTCCAGTTATCAAAATGAATGTGCCCATCCGCCGTAGCTTGGCTGTGCTGTGTTTAATCACTTTTGCAGGTCTGCTTATCCTGTTGCCGATCCTGCGGCAGGCCATAAATATGGAGTGGATCGCTCTTTTTGATTCGATGTACCGAGCAGGTTCCATGGTATTTGGCGGGGGACATGTCGTATTGCCATTGCTTGAGCAAGAACTCGTACCTCACGGTGTAGTGAGCAAAGATGACTTTCTAGCTGGATATGGGGCAACACAAGCGGTCCCTGGCCCCTTGTTTACATTTGCCGCGTATCTTGGGGCAGTTTCGATGGGCGGAGCAGGAGCGTTTATTGCTACAATCGCTATATTTTTACCTGCATTTTTGCTCATTATCGGTGCGTTGCCCTTCTGGAATGTGCTTCGCGGTAATTCGCATATGCAAGGAGCGTTAGCTGGAATCAATGCAGGAGTTGTAGGTCTTCTGTTAGCCGCACTCTATCAGCCGCTATGGACAACAGCTGTATTGTCGCCTGCTGATTTTGCGGTGGTATGTATTTTGTTTGTGTTGCTGAACTTCTGGAAATGCCCACCATGGATCATTGTTCTATTAGGTATCGTTGGAGGTATGATTGTCAATCAAATTTGAATTTTAGTTTCCGTCATTATTATTATGTAAACAGAAGAAAATAAAAAGTTAAAGACTGAAATAATTAATGATAATCATGAATGAGCTGAAATTAAACGATAATCTTGTAAGGAAGTGGAGCGCCCAGTCACGTCATATCAAAAGACCATCCGGAACTCTATGCAGAGTTGTTGAATGGTCTTTTTTTAATGGATAAGTGTATATGTTATTCCAGTCCGGCAATCTGTTCTTTTAATTTGCTTGCAGATGCCTGAAAGGCCAATCTCTCGGTTTCATTCAACGGAAGCGGCAGAATTTCACGCACGCCATGGCGATCTACGACACAAGGAACACCCAGATAGACATCAGAAACGCCGTTATAATCTTCAAGCAATGTGGAAACATTCAGAACGGAGCCTTCGTTACCCAGAATGGCAGCGACAATACGATCGAGTGCCAAAGCGATGGCATAGGAAGTGGCTCCTTTAGCATTAATGATCTCGTAAGCTGCGTTTTTGGTGCTATTGAAAATGTCTTGTTGGGTTTCTTCGTCCAGTTCAAGGTCTGTTCCCGCAACGTTTGCCAGACTCCATACAGGCACCTCGGAATCCCCATGTTCACCGATGATGTGAGCGTGAATGCTGCGGGGGTCGATGCCTTTATTTTTACCGATCAGATAACGGAATCGTGCGCTGTCCAGCAATGTACCTGAGCCAATGACCCTGGAAGCCGGCCAGCCGCTTTGTTTCCAGGACGTATAGGATAAGATATCGACAGGGTTCGTAGCAATTAACAAAATACCGTGCGAGTTGACTTCGGTAATTCGATCAATGATGTCTTTGAAAATGCTTGCATTTTTCTTCAGCAGATCAATTCTAGTCTCGCCCGGCTTTTGTGAAGCACCCGCAGTAATGATGATGATATCGGCATCTTTGCAGTCGGAATAGTCGCCTGCCCACACTTTAACGCCCCCGGTAAATGGTAAACCGTGGTTCATATCCAGCATTTCACCGGTTGCCTTGTCATGATTCACATCCACAAATACCAACTCGGACGAACGCTGTCTGAGCATAAGCGTGTATCCCGTTGTTGTTCCTACCGCACCCATGCCGATAATAACGACACGACTGGGCTTCAATGCTGAACTTGTTGTCATAATCTTATCCTCTCCTTTTTGGGTATACTACCATCCATATTAAGGGATATGTGGAGATAAAGCGAGTTTTGTCTATAACTTTTTTCACAACATATCTCATTTTCCAAGGGGAATCCGCTAAAAAGGTGGATAAATAGACTTCAAATGATTCAAAAAAGGTCTACATATTGGTATTCAAGGACAATGATCGGCAAAAATATTCAACATTCGGCAGGTTCCCCGGCGGTGTGAGCCTTTAGGTCGAAGTTTGTGGTAGAATAGGAGCAGTGGATTCTGATGAATCGTAAATATAACTTCGTCACAGAGACATGCGCGTCTGTCTGATGAATGAGAGAGGTGGAACCCACTTGCGCTTGCAATGGAAAAAAATCGCGCAGACAGCAATGCTGTCTATAGGTATCATGATGTTACTGGTTGCTTGTACCAAAACGGAACAGCCGCCAGTTGCAGAACCTCAGGAACAGGATGACAGCGGTAACGTTGGTCAGACTCTTACTGTTGTACCCCCGGCAAACAATAACACCGAAGCAGCGGAGATGGCCAAATATCAGATTCAGACTCGTTTGACCGATTTTCAACTCATTAATGATAACGGGGGCTTGGCCTGGGGAGTTACGCGTAATGCGCTCCGGCTCTATTACACTCAGGATCAGGGAAAAACGTGGACCAACATTTCGCCCTCAGAGAATGTGCAATTCCCGGCTAATCCGAAATATGGAGAAAGTATTTATTTTGTAGATCGTATGCATGGCTGGATTGTTCGAGAGGGGATGGGAGGCACAGATACGATTGTGCTACGTACCAATAATGGAGGCGTGAGCTGGAGTTTGTCTTCCTTGTCGAAGACGGATAAGGTAACAGCGATATCCTTTGTCTCTCCCGAGAAAGGCTGGGTTCTGACGACACTCGATACGGGAATTGGTAAACAGGACAAGAACCTGTATCGTACTCAAGATGGAGGTACAACTTGGGAGCGAATGACTTCCAGTGATGACAAGGATAAATCCCAAACGGGTGAAATTTCAAGACGTGGCTACACCACGGGCATGACGTTTTCGGACTCCAAGCATGGATTCCTGAGTGCCATAGAGTTCGGTACACCGAAGCTGTACGTGACATCAGATGGTGGCGAACAGTGGCGAACGGGTTCTTCCTTTTTTGACCGGGATAAATTCAAAGCGTGCGGTAATTTCACGATCAGTGCACCTCAATTTTTTGGACGTGAAGCGAAGTCGGCCTGGATGTCCATGTCATGTGCCAGCGGAGAGAGCATAACGTTCAGCGGTTTCTTCACAGCTGATGGTGGCGTAAGTTGGAAGCCGTATTCATTTAATCTGGATAAGCAAACAGGGATTAACCGCAACCTGGCGCCTGTATTTCTGAGTCCATCGGAAGGTTGGGCGATGCAGAAGGGCATTATGTATTATTCGAAGGATACAGGCAAAACATGGACAGCCTACCCTACGAGCAGTG
The DNA here is from genome assembly GCF_038002565.1 of Paenibacillus sp. FSL K6-1558. Classification (NCBI taxonomy): domain Bacteria; kingdom Bacillati; phylum Bacillota; class Bacilli; order Caryophanales; family Paenibacillaceae; genus Paenibacillus; species Paenibacillus sp. FSL K6-1558. The sequence continues at coordinate 882,231 of NZ_JBBOCV010000001.1, read as the reverse complement.
TGTTAGAAAAGATTTTCAAAGACTACCCTGAGATTGTGAAAATGCAGATGGTATCGCCGAAGCTTGGCTGGATCTTGGTGGAGAATACTGATGCCAAACGTTCGCTACTACTGCAAACCGTAGATGGCGGAGAACATTGGAAAGTACTTTAATATTGCTGCTTGGGAAAGTGTAAGGGGGAGATCTCGAATGAGGTTTTCCCTTTATTTTTATTTTATTTTTTTGATACATTGTGAAATTAATCACAAATAAATCATGAAGATGATGTTATATTTAACTCAAGAAGAAAAGGAGTGATGAAGATGAGAACCAACGGTCAAACTCAATTCACGCAGGCGGATGAATTAACAAGATACATGCTTCACTTATGCTACACATGTGACGACGCTAATCGTTGTACTACGGAAGAAGCCGTGAAAGCTTGCATGGCTGCACATGCAGAGACAGATCAGCCGGAACAAGCAGAAGGCGTAGATGTAACTCGTGGATTCATGGACATGATGTACGCCTAGTGAAAGAAAGTGGAGATGAAAATAGCGCTGTATCAACGATTGACCCCCGAAAGGGGGTTTCTTTTTATATGCGGTTAAATGTTCCTACAATCCTCTATTCAATCTTGTGTGATATTAATTTTGAGTATATTGGAATTTATTGAAATAATCAATTATGTTTCATATAATACTACATATCATACGGTGGTCACAGATGGATAATTCTTTAAGCATAAGGAGTAATATGATGAGGAAAATTAATTTCACTTCGATTGTGATTGCAGTAGTAATTGGGACTACAGTAATTACAGGAACATCTATGATTCAAGCTTCTGAGATTAACACTATAGACTCGCACGAAGTCTCTACAGATTCTCTTCCAGCTAACTTACAATATGATTCTCAACATCCAGATGAGATTTACATAAAGGATTGCGGTGTATTCGTAAAGGCGGACTCAAATCCAGTTGATTTACATGGAAAAGATTTAATTTATGATGCGCAAGAAGTTACAGATAAAACTGAAGTAATTATAGGCTATGATGCAACCTATGTGAAAATAAGGGACTGGGAATAAAACAATGTCATATTGACGAACGCAAGGAGATAATTTTTCTTGCTCTTTTTTTATGTAATGGGGCAAATTCTCAGGATACTTTCTCACAATAGTCACGTAGCATAAAATGGGAAATAATATATCTTCGATACTTTATAGAAAATCCATGTGTAAAATAAAATAAATAGTATGTGATTTTCTGAAACCCATTTCATCACTCGTTGTATAAGAGGGATCACGTTTGAATTTTTGGCAACTTCTCATTACGTGGATTGGCATCCTTTGTTTGGTTATCGGATATAAAGATCGTGTGAACAAATGGATACTGTACCCTATATCACTTCTATGCATATTTGGAACATTCGTTTTCACATTATATAAAACAACAAATCTCAGTCCATAAAAGAGATCAATAGATCTCAAGGACAGCCATTGACGAATACTAAATGTATGTGTTAGCTTCGTTTTACATGGAAGATGCAGGGATTCATGAGTGTATCTAGAAAAGAGGAATACATATGGCTATGATCGGCGTTATCCGCCACGGTGCAACGGACTGGAATGATGAATACCGGACACAAGGGCATACCGATATCCCGCTCAATGCAGAGGGGAGAAGACAGGCACATTTGCTTGCTGACCGAATTCGATCGGAACAATGGCATTACATCTATTCAAGTGATTTATCGAGAGCATTGGAAACGGCATCTATACTTAGCAAAGCTATTTCGATTGAAATACGTGTAGACGAAAGGTTGCGCGAGATGGACTGCGGACAGATTGAGGGTACGACGGAGCAAGAACGTGTGGATCGTTGGGGGTATAGCTGGTCCAAGCTGGATTTGGGGATTGAATCTCAAGAATCGATTCTAAAAAGGGGAAGGCAGTGCCTTGCCGACTTAGCTAACCGGCATTCAGGTGAGAACATATTAGTTGTAAGCCATGGAGCATTTCTTAGCCTTACTATGAAAAGACTTCTTACTCATATGGATATCAGAGGAAATCTATTAAACACATCGGTAACTCACTTGCATAGCGGAACTCCTCGGTGGGATTGCTCGCTCTATAACTGTACTAAACATCTCACTTAGGTGGAGGAGGAAATCCTATGCAACTCGCAGATATTCCATCGGAGATATTAGGACAGATTGGAACGGTACAGCAGGTTATGCTACCTCGGCAAGGGCACACCTCTACCGTTGCCGTTCTGGAGACAGCAGATCAGAGATATGTAATCAAAAAAACAGAGCACGAACTCTACAATGCATGGTTGTCTGATGAATATGCCGCAATGCAGCTTCTTCAAGGAACAGGAATCCCTATTCCGAAAACGCATTCATTTTACATAGAGAATCAATCTAGATGGCTATTGATGGATTATGTGGATGGAATATCGTTGAGACAATTTCTTGCCGGTTATCCGCCTGAGAAAGATAAAGAAAAGGCGATTGTCAGCTTAGGACGTTGTTTGAAACAACTGCATGAATGTCCATGTCCGATCGAATGGCAACAGGTGGAGCACGCTTGGCTTGATCATATATTAACGAAAGCGGAGTATAATCTGGCTCATTATTCAGTAGACGGAACCGAAGAACTACTTGCTCATTTAAAAATAAACCGACCAGGCGATATGGCGCCCACCTTAATACATGGAGACTTCACTATCGATAATGTACTCGTCCATAACGGCGAAGTCGTGGGAATAATCGATTGGGCGGGGGCGGCTCATGGTGATCCCCGGTATGACGTGGCTTTGGCCATTCGGCCAAAAACGAATGCCTTCGAGGATGAGCGGGATAAAGATATTTTTTACGATGCGTATGGCAAGCGGAGATTGACGGAGGAAGAGTATCGGTATTTCGAAGATGGAATATATAACTTTTTCTAAAAAGTGCACAAAAGTGAGACAGGGGCTGTGCCATGGAATTCCCGGTAATTATTGTAGATTTGGATGGAACCCTATTGAAGGCAAACAAAGAAGTCTCCGAGCGAAACGTAAAGGCGATTCAAGATTGTGCCCATCGTGGAATGAAATTCATATTTGCAACGGCGCGTCCGCCGAGGGCAGTGAAAGCTTTTTTGCCGGAAAAATTGCTGGAGCTTGGTTCATTTGTGTATTATAACGGCGCGTATACAAATTGCAGACATAATGGAAAACAAAATCACTTTGGAATCACACCTGCGTTAACTGCAGAGGTTCTAGACTATTGTCTGGCATGTAATCCGAATCTGGACATTAGTTTAGAAGTGAGAGATGTATGGATGAGTTTGAAGCCTTATGATGCAGAGACAATCATGAAAGTAAAAGGGCAACCTATGGTCAGGTCTTTAATGGAGCTTAAACAGCAAGAAGCATCCAAGATCCTTTTCACAGGCAATCTGGACCGGGTGGCTTTTCAAGAATGCTTTGAAGGAAAATTAAACATATTGCTCACGGATCAAGGTGAATTAACACAAGTCTCGGCGTTGAATGCATCCAAGGAACATGCCGTCTCTGTGATCTGTGACGCCATGGGTGTTGCAATGCAAGATGTGATGGTGTTTGGGGATGATGTAAACGATATCGGTCTGTTTGATCAATGTGGTTGGCCTGTGGCGATGGGGAATGCCACTCAGGATTTAAAATGCAGAGCGAAAGAGATAACAGAAACGAATGAAAATGACGGGGTGGCTGTTATTTTGGAGAGACTTTGTCAGTAATGTCGTGAACGGATTGTGGAGGTACAAGTTCATGAAATATAGCGTAAGAACAGCTGTCGCCAGGGACATCGTAGGACTCTGTTCTGTTCGAAACAACGAGACCTTATTCATGTCCTACATGAAACAGCAGGAAAATAAAGAAGTCATTGTAGTCCTTGCTGAAACCGAGGATGAGGATAGCGTCATCATGGGGTTTGGAGTTCTTAAATTACAAGGAAAGCTGGTTCCTAAATTAAGTGATCTGTACGTTAAGGAAATATATCGCGGTCAGGGTGCTGGGTCAGCATTGATTCGGTATAGAGAAGAACGTGCGAAAGAATTGGGTTATAGCGAAATGTTTGTGAGCGTTGATCCTGTCGAAAATCCCAGAATGATCAAGCTGATCTCGAAGCACGGTTATCATGCCATCTCTGAACCTTACTCCAAACAGGCTGTTTACTACAATGAAGATGGTTCAAGTTACGAGAAAACGTACATACGGATGGATTTGAAAAAGCAGCTGCTGTAGAGTTGGTTTGCTTGGCTCTGCGAAGTTGTTACTTTGCTTTTGCGAGTAGCCGGATGACGCACAAGAATGTTGAAGGGTTGCGATGAGATGAACACAGGTGGTACTATAGGAACCCGAAATAATAGAATAGACGAAGTGTCACGTGTTATTCGCAGAATGTCTCACGAAGGGTTCCCGGGTCAAGAAGAGGTGTGGATCCAACTTGTTGGTGTGTCCAGTTTCGCTTCCTTGCTTGCGACTCGAAGAGGAGTAAACCAGGAACTGGCCGCGATCACAGGTTTGCTTCACGGATGTTACCTTTACAGAACCGGGATCAATGTTTTCCCGGGTCCTAATAGCGCAGATACTGCAAGGCAGCTACTCCGGGGTTTACAGCTATTCAGTGAGGAAGAATTGTATATCATACTGAATTCGATTTTTGTTCAAGAGGCATGTCAGCAGGTTCAGGGGTCGTACGAAGAGATTTTAAAAGATGCGATCCATTTACATATGAACTTCTCTCCTGTAAGACAGAGTTTAACGAAGGCGAGGATGGAGAAGGTCAGATTACATCATATATTGCATGAGCTTGGAATGACGGTTGAGGTGGATGAAATGGATTCCACAGGCTCAACGGTAGAAAAACAGGATTACTGTGAACAAAGACGCTCAGCCCTTGCTGATGCTGCAGAGAAGTTGGCCAAACAAAAGATTATCGGAGTTCCAGAGGATGAACACTTTCGGCAGATTTGCCAGTATTGGCCGGACCGCGATATTCACACGATACTTAAGGATAATTGGTGCGCGGCTTTTGTGTATCATTGCTGTATGCAGGTTGACATTAAGCTGCCTATTCGTTATCCCAACCGGACGTATCGTTTAGCTGGAGTTGGAGCGTGGCTGGACTGGGCCAGGTTACCTGAAAATGAATTTTTCTATCTTGATCAGGAAGATGGTTTCAAGCCAGAGCGAGGTGACTTGGTCGTATATGAAAAACTGCTGTCTGACGACTCGCATGATCACATTGGCATTGTTGTGTCTTGTGAGGGCGATTATTTACTCGTCGCAGAAGGAAACGTGGGTAATCACAACTACTCGGGGATCGTGAACAGATCCTGAGGTGACTGTATTCTTGGATACATTCGGATCAGTGATGACTACCAATTTCATTTCGAAGGGGAATATCGACCGATTTAAGATTTGAAGCTGGCTGGTAGCAGATTAAGGAGGATTCAGAATAAACATCTGGGAGGATTAATTATGTTTAAACATGCCTTAGACCGTACAGATACAGCGTACCTTTCGCTTTTTACATCCAATGACGCTACAGCGTTATTCCGATTAATTGATCGTAACCGGGAACATCTCGGAGCCTGGCTCAGGATTCCTGATATGACTTTGACTGAAGAGGATTCAGCGGGTTTTATCGAACGCACTCGTCTGCGTTACGCGCAGGAGGAAGGATACTGGTTAGGGATCTGGTTTCGAGGCGAACTGGCGGGTTCGATTGGATATTGTGATATTGACCTTGAAAACAGGAAGGCTGAGATTGGTTATTGGCTGGGACAGGAATACGAGGGAAACGGACTCATCACGAAAGCAGTCAACGTACTGATTGAGCACGCATTTGAGCAACTTGGATTAAATAAAGTGGAGATTGGAGTAGCAACGGACAATCGGAGAAGTCGTGCTATACCCGAGAAGCTGGGTTTTCAACGTGAAGGTGAGCTACGAGATTATGAGTTTTTGAATGGGAGATTTCTACATCGAGTGATGTACGGCCTAAGGACTGAGGAATGGCATTCTATCGATTCACAGCGAGATTAGAGCTTATAAGACGACAACAGGAGGAATATTCTAATGAGTAAACTACCTTTATTTGTAATCACAGGCGCGAGCGGTACGGGCAAAACAACGGTGTCATCACATGTGCGCAAGCTTTTGCCTGAATTTGACGTCTTTGATATGGATATCATCAACAATGTCGATTGGCAGATTGCCAAAGAGAATTGGCTGCGCGTTGCTTATAGCATCTCGTTAAGCGGAAGAGGTACCGTTCTATGCGGCACGATGGTACCCGAAAATATTGCATCCTCCCAATATATTGAACGATTTGATCGTATTCATTACGTCAATCTGCATTGTGATGATGCGACGCGTGAGATGCGATTACAAGCACGTGGCTGGGACGAGAATGCGATTAAAGATCATCGTAATTTTGCGAACTGGTTGTTGCAGAACGCGGATAAAGCCTTTGACCCGGCGATGCCAACGGTGGATACAACCGATTTGTCTTCTGAGGAAGCGGCAAAACAGATTGAAGAGTGGGTCAGAGCGAACTGGTAGAAAAGTTGGATGTCTCGATGACGAAAATGTTTAGAACGTAACATATATGGATGATCGGAGGGTTCGCATGCTCCCTTTTCAAGTCATAAACGAAGGCACATCCAGACAGGCTCAGTGGTTGTATGATCATTATGAGAACATTGTGACGTACAGCTTATTGTCCAGTGATTGGCAGGAGGAAGGTTCGAAATGATATTCAACATGATCTTATGGCTGACAATCATCTGGTTAATTTATCGCTATTACAGTCTTCCGAAGAAAGATCATATGTACAGCGTCAAAGTACCCTCTACATATTTCATTTCGTCCCCCAACAGGACGGAGGTACAGAAGAACGTCGAATGTGCTGCATTTTCCAGTGCATATGTGTTAAGACATTTTGGTATCGAATCCGAAGGAGATGAACTTTATCGGAGGTATCCGCGCAAATTACTGGATGGCACCTTTTATCCGAAAGCGATTACTGTGTTTTTTAAAAAATTGGGATATCCGGTCACGTATTTGCGTGGTAATGTCACTACGTTAAGAAAGCAGATCAGCCGCGGCGTGCCTGTCATTCTGTTCATCAGGGTTCATTCGGACCGGCGATTTTTGCACTTTGTGCCTGTTGTCGGGTATGATGAAACTCATTTTTATCTGGCAGAGTCTCTGGATTTCAAGCGGAATTGTGATGAAGCGCAGTACAATCGGAAGATTAGTATAGATGAACTGGAGTCGTTATGGAACACATGGCTTCCTTTCACTCGCAACTCCTATATCGTGATTGAGCCCAAACCTGATTCTTTAGATAAATCTGCGTAATAAATTGCGCTATAGCACGGTTGAAGCATGGCTGAGTATGTTCAAAATATAATCGGTGCTCCACCTGAGATATACGATGTAAATATTTCATCAGGTTAACAAGTTCTGTGTTCGTCCGCATATACATTACAGAAGACGGGTCAAGACTCCGGCTGTCCCAAGTATGAACGGAGGGGAGAGACATGGGCATTGAATCATCCTGGATGTTTGATTTGTTTGGAACCGTCTTTCCGGTGGCATTTGTCCTGATTCTGGGTATCGTGCTGTTATCAATGGGCAAAGAAGTATGGAGGTGGGGGCGCAACAATGCAGAGCCTCTGCTGACTGTACACTCTCGCATCACTAGCAGACGGGTTAAGATGAGCCAGTCGCCTTCCGAATCCGGCACCACAAATGCCGCACGAACGTTGTATTACGTCACTTTTGAAGTAGAGAGCGGTGACCGCTTGGAATTCAAAGTGAATGGTGAAGAGTATGGTATGTGTGCCGAAGGGGATGAAGGACGGCTCTCCTTCAAGGGAACCCGGTATATTGGATTTGAACGCACGAATCGTCTGTACACTGAACGTTTACGAGGTTAAAAGAAGTTGAAAATGGAGTAGCTTGCGCCCGAATGGCGTAAGCTTTTTTTGACGGATTAGGGGACAAGCGTTTCTTAAAGGGGCGAACGTGTTTGTATATTAGTATAGAGTTAGTGGAAATCGATAAGAAATGAACAAGGTAATTAGTACATCAAATTAAACAGAGAGTCTAACCAGAGGAGGAATATAGTCATGTCATTTACAGATCAAGTTGTTGTTGTCACGGGAGCGGCTCAGGGAATTGGACGAAGTGTGGCAGAAGCTTATGCGGTTGCCGGGGCTAGAGTCGTGCTTGCCGATGTTCAGGAAGCCGAGGGAGCAGCGGCAGCGGCTTCGATCCGCAATGAGGGCGGCGAAGCGATCTTTGTGCAGTGTGATGTGCGGAAAGAGCAAGATATTCAGCAGCTATTCGATACCACAGTGAAAGAGTTCAAACAGGTTGATGTATTGGTGAATAATGCTGGAGTGTCCAGGTGGGAATCGCCCTATGAGCTAACGGTGGATGAATGGGACGATGTGCTCAATACGAATGTAAGGAGCTGTTTTCTGGCAAGTCGGGAGGCGGCCCGGCATATGAAAAAAAATGAACATGGCGGTGCCATCGTAAATATGGCTTCGACCCGTTCACTAATGTCTGAGCCGAATAGCGAGGCATATGCCGCATCAAAAGGTGCAATTACAGCGCTGACACATGCGATGGCAGTCTCACTTGGTAAGGACCAAATTCGGGTCAATTGTATCAGTCCCGGCTGGATTGAGACTGGAGATGTGTCCAAACTCAAAGCGGAAGACCACGAGCAGCATCCATCCGGTCGGGTGGGGGTGCCATCGGATATTTCAAGGGCCTGTCTATATTTGTCCGACCCTGCTAATACCTTTGTCACAGGGACTAATCTCGTAGTTGATGGAGGCATGACCCGAAAAATGATATATGAGGACTAGAACCGGGACGTCGCCCCGAAGCCGGTCTTTCGATATCCCTCGAAGCTGGAATAAGCCCAAGTTAAGCACTTGGGCTTATTTGTTTTTGATAAGTCGGTTGCTATAATGAATGTGATTTTACAACAGAACAGGAATGGAGGGAGTGTATGTTCGGGAAAACGTCCCGGAAAGTATTTTGGCTGTTATTACTGATCGGAGGAATGATAATGATCGGGATCAAGTCACCTGCTACAGCTGAAGATGTGGATATACGGGCTGCCTGGGTATGGCAGGCACAGTCTGTTAAGAGTGCAGGAGATGAGCTGCTGGAAAATGCGGCTAAACATAAGATTAATCGGCTGTATGTAAACGTAGACACGACCATATCCAAAGAGGTGTATCGAGCATTTATTGCCAAAGCGGATCGTGAAGGTATTGCCATTGAGGCACTGGGTGGCGACCCTTTCTGGGGTGTTCAAGGCCGCGAGGGTCCGATGCTTCGATTAACTTCATGGGTGCAGGATTACAATCAGGCTGTGGAAGCAAGTGAACGTTTTGATGCAATCCATCTGGATGTTAAACCATATGTGTTGCCTGCATGGAAGGCAGACGCCAAACCATTGGTGCAATCCTGGATCAGTAATATGAAAATGGTTTTAAATCAGGCCAAACAGGATGGCGGAATAGCCGTGCATGTAGATCTGCCTTTCTGGCTCGATTCATACACGGTCAAGGGTGATCGTACAGCAGATGATGCAGATAACGAAGCATTGTCACACTGGTTTATTCAAAATGTAGACCATGTGACCCTGCTTGCTTACCGGGATAATGCACAAGGAAGTAACGGAATTATTCGTTTAATTGAACAGGAGATGCAGTGGGCAGACGCGAGCGGGACAAGTGTTACCGTGGGAGTAAACACCAAGCCGATGCCAGGTGAAGAGTTTACCAGTTTTGCGGGCAAAGGCTCAGCGCAGCTGGAGAATGCGCTCCAAGAGGTCGCAACTGCATTTCGGGAACATAAGTCCTATGCCGGTTCAGCTGTCCATGATTTGACGTATTGGGGGGAACTGGAGCCAGGAGAACAGACACCGCCAGAGAAACCAGTGAACCCTCCTGCGAGTGCACCTGAAATTCGCGGCACCTATATCTGGGAGGCTTCACAAGTGACGGATGATGGCGGCGACCACATTCTGGCTTTTGCCAAGCAGCAAAAGATTAACTGGTTATACGTCCGGCTTGATCTGGATCAGCCCTACTCCAGTTACCGCAGTTTTGTAAAAAGAGCGAAAGCTCAGGGGATCGAAGTTCATGCGATGGGTGGACATCCGATCTGGGGCAAAAAGGAGAATCGTCCTCGGATCAAACGACTGATCGATTATGTGAAAAACTACAATGCCGAAGTGGAACCGGATGAGCGGTTCGAGGGCATCCATCTGGATATCGAGCCGTATACGTTGCCCGAATGGGAGGCTAACCGGAATACGTTGCTGACCGAGTGGGCATCGAATATCGCCTATTTCCAAGAAGAAACGAAGAAAGACAGCAACCTTGAAACCAGTGCGGATCTTGCGGTGTGGCTGGATACCTACCCGCTACCAGGTAAGGATATCTCAGTTACCGAGTTCATGATTGATACGCTTGATCATGTATCCTTGATGGCATTCCGTAACACTGCAGAAGGCTCTAACGGGATCGCTGCAGTCGTAAGTCAGGAAATGGAGATTGCAGATCGTCTGGGTAAACGACTGCTCATTTCCGTCGAAATGAAAGAAAATTTTGAAGGTACACATATTTCATTTCACGAAAAAGGAGCCGAGGAGATGGAGAGTCAGCTCATCAAACTGCCAGACCTGCTCTCTAAATACAAGGCTTACAAGGGCAATCTGGTACATGCTTATGATTACTGGATCGAAGCCAAACCTTAACGGATTCAGGAGCATAGCAAAATTAATTTGTGTTATAAAAAGGCTTTGGGACTTCACCTTGCGTGAGGTTCCGGGCTTTTTTTATGGAAAAAATCTGGAATAGTGTCACCGAATAGGCTCCTGCACAATACGATGTACGGTGATGAACAGTTGCTGCATGGGAGGGATCAGTAAATGGCTGTAATTAAGGCCAACACGGAAGACGTCAGATTGCTGGCCAGATTGATGAGGGCAGAGGCCGAGGGAGATGGGCAGCAAGGAATGCTACTGGTAGGCAATGTTGGCGTGAATCGTGTGCTGGCAGACTGTCTGGACTTTGGCAATATTCGTGATATGAACCGCATGGTCTTTCAGAATCCGGGGGGCTTTGAGTCCACGCAGAAGGGATACTTCTATCAGCGTGCTAGACAATCCGAGATTCGGTTGGCACAACGGGTCATTAACGGGGAACGTTTCTGGCCGGCGAGCAACTCATTATGGTTTTTTAGGCCGGTTGGAGATTGCCCGGCGACGTGGTATAACCAGCCCAACACGGGACGTTTCAAGGCGCATTGTTTCTTTAGTCCAACCGGGGAAGACTGTCCGGACGTCTATTAATCCATTACCAATTTTCATATTCAGGGAGGAATTATCGTGATTAACACACCTTATCAACCAACTCAAACTATGGGTCAGCAAGCCAACTCCGTATTGGGGGCACAAGCGAATTCTCAAGTTCAGGGAACATCTTATAAAGTCGGTAATGGCATGCCGTCGATGGCACCAACACCCGGCATGGTATCACCTGGCATGGTATCTCCTAGCTCCACCAGCGTACCGCCACTCGTATCCAGCGGAAGCCCAATGACACCGTCAGGAACGGTCGTTTCGACTACAGCTCCGCAGTTTGAGCAATCGTACATTGAAAATATTTTGCGTTTGAACCTGGGTAAATTCGGTACATTCTATATGACATACGAAGGAAACAAAGAGTGGAATGCTCGTATTTTCCAAGGGGTTATCGAAGCAGCTGGACGTGACCACATCATTATCAGTGATCCTAAAACAGGCAGAAGAATCATGTTGCTGATGGTTAACTTCGACTATGCAACGTTTGATGAGCCATTGCTGTATCAATATCCGGGCGTTGTTGGCAACTATCCACAAGCGCCAAGCAGACGTTAATCCCTCATCGATATAACATTTTATACAACACATAAGGTAATTTGGGCTGTCCTGAATGCAGTTCACATCTGCAGACAGGACGGCTTTTGCATTTGTAGTCGAAAATAAAGTAACCTAATCAAGAGTTCAAGGCACTTACATATGAGAACACAAAAGTGAAGCAATAGATATACAAGTTCAGACAGCGATGAACGACAGATGAAGGGAGTCCGCGGTATTGAAATCATGGATTGAAGGAGCAATACAGGGAGAAACGGAAGCTTATGAACAACTGGTGACGCATTTTCGAGGAATGGCACTTGCCGTGGCCTATCAGCAGTTACAGGATGCATATGGCGCAGAAGATGTTGTACAGGAGGCGTTTACCGAAGCATTTGCCAATCTGTTCAAATTGGAGAAGCCGGAAGCTTTTCCGGGATGGTTCAAAATCATTGTTGAAAGGCAATGTTATCGCTGGCTCAGACGCAAGCGGCATTCGGTGGTTCCTATGCAAGAAGTAGAGACTGTATTCCTTGAAGAAGATCAGACCCGTAACCCAGAAGCTCAAGCGCTCCAGAAGGAGTTGCAGGAAACGCTACGTCGTTCAATTGCCCAGTTGCCATCATCGATGCAAGTTGTGGTGGAGCTGTTTTATTTTCAAGGCTACACGCTCAAAGAAATATCGGACTTTCTTGATGTGAATGTATCTGCATTAAAGAAAAGGCTGTTTGATGCCCGAACAAAACTCAAGCGTTCACTGCCTATACGAAATCTGGCATCCGTGTTCAATGAACTTCATGAAGGAGGAAAAGGCATGTTGCATATTATGAATGGGGATCATGCGGCCAATCGCTTACGCGAAAGCGGTATACAAGGAGACATTCTCGTTTGGAGGGAATTGTACACGTATGGTCCTGTAACTACAGCTATGGCGGACAGGAGCGCACGTCAGCATCGTGCTGTTGTACTGGAAGAGGAACTGGGCATACCGCAGAAGGTGTATTTGCAGATTGAGTCATTAGATGAGAAGCTTCGTTCGTTACAGCAGTATAAAGAGATTGTGTTATGGTTCGAGTATGACCTTTATGATCAAACGATGTTATCCTATTTGCTGCATTATTTTAGCGGACAAGATCTACAGAACATATGTCTGAATCTCCTTTGCATCGATTCGTACCCCGAGGTAGAGCATTTCAGAGGACTGGGACAGCTTACTCCCAAGCAGATCGGAAGTTTGTCAGGCAACTGGCATGTCATTGAAAAACAGGAACTTCAGGCTGGCAAACAGTTCTGGGAAGCGTACAGTTCATCTGACATTTGGTTGCATCAAGAATACTTAAAATCCGGAATGAATGAACTCCCATTTGCAAAAGCAGCATTCGAGGCGCATTTGTCCAGGTTGCCTTCCTTAACCAATGGCTTGGGTAGTATTGAACAGACCACACTGGAGACGATTAGAGCTGGTATTCAACATCCGTATGACCTTTTTCGTGAGGTAGGGGACAAGCTACATATACTCGGTATGGGGGATCTGGAATACTGGGCACATCTGAAGCGGATGTCGGAAGGGCCGGCTGCACTTATCCGCATGACAGGAGCGGCAAGTTTTCCGAAGTATAACCAGTATGATCAAGCATTTCGTGATGCTGTATTGTCTCTGACGGAACTCGGGGTTCAGGTAATGAATGGTGAAGTCGACTGGACTACCTTCAGAGAGGATGAATATTGGGTCGGTGGCCTACATGTTGAGAGTCATCATTTGACTTGGCGCTGGAACCCGGCTGAAAAGATGCTATGTGAGATTTAAAGGACTTCCTGAATTCATAAAATGTGAATAAAACAGCGAAATCACTACTTTTGTGAACGAATTTTGTCGATTTTTCCTTTTAGGTGTCATAGGACACGGATTGACTGTGTAGTGTAGAATTATATAATAAAAGAAGTATATCCATGTTATTATGGCGCAAACAGCAGGAGGTGGAAGCATTGGGAAGTTGAAATTGCATATGAACGGCAGAATGGCTAATATCCTACATTTTCGAAGGAGGTGGACCTATTTGCCGAACGATAACGGCGAATAGGAAGAACATTTGAGTGACCCCTTACCGAGTATTATGAGTTTGTTTTTAATTGGTTTACTGGTATTAATGAATGGTTTCTTTGTCTCGGCAGAATTTGCAATGGTCAAGGTGCGAAGTAGCCGAATTGAGGCTTTAGTAGAAGCGGGTAATCGAAATGCGAAATATGCGTCAAACATTATTCGTAATATGGACGCGTATTTGTCAGCTTGTCAGCTAGGCATTACGTTAGCTTCACTTGGACTCGGATGGCTGGGAGAGCCCGTCATTGCACGACTGCTGGAGCCTGTATTTACGGCATTTGGACTGGGTCCGGTATATGTGCATGGCATCTCGATTGTCATTGCGTTTGTCATTATTACGATTTTGCATATTGTCCTGGGTGAACTGGCTCCCAAAACGATGGCAATCCGCAAGTCAGAGGCCATTACACTGTGGTCTGCGGCATTGCTGACGTTCTTTTACAAATTGATGTATCCGTTTATCTGGGTGCTGAACGGCATGGCTAATGCCTTGCTCAGATTGTTTCGGATGGCACCTGCTTCAGAACTGGATGAAGCGCATAGTGAAGATGAAATACGTATTCTCATGAAAGAAAGCAATAAGAGCGGTTTAATTGATAACACTGAATTAGCACTTGTTGATAATATATTTGATTTTACGGATACAACCGCCCGTGAAATCATGATTCCGCGGACGGAAATGATCTGTCTCAACGCCAATCAGTCCATGCTGGAAAATATGGAGATTGCGAGCGAAAGCATGCGTACCCGGTATCCGGTATATAACGGAGACAAGGACCATATTATCGGCTTTATTCACATTAAGGATCTGATGCGTTCACAGTTAACAGACACCATATCCGTGATTCGTCCGATTCTGGCTGTGCCTGATACGACGTTAATTAGTGATCTGCTCAAGCGTATGCAGCGTAGCAAAACACAAATTGCTGTTCTGATCGATGAATACGGGGGAACCTCCGGCATGGTCACGCTTGAAGATATCATGGAAGAGATTGTTGGTGAGATTCAGGATGAATTCGATCAGGAACGTCCGACCATTGAACAAGTGAATGAGATGGAATACTCGATTGACGGATTAATGCTGATTGAAGAAGTTAGTGAACGATTCGGTATCGAGATGGATCGAACGGATTACGATACGATTGGCGGCTGGTTATATTCCAGAGTGGATGCGATTCCGCCTGAAATTGGCCAATCCGTTGAATATGATGGGTATTTGTTTATTATTGAGGAGACGGAACACAAACGAATCTCGCGTGTACATGTGCTGAAGCTTGAAATGCTCGTTGAAGATGCAGGGGCATAGCTTCTCAGTGAGCATGAAGTTCATGATTTAGAGTATACCGACGTTTCTTTAAAGTTCTTGAAAAGTTCCTTACATGTAAGCCGCTATTATGTAGCGGCTTTTTTGATTGCTCCCTAACAAGTTTCTGTGCCTGGTTGACGCATGAAGAGCCTCATGGTAATATTCAATTCAATAAAAGAAGAGGAGGCTCGTTTCTATGACTCATTCCATGCGTCTTCGATAAGCAGGTCAAAAAAAGCGGATTTTACCACAATCGTGGGCTTTTTTGATTTGCTTATTTTACGTATGGAGAGACATAGGTTTCGAATGGGGTAGTTTATTTGTGCTATGCTGATTCGAAGTGTCTTCTATACGTGAGTAATGCAGATTTGAGTCCACAGTGGACTTGGATCTGCATTTTTTATTACATCCAAAATGCTTGACATAGAAAGGAGGGAAGACCTCATGAGATATATGCATTGGTATTTCTTTATATAATCCCCCTTCTTAAATCGCAGGTCATCCTGCGAACGTGAAAACTGCGATTTTTGAAGGAGGAACTCATGATGAGTATATTAATTAAAGCAAAAGAGGTTGTTGTGGAATATGCGGGCCGTGAGGTATTCAATATTGAACATTTGGAGCTTTATGAATATGACCGGATCGGCTTGGTTGGCGCCAATGGGGCGGGCAAGAGCACATTGTTAAAAGTGTTACTGGGTGAGATTCCCGAATCTTACGGGAAAGTTGTGAGGAACGGCAGTTTTTCTTATATCCCGCAGATGGAGCAGGGCGGGGCTCAGAGCGATGTGGATTATGCATTAGCGGGTAAGCTTGGAATAGACCGCTTAGATG
This sequence comes from Paenibacillus sp. FSL K6-1558, assembly GCF_038002565.1. NCBI lineage: Bacteria > Bacillati > Bacillota > Bacilli > Caryophanales > Paenibacillaceae > Paenibacillus > Paenibacillus sp. FSL K6-1558. The sequence continues at coordinate 866,036 of NZ_JBBOCV010000001.1, read as the reverse complement.
CTGAGCAGATGAGTGGCGGACAGGAAACAAGGCTGAAAATTGCTCAGGCTTTGTCCAGTTCAGTGCACGGCATTTTTGCAGATGAACCCACGAGCCATCTCGATTCGGAAGGAATCCATTTCTTGATCCATCAGCTCTCTTTTTATACAGGAGCGTTGCTGGTTATCAGTCATGATCGGGAATTTCTTGATCAAGTGGTTGATAAAATTTGGGAACTGAAGGATGGGAAGATTACGGAGTATTGGGGTGGATATTCCGATTATTTGGCTCAGAAGAATGAAAACCAGAAAAAGCAGGAAATCCAGTATCAGCAATATGTGAATGAACGAGAACGACTGGAAAAAGCGATAACTGAAAAAAGGAATCAGGCTCGGAAAGTCGATCAGAAAGAGAAAGGGACTGCAAGGAAAAATAGCTCTGATCACGGTGGCAGACTTGCTCATCAGAAATCTGTGGGGAGTAAACAGAAGAAACTTCATCAAGCCGCTAAAAATATGGAACAACGCATTGAAGCGTTAGGGGATGTCCAAGCACCGGAGGCGAATCGTACGATTCACTTTCGTCAGAGTCATGCGTTAGAACTTCACAATCCATTTCCGATTATAGGAAATGAGATGAACAAAGTATTTGGTGAGACTGTCATTTTGGAGAACGCGTCTTTTCAATTCCCTCTTGGGGGTAAGATTGCGCTGACAGGTGCGAACGGTGCAGGAAAAACAACGTTGCTTAACATGATCTTGAACCGTGAACAGGGCATCATCATATCGCCTAAGGCAGAGATCGGTTATATTGCACAACAAGCATACACACATAACCACAATCAGGCCGTCATCGAATTCATACAGGAGAACTGTGACTATCAAGTGCCGGAGATTCGAGCTGTATTAGCATCTCTAGGGTTTTCTCCGCATGATGTGCGCAAGCAGTTGGCGGTATTAAGTGGCGGCGAGATGATGAAGTTGCAGCTGGCGAAGTTGTTGCTTGGCCGATACAATATTTTGCTTATGGATGAGCCGAGTAATTTTCTTGATCTTCCTGCAATGGAGGCGCTAGAGCATTTAATGAAAAGTTATGCAGGCACAATTATTTTCATCTCACATGATGCTCGTTTGGTCGAGAACGTCGCCGATCAGGTATATGCTATAGAGAATAAACAAATCGTTCGAATCAGGTAATTAGACGATGATGATGTTACTTGCATAAAGTAGATTTAGGATTCCGCCGAACAAAGCCTATTCTTCATCATACGAGATGGATTAATTTAGGTTTCATCGTTTTTGTTAATCCGGAAAATGATGAAAGGACGCTGCCGATTAAACCATCGGGCGTCCTTATTTTTTTGAAACCAGTTATCCATTCCGTCCGTTTAATAGATTACACCAAAAATCAAAACAGAGCTGAGGAGGAATGAAGATGCATAATATCCTTAAACGAGGTAGACAAATATGTCGAACGCCAATCTTGAAAGTAGGCCTGGTTCTGGCTTTGGCTGCGCCAATAATTCTTATACTGTCTGCCGATCCGTCTGCAGTTGCAAGTCCGATCATCAACGTGACATCGGGAGCTCGAACCGCTCCGCCGCCACTCGAATCTCAGGAGTATTTCCTCCAATCAAGGGCTGCCAAACCCGTACATATCTATCAGGCGACTTGTGCATTAACACGCGGAGACGGACTTCATGCCATCGTAAAAACAACGACTAGAACATTCAAAGACATGAAAACCTTGTCTGTGAATTATCGATTGGAGCGCTGGACAGGAACAGCTTGGGTAATGTTCGCAGGCAGCTCCTCGACACAGACCCAAATGAATCTTCTTCGATCCAATTCGGATTGGGAGGTCACATCCGGTTATTATTATCGTGTCACTAGTGTTCATACTGCTGATGATGGGATGACATCGGATGAGTCTACACATACATCACCTAGTGTATTGTTTTAATTTATTTTGATTTGGCAGGAGAATTTTGCTCCAGAAAATCGTTGGCGATTGCAATCATCTCCTCTTCAGTCACGGTTCCAAACAGACTCATACTTAGAGAACCTGTCATCCACTGAATAGAATTGAAGGGTGGTCCCACATACATGAGTGCTTCACTATCATCTGCAAGCTTCACAACAGTGCTTTTCTGCAGTGATGTTTTCTCAAGAGACTGCCCTGGCTTAACGTATTCATAATCGAACTGGATAAGCTCGTCTGTATCACTTTTACCCTGGATGGAGTATTTCACCCTCATCATATCGGACTCGTAATAGTTGTCAGGATTGACGGGATTCTCTGTATCCAGTACGAGTTCATATTTTATCTTGTCAAAACGGGCAGGAATGGCTTTGGATATAATAAATTCACCGATAAATCCATCACGAGCGATCTTTTCCGTAACCGCAACGGGGCGGAAAACATGTTTGTTGAGTTCAAAGGCAGGAATGTCTTCCGCTTCATCATGGATAATTGTGCTCGATTCAAGGTCAGGTGGTGGCGGTGTTTTGGCGGTTGAGGGATCGGGACTCAGATTTACAGACTTATCCTCAACCATGATCGATTTCATGCCATTACTCCAATCCTTGATCGATTGAACAATAGGAGATACGGCTTGTGTTCCCGAGGGCAGACTGAAAATAACGGCTCCAATGGTCACAGAAGCTGCCACGATGCCCGATAGCTTGAAGGTGCGTATTTTACGTTTACGTGCGCCAATTCTTTCGATCTCCTTATGTACCTTTTGCCAGGATTGCTGCATGGATTCTGTACGGGAGGCGGAAGGGGTAGAGGTGGCTTGTTGGAAAGCTTCATCAAATGCCTGCTCAAACGCTGCATCAAAGTATTCATCTTCAAGACCTGAATCGAATTGATGTTCAAGCTTATCTAGCTTGCCTTTGCTCAATGCTTCCACCCCATTCCTTATGTAATTTCTTCTTGATACTACCACGTGCCCGGAATAATCGCTGTTTCACAATGTCTTCTGTGGTGCTCAACAATTCAGCAATTTCCCGATAAGAAAAGCCTTCTTTCCACCGTAACTCAACGAGAACGCGGTATTCCGGCTTCAGCTGAGAAAGGTAACGCTCGATGGATTCTTGCATCATCTGAGTCTCAACTATGTTTTCAACCGAAACAGCGGTTTGATTCATCGTCTCTATATCTATAAAAACACTGTCCGTGTCCAGTTGGTTACGGTTATTTTTATTTTTTCTCAAATAATTTATTGCGGTATTCCGGGTGACTACTTTGAGCCAGGCTTTAAGTTTAACCTCGTCTTCGAAGAGGGGTTTGTTTTTAATGATTTTAATAAATGCTTCCTGAATAATATCTTCTGCCGCTGTACGTTCCTTAATGATATATACGATTAATCCATACACCATATTGTAGTATTCATAATAGACCTCTTCCTGAAGTACAGGTCCTAATTGATGAAAATCGGATGCGAGTAAAAGCTGGAGCCGATTGGCCATGGTGTTCTCCTTTCTGGTCAACAGTCCACAAACATTGGTATCATTACATTTTACAACAGATTATGGAAACGTTACAATGTCCGATAGACCTGTTTACAGTCCTGAAAAGAGGGAGTTCCGACCCTGTTTGATGTTTGCTGAAAAAGAAAAAACAGACGATCTTGCAAACCATGGAATCCATGGCAGCAAAATTGCCTGTTCAATATAAAAGTTTTTTTAAAACGCCCAGTTTCCTTTCAGGAAAATCGGTTCACGGTCTCCACGCGCTGTAATGCCATAGATGTCTGTCTCTGGTGACCCCATCATAAAATCAACATGAGTGATGCTGGAGTTCATACCGCGTTCCGCAAGCTCTTCGGGAGACATCGTTTTGCCTCCTTCGATATTGGAAGCGTACGAACTGCCAATCGCCAGATGGCAAGATGCGTTCTCATCATACAGCGTTGTATAATACAGAATTCCGCTTTCCGAGATTGGAGAGTGGAACGGTACAAGCGCAACTTCGCCAAGATAATGAGAACCTTCATCCATGGAGACGAGGCGCTCTAACGTTTCCTGACCTTCCTCTGCATGAAAGTCCACAATCCGTCCCTTCTCGAATGTGAGGGTAAACCGGTCGATAATACTACCGCCGTAACTTAGCGGTTTGGTACTCGCCACTGTACCGTTCACACCGTATTTCGCTGGAGCGGTGTACACTTCTTCCGTAGGAATATTGGCTACAAAAGGGGTTCCTTGTGCGTTTACGCTACCAGCCTGCGCCCAAATATGTCCTTCAGGGAGCTCTATCGTAAGATCTGTGCCCGGGGAGATGTAATGCAGTGCATGGTACTTCTTGTTATTGAGCGCCACGGCTCGTGACTCCAGGCGTTCGATATGTTGTGCCCATGCAGCGATTGGATCTTCAACGTCCGCGCGTACAGCGGCAAAGATCGCATCCCAGAGCTGATTCATCTGTTCTGCTTGTGGGAGATCAGGGAATACCTTGGCCGCCCAATCCGGTGAAGGGCAAGCAATGCCAGTCCAACTCATCTTATCAGCTTGCAGATACTGACGATACTTAGCCATCGCCTGACCAAAGGAGCGCTGGTTCGCCGAGATTCTAGCCGGATCAATGCCTTTCATCAGATCCGGGCTGGAAGATAAAATCGTCAGAAAAACGGCATTATTCTCTGCGAGTTCCTCCATCTCTGCCGCATGCCATTTGGGAAGTTCATCGAAGGACTCCTCAGGAGCCATTTCAAAGCGAAGACGGTTGACCGTTTCATCGGAGTATTTCACGATAACTTGTTTGGCCCCGGCTTCATATCCTTTACGTACCAGTAGTTGCACAAGTGGTGCTGCATCAATCATGGCATTGATGACAAAAATCTGCCCCGGTTGCACGTTTGCCCCAACTTTGACAGCGAGTGCAGCGTATCGATCCAGCTTTTGTTCAAAACTCAACATCGAATGTCCCTCCATAATCTTTAAATATGAGTACAATTCAGACACAGGAAAAGAGAGGAGAAATCTCCTCTCTATGCATGGAGCATATTAGAATGCCCAGTTTCCATTCACGAAGATCGGTTCTTCCGCACCTTCCGAAGTGACACCATTGATGTTCATCTCACCGGAACCAATCATGAAATCAACGTGAGTCAGACTGGAGTTCATGCCATGTTCGATCAACTCTTCCTTAGACATCGTCTTGCCGCCTTCCAGACAGAAAGCATACGCATTTCCGATCGCCAAGTGATTGGATGCATTCTCATCAAACAATGTATTGTAGAACAGAATGTTCGTATCCGAAATTGGAGATTGATGTGGAACAAGGGCAACTTCACCCAGATAATGTGCACCTTCATCCATTTCGACGAGGTTTTTCAGTGCATCAAGCCCTTGCTCAGCAGTGTAATCAACAATGCGTCCATTCTCAAATGTGAGGGAGAAGCCGTCAATCAGATTGCCACCGTAACTAAGCGGTTTTGTGCTGCGAACAGTACCATTCACACCGGTTTTCAGCGGTGCAGTAAATACTTCCTCTGTAGGCATATTGGCAATAAACACATGTCCTTGCTCGTTTACACTGCCTCCGGATACCCAGATGTGACCTTCTGGAAGTTCGATGGTTAAGTCTGTACCTTGCGCGGTATAGTGAAGTTTTTTATATTTTTTGCTGTTCAGCAGATCTGCGCGGGAGTCAAGGTTCTGCAAGTGAGTTTTCCATTCAGCGACAGCATCTTTTTCACCAATCCGTACCGTTTTGAAAATAACATCCCACAGGCGGTCTACTTGCTGCGCTTCAGGCAGATCCGGGAACACTTTAGCGGCCCATTCAGGGGAAGGGACAGCTACGATGGACCAGCTGAACTTATCAGCCATTTGATAGGCGCGATATTTCTCCAGCGCTTTGCCGCGCACTTTCTGACTGGTTACGATGCGCTCCTGTGCCACTCCGTTCAGCAGATCCGGATTTTCCGCGATGACATGCAAGATTGCCGCGCCTTCTTCAACAAGCTCTGTCATTTCACCTGCAAACCATTTCGGTTCAATGGAGAATGCTTCATCTGGAGCCAGATCATAGTGAAGTCGGGTAACCGTTTCGTCACTCCAGTTGACTTTGACCAGTTTTGCACCCGTGTTGTACGCAGCCTTAACGATCAATCGTACAAAATGAGCTGCCGTGATTGGCGCATTTACGACTAACGTTTGTCCAGGGTGGACATTGACACCTACTTTGACAGCCAGTTCAGCATATTGTTGCAGATTCGATTCAAAATTGTTCATGCTATTTTTTCCTCCAATGTGATATGAATATCGTAGCTGGCGGTCTATTATAGTCCTCTTTGAAGTTAATGAGGATTCAGCATAGGGCCTTCATTGAATAATGTATACGTTGCTACGATATATATTGTACAATTAACCAATAATAATTACCAAACAGCTTTGCCAGAAAGTTGGAGAAAAGCACCAAAAGAGAGTTTTTTGGACGCTTGAATCGAAGAGTTATCGAAGTGAGGCTTGAAACGAGAGATTAAAGGAGAGTATAAAAGTGAGTATTGAAATTATTCGCGCAGAAATGCGTCGTGAGGATGAAAAAAGTTTCGTAGGTAGCACGGTGTTCAAAACAGATGGTGGTAAATCCGTATATGAAATTACGTTTATGAGCAAGAACGGTAAGGACTGGGACTACAGCTTGCACTTCACGGAACAGTCGGGTGATGAGGAAGAGTTGCTGAAAATGGACGAGTTGCTCGAAAATGATGATGATTTGTACAATCAATTGCTGGATGCAGCCTTGGATGCTTACCCGGCTTAATGGAAAGTAAATATTCTTGTTCTATTGTCCGAGTTACCTGACTATACTAGACGGTGTGTGCCCTGGGAAGGGTGTCCGCCGTCTATTTTTATTTCCGAGATTCCGAATAGATATTCCAGAAAAGGGAAGTCTACGAGATGAACTAAACCAGAGAGACAATTCGCCTGATGGGAGGTAACCGTGAATGGCATTTGACAATCTGATTACATCAGGAATGACCAGCGTAGAGGAAGTTGCTCCTGATATTTTGAGCTTGCGTACCCTTTTTGTGAATGTCGTGTTCATTGGAAAACCGGGAAGCAGGAGCTGGGTCCTTGTGGACACAGGAATGTCAAAATTCACGAATCACATTGTTGATGTGGCAACCGAGCGTTTTCAAGGTCCGCCGTCTGCCATTATTTTAACGCATGGTCATTTTGATCATGTGGGAACGGTAATTGAACTGGAGCAATTCTGGGGAGTGCCGGTGTACGCGCATCCACTTGAAATACCTTATCTCACAGGTTTGAAAAATTATCCTCCGGCAGACTCTTCTGTGGGTGGAGGCCTCATGACGCAGTTGTCTTTTACGTATCCGAACGAAGCCATTAATCTGGATGATCGGATATTTAGTCTACCCCAAAATCATACGGTGCCCGGCACAAAGGGGTGGAATTGGATTCATACGCCAGGTCATACACCGGGACATATATCCTTGTTCCGCGAAGCAGATCGATTACTGATTGCGGGTGATGCGATTGTCTCGGTCAAACAGGAGTCGCTCTGGAGTGTTCTGCTTCAGGACAAACAGTTACACGGCCCTCCGGCGTATTTTACAACGGATTGGGAGGCAGCGCATGAATCGGTTCAGCGTATCAGGCAACTGGAGCCGAGAACGGTTGTGACAGGGCATGGACATGTGTTAAGCGGGGAGATGTTACATGAATCACTCCGGCATCTCGACATGCATTTTGAAGAAGATACGGTACCCAAGCAGGGTAAGTATGTAGAATGAGAAAACATAGACCGTTACTCGTGAGTGAGTTGAAGAGCGATGAAGACCAACAAAGAGTGATCAAGGCAGCTGATCGTGCAGCTGTCTTTTTGTTTTGCGCTTGCCTGTTTAATTTGTTCTCGATCTCAGATTGTTCTTTTAGGCGCAATCATGATATAGTCGAGCCGTATAATATAACCTTAGTATGCAGGAGGTACATATAACGATGACACAACAGAATACAGCGTTTGAAGAGCAATTTGGCGGTATTCCCGCGGTATGGCTACGCTTTGGTTCATTTGAAGCGGCGGTGATTCCAAGCGTTGGCGCGAACCTGGTAGCTTTTCGGGATACGGAAAAAGGATACAGCTACCTGCGCGAACCGGATCAGGATCAGATGGATGAATTCATGGCGGCTCCTGCCGTGTACGGTATTCCGATTCTGTCTCCTCCTAATCGATATGAAGACGGTCGTTTCCCTTGGGATGGAAAAGTCTATCAACTACCGATTAATGAACCCGCGACAGGCAACCATTTGCACGGATTTTTGCATGATGTGGCGTGGACAGTTGAGGGATTCGGTTCTAATGATCTGGAGAGTTATGTCACACTCAGCCAAAACATTGGAGAAGGCCATGCTTTTTACAAATATTTGCCGTTCACCTTCAGTGTAACGCTTCGTTACTCTCTGAGCAGTCATGGTCTGCAGCAGCAGTTAATTGTGAACAATACGGGCACAGAATATATGCCGAACCTGTTTGCTTTCCATACAGCAATTAAAGTTCCTTTTGCTCCGGACAGTCAGTCCTCGGATTATACAGCCAAAGTGACGATTGGCCAGCGCCGTGAATTAAACGAGCGTTCGCTACCGACAGGACAATTTCAACCGCTTACACCGGAGGAAGAGCAGCTTAAACAGGGCGGAGTTAGTCCGTTTTTTGCAGCGATGGATAACCACTATACCGCCGAGCCGCAAAATGGCCGCAATTACATGGAACTGACAGATCATCGCACAGGAGACAAACTGGTGTACGATGTAGGCACGTCCTATAAACATTGGATGATCTGGAACAACAATGCCTGCAATGAATTTTTCTGTCCGGAACCACAGATGAATCTGGTTAATGCTCCGAATTTGGAAGGGATTTCCGCAGAAGAGAGTGGTCTCGTTGGATTACAACCAGGTGAACTCTATGAACAAACCAGCCGTTTGTATCCGATTGCTGCTCAAAAATAAAACGGGATAGATTGAACTTGCTTCTGACCTATTCGTTTTGCGCTACGCTTACAATTTTGTCGAAAAGGTGAAAACCTGTTCGTAAATCATGTATAATATGACGAGATACACAAGCTTTGTAGAGACCCAGACCAACATTTTGGAGGAGGACAAGCAAGTGGAATACCGCATTGAGAGAGATACGTTAGGCGAAATGAAAGTACCAGCCGACAGGCTGTGGGGCGCTCAGACGCAGCGCAGTAAGGAAAATTTCCCGATTGGACGCGAGCATATGCCGATGGAATTGGTGCGAGCTCTCGCCATTTTGAAGAAAAGTGCTGCAGCTAGCAATCATAAATTAGGCAAATTATCAGCGGCGAAAGCAGATGCGATTGCTTATGCTGCTGATGAAATTATTGCAGGACGTATTGATGATCACTTCCCACTGGTTGTATGGCAGACGGGTAGCGGTACTCAATCCAACATGAACGTGAATGAAGTCATTGCTAACCTGGGTAACCAGCTGCTGGAGCAAAAAGGTAAAGAAGAGCGCCTGCATCCGAATGATGATGTGAATATGTCGCAAAGCTCCAATGACACCTTCCCAACAGCGCTGCATGTCGCGGGCGTTCTTGCGGTGGAGGATCAGTTGCTGCCAGCAATTGCGGTGTTGAAAGCGACTTTTGCGGAAAAAGTGGAAGCGTTTAAGGATATCATCAAAATTGGACGTACTCACCTTCAGGATGCAACGCCGATTACGCTTGGCCAAGAGATTAGCGGCTGGGAAGCTATGCTCGGTAAGAGTGAACGTATGATCCGCGAAAGCGTAGAGTACATGAAGGAGCTTGCGATTGGGGGTACGGCTGTAGGAACCGGAATTAACGCGCATCCTGACTTCGGTGATCTTACAGCTAAGGAGATTGGTAAACATACAGGTAAAGATTTCGTATCTGCGCCGAACAAATTCCACGCTCTGACCAGCCATGATGAAGTGGTGTATGCTCACGGTGCAGTAAAAGCGCTTGCAGCGGATATGATGAAAATCGCCAATGACGTACGCTGGCTCGCAAGTGGTCCACGTAGCGGTCTCGGTGAGATTCGTATCCCTGAGAACGAGCCGGGCAGCTCGATTATGCCAGGTAAAGTGAATCCGACACAGAGCGAAGCGATCACGATGGTTGTGACACAAGTGATGGGTAACGATGCGGCGATTGGATTCGCGGCAAGCCAAGGTAATTTTGAACTGAACGTATTCAAACCTGTCATCATTTATAACTTCCTGCAGTCTGTACAGTTGCTCGCTGACTCCATCGTTGCATTTAATGACAAATGTGCTGTGGGTATTGAGCCGAACCTGGATCAGATCAAACACAATCTGGATAACTCGCTTATGCTGGTCACTGCACTCAATCCTCATATTGGATATGAGAATGCAGCTAAAATTGCTAAACTTGCACATAAAGAAGGTTTGTCCCTGAAGGAAGCTGCGTTACAAACCGGACTTCTTACAGAGGAACAATTCGATCAATATGTAGACCCGGCTAAAATGATTGCACCAAAGGCTTAAACTGATTTTAAACTCCTATATTGTGTCAATTATAAATTTCTATGAATAAAGTCCCGGAAAAGCGGCCTGCTAAGCAGGTCGTTTTTCTTATGTAATCACATATTTTTCTTGTCAGCTGATATCTATACATATAAAATACTAATGCAACAGATTTCATGCAACGATTCAGCATTCGTCTATATTTGGAGGGTTTCACGTTGTCTAAAACGAGAAGATTTACGATACGCTCCAAAATTGTATTGGGCTATCTTGTGGTTGTGCTCTTATTTGGTGTAGTGCTACTGATCCTTTCGGCCCAAATCGATGTGTTGCAGAAGGAAAATGATTTTATTAGTCATCATGATCTGGACGTACATAATCTGACCAACGCGATTGAGAAAAACGTACTCGATATGGAAACGGGACAGCGCGGGTTCATGCTTACCGGAAAGGAAAGTTATCTGCAACCTTATGATCAAGGTCTTTCCGAGTGGAATACGAATTACGATCAGTTATACGCCTTGATTAGCGATAATCCTGCACAACAGCAAAACTTGCAAAATATTAAATCCCATATCAACCGTTGGATTGAAATTGCTGGTGAACGATCCGTACAGCTCAAGAAGGAAGGCGATCAGGATAAGGTTCTCGCTTTTTTTCAGTCCGATCCGGGGAAAACGGAAATCGATCTGCTTCGCTCCCAGCTGGCTACCTTCCGCAACACCGAAATTTTGCTTACAGAAGCTAGGGTGACGGATTTGGCGAACCGGAGTTCAACTTTGCTGACAATCATGTACACCTTGTGGGGTCTGATTGCAGCACTATCCATCGCCGCGGCTTTCATTGTATCAGGCAACATTGTTAGAACGCTTCAAGAGGTAAAGCACACGATTAGCGATATCTCCAGAGGCGGTAACCTCAAACAGCGGATACGTGTAAGAACACGGGATGAAGTCGCTGATCTCGCACATGAAGCGAATCAACTACTGGATGAAGTGCAGGAGCAAAACCGGGTGAAGGATCAACTTACAGGTGTTGCTACTCTTTTCCAAAACCCTACCACATTAGAAGGTTTATCACGTTTGTTCCTGAGTGAACTTGCAACGATGTTGGAGATTCCGTACAGCGTGTTGTATCACTGGAAGGACAATCGGTTGTTTCGGGTGGCAGCCTATGCAGGAGACGGGGAGAAGGAACGCTCGCTCGGGAAAATATCACTTGCCCCTGGTGAAGGGTTAGTCGGTCAAAGTGCGATTGAGCAGCGGGTGTTACGAATGAATGATTTACCACAGAATTACATTCGCATCTCGTCAGGTCTGGGCCATGCCTCAGCGAGTTCGCTTACCGTTGTACCCATCCTGTTTGAAGGAAAGACCGTTGCTGTCGTAGAACTCGCTTCCATGAAGCCATTAACCGAGAAGGCCATGGAATTGATCAAGGAATTAACGGTCATTTTCGGAGTTTCGCTTCATTCTACAGTTACGCGGATGGAACTACAGCACCTTTACGATGAATCGCAAGTACTGAACGAAGAGTTACAGGCACAATCCGAGAAGTTGCAACTTCAAACCGAGGAGATGCAATCTCAGACAGAAGAATTGCAGATGCAAACGGAAGAGTTATATATGTTAAATGAACGCTTGGAGAGTCAGAAGGGCACGGCTGAGAATGCGGTCCAAGAACTTGCAGCAACTGCGCATCAGCTGCGAATCAGTTCGGGATACAAATCCGAATTTCTGGCTAATATGTCGCATGAGCTGCGCACACCTCTGAACAGCATGTTGATTCTGTCCGAGATATTGGCGGAAAACAAACATCATCATTTGAGCGGTGAGGAGCAGAACTATGCAGCCGTTATTCACAGATCGGGCAAAGACTTACTTAACTTGATTAACGATATTCTCGATCTGTCGAAGGTTGAGGCTGGACAGATGGAAGTGGAATTTGATGATGTTTACCTCGACACGTTGCCTGAAGTGATGAATCAGTATTTCTTGAAAACGGCTGAACAGAAAAAAATAGATTTTCGTATTCAGCTACAAGGTCCTCTTCCGGCTACGATTGAAACCGATGAAATGCGGATGCACCAGATTCTTAGAAATCTGCTCTCGAATGCGTTTAAGTTCACCAGCACAGGGGAAGTGGCACTAACCATTTCTCAGGTGCGTCTGACTGACCCTGAACACGCCGGTCAAGAAACCGAAGTCATTGCTTTTTCCGTTAGTGATACGGGGATCGGTATTGCGGAGGATAAACTTCTCCAGATCTTTGAGGCATTCAAACAGGCTGATGGAGCAACGGCTCGTAAATATGGCGGTACGGGACTAGGGCTGTCCATCTCTCAATCGCTGGCTTCATTACTTGGCGGTTCAATTTCGGCAACGAGCCGTTTGGGCCAAGGCAGTGTGTTCACGCTGTTTCTCCCGTTGTATCGAAAAGGTCACGAGGTTTCGCAGGAGGAGCAAAGTTCTAGACTGTTTGTTTATGAGGCAGTTGATGCTAAAGTAAAAGAAAGTATCGTCCCTTCATCGCCTCAGATGGAGCCGGAACAGAAGAATATGGATATTTTGCTAACGCCTTTGGAGGAATCGTTATTCAAGGATCGACAGATTCTTGTTGTGGATGATGATATTCGTAACGTATATGCGCTTGCAAATGCACTGGAGCAATACGGTATGCAAGTGACCTCTGCTCAGAATGGAACGGAATGTCTGGAGCTGTTAGAGCAGGGAGGTCTTAGACCGGATGTTATTCTTATGGATATCATGATGCCAGAACTGGATGGATATGAAACCACCCGCCGGATTCGAGAGCAACTTGGCCTGACCCAGATTCCCATCATTGCGCTCACAGCAAAAGCGATGAAAGAAGACCGGGAGAAATGTATCGCTGCCGGAGCCACGGACTATCTCAGTAAACCGTTGAATATCAAAGATGTATTATCCCGTATGAAATTATGGATGAGTCACGAAAAAATGGAGATTTGAACGAATCCGCATTGCCGGGTTTAATGTTAAGCATAAAATATTTTCAAACCTATGCCCATGACAGCATGATGATGCTGCCTTGAGGACATAGGTTTATTTTTTTCTCATGTAAGTTTCTTTATGGAAATTGATGTTATAATACTTAACAAACAATTAAAGGTTCTCTATTTTTCATTTCGAAATCGGTGGGATTATGAAGCCTAAAGGTCATTGTAAACGATTTGTTTACACATTTGTGTTAAATATATGGGAGGTCATGTCCATGCAGCTTACCGTTAAAGAAGCTTTGCAGGTATACCCGCTGTCTGAAGCCAAATTGATTGCGGGCCGGGAAGGGACTTCACGGATGATGAAGTCAGTCAACGTCATGGACGCTCCTGATATTGCAGATTGGATCAAATCTGGAGAAATGTTGTTTACGACCGCTTTTATGATCAAAGATAGTGAAACAGATACGCTTCGATTAATGCAACGGCTGAATGAACGTGGATGCGCGGGAATCGGCATCAAGCTTGGACGGTTCTGGGATTCGATTCCCCAAGGCATAGTAGAGGAAGCGAATCGACTTCGGCTACCGCTTTTGGAGCTTCCGTTCCAATTCACTTTCTCTGACCAGATGAATGCCTTGTTTAAAGCGGAACATGAACGTAGCCATCGGCTACTGCATGAAGTTGTTCAGAAGCAAAAGAAACTCATGCAGTTTGCCTTACAGCAACAACAACATCGCAATGTGTTTGCCGAAATGTCCACGATCCTCAATTATTCGATTGCCGTCATCGGCTCCCGCGGACATGTGCTCTATGCGAACGATGACGTGATGTCGGACAATGCAGTCACGCAAGGCTGGCCCTGGAAATCAGTCATGCACCGGGTAAAATGGAATCAGGGGAGCTGTCACCGAGTCCCGATTCAACAAAAAGACGAGGAACTGGGTTTCCTGCTGGTGTACACGGATTCTGCCTTGTCTCTACGAGCGGAGGAGGAACTGTTCCAGCAAGCTGCGGATGTGCTCGCCTTTTACATGGATATGACCTACCGCGAACATATCAACCCAACGGTTCAGGATGAAATGCGAACCTTGCTGACGCAATATATGGATCAGAAATTGACGATGCAGGAGCTCATGACTTTGAGCGAAAATAAGGGAGTACACCTATTTCAAGAGACGTATCAGTGTGTGTTAACCACGCTCGAACCCAATGCTTTTGCTGAGGGGAAGCTGCTCAAGCAGATTCATCGTGAGTTGCAGTACAATCCCCTTATGCAATTCACAGCTTCTCAGCATTTTCAGATGAAAGAAGGAATCCTATCCATCTACAGTTGTCCGACCGGGCGTGATTATGGTGAGGAGTTGTCCGCCTTTCTCTTAAATCGCTTTGGCGATGTGCTCACAGCTCAAGAAGCCAAAGGTGCGCCAAGTCCTCGTTTCTGGATAAGCAAAATGAAACATGAGCCGACTTCACTACGTGAAGCATACCAAGAGTGTCTGGATACACGTCAGTTAGCCCAAAGGCTCGGTATGAAGGATCGGGCACTACAATTTGAGATGTTGGAATTTGCCTATGTATTCCAGCATGTGCCGGAACAGATCATGGAGAACTATTGTCATAAAGTGCTCGAACCGTTACTTGCCAGAGACGGTGATCCCAATCAGGTGCTGATGAGCACGCTAGAGTCTTTTATTGAAAATGACGGATTAATTAATGAAGCCGCCAAACAGCTTTATGTGCATCGCAATACGGTAACTTATCGTATGGAGAAGATCGGCAGTCTGTTGCAAATGGATTTCAAAAAGACGAATGATCTGCTCAAATTAAAGCTGGTCTTTACCTTCCGTAAATTCGTGCGAGATAAAGCGCCTGTAAGACTTCGTACGTAATCACTGCTGCTCGTATGATTGGTGTGCTCATGTGATCATGTGTTCTTGTGTTTATAATGCTCGTGATATGAGTGAGACTTAGAGTGTTGGCCATAATTTATATTAAAATTGATTAAACCGCACTTCCTTCATTGGTGAGTGCGGTTTTTTGACATACACAGCAAGTGTAAAAGTCGGATTCCGTGCGCGGATAACAATTCATTTGTTTGATGTTATGTTATTTTACAAAATCACGTAAATAATATTGCTGTATTCTGAGTCAGTGAATAGAATGAGGAACAATAATTAAATAGAGACCGGAGGTTATCACATGGATGATCTTATACATCTCGTTAACGGCTGGTCTGATCAACGGTTTATGAAAGAATTTGGCTCGTTATTTGAAGAGTCTGCTTGGATTGCAGAGCGTGCTGCCGGTCTTCGGCCTTTTGGTTCATGGGAAGAGATGATGCAGGTTATGACGAAACAAGTTCTTGACTCGGAGTATAAAGAGAAGCTGGAACTGCTCCGAAAGCATCCGGATTTGGGTGCTCGCATCAGAATGAGTACCAGCTCGGTTCAGGAGCAGGCTGGTGCTGGCCTGGATTCATTAACGCCGGAACAATATAACGAGCTAAAGCAGTTGAATGAGAGGTATACAAAGCAATTTGGCTTTCCGTTCATTTTAGCGGTGAAGGGCCATACGAAGGGATCTATTTTTGATTCCATAAGACAACGGCTAGAGAGAAACGAGCAAGAAGAATTCGTAACGGCATTAAATGAGGTATTTAAAATTGCGACAATTCGGTTGCAACAATGGATGACCGAGCGTGCGAAGTGATCTGAAGAAAAAGGATAAACATAGATCGAAGGTGAATGCCTGATGCAGCCGAATGCAGGCCGGATTACTACACATGTACTGGATATATCTAAGGGGGCTCCTGCTGTAGGAGTGAGAATTGAACTCTATTTTATAAAATGGTCAGGAAACGAGTGGAATGCCCTGAAGATGGCAGAATCATTGACCAATTCGGATGGACGTTTGAATGAACCTCTGCTTCAAGAAGGAAAGCTGGAAGTGGGCGAATACGAACTGCGTTTTGATGTGAAACCCTATTTTGCACAAGATGCTCAAACGGATATCACACATGTGTTGTGGACCGAAGTCCCTATTCGTTTTGCCGTAAGAGATACCGGAGGCCATTATCATATCCCTTTGTTGATAGCACCTGGGGGATACAGCACGTACCGGGGAAGCTGAAGAGAAGACAGGACGGGACAGGGGAGATGGGGATGGGAACGATTTTAATCAAAGGCGCGCAATTGGTCACGATGAATACAGAAGAGGAAGTATTTACGGGAGATCTTCTCATCGAAGATAACAAAATCAAAGACATGGCAGTGCATATCGATGAGAACCTGGCAGATCAAGTTATTGATGCACGAGGGAAAGTATTACTGCCCGGCTTTATCCAGACCCACATTCATCTATGCCAGACGTTGTTTCGCGGACGTGCGGACGATATGGAACTAATGGATTGGCTCCGCAAACGCATCTGGCCGCTAGAAGCGGCACATGACGAGGAATCGGTGTATTACTCGGCAATGCTTGGACTGGGCGAATTGATCTCTAGCGGCACAACAACCATTCTGGATATGGAGACCGTGAACCATACGGAATCGGCTTTTCAAGCGATGGCCCAGAGTGGAATCCGGGTCATCTCAGGCAAGGTGATGATGGATCATGGTGATGAGGTTCCTGAGCCTCTGCGGGAGGATACGGCGGATTCGTTGCAGCAGAGTGTTGATTTGTTAGAAAAATGGAACGGATTCGGTGGAGGCCGCATTCAATATGCGTTTTGTCCAAGGTTTGTTGTATCCTGCACAGAACAATTGCTCATGGAAGTTCGGGACCTCTCGAATAAATATCATGTCAAGGTGCATACCCATGCTTCCGAGAATCGTGGAGAGATTGAACTGGTCGAACACGAGAGAGGTATGCGTAACATCGTCTATCTTGATCACATCGGTCTAGCCACCCCGAGATTGGTTCTTGCACACTGTGTGTGGCTGAGTGAAGAAGAGAAGGAGATTATTCGTAAACGTGGTGTCAAAGTAACCCATTGTCCCGGATCTAATATGAAACTTTCCTCCGGAATTGCCGACATCCCCGACCTTTTGAACAGACAAATTGCAGTGGGGATCGGTGCAGACGGTGCGCCATGTAATAACAATCTGGATATGTTTCAGGAGATGCGTATGACAGCTTTGATCCAGAAGGTGCCGCACGGGCCGACGGTGATGGATGCCAGAACCGTGTTACACATGGCAACGATGGGCGGGGCGGAAGTGTTGGGGCTATCCAGAGAGATAGGCAGTCTTGAAGTTGGCAAAAAGGCAGATATGATCCTGCTGGACCTTGATGATTTTCATACGTACCCGTCCTATGAGACCGACATTTACTCCCGTATCGTGTATTCGGCTACCCGTAGCTGTGTGGAAACGGTCATCATTGATGGCAGTATCGTGCTGAACAATCATAAAATACAAACTATTGACCGCAGCATCGTATTACGAGAGTCAGATAAATGCATTGCACGGCTAATGAAACGGTTATAACAGAAACGTTGAAAGGACAAATAGTAAAGAGGGGGCGGCCCTATGGAGATGCATGATCTGTGTGCCATTGCCCTTCGTGAAACCCGGAGTGTACTTGCTACTGCGATTAAAGTGGAGGGGCATGCCTATCGCAAGCAAGGGGTTTCTATGCTAATAACGGAGGACGGCAGGATGTACGGCAGTATCAGTCCGGGTTGTCTGGAGAGTGACCTGCAAGCCAGGGTGAGCCGCGTGCTGGAGACGCAACAACTTGAGCTGGCTTCCTACGATATGAGGCCTGAAGACGACTTGTCCTGGGGCGAAACAATTGGTTGCGGAGGCCTTGTAGTTGTTCTGCTTGAACCGATCTGTGGTGAGCTGTATGACATAATGAAACAGATGCAACAATGTTCGGATGCGGCAATAGCGGTTTCTCTTCTCCGGTCGTTCAATGACGATTACACTAACATTACGTATCGTTGCTCGAAGATCGAGTCAGTCAAGTCAGCCGAGCCAGGACAAGAGCAATATTTAACTGCAAATGAACAACCTGATTGTTTCGAAAATGATTTATTGTTGTCCTGTCCTCCTGATCTGGAGGTTAGGAATAATTCTTGGAATCTTCCTCAACATTTTACTTCGCTATATACGCCCAAACCACGTTTGATTATCATTGGCGCCGGAAATGATGTTGTACCGGTCGCCGCACTGTCTCAATCCGCTGGATTCCGTGTCGTTATCACAGATTGGAGAGTAGCCTTGTGTACGCCAGAACGATTTCCAGATGCGGAACTCGTGCACGGTTTTCCTCAGGAAGTTTTCCCGCAGCTTAACATCAATGAACATGACTATCTCATCCTAATGAGTCATCAATTCCCCCGTGAACGAGAATGGATAGCGTTATTAGACAACACCAACTATGCATATCTCGGCATTATGGGTTCACGTACCCGAACAGCTCGTTTGTTCGACGGGATGCCACCATTACATCACGTGCATAGTCCAGTTGGATTGTCCATTGGTGCAGATGGGCCAGAGGAGATCGCGATCAGTATTGTTGCAGAGTTGATTACGGTAAGACGTAAGGGAACGGCTGTTAAATCTGCGTTAGTAACCGAAAAAAGGAGCGGTGCTTATGCAAACGACAGGTATCGTTCTGGCGGCTGGCAAGAGCAGCAGACTTGGGCGAGATAAACTATCGGTCATGATGCCGGATGGAAGAGCACTGGCGGCATGGACACTGGAGGCCGCTCTGAATTCCCGGTTGGATCACATCATCTGTGTGGTCAAACCAGAGGATAGTCTTGAATGGTTACCTTCCAAATGGCACAAGGCATTCTCTTACACATATAATCCCGACAAAAGATTGCGTGTGGTATTATGTAACGATTTCGCTGGTGGTATGGCAAACTCCATTCGTTGCGGTATATTGACGGCGATGGAATACAAGCCGAAGGGGGTCCTGATGCTGATGGCAGACCAGCCCCTTATAACGACAGAGAATATTAATCATGTCACCGCAGTACTGGATTCTAATCCGCTGTCTGATTATGTTGCGGGTACGGACAATGAGGGGAGTAAACCCCCGGTTGCTTTTCGCTCACATATGTTCGGCCCGCTTCTGTCCCTACACGGAGATGAAGGGGCACGCAAAATGCTCCGAAACCCTAAATACCAAGGTGTACAGGTGTCTTTAGGGCGAGAGAGTTTCTGGGACGCTGATACGGAGTTGCAAGTGCAACAAATTCTGAAATATGCAGAAGAACGGATGTGGAGGGAAGCCTAAAATCAACGCGACTCTGTACGAACACAGCAAGACGATTGGAAAGGTAGAGGAAACGGAGAAATAAAGGAGGGAGAGCCATGGTACTGCCGGGATACGGCTCAGGTGCACAGCCCTCGGTGTGGCAGCCAGATACGTTACAAGAACTACAAAATATTAGGGAACAGATTGAAGGAACACGGTGTTACGTTGCTGGAGGCACGTTATTGCGAACACAATGGGAGGCTTCATCAAAGGTTTTACCAGAACATTTGGTTAGTTTGGCTTGCATTCCCGAGATCAGTGGAATCTCGATGCAAGGAGATGAGATTGTGATTGGAGCCATGACCCGATTGAGGGAATGTGCAACAGATTCTTTGCTAAGCCGGTTTCCTATTTTGCATCAGGCTATCTTGGCTATAGCTGCCCCTTCTGTTCGAAATCTGGCGACGATTGGCGGGAATATTGCTTCCGGGATAGGGGACACATTACCGGCGCTACTTGTGTATGATGCTGAGCTTCACTTCCTGACCTGTCGTGGTATGAAGACACAGCACGTGGCATTATGGCTTGAAAATGGACGTGATAACAAGCTGAACGCAGATGATGTATTAATCTCCATTCATATTCCGTTCAGGAACGCTACAGTAAATCTATCGTCCTCTGATCCAGAGCAATACGTATACGAGACCGAGCAATCCATGCCTGAACGAAATCATCAAATCTCCTTCTATCGTAAATTAGGCCGAAGAGAGGCATTTACTGCCTCGCTTGTCACGGTAGCTTGTCACGGGGAGATTAATCCGGAGGACGGACGATGGACACAGGTTGCGATAGCTGCTGGTGGCGGCTCGGGTATAGCCGTGAGGTTAACCGAAACGGAGCACTGGCTTCGATCAGGAAAAGCAGATGCTTCTCAAGCCGCCGGGCTTGCGACCCAGGCTGTTGCTGAATTTGTATCCTATACGGATGCTTTTGCCACTGAACTCTACAGAAGACAGTCGGCAGGGAATATGCTTGGGGCCGGACTTTGGCAGGCTTTTCATCCATAGGCAACTAAGCTGTCTGCAAATCAGAACTGGACTTAAAAAAGGAGCTACGAAAGGGGAGGAACACCATGTTGCTTAACCGGAAACAGAGTAGAAATCGCTGGCATCTGCGGCCGGATGGTCCTCCTAAGGTCACGGGACAATTGCAGTATCTAACGGATATGTCCTTGCCTAACATGGTCTATGGGAAAGTACTGCGAAGTGCTTATCCTTATGCACGGTTGCTGTCGGTTGATACAACGGAAGCGGAAGCCATGGAGGGTGTATATGCGGTGTTAACGGCCAAAGACGTACCTGGACTCAACCGTTTTGGTATTGCGACCCCGGATCAGCCCGTCTTCTGTGAAGATGTTGTTCGTTATGTAGGCGATGCGATTGCCGCGGTTGCGGCTGACTCACCTGAACGAGCCTTGCTCGCCATAGAAGCTATTCGTGTAAAGTATGAGGAGATTGAGCCACTGGATAGCACGGCTGCCGCACTGGCTCCTGGGGCGCCTGAACTGCATCCACATGGTCCAGGCAATGTGCTGCATCGTACAGAGATCAAACGCGGAGATGCCCAGCAAGCTTTTGATGCTTGTGCACATATCGTAACTGAGACTTATTATACGCCACGACAAATGCATGCATATATGGAGACAGAGGGAGGGCTGTTTGCACCTGACGAGATGGGTCGTCTTCATGTCTATGCGGCAACACAGCATGGGTATAAGGATCGTATGCAACTCGCACGTATTATTGGCTGCCCGGAAGAAGACATTCGGGTGGTATCTTCACCTATTGGCGGTTCGTTTGGCGGAAAAGATGAATTGAACGTGCAACCTTATGGTGCACTGCTCGCGTTAAAATGCGGCCGCCCTGTTAAAATGCATAACTCGCGTAAAGAATCCGTTCGGGCTGGTTTGAAGCGTCATCCGATGAAGATTGAGATGCAAACGGGGATAAGCCGTGAGGGGATTTTGCAGGCACATCGGGTTCGTATTACGGCAGATACCGGTGCATATGCAACACTTGGAGCACCCGTATTGAACTTCTGTACCGAGCATTGTATGGGGCCGTATATGATTCCGCATGTGGATGTAGAAGGGGTATCTGTGTATACAAACAATGGATTATCCGGGGAGTTTCGCGGATTCGGAGGCAATCAGGCGATCTTTGCAATGGAAGGTCAGATGGATCGTTTAGCACAGCTCATAGATATGGACCCCTGGGAGTTTCGGCGGCGTAATCTGAGGCAGAAACATGATCCCGGTCCCTTGAACCAGCGTATTCTGCCCACGGATGGATTATATCAAGTATGGGAGGCGCTGGACCGCTCGGAGCTATGGCAGAAGCATCTTCATCCTCCGGTGGAAGCGTCACTTCCTCCATGGATCAAACGAGGCGTAGGTGCGGCTATCGCAATGCATGGCGCCGGGCTTGGTTATGGCATTCCAGATCCGGCTGGTGGACGCTTGTCGCTGAATGCGGAGGGCAAGATTGAAGTGGCCTTCAGCTACGAGGAATTCGGGCAAGGTCTTGTGGCCACGCTGGAGATCATGCTCTGTGATCTCTTCCAGTGCCACCCATCGGACCTGAGTATTGTTATTGGGGATACAGACCGCGTGCCCCATAGTGGATCCAGTACGGCATCTCGTTCCACCACGATGGCCTGGATGGCTTTGCAACGTTTGCAGCACCCGTTCCGTGCAAAGCTACTTAAAGTTGCATCACAGTTTTCTGGGATTTCGGCAGAACAACTCATGACAGGACGTGAGGGAATATGGATAAAATCACAGGATTCCTCTTCAACCTCTGCCCCCCGCTTAGTCGTCGCTTATACGGATCTTGTAAAGCAGTGTGAAGCACAGGAATGGATTTTTGACACCACTTTTCATTACCCCACGACGCCTGACAATGTGATGGGCGGTCATTACCTTTACACGTATGCAGCAGTTGCTGCAGAGGTTGAGGTCAATACGCTGACGGGCGAAACCAAACTTCTGGATACAAGGCATATTGTAGCCGCAGGACCGGTGATCAATCCCATGGGTTATATAGGTCAGATTGAAGGTGGCAGTGTAATGGCTCTTGGATTTACGTTAACCGAGGATGCCGTCATGGAGCAGAGCCGCTACGTTACGGCGAATCTGGACACGTATTTAATTCCGACGATCAAGGATATTCACTCGAATTTGGAAGTAGAGGCAATTGAAGAGTTACCTGAAGGAGATGCATTCGGACCCAGAGGCATTGGCGAGATTGGTTCCGTTGCACTCGCACCTGCGATTACTGCGGCTATTCATCAGGCAACAGGCGTATGGGTAACTCAGCTCCCCGTGCCGCGCGAGCAACTCAGTCAGGGGATAAATGTTCTTTTGCCAGAAGGAGTGAAACCATCATGAAGAATCAACCTCTTGAACAGACATGGAGTGCTAGAGTGAATGGGCAATTAAAAGAACTATCCGTTTCTCCTGAAACACGACTTGTCGATATCCTTCGGAATCGCTTAGAGCTGACGGGAACGAAGGTTTCTTGTGAGGTCGGACGATGCGGTGCATGTATGATTCTCATGAATGGAGAGCCGGTTAATGCCTGCCTTGTGATGGCGTATCAAAGTGAGGGGAGCGTCATTACAACCATTGAAGGACTTCATGGTGAGAAAGAGGGAGAGCTACATCCCATTCAACAAGCCTTCTTGGAAGAAGGTGGGTTTCAGTGTGGATACTGCACTCCAGGGATGATTATTTCAACCAAGGCTTTGCTGGACGCATGTCCACATCCTTCTCTGGAGCAGATTGAAACCGGATTATGTGGTAATCTCTGTCGCTGTACAGGCTATGGCGGGATAATACGCGCGGTAAACAAGGCAAGTGAGCGTTGCGCAGTTAAAGGAACGGTTGGAACAGTGGTAAAAGAAAATGGAAACAGATCAGCGGTTAACTTTGTACAAACAGATGGTGCTGAAACCTGATGATCCGAAGCAGTAGCACGATTTAATTTTTGTACAAAATTATGGTAATATTAAAAATAATAGAGAATTTCCTGCGAGTGGAGATCAAGTGCTGCCCGTGGAAAGTTCTTATTTTTTTGTGTGGGGGGATTATGATGAAGAAAAAGCATTTGTTTCTGGGAACCGTGTTAAGTCTGCTTGTGATCATGTTGCTTGCAAATTACATTGAGAATAATGAGGCCGTCGTAAATACGAGCCAGGTGGTCGAAAGTTATGGGGAAGATCGCGAAATGTACAAAGCAACCGTAACGTTTGATATGTTTCCAGCGAAAAAAGCAAGCAACGTAAAAGTTATGGTTGTATACCCTAACGATACGATCGAATATCATGATGTGTCGTCACCTGATGGTCACTACCTTTTGGACATAACGAAAAACGTGGAAGAGTTCGCCTTGGACAAAAGTAAAGGCACATCACCCGAATTCCTGATTACTTGGATATCAGGGGATAAAAATAGAATAAGCTATGTTTCTTCAAGTGTCAGATGAATGAAAGATAAATGAAGAGCTTAGTTACATAAGCATGACTAGATTGTGAAAAACATAGTGTTTTTAAATGTAAATTTAAGCGTTTTCGGAATGTGAGTTTGTAAAGTTTTATTGGGATAGAATAATTATTTTTTCTTGATATACATAGTGATGACTGATCTACATAACCATATATTTACAATTTTATCCACTCATGATATGTTTACATATGAAAGCGCCATCATGATTGGGGTTATGCACATTTCGCTCTCACATTTCAGATGGAAAGGGAGATGGCAATGAAGGTCCGAATGAAGATGGGAACGAAGAATGGATGGAGGGAGAGGGTTCAAAAAACATTGGCAATCATGCTGGTCAGTACCTTGTTGTTGGGTATGCTGGCCTTGCCTGCACCTGCGCAAGCGGATGCCCCGCTGCTTAAGATTGAAGGTGAAGATGCACAATTAACCTCGGATTTGCAAGTGGTAACTCAGATTTACGGACAGCCGAAGCCAGGTTACTCGGGAAGCGGATTTGTCTGGATGCAGGGATCGGGAACGATCACATTAGATGTAACTGTTCCCGAAACGGGGATGTACAGTATTTCCACCCGTTATATGCAGGAGCTTAGTATGGACGGCAGACTTCAATACTTGGCAGTGAACGGGGTAACGAAAGGTTCTTACATGCTTCCCTATACGACAACATGGTCGGATTATGATTTTGGTTTTCACAAATTAAACAAGGGAAGCAACACAATTCAACTGAAGGCTGGTTGGGGTTATGCATATTTTGATACGTTCACGGTGGACTATGCCGATCTTGATCCATTGAATGTGCAGCCTGTGCTCACGGATTCTCAGGCTACACCAGAAACGCAGCTTTTAATGAATTATCTAACGGAGGTATACGGACACAAGATCATATCGGGACAACAGGAGATCTATGGAGGAGGGAATGACGGGAATTCTGAGCTGGAGTTTGAGTGGATACATGATCTGACGGGTAAATATCCGGCTATCCGGGGATTTGATTTTATGAACTACAACCCGCTGTATGGCTGGGAAGATGGTACAACTGATCGATTGATCGATTGGGTGAATAACCGCGGAGGCATTGCAACCGCATCTTGGCATATCAATGTGCCGCGTAACTTTACTACGTATCAGCTTGGCGATTTTGTCGATTGGAAAGAGGCGACCTACAAACCAACCGAAACGAATTTTGATACCGCAAAAGCTGTCATTCCTGGTACGAAGGAGTATCAGTATGTGATGATGACGATTGAAGACCTGGCGGAGCAACTGCAGATATTACAGGATAATGATGTGCCGGTTATTTTCCGTCCTTACCATGAAGCAGAAGGAAACGGCGGATTGAACGGAGAGGGAGCTTGGTTCTGGTGGGCTTCTGCTGGAGCAGATGTGTATAAAAAACTGTGGGATATGATCTACACCGAGCTGACCGAAACGTATGACCTGCATAACCTGATCTGGACTTACAACAGCTACGTTTACAGTACTTCACCAGCTTGGTATCCGGGGGATGATCAGGTAGATCTTGTGGGCTTTGACAAATACAATACGATCTACAATCGTTACGATGGATTATCCGGTGTGCCTAACGAGGATGCCATCACGTCCACATTTTATCAGCTGGTGAACTTGACCAATGGCAAAAAAATGGTGGCAATGACAGAGAACGATACTGTTCCAAGCGTGAAAAATCTGACAGAGGAAAAAGCGGGCTGGCTTTATTTCCTTCCGTGGTACGGCGAGCATCTGATGAGCGAAGCGTTCAACTATGCTGCCACATTAAAAACGCTCTATCAAAGCGATTATGTCATTACTCTGGATGAGTTGCCGGATCTGAAGGCGAACCAGCCCAATCCAAGTGCGGTCATCTCACCCGGAAGTGCGACCTTTGATAAGGAAACAAGTCATGCGCAGGATATTACGATTTCACTCACCTTGAACGGACATCAGCTTACGGGCATTTCTAGGGGAGGGGTGAATCTGGCTTCCGGCCAGCATTATACGGCGTCTGAATCAACAGTGGTACTGAAGCAAGCCTATCTTACAACACTACCTCTCGGGCAAACGAGTCTGACTTTTCATTTCGATCAGGGTAAAGATGCCGTTCTTAAATTGAATGTAGTCGACAGTTCCGTTGTTGTTGTACCACCCGACAGCAAGCTAACGATTCAGGCGTATAACGGCAATACGAGTGCTTCGACGAACGGGATCGCTCCCAAGTTCAAGCTGATTAATTCCGGGAATACGGCTATTCCTCTCAGCGATGTAAAGGTGCGGTACTATTATACGATTGATGGTGAGCAAGCACAGACCTTCTGGTCCGATTGGGCAAGTGTAGGCAGTGCCAACGTTACCAGTACCTTCGTCAAGCTGGACACACCAGTAACTGGTGCTGACTATTATGTTGAACTGGGGTTCACTAGTAACGCCGGAGTGCTGAATCCGGGTGAAAGTGCAGAGATACAGGCTCGGTTTTCTAAAAATAACTGGTCTAATTACAATCAATCCGATGATTATTCCTTCATGGCAACGGGGAATCAATATGCTAATCACAGCAAAATAACCGGGTACGTAAGTGATCAGTTGGTATGGGGTGTGGAACCTTAATCGAAAACAAGCAGACCGGATCAGTTTCTTGTTGAACTGATCCGGTCTTGTTTTATTATGTGTAGGGAAGGAGGCGTATGGATGAAAATCTGAAACTTAAGGGAGTTATGTTTTATTTTAGAAAGTTATACTTTTGGTAGTATATGTAATTTACATGAGAATAATGACGAAGTTTTTACCATAATAATTATTATGTAAACTTATATTTTTCGATATCCTTTATAGATGACATCTATGGTATTAGGGAATGCTAAAGTCCTGATTAATACTAAAATTCACTCTTTTATGAACTGGATTCAGACACAGAAGAGACACTCCATTGCAGTGAACAAATTCCATTTTAGTTGAAACTTTTACACACCAGATTGTTTCCCGAAAATCGTTTTCGATTCTACTGAAAAATGGGCAAGTCAATCATGTTATTTTTGGCTCAAATGACAGTCAGAGCTAGGGTTACAACACTCCATAAGTGTAGAATAGCAACACTAATCTCCTAAGGATACAGGAGAGAAGAAAACGATAATTAAAATTGGGAAAAATATTAATGTTTTAATACAAAAAAAGGAAGCTATACGCACTATAAGCCTACCCCTAAATCAAGTTAAATTAACTTGTCTAATAAATAGAAAAATAAGGGAAATGCCAGAGAAAAGCTGATGCCACGCTATTTATAGATTGATTTGATATGGATTTGCGATAGATTTTCAGATGACCTTCACGTTATGCTGTGGGAAATCAGAAAGGAAGTGGCAACCATGGAACGCGAACTGGCGTTGGAAATTGTCCGAGTAACAGAATTGGCGGCTTTAGCTTCAGCTCCTTGGATGGGAAGAGGCGACAAGAATAGTGCAGACGAAGCGGCTACTTTGGCCATGCGTGCCATGTTCGATTCCGTGTCCATTCGAGGCACGGTCGTGATTGGGGAAGGGGAGATGGATGAAGCCCCAATGTTGTACATCGGTGAAGAAGTCGGGAATGCGGAGGGACCGGAGGTTGACGTCGCTGTTGATCCTTTGGAAGGTACAGACATTGTTGCTAAAGGGCTGAACAATGCACTATCGGTCATTGCGGTGGCGGGAAAAGGAAATCTGCTTCACGCTCCGGACATGTATATGGAGAAGCTGGCCGTTGGTCCTGCCCTGGTAGGCAAAGTATGCATTGAAGATCCGATTGAGGTGACCTTGGAAAAAGCGGCTGTTGCTCTAAATAAAAATATCTCCGATCTCACGGTCATGATCCTTGATCGAGTAAGGCATGAGAGCACGATTAAAACGCTTCGCAAAGTTGGCGTGCGGATCAAATTCCTTAGTGACGGCGACGTTGCGGGAGCGATGGCTCCAGCTTTCCCTGAAGCGGGTATTGACCTGTATGTTGGATCAGGTGGTGCCCCTGAAGGCGTGCTGGCTGCAGCAGCCTTGTCCTGCCTCGGAGGCGAGATTCAAGGCCGTTTGATGCCAGCCAATGCAGATGAATTCCAGCGTTGCTTGCAGATGGGCATTGATAACCCTTACAAAGTGTTGACGATGGAAGACATGATCGGTACAGAGGACGTTATTTTTGCCGCAACGGGAGTAACGCCTGGTGAGATTCTTGGCGGCGTGCGTTATCTTGCAGATGACCGGGCGGAGACAGATTCGATTGTCATGCGTGCCAAAACGAAAACCATTCGTTTTATTCGTTCTCTGCATTTCCTGCCGAACAAAGAGGTATTGCATAAGGTTCGTAAGCTTCAGGCTTCCTCCGAGCCATCAGATCGCATGATCCGGAAATTGACTAAAGAGATGGAACAGGCTGAATTCAGTCAGTCTGCCAAAGAAGCAAGCGTAAGTACAAATGGTTAAAATGTTTACTTCATCTATATATTAAAATCATAGTACGTATATATTAAGTTCATAGAACAAATCTGTGCGCTACATTATTGACAAGTAAGAATGAGGAAAAAAGGTGAATCCTGAATTCCTCATTCTTTTTGTTGTTTTTGCATTGACAACGATTACATAGCATGAGAAAATGTACGCGCGTACATAAATGAATGTTCTCGATCATTTTTTGATTTTTACGTGCACATTTCATCTGAAGGAGGTGACGGACATGGCTTCTCGCAGAGAAGTCGCTGAGCTTGCGGGGGTTTCCGAAGCGACGGTGTCCAGAGTTTTAAATGGTGTTGGACCCATCAGGGAAGAGACTCGCCGCAGGGTACTTGAAGCATCCGAGCGGCTAGGCTATGTACCGAGTGCACTTGCTCGTAGCTTCGCCAGAAGTAAGAGCGGCAATTTGGGCGTTGTGTTGCCATATGTTCCTAAGGCACATCTGTTTTCAGCCTATTTTTTCTCGGAAATGTTAAGTGGTATCGGAAGCAAAGCGAGAGATAACGGCCTTGATCTGCTGGTCATGTTTCAAACCGCAGGTGAGGTTATGAATTATACCGATTTGTTCCGTAGACAGAAAATTGATGCCTGTATCATTCTTGGTGCGAGACATGATCAGGATGAGCTGGCGGCCATGCAGCAACTGGATCGGGAAGGGCATCCGTTCTGCGTTATGAATCAGCATTTTGCGAATGAGTCATTCATGGAAGTGGATGCTGATCATGTAGAGGGAAGCAGGCTTGCTATACGTCATCTTACCGATCAGGGACATCGTAGAATCGCCTTTTTGAATGGACCCGACAGCTATTCGAACAGTCAGGATCGATTGGAGGGCGTGCGATTGGGGCTGCATGAAGCGGGCATGGAGCTGGATTCTAGTCTGTTATTTGAAGGCAACTACAGCAGGCGGAGTGGCATTGAGGCGTCAGCCTCTATAGCTGATCGTTTGCATGAGATTGATGCCGTGTTCGCAGCGAATGATCGGATGGCCATTGGTGTAATGCATGGCTTGCGGGAACGAGGAGTACGTACTCAGGATTTCCCGGCATTTGTTGGTTATGATGACTCGGATGCGGCCGAGATGGCTGTTCCCGCGCTGAGCAGCGTCAGGGTTCCCTTTTTCGAGATGGGGGAGCTTGCTGTGTCCAAGCTGATGCAAGGTACGAGTGGCATAGCTGATGCAAGAGATTCGAAAGGGTATCATTCTACAGTATCTTTTGACTCGTTACGAACCCTTTTACCCACAGAATTGATTATTCGTGCTTCTTCCAACCGTCATGTTGAAGAGTAGAGCCAAGCAGATCCGTTAGTTACCTTCTATGAAATGGTACTTTCATTCTATACCCATGTTTTTTCATTCTATTAAGGGAGGAAATGATTATGTCAAAACGTCTTCGTGTAGGAATGGTTGGATACAAATTTATGGGGAAGGCCCATAGTAATGCCTATCGCAGTCTGCCCATGTTTTTCCCATCTGCACCGCTACAGCCTGAAATGTCAGTCATATGCGGTCGAAATGAGCAGGGAGTTCAGGCGGCGGCAAACCAGTTTGGTTGGGCTGAGAGCGTCACGGATTGGCGTGAACTGGTCAAACGGGATGACATCGACCTCATTGACATCAATGCTCCAAGTGATGCTCATAAGGAAATTGCGCTGGAGGCAGCACGTCAAGGCAAGCACTTGTTCTGCGAAAAGCCACTCGCGCTTTCGCTAGCTGACTCCCGCGAGATGCTTCAGGCTGCAGAAGATGC
This sequence comes from Paenibacillus sp. FSL K6-1558, assembly GCF_038002565.1. Lineage (NCBI taxonomy): Bacteria > Bacillati > Bacillota > Bacilli > Caryophanales > Paenibacillaceae > Paenibacillus > Paenibacillus sp. FSL K6-1558. The sequence goes on along the minus strand of NZ_JBBOCV010000001.1, from coordinate 835,574 downwards.
AGGTATAACCCATATGGTCGGGTTTAACTATCGTTTCTCCCCAGCCGTGCAGCTTGCGAAGGATCTGATCGAAAGTGGACGGCTGGGCAAAATCTATCATTTCCGTGCGTTTTTCCTTCAGGACTGGATTCTGGACCCGAACTTCCCACTCGTTTGGCGTCTGCAAAAAGAAGTCGCAGGTTCCGGTTCACACGGTGATCTCGGTGCTCACTTAATTGACCTCGCTCGTTTCCTCGTTGGTGAATTCCAGGAGGTTATTGGCATGAGTGAAACGTTCATCAAAGAACGTCCGCTCGCTTCCGAGATGACGGGTCTTAGTGCCAAAGGCAGTTCAAGTGCAGATGCACCTAAAGGTGAAGTAACAGTGGATGACGCCACGTTGTTCTTGGCGAGATTCGCAGGTGGGGCGCTTGGCAGTTTCGAAGCGACTCGATTCGCTGCCGGACATCGTAGCACGAACTCTTTTGAGATTAACGGTAGCTTAGGCAGTGTGCGTTTTGACTTTGAACGTATGAACGAACTGGAAGTCTACTTCACGAAGGATGATGAAGATGTGCAGGGCTTCCGCCGCGTGCTGGCTACCGATCCTGCGCATAAATATGCCGAGGCTTGGTGGCCTGCGGGACATACGATTGGTTTTGAACACACATTCACACATGAAATGTTGGAACTTGTAACCGCTATTTCGGAAGGCCGTCAGCCGTCGCCAAACTTCCATGATGGAGTTGCCTGCCAAGCAGTACTTGAAGCCGTAGAACGTTCGGTAACGGAGCGTCGCTGGGTAACTCTTGAAGAGATGTAACGATGTGATAACGAGCTGTAGTCCGAGTCCGATTTTCAGATCCAAGGAAGCATCAAAAAAAATGTATCGAAAGCGAGGATCTAGCAATGAAAAAAGCACTGATTGTATGGGGCGGCTGGGATGGACATGAGCCGGAGCAAGTAGCAGCCATTTTTGAGCGTATCTTAAAAGAAGAGCAGTTCGAGGTCGAAGTATCTGACACCTTGGAGTCGTATGCGGACGCAGAGAAATTGCTCGGTCTGGATCTGATTGTGCCTCTATGGACGATGGGGCAGATTGAACAGGAGCTGGTGAATAACGTTTCGGCGGCTGTACAGAGCGGTGTGGGTCTTGCGGGTCTGCATGGAGGGATGTGTGACGCGTTCCGTAACAACGTAGACTGGCAGTTTATGACAGGCGGACAGTGGGTAGCTCATCCAGGTAACGACGGGGTCGAATATATGGTGAATATGAAGCGAGGCTCCAGCCCGCTTTTCGAACATATTGAAGATTTTCAGGTGAAAAGTGAGCAGTATTACTTGCACGTTGACCCGGCTGTGGAAGTGCTCGCAACCACCCGTTTCCCGATTGTATCCGGGCCTCACGCTGCCAATGGGCCTGTCGATATGCCAGTAGCATGGACGAAGCGCTGGGGTGCAGGACGGGTATTTTACAATTCACTAGGACACCATGCAGACATCGTAGATATGAAACCCGTAACCGAGATGATGCGCAGTGGTTTCCTCTGGACAGCCGCAGGTAAGGAGCTGGCGAAGAGTCGCAAAACGGATGCAACAACAGAGGTATACACAGGTATGGCAGACAACCAAACCTAATCTTCTATAGTTAATTATTCCAGTCAATCTGTAAGTTCGCAATTTCGTACTCACATGACATCCATAAGAGAACTTTAAACACATATCAGATCCACGGCGAAGGGAGCAAGGGCATGAAAACAATGAAAGTAGGTATTATCGGCTGTGGTAAGATCAGCGGCATCTATATGGAGAACTGCCATCGTTTCGAGGTGCTTGAGCTGGTTGCGGTCGCCGACCTGGATCGGAATCGGGCAGAGGAACAGGCTGCTGCATACAACGTTCCTAACGTATACACTGTGGACGAAATGTTTGCGAGTCCCGAGATCGAGTTGATCATCAATCTGACAATTCCTGCCGTGCATGCCGAAGTATGCATACGTGCGCTGGAATCGGGCAAACACGTATATGTCGAAAAACCACTCGCGGTTACCCGTGAAGAAGGGCAGGCTGTACTTGAAACAGCCAAACGCAAAGGCCTTCTTGTAGGCTGTGCACCTGAAACCTTCTTCGGTTCAGGCATCCAGACAGCACTACAGCTCGTAGAGGATGGTATCATCGGGAAGCCGGTAGCTGCAACAGCCTTTATGATGAGCCGGGGACATGAGTTCTGGCATCCTGATCCGGAATTCTATTATGCAAGCGGTGGAGGGCCGATGTTTGATATGGGGCCTTATTATCTGACCGCGCTTGTTCAATTGCTGGGGCCGATTAAGTCCATTGCGGGAATGACGGGTAAAGCGATGACAGAGCGAACGATTACGAGTGAGAAAAAGAGAGGCCAGATCATCCCCGTTGACATTCCAACCCATGTCACCGGTCTGCTCCAATTTGAGCAGGGAGCCATCGGTACGCTGATTACAAGCTTTGATGTATTTGGCGGAAGTGCATTGCCTCCGATTGAGATTTACGGAACGCATGGCACGTTGCAAGTCCCTGACCCGAACACTTTTGGCGGCCCAGTCCGTTATCGTTTGATGGGGGAACATGAATGGACAGAGGCTCCGCTTCTTCCAGGATACCAGCAAAATACGCGTGGCATCGGCGTGGCGGATATGGCGTATGCTGTTCAAAGTGGTCGCGCGCACCGAGCGAGCGGCGAGCTGGCCTACCACGTGCTTGAAGCCATGTGGGCGTTCCATGACTCTTCGGATGAGCAGACTTTTTACAAAATGCAGAGCACATGTCAACGTCCAGTGGCGTTGCCAGTGAACCTGCCACTATATACGTTGGATCAGTAAGAAGTGTATAACTTCTTTCACGTGTAAACAGAAATAAACGGCCTCTTTCCAAGAAAATGGGAAAGAGGCCGTTTTGTGTACGAAGAGTATCGTGTACCAAAAGTATTGTGTATCAAATGTACAATGCAAGATTACCGTTATTTTATCTGACATTTAGCAAAATGTATTTATAATCAAGGCTCAAATCCGGCCTGACTTATATAGATATCCTGTTCTGCAAAATGCGTCTGCATTCGCTCCACAACCGTTTGGTAAGCATCCGGCTGATACCAGTGCTGCATTCCGACCTCCTGATAGAGAGCCTCCATCCCAAGTCTCCGTGTGCGCTTGCCTTCGCTACCGTCACCCATAAAATAGTCATCAATGCACACGCGCTGAACAAGCGGCCTCAGTGTAGACGCAAACTGTTCACTGCTCGGCAATACAGGTGCAATAGCTGCTTGAGTCGGGACGCCAGCTTCCCGGAGTAGCTTAAGTGCGTGTAAGCGACCTGAAATAGGTGGCGCAGAGGGGGTAAAGTGCTTCCTGATATCGTCTTGATCTGTCTCCACGGTCATGCTCACTCGTACACGTTCACCAAGTTTCTGCAGGACATCAATATCACGAGTAACCAGCGGACTTCGGGTCTGCACCAAAATAAAATCCGGCGGTTCGATCAGCATCGTTTCCAGCAATGAACGTGTGATTTGTTCCTGAGCTTCGACGGGTTGATACGGGTCGGTGCTGGACGACATGAATATTGTTATTTTTCCTTTCTTACGGGCTCGCTGCAATTCTTTGGCGAGAATGCCGGAGGCTTCTTTTTTCACATCAACCCAGCTTCCCCAGTCTTCCTTACGAAATAAGTTGACAGGCATCTGTCGAACGTAACAGTATGAACATCCGAAGGTGCAACCGGTATAAGGATTCAAGGTATGGGTGTAACCATTCAGGAAGCCCGTGCCTTTGTTTAATAACGTTTTGGGCACCTTGTAAGCCAATTGAGCCTTCATGAGCTGTCATGCCTTTCTCTGTAATGTGCAGGAGTACATCCGGTGTGCTTACGAAAAACGGAAATGAAATAAGCCGGATTAGATATCCCTACTTGGCGTGCGATTTCGTTAACGGTTAAATGTGTATGTTCAAGAAGAGCTTGAGCTTCGCTGATACGTTTCGCTTGGATATATTGAACCGGGGTTTGACCTGTAATGCGTTTGAACACCCGATGCAGATGGTAAGGACTTCCATGGCTAGCAGCAGCAAGTACATCCAGCGTCAATGGTTCCGTGTAGTGCTTCGCTATATATTCCGTAACCCCGTAAATCCACTCTTGATCTGGCACCCGTTCCCCTGTAGGTTTACAGCGTTTGCAAGGTCTGAAGTTGTGAGCCAGCGCTTGTTCGGCATTTTGAAAAATTAGGACATTGTCCGATTTGGGAGCTCTCGATCTGCACGAGGGACGACAGAAAATACCGGTTGTTTGTACCGCGTAGAAAAACGTACCATCGTACGTGTGATCATTCTGGATTATTGCTTCCCAGTATTCATGGGGAATCCACGAAGGCAGGGTATTATGTTGCTCTGTAGGTTTCATCAGATTCACCTCTACTTTAATTATACCCTGCATGATCGAGAAATGACGAAGTTTCGGATTGAAATCGCAAGATATCAATATTGTAACTATATCAGTTGAATAACAGATATTTACCCGGAACACTGCGATGACAGAACAACCTGAAGAGTAGCGGTTATCCCCAGATTTTTTGAATTCCCTTTTACAAAGGGAAAATCCGGTGATAAGCGTATGCTTCCGATGCAGCTTTCTTGCAGAAAGCTTTTAGGCGAGCGCTTCGCTTTTCCAGGTTTTCTCTGTCCTCTCCGTGTCTGTGTAAATGAAAAGTTCAACTGATATAATGAAAACACATGGTATTGAATCTTTCTACGGAAGGAACGAGATTAGCTCTTTCTTCATTCCTGCTGAAATATACGCTACAATGTACAGGATAGGTTATGAAGCAGAGATCATCTTATTATCTAACCATTGAACAAATATCCAACAACAAATAACAAACAGTCATAGACGAAAGAGGTAGATAAACATGGTTCGATTCGGTGTAGTAGGTACCAACTGGATTACGGAAAGGCTGCTGGAATCTGCAGTTCAAGTGCAAGGCTTTCAGCTAACGGCGGTATATTCGCGAACAGAAGATAAGGCTAACGCATTTGCAGATCGGTATGAAGCAGCCTATCGTTTTACGGATTTGGAAGAAATGGCAGCTAGTGATGCGCTGGATGCAGTGTATATTGCCACGCCGAATACACTCCATGCACAACAAGCAGAGCTTTTTCTGAAAAATGGCAAGCATGTACTGTGTGAGAAACCTCTTGCGGCGAATGCGGCAGAAGTACACAGTATGATTGAGACAGCTCGCAAACATGAGGTGTTACTGATGGAAGCGATGAAGTCCACTCTCGTTCCAGTTTTTAAAAGTGTAGAGCAACATTTGCCTAAAATCGGCCCTGTTCGCAAGTACATAGCGGGTTATTCGCAGTATTCTTCACGTTATGACAAGTACAAGGAAGGTATTGTGTTAAATGCCTTTAAGCCTGAGCTCGCTAATGGGGCATTAATGGATCTGGGTGTATATTGTTTATATCCACTCATTACGTTATTCGGAGCACCAAACCAGGTTCAATCTCAAGCCATGATGCTGGAATCCGGCGTTGACGGGCAAGGCAGTGTGTTGCTGAATTATGATGGAATGGATGCGGTCGTAACGTACTCCAAAATCGCCAATTCACACGTACCTAGCGAAATTATGGGTGAGCGCGGAAGTATCATCATCGACAAGATTGGATCGCCGGAACATGCAGAAATTCGTTATAATGACGGTACGATTGAGGTACTGACGGTGGAACAGCCACATCCCGCGATGTATTATGAAGTGGAGGAGTTCGTGAATCTGGTGCAACAAGGGAAAATAGAATCCACTATGAATACGTACGAACGCTCCTATCAAACGATGAAGGTCATGGATCAGATCAGGCAACAGATTGGTCTTGTTTTCCCCAATGATTAAACGAGAGAGTTTATAAGAGAGGAAGCGAACGAGATGAGCCGAGAAGAGCAGAGGATCGTGAACGATCAGCAGAGCAGAGAAGAACGGGAACATTCAGAAGACATCATCAGAGACAGGAAACGCAGCAAACAGATGCATCAGCATGAAGAGAGCGGTCTGGAACTGTCCCAGATTGTTTTTATAGGAAGAACGTTTGAGGAATACATGCTTATGTTTGATCTGACCAGGGAGGAGCTTGCAGGCCAGAACATCCTGGATTGCCCTGGAGGCGCATGTTCCTTCAGTGGTCAGGCTCGGAAGCTTGGGGCTCATGCTGTAGCGTCAGATATCGTTTACCAGTACGGCATGAATGAACTAGGAACGAAGGGGTTTCAGGATATTGAACATACGATGAAACAGATCCAAGCTGTTCAAGGGATGTATGTCTGGGATCAATTCGGAACGATTGAAGGGTTGAGGCAAGAACGATTGCGCGCGATTACGGATTGTGTGGAAGATATGAGACAGCATCCTGAATGTTACGTAGCCACGGTATTGCCTGAGCTGCCTTTCAATGATGAACAGTTTGATTTGACCTTATCCGCACATTTCTTATTTACTTATGCAGATCGGTTGAATTTTGATTTTCATGTTCGAACGTTATTAGAGATGTTACGTGTCACAAAGCATGAAGTACGTATTTTTCCCACAGTAGATCTGTCAGGCAAGCGTTATGAATATATGGACGAACTGAAGATGTTTTTGGAAAATAAGGGCTATCTTCTATCTGAAGTTAGAACGTCATATGAATTTCAGCGTAATGCTCATACGATCCTTCGGATAAGAAAGCCTTCACTTTAGACAGATTAAGATTGGAGGGAAACGAGATGAAAAAGGTTCTTATTCTTGGAGGTACACGTTTCTTCGGTAAACGACTTGTGGATCATCTGATCTGGGAAGGGAAGTCAGAGATCACGATTGCGACTCGTGGACAGACGGAGGTCGATTTTGGAGCGGAAGTGAAGCGAATCCGGATGGATCGGGAAAACCCTCAGTCTGTAGCAGAGGTTGCACAGTCGGATGAGTGGGATATCGTCTACGATAATATCTGTTACTCTCCGAATGAAGCCAAGGCTGCATGTGAAGCATTTGCCGGACGTACTAAAAGATATGTGTTAACCTCTACACTTTCGGTGTATGGGGAACCAAGAGAAGGATTTGTGGAAACGGATTTTGATCCATATACGTATCCACTGCAGTATGGTAACAAGGAGGACTTTGCATACGGTGAAGGCAAACGGCTTGCCGAAGCTGTCTTTTTCCAAACGGCGTCCTTCCCGGTAGCGGCCATGCGTATCCCTATTGTACTTGGTATGGATGATTATACGAGACGGCTTCATTTTCATATCAAACATGTACAACAAGGAAAACCGATAGGCATGCCGAATCCCGCTGCCGAGATTGGGTTTATTAATTCAACGGAAGCGGCAAGGTTCCTTGCCTGGCTTGGTAATGTGTCGTTAACTGGACCTGTGAATGCCGCGTCCAAGGGGGCGATTACACTCGCATCGATGATGCAGTTAATCGAAACGGTGACGGGAATGCAGGCTCAGATTCTGAAGCAAACCGTGGACGAAGATATGTCGCCTTTCGGAGTGCAGCAGTCATGGACGATGGACACATCCAAAGCAGAGCATGCAGGGTATACGTTTGAAGCGCTTATGGACTGGTTTCCGGGTCTTGTGCGTGAGATCGCTCTTGCGCTACAGTCTGAACGATAATCACGCCAAGAGATGCACTTATCCGTTATAAGAGAGCCAATAGAGAGATACGCTTGTATTCAACTAAAAGTTTAAATTGATCATATTAAAAAACAGGATGACCAGAGTGAACTGCACCTCCAATTGTTGATAATGACTAACAATTGGGGTGCAGTTCATCTCGGGAACGTCCTGTTTTTTTGTCTTTTTTCTCGAACTTGGTCATCGGAGTAGACTGCGTAAACTCTAGTTAAATTTGTATAACATTAATTAGTAGGCGGAACAGAAGCGGATGTACGTATTCGCAGCTCGGAAGGTAAGATCATCGTTTCAGCGGCAGATGACAGCTTTCCTTCAATCCGGTCAATCAGCATCTGCATCCCTTGGTATCCGAATTCATAAGCAGGTTGTGCAATGACGGTCAGAAAAGGATCAAAGGCGGAAGCCAGATCAAGGTCATCGAAACAAACGACAGAGATATCCTCGGGTACTTTAAGTCCTCGTTTGCGGAGCAGACGGATCACTCCAATCGCCAGCATATTATTGGCTGCAAAAATAGCTGTAGGCTGCTGTGACCTGGAGAGCAAACGTTCCAATCCTTCATTATCACTAAAATCACGATAGCTTGTACGGAGTATAAGGGAAGGATCAGGTGTAATCCCTGCTTCCTGCAGTCCTTCGATATAACCATCCTCACGCAGTCTGGCAGTCGAAACTTCGGAAGACCCGTTGACCAGTGCAATGTGCTCGTGTCCAAGTTGAATAAGGTAACGTATGAGCTCTATTGCGCCTTCACGGCTGTCTCCGGCAATCACATCCGAAGTGATACCGGGCACGGTTCGATCCAGAAATACAAATGGAATGTTTCGAGCCTGCAACTGTTGCAGATGGGGGAGAGAGCGATCTCCTGCAGGTGCAAAGAGCACGCCATCTACCCGTGTCGACAGGATCGCCTCCACATACTCTTTTTCTTTTCGATAATCCTCGTCACTGTTACCAAATAAAACACGATAACCCCGAAGATGCGCAGCATCCTCGGCTCCACGGGCCAGCGTTGTATAGAAAGGGTTGGTAATGTCCGTAATTAGCAAAGACAACATATGAGTTCGCTGCAACACCAGACTTCGTGCATTGGAGTTAGGGATGTAGCCCAGTTCATTGATGACCTGCTGCACACGCTCACGTGTAGCCGTGCTGATGCGTCCTGTGCGATTAATGACTTTGGAGACAGTCATCGCAGAGACATTTGCTTTTTTGGCAATATCATAGATTGTAATCAAATGGAATCGAACCTTTCCACAGCATAGTCCTTTCATTTTAAAGGATAATGGTAATTGACAGCAACATAGGAGCGTGGTAAGTTAGGGTTACCGATAACCCAGAAAGACATTCTACGATCTTAACTCGTTTTTAAATTGCTGGATTAAGCACTATTTTAATCTGATTTAAGAAGTACAGTTAAGAAAAATCGTTCTATAGGTTATTTCTGAAAATGATCTTTATAAATTCATTTTTTGAGTCAACACAGCAACCGTTCTCGTTATTTTTCATGATAATTAATGAGAGTGGTTTATTTTTTTAGAGTTATGTAAACGCATTCAGAAAGTCAATGCGTGTGGTTATCGGCAAATGTCCACCAGGTAGTGTGATCTGATTTCTTTTTCTTTTGTCGCTCATCGTTCAGTCAGAATATTCTCAATTCCACATGCATTTAATGAAATGCACTAAAAGGAGGACGTTCTCGCATGACTCATCAGGATTATCGTTATCAACAGCCTTTTCCCAAGATTGGTATTCGTCCCACAATAGATGGCAGACGCAAGGGTGTGCGTGAGTCGTTGGAAGAGCAAACGATGCGTATGGCAACGTCTGTAGCTGAGCTGATCTCATCCGAGCTTCGTTATGCCGACGGTTCTCCAGTCGAATGCGTGGTCGCGGAGACCTGTATCGGCGGTGTAGCCGAAGCAGCGGCCGCAGCGACATTGTTCAGCCGTTCGAATGTGGGTGTAACGATTACCGTAACGCCTTGCTGGTGTTATGGTACGGAAACGATGGATATGTCACCATCTACTCCAACGGCAATTTGGGGTTTTAACGGCACAGAGCGGCCGGGAGCCGTATATTTGGCTGCCGTGCTATCTGCACATGCACAGAAGGGGATTCCTGCGTTCGGCATCTATGGTGAAGATGTGCAGGACGGCGGTGATACGACCATTCCAGATGATGTGCGTGACAAGCTGCTCCGGTTCAGCCGTGCTGGACTTGCGGCGGCCACAATGAAGGGACAGGCGTATTTGTCTATTGGCTCGGTGTCGATGGGGATTGCAGGTTCCATCGTGAATGATTCTTTTTTCCAGGAATATCTGGGCATGCGAAACGAATATGTGGATATGAGCGAATTGACACGGCGTATAGAAGAAGAAATCTATGATCCAGAGGAATACAAGCTGGCTCTGGCGTGGGTAAAGGAGAACTGTAGTGAAGGTCCGGATAACAACCCGGAGCATCTTCAGTCTGATCGAAAACGTAAAGACGATGAGTGGGAAACGGTTGTTAAAATGACGCAAATCGTACGTGATCTGATGGCAGGAAATCCGAAACTTGCTGCGCTTGGATATGAAGAAGAGGCCATGGGCCATCATGCCATTGTTTCGGGGTTTCAAGGCCAGAGGCAATGGACGGATCATGCCCCTAATGGAGATTTCCTGGAATCTATACTGAACTCCACGTTCGATTGGAATGGTAAACGTGCACCCTATCTTGTGGCAACGGAGAATGACAGTTTAAACGGTGTGTCGATGTTGTTTGGGTCTCTACTCACACATACGGCTCAAATTTTCGCAGACGTACGGACGTATTGGAGCCCTGATTCGGTGAAGCGTGTGACTGGTCATCAACTGGGAGGGCACGCTGCAGCGGGCATTTTACATTTGATCAACTCCGGTTCTGCTGCCCTCGATGGAACGGGGGAACAATCGAAAGATGGCAAGCCTGTTCTCAAACCTTTTTGGGATATCACGGATGAAGAGGTGCAGCATTGCCTGAAAGCGACCTCATGGAGACCGGCTTCCGTTGAGTATTTCCGTGGTGGAGGATACTCGGCTGACTTTTTGACCAAAGGCGGTATGCCTGTGACTATGACTCGTCTGAATCTTGTTAAGGGATTAGGACCCGTGCTACAGATTGCCCAAGGTTACACGGTGGATCTGCCGGAGCATGTTCATGACACGCTGGATCAGCGTACCGATCCCACATGGCCTTCGACCTGGTTTGCCCCAACTCTGACGGGTTCTGGAGCATTCACTTCGGTCTATGAGGTAATGAATCAGTGGGGAGCCAACCACGGTTCCATCTCGTACGGACATATCGGTGCAGATTTGATTACGTTAGCATCGATGTTACGCATCCCCGTAAATATGCACAATGTACCTGAGGCAGAAATTTTCCGTCCGCGTGCATGGGGATTGTTTGGCACAAGTGAGCCGGAGGGAGCAGATTATCGCGCTTGTCATGTATTTGGACCGTTGTATCGTTGAGACGCTGAATTAAGGAGGCTTTCTTATGAGTAATCAGGCTGCATATGTACTTGCTGCTGATTTCGGTGCTGGCAGCGGTCGAGTCATACGGGGCGCTCTAGATGGACGCAGACTGACGCTACATGAGGTGTATCGGTTTCCTAATGAGCCGGTTCAGCTTCGGGATGAATTGTACTGGGATTTCCTTCGTTTATTTTACGAGCTGAAACAAGGGATACGCAAAGGCGCTGAAGGTATGCCGGGACGGATAAAATCCATTGCTGTGGATACCTGGGGCGTGGATTACGGACTGATTGATGGTGCGGGAAGATTGCGCTGCAATCCCCGTCATTATCGTGATGCACGTCATGCGAAATCGATGAACGATGTGCTACAGATGGTCAATGAGCAAGAGCTATATGCGATGTCAGGTGTACTACCTCAGCAGATTAATACGATATTTCAGTTATACGGTGAACTTCAGGACAGTGGGATCAATTCTAAAGATAGTACAATGAATCCCGATGCTGATACACGTCTATTATTCCTGCCGGACTTGTTTAACTATTATCTGTCTGGCGAGCAAGCATGCGAGTATACGATAGCAAGCACCAGTGGGTTGTTGCATAGCGGGGAAGTGAAATGGAATGAACCATTAATGAGCCGCCTCGGCTTACCTGTTTCGTTATTTCCACGATTGGTTCACTCAGGGACTGTACTAGGCCATTTATCAGACGATCTGGTTAGAGAGCTACGCACCGGTCCCATGAAAGTTGTTTCCGTGGGATCACATGATACGGCTTCAGCACTGGCGGCGATCCCTGCGACTGAATCGAACTATGCATTTATTAGCTGTGGAACTTGGTCCCTTATGGGGGTGGAACGTGATTTTCCTGTGTTAAGTGTGCAGGCTCTGGAGCTTGGATTTACGAATGAAGGAACCGTGAATGGTAAGGTGAGAACGCTGAAAAATCGTTCAGGTCTGTGGTTGCTTCAGGAGTGTAAACGCCAGTGGGAACGGGAAAATCGATTCTACTCCCACGAAGAGTTAGTCCGGCTTGCTGTATCAGCAGGTGCACATCAATCGGTGGTATCGCCGGGAAATGATGTTTTTATGAGCCCAGGTGATATGCCTAAACGAATCAGGCAATATTGCGAGCGCACTTTCCAACGGGTTCCCGAATCCGTTGGAGCCATCGTTCGCTGTATATTGGAAAGTCTGGCACTGGAGTTCAGGCAGACGCTGGATGAGCTTGAACAGATTACAGGCGTAAGGCCTCCTGTGATTCATATGGTTGGCGGTGGTGTGCATAATCGCCTGCTATGCCAGTTTACGGCAAACGCTACGGGTGTTCCCGTAATTGCTGGACCCGTTGAGGCATCTTCTGCGGGCAATTGCCTGCTTCAGTATGTGGCTCTCGGTGAAGTAGGTGGTTTGTCCGAGATCCGTGACATTGTATCGGCCTCCTTCGATACGGAGATGTATACACCTCAAGATTCAGAGTGCTGGCGGGAAGCATATGGAAAGTACCAACAATTCAACGAACGGAAACAACACCAGCAATAAAGGAGTGGGAGAAACATGTCTGAACAGCAGATCAGAGAAGAACTAACCAAATATTCCCGTAAGGCAGTAACTCAAGGACTTGTTGTCGGGCCGGGAGGTAACATTAGTGCACGATCAGGCAATACGATGCTTTTATCTCCAAGCGGGTTCGCGCTAGAGGAACTGGAGCCGGATGAATGGATCGCGATTGATATGGGGACAGGAGAGACACAAGCAGGAGCCAGCCGTCCTTCGTCTGAAGTCCTCATGCATCTGTTCAGCTATCGTGCTAACCCGGATATTCAGGCTATTGTGCATACGCACCCGGCTTATACGATAGCCCTAAGTCTTGTTTTTGACCATCTTCCGCACCTGTTTCCGGATCAGTCCGCCCTGGTTGGAGATATCGGATTTGTGCCTTACGTACTGCCAACGACCAAGCTTCTCGCCGATGCTGTTGCTGCTAAGGTGACCGAACATTCTGCGCTTATTCTCGTCAATCACGGTCTGGTTACGACAGGCAAAAATCTGCGCGAAGCCTATTACCGTACACAAGTGGTAGAGGAAAGTGCCAAGGTGTATATGATTGCCAAGGCCGCAGGCGAACCTAAAATTTTGACTGACGCAGAATATAAAGAGATTCAATCCCTTGAGAGTGAAGCTTATCGAGTTCAGCTACTGCAGCAACTTAAATCTTGATCTGGTTTGATATTAAAACAGGATAGTTTCTGCAGTCGTAAGGGAAGAATTTCAAAGATATGAGATTCGTCAAAATATGACATGAGGATAAGCAAATGATTCCCTTTTTCTCGACAACTATTGCATTACCTGAAATACCGAGTATAATACTGGGTAAATAGAACGAAAAGGGGATGCAATAAACGATGAAAACATATGCTGAATTGAACTCTCTTCTTGTTGACGATTATCTGGATCTCCTGAACATTGCAAAACAACTTGGTGATGACGAATGGAAAGACGCTATTCTGCAAGCATTGAAGGAAGAAGTCGATGCGAACCATCACGTGGATTCTACCGAAGTACGGCAGGATCTTTGGAACCAGTTTGAAGACATCAACGAACAGATGCATGAATTGTTGCTACAATTAAAACAAGCCGAACATCCTGAAGAAAAAGAACAGATTATCGAGTTAATCTGGGGACTGAAAATAGACCGCCATGCGATTACTCGCAAGCTTGAAACGATGAGCCGTGCCAGTGCCGGGGTGCACAAAGGCTGAGCATTAATATAAGTTATACAACACTGTTATACAGTGCAGATTTACATGAAAAACCCGCATCAACCCTAGAATTATGCTCTAGGGCTGTGATGCGGGTTTTATTTATCATGGCGGATGATCGTTGGTCCTGATTACGGCTGTTTGGCTCGTTCTATCTTACTTAGAACTGCTTGGCAAAACGCTGCGCTTCTTCAATCCCTTTCTGTTTGATCTCCTCGGCACGATCTTTGAACTGGTTATGCCCTTCGACAAAGATACCATCCAGCTTCGGCACGCCCAGGAATGACATGATAATGCCCAAATAACGATGTCCCGATTCCATCTGAGCCGCAGGTCCTTCCGAGTAGATACCGCCGCGCGCTTGAATATGCAATGCTTTTTTATCCGTCAGAAGTCCTACCGGACCTTGCTCTGTATAACGAAACGTTTTGCCTGCTACACAGATAGAATCAATATATGCTTTAAGTACTGGCGGGAAGGAGAAGTTCCACAATGGTGAAACGAATACATATTTGTCTGCATTTGCGAACTGGTCAGATAGTTCATTTAGCCGATGCACTTTGGACTGTTCTTCAGAGGTCAGGTCGCCTCCACCTTGCAGTTTGCCCCATCCACTGAATACATCCGCATCGATATGTGGGATATTGGAACGGTACAGATCGAGATGAATGATTTCGTCTGAGGCATGACTTTCTTTGTACGCATCAATAAAAGCTTTGCCGGCAGCCATACTGAACGAGGTTTGATGATCATGCGGATGGGCAGTAATATACAATAAAGTAGACATAACTTGGTATCCTCACTTTCCAATGTGGGTTGATTTATGGGTCCATATATCTCAAGAAACAGCTCCAGTGACTGGAGTAGTATGGGGTGCGATGTTACTTTTTATTCGTCCGTTTGGGTAAAAGACCGGGTAAGTTGGTCATTGAGACAGCGAAGGTGATATGTAATTTGACTTTTGGCAAAATATAGTGATGGAAACTTTAATATATGTATAATATATAAGGACAAGTATTGTAGCGAAATGAACTTTATACGTACAAGTTCAGCCAGCTATATACCAGAAGTTGAGGCCAAACGTTATATTTTATTTTCCAACGATAATAAGATGAGTGAGATGAATGCACATGGGAATGGACTTGGAGAAACAGCGATTAAGCATTGAAGCGGCAAAATTGTATTATCAGTCCGATTACAGCCAGCAGGATATTGCCTCAAGACTGGGCGTATCACGCCCTACCGTGTCGAGGCTTCTTCAATATGCCAAAGACCGAGGGTACGTGCGCATTGAAATCATGGACCCGCTGGAGGATATTGATATTATCGGCGGGGAACTGAAAGCCAAATACAACCTGGAGACGGCACTGGTATGTTTTGCACCCTTGAAGAGTGATGAGGAGATTCAGAAGCATATAAGCAAGAGAGCTGCGGACTATTTGCAGGACACCGTGCAGGATGCGGACATTATCGGTGTGACATGGGGAACAACAATGCATGCCGTCGCACGTCAACTCAGACCCAAGCAGGTGAAAGGCGTAGAAGTGGTACAGCTCAAAGGGGGCGTAAGTCACTCCCATATAAACACCTATGCCGCGGATATTGTTCATCTGTTTGCCGAAGCGTTTCATACGGTTCCCAGGTATCTGCCGCTTCCGGTGATCTTCGATAATATTGAAGTGAAAAAAATGGTCGAGGCAGACCGTCACATTGGACGCATTGTTGAGCTGGGAAGACAGGCGAACATCGCCATATTTACGGTAGGAACCGTGAAAGAGGACGCACTTCTGTTCAAGCTGGGATATTTTAACGAACAAGAACAGGAGCTTCTGATGAAGTCTGGTGCAGGTGATATTTGTTCACGTTTTTTTGATGCGGAAGGGCACTTGATCAGTGAGGAGATTAACAGCAGAACGGTCGGGATTGATTTGGCTGAATTAAGAAACAAGGAGAAATCCATTCTCGTGGCTGGGGGCGGGCGCAAAATTGAAGCGATTCATGCGGCTCTGAAAGGCCAGTATGCCAACATTTTGGTTACGGATCAATACACAGCGCAGGCATTGCTTCGTTTATAGGAAAGCTAATAGATGGGTTACCCAACCCATATGGCTGCTATTCTTGTCACCTGCACAACTTCAACTTCATATTAAGTTCAACAGTGACAACATCTGCCATGACATCCGGGCGGATGTTTTACTATGTAAGGCGGAAAATAAACACGGAACAAGTAAAATTTCCTCATGGCGTAACACAAAGTTCACTTTTCGATCCACAAATGATAAATGAACGAATGTTCAAGTTGATTTTTACATATGTTCATGATAGTGTAAGGATATAAGTTCACCAGTTCAGATAAGGGAGAGATTTCAATTGACTACACCACAATTAGCCAAAATGATCGACCACACGCTGCTTCGTGCAGACGCAACTCGTAACGAGCTTACCAAGCTGACAGAAGAAGCGAAGCAGTACCAATTTGCATCGGTATGTGTGAATCCGGGCTGGGTATCTTACGCTGCAGAGCAACTTCAAGGCACTGGCGTAGATATCTGTACAGTTATTGGTTTCCCTCTGGGGGCGTCAACTTCGGAAACAAAGGCATTTGAAACGAAAGATGCTATTGCTAAAGGGGCAACAGAAGTTGATATGGTCATCAATATTAGCGCACTGAAAGACGGCAAAGATGATGTTGTAGAGCAGGACATTCGTGCTGTTGTCGAAGCTGCAGCAGGTACATTGGTGAAAGTAATTATTGAAACTTGTCTGTTGACAGATGATGAAAAAGTACGTGCGTGTCAAGCGGCTGTCAGAGCCGGAGCAGATTTTGTGAAAACATCAACTGGTTTCTCCACAGGCGGGGCAACTCCGGAAGATATCGCACTGATGCGTCGTACCGTTGGTCCAGACGTAGGCGTTAAAGCTTCTGGCGGCGTACGCAGTCTAGAAGATATGCAGAAAATGATTGAAGCAGGGGCTACTCGAATCGGAGCAAGCTCTGGCGTGAAAATCATGCAAGGCGGCCAGTCCACTTCTTCTTACTAAAATGAGTTATTCTCCTGAACTCTGCCTGAGATACATGACAGGGTTCAGGGCCATTTTTCACTTGAACATGAAACGTAATATATCCTGTTGTTTGTAAGCGCTTTATAAAATTTCTGAAATCATATGTTATGAAATGACACAAAATAAGATTCAGTAACCCTTTGAGCAGTTTATACAACGGGATTAACGACCTTCAAAGGAGAGATCACATGAAATACCTTATTGCCATCCTTGGCTTACTCGTTGTTTTTGGACTGGCTTATATCGCCAGTAACGGAAAGAAACAGATTCGATACCGACCGCTTGCGGTAATGATTGTTTTACAGATTATACTGGCTTACGCTTTGCTGAATACGGAAGTGGGAACATGGCTGATTGGCGGATTTTCCACCGTATTTAAGAACTTGCTTGATTATGCAGCCGAAGGGATCACCTTTGTTTTCGGCGGTTTGATCAACATTGGAGCAGAAGGCGGGAGCGGTCCGTTTTTCCTGACTGTGCTAATGCCGATTGTGGTCATCTCTGCCTTAATTGGTATCCTGCAGTATATCCGAATCTTACCTTTTGTTATAAAATATATTGGTCTGGTATTAAGCAAAGTCAACGGAATGGGCAAACTGGAATCATATAACGCGGTTGCTTCTGCCATTTTGGGGCAATCTGAAGTTTTTATCTCGGTGAAAAAACAAATCGGGCTACTGCCGAAACATCGGCTGTACACCCTCTGTGCATCAGCAATGTCCACGGTATCGATGTCCATTGTCGGCGCCTATATGACAATGATTGAACCGAAATATGTAGTGACAGCGCTTGTGCTTAACCTTTTCGGCGGTTTTATCATTGCTTCCATCGTCAATCCGTATCGGGTTACGGCGGAAGAAGATATATTGGAAGTGCGGGAAGAAGAGAAACAATCGTTCTTCGAGATGCTGGGAGAATACATTCTGGACGGATTCAAAGTAGCAATTGTCGTAGCGGCGATGCTGATCGGTTTTGTCGCCCTGATTGCCTTGATTAACGGAATATTTAGCGCTGTAATCGGTATTTCGTTCCAGGAACTGCTTGGGTATGTGTTTGCACCTTTTGCCTTTGTTATGGGTGTCCCTTGGAAAGAAGCGATTCAGGCAGGCAGTATCATGGCTACCAAAATGGTGTCCAACGAATTTGTTGCGATGCTGAGTTTGAGCGAGCAAACGGCATTGTCTGCCAGAACAACAGGAATCGTATCCGTCTTCCTCGTATCCTTCGCCAACTTCTCCTCCATCGGTATTATTGCCGGCGCGGTGAAGGGACTTCATGAGAAACAGGGCAATGTGGTGGCCCGCTTCGGTCTGAAGCTGCTTTACGGTGCATCGCTGGTCAGCGTGCTGTCTGCGATCATCACTGGACTGTTTTTGTAATTCGGATTATTGGAAGCTGGAAGGAGTGCTTAACTTATGTCAACATTCAAAAGAGTACATCTGATCGTTATGGATTCTGTAGGAATCGGCGAAGCGCCGGATGCAGCAGAATTCGATGACTTTAACGTCGATACGTTGGGTCACATTGCACGTGAACGTGGTGGTCTGAATATGCCGAATATGGCAAGTCTTGGACTTTCCAACATTGAACCAATCCAAGGTATCCCTGTCGCGGATAAACCTAAAGCGTATTACACCAAAATGCAGGAAGCTTCCCGAGGCAAAGACACGATGACAGGTCACTGGGAGATCATGGGGTTATACATTGATACACCTTTCCGTGTGTTCGAGAATGGCTTCCCGGATGAGTTAATTCAGCGCATTGAAGAGAAAACGGGCCGTAAGGTCATTGGTAATAAACCAGCCAGCGGCACGGAGATTTTGGATGAACTGGGTGCGGAACATGTGGAAACAGGCGCGCTGATCGTATACACCTCAGCTGACTCTGTCCTGCAAATTGCAGCGCATGAAGACGTTGTACCTTTGAAAGAACTGTATGAGATCTGTGAGTTCTGTCGTGAAATCACGCTTGAAGATCCGTACATGCTCGGTCGTATTATTGCCCGTCCATTCGTTGGTGAAGCGGGGAATTGGAAACGTACGGCGAACCGTCATGACTACGCGCTCAAACCATTTGGACGCACGGTGATGAATGAATTGAAAGATGGCGGTCTGGATGTGATTGCTTTGGGTAAAATCTCTGACATTTATGACGGTGAAGGCGTAACGAAAGCTGTTCGTACTGTGTCCAATATGGATGGGATGGACAAGTTGTCTGAGACGCTGGACGAAGAGTTCACTGGACTCAGCTTCCTGAACCTGGTTGATTTTGATGCATTATACGGTCACCGCCGTGATCCACAAGGTTATGCGCAAGCCCTTGAAGATTATGATGCACGTTTACCTGAGATTTTTGCGAAAATGACAAACGATGATCTGCTGTTGATTACAGCTGACCATGGTAACGATCCAACCTACCGCGGCACAGATCATACGCGTGAATATGTACCACTGCTGGCTTACTCCCCGCGTTTCAGCGAGGGTAAAAAGCTTGAACTGCGTAGCACGTTTGCCGATCTTGGTGCAACCGTGGCAGATAACTTTGGTGTGAAATTACCGGAGTATGGAAAAAGCTTCTTGAATGAGTTGAAGTAAATTGCGTTCAGACGCGGATGTAATAACTTGAAACCAACAAGACTCACATCAAGAACTCAAGGTTATCTATCGTAACAAAGATCATCTATATCGGAGGAGATTACACATGAGTACACATATCGGAGCAAAACCAGGAGATATCGCAGAAACGATCCTTTTGCCAGGAGATCCGCTACGCGCCAAATACATTGCTGACACGTATCTGGAAGACGTTGTTTGTTACAACGAAGTTCGTGGCATGCTCGGTTTCACAGGTACATATCAAGGTCACCGGATTTCGGTGCAAGGTTCAGGTATGGGGATTCCATCCTTTGCAATCTATGCGAACGAGCTTATTAGCGAATATGGCGTAAAAAACTTGATTCGTGTAGGTACTTGCGGAGGAATGCAGGAACATGTACGTGTACGTGATGTGATCCTTGCTCAAGCAGCTTGTACCGATTCCAGCATGAACAAACATGTTTTCGGTGGATACGACTTCTCACCAATTGCAACGTTCTCGTTGTTGAAAGAAGCCTATGACCGTGCCACTGCGAAAGGCATGAAAATCCACGTAGGTAACGTATTTAGCTCCGATTCCTTCTATCGCGATGACCGTTCCGTGACAGAGAAATTGATGAAACACGGTGTGCTTGGTGTGGAGATGGAAACAACAGCGCTTTACACGATTGCCGCGAAATTTGGCGTGAACGCTTTGACAATCCTGACCGTAAGTGATCACTTGCTGACAGGCGAAGAAACATCAGCTGAAGAGCGTCAAAAAACATTTAACGACATGATGGTTGTGGCGTTGGATACAGCAATTACACTGTAAAAATATCGAAACTGGTGTTGAGCATGGAGTGGAGGAACCGGAATCGATTCTGGAGAAGCGAAGCGTGCGCCTTTGTCTCCGAATTTTAACTATGGAAATGGTGATCAGAGAAATTTGGAGACAACAGCGCTCGTAAGAACGATCCGGGTCCGGAACGGCCCCGCTCAACACGTGTTCTAGACAATCCATTTTACAAAAGGAGAGATCATCATGAGAATGGTAGACATTATTGCTAAAAAACGTGACGGAAAAGAACTGACCACAGAAGAGATCGATTTCGTCGTTCAAGGATATACGCAAGGAGAAATCCCGGATTATCAGGTCAGCGCATGGGCGATGGCTGTATTTTTCAAGGATATGACGGATAAGGAACGTGCCGATCTAACGATGTCGATGGTAAACTCCGGCGAAACGATCGATCTTTCGGCTATTGAAGGTATTAAAGTTGACAAGCACTCCACTGGAGGCGTGGGAGACACGACGACACTGGTACTTGCGCCACTCGTTGCTGCACTGGATGTACCTGTTGCGAAGATGTCTGGTCGTGGTCTGGGACACACGGGCGGTACTACGGACAAGCTGGAATCCGTTGCTGGGTTCCACGTTGAGCTGGAAAAAGAAGAGTTTATTCGTCTCGTCAACGAACACAAAGTAGCGGTTATCGGTCAAAGTGGCAACCTGACACCTGCGGACAAAAAGCTGTACGCACTTCGTGACGTAACGGCAACGGTAAACTCGATTCCATTGATTGCTAGCTCTATCATGAGCAAAAAAATCGCAGCAGGTGCAGATGCGATCGTACTGGACGTAAAAACAGGCGCAGGTGCGTTTATGAAAACAACAGAAGAGGCTAAAGAGTTGGCACACGCCATGGTTAGCATTGGTAACAATGTAGGACGTAAAACAATGGCGGTTATCTCCGATATGTCCCAGCCACTGGGTCTTGCCATCGGGAACGCTCTGGAAGTGAAAGAAGCGATTCTTACACTGCAAGGTAAAGGTCCGAAAGATCTGGAAGAACTGTGCCTGGCACTGGGACGTCAGATGGTATATCTTGCAGGTAAAGCAGATTCACTGGAGCAGGCGGAAGAGAAACTCAAAGAAGTCATCCAGAACGGTAAAGCACTGGAGAAATTTAAACATTTCTTGGCCAATCAAGGCGGCGATGCTTCTGTGGTCGATCACCCAGAGCGCTTGCCACAAGCACAATATCTAATCGAAGTTCCAGCAGATCGTGACGGGTATGTAGCTGGAATCGTTGCAGATGAGATCGGAACGGCTGCGATGTTGCTTGGTGCAGGTCGTGCAACGAAAGAGTCCGAGATCGATCTGGCGGTTGGTTTGATGCTGAACAAAAAAGTTGGTGATTCAGTGAAAGCCGGTGAATCTCTGGTAACCATTCATGCGAATCGTGAAGATGTCGATGCCGTGATTGCGAAAATCAAGGAAAACATCACCATTGCAGATCATGCCGATGCACCTGTATTGGTTCATGATATCGTAACGGAGTAAAAGGATAAATAAGGTAGACTAGCGGGATAGATAAGCAGGGTAACGATGCACTCATGACTTACCTGCTGATGGCAGTCCGCTAGACTGCCACAAAACTGTCGTGAGATCCCTTACTGGCAGACACTTGTAAACATACAGGCGAACATAATATATGAAAGACGACGGAGCAGGTATTAATCTGCCCGTCTTTTTTTGTTAGGAGACGACGTGCACGTAAACTCGAATACACGGCTGAGTACATAATACGACAAACCTCAGTCCAATGTTCTGGTTCTCAATAAACCGTGAAAGTGCTACTTTGGCGCTCTTCGTTAGTTTAAATTGTCATGATCATCATGATTATCATCAGCTCGGCTACTAACTTGTGTGCAAATGGAGCGTCTAAAACGATCCAATGAGATTAATTTTCTAACGATCACAAGGAACGCTATTTGAGCTATTTCCCGCGTTTAAATATTCTAACGATCACAGGAAACCTTATTTTAGAATTTTGATGTGAAAAAGGGCATTTTTCTTGTGTTTTCAGCAAAATAAGCTCTCAGGTGATCGTTAGAAATAGAAGTGTGCTGGCGATCTTTTCGTAAAGTGCTCCACTTCAACTCAATGATGCTCTACTTTCTCTCACTCACTTACTTACTTACTTACTTACTTACTTACTTACTTACGATCTTATCATATGCCTTAACGGAATCGGCATTGGTGTAAATATAAGGAGAAGCTGGCTGATTAATCGGTGTTACGGACGTTGCCTGAATTTCCATCGTATCTTTACCGTTGACTTGCGCGGAGCCAATGGTACCACGGATCTGTACCCAACTGTCCTTCTCAAACTTGTTGGCATCCGGAATATGAATCATCACGCCGAAAGGAGCCGCATCTGCCGGGCAACACATCACGAGAAAACGTCCTAATGCAAAATGAGATGTATGCTCCATGTTATCGT
This sequence comes from Paenibacillus sp. FSL K6-1558, assembly GCF_038002565.1. Classification (NCBI taxonomy): domain Bacteria; kingdom Bacillati; phylum Bacillota; class Bacilli; order Caryophanales; family Paenibacillaceae; genus Paenibacillus; species Paenibacillus sp. FSL K6-1558. Next base: position 812,711 of record NZ_JBBOCV010000001.1, on the reverse strand, counting down.
CCCGGTAAACAAAGCCGGTCAGCATAATCTCTTTGCCTGTGAATTGGCGCTGGAACATATCGATGGTGCCGAGGGTTTCCGAGAATATCTCTGGATACACCTGGATGACAGGTTGTACGTATAACTTTTCTGCCAGCTCCGCGAATTCCCGGCTGTATTCATCCGGTGGTACAAACTGCACACTGGCAGGTAATTCGGATAACTTGTCATTTTGCTGCTTTATACCTTGCGTGACCGTATAATCCTGCACGTTCAACTTAGCAGACGCGTCTGGCAGTGGGTCTTTACGCCTTATTTCAGGTGGAGTATACGTCAGAGACATTCCTTTCTGACTTGCCATCGAACTGCCTAAAGCTTGATCCGGTAGTAGAAAACCGAGCAATAGCGGCAAAGCAATTAGACCGTAGACCATAAAACTGCGAATCAGGCCGGAAGGTGGAGCATGCTCACAATCGCAATCGAATTCATTTCGACCCCAAAAAGCATGCCATGCCATAATAACAGCAATAAACAGGAGAGGAACTGCACAACCGAGAAGTAGCGTTTGCATCGTGGGAGCCAGATAATAATGCAGGGAATTGCTCGATTTGAGGTGCATAATATACACAGCCAGACTGCCAATCCAGCCTGCTCGAATGAGCGTATGCCACTGAATGACGATCCTTTTCGTAAAAAAGTTCTTGTTCATCGCATGATTAGCGTGAGCCATGACTTGCACTCCTTTCTTGTATGAATCTCATCTATGGATCATTTCAAATGAGGAGATACCACCCGGTAAACTAATTAACAGCATTAATGATTAATGTTGTTAATAACATAACAAGTACTCTTCAGCTAGAAGCAGTTTCATCTCAATCATCCAAAGAAGTTTACGAGCCAAGACCCGGCAAAAACCAGAAGGATAATCGCCAGACTTAAGCCAATGACAAAACGGGTGCGGAAGGTGGAGAGTAACATAAGCGTGCTTTTGAAATCCAGCATCGGGCCGAGCACAAGGAAGGAAATCAGCGGACCCAAAGCAAACGTATGTGAGAAGGCTGACGCAACAAAAGCATCCGATGTAGAACATAAGGACAGAACATATGCAAAGCCCATCATAAATACATAGGATGCAACCGGGCCATTTCCCAGCGCAACAAGATCACTGCGACTCACAAATGTCTGAATACATGCTGTAATCAATGCTCCAATCACCAAATATTTGCTCATATCGACGAACTCTTCACCGGCATGGATGAAAAAGCTGCGCCAGTCCTTCTTATGGGAGTGATGATGGTCATGGGTGCCTCCGTGCGAGTGAGCGTGGACATCTGAATGTGTATGTGTTGGTTTATGAGAATGAGCTGAGGAAGCCATTTTGAACCCAGGATGTGTCTTTACTTCCGTCATGACCGTTTTGGGCATGCGCAGAGGATTGCGTTTCACAAAAACATACACAAGCCCACCAACGGCAGCAGCCACCGCAAAAGCCAGTCCCATTCGAGCGATGGTGAGCTCTAGATGACTAGGAAATGCCATGAGAGTTGCTGTAAATACAATCGGATTGACGACAGGACCGCTTAGAATGAACGTTACCGCAATATATGCAGGCATGCCTTTATGCATAAGCCGCCGTACAACCGGGATCATTCCGCATTCGCAGATGGGAAAAACAATACCGAGCAGGCCCGCTACAAGCACGCCCCCAACCGGATGTTTGGGGGTCAGTCTTCGCACCATCTCTTCCGATACGAACCATTGCATCAGAGAGGACAGGAACACGCCCATGAGCAGAAAGGGGGCCGCTTCCAGAAAAATACTCACAAATACTGTTTTTATATTTTGCAACGCTTCACTATTCCAGACCTTATTGAGATCCGGGGCGAACGCAATAACAACCGGAACCAGAAAGGCACAGGGAACCAGGAAGGTGAGAAGTTTCAAACTAGCTGCGATTCTCATGAAAAGACCTCCGTAACTAGAACTTTGCTAGAATATATGCTTGTACTTGCCGTAACATACATCGATTCGGGCAGTTAATCAGTTATTTTACGATTAAAAAGTTCGCTCAAAGGGACTCAGTTGACAAGCAAAGGTGGAATAAGGTATAGTTCTCGATGTATTTAATCGTAATGATTACGATTAAATACATCGCCCATATAACTAAATCAGCATAAGTACATCATCCATCATCTTAGTTCACCATCTAGATATCCCGAAAGGTTTCATGGATCACTTAAATTCACCCATAAGAAGTGGAGGAAGCAATAATGTCAGTATCAGAAAAACAACAACATATTCAAAATCGAGTGCCAGTTACGGTTCTTAGCGGTTATCTTGGAGCGGGTAAGACGACATTGCTAAACCACGTGTTACATAATCGGGAGGGCATGCGTGTCGCCGTCATCGTAAACGATCTGAGTGAAGTCAATATTGATGCAGGGTTGATTCGGGACGGGGGCGGTTTATCGAGGATTGATGAGAAGCTGGTGGAGATGTCGAACGGGTGCATCTGCTGCACACTTCGTGAGGATTTGTTAAAAGAGGTGGAGCGGCTTGCGCTGGATGGGTCGTTCGACTACATATTGATTGAATCTACGGGCATTGGCGAACCCGTTCCTGTGGCTCAGACATTTACGTACATTGACGAGGAACTTGGCATTGATCTGACTCGATTCACTCGTCTAGACACGATGGTAACGGTGGTGGATGCCGCTCAGTTTTGGCGTGACTTTTATTCGAAAGAGACGCTTAAGGATCGCGGACAGGAAGCCGGAGAAGATGACGTGCGGGGCATTGTGCATTTGCTGACCGACCAGGTTGAATTTTGCGACGTTCTTGTGCTGAACAAATGTGATCTGGTATCCGAAGAAGAGCTATCGAAGCTGGAAAAAGCACTGCATGCGATGCAGCCAGAGGCCAAGTTGGTTCGCACAACGCATGGACAGATTGATCCGAGAGAAATTTTGAATACCGGTCGGTTTGATTTTGAAAAAGCAAGCCAGTCCGCGGGCTGGATCCGCGAATTGATGAAAGAGGAGCATACGCCTGAGACCGAGGAATACGGTATTCATTCGTTTGTATATCATCGCAAACGCCCATTCCATCCCGAGCGCCTGCTGCGCTGGATTGCCAAATGGCCAGACAGTATCGTTCGTTCCAAAGGGTTAATGTGGATGGCTACTCGCAACCATATGGCCATTTCATTTAGCCATGCGGGTACTTCCAAACAGCTTGCACCCGCGGGAATATGGGTAGGGGCGATGAGTGAGGAAGAGCGGCATCTTCATTTTGGCGACACACTTCCAGCTATTCCGGATTGGAATGAAGAGTGGGGTGACCGGGTGACCAAGCTGGTATTTATTGGGATCGATATGGATCGTGCAGCCATTGAACGAACATTGGATGAGACATTACTTACGGACGAAGAGATGCAGATGAACTGGCGCGAGTTGAAAGATCCTTTTCCGCAGTGGAGCTAAGAGAAACAGTTGACAAAATAAAAGGCTTAGGCTAGTATCAATAAATAGTAATTATTACGAATAAATAAAGGGAGGCAACACCATGAGAGTCATTGTAACCTTAGCATGCACGGAGTGCGGAGATCGCAACTATACAACAACGAAGAACAAGCGCAACCATCCAGAACGTCTGGAGATGAAAAAGTATTCACCTCGTTTGAAGAAGATGACGATTCACCGGGAAACCCGCTAAAAAATTTTGGTTTTTATAAATCGTAATATTTACGAAAAAAAGAAAGAGGTAACACCATGATTTTATCTTCCATGCGTGATGTCGTATTTGGATATGGTAAAGAGCCCGTCATTGATCATCTGTCGTTGGATATTCATGTGGGTGAATTTGTCGGCATCACGGGGCCGAATGGCTCTGCGAAGACAACCATGCTGAAGCTGTTGCTGGGGCTCTTAAAGCCCTGGAGCGGTTCGGTACATATGAATACACAGCAGCTTCGAGGCAAAAAGCTGGAGATCGGTTACGTACCTCAGCAAGTAGCCTCGTTTAATAGTGGTTTTCCCAGTACAGTCATCGAACTCGTGCGATCCGGTTGTTATCACAAGTTAGGTCTTTTTCGGCGATTCACTTCGGACAAAGAAGCGATTGTTGAACGAAGCCTGCGTGAAGTCGGCATGTGGGAATACCGCAACGCACGTGTAGGAGAGCTTTCGGGCGGACAGAAGCAGCGAATCTGTATCGCACGAGCCCTGGCTGGACAGCCGCAAGTGCTTGTGCTGGATGAGCCCACCACCGGGATGGATCGGCGCAGTAGAGAAGGGTTCTATGAATTGATGCGTCACTATGCAGATGTTCATGGTCTCACCATCATTATGGTCACACACGGTCTCGAAGAAGTGGGTAACCGGCTGGATCGAACGATCACCTTGGAGAGACAAGAAAGTGAGGAATGGCAGTGTTTGAGTACGAATTCATGCAACGTGCTTTCTGGGCTGGAGGACTAATTGGAATCATTGCACCTATTTTGGGTGTATATCTGATGCTTAGAAGGCAGGTACTTATGGCTGATACACTTTCTCACGTTTCACTGGCAGGGGTTGCCCTAGGTTCGGTTATGAACCTGAATCCGGTTCTAAGCGGCTTCGCTGTTGCAATCATTGGTGCTCTGCTGGTCGAACAGCTACGGCGAAGCTATCGGACTTACAGTGAGGTGCCGGTTGCAATCATTATGACATCTGGTCTAGCTTTGGCTGTTGTATTAATGAGTCTAAAAATGAATCTTTCCAAAACCTTCAGTTCTTATCTGTTTGGTTCCATCGTCGCAGTGAGTAATATCCAGCTGTGGATGATGGCTGCGGTATGTTTGATTGGATTGACCTTTTTTTTCGTTTTGCGAAGACCGTTGTACAATTTGACATTTGATGAAGAGACTGCCTCCATTGGAGGCGTACAGGTGAAAGGTTTATCATTTGCCTTTGCGATACTAACCGGAATGACCGTGGCCTCTGCGATGCCGATTGTCGGTGTGCTGCTCGTATCTGCACTTATTGTATTGCCGGCAGCATTAGCTTTGAGGGTTGCACGCAGTTTTGCCGCAGCCATTGTTATTTCTATCGTTACAGGATTGATGGGCATTTTTAGCGGGCTCACCGCTTCGTATCAATGGAATACACCTCCGGGAGGAACCATTGCACTCATCCTGTTACTTTTCCTGTTGACTGGAATATCAGCCCAAAAGGTGATTTCACTATACAATCGTAAACGTCATCGCGCCGTCAAGCAGCAGACAGCAACATTATATATTCATTCAAAAAGCAACACATAAAGATGAAATGGGGAATTCAGACTATGAAATTGGGCAAAACTTCAGCGCTGGGAATTATCTTCAGTTTGGCACTTGTTGCAACAGGTTGCGGCCAAAAAACAACAACCTCCAATCCGGATCAAGCTGCTGCAGTTAGTACTCCAGCGGCTTCGGAGCAAAAATTAAATGTAGAGGTCAGCTTTTATCCGATGTATGATTTCACGAAAAATGTAGCGGGCGATCTGGCTGATGTACATACGCTTATTCCGCCAGCCATGGAGCCGCATGATTGGGAACCAACGCCTCAGGACATCGCGAGCATTGAAAAAGCAGATGTTCTCGTCTACAACGGGGCAGGCATGGAGTCCTGGATGGATCAGGTCAAAGACAGCCTAAGCAATAGCAAACTTGTACAGGTGGAAGCCAGTCAAGGGATTAGCATTCGTGAAGGAGGAGAAGAAGAACATGATCACGAACAAGCGGACAAAGCAACAACCACTGAAGAACATGATCACGCAGATGACGCCTCTGCGAAGGAAGGTCACGAGCATGACCATGACGCCGCAACAGGTGAAGAGCATAACCACGACCATGGCGGGCTTGATCCTCACGTGTGGCTGTCACCAGCGCTCGCTATAAAGGAAGTACGCAACATTGAAGCTGGACTTGCCAAAGCGGCCCCTCAGCATGCAAACCAGTTCAAACAGAACGCCGATGCATATATTGCCAAGCTGGAAGCACTGGATCAGGACTTCAAAGCGGCTGTGAAGGACAGCAAACGGAAGGACTTTATTACACAACACGCGGCTTTTGCATATCTGGCAGCGGAGTATGGTTTGCAGCAGGTTCCGATTGCCGGGTTGTCTCCTGAACAGGAACCATCCGCAGCACAGATGGCAACTGTCATTGATTTTGCCAAGGAACACAAGGTGAAAACAATCTTTTTCGAAACACTCGTTTCATCCAAAGTATCTGAAACTATTGCTAAGGAGATTGGAGCCAAGACGGCTGTGTTGAACCCCATCGAAGGTTTAACCGAGGATGAGGTTAAGGCAGGCAAGGACTACATTAGCGTGATGAGAGAGAATCTGGAAGCGCTGAAGCTGGCATTGAACGAATAGGAACTTTAATGAGCATTTGATGCTTTTCGCCGAAAAAGGTACAATATAACAACATGCTGAGGAATGAACGTGACCTATTCCTTTGCCTTTTGCGAAGCAGAGAGCACAGTGATGTGCTCTTTTTCGTTTGAGACGTTTGGATATGCAGACCAGGAGGAACATGATGAACGTACATGAAGAATTTGAGGAACAGGAAGTACTGCTCAGTGAACAGCCTGTACATCTGTGGAGAAGACGGAAACAGGAACTGTTGCACTGGACCGAACGGGACAAACGAACCGTGTCTCCCAAACGGACGGTGATATGGAACGGGGTAGAGGTCGACGCAGAGCTGGTTCGCTCCCTGAGCCTGCTCCATGAAGCAGGGGTGCAGACCGAGTTTTCATGTGCCGGGGTTAGTCCGCTGGATGAGCCTGTCGATCATTCACTATATGCATATGTAACGCTTATCCAGAGCAAAGCCGCCGAACAGTTCGTGAACGATGCCATTTTGCGGATGCGAAATCGACTTTTGGTGACTTTTGAGAAAGGGCGTGGTCGATATGATCTATCTTCTTTTTTCATTGGGCACAATCGCAGCTTTTGCTGGTGGATGGAGCAATGCGCGCTTGACTTCAAAAGACGAAACGAAGCAGGGAAGCCTGACGTACTATAATGGATAGGCTCGCTAGTTGAAGGCAAGGAGGTTTGAACAGAGTGAACAAGTGGCTCAAAACGATCCTTTTTCTAATGGCCTCTGTATTTCTGACCCGATTCATCCCGTTCTCATCCTTGTTCCGTAATCTCGATACGATGATTCATGAATTCGCTCATGCGCTGATGACACTGGTTTTGTCCGGTAAAGTGTTACGCATAGAATTATACGCGGATCATAGCGGTGTCACGTATTCATCTATGCTGACATCGGGGAGAGCGATATTTGTTTCGCTGGCAGGATACATTGGTGCATCGCTTTTTGCATGGCTTCTGTTTTACTTGTACCGCAAAGGGCGGCACATGTGGGGCTTGGGAGTTATGACGGCTGTGGCACTTGTGTCGCTGGTGTTATATGTCAGAGGCGAATTCGGAATGTTGTGGTTGACCGGGTTTATCGCGTTGAATGTAGTTATTATGATTTTTGGTGTGAAAATCGCGAAGTACTACTATCTGCTACTGGCCTTTATTACGCTCGAAGAGTCCGTTGTTAGTGCGATGTATATCGGTTGGGCATCCTGGACCCGTCCATCTCAGGCCGGAGATGCAGCCAATCTGGCGCAACAGACGTTTATGCCAGCTCTGTTCTGGGGTACGCTGTTTGCATTGTTTGCGTTATGGTGTGCAAAGGGAGCTCTTGCACTTTTCTTCCGAAAAGAAGGAACGGCAAGTCCCTCGAAGTCGAAATCCCGTGGATTAAACAGAGCATAGAACGTAATGTAGATAGGGCGAAAGTCCGAAGGATGAACAAAGAACACTTCCTTTTTTTAAAAGGAGGTGTTTTTATATCGTTTTTTTGTTTTGTACCACTCAGCATAATTTGCGGGTTAGTTTCAACTCTCTTTGGATAGTGCGAAGTGTTAGTCCCCGAGGTTATCCCATAAGGCATAAAAATAATAAATTTCCTCCATAATCGCTTGATCATCCTGCGCCGCAATACCGCCCTGGATTCGTGCAAGTGCGCCCAGAATATCATAAATACTTTCACGCTCCACGCTGAATTGAATGCGGTTGACGATCCGATGCCAAGCTTGCATGGCATACTCGATCTGACCTTTGGCTTGAGTCCACTGCTTGTCCAGAACCTGCTTCTCCAGCTTCTGGATGGATTCCAGTAAGCGATCTTGCGTGCCAAAAGGTTTTTTGAGCCAAGGGCCGCTAATCATGATCGCGATGAACAGCAAAAGCATGATAATGGGGATCGTATAGAGAAGCCATTTATGCTTTTTCATTTCCGAACCTCCCGGGACAAGTTTGGTCAGATTGTTTTTATGAGTTCAGATATACTAGATTCATTCAGATCAGTTGCGTTTTTTTTCCTCATCCGTGCTGGTCATGTCTGATAACCGATCCTTATACAAATCGATATATAACTTGTCATTCGGTAGAATGGCAGCAAATGCAATGTCCTGAATCGTCAGGTTTTGTTTTTTCAATTGTTCGGTTAACCAGCTGCTGTCCTTATTCCGCTCCGCCAGTTTTTCTTTCATTAATACACCGTCGATAATAAGCTCGGTCATGAGTTTCTGGGATGGTGGGCGCATGTGCATATCCTTTGCGGTTACGGGCTGATTCTCCGGTTTCAAAGCAATGGATAGGGTGCCATCCGGCTCTAAAATGCCATAATCGACCGTGGTCAGGTCAAATACATCCTTTTGCCGTAGCATCATGGTGAGTTCGTCGAACTTCACGCGCATTTGATTCAGATTTTGTTCCAGAATTTTGCCATTCTGAATGACCAGGGTGGGATCGGAGTCCATAATTTGGGAGAAGGCTCGGCTTTTCAGCGTAATGTATTGAAAAATGATGGTGATCAAGGTGAAGATGGTTAACGCTACAAAATGAATCCACGCTTTGGACGACAAATCCGTGGCAAACGTACCGGCAATGGAGCCAATCGTAATGCCGTTAATATAATCAAAATAGGTCAGGTTGCCCATTTGTTGTTTTCCCAAAACCCTCGTATAGACAATTAAGGTGAGAAAAGCGATAATCGCTCGCACAGCAACGACCGTAGTTTCCTCCATCATATATGCATCACCACCCTTTACACCCTCAATCCTTGCCCACAACGATGCAATTTATTCCTTATCACTTGAGGATCAAATCAACGTCAAAAAAACCGAAGCCCGTGAGCATATCACGAGGTTCGGTTGGATTGTGAATCTGTTTCAGACAATCGATGTATTCAAAAAGAAGACTACACCCCGGAATAAGCCATGAATCCGCCGTCTACAGGCACAACAATACCCGTTACAAAGCCGGACTGATGCTCATCTGCCAGCCACATTAACGTACCGAGCAGATCCTCCGGTTTACCAAAACGGCGCATTGGGGTATGCGCAATAATTTTGCTGGAACGCTCCGTAGGTGAGCCGTCTGGCTGTAAGAGCAAGTTGCGGTTCTGCTCGGTCAGGAAGAAGCCTGGAGCAATCGCATTGACTCGAATCCCCGACTCTGCCAGATGCACAGCGAGCCATTGTGTAAAATTGTTAATAGCCGCCTTGGCAGCACTATACGCAGGTACTTTGGTCATAGGAGATGGGGCACTCATGGACGATATATTGATGACCGTAGCCGGTACATCGCGCTCAATCATGTGTTTGGCAAAAATTTGAGTAGGGATGAGGGAGCCGACAAAGTTCAGATCCATGACCTGCCGAAACCCCTCTACACTTACATCAAAAAAGGTGGTCACATCAGGATTACCCAAATCCTCCGGTTTAAAAATTTCATTTGTTGTGTTGGCACTGGCGTTATTGCCGCCAGCACCATTAATCAATATGTCACATGGGCCGAGTTGCTCTCGAACAATATCTGCCGCCGCCTGAACACTTTCGGCTTGGGTGACATCACATGCAACGGCAATGGCACGGCCACCTGCTTTTTCAATTGCGGATGCAACGTCTTGACCTTTGGATACCGTCCGGTTCAGGATGGCCACCTTGGCGCCGTGTCTTGCGAGTTCTTCAGCCATGGAGCGGCATAATACGCCTGCCCCTCCGGTAATCACGGCTGTTTTACCTTGAAGGCGAGAAGTACGCTCCAGATTCAGGTTCGAATGGTGTTCGCTCATGCGTTTGCCCTCCTTTGTAGTGAATCCCAGACACCCCAGAGATACATAATTCCGAGTGCACGATCATATAGTCCATAGCCTGGTCTACATTCTTCTCCCCACAGATGTCGACCGTGGTCCGGTCTGGCGTATCCTTCAAAACCAATATCGTGATAGGCTTCTACAACACCCGCGATATCTACACTTCCGTCCTGACTGCGGTGAGAGGTTTCGATAAAGTCACCATTTTCATAGACCTTCACATTCCGGATGTGAGCAAACGGAATCCGATCACTGAACTCATGAATCATACCGATGATATCATTGTCTGGATTGGCACCGAGAGATCCGCTACACAGCGTTACACTATTCGCCGGACTATCATATAGATTCAGGTATCTGCGAACATTGTCCTGATTGATTATAATTTTAGGCAGACCAAAGATCGGCCAAGGCGGGTCATCGGGATGAATCGCCATTCGAATGCCAAGCCGCTCGGCGGTAGGAATGATCTCTTGCAGGAAGTAACGTGCGTTCTCCCACATATCGTCTTCGGTCACATCTTTATAGGCTTCAAACAAACCTGTGAGATACTGCAGTCGTTCCGGTTCCCAGCCCGGCATCGTGAGGGTGGAGTTTTCATTGATTTTGCGAACCAGTTCCAGTGGTTCAATGTTTTCAATTTTGCTAGCTTCATAGAAGAGGGCTGTTGATCCGTCCTCCATTTCTTTGTGCAGATCCGTACGCAACCAATCGAAGATCGGCATAAAATTATAACAGATCACTTTGACACCCACTTGGGCAAGTTTCTCCATGGTTTTAATGTAGTTGCTAATATATTTATCCCGTGAAGGCAGTCCAAGCTTGATATCTTCATGAATATTAACACTTTCTACGACATCCAGATGTAGTCCGGCTTGGTCCGCAGCTGTCTTGACAGCAAGTATTTTGTCCATCGGCCATTCTTCGCCTGCAGGAACATCATGTAGTGCCCATACAATGCCTTCGACGCCCGGAATTTGCCGGATCTGATCCAGCGATACCGTATCATTGCCTTCGCCAAACCAGCGAAAAACCATCTTCATCTCATTCACCTCATCCTCATTAGTGGAAGAAACAACATGTATTACGATGTGCAAGCAGGAATTCTGTACTTATTGGAAATAGGAAGGATATGTACTCCGCAGAACAGCCAGATCCGTCACTGTCAGATACAGATGTTCCTGCATCAGACGTTCTGCTTTCTCTGCATCATGCTGCTGAATCGCCTGAACCATGGATCGGTGCTGCTCGATTAAGTGATCCCAATGATGATCGGAAGACAGACGGAGCATCCGGCTTCGATTCAAATGCACATTCATCTGCTGAATCACCGTCCAGGTGTTGCTTTTGTTACAGCCAGCAAAAAGACTGCTATGGAACTCCTCATCCAGTTGAAACATGCGTTCATCATCCGGTTCGCTCAGGCATTGCTGCTGCTCTGCAAGATTGTGTTCAAGGGCCAACATCTGCTCTTCTGGAAATTGTGCACAAGCTAGACGGATGACAGCTCGCTCCAGCTGCTCGCGCATAAATCGGGCTTCTTCGACGAGATCCAGTTGAATCAGAGAGACATACGTTCCACGCTGGGGATACACTTCCAGCAGACCTTCCTGAGCGAGCCGGACAAAACTTTCTCGCACAGGAGTCCGGCTAACCTGAAAGTCCAGGGCGATTTCTTTCTCCGAAATGGCCGTACCCGGAGGCAACTGCAGACTCAAAATCTGTCGTTTCAGCGTGTCATAGACCAAATCTCGCGTCGAGTAGGATTGCTTGTTCAACGCCGAGAGGTGGCCTGACAAGGGCGATAAACCGGCTTTGGATGATAATCTGGGGGTATGTTCCACAACTTCAACTCCTTCATTGCCATACTACCATACAAGTATGGTAGAGTGGAAGCGTTTTATTTATAAAAGATTGTTGTTCTAAGCTGTTTTTCTTGAAATTTGAGATATTAGGAAGTACAATTCAATTTATAGGTTTAAATGTTTAAACGAATGAAAGTAAAAACTATAAAGTTCGTAGAATGATAGTTAATAGATAGAACGCAGAATGATAATCGAGGTGTAAATATGGGTCAGAAGGCCATAACCATTTTCCAAACATGTATCCCGCTGTTTCAAGTTCTGAGTGACAACCATCGCCAATCGATTTTGCTCATGCTGAGCGAAAAAGGGCATATGACAGTGAATGAGATTACGGAGCAGTCCAGTCTGTCCCGTCCAGCGATATCCCACCATTTGAAGTTGCTGCTGGAGAAAGGGCTCATTTCCGTGGAACAGAAGGGAACGCAGCGTTATTATTCAGCTTCGCTGCACGCTTCCGTCGATCTGCTTAAACAGCTTGTAGCTGCGCTTGAAGAGGAATGCCTATAAATAAGTAGCTGATTCAGCGCTCGATTAATCTACAGTCAGATTGCACAACAACAAGAAAAGACTTAACATGCTACGGCATGTAACGTATAGGTTCGTCAGTTTAAACCTTTCATCAATAATCTTTTCCAACGAAGGAGAGTGAGCATTATGACCACGTTTCAAGAATTAACACACGAAGATGTACACGTCATTCTGGAGAAACAACGTACATTTTTCCGTTCCGGTGCCACGAGACCAGCGGAAGTTCGAATAGAGCGTTTGAGACGTTTAAAACAGGCCATTCAGAAACATGAATCCGGATTGACCGAGGCACTGTATCAAGACTTGGGGAAAAGTGAATTTGAGTCGTATACGACAGAGATTGGATTTATGCTCGACAGCATTACACACACGATGCGTAAAATCAAAAAGTGGGCGAAGCCTGTTAAGGTTAGAACTCAAGTGGCGCTTATTGGCTCCAAAAGTTATATCTTTCCTGAACCGTATGGTGCGGTGCTTATTATTGGGCCGTTCAATTATCCTTTTCAACTCCTTATCGAACCACTGGTTGGTGCGATTGCCGCGGGCAATACGGCGGTGCTCAAAGCGTCAGAGAACACCCCGGCTGTATCGGCTGTTGTGAAGAAATTGATTGGTGAAGTATTTGAGCCGGAATATGTACAAGTGGTCGAAGGAGCCAAAGACACAACAACAGCGCTTATCCATGCATCGTTCGACTATATCTTTTTTACAGGCAGTGTACCCGTTGGTAAAATCGTGATGGAGGCCGCAGCGAAAAACCTTGTTCCTGTTACGCTGGAGCTTGGAGGGAAAAGTCCTGTCATCGTGGATGAGCAGGCGGATATTCAAGTTGCGGCCGAACGTATTATTTGGGGCAAACTGCTGAACACAGGGCAAACTTGTATCGCCCCGGATTATTTGCTTGTACATGAGCGTGTAAAACAGCCTTTAATTGATGCGATGAAAGCTGCGATAGTAACCTTCTTTGGAACGGATATTCAGCATAACAAGGACTATGGGCGCATCGTGAACAAGTCACACTTTAAACGTTTGACCGCATTAATTGAACGAGACTGGGACCAGGTCATCTATGGAGGCTCTTCCGATGAAGAGGATCGCTTTATTGAGCCGACCCTAATTGATGCGGAATCGTGGAATGCAGCTACGATGGAGGATGAGATCTTTGGGCCGATTTTGCCGATGATCAGTTATAATCATCTAGATGATGCAATTGGCGAAATTATTAAACGACCAAAGCCGTTAGCCTTGTACCTGTTCACATCCGATTCAGCTGTTCAGGATAAAGTGTTAAACGAGGTTTCTTTTGGCGGAGGATGCATTAACGATACGATTACACATGTGGCCAATCCACGGCTACCGTTTGGAGGAGTAGGTCATTCTGGTATTGGCTCGTACCATGGACGGTACAGCTTCGAGACCTTTTCACATATGAAAAGTGTTTTGAAAAAGAGTACCAAGCTTAATCCGCATATGCTGTACCCGCCTTACAATAACAAATTGAATCTGATCAAACGTTTGCTGAAATAACGATATGTAACGTAAACATCAAATAGAACAGCCTGCTGCTGGACATTACTCCAGAGCAGGCTGTTCCTGTCTATATTGTGAAGGGGACTTCCCCGACCACCGTTTGAATTGACGGCTAAAATGGGCGATATCCTTATATCCAAGCATCACTGCGATATTTTGTACAGAGAGCTGCGGATTACCTAGTAAAACTTTGGCCTCGTGCAGCACCATTTGGGATAGAACGGTACGGGGGGACTGCCCGAATATTTGTTTGAAAACACGATTGCAATGCGAAGTACTGATGCCGAGTTCTGCGGCGATATCATCGATCCCATAGTGGCTGTCGGATTCATCGCCTTGTTTGAATTGCTGGCTCATTAGTCCTTGAAGCCGAGTACGAATCTGATGCGCCAGTTCAATCCGTTCGTACCCACCCGCAAACGTCTGGACTGCTTCCTGAGACACCGTCTCCCAGAGGTGACCAAACAGCTCAAATACCGCGGATTGCAGTTGCATGCGCTGTACCATAGCACTGGGGGATTGATCGTGGGCAGAGGACATGAGCTTGTGCAGCACAGGTTCAATCTGCCGGGTAACCGGGCTGTCTGCTCCGAATAATACTTGCTTGATTCGTGCCAGAAGAGAGAGAAACAGCTGATCATCAATATCAAAATGCATACAGAAGTAGGTGAAGCCTTGTCCGCTTCGGCTCTGGCTGGAATGAATGCTTCCCGGAGGGATCAGCAGGAGCTCGCCAGCGTTTTGTACATACAAAGTACCGTTTATGGTCATATACTGCACACCCTCTGTTACATAATTGAGCTCATATTGAGGATGCTCGTGCGCCGGATAGTCCCAATCGGGTCCGACACTGCGCAGATGAATGGCGAACAAGTTAACGGTGGTTTGCACATCTGGGTAAAACACTTCATGCACACTTTCTCCCAGATCGGGAGGTAAATACGTGGAAGACATTTGAATTCCTCCTTATGTTGGGTCATGTTACGCTATGTTATGTACATATTTAAAACGAATTTATTAAAATTTTAAAAGTGTAACCGCTTTATATTTTATCATATTTCAGCTTGATTTGGGTAAATATCCGATTGATTTGTTCATGGTCTGGACGGACACTGCGTGATAGGATGGGGCTAATGAAAACGCATGCATATCTTATTCCGAGAGAGGTTATGAAGAATGAGTACATCCAATTCTATTTTTTACAATGCTCATCACGCACCAATCGGTGCATTTGCCAGTTTCACGCTAGGTTACAAAGGGGCTAAAGGTGGGCTGGGGCTTGAACTTGGGAAGCCGGCTGACCAAAACGTATATATAGGATTACAAGCTTGTGATGGAGAGCATTATCAGGCTTTGCCTTTTTATGAAGCGAGTGAAGATGAGAGTAGACGTTATGATGTGGAGAAGCTGGACAGTGGAAGTCAAGCTGACGGTGCGGGGGCAAAGCCGTTGATCTCTGCGTTTCGGGATGAAGACATTACTCGGGAGTTCACTTCGGGGACAGATACATGGAATGCAGGAGATCTTGAATTCCGTATTTATTCGCCTGTACGTCCCGTTCCGCATCCGAAGAGTGCAGATCGTGAAGCGCTGATGGATGCACTCGTACCCGCAGTGTTGGTCGAGATGACCATTGACAACAGCCAAGGCGAGAAAACCCGTAAAGGGTACTTCGGTTATCAAGGTAGTGATCCGTATTCTGCGATGCGTTTAATTGGTGGACCAGAGGGAGGTCCATTGACAGGGGTTGGACAAGGGCGTCTGACAGCTATTGTGTCGAAAAATGAAGGTCTGTGGCCTGCACGCGGATTTACGCTGGAGAAAATTTTAGAGGAAAAACATCGTGACAATCTGGCATTTGGCTTAGGATCTACATCGGTATTACTGATGGAAGTTCCGGCAGGCCAGAAACGCACGTTCCAATTCGCGGTATGTTTCTATCGGGGAGGAATTGTAACTACCGGTATGGACACCACATATTGGTACACACGTTACTTTGCTGACATTCTGCAAGCGGGTGAGTATGCACTCGATCGTTTTGATGCATTGACTGCATCCTGTGCCGAAGTAGATCGGCGACTTGGAACGGAAGCGCTTAGCGAAGATCAGTCCTATATGCTTGCTCATTCCATCCACAGCTACTATGCGAGCACCCAACTGCTCGATGCAGATGGCGAGCCGCTTTGGATTGTGAATGAAGGCGAATATCGGATGATGAATACGCTGGATCTGACCGCAGATCAGCTGTACTTCGAGCTTGCTCTTAATCCATGGACTGTTCGTAATGAGCTGGAGTGGTTTGTGAAGCGTTATAGTTATACGGATCAGGTTCGCTTCCCTGGAGAAGAGACACTTCATCCGGGCGGCATTACGTTTACACATGATATTGGAATCGCCAATGTATTTTCCCGTCCGGGTCATTCGGCGTATGAACTCGTCGGCATCGATGACTGTTTCTCTCAGATGAGCCATGAAGAGCTTGTCAATTGGCTTTGCTGCGCAACGGTATATATTGAGCAGACGCAAGATCGGGAGTTTGTGACGGAGATGTTGCCGGTTATTCAGGAATGCTTCCAAAGTATGCTTAACCGTGACCATCCAGAAGAAGATCAACGTAATGGCTTAATGGGACTGGATAGCAGCCGTACACAAGGCGGGGCAGAGATAACCACGTACGACAGTTTGGACGTATCCCTTGGACAATCGCGGAACAATATCTATCTTGCGGGTAAATGCTGGGCTGTCTATGTTGCACTCGAAAAGTTGTTTGCAGCCGAGAAGCTCGCAGAGCTGTCTCATCAGGCAGGAAAACAAGCAGATCGCTGCGCGGCAAGCGTCGCTGCTCAATTGACTGATGGAGGTTACATCCCGGCGGTTATTGCGGAAAATAACGATTCGCGTATCATTCCGGCGATTGAAGGTCTGGTATTCCCGTATTTTACAGGTTGTGAAGCGGCACTCGATGTTAACGGTCGGTTCGGACCCTATATCAAGGCACTGCATACACATCTAAAAACGGTGCTAGTTCCAGGAATATGTCTGTTTGAAGATGGTGGCTGGAAGCTGTCTTCGACAAGCAACAACTCCTGGTTGAGCAAAATCTATTTGTCCCAATTTATCACACGTGAGATTCTGGGTGTGGAGTGGGATGAGACTGGGAAAGCAGCGGATGCAACTCATGTGGAATGGTTGCTTCATCCGAAGGAATCCTACTGGTGCTGGAGTGACCAGATCTTATCCGGTGTTGCTGTCGGCAGCAAATATTATCCACGTGGCGTAACTTCTATACTGTGGTTGCTTGAAGGCAAAAATAATCGTCTTGCACAGATCTATGCAAGCAAGGAGGCTGTACAATGAGTCAAACTACCGTACAATCTGGACTGTCCGGCCCGCAATATGAAGCATGGCTAGGTTATCATGTTGCACTACCAGAAGCGAAAGGGGCTACGGGAACGAGAACGGCAGCTCCTCTCTGGAGCCGGCAAATTGATGTACAGGAACAGCATCTGGTCATCGATACCGCTCTTACCGAGCTCAAGCAAGGGCTCGGTAAGTTATACGGTGAACAGCCTGTCATTCGCCATTCTCAGACCCAAAGCACGGATTCAGACGAACAACGTAAACCTTCAATCCGAGTGGGCACCTGGGCAGGGAACAATCAGGTGACAAGTGCGTTTACGGAGGCGGAACGTGCTGCTGTACAGGGTGAGGGTTTTATCATTCGTGAAGATGAGTCTCGCCAGGAACTGATTATTGGTTCAGAGACGCCGCAAGGTGTTTTATATGCTGTTTTTCATTTGCTTCGTGAACTGACATTAAAGCAAGGTAAGTCAGAAGAGGCCGGTTCGGCTCTTGACGGAGAGAAGCCTTTATTTATTACAGAGCAACCCGTGAATCAACTGCGCATGATTAATCAGTGGGATAATGTGGACGGCAGTATTGAGCGGGGATATGCCGGGCGTTCTATTTTTTACGAAAACGATGAGTTCACACAGGATTTAGGGCGGATCCGAGACTATGCCCGATTACTGGCTTCAACCGGAATCAATGCGATAACGATTAATAACGTGAATGTGCATAAACAAGAGAGTCTGTTTCTGACAGAGCGATACCTTGGTGATGTTGCGAAGGTAGCGGCTGAATTCAGAGCGTATGGTATTCGCTTGTTTCTTTGTGCCAATTACGCCAGTCCAATCGAAGTTGGTGGCTTGCAGACAGCTGATCCACTGGATGATCAGGTACGTGAGTGGTGGAAGATTCAAACGGCGAAGGTGTACGCTGCGATTCCGGATTTTGGCGGATATGTGATCAAGGCCGATTCTGAAAATCGTCCGGGGCCTTTCACATACAATCGTGACCATGCAGACGGTGCAAACATGCTTGCAGAAGCCCTTCGTCCCTTTGGCGGACTTGTCATCTGGCGGTGCTTCGTATACGACTGCAAGCAGGACTGGCGGGATCGTACTACAGATCGGGCTCGCGCGGCTTATGACCACTTTAAACCGCTAGACGGACGGTTTGCAGACAATGTCATTTTGCAGATTAAAAATGGACCTATGGATTTTCAGGTTAGAGAAGCAGTATCCCCTTTATTCGGGGCGATGGAGAATACGAATCAAGTGATCGAGTTCCAGATTACGCAAGAATACACAGGACAACAGCGTCATCTGGCTTATCTTGTGCCACAGTGGAAGGAAATTCTGGATTTTGACACGTATGCCAAGGGCAAAGGCTCAGAGATCAAGCGCATTGCAGACGGTTCGCTCTATCAGCGCCAGTACAGTGGATTTGCGGCTGTATCCAACATCGGTGCGGATGCAAGTTGGACAGGCCATCCGCTGGCTCAAGCGAATTTGTACGGATATGGCAGACTGGGGTGGAATCCTGAGCTCTCGGCAGAAGCCATCGCAGATGAATGGGTGAGATTAACGTTTGGACATGATGAGCAAGTCGTAGAGCGGGTTACGGGTATGTTGCTGTCTTCACTTGACATCTATGAAAATTATACTGCACCTCTCGGTGTAGGCTGGATGGTAAACCCGGATCATCATTACGGACCTAATGTGGATGGTTACGAGTATTCCAAATGGGGAACGTATCACTTTGCGGACTGTCATGGAATTGGGGTTGATCGGACGGTGAAGAGTGGTACAGGTTATACTTCCCAATATCATGCGGAAAATGCAGCAAGATATGAATCACTGGAGACTTGTCCCGATGAGTTAATTCTCTTTTTCCATCACGTCCCGTACACGCATGTGTTACATTCCGGTAAAACGGTTATCCAGCACATCTACGATACTCATTTCGAAGGTGCTGCGCAGGCTGAAGCTTTACTCGAAACATGGAGAGAGCTGGAAGGTAAAGTGGATCCAGTCATCTTTAACAAGGTAGCTGCGCTGCAGGAGGAACAGGCAGATCACGCGAAGGAATGGCGCGATATGATTAACACGTATTTTTATCGCAAGAGCGGTATTCAGGATGAGCAAGCTCGAAAAATCTACTAATAATCATGCATGAAATAAACATGTACGAAAGTACGCAATGTTTTCTTTGAAACGAGAGACAGCACTGACATGCATAAGGAGGAGAATGCGTATGAGTGAACACGAACTGCCCGTAACGATGAAGGCTGCCGTCATGACAAAGCCTGGACATATTATCATTGAGGATCAACCTGTTCCCAGACCTTCATCCAATGAAGTGCTTATTAAGGTAATGGCCGTAGGCGTTTGTGGATCTGATGTACACTATTTTGAGCATGGTCGCATTGGCAGATTTGTTGTGGAGAAACCGATTATTCTTGGCCATGAATGTGCGGGGATTATCGTTGCGGTTGGTGCAGACGTTGCCCGAGTGAAGGTGGGGGAGCGAGTTGCCATTGAACCTGGAGTGACTTGCGGACGCTGTACAGCTTGTAAGGAAGGACGTTACAATCTGTGTCCTGAAGTTCAATTCCTGGCAACCCCTCCGGTCGATGGAGCATTCGTGCAGTACATGGTCATACGAGAGGATATGGTATTTCCAATCCCGGATCACCTGACCTTTGAGGAAGCAGCCATGAATGAACCGTTTTCCGTTGGTATTCATGCCGCTCGCAGGAGTAAACTGGCTCCAGGAACGACACTGGCTATTATGGGAATGGGCCCCGTCGGACTGATGGCTGTTGCGGCAGCGAAATCCTTCGGAGTAGAGGCCATCATTGTCACGGATCTAGAGGAAGTCCGGCTTGAGGCCGCACGCCGGATGGGAGCAACGCACACCATCAATGTGCGTCATGAGGATGCGCTTGCTGTGATTCGGGAAATTACCGAGGGCATCGGAGTGGATACAGCCTGGGAGACGGCAGGTAATCCCAAAGCACTGCAGTCGGCGCTATATTCTCTTCGCAGAGGTGGTAAGCTGGCCATTGTTGGATTGCCCGCCCAGGATGAGATTGCAATCAATGTCCCGTTTATTGCCGACAATGAAGTCGATATCTATGGCATATTCCGTTATGCCAATACGTATCCTGCGGGGGTAGCCTTTTTAAGTTCGGGACAGCATGATGTGATGTCTTTGATCACCGATCGATACCCCCTTGAAGAGACACAACAGGCAATGGAGAGGGCGCTGCATAACAAAAGCGGTAGTCTTAAAGTGATGGTTTACCCGAACGGTATGTAATAAGAAAAGAGTGTGGGTTCTGTACACATATGTGTACAGGACCTTTTTTTAATTGTAACGGGAGTAGTCGTAATTTTTTTGTTTTTTCCGCATGAAAGGCATGGACAACCTGCCAGCACATGGTATAATTCATGTTGATTTTAATATATAAATGAAAACACATGATTACAGTTACTCATATTTTGGCGAAAGGAATTGAAAGTTGTGAGAACACATGAATTTATGATTCACGCGGATTTTCATCGGGATGAGTTACTGTCGGTATCCTCTCAAGCGTCACGTTTTGCTTCGGACATATCATTGTCTTATACGGAGGCTGATCATGAACATCGTGTAGATGTAAAGAGCCTGCTAGGCATGGCATTACTTCCGCTTCGAAACGGCAGTATGGTTCGATTACAGACGAGAGGAAGGGATGAACTCGAGGCGCTCGAGTACATATTGCATGTACTGGAAAAAGGCCCGGCGTAATGATGGATTTAGATACCCACTCGCATGGATTATAATTTTTTTGTCTTTTCGTCAATTCTTGCTGGTACTTCGTGCAAAAAAAGAGTATAATAAAATTTAGTTTGATTCTAGGAAGTACCCATATTAAAGGAGTGTAAATAGATTATGCCAAAAGTTGACATCCATCCTAAAACACAGCTCGTTATTTTCTACGATGCAAGTGCTGACTTCAAATTCCTGGCTTCTTCCACGAAGTTCTCGAATGAAACAATGGAATGGGAAGACGGTAACACTTACCCTGTTATCCGTGTAGATACTAGCTCTGCATCCCACCCGTTCTTCACTGGTAAACAAAGAAACGTGGATATCGGTGGACGTGTTGACAAGTTCAACCGCAAATACAACCTCAAAAACTAGTTCTCTTATAGATGAGGAGCAACCCCTGGAATGTTATTCCGGGGGTTTTTGTTTTTGGTTGTGTTTTCTTAGTTTCTTGCATGAAAGCTCATTGGTTCAATTCAACCAAATATTGCGCTTTCAGCGCATTCAGTTGTAAACTAGAGTACAGAGTCTGAACATAGTGGAGGAGGAAACAGAGATGAGCAGAATTACACATATGGTGACATTTACACTTTATGCAGGTAAAGATACAGCGGAGTCCGAAGTTTTTTTGAACGAAAGTAAGGAAGCGCTTGCGGAAATTCCAGGTGTTGAACATTTCCAGGTCCTACGCCAAGTGAGTGCAAAAAATGAGTTTGATTACGGGTTTTCTATGGAGTTTGCAGATCAGGCTGCTTATGACGCTTATAATGATCATCCCGTACACCGTCAGTATGTTGCTGAGCGCTGGGAGAAGGAAGTCAGCCGTTTTCAGGAAATTGATTTTATGAAACACAATGGTGAATAGAGATCCAAAAGTAACGTTGAAAATGGACTGAGAGTCAAGAAAATCTCCAAAGGAAGTCTTGATATCCGAAAATGCAGGCGTCACGAGTATTCGAAAATTCACTTTTCGAAATCGTTTTAGAGTAGAATGGATAAGGAGGTGACTCAGGTCATGAAGTTGGATTTAACGGGGAAAACGGCATTAGTTACGGGTGCAACTGGGCAATTGGGAAGAGTGATTGCTCGTACACTTGCAACTTGCGGCGCGAATCTGGCATTGCATTACATAAACAACGAAATGAAGGCCAAAGAATTGCAGGACGAGATCGAAGCAATGGGTCGTCAGGCCGTTATCGTACAAGGTGACATGACTAAACAAGATACCGTATTTCAGATGCGAGGTGCGATCCAAAATACGCTGGGTAACGTAGATATTGTCGTTGCGAATGCAGTCATTCAATACGAATGGACTTCCGTTCTGGAGCAAGCACCCGAGGATTACTTAAGCCAGTTCGAATCATGTGTCATGCAGAGTGTATATCTTGCCAAAGCTTTCATTCCGCAGATGCAGGAAATGAGGTCCGGTCGCTTCATTGGGATTAACACTGAATGCGCGATGCAAAATTTTGCCCATCAATCGGCCTACACCGCTGGAAAACGCGGAATGGACGGTGTATATCGTGTGTTAGCGAAGGAAGTTGGCGAATATCAGATTACAGTTAACCAAGTAGCTCCGGGGTGGACAATTAGTGAACGCGATCGAACAAACGAACCAGGACATGATGAGGCGTATACTCGATCCGTACCATTGAGACGCAGGGGAGAAGACCAGGAGATTGCAAACGTCGTTGCTTTTCTGGCATCCGATTTGTCCTCTTTTATCACTGGAGCGTACATCCCTGTAAGTGGTGGAAATGTTATGCCAGCTATTTGATTAATTATGCTCTCAGGAGTAGATATCGTGTAAAAAACAAGATTGATCCGTTTGCCTTTTAAGGTAAGCGGATTTTTTGAGTTTTCTCCAGATGTTAACGCAGAATGTGTTTATATACTTGGAATGACATATGCTTTTGATTCGTTTTTCAAAATATTGGGGTATAAGAATAGGTATATTCAAGGGATGGAAACCTAATCAAAATAACGTTATAAAGGAGTGACCAAGCATCATGAAAAAAACGATAGCAGACGTCCTTGTCGAAGCTTTATTAAATGCGGGAATTCACCGGATATACGGCATTGTTGGAGACTCGTTAAATGCGGTCCTCGACTCCATCCGCAAGTCGGGCAAAATAGAATGGATTCATGTAAGACATGAAGAAGTAGCGGCTTTTGCAGCGGGTGCAGATGCCCAAGTAAGTGGGAGCATTGCCGTATGTGCAGGTAGTAGCGGGCCTGGGAATATGCATCTTATTAACGGACTCTATGATTGCCATCGAAACCGTGTGCCGGTTCTGGCCATTGCTGCTCACATTCCAAGTGACGAGATTGGCAGTGAATATTTTCAGGCGACTCATCCAGAGTATTTGTTTCAGGAATGCAGCCATTATTGTGAAGTGATCACGACAGCTAAGCAGATGCCTCGTTCGCTCACAATGGCGATGCAGACAGCAGTAGCTCGTTCCGGTGTGTCAGTCATTGTGCTTCCGGGCGATGTTGCTGGACTTGAAGCGGCTGATCTGCCTGTTCCCGAGCATGTCTACCATGCGCCACATCCGGTTGTACATCCTTCTGAACCCGAACTCACCAAGCTGGCGGAGTACTTGAATCAGGACAAAAAAATTACACTTCTATGCGGGGCAGGATGTGCGGGGGCTCGTGAACCACTGCTAGAGCTTTGTGATCGATTGAAATCCCCTATGGTTATTGCACTTCGAGGGAAAGAGTACTTAGAATACGACAATCCTTATTCAGTAGGGCTGACAGGCTTAATCGGATATTCTTCGGGATACCATGCCATGATGGACTGTGACGTGCTCCTTATGCTCGGGACTGACTTCCCTTATCGTCAGTTCTATCCGGAAGATGCAACTGTACTGCAAGTGGATATTCAAACCTCGCATTTAGGGCGGCGAACTAAACTGGATTACGGAGTTTGCGGTGATATCAAGGCGACGATTGAAGCGTTGCTTCCATACCTCACGGCTGAACATAGTGACAAACATCTGCGTAAAAGCGTGAAGCATTATACGAAAGTAAGGGAGGATTTGGACGAGCTTGCGGTGGGAAAACCAGGCAAAAAGCCTATTCATCCGCAATACTTGACCAAAGTGATCAGTGATGCCGCTGCGGAAAATGCAATCTTCACTTGTGATGTAGGTACACCCACGGTGTGGGCAGCACGTTATATTCAGATGAGCCGTAACCGCAGATTGCTGGGTTCATTCAATCACGGAACGATGGCTAATGCACTGCCTCAGGCCATTGGGGCTCAGGTTGCTGATCCTGAAAGGCAGGTCATCTCGTTGTCCGGAGATGGGGGATTAGCGATGCTTATGGGGGATCTGCTCACGCTGAAGCAGCATAACCTCCCAGTCAAAGTAGTTGTGTTTAACAATGGCGCACTCAGCTTTGTAGAGCTGGAGATGAAAGCTGCCGGTTTCCTCGAATCGGGGACAGAGCTTGTGAATCCAAACTTCGCGATGGTGGCACAAGCAATGGGCATTGAAGGCATACGCGTAGAAGATCCTGCCGAGCTTGAGGGAGCCATAGAGCGCGCGTTGCAACACAATGGCCCGGTATTGATCGACGCTGTTGTGAATCGCCAGGAGCTGTCCCTGCCACCGAAAATTAATATAAAACAAGCGGAAGGATTCACGTTATGGATGATGAAAGCCGTTCTGAATGGCCGTGGCGATGAATTAATTGAGCTGGCGAAAACGAACTTGCTTCGGTAAGCAAAATCATATGGGTTGATATAATTTAGTTTGTTTTTAAATCAATTGTTTATTAAAATAGGTAAAGTCAGGAAGGAGTCATGTCCTTGCTGACCTACATAGCTCATCCATATCGAGGCGAGGAATGAATAGGTACAATCACAAATGACACATAATCGGAGGAGATCATCATGAGTCACGCAGGAAAAGTAGCCATCATTACGGGAGCAGGAAGTGGATTAGGTCAAGCCGCAGCACTGAAACTAGCGGAGCAAGGAGCTTCCATCGTTGTCGTAGATTTGGTGGAAAAGACAGGTCTTGAAACGGTGAAGCAGATTGAACAGCTGGGGAGCAAGGCAATTTTTGTTCAGGCTGATGTAAGTAAAGCTGTTGAGGTAGAGAATTATGTGAAAAAGACGATCGAAGAGTTTGGCCGGATTGATATGTTTTTCAACAATGCGGGAATTGCCGGCCCAGGGATCAAATTAATCGAACATACCATTGAGCAATTTGACCAGATTATTGATATTAATTTGAGAAGCGTATTTTACGGATTAAAATATGTTATTACCGAAATGCTCAAAACGGGTGGAGGTTCCATAGTGAATACAGCTTCTACCGCTGGAATTGTGGGTGTTCCGGCAGTTGCTCCGTATGCGGCGACCAAACATGGTGTTGTTGGTTTGACGCGCACAGCAGCGATTGAATATGGCAAGGAGAACATTCGCGTGAATGCGATTGCTCCAGGGACGATTGAAACACCGATGGTTGTTCAATTCGGTAAAGATAATCCGGAGGTTTTCCAAGCTACAGTAGATAGCATTCCATCCGGACGTCTCGGTAAGCCGGAAGAAATCGCTAATCTGGTTTCTTTCCTGCTTGGAAACGATGCACCGTACATCAACGGAGCTGTATATCCGATCGATGGTGCGGTAACTGCTCAGTAAGAAGTCAGGGCGCCATGAAAAAGAGTACTCAAAAGAGGAACTGTATGCGTTAATCCGCTCAGTTCCTCTTTCATTTTGAGGGCGATACTATCGATCTAATGCTTCAACATAATCTTTAGCTTCTTTTAAAGAAAGGCTGCGGGCTTCACGAAGTTTTTTAATGGCTTGAATTTTGTTTCCACCCCGTACCATTGCAAGCAATTCCTGATCCAACTCCGTATTCATGTCGAATCCGCTCTGAGGAAAAGAATCTGTGCTTGTAGATGAAGAAAAGGATGAAGCATTTTGGACAGAAGAAGCGTTCATGGCAAAACGATTTGCATCGAGAGACGAACCGTTTTGAAGTAGCTCTACCTCTGATTTCAGCTCATCTACCTGACGTTGCAGATTGCCGAGTTTGGACCAGAGAATTGGAATAATCAACAGGAATACCACGAATAAGAAACTGCTCATTTCAGTAGAACCGGAATTTCCTTGACGCCGCGAACGACCATGCCCGGTCTCCATTCCAGTGTATCCACATCTTTTTGTAACTTCATGTTAGGAAAGCGATTGATCAGCGTACTCACGGCAATTTCACCTTCAAGTCGGGCCAGCGGTGCACCGAGACAGAGATGAATACCTTTGCCAAAAGCGAGATGCGCACTTTTCTCACGTGTGATATCGAATACATCCGGATCTTTGAATTGCTCTTCATCACGATTCGCCGAATCCAGCGCCACAACCACAAGTTCACCTTTGGTAATCTGCTGCCCACGAAACTCCATATCCTCTGAAGCCCAGCGTGAGGTGCTGAACTCAACTGGTCCGTTATATCTCAGCATCTCTTCAATGGCTTGATGGATCAGTTCAGGCTCCCGAATTAACAAATCTCGTTGTTCCGGATGCTCAAGCAGGGCCAGAATACCGTTTCCAATAAGATTTACAGTGGTTTCATGTCCAGCAATAATAAGCAGAGAGACCACACCAAGCAATTCTTTTTCGGTCAATTGCTCCCCGGATTCTTCGGCAATGACTAGCTGGCTGATCAGATCCTGACCGGGGTCTTTACGTACTTTGGCGAACCAATCGGTCAAATATTCGATGAACTCCCGTTCATGTTGTTGGAATAGTTCTTCATTCTTGCCGGTGGAAGCCTCAATAACGGTGTTGGACCACATGCGGAATTGATCACGATCCTCAAGCGGCACGCCGAGAATTTCACTAATCACAATAATAGGCAGCGGAAAAGCAAAGTCATCGATGAGATTCATCGTTGCTTGCGAAGGCAACTTGTCAAGCAGATCATCGGCAATGCTCTGAATATGGCTTCTCATATCTGCGACAAGTTTTGGCGTGAAAGCCTTCTGTACCAAACCTCGCAAACGACGATGATCAGGTGGATCGGAGAACAGCATATTTTTTGAAAAAATACTCTTGCCCTCTGTCCCGTATCGTTTGACTATGTCTTTGCTGAAGCGGGAATCTTTCAAAATCTGAACAGCATCCTCATATCGAGAAATGATCCAGCCAAACTCTCCACTCGGAAACATGACTTTAAAGATGGGGTCATCTTTTCTTAATTTTCCATATACCGGATAAGGATTTTGAGTAAATGATGCTGTGAAAAAATCTGGGCTAGAGGTCTCGTTGCTCTCATTCGTCTCATTAGATTCATTTGGATTCAAATGTGTAATCTCCTCTCCTTAGCAATAAGATATGTCACTTTGTAATTATTCCATATGTAAAGGTTCGAAACCTTGTTTTTCCATGATAAAAATGCGAGCGATGCAGGAATATCGTGTTGGACTCAAGAAGACAAGATAGGAAGTCAAGAATACGTTTTCAAAAATAAAAAAATGAGAGGGAGTACGGAAATGTCATATAGACAGTTGCCTTTACATGATCATCAAATTCCCGCGAGTCCTATTGTTCTGGGGTGTATGCGCTTTGGAGGAGATTGGGATGGAGCCCCCATTACTGAGGATTTGGTGGTCGAAGGCCGTCAAGCGGTAGAAGCCGCACTGGAGATTGGCATTAATCATTTTGACCTGGCGGACATCTATACACGTGGGAAAGCGGAGCATGTATTTGGGCGGATCTTATCTGAAAGGAACGGACTTCGGGAACAGATCATTATTCAATCTAAATGCGGAATTCGGCTGGTAGGGGATGATGAGGGGCCACAGCGTTATGACACATCAGGGGCACATATTATAAAGAGTGTTGACGGGATTTTATCCCGGCTCGGCACGGAGTATCTGGATATTTTGCTGCTGCATCGTCCCGACCCACTTGCCCACCCGCAGGAGATCGGAGAAGCGCTGGCTAAACTTCATCAGGCTGGAAAAGTAAGAAACTTCGGCGTGTCTAATATGGGTTCTGAACAGATCCGTTTGCTTCAGATGCACAGTCGTATGCCATTCATCGTGAATCAACTGGAGATGAGCCTTGATAAAATCGGTTTTGTAGAGGCTGGCGTAACCGTGAACCGTGCGCAGGCGAAAGAAAATGTTTTCCCATACGGTACGATGGAGTACTGCCAGGCAGAGCGTATTCAGTTACAAGCTTGGGGTCCTCTCGCACAGGGAAGATTTACAGGCAGAGCGATTGAACGACAACGACCCGAGATTGAAGCAACGGCAGAACTGGTGGCTCGTATTGCTAAAGAGCGTGGTGTCACGAGTGAAGCCATTGTACTAGCTTGGTTAATGAAACATCCAGCCGGAATTCAGCCGGTGATTGGTTCGATTCGTCCAGAGCGGATTCTCGCTTGTCGTGATGCGGCTCAGGTTGAACTCACACGGTATGAATGGTACGAGCTGTACTCGTCTTCGTGCGGACGGAGAATGTAGTGTCTACAGAACAGGATATATGTTTGCATATAGTCGCTAATCTAGCGGCTTTTTGTTTATGGCTGTAGCCAGTTGAGTGCGTGAAGTGAGCGATAATATGCCGCCAATTATGCGGGTGGATGAAACACAGGAAGCACAGTTCTGTGTTTTGCATTCTTTTCTTTTTATGCAGTGATTAGAAGAGATGTTGGATTGTTTATAAGATTGTAGTGCCCTATCTCTGAAGTCCGGCCGTTAGTGTTGATAGGTAGAACTATATGCCTAAGCGATATTCCAAAGGATAGAATGAGAAATTGCTCTATTCTAGAGGTAGACCGGGAGAGAGGATTCACATTTGTGCGGTGATGTAAGTCCTCGGACTTAGTCAAAAGTGCAGGTAAGAAGGACGTTTCAACCATTTTTGCCCGTTTTCAGACTTAATAACTTACGGCTGTGATAAAATGATGTGAATAGGAACATACGATCTGTTTATTTGAGAGGAGACATCTTGATGATAGAGATGCTTAAACCGCCTGCGGAGACATTATACGAGGCTGAGTTAAGGGCGTTACAACAGGAGGATCAGGGTCATCGTCCGCCCAACTGGTTATTATCTCCAGCTAATGTGAGGGATTTTATTGTTGGTCGAGATAAGCCAGCGATGCTGGATGGAGAGAAGATCACCATTACACGTAAATTTTACGGGAATGATGTGTTGATTGAACGTGCAGTTGTTACCCTTGCAGGAAATCGCGGGTTGATGCTTGTCGGTGAGCCCGGTACAGCAAAAACAATGCTCAGTGAGTTGCTTACGGCAGCGATCTCGGGGACCAGTCTGAATACCATACAAGGTACAGCTGGAACAACGGAGGATATGATCAAGTATTCCTGGAATTATGCGATGCTTTTGGACAAAGGACCTTCTGAAGCGGCTCTAGTGCCTTCCCCTTTATACAATGGTATGAAAAAGGGTATTTTAACGCGCTTTGAGGAAATTACACGTTGTCCGGCAGAAGCACAGGACAGCTTAATTAGTATTTTGAGTGATAAAGTCATGAGCATTCCAGAACTTGACGGGGGTGTGCTTTTTGCCAAACCGGGATTCAACGTCATTGCTACGGCAAACATTCGGGATAAAGGTGTAAATGAGATGAGCGGCGCACTCAAGCGACGTTTTAATTTTGAAACGATCAGACCGATCCAGAATGTGAAGATGGAAGCCAAAATCATCGAATCTCAGGCGAGAAACCTGTTATTACATAGTGGAATTGATACCGAAATTCAGACCGACGTGGTGGAGTTGCTGGCAACTACATTTATGGAACTGCGAACAGGCATGTCTCGCGAAGGGTACAAGCTTGATACACCTCAAGCGTCCATGAGTACTGCAGAAGCCGTGTCAGTATATGTGCAGAGTGCAATGACATCGTACTATTACGAGGGGAAATCTATTGCGCTGGATCGGTTGGTACAAAACATGCTGGGAACCATTGCAAAGGAAAGCGACAAGGACCTAGGCATTCTCAAAAACTATTTTTCCAAAATTGTCAAAGCTCGCTCTGCCGAAGAGGAGATTTGGAAAAATTATTATGAGGAAAGAAAATGGATCGGTTAGACCAAGTAGAGCCCGCCGACGCTGTTGGTTTATCGGATGTTACGGATTTCAATCAGCTTCAATCCTTATTCGATACGAGTGTATATAACTTAAATAATCGAACGGTTTATTTTCCAATACGGCATCATAGTCCAGCTTGTTCTCATCATCTGTTGCATGTCATCGGAGATTACAAACCCGATATCATTTTGATTGAAGGGCCAGAAAGCGGTAATCCCCTGATACCTGTTTTAACGGATGAAGCGACCTTGCCTCCGGTCAGTCTCTATTATACCTATGAAGATGAATATGGAAGAGAAGCCTGTTATTATCCGATGCTCCGGTATTCACCCGAATATGTCGCGTTGAAGCAAGCCCACCGGCTTGGCATTCCGGCACAATTTATAGATTTGGATTATCGGCATGTATCCAGAAACACGGAGAGTCCTTCGCAA
The DNA here is from genome assembly GCF_038002565.1 of Paenibacillus sp. FSL K6-1558. Taxonomy (NCBI): domain Bacteria; kingdom Bacillati; phylum Bacillota; class Bacilli; order Caryophanales; family Paenibacillaceae; genus Paenibacillus; species Paenibacillus sp. FSL K6-1558. Next base: position 781,937 of record NZ_JBBOCV010000001.1, on the reverse strand, counting down.
ACAGAACAGAAAGAAATCTCCGTTCAGGACGAAACACTGCTTGCCAGTTCAGAATTTATTAACCGTTTATGTGAGAAAACAAACTGTCGCAGTTTTGATGAACTATGGGAAAAGGTGTTTGAGATCGGTGGGCTGCAGAAACCTACCTCTGCCTTTGTGCAGGATGTTTTCACGTATTGTACATTATCCCGAATGTGTTACACCCCGGAGCGGCTGATGACGAGTGGTGACCTGGTGAGAGAAGCCCATATGGCAAAACGAATCAAGGAAGCTGAAGAGCAGTATCAGCGTGTGCTTGTAATTACGGGAGGTTTTCATACTTTTGGTTTAGTGAATTCTACTGTTCAGGAAAAGGAAACCAAGGGCAATTCAACTCAGCACGATATATCTGATTCAGGAAATGTTCAAGAACAGGTGTATCCGATGGTGTATACATTTGCCGAAGCTGATCGATTGAATGGCTATGCCAGCGGTATGCCTTATGTGTATTTTTACGATCAAATCTGGGATCAACTGCTCCATATTTCACGTTCTCCTTACCGTGTAACTACACTGAACGTGTTATCCAGATTGATGCGCAAGCTGCGAGAACGGGAAGAACATGTTTCCACGAGTGATGCCATTGAGGCATATAGTATGATTCAAGGTCTGGCGGAGCTTCGAGGCAAGCAGGAGGGCGGAGTGTACGAGCTGATGGACGCGGCCCTCTCTTCATTTGTCAAAGGAGAGCTTACACTTGCCACCGACAAGCCGCTTCAGGAACTACAACTTCTGTTGACCGGAGACGCCATCGGGAGTGTTGCACCTAATGCTTTTCATATTCCTATCGTTGAGGATTTTAAAGCGCGATGCACAGAATTCAAACTTCAGATTCGAACAACGGGTCAGCATAAAAAGGTACTTGATCTGTATGCCAAGCCGGAACATCGTTTGATTAGCCAGTTGTTTCAATGCATCTCTTATCTTGTTCCCGAGTTCGCGAAGCGACAGGCGGGACCGGATTGGATCGCGCAGCGTGATATGAATCTGGTTCGTGAAACGTGGGAATACATGTATTCCTCACGAATTGAAGCGCGGCTTATTGAAAATTCTTTATATGGCGGAACACTTGCCACAGCAGCTACTCGAAAGATGGAAGAGCAGATGCGAGATATTCCTGACCATCACAGCGGTGAACTTGCTCAAAAAATGCTCCAGGCACTATTAATGGGACTTCAGGAGACAGCGATGCGTTTGTATGCCCAGGTTCGAGCAGCTTTGCGGACAGATGGACATTTTCTGTCACTATGCAACAGCTTAACGATTCTGAATCGGATTCATCAGCATCGCCGGCTGCTAGGACTATCGGATGACCCTCATCTTCCTGAATTAGTATCTGAAGCTTACCGTAACGCGGTGGACAAGCTGCAACAGCTTTCGCGAACGAATGCGGACGAGCATGAAGGTATTATTCAGGGAATAAAGCTACTTGCAATGCTGGCCGAGTCTGCCGAAGAGCAATTCCAGGATACGGCTTTTCGAAACCATTTGCACGAGCTTTTATCGGATTCGAAGCTTCCTGCTCAGCTCGAAGGGGTCTGTATCGCTATTGCTTCGGGACTTGGTGATCGATCTAGAGAAGAGATCGTGGAGCGTGCCCGCGGGTATATCCGCGGAACGCCGGAACAGACGCGTCAAACGGCTTTATTTTTACAAGGTGTGTTTACCGTAGCTCGAGATGCATTTCTATATGAGGACCAGCTGTTACAAGAGCTAAACGGGTTAATTGAGCAGTTATCCTATGATGATTTTATTGCTATGATTCCAGAACTACATCTGGCTTTCACTTATTTTACGCCAATGGAAACAAATCTGATTGCCGAGCGCGTGGCCAATCTGCACCAAGTGAGGTCGGATGAAATGTTGATGCCTGTGCTGGACGAGCAACTGCTTATTCGTTACAAAACGCAGGACGAAGCGCTTCGAAAGGAGTTTGCTGCATGGAAGTTAATATGAATGATGCCCGTCGCGGCCAGGACGAAATGTTGCCAGAGTTGTCTTCCTCGGAAGAACGAAGTGCTGTTGAAACTTTGAACCGTTGGCGCCTGATTTTGGGAGAATCTGCAGAGGAAGGTCTTTGTGAATCGGATCAATATAAAACGGGTGAATTTCAGTATGTTGAATTGGACGAGATTCTGGGGTACCTCTATAACCGTGAATACGGTGAAGAACAAGGTTACCGAAAAGAGGGTGGACGTGGTTCATCCGAGCTTACCGTACCTAATTGGTTACACAAGGTCAGAGATCTTTTTCCCAAATCAACGGTTGAAATTTTGGAGAAGCAGGCACTTGATCGTTATGGACTGACGGAGCTCTTAACCGATAAAAAACTGCTGGAGTCCCTTGATCCTAATATGAACCTGCTCAAAAACATCATGCAGTTCAAAGGGCGAATGAAAGGTGATGTACTGCGGAGTGCAAAAGATATTGTACGCACAGTGGTTGAGGATCTGCGCAGGAAGCTGGAGTCTCATACTCGGGCCAGTATTATGGGAAAACGCAGTCGGTACGCATCCAGTTCGGTGCGATCCCTGCGCAACCTGAACTTTAAACGAACGATTACTCGTAATCTTAAAAATTATGATAAACACAAACGAAGGTTTGTGATCGATCGACTTTATTTTGACGGGAATTTAGAGCAACACAATAAGTGGAACATCATTATCGGTGTAGATGAAAGCGGTAGTATGATGGATTCGGTGATTTACAGTTCGGTCATGGCGAGTATTTTTTATCGATTGAACGCACTACGCACAAAGCTGTTCATCTTTGATACCAAAGTTGTGGACCTGAGCGACCGACTTGAGGACCCCGTAGATGTATTGATGAATGTGCAACTCGGTGGAGGAACCCATATCGCCAAAGCGCTACGTTATGGGGAGACGCTGATTGAGAATCCTGGAAAAACGATCTACATTTTGGTGAGTGATCTGGAGGAAGGTTACCCGATTAATCAGATGTATCAAGCTTGTAAGGATATTATCGATGCGGGATGCAAGTTGCTTGTGCTTACCGCTCTCGATTTCAACGGAGATTCGGTGTACAACAAACATGCTGCACAGACTTTAGCCAATATGGGGGCACATGTAGCAGCGATTACACCTAATGAACTTGCCGAATGGATCGGCGAAATGATCACTTAAACATACTTTTAGGAGGAATATAATCATGCTTACCGCAGACCGTGCAGTAGAGAGTTTGGTAGAAAAGTTCGCTTCCATTTGTTCAGATGACTACTCGCTCAAAACAGATCGTAGCTCCGAAATTATCGATTACGTCATGGGTGCAACCGAAAAGTTCCCTGAGATGATGGGTAAAACGAGTCATTATGTCTATCGAACGGTAGAAGCTCTGTCCAAGCTTGGCAAAAAAGATGATGGAGATATCTTTTTTCGTGCCGGAGCTATTGCCATGCATTTGGAATCGAATTATTTCCGTAGAAGTCCTTGGGGGGTTAACGCATTCACAGCTTGTCTGGGTGATGATTCGGAGGCTTACGGATTAAATGGGAAAAGCAAGATTTCGGATCGGATGGGAACCTTGTTATCTCGTTTGAAGAAAATGAAGCAATATGCGGGTGAAGAAGAAATTCTCTCTGAGCTTAAGAGGCGCGTGAAGCGAGCACAATGGCTATTCGATTCCAAAAAAGCAGATAGTCAGGGTAATTTCAGAGATGTGATTGATGCCATGATGCTTGTTCATTTGTGTGTGCAACCGGATGTGGAATTTGCAAATAAGCAAGAGATCGAGGATATGAGTTCCGTCCTGCCCGAGTTGTTTCAGCATGTTATGGCGAACGATGCGACAAATCTTCATCAAGAGCTGTACCGCTTGATTGAACCTTTGGTTGCAGGCAACGTTCAAGGCAAACAAAACGGTTCGTCACAGTTGCTGGAAGAGGAATTCCTGAAACAGAAACGTAGCGAATTGATTGCCAAGCATTATCCTGAAATCACTTACTCCGCGAAACATCATGTTTCACATGCGGAATTCCATCAGACGATGGTTTTATTGAGCAGTGCAGTCTTGTATCTGACGAATATCAATGGAGGAAAGCAACGCTTTCTGGATAACGTTAGTGACGTTGGCAAGGTACTACTCGAAGTCATTCATCACCTGCATGAACTGTATCCGATGGAGGTTCGTAAGTATTTACTTAGCATGAACCCTCGTTCAAGAAGTGAAGATGATCTGCTGTCCGGGCTGATCCCTCTGAACGAACCCTATCAATTGATTGAAATGATGCAACTCGAATTGAATTCGTACCGCGTGTCTTGGATTATAATCAAAGCGGCAATTGCCAATCAACCTGAGCAAGCCAAACGAGCATATGAGATTGTCAGAGCACCATTCCTGAAGTTGTGTCTTCATAAAATGATGTTGGATCAAGCTATCAATGGAATTCAACCGGAAAGCACAATTGAAGATGCTGTATTCCAAGTGTTGCGTCAACCGCTCGAAGGTGGGAGACAAGGTCTTGCCATTGCGAGATATTTAAGTGGTGAGTACACACTTGAAGAGTATTGGGAAGACAAGGACAGCCGTGGATTGTTTAATCATGTCAACCGGGATCGGAAGCGGATTAACAATCTCATTAGTATCAGCTTCCTGCCCATTGATTCGGAGCCAATGCACCGCTTTGCGATTTTGCTAACTCATCCGGAATGGACGCTGGACATTGTCTCGGACATGTATCATTCTTATGCTTTTAGTGGTGAGCAGATTTTAAATACGTATGGTGACGACCCTCAGGTGAAACGAGAACAACTGCTGACTAGTCTGATTTCGCTGAATGGTATGACAGATTATACTTATCAATCGATGCCGCAGGATGAGTATCGCCGTATTTTACAGCAAAACCTGGAGTACGCGTTGAAGCAGTATAAAAAACTGCCAACGGATACACGTATTTTAACGCTTGAGGTTGCATTTGAGCAGCGAGATACCCTGCCTAAGCAACAATTGGTAGCAGCTATTCAGGTAGGTTTACAGGATGCTTCTAAACGGGCGAGCAGTATTGCTTTGGCTGAGTTCAACCGGGTTCCGGATCAAGAACTGTATATGATGATTTACCGTGCGGAGAAAAAGGCTTCGATTAAAGAAATGGCGCTAACAGCGATCCGTAGTCTGGATAACAGTAAGGAATTATACACTGAACTCTTGCAAAATGAGAAAGCCACCGAATTGAAAAACCTGATTCAAATTCTGCTTGATACGGCTGACCTAAGCCCTGAATATTCACATGCAGCGTTAGCTGACCTGGCCGATGCGAAAAAGATGTCTCGGATCAGCTGGTTACCTCTAAAGGAATTGCCTGCCTTGATTCGATCCACAGATGGTTTGCCATTAGATGATCGGATCAAACAATATGTATTACTGCAATCGATTGATCATGGGTCTGGCCCGAATGAGCGGTTAAATGAACTGCGAGAATATGTAAGCGAAGCTTCACTTATTCGTTTTTCAAAGGAACTGTTACAGCTATGGATTCAGGATGGTGCACCTGCGAAAGAAAAGTGGATCATGTATGTTTCCGCACTGTTCGGTGATCTTCAGATTGTTCATATATTGACCCCACAGATTAAGGAATGGACAGAGAATAGCCGCGGGGCTATAGCAGCCGAGGCAGTGAAGGTACTCGCATTTCTAAAAGAACCTGCCGCACTGATGGCAATTGACAAGGTTAAACGCAGTGTAAAGAACCGTCAGGTAAAAGGCGCAGCCGAAGAGGCTTTGCAGCTTGCAGCAGAAAATATGGGATTGACTGCAGAGCAACTTGAAGACCGTCTAGTCACTTCCCTTGGTTTTGATGAAAAAGGCAAGTTACAGCTTAGTTACGGTGAACGGTCCTTCCAGGTCAAAGTTAATGCCGATCTACAGGTTGTGGTCGTAAACGAAGAAACAGGTAAAGCCGTTAAAAGTTTGCCTGCTCCGGCACAAAAGGATGATCCTGAGCTCGCGGCAGAATCCAAGGCACGTTTTACCCAGTTGAAGAAGGATCTGAAAACGATGGTTACGATCCAGACTGCACGCTTGGAAGAGTCTTTATCCAAACAGCGTTTATGGACAGGTGAGGAATGGACTTCCCTATTTGTAGACAATGTCATCATGCAGAAATTTGCCGTTGGATTAATCTGGGGCATTTATGAGCAGGGTGAGTTAATCCGTACATTCCGTTATATGGAGGACGGTACATTTAATACGGTGGACGAGGATGCAACGGATCTGCCATCAGGAGCTCAGGTGGGTCTTGTACATCCGCTTGAACTGGACCAGGATACACTTGAAGGCTGGACTACTCAGCTTGAGGATTATGAGGTCAAGCAGCCGTTCGAACAATTGAAACGTCAAATCCATTTAATTGAGGATGAAGATCGGGCCAAGACTGAGTATGATGGTCTCCCAGAAGAGGAATTTTCACCAACAGCTCTCCCGAAAGCATTGGAGAAATACGGATGGATTAAAGGTCCTGCGCAAGATGGCGGCTGGTTCAACGAGTTTTACAAAGAGTACGGAGAGATTGTTGCTGAACTTCGGTTCAGCGGTACAAGTATCACGTATTATGAAGGGATGGACGACGTGACGCTGGAATCGTTACATTTCTTCAAACCAAATGGCAAGAGACAGCACTATTATTATGCAGATAACAAATCCATTCCTTTGGGCCAAATTTCAGGCCGAGTATTCAGTGAGACTCTCTATGATATTTTGAGAGCAACGGGGCGTTGATTTGGTGGTTATGGACGATTTCAGTGAATTCAAGCAGAAATTCAGACACTTTACAAAATTGTGCACAGAGGATTATCTCATTCGTTATGCGAACAAGGGGCTATATAAAAGGGCGCTTAAAGAGCTAGATCAAGGTGTACAAGTACAGTACACCTGGAATACAGCTTCAGTGAGCTGTCAGCTAAGTGAGGGTATCGAGTGTACCCTCTATGCTACGCTGGATGAATGGCAGTGCTCCTGTCCCTCGGAGAATATCTGCAAGCATGTCTTGATTGCGATTCTGTATGACCAGCGTCAGCAGATCACTGAAGACAGTGTTATGGGTGAGGATATTGTAGAAGTTGAGAAAATTGCCGAGCCTTCAGCAAACATTTCTACATCTTCCCCGTCAGCCTTGGATGTAAAACCATCTTCTGCTGATTATGCAGATCCTGACACTATTAAAGAATACGAGCTTCAGACGCAGGATAAGTTTCATCAGGTTAACGAGTCAGAAAGGCTGGATTACGGTTTGCAGTCTCATGCGCCGGAGGGACATGTCCGTTTTCGCTGGATGCTCGAAGCCGATCTTACTCCCATCCTGAAATCATATACTTCGACGATGGTTGAAGAGGTCGTTTTTCGTTTGCGTTATCCTGAGGACATTCAAATCATGGAAGACACACTGCTTACCGTACATTTAAAAAGTCAGAATATCGAGGTATCCTTCACAGAAGAACCTCAGCTGACCAAAGCTTTATGCAAGTTAAAGCAGACCGCGGGAAAAATGGCCAAGCTTGAAGCTTTGCTGAGATACCGTATATGTCATGGGGTCGATGACACGGACGCTTTGAGTGTCCGCGCATATGAGCCCAAGTTCTCGCTTCAAACGATTCAGGAATGCCGCGACATGTTGGGAGGCATGCTTAAGACAGGGCTCGCCAGACTGCCTCAGTCATATAATGCGCAGCTGGAGACGCTGGCCATTGCTGCACATAGTGGTAACCTTCCAGAGATTGAACGTAGTTTACGCGGCATTCAGGGAGAACTCCAGCTTTTTTTCAAGCGTCATGTACGTTTCTCCATGCAGACGATGCTGGATCGTATAAGTAAGCTATATCTCGCGCTAGAAGTGCTTGAACAAGGCGAAATCCCTGTTAGGCAACAAAGTCAGCTGGTTGGCAGTTTCCGAAGTAAGTACTTTACCGTACCTTCACTGCATCTCTATGGGCTAGGAGCAGACTCTTGGGAGACACGGTCAGGATTTCGCGGCATTACGTATTATTTCTATTGCTTTGATGATGGGCAGATCTATACGTACAGTGATGTACGTGCGGTGTACTATGAGGATCAACAATTCTCGTTTGCCGAGCATTATGCAGCGTTTACCCCCTGGTTGCCAAGTTTGACATTTAGTCAATTTACGGGAGAAGAAGTTCAGTTTCAGTCGGTTAAAGTGAATGAAGAACGACGAATTTCTTCAGGTGATGGAGCGAAACTGACTATTTTACCACGAACCGGAGTGACTGAGGTTCATTTTGGAGAGTACCTGCTAGACATACCTGCAGCACTTGAACGGGAGCCCGATTCTATTGATCTATTCGCTGAACCAAAAGAACGGTTGGCACTAATTGAGGTTGCCCGTATTACAGAGCATAGCTTTAACAAACAAACGCAGGATCTGATCCTTATGGTCGAGAATACTGAGGGGGCACGCTTGCCTCTCACACTTCCATACTCATCGGATTGGCAATCTATGATTAACAGACTCGAATCAGGATTTGGTTCACAAAAACTTGAACATTTTTATGCATTTGTTCGAATAGAAACGAAACGTATTAGTCCAATCAGTTTTCTAAAGGGCCAGACGTTGCTAAGCTTGAAGCTGGATTCCAGTAGTGGAAGGATGGGACGTTTTGGAAGAAGATAGTGGATTGATACAGCAGTTATCCGATTGGTCTGAAGAACTACTTCTTCGGGGGTTATCTCAATTTTCGATTCGAGATACGCAACTGCTTGAGCAACTGGATGCCAACGCGCAGCGATTGCAGATGCACTTCCTGCATGAATTGATCAGCGGTGTTCTAGAGGCAGGGCGCAAAGTGGCACTAGGCGAAGCACAAGATGAACGGCTCTTGGATCAATATTGTCGTCTGAGTCAATATGTTCAGCTTAGTGTACAATCACAAACTTGATCTCTCTAGTTAACTTGTTTAACGTTATGGCTGATTTAGAGAACGATGAACAGTGTTAAGTCTGTACTAAGGTATGGTATGAAGTAATTCTTGGGCTGGTTGTAGTCCTAATTCGATAGAAATAATCTAAAAAAATTGCAGGTGGCTGAGCCCCTGCAATTTTTTTGTTGTTGAATGTGAGTAAAAGTGATTTGATGAACGAATATATGTAGGAAGTTCATGTTTACGAAGTAACGTTGCAGTCACAGGGGATGAACATGGAAAGGAGGCAGATGTAATTGTGAAGGAAGAACAGATCAGGAAGGCCATAGTGAATCGCAATCCTGAGGCTATGGAATGGGTGATGAATCAATACGCAGGATTGTTGTGGACGATTGCACATTCTATTCTCCAACATGTTTCCAATGAAGAGATCGAAGAATGTGTAGCAGATACTTTCTTCACATTCTGGAAGCATCCAGAGGCGTTCCAAACAGAGCGAAGCAGCCTAAAAAATTATCTTGCGACAATTGTAAAACACAAAGCGATTGATCGTTACCGGAAAATAAATCGAAGATCCGAGATTACATATGAAGAGCACATTCATTCAATAGAAACGGAAGATGTTTTACTACAGCTTATTCGCAAAGAGAATGATATAGAGCTTGATCAAATGATTCATTCTTTCCCGGAACCTGAACGCGAGATCATGAAACGTCGTTTCTATAATGGTCAAAAGCCACATGAAATTTCAGAAGATCTGTCGTTGCATGTCAGACAAGTCCATAACAAGCTGTATCGTTCCAGACAACGTTTGAAAACATGGTGGAACAATAGGAAGTAAAAAAGGAGGCGATCCTATGGGGAAATCCAAAAATCAATTCAACGAGCAACACCTATCCAATATTAAGAGACGGTTTTATGACAAAATAACGAAGGCTGAATTAGAGCCGAATGTTCTATCCAAGTTATCACTTAGCAGACGTAAACAAACACAAAAAAGCATAATCAATCGGAGAAGATATCGTAAATTCATTTATATTCCTGTGACCGTAGCGTTATCTCTATGTATATTTACTGGTGCAGCTGCCGCGATCGGGATTCCTGACCTGACTTCAGTTCTTCATTTTTTGGGAGTAGATCGAATTGCTATTCTCCAGCCAGTTCATCAGGAGAGTGAAGATCAAGGAATACATGTGGAGGTTATCGGGGCAGTTAGAGATGGGGATACAACCGAAGTTTATGTTTCTGTATCCGATCTGATAAGTAACCGTATTGACGAGAATCTCGATGTGTATGATTACAGATTAACTGGAGGAAAAGCAAGTAATGCTCAAATTATTTATTATGATAGAGCCGCCAAAACAGCAATTGTTCGATTTGTAACCCAGGGTAAAGTTAGTACCAATCGGATGACTGTCCGCATAAATACTTTGATGTCGGGAGCGGCTAGGAAGGATGGCTATTCCGTCCCTGTGGACTGGAAATCATTGTTACAACAAAAAGAGAAAAACAGTTACGAAATGTTGAATTCAGATCAAATCAGCGGACTTGGTGGTGAAATTGCAAATGAAATGGATAAAGATTCGTTCCAAGTACTGCGAAAGGATCAAACGAACATTGCCATTCAGGGTGTGAACTGGATGTATATATCTAATATCGGCTTCGTTAATGGAAAGCTGCATGTGCAGATTAATCCGGATAATGAGGTGGGTGGATATAATCATGGATTTTTCTATTTCATAGATGAACAAGGTCATAGGCTCGATATTCCTGAAAACTCCATCAGCTACGGTTATTATATGAAAGATGGCGTAGGTTATGGTGGAGATTATATCGAGTATATATATGATATTTCATCAGTTAAAGCACTAAGTAAGCTTAAGCTACAGGGCAGTTTTACAAATATCGGTGAAGTTATTCAAGGTAAGTGGGAAACGAGCTTTAACCTGAACCAGCTTAACAAAAGTAAACGTGGACATGTAAACCTGGGTAAGAATTCAGGCACAGAAGTGGAAGCAACTCTTTCACCAATCGGTATTACGTTAACAGGCGAGGCCTTAGGCATGATTCGTATGGAGGACTTGAAAATCGAATTGCAGCTGAAGGACGGCACAAAAATGTCTGCTTTAACCGGTTTTATTCAATTGCACAATGATCTGGTCAAATGGATATCTTCTAAAACCATTCGCGTAGAAGATGTAAGCAATCTTGTAATCAATGGACAGAAGGTGAATTTAGAAGAGTAATAGGATGAAGTAGAGGTGTCACAATACATTTTCATGTCATATCCCGAGTTATGTTGCATACCATTAGGCGAATGCGGTCATAAGGGAGGAAGCGGAGATGTCGATGAGTGAACCGCTATTACTGCAAATTGTAAATCAACATATTCCGGCGGGGGCAACGGTCATTACGATAGATAAGCCAATTCAACATCCGGCAGTGTATGCGGCTGATCTTACAGGTGATGGAATGCCTGAGATTGCTACAGTGTATCAGTTGAATAGTGAATTGTATCTGCTTATATTAAAATTCGTTCAAGGGCATTGGATTAAAATGGCTTTGACAAAAGGATTAGGTTATGGTGTTACGTTGCTGACAGCAGCGCCTGTAACTTCAACGGCAAGAAATAATCTGATCGTAGGCTGGCAGATTGGAGCCATTTGGTCAAAACTCGCTGTATATGAGTGGACCGAATCCGGTCTTACGGACATTGCTCCAGACGATTTGTATTACAGCTACGCTGAGATTGTGGATATACCTGGCGTGCACGGGCGAGATGGAAAGGTAGAAATAGCGCTCTGGATTCATGACACTGGTGAAGCTTACCGAGTGGAGATTATTCGGTGGCAGCAGAATCAGTGGGTTCCAGCAACAGATGTATACCGAGCCTATTTTCCTAAAGTCGTGAAATATTATGAGCAGTTAACGAAGCAGTATCCCGATTATGTATTCTATTGGTATTATCTTGCGGATGCCCAGTTTCATGCCGGCTCCTATCCCGCGGCACTCACTTCGGTTCAGGAAGCGCTGCGTTTTCCGGAAGCGTATCCTTCAAGAGAGAACTTGCTTGAACTAGAGAGTAAAATAAAGCAGGCGATGACTGCAACGGCAGGCACATATGCCAGAGTGACAACATGGTTATATCCCGTCTCTGTTCGAACAACAAGCGGGACGCGCTGGGGTTATATGGATGCACAGGGACATATCCGTCTAGAGCCGGTGCTAGAAGACGCTCAGGCGTTTCAGCCTAACGGATTGGCAGTCGTCGTTAAGAACGGTCGTACTGGTGTCATCAATCTTCAAGGGCACTATGTAGTTCAGCCTGTGTATGATTCCATTAATTCTTTTTCCGAAGAGCGGGCCATGGCCATTGATTCTCAAGGGTTTAAAATGATCAATGAGCAAGGTACCGTGCTCACCAAACGAGCTTATCCGTTTATCGCAGATATGCATGAAGGCAGAGCGATGTTTTATAATGAAAATCCGAATCAGACGAATGGATCATCTAGCTTGTATGGATACCTGGATGCTTCAGGAAATGAGGTAATCCGAGCGCAATTCGCTTCAGCAAATGATTTTCAGCAGGGTAAAGCCGTTGTACAGATTAAGGATCAGGAATATGCCCTTATTGATCGAAACGGAAATCGATTAGCGACTTACCCATATGCCTATGTAGGGCCGCTAGGGGATGGTTTGCTTGCTTTTCAAAAAGAATCCTCTGGAAAATATGGGTACATCGATGAACGGGGTAACATTCGTATTCAGCCTAAGTTTACTTCTGCATTTGCTTTTAACGATGGGCAGGCTATTGTTAATATAGCAGAGGATTACAAATCGAATTATGGTGTCATTAATATGCAGGGATCATTTGTGATTCAACCGGCCTATAACGATATTCGGGAGCTTGGGGAGAACAGGTACGCACTCGGGAAAGCCATTGATGCAGAACAACCTTACATCGGCTCGTTGTATGCAATCGCTGAATTGAATGGAAGAATACTAACGGAGTTTATCTATCGTAATGTGGAAAATTACAAACATGGTCTTGCATCTGCATCAGACGGAAATCAGACGTATCTTCTGGATTTGAGCGGCAGACCGGCTCCTGGATATCCTCGTGTAATAGGTGCAGGATCGATGGAAGTTGTGGCGCCGGATCTGATTAAAGTGTTTGTGGATCAACGTTTATCCTATGTGAACCGGGCTGAACGTATAATTTGGCAACAGAATACGATCGTACCGCTACATCCGCCTTATCAGGTGCGTGAAGAGAAGTATAAACCAAACCGGGATTATCTCGTTTATTATCCGCAGGTTGACGGATTAGCCAATCAGATAGAGCAGGATAAGCTTAATGCTGAACTGAAAGAACTTTCCCAAGTAAAACCGATTCCTGCAGATCAACAACTGGACTATACTTATACCGGTGATTTTGATATAACTTTCTATCAGAAGCAATTGCTCCAACTCCAGTTGACGGGTTATAACTATCCAGCAGGAGCTGCACATGGGATGCCAACGATGGTGTATGCCATTATTAATCTAACCGACGGTCAGCTCTATGAATTGAAGGATCTGTTTAAGCCGGACAGTGATTATGTGAAGGTATTAAGCCAAATTGTAGGGGAGCAGATCAAAAATGATCCGCAGTATTCGTATGTTTTTCCAGATACGTACACTGGAATAAGTGCGGACCAGCCTTTTTTTGTGACAGCAGATGCACTACATCTGTATTTCAACCCTTATGATATCGCGCCATATGCTGCGGGATTCCCGACCTTTACGATTCCGTTTAGTCAGATCATGAGCATCATTAATACAGAAGGATCATTCTGGAGAGCATTTCATTGATGATTATAAGAGCAGGGTAAATATACTTCCAGGCCATATGTGTAATATGGCTTTTTCTTTATTTTGGAAGTAATAGAAGAGAGGGATTACGCGAAAAGGTGAAGTCTAAACATATTAAACGCATCTATATAATAGTTAATAATTTCACAAAGTGGCAAGAAAGATATTTGGGAGATAAAAATGAATAATATGAACCAAATGGTATATATTTCTTGTATAATATAAATAACCATGCATCAAGGTATGACAAAATAGTTTGGAGGAAATGATTTTGTACAAATCAGGTTTTTGGATTAGGCTTGCAGCGAGTTTCTTGGATGGACTTATTATTGGAATACCAACAGTAATCATCGCAGGTGTGCTTACTGGTAATTATGATTCAGATGAACCAATTGCGAAGATATTAAGTTCGTTATATGCGATTTTTTTACCTGTTTATTGGTATGGCCGAACGGTTGGTAAACGAATTTGTGGGATTCGAATTCAAATATATGACACACAAGAACCACCTAAAATTACTACAATGTTAATGCGAGTTTTAGTTGCTGGACTTGTGTACGTATTGACGCTAGGTATTGGAATTATTGTGAGCGCGTTTATGATTGGTATGCGAGAGGATCGTCGTGCAATACATGATTTTATAGCAGGAACAGAAGTTGTTTGGGATTAAGTTGTAAATGAGCAGAACCGTAATTGGATATATAAATTCATAGCGGTTCTTTTATTTTCTTAAGTACTGTTTCACAAAACTCGTATTTTGTACATATGTATATCTTTCTGGGCTCTTTATATTATCTCTATCTATTCACGTTAGTTGAAGAAAAGCAGCCAATCACATTGATCAGCTGCTTTTCTTCTAATTTTATTGTGCTACCTTTTCCCGTTAGCTTAACGATTAAAAACCTTGTTTCAGAATAGTTTATTTAATAATTCCTTTTGAATTGGCTTAATATTAATGATACTTCTAATGCCTTTTGCCTTCAGTTCAGCATCCTCTATTGTATTGGCTAACCCTAGCTCTAACAGAGTGCCAGCTGCAACAGTCCCCGTTCTGCCCTTGCCTCCACCACAATGAAAGGCGACCTTCTTACCGGCATTATATGCTCCAACAACCTCATGAATGGCTTGTTTAAAAAGTTTGGCTTCATATTCTTTCGTATCGTCATCAAGCGGAACCTTTATCCACTTCACCTGATCTGTTGGATACGCGCACTCTGTTGCTTCTTCTCGAAGATCCACCACGACTTCTATACCTTCGTTAAGAACCATTGCCTTTACGTCAGCAGCTCCGCCCATAAAAACTCGTTCAGCGATAAGTGCATGGTATTTCTTTTCGGCGTAATCCATTTTACTTACCTTCTTTCAAGAATTGCTCGATACGAGCTTTAATTGAATCACGAACCTCAGCGAATGTAGCTGTGATTTCTTCCTCTGTACCTGTCGCCTTGGCTGGATCATCGAAGCCCCAGTGCCATCTTTCAGCTTTGTCATTACGTACAACGGGACAATTATCGTTAGCATGACCACAAAGCGTGATGATGTAGTCTGCTTGTTTTAAAATCTCAGGATCAATCACATCCGATGTATGATTCGAAATATCGATTCCAGCTTCTTTCATCGTTTGAACAGCACGAGGATTTAAGCCATGCGCCTCTAATCCAGCACTTCTCACCTCATATTTGTCACTACCAAGTGCCTTTAAAAATCCATCGGCGATTTGGCTTCTGCAAGAGTTTCCTGTACACAAAAAGTAAACAAGTGGTTTGTTGTTCATGATTATTGATCTCCTTTATCCTTGATATGGTTTACTTGTATTTTGGCTTCCCTCATTTTTGAATTAGCCAACGTTTTTATGACCATAGCAATAACAACCAATGCTACTGTGATTACGGCAATTATTAACCAAACGTTTATATTTGTTGAATGAATCAGGTATAGCCACAGATACAGTCCTGTTAACGTGATAAAGAGCGTTGGGATGGTGAGCACAATTCCAATTTTGAAATAACTTCTCCATGTGATTTTTACATCCTTACGGGACAGTACATGTATCCACAAAAGTGTGGCGAGCGATCCGATCGGTGTAATTTTGGGACCCAAGTCACTGCCGATAATATTGGCGTAAATCAGCGATTCCCGAATGACACCTTCCGTGCTGGTTCCGTCAATAGCAAGCGCATCAATCATCACCGTCGGCATATTGTTCATAACCGATGACAATACGGCAGCTAGAAAGCCCATGCCAAGTGTGGAGATGTAGAGTCCCTGGTCGGCAATAGCTTGAATTACCTTACCAAGTTCATCCGTCAATCCCACATTTCGCAGTCCATAAACGACGACGTACATACCAATAGAGAAAATCACGACTGCCCATGGAGCCCCTTTAATGAGCTTCCAGGTTTGAATAGCGTGACTCCGCCTTGCAGCTAAAATAAACAAGATGGCTATAACCCCAGCGATAACAGACACCGGAACTTGAATGAACTCGCTCATCAAGTACGCCACCAGTAGCACGGCTAAAATCACCCAAGATACGTTGAACAGTTTCTTGTCCTTGATCGCTTCAGCTGGTTTTTTGAGCTGACTGACTTCGTAGTTGCCTGGAATACTCTTTCTAAAGAACAAGAATAAGACCAGAAGACTCGCTAATATTGAAAAGAAATTCGGAACAATCATACGACTTGCATACTCCACAAAACCAATACCGAAGTAATCCGCAGAAACGATATTGACGAGGTTACTAACGACGAGCGGAAGTGAAGTTGTATCTGCAATAAAACCACTTGCGATGATAAAAGGTAAAATCATCTTTTGATCAAATTTGAGCGCTCGGACCATGGCAAGCACAATGGGTGTTAATATCAGTGCGGCACCGTCATTTGCAAAGAACGCTGCCACTGCTGCTCCAAGCAGCACCACATAAACGAACATCAGCTTGCCATTACCTCTTGCCAGCCTTGCCATGTGCAGTGCAGCCCATTCAAAAAATCCGATTTCATCTAAGATTAGCGAAATTAAGATAATAGCTACGAAAGCAAGCGTGGCGTTCCATACGATTCCTGTGACCGTACCTACATCGGATAGACTCACAACTCCAAAAAGAAGAGCAAGGACAGCTCCAGCTGACGCTGACCATCCAATATTAAGTCCCTTGGGTTGCCAGATCACAAAAGTCAGTGTAAGTAAAAAGATTAAAATCGCGATAATAGTCATGCTTCCTCCTGAGGACCGCAGCAGTTGTTCAATCCTGCTATTTTATCTTTCATGGATGGCAGATACGGATACACACACTGAACATATGCTTCTGCATCTGGATTAAGAGAGTAGTACACCCACTGCCCTCTTTTCTTTTCATTTAGTAGACCGGCTGCCTTTAGTTTTCGAAGATGCTGACTGGCGTTTGGTTGTGACATGCCAATAATGTCAGTGATATCACAGACACAAAGTTCCTGTTCCTGAAGTAATGCAACGATGGTCAACCGCGTTTTATCAGCTAATAACTTATACGCCTCAGCCATCTGCTGAATTCTTTGTTCCATATGTACACCTCCTGTGATTAGTCTTGTCGGCTTCATTTAATGATATAATCATATAATGAATCACTTATATAAGCAATGACGAATATAAAGGGTTTAAATACACCAAAAAAGTCGGCGAAAAAGATTGCCGACTTTACTCTGAACTAAAAATTCACATGTTGACTTCATAAAATATTGACCGTCTTTCATTTTAACTATATCTTTCGTTTGATACTCAATGGCTCCACCTTGATCTAATAATTCATCATGCTGATATCTCACTACATGCCATTGTTTTAAGATTGCCTCATTAAGTTGTGCTGCTGTATACAAAAGTGCGCCCTTCATTATAGTCACCTCGAGAATATTTATAATCACCAATTATAATATCCTCCTGAGATCCGATAACTCACAATCTTTTCCCAAGCGATTGTACTGCTTTTTTCGCATCTTTCGCTGAGCCTCGAATCGTCGCTGAAGCAAATGAAGTCTGCCACGGTATACCTACAAAATGAATATTTTCATCGGTTTGTTTTAAAGGTACACCTGACGAATCAAGAACATTCAAACCACTAAGATATTCGAAATTAGGAATATACCCTGTGGCAAAAATAACGGTATCCACATTTTCAAGAGTCTCATCTGCCCACACTATCCCATTTTCCGTAAAAGCTTTAAACATCAGTTTGGCATCAGGCTTACCTTGATCAATAACACTTTTATATATACCGGTATCAAGGACACCGTCACTGCTTTTTTGCAATAATCGTTTGCCCCAATTGGATTGATCGAGCCTAAGTATAGTTAGCCAAAAGTGAATATCTTTCCCTGCAATGACCTGCGGCTTGAATTTGATCGGGCTTCTGGATGCAATCGTTACATACGCCGTCCGAGCAAGTTCAACCGCTATTTGTACCGCCGAATTTCCGCCTCCCACAACAATGATCCGTTTGTTTATAAACTCTTTCTCATTTCGGTAGTCCTTGGCATGAAGCATCTCCCCCTTAAATTCATGCATGCCAGGAATGTCTGGAAGATGAGGATTTACGAATGCCCCGCTTGCACAAATGATGGACCTTGTACGAAACTGTTCTCCGATTGAGGTATGGACGGTATAGATATTACTTTCCTTAACCGCTTTGATTACTTCTTGCCCTGAGTATATTGGAAAATGGTATTTATCCGCATAAGACTTTAAGTAGTGAACAACCTCATCTCTGCGCGGATAAACATTTGCACCGCCTGGAAATGGGAGCCCTGGCAATGAGGAATACGGTGCAGGTGAGAACAACGTTAAGCTATCGTAGTAATTTGCCCATGATCCTAAATGCTCTTTATTTTTTTCAAGGATGATAAAGTTCCGTTTAGCTTTCTGTAAGTAATAGGCTGCTGCCAAACCGGATTGACCACCACCAATAACGACGCAATCATAAGTTATGTTTTTCAATTTATTTTCTCCCTCCTTCTATAAAAAGCTGCTGCATCACGATTCGGATGCAGTAGCTCTAAATTCTTGATTATCTGCAGCAGGAATTTGATCCTTCCTTTTCAGTTTTTAAAGGCGAGCAGCAATCTGAAGATGCTTCCTTCACTTGAAGCGGTTCACAGCAACTTTCCGTGCTACTAGCACCAAGACTGCAAACACCCGTCTCTGGCAGTTCCAGTTCTACTTTTTGTGCTGATTCCATATCTCCCACTAGAGCAGCTACAATGGATCGGACTTGCTCATATCCCGTTGCCATGAGGAAGGTTGGCGCTCTCCCATAACTTTTGGCACCTACGATATAAAAGTCCTTTTCTGGTTGACGGAGTTCTTTTTCGCCATGTGGTCGAACTGTTCCGCAGCTGTGGATATTGGGGTCAATTAATGGCGCAAGCTCATAAACACATTCTAAGCCTGGGTCCGTCAATACTCGTACTTCTCTCAACATCGATAAGTTAGGACGAGAACCTGTGTTACCTACAATTTCATCGATGTGATCAATAACCACTTGTTCATCTTTTATGGTTCCGGAAACCTGGATCTGTTCACTTTGTTTTTGAAGTTTTTCAATATGGAATGCCGTTAGGACCTTTACGGCACCGGATTCAACCACTTTTTGAATCCGAGTGCCCAGTTCACCCCTTACCTGAAGCCCATCTAGTTCTCGTCCGCCATAAACATCCTCGATATTTGCTTTGCGAACAGCCCACACAATCTCAGTTCCTGATTCTTCTTTTTGAAGCTCTACAAGTTCGAGTAACGTGTTTATTGCAGAATGTCCGCTTCCTACAACAAGTACCTTCTTGCCGCTATATCGATTTCTCTCTTTTCCTAATACAGCAGGAATATCGTATGAAATGTGGCTATTAATCGCTTTTTCCTCTTCTGAAAATATACCGTCTGAACGAAGCGGGTTGGGATTGGACCATGTCCCCGAGGCATCGATAACAGCCCGCGCTTCATATATAAACGAAGATCCGTTTTGTTCAACATGGATTACAAACGGCAGTTTCTCACGCCCACTTGTTTTCACTTTGCTTAACCCTTTGCGACTGATCGCAGTAACTTTCGCATTCAAATGTACATTTGGACTTAATTCAGGCAGCGCAGCCAAAGGTTTTAGATAATGCTCAACAATTTCCTTACCCGTTGGGATCGTTTCGTTTTTTGGAGCAACCCAATTTGCCTTCAGCAGCAACTCTTTAGAAACTTTATCGATGTTATACTGCCATGGCGAGAACAGTCGTACATGTTGCCATTTTCGAATGTTTGCCCCCACTTCATCTCCACCTTCAAACAACATAAACGGCTCACCTTTTGAAATGAGTTGTGCTGCTGCCGCAAGACCAACCGGTCCAGCTCCAATGATCGCAACAGGTAATTTGCCCTTCTCTTGCACGGGTGCTTCGCAGCAACTCTCTTGGTTCACAGGGATATGTTTAATCATCTTAGTTTTCTCCTTATAATTATTTGCATTTTGCAAGTATTATACTAAATAAATGGGATAAGTATTATCCCAATGGTGTACAGCATACGCTGGATTTCGCCATACTTTCGTTTAGCAGTTTGACGGCGTTGATGACCATATCCCGTTCAAACTCAGACATATGCGAAAAGACTTCTTTTAAATAATCATTCATCTGCTCATCAATGACCGTAGCAACAAACTTACCTTGTGTAGTCAAGGATAATATGTAAATCCGTCGATCTTCAGGTAAGGGCGTTTTTTGAACCAAACCCAACTTTACGAGACTTTGAACCTGGCGGCTAAACGTCGTGATGTCAATGGAGAGCGCATCTGCCACTTGCTGAATGGATGGATTATGCTTACGATCAATTTCATAAATGATATGACTTTGAACAAGCGAAATATCCAACCCTCCTGCGGTGCAGCAGTTTTTATCCAATAATCCAAAACGCCGTGTCATGATCTGAAACATCTCTCTTACGTTGTTTTCCAATTACATCACCTCTTATAATAGTTATATCCTTATTATTTGCAAATTGCAAATGTTTTTTATTTTTCTATCCCCCTTCTTCCCATTTCAAATTACATTGTGATATATAAACATATACAATAACAAAACATAGGAGTGATCAACATGATAATTCTGCGGCATGCTACCGAAGTGGATCTGGGAAGCATTCTAACTATCTATAACCAAGGTATTGAAGATCGGATTGCCACGCTAGAAACAGATATAAAAGATGAAGCTTACATGTCTGAATGGTTTAATAAGCACCAGGGCCGTTACTCGGTACTTGTAGCCGAACAGAATGATCAAGTGGTCGGATGGGCTTCTATCAATACGTATAGCTCAAGAAGCGCGTATGACGGTGTCGGTGACCTCTCCATTTATATTCATCGTGATCATCGTGGCAAAGGGGTTGGAAAGCAGTTACTTCAGAAATTAGAGGAAATCGGTAAGCAGAATAACTTTTATAAGTTTGTTCTTTTCACCTTTCCATTTAATACGCTTGGTCAAAGCCTATATCATAATGCTGGATACCGAGAAGTAGGTGTATTTCAGAATCAAGGCTATCTGGAAGGAAAATTTGTAGATGTGATGGCTATGGAAAAAATATTATAAGCATCGTGAGTCGTATTGATCTTAGAATACTAGGTTTTCGAATTACTTGAACACGATACATTAAACTAATCTTTCCGTTAGTTTAATTGTATTGAAGGGCAAGACTCCACTTAGATATACGTCTAATCGGTAATAGGAACATGTTTTTATCCAATACGGTAATGGGTACAAGTTCTTGTTCTCAATAGCTAGTTTCAATCCGACTTAATACCTAGCCACGCGTGTTTCTTCCCTCTTAGTTTGTCAGTTGTTCATAACAATGTGAACATTTTCATGTATTATGGTGCTAAAAAGGTTTTAAGTCCATTCGTGCATTGTTTAGATATGCATCTAATCGGAAATCGGACTATGTTCTTGTCCCTCGACATTTTTTGTTCTCCTCCGACAAATTTATTTTTATATTAGTTGTCGGATAATTAAATTTTTTGTTTGGATATCGTCCCGAAATATTCTACAACTACCTCACGGAATTCTAGAGCAACCCGCGAAATGTACCGATTCCTGTGCCATAACAAAGCGATCTCCCTTACCAACTCATGATTCTCTACTTTGAGATATTTGATATGTTCCCAAGAATGCCTTGCAGTACTTGGTATAAAGGCTATGCCAATCCCCGCTTCCACTAGAGAACTTAGCCTTGCAGGTTCATCGCCTTCGTACACATATGCAGGAATAAATCCAGCCGATTGGCATATCGAATCCACCAAGTCGCGAGTACCGTATCCTCTTTTTACACCAACAAAACATTCATCCCTTAGCTCAGTCAAAGATATGCTGTTTCGGTCAGCAAGCCGATGCTCTTTGGGAACAGCTACAAGAATCGGGTCGATGAACATGATTTGAGTTTCAATGTCTTCCCCTCGTATAGCTGGTGAGGACAAGCAAAAATCAACCTCTCCTCTATGAAGAAGCATAACCATTTCCTGCGTGGTGAGCATTTGCACATGAAATAAGATATCGGGTCTCTTGTTCCGAAACTCTCGAAGGATCTGAGGCAATGTACTTGCGGTGGTCACAGCCAATTCAAGTATGCCATGTTCTGGTCTGGATAGATCACGAATCTCCTGCCTCCCCTGTTCCAATTCAAACAACGCTCTTTCTGCACGGTAATAGAATCTCTTTCCAAACTCATTCAATCGCAGTTTCCTTCCTATTCGATCGAATAACGGAACTCCCAAATCTTCTTCCAAACGCCCAATCGTTTTGCTTAGTGATGATTGAGTGACATGCAGACTTCGTGCTGCTTCCGTCATATGTTCCACACGAGCTACTTCGAGAAAATATTTCAGTTGAAGAAGTTCCATTCTACACCCTCCACTCATTCCTTTGAGTCAATGAAATCATAACATAAAATGCATTGGAATAAATAAATGATTTCAAGTACGATGATGACACTAACACACAGATCGGGGGCTTGAAATGAGTTTTCGCAATAGGTGGTTGATGATCTCCGTTGGACTAGGAATTCTATTGAACCCATTAAATTCTTCAATGATTTCAGTTGCAATTCCAAGGATTCAAAATGAGTTCCAACTCGATTTTACCGTGGTCTCTTGGATTATTTTTTCTTTCTACATTGCGAGCGCTATCGCTCAACCTATCATGGGAAAAGCTAGCGATTTATTTGGTCGGAGGAGGATATTTCTTACGGGACTTGTTGTATCCTTCATTGCATCATTATTAGCTCCACTATCCCCAAACTTTGGGTGGCTCATCGCAATGCGCATTGTGCAATCCATCGGAACAAGCATGATGGTTGCGGTTGGAATGGCTATTGTGCGAATACATATTACTGAGAAACAAGCGACTGCACTGTCATTTTTGAGTATTTTCCTATCCGGAGCGGCAGCGATTGGCCCCTTTATTGGCGGGGTCATCATTCACTGGTGGGGCTGGCCTGCTATCTTTTTGGTTAATATTCCGATCGTAGTGACAAGCTTTTTATTAGCCTGGAGGCATATTCCTAAGGATATTCCGTCGACGACATCCGTTGCCCGCAACATGTCCTTTCGCAAATGGTCTGATTTGATTGATGCGCCAGGAGTTCTCCTATTCACCGTGGGTTTGGTTGCTCTGCTCGTCGGATTATTGTCCATAAAATCGTCTGGTCAAATTACATTCAGCAGCGTTATTGTGGGGCTGATTGGCTTCGTTGGACTGGGAGCTTTCGTGCGACATGAGTTAAAAGCGAAGGCGCCCTTTATTCCTTTACGCACATTCGTTAAATATCCTGCAATGACTTGGGTTAATATCGAATTCTTGATCGTTAACTTGCTTTTTTACTCTCTCTTTTTCGGCCTTCCGTCCTACTTGCAAATCGTTCGTCGTGTCAGCGAGTTCAATACAGGGATGCTGATGCTAAGCTTAGGATTGTGCTCGCTCGTTACTTCTCCAATGGCAGGACGATGGATCGATAAATCAGGTCCCGGGCCAGCTTTGCTTATGTCCGGAATGCTTATGACATGTGGGTCGTTGTGGATCGTAACATTGGATCAGAATTCACCAGTTATCAGTGTGTGTCTGGTTTTAGCTGCATTCGGTGTTAGTAACGGATTGAACAGTGTCGCTATGCAAGCGGCCTTATTCAAAAGTTCTCCAAAAGAAATGATAGGTGTAGCATCTGGAATATTTAATACTTCAAGATACCTGGGAACCATTCTCTCTTCTATACTGATTAGCACTGTAATGGGAGATAGCTTCAGCTTTGAAGGATTTCGAGTACTTGGGATGATCCTCACATTAATTGCATTGTCATTGGTATTTATACATTGGCGGCGAAAGGAGACAGGGCAGTCTCATGGGTTCTAGTTATCTGACATATGAAAATAATCCTCACTGAACTGTGGGACTATTCTTCTTTATCAAAGCTCCTCCGTACGTTATCTTTGTTTTGTTTTTGTGATCAATCTTAAGATGTACATCTAATCGTTAATCGGACTATGTTCTTGTCCATTCCGGCAATCGGTCCAAATTCTTGTCCTTGGCTCGGTACACGAACTTGTACCTATAAAACAAAAAAGTCGCTAAAACAGCGACTCTAATGGGAACATGTTCTTGTCCCTCGACATTAATATAGTTAAATTCCTGCTAGCCGCAAAACGTCTTCTAGTTTCAGTTTCCCAATAACCTTATACCCTCTTTGATCTCCCAGAGGTTGTATAATAACAGTCTCCATACTTGAAAGCTCTCCAAGCCCTAACCCTGGAGGAAAAGAATGAGCTACAATTACCCGGTTGAAATGACTTGGAGGTGTTTGTTCAACTTCTTTGTTGAAAACTTGCAGTGTACTGTTCATGGTTTCAGTGCTCGGATTCTGACTGAGTTTATATATATTCAGCCAGAAATCATTAGCTTTTACATTTTGTATACCAAAAGCAGTTTGAGCGGTTTCGATGGTTCTACATAAGGGGCTACTTTCCACGGGCATATAAACAGGAATATTTAGTTTTCGAATAGCACTCCCATACTTTTTAGCTTGTTCCTTTCCGAGAGCGTTTAAATTTCTTTGTGTAGTGCAATCAGTTAAACTAAGATCATGTTGATCTTCCCCTACAGTTGCATCTCCATGTCGGATATAAAGTATGTAACCACCATTTTGAAGATCATGTATTATAGAACTTTCAGAGAGCTCTGACGCCCCAGCAGTATTGGTGCTTCCAACCAGCAGAAAAATACAAAGTAATACTCTGAACAAACGGTACACTGGTGCTCCACCTCATTTTCTTTTTATTCTATATCAACAGGATGTTTTAATTGATCTTTGTAATAATCAATGTATAATCTACCATCGCTTCCTTTTACTGCGTAGAAGACATCACTAACGTTTTTATTGTTTGATTCAAGTTGCATTAGTAACTCTTCATCGGAAATACCATTTAACTTCAAATTCATCACTAATACCTCTCCATCCATAATTAGCTCCACAGGCATACGTTCCTGTTTCTGTTCAGATTTTTTATGTACATCCTGAACTGTAGCTACTCTGTAACCAGCTTTTTTCATCACCGAAACTTGTCCATTTACTTCCAATAATGCATATTCTACTTCTTCGATATTAAATATATCTTTTTGTCTTAACATCTGGTTCAAGGAATCTAATGTTAGTTTATTCTTTGCGAGGTTATTCTCCATAATTTTTCCTCCTTCAATTAATACAGTTGGAGAACCTTCAGCCATTAAACGTAATTTTCTGCTTTTTAGATTCATTTTAGACAACAGATAGGAGGTACAAGTAAAAACAATTAACGATATGATTAGATGCATGACTTCCATCTTCTCGTTAAAAGCTAAATTAGCTGCAATCGCTCCCATGATTACTGCAGTGACAAATTCATGAAAATTCATGTTTGACAAGGTTTGTTTACCCAGTATCCGTGCGATAACTAATAAAAGTAAAAAGGCAGAGATACTTCTAATTAGAATCATGAAATGATCTAGCAAGCTAAGCACTCCTTCAATCGTAAAAAGCTGTTGTTACAATGGTTCTCCAACAACATTTTTTGATACATTGTAATGATTTCCAACATTAAATTGTACTGTTGAGAGCCTTATTCCCACGTAGTAAGAAAATGGATTGGACTAAAATCACATCCACTTAATCCAAACATATTTGCTCTTCATCTACGATCAGTGAGTTCTTCCCAGTTGCTCCTTTTCACCGACTTCACCTTGAACCACAACATCCTCTTGTCCATTCCGGCAATCGGTACAAGTTTGTCCTTGGACATTTATCAACGTGTGACTGAACCTCGCCCTCTTCTTTCCATAGTTCTTTGAGCTCTTTTATGTATATAAAGTATTTAATATTAGCGATAGCCTAAGTATTCCGTGAACAACATTTTTATAAATTACGTTATCTTATTCCTCTTTAAGCAAAGTTAGTCCCACTCTTCGACTTATTTATTAAGCTATCTTGCCCTTATGATACGGTTCGGCTTATTATCTTTAGAGCGAAATCGAAGGCACACTGTACCCAATTAGGGTGCCTTCGATGTTCTTCCTGTCTCTCTTTGGGAAGTTGGATAAACGAACTCTAATCGATCAATCAGTCTTGTTGGGACACTCGTTCATTGTAAAGAACGTGCAAGTGCTGCAACAGAGCCGCGGAAATCTGGTCAGCCGTCAACCGTCCACAAAAGCGCTATCACGAATGTATGCGATTTGGAACGTACAGCGATCTCCTATAATGTTCTTGTATGTTCTTGCGTGAAACACAAATAGCGTCTCTTCTTCGTCCTCTGACACTGTGAAGGAATTATGACTGGGACCATACATTGATATGCTATCATCTGTCGAGAGAACCGCTGTTTGCGACTTGCGCCATGAGGTAGCATCGAGGGCTAAGCTTTCCCATTCGGTACGGACCTGCCCTCTTTCCATCCAACGGCCTTGGAGCGGATTGACATTTTCATTCTCTAGCACGTCCGATGGTCGAACAACCCTTCATTCGTTTCTGTCTTGTGATGCTTGTTGTTGGATTTCCATCTTATTACCTGTTTCATAATATATACTACCCTTTAACAGCACCTGCAGTCATACCGTCTATGAAATATTTCTGAAAAGCAATGAACAGTATGAAAATTGGAACGATGGAGAAAAAGGAGCCTACGATCAATAGGTCATAGTTATTGCCATAAGGGGTTAACAACGTTTTCAAACCGATTGGAAGTGTATATTTACTCTGATCTCCGAGCACCATGAATGGCCACAATAGATTATTCCAGCTATTCATCCCATTCAAAATGGCCATTGCCGCAAAGGATGGCTTCATAATCGGCATAATTAATCTGAAATAAATCGCATACTCGTTTGCTCCATCAACCCGCCCAGATTGAATAATCTCTTTGGGTATGCTTCTTAGATATTGCCTGAAGAAAAATATGGTCGCGGCATTAGCTATACCCGGTAGAATGATTGCTGAATAGCTATTCACCATTCCCAAATCATTAATTAGGCTGTACAAAGGAACCAGCAATATTTCGAAAGGCACCATCATAATGAGCAAAACACATATAAAGAGGAAGTTCTTACCTTTAAAATCATATGCAGCAAAACCATATCCAACAAATGCGCTTACAAAAAGTGTTAAAACCACTTGAACAATTGTTAGAATCATACTATTCCAAAACCACACAAAATAATCATGTTCTCCAGTAAACAGAAAAATAAAATTATCAAAACTCATGATTTCAAAATCCAAACTTAGGTTAAGACCATATCTAACTAATGATTCACCTGGTTTAAAGGAAGATAGGGCCACTGCGTAGAATGGGATCATAATTATAACGAATAGTATAATAAAGAAACAAATAATTACTATTCTAGAGATGAAATCACTCCTTGTCTGACTTCTGCCCACTTTAATCCTCCTCCTTTTTGAACATTCCACTAAATTTCAACTGCGTTAAATTGATAACCATAGCAATAACTAATAGAACGATACCAACCGCAGCTGCGTAACCCAGCTTATTCTGCTCAATCCCTTGTCTATACAGATATCCAACAATGGTTAGACCAATATTTTGGGGTGATTTGTTACCGTTAAACATCATCAGGCTCTCGGTAAACATGGCTAAACCAGCATAAACACTAATTGTGGTAACATATACCGTGGTCGGCTTCAATAATGGCATTGTGATCATTCTAAACTTCTGCCAAGCAGATGCCCCGTCAATTGAAGCAGCCTCATAATATTCATTGTCAATGCTTTTCAAACCGGATAGATAGTAAAGTATATTAACGCCCGTCCATCTCCAACATGCGAGGATTAACAGTGCTGCCATACTCCATGCTCCGTCTTTCAAAAATTTAATAGGCTCTACACCAAATAGACCCAGGAAACTGTTCATTAATGAACCTTCCATTTCACCGAATGTAAGACGGAAAATGGTCCCCGCAACTGCGACAGATGTCAAGGCAGGGAGAAAGAACGAAGATTTAAAAAACTCTCTTCCCACCATTAACTTACTGTTGATCATAACGGCGAATAACATGGGAAAGGGAATTAACAGCACTAAGGTTCCTAACATGTACACAACGCTATTTTTAATAGATATCAAAAACACTTTATCTGTAAGCAATTTCGAATAATTTGCTTCACCAATCCACTTAGGATCCTGCCCCAACATCCGATCTTGAAAACTCATTACGAATGAATTTACAAGCGGATATAACCAGAAGATCAAAAATATGAGTATAAATGGCAATACAAAAACATAAGGTGCAGCTTTTTGAGAGTATACAAATTTCTTTATCATATTCTCAATCTCCCTTGACTATGGTTAAACCTGCCGACCACTATACCTGCCAACAGGTTTAATCGAATCATTTACTTATTATATTTATTTCAATTCTTGTTCAATTGCTGCTTGTGCTTCATCCAACGCTTCCTTCACGTCTTGGCCATCTTCAAAGATCGCATTCAAAGTAACCGTATTGAATATATTGCCAATGGTTGGTGAAGCTTTAACGGACTTTATCGCTTGAATTTCGTCCTTGATTTCATTCAAAGTATCAAATGCATTTGTCTTAAAGTATTGGACGTATTCATTTTCAGGGTTTTTCGTAACTGCATCATCTTTCCATACTTCCATGTTGATTGGGTCAAATCCAAGTGTATTCCAAATTTCAGTAGTAGCTTCTTTCGAAAGCTTAGCAAAGGCTACAAATTCTTTTGCCAACTGAACGTCTGTACCATTTTTAGTAACAACTGTGCCAGTACCGCCTAAGCCAACGGAACGAGGGTTACCTTCTTCGAATACAGGCAATGGAGCTATTGCATACTTCCCTTTAAGGTCTTTCATTTCGTTTACAAAGCGGGACATGTACCACTCAGGCATTAATGCACTTGCGTAGTTGCCTTTGTTATATTCGCCTTTTGCTTCTTCTGTGTCGGGTTGTCCGCCAGGGATCGTATGAATAACATTGTTCTTCTGTAGATCGACTAACATTTCAAGTGCTTTAATCATTTCAGGCGAATTCACTTTTGGATTACCATTTTCATCAGTAAAATCAGCATTTTGCTGAGCTAGTAGCAGCGATGCTTGGAACGAAGCTGATGTATCAGCAGTACCTAAGTACTTGCCAGTCTTTTCGTAAACCTGGATCCCTGCTTGTTTGTAATCTTCCCATGTTTTGATGGTCTTGTAGTCAACACCTGCTTGTTCAAGAATTTCAGTGTTGTAGAAAGCAAGCGTAGCACCTACGTGATAATCAAAGCCATAAACCTGATCGGCTTTGGAGTAAATCTCGACACGTGAAGGAACAACAGCGTCTTTGTATGGTGCATATACATCATTCAAAGATTCCAGGGGAACGTTGTCACCTTCCAAGAATTTAGGGAATTTACCAAGCTCGATATCCGCGATATCAGGAGCACCTTTTCCGCTTGTAACTGCCAATAAGAGCTTGTTGTGCATATCATCGTAAGGCATAACCGTTACATTCAACCTAATCTGTTTGTCTGGGTTCTGTTGGTTCCATAACCCCAGCATTTTATCCAAATGCTTGCCGTGCAAATCTACGAATGTCCAAAATGACAATTCTGTTGCATTCTCACCGGCATTAGCCCCTAATTGCTTTGTTTCCGTTTTTGAACCAGAAGAATTACCACATGCAGTAAAAACAAGTGACATAATAAGGAGTGTAACGATGGTGATTAAAGCACTGCGTTTTTTCATTTGTTCGTCATCCTCTCTTTTTTGTTATGCATTTGAAAAGTCGGCTGACTAGTTAGTTCTGTTAATTTAAGCGGTAAGCGCTTTCCGTGCCGTATTATAATATATATGAAATAAGCTTTATATAACCAATTGATTATAAAATCATAAAGTTTACGAAGAGATGCTACTCTTTGAAAAAGCTAGCGCTCTAACCAAAATGAAACAATGTTCTTGTCCACTGACAAATCATGACTTACCAAGAACTTGTTCGTACTGATAAAATAAAAAAAGCCGCTAAAAATAGCGACTTTAATGGGATCATGTTCTTGTCCCTCGACATGATATGAGTGATGTTTTACAGCCCACCTATTCGAACCTTTTAATCTGTCTTTACTCCACTTCGCTGACTTTCATAATAATTCGCAATCTCCACAATTAAAGCACCCATTCGTTCTTGTTCTGAAGGTCTTTACTCATGGAAAGTCTCTCCCCATTCTTCAGTAATCCAACTCGTACCTCTTCTACGTGAACCTGAACCGGATAAGTCCGAACCTGTCCCGTATCAGGATCAAGCACCTGACCATCCGTCAACGAAATCTTCCAGTCACAGATTGGGTCGAACAGGACGTCCCCGGATATAATTCCTTCTGCAATCGTGCCTCCGCGCGGGCCAGGGCTTTTATTCTCAAGAGCATAGATACGTCCGTCCGTTGTCTTAAATATCGCAATCTCTTCATTACCTAAGCGCACTACTCGTCCCAGTCTCTCTGTGAAATCATCTACATTGCCAACAAGATAATACGTGTATTCATTTTTATTCAGTTTCGGTTCCATCATGCAGCCCCTTCCTGTTTCTAGTCCTGTTTCGTAGAGATACTAATCTCTTCAAACATCCTTTCCCTTAAATTCGAATTATTCAAGATTTCACTCCATGGTTCCTTCACCTGCGCCAGAGCGACCTCCATTCGCTCAGCCAAAACCCGGCGGTTATCCAGATCATTGACTACAGCTTCCGTGACGGATTCCAATCCCATCCTTTCAATCCATTCCGAGGTCCGCTCCAGATATTTGCCTGTCTCCCGGTAATGCTGCATGAACGCCGCGACAATCTCCAGAAGTTCTTCATCTGTTCGCACCTTACACAGCAGTTCAGCAAGTCGGGCTTTAATTCCGCCATTACCGCCAACGTAAATTTCCCAAGCTCCCTCATTACCGACGATCCCAATATCCTTGGTTGTTGACTCCGCGCAGTTACGCGGACAGCCGTTAACGGCAAGCTTGAACTTGGCCGGCATATCTAACCGCTCGAACTTCTTCTCAAGCATTATTCCCATCCCCATCGAATCTTTCGTACCAAAACGGCAGAACTGTGATCCCACGCATGTCTTGACCGTACGAAGCGCCTTCGCATACGCATAACCGGACGGCATGCCAAGGTCCTTCCAGATCTTTGGTAGGTCCTCTTTTTTGACCCCAAGCAGGTCCAGCCGCTGACCACCGGTTACTTTAACCAGCTTGACGTTGTATTTCACCGCAATATCAGCAATAAGTCTGAGATCGTCCGGAGTGGTTACCCCGCCGTACATTCGCGGCACAACGCCAAATGTTCCATCCTTTTGAATGTTCGCATGCATCCTTTCATTCACAAAACGTGAATCCTTCTCGTCCACATGCTCAGTTGGCCAGATCATACCCAGATAGTAGTTCAGCGCAGGACGACATTTAGAGCAGCCCTCCGGGTTATCCCATTCCAGCGCATATCTTACTTCTTTAGATGTGATCAGCCCCTTTTCTTTAATCGCCGTCACGACTTCATCTCTGCTCAGTGTGGTACAGGAACAGATTGCTTCCTGTTTCGCCGCCGCTGAATCATACTTGTCTCCGAGCACATATTGAAGAATCTGCTCTACAACCGGTCGGCAACCTCCACAAGAACGCGATGCACTTGTGGCCACCTTGATCTCTTCTACTGTGGTTAATCCTTTTTCGTTAATGGCATCCACAATGTGTTTTTTCGTCACACCATTACAACCACATACGATTTCCTCATCCGCCAGCTCTGCGGCTGTATTCCCGGTTTCGACCGAGGCTTGTCCCATAATCGCATTATGAATGGCTTCTGTCATTACCGTGCCTGTTCGAATCCACTGCTGCAGTCTGGAAGATTCCTTTCCGTCACCAATCAGAACACCGCCGACGATCCGTCCGCCGCGCAGGAGAACTTTTTTGTAAATACGTAACCACTCATCATGCATCCGCACTATAGACAGTCCTTCTGCATCCATAAACTCACCAGCGGAGAACACGTCTACACCAGATATTTTTAGTTGAGTAGATACCACAGATCCTTCATATGGCTTCGTATCCACTCCGCACAGATGCTTCGCAAGGACAGCTCCCTGTTCAAATAGTGGAGCTACCAGCCCATATGTAATGCCCCGATGCTCGTTGCACTCCCCTACTGCATAAACATCCGGTGCTGAAGTACGCATATAATCATCCACAAGAATCCCGCTATTAACCACAATGCCGCTTTTCTTGGCTAATGCAGTGTTTGGTCGAATTCCCACCGCCATGACTACGAATTCTGCATCCAGCGTCGTTCCGTCGGTAAAACGAATCCCGCTGACCCGATCATCTCCGAGAAACTCCTCAGTCTGTTTGCCGGTAGCAAATTTCAATCCTTGGCTTTCCAGCTCTGCCTGAAGCATTAGTGAGGCGGTATGATCGAGCTGACGTTCCATTATCTCCTCAAACAGATGGACCACTGTCACATCCATCCCCAGTTTGAGCAGCCCCTTGGCAGCCTCCAATCCGAGCAGGCCCCCACCAATAACAGCAGCCTTCTTGTACTGATCTGCTGCATGCAGCATGTTTTGGCAATCTGCGATATCTCTAAAACCTACAATCCCCTCTTTATCTGCTCCTGGTACCGGAAGCATAAACGGATTGGAACCGGTTGCAACAATGAGCTTGTCATATGGAACCTCCATACCATTGTCTGCCTTCACAATTTTTTGTTCCGTATCAATATGTGTTACAGTCGTTCCGGTATATAGCTCTATTCCATTCTCTAAATACCAGTTCCTGTCATTCAAAATAATGTCTTCT
The DNA here is from genome assembly GCF_038002565.1 of Paenibacillus sp. FSL K6-1558. NCBI lineage: Bacteria > Bacillati > Bacillota > Bacilli > Caryophanales > Paenibacillaceae > Paenibacillus > Paenibacillus sp. FSL K6-1558. The sequence goes on along the minus strand of NZ_JBBOCV010000001.1, from coordinate 748,799 downwards.
ACTGCTTTACTCTTCTCTAGCACATACGATAACTGAATACGATTGTAGTTGGGATAAGGTTCACTCCCAAATACGGTAATTCTGTAGGTGCTGGGTGCCAGTTTTAAGATCTGTTCCACCGTGTTGATCCCAGCCATCCCGTTACCAATCAAGACTAAATGCCGACGTTCTTGTACTTTTACCATGCAAAAACCTCCTACTACCTATATATTCCTATCCATGACAAAGAAAACTTGTAACCTACTAAACAACTAACATACAATCGAACCATTTTTGGCAGTATTTATTGTATTTATATCAAAGAAGGTTATATAGGGCAACTCTTATTTTAATTTTTAACAAAATAATCACCTGCCCGTTAGTTTAATGAATTAACGACTAAATACCGATTAGGTATACATCTAATCGGTATTTAGTCTATGATCTTGTCCCTCGACAATATTATTTTTATTATTGGAGGTTGGTGTCCATTCTGGAATGGACACCAACCTCCTTCCAATGCTGTTCTACGTTTGTCAGTAAAAAGTATTTTCGTATAACTTCCCCGTATGCGCATCAAGCACTTCGGGCGTCCGCTTGTGCTCGCTACCAATCATTCGATACACTAGTTCGTACGAGGCCTCTTCCGCCCTAGCATTGTGCATGCGTTCCCATTGCAGATGCAACTCGGTCTGTGCCGTCCAACGGAGGATGGCTGTCTGGGAATCAAATGAAGGTGCGGTCACCACTTTCTTTAACTGTTCTGGCCTTATGGAGGGGGACATCAAACTTTTGACCCTCCCATTAGAGCGGTCAACAGCTAGTTGATAGCATTCATCCCTGACAGATACGTCCTGAACATATACACCAAAGCGAATGATTTCCAAACGATCTTCGTCATCGGTCTCTTCAGTTAGAAGCCTGAGATAAGGCAACATTTCGGCTGCTATTCCTCGGACATAGTCCATAGCTACTTCTATACATGCGTCTCGATCCCAGGTTAATGGAGCTAGTTGATCTGGCTTACCATGCGAAACAAAGTCAATCAGTTGTCCAGTTTGGCTGTCTACTCGCGCCTTGACCGCTCCCTCCATCTGATCAGCCCAATAGGCCTTCCAAGACCGGTCATTCTTGGCTGGACGTTCTTCATTCTGTTGCTTCCACACCATCAACTTGATGTTCGAGTCGATATTGTCGTCTTGTACTAACTGAAATTGGTCGTTGTCTACGCCAATCCACTCTTCTAGGCTTCGTGCGAGCGGGAACTCACCTGGCCACTCGTCCAGAGTTCTTGGGTCAGAGGGGACAGCTTCTGCCCTATAGGTTGTTAGAACTTCCTCTTGTGATGATGCAGTATAGATGAGTCCTCTACTTCGAGGAGCGTAAACAAGATGGACCTGATCGTCACCATCCGTGTACACGGCTTTGTCCAATTTGCAATATTCCACATGTAGCAAAAAATTTGCCTTCATATACGCCATCTGTTCCTCTTCTGGTGTGATCATGGTTGGGAGTGCCGGCCCTGTAACGGTTCCGTAGTACCTAAATCCGACCACGTGACCGCTGGGGTGAACCATAATCAGGCATCCCGTCTCAGGAAGTGGCAGCCCCATCGCCTTCTGCTGTCGTGTGTACCCAAACATCCCTTCCATCCACTCCATCTCACAATACGGAAAGTCACGCAGTGCGCCGGGATAATGATCTTCCAGGAATTGCTCTGCCTGCTGTTTGAGCTTCTCATCAGATAGCCGTGTCTCGTTGTCCAATGAGGCCCAGGAAATGGAATAGTCTATCAAGTTGCCGTCCTTGGAGAGTGTAGCAGAAACGGCGTCATCACTCCCCGTTTTAACCCATAAGAATCCCGCTTCGCCCTTCCCTGTTCCCCTCATGGTATTCTCTTGATAGTCATTAACGATTAAATTATAATCCGGTGAAACGGCAAACTGGTGCTCTGCTTGTTGTCTTAACTTCAGGCGTAATGTATCCAGGTCTCGTTCGAGAAAATCTTGAGCCATTTCGTTGCGCAAATGTTCCAGCCCCTTCCGTAATTGTGTTTTTACAGTACCTAAAGGCATATCCAGGAGATGGGCGATTTGCTGCTGGGTCAGGTCCTTCTTATATTTTAAAAACAGGAGCTGACGTAGCTTCGGATTCAGACTGGCCAATGCACGCTCCAGATCCAGGGCTTGATCGATATCATTAACGACCAATGGCTCTTGTGCCAGCGGGTCTTCGCTCAGGTGAACACGCTTGGATTTCTCCAGATGATTGAGCGCCCGGTTCACCACAATTCTGGTAAGCCACCTCTCAAAGGCTTCAGCTTGCTGCAGCGTGTGCAGTGACTCATAAGCCTTAACCAGGGCATCCTGAACGATATCCTCCGCATCTTTGGACTCCCGTACATAATGGCGAGCCACTCGGTGCAGCTTATCCGTTCGATCCTTTATAAGAGAAACGAAGGCATCGTGATCTCCGTTTAGTGCGGCGCTGATTTGTTGCTGGGCATCTATCATTGTCGTCCACCTCCTGTTATATAGACAGCTAACTCACGGATTTGGATTTTATTAATGTAAAATTATTCTTTTACTTGGCTTAATTTATTTCCTTTGCTATCAGTACATTTAGATATACACCTAATCGGTAATCGAACTATGTTCTTGTTCTTCGACAATCCCGTGTGCAGCCACTATTTTGTTAAGTTCACTTCTTCAATACACTTTCATTGTCTATTGAGCCTAATTTTTTGTTATATTAATTAGTGATGGAGAGAACATATCATTTTTAAAATAAGGCCTTCTTTGCCAATCATAGTACAATTCTGTTTCTTAGTGTTATATGTAGAAAATCCTATATTTTACTTTCAAGCATATAAAATTTAGTCAGTCGTCTGCTCAAAGTGGTGAGAATTACGTTAGGTATCTCGTCTTTATGTCTAAGACCCAAGCTACATATATAAAGCTGTATATTCAATAAAGATTGATTATGAGGTGAACAATGAACAGAACATTAGATCAATTGCGCTACATCGAAAAATATGAAAGTTGGGAAGGGGCATTGGAGGTTAAAGCTTCGGTAGATTTATTTAATACGGAGATATATTCGCTTAATACGTATATCGATACTAAATATGCACTAACCACGGAAGATCTAAATACAATTCATTTTGTTAAAAGGCATTTTCACGAGATATATACAATCTTCTTAGAAAGTTTGTTGGAATGGCAATCCTACGGGATTTCTTATGAGATATATGATGAACAAAATCACTCGTTTGAATTGATTAATCCTAAAAAGATAGAGGATCTACATACATATGTAGGTCTTCCTATACTTCAGATTCTACATGACCATGCTAAAGATGGGCATTCATACTATTCCCTTAATTTTAACAAAAACTGCAAAATTTCTATTGAGCATGGCTTTACAGCCCTATTCCATAAAAAAGAACTCATCGATCTCTCCCCTTCTGATATTGATTCTGTAATTAGCGGACTTCAATATATTGAACCCGATTGTTCACAGTGGGAAAAAGGTTTTTGGAGGTTAAAACCAAAACTTGAGAATAGTTACTACAATGAGCCTGGAGTGATTAGAAATAGGTGGATCAGCGGCCTTTTTGATTAACGAGCAATACTAATCGTAGAATCATTTGTGTTGTTGAAGCTTTTTCATGGCCTATCAGACAGGTTACTTTACTCTTGGTATCAAAAATGCTTCCTCTATTTTTCAAAGCCTAGCTGAGAATAATATTCCATAGCAGTCGGTGCAGAGAGTAACAATAAAGCTACTTCTTCTTCTCATAAATGGTTTCGCAAACATTCAACAAGCTCTTTTCAGGCAATTGGTACAAGTTCTTATCCCAATCTAAGGACATGAACTTGTACCGATAAAATAAAAAAGCCGCTAAATTAGCGACTTTAATGGATATATATTCCTGTCCCTCGACAACCGGCCCTTTTTACAACTTTCGTTTACTGCGGTTTTTAAACCAATTCTTCCCCCGCAAAACCATGGTTTGCTTCGTTACGAATATTCGAGTTCTCTACCGTAACTAGTTCGGAAAATAACTTTTACGAAGAACCACTACGATATCTGTCTGAGGCACAAATAAATTATAATTCGTTACATGCACTTGTCTCGTTTCGGTTACGGATTCAATCTTTAATTCAGGAGGAAGACAGCGCTCGATGTGAGTAATTAATGTTTCTTTGGTAAATCTCCAAATTACACCATCAATCGAAGAGTTCGCCATATAACCACCATCCGTTACAGAACCTGAAAGAGACTTGAGTATAACCGGATCCGTAATAATGATTGATCCACCATCACGTAACAATCTGCTGCTCTCAATGAAGGCTTTTTTGTGATGACGAATATGATGAAAGCTTCGTGCAAATAAAATCATATCACAGCAATGTTCAGGTAAAGAAGTCGGCTTATCAATGAAGGCATGGATATAGGAATCAAACCTCCCCCACTTCTTTCCAAGTTTCAGCGCATTTAAATTCGGATCCATATTGAGAAAACGAATATCCTTCTGCTTGCGAAGATACTTGTTCAGTAAACCTGTACCACAGCCCACCTGAAGAACATCGCCCCTTAAAGGGGGTAAAACTTTGTATACATTATGAGGAATAGGGAAGTTCTGAACGTACATGGCTAATTCGTAGAGAATCGGATAACGCTCTTGTAATCGAACTAATTTACTGGTGTAGAAAGGTTTCCGCTTTTTGCGACGTTTAAAGTCCCATTTGTTTAAATAGTAGATAGGGCTTAATAACAAGAACAGAATAATAAAGACTCCTTGGACGCCATAAATTCCAAGTGTACTAAACAGACCATTGGAATTATGAGGCATCATTTGTTTAGAAGTATTCAAAGTGATCACTCCCCTATCACAGCGCTATAAATGATGTGGAATCTGTCTAACATAACAAATGAATCCGATATATAGTTTAATTCGTCAAAAAATAAATATATACTTTCCGTAACCAATGCTTTCTACCAAATGACTTACGAAGCGGAGTGAATCTGATCATGCACAATTCAATCGCATTTAGCGAATAGTAATTTATTGACTCCTTCACTCCCTGCACTTGAGGCTGATAAAAGAAGAGCCGTTTACGATGATGTATCACCATGATTTTGTTGAAGTTGCTTATGTATATGAAATTGAAACATGTTCTTGTCCCTCATCTTAGCATCGAAAAAGCCGCCCACAGGCGACCTTTTGAGCAATAATACGATTTTTAATTTGAAGTAGGATCTCAGGACGGATCATACAGGTCTGCATCATGTTCTTCGATCCAATCAATTTGCCTGGATCCATAGCCAGCCATCGTTTGCTGCACATCCAGCACCTCTAATTCCGGTGTCAGCCAAGGCGCTTTTTTCTTTTCCATCGGTCATTTCCTCCTTTCTACAAAACTGGAACCAAGATGCGAGCACCTGTACATTACTTGCGCGATACAAACTTTTGAGATACAATATGTATCTTTTTGAAAATTATAAGACACAATACGTATCGGAGTAAACAACTATTTCATCCTTTTCTATGGGTGAAGTATTCCCTGTAGCGCTAACTGCCCAAGTTAAAGCCCACTCGCCTCTATAATAGTGTTTTATATGATACCTATCTAATTGGTACTTGGACTATATTCTTGTTCTTGGCTCTTGACACGAACTTATGCCGATAAAATAAAAAAGCCGCCCACAGGCGACTTTTTTAAGCAAGAATACGATTTTTAACTTGAGGACGCTGGATTATATAGGTCAGCATCATGTTCGGAAATCCAATCAATTTGCTTGTATCCACGGCCAGCCATCGTTTGCTGCCGCACATCCAGAACTTCTAATTTTGGTGCCAACCAAGGCGTTTTTTTCGTTTCTATCAGTCGTCCCCTCCTTTCTACAAAAACTGGTACCAAGATGCGAGTAACCTTACTTACATTAATTGTGTTAAACAAACTCTTTGAGATACAAAATGTATCTTTATAAAATTATAAGACACATTTCATATCGAAGTAAACAACCTATTTCATTGCTTTCTCTGGGTTAACTATTTCCCTGTAGCGCTACTGACCCAAGATAAAGCTCGCTCACCTTTAGATCGCTTTTTATTTAGACATATATCTAATCGGTAATCGGACTATGTACATGTCAATTCCGGCAATGAGTACAAGTACTAGTCCTTGGCTGTGAACATGTTCTTGTCCCCATTCTACCCATCGGTTCATGATCTAACATGAGAGTTACCGATCTTAATTTCGCTCATCTTTCTTGGCTTAGCTTCATAAGCTGCTCTTGAGTACTGTTAAATGTCTTGGTCAGTAAGTTGAACTTTTCTTGAATTTCACTCAATTTGTCATATAGAGCATTTCTCTTTTTAATAGCAAGTTTGATTTCTTTAAGATCTGTTTTAGTACGCCCTCTCATTGCTCCGTACACTTGCTCTTCAGCATCCAAACCCAATCCATAAGCTGCAATAAACATCTGAAGTGTTTGGTTTCTTGACTCATATTGTTCGAGAGATTTTTCCGCAAGAGAAAGTGTTTTTTCTTTTTCAAACGAAAGTTTCAGCAGTGATTGTTGAAGTGATTTCGTTTGTTCATCTACCTGCTGCCTAGCTTTTTCTATTTGTTCAAGAATAGCTCTTCGCGCCTGTATATGGGTTTCCACTTGCTCCAGCAGTCCTGTAACGTTACTGTTTTTCTCCCTCCCTTGCCTCAGAATAAAATTGTATAATTTCATATCTTCTTGTTCATGATTTGAAAGGGACTCCAGAGATTTGTCGATCGCCTGACTATTTTGAGCTAGATGATTAATCTGATTGACCGCAGGCTCCTGAGGCTCTCCACATCCGTTAAGTAGGAGAAGTAATAAGGTAATAAGAACCGCATATATCCGTTTTTTACTTGTGATTTTCACCGGTTTCCCCTCTTTTACTGTTATTTTATCTAAGTTAAATTACAAGCGAGGATCGTGGCTGAAATTAACAACCATATGCTCATTCGGATTGTAAACCTCAAACTCATAGCCTTTTGCTCTCAGTAGCTTAAGAATTTGTGGCAGAGCTTCTACAGTCTGTTTCCGTTCATGCATCAGAATAACTTCTATATCTCGGTGTGCGCCTCTTTCTATCCGGGATATAATTTTATTGGGCTGGCCGGGAAGGTTCCAGTCAAGTGAGTCCGTTGTCCAGTCCCACATTTTAAACCCTGCTGCCGCGATATCCCCTCTAAATGCCTCACCGATCTGTGGGCTGCTTCCATAAGGCGCACGTATCAGATGAGGTGTATATCCAATCAAAGCCTCGACCTTATTTTGTACTTCTTTAAATTCATTCAAAAAGTTGTCTGAGCTGCCGCTCTTATATAACTTTTTATAACTATGTGTCATACTATGCAACCCGGGATAACTGCCTTCTTTCACCAAACGTTTCACCGCTTCCGGGTAGTGATCCAGATTCTCTCCAACCATAAAAAAAGTAGCTTTAGCATCATACTGGTTCATAATGTCAAGCAATTGCTCCGTGTATTTGCTAGGGCCATCATCAAAGGTAATATACGCTACTTTTCTGATTTGACCCAAGAATCTCGTCGGTTGCTCTTTTGAGTCTGGCGAACCCTGTATGAACCCTAATTGAACAGGCTCTTTAATAACAGAAATGGGTGGCGGTTCAACCATCGTCTTTATCCAATGTGTCTTACCGCTGAATACATACGTAGTCCCCATGACAAGGAGAATCAAACCCATAAGTACCAAACTTAACTTTCCATAACGAATCCTCCTTCTTCTTTTGCGACTTCCACCGCGAATTGCAATTCCGTTCACTTGTGTTGATTCATGGTGTGATTTCAAAACCTGTACACGTCCTATCATCTCGTAATTTATGCTAACTATTAATCTATGAACTCGTTCTTACATAAAATTCATAGAAAAATTCGCCGGTAACCTTCGATTGCAATTGCCTTACGGAAACAAGACGGGCAAATTGTTTGAAAAGTTTGATTTTTCAATTAGAAATTTCAACCACTGTGATTGGGCGGGTCACAAGCCCCCAACAAGAAAAAAAAGACCGCTGGCGCAAATTCTTGCGGGCGGTCTGTGCCGTGATCGAATATGAGGGCGGACAGAAAAGGAGAAAAGCGCGTTTTTAATTTTCTGAATTGGAGATCGTGATCTGACCCTGCTTGTCTTGGATGACCTTCAAATTCAGAATATCGGACAGGAATTCCAGCGGCACGTAGACGTATCCATTTCTCATTTCCTTTACCGCCCCGAGCTTGTGGGAAGCATTTTTTCCAAGAAAATAGCTGTCCTTGTTCAAGCTGATGGAGCTCCTGAGGGCTCCTTTGGTAATGTCGGTGGTTTTGCTTTTGCCATTCCAAGTAACGTCTTAATTCAGCTGGCGCAGCACGCTGGCTAAAAGAATCATTAGCTTACCGTCTTTGCCGATGTAATGCTTGCTGGTAGGAATGATTGCTTGGACAGCTCTGTGTACGGCTTTCTGGTCCGGGAGCTTCACGGCAAATTCAGGAGTGCCGGTTGATCCCGGAGCGATGCTGTATTTTTGGAATACGATATGTGCATGGCCGTCCTTCACGTAAAAGCTTTGCTCGGGGTGTATGTTCTGAAACCCGTCCTTCCCTTTAAAATAATGCTCTTGCTCTGCAGCAATTGCTGATTTAATATACGCATCCAGAATGGAGAGATACTTATTACCGAACAGATTTTCAAGCGTTACGCGCTTCGCCTGTGCTTCATTTGTGAAGTTGTACGTGTCGACACGTGTATCGGGATTGTTCATGCCAGTCCCCTCCGTGGTGATTTTAAGGGAGACCATGCCGTTGTCCGATCCGTCTGATGTCAGCTCATATTGGATCAACAGCTGGTAGGGATGCATGGTGTAGCGATTCTTTTTGGCCAAGGTGGCTGCTTCAGCGGCGGCCTTTTCCCATTTTGCAAGATCCTTGGAGGCATGGGTCTCAATGATATCGTTCAGCTGATCCTGATATTTATTGTCTGCGAGTCCTTGGAATACGGGAATGGTAATATAAGTCTTCAGCCATTTCTCAGATGAGTGGAGTTTCTTGCTTGTAACCATCTTCGTGGCAAGCACGGGAGCCGTAATCTGTCCGTTACCGGAAGCGGATTGGACCTGTGCATGTGCGGAAGAATGCCCGGAAGCGGATACCATCAGAATGCCTGCTAAGCCGGCTGCGGCCAAGGTTTTAGTCCATTTTGTTGTATGTTGTATCGTTTTCATTGTAATTACCTCCTGGTGATTAAAAAAGATTTAGTCGTATAGTAGTTATTGAACATACTTATTGCTGACGAGCAATTCCTGAATCACCTCTGTCGGAATCGTAAACTCAACAATGCCCATGGAGCCAGGCGCTACGTCATATTCATTGAAGCTGATAACTAGCTTGCCGTTCTGATTAATGTAGAAATTCTGGTCCTTCGCGATGCTGCGGAACAGATCATCCTCTGGCATATCCGCCTCGGTCCCCGGCTGCTGAACCCAGTAAACCTTGCTTGGGTCGTCCTTCATCTGCTGACTCATTTGCTCTTTAATATTGTCGCTAATCACTCGAATATAGCGTTCATCGCTGAAGAGGCTCGGCAGCGTGATGACGATATGGTTGACTTTATCGATGGTATCGTATTTGCGGGATTCCGCGGAGGATCCGGCTGATTCGACGACATAACGAGAGAGGGTTAGCAGCTGGTCCGTATCGGTGACGACTTCATAGCCGCTTTCCAGCCCGAGATGCCCTCCCCCGCTTTTTTCCAGTTGAGATACTTCATCCTTGAAGCCTTCATACAGCTTCTTGTTTTCCTCCATATATTTGGAATTTAGGGACTTTTCCAGTTCAGAATCGCCGGTACCGACAATGCCGGGCGTTTTAAGATGCACATCGGTGTTTTCGTTCTGTTCGGCATATTCCCGGATGGTGATCACCTTGACAATCTGCCCGAGCACCGGCACTTCAGATAGCGCCTTGGCGAAGGTCGGGCTAGCGTTTACGCCGACAGACAGCAGGATGCAGGCAGCTGCAGCGCTTACGAGCCAGGGCATGGCCTTTATTTTTGTTCGCCGGGAAGCGATCGTTCTGTTCACCATCTCATTTAATTCATCAGGAATAGGAATGGACTCATACTCCTGCTTCATCCTATTCAGCTTATCATTCATTATCGTCTCTCCTCCTCTTGATCTTCCTCGCTCATGTTCACCCGAAGCTTCTGCAGTCCTTGATAGAGCCTTGTTTTTACGGTATTGAGATTCTCGTTGAGCACTTCGGCAATTTCTTCGATCTTCATATCTTCAAAAAAGCGAAGGATAATCAAAATACGGTATTTTTCCGGCAACTCATCCAGTGATCTTGCCAGATCCAGATCGGCATAATGATCTTGGCTGCTTGGAAGCACAACCTCCAGTTTTTCTTCGTCCATGATTTGGACTTTTTTCTGTTTTCGTATGAAATCCAGGGACGTTGTCACGATGATCCGAAAAAACCAGCTTTTTAATGAACCCGTATTCTTCAGGTTTTCGATGGACATGAACGCTTTATGGATGGCATCCTGTACGATGTCGAGGGCATCCTCTTTGTTGCGGACATAGCTGTAAGCCAGTCGATATGCACTTTCTTGGTTATCGGTGATACATTGAATTAGAAGCTTTTCCAGCTTCCGGCCGACTCTCATCTAATCAGACACTCCTTTGGGCCCGCGCGGGTAACCATCAATTGCAATTGCCTTACGGAAGCAAGACGGGCGAGTTGTTCAAAAAGTTTGATTTGCAATGAAAAATTTCAGTCGCTGTGATTTTGTCAGCGATATGGCGGGCCAAACAAGCGGCTCAACAACTAAAAGACCCCAGCTTCACCAGGGTCCTGCGCTAATGTTTATTCACTTTTATATATTCGGATATGTATTGCGGAATTATGCCCCTCCGAAGCCAAACGAACTTTTTAGCGAAAAAATAATAACTGATTAAGTCATGTTCTTCTCTTTTTTGTGGGAAATTCCATAATGCAAACCAATCATAAGAATCCCTTCCTTTAGGAGCTTCACTATGTCGATGAGATGCACCTCACCATGATTTTTCCTCAAATGGGTGAATTGAATGTGAATGTATAAAGGAGTTTTTCTGTAAACTGCCCGATACAGACGATATAGAAAAAAGCAGCTGATTCCCTTAATCAGCTACTCTATATCATTGAACTAACGTTCCCTGTGAGTCAGGCAGATTAACTTCATCTATATCCTCAAAACCGACAAAGTAATAATGCTGTTCGTCTAATTCTATTAAGCCTCCATCTGTCGAGCCAGAAGAAGAAATTAAACTTCCGCCATGGTATAGCTTACAAGAGACATTATACTATTTCAAACTGAATCCATTTACTTCATACCCGACCTTTATTTGTCCTTCGGTGTATTCAGCACTTCTTCAATTAATAGCGCCCTTATCAACCATTTTTGTTTGAATTTCAATATTTGCTTCAGGCATCTAAGGTTTATTTTATAAATAAGCCATTTTAAAGTAACATATAATTCCCAAAACAACTGCAACAACTATAACAATAGCAATAATAAACTTCTTTTCTTTTTTATCCATAATATTTGCTCCTTACATCATGCAAAATAAAGACGAAGCCATAGAATGATTTATGGCCTCATAATAGCATTCTAAAGATTGAATGAGAAATCCGATGTTGTTTTCTCTACTTTATAAGTAATTTCAGAAGAGATGGAAGACGAAGGGCCACCAGAGATTGATACGTTAGGAGCTACATTGAGAGATTTTCATGCCGTTCCTTTAAACACACAATAAAACCATCTTCTTTTGAGTCGTAATCCTTCAGTTTTTTTGTTGTATTTACAACAAAAATTATATCGTTTATAATCATCCAAAAGAATGTTTAATTTGTTTATCATTACAAAATGAATTTCTGAAAGGATTATAAGAAATGAAATCAAAAAAAATAGACTCCATTGAGGGGCTCAACATCGCTTTTCAAATAAGAGAAGAAGTGTTTGTAAAAGAACAAAATGTACCCCTTGAAGATGAGTTTGATGATCATGATAATTTAGATGGACAATGTGAGCACATCCTGGTTTATTTTAATGAACTACCCGCCGGAACAGGCAGAATTATTCTTCGAGATGGCGTAGGTAAACTCGATCGAATATGTATCTTGAAACCTTATCGCCAATATGGTCTGGGTAAATTAATCGTTACATCACTTGAAGAAATTGCAGAAAATAAAGGAATTTCCAAAGTTAAATTACACGGACAGACACATGCAGAGGGATTTTATCACAAGCTAGGATACCAGACGACCTCCGATGTATTTATGGAAGATGGAATACCGCATTATCTAATGGTGAAAGATTTATTATCGAAATGATGCCGTTATCACGTGTAAATCAATATTTAATTTATGCAATAGGTATCTTAATTTTAACTCTTGGCATTACATTGACCATACAATCAAAGCTTGGAAGCTCTCCATTCGATGCTCTTCTGGTCGGATTGTCCCTAAACGTAGGTTTAACTGTTGGCAGCTGGGAGATTATCATTGCCCTAGTTATGATATTTTTTAATTCGTTGCTACAAAAACAAAAACCTGAATATTTGGGTTTAGTAACTGCACTTATAACAGGCATTTGTATTGATTTCTGGCTGTTATTGTTACGGACTTGGGTGGCACCTGATCTATTGTTTTTGAAATTTTTGTGTTTCGGCTCTGGTTTGGTTGTTGCAGGAATAGGAACGGCCATGTATCTACAGACCAATTTTGCACCGATTCCGATCGATCGATTAACACTCTCACTACAAAAAATAACTCGAACGAATATATTTTTTGCGAGAACTCTGATTAATGTTGTAATCCTGGTCATGGCATTCATTTTTAATGGACCCATAGGTATAGGAACTGCACTGGCTGTCTGCTTCAGTGGGGCCATTTTAAATATTTTTATGCCATGTATTGGAGAAATGATAGAAAAATGGAGTTTAACAGAATCAGGAAGTAATAAGGTCGATGGAAACCATTCCGTTTAGAATATATCGCGTATATAAAGACTTTTAGTATTGTCGCTAATCAGGAATTGAAACAGGTTCGTGTCCCTCAGCGGCTAGTTTTATTACTAAATTTCAATTTTGTAATGCTTAGCAGCCTTTGTTTACCTTCAAAAACACAGTTTGTTAATCTATAATGCGTATTTCTCCCAAAAAATCCTTACCTAAATACGCTTTTTGTCCTTGGCGTAGGATAAGAACTTGTAACGACGAAATAAAAAAGCCGCTTATAATAGCGACTTCAATAGGAAGATGTTCTTGTTCATCGTTTATAACTTTTATAATACACGTACATTATACATGTTACTTAATTAATTATTTCCTACTTCAAGTAACCACCAGGCAATTGCACTTTTTATAAATTCGCTTTCTTGACTTAGTCTCTCATTGTGAATAAAGTCGTTTACCTTTTCACGGATTTGATACTGTACACGTTCAAAAGCGACTTTATCACTTTTAATACCAAGTAGTTTTGCTGTTTTATCCAATTTATTTCTATCAGCTATAGTAGTAAACAGCTGCGGAAAAATCATAATCTCTAAACGATGTACGTAGAAAAGTGGTCTACCATTTTCAAACGGGATTCTATTTAGTTGCTCAATTAATTTAACATTTGCAATTTTACTAATAAGACGGTAGTCAAGCGGTTCTTGCAAGCGAAGTAAAATTAAACTTTGAATCTTATTCTGCACATCTTGATCTTTAAGAAATATATTATTGAATTCTGAACGGAAAATTTTAGCTGTGCCCTCTTTTGAAATATCATTGGCTCTTGTGGCTGTCCAATACTTATCGAATATGGAGATTGTATCATTAATATTCCAGTTAAGAACTTCTTGGCTTAACTCATCCAATAACTGCACAGCAGAGCGCTCAATATATTGGTTTTCAGGTTGAGATAATTCAATCTTCAGTTTTTCATAAGCTTTACGTAAAAGCAATTCATTATCTTTCTCCATACTTCCCCTCCCACATCAAACTATGTACATTAAAAAATTCAAGTTATCTACTTTGTAGATCATCACTAAAGAAATTATCATTTTTTTAATGTAGGTATAATTTTTTGTTTCACTTCTTGTTGCAAAGATTCGTAGACCTTGAATACCAAGGTTCTCATATAACCACTCTCAAATACATAATCACAACAAGCTTCAATAGCTCTATAAAAACCACTTAGAAATTCTCCACTGAAGTAATGATAGCAGAAGACAGGAACTTCTTTCTCTCCAAATAAGCCTTGCTTCCATGTAATAGATTCTATTACATCATAGCTTAGATCACTATAAGAGAAGTAGTTTTCCTTATCTATCCCTCTGCCCCAGCCTATTACATTTTCATCTATGAATTCGCGAATACCCCCATTTATGTGAGAAGTTACTTGATTATAATCTGACAGATCTACAAGTATGATATACGCTCCGCAATCAAGCTCCAATGTGAAATTAGGATAAGCCATACCATGTTTATCATAAATCGCTTGTAGCTTCTTCTTAAATGTATTGACCGTACTTTCCAGTTGAGTCTGATACTTATTTGCTAAGTCAAAACTAATTCTATCTGCATTTCCAATTTCTAAATAATTTGAGCATTCTTTATACAGCCGCCAAACACGATTTTGTGCTGCCTCACTCGCTTTACTGTGAGATGAAAAACGAAAAGAGCTGTCATAATCTGTATCAATTGAGCGAAAGACAGATTCCTTTTTTAATGGGATTGACTTAGTTTCATTCACGAGAGATTTAATTTGTTGAATAATTGCATCTTGATTGACATTTGGTGAACTTTCTAAATTAATGTGTTTTTTCAGTTCGGATTTTAAAAGGCTTAACTTTTTATTTAATGTCTCCTGGAATACTTCTGAATATTTCTTATACAATGTTTCAATTTTCGGATCTAACTCTTTATACATTTGCATAGAGAGCCCAAATACAATGTATTCACGGAATGTCTTTTCGGCCTCGACTAGTGAATATTTGTAGCCATCTCCGTAATCTTCAACGTTGATGTAAGTTTTGAAAAATTCAGCCTCTTTCATTCCGGTATTCCAATCGTATCGCTCCAAATGCCTCAACCGATAACAATAAGATTCTCCTTCAAAGCCAAAATCAGGACCAACGTCAAACTCACTAAAATCGGCAGGGAGATTTAGCTGATTGTTAGAGATCGCTTGCCCTAATACAACTACTTCTCCTAGCGTTTTAGCTATTTCTCGATTGATATCATAAAAGTAATTTCCTTCAGTTTTATTATAATAGGAAAACTTCTTGAGTTGTTTAGTCTTGTAATTAATACAAACTGCCTGAATAAGTGCTTTTTGCTGGGAGTACATCGTATCTTTAAAGGCATTAAAGCCTTCTCTATCTGCCTTATCGTATGAGTTATACACTTTGGCAGACATGTCTTTAGTTAATAGTGGAGGAGCTTCATAGTTGTTCTCAACAAAATCATAATCTGATTGGGAGGGATAAGGAATTGAAAAGTTATCCAGTTTTTCGGAGATCAAAGCTTTGAGCTTTACAAGTGCCTCAGACCCACTATGTCCTGTGATATATTCATCTTCTACAGATATGGCCTGAACGGGACAGCTTACCTCTACTTCTTTAAAATCAAGATACTGCACTTCGGTAATTAATCCTGGATCAACAGGTATGGCAAAACCCTCAGGGGTTTCTGTTAGAAATTCAGAATTTACAACACATGATCCACAAGCTACACATTTATCTGATACGGCAATTCTTTTCATTAACTGTTGCATTCAATTTTCTCCTTATATCAAATATTTATTTTCTTCATTTTGTTAAGAAAAGCCTCTCCTGTTTCTATCAATTCAAGTGATTTCAAGTTAATTTCACCAGTCTCATCAAGTAGAGGAACATCCAATATATCTTTGATTCCTTTGGCAAAGTTGAAACAAATCATGAAAGCTTCCCTGTCTTTTTGCGAATATTGATTTTTTTCGTTATCGTTACGTTGGATAATTGATCTACATTGTTGCAATGATCTGATAAATAATGCATTTAAATTCCGTAGAACATCACAGATATGTTCTGAACGCTGGAATATAGCATCCAGAGCAATGCAAATTGTCTCTGCTTGTTTTTCAATCATGAATGATTGCGAGCTACGGGCATTAGCTGCAGACAAGTTCATCTCTGCTTCTTTTTTTATCACTCCGGCAATTCCTGAAAATATGTAAGTAGAAAAAACTTGAGAATCAGATAGTTCACTTTTAGATACTCCAACCATCTTATTCATTGATTCAACAGCAATTGGAGATAGAAAAGAAGAACGCAATTCCTTTAATCCCGCTCCCTCCTCCATTTCAATTTTCTGTAGATTTCTGTACAGCTCTAAAAAGTTTACAATTGAAGTTTTATATATACCCCGTTTTCGATTGATAAGCTTTTGAATGCTGGCTTGCGTTTTTGAACTTTGTATTTTGACCTTTTCTTCTGCCTCCACTACTCGTTCAAACGAACGGACATTAACACTTTCAGCCTTTTCATTTAACTTATCTGCCTTTATCATCCTCGCTACGGTACTGCTGACTGCCCCGCCGAGCAAAATACTTTCTAACAACATAAAAACGCCCCCTAGCCTACATTTTGAATACTGAATTGTTATCAAAGAACATATCATCAAATGCCTTTTGATTTTCAAAAGAGACATTCTTTGAGAAAACAGAGAGAATTGTACTTAAACCTTCGTTGATTTGTTCTGGTGAATCTGATACAGATCCATTAAATATCATGTTATATCCTTTAATAAAATGTGCATTCCACTCGGCATATTCTTCTTGAATTAGCTGTTTTAATACGGCTTGTTGTCTGTCCATCTCCTGCAAAGCTTCAGATGCAATCTTAGCTGATGCCTGCTCAAGCTGTTTATATTCATCCACATTACGGTATGAGTGATAAAGATCCATGCATACCGTTGAAATGATCAATGATCCAAGAGCCGCACCAACAACCGGAATTGGAATAAGTGCTTGACCTGCTATTGCTCCGATAGTTCCTGCAAGCATTCCTACTCCCTTCTCTCCGACTTCCTCGAAAAATTGTTTTCCATCTATTTCTCCCTTTACATATTTGAAAATTGAATCTTTTAGCATTAGAGAGATAGTAATTACCTGCATCACTTGATTTGAATTTGCTAGTTTACGAATTGCTTCTTTTCCACTATTTTCAAGTAAATGTGTCACTCCTGTAGAAACAACTCGTATTGTGCCCCCTGTAGTTGCAACAGATAGAGTTAGATTCCCCATATCTTTGGCAGCATCTTCAAACTTTTTCTCTCCTAAGGCAACTTTGTACAAGTTACCCACACCTTCAACTACTAATGGGACAGCAGAGGATTGCAGTGAAAATAGTGCTCCTTCTGTAAAGTCTGCTCCAGCATTTTTCATAGATCTAGACAAAATATCCGTATTGACTTTGGCCTCCGCAACGACCTTACCTTGTATTAGCTTGACTCTCCCTGGGGTTGAACTCTTACTGTCAGGCGCGAATGCCAATTCAAAATCACTTTTACTACCTTTAGATGTATTCAATGACTTGGAAGTGACCCTGAAATTACTCTTTTGATTTGCGATTTCCTTCATATCTTTATCGCTAAAGAATGGGTTATATTTGACACGATTATGTATTTCTTTTAAGGAAACGACATGATCAACCTCAGCAGAATGTCTCGCCCAAGCTGATGAAATATTCTCTCCTGCTTCATTTTTCATGCGAAACCTACGTTGAGCTGCTTTTTGTGAGAAATGCAATTGCTGTCCGCTTATTGGGTCATCGTAGATTTTCCGATCCTTAAAAGTAGATTGCTTAAATTTACCTTTTGCAGATGCTGAATCCCATAATTTATTTCGATTTACACTGTTATACTCCTGAGTAACTCCATACTGCTTCTGATTATGAATTTTCATTTCTTGCAAAATTGGATTAGCTGTTAGACTGTACATTAATCGAACTGTTTTATCTTCCATTTCCATCTCCCTTTCGCTCTTCTAAAACTTGGATATACTGGCCTTGGCTTCGGAGCCACATATCGATTCCTGTACCGTAAACTTCAGCTTGAATGGTGTAAATACCATTGTTTTCTGAGATGATTTCTGCTGTAGGGAGTCTATCAAGTACGGCCTCTAATGAAGGACCTGAGAAATTAAATACAATTTTCATTAATTCACCTGAATACATAAATTGTACTCGCTTACGAAACTCTCCCTCATTAAATTTATCTCTGTAAGGAAGATTAAAATGACGTTTTGTTTCCGCTAAACCTGAAATTCGGTCTACACGAAATGTTTTTGGAAACTCATTATTGCCATCTTCCATATAAGCAATTAAATAAAAGTAATATTCTGAAAACATAATGGCCAAAGGTTTGACAAATCTAGTTTTCGAACTGCCATCTTGACGGGTATAGTTAAACTTTATAATCTTTCGTTTACTGATTAACAATGATAGTTTCCATATGGTTTTTATCAAAGGTTTGTTGTGCTTCAGAGGAACATAATGGTGTTGCTCATTGCTAATTACTTGTTGAATTTGTTTACGGTCGTTTGGTACAACTTGTTTAAGTAGTTTTCCAATTAATGCATCTAGCTCTTCCCGTGCGAATGCACGGCTCTCAAGTAAGATTTTACACAACGCCATGACTTCACTATTTGCAAGCCATTCTCTCTCAAAACGAACTAAATAATAGACATTTTTACGTCTATCATATCTGATAGATACATCACTTTCAGAATAGTGCATCTCAGCCAAATACGCTCGTAAATCGTCAATATCTCGCTGTATTGTCTTTTGTGTCACTCCAAAGTCTGTAGCAAGGTTAGCTTTATCGATCATTTCTCCCTTGTTTAGACGCTCGTAAATATTTAATAAGCGAAATCCTTTATTACTCTTGTAATTCATTTGTACACCACCTAAAGGCCTAATTCATTTTCATTATAACAGGTTAAATGGACACATATTGGGGTGCTTCAAAATAACTATGAGAAATCTCCAAGTTTATATTCTATAAACCAGCAAGTAATAAATGAGATACAGTTTGCAGTGCTGTTGTTTCTGCTGAATGTTTAGCTAATCCACATTTATATCTCGCTTTTCTGAAGGAATGCTCAAGATCATTCTGTTCAACATAAATAAATAAGGGATTTAGTCCCTCTATAATTTTTTTCAGCTCTTTGATATAGCTAGTAACATCTTCGTTCGTATCACCATATTTGATCATTCCTATTGTTATCGAATTTTGCATAAAGCAACAACAAAAATGTAAGTGTCTGAACCATTCAAGGCACGCTTACTAAACCGCTTCCATCTTTCTGTAATGATTTCCTTGCAGTGATCTAATGTTAATACATAAACATCACAACATACGCGCATAACATGTACGATTCTTTCTATATATCCTTAGAAAATAACTATCTGATTCAAGATAAAATAAGCTTAGTCTGTACAATGCTAACAATCAATTGATTGCGACCAAGACGTTTGATGATTTACCTGCACAAGGATTGCTACAGCAACTCAATGATCAGAGTATTGTCTTCGGACCACTGATCGATCACAAGCTTGGTATGATTCAACTAAACCAGAGCCGAAGAAGGCGATCTACTACATTTTCGATTCACGTACCTTAAAAGTAAAAAACACACTTGAAATCGATGATGCTCTTTTTCACCAAGCTGATATTCGTTTTCACGATGCAAACACATTTTATATTCACATGGATAAAACAATCACAAAATACGTTTTAAAATAAATTATGAAAGCTTGCACATTCTACCGACTAATGACGTATGACTTCGCTCCTTGATAGAGCTAGGCATACGTCGTTTTTTATTAGGGTATTTCATATTAGTCATCGAATTACTACTCGTAATCCCTCCTCCCCCGTCAATTGTAGCTATCCAACATATTGAAGAATTAGCTGGTATATTGCTATGGAAAGCCCTAGAAGACTCGCCTTCATTTTTGACGGGTGGTACCTCTCTCGGTTTGATAGATATAATATAATCAATAAAAATCCAATGGGAAGCGATAGCTGAAAGTCACCTTCTGATGAACCATAGGAATAGATTGGTATAACTAGTGTACTGATCCAAAAGTATAAGAATACGGTAAAACGTCTTGTCTCTAATTGTTTGCTCCACCGTACTAACAAGAGTATAATGATGATCCCAATAATTGTGATTTGTAAAGGGGGTAGAACAATAGCAACGTTCCCAAATTTGAATTCCATTCTGCACAGCTCTCCTCTTCATAATCATTCGTAACGTACTTTTCAGATGGTCTTATATCATATGTCTCCTGCCTTATTGGTAGTAATGTAAATGGATTGGATGAAAGGTGGCTAGAACTTCTTATATGTTGATAAAACCAACCTTACATAAGTATAGATATCTGAATTTCACAATCAAAAAAACCTCCACTCAGGAGGATTTTGATTTATCCAATTTAATTGAATCTTTGTAATACTTAGTGGAAACAGAGGGAAGGCAAAGGCTTAACTCGATATTCGTGAAAATAAATTGTATAAGAAGTTAAAATAGTTAGTACCCTTCTCATATTCATTAACATAATATTGAATAACTCTGTCTACTTCATTCTTATTCATACCTAATTATTTCAGTTCACCAATTCTAATACCAAGTTCAACCAACATTTTATA
The DNA here is from genome assembly GCF_038002565.1 of Paenibacillus sp. FSL K6-1558. Lineage (NCBI taxonomy): Bacteria > Bacillati > Bacillota > Bacilli > Caryophanales > Paenibacillaceae > Paenibacillus > Paenibacillus sp. FSL K6-1558. The sequence continues at coordinate 728,056 of NZ_JBBOCV010000001.1, read as the reverse complement.
CCAAGAATGCACTATCCTTATTTTGTTTTAAATATCTATTATATACCAATTTATTTATCAGTCAACAGGATTACAGCCCTCCCATCATCTGCACAACCTCCTGTAATCTCAATTGGGAATTAACCAGTTACTTTCAATGAAACACATATCTATGTATTATTCATATGTTTACAATTCGACAAAATGGTTGTTCTTATCTCACATAATAGCGTGAATTAAACGAGATTATCAATAATGAGAATCAAGTCATTTTGACGCAAGAAAAGAATCTGTCCAGATAAAATAAAAACCCGTTAATTTTCAGTTCATGAAAATAACGGGAGATTAACAATTTAATCATTACAAAACGTATTCTTCATCATTTCTGGTGAATTCTTGATTTTTAAAGCTGGTGCTTTTTTAGTTTATTGCGCTTCAAGTATTCGTCGTAGCAGTTTCTTCCTACCCTACTATAAGCATAACAATAGAAAGTTGTCTATTCCATCAAATCGGTTACTGCACCTTTTGAAGCAGAAGAAACTAATTTAGCATATTTGGCGAGTACACCGGATTTTACTTTCAGCGGAGGTTGTACCCACGCTTTCGCTCGAGCGGCTAATTCTTCTTCTGATACTTCAACCTTCATTTCCTGAATATCACTGTTAATGGTGATAATATCCCCATTTTTGAGCAACGCGATCGGTCCGCCTACTTGTGCTTCAGGTGATACATGTCCGACTACAAATCCGTGTGAGCCACCCGAGAATCGACCATCCGTGATGAGAGCCACTTTCCCGCCGAGTCCTTTGCCTACGATAAGTGCTGTAACGGAAAGCATCTCTGGCATACCTGGGCCGCCCTTCGGACCACAGTAACGTATGACCACGACATCGCCTTCTTTAATTTCATCATTCGTAATCGCTATTGTTGCTTCATCTTCGCTATCGTACACCTTGGTAGGGCCGGAGAACTGCTGGATCTTCATGCCTGACATTTTGGCAACAGCACCTTCGGGAGCGAGGTTTCCTCGAAGTACAACCAATGGTCCATCAGGTTTCAGCGGATTATCGAGTGGTCGTATAATCTCTTGATCATTCGGAAGTGGATCAGCTTCCGCTAAATTCTCCGCCAATGTTTTACCGGTTACGGTGAGGCAATCCCCATGTAGTAATCCCTCAGCAAGCAATAGCTTCATTACCCCTGAGACGCCACCGATATCATTCAAATCCTGCATCACATATTGGCCGCTTGGCTTCAAATCCGCCAAATGAGGAACACGGAGGCGAATGCGTTCAAAATCATCTAAGGTTAAATCGACTTCTACCGAGTGCGCAATCGCTAGCAGATGGAGAAATGCGTTAGTTGATCCTCCCAGAGCCATAACAACGGTGATCGCATTCTCAAATGCTTTCTTCGTCATAATGTCTCTTGGATAGATTTCCTGTTCAAGCAGTGAGATGACCTGTTTACCGGCTGCTTCGCATTCTAATGCTTTATCCGCTGAAATCGCTGATGTCGAGGAAGAACCTGGCAAACACATACCCATGGCTTCTGCAGCTGCGGCCATCGTATTAGCGGTATACATCCCCCCGCAAGCCCCTGGGCCTGGGCAAACACTACATTCAACCTTATGTAGCTGTTCATCTGTTATTTTGCCATCTTGATATTGACCAACGGCTTCAAAAGCGGAAACGATATCCACTTTTTTTCCATCGAGATTACCTGGTTGAATGGTTCCCCCATATACATAGACAGAAGGAATGTTCATTCGTCCAATAGCCATCAGACATGCAGGTGTATTCTTGTCACAACCACCAATCGCAACAACGCCGTCAAAACGCTCGGCTCCGGTTACAATTTCAATCGAATCAGCGATAGCTTCCCGACTTGGCAGCGAGAACAACATCCCGCCGTGCCCCATAGAAATTCCATCCGAAACGGTAATCGTATTAAAAATTAGTGGAGCACCGCCGTTATCGCGTGCGCCCTGCTTAGCTTGTACCGCTAAATCATTAATGTGCATATTACATGGTGTTACCTCACTCCAGGTACTCGCTATGCCGATCATTGGCTTTTTAAAATCTTCATCCTGAAAACCAACCGCACGCAGCATTGCTCTGTTTGGTACCCGGTTAGCTCCTTCACTGATTACCTTACTTCGAATACGAAGATCTTTTTTATTCTCCATGTTTCTTCCCTCATTTCAAAGTATTTCGTTCAGTTCCTGCATCGGCCTGATAAAATTTTGTTTCATTAGTACGTGAGCATCCTCACTATTTTTGCCTTCAAAAGCTTTAATAATCAAATCATGCTCTTCGACTGAAGCTAGTGTAGCCGTGATAGGTTGTTTTAAAAACACATATTTAAATCGCCTAATGTGAATTTGAAGAGATGCATTAAATGTGGCCACATAAGTATTATCTGAGAGCTCCACAATATAATTATGAAATAGCTCATCCACCTCCATGGCCTGATACACTTGACCATTTTTAATGGAATTTGCAAATTCCAAATTAATAGATCTTAATTTCTCGATCTGTTCTGGAATAATAATTTGAGCGGTGATTTCAGCAGCCAAGGCCTGAAGAGCGGCCATTGTTGAATACATCTTAAAAATATCGTTTTTCTCAATATTCGTTACTTTTGTTTCTTTTCCTGGATGCATTGACACGAGGCCTTGAACTTCGAGTAACTGAAATGCCTCCCGAATCGGTGTCCGGCTGACTCCAAGCGATTCAGCCATTTCCGCATCAATCAGCTTTTCACCTGGTTGCAGTGTTCCATCAATAATCCATCGCTGAATCTGAGAAAACGCTCTTTCTTTTGCAGACATACGGACGGGTAAGGCAAAATCTTTAGGAATTGGCATGGTTTTCATCCTCATTACAATTATTCTTATATGCAATATATCGCATACAGGATTGAGAAGCAATTATTATTTCATTTTAACTCGCTTATTTAAGTTTATTCTGATAACTACCTGTTTTTTTTGCCCGTTCGAATGCATGAAAAAAGCAACCAATCATAGATCAGTTGCCTCCTTGATTTTATTGAGTACGGTTAGATTTATATTCATCATTGAACCTGTTAGTTAGGTTAAACCAAAATGTTGTGTTAAAATGTTCACTAAAACTTGCTTATAATCGTTAAAATCATACGAAGGGTTCCTGAGATGCTTGGTTAAGAGCTTTTAAGAATAACTCTGTTGGTTGTGCGCCGGATATTGCATATTTTCTATCAATGACAAAGAAAGGCGCTCCTGTTATACCTAATTGTTTTGCTGTGGCTTCATCTGAACGCACTTCGCTAGCATATTTGGAGGGATCATGGAGTATTGCCATTGACTCGTCCCTATTCATTCCAACTGATTCTGCAATACTGGCTAAAGTATCATGATCACTAATTAACTTGGCGTCCGTGTAATAAGAATAGAACAGCTTCTCAGCTAATTCCTGATCTTTACCCACAGATTTGGCATACTGGGTTAAACGATGCGCATCAAACGTATTGGTGGGCTTTATTTGGTCGATATTATACACGAGACCCATCATTGCTGCTTGTTGTTCTAGTTCAGCATGTGCCTTTTTCGCTTGTTCGAGACTCATACCATGTTTCTCCGAAAGTATTTGATGCATACTTTTGCCTGAGTACATGGATGCTTGCGGATTAAGTTCGAAGCTTTTATATTCAATAAACACTTCATTCGGAGTAGCGAATTGTTCCAGTGCAGATTCTAATCGTCGTTTACCAATATAACAAAATGGACAAACATAATCCGACCATATCTCGATTTTCATTTTGAATCCTCCCTCACTAACCACCTTAATCGGTGAATACTACATTTGAATTTATTTGTTATAAATAATAGGCATTTTCCTAATCAATTGGTTGTCACGAGCGGCAGAGTACATGAATTTAGCAACATTTTCTCTGGAAACACCTAATTTAGCTGGTTTATCACCGAATGAATAATCATAAGATTGCCCTTTGTATTTGACATTGGGATTAATAATTCGAACGACTGTCCAATTCAGTTTGGATTCCTTAATCATTCCTTCCAGTTTCTTCATTTCTGCATAACCGTTTGGTAGGAAAACTTTCGCTAAGACACCTGGAAGTATCGTGGAAATGTTTTTCTTATCGTCATCGGATTGCAAAGCCGGCGTCGCAAGTGTAATGAGCCTTTTTTTGTTAAGTTTGTTCATAGTCTTAATGATCCGTTCGTGCCCGTCAGCAATCGGCGTGCCTTTAAGCTTTCGTGACATATCGGATGCTGGCCCCAATGTGCTGATTACAACATCTGATTCGGCAACGGCCTTCTCGATGGTTGAAGTATTCGAAAGATCCCCTTGTACAAGGCTCAAATTTGGATGTTTGAGGCTGATTTTTTTGGGGGTTTCTAACATATGCCGTAACGAAATCTCCGTGATCCAAAGCTAGTTGTGTTACAAGCTGTCCAATTGCACCACTTGCACCAAAAACAGTGATATTCATATTTTTCTCTTGTATCTCCTTTAAAATAAATTATTCAACTCACACTTTATCTTCAGTTATAAACTTTTCTACTCTATCTCTTTTGGTGTACATGTCGTACCAAATATCAGCGATTTTATCCTGAACGCCTGAATTCGGCTGCATCCAGATTCCGATCGAAAGATGCCCTGCATATACTCCTTTGTCCGCTAATTCGCTGTTCAAATTAAAGATATAATTACGAAGTCCTGAGATTGCAATTCCGACATTACCCATCCTTGGAACGGGGTGGACTGAAGCACCTCCGGTTGTAAATAACAGAGCACCGCTTTGCTTATCCAGCATATCCGGAAGTACTTGTTTAATGCTCGATAAAGCACCTAAAACATTATATTGAAATTGGTATAACGCATTTTCTTCAGTTACATCTAATGTTGGCGCTACGGAATCAAAGCTCGGCGTTGGACTGTACTCAAGAACATCAATAAATCCGTACTTCTCTTTAACAGCAGCAAATGCCATCTCAATTTGTTCTTTATTTAATATGTCCGCTTGAAATGAAGCCGCTTCGATTCCCAATTGTTCTAATTCAATAACCAGTTGGTTTAGCTTTTCTTCATTTCGCGCAATAAGGGCTACCCGAAAGCCATTTTGTCCGAATTTCTTTGCAATGGACATCCCTAATCCTGCTCCTGCTCCAACAATTGCTATCGTTTTCATTTCATATCTTCCCTTCGAATAGAGTTAATTATCAACAAGATAAATAATGGACAACGTGTTGTATATTTATCTTTTGTTTATTATGATTAATAAAAGATTAGTCTTCAATGTTTAATAATTTTGATTTTGAGAGATAAAATACAGTTTCAACTCAAATGTCGTATATCTAACAAAAAAAAGTTAAGGGAACGGGTCATGATGAAGAAAAAAACCGATTTGCGTATCATTCGCTCCAAACATTCGATAAAAAAAGCATTTATAGAACTTCTCAATGAGAAGGGATACGAGGGGATTACGATCCAAGATATAGCCGATAAGGCGATGATTAACCGAAATACATTTTACCTTCATTATCAGAACAAACCCGATTTGTTAAATGTATCTATGGACGAATTATTAGATGAGTTAAAGAGTACACTCAAGCTTTGTTCGAGTAGCAAATCTAGTATAAGTGGCTCTATGCTTGAACAACTGATGCAAACCATACTGGAGAAAATTAAGGACAATATCCCCTTTTACAAAGCATTCTTACTGGATGAGAACAGAATTTATGGTTTTCAATCAAAAATGGAGGAGATTATAAAAAATACTGTGGAAGATGGCTTGGATCATACCCCTCTGAAGATTTCAAAGGAATTATTACTTCAATATATCGCATCTACTTTTATGGGCATTGTAATATGGTGGGTTAAAAATGATTTTTCGTATACTCCGAGTGAACTTGCCTCTCAATTTGGAAAAATTTTAACTCACGGACATTTAACAGCTGCGGGGATTCCAATCAATGATTAAAGTGATCCATGCTTACGTACGGGGAGACATAACAGAAGAGAAGCCCTTCGAATGAGGGCTCCTCTTCTTTACAAGATCTACAGTTCCTTCGTCATAAATGTACTATTCCCATCTGGGATATAATCTGCAAATGGCTCACAATACGTGAAACCAAAATTTTCATACAACTTGCGAGCTGGAATAAATGAATCCGTGGAGCCAGTCTCTAGACTGATCCTTTTGTATCCACGGTTGATAGCTTCTTCAATAATGTGGGCAAGAATATGTCTAGTAACACCTTTACGCTTATGATCTTTAGCAGTCCGCATCGATTTGAGTTCTGCATGCTCTTTGTCTAATTCCTTAATAGCCCCACAGCCAAGAAGCTCCTCATTCTCCCATGCGCACCAGAATGTAATTTCGGGTTTCTTCAAACCGTCCAGATTAAGGGCATGAATGCTCTCTGGTGGAGAGTCATCTGCCATTCCTTGCAGATGTTCTGCAATTAACCCAATCACTTGTGCCCCGGTCAAATCATCTACACGAATATCCATTGTAACCACTCCTGCGTTAATGTTAAGTCTGAACCTCATAAATCAGAACCCAATATTTCGCTCCAGGCTCTCCTTCCTCAACAACCGCTTTCCAACCCCGTTTCTTATAAAAATTCAATGCTATTTGATTCTCGGAAACACATTTTAATGTGACTGGCGTTCCCAGTTCGGCTACAGCCCGTTTGAGTAACAGATCGCCAACACCTTTGCCAGCAGCAGTGGGGTGTACAAACAAATTATGAATAAATCGGTTAGGTACATACAATGAAGCAAATCCGAGAATATGGGCGTTCTCCTCTGCAAGAAGGATTTGTTCTTCCAATGTGTCCCTGTCAAAATCATCAAGTGTCATTTCATCTGTGTTAACCCAATGAAAACTCTCACGACGGGAATCCAGATAAATTTGTCTCAATTGTGGATAGTCTCTTATATTCGCTTCTCTGATTAGCATCAGATCAATCCCCCTAATTCTTCTACGCTTAGACTCACCATGAAGTCGAGTGTTTGCCTTTGTATTTTTCATCAGAGTCAAACTCATCGTAATCTAAGAAATATGTTAGCATTTTAATTTGGGATCAAGTAAGTACCATTTTTATTCTTTTACAACATACCAATTCTGCTATTTGGTCCACCAAAAGATCTTCACGTTTGTCTGCTAAAGTATTTTGATATGAACTTGCTTTTATAAACCGATCGGTTTATACTGACACAAACAGTTTAGAAAGTGAGGAAAAACTAATGAATAATTTAACTCCCCCATTCACACTTGAGACAGCAATTCAAAAAACTCGTATGGCAGAAGACAGCTGGAATAGCCGAGACCCTCAGCGTGTCTCACTTGTGTATACTGAAGATTGTTATTGGAGAAATCGGAGCGAGTTTATCACAGGCCGCCAAGAAATTGTTTCTTTACTAACTAGAAAATGGGCCAAAGAACTGGAATACCGCCTTATTAAGGAGCTTTGGTCATTTACGGATAACCGTATTGCAGTGAGATTCGCATATGAATGGCATGATGATAGCGGTAACTGGTTCAGATCGTATGGAAACGAGAATTGGGAATTTGCTGATGACGGCTTGATGAAGCGAAGATTTGCTTCGATTAATGACATGCCGATCAAGGAATCGGAACGAAAATTTCATTGGCCTCTCGGCACACGCCCTGCTGAACACCCGAGCCTAAGTGAGTTAAACCTATGACTCGTACTGTTTTTGAAAAATCTGACGTCGTCCCTCTCGTTACGGAGGTATTCCGTGAATTAGGTTATGAAGGTGCATCGTTAAGTAAAATTACAGCCCGTACGCGTCTATCTAAAGGAAGCTTATATTATTTCTTTCCAGGTGGAAAAGATGAGATGGTTGCTGAAATTCTTACTCATATTGATCAATGGTTTGTCAAAAATATTTTTGAACCGCTCGAAAAGAATGAACCCCTGGCAGCCATTGATCATATGTGGCAAGAGGTCGATACCTATTTTCAATCGGGACAGCGTATATGCCTTATTGGTGCATTCGCTTTGGACGGAACAAGAGATCGATTCGCTACTGTAATACAGCAATATTTTATAAGATGGATTGAAGCCTTAAGCGCGGCGCTAGTTCAAACAGGCATCTCTAAAGAGACTGCTGACCAAATTTCAGAGGAAACAATTGCTAGTATTCAAGGAGCATTGGTTCTGAGTAGAGCGCTTAATGACGAATCTTTCTTTGAACGTACGTTGGCAAATCTTTCACAACGAGTCTCAACTTATGTTTCTAAAAGCAACTCTGGTCACTGACACAAACGTGTTCTCTTTAACGTTTTCATTAGCGACTTTATTTTATGGGAGGTCAATATCATGAGCAATTTTGTCGCAGATCAATTGAAATTTGTTCGCCGTCAGGCAGTTGATTATGTAAGGAATATAACTGACTCTGCATCCGAAATCATTCCAACAGGTTTGAAAAACAATATAAAATGGAATCTCGGCCACATGTATGTTATACATGAGAAGTTCGCTTTCCAGCTTACTGGTGAAGAAACCAAATATCCTGCTAATTTTAGTAAATTGTTTGATCCAGGAACTAAACCGTCTGACTGGGATACAGAGCCTCCGACATTGTCTCAATTAATCGACTTGTTAACTGAACAAATGGAAAGGGTCGAATCGGTACTTTCAAGCAAATTGAAAGAAGAAATCAATCCTCATTACAAGTCTTCTACAGGACTTAGCTTTACGAATGCAGAACAATTACTGAGTTTTCTGATTTACCATGAAGCAATGCACTTTGCAACAATTAAAAATATCAAGAGCATAATTGAATCCGACTAAGGAAACGACTGGGCTGGAGGATAAAAAAAGAAGCTACAACAAAAGGTCTTGGTAACGCCCAACCTCTTGATGTAGCTTCTTTTGTACTTCTACTCGCTTTACACAGCGAATTCAACATAACTTTAAGCTTTGCGAAGCATTTGTCTATCGCTTAGGTGTGAAAGCATATCCTTCGTTATGGCCCTCAAGTCGTAGCGGGCATGAAATCCCCATTCTGTTTTCGCCGCCGTAGCATCAATGGAATGCGGCCAGCTATCGGCAATTGCTTGCCTCTTCGGATCAACATCATAATCCAGGGTGAATCCGGGAATCTCTTCCCGAATCGCGGCAGCGATCGCCTCTGGGTCGACGCTCATTGCGGTGACATTAAATGAGTTTCGGTGTATCAATCGGCATGAATCCGCTTCCATTAAATCAATGATAGCGTTTAGGGCATCCGGCATATACATCATGTCCATGTTAGAGTTTTTGGCGATATAAGATGTATACCGACCCGTCGTCACAGCTGCATAGTAAATTTCCACAGCGTAATCCGTCGTTCCTCCACCGGGAGGCGTCATATAAGATATCAATCCGGGGAATCGTAACCCCCTCGTATCCAGACCGTACTTATAAAAATAATAATCACAAAGCAGTTCGCCGGACACCTTGTTCACACCGTACATCGTATTGGGCCTCTGGATCGTATCCTGCGGTGTATTGTCTTTGGGAGTCGAAGGGCCAAAAGATCCAATGGAGCTTGGAGTGAAAAATTGGCAACCGAGCTCCCTGGATATTTCAAGTGCATTCATCAGTCCGCCCATATTCAAGTTCCAGGCAAGCAGGGGCTTCTCCTCTGCCGTAGCCGACAGTAGCGCAGCCAAATGCATGATGGTATCTACTTCGTACCGCTTGGCGATTTCAAACATCGCCTTCTCATTTGTCACATCCAGCAGTTCGAATGGTCCGGATCGGGTAATTTCGTGGGACGATGACCTGAGATCCGTAGCAACGACGTGATCCGCACCATAAATTTCACGTAATTTAACAACTAACTCAGAACCGATCTGGCCCAGTGCTCCGGTCACCAATATCTTCTTCATAAGACATTCCTCCCGAAATAGACTCCCGTAGGTGCAACTAAATCAGCTTCATTTCTTTGCCAACTTTCTCGTAAACGGAGATCACTTGATCCAGCATCTCCTTGGAATGGGCAGCTGTCGGCATGTTGCGTATTCTTCCGGTTCCTTTCGGAACCGTAGGGAACAGGATTGCCTTGGCGTAAACGCCTTCTTCATAGAGCCGTTTGCTGAATTTTTGAGTGGTTACCTCATCGCCAATGATACAAGGTGTGATCGGTGTTTCGCTTTGGCCTACATCATATCCAAGCCGGCTCAAGCCATTTTTCAAATGATTGCCGTTCTCCCACAGCTTCTCAATCAGCTCTTTGTCATTCATCAAAATGTCGACAGAAGCGCTACACGAAGCGATTACAGCCGGAGGCAACGATGTTGAGAACAAAAACGGACGGCTTCTCAGCTTCAACCATTCAATCAGTTGTTTCTTACCCGCGACATAACCGCCGACAACGCCGATCGCCTTGGAAAGAGTGCCAATTTGAAAGTCGATACGGTCGGACAATCCAAAATGCTTCACGGTTCCAGCACCTGCTCCGAGAACGCCTGAACCGTGAGCATCATCCACATAGGTAATCAAATCGAATTCTTCTGCTATTTTCACGATTTCGGGCAGAATTGCGATATCACCATCCATGGAGAAAACCCCGTCGGTAATGACCATAATTTTATGGTACTGACCGGATTCCTTGGCCTCTTTCGCCTGCTGCCTTAAATCATTCATATCCGAATGCTTATAGCGGATCACCTTGGCTCTCGACAGACGGCAGCCATCAATAATCGAAGCGTGATTCAGCTCATCTGATAAAATCGCATCATGCTGGTCCATTACCGCGGATATAGCGGCCATATTGCAGTTAAATCCCGATTGATACACGATAACGGCTTCCGTTTTTTTGAAAAGGGCAAGTTTTTCTTCAAGCTCAATATGAAGATCCATCGTACCATTAATGGTTCTCACAGCCCCTGCGCCTGCCCCGTATGTCTGAGCTGCCTTAACTGAAGCATCAATCAGGCGATTATCTGTTGCCAGTCCCAAATAGTTATTAGAAGACAAATTGATTAGGGACTTTCCGTTGATTCGAATAACCGGACCATTTGCACCCTGTAGCGTATCGATAACGTTATATAGACCTTTAGACTTTAGATCTTCGATGTTCGAACTTAAAAATTGATCCAATGCTTGACTTGACATTCTATTCCCTCCTCGATATACGTATGTCCTCGTACAGGAGACAAGAAATTTCTGTTTTAAAACCTTGTTATAAAAGGAATTTTCCTGATTTCAATGTAGCATCTTTTTTATTTTTTGTACACATATGGTGGACAAAATGACAAAAAAATCCGCAAATAAACATAGTGATTGCATCGCTGGACTAGTATAATATTTTGACAATATAACCATGTACTAAGCTCCAAATCGTATATTCTTTATTATTAAATCATATAAGGAGTGGAGTGGATCATGAATCGTACATAGTCATACATAGTGGAGAGAAAGAGATCGAAGAATGAATGTAGAACCTAATTTTAAGGAGTGCACTATGCCTAATCCATTCGTAAAACGTTTAATCGTATTTTGTTTGATGCTTTTAATATTACCGACATCCACAACTTTGGCAGCTTCAGTCGTTAAAGATCCCGTTTTAACACAAATCATTCGAACAGAATTAAAGCTATCGGGTAAAAATGAACTGAAAGCAGCCGATTTAAAAAAATGAAATCCTTGTATTCATTGGATGCAAAAAGAAAAATCTCAAGTTTGCAAGGACTTGAGTATGCAGTTAACATAAGGGAACTAGTTCTACCCGGCCATAAAATCAAAAATATAAACCCCCTATCCAAGCTGACAAAAATAAACCTATTGGCTTTAGATGGGAATCAAATTACAGATATATCTCCAATTTCAGGATTGCGCAATTTGGAAAGTTTGTTGATTAATGATAGCCAAATAAAAGATCTAGGACCTCTAAAAAATTTACGCAATCTTACAAGTTTGCTTGCCAGCGGTAATCAAGTATCAGACTTAAGACCACTCCAGAAGATGAATCTTGAATGGCTTAGTATGGACAATAATCTTATTAAGGATCTGACACCATTAAAAAACCATCCAACTTTACAACATCTTTATCTGCAAGATAATCTTATTCAAGATATTGCTGTGCTTGAAACGGTTCCTCATCTAACCGAGGTATATCTGGGCAATAACCCGCTAAATGAACATGCGAAGCAGATCGTTAAAGATTTGAAGAAGAACGGAGTCATGGTTAAGCTGGAGATTGATAAAGTGGATTAGTCTAATCAACTTGAGTTTAGATTTTTTTTAGTGAGTAGTTAGACCATCTTTCCTTTCAAATAGGACAAAAAGGCCGTTATATAATAACGGCCTTTTTTGTGCATTGCAGTATATATAAGTCACACGAGCGCTTCTCCACCTGTTAGTCTATATCTCCATTCATTTTTCGTTATTATCGCATCGGCGCAAAATGGCTGATGGAAGACAGGATTTTTTCTGTTTCCGAGATAATATCCGGTGTAAGTTTAAGCTCAATTGCTTTGAGATTCTCCTCAATCTGAACGGGTCTGCTGGAGCCAATAATAGCAGAGCTTACCGCTGGTTGACGGAGAATCCATGCTAATGCGAATTGAGATAAGGTTGCCCCGAGTTCGTTAGCCATTTCCGATAGTTGTACAGTACATTGGAGCACATCCTCACGTAAATAACTGTTGATGACACCATTTGTTTGATCATTCGCAGCCCGTGTGCCTTCTGGAATTTGCTGTCCTGGTTTGTATTTGCCTGTGAGTACACCCTGTGCTAATGGAGAGAACACAATGAGACCAAGTCCCTCCTGCTCGCATTGCTCAATCACACCTTCTCTCTCGATATATCGCTCAAACATATTGTAGATTGGCTGATTGGAAATTAACGGACGCAAGTTCAGACGTTTGCTGATTCCGGAGGCTTCCGCAATCTGTGCGGCCGTCCATTCACTGACACCTGCATATAAAATCTTACCTTGCGCTTGCAGATCATCCAATGCTCGAAGCGTCTCTTCAACAGGAGTTTCGGAATCAAAACGATGACATTGGTATAGGTCAATGTAATCTGTGCCCAATCGTTTCAAGCTCGCCTCACACTGCTCGACGATATGTTTACGGGACAATCCACGTTCATTCGGTCCCGATCCTTGCGGGAAAAACAATTTTGTAGCAAGGACATAACTACTGCGTGAATACGACTTCAACGTACTTCCCATGACCTCTTCAGCACCTGCATACGAATTCGAAGTATCAAAAAAGTTGACACCGAGTTCGTATGCTTTATGCATACATGCCCGCGCTGCCTCCTCAGAAGTGGCCGATCCATAGGTCAACCAGCTTCCTAATCCAATTTCACTAACTTTCAATCCACTTCTACCCAGCTTTCTGTATTTCAACTGAATCACTCCTTTTTGAGAATGGTTTGACTAGAGGCTATTTATGAAAACGCTCTATTGTACTATCTTAGGATAGTAGTTAAACTTAGGTTTAAGTCAATACCTTCAACCTTTTTTTGAAAGGAAGATTTGTTTGGAATTTACGATTAAACAAGTTGCAGAACGCACCCAGTTGCCTGCTTCCACGTTGCGGTTCTATGATCGGACAGGTCTGATGCCTTTGTTGAAAAAGACAGAATACGGTACCCGTAAATATTCCGAGATGGATATATGTTGGCTGGAATTAGTACGCTGTCTGAGAGATAGTGGTATGCCACTTGAGGATATAAAAGCATTCATGCTACTCTGTCTGGAAGGTTCGAGTACTAGTGAACAGAGGAAAGAAATGTTACAGCAACATCGGCAAAATATCGTGAAGCAAATGGACGTGTTGAACTGTAGCCTAGGAACCATTGATTACAAGCTGGATCACTATAATGAGATTGGCATCTTTCATATCGATACCCAATAATATGATTGTTGTTTATCAGACGGGTGGCCTTTTCAAGTTTAGCTCTGAAAATACGGTTACGAGGAGTGACTTTCATGCGACAACCGATCCAAGACGAATCATGGTACTCATACCCCGGAATGGTTGCAATAGTGACTGCGCGTCATGAGGGGAAACAAAATATTATGGCTTCAGGATGGCACACGTACATCGGCTCTTCACCAGGAATATATGGCATATCTCTTCGCAAAGAGACCTATACCTATACACTAATAGAGCAGAGCGGAGCATTCGGTGTACACTTTTTGCCTGCACATTGTTCAGAGATAATTCAAGCCGTTGGAACATACAGTGGAAGAGATTTGGATAAATTCAAGGAATTCAATATTGAGTATGAAGAAGGACTTCAAGTCGATATACCTGTTCTCACGGATGCCTACTTTGCATATGAATGCCGTACGCTGAGCATTACAAGTTTTGGCGACCATGAGTGGATCGCAGGAGAAATTGTTCAGCGCTATAGAGATGATACATGTTTTTTAGAGAATGGACTCCCCGACTTCTCAAAGCTTGAGATTCCATTATATGCAGGTCGATCAACTTACAAAATACTAAATCACGAAAGCCCGGAAAAGAACCATCCATTGTATCTTAATCGATCGAAGTAGATCTAAATACTCCGAATAGGGCTAAATAAAAAGAGTCCCCTTTTGGGGACTCCGTCTATCATTCCGGGTTTTTGCGGGTTGTTGTATTGTTAATACTGGATTGACATGCTCACCCACATTTTTTTGACTTCGTCGTTCGAGGCCTCTCTCTCCCACGGGCTTTCTCACATTAACTTTAATATTTACGAATGATTCATCTGTTTCTTGGTATAGTACATTTCCATCACTTGATAAATAGTTTCACTTTTAATGGGTTTACTGATGTATTCATCCATTCCTGCCTTCAAGCATCGATCCCTATCCCCTCTTAGAGCATTTGCAGTCACTGCAACGATATAGGGACAGTCTTCAGGAGATAGATTCTCTTTGATCGCTTGGGTCACTTCAAATCCATTTAATTTTGGCATCTGCACATCCATAAATACTATATCGTATGCATTTCTCTTGACAGCTTCTAACGCTTCTTTTCCGTCCACGACATGATCTACGAAGTGTCCCTTTTTTTCAATCATTTTACTAAGGACAAGCTGATTCATATCATTATCCTCTGCAATCAGAATATGGAGAGGGATGTCTCTGTTCTTTTTTGGGGACAGATCTAAGCGCTGGCTGACTTCCTTATTGTTTTTTTTAAAGCAGGCTGTAAATATAAACGTTGTGCCAGGCTCATCTGCATCCTCAATCCATATATCTCCATGCATAAGTTCTATCAATTTTTTGCTGATTGCCAGTCCCAATCCCGTTCCTTGTGTTTTGCGGGTCATAAAGTTATCCAATTGGTAGAATGGCTCAAATAATTGTTGCCTTTTCTCTACTGGAATTCCCACTCCCGTATCTTTGACTTTAAACTCGAGAAACACGTTCTCATCACATTGTTCTTTAACCCGTACTTCAATTTCAACGCTACCTTCGAGAGTGAACTTCACGGCATTACCGATGAGGTTAGTCAGTACTTGCTTTAAACGAGATGCATCACCATAAAGCGGAATTGGCAGCGTCTTATCCAAACAAATAAGAATGTCTAACTTCTTTTCGCGGATCAAAGGTTTCACGATTTGCACCGTTTCTGTCACGATTTCTTGAAGATCGAATGGATCAACCACTAAATCGGTTTTCCCTGACTCGATCTTAGAAAAATCAAGGATATCATTGATAATAGTAAGTAAGGAATCTCCACTTTTTTGAATAATCTGAATATACTCTGTTTGCTCCTGGCTCAGTCCCGGGGTATCTAGAAGAAGATCTGTCATTCCGATCACACCATTCATAGGTGTCCGTATTTCATGGCTCATCATCGCCAGAAAATCGCTTTTCGCCTGATTCATCCTTTCAGCTGTTTCTTTGGCAATGAGAAGCTTTTTCTGTTCCGTTATGTCCTTGGCTATTAAATAGTAGCCGACATTGACATTATTAATAATAATTGGGGCAAGCGTTACCAATACTTCCGTTTCACGGCCGTCCTTGTGCAAAACAGTGTTCATTTTCTTCTCAGCCAAACCATAGTGACTCCGCAGAATGAGGCCTAAATTACTAGCCCCAATAAATCTCCCTATACTTTTTCCAATCATTTCGTTTACTGCATAACCTGTCATCTTGACGGATGCAGGATTAGCATTAATAATGTTTCCACTCATGTCAAATGAAATAATAGCATCATGATTATACTTTTTGAGCGAGGTGTAACGTTCGATGGTTTCTTGAAGCCTGAATTCGATCTGTTTCTGTTCGGTAATATCCTGAAGTACTCCTTTTAACTCTACGGGCTGTTGATGTTTGTCATAAATGATTAACCCACGTAATTGAATATACTTTACTCTAGCTTCGGACCGAGCGTATTTAAATTCAAAAACAAATGGATCTCTTTGTTCTACGTTTCTTATTTTTTCTCGCAAAGATGCAACATCTGCAGTACTCATTACCTTATAGATATCTTTTGCACAATAATATGGGTTTGTGCGCTCAAGTTCAAAGATTTCCAGTACCTGTTCAGAAATGGTGATCTGATCATGAACTACATCCCACTCCCAGCTTCCAATCTTCGCCAAGCGTTCGGCATTTTCAATAATGCCTTTACTGTGCGAAAGTTTCCGTTCAGATCGGATACGATCAGTGATATCTACAATAAAGCAAATAAAATAAAGGAGTTCACACGTTACGTCGTCGCTGACGGGAGTTACATGAAAAGAACACCATAATTCTTCGCCATTCTTTTTAATGCAACGCCTTTCATATATATTTTCTGTTACTTTGTTCTCAAAAAGTCCAGCTTCTTCAACATGATCCTTCGAGGAATCCTCGGGATGCGTTAAATCCTGGCAACGGAGCTCTATCAGTTCTCCCCAAGTGAAACCGGTCATATGACAAAAAGCAGGATTCACTTTCAGCCAATTTCCCGCTGGAGCTATGAGAGCAACTCCAATCGGTGTATGGTCATATATTTGCTCGAAGAATTCATGATGATTAACCTTCTGAACCTGCATTGAAAGCTCTCCCCTACTTCATTTTATGATTTAGAACCATTTTCCCAAAAACTTTATTCTTTGTAAATCAAAATAAAACGAGATAAAACGTTTTTAAATATTAGCCTTTATCACATATGTAATTTGATCTTCCAGTAACGGACAAGATGACACTGAATTTAGCATTGGACTACATTCTAATCCTCAAGTTTACGATAAGATAGTATAGGCTCATAAATAATTATGCTTTATTTACTTCCGAGGGGGAACAGAACGTGAAACACATGCGCAACAAAAGAATGGATTTAAGATTAAAACTATATTCGATCATCCTTGTCCCACTACTGGCTATGGGCGGCCTGATTTTGTGGGCAACGAACTACTCCAGTGAAAATTCATCCTTGATGACAATGCAGCATAACAACCAGAAGCTTGCAGTGAACATCGCTACTGAGATGGGTAAGGAATCAGCATTAATCAACTCGTTATATACTTCAGGTTCGGAGGAAAGCTCTGAATACAAAACACTTAGAGAACAGCTTGTTAAGGCTCGCCTTCAATCGGGGGCCCTTTATGTTTATATGTATAATAAAACACCGAATGGATGGGTCTACACCGTGGATGGCGCGGATTGGGACGATCCGGAATACAGTCCTTACGGGACTGCGTTTGAGCTGAACTCTCAAACTCTAGAACGTTTGGCAAGCGGTGAAGTTGTAACGACTGGCATTGTCGAAGATCCTGTCTGGGGACTGCTTATGTCCTCTTTTACACCAATTAAAGATTCGCAAGGAACGATTATTGGTTATTTGGGTATGGACCAGTCTGCAGCAGAAGTTGAAGGCGTTTCTGCATTAACGTTGAATAATACGTATGGTAAAGTTATCCCGATTTTTGCAGTAGTTTTAATTTTATCGTTCATCATCATGTGGCTTGTCGTAAGAGGGATCCTTCGTCAAGTATCTGACATTAAGTCAAGCCTGGAACAGGTCTCTTCCGGAAATCTCCGGGTTGCATCCACTCAGATGACAAACGACCAACTCGGTGACATCAGTAACCTAATTAATACTATGGTTGTTCAACTAACGAACATTATGAAGGGAATACAACAAGGCTCCGCTACACTGCAACAGTCTTCTAAAAATATTGCCAAAACGTCTCTTACCAATCAGCGTCAGTCTGAAGAGCTTTCCAGAGCTATCGAAGAAATTGCCATAGGCTCCATGAAACAAGCTGAAGAGACAGAACACTCCGTCCAGCATTCTGAAAATCTGGGCAGTATTATGAATGAAGTAGGTTCTTATGTGGAACAGTTCACCCGTACTTCCGATCAGTTATCTGCATTGCAAATACAAGTGACACGCCAACATGAGGTTCTGCTAGAAAAGGGCCGTGAGAACGCCAAACTTGTTGAGGATCAACAGAATATTTCCAAGTCGCTGACGACACGTTCGGAACTTGCTTCTTCCATCAGTGGACAGATTCACAACATATTAAAACAAACTCAAATCTTATCTTTGAATGCTTCGATTGAAGCAGCCCGTGTTGGTGAAGCAGGTAAAGGCTTTGGAGTTGTTGCTAATGAGATGGGACATCTCGCTCAAGAATCCGAACGTTCGATTCAGGAGATTGATGAGATACTGAGTTCTTTTGTTCAAGAAATTCATCATATGGGAGCGCATCTGGATTCAAATATGTTAGCTGCCAAGGAGCAGGAAGAACAGATCGCTGAATGTCTTCAAAGCTTCAAACAGGTAAGCCGGTTATCCTCTGAAGTGCATGAGCTTGCTCAACGTCTGGAAAATCGGACAATCCATATGCAATCCATTCGCCAAGAGGTGGAGCAACATTTGAGTTACATTGCTTCCACAACTGAGGAAACATCAGCCATGTCCGAAGAAGTTTCCGCCAGTGCTGTAGAGCAACAGCGTTCGGCCAATGAACTATCAGGCATTTCCGGAGAGCTAACCCTCCTTGCTGATAACCTCAAATCGTATTCAGATCAATTTCAAATCGAAATCCATGATACGGATAAATACTAAGTAAAGACCGATGCTTGATTCAATAAAGTGTCGGGCTTTTTTTTATCGTTTTGACATTTTGTTTTACTTCATAGTTTGAGTTACGGTTCTCTGTAACTAAAATTCAGCCGGCCAGTGTTTCATTACATAGCGGTTTGTTTTAAATTATCAACAGCTGGCTTTTCGCATGATTACAAGCCGGACTAGCAATACTAAGGATTAGTTGGCTATAGCTTACATAACGGAGGTCTCATCATGGTATTCACAATCACAATTATCATCGTTGCACTCTTTGCAATATGGGGAGCCGTTGCTCCTGATCAGCTGGCTGATGTGGCTAACGTGGCCTACAACTTCTCGATTCACAATTTTGGCTGGTTTTATCTGCTGGCGACACTGTTCTTCCTGATCTTCGCCTTCTATCTGGCGTTCAGTCGATTCGGCAATATCAGACTGGGGGATGACGATGATGAACCGGAATATTCTACGATTTCCTGGTTATCCATGCTGTTTAGTGCTGGTATGGGGATTGGACTGGTTTTCTGGGGAGTTGCCGAACCGCTATCCCACTTTTTATCTGCACCGGAAGGAGCTGAAGCCGGAACCGCTCAGGCAGCAAGACTTTCCATGCGGTATTCCTTCTTCCACTGGGGGCTGCATCCTTGGGCGATCTATACCGTTATCGGCTTAGCGCTTGCATACTTCCAGTTCCGAAAAGGGTATAAAGGGTTGATTAGTTCCACCTTTATCCCTTTGATCGGAGAGCGTCTTGCGGCAGGCTGGCTTGGCAAGGCCATCGATATTTTGGCGGTCATCTCCACCATTTTTGGTGTAGCGACATCACTTGGACTGGGTGCACTGCAGATTGGTGGAGGACTGAATCACTTATTCGGTATCGCTAACTCCACGACGGTACAGGTGATCATCATTACGGTAGTAACCGTACTTTATTTAATCTCGGCAACCTCCGGACTGGACCGAGGGATTAAAATTCTAAGCAATACGAACCTCGTTATAGCTTTGCTATTGATGTTATTTGTATTGGTGACCGGACCGACTACGTTTATCTTTGACACATTTACAACAACCTTAGGTAATTATTTGCAAAATATTGTTAACATGAGCTTGAGACTAACGCCGTTCTCAAGAGAAACCTGGATTGGAGCATGGACTTTATTCTACTGGGCATGGTGGATCGCGTGGGCTCCGTTTGTCGGAACTTTTATCGCAAGGGTATCCAAAGGAAGAACGGTAAAAGAATTCGTGATTTACGTGATGCTCATTCCAAGCCTCTTCGGATTTGTCTGGTTCTCTGTCTTTGGTGGAACAGGTCTTCACATGGAGTTGTTTAATGCTGCAAATCTGGCGGAAGCTGTCAAGCAAGATACGACAACGGCTCTATTCCTTATGTTGGAGCAACTACCTTTAGGCACGATCGTAGCTTTCATTGCCACAATCTTAATCATGATTTTCTTCATTACGTCAGCGGATTCGGCTACGTTTGTTCTTGGCATGTTAACCACAGATGGTAATTTGAACCCGAGTGCAAGAGTCAAATTAACCTGGGGTATCTTTCAATCGGCAATTGCGGTCGTACTGCTGATTAGTGGGGGATTGAATGGTCTTCAGACAGCCTCTATTGTAGCTGCGCTGCCATTCGCAGTTGTACTTATTGGCATGTGTGTGTCCCTTCTCAAAGCTCTGCAAGCTGAAGATCGAGAGCGCCGTCAGAAGGAAAAACGACAGCGCCAAAAACTGAAACGACTGCTGGAAGAACAGGAAAACCTGCAGATCTGAATAGCCGGCAGGTAATGTACCCTTGATCTCTAACGTATGCAATCTCTACAGAAAGAAAGGACACTCACTTTTGTGTGGGTGTCCTTTTATTTATTCATGATGTTATTCCATTCGATTACATCACATTGTCCATAATCATTATCACCCACAGCAACCATGGTACCATCTGATTTCAGTCCTATGGTATGGGTACATCCTGCTGAAATAGCTCTAATATCTTGCCATTCACTTATAACGCATTGCTGATGTTTATTTGAACCCACAGCAATGACCGTACCGTCCGATTTTAGAGCAACCGTATGATAACTTCCCGCTGCAATGGCCACAACATCCCGCCATCCTTTTACGTCGCATTCACCTTCCTTATTCCTACCTACAGCCACAACTGTACCATCTGATCGAAGCCCAACCGTATGAAGGTACCCGGCGGAAACAGCTAATATGTCGCTCCAATCGTTAACGTTACATTGTCCATACTTATTGTTACCAACGGCTATTACTGTACCGTCTAATTTGAGTCCGACTGTATGCCAGTCCCCCGTCGTGACCGCTACAATATCGCGCCAGCTGTTAACGTTGCACTCCCCTTCGTTATTTCGCCCCACTGCAACCACGGTTCCATCTGACTTAACCCCGACAGTGCGACACCAACCAGCTGAAACAGCAACCATATCGCGCCATTCGTTTACATTGCATTGCCCGTGCTTATTCCAACCTGTAGCTACTGCCGTACCATCAGATTTAAGACCGACGGTGTGGGCATTACCCGTGTTCGTAGCCATATGAACATTGCCAGCATCAACTGCGACGATGTGGTTCCAATCGCTTACGTTACATTGTCCGTAGTTATTATCACCCACTGCTGTCACTGTACCGTCTGATCGAAGACGGGCGGTATGACGACGACCCGCCGCTATAGTAGAGTTTCTAAGTTGTTTCGTGTCAAACCATGCTTTTTCTCCTGAATTGTAGTCCATATCTCCCTCCACCAATTGAAAACTCGCGATTTTCAAGCAGAATATTTGCACTAATGAAAAAAACCTCAGATGATATAACTATTCTGAGGTTAATCCATTCATTATGTTATCAAAATTCTATCATGTTGCAGTCTTTTAATTCTAGTGAATGTCGAATCAGTTGTTTTCAATTCCTTTGATAACTTCAACCTTTTTATCCCCTGCTGTTTTCGCTACCTCTAACGTGGTTGTGCCTTGGATCGCAACGATTACACCAGCAGCTAACATAGAAACGATTAAAGTTGCACTCAGGGCAGTGGAAATTTTTTTCTTGACCATAACAATACCTCCTTCACTGAAAAATAACAATATTTAACTTTATTGTTGGGTATTTCATCTAGTCATTGTATTATAACCTACTGATAATATTTGTAAAAGGTTTTTACGATCCTTAAAGAAAGTCAGTTTCTACTGAATCCATATCTATGCCCTACTAAAAACGATTGAAGTCTCCTGATTTTCTTGCAGTGTTAAGTTCACATATTTCTGCTTGCCATGCATGTGAACTTGTACCTCTACTCCATCGACCAGCGCGGTTGTCCATGGCAACCCCGAACTCAGTCGAATGGTGTTATCTTGAATAAGTGAGGACAAAACCACGCTTGTTATCCCCACGGATTGATCCCATGACAAACGGCTTACTCTCACTTGTGTTCTTGCCATTAGCCCTTCGATGTGACCCGATATCCAGTCTGAAGAAAGTGCAGGCAACACTTCAATCTCTCCCGTGTTGGAATAGAGCAGTGCTTCCTGTACCGTAGCAACTACACCAAAAGCTGTGTCCGTACAATAACAATGATTTCTACGGTTGGTATCATGATCAGTCATTAAAGAATCATAATAACCCCCTTCGATCATCATCGGCAGAAGTGAATGAAGGACACCATCTGCATTTTTCAAGCGTGCATGTACGAGTGCTTTATGCATCCAGCCATGTCCTGCTGTGGCATCCGTTGTGTTAAACTGGTCTCTGTTTGCCAGAGCTACAGCAGAAGCCGATGCGAGGTCAGCATCACTGTGGGTTTCATACGCAGGCCAGGCAGCATATAAATGACTCAAATGCCGGTGATTGTTGTTTTCAATATACTCGGCCATGGCCCATTCGCAGAGCGCACCATCTTCATCGTAACGATATGCTGGTAACTGTTCCAGCAACTTGTTCCACTTGTCTACCGCCTTGTCATATCCCGGGCGCTTTAAAGCCATCTCCGCCTGAATAACCATGTTTAATCCATCTCGTGCTGCAGAAATGTCCATCGTAGCGTTAGCGGTGATGGTGCTGTTATAACCGATTGGGTGATTTTCAGGAGAGTACGTAGGAATAATCATATAACGCTCTCCGGCAAGTAATGATTGTTTGCCTGGTTCATAACGTGATTGTCCCGCAACATCTGTGAAATACTCAGGTGTACAGATCTGCTCCCAGAAGTTAGCCTGTTTGGTGAGCAGCGGTAGCAAAATATCTTGAAGCAGATTCAGCGTACCGCGTTCTTTCAAACTTACAAATGCCTCATCAGATAAGCCGTTATCATTGACAGATAACAGCGGTTGCAGACGATCAATGTTCATGTCCTCTACTATGGGAATGTTGCGATTACCGAAACATTGCCAGTATTCAAAAATAGGAAGCAAACACCAGCTCGCGCCGGCATTCCAGTATTCAAAAGGATAGTCGTTATCATATTCGACATGCATAGCACGATCTCCGTCTGAGTTAACACTTACCTGAATCGCATCATGCATGCCGTAGGCCATACGGGCATTAGCTTCGAAATCCGGGGCATTTCTGAGAAAAAATGAGATGTACCCAAGCTGAGCTTGTGTCAGACTCCCCGTATTCATGGCTGCGACCTGCAGGTTCACATTCGCATCAAGTGTGTAAATGCCTCTCCATCCCGGATTCCACTCGCCTGTCCACATTCCGTATAAGCGAGGTGCACTGCTTCCGCTGCAACAGATCATAGCATACCGCCCCTGGTTATAGACCTGTTCAATAAATGCATGATTAATTCGGTTTGGGGATGCCCGTTGCAGTTCAATGAGTTTCAGATTATCCACATCTTTGTGTTCCTCATCACCACCGAGAGCAAAACGTACAGCGTTAAATTCACGGGAATGCCATGCGGCATGTAATGAAAGTGCCTGTTCATAATCAAATGCACATTGCGCATGACTATACTTCTCCACGACCAACCGGGTGTGCTGTAACAACTCATCTACAAGGAAGTAGCTTGAGCAGTCGGCAAAGTTCTCTATACTGCCCATTTCATGAGTTCGTCCCGAAGTTGTGATCAGAAATACAGCATCGGCATCTTTAATCTGAATTGCAGGGTTCCGTTCAAGTCCTACATTCATCTCCTCGTGGGTATCTTCCAGCACAATACGTTCCTTCGTACCATTAACAACAATAACTTGAGTGACTCCGGCATATCCTCCATGGCACAACTCACTGCCTGCATAAGATGGATAGTGGGCCACTTGAGCAAGATAACGGGCTTCGGGATCCACCAGTTTTTTGTATCGAAGTGCATGAACTTCGGACATCCCATTATGCGCTCCGTCCATATGTGATATATCATCAAGCTGCAACACCATAGTTATTTTTTTGCCAAGATCCGAATGCTCCAGCTTGGTGATGGACACGTCATCTGTTCTGGATGTAAACGAGGTCCGTACCCACAGGCCGTCGTTATCACGATATTTTACGCCAGTTTCAGCCGTTTCATAGTTCGTCCAACGTTCATAATCTGAAACTTGTCCTCTGTTCACCATGTTCAAGCGAAGCTGATGACCTGGATGGTAGCTGTAATAGAATGTTCTTACACGGGTCTCACCATTGTTGTGTTTGATTTTCCATTGGTCATTCTGTTCAAATACATTTTGTCTGGCTTCCTGCAATTGACTAGTCAGTTCTGGTGGTATTTCTCTGGGGTCAGCGGAAGGGAAATTGAACCACATATGTTGAAAAATAAAGCTGTCGGAATACGGTGAACCTGACGTGATATAGCCGTTTCTTCCATTACCACTTACCATGCCATCTCTCCAGGCATGACCCGGATTTAAAGCGGGTATTTCGGTATAATGCAGAGCGTAATTGCCTCTATCGTACAGTTTTCCCAACTTCTTCTCCCCCGTTTCCCAATCTTGGATTCATAGATATAATTATAAAGATGAGCAATGGAGTTGTGTTATCACAAGAGCCGACCAAGTTCCGTTCATGATGTCGCATTATGACAGAGGAGAATAGACCATGAATCTACCCCCGATAGATATTGATGAGATGGATATCAAGTTAAAACTCGATGACCTTGTCCTTAACGTACTTTATGTAAAATTCGGTTATTTTCATCAAACGATGCCCAAACACAGCCACAGTCATGGAAGCTATGAGCTTCATTATATTCCGAGCGGTAAGGGGCTTCTTATTGCCGACGGCCAGCATTATTCCTTAACGCCCGGCACGTTGTTTATGACTGGCCCTGAGGTCGAGCATGAGCAAATTCCAGATCAAACGGACCCCATGGCTGAGTATTGTATTTTCTTCGAGATTATTACGGGACCACTTCAACTGAAACAAAACACAAGACATCTTCCGAGAAAGGGGCTTCTCTCTAGGTGGCTACTGGATACGCCTTTCTGGATCGGCCCCGATCAGGAAAACATGATGACTTTATTTGAGATGCTTGCTCGGGAGGTGTCACTCAAACATATAGGTTTTCATCAAATGACAACGAACATACTTGAGATGATTGTAGCTCGAACAATCAGACATTATCACCAAGGTGCCACCGCGGTACTGAATGCACCTGTTAAAACATTAAATGATAGCAGGCTTGTGACCATTGAGAACAGTTTCTTATATGATTATCAATCCATAACATTGAAACAGCTTGCAGATAAAATTGGACTAAGCACAAGGCAGACAGAAAGGACCGTGCAGAAGCAATACGGAATGTCGTTTAAGGACAAGAAATGGCAAGCGCGTATGGAGGCTACAGCGCAGCTTCTGCTGACGACCGATTTGCCGATTCGAGAGGTAGCGATCGCGGCAGGTTTTTCAACACCGGAACGATTCAGTCATTCGTTTAAAAAATATTATAACCAGTCTCCTTCTAAATATCGCAGTGAGAATCGTGTAGAAGTTATGAATTGATAAAGGTTACGGTTACAAATGAGCTACCATAACTGCGGTCTAACTCTTCCGGTAAGCAACTTTATGAAAAGCGTTGATATAACGAAATAGTGCTTTACCGTCATCAGGCACATGCTTGCTTCTACCCAGTGGCAACATCATTGCCTGATACGGCTCAGGCACCATGCTATATTGATGAACATAGGAAGTCAGGACGAAGCCGTTGCGTTGCCAGAACTGAATACGTTCCAGATGTGCCTCCGTTGTCCCGGACTCCGCCTCGATAATTATACCTTTGACCCCATGTTCCCTTGTTGCCCAAGCTCGAAGCTGTTTCAGCATCCATGTTCCTATACCCGATCCGCGCAACTTCTGTTCAACCGCGAGATAATCGATGATCAGGATGCGTTCTTCGCCCTTCCCCCCGAGTCCAGTAACGGCCATTGCGACCACTTCCCCATGATGCATGCCCGTGTGTAAGTAACCAATCCCCCGATCCAGCATACTGCGCAGAATCACTTTTGGCTTAGCGCCGGTTGGAAAAGCCTCTTCATAGATCCGCTCTATCCTCGTCCACAAGGCTTCATCCCAGGTCTCTATCGTTGCAAACTCTAATTCCAGCACATTTATCGCCTCCAGATGGTTATCCCAATTCCTGTCTCATGTTGTCGATCAACAGCAAGTTTTATTAATTATACTATTTATAAGACTAAATCAGCTTATCCTGACCAAAACAAAGAAGCCGCTATTAAAGCGACTTCAATGGGGGAACGCTCCCAACTTCAGACCTGCACGCACAGGTTTTTACTTGCTTATGATGATTCTGGACAGCATTCAGAGTCTGTTTCCGACTCACCTTATCTCAAGCGCCGCGGTTCTTCTACTTTTTTCATTGATCGTGATCCAATCCATAACATGCTTAATGAAGCAACTACCAATAACACAATAAGGGCTACAATAACAGCAAAAAAGGACTGAACAAACGCAAATCGCGCGGCCTGTTTCAATGTTTCCGAGGCTGTTCCAGGCAGCCCTTCTGCTACGATTAAAGCTTCATCCAAACTATCTTTCACATTTACTGGAACAGTCAATCCTGTTGGGATTTTCATGGTTAATGTGTACACAAGACCTGATAGACTGCCGATTATGGCTATTCCTGTAGCTCCACCAACTTCATATCCCACACTTTCCATCGATGCAGCCATACCTGCTTTTTCATACGGAGCACTACTCATTATAGAATGAGATGCTACCGTCATCCCGCCACCTAAGCCTGCTCCAAAAATGGCTAGTCCAAATACCTGACCAGCAATGCCCGAATCAAATTGTACAAGATAGATTCCCAATCCTGCTGCTGTAAGGAATAGAACAGCACCCTTGATATAAATAACATTGAAGCGATTCAAGAGCATTCCGGTCACTGGAGCTGCAATGACAGATGCAAAAGGGATCGTTAACGTATATACTCCGGCTAGTAGTGGGCTGAAACCTTCTATTAATTGAAGGCGTTGCGTCACAATATATTGGATTCCCGTCATAGCAAATAAACCTACCAATGCCGTAATAAATCCTGTGGTAAACAGAGGTATCTTAAATAATGAAAGGTCAATAAGTGGGTCAGAACTTCTGTTTTGACGACATATAAAGATAACAAGTGCTACAATGCCGACAGCAGCTCCGATTACTGCAAAAGTTACCGAACCTTCGCGGCGAGTAAACTCCTTGATCGCATAAATTAGAGTCACCAAGGCAATCATAATTTGGATTGAACTGGTTAAGTCAAATTTTTTACTTCTATTCCCTTCATGTTTAGGAACGATCAGTATGGTTAGTGCAAATGCTAGTATTGCAATCGGTAAATTAATTAAGAATACAGATCCCCACGAGAAATACTCGAGAAGAAGTCCACCAACAATGGGTCCAAGTCCTGCACCTCCTGAGGCAACAGCACCCCAAATACCAATAGCCAAGCCTAACTCACGCGGATCTGTAAACGTAACTCTGACGATTGCCATGGTAGCAGGCATCATAATCGATGCTCCGACAGCAAGAAGTACCCTTGCCGCGATCAAAACATAGGGGTTGGGAGCAAAAGCCGCAGTAAGTGAAGCGATTGAAAATATAATCAAACCTATTAAGAAAACCCGTTTATAACCCAGGCGGTCTCCTAATGTCCCCATTGCGGGAAGCAAACCCGCCATAACAAGTGAGTAACCATTTAATATCCATAATTTTTGTGAAGCAGTCGCACCTAATTCATGTGTTAACGTTGGCATAGCCGTGTAAAGAATGGTCATATCCATGACGATGAGTAAGAGTGCACTGGATACAATGATTAAAATCATCCAGCGTTTGAATGTTGACATAAGTAATCTTCCTCCGTACGAATTATTTTAAACTTTTAACATATTGAACTATAATGTATAGGGTAACCCTATAGTCAACAAACATTTTCAGCGAATTTAATACATAGCTATAGAGGCATGGAGGATAGAAAATGTCGAATATATCAAACGAATATTTCACAACCAGTGAACTAGCTAAAACTTGCGGAGTGACTAAACATACCCTTTTTCATTATGATGATATTGGACTGTTAAAACCTGAATTTGTCAATTCTAAAGGCTACCGTTATTATTCCGTTCAACAATGTCTTGTACTTGATTTGATTATTGTGCTCAAAAAAGCCGGGAGTTCACTAGAGGAAATCAAGGTGTTTCTCCAGAAGCAAAATACGCCTCTATTAATCAATATGTTAAAAGAAAAACAGGTGGAGTTGGAAAGAGAAAAACGTAGAATTACTCAGATGCAAAATATTTTGACAAGTGCCATCAAGATGACAGAGGAAGCAACAGTAGAGTTACGAAACGCACCAATGATTCTAGAATGCCTAGAGGAATATTTTATAACTACCCAACTGGATATAGGTGATGGTGATAAGGAGTTTGCCAAAAAATTAACCGAACATCGAGACTTTTGTGAAACACACTATATCGATCATGAATTTGCGATTTGGACGATTATAAGTAAAGACCGATTTGAATCCGGGGGCTATTATCCTGAATACATAGCTAACCAAATAAAGACCTCCATTCCTGAAGAAAAGATGTTAATCAAACCTGCAGGTTTATATGCAGTTATAGATCACAAAGGATCATACGATAGCATGCCGCAAACGTATTCTGTCATTAAAAATTTCATTGCACGTAAAGGAATGTATATAAGCGGAGATGTATATGCATTGGAACTGCACACCTATTGGACAGAAAAGAATCCAGACGACTATAAAATAAGGATATTTGTTCAGGTATCACATTGATCTCTTCCTCATTTGCATGCCAGATGAATAACAAAATCCCCCCTTCTTTTTCAAAGGGAGGATTAATGTTAAACGTTTAATATGTTCACTCTCATTTGACTCTAAAATGGTGATGAGCATATTTGCTGACAAGAGGTACAGCACTGAATAGATAACCTACCGTCAACACGATTATGGCAGCAGTTAACAACCAGAGTGCAGTCCCTAGAAAGATCGCGACAACAATACTTAATGAGATAAGAGTGTTCATGATTGTAAAAAGAGGATGATTCGTATCCAACTCGGCTGTGTAGGGCTGGAGCACATAGTACAACAATAGATGATGTACTGAGAAAAAAACAGCCAGCGTAATGATTAAAATCCAGATAGCAAGAAGTGAATCTATATTCCGTCCCTCACTTAATATGAGTACAGGCACACTTGTGACAGCCGCAAAACACAAGCCTAATTTTAAATTGGTGCTTAATATATATTTAAACCTCAAAAGGGAATGCTGTTTCGCATCCTTACGGTAAAATGCATAACGCATAAGTGGTATATCGCAATGATAGAATAACATTTTACAGATTTGACTACCTACCGTCAGACTTAGCATGGCTAGAATGAGTAAAGGCGTAAATCTTTCTACTTCATTCAGCGAAATATGATCTTTGAAAATGAATGCCAAGCAAGATAACAATAAACCAATGATCATAATAGCGATTAAACGTCTGTGGAACGGTGCGAGAAGGAGATTCGAGTGCCTCTTAACAAATAAATCATGCATCTGCTCGTATCCCTTTTTGTTTACGGTGTTCTGGACGCTCTGCTCAATGACATGGAGGTTAGTGGATGAAGGCTGGCTAAGATCGCTCCCCTTCGACTGGATCATTCTTTGTTGAAGATCAGCGATCATGAGTTCTGTGTTCAACAGCGGATCAGCATTATTTGTTACTGCGCGCACTGCGGCTGCATATTCCGTATGTTTGAGCAAAATATACCCGGCGACAGTTCCTGACAACACGATGATGGTCACAAACCAACGTTGATCCAATATCGTAGCCCCAAATAAAGGAATGCTCCATTGGGTTAAAGGAAGGTAAGCGAGAGCAAGTGCGATTAACATTGTTAAACTCGTAGCCCACGTTTTCTGTATGAGAACAATGCCTTTCTGCTGAAATATTGCCAAATGTAAAAATTCGCATAAGACTCTCCAACAAGTCATGATTCCGACGACCAGCAATACATGGCTGATCGAAAAATTGAAAAATAAGGAGACCAGCGTAAAGGCTATCCCTTGATACAAGAAAAATGTGGTATACCTGTGAAACAGTATAGCCCGCATAAATCGAGTTGGCGCTATTCGCATAAGCTTGATCGCAGTATACTTCATCTTATTTGTTTCCAGCACTTTCGCACCCGTTACTGCACCCATCACTCCACTAATGCAAAAATACATGTGAAGAGCGAGTACAAATCGATCCGTATAATGATCTTCCGTCCATAAAAGTATGGGCAATGCGAGCATTCCGCAGAAGTAGATTAAACTTTCTAATAAACCAGCGCCAAACATTAGAACTACTGCGACTGCACCTAATGTGCGTTTCGCCCGGAAAGCAGCATATGTTTGGTCACTAATGAGAGGGCCTACCACCGGTAACCTTTGCATGAAATATATTAAACGGTTGACTAGCGTGATCACCTGCAACTGCCACATGAGAGAAACTGTATTAAAGATTCCCTGCATCGGCATTCTCCTTCTGGCTACCCTCTTCGCCTTCATGTCGCAATAACTCAATAATCTGTGCTTCAAAGTCGGGTTGAGTGAGAATATCAGGTGAAATCCGAGTCAAACTCCCTTGATTTAAAATAACTAACTCGTCGCACAGATCCGTTGCCAGTTGCAGTATGTGAGTTGAAAAAATCAGGATATGGTCCCTTTTCAGATCACGCAGCAGTTGTTTCATCTCGCTCGCAACAATGACGTCAAAGGAAGTGAGCGGTTCGTCCAGTAGAATCACAGCGGGTTTCATCAGTAAGAATAGCATCGTTTGAACTTTATTTTTCATTCCGTGTGAATACTGTTTAATGAGTTTGTGACGGTCTTCTAATGTCATGTGCATCATATCGAATAAGTCATCAATATTGTTTCCTCGCCCTTCGATTACATCAGCGTTAACATCTATAAAAAATCGTACAAACTCATATCCCGTCAGAAATTCTGGCAACATAGGCAGTGAATAAACATAACCTACATCATCTACCTCTAAGTGCCGCGATGTCGCATCGTTAACTAGTTCCATTGCGCCGCCATCCACCTGAATCTCGCCACCTAGGCAATTGAATAATGTTGTTTTTCCAGCGCCATTTCGACCAAGAAGGCCATAGATTTTTCCTTTTTCAAATTGAAAGTTTAGATCGTTTAAAACATTTTTCTCACCAAAACTCTTCCTTACATTCTGTAATACCAGTTTCATTAATTAGCTCCTCGCTTTCAAAACCCTTATTTTCGTCCATATACAAATTGATTAATTGTTTAGTTTTCATACTTATCAATCCCTTCAAATTATTTTCATAAAAGGATAGCCATTCACATCCATTTAGAAGGTAAATCGTCTTAATGGAACCCAGTAGATAATCTTGGAAAATTAGACAATTACTTAATCTTGTATTCGATCTTGATTTATAATATTCCTTGTTGTATCTGCAAATAAAAGAAAACGAACTATCGAATGATAGTCCGCTTATGCAAGTTATTGAATTACTAGTTCCTGTCCATGTAAACCACTTATGGCTGTAACTTCATTAGTAAATGGTTGGAACCATTCCTCCATCCATACGAATCGGTGAACCTTTAAATGGCGCTGCATAAGGGCTGCATACAAATGTTGCTAGTCTTCCGATCTCGCTTGGTCTGATGAAACGCTGCAACTCGGATTGGGGAAGATTGGCCGCCATGAACTTTTGTTCTTTCTCATCAAAGGTCAGACTCTCATCCTGGATGACACTCTCTATGATCTGCTCTACATTCTCCGAAAGGGTTGGTCCAGGCATGATCGTATTGACCGTTACTTCCGTACCTTTTGTCCATTGGCTTAGACTCTTCGATAAAGAGAGTAGCATGGATTTGGTTACAGCATATTGCGGCATATGTCCAGGCATCACAGCTTCTTCACTCGCGATAAAGATGACCCTTCCGAAGCCGCTGTCCAGCATGATTGGTAAATAAAACTTGGTCAGTGCGTTTGCGGAAAGAACGTTTGTCTGAATATATTTTTCCCATACAGCGTCGTCTACATCATAATAGGACATGATTTCGTAAATCCCGGCATTGTTGATCAAAATATCAACCTGTGGGAACGTTTTGAACAAAGCTTCACGTTCATCGGCGTTGACGATATCGGCAGCCGCGTTTTGAGGAGAAGTGTTCGGATAGGCAGATTTGATCTCGCGAACGACTCGTTCTACCTCTTCAGCACATCGTCCATTGATAAGTACGTTGACACCTTCTTGGGCTAACTCTATAGCAATCGCTCTACCGATTCCTTTGGTGGAGCCTGTCACCAATGCTGTTTTATTATTTAATCCCATATCCATAAACCATTTCTCCATTTCTGTCTAGTTTGGCGTATCTCTCCGCATGTTCGCTTCGCCAATTGGCAGGTGTATCTCCTTCCCAAGCACGAAATACACGGTAAAATGAATTCTGATCTTCATATCCGATCAGGAATGCGACTTCCTTGATATCAAGCGATAAGTCTGCCAGGTACATCCGTGCTTGTTCATGCCTTGCCTGGGTGAGCAGATGTACGAAACTTGTTTTCTCATCCGTTAATCGGCGCTGTAAAGTGCGGTCACTCATGCCCAATTCCTTAGCGATAGTCTGTACTTCTGGACGTCCGGCGCTTAAGCTACGCTTCATGATCCATTTGACCATGTCCGACATGGAACGATTTACTTTGTATTCATGTAGCGTATGATCCAGTGCAGGGCTCAAAATCTCAATTAACTCTTCATTGTAGGTGAGGAAAGAAAGATCCAGGTCTTTTCGATGTAACGTCAACCGATTTCTACTGCCATTTGTCCGGACTGGGCAACCAAAATAAGCTTCGAGAGCTTTTTCATCTCCCATCGGTTGAGTAAATTCTACCGCACTTGCAATAAGAGGCCGTCCTGTTCCCTTCCGTCCCAATTCAAGCAGGAATGCTAATGTGATGCCGACCAGTAATGGCGGACAAGTCTGATCGGTGATGATCCACTCCAGATCAATTGTAAAACTCTCCCCCGCATCAACCATCTTTAATCTTTCGGGAGGACAAAGTTGTTTATACCTGGCCATCCGATGCAATGCATCGCGATAATTACGGGCATGATAAGTGGCTAATATCGGCGGTGGATACTTCGTTACTTCATAAACGGTTGCAAGATTGATGAGCCCTTGGGCAATATCGTCTGAAAGGTCAGAATACGCTTGCCAAATAGCATAATATTGAGCGGTATTTACCGTCGTTTCGGAAATGACGGTAAGCGGTAATCCGGCTTTACGAGCTAGATCATATGAGGCAATCCCTAACTGACGCAGTCCTTCCCAGAGACCTTGTGGCATTTTGATACGGTTATAGGAATGGGATGACATTCATTTGTACCTCCTTCTGTTGACTGACACACTCGAATGACAAACCTCCCTCGTCTTCGCTGACTCATGAATATGATGATACCCTTAACTTTCTGATATGTAACTAGCACAGGGTGACAACAGACCAACAAATTACGCCATTTTCTAAACCATATTCAGGTCATGCTACAATCCTTTCTTCGAATATCCTTCCGTGTATTTTAGCTCTATGGAAAACTGTCCCCATTAACATAAAAAGTCGCTAAATTAGCGACTTAAATGAGAGTGTTTTTAATTCCTCGACATGTGTGCTTTCATATTATCAGAAGATTCGTTCTTTTGCGCAACAATAAAAACACGGTCCTCTTCTTCCGGGGTTTCAATAGGAGCGGATAAGTCTTTCATTTTGGAAAAGTGGACTTGGTTCCATCCCACTTCTAGAAGAGAGGCCTTTACTTCATCTAACCTAAAACAGGTATTGGTGATTGAATGTACAAATCTGTCGTAATCCCCATTTTGGTTTTTAGAAAAACCTGTCATATTTGTAACGGCTCTTAAATTCATTTCGTCATAGAAACTTCTAGATACAATCATGGATTCCTCATTGTCCTCAATCACGATATTGGTCCATCCTTTAAGACCTTTATTGGTATTCAGATCAAAAATAAAGATCCCGTGATCATCGGTCACGTTATAAACGGAACGAAAGCATCTCTTTAAGGCATGCATATCAGGTAAATGGTTAAGGGCATCGAATGTTGAAACAATGAGACCAAATTTCTGCTCCAACTTGAAATCAGTTGCATCTGCCTGTACAAATGCAGCCTGTCCTGTCTCAACATATCTAGAATTGTTTCGCTTTGCGTAATTCAACATCCCTGAGGAAAGATCTATACCCGTTACTTGAAATTCTTTTTTTAGAAAATAATGAGCTAAGTGCCCTGTTCCGCAACATAAATCAAGAACGTAATTGTTATCAAGGTGTATTGCCTGTTCAACGTAATATTTCCAAATTCTTGGCGCTGCTTGAAGAGCGAAGTTTGACCATTTTTTATTATATAATCCGGCAAATACATGACCATACGTTTCCATGTTCATCACACTCACGATCTATGTTGGAGTCGATAGGAGACCTCTTGTAACAAACCTAAGAGGACGCTTTTAAACTGTGATTGAGCTTCTTCGCTTAATTCGTTATTCTCTGACAACTCTTTTTCACACACAGAGATTTGCTGAGGAATAACGTGAGCATGTAAAGAACGAAATATTAAGCGCATCGAGTTCAGGGTGTTGATGCCTGATCTCATTCCGCCTGAAGTTGACATTAGTGCGATGGTTTTATTTTTAAATCCTGATCCATCTTGGTAGTCCAGTAAGTTTTTCAGTGCGCCAGAGTACCCTCCATGATACTCTGGCGAAGAAATAATGAAAGCATCAGCCGCCTTTATTTTCTCTGAAACGATATTCATCTCTTCTGTTAGAGGTACTACTGGGCTGTATAAAGGAAAGTTCGAATCACATACACAAATGATCTCTGTATCGTGTCCTTTCTTCTGCAGCGTTCGACTTGCCATGTTTAACAGTTTTTTTCCTAGCGAATTTGGATTCATACTTCCATTAATCAGAACAATTTTAGCCATATCGCTCCTCCTATTTCTACTAAAAAGGTTTTAATTGTTTTTTAATTGGTATTTTTCAATTGTTCTAACCTGCTATTCATTTTTACAATCCATGACTTAACCTCCGTGTCGGCATGTAAACCGTAAGATTCTTGCAAGGCTCCTAAAGCCTTGGGATATTTTTTTAACTTCATATAACTTATCCCGAGCAATCGCCAGCCATAAGCATCTTGGGGATGTTCTTTCAAGTAAGGGGTAAGCCATAAGCATGCTTCTTGTTCTTTCTTAGTACGAATATACAGTAGCGCCAGTTCAGTTATTGCCCATTTTTTATGGACGCTATCTACATAATTGAGATATAACTGCTCCAGATCGTTCGTTCTATTTTGTTTTTTCAGAATTTGTGAATACAACGTAGCGTATTCCAAGTGATCAGGGTGCAATCGGCAAAGCGCAGATAAGCCAGTCGTTGCTTGCATCCATTCTTCCTTCGAAATAGTAGCTTGTACTAAATTATGCCACGCCTTAGAATGACTTGGGTCTTTAAGAACGACATTGTTCCACAGTTGTGTTGCTTTGAATAGGTGGCCGTGAGCAAAATATACATTTCCAAGATGATAAAGGGAATTTGTATCCCTTCTCCAAAAGTAAACAGAGCGCCAAAAGAAAGATAGGATATAATAGGTCACTTTGGATCCCTTATGAGGAGATCGTTGCTCCAGTTTCTTCAACCAATATTCCCCCCGTGTATAACTTAAGTAATAACTTTCTTACGGAGGCCTCCTGCTTTTCTGGAAACTTGTTCAATAAATTGCCTATTGTGATTGGATTTTTGCATTGTGTAAGAACGGTGACGATAGCTGGAGAGATCGTGATAAAGCTATCTTTTTTACAATCATACAGTATACGTGTTTCCTTTCTCTCAATGGCTACGCTAGCGTACTCCTTCTCCTTACCTGGAACAGTTGGTTGCATACTTTTTTCTAATTCCGATAGAGAGTAAGGTAAGGTGTACATTTTACATGAAGGTGAGAGCGACACTACTAAATCCTGCTTCAACACGGGTTCAGCTTCTGAATCCGCTTTTCGAGGTGGATCTAAGAAGAGCTCCGTATCATCTACAGCCAGCACATCACGAGGAAAGTCGTATCTTTCCTTATGTTGAAGCTCCCCTACTAGTGAAGAGGCAAAGCTAAGAAAATGTTTACTGTCCCAACCCGTTTCCGTTCGGAAAGGATAACTCCGTTGCAAATCTTTCTCCGGGTTTTTCTCAGCGATCCGCTCGATTCCGTATTCCTTGGATTTATTCCAAAAGCTGCTACCCTCATAAAGACGGAAAATTTTGAAACGAATATAACGATCTGTCCATTCGGAATGTTCTTTCAGAAAGGATATAAATTCTGTAAATCCTTTCGGAGAAGTCAGCGGATAACCTAGAACGACAGAATGGTACACCGGAAGTTGTTGAGACCTGCATGCTTGCCAAGTTTGAAGCATCTTTTGCTTGACCTGTTCAACGTTATCACTTTCAAGCCAACCCTTGATCTCCCAGTGGACCCACCGTAGCCCTCTACTCTTTAGCCATATCAATTCATCCTCTTTCAAGGATTGATCGAATTTGAGATAGATCCCCCAAGGGACTTCAGTATGTGATTTTTCCAAGCGTTCTCCAAAGTGTAGAGCTTCTTTCAAAGTCGTAGGTTCATACAAATACAGGCGTTTATCCGCTAAGTGCTTGCTCTCGGTTAACCAGGAGAAAAATGAATCGTCTTGCATCCAGTTCTTCTGTACTCGAACATCTCGGTATGGAGTCCAATATTCAGCTGACTCTAATTCCCCGAATCCCCAGCTGACGTCATGCTTAGAGCTTTGATGCAAAATGAAGTCTTGAGGATGTCTAACAGCTATAACCTGGGCTAGATTCATCGGAGGATTGCTGATTAAAGCTCTCCCAAAATCCGAAAAAAACGGGCCAGCCCAGGAAATCGACGCATTTGTATTCTTTTCACGAATAAGGGCTGACAGCGTGTACGCTGAAACGATTTGTTGATCTGACTCGATCCAAATGATCCATTCTCTCTCTTCGGTTTCTATAATGGATTTCAGGAATGGCTTAAAGGGATTTGTTTTCTCGTCAGTAACGCTCTTCTCCAGTTGCGCTGTACTTTCAGTGGAATACAGTAAATTAATATCATTCATTGCTAATTGAGTTGGGAGATAAGGCAGTTGAAAAAGCTCTATTGCATACCGGATCAGATTTCTTGCCTCTTCTCGTTCGCGTACACCGCATTTTGTCTTCATCGCTTGTACCGCTTCAGGAAGGTTTTTTTCTATGAGGTCCCTTCTCAAAAAGGCCCTAATCAAACCTCTCACATACTCTTGATCTTCTGGTTGAATTTCGTTTCGAACATGCAGGTGATCCCATTCAGATTCAAGTTGTTGATACCGTTCTTTTACCGCATCTGAATCTACGACATCGTTCCAAAACAAAAGATTGGCGTCTACAAATTCAATCTCCGTATAAGAAGCTTGTACAGAAGAGATACAGGACGTTAACAAAAAAGGAATTTCGGAGGGATCTTTCAAAGGTGGATAGATTACTTTAATCGGAAGAGTCATGCCCATTTCCCCTTTCAACAAAGCAGCTTATTCTTAGTTCGGCTGTATGATGTTGCTCGTGACCTTTGGTTAGCCACGTTTCGTTCAGACCGGGTAACATTTCACTTAGAGTACATTCCTCGTCAGTCCAGAATGCATTCCACATTTCCAGAAGAAAGTAGTTCTCAAAATCAATATAAAATGGCTTAGGCTGATTCGCCGTTTTAACGAATGCTTCTTTGGGGAGTCCGTTTACCAAATGAAATTTAAAAGCAGCATAAAAAAGTTCACTGGAAGAGCCTTTATATACTCCATCCCAGAAATTTTCCTTTTTGATCTGCCATTTAGCTCTTTGCACAACTACTTCCCCCATCATCAATCTTGGAGTGAATGAGCCTGTGTTAATAACAAATGGCACCGCTTTAGGTAAAGCGAAGAACGAATGTACCATCGTGTGAAGTTCACCGTTATAAATACGATACATGCCATCGTCCTCTGGAAGAGATATAGCAACACCGTTGTCTAAACATTGCACCTTCGCTTGAGCCAGGGGAATTTTTTGATTTGGGCTATTCGATATGCTGCTCATTTGTGCGGTTATGCCAGGATATTCGAAGGGTACAATTTTAAATCGTTTATTGGATAACAGATTCAACATAGGTTGATTCATTGTGCTGCTTTTAATCTTTTTTTCTAATTGTGCTGTTAGATTTTCTTCATCATTATGAAATTGCAATGCCCATCCCCATATCATAACGGTATCGTGAATTTCTCCGAGTATAACTTGATAAGTACCATCGTTCTTTTTGGCTAGCATCAGGTCGGGAGAGTTAATCCAGCCGAGGTCTGAATCAAATTCATAGGGTGAATCGTTAGGAAGCTCAACAACAAAGTCATTGCTCTTTTGAACAAAGGATTGCACGTGCTGCTCTGTATCCGTTTGTATGTTTTGCCATCGATTTTCCCAGATCTGAGCTTCAGGATGCTGAGTAACATCCTGTATAAATTTCAGATAAGGTACTTCTTTTGCTGACGGATATAGGGCGGTAAATATCTCTTTCGCCAGTTTTTGCTGTTTCTCATACTTTTCTTGGCCATGTTTAGCGCAGAGATTGAGCCATTTAGGTACGCTTTCCCGAATAACCGCTTCAATGGTGCCACCTATCTGTAATTCATCTAATGGACCGTGGCTTTCTTCATACAAAAGAGTACGGTCTGCATATATAGCACCACCACTTCTTCGAGGATTCTCCCCTGTCCATTCCGTGAAAGACTGCTCCAGTTGGGTCAATGCATTCATCTTTTCTTCCAATGGAAATGAGGCATATGAATTTTTTAAATCCCAGAGCCAATTAATCCTTTGTCTCCATAAGGTTACTTCTGGATGTGTGGGTAAGACTGGATTGTTCAGCCACTCTCTTAAACTGCGTAGGGCATCTGGTTCCGTAATGGAAATGGGTATTTCAATGTCAACCCATTTTTTGCTTTCGAGCCTCGATAACATTGGTTCTGTTTCTTCGTACGTCCAAGGTAAATGATCCGTCAGCTCCAATATGGTTTGAAAATCATGAGAAAGCCCCTCAATCAATGGATGATAACGCTCCTGAAGTGTAATGCGTTTCCCGGAATGAGGGAAATAAAGTGTGGAGCCTTCCTTGTTAAGCAGATAAGATAATTTCACACTACAATAGGGTCTAAACACTTCTTTGACCTTCAAGACGTTGACTAAACTGGACACTGCCCAGTAGGGGAAAAAGGTTC
Source organism: Paenibacillus sp. FSL K6-1558 (assembly GCF_038002565.1). Lineage (NCBI taxonomy): Bacteria > Bacillati > Bacillota > Bacilli > Caryophanales > Paenibacillaceae > Paenibacillus > Paenibacillus sp. FSL K6-1558. Next base: position 688,218 of record NZ_JBBOCV010000001.1, on the reverse strand, counting down.
TCCGCTCCCTTTCTTGTCCTGAAACGCTAACAGTGTATGTCACGTCTTCGTCAATATTTGTTAATTTGCCGTATTGAATAGGGCCAAAATAACTCGTGGTTTCATTTTTTGTGCAAAATCGTTGCATATAGGAAATTAATTGTCTCTCTGTCCGCTTTACATCTGCATTCCTTTTTTCTAGAGAATTCTGCAGATAGGGTAATAATGCGTTCTTATACATGGATGGGCTTTGTTGAAAAACAGCCTCTTGTAATCGCACGTTCTTAAAGATGTCCTGTAATTGACGTTGTTTTAAACAAAGTTCCTCTTTGAATACTTGATTACTTTCTTCACAGACCCTTTCCAAACGTTCAACATTTATTTGATAACGTTTTAATTCATCTAATACGTTTGAGTCTAATCCACCTGTTTCAAGGCTTGTGATGAGCTCCGGATGTATTGGTTTTCTTTTCGACATCGTTTTGCGAGCTTTTTTCCAAAAAGGAAGTACTGCGTTTGAGATGGAGTCGGCATGTTCCAATTCCTTCAATTGGGTAATACCCTGTTCTATAGCTCTCTCTATGTCATAGCGTTGATGAAACGTTTGAACGGTCTTTTCAAAGCGAAGTTGTTGTATCCATTCCACAGGAAACCCGGTTGAGCGTAAAATAAATTCAGGAAAGTGCTCCCACTTTGGAGTCACGATACCGCTCACCTCCTAATCGTTCGGATACGGATGTTCCTTTTTGAAAAACAGTTCCCCTCATCTCAAAACAGTATTTGCCCTCCTCATCTTTAAGCCACAAATGATCGGGCGAGGGTTCCATTTCAATGAAAGTTACACCTTTATTTTTTTGGAGTAAACTATGGAGCAGTTCGATCGCAAAGAAATTTTCGAAATCAAAGAAAAATGGCTTTTTCTCTGAATCTACCTTAAAAAATACATATCTTGGAAGTTGGTATTGTTCACGAAGACGTTGCATTTCAACAAAAATGCCAAACGCATCTTTGGCGTTACGCAGCCTTTCTAAAGTTGCTTCTCCGAGTTCCCAACGTTCGCGCTGAAAGATTACACCGTTAATTTCAATCCTTGGTGTATGCTCCGAAATTCGGACTACAGGCGAACTCACACGTGAGGGAGCAAAAGCCCATAAATGAATGTTCTCGTCTCCGCTATTGTATAAATAGAGCTGTCTTTGATCCTGATCTATTAATTTCAATTCCCGATCTTCATAGGTTACAACTAGATCACGAATGGACACTACGTCTTGAGCTCTTGTGGATGGTGTACCAAATAGTTTGATAATCGTGCCTGGAAAAGTTTCATGAATAAGTCCTTTGTGCCTCCTTGTATTGAGAATGACAGAGAGGTTTTGGTACATGGGCATATCGGAAATCATGTGATTAATCTCTTCATTTACCTGCTCTCTTTTCGAATCAAAGAGAAGTTGTGAACCCCACATCGCAATAAATTGGTGGACCTCACCCAAAATGATTTTGTAATCTCCTTTTGATAATGCATCTAAATCCTTAGCTGAAAACATGACATCTGGAGAAGTATGACACTCCTCAAATTTCCTGAAGCGTTTAAAATGCTCGACATCTTCAGAGGTGATGTGAGCGATTGAACCTTCCTGCCGAATTTGAACCAGTTCATCAAGCAGCGTATGAAATTGGTCTAATGCAGTAAAAGAAAGGTCAACCTTGGCTTCAGCTAATAAGGCTTGGGATTGATATATAAATTCTGAATATGGAATATGAGTTCGATTGTCTTTTATTTTTTCAAAGATACGTTGTGCAATGGTTTGGTAATAATCCCTCATTACATCACCGTAGGCGGCACTTAAATCGAGAACCGGTTTGAGCCTTTCCATAAAATCATCGTAGAAATTCTGTCCAAACGACAGCCTATCAATGGTTCCCTTACATTCTTCATAGTATAACGTTCGATCCGCATACATTTGCCCCTGGCTCCGCCGTGCCGAGGAACGAGTAACTTCTTCAAAAAGTTGTTCCATACGACCGGTGACATCTTGACGATGATCTAAATCTTTCGCTAATGCTTCTTTTTTCAAATGGATAAACTGCTCCAATATGTCGAGCCATTTTCTCTTACTGCCGTTGTTTAGCGGAAGATCCTTTAACCATGAATACAAGTAATTTAACGGATCAAAAATGGTAGAAGGAATCTCAATTTCAAAAAGAACGATGTTTCTATCAGCCAATTGTTTGATGTACCTCGTAAGTTGAGGAATACTCAGACCCAATTTTGCTGACAATTGATGCAGATTTTGCTCCTCATTCGATATTTCCTGGACAATCTTTTCGTACTTTGGAGGGAGTAAGACCTCTTTATTCAGGTGTAAAAAGAACAGTTTATTTTGTTGGAGTGTACACATCGGGTGCAGTCTGGGAATCAGAAAGTTTTGGATCTCCTGCTCTTCTGTCATACCTTTGGCGAGCTCTCTGACCATCCAGAAGGAGTAATGGATGATGCGCTCTGCGAATTTGCCCGAGTGTGCTTCATAATGCACTGGTTCATGCGATTCCATATCCCACTCTGCATAATTCATTGGTCCGAAAAAACTGGCGGTATCATTTTTCGAACAAAAACGTTGCAAATAAGAATAAAAACGCATTTCCAGTGTTCTAATTTTCGAAGGTCGACTCTCATAGTCCCGATGTGTCATAAAACGAGGATAGGAAATATTGAAAACATCCGGATTAGAGATATATACGGCTTCTGCTAAATACGGATCTTGAAATATTTTCTGAAGTTGTTGCCTATTCATCTTTAGTTCTTCAAGAAATTTATCCTCAGCCCCTCTTATAGTTTCATGGATAAGTAGATCAACATCATGCCATCTCTGCAAACCTTTACGCATAGGGTGATCCGAAGGAAAGAATTGATTCACTTCCTCCAGTTCACGGTTTCGTATCACATTTTTTGCTAGATATTTCCGAATTCGGGACAGGAGGTGTAAGATCGATTTTTGGTTCTGTTCGGCATACAGTTTGACGGACCGAGGAATGATGTCACGTAATAATTGTTCCGTTAGTAATTCTTTATCTTTGTCTAAGGAAGTGACAACGATTAACTGCTGCATAGTTTCTTTCCAGTGGAGCTGCTCTAGTATTTCAAAAGGAAACCCCGTTTTTCTGACAACCAATTTTGATACAAACGTCCAGTCCAAATTTTCGTTGATATCCATCCTGTTCATACCTCCAAACATCGTATTCTAGTTACTGTTGGATTAACGGATTAGGAATATGGATCGGATAAAAGGGACGACCGATTTTCGTAATCGGTAAACCCAGATCCAATTGTGGTTTTATCATCATGGAATCATGTTGTTGTAATATCTCGACTCTTCTCCTCTGCAGCGAAGCGATCTCCTCATCACCAAACTCAATTGCCATAGACGCCGACTGTTCCAGCCAGTGGACAGCTTGATCGAAATTATTGTCATTGTAGGCATAGATCGCCAGCTCCTGGGCAATAAAGGCGGCATGGAACACGTCGTCAATCCCTTTTGCAATTTCATAAGCTTGCATGATGTGTGCAATACCCTCTTTTTGCTGACCGGACACTACAAGGAGTGCTCCCAATCGGAAATAATAAGTTTTGCTAAACGCTGCGGTTGTGCCACGGGTTATGAATTGGTCGAATTTTTGCCAAGTCGCCAGTGCTTTATCGCTCAATCCCATTTTTTCAAAAAGTACACTTAAATTAGAAATAACATTAATTTTTAAATGAAGTGCATCTCCTGCTTGATGGTTCTTAATTCGTTTCAGAGCAGATTGACTGTACTCTAAAGCCTCAAGGTAGTTCTTTTCCCGGAAAGCAGACAATGCACGGACATTAAATAGCCAGCCCTTTTCAATATCGGCTTCTTTCCCTTCCAACTGTTCGGCCTCTTGCATCCCTTTATTAATCCAAGACTGTGCTTCGTCTTCCTGATCCAGTCGTTTACTAGAGAGCAGAGCCAGGTACATGCAGGTTGCAGTTCGTTTCTGAGCATTCATCGAGAGTAAAAATAGATGTTTGTAACAAGCTATTGCCCTGTTGTAGTTGCCAATGAAGGCGTATACAAGCCCCTTTTTCATCCAAAAGGTTGCTAGGCGTTCCTTATCGCTAATCTGTTGCAGTCCTTCTTGAATCAGTGCCAGACCAGCTTCATAATTCCCATCCATAACCAACCGCTGAATGGTTTCCTCAATATCGTAAGTGTCGCTGGATTCACGATGCTGAAACCAGGATAACGAGACTTTTTCATCGAAGGATAAAGACCTACTCTGTGTTACTTGTTCAAATGGGGCTTCAATTTCATCAATCTTATATAGGCTCTTCTTCCATAACTGCAGAAGTTCAAAGCGCAAAAGTTTGCATTCTTCATCCCAGCTTGCTGGAACCTCGCCAACATGTATTCGTAGTCTCATGTTTCCCTTCAATGAAGAAAGATAACTGATAAATTGAAGACTAACTCGGTCCGCCTCTGCTAGGTTATAAAAACGAATTTGTAGAGGACTGTGATAACTTACAAACTGAATTAACTTGGATATGCCCCAGACGACGCGAAAAATCTGTTCGGATTCTTTGGATAACCTTCTTTCGGAAGAACCTGCAGCCAGCGCTTCTAAAGGGTCTATACGCTCGTTAAACGATTCTTCTGGGAATAAAAATTGTAACTCTGCTGAGAATCGTCGCTTCAACTCGGGGTGATGGTTCTCAACAACGTCTCGAAGTTGCCACCAGCATTCCTTTAACCCGTAGAATGAATGGAACAGTTTCTCTTCGAAGGAAATAGAGACTCTGATTTCTTCATGCGTAACAAGGGTAGAAGGATCTTTATACATGGTCTTCCTCCTCCTTTGTTCCGATTTTGTAAACACCCATTCTGAGCTCGCAAGAATGGCTTCCTTTGTTTGAGGTCAACCATAGATGATTCGGGCCCGGAAGCATCTCTTCAATCATCACATTGTCATTGTCCATTAAAATCTGCTGCATCAGTTCAAGAGAAAAGTAATTTTTGAAATCAATAAAATAAGGTTTCCTAACGTTAGATCCTTTCATATAAATGATTTCAGGAAGGCCTTCTTTTATTCTCCATTCCTCGCTTTTCTTCATTAATTCAAGGCCATGCAAACCTTTAAAGGTTAGATCCAAGGGTTCTGCTTCAAAGCTCCAACGTTCTCGTTGATAAACTACACCATCAATCACGATTCTAGGTGTATGTTTTCCAGTAGATATAGGAACATGAAGCAGCATAGGTTTACTAAATATTGCAAAAGGCAAATAAAATACTTGATCGGCCAGAGGGATGTAAAGCTCTATTTGCTCCAAGCTGCCTTTTCTAATAAGAATGAGATGTCCTTCATCATTTGTTGTTACAACTAATTCGGCCAAGTGGATGGACGGCTTACCCTGCGCGGGCTTCTCCGCGATCTCAATGACTGTGGATGGATAATCATAAAAGGCTTTATTTCTGCGCATCACTTCAATTCCGGCCAGCGTAGTACCATCCGTCTGATCCATCTGCTCCAATAGTTGAACCAGCTCTGTCTCCAGACTTTCTTTTTCTCTGTAAAAATAGGTCATCCAATTATTCATCAATAAATGATGATGCAGCTTGGCCAGAATGATTTGTACGTTGCCGGTTTGTAAATCTTCTGTATTCCTGGCCTGAAGAAATAGATCCGGTAGAGCGTATAATGAACGATTGGAACGTTTGATCTGCATGGATTTGGAAGATAGTTCGACTTGTTGCAACTCCGAACCCTTCTCTTCAACCATTTCTCTCAGATGCTGTGTAAGCGAAAATGACGGCAAAGTGGGTATATCCGGGTAGTGCTCTCTTAATTGCTCTATAAATTTAGAAAAAGGAACGCCTTCACGATCTACCGTTTCCATTCTTTCGAACACATTTTTCCCAAGCTGCTGGTAGTGGTTCCACACTTCTTCTCCGTATGCTGCGCTCAGATTCAGAACCCCTGACATCTTGGACTCCAAATCTTTAATAAAGGGATTTCCCAAAGTAAAATGCTTAATATGTCCGTGAGCATCTTCGTAATAAACAAACCGGTCTGCATATAAAGAAGCTTTGCCACGTCTGCTTGGCTTACCCGTTAGTTGCTCAAATTTCTCTTCGAGTTTATGAACCCATTCTATCTTGGACGTTATGGGTTGTTCGGCCAATTGCTCTGCTATTCCACATAGTTCCTGTAATTCACTGCACCATTTTTCTTTCACTTCGTTATCTGGCAGAGCTCGAAGCTGTTTCAAAAACATAGAAATGGGATGAACCAATGTGGATGGGATCACCCATTCCTTTCGTAAAATTCCTTTGGAGGTGAGTTGATCTATCCATTTTTTAATTTGTGCTGGTGCAAGATGCGAATGTACCTCCATGACTTCCGCAAGACATGGTGAATACTGCTGAATATAGCGTAATATAGACATCAACTGTGCAGGCAGTTTGATTCGATTTTCTGAAGAGATTTGAATTTCATTTTTCTCTAAAATAGTCCGAGCAGAAATATGCAACGGGACGTAGGCACTAAGTTCCTTTTCAGCCGCCACAGCTTTAATAAGCTCCTTAACAGCCCAATAGGATATAAAGGACTCTCTATCTTGTAAATAGCTTCGATGATCCCATTCTCCATTCCAGTAGCAAGGCTCTTCACGATCTACCTTTCCATAATTCAATGGACCAAAAAAACTAGCCGATTCGTTTTTAGCGCAAAACCGCTGGAGATAAGAAAATAGTTTTTTTTCGATTCGTTTTACCTTGGAAGGTCTTTGGGAAGCTGAAAAGTGTTGCATATATCGATCAATATGCTGATACATATCTGGGTTGGATATAAAGATAGCCTGCCGAAAGTCTTCCGTATCAAAAAAGTATTTTAGTTTTGTTCTTTTCTCCGCGAATTCTTTTTCAAAGACAATCTCCGCTCGCTCTTGATTGGAATCCTGGTTTAAAAGGAGTGAGGTTTGCTCCATTCTTAACTCAGCTAACCATTCGAAAGGGAAACCTGTGCTTCTCAAAACGAAATGCCCAAACCACTGCCAACCACTGGAAAAATCATGCTCATGCGACGAAGTATTTTTAGAATTATCTGTTAACAGATTCATTAGCTAACACACCCTCTAAATTTGTTGAAAATGGATGATGGGAGTATGTAAATCCCATTCTGAATTCACAGGTTTGCTTACCGTGTCCACCCTCCAGGAATAGCTGGTCTGCTGCAGGCAAGAATTCCGTAATTTCAATAGAAGAAGTATTTTTCATGATCCGGAACAACCAATCTAAAGCCCAGTAATTTCGGATGTCGACAAATACCGGCTTCTCAGTATTCGACCACTTTACAAAGAACTGCGTTGGAAGATGATGAGCAGCCTTGAACTTGTAACCTTCTTTTAGAAGTTCATATCCAGATGGTACAGTCTGGCTTTGATAATCTCGTGTGTTGATCTTCCATTTTTTTCGTTGATACACCATTTCTCCAACATAAATTCGAGGTAACATTGTTCGATCCAGCGAATCCAATAGGTTAATCGAAATGATTCGGGGTAAAGAGAATGCTCCATGAGCTATGGTTCTGACATCCCCGGGATAAAGGATGATTTCCTTGCCTTGATATTCAAGAGTTAGATGTTCTCCATGTTTGACAACATTCACTTCGCCAATAGGAATAACCTGTTCCCTGCTTTTGGTGGATTTCGATGCGAGTTCAATGGTCCAACCAGGTAACTCCGGGGTGACATGTTTATGGCGCCGGTTAGAAACAACACTAGACATTTGAGATGATACAGGCAAAGCAGATATAAAATCCTGCATCTCTTTTTTCACTTTCTCATTTTCGGGATGAAAGAAGCCGAACACACCATCATAAATCGTACTCCAGTCATCATGTATTTCTCCTAATACAATTTGATAGGCACCCTCTTCAAGATCCCTTACTGAATGGGCAGCAATCATGAGATCCGGGCTAGGAAAACTAATTGGTGCACGTGAATACACCTGATTTATGATTTCTTCATATTCTCGAATGAACTGCTCTACTTGATGCGCATCAAGCACATACCCCTCCGTCGTCTCCTGGAGTACTGAACTTGCTTTTTTTTCAAATTCATTCACTCTTGATGAAACAAAAGTTACGCCAGGGTTATCCAGGCTCTGAATGATCTCGGTATAAGATATGGAGTCCCTCTCCCCTCTTAATTTTTCATAAACAAGAAGAGCGGCTTCCTGATAATCTAACCAGCGCAAGGCTGCAGGGATTTTTAAAAATTCCAATACGAGAACGCTTTGATTATATAGCCGTTCATAGAGCTCTCCGCCGATCTGTAAATGGGTTACACTGCCAACACAATCTTCGGTAAGAATCAACCGATCACCATAGAGCGTACCCGCTTTACGGCGAACTTCATCTTCATGCCACGAACCAAACCACGTTTCCGTTGCTTCAAAAATACGGGCTTTTTCAGGCCATGCCGAAGCTTCGAATTGATCTCTCAGTGTGACAGCTTCTTCCACTAACGAAGCCCAACGATTTCGAGCATCCGGAGGTAGTTGCTCTACAATTCGTTTTAAATCCTCTAGTAATGGGACCCTTGTGGCACAAAGCTCAACCTCATGCCGAATCGCTCCAATTTTTTTGAGTTGTGCAAGCATGTAATCTATTTTTTCAATGGGCTCATCTATTAAGCGGGCTAACTCATGTGGTTGCGTTTGACCGTCGATTCGTTCTAATAGAGAGAGATAGACTTCTGGAAGAACCCTTGTTTTGTCCGTGAAGTGATACTTTAGTCTGTTGTCTACCATGGTAACTAACGGATTTTTACTAGGAGCAATATGTCTCAGAACAGCAGGGTCACTACTGATTTTTGAAGCCATTGCACGTATGCACCATTGACTAAAAGTAGCTGCTTTTCTCTGTAATGTTCTTCCCTCTGTATGCTGTATTTCTAACGAACGACCATTCTTTTGTTCAAATCGCCCGTAGTTAATCGGCCCAAAAAAACTGGTTGTATCGTTTTTCGTACAAAAACGCTGCAAATAACCAAAGATTAAAGATTCATTTTTGCGAACCTCTTTATTCAAAGAGGGGCCTTCCCTACCAGAATGTTGCCATAACTTGGCGTGCCTCTCCAATGCTTCATAAGCAGACGGACTGCTAAAATATACTGCTTCCTGAAAACGGGAATCTTCTGCAATTTCCTTAAGACCTGCTCTTATTTTGCTGAACTCTTGTTCAAATTTCTCCTTTGCCTCTAACTCAACTCGTGATTCCTCTTCAAAAAGAGCATTCCACAAAACAGGGATTTCCCTCCATTTTTTCGGGTAGTTTCTGGATAACCACCAACGCACCATTTCGCCGGGAACAGGGGTTCTTTTAAAAAAGTACTTTCTAACCTTGTTCACTTGGTGGTGGTGTTGCTCGTTTTCCGTCTGACTCCATTCCCAACTCATCATCAGATCGTAAATGGTTTGAAGATACCGTTTGGCCAACTCTTCTTTACGCTGTTGAATATCTTCCCAACGCTCTAGTGAAACGACTACTTTTTGTGAATTTAATCTCTCCACCATGTCAAAAGGAAAACCTGTCGTTCGAAGGATCATTCTATCCATCAACGTCCACTTCTTCTCATGATTGGATAACAGCATGTTGAAGTTCCTCCTTAAGGCTGTTCTGCTTTATGGGAGGGCGAATCATAATGCCCCTGAGTTCACAACAATAGCTTCCCTTCTCATTTTCAAACCAAGTAGAGTCTCGGTTCGGCAGTAATTCACTGAAGGTTACATTCTGCTCTGGAACCAGATGTTTAAGTAACAAATCAACTAGATAATAATTTTTGAAATGAATATAGAACGGCTTTAACTCGCTCTCCAGACGCACAAATACCTCATCAGGAAGTTGATACTTCTCCTTTAAGAGCCAGGCTTTTATAAAACGCTTATTCTCATCCGCTGTCAAAATGCTGTGCCATTCTTCGGTTGACATGGTCCATGTTTCACGCTGCAGTACAATGTCACGAAACAGAATCCGTGGTGTATGCCCAGGAAGTTTAAATTTGGGTACGACAACATTAGGTTCAGAGAAAACAAGCGATACCAAATCGTCTGGTTCTCCCATGTGTGGAATAATCCGCTCATGATGTATACCCCGAATCAATAGTTCCCCGTTCTCTTCGACCACATATAATTGGCTAAACGACAACACGTCATCTTTGTTTTTCGCCGAATAACCCATGAGTGTAATACTTCGATTGAAAATTTCTAGAAAGAAATTTTTTCCGGCTCTCTGCTTTAAAACCACATTTACAATATGCTTTCCGTTAGGCAAGCTTTCGATAGCCTGTTTGACCTCTTTGATCCATGGATCACGATTCGGATGATAATAAAGCAAATTACTCATCCCTTGTGTTCCCCAATGAACCTCGCCAATGATCCACTGGAAGTTTCCTTTATTGATTTCATCTATGCTTTTGGCTTGAATCATGACGTCTGGGGACGTAACACATAGATACTGCTCTGCTTCTGGAAGATCGATGACGTTTTCCACCCATTCCTCCTTCAGTTCAACGACCCTACTATGTTGCAGTTCCTCTTCATCAACCCACTTCTTCAAGAGTTCAGAAGGCGATGCCCCCTCTACCTCTAATTGAAATCTTTGCTGCTGTAGAGCAAGTAAAAATACTAAAAAAGGAACTTTTTGTGACCCCGAATCGTTACTTAATTGCTTGAACAGCTGCCTGGCTTGAGATTGTGCCAATTTCTTCTTCTGATTAGCCAGTGTCCAGCCCCAATCTAACAAAGGGGATATACGCTGTTCTAAATCTTCCTTTATTTTTTCGGATAAAATGAACTGGGTCACATCTCCTGCGCATTCTTCACAATACAAACTACGATCCGCATAATTTTTCCCTGATGATTGATATGGCTCCATACCTGTGAGATTTTTAAAAAGTTCGCCGGCTTGTTGAATAATCTTCACTTTACTTTCCGCGTTTCCGTTACTGTACTCCCATTGCCACTTCTTAAATTGACTCAAATGCAGTAGCCAGCTTTCTTTCCGAGAGCTTTCGGGTAACTTCTCAACGAATTCAATTAAGTCTTCAAGTAGATGATGTGTAGAAGGTGTCAATCTGAACCCTCGAATGACGATACCTTTGTTGATTAAGAGTTCCATCTGTTTTAAAACAGCAGCCGAATGGTTACCGAGTAGGTCGTTCGCTGATTTCAGTCCGTCACATTGTTGTAAAATTTTAATGATTTCGGTTCGGGTTCCTATTTTTTTACCACTCTGAGCATGCACAATGCCTGTTTCGTCCAGATAAAAACTATCATGTAAAGACAGAGGGAAAAACCGGCTCCATGTCTCTTCGCGATTGATTTGATGAGCTAAAGACTCGACCGCCCAATAGGCAAGAAATGTTCGTCGTTGGCTAGGGATGTGTCCCGTTCTTGTCAAACCAATATTCTGATTTTGTTCTTTGAAAGATCCGTAATTTAATGGGCCAAAAAAACTAGTCGTATCATTTTTGAACAAAAACCGCTGTAAGTAACTAATATAGGTTCGTTCTTCATAACGTCTTCTGGAAGGTTTCATTGAACTCGTCTCTTTTTGAAGATAGCTGTTCAACGAATTCCATACCTCAGGGTTTGAATGGGCGATGGCTTCTTGGATGTCTGGTAGGTTTAATAGGAATCGCAGCTGGATTGTTTTCCTATTTTTCTCTTCATGCAGAACATGTAAGGTCTTTTCTTCTTCCTTCACTAGTGTTGCTCTTTGTTTCTCGTATTCTCTAAGCCATGCTTCCCCGGGAGGCAGATTGTGAGGCCAGTCATAAGTTAATAAAGGAGCATATTTCGTGATCCGTTTTTTTACGTTGTATAACGTTTTAAACACAGGATCTCCCTGAGGGTAGATGTGTTGTGTTGCAATAACCCATTTATCAAAAGTAGTGAGAAACCATTCCCGTTCTTTTTCTAATTTCTCTCTAAGCTGAGTTGTATGTTGAATTTGATTTATTGTCTCTGAAAATAAAAGCGTGTCCATCAGATGTTGAGGAAATCCAGTACTGCGTACAATATAATCCGATAAAAAAGACCACATCACCGATTTCACCTCATTCCTGCAGCTGTGAACCGTTCGAAGCCGAACGCATTCAGCAGATTGGGAGTTTTGTTCATTTCCAATTCCTGAGTTACTAGATGTCCCGTTATACCGCTAAGCAGGACACCATGCCTTGTATGGCCGGTCGCTAGATAAAATCCTTCCCATTCAGGGACAGCTCCAATAATCGGTTGTCCATCAGAGGTAGCAGGTCGAAGTCCAGCCCATAATTCCTGTATTTCGCAACGTTTAAGCTCAGGCACGTAGTCAAATAAGGGGAGCAATTGTTCCAACCCTTTTGGAGTAATAGCTTTGTTAAATTTCTCTCTTTCGTTGGTTGCTCCCAACACAACAGTGCCATTTGGCTTTGAGAGAATATAGCCTCTGGAAGTGTTAATCATAACGTTCAGATCGATATTTCCCTGTTTTAGTACGATGATCTGCCCTTTTAAAGGATAAACGGGAAGCTTTAGCTTGGCCCATCTTGCAAGTAAAGCAGACCATGCTCCAGCAGCCAATACAGTCGTTTTAGCTCGAATCTGATCATTGTGATTCGTTAAAATTCCGTGCAGTTTTTGGTTTTGTTGAATTAGCTGAACAGCCTCGGTCTGTTCTTTGATCGTTACACCTAACTTCCTCGCCATTTTTGCTAAGGCATGAGAATATTGTACCGGGTCTACATGGTATTCTCCTGGACTGCGGACTGCCATTTGAATATGGGGAGATAGCAAAGGCTCGATCTCTCTAGCTTTTTCAGCGCTCAGTACGGTTGTCCCCGGATTAGCTGCGGATTGAAGCTGAAAGGTATCCTCAAGAATTGAGGTCTCTTCGTGATTTATGGACAGTCGCAATAAATCCTGTTGAACCAGTCCGCTGCTGATCTGTGTTTTGCTTTGAAGTTCAGGTATCCAATGGAGAAGATATTGAAGTGCTTCTCTGGATAATCTAGCGTAAGGATGTTCCTCACTTGATCCTTCGGAGACAGTAGTTAACAAGCCAGCACGGCCTCCCGATGCTTCCTGACCAAGTTGTCCTTTCTCTACGATGACAACCTTCGCTCCCTTTTGCGCTGCATGAATGGCGATAGATAGACCGATAACGCCGCCTCCTATAACACATATATCAAAGTTCTCTCTCATAAGTTCCTCCTAACCTTAACGTTATACTGCTAGGTCAGATTCTCATATATGACACTGAACCGGAATTCCGAAGTATACTTGCTGTCATGACGTTCAAACCATAGATCATCCGCTGATGGTAACATCTCCGATATCACTACAAGCTCATTTTTCTTCAGAAGCTGGATCAGTAATTCCAAGGTGAAAAAATTTTCGAAATCAACGAAAATGGGTTTAGGCTCGCGATCTCCCCTCACATACACATAGCGAGGCATCGAATATGTTTCTTTGAACTCTATGGCCCATTCAATAAGCAACTCATCGTTTGTGTCTTGATCACTCGCACTCGTTAGAATCTCTTGACTGTTTAGTTTCCAGCGTTCACGCTGATAAACGACCCCATTAATCTCAATCCGGGGCGTATGTTCACCCATATGAAGCGAAAACGACTTGACGGAAGGGAAACTAAAGATCTGATTAAGAGGTTCAACATCCGTCTCCAGGTCCATAATCTTTTTATGTCCGGATTCTACAATATAAAAGCGATCATCATAGACTAGATCTAATTCGGAAACCGCTCGTACTTCATCATGCGATTTCATGGAGCGACCTAGGTTTTCAATAGTTATGCCCCCGCTTAGTTCTGGCCTAAACGTCTTCCCGGGTGCTCTTGGCCCTACATGTTCAAGCCAAAGGGCTTGTAAACGGTCACCTAAATGATGATAAATCTCCGCATTGAGTTGATCTCTTTCAGGATAAACGGAGTCAAGCACGCTCCATACCTGTATACCACTGTGAACTTCACCCAATACCAATTGATATTGCCCTTCATTTATTGCTTCCGCATTAGGCGCCGCCATCATTACATCCGGGCTGAATAAAGCCAAATCTGTTGAAGGAAATTGAGAACAAAATCGTTCAATCTCCTCTCCTGTAACATTGATTTTGTCTGAATCTAGGGGAATTCCTTGTAGCATTGTGACTAGCTTATGATCAAATGCCTGAAGTTCTTTGTTTACGTACTCCAGTGCATCCTGTTTGCATTGTTGCATATGCAGTGCGAAGGAAAGAAAGTTAGGTTTGCTCTCAAATTTCTGATACTGTTCATAGGCAAACGTTGTGAATGCCTGGTGTTCAATACCAGCACGGCAAGTCAATAAACGGAAAATAGGGGTTAATTGCGCTTTCCATTGCTCCTTTAAATCCTGTCCAATCAGACAAGTGCTTACATCTCCATGAGCCTCTTCATATACGATCATTCTGTCGCTATAATGCTTTCCTTGATCTTTTCTAGAAGAAACTCCGATATGTTTTTCAAAGGAGATTTCAAGTGATTTTAGCAGCTTTCGACGTTGTTCAAAGGTGCTGCTATGATTCCATTCGTTTAAAAGGTCAGACCATTCATGGGCAATTTCTTGCCAGGCCGCCTTCGAAGCACAGTCATTGGGCAGCTGATGGATCCATTCTTTTAATTCGTGAAACGTTTCAAATACTGAAGTGGGGAAATCCACCTCCAGAACCAGGACACGTTTTTCTTTTAATTTCAAAATTCGTGACAGACATTCGGTTAAAGACAAATCTAGAACATGAGCAATCTCACTAACGTTCTTTATTCCGTTGCTCTCTTCAATAATTTGTTGATATAAGTTTGGAAGCCGAAGCAATTTGTCCGTTGCTACTTGTCTGAGCTGTGTATTTTCTCTTTTCAAAAATGGGCTGAGTTTGGGTTTCAGATATGGCTGCACATGTATATCATTTGCAATTTTGTCAGCTAAGCTCTGTACTGCCCAGTAAGCAAGAAATAATCGGCGCTGTATTTTACCGTTAACACGGACATCTAGCCGGCCAGGTTGAGATGTAAACACACCGTAGTTAGAAGGCCCATAGAAACTCGCCGTTTCATTCTTTGAAGTAAACCTCTGTAAATATTTCGTGGCCATCTTTTCCTTTTTTCGCTGGCTGTTAGCACGAGATGAATCTAGCTCACTGTTTATGAACAAATGTAATCCGGTCTCATATGCGTTCGGAGATGACAGATAGGTCGCTTCTTGAAGATTTTCATTTTCCATAAATATTTGTTGCAAATGTCGGCGATTTCTCCTTAACTCGTCTGCAAAGACCGTGTTTATTTGATCGGATATTTCCTTCAATGTATCGAATAATTCTTTTGTTTCCATGAGCCGACGATTCTCAATCTTACCTAGTAGTTCATCACTTCCCTCACCTGCTGGCCAGGTGTACATATCCAGTTGGCGATGTAATCTCTTTCGTTGTCGATTTGTCAATTCAGGCATGTTTCTTAGTGCGGCTTTAAAATCCTTAAGCGCTTCTTTACACTTGGCTTCTTGCTGTTTCTTTTCATAAATCAATGCTGATGTTTTTAGAAAAGAAAGTTGTTGTAACCAATGTAAAGGAAATCCTGCACTCCGAAGAATGACATGTGGGAAGAAACGCCATTCTCCTCGGTCTAACTGTTTTCGTGTAGGATCTGCTGTCATTTCTAATGTCATTATTGCACCTCCTAATTACTGATGTCCTTCGTCATACTTTCTGGTTGATGAATGTTGTTTTTCGCATTGTTTAGTCTGATTCGACCAAAGATTAACATTCCGATTGCCAGAAGTCCTACGATAAAACCGGAAGTTGCATAGACCATAGTTGGTGTGAAAGCTCCAAACAGATATCCAAATAACGCATAAGCCATAAATTCCCCGATCCAGATCGTTACTGTATGAAATCCAAAAACTTTACCTAGGTGTTCATCTGCCACTCTTTGTTGTACTAAAGTAACTAAAGGAACATCGACGAAGGGTTGAGTTATCCCTACCATGAATAATAGGATCAGAGGAAGCCAGATGGAGTCACTAAACGGCATGAAAAGAAATGCGATTCCGCCTCCCAGCCAAGCAAGCATCATTGTACGGTATTTGTTCTTAATGGCAAGACGAGCCATAATAATGCCTGCAATCAGGTATCCAAACCCATCGGCGCTCGAAAGAACACCAAAACCCGAAGAGTCTAAGCCAATTTCATTTGAAACCATCAGATTACCTAGGTGGGCAATGCCCCGACCAAAACAGGTAAATGCAGCAAACGTAATAAAAATGGAGAAGATTAGTCGATCTTGGGATACCAGTTTTAATCCGACGCCTAAATCTTTGAACAGATTTTTGTTCTTATGCTCCACTTTCACTTGCTTAATCTGCACAGGCATAAGTAAAAATACAGAAATTATAAATAGAATAGAGTTCATAATCATAATTTGTCCCGTACTAAGTAACGTTAATGAGAATCCAGCAAATAACGGTCCAATGAGCCAAAAACCCATTCTCACGCTGTTCGTTATGGAGTTGGCTTTCATTAATTGCTCTTTATGAACGATACCCGGCATGGCAGCTCTGTATGCGGTCATCGCAAATAAACGCAGAAAACCTAATATGAACGAAGCCAACATAAAAATGATTTCATTTAAGAGGCTAGAAAAAGCTAAAAGTCCCATTACAACCATGAGCACAGCTCTTATGGCATTACAAAACATCACAATTTTTTTGCGGTTAAAACGATCTGTTGCCACTCCAGCGACCATTCCAAAGATAATTTGCGGGATGGTCGTAAGGATTAAGGTTAAAGCCAAAAGTGTAGTCGAATTGGACTCTTTCCAAATCGTCCAGGTTATTAAAATCGTGGAGAAACTCTCTGCAATGGGTGAAACAATTTGGGCAGATACCCAAAAATTAAAACTTCTATTTTTGCGTAAAGGTATGATCTCTGACAAATGAAGTGCCTCCCTTAAAACCAAAAATGATGAAAAGGATAAAAGAATCTTGAATTCGGTTTCGGGACGATCTGGTAGATTTCAATCTCCCCTCTTTCGATCTGTTCTAGTTGTTTTTTTCTAATTCTCAATTGAGAAGGGGATAAAATCACGTTTCGTTTGACTGTTGATTCCGACAGTTCTTCTGATACACCAGTGATTTGGCGGACTGCCCTTAAAGCTGTAGAGATAGATATCCACTCTGGCAGAAGATGAATTTTTTGGCACAGATCTGCGCTTCTTTGAAGCCATAATGCTGCTCGATCCATCTCCCTGGACTGAAGTAATAGATATGCTGTGCTTCTGGCAATCCATTCTTGCATGTAAGAGTCAGATAACCGGTTACAAGCTTGATACGCTTTGTCTAACCAACTTAGCGCTTGGTCGAGTTCTCCCTTCTTTCCTGCCAGAAATCCTATGCGGAACCAGTGCGGGAGCAGAAAACGGTCTTCCTGTCCTGCATTTTTATGGATGAATATGTGCTGGGCTTGTTTCGCTGCATCTATTTTCCCGATAGCTTCGTAAAGGTAGCTTGAATTCTGGGCATATGCAGACGAGAGCAGGGCTGCATCTTCCTCGCCTAGCTGCTTAATGTATTCTTTAACTTGTTGTAATGATTTCGCTGCCTGAGGCAGTTGCTGAAGCCTGTAATAAGTTAAAGCTTCTACATTATGTAACCAAGCCATTTCTCTAATGGCTGATTCATCGTTCCTTCCACGAAGAAAAGATATCCCTTTTCTCACAACGTGAATGGCATCTTCAGGACGTTTGATATGATTCGCTAATAACAACGCATCATATATCGCTGCTCTTGCACGAATATCGTTTGAATATTTATGGGCTTGAGTGATTTTTTGCAACGTTGATTCTGCTGCAGAGAGCTGCCTCTCAAAAAGATAGGCACGCATGACAAGAAATAAAACTTCAGGCTCTTCTTCGTCGTTCACTGCTTTGTCAAGTGCTTCGTTAGCATGTGCTAATACTGCATATCCGTCACACCAAACAAGTGCTTTTTCTAAAGATAGATTTAATAAGGGGTACGGTTCATAGGATGATCTGATTATGGACGTTTCCTTTAAGTGGTCTACACCTAGTGATTTGTAAAAATCCTTTACACGGATCTGGATGAGCTGATTTACGTTTTGATCTTTACATGGAATGTTTTCCTGGTTGAAGTAATATGTTGCGATACCAAACGGAAGGTCTTTTGTCCGAACAATTAGCCTTTGTAGAAATATCAAACTTACCTTATCCAGGCATGAGACATTTAATTGTAGAATCCAAGGGACTTGTATTTCAGGCGTTTGCGCACGAATTTCAAGCAAACAACTTACCATATCATTGGCTATACGCAGTATTTTCTCCATGTTAGTTGAGAATTGTCGATCCATTGAGTGAGCTGGAAGGGGCGTCAACCAGCCTGTCTCATCCTCTTCAAGAGCCTGATGCAAAGGGGTATAGGCATGTTGCAATTGAATACTTTTTCCGATGTAAGGATGAATTAAAACGTCCCACATTTTATAAAGTAAATGAGCAGGCGTGTATGTGTCCTCTTGTAGTTGAATCAGAATGGCCACTCTTCCATCTAAAGAAGGGAGTTCTTGATGTTCCCGGCCCGTAACACTTGGACAAGCGGAGAACCACTGATCCAGTGCTCCTTGGTCTATCCAATTGAGCAGGTCGTGTTTGTCGCTTTTCATTACCTTCATCTTCTCACCCCTTTAATAGAATACAGATACGTTTTCTACATACAAAGATGGAGATATAAATCCTTTACTACATGTAAGATGATATCCATCTGTCGCTGGATCAATTGAACGTAACATCTGAAATAAAGGTGCTTCAATGCGGACTTGTGATAATCTCTCCGCTAATTGGTGATTGTGAATTCTCCAGCCTTCCGCTTCAAAGATGAGTTTGCCGCCTCGAATATGTCCACCATAGCTGCGGTTTAGTACAAAATCGGATAGCTTTTTACTTATCATTTGTTCTGTCGAAAGAGTACCTTCTTCTACCTTCAAGTTTGTGTATTGGATTTTGGGTGTACTTTGATAATTTTTGCGAAATGCTCGGCCATTGGCCATCTGTTTATGTTTAGTTGATGAAGAAAGTGAATGCAAGGCTTCATTAAATACGCCCTTTTTGATGATCGCAACGTCCCTACAGATGGCTCCTTCATCGTCGAAAGTCGAACTTCTAAGCAAGTCAGGGATGTGAGCGCAATCCGTTAATGTGAATGTGGGACTTGCAATTCTTTTCCCTTGTTTTTGCCAAAGTACAGGTACATTTGCATCCATATAGTCAGAAATAAAAAGATTTCCAAGAGCTTTGAGCAGCTCTTCTGTCCCCTGCTCCGTTAATATGATGCGTGAATGTTCTGCGCTTCTGCTTGGACCATCTGCTCGAGATTGCAGTTGAACGTTTAACTGTTCACACTGTAAGTGCCAATCTAAATCTGCAATGGAACGAAAAGAGAATGTCGTACTGGCCCTTCGGGATTTCCCTTGAACCAAAATAGATACAGTATGTTGAGCTTCTCGTTTCTCGAGTTCTCTTCCCTCCGTATCTTGATAAAAAACGGCTTTCTCTTCCGCTTCAAAAAAAAGAGTCGGACTCACGATAAGGTCAGGAATTGAATATATGATTTCTTTTCCTTCACGCAAAATATGATCTATAGTGTGGTTTGAGATAGGCTGGTGCATGTTCAAACAGGGTTGATTTATATTTGTTTCATCAGATCGTTGCGGTACAGACCCTGCTACTCCGCTATCACAAGCCCAATGAATCCAATCTTGATTTTTCACATCCGTATAATTGGATAAAGGGCGAATACATGAATAGAATCGATCTTCCACCCACCTTCGTAGCGCTCCTCCGCATCCTTTTCTCTCGGAATAAAGAGACTCAATCTCGGTCATGACCCATGATTTCTGGAATAGTTCTGTTCCATAATAATCCGCATATTTGCTCATGAGTCGATTGCCTGCACTTCCCAGTTGAGTACTCTTACAGTCGGGGAACCGGCCGAAACGGGTAAAGGTGATTGTCCTAATTTTCCACATCCACCTCTTACTTCTGCATGGATCTGAAAATCATTTCCTACTCGATCAATGGAACGAAGCAGCTTACGGCCGTCCCCTTCTAATATAGAAGGCGCTATTGGTGAGGTTAGTTTACCGTCTTCGATAAGATAGCCTTCAGTAACATGAATTTTGAATTCACCAGTAATCATATTTACGTCTCCATTAAAAGCATTTTTGATATAAATTCCTGATTTTGTTTCCAAAATGATCTCTTCTGGTGCGTCCTCTCCTGGTAACACAAACGTATTCGACATTCTTACTAGAGGAGGATGCGCATAATTGAGGACACGTCCATGTCCGTTGCTCTCAACATTACTGTGCAGATGACTTAAATAGTTAGATATTCTACCTGATTCGACTAATGGTGTGCACTTGGCGGTAATACCTTCATCATCTATGTTATAGCTCCCGGGTAAACCCAAAATGGTTGGATCGTCAACAATGTTAAGTTTATCGGAGCCAATTTTTTCACCTTTACAGTTATGGAATGCCGCTCCTGTAAGAGCCGCAATATCTGCTTCAAGTCCATGCCCAACAACTTCATGAAAGATGCCTGGTGCTGCTAAAGGACCTAGTACTAACGAGTATGTTCCAGAGTAAAATGGTTTGGCCTGGAGCTTGTCCAACGCCGATGCGGCAGCGTACGACACTAATTTTTCAATGTCTTTCATGTGCACATGTTTTGGTGAAAGCCAGCTTTTCGTAACATTTGATTTCGTTATTTTTTTGTTTTTTCTTGCGATTACATCTAGCTCTAACATGAAACAAGGTCTAATATCTTCCCGCAACCCTGTTGCTGTCGAATAAAACCACACATGCTGCTTTACAGATTTCCAATAAGCTCTTGTAGACAAGATCTCTGGTGCAAAGTTCAGAGCTAATTCATTCATATGGTGGTTCCATTGTTCTATTTCGTTTGTCATATCATCCTCAAAGCTGTTCTCATGCTTAGGGTCCCAATGTTTAAATAACTGGAATTGTTCTCCACTTAAATGTTGTTTGGAAGCAGCATATAAAGAATCCGGACTCAAATCAGAGATACCGATGACTTGTCGATGTGCTCCGTGATTCAAACGAACAGCACTACCGTTTTCGATCCAATTTTTCATTTCGATTTTTTCAAGGTTATTAAAAATGAGAAGCTCGGTTTTCTTTTGTTCAGCAAATAGGTGAATATTCTGCATCATATCCCCCTTATTGTTCATTTTTCACGTAAATTGTGAGTATAAGAATCAGCTATGATAAGCCGATCCCTATACTCAAAAGCTTGTATTATCAGAGGGCTAAAGGTGCAATCTTATCTTCGATCTCTTCCAATTCGAAATCGATATCATCAAGGTCATCTAACTCCAGATCCAATTCTTCCAATTCAACTGTGTCAGCCATCTTTATCACCTCCTTCACAAGGTATAATAAAGACTATCCATAACGCTAAATCGATTTTTCTGTTCTATATAGAAAAGTTCGTAATTCGGAACAGTAGTGGCCATACTTATCTTTCATCCACAAATCCCGGAAAGAAGGGTCCATTCTTGTGAAAATGAAAGATTTTGCTTTTTTGGCTTCGGTAAAAAACAGATCAATACAAAAAGGATTGTCAAAATCGAACCACATGGGCTTCTGTTCGTGCGAAAAGTGAATAAAACCCTCCGTTGGTAAATTAAATCTGCTTTGGATTGTTTGCAGCCGCTCAAACTGTTGAAACCAATCGGATAAGTTCTGCTCACCGACCCAATCTGAAGGCTCAAATCTCCAATGTTCGCGTATAATGGTAACTCTTCCTACTTTAACGGGTGCGTGTCTACCTTTTGATATCGATTTAGGTGGATCAAAAATGGGTGTACCGAATAGAGCAAATGGGAAAAAGGTTTCCTCTTTAAATCCAAGAGAAGGAGAATAAAAATGTAAACATTGTTGCGAGTCTTTTATAAAAAGAGCTACTTCATTATTTTTAATTCGCACTTCGAGTTGCTCTAAAGACAAAATATTCTCCTTGATCGATTCAGAGACACCTGTTAATTCAACGCAAAGACCTGGATATTCTTGTGGGGTGCTTTTCATCGTGCGTTTAAATACCCAATTGGCCCACGACTGTGTGCTGTGTTCGACTTGTAAAGCGTTCTGAACCGTTTGTCGTATCTTATCTTTTTCGATGTTAAAATATTGCATCCACCCATCACCCGTAAATCCATGATGAAGCTCTCCTATAACAATGGATGAAACTTCAATTCCTATTTTGCTTTCATTGCCAATGATCATAAGATCAGGAGAAAGAAGCCACCTGAATGAGTCCATTTCTGATCTCCATTCTTGCAATACGTTTTGAGGCACTTGAATGTAAAAATTCCCCTGATCTTCAACTAACCAACTCTCTAGAAACTTGACCATGGACTGATTTTCAATAACTGCAGGATTCCGAAGCCAATACGATATCCACCTCTTTGCTGGTACGGATGAACGGCCATGACTTATTTTTTTAAATTGTTGTACTGCCGTTCTCTGGAATGCCTTCCACCGCTCTAATCGAAGTTTTGCTTGGATCAATATCGTTTGGTCTAATTCCTGCCAAAGATCTTCCGAGATAACGACGGGCAAAAATTGCTGATCGTAACACTCCTCGTATACTAAGGTTTTGTCAGCAAAATATTGGGTGTTTTTACCTTGATAATGCTCTCCTGTAATTTCGGTATACATCTCTTCGATTTTAGCTAAGGTGTTACTCTTTTCAATGGGTGAAAAACTACTGCCATACTTTTCTAGATTGTGCTTGATCTCAGACAATACAGCGGACCATTTAGGTGAATTACAATCTCCTGATTTCAGAAGAAGCTGGAATTCATCTAAGCCATCTACAGCGGAAGAAGGAAGTCTCCACTCCGCTGCATTTGTACCCAAGTCATGCTTTATAGCAGTTAATATTTTTTGTAGCGCTTGATGTGACATGAATGCTTTTTTCTCTATAATCTTTCTTTCTTTAAGGGGTGCTCCTTGATCTAAAACGCCATAACTAATGGGGCCAAATTCACCCATCGTATCGTTTTTTGTGGTAACACGTTGAAGATAGGCGAAAAGAGTTCTTCCCATTTGTCTTTTCTGACTATGCTTTGTATGCTTTTTTCGCTTATAAGATTGATAAAAACTCCAAAATGCCGAGTTAATTGTATAAAGCGCTCGATCATAACGCTCCGATTGATACAGTTCAAATAGTTTTTGTTGTACAAGTCCGAGTTCTTGCTCAAATGTATTACGAGTTAAGATTTCAAGCTGGACCAACTCTTGATTTTTAAGTGAATAAAATTGGATTTTCTCTTCCATATGCAAGTTCAGTAGCGTTGTTTTATCATTTTCAGTTAAAGGGTTCTTCTGTTTTATTCTTCGGATGATTCTACGCTGTTGGGAAAGTAGGATCTTTTGCTTCGGAATAGTTCTTATTTCTTCAATCCATTGGCTGCACCAATCGTTCAAAACTTTCGTGGCTTTTTGCCATTGATGAAAATAATCCTTCGTTTTAACTACTCTTAGCTGAAGAATATCTTCAATAGGGAGAGATGTGCTACGTAAAACAAAGGGTTTTAACCATTCCCAGGTGGATGTTTTAGCCCACACGGATTCTCTCCGCTTTTTCATAATAAAGATTAGTAAGATCAAAAGGCCGATTTAGTTTGGTTTCTGGTTTTTGGATTGACCATTTTACGTAACTCTCCCACGTCTCATCTCTTTTTTGATCCCATTTTAGTACGATTTCTGATGCTTTTTGCGCAGCGCTTCCTTGGGATTGAACTTTTAAGCTATTCAAAATTTCCTGTTTCCCTGCTTCCCCGTTTCCTTGTCTTTCCAGACATATGGCTAACGCCGTTGCAACCCGTGGAAGATCTTCATCTTGCATAAGAGCCAGCTTGGAATCAAGACTTTGGCTGTACCATTGCGTCGCTTTATCGTAAATCTCCTGCTCGAAATATATGGCTCCTATGCTTCTGGCGATGATATCCATATGAAAAGCATCATTCATCTCTTTGGCAATTCGATAACTATCTTCTAATGACTCAATGGCTTCAGCATATCGCTGAAGTTTAAAAAGCAGGCCTGCTTTTCTATATAAATAATGCTTTGTAAAAATCGGGCTTGAATGTATGACAAACGGTTCAAATTTTGACCAATGTTTGAGCGCAGCATCTACCTTCTTCATCGATTCAAATAAGACCGATATGTTGGAGATTAAGTTGATTTTGATATGGATAGCATCTTCTTTCCGATTGCCCTCTTTTATATGTTCCAACCCTTGTTTGCACTCTTTAAATGCCTGAGCCAGATCGCCCGTTCCCACGAAGGTAAGTGCCCTTAGGTTATGTAACCAAGTACGCTCCACTTCTACTTCGGAACCGGTTGTTCCCTCAATACTCTGGAGTGCCTGATCAATAATTTCCCTTCCTACTAATGGTTTGTTCAAACGTTTCGTACACAGCAATGCTACATACAAATGTAATTCCGACTTTTTTAATGTATCTTCTGTAAGGGAAAGTGCATTCTTGAATATAGCTAATGCTTTATCATATTCAACCATGAATGCATAACATAAGCCCATATAAATCCATAGTTCAACGTGTGTCTCTTTCCTCAGATTGTGGATATACGGGGATGCCTTATTGATGAGAAACAGCGCATGTTCATAATTCTGCGTGAAAACACTGATCTCTAGCGCTTCAAGTAACAATTCATCAAGATGGTCTACATCTCCATTGGTAATGCTGTCTAGAAGCTGTGCTGATTTGTGAGTTTCATTGTTTACAGGCTGCATGGTTAATGAATTTTCGTATGAGCAGTCACTTTGGTTCTCATCTTTCAAGTCTGTTAATTCATATATACTAGGTTTGATTTGATGGTACAGACTTTCAAGTAATTTATTTCTGTTTTCCGCCAGATTGACATGCATGCAGATATCGTTATGTGATGCCATGTGGAAACGGGAATCACGTTCACTGGCTTCGGATACGGTTGCAACAATGACAATGGGATGATGCTCAATACACTTAGACAAGCGGGCAAAACATCGAAGAGAATGTTCGTCCATTCTGTCGATCTGGTCAAATAGAATTATGGTGTTTGTGTGATTCAGATGTTTTGTATATTCTAATAACAATTTTACAATGGCTTGTGTAACTCTGAACATTTGTTCCGATTCTTTATGTAACCTACGACGTGATGGAGGAAGTGCAATATCTTCAAGATTTTGAGCATTCACAAAAGGAGACTCGGAACGGAATTTTGGAAAAAGATACAGAATCTCAGGTGCATGGCTTTTTAGAAGATGGTGTTTCCCGTTATGGAGAAAGGAAGAAACGATTGTATAGATCAGAGGTGCAATGGAATTAAACCCCTCAGTTCCCCATCTACCTCCAATGGTAATTAGATTCGTTGTATGAGCTAATCGATCATGTGTTTTTTTAGCAAAAGTAACTCTGTTAATCAAATTACCGTTATAAATCCATAGTTTATCTTCTATTTTTAAGGGAAGTTTGTTCCTCTTTTGTTCCAGGGTTTTCAATACATTAGATTCTAATACTTCATATTTTGACTTTATCTTACTTTCAATAAGAAAAGGAATCCCTACTTCTTTAGAATGCATATATAACACCATCCTTTTTGAATAATCTGACGTGTTATTTTGTTGATAAGTCTATCAAATATGATGTGATACAAAAGAGATCATGTGAGATTGAGTAATATGAGTTTTGTATTGAAATTTTGGACAAAGAATGTGCGGGATTTACTCTTTCAACTTTGAGTAGAATAAGAAGAGCGTCATGTAATTTTACGTCGTGACCTTTTCCAAAGTACAATACGAAAACTATTCTGACTTTTTTAGCGAAGGGTAAAGTAAATGGGCAGAATGTTATGTAGAACCATTGGATCCAATAAAATTCAATTTAACTACAGCAATTCTTTAATGTGTAAGATTTTTCTATTGTTATACATAATAACATAGATTTTTCATGTGTCAAATTTCGTATAATTGATAAATATCCGCCAACATTTGTCTTTTATCGAGCCAATTGCTTCTTTAAAATACGACAGAACCCTCTTTTTTTAAGCTGGATTCAGCTCATTCCAAGGACGTCCATGCCTTTAGAAGCTTCAAGTTCCTTCCCTTTGTACAAAAAGTTATTGTAGAATAAAGGATAGTCATTATGCTTCTTTGCTGTACAGGGGGAAAAATATGTTGAAGGAAAAGTTTTCAAAAGAAAACGCTTCTATTTTTCAAAAACTGGCGCTGGGCCTGGTTTTGATGTTTGTACTAATCATCCTGATCTTCTGGTGGATCTATCGATTAAACGTAGATGAAATTCAGCGTGAGCTGCAGAAGAATAAACTGGGCGAAGTACGTTTCATGTCCTCCCAGCTGTCTAATCAATTTGAGCAGGTATTAATGAATGCGCTGACATTATCCGAGGATCAGTCGGTTAGAGGATATACGTATGCTCTCACTTACGGGAATGATTTTGCTAAATACAAAGCCAAACTCGAGCTAATGGAGAAGTTGGCCCTTAACAGTGCTTCAACGGCTTGGAACAATACGATCATTCTATATTATCCAGATGAGAAGGCTACCGTATCTTCGGACCGTGAATTTTCATTTCAGCCGTTTGTCATGTCCAAAGATCCGCTGGATAAATGGACGTTACATATGAACAAGGATGGTACGGGGTATTATTCGCATCTTACCAAGGGACATCGAGGACCAATGTACATCGAGATTCGAATATCCTTGGAGGTGTTGCAGAAAATGATGTCTGAATATACTTCCGGGACACCCATGCTTTATGATTCGCATTTTAAGACAGCTATCCGGGGATTAGGATCCTCACAACTTGCCGAAGCTGACGCACAGGTTATTCCACAGATCAGAAATGATAGCGGTTTCTTCGAAATCAAATTTCAGAATCAGAATTATTTCATCAGTTATATGAAAGCAAGTATTCTCGATTTGTACTTTATTGATTACCATCTTACCAATCAATTGCAACAGTCTATCTCACGTAACAATACATTATTTGTGCTGGCGCTGATGGCGATGCTTCTGCTCTCTCTACTGTACACTCTGGCGCTGCGAAATCAGATCCAACAACCGATTATTCGTTTGCGTAAAGCGATTGATCGTTTTGACCGGGGAGATTTCTCCAGCCGTGTTGATGGAACCCAGACTCTTGAGTTTCGAATATTAGGCCGGTCGTTTAACCGAATGGCCGAGAATACCCAGACGTTAATCGAGCAGGTGCTACTTGGAGAGCTTTCGGTCAAAGAGGCCAGGTTGAAGCAGTATCAAGCCCAGATCAATCCACATTTTCTATATAACTGCCTCAACTATATTCAGAGCAAATCCAGTGTCAAAGACTATGAATCTGTAACCGCCATGACCCTGGAACTGGCTGCCTATTGCCGTTATATTCACCGCATTGAAGATATGGATACAACGCTTGGTGAAGAGCTCCGTTTTGTGAATCACTACATGTCCATCATACATATGCGAAAAAAGAGTATTACCTGTGAGATTCATGTGCCAAAACAGCTTCTATCTATTCGCATTCCTCGCATGATCCTGCAACCGCTCGTTGAAAATGGTGTCAAACACGGGATAGAACCTTCCATGGATCCTGGGAAAATTACAATTCGTGCAGAGCAGGATCAGGAGTTCATACGTATCACGGTTGCAGACAATGGTGTAGGCATGCCAGCAGAACGGCTTGCACTCATCAGTGAGCATATGGATGAATTAACACGTCCAGAAGAACAGATTGGAACTGGAGTCCGAAATGTAAATCAGCGAATCAAGCTTACGTATGGCAAACGATCGGGCTTGTCCATACAATCCAGCCTATATGAAGGTACCACGTACATCATTACTATACATAAGGAGGATATTGCAGATGCATCAGATTCTGTTAGTTGACGATGAATCCTATGTGATCGACGATCTTGAGATCTCATTCCCATGGGATCAATACCGTATTGAGCGTATTCACAAAGCATACTCCGGCATGCAGGCATTATCCATTCTGGAGGAACAAACGGTAGACATTGTGATCACTGATATTTCAATGCCTGTCATGAACGGACTTGAACTGATACGGCAGATCAAGGCGGTAAAACCCAACCTTCCCTGCATTTTGCTTACCGGTTATGCCGAGTTTGAGTATGCCAAAGAAGCGACGAAATATGGTGTTGTCGAGTATCTATTGAAACCGCTGGATGTCGAAAAACTGGCCTCCTGTCTGGAAAAAACGGTACTGTCCATTGAAGAGCAAATCCGCAGGGCCTTGTCCTATGAACAGGCGATGAACTCATTTCGCGAACATCTTCCTTCGCTGAAGGACAGATTACTGAATCAACTGATTGAAGGTAATCGTTATTCAGAAGATGTTTTGAACGATAAGTTGGGCCATTATCAGTTACCCTTCAGTGCAGAAGATAATGTGCAGCTTGTTCTGGTGCGGTTGGAAGAGCATTTCACCAGGTATACAACGACCAGCCTGCAATTGTTTGAATACGCTGTGACCAACATTGCATGTGAGTTGTTCAATACGGCTTTTTATACTTGGCACTGTAGGGATCATTACGATTATTTGGTCTTTTTATTAAAGTCTGCTGGACCTGACAACAACGAATGGCATACTTCACCAGACACGAATCATAATGAGCAGCTTACGAAGCAAAAACAAGATCAAGATCTCACCCATCTTTCCCTGCAGTTGCATCACAATGTCAATGAATACCTGAAAGGAGGCATTTCAGTCATCCTTAGCCATGGAGGCAGACTTCAGCAAGATATACGTGACATGTACGAGCAAGCCCTATCGGCTCTCAAAAAGCAGGTAGGTAACGGCACGGGATACTTCCTTTCCCTCGAGGAAAGTTATCGCCCCGTATCCATTCGTTCTTTGCATATATTATATGAACCTCCAACCTTCAATCATTTACTTGAAACGGCACAATGGGAAGTATTCAAAGAACGTCTACACCGAATTAAGATTGGATATACCGCGCTACCTGAACAAACCGAAGAACATCTAGACGAGATTCAGATTGTATTGTTATCGGCCTTTCATTACATTGCCCACAAAAACCAAGCGCTGTTGTCCGATCTGGTAGGAAACGAACGGGTTCCACGTGTGCCCTTTCGTTCAGTCTCCCAACTTACGGATTGGGCGGATAACATGCTTGATCGGCTGCGTATTAAGCTGGAAGAACAGTCTTTTGATGAGCAACATGACGTTATTCATCAGATCAAGACATTTGTTTCTGCTAATCTGCACTCCCTCAGTCTTCAATCGATCGCAGATCATGTATCCTTGCATCCGGTATACGTCTCCAAGCTGTTTAAACAATTTCAAGGTATCAGCTTAAGTGAGTATATTTTAAGCGTGAAAATGGATCTTGCCCTCTACCTGCTCAACCATTCGCAGGATAAGGTATATGAGATTGCCGAAAAACTGGGGTATGCCAACTCCCAATATTTCATCAAGGTGTTTCGTGATAAATTCGGGATGACACCGCAGGAATACCGGGAACAGTAATGCGGCATATCGTGAAGAAAGTAGCATAAAACAAAGTAAAAAACCGCGCTTCACGTACACAGGTCAATGAAACCCCTTGTACGTAAAGCGCGGTTCGTTTTTTTATTTTATCGTGTCATACCATGCATTGACTTCTTCGGTGATCTCTTTACCTCCAGAAGTCATATACTGCTCCGCAAAAGTATCAAATTCCTCAATCGGCGCTTGGCCATAAATGATTTTGTTCAATACTTCCTTCTCCAGCTTGGTCAGCATATCGCCTCTGGCAACCTGTGTTTTCGTTGGAACACCCGTGAACATCTGAGGCATTACAATATCTTTTTGATCAATGACAATTTTGGCTGCCTTAATCTGTTCAGGGATTCGGTCCGCCAGGTTTTTCTCATACTGAGTGGTCGGCTCTTTGCCATTCGCAAGATCAGCTAACGTATTCATCATCAGGTTAGGAATGATCGCTCCATCAAAGGTTAATGAATAACGGATCGCATCAATCCAGCCGCCGGGAATTTTGTCGCTTTGCTGCTCTTTATATACCTCACCGTCAGGGCCGATATCATAATCATATCCTTTGGCAAACCCGTGTACGAATGTTGTGCTGTCCGGATTAGCCCAGTGATCAAACAGATAGTTCTGGTATACAAAGAAAGCGTCTTTGTGTTCCATATCTTTGTTGATCAGAACAGCACCCGTACTAATTGGTGTTCCGTGGCGTCCCATTTTACCATCGGGACCAGCAGGAAGTGGATAAGCTTTATATTCAGCACCTGGCACATTTTGCTGCAGATCCGGGATTGGCCAGCCTGTCATCCAATAAGGGCCAACGATAATACCAGACTTGCCGGCAGTGAATGCTTCAGCGGCCTTAGGCTCATCATATAGTCCCGCTTCCTTATCAATATAACCTTTCTGCATCCACTCTTTCATCTTCTCCAGTGCCGGTTTCATCTCTGGTTGGATAGAGCCGTATGCAAGCGAACCGTCTGCTGCTTTATTCCACTGATTCGGCATCGCTCCAAACATACCAAAAATCCAGCCGGATTCTGCCATCCATGTGTTCAAATTGTTTTTGAACCCTACAGAGAGAGCAACGGTGTCTTTCTTCCCGTTTCCATCCGGGTCTTGATTGACGAAGGCATCCATTACCGTTTCTAATTCATCTAATGTTGTTGGTGCCTTCAGATTCAGCTTCTTAAGCCAGTCTTCACGAATGTACATCACTGGATCATTGTTGTAAGCGTTCTCCAGAATAGGAATTGCCATTCGTTTACCATCACGGATGTAAGGATTCCATACATTTGGATCTTCCGCCATCGCTTTTTTATACGTATCCGAAGCATATTTATCAAACAGTTCTCCTGCATCCACGAATTGACCCGATTCAATTAAATCACTGATTAATGTCTGGCTGCCACGGAAAGAGATAATATCCGGCATTTTTTGACCCGATGTGAGCATCAGACGAAGTTTGGTCTGGTAAGCATTATTTTGTTCACTGACCGTCCATAAGTACTTAATATCGATCCCTAGTGTATCGTGAGCCCACTTGGTATGAACGTTATTTTCAATGTTTTCCCCATTTTTGAATTTCAGGCTGCTAGTGATTGGGAATACCGTCGAAATGGTAACCGGTTCAACATACTTACCATTTTCAAACGGTGCGGAATAAAATTCATTACTGTCGCTAGGATTTTTCTGTGATGTAGAATCGTTACTGCATGCTGCGAGTACACCAGATAACATTGTAGCAGCCATCAGAATGCGAAGCGGCTTTTTCCATGTTTTTAACATGTTGTCTCCCCCATATCATATAAAATTTAGTTAACCCTGAATTGGTCTTACTCTTTAACAGCACCAAGTACAATCCCTTTAACGAAAAAGCGTTGGAGTAAGGGGTACACCACCAAGATCGGTGCCATGCCAATGAAAATCTGTGCCGCCTTGATCGTCCGTTGTGAGATATTCTCGAGGTCTTCGGGACGCACGGAAACTTTGCTAAAGTCTTGCTGTACGATGATCGTCTGCAAGAACGTTGCGAGTGGATATTTTTCGTGATCTGTCAGGAAAATCAAACCATCGAACCAGGCGTTCCAGTGCCCTACCATGGAGAACAAGGATAATGTAGCGATGGCTGGCATCGACACGGGCAAAAAGACAGAGACCAATGTTCGAAAGTAACCCGCACCATCAATAAAGGCAGCCTCCTCCAGCTCTTTAGGCACATTGCGGAAGAAATTTAATAACAGGATCATATTCCACACAGATACGGCACCGGGAAGAATAAGCACCCACATCGTATTGAGCAAATTAAGCTTCTGGATAAGAATGTAAAATGGAATTAAGCCCCCACTGAACAGCATTGTAAACACAAAGTACCACGTGTAGATATTACGACGTTTGAAGCTTCGATTTTCGCGGGATAACGGATAGGCTGCCAGAATGACAACCATCATGCTGAGAAGTGTACCCAGCACGGTTCGCTGTACAGCAACCCATAGGGATCGGATGAAGTTTTCATTAGCCAATGTTTTCTCATAAGCATCAAAAGTAAATTCAACCGGAAAGAGTCCAACCAGATTCGCATTGGCAGCTGCTTTACCGCTGAAGGAGACCGCGAGAATGTGAATCAACGGGATAATACAGAGTAACGATAATAAAATTAAGAACGTATAGTTAAACACGGTGAAAACTTTGTAAGGTTTTGTTTTATGATACATGCCGTGAGGTCTCCTTTCTAGAAAATACGGTAATTTGCAAATTTATAAGCTGCACGGTATGCGAGCACAATCAGAACGAATCCGACAACCGACTTGAACAGCCCGACTGCAGCCGAGAATCCAAACTTCCCGTCGATGAGACCTACCCGATAAACGAAGGTATCAATGATATCGCCCTTATCGTAAACGAGTGGATTGTATAGATTGAAAATCTGGTCGAATCCTCCGTTTAAAATATTTCCAAGGGACAACGTTCCTACGACAATCATAATGGGAATGAGAGCAGGAATCGTAATGGACCAGGTTTGTTGCCACCGGCTCGCTCCATCCACTTCAGCAGCTTCATATAGTGCAGGGTTTATACCTGCCAGCGAGGCGAGGAAGATAATCGCGCCGAATCCGAATTCTTTCCAGATATCACTGGTGACCACAACGATTCTAAACCAGGTACCTTCTCCGAGGAAAAAGATTGGTTCCAGGCCAAACACGGCCCCAAGAAACTGATTGATCATACCTTTTGTTGCGAGCATGTCCAGCAGTATTCCGCCTAGAATAACCCATGATAGAAAGTGCGGCAGATAAACGAACGTTTGTATACTCTTCTTGAAGGTTTCCTTCCGTACTTCGTTGAGGAGTAAGGCAAAGACCAATGGTGCAATCAGACCTCCAATCAGTTTCATTCCCGCAATAATTAAAGTGTTCCAGATCACCTGCACATTCTCCGGCATGCTGAACAAAAATTGGAAATGTTCCAGGCCGATCCAGGAAGATTTGGCAAACCCGAGCCAGGGCTTGTAATCCTGAAAAGCAATGACCAATCCGCCCATCGGTATGTACGCAAATATGAACGTCAAGATGACTGCCGGCAGTAGCATAAGATCCAGTGCCAGTGTTCGTTTAAAGCCTTTTTTGCGTTTGGTGCGCCGGGGACTCGGACGAATCACATCGGCTTGTGTGGGTGTGGTGGCTTTTGCATTACTCATTCGTGTGCTCCCCTTCTTTCTCTATGTTTTGCAGAGATAGGCGTCAGCTCTGTTGTATCTCCGTATATTCAGTATAGATTCACCGCTCCGAAGTCAACATGATAAAACGATAACTTCGATAACAAATTATTAATATGACATGCTCGTTGAACGAAAATAACCCTCATGCCTATAGAGCGTTCTCTCCACAGGTAAGAGGGTTATTGATTTACAGGTATAATTCACCGAAAACAACTAAACATGTATTTAGTATGAAGTGTAAGTGTTAGTATTTGGATAAAATATTCAGGAGTACATCTCCATCAATGTTGCCACCGCTTAACACAAGTGCGACATTTCGACCATCGATTCGTTCCCTCTGTTCCATAATTGCTGCAACTACAGTAGCGCTTCCTGCTTCAATAATGTATTTTTCTTCTTTGGCCAGAAAACTTAAGGCTTGGCCAATCGAATGCTCCGATACGGCAATAAAATCATCAACATAATCTTTAGCCATCTCGTAACTCAGTTTTCCAACCCCACCAAGGAGTGCATCACAGAGGGATTCCTCGCTAGGATACTGTTCATATAAGGTATGATCTTCGTAAGATTTAATCATGGCTGGGCAGGCTTCGGTTTGCACTCCAACAATTCGAATGGACGGCTTGATCGATTTGGCAGCAACCGCAATCCCTGTAATCAGGCCCCCACCACCTACTGGAACGACGATCGTATCAATATCCTGGTTTTGTTCTAAAATTTCAATGCCTATCGTGCCTTGTCCACCATAAATCTCCGGATCATCGTAGTAAGGATCAATATACGTTAAATGATGTTCATGAATGTACTTCATGCCGAGCGTATGAGCCTCGTCAAAATCTTTACCTAATTTCATCACTTCTGCTCCGAAATAGTTCATTTTATCAATTTTGCTTTGGGCTGTCGTTTCGGGAACAAACACCTTGACGGGATGAATTCCTAGAATGGAAGCCGCGTAGCTCACAGCACTACCGTGGTTACCTGAAGAAATGGCGGCAACGCCTCTCTTCTTTTCTTCCTCGGATAACGTCATTATTTTGTTTAAAGCCCCTCGGATTTTAAAGCTCTTTGCTCGTTGGAAGGACTCCAGTTTGAAAAAGTATCTTCTGTTCAGATCGCCTAGATAGAACGACTCTTCAAGTGGTGTTTTCTTCAGGTGTTTATTGATACGATCATATGCTTGTAACACATGTTCATAGTTAAAAGTCATTTCTCTTTCTCCCTAGATGCCAATTTTAACGCCGAGATTTCGTTCCTCTGCAGTCTGCAATGCGATTTTCGCTGCATATATATCCAGAATCGCCATACCTGTCGCATCAAATATGGTGATTTGTTCGTTTGAGGTTCTTCCCTTTGTTTTCCCTAAAAGTAAATCCCCAATCTCACCGCATATATGGTTTTCTGCAATCTTGCCTTCTTTTAGCGGTATCTCAATCTCGCCCACTTGTATACAGTGCTCCCGATCATCTACATATAAGATGGCTTGTGACACCAGGTTGGAGTCAATCTCCTGTTTTCCCGCCATATCTGCACCTATGCAAGAAAGATGTGTGCCTTCTTTTACCCATTCCCTCTTAATGATCGGCGTTCTGGATGATGTGACGGTGATGATAATATCACTGCTTTTTACAGCTTCTTCTAACGATTCTGCTGCTTCAAACGTAACGTTCTCTATGTTTGTACCAAATTCAGATTGAAGTCGGTGTGGTAAGGTGTTTACAAAAGTTCTCAGCTTCTCTTGGTCCCTACCAGCCACACAAACCGTTTTCAAGTTCGGAAGCACGGATAAGGCACAAGCGATTTGGAAGATCGCCTGATTGCCAGAACCTACGACAAGGAGAGTTTCAGAGTCTTTTCTGGCCAAGTATTTTGCTCCGATTGCCCCCGAAGCACCTGTACGTATGCCCGTAATATAGGATGCCTCGGTTATGCCTAAGGGTCTGCCTGTATCGGCATCAAATACGTTTATAAGCCCCGTCAACGTGGGGAGTTGCTTCGCTTCATTCTCGGCAAACCATGTGATTGTTTTATGTCCAAATACCTTATCACTCTTCAAATATCCTGATTTGATATCCATATCTGCCTTGCCTGGAACAAAATCGTAGAAGATTGTCGGCCAAGTCTCCGTGTTCTCTTCACTCCTAGCCTTGTATACTGTTTCCACTAAATGTATCACCTGAGGTACATTCAATCCTTGTCTGACATCGTGATCACTTAAAAATCGCACCTGGTATGCCTCCTTCTTTATCAAAAAAAGCACTGAATCTCATCCCTCCCACATTACATAGGCCCTAGTGGGGATTGAGACTCAATGCTTTTTATCGTTCTTACCCGGGGATAAAAACAAGCATGATATAAAATTTGTAGCTTTATTTTAGCTGAACTTTGTTGAGAATACAACGATTATTCCGTTTTGATATACAAATGAGACTCAGAGTTCAATTCCTTCGCCGGCTTCTAGAACTTTCCCTACTCCACTAGGCAACAGCGCGACAAAGGAATGCGGGTTTTGCTGAATGAACGGAAAGGTATTGAAGTGAATCGGTACCACCTGTTTGGCTTGAAGCCATTCAGCCGCCACAGCCGCGTCTTCGGGTCCCATGGTGTGGTTGTCTCCAATGGGGAGAAAAGCCAGATCGATGGCATGGCGATCACCAATCACTTTCATATCATAAAACAGGCCAGTGTCTCCTGCATGGAACACCGTTTTTCCTTCGGTGGTAAATAAAATTCCTGTTGGCATGCCGGTATACGTAATTTTTTTCGAAATATGGTTTACATAACTTGAACTATGGAAAGCTTGTGTCAATTTCACTCGCCCGAAGTCAAACGTATACGCACCCCCAATGCTCATGGCATGTGTACGAACGCCTTCCCATCCGAGCAGGTCGGCGAGTTCGGGTGAAGCAATAACCAGTGAATTGTTGCGTTTTGCAATGTCTACGGTATCTCCCACATGATCGCCGTGCCCGTGTGTCAGCAGAATAACGTCTGTTTCTATGGTGGATGGATCAAGATCGGTATGTGCGTTTCCGGTAATAAAAGGATCAATTAAAATGATAGTGCCTTGCGTTTCGATCTTTACTACAGAATGTCCGTGATAAGTTACTTTCATGACTAAATCCTCCTTGAATCAAGATACCCATCCTGCAAATGACGGATGAACCGAAAAATGCGTGATGGGTACAATGAGATGCGATACAAGTTGACGTATTGTAATTCCTGTTTTTACATCGTTATTTTATATCTAGCATTAAAATGTTTGTGCTATGCTACGCGCTTGTTCAATGCTTTCGGCTTTGATCTGTGGTGCACGTTCTCCTGCTGTGGATACACCCTCGATAAACAGATGCTGAACGTCTGTGATGCCTACAAAATGAAGTACTGTTTCCAGATGACGGTTGCCATTCTCACGATCCGCTACAGGACCTGATGAGTATACTCCGCCACTTGCCTGAATGTGGAACGCTTTTTTGTTTTGTAGCAGGCCAACTGGACCGTTTTCGGTATATTTGAATGTTTTGGCTCTGACACAAAAGGAATCGATATAAGCTTTCATTACGGGAGGATAAGAAAAGTTCCACATGGGTGTCACAAAAACATATTTGTCTGCAGCCACGAATTCTTCGAGAAGTTCATTCAATTGAGTTACTTTTTGTTGCTGTATTTCAGTCAATTGATTGAAAGTGCCGCCTGTTTGCAGTTTGCCCCAAGCATCCAATACGTCTGCATCGATGTGTGGGATATTGCGTTGATACAGATCTACATGCACGACCTCATCTTGAGGGTGACTTTCACGATAAGCTTGTACGAATTGCTCGCCTGCCGAAAGGCTATACGATGTCTCGGGGTTGCCGGGATGAGCTGTTACATATAGTAAAGTTGACATAGTTATAACTTCCTCTCTTATATACGGTATGAATGCATTGTTACAGATCTAGACAATAAACGAAGCAATTCCATTGCCGTATGACCAGTTTTCTTTGGTAACTTCAATCAGATTAATGAATACATCTTCTTTTCGAATCCCCACCTTCTGATGTAACTCTTCAGCGAGCGCTTCATAAAACTCCTTTTTCATTTCGTCAGGACGACCCAGGTTCAAGGTGACCTGAATGATTAGGAAACCCTCACTTCTTTCGATATCCAGACAAGTTGGATCAAAGCTGAAATTTTCTCGATCCAGTTCTTAAATAATCAGAAAAAGATCATTTGTGGGCACATGCAGTTTA
The DNA here is from genome assembly GCF_038002565.1 of Paenibacillus sp. FSL K6-1558. Taxonomy (NCBI): domain Bacteria; kingdom Bacillati; phylum Bacillota; class Bacilli; order Caryophanales; family Paenibacillaceae; genus Paenibacillus; species Paenibacillus sp. FSL K6-1558. The sequence continues at coordinate 650,588 of NZ_JBBOCV010000001.1, read as the reverse complement.
TCCACGATGGTTTGTAAAACAACTTCCTTGAGCTGCGTTTTCTCTTCGCTCGAACGACCTTTCAATGCGACAATGCGAGTTAAAGGCATCTGTGTTACCTCCTTAGTTAATTGGTGTTGATATGACTTATTTTATCTGCTACAATCCAGAACACGAATGTACAAGAGTTCGTGTTTGTTCGTGTGCTCAGGTTGCTTAGACTATGAAATTCAGGTGATGTCATGGAAAACGATAAATACACAAACGATTGGCCCCATGAATGGATTAAAAAAATTCGTACAAGGCCTTCTCGGAAAGGCACTTTTAAAAAAATGCGGCAAGTGGACTTGGCCAAGCGAGCTGGCGTAGATCCAAGGACGGTACAGCAATGGGAGAATGGGGATCGTCTCCCCAGTATCGGAAGCCTGAAGCAGATCATTCAGGCTTTTTGGGAAGAAGGACTTTTTCTAGAGGATGCTGCTATAGAGGAAGCTACAATGTTATGGAATACCGTCAAGCGATTCTCGGAAGCGCGTTCGGCGTCAGGTCGTGAATTTGCAGATTTTGATCAAATATGGTTCAACACCCTCATGGCAAGTGAAACTGTGCAACCTGAGGCTGTGAAAGAAGTGTCCACAACACCGTTCAAGGCAGCAGTACGATTACGCAATCGACCCTCCACCTTTGTCGGACGACAACATTCCAGAGAAGTGCTGACTGAGAAATTGATTGATCATGCTCTGATTTCTATCATCGGACCTGGTGGGATTGGCAAAACGTCTTTTGCTACCGAAGTGGCTTCCACACTCACAGCTCGTTTTTCGCAAGGAATATATATGTTTGAATTTGGTACAATCCATGATGCACATGACGTATATCCTTTGCTTTTATCTACATTGGGGCTGACCACCCAGGGGAAGATGTCGGATGAAGCTGTGATCATTGAAGCGATACGTCATTATGAGCTGCTGTTTATTTTCGATAACTGTGAACATATCATTGATACAATTGCTGAGGTAGCGGAATTCCTTTTGATGGAAACACCAGACCTACGAATAATAACCACCAGTCGAGAGCCTCTTAATATCACTCAAGAATTGGTTTATCGCCTTCCTCCACTCTCTTATCCTGCGTAGGAGGATTTATCGGATGTACATACTGAATCAGAATGGATGAGCTATGAAGCGATCCAGCTGTTTGTGGAACGAGCCAGCGTTCTGGTTCCGCACTTTGTGCCTACGCTTTCACATTTCAAGCAAATCGGTGCGATCTGCCGGAAAATTGAGGGCATACCTCTAGCGATTGAGCTTACGGTAGCACGGATGAACATGTTGAGCTTGGGACAGATTGAAGAACGTCTCACTCAGCAGCTTACCCTTTTGACTTCAGGTAAACGAACCGCCGGGCCTCGGCACCAAACACTGCGTTCAACCATTGATTGGAGTTATCATCTGCTGACAGGCAAGGAACGCCATTTGCTCCAAAGGTTAAATGTATTTGCGGGCGGTTTCACGCTGGAAGCAGCAGAGGCAATCTGCATATGTGAACCGGATCTGTCTGGCCAGAAAGACCCTATTACGGTCGAAGATATGCTCGATCTTTTATCGGGTCTGGTTAACAAGTCTCTTGTCTCCACCGGGATTGATTCGCACCATGGCTCCATTCGTTACTCTTTGCTGGAGGCAATCAAGGAATATGCCACAGATAAATGGAACGAACAATCTGATGATGAAAAACGTAGTACTCTCTCTATGCGACATATGGAATATTACAAAGGCTATTTGATTCAGGCTGAAGCCTGCTTCAGAACCATTGAACGAGAGCTTAGTATCGAATCTGTGAGAACGGAATACGCCAACTTAAGTGCTGCACTTCAATGGTGTTATGCTCATGTTTACTCACGAGCATCGGGTCTTCATCTGGCGGCCCATCTGTATGGGTTCTGGCTTCATGAGGGCAGATTGAAGGATGGATTGTTCTGGCTGGAACGATTTTTGCATGTAGAAGAATCGAACGATGGTTCTGCAACGGATTGTGCCAAAGCATGGCACGGGTTAGGCATCATTCAATTTGTTCAAGGGAACATCCAATCGGGAATGGACGCTGCAACACGCAGTGTGGAGCTAGCCCTTGAACAACAAGACAATTCCCTGTCTGCCTCTTCCCTTCGCTTGCTTGCTTTTATCTACATTCGGCAGAACGATCTTCAAAAAGCGGAGGCAATGGCACAACAGAGCGTAGAATTGGCAAGAAGTATCAATGACTCTTGGAATCTTGCTTCTTCACTGCATGCATACGGCAAAATTCGTTTGGAACAGCAACGTTATACAGAGGCTTCCAACTTGCTGGAAGAGAGCGTGCGTCTTTTTCAAATGGTAAAGGACCCATGGGAACTATCTGGCCCGTACGAATGTCTCGGGTATTCCGCGTTGAAACGCGGGGCAATGAATCAAGCGGTTGAATATTTCAAGAAATGTATCGCTGCAAGTCAGATCTACCGCGGTTCCTGGGTTCTTTCTCGTGGAGTTGAGGGTTTGGGAATAACATTATGTGCTCGGGGAGCATTAATGGAAGCCGCATTATTACTCGGTGCTGCCGAGAAAAGACGTCAGTCCTATGGCGGGGATAATCAACCGAGCTTTCCAGAAGAATATTTGGAATGTGTGGAAGCCATCCATCAAGGTTTACAGCAGCACGAATGGCAAATTTGGTGGAATAAAGGGGCAGACATGAGCCAAGCGCGAGTCCTTGCTTATGCGCTCGAATTGTAGAATGATCGTTTCTGAACCGTCTTAAGCCGTATTCTATCTTGGGCCAAAGTCAGAGAGCGATTCAACAATCACGGAGAGGTTTACTTGTTTTTTTCATATGGCTTATTTCTCTCACCCTACTTAGCTATGTACTGGCAATCAATGTGTCACCTGTATTTGGTCTGCTACTAATGTGGGCCCAGGACTCTCATCTATCCTGACACGGCTTATGTTGCGCGAAGGCTTTGCAGATATTTCTCTGCGATTTGGCGGGATATTAACGTTAAAAACGCTTCCTTTTGTGCTACTATTTCCAGTAGTTGTCGGGTCGTTAGCTTATGGATTCGCCTGGATAACCGGCTTGGTCGACTACGTGCACACCAGTGGCTCTTTTATCTGGGCTCTGATGGGAAGTGTTATTTATCAGATGTTTGCTGGTACATTGTTCGGTGTGATCAGCAGTGCCGGTGAAGAGCTGGGATGGAGAGGCTATATGCTTACCAGATTAATAACAGCAGGTGTGCCCAAACCGATTCTTACAAGTGGGTTGATCTGGGGAGCGTGGCATATTCCCGCCATTCTGTTAGGGAGTTATTATTCGGGACCATCACTCGGATTGTCAATTATCCTATTTTTGATTACGATCAGTTCATTTAACTTTGTCATCAGTCATCTTCGTTTAAGTACAGGTAGCATATGGCCGGCAATCCTCCTTCATGCTTCCTGGAACGCCGTGATTCAGGATTCATTTGATCTATCCACAAGCGGAGAAAACGCCTACCTATGGACGGGGGAATCCGGCATATTGGTTGCTTTGGTGATGCTGTTTGCCGTCTGGGTGTTTTCCCAAAGATCACAGTTGATGCAGCATAAAATATAATTAAGTTTCGGACAACATGGGTTTACTGCGACTTATCACAAATAAAGATAATACAGTTTAAGCCGCTATTAAAGCGGCTTTTTACTCATCACGGGCGTGTACTGCGGGCTGTCCTCTCAATTCCATCAACAACGGTTTCAAACAGCTGCTGCGGCAAATCATGGCCCATACCTTCAAGTAACATCAATTCTGCACCGTTGATCGCTTCCGCCGTGTCTCTACCGCAAGCGGGAACAAACATCGGATCTTCCACACCGTGAATCACTAAGGCTGGGACCTTAACTTTTGCCAGTCGCGCCCGCCGATCACCTGAAACCGCAATTGCAGCAATCTGTCGCCCAACACTTCCCGGGTCATAAGCTCGCTGTATTTCCTCTCGAATGAGTGAACGATACGCGTCTTCCTCAAAAGGGTAACCTGTACCGGCAATACGTTTAGCAAAAGCTACGCTGAGAGCCAAATAACCCTCTTCATCCTCCATCGGATTCGGTGCTGGCCCAGTCATCAACGCCATGACTTCCGTGGATGTGGGTGGAAGTTCCGGGTTACCTGTAGTTGACATTAGTGAAGTAAGCGAGAGGACACGCTCGGGATATTGGCTGGCCATAAGCTGGGCAATCATACCGCCCATCGAACGACCAACAACATGTGCTTTTTTGATCCCCAAGGCATTTAACAATCCAATTGTATCGTCAGCCATATCATCAAGGGTATATGGAAGATCAGGAAGTTTTCCCGACATGAGTGTTTTAGCAAGTGCTTCGAAATCTAATGTTGCATGATTGCTAAAATGGGTCGATAACCCCGTATCTCGATTATCAAAACGAATCACTCGAAATCCACGTGCTGCTAACATCTCACAGAATGGAACCGTCCAACGAATCATCTGTGTGCCGAGCCCTGCAATTAATAGAATGGTTTCATTCTTTTCACTGCCATAACTGTCATAAGCAATATCAATATCGTTTACTCTTAACATATTCATTACGATGTTCTCCTCTATTCCTGCGTGAATGCATTACTGGACAAAGACTTAATATAATCTCTGATATCAGGTGTCCAATCATCAATTGATTCGTAAAAACGATTTTCATTCGGGGCATACAGTGCTCTCAAAGCTTCTTCGTATTGAGGGAAATCCCCCGCCATTGCTGTCATGAAATGATAGGTTGCTTCCTGCGCCGCACGAACTTTGTTTCCGTTCTCCCCTGAATGGCGAGCCTCATCAATCAGTTTTCTTAGGGTTACCGAAGCGCCACCGGGTTGAGCTTTAAGCCAGTCCCATTGCCTGGGCAGCAAAGTAACCTCACCGGATACTACGCCTAGTTTGGGGCGGCCGGCTCTGCGAGCGGGTTGTTCATTTTCTTTCGTATCCTTTATTCGTCCCGGTTTACTATTAAGACGGTCTAATACATCCTCTAGGCTTCCTCGAAAATCAATATCTATCGGTTTTCCAGTAGAATCGTCAAAAACAAGCAAATCAAAAAGTGTATTCTCTTCCAAGTTTTCTTTTACGACTTGAACAACGTGTTGTAATGTACCTTTGACGAAATGTTTTCTGCCTACAAAGGCAGTGTAGTTTATCTGTGTAGGTGAATCCTGCATGTTAACCCTCCTTTAATGATCTTCTTTAGGTATTATACCCGGGTAAAAATATGAAGTCAATATTACCCGGGTATAATTAATTTATCTCATCTTGGTCTTTTTTTACATGAAAAAATCCCTCACAGTAAAGAGTGACTATTTTACCTGACTACCATAGGAGAGCATATTCTATATAAGAAAATAATACTGTTAAAATTCCAATATAAATGTAAAATGACTGCCGGCAAATATCGCCGACAGTCATGCTCTTACTCCGTAGTATTCTTCTCTTCATATTCGCTTGATATTTCTTTGAGCGATCTGATTTTACCATGAGGGTGCTGTTCTTGCTTACGTGACTTCCAGGCAGCTTCCTGCCTTTTCTTCTGGCGAGCCATATAAGATCTCCTCCTCAGGAAATGAGAATAGTACTACTTCTGTAGGATGTCATGAACAAGTCACTTTCATTCATACTAAGCTGTATCCTCTGCCTACGGTTAGGCTATTATATGTCATATATGAAAACTTCACCACAAGACTGGAGCTGTGGTGAACTCCTACACCTATTAAGTTGCTATAAATGGGTGTGGGGCTATCGAATAAAAAAAAGCATGACTCGTTAGAATCATGCCTCGAACAAGCGAATCCCCTACATTTTATCACATAATCCAATGCGGGCTTCGAACGGCTGCAGCTGACCAGCGTAAGAAATCTCATAGTTGGTCAGCCATATCTCGGAGAGTTGAACGCCCGGCTCATCATCCTTAAGCTCCACCATCTGTTCAGTAAGATTAATGAGTACTAACACCTGCTGATCTTCCAATGTACGTGTATAGGCGAAAATGTGAGGGTGATCAGGCAGGAGCAGGTCATAGGTGCCGTATATCAACGTGTCATGCTGCTTGCGGAGCCGAATCATCTCTTTATAAAAGTGAAGGACAGAGTTCGGGTCTTGAAGCTGTTTCTCCACATTGATATCGAGATAATTGTCATTTACCCTTAGCCAAGGAACTCCAGTCGTAAATCCGCTCTGGTTGCCTGCAGACCACTGCATCGGTGTTCTTGAATTGTCACGGCTGGACGCCCAGATGATATTCATGATCTCCTCATGCTCCATGCCTTCTGCCTGCTTGATCTGATACAGATTTTGGTCTGCGATGTCGTTATAATCCTCGATGGAAGGGTAAGCCACATTGGTCATGCCAATTTCTTGTCCCTGATAGATGAAGGGTGTGCCCTGCATGAAAAAGTACATTGCTCCAAGTGCCGAAGCGCTCTCATACCAGTAATCGACATCGTTTCCCCAGGATGAAACCTTGCGCGGCTGATCGTGATTTTCAATAAACAGTGCATTCCAGCCGATGCCTTCCAGTGATTTCTGCCACTTGGTCATTACGTTTTTCAGTTTGGGAACATCCAGCTGCTTGTCTGTACTGTTATTCCATAGGTCAAGATGTTCAAACTGAAAAACCATGTTGAATTTGCCTCTGACTTCACAGATCCAGTCCAGCAGATCTTCTGAATCTTCTACTTTGACTCCATTGGCTTCGCCAACGGTGACGACATTATATTTCGACAGCGTCTCTTCTTTCATTTCCTGCAGATAGCGCTGAATGCCTTTGACATTCATATGCTTCTCGAATGACGAAATGTATTTGAAACCTTCCTTGGCCGGCATATCCAGCAGACCTTCTTCTTTGTGGATATGACTGATCGCATCCACCCGGAAGCCGTCAATGCCTTTGTCCATCCACCAATTCATCATTTCATAGATGGATTTGCGAACGTCGGCATTAGCCCAGTTCAGGTCCGGCTGTTTTTTGGAGAACAGATGAAGATAGTACTGGCCTGAAGTTTCATCGTACTGCCAGGCTGAACCGCCAAAGATGCTTTCCCAGTTGTTCGGCTCCTCCCCGTTCTTGCCGTCTTTCCAGATGTACCAGTCTCGTTTGGGATTATCCACGGAAGAACTTGATTCAATAAACCAGGGATGCTCGTCACTGGTGTGGTTAATGACCAGATCCATAATGAGCTTCATACCGCGACGATGTACTTCATCTAATAATTGGTCGAAGTCAGCCATCGTACCGAATTCATCCATAATGGCGCAGTAATCACTGATGTCATAACCGTTATCATCATTAGGTGACTTATACATCGGACAGATCCATATCAGATCAATACCCAGTTCCTGAATATAATCCAGTTTTGAAAGAATGCCTTGTATATCACCAATGCCGTCTCCGTTCGAATCCATAAAGCTCCTCGGATAGACCTGGTAAGCGACGGCCTCTTTCCACCATACTCTTTTCATTCCATCTCTTCCTTCTTTCTTCAAATGAATAGGCTTTAGTTGGGTATGCTGCTTTTCAATTGTTCTGCATAAGGTACATTCTGGCTTCGTAAGCACGCAGCTCATTGTCTGGCAGCATATCTGTGTAATTGGCAAGCAGCAGTTCGGCTGAGGATGACAAATGTTCCTGAAGCGGAAGCTGCACCGTTTCTCCCCGGAAGTTACAGACAACCATGATCTGATTCTCATGTAATGAGCGTGTGTAAGCAAATACATCCGGATGTTCCGGGAAAATCAATTCATAATCGCCATATACAATGACCTCATGATCTTTTCTAAGCTGAATGAGCTGACGATAATAATGGAAGATGGAGTCCGGATTTTGAACATTTTCCGCAGCATGGATCTCCGTATAATTCGGATTGACTTTAATCCAGGGCTCTCCTACGGTAAATCCTGCTTGATGGGAGTCATCCCACTGCATGGGTGTTCTCGCATTATCACGCCCTTTGGCGTAGATCGACTCCATAACTTCATGTTCGGGATATCCTTTCTCCATTCTTTCCTTATAAAAACGAAGCAGTTCAATATCCCGATAATCCTTGATCTCATATTGGACATTCGTCATGCCCAGTTCCTCGCCCTGGTAGATGTATGGTGTTCCCTGCATGCCATGCAAAAGGGTTGCCAGCATCTTAGCAGATTCAACCCTGAACTCCCCGTCATTACCCCAACGTGAAACAATTCGAGGCAGATCGTGATTGTTCCAGAACAAACTGTTCCACGCTTCGCCTTTGAGCTCGGTCTGCCACTTGGACAGCACATCTTTCAATTCCATTAGATCTAGAGGTTTGAGATCCCACTTCCCCCTCCCCTCCTGCTCATCCAGACTGATGTGCTCAAATTGAAATACCATGGAAAACTCACTGCCATCAGGGTTGCTGTACAATTTTGCGATCTCCGGCGTGGCTCCCCACGTCTCTCCTACGGTTAACAACTCCTTCCCTTTCTGGAATGTTTTCTTACTGAGCTCCCTGATATATTCATGCAGAAGAGGTCCGTTTCCTGTAATTTTGGAATCCGGCTCTTTCCCGATCAAATCTATGACATCCAGGCGGAATCCGCCTACACCTTTTTCGATCCACCAATTGATCATGCTGTAGATGTCCTGACGGACTTTCGGGTTCGCCCAGTTCAGGTCCGGCTGTTTGACCGAAAATAAATGCAAATAATACTGCCCAATCTCAGGCACCCATTCCCAGGCTGAACCGCCGAAGGTAGATGTCAGGTCATTGGGGGGGGTTCCTTCAATCCCGTCTCGCCATACATAATAGTCATGGTACGGGTTGTCCTTTCCTTTTTTAGCTTCCTGAAACCAAGGATGTTCGTCAGAGGTATGATTCAGGACCAGGTCCATAATGATGCGTATGTTCCGTTTGCCGGCTTCATGAATTAAAGCTTCCATATCCTCCAGCGATCCAAACATCGGATCAATATCCTGGTAATCCGAAATATCATAACCATAATCATCTTGAGGAGACTTGCAAACAGGTGATAACCAGATCGCACCGATCCCGAGATGCAGCAAATAATCCAGCCGAGATATAATGCCTCTTAAGTCGCCGATTCCATCTCCATTGCTATCTTGAAAGCTGCGCGGATAGATTTGATAAACGACGGTCTCTTTCCACCATTCTTGCTGTTCCATGTTTCATTCCACCTCTCTGACGCTGCCTAAAGGCTGTGCCTACGGTTATTTTAGTAAAGTTTCAATGCGGTTGTATATTAAGATACTCACGGTTGCAATCTCATGGCAGGATGTTATTCCTTAACCGATCCAACAACGATCCCGGTTACAAAATACTTCTGAAGCAGCGGATAAATCAGCAGTAGTGGAATAACAGCAACGACGATCTTGGCTGCATTTAAATTTTTGTTGGATATCTCCGTCAGGCTGCTGAGCTCGCTGGAGTTCGTTCCGGCTTGGAGCAGATCCGCAATATTGACGTTAAGTGACTGGATATAGGTCATGAGCGGATAGTTGCTTATTTTCGTCATATAGATCAACCCGCTGAAGAAGTCATTCCATGTACCCACGATACTGAATAAGGCGACTGTTGCAAGTGCGGGAATGGATACGGGAACGTACACTTTGAATAAAACCTGAAGCGGATTGGCTCCGTCAATGAAAGCTGCTTCCTCAAGTGCTTTAGGAACGGCTGAGAAGAAGTTCATGACCAGAATGACACTGAATATGGGTACTGCTCCCGGCAAAACAAGTGCCCAGATTGTATTCAGCATGTCCAGATTTTTAATCAACAGGTAGCTCGGAATCATACCGCCACTGAACAGCATGGCAAAAATCATAATGTTCATATAAATGTTTCTGCCCTTGAACTCTCTTTTGGATTTGGACAACGGATACGCCATTAGAATAATCAAAATCATGTTCAGCGCGAGCGAGAGCGCCACACGCAGAATGGATATGCCGAAGGAGCGCCAGAACTGGGCATCATCGATAATTCGGATATACGCAGCTGTTGTAAAATGAACAGGAACCAGACCGACGGCGTTCGCGGATACCGCTTCGCTGCTGCTGAAGGAAATCGCAACAATATTCCATAACGGCAGAAGGCAGATCAGCGCAAGCATAATGACGATGGCATAGATGCACACCCGGCCCATTCGATCTTTGAAGTTTGCGGAATAAGACACAGACGTTTGCCTCCTTAGAATATTTTACGATCGGTATATTTTTTGGCGAGCTGATTGGCAGATAGCAGTAGGATGATGCCGATTACGGACTTGAACAGACCTACAGCCGTTCCGAAACTGTACTGTCTTCCGACCAGACCAATTCGATAAACATAGGTATCGAGAATGTCACCTGATTCATAGACTACCGGATTATAGAGATTATAGATTTGGTCAAAACCGGCGCTTAATATATTCGTCAGACTCATCACACCCATGAGCAGAATAATAGGCAGCATGCCTGGGAGCGTAATATGCCATACTTTTCTCCACCAGCTGGCTCCATCCATACCTGCAGCTTCGTATAAGCCTGGATCAATTGACGTAATGGCTGCCAAATAAACGATGGAACTGTAGCCGAATTCCTTCCACACATCCGTCCCAATAATCAGCGGCTGAAACCATGTGTTGCTGCCTAGAAAATTAATGTGCTGCAGTCCAAAAAAGGCCAGGATCTGATTCACAATGCCATCCAGACTGAACATATTAACAACGACGGACGCGAGCACAACCCAGGATAGAAAGTGCGGTAGATACACGATCGTCTGGACCGATTTTTTAATCGTTTTCATCCGAATTTCATTAAGCAGTACGGAGAAAATGATCGCCATTAATGTGCCGAGCAGAATCTTGCCCAGAGCGATCACCAGTGTATTGCTAACCACTTGGGCAATATCCGGGAGCTTGAACATATAGATAAAATGTTTTAACCCGACAAATTCCGAGCCGAACATGCCTTTGGCAGGAATATAGTCTTGAAAGGCCGTAATCACACCAACCATCGGTATATAGCTGAATACAAGCAAAAACAAAATGCCCGGTATCATCATCATATGGTACATCGTACCTGAGCGGATGCGGCCATCTGTCTTGTATACTCGTTGTTTCATGAAATTCTCTCCTCTCCTTATGAAGAAAGGCTGCGCATTCGGATTTCGCGCGCAGCCCTGCAGCTATCCATAGATGATTATGGTTTTGCCCCGATCTCGGCTTCAATTTCTTGAATAATCTGCTCACCGCCTTGTTTTTTCCAATTGCTCACGAATGTGTCGAAGTAATCGAGCGGTTCTGAACCGGTTACAATTTTGATAAATGACTCCTGTTCCAGCTTGGTCAGGTTAGCCCATGTCTGTTTCATGCTTGGGGTCGTTCCCGAAAAAGCAGGAGTGATCCACACGAACTTGTCTTCTTTGGTCAGCTTGTCAATCAGTCCCACACCGTTAATGCGCGAGTGGTATTTCGACCAAGCTGTAGTATTATCCGTGTCCATATCACTCAGATATGTTTTGATGCTGCCAATATTGTTTTTGGATTCGGTTGTACGTACCTCATCCAGGCTGATCTCTCCCTTAATCCCGCGAACAACGTCCGAATAATCGTCCAGCAGCGATGTAGCCGAGTTAACTTCAATATTGAATGGGCGGGTGGAACCGTCCACGCCGGTCTCTTGATACTTGGCCGCTTCCGGCATCGTTGTGGCCACGTCTTTGTCATTGGCCAGCTTATCGTAGAACAGGTTCACAATTTTCACCGCAAGTTCGGGATGCTCGTATCCTTTTCTCACCACAATAAATTGATTGGAAGGATTAGCATGTGCGACGTTAACCTTACCATCTGCATCCTGCAGTGCATAAGCTGAAAATTTAGCGTTTTTATCCATCTGTTTGACGCTGATCAATCCCCAGTCAGGAATATGCCAAGGTCCGAAGGCAATGCCGCTCTGCCCGTTTGCATACAGCGCGGTAATATCGTCAAATGTACGAGTTCCGAATTGAGGATCGATGATTCCTTCTTTAAACCAGTCTGCCATAATTCCGAGCAGCTTCTTCGTTTCTTCCGTCGTTGAACCGTAGAGGATTTTACCGTCGTCTCCTCTCATCCAATACTGCGGAAATGCATGCTGCGTTGAAGCTGCTCCCAGCATCGTATACGCAGAGCCATTATAATCCGTTGTATTCAATGTGTTAACAAAAGGAATGCCGACCGGATTGCCGGATTGTCCCGGATCTCTTTTCAGGAACTCCTGTGTCGTTTTCTCTACCTCTTCCAGTGTTATGGCTCCGTCTCCATCGGCATCAAGCTTGATGCCGAGCAGATCCACCCAGTCTTGGCGAACCCAAACCATCGTTGGCGCAGAATCCAGGGAAGTCGCGGGAAGTCCCATCAAACGTCCGTCAATCGTTGCGTTGTCCAACGCGCGGCCATCGTAGGAATCGTAAATTTTCTTAATCTCATCCGTGGCATATTGATCATAAATGGTTGTTAAATCCTCGATCAGATCATTGTCAACCAGTTCCTTGAGCTCATCTTTGGAATCGACACGCATCATATCGGGCAGTTCCCCGGATGCAATCGCAAGCGAGACTTGGCGGCTGTAATCCTCACCGTTCGCTTCAAATTGATCTGTGATTTTGGCATTAAAGGTGTCTTTGACCAGCCGGGTATAGGCGTTGTTCTCATACGTATCTCCCGCGGGCAGCTTAGGATTAGCCGTGGTCACTCGTCCCATCGTTACGTTTATTTCGTCTTTATACGCACTGAATGGATCGCCCGGTGTTACTTCATATTTTCCTGCTTCCTCTGCAGTAGGAGCTTCTGTCTTGGCTCCACATGCTGCCAAGGCAGCAACCATCAAAGCAGACATCGACAGCACAGCTAAACGTTTGGTGAACAGATTGCTTCTTATCGATCGTTTTGTTCTCATCTTGTTAGATTCCCCTTCAATCTGATTTCGTTTTTTGTGTACGCTTTCATTATAAGGTGGACTCCGTTCCTGCCGGGATAGGGATTACACGCCCCTTTAGATAGATTAATGTTAACAGTTCTCAGGTGGAATTCCCTTATACCATTCGCCTGTGAACATTCGTCCTACCTGCTGTCATCCATTTGTCTACCCGCCCCTGTGTTTACATTTGAAAAGAAAAGCCGGCAGCTCCTTAGTTAAGAATACTGTCGACCTGTAAAGATGACCTCGCTTATCATTTTGAAATTTTAAGAATGTAATGAATTCTCTGTATCCGATCTGTTACTTCGTTGCTCGCCAGCATGTCGATATTCGCTTGGCAGCAGACCTGTCATTTCACGAAAAATCCGGCTGAAATATTTCTCATCCGTATACCCGACTTGCTCCGCAATCCAGGAGATGGTGTGAGGTGTACTGACCAAATATTCTTTGGCTTTCTCTACCCGAACAAAACGGGAATAATCATTAAAGGTGCGTCCCATCAGCTCTTTGAAGCATTGACTGAAATAACTTCGGCTGATGTTGAGCTGTTGTGAAAGCTCCGAAGCAGTGTGTGCTTGAGTCAAATCATGTTGTATGATAATCACCGCATTTTTTACAGCCTCTATAATTTCAGGTGAATACGCCTGCTGTTGATCAGCCTTCTGAATATTGGCAGCCGTCTGCTTGACCCAGGCCTGCACTTCGTGCCAGGAATGAAATGAATGGATCATGGTGATTTTACCGAGTGAGGTGTGAGCAAATAAGCGATTCCACTCCATGACAATGAAATAAAGCAGTCCGGTTAGCTGCGCTTTCTGCAGCTGCAGTGCTTTGAACTGAGCAATAAGCCGGTGATAGTCCTGCTCCCGGTGTGCCCAGGCTGTTTGGAACCAGCTTTGCTTCATCCGGTCCAGTTCTTCATCCCGGGGTTCTTCTATCTGCTGGTGCTCATCCTTCATCGTAAGATGCATGACTTGCTGATCGGGAGAGTAAGCGTAGAATAACGCCGTCTCCGTGTAATTTATAATCCAGTTTTTAATCTGCGACCACGTTTGTCCCTGTACATCAGACAGTACTAGTAGTGTGCTGTTTGGAGCTTGAAGCTGTGTTTTCTTAACCAGTTCAAACACCTGCTCTTCCTGTTCCTTACGTGCTGCCCACATCCAGCTGTTCCGTTCAATTTCCCATCGAACCTCAGAATGGTCAGTCGAATGCAGCTGATCGCCCCACGACGGTTCGGATTTGCGATCCTGTGATATAAGAGCATACACGGTTGAATAATGAACATTGGTTTCATCGAGTGAAGGAAGCTGGCGAACAATCTTGGCTGATCCGTTCATCCGTGTATGGATGCGCTGCAGCACATGCTCGAACTGCTCTTTTTCCAGCTGCACTTTAGCGATATAGTCGATTGCGCCCAGCCGAAGTGCTTCCTGGATATAATCGAAATCCTGATGCAGGGTTAACACCACAATATGAAGCTCCGGATAGAGCTGCTTCGCGGCTCTCATCAGCTCAATGCCGGACATCACCGGCATCGCCAGATCCGTCAGCATCAGATCAACGGGACGGGACTGCAGAAACTCCAGCGCTTTATGTCCATTGCTCGCTTCCCCTATAACCTCCATATTGAATTCATTCCATGGCATCGCTGAGCTGATACCTTTGCGTACCAGTTTATCGTCATCAACAATCAATACTTTAATCATAATGAGTGTCTTCTCCTTTTATAGGCAATATCAACAGCATAGTTGTCCCTGTTCCTGGTTCACTGTGAATGACCAGTTGTGCTTGATTACCATACTGGGCCTGCAACATACGATGAACATAATTGAGTCCAATGCCCATTCCTACCTTTTCCTGTTCGGCTTCTCGATTGTTCAGCAGTTTCTGAATCGCTTCCTCACTCATGCCTGCGCCGTTATCCTCGATCAAAATGTTCAATGTCGACGTACAGGTGACCTCAATCTGAATAAATCCATCATCGCTCAGCCCATGATAGAGCGAATTTTCGACCAGCGGCTGCAGAATGAAGCGGGGTACGGGAATCTGAAGTACCTGTTCATCTGCGGTAATGCGCACATCGAATTCAAAGTCATAGCGAATCTGCTGAAGAATCAAATACTGTCTTAACGCATCAAGTTCTTCCTGCATGGTGGAGACTTGCCCCAATTTACCAAGGTTGTAATAGAGCAGCTTGTTCAGTGCCTGCACCAGCTTATCAATCTCTCCTTGTCCGTTCATTACTGCCAGCCAGTGCACTGTATCCAGGGTATTCATCAGAAAATGTGGATTGATCTGATAGAGTAGCTTCTCTACCTCCAAGTCAGCACGGATCTTTTCTTTCTGCTGTACTTCCTTAAACAAGTCACCAATCTGGTGCTGCATATTGGAAAACTCACTGAGCAGAAAATCAAACTCGGGAATCTCCGTACGAGCCTGACTGCCTGTCGTTTGCGGATTACTCGACATGCTGTTGATTTCGGAATGAAACAGACTGAGAGGTCTGTACACCATCTTCCAGAGCAGCCAAGCAAGAAATACGGTAAAGCCTAGAAAAAATAAAGCAACCAGCAGAATTTGGACCAGCCATTGATTTTTCTCTTGTTGGTATTGATCCTGTGAAATGACGGATACAACACTCCATTTTTGCGGAGAACTTGTCTTAAACCAGTGATATCCTCGCGATATTCCGTCTTGGGCAGATGCCTCAGTCAAGGTGTCGAAATTCTCTCCGACACGAATGGTCCCGGGGATTTCGCTGTAGACGGTGTTTCCTTCGGCATCAAGGATGAGATGGGATACGGTAGTGTTGTGCTGATTGGCACCAAGAATATCCTCACTCAGACGGAAGCCGGATTCAACATAAATATACACATCTTCTCTGCCTGGCAGCTTTACCTTTCGCATGGCGGACAGAACAAGCTCGTCATTGAACCGATTCATACTGATGTGCGGACTGTGATATTGGATGCCATAGGATTGAAAAAGAGCGGGTAGCGATTCGGGAGAAAACCGATCCTTGATCGGAAAATTACCGAACTGCGTCGTGCCTTCTTTTTGAAAATAATACAAGGTCAAACCGATGTTAGGATTGGTGAACGTAACAACACTTAACTCACTTTTTAATTCGTCTCTCGCTTCGATTAATTCAAAAATATCAGAGGAGGGGTTCAGAAATTGCTGCAGTCTCTTGCCCGCAGTGCCGCTGTATGATAATTGCTGGGTCACGTGATTCAGGTTGGTGATTGAGTTTTCCAAAGAGGAGTTAACCTGCTGCAGACTGCTTCGGATGCCATCATCAATTTTATTGGCGAAAATCGAATCGATCGTATAATACGAAATGGCAAAAATACTGATAAAGGGGATAAACGCACTGAGGAAAAACAACAGAAAGATTCTTTTCTTTAGTGTCATGTTGATATTCTCCTTGCTAAATGAAACAGCAAGCCTCCTGCCTGCGGAAGCTTGCCTTTGCTTTCATAATTATAAAAGGTTATCTAAATAAGTCAAACGCTTTCACGCCAAACAGGCCGCTTGAAGTTGTCGTTTTCGGTTACATTCAAACCTTGAGAAGGTTGACGCAATCTAGCCAAAAGAACGCCTTTCTGGTACTTTTTCAGGCAGCCAACATTTAAATTCATTTCTTATCTAACATAAAAAAGCTCGTTTGGATTAAACCAACCTGAGCCTTTTCATGGGAATTATAAGTCAACATAACTTACAGCGATTGAATTTGGACCTGTATGGGAGCCGATAACACATCCGCCCTCAATAATGATGATTTCTTTAAAATGGTTGGTTTGCAGCAGAGATGTAAGAAGCTTTTCAGTCATTTTCTCGGCAAAAGTCTGAGCGATTACGAGTACGTTTGGACAGATCTCATTTTTCCGTGTAACAATCTTTTGTACAACCCCGTCCAAGGCTTTCTCCATTTTCCCGCGGTACTTCTGTATGGAGCGCACCTCTCCCTGGATGATATTCAGCACAGGTCGCACTCTCAGTACATTAGCAATAAGATGTTGTAAACTGCTCACCCGCCCGCCTTTATGTAGATAATCAAGTCGGTCCACTAGAACCTCAATATGGACTTTCTCTCTTACATTCTCGATATCTTTAATGACTTGCTCAAGCGAATGTCCGGCTTCAAGTGCTTGCGCTGCACGTATAACCAACATGGCATAGCTCGCTGATAAGTGCATCGAATCCACGATATGAATTCGACCAGCCGGAAATTCAGATGCTGCAATATGTGCATTTTGATTGGTGGAAGACACCTTGGATGACATACTGATGAACAAGATTTGATTGCCCTCGTTAAGCTCTCTTTCGAAGACAGGAACAAAATCGGAGGGTGACGGCGCTGCTGTTTTGGGAGTGATCCCTTCTCGATCCGAACGTTGATATAACTGTCCTGTAGTGATTTCTATGTTATCCTTATATGATTCTGTGCCCATAACGACATATAGAGGTACGACACTGATATTGTACTTATCCATGAGTTCTTTTGATAAATCTGATGTGCTGTCAACTATTATTTTAATGTTCTGATTCATTTTCATAGTTACATCAATCCGATCTTATAGGATTTTGAAGCGATAAATAAAAAACAATATCATTTGATAATAAAGTATATCATTTTATGATGTGAGTCAAATGTACTTAACAGATTAGGGATAACGCAGTCAGATGTTCACATGGATGTGATCAGCCTCGCATACCAGGTATGCAGCTCATTCCGATTGGGGACTAATATGTTTAACCAGATCCGTCAGCTTGGTTGTAAATTCTTTAACCATTTTGGGAATCGTTTCATCCGTTCTTGTGATTCTGCCCAATATAGCTGTACCGTCCGAGGTGAACTGATGTATAGGAACGGTGACTAACTGCTCCTGATAGATGGAAGACAACGCAGTTACGATAAAGTCGGGAGCAATAGTAACTGCATTTCCCTTAACAACCATCTGACACAGAGCATCTGTGTTGTTGGTGATTAAAGATATACGGTTACCATCACTGGCAGACATTAAATGGTGCGCTATTTGTTCGATATGTTCATCTTTATACAGAACAAACACCTCATTTTTCAATACTTGAGGAGATATCGTTTTGTAGAAACGCAGGGGCGATTGCGTATTCATGATTAACACAGCATTGCCTTTAACGATAGGAACCCATTTCAATGAAGTATTCTGCTGGCTTTTACTGTAAGAGAGCAATCCCATGTTGGCGTATCCATCCTGAACGTGTTTCATTACGGTTTGGGTATCTCCTTCGATCATCTGAACTTTAAGTGCGGGATACGTATGCATAAGTTCTAACGTAGCTTGAACCACTTGAGGAACCAAACCTGGAATGGTGGAGATCGTGATGCTCTCGATATGTTCTTCTTTAAGGCTGAGTAAGTCATGATGCATATGATCCAAGTTGTTGAGTATAGCTGCGGCATGCTGCAGCACGAGCTCTCCTTCTGCCGTGGGCACAACTCCCTTTTTGGTACGATGAAAGATAGTGGTGTCTATCTCTTCTTCCAATTGTTTAATGGACTGACTGATCGTTGGAACTGTGAGATGATGAACACTTGCGGCCTTTGTAAACGAACCACACTGTGCAGCAGATATCAGATATTGCAGCTGTGAAATATTCATTCTATCCTCCATATCTTTAAATAATTATTTAGGATACTAAATTATATTTAAATATCATTTATGATTATATTCAAGTATTCTTTATACAGGAGGTTGATATTATGCGAAGCATTCGAAGTTTTCTAGTAGAAATGCTGCTGAAGATGACGAAACAAAAGCTTGATGCAAAAGAATTTATGGAGCAGCGAAGAAAAATTAACAGCATCCCTTATGAAGTACCTGCCAAACTTAAACATAAGTATAATATAACGAAGGAACGCAGCCTCCCGGTAGATACGTATGTGTTGAAATCTGATTCACAATCGGACCGTCGGATCGTTCTATTTTTGCCTGGCGGAGGATATGTTGAGCAGCCCTTGACATGGCATTGGCATTTTTTGAACCAACTGAGGAAGCAGTTACATTGTACGGTGTACGTCCCTGTTTACCCTAAAGCACCGAACTATCAGTATATGGACGCGATTGAGAGTGTTCTCATGGTTTATCAGCATCTATTAAAAATAGCTAAACCCGAAAACATCGTCATCATGGGTGACTCTGCAGGTGGTGGCCTGTCACTAGCCTTTGCGCAGTATCTATTAGAACAAGGACTGCCGCAGCCCAAGGACATTATTCTGTTGTCACCCTGGCTTGATATAACATTAAGCAATCCGGCAGTACTCGCCATGATCGACAAAGAACCTATGTTGAACTGGGATATGCTGGTCGAGGCCGGGAAAAGATACGCCGGTGAAACTCCGCGCTCCCATTACTTGGTCAGCCCCATCCATGGAGAGATTAAAAATCTGGGTAAAATTTCATTATTTATTGGAACACATGAATTTTTCCTTCCGGATGCCCGCAAATTCAAAGAAAAAGCAGCCCGCCAATCCGTTGATATCAACTATTTCGAGTATCCAAAAATGAATCATGTCTTCCCTGTATTTCCGATACCTGAAGCGAAAAAGGCGCTTAAACAGATTGTAGACATTATCCAAAAATAAGCAGAAGTAACAATAACATTTTAGAAAAAAGACATTTGTAAAAAGTCTAGTCTAAAACTAAATTAAATTAAAAAAAGCCGCTATATGGTATTATCCCCTTTAAGTAGACACTTAAAAAAACCTTCATGTTATCATGAGGGTTCAAGTGACACTTGGAGGGGATATTTTTTATGGCGAAAAAAGGACAAACATTTCAGACGTACACTGAAGAATTCAAATTGAATGCAGTAAGATCTTATGTTGAAGGTTCTTCAAGTTACAAAGTGATCGCTGAACGTGAAGGAATTCGAAACTGTTCACAACTGAAGGTCTGGGTGAAAAAGTGGAAAAACGGAGAAGCGTTCGATGAACGAAAAAACAATGTCCCGAACCCACTGAAAGGGCGTTCCCGTACTGCTTTTGGTAGTGTAGAAGAAGAACGAGACTATCTTCAAGCACAGGTAGATTATTTAAAAAAGCGGTATCCAAATCTAGTAAAGGAGAAGCGCTAAGCCAACGGGAGAACTACCACATTCTAGATGAACTGCGCGGCTTGCATGGGATTACACGCCTATTATCGATTACGGGGATACCCCGATCGAGTTACTACAAATGGCGAGCCACCCAGACGCAACGAGACGCAAGAGAGGCTCGTGATCGCGAGATCAAAGAACAAATGATGGCGATTCATTTGGCAAACCGAGAGTTTGGTTATCCTCGCATGACTACAGCATTGTGGGAGGCCGGTCTGAACGTTAATCACAAGAAAGTGTGGCGAATCATGCGGGAACTATCGATCCAATCCGTGATTCGTAAGAAGCGAAAAAAGTCCAGTTATACGCCATCTATTATCTATCCGAATCGTCTGAAGCGCAAATTTCATGCCACAGCACCCCAGCAAAAGTTGGTGACTGATATTACCTATATTTCGGATGGGAACGCATTCGTTTACCTATCTGTCATTCAAGATCTGTTTAACAACGAGATTGTCGCTTGGCAGTTATCTAAACGGAACGATGTTCAACTCGTATTGGATACGGTGGAGCAATGGACACAAAAAAGAGACGTTTCGGAAGCCGTGCTCCATTCGGATCAGGGCTTCCAGTATACGTCTCAGGCGTACAACTCGCGATTAGAAGCATTCGGCGTCAAGGGCAGCCACTCTCGCAAAGCAACCTGCCTGGATAACGCATGCATCGAATCTTTCTTTTCGCATCTCAAAACAGAGAAGCTGTACCTTAACCAGTGTAATTCAGAAGCCGAGATTCGACAAGCCGTGGAGGATTACGTGTACAATTACAACTACCGACGCTTTCAAGCCAAACTCAGACAGCGCGCACCGATTGAATATCGATGCGCGCTGGCAGCATAGCTTTTTTTCATCTGTCTACTTGACAGGGGTATGACCAATAGAGCGGCTTTTCCAAATGTCCTGAGCACTTTCCTTCAATTACTCGGCTCGTTTAGTTCGTTAGGTATCCTTAGATTTTTTGCAAAAATTAGATTTTGTGCTAATTCTACTTTGTTGAAGGATGAATGTCGCGGATCAACAAGATTCCGTCATATTGATCGCGAGGAATCATCTTTTCATCCAATACGCCCCACGCCTTGGCTATACGAGGTGTAAACATCCATTCCGTCGCTGGGCTTAATTTTTGGTCTCTCATGTTGATAAATCGGGCTGCCTCCATTTCCGTTCCTAGAATATCTTCCAGGCTACCCTTATCATGAGATTGAACCTGTTCCTCTTCGCCATTATTTTTGGATGAGCTTCCTTGGTAAGCAAATAAACCGATTACATAATTAGCTTGCTTCAGTGAATAAGGCAGAAGCTCCCCCATGGTGGGATATGGATTCTCGTCAAAATCATAACCGTTATGCTCTGTGATCATCGTAGAATTGTGTTTACGAATGTGATAGTTATGTCCCCATACGATCATTTTTTCATTGGGATATACCGTTTTGGCAAGCCAAGTCAGGTTATCGGCCATAACGCGATCACGTTCATAACTCGCCATTTGTAACTGCTTCTCAGGGTCAATTCCAGCAAACATGTTTATGATGTGTGGATGATAGCTATCCAGCATATCCAAACGGTTTTGCAATACACGTTCAATCAAGGGTACCAAGTCGGATTGTTTTGGCTGTGCTTGATGTAATTCATCTTGATTTTCGCTTACGAATTGCTGAAGAGCTAGATATTTTTCTTTAATCTTCTTTTTCTGCTTGTTGAATTCATCCATGTCGGTAATCGTGTTCATTTTCAGATACCATTGTTCCGTTTGAGCAAAACCGCTCGCTTTACTTGGATCGACTTGGGCGAACCAATCTTTGATGAACGTGATAAAAGACTCCTTTGGGCCTTGTGCGTCGAATCCAGTTAAAATCAATGGATGATCGGTCTTGCTCTGCTCTGCAATGTATTCAAACAAGGGCAAGTTTTCTTTGACCTGCCACACACCAAAAACAGAATTTTTCATCAATTGTTCCGGCGTCGACTGATGTACCTGAGAATACGCAGTAGCTGTATCCGAAAGATTAGACTCGAATGCGATGACGTTAAATCCTAATTCCTCATGCAAAAATTGGACTAGCCGCACTTTCATCGAATTGTACTCAGATGCACCATGCGAAGCTTCGCCCAGACTAACGATTTGTTTATCCGCTAAAATAGAATTCAAAAACTTCAAATCATTGTATTCATCCTCTTTTTGCAGTTTGATCGATGTGATCGTTTTGGCATTTGTACGAACGTGTTCTTTCCAGATTAGATCGGAAGACATAAGGCTCTCTTGTCCCTCTTTAGAAGATCCTTCCATATATGCCGTTGCACTCACAGACACCATACTTAAGCTGCAGATTACTGCTGTAGATAATAAAACCTTTTTGTACCATGGATTCATTAGGCTGACACTCCTTCTGCTATGATGAAGTTCAGCTTAACATTCTCCGTTTAAAACCAGTCCACGTGATGTTTAAGTTTTGTTTAAGAATGGTAACGGTATAAAGATCATGGAAACTCAAAAAAAGCAGCTTCACCTAAAGACTGTGCTCCCATGTTTACAAGTCGTATAACCTGTGGGTGTAACTCTGCAGTCAACTTCTTAGTAAAGTTTAATCGAATCGGACATTATTTGTCGTAAAAAATGATGCAAATTGTCTGCGATTTTGTTAACCTCTTCAAACTCAGGTTCTTCTCCTCGTACAATAGAGCCAATCTCATTGTTTAAATCAATGGCATAAAAAGAATATCCATCACGAACAGACATCATAATCGGCAGATACTTCTCCCACCATGTCGTAATTTCTAATCGCCACGCCTCATCGTCCACTGCTGCATCCAGGCTGATTAATTCAAATTCATTCCAGTGAAAGTCCGAATCAGAGCTATTGTTGTAGTCTGCCTCACACAGGAACCACGTCTGCTCGCTAGGTGTCATACATTGGTTGATTACGCGCAAAAACGCTGTATATTCCGCGGGAATATCCGAGTATCTAGTGAGTAAACGAGGATCCAGATGGAGGTCACGTTCGGATTTAAGAGTTACAATCCATCCGTTTGACTCAGCCCAAGTCACAAATTCCAGAATCGTTTTATTCATAACGTACATCGCCCCTATCGTACAAGATTTTCCTCCAGAACGTTTGAGCATAGTCTAGTCCATCTGAAAAATAAGAGCTACAGTTAACCTTCATCCTTAAAATGGAAATGTTCGTGATGGATTGAATCCATTCCTGCCAGCTTCCCCGTTTTTTTGTGGTAAAACGCAAAGTTATGATTCAGCGGCATTCGCAGCAATTGATAATTGTGATCTCGGGGTAAAGTGTCGATTTCTTTCACGGCCTCCTCCCTCGTGCTGTACATGCCAATAGGAAAAAAATTAGGAAAGTGTGCAGAGGCATCTACTGCGAATATTCCCCAAACGAATTCAGTCAATGGATTTCATCTCTTTTCTGTAAATGATCGCCTGCTGCTTGCTCAATTGCTATTCCTTTCGTGTACCTTTCCATAAAGCGGTTGAACCCGTTCACATCAGAAATGTCCGGATCAATCTTCAGGGCTTCGATGTCTTTGAATACTTTCAGATGGAGGTAATCTGTCAAACTTTCGTTTTTCTCCTTACAAACCATATAGGAAGCCAATACGGCTATACCCCATGCACCACCCTCACCAGCAGTCGGCATGACAGATACCGGAACGTTAAGTGCAGCCGCACACATTTTCTGGCCAACGAAGGGCGTCTTGAATAGTCCGCCATGTGCCAAGATCTGGTCAACCTTTACATTCTCCCTCTGCGTTAAAATGTCCATTCCGAGCCTTAATGTGCCAAACGCACTGAACAGATGCGTCCTCATAAAATTAGCGAGTGTAAAGCGGCTCTCTGGAGAACGAACAAATAACGGACGCCCCTGAGTCATACCGGTAATTTTCTCTCCCGAATAGTAACCATAACTTAGCAAACCGCCGCCATCCGGGTCTGCTTCGAGGGCTTTATTAAACAGAACATGGAACAAGTGACTGGCGTCAGCTTTATATGCTAATGCTTCATAAAACTCATGAAAAATTCTGATCCATGCATTGATATCACTAGTGCAATTGTTGGCAAGAACCATACCAACAGGACTTCCATCCGGTGTAGTCACAATGTCAATCTCGGGATACACCCCTATATCTTTATCCAGAACAATCATAGCAAAAATAGATGTTCCTGCGGATAGACTGCCGCTACTTGTATGGATACTATTCGTAGCTACCATGCCTGTTCCTGCATCCCCTTCCGGAGGGCAGAACGGAATGCCTGCTTGTAGATCGCCAGACGGGTCGATGAGACGTGCACCGGCTTCATGAAGATAGCCTGCATGTTCACCAGCCGAATAAACAGAAGGTAAAAGATCTTCAAGTTTCCATGGGTAATCTTTATGGCTAATGAATTCGTTGAACTGCTCAATCATCTCTTCATTGTATCCTCTGGTCATCCTATTGACCGGGAACATGCCCGAAGCATCGCCCACACCGAGCGCTTTATTACCTGTTAGAAGAAAGTGCATGTAACCCGACAACGTTGTCATATAGTTAATGTCCCTTACATGTTCTTCATCGTTTAAGATGGCTTGGTAAAGATGCGCAATACTCCATCGCTCCGGAATTTTATATTGGAACTCCCTGGTTAAGAATGTTGCTGCATGACTCGTTGCAATATTACGCCAAGTCCGAAATGGAACTAACAATTCTCCCATGCTGTCCAAAACAAGATAACCCTGCATCATGCCGGATAGTCCGATGGAGCCTATGCTGCTCAGCGTTACTTCATAATGCATCATAACCTGCTGTTTCAGTTTAGCGTACACTTCTTGCAACCCTTGAATTATCTCATCAAGATGATAAGTCCAGTATTGATTGTTCCATTGATTTTCCCATTCGTAGCTGCTGGAAGCAATGATGTCAAATTTGTTATTGATCAGAACAGCCTTGATCCGGGTTGATCCAAATTCAATGCCAAGCGAGGTTTCTCCGCTGACAATCGCTCGTTTGAGATATTGATCCATTATGGCTCTGCACCACCTTTTACTTGAACTTGGTGTGATAATAACATGTTTACAACACTTTGTATATTGGATAAACTAAGTATCGCCAATGAGAAGTAAAAAGACATGCCCAATGCTCACTTGCCTAAGATGGATCTAAACAACACTTTGGGCAAATGAAATTAAGACATGTCTCACAAAAATACGATTATTTTTAATTTATGGAGTACTAATGAACAGGCACGGATGAGCCTAATCCTGCACCCTTCTTTTCTGATAACAGAGATTCAAGATTCGTTCTGCGGCGATTTGTACTATGAATTTGTGTAGGATCTGTAACAGCTTAAGCGCTCTAATTCAATGATGAACCTGATTTTGGTAATTTTCTTATCAGCTTTTTTGCGCTTCATTACCCTTAGGAGCTCCAACAGCTTTTCTCCCCATGTTCATGGATAACTGTACACTAATCATTAGCATTACAATGACCAGCATGGCAATAATGGATACGTTAAACCGTCCGCTGAGATCAAAGATCCATCCAATAACAAGTGGACCGAAGGCACCCATGATATAACCTCCCATCTGTGACATTGCTGACCACGACCCTGCTTCCTCGGCCGTATTTGTTGCCATAATGGGTAGCATCAGCGCTAGTGGAAACAATCCACCAGCCCCGATACCTAGAAAAATAACGGCTGGTAGCATGGGCACAGGCAACAAAAGTAACACTAAACCGATGAGTTCTGAGACACTACACAAGACAAGCCATAGTTTGATCTTGCCTGAACGGTTTACAAGATTCGGAATCAGTAATGCAACAGGAACTTGAATCAATGTAAACACGGTCAGAAGCAACGCTGCGTTTGGTGCGCTGTATCCGAAGCTAAGAGCGATTGGCGAAATCCAAGCTGTCAAGCTATAGAACATGCTGGCCATGAAGCCAAAAAACAAAGTGAATTGAATCGCTTTTTTATTACCCAGAGGCAGTTTAACGCGTTGTGATCTGCTGCTGGAGGGTTTGTTTTTTCGAATGAGTAAGGTCCAGAAGATCACAGCAATGAAACCAAAAGCGGCCCAGCAGGACAAGGCTAGTGAAAGATTGTGTTGATTTTGATTATAAATCGGAATGGTTAATCCGGATGCCAATGCTGCCCCAATCGTCATCGATACGGAGTAAATACTCACTATGCTTGGGCTTGCCGGGAAATACTTTTTAATAAAACTTGAAAGTAGCGGTCCCGCAAAGCTGATGCCGATCCCTCCGACTAAGGCGGTAGCAAGTAGTAAAGTAACAGATTGATCTACACTGCGAAGTGCAGTGGCGAGTGTGATAAGCAGAAGCGAGAGAAAAATAGTTCGCTCCAAACCGAGCCTCTGACTTAATGTGGTGGCGACAGGAGCAAATAATCCCATACACAGGACAGGCAGTGTGGTCAGAAGGCTTGCTGTTAATGCGCTTATACCTAACTCGGTTTGAATCATGCTCATCATGGATGCGACAGAAGTAATGATAGGTCGCAGGTTCAATGCCGCAATAAATAGAGCGATTAAATATAATGTTTTTTTCATGGTTCTTTTCCTCCCGGTTCTTCTTGAAGTCACTTTGAGTATACGTCCGCTCTAACCATTGATCAATCCAATAATTCGTATTATTATGATAGTAAAATACTATTATTAAACGAGGAGAAAAAGATGGATACTCGAAATATAACGTATTTTATGGCCGTCTTTGAGCATCTTCACTTCACAAAAGCCGCAGAGATTCTCGGGATTTCACAGCCTACATTAAGTCAGCAGATACGTCTGCTGGAGGCTGAAGTCGGTATGCCTCTTTTCGATCGGATTGGCAAAAAAGTTGTGACAACCGAGGCTGGAAGGCTGCTCCATCAATACGGAATGAAAATGATTCAGGCTGAAATGGATGCAAAAAGTGCGATTCAAGAACTTGTATCTGAGAAGCGTGGAACGGTCCGGCTTGCTGTGTTACCCTCTGATCTTGATTTTCAACTTGTTCCGCTGTTTGTTGAATTCAAGACTCGGTACCCTCATACGAAGCTACAGGCTTTTTCAACCATTTTCGTTCGAGACGAAGTACTAACACATAAAGTAGATCTTGGTATTGGTCTTCGTGGTCCCAAGGACAAGCGCCTTGTGCAGATTCCACTGGGAAGTGAGCCTTATGAACTGTTTGTTCATGCATCCAGTGATCTTGCAAAAAAACATGAAATAACCCTGGAAGAATTGACCCGGCTCGCGCTGGTCATGTATCCCAAAGGGTATATTGGCAGAGATTTGGTGGATGAGGTTTTTCGGGAGCAAGGCTTGGAGTTAACTACGGTTATGGAAGCAGGTTCTGCTTCTTCCCTATTGCAACTGGTAGCTGCAGGTATTGGTGCAACGATCCAGCCAAGAGAACTGTTAAAGCAGCATTCTGGCTGGGAAGATATCGTAACGATTCCCATTGTTGGGCCTGCACCTGTTCGACACATGGAGTTGACCTACTATGCGGATCGATTCATTAGCAAAGCGCAACACCAACTAGCGGAGTGGTTGATTGAATTTTTTAAATCGAAAACGAACTAGTGAAAAGCGAAAATTCGAAGAGAATAAATGAGGTTTTATAAAATGGAGAAATCGAAAGACGTATTTGCCGTTTCGGAGCGTTTAGTGATTCGAAAGTTCGGCATGCAAGACGTTCAGTCCTTCTATCAATACCGCTCTAATCCCGATATTGCTCGCTTTCAATCGTGGGAAAATTATACGCTCCAAGATGCAGAATCATTTGTCGGCCATCAATTAGAATCTTTCCCTGATCAGCCGGGTAGGTGGTTTCAATATGCGGTTGCTTTGGCTGCGTCTGATCAGATTATCGGAGATTGTGCGATTCATACACTTGGAACCGAACCTAGAATTGTCGAGCTTGGATGTACTCTCGCGCCTGAGCATCAAGGGAAAGGATATATGCATGAAGCACTTTGTGCCCTACTTGACTATATTTTCGGTACACTGAACAAACATAAATTGATCGCTTTTTCCGATGTGCGTAACACAAAGTCTATTCACGTTCTGGAACGTTTGGGCATGAGACGCGAAGGACATTTGCTCGAAAATTACATGTCCAAAGGTCATTGGATTGATGAGTATCAATACGCGATTTTGCAATCGGAATGGCTAAACATGCGTAAGTAATCTTTGTGAAGAAATGGGTTGTTCCATTATGACGTAGAACCCAACGGGTCATTGTTCTAATGGAGTGATGACTTTGTTGGGCACCCAGCCCTTCTCCCCTTCAGTTGTATGTACATAGCTCCATTCGTTTAGTTCTCGTTCTTTTTGCACTACCGTACCTGGAGCCACGTTTAGTTCGTATGCTGAGTAGTCTTCTTGTACTTTTGCCATTTGTTCTTCATTAGGCGTGCTCAGTATTTGCTTGGGTACCCAGCCACGCTTCTTAGACTCGATAGATTCACAAAAAATCCAGTTCGGAAATTCAGTATCTTCTTCTCCGTAATGAACGATATCTCCCTTAGCCAGAACAATAGGGTCTGGATAATTGGACTTATGCGGGTGAATCACTTTGTATTGCTTCATATGTACTCCCTCCAGAATGTAATTCTTTAAAAAGTGAACCCAACGATCAGGACAATTCTTCATTTTTTATAATAAATGATGTGTTGCCCATAGGCGCGAAGAAAGACACGTACCCCTTCAGTGATGATTCGCTTGGTTTGTTCATCCTGAAAATTTTCAATTTTTTTCGGTTGATTAAATACCATTAAAAACGTTAATGCGGCGAAATGCTTTGTAGCCAGTTCAGGATCGGGCACATGAAGAAGTCCGTTTTCTCCCAACTCGGTAAACCTCCTGATTAGCCCCTCCTCTGTTGCATTGTCTAACTTTTCTAAAAAAGAGATGGGTAGGTTGGCTTCTTCCATCGTAACCAGACGGATCAAAGCACTGTAATCAGAAGAACCGTTCGCAGAAGCTACGAATTGTTCACAGAAGGATATAAGAGCCTGCTCCAAATCCTCGAATTCCGAGAGATAGTCTGTTATTCCTTGTTTGATCATGTCCAAAACCGCCCAACTTGTGTCTTCCACAACAGCAAGCAGCAAGTTTTGTTTGTCACCGTAATAATCATAAACTGTCCTTTTCGAAACGCCTGCTTTAGCTGCGACCGCATCAACGCTGGAACGATCAAACCCATCTGAGAGAAACAAATCACGTGCCGCCGCAATAATTTTCGCTCTTTTGTCAGAAGAGCCTTTTCGTACTTTTTTGTTTTCCGTAGTATTCATCCTTAAGCTTCCCCCCTAAAACTATACTATCAAAAATGAGTTCCTCTTTACAAACTACACTGCACGGTGTAGTTTAGTTATATAACCTATCCATGATCAAGGAGGAATTTATTTATGAACACGCCGCAGTCTTTTGTTGATGTTCTTATTGTTGGGGCTGGGCCTACAGGACTGACACTCGCCTGTGACCTTGCGCGTCGAAACGTAGACCATCGGATTATCGAACGAAGCACCTCGTATAACTTAGCGTCCCGTGCCAAAGGAATTCAGCCCCGTTCGCTTGAAGTCGTTGATGATTTGGAAGCCGTTCGTTACATTATGGAAACCGGTGTCGTAGATTTACCTGTCCGCTATTATAACGAGGATGGCAGAAGTATGGTTAAGCCCTCTATTACCGTTGCAGCTAGCGCTGAACTGGGTTCACCCTATCCAGATCCGGTCTGGATTGCTCAATTTGATGTGGAAAAGGCGCTACGTGACCGATATGAGATGCTTGGCGGTAAAGTGGAGTTGGATATGGAAGCTGTAGGACTTGTTCAAGACTTGGAGGGTGTGCAGGTAACGGTGAATACACCAGAAGGAAAAGAGCAAATTCATGCCCGTTATGTGGTTGGCGCTGATGGTGGGAAAAGTAGTGTTCGCAAATTTATCCATCATCCATTGGTCGGGAATACACACGATCATGAACGCTGGTATCTTGGCGATGTACGTTTGGAAGGACTAGATCGTTATCATATCCATATCTGGACTTCGCCGGAGGGGATGGTCGGAGTAACGCCATTACCGAAATCCGACATTTGGCAACTGCAAGCTACCATTCCGTCAGAGATTAAGGAACCGGAAAAGCCATCGTTAGAAGTGTATCAGGATATGTTTAACCGTCGGGCAGGTGCTGGGCATGTTCAGTTTATCGATGCCTCCTGGCTATCTATCTACCGGATCAACGTGCGAATGGTTGAATCTTACCGCAACGGTCGGGTTTTTCTTGCCGGAGACGCTGCGCATGTTCACTCGCCAGCCGGAGGGCAAGGCATGAATACCGGGATGCAGGACGCCTACAACCTAGGATGGAAACTGGAATCCGTCATACGCGGAGCAAACACCACCTTGCTTGACACCTATGATGAGGAACGTCGTCCCGTAGCACAAGCGGTGCTTGAGGATAGCACCAAAAAAATGGGAGCGATTCTAGGGACAGTGACTGAACGTGGAGCATTATCCCAATCCTTAAGTACCGTATCCGATGATCTAACGAGCGGACTTCTTATTTCTTATCGTTCAAATTCTCTTACCCTCCCCTCTCATCAAGCCAATGTTACCCGTTCAATGCCTGGAGATCGTGCTCCTAATGCCAAGGGTCTGCAAAGTGCTGAGTTCACAGGAGATGTCTTTGACCTGTTGCGCGGCCCACACTGGACTCTTTTCGCTTTTGTAAACCGTACAGACCACCTTTCTCTAATGGACTTCACTTTTGATGAACTCCATACGCACTGCATTGTGCCATCACATGTCGAAGGGGAAGAATGCATTATTGACGCAGCAGGTAATGCCTATCAAATGTACGATATTACAAGCGAGACACTTTTATTGATTCGTCCTGATGGCTACATCGCATTACGCACTTCCATTGAGGACAGCGCACAGATTCTACAATACCTGAACTCTATGTATCACGCGAACTAGGTTATCCGCTGTAAACTTCTGTCGCTCAACCTAAAGATGGCCCCCGTGAAAACAGGAGCCATCTACATCGTTTTTTATGATGTAGAATAACGAAAATAATCAAAATCAGCATGTTTGCGGGTTCCACCCAGATCTTGCACACAAAGACCAATATAGGTTCCCGTGAACCGGATGTATTCCGGGGATTCATCGCATAGATGGGTAATATCCGTCCACTCACCGATCTGTTTCCATGACGCTTCACGATCTCCTAACGCATAGTAAAAGCAGGCACGATCATGATGGACGACTACTTTTAAACGAATTGGATTACCTGTCTGTAGCGGAATATCTTCCTCCAAAAGCTCATCATACACCCCATATTTAGACTGAAGGATGCCAATGCACAGTCCCTTCTCTTCTTGATGCGTCACCCTAAGGTAAAGGTAATCCTGCGTATCGTAATAGAGGATCAGTCCAGCCATCTGCTGTGGATAATCAGGCGCAAATTCCAGACACGTTTCAGCTTCACACTCGAAAGCCTCGAGTCTGCGAGCAAGCAAGCTTTGTCTATGGGTTGAACTCATCGATTCCATCCCATACAAACGTAAATAGCCAGGACGTTCCTTCAGTGTCAGCCAAGTGGCGTCCGGCGGGATACGAAGAGTGTTCCAGTCGTTACGAAGCTCGCTCTGATCAAAGTGGTCCATCTCCGCTGACGGCTCAAACTGCTGAGGCTTTATATTCGGTGCGGATACTTGAAGTTCTGGATATCGATCCCCGCTTACAAGCCTTAACCACCCATCCTCGCTCCACGTACAGCGCTGCAGAGCCGTTTCACGTCCAAGGACACAGTGTTTCTCCTGAACAGGTCTGCCCACCAGATGTGCCATGTACCATTCGCCCGTGTGCGTCTCGACGAGACATCCGTGACCTGCCTTTTGCAGTGGTAAATCCGTTCTTCCGTGTGATGTGAGGATCGGATTGTTCGGATCAACTTCATACGGGCCTTGTAATGTACGTGAACGGGCAACCGTCACAGCATGCTCATAACCTGTTCCGCCTTCAGCGGTTACTAAATAATAATAACCATTGTGTTTATAAAGATGTGGTGCCTCTGTCAGTCCCAGTTCTGTTCCTTTAAAAATGTTGATAGCACTTCCGACCAGCTTCTGCTCCTGAACCGAATACTCCTGAAGTACAATACCTGCAAAGCGGTTTTTGCCCTTACGATGATCCCAAATCATGTTTACCAGCCACTTACGTCCATCTTCATCATGAAACAGAGAAGGATCAAAGCCGCTGCTGTTCAGATAGATTGGTTCAGACCATGGCCCTTCGATATTTGTTGCGGTCACGAGGTAGTTGTGAGTATCTTTAAAAGCACCTATTCTACTCTTCACATCCGTATATATTAGATAAAACATACCGTGATCATAGCTGAGACAAGGTGCCCATACGCCTCCAGAGTTGATATTCCCCTCCATGTTTAACTGGGATTTTCGCGTCAATGGTGAAGGTAACGCATGCCAGTGAACTAAATCCTTGGAGTGATGAATGCGGACACCTGGGAACCACTCGAAGGTGGATGTGGCAATATAATAATCTTCTCCTGCCCGGCATATGGAAGGATCGGGATGAAAGCCGGTGAGGATTGGATTGGTAATCATGGTTGTGGTTGTATTCATGAAAGCAACCTCCGGTAAAAGTAATAGCTATGAAACATTGCTGGCTAGCACTTGGTAAAAGAATGCGTTGATTGCAGGGTCTCAGTTCCAACCGAGCGCCTTTTTGCCAGCCTCAAGTGCAGTTATGATGCGGTCTACATCGTATATATTCCCTCTCCAGGTGCCTCCACTGACCGATTGCAGCGCTGCCCACAAGCGTGTATCGTCAGGCAGTGCTTGGTCTGGTCGCATATCCGGATGAAAAGGCCGCTGTGCCAGGATCAATGCTCCTTCTTCGGGAGAAACTTCGATCCCTTCCGCTCCGACAAAATTAACACTTCCATCCAGCGTGTTCCGATCTACGACAATGTCAATTAAATCACCGTTTCGCAACTTTCCGATGGGACCGCCGGCAAGCGCTTCCGGTCCAACATGACCAATGCATGCACCGGTAGATACACCGGAGAAGCGGGCATCGGTAATGAGCGAAACATATTTTCCAAAGGAAAGATGTTTAAGTGCAGAAGTAAGTTGATACGTTTCCTCCATCCCTGTTCCAGATGGCCCACGTCCAAGCAGGACTATAATATCACCCGCGACTATTCCACCTGTTTTAATTGCACGGATGGCTTCACGTTCAGTGGTAAATACCTTGGCCACCCCCTTGTGACGATATACTCCTTGTTCATCGAGTACATCCGGGTCAATGGACGTAGATTTGATAACAGAGCCTTCGGGAGCAATATTGCCCGTTGGAAATGTCACAGTAGAGGAAATGCCCAGCCGCTGGGAGTGTTCCGCACTCATAATGACACTGTCCGGATCGATGCCATCGACCTCTTGCAACTGTTTTCGCATAACATGCCTGCGCTCGGATGACTCCCACCAATCCAGGACGTGACTCAAGGATGTGCCTGTTACCGTCTTCACAGACTCATCCAACAAACCAAGTCGTCTAAGATGGAGCATAACTTCTGGCACACCACCGGCCTGGAAAATCCGAATGGTCGGGTAGAAAATAGGGCCATTAGGGAGCGCACTCACCAGTCTCGGAACATGTTTATTGACCTGAATCCAGTCCTGTACATTGGGCAGGGTTAAACCGGCCGCATGTGCAATGGCAGGAATGTGAAGAAGTAGATTGGTGGATCCGCCGAAGGCTGCATGCACTACCATGGCATTACGAATCGATGCATCGGTGATAATGTCCGCCATTCTCAACCCTTGAGTCTCCATCTGGATCAGTGCACGTGAGGATTGCCGAGCCATCTCAAGCCAGATCGGTTGCCCTGAAGGGGCTAGAGCGGCATGAGGCACAGTTATTCCCAGTGCCTCTGCTACAACCTGCGCGGTTGCCGCTGTTCCTAGAAACTGACAGCCCCCGCCCGGGGTAGCGCAAGCCCGGCACCCTAACTCAGACGCCATCTCCAGTGAAAGCTCTCCGCTTGAGTACCTTGCACCGATCGTCTGAATTTTCCCGGCGTCTTCTCCATCCGTAGGCGGAAGAGTTACACCGCCAGGAACAATAACACCTGGCAGCTGCGGCATACCCGCCAGAGCAAGCATCATTGCGGGCAGTCCCTTGTCACATGTCGCCACGCCTAACACACCTTTGCGTGTGGGCAAAGATCGAATCAATCGGCGAAACACCATCGCAGCATCATTTCGATATGGCAGGGAGTCGAACATGCCGGTTGTTCCTTGTGATCTGCCGTCGCAGGGGTCGCTGACATAACCGGCAAACGGAATTCCGCCGCGGCTGGACAATTCATCTGCCGCTGCTTTCATCAGTAGTCCAACTTCCCAGTGGCCCGTATGATAACCGAGTGCTGTGGGACTGCCGTCCTCATTGCGTATACCACCTTGCGTACTTAAGATCAGATACTGTTTGCCGTTTAACTCTCCAGGCTTCCACCCCATGCCAACATTCTGGGACATGCCGAACAAGTCGCCACTTGGCGCATTTCGCAGTAAATCATCGGTTAGAGGCAGACGCCCTTCCACCCCGGGAGCATGGGCTTGAATCGTGAAGAGGTCAGATTGATTGTTACTCAGATCAGGCGAATTTTCACCCATAATGGATCGAATCTGTTCGTACATGATATCTCTCCCCGCAGTTTAAGATTTCACGAAGACGGTTTTGATTGCGGTGAAAAATTCAATAGCGGCCTGACCTTGCTCTCTGGAATGGGAACTGGACATCTTCATCCCGCCAAATGGAGCCTGTAGCTCGACACCCGCTGTTTCCGCATTAATTCTTACAAGTCCAGCGTCCATATCACGAATAAACGAAAGCATCGATCCAACGTTTTGTGTATAGATTGAAGCACTTAATCCATAGTCGCTATCATTGGCTAGCTCTATAGCTTCTTCAATGGAATCTACAGGCATTAAGGCCAGCACTGGGCCAAATATTTCTTCTCTAGCGATCGACATATGGGATTTGACACCTTCAAATACCGTCGGCTGTACATAGAATCCTTCTGCAAGCTCAGGACTGTCCGGTCTGTTCCCTCCGGCCAATAGTATTGCACCCTCATCCTGTCCTTTTTGAATGTAACTCAGGACTGTATTAAGCTGTCCTTCACTTGCGCATGGACCCATCCAGCTCTCGCCAGACATACCATCGCCCAAACGAATTTCCTCAACTTTTGCCAGAAGCTTTTCCTTGAAAGCATCATAGACTTTTCGTTCAATGATTACGCGGCTGGTCGCCGTGCATTTCTGACCCGTTGATTTCAGGCCACCGCTAATCGTTCCTTCCACAGCCAAATCCAGGTCAGCATCAGCTGCAATGATGACCGGGTTTTTGCCACCCATTTCAAGCTGATATTTGGCCCCCCGAGAAAGTACAGCAGCACCGACCCGTTTACCCACTTCATTGGAGCCCGTAAACGTAATCCCGTTCACATCTGGATGTTCAGCCATTGCAGAACCGATTACCGAGCCTTTACCACACACCAGGTTGAGAACGCCAGCCGGAAGGCCTGCTTCTTCAAAACATTCCAACACTTTGGCTGCCGTAACCGCTGTCTCCTGTGCAGGTTTCAAAACAACCGTATTGCCGTAGATCAACGCAGGTGCAGCTTTCCAGATCGGGATAGCTACCGGGAAGTTCCACGGTGCAATTACACCAACAACACCAAGCGGTACACGCGTTGTAAACATTAAAGCTTCGCTATCTGTGGACGGAATGACATCACCCGTTTTACGCATGCCTTCACCTGCGTAATATCTCAAGATCGCGACGCCGCGCATTGTTTCTCCTTTGGCTTCAGGGAACGTTTTCCCCATTTCTCTCGTCATCGCTTCTGCGACTTCATTCGCTCTGCGTTCCAGTACATTTGCCGCTTGAAAAAGAAAATTACCTCGTTCAGCACCAGTTAACTTCCGCCAAGACTTTGCCGCTGCTTTTGCTGCTGCCACCGCTTGATTTAGATCTTCCACGCCAGAGGCAGGTACATGCCCCACCACTTCATTTCGATTGGCCGGGTTGATGCTAGTGTCTGTTTTTCCACTGGCAGCTTTCACCCATTCTCCATTAATAAAATTGCTATAGGTCTGCTCTAACTGAAAAGTGCTCATTGTTTTCATCCTCTCTAATCAGTCATTAGAATTTAGTATTTAGAATTGTCGGATTGTCACGAGTTCGAAATAACGGGATTAATTAGCGTTCCGATGCTGCTGATTGAAATCTCGATACGGTCTCCTGGCTCAAGTGTAAAATCATTTGGCGGTACAATATTAGTACCGGTCAGAAGTACTGTACCGTCGAACAAGTCATTGTCTCTTGCCAAAAACGACACCAGTTCATCCAGCTTACGGTTTAATTCACTCGTGCTAGCATCACTTTTTACAATGACTTCTCCATTGCGATAGATCTCGCAAATAATGCTCAGGTCATAGGGGTTCTGCACCGTTTCCGCTAGCCGGATCGCTGGCCCGATAGAACAAGAATTGCGCCATATTTTGGCCTGCGGCAGATACAGTGGGTTCTCCCCTTCGATATCCCGGCAGCTCATGTCATTGCCTGCGATGTATCCTACAATGCTGCCATCAGCGGCAAGCACAAGCCCAAGCTCGGGCTCTGGAATCTGCCATGTGGAATCACTGCGGAGCGTGACCGCTTCATTGGGTCCAATGGTACGAGCAGCTGTGGATTTGAAAAAAATTTCCGGACGTTCTGCATCATAAACTTTATCGTAAAAGGTAGTCGCATCCAGCTTGCCATCCGTTGCTTCATAATTACGAGCTTCCCGGCTTCGCTGATACGTTACACCTGCTGCCCATACTTCGGGTGCTTCAATGGGGTTGACAATATGCAGGGTTGTCCAATCGTCGGTCAGTTTGTTTACAGGTTTAAAAGCGCTTTCAACAAGTTGGGCTGTTGAAATGCCCTGTTCTCTCGCTTGGTAGATTAAGGTCATGAAATCGGTCTGTGGCAAACGATAGGCTTGTTCATCATCCGTCACGGCTGCCAGCCACTTCTGTTCTCCATCCAGAAATCGAATAATTCGCATATAAACGTGCCTCCTGTGCCCCTATTGGGTTGATAATTCTAGATTAGCATTCACCATGTCTCATGACGATGTTCTAATCACTCCGACCATTTACCCTTTTCACGCATCAACTTTCTGTTAAGATAAGGATATCAGTTTCACAAGGAGCTGATTTACACAGACACTCCGATGACAGAATAACCTTCCAATCGCTGTTATCCCCAGATTTTTTTAATTCCCCTTGTAAGGTGAAAATCCGGTGATAAAGGCGACCGCTTCGCTTTTTCAGGTTTTTTCTGTCCTCTCCGTTTTTGTGTAAAGGATTAGTTCAACCACAACCAATCTAAAAATTGTACAAGGGGGTTGAATTGCTGTGGCGAAGCATTCAGAAGGGATGTATTTAGGCCGTTTGCCTGATGTTCGTCTATCGTTCCAATTAATGGGGTTGCATGCCAGAAAAGCAGATTCGAACTGGACATATCCATCCCATGAACATTCGATGTATGAAATTCATTGGATGATGGAGGGTCAGATGAGCATGGTGATCAATGGAAAACTGAATCAGCAGTCCAAAGGAGATCTTTTGTTCATTCGTCCGGGAATCACCCATGCTTGCACAGGGGCAGGGCCAGAAGGGTTTACCTATTTTTCAGTTCATTTCAGTGTGCACGATACTTCTTTTTGCCGGGAACTCAACCGCAGCAAAGACACCTACTATCCAGCAACATCGAATCTGGCCATGGCGATGTCCCCGATCCTCTCTACGTTGTATGATCTGTCCACAGAGCATTTGTCTGAATCCTTATCCTCCTCGAAACAAATGAAGGTGCATGCCGCTGTATTTGAGCTTCTTGGCTCGCTAGTTGGACAGTTATCGGAAAACGCATCCGTTACTGTATCCAGAAAAGAGGCGATTGCCCATAAGATCGCTGAGTATATCGAGGACTCGGTAAGATATATCCATCTACATAGTGAGATTCAAGAAACGGATAGAACCTGGATTCAGGATATTGCAAAATCGCTCAACTTGAGCACGTCACAGGTCAATCGAATTTTCCGAGAAGTGTACGGTCAGGCGCCGCGCAAGTATTTATCCGAAACGTTACTGAACGAAGCACAGCGGCTATTAAAACAAACGGATCTGAATATTGATCATATTGCCATGATGCTCGGATACAAAACGAATGCACATTTTAGCCGCCAGTTCAAACGGTGGACAGGCATTGCGCCAAGTGAATTTCGCGTGCATGCCCAGCAGGATGTGATGAGTCTTACGCAAGATAAATAATGCGCAAAGATGGAGAAGAACGTACTGTTTAAATGAAACGCGATTCCATGTGAAAAAGAAAAAAGCAGCTCAAGGATGAGTGCCCTCACCACTGACTGCTTGGAACTTTTGAAGACAAATGAAGTTAATTCAGTTCAAATGAAGCCAGGCTCGCGCTGCCCATCCCCTGGTATGTAAAATACAAGGCCTGTTTACCGTCCGGAATGTCAATCGCGGCTGAATACGGCTTCCATACGTTGGTGAAGTGTACCGGGATGGTTCCCAGGACGGGGCCGTCCCAAGCGGTTTTTACCTCAAAGCTACCATTACAGTATCCACGCACCTTAATCGTGACTTGTTGAATGTCTTTACAATCGAAGTATTTAAAACCAGCTGTCGCAGATTCCGTCATATTGGCAATATATCCGCTTTCTTCGTCACCATCTCGGCCATCTTGGGTAATTTTCGGAAAGCGACTGTCGAGCCAAGCACCTGCACCAAATCCACCCGTATACAATTGATCTTCTTGGGTAAAAAGGTTGCACGCAAGATAGGCGGGGTACTCGCCTCTACCTTCCAAAGGTTCCCCATTCGAACCACAAGAGGTCATTTCAACTTGAGGGATGAAGCCATCCTTTTCAAACGTAAGCTTTTCAATACATCCCTGCCGGTTAAATGCATCTCCATTCGTATGTCTGTGGTAAAAAATGTACCATTCTGCGCCGATCTCTACGATACTTCCATGATTGTTCCCTCCATAATACATGGGCTTTCCAGCCGGCTTGTATGAATCGATGTGAAGATCGCAGTTGCTCACAATTACACCTTGATATTCAAAGCCTTGAGTTGGAGACGTACTGGTTGCGTAACATAATTCATGCATGACGACCGAGGAGTATACGAGGTAGTAGAGGTCTCCCCTTTTGCGAATCGAAGGAGCTTCAAAAAATTCATGTCCTTCATACCCGCTTCCATCACTATATGGCTGACTTGGGGCTATAAATACCGGTTCCTCTACAATCGTTAGCATATCGGGGCCAAGCACCGTCGCCATTGCTCCATGTCTGGAACGGTCACCGGGTGCACTGAAGCCCGTGTAGAGATAAGTGAGCTCTCCTTCTGTCAGCACACCTGGATCGAACTGCGGCTCATCCCCTTCTCGTTCCCCGAGCCGAGTGCCGTCTGTATATTGAACATAACCATAGAATTCATATTTACCCGCAGGTGAATCGCATACCGCTACAGAAACAACCGGCACTTTATCAAGTACATAATATAGATAATAGCGACCATCCGGTCCGATAGTTACATCGGGGGCATAAAGGCACATATGACCGTCGGGGTTCAGCGGATCATCTGTTTTTTGATAAATAACTCCCTCATTGCGCCAGTTACCAAGGTCATCTACAGGAGCAGACCAGCATACATAATCGTTCAGACAAAACGCATGTCCGTGAAACCGATCATGTGACCCGTAGACGTATACTCTGTCGTTAAACACATAAGGCTCGCCGTCAGGCACGTACTCCCATGATGGGAGATAAGGGTTTAAACCTTGTTTTTTCATTGGAAAATGCACCCCTTGTTTAGATTTGTCAAGATAACTTTCGTATAATTAGGAGACACCGAGCATGTTCATGTTTCAATGGCGTTTCGATGTACACGTAGACGAGATTCACAATACGCATGGTAAAGGTGAAATACGATGAATACGATTTATTACGTTGAATATGATGCTGAGCATCACAGTCCATTTGTGTTTGATATACCTGAAGGTCATGATTGCTGGCTGTTGGTCATTACGCAGACTCCGGCACTGTTCTGGGTTAAAGGTCAACTGGAAGAATTCCCGCCCTATTGTGCTGTTCTGTATCCGCCCTATTCGAAAATATACTATCGCGCTTGCTCAGACCAATATGTGAACGATTGGATACGTTTTGCAAGTGACGAGCTCTATGTAACCGAAACCTCTCTCCCTCTGGGCGAGCCTTTTGCATTGGATGATCCAGAATATTGTCATAAGCTGTTTCAATTACTTTTCGCAGAGCATTCTCTCCAGAAAGGCTACAAGGAATCATCCATCGATTATTTGCTTCGCACATTGTTTAACAAACTGCTTGAATCTTATGTACAAAAAAATATTGGCCCGCAGCATTATCCTCTGATGAAACTTCGGACAGCTATTCACAACCATCCAAGTCATCCATGGACTGTGGCTACAATGGCCAAAACCATGAATATCAGCCCGGGATACTTGCAACTCATTTACAAGAAATCATTCGGTTTATCCTGCATAGATGATGTCATCCATAGCCGAATTCGCTTAGCTAAAGAGTACCTTAGACACCATCCCTATACGGTTGCAGAGATTGCGGACAGATGCGGGTACCGTAATGTCGAACATTTCTGTCGGCAATTCAAACAAATAACAGGTGTATCGCCTAAGCGATTCAAACATCAGTGAGTCTTAATGAGCATCTGCACCTCTGAAACAGACTTGTTTGTTTCTCCACGTTTCTTAGTGAATTGGTAGCGTTATCTTATAATTTAGGATAAGGTTTCTAACACATTCATTCAATGATTTATCCTGACCGATTATTGATCAATCCTCATATGAGATCAGTTGTTGTAGTTTTCTTCGGTTCTACCTTGGATTAATGGTAAAATAAACAAAAAATGATGCCCACTAAAGGAGAGTTAATATGAACGAAAGACCGAGTCAAGAAGAATACGCTGCTTTCTACGAAGGATACATCCACCTTGTTCCTGAAGGAAATGTCATTGAGTTATTACAAAAGCAAGCGGAACGTGTGGAGAGCGCAATTCGCGCATTATCAGAGGAACAAGCCAATTACCGCTATGATGAAGGGAAATGGAGCGTTAAAGAGGTATTTGGTCACCTTATTGATAATGAGCGAATTATGAGCAGCCGTTTGTTACGCATCGCCAGAGGAGACAAGACCTCTCTTCCAGGATATGATCAGGACACACTTATGGAAGGTCACCCTTTTGAAGCATATAGCGTGGTTGATCTGGCTGAAGAATATGCAGCGGTACGGTATTCCACCATTGTACTGCTCCGCCGCTTGAGTCCAGAAGCTTGGATGCGTATGGGGCAGGTCAATGATAACACGGCATCTACTCGTTCCATTGCTTATGTGATTACTGGACACGAGCTACATCATTTGTCAGTCCTTCGCGATCGTTATGATGTACAGATATAAGAGGTGAAGTGAAATTGAAAGGATCTCCAGCCTATTTGAGGCAAATACAGCTTAAACGGAATCAAATTGCTACTTATGATGAGTATCCGTTTGACTTACCCGTTATTCGTAACCTTCATACGATGGATTTTCATCCCAAAGTTACGTACATTGTTGGTGAAAACGGGATGGGCAAGTCTACGTTAATGGAGTCGATTGCCGTGTCATGGGGATTCAATCCCGAAGGCGGCACGATGAACTTTACGTTTTCTACCCGAGCCACACATTCGAACTTGTATGAGTATATTCAATTAATCAAAGGTGCGCGGCGTCCGAAGGATGGTTTCTTTTTCAGGGCCGAGAGTTATTATAATCTGGCTACAACCATTGATGAGTTGGATCGTGAGCCTTCCTACGGTGCTCCCATCAAGAATTCATATGGCGGTAAATCGTTACATGAGCAATCCCATGGAGAGTCGTTTTTTTCCACGTTTGTTCATCGGTTTGGCGGTCATGGTCTTTATATTCTGGACGAGCCTGAGGCGGCATTATCGCCGCTTCGCCAGATGGCCATGCTTGCCCGAATTCATGAGTTGGTACAGCAAAATTCACAATTCATTATTGCTACCCACTCTCCTATTCTGATGGCGTATCCCAATGCGCAGATATATAACCTGACACCGGAAGGCGT
The DNA here is from genome assembly GCF_038002565.1 of Paenibacillus sp. FSL K6-1558. Lineage (NCBI taxonomy): Bacteria > Bacillati > Bacillota > Bacilli > Caryophanales > Paenibacillaceae > Paenibacillus > Paenibacillus sp. FSL K6-1558. Next base: position 608,200 of record NZ_JBBOCV010000001.1, on the reverse strand, counting down.
CGAGGTACAGACCTTGGAGGAAACCGATCATTTCTTGATCATGAAGGAATTTTTGAATAACAAAGATAAGATGATTCAGCAGTTGTTTGAAGGAGCGGACACAGAGGAATAAGGACACCAACTACCGATTCTGATGCTGCCCCCTGACCTGCTCCAACAACCTGTGTTATCACTGCTACTAAATAAAAAAGAGCCAGCTAACCATATTGATTAGCTGGCTTACCTATTGATCACTAGAATGACTTGATCACTAAAATTACTTCTTGATCACTCGGATTGCTTCACGTACATATTCCCGCTTCGTTCTTAGCCCTTATAATGAAAATCAGGGATACTCGTCCACCGTCTTTTCAGTTCATGTGCGATAGCTTTCGGTTTGCGATCCCGTGTGAAAATGCCTTTTTTATTGCCTTGCACACGGATAATTCCCTGACTGGTGGCAAAATCAGCAAAGTTCCATACTTGTTCACCGACAAATTGCTCAAATTCATCGAATACTTCATGGTTGGCTTTGTAAAATTCCACTTGGTATTCCTCCGTAAACATGACAGGTTCAACATCGTGCAATCCGGCAACCGTGTCTGCACCGTATTCGGTCATCATGAACGGTTTGTTCGGGCATCGCTTTAGCCAGCCATTGAATTCGGCACGAAGCTTTTCCTTGGCAGCATGCAAATCCCCACCATCCACATACCAGCCGTAATATCGGTTGAAAGTGAGTATATCCAACAGCTCCGCAATCTGATCCTTCTCAGGTGAGGATTCCATTTGAGTAACAATAGTCACCGGACGTTTCTGTGGATCTAACTCTCTCGTTAGATCAATCAGCGGTTTAAAATATTCATAGGCTCCCTTTTCTTCAGAGGCAGGCTCGTTAGCGATATTCCACATGACCACACAGGGGTGATTTTTGTCCCGCTCAATGAGTTCCCGAATGACATCCTGATGATGTTCGAACGTATCAAGTTCATCCCATGTGTTCTTCAGCACGCCCCCGCGATGCACAACCAGCATGTTCAGATGCATGCCAACTGCGGCCACCTCATCAATCACAACAAATCCTTCCCGATCAGCCAGTCGCATCACTTCTTCCGAATATGGATAGTGTGCAGTTCGGAAGGAGTTGGCTCCCGACCATTTCATGAGATTAAAATCAAGCACATTGGCGGCCTCATTAAATCCCCTGCCATGAATAGTCGTATCCTCATGTTTGCCATACCCTTTGAAGTAAAAGGGTTTATCATTAATCAGGAACTTGCCTTCTTTCACTTCTACACTTCTCACCCCGAATGGCTGTTCATATACATCTATGGTTTCCCCTTCGGTTTGCAGTTCTACGCGCAACGTGTATAAGTAGGCATTCAGCGGCTCCCAGAGTCTAACATCTGATATAATCATTGTGCCCGATTCGCCTTCGGATGCTGCAACCAAAAAGCCGGATTCATCGATAATTTCAGCTTTAACCGACGCAGAGCCAACCACATCAATGGAATAATGAACCTGTCCATCCAATTGGGTTACGATCGTGACGTCCTTAACATAGGTCGTTGGTGTTGTGTATATCTTTACAGGGCGATGCAGACCGGCATAGTTGAAAAAATCAAAGTTCGGCAGATTGTGCACCGTTGTTTGCCCATCTGAATGTTGTTTCTCAACAATGGAGCCAACGGGTAGTGTTGTTTCATCCACAATATTATTTACAGCGACGGTCAGGCGGTTCTTCCCTGTGTGCAGGTAACGGTTTATTTCAGCTTCAAAAGGTAAAAATCCGCCTTTGTGCTGGGTAACAAATTCCCCGTTCACATACACTTTGGCCATATGAGTAACGGAGCCAAAGCGCAAAACAACTCTCTCTTCATTCATCACACTCGGTAGCGTGATCTCCCGCTCGTACCAGACCCAGCCTACATGGTCCCGAATTTTGGCGCTTACTCCGATGTCGTTATATGAAGCTGGGACAGCCATGCGCATCGGATCTTGGAGTTTTGCCTTTTGCCAATTTTCCTGAAATCCCTCTCCGGCATCCAATTTGAAATTCCAGATTCCATTCAGATCGATTAGATTACGTGTCTCGGTCAAAATAGGGTATAACATATGAACACTCCTTCATTCTCTATAAAATAGGTGCTTCCTCTACCTCCTGCCTTATGCACGTTGTGAAACAGGTCTCGGGTATCAGTTCATTCGTTTTGCCTTGATATCGCTTACAAGTTGTGCTGTACGTTTTTTGTTTAATGGATACAGGAAAGCAATGCAGATAAATACGAGAAATAGGCCCATAGCTGGAACAAGTGTTGCCAAGAAATAAATGCCTTCAAGTGTACGTGTTGTTTGCACATGCAGTGTAGCATTATAGCCAACAGCCGCCATAGCTACCCCGCCAATACCACCTGCAACGGCCTGCCCGACTTTACGCGAAAAGGAATAGATGGAATATATCGTCGCATCCTCTCGGAGTCCTGTAACATGTTCGTGATAGTCAACCAAATCTGTGATAAACGCCCAGCTGATTAGATTGAACAGAGCGTATCCTAACAAGCCAATGAACAGAATCGCCATGTATTGAATAGCGGAAAGATTCGGAATGAAATAGAGAAGCAAGTAAACGAGCGTTGAGAGTAAAAAGCCAGCAGCGGCAACTTCTTTTTTCCCGAACTTTGCTACGAGTGGTTTGATTAACGGCATTCCGATAAATATAGGCGCAGCTTGCACCAGACTGAACACACTAAGTAATTGCGCGTTACCGAAATAGTCTTTGAACAAATACGTATTAACCGTGCCAAGCAACATTAAATTAATTAAGAAAATGAGCGATCCGATCAGGAAGACGATAAGCGGTCTATTTCTCAAAAGGCCATATAGTGTTTTTCTCAAATTGGTATTTGGCTTCTCATTCATATCCGGGATAACACGTTCGATCGATAATTTATAACACGCCATATAAGAAGCAATGGACAATATTCCAAAAATAACAGCTCCCAGGAAAAAACGGCTTGCATTCGCTTCGTTATTAACAAACAACAGCAACGGGCCCACCACGCCTACAAATAATTGCGCCAATGTTGCTCCAAGCGATCTCCATGTAGACAGCACGGTTCGTTCTACTGGGTCAGCAGTAATGACTGAAGCCATGGAACCGTAAGGAATGTTAACGGTGCTGTAGAGCGTTCCCCACAGAATGTAAGTAACATAAGCGTAAGCGAGATAAAATCCATCGGACATTCCGGGAATGTAAACAAACATGAGTACCCCGGAGATCACAAGCGGAAATGACATGCGATAAATCCATGGTTTGAATTTACCGTGTTTGCTTGCTTTACGCGTATCAACAAAACGCCCCCACGAGACATCCGCTATGGCATCCCACAAACGAGCTAACAGGAATAATCCTCCGACCGCTGCCGGGTTAATATGAAATACATCCGTGTAATAGACCATCAAAAATGATCCAACTAGCGCGAAAAAGAAATCGTTTCCAAAATCACCAAACAAATAACCGAATTTATCCTTATATCCGAAAGGACGCATAAAAATCCACCTCTTTATTCAAAATTTGGAATAACTATTGTCGAATTTTATTACAAGATGAATCTGATCATTTGATAACGCTCTCAATTCAGGGTATAGGTCATGTGTTATATTGGCTGAGTAGCTGATCCCCCTTAAATCCGTGCTTGAAATCGATTTCATGACAAATTATAATCGGTCTTGTGAGGTTTCATATGGTAAGTTTCACATGTAAATAGGAATATTCACATGTGTTTTTCAGTTCTTAGATTGAAACGGAGGCTTGGTGATGCCTAACTTTTGTGATGAAAACCTTGAATATATATGTAATATGACACATCATTTATACAATGTACCCGTCTACTATTTTGATAATGAATACACGCTAGTCTATCAGGTCACCCCTGTGGATTTCCGGTGTAACCCCTTATTCCCCTCTGACTACAAGATCATGACAGACCTGTTTTCCAGCATGCCAATCGAGCAACTCCCTGTCCTTCGTGAAACAATGTATTTGGAGAAATTTTTCGCCATACGTATTCATGCGGATCATCAGTGGAAAGGAATCATCATTGTAGGCCCGATTATTAATTTTAAAATGACAGAGGAAATTATTCGTGTGACTCTAAGTGATTTGTTAGCCAAAGCGGATCATCATGAAATGAAGAAATATTACGACGGAGTCCCTGTGATGAGTACGTTTAAATTAATTAATCTTAGTATGGCGATGTATTTCATGCTCTATCAGGAAAAGCTAACGCTGGACGAAATCTTGATGAAAAATGAGGATGAGCGTTGGAGAAAAACGCTGGAAATCGAGCAACCGTATAAGCAAATCATAGACGACCGTCAAAATAATCTCGTTCACACGGAAATCGATAAAGAGAAAAAAGTATTTGATTTCATTCGCTTGGGCAGAACCGATAAGGTGCTGGAATCCTTTCATACCATTCACAAACAAGGCAAAAAGAGTGTGTTGTCCAAGACGAGTTATTTGCGTAGTCAAAAGAATCTGGCGATCTCACTGATCACGCTTGCGACAAGATCAGCGGTAGAAGGTGGTGTTTTTCAAGAGATTGCTTATAATCTTAGTGATTTTTATATCCTTAAAATTGAGGACTTAACCGACAGCCAAGCGGTTGAGGATTTAATGGAGGTTGCTCTGCTTGATTTTGCGGAACGTGTGAAGCGTAGTAAAAAACACAAATACTCGAAACCGATTAACATATGTCAAAACTATATCTTTAACCATTTAAATGAGCGGATTACGATCTCACAACTGGCTGAAATCACTTCGTTGAATCCGAATTATTTGTCCAATCTGTTCAAAAAAGAAGTCGGCATCTCCATTTCGCAGTTTATTTTGAAAACGAAAATTGAAGAGGCGCAAAATCTGTTGACGTATTCTCACTATACGTTAGCGGAGATTTCTACGCTTTTAAACTTTTACGATCAGAGTTACTTTGCGAAAGTGTTCAAAACGTATACGGGATGTACACCCAAACAATTTAAAGATCAAAGAACAAACGGTTAAATTAATTGGATCAAAAACAACAAAAAACCGCTGTAAAAGCGGCTTTAAAGGTGTATTTAGTAACTTCCAAGTTACATTCCGGTGTTTGAAAGTAACCTGTGATTTGCGTATGCTGCTGCACCGATTACACCCGCTTGTCCACCCAATTTAGCTTGCACGATGGTACAAGCTCCTGAAGAGAGCTTTAATGAGTGATTTCTAACGGTATTACGTACGGAATTAAGGAGACGATCACCAGCTGCGGACATGCCGCCACCTACGATAATCATTTCGGGATTCAACATATTTATGACATTAGAAAGGCCGAAACCTAATATCTCTCCTGTTTCGTGCATGACTTCAACAGCAAGTGCATCCCCAAGATCATATGCATTCGAGATCATATGAGCGGTAATTCTGGACAGATCTCCTTCTACCCACTCCGTAATCATACTGGATTGGCTTGCCTCCAGCCTTTCCGTCAATGTTCGAACCATCCCAATGGCAGATACATATCTGCCCAGGCAGCCTGAACTACCGCAACGACAAGCACGGCCTTCCCTATACATATTCATGTGTCCCATTTCCCCTGCGCTTGAGGTTGCTCCGTAGATCACCTTTCCGTCATTAACGATTCCAGAGCCCAGACCGGTTCCTAAGGTGAGTAATACCAAGTTGCGACAACCGACACCAGCACCAAACAGCCATTCACCATATAGATTAACGCGTACATCATTGTCGATAAAAATGGGGAAATCGAAATGGTTGTTCATGTGATTCACTACATGGATATTCTCCCATTTGGGAAAATTAGGCGAAAATATAGATAAGCCCGTTTGTGGATCTAGCAAGCCAGGCACACCTATCCCCATGCAGTTCACCTCATCTGGATGGATTCCTTCGGCCGCCATCATTTCTTGCGTGATGTTCGCCATTTTATTTAACACATGGATCGGGCCTTTATCGGCTTCCGTGGCATCACTCCGTTCGTGAATTTTCTTAAATGCTGTATTAAACACAGCGGATTTAATATTGGTGCCGCCCAGATCTATTCCAATTATATATTTGCTCATATTAACATCCTGACTTTTAATGGTTTTGACACATCACTATTAAACCACGAAACCAGGGAAAACGGTACATTGTAAGCCGTCTTCTTCGAATATACTCAGCCAGTGGAACATTCGTAATGAACGAGAACATCCTCTGAAACTGATATGAAGAACAACAAGCACACTGCGCAACGTCATTTAAACTGATTTCGTTGGATAGATTCGTTTCAATATGATCTAGAGCACGATTCATTCTCATCAGCCAATCCATCTGATCCCTCCTCTCAACTAAGGTAAAGTATAGCGTTATGTAACCGATTCTTCGCAACGATCTGTGCATTCTGAAGTTTCATCATGCCCCACCCATCTCTGGGCAAATATTATGTTCAACACCTTTTCTTTAAGAACCATTTGTGATCTTGCACAAATCAATCTTCTAATGTTATGTTGTTTGACATTCTTGTTTGACTCCCCTCCACAACCATGTTACATTTTCAAACATAAGCAATGATTGGAAAAAGATTACATGGAACCAAGCCTGTTATTTCTTCTCATTTTAACTCAGCGAAGGAGTTGCTGACTATGCATTTAACTGTACAGGAACGTGAAAAATTACTGATGTACCTTGCTGCAGATATGGCTGAAAAGCGGCTGAAACGTGGCGTTCAGTTGAATTATCCGGAAGCCGCTGCCTATATCTCAGGTTTTGTCGTAGAGGGTGCACGGGATGGGAAAACCGTAAAACAACTCATGGAAGAAGCTCGTCACCTTTTATCAGCAAACCAGGTAATGGATGGCGTAGCCGAGTTGCTGAGTGAAGTTCAGATTGAAGCCACGTTCCCCGATGGAACGAAGCTGGTGACTGTACATGAGCCTGTTGCCCGGATCGATGGTTCGATTATCCCCGGTGAGTATGAATTTGCGGATGACCCAATTGTCCTGCTGCCTGACCGCAAACGCATTACCCGTTCCGTGACCAATACAGGCAGCCGCCCCATTCAGGTCGGATCACACTTTCATTTTTTTGAAACGAACCCCGCTCTATCATTTGACCGCGAAGGTACTAAAGGATATCGGCTGGATATCGCTTCAGGTCTTTCCGTCCGCTTCGAACCGGGAGACGTTCATGACATTACGCTGGTTGAAATCGGTGGAACGAAGGAAATCCATGGATTCGCCGGGTTAACCAACGGGAGGGTTGAATGATGAACACCATTGATCGTGCGACATATGCAAGCATGTATGGCCCCACGACCGGAGATCGGATCCGGCTCGCGGACACCTCGTTAAAAATCGAGATTGAAAAAGACTTTACTGTGTATGGAGACGAGTGTGTTTTTGGCGGAGGTAAAACGGTCAGGGATGGCATGGGACAGCATCCTCTAGCAACGCGTAGCGAAGGCGTTCTGGATACGGTCATTACCAACGTTGTTATTGTGGATACATGGGGAATTGTCAAAGCCGATATTGGCATTAAGGACGGACTGATCCGAGGCATTGGCAAAGCGGGAAATCCATTTGTGATGGATGGTGTCGATCCTGACATGGTTATTGGGGTAGGTACAGAAGTGATCTCTGGTGAAAATTTGATTGTAACCGCTGGCGGTGTAGACAGCCATGTGCATTTCATCTCTCCGCAGCAAATTGAAATTGCGTTGCAAAGTGGGATTACCACGATGGTTGGTGGAGGCTCCGGCCCGGCCACGGGCACACTCGCTACTAACTGTACCTCAGGGGTGTGGCATATTGAACGCATGCTGCAGGCGCTTGATTCACTTCCGATGAATTTTGTGATGCTTGGCCGAGGTAATAGTTCCAGACCTGAAGCGTTGATGGAACAAGTACTTGCTGGTGTTGGCGGACTGAAAATTCACGAAGACTGGGGAAGCACACCATATGTTATCGACAAATGTTTAAGCGTGGCAGAACAGTATGATATTCAGGTCAATATCCATACCGATACGCTGAATGAAGCCGGATATGTGGAGGACAGTTTGCGTTCATTCAATGGTCGCGCCATTCATACCTACCATACCGAAGGTGCGGGCGGTGGTCACGCGCCGGACTTGTTACGTGTTGCTTCCATGCCGAATGTCCTGCCTTCTTCCACCAGTCCAACCATGCCTTATACCCGAAATACCGTCGATGAGCATCTGGATATGCTAATGATCTGCCATCATCTCGATCCCAAAATTCCGGAGGATGTCGCCTTTGCCGCTTCGCGGATTCGGGAGACAACAATTGGTGCGGAAGATATATTACATGATATCGGTGCAATCAGTATGACTAGTTCAGATTCACAGGCGATGGGCCGTGTAGGTGAGGTGGCAATCCGAACCTGGCAAACGGCGGATAAAATGAAAAAACAACGCGGTTCGCTTACCGGAGATACCCAGGCGGATAACAATCGTGTGAAACGATATATTGCCAAATATACGATTAACCCTGCAATTACTCATGGCATTTCAACATATGTAGGATCGATTGAAGTCGGTAAAATGGCGGATCTTGTGTTATGGAAACCCGCTTTTTTCGGAGTTAAACCCGAACTTGTTATTAAGGGCGGCATGATTATGCATAGTGTAATGGGAGATCCGAACTCCACGATCTCGACACCACAGCCCTATATGTACAGACCGATGTTTGGGAGCTATGGCAAAGCTCGTTCTGCCATTTGTGCAACCTTTGTGTCCCAGGCCTCTATTGATGCTGGTACCCTTTCCCCTCTGGGGCTCAGTAAATCTTTAAAGCCTGTGACAGGCTGTCGTGCAGCTAGCAAAAAAGATATGATTTTAAATGGAGAAACGCCAACGATTATGGTTAATCCGAAAAATTATACCGTATCCGTGAATGGTGAAACGCTACGCTGTCTTCCGGTTGACGAATTACCCATGGCTCAGAGATACTTCTTGAGTTAATATGTGAAATCGTTGTTGCCTTCATTGAATGGCTCCGTTTAAATCTAGAAAAAAGCCCAGCTAACCTAGCCGGGCTTTTTATGATTCCAATCATTTTTTTGCCAGTCGCTTTCGATTATTCTCGAATGAATCCACCTTCCGAATGAATAACTTGTCCCGTAATCCAAGCTCCGGCTTCACTCACGAGAAAATCAATGATGTTCGCTGCATCCTCAGGTGCTCCAATCCGTCCCAACGGGAACTTTGGCATAAGATAATCACGAATGGAATCATCCATCCACGTTGTATCGGTTGGCCCCGGATTTACGGCATTTACCGTAATCTTTAAAGGTGCAAGTTCACGGGATAAGGATGTAGTAAAAGCAGAGATTGCGCCTTTGGTCGCAACATACGCTAACTCCCCTGGCATCGGCGATATATCCTGTCCCGAAGTCATATTGATAATTCTGCCTGTGGTTAGATTGGATTTTTCGAATTCACGAGCAAATATCGTACACAGTAAAAATGTCGTTCGCATATTAACAGCATAGTGGTTATCCAAGAGTTCGGCGTCAAAGGACTTGTAATCGGTGTTGACACCATAAGCCGCATTGTTAATCAGTATTGAGGGTTGTCCCAGTTGCTGGACTGCACTTTCATATACTCGTTGTGCTGCGTTACGCTCGGTTAGATCGATCTCGATTGATGTACAGCGAACCCCCATGTCTTCAATTTCCTTGTGAAACGCAAGTGTCCATTCCGGATCAGCCTTATAGTGTGTGAAGAAAATATCAATATCTCTGGAAGCTAGTTTGCGACAAAAAGCACTTCCCATTTCTCTGGGACCGCTGGCACCTGTGATAATCGCGATTTTTCTCTGAGTTAGAGTCATCATTCTACCTCCACTTGTGAAAGTTGCTAGTTCATATTTATTATTCTTCATCATAATAGATAATAGAGTTGATGAACATCATCTTTGATGATTTGACCAAAGTTCTTTAATCAGCTTAACCAAGGAATTTAATGTTATTCCATCGGTCTGATTGGTGAAGCCTCTCATCTCTTCCGTTTTCCCGTGATAAGCAGATAGAACATACTTCTCATCCACCACATAATATGTGGCATACCTAGTGAAAGAATGTTTTTTTTGGCTAAATTACCCTCTGATGTTCCTGGTTCCGTAGATAAAGTTGATTGAAAATTTTCGTTTTGCTTTATAACTTCAGCGATGATAACGGAATCTGATCTCTTCAAAATTTGTTCAAAAGGAACATCTATGGTTAGAGCATAATCAGAGTGACCATCGGAAAGGGGGTACTCTTTGCGAAGTTACTTGATTCTTTCATCGCTAAGTCTCAAGCTGGATTGTTGATCCGTTGAACAACCTAATACAACCAATGTTAAACTAAGTAATAGAATCAACACTATCATTTTCTTCAATGTTCTCTTCCCCATTTCAGTACCTATAGTTGACATCATTCAGATCAGGTTTTCTAGGTACATAAGTGATTTTTCTATCCAATTATTTGATACAATCTATTAGATCCATCTATTTTACCTATGAGGTGATACCCGTTTGATGAATTTATACGGCGCGCAGCATCACATTCTTGTGCATTCCAATGCCATCGATGCTGAGGCACATCAACATACGTTTATTCAAGTCACGATTGGTTTAAAAAATCATTTTAAGATTGAGGTTCAGGGAGAGATTATAAGTACTGCTGTAATCGTGCTTAACTCCAATATATCTCATCGTTTGCAGGTCTCAGGGCAGCCCGTAGTATTGCTTTTAATAGATAGCACATCCCAGATGGCAACAGCATTTAAACAATATATGGGCAAGCGGAATTATGCCAGTTTTCCCGAAGAGCTTGGTAAAGAAGTCGCCGAACATATCAAAAGGCGGTTACCGTTACTCAATGATGCAGAGACTTACTGTGTATTTTTACAAGAACTCATGACTCTTTTTCAACTGGATTACATTCCACCTGCGATTACGGATTCACGAATCAAGGAACTGATCCAACATATGAAGGATTGCACGGATTCGGAGCACTCTATTCGTATGTATGCTGAACAGTTCGGTCTATCGAACAGCAGGCTGTCACATCTGTTTAAAGAAAATACAGGCATATCGCTTAGCGGTTATATGTTGTTACATAAGCTACAGAAAGCATCCTATTTGATTTTCCAAGGAACGAGCATCACGGATGCAGCCATGGCGGCTGGTTTTGATACGCCCTCCCATTTTGCCAATACCAGCAAGCGATTGCTCGGAATGACCGCCAAAGATATTCGTAAGGATAGCGTGTTTTTGCAAGTTTCCTCCCTGCACTGACGATACAATGTTTGCAGGAGGTGCTCATCATGAACAACAATCTCGAGCAAACGCAATTGTTAGATTACAATCATTCGACCATTCAGAGCCTCATTCGCAGCCGTAACTGGGCTTCACTCCCTGTAAAGGAGCAAATCCTTCACGTATATAACTACGTTCGTGACGAGATTGAATTTGGTTATAATCGTAGCGATAATATTCAGGCTTCAGAAGTGCTCCACGACGGCTATGGACAGTGTAATACGAAAGGCATTTTATTCATGGCACTACTTAGAGCGCTAAGCATCCCTTGCCGGATTCACGGTTTTACGATTCATAAGCAATTGCAAAAGGGAGCCATGAAAGGCTGGTATTACCACCTTTCTCCGAAAGAGATTATCCACAGCTGGATTGAAGTGTTATATAACGACAGATGGTTAAATATTGAGGGATTTATCCTGGATCTCCCTTATCTGACCAAGCTTCAGCAAAAGTTTAAGCAATGTACTGGTTCATTTTGTGGTTATGGAGTGGCTACGGACGATTTTCAGAAACCTGCTATTTTTTGGAATGAAAATGACACCTATGTGCAGAAAGAAGGCATTGTCCAGGATTTCGGTACGTTTGACAATCCGGATCAATTCTTTTCTCTCCATCCCCAAAAGTTAAATCCAATCAAGAGAATGATATTCAGCCATGTGGTTCGTCGTCTAATGAATAGGAATGTGAGACGTATTAGGCGGGGGTGAACGTTTATTCTTTTGAAGCAAAACACCAAGAAAAAGACGGAAAGATTCGGGGTAGGTTCTCCGTTTCGTTCCGTCTGAAAGCTAGTATTAATCCATTTTTACAGGCTCGACCACTTCGAATAAAAATGGATTACCGTTCAAATATTCTCTTATATATGCTTGGGCATATTTTTGTTCATCGATTAAACTGGCTGTTTCTCTTGGATCGGAGGCGTGATGGCAGAAGTTCTCGATCATGAACATGATGAAAAAACATTCCAGATCCCGAGTATAGTCCGCTTCCAGCTTCTTAATACTCTCATAACCTTGGATAAGCTGCCATCGATGTTTAGGCCAAAGCTCCAGCATGGTGCCTGCCATATCGTAGAGAAAATATCCGTACCCACATCTTTCAAAATCAATCGGTGAAGGTTGATCATCGTTAAAAACCATATTACCGGTATGTAAATCAGCATGAATTAGTCCGTAGTTATGTTCAGTTTGACGCATAGTGGTAAGTTGGGATACAACCTTCTCCGCTGCATCTTGATACAGCTTCCATGCCTTTTCGGATAAAAAACGTTGATGGTAACGTTCCAACTTAGCCAGTTCACGTTTAAAGCTTTCTACTCCCCAAGCAGACCTTACAAAATCAGAAGGTGGATTGAAATCCTTTGCTGCTGCATGGAGCCTGCTAATCATTACTCCCATATTATACGCATGGCTATCCGTAAATTCCCCTGTTGTTTTTTCACCCTCGATCCACCGCATCATTGTTACATAAGGCCGTCTATATCCCATTTCCGTTTCAATCTCCAAAACATAAATACCATCACAACTTGGTATCCCTTCGGATACATTTAGTTCTTTCGATTTTTTCAGTGCTTGTAACAGTAGGAGCTCCGAACGAATTTCCTCTCTGCTCAATCGGTCCGAATGAATGCGAAGCAAATAATGGTTAGCTGTACTGGTTTCAATTTTATACGTGATCGATTCAGATAGTTGAATAAACTCGATTTTATCCCATTCTAAGTCATACTGTTGGATTGCTGATAAAGCAACCTTCCTTGCTCTAATTAATAACGCTTGCCGTTCTTCATTCGTATCAAATTTTAAAAAATCTTTCATTGGTTATCCTCCTGCAATTTTCATGTAGTAAAAATCACCTACTTCTCTTATACGTTATTGTAACGATCGTAAAAGCTTAAAAATATGTAGTAAACAATTTAAACTATGTTATACACAAAAAAAGCCATAAGCCTAATCAACAAAAAAGGAACGAGGCGTCATCAAGTGATACCTCGTTCCTTCTGAATCGGGTCTACTGAATGGAGAATACTTCTTTTTTCAACAGTTCTTCAGGTTTCTGACCAATAGGATCGCTGTGGAAATAATCACGGATAACTCCATCCTCCAGATAGTTCGCAATAGATACCATGATCATGCCCTGATCCAGTGCCAAGTAAGCTTTGGCGATTTCTTTGGTCTCCAGATTAATGGAGTCATATAAGCCGTATTTGCCCATCATGTTTAACTTTTTCAAAGTTTTGATGTTTTTGCGTGCCTCTTCAGGCGCATAATCCAGGGCAAGGAATGTTGCATGCGCGGTTACCGTTGCTCCGTCTTTGTAACCTGAGATGCCAAGCGGTGTCGCTGCGAACTCACTATATCCGGTAGGTGTTGCCGATGGCGAGAATCCCCATGCAGCATAGCCTTTTTCTTTGGCATATTCGATTTGCAGATCGACATGACGTTTATTGTTTAGACCTAACGCCTTAGTACCCAAGTCTTTTTCCTTGATCACCAGACCCGGCATCAGTCCTTCAAACATACTGCCTCCCCAGCTAGGAACGAACTTTTTACCTTGATACTCATAACTTCCTTCAAAGACATCCACGCCATCATAATTCACCGTGTGACCCTGTGGAATCTGAGACTGCCAATCCCATTCAAGTGGCATCGTGCGGTACATCTTCCACCAATGTTCTTTTGGTACATCTCCTTTACCGATGGCAATATAACTTCCTACACGAGGTTCCGTATAAAAGGACCCATAATGATGCTCTGTCAGTGCGCCTTTCGCGACATCATAGCCACCACGGAATTGGCCGACTTCCGGATCGTATAACGTTGTATAGTTCATTTGTTTAACGAGTGTGCTGGTTTGTGCATTTAATTCCGGATAAGCTTGACCAATTACGATTAAGCCTGCGGATAACCAACCGTTATCCACTTGAGATATAAATTGCCCCCAATCTTTTTTGACGGAACCATCGTCCGTGTTGTACCAGTTATAAAAGAGACCGTTCCACTTATCCATCTTCTCCAGTGTGTTTAACGTTGTTTTCAAGCGGGATACGGCTTCTTTTTTCGAAAGCAGTCCCATTTGTTCTGCAGAAACGGTACTCATCATGTACATCGCAATGTTTGTTGGTGAGGTACGCCTGGCTTCTTCCGTTCCCGTTTCCTTCATTCGCACTTCATCGTACGTTAACCCGGTTTTGGGATCGGTGAAATCTTTGAAGTACTTGTACGTTTTTTTGGCAACCGCTTTTAATTCCGGTTTGAAGCCTGGCGGCTTGCTTGAATCATGTGCAGATATGACAGGAGTGAAAGCTGTACTGGCAAACAGACAAAAAGTTATTATTAGTCCTAACCTTTTTACAATGTTCATCTCTTTTCTCCCTTCAAAAACGAATTCGAAACGTTTCGCATTTATGATATCATGAATGTCCATATTTGGTAAATAACAAAATGAAAACCCTTACTTTAAATAGTTGTATTTAGATTCGCTTTTTATTTTTCGACTCGAAACGTTTCATATGAAACGTGAATTCTTGAAGTATACAACTGCCCTCTTTCGTAATAACAATGCTTCGAGCCAGGTACATATATAAGCAAAATCTAAAAAAGCCGCTATAGTTAGCGGCTTCCATGAGACATACAAATGATGAGTTCAATCACGATACTCTAATCGAATTGTATTGGTTTGTATCGTGATTGTTTGCTTTAATGCTCAAACCATCCCATCATATTACAACACAACGGGCTTCATTCGCCCATCCGCTCCAAACTGAATCGGGTCAATACACACTTCACGGTGGTATCCTTTTCCCTCCGAGAACCGCGATAACGGAGTGACAAAACGATGGTAAGCCATGTAATACTGATCCGTTTCAGAATCATGGAAAATACAGTGATGTCCTGTTCCAAGCATGTCTTTTTCTACATTTTTGCTTAAGACAGGGTAGTGATAGGTGACCGGGCCGTAGAGGCTTTCCGACGTACCGTAATTGACGTGATAATCCTCACTTCCCGTATCATCACAAGACCATGTGAAGTGGTAAAGCCCATCCCTCTTTAACACGGTTACGGCCTCTCTGAAATCATGCAATCCTGCAATGTTACGCATCGTTTCTTCACGAACAGTTATCATATCGTCACCAAGCTCCACAATTGCAGCATCACCGTTGCCAAACAACAGATACATCTTGCCATCCTGCTCTGCATAGATTGAAGGATCAATGGCTTGCCCCATCTTGATCCCAAGATGTCTTAATTGACCCATTGTAATTAAAGGCTCAGGCTCCGCTCGGAATGGACCCGTCGGTGAATCGGCAATAGCGACACCAATAGCACTTTCCTGGTTAGGCATTTTGCCGCAGAAATAAAAGTAATATTTGTTGTTGTGGCTGGCAATCGCTGGTGCCCATGCATTCCCGATGGCCCAAGGCACATCATCCGTTGCCAGATCAAGAATAATCCCTTCATCCTGCCAATATTGCAGATCGCTGGAGGAAAACACCTTAAACTGCGTACCTGACCACCCGTCGAAGCCATCCGTAGTAGGATACATATAATAGCGGTCGCCAAACTTCGCCACATCAGGGTCAGCATATTGACCAGCCAGTACCTGGTGACCGTCTCCATAAGCGGCCAGCAGACAATTACCTTCTTCCGCGGTGATTGGCAGAATGCCGCCGTGCCGCTTTTGGGTTTTTCCCATATCAAACTCATCATCTGAAGCTATTCGGAAGTTTCCGCTATCCAAATCCGTCGTCAACAGCGGTAGATAACCTTTTCCCTCAGCAAAACGATCCACAATCAGGCACCACTCATCCCGGTCATTGAATTTAAATATCTGTGGCCCTTCTACACCCATCAGAGCTTCCAACACAGGCGCATGGAGCGGAGTGAAGGCGTCCTTGTCCAGAGATCGCCCCTTTTCAACACGAATGTTTTTGGTTGTTTCATCTTTGGAATATCGGTAGTAAGAACCCGATGAAGCCAGAATGGTCGTATCGATGATGTGGTTTTCACGCTCGATATACTTTACCGATGGAGTGAATGTACGGAAGTTTTTGGTGCGTGCGCTGTAAATCTTCTGTTTACGTTCAGATTCATCTGCATCTTGTGTGGCTGAGGCCCAGAATACAAGAAACTCATCAGCCGCTTCATCATATACGGCTTCAGGTGCCCACACACAACCTGCACCCGGGGTGCCAAGTGTAACTGTCCAAGGAGAAGACCAATCCATGAGATTACTGGACTCCCATACGACAATATCACGACTGCCTTCGTTTACAGCAACACCCCAGCCTTTACCGCTTGCGATTCGTAGATCGGTTGCAATCAGATAAAACTTATTCTCCTTAGCGGAGCGAATGAGAAACGGGTCGCGTACACCCTGTTCCCCCAGATTGGAGCGCAATACGGGCTTACCCCCGTTTAAGTCCTTCCAATGAAGGCCATCCTCGCTATATGAAAAATAAACCTGCTCTCCATCGGGCTGCTCACCGATAAAATGCACAAAAAGATATCCTGCGTAATTGGTGTTTGTATTCAACAAGTTTAGTAGCCTCCTAAGTATGTATATTGAATTTGATCTAAAAGAAAGCGCTTAACCTAGTATATATCATACTGCAAATCAGGGTTTAGGAGTAGGGAAACTTCCTGCTTTTCCTTATTTACCGTTGTAGTCTCTCCAATTACAATGGTATAACTGTATCGTTGACCAAAAGATGAAATGGAGGCCCCCTTATGATTCAGTCGATTATACATATCGCTTTGGTCGTTAACGATTATGATGAAGCGATCGAATTTTATACTCAAAAATTGAACTTCACATTGCTTGAAGACACCTATCAACCTGAGCAGGACAAAAGATGGGTGGTGATTGCCCCTCCGGGATCTATAGGCACAACCATTTTACTCGCGAGAGCTTCCAAACCGGAGCAACAGCCTTTTATCGGTAACCAGGCTGGTGGGCGTGTTTTCCTGTTCCTGAATACCGATGACTTCTGGAGAGATTATAAGGACATGGTTGCCAAAGGCATTGAATTTGTGAGAGAACCAAAGGAACAAGACTATGGCATCGTTGCTGTATTTAAAGACCTTTATGGGAACCTGTGGGATTTGCTGCAAATGAATGAGGATCACCCTATCTCCAAACGTGTGAAGTAGTGTTACAAATAGTTTGAAGAACCGGGGAGAGTGTTCTGCTCTAGCATGTCAGTATGAGCCTGACTTCGAATAATTAAAGTCAGGCTGCCTTCATGCAGGGTTATCATGGCGTTTACATGTTTGAAGAGAAGATTACTGTATTTTCCCATGCGTCATTTATCAATTTCATATTCCAGACCTTCAGTAACATATCCCTACGCGTGCATTTATAAAGCGGCGGTCGCTGAGTTGACGATAGGTGAATTCAGCGGTATCGCCAACGGTAATTTCTGTGCCGCCTTCAGGTAAAACGTCACGCTCTACACGGTAATTGCCGCGGACCTCCCCATCGGGCAAATACGTAGGGCATACAATCGTCCACTCCAAGGTGGAGGCTCTAAGCAACGTGTACACTTGTTCATGTTCCTCGGCAGCCCTAGTTGACTTACGTCTGGAGTCGCTCGACTGATATCGAAGTTTCTCTGGCTCGGTTCTGCTTTTAAGAATACCGGCTGTTCCTACAGTAATGATACGCTTTATGCCCTCCTGCCCCATGGCGTTGATGAGTAAGGGCATGCTTTGGGACAGTGTGGTTGTTCTATCCGTGTTCAGCGCGCTGATTACCGCATCAACTCCTTGTATAGCACGAAGAAGATCTTCGGATTCCAACACATTTCCTTGAATAACGGTCAAGCGATCATGGCGTTTGTTTATTTTTTCTGGATTACGCACCAATGCAGTTACATGATGTCCGTCTTGAAGCGCGAGTGTAACGATATGGCTTCCGACACGTCCAGTAGCCCCGAGCACTAAAAGTTGCATATTTAAACCCCCTGATTATGTGTTCACTATACGATGCTGTATCAGCATTTTGCCCGTAAAACAATAGAATAACAAAAAAAGCGTTACACGGGTACTTTAAGTACGCCATATAACGCCGTTGCCTCAATCTGTAGCGATCTTTTCGGTGAATTCCTTGATCTTCTCAGCGATTTCCTTGGGATGGGAGCGATACAAGTAATGTCCTGCCTCCAGTAAAATCATTTCTCCCTGTTCAGTGTTCGCCATCTGTTTCTCATGTTCTGCAACCCACTCTTTCACGACCGGGTGATTTTTCTGCACAAAGAAAAGAAGAGGTAAGTCCGAAGGCCATGTAAGCTGTTTCGCTGCCTGGAAGTTGGAATACATGCTTACGGCCTCGTTTAATTGTGTGTTGTTGTACATATTTTTACGGATTAAAATGTTTAATTGCTCTCTGGTATCGTCGTCATAGGAGAGCCCTTCATACGGGTCATCAGTCAGTTTCAACTGAACACGGGCAAAACCAAGGTTACGGAACCATTTAATGGGCTCAATGTCGGACGCTTCAACTTTTTGCTCACTAAGAGACGGAACACTGTGATCTAGTCCAATGAATGCTTGTACCTCATCTGCATATCGGTTCACATAGTCCAGGCTATAGAGACCTGAGATAGAATGTGCCATGAGCGTATAACGTTTGATACCGAGGCTTTGCAACGCACTATGGATCTCATGCGTGATATTAGCCGAACTACGTTCCTTGTCAGTCTGTTCACTTAGTCCGTAACCAAAAGGTTCAACAACTACGACCTTATAATGAGGACTCAGTTCGGAGATGAGTGGTTTAAAATCAAGTGCAGGCGAAGCTGTCCCGAATCCGGGTAAAATGACTATCGTTTCTTTCCCTTCACCCTGCATGAATACGTTCATTCGTTTTCCATCGACAGATACCTGTTGCCCGTAATGCTCCAGTCGCTTTTGTTCAGAATGACTGCTGACTTGGTTCACCGTGAACACGGTCGCGATGAAAAGCAGGATGACGATAAGTATAGAGGCTATGACTTTTAGTAAACGTTTAAGCACTCGCTTGACTTTGGAATCCTGGCTCGCTTTTGTTTTTTTTGAATCTGAATGACTTGGTTCAATCAACACCTTCAGCTCCTTTATGTCATGTTTCCTTCTCGGGTGGGTCTTGTTTTACTCCAAGTCAAGTGTACTCAACTTCGATGTCCCTAGAATGAATGCAATATGAACGGAACATGAACGAACGCTATAAACTTTCTTTCAAACCTTCTTCATTCTTCCTTCTACCTTATTTAAATGTAAAAAAACACCTCCAGTCATGATATCCCATAATGAACAGGACTACATGTTGCTGAAGGTGTCTGAGCTTATTAATCGTTAAACTGTCGTTCGTTTCGTGTGAGTTCTTAAAATAATTGATTCAGATAGTTAACCAGTTTCTGACGAAATTCAGTCTCTGAGCAGCCTAAAATGCCTTTGAGATCCTGCGGCTGACGGATCAATTGATTCATAGCTTCTAAACCGTACTTCTCTATGACAAACTCGACAAACATATACGAGAATTGGAATCCTTTCTTGGTTTCAAAATCCCACGTATCATCGTCTAATTGAGCAAAAGTAGGAATAGAATTCGTGCGAATGGCCTCTTTCGTCGAATTTTTAAGAAAATCGGGTGTCATCAGTTTAGCCTCGTATCCGCCAATTCCTTGTCTAATCCATTTGGGGGACAGCGGATTAATCTCCTCAATCAGCCACATGGAGAACAGGTGAATCGTACCTTTGATAATAGACTCGTAGGTATGTTCCGGTCCGGGATTAAGTGGTGATACGATCTTAAGAATATTTTCTTCATACGTACCCGTGAACCAGTTAGGCGCATCCGCTTCACCTACAGCCCGATGAAACGTTGGCAGATCTGGATACATTTCAATGATAACTTTACGTTTGGGCTGGTAATTGTATTTGGTCGCCAGTCGTTCGACATTTCCACTTAGTTGCGTGAAGAGATCATGATTTGCTTTTTCTAGACGGTTAACCGAATGTTCTGAACTTCCTTTATTTTCGATAGAAATCAATTGTTCAATCGACATGATGGCCATGTTCCCCCATTCATTTAATTCATGCTTCAGCTTTCCAAGAGCGCGGTATAATCGGTTCTTCACTGCGCTCTCACGCATGCCAACAATACTCGCAATCTCGGGTAGCGTACAATCTGCGAAAAAACGTAACGCAATAATCTCCTGATTTTTCTCATCCAGTGTTTGTAGTGCCGCGCCAATGTCAATTCGAAAGTCAACATACTTTGTAAATTCAAGAGTGATGGATTGGGATTCTAACTGTGTAAAATCAAGCGGTGTTTCATTCTGACGTGACAATCTGCGATATTCGTTTTTTAACATATTCTGAGCAATCTTGAAGATCCATGTGAAAATATGCGCACTCCCTCTAAAACGATGCATGTTCTCGGAGACTTTCATAAATACCTGTTGTGTAAGGTCGTCTGCAACCATGGCATTTATTTTCAGCAAAAAGTAACTACGGATGCGGTCACGATATAATGCATAGATGTGTTCAAATCGGGTATTGCTATCCTGTTCATCCGGATAAACAGGTGTAAAGTCTGTGTCATGAGCTCCTGACATGGTGTGAACCTCCTCTTGATTTACAATGAATTAGACACCGCAGCACAACGAAAAGCCACAAGTAACCTGAAAAATATGTATACTTCCGATAATTCTCACGATCTTCTTTGGTTCGAACAGGTCAAAAAAGTGCAACACAGTTCAAATAAGTGCAAGATTCGTACACACTTTTCATCCCATTCGCTCTCTCAATCTTCCTCTAAAGTAAAAAATCATACAGATTCTGGTCAATAACGTTTATATCCCCTCCTCTTATTCTCCATTACAATATCTTCAAGTACAACTTTCCTAAATATGACTTGAACTTGAGGGGGAACGTCAATGAACCAAAAGATGAAGCTTCTAATCATGTCGGTGAGTATGTCCGCTCTGCTCATCACAGCTTGTAGTGACACGGGAAAAGGTAAAACACAGACCGACGCGGACGATGACGGCACAGGTGCAGTCACCATTCATACGGTCACATCGGAGTACAGTTCAGCGAAATATCCAAAGGGCGATGATATCACCAATAATGTCTGGACTCGCCGGTATAAAGAGAAGTTAAACATTAACGTCAAGACGGACTGGGTCAGTGATGAATATGAAACAAAACTCAATCTCGCCATCTCTTCCAACGAACTACCTGACGTTTTCCGGGTGAATCCTTCTCAGTTACGCCAATTGGTTGAAGCCGATATGGTCATGGATTTGACAGAAGCCTTTGAACAGAATGCCTCGGAACGTCTGAAAGGGTATATGAAAGCGGATGCAGACAGCTACGAATCAGGCAAAAAAGACGGCAAGCTCTACGGTATACCGCAGATGCACTGGGGGTTAATTGAACAGCCCGACTTTATCTGGATCCGGAACGACTGGAAAGAAGAACTTAAACTGCAAGATCCGAAATCCGTTGAAGATATTAAAAATATGGCACTCAAATTTATGGAGAAACACGGCGGATACGGCATTGCTGTGGATCAATCCCTGGACTACCTCAACCTGCTTGCCATTGCATGGAATGCACATCCCGACATGTGGATTGAAGATAATTCGGGAAAACTCACCTATGGCTCCATTCAACCTGAGATGAAAAATGCGCTTGCCGAGTGGGCGGAGTGGTATAAATTAGGCATTATTGATCCCGAATTTGCAATTAAAGATTTCAACGCGATGAATGCCGACATCGTTGCTGGTAAAGTAGGCATTCAGCCTTACTATCAGTGGTGGGGGTATAATCCGGGCGTAGATACGATTGCCAATCTGGGCAAAGATGCGATCTTTTATCCGTATCTCATTCCAACCGTGGACGGTAAGGAAGCAAAACAGTCGATCTTTTTTGCCAACAACAACTACATTGTTATGAAAAAAGATGCCGCCAATCCGCAAGCGGTGATCGAAATCCTGAATGATTATGCCTACATCGTAGATGAAGGTAACGGCAAGGAAAAACCGGAGACACTGTCTGCCCTGCTCGACAATGATATTGCCCACGTGGTTGGTGCGTTCCGTGTACTTAATCCGAATTCGGACTATGAGCAGTTTGAAGCTGTGTCCAAAGCTCTTGAAACGAAGGATACAAGCGGACTTACGACTTCAGGAATGTGGCAGAAATACAATAATAGCGTGGAGTTTATTAAAAATGCGACACCGGGAGCAACTGGCGATTATTTGCAACAGGGTGCTCCGAAAAATGCATATGGTCTGGCCAAAAAAGTGCTTGATAGCAACAACTATATCAAAACCGCGCTATGGGGTGTTACGCCCGAAGCTCTCTCCAGTTACGGCACAACGCTGGATGACATTCTGACCGAAGGATTTACCAAAATCATTATGGGCAGTGAAAGCATCGATTATTTTGACGTGGTCGTACAGAACTGGCGAGCAGCTGGTGGAGATAATGCCATTGAAGCAGTCAACGAAGCCTACGGGAAATAAAGCATTTGCGGTGTGAAGCCGGAGGGGGTGAGCCCGTTCTCATCCCCTCTTTTTGATAACTGAACGGAGGAAAAGCCATGATGAAAAAATGGAAGCAGCAAAGTCCTTACCACCTCATGTTGATCCCCAGCGTTGTGCTGGTATTTATATTTAGCTACATCCCGTTCTATGGACTCATTATTGCGTTTCAAAAATATAACCCCGGTCTCGGCTTTAACTCACCGTGGGTCGGATGGGACAATTTCACGCATGTATTCAATCAGCCTAACTTTGTGAGAACGATCTGGAACACCCTCTACATGTCCATATTCAAAATGCTTGGCGGCATTGTGGTGCCGGTTGTTTTCGCACTGCTGCTGAACGAAGTCTTGCACAACGGGATCAAACGCACCTTTCAGACCCTCGTGTATATACCGAATTTCTTGTCTTGGGTCATTATGGCGGGTATCATGCTGGATGTTCTAAGTGCAAATGGCATCGTGAATACGTTTCTGAGTTTGTTCGGCGTCAAGCCGATCTCTTTTCTCGGTACCCCTTCCATCTTCCCATGGACAATGATCGTGAGTGACATATGGAAGGGTTTCGGTTTTGGAACGGTCGTTTATCTGGCGGCTTTAACCAGCATTGACCCCGGACTATATGAAGCCGCAGTGATCGATGGAGCCAAGCGTTGGAAGCAAACACTCTATATCACCCTGCCCCTACTCATGCCAACGATTGTTCTGATGTCTGTGCTTTCCCTTGGAAACGTGTTGAATGCCGGTTTCGACCAGATTTACAATCTCTACTCTCCTGTCGTTTATCAGACCGGTGATATTATCGATACTTATGTCTATCGTCTGGGGATACAGCAGGCCCAATATTCCATTGCGACCGCCGTTGGATTATTCAAATCCGTGATCTCCTGCATTCTAGTCGCTGTCTCTTACATTCTAGCTTACCGCGTGGCGGGTTACCGTATCTTCTAAGGAGGGCATATTCGCATGATCTATGATAAAAGTATAAGCAGACGCGTGTTTCTTATTATAAATTACACCATCCTGCTGACCATCTCGCTACTCTGTGTGTTGCCATTTGTGAATTTACTCGCTGTGTCCTTCAGTAGCAGTTCAGCGGTATCGGCTGGTAGTGTTACCTTCTGGCCTGTCGAGTTCACAACCAAAGCTTATGAGTTTGCCCTTTCGGGTGGCGCGTTTTATTCCTCGCTATGGGTTGCCATCCAGCGAACGGTTCTGGGCACGCTTGTGAATCTGGTGTTAATTGTGCTCACAGCCTACCCTTTATCCAAAACCAAGCAGAAAGTGATGGGGCGCAACGTCTACATGGGATTTTTTATCGTAACGATGCTGTTTAGCGGCGGTTTAATCCCGACGTATCTGGTTGTGGTGAAAATGGGACTGATTGATTCCATCTGGTCTCTGATTCTGCCAGGAGCGCTCCCCGTGTTCAGCATGATTATTCTGATGAACTTTATTCGTGGACTTCCTGAAGAGATTGAAGAATCGGCTATCATTGACGGCGCAGGCCCTCTGCAAGTGTTGATCCGCATTATGCTGCCGCTTCTCAAACCTGCGCTCGCGACGGTTGGATTGTTCAGCATTGTGGGTCACTGGAACTCCTGGTTTGACGGCATTATCTATATGAACAATCCCGCCAACTATCCGTTACAGAGTTATTTGCAGACGCTGCTTCAAAGCTTTGAGCAGATGATGCTGAAATCCGGATCGGATTACACGCAACTGTTATCCATGATGAATGCCCGGACAGGGCGAGCCGCGCAGATGTTCCTCGGTGCGATACCGATTCTGCTGATCTATCCGTTCTTGCAAAAGTATTTTACCAAAGGACTGGTACTGGGCAGTGTTAAAGGCTAAAGTGACAGCAAAAGCGACTTCACATGCGACTGTCTAAGACACATTCACTTGTTTTCCGATAAACAGGAGATCGCTGGAAGCAGAATTGCAAACGTTGTTCCTTTGCCGACCTCACTTTTCACCTGTATCCCATACGGCTCACCGAAGTGAAGTTGAATACGCCGTTGTACATTATAGAGGCCTATCCCCCGGCCTCCATTTCCTGTTTCATGCTTTTCCTCCATCAAGCCTCGTACCATACTCTGATCCATGCCGGTTCCATTATCACAAACTTCAATGCAGATGTCTTCCTCCTGAGATCCTATTCGAATCGTAATTACGCCATCCTCTTCGATCTCGGCCAGACCGTGAAAGAACGCATTTTCGACGATGGGCTGCAGGATCATTTTAGGCATTGCATATTGTAGCAGGTTCTCATCGATCTCATATTTCATCTGAATACTGCCATAATATCGAACATTTTGGATAGTCACGTAATGTGCAATGTGAGTTAATTCTTCACGAATCATAACGAGACTTCCATCAGACTTGGTGGCATATCGGAGCATAGAGATCAGTGCATCGGTCATATCTACAATTTTGTCGGCCTGTTGCATGGAAGCGATCCATTTCACGGAACCTAAAGTATTATACAGAAAGTGCGGGTTAATCTGATCATGCAGTGCCCGCATCTCGGCAGCGGCTTTCTCGATCTCTTCCTGCTGCATGCGTTCCACCATTCGTTTCAATTCATGGGACATTCGGTTGAATCTGGTAGATAAATGACCAATCTCATCACGAGAGCGAATATCCTGCACCTGCTCAAACTGTCCCTTTTCGACAAGACGTATATTGTTTAACAGTTTTTTGATGGGACGTGTAATGACGTGAGACAGGAAAATGGAGATCACCGCAGCGAAAAGTGACATGACGATCGCTAGGGTTACGAGGTTTTTACCTAGTATTCTACCATCGGCAGTTAGCTCTTCCAGCGGCATATAGACATATGTAGTCCATTTCTGCTGACTAAGCGGACTCTTTACCACGACGTTGGTTGCTTCGGATGGACGAACGTTATCCCGAAACAAGGTGCCAATTAACTGGTCGTTGACGTTGTAAACAATCTTTTCGTCCTCATCAATGATCATAAATCTGGATCGAAGTCCTTCCTGCAAGTTACGATTGACGATTTCGATAAATTTAATATCGATGCTAACCACCATCACGCCAAGCAATTTGCCGTTCGTGACATCATGAATTTTTCGTGCATGGGACACGGCCAGCACTTTATTTTCGAGTTGCTTGTCAACCCGGGTTGTTAACGTGATCGTACGCTCATCCTCATGCATAAACTTCTTGAACCACAGCTCATTTCTCACATTGAAGGCCTTGTCAATCGGTTGATGTGGACTTACAAACAGATCTTCTCCTCCGTTCATATTGTAGAGATAAATGGAAAATACACGATCCTTCATCATGATGTAATTCATTAGTATGTTATATGCCGAGATTTCGTTTTCTTCATTACTTACACGCAGAAAATCCTGGATCGGAAAGCTGCCTTCATGGGTAGCAGATAAACTGTCACTGAGCCCATTACTGGCGAGCAGCGTGATCTTTTCGATTTCTTTCAAAAACTCGTCGATGCGAATGTTCGTCTGTTTGGTCAAATCACTAAGCAGTGTATTGTAATTCTGTGATAATAACCTTTCGGAAGAGTAGTACGAATTAATAGTCATCACAACGACAGGAAAGATGATGACGATCATACAGATCACCATAATCTTGTATTTAATCTGAAAAGGCCGCTTATATTTCATCGATCACACCTCTATTTCCGAATGGCATGCACATGCTGCTGTTCCCGATATTCCTCTGGCGTAAGCCCTGTGTTCTTTTTGAAAATCTTACTGAAATACGTGTAGTTGTGATACCCGACTTTATCGGCAATCTCATATATTCTCAGCTCTTTGCTGAGGAGAAAAGCCTTCGCATGATCAATCCGAACCCGGGTCAGATAAGAGATGAAATTTTCCTTCTTCTCCTGCTTGAACAAACGGCTTAAATAGGACGGATTCACGTTAATCTGGCTAGCTACACTTTGCAATGAAAGATCCTCTGCATAATAACTGTTGATGATGTCTATTGCGAGGTCCGTGTATTTGAGCTCGTGTGTGACCTGGGAGCTAGCGTTAAATGTCTCCGTGATATAAGTCAGCACATTCTCATGGATATCCTGCCAATGTTCCCCGTTCAGGACAATCTCATAGGGGGATTTCTCCGTCATGGAAAGCTTGCTTCGTGATGTGCTGTTCAGCAAATGGGCGTTCATTGTTTCGAGCAACGTAAGGTATTGCTTGCGGATACTGTTCTCGCCTGCCCTTACGGTCTTCAGGTCAATGTAGATTTCTTCAAGAAATTGCCGGGCTTTCTCCTTATTTTTGCTCATACAAATTTTCATGAATTGTTGCTCCTGCTGAGGACTCAGCAGATGTTCAACGTCTTCCCTACTGGGGGTTTCACGTATATCCTCAACATACAGGATCTGGCTTTCACCCGTAAAAAAACGTTCCTTAAGCGCAAATTCTGCCTCCTGACAAGCCTTCCGCAGCGACACAAAGCCGAAACTAATCGAACTTACTCCCGCTGTAAGTGACAGGTTCATAAAATCCTTAAGGGAAGTGAGTACTTTACGAATCAGCTTGTTCAGGTCAGCATGTGCTTCCGTGTCAGATCGGACATTAACCACTACCCAGTATTCAGACGAGCTTTCCACAAAAATCTCCTTTGCCCACCGGGATGGAATAACCTCTTCCATAATGTTGAGTATCGAGAAACGGAGCAGCTTTTCCCCTTTTTCAATGTATTTGCGTTTGACCTTCTCATAATGATTAACGATGAATTTGATGACCACTAACTGGTCTGATTGGATACGAAAATGGAGTTCTTTGGCTTTGGTAATCAATTCTTTCTCATGGGTGAATCCGCTTACAATATCTTGGAAAAAGCTATCCTTCAAATAACGAATACTCTTGGAATAATCGGAGGATACGTAGGGTAAGGCATTTAATTGATGCTGTTCACTTTGCAACTTCTCCCGTATATTCGTCAAAAGCTCGATGAGCGATTGCTCATTAATTTCGCTTTTAATCAAGTAATCGGTGGCACCGAACTTTAAAGCATTTTTCACGTAATCTAATTCATCAAAATTGCTCAGAATGACGTATTTACAGTTTTTTAACGATGGGGATAACTGTTTGATTAACGCTAATCCGTCCATTACGGGCATTCGGATGTCTGTAATGATCAAGTCAGGTACCTTTTCAAGCGCAAGCTCCAGTGCTTCTTTTCCATTACTAGCCTCACCTGCTATACAAAAACCGTATTCTTCCCAGTTCAGCATGGAACGAATGCCCACGCGCATCAGCAATTCGTCTTCCACAATCATCAGTTTATACATGGAAGTCCTCCAAAGTTGGTTATTTATACACGAGCCATCACCCAAAAGATTCAGGGACAGGTACATTCTATCTTGTACTTTATTCGGACTGTATGTATGAAATCCCCTTAAAAGGTTAGAAAAATGATTAGAAAACGATCAAAAAATACACAACAGATTAGAAAACAGATAAAAGACCGCCAATTGGCGGTCTGCGTGGTTCGCATTATTGCTCTCTAGGAATGTCGAGAAAACATGAATACATGCTGAGGCAGGTGTTTTCATTTCTACAACCATTAGGTCATAGCCGGGCTACTGCCCTTTAATCGTTCGATATTAATATGGATATAGCACTTTTGGATTCCATGTATACAACAAGGCTTTCTTGATCTTGCATTTCAATCTTAACCTGTTTGCCTTCTTGCTCATCGTTAAACAGTACCAATGCTGTGCTTCCGTCAATATTGCGAAAAGCTACCGTGTATATGGAATCGTCGCTGGATACCGATTGGATTTGAACTGCTTTAGGGCGAATCAAAGCACTGAAATGAGCCAGCGCGTAATAATCCAGCGTGTAGACAAGTTCTCCCGTCTGCTGATTAATCTGCACAATTCCACGGCACGTGCTCTGCCCAAAACCCGGCACCGTAGGGCCATTATGTTCATCCAGTGCCATATTCCATAGTACGAGTGACTTGCTATAGTTTCGCAAAATCTGAATGCCCGTTCGAATCACATTGGAGAACGCTTGTTCAAAGGGGGGAATCCATTCCCCTCCAGAACCTTCGGTGAAATGCACTTCTTTTCCCGCAAAAGCTTCGTACACTTTGGATTGGGCAGAAGCATCTCCCCCATACCAATGCCATGCCACTCCATCCACAGCTTCTCCTGCATGTTCCAGAACGGTCAGCGGATAATCCGGACGATCCCAGTTGTGATCATAACACAGGATTTTGGTGTCAAGGTTGTTGCGTACAAAAGCTGGCTTGAGATGATTGAAAATGAACTCTGTTTGCGCCTCAGCGGGCATCAGCATGCCCGGATAATGTCCAGGCTCATACAAAGCCTCATTCTGCGGGGTGATTGCATAGATTGGCAGACCATGAGCTGCATAGGACTGAATATATTTTACAAAGTACTCCGCATATGCCGAATACCACTCAGGCTTGAGCTGGCCTGTAATCATGGAGCCGCTTGTTTTCATCCAGCCGGGTGCGCTCCACGGCGAAGCGAACAGTTTCAGCTCGGGATTCAGTGCAAGCGCCTGCCGGGTTAACGGAATAATGTCCGCTTCATCATGTGCAATGCTAAATCCGGCTAATTCCGGGTCTGTCTGATGGTCAGGCAGATCGTTATAACTGTATACCGTGCGGGCATAATCCGAAGCGCCCATCGGATTGCGGATCACCGACAATCCGATCCCTTCTGTCGGATGGAACAGCCGTGTCATCACTTCAACCCGCTGTTCAACCGTTATCTTTTGATTCATCAAATATGCCGCAGCATCTGTAAATGACGCTCCGAACCCGTCCATCTCCTGGTACGTTTGACGATCATCCAGTTGAACGGTTACGGCCATCGAATCAGCTTCCATGGACTTGATCGGATTGTATTCCTCGGGAGGAACAAGACGAAACAGGTCATTTTCCCCCGTAGTTTTGAACATTTTAAATGTTGTCATCGCAAAGCCTCCTCATTATTGCATGCCTAATTTCTCTTTATTCTGCTTCATCTTCTCGCTACGGATCTTCACAATGTCAGGCCAGCGATTTTCCTCCAAGAACGATTGATATGCCGCGAGGGCATTGTCAAACGAGGCATCATCCTTTGAACGCAACATGCTTACCAGTGTTGAGTTCCATTTGGTGTTAATGGCGGACAATGCGCGAGCTTCCGGTGTTCCCAGGTTTGGATTGATATTTTCCAGAATAAAATGAGGGGTCAACTTGCCTTTACCCCATGCTTGCATTTGTTTAATCGCCTCCGGGAAGGCATCGGCACTCAGCGCCTTATGACGGTCATGACCGAAAAACATAAATTCACCCAGGCGATATTCCTTCTTGAATTGGTCCGCATTATGCAATTGCATGTCCTTCACGGCCGGAAGTAGTTCCACCGTACCGTCAGCTTTTTTCTTAAACGTCTCTCCTTCAACGCCATAGTTCATCAGTATCTGGCCTTCTTCACTCAGCAAATACGTGAAAATTTGCATCGCTTTAGCCGGGTCTTTGGCATCCTTGGAGATGAAATTAATCATCCAGCCTGTAATACCGGACTGATTCAGTGTTGGTACATTGCCCTTGGTACTTTGCGGCCCATCAATGGCGATGTACTCTTTGCCTTCGTTGTCACTCATGTAGATCTGAAGGTTTCCGCCCTGTTGAGGTGTACCGTCGAGCAGCATCGCCGCATATTTGCCGGATTTCACCTTTTCTTCAAAGGCTGTACCGTCATCCGCAAAACTGTCATCACTAATATTGCCGTCTCTGTATACAGCGTTTAAGGTTTTCAGCCAAGTCAGATAATCTTCGTCCAGATTGCGGTCATAGAACTCTCCGTTTGCCGTCTCCAGGGGTACGCCGATAAAATCCTGTAACGCATCGCCAAGCGAACCGGTGCCTCCACCGATGGCGTTAAAGCCAAACGGAATGAGCGACGGGAACTTTTCCTTGATCTGTTTCATCACACTCTGGAATTGCTCCGGTGTTCCCATGACTGGACTGCCTAACGCTTCATATACATCCTTGCGGATGATAAAGGCGGTCTTGGCTGGAATGTTACCGCTATCATAATCTGCTTGTGTGTTGGAATAGTTCGGATAACCGTAGGTCTTGCCATCCTCTTGCTGGAACCACTTCATCGTGTCCGCAGCCGCGACCTTGTTGAAATACGGATCATATTTCTCGGCCAAATCATTCAGAGGAATGGCCCAGGTTGATGCTTTGCTCACGACTTGCGAATTGGAATCAAACACCGTCAGCAGGTCAGGCATATCTCCACCGGCAAAAAAGGTATTTAATTTGGTATCATCGCCTGTAATGAATTTGATGTTAATGTTCAAGTCTTCCTTGATCTTTTTGGTGACGATATCTTTGCCAAAATCAGTATTCCACCAGTCGGCATTGACGTACCAGGTCAGATCGGTCACTTCTTCCTTCTTATCGAGCTGCCATGCTGGTTTCTCCGGATCAACCGTATAACGATTCTCGATGGATACCCAGTTCGCTTCACTTGATCCATCGGAACCACCGCTGCATCCCGTAATCATTAACACAGCTGTCAGTAATGCTGCACATCCTTTAACCCCTCTTTTGCCCAGTACCCGGTGAATATTAAACATGTGTTTTCCCCCTCGTAGTCGAATATAAATCGTTGATGTGAATCTATCGTTTTATTCCTTCACAGCTCCAAGCATCATGCCTGAAATGAAATATCGCTGTAACAAAGGATAGATCAGCACAATTGGCAATGTGGTAATGACAATGGTGGCAAGCTGCACGCCTTTGGTTGTTGTTTCGATCACGACAGACCCGCCCACGTTCTGCATGGACTGTGTCTGGGATTGCACAATAATTTCATATAACATCATCTGTAATGGGTAGAGTGACTGGTCCGTAATATACAGTTTGGTCGTCATAAAGTCATTCCACTGGCCTACCCCGTTAAACAAAGCGATAGTCGCCATTGCTGGCATGGATAGCGGGATAAAGATTTTGAGAAAGATATGCCAGTCTCCGGCCCCATCCATCTTCGCCGATTCTTCGAGTGAATCCGGTACATTACGGAAGAAATTCATCAGGATGACGACATCGAAGAAACTGAACAAAGCCGGAATAATATACACCCAGAAGCTGTTCAGGAGCCCCAGTGCCTTGATGAGCAAAAAGGTTGGAATCATGCCGCCGGAGAAAAACATTGTAATTACACCCATGGCTACATACAATTTGCGTCCTCTCAGGTATTTCTTGCTCAGTCCGTATCCGACCATAGCGCAAAAGAATACGTGTGTTACGACACCGATCATGGTTTTGGACACAGAGATGAAGAACGCCTGCCAGATGTTTGAATCATTAAACACCGCTCGGTAATTTTCTAGCGAGAACTCGGGTGACCAGAAGATGAATCCGCCTTCTGCCAGTGCTTTGCCTGAACTAAAGGACGAGATGATAACATTCCAGAGCGGAATAATAATGACGATGGTACAGATTATTAAAAAAATGATATTGAGCGTATCAAAAATCCGGCTGTCCAGATCTTCTTTGGCCGCTTTTCCGTTCATGAGGGAACCTCCTTCTACAGCACAGACTGGTTGTCGTTTAGCTTGCTAGTTATTTTGTTTGCCGTGACGAGCAGAATTACAGAAATGATGGAAACACCCAAACCTACGGCGGTAGCATACGAGAAATCGCCTTGCGACATCCCCATACGATAGACATAGGAATTAATGACTTCGGCCTTCTCGCGGTTCTGTGAGTTCATAAGCACCAGCGTTTGGTCCAGATTCGAACCCAGCAATCCGCTGACCGTCAGAATCAGATTCAGGCTGATAATGGATTTCATGTTAGGCAAGGTGATATTCCAGATCTGACGCATCCGGCTGGCTCCGTCGATTTTGGCGGCCTCATAGTACGTAGGATCGATCTTGGACATGATGGCGAGATACAAAATGGTGCCCCAGCCAGCCTCCTTCCAGATATCCGATAACGTGGCGATCCACCAGTACTTGCCCGCGTCCAGCAATATGTTTTGCGGCTGTGATATGATGCCAAGACCGAGCAGTAGTTCATTGAACAAGCCGGTTGTGGAGAACCAGGTGATAAGCATACCGCCCAGCACGATCCATGAGAGAAAGTGAGGTAGATATGAAACCGTTTGCACGAATTTCTTGAATCGTCCGCTGTTCAGCTCGTAAATCATAATGGCCAGAATAATCGGAATGACAAACCCGATACCTAGCTTCAAAAAACTGATGCCCAGCGTATTCACAACGGCATCCCAGAAGTATTTGTCTGACATGATGATTCTGAAGTTATCCAGCCCCACCCATGGGGCACTGGACAGTGTATCAATGACGGTGTAATTTTTGAACGCAATCGTTAATCCGTAGATCGGTATGTAACAGAAGACAATCATGAACAGAATGCCGGGTAGAACCATGGACTGGATCTCCCATTGTCTGGCGAAATCGACCCAGAATGTATTGAAGCGTTGCTTGAAATGTTTCTTGCCACCGGGTTTAAGAGGTTGCTGCTGTCTGTCTGCTGTAGTCGTCAAGTGACTCATCCTTCGTTGCTCCCCTCTGTATGTGTCGATAGATGCATGTATTCCGTCTTATAAAAACGTTTTTATTTTCTCAAAAAAACTCCCTTCCCTGTAATATGAATGAAAATGGACCCGAAGAGTCTCTCTCCCTTTATTAGCGGCCATCTCTTCGGTTGATTCTCACATGGCTTGAGCCTCGTACGATAAGCTCTCCGGACAGCTTTTGCGCCACGCCTTGTTCCTGTCCCTTGATCATATTGACCAATTGCGTGATAGCTAGAATGCCTTGTCTTGCAATTTGATTGCGAACGGTCGTTAAGGGTGGGGAATAATACGGAGCGATATCAATATCATCGAATCCGACTACACTGATGTCACTCGGAACCTCATAACCGTGAGATTTCAATGCCTGTATGCATCCGATCGCACTCAGGTCGTTGCCGGCCAGAAAGGCATCAGGCAACTTGCCTGGATGCTTATGAATGAAGGATTTGATGGCACTGTAAGTGGCCTCTTCTTCAAAGTACCCTTGAATAATGTAGTCCTCATCGACTGGAAGTTCGTATTCTCTAAGGGCCGCCAGATATCCCTCCCGGCGCTGTACACTGTCAAACATCTCATCTACGCCGGAGATATAGGCAATTTTCTGATGACCCAGCCCGATCAAATATTTGGTCACTTCATAGCTGGCTACGTAAGAGTCAAAAATGACACTTCCCATTCGTTCGCTCTCGTACACACGATCCAGAAAAACCGCTTTAATCTTGTCTTTTTCCATCGATAGAATATCCTGCTCATCAATTCGCAGCTCTTCGTAGATGATTACCCCATCTACCCGCCTGCCGAGAATATTGCTCATAATTACATGTTTATCTTTGGTTACAAACACATTGAGTCCGTAACCGAGACGGTCGCATTCACGCGACATGGCCTCGACTAACTTGTAAAAGTACGGTCCCGACACACTAGTTGTGAAGAAACCAAGCATTTTTGTCTGACCTGATTTCAACAGTTTCCCATTCAGATTGGGAATGTAGTTTAAACGTTCCGCCACTTTGAGCACATGGGACTTCGTTTCCGGATTCAGTACATCCACACCATTTAAGGCATTCGAAACCGTAGAGATCGAGACACCGGCTTCCCTTGCAACATCTTTGATTGTGATTTTTCCCATACATTCAGGTTCCTTTACTATTAAAACGTTTTTATACATTCAAAATAGCATAAAACCGTTTTCAATACAACACTTAACTTTTCAAGTTTGTATAAAAGAAAACCGCTGATCTTCATTGATCAGCGGCTTCATCTCTTGATCTTATACTGCTCCGAGGGTGAATTGATTTATTGAATATAAGTTATTCACTCGAACGACATTAGGATTCAAGTTCATTTTATTTAAATGAAACGGTATATATTTGTCCTTTTTGCGTTGGCAGACTAACTTGATCGTCTTTCTCCTGAACGGTTTGTACAACCGTATCCCCTTGATATACTTTCAAGCCAGGCTCAACCTGCAAATAACATGTATTGCCCGTATGTGAGAGGACTTCTGCTTCAACTAGCTTACCGTTCTCCCAACTTAGGCTAACCTCAAACCCACCTCTTGCTCTCAACCCTTTGACCGAACCTGTAGACCAGCGTTCAGGCAAAGCTGGCAGGAAATCGAGATAACCCTGATGAGATTGCAGCAGCATCTCGGCAATACCTGCGGTTGCCGCAAAGTTTCCATCGATCTGGAATGGTGGATGAGCATCAAACAAGTTTGCGTACACGCCGCCCTGCTCATGTTTGCTTGGTTCATAGGCTTTAACGAGTGTTAACAAATTGGAGATAAGCTGTTCAGCACGGTTCCCCTCTCCAAAGCGAGCCCATAAACCGATTTTCCAGCCTAGACTCCAGCCTGTACCACCGTCACCCCGAATTTCCAGGGAAGTACGGGCAGCTTTCATCAAGTCAGGTGATTTTTTCTGCGTAATCAGTCCTCCCGGGAATACACCAACCAAGTGGGATACGTGTCGGTGCTGCGGATCTTCTTCCGTGAAATCCTCGCTCCATTCCTGAAGGCGACCTTTTGCGTCGATCTGCAAAGGCAGCAATTGTTCTTTTTTCGCTCGCAGGAGATCCACGAATTCCGCATCCGTTTGCAACACTTTAGCTGCTTGAATACAGTTTTCGAACAGCTCGGCAATGAGTGAAAGGTCCATTGTAGTTGCCTCACTGACAGCTGTATGTTCTCCGTTAATGACAAATTTCATCTCTGGTGACGTTGATGGTGATGTGATCAAATGTCCTTCTTTATTCTCAATGAGCCAGTCCAGGCAGAACAAGGCGGCATCCTTCATCAGTGGATAACCGGTCTCCTGCAAAAACTCTTTATCCTCTGAGAACGCATAATGCTCCCACAGATGCTGCGTCAGCCATACGCCGCCCATCATCCACAAAGCCCATGACGGGTCACCGGCACCATAATCCCCTACAGGGGCTGTTTGTCCCCAGATATCCGCATTGTGATGGGCTACCCAACCTCGAGCGCCATAGTTTACTTCAGCTGTTTTTCGTCCGTTTTCCGCAAGTTTTCCAATAAAATCAAGTAACGGTTCATGCAATTCAGCCATGTTACACGTCTCTGCCGGCCAATAGTTCATCTCTGCATTAATATTCAATGTGTAGTTGCTACTCCAGGGCGCACGTGTTTCCTGATTCCAGATTCCCTGAAGATTGGCTGGTAACGTTCCCGGTCTGGAGCTGGCAATCATCAAATAACGGCCATAGTTGAACAACAACTCGACCAGACCCGGGTCACTACTTCCGTATTTCTCGATGCGCTCATCTGTAGGCATGTCCTGCGGAGCAACACTTTCACCTAAGTGTAATTGCACACGATTAAACAGCGCTTGATGATCCTGTACATGACGTTGACGCAATTCTGTATAATCACGAGTCATAATCTGCTTAATAACGTCCGCAGTCTTCTCTTGCGGGGAGGTTACGCTGTCCCCTTTTTGACCTGTAGGAGCATAACTTGTAGCCCCTGCAAAGTAAATGACCGCTTCCGTTGCACCCACGATTTGCAGTCCGCCACCGCTTGAATGCAGTGTACCTCCAGTTTGAGATACCGCAAGTCGGCCATGGAAAGTCATCGCACGACTAGTTGCTACATCTCCGTAACGGACAGGAATTTCAACATCGTGATAGTTCGGTGACACATACTCAGGAGCCGTTCCAGATAGTTCATATTGAGCGTTCGCAGCAGAAGTTTCATGTCTCAGCGGACTGCTCAGCCTAGTATGAAAGTTAAGTCTTCCTTCTTTGCTTGCGGTTAAACGAATGACAATACCCTGATCGGGATGGGAAGCAAATACCTCCCTGTCATATCGTACTCCACCAATTTCATAGGAAACGCTTACAACACCTGTAGATAAATCCAGCTTGCGCTGATAAGTTTTTCGTTCACATAATTGTCCGTGTTCCATCACAAGTTCCAGATCACCAAATGGCAGGTACGATTGTGTAAAAGGCCCCATCATTTTTTTGCTAAGTTGATCCGCTTCTACGTACTGTTTACGGGCGATCAATTCCCTGATTTGAGGCAATACTTCACGAGCCTCCGGGTTATTCCAATCCTGTGCATAGCCTGACCATAACGTGTCTTCGTTCAATGCAATGCGTTCTTTTTCGATACCGCCAAAGACCATTCCGCCCAACTTGCCGTTACCGATAGGCAGTGCTTCAACCCAATAGGTGGCTGGAGTGCCAAACTGAATATTCATGCTGATCGTTACCTCCGAATGCACTTGATTTTTGGACAAACTCTAATTTTACTTGCTCAGGAATCATTATAACTTTCAATACAAAGGGAAGATATATATTTAATAAAAATGATGTGGAAAAGCTTAAACCAGTGACAAATAAACCTTAAAATTCCATTTGGTAAGAGGAGATTTTCCGTGATCTCAACACGGTATCTATTGTGAAGTACTTGTATATTTGTGATAAGCAAAAAGCGGCACCTGGTCTGGCGCCGCTCTTTAAATAAAGTATGGAAATTGTAAGTACTTCCTTTGTTGTTAGATTTGATTTGATTTATTTTAATTGAACGCTCTTCATATAAGCTTTGAATTCTGCTGCAATCTCTTTGTACTTTGTATGATGCAAATAATGCGAGCCTTCCATGGGGATCATTTTACCCTGATCGGATTGTTTGATCTGCTCCTCATGTAGCGGTATCCAATTGGGATTCGCAGTATTATTGGACTGAACGAAAAGCAACATCGGTAAATCGCGAGGATAGGTCAGTTTCTCTGCATTTTTGAAGTTAGAACCCAGATTTTTCAACTCATTCATTAAGGTTGAATTACTCGATACCTGATTAGAGATCAAGTTCATCTGCTCTATGGTATGCTCATCATAGTCCATAGATTTGTAAGGATCTGCACTCACATTTTTGAGGAATCGCATCAGCCCTGAGGTTTGAAGGAACTGCATCGATTTCAGAGGTAGTTTAACATCCATGCCAGGCTGATTAGGAACACTGCTGTCTATACCGATAAATGCGATCACTTCACCCGGATAATCTTTTACATAAGATGCGCTGTACAGTCCCGCAATAGAGTGCCCCATAAGAATATAACGGCCAAGACCTAGTTGCTCCACAGCTTCATGTATTTCTCTAACGATATTTTCAGAGGTACGTTCTTTGTCTGTACGATCACTTAATCCATAGCCAAATGGTTCAATCGTTACCACTTTATAATCTGACGTTAACTGATCAATTAATAGTTTGAAATCTAGCACAGGAGACGGCGTTCCCTGCCCTGGAAGCAGCACAATCGTCTGTTCTCCGCTACCTTGAATGGAAACATTCATGTTTTTGCCATCCACTTGCACATACTGACCATAGGATTCTATCTTTTTCTTTTCCAATCCATTGCTAATCACATTTATCACAAATACGATGCCCATGAATAATACAAGAGCTGCGATGATTCCCCCGAATATTTTTAGAAATAACTTACGCTTTTTGCCGTGTTTCTTCTCTGTTTGCTTCACTTCTACGATTTCTTCCACTCTCATCTTCTCCTGTCCTTAAGTCTGTGTAGCTGTCTTGGTGACTTATTTACAGTATAATGAGCCAAGATGTTGCCAGCGTGACGCCAATATGAACGGAATATGAACTGGCATATATAAGTTACCAATAAAACGATATAAAATGAATGATTATTTACACATAAACGAAGAGGACAGAAAAAACCTGGAAAAGCGGAGCGCTCGCCTTTATCACCGGATTTTTCCCTTTCGAAAAGGGAATCAAGAAAATCTGGGGATAACAGCGATTGGAAGGTTAGTCTGTCATCGGAGTGCTTGTGTGAAGCAATTCAAGTATATAAAAAAAGAACTGCTTATATAAACGCAGCTCTCTTTGCCATGTTCAAGACCGTTTCTTAGTGGTCGAGGAATACAAGTTGAATGAAGAATAGAATCGCAAAAATATAAAAAATCGGATGAACATCTTTACCTTTGCCACGAAGCAGCTTGAGCACAGGATAGAAAATGAAACCAATCCCTATACCTGTTGCAATACTGTGCGTCAGCGGCATCAGAATAATGATCAGGAACGCCGGGAAGGCCTCTTCCAGATCACTCCAGTTCATTTTGCTAATGACACTGATCATAAAGAAACCTACAATGATGAGCGCCGGGGATGTGATCGCCGGGATGCTCGAAATGACACTTACGATTGGACTAAAGAACAAAGTCGCGGCGAGCAATACACTTACTGTTACCGCAGTCAGTCCCGTTCTCCCTCCTGCGGCTACACCCGTACTGGACTCAATATAAGCCGAGGTTGGGCTTGTTCCAAGCATAGCACCCGTCGTTGTACCAACAGCATCAGCGAGCAATGCACCACGAGAGCGCGGGAATTTGCCATCTTTCAGTAATCCAGCTTGTTCCGCGACACCAAGCATCGTTCCTGTAGTATCGAACAAAGTAATCAACAAAAACGTGAAAATGATCGTGTATATTCCATTCGAGAAAACACCGGCTAAATCCATCTGGAACGCAGTTTCCCCCAGTCCTGAAGGCATCGCTACAATGGATGCAGGCATTTGGAACAGTCCCATGAACCAGGCGATGATCGCTGTAATAACCATACCTATAAATAGATATCCTTTGACATTGTAAGCCATCAACGTAACGGTGATGATTAGACCAATAATCGTCAGGTACGTCATCGGTTGCGCCAGATTTCCGAGTGTAATCAGATTAGATTTAGAATCGGCAATAATACCTGCGTTTTGCAGTCCAACCGTTGTAATGAACAATCCAATTCCTGCCGTTATCGCATGTTTGAGACTTGCCGGAATGGCATCCAGCAACATGTAGCGAAACGAAGTCAGCGATAAAATAATAAACAAAATACCCGCAATGAATACAGCACCAAGTGCTGTCTGCCAAGTTACGCCATACCCCTTAACTACACTAAACGCGAAAAACGCATTCAGTCCCATACCCGGTGCGATAATAATCGGATAATTGGACCACAGTCCCATAATCAGCGTTGCTACAATACTCGCCAAAATCGTAGCAATGAATACCCCGTTAAAGCTCATTCCTGTGTCGCTCAGAATTCCGGGATTCACAATCACTATGTATACCATCGTGAAAAATGTAGTAATACCAGCAATAATTTCGGTTGAAACGGTGGTGCCTCTTTCTTTCAGTTTGAACCAGTTGTCCATCGTCAAGCCAGCCTCCAACTTTCATTTTGTTTTCTTAGATTCTACAGCACAGTTAAAAACAAAAAATCCTAATTGCCTATAGGATTGGAATTCTTACGCTCCTATATTCGTCATTAGGATCTGAACATCTCCGAATGTGAAGATCAAAAAAAGAATTTTGTTTTTAATCTGAGGTGCATTTCGAATTTTATTAAAAATAACACAGGATGTCAATGGAATTCGAGCTTTGTTCACATTATTTACGAACTATTCAAGTTGATAAATGAGATTTCATTCGCTTTTAGTGTTTAGACTGATCTAAGCTTGTATGTTAGTTAATTTTGTATATTTTACAATCAGCGTACAATTGTGATGGTTTTTATTTACAAATGAATGATAATCTTCTTAAGGATGAACAAATGAACAAAGTTTCATGCATTCATGTTAAAGAGATATCGAGGAGGAATCGTTGTGAAATTGTCTAAAAAAGCATTGCCTGCATTAGCTCTGACGTTGGCTGTATCAGCTTCTACTCTTCTTTCCCCTGGACAAGCAACTATCGCTAAAGCTGCCGGTGCAAGTACTGAGAAAAAACCAATCAAAAATATCATTTTCCTTATTGGAGATGGTATGGGAACGTCGTATACATCAGCGTATCGTTACATGAAAGATAATCCTAAAACGAATGTGATGGAAAAAACGGTGTTTGATTCGTATCTGGTAGGCGCTCAGATGACCTATCCCGACGATGACAAACAAAATGTTACGGATTCCGCTTCTGCCGCAACTGCAATGTCTTCAGGTGTGAAAACGTATAACGCAGCCATTGCAGTGGACACAAATCAAAAGAATGTCAAAACCGTGTTGGAGCAAGCCAAACAGATCGGTAAATCCACAGGTTTGGTCGCGACTTCTGAGATTACTCATGCTACTCCAGCGGCATTTGGAGCTCATGATATCAGCCGCAAAAACATGGATGCTATTGCAAATGACTACTACGACGAGTTGATTAACGGCAAACACAAAGTGGATGTACTGCTTGGCGGAGGAAAAACCAATTTTGTACGTAAAGACCGTGATCTTACGAAAGAGTTTCAAAAAGCAGGTTATAGTTATGTGACGGATCGTACATCCCTGCTCGCGAATAAAAACAAACAAGTACTTGGGTTGTTTGCAGACGGTGGTCTGGACAAGTTCATTGATCGCACAAGCGCGACACCTTCACTCGCTGAGATGACGAATTCGGCTATTGATCGTCTTAAAACAAACAAAAAAGGATTTTTCTTGATGGTTGAAGGCAGTCAGATTGACTGGGCAGGACACGATAATGATATTGTTGGCGCAATGAGTGAGATGGAAGATTTCGCTAAAGCCTTTAAGGCAGCGATTGATTTTGCGAAAAAAGACGGACAAACACTGGTTGTAGCTACAGCGGACCACTCCACAGGAGGACTTACCCTGGGTAAAGATGGAGAATACAACTTCTTTGTAGACCCAATCAAAGCTGCACTGCGTACTCCTGACTTCATGGCTGCTCAAATTGCCAAAGGGGCTTCTGTTGATGAAACTTTGAAAAAATATCTCAAACTTGAGCTGACAGCAGAGGAAATTCAATCCGTTAAAGATGCTGCTCAAAGTGCGGATGTGACCAAAATTGATAATGCGATCGAAGCTATTATTGATAACCGCTCTTTCACAGGTTGGACAACAGGTGGGCACACAGGTGAAGATGTTCCGGTGTATGCCTATGGCCCAGGAAGTCAGCGCTTCTCTGGCTTAATTGATAACACTGATAATGCCAAAATCATTTTTGATATTTTGAAAAAGGGCAAGTAAACGATTTTGCACTCTGTCTTGATATCCAATGGTTAGCTGTATAAGTACTTTTCTAAATTGCCCCCTCTCTTCTTTCGAAAGAAATGAAGTGAGGGGGTTGTTGTATTAGCATTAATTTTATTCCCTGTTATATGAGAATAAGAGGTGAATTGCAGTTATACTCTGGCAAATTGTTGCATTATCGCCGTCGCCGCAAAGGTGCAGCCCCCAGCTTCTTTCAAAGATTTGCCGATGAGATGTGCCTGCTCTTTATAGATGGGATTGTGAAGTGCTTCCATAATCGCCTCCTGTAATTGGATTGCGTTCAGGTGATGCTGATCTAATACAATCCCGGCTCCAAGCTCTTTTACGCGACCGGCTACAAATGGTTGATCTGAGGTCATGGGAATCATAACAAGTGGAACATCGAAATATAATGCCTCGCTTACACTATTCATGCCTGCGTGAGTAACAAAAACGTCTGCATGCTGCAAT
Source organism: Paenibacillus sp. FSL K6-1558 (assembly GCF_038002565.1). Taxonomy (NCBI): domain Bacteria; kingdom Bacillati; phylum Bacillota; class Bacilli; order Caryophanales; family Paenibacillaceae; genus Paenibacillus; species Paenibacillus sp. FSL K6-1558. The sequence continues at coordinate 565,774 of NZ_JBBOCV010000001.1, read as the reverse complement.
ATTTCAATCTGAGCAACATAAGGCTTCACGATAAAGTTTTCGGGAATCATTTCTTCGATGGATGTAATATCGGTGTATTTCCCCGAAGATAAAACAACATTTACTGCTTGATCTTTTAATGCATCAAAGCACAGTTTGTAAAACTCCAGGTTTTTATTCAGTATGGTTCCCATGGAAATGTATACTGTCTTCGTATGCCGTTCACGAAGAAGATGAAATGGGAATTCGGGAGCATCTTCCCGCGGAATAATCGATGAACCCGTGAATAGAAAACGATCTTGCAATTCTTCTGCCCGTGGCTGAAAATAACGGCTGGTGTAAACAATATTTAATTGAGCGTTATGTGCCATCATCTCCTCCACAGCAGGCAGGCTGACCTTATACGTTGTTGCTATTTCTTTTGCCTTGTTCATAATCGCTTCATATAATTCTCGTGTATTGATATCCTCTCCGTCATCTAAGCTTGCTGGCTCAACGGAAGCAAAAGAAGCTATCGTACATACGTATGGAATCCCTAATTTCTCAGCGAGAATTTGGCCTCCCCACCCCATCAGTGAATCATAGATGAGATAGTCAAACGTTTCATGCTCAATTAAACGAAGCACCTCAGGAATCATTCTGGGAATGATTCCGCAAGTAACCATGTGTAGGAATTGGTAGGGATGCCGATACGCCAAAGGCTTAAGTGTAGGTTCATGTGAGAACGCATCCTCCGCAAAAGGATAGGTCATGACCTTAGCTCCCGTTTGCTCAATCCGAGAACGATATTCCTCTACACAAACATAAACAACATCTTCTCCAAGTTTGACTAGCTCCGTAATTAACCCAAGGGATGGGTTCACATGGCCTTCAGCCGGAGTAATAACAACCAATACACGCGCCATCGTGCGCACCTCCTGAATGTAATATGTGCCTCCGATCCGTATCTGGTCTGACCGGTTGTTTGTTTACATCGGAAGTGTATCTATTTTTTGTCCAGCGGGATGATCTGTTTGGGATGTATGGGCTGTAATTCGCAACGATGAGAAAAAGCTCAGTATAACCAATAGAAGTTGAAGCGTCAGAACCATCAGAATGCCTGTGGATATGCCCCATCCCGTCGTTTTGGCTAAAGCAACCAATGAACCGCTTACACCAATGCTTACAGCCACATAAAAAGAATCGACAAACTGAAGGTTGGCAGACATTTTTCCTTCCTGTCCAAGCTCAGCATACTGTAAAGAAAGGACTGCGGTAGTCGGGTTAGCCAGACCCACACCAAAACCAATAATAATCTGTGAGAGGAGAATGAGCGCAATCCCGGTATCCGTCAAAAATAAAGCCAGCATGACGATCATAACTCCGACGATCATAATGCCAATTCCATACATCACTCTCCGCTTCCGCCCATCACCTCGGTCTTTTACATCCAATCTGGCTTGCAACCAAGCCGCTCCAGACCAGCTTAATGAGCCTGCTGCGACAAGTAATCCGGCAGTTTCTGCCGATAACCCCTTCATCTCAGTCAAACCCAGAATAACAAAACTCTCGGTTGCAAAGTAACAAGACACATACAATCCTCTTGTTACCAAGGTTGCCGGTAAACCGGATTGGATTAGAAATGTTCCTTGAGGCAATAATTTGTGCATGAACGGTATCATGATTATGAATCCACTAATCGAAAGAGCTATACCCTGCCAGCTCGTAATCATGCCAAGACCTGTCAGTAACAATCCCGTTCCAATAGCTAATAAAATGGCCTGACCTGTTCTTGAGTCAACCGCTCGTGCTTCTTCTATAATGTGCTGAGTGCGCTGCAGATCACGAAACGAGCGATATGTAAGCAGAAGAGCAAGTACAATCAAAGGGATAACGATCCAGAAAACAAACCGCCAAGACAGATAAGAAGCAAGAAGTCCAGCAAAATAAGGGCCTATTAATGAAGGAAGAACAAAGGCCATCGAAAAAGCTGCCAAAATCTGAGTTCGGAGATTTTCCGGGTAGTATAATGTTACACACACATAGACACATGTAATTAAAGCGCCAGCTCCAAATCCTTGAAAGACTCTTCCTCCAATGAGCATGTACATGTTCATGGATGTCGCAGCAATCATTGTCCCCATTACAAAAATAACAAAAGATATAAGAATGGAAGTGAATACACCTCGCCTGTCCACTTGCTGGCCCATCACCAGTGTTCCTACAAGCTGAGATAACAAAAACGCGCTAAAAATCCACCCATATAGATGAATTCCCTGCATGTCTTGAGCTATTTTGGCAGCAATAGTTGTGATCGCTAGCCCTTCGAATGCCGAAGTAGTTAATACCAACATAATACCAATGGTCATTGCGCTGTAACGTCGATGAAAGATGCCGATTGGTTTCTCGTGTGTCACGGACACCTCCATAAATATTGAAATATTAGTAAAATACACCTGCAGATGTATCTTTAATATAGGATAAGCAAACCACTTTGTAAACAAAAATGTTTATTAAGTGGTCTTCTTCGTTGATCATGCTAATCCGAAGGCCAGTCCACAGGCGCCCTCTCTGTTCAGCGCTCTCGCCATTTGCTCCTTCATAAGAAACGTATGCTCTGCATTGACTTCCAACAAAGTGCTCATACTACGTATCGAATATATTTAAGGAGAGATTCGAGATGGATCTGCAGAGCGGCAAATTGTATTGGCCAACCACGGTAACAAATCCTCCTTCTTACCCGAAGCTTGAGGAAAATATTACTTGTGATGTTCTCATCATCGGTGCGGGCAGTTCGGGTGCACAGTGTGCTCATTTTCTTTGTAATCAAGGATTATCAGTCGTTGTCGTGGACAAGCGAAAGGTTGGAGAAGGCAGCACAAGCACCAACACTGCGTTGATTCAATATGCGGGGGAAAAGAGTTTTGTATCTTTGAAGAATACATTCGGTGAAGAAGCAGCCGCCCGTCATCTGAAATTGTGTGAACAATCGATCAATCATATTGAGCATATCAGTAGCGAGCTCCCGATTAAGCCTGATTTTATAAGACGTGATAGCTTGTATTACGCGAGTTACCTGGAAGATATCCCGGCATTGCAAGAAGAATATGAACTTCTCAAAAAGCACGATTTCAACGTGGATTTTTGGGATGAGCAGCGTATATCAAGCGTATATCCTTTCTCTAAATCAGCTGCGATTTATTATCATGATGATGCCGAGATGAACCCGTTAAAATTCGTTTATGGACTGCTTGAGAAAGCAAAATCAGAAGGTGTACGGATCTACGAGGAAACCGAGATTTCAGGTAAACGTTTTGAGAACGATTCGGCTGTTTTCTATACCAAAGAACGCCACGAGATTCGTGCGAAACATGTGATTATTGCGGCTGGATATGAAGATAAAGACTTTAAAGCAGAAAAAAATGCCACGCTCTCCAGCTCTTACGCTGTTATTACCAAGCCGGTTTCTGATTTAGAAAACTGGTACAAACGCACGTTAATTTGGGAAACGGCACGTCCGTATGTTTATATGCGCACAACGACGGATAACCGTATTATTATCGGCGGCATGGATAAGGATACGGCCTACGTGGAAACCAGGGATTCTAAAATTTTGGCAAGTAAGGATAAACTGATCCAAGAATTTAATAAGCTTTTTCCAAATATTCAGGTTGAATCAGATTATTATTTAGGTGCTTTTTACGGGGGAACACATGACGGCTTGCCGGTAATCGGACAATATGACTCATATCCGCATTGTTACGTCATTATGGCTTATGGCGACAATGGAACCGTGTATAACGGTGTGTTGGCGAAAATTGTAACGGACAATATCGTGCATGGCTCTAGCCCGGATATGGATCTTTATTTGCAGAACAGACCCCTTGTTGAAAAAATGACTCTCTAACGCTAAAAGCCGATTCCACATCTACATCTGGAATCGGCTTTTAAGTATACCTTACAAAACCTTAATCGACCTCTATAGTTACAGGGTAATAATGATTGGCCCTTTTTTGGACAGAATGATCGTATGTTCAATCTGAGCTACATGACTGTTTTTGGTAGCAAACGTCCATCCATCCCCTTTTTGATAAACTTCTTCTTCAGATGTAGAAATAAAGGGTTCAAACGCGATGACCATGCCTTCTTTCAGCAACTCATCATCTGACGTGTCATTATAATTATAGATATGATCCGGCGCTTCGTGAATGGCACGGCCAACCCCATGTCCTGTCAGGTTACGAATAACAGTTAACCCATTCTGCCGGGCAGTTAGAAAAACAGCTTTGCCAATACCGCTCTTTTTAGAGCCAGGATTCGCTTTTTTCAGACCTGCTTCAAAAGCGAGTTTGGCTACCTCACAGATTTTCGTTAACACTTCTTCTCCCTGGCCGACAACAAAGGAGATACCTGTATCTGCGAAATATTCGTTTTTGGAGCCGGAAACATCGATGTTGACGATATCGCCTTCTTGGATTACCCGATCCCCTGGAATCCCGTGAGCGACTTCTTCATTGACACTAATACACGTAAAACCAGGAAAGTCATATTCACTTTTGGGTGCGGAAATGGCGCCCTCTTTCTCAAACAGCTCTCCAGCTAAATCATCCAGTTCTTTGGTCGTTACACCCGGAACCGTCCGCTCAACCAACGTATCGCGGATGGAAGCAACGATCCTTCCAATTTCTTTTAAACCATTAAAATCCTCTTCCGTTTTTGCAATCATATGCGCGTACCTCACGTTCCTTCTTCTTTGTAAACAGAAAGTTTCATCTCATTGCAACATAAATTGCTACAGTTTGCAACATTTTTAGGATTCGATGTACTCGCACAAAGAAAAAACTCAACTATTTGACATCTATGTCTTTGATTACGTGCTGGCCTTTACCTCTCTTACGTGTACAAAAAAGAGGTGAACCGAAGTTCACCCCAGGTATATAGCGTTAATAATCATGTTACGTTACACGAAGGATTTCGCTCTCGCTAATTTAATTTAACGGACTAAGCTAAAACCATTATTGCTGTTTATACACCCGAACATAATCCACCTGCATGGTTGCAGGAATATCTGAAGCATCCGGAATGCGGCCACCATCGAAATTACCGCCGATCGCCAAGTTCATGATTAAATAGAACGGTTCATCAAATGGAGCATTAGGGTTGTTCGGTGCAGCTGCAGACGACCACTGCTGATTGGTAACTTTATAGAAGAATTTTCCGTCCACGTACCATTTGATGTTGTCCGGTTCCCAAACTACAGAATATACGTGATAATCGTTAGCAATAGTTTGTCCTGCGGGGAAGTGATACTCTCCACCTGCATACTGATTGGCAGGCCATTGCCCGCCAAAGTGAATCGTCCCACTGCTTGTTCCAGGCAGACGGCCTCTTGCCTCCATCACGTCAATTTCGCCTGATGCAGCCCATGTGCCATATACCGAATCTTGCGGTAGCATCCAGAGTGCAGGCCATACGCCATCTCCTGTAGGCAGCTTGGCACGGAAATCGACACGACCGTACTTCAAGGATAACTTGTCTTTGGTATTCACCTTACCGGAAGCATATTTAGCAAAACGATTCGGGTCTTGAGGGAATGATTGATTACTATGTGTTGCACGGATATTTAATTTTCCATCCTGAACAAAAATATTTTGCGGACTGGTAGTGTAGTGCTGCAGCTCCGCATTGCCCCACCCCCAGGTTCCCGGATCATCATTGAGATAATACCCTGTTTCTATATTCCATTTGCTTGTATCCAGCGCAGAACCACTGAACTCATCCTGCCAAATCAGATTCATGCCTTCAATCGCCGGATTGTTCGGTGTACCGATAGAGATGTCTTCTTGGTCCGAACCATCGGGACGTGGGGCATCCGGGTTGCCAATGAGTGTATAATTCACATAGTTGCTGCCCACGTTTCCACCGGGTTGTCCATTAAGCGGATAGCCGATTCGAATTTGCATATTTTCCTGAATAGGTCGGAACCATAGACCATAGATATGATCGGCCCAGTATCCCCACTGATTGGCATCGGAAATCGGATTGTAGCCATTGCCGGAATACGTAAATTTACTTTGACCACTATTACTTAAGTCTACCCATTGACCATTGATATTGATTTGGTATACAAAATTTTGTAATTCCTTCGCAATAGGTGCGCTCCCGCCAATCTTGGGCAGCGGAATACCTATGGAACCGCTTTCATCTGCTGTGAAAGTTGTCCCTTCATAGGCAGTAACTACGAATGAATTACGCACAGGTTCATTGAATGTAATGGTGTAAATAATATTCACAGCCGATGTTTTGGACTGCAGCTTGACGTGAATAGACTCGGTTACGTTAAACCAATATCCTCCTCCACCCTCAGTGAATTGGCCGAAGTTCTGATCGTAAATCCAGCCGCTGGCTGCGTTATTGTCAATATCAATCCACGTGTTGCTCTGCACCGGTTTCACATACACCTTGAGATCCTGAGCGACGGCTTCATAGGTGACTGATGGATTATTGTTAAAGGTTGGATACGTAAAGCCGGCGCCTCCGGTGCTGCTGGCAATGATGTCAGGCCCCTGTGTAGGGCTCATTGCTGAGATCGTTGTTTCGTTAATGTTTTGAAAGACCAGTCGATAATCAAGCTTTATTCCGTTCGCTCTGGAATACAATTGAACATCGGTGGTTGAGGAGAGAGAGAACCAATATCCATGAAAGCCGGCGTCAGTCCAGTGTCCCCAGTTTTGGTTGTACGTAAAGCCTTCCGCCTGATCAATATCCACCCACTCGCTTCCTACCTTGACATTAACACCTAAATCCCCGTTCACTTCGCTCCATGCAGCAGAACCCCCATTAAACTTAGGCATCACGAACCCGAAACTGGCCTTGCCAACCCCGGATTTGGATATGACAGGTCCGTCAGCAGATGAAAAGTACTCCATGGACGTAATCGTCTTCCCGGCAGCCCGAGCCGTTGAGCCGGGCCCAAGTAAAACACTGGCCAGCATGATGAATACGAGCATCACACCCATCCTTCTGTACACCAATTGCCTCTCCCTGCAAGCAGCCGATTTCATTCATTCTCCTCCTTCAAATCATTTTTCCAATCCGTTATCAATAAGGAAAAAGATTACAGATCAGATAACTCTATTCTACCGAAAAGAAGAATGTGCTGAAAGATATATTTATATTTGTTTTAGCCTGTCAATTCATTGTATAAATGAAAAGAGATGATTCCTTTTTCTTTGTAAACAGAAAGGTTCATCTCATTGCAACATAAATTGCTACACTTTGCGACATTTTGCGTTGAAAAAGCAACCAGAAGCCTTAATCTATAAGACAAATCTTTTGATTAATGAAAAAAGCACTGTTGTCTAAAAGACGAAACAGTGCTTCTCATTAACATATGTTGTATGGGATTTATATGTTTTCCCCGTGACTTGCAATACATTCCTTGTACCAGTAAAAAGAGTCTTTCCGTACCCTTTTCAGAGAACCGTTTCCCTCATCGTCTTTGTCGACGTAGATCAAACCATATCTCTTTTTCATCTCTCCCGTACCGGCACTTACAAGGTCAATGCATCCCCATGGCGTATACCCGATCACTTCGACTCCGTCTTCCAAAATGGCCTTTTTCATCTCTCTTACATGTTGTCTCAGGTAATCAATTCGATATGGATCATGTACAGCTCCATCCGCTTCCAACACATCGATGGCACCCAGCCCATTCTCCACTATAAACAAGGGGATCTGATACTTATCGTACAGCCAGTTTAATGTAATCCGAAGACCTACCGGATCAATTTGCCATCCCCATTCGCTGGCTGGCAAGAGAGGATTTTTATAACCGCTGATTTCATTGCCCTCGCTCTTGTCCTGATCCGTTGGATCAGCCATCACGACTGAACTAGAGTAATAACTGAAACCGATAAAATCTACCGTTCCTTCTTTCAGGATCAATTCATCCCCCGGAGCAGATTCGATTTCCAATTGATGTTGCTCCAAGAATCGAAAATATGACCGCGGATATGTTCCTCTGACATGTACATCAAGAAAATAATAAGCTTGCTGAAGTTTCTTGACATGGGCGAGTACATCATTAGGGTCGCAAGTTGCTGCATAAGACGTTGGATGAAGAAACATGCCGCCAATGATAAAGTCCGGGTTGATCTTTTTACCGAGTTTGACTGCCTTGGCACTAGCGACCAGCATGTGATGTGCAGCCTGATACATGGTCTGCAGTTTGTTTTCTCCTTCAAACCATTGAATTCCTCCTGGCTTCCAGGGCTTGCGTACAATCATATTGATTTCATTAAACGTCATCCAGTACTTGACCTTTGTTTGAAATCTCATATAGATTGCTTCGCAGTAGTTTAAATAAAAGTCAATCAGCTTTCGATCACGCCATCCTCCATATTCCGTCACCAGATGATAGGGCATTTCAAAATGGGATATGGTGACTACCGGCTCAATTCCATATGCCAAACAGGTATCAAACAAGTCATCATAGAACTGCAGGCCTTCTTCATTCGGCTGCGTCTCATCCCCGTTTGGAAATATTCTTGTCCAAGCAATACTGGTTCGAAAGCATTTAAAACCCATCTCATGAAACAATTGAATGTCTTCCTTGTATCTCGTATAAAAATCACTAGCCTCGTGACTAGGGTAATATACATTTTCCTCTATACCTTCTGTAATCCTCCGCTCAACTCCATGCGCTGCTGCTGACATTACGTCAGCGACACTTATGCCTTTGCCGCCTTTGTTCCAGCTGCCTTCAACTTGATTGGCAGCGACAGCGCCTCCCCATAGGAAGTGTTCAGATAATTTATCCATGATCTCATCACCTCTAAGCATGAATGCGCAGCAATGCCTCATTTTGGGCAATTCGATCTTCTTTAGCGACCTGCTCTACACTCTGATATTCAAACGTATTTGAAATAATAATGGGTACTACTGTATCAAATCCTTCTGCACGAATAGCTTTATGGTCATATTCAATTAACAAATCACCTTGTTTAATAATCTGATCCTGTTGCACATGAGCAGTAAAATGTTTACCTTTCAACTTGACCGTATTAATGCCCACGTGAACAAGCATCTCTACACCTTCGTTCGACAGCAGTCCAATGGCATGTTTAGTCGGGAACAACGAGACGACCTTTCCGTCAAATGGCGCGTATACTTTGCCATCGATGGATTCGACTGCCGCGCCGCTACCTAAAGCAAAGATAGGATCGTCAATCTCTTTTATGTTCTTAACTGTGCCGTTAATAGGAGATCCGATGATTAACGTTCCTGAAGGCCGAATTACACGATCAATTCCTTTATTTGCAGATGTGGATGCTGACGATTCAGAAGTTGCCGCTGTTGGACTAGCCGTTCCAGCACTCACCATTCCATTACTAGCGTTAACTGTTGCTGGAGCTGGAATGTCCTCTTCAATCCCCCAGATTAAAACGGCAACCAAAGCAAGCGTTATACTTATGACAACACCAATGATAATGTGAATGTAGCTATCGGCAATATACGTTGGCAACGCAAGAATTCCGGGTAGAATCAAGGCTGTCGCTCCGCCGCCCCAGAAATTGATATAAGCTGCTCCAATCCCTCCGGCAAGCATTGCACATATAAATGGTCGCTTGTATTTCAGATTGAATCCGAAAATAGCCGGTTCCGTAATTCCAAACATGGCTGTTACACCACTGGACAAAGCACTCGATTTACTCGCTTTATGTTTTAGCAGGAGGAATACACCAAGACATGCTCCAGCCTGAGCCAGATTGCCTGTCAGGTTGGCAGGTGAAATGACCGAGTAACCATATTCTGCAATAAGCTGGCTGTTAATCGGTGTAATCGCGTAATGCATGCCAAATATGATCAAAAGCGGCCTGAATGTTCCGAACAAAAAGGCACCAATCACACCATTAACGGTATAGAGATACGTTACAATTTGAGCAACCCCGCTACCGAAATAGGTTCCGATCGGCCCGAATACAATCAATCCAAGTGGAACCATGATAAATAACACAATCATCGGTACAAACAGGATTTTAAACATATCGGGTATACGCTTATTTACAAAGCGATGTACGTAGCTCATAACCCATACGGAAATAATAATCGGAATAATCGTTGACTTATAGTTCACGAGCAACAACGGAAGTCCGAAAAAGCTTAAGCTGGTGACGCCGGTTTCTGCTACTTTTGCAGCTCCTTCCATGATCGTCGGATACATGTAAGCGCCGGCAAGAGCGACAGCTAAATACTCGTTTGTTTTAAACTTCTTAGCTGCACTGACTGCTAGAAAGAAGGGGAAAAAATAGAAAATTAGATCGCTGATCAGGTTAAAGGTTTGATATGCGCCGCTTGTTGTTTCGAGAAGATTCATTGTCGTCAGGATCGCAAGCACAGACTTGACCATACCGCATCCAATTAACACAGGAATGACGGGCCCGAATATACCTGCAACCGTTTCTACGACTCGGGATAATACATTCTTTTTTTGCTGCACTGCTTTTACTTCGATGTCCTGATTATCCAAGTCAAGCTTTTCACTGACTGCGTCAAAAACGCTTTTTACTTTTGCTCCAATAATGATCTGCAGCTGACCGCTGTTAAACTGAGCTCGCAGGACACCTTCCAGTCGATCAAGCGCTTTCAAGTTAACTTGAGTCTCGTCTTTGACGTTGAATCTCAGTCTGGTTGCACAATGCGTGGCATACGTAATATTATCCTGTCCAATGTTGGCGATGATTTCCTTAGCCAATTCCTCTGTTTTCATATAATTCCCCCGCCCTCTTAGCTGTCTTTACTTGCCTCCGGCAAAGTTGTATAACATCTTTTCACGCAAGTCAGATGTATCTTTGCCGAAAATCTCTGCAATTTTGTATGCAAACGGATAAGGCGTTGCAGGCCCTTGGCTTGTAACCAGGTTTTGGTCTGCTACGACAACTTCATCCTTGAAGATGCCACCAATCAATTTTTCTGCATACCCCACATAACCTGTTACCTGCTTCCCCTGAATGACCTTGGCATCGGACAGAACTACCGTGCCGGAACACATCGCGCCAATGTACTTGTCGTTATCATTGAAGTATTGCACTATATGAATGACATCGGGATTCTCCTTCAGATTTTGCCCACCTGGACGGCCTCCCGGCAGAACGATCATGTCATATTGCTTTACCTCTTCGCCAAATGCTTTATCTGCTTTAACAAAGATTCCGTGCATTCCCTTCACCAGCGGGTCTCCAAAATAAAAAGTGTCACAAGTCAAACCTGCTCTTCTCAAAATATCAACAATCGTCAGTGTTTCACCCTCTTCATAACCTTCCGCCATCAATACGGCTACCTTTTTTGTCATTGTAGTTCCTCCTATTCAGCATCAAATGCATTGAAATATACCATACGATTCTTTACAGCCATACTATCTCCACCTAAAGCATCCACCAACGCATAAGCAAAAGCGTAAGACGTTGCAGGGCCACGACTTGTTATCAGGTTTCCATCTTGAACCACAATGTCTTCTTTAAACGTACCGCTCGTTTGAATCTTCTGATCATAACCTACATAGGCAGTAAATTTTTTGTTTTCCAAAACACCCGCTTTAGCCAGTGCAAGTGGAGCCGCACACATAGCCGCTACATATTTGCCAGATTGGTTCATTTCCTGAATTAGCTGGATCACACGTTCATCATCACGAAGATTGGCAGCTCCTGGCATGCCCCCAGGAAGTACGATCATATCGTAATTTGCAACATCGTTACTGATGAGAGCATCTGCTTTCACTTCGATATCGTGACTGCCGCGCACCATTTCTCCTGCTGTACTAATCATGTGACAATCGATATGGGCTCTTCTTAAAATATCAACAATCGTCAGCGTTTCACTTTCTTCAAATCCTTCTGCTAAAAGAACTGCAACTTTACTCACGCACATAACCTCCTATTTATTTTATTCAGTGCAAGCAATTGCTTATTGCTCACGCTTACAACGCTATAGGTGCCGCGATACATTCATAATTTAACATACATATCCGCAACCCTAAAGCACATTTAGACTGCTTGTATGTAACTATTAGTTGCAGTATGATGATCCTAACCTTGTTGGTATATGTCATCCGTTAATCAAAGTCACAGAGAGGAAACACAGGAGGTCAGTATGCTGAATAACTATAAATACTTTTTGGTTCTATCCGAGGAGTTAAACATTTCCAATGCAGCTAAACGGCTATACATTTCCCATCAGTCCCTAAGCAAATATCTGAAAAGCCTGGAAGAAAAACACGGGGTTGCGTTTTTTGAACGAAAACCCAAAATTGCTCTGACACCTGCAGGGAGAATTATGCAAAACACGCTTCGCCAAATTGAATTGCTGGATCAAAATATGGAGAACCAACTCACCGATCTGAAAGAGGATAAGTCAGGCACTATTCATTTTGGCATTACCGAAGGGCGTTATCCGATTATCGTACCGAAGCTATTAAAAGAATTTCGCACTTTACACCCTAAGGTTCAGCTTGAAATTCATCGTACAACTTCCCCGCAAATGCAGGAGATGGTGTTAAACAATTCACTGGATCTCTTTCTCTCGGGTGTAGATAATATCGTGACACAAAATGTAAAGTATGAAACGATTCTGCATGAACAAATGTACATGGTGATTTCAGACAATCTGCTTAAGCTTTATTTCCCGGATCAGTATCCCGAGTGTATCGAAACCTTTAATCAAGGTGCGGATCTGAGTCTGTTTCAACATGTTCCATTTGTGCTTAACAAGAAAAACTTCAATTCTCGTATTTTACTCGATAAACATCTAGCTGAACGTAATATTTCCTTATATTGCATTAACGAATTAACTCAACCAGACATTCATCACCTTCTATGTGCGGAGGATTATGCTGCCAGTTTTTCGTTAACGATGTACCTTTCAGGAATACAGGCGTTGAATGAGTCCGGGCATACCAACTCTCCGCTTCATGTATTTCCGATCGCTGATTTTGCCCATCTCCACCCACTCGCATTGATTTATCACAGAAACAAAATCTTTCCTTCATACGTTGAGGATCTGAAAAGAATAATCAAGCATTATTGCAACCCTTCAGTGCATCAAATCGAGTAGCGGATGAAGCGATATTGCCCTTCAAGCCATCTTGTGCATACAAAAGTTGAGTGATTGCAGTTAACTTGTGCTGGAGTTCATCAGCGTGCCAACTATATATTTTTGTTATGTAAACTTCTCATACATTCGTGGATGGAAGTCAAAATAACGAGGTGAATTGTTGTGAAAACGATGATTGTTGAACTGGCCGATTATGTAACTCGCCTTCAATATGAGGATCTCTCCGAGAGGGCGATTGAGGTCGGTAAACAAGTGATACTGGACTCTTACGGTAATATGATATTTGGCCGATACTCGGAAGCAAGTGAACGCATCCTGAAATATGCGACTCTTGCAGACTCGGTTATTAAAAATGAAGAATTGGTTTCACTACTTGGTGAACGGAATGTTCGCACGAGTACAGACCATGCAGTCTTTATCCATACGATGATGGCGCGCTGTGCAGATCTTGATGATGGGTATCGTCATGCGATGGGTCATCCCGGTTCTGTGCTTGTTCCACTTCTACTAAGTATGGCCCAATTACACCGAAACGATGGGAAACAGATGATTACAGCTATTGTTTCAGCATATGACGTATATGCGAGGTTAGGTGAAGCTATTAATCCATTTATGTATCGGGAAAGAGGTTTTGATGCTACCGGGGTGTGCGGAGCTGTCGCAGCTGCGGCTTTGGTATGCAAATTAACCAATGCGGATACCATGCAGACCAAAGATGCCATGGGGATTGCATCTCTTTTCACAGGAGGTTTGATTGAATACCAGAATGATGGAACATCGGGGAAAATTTTGTGCAGTGGCTGGGCCGCATTGACCGGATTAAGAGCCGTGAGACTGGCATCCTGTGGTTTTACGGGGCCTGATGCAGCATTAGAAGGAAGATATGGATTTTTTCAGGCCTTCAAAGGTACAAGCGGGCATTGTGATACAAGTGATGTATTAAATGGGCTGGGAATCGATTTTAAAGTAACGAGTATTTATTTTAAACGCCATGCCTGTCAGCGCGGTTTACACGCTACACTTGACGCCATGCTGGAACTTCGTGAAGATTATCATTTAACGCCTTCGGAGATTAAGTCTGTTGAGGTGAAAACATCTTCCTTTGTATACCGACTAACGAATCCAAAACCCAAGACAGCCATCGGAGCACAGGCCAGCACGCAATTCACTTCAGCCGTGGCTCTTAAATATGGCCGTATGGATTCGGAGGAATTAATATTCGATAGCTTCACTGATCCGGAAGTACATGAACTGGTTGAAAAAATTACGGTAACCCTGGATGATGACGTACAGCAATATCTGGCTGAACATCCGACCCACTTTTGCGCTGCTCATGTTGTTATAACAACTTATGATTCTCATGTGCATGAACGTTGGATGCCCGTACCTTTAGGAGATATTGAAACACCATTTGGCTGGAACATGCTTGAACAGAAATTTAATCGCTTGCTTGCGGGCACACCTTTTGATCACACCCACAAAGAACGATTTGAGATGATTCAATATATGGAGAACCTGGCCGATGTCGATAAGCTGCTTTGTTTATAAACGATTTGATTAACGAATACTTGAATAGGATCTTAACCCGAACAAAATAGTACAAGAAAAGGGGCTGTCCCATAAGTCATAATTATGGCTGGGACAGCCCCTGCTCTATTCAAGTTATAGTCCATTGTTCGCAATCAAATTTTGGTACCAGAAGAAACTTTCCTTCCGTCTTCGCTCCAGGGTGCCGTTTCCGTCATTATCTTGGTCGACATGGATTAAACCGTAGCGTTTTTCCATTTCGGAAGAGGAATAGCTGATCAGATCGATGATTCCCCAGACGGTATACCCCATGATCTCAACACCATCCAGCAGAGCCTCATGCATTTGTTCGATATGAGAACGCAGGTATTCAATGCGATAAGGATCGCTGATTGTACCGTTATCTTCAATCGTATCGTAAGCACCAATGCCATTCTCTACGATAAACAGAGGTACCTGATAACGGCTGTACAGATTGTTAAGCGCGAGTCTCAGACCAATCGGATCGATCTGCCATCCCCAATCACTGACAGGAAGGTAAGGGTTCTTCACGCCGCCCATCGTATTGCCGCTAACCGTTTCCAGGCCTTCGCTATCTGCACTTGCAACAAAGGAGTTATAGTAACTGAATGATATGAAGTCAGCCGTAAACTTTTTTAGCAACTCACTGTCGCCTTCAGTTTTTTCAATAATGATTCCCTGCTCTCTAAAATATCTCTCGATGTAACCTGGGTAAGCGCCACGCACCTGCACATCGGTAAAAAACAGATTAAATTGATTGTTCTTGTGTGCTGCCAGTACATCCAGCGGATTACATGTGTGAGGATAGTGCAACAGGCTTGTCAGCATGCATCCAATTTGAGCATCAGGAATAATCTCATGACATAGCTTAACCGCATACGCACTTGCAATAAATTGATGATGCAACGATTGGTAGACCGCCTGCTCAACATTCTCGAAACGATCCGGAACAATGCCACCGTTGGTAAACGGATGACGAACTATACCATCAATTTCATTAAAAGTGATCCAATATTTTACTTTATCTTTATAACGGTTGAATACTGTTGTGCTGAAGCGTACAAAGAAATCAACAACCTCTCTGGATGTCCATCCACCGTAATGATCGACCAGATACATCGGCATCTCATAGTGAGACAAGGTAACCAGAGGTTCGATGCCATTTTTAATCATCTCATCAAAAAGGCGATCGTAGAACAGCAAACCTTCCTCGTTTGCATTTGTTTCATTTCCATTTGGGAAAATTCGAGTCCACGCAATGGACGTACGTAATGTTTTGATGCCCATCTCACCCATTAAAGCAAGATCCTCTGGATAACGATGATAGAAATCGATTCCTCTGCGTTTTGGATAATTCACGGTAGATTGATCCTGAAGCGCTCTCGCGAGTTGCTCCGAGCTCACAGCATTTTGTTTTTTATAGTCACCTTTACTTATGTTTTTCTTATTCATAGCCGTATCAGCGGTAGAGATGCCTTTCCCTGCTGCATTCCAGGCTCCCTCAGCCTGATTCGCTGCAATTGCTCCGCCCCATAAAAATCCTTCGGGAAATGTTCTGATGGTCGTCATATCATAATCCTCCTGTTAATGCGCTCTGTCCATCACACGGCTAATGTGAATGATGAGATACAATCTCTCTTCGTTGGACATAAATCGTTCAAATTTCGCGCCAATATAATTATTGATCTTGGAAACACAATTGCTTTCCTCTGGATATTTACTCGAAATTCGTTCTAGCAATTCATCATCCTTGGATTCGAGCATGGTATTCTCCAATAATCGCTGAACAAAAAACTGCAGATGAGTCAAAAAGCGTGAATAATTAATGCTTGATGTATCCAGCTCGATTCCATAATGAATGCGAATAATGTTAAGAATATCTTTAACGGTAGTAGTCATCATCATGACCTGACTCATGTTCTGTTCCGTTTGCTGAGCGTTGACCAGATGGAAGGCGATGTTAGCTGCTTCCTCTTCCGGCAGATCCAATCCAAGCTTATCTTTAATAAACTTTAAAGCCTGCTTCCCAATTAGGAATTCTTGCGGGTAAAACTTCTGCACTTCCCATAACATTCGATTTTGTATCGTAATATTCGATTTGAATCGCTTGGCAGCCATATGGAGGTGGTCTGTTAACGAAAAATAGAGATTTTCACTCAGATCACGCGATAATACTTGTTTCGCATAGGATATGATTTCGTCTGCCAAAATTAAATACTCTTCCGGCGTCTCTCTCATCAGTGCAGTCATATCCGAGGACATTCCTTCATTCTCAACGATATATACTTTTTCAATTTCATTTTCGTTAATCATGTCCCCGGGCCTGCTTCTGAACCCGATTCCTTTGCCCATGGCAATAACCTCTTTATTGTCATTACGCTTGGCCAAAACAATACTTGTATTGAGAACCTTAACTACTCTCATATCCATGCTCCTCTATGTTCAGGGTGAATTTCACCCCATAATATTACAAAATGGTTATAAGTGGTGTCTCAGGTCCTATTTTTTCAGATTGCTCATGTCCAAGGATTTCAAGATAGTCACCACTGTTTGTTACAATGATCGGTGTTGTTGTATCAAAGCCTGCTTTTATAATGGCTTCCATATCGAAATCAATCAGAAGTTGACCGTGTTTCACGATATCTCCCTCCTGAACAACAACATTGAAATGCTGTCCTTTTAATTTAACGGTATCAATGCCGACGTGAATCAGAAGTTCAATGCCTTCTACTGATTTCAAACCGATCGAGTGTTTGGTGCGAAACACGGTTTGCACAGTGCCATCAAATGGAGCTACGACTTGACCTTTGGAAGGTTTAATCGCCATACCTTTCCCCATCGCTTCTTGGGAGAACGCTTCATCGTTCACTGCTTTTAACGGAATTGCCTCGCCCTCAAGCGGGGAGAAAACAACCAAACGCGATTGCAATTTCTCTTTCTTCGGAGCTGGTGAAGTTGTTTCTACTTGAGCGACTTCTCTTGATGAAGCTTGTGCATGATCTTCTGCTCCTGGATCATTAAAACCGATGAAATAAACGGCAATTGGAGTAACAACGATAGAAATAGCCGCTGTAATCAGCGCGTAGGTGAAGTTATTTTCAGCCCCGATAAACATAGGTAACGATGCAAGACCCGGCCCTACTGCTGCATAAGCCTTCAAGTTAACAATACCAGCGAACAGTCCCGCTGAGCCCGCTCCAATCATACAAGCTACCAATGTTCGTTTCAGACGTAAATGTACCCCGTACAAAGCTGGTTCGGTAATACCGAACAATCCGGATATACCTGCTGGCAATGCAACCTGCTTCAATTTCTTGTCTTTTGCCAAGAACCAGACCGCCAGTGCTCCAGCGCCTTGTGCCATGTTAGAAGATAGCATCGCACTATGGATCAATGTTTCATAGCCTGGTGAAACCATGGCTGCGAAAATAACGGGATAAAACACTTTGTGCATGCCGAACATCACGATAAACGGAAGGAATACGGCCAAAATCACAACCGTTAACCAACCGATTTTACCTTGAATCCAGAATAAACCGTCAGACAAACCTACACCCAAATAGTTACCGATGGGTCCCAAAACAGTGAGAGCCAGTGGTGCCATGACAAGTATG
Source organism: Paenibacillus sp. FSL K6-1558 (assembly GCF_038002565.1). Taxonomy (NCBI): domain Bacteria; kingdom Bacillati; phylum Bacillota; class Bacilli; order Caryophanales; family Paenibacillaceae; genus Paenibacillus; species Paenibacillus sp. FSL K6-1558. The sequence goes on along the minus strand of NZ_JBBOCV010000001.1, from coordinate 547,544 downwards.
ACAATTAAAGGTTTCAGGAAGATTTTCACTGGACCAGGGGATACCTTATCCGCAAATTTCTCAACATACGACATGAGCCATACGGTCAGAATGATGGGTAAAACGCTGGACGCATAACTGATATTAGGTACAGGAACACCAGCGATTTCCACGGGTACTTCTCCGCCAAGTAATGTGATCATTTTAGGATGCAGTAAAACCCCCGCCAGTGTAGCTGCAATATATGGATTGGTTTTGAATTTCTGTGCACTTGAGTATGCGAGCAATACAGGCAGGAAGTAAAAAGCTGCATCAGCGATATTAAGCAATAAGGCGTAAATCTGACTTTCTTTAGATAGAATACCGAGCGATGTGCACAATAAAAGCAAAGCTTTAAACATACCCGCCGCTGCGATTGCTGGAATGATCGGCTGGAAAATCCCCGTAATCAATCCGGCAAAACTTTCAAACAAACCTTTAAAACTCATATCTCTTTTCTTGTTTGGCTCCGGTTTTTCATCTGTGTTTATCGTGATCATTTGTTTAAGTTCATTATATACATAGCTTACATCATTACCGATAATAACTTGATATTGTCCTCCGCTATATACTGCGCCCATAACTCCGTCCATGGATTTAATTTCTTCGGTCTTTGCTTGATTTGGATCTTTCAGATTCATTCTTAATCGGGTAGAGCAATGGAGAAAATCATTGATATTTTCTTGTCCGCCTACTTTATCAAGGATAGCCTTAGCGGTTTCTTTATAATTCATGTAAACACCTCACCCTGAAATTGTGCATAAAAAAAGGCCTAAATTGGGCGGGTATAATAAATATACAAACCACCCAATTTAGGCCTTGCCTGCCGAACAGTAACACGCCAAATTGAATCATATATGATGTTGTTTAAAGCAAATATAAACGTTTACATCGATAATGTAGCATGGATTTCGACAAAAAGCAACACTTTATACACAAAGAATCTTATTACATTTATGAATTACCTTAAGGTGTAATGGGCATCTTAACCAGATGATAGATGTACGCGACGGGGGTTGTAAACAATGCAACACATCAATGATTGGTTGAAACAGATCGCACACAATTACTTCTTGGTTGTTATCGCAGCTGTGCTCTTTTTTGCGATCAAAGCGGTGATTGGCTGGTATACGTACAGGCACTATGATCAAAAATTAAAAGCACTTACGGATAAAGTGAATCTTCTCCTTGAACAGAAAAAATCGGATTAATTGGCGAGAGTTCGTTTAGATATCACAGTTTAATTTGGAGGGAAAAGATATGCTGGGCAATTGGATCGTTGGTATGGTCATCCCCCTTCTGATAGGTGCTTGGATTTTACGGCGGAACTATAGACTCGTTTTGATTTATTTTCCGCTTGGTGTGGCCGTATCTACTTGTATCAATAGTGTTGGGTTTAATTATTTCTGGAATATATTACCCCATACTCGCAATGAGGCATATGCCGCCCTTCCGATGGATCTTGGTATATATCCAATCACAGGCTGCATCATGATGTATATGATTTTGGTCAAACACACCAGACCTTGGCCGAGTATCTTTGTAACTGCTCTCTTGTTAACATTGATCGAGTGGACTGCAAAGTTGATGGGTCATGTTGAGTATTTTAACGGATGGAATATTTTCTGGACATACTGGTCCTATTTCCTGCCTTTTGTGCTTGCCTATGGTTACAGTAAGCTGATAAAAATCATGATTAGAGACGATATCGTTAAGCGGATCGAACGTTAAAGGGCTCTGGTGCAGGCATAGCATGAAGCACAGCAAAAGAGAACGGGTTACGTTTCTGGGCATATGTGCATATCTTAACTCATCATTGTTATGGAGGTATTCGTATGTACACAACGTATCCTTATTTTTATCGAAAACCATTTACTCCGGTATGGGCAACATCAACAGCTGAAGCGCTCGGACTCATTCAATCTGCTGTTCAGGGCGAACGAAATGATGAAATGTCTTATGATGCTCTCATTCGTATGGCTCCGGATACGTACCAAGCCGCGATTATTACAAGCATTCGCGATGATGAGCGCGGTCACAATCAGATGTTCAGAGAGATGTACAAAGACCTCACAGGTCATGAGATCACAGGTGTAAGCAGTGAATCTCCGGAAAACGTTACATCGTATCTGGGTGGTTTACAGAAGGCATTTCAGGGCGAGCTTGCCGCGGTGGAGAAGTACAGAAGAATATGGTTTGGTCTCCCCTACGGTATTTACAAAGACACGGTATGGGGCATTATCCTCGACGAACAAAAACATGCGGATAAGTATAACAATCTGATTATGTACAATATGCCTAAATGATTGCTAGATAAGATCATTCGGATTGACGCGGGCATGTTAAAAAAGTGAACGAACCTTAAATACTTAACAACATCAAAAAACCAGTAAACATCATCGTTTACTGGTTTTTGCTTTTTCAAGGCCCTTTTACATTTTTTATTTTTTTTATAAATATTACATGTATTCTTTGACCGCTTCCTGCTCTGGCTCCGGCTCGACGTGAACGTGTACCGTATACACATCATGCTCTTCCAGCAGCTCATTCTCCACATCGGTACAAATATCATGTGCTTGTTGCAGATCCAAATCTCCTCGAACCGTGATGACCACGTCAACTACGGCGTTGCTGCCGTAATTACGTGCTCGTACATCTTTAACCGTCTCTACACCATCAATTCCGGCAATGGTCTCCCGGTATTCTTGAATCAACTCTACATCAAATCCATCGGTAAGATGGTGCGTAGCTTCTCTGAAAATATCCCAGGCCGTTTTGCAGATCAGCAAACCGACGATAATCGCCGTTACAGGGTCAAGCCAAGGAAGGCCGAACTGAGAACCTACGATCCCGACGACGGCACCGATACTCACCCAAGCATCGGAGATGTTATCCCGTGCGGCAGCCATAACAGCCTGACTTTTGATACGTGTGGCCAGTCTTTTATTGTATCGATAGACCAAAACCATAATAATTGCACAGAAAATGCCTGTATACGCAGCAATGAGATCAGGAGATTCGTGCTTGCCCTCGAATACGGAACCGAAGGCTTCGAATAATACTTGCAATCCCACAGCCATCATGATGAATGAGGCCACAAGAGACGCCACTGTTTCTGCCCGCCAGTGCCCATATGTATGATCTTTATCGGCCGGACGCTGGGCGAACCTTAAACCAATCAGTACGGCGATGGACGCGACAATATCCGTTGCGTTATTCAAGCCGTCTGCTTTGAGTGCTTCAGAGCCAGCAATTGTGCCAATCACCAGCTTTATTGCGGTCAAACATATATAAGCGATGATACTGATGATCGCCCCACGTTCCCCGAGTTTTAAGTTATCGTATCTTACTTGATCCACATTTCGTTCCTCCTGCAATCTTCAACTGTCGTAACACTTGTATGATGGTATCATTGAACATTTGTGTGGGTCTAGAGAAACGTTTTAAGTGTAAGCAAACATAGTCTGAGTGCCGCAAGAGTTTAATGGGAATCCAAAAAAGTTGCGTAAGGAAAACTTGTACTCCGCCTGAATCTTTATGTATAAATCTGGAGATATGTAACGTCAAAAACACTACATACATTAAATACGCTACAATCTTTTATCAACTCATAACGACATAAAAACCTGCCCAACTCTTGGGCAGGTTCGAAAAGTAAATCTTATGATACGGCTCTATAAATCAAAGAAGTACATCGATTACACTTTTAGTCCAGCAGGCTGAAGATATGAATGCTCTCGACCTTGGCATCCTTAATATGGAATGACATGACATCTACATAGTTCGATGGCTCGTAACGGAAGTCGTCTTCCTCGTCAGGTGCCCCATCTCCTACCAGCTTTCCTTCAGGATAAGCTTTTTTAAGTGTGTCTAGGCTATCCCCTGCTTTAATGTTTCGAACTGTTGTATACTTGGGATCGGTAATTTTGATATCAAAGATCGAGTCTTGTTTTCCTTCAGGTACACTGATCGTTTTAATCTCCATACCAGGATACGTGTATACTTTTTCCGTAAATCCGATTAAATTATCCATATTGGTTCCATCCCCAGCAGTGTACGTATGGGATTTGAAATTGTCTGGTTTGCCCAGCATCTGTTCCATCTGCTCTTCATTCGCTGTATCCGAAATCGCAATGGTGTGCTCATTATGAACAAAAGCAAGCTCCTTCAGCACCACATTGCCTTCTTTCTTCACTGAGCCTTCCTTCACTGCCTCAGAGCCCTGTCCTTCAGTACCTTCGGAATCCGGTTTTTTTGAATCGGATGTTCCTTCACCTTTACTTTGTCCATTCGACGTATTTTGCTCAGCAGAATTCTGTCCGGTTGTTGGTGACTTCGCATCAGTGGACTGACAGCCCGTCAGAGCTACCGTTAGTAAAGCACTTAGCAGGATAAAGCTCGCAGATTTCTTTGTTAATTTCATCATAATCCCTCCATAAATGTGTGATTTGTTCTTATGAAGTCATTATAAAAAAAGCATTTGTTAGTCTTATAACAGAAATGTATCAGTCTTGTAACGGTATTTATTTGGGCTTCGTTTTAGAAATGTGTTTAGGCACGAGGTAACACAATCGTAATTGTCGTACCTTGTCCTAACTCACTTTCGATGTCGATATATCCATTAAAACGCTCGACGATCTCTTTGCAAATGGACAAACCGAGACCTGAGCCATTCGCTGTGCTTGCATTTTTCGCCCGGTAAAAGCGCTCCTGCACTCGCTCTAGTTCATCACCCGCGATGCCTATGCCTTGGTCACTTATCTTTACAACGACCTCGCTTGACGTATGTTCCATCTCCACATCAATTTGCGAATGACTGCCTGAATATTTGATAGCGTTATCCAACAGGTTGGCGATTGCATGGGACATGAGCATTGGATTGACGCTCGCATAGACTTTTGTCAGACCTTCATCCGCCTGGTCTTCCTCTACTTGTTTAACTGTGATCCTGATCTCTTTATCCTTAGCTTTGGCTTCCATATTTCTGGCGACTTGCTGGATCAGTGCGTTCATTTCCGTCTTTTCGACCTCCAGCTCGCTTGAACCTGTCTTGTCAAATCGGGATAACAACAACAGTTCATTAATCAAACGGGTGAGCCGATCCGATTCCTGCAACAGATGAGCATAGATTTTTTGTAACTCTTCGTTCTCATTCTCTCCTTCGTACAAGTATTGAGAGAAACCACGAATGGCTGCGAGAGGTGTTTTTAATTCGTGAGACACGTTCGAGACAAATTGTTTCTGGTATTGAATGTAATTATGAAGCTGCTGTCCCATGGAGTCGAGTCCATCCGCGAGCATCCCCAGCTCATCCTTGCGGTTCAGATGAACTCGCTTAAATTCCTGTCTGGAGAAACTTTGCGCGGCACCAAGGAGCACCTTAATCGGTTTGGTTGTATTTCGTGCAATCCACAGACTGGCTAACGTAATCAGCACAATGAATCCGCCCGCGCCTGCAAACAGCACATAACGGATTTGATCCATGATTGCATAAAAGTACGAAATGTCCTCTACGAACTCGTACACATAAGCATTTTCGTAAAATTGATTCTGAATGGGAGTCGCAAAATAAAGCAGATGATCATCCGTTACAGTGTAGGCATAGCTACCGCTCAGAGCTTTTTCAATATTTTTCTCGAAAATATGTGGTTTGCCATCATTAATGATGATGCCATCTACAGCCAAGCCCAGTAGCTGCTTGGAGCTGTCATAGATACGCACTTCTTTGCCTGAAGCCTTCAGCTTCTCCAGTGCAAGTCTGACGATTTCCTTCGTCTGCGGCTCCCCTGATGATGATCGATGCTGTGCCAGCACTTCACGGAAGGACAGCTCGGAGAGATCTGCCTTCTCCATCATCTGTTTTTCAATAGTAATGAAGCTGTAGTAATCAATGGCTTTATTAACGGCAAAGATGATGATGCCAAAGGACAATACAGAGAAAAATAAATAGTTCAGCAGTAACCGGGTTGCGTACTTCAGGCCTCGCCACCTCCAAGTTGATAACCGAATCCATAGATCGTTCGGACATATTTCGGTTCGTCCGCGTTATCCTCCAGTTTCTTCCTTAGTCGCATGATGGTCATATCCACACTACGACTATCTCCCATAAAATCATATCCCCATCCGATCTGTAAGAGCTCATCCCGAGTATAGATTTTGTCAGGCCTTTTAAGTAAAGTTTCCAGAATTTTAAACTCTTTGGCCGTCAAAGAGACGGGAACATCGTTTTTCAGCACTCTTCGGCTTTCCATATCAAAAGTCAGCTCTTCATGGATGATACGTGTCGACGGCACTTCCGCCCCTTCACTTGTCTCCACCTTGCTCTCGTTTCTTCTCAAAACTACCTTGATGCGAGCAAGTAATTCGCGGTTGTCAAACGGTTTGGTCATGTAATCTTCCGCGCCAAGTTCTAATCCAAGCACCTTATCTATAATCTCATTTTTGGCAGAGAGCATAATAACAGGAACAGCACGTTTCCCGGTAATCTCCTTGCACAAGTCATATCCCGAGCAATCGGGCAGCATCAAATCAAGCACTACCAGGTCTGGTTGAAAAGAGTCCAGCAATTGCAGTCCGGTTTTGCAATCTTCTGCGGTTTTTACATCATAGTTCTCTCTTCTGAGCACCAGCTCAATTAAATCTCGAATGGCGACTTCATCGTCAATGACAAGTATTTTATTCAATGGACTGTACACCCCTTCTATCCTTGTTCCCCAGCTTGAATCATAAGTACCCTCATCTTAGCACAGAGCATTTGCAGTACTCCACCAATATAAGATGAGGTATATTCCACTGAACCCAACATAACTTGTAATAAACCCGAAGAAAGGAGAACAAACCATGGATCTGCTCTGGGTACTTATTGTTGGTGGACTTATTGGCTGGTTAAGTGGCAACTTGATTGGGCGGGACGTACCGGGCGGTGTAATTGGGAACATTGTTGCGGGTTTTATCGGTTCCTGGTTAGGAACCGAATTGCTTGGACCAAGGGGACCGGTGATTGGCGGGTTTCATATCATTCCGGCGATCGTTGGCTCAATCATTGCCCTGCTCCTCTTTTTTGCTCTGGCACGCGGCGGAGCCTTCCGTAGACGTTAACCAAGAAGTGGAAATCACTCCCGTTGTTCAATAGAAAATCATAAAAAGACCGACAGCATTCATCGTTTGCAGATGAAAACTTCGGTCTTTTTTATTTTATCTATGGTTTTATTGATTTCATCCATTCTTCCAATGCCTGAACAACCTGCTTAAGCTGCTCCTGTTCTGTGATCTTAGGTGCGTTGTCTCCCTTCTGCATTCCGTAGGAGCCAAATTGACCATGGTTGCCGCCTTCTATGCTTACATATGTCGTGTCATTCGGAAGATTGGACTTCGCTTTTTCCCACGATTCCCAGTTCAGAACACCATCATTGCTTCCCGTAATTTGCAGTGCGGACAAGTTGGTTCCGTCCAGTCTCCCGCCATCATCTGCATAAGAAGCTAGGTAAAAGACACCTTTGATCTGAGCTGTGTGCGCCGCAGCATATCTTGAAGCGAATACACCTCCTAGGGAGTGTCCACCAATAACAAAGCTTTCACCCGCATGTTCCGCGAGAAACGAATCCGCCCGGTTTTCCCCGAACATCGCCAAGTTCAGCGGCATCTTCGTAATATACACACGATGTCCTTGCTCCGCTAGTGCTCGTGCCATAGGCGCATAACTTGCCGGCTCCACTAAACCTCCGGGATAAAACACAACATTAGGCTGTGTGATGTCCTGCCCTTTAGGTTCAAATTGATAACCGTTCTTCACTTCACTAACAACGACCCGATCATGACTTTTCATTGCCACTTCCGCTTGTTCCGAAGGGCTGTATGTGACAGATGCCAGGTACGCAAACACCCCTGCTACCAGGGCAATAATAATTACACTAATCCATATCGTTATTTTCTTCCATCTGCTCTTACGCACTGTTGTCTTTGCCATAACTTCGTTGCCCACCTTTAAACGTATCATTTTTAATTACAGAACTAATTATATTTACTGGTAAGTAAAATTACAAGCTTCTTTGCTTATATTTATGATTTGACATAAAATATTGTGGAAGGAGTGTGTACGAATCTATGCTAGAGCAAGTACCTAAACGTTTGCGCGGAAGACCCAAGCAGACGGACAATGACATTTCCATGCAACAAACCATTATCTATACGGCATCTACCCTATTTAAAGAATTTGGCTACGAGATGGTTACCCTTCAGCAGATTGGGAAGAAATGCGGCGTATCCAAACCAACCATATATTATCATTTCGCGGGCAAAGCGGATCTATTCGTGGCAGCCATGACAACGATGTTGCAGAACGTTAGAAAAATTACGGCGCATATGCTGGATGAGGCTGAACATTTACGAGACGGATTAATCCGATTAGCGGAAGCTCGTCTTGCTAATCCGCATGGTGAGATTGAAATGATGATGCGTGAAGCGGAGCCTTTTCTGGAGGAAGAACAGATTCATGCCATTCGTGAAGCAGAACATCAGATTCATGACGTACTAGCCTCGCATTTTAAAAAAGCCATGGATGAGAAAATCTTTCGTGAAGAAGATCCGCTTTTCTTGGCTGAGGCTTTTTCGACTCTAATGTTGATGGGGAACCGGGCGCATGATCAGCAAAAATATGAGTCTCATCATGTCATGGCGGAGAAAATTGTACGTGTTTTTCTTAAAGGAGTAACGACCACTTAAAACGTCAAAAAGCTCGGTTGTTCGTTCTAAAGCGAACAACCGAGCTTTTTGACGCATTAATTTTCCCCGCGCAAACCATCTGTAATCTGGATTCGTTCAAGACGTCTAAGCGGCCAGTATGAGGCTATGAGTGTGGCTATGATAGCACCCAAACTGCCAATCAGAATGCTACTCCAAGGCATAACCCATTCGATCTGCACCGCATTCCTCATCAGATAGGACACACCATAGCTCAAACCTGTACCGAGAAGACTTCCGTACACAGCTGCAAATACGCCATAGAACACACCCTCAAGCAAAACCATCTTACGAATTTCCTTTTGCGTCATACCAATCGCTTTTAATACGGCGAACTCCTTCGTCCGCAGAATAAGATTCGTACTTACCGTATTCAAAATATTCAGAAACGCAATGGCTGCAATGACTCCTATAAAACCGTACAGGAATATATTTAGCGTCAGCGCATCGTTACGGGCTTGTTTCATCTCCTCTACCCGATCGCGATAGTTATACCCTGCATCCTGCTGAACAAGGCTTTTGAAATAACCCACAATTGCCCCGTTATCTGTCTCAGGACTCGCTTGAATGAATATTCTGTCATACGCGTTATCACCCGTAATGTTTTCAATCACCTTCGGTGTCGTAATCATTTGAATAACAGCACTTTCGGTGTATTTACCAGAGAGAGGGGCTTGATCTGCGGTTCCGACAACAGTAACGGTTTTGTATGCCTGCTTGTCACCCATTGACCGAACCTTAATTTTATCCCCTACCTTGAAACGGGTTTGATCAATGATCACATTGGTTCCTTTGTCGGTGATCATGCTGATTTTCTGGATAACAATGACACCATTTTCATCGTTCATTTCGCTCGCATCAATACTTCCGGAGGTGAGTTTGGGACGAAGTTCCTGAAGTCCGTTTATACCGTAAGATGTCAGAAAGTTGTTACCCATCCGATACCCGTTTTCCTGTTCAACCGTGTACATTTCTTTCTGCTGCTGGTAGTAATCCGGATTTATTTTCTCTTTCGGAATGATCGCTTGAAGCTGGTGGTTGTAGAACGAATACGCCTCTTTAACTCCGTCAAGTGTAGCCAGCTTGTTATATACCGAATTGGGGATACGTTTACTCATACCCTGATAGTCCAAGGAGTAAGAATAATTGATACCCGATGTAGAAGTCGTACTCAGAATGTTCACCAAGCCACTAAACACAATATACATGACAATGCTGATAATCATCGAAAAAGCCGTAATGCGAAATCTCTTTCGGTTCCGCCGAATATTTCGGCTGGCAAACCGGCCTTCAAACCCTAGCCATTTGCTACCTGCAAAAGACAAGCGCTTGAAATCTCCATGCTCTACCACCGTGCTGCCTGAGGTTTTCAGGGCTTCAAGCGGTGAAACGCTGGAGGCCAGCTTGGCTGGACCCAGCGCTGACACATAGACAACAATCAGTCCTAAACCAGCTGCCGCAAGTAAAATAGGCACTGAAATAATCATGTGCATGTCGTTCAAGAAGCCTAATGTCAGCATACTGATGTTATAGAATAAAACTTTCATTAGAATGGTTCCTGTAAATAAACCGATTGGAATGGCAATTAGACTAAGCGCAGTCGCTTCCTTGAATACGATCCTGCGAATCTGGGCTGGTGTTGCACCGATACAGCGCAGCATGCCAAACTGAGAGATGCGTTCAAGCACTGATATATGAAACGTATTGTAAATTACCGCGCTTGTGCATCCCATGATGATTAGAACAATAGCTGCAAATGCATACATTGAGCTTTGGTTAACGTTGGCATAGGTGCTCTTGCCAAACAGTTTGAGCAATTCATTGTTATATTCAATGCGTATATCCTTTAACACATTTTCCCGGTTCAGCTCCTGAGCAGAACCTTGATCCACCTTCCCTAAACCCAATGAAGACAGAATGGCCTCGCTCTTCTCCTTTATATTGTCCATCGATTTCATGGTCGCATAGATAAAAAAATTCTGAGACGGATCGATTTTTTGATGATCATCATACGTAATCGCTGAATAGATAAAAGTGGATGACCACGTTACATTTTTGGCTGTTTTCATCACCCCGACAACAGTATATTGCTGTTTCATACGCGGTTTGAATTTTTCATCCAGATTCCACCCATAATCACCAATGGAGCTCACGCTCTTCACCTTTCCGGTGGAAGCTTCGACCCGATCTCCCAGGTCCAGCGTAATCTTATCACCAATCGCAGGTTTTGAAGCGAACGTATTCAGGCTCCAGGATGACAGGATGATTTCATCAGGTTTTTGCGGCAGGCGTCCACTCTCCAACTGAACTTGAAGCTTGGACATGGCTTGCGCGTTGTATCCCTTCACATTCAGATAACGATACGGCGCAGCAAATGGATTTTCCTTTTGCTCCTTTTCACTCGTGGAACTTATGATGGCATAACCAATACGATGAATGACTCCTGCACTGCCTATGGCGGCCTGGTTTACGATACGAGGTACGTCTTTGCCAGGAACCCCATTGAAGGACACCTCATAATCTCCATAATCTTGAATTGTCTGACGTACCAGTTTGTCCTGATAACTCATTGCTAGTGTGCCGACAGCGGTAAGAAGTGTTACCGATAGAATGATGCCCACAATGGTGAGAATGGATCTTTTTTTCTGGCCAAGTAAATACTTCTCCGTGAGCCCTGTATACTTACGCATGATGCTCGCCCCCAGATTGCTGATCGAAAAGAACCCCGTCTTTAATGTTCACAATACGATCGGCTCTCCGGGCTACATCGGAATCATGTGTAATCATAATCAAGGTTTGATTGTACTTTCGAACCGAATAGGTGAGCAAATCTACAATTTCTTTACTGTTTTTGCTATCGAGATTCCCCGTTGGTTCGTCAGCTAGTATGATCGAAGGTTTGTTAATCAAGGCTCGTCCAATGGCTGTGCGCTGTTGCTGTCCACCTGATAGCTGGTTAGGGAGATGATGCTTTCTGTCTTTTAGACCGAGTACGTTCATTAGTTCGTCTGCATAGTCTTCATCGGCTTGACGATGGTCTAGTAGCATAGGCAGTTTAATATTTTCTTCTGCGCTTAGAACAGGAATCAGGTTATACGCCTGGAAAATGAATCCGATCTTTCGTCTTCTGAAAATGGCTAAATCCGTTTCGTTCAGAGAATACAGGTCTGTCCCATCAATATGGACTTGTCCACTGGTTGGGCGATCTACACCTCCAAGTAGATGAAGTAACGAACTTTTCCCCGAACCGCTCGCACCAACAATAGCGACAAATTCACCTTGTTGAACCGTTAAATTAATCTCTTTCAATGCATCAACCTTGGCGTCGTTACTTCCGTATGTTTTACATAAATCACGCGTTTTTAAAATTTCCAAAGAATGTGCCTCCTTCATGAGCTGTGAACAATTGTTGTATTCATATGGTTATTATAGGCTCGGAAGCTTACGTTAAAGTGAAGAGAAAGCTTACGTTATTGTAAGCTTCCTCTCAATACACTGTTTTCATAAAAGTAATTCGGAATTCAGCTCCCTCTCCAGGCTCGCTTGATACCGAGATCGTTCCACCCAAACCTTCAATAATGGACTTGGTCAGGGACAGACCTACCCCGGTACTGTGAGGTTTAGCATTGCTTCTGCCTAAGTAAAATCGCGTGAACACATGGGGGATCTGTTCCGGCCCGATCCCTTCCCCCTCATCCCGGATGATAATCGAATGAAACAAGCCTTCGTCTTCCATGGTAATGTAAACTTTTCCTGATACGGGAGAGTGCTCCAGCGCGTTTTTCGTCAAATTAATAATCGCTTCGGTTAACCATTCCTCATCTGCATGCAGCAACATGCCCTCGCCACCCTGAACGATGATGGACTGTTTCTTCTGCTCCGCCAAGGGTTGCAAGGTCTGCACCGTTGATTCAATGATGTCTTTGGGTTTAATGTTCTGCAGTTGAAAAACGATGGCTCCCGCTTCCACTCTTGCCAGCTTCAACAAGCTGATAATGAGCCATTCCATGCGTTCGATCTGTTGCTTGCTTCGTTCCAGAAAAGTGGCTCGGACGTCTTCTTTCATGTGTGGGTCATGCAACATATTTTCATTAAATACGAGCAGGGATGCGAGCGGTGTTCTGAGTTGATGTGATATATCGGTCAGCAGATCGCTGAGAAATGTTTTCTCCTGCTTCAGCTGATCTACACTATGGTTTAGTCTGCTTGCCATCATGTTAAAGCTATGGCCAAGCGCGCTGAAGTCTCCCTCTGCATTCTCAGGTAATGAGGTATCGAATTGACCTTCCACCACCTGCTCCGCTGCATGTGTGACACGGCGAATCCTTGAAAATAGCTTACGATACTCCCAAAATAAAAGCATCAACACCGGGATACTGCACAGGAAAAAGATCAATGCTGTATTTGCAGGTAATGCTGTTCCCGATAGGGCAGGCTGATCCTGAATATTCATATGATTTGTATATCCGTATTGAGACAATATTTGTTTACCTAGCTTAAGATCCTGCGGGTCTGTCCCTTGAGTAATTGTATGAATGAGCTGATCTTCGAGCTGTGGTTGCTTACTTAACACTTGTCCAACAAAGGCCGCGTGCTGGTTCACAACCGTTTCATTAATGCTTTGTGTTTGCAGGTTCATCACAACAAAAATGATAACAGTCAAACCTAATTGAACAAGGATGAACTTGGTGAACACAGATTTCCACTCTGGATTACGGATGACTTCAACCATCAGCGGTATGCTCCTGTCGTTTCGGCGTTCCATTTGTATCCAACCCCACGAATCGTAACAATATACTTAGGCGCGGCAGGTGTTTCCTCCACCTTTTCCCTTAATCTGCGTATATGTACGGACAACGTATTATCATCAATGAATTCACCAGAGACATCCCATAATTTCTCAAGGATTGATGTCCTGCTGCATATCTGTTTGGGATGGGACATTAACATGAGAAGCAGGCGGAACTCCAGCGTTGTCAGCGGAACTTCCTTTTTGTTTTTGAAAACAACCCCTTCCAGCACGCGAACTTCAAAGTCGTCGGATTTCCATATATTCGAATGCTGTTCAGGGCGAGAATGACGCCGTAAAACAGCCTTGATTCTGGATAGCAGCTCCTTGGTACGAATCGGCTTGGTCATATAATCGTCAGCACCCAGATCAAGTCCCGCGACCACATTCATCTCTTCATCCAGCGCGGTGAGAAAAATGATCGGCACCTCTGAGTCCACACGAATTTGCTTGCATAATTCATATCCCGTTCCGTCAGGCAAATTAATATCGAGCAAAATAAGTTCTATCTCGTGTTGCACAAGAGCATCGCGAGCTTCCTTCAAGGTTCCGGCATGAATGACCTCATAACCTTCATTGGTTAACGTATATTCTATTCCAAATACAAAATTTTCATCATCTTCAACAAGCAAAATGCGATTCATTGTAGCACCCCTATCCTAGCGTAACCTCTTAAATTCAAGTGTATGTGCTTCATCATTCTACTAAATGTAACATTTGAAATACAAGGTGGGAAAAGCAAAAAAGACAACCGACATATCGGTTGCCTCTGATGAAAATGATAAAACGGTCAAGTCGTACTATAAGTGCATGATTCCTTTTGTCTTCTTTCCCGAAAACGATTTAATTCACCAACTTCTCCGGGTTTTTCACCTTAATGGAAACGACCTCACCGCAGTTCAGACAAATCGTATACACACGTTCAGAACCAAGCGACATCTTTTTATCCAAAGGCCGCAAATTAATAAAGTCGGTTGCCTCCACAAAGGATGTACCTCCGCAATCGTTACAAGTTCTAGATGTTGTCATATCAAACATTCCCCTTTCTACTTATGTAATTTCAATGCATCATTTCAATCATTTTAATCATTACGATGCATTCTTACCCTTTCCTACATACACTAATTACCATTGGGCTTGAGGGTTGAAACGGCGTTTGATCCCAGTTCGCATATTGGTTCTCCAGGGTAAAACCTTGCTTTTCCAGCAACTGCTGCAGTGTCTGCACATCTGTGAATCGGCAAGCAATGCGTGAAGTGGTTTGACGATGCCCCCAGTTTCGAACGGTTGTCCAGTGCATGATCTGTTTCTCGGCATCATATGCCTGGTTACCAGATACATTGACGGTCACACCATCCACATCGACAAATGTGCCCCAGTGTTCTTCTTCCTCATCCGATAAATCATTGCCATCCGGGTTGCGCATCTCAAATGCGAATATGCCACCAGGCTCCAAATGATTATACGCCGTTTGCAGCAATGCCTGCTGATCCTCATCGCTCAGAAAAGCCTGAAATGCATTTCCTGTCAGAAAAATCATGGAGAAGCGCTGATCGGATTCAAACGTACGCGCATCTGCTTCGATAAAAGCAACCGGTAGATCCTTCGCTTTGACCCTCGCATACGCGAGCATAGGCTCTACGATATCTACACCGCTAATTGGAACTCCTCTTTCGGCTAAATAAAGTGTGGCTAATCCTGTTCCACAAGCAAGCTCCAGCACATGTCCCGGATTTTTCTTGGCAAGTTGAAGGAAAAATTCGTATTTGTCCGTCTCACCGCCAAATTCCAGATCATAGTTCATTGGATCTCGGTACTCTTCCTGATTGTTGTGATCAATCAATATGTCTCACCCTTTTCCATCAAAAATGTATTTACAACAGGAATTATAACACATTATAATAGTTTACATTGAGTAAAGGTTAACTATTTGTAAACCATAAAATGCGTACATGATGGAGAAGGAGAAATTTAAACGTATGCGTACAATGATACAATCCACCCGCTTTCCGATGTTCATTCTGATGTTAAATCTTTTTATTGCTTTGCTCGGACAAGGGATGCTGATTCCGATTTTACCGGAGTATCTCAAGCTGTTTCATGCAGGGGGCACCGTTGCCGGATTTTTGGTCGCGGCCTTTGGCGCAGCCCAGTTTCTGTTTTCTCCGCTGGGAGGACAATGGGCTGACCGTTTCGGACGTAAAAAGCTGATTATGGCAGGCATGTTTCTGGTTGTCGTATCAGATCTTATTTTTGCGGTATCGACATCTCTGCCTCTGCTCTATATCGCTCGTTTCATCGGGGGAATCAGTCTAGGTCTGATGGTTCCGGCCAATCTGGCTTATGTTGCCGATATTACAACTCCGGAGACTCGTGCCAAGGGGATGGGTTATTTCGGTGCATCGATGAACCTGGGAATGGTGCTTGGGCCAGGTCTGGGCGGTTTTATCGCTGAGATGGGTGTGCGTATGCCGTATTTCGTCGCTTCCGGTTTGGGTTTGGTTGCCGCACTGCTTACACTTCTTTTGCCAGAGACTCTTCCACCTGAAAAAAGAACGCTCCCGACGGCGAAGAAAAAAGGGTTCACTATGGGCGAGCAAATTTGGAGCTCGTTCAAAGTTCCTTACTTTGCATACTTACTGATTATCCTTGTTATGACCTTTGGTCTGATGAGTTATGAGACGGTCTTCTCGCTGTTTGCGGAAACCAAATATGGCTTCACGGCTTCAACCATCTCGATTATTATTACAATGGGAGCGATTATCGGTATCGTGATCCAAATCTGGTTACTGGACTTTTTTGTGAAACGAATGGGCGAAATCAAACTCATCCGTCTATCCTTAATCATGACCCCGATTGCTCTCTTGCTCATGTTAATTAAGGTGAATCTAGTATTTCTGTTATTTGCATCAGCGCTTTATTTTGCATTTAATGCGTTCCTGCGACCAACTGTCAGCTCCCTGATATCCAAAAGTGCCGGGGATCGTCAAGGTTATGCATCAGGTTTGAATACAACGTATTCCAGCTTAGGTACTGTCTTCGGGCCGCTCGTTGCCGGTCTGCTGTTTGACAAAAACGTAAACTTTCCGTATATTTTTGGTGCCTTTATGTTAGTGGCAGCATTATTACTTACAACGAATGCACAACGCTCCAAGAAAGGAAACCGATATGCAAGCGAATGAGAATTGGCATCAGCAGTTAAAAAATCAGAATCGGGATGAACTGATCGAAGCGGGTAAGCACCTTTTTCTGAAACACGGTCTGCTTCAAGTAAAAATCAAAGACATTTGTGCTGAAGCCAATCTAAGCCGAGTGACCTTCTATAAACATTTTCAATCGATCGATGAGCTGCTGCTCACCATTCAGATGCAGTTGGTTGAAACCATGACCCAGCACGTCGGACAGGCTGCAAGCCCAAGTGGTAGTGGCCTTGAACAGCTTGCAGCGATGCTGAACGCATGGGTTTCTTTTGCTAAGGAAAATCCGGACCATATTCGTTTTATTCAATTATTTGATATCAATTATGAGCTAGTTCATTTTCAGCCGGAATTGAAGGATACTTATGAACGGTTTATCCAAAACGGTAAAGAGAATCACTTCCTGCTTGAAGCACTGAACTCAGGTGTTGCCGACGGCAGCATCCGCAATGCTACCCCTCCGCTTAAGCTGGCGCAGTTCATATTTACGGTGATGATGGGCATGTTGCAGAAGATGTTTACACACCGCTCACATGAACTTCACCAACTGGATGATCAGATGACAAAGCAGTTGGTTGATATGCTGTTGCATTATGCAGGCAATGAGGACAACCGATAGAGTCAATTCGTGGAGCAAGATTAATCCGTTGGAATAATGACCTTTTAGCCAAATTTTACAAAATAAAAGAAGCCCTCCCTCACACGTATGGTTCATTGTACTCATGCGGAAGGAAAGGCTTCTTTGTTTGCGTTTTGTGTTATGAATTTGTGATTACATCAAGCTTCAAGCTTTACACCTGTGACATATTCAAAAGCTGCTCAAACGTATGGATGTTAGCTGCAAACTCAGGTACGTTCTGTGCTTCTTCTGCGGCTTCGACCAGTTGAACGACCGTATCATTATACGGTGTTGAAATCCCGGTACCTTTAGCCTTGCTCGAAACTACGCCGTTGATATAATGAATCTCCGTTTTACGTTGTTTCTCCAGATCCTGCAACATGCTCGCCTTAAGCAGTCTGGATGGTTCCATTACATGACGTAACGTTTCAATACGTGCGGGGACTTCCTTTTCGCTCTGTAGCTCCAATGAAGCCATATCGAATCCGTTCATTGTGACAAAAGAAACACCGTTCGCATGTCCGACCTTGATCGTTTCGTCAATGATATGAACCGCACTTCGAATGCCCGCTTCATGATCCAGAATATCTCCATACGTGCCGTTCAGTGCAGCAGATAAACCGCTAAAAGCGTTGTTGATTAGCAGTTTTGACCATTTCGTGCCTACCAGATTATCCGAGATATGTGTACCTCCAACGAGATCAAGTACTTCTTTTACACGCTGAATTCGCTCGGTTGTCTCTCCATTCAATTCCCCGATCTGGAATGCGTACTGCTTGAATTGAGGATACGCCGTGGTCAGACTGGATACGCCGGGTTCCATGAATGTAGCACCAAACTCAACGGAACCCGCGATAACCCGTTCAGCTCCAACGATCGATGCCACGTTGTCTTCGGGAATTCCGTTTTGCAGAGAACATACAACACTGTCTTCATGCAGATATGGAAGTAATTCTTTCAATACAGACTCATTGTACAATTGTTTCGTTAACAACAGCACAAGATCATATTGCCCTGACTTTTGTTCAGGGATGATTGCCTTAACTTTGGCCTGAAACTCGGTCGTTCCGGTTACTTTTGCTCCTGTCTGATTAAGTGCATCGACGTGTTCCTGATATGCATCAATTAACTCGACGTCCATTCCGCCATCTGCCAGATAAGCTCCAACGATGGTTCCAAGTGAACCTGCACCTACAATTGCAATTCTCATATGTGTTGCCTCCTTATTTTTCTTCCAGATAGTTATATACAGGCTGTGCTGCATTCAAAGTTAAGTTTGTCAGGATGTGTGAAGCAGACACGACTTCAAGCACTGGTAAATCAGCCAAAGGCGCAAGCGCATGCTCAAAAAGTTGTAGCCGAGCCGGGCCTGTCCAAGCTTCCTTCACCTCGATGTCGGTAATCTGGGTACGTATCAGGTCGCAGATCCGCAGATTCCCGGTATAATCCGTAGCTATTTTGATCATAAAGTTGGGACGGCAGATTTCATTTTTCGCAAGCTCTTTGTCCATCTCCACATGTTTGAAACCCATCGTTGCTGTGGCTACGCGCAGTGATCCATAGTCCAGTGTACCGACAAGTGTGTCAGAGTCTGTGTACAGCTTGGGAGCACCGAGCTTTTTGGGATAAGCGGTTAACTCTCGGCCACTTGCAATGGCGGGAAAGTTATCCACGTACATCGAATGCACATAATCCCCGTCTTCCCCATTAAACTGCACGGGAATGACCTGTCCAGCTTCCGTATATGCGCCAAGTCCAGAAACATCCGGCATCCACATCACTTCGAATTTCACCAAGGATTCCGTGATTTGCAATGGCTCAGGAACAGCTGCCCGCAGAGCCTGTTCATCCGTTCGGTAGATGATGTTCAGGTACTCGCGATTCACGAATTTATACGGTGGCATTGGATATGCCGGGGCTGTTAAAGGCGTGTTCAGGTTTTTGGCGATATTGTTCACATCGATTTTCATGAAAAAGACACCTGCCTTTGCATCGGGTTATTAGATTATTGGTTTAACTGTTGATTTGAATTTGTTGATTTGCTTATAAATAAAGTCTACATCTTTCTTTAAATTTAATATAATACATAATAAGTACTATATATATTTATTGAAATAAATAAGGAGTGCATACCAATGGAGCTTCTCCAATTGAAATATTTTCAAACCGTTGCCTACACAGAACATATCTCCAAAGCTGCTGCTCAGTTAAATATCGCTCAGCCTTCGTTAAGTCTCACCATAAAGCGGTTAGAGGACGAAATGGGTACTCCCCTTTTTCATCGAAAAGGCAGAAACATTGAGCTGAATGCCGCTGGAGAAATTTTGCTGAAACATGTGAACCGCATTTTTGTTGAGCTGGAGAATGCCAAGCTGGCCATTACGGAAAAAGAGGATGAACTGTCGAGGTTGATCCGGATCTCTATCTCCAATTCAAGATTTCTATCAGGTTTGATACGTGAGTATATCGAAGTTTTCCCCGATTCACAGCTTCATCAAGGTATTGCAAGTCGAAATGACATTATTACACAGCTGAAAAAAGGAGTTGTGGATCTGGGGATCACCGGCTACCCGGTTCAGGATGAGGAGATTGACAGCCGCGTGCTTGTCGAGGAGGACATTGTGCTTGTCTTGCCTGCTGATCATGCTTATGGCAGTGAAAAGCAAATTTCATTACACGCCGCTGCGAGTGAACCTTTTCTTTCTCTCGCCAATAACGATGAATACCGACGTTTCACCTTGATGCTGTGTGAAAGGGCAGGTTTTGTTCCTCATTTGGCATTCGAGGTCGATTCTCATACATTGGTCGAGATCATCAGACTGGATCGTGGGGTTGCACTGCTGCCTGTCTCTGTCTGTCGTAATCTTGGACTGCACTATGTGCCGATTGCTGACGATGCCGCCGTATATCCGATCAGCTTATCATGGATGAAACATCGAAACCTCTCTTCATCATTGGAACAATTCCAACAATTTATTATTTCGTATTACGCATCCAATGCCTCGATGTTTAAGGTGTAATATGAATGAGGATTCGATGGCAGGTGATTGACGCAGCCTTGCCTCTTCGGCTGACTGCTGTTCGTGTTAAAAACAAAAAAAGCCGCTAAATTAGCGGCTGAATTGAAACAATTATGGTCCGTTCCACGGGACAGTATCTTTCCTCTACTCTAATTATAACGTTTATGAAAATAGAATAACAGACTGTTTTTTCACCGATGCCTGCACTATACTGCTAAATACAAATCTAAAAGTTGAGGTGTGTCCGTAATGGATGACAAAAAAATAGTCTTAGATCCGGGTCCCTTTTTTCACGGTACCAAAGCAGAACTAAACATTGGCGATTTATTAGAGCCGCAATTTTTATCCAATTATCAAGACAAGAAGTCGAATCACATCTACTTCACCGGAACCTTAAATGCTGCTAAATGGGGTGCCGAATTAGCACGATCTGATTCAAAAGAACGAATTTACATCGTAGAACCCTTAGGAGATTTCGAAAATGATCCCAACGTAACGGATAAACGGTTCCCTGGAAACCCGACTCGATCCTATCGATCCAAATCCGCACTAAAGATCGTCGCTGAATTAGGTTCATGGGAACGACACACGGATGCAGAAATTGATCATATGACTTCATCTCTGAAAAAGTTAAGTGATGAAGGTAAAAATGTAATCTACGATTAATTTATCGAAGTCAATGATTAACATTCACTTTTGTAGCTACATTTACTTTATTAAGGATGATTAATGCTATTATTGCGATAGCAATTCCACCAGCACCAATCCAGGTTATCGATGAGAGAGAGAACGTTTCAATCGCGATTCCTCCCATACCTGCACCGGCTGCCATAGCAAGCTGCATCATGGACTGATTAAGACTTAGCATCACTCCTGAAGCTTCCGGTTCAATGGTCGTTAAATGATATTGCTGCGTTGGACCGGAGGACCAGGCGGAAAAGGACCAGAACAAAAGTACGATCATTACGCCCACTAATGTATGGGTCACAATGGACAGCAGGATCAGCATGAGAATATGCAGTGCAAATCCACTGAATAATGTGCGATGAACTCCCCACCGATCCGCACTGAAGCCACCAAGCTTGGAACCAATCATGCTTGCTATACCAAATACAAGCAAAGCTCCACTGAGATATTGGTTATTTAATGCTGATACTTGAAGCAAATAGGGTGAGAGATACGTATAAGCGATTGAGTATCCTCCCAGCCAGAAGAAAGTGATCGCTAATCCTAATGCGACTTTAGGGTTTTTCAATAGACTTAGCTGCTGCTTGAGCGGCACAGGCGCGTCCCCCTCAATACGCGGAATGACGAAAGAAAGAATGATTATAGCCAAAATGCCTAAAATGGCAATTCCTCCAAACATGGATTTCCAACCTAGAGTGTCAGCTGCAATTCGCCCAAGGGGAACACCAATGATTAATGACGCTGTGAAGCCCATAACCACTGTAGCAATCGCACTTGCTTGTTTACCTGACGGTGCAATTTTAGCGGCAATGTTCAAAGCAGTGACTACGACAATTCCTGCTCCAATCGCCATCATGACTCGAGCAGCTGCAAAGAGTCCATATCCTGGAAGTACAAAGGCAAGGATATTAGAAACAACAAATATGCCCATACTGATCACGATTAACTTTCTTCTGTCCATACTCGCGGTGAGCGCCATTAGAATAGGTGTACAAAGAGCGTAGATCAAAGAAAAAATGGTAATTAACTGACCTGCTGCAGCCAGTGAGACATCAAAAGAGGCGGCCACCTTATCTAAAATACCTGATAAAGCATACTCGGAAGTGCCGACTAAAAAACTGACTATGGCTAAAATGTAAACTTTCGAATGGGATGACATCAATTGAATCCACTCCTCAATAAATTTATAAATTGTTATATCTAAATTTGTAGATATAATGAACAACAAAATGACATATTGTGAATTGTCGATATGAAAAGTTAAAGAAAAACTGAATTCTTGGTAAGAACTCAGTTGCAACTTACATATCACTCATCATATAACGAGTAAATTCAGCTATCGCTTCCTCGTCTCTCTGATAATACGTAAATTTGCCTATCCGTTTGGTCGTGATCAGCCCTGCTCGCTGCAATATCGTAAGATACTGGGAGGCGGTCGACTGTGTCATGTTGAGTTTGTCGGTGATTTGACTTACACATACCCCTATTTCGTTCATATCCACTCCTTCATGGGGTTTGAAATGCTCGTTTGGTTCTTTGAGCCATTGTAAGATCTGAAATCTGGATTCATTCGAGACAGCTTTCAAAATTTCAATTGGATTCATAATCATCATTATATCGATCTTTTGCGATATGTCAATTTAAAATGATTAATGATCTTTTGTGTTAGGCTTCAGGGGCGTGAAATGAAATATAAGAAGATTGCCTGATGAGGCAACCTTCTTATATATGTGAAAAAATTAGAGATAAGAATGACGAGTCCTAATTACATTTTATTAAAGAATCTCTCCATTGGACTCAATCACTTGTTTGTACCAATAGAATGAGTCTTTGCGTGTTCTATCCAGCGAACCATTACCCGCGTTGTCTTGATCAACATAGATAAAGCCATAACGTTTACCCATCTCGGATGTGGAGCAGCTGATAATATCAATCGGTCCCCAGCTGGTGAATCCCATCAGTTCCACACCGTCAGCTACCGCTTCTTTCATCTGCTCGATGTGGCTACGCAGGTAATCAATACGATAAGGATCATGTACAGATCCATCCTCTTCGAGCGTGTCCGTAGCGCCGAGCCCGTTCTCTACGATAAAGAGCGGCATCCGGTAGCGGTCATACAACCGGTTCAGTGCGATGCGAAGACCGATTGGATCGATTGGCCATCCCCATTCGGTGGCTTTCAGATGCGGGTTTTTGATCTGACTTACCAGCATACCGGAGTTGCTGTTGTCATTCGGGTCGTATTTTCCGATATACGTCATGTAATAACTGAATGCAATGAAGTCCACTGTATTGTCGCGAATAATCGCATCATCTTCAGGCTCTTTCACCAGTTCAATGCCTTGCTCTTTAAAATATCTTTGCATATAGGACGGGTACTCTCCACGCGCCTGTACTTCCGGATAGAACAGGTTCATCTGATCTTCCTTCATGGTTTGCAGCGCATCTTCCGGTTTGCTGGATGCAGCGTATGTCTCCAGACGGCAGATCATACAGCCGATTTGGGCATTAGGCATTTTCTCTTTGCCGCTTTTTACAGCCAGCGCACTTGCCACAAACTGATGATGTGTTGCTTGATAGGCTACCTGTTCCGGTGTGCCCTTGATTTTATCTTCCAAAATGCCGCCACCTGTATACAGACTGGTTAGCATCATATTCATCTCATTGAAGGTAATCCAGTATTTCACTTTATCTTTGTAACGGTCAAACAGTGTGTTCGCAAATTTTAAATACAAATCAATCATCTCGCGGCTTTCCCAGCCATTATATTTGCGGGTTAACTCAATCGGCATCTCATAGTGAGAGATCGTAACCAACGGCTCAATGCCGTATTTCAACAGTTCGTCGAACACTTTATCATAGAAAGCAAGCCCTGCTTCGTTCGGAACGGCTTCTTCTCCTGTCGGAAAAATTCGCGGCCAAGCAATGGAAAGGCGGAATACTTTGAAGCCCATCTCCGCAAACAAAGCGATATCTTCTTTGTAGCGGTGGTAGAAATCTACTCCATTCCGTTTCGGGAAATACACGTCACTGTTGCCGCTCAAATATTGCTCCAATTCCACGGAATTGACGTCGAACGTAAAATCTTTGCCATTTCGCTCCTCATGGGGAACATAAGGTGCCATGTCAGAGGTAGAAAGTCCTTTGCCGTCAGCATCAAATGCGCCTTCCAGCTGATTGGCAGCGGTAGCACCGCCCCATAGGAAGCCTTTAGGAAAAGTGTGTTTTGTCGTTTGTGTCATGATGGTTTCTCTCCTATTTTTTATTTACACGTGCCACTTCAATGACAGATTAACCTTCCCATCGCTGTTATCCCCAGATTTTTTTGAATTATTTTTTAGTTGAGAAATATGGTGATAAGCATATGCTTCCGAAGCAGCTTTCTTACAGAAAGCTTTTAGGCGATCGCGTTGCTTTTTCTGGTTATTTCTGTCCTCTCCGTTTTTGTGTAAATATATCGTTAAATTCTATAACTCGGTAAAATAGAAATCCTTCATTCGTTTAGTAATAAGCTTAACGAACGGTGAGTAGCAGTAATTCATTCATTGGAACCACCCCCTTCACCTGAACGGGTACTACGTCAAGATAATCTGGCGTGTTGGCTACAATGACCGGGGTGGTCAGATCAATACCAGCGGCTTGAATGCTCTTGATATCAAATTCCAGCAATAAATCACCCTTGTTCACTCGTTGTCCGATAACAACCTTCTCTTCAAAAAACTTGCCTTTCAGGGACACCGTGTTAAGTCCAACATGAATGAGAATGTCGATTCCGCTGGAGGAAGTCAGCATGATGGCATGTTTGCTTTTCGCGATCATTGTGACCGTTCCGTCAAATGGTGCGGTTACACGGCCTTCTTTTGGAAAGATAGCAATTCCTTTTCCCGTCATTTCCTCTGCAAACGTAGGATCAGGCAGTTCTTTGAGTGAGACCAGTTCACCGGTAAGCGGGCTGAATATTTCACCTTTCTTTTCCTCGATCGAATGAACGGTCACAGGCGGTGTTGCAGGTATTTGATTAGACTGATTTGTTGTTCCTGATCGTTTTGCTGATTCCGATGCTGTTGTTGGAGCTATTGCT
This sequence comes from Paenibacillus sp. FSL K6-1558, assembly GCF_038002565.1. Classification (NCBI taxonomy): domain Bacteria; kingdom Bacillati; phylum Bacillota; class Bacilli; order Caryophanales; family Paenibacillaceae; genus Paenibacillus; species Paenibacillus sp. FSL K6-1558. The sequence goes on along the minus strand of NZ_JBBOCV010000001.1, from coordinate 522,394 downwards.
GACGAACTTGCCCCAGCAGGTTGCTGCGTAATCGGTTCATCCCACTTAAGCAATAAGGTCACTGTAAACGAAACTACGAAGCTGATACCTACACCGATGAGCGCGTACCAGAAATTCGCCATCCCCCCATTTGGACCAATGTATAAAGGCAACGACAGCAGACCCGGAACGGCAAAACCGAAACATTTTAACCCTACCGCTGTAATAAATCCACCGCCGGCTGCTCCACCGATGATCGAAGCATAGAACGGTTTTTTCAACTTCAACGTTACTCCATAGATTGCAGGCTCTGTGATGCCCAGAAAAGCAGATATACCGCTGGATAAAGCAATCGATTTCATCGATTTGTTTTTAGTTTTGAGGAATACCGCCATTACGGCACCAGCTTGACTCATATTGGCTACAAGGTTAAGCGGCAGTAACAGCACGTCGTAACCGAGTTTGCTCAAATTCTGTAATGTTCCCGGGAAAAATGCATAATGCATACCCGTCATAACGATCACTGGCATAAGTCCGCCCAGCACGATTCCTGTTAATGGGCCCGAGTGAGCAAAGAGCCAGGATGTACCGATCTCCAGATAGATGCCGATGAAATTACCAAGCGGCCCGATGGCTATTAACAGAATCGGGACGGTAATCACCAGCACGATCATTGAGGTGAAAATGACTTTAACCGGACCAGGAATGAAACGATCTACCCAGCGATGTACATAACTGAGAAGCCACACTCCGAGAATAATCGGAATGACAGACTGGGTGTAATTCACGATCGATACCGGCAGAGATAGAAAACGAATCGGCTCCAGATGATTTTCAAGATAAGCATTCAAAATGGTTGGATATAATAGTGTACCTGCAAGGGTCAAGGCGATATATTCATTCACTTTAAACTTCCGCGCAGACGATACAGCGAGTAGTAATGGCAAGAAATAAAAGGCCGCATTGGCTATGGACGCCAAAATCTGATACTCACCGCTAGTCTCTTGAATGGCCCCAAGTGTAACAAATAATGCGAGAATGCCCTTCAGCATCCCGGTACCTACTATGGCTGGAAGAATGGGGGTGAAAATACCCGAGATCGTGTCCAGTACGGCATTAAGACCTCTTGAACGCGGCGGTTCTGCTTCTCTCTCCGTTGCACCAGCTTGTTTCAACTGATCCTCCAGCTCTTCATAGACGGCTGCAACTTTGTTGCCAATTACAACCTGGAACTGATCGTTTTGGAACTGTGCCCCAAGAACACCATCCAGTGCGCGAATCTGTTCAAGCTGCACTTTCTTTTCATCACGTACATTAAAGCGCAATCGAGTGATACAATGCCAGGCTTGCGTAATATTTTCCTGCCCTCCTGTTAATCGGATGATCTCTTTGGACAACTCCCGGTGATTCATGCTGCTTCCTCCTTTTTTGGCGAAAAAAAAACCAAATGTAAACCCGCCCCGCTACTGAAGCGGAATCGGAAACATTTGGTGGTGCCTGATCGAATCAGTAACACTCCATATTCAATTAACATGGTAATGGAATATCTTCTAAGAGCTGTTTTGAGGTCAACCCGTGTCGGTACGGGATGTTACTCTTTCGATGTGGATCATAAGGTATACCATCTCATCGGGAGTAATTACAAATCCGCGTTGCTCTTCCATCGTCTCCTTGATCTTGAGTGCGCATTGGAAGCTGTCTGGATAACGTTCCGACAATACGTCATATAAAAACTGCTGATCCTTGAATGAGAGCACTTCCCGGTTCATTTGCCGAACGATGAAGTATCTCAGATGGGTAATAAACCTGGAAAAGTCAGCAGACTCCTGATTCAGTGCCCTTCCAAAATGATCGGTCATGATCCCAAGAATGTCATTGATCATCTGTGTAATCTTGATCGTCTGATTCATGCTACCCGAATCAAATTGTGAATTCACAAAATGAAGAGCAATGGAGCCGGCCTCACCCACAGGCAATGCGACCAGAAAAGCTTCATTGATCTTGCGTACCGCCAACTCACCAGCGCGGTATTCTGCAGGATACAGATGGCGAATATCCCAGTGTAGCGGATTTTGCATGTCCACCCCTTTCCTGAAACGATCCAGAGCAAAATGAATATGATCCGCAAGCGTTAATAGGATAGAATCATTCAGCTTTTTCCCGATGATCTCCCTGCCTTCTTCTATAATCTGATCCGTGATATCGATAACTTGCAGAGGGATATCGCTAAGAAATTGCTCGACTCGCTGATATTTATCATTCGAGCCGATCCGGAACGTTTTCTGAATCTGGCTGTGCTCGATCGGCTGTCCCTTTACTTTTTTGAAGCCTACACCTGTTCCAATGACAATGACTTCACAGCCTTCGGCGTCCTCCGCCAGGGCGATATTGTTGTTTAACGATTTCTTGAACCTCATGATGTTTTCACCCCCATATATGCAAAAAGCACCACCATGGCCAGGTACACAAGAAAATAAACTTGTGAGATCCAGACTGTGGTGGTGCCTGATCGAATCAGTGACACTCCTTATTTAGCTGTATTCTATACCAGCCATGTAATCGTTGTCAATACCATAACGCTGGAATGGGTATATGCTTCGTTTAAGTCGGATTATGCGCTGCTCTTATATAGGTTGATACCAAATTGCACATTTTATTCTTCTGAAGTGTTGTTTTCTAGAGCATTTTCATAATAATACCGAATCAGAATGTCCTGATCATAGTTGCCAAACCCTTTCCCAAATAGGGTCAGCCCACCTCGACCTGCTGCGCTCTCTTCGGGTTTTAACCCAAATGTCCAATAGGTAGCTGCTCGTAGATCCAGATCCGAGATCGTGACATCCGAAATTTGTTGACCATCCATAAACGTGCCTTCCTCGTTAATGCGCAGTACTTTTAACACACCATACTGGTTTACATCCAGTTTCCACCATAGTGGGGTATGCTTGCCCTTCCGATCTCCGAAGTCTCCAGGGCTTGTCCATGTACCGAGATCATTGCCGTTAAGCGTAAAACGGATATCGGATGGCCAGTTTTCATTGACTTTGGGTGCTTCCGAACTGAGTTCAAGTGAAATCTCTATCTCCCGAAGATGCTGATCATTATTCAGATAATTGGGAATCTTATATTCCAGAAAACCTCGTGCCATCCAAAGAATTGCCGCGTTAACCCGATCGGGGTCCATGAAACAGGCGGGTGTATCGTATTGTCCGATCATCTGAGTGGTCGTTGCGAGCCCGCAGGTCGGCCATGCTTCATAATCTGTATAATGTCCAACGGGGATGGATACTTCATGATAAGAAGCCTCAGCGGGTTCGGGGGGCGACAGTTGAATGGTCATGAACTCCTGCACGATAAAACAATATTTATAGGTTCCGCCATTTTCACGTTTCATTCGGCTGCCTACGATGCCTGCTTTCTGCAGTTTGCTAACATGTGTACTGACGATGGCTTTGCTCAGATATAGTTCTTGGGCGAGCGCATTGATATGCATCTCCCTATTTTGCAGCAACAGCCTCACAATATTTAAACGGGCTTCACTTGCCAGCGCCTCGTAGACAAGCAATGAGGATGCATCTGTTCCAAGCATCATAGAATACACTTCCTTTTGTATTTTTTGCTTATATATTTGGTATCCCATTTGTGTTCAAGCTTCTGTTCTATGGGTTAATTTGATCTTGTATTGAAATTATAGAATTCGCTATTTAGCGAACTGTGTAAAATGAACTTGCTCTGTATATCCGCATTATGATACATATTAGATAACAAATCAATGTATTGATTTTGCTTTCAGGCGAATTCAATATAGATTAGCGACATCATATGACATTACAAACGATGATATGTATTACACAATCATTCACATGCACTATAAAATTCAATCTTATGGAGGTTTTCACTATGCTTAAATCCAAAATGCTGATCGATAAAGATTTTCAAATTGCTGAAGTAGACCCGCGTGTCTACGGTTCATTTATAGAACATTTGGGACGTGCCGTGTATGGCGGCATATATGATCCAGGTCATCCAACCGCAGATGCACAAGGCTTCCGTCAGGATGCTATTGAAGCGATTAAAGCGCTTAACGTACCCATCGTTCGTTATCCTGGCGGCAACTTCGTATCCGGTTACAACTGGGAAGATGGCGTGGGTCCAGTAGCTGAACGTAAACGTAGACTAGAGCTGGCTTGGTGGACGATTGAAACGAATGCGGTAGGTACGAACGAATTTGCAGATTGGGCTAAGCTGGCAGGTACGGAAGTGATGATGGCTGTTAACTTGGGAACTCGCGGTATCGATGCAGCCAGAAATCTGGTTGAATATTGCAACCACCCTTCGGGCACATACTGGAGTGATCTGCGTATCTCTCACGGATATAAAGATCCACATAAATTCAAAACATGGTGCCTCGGCAATGAAATGGACGGTCCTTGGCAGATTGGTGCGATGACCGCATATGAATATGGCCGTATTGCCAATGAAACAGCCAAAGCGATGAAATGGGTTGATCCGGAGATCGAGCTCGTTGCATGTGGTAGCTCCAGCCGTGACATGAAGACATTTGCAGATTGGGAAGCAACTGTGCTTGATCTTACCTATGAAAATGTAGACTACTTGTCTCTGCATCAGTATTACAATAACAACAAAGACAACACGTATGATTTCCTAGCAACCTCACTGGATCTGGATCAATTTATTGATAGTGTGGCTTCGATCTGTGATTTTGTACAAGCGAAAAAACGTAGCAAAAAGAAATTGATGCTCTCTCTGGATGAATGGAATGTGTGGAAATCCATTGGTACAAGCCGTATGGAAGAACGTTGGCAGATTGCACCTCCTGAGTTCGAAGATGTGTACACGCATGAAGATGCACTGGCAGTAGGCTGTTACCTGATCACCATTCTTAAACATGCTGACCGTGTAAAAATGGCTTGCCTTGCGCAGTTGATTAACACGATCGCACCAATCATGACTGAAAATAACGGAGCAATCTGGTTACAAACGACGTACTTCCCGTTCCTGCACGCTTCCAACTTCGGACGTGGTACGGTGCTGCGGTCCATCACATCTTCACCTAAATATGATTCAAAAGACTTCACGGATGTACCTTATCTCGAATCCATCAGTGTACATGATGAAGAAAATGGCACCATCACCATCTTTGCGGTGAACAGACATCTCGATGAGGCCATGGAACTGAATGTTGATCTTCGTTCGTTCGGGGAAACAACATTTGTAGAACACATTGTCCTGGAAAACAATGACCTGAAAGCAAGCAATACCAAAGAAAATCCACGTAACGTGTTGCCTCACAACGGCGGACATACAACCGTGGATCAAGGTAAAGTACAAGCTGTGCTGAACAAAGCGTCCTGGAACGTAATCCGTTTGAAAACAAAACAAGCGTAATCGACAAATCGCATAAGATCAAAAAGCCCAGAGCATACCCGCTCTGGGCTTTAGCATTAGTATTAGCTTTTGCCTTTGCTGACGGACGTGTGGTAATGGGATATTGAGGTGCTTAAATGGCCCCAGTATGTAGCTTAAATTCTAACGATCACAGGAGACGCTATTTTGGACAATTCGGCTGTTTTCAATGTACAATCTCGTGTTTCAACAAAATAAGGTCTCTCATGATCGTTAGAATTTGGAACGCTCGATATTCGGCCCAATAAGGTTCCTGGTGATCGTTAGCGCTTTGCTCGATAAGATCTCTAATGCTCTGTTGTTTCCGCCTCTTAATTATAGAAATTGAGTAAGTATTGGAGCTCGCATTGAATCTTTATCCTATTCCGAAACAACTTAAATGATAAAAAAAAGCCGCTATAATAGCGACTTAGGAGTGTTTACTAATCTTTTCTCCACTATTTCTTAGCACATCAACATGTTCTCGACACTACACTTGTGTACTCAAGTTACCCCCGTTGGGTTTCCGCTTCGGCTTCAGCTTCATCCTCGGTCTGCGATGCCTGACTTGCTGGTGACATCAACCCTTGCACAGCTCCCATAAACGGCTGGATTTGTTTAATCATGCCGTAGCCCATTTTCACAACAGGCACAAAACGCTGAATCATGCCGAACAAACGCATGCCGCCTCCGAGCATGCCTCCAAATGATCCTGCCCCGCCCAGTCCACCTAATAAAGATCCCATCATCGGCATAAAGGATGATACCTGTGCCTGACGTTGACGAGAGGATCTATGTGAAGTTACCCGGGGTTGCACGGAGGATTTGCGGGAACGATTAACCTTTTTCCGGCTTGAAGAAGATACGGACTTGTTTGACTTGATTGGTTTGTTTTTCATTTGACGATCACGACTCCGTACTGCCCGCGCTTTTTTTGCCGTGGTTGTTGAAGTTTGTGTAAATTTCCCGCCCCCGGTAAGCTCTACACCCTCGTTGCTCACGCCAGAGATGTACCCGATGTACGTCTCACCATTATGAAGAGTCACGCAGACCGGACGATCCTTGAATCGTTTTGCCTTCACGTGTATTTCATTGGTCTTAGCCATGGAATTCACCTCACTCGACTTGATCTACTCTAGTCTACGCGATGGGTGGACGACTTGCCTGTGCGAATAACACATGCTTGTGCCGAAAAGAGAAAAGATACGGGTTCTGTCAACACGGCTTATACCACATCGTCTCACTGAAACCAGCCTAAATCATAAACTGCATTAACCGTCAGCAAAAAACCAACGATACCTACAATCCAGGCAGTAGCATTCTGTGCATTGTTCACCAGCCACCTATCCATTTTAGCTAGAGGTTGTTTCAAAACAGGGTAGGCGAGCAATCTCCCTGCCAGCAAAATGAGCGAAGGTAATATCATAACGAAGCAATATCCCAGTAACAGAATTCCCGACATAGGCCAGGCAGGTCCTTCACTAACTAATACGCCTATGGCTGCTAGATAGGGCAACATCGTTCCAAGTTCCAGTACGACCGCGGTCAGGGCAAGCCCAATAAGTATACTAATAGAACTTCTGCTGGAAACGGTCTCTCCCGTAACACGAGCCCTCCATTTTAAAATAGTACCTTCCCCACTTCCTGCACGTTCCGCAGCACGAGCCCGAGATTTTTTGGTATCCATGAGTTGGCTTACAATCATTAACAATATACCTATCACCAGTTGTCCTAAAAGGAAGGGCTGAGATTCCATTAGGGGTGCATATTGTTTCAGAAATGAATCTGTTCCAAACATGATGATGAGGCCAATTGCAAAGTAACAACCGGACACTGTGAATATATAGATCAAAAACCGATCTACTCGAACACGCCCAGGTGTCATCAGTAACCAGACAGGAATTAAGAGAGTGCCCAAACTCGTTGAATCTATTAGTGCTAGCAGTACAAGGGTAAATAACATTGCTGTTAACGTCATGATGTTCCTCACTCTCTGTTATAATTTTAACCACTTGCTGGAACAAAATGTAGAACATAGAACAGGACCTCCATCTACGAACGAAGTTATCCTGGCCCCAGCTGGAACTTCTTCTCACAGACAGCCTTCGCATCGCTCCCTCGCGACTTATGAGATGCAACTAACTCCCCGTCATACCAAATGGAACAGCTTATCCAGCTTGCACTGTCATCTGCTTTTGCCCTAACGTGAGTTGAAAGCAGCGGAATAAACGTATCTTTTGGAATAACAAATCTATCTTTGTACGGAACTTCAATCGTATCCCAATATACACTCTCCGGATTTTTTCGAGCATTGATCTCTACTTCCAGATCAGATGCCGAATTAACATCACTTTCAACAAGCACCTCAACGACGATGCCATCCGACTCATGTGCTGTATTTTGTTTTGACTTTTCACGATCCAGTTCATCATTCACTACATCTTCTGTCATTCCACAAGCTGAGAATATTATAAGCAGACCGGAGAGCAATAACAGAATCCAGATGTTTTTAATTTTTGTCTTGTTTTGTTTAATCTCCTTCATTAGCAATGTCCTCTCTTTGTTTTAGAAAAAAGCGGATCATCTCATCAACATAGGACATGAATTCATGATCCATGCCCATGACTACAGGCTCAGACGCATCTCTTGGATTGATAAGTTCCCAATACTTGTCGAGTAGTTTTTCATCATGATCAAACAGCTCTAATGCTGTTTCATACAATTGCCTCGCAACGACTTGGACCTTTTCAGAATGGGGAGATGAGGGCATCAAGGATCGTACACGTTGGAAAATAGTTAAAAGTCCCTCCATTCGCGGATCGTTACTCCCGAGTATAGGCAGATGATTCAGTATATCCGTTTCTCTTGATGTTAACTGTAAATCATCGCTGTATTCGGGACGAATTATCCCTTCAGAGAGCGGCCGATCTTCCATTTGGGAAATAATTTGCAATAAACTTTCGAGATTGCTCATTCCTCCAAATTTTAACGTATGAAGGGTTGATCTGAGATAATATTGCTTTCGGCTTAATTCTTCTTTTTTCTGTTCAATTAGCTCTATTTGTTCGTTTAAAGAGGCCACCCAATTTTCATGGTCTCCCTTATTTTCTTGGTTCTGAAACAATTCTTTAATCTGTTCTAATGTATAGCCGATGGACTTCAACAGAAGAATTTTTTGCAGGCGAAGAATAGCACTCTCATCATAGTATCGATACCCGTTTTCCGTAATAAGTGTCGGTTGTAACAATTCGATCTGTTCATAATAATGAAGTGTTCTTTTGCTGATATTTGTTTTTTTCGCTAATTCTCCAATCAGGATCATGCGTACCTCCCCTTCCTGAGAACATTATAAACCATAACGCATGCGTTAGGGTAAAGCCCCATAATTTCGATAGAAGACTATTGCTCAATAAAACGAAAAAAAGACGATGCTTACATCGTCCTCGCTGTGATATGAACTTCCTCTCTCCTTGAAAACAATTTCTATTATTGTACATGCTGTTCTTTGGTGTAATATCTTTCGTATTCTTTCGTCATCGCGTATCGATGAACTCCTTTACTAGCTTGTACGGCTTGCGCAGCCAACTCTTCTGCTTCCTTGTAATGATCCAGCTTACGCTCAATTTCGGCTAGAAGGGCAAATCGCATCCACTCTCTTTTAATGGAACCTAAATGCTCTCTGGCTCGTTCAGTCTCTCCTTCTTCGATCAGGACAAACGTTTCATAGTATGTACGATAAACCGATTTACGCATCTCGCGTACCGCTTTTCTCACGGTAAACAGATCCTTCCGGTAAGCACCGTATGCTGCCTGATAGTTGGCCTTCGTCGACTTGCTGGCTGATGTATTGCTCATCAGCTTTTCCATCGTGAGCTCAACTTCTTCATCCAACCTGTTGGCTGTCGCATAAATAATATAAATATAGGGCGCATTTTGTTTTCTTCTTAAAAAAGCCTCTAACCGATCCATACGTGTTTCCCAGACCATAGGATATAAAACAAAAATGCTAAACATAATGAGTCCAGCAACCAGCACTGTACCTAACACTAGTAAAATCGATTGGTCATTCAACAACATCACAAGCGTGTAAACAAATATAGCAACATAAGAAACAATTTCCCACTTACTCACTCCCAGCCTTCATTCCTTTCATGATGGATTACTTGTAGAACGGATAATAGAAATTACTATTATACCAGAAGTACCAGATCTTTTTGTATAATTTTAGGTAATTGAACGAAAGCCCATCTTACGCAGCAATAAAATATGAGCTAAACGGTACACCTCATCCATTCCATACATTCGGTATTGATTTTCACCGGTATATGCCGGGGTTAGCACTCCTTTTTTTCAAAATAACGAATCTGGTGCACGGATACTTGCAAGAGCTTAGCCAGCTCGCTAATCGTAATTCCATCTTTTATTTCATTCATGTAAACTCCACCTTTGTTCTCTTATCTATAGTTAGCATAAACCTTAGGTCTGACCTAAGGTCAAGATTAATTTTCAATTTCTTATAATCCTTTATGTATGTCTGAAATTATGAATGTACGGAAACATCACAAAGAAGGGAAAACCATATAGCGGTTCACCCTTCGCGTACGTATTTTGCAAAAATCCCGAAAAAAAGTACGGTGTGCTTGCCTATTTTTTGAATCTCATATTTCCTTTGTGATACGCGCTAATCAGCATGGGGATGGCGATCAGCAAACTGACGATGATCGGTACAATGGATGCCTCCAGTCCAAAGCTTCCACCTGTCAACCAAGGCGACCCGGATAGCTGTACATCAAAAAAACCTTGTGTCGCTATGCCCGACACCGGTATTCCCAGCATTCCCTCCAGTGCATTCCATGCAAAATGAAGTCCCATGACAAACCACAGATTACGTCGCCACAGAAACCCGGCTCCGAGCAAAATACCTGCTTCGATGACAATGGCAACTGAACTCCAAAGTGTTGCTCCGGGATTTGGCAGATGAGCCAAACCGAAAAATAGTGAAGTTATTGCCAAAGCAAACCAGCTTCCAAGTCGTTTTTCAATTGCTTGCAGGAATAGGCCGCGAAAGATCAATTCCTCCACAATGGCCGCACCAATCGCCAAAGCCAAAATAGAACCAATCGCGTTCGTCGCTGACCATGTAAAGCTGTATCCACCAAGCAACGTGATGATCCCGACAGAAACCCCAATCAAGATAAGACCAACTCCCGAGCCTAATACCAACTCAGTTCCTGCCCTACGAAGTTGTAATTCCTGTACGTTGCGCCCTGCCATGAATTTCATAACAAACCAGTAGACCGCAATGGAGACGATCCCCCCTGCAAGTGCCAGCATAATCGACAGTATGCCTTGCGAATCAACGAACAACTTTTGGGTCATGAAGCCGGACAGGCCCAGGAGAATAACACCTGTAAACATCCATACGAGCGGGAACTGCATTATTTTCCTCACTTCAACCGAACCTCCTCACATGATTGGACTAGTTACCTTTAGTATATATGTATGACGTGAATATTGCTTTCAAGCAATCCTTCGTAATGGATCGTTGTATTTACAATAGTTTGGAGCAAAGTAACCATTTAGCCGTTTGGTAGTTTCGAATCTAACGCAAAAAAGCCGCTTAAGTGCGGCTTTTCTTTATAGACTTAAGTTCCTTGCTCTCCAATCATCTGCAGTTCAATCTTCTTCATTTCGTAAAAATAACCCTTACGCTCCATCAACTCCTCGAAGGAACCTGTTTCGACAATCTGGCCTTGATCCATGACCACAATCTGATCCATCCGTTCAAGCCCTGTCAGACGGTGACAGATTAGTAGCAACGTGTCTTCAGCCGCCTGTGTCAACAAGTTCTGTAACACACGTGCTTCCGTAACATAGTCCAGCGAAGAGGTTGGTTCGTCCAGCAACCATAACCTGCCCTTGCGCAACATGGCACGGGCCAGAGCCAGCCGCTGTTTCTCACCATCGGACAGGTTTTCTCCTTTTTCGTATACGTTGTCGTCCAAGGATGTATTAGAAAGTTGAACTTGATGGAGTATATCTTCCACATATTCATCCGAGTAAGACTCGCCACTGAGTAGTAAATTATCCCGAATCGTTCCCCGGAAAAAGTGGCTCTGTTGCAACACAACATGGGTATTTTGCCATATGCATTTTTCATTCAACTCATTCACCGAGATGTCATTGAATTTTATTTTGCCAGCACCAGGTGTCCGTAGCTTGAGAAGTAAATCCAAAATCGTAGATTTTCCAGAGCCGCTTGGCCCGACAATCGCCGTTTTGGATCCAGGTGCAAGGTAGAGCGATACGTCATCTAGCGCAGATCTCCATTCCCCTTCATATTGAAAAGAAACATGAGACAGTTCGATGGTTGCCGCTTCCGCTTCTGAATAGACTTCCAGAGATAAATGGGTTTTAGACAAATGAGCCTGATTAACATGGCCATTGGTCTGCGGTTCAGGCACAGTCTCAGCCAAACGTTTCGCAGCATGCTCACTGTCCAACTTATACGCTGGTAACACGGCCATTGCTGCGGATTCTTCAAACATCGTTTGGGTTGCCAGAATCAACATCGCAAGATACACACCGGCAAAGACTCCGTCTGCAATGAGAAAAGCACTGATTACTAGCACACCCCATGTGACCAGATAAGTGACAAAAATATGCATGGATTGTCCCAGCACCAATTGTGTAGCGGCTCTTTGTTGCTGCGTTGCAAGTTCGGCCGAAGCCTGCTGAAGCTGCCGCTCACGCTCTGCCAATTGCCCATATACTTTCAAATCACGAAAACCATACAATACTTCGGTGACCTCCGTAGATAGCGTTGCCCGGTGCTCGCGCACACGTTTGTTGATTTTACGCTGACCGATCAGCACGAGGTTTGGAACAACAAAAGCTGTAATCAACATGCCAATGATGAGTAAACACGCAATCCAGAATGAAAAAACGCTTGTAAACAGGACCGTGCTCAAGAATACCATCACCACCATAATAGGCGGATAAGCCACACGCAGAAAATAATGTTGTAAACTCTCTACATCACCTACGATTCGTGCCAGCAGATCCCCGCTTCGGTTTTTGTTCATAATTCCAGGCGTAACCGGAATAAGCTTGGCAAAAAATGAGGTTCGTAAACGGCTGAGGATAGAAAAGGTTGCCCGGTGAGAAGCAAGTCTCTCCCCATAACGGCTAGCCGCTCGCACGAATCCAAGCAGCTTGACCATCGACGTTAGAACAATCAAGGTGTACAGTGGCGGTGCAAATACCGTTTGCGAGATGAGGTACCCACTTGCGGAGAAAAGGGCTACACCTGCTGTGCCTGCAATGAATCCGCATAAGATAGAAAGCAAAATGTCTTTACGTTCCTGCAGCATCGCCTTGGACAGAACAGCTAATTCTTTCATGCGATCCCTCCTGTTCTCTGAATTTGCACCATTTCGGCATATCCAGGTACTCGTTCTAGTAGCTCCTGATGTGTTCCCGAATCTGCAAGTTCACCATCCGACATGAACCAAATCTGGTCCGCTTGCTGAATCGTATACAATCGGTGTGCAACCGTAATGATGGTGGCCTGTTGTGACAATGCTGCGATAGAACGTTGCAGAATCTGTTCGGTACGCAGGTCGAGTCCAACTGTTGGTTCATCAAACAGTATGAGGGCAGGCTTTTTCAGAAAAGCGCGAGCGAGAGCTAATCTTTGTTTTTCTCCCCCAGAAAGTCCACGTCCTCCTTCCCCAACAGGGGTATCCAATCCTTTATCCAGTTGAGCAATTAGTGAAATGAGTCCAGCTTGTTCAGCCGCTTTTTCTATCTCCGCACGGGGTTCAGCGCTTCCTGAACCTATAGCTATATTTTCAGCTAATGTGCCTGCAAAAATATAGGGATGCTGTGTAATATAACTGATCTGTTCAAACCAGTCGGCCTCGTTTATTTGTACAAGCGGTTTTCCGTTAATACAAACTTCTCCCGAGGTTGGATGTAACAAACCGGAGATCAGGCTTAATAAGGTTGTTTTACCTGAGCCGCTTGGACCAACAATGGCGAGCTTTTCTCCTGGTTTTATCGATACATATCCCGTTTCAAGTGCAAACGAACCTGGGACATAGTGAAACCGGACATTTTTTAATTCAATGAATGAAGGCATATCTGACTTCGCTGACGACGGCCTTTGCTGATGTGACGACTTTTTCTCATCTTCCTTAGGCTGTGAAGTCTCATTTCGTTGTTCGCTTTCCGCAATTAGTTGCTCCACCTTACGAATAGCGCCCATGCTTGTTCGACCACTGTGAAAGGCGGTACCTGTATTTTTTAACAAACTGTAGAACTCCGGAACGAGCAACAACAACAGAAAAGCGGTATGAAAGGTCATCGATTTATACACAAGTAGCTGAATGGCAAGCTCTAACGCAACGATACCGATACTTAACATGACAATCGCTTCAAGCATAAACGTATTCGTAAAAGCAATCTTCAAAATGCTCATCGTGCTATCCCGATAACCCAGACTGCTGCGTTCGATCTCTTGTTGCTGACGATTCACCCGTCCGAATATTTTCAATGTCACCAGACCTTGAAGCGAATCGAGGAACGTGCCGGAAAACTCCGCCAGCTGTGCATACTTTTCTTCAGATTTATTCTTGGTCTGCAAGCCAACAAGAATCATGAACAATGGAATAAACGGTGCTGTACACAACAGAATCCAGCCTGTGTTGGCATGTAGTGTGAAGGCAACAACCAGAATCACAATCGGAATCATCGAAGCTTCCATCATACGTGGCATGTATTGACTGAAATAGCTGTCCGCCTCATCGACGGCGTCCAGGGCAACGCTGACCTTGCCTCCTGTCTGTCCCTCCAATGCAGAGAACATGGAAGCGTGAGTAAGATTTTGTAACACCTTTGCACGCATATTGGTTTTGGCACGTGCAGCCATATGCAAACCAACTTTCCCGTTGCCGTATGTTAACAGCGTACGTAGAGCCATAACGGTGAGTAATAACCCGAGAAGTGGCATGATCGATGATAAGGACGCCTTTTCTACAAAAATACGCTGTACAGATTCTGCCATGAATACAGCCTGGCTTATGATCGCTGCACCAAGGGCCAGTGAAAAGGCCATAAGGAGAAGTCTGCTTTTTCGAAGTAAAGACATCTGCTGTTGAATCAGAATCGATTTTTGCCGACCCGACTGTTTTCCTTGCTGTTTGGTTCGCTCTTTCCTTTGCCTTTTCACAGGGCGACCCTCCTTTTTATTTGTTTCCTTTGACATAATCCGCATCAAACAGGAACAGTTTGAACACCAGAATCAGAGATGGAATGAGCAGACATAATCCTCCGATAAAGACGACAACCAATGCGAAACCCATAGCTGGCGAGGTAGCACTGCTCTGAATCGTGATGTACGGATCAAGGATGTATGGATACTGACCGATGCCATAGGCAAAGAACGCACAGAAAAACTGTAGCATGATGCAAATAAAAGCAAGTCCGTAGCGGCGTTCGTTATACAGCAGCCACATGGCAACCATGAAGAAAGCGACGGATAAGGCGAGCAGCCACCAGAGATCCATCATATTTTGAAAATGACGTTCATTGTGCTGACCCAAATATATAAATGCAGTCAGCGCTAAAATAATCGTAGGTGTGCTCCAAAATAAGGAATAATTCCGCATGAGCTTCAAGGCACCTTGATCTTCAGCCCGTGAGGCGTAGAAGGTTAGAAAAGTTCCACTGATAAACAATACAGAGACAATCGCTAGTCCAACGATGCTCCAGGATAACGGGTTGGTGAATAACGCCCAGTAATCCAGTGAAACCGTCTCTCCCTGCTTCAGAATGAAACCACCTTCCGACAAGGTCAGGGCTACGGACAGAGATGCCGGAATCAACAAACCCGTTGCCCCATATAGAAACAGGTACACGATGTTGTTTTTGGAACCGTAATTCTCAAAAGCATAGAACGAGCCACGGATTGCTAAAAGTATAACGGCGATACTTCCGGGAACGATCAAGGCTGCGCCATAATAAGAGGCCGTATCTGGGAAAAATCCAACGATACCAATATAGAAAAAGACAAAAAATACATTCGTAATCTCCCATACGGGCGATAGATAACGAGAGATCAAACGGTTAATCAGATGATCCTGTTTCGTTAGACGTGCATAAAAGGCAAAGAATCCAGCCCCGAAATCAATGGAAGCAACGATCAGATATCCGTACAGGAACAGCCAGAGCACTGAAATACCAATTAACTCATAACTCATGGGGATGGCTCTCCTTTCTCTGCAACTGTTGCCGTTTTATTTGGCTTGGCCTGCAACCATTTCTCCATTTCTAGCTCAGCAGGATTGTTATTGAACAAACGTTTCAACACGAGAACGCAGATTACACCAAGCACGATATACAAAAGCAAGAAAACAAAAAATAAAATTCGCACACTCGGAGAAGATGTGGCGGCTTCTTCGACACGCATGTACCCACGAATAATCCATGGCTGCCGCCCGATTTCGGCATAGAACCAGCCCATCTCTACAGCGAGGAAAGCAAGCGGTGCGCTGAGTGCAACTAGGCCAAGCAGCCATTTGTTCAGCGGATTACGCTTCTTCCATAACACAAACAGGAAATATAGGCTGGAGATGGCCAGTAGAGCAAATCCGATGCCAGCCATTAAATCGAATAGATAATGCACCAGTAGTGGCGGTTGTTCATCGGGTGGAAATTCGTTCAGCCCTGTGACTTCTGCATTGAAGTCTCCAAAGGCCAGAAAACTAAGTAGTTTGGGCAAATGTAAAGCACCTATAATCTCATGTTCTGCATTCAGCCAGCCGAGTAGGATCAAATCCGCGCCGCTCTCTGTCTCAAAATGCCATTCTGCTGCTGCCAATTTCTCCGGTTGGTGTTCAGCCAAAAACTTTGCAGATACATCTCCAGCAAGTGTGTTCAGCAAACTGAATACCAGAACTACGGCCATCATCAGGTTTAGGCCTTTCTTGTGGTAAGCAGATACCCCTCTCTTCAACATCGCAAGAGCCGCGATCCCGGCGAGCAAAGCCGCTCCTGTCAGATAAGCCGAGCTTAAGACATGGAACACTTTAGAGAACGTTGCTGTATTCAGCATGGCTTGCACGGGATTAACCGCTGTAAATTGACCAGCCTGCATCACAAATCCTTCCGGTTGGTTCATGAATCCGTTCACGGTTGTGATGAAAACTGCGGACATCCCTGCTCCGGCAACAACGGGAATTGTAAGTAGCCAGTGGATATACGGGTTTTTGAATCGATCCCATGTATAGAGGTAAATGCCCAGGAAGATCGCTTCGAAAAAGAAGGCGAACACTTCCATAAATAGCGGCAATGCAATGACATTACCAGCCAGCTTCATAAAATTCGGCCACACCAGGGCCAGCTGTAGCGATATCGCTGTACCTGTCACCACCCCCACAGCCACCGAAATGACAAAACCTCGTGACCATCTTTTCGCCATAAGTATGTAGTGGGGGTCTTTCTTCCGAATACCGATAAATTCAGCAATCGCAATCATCAAAGGTATACCCACACCAAGTGTTGCAAAAATAACGTGAAATCCAAGTGTCAGACCCGTTACGAGTCTGCTCCATAACACCGTATCGACTGCCATTTTGTATTGCCTCCTCTCAAATTCCATTCATTGCTTCTTCTGTTTTACACATCCACTCCGATGACAGAATAACCTTACAATCGCTGTTATCCCCAGATTTTTTTGATTCCCTTTTTAAAGGGAAAATCCGGTGATAAAGGCGAAGCGTATGCTTCCGATGCTAGCTTTCTTTCAGAAAGCTTTTAGCTCCGCTTTTTCAGGTTTTTTCTGTCCTCTCCGTTTTTGTGTAAATTAGTTAGTTGTTAGCTTTCAAGCGAATCGCAAGTTGGTTATAGGCAAACGATTCCAATAACTTATGAGAAAAAAATCACAAACCAAAATACAAGGATAGGTTGCCACATGTCCAGTGCATTTAATCCTGCAAACGACATTAAACGTTATCCTAGGTTGGATGTCCATTTTCCTCTGATCACACAGCGTCTTAATCATTGGCTTAAACCTATTAATCAAAATTATTATATCCTTAATTTTAAGCAATTCAATCGCTGATACGTCTTCGTTGTTAAACGTTCAAGAAAGGCTCAACTCTTTCTGACAACTTCGTGAAAATAGGCACAATCACCCTTTAGGGCTATTGCATTATCTAGCTTAGCCGTGATATGCCGTGTTAATGATATTAGCTGATTGCTCATTGATTGAGTTTGAATCCTTGAGAGATTATCCAACCAATATTAGAAATGATCTGTGTTACACTAGAGTTACTTCTGTCCTCCGACAGAGAGACATGCAATTCATAACGATTAATAACGATTAATAACGATGCATAGTGTAAGGAGATGTTCTATTGAGTAATATTAAAAATAAATTCGATTATATGTCAGAAACCGAAAGACTCGTGATCCGCCCACTACAAGATAAAGATTACGAGAACTGGCTTCACGAATTCGAGAGCCGTTCTCCCTCCCAGCATCGACACGATCCTGGAAAAATGGATATGAGCGAATGTACATTAGAATGGTTCGAGCGTCTGGTAGCAAGACATCAGGAACTGGCGTTTAACGATAAAGTATATGTCTTTGGAGTTTTCCGCAAAGAAGATGGCACTCACTTGGGCATGATTGATATTGCCACCTTGGCGAGAGAACCTTTTCAGTGGGCGAGCTTTGGGTACACGATTCACAATCAGCACTGGAAAAAAGGATACGGCAAAGAAGCGGTACGTCAGGTCCTCCGTATTGCAGCCGAGTCTTTAAAATTCCACCGTTTGGAAGCACATATCAACCTGGATAACCTGCCCTCCATCAAGCTGGCTGAAAGTGTCGGTTTGGAGTTTGAATGTATTCGCAAAGGTTTTATCTATGAACATGAGGAATGGACGGATCATCTGGTATATTTCAAGAACCTGTTTTAAAGCAGTCTATTTATTTAAAAACAGATAACCTGAAAAAAGCAGCTACCATCCAAGTTAGCTGCTTTTACTTCAATATCAGACCAGACCAAGTGAACTAATAAAATACATTTATTTTACGGTGTGGATTCAGATCAGAGATACACTTCATATATAAACCAACTCATATCCACATGTATTAATGTGACTTTTTTTGAATACAGACCTCGAGGAATTTGCAATAACACATGGATAAATGTACTAATTCTATTTCTATCTTTTTCCTGAGTCAGTTACACCCGCTGAACAGCCATTTCATTTAAGATATGCCTTACTTGGTAGGTGCCCTCTTCTAATTCAGATTGTACAAATGACTCCACACGATCCTTCTCTACGTCATACAGTACTTCAATTTCTCTAGAGAACAGAAGATGTCCTTCTTTGATTTTGTTAGACAATGTAGCAATCTTCTTCGGCTTCGGCGCTTCATCCAGAATCTGCTGTAGCGCTTGAACGTAGGTTTCCAGAGGGCGAGCCCCAACCACTTTAATGCCTTGCTGCTCATTGTTGACAATAATAATGGATGGGAAACCTCTTACGCCTAGCCGGGCAGTCATCTCAAAGTCTTCTTCCAACAAGTCTTGTGCAGATTGCTGAGCAGCACTGGCCACGATTTCTTTTCCATTCAGCCCTAGCCCATTCACAAGCTCAATCAGCACATCATCTTCTCCAATATTTCGATTCATCGCAAATACGGCTTCACGTGCAACTCTTAGAAAGGCTTGTTCTTTCCCAGGATACATGCGCTCTATGACTTTAAACACACGAGAAGGCGGATAGGATGACTGGATTGGGTTCTCAAGCCAAACGGAACCGTCAATCGGCATCCGTGAGTGCTCACCTACTTCTCTCCAATGCCCTGCCACATCTGCAGGTTTCGAAATGCCATTTGCCCCATCAGAGAACCCTTCCCAGCTCGCTAGCAAACCACCCATTTTGGTCTCCACATTAAAATAATGACCGTACTCTTCTATAAAACGATTCAACACAGGTTCCAGTGCCCAGCAGTGTGAGCAAATGGGGTCTGTAGCATAATAAAGTGTTATTTTTTTCTCTTCCTGCTTTAGATTAATCACTTGCATTTCTTCTTCATCACTTACACCACATACACCCGTTTCCAAATCACACATCATGGATTCATTACTCATCATTATCCCATCCTTTTTGATCTTATCTATTGAATTGACTTTGTGTTAGTATGATTATAATATCTACAATCTACAGAACAAGTACGATTCTTTTTCTGACTAAGTATCAAAAAGTATACTAATGGACCGGAACAACAACTTTGGCTTGGAGGTTTTTGTGTGAAATATGATTTTAATTTTGAACAACTCTGTCCGGCTACTTATGCATTTCAAGTGATTGGTGGCAAGTGGAATCTGCCAATTCTGGCGATTCTAAGTGAAGATGACGCTATTCGATATAACGAATTAAAAAGAAGACTGCCGGGCATCACACCAACAATGTTAACCAATTGTTTGAAAGATTTGATTCAATACGGAATCGTGCATCGGGAGCAATATAACGAAATTCCGCCAAGAGTCGAATATTCACTCACACCATCCGGTAAAGAACTGGTTCCTTTAATTGAATCGATGGTGTTATGGGGTAAGAAAAATATGCAGCAAGGATCAAATTCACTTCAAAACGGATAAATGTCTTGTGGCATCATACGTAGTTAGCGGAAGTCCTGTTGTCCATCTTTGTACCAAATCCGGATTGGCAATGAAGGGTCGACCAAAAGCAGCCAGATCAATTACACCGTCATTGATTGCCTCTTCCGCCCTCTCCAGACTGAGATTCCCTACTCCGATAATCATGTGCTCCCATTGTGTCCGAATGGCCTGATGGAAGTTAAGTCCATCTAACCAGACACTTGCATAACTTTCGGTTGAAGGGTGCAGAATGGTGATGCCCGTTTCACGAAACAGCGCCAGATAGGCTTGGAGAGTCTCGACTCTAGAGGCCCATGAATAAGAAGGATCGTCATCCTTTTTTTCGGAAAACCGGATGCTTATGCGTTCTACGCTGATTTCTTTTTTCACCGCCTCAATAATCTCTCTCAAAAAGCGAAGTCTCTCCTGAAGACCGCCACCATACTGATCTGTTCGTTTGTTCGTACGCTCATTGATGAATTGGTCAATCAGATACCCATGTGCTGCATGGAGCTCGATCCCGTCAAACCCCGCTAAAACGGCAGTGCGCGCAGCCATCTGAAAATGATAGACAACATTCTCGATCTCCCCTTGAGTCATGGCTTGAGGGCATTCATAGGGCTTGTGAAGTTTATGCACCTTCCCCTCCGCTTGTATGGCTGAAGGGGCCTGGGGTTTCCTTCCGATTAAGTCGGAATGCGAAAGGCGACCCACATGCCATAATTGTGCGATGATCGTACCGCCGTGTCGATGAACAGCTTCCGTTACCTTTTTCCAAGAAGAGGTCTGTGCGTCCGTATATAATCCAGGTACCCCGTAGGTTCCTTTGCCTGAAAGCATCGGATTAATCCCTTCCGTAATGATCAAACCCACCCCATCTCTAGCTCGTTGTTCGTAATAAGCAGCGATTTCATCGGTTACCGTTCCGTCCGCATCTGATGCAAAACCTCTAGTGAGCGGAGCCATGACGATACGGTTGCGAAGCTTCCATTGGTTGATCGTTGCAGGTTGAAACAAATTTAAATTGATTTTAGTCATGTCATTTCCTCTTCTCTGTTTGAATTAAAGTTATTGTAGAACGGATAAGACATATCGTAAAATGATTAGAATATATAAGGATATCACTCAGAGTGATACCTTTACTTAAAGAAATGACGAAGAACTATCGTTCTTTTTCCGCTTAAAAATTGCTGTTCGGGAGGCTGTCATGGAACTATCTGATATTGATATTATGCTGGCCGTTGGACGCTCGGGCAAAATCTCACAAGCAGCCAAAGAACTAAACTATGCCCAGTCTAATGTCACAACACGGATCAAAAAACTGGAGGAAGAATACCAGGTTCAATTGTTTAACCGTTCTTCCAAAGGGGTGATACCCACGGAAAAAGGAACGCAGTTTCTTGCTTATGCGGCACGGATTCGAGGTCTGCTACATGATTTGCAACAAGAGATGATCGATCCGGAGGAACCATCGGGTACGTTGAAAATCGGAATCGTCGAAACCGCCGCTTCACGTCGTTTCATGGAGATTTTGAATGAGTATCAGATGACTTATCCGGACGTGTCCATTTCGCTGGTGAACGCCACCTCCCCCAAAGTGCTAAGGCATAAAATTCAGTCTTCTGAACTGGATGGTGCTTTCATTAGCGGGGCCTGCGTGAAGGAAGGATTAAAGGTGGAATATGAGATGCAGGATACGGTTCACATCATCTCGAAACGAACGGATACGCTTCTGGAATCGTTTTGTCAGCTTTCGTGGGTTGTCTTTCCCCAAGGGTGCCCGTATCGTGAGCTTACAGAAAAGTTTTTAGCGGAAGAAGAACTTTCGGCCAAAAAATTGATTGAAGTCAGTACAATGGAAAATTTACTTAACTGTGTAGAATCCGGGATCGCTGTGACAATTATGCCCTGTAGTGTTGTTCACAATAAACCTGAGGCATACACGTTACACAATCTATCTGATGTATTTACACCAACCACTACCACATTTGTTCGTGGTGAAAATCGATATGTCAGCAGTGCCCTTAAGCAGTTCATGAGACTGTTACATGAGAAGTGTATAACCTTCTAGGTCTTCATTGAGAACCATTTTGCTGACTATTCGACCATATATGCATAAAAAAGAGCAGCCAGATGGCTGCTCTCTTTTTATACTGTAACTCGTTCTACATACTGAATAGCTCATTCTGCTCACCCAAGCAGCTCTTTTATTACTTAAGACTGTTCCATAATTGCTGAAACGCCCCCTGCTCTACTTCAAAAAATACAGGTACATGACCGTAACGCACCATGCCTTCCTCACCGAACAACACAAGCTGAACCTTTGTTTTATCTTTCAGGGTCAAATAAATCATTTTGCGATCTTCTTTGCCATAGAGACGTTCTTCCAGTTCAGAACTTGTTGCAACCGGTGTTGCTTTGTACAATGCTTCAATAAA
Source organism: Paenibacillus sp. FSL K6-1558 (assembly GCF_038002565.1). NCBI lineage: Bacteria > Bacillati > Bacillota > Bacilli > Caryophanales > Paenibacillaceae > Paenibacillus > Paenibacillus sp. FSL K6-1558. The sequence continues at coordinate 499,891 of NZ_JBBOCV010000001.1, read as the reverse complement.
ACGGTTCAGTGACTCGTCTGCCGGAAGCTGCTGTAGCTGCCCCAGCCCATTATTCCAGCTATCGAAGCTCTCCCACTGCGCTGCAGTCACATGACCCTCGATGTTAAGCTTGCCAATTAGATCTGTGCCGCTGCTAATCGACATACCATTGGTTTTATCGAACAATTGGGCGTAAACTTGTCCGTCTATTTCCGTATAAGACATAATCCGAAAATCAGAATCGTATCCGTTCACGGTGTAAATATCTGCTGTACCAATCGTCGAGGCCAGCTCTTTGTAGTCATCCTTACCACTTAGCTCATGGATGCCACCAGTCGTTTTGCCCAGTTTCTCACCTCGTAGCGCCAAGGCATCTGCAGCATCCACCGTTGTCGCAGATTCGGTGTAGGCGTTACCTTGATAAACAACTAATCCGATCATACTTGCTTTAACATTCTTATCATCACTGGGTAACTCAATCTTCGGAATCTCGACGGGAACAATATTTGAGTTTTCAGTTTTGATCGCAGTCTCTCCTTTGGTAACCTTTCCTTGGTTAACCTCTCCATTATTTAACGCAGTCTCTTTTGCAGGTGCAGTCGTTCCACCCCATTGCTGCCAGACGGTTGGTGCTGCAAGTCCGATACTGGCGGCGACAACAATGCTTGCTGCGACGATGTACAACGATTTACGAGGACGTTTCGTGGGTTGACGCTGGACATTCACGTTCTGTTCGATTCTTTTTTTCATCTGGTCATCTGGTTTCATCTGATCCACCGCTTTCTTATATCGTTGTTTGAATTGTTGTTCGTTCATGGTTGTTCCTCCCCCTCAAGCTCCACTTTTAATAGTTGTCTCCCCCGTTGTAATCTCATCTTCACAGCTGATTCACTAATCTCTAAAATTTGGCTAATGTCCCGGATGCCATAGTCTTCGTAATAATAGAGATGAACTACCGATCTATATTTCACGGGCAGAGACAACACCAGTTCAATCAAAGCCTGATCTTCAGGATTATCCATCATGACGGGTTCCACGGTTCCCAGCTTGACTTCCCGTTTACGCCAGCCTTTACGGAGCAGGGATTTGCAATGATTGGTAATCACCCGGATCAACCATGCTTTTTGATGTTCCGCATCGTTGAACGAAGGCGCTTTTTCCATCCATTTAATGAACGTATCCTGAGTGGCTTCTTCCGCGTCTTCCCGCCTGCCGAGGTGAACCATTGCAATCCGGAACAGCGTATCCGCGTATGTATCATAGATGTTCGTGACTTCATCACTTGGTTGGGATATGGTTTGCTGCATGGTTGTTGTGCCCTCCTTTATACCCTAAACACTCTTACGGACGACATTTGGTCACATTTTGTTTTCACTTTTTTTATCTCCGCTTGCAAAACACGCAAAAAAGGCTATTTCGCTGACAACACACTACCAAGTGCGTGTCATTGAAATAGCCCATTCATATTAACATTAACGGTAAAGTGCCCCGCTTTAAACGGGTTGATTCACAAACTAACTTATTTCCAAATAATCGAGATATGCGTCCCATGTACCGTCATCTGCTGTTACGATCAGCTCAATCACCTGATTTCCGGTGCCATGACTGATATTATTCAGCGTATACACTGCGGGACTGCTGCCTCCAAAATAAAACGTACCTTTCGTCTGCCCGCCAATCTTTAGATCCACTCTGGCCATATTGGCATTATTCGACGCACCTCGCAATGCGAATGGATGCGTCCCGCTTGAGAAGTTATGTGTCGTCCGCACGGCGTCATTATTCGCATACAAGACAACACCGTTGAACGGAGAGCTGATATTGCCAGTATACTGTCCGCTCTTGGTCATATTTTCTGTTTCGATTCTCACCGTCGTTGCAGGTGGATTGTTCGTTGCCCCATCCGGTGCAACGGCTCTTCCGGTGGATGGAGAGATCATACCGGCACACAGGCCTCGGTTTTTCAAATTTTGAGCAATCTGAGGAATAGCCTGAAGTGTTGTCTGGTACTGATCATGCATTAGAATAACATCTCCACTTGCCATACGATTCACCGCAGCTACTATCTGGGAGGCACTCGCTCCATTCCAATCCTGTGAATCGACATTCCACAACACTTCTCTCAAACCGTTCTGGCCAATGACCGATTTCACCGTTGCGTTGGTAGCACCATAGGGGGGTCTGAAGAGTGAAGGTGATGAACCGGTAATGGAACGAATGGTCTGCTGTGTACGTGTAATCTCAGATGCCATCTGAGAAGTATTCAGCTTCGTCATATCCGCATGCGTATAGGAATGGTTGGCAATCCACATGCCGGCGGATACCTGCGCACGAACCAAAGCTTGATTGTTTTGCGAGTTTTGTCCGGTATTAAACATGGTAGCGCGCAGACCCGACTGTTTCAGTGCATTAAGTATATTGTTGGTATTGTTGGAAGGGCCGTCATCAAAAGTCAGACCTACATAACCGTTAGGACAACGGGCATCGGCTGCAGTCGCAGAAGGCAGTGGAGGAATAGCGAATAACGAACCTAAAAGGGCAACAGACATGGCAGCTTTAATGAGCTTGGATTTAAACATGAATACACCTCCAGTTAATTGGTTAACATCATATTCTTTATGGTTCAATCGAAATGGCTTACTGCCGTACTTCGCTCCGCCTCCTCTCTTAACCAAAATCACCTTCCGATAAAAGCGCTTACATAGATGAATAGATTAAACTCTATCATTATGATGTTTCTAGCACTTCGCCCGGGTTGAATCTAGTATAAACGATGATTATATTGAAGTAAATTCAAATTATTACAATATATCCTATTTATTTTTCGATCCCAAAAAGAAAAACCTTGATACAGAGTCAACACCACCTAGAACATAGAGGGTTTAAACCTGTATCAAGGAGATAACTTTCACACTATTTATTTATTAAAGGTAACCTTTTCTACGCTACCATCCAGAGTAATGGATGTATCACGCGGTTTTGTTTCCGCAATTTTACGTCCTTCTCTGAAGGAGTACAGAACCGCTGCCTGTTTGCGCACCGCTTCGTATTCATTCTCTGCTTCCATAATAATGAAGTTTGCTGGCTTGCCTTCTTCAATACCGTAACGATCTTCAATGTGCAGTGTTTTGGCACTATTTTTTGTAATCAGATCGATGGAATTCACAATCTGGTCGTAACCCAGCAACTGTGAAGCGTGAATACCCATGTGAAGCACTTGCATCATATTGCCCGTACCGAGCGGATACCATGGATCGAAGATATCATCATGGCCGAAGCAAACGTTCAAGCCCGCTTCCTGCAGCTCCTTCACTCGTGTCAGCCCTCTTCTCTTCGGATACGTGTCAAAGCGTCCTTGCAGGTGAATGTTTACCAGCGGATTGGATACAAAGTTCAGATTGGCCATCTTGAGCAGCCGGAACAGCTTGTATGTGTATGCATCGTTGTATGACCCCATTGCAGTGGTGTGACTTGCTGTAGTACGTGAGCCTAGCCCTCGTTCATACGCTTCCTTGGCAACAACTTCAATGAAACGGGATTGCTCATCATCAATTTCATCACAGTGAATATCAATGAGACGGTCGTATTTTTCAGCCAGGTCAAAAGCAACTCTCATGGAATCAACGCCATACTCACGTGTAAACTCAAAGTGCGGAATGCCGCCGACAACGTCCACGCCCATTTTAAGTGATTCTTCCAGCAGCTCCACACCGTTTGGATAAGAGTGAATGCCTTCCTGCGGGAAAGCAACCAATTGAATATCGATGTACGGTGCCAATTCTTCCTTCACTTCAAGCATCGCTTTAACGGCGATCAGGCTTGGATCTGTCACATCCACATGTGTTCTCACATGCTGAATGCCTTGCGCCATCTGCCATTTCAAAGCTGTTTTGGAACGTGTTTTCACGTCCTCATGGGTCAGAAATGCTTTTCGCTCCGACCAGCGCTGGATACCTTCGAACAACGTACCACTCAGATTCCACTCCGGCTCCCCTGCTGTCAGCGTTGTATCCAGGTGAATATGTGGTTCAATGAATGGTGGCAACACCAGTGCTCCGCCTGCATCTAGTGTCTCTTCATTTGTACCCGAAGCTGGCTGTGGATCTTGTGTAATCTGCTCAAACTTCCCGTCTCTAAAGACGATATTCCAGAGGCCTTCTTTACCCCGCAATTTTGCGTTCTGTATAATCATGTGTTTTCCCCTTTTCTTTGGATGATGTCATGGACACGATAGCCATGAGGATTACATACGCTACGGCTGTACCGATCAGCGCATTAAGCGGTGTTACACCGGGAGCCAGTTGCGCAAATGCTACACCTATAGCCCATGCAACCATAGCGACCCAGTTTACTTTTTTGAAATTCATGTCGGCAAATGGTGCATACGATCTGCGTTTTACAATGAAGTAGTCCGCAATGATGATTGCTCCAATCGAGGGAATTGCTGCGCCGAGCACATTCAGGAAACCCACGAAGTTGTTGTACATCCACATCGCAAATACGGTCCCGATGATCCCGTTAACGATAACAAAGAATTTTTTCGATATTTTCGTAATGTTGGCAAAACCAAGACCCGAAGCATATAAAGCATTGTCGTTGGTTGTCCAGATATTGAGGCCCAGTACGATAATTGCTGGAATAAGTAACCCTTGCAGGAACATCACTTCTGATATGTCAGCCAGATTGTACGCCATTGCGCCGACAGCTCCAAACAAGAACATGAGTGAGTTACCGAGGAAAAATGCAATCACCGTCGCCGTAACCGCCTGCCGCGACGTCCGGGAGAAACGTGCAAAGTCTGGCGTGAGCGTCCCGCCGCTTATGAAAGAACCGATACAGATGGTGAGCGCTGCGGCCGCGGTAAGCGTCTGTGTTGGCGTGTAATCCAGCAACCCTTGTAGCCCGCCCAGCGAGCCAGCTCCCTCAAACATGGAGTACCCTCCGAGAATCGCTATGGCAGGTACTGCAATATAACCAAGAATAACAAGAGACTTCATACCGAAGATCGCGGATGCGGTCATGGCCAGACCGAATACAACGATAAGCAGGTATACGTTCCAGTCCATCGCTTTGGCAACCGGAATGGCAAACATCGCTACCCCAACCCCGAACCATCCGACCTGTGTAAAACCGAGCAAGAAGGAAGGTAGATAAGATCCTTTTTCACCAAACGAATATTTCGCCAGCAAATGGGTGGACAATCCTGTCTTGGCAGCGATATGCGCCAGCGCCCCGGTGTAGATGCCAAGCACCAGATTACCTGCCAGCACGATCGCCATAAATTCCATAAAGGTGAGGCTGACACCAAGTGTCCCACCAGCCAGCATACTAGCCGAGAAAAACGTGAATCCAAGCATGACGGATAACGTCTTCCAGAAATGATTGCGCTGTGCCTTCGGCACCTCTTGCCATGAAAACTCTTGATCTTGTTTGCTCATCAGAAACCCTCCAGTTAAAAGTGTTCTGATACCATAAAAAAAGCAGAAAAAGAGGCTACTTGTCACGCTTATACGCTGACAAGTAGCCTCTTTATGCATCATAATCCGCGCGAAGACACAGAACATTCCTGTGCAGGAAATGCTCTGATTCTCGCGTGATTACAAAATCCGCTGCCCTTGCCAGCCTCTCTGGACTGAATTAAAGGTACCAGTATTCAATTACATTCTATTATTTTGTAAAAATGGTTGACTGTCAATGTCATTTTCATCCAAATTCATTAATATTCGCATCGCGAGAAGCCGGTATTTAACTCATAATTCCTGTCGTAGCTTGGTCTCCACGTCTTCCCTTGCTACGTCAAAATAGGATGTAATTTATTAAAAAAGAATGAAGCACGTAGCAGGAACAATTCGCATAAATGTAGAATATTGTCACAAGCATAATTAAATTGAGGTGTGAAATGAGAAAATTCGTAAGTGTACTCTTGTTCAGTTTATTTTTTCTGATTGTCCTGCCCAATGTGGGACAAGCTGCCCCGCAAACTAAAATTATATTGGACGGTCAGGAGCTTGTGTTGCCGTCAGATGTCGAAGTTGTCAATGTAAACAACAATGTCATGATTCCCATTCGTGTTGTTGCTGAGAATTTGAAATTCAACGTGAAATGGGATCAGAAGAGTCAGAATGTGAGCATTGAACAAAATGCCAAGATCCTGTCTCTCAACGTAGGCAAGAAAGAAGCTAGGGTTCAGAATGAAAAAGTAACTCTGAACACGGCACCGAAATTAATCAAAAATACGGTCGTTGTTCCCCTTCGTTTTGTTAGTGAAGAGATGGGACTGTCCGTAAGCTGGAATAACAAAGAAAAAATTGTTGGCCTGACAAGCACTGAAGTTCCTCCTGTTGCTGAGCCATCCCCTGCACCCACTGTTCCAGGCGTAGGAAATAACATCGTATGGGGCAAAGTTAATGATCTCAGCTTTGCTAATCAGCAGCTTGTTGTATCTGTTGACAAAGAGGTTACGCCACAGATCACCAGACTATCCAATCCTGATCGTATCGTGGTTGATCTGCCGAATACCACCTTTGGAGATATCGGGTCAACATTACAGCAGGGCACGATGGGTAAGCTTGATGTTAGCGGTATTTCAAATGTAACAGAAATTCGATATGCCCTTTTCAAAAATGATCCGGCTCAAGTTAGAGTTGTCATTGAGTTGAATAATTTGAGCGATGTGCAGGTCAACTCTCAATATGTCAGTGGCAAACTAATTCTTGACTTAGCGCTTACACCTACGATCGGCGTTCCAATCAGCCCCGTTGGAAATGAAGGTGGCAAAAAAATCGTTGTCATTGATCCCGGGCATGGTGGCAAAGACCCAGGCACCATCGGTATCTCCAACACACAAGAAAAAGATTTCACGTTGCCGCTAGCTCTCAAAGTTCAAGCTCTTCTAATTCAGGAGCCGGATATTGAAGTTGTAATGACACGTGACACAGACGTTTACCCTACCCGCCCAGAGCGGGTGCAGCTGGCTAACACGTTAAACGCGGATGTGTTTGTATCCATCCATGGAAACAGCGTGAAAGCCTCACCACAGACCACAGGCACCGAGACGTACTATTACAAACGAAGCAGCAGTAAAGAACTGGCAGATATCGTACACAGACATCTCATAGAAGCGTTAGGCTTTAAGGATCGCAAGGTTAAGAACGGCAATTTGGAAGTGCTTCGCAATACAACGATGCCCGCTGTACTGCTTGAAATTGGATTTCTAAGCAATCTCGTTGAAGAACAAGCAATGCTTTCCGACAGTGTTCAGAATAAAGCAGCTCAGGCTATCGTGGATGGAATCAAGGAATTTTTACACCAATCGCAATGAATAGTGAATGTAATTGAGAACTGAATGTGAAGATAAGGATGTGCTTTGATGAAAAAAAAGACAAATATTATGCTCCTGCTCTACCTTACGGCTCTATTGCTCATCCTTGCCGGTTGCGGCAATAAACCGGCTACAGACCCTGGAAATGCGGAGCCTGCACCTAATACGACTCCATCTAACGGCTCTTCCCCCTCTGCACCAGATGCCGAGAAAAAAGAATCACAGGAAATTGAAGTGGGTTATGTGGACTCGGAACTCACGCAAGTCAAAACCAAAAAAGCTCAAATTGAATTTTCAAACAATAACGAGAAATATACACAAGCGTTTGATGTGATGCAGCGCTCGGATGACCCGGAGTATATCTCGTTGTGGAGTGACATCGGGCTGGAATCACTTGAGTTTCACGAAGCAGATGGCGCACTTACATTAAACATTCATATTCCCGACGAAGCCAGGCTCGGTTCTGGCGGCGAACTTCTTTTCCTGGATACGTTGAAACAAACTATGTTTCAGTTTAAAGAAATCGAAAGCATACAGCTTCTGGTAGATGGGAAAGAAAGCGAGAGCCTGATGGGGCATGTGGAATTGGAGAATCCCATCGTTCGTGGTACGGAATAATTGGATCAGGCCTGGTAAATGGCGTCTACGAGAGCAAAGATATGAATAAGGCAACGCGTGGATAACTTCAGCGATTGCCACACTGTAAAGCGTAAAAAACCTTGCTACCTGATTCTATTCAGGGGCAAGGTTTTTCGACGATGAAACTTGATCTTTTCTAATGTGATCCGATTCGGTTTATTCGCCGGACTGTCCGGAATCGATTGGAAGTTTGCCTTTTGCCTCAAGTTTTCCTAGCAGTACCTTGATAGCAGCAAGCGTGTTGGGCTCCTGTTTACCATACACAGCAAGGGCTGAACGTACATTGTGCAAATGAAGCATCTCATAGGGATTGCCAAGAGACAGCAACGTATAACGGACTTGGCGTTGGTTCAGTTCGTTGATGAATAACTGCATCTCTTCCCAACGAAACTGACTTGCTACGTTGCGGAATTGATACGAAGCCATAAGAACATAGTCGGCCTTGTTTACGGTCTGGAGCACCGTTTTCATATTATTCGAGTTCAAAACAACCATCACCGTTTCAATGGAAGCATTACCAGCGGTTTGCTTGAGTTGCTTTTGCAACTGCTCAGCCTGATCCGCATCAGAAGCCACGATGACGACTCGATCACTGGCTCGAATTGTCTCTACGCTCTTGCCATCCGCTCCAGCCAAAACAGTAACCGCCCGCTCCGCAATGCTACGCTCCACCTGAAGGTGAGCATCAGATCCGATGATGCTTTTCAACTTATTTAACTTTTGTGTCAGAGACGGACCAGACTCAAACAGATGATATTTAGATTTTACCGTCAAAATACGTTTTACCGCCTCATGCACCCGTTCGCTAGAAAGTGTCCCGTTATTCACAGCTTGAATGAGTGCCTGATGAGCATTGGACACATCTTGTGGCATGAGCATGATGTCTACACCCGCGTCAGCGGCACGCCTAACGGCTTCCGTTTCACCAAAATGCTCACTAATCCCCTTCATCGTGAAAGCATCGGAAATAATCAGACCTTTATACTGCAACTCTTCACGAAGCAAGCCGGTTAACACCTTACGAGATAGTGTAGCTGGAAGCGGAACCGGTGTACCGTCCTTGCGTGAGGTTACTTGCTCGTTATCTATCGCCGGAAAGGCAATATGTGCCGTCATTATCATATCGACACCTTCCTTAATTACCGCCTTGAACGGTTTTAACTCCACCGCGTCCAGTCGCTCACGTCCATGTGTAAGCACAGGTAATCCCAGGTGAGAGTCAACGGATGTATCCCCATGCCCTGGAAAATGCTTCACGCCTCCAACAACATCCGACTGATGAAGTCCCTTGATCATGGCTAGGCCGAGCCGGGTTACCAGCTCCGCATTCGAGCTAAAGGATCGCATACCGATAATGGGATTGTCCGGATTGCTATTCACATCAAGCACAGGCGCAAAATTAACCTGAATACCAAGCGCTTTTAACTCTTCTCCAGTCAGTCGTCCGGCTGCTTCTGCCAGTGTAGGATCACCCGTTGCGCCTAGCGCCATCTGTCCAGGGAGATTGGTGCCGCCAGGAATACGACGAATCACCCCTCCTTCCTGATCGATGCCAATAAATAGCGGGATATCGCCAGTCTGGTTTTGGATTTGATGCGTAAACGTTGTAACTTGCTGTGCATCCACGATATTTTTTTCAAAAAGGATAAGTCCGCCCACATGCTGATCTTGAAGGTTACGTTTCAATCCCTCGTTTACAGTCGTTGTCGCTTTGCCGTTCCATTGTCTGATATCGGGCATAAGCATCTGACCTACCTGCTCGCTAACGGTCATATACGAAATGAGCTTGTCCCAATCCTTCGCCTGAATCGCCGCTTCACGTTCAAATTGAATGACACGTGCCATGAATACGGCATATTCCGCTCGTGTCACCGTCCGATCCGGTTGATACGTCCCATCTGGATAACCTCCAACGAGTCCGTTTGAACTCATAATCTGGATCGGCGCCGCCCCCCAATGTTTCTCCGTATCGGTCCACTTAGCGATCAAAGTCCCTTGTTGAAGCGGATATGCGCGCGTCAAAAAAGCTGCCGTTTCGGCCCGACTAATCGGTATATTAGGCCGAAAGGAGCCATCTGGAAATCCACCAGCCAGCCCATGCTGCTCAGCGATGGCAATCTCACGGTAAAAAGGATGATTTATCGATACATCGGTATATTTCAGCTTTTCCACTGGCTGTTCAAGCTGATCCGGATAAAGTTCACGCACCAAGAAGGTAATGGCCTGTCCTCGGGTTACAGATGTCTGCGGCTGGAACTTGCCATTGCCATAACCTGCGACTGTGCCCCTTTTGGCCATATACTGAATACCATCCTTGGCCCATTGCGTATGCTGGAGGTCGACAAAGGTGGTTTCCGCGTTGGCACTCCCCGCCCAGATCAACATAGAACCGAACGCTGCCGCCGCAATGGTTTTATACATTAAACGCAATTCATTTCACTCCCTGTTTAATTCAATAGTTCATGAAGGGTTAGACGCGAACTCCCCCGCTTTTGTTGCTCATGCATGATATAATCGAATTCATATTACTATTCGTCAAGAAAACGTCTGACATGGTTTTCGGGGGAATAAGAGTTTGGAGACATCTTATGTTAATGGTAAATATAGTGCTTGTTATGTTTTTGCTAGGTCTTCTTCTTGGTTTTGTTGGCGCAGGCGGTTCCGGTTTCATTATCTCGATCCTGACGGTTGCATTCGGATATCCTATTCATGTTGCTCTCGGGACGGCGCTTGCTGCGATGTTTTTTTCCTCGCTCTCGGGTTCAATCAGTCATTACCGGGAAGGTAATGCAATGCTCAAAACCGGTGTGATCGTTGGTCTGGCCGGTGCAACAGGAGCCTGGGTCAGCTCAGGATGGTCATCCTATATTCCTGAGGATCGGCTTGGTATGCTGACTTCTTTTATGCTTTTTGCATCAGGACTCGCGCTGTGGCTTCGCTTGATTCTTGTTTCGCGGCGCCCTGCTGGTTCTGAAATACCGACTGTCATACTCGGAAAAGGTCTGCGTTACTGGGTATATGCGTTATTGATTGGGGTAGTTACAGGTATGTTATCCGGACTGTTCGGTATTGGCTCCACGCCCTTTATCCAATTAGGACTTATGCTGTTGTTGAATATGCCTATGAGATATGCCGCTGGAACAACGATGTTGGTCATCATTCCCATAGCTTTAGCAGGCGGAGCCGGATATATGAGGATCGGTTATCTGGACTTGCAGTTGTTATTGCTGGTTGTAATCGGCACGATGTCCGGTTCATACGTTGGAGCGAAATTTACGAAACGTGTGCCTGCACTATGGCTGAAAGTGAGTATGGTCGTGACTCCGATGATTGGAGCAACTATATTATGGCTGTGACTTTCTTGAAGCGTTCTGTGTAAGGCGTGCTAGATGTAACGAAGAAGTTCATTGTTCAATTAAAAAAGGATGTCCCCTAACATCTCGATGATGTGAGAGACATCCTTTTTCGGGTTTCTATTTAAAAATACTAATCTATCATTGATACCCTATTAGATTATACACGCTGGAGATGGGTATCCTTAAACTCCGTTTCATATTTCAAACCAAAACCAAACATGCGATCCATACCAATGTGAGCGATCCAGATGAAGCTGATCAACGTCAGTACTTCCATTTTCAACACGTACCCCGCTGCCAAAAATACCATAGGAATAATGTACGTATGTCCCACATTGTAGATTAGTGCGCCCAGTTTATTGTTAGCTACGTAGCCAATCATGAACACATCCGGGACGAGAAGCAACAGCAGGAAGAGCCACCAGGAGTAATCATTGTAAAAGTAAATCGTTGTCGCTGCTGCGAGCACCAGCAAACCCTCTAATCGAATCCATAATCTAGTCATTTGGTTTGATCTCCTTTGTTTAAATGTAATTTATTTTGATTTTCATGTTCTCCATTGGGAGATTTTATTCCACTTAGCATCCACCCGACGCCCTGAGATACCTGTTCGTGTGAGAGCGGCTGGGCGGACAGCAATACAGGCGATTGTAACGTTAATCCGTCGAACACAGCTTGAATTAAGACTGCGAAGGTTTCTTTTTCACCTTCGTCCAGAGGCAGATCCAACCGATCAATGATTAATCGAATACCCGATTTCATCTCTTGATAGAGCTTTACTAACTCGTGCGCGAGTTTCTCATTACTGACACTTTCCGTCCAGAGACTGATTAACAGTGTAAACCACTCCGGGTTTGTTTTACGAAATTCAACGACGTGTTGCAACGCTTGCTGGAGCAATGCTGCAGGTTGTGCTGACATATCCAATTGTTGCAGTGCTTCCTTCATCCCGCGGTTAATCATCCATTCCCGCACAACTTCCACCAGAAGTGTTTCCTTCGTATAAAAATGGTAGCCGATCAGTCCCTGTGCCACCCCGGCTTTAGCCGCAATTTCTTTCATGGTAGCTTTGGAATAGCCTACCTGACCGAACAATGTAAAGGCCGCTTGTAAAATGGCGTTTCTGCGCTCATCTTGATTTTCGGATTGTTGCTTAGACATTTAATTTCAACTCCAATACTGTTTGGTTGAACAGTCAATTTATGTCCTTATCTTAAAACTGTTTGGTCGAACAGTCAACATGTTTTTTGACATTTCAAATTGTATGTTGCTTCCAAATGAATATGTTATACTATACACGTTATATTAATGGTTTATTTTAGGAGGTTTTAAAAATGATGAGCAGTGTGGGATTTCCAGGTATGTTATTTGCAATAGTCTTTCTGATTCTAGTGATTATGCTGATTCGAAGAATATTGAAACGATGAGAAAAACAAACTTTATTAACATGGCTTACTTCCGTGAATACATGCTGTTAAACATGAGAAAGCGTTGTTTGCCATAACAACGCTTTCGAGATATAAAGTGTCTCATCAAGTATTGCAAGAAGTGCTAACACACCGCCGTTCCCTTCGGTAACTTAACTTATGACTTCACCTTGAAAATCTTAATATTTACACCGCCGTCCGCCGGATAACCCTCACCAATAAGCGTATCCACGTTCAAATATGATAACGCCTGACTGTTGGTTATAATTCGAGGTGAGGTGCGAAACAGCATGTCACCCTTTACTTCTCCGATATACCCATTATTTTCGATGTACATCTCACAAGCTTGCCCCGTATAATCTTGTCCCTGTAACATATATCTGGCTGACAAGCTGTGACGTCCTCCCGCTTTTCCAATAATTTGTGTATCCACGCCTCCCTCACGAACGAAGCCTTCGAAACAGGTTCCGGTGACATGTCCAGTAAACGTAATCATCACTACTGAGTCTCCCTCTGCGCTTTTTAGCTCAATTGAATTTTCAATCTTAACGTGCACAGTAAACAACTCTTCCATCTCTAGCTTCGTCATCAATCATTGTCATCCTCTCTGTCTGTTTTTTCGTGATTCTACCCATGTATTGACCCTACCTTACTTGACTTCGTCAGTTACTTAAGGACTCCTGCTAACAAGCGAGCTAATGAACAGCTGCTCTATGAAGCCTAACAAAAAAAGTTGCCAGAATAGCAACTTTGAGAGGTTGAGCATATATTTTATAAGGATTGGAAGCAGACGCTTATAAAAGAACAATATATTACCAGACTTGATCCAGCTCAGGATGAAAGAAGGCATAACCACACTTTCCATTTTTCTTGATTCTGTACATCGCCATATCCGCCAGTTTGAGAAGTTCCGTTGCATCTTGTCCATGCTTTGGAAACAGACTGATGCCAATACTGGCAGACAGATGGATCTCAATGGCATTAACATGAATCGGAGCTTCAAACGCAGCAGTCAAGTTCCTGGCAACGATCTCCGCATCATCATCTTCCTTAAGCTGGTTCAAGATAATGCTGAATTCGTCACCTCCCAGTCTTGCTACGCAATCCGTACTACGAATACTGCCCTTCAATCGACGGGAAACTTCCATTAACACCTGATCACCTATATCGTGACCATAGGTATCATTAATCTGTTTGAACCCGTCCGTATCGACATACATTACTGCAAACCGCGACTCACTTCTTAGCGCATTGCTGACAGCCCATGCAAGACGATCTTTAAAGGCTAAACGATTAGGAAGACCTGTCAAGGAATCGTGCAATGAAAGATGTTTGCTGATTTTCTCGGAAACTTTGATCTTGGTATACTCCGTATCCAGTTCCTTAATCAGGTTTTTGAGTTTGTACACGCGAGTGCTCATATTGGTTGTGTCGCTAATCTGCAGCAGTGCATAACTGTGATCATTTTCATAAAGGGGTTCAACATGCAGATTCTGTCTGTAAAAACTCTCATCTCCTCCATCCTTCGGAAGGACAAAAGATTTATGTAAAGCGCTGGAGCAGAACCTGCTCTGCCCGTGATACAGCGCATTTTGTATGATGTTCATATACATATTAGCCTTGAATCTGGGGCAAATCTCGAGCAGGTTTTTACCCAGCACGTCTCCAGCGAGCATACCTGTTAAACGTTCCAACCAGCCATTCCACACGAGAATTTTCAATTGTTTGTCGACAATCATAATGCCCATTTTGGTTTTGTTCAGCGCCTGTACAATGAGATTATCCATGGTTATCCTCCCAGTAGAGCATTTATCTTATCCAGCAGACTGGAGATGGAATCCATGCTCAATGCAATAACGATAATTCCTTTTATATCTGTATCCGCAAGCAAAAAGGAGGTATGCAACACCAATATGTACACTTCATTCTGAAGCAAAATTTGCGGGTCAGTTCGTGTAACATGAAGCAGCTCAATATCAGGCAGTACATACTCCAGCTTTATTTCGAGAAAATTTCCGAATTCGCCAATAATGGCATTGAGCAGCACATTGCTGATTTCCTGCAACACATCGAGATCCGTATCCATTAATAGACAATCGTTTGCATCCACGTTCTCTGTCAATTCTCCGAGACACATATTCGCTAACACTTTTGCCTGCTCGGCAGGAAACATCAGGAAAGCTTTGCCTTGGAACTGATACCCGAACTGCAACGATGACCGAAAGAGATGGCCTTCCGCAAATAAAATGTTGTACCTACGATCCTCGGGGTCTACTTCTTTAATGGAGATCAGCTCAACCTCGGGGATATTGAGTACAATATGTTTGTCTACAATTTCCGATAACATATTAGCAGCTTGTCCGACGTAAACATTGACAAGTTCAGTAAGCAGATCTTTTTGTAGCTCATTCAGCATAACGTGCCACCTGAATCATTTGGAGCAATGTACCTGCTCTTTCTGCAGTTAAAGGTTTATTCAGGAATCCTGAAATGCCCAGCTCCTCCACTTCCTCACGGGTAGCCTTCTGAATATCGGCAGACAAAATAATAATTTTGACATTCTGATCATTCTCTCGAATCAAACGCAACATATCCTGACCATTCAGTCCTGGCATCAAAAGATCTGTTGTTATCAAATCAGGTTTGTAATCTTGATAAAGTTGGTAACCGTCTTCTCCGTTGGTGGCCGTTCGAATTTCGCAATCGGGAATATGATCGCTAATCAACTTGCTCATCAATTTCTGCACAAAAATCGAGTCTTCCACAATTAATACTTTCATGATTCTACTCAGTCTCCTTGATAAAGTTTTAAGGGCGCAAAGATATCAGGCGCTGTAGACAGTTTCTTGAGAAGGAGCTTCGCGCACAGGTGGAACCCCTTAAAAGTGACTGACGAATAAATTAGGCAAAACAATATAAATTATAGTTACTAGAAAAATAGATTGTCAACAATATTTAAAAATAAATTAAAACGTATTCATTTGTCAATGGAAGGGAAATCCCAAGGATACGCAAAGCGATAAGTTCCATGGAAATATAATCCTGTTTGGGATTCCGATACCGGCGGACGCTAAAATTCCTGTAAACATGTAAAAGGACGAAGCAAATCATGAAATGCCAACTCACATTTCAATGATATCCTGCTTCGTCCTTTTCATATTAACCAAATCATATAGCAAGTCAGCGATATAGCGGACCATATGCAGCGCAGGCTCGGTAATCCGCATTCTCCAAGTCTTTGGTTCCAAACGCAGACCAGGCACTGGGGCGGAAAATAAGCTTGTCATCAATGTTGTGCATGTTAACTGGAATGCGCAATATGCTCGCCAAGGTAATTAAATCAGCTCCGATATGACCATAACTAACCGCACAGTGGTTGGAGCCCCAGGCTTCCATAACGCTGTACACATCACCGAAAACCGGATCATTCTCTACTAAATTCGGTACAAACCATGTTGTAGGCCATGTTGGTGTTGTACGCGAATCCAACTGCTCATGTACTCCATCCGGTAATTCCACCGTGTAACCTTCGGCCAGTTGAAGCACAGGGCCGAGTCCTTCCACGAGGTTGATGCGACTCATCGTTACAGGCATGCCTCCTCTCGTCGTATAATCTGTCGAATATCCGCCCCCGGCAAACTGATCCATATAAGTAGGTCTCCAGCGAACAGCATCCAGACAGCCTTGAACCTCGTGCTCTTCAATCTCCCAATGCGGTTTCATTACTGGTTTGCCATCACGTTGCTGCTCACCTGTTCCATCCAGTGCAGCAGGTCCAGAATTAATTAGATGTATAAAACCTGATGCTGCAAAGCCGTCAGGCTTCCATCCGGTAACTCGTTCTACAGCTTCGGGACTCCAATAGGCGCGAACATCCGCAAATATTTGAGCGGTGTGTGATACATAATGATTGAGCAGCATCGTGACTGCGTTTAAATTGTCGTTCTCCGTGGCGACCATGTAAGGCTCCCGTATGCCATTCCAGTCAAAGGAACTGCATAGAACCGCTTCAAGCACATCTGCACTTGGCTGATAATCTGTCCACTCCCGCTGTCCCTGAAAGCCCGATGCAATGGCGTTATAACCGTAAGCTTCTTCCTCATATCCCATTGCAGCAAGTTTAGGATTCCCTATCATTAAATCTCGTACGATCATCGCCATACGAATCGAGGTCTCCCACGCTTTTGATTTTCCCTGCAGGCTAATTCGAACAGATTCAGGATTAGGGTCAGGCCCTTCCTGACAATAACGTGTAACCCAGTCCAGAGCAGTCTGAAATTCCTGCTTATCATAGATATGCTTTTCGAGTCTGCGGTTAACCTCCGTCATATCCACGTACGCATTTCTCATGCCCAGATAACGCTGGTAGAAATTTTCGTCAACAATGCAGCCTGCAATCCCCATCGAGACAGAGCCGATAGATAGATATGATTTGCCTCGAAGTAACGCCACCGCCATAGCTGCACGGGTAAAACGAATCAACTGATCCCGAACATCCACAGGCAGCTTGCGTTCGTTCTGATCCTGAATGTGTCTGCCATAGATTTTAAAAAGCGGTAGTCCTTTCTGGTTATGCGCCGCATGAAGCGCAGCCAGGTAGACTGCACCGGGGCGCTCCGTGCCGTTAAATCCCCAGACGGCGTGTGGCAGCGTCGGGTCTGTCTCGATCGTTTCTAGCGGATAACACCAGCCACTTGCAACGGTGAGTAACACACCGACACCTTCCTTGCGGAATTGCTCGGCACATCGTGCAGCTTCTGTTGTACCAGAGATGCAAGGCTCGAAGATAACGACCTGTACCGGAGATCCATCCGGATAACGAAGAACGGCCGTGATTTCAGCGGCGGCTTCACGCGCAAGTTCCATCGTGCTTTCTGCCAAGGCTTCCTTTACAAGCTTGCGGCGGTCCACGATCGGGCGTATACCGATTTTGGGAAAGCCGCCTTCATAACGATGTGAATAATCTTCGTTCATCACAAACGCTCCTTCACTCATGTTTATCGCATAGTCCCTACAGGAAAAGTAAAGCTGTGTCGACCTGGCTTCAGCTCTTGAACACGGGGGAGTTTCGCTGCTATAACAATAGCAGAAGGCATTACTAGTGTAGCTGAGGTGTTCTCGGGAATTTCCACCTCGATGTGCAGTCCCGTTTGGCCTTTTTTCCAGGCTGCAGCGATTGTTCCGTGTGCCGTTCGGATGGATGCGCTGACCTCATCCAGCCTGGAAGGAATGCAGGGTTCGATCCATATCTTTTCGTAACCTGGTGAATCCGCTCTAATTCCTGCAAGTCGTGTGTAAAAAGAGACGCTGATGCCTCCAAACATGGCGTGATCATGAGAATGCATCCCCCCCTTCTCGCTCCATTGCTCCCAAAGCGTAGTTGCCCCTCGTTCAATCTGATAGCCGAAGCCCGGATATTCCTTTGTTGTTAGAAGTTCATAAGCGATATCGATATATCCGTAATCAGCAAGCACATCTAACAGGTATCTCGTCCCGTAAATGCCAGTGTGAAGATGTCCGCCTTTTTCGGCAATAGTCTGCACAAGACGTTCTGCGGCGGAAGCACGTTGTTTGACAGGCACCATTCCGTAGGCTAGCGGTAAAAGCTGAGCAGTCTGTGAACCACCGGCATAGATCCCATCTCCTGCATAAAAGCGACGTTGAAAGGTACGGTTAATGTCATCGGCGAGTTGGCTGTAATATTCATGGTCTGCGGGTTTTCCCAAAATAGCTGCCGATTCGGCAACGATGGAAGTAATCTTGTAGTAGACACTGGTATTAACCAGTTCAACTTCATGAAAGTAGTTTTCCCAACCATCTTCATTCGGAGGGCACCAATCCCCAAACCCTTCTTTCACTTCATGTTCAGGCCATTTCTCATGTAGATGATCGATGTATGCCTTCATGGAAGGATAACTTCGGCCCAATACGTCCAGATCGTTGTAATGTTGATACAGATGCCACGGGAGAGAAACCTTGTCTCCACTCCAGTCGGGATTCGTCTGGCTGTCTTCAATATCTTCAAGCCATTTATGATAATAGCTCTGCATATCGAAATGGTGCATTCCTGATTCCTCAACGACAGCGGAATCCATCAGACAAGGTGTTCGCTCGTCACGCTGGCAACAGTCCGTTGGAATGCTCACTAGATTGTTAAGGTAAGACCAGCGAATATTGCTGTAAAGCTGATTAAGCAGTTCATCCGAACATTCAAATGTGCCTGCCAGTTCAACAGCGGCATGGATCGGAACTGCCTGAATGTAAATCCAGCTTGATCCGGCACAGACCTCTACATACCGAAATCCATGATACGTGAAACGTGGCTCGTAACATTCCTCAGCATCACCGCGGAGGATGTAAGTATCTGTAGCCTTCGCATTCCGATTCGTCCAAGAGTCAATATTGCCTTGTCCATCCAGAAGCTCGCTGTATCGCAGCCGTATCTCATGGCCTGCCCGTCCTTTCACCCGAATACGAACCCAACCTGCGATGTTTTGTCCAAAGTCGTATACATTCACTCCAGGACGTGGATGAAACACAGCAATAGGCTGCAACGATTCGAATGGCAGAATAGGAGGCTGTTTATTCTCCTTGAGTTCACCTTTTGGCGCCTTGGCAGCTACAGCCCCTGTCCAGTTCTTGTCTTCAATAAACCCTGGACAATCCCACCCACTGTGCTGCAGGCGTGCATCATAGGACTCCCCGTCATAAATATCATTGAACAGAATCGGGCTTGGTGCCGATGACCAGGATTCGTCTGAGATAATGGTCTGTGTGCTGCCATCCTCAAAGCGTAGATCCAGTTGCAGGAGAAGGGCCTTATCCCGATTCCATTTCCATCCCCAACGCGAATAATTGTAATGATATCCATTCCCCAACCAAACCCCCAGTACGTTATCACCTTCTTGCAACATAGGAGTCACATCATATGTGTCATATAGCATTCTACGATGATAAGGTGTATTGGCTGGAGCAAGTACACGGCGGTCCGCCCGCTTTGCATTAATAAGAAGCTCATACCAGCCAATCGAATAGATGCGTAGTCTGGCTTCAATCGGGGGGTTGGATATATTAAATGTTTTGCGGAACAGCGGACTGTCTACTGGAAACTCTGCCTCACAAACCGATAGCATGTGTCCCTCCAGCACCAGTCCATTACCTGAAGCATGAATCGTACCTGCTGTACAATGCGTGGTTAGCGGATCATAAAAACGGTTGGAGTACAGCACACGTCCATCGCTTCCAGTTAGTTTCAAGTCGCGAAAGACCGCTTTTTGCCCTTCTTCTGTCCGAAATCCGACTGTTCCGTGATATTCTGTTGCTTGGCAACTACAAAAAAATTGTTCATTTATCGTGACTTTCCATTCTCCGTTTTCTGTGCATACTTTAAGCGATATTTTCGTAAACTCTTTCGACAGCAATGAAGGTAGTTTGATTCTTCCTATCACATGCTTCGCACCTTCTTCCGTGCGGAAAATGTAAGCAACAAATAGATTCTCATCTGAAGAAGCTTGTGTATGTTCCGGGTGCCCGGTCTTTTGTTGTTCGCTCTCCCGAATTTCAATCCCGCAGTGATCGTTCTCATTCTGATAACCAAACAAAAATGATGCACCACCTGTTGCAACCTCGATTACCACTTCTGCTTGATAAGAAGTCCACTCATCAATAGCACTTGTCTGGCGAGTAATCCATTCGGCTAGCCATGCGTCCGACATTTTTTTTCTGCCTCCTCACCCATTCGTCTGCTTTCCCTGTAGAAAATTCTGATGTCTGATCGTTACTTTAGAGGCATTCCATGCACTCACAGTTATCTCGTTCAACCGGATTTCAGATCCTATTTCAAACGAAATGCGTCTCTCTTCTCCCGGCAAAAGGCCAAAATCATTGTCATCCAGAAAGCAACTCCAATCCTCGGGAAAATCGTGAATCATTATCCGAATCGCAGGCATGCTCCCGATGTTACGGATAATAATCACGCCGCTATTGTCATCTGTACAGACAGCAGACGCTTCCATTGAAGTACAAGGAAGTTCACGTAGCGGTGCATTGGGAAGGC
This sequence comes from Paenibacillus sp. FSL K6-1558, assembly GCF_038002565.1. Lineage (NCBI taxonomy): Bacteria > Bacillati > Bacillota > Bacilli > Caryophanales > Paenibacillaceae > Paenibacillus > Paenibacillus sp. FSL K6-1558. The sequence goes on along the minus strand of NZ_JBBOCV010000001.1, from coordinate 479,113 downwards.
TCCCATACAGCATGAATGCATGCACAGCGTCTTTACCTTGGTATTCGTTGGCATCGTGCCGATGTTCTCTCTCAAAAGCGAGAAGTTCCGCGGTCTTCGGCTGGGCATTGAACCAATACCATTGATCAGAAATCAGACTTCCATTGTGGGCATGAAGTGTAACCGCCATAAGAAAAGGAGCAATGCATGAGGCTTGGGGTAGCTTGATTTCCAACGTATCTATGCAATACGCTAGGCCTGGATTCACTGTTAGAGCTGGGTACTCCCATGTCATCATTTCGGTTAATTGGCTGCTATACAATCTGACTTGTACCATGACATCTGTAAGTATTTCACGCGAATCATTGACAAGATGTAGATCAGCGTGAAACATTTCACCCTGCTGCCATCCGTCCATTTTGTGGGTTGTGATAAACGCATTTTGCGGACGGCAAGCTTGCTTGGCACGATAATAAGAAAGCTTAGCTGTCCCATAGTAATCGACGACTGCCCATGAGTGTCCCGGGAAGCAATCGGTGAATTTGTAATACCAGTATCCACTCTTGTTCTTCCCCGTACCTGCTCGTTGGATATCAGCGGTAAAGCGAATGGCGTCGCCCTGTGCAGTCTGCGAATAGGTGATATAGTCATGCCAATTGCGAATAGGTCCATACGCCGCGTACCGCATCACTTTAACGATATCTTTCAAGCTAAACTGATGAAAATGAGCCTTCCACCCTCTGCTTTCCTCGGTCGGTGGAAAAGAAGACAACGCTTCTTCCGGCATATATCGCAAACAGCTGGAAACATTCGTCTGGCTTGGGATGCCGAACTCGCCGTAAAACACCGAAGGCATCGCTAACGTGGCTTGATCGAGCGGTTCGCCTCCATGATAGACATTCCAGTTATGAGCACTGCCTCCCCAAGGATCGGTTCGATGAAAAGGACGTGATGGATCATACTCGCGGCATCGCTTCCCGACTAGAAAAAGACCCTCGTCTGCCCCGCCATGCGGCCCATTTTCGTTGCCACCGCCCCACATAATCAATGAAGGATGATTCCGTAGCCGTTTAATGGAGAGTACCGTTTGACGATCAATCACACCTAGATCGGTCAGTGGTGCATCAGGCGGCCCCCAACAGAGGGGGAACTCTTGATACACCATGATGCCTTTTTCATCACACAAGGTATAGAACTCATCACTTTCCACAATGCCACCGCCCCAAGCCCGGAGCATCTGAACGTGGCCTCTGCGTGCTAGCTCCAGTAAACGTTCGTATTGCCCTTCCTTGTGTGTGAGCATGACATCCGGCCAGCACCAATTTGCCCCTTTGATGAAGATCGCTTCTCCATTGATGACGAACTGCCAGCGATAGTCTGTTTCAGGTTTGGTATCTATCAAGGGTCTCATCTCAATCGTACGGATAGCAAAAGAAGTAAAGACTGCGCCTGTATGAACTGATTTTGATTCCGCTGTCCAAGCTGAGTTCAATGTGCTGATTAATTCATGTGCCATATCATTCGCTTCTGGATCAGTATGTTCAGTAGAGACTGCTCGCAGCACAAGCTCGTAGAGAGGCTGATCCCCATAGCCTAAAGGCCACCAGATTTGTGGATTGTTCAGTCTGACATCGGTGCAGAATTTGCTTTTTCCATAGGGTACTGTAATAACAGCTGTAAAGCGGCTCTGTTCGCAGCGAACAGAGTCTTGTTTCGTACTATCGACTGGGTCGTTTTTACTTGATGACTCCCTGCACGCCTTCTCGGTTTTCAGCCGGATCAGACCTTCAATGGTTATAGAAACTTGCTCAACTAGGGTGCTATCTACAGTAAATTCAATCTGGAGCAGCGCCTCCCCTGGAGTGACAGACTTTGTTATGACATAAGGATCAAGTAAAGCAAGGTCTGGTTCGCTCGTTAAGCGCACATCTTTCCAGATGCCAAGGGAGATGAGGTGTCCATAATGCCAGCCAAAGCCTGGACTTGGTTTCATCAGACCATTCCAGCTCTGAGGTGCCGGATCAATTCGAACAACGAGTACATTAGCTTCATTCCAGCGAACCAGATGTGTAACGTCATGAAGCGGACCGCCAAACATACCTTGATGATGACCAAGCGAAACACCGTTGAGAAATACGGTACCGGAGTAATCAATGCCGTCAAACTCCAGAGAAAGCCGCCTTCCATCCCACTCCTGCGGCACTTCAAATGTGGTAGCAAACCACCACTCCGTACACTCCACACGTGTTCGTCGGAACCAGACAGGTATGTCTTGAGGTGAACCATACTGTTCAAGTTCATCAATTGAATTGGTGTTCCAATGCGGGTCATCCATTAACCCCAGATCCAATAAAGCTTGCTGTACTGTTGCAGGAACATGCATTTCAAGCCAGTCCTTGCGAGGATGCTCAGGGTCGTACCAACGCTCTCGCATACCTTCGCTAGGGAGAGCTTTTCGTCCAAACCATCCTGGGGCAGGGGCCGGGGAACCGGGATCAGCTGCTTCTCCGCCCTTCATACGCCATACGCCAGATAGTAACAGCGAATCGGATGTGGGAGCTGCTGCTGAGTAAAATAGTTCGGACTCCTGTTGATCCATCACCGGTTTCATTTCGTGCGTTAAAGGGACAATTGGAATACGACTGTCCGCGTCCACCCAAGCGTCTCCGTGAAGCGAAGAACGTGAATAAGCTTCATCCTGAACTTCGTCCAGATAACGCTTTCCTTTCTCGGAACGGTAATATGAGATGTTTGTCATCACGCTAACACTCCATTCAGGCTCTATGAATTTCTGTTACTCTGTTTACTTTGTTTGCTCTGTTTGGGTCTATTCAACAGGTTCTGTGAATGAGCACGGGCCGATAACCTTCCGGTACCTCCATTGAAACCGAGACTGCTTTTGGAGCGACCACTTCCAATTGAAATACTGATTCGTCTCCTTCCTTCCTAATCTCCCAGCGCACATCGATTCTTCCATCCCCCGGAAGAGGCACCGCTCCTTTGGCCCATTGCAGATCCCCAGGTTGGGGCGCAACCCGAACCTTCGTCCAGCCGTCTGCCGTGGGGCGTACTCCGAGTACCACAGCTCCTAAAAAGTATCCCGGTGCAGCCGACCAGGCATGGCAATGACTGCGTGTCAGATCCTTCGGATTAGGTCTGTTCTCGGTAAATCCCGGGTACATCTCCCAGCAGGTTGTGGCATCATGTCTCACCATCTCTCCGAACTTCGTTCGCATATCCTGTAGCATCGTATCAATCTCTCCGTGCATCATCAGCGCTTCATAATAAAAAAACGTCATGAACGGACTGCCGATCGCAACAAAGTCCTCTGGCGGAGATGTTAAATAGGCAGTTAGCTTCTCCTCACGCTCATCTGCTGCAACTCCGGTAATCAATGCTATCACTTGAGTCTGCATGCTAAATGTGCTGGACAAAGAACCATTGGCATGAATACAGTCAACGAAGGCCTGCCGCTCACTACTCCATAAATGCTTGTTGATAGACTGAATTAAAAGATTTGACTTAGAGTCGTAGTAAACGCCTTCCTCTGCACACCCTGCTAGTTCAGACAAACGTGCCGCATCTGCCAGCGTGCGTGCAAAAATGGCGTTTTGATGTGTAACTGTTCCGTCGCTCGGTTGCTCAATCGGTGCCCAGTCGAGCAGGTTCCAGGCATGAACGGTTAATAGCCCTTGATCATCTATATTTTTGAGATAATGATCCAGCGTGAACCTGACCTTCGGCCAGATCGTTGATGCAAACTCCCTGTTTCCGGTATGCCGGGCATATTCAAGACAGGCCGTGACCCAAAAAAAAGTCCAGTTTGGAATAACACTGCTCCAGCCGCTCGGCACTTGATTTACATAAAGTGGTGTCTGCTGACCTGAGCCAGGCACCAGTTCTAGGCTATGCCTTACAATATCCGTTGCACCAAAGACGTAGTAGTTCACAAGCGCTTCATTACGGCTGTCACCTACCCAGAACACCTGTTCATAGGTCGGACAATCCACAAATGTATCCTCCATGCACAACCGGGTTGTATGTTTGCTAATCTCCCAGATATCATTCAAGAGTGAATCCGAGCTATGGAAGCGGCCGATCTCTGCCACTGGATGATTGCTCTGCACAAGCGTCACACCGAACAGTCGAACAGGCACTCTATTCCCGTGAATTGTGAGCATCAGATAGCGTAGTCCACGCCGCACAGGAGATTCATAGCTTTGTCTGCCTTCAAGGCATACATAACGTAGCGTGTTATCTACGCCAAAGGTATCCTGTCTCCATCCTCCATCCATGTATTCGAATCCATAGGCGTCGATGACTGTCCCTTCCGGTGCCTCAACTTCAAATCGCAAATAACCAGACCATTCACGTCCGAAGTCCAGAATCAGCTCAAGCCCTTGACCTTCAACCGTTGCCGGTATTATGGCCGGCCTGCGATTGGCAAAACATACTTGCTGCAATGTTGCGGGTACAGCCAAGTTCCGCTCTGTTCGCTTCCATATACTGAAGGTAAAGACGGAAGCATCCGAGCTTAACTTCGCAGGAAAAGCACGCATCCACTTTTGATAAGCAATCAATTCTGAAACCGAAGCGAGTCTGCGACATTGCTCATACACATCGGCGTCCTGAAACGCCTTCCTATCCAAGGGTTGATTACCGCCAAAGCCACGATACGCACGCAGTGGGTCTGAACTCGGCTGATGATCGATATGCACCAGCGTTGCGAACGGGCCTATCAGCATAAAAGGTGATTCGGTTACTTGATCTTCATGGAGAAGCGCCGAAACAACCGTAAATGAGACGTCACAGTCGATGCCAAGATGCAAGCCACCGCCATGATCAGGTCCAGCGAGTTCAATCAACAGCAGATTGTCTCCGGCTTGGAGCCTGACTCGTTGTAGACGGCGCGGATGTTCTCCCTCCATTTCTTCTAAACTGTAATAGGTTCCGTTGAGAGTAATTCCGCGCAGTGCATGGAAGGCACTGAAAAATCCGATCACAGCGTCTGCTTCGCTGCTTGCACGAATGACTGCTACCGCATAACCGGCAAAGGATACCGGGTTGGCATGCATTTTGCTGCCTGGCTCCATCGCTTCACGTACATCCAGCACATGTGTCCACGAGACAAGAGATACCTTTTTCAAAGACTCGACCCGGACCGGCCAAACCTCTTGCTCTGTCAATTCAGGAATATCGCTCGGGATCAACTGCTTCCAAGGTGCATCACCTGGCCTCCCGATGATCCGGGCATTAGTCCAACCGTGCTCCTTAGCAAAATCGTTGTCTGTTTTTGTTCCAAACCAATCGACTTGTGAGCGGCTTGCATCCACCTGTTCGCTAAAACCAAGCTGACAGGACATACGTGAAGCCCTCCGCTCGTATCCCGCATATGGAGCGGTATGCCATGTATCATCCGTAGCAACAATCAACTGCCTCTGCCGGGTAAGCGCTTCCGTATGCGGAGAGACCAGCTCCAGTTGAGCCAGCAGTCCCCCTTGACCTGGCAAATAGTTGAACGTAGCCACCCCATAACTGATGACCAGAACGGCAATCGTGTTATGGCCTGAGCGAAGCAAATGTCCAACTTCGTGTATATGGTAGTTCAGTTCGAACGGCCAAGAGCGATTAGGTCCTCTTCCGCACAAGACGCCGTTTACATACAACACGTACCGGGCATCTGCCGTAATTGTGACCTCTGCGCTCGCGTAATTCCAATGCTGCATCATAAATTGTTTTCGAAAAGTTCGCCACTCATTACGCGGCCACTCCTCATCGCCTCCCCAGATCCAGGAAGCTTTCCAGATGGAGCCGCCAGCTGGTAACGTCTGATCCATATCTAAATCAACTCCCGTTCCATCACTATTGAGTTGAAGCTATACGTACGTCTCCATTCCTAACACTCCAGGTTGCAAAACAAAAGGAGCTAAAACTTCATAGCTTTAGCTCCTCCTTCTTGCCCTTTCTTTTTCGGTCAAGTCGGTTTACAGACCGTGAGCTTGACGAAGCCGTTGGTATTCACTGTTGTACCAAGCTGTAAATTCGTCTGCTCCGGCTTTTTTGAATGCGGCCAGTGCAGCCTGTTTGTTTGCTTCAAAGGCTTGCTCATCCTTGGAAAGAATAATCTTGGCTGCCTCGCGCGCTGCCAGCTCTTTCAGCTCAGCCTCCTGTTTTTTCAGTTTGTCATCCAGTGTTACACCTGGGATGGTGTTACGCCTAATGATTTCCTCGTCTGTCATGCCATTCATCCAGCTAGTGAACGTATTCAGTTTGCCTTCATCAATCAGCTTTTTGAATACCTCCCCTGAGTATGAAGCGCCGTAATGCTGTGCGAAGTCTTTTTCAAGCGTTGTGGCTGCTTTTGACAAGGACTCCTCGGAGGTAAAAAGGTCAACGGGCATTTTGTCATTTGGATTAACCATATCTCCGCCGAGACCGATGATATTCCGATCGAGTGAAAGTCCTGTTGCTTCGTATGGTGCACCGCCTGCAGCTTTCAAAGCCAAGGTTTCGTCCGTCAGTGCCGGTTTACCGTCAACCACTTTCCAGTGTTTACCTTCAACACCGTTGTACATGGTGCGTGCACCTTCATAAGAGTAAATATAATTCAGGAATTCCATCGCTTTTTCAGGATTTTTGGATGTTTTGGAGATACTGTAGGCTTTATCCTGCCAGCCAAGCGGGTTCACTGCGCCTGTCCAAGCCAGTTTGCCTGCGGGTACAACCAGATATCCTTTACCTTCGCTTGCATGCTGTGCATTGAAATCCCCCATTGCCCAGGTCGCTGGACCAACAACGATCTGTCCTGCTGTTGCTTTAGCCATGTAATCATTGTTTTTCATCGTCAAGGAGTCCGGATCAAGCAATCCTCTGCGCTGCGCTTTATTGTAGAAGTCAAGGGCTGTCCAGAAGTTAGAGGATTCATCGGTCAGATTGCTGATGAACTCGCTGCCGCCAACTTTGGATGCCGTCAGGTCACTTGTAGCACTGACACTTTCATTGAAGATAATTGGCGGAATCGTATAAGGCCACAGTCCCCAATCCTGCCACATGGACACGCCGTATACTTTCTTTCCGTCTTCCGTCTGTGGATGTTTTTCTACGATTTGACCTACAACGTCGAGCAGATCATCCATCGTTGCAATTTCAGGGGTACCAATCTCTTTGTACCAGTCCCAACGAATCGTTGGGCCAATGGTAATTGGTGCAATGGATGTCCCCGGTTTGGATTGTACTTGCGGTGGAAGGAAATACAGTTTACCGGTTCCGTTGCTCCAGTTCTTTTTGCTGTAGTCTACAACGGTAGGAATGTTGGCTGTTATATCCTGGCCGGATTTGGCGAGCATATCGTCAAGCGGAACAATTAGATCCCCTTCAATCAATTGCTTCTGATATTTATTCACATTTGTACGTACCAGATCGGGCAGATCACCGCCGGCAAGCAATACATTGAATTTATTCTCGTCTGCTTCAACGTATTCAATCTTAACTCCGATTTTTTCGGCAATCGCCTTAGCGACCTCGTTATTTTGCTGTGTATTCCATTTGGAGCCGGTCTCCATAATCAGTACACGCAGCGTAACAAGATCTTTGTTCGAGCCATTGTCTGGGGAACCCGATTCGCCAGTATCCGTCTGCCCTGCTCCTCCACTCGTACAGGCTGCAAGCAGTAAAGACGTCATCATGAGCATGGCCATTACTCGGCGGAACGTTTTTTTAGTTCTCATGTCATAACCCTCCTGTTTATTCTTCTATAATTATCAGCATTATGCCGGATAATCCAACCTCGTAGCAACACCTTTTAGCCAACAAGCCTTATCCCTTAACTGCCCCCATCATGATTCCTTTCACGAAGTACCGTTGCAACATCGGATACACCAGAACAATCGGCAACGTAACCAGCATCGTGATTGTCATGCGGATGGACTGAGGTGTGAGTGTTCGAACTACATCTCCCCGGGTTAATTCCTCTGTGGTCATATTGGACAGGTTGCTAGATTGATTCAAGAAGTTATAGAGCACCAATTGTAACGTTTGCAGCTTCGGGTTTTCGACGAGAAAAAAGTTATCGAACCAGGTATTCCATTGACCAACAGCAGAGAACACGGCAATGGTGGCAATGATCGGCATCGAGAGCGGGAAAATAATACTGCGATAGATCCGGAAATATCCTGCTCCGTCAATCTTCGCTGATTCCTCCAGTGAAGCCGGAAGCTGTTCAATGAACGTTTTGATCAAAATAATGTTAAAGCCCGACATTGCACCAGGGATGATGTATAGCAGAAAATTATTTTGTAAGCCGTATGCTTTCATCGTTAGATACCACGGGATAAAACCAGCGTTAAAATACATGGTAATGAGGACAAAACGGTAAATGATTTTACGATAAGGCATCTCGTCCTTGGTGATCAGATAGGCAAAAAAGGAACAGCTAAATACGGTAATCAATGTACCCAGCACCGTTCGGGAGATACTTACCAATGCAGCATCCATAATACCCGGCAATTGTATCGTCGCTTTATAGGCTTCGAGAGAGAATCCTGCTGGCCAGAAATACACACCTTTCTGAACCTCAATCGGGTCACTGATGGAATAGATCAAAATGTAATAGAACGGATAGATCGTGATGATCACGAGCAGTGATAGCACGATGTAGTTAAACAGCGTGAAGGTAAGGTCTTTCCAATCGGTATGGTGGACGGGACGAATCGTCTGTCCTGCGGGTTGTGTTCGCATATCGGTTTTGCTCCTTTCCCTGCGAGTCAGACGATGCCTTGACCGCGAACTTTCTTGGATAAAATGTTAACACTGAACAGTAGCAGAACACTGATCACCGTTTTGAAAATCCCCACAGCTGTGGAGTATGAGTAGTCTCCGGTCACGAGACCAAGCCGGTATACATACAGATCTAATACTTCAATTCGATCCGCGATCATGACGTTGCTGAACACCAGATATTGTTCAAATCCTGCCGAGAGCAGGTTACTAACGGAGAGGAGTAAAAGCACGATAAACGTAGGCATGATGCTGGGCAGTGTAATATGCCAGATGGTACGCATTCGTCCCGCACCATCCACCTTTGCTGCATCGTATTGCTCGCTGTCTATACCCACGATGGCAGCCAGATAGATAATGGCACTCCATCCTGCGGATTTCCACAGCAACAGCAAAGTCTGCACCGTCCATACCCGGTCATAATTCCCGAGAATATCCACGGGCGGATTGCCGATGCCTGTTTTCATCATGATGGAATTGACTGCGCCCTCCGTGCTGAACATACTGAAGGCTAATGAAAACACGATGATCCAGCTGATGTAGTTCGGTAATGTGGACACCGTCTGTACTAGCCGTTTGAACCAGCCAGCACGTACCTCCGAGATTAAAATGGCGAGCAGCATCGGCACCGGTGCTGTTGCGATGGACAATAAGCTGAGCGCTAGTGTGTTTGCCAGTACAGGACCCATTCGTGGATCATCAAACATGTTCCGGAAGTTTTCGAGCCCCAGAAACGGGGTTTGATGCAATGGAATGCCTGGTTTGTAGTCAAAAAACGCATAAATCCATCCGAATAAAGGTACGTAACTGAATGCCAGTGTAAATAGAACAAAGGGTGCGGCTAGCAACAACAGATGAATGCTGTCTTTGCGATTCAGCTTGCCGGCTTTTTTGGTGACAGAGCTTTTCAGCGTTTCGGTTCGTTGCATATGAATTTCTCCTTTGTGCGTGTGCTTTCGTTTTGGCTTATTCATATGATAGCGCTTTCTTAAAGACACTTGAATGAAACTTCCCTCGATCTGCTTGAAAAAATAACACCTTCTCTTGATTCAACTTGAACGATCTTAAGATGTTTCTTGAACGAATAAGAAAACGATAACCGAAAAAAAGCTCTCATGGATCGCCTTTCGGGCGAGAACATGAGAGCTTTTACGAAGAAGCCAAGAAGCTACCTTATTTCAGTTCCATTATCCTAAAGCCAGTGAATAAGTAACACTTTTTATCGACGTGCTGGCAAAGTAATCATAACTTTTGCGCCCTGATCAGCTGGAACAAATTGAATGCCATATTCAGTCCCATAATATAAACGAATCCGTTTATTGACATTGTTCAGACCGATACCGCTGCCTCCAGCCGTGGACTTGGGTGATTCTCCCCTGGCTAACTTTTTATTTAACGCTTCAAGCGCATGCGTGTCCATGCCTCCCCCGGAATCGGTAACGCTCAATATTAGATGATTCTCATCTCCAGTAGCCTCAATGCGAATTTGTATAGCAAACTCCTCGCTCTGTCTGCCAGAAGCAATCGAATTTTCCAGTAAAGGCTGAAGAATAAAGCGCGGAACCTGACAATCCATCCATTGTTCGCGTACATCCATAGTGAAGGTAATGTTATTGTTAAATCGCATGTTAATGATCTTTAAATAGTTGTCCACATACGACAGTTCATCACGTAGCGTGCACATCGAATCTTTACTGGAGAATACGGGACGCAAAATATTGCCCAAAGCAACAATCGTATTCACGATGTTGTCTGCCTTGACAATGACCGCCATCCAGCGAATCATGTTCAATGTATTGTAGAGGAAATGCGGATTGATCTGGTACTGCAAAGCCTCTAGCTCCAGCTCTCTTTTCTTCTCTTGTATCTCGTTATTTTTCTCTACAAGCTCCACCATACTAAGCGACATCTCATTAAAACGGCGGATCACCGTGCCAAGTTCGTTATTGGGAACATGATCAACGGTAACGCCAAGTTCACCGCGACTCATGTCCTTCATTTTGCCGGATAATTGGTTCAGTGGTTTAATAATTTTGCGCAGCCAGAAGTAGGAAGCGATAAAGATCGCCAATACACTTATGGTAAACACCAGCATAAGCATTCGTTGAACGCCAAGAATCTGGTCCGCATACTGACTGAGCGGGATCTCTTTGAGCAGATACCAGCCCCCGTCATGGAGCTTGTAATAGACCACCTGCATGCTGCGTCCTGCCTTTTCATCATCCAGACTTCCGTAAGCACCGTTCTCAAGGTCCTCCCCTGGCTTGAAGTGACTGCGAGTTCCTACCCGATCCGCTTCACTCGCTGATACAACCATTCCGTCAGCGCTCGCGATGTACATGTCACCTTCTTCGCGGTTCAGTGCAGTCGCATAAATGGAGGATAGATAACGTTCATCGATATTAAAAATTAAAGTGGCACTTGTGTTCGGATCATAAATCGCTCGTGTGCCCCGCATCAGGCTGATTAAATAACCGTCATCTTTACCTGTGAGATACGGATTGTAGAATGATTTTTTGATTCCAGAATGAATGATCAGGTGTGGATACTGTTCAATTGTCTGATGAAAAGGCTCAGAGGTGAAAAAGCTCTGCTGCCATGCCTCCCGGTCATAGACAAGTGTCCGCTTCTGACTTCCGCCTACAGCGCCTAGATTGTCCGCCGTGATATAGATCGAATCAATGTAATTGTAGTTATCAATGAAATCGGCAATGACTCGCTGTACATCATTTTTGGATTCCAGAAATTCTTCTTCCGTTTTCTCCGAAATTTTGTACAAAAACTGCTGAATATGATCATCACGCAGAAACAGCATCGATAACCGATCTATCTCTTTAACCAATCCGCCAATGTTGTGATCCAGCTGCTGGAATTGTTGGTAGAGTAGCCGTTCATTCTGAATCTTGACCATATTTTGCATAAAAGAATAAATAAAATAAGAAGCCCCCGCCATGACGGCGAGGCTGATGATCATAATATACAGAATGAGCTGGGTTCTGAGTTGTCGGGATACAAACAGCGCTTGCAAGACTTTCTTCATCTTATTGCACCCTTTTGTCACGGAGCGTGGTTTGTCTGCGATATTCGTTTGGATTCAGGCCGGTAATTTTTTTGAACACCTTGCTGAAATAGGTATACTCGGGCGAAAAACCGACCAGAGCTGGTACATCAAAAGAACGCATCTGACTCTGCGCAAGCAGTTCTTTTGCACGCTCAATACGATATCGGTTTACGTAATCAATATAGGTAATCTGCAGTTCTTTACGAAACAGGTTACTGAGATAACCTGGACTTAGCCCCACATGGTCCGCGACCATCTGAAGGCTGATATTTTCTGTGTAATGGCGCTTAATGTACTCGATGGCACGGGTGATTTCATCACTCATTTGTAAGCGCTTGCGAATTAACTCGACAAGTGTGCTCATATAGACTAGGATTCGATCAAGCATATCAGGCAGGGTATCACAGGTTTCCAGCTCTTCCGTCATGCTGACCAGCAATGTCTTCTCATTGTTATGATCATATACATGTGTGTTAATCCATTGGATAAATTGATAGATTGTCAGCTCCAGCGTTTTACGCTCTTCACATAAACCGCCTTCGATCTCTTCTAAAAACTGGTCATATTCTTTTTGTTTCAGTGGTGGGAGCAGCTCCCTTATCGCCTTATGGTTTCTTATTTGTTCAATTCGTACAAGTACGCTCGAACGATCCGCACGTCCGGTTCCCTGATGTTGCTGGCCCGGGCCGGTAATGAATTTGCGTTGCAATGCACGCTTTGCTTCAGCATATTGTCTGGGAAGTGAATCATATCCTCCGTTCACACTACTGATTCCAAAGGATACCGTACAGTTAAAATAATGACGGATCGTGTCCTGCACATGTTCAAGCAATTGGTGAATCTCCTGAACGATCGCCTGCTCAGACAATATATCGGCAAAATGCAGCACGAGGGCGTAGTGCTGGTCGTTAATCTGAACGGCTTCCCCCCGTTTGTAACTCGTCATGATCTCTCCCAAAATGTTCAGCAACGACATCTTGACCAGATGACCGTGCTCATCATGAAAACGTTCCTTCAGCGAAAAATAACGATCCACTTCCATCACGCAGACCACGAGCCGAACAGGAGAAAGACGTAGGCCACTCTCCGTCACAAACCGGGAGAACTCTTCTGTGGAGAAGATATGATAAAACATAAAGTCCTTGAACATCTTTTCTTTTATAAGTTCTATATCCGGTGAAGTTGAACTTACTCTTCCCTGCACCTGGCTCTGCTTCTGATCCAGTTCTTCCCTGACACTCGTCAGTACTTGCTCAATCTCTTCTTCCGTCATCGTTAACTTTAATATATAGCTGGATACATCCAGTGTGAGCGCCTTGCGGGCCAGTTCAAACTCTTCCAGACAAGAGAGCACAACGATACGTGTATGTTTATCTAAGTTACGAATGTTGGTAATCAGCTCCATGCCATCCATTCTGGGCATACTGATATCGGTAATGACCACGTCGGGTTTCTCACGTTCATAATAATCCCATGCGGCAAGACCATCGGGGAAATCGGCGGTAACCTCTAACCCGAATTTGCTCCATTCAACGGAATTTTTCAGTCCGATCCGAACCAGCATTTCATCTTCGACGATCATCACCTTATACATGCATTAAACCCCCTTCAATATCAAAATCCAGTCATTCCCTCTTCCGCTTGTTGGGGCTGTAAAACGTTCAATGCCTTGATTCAGTATTGCTAAATCGGAAGAAACCTCTATGGTTTCTCCTGTTCTCGGACAGAACCATGTTGCTTTAACATGCTTGCCCTCAATATACCCCATGACTACGTCCACATACAAGCCATTGGGCAGATAAATGTAAGCGCTATATTTGTTCTGTAGACTCACTGCTCGATTCTCCCCTGCCCGATTCTGATGAATCAGATCCAGGTTAGGGCGCAGCTCCGAGCTAAGTTCTTGCTCAAGCAGCGTACGTACATGCTTCATCTGAGCTGCTCCGGGACGATGTAACGCCTCTCGCCAAGTCATTATGAAATAATCTCCTTGACGATTGGAGTCTACAAGATCATTCGTGCCCTGATACATTGACCATATGGAATGATGACCGTAGGTGTGACCGAATGCCCCTGAAAATAGCGCATAGTATGCGGCCTTTCTCACATCTGTGGCATCAAAATAACCCTGCTCTCCACGAAATCCGATAGGAATGTCTTCATAACATGGCTCGGCATCAAGTGTTGGCTTCACAGGCTTTCGTTCATAGTCCTGCCGTACACGCCAATCGTTGGTGATCTCTCGTTCGCCGTGACCCGATTGGATCATATTGAAGTCTAGCCATGGCTCATCATGGAGCTGTCTCGAGGATGAATCACATCCAGGTGGATGAAAGGTCATCAGTTGCATCGCACCACCTTCTTTTAATCCTCTCGCCATTGAAGTAACAACGTCAAAGTGACTCTTAGTCTCCAGCGGGCGATCTCCTCCAAGCACCCAAATGACTTGTGGGTGTGAGCCATATCGTTCACCTAGCCATTTTCCATACGAAAATGCATTTTCTGGCGTGAAAATTTCAGGCCCTTTCCCCCACTTTTGATTGAACTTGTCACCCCAAGTCGGCAGTAACGCAACATATAGCCCTTGACTGGCAACAAGCTCGAGTATGGCATCCACATGATGCCAGTAAGAATAGACCCCATCGCTATCCGGCCGGGTTGAATCAGGTAGACCCTGTTCATCCATATAAAAAGGCAGCCTGCCATAAGCATTTTCGGTTGTAATTCCGCTGAATTCAGCCAGTAGAACCGTCTGGATGACCGTGAAACGCTGTTCAGCTCTTGTACGCAAATAATGTTCGCTTTCTTCCCGGTTCAAACGATGCAAAAGCTCCCATGATGTATCCCCAAGCCAGAAAAAAGCAACACCCTGCGATGTTTCCAGATATCGTCCATTCGCAGACACACGAAGAGCTGTAAGATTATGATTTTTTTTGACGTTTACATGAAGGTTTGGTTGATGACTTGTTTCTGTTCCTATTTCTGTTCCAGGATTAGTATTTGGCGAACTCGCACACATCATTTTGAACCCCCCTTAGTGGTGAAGATTTTGCTCGAAGTGAATCTACAATGAAATTTTCCTTATGTTTGTTTACGATCTGTTCCCTTATGAAAAGCATAAAATGCCCTTTTGCTTTCGTAAAGACTGTTTTACCGTATAATTGTTCAACCGTGCTTGGTTTTGTTCAACCTCATCTTCATTTTTTCAACCGATTCGAAGGATATTTCAATTCTGTATTATATTGTAAACGCTATCATTTGAGGTGCCGCTAATACTTTGGGCGGTAAACTACTCTAAAGGAGAGCTGAGATGAAAAGTAAATCCGAACGTTTTGCTTCACGCTGGGGGATTCCTGTACTCATCACCGCCATGCTGGCATCGCTTATCCCCACCCCTGCCCAGGTTCACGCAGAACAAAGTCAGAATAAATCCAGTACTAGCACAAGTCACACGATTTCAATTGATACGAACAGCGTCATTCAGGATGATTTTCTTGGCGTGGGTGTGAACACCATTCCAACAGCACTCATGCCCGGACAGATGCAGTACGGGTATACCGAAGCCCATTGGGAAATTGATAAACAACGTATTCAAACCATTCAGCCCAAGGTAGCCAGAGTCTGGTTTCAGATCGACTGGATGGAGCCCTCCAAAGGAACTTATACATGGGACAGTGCAAAAATGAAAGCTTTCTACAAATACCTTGACGCGTTTAAGGCAGCGGGAACCGAAATCGAGCTGAACTTCGGCTGGAAGGTTGGGTCCTCTGTACATGATTGGTTCTCCATACCTGGCATCGATCCTTGGACAAGTGCACCTGCGGATCTGGATGCTTATGCAGTCTCTGCTTCTGCCTTGCTAGAGGAACTTATTCTGAACAGGAATTATGACAACGTCAAGTACCTTACCTTCTATAATGAGCCGAACGGCAGTTGGGACTTTGAAGCTCCGGGAGATCAGAAGGCATACTACGCAGAAATGGTCAATAAAGTTAGCGCCCGATTGACCGCGGATGGTCTTCGCAATCGGGTTGAAATTTGGGGTCCTGAGGAAACAGGCGCCCCGGCCTGGATTGAATATATGAAGCAACATGCCGATGATGCTATCGATGGATACAGTTTCCATGTGTATGGTGAATCATACGAAGGTCTTGGTAATGCTTTTACCCTGCGCAAAGGTTATGTCGGTAATAAACCGCTTCATCTGACGGAATTTGGCTGGGCGGACGATCAGGCAAGCAACTGGGATGCCGGTTATGCCAACTCGGTGATTCAAACGGCCAATATGGGTGTGAAATCAGCTTTGATGTGGCAGTTAAACGGAGTCTGGACGAACGATCCTACAGGAGGAACCAATGGAACCTATACGATGTGGGATGCGGTCGTACTCGGGCTCCCCCCCCGCAAAACCTTTTATATTGCAGGCATGCTGAACCGTTATATTCCGGAACATAGTGAAGTGCTTGCGGTTAATACAGGCGGTTCCGCCGATGTTCGTGCTGCGGCCTTCCGAGGTGCGGACGGTAATTATACGGTGCTCGTCGAATCCAAAGCAGGCTCTAGCAAAGAAATTACACTGGATTTTGGGGATACCCCAGTGAATAAAACGTTTCGCAAACTGGTTTACCAAAATGACGTAACGCCAGAAAGCAATGCGGTGCTTCCTCCAGTTACCTCAACGTTCCCTGGTGGCACATCACTTACCGATCATGCAGTTGACGGGAACTACAATGTCATCATATACACCACCCAGCCTGCGCAAACCCAAGTAAAACTGGACGAAGTGAATCCAACCGTTCGCTCGGGCGAGTCCATTACTCTTGCTGCTAATGTCATTGATCATACCGAAGGTGTGACTTGGAGCGTTGTTGGACAAAACAATGGTTCCATTAACAGTAGCGGCGTATATCAGCCACCTCAGGTAACCAACGAAAAGTTAATCGCGGTTCGTGCCACAAGTACTGCCGATCCATCTGCATTCGGCGTTGCTCTTGTGCGGGTGCTCCCCGCTTTGCAACCGGGCAAGGTTGATGTCCCAACATTCAGTCTTGATCAGCATGTGTTCCCAAGCTCTGAGGTGCTTTATCTGGAGAGCACTACAAGCGGAGCTCAGATACGCTATACAACAGACGGCAGCGAACCAACAGCCCAATCTAAACTGTATGTCCGGCCAATCATTTTGAACGAAGGTTCTCTTGCTCTCTATAAAGCGAAAGCCTTCAAGTCAGGCATGCAGCCTTCAGGTACGGTGTCTTCACTCTATCAGATTGGTCAGATCAGCAGCGCACCCGACGGATATAAGTTATGTATGATTGAAAATGGTGGAGATTGTTATTTCCAAGGGAAAGCGGTCGTTGCTTATGGTGCAGACGGATTGTTTAATTATTCGGTTCAGGAGAACGGTATAGCTTGTACAAGTGCCCTCTTGGGTGATCCGATCCCAGGTGTAAACAAACGCTGCTTCGTAAATCCAGTTATTCCGGCTGAGCTCCCGGTGGTCACATTGTTCAACGCTGGTTTTGAGAAACCCGCTACTACGTCAGCCAAACCGGGACCGATGACTAACGGTTGGGTATTTGATAGCCGTTCCGGTGTACAGCATAATAATGGCCCGTTTCAAGCACCTACAGCTCCTCAAGGAGTACAGACCGGTTATCTGAAAACGGATGGCGGTGTGTCCGGTACATTGAGCCAGTCTATTCATTTCAAGCCTGGCACATATCATATGTCGTTCAAAGCAGCGAAGAGAACCAGTTTCGGGGGTACTCAGTCCTTTGATGTTTATTTTGATGATCAAGTTATCGGCTCCTATCAGCCCGAATCGGGCAGCTTCGAAACATTCACAACTGCTGCTTTTGAGACGAACGGTGGAAAGCATACGATTAAGTTTGTAGCAACAACCACACAAGGTGACAATACAGCCTTTATTGATGATGTACGCATTACATCGCCTTGATCGGCTGCAGACATATTAGTGAAGCAATAACAGCCCCCTATCACTGACGCCCTAACCGGACGTACAAAAAAAGGACGAGGCAGAATGAATCTGCCCCGTCCCTTTGTCCAGCAACTGTTTTATTGCGTTTTCCCCATATTAACCAGATTTACATCAGACAGTGTAATCGTGGTATCGGCTTGCTCAGTACCATCGATCTTACCCATGTCAAACACAATTCGGCTGTTCGCATAACTCGCCTCGGTCGCCTGGAACGTAAACGTAAATTGTTGTTCTTCCGTCGTCAGATTCATTTGATTGCCATAGAATCCAGTCCACTTATAATTTGCAGGAATGTCTACCCATCCAATCCCAACACCCAGCTTGCGTGCTTTATCCGCTTTTGCTTTGAACGTCAGTTTATATGTGTATCCCTGCTGCATGGCAAAGCCTTCCTGGATCAATTGCCGATCCCACGCATTCTCTCCGACTTGACCAACCCGTGCTTGCAACTTCTGATTGTCCGCGCTAAGCATCAAGTCTTCCGGCTTATTGCTGGCCGCATACGGGAACCAGCCGTTCGTTCCTTGCGTAAAGTCACCATTTTTGATGAGATTGACATGTACAGGTTGCCCACCCTCGTCTGCGCCGGGGTTGACCTCGAACAGCATTACATTTTGAATGGATACCACATGTTCGGCTGCCGGCTCCAGTGAATTACCCAGGCCGAAGTTTAATAAACCCGCCTCATCCGCAGTATCTCCCATCGTAAAGGTATAGGCATATGGCTGTTTCGTTGTGGCCAGTTCAGCTGCCTGCTCCAAATACTTCACATCATCACTTCCCGTTTGTGACACAACCACTTGCATTGGTTTCGGTACTGTAGCCGAAGCATCAAAGCTTAGACGATACGTTTTCCCTGCTTCAAGCACTAGCTGTCCTTGCTGTAATATAGCATCCCACCAATTCTGGGTTGTACCAGGTACAGTTAAGCTAATGCCTTGGTCGTTACTATATGTCGCCGTAGTGACACTAGCAGGTACCATCCAATCCGATGTTGCTGTACTCAACTCGCCATTCTTTACTATACTACGAGAGATGTCCAGCCAGCGTGTGTTGTACTCGTTTCCTTCAAAATTCACGTAATACGTTGTTCCTGCTTTCAAAGATACCGACGGCAAATATACCGTTTTATATGTTTGCCAGCCGCCGGTATCTCCTAACGTAAGATTAGAACTTGCAACGGTATGGCCTTCTTCATCTTTGACTGTAAAACGTACCTTTGCATCAGCTTTTGCACTTGCCATCCGTGTGGAGAAGGCATATGCACCTTCATTCGCTGCAGTAATTTTGAATTGAAGTAGATCCTCTTCATCCATATAGCTAACATGCTCGCCGCCTTCATCGGAATTCTCAAGCTGTAATCCCTGCATCACGTAAGCATCTGCGGCAGGAATATGAGTATAATTCTGAATCGCTACCGGTTTTCCACGTTTCGTCAGCCGCACATTATCTACATAAAGCTTGCCAGTAGCCCCGCCAAATAAAAGCTTTAATGTAGATGTTGCTGTAGCATCACCTTCTCCGATCACAATTTCACCAGTGTATGTTTTCATATCAGACCCAATCTGAATCTTCTGGCCTTGATTAACTTGCACGTCATGGCCCTCCTCGGTAGATAAACCGATATCCATAACGCCTGTCGTATCTGCCTTGGCATCAAACGAGAACCCGTAGGTCGTGTTACCTTCTAACTTCATACCGGGCTGAACAACAGCTACCTGCTCAGGTTGACCATTTGTTTTCTTCACATCGACAACGAGTTGTCTCTCCATGATCGGGAATTTCAAGAAGTTATTGACGGATACCTGTGCTTCAGCATCGGACTGAATTTCAGTGTTCCAGAAGCCGAGCCGTTGTTTCCCTTGATCAAATGTACCATTGAATACGTAATTGCCATCCGGGAGTGCTTTTCGTTCCACTGGGAGTGGATCAGCCTCCCCAATCTCTGTCAGTCTCACGTTGGTTACCGAAACTTCGCCTTCGTTTAATCCCAGATTAAATTCGAAGCGTGCATTGTTGTCTGAACCATTACGCATATTGAATTCGTATTCATACGGCTGCCAATCCGTTGTGACTGAAAATGCTTTTTCTTCAGAGTAATTCGTCCAGCTTTTCTCAAACTGAGTTACTTTGGAGCGGATAATCCGGTTTGCAGAAGCTTTTGCTTCAAACTGAACTTTATATTTTTTGTCTTTCTTGATATACATCGGCATTTGAGTTAACTGAACCGAATACGTTTCCGTTCCAGCTTTGGAGATCGTTACTTTGGCTGCTTTTCCTTTCGCTTCATCCTCTACGACTTCAACCTTGCCCTCTCCGCCTGCATTCGTAATGAACTTCCAGTCGGCAGGAACACCATTTGCATCTGCACCTTTGGTGAAGCGTTCATTATAAATCTGGTTATCATCCGCTTGCGGTGAGCGCTGTTGCTCAGGCTCAATCGGACTGGAAGTCACGTCAGGCCATTGATCCATATTTTTATATGAATACACTCGCACAAAATCCACATTCATCTTCTCGGAAACAAAATCATTCTCCGGTGATCCCGGCCAGTCTCCGCCAACCGCAAGGTTGAGAATGAGATAGAACGGGCGATCAAACGGTGCAGGGAACGTGTAGCTTTCCGGCTGTCCAGCCGCCGTTGTCTGCCAGTTGTTAATCTGATGATGCAGTTTGCCATCCACATAGAACCGGATCATGCCTGGCAACCATTCTACCTGGAAATCATGATATTCATCAGCAAATGATTCACCTTGTGGCAATGTAAATTTGCCCTGATCATGTCCGTGAGAGCCGTCTGGTTTCTTTGAATCGTAATGGATCGTGCTGTAGATTTCATGATCTTTGTTTTGGCCGCCAATCAGCTCCATAATGTCAATCTCACCGGAAGCAGGCCATCCACCATAATGCGCTTCATCCGTAGGCATCATCCAGATTGCTGGCCACATGCCTTGCTGGATGGGAAGCTTCGCTCTCACAACCACTTTTCCGTACGTCCAGTCGCCCTTCTCTTTCGTAATCAGTTTGCCGGATGTATAATTTTTACTGCCCTTCTGCTCCCGCTTTGCTTCTATCTGCAACACATTGCGGTTGCCATCCTTCACAATACGTGTGTTATTCGGGCTGTAATATTGCAACTCATTGTTGTACACAAGCTCCGTATCTTGAACGGTCCATTTGGATGCATCTACGGAAGGCGCATTGAATTCATCATTCCAGACCATTTCCCACTGCTCATCCGGAATCGTTGTTGCCGGAATTGGTTTTTCACCTGAAGGAGTGCCCGGAACGGATGGTGTCGTTCCTCCTGAATTGGAAGATCCGCCCCCGCCTGAGCTAGAACTACTGCCACCGTTAGAAGTACCTGGTGTAGCAGTGTTTGGTTGCTCGGACTGTCCTGTCCCAGACGTAATGTTATCCTTATATTGCCCTGGTGCAACCGCTTTCCCATTTAGCAATACGTTGGTGGCATCTACGTCCAACAGTTTGATTTTACCTTTGCTGTCAATCATCGTATTACGGGCTTTACTATTTACTTTTAAAGTATCAATTGTACTCTCGGCAGACAATTCAACTGTAGCCTTGCGTTCGACAAATAGCTCTTCGATTTGAGTTGTCCCTGTGATTTTCACATGTACCGGACTCACGTTTTTGTCGACCACAACTCGATTCAATTTAGAGTTATGAATATCGATCGAGTGGTTTCCACCGCCTTTCACTATTACACTTCCAGTGACCGTTACTCCGTCGAGCATCACTGTACCTTCTCCAATGGCTTCTGTAAGTAACAAGTTGCCGTTAACTGTTGTATTTTTCAGCGTCACATCGGTTGAGCGAACGATCAGATTGCCATTTACATTGGATTCATAGGTGCCGGGTTTGCTAAGAATATCTGCTATCAAAGTAGACATGATCGTAGCAGCTTCTGCTCTCGTAATATTGGATTCAGGGGCTAAATTCCCATTGTATCCGTTTACAATTTTATTGTTTACGAAGTAGCTCATCGCATTTCTTGCATAGTCGGCTATATCTTTGTCGTCTTTAAACGCAGTACCGAGCGACTCACTTCCTGTGGACAACTGAAACGCACGATCTGCCATCACGACAGCATCCTGCCGGGTAATCGGAAGCTGGGGCGACAGATGTGTTGCATCAGTTCCCTGAATAATGCCAGATCCACTTGCTCGTGTGATCGCTTCATAATACCAGTCTTTTTCACTAATATCTGTGTAGGATGCCGCTCCGGGGCCTCCTGCGAATCCGAACACCCGATCGAGCATCACAACAAATTCGGCACGGCTGATACGTTCACTCGGTCTGAATGTGCCATCTGCATAACCTTTAGTGAGTGCCATATCCTGCATACGCATCACTGCATTTTCAGCCCAATGTCCCTGCAAATCTTTGTACGGTGCCCGAAGCAGGCTTGACGCCTGCTCCTGCTCCGTTACCGTTTGTTGCTTCATCTGTTCTGCCCCGATTACGGCTGGAGCTGCCAGTGAAACGATCATGCTTCCTGCTACGAGACAAGCCAACTTTTTTTTCACTCATATTCCTCCCTAGAATGTGTGGTCACTTGCAGGGCAGTACTACTCTTTTACTGCCCCAATGACGATACCTTTAACAAAAAAGCGTTGTAAGAATGGATATATGACCAAAATCGGCAACGCCCCGATGAAAATCTGTGCTGCGCGAACCGTACGCTGGGAAACATTCTCCAGCATGGATGGGTCCACGTTGATTTTACTGAGGTCTTGCTGCACGATAATGGTTTGTAGCAAGGAAGCCAGTGGGTAATTTTTGACATCAGACATATAGATCATGCCGTCGAACCAAGAGTTCCACTGACCTACCATGGTAAACAAGGACAAGGTTGCAATCGCTGGCATGGACAGCGGTATATATACGAGCGCCAGCGTTTTAATGTGACCTGCTCCATCCAGATAAGCCGCTTCCTCCAGCTCTTTAGGCAGACCGCGGAAGAAGTTCATCATCAGAATAACATTCCACACGGACAGTGCACCTGGAAGTACAAGCGCCCAGATCGTATCCATCAGACCGAGCTTTTGGATCAGAATATAACTCGGGATCAAACCTCCACTGAACAAAATCGTAAATACAAAGAACCAGGTGTAGATCGAGCGGCCTTTGAAATTGAGATCTTCCTTCGACAGCGGGAATGCGGTAAGTAACATAATCACCATACCGATCAGGGTAGCAATGACTGTTCGTTTAACCGAAACTAGCAAGGAATTAATGAAATTGGAATTACCGAACGTTTTGACATATGCATCTGTCGTAAAACCAATCGGCCAGAAGCCGACCAGATTGGCTGAGGCGGGTGCCATGCTACTGAACGAAACGGCCAAAATATGAATGATAGGCAGAATGCAAAGCAGTGATAATACGCCGAGAAAAATATAGTTCGCAACGCTGAATATTCGGTAGCCTTTTGTTTTGTAATACAAGCCCTTTTCTCCTCTCTACTAGAACACGCGGTAATTCGCCAATTTGTAAGCCATGCGATATGAGATGACGATCAGAATGGTTGCCACGACCGATTTGAACAGCCCTACAGCCGTTGCGAAGCTCATTTTGCCGTTTAAGATACCAAGACGGTATACGAAGGTATCGATGATATCACCTTTGTCATAAACGAGCGGATTGTAGAGGTTAAATACCTGATCGAATCCTGCATTCAAAATGTTTCCGATGGAGAGTGTCATGAGTACGATTGTAATTGGCATCAGGGCCGGAATGGTAATGTGCAGTGTTTGTTTGAACCGGTTTGCACCGTCCACTTCCGCAGCTTCGTACAGTGCCGGGTTAATGCCGGACAGAGAAGCCAAAAATACAATCGTGCCAAAGCCAAACTCTTTCCAAACATCACTAACAATCAGTGTTATCCGAAACCATGTTCCATCCCCCAGGAAAAAGATCGGATCTCCTCCCAGTGCAACCACCAGTTTGTTGACCATACCGCCCTGCGGCGAAAGGATATCAAGCAATATTCCGCCCAGGATAACCCATGATAGAAAGTGCGGCAGGTACACCAGTGTTTGACTGACCCTTTTAAAGGCATTTAAACGAACTTCGTTCAACAAAATCGCGAACAGGAATGGAGCAATTAAACCTGCGATGATTTTGAAAAATGCAATGACCAATGTATTCCAGATGACCTGGCCTACGTCCGGGTATAAAAATAAATACTTGAAATTATCCCAACCTACCCATTTGGATTCGGTAAATCCGAGGTATGGTTTAAAATCCTGGAAAGCAATCACAATCCCGCCCATTGGTATGTACTGAAATACAATTGCCAGCAAAACCGCTGGTACGAGCATCAAATGCAAGGACCAATTCCGTTGCATGTTCCAGCGCTGTCTTGCCTTGATGGCACGCCCTTTGCGAGGCGTTTCTAACGTATGTTCCTTCACCCCTACATCCCCCATGTTCTAAAATTTGTATTTTACAAGTGGATATGAACTTGTATATTAAAATTATAGCAACGGTTATTAGCAATCTATATCCTAATATTGCAACAACGATAACAATATTTTAATGAGTTGAGGAGGCCACGCATTGTTCGCTCGTCTGAATGTCTTTACCAAAATTACACTGTTATTTGTAGCATTGCTTGTCCTGGTTTTGTTTCTGTACACCTATTCGAACCGGGAAAGTGTTCGGGTGATCGAACACGAAATTCAGAACAATACTATGAATCATTTGTCCACTTTTGCCGATTCTGTAGAATCCAATATTTACCAATTATCTCTCTATGGAATGTCCATTGGGCAAGATTCGAGCATACAGGAATATCAGCGGCCGGATTACACAGATGTGCCTTATGAACGTGTCAAAGTTGGAAGCTCTATTCTTGAAAAGATGAATCTGTATAATGCAGCCAGCAAATGGCATTCCACCATCACCCTTTATTTTCCAAGGTTGCAAAAAGTCATTTCTACGGATTATTATGCTTATATCCCGTATGCGGAGGATGAATTTTCCAAGCCACTTTCGAAATCATGGGCATATAAGCATAATCAATTCGAGTGGTACACGACCGATCCAACGACAGCGATTGACACCCCTGGGAAGTCGAGACTGATTACCAAGATCAGCTTTCCAGTACATCATTTGATCAATATGCTGGATCAGAACAAATTGAATAACAAAGGTGACCCCTTTATGTTCCATCCCGAGTTTGGCTTAATTAGCAACAGTAGTGGAAATGGCACATTGACTGCGATTCAGTCCAAGCTGAAAGAGATGTCGTTGCAGGGAAAAGGCGGATTCACCACGACGCTCGACCGCACAGAATACTATGTTTCGTACATAGAGTCAGGCAGTCTGGGATGGTACTATGTAGACTACGTGCCTATGCAGCAAATTCTAGGGCCGATCACAAATAGTCGCAATCTCTTCTACGCTTCCATAGCCGTTCTAATTGCCATGAGTGTTGTTGTGTTGTATGTACTGTATCGAAGTGTGCAGCTTCCATTGCTTCAACTCGTAAAGGGAACGAACCGTTTGTCGACTGGAGATTTCTCCGTTCGTCTGCATCATTCGTCACGTAATGAATTCAGTTTATTGTTTGCACGATTTAACATCATGGCGCAGCGAATTCAGGAGCTGATTGAGAACGTGTACGAAGAACAGCTCCGAAGACGTGAAGCCACTTTGAAGCAGTTGCAATCACAGATTAACCCGCATTTTCTATACAATTGCCTCTTCTACATCAAAAATATGGCAAGGATGAAAAATGAGAAAGCCGTTGTGGCGATGGCGCTGAATTTAGGTGAGTATTATCGATACATCACCAGATCCGAGAATGATCAGGCCACCATTAAAGAAGAGCTGACCATGGTGAAAAATTACCTGGAAATCCAGGCGCTCCGGCTGGAACGCATGCATTTTACCATCGATGTACCGGACGATATGCTACATAAAACGTTACCCCGTTTAAGCTTACAACCTATCGTTGAGAACGCTATCATCCATGGCATTGAACCTCGTACTGAAGACGGTCATATCAACATAACAGGCTATCATACGGATGAAATGTGTACGATCACCGTCGAGGACAGCGGGCTAGGTATGACCGAGAATCAGATGCAAGAGTTGGTCGATAATCTGAACAAACCGCTTGATGGCAACATGGGATGCGGAACTTGGAATGTTCATCAGCGTTTGTCTTTTTTGTATGGTGAAAATGCGGGTCTAAGTTATGAACATACGCCTGGAGGAGGCGTTAAGGTAAGCATTACATGGTACAACAATATCAATGAGTAGGTGAAGTACATGTTACAAATTTTGTTAGTTGATGATGAACGTTCGGTTGTAGAAACGCTGGCGGAAACCATTCCGTGGGAAACCTGTGGAATCGGTACTGTACATGAAGCCTTGTCAGGTGCCGTAGCACTGGAAATTATGGAGAATCATGATATTGATATCGTCATCACGGATATTCGCATGCCGGAAATGTCCGGTATTGAGTTGATTACGGCCATCCACGAAAAATGGTCGCATGTGCAGACGATTTTACTCTCGGGCTTTGCCGACTTCGAATACGCCAAACAAGCGATGGCTCAGGAAAGCTTTGATTATTTGCTGAAGCCTGTAAGTGATGAAGATCTGATCGAAACCGTACAGCGACTCGTTGACCGAATCAAGCAAAAATGGGAAGCGGCGGCCTCCTATCAACGTGCCTTACATGCATTCCAGGATAACTTGCCGTTATTGCAATCTACGATGCTTCATGAATTGCTGACAGGAAAAACCTATGCCTCCTCCGCACTCGCGGACAAGCTGGAATTATTAAATCTGCCCTATTCGGTCGGTGAGGAGCTGGGCATGCTTGTCATTCGAATGGAAGAACATCTATCCGAGATGGCTGACCATGATCTTTCGTTGATGCAGTATGCCATTAGCAACATTATCAGCGAGGTGACGCAGCACCATTTTCATATGTGGCATACGCGGGATGTCCATGATTATCTGGTTGTACTGGTTAGTGTCAAAAAAGGCGGTATGCATAATGTGAGCAAAGAGGAGAACCCTCAAACGTTGCTGGAACATTACGCTGCCCAAATCCAGACAAACGTTCAGTTATATTTAAAAGGGGCTATTTCAATCGCAGTCTCTCACTGGGGCAAGTTCCCTAATGAGATTGGAGAGATTTATGAGAGTGCTGTCAGATCCATGCGGAAGCGTATGGGACATGCTCAGGGCTTGTTCATTACGGCATCAGATGATAAGGATGTACATCCCCTTCCTGCCATCCGCTCTCTGTACAAACCGCCAACCCTAATTAGTCTTCTCGAAGCTGGTCGCTTTGACGATGTGGAACAGAAGATTGAGATCATTTTCGAAGAATTGCTCGAATCGGCCCAACATCATGATATCGCGGAAACAACGATTGAGGTTTATCATGCTTTGGCTGGAGCCTTTGCTTATATCATCCACAAGAACGGAAAACAGATCTCTTCTGTCCTTCCTGCCGAAACGTATAAATACTTTCAGGCTCCAAGCTATGCTACCGCCCAGCAGTTGAAAGACTGGTCGATCCGCACACTTCATTCCATCAGTGAAGACGCAGAACAGGAGCTTAAGGATAATCACAGCACCATCGTTCGCAGTGTCAAAAGCTTTGTGGATTTGCATCTGGCTTCCGATGTTTCCCTACCGGCTATTGCCGATCATGTCCATCTGCACCCGGTGTATCTTTCCAAAGTGTATAAGGCAGAGACTGGAGAAGCGCTGACAGCCTATGTCTATCGGTTACGGATGGAAAAAGCAGCATACTATTTGCGTTCATCCAGCGCCAAGGTATTCGAAATTGCGGAGCTTGTGGGCTACAACAACACGGCGTATTTTATTCGGGTATTCAAAAAGTTTTACGATCTGACACCGCAGGAATATAGAGAGAATCTGCCGGTGTGAAGCAAAAAGGCCTCGCTGGAATGTTTCCAGCAAGGCCTTTTCTTTGTAGTTTTCTACCTGCCTTAGCAGCTTGGTTAGAATGAAATAACGGACAAAATCAAGTTACTTCGCTCGTACTTACTTGCCGCTAGTTACGGATTGATACCACTCATTAACTTCCTTCGTATTTTGATCTCCACCGGAAGAATTCCACTTCTCTACAAACGTATCAAAAGCATCAACCGGAGCTTTACCATAGATGATTTGTGAGAACAGGTCCTTCTCCATTTTGGTTAAGATGTCGTTGTTCATTTGCATGGACATCGTTGGTGCACCTGTGAACATCTGTTTTAATGCGATATCTTTTTGATCCTGAACAATCTTCGCCGCTTCCACCATTGGTGCAGGTACACCAGACTTGAGTTTTTTCTCGAAAGGTGTTGTAGCTTCTTCACCGTTAGCAAACTTCGCAAGCGTAGTCATGTTCAGACTCGGGATACGTGCACCGTCAAACGTTAATGTGTATTTCTCAGGTGCATAACCGCCTGTCACACTAGCATCCGTTGTTACTTTGCCGTCTTTCATTGCCCAGTCGTAGCCTTCAGCGAAGCCGTGTTCGAATTCATCACCTGCTTTTGGATTTGCATAGTGATCAAAGAGATAGTTTTGATATGTGAAAAAGACTTCCGGGTTCTTCATATCTTTGTTAATCAGAATTACACCGTTGTCGTTCGCGGTACCGCGTCTGCCTGCTTTGCCATCAGGTCCAGATGGAATCGGGTAAGCTTTGTACTCCGCTTCCGGATTGTTTTTCTTCACATCTTCGAGCGGCCATGACGGCATCCAGTGAGGTCCGACAACAATTCCTGCTTTACCTGCTGTAAACTCTTCTGCTGCTTTGGTTTCATCATAGACCCCGGCTTCTTCTGGAATGTATCCTTTTTTCATCCAGTCAGCCAGTGTTGCCAAAGCTTGTTTTGCTCCTGGATTTACAGAGCCATACTCCAGTTTGCCTTCTGCGTTCAGATTCCACTGATTTGGCATCGTGCCATAGGCTCCGAAGACCCAACCAGCATCAGACATCCATGTGCTGAGCCAGTTTTTGAATCCGATGGTCAGACCGTAAGTGTCTTTTTTACCATTGCCATCTGGGTCTTTATTCGTAAACGTATCCATGATCACTTCAAGATCAGCCAGCGTTTCGGGCGCTTTCAGATTAAACTTCTTCATCCAATCCTCACGGATCCACATCACTGGATCACTGTTGTAGGAGTAATCCAGAATCGGAATACCAATCCGTTTACCATCCTGCATATACGGATACCATACGGAAGGATCTTCATTCACGGCAGCTTTCCAGGTATCACTTGCGTATTTGTCAAACAATTCTCCAGCATCGACGAATTTGCCCGTTTCAATCAGCTCACGTGCCAGATTGAAGTCACCGCGATACGAGATGATGTCCGGCATTTCTGCATTGGAAGCCAGTGACAGACGAAGCTTCGTTTCAAACGCGTTGTTGGTGGATGGTGACACCCATTGATTTTTCAATTCAATGCCGAGCTTGTCTTTTGCCCATTTCGTGTGTACGTTATTGTCCTGATCTTCACCAGATTTGAATTTGATTTCGGGTCCCCAAGGACGTAAATAAGTAAGTTTTACGGGTGGATCATACTTCCCGTCCTTCAATTCCAGTGCAGTACTCGGTGTGCTCGGTGCAGCCTCTTTACTTGCTCCACTGTTACACCCGCTCAGAACTGCTGTAAGCGCCAACATTCCGGCCAAAGCCAAACCGCCAATCTTTCTTTTCCTGATTGTTCTCAACTTGTGTGTCCCCCTGTATGTAGTGATGTTGTCTACAGAGTCCATCATAATGAATGAACCATATGGATGCCCATACTAATATTGCAACATTTATTGTATTTATTTAGGATATTAAAAAGTGAATACATATGTTGCATTAGTACAATGTCTTACTTCTGTCTCTCTTGTTAATTAGGGGGAGAACACTTCCGGGTAATCACTCTTCCAAGCCCCCATACAGCCAATTAAGCAATACTTAACACATGTGATCACACTGCTGTCCTCATCCGTTTCATATTCAACAGAAATATTGATGTCGGATTTACGCCAAGCCAGATAAGGGCCACTGCCGCCAAGCCATTCACCTTGCTCATAGATATCCGGTTGACCATATGCTTCAATCCATTCGTCAGGTGTTGCATTCATCGTTATGCCTTTGGGCAATTGTCCTGCAAACGGTTTTTTAATTCGATCGTCCGAACCCGGTGCAAGAAAATAAATCGCTCCAATGATCCACTCATCCGCAGGGAGATCATCACGTCCGGTTAACGTATTGATTTTGGGGGAGCGATACACATCAATACGCACAGATGCTTTAACAGACCAGATGATGTCATCCTGAAAAGGACCGTCTGGCTTCGCTATTCTTTTTACACCGAAGGGTTCAAGAAACGTTTGTACCTGCTTAGCATCATATGGTTGACCTAACAGCTCTATAAACTGCTCGGAAGCTTGGTTGTTATTCGTATCATTTTGCTTATTCATGCTCATGGTTCTCCATCCTCTCGAGTGAGATCGATCGATTTTGCCCTTTTCTTTCATCATCTTACGTTTTATTCGTTCTGTAAAGATTGAAAATGAACATAAAAAACAGAGGAGCATGGGATGAGATCCCCTCCTCTGTTTCATGTGGCTATATGGCTACTCCTGAGTAGTCATGAGCTTCTGTTAATTACTTGTATATTTCACCCAATCATATTCGGCATGCAATGGATTAGCACCGTTATATGACCCCAGCCATCCGTCCACGCCAGTTCCATTCCAGATATTCATCATAATTTTACCCGGTGTTTTCGGAATATTCGTTGTAGCCGTATGTTTAAGCACACCGTCGACGTACCACTTAATGTGACCTGGCTGCCAATCAAACGCATACGTGTGGAATCCCTGGGACGCATCAAAACCCAGATTTACGATTTTCTCATGATTTCCAACGCCGTTCGTATAATAATTGAATTGGACTTTCGTTGTGTCTTTGCCCAGGAACTCGATATCAATCTCATCCCATTGTGTGCCATGAGCAGGACCGGTATAGGTGAAAAAAGAAGATACAATTCCTGTATTTTTAGCAGGCTTCATGCTTACTTCATACAGACCATACCCGTAAGTATTCGTTGACCGATATTCACCACAATCAAACTTGTTGTTTGAAGGACTTGTCAGACTCAACCGCAGCTTGCCATCATTCGTAAAATTAGCATTATTTGCCCGCCACGTACAATTGAACATGGAACCGTTGGAATACCCATCCGCCTTCTGCCAGGTACTTGCATTGTGATACGTCAACGGTTCCCAAAACACCCATCCCGCGAAAGCGCTTACCGAAATAAATAATGAAACCACTCCCGATACCATTAATGTCAACCATGTCTTCCTCTTCATCAATACACCTCCACCTTTGATTCCAACCATGTAAACAAATGAACACAACTCCTTTTCGTTCTTATATTCAACAGCAAGTTAATCGATTTAATTATTTTTGTAAAGCGCTTACATTGGTTGGTATTTCCATTTTATATGCTACATAATGGACGAACTATAGCAAAGTTTAAAGAACTCATATTCATTTTTTAAGATTGCTTCCCTTTACCAGGCGAAATGCCTGAAGGCCCATTTTAAATGAACAGGCCTCGTTATTTACTACGTACGACTCGCAATCCCTGATCGGGACCAAGGCCATTCGCATCGAATTTTCCTGGATATGAAATCTCTTCTGTATTTACACTGCTGACCCAGCCGCCTCCCTTGCTGACTCTCCAAGTGTTATCCGGGGTTTCCGGGTGGCTGTGCCAGTCCCAGCACCATTCTCTAACATTACCAGACATATCATAAATGCCTAGTTCATTGGCCTTCTGCTGACCGACTGGCTTGGTTTGATTCCGATTGTTTTCAATGGCAGGCCAGTTCCAATCTCCTGTTAACGGTTTTTCACCGGCATTCATCCAGTACCACGCCACTTCGTCTGGATTGTTGCTTCCGCTATAAGTAAAATTCTCACTCTTTTGTCCGCCACTTGCGGCATATTCCCATTCTTCTGCCGTTGGCAGCCGATATCCATTCGCATCTTCATTGATGGTTACAGTCCATTTGACATTATCGTTTTCATTCTTATTATTCGTATCCATCGTTTCTTTATCAATGATGTAATACGGTTTGAGATTTTCCTTCATGCTACGTGCATTACAGTATTCGATTGCATCGTACCAGCTCACTCTTTCAACGGGCCGGTCTTCACCTTTAAAACCAGAGGGATTGTCTCCCATAACGTCAGCCCATTGTTTCTGGGTTACTTCATATTTGCCGATATAAAAGTCAGACAGTGTGATATCTTTGCCGCTATAACTGGTTTTACTGCTCTTAAATGCTCCACCCTCTACCAATACAAGATCATCGCTCACGGTTGTACTGCCACCTGTCGAACAAGCACTTAATCCAACAACAGTTGCGATGAGCAGAAATACCATCCACTTTCTCATCTGGAAGTCTCCTTTAAAACGGGAATTGAGAGCAAGACAGATCCGTAGATCTGTCTTGCTTGAATCTAGGCTGGAAAAAAACGATAATGACGACTACCAGACAGTCACATTCGAGCTACCGCTACTTTGATATCCTTCAGTTGCCATCACTTGATAGGACCAGCTGTTCCCTAAGTACATTCCTTTGCTCGCCCACGCATTTACGTGATTCTGGAACGTAATTTGGGAGTTCACACCGATTGGACGTTTAGATTGTCTAACACTCCAGTATTGCGGGAATGTTGAATACCCGTCAATAGATGGCTGATTGTATCTCATGGTTGTATAGATGTCATACGTACCACCGTCACTAGTCATCGTGCCTTTGTAAGTTCCTGTCGGGCGGTATGTGCCCCAGTTATCTACCACATAGTATTCAATAAGTGCGTTACGGGTCCAGCCATAGAACGTCAGATAACCATTGCCGGAAGGTGAAAATACACCAGCGTTATAGTTAACCACACGATTAGGTGTGCCGTAAGTCCAACCTTTACCAACAACAAAATTCCCTGTATTTTGCCAATTGACACTGTAATTACCACCCGAACCGTTCACAGCATTAACGTAACCCCCGCCATCCGTCCAGTTCTGCCAGTAATCTGTAGCACCCGTCGTAGCGGCGAATACACCAAAACTCATGGAAGCTGCAAGAACAACGGTCAACAATTTTTTGCCGAATTTGAACATAGGGAAAAACCTCCTGATATTTTATTTTTGTAATTCACTTACCTGAAGAGACGCTGGGAAAAAAGATACAGATCATTTTTCCATACGGGCCAGTCGTGCCCTCCGCTTTCTTCATACCAAATATGAGGTACGCCATGCTGCTTCATATACTCATGAACATCAACACTAATCTGAATCAGATTGTCCTGATCACCACAAGACACCCAGAGCAATGACAGAAGCGATGTCGCTGTAGCGGGATCTGGAACAAGTACTTCCGGCGCTTTAGTGTTCGGCGCTGCTGAAAAAGCACCAACCCATGCAAAATGATCCAGATTACGTAGTCCGATGTTTAAAGACTGTCCTCCACCCATAGACAAGCCA
This sequence comes from Paenibacillus sp. FSL K6-1558, assembly GCF_038002565.1. NCBI lineage: Bacteria > Bacillati > Bacillota > Bacilli > Caryophanales > Paenibacillaceae > Paenibacillus > Paenibacillus sp. FSL K6-1558. The sequence continues at coordinate 445,731 of NZ_JBBOCV010000001.1, read as the reverse complement.
GCAATGGCTCTTTTGTCCCTTGTTTGAGCTACCGGGTAACGGGACTCCATATACGGGATAAGATCCTGAATAAGATCCGATTCAAATTGTTCAAATGCCCGAATTTTCTCAGGATCAAAGAGGTCACCTTCCGCAAGGTCGTTAGCCATTGCACGCCCATTAGGACAAACAACAATCATCGGCTGGATGAGATGATCGGTGTAGAGGTTGTCCAGGATGATGGCAGGAGAACCATAGGTATGCCACTCCTTCTCATCCCCTCCAATTCCGTGCAGCAGATAGAGTACAGGATAGGTAAGCTCCGAAGAAAAGCCTGGCGGCGTATATACCATCGCTCTACGCACGTTGCCAACCGTCTTGGAATCATACTCTATCGTTTCAACTACGCCGCGTGTTATGTTATCACGATACTGGTCAAAACCAGCAGATGCTGAAGCTATCATTGGTCTTACTCCTTTCACGGTTAGCAAAATCCTCTAAACCTCAAATCAAGTTCCCGCTAATCAACGTAACCAAAACCCAGAATGGTGAACTGCTTGTCCTTCTGTCCAGGTGCCATGTCAATCTCAATAACATGTTTCCCCACTTCCTTGTTACTAAATAGAAGCATGGCATGGCAATGAGTCCAGTTCACTTGGTGCGGATCCGCCTCTTTGACAAGTTCACCATCTACTTTAATATGGGCCGTTCCGAAGCTATCACTGTCCGAGTCTTTAAAGATCAGGATGAGCCGGCTGCACCGCAAATGCAGCTCGAAACCTTTGTCACCAGCTGTTTCGCCAGGAACATACATCCAGTTGTTCGGAAAAAGCGGTGTACCATAATCATGATCGTCCATCTCGGTCATCTGGAGCTCTGTGTCTATGAGACTGAAGCTTCCTGATTCAATCTGGCCAATCTGCTCCCCGTTTTTCCGATCCAATAGTTTGACATTCACATAATCATTTCCAATAATCGGTAACTTCGTTAATTCATCTTCTTTCTGATCGAGATTCGTACGATCTGTCACACGAAACAAATTCGCCAGTGCATCCGCCATGATCCGATGTCCCACATTGGTGGGATGATAAATATCATGGAAGTACTGCTCTTTGGTTATTATGCCACCTTCATCTTTCGTCTTCTGAAACTGCTCTACAAGAGCATCCTTCATGCTAACCATAGGCAGATCATAATGAAAGCCTACAGGAGCGAGACGATCCTGAAGATTCCAATCATTTTTAAACACACTGAAAAGCAGGATGACCGCTGGTTCGTTACTAGAAGCAAGCGCTTTCAATACTAAGCTTTCGTAACAGTTTCCACGCGTCTCATCGTCAGCATCGTTTACCGCAAACTCGATAATGACAATGTCCGGTTGCACGCTGCCATCCCGGAGCACATCCTGCTCATAACGAATGACGCCAAGTTGCGAAGGCGTCCCGCCTACACCCGCCTTGATCAGCTTTACTGCACTGCTGTCCATCGAAGCGAACATTTTTTTAAAGTGTTCATAAGAGTGGTAGGCATAACTTTGGAGATGAATCGGTGCTGCACCAGCGCCATGAGTAATCGATCCCCCAATAAAAGCAATGACAACAGGTTCACCACGTCTGGCTTTCTCGATCGCTCTCTTTAATCTGACGTTGTTCCCCAAATTCAGGAGTGATCTGTCGATCATGTCAAGATAAGTCGGAGAGTTATAATCAAATTCAGCCTCAAATGATGAAACGGTAACTCCTACGGGGTCACGTGGTGCATGGGTTCCTTGATTCTCATCTACATCTCCTGAATCGCCAAGCATGTTACATCCTCACCAACCTTCCAGCGAAAATTTACACTCTGAGTATTGCCATGTGAAGAAACCTGGACTTGACTGATGTCGATATCAGGCGGTTCCTTCTCTCCGAGTGTAGCGCTTACATAATTTAACAACAACCTGATAAACTATAGGACTTGCCTAAATATATCATCCGTATCACGAAATGGAAATAGATGGTATAACACACCTATAATTTTCCATGTAAACGCTTTAATTTGAGTAGTATTACGAATGATATACTTTCATATATAAGCATTTTAGAAGGAGGATCTCATGAATATCACAGGAAAAGGCGCTTATGAGACAGGTACATATGTCAATCTTTTTCACAAATCGGGGTATAACGAAGAAGAAATCAACGCAAGGCTGGAACAGACTTGGAATGATCTTTTTTATGGAGATGAACATACACGAATCTACTATCCTGTTGGCGAAGACAAAGCTTATATGTTGGACACGGGTAACGACGATGTTCGTTCCGAAGGTATGTCCTATGGCATGATGATGGCTGTACAGATGAATAAAAAAGAGGAATTTGATCGTCTGTGGAATTATGCTCATACCTATATGCAACATACGGAAGGACGATACAAGGATTATTTTGCATGGCATTGCAAACCGGATGGAACCCGTCTATCTCCGGGGCCTGCTCCTGATGGTGAAGAGTTCTTTGCCATGGCGTTATTTTTTGCCTCGAATCGCTGGGGTGATGGGCCGGCCCCTTATGATTACAGAACTCAAGCTCAGAAGATTCTACATGCTTGTCTGCATCAAGGAGAACAAGGTGAAGGCGATCCCATGTGGGAAGCGAGTAACCGACTAATCAAGTTTATTCCAGAGTTACCTTTCAGCGACCCTTCCTATCATCTTCCTCATTTCTATGAACTGTTTGCCGAATACGCGAATGAAGCAGATCAGACGTTCTGGAAAGAAGCTGCCGAAGCAAGCCGGGTTTATTTGCGTACAGCCTGTCATCCGGTAACCGGGCTTTCGCCTGAATACGCCAATTATGACGGCACTCCTGCTCCGATTCAGCCGCACGGGGATTTCAGGCATTTTTACAGTGATGCCTATCGCGTAGCAGCTAACATTGCCCTAGACTGGGAATGGTTCCGTAAAGATCCGTGGCAAGTGGAACAATCCAATCGGATTCAGGCCTTTTTCAGTGATATCGACGTAGCGGATTATCGCCGGTATACGATCGAGGGTGAGGCTTTTGACGAACCTGCACTACATCCTGTAGGTTTGCTGGCAACCAATGCGATGGCTTCACTGGCAGCAGATGGCCCTCATGCAGATGATTTTGTTCGGTTATTCTGGAACACACCGCTTCGCCAGGGAAAACGTCGTTATTACGATAACTGTCTTTATTTCTTCACCATGCTCGCCTTAAGCGGAAGATATCGGGCATATTAAGACGCAAATACGACAAAAAAGACGGGCCCACCGCATGCTGCGAGTAAGGTCCGTCTTTCCTTTAATTTGTTCTTTTATTTGGATGACACGGATGAAGCATCATACGCAGACTGCATAATTTCCAGATAACGATTCATATTCAACCCTTCCAGTCCTTTCACATACTCATCCCAGTCTTTATCCAAACTCTTTGCTCCTGTAACAAATTGTAACGCATTCTGGTCGATATAATCCTTGATATTGGTTTGCATCATGCTGGTTTCATCCGCAAGGGATGGATCAACCCACAATGCCCAATGCGGGAAAACCTCTTTAGGTTCTTTACCTTCCATCAACAATGTTGCTTCGTACAGGCGACGTTCATACCCATCGTTGGCATAGATATCTGTTCCCTGTACTTCTGCATCGCGATATGCCCGGTGATGATTGTACTGGCTTAATGCAGCCCAGCTGTCATTACGAGGTTCTTCTCCGGATGGAAGCGGAATCGCTTTATAGAGCGGCTGTACCTGATCATTCAGAGCCACTTCTCCCTCTTCCGGTTTGCGCCAGCTTAAGCCTTCTTCGCCCAGATATGAAGCCATAGCTCCTTCTTGGGTATAGAAGTAATCCAGCATTTTTATGGCTGTAATCTGCGTTTGCTCACTGGCTTTGTTGGTCAGTACAAATGTTGCACCAGGATCGACCGGATAGTTGTACGAAGCATATTCAGCATTTGGCCCTTTTAATGGTGGAATCGGATTGTAATCATTGCCGTACGGTGACCCTTCAGCCGTGGTTACGAACAAGGATGGATGCATAGCCGCTCCTGCACCCAGAAGCTGCGCGTCAGCATTGTCTCCAATTTTCTTGAAGGCACCTACATTTTGCGTAAAAGCACCCGGATCAATCAACCCTTCATCATATAAGGATTTGATGTACGTAAGACCTTCTTTCCACTCCGGTTTATTCGCTACCGTTTCAACTTTGCCTTGATTCAGAATGAGGTAATTCCGGTCATCGTCATAGATGAAACCATTCATCAGATAGGGAATAATGTGTACACCAAAGTTCTCCGTAGAACCACTCAGAGGTACTTCATCTGCCTTGCCGTTTCCGTTCGGATCTTTCGTTTTAAACGCTTTCAGCATTTCCCGGAACTCTTCTGTCGTTGTTGGTTCTTTGATATTCAGCTGCTCCATCCATTTGGTATTCACCCACATCTTGTTTGGATACGAACAGTGGAAACACTCATTCAGCCCGGTCAGTCCATAGATTTTACCGTCAGGTGCGGTATTCATTGCTTTGTAGTAATCATTGCTATCGAGCACCTTCTTGATGTTAGGCGCATGCTGATCAATCAGATCATTCAGCGGCAGGATCACACCCTGTTGCCCGAACTTCAACAAGTCAGTCTGTGAGAAACGATCTACCCAAGGGATGAGCAGGTACAGATCCGGATAATCCCCGGAAGCAAGGGATATCTGTCTTTTTTCAGCTGCTCCGTCAAAAGGAACTGTCGTCCAGTTGAACTTGATATTGAACTTTTCCTCCATTTTCTTCGTGAATTTATTGGTTGCGAGGTTCATATCTGATCCTTGGTGCACAAATACATTCATCGGGACTTTCCCGTCCGCATCCACTTCCCCATTGCTCTTATCGGATGACGAGCAGCCTGCTAGTACCAACGTAAGAACCAGCACAGCTATTAATCCAAGCGCACTTATTTTCTTCAATAAAATCCTCTCCCTCATGAAAGTTGTAATTGAACTTATCCTTTAACTGAGCCGATCAACATGCCTTGTACGAAATAACGTTGTACAAAAGGATAGATGATCAGAACCGGTAAGCTGGCCATGACAATCAAGGAGTACTTCATCAGTTCAGCCATTTGCTGTTGTTTGATCATTTCGGAAGCATCCATATTGCCTGAGCTACCTAGAATAAGAATACTTCGTAAAATCAGCTGTAGCGGGTAGAGCGACTGCGATTTCAGATAAATAAGTGCGTCGAAGTAAGCGTTCCATTGACCAACCGCATACATCAGAGACAGCACCGCAATAATGGGTTTGGCAAGCGGCAGGATGACACTGAAGATAAACCGAATGTCACTACAGCCATCGATATCAGCCGCTTCGGATAGCTCATCCGGTATGGAATTTTGAAAGAATGTTCGTGCAATAATGACTTGCCACACCCAGATCGCATTAGGTATCAGAAGCGCCCAGCGTGTATCGATGAGTCCCAGGGATTTAACAACCAGATATGTTGGAATCAAACCACCGGCAAAGAGCATCGTGAACGTGATGAAGATCATCAGCGTACTGCGACCAACAAAGGTCTTTTTAGACAGTGGATAAGCGATCATAATTGTTAATGCTACGCTGATAAATGTGCCACATGCCGTATAAAACAATGAGTTGGCGTATCCCATCAGCACCTGTTCATTTCGCAATACAGCCTTGTATCCTTCGAATGACAGATCAACTGGCCATAGCCAGACTTTGCCTGAAGAAACGGCTGACGGACTGCTGAGTGACGAACTTACGATGTAGATCAAAGGATACAACACAGCAACCAGCACGAGTGACAGAATGATGTAGATTGCCGTAATAAACAAGCGATCCCCAGGCGATTCTCTAATGACAGGGTTTTTGTTGGCTCGTGAACGACCTGCCTGTGATTGTAAATTAGACATCCTTCAAGTCTCCTCCCCTCCGTGTGGTTACCATAAGCTTGTATTGGACAGCCGTTTTGCAGCTGCATTGACGGTTAACAACAAGATGAGATTAATGAGAGAGTTGAACAAACCAACCGCTGTAGCAAAGCTGTAATTGGCGTTTAATAGTCCCATTTTGTAGACATATGTGGAGATGATTTCTGAAGCAGACAGGTTTAACGGGTTTTGCATCAAATATATTTTCTCGAATCCTACCGCCATAATGTTCCCGACGCTCAAAATTAAAATAATGACGGCTGCCGGCAACAAGCCGGGCAAATCCACGTTAATAATCTTCTGCAGTCGATTAGCTCCATCCACTTTGGCCGCCTCATATAATGAAGGGTCAATGCCCGCAAGCGCAGCCAGATAGATGACTGCTGAATATCCCATACTCTGCCATACATCAGAAAAAACATAAATTGAGCGGAACATGTCTGGATTACCAAGGAAATTCACCGATTCAAAGCCAAGTGCACCTGCAATGGTATTGACAATACCGAGCCTCGGCGAGAGGAATAGCATAATGATCGATACCATAACCACCGTGGATATGAAATACGGTGCGTAGGTTACCATCTGCACGGTTTTCTTAAACTTCATGTTTTTGATCTCATTTAAAGCCAGTGCCAGCAAGATCGGGATCGGAAATCCGACGATGAGGCTGTAGAACGAGATGAGAAGCGTATTTTTGATTAAAGTCATAAAAGCGGGATTCTGGAAAAGCAGGTCGAAATACTTGGTGCCAGCCCAAGGGCTACCCCAAATTCCTTTGATGACGTTATAATCCTTAAATGCAAGGACCGTATTCACCATCGGTACATATTTGAAAACGATAAAGTACACCACCGGAGGCAATATGAGCAGATATAACTGCCAATGCCTCCTGAAACTTCTGGCTAGCGCATGCTGTAATGTTGATCGCTTGCGCTCCTTCACACCGGACTTGCTTTCACTTGTTATTGTTGTTCTCAGAATCATCCCCCCAGTCAGTGAACCCTATGGTTGAAGTGAGCGTCACCTTGTTTTGGTAGCGCTTTCTTTGTGCCCATATCATAAGTTCGACCTGAGGGAATCGTAAAGGTACATCTCGGAAATCAGCGTACATTATACGCATAGATACTATATGAGCAGCGTACATTTAGCGACCTAATTATCCATCTTCCGAAATACACTTGGTGAAATGCCGCGTACACGCTTGAATGCTCTGCGGAATGAATGCGCACTGTTATATCCCGTAGAAAGTGCGATTTCATCGATGGTTTGGTCACTTTCCCGAAGCAGTCCAGACGCTGCATTGATCCTCACCCGCTCCACATAATCGGAAAGATTCTCTCCGGTATGCTCTTTGAATAGTTGGGAGATGAATTTTTCGGATTTCCCCATATGCTCGGAGATTCGGTAGATCGTCAAATTCGCGTCGCCATAATGATTTTCAATATAACACGTAATTTCTTGTACGGTATCCGCATGTGTGGATGATCTTTTTCGCAGCACTTCTTTGCACATATCTTCGGTTAAGCGCTTGAATTTACCACGTAATGCGGCAATGGAATCGGTAATCTGGATACTGGTGACACCATTTTTGTATTCTTCTGCAAAGGAATCATCGTGTTTGATTTTGGGCTCATCCAGCTTCAGGTATGTTCCCTTTAACTCCATAATAAATTGTTGTGCCATCTCATAGGAAAGTTCGCGCTCTTCGAAATTGCGTGCAAACAGCTGATCCAAAATACGAAGAGCCTCTTCCAGTTCTCCTGCCTTGATCGTATTCAGCAAGCGCTGTTCTGACTCAATGGGATAATAGTACATTTCATTTTCCTTCAATGTATCTTCAAATCGGACGAGCTCATCTGCTCCCATATGAATCGCATATTCCATGGCCTGTTTGGCTTCATCAAATGAACGGCCTGCATCATTCCAAACTTCGTATGCGGCTCCGGTACCGATTGTTGTTGATATCCGGTATTCCTTATAAATGAGTTCGGTTAATCTGCTGAGTTCAGACTCACAATGACGTATTGCTGTTTCCAGCGGCATCTCGGTTACGGGACATATAAAAGCAATCTGATCTGTGCCCCAGTCCGTCATCAGCAGACCTTCGTTCCATTCTGTCATCGTCTGTCTGATAATTAATTTCGCCACACCAAGCTCCTGAATCGTTTCTTCGCTATCCAGACTCGCATAACCGTTCACCTTGAGCAAACCAGTGATCCCCTGGCTGTTCTCAATGGATAGTTGTGTCTGAGAAGAAATAGCTTCCAGTTCACGAGTAGTATAGAACTCACCCGTAAGCAGACGTTTGATGAATCCATCGCGCAAGAGCGGAATTTGTTCATTCAGCGCGTTCTCCAGCGATTGATTATTGGCGATTAAATGATGAATATGGCTTGCTAGAAAATCATACTCATTACGCCTTTTACCTGAAGGTTCACTGACTTGTTCTCGGAAGGCAGACAACAGTTTGTAGATGGGGGCACTATTTCGATAGGCCAGGATCAGTCCAAAACCTAAACCAAGCGTCAATGTTGCAAGCGTAAAGGCCAATGTCACTTTCTTGATCTGATCCGCATTGGTCATAAGTGCTTTCTCGGGAATACCTGCCATGTAACTCCAGCCGTTTCGATCTGAATGAATGGATATAAGCAGTCGGCCATCTTCAATAGGCTGTACCTCATTCGAATCGTTACCCACATTTTGCGCCAAACGCTGCGCTTCTGCTTCTTCAATACCGCGTGAGAAGATAATTTCGCCGTTCGCATCTCGAACCAAAGTCCAGCCGCCATACTGATCAACGATATGCTGGGTCAGGCTAGCCATCTCATCTTCATCAATTAAAACACCAATGGTAGCCTGTGGTTTATTGAAACTATTCAGCGGCAAGGATTGCAGAAAGGTAATTGCCGGTGCGGTGGTACGCAAGTTGCTGCTTATTTCACGTTTGTAATTCTGAAGTGGAATAATCTCATTAAAGTGTGGCTTTTTCAATATGTTTTCGCTCCACTCTTCGAAGGTCATACCCTCCATTGCATTGGCTGCATAATAATGTTCTGGCCTGTAATAGACCGTATTTGGTGTAATAATGACGTTATAGTTTGGAATGTAAATAAAAAAATGGGATAAGTATTCGTTTGTACTGCTGTACATGGATAAACTTCGCTGCATTTTACCTATGCCATAAACATTGTAGGAATCCAGTGGTTTGGGATCGGCAATCAAACGGTACAGCTCCTGATTAATGGCTAATTGCCTCGTAAACGCTTCGACCTGTAGCAGATTCCGTTCAATGATTTCTTTGCCCAGATTCAGAGACTTCAGACTGTTCTCTATCGAGCTGGCCCTTGCCGCTTCAATGGATGCCCGATAAGAGGCGTATCCGGCGATCTGTGGAATCATTAGAATGATTAGATACGAAATCAAATAACGACGGAACATCGGTGAAAATTTGGACCATAGGAGCTTCAATGTACTCCCCCCTTTTTCTAATCAAGCGCTTACATTTAACGGTGTATGATCATCATTTCATGATACAACGGGCATTTCTGAACAGTGAAGGTACAACTTCTTCCCTATGGTACATTTACACCTGTAGCTATACAATACTTGATTTCTCCAGCGTAATGTGCAACTTCACGAGACAAAGGCAATGAATAACAACCTTTTCAGTCATCCCATTTCGTTGTATCCATACATAGGTACAATAAAAATAACCTTCTCAAGTCATCAGATGACCTGAAAAGGTTATTTGTTGCCACTAATTTCGTGATGGAAATGTTGAGGTTAGTTAATTACTAACCGCTACGAATTTCCACTGTTGGTTCGTTGCGCCCGTGTAGGTGTTCTGTTGAAGTTTGGCTCCATCCGATGTGGAAGCGTTCTCAACTTCAATGGCTTTATTGCTGTTCACATTGATAATGCTGTAGTACCCATTGCCCAGATCATTCACTTTGAAATGCTGTGCCGTTGTATTGAGATTAGCCATAAGTTGCACAGCTTCACCATTGGTCTGTGTACCGTTACGAATGTCAATCACTTTATCAGGTGAATTCACACTCGTCAGCGTGTAGTTGCCCCCACCAATGGAGGTTAGCACCCACTTCTGAGGATTACCGCCCAGATCACTCCATTGTTGTAATTGGAGATTATTCTGATTTTGCCCACCGGGAACATCAATCACTTTATTGGAATGGCGTGCTACAATTTTGTACGTTGCACCAGACACCAGACCTGTAGACGGATTTGTTGGATTGGTTGGAGTACCGCTACCATAATTCTGGGACCGTTCATTGTACCAGTTGAACAAGAAACGTCCCATCGCACTTCGAGATGCATCTCCATCCCACTTCAGTCCTGCGGTTGGATCAGCGAATGAACTGCGTGCTCCCGGTTCGAGGATAAAACCATTCATATGAGCCGCGATACTGACATTGCCTGCTGCATTGAAGATGGTTTTGGTATTCGTCCCAAAACCTTCATTACTACCGTTGAACAGATTCCAGTAAGCTGAATCACCTGGTTTATTTTTGAACCATGTCACTTCCGTGATGTTAATTGGATATTTATCCGCAGCAGCCTTCACATTGGTGTTCCATTGATCTTGCAGAATGTTGAAGTTGTCATAGGCTCCGTACCCTGGATACCAGTGAACCGCATAACCGTAGTTATTCAGAGGGTCCGTCAACGGATGACTTGCTGTCAGGCTGTAGAACTGATTGTAACCCAGACCCGCAGCCCAGATGACGTTGTCTGCACCCTGATTACGAATGGTGGAGATCATGGAATTTTGGAAATTACGCAGGTCATTCCAATGATCCACGAAATCATTTTCTCCGTTGTATCCACCCCAGTGTCCGTTGGCATACGATTTCACCGGCTCATTAATCAGTTCGAAGTGAACATTGTCTGCACTTTTAATCTCTGGACGGGAGGCAAGATAACCCCAGATTTGATTGAACTTCTGCAAGTTGGCAGCTGTCGTAGCCTGATCATCCTTCAAGGTGAAGTCCAAGCCCAGAACGACATATACCCCTTTGGTTTTTGCATACTGGATATAAGGAATGATGACGTTCTGCGTCACAGTCTGCACACCGGCAAAGTTATATGTACCTGCCGCCACATCTCCCATGTCCTGACGGTCAATGAACAGACGCACCTGATTCATTTTCCAGCCATGATTGCTGCCATATTTCGGACTGGTATCTGCAAATGTGTCTGTGATGTCTTTCAGATAGGCCAATGTTGCGGCATGACGATTGTTACCATGAAGGTTGAGGTAATAATTGCTGTCCTGATACGTCCAGTATGCGCCGGAGGGTTGATGCCAGCCATTAAGGAGTACAGGTTGATTGTTGCTGTTGACCAAGTTTTTGCCACTCACTTTTAGTTTCCCCATAGGCATACCTACCCAGGCATCAGCTTGGCTACCGCCCCAGGGAGCAATCGTAATCAGTAATGCCAGAACGAGTAAAAGCTTGCAAGACATCATGAACTTTTTCACTGCTATTCCTCCTGTTTAATTAAATTGGCTTACATTACTGCGATAGGAAGCTACCGTCAAACCTGATATTTAGCAAGATCAAGATTTAACCTCATCTAGACTCGGTTGGCGCGCGCTCCCTTAAGCCATTCCATATCCAATGATAATGCGGGCTGTAACACATAAGATTAGCTGTACGCCATTCGGTGAAACTCACCTCATTGAGGTAAGCTTCCTTGGAATAGTCCTTAATATAATTCTTGGAATCACTCATGAGATATGCCTCCTTTCGTTGGGAATGTTTGAACATGTAATAGCTGTACACTTCTTCGCTCTAAACGGCTATCCTACGATACCTGTACGCTCCACACTTTCCACGAAATATCGTTGCACAAACAAATAAATGATAATTAACGGGAGAATTGCAAGCAGAATACCTGTATCCTGAATCATGCTCAGATAGAACGGATCGGCCTGAGAGGCTGCACCGTCTGTCACCTGTTGAGCGAGATTGTACGGCAACGACGATAACTGTGTTGACATGACTTTACTCGAAGTCAGATATGTTGTTGTGTAGAAGCTGTCGTTCCATTGCCATACGAAGGAAAATAGCATGACGGTGACCATGGATGGAATGGCATTCGGTAGCATGATCCGAGTGAATGTGCGACTGATCCCAGCGCCGTCAACATATGCAGCCTCCTCTACTTCTTTCGGGATGCCTCTGAAAAATTGGCGGAATATGAAGATATACAAACCTGCCTTTAGTGAATTTGCGGTAACGGCTGTCAGAATAAACGGCCAGTACGTATTGAGCAAGTTCACCGGCTTCCCGGAAAACAGCGTCATCAGGCCCATCAGATCAAAGCTTTTCAGATTGAGATATACGGGAATAAGAATGGTTGTTGGCGGAACAAGAATCGTCAGAATGACTCCTGCAAACAGCCAGTTGCTTCCTTTGAACTTCAATCTGGCGAATCCATAACCTGCAAGCGCGCATGAGGCTGTAGTCAACAGTGTTGTTGTAGCGGACAATGCAAACGTATTAAACAGCGTTACCCAGTAATCCATGACACGAATGGCCTGCTTAAAATTGTCGATCGAGAAGTTCTGCGGAATCCATACAACTACTGCCGAATAGAGATCGCCCTTGGCCTTGATCGATGTGGATATTTTTTGGAATATCGGAAATAAAATAACAAAGGAAAGTCCGGTGATCAGAACAAATCGGATGATAGACCACAGCCAACTCTTCCATTGCTCAAGCGATAATAATCGTGATGTCGTCACGCGGAATGCCCTCCTTTCTAATCTTGATAGAAGACTCGTTTTGAGAAAATGATCGATACGATCACTAGAATAATGGCAATGGCTACGAAATACACCCATGCCATCGCGGAGCTAAGACCAAAGTCAAATTTCACAAATCCCGTGTCCCGAATCAATTTGGTCATCGCATTATTCGCAAAGGAATCAATAATTGTATAGATCGCGTTTACAAAAATAAGCGGGCTGACCATCGGAAATGTGATTTTCCAGAAAGCCTCGTATCCTGTCGCCCCTTCCATCTTGGACGCTTCATAGAGCTGCGGGGAGATCGTTTGAATACCGGCCAGGAAGATCAAAATTTGTACACCCGATTGACTGACAATCTGGTAGATTCGATCAACTGCACCACTTAAATACGTAACAATCCATTCGCTTACACCTGCATTAAGCATCAGACCTTCCAGTTCCAATGTGCCAAAAGCACTTCCGCCTGTGCCGTTCTGGTTCACAGCTTCAATTAAACTTGTGCTTTCGAGCGACATAATGACGCCGGATGCCAGAATAACAGGCAAGAAAAAGATCGATCTTGCCACAGCTCGGCCTCTGAATTTCTGATTCAGAATGACTGCAAGAAACAAACTGAAAATGACAATAAGCGGTACATTCACAAGTACATCTGTAATGGACTCAATCAGTGCCCGGTTAAAGCTTGTATTTACGGTAAGTGCCTGAATATAATTGGCGAACCCCGTAAATTGAATCGCTATTCCTTCTGCGTTGGCTTGAATGGTGCTCATGCTGTATCGCAGAGACGCCAGTAGCGGAACGAAGAAAAACAATACAAATCCGATCAGCCACGGAAGTACGTAGATGACACCCCACATTGCTTTTTGCTGAGCATACGTACGACTTCCCCATTTCGATTTCAGGAGTGTCTTCAGAGCTGCTCACCACCAGTCACATAACTTAGGGCTTCAACGGTATGATTCTCTACTTCAACAGAAGAGTCATTGTAATTGACAATTACATATCCTCCGCCTTCATAGGTTGTTCGAAATACACCTTCACTCAAAGATTCATGAGTAATCATTGGACGCCCGGTGAACGACTTGTTTACTTGGCTAACTTCGGTATAAACCTCCGCTGCCAGATCCATCCATTGCTCGTAATTCGCGGCATAGAGATGGTTGTAATCCGTTTCTTTCACCACATGGCCCGGGACATTAAACCAGGCAAAATAAGGGCTCGCTCCATATTCAATCAGCTTCAGCACATACTGTCTTGCATCGGTATACGTGGACAGATTATACGGAGAACCGGTATAAGGAATACGGCCGTGAACGACCAGCTGAAAAAACGGAACTTCTTCATCCTCCAGTTTGAACCGACTACTGCTCATCGGAGCATCCGTAAGGCCTGTAATGTAAGGAAGCGCGTAAGCGTTACCGCCTTCAGCCACAATGGAACCTGCTTGTTGTTTAATTTGATCCAAAGATTTTCGAACCGTATCCAGTGCCTGTGTACGATCAAGCAATTTCTTCGGATTCATATCGCTGTTTAACTGTTCTGCCATATCTTTCAGAGAGATGCCTCCCGCCTGGAGTGGTTCCATGTCCTTCAGCATATCTGTTGTCACATCGTCAATCTCATTCGGTGAGAGGACATAGGAAGCAGATACATCCTTCGTCCGTCGCTCCAAAGCCAGATCCATTGGATAGAGGACCGCTGGTTCCTGTGTTAAAGACCGGGAAGCCTCATTCGATGGACTGAATCCTTTTTTCGATTGCACGTTAAGTACAGCTACATCCGGATAAAATCCGATTCCCGCTTCACTCGTAAAAGCGCTGAAATCTTTCATTCCTTTTTTTCCGCCAATTACTCCGTCCACCTTAATGGAATCCGGCAATCGGTGGTGCAGTCCGCCATTGAACCATCCGGCATAACGCACTTGAATGTTCGACACATTTTTTTCCATCAGCTTCGAAAGAATCTCTTTTCCCTCATCAAACGTCGTCAGAGCCTCCGTGGAATTATAAGGTATGCCGAGCATATGCTGTCTTGTTGTCATGCCTCCGAAAAGCTTGAGATAAAACGGGATCGTAGACTGCTCCTCAGACGATTTCATTTCAGGAAGTCCCCCGGTTTGCACCAGGTACTCCCGGTACAGTGAGGCCAGACCAGAATACGAAGCCTGCTCCTCGCCTACAAAAGCGTAACGAACCACAAAATCAGACGACGTCGGTTTATTCTGGAACTTCGGTAATGTACGAACCATGTCACTGGACTGAAGTGTAATATCACTTTTGTTCACGACATAAAAACTGGGATATACGTTATTGTAGCTGTTCAGCTTCCCACTAATATCTGCATTCACTACAGCCACCGCATCCCCTTCTTCGATAATGCCCAGGAAAGCACCTTCCGGACGAATCACTCCAAAGACAGGCAATCTTGCTTTGCTTTCACTGGAACTGGCTTCACGCAGCTTCATCGTTAAGTCTGGACCGTAAATATCCTGCTGGTAGGATGGGTACTGTAACTTACCATTGTTGAAGTGGATGAGCGCTCCCGAACCATCTGGTACGAGAATCGATCCTTCTTCTTTGGAGCCTCCAGCTCCGAAGTACTCCAGCACAGACAGAGTGTTGATGGGATACTCTTCTGGAAAATGGATACCTGAAGCTGGCACTCGCACTTTAAGCTGCTCTCCGTCCAGTTCATATTCCATTGTGAGCATGAATAGACGTGGCCCGCTTCGTTCCTGCTCAATGCCATGCTCGGTGTGATCTTTGACAAGATCTTCTTCTGTGTATCCGGCGTCTTCGAAAGCTTTCAGTGCACGGGTAAGTTGCAGACCTTGCATAGCTTTGTCAATCCGATTGTATACGCCTTCATCTTTATCTTCTGCATATCCGACTTTCAAGGCCCGTTCGCCGGATTTATCGAGCTTAGCCAGCACATATTGTTCGAAACGCTCTTTGCTGATCTTCACTGGCAGATCTTCAATAGATCGCTCCGTGTTGCCAAATTGATAGTGAACGCGTACCCCGTTCGGTAATGTTTCGTAACTCACTTGTTTATGCCGAACACTGTCCGTGAACGAATTCACCATACTGCTCTGGCCTGAACTGTTGAAAAAGCTCAGTCTGGATTGGGAGGACAGAAGGTCCTTGTTAATTCCGGCTGCAATGCCATCCTTCTCGCGTTCTTCCGGGTTACTGCGCCAGATTTGTCCGCTTTTACTATGGATAACGGCAATTTCAGCAGTCTCCTCGTTGATCAACAACTGCAAAGCGTTGTTTCGGGCGATGCCGATCATACCGGGAATGCGTGTATCACTAAAAGCAGATTTCAGTTTTTCTCCGGGAGGCAGGGAAGGAGTCTCCACTTGACTAACATCTGCTGCCGTCTCGCGAGCCGCCGTAGATGGCGAGAACTGACAACCGCTTAGAAGCAAGCTACTCACCAGCAGTATTCCGGTTATTTTTTTGGCTGCGGCATATTTCATTCTGATTTCCTCCTTCCTAGCCCCGAAGCACTAATTCCTGATAGATCGTGTAGACAAAAGAGACAATCTGCTGCACAAGGCTAAAGAACAACAAGCATAAGAAAGCCATAAATGCCATAGCTACAAGCGTGAGCAGCATCGTTAGAATCGTTTTGGCTGGGGTGTACTGATGCACAGTCATGTTGCCTACAAATAACAGGTACACGGTCCAGCAAACCGCAATCGCATTAGAGAAGTAATAAAATGCCGTTTCCTGCGCAGAAATAGCGAGACTCAGCCAGATCCACGGGAAATGCACCAGAAACATCGGAACCAGGGCAAAACACGTTGACATGAAAATTTCAGAGAACTTGCCCTCGCCATCCATCAATGTGGTTAGAGACCAGTTGGCCACACACCAGAACAACACGGGAATGACAACGTACACCATCTCAAGCAAGCTGTTCAGGTACTTTGGATTGTTAAAGTTAATCAGAAAGCCACTGTACTGGGCTTGCAAAATTTTAGTGAAGACGAGCAACACCATAATCATTAAAGAGATCAGCAGTGTCGTTTTTTGATTCCGCTCATATTTCAATTCCCAATACCCGTCAAAGGGATGAAAAATAAGATGCAGCGGGTATTGGTACAATTGTTTACTTGATGCCTGCATTCGTTGTCCTCCTTTTCTGCCTGCGAACGATGGCGATAGTGACGAACGCAGCTACAGCCAGGAATATACCGGACATCACCCATGAAAAGTGTTCACGCATCAGTTCCTTCCGATAGAGAAGAAAAGCTTTGGAGTACCCTTGACGCTCCATGCTTTGCTTGAAGTATTGCGCCGACTCGGCATATTCTTTCTGGCGAAGCAACGCTTTACCAATACCTGCATAGGCATATTCCAGATTGGCATTCATCTCGGCAGCCTTCGCAAACAGTTCCGAAGACTGATCTTCTTCGCCATTGTAATAACTGCGCACGGCATCATGTAGTGTGCGTCCATACTCTGTCGTCTGGAATACGGTAATTTCACCAAGCGCTTTGTCCAGAACAAGCATCCGGTCTCCCGCTCGCTCCAGCGCGACAGGTGTATTAAACATACCCATCCGGTTCCCGATGCCGCCAAAAATATGGAGCAGATAACCGTCGCCATTATAGGTAAAGATGCGGCCCCTGTTTGAATCGAGTACAGAGTACATATCGCTGTCCCCTACATCGACATCAATCAGACGTGATGGTCCAGCTTCCGTGGTATACCTTAGATCACCTTGAGGTGCTGAATATCCTTCTCTCCGCAAAATGTCTGTTCCTTGAGCATTCAACTTCTTGATCGGATCTTTGCCGCGATCTCCGCTGGTAGCATAGATGAATCCTTCTTCGTCCATATCCAGATTGGTGAACTCGGTCGGGGTAAACATGACCATCTGACTTCTCTGCTCCCGAGTAGCGAATCGTTTCCAGAGATATTCGACCGGATCAACCTGAACCCGATTTGCACCAATGAAGGAGGAGAACTCGCCATCGGCGCTGAATTCCATGAAGCCGTCAAATACACCTGCGGCCATTACGTAAATTCGCTCACCCTGATCCATCACAATCCGCATAGGTTTGAATTGAAAGTCCTCATTTAACAAGTCTGACTTCGGTTCAGATACAATTTTCACGAGCTGTCCCTTGTTATCCAAGTGCACAACCCGCTGATTATCCGAATCAGCCACCAGTAAATCCCCTTTTTCCGTTACAAACAATCCTTGCGGGTTTTTAAATTGATCTGTTTTGCCGTCATTTTGGAACGACTCAATTGTCCGTACTAGCTTGAAGTTGCGATCCATCTCGACAATTCGTCCATTACCCGAGTCAAGCACATAGACACGCTCATCTGCGGTAACATGCATATCACTCGGTTCCTTGAAAGGCGTTATATTCAGCTTCTTGCCTGTAATAATCGTTGTGGCTTCATAAGCAGCCGGAGCTGGAACGGTATCTCCGTAATAGGAATAGTGATAGGCATCTGGCTCACCGTCTGCGCTTGCAGGCAGTGCTGCTGAACTGAACAGCAGGAGGCAGACCATGCCCATGATGACCCATTTACGTCCTTTCCATGTGCTTTTTCGCGTGCTATGCTGCACTTTGCTGCCTCCTTTCTATTCTTTCATGCCTGAAGTAGCCATCGTCTGCATCACACTGCTCTGAGAGATAACAAACAGCGTGATCGGTACGATCATGAGCAGTAGCGCTACGGCAGCACCAACCCCTGCTCTGGCAATCCCGCCTTGTACGATCTGACTGAGTGCATAATGCAACGTTTTGAGATTTTCACTGTAAATAAAACTACCGCCGTCTGTTCCCCATAGGGCAGGGAATTGCAAAATCATAAGTGTGAGCCATGCTGGCTTCACATTAGGCATCACAATGCTCCAAAAAATCCGATATTCATTCGCGCCATCAATTTTCGCTGCTTCCAGCAACGCATCAGGAATCTGTTCCATGAACTGTTTCATTAGAAATAGTCCTAGTGAGAACGCCAGCGAAGGAACAATGATGGAAGCGTGTGTGTTGATCCAACCAAGCCAGGACATCACCATGTAGTTCGGAATTGCCGTAACGTGCGGCGAGAACATCAATGACAGAATAACAATGGTAAATAATATTTTCGACCCCGGAAAACGATATTTCGCCAAGGGATAAGCTGCTGCTGAAGCAAGCAGGATGTGCCCAGCTGTGCCCACTAGTGTAATGAGTAGTGTATTGGCAATATATCGAGATAAGGGGACCCAGGAATTGCCCATCAGATTAATCAAATCTGCGAAATTTTCTGTCGTCGGATTGTTCACCCAGAAGCGCGGCGGGAAGATAAACAGCTCATCCAGCGGCTTAAAGGCATTGTTGACCGCATAAATCAACGGAAGCACCATAAATGATCCGAACACAGCCAGTAGCGCAAACAACATGAAACTGACGGTAAATGACCGGTTAAGTCTCTTCGGCATGCCGAAGACGGCACGTACTTTGCTGGTCATCGTCATTCACCTATCTTTCTCAGCATTTTTTGCGTGAAAATGTTCGTTCCAAGCATCAATGCAAACAGCACGGTTGCGATCGCTGAAGCATACCCCATCTCAAAGCGAATCGTACCAAAGTCCATCAAATGGGTGACTACCGTATGCGCTGCATAGTTAACACTTGGGAATCCAGCCAAGGCAATCGAAATTTCGGCTACTGCGAACGATGCTGTAATCTGCATGACTGCACCAAACATCAACTGAGGTCTCATGGATGGCAGCGTAATATACCAAAGCTCCTGCCAGCGGTTTTTGATACCGTCCACCGTTCCGGCTTCCACCAGCGAGCGGTCAATCGTCTGCAAACCGGCAATAAAAGCCAAAAAGCTGGTTCCGAGACTAAGCCATAGCTGCACCAATATAACGATGCCCAGTACATACTTCTCGTTAGAAAGCCACTGAATCGGCTCCAGAATCACGCCAAGGCGCATGAGGAAACCGTTCATATATCCGTAGCTGTCACCAGAGAAAATGATCAGCCAGATGAAAAATACATTACCTGAGATCGATGGGGCGTAGAAAACCAATGTCATAACTGCTCTGACTTTAGGAGACAGCTCATTGATAATCCAAGCAAATAAAAAACAGGCAATATAACTGACTGGACCCGTGATCACTGCAAACAACAACGTGTTTTTGAGTGCAATTAGGAATACGTCGTCGTTCAGGAACAACCGGGAATAGTTTTGCCAACCAACAAAACGTGGAAATTCAAGCATATTAAAGTGAAAAAAGCTGAGACCGAGCGATATGCCGACCGGAATAACCGTAAACATGAAAAAGATCAGCATAAATGGTGCCATTAAGACGTAATAATGCCTGCTGAGATACAGATTCCTTTTCAATAAGGACCACCAGCCGACCTGGCGTGTATGCATAACAGGAGCGGCGGCTGTCTTGGATGTTTTAGCTTGCAACCGTTACCCTCCCTTTCCTTTATTTCAGATTAAATTCCTTGCGTTTCAGTTCAATCTCATCGTCAATATACAGTACATAGTCTGATAAAGCCTCACGTGGATTTTCATTCGCGTTAACGACTTTTCGGAAAGCATTATCCAAATGTCGACCTGTAAAATAACCCCCTGGCATCTGCGGAATCCCTTGCACCCATTCCCATTGCTTCTCCAGGTTCTGGTAATCCTTCACTGGCCAAGGTAACTGTTCTAATGCTTCAATGTTCGCTGTAGGGTAACGGGCAGCCGCGCCCATCAGACCTTCCATTTCTCGTCCGTACTCGATCTGGGTTGACTCATCCGTCCACCACTTCATGAATTTCCATGCCGCTTCTTTGTTATTGGCATTTTCGAGCATCATGACTGCACTGCTCGCGCTAGCTACCTCATGCCGTATAGAACCATCCGGAAGCTGTGTGCCAGGCACAATCGTGAAGTCCCACAGGTTGCGGATTTCCGGTGCTAATACAGTCAGCATGTTATAGGTCGTGTAGTCGGCTATGCCGATTGGCATTTCTCCTGTACGGAAACGGTTTGGAAAATCGGCTTTCAACGGGAACTTGTAATTCGTATAAAATTGCGTCCAGCGTTTGAATGCCTCCATCGAAATTTCTGAATCAAGCGCACTTTTCTTCCCATCTTCGTTGTAGAACTTTCCATCATTCTGATATAAAAGCATTGCAAATGTGGCGTTAGGAACCATGTTGGCATTGTTCAGCGTATCTTCAATCGGCAGATAGAACTCCATATTGTGTTTCTGCAATACAGCGATCGCATTATACACGTCCTGCCAAGTTTTTGGTGGCTCCAGACCTAATTCATTCAATATATCCTTGCGGTAAAATAGCATTGGGAAATGTTGCTGCTCCGGTAGTGCGTACACTCCACCGTCATACTCATAAGGTGTTATTCCACTTGCCCGGAATCTGCTAGCCACCTCTTTGAAATCCGGAAACTTGCTTAGATCTGCTGCCGCATTTCTCATCGCATAGTTCACAGGAATATCTTCGCCCATTTGCATCGCCACATCGGGACCTTCTCCGGCCAGCGTTGCGGGCAACAAAATATTTGGCGGCACAAGTCTCAGCTGCACAGACACATCGGTATCCGGTGTAAACGTATCGTCAATCATGCCCTTAAGCACTTGAGCCTGATCCCGTCCGGTGGTGATCCATACGGTGATTGAGTCCTTCTTTTTCTCCACGTTACCGATACTGTCATAGTCTTCCGTGTAGGAAGCGACATAAGCACCCAGTTCATGCTTCACCTGTTGGAACGCAGACGCTTCAGCCTTTGGCATTTCTTGTCCTGAAGGAGCTACAACCAGGTAATCCATCGTAATCGGTTGCTCACGTACAGTCAGAATCCATGTACCTAGGCCACCGACATTAATTTTGAATGTATCCAACCGTTTCGGAACGGTTTCCGGCCTTGCCGCCATATCCTTGAGCTGTACAACCATGGCATTCAGAATGGCTACTTTGTCACTCTGTTCTCCGGTTGCTTTTTCGAGATACTCCGCGACAGATGTGAGTACCACAGCTTGTTTTTCAAAAACCTCTATCATCTCTGGAATACGCTTCTCCAACTGATAATCCCGAAGTGGATCAGGTTTGTTGGAGGTAATCATTAGAATTTTGCGGTACATTTCATTCAGTTCAAGTACGCTTGATTCCACCGTTCGAAGTAACGGGGCAATATCGCCAAGTGTGACTGTCATCCGTAAGCGGTGTTTCCCCTTCTCCAGATGGAACTGATAGGGTTCTTCTTCACTGTTTCCAAGCACTTGTGTCTGCCAGGACGGACTATAGTTGAAGCGAATTCGTTTCACCTCTTCAAACGGAACTTTGCCGTTAATGGTAAGACTGCGTGTGGCATAGATACCCCGAAGCTGATCCTGTTTTACTTTTAACGCAATCTGGTACAGTCCATCTTCAGGCACATCAATCTCCCATTCAACCCATTCCCCCGGAAGTTTCCAGTTCACGCCTCCGATGGCATTGATCCGAATTTTGGATACATCGTAGGGTTCAAGTGATGGACTGGATCGATCCGAGATGGGCGCAAGTGTAGGTGAAGATTTGGTGATCGCTTCTTCGCCTTGCACTTTCAGCATGATGGGGCTGGCTGGCTTTACACCTAACGAATCATACGTCTTCTGGATTTCGGCATACGTAGGAACGGCCTCTTCCTGATACAGTTCGATGTAATCAATCGCCATACTCTCTCTGAGAGAAGTCAAAGATAATTGCTGGTTGCCTTTTTCAAAATAAAACTGAAACGGTTCCTCAAAATATCCGGCACTATCTCGAAACGAAGCGAGTTGCCATTCCGGCTTCTCCACCTGCCTTGGTCTGAGATCGTTGCCTCGATCATCCTGACGGACGTGATCTTCGCGATTGCCCCATACCCTGTCGAACAGAAGTACATCCGCTTCCCGGAAAGGAACTTGGCCGTTTAACTCCAGCTTGCGCTCAATTCCGGAGCTTTTGCCTTCGACAGGATAATAATGAATGCGAACCTGATATAAACCACTCACTTGAACGGGAACATCCCAGCGAATGGTTCCGGATTCGGGTGTAATAACAGCACTGCCATCCAACCCTTCATATCCTTGCACCACCTTAAACTCTCCGTTATCCGCCTCTGTATAAGCTTCACCTTGAATCCTTACGGTAGTGTCCGGTTTGGCAGTGCTCGCATACGTTTCCTGATAATGTTCATAACTTCGTGAATCCCTGGTGCCCGCTACAGCTTCAAAATCCTCAAGTGCATGCACTGTCCCGGGGCTCTGATTCTTGGATGGATAGATCACGATGATCGAGAACACCAAAGCCAGAACAAGTGCCAGAATCAGTACCTTTTTCTTACGTGACCGCATGTTTGCATGTATCCCCTTTCCTGTAAGCGTATCAGCAAAAGAATGATTGACTAACCCGGGCAGACCGCACTTGGTACTCGCGCGTTCTGCCCGTATTTAGCAGTGCTTATTTGTATACCTCATCAATAGCGGCTTGGAAAGGAGCCTTGTATTTCTCAATCAACGTAGATACGGATACGCCTTCTTTCAGTTCACCATCAAAATCCCAATAAGGAAGGGACGGGAACGTGTTATGGTCAAGAACAAGCATGCCAGCTGCCACTTCTCTGGCGTTGTTAATATCTGCTTCATCCGTCAGATGTCTTTCGAGCGTGGATTGTTCCGGATAGTCATAGATGGAATCAATCTCATTGATTTTTTCCCAGATGTACATCAGTTGCTCTGGATTCTCTACAGCTTTAGGGATCGTGATCGCTTGATAACGTGATTCACCAGAATGGTAGGCCGAAGCACTTGGGCCTTTAGGATAAGGCAGGAAGCCGATATCATAGTCAGGCATATCTGTTTTGATGCCTTCAATCTCGTACATTGCGCCAGAATACATGAGTGTATTGCCTTGACGGAAGAAGGTAGCTGGTTCAGTCCAGTCGCCGCCTTCTGTTGGTCTGCCCACTTTCTCTGTAGCCAATTTGTTTAAGAAATTGAGTGCTTCTTTTGTTTTTGGATCTTCGAGGTTCTGTTTATCCTCTTTGGTTAGTGAAGCTTCGTTGGAATACAGGATTGGTTCAAGCAAACCCGTTTGAGCGAGGCCCCACGTATCCAGCTTGCCGTCATTATTCCGGTCTTTGTTGGCTTGTTTGGCTACAGCCAGGAAGTTATCCCAATTCCATTCGTCCGCATCAACATATTCCTGCAGTGGCTTCAGGCCAAGCTCTTGCATCAGAGTACGATTGTAGAAAATACCGTTGATGAAGGAAGACTTATCTTCCGTAAATCCGTAACCTTTCCCTTCGTATTGCATATATTCCTTGGTTGTTTTTTGATTGAATACCTGATCGTTCTTGATATAATCATCCACCGGCCACAACAGGTCCTGTTTGGTCAGTGCCGGAATAGCATAGTTTTTACCGAGTCTAACAAAGTCGCCGAGCGGCTCGCCAGCCATTAATGAGGCTACAACTTTCTCCTGATATTCACCAAAATCGATGGATACGTATTCGATATTGAAGTTATGTTTTTTCTTTAAAGCTTCGAGGTTCTCGATTCGTTTGATATTATCCGGATTGTTATCTGTAATTTGCATATCCCACCACGCCACAACCTTGATCGTTCTGCCACCCATGTCAAAATCCATCTCTGGTGTAGAATTTTCATTTTTCGGCTCAGTTTCGGCTGGTGCTTGCTCTTCCTGTGGTGCCGGTTTTTCGGGTGCCGGCTCAGCAGCAGGTGCAGAACTACAAGCGTTGATCATCAACATGACCGCGAACAAAAGACTCAGTAGCATAAACTTGTTTTTCTTCATTGTCTTCCCCCCTGATTGTCGTGTGCTACCAAAGTGTATCGTCCAAATGTAAGCGCAAACAACCCGCTTAAATACAGGTATTTACCCGGTCAGATTATAGATCAGGTTCATTTGAGGAGTGATTTAGGGTATTTCACCTGCAACTGGTAAAGAAATGCACTATCTGCAAAATAATGCACATTGTATGCGCTTTCTTTTCTTCCCATAATGAAACTAAGCCTTATTTCAGTTAAACAGTGGATCGGAATATCAGGAGAAGGTGAGGTCATGCTTCATGTACAGTGTTTTACTTGTTGATTATAGCCGCCGCTTGTGTAGAGAGCTTGAACAGCTTTTGGAAGACCACAAATTCCCATTTACAATTACGGATTCGGTTTCCTCTTCAAACGCTGCTCTTGCAGCACTATCTGATCGGGATTTCAGTGTTGTCGTCGTGCATACAGAGCAGTATGATACGGCAGGATTATGGTTGTGTCACCACATTCGAAAAACAAACGATATCCCTATTCTGCTGCTCGGTGGAAGGGATCAATTCAGACTAGTCCGCAAAGCATTAACTTATCAGGTGAATGATTATTTACCCTCACCTTTTAGCGCTTCCGCGCTTGTACACAGTTTATATGAACTTTTGAACAAACTTGGGCCTGTTCCTGTGAAAAAAAGCCCTGCCGTCAAGCCTACGATTCAGCTCAATGGCAAAGCGATGGATTCCAAGCATGTGATTCGGATCGTGAAAGCTTATGTAAGAGATCATCTGAATGAAGAAATTACGTTGAAAAAGATCGCTGACATGTTGCATTTCAATTGTGCCTATCTTGGTCAGAAGTTTAAAATGCAAGAGAACGTTTCCTTTAATGACTACATGTTGAAGGAGCGAATGAAAAAAGCCAAACAACTTCTCCTGTCCACCGACCTGCGGATTTACGAAATTGCTCTGGAGGTCGGATATCGGGATATCGATTGGTTTTATAAAAAATTCAAAGCTTACGCTGGGTCAAGTCCCAATGCCTATCGCAGACAAAAGGCTCACACCGCTTAATTAATTAAGTAATATACGGAGCCGTTTGTATTCGGAGCGTATCCCAGGCTACATATATATTGATAAATCTATCTAATGAAAAGCACGCAGGAGATGCTACTCCTGCGTGCTTTATTACGTTCTTATCACTTACCGATCCGCCGAACGAATCAGTAAGGTTTCTCGATACTCTTGAGGAGTCATGCCCGTCTGTTTTTTAAACAGCCTAGTAAACGAATGAGCAGATTCATACCCGACCTGTAGTGCAACTTCCCGCACCATAAGCTCTTGGTTCATGAGCAACTCCTTGGCCTTGCGAATTCGGCTATCATCAATATATTCGGATAGATTAATGCCCATCTCCTGTTTGAAAAATCTGGATAGATACGAAGGATTAAAGTGATGCAGTTCTGCCAAGCGCACTAACGTAAGATCCTTTTCCAGATTACTCTTGATATAATTACATAAACTCTGTACGACGATATTCGCACGTTCCTCTTCGTTTGATCGTTTGAAGTTGACCAGTTCATCGGCTGCCAGATAGAGATATTGAACGGCATCTTTCATGCTTGGAAAATGCTCCAAATGCAGAAAACTTCGCTGATCCGGAGTTTTCTGCTTCAGTCCCCAGCGATTAAATGCTGCGTAAAAGGTCAATGCCAGATGATAGTATGTCTCCATGGCTCGCTCCATCGTCATATCCTGTTGAAGGAGTTCTCCCACAAGCTCTTCGAAGATATCATAGAAGGATTGAAACCGTCCTGTCTCCAGAAAACCATTCATTGCTTCTACCCGGCTTGATATCCGCGGTGATTCCTTCGGCGTACCCGCTTGAGGCTCCTTGTAATTGTCTGTCAGAACCATCGACATGCCATCCCCGACTTTCATCCACTGTAACAAGCGCAGACGCTCGTATTGCTGCGGGAGTTGGAACCAATCACACCCCCGTCCACTAAGTGTGCATGCAATCGACACGCCAAGTGAAGCAAGACACGACTCCTGGACAAGCTCTAAGGTACCTTCCATATATCTCGCAAAATGCTGGTCTGCATCTCGCTGGCTATCTTTAGGCTGAAGTAGCCACACCGTATCACCATAGTGATCCGTAGCACTGACACATTCCGTATATTCACTCATCAATGATGTTCCAATGATCCGAATAGATGATTCAGTACACCCTTGTTCAACTTCTGCTGGTTCATGTAGCTTATTCAATCTTGCAAGCACCAGAAACACCGGAGAATCAGCTTTTAGATGAATCTGCCTCTCTAGTAGTTCAGCCTGAAGTTCAATTAATGAAGCAGCAGTTGAACCTTCCTGAAGAAGCTTTCGGATGTATTCATTCTGCCTAAATGCGGTCAACCGGGATGTAATCTCGCTTTGTTGTTCCAGAAGATTATGCATATCATGACTTTCCCTGATCTCTTCCATAACCTGCTCCACCATGTGCATCACTTTATCGTAACCTTCTGTCTTAAGCAGGTACCGTACATTGTTCATCTGAAAGGCTTTGTATGCATATTCAAAATCACTGTGACCCGTCAGAAAAATAACACGGCACTGCGGCCAGCGGCTTTGAATCTCTTCCGTCAGCTCCAGTCCGCTCATGCCCGGCATACGAATGTCCGTCAACACAATATCAATTCTGGAGCGCCGCATCCAGGAGAGTGCTTCTGTAGCAGAGTATGCTTTGCATACATCCAGCCGATCCGGCATATGTCTCGCAAATGTTTCATACAAACTATCCGTAATGATCTCCTCGTCATCTACAATCAGAAGTCGATACATTCGTTTTCCCCCTCGTTCCACTGGATTCGGATGACAACCTTTAAACCTTGTAGCTCACTTCGTGACAAAAACAACCCGCTTCCTTCGCCAAAGGTCAGAAGCAATCGCCTATGGATGTTCATTAATCCCGTTATGTCATCTGTCGTTGCCTCACGATGCAAGTTATGTTGCAACTTCTCTATATCTTCTGTCTGGAGATCATGCCCGTTATCTTCCACCGTAATTTCCGCCCATGATGACTCCATATGGAATTGGACTCGCAACAGACCTGCGGACGTATTTTTTTCAAGGCTATGCTCATAGGCATTTTCAATAATCGGCTGGATTACAAGTCTGGGAACCTGAATCTGTTGCATTTCCAGCGGAACCTCACCGAATTCAACCTTGATTCGTCTGGAGAATCGCAGTTGCTGGATATCCGTATAGATTCGGGAATGATGTACTTCTTCCTTCAGTGGCACATGATCTGTCCCATTACGTGTAATGAATCGAAAATATTCTCCGAGCATATTCGTAAATTGTTCAATACGATCCGTTTCTCCTGTTCGTGCAAGCGAGCTCAGAATGAAGAAACTGTTATACAAAAAGTGTGGGTTAATCTGTGATTGAAGCTGCTTTAATTCAGCTCGCTGCATCATCATCGTTTTTTTGAAATCACGGTCAATCAGCAATTGCAGATTCTCAATCATATGATTAAAGCGGCCATACAAGAATCCGAACTCGTCTTTGCGATGATGTACAATCGGGATATCCAGCACCCCGCCCTCCATCTTTTTGAACCTTTTCACCAGCAATAATAAAGGAATGTGAATCAGTTTGTACGTTGAATAGAGATATGCTGAAATCGCAATAAACGATGTGATGGCAAATATCCATGCCCATTTATAAAACTTGCTCAAGGGTTTGGTGACCATTTTCTCTGGCAAATATGTAGCAATGGATAAACCAAGAGGTTGCATATGATGTTGGTTCACATGGTACGCTGTATCCTCAACATTTACGCGAAAGCTCTCAAGGGAGTTCTTTTGACTATATTCACGGTAATTGGCAAGAATGATCTCGCGCTCTTCCCGGTCTAAAATAGCAAAACCTGTTTTGTCTTCAATAAGGAGGGAAGCACTTTCAGGGTATAGATTAAGTTGAGATAATTCATTCTGAAAAGCAACATTATCCAGTTCCACCTGAACAACAAACAGCGGTGCGTCTCCCATTTTGCCTGTTAAACGGACCGCACTCAGATTCAGGGTATCGTCTTTAACTGTGAATCGAATGCTTTCTTCGTGCGTGAATGAACTGAAATAATCGTATGAGGTACTATTAAATTCATCAATTCCCTGCACTGCGGAGATACTCTTGTTGACTGTAGGAATATGTACATAAACGTTCTTGATATAAACGCTGCTGTTTTTGAAAGAGGCCAGCCGTTCGGACAAATAGTTTAGTATTTCCCGTTTTTCAATCTGGTCCATATTGTTCCAGAGGATCGCCAGCCGATTCAGCTTGCGGTCCTCTGCAATGTCAAACTGCTGCAACTCCATCCACTCGATCTCCCGGTTAAGTTCTGTCGCGTATTGACTTAACCGCCTCTCTGTCGATAAAGAAATTTCCTGACTTGCCGTATCATAGCTCCAGTGGTACAGATACACGCCCAGAAGAATCAAAGGTATGACAAAAACCAGGTAGGTCATAATCAGCCGCGCAAATATACTGTTAAACCACGACTGTGCCGGTATCTTAAACAACGAACTCCCCTCCTGATTTCAGATCAAAGACACCTGCCTTAATAGGATAAAGCGAACGCCTGGTGATCCCTGGCGGCTTGCGTTCTATACCATGCGTTCACCTCCGATGTAATCTCTTTTCCGCCCAGTTCAAGCCAATCTACTACAAATTGATCGAATTCTTCGATAGGTGATCCATAAATAATATTCATAAATACTTCAAGCTGTAGATCCCGAAGGATAATCTGCCGATCTACCATCGTTTCCGTAATTCCGCCTGTGAATTGATCATACAGAAGCTGTCCATTCATATCGTAATCATCCGCGATGCTAAACGCACCTGTTGGCCCGTAAGTCTGCTTCCATCCCCACCCGCTCTTCAAACCTTCTGATTCATAAGCAGCAATTCGCTTGTGAATCGCCAGCGCTTCGTTCTCCAGTACAGAAAAGTCACCTGTTGTACGTGCATCCCGAATATCTCGATATGCATCTAAATTTTTGGTTCCCGGAAAAGGAGTGACCGGAGACAGCATCCACACCGCACGTGAGTCGTCATTATAGTACGTTTCATATTCCGCATTCTGTCCCCAGTTTCTGTCCAAGTGCAGATTCATCAGTTTAACGACGACTTCAGGATGGGCAAAACCTTTTCTCACAGCAAAGTAGTTTCCTGTATTGGAACGAAGCGGTACAACCCTGTTTCGACCTGTCTCGGCTACGATCGGATATGCCTGCCATTCTGCTTTCGGATCTTCATCACGGGTAGACTGGACAACAAAAGGAGTCCACTGTTCACCATAGAGCATGCCAATTTTCCCCTGATCAATGAGACGGTATGCCTTGCTTCCATTTTTGTAAGCAAAGTCCGGATCAAGCTGTCCCTCAAGGTACATGGTCTGTAATACTTCCAACGCCTTACGTACCTCAGGCTGTATGCCTCCATAGGTCAGACCGCCCTCAGGATCTTTAATCCAGATATTCGGAAACGCACCATACCCCGCCATAAATCCAGAAACGCCCATTACCGGGTCCCATAGATAACTCGTTAGCGCAAGTCCGTAGGTGTCCTGTTCTCCATTACCATCCGGATCACGTGATGTAAACGCTTCCGAAACTTTCAACACGTCTTCTATCGTTTCAGGTGCCTGCAGCCCCAATCTATCCAGCCAATCTGTTCTGATCCACAAATACTGTGCCGTTTCAATGGAAGAAGATGATTCGGGAATAGCCATTAGCTTGCCGTTAATGGTCGCTGCATCAAACGCCCCTTTCCCTTCGGCCTCCAAAATATTTTTGGTTAGTGGCGTGGCGAAATCACGATATACTTCCGTCAAATCTTCAATTAGATTGGCATTGCTCAGCTGTCTTAGCTGATATGGGTTAACTCTGACGACATCCGGGAAACGGCCGGCAGCAAGGGAAACCCCTAACTTTTGATTATAAACATCGCCCGTTGCAATCCAGTCATACCGAATCTGAATACCAAGCTCCTGTTCGTACAAACGAGTCCAGCGGTTATCAACCAGTGTCTCACCGGGCAGTTGCTCAATCATGCGCTGTAAGTCTTCTCCCGTTTCTCTGACAAAAGAAACTTGAATGGGCGGAGAATAGGCCGCCAAAGATGAGGCCTGCTGATCCTTAGATAGGTTATTGATAAGACCGGAGTCTCCCTGCGTATGTCCAGTAGGTATACATACGGTTAGAAAGATAATGATCGTCCATCTTGTTTTGTACATCCATCGCTTATGCATGGTGACATGCCCCCATTTTGATTGAATGAACGTATCTATTTCTTTTTTCCATAATTGTTATCATTGTACAACATTTGATCTGTCATGAGTACGAAAAAGCCGCCGTTTGGCGACTTTTATTTATAACTCTGAGCAAGGATGGATTTACGGAGAGATATGATATTCAAAATTCGAAAAGTCGGCCATGCCCCCTATTTCATGTGTGGAGAACAGAAACAATCCAATTCTACAGCCCATGAAGTGATCCAGCTTGTAGACCATTTTGTGCGGAATCCCGAGGCTCTTCCAATCTGCCCCATCCAGATAGGCGAAGCGGCATTCATCTTGATTATCTACAAAATTGGCTGAGGCTTGCAGCTTCACTACAGGTCCTGTTACAGGTATGCGGGCGTACTCCGTGGCAGGCTCCTGGTCAATCATACTGCCAAATATGCTGTTATCCTGACTTACTCTGGCCTGCATAACGAGATAGTACTTGCCTTCATGTTTTGTCATTGCAATCAAACCATACGTGCCAATCAGAAAACATAAACCTGCATAATCACCATCGTTCAGGCCACTGCCATCCAATGTTACTGACGCTATACAAGCCGGCCCCATGGCCCGCTGAGTGAGTGTATTCACTGCAAACGTCAGGTTAGGGCTAAGTTGACCCGTTCGAATTCGGTACACTCCCGGTACTTCCGTAACAGACCACAGATCATCATGCGGTGTATGATTCCACTGCCAAACATCCCGAAGTCGCACATTACCCTGACCATCCAGCGTATATTCGAAACGATCGCTTGCAACCAGCGGTTGGTAACGGTAGCCCGGTCTTGTGCTGGCCAGATCGATTTGTTTCGGAGCCTCTTTTGCAAATACAGGTACGCCTTCCTCGAAACGCATCGGGACCAGAACCGGAATTCGCCCTACGGCCCCATGGTCTTGAAAAAGCACAGCGTACCAGTCACCATCCGGTGTATCCACGATTCCGCCTTGAGCAACCCCTGAATTAAAGTATCCCATATCATCATTGAACACTTCTCCGCCAACAAATGTACCATCCAGCGTATCCGCCCTGTAACAAGCTTGCGTTCGTCGCCCTGCTTCCTTCGTCATATGAATCAGGAAGACATAATAGATACCTTCAATTTTGTAAAAATGTGCTCCTTCATAACCCAAGTAGTGCGGCTGAAGGTCTTTCACTAGGATGCGATGCCTCCCTTCCGGCTTGGGTCCGGAGAGATCGGTTTTTAATTCGGTTAAGTGAATCTCTCGATTACCATGTACCAGATACACCCGTTCGTCATCATCAAAAAATAACGAGCAGTCATGGTAGAATCCTTCTACAATCTGTTTATTCCAAGGTCCGGTTATCGTTTCAGAAGTATACAGATACGTTTTACGAGTATCATTGGCTACAAAAATGACGTAGAACTTGCCTTGATGATAACGGAGTGAAGCCGCCCACATGCCTTTTCCGTAGATCTGCTGCCCGTTCTCCAGCCGCTGGGCTGGTGTATTATCCAGTCTGTCATATACATACGAAGCGGTTTCCCATTGAATCAGGTCATATGACCGGAGAATAACACATCCAGGCATCATATGCATGGTCGTACTTACCATATAATACGTATCTTCTACCCGAATGACGTCCACATCCGGATAATCGGCCCATATAATCGGATTTGAAT
Source organism: Paenibacillus sp. FSL K6-1558 (assembly GCF_038002565.1). NCBI lineage: Bacteria > Bacillati > Bacillota > Bacilli > Caryophanales > Paenibacillaceae > Paenibacillus > Paenibacillus sp. FSL K6-1558. The sequence goes on along the minus strand of NZ_JBBOCV010000001.1, from coordinate 413,269 downwards.
ACATCGTGTAAAACACCTCTTTTCGGAGTTCAGCATCATAGCTGTTCACTCTGGCTCCAGCTCTCCAATCAACAGGATAAATCCCTTCCTGATGTTAGGCTTCTTCAAACATCCATTGGTTTAAAAGGATGCATGGGTTTTCTTCTGATGGTTTCAGTACAAGATACAGGTCGTGTTCATGCTGAGCGCCAGTTATTGAAGTCGATGCCTCCATCCATTCTTGACCCTCCGCTGATGCAGGAATATGCACTTTTCCAATTAAATTACCGTCTTCTCGCCCTAGTCGAAGTTCAAGAGTACACGATCCACCTTGACTGCATACGGTTGCAGTAAAGCTTGCCGCCCCTTTTTGACCAAAATCCACACGCGAGATCGCAATCCAGCTTCCTTCATGCATCACACTGACCACTTCATCTGGTTTTGGAGACTTGCTTTGTTCCGCTTGCTCCGAACCCGAACCACTTATTTGACGGGTGATCACTCCCGCATTCCAGCCAATCGTTGACCCGCTGACCTGTTGGTATGGATTGAAAGATTTCAGTTGATCTACACCTTCGTAGTCCGCTTGAATCGCTTTGATTCTTCCACTTGTCTCTTCGTACTGCACCTTGTTCAGATGTGTGGAACGATACCCTTCCGGGATATCCATCGCCTGGCACAGAGTCTGCGCATGATAAGCAATATACCACTCATTCCCCAGTGGGAAAATAGCATGATGATTGTTACCGCCAATCCCGAAGAAGTGGCCCGGGTTTTTAAGTATTGTTCCCTGATACGTCCATGGACCCATAGGCTGCGCACTTGTCATGTATGCAATTTCTCCCGGCGGCGGGCTATCCTCGTCACGTTCAACTTGAAAAAAGTTGGAGCAGTAAGTGTAATAATAGATGTTATCATATTTATGTATCCCCGAATTTTCAAACATAAAAGGAGCAGGAATGATCTTGGCCTTACCCTCAACACTGACCATATCCTTTCCAAGTCTCATCACTCGCGCCGTATCCGGACGCTCTGGTTTCCCCTCAGGCACGCCTCCACCAAAATAAAGATAAGCTTGATGGTCATCATCCACAAGCACAGCAGGATCAAATAACCACGTTACGTCTTCAACACCCGGCGTTTCTCTTGTCACCAACGCTTTTCCGATCGGATCTGTCCAAGGCCCTATAGGCGTTGGTGCGCTCAGAACACCAATACCGCTGGCATTATTGGCAAAATATAAATAAAAACGATCTTCACCATTCAAATTGCGATGTGCAGCTGCTGGAGCCCAAGATTGGGAAGCCCAGGTAGCTGCCCCTTCTGGACCTGCTACTTTGATTTCCCCATGATCTGTCCAGTTGATCAAATCATCCGATGAGATGACTGTAATTTTATTGATCGACTGATAACTGTTTTTCTGAGGAATCTCATTCGCATCATACTCCAGTTTATCACTGGTCATATAGAGGTAGACCCGGTTATTAAACACGAGTGCATAAGGATCAGCTCCGAATTTGTGTGCCATTAGAGGATTGGCGTTGGGACGAAGCTTTCCAATCTCCTTTGGTGTATGCTGCAAGTGACCCGTTAAGCCAGCTTCAGTCTTCTGCTCCCCAGCTTGTGCCATCGTTTCATTGTTCATTTCATTTCCTCCCGCAAATAGAATGGATCTTGCATTATTTTCATATCTAATCAGGTATCCATATATTAGGGCACAACAAATAGAAAGCGTTTGCAAATCAAACGTTTTCATGATAGGATGATTACATTTTAAGTGAAACTAAGTCCAATTTCATTGCGTAGTTTGCATGTTTTATTGCGTGAAATGACAGGAGGTACTTCTACCATATGTCTTCTGATTATTTTTATGATGCGATTCAGCCAGAGCTTTTGTACCGCCATCCGCTAACAACCTACAGGTATGATTCCAGTTATCACCGCCACAACGCGTATGAAATCTACTTATTCCTGCAAGGAAATGTACACTTCTATGTCGATCATCGTTGTTATCCCATGCAGCGTGGTGACTTGCTTGTCATATCTCCTGAGGAGATGCATCGGACACTTATTGTGGACGAGACTGAATATGAGCGAATCACGATTAACCTCAAGAAAACCTATGTGTGCCAGCTATCCACAGTTTTGACGAATTTATTATCTTGTTTCGATCATCGCCCTGACGGAAGTGGCAACATCATTCATCTGAATGAGAACCAGTTAAATCAGCTTCTGTATTGGACCCGTCAGATTGAAGAGTTCGCTGATTCTAACAGGTACGGTGCAGACGTGCAGACCAATGCTGCTATGGCACAACTACTTGTTCTGATCAACCAGTGGTTTCAGCATAATTCATTTGTACCCCAAGACATCATGCCTGAACTGGTACGCAGAACGATGGAATATATCGAAGCACACATCACGCAACATATTACTCTCGGACAATTGGCCGAACAATTCTATATGAACAGCACCTCCATCAGCCGGCAATTTAAAAAGCATACCGGGCTTACGCTTCGCTCCTACATTCTAGGTAGACGCATTGAACTTGCCAAAACACTTCTTACAGATGGACTGAGCATCACAGATGTTTGCTTCCAGTCAGGTTTTAGTGACTACGCCAATTTCATTCGTAGCTTTACCAAGATCGTTGGAATCTCACCGGGAAAATATACGAGGTATCGGCAAGCCGAGGTTAGAATTGATTTGTAGCCGGAAACCGATTACCATTAAGAGCATTGTCATCATTAAAAGGAGATCAGAACATGCTTTTAAGAAAATGGTTGTATCCTCTATTCGTCTTGCTTTCCGTATTATTGCTTGCAGGTTGTACCTCACAGATTATTACCAATACCAGTTCTCACGCTGGTCAACCCTCCAAAGAGATGGGATTTCAGGAGGTCGCCGATTATATCAAAGAGCATCATGAACTTCCGCCCAATTATATTACGAAAAAAGAAGCTCGTAAGCTGGGCTGGGAGCCTAGTGAAGGCAATCTGGGTCAAGTCGCTCCAGGAAAGAGCATTGGCGGTGACGTATTCAGAAATCGCGAAGGGCTGCTTCCCAATAAAAAAGGTCGGATCTGGTATGAGGCGGATATCCATTATACTGGTGGAAAACGCGGAAGCGACCGGATTCTATATTCGAATGACGGTCTAATCTATCAAACCACCGATCATTATAAGACTTTTCAACAGATCAAATAACGGAGGAACACATGAATATCATTCAGATCGACGGTCGTTACCTTCTTAATCGGGAATCACTCCATCAGTTGTTGCAAGATAAATTGCAATTGGATGAATATTACGGACACAATCTGGACGCTCTATGGGATGCCTTGACAGGTGAAGTCAAGATGCCGCTGACGATCCGCTGGAGTCACTTTGATATAAGCAGAGAAAAGCTCGGTGATTATGCAGATCAGGTGCTTGATTTAATGCGCGAAGCAGAGCAAGAGATTGAAGAATTCTCATTAGAGTTATGGTCATAGTAAAACAGGCTGCCTAAGGGCAACCTGTTCTTTTAACTTCTACTAAATTCTGCTATCTTATTTTAACTTCTTTTGACTTCAATTCACTTCTATTTACTTCTTTGCCTCGTTCTTCTCTTCCTTATATCTATACTTGCTCTTTTGCTTCTTGCCTTGTTCACTTTATTTACATCTACCTTACGGTTGCACAACAAATGTTGTTACACTTTGGGCTGGCAGGTCTGCCGAGAATCCGTTGCCGGATATCTGCAACGCAGGGCCGGCCGCCAGATTACGTGTGCTGTCCGTTACCCAGGAGGATACAGCGGAGGCTGTTCCATTTTGCACAGTAAATCGCTGATTCACGCCTGATGTATTTTTGTTAATAGCAACGATAACGATCTTGTTGTTCTCTCCCTTGTATGCCGAGACATATACACCATTTGCCGGATTTTTGGTTGCATCTACTCTGATATCACCAGGACGCACGAATTTGGAGTAATGAGCCATACTATAGCCACGTTTACTTATCGTTCCATCCTCTTTGATCGGTCCATAATGTCTGCGGATATACCACCATACATACGTCTGAAAATTACCTTCAACCATCGCATTGTACATATGCTCCGCTACTCCTAAAGCTTCAGGCCAGCGATCTGCAGAATTGGTCTCGCTGTTCGGATAGTACACCTCTGTCATCCAAAGCTCTTTTCCTGCTCCCTTTTGTTCAAATAACGGATATGGAAAGTCGCTATATTGCGTACCATACGTATGTGCACCCAAAATATCCATATTCGCAAGGGCTTGCGGATCATTCAAAATAGGGTCCGACATGTTTTTCACATAAGAGAAGGATTCCGGGGCAATGACCCGATTGTTGATGGAACCCGCGTTTTCTTTCATGAAACGAAGCATTTCCTCCGGAGACCACCATGTCCAGTCATGGGCATAGTCAGGCTCGTTTTGTACGGAAATCGCATACAAGTTGACGCCGTTATTTTTCATAAATGTATCGAATTCATTCAAATATTGAGCGTAAGCCGCGTATTTGTCGTACTTGAGTCGTTTGGCCTGTGTAATCTGCGTATATGCGGTTACGTTGATGTTATCAATGTTCGGTCCACCCGTTCCTGTAGTAACCAGCTTCAACGTGCTTGTACCATTCACCATTGGTACCTGAATCGATTTGTCCTTCCAAGTGTTTCCACTGCCTGTAGCTTCAAATGGTACGTTACTAAGCGCTAATGTGCCGTTCACGTATACATCCAGGTTACTCGTTCCTGAAGGAAGTGAATATCGAATTTTAATGTTTTTGGTGCCGGTGCTGCCAATCAGAATCGTATTCCACTGAACAGCCGAGCCGCTCGCATTTTGGAAAGTAACATAACCTGATCCTGTATATCCTGTCAAAGAACTCCCCGCTACAGCCCCGGTCAACGTTGTCGAGGATTCAGCTTCATACGTTGAACCACCGCCCGAAGTAGTGCCGATGGTGACCAGTTCCGTCATATCTGTTGGTGGATTCCAAGGAGATGCAAATACAATCGCACCATGTTCAATCGCCTTTTTGGCTGTATCCACTTCCCGTTGCCAGTTGTTCTTGTTCTCATCAATCGGAATTCTTAGTACAGAGAAGCCCAGCTGGTTAGGCCCATTGCCAAAAGCGGTTTCCCTCTCAGAGGCAGTGAGATCACCGATCCAGCCGGAATGCGTCATACCTCCAAAACCCCGAATCAATTGTTTAGGTGCAGTTACGTTAATTACAGCATCGTTCGCCGCCATTACTTTGGAGGAAGCAGGTACATAAAACAGGGGTAGTGCTGTTAACGCTGCAAGCATCGTACAGAGTGATTTTTTGAACATAGAATTCACGATTTCTCATCTCCCGACCATTCAGATTAGAACACAACAATCTTAACCTTAACCTAACTTTTATCCCTTTACGCCTCCGATGGTCATACCTTGGACGAAGTATTTCTGCAGGAAAGGATATACCATCAGAATTGGAACACTTGCAATAATAGTCATCGTTGCCCGAATAGAAGTTGGTGTCACGGCAACTCCGCTGTTCTCAGCAGACTGATACACATCACTTGCCGATGATGTTGCCGCCGTTGTTGACGTCTGCAAAATCTTCATCAATTCATATTGTAGTGTGCTTAACTCCTTGTTAGACGAGTTGTAGAGAAAAACGTCAAACCAGGAGTTCCATTGACCTACCGCCACGAAAAGAGAAACGGTTGCCATCGCTGGAATCGTTAATGGCAGTACCACTCGAATAAACGTTGTAAATTCTCCCGCTCCGTCAATACGGGCCGACTCCAGAATTCCCTCAGGCAATCCTTCAATGAAAGAACGAATGACGATCATATTAAACACACCGATTACACCCGGAATGATGTAGACCCAGAAAGATCCAATCAGCCCGAGATCACGAATCAACAGGTACCCTGGAATGAGTCCTCCGCTGAAATACATCGTGAAGACAAAAAACATCGTCACGAACTTACGCAGTACGAATTCCTGCCGGCTAAGTGTATAAGCAAGCATCGCGGTACAGAAAACGGAGACAATCGTTCCGATAATCGTACGAAGTGCCGAGATCAGCGTAGCATGGTAAATGTCGGATTCTCCGAAGATATATTTGTAGTTATCCAGTGTCCACTCCCGTGGCCACAAATAGATCCCTCCGCGTATGGCGTCATTCGCATCATTGAGAGATACGGCAATCATATTGATAAACGGATAGATTGTAACAATCATCAAACAGATCATAAACGTGATATTAATCGCATCAAACGCCCGGTCCCCGGTGCTACTGTTCCGCAAGCGGGATGATTTTGCTTTTGGCATGGCCTAGGCCTCCTCTTAGAATAGTCTGCTTTCTCCCATTTTTTTGGCGATATAGTTGGCGGTAAAGAGGAAGATGAAGCTGACCACAGTTTTGAAAATCCCTGCTGCTGTACCCAAAGAGAAGTTCCCCATTCCCAAACCATACTTCAAGACAAAGATATCCAGGTTCTCAGAATAATCCATATTCATTCCGTTGCCCAGCAAATATTGAGGTTCAAATCCGGATTCCAGAATACTTCCCATATTCATAATGAGCAAAATGACGATAACCGGTTTTAAACCTGGCAATGTGATATATAACATGCGTTTAAAACGACTGGCTCCGTCAATCTCTGCCGCTTCATACTGAGCAGGGTCGATGGCTGTAATCGCCGCCAGATAGATGATCGTGTTCCAGCCAACATCTTTCCATACCTCAGTGGCCCCCAGTATACCCCAGAAATACTCGCCTTTCCCCATCCACAGCACTGGACTGTCGATCAAGTGCAGCTTCATAAGAATAAGGTTAATGATTCCATCGGGTGACAATACGGTGAGCACGATACTTGAAGCAACAACCCAAGAAATGAAGTGAGGCAAATAACTGACGGTTTGTACAAAACGTTTGAAAATAATATTTTTCAATTCATTCAAAAGAAGTGCCAAGGTAATCGCTGTGACAAACCCAAGCACCAATTTAATAGAACTCATCACAAGCGTATTTCGAAGCACTCGATAGAACGTATTATCTTCAAACAGTGTTTGGAAATGTTTCATCCCCACCCACTGCTGATCCGCGAAAGCTCTTGCCGGTTTGAAGTTCTGAAAAGCCATCGTCCAGCCCCATAACGGCAAATATTTGAATACAAATGCCCAAATCACAAAGGGAATACACATAAAAGCCAGGGTGCGCTGCTGTATCAGTCGTTTGTAAAAGCTGGTTTCGCGGTTCCCTTTTCGATGCGAAGTAGGTGGAATCGGTTGAAGAGTTACATTGGGTTCCTCCACGATGCAGTTACTCCTTTCCCTATCTGTTATTCATGCGCGAGAGAGTATAAACGGAGATATACATCAGGAAGCGATTCCCACTCTCTCTCCAGCGCACGTAACAGTTTATTTTATATGGTCTTGATTAAATCACCATTTACCTGCGACACGATTTTGAATGACTTCAGTCATCTTTTTCTCGTATCCTGCTTTGTCCAGCTTGCTAAATTCAGCCATGTAAGCATTCCACAGGTTATCGAAGTTCGAAGGTGCACTCAAAATCATCTCAGGCAAGTACTTGCGCTGTATGTCATCCGATTTGGTTGTGAAAACTTGTTCAGGAGAACCTTGTTCGAGCGCAATTGACCATGCCGGGAACCAAGGACGTTCCTCCGGTTTGTTGAACAGCTCACTGAACGTCTTGATACCATAGGCATCCAGGAATTTTTTATCCCCTTCTGTATATGTTCCTGCGACAACTTCCGGCTGATTGCCTGGATTAAATGCATTCCCATCGGACAGTGTCGATTCTCCACCATAACGTGGCCAGTCATTACTGAAATAGGTAAATCCGAATTTACGGCCAAGCTCGACATCGTCGTGAATTTTCCGCTGTTCATCATTCGCATAATAGTAGCGCCCTTTTTCATCTACACTATAAGTCTGATCTTTGATCCCCCACTGGATTAGAATCTGATTCTCTTCTTTGAGCAAATTATCAAAATACTTGATGATACGTTCCGGGTCTTTCGCATTTACGGTAATACCCGTAGCATAGTTGTTTACGAAGCCAGGAGGATCAATGTATTGGTCCTTGATGCTCTTATCGAAGACGATCGGGAGCGGTGCATAACGTTTCTCATCGATACCTGCTGCCAGCAAGTTTTTCGTTGCATCTCCTACTTGCCATGCGTAGTTAAAGTAACCGAGAACACGTCCTGAAGTCAGTTTTGCCAAATACTGATCCTTGTTCATGGTGAATGACTCTGGATCAAGCAAACCTTTGGCGTTAATTTCATTCAGCTTTTTGATCCAGCGTTTCTGTTCTTCTGTACCTGAAACGGTTCTTGCGACATGGGTTTGCATATCTACCATAACGCCGCCGTCATTTGGATATCCTGCAAGGTGCATGGCTGGATTTTGCAACGTGAAGAAGTTATTGGCTACGCCAGCAAGGGATACAAACCCGATCGTTTCGGCTCCATCCACTGTCGGGTGTTTCTCCTTATAGTCCTCGATCAGATCAAAATATTCATCCAGCGTCGTAATTTTAGGATAATTAAATTCCTTCAATACAGAACGTTGAATCCAGAATGCCCCCCCGCCAATGTTAGGGCTACCTGAATACTCACCTTGGTTAGCCGTATATGGCAACGCATAGATTTTACCGTCTTCCGGGTTTCTCATTTTATCGAAGTACGGGCCATACACTTTCTTAATATTCGGACCGTATTTTTCGATCAGATCATCTAACGGAATGTAAGCTCCAGCATCCAGCAATTTGGACATTTCTCCGCTGGAGGCGATGACGTCAGGATAGTCTCCGGACGCAATCATAACGCCAGCTTTAGTCGCACTGTCACCAACCAGATATTCCAATTTAAAATCTACACCTGTCTGCTTCTGCAGTTCTTTACCAATCGTTGTTTCACTTGCCAAAGTATCTTTCTTGCCCGAAGAAAACATGTAATACGAAAATGTAACCGGGCTATTATCATCTTCTTTTGCTGTAGACGAAGCCCCTGGAGAAGAGCTGCCTGACGAGCACCCAGCCAACAGGGATGCCAATAATACGGCTAATCCTGTCGTTTTCAAAAGCGGTTTTAACATGTGTTTTGTTCCCCCTTTTTAGTTAAACGGTGTATGTAAGCATTTTCAATATATCAAGATAACGCTTTCATAGTTACCCATGAAACTGTACATTGTTCTTTAAAAAGTATATCGAACCATCATTTAACTTCAGACTCATCTCCATCAAGCGGGAGCCTGATTTGTATACACGTCCCCTTGCTTTCCTCTGAATGGATAGAAAAAGAGAATCGATCCCTATAACAAAGTTTCAACCGGCTATAGGCATTTTTCATCCCTACATGCTCACCCATATCCATATTCTGTTCCAGATATCCTACCAATTCTTTCAATCTTGCTGCGGACATGCCAATACCGTTATCCTCCAGTCCGATATGAAGATTCTGACCCTCCAATTGAACAACAAGCCGAATAATCCCTTCACCCGGTGTAGATTCAATGCCATGTATGCTGGCGTTTTCCACGAATGGCAAGATGACCATTTTTGGTATCCGGTACTTTAACGCTTCAGGATCAGCTTCAATATAATACTGGAGTTTTTCCCCAAAGCGATACTTCTGGATTTGCAAAAAGCTGTCGATTAGCTCCAGTTCCTCCTTCACGGTCACGTCATGCTGATTCCAGCTAATGGACTTACGGAACATTTTTGCCATATGATGCACAATCTTAGCGGTCTCTTTCTCGCCCTTGATCAGGCTCCGCATTCGCACAGATTCAAGCGTGTTAAACAGGAAATGCGGATTAATCTGACTATGTAATGCATGAAGCTGCGCCTGCTGCTGTTTAAGCTCCAGGTCTTTTTTTTGAATATCCGCTAGATATACTTCATCAATAAGATTCCGAATCGTCTCGGTCATCCGGTTGAATTCGGTTGTCAATTGTCCAATCTCGTCCCTTGCATCTTCAGGAGGAATGGTCTGAAAATTTTGTGTTTTTACTTTTTTCATATGTTTGAGAATACGTACCAGTCTGACGTGAATGGAGCGGGACATCGCCGCAATGATAATCGAAGGCAACACGAAATTGATACATGCCAGCCAGACGACGAAGGATCGTGATTTACGAACTTCCTGTAACACGATTTCCTCATCCATCACACCTTGCAGGGACCACCCTTCCAAATAGTTAATGCCAGAATAGACACGATCAAATCGAATGGTTTTATTGGGGAATTCCATTTTTCCGTAAAGCTGTCCAATTGAAACATTCTCTGTGCTTATATCATTCGAAAAGCGAATATGGCCTCCTGGATCAACCAAATACACTTTGCCATCAAAACCGCTGTTGCGAAATTGCTCTTGGAGTAGATCCATATTAAAGTCAATTTTGAGTAATTGTTCGATACCGCCCGTGTCCTGATTGTTTAACCGCTGGATGAGGCTTAACATCTGATCGGTTGCAATCAAGGTTGGATAAGGTACAACATTATCCTGTAATTGCTTATACCAGCTCGTGCTGCGAACCGCTTCATTTAAGTGTTCAATGTAGCCTGAGGACAAAATCGTTGGATTATCGGTATACACTTGGTACCAACGAATGCCTTGACTCAGTTGACCGGAAAACTCTCCTTTGAGATAGGAGTTATATGCCCGAATATACTCCGAGTTACTTTCAAACGAACGAGATAACGTGTCATTGAATACAGGATCAGCATAGAGCGAATACGACAGACCTACCCCCTGGTCAATCGTCACACGTAATTCGTTCTTCAGATTGTTTAACGCCATTCCGGCATCACGAGATTTCTGGTTACGGATATTGGCTGTGGTTACTTGATAGAAAACGACATTCGTCACAACAATCGGAATGAACACCGATAACACGTACATCAGCAACAATTTGTCCCGAAGCTTCATGTAGTTCCACTTCCACCTGATCATTGGGCCCCCCGCTGTCCATCCTCTTTGAGAAGATTACGGTAGGCTGTTGGCGTCATATTAACGATTTTCTCAAACTGGGTCACAAAATAATCCGCATTCTGAAATCCGATACGAGCCGCCACCTCATACATTCGCAGATCCGTCTGGCGAAGCAACTTCTGGGCTTCCTGAACCCGAAGATTCAGCAGATACTCATTAAAATACTGGTTGTAACTTTTACGGAAAAGTCGACCCAGATAGACCGGATTCATATAGAACTGGGCCGCTATACTTTTGAGACTGATATTCTCCATGTAATGGGAATCGATATATCGTTTGATCTTGTTGATATCTCCTTTGGACTGCTCCATCCGCAGTTGCGCAATATACTCCTCTGCTTCCTCCAATGCAGTCAAAAATGCAATTTTCAATAGTCGCAAATTCCATCCATCCTGACCTTGCTCAGCTAATAACTTGAGTTTCTGTAACCCTGCGTCCGTACCTCCCATTTCATGCACAACCGCGAGTATGCCCGTAATGCAACGCAACAGAGAACCTGTAACTGCCTGAGTAGAAAACCGGCGAGAGTGAAACTTGTTAAACATATCGTGCACAATCTCATGACGAGCCTCACGATTTCGCTCTTCCAGACTTAGAATTAGGGGATCAACCTCTTCCTGATTTATGTTAAATACGTATAACGCTTTATCCTTCACTTCTGCATAATGGACAACACTTCCAGGCTCTGCAAATTTATGCTTGGATGCTTCCTCTGCTTCCGCATAAGACCGAGGTGCATCGCTCATGTCATCTATTAATGTACCTGCGTACAAGCCTACATCTGCGCCAAGGTGGTCGCTGAGCATGTTTTGAATCCATTGAATTTTATCGACTACACGTTGTTTTGGTGAGGGTTCCTTCAATAGAACAATCAAGGCAAATCTACCTAGCTGTTCCTCAATAACGTATAGGTTGAACCGATGATCCGCCAACGAATGAAGGATTTCATTAACCTGGTGAAGAGTCACTTTCCGGTGCTCTGAGCCTGTTTGTAATTCAAACAGCACAATGATCAATGACGTCTGATGGTCAATACCTAACATTTCTGCATACCGGATCTCATCTTCTTTTCGAATCTGACCCTTGATCATATCTTTTAACATAATTCGACTGGCTTGTCCTTCCTCCAAAAATGCATGTTTTCGCTTATTCTGGATCAGGTTAGCCGCCTTTTGCAGCGTTGCGGTCATTTCTTCGTCATCAATCGGCTTGAGGATGTAATCCTGGACACCGTACCTTATTGCTTGTTGTGCATACTTGAAATCATGGTAACCGCTAATGATAATAAACACAGGCTCTAGCGTAGGTGACTTGTCAACGGCACGGATGAGCTCGAGTCCATCCAGAATAGGCATTCGGATATCGGTAATAATGACATCAGGATGTAGACACTCCGCCTTATTCAGCGCCTCCAGTCCATTCTCTGCTTCCCCCGCAATCTCCATGCCAAGACTGTGCCAATCAATCAGTTCATGCATTCCTTTACGGATATACATCTCATCGTCGACCAGAAGTACTTTTAACATATGATCTGCCCCTTCCCTTCAAGCGAAAATCGTTGAATGAAATCAACAAAAAACGGTATATTCCAATTATAATTAGAAACCGCTTACAATTCTGCAGCTATTTATACAAGATGGTTCTCATTCTATCCTTTGCCGTGAGCAAATTCATTGCGTGAATCGTTGATTTTATTGCGCGAAAGTACAGACATCAGCTTCATAATATAAAAAAAGCGAAACAGAACCGAGTTTAACCCGGACGTTTCGCTTAAGAAATAGAGGTGAATTTTATGCTATATCCTTATCCTTCTAATCAAGAGGTTACTTTCCACTTTTCCCCTTTTAAAATAATTGAATCTTGTGCACTCTGAAAATTCAGTTCTATATGTTGATCCAGATAAGAAACGCTGACTTTACTTGCCTCGCTTGCACGTATGCTGGCATGAAGCAACTTCCCTTCGCTCCATTCCATATCCACTTCAAATCCGCCGCGCGCTCGCAGCCCTCGAACGGAACCTGTAGGCCATGCTTTTGGCAACGCAGGAAGTAAACGAATCTCACCGCCGTGACTCTGGAGCAACATTTCGGCTATGCCTGCCGTACCTCCAAAGTTTCCATCAATCTGAAACGGAGGATGATCACAGAATAAATTAGGCAGTGTCGAGGAACGAAGCAGCTCCATAACGTTATCATGTGCCTGTTCAGCCTGCTCCAGTCTGGCCCACATGTTCAGAATCCAGGCCCGACTCCAGCCTGTATGTCCGCCGCCATGCTGAAGTCTGCGATCCAGCGTAACACGAGCGGCCTTTGCCAGATCAGGCGTCGCTTTCGGAGTAATCTGTGATCCCGGATGCAGCGCAAACAAATGTGATATGTGTCTATGACCTGGTTCAAGTTCATCGTAATCCTTGCTCCATTCTTGAATCTGTCCGTGTTTTCCCACAGCGATATCCGGAATGCGAGTTAATGCTTCTTGTAACTGTGATGCAAATTCCTGATCTTGTTGCAAAATGTGTGTACTATAAATACACCGCGTGAACAACTCCCGAATAATCTGGTTATCCATCGATGCCCCATAACAAAGCGCACCCGACTCACCATTATCCAGGATATAGATATTTTCCGGTGAGGATGAAGGACATATCGTGAGATTCCCCTCCGGGTCCTGTACAAGGAAATCCAGAATAAACAAAGCTGCCTCTTTCATCGTTTCATATACTTTTTTCAAAAAAATCTTGTCCCTACCGTATTCATAATGATCCCACAGGTGAAGAGACAACCACGCGCCGCCCATCGTCCAGAAGGTCGACGTTAGACAGACATCCTGCGGGGCAGGATCTGCCCATATGTCAGAATTATGATGTGCTACAAATCCGCTACAGCCATACATCTTGCTGGCCGTTTCCCTTCCACGTTCCTGTAGTCGCTCGATAAAATCAAATAACGGGATGTGACACTCCGGCAGATTACAACTCTCGGCTGGCCAATAGTTCATTTCTGTATTGATATTAATGGTGTATTTACTATCCCATACCGGAAGCATGTCTTTGTTCCATATGCCCTGCAGATTGGCAGGTAACGAACCGGGCCGGCTGCTGGAGATTAGCAAGTATCGCCCGAACTGGAAGTACAAACTTACGAGTTCAGGATCATCACCGCCTGCTCTAAGACGCTCGAGTCGTTGATTCATCGGCAGAGTCATATAACTGGTATCTGTGTGTCCACCTTCCAGATGCAGATCCATTCGTTTGAACAGCGCCTGATAGTCAGTGATATGATCCTGAAGTAACTGATCATACGTTTTGGCGGAGGCCGCATCTATTCTTCGTAAACATTCTGCCTCCAAATCTTCCTTGTCATAACGAAAATCAGTGCATGCTGCGATCAGCACGGTGGCGGAATCAGCATTTAAAAGTGACATTTGACCACTCGAATACTGAAGTTCTCCTTGTTCGTGCATGATCCTAATCGCACAACAAAAACGAATCCCACCTTCTCCCCCGCTTCTTCCCCGGACGATCAGTTCACCATTGCTGCGCTGTTCGATTCGATCGATCAACGATTGGAACCCGACCGGATGTCTTAGCGCTCCCGATAACGGCGACCATTGTAACACGGAACCTCTGCCGAACAACGCTGTGAATGATAATTCACCTGGCACGCTACTAGAGAGACGGACTGCTATGACCTGATCAGGATAACTTGAAAAATATTCTCGCTTGTATTGTGTGTTACCTGCTGTGTACTGAACGCTAGCGATCCCTTGTTCCAAATCAAGATATCTCTGATACTCTGCTGTCTCTTCGTCTGCATGATGCATGGCTACATAGAAGTCACCAAGCGGCTCGTAATGTCGTTGCCCATCAGGCACACCCACTAATGAGGTTAACGCTAGTTCCTCTGCCTGCCGAATCTGGCCTTGAAACAGAAGTTCCCTTATGTTATCCAGTGATTGAAGTGAATGCGGGTTGTTCCGCTCCATCGGTCCGCCGTACCAAAGGCTATCTTCATTTAACTGTACTCTCTCTAGATGTGTTTTTCCAAATACCATACCACCGAGGGTTCCGTTTCCAATCGGAAAGGCTTCTTCCCACTGCTCCGCGGCGTGATCAAACCAAATTTTATTCGTATTCATCATTATACCTCCAACGAGAGATGCCAAGGTTCACTGCTGCACTAGCAGCATGACGAACAGGACTCAATATGACCCATCTTACAGGCCGTATAATCAGTTTACTTTGTTCACCCGGCTTCGTAGAATGAAGAAAACTAACCTAAACCTTCACAATGCTAACCCGTTTGGAGGCATAATCATATCTATTCAATCGCTGGAGGTGACTTGATCCCAGTAGTCACCAACGAGACCTTCGATGATGGAGCCGCTGGCCCACGGCATCAGACAGAACCAGGTGCTTGCCGGCGTACCATCGGCATAAGTCTCCGTAACGAGTCCTTGCGAGTGACAAAAGCGCTCGGACATCCATCCTTTTTTGCCAAAACCATATTCACCATCAACACGATTATAGGTTTGACAGCCCCAAGCGATCGTATCATTCATACGCTGACGGATATAGTCATCCTCACGATGCTGAAGATAATACAAAAGCTCATCAACGAGATTGCTCGACATGGGATGAATGTGCGGGTTAGCTACCGAAGTGACGCTTCCTCCAGAACTTGACCAGTTCAATGTACTCAGCGGCGGAATCTGCACTGGCGAGTTATAACAAAATTTAAAACTGAACTCATAGCTGATGGCGTCTCTCATATGATCAAGGAACGTTTCCTCACCGGAGAGTGCATGCAGGAAACGGAGAGCTTTGATATATGCCAGAATGCCTTCCGAATCCACTGCTTTGTCCGCATCAAGCGGAGCACCATAACATTCCATCTGTTTCACATAGGCATTGTAATAATGTGTTTCACTGCGTCTCATTTCCTCCAAATCGGATAAATCATTGATCAACCAGCTGTAATAAGCTTTCGCAGCAAGACACCACGCCCCGCTAAAAGCGTCATACTCCAGGCCTGCACCCGTGCGTTCGGATAATATCGTCGGATATTCGCCATCCGCATTTTTGCTCCGTTCCAGGCATTCAAGTACTTGCTTCACATAGGCGAGCCAGTCATCATGTCTAATCTGCCTTATGCGACATTCATAGTCATAACATTTGAGGATATAAAACATGGCTTGTGCAACGAGATAGGATGAGTGACCTGGTGTACGCATACCGTCAAACCACCAGCCTTTAATGCTCCATTTTCCATCCTGATAAGCATCATACGGAAGTCCTGACTCGGAATTCATCGCATTTTCGATAATGTTTGTGATACAGGACAAAGCCTGCTGACGCATGGGTTCATCGTTCTGACGCAATGCTGCAAGCAGCATGGGGGTTGCAATGGTCATGCCATTGGTCCAACTGATCGAGATGATTTTGTTATACCGATACCCCCCGCTCTCTGCGTCTTCGTACACAAAAGTAGAATAGTGACGGTCATCTGGAAGCCACGCGTAGTCTCGAACAGCAGCGGACATGTCGGATACGGCTGTGCGGATGTCGCTTCCTTGTCTAGGGTGTTCATGGTACTTTTGGTAGACATGCTCTAATGCAGGGTTAATACCCAAGGGCGAAGAGGATTCATAATCATATAATTCAAGGGTGAACGCCACCGATTCTCCTGCTTCCAACACAAAGACGCTCTCTGCCAAGGCTGAGCGCTCGTGCACAAGTCTTGATTTGATAAACAGCAACGGAGCATTCTCATACCCTAAGGTATAACCAACGGTGCCTTTCTCTATTGAACATGTGAAACCTCCATATTGTAGAAAAGTTCCTGTTTGACCCGGATACCACGGCTGCTTCTGTCCACTATGCTTGCTTTCCACCCAATATGGGCTTGCGCTGAGCCCGGCAATTCGGCCCGAATCATATACAAGTGCAGCCGGATGCGATAAACGATCGCTTCGAACCATCCACCACGGGGATGAAGGACGGGAAGGTGTTCCTTCACGAATTCTTGGAAATTCGTTAGGTACGTTTTGGGGTGCTTCTCCCCGATTACGACCATACATAAAGGCAGGCAAAAAAAATCTGGGCTGCTGTTTGTCAAAAGCAAGTTCTACATGAATCACTCCACTCCACCGTTGACTGCCTTCATTCTTAATGGTAATCTGTGCCTGCTTTGGATCATCTGCACTTCCTGTCCCGGCACTCATATT
This sequence comes from Paenibacillus sp. FSL K6-1558, assembly GCF_038002565.1. NCBI lineage: Bacteria > Bacillati > Bacillota > Bacilli > Caryophanales > Paenibacillaceae > Paenibacillus > Paenibacillus sp. FSL K6-1558. The sequence continues at coordinate 396,046 of NZ_JBBOCV010000001.1, read as the reverse complement.
TACGTCAGTCTGAAGATTATGCGTGCTCATTCCAGTATAGGCTGTCCCTTCCTGCCTTCTACTGCGTGCGGTAAAGATCAGTTCCATACAATCCTCCCTTTCTGTTTTCCCTACTCCTTCAGAAAACGCTTGCAAATTTTAAACCAAGATGCTAGGATGGTACCATTTTATAGGTTCAGGTTCGCAATTTCATTGCTTAGATCGTGATATTTATTGCGCCAAACGATTAGGAGGCTTTCATGATATGAATGAATCGCAGGAGTACCAGTATGATCCCATTCAGTTGGATCTGCTGTATCTGCATCGTGTCACGACCTACAATATGGGCACATTCTACCATCGGCATAATGGGTATGAGCTGTACATTTTTCTTCGCGGCAATGTGAATTTCTATATTGAGAATCGATGTTACCATCTGGAGCGAGGTGATCTTATTGTTTTAAGTCCAGAGGAAATGCATCGGTCCTTTGCACTCGATAAGAATGAATATGAACGAATCACAATTAATCTGCAAAAATCATATCTTAATCGATTATCCACATCATCTACCAACCTCTCTGCCTGTTTTGATCATCGGCCTAAAGGTAAGGGCAATATCATTCATTTGAATGAAGAAGAGTTAGAGTCATTTCTCAATCTTACAACCCAAGTGGAGCAAATGTTGCTAACCTCAGACTACGGTGCTGATATTATGAGAAATATGCTGATCGCCCGACTGCTTCTCATGACCAATCTGGCTTTTAAACATACGGATTTTGTGCCCACCGACATTATGCCTGAACTGGTTCGTAATACGATGGACTATATCGAAACGAATCTGACCGAGTCTCTCACACTTCAGCACTTATCAGAAAAACTATTTGCCAACAGCAGTTATATAAGCCGTCAATTCAAAAAACATACCGGACTAACGATTCGAAACTATATACTTAACCGCCGCATCGAGCTCGCCCAAATCTGTTTATCGGAAGGTATGAGTATTACCGAGGCCTGTTATCATTCCGGATTCGGCGATTATGCCAACTTTATTCGCAGTTTTACCAAGATGGTCGGAACATCACCAGGTAAGTTTGTACGTAAACACTCGAGTGAGGAATGATAATTATTGTTGAATGACGGTATTGACCCAATGATCAAAGGATGGAGGATATGCATGGAACTTTCAAAAGGGACCTATGGTTTTCGATTTGCCGAAGATCGTGAACTTGAGCTTTGTAAGCTGTATGCAACGGGGAGCGATATCATTACTGATCCGTCGTATTACTGGGATGGGCTGGAACGAACGGATGGTCCTCTTCTTTTATTTCAGTACACCCTTGCAGGAGATGGTATTTATGAAACAAAGGACCGTACATACCGTGTGACCTCCGGACAGGCTTTTCTTACTGAGATCCCTAGCGCTCATCGATATTATTATCATCCAGAGTCTGATGAGCCATGGCATTTCATCTTCCTACTATTCCGTCCTGATCTCATTCAGGCTCATTGGCAGAAGTTTGTGCGAGAAGCAGGTGAGGTCGCTTTTCTCCCCATGGATTCTGCTCCCATCCGTCTGCTGCGAATGATTGTAACGGATGCGGCGGCAGGAAGGATAACGGACCCTTTGATTGCCTCATCCAGTGTGTATCAGTTCATGACAGAACTTGTTCGTTTACAGACGACAACACGTCATAATCGGGAGAACTGGCCGGAACATATTCAGCAGGCTACGAAGTACATTGAAACCGATTACGCCAGTATGGTCAGCGTGGATCAGCTTGCAGAACGTGTTGCTCTATCCAAATACCACTTTATTCGCAGATTCTCGGCTAGCACAGGTATCACTCCAGGTGCCTATCTTACCCGCGTTCGAATCGAGAAAGCGATGGAGTTGCTTCGCGGCACGACATTAAGCATCGAACAGATTGCGGTACAAGTGGGATACTCCAGTGGAAGTTATTTTATCAAAGCTTTTCGAGGATTAACTGGACTTACACCTGGGGAATTTCGAAGCGGTGGCGAAAGTCTCGTATACCGCAGATTATTTTTTGACTGACCGCAATATATTGCTATTGAAGACTTAACATTACTGTAGATTATTGTATTTTACTTCATTATGATGAATGTTACTGAAGCAATAATTTAAATTACGTCAGGTAAAGGAGCCTTCAAATGGATCATACTCTTGTTGCACCAAAACCCCCTCTTGGCTGGAACAGCTGGGACTGCTACGGGGCTGCCGTCACTGAAAAGGAAATTCGCGGTAATGCGGAGTATATGGCTACACACTTGAAAGAATATGGTTGGAGTTACATCACCGTTGATATTCAATGGTATGAACCTCTGGCTAACTCATCGCAATACCGCCCTTTCGTTCCACTGATTATGGATGAATACTCACGTCTGATGCCTGCAGAAAACCGCTTTCCTTCAGCTGCGGATGGTCAGGGATTCAAACCACTTGCTGATTATGTTCACAGTCTGGGACTGAAATTCGGCATTCATATTATGCGCGGAATTCCAAGGCAGCAGTTCATTCCGACACAGCTCTATTAGGAACAAACTCCACCGCCCGTGAGATCGCTCATACCAACTCCATCTGCCCATGGAATACCGATATGTATGGGGTGGATCACCACAAAGAAGGCGCGCAAGCCTACTATGATTCATTGTTTGAATTGTATGCTTCATGGGGTGTCGATCTGGTCAAAGTGGATGATATCGCTGCCTCCAGATTATATGACACACATCAGCCTGAGATTGAGATGATCTCGAAGGCGATCAGACGTGCCGGACGTCCCATGGTATTAAGTCTGTCTCCCGGTCCTGCCCCCGTGGAATACGCTGAATTTTTCGCGGAACAGGCTAACATGTGGCGGGTAACGGATGATTTCTGGGATCAGTGGCCACTTTTGCTAGATATGTTCGACCGCTGCCGTAAGTGGCAGGGCCTTCCTAAGGAGGGATGTTGGCCGGATTGTGATATGTTGCCTCTGGGGCACATTGGTATTCGCTCTGTGGATGGAGGTGGAGCCGATCGGTGGACAAGATTCACTAAGGATGAGCAATTGACGATGATGTCTCTGTGGAGTATCTTCCGTTCTCCTCTCATCTTTGGCGGTGAGTTGCGGGATAACGATGACTGGACGCTGTCCTTGCTGACAAACCGTGAGGTTCTGCGTATGCATCGTGAGAGCCATAGTGCTAGAGAAGCGCTACATCAGGGCGATCTGATCGTATGGACGGCATCTCATGTCGATGGTTCCACTTATGTAGCTGTGTTTAATGTTGGCGAGCAGTCAGCACTCCCGGTGGAACTTAATCTCAATACAGTTGGTTTATCCCTTTCTGCTACAAGCCATGGAACTGAGTTATGGAGTGGCGATGTGACAGAGGTTAACGAGGATATTTTACGCACGGATGTGCCTTCGCACGGTGTGCGCCTGTACCATTTTGCGTGAGCCATTTGACCTGAACCGTTCCATAAAGAAGGGGCCTGTCGTTTATGACAGACCTCTTCTTCTCTATTTTTTTAAAAAAAACGGATTGTAACTATTGGCTTGGAAGAGCATTTTCGGCTTTATTAGAACAATGTAGATGATCCATTCATTTGTCCTTCGGGCTTACGATCAAAATGCCATCTATACACAAAAGTCATTACCACAACCAACATGGCAAGCACAATAAATAGATTACTATATACAAATGCAGACGATCGGCTGATAAAAGGATTGAAACGCATCTGTTGTGCTCCCTCGTCGATGACCTTGCCAAGAACGGTTGTAGATACAGAAGCCGCGATGAAATTAAACATCGACAGTAGTCCCATACCAATGCCGACCTGTTCTTTGGAAAGGGTCTGTGCGATCGTATTAGACAGCGCAATTTGCATATATGATTGACCAAGAACCGCCAAGATTAGAAAAGATGAAACGAAAAACAATGACACGCCGGCAGCAAACGATAGGCTTATGAAGCCGATAACAAGCATCGTCGAGGCTGTATAAATCAAAAAGACATTGCCTTTCTCATCCGCTAACTTTCCTCCTCGTCTTCCCAGTAATGCTGCAGTCAGAGCCGATGGTAACATAATTAGACCTGTCAGAGCCGGATAAGCATCATACACATGGGTTAACAGTTGCGGGATAATAAATGGAATGCTAAATCCACATGCAACTAACACAAATGAAATAATCATTCCCCATGTATAGGAGCGGTTGCGAAAAACAGCTGGTTGCACAAACGGTGATGCTGCGTGGAGAATACGAAGGATAAACAAGGCTAAAACTACAATGCCCATTAGCAAATACCACAAATTTAATTGAGTCAGTGCGAGCAAAATGGCTCCAATGCTTACGGCGAGCAGTATGCCTCCTAGATAGTCCATCTTTTCATACCCTCCCCTCTCATCATTCAAATACTTTCTATAGAAGGGGAGCGTCAACAGCGAAAGTAGCGGAATCGCAAATAGAAACTTCCAATTAAGTGCACTGGATACGAATCCGGCAACAATAGGACCTAACGCAGATCCCAGGGCGATTCCGATCGCAGAAGTACCGAGTGCCTGACCACGCTTGTTTGGCGGAAAATATCGAACTGGTATAATCATGGCCAGAGCTGGAATGACGGCAGCCCCTGCGGCCTGAATCAGACGAGCCAAAATAATCATAAAGTAGGAAGTAGAAAGAATTCCTATAACGGAGCCAGCAGCCAACAATAAGAGTCCAAATGTGATTAAATGTTTAATGCTATATCGATCTGTTAGCTTCCCGTAAGTGACTGTACCAACGGCGTATACAATTAAATATCCGGTAACGATCCAGCTTGTCTCGGAAGCCGACCGTTCGAATTGATCTCCAATGACGGGTAGGACAACATTAAACATCATTCCGTTCATTACGGAGATGATCAAAGTGAAGACAAGCACGCGAAGTAGTGCAGTTTCTTCGCCCGTTGCAGATGTATACTGGATCTCTAAACTCTCTGTGGTCTCCATCGTTTCCCTCTTTTCCTTACGTTACTAAAAAACACGCAAAATTGACTGTCAGTACTTACTGTCATATTATGACTTAAAATACTAGGGCGTTAGCGCCCTAGTGAACGTCCACACACTTTCGGTAATCACATCTTCTAATGAAAGCCACGGAAAATGTACATGATCCTCCATATGGTTAATAAACAAGCCATAATTCAATGCCATGAAGGAGAAAGCCTGTAATTCAGCGTTGATCTGAACCACCTTTCCTTGCTGGTACATCGTTTGCAGATATCGGGTTAAAAGCTCAAGTAACTGCTGGGGATGTCTTATCGTTCGTGTTCTTAACTCAGGCAAATGATTCATTTCCTTCAGACTGATCATGAATAGTTTACGGTTCTTATGCATGATTTCATGATAAGTTTTACTAACTAACAATAAGTCAGAATGCAGATTCCACACGACTTTTTCCTCAAAAAGTCGTGTCATTTCTGCGACATAATGATATTCGTCAAATGCACTCTCGAGCAGATTTAGTTTCGTACCAAAGTGGCGAAATAACGTCTTCTCACTTACGCCGGCGGTTAAGGCAATCTCCTGCGTTGTAACACTTTTATATCCCTTAACCGAGATCAGCTCAATCGCCGTTAACATTAACTTCTCTCTTGTGTTCCGTTTACTTGAATTGGACATTAAGCTCTCCTTATTATCGCAATGTCAGTGACCACTGTCATAAGAGAAGACTACCTTTTGCTTATCTCTTTGTCAAGTATCTCAATGAAATTTCAAATATAAGCAGAACCAGCAGTAGGTTTTCGGATAGAAACCACTGCTTTACCTTTCACTTTGCCTTCGGCTAGATCCTGAATAGCTTTAGCAATGTCATGCAGAGCATATTCATGATGAATAACAGGTACAACTCTGCCCTCTTTGACCTGCTCTATCCAAAAGAGTTGATCTTCATGATTCGGCTTGTGAACCAAAACAGACAATTTCTTTTGTTCTAATGTGGAGATAAATGGCGAGTATAACAGGTTCATAAGAATGCGAGGCATTGGTCCTCCAATCATGACATACCTTCCCCCCTTTACAAGTGCATGTTTAAGTGCCGTTACGGAGTGATTACCAATAACGTCCAGGATTACGTCATACGTGGTTCCGAAAGCAGTAAAATCCACCTCCCTGTAGTCCAAAACGTGATCTGCGCCCACGGTTTGCAGCATATGTAACTTGTCAGCTCGATCCACGGCAGTTACTTCAGCTCCCAACAGCTTCGCGTATTGGATACCAAATGTTCCTACGCCTCCGCCCGCACCATTGATCAGGACATGCTGTCCTCTGTGCAACTTACCGTGGTTTCGCAGACCTTGCAGCGCCAGAACAGCAGCTTGAGGAATGGCAGCAGCCTGCACATGTGAAATTCCATCCGGTTTTAAGGTAAGTGCCCTTTCAGAAGCGCATACATAATCTGCGAATGCACCCCAGCTACAGCCAGAAAGATCGCCAAAAACTTCGTCTCCTGGTTTAAATCGTGTTACCAAAGAACCCGTTAAAGCTACCCTCCCTGCTACGTCTGCTCCAAGTGTGCGATAGCGCGGTTTACGAACAGCTCCTATACGGTTAATGAATGGTTTACCGCGAAGCAGATCCCAGTCCCATGAATTAACCGATGAAGCGTAAACCTCAATCAACACTTCATAATCCTGAGGAACAGGTACGGCAATTTGCTCCATACGGAGCACTTCCGTTGTTCCGTATGTGTCATAAACGATCGCGTTCATCCTATGCTGTTTGGAGATATAATCATAAGCATCCATATCTTTCATTATACCTACTCCCCGTTTATCACCAAATTTTAATAACCACATTCAGGGTTTGAGCTAAACCAGATCCATCGCTTGAATAGCCAATTGAAAAGCTCGAATTCTTCTTTCAAGCAAGGTATATTGAGGTGTTCCAGCTGCCGACTTCTCCATCATTCGTTCAAGAGAAGGAAGGAGATTGTTCATCACTTGACGTGCCTCGGATATTTCCAAGCCGCTATAATGTTGGTCATCTCTCCCATTCCAGGTGTGCTCCAATATATATAAACTGACGATTAGCGCATGAAGACGTTTCTCTATAACAGATGTATTAGCTTCCTTCCCCTTCATGTTCTTCAGCGCGTTCTCCGATTTGCGGATCGCAGACTGAAAGGCTTCAATGGATTGTCGTTGTACAATCTCAGGTACGGGTTCGTTCATAGGATAATACTCCTTTGCAAAGGATTTAAAATGGCCTTATATGGATGTAGATACAATACGTTCACTGTTTTCAGGCCTATTATAGTCCCATATGGAATAAATGTACAAAACAAAAAAAGCCGCATATCGCGACCTTTTTGTTGAACCATGATAGAACTGGATTAGAGCACCTTTTCCAAAAAACTGATTGTACGTTCGTGCTGCGGTTTACCGAAAATCTGTTCAGGATTACCTTCCTCCACAATATATCCGCCATCCATAAAAATAACCCGATCCGCAACTTCGCGGGCAAAGCCCATCTCATGCGTAACAATGATCATCGTCATACCTTCTCTAGCGAGGTCTTTCATAACGCCAAGCACCTCGCCGACCATTTCGGGGTCAAGCGCCGACGTAGGCTCATCGAACAGCATCACATCCGGGTTCATCGCGAGTGCACGCGCAATAGCTACACGCTGCTTCTGTCCACCCGAGAGCTGGCTTGGAAAGCTATCCGCTTTATCTGCCAGACCGACACGGTCAAGCAAGCGAAGCGCTGTTTCCCGTGCTTGTGCTTGATTTAATTTGCCAAGTTCCATTGGCGCGAACATAATATTTTTCAGCACGCTAAAGTGTGGAAACAGATTAAAATGCTGGAATACCATGCCGATGTTCTCACGGGCTTTATTGATATCGATATCTTTGCTGTTTAAGTCACGATCATCGACAATAACACGGCCTGCGGTGATATCCTCTAAACAGTTCACACAACGCAGAAATGTACTTTTCCCCGAACCGGAGGGGCCGATCACACATACAACCTCTCCTTCGTTCACAGTCACGTCTATTCCTTTCAACACCTGATTGGAACCAAAACTTTTCTTCAGACCTTCTATTCTAATTTTACCCACGACGGATTCTCACCTCCAGATAATCGGCAATTTTAGTCAGTATAATAATAACGATCAAGTACATTATCGCAACCGTTAACCAAATGTCAAACGAGGCCAAGGATCTGGCAATAATGATTTTACCAGACTGCGTAAGCTCAACCAGCCCGATAACGGACAAGATGGACGTATCTTTCAACGTAATAACCATCTGGTTGATAAATGAAGGAATCATCACACGGATCGCCTGAGGAATGACAATTTTCATCATCGCTTTGCGATACGGAAGTCCGAGTGAACGAGCCGCCTCCATCTGTCCGCGATCAATCGATTGAATACCCCCACGGATAATCTCAGTTACGTATGCTCCGGCATTTAAGCTCAACGTCAGAATCGCTGCCAAGAATAGCGGCATCGTAAATCCGAATGCCTGAGGGATACCGAAGTAAATGAAAAATGCGAGAACAAGCAACGGAATACCCCGGAAGACATCCACGAATACGGTAGCAATCCCACGTAAAATTTTGTTGCGTCCTACCTTCATAAAGGCAAAGATTAAGCCGATGATAAAGGCAAAAAATAGAGACATGATCGTATATAAAAGTGTGTTTCCCAAACCTTTCAGCAAGGATGGAAGAGACTTGATTACAAGTTCCATCCGTCCCAGGCTTGCAACAGTCTCCGCATTGTCACCTATATACTTATCTACAATACGCTTGTATTCACCGCTTTCCTTGATGTTTGCAAGGCCTGCATTAAACTTCTGCAGCAACTCCTGGTTTTTACCTTTACTTACAGCAAAGCCGTAAGGGGCACCTTTTTCTGGTTCTGTAACAACTTTCAGTCCGTTTTTTTGATTCTCCCCATATTTCAATACAGGGTAATCATCAAAACAGGCTGCAGAATTTCCCGTTTTCACATCTTCATACATTAGCGCCGAATCATCAAAAGGTACAATGGTAAACCCATACTTAGATGCGTTCGCTTCAGCAAAACGATACCCTTCCGTCCCCGTTTTTACTGCAACCTTTTTACCACGCAGATCCTCATAGCTTTTTATTGTATCATTGTTCGCTTTAATGCCCATAACAACGCCTGATTCAAAATACATATCGGAAAAATCAAATTGGGTTTTACGTTCATCCGTAATACTCATACCTGCAATAACACCATCTACTTGATTGGATTCCAGTGCCTGCACCGCTGCGTTAAAACCTAAGGCTTTGATCTCATATTTGAAATTCTGGTCCTTCGCAATCGCTGCAAGGATATCCATGTCAATGCCGACAAGTTCTCCGTTTATATCCTCAAATTCAAACGGTGCGAAGGTAATGTCGGTACCGATCACATAAGTTTTGCCCGAATCCGATTGTGCCTGCACACTTCCCGTCCAACCTGTAAAGCCGGACACCAGAAGCAGCACCATGGTAAGTATAATTAATGTAATCCTGTTATTCTTCATATGTCCTCCTCGTCTTGACGTCATGCCATACGTATGTCCCGAATCATGCTAAGGTTATTATTCTCAGCTCTTGACCAATCAATGCTCTTTCTACCCACCTTCATTTTTGTTTCCATGGCATTTCTTCAATCCACTTGTAAAAGTCCTCTTATACTTACCCTGGTGGTCAGGTTGTCGAAACTTTAATTTTAAATTTGAAACATTAAAATGCCAAAAAGCCGCAAAATGCGACTTTTTGGCTATCTTATAGATATGCATTAATTCTCAATCGATAAACTATAATTCTTAAGATGGGTTCATGCTTTATTTTAACGTAATCTCAAAGACTGATCCAGCTTCACCAGCAAAGACAAGGTAGCCTCTCTCGGGCAGTACCATGGTCGTTTGACCACTGACTACGCTGTGATTCAGACTGACACCAGACGCATCATACACAACAAATGAACCATCGGAGGGCAAATTCACTTTCATTTCTTTCCCGCGAGCCGCAGCTGGAATCGAAAACCATTTGGCATAACCATTCGACTGGATCGTCGTTTTGGATTGCTGACCTGCATAGATCGGTTTCACGATATCCTGGTTGGCATATATATTGCCTCCTTGTGACACATACTCCACACCGTCTTGTTTGTAAAAGGTAAATTCCATCGTATCACGACCTGCTACACCCGGAATCTGCAATTGATTCACAGCCTGATCCCCATCTGTAATAGCATTCGTATAAATATAACCTGGTAACTCACTTAACAACTGAATAGGTATCAGCGGCATTGCTGTATTATATAGAGTCGAGGTATGTTTCTCATTCACGAGTACATACGCTTTACCCACACGCGCTTGCCACGCAGCTTTGGCTTCGTCTGACAATAGATTGGCTTGAAGCTTTTCAGCCTTATACTCCGAAGAAGCAAGCTGACCGAGCCCAGGAGCCGATTGATACGAACGTGTCCAAAGATACGTATTTCCGTTATCTTCCTTAACAAATTTCACTTTCTCCGTACCTGCCTCATTCACAAAAGAACCGTCAGCAATATAGGTGTACGTCTGTTTCGGGCTATTTGGTGTCGCTAACATCGACATCGTGAGTTGCCCATTCTCCTGAACATCCAGCTTCATCAACATGTTGGCTCCGCCACCATAGATTCCTGAATGTTTCATCTCTTCCTTCGGCATCTCTGCTTTCACAGGTACTCCATGTGACTTCTCCGGTTTACGCTCCGGAATCAGCTTCTTTTCTTCCAGGCTACTTAGCAACAGCTCTGTTGCAATCAATTGATTCGTTGAACTTGAACCTCCCGAAGATGTAACGGCTGCAGCCATATTATACTCAGGCAATACAATCAGAGAGGAATGATAAGCAATTGTATTTCCGCCTTTAGTCCATGCCTTGATCCCATACTGATTGAACGGAAACAAGTTTACACTATCCCACCCAAGTCCATACGCAATGGATGAATCACCGTCCTCTGGCCACATTCCCCTCTTGTACTCTTCCTGTCCGGTAGCTTTCGCTGATTCTTCGGAAAGAACACCATTCTTCTCGTTCGTGAATACTTGTGACAGCTTCACTAAATCTTCGGCTGTGGAATAGATGCCACCTGAAGCAATCATATTGGTTGTCTCCAAAGGCTGCCGTTCCTTCATGGGGGAGTATGTCGTTGCCATGTGTTTCACATCGAGCGGATCTTGTGGCGTCTTGGTATGATTCATGCCTAGAGGTGTGGTGATATGACGATGCATGAATTCCGTAAAACTCAACCCGCTAACTCGTTCTACCAGAATCTCAGCTAATGAAAACCCGTCATTACTATAAACCGAGTAAGCTCCAGGATCTGCCTTCAAATGTTGTGAGGCTAACTGTTCCAGTAATGTATCATGTGCGTGTGTATCTGGATCTTCGAACAGAATCGCGCTATTACTGGATGTGCCAAGTAATCCCGATGAATGATTTAACAGCATACGTACTGTAATCTGAGCATAACGCTTGTCCTTCATTTTAAATTCAGGAATATAACCCACTACAGGATCGTCCAATTTCACTTTGCCCTCATCCACCAACTTCATGACAGCGGTTGTGAGAAACATTTTACTTGTCGATCCTATGCCATACATGGTGTTTGACGTGAGTGGCACACGATTCTCCGGGTCATTCATTCCTGTCTGTCCAGAGAGAACGATCTCCCCTCCATCGATAAGTGCGTACTGTACACTCGCGACACCGTAGGTTTCGGTCAGTGTTTTCGTTTTCGCTGCAACTGATTTTTGAGTCAATCCGTAGTCTAGTCTACCTGGAAGCTCGGTAGCATATGCAGCTGTGGGCGTTAACATCGCAAATGCCAAGGTCATGGCAACGATGGACATTCTTTTTTTTCGTATCAAATTCATCTTCTCCTATTCTGCTCTGTGGTCGTCGTGTATGAGCTGTTACCTAACGCAGTATAAACAAAGAAAATGAACTACCCACGTCCTGAATATGAACTGGAGATGAACAGGAAAAAATATATTCATCGTGATTCATCATTGCAGCTTGAACCATTGTCATGATAATATTTCCTACAATGGAAGGCCCAAATTTTCATTATGTGCTATTAATATACAATCCATAAATTCAACAACAACGGAGTTGTTATGATGTTAAAAGTGAACCGAAATGATGACCGTCCCATCTGGCAGCAGCTGCTTGACCAGGCTATTCACAACATTACAACCGGGAACTGGCCTCCAGGTGAGCTGCTACTTCCGTCACGTGAGTTAGCTGGGCGAATCGGTGTTTCACGATCTACAATTCAGATCGTTTACGAAGAATTATTCAGCCGGGGTTATACAGTAACTTCACGTCGCGGTGGAACAAGAGTCAGTAGCTCGATCCAAGTGCTCCGTTCTTTAGATGAGGAGCCGCAGTCCGGGCCTGTGCCTCCCGTATTGCCTTTAGTACACGAATCCATCACCAAACTGCAGAGTTGGTTTGGAGATCATGATACCATGCAGGTGGATATTGATTTTAACCCTCACGAGCCTTACATCGATGAGACGTTCACCCAATCCTGGAGAAAATCATTTTTGCAGGTATCTGCTGAACCCAACCTCGATATCTGGTCGTATGGCGATGCCAGAGGTTTCCTGCCGCTACGGGAACAGATCCAGCGATACTTGTCATTAGAACGAGGAATTCATATTGAAGCTGATCAGATTTTGTTAACTTCAGGTGCTCAGCACAGCATTGATTTGATTGCTCAGGCACTTCTGACTGAAGGAGACAAAGTGTCCGTGGAGGACCCCGGTTTTCCTGCTGCCTGGACCACCATGAAATACCGCGGTATGCAGATTGATGCCGTACCGGTAGATGAGCAGGGACTATGTGTAGATCGCATCCACCCAGAATCGAGGCTCGTATTTGTCACCCCTTCGCACCAATGCGCGACCGGAATCATCATGTCTGAGCCACGAAGACAGCAATTCATGCAGTTGGCCGGAAAACGTGGAATGTGGATTATCGAGGACGATTACGATAGCGAATTCAGATATCGTGGAGACCCGATTCCTACCCTGTTCAGCCAGCTGCCTCAGAATACGCTTTATATGATGAGTTTCTCCAAAATGATTGCGCCCGGTATACGTTTATCCGCAATTATAGGACCTCAGGCAGCGATTGAGCGGCTTACCCAGATTCATGAACTGACTTATCGCCATTTACCCATAATGGAGCAGCTGACGCTGAATCATTTTATTGAACGTGGGCAATTTATGCGCCACATGAGAAGAGTTCGTAACATTTATCGCCGCAGACACGAGGTCATGACCAAAGCGATCCATTCTTCCGGTCTTAGTTCGCGTTTTAGATTAAGCGGAGTAGAAACGGGATTACATATCCTTCTTGAAGCAGATGCGTCATGTGATGAAGCAGCAATAACCTCTGCCGCCCGCAAGCAGGGTGTCTGTGTTTATCCGTTGAGCAGATACTGTCTGGAGAGTGATCGTAAGGGGTGGGTATTAGGTTTTGCAAAAGTGGATGAGGAACGAATTGAAGAAGGCATCTCCCGATTTGCCCGTACCTTATAATAACGATTGAATAGAGCCCTCCGGCAATGCTAATGGACAATTAGAGAAGATTGCAGGCGGGCTCTATCTATTTATGAGGTGAACGATGTCCCTGCTTCGTACAGGGGAAACCGTGATGTGATCTCGCGCACACAACCTGATATGTGCTGTTTTACTTTAGTGTTCGCTGGATTTTTTAAAGCAAGCGCGATAAGCTCGGCAATTTCTTTCATCTCCCCGGCACCAAGTCCTCTCGTTGTCATGGCAGGCGTTCCAAACCGAATACCGCTTGTAACTAACGGACTCGCTGTATCATGAGGAATCGAATTTTTGTTTGCCGTGATGCCTGCTTCATCCAGCATAATTTGAGCGTCTTTACCCGTAAGGCCAACGCTGCGCAGATCAACGAGAATGAGATGATTATCTGTCCCTCCAGAAACTAGAGTAAGCCCTTCATTGATTAGTGTTTCCGCCATTACTTTAGCATTATTCAGAACGTTGCTCATATAAACAGTGAAATCAGATTGCATTGCTTCCCCAAAAGCGACCGCTTTTCCAGCAATAATATGCATAAATGGCCCACCCTGCGTTCCCGGAAATACAGCTTTATCGATGGCCTGTGCCCAGGATTCTTTACACAAAATAGCACCTCCACGCGGACCTCGCAGCGTCTTATGTGTCGTGGTTGATACAATATGTGCATGCGGTACGGGGTTAGGGTGTAATCCTGCTGCAACAATGCCCGCAATGTGTGCCATATCTACAAACAGTAATGCTCCCACTTCGGAAGCAATTTGAGCAAAAATCTCAAAATCAATACGCCTCGGGTATGCACTCCCGCCTGCAACGATCATTCGTGGACGATGTTTGTGAGCCAGTTTTCGAACTTCATCGAAGTCAATAAGACCTGTTTGTGGATCAACACCATAGGGAACAAAGTGATAAAATCTTCCTGAAAAATTAACAAGATTCCCATGTGTCAGATGACCGCCATGAGCAAGATTCATTCCAAGAATCGTATCTCCCATCTGGACTGAGGCAAAATATACAGCCATATTCGCCTGTGAACCGGAATGAGGCTGCACATTCGCATGTTCAGCACCAAATAATTGTTTCAGGCGCTGATTAGCAATATCCTCTACGGTATCAACATGCTCGCATCCCCCATAATATCTTCTGCCCGAATAACCCTCTGCATATTTATTGGTTAATACGCTGGCCGTGGCCTCCATTACGGCTTGGCTCACAAAATTCTCTGAAGCAATCAGTTCTATCGTATCCCTCTGCCTTGCAAGCTCGTGACGGGTTGCTGCTGCCAAAATTTCATCTTGGCTCTCTATATGTTTTAACATTCTGATCATCATCCCTTCCAGGTTTCTTAGCCATTTGTTCCAAGTGGTTTTTTGGCAAATTTATAATGGATTAGTAGATGCGCCATAACTCCTGCTACAAGTCCCCAAAATGCACCGCCGATGCCAAACAAAGTTACATTAGCCGCTGTCGCTAAAAATGTTATTAATGCCGTCTCCCGTCCGTTCGGGTCCGCCAGAGCGTTAGCCAGGCTGCCGCCGATCGTTCCAAGTAAAGCTAGCCCTGCTAATGTGGCGATAAAAGCTGCGGGTAGAATTAAAAATAATGCGGCTAAGGTTACGCCAAAAATTCCGACAGTTATGTAGAAGACTCCGCAGGCAATGCCTGCAATATAACGCTTGGACGCATCTTCATGCGCATCTTTCCCTGTGCATATGGCTGCGGTAATGGCTGCCACGTTAAATGCATGTGAGCCAAATGGTGCAGCAATTAGTGAACCCAGTCCGGTTATAGTTAATATAGGATTGGCACTCGTTCGAAAACCGTCATTGCGGAGGACCAGCATACCTGGCATGTACTGCCCCGTCAGCGTAATAATAAATAACGGCAGGGCCACACCGAGCAACGCTTGAATTGAGAATTCAGGCGCAGTGAATACAGGTAAAGCGACTGCGAGCTGAATGGAACTGAAATCCGTTTTTCCCATAATCACCAGGTAGATCAGACCGAGAACCAATATACCAACGATGGCATAGCGAGATGTAAACCGTTTTAATACGATATAGGCGGTGAACAACAGAATAACCAGTAAAGGTTCGACCTTGGCTCCTTCAAACGCGGAGATACCAAACTGGAGTAAAATGCCTGCAAGTAAACCCGAAGCGATCCCTGGCGGGATCAATCGCACGAACCGTTCGAACAAACCAGACATGCCCAAAATGATAAAACCCACGGCTGATATCATATAAGCACCTACGGCTTCTGAATAAGGAGTTACAGCCAGCATGGAGACAAGGAAAGCTGCAGCTGGAGTAGACCACGCAGTAATGATAGGTTCTTTGTAGCGGTAACTAAGCCATATCCCCGTGATCCCGACGCCAATCGAAATGGACCATATCCAGGATGCGGTCATTTCCGGGCTCAATCCAGCTGCTTTGGCCGCTTGAAACACAAGAATGAACGTCCCTCCGTAATTGACAATTACAGAAATTAATGCAGCGGTCACTGGTGATATTAGATCGCGCCCGCGAATCTTATTAGATGCTGTTTTCAATGTAAACCCCTGCCCCTCAACTAATCTTCTATCTTTTTATGTTCGTTCCAGTAATATTCATCGGGCAGATAACGTGGGCCAAACACATTGGTTCCCACACGAACGATGGTCGCTCCCTCTTCAATCGCCATACTGAAATCACCGGACATGCCCATCGATAACATTTCCATCTCGACGCGTGGGATGTTTCTCTCTCTGATCTGCATGCTGAGCTGTTTCAACAAGCGAAAACATTGGCGTGTCTCATCAGCTGATGCATGCAGCTTCCCTATCGTCATTACTCCTTTTACATGAAGCGTTTCAAATTGAGACAATTGTTCAACGAGTTCCACTGCATCCTCTGGAGAAGCACCGAATTTACTTTCTTCATAGGACGTATTAATTTGTACAAGAATGTCCATTGTCCGCTGTTCTTTGACAAGCTGGTCATGCAAGACCTGCCCGAGCTTCAGACGATCCACCGAATGGATCATTGTCACATACTTAACTACCTCCTTTACTTTATTCGTCTGCAGATGGCCGATAAAATGCCATTCCAACGCTTTGGACTGCTCCATAAGAGGATATTTATCTCGCAGTTCCTGCACCTTGTTTTCTCCAAACAGATGTTCACCTGCCTGCACGGCAATCTGTAACTTCTCCAGCGGTACCGTTTTCGTGGCTAAAAGCAGCTGCACATCGTTAACATTTCGTCCAGAAGCCTTGCAAGCCAGTGCCATTTGTTTTCTAACCATTTTTAAATTTTCTTCAACCGGATAATCCAAGCCGGATGCCCCTTTCTACTCACCATTTGAATGACAGTATAACAATCTATGGATTGAATACATATATCCAAAGATATAATTTTTGAGCAATCCAAAACTCTGTAATATGCAATTGGAGTCACGTATGAGCTTGATTCCAGTTAAACCAACTATAATTCTCACAATAAAAAATCCCGCCTCCGGCTTTCTCAGCCAGAGCGGGATTCATGCAATACCTTATAAATATTTGATTATTGATTCACGTTATCTTTCGTTACCAGCTTCAACTCAGCCGGGATGGATTTCTCCACTTGTTTACCACTCAGCACATCGAGTGCGGCTTGCAATGCGAGCTGTCCGATCAACTCAGGTTGTTGAGCTACAGTTGCTGTTAGTTTACCATCCTGAATCGATTTAATGGCATCATCATTACCATCAAATCCGATCACGGGGATATCTTTCCCCGAACTCTGGATTGCTTCAATGGCACCAAGAGCCATTTCGTCATTATGGGCGAACACGGCTTGCACTCCTGGGTTACCTTGCAATAAGTTCTCCATGACATTCAACCCTTTGGAGCGGTCAAAGTCAGCGGATTGTTTCGCAACCACGTCCAGCTTCTGGTCTGCAATCTCGTGGAAACCTTTGCCACGCTCACGGGTAGCTGATGCACCCGGTACACCTTCAAGTTCAATCACTTTAGCACCTTCGCCAAGCTGTTTCACGATATATTCAGCAGCCATGCGTCCACCCTTTGCATTATCGGAAGCAACAAGCGCTGCAACTTCACCTTTATCCGCAGAGCGGTCAAGCGTAATTACTGGAATGCCCACACTATTAGCGGATTGAACCGCTGTAGAGATTGCAGCGGAATCTGCCGGGTTAATCAGCAAAGCATCAACGCCTTGCTGAATCAAATCGTCCACATCATTCGTTTGCTTCGCAGAATCGTTCTGTGCATCTACGACAACAACCTGAATACCTTGTTTCTGTGCTTCGGCCACGACACCATCTTTCAGTGAAACGAAGAACGGGTTGTTCAGTGTCGAGATCGACAAACCGATTTTCTTCTGTTCCTTACCTCCGGCTGACTTTGGTTTCGCCCAGCCTGGCGGCTCCAGCGAACATCCGGCTAGAACAACGATCAGTATCATGCTAACAAGCGTTAGTGTCCATTTTTTCATGTTGTTTTCTCTCCCTTAAGCGGTTTTCTTGCGGTCCAGCAGGACAGCGATAGCAATAACGACACCCTTCACAACCATTTGGTAGAAGGAGTTCACACCGAGCAGGTTCAGACCGTTATTCAGCACACCAATGATCAGCACACCAATCAATGTACCTACAATGCGGCCGCGGCCGCCGGAAAGGCTTGTTCCGCCCAGCACAACTGCAGCGATGGCATCCAGCTCATAAGATGTACCTGCCGTAGGTTGAGCGGAGTTCAGACGCGATGTCAGAATCGCACCGGCCAGCGCGGCGAGCATACCCGCAAGGGAGTAAATCATAATTTTGACGCGGGATACTTTGATCCCCGAGATGATGGAAGCTTTTTCATTACCGCCGATGGCGTACGTTTTGCGGCCGAAGGCCGTTTTATGCAAAATCGTCCACAGAATCGCAAACGTAATCAGCATTGTAATGGCTGGTACTGGAATACCAAGTAAATATCCGCGTCCAAACAATTGGAACAGCAGGCTATCGCCCAGACCTGTAATCGGATTACCATTGGTATATACCAGTGTCAAACCTCTAAAAATGGTCATCGTTGCAAGGGTTGCGATAAATGGAGCCATGTTACCCTTGGTAATCATCAGTCCATTCACCATACCCATTACTCCACCAAGGGCTACCCCAATGATGATTGACAGGATTGGATCAAGACCGGATAACATCATATTGGCTACGAAGGCACTAGATAGCGCAAGTATAGAACCAACCGACAAGTCAATCCCGCCAGTAAGAATAACAAACGTCATGCCAAATGCAATTAAAGCATTAATGGAAACCTGGCGTAGCAAATTTAGAATATTAAGTGGTTCCAAAAAGCTTGGATTGAGCACGGAAACAATCACAATTAGAATGATTAATCCGAGAAGTGGGCCGAGTTTTTGTGTTACGCTAGACAAGCGGAACCCGCTTTTGGCTGTTTTAGTATCCTGCATCGTTGTCATGTTACTGTCCCCCTGTAGCTAGAGTCATAATGTGTTCTTGTGTCGCTTGTTCCTTCGGTAGAACGCCGGTAATGTGACCTTCATGCACAACGGCAATGCGGTCGCTCATACCCAGCACTTCAGGCAGTTCGGATGAAACCATGATAATAGCTACCCCGCGATCCGTCAGTTCGTTCATGAGCTGATAGATCTCACGCTTCGCTCCAACGTCTACCCCGCGTGTAGGCTCGTCCAGAATGAGCACGCTTGGACCGATACCTACCCATTTGGCAATGACAACCTTCTGCTGGTTCCCACCGGACAAATTCCGGGCTGCGGTTTCCGAGGATTGGGTTTTGATCTGCAACCGTTTGATGAGTGTGTCTACAAACTCCTGCTCTTTCCCATTCGAGATGAAGCCTTTGCTGGAAAAACTGAATAGGTTCGTCAGTGCCATATTTTCACGGATGGAAAAGTCGAGCACCAGCCCTTCATCCTTCCGGTCTTCTGTTATAAAACCGATACCGTGCTTCACCGCATCCGCCGGTTTGCGAATATTTACTTTTTTGCCACGTATCTTAATCTCTCCGCTATCCAATCGATCCAGACCAAAGATCGCTCTCATGATCTCCGTACGCCCCGATCCCATCAGACCAGAGAAACCGAGTACTTCACCGGCCTTCACGTCAAAGCTGACATTTTCGAATAATCCCTTCCGATTTGCTTCCCTCACCTCAAGCACGACTTCACCATATTTCGGATGACGGGACGGATAACGCTCAGTCAGCTCACGACCTACCATCTTGCGTACAACTTCATCAAAGTTTGTCTCGGGAATGGCTTTGGTATCCACGGTTCGCCCGTCACGCATAATGGTGATGCGATCACAGATCGTGAAAATTTCCTCCATTCGGTGAGAGATGTAAACAACGGATACGCCATTTTTTTGCACAGAACGAATGACCTCAAACAATTTCTGAATTTCACGTTCAGTCAAAGCCGCTGTAGGCTCGTCCATGATAATGACTTTGGCCTCGGTCATAAGCGCTTTAGCTATCTCAATCATCTGCTGCTGTCCGACAGAGCACTCTCCTGCAGGGCGTTCTAGCGGAATGTCCACCGAAAGTTTGGCGAATTGTTCACTAGCAAGCGCTTTCATTTGTTTTGTGTTCAGCAACCCCATGGAGGACGATATCTCTTTACCGATAAACAGGTTATCCAGTACCGTCATCTCAGGCCAGACATTCAATTCTTGGTGAATAAACGTAAGCCCAAGCTGCTCTGCTTCTTTTGGACTACCGAAGTACGTCTCTTTGCCATCAATCTCTATGGTTCCTTGATCCCGTTGGTGCAGACCGATCAAAATGTTCATCAGCGTTGATTTCCCGGCGCCATTCTCCCCCATCAGGGCATGAACCTCGCCTTCTTTTAATTCGAAATCCACACCGCTTAACACTTGATTTGTGCCAAACGCTTTATGGATATTATGCATCTGAATGTGCATGGTGCTGCCTCCTTTTAACCGAAATGAACTCCCGATTGTAAAATGCAATTGGCATACGGTGTAGCCTCGCCTGTACGAATAACGGCCTTCACTTGCCGGGTTAACGCTTTAAACTGCTCATGGTTCTGGCTATCATCTATGATCTGTGAATCAAATTTCTCATTCAGGTACGCAAGTGTCTGCGGATTCCCTTCATGGATTTCACTAGCGATGATCACTTTCTCAATGACCATGTCTTCCGCAATGATGTCCAGCACTTCACGAAAGCTTGGTGTACCAAGTTTGAGTGCCAGATCAATCTTCGGCACACCATCCGGAACGGGCAAGCCCGCATCCGCAATGGCAATTTGATCCGTGTGACCCAGATCAGACAAGATTTTAGAGATGTGACTATTCAAGATGCCGTTTCTTTTCATTACAAGCTCTCCTCTACTTCGTCCCTGGTTGGCATACCGCCCTGTGCACCAAACTTGGTTACGGATAACGATGCCGCCCGATTGGCAAAACGCACACTGACCTGAATCGACTTACCCTCAGCCAGAGCGACTGCAAATGCTGCATTAAATGTATCGCCAGCTCCGGTTGTATCTACAGCTTCAACTTTATAGGTTGGCACAAGTACCTCTTCATTACCGTCATAATATCGAACACCCTTACTGCCTTCCGTAATGAATAATTTGTTTGGATGTTGACGTAGCGCTTCCGCAGGCTTCATGCCTTTGAACAAAATTTCGGCCTCATGCTCATTAGGTGTAATATAAGATGCATTGTCGATCACCTCTTGTGGAACCGCACGGGCAGGAGCCGGATTGAGCAGTAAGGGTGTCTTGTATTTGGCACATAATTGGCTGACATGAATCACCGTTTCTTCTGGAATCTCTTGCTGGATCAGCACAATATCCGCGTTACGAATCGCTTCAGCAGCTTCATCCACATAAGCAGGTGTCACTTCGCGATTAGCCGCTTCGACCACCACAATGCTATTATCTCCCTCTGCCAAGATGATATGAGCTGTACCACTCTCTGAATGTGTAACCGGTTTCATATTGCTTGTATTTACACGATTTGCTTTAAAGTTTTCTAAAATGTCTGTACCGAATGTATCATCTCCAACACGGCCGATCATGACAACCTCGGCTCCCAAACGAGCTGCCGCCACAGCTTGGTTGGCGCCTTTCCCGCCGGGTACTGTCTTAAAACTTTCACCAAGCACGGTTTCTC
This sequence comes from Paenibacillus sp. FSL K6-1558, assembly GCF_038002565.1. Lineage (NCBI taxonomy): Bacteria > Bacillati > Bacillota > Bacilli > Caryophanales > Paenibacillaceae > Paenibacillus > Paenibacillus sp. FSL K6-1558. The sequence continues at coordinate 374,278 of NZ_JBBOCV010000001.1, read as the reverse complement.
CCGCGCCCGGTCTTCTGGAGGATGTCACAACCAAGTCCATTGAACTGCTACCAATAACACAAATGTTAGCCATCGTTTCTCACCTTTCTCGTTGTTCCCCGTTCAATGAAAGACACGGGCAACTGTATGTTTTTATTCTCCATCTTATTTTGCTCTACTAACTGAATAAGTAATCCTGCTGCTTCTCTGCCCATTTCATATGCTGGCTGCCTGATCGTAGACAATGCCGGTGACAACAATCCACTCATTGGAATATCGTCAAACCCAATAACCTGTACATCATTCGGGACGTTCCTCCCAATCCGATAAGCTTCATGCAAAACCGCCATTGCGGCGATGTCATTACTGGCAATAACGCCGTCCGTGTCCGGAAATTTTCTGAACAGTTCCTCCGCCCATACACCTGCCTCATTAAATGAAAAAGAGGTGGTTTGAATGACCTCATGATCCAGTCCTGCTTCCCGGATGACTTCAATCGCTCCTTCAAACCGATCTTGAGCCGGCCGAATATGGGATGGTCCTTGCATAACGGTAATTCTTTTGCTGCCCCGTTTGATGATCTCTTTGGCAGCAAGCCTTCCGCCTTCTCTGCCGTCGGCATAGACCGAAGGTCGATCCAGTGAAGTTCTGTCCAGAAAGACAACGGGAATCTTCAGCTTTTCATATATCGAAGAGTGAGGGTAATTGGTGGATGAGATCACACCCACTACGTTATTCTGGATAAACGTCTGGATGTAATCCTGCTCCTTCCGTTCATCCTCATCACTGTTTCCAAATATTAAGCGGTAATCCTGCTCTTGCATCCGATCCTCCACCCCCCGCGCAAGCTGAGGGAAATAAGGATTCGCAATGTCTGGAAGCAGTAGACCAATCAGTTTCGACTTGCGTGTGTATAGTGAACGTGCCACTTCATTCGGTGAAAAGTGAAGTGCCTTGACAGCCTCTTCAACTTTCTTGCGAGTATCTGCGTGCACATAGCCCCTGTCATTAATCACTCTGGATACCGTGGCTACGGATACACCGGCCAGATTTGCTACGTCTTTAATTGTTGTCATGGAATGTTCTCCTTATGTGTAACCGGTTACAGACATAAATTATCACATTATTTTTCATTTGGCAAGCGCTCTGTTGTTGGAAATAAAATCCATACACACTTTTCTCGCGATCATCTCTGTAATTTCTCTCATCACTTCATAACAAGGTTGCCTGCTCCAATCCATTTTTCTTCCAACACAAAAGCAGGTTTTTATGATATGGTCTATAAGGCATGATTGTTTATTCTTACATACAGATGTGCACAACAAGCGAGGAGAAGATTAAGCGTGATCGAGAGAGATTCAACACTCATTAGTCCAAAGGCAACAGAACATACGCAAAGTGAAAGTACAGCACGAGAAAACAAAAATCAAGGGGAACAGGAGCATCGGAGCAAATTAAGCGATCCATTCATTGTGATGCTCGTTGCAGGCTTATGCTGCTTATTATGGGGAAGTGCCTATCCTTCCATCAAACTCGGCTATGTTGCTTTTCACATTTTACCCGAAGATATCGCTTCAAAATACGTTTTTGCCGGGTATCGATTCAGTTTGGCAGGTATATTGCTACTACTTCTATATCGCGTTGGTTTCAGACGCAAGCCCAAGCTTAGCGGACGTGAATGGGCAGGTTTGAGCATGCTCGGCGTACTGCAGACAGGACTGCAATATATGTTTTTTTATGTAGGCGTAGCCAACACCACCGGTGTCAAAGGGTCCATCATGAATGCAACAACGACGTTTTTCAGTGTTGTATTGGCCCATTTTATCTATAAAAATGATAAGCTGAGCCGTAACAAAATCATCGGCTGTGTAATCGGGTTTATTGGAGTCATTATCGTCAACTTTCATGCAGACTTGCTTACCTTTTCATTCTCTTTCACAGGAGAAGGATTTATCATTATGGCCGCTCTCGTTTTCTCGGTAACAGCCATTTACGCGAAGCGTTTAACTGGAACAATTGATGTTATGGTGATCACCGGCGTTAGTCTTCTAGTTGGCGGATTGGTGCTGACTCTGCTCGGTCTGTCACTCGGAGGTCAAGTTACTCATTTTACATGGGAATCCACACTGAATCTGGTGTATCTGGCTTTGCTGTCATCCGTGGCCTTTTGCCTGTGGAATCTGCTTCTGAAGTACAACAAAGTAGGCAAAGTATCGGTCTATAATTTCTTAATCCCCATCTTTGGTGCCCTGTTATCCGCATTGTTTCTTGGAGAAACGATCTGGGAACTAAAAAATCTTGTTGCGTTAATATTGGTATCTGTTGGCATTTATCTGGTCAACCGTGTAAACGCACTTCGAATGACAAAAAGCCGCTAATCAGCGGCTTTTGTTTATAATATCACAATATGATCATGTAAGAGGAAACATCTCCCTCTAGTTCCAATTACCTAAACCATAATATCATACTTTCTCCCACGGTAAATGTAAATAATAAGGAGTACGTGGCCCACTCCTTATCACATTAAAACAAACAAAAAACCCTGCTGTTTTTCCTTAGCAGGGTTCAAAATAAGTTAATATTAATCAGAATAGCTTTCGAGCATACAGCTTTTTTATAGGCAAGAGTACACTACATTACGCAAGCGGCGCTGCACATAATGCTCCTGGCTGTTCAACAGATGCTGTGCATACATCACTGTCAGCCCGGAATCCGGATCTATAATGGCCATACAGCCAGCCGCACCAGCCCATCCAAATTCACCGATCGGACTCAGTGATCCACTGCCTGCTGTGGAGATATGTGTACGAACGCCGAGACCATAGCCGTAACCATACATATGATCCCATGAAAAGTCTGGTCGTGTCATGTCATTCAGATGATCGGCTCTCATGAGCTCCACGGAAGCTCGGGACAAAATCCGCACGCCTTCAGGACTTGTGCCAAATCCGGTCAGTGCATTCAGGAACTTGGCGTAATCGTTCACGGTAGATAACAATCCGGCACCGCCACTATCCAGTTCTGTACCTACACGGAAACCGTTGCCGTCCATTCGTACCGCTTTATCTTGCTCTTCATCAAAAAGATATTGCGGAATCAAGCGAGATTGTTGAGCTTCATTCAGGTCAAAGGTGGTATCATGCATACCAAGTGGTTTAATGATCTCATCTTGCAAATACGTGCCGAATCGTTTGCCACTTACGACTTCGACCAGCGCACCAAGCACATCATGACACATGCTATAATTCCAGTGGGTACCCGGCTCAAACATGAGTGGTTCTTTCGCCAAAGCTCTCGCAAACTCTCGCGTTGGCAGTGTTCCATTCGTGCGTTCTACGGCTTCCTTGATACTTGGCGAATGGATATCATATGAAAAACCAGCAGTCATCGTAAATAGATCACGCACCGTTATTGGTCTTGTCGCTTTCTCATAGTACACCTCGCCATTCGGAAGTGCCTTTTTCACCTGCATTTCCTCAAATTCAGGTAAGTACTGAGAAAGCGGGTCAAGTAAAAGGATATCCCCTTTCTCAACCAGTTGCAGTGCAGCAACACAGGTCATAATCTTGGTCATGGAGTACAAATTAAAGATGGCGTTATCCCGAATTGGAGTTTTCTCCTCCAGATTCTCAAATCCATTGCGATACTGGAAAACGGTTTCGTTTTGATGCATAATAAGCACTTCTGCCCATGGAACTCTCCATGAGGTTAAACGATCAATTAATGAAGCAACCGGTTTAAAGTCCATATTTCCCCATCCTTATATGTAAAATTGTGTTGTTTGTGCCACGAAGAGCACTTAGCGAAATATACTTCTCTTCCCTACGACATATACTACTATACGACCTTTTGAACCTGTTGACTAGTTTGATTAAATGTTAATTTCGTCAGGCCAGATATTGCAATTCGAATGGCAAAAAGCCGATCCATAACTGGACCAGCTAATAACCTTAAAATCATATTCGCACGCTAATTTGGATAAGATCGTCTATTCTCAACCGATTTCATACGATTCTGGTCATCCGTTACGTGATCCTGACTAAATTCCTGCCCTGCCTCCATCTCACCATGACCGGATACGTTGCGGGAGAAATTGGTAAATTGTCTTTTGTGCTCATCCTGTTCGTGCTTCTGTTTCAAAAGTTCCTGCGGGTCTTGCTTTGTCATCGCACTAACCTCCATATTGAAATGTCTTGTACGTCTTCTCACTATATAAATCGAACTAAAAAGAATTTGCACACCAATCCAGTTCGACTTATATACAAAAGCTTTCCATACAGAAGCCCCACTTATGCAAGTAAATGTAAGTAATCCAAGTTAACACAAAGGAAAGGAGATAGGTCTAATTATGGCTCGACTTCTCTTATCTTATCCGCTGGGTGTGAACACCCCGGTGTACAAAGGTAATCCTCCCGTCGTGATACAGCAACAATCCAGTATCGCTCAAGGTGATGCCTACAACCAGTTTATTGTCTCAAGCCTTAATCATAATGGTACACATATTGATGCGCCGTGGCATTTTAATCCTCAAGGCAAAAAGATCAGTGAGATTCCGATAGATGATTTTATTTTTACACACCCCGTGGTGATTGATATTACCAAAAGTGATGATGAGTTGATCACCAAAGCTGATCTGCAGCCTTATGAGCATCAGATCGCTGGAGCTGACCTGCTGCTGATTCGCACGGGATTTGGCAGAATTCGCTCATCTGATCCTGACAGATACGCCAATCATAACCCGGGTTTATCCGCCTCGGCAGCACAGTACCTGATGATTTTCAACTCCTTGCGTGCTATTGGTATTGATATGATATCCGCTGGTGCAGCGAATCATCCAGATGAAGCCGTTGCTTTTCACCAGATTATTCTGGGTAAAGGTCGGGTCGACGGTAAGTACATTCTCGTCATTGAAGATCTGAATCTGAATCAGGATCTTTCCCATATCTCTAGGGTCTACGCGATCCCTCTGTACATTGAAGGCGTCGACAGCAGCTTTGCTACTGTTTTTACGGAAGATTAACGCTGGCTAGCGGAATGATTATGGTTTTGTGAAAAAAAGATAAGAAAAAGCGCCGACAAGAGGGCTGCTCTTATCAACGCTTGTTCTTAGTGAATGTCTTTCTTCTTGAAATTTCCGCCCTTCACTTCGGCTACATCGTAGACAACAACAAAGGCTGTAGGGTCAATCTCGTTAATGATTTCTTTGATTTTACTCTCTTCCATCCGGTTGATGACACAAGTGATTTCCTTGAACTGCTCGTTGGAGTATCCACCATATGCCTCGGTGTACGTTGCTCCGCGTCCGAGTCGATCACGAATAGTCTCCACCATGACTTCCGGTTGTGTCGTAATAATTTTGAATGTCTTCGAACCGCTCAAACCTTCTTCGACAATATGTATCACTTTAGAGGCAATGAAATAAGCGAGTCCTGACAAAATCGCACCTTGCAGACCAAATACGGTCGAAACAACGATAAATACAAACATGTTCAGGAATAGAATCAGGTCACTCGTTCCGAAGGGAAGCTTACGAGATAACAATACGGCAAGCATATCAATCCCATCAAGTGCTCCGCCGTTACGTAGTGCAAGACCCATACCAAAACCGATAATGATACCACCCACAACCGTTACCAGCAACGTGTCCCCTTTAATAATCGTGGGCACATGATGCATCAGACTGGCACTAATCGCCAGTGACGCAATACCAATGACGGAGTAAAGTGCAAAGCTTTTACCAATTTGCTTGTAACCGAGCCAGACAAACGGAATGTTTAGCAATCCAATTAGTAATCCGAGTGGCAAGCCGAACAAATTCGAGCCGACGATACTGAGACCGGTTACGCCACCATCGGATACCTGGTTTGGAATCAATATGGCCTCCAGACCATAGGCCGTGATGAATCCCCCGATAATGATGAGTAGCGCTTTGGAAAGGATTTTGAGCTGGTTCGACTTGTGTGGTTTGTGTTGATTCATTCCATTTCCCCCTTGATAAACGATAAACACGATAAATTTTAACAAACATAAAAAATAGTCTATAACAAAAATCACACATTTGGCAATAGAAGGGCAATCCAAAAGTTAGTTCAGTCTTCCGATCGCATTCTTTCTACGTTACATTATTTCCCGATAAAGGATCGATATGCCGTGATTTTAAGTTCAAGCATTTCATTCGCCGCATGAAGGGTATTCATCTGATCTTCAACGGCTTTTTTATGGTTCTCGAGCAACTTCAAACGTCCTGGAGCCGTATGCTCACCTTCTTGAAATAAAGAAGCATACTGTTTGATTATCGCAATCGGCATTTGTGTTTCTTTCAGCTTGATGACAAACTGCAGCCATTTAAGATGCGACTCATTATAGCGCCTGTCCCCACTGGAATCCCGTAAAGGTATTATGATCTGTTCCTTCTCGTAATAACGTAGTGTATGTGCACTGATGCCCAGCAGTTCAGCCACTTCTCCAATGGTATGCATGGTTGTTTTCACCTCCTCCACTTGAGTGCTTGACTTAGAGTAAACTCTAATCAGTATAATCAATTCGTGGTCATCCCACAATAATGCTTAGCATTGATCCCAGGAGGAATTCACATGAAATATACCGTTATTACCGGTGCCAGCTCAGGCATTGGATATGAAGCCGCTTTGGCTTTTGCAGCCAGAGGCAAACATCTCATTTTAGCAGCCCGCAGAACCGAAGCTTTGGATACGTTAAAAAATAAAATCGCCGAACTCAACTCGGAACTCGATGTTGTTGTTCGTACAGTGGATTTGTCCATTGCCGCAGATGTACATGCTTTCTATGAAAGCTTGAAAGGTTACTCCATTGAAACATGGATCAACAACGCAGGCTTTGGCAACTTTGCTTCGGTCGGTGAGCAAAATTTGCCTAAAATTGAGCAAATGCTTCATCTGAATATTGAAGCACTGACGATTCTCTCCACTCTGTATGTTCGGGATTATGCCAATACTCCGGGCACGCGGATCATCAACATCTCTTCAGGGGGCGGCTACACTATCGTTCCAGATGCGGTGACCTATTGTGCCACGAAGTTTTATGTCAGTGCCTTTACCGAAGGGCTAGCACAAGAACTCCAAAGCAAAGGCGCTCCAATGCAAGCCAAAGTGCTGGCACCTGCGGCCACAGAAACTGAGTTTGCTGAACGTGCCTTTGATCTGGATCAGTTCCAGTATGAAGGCCGTGTGCCCAAGTTCCATACAGCCGAGCAAATGGCTGGATTTTTACTCGATCTCTATGACAGCAAACATGTTGTAGGTATTGTGAATGTTCTAACGTATGAATTCGAACTGAAAGACCCAATCTTCCCCTATGCCGCAAGAGCTGCAAGCAAACCTGTCGATTCTAACGAATAATAGAAGTAGCCAAAAAAAGGCTGTCCTCTGGTCACACGAAGCCTGTGACCTTGGACAGCCTTTTTACTTGTACTGCACTATTATTGCTCTCTATTGTAATATCTCTATATTGCTCCGATATATAATAAAGTATTATGCCAATCGCATTTTAAAATCCTGATATCCGAATTCACGTACAACTTCGCAATCTCCATCTTTGCGTTTAACCGCAATGGCAGGAAGCGGCATGCCGTTAAACGTATTGGTTTTAACCATGGAGTAGATCGCCATGTCTTCAAATACGAGACGGTCGCCTTCTTTCAAAGGCTCATCGAATGAATAGTCGCCAATCACGTCACCAGACAGACATGTTTGACCACCTAGACGATACAGGTGAGCTTTCTCGCCCACTTCACCCGATCCAATCAATGGCGGACGATACGGCATCTCCAGAACATCTGGCATATGACAAGTTGCTGAAGTATCCAAAATGGCAATATCCATGCCATTCTTGTGGAAGTCCAGTACGGAAGTCACCAGATAACCTGCATTAAGTGCAACCGCTTCTCCCGGCTCCAGGTACACTTCCAGACCATAATCATTTTGCATCCGTTTAATGCAAGCTTCGAGTCTTGGAATGTCGTAATCTTCACGGGTAATATGGTGTCCTCCGCCGAAGTTAATCCATTCCATCTGCGGCAACCATTGTCCGAACTTCTCAACAAATGCATTCAACGTTGTTTCCAAGTCGTCCGAGTTTTGCTGGCACAGCGTGTGGAAGTGCAGTCCAGATACCCCTTCAAGCAACTCTGCACGGAAATCCTCCTGCTTCGCGCCGAAGCGTGAACCTGGAGCACACGGATCATAGATCTCGTGTCCTTCCTGAGTGGAGCATTCCGGATTCACACGCAAACCAACCTTACAGCCCGCTTGAAGTGCTTTATCCTTGAATTTTGCCAGTTGTGAAAAGGAATTAAAAATGATGTGATCACAGATCGAAACAATCTCATCCATCTCTTCCTCACGAAAAGCCGGAGCAAAGACATGATTCTCTTTGCCCATCTCTTCGTGACCAAGACGCGCTTCATACAAACCGCTCGCAGTCGCACCGCTCAAGTATTCTCCAATAAGCGGATACATCGCCGTCATGGAGAACGCCTTCTGCGCAAGCACGATTTTCGCTCCTGTACGCTGCATTACACCGTTCAGGATTTTCAAGTTTTTCTCAATCAGACCTTCGTCAACAACAAAACAGGGTGTCGGTAATTGCTCGAACCGCATGTTAGCGAACAAGCTCCGATTCTTTTGCTTTGGACTCTTCTGGCAGCTCATCCACGAGAACCGGATTGAAGTCTTCTACCCAAGGAAGTCCCCATTTGTTCAGTTCTTCCATGAATGGATCCGGGTTGAACTCTTCCACGTTGTATACGCCTGGTTTGTTCCATTTTCCTGTCATCACCATAGCCGCACCGATCATTGCCGGTACACCAGTTGTGTAAGAGATCGCTTGGGAACCAACTTCCTTATAGCACTCTTGGTGATCACAGATGTTGTACACATAATATGTTTTGTCTTGACCGTCTTTTTTACCTTTGAAGATACAACCGATGTTCGTTTTACCTACTGTACGAGGTCCGAGGGACGCCGGATCAGGCAGAACAGCTTTCAGGAATTGCAAAGGAATGATTTGTTTTCCTTCGAACTCGATCGGCTCGATGGAAGTCATGCCTACGTTTTCCAGAGCTTTCAGGTGAGTCAGATAGCTTTGGCCAAATGTCATGAAGAAACGGATACGTTTCAAGCCAGGCATGTTTTTCGCCAGAGACTCCAGCTCTTCATGGTACAACAGGTACATATCTTTTTCGCCAACTTCTTTGAAGTCGTACACACGTTTGATTTCCATCGGTTTAGTTTCGATCCATTCACCATTCTCCCAGTATCTGCCGTTCGCAGAAACTTCACGAATGTTGATCTCAGGGTTGAAGTTCGTAGCAAATGGGTAACCATGGTCGCCGCCATTGCAGTCGAGGATATCGATATATTCGATCTCGTCAAAATAGTGTTTCAATGCGTATGCGGAGAATACGCCCGTTACGCCAGGGTCAAATCCGCTACCCAGCAATGCAGTGATGCCCGCTTTTTCGAAACGCTCTTTGTAATCCCATTGCCAGCTATATTCGAATTTCGCCGTATCTTCCGGCTCATAGTTTGCTGTATCCATGTAGTTTGTTTTCGTAGCCAGGCAAGCATCCATGATCGTCAGATCCTGGTATGGCAATGCCAAGTTCATTACGATATCCGGTTGGAACTCGTTGATCAATGCAATCAGCTCTTCTACATTGTCCGCGTCCACTTGAGCTGTTGTAATTTTTGTTTTGCCGCCATCCAATTTTGCTTTCAGTTCATCACATTTGGATTTGGTACGGCTTGCGATACAGATTTCTTCAAAAACCTCGCTGTTTTGAACGCATTTGTGTACTGCTACAGAAGCTACGCCGCCGGCGCCGATGATTAGTGCTTTTCCCATTTTCTCATTCTCCTATCCCCATAATTAGGATTTTTTAGTTTTTGTTTTTTTCGTAAAATTCCAAGACGTTCGCAGTTGTATTGTTTCATTATGCAACGTCCACCCGCTCCTGATACAATAAAAAAAGCAAGGTGAAAAATGTCGCACTTTTGCGCACACCATCACACTTGCTTGTCGATATACATCATAAAAAAGACGTGAAGACTCCTTGACCAAAAAAGTCCATAAGAACCCCTTCAGCGGAAAGCTTCTTCATGTATATCAATATTGGATCAGAGTCTATATAGCAAATAATTCGCCTTTACCACTCTTATTGACCGTTTCACAAGTTGATGTGCAGATGCACTGGTTGTAAAGTAACCAACTTATAAAATTTGAGCTTTGAACTCAATCAATAAGGCAACAGAAGTTGCCAATCGGCATTTGACCCGGCTGTCCGTATGGCCTTAACTCCTTGGTAGAAGTGGTCAAAAATTATCTGCTGGAAAGCTCTAATTCATATTGATAAATCAACTTTCCAAAATCACAGGTATTACACTATCAGACGTTTCCCGAAAAATCAAGGGATATTTTAAAATTTATTTTTTATTTTTATTAGATCAGGAATCAACAGGTCGTCATAACCTCTAAAGTCATCTTCAGCGTTTCCCACTAGAGATCAATGTTTCTGCATAAATATGCCCCCTCTTTTATTCAAGTCCACTTCTCACGTAATTATAGATAAAGTCATGACTGTTATATTTTAACTTCAGCCTCTATCCTTCTGTATTGATTTAATCGATATATTTTCCTAATGAAGCCATACTTTTTCGAAAAAACGTTTCTCCATTTGTCTATATAGTTCTCTAATGGTGGTTTACGAATAATTCAAACAATTTACAGGGATGTAATCCAAAGAGCATCAAAGCATGCACTGTGTCTATAAAGTACAAATTTTAAATCGAAATAAGGTGCATATTAATAAACTATTATTGGATATTCATTCACACAATTAATTTGCACAATGAGTAAATTTGCACATTGGGCAAATTGTTGTTATGATTATTTTCACAAAAGAGATACTGTGGATATTTTCCTTTAATCCATCTTAAGGAGGTGAACGCATAGGCGGTATAAATTATGAAACGAACGTTGCGACACTTAAAAAAAGAAGCCACGGAGAAAGCCCTTGCCGGAGTTGCTTTTAATCTGACACTGGAGCATGGACTAGATGGATTTACGGTAGAAGATATCGTGCGACAGGTCGGATGCTCTCGTAGAACATTTGCCAACTACTTTACGTGCAAGGAAGAAGCTGTTGCGCTTGGAGCTCTATCTGTACCAAATACAGCCGAGCTTGAACATCTGATCACAGAGATTCCGGATCATGCCTCACTGCTGGAAATTATGTATGAACTGGTTAAAATGCAACTCACGTCCGAATTGATTGGCAGACTGCATCAACTTGTCATCTTGTCCCGAACCTATCCCGTGCTTGAACCTCACTATTTGGCAGCGATGCACAGACTGCAAACTCAGGCGCAGGAAACCCTGCTCGACCTGTCGAACGGCCAAAACGACGAAATCTATACTTACTTGTTGATCAGCGCTATTTATGGCACCGTGTTGCCCTTAATTGAAGGAAGACTGAACGTACTGTTGCCCGGTAAGCAAATCCCCGCAGGCTCAGGTTCAGATGCAGTCCCGTTTGAGCAGTTTATGGAAACGGTGTTTGATCATTTGCGAAAAGGATTTTAAGCTCCTTCTTTTATCGTCTTTTAATCATAATCCACCATTAGAATTGTCATACTTATAATAGAAGGAGTGTAAAAAAGAGAAATGTCTACCTTATTATATAAAATAGGAAAAACTGCTTTTCGCAAGCCGGGATATTTTATTATTGGCTGGGTGATCATTCTGGGGATCGTCATCTCCATGATCAGTATCAACGGCGTGCACATCAGCTCGGAAATGAAAATTGAAGGAACAGAATCACAGAAAGTTTTGGATCAGCTTGCAAAAGAACTGCCTGCCGCCTCTGGCGGTCAAGGAAGCGTTGTGTTCAAAGCGCCGGACAACGAGCGGCTGGATACACCTGAACGTACCGCTGCCATTATGAAAGGTGTCAGCGAAGTATACGGGCTGGACAAAGTGATTAATCCAGCCGACTATGCAGCTGCGCAAGGGAACAGCTCAGGGGCATCTGCGGACGCGGCTCAATTGATGAACTTGGCCCAATCGGCCACAGCCTCGCCGCCTCCATACGGACCATTCATGGTGAACAACGTTCCCGTACCAGGTTTGTTAATCTCATCGGATGGTAGCACAGCACTGTTTCAGTTCCAATTCACGATTGAACAGTCTGCTATTACGCAAGATGTGTTTGATTCTGTTATTCAATCGGTCATGAAGGTTGAAGAAGGCACACAGATTAAGGTATTGCCTGGTGAAACGCTTAAATCCGTATCCATCGGGGTTGGTTCCGCCGAAATTGTAGGGCTGGTTATCGCGGTCATCGTACTGCTCATTACCCTTGGTTCCGTTGTTGCAGCAGGCCTGCCGCTGATCACAGCCCTTCTTGGTGTCGCTATTGGGGTTGGGGGAGCATTCTCGATCTCCAAATTTGTTGATATGCCAAGTGTGACATCCGTTTTGGCTCTAATGGTAGGTTTGGCTGTCGGCATCGACTATGCACTTTTCATCGTCAATCGTCAGCGCCGGATGATTATTGACGGGCGCCTAAGCGCACAGGAAGCTACAGCGCGGGCAATTGGCACATCAGGCAGTGCTGTATTTTTTGCCGGCTTAACCGTCATTATTGCCCTCTGCGGTATGCTCGTCATCGGACTCACTTTCTTGTCCACGATGGCACTCGTCGCAGCGGCAACGGTACTGATCAACGTATTCGTTGCATTAACCTTACTGCCAGCCTTGCTCGGCCTTGTTGGTGAACGAATCTGCTCGAAGAAAGCTCGTGCGAAAGCTACCAACTCATCAGAAGCGTCAAGCCATGGCGTGGCTAACAGATGGGTCAAATTCGTTATTAAACATCGCTGGGCGACCGTTATTGCGATTATCCTTGTCCTTGGTTTTGCTGCTACCCCGATTACTAAAATGGAAATGGGCATTCCGGGAGCTTCCTCAGCAAACCTGGATACGGATGCAAGACAGAGCTATGATGCCATTTCGAAAGGTTTTGGTGAAGGCTTTAACGGGCCGCTAATCCTGGTGGCCGAACCACGTAATGCCTCTGCCAAAATGACACCAGAGCTTCTGGGTGGACTCGCCATGGAGTTGCAGGGTCAGAATAACGTGGCTCAAGTCTCTCCTTTAGGGATGACGGAGGATTTGGCTATTTTCAGTCTCATTCCCAAGACAGGTCCTAACGATCAATTGACCAAGACGTTGGTTAACGACCTGCGGTCAGCAGACTCTAATATGGCTAAGACCTATGACGTCAAACTTGGTGTAACCGGACTTACCGCCGTAAATATTGATATGTCCGCCAAGCTGGCTCAGGTTTTCCCGATCTATGTAGGTATCATCATTCTACTTTCATTGATCATCTTGTTGCTTGTGTTCCGTTCGATCATCGTTCCGATCAAAGCAACGATTGGTTTCCTGCTTAGCATTCTAGCCACATTCGGTATGACAACCGCAGTGTTCCAATGGGGCTGGTTGCACTCCCTCTTTGGTTTCGATACAGGCGGCCCGTTGCTCAGCTTCATGCCTATAATCGTAACCGGGATTCTCTACGGTCTTGCCATGGATTATCAGGTATTCTTGGTTAGCTCGATGCGCGAATCCTATGTTCATGGTCATCGTGGAACGGAATCCGTTATACATGGTTATAATCAGGTTAGTCGAGTCGTTGTTGCCGCTGCGGTTATCATGGTTTCCGTATTCGCTGGTTTTATCTTTACTGATGATGTCATGATTAAACAGATCGGCTTCACACTCGCGGTAGGTATTTTAGTTGATGCTTTTATCATTCGCATGGCTCTGGTTCCGGCCATTATGGCGATGTTTGGCGATAAAGCTTGGTCTCTTCCGAAATGGCTGGATCGCATCCTGCCTAATCTCGATGTGGAAGGTGAAAAGCTGATTGCTTCCCTCAATGCCCAAAACGAAGTTATGTCGAAGTCAGCTTCCAAGTCATAACGGATTTTCAATAATATATCTTCAACAAAAGACCTCCTCAGCTCATGAGGAGGTCTTTACATTAAGCCTATTATCTAACACAAAACTATCTAACCCAAACAACTCTCGCACATCAATATACATGCTATAGCATGTATTAAATGTTCTTTAACTCTCTATCTTAAATTCACTTAATTCTCTTGCACATTCATGTACAGCTTTTCTAATATTGCCTTTAATTGTTCCAGTTCCTCAGGCTCTATCCCTCGTGTAACATAGTTATGAGCGTCTTGGACCGTTAACAACAACTTTTCTTTCACTTCTTCTCCTTTGGGAGACAAATATAAATGGTGTGAACGTTTATCTTGATCATTAACGATACGTCGAACCATTCCTTTACGCTCTAGTGAATGGATCATTCGAACGACAGTCGTTTGATCCCGATCGATAGCCTCTGCCAGCTCTTTTTGAGTCGTAGCTTTATCGAGATCCATGAAAGATATAATACTCCATTGTTCAGGTGTGACCTCGTAAGGCTTCAATTGTTTGATAAAATAATTCGTAAGTTTGAGATCTGTTCGGTGAATTAAAAAACCAGTCACACTGTATAAGTCCATTGTTGTACCCTCATTCATCATTTTCTTACACCCAATTATAGGTGATCTGAACGAATGTTACAAACGACACTCATCAAGGAATGAGGCGGCTAAACTAATTTTCAATCAGATGCTTACTTAATTATCCGATTTCAAATTTATATCCTAACCCCCATATCGTTTTGATCATAGAGGAGGAACCCGCCGAAATGTCATCCAGCTTTTCCCGAATTCGTTTGATGTGTGTGTCTACGGTACGATAGTCCACACTATAATCATAGTTCCATACATTTTGAAGTATATTCTCTCTCGAAAACAACTTATCTGGTGACGTCGCTAAATAAAATAACAATTCGTATTCTTTAGGAGTTAAATGAATCTCTTTCCCCCTAGAAGACAATTTGTGATCGTCTTCCAAAATGAAATCACGCAATTTCAATCTTCGATAAAAAGTAAGGTTTTCGTGATTCCCCGCTTGTCTTCTCCGAACGACACTTCTAATACGATGAACGACTTCACGTGGACTAAACGGTTTGGTGACATAATCATCCGCTCCTGACTCAAAACCTTGAATAACATCCTCTTCACTATCTTTTGCAGTTAAAATTAAGATGGGAGTTGTCTTATATTGACGTATTCTTGAAGTTACGAAAAAGCCATCCATGCTAGGTAACATGACATCAAGGATCAACAGATCGTAGTCATAACGAAGTGCTTTTTCCAGACCAATCTCTCCTGTGGTAGCTTCATCTACTTCGAAACCTTCTCTCTCTAAATACAACCGTAGAAGATTTCGAATTCTCAGCTCATCATCAACAATTAAAATTTGTTGGGATTGTAATCCCATCTTACGTCTCCTCCTTATTCAGCGCTTAGAAGAAATAATACAGTGATACAATCAAGCTAAGTACGAACAAAACAATGGCAGGAATGGCTTTTTGTATGGGATCTTTAGCTAAAACAATCAAAGTAAAGGCTCCAGCAAGCATTGTACCTCCCAGTAACAATCCTGCCCAAAATGCAACACCAGGTATCCATATGCCAGCAAGCATACCCATAGCTCCAACAATCTCAAACGATCCGGTCAAAATATTAAAGAATGAAGGCAATCCAAAACGTTTGAATTCATCGGCCATCTTCCCCGAAATAATCTTGCTTCCTGTAACCAGGAAAAAGAGGCCTAACAGAACCTGTAAAACCGTAATAAAAATGAACATCGCTATCCTTCTTTCATTCGTTATTACATATAGATCGCGAATCAATTACATGCTATACCATGTATCTGGTCTGTGACTCTGCTTATGAAAAAGATTATTTAGTTGCACTGACAGCACTCACGTTTAACAACAACCATCAATCCCATTGGCATTCTATATGCTATAGCATATATTTTGTTTTAAATTTAATCTAATGTCAACCCCAGAGTATAACTTTATTGAAATGTAACCATTCATACGTTATCTCGAATAAAAAAATAAGAATCACTTTCAAGCGTATGCTCTAATCTATACTCGAAAGTGATTTTTGTGTTCAACCTTTCATATCAATCGAACTAGAATCAAGCCGTAATGTCCTGCACAGGGCTCTTAAATCGTGCTGAACTGCATGCTCTGACGAAAGCTGCAAATAACTGCTGACTGTACCCGTCAACGGCATAACTATACTCTGGATGCCACTGAACTGCGAGTACAAACGAATCACCCGGCTTGACGACAGATTCAACTAATCCATCCTCCGCAATGGCAACAGCCACTAATTGATCGGATAACGTTTTGATGCCCTGATGATGATAGCTGTTAACCTGAATCTGATCCGTCTGCAAGATATCATGAAGCAGATTATTTTTTTTAATATGTACGGAATGTACGAGATTGGTGTATGGGGGTTTTTGCTGATGGACAATCTCCTGCTCTGCTTCCATATCTGTAGGAATATCCTGATATAACGTACCGCCTAATATTACGTTAAACAGCTGTAATCCGCGGCATATGCCGAAGGCAGGTTTATCTATTGCAATCACTTTTTTAAACAGAATAACCTCCATCTGATCCCGCTCCATACACAACTCGCCACAGACGCTCTGCATCCGCTCATCATAAAGTTCCGGATTAACATCATGGCCACCAGTAAACAGAAATCCGTCAAAGGTGTGCGCCAGCGTTGTGATCATGTCCTCGTCTGTCGTTAATGGCAGCATGACCGGGATACCACCTGAATCTTCAATGGCCTTCATATAGTCAGGAAGCATCCAGTAACTTTTTTTGTCCGTATCGTATAAAGGAAGTACCCCTATCATCGGTTTGTTCATCTCAAGCCACCTCCTGTTTTAATATTGGATTCAGCGCTTCATCCGTTGTTTATGTTGTAATGGGGTTTACATTCAAGTTTGTTTTATTTTATCAGAGTTTTCGTTGAACAACATGCACAAAACCTTGCATTTCCTTACCTGTTACATCCTCTGTTAGCTTGAGAAAAAATAGATTTCAACGTAAAAAAAGCCGCTGTACCCAGCGACTTTCCTTAACGTCTTAGAGTGTAAATCGTTGAACCAGCTGTTGCATATTGTCAGCCGTTTGGGCCAGCTGAACCGTGGATGCCGAGATTTCCTCCATTGCAGCCATTTGTTCCTGTGCCGCTGCCGAGGTTGTCTGAGCACTGTCCGCAGACAGCTTCGAGATGTCCGCCATCTCGGTTACTGCAGCCGAAACTTGTTCGGTACTCGCAGACAGCTCTTCAGATATACTGGAGATATCCTGAATCTGATCTACTATTTTAGACGTGTGCTGTTCAATGTTCCGAATGGTTTTGGAAGCTTCTATGCTAATGCGCATACCCTCACTTACCTGATTCCGAACCTGCTGATTCATCAGCATTGTCGACTGTTCAATCAAGTTCAGCATGTGCTCAATAGTACTGCCAATCTGTTCGGCGCTTTGTTTGGACTGCTGGGATAGCTCGCGAACTTCCGAAGCAACAACCGCAAACCCTTTGCCATGTTCTCCAGCTCTGGATGCTTCAATGGAAGCATTTAATGACAACAGATTCGTTTGACGAGAAATATCTGCTATGGCATCGTTCATCTGACTTGCTTCCGAGGAAAGAGCAGACAATTGATTCATCAGTGAACTGGTTTCTTCCACGACTTCCAATATGAGTCCCATCTGTTCTTCCACTTGTTTAATCGTATCGCCACCGCTTACTACTGCACGTTCTGTCTCTTCGGCCGAATCCACAATCGTCGTTGCAGATGCTGCTATGGTGCTGATTCCTCTTGCCATCTCTTCCACAGCATTAGCGGTTTGACGCGAGCTTTCAGCTCCATTTACGGCTGTCTCAGCCGTTTGTTGCATAATCTCGGCTACATGCTGAACAGATTGGGTCGTCTGCTCTGTGCTCTCTTGAATCATCTGTGAAGATTCCCCCAGCAACGAAGAGGTCTTGTTCAGTTCAAGGACAACAGATTGAAGGGATTGAGTCATTTCATCAAAATCCTGAGCCAGCATACCAAATTCGTTAGCAGAATTCAGACCAACTCGCTCAGATAGATTGCCCTCACGTACTTTACGTGCAGCCACTCTGAGTTTTCTCATCGGAACAATAAAGGCTCTCAATATCAGAAAAATGATCCATCCGGCAATAAGGACCGAGATGCCAATGACCGTCAGACTTGTAATCAAAATTGGTTTGGCTGCAACAATAAAGTCTTCATGCCCCATAAGCACAATCACATTCCATCCCGTTAAGGCGTTAACACCGTTATATACATCCAAATCATATTCCAGGTCTGTACGTACAAAATGAGAGAAAGCCATGGGCTCATCCATATCAGACGCCGTATTAGGGTTTACCGGGATGCCTTCGATCAGTGGTCCACCCAGTTCACCGCCCCCTCCTTTGGAAATAGCTCCTGACCAAGCCGCTATGGAACGATTGCGATCCACAACAATTAAGCTGCCATTACCGCCAACCTCTATCGCGGCGAGCTCTGTTGCTAATGAAGTCAGATCCAGTTGAATGCGTACAGCCCCTTTATCACCCGAAAGTCCCTTTGATATTTCTACGTATATTTTTCCGGAGGCTGCATCTTTGGTAATGTTCGAAAAATGAATTTTGCCACCATCGCTAATGGCGCTTTTGTACCATTCGGTATTGCGAACATCGGAGGTTGTTTCTTCGATATTGGAGTTCGTAATAAACTTCCCTTGTTCATTCGCCATAGAAAAAGCCAAAATCTCCGGATATGTAGTCGAGAAACGATTCATGTCTAGCCTAACTTCTTCATACTGCTCCGTTCCTGGATTTGTACCCACCAAATCGTCTATATAATGAAGTAACTTCACTCGCTCACCAACGGTGTTGTTAATATGCTGCCCTACCATCGTTAAGATCGTTTGGATGGGTGCTGTCATTTTTTGCTGAACCTGATCCTTGGCACTGGTATACGAAAAATATCCGATAAGTGCGGTAGGAATCAAAAGTACAGCAAGAAATGCGATTGTCAGACGTGTGCTCATCAAACGTAATGCCGAAATCCCTTTTTTCCAAAATGAAACCTTTCTCTTGTTCTGCTTCAATCCAATCTCCCTTTCTGAATCAAATCAGTTGACTTTTATTTAATAAACTCAGCTTCAATTTCGCCATCATCCTGCGTTAAAGACGGGAATGGAGCCAAGTTGATCATTGGATAAACGCAAAAAAACCCATGCATACACACACTCAGAGAAAAACTGAGTGCATGTAAACATAGGTATTGCCTGAAAAAATCAGTAACAAGCCTTATTTGAACCGTATCATAGCATAGACTGTAAAATATGTTAAGGATAAATATGGGAAAAAGGAATTTATACATTTTTTACATCATACAATTCTTCAGGCAATGACAGAACAAAAGGTGACCAGTCTTTCGCCGTATAGAGATGCAACCGATGCATCGCGCGAGTACAAGCCGTGTAAAGAAGCTTGCGGTCATATTCTTCCCCATATCGAACTGCGGAGGCATCATATACAAGCACTGCATCGAATTCTACACCCTTGGCGAGGTAGACGGGAATGACCATCACGCCTTTTTCAAACTGCTCCGTGTCTTTCGTAATCAGCCTTAGTCCCTCTACACCGACCTCTCGCAAACATTCATATGCAAGGTGACTCTCGGCTGCCGTTTTGGTTATGATCGCAATCGAACGAAAACCCTCTGTTTGAAGCGCCTCAACGTCAGATCGAATGAACTCATCACGCTCGTTCTCTCCTGCCTCCACCCGGATTAAAGCCGGCTTCTGGTCCCTTCTGTCAAAAGCAACAATCTCATCACCGCCCGGTAGCATCGCCTTCGTGAATTCAACAATTTCTCGAGTTGAGCGATAGCTCTGTACTAGCCGAATAAGCGTCGTTTCTTTGTCCCCATATAACGAAATTAATGGCGAATCAGTAGCGGCAAGTTCTGTCGCCTGCATATAGATCGCTTGCCCGAAATCACCTAGTACCGTCATGCGGGCACGAGGGAACAGCTTTTTGAGATATTCATATTGAAATGCCGAGTAATCCTGACCTTCGTCGACGAACACATGACGGATATCCGTGTTGATTCGTACCCCTTCGATGATTTCTTTTACATATAAATACGGGGTAGCATCTTCATGGAACAGCTTGTTCTGACGCAACATATCTTTGGTTTGGATACAGATTTCATCCCAGTGAGGTGGAACTGCCGCTCCATTCGTACGTTCTTGATAGGCTGCGGAATCTACAAATAGTTGTTCATAGGCTGACTGTACATTGACGAATTTGAACTTTCGAACACGCTGCCTTAGAGGCTTGAACGTTTGCTTCACTATTTTTCGCCGTAGCAATTCTTCTTCCCTCTCGCCAAAATCGAAAGCACCTTCATCCAGATCAGCACGCTTGCTTGCATTCTCTCTTGCCGCATACTGCTCCGCCACTTCGAACACAGCCTTTTCCTTGTGCAACTTACCGTACGCGTCTGCGTAGTCGTCCGTATCGAGATAATTCAACTCTTCCTCCACCCAGTCCGCTTGTCGTTCCTGTTGCTCTAGAACAGCCAGCTGTTTCAGCAACCATTCTTGCAATAACAATATGCGGCTTGGCAACGGAAGATGGACGTCATACGTTGAAAATTGTGCCTTCATCTGAGCTGAAGTAATGAACTCCCGTTCACGGAACCGGATGCCGATAAAGTTTAACCCTTCATGCCCTAGCCATTCCCCATAGTTCTTCAAAGCTTTCATAAATTCCGCGGATGCTTTATAGCGAATGCCTTCCATACGAGCAGTGTAATCTGGTTCCGCACCAGCAGTAAGTACATACTCGATCTGATCAAGTGGATCTTCCGGACTCAAGCTCGATCCGAGCCAATAATTCAAGTATTCCTGAAACGTCGTCTGTTGAATGTTCTCTTCACCTAGCTCTGGCAAAACGGTCGAGATATAACTCGCAAACATCGGATTTGGCGAAAAAAGAACCATCTGATCTGCCTTGATCGTCTGGCGATGTTTATATAATAGATAGGCCACTCGCTGGAGCGCAGCGGATGTCTTGCCGCTACCTGCGGCGCCCTGAACAATCAGCATTCGGCTGCGATCATCACGAATAATGGCATTCTGTTCCTTTTGTATCGTTGCTACAATGCTTTTCATCTGAGAATTCGCACCTTTGGAGAGCACTTCCTGGAGCATGGCATCCCCAATGGTTTCACTAGCATCAAACATGCCCAGCAACTGACCATCCTGAATTTGAAACTGACGTTTCAGTTCAACGGTCCCCTCGATTTTCCCCATAGGTGTCTCATAATCTGCCGTACCGGAGCCATAGTCATAATAGAGACTCGCGATAGGTGTACGCCAATCATAGATGAGAAAATCCAAGCCTTCCTTGTCTGTAAAAGAAGACACCCCAATGTAAATTGGCTCCGTAACACCAAGACCCTTTTCCTTAAAATCAATACGTCCGAAGTAAGGTAAAGGCAATAAACGATTTACATTTTTCCACTGC
The DNA here is from genome assembly GCF_038002565.1 of Paenibacillus sp. FSL K6-1558. Classification (NCBI taxonomy): domain Bacteria; kingdom Bacillati; phylum Bacillota; class Bacilli; order Caryophanales; family Paenibacillaceae; genus Paenibacillus; species Paenibacillus sp. FSL K6-1558. The sequence goes on along the minus strand of NZ_JBBOCV010000001.1, from coordinate 352,697 downwards.
TGTACTAATAACTTATGCCCACGTTCTCGTTCAGCCAACACTCTCGCTTGCTGATTAATGGTATAAAAGGCTTCTTCAAAATCCGTGTATGAACCCGTATTAATCGTGACTTCTTCCCAGAAACGTTTACGAATTTTCGTAGCCTGATCCGCAAGACCTTCAACTTGGGGTTCAAGTTCAGCAAGTCTCGCCTGCAGTTCATTTCGCACGTAAGCCAATCTTTCTTTTTCCAATTGCCATTCGTTCGTTTCTGTCATATCTTTAACCACACTCCTCAGCCCATTTTTTTTGGAGAAAAAAAGCGCGTTGACAAACCGAAGAATCCGATGTATGATTAATTTAGGAGAAATAATGATACACCAATTACATATTCAACGAAATCAACTGCGCTCATGATTATATCACAGCGTATTTTTGCGTTCAATCTTTTTTTATTAACATTTAAACGATAGCTCCACTCTCTTTAAAGCCCTTTGGTCTGTTCCATGGGGCTTTATTTTATTAGGTGCTCTACGTTTCTATACGTAAAAGAGTGCTACTCCCATTTTGATCGGATCAGGCAAACTTTTGATTGAAATGAACTACAGTTTCATTAGAGAATCATGACATAATAGAACAGAACACAGCCATCCTATTAGATATGTGGAATACGTGGCAACTTGGAGAAGAAAGGAAATGTGATTACGATGGAATACGTTAAACTTGGTAATACAGGACTCGATGTCTCGCGCTTTTGTCTCGGATGTATGGGATTCGGGGACGCCAGTAAATGGGTTCACGAGTGGGTGCTGAACGAAGAAGACTCCCGATCCGTGATTCGCAAGGCACTGGATCTTGGTATTAATTTCTTCGATACAGCCAATATATACTCTCTTGGTACGAGCGAGGAATATCTGGGACGGGCTTTGAAAGACTACGCAGACCGTGATCAGGTCGTGATTGCGACCAAGGTTCATGGCCGAATGCATGAAGGCCCCAACGGCTCCGGGTTGTCCAGGAAAGCCATTTTAAGTGAAATCGACAAAAGTCTGAAACGACTCAAAACGGATTATGTGGATCTATATATCATTCATCGCTGGGACTATAACACACCTATAGAAGAAACAATGGAAGCACTCCATGATGTGGTGAAGTCCGGGAAAGCCAGATATATTGGAGCTTCCGCCATGTTCGCATGGCAGTTCCAGAAAGCATTATATACAGCGGAGAAAAATGGCTGGACCAAATTTGTTTCCATGCAGAACCATTTGAACCTGATTTACCGTGAAGAGGAACGGGAGATGCTGCCACTTTGCAAAGAGGAAAAGATCGGCGTTACGCCATACAGCCCACTCGCTTCCGGCAGGTTAACAAGAGATTGGTCGGTGACGACGCATCGCTCTAAAACGGATATGATTCAGAAATCAAAGTACAATGCCACAAGTGACGCGGATCGCATTGTTGTCGAACGGGTGGCGGCTATTGCCGAGAAGTATGATGTGCCTCGTACACACATAGCGCTGGCATGGCTGTTACAGAAAGAGACCGTGACTGCTCCGATTATCGGCGCAACGAAACATTCACATCTCGATGTTGCCTTGGGCGCACTGTCTATGAAGCTTAATTCAGAGGACATCGCTTTTATGGAAGAGCCTTATATTCCCCATCCTGTCGTGGGCGCACAGTAAACAACATTGATGGAGCACAAGAAACATATTTATGATCTATCAACGATAGGTACCGTGGCATACGGTCTTTAAAATGTTATCGTAACAACAAATAGCCCCTCCTTTCCATATGCGGAAATAGGGGCTATTTGCTAATACATCAGTTTTATTTATTCAAAGGCGAAGGCGTTAACTGAACTCCTTCCCCTCTGCTCTGTTAAATGGTGCTTGTATCAATAACAAAGCGATATTTTACATCTGAAGCGAGCACACGTTTATATGCTTCATCAATCTGATCTGCCGAAATGACTTCAATGCTAGGTGCAATATCATGCTCGGCACAGAAATCAAGCATTTCCTGTGTCTCACGTATGCCGCCAATCATGGAACCTGCGAATGAACGGCGGTGACCAATCAACGCAAATGCATTGACGGGGAGTGGCTCTGGCGGAGCTCCTACATTGACGAGTGTACCGTCCAACTTGAGTAGCGAGAAATAAGCGTTGATATCAATGCTTGCACTTACTGTATTAATGATCAGGTCTAATGAGCCTGCGAGCTTTTCAAATGTTTCCGGGTCGCTCGTTGCGTAGTAATGATCTGCGCCAAACTGCAACCCGTCTTGCTTTTTGCTAAGGGATTGAGAAAGAACCGTAACCTCAGCTCCCATCGCATGTGCGATTTTAACTGCCATATGACCAAGGCCACCCATCCCTACGACTGCGACTTTCTTACCCGGGCCAGCGCCCCAGTGATGTAGTGGAGAATAGGTTGTGATTCCGGCACATAGCAGCGGTGCAGCAGCATCCAGCTCAATATTGTCAGGAATGCGCACTACAAAATCCTCGGTTACCACGATATGTGTGGAATAACCGCCTTGGGTTGGCTCACCGTATTTGTCTACTCCTGCATACGTTGGAATATTACCTTTCAGGCAGTATTGCTCTTCTCCTTTACGGCAATTCTCACATTCGCCGCAAGAGTCAACCATACATCCAACGCCTACGCGGTCGCCTACTTTATATTTTGATACACCACTACCTACTTCAGTCACAATACCGGCAATTTCGTGTCCCGGTACGAGTGGATAATTAACGGGTCCCCACTCCCCATGAGCGGTATGAATGTCCGAGTGGCAGATGCCGGCAAACTTAATCTCAATTAATACATCCGTGGTATCCAGATCACGGCGGTTAATCTCTGCGGAACGGAAGGGTTTATCGGGTCCATCCACGGCTCTAGCTTTAGCTGTAATCAATAGTATAACCTCCTCATGATTTTGGAATCTTCTTTATCTTACGCCCTATAGTTAACTCTAGGTCAAATGTTTTAATCTACTTTTTTCAAAAAAATTGCTCGTTTTGACATCACTCCAGGCCGCATGATAGAATTCACTCGCATCAACGAGAGCCCTTTACCATACAAGGTTTAATCTCGATCTGATCTAGAACTGAAAGGAACAAACTCGATATGACCTATTCCATTAGTGAAGTCGCTAAAAAATTGGATCTGACTGTGTATACATTGCGCTATTATGACAAAGAGGGACTCATGCCCTTCGTCGAACGTAATTCGACCGGAACGAGACAATTCAAGGACTCCGATATTGATTTTCTGAAAATAATCCAATGTCTGAAAGCTACCGGAATGCCGATCAAGGATATCCGGGAATTCATAGCCTGGTGCTCGGAAGGTGACGCAACCTTGCATCAGAGGTATGACATGTTTACCGAGCGCAAAGCCAGCGTCGAGGCTCAAATGGAAGAACTTCGGAGAACAATGGAAGTTATTGAGCATAAGCGCAGTTATTATCAGCAGGCCATCGAAGCTGGAACGGAGAACATTCATAAAACTACACTGGCGCCTAAGCCTGAGCACGCAGCAAGCTCCTAGAGTTAAACGAAAGGATTTCATCCTATGTCTAAGCCATTTCAGCAGCAGTTAGATGAACTTGCCAGACTTATTCATCAGCACACGGTCAATGAAGGGGTCCATTCAACCGAACTTCCCTCCCTTTCTCTGATTCGTGAATCTGACATCACTGAACCGATTTTCAGGTTGAACGAAGCTTCTTTTTGTATCGTCGTCCAGGGTCAAAAGGAAATGTTGCTGGGACAAGAACGTTTCCAGTACGGACCTGGCAGCTATATTGTAGCTACGATGGATTTGCCTGTAAGCGGCCAAGTCATAGAGGCTTCGCCTGTCGCTCCTTATCTCGCATTAAAGCTTGAATTCACAGGCAGTGAAATTTTGGAGGTAATTCAGCATACCCGTCTCTCCCCTAATTCGAACGATACAAACGATGTTACCAGACGAGCCATGTATGTGAGCAAAACTTCTCCAGAGCTGCTGAATGCCGTGATCCGATTAGCTCAGTTGCTTGAAGGGGATGCGGAGGATATCTTCATGCTCTTTCCATTGTTTAAAAAGGAGATTTTGTACAGAGTACTCAAAGGACCTCAGGGCAGTGCGCTGAAGCAGATGGCACAAGAAGGATCTCACGCGTACCGTATTCGTAACGTGATTGAACACATGGTGACACATGTTAGTCGGCCCGTCCGGATTGAAGAACTGGCAGAGCTGGCGAATATGAGCCAGGCTTCCTTCCATCGACATTTTAAAGCAGTCACTGCGATGAGCCCGCTTCAGTTCATCAAACAACTGCGGCTACAAGAAGCACGTCGTCTCTTAATGTCTCAAGCTGTAGACGCATCAGAGGCTGCTTATCAGGTTGGATACGAGAGCCCGTCACAATTCAGCCGTGAGTATTCACGCATGTTTGGTTGTCCGCCAATGGAGGATATTAAACGTTTGAGAGGCAGTACGTACTGATTTCATCTCCAGAAAATAATCCCGTTCCACGTAAAGAGACTCACACCTAAACGGTGAGAGCCTCTTTTTTTTCTTCGTTCCATTTGCTCTAAAATACAGTCTGCCTGCCCGAAACTACTTGGATGCCGAAAGTAAGCTATCCGTAATAAATTTAAGCTGTCCTTCCAACGATACCGGATCGTTATACGTATCAGACGATGGATCTAGCTGAAATACATGATTGGCTTTGACAGCCGGGAGGTTCTTCCATAACTTATTTTCGTAAATCTTTTTGGAATCACTCGTGTCCCCGGACCACGGGCTGGTGAAAATAATGTCTCCTGCATAATCCGGCAGCACTTCTATCGAGATGGAAGCCCAGCCTGTTCCGCTATCAATAGCTTCCGCTTGAGCCTTAGTTGGTGCTCTCAGTCCAAACTCACCATAAATAATCTCTCCCCCGCGGCCATAGTTATGACCGAAGACATACAACCCTTTATCATACGGATTCAGGATCGATACGGTACGATTACCTACAGCTGCTTCTACCTTCGGTTTCAACTCGTTAATCTGAGCTTCCCACTTGCTTATCCAGGCCTTAGCTGCTTCTTCCCTGTTTGTAAGTTTGCCCATCTCCAGCATTAAGTCTTTGTAGTTACGTTTACCGTACTCAATCTGAACTACAGGTGCAATCTGTGACAGCTTGTCGATGCCTTCTGTACCTGTGTACACAATAAACAGATCGGGTTTCAAAGCAAGCAGTTGCTCCGGTGTTGGCGGCTGATCACCTAAATCTGCTGTTCCTTGTGCAGCAAGCTGCTCTTTAATGTATTTGTTGTTCATTGCACCTGTAGTTGCCCCCACCACTGGAGCATCCAGTGCGACAAAGTATCCCGTAGAGAAGGCCGTCAGATCCACAATCCGTTTAGGATTTTTCGGCACTTTCACTTCACCAGCATCAGACTGGAATGAAACCATCTCATCTTCTGCACCTGCTCCTGTGTCTGTCGTACCATCTGAATTGTTACTGGTTTTGCTTCCCGCATCGGATGATACAGTAGTCTTCTCCGCCCCATCTTTAGCTGTATTTGAAGCTGACTGACCACATGCACTCAAGATCAGCATGAACACAAGCGCCATCATGATCCAAATTGAACTTCTTTTTGTACTACGCAAAAATAACCCCACCTTTAATGTATTGGATTCAATCAAATAAATGATATTGATAATCGTTATCAACGATATCACGACTCTAGCTTTTTTACAATACAAGTTTAATATATTCATTCCAAACTTCGTCTATTAAGTGAAAAAAGAGAATATACATCCCATTTCTACTGACAATTTCATTCCAAACTTGCCATCTAGTAAGTTAAAAGGCTATCATCATTAGAGTGGATAGAGAGATTTAACAAAGAGAATGATTTTGAACATGATTTTTGAGAATGTAGAGAAATGTTTCAAGGAGGACAAGATGGATCAGATTATACTGTGGTTAAAGTACTTTTTTTTGGGTATCGTTCAAGGGGCAACGGAGCCGATTCCGGTCTCCTCCAGCGGTCATTTAATTATTGCCCAGCGACTAATGGGACTGAAGCAAAATGGCCTTTCGTTTGAAATTTTGACGAACACCGCTTCATTAATTGCCATTGTTTTTATTTTTCGGGAAGACATCATGAAGCTGATTACCGGTGGATGGGGTTACTTAACCACTCGTAAACCGGAATATCGAGCAGACTTTATGTTTTGCTTATATATCGTGATCGGAACGATTCCGGCTGCTGTTATCGCTGTATTTTTCAAGGATCAGATTGAAGAAATTTTCTCATCCGTCTATACAGTTGCTGTTGCCCTGTTAATTACAGGTGTGGCGCTCTGGCTTATTCGTAATCTGCGAGGCCGCAAACAGGACGGTGACTTAAAAACAAAGGACGCCGTGCTGGTTGGACTCGCTCAGGCCGTTGCTCTTATTCCGGGAATCAGTCGTTCAGGGGCTACCGTTATCTCTTCTATTGCAGTCGGTATGAAACAGGAAACGGCGTTAAAATTCTCCTTTATGCTCTATATCCCGATCAGTATCGGCGGTGTGATTATGGGTGCTTCAGATATAGCGCATGATCCTAACCGTGCACAGCTGGCTATTCCTTACCTGATCGCGTTTATCACAACGCTGGTCGTTACCTATTTCTCAATGAGATGGTTTATGGGCATTATGGCCCGTGGCAATCTGAAGTATTTTTCATATTACTGCTTTGCGGCAGGAACATTGTTACTTATCTTTTTATAAAAAGGATCTCTATACACAGCAAAGGGACAACCATGGCGGTTGTCCCTTTGTGCTTGTAATTCGTTTTATCCGCTGTTTTCCTCTCATTCGCTCGGTTATAGCTTTTACTCTTACTAGTTCTACACTCCACTTTGATGCTGAGCTTACGGTTTGGCATATTGCAAAATGGCGATAGCCGCTTGTACTCGCAGTCCTTCATCTTTGCTCAGCAATGCCTCTTGAAGTACTTGCAGCGCGCTATCAATCGTGGATTGCTCAACTCGTGGAAGTGTGTGATCATGTGTTAACGTTTTGAATAATTCTGGTGCTACCCGCTGAGTTTCTTGGTTCAATGCTGTCCCAACACTCCCCGCTGTATCGCTATTCCCCCTAAGAGCTTGATCCAGCCTCGCCTGCTTTACAGGCAACTTAAATTGGGCAACAACATTGGGTTCTTGCAGCAAAGTTTGCATGTGTTCATTAATATCCTCCAGCGGTACCCGTCCAAGCCAGGTTACGCCCCTGCGGTGGCATATAATATCATCGCTTGTGCCAATGGAGTCGTCATAATAATAATCGCCGAGATCTCCGACATACATCCAATCCTCATCCTTAATCACAACATAATCCCCATCATTCATCGCGTCTGCAAACAGCTGGATCGTCTCCAAAACGTCGCCTGAATTATCCGCAATAATTCCATAGGTTTGCTCCAACAGTTCACGTAATTCCTCCGATGACGCCTGCTCCAGATCGCCAAGCGCTGACCACGGGATGCCGATATAGTTATCCTCCAGAAAATTTTTCACTTTACTTACTCCGTCTAAGGTCGATTGAACGTAAAACAGATTCACAGATGCCGCCTTCCCTTCCTTCTTACTATAAGCCTAGTTAACCATTGGAACGCTCCTATGTCTACTTCCATAGCAGATTATCTTCCTTCAATGGCGGTCACTGCTTCAAATCACCTTCGCTATCTCACCTTCCCTATCAAACCTTTCCCAATTAACTCTCTTATCCTCACTCCTCTATCTTGTTAGTCCCGTCTGCTATAGCACAAAGCTATAGCTGGATATAATTTAATGGAATTACTTAATAACCATACTTCTGTGATACCTTGTTGTTAACACATTGCAGAGGGGTTATGGCAAATGACAAAAAGCAGCGTATTGGGATACCCGCGAATCGGAGCCGATCGGGAATGGAAAAAAGCACTTGAGGCCTTTTGGTCAGGAAAAATACAAGAAAACGAACTTCACGCGAGATTACAAGAGATTCGTTTAGATCATTTGCGCAAGCAACAAGCCAAAGGTATCGATCTGATTCCAGTGAACGATTTCAGTTATTATGATCATATTCTGGATACAGCCGTGATGTTTGGTATTGTGCCAAAACGCTTTGCTTATACCGGAGGTGCTGTGCCTCTCTCCACCTATTACGGCATCGCCCGTGGAACGAAAGATGCCGCAGCCAGTGAAATGACCAAATGGTTCAATACGAACTATCACTATATTGTACCTGAATTGAATGATGCTTCGCCGATTTTAACCGAGAATAAACCGCTGATCGCATACCTTGAAGCCAAAGAGAAGCTCGGCATTGAAGGCAAACCGGTCATCGTTGGACCGCTGACCTTCCTGAAGCTCTCCAAAGGCTATGATGCCTCCGAAACAGACACTTGGCTGGATCAGCTACTTCCTCTCTACACTCAAGTGCTGCAAGAACTTGCAGATGCTGGCGTACAGTGGGTACAGATTGATGAGCCGGTGCTCGTAACGAAATTGAATGATGCGGATGTTCAGCGCCTGAATAAGATTTATGCAGCCTTTGCATCCGCAGTTCCTGGCTTAAATATCTTGTTACAAACCTACTTCGAATCCGTTGAAAACTACAACGAAATCATCAGCTTGCCAGTTCAAGGTATCGGTCTTGATTTCGTACATGGATTGGAAGGTAACTTGCAATCTATTCAAACGAACGGTTTTCCGGCAGACAAAGTGCTGGGTGCGGGTATCATTGATGGACGCGGCATCTGGAAAGCATCCCTTCAAGACAAGCTGACATTACTCCAGACGCTTACTTCACTCGTTAACCCTGAAAGGTTAATTGTGCAATCCTCCTGCAGCTTGCTGCATGTACCTGTCACAACAGCACGCGAAGCTAAACTTGCTGCTGAGCTCAAAGATGCACTTGCATTTGCGGATGAAAAGCTGGATGAGATCGTTATTTTGACCCAAGCAATCCGCAGCACTGATGCGGACATCACCGCTAAAATTAAAGACGCCGAGCAAAAACTACAGGCATTGCAAAGCTCCGGAGATCGTAACCGCAAAGCCGTGCAGGAAGCCGTTGCTTCCATCCGTGTACAAGAGCCTAACCGCTCACGTCCATTTGCCGAACGTCATGTTGCCCAGCAAGAAAAGTGGCAATTGCCTCTCTTCCCAACGACAACGATTGGCAGTTTCCCGCAATCCACGGAGGTTCGAAAAGCTCGCCAACAATGGCGCAAAAACGAGCTGAGCAATGAACAATACGCTTCCTTTATCCGCGATCAGATTGACAGCTGGATTAACATTCAAGAAGAGATTGGTATTGACGTGCTGGTTCACGGTGAGTTTGAACGCACCGATATGGTCGAATTTTTCGGCGAGAAGCTGGCTGGATTTGCCTTTACGCAATATGGATGGGTACAGTCCTACGGATCACGTTGCGTGAAACCACCTGTTATTTTCGGAGATGTCGAATTTGTAGGTGAAATGACGGTTGAGGAAACGAAGTACGCACAGTCGAAGACAGACCGCCCTGTTAAAGGTATGTTGACAGGCCCGATCACCATCATGAACTGGTCCTTTGTACGGGATGATATTGAACGGGAAACCATCGCGTATCAATTGGCGTATGCACTCAGACAAGAGGTTGAAGCGCTCGAAAAAGCAGGCATCGGCATGATTCAGGTGGATGAACCTGCCGTCCGTGAAGGCCTGCCGCTCAAGGAGAATAAACAAGCCGATTATCTGGATTGGGCCGTCAAAGCGTTCCGCATTACGACATGCACCGTACAGGAAACCACCCAAATTCATACCCATATGTGCTATTGCGAATTCCACGATATGATTGATTCTATCGAAGCAATGGATGCCGATGTGATCTCCATTGAAACATCGCGTAGCCATGGGGAGTTAATTCACAGCTTTGAAGAGAATACGTATGAGCTCGGTATTGGACTTGGCGTATACGACATCCATAGCCCGCGTGTACCAAGCGTCGAAGAAATGAGTAACATGATTGACCGTGCTTTGCGTGTGCTCGATCCGAAACTGTTCTGGATTAATCCAGACTGCGGCCTGAAAACCCGCGGACAGGAAGAAACCGTGGCTTCACTAAGAAACATGGTAGATGCTACCCGGATTGCCCGAGCGAAGTACAATGCTACTCCTGTTCTGAACTAGATAAGCTTACAACTGATGATTCGTATGGAAGTTTTAATAACAGATAAACTTAATCTGCATAGTCTCTGTTTTGTTCTAATAGCAACACTGAAAAAGCCGCAATCCTGATCATGCAGGATTGCGGCTTTTTAAAGTATCTCCCTGTGCAGGGGAACCAGATTAAACTTTGACTGTATACATCCATTCTTTTTCAAGAATATGGGTACGACCAGCTGATTCCACATCGGTATATTGATGCATGTTTGTAATAATGACCGGCGTAATCATGCTGTAACCCGCTTTTTCGATCTCTTCACGATCAAATTCCATCAATAGGTCGCCTACGGATACCTTAGCTCCAGCCTGCACCTTTGGCGAGAAAAATTGGCTTTTCAGCTTTACCGTATCAACTCCAATGTGAATCAGCAACTCTGCGCCAAGATCACTTACGAGACCAATAGCATGACCACTCTTAGAAACAGAGAATACTATGCCGTTAACCGGGGAAACTGCACGTCCTTCTGAAGGTTGAATGGCAAATCCTTTACCCATCATTTCTTCTGAAAAAGCAGGATCTGGAACCACGCTAAGTGGCTTAACTTCCCCATTGATTGGGCTGAATATTTGTTCATCCTGTAATTTAATATCTTCAGCTACTACATTAGTCTCTTCAGTTACTACAGGTATAGTTCCAGACGTTGCTGATGGTGCAGGTACGTCTTCCTGGAAGCCCAGAATATAAGTAATGACGCTAGCTACAACGAATGCAATTAAAGCAGCAATCAGTGCATATAGCAGGTTGCTAATGTCTGGACCCACATATGAGGCAGCTCCCGGAAGACCTACTGTGCTAATGAAATAGGCTTTAACCGAAAAGGCTCCCAGAAACGCTCCAGCGACTGCGCCCCCAATGAGCGCTGCAATAAATGGTTTTTTGAATTTCATGTTAATGCCGTACATGGCAGGCTCCGTAATCCCCATAAGAGCGGTCAGTCCTGTCGAATAAGAAAGTGATTTGGTATCGGTGTTTTTAGACTTGAAGCCAACCCCAAATGCAGCACCACCCTGGGCCATATTAGCTGCGAACATCAACGGAACGATAAAATCGTAACCAAGTGTTGCAATCGAACCAACTGCAAGCGGCAACAGTGCATAATGCATGCCTGTAATAATCAGTACAGACATTGTGCCACCAATCAAAATACTTGCAAAAATGGATGCGTTATCAAATAACCATCTGATACCTCCGGATAAACCGTTTCCAATAATACCACCCAGTGGCCCAATCGCAATCAAGGTTAGGGGTACCATGATAAGTAACGTTACCGTTGGTACAATAATCATTTTGAGTGAAGCATGCGTTATACGGTCTATCGCTCTCTCCAAGTAAGCAGTGATCCAGATTGCGATGACGATGGGAATAACCGATGAAGCATAGGATGTAGCAATAACTGTAATCCCTGCAAACGATGTATTCCCCCCTTGAAACAAGGCTCCAATGGTAGGGTGCATAAGACCAGCCGCTAAGGCAGCTCCTACATAAACATTGCTACCCATTTTCTTCGAAGCGCTAACGGCTAGAAGTATAGGCAGGAAGTAGAATGCACCATCGCCAACGGCGGATAAAATGATATAGGTTGAACTTGTATTCGTCATCCAACCAACAGCCACCAGAATGGATATGATCCCTTTGATCATACCTGCGCCAGCAATGGCTGGCAGGATTGGCGTGAACATGCCCGAGATGAAATCAAACAATGCGCTAATCGGGTTCCTTTGTTTCTTTTCGCTTTTTGGAGCACTTTCTGTGCTAGGCTTATTGCTCATATTGTTCACTAGTGCTTTGTACACTTCGGAAACTTCATTGCCAATAATCACCTGAAACTGTCCGCCGTTTTCCGTTACACCCATAACGCCAGGTGTGTTTTTCAACGTAGTTTTGTCAGCTTGATTGTTATCGTTCAGATTGAATCTGAGTCGAGTCATACAGTGTGTAACTTGTTCGATATTCTTTTCCCCACCAACCAGTTTGAGAATATCTTTGGACAATTGTTGTTTATCCATGTTGTAAGGCTCCTTTGACGTAAATTAAGGTATTCTCTGACCATGGACGCGTCTGGCCAGATATAATGGAAGTACAAAACATATGTTATAACGTCATGTTACTCAGAACAGGGAAGAAAATATATATGATTTAAGTGTTTAGTTTGCTTTGACACGAAATGATTTTTGTTACAAAAGTGTAACGCCTTGTTTCTAAATCGTAGGTAATATATACTGTCTAAGCAGGCTACTTATTATTTTGACTATGGTCTAAGGAGTGCATATTTATGTTCACCAGTGAGCAAATCTCATCCTATAACGATTTAGAACTATCTTTATACAACTATATTTCTCAGAACATGGAAAAAGTGGCTTACATGCGTATTAGAGAACTAGCCAATGAAACTCATGTATCTACAGCCACCATTCTGCGATTTTGCAGAAAGAATCAATGTGAGGGATTTTCCGAATTTAAAGTAAAACTTAAGATGCTCGTTTCCCAAAAAGATAAATTAACGAAGCAAGAGTTGAAAAGTCCTCATCATGCCGTGTATGCGTTTTTTGAACATTCTCAATCTCCTGAATTGGTGGAAAAAATTTCGGCAGCAGCGAAATTAATTGCTACAGCTAGTAATGTCATTTTTATTGGTATCGGAAGCTCTGGAGTAATGGGTGAATATGGAGCTAGGTTATTTTCAAATTTAGGGATATTCTCTATGTACATAAAAGATCCTCATTATCCTATTCATACGAGAATTCAAAAAGACAGTATTACGATTGCTTTGTCTACACGAGGTGAAAACCCATATGTTCAACCTTATCTCGAGCGGATCAAGCAGGATAAGCATAAAATTATTGCAATTACAAATAATCGCCAATCTACCATGGCTAAAATTTCAGATGTATGCATTCCATATTATGTAAAAGAAGAGTATCTCGGAAGTATTGACCTCACTACACACACACCTGTTATTTTCTTATTAGAATGGCTAGGTAAAGAGGTTTACAATCTAATTGCAAAACTAGAATAAGAGTTATAGTGGAGCATCCATTCTTTCTAAATTTACGCAAACAAAAAGAGAGTCATTTCGACTCTCTTTTACGCTGCTATAGTTCTCAAATGAATGCTTACTTTAAGCTCTTTCCATTCCTTTTTTCTTCCGTGTTGCTGCAATTTGTGTCATGATCATTAGAATGATGATCACCAACATTCCAATCATAGCAGGTGTGAAGCTATGGGAAGCATCATGAATCCAGCCTAGCAATATTGGACCTATCGCTCCAATGACATATCCAGCAGATTGCTGCATCGCTGACCAGGAAGTAGCATCGTTCACATTGGTTGTAGAATCAATCGGTAACATCAGGTTTAAAGTGAACAAGCCCCCTGCCCCAACTCCAAAGAGTACAACGGAAACCATCGGCATGAAATTCATCATCAATAAAACCAACCCAACAATCATGAACAGAGATTCACCAACCAACCATACTCTTCTTGAGGGAAAGTTCTTCAATAATACAGGAAGTACAAAGCTAATCGGAATTTGGATGACAACAAATATGGTCAGACATAGCGTTGCATAGGATTTGCTATACCCCATTTCCTGAATCATCAACGGGAGCCACGCTGTAAAAGAATAAAACAACATCGCCATTAATCCAAATGAGAGCGTAATCGTCCATGCTCTTCTATTTCCCCAGGGAAGTTTAATTTGCGGACGTTCTTTTATTCCACTCACATGAGCAGATTCAGATTTCGGTTTCACCATGATCCACCACATGATCGCTGCTACAAAGGCAATGACTGCCCACCCTCCTACTGCGATCTGCCAAGAATTGAAATATGCCTCTAAGGGAATGGATACCATTGAACTGCCCGCAGCCCCTACAGTGATTGCAATACTATAGAGTGCAATCATAGATGGAACATGATCGGGAAAATACTTTTTAATAAAGCCTGAAGTTAACGGGCCAATCGAAGCGATCCCGATACCTACGATCAATGCAGATAAAAGTAAAACGGACGTAGACTGTGTAAATAGCCGAGTGGCTATTCCGATTCCCACCACAATCAGGGAATATCCAATGATTAGCTCTATTCCCCATCTCCCACTTGCTTTGACGGCAAAAGGTGAAAATACGCCCATACATAATACAGGTATTGACGTTAGCAAACTGGCTAGTGCAGCGCTCATCCCCAAATCTTCCCGAATCGTATCTAGCAGTGGAGATATAGAATTAATAGCTGGGCGCAAATTCAATGTAGCAACAAATAATGCAATAATTAAAAATATACTTTTTTTTCTCATCTTCTACTCCCGAAACAAACTGCTCCCGTTGCTTTCAATGACATCTTTGTACCAGTGGAAGGACTTCTTACGATAGCGTTCCAATGTTCCTGAACCATCATCATGGCGATCTACATAGATGAATCCGTACCGTTTTTTCATTTCTGCAGTTGTGGCACTCACCAAGTCAATGCAACCCCATGATGCATATCCCATTAATTCAACACCATCTTTAATGGCTTCAGCGACTTGAAGCAAGTGCTCCTTCAAATATTTAATGCGATAGTCATCAATAACGGTTTTGTTACCATTTTCGTCCGTAATCAGTTCATCTACGGCTCCTAATCCATTTTCAACGATGAACAATGGCTTCTGATAACGATCATACATCGCATTCATGATGTACCTTAAGCCTTGAGGGTCAATCTGCCAACCCCAATCACTCGCAGTCAAGAGCGGATTAGGAACACCACCAATCAGGTTTCCTTCTCCTTTAATTTGCTTGGCAGGATCAGCCGTTTCGCAACTGCTTTGATAATAGCTAAAGGAAATAAAATCAACGGTATTTTTCAAAATTTCTTCGTCACCAGGCTCGAAATGAATGGTAATTCCGTTATCTTTCAAATAACGTTTCATGTAACCCGGGTAATAACCACGCACGTGAACATCCGTAAAGCCTGTATTCTTATGATCCGCGTCCATCACTTTGATCATATCATTAGGGTCAGGAGTCAACGGGTAAATCGGCATAGCAATAACCATACAACCAATTTTGAAATCCGGGTTAATTTCGTGCCCAATTTTAACCGCCAGTGCACTTGCAACAAACTCGTGGTGAACCGCTTGGTACAGGGCCTGTTTGCTAAGTTGATCCTTAGGGGTGCTAATCCCGCCACTTGCAAACGGGTGTTCAAGAATCGAATTAATCTCGTTAAATGTGAGCCAATACTTCACTTTGTTTTTGTATCTTTCAAAAATGGTTCGCACATATCGTTCATAGAAATCGACCATTTTTCGGTTCGCCCAGCCATCGTATTCTCTAACGAGATGTAACGGAGTCTCATAATGAGAGATTGTAACTAAAGGTTCAATCCCGTATTTCAGGCACTCGTCAAAGAGATCATCGTAAAATTGGAGACCTTTTTCGTTTGGCTCAAGTTCATCCCCTTTCGTGAAGATTCTGGACCAAGCTATCGACGTACGAAAAACTTTGAAACCCATTTCGGAAAGGAGTTTAATATCCTCTTTATATCGGTGATAGAAGTCAATCGCAAATAACTTCATATTATCCTCTGTCGGTTCATTCGTCGGAGGTGTCTGAATGCCGTTTGGCATGATATCCTGAATGGAAAGTCCTTTTCCATCTTCTTGATATGCACCTTCTATTTGGTTTGCAGAGACGGAACCTCCCCACAAAAAACCGTTAGGAAATTGAAATGTTTTACTCATTTGGTAATCCACCTTTCTTTTAAACCTTCTGCGGATCTGGATATAAAACGAATCACGCTGTATCGGTTTTTTATCTTGTATTTGTTTTCACAACTTATGTTACATAGTTTAGTGCATAAAATACATGTTATTTCGTATTTAGTACAAGGTATCAGAGATTCACATTTGTAACATAAAAGTAACACAGTGTTTCAGAAGCTTAATACGTGCAAGCTCAAGGGTAACTGCATTCAACTACGCCATCATAGTTATGTAACAAAATAAAAAAAGCCGCCAAAATGACGACTTCATCCATGATAAGTTATTTCATATCTACAAAGTTCTGGAGACTTTCCTTAATCTGATTCGTAACTTCGTGACCATGATACGTAATCACTTTTTTAATATCAAGCTCTAACAGTTTGGCAATTGACTCTAGCGCAGTCGTATGATCCAAAGTTTGCTCGTCATTAAAGGACAAGAGACGACCATCTTCCGCATTTAAAGCATCACCAGCAATTAACGTTTGGCTCGGGATATGATATAGCGACATATGATCTGGTGTGTGTCCTGGTGTAAAGACGACTTGAATACCACCTGCCAAGGGCAGGATATCTCCATCCTTTAAAGCGGTATGAACGTGCACAGACGGTGCGAAATCTTTACTTTTGATAAGCGGAACGGTTCCGGTCAAATAGGGTACCGTTTCCTCATGCGCAAGTATCGTCACCTCGCTCCCTCTTGCCTCAACTAATTCCGGCAGACTGCCAATGTGATCCCCATCTTGATGCGTGATGATGATATGCGTCAGCTTATTGAAACTGAAATTCTTCTTTTCGAGTAACGTACGAATTTGTGCCAATTGCCCAGTAATGCCCGTATCAACGAGCACTACATTCTGTTCATCCCATAACAATGTTGGATATACTATAAATGGTTCCCATAATATTCCATTTCAAGCTTTATCGTTTTGATTCCGGTATTCGGTTGAGACATAGACATTCACTCCTTGAATTCGTAAAGATATTATATTACTTAAAGTAAGTCAGAAGTCAACACTTTTTCAGCTCACTCTCTTATTGGTTTGGTACTTAATGCTACAAACATAGCTAAAAAAGATGCCTTCTCTTCTTCTTTTTTGTACGTTTTCATTTGAAAATGAAAGAAACCCAAGGTTATAATTCACCCGGGTTTCTCACTATTTAGTGCTGTATTCAGAATGACTCGCAACTTATAGTTCATCATCCATATGATCTACTCCCCACTTGCATAGCTCTTGCAGAGCAGGGATGAGGGACTTGCCACGCTCTGAAAGGTAATACTCAACTTTAGGCGGTACTTGTGAGTATTCATGGCGTGTAATGAGCGAATCAGCCTCCAGCTCTTTTAATTGATTACTGAGCATTTTGTGTGTAATTCCTTGAAGCGCTCTTTTCAACTCACCGTAACGCATAATGTCTTCCTTCAGTAGTAAAAATAAGATATGTAATTTCCATTTACCACTAATTAGCGATAAGGTATACACAAATGATTCATTGCTGTCTTCTTTTTCATTTTTTGTTTTACTTGGAATCATCTAATACTCTCCTTTTGGATAGTATCTCACTAAAAAGTGCATACTATTCTTTTTTTATGCTTGCATTATACTATACATCAGTGTTCAACAAGAAAATAAGCTAATAATGAAAAGGTGAATAAATAATGGCAATTACGCCTGTTGATTTAAAGAAAGCATACCGTTTATTGCAAGTAGGTCCAACAACCATGATTTCTGCTAAACACGATGGGATAGAAAATGTAATGGCAGCCGCTTGGGTCGGTCTGGTGGGAAATAATAAAGTGATGGCATACATCGGCAAACAAGCTTTCACACGTGAACTCGTTGAAAAGAGTGGTTACTATGTAGTACATGTTCCAACTGTTCAACAAATGGAAACGGTCTTGTATGTTGGTGAGCACAGCGCTAAAGGAATGGACAACAAACTTGAACATATCCCAATCTTTTACCAAGAAGAGTTTGATTTACCACTAGTTGAAGGTTCCGCTGGCTGGCTAGTATGCAAGGTTATCCCCAATTCTCAAAATGAACAAGAACTTGATCTTTTCATGGGTGAAATTGTCGGTGCTTGGAGTGATGATCGAGTATTCAACAACGGACATTGGATTTTTGATGATGCTCCTGATGAATTACGTACAGTACACTATGTGGCTGGCGGTCAATTCTATGCGATTGGAAAAGGTACTAAATTTAATCACGGACCTGGTAAAGACTAAATTACATCCGTAAAGAAAACTCTCAACTTCCATTTTGGTTACATGAAATGATCAAAGAGATAATATAAATTTTCTCAGTACGAACAGGGGAATCTTTTTTGAAATATACAAAAAAACACAAAAAAAGTAGCTACTAATAGCGACTCTTTTTGTGTTTTGGGGTTAAAGCTAAGTTCATCTTTCACTATTAATGATAAGTCAAATTCCGCTTAAAAGCATATTCAATGGTTAAGGAAGCTAGTAATACTTTACAATGAAAGGGTTAGCTCATCGCAGGCTGAAGTGATTCCAGCAGTTGTTTAATCTGCTCATCATACTCCAGTTCAAATGATGGAAGAATCTCATCCAATCTTTGCTGGAACAAATCAGAATCATGTACACCAAGCTCTGCCCTTAATTCCATCTCCTCTTCTGAACCATTATCGTCCAGAATCATATTCAGCACGTCACAATTAAAATATTCACTTGGAGGAAGGATCAGCGCATTCATCAGGAATTGCATAGAGAAGAGATAGTTGTCTTTTTCCTGATCCGCTTTTTCCATCGCTTTCTTCGTAAATAAGTTGATATATTTCTGACCAAAAGTAACTCCTTTCAGTTCGTAAGGTCCTCCATGTTCCACCCTTTTCCAACGCATGTCAGCCACAGAACTAAGCCACCAAGCCGGTTCGATGGCCTGCTGCATACGCTGTAACACCTTACGCTCAAACTGTGGTTCATGTTGTATGCGCTGTTCTTCCAGACATTTGCCTATCGTCTCGGCTTCAATCGCCGCAACAGTTATGCCTTGTCCGTGAATAGGATCAAAACCACACAATGCGTCACCCAGAACGAGTAAGCCCGAAGGCCAATTCTCCATCAGTTCAAAATGCTGACGAACAGACTCGGAAATACGGTATCCTCTAGGCCCTTGCAAGGGCTCTAATTGCTCCATAAGTCCGACGATTTTATCTGCTGCAAACAGATGTTTGATTTGTTCTTGAAACTCCTCCGGCTGAGTAGACGAGTATTCATCTCCTCCTGCATTAAAAAGAATGAGTCCAACAATATCATCCTCAATACGCGTAAATATACCTGCACGAATACCTCGCTCAGGATCGGAGTCAGACATCACCCATTCGTTCGGAATGGAGCCTTTTATTTTGTAATACCGGGTACTGTAACCAAGAGATACCTTAAGCACTTCAGGCTCTGGTACTGTTAATCCGATCTTATTAAGCCATCTGATGATCTTGGAGGAACGTCCAGAAGCATCAATAACCATATTTGCTGGAATTCGCTCTTCCTTCTTTTCTCCGCTTCTTTCTTTGGTATAAACGCCGGTAATGGCACGCTGATCTTCAGATACGATTAGTCCAGTCACTTCTTTGTTTGTTAAAAAGCTGATCTGAGACATATTCTGGATTCGCTTGCGCAGCACCCATTCCAGTAAAGCTCTGCTACACGATGCAATTTCAAACGAAGAAGAGTCCTCCTTGTTGACTAATGTGCCGTATCGGTTAGCAATCAGGAACTGCTCATCATGTGAGGATATCGCTCCCATTTGAATTAATTCATCATTGTATCTCGGGAAGTAATGCTCCATAATAAGTGCGCCACGTGGTTGTACACGGTGTGGATGAAATGATTGAGGAACACCCTGCCTGTTATCTGGATTCAAAGGGAACTCATCCCTTTCAATCACACATACCTCGTCATAATAGTCAGCTAACATTCTGGCAGTAATCAACCCTGCAATCCCTGCCCCAATGACTATCGCTTTTTTCATGTCAGACATTTCAACTTCATCCTTTCTTCAGAATTATATTGAATGTACGGTTGTAGATCGCTAAAAATATTACTTATAATACCAATATATAATCAAAATCTCTCTTATGTAAGAATCAATATAAAGACGCTGTATAGTTAAACTACGATATCGAGGAGGTGTAGATGAAATTATAGAGAAAAAGGTTGATTTAAGAGTTGCCCGAACTAAAAAGTTGTTAACCACTGCCTTTAAAGATCTGTTATCCGAGCAAGGACAATCATTCAGTAATATCACGATTAATGAAATATGCGACAGAGCGATGGTTCACCGTACCACATTTTACAAACATTTCGAGGATAAATTTGCACTGTTACACTCGACACTAACCTGGGTGCTTCAGGATTATTTACACATGAATATAGAAGATCGGCTACGGCAGCCCTTGCAAAGCTTATCCAGATTCATGTTGGAGAATTTATTAGAACCGATTGTTCAAAATCAGAAGAATGATAAAGGATTTACTGATTTTTTCAAAACTTATATCGGAGATATTTCCAGAAGAGATTTTCTCGAACTAAAACGAAGAGGTAAACAGCTTTCAGCTCCAATTGAACTTTTAGCCGAATATCATTCAGGAGTCATTAGTTTACTTGTGACGTGGTGGATATATCATCTTGAAGAAGATATTACGGCAGAACAGATGGATGAGTATTATTATCAAATGGTTAATGAGAAAATCATGTTGGAATAGCAAACAACTCACTTTCAAATCAATGGCTGATTTTAGAGTGAGTTGTATTTGCTTCATTTGGCTAATCATCAACATTCACATACTTTCCTCCAGCCATTGCTGCAAAGGAATATCCTCTGTCAGTTCACCGAGCAAAATATGGCTAAACTGTCCCGCTTGGTCAATAACCATTGTGGCTGGTAGGCCAGTGATACGGTACAGCTTGGATACTTTGCCCGTTGCGTCAATGATCACTGGAAAATCGAACTGATGACTTTTCATAAACTCGTTAATTGTGCCCTTGCTCTCCCCCACGTTAACAAACAGTGTCTCCACCTTATTTTGATTTTGCTGCGCTAGCTCGTGAACCAAGGGCATCTCTCTTACACATGGCGTGCACCATGATGCCCAGAAGTTAATCATCACGGCTTTGCCCCGGTAATCAGACAACTGGACTTGCTCCCCTTTGGAATTAACTGCTGTAAAATCAGGAGCCTCGACTCCTGTACGAATTGGATTGCTACTTTTCGAATCAGAGTCCGATAAATTTGTCAGCACAGCCCATATACCTGTAGCCAATGCTGCCAGTGCAATCAACATCGTAACAACCCGTCTTATTTTCGACCCTGTCTTTTTTTGTCCGTCCTGTTGTGCACTGTTCGTATCCATACTTTGCGGCTTGTTTTGCATGTTCACATCACCTTCACTTTATTCCCAGACTCTGATGAAAAGCAGCATGAAGTGAACCATACTGATTCCGAATATCTTCTACAGTACCTTCCCCGACATTACACCCCTGATTCATAAACATCACCTGATCTGCGATATCATTCGCCACTTCAAGCTGATGTGTGGAGAACACAACCATATGCCCTTGATGTTTGATACCTCTCAGCAAATGTACGAACTCCTGCATCCAGAAGGGATCTAGTCCATTGGTAGGCTCGTCCATGATCAGAAGAGCAGGCTTTGCAAGCATCGCCTGAGCAAACAATACACGCTGGCGCATCCCTTTGGAAAAGGTCGTTACCCGTTTATGTTTTTGCCCGTCAAGTCCAACCATCACTAATACTTCCTGCACCCTATCTCGGGGAAGTTTACGCAGAGATGCCCAGAATAATAAAGATTCCTCGGCCGTAAGACCTTGGCTGAACTGATAATCATCCGGCATATACCCAATCTGATTCGCATACCGCTTGCGATACTGTGACCAACGTACGTTATTCACCATAATTTCCCCTGACGTTGGACGCAGAATGCCTGCCAGCATACGTAGCAAGGTGCTTTTGCCTGCACCGTTCCCGCCGCATACGGCAAGTACCTGACCAGAACCAAGTCGGAAGGAGATATCATCTACAATTTTTTGACTTTTGATTTGTTTGTCTAAACCGTTCACGATAACTTCCGCTTCAAGCACGGGAGCGCCCCCTTTCCCATATAACGTAAACAACAAGGATCGAGCAACTCACCCATAACAAGCACATTCCAACAAATATGGCACTGCCGCTTGGCTGTTGCACCCAGGTAACCCATTGATAATACTCAGGCCCCAGTATAGAACCGCCACCGAGCTTGATCACAATAAACAGCCGTACCAATTCAGCCGGGTTCAGAAAAGTTAACACCACCAGCAACGGTTTTATCCAGAGGTACGGCATTAGCCCTAATATCGCAAGTAATAATGTAGGCCAGCCAATAACGGCGAAAAACCAGATCGATACGGAAATCGTTAAAGCTTGCCAGCGATTGCGAGACAGTGAGCCGATCAGCAATGCAACACTTAGGAATAACAGCACAAGTCCACAAGAAAACGCTAAAAACAGTAGATAGGTCAGTAGATCGATCGGATTGCCAAGCAACCCGCTAACTAGCCCCATCAGGCCGTAGCCAAATGTCACGATGAGTAGCAGCACCGCGGCTAGTCCGAGATATTTGCCTGTAATGAACGATAACGTACCGATGGGATACGTCGATAGAAGCTGCCAGCTTCCGTCTTCCTTTTCAGCAGTCAATGAGAATGAACCCAGAAAAAGCGTCATCAGCGGCAAAAGATAGAGGATAAGGTTCAGCATAGAACCTGTCGTGCCCGAGTATCCTTCTACTGGATTCTGTGCATTTAGTAGTAATAAACTTAAGCTAAATGTGCAAAAAAGAACGAGAAACGAATACGACCAGGGGTTACGAAACCCCGTTTTCAACTCTCTTTTTGTTATTTGTAACATATCAGACATCGGCTTCAGCACCCCCCATCAGCATCAGTGGTTGCCTGATCCTTCTTTCGACTCACCTTCTTGATGCATATCTTTGCTCATATCTTCACCCATATCATGCTTCGAGCCTTGATCCGTCCCGCCCTCATCGTGACCATGTCCGTGCCCGTCTCCGTCCATATTCATGTTATCCATATTCTGAGTCCAATCGTGAGAAGCAAGTTCATCCGCAGTCATAACCTTGCCTACCCCCTGCTCGGCTACGAAAGCCTCGGCAGAAGCTTTATCCTTGAAGTTAACAATGCCATACGCCATGGGTGTTCTGAGTGAAGGGTCATATACATAAGTCGCTTTATTGAATTCGATCCATTCCTTATCGTTATAATCACGCACATAGTCCATGCCAATGTTGTCTGTGCCATTTTCTTTTTTCCATTCATTCATGCAGCCAAGGTCATCGAACTTGAAGTTTTTACCGTCCTTCGTTGTAAGCTGTGTGGCAAACGCATCATCCTTCACCTGCATGTTACAGATCGCACAGATATCCACGTCCTCATTAATGGGCACAGCCGCATACTTCTGCCCACAAGCCGTTAACATCAAAGTCCCTAACAGCAACACCATTGCCAAAATCCATCGTTTATTCATTTTCTCCATACCCCCATATAGATCATCGTACTAGCAGACAAACCAAGTAAAAGTAAACTGATTATCATAACGGGACTAGACCAGGTTCCCACATTTGTTCTAGCTGTCCCGGATGTTCCCGATGTTGCTGCAACTTCAGTATGCTTTTTCACAATGCTCATCTGCGGTGACTCGTCTGTTGTCCAATTGCTTTTCCCTTCCGAGTGCAGTTCACTCAGAAAGACCATGCCCGGTGATTGAAAAAATAGCTGGTACGCTGCATTTCTGCTTATTACTTGTTCGTAGAACGGGTTGATCGCATAGGAAAGCTCGCTGATTCCATCCTGATTCAGATCCAACCCCTGAAAGGAATCCCAATAGTTTTCTTTCAAAATATTATCCTTGCTGTCCATTGTCGAGGCATCAATAACGTTGGAAACAAATCGATTTTGCGTAAATTGATTTCCCTCAGCGAGCACCATCTGGATTCCAACGAAATTACTGATTAAGCCGTTGTCATCAATTTCATTGCCTGAGGACTCAGCGATATTCATGCCCACACGATTGCCCTCTACTGTATTGCTGTGGATCTTGGACTGATGCACGTCATAGAGCAAAATACCTTGCGAATGAACATTTGAACTTTGTTTGCGAAACGTGTTGCCTGATACAACCGTATTTTTAACACCCATGATCATGGCACCTGTCATGTTACCTTCTCCTGTGTTATTCGTAACAGATGATCCATCGATATACATGCAATGAATACCGTACCTGGTTTGCATGAAACGATTATTGTTCACCGCTACGTTTCGGCTGTTCTCCACATAGATGCTATCGAGCACACCCTCAATCTGATTCCCTTCAATCCTACTGTTATGCGAATTGTAGAGATCGATCCCGTTGCCTTTTTGACTGCTGGATGCTGTGCTTGCACCTGCCCATTCAATCGTATTATTTCGTATTACAGAAGTAGCTGCATCACGCAGAAGCAAACCAGCCCCCTTGGTACGAATCTTAAGGTCGGATATTTCGTTATTGCTGCCCGTAATCTGCACAGCTGCTGCTGGTTGACGACCGTTATGTTCGATTGTAAACCCTTCCAATTTCACACCTTCCGCCTGAATGGATATCGCACTTTGTTCCTGTTCATTATGGATGGTAACCGAATCATCCCCAATTAGAGTGAGTGCTTTAGAGATGAGAACGGGGCCTTCATATCGACCAGGTTCAAGATGAATAACCGCTCCGGCATCCGCTTGGTCTATAATGGGCTGAAGTAGGACGGATTCACGATCTCCAGTGACTCCAGTAGCATTCACGGTAGTTTGAAACACTAGAAGGAGGCTCAGTCCGATCACGATCAGAGTATTCGCTGCAAGCCTACGGATATTGAATCGTTTATTACTGTTCATATTTTTGATTGTATTTTTGTTATTGTTCTTCCATCGATCTCTCACGTTCAGAATGTATAAGCCCCCAATTCTCCTGTATTTTGCATCCATATCATCACCACGTTCCTCCAGTTCCTTCTTATTGTTGTCACAGTATCGTGTGATCCCAGTCCTTCACACAGTGTATCGAAAATGATAAATTTCCCATATAGCCCCATCAGGCTATAGCTTGCTTACTTTTGTGTCCAAATTGTGATTGAATGAAAAAAAGCCGCCAAATTGGCGACTTTAGTAAGTTTCAACTTATGCAAATCGATAGGTCCAGAACCGCTCACGTCCAAAGCGTGCTTGAAGTTCTTCGTCGTTCAGCTTGCGATTACCAAGCAACTCTGCGGCTTGAAATTGCGAGCGGTGGGCACGAATCGAAGCCAGCTTTTGCGCCAGAAATTGGGAGACATCTACGGTTACATCTGGCTTGCCAATATGCTGCTCATGATTATTAGAAAAAGCTACGCAGTGAACGACAGGACGCTCTTCCAGCGGTAGACGGCTAACAACCCTGATCACCGCAGCTCCTGTCGCATCATGATCGGGGTGAACACTGTATCCAGGATAAAATGTAAAGATCAGTGATGGCTTAATCTCCTCAAGAAGAGCCATAATGCTGCCATCGAGCAATTGAGGATCTTCAAACTCTACCATTTTATCATGAAATCCGAGCATTCTTAAATCTTGAATACCAATCGCACTAGCCGCTTCAATAAGCTCATCTTTGCGGATAGATGGCAGGGTCACGCGGTTCGCGAACGGCGGAATACCCATGTTACGTCCCATCTCACCCAGCGTCAGACAAGCATATGTAACGTGTGCTCCAGAATCAATGTATTTGGCTAACGTGCCCGATACGGAGAATGCTTCGTCGTCTGGATGAGGATAAACCACCAGGATGCGTTGATGCTCATCGTGTGCATTCTTTGTCATATGTTGTTCCTCCACTTCCATTAGAACTTCTCCCGGCTCAGCTGCAGAGCCACAACCAGTTTGCCCTGGGTGTCATGGCCGGCCATAATCAATCTATCTTGTTCCTGCTCATCAATATGGGTTAGCCCTTCAGCATACACCCAGCCATCTGTCGTCTTGAGACCGACACGGTAAGGTCCCTCACCTGAAATGGAGCCCTGTGTATATCGAATGGCGGCATTGGTGATAAAAGCTGAAGCCGGATGCCGTGAACTATCGTAATGTTGAGCGTAAGCGCCCGTTGTCATCTCAAGATGCATATATACATCCTGATCAACAAGGCGATCGAGCCGAAGCTGGATATCTTGTGGTTGTATCAGTTGCATGACGGCCTCCTTGTTTCTTGTAAAGTATGAACTCCATTTTATCATATGCATCAAAGAATATACATTTAAAGCTGCTCAGTTGCATAAAATGACAGACAAAAATATGAACTTTCTTCTTTATTTTTTTCTATTTTTCAAATGGGACAAAATCGATTAGATTAATATAAGTGATCATGCACACTCAAATTTACTCCAGATCAGAAGTGTCAAAAGGAGCTACTTCCTATGAAATCAATCATTCAGTTATTGCATTTTGGCTATCATCAGGCCATGAGCTGCATTTTTCCCGTAGCCATTTTCGGTACACTGGCTCTTTCAACGATCATTCCATTTCCTTTTATCCACCGCTATGATGCCATTCTGCTTATTCTGCTTGCTGTTCAATATTTGATGTTTCGCACTGGACTGGAAACGTTGGACGAAATCAAGGTTATTTGCGTATTCCACGTAATCGGTCTCTTACTCGAAATTTACAAAGTACATATGGGATCATGGTCTTACCCGGAGCCCGCATACAGCAAAATATTTGGCGTTCCGCTTTACAGCGGATTTATGTACGCCAGTGTAGCCAGCTTCATGTGTCAGATCTGGCGAAGACTGCGTATGGATATGACCGGCTGGCCGGGCATGGTTCCCTCCATGTTACTCGGCGCAGCAATCTATCTTAATTTTTTCACCCACCACTTTATCCCGGATTTTCGCTGGTGGCTGACAGCCCTTGTCTTTGTTGTCTTCTGGAAAACGTGGATTATCTACCGGGTGCGCCATACAACCTACCGTATGCCATTGTCTCTTGCTTTCATTATCGTAGGTTTCTTTATCTGGCTGGCAGAAAATATCGCTACCTTCTTCAATGGCTGGAAATATCCGGATCAACATGAGAGCTGGCAACTGGTGAGCTTCAGCAAGATCAGTTCATGGTTTCTACTGGTTATTATCAGTGTAATCATCGTCGCTCAGCTCAAACACGTGAAAGCCAATCGCACAGCAAAATAATTTAAAGAAGAACATGTCCGGATCACATTGACGCTGACCTTTTCCCCAGCGTCAATGATCCGCTATCGTTTACCATTTCATTTTGTTTGCTGCCCACTTGTTTTCCCTCTTCATCATATATTTTAATGGTATAGGGTGTACCCTCCGATGAAGGCAGCATCACAAACCAGATATACTCTTCCATATCTGTTCTGATCAACTTGGCTTCAGTAATGGACATGGAGCCGTTCTGTTCTGTTTCAGCAGTTACACGCTGGATACCCGGATGCTCGATTGTACCAAACACCATTGGAAAAGGAGCGTCTATCCCTTCAAGCTTCGGTAAGTTCATATAATACAATGCATACTCAGACGGATCCACATCTCCTATTCCATAACCTCCGCCCCATACCCACTTCCACCCAAAACTATTTTTTCGCACGTACTCCAGCTGCATATTACTTGATGCTTCACTGTTCGTTCTCTGCGTAAACACGATCATGCCGTCGTCCACAGGCTCCTGATGAACTAAACGGACATTAGGACTCGACGCTCTGAATTGTTGAACTGCATCCTCTGGCGTACTGCCGATCGGAATCGACATGGTTTCGTCCAGCCCCATAGCTTTGGACAATGTCTGATCCGCCAGACCACCCGGTTTTTCTTTTAAATACATATATGTGTATACGGATATCACTGAGAGTACTAAGAGCGCTATCGTTGCGACTATAATCTTGAGAGTCATTCCTTTTCCTTTACTCATGTTCGAGCCTCCTTCTTGAAAACAGATAAATTAACAATATAACATATAAACCCATCTAATATTACCAAAATTATCATAATCGTTTTTTCGCTTCTTATAAGATATAGCAAAAAAGCCGCCATATGGCGGCTCCATCTTATTAACGACTCATATTCTAGTCATGGCTTACACGTGCTTTAGTGCCCCAGTCTTCATAAACTGTGCCTGAATTAATATTCTCCAAGGAATATCACTTCAGTTTCTAATTCCACCTGGAACGTGTCCCACACCTTTTTCTGAATAAACTGAATCAGATCCTCATAATCCTTGGCAGTGGCGTGATCCACATTCACGATAAATCCAGCATGTTTAGTCGAGATTTCAGCCCCACCGATGCGAGTGCCTTGCAATTGACAATCCTGAATTAGTTTACCGGCAAAATGTCCTTCTGGACGTTTGAACACACTTCCGCAAGAAGGGTATTCCAATGGCTGTTTCGATTCTCTCAGGAACGTTAATTCCTTCATCTTGCTAGAGATCTCCTCCTGATCCCCTTCGTTAAGCGTAAACTCGGCATCTAAAATAATATAATGATCCATCTTGAAAAGACTGTTGCGGTAACTCAGCTTCATCTCTTCACGAGGGATAACAACAACGTTGCCTTCACGGGTAATGACCGTCGCCTTTTCAATGACATCCGCGATCTGACCGCCGTAAGCGCCAGCGTTCATGTAAAGAGCGCCTCCTGTACTGCCAGGAATGCCACAGGCGAATTCCATACCCTTCAGGCTATGTGCCAAAGCGGCTCTGGATACGTCAATAATATCGGAGCCGCTCTGTGCCATGATACGTGTTCCACTGACTTCGATCTGATCGAAGCGGCTAAGCGAAATCGTGACTCCCCGGATGCCTCCGTCCTTAATAATAACGTTGGAGCCTTTACCAATAACGGTCAGCGGCAGCTGATGGCTGTTCGCAATTTCAACCACTTTGGTAATCTCCTCCACCGTCGTTGGATGCACGAGAATATCGGCCTTGCCTCCAATTTGGATAAACGTATGATTTTTTAGCGGTTCATTAAATTTTACTTTTTCGTTAGGTATGTGACTTTCAAAAATATTCATGATTTTCTCTCCCTGCGTTCTTCAAAAAGAACATGATTCCTACATTGTAAATCGAAACACACTCCAATGACAATCTATATAAGTTGAACCAAAGAATTTACACTATCCACTCCGATGACAGAATAACCTTCCAATCGCTGTTATCCCCAGATTTTTTTGATTCCCTTTTCCAAAGGAAAAAATCCGCTGATAAAGGCGACCGCTTTGCTTTTTCAGGTTTTTTCTGTCCTCTTCGTTCATGTGTAAATAAATAGTTCAACTTATATTTCCTTATATTTCCCTTTACAGGCCGATGAAATTCAACCGTATACTATCATGATATTCGCCTGTTTACTGAATAGATACTTGAATACAAGTTAAATTATACATGAACAACCATTTTCAGATTGTACGGCATCAAAAAAAGCAATAGCGCTGCGGATTTATCACCCGCAGCGCTTGAACATTCTAACACATATTCTTAAACTTCTCTATCTTCTGAATAGAAGTCCGCTTCATCCACGATCGTTATCCGGAATATCCGTCTTTGTCAATTCAGCAGATAACGCCCATAAGCGCTCCGCCTGTTCTGCATCAATCGCATATGGCTTCACGCCGTAAAAACCGCCATCTTCGGGAGCCATCTCACTGATATTGCAATCTTCACAGTACACACCGCCCATGCCTTCAAGCTTGGGAGAAGTCGCAGCCCACACCTGGGTTGCTGCACCCTGCTCCGGTGATTTGAACCCCGGATTAGCCACGTTGCCGGATTCATCAATCCAACCGAGAGCAACCATCTCATCTTTGGGCATATAACGCTGTAATGGAGTCATGATTCCACCCGGATGTACAGCAAATGCACGAACTCCATGCTGCTTGCCAAGTCTGTCGAGTTCTACCGTGAATAAGCTGATCGCTGTTTTGGACTGACCGTATGCCGGAAACTTCTCGTATCCCTGTTCAAAATGAATATCATGCCAGCGGATTGGGGAGAAATGATGTCCTGCAGAGGAAAGCGAAACGACACGGGCTCCACCTTCACTGACCAGCGCAGGCCACAATTGATTGGTTAGCGCGAAATGTCCCAGATGGTTCGTAGCAAACTGTGCTTCCCATCCCGGACCAATCCGGGTCTCTGGACAGGCCATGATACCTGCATTCAGGATTAACATGTCAATACTGCGTGCACTTGCAAGAAAACGTTCCGCAAATGCAGCAACACTGGACAAGTCAGCCAAATCAAGCTCGTCCACTTCCACGTTCTCAAGATCAGCCAGAGCTTCACGGGCAACATCTGGTCTGCGCGCAGTCACAACAACGTGTGCTCCCGCTCGAATCAATGCACGTGTTGTTTCCAATCCCAGACCGGAATATCCGCCTGTCACTAAAGCGAGATGCCCTGACAGATCCAGTCCGTTTAATACCTCATCCGCTGTACTACTCTTGTCAAAACCTGAATGTATGTTATGCTGAACTGTTCTTGTCTCTTTGTTTATGTTCATCTGACTCAGCTCCTTCATATTTGCACTTGTAACTGCTTATAGTATTTATCCCTATTAGGACTTCTATAATCAGTCTACACCCTAGAGTAAACTCGAAGTCAAATCATGCCCCTTAAAACGTCTATCCTGAAAATTCACCATTGATCTTCATTCGCCATCAGGATGAACAAAAAAGCCGCCATTCGGCGGCTTTATCCATATACATATATTTAAATGTACTGAAACATTTAACCATTTCTATTTCTTTATTTCAGACGAATGTGGAAAACATCTCCGGCGTTACCTCCAAATACGATAAAGCCTTTCTTCGGAAGTTTCGTGGACTGTTCACCAGTCGCGATAGAGAACTGTAGCGCCTGACCTTGATCATCATAAACCGCATAACCGCCGTGCTTAGGAGAATCCACCGTTATCGTTTTTTCAGCTGATTTTCCGTCAATCGCATACCATCGAGCTTGACCGTTAGCTGGTATAGTCGCAATTCCTGATTTCCCACTGAAAATAGGCCGAATCGCCTTTTCCGAGATGTACTGCTGTCCGTTCTGCGTGAGAATCTCAGCATCTTTTTTCATCATTAATTCCAAGTCGAATGCATCTCGGCCATTCATGACTGGAATCTCCGCAACATTAACGGCATAATTGGCATCCTTGATTTGCGTCCCATTTACATAGCCATGCTCTGCGTTGACCTTAAAATTTTTAATAAGCTGTGATGGAACCAGGTAGAAGAGCGATGTGATTTTTTCGTCCAGCGCAAAATAGTTCACACCGTTCCGTGCAGCCCACTTCTCTTGGGTAACTGCATCCAGCTTGTTAGGCTCCAGCTTTTGATAATCGTACGTGCTCATGCCCATCTGTCCCAGTCCCGGCAAGCTAAGATATCCTTGGACTTTAACATAGGTCTTGGCATTCCGCTCCTTTACAAAACTCACCTTCACGCTTCCGTCCTTGCCGGTAAAATACCCGTCACCTGTATACACATACTTTTGTTCAGCAATTAGTCCGCCCAGCATAGCTGGTAAGGTGAATGCTCCGTCTTGAATATTAATCTCCGTTGTTGCACCAACGGTTCCATACAAACCGGAGTAATCTTTCAACTCAGCAGGCATCTCGGTCTGGACTGGGACAGAGAAGGTGCGATCCGGTTTAATGTTGTCAATAATGCCCTGTTCCTTCAGTACTTCCAGCAACACTTTAGAGGCAAACATCTGGTCAAAAACAGAAGATCCACCTGAAGATAACACAGCCATGGATATGCCGTGCTCTGGAATCGTAATTAATGAAGCGTGATACATGATCGTATCGCCGCCCTTGGTCAGTGCTTTAATGCCATACTCACTGAATGGAGCAAGTTCTACTGCATCCCAGCCGAGTCCGTAGTTGAACGAATTGATTTCGTCAGACACCCATATGCCTTTGCGATATTCTGGACTTTGCATCGCTTTAGCCGAAGCCTTGGATAGAAGATCCGGGCGGTTACCCATCAATACCTCAGCAAATTGCGTTAACTCCTCAGCCGTTGAATAAATGCCACCCGTACCGATGATATTGGCATTTTCAACAGGCATCTTTGATTTAAAAGTTGGCCAATAGGTTCCAGCTAATTTGTCTCTATTGAAAGAATCCAGTGGTGTCTTCGTAGAACCAAGTTGCAACGGCTTGCTGATAGACTGTTCCACATATTTACTGTAACTTTGCCCACTCACGCGCTCAACTAGAATCTCCAGCAATTGAAAGCCATCATTGCAATAAACGGAGTATTCCCCGGGTTTAGACTTGAGACGTTCGGCCTGAAGTTTGATCAGCAGTTCATCATGATTGCGTGTGTCGTTATCATCAAAAAGAATGCTGTTTCCATACTGCGAACCGTACAACCCGGATGAATGATTCATTAACATACGCGGTGTGATTTCTTTATAGCGGGGGTCTGCCATTTTGAAATCGGTAATATACGTAGTAAGTGGCTGGTCCAGGTCAACCTCACCAGAATCGACCAACATCATGACCGCAGTTGTCACCACCATTTTGCTTACGGAGCCTATACCGTACATGGTATCTTTGTCAACGGCTTTCTGGCTCGCCTTATCATGAAATCCAGCACCGTCAGATAAAATCATTTCACCTTTGTCCATAATCGCATATTGCATACTTGTGACGCCATAATTCTGAACCAGCATGTCAGCGAGTTGTTTAGCTTTCGCTTGGGTTGTCTGCTTTTCTGTCGCCTCAGCTTTAACATCTGCTACAGGCATGATGACAAGCATAAACGCACATAAAACCGTAATTATCCTTTTCATTCAGATTTCCTCCTTCAGATCGATATACTTGAATGAACTCATCATACCTGGCAAAGACGTGGCCTGCGGAAAAGAACCCCGAATGGAAAAAAACAACCCCTGAACGACAGTTCAGACGTTGTTTGTGTTGTAAGGAAGAACGACCATATTGTTAAAAGACCCTTGTCCTTGCTCAATGGTCATATGTCCTCCATATTTGCTACATATTCTGGATATATTGGTCAGGCCAAAACCATGAAATTCTGAATCCGTTTTGTCACTTTTCAGATCCGGGGCCGGTTGGGCGGTATGGTTCATAATCTGGATTACCAGAGCAGAAGCTGTAGAATGAATAGATACTACGATATAACGATCCTCGGCGACCCGTACTTTCTTGGATGCTTCAACAGCATTGTCTAGAATATTTCCGAGGACCACGCACAAATCATAACGCTCAATGCCTATGTGCTGAGAATGGAGATTGATGCGCGTATCGATTCGAATGCCGTTTGCCTGCCCGACGGTTAGCGTATTTGTAACGAGAGCATCAATGACCAGATTACCGCTATTCACACGTTGGTACGCATGCTCAATGGTGTTCATTGTAACATGCATATGCTCTGTTGCTGCCGCAAGTTCGTTACGTTTCACACACTCTTCGATATATAGAAACTGCTGATTGATATCGTGGATAATACTTTTAATGCTTTTGAAACTATGCACGGTCTTCTCGTAGTTGGCATCCTGGTAATCCATCTGCCGCTGCAATTGTTCATTTTCATGAGCGAGATGCGCCTTCTCCACGATATTATCAAACACATACACAATAAATACGTTTAGAAAAAGGGAGCCCAGCACCGAAAAAATATAAAAGATATTTTTTTCGCTATATATTGAAATGACATTGATCTGGTACACCGTAATCGCAGTAACGATCAAAAATAAAAGATAAGACCTATGGTGCACCCGGAAGCTCCTGCGTTTGGCAATGAGATGAACAATGGGGATCACAACAAACATAATGCTGCATCCTAGCAGCAGAACTTTGGAGAACAACCATATCGCTTCCGGGCCATAGACAGGCACTTTCAGGTAGTCGATGCCGTCAATCACACTAAAAACATAAACTGAAATGATATTTACCGTGGTTAACAGCGCTGCATACATAACCGTAAACATAATCTTCAGTTTTAATTCTACCCGGTAGGATTGTGCCAGAGTGAAGATAAAAATCAATGCAAGCAAGGTCGAAAGAAAAGAAGGTAATCGCGTAGCCAAATAAAAGAAATTGAGCAGGACAAACACAACAAAATAAATCGTTCTGCGAGGTTTACGTCTGGATTTTCCCAGCACAGCATCAAAGTAATAATTGGCTTGAAAGGTCATGAGCAGGGTCAACAAAATGACGGGTACTAGATGCAAAATATTCATTTTATTGAACCCTCATGATCATATATTTGGTATACGTATCCTTGACTTCTTTGATTTTGGAACGACCTATCGGCAGAGAGGTTCCATCCAGCATCGTGACTTGTGCCCCCGTGAACTTGTGTACATGCATTAGATTAATAAGCACGGATCGGTGAATTTGCATAAAACCATGCTCTGTCAGCGTTGCAGCATAAGCCGATAGAATACCTTTCGTTTCATAAGAGTTATCACGAGTAATTACCTTTAGTTTGTTTTTAACCGTGAGGCTTTTGATTACCTCAATCCATAAAATATCTTCATATTTCAACATCAAATCATCGTAATCTGATTTAATCACCAGATACTTTTTATCCATAGCTTGATAATAATGATGCAGTTTGACCAGCTTCTCTTCCAGCACAGCCTCTTGAATCGGTTTGATCAAATATTGGAACGTCATCACATCGAAACTTTGAACCATATACTCGGGATAACTGGTCAAAAACATGATCTGCACATCCATGATCTTGAGTTTTCTGATTTCCTGTGCCGTCTGTATGCCATTCAACCCACCCATCTCTACATCCAGAATAAGCAGGTGAAACGTCTCTCTCTGATCCTTATAATGAGTCAGGAGTTGTTCTCCTGAACTGAACATGGTGATATGAAACTCGATATTGGTTTTGAGCGAGAACGCTGTCAGCATATGTCTCATCAATTCTCGTTGCTGCTCGTCGTCGTCACATATCGCTACCTGATACATTTCATCCCGCCTTTCTCGAACACAAACCGTTTTTATTCATTCTAATATTACTATCTTATCACGCTCAGATCGTTAAGAATGGATTGAAAAGCATTTACACTACCCTGAAATGCAGGCAAATGTAAAAAGAACAACACCGTGATGATGTGTCCTTGTTCCATCCTTTGGTTGTTTTTTGATCTTTCCACTTCCTTGGTTGTAAGCACCACCTTACTCTTGAACAAAAAAAAAACGACTGACCAGGAGTGGTCAGTCTTGTTAATACCGCTAATATAGGATGAGTATATAAGTTCTTCAACCACAGCTATTCGATGAGTGCGGCCTTAATCAATGCATTTACCCTTGAGTTATAGAGCAATCCGATATGAGTTACCAGACTAACGGAAATATTGTTTGCCCCGTCCAGTCTGGATAAAAGAGGCGAAACAATGGTGTCGCTGGTGGAGTAGATTGAGGTAACTTTAATGCCGCTTGGTGCGCTGTTCGTTGTCAACCGATTCGCCCCACCCAGCGTAATCAATTTATCCACCTTATCTATGCCACCGCGATTCAATATATAGTACAGGCTGTTAGCTCCACCCATGCTATGTGCAACGATATGAACTTTGGAATGCCCCGTTTGGCGAAGAACATCGTCCACAAATCGGCTTATCGCCGCAGAATTCAACAATTGATTCCCTGCTTTGCTCGGGAGATCAATGGCAAATAGCTCATTATTCGACCATCCTTCACCGCGCAGATACCTTTCAATTAAGGCAAAATTACTGTCCGAGCCTGTCAATCCATGAACAAAAACAATGGGTGTCCGCGCAGTGGCAGCAGAAGCTGTCGTACTCTGCCCAATTCCTGGTAAAGCAAAAGCAAAAATCGCACTCATCAAAACAATTAGCAGTGGTCTTAACCTTCTCAATCAGATCATCCTCCTGTAAATGGAATATCCACATTTTACAATTTAAAAATTGTAAAATAAATGGTATTTTAGTCTCATTTAACCAATGGAGTATGATGTTTACTGCTAATTATTTTGTCGAAATACAGAGGTTCTCCTCTTTCAGCCTGGCTCATCGTACGACTCGGAGCACGAGAAAACTATCCCTCTACAATATCCGCATGCAGCTGCGATGCCGCTTCCATCATAACCGGAACAATCGCTTCATTCGAAATAGCAACGTACAACTCCCCCATATACAATCGGAATGGGTATTGTTGTCCTTCATGCTCCCACATAAAAAAGTCACCCTCAATGGTCATCGTGCTCTCCGCGCCAACGATATTTAGCACTGTGGAGTAAGTAAACTCCGGCTTGGTAGCAAAATATGTGCTGCACTCCTCCAAAGAAATATGTTGTTCCGGATTGTTTTCCTGCATCGATCTCGTTATTTTAAAACGCTGGTTCATCTCGTTATGCCTCCAACTTCAAATTATTTGTTTTTTCTTCATATCATAGAAAGGTATTTTCTCATTTCGTTCTTAATGTGTCAAAACATACGTTCAAAATTGCTTTAATACTCCATCTAACTTTCCTAATTTGGCTAGTCCTGAGCGCTCGTCCATGCGAATGTGACCTCATTGAATATAGTATTCTATCTGAATGTGAAGGAGGAATATCACATGACCCAATTACTTGATGCAAGGGTGTCATTGAATGCAGCTACATTTAATTCCATTGCCATTCCTATTCCTGTCATCAATACACCTACATTATTTGCACAAATCGGGTTACTAACTGCTGGGGCAGGTCTTAATCCAAGAGTTTCTATGAAAGGAACGATTACAGTTCAGCTTCCACTCGCTCTCTTCCAAGTCCGAATTACGATTGTCCGTGGCACGGTTGCGACAGATCCTCTCATATATTCAGCCAATCACACGTATGGTCTGAACGGATTGCTTGTACCTGAAGTCATCATTTTTTCCGCCAATGATTATAATCCGCCTGTAACTCCGCAAATCACCTACACCGCTTTTATCAGTACCAATCTGCTTGGTACGGTCCGGGTAGGTCCTGAAAGCTTCGACGGATTTATCGTTTCGGATTAACGTTTAAGATTAAGGTCTCGTATGTAATGCTTAGCGCCCCCAAACGTGTAATCTACATCTGCATTGTAGATTACACGTTTGGGGCTTTTATATGTCCAGCTAATTTCCGAAATAAACATCCAGCTTACCTGTCGGAGGTGTAGTAGCCATCCACACGGCAGCCAGGTTATCCGGAGCATATGTAGCTGCTGTAATATAGTCACCGATTAGAACGGTTGGCACTGGGGAGACACCATTCGGATTAAAGGAGGTCGTTGTTAGCCGGCGATTACTGAAGCTTGCTCCGCCATCAAAGGACTCGGCAACAAAAACATCAAGCAGGAACCCGTCAATTTGATTGGAGTAATAGATTACCCGAATGGTTCCAGCAAATGGAGACACCGTGATGGCAGGAAAAAAGTTCTGTGTACCTGGCGGTGCGCTAGTAATGCTTATTGGATCTGACCAAAGAAGTCCATCGGGAGATTCACAAAGCAAAACATCGGTATACCCCGCGCGAGCGTCATTCCATACGGCATAAACGGTACCGCTGTTCGGTCCAATGGATATGTCTGCTGCCAAACTCAGATTGGTCTGCACTCGAAAATTATAGTTCGGAACAGGGAGCGGCGATGGCGCCGGCACAACGGAAGATATGAACGTAGACTGCCGTTCTATGGGCGGTTGATAATTGATTCCCCCATCATACGATATGCGTAGCAATGCCGAAGGGCTGGCTGGCCCTGTAATGATATAACCTGCATAGACTTCACCGGAGAAGCCAACGGCCAAAGCTGCCCGGTCATGGATTCCACGAGGACTCGATTGTCGATCCGGGGGTTCCCACGAGATTCCTTGATCAACAGATCTTTGAGTAAAAATAGCAGAAGAAGTTGTTGCAAGCGGTGTATAACCTACATACGCATGGCCTCGATATGGACTGCCAGGAGAGCGATCTACAGCAATGAAAGGTTCATCATTATGCACGATTGTTCCAAATCCTAATTGTACAATGACAGGCGGCTGCCAAGTTGCACCGTCATCAAATGAAGTATAACTTACAATGGTCCCGTCATTAATCCCGTTAAACACATGCACCGTGACGATAAAAGTGCTCGGAAACGTATAGTCGATGGTTGGTGCTTCCGCCCCCGAATAGCCTGCGGGTTGCGGAAGCACCGTTGTGGACCATGTCGTTCCACCGTCGATGGAGCGATAAAATCCTGTTAACGTTGGTCCCGTACTGGTATCTACAGCAACAACACACATAATATTAGGATTTAAAATATTTACTGCAATAGAGGGTTCAAACTGATTTCCCGCCAAAGCACCAGTAATATTTACAACGGCCATTCTCTTCACCTCTTTTCTTCTAAGGGATATTGGTGAATCGGTCAATTAACGTCATTTCAGATTGTAGAATGCGCTGTATAATCTGACCCGTAGAATCAACGCCATAGACATGGATTACCGTACTGGTTGCGCTAAAGAAATCACTTTGAACTTCAAAAAACGCAGCATTAATCAACGGATAGATGAAAGTCCTTGTTGCTTGCGGCAAGATTTCAACTAAATCATGACCAATAGGAATCCGAGTCAATTGAGTTGTATCCCACCTGAATACCTCCAATTCAACACTGACAGGAGCATTCAACGAATCGTTAATGCAAGTGACGATAATTTGTGTAGACTGTGTAGGACCT
This sequence comes from Paenibacillus sp. FSL K6-1558, assembly GCF_038002565.1. Lineage (NCBI taxonomy): Bacteria > Bacillati > Bacillota > Bacilli > Caryophanales > Paenibacillaceae > Paenibacillus > Paenibacillus sp. FSL K6-1558. The sequence continues at coordinate 313,963 of NZ_JBBOCV010000001.1, read as the reverse complement.
GAAGTTGGATTGTAGATAAACCCTGTAGAGTTCGGCAAAGAGTCACACTCCTTTCACACCATATACTCCACTATACTTTCCATTCAGCTTGTGTTATGCAGATTCTATGTTTTCTTGTATTGGAACAATATGAAAATTTTGTTATGATAGATTTGCCAAATTTCATTAGTTTGGTAGATTTACGCCAAACCACAACGCCTGGAGGTCCACCTATTTATGTTTATACAACGTACTGGGAAAATCGCTGTGGCAGCCGCCATGGTAATATCCATGATGGGCAGTATACCTGCAACTCAATCCCAAAAACTTCAAGCAGCCCCTGCGATCTCTGTTCAATTGGATCATGTACCCTTAACCTTCGATGCAGCACCCCGGATTGATAAAGGAGTAACCTATGTTCCATTCCGGACGGTCGGAGAAGCACTCGGCATTGGTATTAGCTGGAACAACAAAACACAGACCATGACCGCGGTGAACACATCCAAAGGAAAAACAACGAAAGTTGTTCTTCAGGTTGGAAGCAAGACAGCTACTGTAAATGGAGAGAAAGTGAATCTCCCTGCCGCACCTGTGCAACGGGAAGGACGTGTACTTATTCCGCTGAGTTCATTCAGTAGCCAATTCGATGTCCGTACAGGCTGGGATCAGGCTACACGAACCGTCTCTATGGTATCACCTCAACGTGAAATGCATCTCCGAGCGTTCTATGCCGTAAAAGCCTACCATGAAATCGATCTGTTACCTTCTATGAATTCGGTTGCTTTTGGATGGAGCCGCATTGACCGAGATGGTACGTTTACACTGGAAGGGAAAGAATATCAGGTTCCTGCTGCCGCGGGTGAAGTAACCCCTAAATCCATTGTAGCTGACGCGGCAAGTCAACAAATCCAGCCCAGTTTGATGGTGTATGCGCTGGATGGAAATGGCGAGCTAACTAAAGTACTGGGTGACAGCACTTTAAGGCAAAAATCCATTGAAGGCATTCAAGCAGCCATTCAGGAGTATGGCTTTGGTGGGGTTGTGCTTGATTTTGAGGGACTCGGCTTCAAACTGGACGCTGTAGAGCAACAACAATTGCTGAATCAGTATGTGAAACAGCTAAGGGAATCGCTACCTCAAGAGATCGCCATCTCTCTGGCTGTTCCTCCGCTCAATAGCGCCTACAAAGGGTATGATTACAAAACACTGGCTACGCTGGCGGATGACCTTATCATTATGGCCTACCAATATAATCCTGCAGGAACCAAAGCTCAAGTTGCGGAGCCGAACAGTCTGGTCAATCAGGCAATTGCACTCGCACTCAAGGCAGGAGTGCCCAAAGAAAAGATTTTGCTTGGCATCAACATCAATAGTGAGACACCTGCATCTGTCGGGGACAAGCTCGGACTTGCCAAGCGTTACGATCTGAAGGGTGCAGCCTTCTGGCGGCTTGGCCTATTCCGCACGTATAGCGCTGATATGCAATCTGCTGTGCAAGCATCGGTAATTAAGGAATAATAAAGCTACCTTCTCATAGCTATATTGAACTTCATAATCTAATTCAAAATAAGCAGGAAAAAGCACGCTCCTTGACTGACTGTACAAGGAACGTGCTTTTTTGTGTACTTCATCACCTTCTCTTCTTATTTCATGACCTTATCTATACCGCCAAACAGCAGTTTAATGATCACACCCGGTCCCGGCAACTGGGGATCAAATAACAGGACCATGCCAATGACCGCACTGATAGCGCTGACTCCTGTTGTAATCATCCGGACTTTTTTTTCTTCGCTATGTTTCCATTCCACATAGATGATCGTTCCGGCTAACAACAGAATACCTAACATAGAAGCAATTTTCATAACTTATCACCTTCTGTCTATCATATCTCGTATCCCCATGAGTGATGGCATTACTTCCACAGTTAATCGCTCATCTCCCCTGCTCATCCGGGATGCCCTGAGGCCCGGCAGATTTACCTGTACGTACAACCTGCGCATGAATCTGGATATCCACATCAAGCTCAGAGTAGATCTGCTCCCATCTCTTCTCCTGCTCCTTCCACTGTTTCGGATAATATCTGCGGAACTCCACCGCGAACTTGAACAGATCCGTTCGCATCTCTCGCTGGGATAATCGAAGGGCCGACTCTGCCATGTCTTTCAATTGTGACGCCCAGGTTTCCTCCAGCTTTTTCAACACAGCAGGATCTGTGAGATCCCCGTTGGTTGTATTCAACAACACCTCTCCCCTTGCCTGTACATCCACCTGCATGCTCCACTGTGAACCCGAAATTTTCGGCTTCAAAATCGTCTTCACTTCTAGCGGCTGGATCGAAAAGGAACCTCTCTCAGGCTCTACATTTACAGGCATGATGATGTTGTTTAATTCATTAGCAAGCATTAAAATGCCAACGGTTAACGGCTCCTGTACACTCCGATTAAACCTATCGCCCTTATAAAGACTTAGTCCTTTGATATATGGCGTCGTTGTTAATTTATCCTGTCCCTCGTCAGGTGCAAGAGTCAACATACGGGACAAAATGACAGATTGGTTAGGGCCTTCAATGGATTGAGCGAGTTCCAGAACGGTTATCCGTGTACCTAGTTTCATATTGGCCATCTCACGCAAAGATTCCGCAGAGCTTCGTTCCAATGGGTCCAGCAAGGCAAGAATGTTTTTGGCAGGGTCAGGTGTTGAAAAAACATAAGCATGTTCCCTGATCTGGGGGTATCGAAGGAAAAAATCGATAAATTCGCGTATGCCTTTTTTTCCGGCGTCTTCGCTAATCACAATTACTTCGCAGTGTCCCCAAAACATATTTCTCGGCACTTTCCGTTGCAAGCGATTCAAAGCCTCTGCAATGGTATGACCTTCAGCCGATCGAGTTAGTGTTACCCCGCTTGGACTGCCTCCACTCCCCGTGCTGTCTCCTCCCCCAGCTTTACGGGGAATAAAGATCTGTGATGTCAGTTCGATCTGATCATTTTTGTAATCCACTCCGGTTGCCAGTACTATCGCGAGATCATTAATCTCAATCCGATCCCAGCATCCCGTGAGTAATGTGCAACAAAAACAGATAAGAAGCCAAGTATTGCATGCAGAGATCATTCTTTTTTTCATGGGATCAGCCATCCGTACGTTTTTTTCGCACATAAGCCCACCCCTTTTTCACCCAAGCTATCCCGTAAGTCACCCCTGGAAGAACCAGTAAAACGGCGATCGTATACAAATTGGCTGAAGGACTTACCAAACTGGATAACCCCGAACTGCTCGAAGCTACCCAAAACGAAAAAATCATACAGAGAAAGGAAAGCGGGCTCACTAGGGGCTTGTAATCCTTCAGACCGAACCATTCCGCTGTGGACGTCACAGATATATATAGAAATACGGAAACCTTCACAAACATACCAAAGATCCACACGGCAATTATGAGGGATTCAATATGTTGTAGAAAGTCTGCAATCGTAATGTACCGGGCAGCGATCATCACCGGGAAAACAAATGTATCGGTCAAATCTCCAATTAAAAAGAGACAAACCACATTAATAACGGTCATCACTATCGTTGTTGTCAATAAAGAGCCGAGCATCACACGAGCGGTTCTTTTTTGGCGATTTACATACGGCAGGAGAAAGGCAATTACGATATATTCACTGAACCAGGCGGCAGGAGCGAGCGCTCCTTTGACGGCAGGCATCGGCCCATTTTCCATAAAAGGAAACAATTCTGACGGGTGCAATTCCCCAATGAGCAGTACGAAGACGAGACCCAGCATAGCCATGACCAGTGTTACAAAAACCTGGGCTGTCCTGCCAACCACTTCTATGCCAAGTCTGACATTAATCGCACAAACGAGCATCATCGTGCCCATGATTACAAACATCGGTGTGCGCGGAAGTGCATTATTGGCGATAAACTCACCATATTCTCTTATAATCAGCCCGGTTAGATGAGGCATGAACAAAATATAAATAAGTCCGACTAGCTTGCCTGGAATGAGACCAGCCACGAGCACACTGGATTCAATGAGCGATTTTCCGGGGTACATCCGTGCTAGTCCAAGTGATATACCAATGGCGGCAAGTCCTATAACCGATCCAATAATAGGAGATAACCACATATCATGTCCGGCATAATGCATTGTAATTCCAGGTACAGACAAGATCGCAGTGGCAATAACAGCCGGGAAGATCATGAACGCCAGCTGTGTCTCCGATATTCTTCCTTGGTCAGTTAACATGAATCTTCCCGCCCTCTCCTACATCCTTAATGCAATCTAATCCCTATCGCGGCTTGTTCCAAGGTGCTGGACGCCACCACAGATCCTTCAACCCTTTGGCATTCGTTGGTGCAACCGGAGACAGATACGGTGCACCAAATGAGCGAAGGCTGCTCAAATGAATGACGATCAAAATGATGCCCAACATAACCCCGATTAAGCCCAGCGTTCCAGCCAAAATCATAATGGGAAAACGAAGAAGTCGTGTCGATATGCTAGCAGAGTAACGAGGGATCATAAAGGACGCAATCCCTGTGATCGCCACGATAATAATCATCGGAGCGGAGACGATACCCGCCGTGGTTGCAGCTTGTCCAATGATCAGTGCGCCAACGATACTGACCGCGGAACCTACCTGTTTCGGCAGGCGAACACCGGCTTCCCGGAGCGCTTCAAAGGCGATTTCCATAATCAGTGCCTCTACAAGTGCGGGAAAAGGAATCTCCTCTCTGGCCCTAGCGATACTGAGTAGCAGCACTGTAGGGATCATCTCCTGGTGATAGGTCGTGATCGCGACATAAGCCGAAGGCAACAACAAGGACAAAACATAAAATACGTATCGCAGCCAGCGGAGGAATACGCTCATAAACACATATTGATAGTAATCTTCAGGCGACTGCAGCATGGAAAACAACGTTACAGGGGCAACCAGTGTGAACGGTGTTCCGTCCACCAGTATCGCAAATCGCCCTTCCATCAGATTGGAGGCCACCACGTCCGGACGTTCTGTAGCAATCATTTGAGGAAAAGGAGAGAATCGCTGATCGATGATATCTTCCTCAATATACTGACTTTCCAGAATGTCCCGGACTCTTAACCGATCCAGTCGCTGCTCCACCTCTTTCACCAGAGAGGCATCAATAATACCCTCTACGTACGCAAGTGCAATGCTGGTATTGGAGCTTTCTCCAACGGTGCGTGTTCGGAATTTTAGTGCAGGTGTTTTGAGCCGTTTACGAACCAAAGAAAGATTTGTTGCGAGCGATTCAGTGAATCCGTCCCTTGCACCACGAACCGTTGATTCAGCTAGAGGCTCTTCTGTCGAACGATTAGCGGCTTTATAAAGCGGATACGTTGTTGCGACATTGGAGCCTTCCAGCAACAGAAGTGCTTCTCCTTCCAATATCGCTTCTGCGGCCTCTTTCGACGTTTCAACGGTTTTTACGGAAGATAGAGGAACCTGAGCAGCCTCCATGCCAATCTCCTGAACTGGCGTTAGCACCTGACGCTCAAGCCGCTCCGTATCACATAAACCCACACAATATACACATAGTGCCGAGGTGAAGCCCGCGGTCTCGAATGAATGAAATATGACATCGGAACAGTCCGTAAATACGGCGCGTAATGTCTCTTCATCAATAACCAAATCTCCTGTTAAGGGCAAGTCCTGCTGCGTTTCTTGTTTTTCTTGATCCGATTGATCCTTGCCTTTGTTCTCTTTGTTCTCTTTCTTCTTCTCTTTCTCTTTCTCGTTTGAATCCTGATCCGTATTTTTCTTCGCGTTTTGATCCTTATTCTGTTTTGATTTTTCGCTGTTTCCGCTGTTTTCGTCGTTTTCTTTTTCTTTTTCTTGCTGATCTTGATCTTGTTCTTGTCTTTTTTCTTCTTTTGTATCCTGTTTCATATTTTGTTCGGTTGACCGCTCTGCACCTTGCTTCGAATCCTGTTGTTCCGTGGTGCTTGTGCTTGAGTTGGTATTTGTACTTGAGTTCGTGTTTGAGTTTGTTCCTGAGTTGGTATTTGTATTTTGACTGTTTTGACTCATGGGCTCCCCCCCTTTCCGCCGATTCGTCCAAGTATTCTCAGTAAAAGATATCATTTGCTTCCTTCACCAGAAATATGCAATCCGAACGACGAAAAGAGCCGCTCCGTGAGCGACTCTCTTCTAAACTAACATTTAACTGCCACTGCACAGATTGTGTGTAGTAGCTATCCTTTTACAGCACCCAGTGCAACGCTTCCGATAATCTGCTTCGAAAATACGGCGAACACAACAATAATCGGCAATATCGAAATCGCTACGCCCAGATACAACAATCCGTAATCCATACCGTAGTAGCCCTGAACGAGAGCGACCAAGACGGGTAGCGGATACTTATCTAAGGAGAAAAAGAGTACGAGTGGTGTCAGAAAGTTATTCCATGACCCGATAAAGGTGAAAATCCCCAGAGCCGAGATCGCTGGCCCAAGGATGGGCAGTACAATCTGATTAAACGTCCTGAACTCATTTGCACCGTCTACTCTTGACGACTCAATGATCTCATCCGGAATACTGCTTTCCATAAACTGTTTGATGAAAAATACGTTAAAGGCATTCGCCGCCGCGGGTAAAATAATCGCCGCATAACTGTCCAGCAGGCCAAGCGTACTGAACAACCGGTATACCCCGATTAGCGCCAGTTGACCCGGAACCATCATCGTGGCGAGCAGAAACAGAAACAATCCGGTGCGTCCTTTGAAGTTAAACTTGGCAAAACCATAAGCCGTTAAAGCACCGATATACAGCGACAGCACTGTAGAGCTACCAGCGATAAAGAAACTGTTGGCAAAGCCACGCCAAATGTTGATTTTTGAAGCCATATTCACATAATTGTCTATCAGAAACGCACCCGGAAGAAACGTAAAGCTTGAAGCAATCGACGCATTGTTATGTGTAGAATAGATCAGCATCAGGTAAAACGGAATCACACACAATACAGCGAGGGCGATCAGAAACAGATAAATGAGGATTTTCCCCAATGTCAGCCGCTGACGAAGCGCATGGTGTTGAACTACGGTCTCTCGCTGCGCGGCAACTTTAGCAGTTTGCATACAATCTCTCCCTCCCTATGAACGGCTCTTCCGTTTGGTCATGATGAAGGATGCAACCGATAACAGAATAATAATGATGAACAGACAAAATGCAATGGCAGCTCCATAACCAAAACGTGTACTTTGGAACGCTACATTATATAGGTACATGATGCTGGTCATTGCCGCACGGTCCGGCCCTCCTGTACCATTGGTCAACGTAAACGGCTGGTCAAAGATCTGAATGCCCCCAATGATCGAGGTAATAATCTGAAACAATATAATAGGTTTGAGCATCGGCACGATGATGTGCAGGAAAATATGTTTTTTCTTGGCACCATCGATTTGTGCAGCTTCTTGCAGCGCTGGATCTATCCCTTGTAATCCAGCCAGATAGATGACCATTGAATAACCAAAGTACTGGAAGAACAGAATGGATGACACGATTAGCCGCATAAACCAAGGGTCATCTTTCCAATTGATCGGGTCTTGAATTATCCCTGTCTGCACGAGAAAATGATTCAGTCCACCCGACTGCCAATCAAAGATCAGACTGACAAGCAAACCGAGCGAAGCAGCCGTAACGATGTTAGGGAAGAAGTATACCGCCCGGAAAATATCCCGTCCTTTTAACAACTTGTCGTTCAAAATAAAAGCAAGTACAAGGGAGACCGTCAGTTGTGGTACTACCGATACACCCCAAATGAAGAGTGTATTAAACAATGTTTTGTAGAAAAGCGGGTCTTGAAGCACCGCGACATAGTTACCAATTCCGACGAACTCAGGTGTTGTGATCCCGTCGAAATTCGTGAAACTGATATATAGCGAGTAGAGAATCGGATACAGTCCGAAGATGGCAAACACGATAAAAAAAGGAGCAATAAAGTAGTACCCGTAATGGTCTTTTCGAATTGTCTTGGCAAACATGTGCTGTCCTCCAATCATCAACCTGGAAAATGACTGCTCTTATTGATTTATCTTCCATTAAGTTTAACTAAGCGTTTACACAATCAACGGAGAGGACAGAAGAAAGCTGGAAAAGCGAAGCGGTCGCCTTTATCACCGGATTTTCCCCTTTTAGAAAGGGAATCAGAAAAATTTGGGGATAACAGCGATTGAAAGACTCTTCTGTCATCGGAGTGCTTGTGTAACCATATTTGTTCAACTTACTCTACCTCTAATTCTGGGAACCTTAAGCGCACGTCACGTTTGATGCGTTTCACCACTTCTTCCTTCGTCTGAATATCGCCGTTTAGATACAACTGCAGCAAGTTTCGATAGATATCATTGCTGATGATACCGTCATATTTAGTGCGTTCATACACCGGAACCTGCTTGGCGGCCTCTGAGAAAAATTCAAAATGCTTTTGTCCACCCAGATAGGCTGAAGTCAGCGAGTCTGCAAGCTGGTCATTCACGACCATGTTACTCGTAAAGTAATCCTGCTCCTTGGCAAGTCCCGTCAGAAATTCGTGATTAAAGTTGTAAAATTCAATGAATTTCCAGGCGGCATCCTTCTGATCACTCTTGTTATACATCGCGATGTAAGTCCCTCCTGAACTGAAGGACGAAGGCCCGTGTGCCAAACCCCATAACCCTTCGGTATCGGGTGCGTTTGCTTTGAATGTAAACTGCAATCCCCAAGTCGCCGCAGGATAGAACATCACTTCACCTTTTTGCATGGACGCTGCATACCCTGCACTTCCATCCTCGTACTCACCAAGTACACGCCGCTCCCTTGCCTCACGCACCAGATCAAGCACCTTCATATACGTAGGATCAATGACGAGCTTCCCATCTTTCACCCAAGGAATGCCACCGTACGAGTTGGCTATCCCGTTCCAGTTCGCCAGTGCATGTACCTTGTTGCCACTTTGTTCTTGAACCTTTTCTCCGATAGCAAAAATCTTCTCCCATGTATCAATCTGGGCGCTGACTTTCTCTGGATCATCGGTACCCAGATATTCCTTCGCCAGATCACGGCGATAATAGATGCCACCAGGTGTACCTTGATATCCAATGGCGCGAACGTTCCCCTCACTATCCTGCTCATTAGCCTGAACAAAAGGGTACTGCTCCTTAATTAACTCGTTTGCATTGTATGGTGCAGCTGATAAATTTTCCAAATATGGTACATCAATGAGTTCCCGAATATTTGCATTTTCAATCATAAACACGTCGGGTGCTTTGGAACTGGTCTGAAGTGCTGATTTGAGCTTGGTCAGGTAAAAGTTGCCTGGAATATTAACGAAATTCACTTTGATATCTGGATACTTCTCTTCGAATTTCTCAATCGCATAGCCTGCCTCATCCGTAAAACTCCAGACCGTAATCTCCTGTTGCTTCGCTTGATTGGATGCACCTGTCTGACAACCGACGAGCAAGAGTATAGAACTTGCAAGCAGCGTGACTGGTACAACAAACCGCTTAAACCATCTCTTCATAAAAGTACCCTCCCTGAAAAGGAAACGCTTACAATTTATTTGAGTATAAGAATTTGAGCGATGGCTTTCTCCACAAATATTGTCAATCATCCTTGATATTTTGCGATATTGGAACGATGACGTTTGCGAAATTCGGACGGCGTGCAGTTATTATATTTTTTAAAAAGACGATTATAGGAGTTCACATTGTTGAATCCGTGACTGATCGCAATCTCCAAAATGGATTCCTGACGAAACAAAAGCGCCCACTCCGACTTAATAATGCGAAAATGATTCAAATATTCCATTAACGTTATGCCCTTGATTTCTTTGAATAGTTTGCAGATATGGAACTTACTGAACTTCATATGTTCTGCCACCTGCTCCAGCTTAATCGGCTCGGCATAGTGCTCTTCCAAATACTCGCATACGGATTCGAGAAACTCGAACTTTTTGGAAGATACGCAAGGCCAGCATGGCGACGAATCCGTTTGTGAAGCCGGGGGCGTGGTACGTAGTAACAAGACGATTAGATCATATAACCGAGATACCATAATCCAGCGGTAACCGGGTTTCTGATTTGTTTTCTCCACGGCAATCGCATCAATATAAGGACCCGGGTTGGACTGACTGCCCGACGGAATGATGGACGTTTGATTCAAAAGTGTTCCCAGCTCTTGCATCTCCGCTTCACTCGTAAAGCTCCCGGTTAACAATTCAAGCCGAAACAGCAAAATCGTCAGCCTTCCGGTGCCTGGCATAAAATAATGCACGTCCCCCGGCTTGATTAGAACCATATCCCCTTGGTTCAGTTCAAAAATTTGCTCATTTACACCGATTCGTGCATGTTTTCCAGTCACGATAACAAGTTCCACTTCATCATGCCAATGTGCCGCATAATTGAATTCTGCACCTGTATAAATTAACCGAATGGGAAACCCTTCGGCCATGTGACCTGTTTCGAGAAAAGTAGGTACGCCCATGTCATTTGCCTCCTCTTTTTTCCATACACATCTGCCTCATGTTTCTATACTTATGCCTGCATGTACTTCCCCGTTTCTCATATTCTATCTAAAATAGGACCAAACATCCAAATTTCTGATCTCAATGGTTAGGGAGATTGAACATAAGCATGTTAATATATGCTAAGTAAATCCAAAGAAATCGGAGTGGTCAAACATGAAATTCAGCGATTTTAAACTAGGACAGCGTTACGAAACCGGATCGGTTCTCTTAACGAGGGAGGACATTCTTCATTTTGCCGAACTTTACGATCCGCAATATATGCATCTGGATGAGGACAAAGCGAAAAAAGGACGCTTCGGAGATCTGATTGCATCAGGCATGCAGACCCTGAATGTCACGTTCCGACTATGGATCGATGTTGGCGTGTATGGTGAGCATATTATCGCTGGCACTGGTATGAACCATATTCAATTTTTGAAACCTGTCTATCCAGGGGATGAACTTCACGTTATCGCTGAAGTCACCGAACTTCGTCCGAGACGAACCGGGAATGGCACGGTGACGGTATTGCTCAGTACATATAACCAAAAGGGCCAGAATGTATTTCGGGCAGAATTGAGTGCGCTGGTGGACAATTAAAAGACTAAAAAAGAGTCGTCTACTCGGTAAAATGTTTGTACCCTACAAACAACCGAATAGTGACGACTCCCTGGTCAACCTATAGCAATTCCCTTTAAAAGCAACTTAACCGCTTTGACATGCAGAGCCGCGTATTCATCTCCGTCTGCAACACCTGCCTAATTGCAGTATAGGCTACTTCTGTGATCTCCTTTAATGTAGTCAATGACTCGGATTCGCTAGAAAGTGTTCTGGAATACTCTTCAAGCGCCTGGATTAATGGACTTTCACAATCTCTTCCGAATAAATCAGCCATTTCAAGCAGCTGTTCGCTGGGAGACGAAGTATGCTCCATCAAACGAAGCCATTTTTGTGACATTTGTTCAGTATGCTGAGTAAGCAGCTGGAGAAACAGTACCTCTTTATTTTTAAAGTGATGGTATAAGTTTCCTTTGCTCATCTGTGTCAATGCACATAAGTCATCTATAGTAGCCACGTAGACTTCTGTCAACATTGAACAAGATTTTAATGTTTGCTGGCGTGCAGATAAATATTCGGTTATGAAATGCTGTACCAGACTTATAACCTCTATCTTCGCTTGTTTTACGAACCCAATAATGACGACTGGCTAATCTGATCATACAAAAAGCCGCCCATGGGCGGCTTCGTCATAAATTTGTTTTTTTACGAGAACGAGTTCCTTAACACTTGTCCAAGGATCTCCACACCTTTAACAATTTGTTCGTCTGACGGTGTTGAGAAATTCAATCGAATGGCATTGCACGGATCTTGCTCATTCACGAGGAACGCATTTCCTGGTACTACAGCTACACCTTGCGCAGCAGCAGTTTTGGCATAATCCACCATCGGTACATGAGCAGGCAGATCACACCATAGGAACAGTCCGCCATCTGGACGAGTATAGGTCACAGCATCGCCTAGATGCTCTTGTAGTTTGTCCATCATAAGTGTAGCCTTTCGGAGGTAGACATCACGAATAAGATTGATATGCCCTGCATAATCATACTCCGTCATAAAACGATGAGCCAGAATCTGCGGAAGCATCGCTGTATGTACGTCTTCCCCCTGCTTGGCTACAACCATCTTCTCCACGACTTCATGCGGCGCCTGTACAAAGCCAACTCGCAGTCCGGCCGACAAAATTTTGGAGAACGATCCGACATAGATGACCAAGCCGTCTTCGTCCATAGACTTAATCGTTGGCACATCCTCACCCTTAAATCGAAGCTCCCCGTATGGATTATCCTCCAGAATCATAACACCATACTTCTTAGCCAGTGCATAGATCGCTTGGCGCTTCTCCAGACTGGTGGTTACACCTGTAGGATTTTGGAAACTAGGAATAACATAGATCATTTTTACATTCGGCTCGGTTTGCAGCGCATGCTCCAGTTTATCAATGTCCATACCGTCCGTCTCCATCGGAACCCCTGCCAGCTTCGCACCGGAAGCACGGAAGGAATTCAGAGAACCGATAAAGCTGGGACTTTCGCAGATAATTGTATCGCCTTCATTACACAGCACTTTACACGCAAGCTCAATCCCCTGTTGTGCCCCTGACACGATAAAAAGTTGGTCAGACGGCTTACCTGTGTTGAAATTCTGTTCCAGGTGTTGCTGGAGTGCTTCACGAAGCGGTACGTATCCTTCCGTAATGCCATATTGCAACGCGGTAACCGGATCTTGTTCCAGAATCGACTGGGTGAAGGTACGAATCGCTTCGATCGGGAACGTTTCTGGCGCAGGATTGCCTGCTGAGAATGGGATTACATTTTGACCTGAAGAAGCTTTCAAAATCTCACGAATAATAGACGGTTGCAGTGATGCAATCCGGTTGGAAAAGGTATAATTCATCTTTAGTAACATCCTCTCGGCATCTAATCTATCTGAGTTCTAGCTCTATTGATACATTAGACTCTATTATACGAGCATTTTTCAATTTGCCAAAGAGTCATGCTCCTTTTTCATACAAAATGTTGTGAATCCTTGTTTTGAACACCTGTAGTAACGACAAAAAGCTGCTCTCGGCAGCTTATCTCATCTCAGACAGTCTCGTCGCTTTTACAACGTAGGTTGCCAATCCTGGAAACATTCGAGCTAGAGCAGGATAAAAGCGGTTGGTTTTGGCGAAGGCAAGATTCTGAATCGTTCTGGCTCTTCGAAGCAATGGTGCGAACTCCCGATTCGCTTCGAGTGTATACTCGCTTTGCCATGTGGTATAGTCAACCTCGTCCTTAAGGTATGCATCTGTCCACCGCACGCACACGATCGAAGAACGAAGGGCAACGGACATCCCGTCTCCGCACAGAGGTGGAATGACCATCATAGTATCCCCAATATGCGGATAATCGGACCACGGTTCCGGGACATGAGACAATTGCAAAGGCGCAACAGACACTTGGGTTCCCTGAATGGCTTCCCCTTCTGCTAAACGAGCCGCCAGATTTGAATTCGTCATCGCGGCCGCCTGCAAAATCTCTGTTACCGACTTGCCGCTCCCCTGTACAGAATCAAGTGTTAACAATGCGGCAACATTAACCGTGTCGTTTTCAATCGGGGATATGCCCACATAACCACCATCACAAAAATATAATTCTACCCTAGCCGGTATGTTAATACCTCTGTAATGAGATTTGACACCGACATATATCGTCTCGTCCCGAACCCCTTCTTCGCTACTTGTTCCTCTCAACTTTTTGCTGCCATATGCCCCGATAACCGCCTTGGCTTGATAACATCTCCGTTCATTGCCCTGCTTCACCTCGACTTCATAACTCTGATTTTCAAGTTGCCGGATCGAAGTAATATTCACTTTCGTTAAAATTTCAGCCCCGGCGGTATAAGCCTGCTGATGCAGAAGTTGATCCAGCTCATATCGGCTTATTCCATAGGCGAATCCAGGCAAAGGTGCTTCAATCTCACCACCATCCGGCATCGTAATTCGAGCATGATCCATACTGCTGGGGCTCTTCTCCTGATTCAACAGATGAATGCCAAGACGCTCCAGCATCTCCTTCGTTTCAGGTGACATGAACTCCCCACATGTTTTATGTCTGGGAAACTGTTGCCGATCGAGTAACAACGTTCGATGACCTTGCCTGGCCAGTTCGATCGCACAACTACTGCCCGCAATGCCAGCTCCAACAATGATTACATCGGTTGATTTCATCATGTTACGAGGCCTCCCTTTCGCGGAATCACCACAGAATACCGGAATAACGGTTTCCACTCATAGGTCATCGTGTCATGGTTCAACCGCTGCTTGAGTTCCTGCCAATCCTGATCTGTAAATCCCTTGGCTACCGACAACGGTCCGTCATGACGAATATAACGGTTACGCGAGATAAGTCTGGTTGTAATCCATACCGCTTTATAAGACACCGGATGACGGTGAATGTCGTTGATAACCACGCCATATCTCGAAGCACGAAGCATATGACCAACCATGTCCACAAGCTGTTCTCCTTCGAAATGGTGAATGAACTGTGAGCCTGTCACAATATCGGCTGAATCATCAGGCAACGCTGTTAGATCGGCACGCTGTACTCGAACACGAGGCTCGTTCTGAAACAACTGTCTTGCTTCCTCACAAGCCTCTTCGGTCAGATCCACTAGCGTAATTTGCATATCTATCCCTTTTTTTTTCGCCCAATGTAATAGCTTCTGATTCACATCTCCTGAACCCGCACCAACGTCCAGTAGTGTCAGGGTATCCGGCTTACCGACGGATTTCCATAACTTCTCCACACCGGACACGGTGGGACCCGGAGCAGCAAATATTTTGTTCAACCGCCGTAAATGTCGCAACGCTTCACGCAGTTCTTCTCCACCCATCGAAAAGTCATCCATCAGTTCGTCTTCTCTGGCACGACTGCTTAATCTTCTAAAGAAGGACATGATCCTGCTCCTCCATGACCGATGTTAACGCCGGAACATACGTGAATTTCATTAATTCTGCAGTAAGTCCGGGACCAAAAGCCATAGCTACGCCTTCCGTCGATGATTGTTCCTGCTTTTTCATATCCATGCGCATCGCTTGCAGCACAAACAAGATCGTATTCGAAGACAAGTTGCCGTAATCTCTCAAAACATCCCGACTGTACTTCGTCTGTTCCGACTTCAGATTCATCACTTCCTGAACAGAATCTACGATTCCTCGTCCGCCCGGATGTATTGCCCATAGTTCGGGGAGCTGTTCACTTTGCAGCAAAAGACTCAGTTCTTCTTGCAAATGATTGCCAAGTAACTTCGGGATGCGTGGCGACAGATGCAAATCATATCCGTAATCGGCCACTTTCCACGTCATGTCCTCCGTCGAATCCGGTAGCAACACCGAATAGCCGGTTCCCAGACTCAGGTAGTCTCTGTGCTGCGCTTCTGGCGTACCCACGATGGATGCAGAAGCGGCATCTCCAAAGAACGACGCAGCAAACAGTGCCTCCCGATCTTGCACCGGCTGGAAATGAAGCGTGCATAATTCCACGCAAACAACCAACACCTGCGAGCCAGGAACACCCTGTACGACGTCACGAGCCATCTGGATTGCTTTTAATCCTGCTGCACAACCCTGGAAAATAAGTGGTAATCGGTTCACTCGAGCAGAAAGTCCGAAATGTTGGATCAGTTGCACATCTAGTCCTGGCAGATACTGTCCGGTGCAGCTAACCGTTATCATATGAGTTATCGCTTCGGGAGATATCTGCGCGTCTTGCATCGCTTCTTCCGCTGCTCTGATCGCCAGAGGAAGCGCCTCCCGCTGGTATGTATCCATGCGTTCCCGTGTCGTTGGAATATCTGGCTGTTCACCTGAGGGGATATAACGGCATTCTTCCAATGTGCCAAGATAACTCGGCTCTACGGTATACCGTGTCTCTACACCACAAGATTTGAAAATACGCTTGGCGAACCTCGCCAAATCCGGTCGATCAACCAGTGAAGAAGCGATAAGCTCCGCAATGTCCGACTGAGCTACCTTGTGTACAGGGAGAGCCGTTCCCATGCCAAGAATGGCGATATCACTCGAAGGATTATTTAGATTCATATGAACCTCCTGATTTTGGTTATGATTACCTGCAATTAACACCTCTTACCCTTTATGAAAAAGTTGTAATCCCCAATTATATATTTTATTAAGATGATGACATACTCAGAAGCCCCGTTTGACGAACTTTATAACTTCACACAAAAAAGCCGCCCATAGGCGGCTTCAACGTCATCGTTCTATATCAAACTTCTGCGCGGCTAAAAACGTTCCTCAACTTGTCACTCATCAAATACCAAGCATCTTCAGCCATTTCAATATCGCCATGATGTGTAAAACCGTGCACTGCCCCTGCGTACTCTTTGTGGGTCACCTTTACACCGTCTGCTTCCAGCTTCGCGGCATATGCACGCGCTTCTTCAGCTAGAGAATCTCTCTCCGCAGTAATAATCAGAGCCTCAGGCAAATTAGAGAGTGATTCGGCAAGCAACGGAGAAACTAAGGGGTTCGAAGCATCCTCTGGTTTTGATAAATACATTGCATTAAACGTTCTAGCCACATGGGCTGGGATAGCTTCCGGAAAGTCAGGTTTCTCCCCGGGTTCTGTAGCCACGTCCAGCACAGCATAATCAATAATTTGGAGCAGTATTGGTAATTCGCCCCCACGTTCCCTATTCAGCAAGCATACCGATGCTGCCAGATTGCCTCCCGCACTATGACCACCAATAGCAAACATAGTTGCATTAGCAGAGAACTGATCTGCATTGGAATGCATCCATTTCACGACGTCATAACACTCATGGACAGCCGTGGGAAATTTGTGTTCAGGTGCTAACTTATAATCAATGTTCACGACGAGGCATGCTGCACGATCTGCAATCAAACGACACCAAGGGTCGTCCCCGTCAGCCTGACCCAGCACAAAGCCGCCTCCATGCATGTTAAAGAACACGGGCCAAGTTACGGCTTGTTCGTTCTTCTTGCGGTTCGGCACATACACCAACACCCGGGTTTCTCCGGCGGAGGTAGGAATCGTGTATTCTTTTACAATAACATCATATGTAAGACTTGGTTGGAGACTCTGATCATTTCCCGAGCTTTGCTGACGCATTTGTTGAACCATGGCGATCTGCTGCTGTTGATCCATTCACATCCACTCCTCATCATCTTTGTGTATTCCGAAAACTGCTACAACCGCATCTGGTCTCATTAAATCTATTCGCTCAGTGTCTCCTGAATCCTCTTTGGAAGCTTCTGCACGATCAGGTCATAGGAGTGATCAATCATGGCATATATGTCCTCATTTGGTAGGGAACCATCCAGTTTAACAGTATTCCAGTGCTTTTTATTCATGTGATAACCGGGAATAACAGCCTCATGCTGCTCTCTCAGGTTCTCCGCAATGATCGGATCACATTTCAGATTCAAACGACTGTTCTCTCCATTGCCTTCAAACAGAAGTGCAAACATTTTATCGGCTACCTTAATCACTGCCGCGTCAGGCCCGAATGGAAATTCCTTCACAGCACCTTTTTTGCCAAGACAATAATTCATAATACTATTAGTCACAACATTTCCCCCTCTAAACTGAACTCGTTTATCTTCCATTTTAATCGAAGCCTTACACAAAGAAAACCTCCTCCAATAGATCGGAGAAGGCTTCGTTCCTAGTATGTTAATTAACTTTATCATTGCGCGTTTTACTACGGCGCTGTTGGCTCTGATACGTAGAACGGCTACCAGTTTGGCTATGATCTGCTTTACGTACTCTCTCAGATGACGATGCACCCTTAACTTTGGCTTGAGGGTTGTCGCTACGTCCGGAACGTGAACCATTCGAGCTACGCTCTTCGCTTCTACCACCGGATGCTACTTTGTCTCGTTTGGTAAACCATTCGGACTTTGGCTTACGCGCCGGATTGGCTTTGGATTTCGCCGGTTTATCCGCAGTAGCGCGATTAAATCCAGATCTACTGTCCACTGTTCTGGAACTTGGTTTTGTCCGTTTACCTTGATTCGTTTGATTCATTGGTACAAACACAGGCATGTTCGTCATCGGGTAAGGATGATCCTTCACTTCGGGAATCGATTTTTTGATAACTTTCTCGATATCTTTCAGGAAAGGAAGTTCATCCTTCTCACAGAACGAGATCGCCATCCCGCTTTTCCCCGCTCGGCCTGTCCGTCCAATACGGTGGACATACGTCTCAGGGATGTTCGGCAGATTGAAGTTGATGACATGAGTCAACTCCTCCACGTCGATACCTCTCGCTGCAATATCAGTTGCAACCAGCACACGAGTTACACCACTTTTAAAATTGTTCAGCGCCCGTTGGCGTTCGTTCTGTGACTTGTTGCCGTGAATCGCTTGCGCCGTTACATTAATTTTGGCCAAATCTCGCGTGACCCGATCTGCTCCGCGTTTCGTACGAGTAAATACCAGTGCAGTAGCGATAGATTTATCCTGCAAAATATGATTTAACATGTTCTGCTTCTTGCCTTGCTCCAGCAAATATACAGACTGTTGAATACGATCTACCGTTGAAGATACCGGGGTAATCTCCACTTTCACAGGGTTCACCAATAGTGTTTGCACCATCTTCACAATCTCTGGCGGCATGGTTGCCGAGAAGAACAAAGTCTGTTTTTTGTTTGGCATCTTGGCAATGATGCGCTTCACATCATGAATAAAACCCATATCGAGCATACGGTCAGCTTCATCGAGTACAAGAATCTCTACTTTGCTCAGATCAATCTGCTTCTGATTCACCAGGTCCATCAAGCGTCCAGGTGTAGCAATAATAATGTCTGCGCCCTGTTGCAGTGCGCGCTCCTGCACTCTTTGGGATACGCCGCCCACAATTGCCACGGAGCGAATGTCGGTGTATCTGCTGTACATTTTAATATTATCGGATATTTGAATGGCCAGCTCCCTTGTTGGGGACAAGATCAGTGAGCGAATCGCGCGGACGGATTTTACTTTTTGATCTGACTGTTTACCGGGAGACCCTTGTTTCTGCTTGCTGCCTTGACTCAACAACTGGATAATGGGCACCGAAAATGCCGCTGTCTTACCTGTTCCCGTCTGCGCACAACCAAGTAAATCTCTGCCCGCAAGCACGGCAGGTATGGATTGCTCCTGAATCGGAGTAGGTTTACTGTAATTTGCTTTTTTCAATCCTTCCAATATCGGAGGGATAATATTTAATTCCTGAAATGTCATGTTATCTCCTTCATCTACGCACATCTCTACATAAAACGAATCTTTATGTCACACGTAACAGTTAAGGATAACACTAAATCACGATTCTGTATATCTTTTTGAACGTTATTTGATGATCAGTCCCATTAATCCGGCAAACGTTGCTGCTTGATGCGGTGCGATTGCGCACCCGGCCAGGTCCTCCAGCGTAAGAACAAGAGCATCAAATTCACTATCACTGAGGTCCAATCCTTTCATTGGTGTTCCGGTAAACGTCACCTGATCCAGTCTACACGCACCGAATGCGATCTTCTGTAATTTCAGATAGGCAAAGTCTGCACCGATCATACTACATTCGAGGTACTCCACTTGTTTAAGATGGGTAAAACGAAAATTGCTATAATCGCATATACTCTGCACAATGCTAACGTTCTGCCACCTGCTACCGGAAAAGTCCGTGCCGACCAGTTTGCAATTGGCCCACTCCGTGCGATGCATAAACGTATTTTGCAGATTCACATTGGAAAAGTCGCAGTGTTCGAACCGCACATCCGTAAACTCACAATGTTCAAGTGATGACTCCAGAATGGTTACATGCCGGAACACCACGTTCTCGAATGATGCTTTGCTCACCTCCAGCATGTCCAGTGTCATATGTTCGAACAGTTTGTCCTTGTACTCTGTCTTCGAATCCAAAGTATAGGTCGGTTCAGATTCAAGCAACTGCAAGGTCAGCTTGGGTTTCTCTATTTTCATGCGAGCCTCCTCGGATTTTTGTGTGGTTTATGCCAGCCGGGCTATTCTCGTTCGTTAACCTTTTACAGCGACAACTCGCAATCTGGCGATATCCAGATTCCACTGCCCATCATGATAAAGCAACGGTTCTACTTTCTTTTCGACGATCCCCATAATCATCTCCTGCTCCGCTCTTTCAATATCATGGAACAGATACGATGCAAAGCTGCTCAACCATTGACGGACTCCTTGTTTCAGCGGCCTCATCGTGTCGGTACGCTGTATGAATAACACTCGGAATCCATGTTGCTCCAGTAAGCTTGAAAATTCCCCTACGGTAGGGTGATACCACGGATTCCGCCCTTCCCATGTGTATCCTCTTGTGAGCAACTCGTCCCGAACCGCATGAAGAAGGATCGCCGTATTACCGCTTCCTGCAAACTCAGTAACAAGACGTCCTCCTCTCTTTAACGCTAATTGCACGGTTTTCAAGGCAGCTGGAGCATCAGCCATCCAGTGAAATGCAGCATGAGAAAATACAGCGTCATAACGTTCCTTTGTCCGATAATGAGCAGCGTCTGCGATCTGAAAATCCAGTCCGGGATGTTTCTCCATAGCCTGCGCAATACTCTCTTTCGAAAAATCAATTCCGGTGGTGATCGCTCCGGTTGCCGCAATTTTAGCTGTCAGTATGCCATTCCCACATCCCAAATCCAGAATCCGTTCTCCTGGAGATGGATGTAACATCGTTAGGAGAGGCATGGATTGTATAGGAAGCATCGCTTGTAGAGCTTGGATCGCTTGAGTTGATTCATTTATAGAAAAAGCAGACTGATTCCCACGCATTGAAGTATTCGTTGAAAAGGAGTTCTCTTCAGGTTTCATAACATCTCTCCTTCATATTAGAGATATAAAGTGTCTACAATAACTTAAATCAATCAGAGAATGATGTCAATCTAATCTAACCACTTCTACATAAAATCCGGATTGGATCATTTCCATATAAAATAAAAAGAAGTGCCCTACAGGTTACATCTCACCTGCAAGACACTCTCCATTTCTATCTTAGGCACATCTCATCCTATAATTAGCTATAGAATGATCGTATGCACGCCTCTAATTATACCATTGCCGCTGTCTCTAACACCGCAACCGCTTCAGCGAATTCAGCTGGATCTTTATCCTTCTGCAGCAGTGATACAATATCACGCGTTAGTGCTTCTACGTTTTCTGGACGAGTGGCCCAACTGGTACAGAAGCGAACGGCACTGCGGGAATGGTCAACCTTTTCCCAAAATGTAAATGTGTAGTCTTGGCTCAATTGTGCCAGCAAGGAATCCGGCAAAATCGGGAACTGCTGATTCGTTGGAGAATCATACAAGAACTGCACACCATGTTGCTTAAGGGTATCATGAATTTTCAAAGCCATATCTACGGCATGACGGGAAATTTCGAGATACAGACCATCCTCAAACAACGTTTCAAACTGAATACCTAGAAGTCTTCCTTTCGCCAATAAGCCACCCTTTTGCTTGATAATATAACGGAAATCGCGTTTCAACGCATCATTGAGAATAACAACCGCCTCACCCATCAATGCACCAATTTTGGTTCCGCCAATATAAAATACATCGCAGAGTCGAGCAAGATCGGCCATCGTCATATCACAATCTTTGGATGCAAGAGCATAGCCGAGACGTGCTCCATCCACAAAAAATGGCAGACCACACGCCTTGCTTACTGCATACAGCGCTTCAAGTTCAGCTTTGCTATACATTGTGCCATACTCGGTCGGTTGGGATATGTATACCATGCCCGGTTGCACACTGTGTTCTGGTGACGATTCCTGTGCATGTGCATCATAGACAGCTTTCACTTGCGCAGCCGTAATTTTACCGTCCAGACTCGGAACCGTCAGCACCTTGTGTCCTGTCGCCTCGATCGCACCTGTCTCATGAACAGCAATATGGCCAGATACCGCAGCAATGACGCATTGATGTGGGCGAAGAATAGATGCAATTACCGTTGTGTTGGTCTGTGTACCTCCGACGAGAAAATGTACATCTGCCTCTTCTTGATCGCAGGCCTGGCGGATCAGCATACGTGCACGCTCACAATGATCATCTGTGCCGTAACCACTCGTTTGCTCCATATTGGTTTCCATTAATCGCTGCAAAATGCGTTCGTGTGCACCTTCGTTATAATCACATTCAAATCGTATCATCGTGCTCTCTCTCCTGCTTTCTTGTTCAGCTTCTCTTGGATGTTCATCATAGAGGCATATACCTCTTGAATCTCTTCTTCGTTTAAATTTTGCATTAATTTCATAATCTGCTGGTCGGATCGGTCATTCAGTTCAGCAAACAGCACCTGCCCTTTTTCCGTCAGGCGAATGAGGCTAACCCGGCTGTCTTCTGTGGAATCCACCTTAATGAGTAACCCTTCCTTCGTCAGCTTGTTCACGATGCGGCTCATATAGCTGCGATCAATGGTGAGGGTATCGACCAGGTTGTTCGCAATGCTTTCGCCGCGCATGCCAATCTCGATGATGACGCGTACCTCGGCAAAAGAATATCCTGTTCCGAGAATATGCTTATCAAGCACCCCGAGAATATTGGTATAAAAACGGTTAAACCGCCGCATGTCTGCCAGAACTTCCGGTTGAATATGTTGAGAGCTCATTACGAAACCTCCCTTTTAGTGGACATTGTCAACATTATATTAATAAGGATTGTGGACACTGTCAACATTATTCTTCCAGTTCAACATCTCCAGACATCGGATCTCTAAACGAACACAAAAAAGCCGCGCATTGCGCGGCAACTTCAAACAATTTAAAGAACTTGGTGAGACACCAGCCTAAGAGTGATTGTGTTGAACTTGATGCAGGCGGCTGTAGATACCTCCGGCAGCAACCAACTCTTCGTGATTACCTTGTTCAGCGATGCCATCGGTGTTCACCACGATAATTCGATCTGCATTTTTGATCGTGGTCAGTCGGTGAGCAATTACCAACGTTGTTCTGCCTACCGACAATTCGGCAAGAGATTGCTGAATGAGTGCTTCCGTTTCCGTATCCAGGGCAGATGTCGCTTCATCCAGGATTAGAATGGGCGGATTTTTGAGGAACATGCGGGCGATGGACAGACGTTGTTTTTGCCCACCGGACAGCTTCACTCCTCGTTCTCCAATAATTGTGTCCATGCCGTCAGGCAAGCTTAGAATGAGTTCTTCCAGTGAAGCACGGCGCGCCGCCTCCCAGATTTGATCCTCGGTTGCGGTCAGATCGCCATACGCGATATTTTCCTTAATCGTACCCGAGAACAGAAATACATCCTGCTGTACAATCCCGATCTGTTTACGCAAAGATTGCAGCTTAATGTCTCGAATATCCATCCCGTCCACCGTAATTCGGCCTTCTTCTACTTCATAAAAGCGTGGAAGCAAGCTACAGATCGTCGTTTTCCCTGCACCTGAAGGCCCGACAAAAGCTACGGTTTCACCCGGATGAATCGACAAGCTAATCTGATTCAAGATACGCCGGCTGGATTCGTAACCAAACGACACATTTTCGAAGCGGATATCCCCTTTCACCTCGCGCAGTTCAACCGCCTCTTTGCGATCCGCGATCTCAGGCTCGGTGTCAATGATCTCCAGGTAACGTTTGAACCCCGCGATCCCCTTCGGGTAACTCTCAATCACGGCATTAATCTTCTCAATCGGGCGGAAGAAAATATTCGACAAGAGCAGGAACGCCATGAAATCGCCCATGTTGATTCTGCCATCGATGTAAAACCACGCTCCGCTGATCATCACAAACACGGTCACCAGACGCATCATCATATAACTCACCGAGATGCTTTTCGCCATCGTTTTGTACGCGAGCAGTTTGGTTAAACGGAAATTGGCATTATCTACAGCAAACAGTTTTTTCTCATGATCTTCGTTGGCAAAAGACTGAACGACACGCATCCCGCCTACGTTGTCTTCAATACGTGCATTGAAGTTACCGACGTCACCGAAGAGTCTCCGGTACGTTTTGGTCATCCGACCGCCGAATACAATAATCACCCACGCCATAATCGGAATGATGATAAACGTTAGCAAAGCCAGCTCCAGATTGATATTGGCCATCAGCCAGAATGAGCCAATCAGCGTCATCACGGCGATGAATACATCTTCTGGTCCATGGTGGGCCACTTCGCCAATATCATTGAGGTCATTCGTGAGATGACCGATCAGATGCCCCGTTTTGCGATTGTCAAAGAACCGGAACGAAAGCTTCTGCAGATGGGCGAACATTTTTTCCCGCATATTCGTTTCGATGTTAATTCCCAGCATATGCCCCCAGTATGTAACAACGTAGTTCAATACCGTATTAAGTGCATAGATCGATAACAGCACGATACACGCCAGTAAAATCAGCGGCCAGTCTTGGCCTGGTAGCAGTTCATTGATAAATTTACTAACCGCAAGCGGAAATGCCAGCTCCAGCAAACCCGCAAATACAGCACAGCCAAAATCGATCAAAAACAGTTTTTTATACGGTCGGTAATACGAAAAAAAACGACGAAGCATTTCGATTCACACTCACTCTCCACATTCATATTTCGTTATACAGTGTATACCATTCTATACAGTCTTCCAAAACATGTAAACCTATTCTCGTTGATCGATAGCTAAAAAGCCTCCCCCATATCATAGAGAAGACTTTTTACATGTTGATTCTGTAAATACGTGCGAATACGCTTTCTATTTTTTCAATGAAACTTCAAATCGAGAACCTGTCTCACCCGCGAATACAATACGCCCGTTTTCAGGTAGAACAACCTCATTCTTGCCACTAACCACTGTATGATTCACACAAACTCCTGTCTGATCATATACAGCAAAGGCGGCATTTGCTGGCATCTTCACTGTCATAACCTGACCTACGGCAGCTGATGGCACGGAGAACCATCTGTTATAACCTTCTGGCTGGATCGTTATCTTAGATTGATTGCCACTGTAAAGTGTCTGGACAATCTCTTCACTGGCGTATTCATAGCCTGTAAAATGAATATACTCTATACCATTTTTACTGGAAAAGTAGATATCCCTCGCATCCCTACCAGCCATGCCGGGAATCTGGAGTTGGTTCACTGCATGGTCGGCTCCAACAATTTTGTGGTTGATCATATACCCGGGAACGCCATTCCCTGTATCCAATGGAATGATTGCTGAAGAATGGAGATATGCCGTGGAGGTATATTTTTCATTCATCAAATAATACCGCTGCCCATCACGCTGATCCCATGCCGCCTGAATATCCTTAGGCAATTCATTGTTTTCGAGCTTTTGTGCCGTATATTCCGAGAAAGCAAGTTGCCCTAAGCCAGGTATGGACAGATAGGATCGAGACCACAAGTAGATATGACCATTTGACTCTTTAACAAATTTTAATTTTTTTGTGCCTTCCTTATTAACAAACGTTCCATCCGACGTATAGATGTATTGATCCGAAGGACTATTCGGAACCATTTGGGGAGTAATCGACAGTTCTCCAGTAGAACCTACATCCACCTTCATAACCGAATTGTTGCCACCATAGGTTCCCGCATACTCAAACATCTCTTTTGGCATATCCGCCTTTACAGGCATGCCAAACGACTTTTCAGGTTTGCGTTCTTGAATGATGCCTTTAGTCTCGAGTGCGCTAAGTAACAGTTCGCTCGCTATCAATTGGTCAATTGCGCTCGAACCTCCTGAAGAAGTAACGGCCGCAGCCAGATTATGCTCTGGAAGCACGATGAGGGATGAATGGAATGACACCGTATCTCCACCTTTTGTAACCGCCTTGATGCCATAATCATTGAATGGGAACAAGTTCACACTATCCCACCCTAATCCATAAGAGATAGAGGAATCACTCTCTTCTGGCCACATGCCTCGTCGGTACTCCTTTTGTTCCAAGGCTTTTACCGACTTCTCGGAAAGAATCCCTTTAACCTCACCAGTGAAGATTTGCGAAAATTTCACAAGATCCTTAGCGGTGGAATATATGCCTCCGGTAGCGATGATATTATAATTCTCTTGAGGGAGCTGACCTTTATATAGCGGTGAATAGATTCCCGCCATATTTGCCGGGTTAACCACATCCTGTGGTGTTTTCGTATGCTCCATTTTCAAGGGCTCTGTAAAATGTTTGTGTATATACGCCGTAAAGCTCAACCCACTGACTCTCTCAACCAGAAGTTCAGCTAATGTAAAAGCATCGTTAGAATATACCGAATATGCACCTGGTTCTGCCTTTAGATGTTGCGTTGCTAGTTGATCCAAGAACGTAGCATGTGAGAGCGTATCATTATCCCCGTATAGTGTTGCATTGTGGCTTGAAGTGCCATGAAGACCCGCCGAATGATTCAATAACATGCGTGGTGTAATCTGTTTATAACGTTGATCTTTCATCTTAAATTCTGGAATATAACGCGTCACTGGTTGATCCAAATCTACCTTGACTTCGTCAACAAGCTTCATCACAGATGCTGTAAGAAACATTTTACTAGTCGACCCTATGCCATAGATGGTATCGGATGTGAGTGGAACTTCCCCTTTGGAGTCATTTTTGCCTGTCTGCCCGGAAACAACAATCTCTCCTTGATCCATCAGTGCATATTGCACACTGGTTACCCCGTATGTTTCGGTAAGTAGGCTAGCCTTCTCCACCACTGTTTTCTTGGTAGTCTCATACATCAGGTCATTGCTCTTAGTGACAGAAGGTGCAGCCATAATAGTACCTGGTGTTAACATAATTATCACCAGACTCAACGCAACAATTGAAGTCCGTTTCTTAACTATTGTTTTGATCATGCCCTTATTGATCTTGATATCTTGGGTTATCATTCACATCTCCTCCTGTTCTGTGGTCAGATCTTCACCTTACGATATGGAACAAGCTTAATCGATTCAGATGTACTCTTCATGAAGTCTATATGAACGGAACATGAACAAACCAAAAAAGCTACATCACATACAAGCGAACTTGTACATGAACGTAGCAAAGAACCACACAAAAAGAAGTTGACTAGCCTGCCGTCGGTGGACTAATTGGCAAGCTTACTATAAATGTTGTTCCTTGGCCCATTTTACTCTCCACCGCGATATCCCCTTTATGTAACGAAATAATCTGTTTCACGATCGCAAGCCCCATCCCGCTACCATCATATTTCCGACTATGGGAACGATCGGCCTTGAAGAAGCGCTCAAATACACGCTTTTGATCTTCGAGAGGAATACCAATTCCCTCATCCGTTATATATGCTGTTACAGTCCTGACATCCCGTTCCATCCTGACGTGAATTACGCCTTTATTCTCTGAAAACTTAATCGCATTGCTGAGAATATTCGTCCATACCTGATTCAACTGATCGTGATCTGCGATGACTTGAACCTTCTGTAAATCCAGCTCAAAACGAATATCCCGAGCGGACCATTGGGGCTGTAATGCAACGATAACCCTTCGGATCTGTTCATCAAGATCACGCGTGGCGAGTTGCAACTGATGAGATTGTGATTCCAGCATACTGAGCTTAAGCAAATTATCACTCATTTTAGACATGCGTTTCGCCTCTGAAATGATAATATCGAGATACCGTCCTCGTTCCTGATCCGGTAACTCTACATTTTTCAATGCTTGGGCATACCCTGATATGGAAGTAAGCGGTGATTGTACCTCGTGTGAGACGTTGGCTACAAACTCTCTTCTCATCTGCTCCAGTTGCTGTAGATCCTTCATCATATCTTCGAAACTACGAGCGAGCGTGCCCAGTTCACTAGATTGCTTAATATTCAGTTTTACATTGAAATCACCTGCTGCAATACGTTTGGTTGCCTGGGTCAATGTTTTGATGGGTCTAACCAAGAACATAGAAGCAATCAGAATGATCAGACTTCCGGCGGCCAGAGATGAGGTGGCAAAGATTGTACCCCATTGAATCACAGCAGCGGCAGCAGGCGGCGACAGCGTCTCCAGAAACATGGCTCGAGTCCCGCCAGCAGTCTGGACCGGCAATCCCAGTAGAACTGTACCAAGACCATTCGGAGTCGCTTCGACTACGGCTCCTCCCAGTACTTTCTGAAGCTGCTCTTCCGTCACTGAAATCGGTTTATGATCTATAGCCTTCCCGTACGTTTGGAACTGTCCTGACGGCTCATACATCCGAATATAGTACAAATCGAGCTGCTTCATGTTGTTGACGAATGCATCCGCTTCGGAGAGTGGCAGCGTTTTGTATATCTGTACAACATCCTGACCGAAGTTGCGTATGTTGATATGTGAATTCTCATTGAGCTGATCTTCAAAAATCCAGGTGGATAAGAGGAAAGCAATCACGGTCCCGGCAATCACAGAAATGAGAAAAGTCACAACAACCCGGATATACAAAGACTTAATCATGCTTGACCTCTAACCGATATCCTAAACCACGAACCGTTTCAATCTGAAAATCAGGCGTCGTCGCAAACCGTTCACGCAAACGTTTGATATGTACGTCCACTGTCCGATCATCCCCTGTGTAATCCAGCCCCCAGATCTGATCGATCAATTGCTCTCGTGTATAGACCTGCCCCGGTGTTCCGGCCAGCTTGTATAACAATTCAAATTCCTTGAGTGGCAAAGTTAACGACTCTGTACCCAGGATAACTTTGTAACTCTGACGATCCAGTGTGACGTCTCCAAATTGAATCATATGTGTGGAGCCAATCTTGTATCGTTTTAGCAGAGCTTTCACACGTACAGTTAACTCCAACGGGTCAAATGGTTTTGTTAAATAATCATCTGTGCCCAGTTCGAAACCTTTCACCTTTTCCCATGTCTCACCTCTAGCTGTCAACATAAGTAAGGGTAGATCTGCGTTCATTTGTCTCAATTCTCTGCACAATGCCCACCCGTCCATCACTGGCATCATAATATCCAGTACCACTAGATCAATCGAGCGTTCCTTGTATAGCGTGAGCGCCTGATAGCCGTCCACAGCCTCAACGGTATCGAATCCGTCATTTCGTAAAAACAAACAGACCAGCTCACGAATATTCGCATCATCGTCTGCAACTAATATGGTAGCCATATGCTTCTCCTTCGGCAACATTATACGAATTGTTATGCATTTATATCGCCAGTTTGTAAATTTAGTGAATCCTCGTTCTTTGCAATCTCATTCGATCCTCTTTGCTTATTCCACATCCGTCAGAGATATCGTGAACATCGTATGTTTTTTCATCACTCCCTGAATAGGTACATCGTGTGTGCCACTTTCCTGGAAGCCTGCTTTCAAAAGCACACGAATGGAGCCGATGTTGTCTGGAACAGCACCAGCTTCAACATGCGTAATGCTCATCTCATGTTTGGCATATTGAAGCACACGTTTTAACGCTTCGCTCATATATCCTTTACCGTGGTGTTGCCGATCGGTTGCATAACCTATCACCCATTTATCTGCACCGTTCAGTTCAATTCGAAATAATGAGATTTCGCCCACCAGTTCATCTGTATCTTTAAGAAAAATGCCAAAAGAATGTCTTGTTCCTTCTTTTCTCAGCTCAAGCCATTTCTCAATCAGACGGGTCTGTCCATCCAGACTATAAAATGCTTCATCTCGATGACCAGCCGAAGTCCTCTCTATTTCTTCTCTATTGCCCATTTGAAACTCCTGAAGCAACGTAGCATCTTCTAACGTCCAAGCTCTGATATAAATTCGTTCCGCCTCATATTTCATCTCAAGTTACTCCTTAGAAGTTCAGTTCATGTCATCTGAAAACGGCCTAATCCACTAGTTCATCCAATGTATTCCCCAGCTCTTCAAGCCGAGCTGACAGCATATTCACATGTTGTTTCGCGTCAGCAATCTTTTTCTGTAAAACCTTTGTCTGCTCGTTCTCTGCGACTTGTTCATACTGCTTCAGTTTTTCAACAGCTACGACATGTTCTTCTTTGATTTGATCAATCTGCTGTTCCAGATACAATACTTCCGACAGGCTTGCTCCGCCGGATAAACGCTGTGAATACGTCATTTGCTCACCTCATTCATGTAGCTGTTATTCTGCGTTCGACTCGATCGCTTTACTTACATCATACGCATCTATATTGATATCCGGTGCCATGTCTAAAGCCAATTTGGCAAGCTGACTACCAATATAAGGCCCCATGGTTAGACCGGAAGCACCCAATCCATTAGCTGTGATCAGACCTGACCATCCCGGGACATGTCCCATAACGGGCAAAAATCCTGGGGTGAATGGGCGAAAACCTATACGAACCTCATCAAGTGTGCTGTTTGCAAGCTCAGGTGCCAGTTCTAGTCCCTTGTTCAACACTTCTTGCATGCCTCCGGCAGTAATTCGTGTATCGTAACCGTGAACATCATTTTCATGTGTGGCGCCAATAACTATTTTCTGTTCTGCAAACGCAAGTAAATACTGATCAGTAGGCGGCATAATGACAGGCCACTCTTCTGTATTTTGCTGATTAGAAGTACGCAAATGCACAATCTGACCCTTCTGATAATGGACGTTAAAATGAATCCCCAGTGGTTTCATTAACTCATTCGCCCACGCACCTGCACACACAACCACCCGATCCGCGACATAATGCTTCGATTGCACTTCAACGCCAGTTACTTGCTCATCCTCATAGAGCACTCTGGCTTCTCCCTCAATCAGACGAGCGCCGTGCCGCTGTGCAGAGCGGATCAATGCATCACGCAGCGCTCTTCCATCCACACGCGCAGCACCGCTGATGTGTACAGATGAATAACCTTCCCCAAGTAAAGGGAACCGTTCACGGGTTTCATTTTCATCCAGACATGTGATTGTACCAATCTCAGGCGCATCTTCTCTGCGCAACTTGGCACGCTCCGCTATTTTGTTAATCTTCTCCTGATCCGTATGTATGCTGAGTGCGCCTGTCTGTGCATACCCCGTCTCGGTTTCCCCAGTACATTCTAATTCAGTTATAAGCTCAGGGTAATAACGAGCACCTGCCTTGGCTAGCTGATACCAATCCTGATTCCGACGCTGAGACAACCAAGGACAGATGATACCAGCAGCCGCATCCGTGGCCTGCCCTGCATCTTTCCGATCGATAAGAAGCACTTCTGCTCCTGATTTTGCTAAATGATAGGCTGTTGATGCTCCTAATATGCCCGCTCCGACTACGATGACTTTTTTCATACGAGTATTCCTTTCCTTCGTCCATTCATCTATATAGCGTACCCTTTTTGCCATTCTGTTGGCAAGCTGTGGCACCTGGATACCGCGGATACCGTTTTCGGTAAAATACAAAGCTAAGATGTCGACACATTTAAAATAATTCCATTTATGTAATATAATTCTATTCAGGTTTCTTTCATGCTCTAATCATGCTACCTGCACAAGACCTTTTAACGAAAAGAGGAATTATTCAACGATGCTGAAACCTAACATGGGAAATCTGCTAGTGCCCGATATGCCTCTCATGATTACTGGGCAAAACCGGTTAACCGTTAATGAATTAATGGATTGGAGCGACCATTCACGGGATTACACCATTGTACAATGCATCGGCGGAACAGGGAGAATCGCTGCCAAAAATCTCGAGCTTTCTGTTCGGAAAGGAACAGCGCTTATCATGTTTCCTGAAGTTCCCTACCGTTATAACAATTCAAGTAACACATTACAGTTTGATTGTTTGTCATTTAATGGCTACATTTTGCCGCGTTTCCTGCACTCCTTGCAGATCGGGGAACTGCGCGCCTTCAAACCGGAAGGCATACTTGGCCTTCTGTTACGTGAGATCACACTGGCGCTACAGTCCCGTCACAAGGATTACATCTGGCACGGTTCTACACTGCTCTATACTCTTTTGGTTCGTTTAACTATTGAGAGTGAACGCTACAGCAAGGTTGAGCGCTCTGAGGCTCGCCTGCGTCTGACAGAGCTTGTTGCTTTTATCAAAGAAAACTATCAACAAGATCTCTCCCTCTCCCTACTCGCGGATCAGATGAATGTGACCGAGCAACATCTGAACCGCATCTTTAAAAAAGAGTTCCATATGACTCCACTCGATTACCTGGTTCGCTATCGTTTGCTTAAGGCCAAGGAGATGCTTGTCCAGCAAGAAGATATCACCGCACATGAGATTGCAAAAGCCGTCGGTTTTAACAGTGCCAGTTATTTCGGTTCCGTATTCAAAAAATATGAAGGCATCTCACCCATTGAACTGCGCAAAAAGTTTCAGAGATAAAAAATCATATCTTCATCTCAGCCAGCGAGGATAACCGCCGTTCATGCATGGTGAATTCCAAACCGCGTGTTACCTCGTTCGGCACGATATAACAACGGATACCTGCGGCATTTGCTGCCTTTAGTCCATTGGGAGAATCCTCAAAAACAATCGCCTCATCTGCCTCCACACCAAGTTTCTGCAGCGTGAGCAGGTACAGCTCCGGGTCAGGTTTCACCCGCTTCACATCATCCGAGGTATGAATGACTTCAAAATAATCAAACAACCCAAGCTTTTGCAAGTACCCTTGTACCCAATCACGAGTGGAGCTCGAAGCAACCGCAAGCCGAATTCCCCTCTCCCGGGCAGCGTCCAGCAATTCAAGTACGCCCGGGAGTATGCTTGCTTGTCCCAAATATGCTTCGTACTTCTGTTCAGAGAGCAAGCGGACTTGCTCATGATTGATCTCTTTTTGCAACATCTGCTCCAGATATCGATACGGATGAAATTCCTCGAAGGAGGTGCCTACGTTTTTAGACCAAAGCTCAAGTCCCAGCTCCACACCATGCTCTTCATAAATATCACGAAAAGCATAATACCAAGGCGTTTCTGTATCGACAATCAGGCCGTCAAAATCAAATATAAATGCTTTTAACTTCTGTACCATTGTTCCATTCCTCTCTCTCAACCATCGCTGGAGAAACGGATCAGAAGCGTGCAGTCAAATCCGGCTGGGTCATGCTTACGGATAAAAAGTGGCAAGTGCAACCCGTGCCGGTCGGTGACTGAGCAACAACTCCAGCTCGAAGCTCTCCATCCATCGGCATGCCAAAGTATCGAATTAACTTCCATTCTTCCCCATCGGGAGAGTAAAAGAAGGACAGACATCCCTCCACTTTTCGTATACGCAGGTAAGGATCTGACACAGGCACCTCTGTCGAGTTACAATCATCGGATGAACCATCGCGTGTAACGACAGATACGATCGTTGCGACTTTACCATCATATTCAAAACACAGTTTGCACCAGTTACGTTCGTCAACCATCACCATCAAACAACCGGAATCATATTGATGCTTCATCTCTACCGTCAGCTGTGCAGTCATTTCGAAATCACCAGCCACGGGCATCGACAAGAATGGTGCGGTCGCTCGAATATGCTTGCCTGCCGGGTCTTGGAAAAAATCCGAGTCGGCTTGCGCCTCTATGATCAGTCCACCTTGATCCGTATATGACCAGTTGTGCGGCTCATTGATCCAGCTCAGTTTCTCCCTTGCTTCCGTTGTCATTACATTCATCATTCAAAACCTCCCAAGGATTGTGCTAATAACTGCATTTTACCGTTTTATATATTCGGCAACATACAGAAAAGCCCTTCTTCTACATATTTTTGTAAGATTCCATCACTTGGGGGCGTTGCTGTGGATCATGTAAAAACAACATGATAATCATCAAGAAAATATAAAGTGCAAGAATAACGCCGAACAGAAGGACCGGATGATAATGATACAGCAACCCGGTTAGATACCCGGAAGGTATTGCTGTTAACGTCATAACCGTCTGTACAGCCGAGAACATATCCGCCTTCTCATGCGTGCCCAGTCGGTTCATCAGTAATGAATCACGGTACGTTTGCAGAATGAAGTTCCCGGCAGCAAGTACAATAAGGGTAAGAAACAGCATCGCTATATTACCGGCCGGAATCAGAAGAAATAACACAGCACCCGCGGTACTAAGCACAATGGAGAAGCTAACATACTTTTCTTCCGATCTCTGCTTCAAGCGCGGAAGAATAACTAGATAGAGCAGCATGACGGTAACCGCTGTCACGACCGGAACAAACGAGATCACTCGATCACCAAAGCTTAACTGCTCTTTAAAATAGATGACCTGAAAGAAGTTTAACTGTAGAACCAGATTGGACAATACCGTAATTAAAATGATCGGAAATAACCTGCGCTTGTAGAACGACCTTCCAAACAGACGAAGGCTGGTGACGAGGCTGCGAAATACATGCGTTTTGCTGTGTATGCCCATCAATTCCTTGCCAACCTCAGTCTCTTCCGTGTAGCGATTACGAATAAAAAACATCGCTGTCATCAACAGCCCGCCCACAAAATAAATGCTTGCTAGCGTAGGCGCGATGCCAAAGTCTGCAATCACAACTCCCGCAATCGGTGTAAGCACTCCCGCACCGGTAATAATCATGTTCAGCATGGCGAACACCTTGGATCGTTTATGTTCTTCTACGTCTTCAATGATCAGACAATTGAAAGACACCGTGACAAACTTTGATGTCGCATTAAGCAAATAAGCCATGAGAAACAGCCAGAAATTTTGTGAAAATGCCCAGATGAACATGGGTACACTCCAGGCGAGTAAATCAAAGATCAGTGTCGTTCGTTTACGTCCCAGCTTATTAGTCACTGACCCTGCAAATAGTTGAAAAATGAAGGCAAAATACAGATTCACCGAATTAATGATGCCTATCTCAATGTCGGACAAACCGGCCTCTTTCATATACAAAGGAGCGTAAAACAAAACAATCGTTCCCGGAATGGCCCACACCGGCTCAAGTAAAATAGAATACCGCGGATTTCTCGGCAAATCCCGAAGCAGTTTCACTCCATATCCCTTCTTTCTCTCTGCGGATCGCTCCGCTGTAACCTGCAAGATCCAATCGAGAACACATCTCACTTGTGCTTAACGCCTTATACCTCACTGGTCACAGCGGAGAACCCCACAATATCTACATCATTATAGAATCAATGCGGTTTTCACCGAATTCATCGGCAGCTTCTCCCCGCTTTGCAGGTCATAACCGATGGTGCCATTGAAAGCCTGCTCATAGTCCGTCAAAAATTCTTTGGCTGTTACCATCTGCTCTAGCTCAGGAATGCTTTGCGCGAATTTCAACGCTGTGCTAATCATGGAGTGTACAGCTACCGCACCAATAATACTGAGTCCATCGTTAATGACATGGGTTGATTTAAAAGTCACTTCGTAACTGTCGTCATACCCCATTGGGATGATCCGGCCGCCTTTAGCAATCATCTCAAACCCGACATGAAGCTGATTCCCTACAGCATCGACAACAATATCAAACTTTTTGTTATTGTTGATCTCATATACTTTGTCCAGTGTTAGATCCTGCGGATAGTAGACATGATCAGCGATCCCTTCTGCGAATTGTTTGCGATAAGGATCAATCTCAGTACCCACCGTAAGTCTTGCCAGTCGTTTGCTCACCAGCTGACACAGCGAACCAATGGCGCCTGACCCCAGCACGAGTACAGAGTCACTTGGCTTCACGCCTGCTTTCATGAATGTTTGCAATACACAACCCAGAGGTTCAATCATCATGGCCGCTTCCCAGCTCATGGAATCGGGAATGGGATAGATATATTTTTCATCTCCCACAAAGTA
Source organism: Paenibacillus sp. FSL K6-1558 (assembly GCF_038002565.1). NCBI lineage: Bacteria > Bacillati > Bacillota > Bacilli > Caryophanales > Paenibacillaceae > Paenibacillus > Paenibacillus sp. FSL K6-1558. Next base: position 278,305 of record NZ_JBBOCV010000001.1, on the reverse strand, counting down.
TTCGGCAAACGTTCCATGTGTGGTCATTCCTACTTGGTAGTCATCGAAATTTTCACAGTAAATGAACAAGCCTTCACGGCAATACGAGCAGTGTCCGCAAGATTGAGTCGGGTCCACGAGAACCCGATCTCCTACGCGAATACCCCGTACTTCATCTCCCACCTCGACCACAGTCCCTACACCTTCGTGACCGATAACGGTTCCTTTATTTGCTGGGACTTTACCTTTAACAATGTTCAAATCTGTTCCACAGATCCCTGATCCATAGATTTTCACTTTGACCTGATTCGGTCTTTGAATGCTGGGCTCCTCAATCTCTTGTAGCTCCACCTGTTTCAAATCTTGATATACGAGTGCTTTCATGAGATATCCTCCTGGTCATATCATAAATTTTCGTGTTACTTTCCTTACAGATTGGCATATTTCAGATGTTCAAGCTTCTGCATTTCTTTCCAGTCCGACAAGATCTGAAGCAGTGCATCCTCCACCCAAATCAATTCCTCCCGCGTATGCGTATCCGAGAAAATAAAGTAACCTTTGGTGAAAATGCCGTAATGAGCCATCTTCTTCACCATAAATTCGCGGAACGGGTCCGTCTGAAAATTTTGCTCATCCAAAGATTGGATGTAAAAGCTCGCGTAGGTTCCCTTTAAGACTAATTGTTCCGTGAGACCAAGCAGCACAAGTTCGGATTCCAGTCGTTTCATGATCCGTGTAGCGGGTTCACGCCAAGTGGGCCAGACTTTGGCATTTTTAATTAACCTTTCGCAAGCAATAGCCGCCGCAAGCGCTGTTGTCTCGCTGGAATGCGCATTGCTAAATCGCACCTGTCCTGCAAGGGACATGAGGTGCTCTGGCCCCATTACTGCTGCAAGCGGAAGTCCGTTGGCCATACCCTTGGAGATGCAGAGCAAGTCCGGCCAGATGTCATACTCTCCTGCAGTCGCCTGTTTGCCCATTCGTATTCCCGAAGTAACCTCGTCGAAGATAATAATGATGTCCAGAGAGCGGCATAAATTCACTACCTTCTCCAGTTCTTCTTTATTCCACTCGTTGGGGCACAAGACAATACAAGCGATATCATCCATAGATGAAGTGTGTTCCCGAATGTTAGTATAGGAAGGCTTGTTCACCCAAATCGTGGAACGCTCAATATCCACCGGAATGCCTCGTTCTTTGGTCTGACTGCCGTAATAACCATACGCGGACCAGTCATGCCACCCGTGGTAAGCTGTTGCAATGACCTTGCTTTTACCACTTCCCGCACGGGCCAGCCGCACCGCTCCGCTTACCGCATCTGCACCGCTCTTGGTGAAGCGCAGGGACGGATAACGTCCCTCGAACCGCTCCAGAATTAACTCGGCACACTCCAGTTCAATATCCGCTGGGAGTGAAAATCCTGTTCCTTTTTTCAACTGATGAATGACTGTAAGCTGAATTTCTCGTCTGGCGTGCCCCCAAGGAACCGTGCCCATGGCCATCTCACAATCCAGCCATTCATTACCGTCAATATCTGTGAATCGGGAATGATATGCTTCCGCACAGCAGACCGGGGTATGTCCCGGAAATAAGCGTTCTGGCGCTTTGGCTAGTGTACTGCACCCGCTCGGAATAACCTTTTCAACCTTCTCCAGCCACTCCAGATTTTGAGTAAATCTTGCGGCACGATCCAGCGTGCTTTTTTCATCGCTCACTTTGAAGTACCTCCCTAAGGCTTAATAGTGGTGTATCACAACCTGAATGATTAAGTTATCGCACTTTCGTGCCCGGCCAACATCCATCATAGATGCGATCCATCGTAATCACGTTACCGTAGAGGTCAATAATTAGATCCTTGGCTCTATGGGCATGCCTCATTTCGATCCAATAGCGGTTCTCCAACAATCGGGTGAAGTTGTCCACCAGAAACAGCAACCGATTTTCGCTATGAATTAACTCCTTGCCTAATACTTGGGGTAGCCATATGGCTCCATTCGAGTTAAAGCGGTTGGAGTAGTCTCGCACGTCGGCAAGGGGCGCGATACCTGCCTCGTCAAGCTTGCTCCAGAACGTGTCCGCATCACTTCGAACCTCGGCAAGATCGATACCGATCATTGGCAGATGCTCGTATTCGCGTTGATGATGCAATTGCTCCTTTAGATGACTGAATACGAAAGGCCATACATCGGCTTCGATCTGACTTCCCCACTTTTTCCAAAATCGTGCCAGATTGTTCTTGCGGTTAAAATTGCGATGAATGCCGCTGCTGCGTTCCCAGTGATAGGCTTGAATATTAGGGTTAATAACCGTATCATAACCCGCTTCTCTGGCGCGCATCTGATAATCAAAATCTTCATATCCGTTGAAAAACTTTTCATCCAGGCCGCCAATTGTCTCATAAACTTCCCGTTTCATGCCAAACATCGCAAATACAACAAGTTGCACGGAGAATGTCTCCTTCGGGATATCATCCGGGGATGCGTTCAGAAAAAGATGGCGTCCAATCGAGTCGGCAAAGGCGATACCACAATGCTGCACACCGCCAGTCTGCGGATACAACAGTACGCCTCCGATCATACCGATCGTAATATCCGTGTCGAGCGTCTCCTTCATCATCGTTTGCCAGTGGGGCTGCAATATCGTGTCGGAGTCGAGGAAAAAGATATATTCTCCCTTAGCAAGATTCAGGGCGCTGTTAATGGATACGGCGCAGCCAAGTGGAAAGTCATGCTGAAGAATATCAATGGTCACACCTTCTCCAACCTCTTGTTTGAGTTTATCCAGGTGCTGGAAGACGGCAGAGCCAGATCCGTCGTTGATAAAAATAATTTGTGTTGATGGGACGACTGTTCGAAGCAGCGAGTCTGTAAACAGGTTCAGAATGTTATAGTCCTGATTGACCGGTACAATAATGGTATAAAGCATACAATTCCTCCTCATGAAGTTAATTTTGATGGAACCCGTTGGCCAAGATTATGAATATGTGCAAGATATAACTATTTGTTCTCTGTCGTCCTCCTCCACTCAAACTTTGTCTTAATTTGGTAATGATTTGAATCTAATAGAAATTTATATCATTTTTTGGAAGTTTTAAATCTTAAATTCTGAACTCTATTAATATCTGAATCTCTTTAAAAATCAAAAAAACTCTCGATGGGCCCCTCGCATCTAATGCGACACCGATCAAGAGTTTTTAGAGTTGCTCTTCATTTATTAAATACGTCAATAATTGCTTAACTTTATGCCTTTGCAGGCAACCAATCGGACTCTTTGGCACCCAGATTCGTGATGAATTGTTGCAGTGCATGCGATATCCATTTGCGGGCATGAATAACAAGCTGAATTTCCAGTGTAAAGTCCGTATGAACTAGAGGCAGCACCGTAAGCTTCTGTCTTTGGATCTCATCCATGGCAATCATACGAGGTAAAAGCGAGATGCCCGGACCAGCCATAATACTTCGTTTAATGGCCTCAGGGCTTCCCAGCTCCAGCCCTACTTTATAAGGGATTCCATTCGTTCGGAGTACTTTCTCCAGCAACTGCCTGTAATTGCACGAATCCTCCGGCATGATCCATTCTTCGTCCGCCAAATCACTCAATGTTACCTCGGATTTAGCTGTAAGTGGATGGTCTGAATTCACGATAAGCACCAGCGGTTCCTCGCGAATCGTAATCCATTGTAATCCGGATTCCGGTGAAGCATTGGCCAGAATAAGACCCACGTCTGCCTCCCCTTCTCTGACTTTTTGTAGAATCAGATCTTCCCGATCGGTCTGTAGCCGAATGCCAAGCTCGGGATATTGTTTACGTGTCGTTTGAATGGGCACCGGCAGATAATAAGAAGCAAGCGAGTCCATCGTAGCAATGGTAAGTGATCCGCCGCCCTGTTTGGTCAGCTTCTCCTGAGAATGTTCAAATATCTCCAGAAGCTGTCCAGACAACTTAAACAGCTCTTCTCCAGCCGAAGTCAGCCTAATTTTATTGTTATTAAAACGTTCGAATAGTTTGACCTGATAAATTTTCTCCAGCTTTTGAATCTGGGTTGTCACACTTGACTGCGCGTAACCAAGCTCTTCGGCTGCTTTGGTAAAGCTTTGCCTCAATGCCACCTCACGAAAGGTTTGAAAATAATTCAAATCCATCATTTATTCCCTCACATCATCGAAATTATTGATAACACCTATCATCTATTATAGCTAACTATGATACCTTTTCCCATGGTAAAGTGAATGAAATGGAATTCCAACATACATTTGGGGGTAATACGATGTTAACCGAACAACAGATTCAAGGTATTTATATACCTGTAATCACACCTTTTACCAAAGAACGCGAACTTGATCTTCCTTCGTTCCAAAATTACATCAAAGTTATGGCTAACAGTGGCATCCATGGCTTGGTGATTAATGGTACGACTGGAGAGTCACCTACCGTGACATGGGATGAAGTGGAACAACTTGTGAAGGCCGCTAAGGAAACTCTGAGCAGCATCAACTCCTCCGTACCCATTATGGTTGGAACTGGAACCAATGATACCGCTTCAACGGTGGCAAGAACAAAGAAAGCTGCCGCACTCGGAGCCGATGCTGTTCTTGTCGTTACTCCATACTATAACAGACCCACGGAAGAGGGCATTTACGAGCACTTCCGCATGGCAGCCAGCGTGGGCATACCCGTGATGGTATACGAAATCCCAGCCCGTACAGGGGTTAGAGTTTCCATAGATATGATGAAAAAAATTATGAACATCGATGGTGTTATTGGTCTTAAGGATAGCACAAATAACCTCGATCTTATGACTGAACTGGTACGTTGCGGCTCGAAGCCCATTTTGTGTGGAGATGATACCTTCTTCTTCGATATGTTAACGAGAGGTGCAGCCGGTGGCATGATGGCATCGGCTAGTATTAATCCAGAGCGGTTCCTGGAAGTGTATAACCGTTTTGTGGCTGGTGAAAAAGAAGATGCCTACCGTCTCTATACGCAGTTGCTTCCGTTCATTAAAAATCTCTTCGAAGAGCCTGCGCCTGCCATGCTGAAACATCTGCTTGCACAGCAAGGCATTATCGCTTCTGCACAGCTGCGCCTGCCTCTCATGCCAGCATCTGAACAATTAAAAGCAAAGATTGCACTGTAAATTAAGCGGAACACCTCTATAGAACATAGCCACAGATAGCCATAGGTCGAAATATAAAAAGCCGCAGTTTCATCTGCGGCTTTTGCTGTGCACTTGTTTAACACTCCATAGAAGCAACAACGTAAAAATGCTTGATATCCTGCTTCTTTTTCAGCTCATCTCGTAACAAAACCGTGATAGAACGTGTCCACAACAAGTGCAGGCGCAGCATTTCTGGCGATATTGCCATGGATCACTTGTTGCCACGTCAAGAAAAGAATTGAATACAGAACATCTACAATCCACGTTTTGTCCACATCCGAACGAAAAAAGCCTTTCTCTTGAAGTATACCAATGGCATGAAGCACCGGTTGTCTCAGCTTCTGATCGGCCCCTTCAATCTCGGCATTATAATTGACGGTTGCATCGTGAGCCAGAAAATATATCTTATCCCCAAGTGGAATTAGCGCTTCAATCAGCTCCGGGATATAGTGTTCAACCTGCTCCTCATCGAGCTTGACGTGTTGCAACGTCTCGTTAACAACATCAATTGCACGCATCGCCAAGTGAATCATCAGTTGCTCACGGCTCTCAACATACCGATGTAATGTGGCAATTCCGATGTTCGCGGCTTCAGCAATGTCGTTCATCGACGCATTGGGCTTCTCGATCAGTAATTTTGTGGCTTCATCCAGAATGGCTAGCATTCGATTTTGCTTAAATGTTAACTTCTCATTTTTCATCTCAAACGGCACCTCGGTCTGATTCATTATAAGTGAAGAATGGCAATTTCGAGTCAGAGGTCAAGCTAGTCCACTTTCGCTCCATAGGAGCGTGCAATCAGAACGGCCTGTTCGCGATCCATTCGCACCCCTTTCAGATCTAGAGATTTCAGATCAATGCCATCCAAAATGGCCCCCCGCAAATCCGCACCCTGTAGCTTCACCTTACTCATGGATACTCTCGTGAGGTCACAATCACGCAAATCCGCTTTGCTTAAATCGGATTCAGCTAGATCCGCTTCAAAAAAACGAATCCCTCGCAAATCCTGTCTCCCAAGTCGCGTATATCTCAGATTGGTATAAGACCAATCTCCTTTGACAAGTGTAATGCCGTCCATCTGGGCACCGGAAAAATCCGATCCCGTCATCTTGCAAGCTGTAAATTTGGAAGCAAACAGGTTGGCACCCCCAAACAGGCAATTCTCAAATGCAGACTCCGTATGTATGGAACCATTCATGGATGCCCCTTTGAAATCACACTCAATAAAACGGCAATGGCTTGTTTCGACTTCTTCCATGGAGGCATTCATGAACGTGCAATGCTTGAACACACAGCTAATTAGCTCGCCGTAACGCAAATCCCGTCCCTCAAAATGAACGCCCTCATATTCCTGATCCTTATATTGATACATGGATTACACCTCATTTGGTATCGTGTTAACGTCGTAGTCATTTTAAATAACAACTCATTCTACTATACCATATGAGATCACTTCATTCAGTGAAGTGCTTTCGACATTCGATACATGGATACAGCAGGTTTACTGATCACTCCCACTTTGTTGTACCCCAGACGTTCATAGAGCTTGATGGCACCTGCATTCTCCTGTTTGACGGTTAAGGAAGACTTTGCAAACCCTTGCAGAAGCGCCTGTTTCTCCGCATGACGGATCAATTCTGTCCCGATCCCAAGCCCCCTGCTTTCTGGTAGAGCGGCAATGATTCCGATGTGGTATTCATCGTTCTCTGCCTCTTTTAACGTTACCATCGTATAAAACTCCTTCCAGTTACGCAGGTTGTATCCGATCAGCTTCCATTTGTGTATGTCAAACAGCTGTGAGAACGTCGGCCATGCCAGCTTATTCATCAGTGTCGTTGGATAACACATGATCATGCCGAGTGTTTTCCCCTCCCGAACCGCTTCGTAAGCGTACTCGTGACTAAACCGATTATTTCGGGACTTCCAAAGCTTCTGGAAGGTCTTATCTATAACTGCGGGCTCCCTGGAACCCGCCAATGAATATTTCATGTAATCAAGCGCCATCTCCGTTAGTTTTCCTCCGACGGCGGTTTGCGGATTTGCTTTTTGAATAGATATTTGGCTCATGGTGATCACTCCTCATGTATGCTTAGTAAGCTCTCGTCTCTTCGATCTTAAGATTTGGACGGATATGCTTCGGATGTCATGCCATCTACAAAAACGTTCACCGCTTGAATGGATATCCCAGTAAGATGTTCTACCTGGTCAATGACCTTTTGCTGTAACTCTCTGCAAACCTCGTGTACTTTACTACCGTAATGAACGATGATTTTCACGTTAATCTCCACGCTATTGTCTACTCTGCGAATGACAATGCCGTTATGCCCGCTACGACCGCTCCATATTTTGCTAATACTCTCAACCAATCCAGCCGACATGGAAGAAATTTCGCGGGTAGCACCTGTTATTTTACCGACCATTTTGGAGATGACTTCATCGGATATTTGGATCTGACCTAACGTTTGTTGATTCATCATATGAATCGCCTCCATTTTTTTGATAGTAAATACTATCATTTAACTAAAATATATATCATTCAACAACTGAATTCAACTATTTCTCCATAAAGCAAAAAAAACCGCATCAATTGCGGTTTTTTTTGCTTCTCTATATTAGGTGTTCATTCTATAAAAAGATTCGCCGAAAGGCTAACTCTCGAATTCATTCTGCATTTGATGAGCTACAGGTACTCGTTAAACCAGGCATTCACCTGTTCGAAGCTATCGACTCGAAGAGAAGGTTTGCCACTTTTGAGCAGTGAATGGTTGGAACCCGGGTAACGAATGAGCTTGGTTGTTTTTCCATAACGCTTCAATGTCGTGTACAATTCCTCCGCCTGAGCTACCGGTGTTCGGTAATCCTGTTCCCCGTGCATGATAAGCAACGGAGTTTCGATGTTGTGCGCATGAGCAAGCGGCGATCGAGACCAGAGGTATGCAGCATTCTCCGCAGGATTACCCCCAATAACACCCTCCACGTAAGAAATCCCGATGTCGCTTGTGCCGTACATGGATAACCAGTTGGAGATACAGCGTTGTGTCACAGCTGCTTTGAAACGGTTTGAGTGAGCGACAATCCAGTTGGTCATGACCCCGCCATAACTACCGCCGGCAACACCCAAACGAGATACATCCAGCATTGAATTCGTTGCCAGTGCGTCATCCACAGCTTCCATCAGATCCCGATAATCACCGCCAGCGAAGTCTCCGCGACAAGCTCTGGCGAACTCCTGGCCATAACCTATGCTACCTCTAGGATTAACCCATAATACAGCATAACCTTCTGCGAGAAGTGTCTGCATCTCATGACTGAATGCTCCAGTATACATCGCGTGAGGTCCACCATGAATCTGTAAAATCAAAGGTAACTTACGATCAGATTGCAGTTCATCTTCAATCTGAATTCCGGACGATGGGGTCGTTGCACCCGTAGCTTCAGTCCAATCTGCATCTTTCGTTAAATCAGGCATCGCTAGCCAGCCTTGAATCCGCCAACCGTCCGATGAGGTGAATTCCACTCTTGCCGGTACGTTAACCATTCGTTGCCCCATAAATTCATCATTACGATGAGTGAGTCTGACCATTTTACCGCTTTTCATGCCGACAGTGTACAACTCTCCTGGATGCTTATCCGTGAGTGCAGCTACAACCAAAGTCTCTTCATCTGCAGAGATCGTATACTGATAAACATCTTTTTCTCCTGCTGTTGTGATCATTTCGCAGTTGCCATCGGACTGAATTCGGTATACATCGACATTACCGTGATGTGTGCCTAGTACATATACTCCCGGTTGAGAAGATGAACGACTAATGATTGGCGAAGGAGAGGCGCTTGCCGACTTCATATCCCCCAGTGCAGCATTACCGATGTGCATATCTAGCTCAGGTGCGAATAGCCTGGGTATCCCCCGATTCACGGGAAGTGTAAACAGTTGATGATGACTTCCACTTCCGTATTTACGATCGCTTGCAATCAGAATCAGTTGTTTTCCATCGGCTGTAAAAGAAAATTGGGTGATCTGGAGACTGGAATCCGTAACTTTGAAAGGTTCTTCAACTTTTCCTGAGCTTGCTTCAATGCTGGTCATGTACACGTCCGTATGATGAAGCAAATCCGGATCTGATCCTGCTTCTTCTACTTGTTTGGAGATAAAGGCAAGTTTCAGGCTGTCCGGTGACCAGACGGGGGTAGTGATGTTCCATACCCCGGAGGTTATCTGCTTGATAAGTCCACTCTTGATCTCGTAAAGAAACAAATGGCTGTACTGACCATCCCACCAACCTGATCCCTCAGCTTTCGGCGTAGTGCGCTCGTAGACTTTTCCCCGCAATGTCGCTTCTGGTTGCCGGGTTGCTTCATCGTTAGCGTCTTTCGCCAACTCATCGGTTGATAATTGAGCTGAACTCATCTGAGCTTTACTCGTAAACGCAATATACTTCCCATCGGGAGACCAGACGTAACTCATGATTTTACGTTCAGGAGATATGAGCATGGACGGTTCTGTACATTCCGTATGAACAGACCAAAGTCCTTTTCCAGCCTGAGTCGATCGAATAAACGTCAACTTGTTGCCGTCTGGTGACCATGCAGGAGAGGAATCCTTCGTTCCATCCGTCAGCGCTACATCTTCTGTCCCATCCAGCGAAATTCCCCGAATTTGTGTGTTATATTCGTTCTTCGCCCGATCAATCGTTTGTTCAACGTAGGCTACTTGTCCATTTGCACTGATCACCGGCTGACTGATCCAGCGGTAGTGATAGAGATCCTCCGGCGTAATCTGGCTTTTTTTCATATCCATAACTCCCTTCCGTTATGATTTCTGAGCTGACTCTGTTCGAGGATCAAGCACATCCCGCAACCAATCGCCGAGAAAAATAACACCCAGCACAGTAAACGTAATAGCTAGTCCCGGAAATGTAGCAACCCACCAGCTCGTGGCTACATACTGCCGTCCGTCACTTAACATGCCACCCCACGATACATCCGGTGGTTTTATTCCAAGTCCCAGAAAACTCAGCGACGCTTCCATGATGATTGTTGTGCCTACATTCATGCCGCAGATGACAATAAACGACGACAATACGTTAGGCAAAATATGCTTGATAATCAGCCGTCCATTTTTGGCACCAATCGATCTGGCGGCAAATACAAAATCCCGCTCTTTCATACTAAGCACTTCACTACGAACTACACGGGTGAATGGCACCCAGTTGGTTACACCGATAACAAAGATCAACGTGGTCATACCTGGACCCACAATAGCCATCACTACTAACATGAACAGAATCGTTGGTATCGCCATGAATGCATCACCCACACGCATAATAATGGCATCCAGCCACTTTCCATAGAATCCGGATATCAGACCCAGAACGGCTCCGATTATTCCGGAAACAATGACGGCGCCCATACCTACAATTAAAGACACGCGTGCGCCATATACAATACGGCTCCACATATCTCTGCCCAGATTGTCGGTTCCCAGCCAGTATTCGGCCTTTCCGCCTTCGAGCCACGCAGGCGGTTTGAGACGGTTCAGCGGGTTGACCGCTGACGGATCATGACTCGTTAGCAGAGGTGCGGCTATTGCAATCAGGACAACAACCAATACAAGCACTGCACCGATGAATCCGGTCTTGCTGATGATTAGCTGTTGCCAGATGGATCGAATTCCGGCAATCGTACGCGAACTTCTGTTGTCCGGTTCGGTAACCAGAACATTTGTTTCATCGTTGTCTCTCATAGATCGCACCCCCTTCTAGTCATATTTGATACGTGGATCCAGCAGTCTGTAGGACACATCCGTGAGAATATTAACAACCACTACAATGAATGCAATCACAAACACGGCTGCTTGCACAATCGCCATATCATGTGTATTTACGGCCACTACTAACAGTTGACCCAAGCCTGGCCAGGAAAATACGGTTTCTGTAATCAAAGTACCTCCGATCAGACTGGTAAACTGCAGACTCATAATGGTCACAACCGGAATTAAACCGTTACGGAACGCATGCTTCGCGATCACTGTCATGCGTCCCAGTCCTTTACTGCGTGCCGTGCGAATGTAATCTTGATTCAGAATCTCCAGCATGCTGGATCGGATTAGCCGTGTCATCTGTGCAGCAAGTCCCACCCCCAGCGTAAAAGCGGGCAGAATCAGATGGGATAAACCTCCGCGACCCGAAACCGGTAAAACGCCCAGCACAACGGAGAATAACAGAATGAGCATAATGCCCATCCAGAAGTTTGGCATCGCTTTGCCAATCACCGAAATACCTGAAATGAGAAGATCGGTAAATGTATTTCTTTTCACTGCCGAGATCACTCCCAGCGGAACAGCCATCAATACTGCAAATAACATGGCAGCCGCGGCAAGTTCAAAGCTTGCAGGCAATCGCTCTAACACAAGCTCAAGTGCAGGCTGACCGTAACGGAAGGATTGACCAAAATCTCCCTGAATGGCATTACCGAGAAATTTCATATACTGCGCGTATAAAGGCTGGTCGAGTCCCAGTGCCTGCGTCAACACAGCCCTGTCCTCTGCTGTAGCGGTCTCAGGCAACATCAGAGCCACAGGATCACCCGTGACCCGAACCAGAATAAAAACAATTAATGAGACAATAAACAGCACCGGAATGACCTGCAGTAAAGATTTGAATACGTATTTTCCCACTCCCGGCTCACCTCCTCTTTCCAAAAAAGAACGGCAGGAACTTGTTCATTCAGTCCCTGCCGTTCACGGCTTACTCATGCAATGACAGGTGGTATTAGCCTCTGTTACTTTGCAACAGGTGTAATCTCATCCGCATAGAACATCTCATCACTGCGTGGTGCAAAGTTCACTTTGTCATTTGTTCCATAGACGCCTTCCATCTGATACAAATATACGGCAGGGCGCTCTTCTGAGAAAATCTGTTGTACTTGCTGATATTCTTTCTCACGAGACTCAGGATTCATGTTTACAAGCGCAGATTGCAGCAACTTCTCCACTTCCGGATTGTTGTAGTCTGATTCCCCTTTGGCTTCTTCCACCATATAGCGGTTATAGTTGTTGGACGCGTCAAACAGGGAGTTACCGATTCCGATCATGAAAATTTCTTTAAATGATTTGGAGCTATAACGCTCGCTGAATGCACTCGGCTCAAGCACGTCCAGATTGATTTTGAATCCGGCCTGATCCAGCATGGCTGCAACAACCTCAGCTTGTTCCTTGTACTGAGAAGATACGGAGATAGTCATCTCGGCCGTGCCTTCAGCGTAGCCTGCCTCTTTCAGCAACTGCTTTGCTTTTTCTAAATCATACAATGATGTCTTATACAGTGACGGGTCAGCTCCGAAGTTTCCAGGTGTTACAGATGTACGTGTAACGATCCCTGCTCCCCCGGCAATGCTGTCTACGATCCCTTGTTTATCAATCGCCAGATCAATGGCTTCACGCACTTTTGGATCAGCTGTAATGCTGCCTTCCGTTTGACGGAAGATCAGTTGCAGAACACGCTGAATAGGTGCTTTCACAATTTTTTTGTCTGCTTCGCCTTCAATACGTGCAATATCTGTTGACGGGATGGATGACGCAACGTCAACTCCGCCAGCAAGTAATTCAGATACACGTGTGGAAGCCTCAGGGATGACACGGAATACCACTTCATTCCACTTCGGCTCACCGCCGAAATAGTTTTCATTTTTCACAAGCTCAATCCGGTCGTCTTTGGTCCATTTGCTGAACTTGTATGCGCCAGTACCCACCGGCTCTTTCAGGAACGTGTCCATGCCCTTGTCTGCAATATATTTGGAAGGCAGGATGCCAGCGCCCATTTTGGACAAGCGATTGAGCAACAATGGGTCTGGACCATCGGTAATGATGTCTACCGTATGCTCATCCACCGCTTTGACTTCAACGATGTTTTTGAAATAACTATTTTGCTTCAGCGTATTATCTTTAGCGACTCTCTCCAGCGTGTACTTCACATCAGCGGAAGTGAACGGGTCGCCATTGTGGAACGTTACACCTTCACGCAGCTTGAATCTCCACGTTGTATCGTTCACTTGCTCCCATGAAGCAGCGAGCGCAGGAACTTTTTTCTGCTGACTGTCGTTTTTGATCAAATAATCAAATACGTTCACAAGCACAGCTTCACTCGCGGTATTGTTATTGTTGTGTGGATCAAAGCTTTCGATATCCGTTGCCGCCGCAATTGTTAACGTGCTACTGGCAGCCGCACTTTCGCTTCCGCTTCCTTCAGAGGTTGCATTGTTCGTCGTACCTTTACTGCCCCCACCACAAGCACTTAACACCATCACGATTGCCAGCAAAGTAATCCACAAGCCTGTCCATTGTCTCTTTTTCATTGTGATTCTTCCCCCTTGGAAGTTGTATTCCTTGCCAAAAATTCAAATGCAATTGCTGACAACAAGCCTACGCCGTAAGGCATGACCGTTTCGTCAAGATCAAATCTCGGATGATGAAGCGGATACCGTGTACGCTCCTCTTCATTTCCCGATCCTAACCGGAAAAACACACCAGGCACATGTTCGCAATAAAAAGCAAAGTCTTCCCCACCTGTCGACGGTTTGATGTAACTCCACCCCTTCTGCGCATTCACCTCTTCACAGACTTCTGTGAGCAGATCAACCATGCCAAGGTCATTCACAACAACCGGATAACCGTCACCGTAGGTGACTTCACATTCCGCTCCGAATGAACTGCAGACACCGTTCACGACTTGTTTGATCAGAGATGGCATCCGTTCACGCACTGCAGGAGATAATGTGCGGACTGTGCCAATCATCTCGACTTCAGGCGCTATAGCAGTACCCATATAACCTCCGGTGATTTTACCAATCGTGACAACTACAGGTTCAAGCGGGTCAATCATACGGCTGGCGATGTTCTGTAGCGCAGTAATCACCTGAGCGGATACGGCGATCGCATCAATACCTTCATGCGGACGAGCCGCGTGACCTCCCTGACCCACAATCTTGATGACGAGCGGATCAGCCGAAGCAAAAGCAACTCCCCTGCTCACCCCAACTGTTCCCGTATCCTGACCAGGTGTCATATGCAAGCCAGCAATGGCATCCACCTTTGGATTCTCCAGCACGCCGTCCTGAATCATGGCTCTTGCACCGGCTAGTCCCTCTTCCGCAGGTTGAAAGATGAACTTAATGTTACCGGATTTCGGTCTGCCAAGCCCTGTGAGTAGTTCAGCAGCACCCATCAGAATCGATGTATGTGCGTCATGACCACAGAGGTGTGCCTTGCCTTTCACCGTTGAGCGATATTCCACTGATTTTTGATCTTCAATCGGCAATGCATCCATATCTGCTCGAAGTGCAAAGGTAGGGCCATCTGTTTCTCCGCGAAGCAGGCCAGTTACACCTGTCTTCCCAACATGACGAGTAACCTCAAGTCCAAGGCTCTCCAGATGCTCGGCCACAATGGCAGAGGTACGATGCTCCTCATAACCAATCTCCGGATGGCGATGCAGGTCTCTGCGCCAGGCACTTAACTTCGCTTGTAGCGGCTGAGCCAGTTGTATTAATTCAGATTGCTTCATTGGATCTCATTCCTTTCATGTTCCTCGGATTCTGACACCAAGCGCGCATAGATGGCATCAGCCGAGAATTCGATATGCCTTTTCATCGTATCCCGTGACCTCACGCTGTCTCTTGACTTCAGTGCTTCAAGAATTTTCATATGTACTTCGTAGTTTACGGAACGAATTCGGTCATCGTAGGGCATCAGATCGAGCGCCGGGTTAATCTTCGTTCGAATTTGTCTGACGGCTGTTTCACAGTATGGATTTCGTGATGCTTTGGCTATAGTCAGATGGAATTTCACATCCAGTGCCCTGAACCATTCCCGTGTACAATCCGGCTCGATACTTTGCTCCATATAGTTATACAGCTGTTCCAGTTCGCCTGCGGTGATCCGCTCAGCAGCCAGAAAAGCCGCCTCCGGCTCAATAATGGTCCGGTACTCAAACACCTTGAGCATCTGAGCCCAGCCTCGTTTGATCTCTTCTCTTGTCCGTTTATGCGAATTAGTCGTGAGTGGCAGAACAAAAGTTCCACCTTTGGCTCCAACTCTTTTTTCTATCAGTCCTTTATCTTCCAGTGCTGAGAGCGCTTCGCGAACCGTAATACGGCTTACATCAAACATCTCGGCTAAATCCCGTTCAGCGGGAAGCTGCTCCTCACTCATCAACTCTTTTAGAATAATGGCTTCTTCCAGTTGTTCCCGAATAAATTCACTAACCTTTTTAGTCGATACTTTTTCGAAATGAAAGGAGAATGGATTAGACATCTGATCACTCCGATCTATATATGGTCTAGACCTTATACCATTAATATAATTCCGACTAAACTGATATGCAATACTTTTTTTGCTAAAATCCAACATTTATTTTAATCCCCCATATAGATCACTCTCTCCACATCGAAATTAAACTCTATCTATAAAGAAAAAAGACGCTCTGCACCGGTCAGAACCTCTCTGGATCAAATGGATGTTATACTTTTTTCTGAATGACGATATCCGACTCTTCGCTTAAAAATGCAGTGTCTCCCTTTTCTACAACTTTTTGTTTGCAAAAGGTTTAAAAGTCCTGGTTACAGCCAGTCGCTCGCTTCCTTCAAGGTAGAACTGATCCTCTGCTCTCCACGTATGACTTGCTTTGTTCTGCCTGCGCAGATACACATAGTTGTAAGGTGATGTTGCATACGTTTTGTACCCTCTCTTCCTGCATTGCCTTAGAAACGTAACATCTTCCCCCACCGAACGATCCGTAAATCGAATCCTTTTTAACACCTTTTTTCTGAATAACAGCGTGCCTCCCTGGATAAATTCCACAGGTTTATTGCTCTCGCCCGGTGACCTCATCAGCAATGTTCGGGAAGCTTCCAGATAAACCAGACAGGAGTGTTTACCCACAATATCACTGCCGGTTTGCCTGAGCGCACGTACCTGTTCTTCCAGATAATAAGGAGAGTAGTAATCATCATCATCCATTTTCGCAACGAGTGAAAAACGAGCTCTGGTGATGCCTGCATTTAGACACTGTCCTAGTGAGATACGTTCGGGTACTTGGTATACGTGGACATTCGCGTATTTCTGCACCTTTTTCCGAATTAAACGCATGTTCATGCTGTCGAGATTCAGAATGATAATCAATTCCTTGACCTTGTAACGCTGGCGAACATAATTCTGCAGGATGTTATCCAAAAATTGTGGACGGTTGGTGCAAACAACGATGGAAACTCCCATAGGTGTAAGATACCTAGACACAACATCCCCTCTTTCAGCTTATTTCCATTCATCCTATGTGTTTGATCCATATCAGGTATGGACGGCTCCCTCTATTATGGAAAAATAACAAAAAACCTCTGACCGGATAAACGGACAAAGGTTTAGGAATCTAATTATGTTAACAGAACAATCTATTGAAGCTTCTCCGTTAATTATTAAAGTATACTGCCTTGCCCGTGTGTGCCGACTCGTAAATAGCTTCCAAAATCTGTGATACCACCAGCGCCTGTTTTGGTGTAACTACGGGCTCCGAATCTTTATCGATCGCTTCAATCCATTTGCGCATCTCCACATCCGGTGCATTTTCGGACTGTCCTTCATAGAAGTCCACACCACCAGAGCTGAGTTCAATTTCATTGGTATACAGACGGCTGAACTTCTCGCCATTGATACGCAGTCCGTTTTTCATGTCAGCGCCTGCCTCGGTGCCACTCAGACTGCATTTAGCTTCGTCCACATCAAGCGAGTTCAGCGCCCAGCTGGATTCCAGCATGATCGTTGCCCCATTTTCCATGACAATCATACCAAAGGCGGAATCCTCCACCGAGAATTTCTGTGGGTCCCACGGTCCCCAGGCATTCGCTGCATTTTCTCTCTGGGAGAGCTCATGATGCGTAGTGCCAAGTACCACTTTCGGTTGATAATTATCCATCATCCATAAGGTCAGATCCAGTGCATGTGTTCCAATGTCAATCAGCGGTCCGCCGCCTTGTTTCTCTTCATCCAGAAATACACCCCAAGTCGGCACGGCTCTTCTTCGAATCGCATGGGCTTTGGCAAAATAGATCGAACCTAGCTCGCCCGCTTCACACAGTTGCTTTAAGTACATGCTGTCCTGACGGAAACGGTTGTTATAACCGATCGTCAATTTTTTACCTGTACGTTCGGCCGCTTCCAACATAAGCTGAGCTTCAGCCGCAGTCTTGGCCATCGGTTTCTCACACATCACATGTTTGCCAGCCTCCAGCGCCGCAATTGAAATCTCTGCGTGGGAGATGTTCGGGGTAAGCACATGCACAATATCGAGTGTCTCATCATTCAACAGTTCCTGGTAATCCGTGTATATCTCGGCATCGGCAGAACCGTACTGTTTCTTCGCCTCTGCGGCACGATCTTCCACAATATCACAGAAAGCAACCAGTTCAACGTTCTCCAGCTTGCTCAGACTTGGCAGATGTTTGCCGTTTGCGATCCCGCCACAGCCAATAATTCCAATGCGATATAATTTACTCATCATAAGTCACCCTCACTTTAGTATTGGTTGTTTCATTTTGCGAAAAGCCGATGGGGTCATCCCAAGGCGTTTTCGAAACACAGCATGTAAATAGTTGGCGTTGTTAAAGCCTGAGCCAACCGCAATCTGTTCAATAGACACGTTGCTTTCCTGTAAATTACGGCACACCGCTCGCAGGCGAATGTCCTCCAGCACTCGGCTGAACGGCATATCAGGCTGTACCTGATAAAAAATGCGTTGCAACTGGCGGCTGCTGATGTGCAGCTTCTCGGCGACATGCTCCAGCGTCACTACAGAAGCGTGATTAGCTTCCATGTACTGTACAGCATAATCGTATCGATACACTGTCATATCCCTTACAGGAGCTTCAGCTCGAATTCCGCCCGTATCGTAAGCGCGAACTGTTTTTAACAAAATGCTAACAACCAGCTGCTTAATCGAAGTATAATATCCGACCATCTTGTGGTCACATGCTTCATACGCTTCGAGAAAACAGAGCATTGCACGGTGATAATCCTGAACCGGTTTATGCGGAAGTGTCTTTAGTTTTTCAATGGTCTCTTCTGATTCCGCAACTTCCCATGGATCGACATGCTCTCGTGGTTTATGCACGATATCCACATGAAGACACAACTCATCCATATCCTGCTCGGCGTCGGCTTCCTGATAATGAACAACCCCAGGTCCGGTCAGATACAATAACCCTTCCGATAATGCATGGGACTGATCATCAATAATAACTTTACCTTTCCCTCTAGGAATGAAATGGAACTCATACTCCGCATGGTTATGAAAATCGACAATCCGCCCCGCTGGAAATGTCGTCAGATGAAATCGCAGCACACGAATCTCGTAATGCCCCCATACCACGGTAATATCAAGCCGCTCCAGGAGATCCTGCCGATCCAGCATTTTCTCATACGGATACAGACCCAAGATGCCTTCCTCCTTAACGCCTTACAGGACGAAATTATATTGAGTAGAACTGAAGATTTTACACAGTCCACTCCGTTAAAGTGTAAGTAATTCATTCAACTTATATAATCCAATCTATCCTGTCTAGCTTGATATCTAACTTTGCAACTCAGTCAGCGCAACTCGTCTACCTTCCTTCGCTGAGCGATTCGCCGCTTCCATCAACCGGGTCAATTCCATCGCCATGTTGATGTTTGCGCTGTCCTCGGTATCATTTTGAATGTGTCCTACCCATTGATTGAATGCGCTTTCTACATTTTCAGCAACAGGAAGTTCGGTCCAATCCGTATACTGACCTTCCGCTACTTTCGTGCGAATCAACAATGTGGAATCCGGCGTTCCATATAACAATGTGCCCTCTGTGCCATGTACTTCAATGGTAAAAGGCGAGTGACTGTTCACAAATCCCGCTTCCACTACCCCAATAGCTCCTGTTGATGTAGAGAGTGTTGCCACTGCATTATCCTCAACTTCTTTGCCTGTAATATAACCAAAGTGTGCGCTCACATCGGTAATTGGCTGATTTAGAAACAATCTCGTTAAATACATCGGGTGACAGCCCAGATCAATCAGAGCTCCGCCTTGACAGTCATGCAGATCATAGAAGTGCTGAGGCAGCCAATCTGTGATCGCTCCATCATGGGATAATCGTGCCCTCACGTATGTAACTTGACCGAGTAATCCGCGCTCAAGCACGTCTTGAATGGTCAGCGTATATCCAGCATATAGACGCGGAAGAGAAACGGTCATTTTGACTCCGTTTGCCTGAATCTCTCTCAGAATAACATTAGCCTCCACTTGCGTCGCGGCAATGACTTTTTCGGTAAAAATATGTTTACCCGCCTTGGCAGCAGCCGTAATCACCTCTTCATGGAGACGTGTAGGCGCATCTACAATTACCGCATCAATGTCATCTTGTGCCAGCATATCCTCAAGCGATGCATAAAAGGGCACGTTCAAGCGGTCAGCAGCTTCCTGCCCACGCTTCGGGTCTTCGTCCCACACGGCGGCGATTACTGTATCCTCGTGTTCCTGGGCTTGCTTGATGTAATCCCATGCATGTACATGCCACAAACTGATTTTTCCAATTCGAATAGTCACGGATGTCTTCCCTCCATAGTATATAATATTCTGACAACGTATCTATAAGGTATCACATGATTTATTTATTTTTAATCGAAACTCACGACAATTCATATATAAAATTACGACATTTAATATTACTAAACTATCACAGTTGCACTTTCCCTCATTCTCCTAAAATATGAAAAAGCCGCTCACAGGCGGCTTCTCATCCAACAGTTAACGCTTTAAGCTCTAAAGCCTAAACTTCAGCTGACTCTGTTGATTCGTTCGGTATCACAGTAGCACGTAACCATGCGTAACAATTTTATATCCCGCTACCGTCCGATGATTATTTTCAAGCGAACCCTTCACCCGCTCCAGCACATCACTCTCATATGTGGAGACACACTCGAAGCCAGTCTGTACATGCAAATCAGCCGGATCAGCACTCAAATTGAACCAACGTGCAATCACATCTCCTGTTTCTTCTGCAATCTTCAAAGCGGAAAATGCCAGCGTTGAATTCTCGGCTTGCCAGTCCAGCCACTGTTTGCTCAGTGGTAATTTCCGTTGGCCATCTTTCATTCCATGTACAGGCTGCGCTTCTTTTTCATACGTATGAGCCAGTTCCCCAAGCTGCACCGTCGTCCACGGGATAGGATACATGTATGCACTTGCACAAGCACCTGATTTCGCCGCATCGCCTGCAAATGGAATAATAGCATACTCCACCGCCTGAGGTCCCAGACATTGAGCCTCCGGTGTGTCGAATACACCCCAATCTCCCAATTCGGATGAAGCGCGGAGCAGCGTAACCGCAATCGTACTTCCTGCATTCTCCTGTAAAATCTCATATTCATTGAGCCCTTTGTTCGCAACCATCAGCCCGGTGCTCCCATCCGTCACATGAACAAATGCTTGCTGATGCTGTGCATTGCTCGGATTCACCCACTCCTTCGCCGGAATGTTTGGCCGTTTGGCGACTTCAAAGATGGAATCAGCATAATGATGGTCCGTGACCAGACCGGATGGGAAAAGCGCACGTAGGCGATGATCTTTGGCCTGATTGTTAAATTCGGTCTTTACCTTGACCATATCACTGCCTGCTTCCAGTGTATATGTTGTTGTGATCTTAAGAGGAACGGTATCCTGAACACGCTGAGCCTTACGCTCCGTGAACGGAACCATGTAACGTTTCTCCCGCTCAAACAGCTCATCTGCCCCAGCCGGAATGTTCCAACGAAGCACGCTTTCCATTACGGCACGATAAGGGGAATGCTCCACAAGACGTAACTCCGCCTTGAGTTGTTTAGTGGATAACGCTTGCTCGCCTTCAGGCTGACGGTACACATATTCGTTGCCGATATCCCCGGTATTTTCGTAGACGTTCAGTCCGTGATATTCTGTTCCCGAACGTTTATCAAGCAGTGTGATCGTGCCATTCTGCTCCACACGCACTTGCAGATATTCGTTTTCCATCAGGTTTGCTTCAATCTCAACGTTAACTTCAACGCCAGCCGCCTGTCTTTCTTGCTTTTCCCCGACTGGAACCAGACCATACGTCTGATAACCCAGTGCAGGAACATTCTTCGCCTGGAAAATCACCTTAACCTTACGTGCCATATATGGCTGACGGAAGCGATCTTTCGGAAGCTCGTAACCGAAATGAACACCTAGATCAAGAATTTCGGCTACGTATATATTGCCTTCAGCATCGATCACTTGATATGTTGGTAGTACGACTTCTTCCAATTTGCGCGCAAGAGCCTGTGGATTAGGACCTTCCGGGAAAAAGGATTTATCTACGATCAGTTCTTTCTCTATGATACCGCTTCGCATCCACCCAGCCGTATTAAACACGGTGAACAACACGGCATCCTCGGCCCAAGCTTCGATATTCTGTACGTCAATGCATTCCGCAATGGCTTGCGACGTCTGGGATACCAGCTTCTCGGCGAGTTGCCGGCTCTTGGCAAACCGGGTCACCATCTCCCGATGCACCTCATCTACACTACAGCCACAGATGCTGTCATGTGGATGATTCTGCATAAGCATCTTCCAGGCATGGGTAAGCAGATGATGCGGGTATTCCTTAACCCCGGCTACATGGGCCATGGTTGCCAGGGGTTCTGCTACTTTTTCCAATAACGTCTGACCTTGCTGGTTTAACTGTTTCAGATAGACACGTGCAGAGGCTGTATTCACCAGCGTTCCCCATCCATCCGTATGCTGACTGCGAAGCTCCCCTTCAATCGTTGCCAGATGATCAGGAACCTGCTGCGAGACTGCTGCGATATAGTCATCAAAATTGGAGTGTACAAATTTCACTTCAGGGTACAACTCGGAAGCGGTACGAAGTGCCTCAGGTAGATCCGTCTGAATAGGCTGATGATCACAACCGTTCATGAAGAGTAGATGTGATGTTGATGCAAATTTCTCGGCTTCCTGCAGATTTTTGTCCCAGTACACTCGTGCTTTCTCCGGGTCTACAGGTACTTCCATCCCGTTACAATACCAATTGGCAAACAGAATACCTAGCACTTCCGAACCGTCCGGGGAACGCCAGATCATCTCTGAATAGGGAGATTCATACGCTTCTGCATCCACAACAGCGTTGTTGAATCCGGTAGGTTTTACCCCGCGCCCAAAGATCGCATTCTGGATATCCGCCTGCTCTAAAATCTGCGGGGCTTGTCCCATATTGCCGAACGAATCCGGGAAATACCCGGTTTTGGAGATGATTCCAAAAGGTTTGGCGTCCCGATGCCCTATGAGCAGATTGCGCAGGTTAGCCTCGCTACTCGTCAGAAACTCGTCCTGAAGCACATACCACGGACCAAATTGAATGCGTCCCTCACGAATGTACCGATCCAACCGCTCTTGCTGGTCTGGACGAACTTGTAAATAATCTTCCCGAATGATGGTCTGTCCGTCGAGATGAAAGTACCGATATTCCGGGTCCCGGTCGAGTGTGTCCAGCAACTTGTCCATCAGTTCAACCAGTAACACATGATGATGCTCGTATGGCATATACCATTCCCGATCCCAATGCGTGTGTGAGATCAGATGCGCTGTTTTTTGATTCGTCGTATTCGTCATATGTGTCTCCTCCTATCCTTTTGTCGCTCCACCCATACTAAATCCTTTGGACATATAACGTTGGGAGAAAATATAGAGTACTACCGAAGGCATCGTGTATAACATCGAAAATGCGGCCAATCTGCCGTATTCCACCATGCCATGACTGCCGAAGAATTGATAAATCGTGACCGATGCCGGCAGTTTTTCCGGGGTTTGAAGCAAAATGTAAGGTACAAAAAAGTTGCCCCAGCTGCCTGAAAAAGTAAAGATCGCAATGGTTGCAATGCCTGGCAGCATCAGCGGAGCAACAATGCTTCGCAAGCCTCTCCAGACCGACGCACCATCAATCCAGGCCGATTCTTCCAGATCAATTGGAACAGAATCCATGAAGTTCTTCATCATCCAGATGCCGTATGGAAGAGATGAAGCCGTCAGGAACAGCATCGTAGCAATGATGGAGTTCTGCATTTTGAAGAACAGAAACATCTGGAACACTGGTACCATCACAGCCGTAATCGGCAAAGCCGTCATAAACAGAATGGATAATAAAAAGCTTTTCTTAAACCGCATCTCGTAGCGTGACAACGGATAGGCCGCCAGCACAGATACTGCGACAACAAGTGCCGCCTGTCCTCCTGACAGAATCAGACCTACCCCGAACGAGCGCAGGTTACTTTCATCCCCAAGTACATCCTTGAAATTTTGCAGTGTCCACGTTGCAGGCATCTTGATGCCTTGCTGCGCGTTCGGATCAAAGGATGCCAGAATAATCCAAAGTAGCGGCAATAAAAAACATAGACCGAGGAAAACCAGAATACCGTACTGGATTTTGCGTTGAATACTGTGTTTGACCATCATAAGAACATGACACCTCCTTAATCCTTACACTTTTACTTTCATCGAACGGATGTAGAACAGGCTGGCGATAATACCAATGAACAGTAACACAAGAGAAATGGCTGTTCCGTATCCGAACTGGTAATTCACAAAAGCCTGGTTATACATAAATATAGGCAAGGTTTGCGTAGAGGTACCCGGGCCACCGCCCGTCATCGTATAAATCAGGGTAAACACACCCAGTGTCTGCAAAGTAACCAGCATCATATTGGTAACGATTGAGCCTTTCACCATCGGAATCGTAATATGGCGAATGATCTGGAATCCGGTGGAACCATCAATAATAGCGGCCTCTTCTACTTCCTTCGGAATATCATCCAGTGCAGACTGATAAACCATCATGGAAAAAGCCGTTCCATGCCAGATGTTAGCGATAATGACACTCACCATGGGAAAACTGAACAGCCATGAGATCGGACTTACGCCAAACCAGCCCAGAATCTGGTTCAATGAACCATTGTCACTGAAAAAGGCTACCATACAGAATGCCACGACAATTTCGGGCGTGACCCAGCCAGCAATTACGATTATGCCGATGATCCGGCGGAACGTTACATTTTTTTCTTTCATGAGTAAGGCAAGAATAAATCCGAGCACGACCTGACCGATCACTGCGGAGAAAATTAGAAATACAAGTGTACGCCATACACTGATCCGAAAGTCAGGGTCCTGGAACATGTTAATAAAGTTTTGGAACCCTACGAATTCCAGGCTTTTGGCTGCGGCACCGGTCAATGCCATATTCGTGAACGCAAAGCAGATTGTGAGCACAATCGGCACGATAAAAAACACGAGTAACAGCGTTACGGAAGGCATCAGAAACAGAAATGAGCCCGGGGCTTTTCTTTTCATACGTCACTCTCCATTCGAACCGGAAAAAGGGGAGTTTTTCGCTCCCCCTCCGAATATATCGATGTTGTTATCCTCCATATATAAGTTGAACCAAAGATATATTTACACGTTCACTTCGTTTTTGTGTAAATGACAAGTTCAACTTCTATAGATATCTAATTCACATCTCTTGCAAGTAAACTATTTTTCTTCGATATGCTCCGCTCCAACTGCTCGGGAGACATTATCCTTGAACTGTTTGATGGCATCTTCCGGCGTAAGTTTTCCGGAGGCAATGCTCTCCACGATGCTTTGCAATTGTGCGGATACCGATGCATATTGATCATTGGCCGGACGGAAGTGAGCCACATTCAACAGCTCTTGTGCTTCCTTCGTATAAGGGCGATTCGTGTACCCTTCAACTTCTGTCGAATCGTTGCGTGGACTGAGACTGCCCTCGGCAACGACACGTGCTGTTGCGTTTTCTTTGTTCATCAGAAACTCAATAAACGTCCAGGCTGCTTCTTTGTTTTTCGCCTGAGCAGGAACGGACCACGCCCAGCCTCCAGACATTGTGGTCGCACCTGGCTCCTGTCCATTCTGTGTCGGGAACGGTGCGAAACCGATTTTTTCTTCTACATTCGGAATCGGAGCAGCTCCATTTTCCGCCCATGTAGAACCTGCCCAGCTTCCATCGACCGCCATTGCCAGCTTGCCTTGCGGAAATTGCTGCTGGAACGCAATGCTTCCTGCCTGTCCGTTAAGCGCTACTTGCATGGTTGGTCCGGTTTTGTCCTTGTTGAAGACCTGATCAATAAACTTGAAGGAATCCAGCAATCCCGGACTGTTCACAACCCATTTCTTCGTTGCATCGTCGTAGAGCGTATCCGTTGTACCATATAACAGCATCTCCAGCGTCTGCATCGTTACGCCTTCGCCGTTTGCTTTACCGACAATGAGATTCAGCGGCGTTACGCCAGGCAGCTTCTGCTTGATCGTGCGGGCTGCTTCCAGAACTTCATCCCAGCTTGCCGGTTTGAACGGTACAGGTAGTCCAGCTTGCTGGAACAGCTCTTTGTTATACCAGATGCCGCGTGTATCCGAAGTCGCTGGTATACCATAGATTTTGCCGTCCTCGCCAGTTACTCCGGCTTTCAGGTTGTCGATCATTTTGCCGTTCCAATCTGCCCAGCCTTTCACTTGCTCGTCCAGAGGCTCCAGATAACCTGCAGCTGCGTCCGATTTAATAATAGAGGTATCCTCGGCAATGACGTCAGGTGCAGTATCCGGTGATTTCATCTGTAACACCATTTTGGAAGTGTAATCGCCTTCACTAGCAAGCACAGGTGCTATGTTAATCTTGATATCGGGATGATCTTTCTCAAACTGCTCGACCAGTCCGGATTTGAAAAACTTCGTAAGGGTGTCCTCCGAACCAGAGGAACGGAACGATACGGTTACTTCTTTTTTCCCATCGCTAGTCGTGCCTGTGGAAGAACTTCCACTTGAGCAGGCAGTCGTCAGAATAAGCAAAGAAGTCATCATAGCTGCCACCGGCAGTTTCATCGAAAATTTTCTCATGTCTCGATCTCCTTTTTGTCCTATTTCTGTATGCGGAATCCGCAATAATCCATGACTAACTCGCTATATAACATGTTGGACCAGGAAAACCATGGACGGGTATACTCATGTGGATCATTCGCCGAGAAACCTTCATGCGTCAGACCTGTATCCGCATCCGTCCGCTGGATCAACTGAAGCATGTTCATTTTTTCATTCCGATCTACAGAAGTTAGTCCCTGCATAGATAAGGCGATATGCCATATATATCCTTCGGGTGTGTGCGGACTACCAATTCCGGAAGCCGAAGAACCTTCATAAAAATAAGGGTTCTGTGCGGACAATATGAACCGGCGTGTGTTCTGGTAGATCTCGTCATCTTCCGTAACATATCCGAGATAGGGTAAAGATAAGAGACTTGGTACGTTGGCATCATCCATCAGGTTGTGGTTGCCTTTCCCGTCCGTTTCATACGCGTAGATCGTCCCGTATTCAGGATGCTCCACCATTCCATATTTCCGAATTCCTTCGTCAATCTGTTCCGCCAGCTTTCGAGCTGTCTCAGCCAGCATAGGTTCATCCAGTAACGCAAGTGCAATCTCCTCTACATATCGGAGAGCTACTACCGCGAACATGTTGGATGGAATCAGATATCCGTATTCACATCTGTCATCACTTGGGCGGAAACCCGACCAGGTCATACCCGTATAAACGGTCTCTGTGCCTCGCCCTTCTCTTCCGAGCGTATCCGTCTCGGGGGCGTCCAGTCGCTGGAATGTATATGGAGAACGGGTCTCATGATGTTGCTCTACTTGCCATAAAGAGATGATCTCGTTGACGGCATTACGAAACGTGGCATTAAACTGATCTGTTCTGCCTGTATTTTTCCATAGCAGATAACTGAGCTGAATTGGATACGCCAGTGAATCAATCTCGTATTTCCGCTCCCAGATCCAGTCATTCATTTCTGTAAGATCCGATTG
This sequence comes from Paenibacillus sp. FSL K6-1558, assembly GCF_038002565.1. Lineage (NCBI taxonomy): Bacteria > Bacillati > Bacillota > Bacilli > Caryophanales > Paenibacillaceae > Paenibacillus > Paenibacillus sp. FSL K6-1558. The sequence continues at coordinate 251,231 of NZ_JBBOCV010000001.1, read as the reverse complement.
ATGTCCATTGCCACTCTCTGTTTCGTTAAAAGCGTTTGCATAAGGGTCTAACAGAATGTATCTCAGTTGCCTTTCAACCAGCCCGGCGATCATATCCGACAGTTCCTGATCTTCTGAAGCAAGCATCAGATACGGTCTGACCTGAGCCGCAGAATCCCTAAGCCACATGGCGGGAATATCCCCGGTGATGACGAATGTTGTCCCGTCTTCCTTACGCTGAATCGTCGTTGTTAATGTATTGGTAAAGCAGTTTTCAAACATCTCCACAAGCTTGGGATGGTCTGGCAAACTAGCCTTCACTTTGCCGATCATCTGCTGAATGGAAGGAGAAATGTTCTGATCTTTTCTCGTTATGTGCATGAGTCCTCCTTAAACATCAAAAGTTTAACCGCTTTCATCATCCTAAAACGAATTAAATGTTATGTCAATATATTTAATTATATAACATCATGTTATTTACATAAAATAAATCAAATGGTATGTTAACTTTTGTCATTAAAGCCAATAAGAACATATGCATAACAAAAAGAGACTTCGTCACCAAAGCCTCCGTTATATTCATCTGATCTTATCCATCTGGTGCATCGAATTCCACAAATTCAATACCCTTATTTCGGTTGAAAAACAGCACGCTCTCTTACCTGACTTGTCGAGGTTCCCTTTACGATGGACGCAGGCAGGACAACTCGCTTAACCCCGCCTAGTTCTTGACCTTGCATATGTTGCAAGACCATTTCAAACGCCTTTTCTCCCATATCAAACTGGTTCTGTTTGAGGTGGGTAATTCGCGAATACCTTTCGGTATGCGGACTGTCAAAACACAGGATGGACAGTTCTTCGGGTACACGCATATCCAACTGTTCTGCGGCCTCTAAAGCAAGTAATGCAATGTCATATTCAGCTGCAAAAACCGCTGTAATCTGCGGGTATTTTTTAAAATGCGCAACAAGCTTCTCCACGTCACGATGCTTGGCTTCAGGATCGAATTCATTCGGCAAGGACGAAAGGATAGACTCCATCCACATTTCTCGATTCACAAGTATACCCTGATCGTTGTGCGCCTCAATAAAACCTTCAATTCGTTCCTCAATGGTCGTTGTGTTCACTGGAGGCTGCGTAAGAAAAGCAATATGCTGATGTCCCAGATCGAACAAATACTTTGTCCCTTCTCTTGCTGCTCTGACATTGTCCGTGCTAACCGAGGAAGCGGGAATCCCTTTAAGATATCGGTCTATCATTACAAACGGGAACTTGCCAACCACCAGTTTTAAAATCTCGTCACTAAAATATTCCCCCTGTGCAGGGAAAATAATTAAACCGTCTACCCCAAGCTCCAGCAACTCACGGATACACTGTTCCTCCTGCTCGGGAATACCGAAAGAACGTCTAAGCACAAGAAAGCTGTCATGTTTTCGTGAAGCTTCCTCCATACCATATAAAAGCTCTGTTCCATACATATCGCTGAAATTGGTAATGACCAGACCGATGAGCAGTTTACGTTCCTGCTTCTGTCCTTTGTTGGCTACAGACGTAACTTCTCGTCCTAACTCATCCAAAGCGGTATCGGCCACAAATGAACCACGTCCCGGCTGTCGAACAATCAGCTGTTCATTGGTCAGCATTTCCAGCGCCTTCTTCGTTGTAATCCGGCTCACGCCGAATTCGTCACATAGTTCTTTTTCCGATGGAACACGATCACCAATTTTATATTGATGTTGCTGTATTCGTTCTCTCAACGACTCAAAGATCTGTTCATACATCGGCTTGGAAGCCGAGTCTTTCGCCAATACAAGCACCTCCATAAACACTTTACTTCATAATTCTTATATCCTAATATATCATGTTATATCATTAAAGTGAAGGAGAGATTAAAATTATTGTATGTGTGCATAGTTAAACCCCAAAAAACGGCAAGCCCTGATTCCAGGCTTACCGTTTTTTAAAAGATACTGATTTTAGCTGACAAGGCCTATATAGCTTACAGAACTTCCATTCAGATGATCTCAAAGCATGGACAGGTTATGCTCCCTGACGGATCAGACTATGGTTCAAGACTTTCAGCGGGATTAGAGCCTGTATCGGTTGGGTCCGATTTCAGGTCACTCCCTGCCTCAGCTTCCTTCTCTGGAACAGGTTGCTCTTCTGCTTTGTTTTCTCCTTGCTCTGCATGGACAAACAATTTTCCAGTAGCTTGAGCTTCAGCCTTGTTGCCTGCAGCATCCTGTGCCCGGATCACAATGACTCCACCTTCAAGCACAAGATTAGCAGGTGTTGTGTAAGAGCCTGTGTATATACCCGGTTCTGTTTCCACCAGAGGCACCTCTCCCGCACCGTCCGCGTTTAGATTCAAAGGCAACTGAACTCGGAAAGAGGCTTGCAATCCCGGTTTGCTTTTGAACGAAACGTTGAGACTTTCCCCTGATGTAATTCGTACATCTTGGGCTGGCGTGATATCGGTAAGTTCAGGCGCTTCCGTTTCCACATAAACCTTACGTGTTACTGTCGTTTTATTTCCGGCAAGATCGGTTGCCACAATTGTGATGATGTTTTCACCTTTATTCACCAGTACGCGATGACTGAACTTTCTGTCTCTGTCAACCTGCACGGTTTGACCATTCACGGTGACTTTGTCGAGGAATTGTTCCACCACACTGCCTGTCACATGAACGACCTCGGTATTAATCCGGCTTCCTTCCGCCGGACTGACACCATTCACTTGCGGATTGGTCTGGTCAAGAATGATAATCACGGGAAGCGAACGATCTGTCGTTTTACCATTAATGACAGCTTCTGCGGTAATCACATTAACGCCTGCCCGCAGCTTCACTCCATAAGAGAATTTTCCGTTATTTACGGTTGTTGTTCCTGCAGCATCCTTGCCATTGTAAAACTTGATCTGTGCTCCAGAAGCAGGAGATGTTCCAGCGATCGTAAAGGTAGACTGATTGGTATACGTATTCGCTGGTGGTGTAAGCACCGGAGCATTCACCGGATATTGTACCACTGCGCGGATCATGTAGTTCCCCTCTTCAGCAGGGGAAGCACTCCATGCCCCGCTTACACGCTGCCAGCTACGGGCCGCATAAGTTCCATCCTCGTCCGTAGCCAGACCAGGAGCAGCTGTACCCGCTAAACTCTGAATATAAACGATGTAGAAATCACCTGTCACAATAATTGGCTCAGGGAATTCTACGGAAGTCCACTGATCGTTCCGCAATGCCGTACCATTGAACGGTCCAGCAAGCTTTTTGCCTGGTGCTCCACCAGCACCTGATGCATCATAAACCGCGTATTGGAAAGCAGTCCCACCAGGTACAGGCCACTCCGTATTCCAGAATCGGAACGAAGCTCCCGTGACTTGAGCTGTTTCGAGCTCTGGAGTCATTCGAACGGCCCATGCATTATCAGCAGCATTAAAAGCTCTTGCATTCTCGGCTGTACCGTCGTCATAAGCAATTTCACCTGGGAAACCGATAAATGGTTTCAAAGCGATATTACTATCTACTGTGCCGTTGCCCGGAACAGTCACCGTAACTTTTTTGCTGTAATAGTCCGCAGCGCGAACCGACAATGTGTAACTTCCCTCTAACACTTGAAGCGTAAAACTTCCGTCTGCTCCTGTACGAACTTCTGCTACTTTAGCATCCTCCACAACGAGTACCGAGGCATCCGCTATCGGTTGACCTGAGCGTTCATCCTTAACCACCCCTTTGATCTGTCCATAAGGGATCGTTTCCAGATTGAAGTTGGCTTTGGCTCCGCCACCATCTGTGATCGTCACCGTTTTCGTTTGCGGATAATAACCGTATGCCTCCGCTTTTAACGTATACTCTCCTGCAACATGTGTGAAGCTGTACTTCCCTGTTGACGAGTCTGTTTTCACAGAACGTCCTGTCTCAAGCACGGTAACCGTTGCACTAGCCGGCAGACTTTGCGGCTGAACTGAACCCGTGCCCGGTTTTTCGATAGCAGGCTCTTGTTGTTTCGTCTTATTGAATTCTGCTTTGTCTGTACGCGTAACTTTGTACCATGGATTATCATAGTCCGGCTTAGGTTTGTCACTCGAAAGCACAACGGCTTCATCCTTTGTTACCGTTGGTGTAGCAACACCCAGTACACGGAAATCATCGATAAACCAACCTGTTCTCACCACACTGTTATCCGAGGTTAATCGGAAACGGAATTGAACTTCATTCCCAGTCAGTGCGTCCAGTCCATAGAAGACAGGTGTCCACTGTTTTCCGTTGGTATTATGCGAGAATTTGCCGAGTTCCGTCCAGGTTGTTCCTCCATCTTTGGTAGCTTCGACATAACCGAAGTCATATCCACCTTCAATCTCATACCAGTGATTAAACGTAAGTGTCGCATCAGAGACATCCGTCAAATCAATCACCGGGGATACCAGCGAGTAGTTGGAACCATTCTCATACGTGTTGTCGAGATCGGTTGCCCACACATTAGGCGGGGATACCGCACTTAAAGGACCCGTTAACGGGATACCTCGTTCCCACTCATCCTTGGTTCCGGCATGAGTCCAGCCATTATCATCGTTTCCATCAAACGAATCGATATAAATATCTTCCGGCACCTCTACGGTGATGGAAACTTCATTCGATTTCTCACTTTCGTTACCACTATAGTCACGTGCCGCCACGGTGTAATAATACGTAGCGTTCGACTCCGTAGCCGTATCTGTAAATGTGGTTTTCTTCACCGTGCCGACAGCCTCATAACCGGAACTAGCCGTTTCGGAACGGTAAACCACATAAGATTCAAGATCCTCATCATCCGAACCCGTCCAGTTCAACGTTACGTTCCCCAGAATATCCGCTGTTGCAGACAAAGCTGAAGGCGTTCCTGGAGCAATATCGTCTAGTTCCTGAACGGCAAAGTCATCGATATACCAACCAGCTTTCTGAACTGAAGCATCACTGGTCAGATTAAACTGGATGAACACCTGCTGTCCGGCATAATCACGCAGATCAATGTACTGTGTTTTCCATCCACCACTCGTTCCTGTGTAACTAAGCAGTTCTTCAAATACATAGTCGTTATCTTCAGAAGCAATGTATACCTTGCCAAAATCGAGATTATTCTCAATATCATACCAATGTTTGAATGTTAACAATGCCCCTTCAGGGCTTTCTGTCAAGTCGATCGGAGGAGCAAGCAAGTACGCATTACTATTAGGCAGATACGTGCCTTGCAGATTGGTAGCAATCACTTTCTCACCTGAGTAAGCAGCCTTCGGCCCGCTTACAGGTGCCCCCCAAACCCACGTACTGCCTGTGCCGCCCGTAGTAAAGCCAAGCTGATCGGCCTCAAAGTCCTGCAAATATCCAGGCTTCACACCATTAGACACCGCAATGTTATATACCTTACTCTCAAATCCATTGTTGCCATAATCATTCACTCGAATGTAATACTCCACACCTTCTGGCTCAATCAGGAAAGCCGGAATCGTCGCAGTATACGTACCTGCTTTACTGTCTCCTTCAATCCGATTCATTGGAAGATAGACGTACTGCTTCGTGCCTTTGGTTCTGGCAAAAGCTTCGACGGAAACTACCGCTACATTATCTGTCACATGTGCCGTTAAAGGAATGTCCAGACCCGTAAACGCCGTATTTACAGGCGTGTGCTCCAGCACCGGCTCTTCCAGATCATCTCCAGCCGTAACCACTCTTCCGGAGACAGTACCGATGCCTTCGAGAACCGAACCAACCGCATCCAGTGCGTTAATGATTCCGTGACCATAGCCGTTATTCGGGGTAACCGGAAATTTGCTATCGGTTCGCGGTGTCGCCGTATCCATGATGATCTGTTCCAGCTGATCCACGTTAAGAGAGTGGTTCGCTTGAAGCAACAATGCTGCGAGCGCCGTCGTATGCGGACCTGCCATGGATGTGCCGTCCCATCCACCTTCATATGTACCTCCAGGCACGGCTGAACGAATGTTCACGCCAGGGGCGGATACTTCTGGTTTGATCTCACCATACGGGGATGGTCCCAGCAATGAGAATGAACCTAAATTGCCGTTAATATCGGTTGCTCCTGTAGCAAAACTCTCAGGATAGTTGGCCGGGTTCGCAACGGAACCAGGACCGCCCGGATTCCCCAATCGTACATTCCCTGCAGAGAATTCAGGGAAAATCTGAGCATCACGCCAAGCCTGAACCATCGGTCTAAACCATTCGTCGAGCCCTGCGCCTCCGCCCCATGAATTATTTACAACGTCCGGTGCGAGTTCAGGATGCAGATTGCCTTCGGCATCCACTGGGGCAATGAGCCATTGTCCGCCATCCAGAATAATGGCATCTGTTGTTTCCGGATTAAAAATACGCACTCCGATCCACTTTGCACCAGGTGCAACACCGATCTTATTCGTGCCGTTCGCTTCGGAACCAACCATCGTTCCCATGGTGTGGGTACCGTGTCCGTCTGCATCAGCAGGAAGAGTCGCGCCGCTATGCGGATCGTACCAGCTTAGCTCTGGATCAACGACATTGCCTGAAGCGTCCAGACCACGCCATTTACTGCGAAGCGCCGGATGCGTGTAATCCACGCCACTGTCCAGATTGGCAACCACGATGCCTGTTCCATCAATGCCTCGCTCCCAGATCGCAGGTGCATTGATGTAGTCTATATTCCATTCCACATTTTCAGTCTGTTTCTTCACCTTGGAATCCGCTTCTTTGGTTGCAGTTCCTTGTGAAGCTGACTCTTTAGCCGGTGATTGGACGGAATCCTTCGCTGGCGACACACTCGCTGGCTGCTTGCTTACTTCCGCCTTATCCAGATATCGCGTTTCGTTCGGCAGAACTTTCTCTACCTCTGGCAGCAACGCAATCTGTTCCATGACTTCTTTCGTACTGGTGACCGCGAGTGAATTCACGATAAAGTAACTTTTATATTCTTTGACCTTCCCCAGGCCAATTTCCTTTTCCAGATAATTTTCGATCGAATATTGTGTCCGCGAAGCCGTTTCACGAAGTGAACTCACCACAGAGTTCCGCACAGACAGCTTGGTTGCCGAAGGTGTTTCCTTGGCAATCGTTGCCTTTTCCATCGCTTGTTTGGAGACAGCCTTGGTGTCTACCTGTTCCTTCATTTTAACAAGATAGGTGACATATTCGCTACCTTCAAAGGCTTTGGTCAGTTTGGCATTCACTTTAGACGTTGAAACCTCAGCCAAGCTGGACTTCATATCGATTTTAGATGAGGATGAGTTCTGTGCAGAAACCGGAAGTGCCATTGATAATGCAAGGAGAAGCGAGAGCCCCATGGAAACGGGCTTGCGTAACGGTTTTAATTTTATCAAACTTTTCCACTCCCTTTACACGGCTTTATTATTTGGTCTAGTACAAGTACCCTTCTCTGTGAATGAATGCAATTGTTGATTTCGTAGCGGTGTAGTGACCATCATCGGACATCTTTTACTTCACCTTACTTACTTTCTTTTCACTTCACATACGGCCTCACCTCCTTTACAGGTTTGGTTAGGGGAACATAGGGAACTGAAACATTTGGAAATTGTCCATAGGTTAAATAAATGTGAGAAAATGGCACTTAGATAAAGGTCTTTATGCTGACTGAGGTCATCAATAATTAGCGTGGGTGTCATAAGAGAGTAACTGGGATGTCGTAAGCATTCGTGTGGAGGATATTCGGAAGTGTTCGTATAACGCTTGCCATGAAGTGGTAAGTGAATCTGTGTGATTCGTACGGGTTGATTAACAGAATACATCTTGAATTACATATAAAAGTTAAATTTAGGCTTAAATTGGATTTTATTGGTATAGTATAGTTTCAAAGTGGGAACTGCACAAGTCCTTATTTGAAAAAAATAGAAAATAAGTCTATATCATGCTTTTACACATCTGTTGTCTACACCTTCGACCTATACTCCTTTCGCATTTGCGCATAATCCATAAAAAAGAACCAGCTCTTACGCCAGTTCTCTTCACACTTAGTCCAGATCAATTTTAAATACGACAGGTACATTGCTCTGCACACCTATAGTGGTAATCGTTAAAGCATGTTCATCTCGCTCCCAATTCGGCTGTTCCTCATATCCCAGAATCTGAACCTGCTCAATTATTCCATGAAAATGCGGAGATCCTTCTTTCAACGATTGGATGTGCACGATTCCGTTATCCGGGTACACCATTACCGTCGCATACAGACTACTGCCTTTTACCGTAAATCGTATATCTTCACTTGTAAAAACCTTCGTATCTCCGTCAGTGAACTGACCTTCCTTCACCTCTGTAGGCCCTTCACCATACGTACGCCAGTACGTGGTCTCGTAGATCGCCTCTCCGTTCACTTCCAGCCACTTCCCGATACTTAGCAGAATATTGCGATCCTCGTCTGGAATCGTTCCGTCTGCACGTGGCCCGATGTTGAGCAGTAGACTTCCATTTTTACTGACGATATCCACAAGATCCCGAATAATCTCTTCTGCCGTTTTGTACTGATTATTTTCCGTATAACACCAGGAATTTCTCGCAACTGCGGTATCCGTCTGCCAAAAAAAAGGCTTAAGCTCAGCGAATTGTCCACGCTCTACATCAGGAACCGCTGCACCAAACATAAACGCATCATGCTTGTAATTGATGGCAACCGGAATGCCCCATTCCTCGCCTTTGTTATAATAATACGCTGCGAACTTTTTCAGATAGGGCTTGAACGCCGCCGTATGAATCCACCAGTCAAAATAGAACACCCTCGGTTGATACTCATCTACCAGTTCACAGCATCGAATGAGCCAATCTTCCAGAAATTCGTCCGAAGGCGGTGAACCGTACAGGTCTTGAAAATCGGGCGGCTCCGGCATGGCGGGCCAGTAGAAATCCCCGCACTGCAACGGTTCCTTGATATCGGAATCGAATTCTTTGCCATGAGACATGAAGAACCAGTGCTCGGCACGGTGGGACGACACACAGAAGGTTAACCCTTGCTTCTCATAGGCGACTTTCATCTCACCTAATACATCACGTTTAGGGCCCATTTCATATGTGTTATAGTGAGAGATAGAGCTTTTATACATCTGAAAACCGTCATGATGCTCGGCAACCGGCATAACATACTTTGCACCTGCTTGTTTAAATAGAGTCGCCCATTCGTCTGCATCAAAGTTCTCTGCCTTAAACATCGGGATGAAATCCTTATATCCAAACTCCTTATGGTCTCCATACACCTCAAGGTGATGTTCATAGGCCTTTGACCCTTGAATGTACATATTACGGGAGTACCACTCACTATCATAAGCCGGAACCGAATACACGCCCCAATGGATGAAAATGCCGAATTTCGCTTTTGGATACCACTCGGGAACGACGATTTCACGAAGCGAAGTCCAGTTGTCCTTGAATTTTCCGTTAGTAATAGTTTTATCAATATGTTGCAAATATTCATGTTTGTTCATGTGCTGTCCCCATCCTTTCCTGGTTGACTACAATTGTATTGTAGTGTGGCAGGACTCCGATGCACATGCAGAACTCTAACGATTAGATGGACGATAATAACTTTCAGGGAGATATGCTCATGGATCATCAAACACTGCTGACCAACTATTTGTCCAATCTGGAAGTGGATCTATTCATGGTGAATTACAACCGTTGCGGCCCGGATTGGAGAGATCTGGACTACACACCGGACTATAGCAAATTGTACTATATCTGCGAGGGGGAAGGCTGGCTTCGAATCGGGGATCAGGAATATTACCCCAAACCAGGACAGCTCTTTTTGATGCCGGAAGGAATAAAACAATCCTATTCAGTTATCAGTGACAAACCTTTTCTCAAATACTGGTGTCATTTTTCCGCCAAAGTCGGGGGAATCAATCTATTTCAGATTCTCAAATTCCCACACGTTGTTGACGTGAATCAACCTGAACAATTTCAGGACATCTTTGGCAGTGTGTTAACCTACGCGAATTCCAATGAAATTTACGCCCACATGATGGCCAAGAGTAAACTGACAGAATTGCTTTCCTATTACATCATGAACTTGGATGTGAACCAGATTACCTACTTGAACGTGCCCGTGGTTGAAAAATTATCCACCTTGCTCACCTATATTGATACTCATATCGAAGAGAACATGTCCGTTCAGGATTTGGCTAAGATGCTGCATATGCATCCGAATTATTTCATTCGTTTTTTCAAACAGCAAGTAGGAATGCCCCCCATTCATTATCTGACCAGCCGAAAAATAGATAAAGCCAAAGAGATGCTTCACTGCACCTCTCTAACGATGACTCAAATCGCGGACAATCTCGGATTCAGCGATTCGTATTACTTTTCCAGACAGTTCAAGAAACACACCGGATTGAATCCCACTGAATATCGCAAGCAAACGACGGTGGTCAACTGAATTGCAAAAGATAGTTCAGCTCCGAAAAAACATTCCCACAAGTTTCATTTTTGGATTAAAATGGATGTGTGGCTCATTCTTGCAGAAGGGAGGTTTGTATATGACGAAGAAAACGCTCCTGCTCCTTGCTGCCCTGTTTGTTGTCTCCTCATTCGCTGCTTTTGCTTCGGCGGCACCGACAGACAACGGATATAGCGTGTTATCTGATCGACAAACGGGAACCGTTAAACCGAGATAACGATTGATCGTTCCATGCTGGACATCTGGACATACATAACTGATGCAATTCCTAATGTGCAAAAGATTATACAAAAACAACCTCCTGCTTTCTGTTCAGGAGGTTGTTCTTTCGCATTACTTTGCAATGTGTACCATACGCTATGTGTTATGAGCTATGCGTTATTCGTTACTGCCAATCTCTTTTTCTGAGATAAGACTCAAATACAAATGTTCCAAAAGGAAGCAGTCCCGCCAATAGCCCCATAATCCAAAGTGATATCTTCCACTTTTTGACCAAGCCTACATGTACCAGTGCAATGAGATATAGAGGAAATAAAATACCATGAATCATCCCCAGTATGGCTACAGCTGAAGAAATATCTGCAAAATATTTGAGTGGCATTGCAATAAATACGAGTAGTAGAAGGGATATCCCCTCCCAGATTCCTGCAATTCTGAAGCGACCTGTGACCGTTTTCATTCCGTATGCTCGCACCTTTCCGCTAAATTGTTTGTGAAATATGTAACTTATAACATGATGCTTTACAACGCTGTATTCGATTCTCACACAACGTATGTAAGCTCCTTCCCCGTATTATAAAGCATGCATCCGAGTCAGATTTACTTTAAATTTGAATAATTATTGAATAGAATCGAATCAATATCATCCGTTTTGCTTCGCTCAAGTCGTAGCTCGTTCAATCAAACGGTATTCCAGTGATGTCGCCTTATGTTCCTCGTTCCCCAGCACTCTCCACAAATGATAAAAAGCCTGTTTCGCTTGCTCCGCAATTGGATTATGAATGGTTGTCAGCTCAAGCACACGTGACAATTCAATATCATCAAATCCAACAATAGCCAGCTGATCTGGAACCTGTATGTTCTGTCTGCGCGCTTCACTCATGATGCCTATTGCAGCATAGTCGTTGGAACACAGCACCGCTTGCGGTAGCTCTCCTCCGTTGGCCATACGTCGTAAGGCCGTTTCTCCGTCTGATGAAGTAAATACGGAATACTGATATGCTTCACGCCACACGGGAAGTCCTTGGCTCGTCATGAATGTCTCATATGCTTCGCGGCGGCTTTTCGTATTCAGACTATTACTACGGCCAAACACATTCGCAATACGTGTGTAGCCTTTCGATACCAAATGTTCCAGCGCCAGTCTATACCCTTGTGCCTGATCCATTGCAATCGAAGGAATCTCGTCGTTCCCCATGCGTTGCCAGGACACCATCGGTCCATATTGCAGATATGTTTTCAATTCCCCCGGATCATTCACACAAGTCACGATTAACAAACCATCCACACGTTTACTCCGCAAATCCTCGAATGCCTGTAGCTCAATTTGTTTATCACTGCGCGACATATATACAATCGTCTGGAATCCGTAGTCCATCGCGGTATCCATAAATTGGTTAATGAAGGTCAAACTCAGTTCATCAATCATCGCAGTGACAATCCCGATCTGTTTCGTCTGCCCTGTAGACAGAGAAACTGCATTCCGGTTAGGTATGTAGTCCAGCTCATTCATAATTTCTGTAATAATGCGTCTTGCTTCATCACTGACGTGTGGTGAACGGTTAATGACCCGGGATACCGTAGCCCTCGAATAACCGGAACGTTTCATAATTTCATCAAATTTGGACATCCCGATGCTCCTTTCCTGCGAATAAACGCCAAATATAGTATGCCTCATCTGCTCTGTAAAAGTAAAACTTGACGTGTAACCCGTTACAACGTGTAAGCTTTTTTTGAGAGAAAATACTAATGTGAACTCAGCACGTTCACCATGAATTCAATGAATGGAGCGATCTATATGAGTAAATCTTCGAATCATACGTATTCATTTCCTGAAAACTTTCTGTGGGGCGGTGCCATTGCGGCGAACCAGGCTGAAGGTGCATACAATCTAGGCGGCAAAGGTTTGTCCACTCAAGACGTTGCTCCCCGGGGTGTCATGGGTTCGATTACGGAAGAGCCAACGGACGACAATATGAAACTGATCGGTATCGACATGTACCACCGTTATAAGGAAGACGTGAAGCTGTTTGCCGAGATGGGTTTCAAAGTGTTCCGTACTTCTATCGCATGGTCTCGCATTTTCCCTAAAGGGGACGAGCTTGAGCCGAATGAAGAAGGCCTGCAATTTTATGATAATCTGTTTGATGAATGCCGCAAGTACGGTATTGAACCGTTGGTCACGTTATCCCACTATGAGACACCTCTGCACCTTGCCAAAGAATATGATGGCTGGGTTAACCGTAAAATGATCGGCTTCTATGAGCGCTATGCAACAACTGTTTTCAATCGATATAAAAACAAAGTCAAATACTGGCTTACCTTCAACGAGATCAACTCTATTCTTGAATTCCCGTTCATGAGTGGTGGGATCTACACACCCAAAGAAAAGCTAAACAAGCAAGATCTGTATCAAGCGATCCACCACGAACTGGTGGCAAGTGCATCTGCTGTGAAGCTGTGCCATGAGATCATCCCTGATGCTCAGATCGGATGTATGATTTTAAGTATGCCGACGTATCCACTAACTCCGAACCCCGATGATGTCATCAAGGTGATGGAGTACGAACATAGCAACTATTTCTTCGGTGATATGCATGTGCGTGGACGTTACCCTGGATACATGAAACGTTACTTCCGTGAAAAGGGCATTGAGATTCATATGGAAGACGGCGATCAGGAGATGTTGCTTAACACCGTTGATTTCATCTCTTTCAGCTATTACATGAGCACATGTCAGACAGCCGATCCTGCCAAACAAGTGGCTGGTGAAGGAAATCTGATCGGAGGAATCCCTAACCCGTATTTGCCTGCAAGTGAGTGGGGCTGGCAGATTGATCCACAAGGACTGCGCTATGTGTTGAATATGTTTTATGATCGTTACCAGAAACCGCTGTTTATCGTGGAAAATGGTCTTGGTGCAGTCGACGAGTTAATCACGGGTCCGGATGGCGAGAAAACAGTGAATGATGATTACCGAATCCAGTATTTGAATGACCATCTCGTTCAAGTCGGTGAAGCATTGGAAGATGGCGTAGACATTATGGGATACACTTCTTGGGGTTGTATTGATGTCGTGAGCGCCTCCACTGCGCAACTGAAAAAACGTTACGGTTTCATCTATGTAGACCGTCACGATGATGGTTCAGGTACGCTCGAGCGTTATCGTAAGAAATCCTTCCACTGGTACAAAGATGTTATTGCCAGCAATGGGAATAGCCTGAAGCGTTAAGCTTCAAGATTTAAACTTCAAGACATAAACTTCAAGGCGTAAATTTCAGGTTTCACTTCAAAACGTAAACTAGTTAAACCCTTCTTTCGGCAGCATGATGTCAGCAAAGCCATAGCATCCAAGCTTGGCATGCTGACTGTTCTGCCGAGGAGGGTCTTTTTTCATATCGCGCTACTCCATATTAATCTCCTTGATCACTCTTGCGGGATTCCCGCCTACAATCATATTACCCTGCACATCTTTCGTAACTACCGCTCCCGATGCAATAACCACGTTATCTCCGATGGAAACTCCTGGATTAATAATTGCTCTACCGCCAATCCATACATTGTTACCAATGGTTACAGGTTTACCGAATTCCGCTCCGGTACTGCGCTCATGTGGGTTAAGCGGATGAGTTGCTGTATAGATATGTACATCTGGTCCCAACAAACAGTTCTCTCCGATTCGAACTTCGCATACATCCAGAATCGTACAGTTAAAATTGGCATAAAAATGATTGCCTACGTGGATGTTATACCCATAATCGACATGGATATTCGGTTCCATGCTTAGATGCTCAGCTGTCGATCCGAATAGTTCCTTTAACAGCTTTTGGCGTGTCTCCTGTTCGATCTCCGTCGTTTGATTAAATAGACGTGTCTTCTTCCGTGCACTCTCTCTGTCTCGGGATAACTCGGCATCATTAGCCATATACAGTTCCCCGTCCATCATCTTCTGTTTCTCTGATTTGATCGTCATGTAAATCTCCTTTGTGCAGATCATATATGTGAAGTCTTTGGAAATAAGTAGCGACGTTTAGCTAAGCTCGGCTACTTATGCTTATACTTTTTAAAACTATTTTAATTATATGAGTTCATGATCAAAAATCAAGCCTCTTTTGTATTTTCGGCCTACGGACTCCGTCCATTAAATGACGAAAAAACCTCTGTACTTCCGCAAAAATGCTGGAAACACAGAGGTTCTATTTGAGTTGCAATTATGAATCATTGTATCCTCATGCGATCGCATGAGCATGTTTTTCTTTCATACTAATTGCGAGAACTGCAGTACCAAGTCCAACACATACCAGGATAGAGCCGACCCAACCGGTGTTCATAATGGAAGAGTGATCAATAACCAGACCGCCGATATACGTTCCCAGGGCGATCCCCGCATGGGCTATACCTGAGTTCGTGCTAATTAGAATTTCAGATGTCTCAGGCGAAGTCTTAATAATCAGACTATTTTGTACGGGTGTAACCGTCCAGCTTAGAGCACCCCAGATACTTAACAGTAGCAGAAAAGCAATCAAAGGCAGTCCCGTGCTGAGAGGAATCACAGCCATACTGATCATGAACGGGACTAACACGATAATAATGGCTTTAGCAGGATGAAGCCGATCGGATAACATGCCCCCCATGCCTCCTCCTGCTACAGCAGCGAGTCCAAACATCATATAGATTAACGTGATTGCTGTTGAACTCGCACCGATGGTTTCCTGTAGAAACGGGGTGAAATAAGCATATAATGTTAAATGCCCAGCCAGTACGAGCAGTGTAGTTGTATGAATCGCCAGCATTTTCGGATTCCAAAGTGCCTTTAACTGATTTTTCAAACTCACGGCAGGAGCAGGTTGTACACGATCCATCGCAAGGCCAATCGCCACCATGACTAGCACGGTAAGAACCGCAATCAGCATAAATACTTCACGCCATCCAAGCGCATTACCAATAAAGATGCCAATCGGTACGCCAAGGATCAGAGATGCACTTCCTCCCATCGTTATTGTACCCACCGCACGTCCTTTATACTCCGGCTTAACGATGCGGGAAGCTAACGTCAGAGATAATACAAAAATAAGCGAACCTGTTGCGGCTCCAAGCATGCGCCCTGCCATTAACATATAAAAGTTCACACTAAACGCTGAGATCAGATTACTGATCAGAAATACAAATAACGTAACCATGTATACCTTCTTACGCTCAAATCGGGCTGTCATATTGAGTAGTATGGGTGCGGATATCGCATAGACCAATGAAAAGATTGAAATTAAATAACCAGCTTTCGCCAGAGACAGATGGAGATCCGTTGCAATCAGATCCAATATGCCTCCCAATATCAGTTCAACCGTTCCGACCACAAAGGCTGCAATGGCTAAAACATATACCTTTTTGTTCATATCATAAAATCCCCCTAACAAGTTACAACTACGATAGTAACCTAATAAAATGAAAAGTTCAATGGATATTTTTAATTTATTTTCAGATTGTTTTTCATTTTATTTACAAAAAGATAAAAAAACAAAAAAAGACTATTCTTCGAAAGAATAGTCTTCTAATAGATCAATCTCGTAAGCAAACGTTCAATTTCTTCGTCCTGCAACAGTTGCTCCCCGTATTTTTTGGTGATCTGTGTCAGAGCCACATCGTGATAGAAATAATCCGTCATCGCTTTAACAATCGGTTTGGACATGGTCTTGATCGCTTTCCACGATTCATTTTCCAATCCGGCGAACAGCAGATAGGCATGATCTACAATAAGCAATTGTGATGGCTCTGGCGCATCAAGTAGCGGAATTAGTGAGTATTTTCGGGTTAGGGTGCTTTCCAGACCACCAACCGCGAGCACTTCTACATACACACCCTGTCTCTCCTTCTGCTCCAACAAACCACGGTATCTCTCCAACCGCTCATTCCAGGCCAGAAAAAGAATCGATGAATCTGCCTCTTCAATCAGCTGTTCTATGTTTGAAGCAATGGATGACTCATCCTTTAACGTCCAAATATGCTCATCCGTGAACGTACGCTTGATTTTATATTGTTTCAAGGATTCTATATCTTTGTCGAAATCAAGCTTGATTTTGTGAATCACCGTTTGCAGATCCACCGCCATGTACAGTTTTTTCTTGCCATCCATCGTTGTCAGCACGATGCCTTTATCGATCATTCGATTAAGCACTTCATAAATTTTAGCCTTGGGTACATTCGAGGCGCTTACAATCGTCGTCGCATCCAGCGGTTCATCCTGCGCAAGTATAGCTTCATAGACCTGACTTTCATATTGAGTAAAACCGAATTTTTGCAACATGTTTTGTCCAGAACGTCCCTTCGTTCTTGTTGTAGTTGAACTAAAATGGTTTACACGAAACACTCCGATGACAGAATAACCTTGAGGGTAGCTGTTATCCCCAAATTTTTTTGATTCCTTTTATAAAAGGGAAAATTCGGTGATAAGCGTATGCTTCCGATGTAGCTTTCTTGCAGAAAGCTTTTAGGCGAACGCTTCGCTTTTCCAGGTTTTTTCTGTCCTCTCCGTTACTGTGTAAAAGAATAGTTCAACTTGTATCTAGTTTAGAGACAAGTTCAGCACCTGTCCAGTTTCATGGTGTCTGTTCAAATAAAATGAGTTAAGCCTGGTTATATTAAGCTTGAATTACCCATTCCCTGTTTTGGAAAGGAGCATGAATCCGAATGGAAAGTACACAAGAATTTGTGAAAAAGGTCAATGAAAATGCCGAAAAAGCACGTCACAACAAAAACAATGGTAAAGGTACGCCCGGTGATAAATTGCCGAACAAACAACACTCCACGAACAAATAAGTCCACGATTAATATGCTTCGTCTAAATTTTTGAACCAAGTATAACAGCCTCAAAGCAGACAAAATATGGTGCCTTCTCTTATCGAGGCACTGTTTTTTTATTAGATCTCATATTTTCAGCCCTAGCAATATCGATTTCACACTTTATCACTAGATCATATTATTATATAATTCGAATTTCATTGTTCTCCAGCTTTGTTGTTCTATTGCTGAAACTTATTATACAATGAAACGTAATATTTACCTGTTGATTTTCGAGAAAAATAAGGATTAATTCTGATAACAAATGAGGGAGTTCATGAAAAAACAATTTATGGTTCTGGGTCTTGGACGATTTGGTTCAAGTTTGACACGCACTCTAATTAAAAACGGACATGAAGTGCTTGCCGTTGACAAGAATGAAACTCTGGTACAAGAAATCTCGTCGATAGCAACTCACGTGGTACAGGCTGATTGTACGGACAAGTCAGTCCTTCAAGAGCTTGGAGCAAGTAACTTTTCACATGCTATTGTAGCCATTGGTGAAGATCTTCAAGCCAGCATACTAGCTACACTCTTACTTAAAGAGCTTAATGTTCCCAAAGTTACAGCAAAAGCGAAGAACGAAAACCATGGTAGTGTGCTCAGCAAGATTGGCGCTGACCAGATCGTTTACCCGGAACGTGACATGGCAACCAGATTGGGAAATCAACTGAGTTCTGACAACATGATTGATTCGATTGAATTATCTCCTGATTACAATTTGGTTGAATTAAAGGCTCCGGCGAGTATGCATCAGCAAACATTACTGGAGCTCAATATTCGAGCTAATTACGGTTGCACGATCATCGCTATTAAAACGGGGGAGGAGATCAATATCTCTCCCCTTGCAGAGGATCAGATACAGATGGGAGACACGCTTTTGTTGATTGGAAGTAATGATAATATTCGGAGCCTGGAGCGTGATTATGAACGGAGCTAATAACAATAACATAAAATCTTCAGTACTAACCAAACTTGAAAACATTGTTAATATCCTGAAAAATAAGACAAGTCCTCCACAGCTTATTATGATGATTTTCTTTGCACTCATCTGGGTAGGTGCTATATTGCTGGCATTACCGATTTCCTCCAAAAGCGGTAACTCTGTAGGTTTGCTTGATGCTTTATTCACAGCTACCTCGGCAATATGTGTTAATGGATTGGTTGTCCTGGATACAGGGAGTGTTTTTTCTACGTTCGGCCAAGTAATCATTATGATACTAATTCAAGTGGGTGGGCTCGGTTTTATGACCTTGGGTGTGATGGTCGCCATCATACTTGGTAAACGAATCGGTTTAAAGCAACGGCTTCTTATTCAACAAGCGGCCAACGCTTCCTCCGCCCAAGGACTTGTGAAACTTTCATTGTATATCGTTCTGATTGCCTTTGCTTTTGAAGCACTTGCCACCTTGATTTTAACCTTACGCTGGCAAAGTGAATTAGGGCTGGGTCAAGGTTTCTATTATGCATTGTTCCATTCAGTATCTGCATTCAATAATGCAGGGTTCTCTTTGTGGCCGGATAGTCTATCTCCGTTTGTCGGTGACCCGATCGTTAATATAACAATTATCCTCCTCTTTATCATGGGAGGGTTGGGTTACATGGTCGTAGTCGATATTTTCCGTAAACGATCTTGGCGTAAGCTGTCATTACATTCCAAAATTGTTTTGGTGGGTAGCTCCTCGTTATATGTCATAGGTTTCATTATTATTTTTTTGCTAGAGAACTGGAACCCTGCCACATTCTCCAACTTATCATGGGGTGAACGTGTCTGGGCTGCTTTATTTCAAGGCACTGCACCTCGAAGCTCTGGATTTAATACCATTGATATCGGGAGCATGCTTGCAACTTCACAGTTCTTTATCATCATCCTCATGTTTATCGGCGCGTCCTCTGGCGGGACCGGTGGAGGAATCAAAATCAACACCTTCGTCGTTCTTGTATTAGCAACGATTCAAACCTTTCGAGGTGGTGGACAAGTTCATGCCTTTGAGCGGCGAATCGCAGGAGAAACTGTAATGAGGGCTCTCGCGGTTGTTATGAGTTCGTTAGCATTTGTATTAGGTATTTCGATACTGTTATCCATCACGGAGGGAATACTAGAAAATCACTTCCTCGATGTTCTGTTTGAAGCAACCTCTGCCTTTAGTACGACTGGGCTTTCAATGGGATTAACCAGTGAATTAAGCGTGCCAGGTAAACTGATCGTGATCTTCACCATGTTTGCAGGTCGATTGGGGCCATTAACGCTTGCATTTGCTTTGGCACAGAAAAAACATAAGTCCAAAATCGGTTATGCCGAAGACCATGTACTCATTGGTTAAGGTAATGAAAAGGTCTTACCCCGCCAGCATGAACTCTGTTATTGAGCAGAATTCATGCTGGCGTTTGAATATATACGCGCATGTGTGAAGCTATGTGTATGTTCTTAAACCTATGTATGATTATAGTGTATCACCATGCATAGTTTATTAGTGCTTGCCCCAGAATTATCGTAACCATGCAGCTGATCCGCTTTGAAACGAATCGAATCTCCCTGTCTTAACTTGTATTCTTCTTCGCCTACTCTGATCGTAAGCTCCCCTTCATACATCGTGATGAATTCCTCAGCCCCGTCAATATGCGGTTCAGCAGTCAACGATGCCTGTTCATCCATCTCCATCATGTACATTTCAAACCGGCGCCCCTCTTCCAAAGAAAAATGAGGATAGATTCGGATTCTTCCCTCATCTTCTCGCATGACTTTGATGTCTTCCCTCATGAGAACGGTTGTATCCGACTTCGCTTCATGAATTAATTCACTGAATGAAATTTTTAACCCGTTTGCAATTTTCCAAACCGTTGCAATCGAAGGATTAGACTCCCCGCGTTCAATCTGACCCAGCATCGTCTTGCTAATGCCCGACAGATCTGCGACCTTGTCCAGACTAAGTTTTCTTTGCTCTCTGATTTGCTTCAAGTTGTGAGCCAAAACCAAATTAATATTTTCCATCCAAAATACACCTCTCTCCTCGCGCCCTCTTGTGCACTATATAGCACATATTGTACAATTAAAACATACATACGTTATAACGACCATATAGTTCATTATAACATACAATATATACCCATAAGGAGAGCATATGGATATTTTATCTTTAGTAACGTACGCAATGATTTCTTCTTTTACACCCGGTCCCAACAATATCATCTCCATGACCCGTGCGAGGGAGCATGGATTCAAGAGCACGTTTCCTTTTATTCGTGGAGTCGCTGCCGGATGCCTTCTAATCATGATGTTATCCAGTTATTTCAACCTTGCTCTATATCAATACATTCCGGCCATCACCCCGGTCCTCAATGTACTCGGCTGTATTTACTTGCTCTATCTGGCTTTCAAAATCATGAGGAGCACATCTTCCAAGAGTGAGTCTGAGCACCATTCGAAAAAGACCCGTTATTCATTTTGGTTCGGATTCAGCCTTCAACTGATTAATCCGAAGGTTATTCTATACGCGCTTACAGCTTTATCCGTGTTTGTCCTGCCCCACGCGCAGTCACATCATCAACTCTTAGGGTATTCGTTACTGCTCACCCTGATTGGAATAATTGCGAATCTGACATGGGCATTGGGTGGACGTTTATTTCAACGGTTCCTGTTAAAATATGAACGCCCTTTTTATATCGTTATGGGTCTTTTATTGATCTGGACCGCGGTTTCGTTGATCACATAAAACTAAAACAAAAGCGTCCACTCATCTAATGAGCGAACGCTAGCTTTGTTTAAAAACGTTACTCCTGATTCCTTCTCCACCATGACCGAGTAGCATGAGCTACATTACTCAACGCAACCGTCTCGCCTATGACCGGTGTAATGACAGATACATTCAAGGCTCGTGCGGCACGAGTTACCCGTTCAGCTGGTTCGTTCCAGGCATGATAGGCGAGGGTGAATGCCCCCCAATGAATCGGAATCAATACATTTCCGCCCACATCCAGATGGGCTTGTACCGTTTCTTCAGGCATCATATGAATGTTGGACCAGCGTTCGTCATATTGCCCGCATTCCATCAAGGTCAGATCAAACGGTCCATACTTGCTTCCAATCTCCTTGAAGTGTGGACCGTAACCGCTGTCTCCACTGAAAAACACTTTCGTTTCCTGCCCAACAATAACCCATGAGCACCATAACGTCGAATCCCGATCAAATAATCCTCTGCCTGAGAAGTGACGAGCAGATGCACAAGCGAATGTTAAACCCTTGAAGGAGAATTCATCACCCCATTGATGCTCCGTAATCTGGCCAGCTGGCACTCCCCATTTGATTAAGCGTTTGCGTACACCAAGAGGAACGATAAAACGATTGGTCTTGCTTTTTAATTTTCGAATAGAAGAAGCATCAAGGTGATCATAATGATCATGAGAGATCACAATCGCATCCAAAGTAGGAAAGTTTTCAGGCTGCATAGGCAGATCCTTGCGGAAACGTTTCGTTCCAACCCACGACACGGGTGACGGCCTGTCACCCAACATGGGGTCAAAGAGTAGTCTGTGACCTTCGATTTCGAGCAGAAAAGCCGAATGTCCAAACCACGTCACCTGTGAATGTTCAGACACCCCCTCTGTTGTAGCAGGTTGATAGTGTTCCATAGGTATATTCCCTGACGGCCTCCGTTCTACATGTCTGCGCATGGAATCTCTCAATATACTTGTGAGTGACTTGATGCTCATTCCGGCGGTCGTTGGAATCTGATTTTCGTATTTCGTCATATTTCACCCTTCTGTTCTCCATACTCCATGGCTAGTCTTGTGGAGAAATGCTAATCTTACTTCATCTTAATTCAACGCTTGCCGATATTCAATTTTGTATGAACCAGAGGAACTACGATGCCGTTAAGCTAGAATTAAGATACTGTTTCCACTCGTATAAGACTGGGCTTATATGATATAGAAAAAACAAGAGAGAGTGTGAGCTATCATGAGCAAAAAATGGCGTAAAAGACTTGTTAAATTTCTGATATTCGACCTGTCACTGATTATTATTCTATTAAGTACCGGATTGATCTATCAGCAGATCAGTTCTTCACAAGATGAAAAAACATTTACACCTCCGGGAAAACTGTATGAAGTACATGGAGATAAAATGCACCTGTATACAGGGGGAAAAGGTGATGTGACCGTCGTTCTTGCCTCAGGTTGGGGAACAGCCGATCCTTATGTAGACTATTATCCTTTGTATGAAAAGCTTGCCCCTAACACGAAATTCGCTGTATACGACCGCTTCGGTTATGGATACAGTGACAGAACCGATAAGAAACGGGATGTAGACACGGTAGCGGACGAATTGCATGAACTGCTACAGGTTTCTGGCCAAAAACCTCCTTACGTGCTCGTTGCTCACTCCCTTGGCTCGTTAGAGACTCTTCGATTCGCGCAAAAGTATCCTGACTTGGTTAAAGGTATTGTGATGATTGACGGCGGAAGTCCTGAATTCTACGAAACGGACCAGGATAACCCGGCTGACACACTTGCTGGTTTTGCGAATCAATTCCGTATCAAATCCGGACTTTTCCGGCTAAGTATGCAAGTCCCGGCGGTCGTTGATGCTTCTAATGCCAATCGCAATGAGCTAAAGCTGGTACCAGAGGATTTGAGAAAAGTAGATAAAACGGCGCTGCTTCTGAACTATAGCAATGCCAACACGATTGATGAGTTACGTAAAATGAAGGAGAATGCCAAAGTCGTTCTAGATCATAAGCAGCCTTTTCCATTCCCTCTCACGATTCTGACCGCAGATTACTTTGGCAAGCCGGAACCGGATTGGGTGAAGACACAGAGTGAATTCAAATCCTGGTCAACGTTGTCCAAACAAATTACTGTCAAAGATACGGAGCATTACATTCATCAATACCACCCGGACATTGTAGCTGATGAAATCCTTCAGATTGTTAAGAAATAATTAATCCGGTGGAATATCAGTAATCATCCGAAAAGGTAGTTCCGGAAAGTAAACAAAAGAGCGATGTTCCCTTACATTAGGGAACATCGCTCTTTTCAAATGATTCATTTCATTTTAGTGCATCGGACTCTGTTGCTTGTCAGCCGAGCCAACCTTCACTCTTCTTACAAATAAAGCAATGACAAAACCAACAAGAGCCAAAATCAACGCAAAGACAAATGCATTCTGTACACCAGATGTGAATCCTGCAAGGATATTTTCCGGACTTTGCGGATTCTCTACACTGCTCAGAAACCGCGTCTGTCCAGCACTCAAAATACTTACGGCAACAGCTGTACCAATCGCACCGGATACCTGTTGAAGTGTGTTCATAATCGCCGTACCGTGAGGGTAAAACTCACGCGGCAACTGATTCAATCCGTTCGTCTGCGCAGGCATCATCACCATTGAAATACCAATCATCATGAACACATGCAACATAATAATCTGGATCAGAGGTGTTGTTGCTTCGATACCTGTGTACAGGAACAAGACCACCGCAACGACCGACATCCCGATAATAACGAGCCATCTTGGACCAAACTTATCAAACAATCGTCCCATCACCGGAGACAAAAATCCATTCAGCAAACTACCTGGCAATAAAACGAGTCCGGCAGTAAGTGGTGTAACAGCCATTCCCTGCTGTAAATACATCGGCAAGATCAGCATGGACGACAGAATCATCATCATACAGATGAAGACTAGAAGCAGTCCCGTCGTAAACATCGGATATCTGAACGCTCTTAGATTCATCACTGGCTCTTTCATACTTAATTGACGGATACTGAACAAGAGCAATGCAACGATACCAATGGCCAACGTGGCAATAACAACCGGGCTGGTCCAGCCTCCGCCAGATTCACCATGTCCACCTGCACTACTGAAGCCATAAACGATGCCACCAAAGCCAAGAGTGGACAGAACAATCGACAACACATCAATCTTAGGCTTGGTCAACTTGGAAATGTTCGGCAGGAACAACAACCCACATACCAAGGAGATTAGGAAGAACGGCAAAGAAATCCAGAAAATCCAGTGCCAGCTCAAGTTAGCCAGAATCAGTCCTGAAATACTCGGGCCGCTTGCTGGTGCAAACATAATAACGAGACCAATCAAACCCATCGCCGCTCCACGCTTTTCAATAGGGAAGATCACCAGTATCGTATTAAACATTAACGGGAGCAACAGTGCCGTTCCCACCGCTTGTAACACGCGGGCTACGAGCAAAATTTCGAAGCTGGGTGCCAGTGCAGCAACCAAAGTTCCTGCAATCGAGAAAATAAGTGACGTTGTAAACAGCTGTCTGGTCGTAAACCATTGCAATAACAATCCTGAAACTGGTACCAGAACACCTAGGACGAGCAGGTATCCTGTAGTTAACCATTGAATCGTAGTTGGTCCAACCTCAAGCAGACCCATTAGTGGTGTCAAAGCGACATTCAAAGCCGTTTCACCAAACAAACCGATAAACCCGCTCAGTAGCATGGCAAACAAAATCGGAAATACCTTATATTGCTGTGTTTCTTGCTGGTCTTTTGCTGTACCAGCCTTCATGGAAGCCTCCACGATCCCATCCTCCTCAAACATATCCTGCGATTTCTATTTTCTCTTTCTCTTGGTACAACTATTGATGCTGCTGGACATTCTTCGCTACAACTGACAAATAATCCGCAGCCGTCAGCATCGGCTGTTTATCCTGATTGGTCAGCGTAATGATCAAAGCGCCTTCCATCAGAGAAATTACGAGCATTGCCGTCTCACGAGCCTTCTCTTCACTAATACCGTCCAACATGAGATGCCTTGCGATAATATCCTGCCACCCTGCAAATACGTTCTGTGAAGCCGTACGCAGCTGTTGACTGATACAGGAAGTCTCTACAGCAGCCCAGAAGCTGAATGGCAGAAAACCCGTATAACCACAGGCTTCGGCTTCATTCGCTGTTTCATAAATGAATTGCCGAATGCCTTCTGCAGTCGTCTCATGGGCTGCAAAAATTTCCTCGAACCTTTGCAAGATATGGGCATTGGCTGATTGAATGCATTCGAGAGCCAGCTCTTCTTTCCCCTTAGGAAAATAATGATATAACGAACCTTTCGGTGTGTTACTCTCCTTAATGATCTGATTCAGACCGGTCGCATGATACCCTTGTGAAAAAAAAAGTCTCGCTGCTGTGCCAACAATAAGATCTCTGGCATTCGACTTTTCACTCAAAGAAAGCCACTTCCTTCAATAAATTATAACAATCGGTCTATATAATTAAAGTCGCTCGCGGGCAACATGTCAATGCTTTTATTTTAAATTTCACGAAAAAATAACACTTCCCTACTATATAGAGACATAAGTAAAACCGTCAGCCTTATCGACATGTAATCGAGAATCAGCTGGCGGTTTCACTTCCTATTGTTACGCTTTATTTACAATCCCAAGTTTCAAGATTTAACTCATTATTAATACTAACTGCGGTTAACGCTCCTAACGATGCTGCCGTGATCGCCTGATACAGTTCAGATGCGGCATCTCCAGCACTAAACACACCAGAGACAGATGTTCTTCCCTGTGAATCAACGACGATGGTTCCTGTCTCCGTCATCTCACAACCGATGATTCGGGGCAAATCTGAACCCGTCTGAAGCTTGGGCTGGAAGAAGATGCCCGTACAAGGAATCCATGTTCCATCACTCAGTTCAACTGCGCTTACCATTCCATCCTCCGATCTGATCGATTGAATAGGAGCTTCGTAAACCTGCACCCCATGACGTGAAAGTTCTTGCTTCTGTTCTGCTTCCAAAAGATTGGTATCCTGGATGCACAGCGTAAATTGACTTGTCCAGCCAGAGATTAGTTTAGCCATATGTAATGCGTGGTTGGCGCTGGTAATGATGACAAGCTCCCGATTCCTGAGTTCCCATCCATCACAGTACGGGCAGACAAATGCGCTTTTTCCGTAGACTTCAGATAAACCTGTAATCTCCAAAGGTAAATCTCTTTTACCAACAGCAAATAAAACCTTTTTCGCGTCATACTGCTTTCCCTCGACTGTTTGAACAACAAAATCGCCGTCATTTCCAGTGATTTCTGTTACCGTATCTGATGCAAATTGCACCGAAGGATACGCAGCGATCTCTTCTTTTGCAATTCTGCGGAATTCCTGTGGACTCACGCCATCTCTAGTTAAAAAGCCGTGTGTCTCTCGGGTAACCCAATTACGAGGTTTCTGATCATCAATAACAAGCACCTGTTTTCGGGCTCTCCCGAGTACCAGTGAAGCGTTAAGTCCAGCAGGCCCTCCCCCCACGATTACGACATCAAATGCATTACGATCTTCATTCATATATAACATCCTTTCCAGACATTTAATATCTCTAATAGTAACAAAAAAAATATTCTCTCTCTTCTGCACACTTGGTACTTAAGAAGCAAAGACATGTGAAATATCTAATAGCGTCCCTTCTAACAGATAGTGGAATCCAGACTTTATGTCTCTTGAACAAGACCATTAGAGATATCTTATATCTACAATACAGTTATTATTTCGTATTTGCAATATCTTTGTTTCATTTCTACAATTAAACGATGACAATCTTTCGAAAATACGCGCGTAGCACAGAACTGTTGTTTTAACAATTAAAAAAGTTCTTGTTTTTAAATTGTTCACAATCAAATGACATTATTATAAATACTAGAATGTAATTTAAATCACAACGCGAATTGAATGATATAATGGACACATATTATATTAAGTACAAACAATAGGAAGTGAGTATTTGAAAACATTAAATAATGAATCACAAGCCAATATCAGCCTGGAGTACAGCTCGATTCCAAAAGTATTTTTAGATACGATCAAAATTGGAATCATCAAGTCCAACTTGATCGCCATGTTTGCAGGTTTAAGTTTAGCTTTATATGTATTTGATGCATCTATCGTTGCTAATATTGTTCCGATTTTACTTTCATTTCTCGGTTCTTCATTAATCATCGGAGCAGCTGGGGTGTTCAACAATCTGTATGACCGTGACATTGATGCGATTATGGAACGTACGAAGAAACGTCCTACCGTCACAGGGCGGGTCGATACCAAGTCTGGTCTGATTCTAGGGTTTACGATTACGTTGATTGGTGCGATTATGCTGTACATTGCATCTCCATCGGCCGCTTTTTTTGGCCTTCTTGGTTTGTTCCTTTACGTCATTCCATATACGATGTGGACCAAACGTACAACGATTTACAACACTGAGGTAGGTAGTCTGTCAGGTGCTGTTCCTCCGCTGATTGGATGGGCAGCCATCTCTCCGGAACTTGGACACTTTGAAATCTGGGCACTGGTCGTAACGATGTTACTATGGCAAATGCCCCATTTCTACGGTATCGCTATTCGTCGCTTCGATGAATACAAGGCGGCAGGCGTTCCGATGTTGCCTGTGGTAAAAGGGATTGGACGTACTTATGTACAAACAAACGTTTATCTGGTATTGCTGTTGCTTTCCAGCTTCCTGTTCTGGCCAATGAGCCCGTTTGTTGCCATCGTGGCTTTTCTGGTAAGTCTGGCTTGGCTTATTCTTAGTGTGGCTACGTTTGACAAGAAAGAAACCAAAAAATGGTCACAGCGTATGTTTATTTTTTCCATTAACCATATCACTATCATTTTCTTGGTTATCATTGCGTATTCCTTGATTGCTTAAAGAAAATAAGACAATAGACATTTCTACCGGGCTTTATTAAAAGTGAAGAAACCGTACAGATCCTACGCCTGCATTCAGGCATGATCTGTACGGTTTTTTGTCATTTTTTTATAACATCTGAATTATCACATTGCTGCTCTATCCGTTTCGTTAAAACCTATACTACCCTGCCTTCACTGGCACCTGCTCTCCCTGCCATAGCAACTGCATTTCTTCATTGCTTTCAAGTAAATCGGCCAGGTTTCCTTCAGCTTCAATACGACCATCTTTCATAACGATAATGTGATCTGCCTTGGTAAGAGCGGCCTTGCGGTGAGATACGGCAATACATGTGACATCTCTCTCTTTAAAGAGTCCGTCCCATACCAGCTGCTCTGTTTCCACATCAAGCGCACTGGACAGATCATCAAAGATAAACAGATCTGCCTCGGTCATCAGCATTCGCGCTGTTGCTGATCGCTGAATCTGACCTCCGGATAACATAACACCTCTTGGTCCTACAGGTGTTTCCAATCCTTGATCCAATTGTCTGATGTCTTTATCCAAAACAGCCAGTCGAATGGCTTTGTCCAGCGCTTGATCTACATTCCCCTGTTTACCTTGAACGATATTTTCTCTGAGCGTGTCACTGAACAGCCTTGGAACTTGAGGCGTATATGCAGCTCTAGGTGGCATAAGAAATGTTGCCGGATCTACGTGCTCTCCATTCCAGAGAATTTCACCCTGTTGCTTGGGCAGAAGTCCAAGCAGTGTACGAACCAGTGTTGATTTACCAGAACCGATGCGTCCTGTAATGACAAGAAATTGTCCCTGTTTCAGCTTGAAGTTGATGTCTTGTATACCGTTTGAGGATTGCTCATAGCGGTAGCTAAGACCATTCACTTCAAGTTCACGCAATTTCTCCTTCGGATTTCTTGCTTCGTTTACTGGCTCTGGCGGCTCTTCATTAAGATAGATTTCCCGTTTCTCCATAATCCGATCCTCTTCACCTGGACGAAAAAGTGTTCGCATCCGATCATAAGACACTTTGAGTCTTTTATGCTGGAATACCATGTATCCGAAAAGTGAAATGCTGAACCCGATATTAACGAGATAACTCGTAAATAAAGCAAAATCACCCACCGTAAAGTGACCCGCCTTCATTTCGGCAGCACACATTAACAAAATAAGCCCGGTACATATACTTAGTACATGCTGATTAAGTGACTTCATCCATTGCTTGAACAGATTGTCTCTTAAGGCAGCCTGGCGCCGTTCTTCATTCAGCCGGTTGAACCGTGTGGAGACATGTTCTTCTGCCTGACCCAGCTTCAGTGCCTGCACAGCCCCAAACGTCTCGGCAATAAAACTGGTAATGCGACCTGTGGCTTCACGATTAACCTGTGCATACTTTCTTGCACGATTACCTGAGAGATTATTCAGAAGCGTTACCACCAAAAGCGGTAAAACAGCAACAAGTGTAATCTTCCAGTTAATGTTGGCCATGATCGCAATGGATACCACTGCAAAAACCAATCGACCCCAAAAATCCACCCATGATTCGATATATTCAACCACTTCATCGACGTCATCCCGGAAACGACTCATCGCTTCACCCGGAGATGCAGGAAGATTCCTTCCCGGCCAGCGCATAATGCCAGCCAGCATATTCGTCCGCAAAATGGCCTGAATATGATACATATAGGTCACCCAAGCATGGAATGCGACAAAGAACGTGCCTACACGGGTCAAGCGGAACAACGCGATAACAATGAGCGGTACAGCAAGCCACATATAGTCAGCCCTTCCTGTTGACGTCCGGTCAAAGAACCACTGCATCCCAAGCCCCATTGCTAGGGGAAGCGAATGAAAGATACACCATAACAAACCGTTAATAAGAAACAAATAAGGCTTAAAGCGAAACAAGCGCCCTATAAATCCTGTTACATTCATGCCAGTTCCTCCTCTTGGCCCGTGACCAGAAGTCGTGCATAATGGGAGGACGGATTATTCGCAAGCTCCACTCTTGATCCGAATTCCAGCAGCTTGCCTCCACCAAGAACCATAATCTTATCCACCTTCTCCAGCGTGGCTAATCTATGCGCAATAATGATACCTGTTGATCGTTTCATTAATTCATCAATAGCAGATTGAAGTAAATTCTCGGTCGCTGCATCAAGCCGTGAAGAAGGCTCATCCAGTATGACCAGACTCGGCTCCGTTAGAAATACACGGGTCAAAGCAAAGAGCTGCGCTTCCCCTGCGGATAATGAAGCACCTCCTGCAGTTAGATGTGTATCCAAGCCTTCCGGCTGTGTATCAATCCAGTGATGTAACCCCAGTCGCTCTGTTGTTTGCTTAATCATGGCATCCGATACTTCTGAATTAAACAAAGTCAGATTGTCACGTAGCGTACCATCAAACAACTGCACATCCTGTGTCACCATCCCCACTCTGCGATACAGAGCCTGCATGGATAACTTCGTAATATCAGTTCCACCGATACGAATCGTGCCCTGATCCAGATTGTACAGACGTAGAAGAACACGGCTCAGACTTGATTTTCCACTTCCCGTTCGACCGATGATGCCTAGCCGTTCTCCCGGTTTCACCGCAAAGGTGATATCCTGAAGCACAGGTTTATCCTCATTGTAACTGAAATACACCTGATTAAACTCCAGTCCAAGCGGGCCATCAGGTAACCTCTCTTCGCTTCCGTCCTCAATCTCGCTTCGTAAAGACAATAATTCGCGTGAACGAAGCATACCTGATTTTGCCTTTTGAAACTCCTGTACCTGATCGCCAAGCAACTCGATAGGTTCATTCAACATCTGGCTGTATTGATAGATCAAAAACAAGGTTCCAATGCTGATCGCACCTTCGATATAGTAGTGCACACCCAGAAGCAAAACGACCGTAACGGATACAATAAACATGACCACCGTGGTGTTCCAAGGGATAACCCTGAGCATCCATGCCTTCCGGCCTTTGAGGAAAACGGTGCGCATCGTACGAAAGAATCGGTTCATCACATATGGTACGTGTCCATTCGCCTGCACGTCCTCAATACCGGCAATTCGTTCCTCAATCAAGCTGAACAAGGAAGCACTGGCGGCGCGCTCATTTTTGGAAGACTCCACTCCAAGATTGCGAATAATGACCATGAACAGAATAGATAATAACGTAAATACGGTCATAACCAGTGCGATTGGCACATTAATCGTAAACATGAATCCCAGAATACCTGCGAGCAGAACAAAACTGCCGATGACCTGTACGATAAACATAGCGAAGAAGTTCGAAATGCTCGTTACATCGCCATCCACGCGTTCAATCATCTCTCCAGGTGTTTTGACGTTATGAAAACGCATATCCAGCCTCAGGCAATGTTTCAGTAAATCTCCACGCATCCGGTTGGTTGCCCGCCAGGCTACATCGTTTCCTAAATAACTGACCGCGATCGTGATCAATTGATTGCTCACGGCAATGAGCAGGAAAAGCCCAGCAAGCTGTGCCAGATCACCCAGAATCCCGCCGCTTGCAGCCGTATCAATGAAACGTTGAATAATCTGTGGATTGAGAAGCTGCAGCCCTGTTGATGTTAACAACATGATCAGCAACACGGCCAGCTTTCCTTTCACCGGCTTTAAATATCGTAGCAGCCATGACATGGAGCGTTTTTCTGTTTTGGGCACCAGCCCCACCCCTTTAATTAAAAATTTCACTCGGATTTATACTTTTTCGCGCGCATAATTATCATTTGAATGTTGAATCTTCCAACTACACTTTTGATTACCTTCGCTATGACGAATCATGTATGAGCGTATTGTAATCAGCAAGGCCTCCCGAAGAAACACATTGTTTGCATGCATTAACCATAGTTTATTCTTCCTTTCTTATGGATATAGATCGAACTTAAGTAACAACTTGGAATCGATTTCAGTTCTTGCTTTTTTCCTTTCACTTTTACTCTTACTCATGCTCCTTTCCATGTGAACCGTCTGGTGGAATGAAAAAAAGCCATAGATGAACGAAGTTCATCTACAGCTTGATTGGATCGAAAAGCCAGCCAGAAAATGTGACATTTCAGCTTCTTCTCTAACATCGCAGTATGAATGAGCGTCCAGACAGGATTGCAGTAAGCTGGACTGTCCAAACATGGTCAATACTCTACCTGGATAATGTCACTATGCTCATGCATATTTAATTATTGGTTGAAGCACCTGCGCTGGCTGATCCATCATTGTTTATCCCACCCGTTCCACATATTTGTTGTTTATTGTATTCGCTCATTCTTTATACGTCAACATAATTATTAACTTAATTGTTATTTACTTCATCTGTTAGATTCCAATTTGTACAGATTCAGGTGTTTGCTTTTCTCTGCTGACAAGTCGCTTATGTGCTATCAGTAGAAAAGGAACCCCGAGTGCAGTCGTTATAGCAATGGGAATAAAGACGGCTAGTCCATTTCCCGCACCAAACTGGCTTAACAGCAACCCACCAATGACCGGAGCCGCAACATTTCCAATATTGTTGAAACCGATTGTACCAAAATACGTTCCTTTCCATTCAGGCTTTGCAATTCGGTCGATAAGCATATCCATCATGGTAAAGAGCAGCACTTCCCCTACTGTAAACAAGATGACACTGATCATCATCAGTACAATCCCTTCGGCTAGACCAAATAACAACAGACTTGCTGCAACAAGCAGATTCCCCAAAATAAGCGGTACAAGCGGCGGTGCATTCCGGAAAGTACGAACGAGTGGATACTGGATGATGAGCACGGTGATTGCGTTGAGTGAAAGCATATACGAGAACATCTGACTTCCATTTTCAAAGATTGGACTTCTCGCCAAATACTGCGCTAACGTAGAGCTGAAGTGGCCATAACCTAACACACAAAACGTCGTCCCAATCAGCACAGGCAAGAATACCCGATCCCGTCCGGTGGTCATGAGGGCTTCGCGCAGACGAGGTGCAATAACCTCTAGACGTCCGGGCAAATTGGCGTGATGCAGTTTAAATTGAAGTCCCAGAATCAGACCATACGCAATATAAACGAGCCCCGAGATCACAAAAGGAAACGTCGATTCCGATGATCCCAGCTGAAATCCGATAATTGGCCCGAACACAACCCCCAAGTTAATCGCTGCATATCTCAGATTAAACACTAGCAGTTTGTTCTGCGGTGAAGTTATGTCAGATAACAACGCTCTTGAGGTTGGCTCAAACACAGCCCGGCACAAACCGTTTAACGTGTTTGCAACAAAGAACACCCATAGATGTTCAGCTGCCGCAAAAATGAAAAATACAGCGGCCCAACTAAATACCGAGACGAGCATAACGATTTTGCGACCGATTCGATCAGAGATATATCCCCCGTAAAAGCTGACGAGCACTCCCGCCAGCGAGCTTACCGCAACCGTGATTCCCGTCTGGGTCGGCGTGGCTTCAAGCACACGTGTCAGATAGATGGACAGAAACGGAATGCTCATCGACGTTACGAGGCGCCCGAACATCGTCCCAATAATAATGGTCCAGGCCAGCGGGTGAATTTGCTTCAAAATATGCTTCATCTTTCATTCTCCTATCTTGCTGCGTTCTCTATCTATCCTGTTGCTGCGAAAAATGGATGAATTCTCTCATCCTCATAGGTATAATTGTAAAGATAAAAGGGGGAAGTAAAAGTGTAATGTTTCATTCTCACTTTTCACCTTTATGGAGGATCTATACACATGGATACGATATACACTCACTTTTTAAGACTTGCTGGCTCTGATATGCTCTCGATTAAGATCAATGAACCTGTACCCGTAACGATTGAGAATCTGTCCTCCATCCTCTGTTGCACTCCACGCAATGTAAAATTCATTCTACGAAAGCTGGAAGATCAGAATTTTATCCATTGGAAACCTGGACGTGGACGAGGCCATCATTCCGAGCTTACACTACTGCGAAGTCTGAATGATGCTTTAGAATCCAACTTTACTGAACTGTTATTCAAAGGCAAACTGAAAGAAGCCATCGAGTTGATTGGAAGTGTGCAAATCGATGACTTGATGCGGGAAAAACTAATGCTTGCTCTTCATGAGCAGATGGGATTTCGCAGTTACACCGAAACCGCCTCTGGCCAGGATACACTTCGCATGTTGAGATCACGTCAACTGGGTGATCTGGACCCGGCTTCGGTTTATACGGCTTTTGAAACCTATCTTCTTGGCCAAATATGCAACACACTGATTACTTACAACGCCCACACCGATACCTTCTTACCCGCACTTGCACATACATGGGAATCTAACAAAGACCATAAAGAATGGGTATTTTATTTGCGAAAAGGGGTTCGTTTCCATGACGGACGTGTGATGACATCTCATGATGTTCAGGCTTCATTAATGCGTTTGTTTGATACAAATTGTTCGTCTTTGTGGCTGTACCGTGATATTAAGCGAACAGAAGTGAAAGGCGATTATTGCATCAGGTTTATATTGCATCGGGCGAACCGTTTTTTTCTGCATCTGTTCAGTTGTATTCGGATGACGGTACTGCCCGCGGATTATGACTCGAACCAGACTTTGGTCGGCACAGGCCCGTTTCAGATCACCGAGATGAATGAAGATGTGATTAAATTGAAGGCATTTGATGCTTATTTTGGTTTCCGTCCTCATCTCGATCAGATCCACATCTGGTTTCTCCCTGAGCCGGCTTCAAGCGACGGTTATTATGATATGTCTGGTACTGACCGGCTTAGTCTGCCTGGAAGCAGTCATGAGCGACCTCATTATATCGACTATCCTGCACTGGGATGTCAGTATATGCTTTTCAACTTCAATGTCCCGGGTTGCCATCATACACTGCCTTTCCGTCAGGCCATGCGCATCGTCTATGATCCGGTCAACCTGGTGAACGATTTGGGTGAAAATCGAATTACACCCGCCAGCAGTTTTCTCCCCTGGAAAAGCGCTGCACAGAGCTGGGAAGCCACATCACTCGTCGATGCCCAAGCATTGCTTGAACAATCGGGTTATCAAGGGGAATCCTTCTTGTTATCTTATAAGAAGAACAAAGATTCCGATGTGGCGGAGTGGATACAACAACGCGGACGCCAAATTGGATTACGGATTGACCTGGAGCCTTTTGACGATTATCTGGATGTCGTGAAGACCTCAGATGCACCTTTGATTCTCAGAGAAGAAATACTGGAGGACGACTGGCAGTATGGCATGATTCACTTTTTCAAAAACCAAAGCAATACGCTCCATGAGTACATGACTCCCGAGCTTCAATCCATATTGGATTCCCTGCTGGATCCCTTTCCACAGCTTCCTCACTCCGAGCGTAGCGATCTTCTGGAGCAGGCTGAAGAATTACTGCGGGAAAATAGCTGGATGTTGTACGGATGTCATATGAACAAAAAAGCGGAATTGCACCAGAGTTTCTACGGCATGCAAACTTCAGAGTTTGGATTCCTGGATATCTCGAAGCTATGGATCAAAAATGCGTAATAAAATAACCCTCAGCCCCGTTAAAATACGGGTGAGGGTTTTATTGAGTATACATCGAATAACAGTTATAAGTTCGGTAAATCCGTTAAAGCCTCAATGTTAGCCTTACCGTTCACGGCCGACGAGATAATCCAGCAGATGTTTTAAAAATGGAATCGGTTTAGGCATTTGACGTAATGCATCCGTAGCAAGACAGTAATGCTCCCACATCGCTTTTTGAGCACCTGTCTCTCCCAGAATGGATACAAAGGTTGAATTGTTATTTCGCTCATCCTGACCGGCAGGTTTGCCAAGGGTTTGTTGATCTCCTCCATAGTCCAGCAAGTCGTCCCTGATCTGAAAAGCAATGCCTGCATGATACGCAAACGCTTTTAGCGCGTCAATCTCTTCTTCCTTTACTTCTGCCAAAATCGCTGGCATAACCAGCGCCGCCTCAAAGGCAATGCCTGTTTTGTAAAAACAAATCGTGTTTAGCTCCTCCAGCGAGAGCAGCTTCCCTTTCGAATCAAGATCCATCGCCTGACCCATACACATATCTTCAGCTTTTATAGCCGAATATTGAATCAGCTTCAGCACCGTTTGCGCATCAAATCGGTTCAATGAAGACTGCTCACGAATCGCTCGCTGAATCAGGAATAGTCCTGTGAGTTCTGCCGTCGCGCTATTATGCAACTGATGAAGCGTCGAACGTCCACGCCTTACCTCGGCATTATCCTGTGTGGGCAGATCATCAAAGATGAGTGAAGCGGTATGCATATATTCCATGGAGCGTAACAACGGCATGATTGCCGACTCGCTAAGCCCGTACTCCTGAACACCCATGACCCAAGTCAGGATCGGACGCAGACGTTTGCCATCCCCTTGCAGACTGTAGTTAGCCGCGTCCATCAGCTTCCCCTTCATTTCGAGCTCTTCAGTAGCTTTGTTAATCTGCAGTTCTACATTGATCTGCTCACGTACCGTTCGGATCGTCTGCTGGAACGACTCTTTCTCTTGTTTATCATTACTGAGCTGCGAAACAACCTGATCCCGTAACAATTTATCCAGAAAGTCCACGTCATCTGCTTTTCGCACCATTTGTTGTACTACTTGATTAAGTCCCGGTTGGGCTGAAGCAAAGATCGTCATGACCTCGTCATACTTCGCCTGACCGAGCCGCTCTCTGCAACGCTTCAGCCCGTTAATCGCACGATCCAGTATAACTTCCCTCGCCTTGGCATTGGAATGGTAGACATCATGGATTAGAAACGAGATGACTGCCCAGTACAGCTCATACGGGTTAATCAAATCCGGACGCAGGTCACGATATTTCAAATAATACGTGTAAGGTGTCACGGCCTCGTCCTGCATATCATCGAACATATCCGCAAAATCATCCGCAAGTTGATTATAAATCCCGTAATGGAAGGTGCGCAGATCAAACCCTTCATCTTCCGGTGCGCTCAGAACAGAACGAACAATCAATCGCGACGACGCCGACTTGATAATGATCGGAATGTACAGCTCTTCATTCGTATAATGCGCATTGGATAACTTCTTGCCACGATCGATCTCCTGCGATTGAAAGAACACATAAGACTGTTCAAAAAAAGTGTGTCGCATCTCTTCATGTTGATAGTTCCGAATATATTCAAAGGCCTCTCGAAGCTCGGAGTGTACATACCGAATCACTTCAAGCTGAGGTCCCTTCCATTCTCCAAGATCAGGCACAATGCCGGTAAGCAGAGCTTGTTGTATCATCGCCGAATACTGTTCCTTTTCCTGTGTAGTCAGCGCCTGAGAATCGAGAAGATCATCCACAAAAGGGTATGTTAAACCGTAGGAATAACCCAGCCTGATGGCTGCATCAAGCTTTGCGATCCGTTCCTCCCGCGGCGTGTCCTCTGTAAGCTCATCATCGACGTGAAGCACGACACCCAGAATAATCTTGATCAGTTTACGTTGAGCCTGTGCCGCATCGAGTTCTGGTGGGATGTTTGCTGCAACATGTTTTAATTTGTCCATCACCCAGATGACTGCCTCTTCAATCTGTTCTCGCTGTCCCCACCGATATAATGCTGCCGGGCTTATGTAGTCAGCCTGACGTTGTTGTTCACTTGCGACACGCATAAAATATGCTTGGGTATCCTTAGCGATACGCTGAATCTTGTCTTTTGTTTTCGGGTTATCCAGCGCCTGCCCCAGATCGCGCATGTAGATATATGAGATGCTGCGATCCAGATAATCATCGATCTTGCCTGTCGCATTGAGCCAATGCATATATTTCTGAATATCAGTGGCATCCGGTTTTCTTTTGCCAGCGAACCAGGATAACCAGCTCCAACGATGGATATGTTTTTTTTGCCAAATTCTAAAATCTTTCGTAAGTGTATCTATATGAGTATTATTCAGCAGTTGCTGAGAGAGTGTCACAAAATACTGAGATGCTTTCTGCTCTGCGTGACGATAAGCTTCATCCGCATTAGCCTCGGCTTTCGTCTGATTCATAAGTACGTTGTTCATCGGTCGATCCCTCAACTTCAGTTAAAGTTAAACATGGTCCGCTCATGTTCATATCCTATATACGGCACTTCGGCCGTTTGGTTACGAAATCGCTAATGTCTGAGAGATAAGAGCGTTAAATTAGAATATCGAAGACCATACTTTAACCGCAGTAATCGCGATCAGAAGAAGCAACCCATATCGAAGTAGCCGCACATT
The DNA here is from genome assembly GCF_038002565.1 of Paenibacillus sp. FSL K6-1558. Taxonomy (NCBI): domain Bacteria; kingdom Bacillati; phylum Bacillota; class Bacilli; order Caryophanales; family Paenibacillaceae; genus Paenibacillus; species Paenibacillus sp. FSL K6-1558. Next base: position 212,924 of record NZ_JBBOCV010000001.1, on the reverse strand, counting down.
AACCATTGAACTTACTCTCGAACCAATCGAAGCACCAATCAAACTTCCCAGCACCGTGTAAATAATCGGCTCCACCGGAATGTCTCCCGCAGATAACTTCCCAATAACCCCTCCTATTGCAGAGATGAAAACAATCGCAAGGGATGAGGCAATCGTTGTCCGAACCGGAATCTTCAGAACAGTCAACATAACAGGGATGAGTACGAATGCACCTCCAGCCCCGACAATTCCTGAAACGATCCCCACAGCAAGCGAAGTACTTGAAGCAATCATTTTATTAAACGTTAACGGTTGGTCCAGATCCAGCCGCCCCTTGCTCGGTATGAGCATTAAAACGATCGCTATGATCGCCAGAATGCCATAAACCAGATGAATCATACGTTCAGCCAGCATGCCTGAGATAAAACCACCAATTAAACTGCCCACCAGAATACTGCTTCCCATGTACAGTACCAGTTTGGAATCGATCACAGCGCCGCTAGTTTTGCCTGCTTTTGCTTTTCTGCGAAATGCAACTACGCCCGCAAGCGAAGCAAAGAACACTTGAAACATGCTGATGGCTGACACCTGATGAGCCGTGAACGGTTCGAGCCCTGCCATTTCCGGCACATACAGCAGGAGAGGGAAATTGATGATCGCCCCACCAATGCCAAGCAATCCGGAGAAAAATGAACCGATTAGACCCAGTATAAACATGATGAAGAACAGCAAAAGATCCATCGGCTATAACCTTCCTTTCATGAAGATAATACGAAGATACGAAATCAAAAAAAAGATAAAATTTCATTCCAAAAAACATATACAGGACACTTGGATTCGGGTATAATACTTTAAAACCAAGTAATTTAATCAGAAATGAGTGATTAAGCATGTTGAATGTGTTGAAGGCACTTTTTGTGAATACATGTCCTCGCTGTAACGAAAAATTACAAACACATCATGATGAATTATGCTCAGTCAAAACCTGCACTCATTGTCACTATAAAGAAGAAAGTTATGGCTCACTCGGAGTCCGTATTGTGTACGACACCACAAATGGATAAAACGAGTAGCCCTTATATTGTATCATGAACTCCTAAATTTCGGGATGATTCGACACTATTGTATGATGAATTTATTACAAGAATGAACATGAAAAGGCACAGGATGATTACATCCTGTGCCTTTAGTTCATTTTAAATGCAATATGATTTAGAGTTAGATAACCCGTTATTTCGTTTTGAAACTCAGGAAGCCATCATCAACTGCCACTGTTGTACCGTTCATTGCATTCGCGGCATCACTGAACAGGAAGGTCACCACACTTGCTACTTTTTCCGGCTGGATCAACTCTCCGCGCATATGTTGAGTGGCCAATGCATCCTTCATGGCTTTGTCATTTCCCAGAATGGGAGTTTCGATGAACCCAGGCGCCACACCCAACACGCGAATTCCATGCTCGGCCAGTTCAAGTGCACCCGATTTGGACATCATCACTACTGCTGCTTTCGCCGCATTGTAGTTGAAGCTACCTACAGCTGCCACGCTTCCATAGATCGATGCTGTATTAACAATTGTGCCCCGTACGTTTAATTCAACCATTTTCTTCGCGCCATAATACATACCGTAGTATACGCTGTGTTGGTCTACATCAATAACTTTGTGATAGGATTCCGGGTCCATCTCCAGAAACGGCTTTACAAGACCGATCCCAGCGTTATTGAAAATTCCGTTGAATGTTCCATACTTTTCGACAGTCCAGTCAATCAAAGCTTTAATCTCATCACCTTTGGATACATCTACTTTATAAGCTCCGGCTGTGCCACCGGTTGCTTCAATCTCGGTCGCAACCTGTTTGGCTCCTTCTTCGTTAAAATTCGCGACAACGATTGTTGCTCCCTGTGCAGATAGTTGCAGTGCTGTTTCTTTTCCGATCCCGCTTGCTCCACCTGTGATAACAATGACTTTTCCCGTATGTTCGGACATAACATAGATCTCCTTTGCTGAATAAAATTGGTTTCAAGTAACTAAACTAATGTTAGTTACTATATATATGTTTATATTTTAACCATACTAGTCTATCACCTTTTTGTCAAATGGGTCGATCATACGATGCGATTACGATCGACCAGCTTGTTACTAACAAACAATTAATCACCATCTTGGTATTCCCGATTGATACACGGCCAGCATTTTGGATCTTTGTCGTAATTCATATAGTTTTTCTTTCTACAAAATAAATATGCAAAAAAGACGAGCAGCCCTTCCAGATCACCCGTCTTCTGTAACTTTCCTGTTCAAATGCTCTTCAAGGAGAAGGAAAGATTATTCTTATTTTTAATTTAAACTTATTATTCCCTTTGTAATCCGCTCAGCGGTTCCTTGAGGCTGTTGATGTTGTTGATTAATTCCGGAATACCTGTTTTCTCCCAATTCTCAGCGGTAATCCCTTGCTCCGCGATGGAAGTTTCGAATTGGTTCATAACTTCTGTCAGCTGATTGTTATAACTAACCAAATTTTCATGGATGTTTTCTCCAATAGCAGGCGCACTCATCTCCGAAAACTCAGCCGCTTCTGCTTGAATTAAATCAATCTTCTCTTGAATCTGACCCGTTACATCCGGGTTATTGATGGCATCCGTTGCAAGTTGTTGTAACTCGGTTCCAGCACTCGATACCTGATTAATATAATCCGTAGCACCGCTTACATAACTCAAACTTTGATTGGCTTGCTCTACAATCGAACAAGCGGATAGCATCAACATACTGGAGGCCACAATGGCTGTGATCATCGTCCTGTGTCTTCTTTTTCGCCTTCGCATGATTATCTTCCTTTCTTCATCTCAGAATGATGGTACCTTACTTCATGATACTTGTTCACAAAGCTACATTGCAAATCAGCCTGCATAGCCGGACATTCCGATGTATAATAGGAGAATCACACAATAAAGGGATGTCGACATTATGCTTCAGGCCTTGAATCAACGCTTGAACCGCATCATGCCACTGATTACCCCCGCTAGTATTATCATTGGTGTTTTATGCGGCAGTTTTTTATCTTCTTACACGTATTTATCGCCTTGGCTATTTGCCTTCATGACGTTCGCGGGCAGTATTAGTCTGAGCGTACGAGACTTTGTAAATGTCTTGAAAAAGCCTTTTCCGCTGTTTGTTTGCCTTCTGATCTTGCATTTGGCCATGCCTCTTATTGCGCTGGGCATGGGTCATCTTGTGTTTCCAACCGATGCTTATACTATCACAGGACTTGTTCTCGCTGCGGTCATTCCGACGGGTATTAGCAGTTTTATATGGGTAAGCATCTACAGGGGGAATATTGCGCTTACGCTTTCGATTATTCTGATTGATACCTTGCTGGCTCCGTTTGTTGTGCCCGGCGTGTTATCCCTGCTTGTTGGCACAAGCGTCACACTGGATACGGCAGCGATGATGAGCAGCCTATTCTGGATGATTGTTTTCCCTTCACTGCTGGGTATGCTCCTGAATGAATGGACTAAAGGTGGGATCGTTCCTGTATGGGGACCTCGGCTTAATCCATTATCCAAATTGTTTATGGCTTCGGTCGTTGCCATTAATGGCTCGGTTGTCGCACCCTATCTGGCTGACTTCAACTGGCGCTTGGCTGGGCTGGCGGTAATTATCGTTTTTCTGGCATCCTTCGGCTATGCACTCAGTTATTTCATTGCGAGATGGCTAGGTTGGAATGAAGCGGATCAAGTGGCTCTTGTTTTTAACGGAGGAATGCGTAACATTAGCGCTGGTGCCGTTCTTGCAGTTACTTATTTTCCGCCGCCCGTTGCTGTCCCCGTCGTACTTGGGATGGTATTTCAGCAAATGCTTGCTTCCCTTTCAGGGTACTTACTCGGCAGACGTTCTCAGCTATTGCGCAACTCGGATAAAACCTCAGCAGCTTGATATCGATTTTACTTGCAGAAAATGGAATAAAAAAAGGCTCCTGAACTGTCACTTGGAGATGACAGATTCAAGAGCCTTTTCACATTATATAAAAAAAATCGCTTATTTCGGTTGAATATATCCTTCTGCTTTGAGCAGTTCAGCAATCAGTACGGCTCCACCAGCTGCTCCGCGCAGTGTGTTGTGGGACAATCCAACAAATTTATAGTCATAGAGTGAGTCTTCACGCAAACGGCCTGTAGAAACGCCCATGCCACGCTCGATATCACGATCAAGCTGAGTCTGCGGTCTGTTCTCTTCCTCAAAGTACGTAATGAACTGCTTCGGCGCGCTTGGCAGAGCCAGCTCTTGAGGACGACCTTTAAACTGAGACCAACGCTCCAGAATTTCATCTTTGCTCGGTTTTTTCTCGAAGTTCACAAAAACCGTTGCCAAGTGTCCGTCTGTTACCGGCACACGAATACATTGTGTTGTAATCAATGGTGCAGATGCTTTAACGATCTGATTATTCTCTACACTTCCCCAGATACGCAGTGGCTCCTGCTCACTTTTTTCTTCCTCGCCACCAATGTAAGGAATCACGTTATCTAGCATTTCAGGCCAGTCCGTAAAGTTTTTGCCTGCTCCCGAAATCGCTTGATATGTGGAAGCTACAACCTGTGTCGGGTTAAACTCACGCAATGCATGTAGAGCCGGCACATAACTTTGGATGGAACAGTTTGGTTTTACAGCGATAAAACCTGTCGTTGTACCCAGACGTTTTTTCTGAGCTTCAATAACTGCCAAGTGGCCCGGGTTAATCTCAGGAATAACCATGGGCACGTCTGCTGTCCAGCGGTGTGCGGAGTTGTTGGACACGACAGGGGTACCTGTTTTGGCATAAGCCTCTTCCAGCGCCTGAATTTCATTCTTTTTCATATCCACGGCACAGAAAATAAAATCAACCTGGCTGGCAAAAGCTTCAACCTGAGATGCATCTTGCACCACAATGTTTTTCACAGGCTCAGGGATTGGAACCGCTAGTTTCCATCTTCCCTTTACAGACTCTTCATACGTTTTACCTGCCGAGTTGGCACTTGCTGAAATCGCTGTTACTTCAAACCACGGATGTTGATCCAGCAGGTCTACGAAACGTTGACCTACCATTCCTGTTCCTCCGACAATACCGACTTTTAATTTTGCTGACATGGAATCATCATTTCCTTTCGATTTAAGTTAGAACATCTGTTACTGTCATCGTACATGGGATATTTGAAACTTGATTACCCTATCATTCACACTATTCAGGTCCATCCAAAGCGTGTAATCCCAGCTCCGAAAAAACCAAAAAATCCCATCCCCAAGACAAAAGTCTCAGGGACGAGATTGAACACTCGTGGTACCACCCAGATTCGCAAATATGTCGCCATATTCACCTCTTCAAGTATGTGAAGAATAACCCAGCCCCTATATAAGTTAAAGTAGTTATTTACACGAACACTTCGATGACAGAATAACCTTCCAATCGCTGTTATCCCCAGATTTCTTGATTCCCTTTTAGTAAGGGAAAATCCGGTGATAAAGGCGAACGCTTCGCTTCTCCAGGTTTTTTCTGCCCTCTCCGTTTTTGTGTAAAATAAAAGTTCAACTAATCTAGATGCTGTCTTCATCCGTTTATACTCTAGCTCTATAACAGGAGCGCCTGTCACACCATCCTTCAGCGTAAGCCAATTCCGATGTGCTGCTCAGAGTCTTTATTCGATAAAAGGTTCTTTGCTCCTTTTCAGCTACCGGAGCTCTCTGATGAAAGAATGATTTTTATCTACTCGTCTCGTCGTTGCATTTGATATTGCGATTATAATATCAAAATTCCAGTACGGAAGTAAACACATTTTTTAAATTTGCTTGAATTGGATGTAATAAGACAGAATGAAAAACAGCCCTCGCACGAACCGTTCACGCCGAAGGCTGCGTATATGGATTTCAATTGGACAAAAAACGTTATTACATTTTACCCGGGTATTGAGGTTCGTGCACATCATCTGGCACCGTTTCATCAAAGACATCTTGACCCGGATAATCCCGCACTTCACCCTCGTGCAACTCATGGTTCTCATAGTCAAAACGGTGTGCGGTTCTCTGATCTGCTCGCCACGGAGAGCTCTTCCCAAGCGACTCAGACAGCAAGGTTGAACCGTAAGGACCCTCCGGAAATTCTTCAAGCGTAATGTCATTCCGCTGCGACTCTACAGTGGACACGTCTGTGTATTCTCGTCTATCTTCCTGCAAAAACTTCTCTTCCATCACTCGTCCCTCCTGATCGTCTTGAGATGATCAACGCACCTTTATGGTGAGCGAAACGTAAAGTTTTTATGCGTTTTCAATGGAAAACACTGCGTTTCTGGTGCTAATACGACAAGCGAAATCAGCACCTTCATCTACGCCACTTACCAATGGCGCAACGATACCAGCACAACAAACACAAGCAGTCCAAGGATACTGATCCAGGTATCCCGCCTGCTCCAGGACAGAAGTGAGGAACGAGCGCCAAGCGCGCCGTTTTCTCTCACCTTGCGCATCTCCATCGCAATCGTCATATCCTCAGCGCGCTGAAACAACGCCATGATCAGAGGAATAACCATAGGTCCTAAATCTCGTACCCGAACCGTATTTGGCTTCAAAGCCGCTTTTCCGCGTGCCCTTACGATCAGTGAGAACCGTTGCCACTCACTCCAAATCATTGGAATAAATCTAAAAACCAAGGATACAGCCAGTGCAAACGAAGCTACAGGCAGCTTGATTTTTCTCCCGTAAGCCAGCACCCAGTTCAGTCCTTCAACCATGCGTCCATATGGCGTCGTAAGTGAGAACCACAGACTTGCAAGGGTTACGATAAACAAGCGGTAGAGATTAAGTAATGTTCCCTCGGCCTGAGTCAAGGAAAATCCCAGTTGAATCCCGATATCTCCTGTGGTTAAGGTACTTCCCGATAGTGCTGTAGATAGAACAAAAAACAAAACAAGTGGTTTCATCAACTTGATACATCCCATCAGCATTTGTCGAGGCAAGATAGCCAAAGCACCAGCCACAGGAATCAGAGTTAACGTTAGTCCTCCCCAATGATGCTGAAGCATCGCCGCTGTAACAAGCAACATATACAATATCCATTTCAGACGCGGGTCCATTATGCTTTTCAGACGGCTGGAAGAACTGAATGAACTCGAAGAAGGGACCGTTCTTTCGTTACCGCTCAACAATGAATCTGTTACGGCAGAAACAGCAGCTTCAAGTCTATCTGCTTTGGAAATAACCGTTCCAGATGTCCTTGTACATGTCTCTTGTGTCATCGCAACGGTGTCATGGTCATTCTCCGCGTTGAGAGAAGTATCCGTCATCTCCATCCCGGATCTTAACATGGATTCCGCCATTTCTTCAGGAGTCATGGGTTGAGAACTAATCGGTATGCCTGCCTCCCTCAGCTGCGCCGCTAGTCGCATGGATGGAGGCAGACCGATTCCCGCTTGCACTAATATCTCCGGCTGCTGATGCAGTTCCAGCGGCGTCAGGTCTGCTTCCAAACGCCCTTCCCTTAATAATAGTACACGATCTGCATGCGGCAGGAATGTATCCAGGTCGTGCGTCGCAATGACCGCTCCTCCGCCTTCCACACGATGCTCATGCAATGAATCAAGCAGCAACTTGATACTCTGTGCCTCAAGCCCTGCGCTAGGTTCATCTAACAAAAGCCAGTCTGGCTGGGTCACATAACCAAGTGCAAGTCCTAATCTGCGCTTTTCTCCACCACTAAGCGCAAAGGGCGACCTGTCCAAGTGAAAACGTCGCTCTGCATCATCTCCTCTATGCGGGTCCCAGTGTGCCAAGGTTGCTTCGATCCGCTGTTCTTGCTCAGCTTCACTCAAACGATAAGGGCGAAGGGAATATAACAGCTCTCGCTTAATATTTCGGGCAAACAATTGTTGCTCTGGAAACTGGAACACAAGTCCCATCTGAAACAAAACGGACTTAGGTACCTTGCCGTCATGCCACATCGGCTCTCCTGCAAGCGTAATGTCCCCGGAATCCGGCTGCTTAAGACCAGCTATCGTCTGCAGTAGCGTTGTCTTGCCAGAGCCAGTGCAGCCCAGAAGCAGTGTGATTTCACTACGGTTCATTGTTACCGAAATATGATCAAGTAAGGTTCGTTTCGTCTCATCATGAACTCGCACGTATATATTATTAAGTGCAATCACCAACGCGCAGCCTCCTTCGCAAGCTGCTCAGGCCGGAGGGGGTTAACACCCTTCAGTCTTCCCCGCTGTTTCAAGATCAGGCATGTCTTCACTGTGAAAGGCGGTTCCTGCCCGACCTTTTCACAAGGAGATTCAAGCCTTTCATACGGGTTCGTATCTGATGATGCCTCCATAGCTGTGACCTCTGGATAGAAAAAAGTCTCCGGCATGCCGTCATAGACACATTTACCCTTACTCATAGCCATAATCCTATCACATAAGGTCGCTTCTTCTAGGTGGTGAGTAATCCAGATTACTGCCGTACCGTTGCTGGTGACGGACTGCACAATACGTTCTATGCGGTCTCTCGCATCTGGATCAAGCATCGCTGCAGGTTCATCCATAATCAGTACATCCGGCTTGGCCGCAAGGGCTGTAGCAATGTTAAGTAACTGTTTCTGTCCACCGGACAAACGGGCGATCACCATATCCAACGGGTGGTGAAGTCCCACAAGATGTAGCGCTTCTTGTCTACGTCTAGCTTTCTCTTCGCTCGATATATGTAAATGCGATAAAGCAAAATGAAATTCTTCTTCAATCGTATCTCCCAGCACCTGTGCATCGGGCTGCTGTAACACACCGCGAATGGTCAGGTTTGCAGGCACATTTCGCTCTCCGGCGGATAAGGGAATGAAACCAAGCAGCAATCCGGCTAACGTGCTTTTCCCACTGCCATTAGCGCCCACGATACTTAACCACTCTCCCGCTTTGAGATTAAGCGAGACACCGTCCAGTGCCTTTTTAACTTCACCGCCTTCAGTAGCGTAGTGAACACGGACATCTAGCAATGAAATGATAGGTAACTTGTCTTGCATTTCGAAATTAGTCCTTTCACATTCTGAAATTATATGATAATATCCTAATCGTCAACCAAATATAAATAATAAGTTAACAATTATTCTATCAAAATCGAAAGGATTGTACAAACATGAAATTATCTTTGCGAGGTATCGTATTTAGTGCACTTATGGCTGCCATTCTCGTTATTTTCGGATACATAAGCATTCCTCTTGGCTTTTCACCTGTACCCATCACGTTACAAACTTTAGCTGTGATGTTGGCTGGTGGACTGCTTGGGCCACTCTATGGCTTTCTCAGTATAGCCCTTGTCGTTGTACTTACTGGTCTTGGTTTTCCTCTATTACACGGTACAGGCGGTCTTGGTGTGCTACTGGGGCCAACCGGAGGATACGTAATAATATGGCCGTTTGCCGCATTGCTCATGGGTCTATTCCTCTCCAAAGTGCAAATTCGGGGATTCAAAGGATTTTTGTTTGCTTTTATCATTATTGAGTTGTTTGGTTCCCTGTTAATCTATGTTACAGGTGTTCCTTGGCTCGCTTACCGGTTCAGTATGTCATTATCCGATGCCATGATTCAAGGGTTCTACCCTTATATTATCGGGGATCTGATCAAAGCCATCTTTGCCACAATTATCATTGCTCCAGTCCGCATCGTATATCCACCTTCGCGGCTGACAGGTCACATGCACTCTAATGTAGTAAAAGCAAGCTAACAGCAATCTTCCTTCCATAACCAACTATTTAGTATGAACGAACCACAAACAACCGCTACATTTTTCTTGAGCGGTTGTTTGTTTAATATGAAGATAAATTATTGCAATTCTTCCATTAGTAAATCATCGAAATGTGTATCGTTAAGCTAGACTTAGGCTTTACTTGCTTCTGTTCCGACAATTTTCAAAAGCATATCCTTATTGCTTACTTGTCCAGTAGCTTGCGGGATAACATCATTGTAATCTGCTGAATTCGTTACAATAATTGGTGTTACGGTATGATAACCAGCCGCTTTAATTTGTTCAATATCGAATTCCAGCAGCAGATCACCTGCCTTTACTCTATCGCCTTCCTCAATGTAAGAGATAAAATGTTCTCCATCAAGTTTGACTGTGTCCACACCCACATGTACCAGAATCTCCGCACCGGAATCCGAAACAACAGCAAGCGCATGTTTCTTTTTAAAAGCAACGGTTACCGTCCCATCAAAAGGAGCAACAACCCGTCCAGTTGACGGCTCGATTGCAATCCCTTTACCCATTGCGCCTGAAGCAAACGCCGGATCTGGAACCTCGGCCAAATCAACAATTTTACCTTCAATCGGGCTTAATACCGCTTGATCGGAAGTAGCTGTAGCCTGAGCAGATGACTTCGAAGAAGCATCTTTACGAGGTGTAGCCGCTGCTCCAGCAGATGGTGCGGAATCTGCCTTTTTCTCTTCATCATCGACAGGGTCTTTGAAGCCCATGATATACGTTAATACTGCGGAAACAATGAACGATGCCACGATACCGATAATCAAGCCTGGAAAACCTTGACCACCCGGTCCGTAGAAGATTGGCAAAGTCAGCAATCCAGGCGCACCGGAAGCAAAAGCTTGCGTACCTGCCTGACCGATAATGGCACCACCGACGGCACCACCGATAACCCCTGCAATAAACGGACGTTTTAGCGGCAACGTTACACCGTAAATAGCTGGTTCTGTAATCCCGAACAGAGCTGTAAGTGTTGAAGAACCAGCGAGTGTTTTCAATTTTTTATTTTTTGTTTTGAGCATGACACCAAATGCTGCACCCGTTTGAGCAAAGACAGAAGCTGTCGCTGCTGGCTTCACACCGTCCTGACCGTGTACGGCAATGTTATTAATAAATACAGGCACCAGACCCCAGTGTACACCGAAGATCACGAGCAGTTGCCAGCTTGCACCCATTACCGCTCCGGCAAGTAGCGGGCTGAATCCGAATGCAGCCACCATCGCCGATGCAATGCCGTTACCGACATATACACCGAATGGTCCGAAGACAAGCAGTGTGAGCGGCACCATAATAACAAGCAAAAATAGCGGTGTAATAAAGTTTTTGAGACTTTCATGAAGAAGCTTGTTGAAGAATTTCTCCAGCTTGCTCATCACAATAACGGCTAGAATAATAGGAATAACAGTCGAAGCATAACTCATTAGGACTACGGGAATACCGAAAAAGTCTGTTGGCGTTCCGTCCGTTTTCAACTGAATAATCGTTGGATAGATCAATGCACCTGCTATGGTCAATGCAACAAATGCATTACCTTGGAACTTACGTGCTGTTGTAACCGCTAACAGCAACGGCAAGAAGTAGAACAAACTATCTGCTGCTGCATACAGAATGATATAGGTCGTGTCTGTCTTTTCAAGCCAACCGACATTGTTGGCAATCAGCAACAGCCCTTTTAAAATACCTGCTCCCGCCATTACACCAAGGAGCGGTGCGAAGATGCTGGAGATGACGTCAATGATACCGCCTAACCCCTTAACCTTTTTGCTACTTTTTTCTTTACTCGATGAATCATCCAAAATATTGCTGATCTGACCAATCGCCTGGTAGACTTCAGGAACCTTGTTGCCCACGACAACCTGGAATTGTCCACCGTTTTCCTTAACGGCAATGACACCTTCCGTTTTCTCCAAACCTGCTTTGTCAGCCTTGGAATCATCCTTCAATACAAACCGCAACCGAGTTGCACAGTGTACCAGTGATTGTACGTTTTTCTCACCGCCAACCCGTTCAACAATCTCTCTAGCTAATTTCTCTTGACTCATAATTTGCCCTCCTACGTTGTGTCTATAAAATTGAACTGAAAGTCTTTTACACGGTCACTCCGATGACAGAATAACCTTCCAATCGCTGTTATCCTCAGATTTTTTGATTCTTTTTAAAATGGGAAAAATCCGATGATAAAGGCGAACGCTTCGCTTTTCCAGTTTTTTTCTGTCCTCTTCGTTGATGTGTAAATGATAATTCAATTTATATAACAGGCTCCTACCGATTTTTTTGCACACAAAAAACCTAAGCCTTGCGTAAATGGACATAAAATGCCGAAATACACATGACTTAGGTTTTGCCTGCATAACCAGTAACAATCCCAGTTAAATCGTATTCAATTCCTGTTACAAACATAATATTATAATATACCCATTTATGTCAATAATTAAAATGTTAACGGTTCACAACACGTTCGATGTGTACCGTAAGATATAACTTTTCCTCATTGGTGAGTTCATGATCATACTCTTTTTTGACAAACAATGCGATTTTCTCTACACATGCTGCTGCTTCGGGATGTTTCTCCTTAATCATGTCGTAAAAATGATCATAATTGTTGTCATAATGAGTCCCGCTAAGCACTCGCTGGGAGAAAAACTTCAGATGAGTGATAAAACGGAAATAGCTGAGAGACTCCTCATCAAACTCCATTTTGAAATGATACTTGGCGATATTAATAATCTGCTGGATAAACTTCGTGATATTCATCGTCGTAATCACTTCTTCGTTCATTTCCGCATTCACAATATGTAGCGCAATAAAAGCCGCTTCATCTGGTGGAAGCTCAATATTCATCCTACTGTTAATCTGCTCCAGCATGCGAAGTCCCAGCCCAAACTCGGCCTTGTACAACTGCTTGATCTCCCACATCAAAGCATTTTTAATTTCGATTCCCTCATGATAACGCTCGATGGCAAAATGAATATGATCTGTAAGCGAAACATAGATGTTCTCATTCAATTTACGTCCCAAATTGTCACGCGCATGGGCAATCATTTCCTCCACAATCTCAACAAGCTCCATCGGAACTTCACGCAAAAGCGTTTTGAAATTATCGGATGTCTGTTTATTTTTCAAGGCAAATACTTTCTGAATGCGGGTCTCGTCTACTTTATCCCCCGGCTTCTTCTTAAAGGCAATCCCACGTCCCATCACCACAAGCTCTGCCCCGTCGGCCTGATAGATGCTAATGACGTTATTGTTGATAACCTTTGCTATTTTCACTTCAATCCCCCCGTCACGTTCCACTCTCTAGTCGCCAAGATATATCCAATTATGGGCATGCAAAAAAAACCTGGAGCATCACAAAATAAACAAGACGTGGCGGTCTGCTTTTTTTGGTGCTCAGGTTTTGCCTACGCGTGTGATGTAGTAACAATCCCAGTAACGATATATTTGCGTCAAGTATAGCGTGAACTGCGTCATATGTCAACGCTTTCAACGGTCAGACACGAGGAAGTTACATGAATCATGCAACTTCCTGATGCTTGAAGACAGCTGTTTTAAAAAACACTGAGATTAATTGTTTCCCAGGTCTGTACCGCCAGACGCAATGACATTTTTATACCATTCGAAGCTTTTCTTTTTGATCCGAGTCAATTCGCCCTTACCTTCATTGTCACGATCCACATAGATGTAACCGTAACGTTTTCTCATCTCCCCGGAAGAAGCACTGACGATATCGATAGGCCCCCAGCTGGTATAACCGATGATGTTACATCCATCCTGAATGGCTTCACCCATCTCAGCTACATGGCGTTTCAAATAATCAATTCGGTACGAGTCATCGACTTCACCCTCAGGGGTCACCTCATCATGTGCACCAAAGCCATTTTCCACCACAAACAGCGGTTTCTGATAACGGTCATGTAGCTGATTCGCCGTAATGCGGAAACCTTTGGGATCAACCGTCCATCCCCATTCCGATTTGGCCAAGTATGGATTCGCTATGGAACCGAACACGTTGCCACTGGTCATATTTTTGTTCACTTCTGGGTCAGTACTGGTTGTCCGACTGGAATAATAGCTAAATCCGATATAGTCTACCGTGTGGTTTCGCAAAATGTCAGCATCCTGCGGTTCCATCACAATGTTCAAGTTGTGATCCTTGAAGAAACGTTTAGCATAACCAGGGTACTCCCCACGTGATTGCACGTCGATGAAGAAATAGGACTCTCTGTCCTTCTCCATGCCCTGGAATACATCTTCCGGGTTACACGTGTAAGGGTAGAAGCTACCTGCTGCGAGCATGCAACCAATCATGGCATCAGGGATGATCTTATGACAAGCTTTAACGGCAAGCGCACTTGCAACGAGTTGATGGTGTGCCGCTTGGTATTGAATTTCTTTGATGTTGTCACCTTCCGTAAACGCCAGTCCGGCACCAAGGAAAGGAAGATGAAGCAACATGTTGATCTCATTGAACGTCATCCAATATTTCACCTTGTCTTGGTAATGCGTAAATACCGTTTTGGCGTAAGTCTCAAACAAATCAACTAGTTTGCGACTTCTCCAGCTACCATATTTCTCAATCAGATGTACAGGCACATCGAAGTGAGCAAGCGTAACCACCGGCTGGATGCCATGTTTCAACAGTTCATCAAATAGATCATCGTAAAATTGCAAACCCGCTTCATTCGGCTGCGCATCCTCACCTGTCGGAAAGATCCTTGCCCAAGCGATCGATACACGTAATGCTTTGAACCCCATTTCGGCGAAAAGAGCGATATCTTGCGGATATCTGTGATAGAAATCAATCGCTTCATGTGATGGGTAAAACTCGCTAGCGAGCGGTGTAAACGCTGGAACGTTGCCTTTCATAATGCTTCTACGGTTTTCTCCCGTCGGCAACAGGTCAACGATGCTCAGCCCTTTACCGCCTTCAAGGTATGCTCCCTCTGCCTGATTGGCCGCAATCGCTCCCCCCCACAGAAAGTTTTCAGGAAATTTAAATGTTGTCATTTGTATTCTCCTTTCAAATATGTAACTCCATGATCCGCCCCTTTTCTGCCCTCCAGATCTGCCACTTGGAAAATAGAAAAAACCCGAACCAGCCTGTATACACGATAGCGTGTATCACAAGCCAGCTCAGGTTATGCCCGTATTCGGTAACATTCCCAGAAAACATTATGCGGATTAGATAAAACATTACCAAGAAACAGGAAATATGTCAACGCGCGCATTTTAATTAGACATACCTGTTGGCTCATCAAAGGTTTACTCTTTTATGTCAGCCCCGTTTCTCAAATGCTTATAATTTGTAAAATGTAGCACAGTTATCACCAAAAATCAGCTGCCGCTCCGATTCTGGCAAGCTCTGAACATGCGTTTGCAACAGATTGAAAACCTGTGCGTATGTACCAGCTACGGTACATACCGGCCAGTCTGATCCATACATCACTCGCTTTGGTCCAAAGGCTTGAAGCACGGTATTTATATAAGGCGCAAAGTCTTCCTGTGTCCACTTTTTCCATTCCGCTTCGGTGACCATGCCAGACAATTTGCAATAGACATTTGGATATGCCGCAATCGCTTCCATGGTTTCCTTCCAAGGCGAACCGATTCCAGCCTTAATGTCCGGTTTAGCCAGATGGTCAATGACAAAGCGCTGCTGTGGGAACTTTTGAACCAATTCTACCGCATAAGGAAGTTGCTCCTTCGATACGAGCAAATCGTAGGCTAGATCGTGCTGTTCCAGCAGGGCAATGCCTCGTTGGAAGTCCTCACGCAACACGAACTTTACATCAGGCTCGTCCTGAATGACATGACGAACCCCCTTCAGCCACGGGTTAGCCGCAAACTTTTCCAGTTGAGATGATGCTTCCTCAGAGCGTAGATCTACCCAGCCAACTACGCCTTTAATGAAACCATGCTTGTCCGCAAGTTCGAGAAGCCACTCG
Organism: Paenibacillus sp. FSL K6-1558; assembly: GCF_038002565.1. Classification (NCBI taxonomy): domain Bacteria; kingdom Bacillati; phylum Bacillota; class Bacilli; order Caryophanales; family Paenibacillaceae; genus Paenibacillus; species Paenibacillus sp. FSL K6-1558. The sequence goes on along the minus strand of NZ_JBBOCV010000001.1, from coordinate 197,247 downwards.
GTTTCTTCAAGAGTTTGGCGCGCTTGAACAGCTACACAGCCCGAGACGCCGGAATCCGTAAGTATTGGCTCTAGGTCTTCTGGCAGAAATGAACGTTGAATCACACTCATCTCTTCACCGATCCATCCATAATCACGAATGTTATAATTCCAAAAATGTTGATGTGCATCGAGTTTCATCATCAGTGCCCTCCTGTGTTGTCCACGTTAGTTCAGTCTACTAACATTCATATTAATATAAATCAAATGCAGCAGATAAGCACTAATTTTCGAATGAATTTTATTCCAATTGTAATGGTATTTCCTTCCTGTTAACTGTGATATATTTACTGTTCAGAAAACGCTTTCAGTATTTTAGGTTCATCATCTTGATTTTAAAAAAGGAGATGTTATTGATGCCAAAAAAACGAAAGTCCATCCTCTCGATCACCGTTGTTGCCGCCTTGGTTCTGTCTATGTTCTCCACGGCCATGGCCTCTGCTGCAACAAGCTCCCACGAACCCGACAGTAAACCAGCCCCCGTAAGTAAAATGCAAACTTATGTTAATGCAATGGAACCAGGCTGGAATCTGGGTAACTCGCTGGATGCAGTTGGGGATGATGAGACGGCTTGGGGCAACCCGCGCATTACGAAAGAGCTGATACAATCGATTGCCGATCAAGGGTACAAAAGCATTCGCATACCCGTTACCTGGGAAGCGCACATCGGTGACAAACCGGATTACAACATTGACGCGGCTTACATAAATCGGGTTCAGGAGGTCGTAGGCTGGGCGCTTGATGCCGACCTCTATGTCATGATCAATCTGCATCATGATTCCTGGCGCTGGATCAGCACCATGGAGAAAGACTATGATCACGTTCTTGCGCGTTACAATGCCATTTGGACACAGATTGCAAACAAGTTCAAGGATGCACCCGAGAAACTGATGTTCGAGAGTGTCAATGAACCCCGCTTCACCGAAGGTGGCACTACGAATGCAGATACCGGATACCGCATGCTGGATACGTTAAATACTTCTTTTCATCATATCGTAAGATCGTCCGGCGGTAACAATGTTACCCGTCCACTTGTACTGCCTACCATGCATACTTCATCGGCTCAGCCTGATCTGGATGCGTTGAGTCGGACGATTCAAAAGCTGGATGATCCTAATCTCATCGCTACCGTACATTATTACGGGTTCTGGCCTTTCAGCGTGAACATTGCGGGATTTACCAAATTCAACGACGAAGTACAAAAGGACGTTACCGACACGTTCGACCGCGTTCACGATGCCTTTACAGCCAAAGGTATTCCAGTCATCATCGGTGAGTACGGTTTGCTCGGATTTGACCAGCATACAGGTGTGATCGAACAAGGTGAAAAATTAAAGTTTTTTGAATTCGTTGGGCATTACTCACGTCAAAAACAGATGACCACCATGCTTTGGGACAACGGACAACATTTTGGACGCACTAGCTATACTTGGTCAGATCAACAACTGTTTGATATGATCCGGGCGAGCTGGAACGGGCGCTCATCCACCGCAGAGACCGATCAGGTTTATCTAAAACAACATGAACCCGTTCAGGATGTGAAAATTAATCTCCATTTGAATGGAAATCGCTTCTTTTCCCTGAAAAATGGCACAACTGCACTGCTACGAGGTAAAGATTACTCGATTCGAAACGGTGTACTCACTTTAAAATCAAGCCTGCTAACCCGATTAACCGCTGAAAGCAAGCTGGGGGTAAATGCCACACTGACAGCCGGGTTCAGTGCAGGTGCAGACTGGACGTTGAATATTATTCAATACAACACACCTGTTTTAAATGATGCGCAGGGTACAACCAGTGCTTTCGCTATTCCTGTCACATTTAGTGGCGATCAGCTCGCAACGATGGAAGCGACCTATGCCAATGGAGAAAATGCCGGCCCTCAGAACTGGACGTCATTTAAGGAATTCGCCTATACGTTTAGCCCGGATTATGATCGTAACGTCATTGAACTGAAACCTAACTTTTTTAACGAAACCAAAGATGGCGAAATCCAGCTCAAGTTCCATTTCTGGAGTGGTAATGTGATTGAATATACCCTTACGAAAAAAGGCTCCATCGTAGAGGGCGCAACATTAGATTGAATAACGTACAAGTCAACCTTCATACCTTGATTGTAATGAGGATTGAGGAGGAATTGACATGTTTAAACGTGTAGATCGTCTTGCCATTGAATTGCCTATATCGAATAATCCCGACCCCAACGGAGCCAGTGCCGTACAGGAATTGCTTGGTGGAAAATATGGCGAGATGTCAACGCTGAACAATTACATGTATCAGTCGTTTAACTTCAGAGGCAGATCCAAGCTACGTCCCTTCTATGACATTGTTGCCAGTATTACAGCAGAAGAATTCGGTCATGTCGAACTTGTCGCGAACACGATTAATTTGATGCTTGAAGGTTCAACGTCACCTGGCGAACCAGACTCCATACCGCTTCGCATAGCCAAGGATTTACGTATGACTTCGCATTTTATTGAATCCGCGCAGACGGCACTGCCCTATGATTCCATGGGAAGACCTTGGAATGGCTCGTATGTTTTTAGCAGTGGTAACTTGATTTTGGATCTGCTGCATAATTTCTTTTTGGAATGTGGTGCAAGAACACACAAAATGAGAGTGTACGAAATGACCGACAACAATACGGCTCGTGAGATGACAGGTTATCTGCTTGTCCGGGGCGGTGTGCACATTCTGGCATACGCCAAAGCGCTGGAGATTGCGACCGGGGTTGATGTGACGAAGCTGATTCCCATCCCCTCTCTTGACAACAAAGCGTTTGAGACCACCCGCAAATGGGAAGCGATGGGTGAACAAAGACGATTGTACACGTTCAGTGACAAGGATTATCAGCAGATTGCCCAGATATGGAAGGGTGTGCATCCTACCGACGGAGGTAAACTGGAGGCCTTTGCAGGTTTACCGGGTTACGGAGGGCCCATTCCTGAGCTTCCTGATCTACCGGAAGAATTTGCTCCTGGAATATCGCCGGAGGACTTTCTTCAGATTGCAGAACGACTTAAGCGGAATGCCGGATTATAATAGGATTAGAAAAAAGGGAAACCTGCGGAGGATGAATCCACCCGGTTTCCCTTTTTTTGTAGCTCTTATTTTACATGATATCTCCTATTGCGGCTCCGTAAACTCCACCGTCAGTACCTTTTTCTCATTCGCCTGCACGATACCACTTGTTATCGCTCTCACAGAAGCAATAAACTCATTCCCGCTCGGGATCAGCACAGGAGTAATCAACGGCAGTCCAGCCTCCTCGATGATATCCATATCAAATTCAATGAGTAGTTGTCCAGCAAGCACGGAATCCCCGCTTTTCACATGAGTAACAAAGCCTTTTCCTTTCAGACCGACGGTATTGATACCGATATGAACCAGCAGTTGAACTCCTGTCTCGTGCTCTAAAATAACCGCATGTTTACTCTTATCCATGACATGGGCAACAACGCCATCAAACGGAGCATATACTTTGCCTTCGGAAGGCTCGATGGCGAAGCCCTCTCCCATATGTTTTTCCGCAAATGCCGAATCAGGTACCTGCTCCAGTTCAACGAGTGTACCATGGATCGGGGATGCAATCTCAAGTAGTTTCACTTTGGGACGAGATGCGGTGTTGACCGATTCCGTTACCGTTGCCGAAGATGTAGAAGAAGCTATGCCTGATGTGGATGAAGCAGTCGTTGATTCCACCGACGAACTGTTACCGGAAGCTGTCTCTACAGCTTGATCTTTATAACCAAAGAACCATGTCAGTGCAAAAGCAATCGCCATTGCCGTTACGTTGGACAAAATGTACAAAGGCAATTGACTATTCAGATATAGAAGTGTTCCGGGAATTACCGTTACTGCCATACCCGTACCTTGCAGATGAAAGAGTGAAGCGATGAAACCACCAACGGCTCCCCCGATCAGGCCCATTACAAATGGTTTCATATAGCGCAGATTCACACCAAAGATTGCGGGTTCAGTGATACCCAGGAATGCAGATAACGATGAAGGAAGCGCGAGTGCTTTGAGCTTCATATTTTTGGTTTTCAGACCCACCGCAAGACATGCCGCTCCTTGTGCAGCCATTGCACATGTAATAATCGCGTTAAACGGATTGAAGCCCGTTTTTTCAAGCAATTGAATCTCAAGAAAGTTAAAGATATGATGTACACCCGTAACCACAATGATCTGATGGAAAAAACCGATAATAATGCCTGCGATTCCGTAAGGCAGATCGAGTACAGCCGTTGTTCCATGCAGAACCCACTCTTCAAGTGAGTGAAATACAGGACCAATAGCGAATAGTCCTAGCGTAATCATCACCGTTAACGTAATGAATGGAGTCAAAATCAAATCCAGTGCCTCAGGCACACGTCTACGCAATACTTTTTCAAACTTCGCACCGAGTAAACCTACAAAAAAGGCAGGCAGTACCGATCCCTGATACCCTACGACGGGGATAAACCCGAACATATGCAAGGGTTGCGCCGAGCCATCAGCTACAGCATAAGCATTCGGCAGCGCTGGATTCACCAGCATCAGACCAAGTACAATCCCGAGCACGGGGCTCCCGCCGAATACGCGGAATGCAGACCAGGCGACAAGCGCAGGCAGGAATGCAAAAGCCGTATCCGTTAGAATCTGCGTGAACAGCAAAAAGTTTGGCGATATGTCATCAGGCGTTGCGCCGAACCATGCCAGAATTTCATTTTGCGTAAGCAGACCGCGCAGCCCCATGAATAGCCCTGTCGCTACCAGCACAGGAATAATCGGAACAAAGACATCACCAAATGTGCGAATAGCCCGCTGGAATGCATTGCCTTCCTTTTTCCCCTGACTCTTCACATCTTCTTTCGATGTCCCTTCAATCCCCTGCTTCTCCACCTCTTCAAAAATTCGGTTGACCGTACCTGTGCCGAAAATAATCTGATATTGGCCCGAGTTGAAAAAGGCACCCTTCACCTTGTCGATATTCTCAACTTGCTTCTGATCAATCTGCTCTTTATCCTTCACCATAATGCGAAGCCGTGTTGCACAATGTGCAAAGGAGGCGATATTGTCTTTTCCCCCGACAGCCTGGATGACCTCTTTAGCAATACGCTGATTATCCGACATGTTGTCTCATCCCTCTCTCATTCAATCTAAACATTCCACATAACCGCTCTGAAATCCGCCTTGCCTCCGTGTGCAAAAAATCGAATATCCATACTGTCTCGGCTTGGGAAGATTCGGCTAGTGAAGACTTCCTGTCCATCGTTGACAAATATCTCAACCGAGGACGAATCCACAAACATATGCAGCTTGATTACAGCATCTACATCTATATCTTCATCCAAAGTACAGGTGCGAATGGTGCCATTGGCTTCAGATAGTGTCGCACCAGACTGACTGCGATCCAATATAAGTTTGCGCTGAATGCGATCATACTGAATGACCGTTTTCTCCGTATCGCTCGCCCGGAACTCAATGCCCACAAGGTCTGCATCGTTCTGGCTAATCTCACATTGGAGTTCGTAAGCGATACCATTAAAGCCTGCAAAGGATCGGCTTTCATTGCTAAGCGAGTCCTGAGTCCGAATACCTTGCTGATCCTTGCGCAGCTGAGCCATTTCAGGAACAGGTTGCTGAATAAGCTTGCCGCCTTGAATCGATAATTGCCGTGGAATCGTTAAACAATGAGCCCAGCCACTGTCATCTGTGGGATACGCCAGATCAGGAAGTCCCATCCATGCAACCAGGATTCGTCTTCCGTCTGGAGATTGCATCGTTTGCGGCGCATAAAAGTCAAATCCACGATCCAGTTCCTCAAACTCCCCATGTGTGAATTCTCTCGTATCCAGGTTTAGAGGTTCACCAATGAGGTATCCCGATTGATAAATGTTTTGGTAGCGGTCTGATTCGGCCGGAATGCCTTGTGGTGAGAAGATGAGTACTCCTCGCCCTTCAAGCTCCAGATAGTCGGGGCATTCCCACATGTAACCGAAGGAAGACAATGTTGTGCCGATCTCCCCAAGAAACTGCCAATGTTTCAAATCTGCCGAGCAATACAGAACCGTGCATCCTGTCTCATCCGTACGCTGGGCTCCAATGACACCATAATAGACATCTTCGTGTAGCCACACCTTCGGATCTCGGAAATGTTCGGTATATCCAGTCGGTACGTCAGAAATGACAGGATGCTCGAATTTTGTGACTACATTGTGCTCATCCATGAACGCCAAGCACTGAAACGGATGTCTAATCCAATTCTCATCTCGCGTATTGCCTGTGTAGATCAGGTTTAACATGCCATCTTTTTCAATCGCACTTCCGGAATACGCTCCGTGGGAGTCATAAGGAGTTCCGGGTTCAATCGCAATACCAACATTCTCCCAAGTCACCAAATTTTTAGAACGGTTATGATACCAGTATTTCATGCCGTGCTCCGTTCCAAGAGGGAACCATTGATAAAACAGATGGTAGTAACCTTCATAAAAGGAAAATCCGTTCGGATCGTTGAGCAAACCGGTTACGGGCTGAATATGGTAACCCTGTCTCCATGGACATGCAGCGATCTTAGCTTCCAGTGCAGCAATCTCTCCCGGTTCAGCTTGCTCAATCCGCCGATAGAGCTGCTCTCTTGTCATTTTCATACGTCATATCAATCTCCAATCATGATGCAAAATCAGAAGTTCCACTCTTAGAGGAACCGGTTCCAAAGCAGACAAAAAAATAATTCCATACAACCATTGTTGCTGACCGGTGTCATCATTCTCGAACTAAACACTAGAATGGAACCGGTTCGATGGAATTATCATAAAGGATCAATTTATATTTTGTCAACGCTTTCTCGGGGAATTAATTCAACATCCATAACGGTGTGCTGACTTACACGCTCCCCTTTAACCAGCTTGCTAATATGACTTGCGGCGAGTTTTCCGGCCTGCAAATAATGATATTTTACCGTCGTCAATGTCGGATGAATCATTTCGGTGATATCGTATCCGCCGAACCCGGCTACTGACATTTGCTGGGGGATGCGAATTTTTTGAAAGGACGCGGTTTTCATGACGCCCATCGCAATATTATCTGTCGCTGCAACGATAAGAGAAGGTCTGTTTTCTTGCAAAATCTCCGCTGCCGTAAGCACTGCCTCTGACATTTTAAAGCTCGTTTCATAATACCTCACCGTACAATCACTGCACTCGTCAATGGCACGCTTAAACCCTTGTTTACGATGGATACCTACAGCCTGGTCCTTCTCGCTTACCCCCATGTACACGATGTCCCGGTGTCCTTGTTCCACAACGTATTTGCCCATCAGATACCCGGCTTGTTCGTCGTTGTGAATGAGACTATGCAGTAGCTCATGCTGCTGTCCTACCAGTAACACGGGAAGCTGGATGTCTTCTATGGCCTTCAGGTGTGCATCCGTCATTTCAGCGGCAAGCAGAATGATCCCGGACACTTTTTGTCTGGCAAAATCATAAATAGCATCAATCTCACGCTGCATATCCTGACTCGTATTGGCAATGAGCATCTGATATTGCAACCCTCTTAGCTCCTCATCAATGCCGATTAGCGTCTGTGATGTCGCATAGGAATCCAGCCTTGGAACCACTGTACCGATAATGCTGGTCTTTTTTGCTTTGAGACTCTGCGCAAAGGTATTCGGAACATAATTATATTCTTTAATAATACGCTCAATCTTCTGACGGGTATCTTCGCTGACCGAGCCGCCATTTAGGAAACGGGATACGGTACTCTTCGCCACGCCTGCCATTTGAGCAATATCTGAAATCGTTTTATTCATAAGAAACTCCTCTAGTGTCAATAAAATCATCCATTTATGTATTATAACTCGAATCGCGATCCTCAGCGAACATGAGTAGGATAACATAGCAAAAAAGCCCGGTTCACGCAGAAGCACACGACGTCGTGTGCTCCATACGAATCGAACCCAGCTTGGTAAAGTCATTTTGTAAACACATACGTATAAAGAGATCAGGAACGGATAACTTTCCGTTCTGCCAGCAAACATTGAGTTCAAACCTCAATAATAATCGGTAAAATCATCGGCCTGCGCTTGGTTTGTGCATAAATGTAATGACCAATCTCATCCTTCAGCTTCCGTTTGATTACATTCCATTGATTAACCCCGGCACCTGTTAATTCATCCATGCGGTTAACGACCCGTTCATGAATCTCCTTCATGAATTGTTCTGAGTCCTTCACAAAAACAAAACCTCTGGAGATGATCTCCGGGGAGGCAACCATTTGTTTTTCTGTTTTGCTAAGCGTGGTTACAATGACTAGCATCCCATCCGATGATAGCTGCCTGCGATCCCGAAGCACAACATTGCCAACGTCACCGATAATAAGCCCGTCCACCAAGCTGTTACCTGAGGCAATCTTCGGACCCAATGAAGCTGTTCCGTCTCTGTATTCCACCATATCTCCATTATTAACGATAAACACATGACTTTGCTCAATCCCAACAGATTCCGCAAGCAACCTGTGCTGATACAACATTCGGAATTCACCGTGAATGGGTACCAAATAATCCGGCTTCATCAGCGTAAGCATCAGCTTCAGCTCTTCCTGACTGCCATGTCCTGATACGTGCATGCCCGCCGCTCCGCTGGAGCCATAAATCACACGAGCGCCCAGAACATACAAGTTGTCGATGACATGGGCAAGGTTTCTTTCGTTGCCAGGTATAGCTCCTGCTGCAATGATAACCGTATCTCCCGATTCAATGCTAACTTGAGGATGCTTGCCCGCAGCCAGCCGGGACAAAGCAGCCATCGCCTCCCCCTGACTTCCCGTACATAACACTACCACCTGCTCACGCGGAAACTGTCCTGAATCAACGGCCTCAATCAATAGCCCGTCAGGAACATCGAGATATCCGAGTTCACTTGCAACATTCACGACGTTAATCATGCTTCGTCCAAGCAGTGCAAGCTTGCGGCCAGTCTGAAATGCAGCATTCACGATCTGCTGAACTCTGCTGATATTGGATGCGAAGGTAGAGATAAACACTTTTTGCTTCGCACGAATAAAGGCATCCAGAATATGATCTCCGACAACACGTTCTGAAGGAGTGAAACCCGGTCTTTCGGCATTGGTACTCTCGGAAAGAAGCACATGCACCCCTTGTTTCCCAATCTCAGCCATGCGGTGTAAATCCGGGAAAGGGCCGTTTACAGGGGACATATCAAATTTGAAATCGCCCGTGTGAACCACATTGCCTGCCGGCGTCTGAAAGAAAATACCCAGACAGTCCGGAATACTGTGACTCGTTGCGAAAAATGAGACGGCGATGCTCCCTAGCGTGATCTGAGAGTTTGCGTCAATGGTGTGCAGTTCAGATTGGCGCAACAAGTTATGCTCTCTTAATTTCAACTCAATTAGACCTCGTGTTAGCCTGGAAGCATAGACGGGGATATTGATTTGTTTTAAAAGATACGGAATTCCACCAATATGGTCTTCATGTCCATGCGTGACAACAAGGGCCTTTACTTTATCCTGATTTTCGAGCAAATACGTCACATCCGGCACGATGAGATCAATGCCCGGCATCGTTTCATCGGGAAACTTCGAACCACAGTCAATCACAATGATGTCTTGATCATATTGAATCAAATACATGTTTTTACCGATTTCATTCACGCCGCCCAGTGCAGCTATATATAGTTTGTCATGAGCAAACTTCAAAATGCTTTCACCCTCCTCTGTATAGTGATTCTCAATTTCTTTATGTGTATTCCTAGTATGGAAATAAACGCTTTGGTTATGCACAACAACGGATATATGCCAAAAAACCACGTACGGAATTTTCGTTCCGACGTGGTTTATGAGAGTTAGTTAATTTATATGACCAAATGAGAATTTAAGTTTGTTATTAAACAAGAAAAAAAATTCTTGAAACAAGGCTTAATTAGCAACTACTCTGTATTTTATATTCGTTTATTATCCTTCTTTTTTCTCTTTAAAACTAACCATGTAATAACAACGACTAGTGCAATTAAAAAAATAACGGCTCCAGATACACCCACTACAATTATCGTATCTACACTAGAGATACCAACCCCACCTCTCCCTTTAAAGACCTCTTTGATCATTCATTAAGGACCTAGTTATAGTATGACAAATATTGGGCTTGCAAGCTACCATTCAGCTGTCGACAAATAACATCGATCAAGCTGTATGATCAAAATATTTTATATGTAAACAAAAAAACCCTGTAATAACAGGGTTTTCTCAATATTTTACCTTATTTGAAGTATATCCTGCTCATAGGATTTAACTTCTTTAATCCACTGCTCACGGACAGGCACACCTTGCTGAGCACAATAGTAGTCCCATACTGCGCCAAATGGATAGGATTTGAACTCCTCCGTCAAGGCCAGGCGTGTCGTGTAATCTCCATCCAGTTCCGCCTGTTTTAAAGCGTCTACCGGTTCCAGCATAGCTCGCAGCAAAGCTTTAATTGTATTACGGGTGCCGACCACCCATGCTGCCACACGATTAATACTGGCGTCAAAGAAGTCCAGTCCGATATGGGTTGTGCCGAGAAGCTCATGACGTACCAATTCACGGGCAATTTCAAGCAATTCGTCATCCATAATAACGACATGATCGCTATCCCAGCGCATCGGACGACTAACGTGAAGCAGAATACCACTCGTAAACAATGCCAGAGAGGACAGCTTGTTAGATATCACTTCTGTTGGATGAAAATGACCAGCATCCAGGCAGATTAACGTATCATTTTGCAAACCGTATCCCATATAAAACTCATGTGAGCCGACAACGTAAGCTTCAGAACCAAGACCAAACAGCTTGCTTTCAACCGCATCCAGATTATGCTTCGGATTCAGTGGTTCTGCAAATACTTCGTCCAAGGATTCCTTCAAACGTTTGCGGGGAGCCATCCGGTCAACAGGGGTGTCCTTGAATCCATCCGGTACCCATACGTTGGTCACACAGGTTTGGCCCAATTGTTCGCCGAAATACGCACCAATTCGCCGTGAAGCTTTGCAGTGATCAATCCAGAATTTGCGAATCTCCGGATCAGGATGACTAAGTGTGAAGCCGTCGCTTGATTTTTCATGTGAGAAACACGTTGGGTTGAAGTCCAGTCCAAGCCCGTGCTCTTTCGCCCACTTTACCCAATTTTCGTAATGTCTTGGCTCGATCTGATCCAGTTCCACTTGTTCGTCTGTATCCGCATAGATCGCGTGCAAATTGACTTTATGTTTACCGGGAATGAGAGCAAAAGCTTTCTCCAGATCCGCACGAAGCTCCGCAGGGGTTGTTGCTGCGCCCGGATAGTTTCCCGTAACCGATATACCACCCGTCAGTTCACCTTCCTGGTTGAGGAAACCTCTGACATCATCTCCTTGCCAGCATTGTACGGATACTTTAATATCTGCAAGCTTATTTAATACATCGTCTGTATTGATGCCGTGTTGTGCATACAAAGTCTTCGCAGCTTGATACGCTTGTTCCACTTGATTTTGCATCAATCTAACCTCCCTTAACGTGTAAATGCTGCTGGTACACCACCATCAATGGTCAGCATACAACCTGTTGTTTTCTCCGATTTCGATGAAGCGAAGAAGGCGATACCTTCCGCGATATCTCTCGGATAGATGTTAACGAGCAATGTCGTGCGTTTGCGATAATATTCTTCCAATTGATCCGGTTCAATGCCATATGCGGCCGCACGCTCGTTTCTCCATGAACCGTTCCAGATCGCGGAACCTTGCAAAATGGCATCCGGCAGAATAGTGTTGACACGAATACCATATTCACCGCCTTCTGCTGCAATACAGCGCGCCAGATGGGCTTCGAGTGCTTTCGCTGAGCTGTAAGCAGAGGCACTTTTACCTGCATATACCGAGTTTTTGGAGCCGATGAAGACCATGCTTCCACCGATGCTCTGCTCTTTCATTAATTTGAACGCTTCGCGAGCGACCAGGAAATAACCTGTGCCCAGCACACTCATATTCAGATTCCATTCCTTCAATGAAGTTTCGTCAAATGGACTGGATGTGGCCAGGCCCGCATTATTCACGATGATATCCACACCACCGTATTGCAGAGCCGTTTCTGCATAAGCTGCCTGTACCGCTTCTTCATCTGTCACGTCCATCTTGAGCGCGTATGCACGATTGGCACCATATTGATCGTTAATTTCCTGTGCTACCTTCTGCGCGCCTTCCAAATTCAAATCTGCAAGCACAACATGGGCGCCTTCCGAAACGAGTCTGCGTGCTGTTTCACTACCGATACCACCTGCACCACCCGTAATAAACGCTACTTTGCGAGAAAACTCCGTCTCTGCAGGAGCCAGCGACAATTTATATAACTCCAGCGGCCAGTATTCCACATTGTAAGATTCATTCGCACTGAGCGAAACGAATTTACCGAGGCTTGTTGCCCCACGCATAACTGCAATTGCCCGATGGTACAGCGCACCGCTTACTTGTGACAACGCCCAGCTTTTGCCGGTATTAATCATCCCTACGCCCGGAATGAGAATAACGCGAGGAGCGGCTTCGAACATTACGTCGCCTTCATTTTTATTCTCCTCAAAATATTGCTTGTATTGCTCTTTGTACGTAGCAATGCCTTCCGCCAGCTTGGCTTTCAGTCCGTCAATATCATCCGCATTCGGCGTCCAGTCAATGAACAGCGGCACCACTTTGGTATGCACCAGATGATCCGGACAAGCCGCGCCAACCTGAGACAACTGTGGAGAATCCGTTCCACCTGCAAAAGCAAGCACATCATCCTGATCGTCAAAGGACAAAATCATTTTTTTGCTGTCCGACACCGCTCCGCGAATGACAGGCATCACCCGAGCAGCAATCTGACGACGAACTTCAGCAGGAAGTGCAGGATGCTTCACGCCGCCAAACAGATTAGCTTCATTGACACGTGCCTCGATGAATGCTTCCGCTTCATTAATGATTTTGATCGTCTGAGCGTAACATTCCTCAGAGGTCTCTCCCCAAGTCACCAGACCATGTTTCTCCATAAGTACAAGCTCGGCATTCGGATTGGCGAATACGCTTTCAGCAATCATCTTGGACAGTGTAAAACCTGGGCGCACATAAGGAACCCATACAAAACGATCGCCATATATTTCACGTGCCAGCTCTTTCCCGTTATCCGCACAGCAGAGGCTGATAATTGCATCCGGGTGTGTATGATCCACATGTTTGTACGGAAGGAACCCATGTAACAACGTTTCAATGGAAGCTCGCGGATGTTTCGCATCAATCATGCAATGCCCAAGGTATTCAACCATCTCTTCATCCGACATCGAGTCACGTTCCATGAGGGGGCCGATATCTTCAAGCGCCAGTCCGGTAAAATGTTTTGCTTCCATGGAACCGAGATCCGATCCGCTCCCCTTCACATACATCACTTCGACATCACGACCACGAAAATCCTTTACTGTTGTTTTAGTAGATGTGTTACCCCCATAAATATTGCAGACCCGACGATCTGCTCCGATCAGATTAGAGCGGTAGACTAATTGTTCAAGCCCTGTTGTTTTCTCTGATGCCTTCGCTGCATTCCATAAACTCTGTACCATTTGTTCCCCTCCGATAATGTTTGTTTTCTTCCTAAAACGAGTTTATCATCTTTGTTTTGTTTTGAAAACAAAAACTTTATCAGGAAAAACAAAAATATACAAAGAATCTAAATAGATATCTCCTTCAACGGTGTTCCTTCTTTAGAAATGTGCAAAAAACAAACAGGACATCGCACTATAGTTCATGCTTTGTCCTGTTCTTTGCCGATCACATTTTGTTTTATTTTTTCATTAAATTTGTTATCTATTGAAATATCCCTGCTTTTTGGGACGTATTTTTGATTCCGTATGTGTCATTAACTACCGTATTGCCATAACTTGTGAGACTTCCGTTCGGACCGGTAGCCAGATCCAGATAACCCAGACCGGAACTGTTGCCGTACCATGACCATGCAAGCCAGCCTACACCCTTCTCTTGTCCATATCTCATAATGGCATATTCATCCACATCACCATTTGTGTGATATCCACCGAACTCACCAATGATTACTGCAAGTCCTTTGTTCAGCACATTCTCCATATTAGCTTTCACCGTTGCCGCATCCTTACCTGCATATTCATACATATGAATGGAAAACACCGTATTTTTGAGCGTATCTGTTGCGAATACGCTTTGACCATAATCGACAATCGATTGTGGATATTGACCCCAGCCTGCAGCATCAACAATCAAGGTATTTTTGATGCCTGCGTTTCTGAGCTTCGGAATAGCCTTTTTGTAACCGTCTGCCCAAGCGCTGCCGTTCCAGGTTCCATACCATTCGTTGGCGATATTAACGATCACTCGATCTTCCTTGCCAATCAACGCTTCTTTGATGCTGATCCAGTAATTCACGGCTGCATCCAGCGAGTTATAATCGTCTTTGCCTGTTGCATCATGAACTTCAAGCACGGCGATCATCTTATTCTGATTGACCAGATTGATTATGTTTTTAACTGAATTCAGATCATCTTTGGTGTACAGTGTTCCATTCGAGAGAACAATTCGTACCGTGTTGGCGCCTGTTTTCGCAATAGCAGGTATGGCTGTATTCAGATCATTTTTGAACCAGGAATGGCCGTGATTGATTCCTCTCATGACAAAAGGCTTGCCCGTCGAGTCATATAACTTGTTCCCGCTTACATAAAAACCGGATGCAGCAGCTGCCTTGGGCGTAACACTCCCCAGAGCCATGAACATGAGCGCAGCAATCAACGTAAAGATCGTACATTTCTTCAGATTGACCATTCGTTTGAAACCTCCTGTTATGTTTTTATTTTAATTCACTTTGCACTAACAAAGCGAATCAAAACCATGAGCGTATTTGCACCTTCGCTGAACAAAATCTTTTCAAATTAACTTTAGAAGCAGAATCAATATAAAGTTTTTAAATTAAAAAAATTACTGTCTAAATAAACTTATCGTTAAAGTAATATATTTATCTTAAAATGAAAACGCTTACCAGTCAATTGTTTTTTCCATTTTCAGGTTTTTGTTTGAACAATAAAAAGACTTTTACTCCATACGGACAGAGTAAAAGTCTTTGGAACACACTCAGGAAAACTTTAGAGCCACTCGGTAATGCGGTACAATTCGAATGTGCTCAAACCTGCCCAGTTCTACACCGTGGAACCTCTCCACATACGCTTGATTCACAAAATGCTCTGTCTTTCCCTTACGAAGAGGTGTTATTAATAATCTCAGAGCGTGGTCATGTAATAAATGCCGGGATTGCTTCAGTCCAATGTTCCAAGTGTGACCATACTGGATATGATCCGTCAATAACTGTTGTTGAATGTAGGCTGCCGCCACATCCCCTTCATAATCAATCTCCACAAACAGGTCATGAACCTGTTCAGGCCAGCAGGTATTTATTTTTAAAGAAGCTGCATGCTCTTTCGGATAATTGATCTCCACTTCCGGCTGATATACAGGTACCTGCAAAGTATAGGTTACAAACCACTGTTGCTGCTGCATCCGGGAGATGATTGTATATTCAGGGGCCGTTATCCTCTCAGGTGCAGGATATATGGAAACCTCGATCTCACTCTGTTCAACAGACGTGCTTATCAACTGCTCATTTTGTTGGTATATATGACTGCTACTGATCACCAATCTTTTTTCTCCACCTAGTTCAAAAAGATAACTTTGCAAGGCTTCCTCACGCGTTAACGTAACGATACGAATCACTTTCCCATCCATCGTGCTAACACTAAAGCCATCATTTTTGCCAGCCACCGGATGAAGGACGTACTTCCCATCCTGTTCACGGACTGTACCTGCTGTCATTTGCACACTTTCTACAGAGGATGCATCAATTACATATTCGGGAGTCATGCCTTCATGAGCATAAAAGACAGCCGTAAGCTCCTCTTTTACCAGAAATTTAGTCAAAGGTTGAACCGTAGCACTTATAAGCTTTATCTCCCCGAGATCCAGATGAAAAGGCAAGATTACTGCTTTGCCAGAATTCAATTGCATGGTGCCCTCTTCATAAGGATACACCGCATATCCTTGAGAGGTAAGAAGCTCCAGTCGAATGTCACGCGCCGGCATATGAATATGATCCTGATAGTTATTTATAAAAAGAAATCCTGCTCCTGACCGCTGGCGGACCGACCAACGCAGATCCATCGTATTTTCTGGCGCAATAGTCAACTGATCCTCAGAAATGACACACCCCATAGGTGCCAACTGCTCCCCATATGCATCCAAGAACATGGACAAACTTCGGATTCGATCATACGATTCTCCGATACGTCCAAACTCTCCAAGGGGTGCTTGATAGTCGTATGTCACCTTCGGTAATCCACGTTCGTTCATGTACGTTTTGCGACCAACGGGATTGGAACCTCCGTGATACATATAATAACCCACCATATTGCTACCATTCGCCAGCTTAACAATAGTCATCGCCTCTACACTGTCTGCATCGACCACAGGGCGGGCATGATAACTAACCTGCATTCCGCCGGCAAGTTCGCAATAGGCCGCTGGGTAGTGTTTACTATCATAATCCACTTCTTCTGCAGGATTCAGATGCAAGTCACGAAACAGATACTCTTTGCTGGGAGGCTGATTAGGTATCCATGGCGTATATGCATATCCTGCAAGCATAGGGAGCGTTCCTTGCTCAGGTACTGCCGCTTTGCCCCATGCTGTTGCTGTGTAGAATATGGGATTCATACCCGCGTTTTCCGCAATACGGCGAAGCAGCTCCATATGTTCTTTTCCATCACGTCCTGAAGAGATATATTTATCCTGCGAATAACTCCACGAATCCATTGGCGCACCAGCATGCATATATTCATTCTCCAGCTGAATACCGATAATCGGCCCGCCATCTTGATAAAAACAGCCTTCAATCTGACGAGTAATCTCCTGATATAACCGTTTCGCATAGAATAAATACCCCTCGTCATTAGAACGGACCTCAAATGCATAGTTGAACAGCCAATCCGGCAAACCGCCATTCCGAACTTCTCCGTGACAGAACGGACCAATCCGAAGAATTAAAGCCAGCTCATGTTTACCACATAACTCCACAAACTGCCGCAAATTCAAGTTACCCGACCAATTAAACTCTCCCTCCTGCTCCTCATGAAAATTCCAAAAGATATAGGTTGCTACGATATGCACTCCCCCTGCTTTCATCTTCAACACTTCTTCTTCCCATTGAAGATAAGCAAATCTTGAGAAATGAAATTCCCCGACGACCGGAATATACGGTTTATCATTATGCATCATATAAAAATTAGTGAAATCATAGGACTCTCCGCGCGTGTTGTAACCTCCATAGCCTTCCATGTGACCCGGTTGGATCAGTTTATCCTCGGCTTCCAATGTGTAGCGAATACAACGATGTGAACAAAACTTGTCGTCTGGTTCGTTGATGTGCTTACACATATCGGCGTTTATCTTATCTTTCATTTTGGGAGATCAACTCTTTCTTCAATAGAATAGGCAGGATGTCACGATGTGAAAATCCAATTTAAATCCCTTTTGCCAAAAGTAAAAATGCCTGCTGATGATTTGCATTGTTTTCCAGCACTCGTTGCAATTCCTGTGAAGCTTCCTGTTTCTTACCCAGACCGAGGAGGCCTAAAGCCCGCATATAATGGCAGTGCTCTTTGTTTCGCTGATCCAGATCATCATCGAATACAAGGAAGTCTGGCAAAGATACGGCAAAATAATCGATCTGAATGGAGTCATGCATATGCCGTTCGGCGTAATCAATCAGTTTGTTAAAACGTCTGTTTGTTTCCTTGATATCGCCCAGTTTCTTCCAGGCAAGTCCCTGATAAAATATAGATTCTGGTGGCTGGTCGTTATAAAACATCGCACTTGCTGGTTCATGCAAACCTGTGCAAGCTCTGCGGAAGCTCTCTTCAGCGGCAGCAGTCTGCTGCATCTGTTCATATGCACAGCCCAGAACATAATAAAGTGCATTGTCTGCACTGCCTTCAAGCTTGCCTTCCCCCAGATTTTCAGGATACTTCTGAGCTCGAAGCAACAATTCTATAGCTTCTTCTGGATGCTTTTCCGTGAGTTTTTGCTTAGCAAGTTCCGTCAGAGCCGTCACATACTGACCCGTAACTTTACCTTCTCCGCCCTCCCATGGATGAAATGTTCTTGTTTGCAGTGCATTGTAAGCCTCCTGATGATGACTTAACATATTCAACAACGTAACCCACTCGATGTATAAGTCATCCCGTTGATGTACCAGCTCCATCTGAGCCTCAAACCGCTGCAATCGTTCTGCTGGAGGGCATCCAAGCTTCTTCTGTAATTGATCCAACTCGTAGAATACACGGGCATCCTGCGGCTCCAGCCGAAATGCTTCCTCCAGCGAGATCAACGCTTTATCAGGCTGATTCATCTTGTTGTAATAAGCCAGACCTAGATTTCGGTGTACCGTAGGGAAGGCCGGGTTTATTTTACAAGACATCTCCCAGTGGTTTATCGCATCCTCGTAACGTTTGTGGTCGTAGAGCCAGTTACCCATATAATAATGTGCATGTGCATCCTCTGGGTCCGCTTCAAGCGCATCTTGAAGAATCATGCATTCGAACGGTGTATTCGGAAAACAATACTCCGTCTCTGCGGCACTCGCCTGTGCCTGACATTGAGATGCCTGATCCAGTTGATCCAACTGCCGATACAGATATGCCTGAGCATAACCAAGCATCGGGTATGGTCTAGTCAAATCGGATTCAATTGTGGAAAGTACACTTCGTGCTTCCTCCCACATGCCACTCTCTGCATAATCTGCAGCCAAGTGCAAGTAATTGTGAACATCCCCGCTCATCATCCGCAAGAAATACTCCTTCGCCTGCTCCGCAGACAATAACATCAGTTCATATGCCGTGCCATATTCCATCGGGTCTATATCCAGTGTTTCACGAGCAAACGAAATGGCTTGTGAGTTACACCCCCTTTTTCGAAGCAATGATGTCTTCAAGTGACGTGCTTTGAGATTTCTACTGTTTCGAATTAGCGCACATTCAATGTGTTCGAGTGCCTGTGCATACTGATCCTGAGCTACATCAATCTGGGCGAGAGTAAAATATCCGATATCCTGAAACTGTGCCGACCAAACGGATTTATATATTGCATCATAGGCTTCTTTCATCTTTCCTTGAAGCTTCAAACTCAAACCAAGCTGGTAATAAGCCTCACTATCATACGGATTGGTGTTTTTCCATGTGAGGGACTGAACGGCCTGTCTAAAATGAGTCTCTGCCTCCTGAAATAGGCATCTTCGTAAGAGTAAAGTCCCATATGCAACATTCAAGCGGATGTCAGTACGATCACGTTTCAGTCCTTCTAGATAATATAATTCCGGTTCATAGGTTGCATGTCGATACTGCTCCAGATGAAGACCTGCGAGATAGAGCTGTTCGTTGGTCTGGATCTCTGAGGGGAGCGGTAGCGGCTTCGCAGGATCAGGCACTTCCTGAATGCGCGTCTGTTCTGGCTGATACGCCACAAGTACTCTTCCCTCTTTTGTACATACACTCAGTTTTAATTGATGCCATTCTTCCTCTTCATTCCATGGGAATGTACCTGTATAAGATTGTGTTGGCGAGATATCGCATATGTCTTCAAAATAATTCCCTGCAGCACCCTTTACTTTAATAGAGACTTTCTCATAATTAGCTGTCGCGTAAACCAGAATCTTGGCCGTTCCCGTCTGCTTATCCAGCGCCAGATTAACCGCTGCGTCAATCGTTGCATTTTTTACTACACCGACATCTTTGTAAGGCATGAAATATTGAGTAAAAGACTTGCTTTCATATGGCTGTAGCCAACTAAAATCAGGCTGATTATCCGTAAAAATGCCTGTCATCAGTTCAATATACGGCCCATCTTCATCCGTCAATTGCCTGTCCCATGCTTTGCCGAAATCCCCATTACCCCAGGTCCATTGTTTCTTGCCTGGAGAGATATGATGATTGGCAACATGTAACAGCCCTGCCTGTAAACGATGATCATATCCACCTACAAAGTTATATTCGGACTTGTATGCCATGTAGGAAGTAGGCACCGGAATATTCTTGTACCGCGAAATATCCACCCCCTCCGAATAATCCATCTTATAATACGTTCCTGTAGCAATGGGAAATCGGGAAACATCACGTTTACCATGATCCATTACGGCGTTTACATCTGGTGGAAACACAGATTGCGTATCATCGTTCGCAGCGACCGCTGGATTAGCCCACCATAGAAACGTCTGGGGTTCACTTGTCCGATTGTATACTTGGGAATGAATCTCCAGGTAAGCTCTCCCGGGATACAAAGTAAAACCAGTCGTCACCTTGGTACCGTACATTCGATCGATCTCACCCACCCATACAGTAGCGCTTCCGTCCTTATTGCTACTATAAGTGCAATCTACTTTGCCAAATGTGTTTGGCCTATGGTGCTGTGGCCAGTTGAACTCAATGCCTCCTGATATCCAAGGCCCAGCAAGACCAACCAAAGCAGGTTTGATCACTCGGTTGTAATAGACGAAATCATACTGGTTTGTCAGATCCAGCGCACGATAGATACGGCCACCGAGTTCTGGCATGATCTCGATGCGGACATATTCGTTTTCAAGAATAATCAATCGATACGATTGCAGTTTCGCCTCATTCTCGATTCGATCAATGACGGGATAAGGATATACCTTACCCGAACTGCCCTGATAGATTCGTTTTTCAAGAAACATTGGATTTTTATCGGGTTTACCTGTGCTATACGTTGGAATGTCTCTATTCTCTTCCCAGATCCGAACGGACGTCTCTGCACTAACCTGCTTCAATTCCAAATTCGCTCACTCCTTGCTTCGAGATAGGATGATCATACGCTTAGATAAGCGAGACTGACATTGACATTTAACGGTTAATGATGGACGATCTTCGGATCATGACTGGAATGTTGCATGGCAAAAAGAGTACCCGATCACCTCTGATTACAGTGACCTGATACTCTTTTCTTGTCGACATTAGGTTATGGGTTCAATTACTGAATTCGCATTACATATATTCTACCTTTCTACCCCGTTTACTTGCGTCTGGCAAAGTCCACAAATGTGAACTTGTCCGGTCGATGCCGTGATTCCGTATACTGGAACTGGCTAGTATCTTCTAAATACACCTGACTTCTCACGACAACAACATTGTGAAAACCGTCAAGATCAAGTAACTCGCGATCCTCAGCCGTAGGCTCCTCCACCAAAATTTCTTTCTTGGCATAAGAAATCGATAGCCCAAGCTTCTGTTCAATATACTCATAGATGGAGTCATTACAGATTTCCTGGTTCAGCCCCGGAATTAAGCGCTGACTGATGTAGTCTTTGTCCAGAATGACATGTTCTCCATCCACAATGCGAACACGATTGATCTGCCACACTTGTTCATTCAGACCAAAGCTGGTCTTTTGGCTGAGCGTCTGATCAATCCCTTGTTCCTCAAACAGCTTCACAACCGTTTGTGCGCGGTGTCCCATCTTTTGTGCGAGCTCCTTAAAGCTAACGAGACCTGACACGGGAAAATCAATTTTACGGATATCCAGTACAATGGAACCCTTACCTTGAATCTTCTGAATGTAACCTTCTTCATATAGCATTTTCAGTGCTTTACGTATCGTTTCTCTGGATGTTTGATATCGTTCTGATAAATCCAGTTCTGATTGAAGCAGTGTGCCCGCTTCGATGTCTCCGTTCCGAATACGTCCAGCGATATCTTCGTATATTCGGATAAATTTATTATTCATTTTTCATCACCATAATTCATTACCTTTTTTGAAACCAATCATAACATTAAAACCAATTCAAAGGGAATCTGCGTCGCTGGCAATAACCTGCATCAGTTTATTCAAACGGAATATTAACGCGGCCGCTTCAGCTCTACTCAACGCTTGTAATGGGCGGAAACTGCCGTCCTCGTATCCGTTAATCATATAAATACCTGCTAACTCCGCGACCTCCTCCCTGGCCCAGTTGGAGACATCGACCTGGTCAGTGAATGTCTTATGTGAGGTGATCGGCTCGCTTCTAATCTGATGAACCACATTGGCTATAATTTTGGAGGCTTGCTCGCGAGTCACCAGAGCATGTGGAGCAAATTTTCCATTCCCCATACCTTGTACAACATCACGCTCGGCTGCTGTGTTGATCTCAGGTGCAAACCAATCCGTGTCATTCACATCCTGAAAAACATGTGATGGTTTCAACGAGATATCCAGCCTCATTAAACGCACAATAAGTGCTGTAAACTCTGCTCGAGTAATGGGGCGACGCGGTTCGTAACGCGTTGAGCTTACCCCCTGTATAATATTGTGCTCAGCAAGCCAAGTAATCTGGTCTTTATTAAACGTTTGGTCAATATCTAAAAAAGCAACTCGCCTACTTGTTATTCCTCCAGGCTGAGTATTCGTTGTATCCTTATCTTTTTCCTCATTCTTGTCCTTGGAATCATTATCATTGGTACTGGTGTTATTTCCTGCACTTCCACCGTTCGATGAAACTACTGGAACCGAAATGGTTACTGCTGCTACGCTTTTCTTCTCACTTGCCTCACCAGCCGTATTTTCCGTCCACGCTGAAATCTCGTAATGACGTTCTGCATCTAAGCCTTTCCAGACATATTCTCGCTCTTGACCGCGATAAATCTCCTGATCCTTATAAGCAACTACAACAATCTCATTTTGGGTTTCCAATCTCCACGTAAGCAGGATACGATCAGGCCCTTTTGCGGTGGCTGTAATCGATTCAAGCAACGAGGGTAACGTTTCAAATTCCAGCACCTTCATGCCTTCACCTTCACCGGCCTCATTATAAGGAATAATACTAAAATCATCATATTTTGCAGCACTAGTCAATCCGGTAATTTGAAGTGACGTTTCAGCTGTTGTTCCGACTACTTCTTTATTTTGATAAATCCGATAACCCTCTGCACCGGGTACAAGTTCCCAAACCAGCGTCGCACCAGATACGGAGCGGTCCTGCACAATTGGCGGTACATTTAACTGACCAGGTAAAGTCACAGCTTGCAGCATAAATCCGTCATCACTTGTGCCCGAAGCGTTGATCGCTCGAATAACATAGTTGTATCGTGTTCCGGGCTCAAGATCCGTATCTTCATACCTTGTCTCCTTAGCGCTAATACGGGCAATCTCCAGGCCATTCCTTTCAATTGAAAACTGCTCGGCACCAGCCGCACGTGTTTCTTCCAATAGAAGATGTACTTGATCCTTGGTGGCTTTATATGCAACTTTTATCGGGAAACCCGGCTTGGTTAAGAGGGAATAGCTTCTTTTGTCCGATGCAGTCTGCTCACCATTTTCCGTGTATACCTCAAGCTGATATTGTTTGCCCGCCTCCAGTCCATCAACTACATATTCTTGATTCCGTCCCCGATATCGCTCCACACCATCCAATACAATCACAAACGTTTCGTTAGGATAGGAAAAGTCCCACTCCAGTTTGATATGATCAGATTTTGGAAAGACTCTCATATCGAGCGAATCAATGCGAGGCAATGTATAAAAAGGGGCAACCAAAATTGCGGCGCCTTCTCCTGCCGAGTTGATCGGAATGACTTTAATTTTCTCGTACACGTCCGCACTACTCATGTTCGTTAACCTGAACTCAGTCGTGTTAGCGTCATCTAATCTAGTAACTTCCTCATCATTAATGCGAACAATGTAGCCTTCTGCCCCCTGTATCTTAGGCCAGACCAGTACTGCATCTTCTTCCCCAATCTCTTGTGCACTCAACACTTCATCCACCGTTGCTGGCAAGGTTCTCACATCAAGGTTAAATCCGGTTTCACTCTCACCCGATGTATTAAATGTATGAATGGAATAAGTATAGTGCTCTCCAGGGACGAGCCCACTGTCTTCAAACTGCTTCTGATCTGTCTGATTTGCAGAAATTCTGGCAATCTCGACACCATCCCGCCGAATGATAAATTGCTCCACACCTCGAACAAAAATTTCTGATAAATCCAGCTTGACTGACCGATCTGTGAACTGCTCTACACTGGCAGTCTGCGGCGCTAAAGGCTTCGTTAACGTTTCAATCTGAACAGGTTTGGAGCGCTGTCCCTGCTCATTTACAGCCACAATTTCTAATCGATACAACGTGCCGTCCTCCATACTCACGAGATGTGCATGAGGCTCAGATACACTTGTGACCTCACCTGTGGCCTGGTTTCGAATTTCATAGGCAACAGCCCCAGTGACCGCTTCCCAGCTTATGTCTTGTGAATAGGTTCCTGAAATCACTTCAATCGTGTCTGTTGTGAGCGGTAGCGTTTGTGTCATCGTTCTGATCGTCAACGGTGCACCGGTACCACTTGCATTCACTGCACGGATAACGTAAGTGTACATTGTGCCCGGTTTCAAATGTTCTTCTACAAACTGAGTTTCGCTTGCTTACATACGAGCCACTTCTCGCCCATTACGTTCAATGATATATTGATCAGCTCCACGTACACCCGTATGAGTAAAATCGAGTGAAAGCCCATTCTCGGTTACGTCACGTACATCCACCTTCTCCGGTTTAATCGGCAAAGTCAGAAACGATACTTCTGCTGCTTCAGAACGGGAGGACTGCCTGTTGACCGCAAATAGCCTATAATGATGCCATCGCCCAGCTTCAAGCCCTGTAATTACGGCATCTGTATCCATGCCTCTGTATACTTCTTTATCCTCTTGCAATATGACATATTCAGAAGCTCCCGGAACGGCAGACCATGACAAACGGGTGACATGTACATCTGGTTGCATCGTAATGTTCGTTGGACGACGAGGTTTGGACAATCGCACAAGCTCTGCTTGTGCACCAGCACCCGCTGCGTTTACCGCTTGCACCTGCAACGTGTATTCTTGGCCGGGTAACAATCCCTCCGCCCTATATTCGATATCGGACGTTCTGCCTGTCTCTACACCATTAATCATAACGATATACATCTCTGCTGTAGGAACAGCTTGCCAGCGAATACCGATCTGCGTTTCTTCCGTTAAGCTGACCTGTAATCCTTCCGGCCTCCTTGGCAGCGTCAGAACAGTGCTCGTTACGCCCTCACTATACCCCGCAGCATTCCCTGCTTGCACTTCATACGTATACAGATTGCTACCTGACAGGTGCTTAACAGTCAGCTCTGTACCCGACATCTCGTATGTTTGCCCATCAATGGTCACGCGGTATTTGTCTGCTCCAGCCACAGCTTCCCAGCTCAACGTCGCTCCCTGTTCCGTAGCCCTTACAACGTGAAGTCCTATTGGACTTTTGGGAATAGTTAGTCCCGTTATTGAACTACTCATTCCATGCCCAGCTCTGTTTACCGCCCGAACTTCCAGTTGGTACGCCGATCCCGGATTCAGATTTGTCAGTGTCCATGCATTCTTGTCAGCTGTAATCTCGCCCACTTTCTCTCCATTACTCCATACCTCATAAGCTTCTGCTCCACGAACGGCTTCCCAGTTCAGATGCAAACTTGAGTGCGAGGCATCCGTGACGTGTAAACCCGCCACCTGCGCAGGCAACGTTCTTAGCAATGGTAAACTCGCATAAGGACCTGAGCCTGTTTCATTTTCTGCAACAACGGTATAACTGTAATCTGTTCCACTTTCAAGTCCAGCATCCTTGTAGGAGAGTTCCCCTCCCTCGTAAATCATATCTCCGTTACGTGCAAGTGCATAATACGTAGCCGATGTTACGGACTCCCACGTCATGGAGATATCATGCTCACGAATCTGCACTGCTGTGAACTCACCCGGAGCGGCAGGTAGACTCATAAATGCGGCTACACAACTTGCACCAGCACCACTCGCATTCATAGGCGTAACAGATATCGTATGAACCATTCCGGGAGCAAGATTGCTAATGTAAGGAAGACTTTCCGGATCAGTGATGGTTTGTTCAAAAACGATTCTTCCGTTAGAATCCGTAGCCGTCACCCGATATGCTGTGGCTCCTTGTACGTGATCAAAGTCTACTTTAGCCAGACTTGGCTCTGCGTCCACTTTTTGTATGCGCATCTCAGTTGGAGATGGCGGTAAAGTTAAAACACTCACAATCGCCGGCTCACTTACACCCGTATGATTTCTTGCTCTCACTTCATACTCATAAACTCGCCCTCCGCTCAATGTGTCATTAACTAGACTATTGTTCGGATATTGCAGTGTCCAGGATTGCCCGGTCGTTCTATTTTTGATTTCATATTGGTAACCTGAAGTGTAAGTTTCACCTGAAGGTAAATCAGCTGTTAGTGTTACCGATGTTTCACCAACCGTACTCCTCTGGACTTGAGTTGGTTGATTAGGCTTCCGTTGAATTCGATAAGGAGAAGATGTCACCTGAACGGTATTGCCTGCTCTGTCAGCGGTCTTGGCGTAGATGTACCAAGTACCTTCAGACGATATGGATATGCTCTGCTGATCGGATTCAGCCTCCAGCCAGTCTCCTTGAGCTTCTGCCTGAGCTGTAATCTGATAGAAACGTTGTGTTCCATCTATGCCGGAATGGCTGTCTGCGAATTGTACGGTAGCCGTTATATTTTCATCAGTCCAAGCCGCTCCCTCAGGAGTAAAGCTAATATTCGGTAGAGTTTTATCCACATACACCGTCCTGCTGACTTCTCTGCTCACATTACCGACTGCATCCTTGGCCCGAGCATAGATTACAGTTGCTCCATCTGTATTGACCGTACCTTTATTTCCGGTCGTATATGGCTCATTTTCCAATCGATATTCATATGTAATTTCTCTATCATCCACACTTCCAGCGATCGTAAACTGTACAGCTTCTTTACTCCAGCCGGATTGGCTCAACGAGATCTCCGGTTCTGTCGGAGCCGTCTTGTCGATCCGAGCCGTGGCTTGCGCCAACATACTTACATTGCCTACTCGGTCAAATGTACGAGCATAAACTACGGTTTCACCTTCATCTTTAATCGTGACCTCACCTAAATAATCTAACCAAGGCCCATGCTCTGTTAACCGATACTGCGTTTTGCTTGTCCCGCTTCCTTCATCTGTACCACTTGTAATGACAAAAGATACATCCTCTCTCGTCCAGTCGGCTTCGCTTAATTGGATCACAGGTTGTTCAGGTGCTGTTTTGTCAATTCGGGCAACGGTTGACGTCAATGCACTTACGTTCGAAGCTCGATCTATACTGCGTGCGTAAATTTCGGTTACGCCCTCATCTTTCAGAATGAACGGTGTTTTGTAATCGATCCATTGCGTACTCTCACCAACTCTATATTGTGTTAAGGCGATACCACTTGCATCATCCGTACCTTCCGTCAAGGTAACGACAACCGATTCCTTCGTCCATTCCGCTGGATTCAAGGAAATCAACGGCGGGGTTGGAGCCGTCCGGTCAACTCGTGCAGTCACACGGCTTTCCTGACCCAAGTTCCCGAATGCATCCACGCTCCGTACTGTGATTGTTGTACTTCCCTCATCGTTCATAGTGAATGGCCCGGTATATTCTCTCCATTCACCATTGAGGCCAATCTTCACTTCCGTCTTCTGTGTTCCACTCCATTGATCAGTCCCCGCTTCAACCGTGACAAGAACCTCTTCTTTTGTCCACGTTGAAGGGGTGAGGGTAATGGAAGGAGCAGAAGGTCCGGTTGTATCTTTCATAATCTGCCCTGCCAAGACAAAGGCTGTCTGAATACCTTCAGCATTCAAAGCTGCTACATACAGTTCATAACGTCCATCCTCCATTCCTGTTAAGGCTGTAGTCATCGAGGTAGAAGTCGTCGTTGATGATTGAAGCACTTGTCCATTCACATTGCGGATTTCCGTTTTGTATCTGGTACCGGCAGGATTACCGTTTGTAGTCCAGCTGGCTGTTACGTTATTTCCGATTTGTGAAGCAGCAACATCCGCAGGTGGATTCGCAAGTGTGTATTTGGAGGATGTAGCTGAGTAGCCCGTATAAGCACCGCTTGAATTTTTCGCGCGTACGGCAAACGAATAACTTGTATTGGGTGTTAGACCCGTCAGCTGTCTCGTGTTGGATGTTCCTGTATCGTAGGTCTGATTCGTTGTCATATTTTTCAGTTCATACGTTACAGAAGCATCATTTACTCTTTTATCCCAGTTCACCGTCAGATCATTATTATTCACCAGGGTATACGTCGGAGTTCCGGGTACGACAAAACTTCTGACCAAGAAGTTAACTGTTCCCGCGGAGGATACTCCGCCCTTATCGTCCATAACCCATACTTGCAAGTAATGAGATCCGTCCGGCAATGTATCGGGCAAGGTATAACTGGTGTTAAAAGCCTGGTTCGAACCTGTTGCCGTTATTTGCGTCAGAACATTCTCAGGCCCGCCGTCAATGGACCACTTGACCGTTAACAGATCGCCTGCGTCGTTATCCCGTGTTGTACCTGAAATCTGCAACTGTTCCCCTTTGTAATACGTTTGACCTGATGCAGGTGCTGTTAATGTAAAAGAAGGCGGAACGTTTTGTGGCCCAATGCCTACAATGGTTGAAAATTTCCGTGATCCCTGATTAGCCGTTGATCTCGCGTCCCACCAGAACTGAGCTGCAGTATCACTCGCATTCACGATCTGTCCAGGTGTATAGGCTGATGGAGCTGAGCCCCCTGTCAACTGGGCACTATCCGGGCTTTGATATTGTCCCATGAATACACGGTCAGCATTAACGACGTTGTACGTGTTGGCATAAAAAGCCGTCACCTGTACGCCTCCGCTATAATTGCGCCACCCGTTCTGAATGACTTCAAAAGGAGAAGCATCGTTGCCGTTCACCATCGTATCCCAATAAAAAGTCCCCCCGAGATTCAGCGCTGAGCCGCTTCGATTTATCGCTTCCAGTTCCACCTTCATATATCCGCCTTGAGATGTCGCATTTACGATGGAGACTCGCAAAATATACTCTACATTGTCTTTTTGTCTGGACATCTCGATGACATTGTTGTTAATTCGATAATAATTCAGCGGCAATGATTTGAAATTGATTGCTGTGCCATGATGGTCAATAATTGTCGATACATTACCGGTGTCACCTCCGTAAAAAACGTTCGTATTTGGTAGTAATACGATTCGGTATTTTCCATCACTGTTCATCTCCACTTTCACTTTGGAGGATTGTACCGCCTTTAATGAGGCTGTATCGGATACCACCCCAATATTCTCTACCGTTGCTGCCATTGCCGTGCCCGCTTGGCTCCATTCAGGTATTAATGACTGAGGCGACAATAATGCAAACGCCAGCATCACTTTAGACATTTGCTCCGCTTGCTTTTTCAACCGTTTTCTTGAGTTTTTCAATACCTTGCTCTCCTTTTTGTGCACACAAAAAAAGGAGGCACCCCAACCAAGGAACAATGTCCTGAGTTGGGGTGCCTCCCCTAAAGTGTTATTTTTTTATTGATTATAACGATTCGGAAATCGAATGTAAATACCTGGAATGGGAACGTGTATAAAAAGTCATTCTCTATCGAGTTTTACTTTCCATCTCTGATTTTAAGCAACGCCTCGTCCAATGTGCTGACAACAAGGTCACACCATTGATCGAATTCAGGGTCCTCCATCTGTAATTCCGGGTGCTCCAGAATATGCTCAATCGTGCTGCGAATACCCTGATCCGCCCTTGTTGTAGCTACAAATTCAGGAACCAGTCGTTTCAGTTTGCTGTTGTCAAAAACAACCGTGTTGGCCTTATCTCCAAGCAAACCACCCCTGAAATCCAAATCACTGCTAGCCGCCAAAAAATCCGATGGCACATGAACCGCATGTAACTTGACCCCGAGTACATCAGCAATGATTTCATGAATCTGATTCCATGTGACAGACTCATCCGAGGTGATATGTACAGCCTCACCGATGGCGTGGATGTTGCCCATTAAGCCGATAAAGCCTTTGGCAAAATCGGTGTTGTGTGTAATCGTCCATAACGAAGTGCCGTCACCGTGAATGATCACTGGTTTATTTTCAAGCATACGCTTTAGAACCTGCCAACTTCCCTTCTCACCATGTACACCAAGCGGTACGGACTTATCCCCGTAAGTATGGCTTGGACGAACTATGGTCACGGGAAAACCTTCATCCCGATATAATTTCATCAGGTAGTCTTCACACGCAATTTTATTTCGGGAGTATTCCCAGAATGGATTGGATAATGGCGTTCCTTCGGTAATTCTGTAATCCGACAGCGGCGTTTGATAGGCCGATGCGGAGCTTATAAAAATGAACTGCTTGGTCTTGCCTTGAAACAAACGATAATCTCTCTCCAGCTGAGCGGGTACAAAAGCAATAAAGTCCGCAACGACATCAAATTGTAAATCGGCAATCAGATCGGCTACCCGTTTTTCGTCATTAATGTCGGCTTGAAGAACCTTGACTCCTGCAGGCAAATTGTCATTATGATTGCCGCGATTCATCAAATACAATTCACAGCCTTGCTTGGCAAGCATCTCGGTAATCGCTGTACTTATTGTGCCTGTCCCTCCGATAAATAGCGCTTTCATTGCTGCACCTCCAGATCGATTATGTTCCCCGTTCATGATATCATGCAGGCCAAAAAGGAGCAAAGTCCGGTTGAACGAACTCTGCTCCTCTGTATGAGTTGAACTAATGATATCTGGCGTACATTCCCTATCCGTTACGCTGACTCTTTAAATAACCTTAATCGTACCATAGATCATGTACATCCCGCAGTGAAGCTCGTATTCTCCTGGGGCGACGTTCTGATCGACCGTGTAGTAGTTATCTCCCTTTTGCATATAAAGATCCATGCCTAACTTCTCTGCAGCGACAGATTTGACATGTGTCACGCTTCGGGTCAGGATGAAATTAATTTTCGTAGGCACTCCAGATTTCACCTCAATGACATTCGGCTCAAATCCATCGTTGCTCACGTTCACATTAATGACCTCATATCCTTTCAAATCCTCCGGTGTCTCGATCTTTGCTGTTACTGAACCGCCTGATCCCGGGGATACGTCCTTACCCATGAAATATACAAAAAATCCACCGAGCAGAGCAACTACAGCCACGCCCAGAGTTAAGAACGGCCACGCTTTTTTAAACCAGCTATTCATATACACACTCCTTATTCCGTTGTCCCATCTTCATTCGTAAGTGGATGGATGTACTCTACAAGCATACCCCATTATGCACTTAATGAAAATGACCCCTCTGGGCTATCCGGAATATACAGGTGTGCTCCGACTTCGCCGTGCCCTCATTTTATACAATTCTGGCAGAGCCACACCAATCAGTACGATAACGACACCGAACCATTGTAGAGCGCTAACATGCTCATGTAGTACGATGGAGGATAATAAGACGGCAACCGGAAGTTCGACCGCACCCAGAATCCCCGCCATATCTCCACCAATATGAGGTACGCCGATGGCGAACAGCACTGGCGGGATAAAAGCTCCAAAGAATCCAAGTAACAATCCAAACACAAGCAGTTGACTCCAGATTAGACCGTTAAAGAGGAACGTCGGCGGGAATAAAATGCAAAGCAGAATCAATCCGCCTGTAACCATCCAAGCACTCCGAAATGCCGGGTGTGCAGAAGGAACTGCTTTACCGCTGAATAATACAAACAAGGAGTAGCTAACTGCTGCCATTAATCCGAGCGCAATCCCGATCCCACTTACATTACTAATGCCCTGTTCCAGAAAACCTGCTGCCAGCAAGGTTCCACCAAACAAAATAAAGAGGGTCAGGAACGTGATTTTATCTGGACGCTGCCGTTTGCTAATCGCCTGAATCAGCACGCTGATCCATGTAAATTGGAAGAGCAGGATGATCGCAAGCGATGCCGGAATGTAACGTAACGATTGATAATACACGAGTCCGGTAATTACCGTTGGCGTTCCAGCCGCCATCAGCATCAAACGCTGTTTCCAAGTTAAACGTGTGAAGACGTTTGAAGGACTAGCCGATGTAACCTTTACTTGGCCACCAGCCGGTGCTTTGCGTTTAGCTCTAAAACGCGTGTATAAAGCCAGCATCCACGACAAGATGAAACCGGTAATCAGCTGTGTTCCCACAACCTCACCAAGTTGATATCCCTGGCCATACGCCAGTACAACAATGGTGGACAGAATACCATAACTCATCGCGCCTGCAAGGACTGACAAATAATATTTCATGTGTAATTAACCTCCCGATGATTCAATAATGCGCCCCGTGTCCGGGTTCATGTAAGGTCACAACCACGTATTAAATGCAAAAAATCCTAACTCCGAGCAAGGAATATGTTGATTCCTTTGCTTCGTAGTTAGGAAGTATAGGCTTCCCGTAGAGACCCTCGCCCTGTGTACACTTTCGGCCTGCGAGGTTATACGAAATGAAGTATGCAATTTAACTATCGCTCATGTGTGACGACTTTTCATATATTACATGGGAGGTCAAGTGGTGTCAACCCATTTCTTTTCAATTTTAAACGTTAAAAAATGAAAGCTTAACATGGCCACTCTCATTTGTTCACTCCAATGTCTCCTCTAGCTGTCCCACTCCAGCGTCTTTTGCAATCCTGATTTCAATCCTTCGAGATCCAGACCATCTACTGCAAAAGCTTCACGAATCAAGGGCGGTGCAATAAACTCATCATATTTGCCAAGATACGGTGCTTCGTCCTCAGCAAGCAAATCAGATGCATCCTGGGCCGTTCGACACTCACTCATCATCTCGGCTAACAAGGTTCGTTCGTCCACTTTGCCTGATACCACAAAATAATATGGTTCCATCGGCACAACGGAACGCAAAGCGAGCCTTTCAGACAAATTATGTTTCATCAACCGCTCCAGCGTGCGAAACGATTTGCTACCCACCCAAGGCAACACATACATGGAATCCCCGCCTGCCGGAATGACAACCTGTTTGAGCAATCCGCTCTCGCGAGCCAAGCGACGTGCACGCTCCAAGCGGTTCACCGCTTGTGGAGACAGATACGGGTAGATCACGGATTCGGACAGCACCTCGCGCATTTTTTGTACAACCGCCGTATGAATATCTCCTCCTGCACCAAGCCACAGTGTATCGACTTTGCCTTTCGCGGACTTCACGTACACGGCCTTATGCTTGTGATCCACTTCTTCCACCTTCCACAGCTTACCGGCGAGAGAGAAACAATAGCCTGGTGGCGGCACGGTCGTGATCGACCCGATTTCTTCCGAGCCGTTCAGTACTTTATGCTCTTCATCGTCCTTGAACACGGCATAGAAGCGGTAGTTGTTTACAATCTTTTCACCCGTGAGTCCGATAATCAGCGTCTGTTCTTCCGTCCATTGCAGATGATCCGTCGCGATCAGGTAATTCAGGAACGTTTGATATTGATCCGGTGTAATCTCTGAAAAAGGCGCCAGGGAGAGGATTGCGGCAGCAAGCTCTCTTGGCTCAGCCTCCCCCATACTTTTTAACATGCTCATCGTCTGGTGATAAAGAACCCCAATAGGCATTTTCCGAGCTTCAAGTGGCTCTACCCATTTGGTTTTAACGTACAGCTCAATCACCGCTATTGCACGCATTAATGTCCATGGCATACGGGCCGGCAGCTGTGCTTCCTCGTCTTCTTCCTCCGGGCATACAAAAAGCATCTCCGATGCCATATCATCACGCCTACCCGAGCGACCCAGCCGCTGAACGAAACTCGAAGCACTATAAGGTGCGCCAAGCTGAACGACACGCTCCAATTCTCCCAGATCAATGCCAAGTTCCAGCGTAACCGTCGCAGCAGCGACAGCCGGACCCGGACCTGTCCGCAAAGCCGCTTCGGTTTCTTCTCTCAGCATGGCCGATATACTTCCATGATGCACATGGAACACATCCCGTTCTTCTCTGCGTGCTGCAACACGGCGCATCTCCAGAATCGTGACTTCCGCATCCGTGCGGCTGTTGGTGAAAATCAGAGCCTTTTTGCGATGTGTGCTCTCATAAATGAAGTCGTAATAGGCTTTACGCGCATGATGAAGCTGCTCAGCCTGCTCTTCGTTTTGTGCATCCGGGAATGAAAAATGCTCCACCCGGAGCCGCAGTTTACGTCCGCCTGGGGAGGATACGACATCAACTCCTTGCCGTGTTCCCGCTGCAAGCCAAGCTGTCGCTGCTTCATAATCGCTAAGTGTAGCGGATAATCCAACTCTTCTAGGAGCACAGCCAGCCATGCGTTCAATTCGAGCCAACTGGCTTAACACCTGAATGCCCCGATCCGCTCCCATGAACGCATGCACTTCATCGATAATGATATAGCGCAGATCATGAAAAAGCGCAGGAATCGCATTCGGTCGATTCATCAACAGCCCTTCCAGCGATTCGGGCGTAATCTGCAACACACCTGACGGATTTTTCATCAGCTTGGTTTTCTCAGCCTGCGGCACATCACCATGCCAGTGCCAGACAGGAATATTGCCTTCCGTGAGCAAGTCTTTGAGTCGTTCGAACTGGTCATTAATCAGTGCTTTTAAAGGGCCAATATACAGAATGCCCACCGATTTGGAAGGCTGGTCATAAAGTTCAGTCAACGCGGGAAAAAAAGCGGCCTCCGTCTTGCCGGAAGCCGTCCCCGCCGCAATCAGCATGTGGTGCGGAGTGTGAAAACAAATGTTACACGCTTCAATCTGCGCAGGACGTAGCGATTCCCATCTTTTTTTATAAATAAATTCCTGCACAAACGGAGCCAGTCTATAAAATGGATTTGGGTTCTCACTCATAGTTCGAACTCCGCAAGAAAATCATCAAGCTCATCGGATTCCTTTTGGGAACCCTTGGCTCCACGAGCCAAACCATCGGAAAGAGCCGCACGCTCACCAAGTAACTGCTCGTAAGTCACATCAGGATTCTGATGTAGCGTATGCAACACATCCATAAAGTCACGCACCACTTCTCGTGTTGTCAAAAGTTCATCCGCACCCAAACGATTCACAGCCATTTGCATAAAACCTACTAATTGTTCATCGCTCAAGCTAGCGGTATATGCAAAATGAAGGGCATGAATCTGGCGTAGCTTTTGTAGCAAAATCAAAATTTCTTCATGCGACAACATCGTGAGTTTGATAATGGGGCCCGTATAATTCGCATACGCACTTGCGGCATAACGACCGTCAATAAGTCTGGATCGAAGCGCTTCATAGCTGTACAAACCACGGCGTTCATCCTCCACAAATTGAGGGGTTCCCCCCACAAAAATGCCCAGATGCTCGGCTTTCCCCTGCATCGTATCATTAAACATCGTTAGCAACTTCTCGTAGTTGCTTTGACGCGAAACGCTGTTTGTAATTTTATACAGATTCACAGCTTCGTCGATAAAGAGTAACAGCCCTTTGTAACCGATACGTGCCGTAAATTCAGACCATAATTTGAAATAATCATACCAGTTATCATCATCGATAATGACACCCACGGAAAGCTCTTTCTTCGCCTCCGTTTTGGTCGCGAATTCACCCCGAAGCCAGCGGAGTGCAGACTGTTTCAGGTCATCATCAGCAAGTTTGTAACCGTTCCAGTAAGAGGCCAGCACTTTGGCAAAATCAAAACCGTGAACCAAGTTCTGCATTTCACCCGTCACGAGGTAAATCTGTTTTTCTACCTCCAGCGGTAACGCAGGATCATCTGGACGTATATTCAACTGGGTCATCGCTGTTTGCTGCAAGCCTGCAATCCATTTTTGCAAAATAGGCTCCAAAGCCCCACCATCCGGGCGTGTTCGTGTAGACAAGCGTGTCATCAGCTCACGATAAGTTGCCAGACCTTGCCCTTTTGTGCCGACAAGTCTACGCTCTGGAGAAAGATCCGCATCCGCAACCACAAACTCACGATCCATCGCATAATTTCGAATCATTTGCAAAAGAAAGCTTTTACCGCTACCATAACGGCCAGTAATCAGTTTAAATGCTGCACCGCCTTCAGCAATGTTATCCAAGTCTCGCAAGATCGCTTCCACTTCCGGCTTTCGCCCTACAGCAATTTGCTCCAGTCCAATCCGTGGCACGACGCCTGCCGTTAATGAATTCACAAGTGCGGTGGTCAAACGTTTTGGAATCTTAAGCTGGTTTGGTTGATGTTCTGTCTTTTGATGTTCATTCACTGTATGCTCAGTCATGTCAATCACCTCTTCACATGTTCAAATACATCAATATAATCAGCAACGATTCGGTCACCATCCACCAGCAGATCTCCGATGGTTTCCATAGCGATATCGTTCATTTCATCTAGCAAAAGAGCTGGCATCGTTCCCGTTTCTTCGGCAAGCCGCATCAAATCACCATCCGGATGTTCACCAAGCAAAGCATGGATGGCTCTTACATGCCGGGCATCCAACCTCTCGGCAAATTCCCGCCACTCCTCTGGTACATGGGCTTCCGCAGCTTCGTCCCATATAAGCACTTCATTCCAACGATCCGAACTCATGGATGGCTGACTCCCGTTGTCTAGGATCGATAGTGAACCACTTTGCTGTTCTTGGAAAAGCGGCTCATCCATTCCGTGTCTTTCATTCTCGTCTGCGTTTTCTTCAAGGTCAGATTTAGCATTATCCGATTCGGAATTTGCGCTATCTTCAATGCTCAACGCCTTACGCACATATTCGCTATCCTTCTGCAAAGAAGCCAGTTTGGCCGTATCAATCTGAATGACTGGCGCAGTTACAGCCTCAGCTTGTTCCATGGCAAAAGCTCTTTCCAGATAACGCTCAATCACACTGGCAAGCTCAGGCTCCAGCGTTTTACCTCGCAGACGGCCCCGGAAGCCTAACAGTTCACGCAGCTTATTTTCCGTACAGCGGTAAATCCCGATTAACCTCTCCACAAATTCACGTTCCAATATGAGAGGAACATGAGTGAACGTAACAAATCTGCCGTAAATGGACTCGTCATATACCGCTTTATGAAACAGCGTGCGTTTAACCGTCTGCTCGGCTTTCGATTCAAGCTCAGGCAACAGCCCTCTTTGTTGCGTCCGCTGCAAATACGAATCCATCACAGCCATCACTTTGGGCACATATCGTTCCATTAATTCTTTGCCGCCATCCCGGTAAAAGGCATTTAGCGTAACATCATAGTCAAAATACCATTTCAGCATATCCAGCGTTACCTCAGCGACATTATCCTGTAACACCCGTTCTAACTCCTTGTCCATCAATGATGCTGGCAAATAACCACCCGAGAGCATCATCACATCATGAAGCAATGTATGAAGATCGTGAACCAGAACGTAATCGACCATCCACTCCTGCATATAAACATGAAGCTGAGGAAGCCGCTCTCGGTAATTCAACCATAATTGTTTTAATTTGTGATAACCATCCTCTGGATGTAACCAGCCGATCCCGTTAATCAACTCGTAAACATGAACAAACAGATACGACAGGTCGACATCCAGGTATCTTTCCTGGCGTACCTGCGTTCTCCAGTACAAATACCATTTCAGCTGTGCGTCATTCATCACCCCATACGTCGGCCAGTAACTCATAAATGGAACAGGTGAAGTTTCTTCTCCCGTAACTTCTGCAAGGCGTCTAGCTTCCTCCACAAATCGCTTCTCCGAAGACAATACAGCTCCCTGCGACTTGTGTGGTTGACGAGTCTGGTTCTCTATAGATGAACGATCAGGTATACGAATCGAGGTTGTCTCTGTATCTTCACTTAGATCAATCTCCATGAATTCCAGCTGTTCCGAATGATCTCTCATGGAATTGAATCCACCTCTTTCAGGGCAAAATACGAACACGTGTATCCATACGCAACATTATAACACTTGTGTAGCTTCTATGGGCGGCAAAATCATACTTTCTTTTCACACAAAAAAGAAGGCATCACTGCCCTCTTCTCTATTTTGTATTTCCTATCTATTTTACAGGTAATTGAATCTCTTTTTTTGATACACAGTGCGGACTTATCCGTTCAACTCAAACCACCCGCGTACGATTTTTGCCTTCATCCTTGGCTTGAGACAGGGCTTGAGTAGCCAGCTCGATCAAATCACTTGCGACAGTATTCTCATCAGGAAGCAGAACCGCCCCGCCAACGCTGACGGTAACCACACCACTCTGACCCGTGAGCTCTCGCTGGATATGCAGAGCAAGCACATGTTGCCTGATCTCCTCAGCCAGTTCCATTAAATACGCTGAGGTTGTGTCTTTTAATTTCAGCATAAACGTACCTCCGCGTTGGCGGGAAATGACAGCGTTATGCTGTTCGCTAACCACCGTTAACACCTCGCCAATCCACTGTAAACAAAGGTCGCCACCTTGCAGGCCATACGCCGTATTATAAGAACGGAAATCGTCAATATCAATGATCAGCAGCCCCAGACTACAGTTATCCTGCAAGCAATCCTTCCAATCCCCTTCGAGTTGTTGCTTGAACACCGTTTGAACCGGCATATCGGTTAACGGATCGGTGGTCAGGTAATTGCGTAATTGGTTTGTTGTATCGCTGTAATCATCCTGCCCCTGTTGTGATGTTCTGCTGCGAAGCAACAACATGACGGAAGGTTTGCCTGCATGAACAACGGAGGCCATTGTAATCTCAAAGAGCGAAGACATGCCAGAAGCTGTTGTAAAATACAACTGATTGTTCATCAAACTTGTGATGTCGAGCTGCAATTTTTCAAAGTCTTGCCGTATTATGTCCCGTGTATTATCAGGCAAAAAATCGTTAAAACTCTTCCCGATCAGACTGGCTGTATTTTCATATCCAAACAGTTCGGCCGCCATCCTATTACAGTAAATAATCCGCCCTTCGGTAAGTGTGAAAAAGGCAACAGGCGAGAAGTCCATCAATTGCAAATAACGTTGCTCGTTTCGCTTCAAAATACGGGCATTCTGAAAAGCGTGCTCCTCCGCTTGAGCCAGCTGATTTTCCGTCTGACGACGCACAATAGACTTTAGCAAAGGTAATATGCTCAGTTCTCTCGTTGTCCATGGATAGGAGGTCGATTGCACAACCTCCCTCCATTTTTCAAACGATTTCCGCGGAGACAAACGTACACCATCATCCGTCTTCAGCACGGCTTTCGCCGGATCACCAGCCCATTCGACCACCTGAACTACCTCGGGACGGAACCATAACATATAGTTGTGGTGACCCGGTGAGATGGCAACATAAATAACCCCGGAGGCTACATCTTGATATCGCTTGGCTGTCTCGTATTCCAGACTCAGCTTCGACGTGTGATAGCTGTGATCCTCTGCCTGTCCAGCCAGCCATCCGGCCAATTCACGAATCTGTCCATTTGTCGGAGTCTCACCGAATAACAGCAACTTGTCCTGGTAACAAATTGCCGCACCGGATGCATTCATTAACCTAAGAATGGTTTCCTGCTCTCCTTGCAGCTCTTCCACCACTCGCGCCCGGCTTGTATTGCCGATGAAAATGTTAACGATCCGCGTAGCAGCCTCACGGGAGTTGATCTCTGCCTGGTAATCATCCAGCTGTTGACGCTGGAACAATTCATTAGAGAAAAAGGCTCCCAGGAAGTTACACAGATTACGAACACGATGCGGGACGTATCTTGCAGAATAATGATGACACGTAATGAGTCCCCAGAGTTGATTATCATGGATGAGCGAAATGGTCACGGTAGCTCCCACGCCCATATTTTGCAAATATTCAATATGAAGCGGAGATACACTCCGCAACACAGACAGACTTAAATTCAAAGGTTTGCCTGTAAGGGGCTGCAACGTTGGTACGATTTCAACAGGCGTATAATCCACGTTGACAATGGTACGTAGCCAGTTACGAAGATACAGTTCCCTTGCTTGCTTGGGAATGTCCGAGGCCGGATAGTGATGCCCTAGAAATGGTTCGAGTTCCGGTTCGCGCGCTTCCGCAATCACTTTGCCGTTCCATTGCTCGTCAAATTCATAGATCATGACTCTGTCATATCCAAGCATTTCTTTGACTTGTTCAGCCGCAATCTGGCTCGCATCCACGCGGCTGTCCGTGCTTTTGATTCTTCCGAAGAAACGGGATATCCATTCAAAATCGTTCGATTCGATGTTTTCTTTTTCATAATAAGGCTCGATTTCAAGAATTAACAGACCTTCGCTCTCATGCAGGACCGTTGAAAAAACTTTCTCTTCCCCTGCCACTTCTATAATCAGATCCATATAATGCAAGTCTGACGTTACAGCTGCGTTCGAGCGGTTGTTCAGGAGCTTGTTTACATCTTCTTCAGCGATCAAGTCGCTTAGAGGCATACCTAAAATATCTGAGTAATCTATGCCCAGATGATCCTGTGTATTTTGGCTACACTGCACAATGGTTGCTGTCCCTTTGGGATCGATAGCCAGAAGCACGCCATGTGGCTGGATAAAGCCAGGAATATGAATAGGCTCCTTATCGCAGTTATTCAGGTCGATCGGATCATTGGTATATGTCCCTTGCGGGAGTAAGGTGCGGTTAAGCAGACTCATTTCTTGCCTCGACCTAGGTTCAGCCATGAACTTGAATATCCCCTCTCAGCATGTGTTGTTTCATTGTTACAGAACTTACGTCGGGTAGCTAATCGGGTGTTTTTGGCGTAATTCTTACGTATTAATCCACTGATCCAGTAGCCTGAATGTCTCCGAAGCCGTATACAAAACGCTGTCTTCATCCTCGGATGTCTGAATCGATTGTTGTAACAATTCCACAAACTCGCTCCATCTCGTGCGTGTCTGTGTGCCGTATGCGTTGAAATATTGCAGTCCACGATCTGCTTCTATAGGCAAAAATTGTGACAAACGTTTGGTCATGATCTGACCCCCGTTCGTTGAGCCCTCAATGACATAGAGATATCCGAACAGTCGTGCAGGTGTAGAAATGTCGGGTAAATCCTTGTGGCTACATTGTGGAATCTGCTTGATCTGCTCCTCGCTTAAGCCAAGATCCCTCAGATCTTGTTCTAATAAACCAGCCTTGCCTCTTACCTCGATATCCAATCCTGTTTCCGCCCAAAAAGACTGCGCTATCGCTTGATCCTCCAAAGGTTTTAGGAAACCGTAGAATTTCTCCAAATACACTCTATATTGTTCAATCGTTATGGTCGAATCCATAATTGCTTTCGCATAGGGGTTCTGTTCTACTTGTCTATGATAATGTGCTGTCTCACTCTTCAGGCGTTCCATAATACTAACTGCCGTCATGTCGTTATCCCCTTTCGTATCGTGATGTGAATCCAGGCTATGATTAGCGTAAAAATCTATTGCGAATATAGTAAATTTTACCTGATTCAAAAAAGACTCTATGTAAGTATACGGTTTCTCGTATCAGAAAACTACATGAATTCAAGAGGCTTGTGAGCTGGTTGTAAACTTACGTTGTTAGGTTAACTGCGGAATTGATGGATGTGCTGTAAGCCTGGGTTAAACATAGGGTAGACACGGACCTGAGCATGCCTAGAGCACCGTAGAGTCTATCTGAAAATCGTTCATTTTCAGGGTAATGAAGTATCGTATGTATAGCTGGTTTTTACCTATGAAGATGATACACTAACACTATATCCTTATTTTGGAGGAATGAAGCTAATGGAAATTAAAGATATGACAGGACCTAAGGAACTCACGGTTCAAGAGATTATACTGCACCTCACAGAGGGGATAACACTTCCGGAAAATACAGTGGATCAGCTGATCACGGGTTCACCGAATCAGTTTGTGACTGGCATTGTAGTTGCTTTTATGCCTACACAACAGGTCATTGAACAGGCTATTCAGGTCGGAGCTAATCTGATTATTGCCCATGAATCCCCATTTTATAATCATCACAGTGCGACCGACTGGCTTGTGAACAATTCCGTTTATACGGATAAAAGAACATTGATCGACCAAGCAGGCATTGCTCTTTTTCGTTGCCATGATATAATCCACCGTTTCGAGCCAGATGGCATTACAGATGGACTCATTCAGGAGCTTGGCTGGATTACATATCTGAGCGGGCGAACGGCAGAGTCGGATATAGTTACATTTCCAGAAGGAATGACCGTTCAGGAAATTGCTCAACATTTAAAGCAACGTCTGGGTATTGACTATGTCCGCATTGCGGGCAATTCTGAAATCGTTTGCAGACGCGCTGCCGTTCTGGTTGGATTTCGTGGAAATGGACCCGTCACGATACCTCTTCTTCAGAATGAACAGGTGGATCTGATTATCGCAGGGGAAGGATTTGAATGGGAAACGCCTGAATATGTTCGTGATGCTGTGCAGCAAGGTAAATCCAAAGCACTCATCATGGTTGGACATGCCGAAAGTGAGGCCCCGGGAATGAAGCTTTTGGCGGACAGACTGAAGGAGTCTTTTCCAGAGACCAAAATTACTTTTGTGAAGGAACAGCCTGTATTTAAGGTGTTTTAACGTTAGGCTAGGTTAGAGAACATATTGAACTACAGCTGACATACCTTTTTACGTAACTTGTCTCATTTATAAACCTGACGATCCTCAGTGAAGCTATCTCCTCCATTTTTCCACATATCCAGCGTTTTGACTTCGTTTGGTGGAATAGCGTTCCTGGGATCGTTAATCCACTTCTTTCTTCCTCCCCTTCCTACCTTCCATAGCTACTTCTTTTCTTGCTTTTCTGGAATATCCTGAAGCTTTAGTGTACGCTAGATGCTGTAAATTTCAGACTCAGGACATTTGTCCTTGGCTGTTTGGAGATATTTATCATTTAATAGAAGTCGAAGTCATGCATTGAAGGAGTGTACGGAGAAAGATGAGAGGGATTATTTTTGCCTTGCTGGGCGGAGCCTGCATTACGCTACAAGGGGTTGCTAACACCAGAATCAGTACAGATATAGGCACATGGCAGGCCGCCTCGATCACCCAGTTAACGGGATTTATACTCGCGGCGATCATCCTGATGTTTGTGCGGGACACCAATCTTCAGGGAATTAAACAGGTTAAACCGATGTATCTCGCCGGAGGAGCATTTGGTGCGGTTATTATTTTCAGTGAAGTCTCCGCGATTCAGCAAATTGGCGTCACTTTTACGATCTCGGCTTTGTTGATTGCCCAATTGTTTCTAACTTTTTTGATCGACAGCAACGGATGGTTTGGCGTGCTTAAACAAAAAATGAAACTGCCGCAATTCCTAGGCATTGCTCTAATGATCGCCGGTGTCATCATTATGAAGCTGTAGTTTCATTACAATTAACGCAGAGGTGAGAACCGCATGGAAGAGATTCATCAATCCCAGCAAATTATGGACTATTTGAAACAGTATCAATTGGAGGCGGTTTTTCACGAACACCTACGTCCTCATATGACCCTATGTCAATTTGAAAAATGTGAGCTCATCTGCCGCGAAGGCGAAGCTTCCGAATACTTATATGTCCTGGTAGAGGGGAAAATTAAAATTTTCACCACCTCTCCACAAGACAAAACACTCGTGCTCTGTTTCAAAACACCGCTTGAAGTGGTGGGAGATATCGAATATGTGCGTGAAAGTAACATCGTTAACACCGTTCAGGCGGTGTCCCCTGTTGTAATGCTCCGTATTCATTACCGCTGGCTTACTGAGCTTGCCAGTGATTACGCGCCATTACTGCAATTTTTGCTAAAAATCATCTCACACAAGTTTTACATTGATTCGAACTTTTCGAACTTTAATCTGATGTATCCAGTAGATGTTCGCTTAGCCAGTTATCTGTTATCCATCTCAACGGATGAAGGCGGAACCGTACTGCATGAGGAACTGGATGCTTTTAACCTGACGGACATCGCCAACCTGATCGGCACCAGTTATCGCCATTTGAATCGGGTGATTCAGAAGCTATGTGCTGACGGTTATATTCAACGGGATCAAGGATTAATCCGCATTAAAAATCGTGCAGGCCTTAGACACATTGCGGGACACAACATTTATGAATAAGGAGTTAGGACATACATGATCATTACAGGTATTTTACTTGCGCTTCTGGCAGGTTCACTGGTCAGTCTGCAAACGATATTTAATAGTAAAGTCAATGAACGCACCGGTTCATGGTCGACCACAACGATGGTGTTATTTACCGGATTTATTGCTTCTTTTGTAATCTCCTTACTCGTTGAAGGAAAAAATACATTTAGCATTCAGCACATGCAATCGTGGTACTGGCTGAGCGGTGCGATTGGCGTAGGTGTCGTGTTCTGCCTCGTTCAAGGCATGAAGTTGCTCGGCCCCACTTATGCAATCTCCATCGTATTAACCTCTCAGTTAAGCTTCGCTTTACT
Source organism: Paenibacillus sp. FSL K6-1558 (assembly GCF_038002565.1). NCBI lineage: Bacteria > Bacillati > Bacillota > Bacilli > Caryophanales > Paenibacillaceae > Paenibacillus > Paenibacillus sp. FSL K6-1558. The sequence goes on along the minus strand of NZ_JBBOCV010000001.1, from coordinate 152,947 downwards.
ATTTGATTCGATGGGCTGGCTTGGTCTGGAGCAAATTCCGTTCTCATGGAACCAACTTATTGGTGTACTTGTCATTGTAGGTGGCATCGTGCTCTTCAAATTTGGCGGACTGAAAAAAGAGACATCCGATTCATCGGATAAGCAAGCCCACACTGTGCCGAGTAAATCTTAATATAAATCAAAAGAGACCTCCAATATGTCATTTTAGACATATTGGAGGTCCTTCATTTTCAATACTATAAAATTATCTCCTATTCTCATCAAGGGTAACTACCTGAAATTTTTAACACATAGAAATAAAAAAGTCATGCCCATCAGGCATGACTTCATCTCTTTTCATAATCTAATTTGTTTGACATTTGGTTATATAAACCCCTCATTCAATATGCAAGGGCTGGTTTTATTCTGTCTTCAGACTACCATCAATATCGATAAATGAAACAACCTTATCGTTGTTATTGAAGTTAATAGTGTTAGCTCCGTACTGCCAGCTGTTATCATATAAGATGGCTGAAGGTGTTCCCATAGCCTTAATAACATCTTCTTTGCTAGAACCAATTGTCAGGTCTGGAGCGTTAGGCTCTTTATATCCTAAAGTAACCTTTAGAAAAAGATTATGGTTTCTCCATGCCTTAACTTCTCCTTTTGAATCGAAACAAATATAAGACAGTTTATCATCATAAAACCACCATACTTCATTACCAATAGTAATTTCTCTACCTTTACCCTTTTCACCCATTAGTGATAGAACTTCTTCTTTAGATGAACCAATAGTAAAGTATTGAGATGGATCAAATGTATTAACGAATTCCGTTGTATTAAAGTTGAATAAGTACTCCTCTGTGCCATTCACTACTATTATCTCGTTTATTCCCGCCTTAAGCCAGAAAGTATAGGAGACCTTATCATCATTCCAATTATGATTTTGTCCCTCTAATAGTTCTCCATTCCAAAATCCGTAAATAAATTCAGCATTAGGTTTATAAATTGTTAGGACGAGTTCATCTCCTTCAACTAGATCTTCAACTGTTTCCCCATCCTTTATGCTGAATACATCGTTACTTCCACGTCTAGGCAAATAGTATTCGGCTTTCAGTTCAAAAATGTGCGTAGATTGTTGTATTTTTGGCTCATCATTTTCGTTTTGTGTTGAAGCTGATGAGGAATTCTCAACATTACTACTTACAGCATCAAATCCACTCTGTCCGCTATTTCCGAATCCTGCTTGGCCTGAGCTATCCTTAACTTGCGGTGAATCTGGTACTGATTTACTACTGGAATTACCACCAAAAACACCACCTGAACTGATTGTATTTGAGTTCGTAGCAGTGATAGTTTCTTTTCCATCACTCAAAAATATCAGCCAAATGAAAGAAGCTATTATAATGAATCCATATATTGTTGAAAAATTCTCACGTTCTTTAATAAAGTTCCAAAATCCATCAAAAAAGAATCCAACCTTATCAAGGAAAGTTACAGTTGTCTCTGGAATCGGTTCATCCAAGAACCAACTTTTGTACTTACGTTTACTATACATGTGACCATGAGTATAATCACGATTCAATTGCAATCTTGCTTCTCTACCAATGGAGGCAGCATAACTTGATGATGAGGTTTGTCGAACATATTGGTCGAACAAAGCATTATGGGGATAGACATTACCTAATTTATCTGGTTTCTGTTCTTCTGTTGCCAAAGATAAAAATGCTTTTAAAGAATCATTTCGAGCAATTGCCCGAAGTGCTATTTCTTTTAAGTGACGCTTCGAGTACCGATTTAAGTTCTTATACTCTTCAATTATTAGCTCGTTCAACTCGATCTCTTTCCTCATTGCTTCTCTTACGTCAAGCTTCGCTATTTCCAATAAACTTTCTTTGAGCATTATATATATTCCCCTTGAGATCGTCGATGAGACAACTCTTTTATTGAATGATTAAGTAAACTTTTACTCATTTAATAAATCTAACTAGTATAGACGGAAGCTAATCCTCCCATCTCACCAATATAACATCAATATTTATAAGATCAGATGATAGCAGATGTATGAGATGGGGAAATAACTACATGCCTATATCTCTTTTTATTAGAAAATATCGTTGCAATCAAATGACTGTTAAGCCACTTGAACAAAGAGTTTAGTGATGTTAGCACCAATTTTATCAGCCTCAGGAGTATTTAGTTTTCCATTCTAGCCTTATGACATATGTACATTTTATTTAAAGCTTCTTTAGTTCAATAGTCAACTCCTTCAAGGAAGTAAGAATATTCTTATTGAATAATTCAGATTTCTATTTTTCGTATTGGTTATTAATATCATTATTTGTTATTTGTCAGTTTAGTTACTAAACTTCAAATCAAAAAAACTCACTTTTTGTGTAATAGTTTCACACAAAAAGTGAGTTTTTTTTGAACAACAGGAATACGAAAAATTAATGTTAATCATCCTAATCCCCGCCAAAAAACTTATTGTACATCATCGCTAAAAACTAATTGGTAAACAATAAGCCGTTTATTGAGTACAGAAATGATACATAAATGCTAAATATTTAATAGGTTTTATTCAATCCTTACACAAACTCCACGTTATGATATACCTGCTGCACATCTTCCAGGTCTTCGAGCGCATCGATCAGCTTCTCAAACTGAACTTGGGCATCCGCAGGCAGTTCAATGTGGTTTTGCGCCAGCATCGTCAGCTCGGCTACCGTGAACTCGTTCACACCCGCAGCCTTAAACGCTTCCTGTACCGCGTGGAATTGATCCGGTTCTGCGTATACGATAACCGCTTCATCTTCTCACTTTTTGTATGAAATTTTATAAGTTTATCATACCAAATTATGAATGATTTTACCATCATAGTTCTTATGTACATCTTCAGTCGTGTTAACCTATTCTCCAATAGCAGCGTTGATAACCACTCATTTTACAATCACTTTAAATTTAAGTGAAAAGAAGTAACATCTTACTGGGAATACTTAGGTGGGAGGTTACGTGGCACTTGGTTCCATGTACGTCCCACCCTCAGTTCTGAGTGAGTTACACCCACTAATTTTCCAGAACTTTTTGTTATGTTCTTTGGACAAAGAACACAAAGTAAAAATTAGTAATATTTCTGATTAACAGCAACAAGATATGCAATATCGTGTAGACTTCGATAAACAATGAAATTGACAAGAAAGTTTGACTTTGATGTATTTGAAGAATAAATGCTATAAAGAAAATGAATGTCAATAAAAATACTTGAACTATCAAGATATAAACGAAGGTGATAAGCATCCATTGATACATTGATATTATTTTGTTACGTACAAGCCTATCGTTAGATAGTTTATCTTTGAGAAACTTTATAGTAGCATTATCACTTGAAACTAAAATTGTGACACAGGAAATAGTAAAACCGATCAATATTGCAAGAGCATTCGGTAGTATATCTCTTAATTTCATAATAGCTCTGAATGAATCACCATACAAAAAATATATTAAAACGGATAAACCAGAAACGATAAGAGGAAGTATTATCTCATAATTCCTTTCATTGCGCTTCAATGTTGCATAGTAATCAACAATAGGATACAACCATTCACCGTAGATTATTTTTCCCATCATGGAGAAGTACCTGTTATATCCAATACCTCAAACATCTTCTCAAAAATTGAGTCAGTATTAACAGTACCATTATCATCAAGTTCTGTAACTACGTAATCCACTTTTTTGAAAGGTTCGCTATCAATTCTAAGTGGATTATTACTTGAATCACGACCATAAAGTCTTATTCGACTTACTTTACTTTCATTTGCTGTAATTGAATTAAACAATTTTCTAAATGTTCGCTTAGCCATAGACTCCTTAGGTTTAGCTTTCATAGTGACTAAAACTTCTTCTTTCATTGAATGGTCTTCTTCCTCAATCACACCCATAGCTTCACTTCCTAAATGAACTTTGCTAGTGATAACTTCGGCTACTTTAATGTCTTCCATCGTTTCAAGCATTGCTAAGAAGTTTTCCGAAGGAACTGTACCATAAATAATCTTTAAGTTCTTAGGTCTGCTCAAAGAAGTCAGATACTCTTTTAATTTTTTATTAAGATAGTTAGTAATTTCATTTATTGTAACGCCGTTTCTTCTTTCCTCTAAGAGCAGACTAGCTTCATATGATGAAATTCTTATACAAAGGTGAGTCTTCTCCTTCTCACCTTCGTGTTGCTTTTTGTCACTATTCCTTTCACTACCATCCCTACTAGACATGTATTCTGGGCTATGGTTATACTTACATGATTTAAAAACAATTCGAACCACAAAATCAGCATGGAACGAAGTAACAGCATACCGATCTATCGCTACTGCCTTGTTGTGTCTAGGTATATTTATCACTTGTTCATGAGAAGGAAGTACCATTACATAATCGATAAAATCTTTAAAGAACGCTCTATCAAAAAAGCGTTCTACCTGACCTCTTTTTTCAAATTCGAAGTTATAGTAACCTACTTTTCTGTTTTGAGTGCTCATAATATCCCTCTTCCCCTTTAGAATAATACAGATATCTCCCAATCCATATACTCTTGAGTAACTATACTCACTTTTTTTCAACCTTATTACTCATCCAAATTGTTAATGCTCTAACCTCTAATAATCGTTCTTCAAACACTTAGTTAGTAGCGATTACGATTAAAATCATTAAAAACTTTCTCTCTCGCTTTTGTAACTTTATACCAATCGTACTGAGCATTGCATTTATTTTTGATGCTTTCCCAAGTTTCACTTACATAAACAATGAATTGTTGTTCTTTATTTTTCACTGATACAAATCTACTATGCTGATAATTTCCACCGAGAATATGTAGAATCAATCCACTTGGTAATGCAGTACTCTCAACGAACTCGAATGAAAACTCTACACCATGGGGTGAATTATCGGAGAAGTTAGTAAGCTTAATTATTACTCCATCCATAGGGTTTTCATCATCATCATAATAAAGACCAATGACCAATTGTTCCCCAAGTGTGCCCTTCTGTTTAGCATTAACTAGCCTAGTAATAGTAGACCTACTTAAATTCGATCTCAAAAAATTATCGTTGTAATCTCCTTCAAGAAGTTCATTCCATATCTTTCCATATTTCCGATTCTTTGCACTAGCGTGGAAGACTATGAATGGTTGATCTTCATTAACTTTTCTACTGTGATTAGAATCAAAATTAAGGGTCTTCTCTACAACGCTCTCGTCTCCCCCTCTAATCCAGCCTTTAAATTTGTATTCTGTAGAGTCTTTTGAAAGAAACTGATTAATAGAAAGAGTTATTGCGGTAGCTATTTGATCAATGTTTTCTGGAAAAACGACCATTTTATTACGAACAAGAGACTTGAATTGTTCGTATTTTTCTTTATAATCTTTTTCATACACGTTGATATTTATTTTAGCACTTTTCTTATTTGCCAAAAATTGATCTGTTAAAACAACTGCAAACACTGGAATACCTTTTGTCAGAGCATACTCATATTCAAGTTGAGTATAACTTTTTCCGCTCTCAGGTTCTAAACTTCCGTATCTACCACCTAAAATAAGCAACAAAATGTCTGACTCTTCTATCCAATTCTTGATAACCGCCCACTGTTCCTTATCGCCTGCCGTAAAGAGTTCCATTCCAGCTGGAATATGACCAGCTTTCAATATACTTTCAACCGCCCTCTGTCTCTCTTCAATTAAATCAGTGAACGTTGAAGACACAAACACCTGCAATTTCTTTTTCATCTAACTCCCCTTCTCTAACAATATTTCAGTAAAATAACACTTTAATAATATCACGTGTATGTATTTGAAGGTATATAATTCTATCTATTACTAAATTATAAAAGAACACAAGTTGTAATTTCTATAATTTAACCAAGTTTAACGCTATACGTATATCAAAACCTCACTTATTTAGCTGACTTCTTCTCGCATAAGAATTCCAATATTTTCAAACTTTTCTTGTAATGCTTTAGTACTTACAGCCACCAGTATAGTGTATACTTAGTGTATATTTTCAGTAGAAATGAGGGATTAACTATGAACAATGATAATAAGTATGAAGAATCAAAAAATAATATCGATACAAATAGTGCTACTGAAAAGAAAAGATTAGTTGACATAGTTGGTATCTTATCCCACTCTATTTCAGAGCAAACACATGCACAAATAAAAGGTAAATTATTCGATCAAATTAGAGAGGAAGCCATCACTAAATATCTCCCCAAAAAAATACCTAGAGCTAAAACATGCCATAAAGAAACAAATTCATAGAAGAATAACTATCATAGCCCCTATATTTAGAAAGGAAGGCCAAGGTCGAATTAACTTTGGTCTTCATCATGTTACTATCTTTCACCCCATTTCCCCACATCTTTAATCCAACAGTTACAAAAAAATCTTTTACATTGCATGCAGTTTATATTTTTTAACATTATTTCACATATAATAATGATTAATTCTTCCCCCTCCCTATCTTTCTTTAAGTTTTTAACTCAGAGTTAAAAAAAGACCTTATTAGCAACTGAATTGCCAATAAGGTCGGTACGTTATTTAGTATTTTTAAAATGCATCTATATATTCATTCTTTACCAATTTATCTAGCGCTTTTACTTATCGTTGATACCTAAGCGCTCTTTTAAAGCATATTGTAACACTTGTGAGAAATTCAACTTTTCTTTCGCTGCTGCTCTTTCTAACCATCTTGGAATCGAAACGTTCTTTGTAATCGATTTGTTCATCATCTCATCTCTAATTGACCCCATTCGAACTTCAACAAGTGTTATGAATGAATCTACAGGTAAATTAATACTAACTGGTTCCGATGGCTTTGGAATGTCTTCTTCATCTTCCTCTAGACCATATAAATAAAGTTCCAAGCATTCACGAGCCATTCGTAAAGCCTCTTCAAGATCATCACCCTCAGTTACTGCTCCATGTAAATCAGGAAATGTCACTGTATATCCGGCAACTTCGTCTTTTTCAAAAACTGCTGGATAGATGTACTTATCCATATATATTCTTAACCTCCTTAGGAGGGGCTCTTAAAGCCCCGCCTGTTCGAGAATTCTTTTCGTTGTTTTAGCCTTTAGTTCCCTTTTAGGATGAGGTACTGTTACTAGGCCACGTTTTATATGATGTTTAAAATGATGATGACTACCTTTGACCCTTACTAAGTACCACCCATCCACTTCAATTAGTGTAATTATACCCCGTGATGAGTAGATCAATAAATATCCTCCTTCCCTACATCAACAATAACATGCATAAATTATGCACGTCAAATTTTAAAATGCATCATTTTAATCTCGTAAAAAAACTTGATTAACTTAATTATATGTATTTTTTTAATTTAATAAAAATTCGATTCTAGCCTTATTTTCAACAAGAGTTAGCTGACCATTACAGACTGTAAATACTCAAACTGTTACTAACAATTAAATTACACTTAAAACAGCTGACTATGGCTCGTATTGTATCCTTCTTGTCGTATTTGTTTCCGAATGGTAAAAAAGAAACGTTTAATGCGATTTTTTATCAAAATGAAAATTTCACTAATCATAAAATGTCACTTCGTAATATCTCAGATTTTTCCTTTCTAGTAAATAAAAATTATGATAGAGTAGGTTTATGGGACTAAAATAATTTAGATTGAGGGATGAATCGTGATAAAAGACCTAATGAAAGCAGAAAAGCAAAAGTATCAAGTCTTTTTAACGTTCAAAGATGGAACAAACTATGTAGGTGAAATTTCGCTTACCTCCGATAAAAATCATGTTAAGATAAAGAATGCTCATGAAACTGTATGGATTCCTTTAGATGAAATAGTGCATTATTCAATTACTATTTCTGTTGCATTTTAATCAATAGTGTAAAGTATTTAAGTAACCTGACAACTAATCAAACCAATAAGTTAAATAAGATTCAAAATAAAGCTATACGATACGCATAGACGTTTCGAATAGCTTTATTTTGAATCTTATATGTTATATTTTATTCCCATACATGTATTGCACCCTCTTTAGTTAGAACAGCAATGAAGGACTTGTCTTCATTCAATATCACTGTTCTAGGCTCCCCATCAATTAAAAACAAATCAGTGTTAGATTTCTTTGCACTAGACAAAGTTAGATCAGTGATTTCAATTATTATATGTTTATCAGAATAGGAAGTTTCTTTTCTGAATTCAACAAAATAGTTACCTATAATTCTGGAGTTGTTATAAGGTCTGTGTTCGTTTAATTTTAGCTTAGGAAACTCCTTGGTTTTATTAATAGTATCTAAAATTTGTACATTTCCTTCTTTACAAGATACAAGTAAGTCCACATTAGTTATAGCACAGATATTTTCATTGTAAATAGAATACTCTTTTATATACTCAAAGTTTTTATTGAAAACTAGAAAGCGATCATAGTTATAAACGAAAATCTCTTCAGTGCTTTCACTAAAGAGAGGATATTGCTTTCGTACGAAGAATCCCTTCTTGAACTTATACATCTTCTCTATTTTCTCGTCTAATAACGATGCAAACATCAACTCGACTTTATCATGAAAAATAATATATTCACCAGAATCAGGGAAGTAAGCCTTGACTCCCTTATCAAACTCTTGTTTATATATAACATCTCCTAAGAAATTATATAAGTAGTAAGCATACTGATCGTTCAATAAGCCAACAGTAAGTACTGTGTTTTTCATACTGCTGTATCCTATAATTAGAAGTTCATCACTTTCACTTCCTAACTTAATGGTCTGCAATTTCTCTCTATTTTGAATATTCCACTTGGTTAAATTATTCTGATTATCAAATGTTATCAAATGTCTTTGATCTTTTGTTAATGACATCCAAGAATAGTTGTCTTCCATGTTCTCTTCAAACTTATTTGTGTGATTTCTGGTATAACTCTTCGGAAAAGTTACTTCCTTCTGTTCAATTTTTGCCCATAATTTTTCAACAATCAAATTCTCATTATATATAGAGAATTTAATGTGAATAAAACAATTTTTATCATTAACTAATTTAAAAATTACTTCTGCTTCACTTCTATTTAACCTCAGTAAAAAAGATTCTCTCATTAAACCGATTTTAGAAAAACGAACCCAATTAAACCATTCAACCTCTATATGAAAGAAGTCCTCCATTAATGCATGTGGTATAACTTCGACTATTTTAGCAGCCAATAAATCCACCCCAACATGCTCAACTATACTTCTAATAAAGTGTTTATGATCTAGATACTTTCTCTTAAAGACCTTCTCCAATAATTCAATTTGGAGAATTCCTCCTCTAGTTAGATTAGCTGCGGGTGCATTATTGTATGTGGCGTTTTTATTAGTTAATGCGACACTTTTCAATTTTAATAGAAAGCGTCCTTCAATAGACGCTTTCATACAAGGTATTTGTCTATTGGCTGACCATTCCATATCTTTAACAATGCTAGAATACAGTTCCGTGATATCTACCTCATCATTCTTCTCATCAAGTTTATTTATGTATTCCTCTAAGCTTTGGATGAAAATTTGCGTGAATTGTCCATTGCTATCATCATCTAGGCTATATGCATTCTCATCATTAGTTCCTGAAATAATCACCTTACCCTTTCCTTTAATATCTAACTGTTTACTAATGGCAGAATCAATTGAATTAGCACTTGTACTCCTTGTAAGATAGCCGCTTTTACAACAATCAACTAGAACAAGTATTGATTTAGCAGGGGAATCCCCAATCCATTCTGTTAAAGTATTCATCTCAATTTTATTAAATTCATGACTATCATCTGTAGAATCTGATGCAATTAAATATCCCTTTTGATTATAAACGTCTCCATGCCCAGCCCAATATAAAATAAGAGTATCCTGGGAATCGCAATTCTTTAAAAAACGTTCTACTTCTAACTTTAAATATTGAGAATTTGCTTTATCCCCAGTAACTTCTTGTATATGGAAATCATCAAAGTTCTTATCGAACATTTCACTCACAGTTTTAACATCATTCTCTACACTAGCTAAATCTTTAAAACCATCGTATTTATATTTATTTACTCCTACTATTAAAGCCTTATTCATTTAATATTAATCCTCCTAAGACAAAAGCAAATTAAAGTAGCTTTATTATATCATTGAATTTCAGTATTTGATGATTTCTTTCACAATCGAACTTGTAGACAAAATAAGATTCTAAATCAATATTCATATTTCATTTTATTTCACTTTTGTAAATAATTGTATTTTGATTATTTATGATGTATAATGTTATTCAGATTAGTCCGCGCTGATAAATCAATCCAATAAAAGTGGAGGGGTTGTTTTGATGATTTTCTTATCTTTGGATTTCAAACGTGATGACTTTAACTCTAGGGAAGAGTTCAATTTTTTCAAAAGGCTTATGAACAACAAAGAATTCAAAAACTTTTGTATCTCGTCTGCTCTCAAAGAGACGGAACGTTTATTCAAGATCGATCCAAACATGTTTAAGCAAAAAGAATTAAGTAAAGATGAGATTTTTGAAAGACTAAAACGATTGAATGAATACAATTAAGGAAGTGAAACGCTAATTATGAGCAAAGAATTCACAGAATTTCTTCTTCAGAATAAGTCAAAAATACTGAATAAAATTCCGGATAACAATTGCATTTATACTGTCACTACAGATATCTCTCTAGCAACACACTGGAGAACCACCGAAGAAACTAAGGCTGGAACAAACGTGACCCTTGGTAAAGTGTACCCCGTTCTTTATCACAGACACGAACAAGAAGAAGTTATCGTGGATGATGCTGGTAAATTATCGTTGATTTATTTAGTACACAAAGGAGAATTCCTGATCCTAGATCAGAACTAAGTAATCCATATGCACTACACACAAAAGAAAAAGAAACCGCTGAGAAATCAGCGGTCAGGTTAAACAAATTTGCGATATATTACAACTAAAATATAAGAAATTAAGTAGCATGACAATGCCGATCCTAAGAAATTTGAGATGTTAAATTCAAAGTTTTCAGCAACACTCATTACTTTAGATATACTTAGGCTACCAGTAACAGGTTCAGCTACCCTAAGTGAAAGAAAAGGGAAAACTGCTCCATAATTGTACTCATTAAAAAAGGTTTCATGATTAACTGTATAGTCAGCTGGACGAAGCAAAGAAACAATCATAAGAATACTTGCGATGATCCAGTAATGCTTATTATTTAGATACTTCATCCAGCACCACTCACCTTTAACTGTAATTTTGAATAGAACTGTGGATCAAGGGCTATCTAAGCAGTATATGACTGGAGAGTTTAACCTTATCCATCGAAATTAGCCACATCGTTTTAACTCTCAACTTCTTAATAGCCCTGCTGAAAATGTCGATCAGTGGGATTTCTAATATGATTGTATTAAGTAGTATGTAATATCACCCTCGCTTAATAAGTACGCTTATTACTCCGTACCAGTGGTTCGCTTGACTAAATGCATTAATCGCCTTCTTGTCTTTCTTCAATATTTCTTTTTTTTCATTCAAGAAGTCTACTGTAACGCAAGGTCTTTTGGTATCGTTTACAATCAACTTAAGATAGACCCTCTTCACTTTATCGTTACTAGTAGTTTTCTGTCCAGACAATCCACCAATCATAGCCCCTACTCCACCAGCAAGCACACCACCCACTACTGCACCTCCTATTTGGCTACCTCTTGAAGTTTGAGTTAGTTGTACTTCATCCGCTACCAATTCTAATTCTAAAACATCTCTTGAAGGAAATACTCTAATTTCAGAATCGATTATACAAAGCCTATTAGTTAGTTCATCAATAGAAATGGCTATGTCATGTTTTTCGTTTACAAACACTTGAGAAGAAATGAAATCTGGTATTTCACTTAGCAATTCCCCCAATTTTTCTCTCCTTGATTCTTCAATTCTTTTCTTAGCTTTTTCGTCAGGTATAGAGCCTTTTCCTATAAGAACGATTGCAAGAATAAATGTAATAAATACGAAAATTCCATGAAAATCATTCTTTGTTAGAAAGCGAAAAACCAAATAGAAAAAAAATAAAAATAGTATCACTCCAGCAATTGCTGCAAATCTTTGAAATCCAGTGGCATTCCTATCCTCCTCTCCCTTAATTGCTTCTTCATTTACTCTCAATAAGCTTTCTGTTGTTTTCATACAAACACTCCTACATATAATTAAATTATTTGAAGATAGTTTGATTTTAACACGATTAAATGTATATTTAAACCATTTTGAATCATATAGTGTGCAGAAATTAATCATTATTGAATATGATAATGATTACTAAAAGGAGAAATTCCTTTGCACATTGAAGCTATTTTCGGAAAAGTACTTAAAAGTCTTCGAATTAGAAACGATTTATCCCAAGATAAACTCGCTGAACTCTCAACACTTGAGAGAACGTTCATATCCAGGATAGAACGTGGTAATAGTCAACCATCATTAACTACTATATTTGAGTTGGCTAGAGCATTGAATATTAAGCCTTCAGAACTTATCCGAATGGTAGAGCTGGAGTACGAATCAAATACCTAACACAAAACCAGAGCCCTAAGGCTCTGGTTTTGTGTTGTTAGCTAAATTTGTGCTTGGGTCGATCTGTTGGTGTGCAGTGAGCTTCTGACAGCTTAGGTATGATTTATAAAGTTATAACCATCCCCCTTGTCATATAAAATTCAATAAAATCTCTACTCCTGTAAATAGTTTAGTATTAGCGGAATCTCATTAAAATCATTAATCCAAATAACATTTAATCCCAAGTTGTTAAAATCGCGTTCAACAAGTAGCTCTTCGGCAAGTAAGGTTTCATCTACAACTGATTTATCTATCATGAGATAACGCAACTTTTCTACAAGAGATTCAAAGTCTTCATCCTCTGTAGAGATCAGTTTTTCTAGAAGAGTTTTATCGTTTGAAATCTCTTTTATTTTTTGAGCTTTATACAAGCGAGGAAATATTATAAAATGTTGCTTTCCTTCCCTACTTGATCTAGAAATATCTAAAATCCTGCGAGTATTTGGATCACTTAAAGTTGAACCTATAAAAAGACAGGTTTTCTCTCTAAACATATTTAATTGGAGAACATTAGACCATTCATAAGGTTTCATATATTGTTCGTGATATTCGTCTTCACTAAACACAATGTTCTCACTACTAAACTCATTACTGTAGGGAAGATATCCATGCACATGGTAAACTCCAACAGATAAAGGTGTTACTCTCTGAGAGTCCTTCCAAATTGAGGTGTACTTAATATTGCATAATTCAAGATGTGACTCTAAAAGATCATCGTAATTATAAGTGACTACGTTACCTACAAGTCTTCTCTGGTTTAAATCGCTCTTATTAATAACGTCAGAAATTGATTTTAATAAATCTGAAGTACGAGATGAATTATTGTACAACCATTTGTGCACGTATGAGATAAAGTTATCTTCTAAGAGCAATTTTGCATATTTTGTTCTAACCAATAAATTGTTATTACCTAATCTTTGAGTAAGCTGCCAATAAGAATGAGGATCACTTTCTATATCTTCAATACTAATCCCTTTGCTTAACAATGCTTCAAAATACACTTTTGAGACCAGTTCTGTCCAACTAGGGAGATTAGCCGACATTGAAACACCAGCACCCAAGAATAGAACAAGCTCTCCATCTTTGTACTCTTTCTTTAACTTGTCCTTTGTATAATTGTTACTATAAATTATCTGATCTTCTCGATGTTGAGGATTAGTAATTGCTCTTGAAAACTCTTCCCTTATAAAACTAACAAAAAACTCTCTATTATACCTAGCAAAAATATGAGGGTGTTTTTCCAATAAAGGATTTATTTGTCTTGATCCCCATATATGAATATCAGAAGTTATGATGTGAGCAAAGCTCTTTTTGAAGCTTTCAATAATAGTTTCATCTAGATTCGTGATAAGAATTGCATTTCGTATTATTGATTCTTCCCTCATCTCTTTCATAACGAAGCGAACTCTTTTTTCTATATTTTCATCTAATTTGTAACTAAGCATCATATCATCTACGTTAAAGTATTCAATCTGTATTGCTATCGGACCTACTAGATCAAACACCTTAGATTGTACAACTGTATAGTCCAGATTGGTTATACTCCCAGATGGTGATAAGCTTTCGCATTCTTCTTTCATTATCTCGGTAATTAATTGAAAAAAATTCATGTCAAGATTGTTCAGAGTCTTCACCCACTTTAATCTTGAATTTTCTCATTAATTTTTCTAATGATCTTTTATCTAAGAATTTAATATCATCTTCATCCAATATCTTGTCTAGTTTATTTATGATTTTCGTTGCTTCCTTTATTTTGGTTCTTCTTTTTGCATACTCTATGTTATCCAGTAATCTTTCAATAGATGTTGGGTCTGGAATTTTAAATGTTATTTTTTCAGGGTTTTTAGCAATCATTTTAATCTCATTAAACAATGTTTCGGCTCTTTGCCCTACACCAGTAATTGTACACCACCCTTTACTTCTAGTCATAGCAGTAAAGGCAGTATTCCGGAGTTGGACAATATCAAACCCTCCTAAAATCGAATCAAAACCAACAATGTAAACAACAGATGCTTCGTTTCCTTTAGCACGTCTAATCCCACTAAATGTAACTTTACTATCAACTCTAAATACGTTTGTTGCAGTATCTTCTCCAACAATTATCATATCAATGCCTTCCATTGATAGACTACGTTTAAGAGCTTCTCCGTATCCCTGGTAAAAACGATTGTCAACACTAATCACCAAGATATCATTTGGCGAGAGTTCGTCTTCAGTAAGATTTCGCTTAATTTCGTTTGCAACCCAGTTAATTTCAGTTTTCATTTCCTGAAACACTCTCATCTTCAGAACGTTCTCATAACCTACTAGTTTCTCAATATTATTCGGTGAATTTTCAAACGGTCTTCTCATTGTTACTTCTTCACCGATTTTAAATTCACCACTAACAATTTCATAGCCTATATCTTCCCATCCACCTTCTGATGGAATGAATTGGATTGCTCCTTCTTTTCTGAATAATCCCATTCCAAAAAAATGAGCAGCTACTAATACTGGTCTTGGATTTCTATAACAATGGAATAAGATAAAATCTTTTTCTATCCCATCTGGATAAGTACCTTCTAAATTCACTAATGCTTCTCCATGTTCATTTTCTCCGAAAATTTCTTTTGCAGTTGGAATATTTAAGTTATTTAAACTTTGCACTTCATCATAAGCCCAAATGAATCTCTTTGGTTCCAATAATATGTGATGGCAGAAACGAAAAAACTCAAATTCAAAATCTTGTGCTTCATCCATCAATAAAGCATCAAAATTAGGATGGACTTGATTCTCATTGATCAGCTTCAAACAGCTATTTCCAAGTAGAGAAGTATTACCAAACATGCTCTTGGCCTCAGCAAGACCTAATGGCTTTTGACCATATTTCTTGCACATGTAACTGTATAAACCTTCTTGATTTTTGCTTCCCCAACCATGCAAGACGTGAAGCTTATCCCAATTTGGCTTGACGTTTGCAAAATGAAGAGTAAATCTTTCTATGTAATCTTTGATTTGATTATATAAACTTTGGGTCGAGAACACATAAACAATCTCCCATTGAGGATTTGCGATATGCATTAAAGCAGCCTTCATTGTCATTACTATAGTTTTACCAGAACCAGCTAGCCCTCTAATTCGTTGAGGCCCTTCAGGAATTTGTCTTGCCACTTTTTCTTGTTCAAGATCAAGGAGGCTCATTGAAGCTTCAAGTTTCTGTAGGATAGCTTTTTTAGAATCTGGAGATGCTTCTCCCTGTCTAATGAGAGATTCCATAACTCTCCCACCTTGAACTATTGCCTTAACTACACTCCAATCTTCTTCAGTAATAGCTGTACCCAAGTTCTCAAGCTCCGAAAATAAGACTGTATTAAACGATTCTTCTAATAGATCATCCGAACATACTATAAATATCCCATCAGCATCTACCTCTAACTCATTCCATTTGGCTCTATTCAATGACGGAAGAACCATAACTGGAATTCCATGGTACTTCTCTTTTCTTCCGTTTCTCAAATCATTTCTAAATTTATTTCTCATATTTTCATATTTATTAAAAAGATTATCCATTGATTGATTTAAATACTCTATGGAAGTAGTATCGTTCCAATCAACAATATCCATTGATATAAATCCTAATCTATTATGAACCATAAAAATATCAATTACTGATTTATTCCTATTTCCACTACTTATTTGGTAACTCTCATAACAAAATCCATCATAATCCTCAAAAAAAACTTTAATCTTCTTCCATACCCATAACTTGCTATCAAAATCTCTAAATCCTGTACTCATTAAAAAATCCACAAAATCACCCCATTAATTGCTTAGTTGTGTTAATTATAACATGAACAGTAAAATGAATGAGTAAAATATCCCATGACTTTTCACCTATATATTTGAGTATTAAATGAAATCTGGATTTCATTTAAGTAAACTCACTTAATTACGTTAACGCATTAACGTATAAATCCCGTAAATAATCAGACTAAATTTACTGACAATTATAGACCCAAATACTTATAAGTAAAACGCTAATGTTATACATAAATTTAGTTAGACGTAGTTTTTAAAGGTTTTGCCATCTGATGTTCACTCTAACTTAATCCAATTATACTTCTAATCGTTATGTGCAACTACAAGAAACGAACCTTTCAATGATAACTGTGAGCATTTAATGTATTTTTCAATTTTCATTCGTCCAGGATGTCTTGGACGCTTTGCAACAGTCAATATGTTCTTATGTTTTTCTGACTTCAATATGTATACAGACTTTAACTTCTTGTGTTTCTTTATAGATTCATACACATAGCTTACTTCCTTATTATGATCAGCCGCAGCTATTCCTTTAGGTACATTCCCCCAAGCTAAAATAATATAATTCGAATTAAAGATCGCCTCATCAATGCTCGTTTTATTCTTTATAGAACTGTATTCTCTCTCACAATCACTAATTTCACTTAAAAGGCTCTTCAATTTTGTTGAGTTAGGTTCATATAGACAGAATAAATTAACTACAATTACCTTTCCAATTTTCTTTTGCAGTTTCTTAGCTGCAAAGTTGAGTACATTATTTACTGTTGTGTCCGATTGATTCTTATCTGCCTTGCTTGGGTTCATCATGATATAAGTCATTATATTTTCATAATTTTTATTTATAGGAATAGTCAAGCTATATCTAGCGGCAATTTGATGTGATAGAGATTCGAATTCACAATCAATATTAGTATTAGTCACAAACTTTGGATATTCCATAAAACACCTCTCATTTATATAATGATTTACTTACACCACCTATACCTCAACCATTTCAAAATCAGATACATCTAAAGCTATAAGATTTTCTAATCTTTTAGCACATCATTGTAATAACTGCATCTACGAAGCAATTATTTTTTAATAAACATCTCAATTTCTCACTTTTGACTGTAGTTCTGAGACTCTCTTCATTTGATCCAAGATATAGTCTTTAAAGACAGGTTGTAACTGATTAAACAACGTTATCACTTCTTCGATTTCCTTCCTGTTAGATTCTCCAGCTACTATCATTTCACCTTCACCAAAAAGCAGCCATTTTTCATTAACAGAATAGCGCTCACATAAATGTTTGATAAAAAGTTCTTTGGGCTGAACACGATTGTATTCTAAATTGCTTATTACATCTCTGCTCACGCCTAATTTCTCACCAAAAACACTTTGAGATAATCCAAGATATTTTCTAATAGCTTTTATTCTGTTATGCACTATTCCGTTCCACCTCTTCTTTAGGTTTCAGATACTGAATCAACATTACAACACAAAAAAAATGTAGTCAACACAATACAAACGCGTTTTTTTGTGTTGACAACTCAATTAATTAGAAATATACTGTGTTAAAAGCACGATAACAGTTAAAAAATGCTTTTTACTAGGGGGAACTATCACATGGAAATTAATAAAACTCTTACTCATAATAATTCAGTATCAGCGTATGCCTATGAAGGCTCAACACGCTCGATACAACAACTAAAAAAAACTTTGGTCGCTCGTGAACTCATTATTACCTTTGACAATGGAGAAGCAATGCTACAGGAGGATGTGAGACTCGCTACAGGTGAAGATATTAATTGGTGGGCGTGTGTTAGTGATGAGATACCTAGAGAAAAATTTGTTATATGCCAAGACGGAGTATACATATGGAAAGAAATTCGTGAGTGGGATGGAGAAGATTTCGATGTAGTAGATATGAGGTTTGAGAAGATCAGCTAACTATAGAGCGTTTGTGCTTTAATAGCTCTTGAACTTCTAGAGCGTAAGCGAGAGCTACCTACTTATTCCTTTTCTGTTTAGTAAGTTTTTCTTTTTATCTGTTTTTATGTTTATACTTAGCAAAAACGAGTCAAATTTCACTTCATTTTGAGATTTCATTTTCAGAATCCAGTTAAATTTGACTCTATTTTTAATTTGTTACACAAAAATCTTGTCAAATTTGACTCTATTTCGAGTTAATCTAAAATATTTGAATAATCTTTAATCTCTTTCTTTTCATATGTGGGTTCGTAGTCAATATAATCCTGTATGTAAAGTGAGCTCATTATATCATATGTCTCTTTTTGAATATCTTCCCTTTTCACTCTACTCTCTTCTTTAGCTAATATTTTTCGTCCTTCTTTTTCAAGTTCTTTATACTTACTAGGATTTTTTTTTCCTAAGGCATGAAAACGTTTATCTCCTAATTCTTTTGTTGCTTCAAATTCTGTTGTATGCCACACATACCAACAATCTGGTGTAAGCCAGTCTGAATTTAAAAGATTTGTAGTGTCTATTCTAGGATCATGACTGTGCGATGCAACTTTTTTTAATTTAGCAACTATATTAATTTGTTTATCGATTTCCTGCTGAGTTAAATTGCCATCCTGCCTTCTTTCACGTTCTTCGCGCTCTTCTGCACTCACAGTTTTGTACTTATTCGGCAATTGTCTTGGGTTTCCTTTTTCATCAGCATAGTATTCACCTGAAATCTTATCAATTAAATTTAACTCGTTAGCCTCATTTAAGTACTTAGCTGCTGTATTTTCACTGGAGTCTAGGACACATGCCCATTCTTCAAAACTGATCCGATAATCAATACTCTTACGCCATTCTGAGTAGATTAGAATTCTGAGAAACCACGGGTTACCGTTACATGATTTAAACATCTCTTCCGAGACTCCTACCCACCCTTGATGTTTAATCACTTTTGTCTTTTTTGGTAAATAGCTTTCTGCAAATTTCTTAGCATTAATACCGTTTGCATCAGGAATTTTAATAGTCAATAAGGTATCATACTCAACTGTATCTTCATTATATTTAATTTCTATATATCCTTTCTCATGGAGTGATAACAAAAGGCGTCTGATTTCATTCCTGTTATCACTTTCTTTCTTCTTATTCACTTTAGTTTTTATAGGGACTTGTTTACTTAATGTGACAATGGTTGTCTCGACCGTTCCCCACCAATAACTGTGATGAGATTGCATACTTAGCATATAATAAATAACGTAAGCATATATATCTTCTTTTGGCACAAATAACTCTTTCTTATCAAACGCGCTCATTAGCATTGGAAATGCTGCAAATGGTGGCTTTTTAGTTTGTTCATCATTCATTTACTTTTCTCCTTATAAAATACACCTATTTTACTTTACACTGGTACAGTACACTTCTTTAATTAATTTCTTTATAGCGCTGACTATATATTTTTAAATAACCATCCAATTCTTCTGTTCGTTTAAACTGCCAAAACTTATCTAAAGTTCTCTCATGTAAACCTGAACAAATATAATTAACATTCATATCCATTCGAAGAAATTTGAATAACTTGAAACTATAGCAATAGAAATATTCGTCTTTGTTCTCCATACTACGTACTCCTCCCACTAATGCTTTATACTAACTTTTTTTGATTTGAATGCCGCTTACACCTAACTGTAGTTGAGTTTTTTCAATGATGATTTCTTCATCTGTTTTAATGTCAAAAATAGTTTTGGATAGATTCCATACCATTCTATACTTGCATCCACCATCTGTTTTTGGCTCACCTTTAATAGTTTGAATAAGTACACCAATTCCGTTTCCAGCATCGATTACTGATCCATGATCAACCTGATTTAGAACATTAATAGGAATGTGATATCTGCGAATTAAATCCTCCTTTGCTTCACCTATTCTTGAATAGTTCATCTTGTCGTTTAGCCTCAAATCTTTAATTACATATACTTCACATTCACGCGATGCACCATCTGTCACGTTTTTCCAATATGGAAGAACTTGAAGATTTACTTTCTCGTAACCCTTTTTGGAATCAATTCTGTCTAAAGTTGGTCTATCTTTGTATATACCACTATTCACAAAAATCATGGATTGTTTTATCCAACTTTCACGAAAATTGTCGTCATTCCAAAGGTCAGACCAAAACTCCTTTGCACTCATGTAACAACAAGTTACATGAGCATAACCATCTTTGACATACTCAGGTTGACTTCTTCTAAACGCAGCTTCGCATGATTTTTTCAACAGTTCTAAAGCTGGATTTACTTGGTATTTGCGCTTTCGTGATTCCTTCTGATAGGCAGCACTGCACTCTTTGCAATAGCCGCCCTTACCATCTTTAGTCTGAGAAGAGTTGTTAAACTTTTCAAGTGAATAATACTGTTTGCATTTGCTACACTTCTTTCTATTTTTCTTCATAAAAATATCCTCCCTTTATGCAAAAACTGCTGACATTCCTTTTACATTTGCATCTGTGAAATCTACTGTTCCCCTAAATTGTGTTTTTCCGTAAGTAGATGCTTTTACAATGATGTCACCCATTGTTGATTCTAGTGAAATGTTTGCAGCTGCTTGTGATAGTCCCCCTCTTTTCTCTCCTCTGTAATAAAAATCAAGTGAAGAGAAGTTTCCACTATCAACGCTTACTCCGTTCTTTTCTCCCCACAGATTGTAAGAGTTGAATCCATTACGCGATATCTCTATCCTGTCTGCATTTGCCTCAGCTGTTCTGATTGTTCCTCCAGTGATAATTGAACCATTAATAGTTCCTGAAAATATTCCATCCACTGCTACTAACTTTCCATCCATACTCACTTTAAAGTTAGCGCTTTCAAACAGGTTATGCCCTAAATAAATCCCTCTGTTGTCTGCCTTGAAAATGTTATTACCTGATCCTATAGCAATCGTACCTCCATATATATTAGGAGAAAAGATTTGCGTTGCATCAATGTATGTAGACTTAATGTATTCTGGTACTACTGGAATAAAAGGCTGGTTTGCAACCTGATCCCATGAAATACTTGCATTTGGCCCCATTTTTACATTTCTACCTAGATACATGATAGAATCCCCTGCTATATTCGTAGATACCATTAGGAGTCACAACATGAAGAATCGTATCTCCCCCAACATCTTTGTTAAAGCTGTTGATGTATTTGAACAAATCAAACACTGTATCAATGATGTTGTTTTGATCTACCTGATTGTTTAGAAAAAATGATAATACTGCCTCTCTATCCTCGCCTCTAGCAGTTACCACCGCTTCAGTTGTTTTACGTGTCTTATCTTTATGACAATACTCAATAGTTCCAGTTTCATTTTTGAACACATCATAATAACCTATTACAGTTGATAGTGGACAAAATTCAGGTTTATCCGATAAATACATTGGATTTTCTTTTTCAAATTGTTCTAGAACTTCTTTCAAAACTTTTTCAATGATTACGCTAATCTCATCAATCCTTGTGTCATATCTCACTCGTTCTGAGACTTTTACTCTTAGAATTTCACAATAGTCCTGTGCACCTGAACAGAACATTGAGACATATTGTGTAAGTGCAGTTACCTTCACGTGGTTATCCCTTACCAATTCGTTATTTTTAGTGACTCTTCCATCTCCAGCGATAATTGCAAACTTGCTACTAGGATTATTAAGTGCAATACATAAACTCATAAACGCTCACTCCCTTTATTGTTATCGATGTACTCTTTGTATTTTGCAATTTTCTCTTTGGACATGTAGTTTCCTCTGTTCTCAAAATGACTTATAGTTACGGGATGTACCCCTAAATATTCAGCCACATCTTTTGATTTAATACGTTTTCCCAATCTCTTTAACCTGTAAATTTCTCGTTCTTTCAATTTCACAATTATTCCTCCTAATTTTCTGAACGCAAAAAAACAGAGACTTTTGTCTCTGTTAGCGTCTATAATCTATAGTATATAAAGTACTTTTTGATTTCTTGCCCTTACATTACTATCTCATTATTATATACTAAAATATATACCTTGTCAAATATTTACAATTGGTATATTTTCATTACGTTTTCTTGCCCTCCTCTTATGATTAACATTTTATATATTGTTAAATCTCCATATACTCATTACAAGACGCTTCTTCATACAGTTCATGTAATTCATTCACAATTTGTCTTTGCGCATCCCACTGAAGTTTTAAATGCTCTACAAAGTTCTTATCAGGATTCTTTCTAGGAAGAATATACATCTGTTGGATGATCTCATACTTAAGTCTAGCTTCCTGCCACTTAATACTTGCTTCGAATTCTTTTCCGTAGTAGGCAGCATATTTGTCACTTATTCCTTCTCCGTCTTTATTGTCTGTATAGAGAAGTAGATTCCTTTTCCCTACATAAACATGCTTTTTAGGCGTTACCTGTCCCTTTAAAACTGCAATGTATAATGTTTGAAAACGAGTCTTCTCTTGAATAATCTCAATGAATTCATTAACAACTAAATTTCCTTCCTTAAATATAAACTTATCGGCAGTCAGTACATCTCGATCCATTGCCAAAAGTTTTGAGTCGTGTATAATCCTCACTTGCACGTATGCACAACCTTTTAGCTCAATATCCTCAGTAAATGTAGAGAAAATAAAGGAGTAATTCTGTAGATTCCTGTATCCATACCAAGGAAAAACATTTAACTTCACTATGCTATGCGTCCCACTAAAGTTAAATATATTACTCATTAATAATGCACCTGTCCTTTGTAATAAAGTTTCAAGGCTGCTGTTTCTTTGACTCCCTACAGATTCATAAGGGGACTAGTTGTTTTAGCCAATTCCAATATTTGTTCATCTTGAATTGACTGAAGATATCTGTTAGTTATTATAGTGGACTCATGTCCTAATAATCTGCTTAGACTATAAACATCTAATCCCAATCTTAATTGTTTTTGAGCAAAATAATGTCTAAGTGTGTGGGGGCTACAACGAATATGATCTCGAATTTTAGCTTCATTTCCTGCTTTCTTCATCATAACTTCAATTGCTGTAACAGTTAAAATCTTACCATTTTGAGACAAGAAAAAATTGGAATCAGTCATGAATTTATCCTTAAAATAAGCCTCTTTCATTCTTTCGTACTTGATGATGTATTTCTTAAGAAAAGGGGAAATGTACAAATTTCTTTCTTTGTTTCCTTTGCCATGTATCTTAATGACACTTTCTCCTACATCAAGAGAGCCAAGTGAACATAATTCCAAATTTCTAATCCCTAAGTCTACAAAGAACATCAGTATCAATTTGTTACGCATACTCAAGTAGAAGTCACCTTTATATGCGTTGATTAAACGTTTTACTTCATCATCGTTGAAGGTTTTTATAAGAACTTTAGGTTCTTTCATCCATTTCAAACCTAATACTGGATTGCGCTTTTCAGCAATATACCCTTCATCCACAATAAAGTTAAAGAATGAACGAATATTTTTTTGTATTCCATTAATATATGATTCTGATAATCCTTTCATTTTTAAGTTCATAAGGTATGCTTTGATGTGAGAGGTGTTAATCTCTTCTACTTCAACAACTGAAAATTCATTACATAAGTAATTTAGAAACGCCCGATTGTTGTTTCTGTACCCTTTTATAGTTCTGATACTATAATTCTTAATCTCTAAATCAAAAAGAAACTCTTTATAGACATCTTCAAACAACATAAAAAACTCACTCCTCATATGGATATTTCCCATACAAAAAGTGAGTTAAATACAATCCTGATTAGAAAAACGTACATCATCACAAGAATCACTTGGAGATAGCATGTATACCCTCGCTGAGTGACAAAATGGATGATTGCTGAACTTTTTCAAATCCCTAACTGGTTTAGAAAGACTCTAAACCGCCACTATCACCGCAGTCGCTTGCCCGCTCACACAAACTCCACGTTATGATATACCTGCTGCACATCTTCCAGGTCTTCGAGCGCATCGATCAGCTTCTCAAACTGAACTTGGGCATCCGCAGGCAGTTCAATGTGGTTTTGCGCCAGCATCGTCAGCTCGGCTACCGTGAACTCGTTCACACCCGCAGCCTTAAACGCTTCCTGTACCGCGTGGAATTGATCCGGTTCTGCGTATACGATAACCGCTTCATCTTCATCCACGATATCACGAACGTCTACATCTGCTTCCAACATGACTTCCAGCACTTCTTCCGCATTTTTACCTTCAACGCCGATGACTGCTGTAGGATCAAACATGTAAGCAACGGAACCACTCACACCCATGTTGCCCCCGTTTTTGTTAAACGCAGAACGCACTTCAGGTGCTGTACGGTTTACGTTATTCGTGAGCGCATCCACGATGACCATCGCACCGTTTGGCCCGAATCCTTCGTAACGCAACTCTTCATAGTTCTCATCGCCGCTGCCTTTTGCTTTTTCCATCGCACGGTCAATGATGGCTTTAGGTACGTTATACGTTTTGGCACGCTCCAGAACGACCTTCAGTGCACGGTTCGCTTCCGGGTCCGGTTCGCCCTTTTTCGCCGCTACATAGATCTCAACGCCAAATTTCGCATAGACCCGGCTTGTGTTTGCGTCTTTTGACGCTTTCTTTTCCTTAATATTATTCCACTTACGACCCATATCGTTTCCGCTCACTTTCAACATGTAATCTGCTTTCTACTTTGTCATTATATCGTGTTGCGCTTGGTTCAACAAGTTCATCTCATCAAACGATTCTGCTTCTGAGAAACAAAAAGCACTCCGTAAGGAATGCTTTTTGGGTAAACGTCAAGTTACGCGTGGAACTGTCTTCCGTCCAGCACTTCAGGCACATAACCCGCACGGATCACGAAATCTCCGAAATGCTCGCCTTCATTGCGCTCTTTGGCATATTGATTAATCATCGGTGTCAGTGTGTCCAGAATCTCATTTTCACCGATATTTTCGCGGTACAATTTGTTCAGACGATGACCTGTAAAACTACCACCGAGATAGAAATTGTACTTGCCTGGTGCCTTTCCGATAAAAGCAATCTCTGCCAGCATCGGTCTGGCGCACCCATTCGGGCAACCTGTCATACGAATGACAATCTCTTCATCCCTCAAACCCGCTTCATCCAGTACAGGCTCCAGTATGTCGATCAAGGATGGCAGGTAACGCTCGGACTCAGCCATGGCAAGACCACAGGTTGGGAGTGCGACACAAGCCATGGAACTTCTGCGAAGTGCTGAATAATGCGCGCCATCCGTCAGATTGTATTGTTGCATCAATGCTTCAATCTTTTTCTTTTTCTGACTGCTAATGTTACCTATGATCAGGTTTTGGTTCGCCGTCAGACGGAAATCTCCGGTGTGTATTTTGGCAATTTCACGCAAACCCGTCATGAGCGGATAACCATCTACATCTTTTACCCGTCCATTCTGAATGAACAACGTGTAATGCCATTTGCCATTACTGCCTTTCACCCAACCATAACGATCCCCATTATGGTCAAAATGATACTCACGTGCCGCTTCCAGACTCCAGCCAAGACGACTCGTTAACTCATCAACAAACCACTCCAGACCATGGTCATCGATTGTATATTTGAAACGCGCATGTTTACGAACCGCACGATCCCCGTAGTCACGCTGAATCATGACCGTTTTCTCTGCAACATCAATCATCTGCTCCGGCGTGCAGAAACCAATAACTTTGGATACCTGAGGATATGTCTTCGAATCTCCGTGAGACATGCCCATTCCTCCGCCAACAGATACGTTGAACCCTTGCAGTTTGCCGTTCTCTACAATGGCGATAAAACCGAGATCCTGTGAAAATACATCCACATCATTGGAAGGCGGTACCGCGATACCAATTTTGAACTTACGTGGCAAGTATACTTTGCCGTAGATCGGTTCAACCTCTTCGTCCGAATCCTGGGAGTCAATGATCTTCTCCCCGTCGAGCCACAGCTCATGATATGCACGAGTTCGCGGATCGAGATGATTACTCACCTGACAAGCCCATTCATACACTTCGGCATGAACTTCAGACTGATTCGGATTCGGGTTGCACATCACGTTACGGTTAACGTCTCCACATGCAGCGAGTGTACTAAGCAAAGAGTCATTGACCTCACGAATCGTATTTTTGAGATCCCATTTCAACACCCCGTGCAACTGAAACGATTGCCGAGTGGTCAGACGGATCGTCTGATTCGCATATTTATGGGCAACACGATCCATCATCAGCCACTGCTCCGGCGTTACGATTCCCCCGGAAGCACGCACACGTAGCATGAACTGATATGCAGGCTCCAGCTTGGATTTATTACGCTCATTGCGCAAGTCACGATCATCCTGCATGTAACTGCCATGATGTTTCATCAGCCGGTTATCATCTTCGGGAATTGAGCCGGTAATGCGATCGGCCAGTGTC
Organism: Paenibacillus sp. FSL K6-1558; assembly: GCF_038002565.1. Lineage (NCBI taxonomy): Bacteria > Bacillati > Bacillota > Bacilli > Caryophanales > Paenibacillaceae > Paenibacillus > Paenibacillus sp. FSL K6-1558. The sequence continues at coordinate 126,219 of NZ_JBBOCV010000001.1, read as the reverse complement.
TCCGTGAGACTTCCACGCAAGTAATTGCTCTTGATCTTTATATCTTCCACATCGCTGTTGGTACGTTGCGGATTAAGTAAGTTATTATAAGCCATGCCGCTTTCTCCTCTCGTTTCTGCGGAATATAACCTTTCGGCTTAGCCTTGGATTAATACACATCCCGCTGATAACGTTTCTCCTGTTGTAACCGTGTCATGTATTCCACAGCCTGCTCGGATGACAAGCCGCCTTCCTGCTGTAGAATCGTAATCAGCGCCGCATGTACATCATGAGCCATTTTTTTCTCATCGCCGCAGATATACACGCTTGCTCCATCCTGAAGCCATTGGTACAATTCCTTGCTATGTTCCAGCATACGGTGCTGTACATATACTTTCTGTTCCGTATCACGAGAGAAGGCAACATCCATTTTCGTCAGAACGCCATCTTTGAGCCAACGCTGCCACTCCGTTTGGTAAAGGAAGTCTGTAGAGAAGTGCTGGTCCCCGTAGAAGAGCCATGTTTTTCCTTCTGCACCCGTTTCTTCTCTTTCACCAAGGAAAGAGCGGAATGGAGCAACCCCTGTTCCAGGTCCAACCATAATGATTGGAGTATCCGAATTCTCGGGTAATTTGAAGTTGGGATTATGCTGAATATATACTGGCAAAGTGTCACCGGCTTCGATACGTTCAGCGAGATGTACCGAGCATACGCCATAACGTTGTCTGCCACGTGCTTCATAACGTACAGTCCGAACCGTTAGATGAACCTCGTCCGGGAAAGACTTCGAACTGCTTGCAATGGAATACAGACGTGCTGGTATTTTCCGAAGAACCGCTAGAAATTGAGCGGCTGGAATGCCCTTCAGTGCGTAGTCCTGAACCACATCTAGCAGATCGGAGCTATTCATGACGTTACGGAATTCGGAATCATTGGCGAGCAATGCTGTTAATTCGTTTCCTGAACTCAACTTGGCGAGTTGCTCTGCCACCGGTTTGGTTACTGCTGTAATCTCGTAATGACGCAGCAGTGCTTCGTAAACCGATACTTGATCTCCATTTTTGTTCACCGTAACCCGTTCGTCTGCGTTCCACCCCATAGCTGCAATTAATTCATCCACGAGGCGCGGATGGTTTTCCGGGAAAACACCCAAGCTATCGCCCGGCTCATAATCCAGATTGGAACCTTCCAAAGACAGCTCAATATGGCGTGTCTCACGATCCGATCCTCGGCCGTTCAAGTTGAGATTTTCCAGCACCTCTGCCTTGAACGGGTTGGTACGGTTGAATTCCGATTCTCCACTGCTTACCGCTGCTGTGATTGCTTCACTGGTTACCGCACCGGCTGTAGTTGCTGCGCCGCTAAGCGAAGCAAGCACATCGTTCATCCACGCCGCAGCCGGCTCATCAAAATCAACATCGCAGTCTACGCGCGGAACCAAAGCTGTTGCGCCCAGTTCCTGTAGTCGTTTATCAAAATCCTTACCCGTTTGACAGAAGAACTCATAAGAGGTATCTCCAAGCGCCAATACGGAATAACGAAGTCCGTCCAGCTTTGGAGCACGTTTGCTATTCAAAAACTCATGAAAAGGAATTGCATTATCCGGCGGTTCGCCTTCTCCATGTGTGCTGACCACAATCAGAAGATTTTCAATTTTCTTCAGTCCGTTCGGTTTGAAATCTCCCATGGATGACAAGGTTACTTGCAGTCCCTGTTCTTCCAGCTTCTTACCGAGTTTTTTCGATAATCCAATGGAATTCCCTGTCTGGGAACCGTACAGCACCGTAACTTCACGGGAAACGGCAGGAGCACTGACCGGCGCTGCTACCGGATTTTGTCCAACTTGCCCAATAGTCTGTGCTGTTGCCAAACCTGCTTGATACGCTGCAATATACCCACCAAGCCAGAGTCTTTGTCCGTCCGTTAATGTAGGAATAAGTCGATTGAGCAATTCTACCTGCTCTTGATTAAAAGGACTATTTGTCACTTGAAGTTCCACCATCTGCCACCTCACGCATTACTTCGATTTTAATTCCTACTAAAATGATCATATTAATTTCTTCTCTCTAGAACCTAACACACCGGGGGGTGAGGGTCAATTTCAATGATTTTATACCATTTATCAGTTTCACTGATAAAGGAACAAAACGTGAAAATCACCTCGTTGCAAATACATCAACAACAATCGACAATGAACAGCAAAAAAAGCTTGCTTTGACCTGACTTCAGGTGAAAACAAGCTTCTTTCTATTTTATAAGTTACAGTGATTCATCACTTTTTCCAGACCAGCTTGCTCATCATTGCATAGATCAGCGTAGCAGATTCGGCTCGGCTGGCTTCAGCCGCAGGTTTTACTTCACCGTTGTAACCACCTACGATGCCCAGGTTCACAAGCGCAGCTACACTTTCTCTTGCATACGAGTTGATCTGAACTGCGTCCCGGAAACGGGCAAGATCAGTTGCGGAAGAATTCTGTGCTTCATCATCAATGAGTCCAGCCGAAACAACCGCTCTTACTGTTAAGGTCATCATCTCCTGACGAGTAATCGTGGACTCTGGCTTGAAACGTCCATCTCCAGCCCCATCCGTAATACCGAGTGATCGTGCTATGTTAACGGCCTTATAATAAGAAGATTGTTCATTCACATCCTTGAATGGTTCAGTAGAACTCCCGTTTAGGCCGAGCGAAGCTACAAGCCACTGCACATATTGCCCGCGTGTCATATCTTGCTTTGGATGAAGCTGTCTGGTGTCCTCACTACCTGTTGCATCCACCACGCCCCGAACAGCGAGTGCCTCCATCGCTTTTTGTGCCCATGGTACTCCGGCTAGATCCGAAAAGTTCTCTTCCATAGATAAGGCAGCATATGCACCAGTCAAGGATAAAGCATTTGCAGAAAATATAATCTCACCGCGTTGCGGATCGTAATAACTCTGTGGCAGCGGTTTGATTTCCCCGCTTGCTCCCATTTGCACAGCAATCACTTTATCAGCGACGGTATCTTTCGAAGAGGTATACGGTAATTCAATTGAAATCTCTCTATCAGGCATGAAGTTCTGATGATTAAGGCTAAATTCGATTTGCACACCATGTCCTGCTCCCAAACGATCCGTTATCCCTTGCGAAAGCGGTGTGCGGATCAATCGAATAATTGCCGTACCCTCATTGGTTCCCTCTTTTGGCAGCAAATCAGCGGGAAGCTCAACCGTCGCAAACGCAGACACGATACGGAAAACATCGGATTTCTTCTGCTCCAGCAGGGATGAAACTGGCAGGGCCAGCTCATATGCAGCCGCTTCCGGAACAGACTTCAAGCGAAATTCAACCAGACGTTGACCTGTGCCTGTAAGAGGTGCGGCTTTGACCGCAGCTTCAATCGCTGAAGCATCCACTTTGGACTGTGCATTTCCTTCTGGAGCCGAAGAGGCTTGCAGTTCAAGAACAGCGCGGTCCTTTTCTGTGACAGGTTGAGTTGACGACTGCGATTGAGTTGTGCCTGAGGTACCATTATTGTTGCCTATCTGACCACCGTTGCCCGGGTTTGAACCATTTCCATTATTGCCGCCTGAGCTATTCCCTGATCCTCCGCCAGAATTCCCTCCTGAATCATTGCCGCCTGGAGATGTTGTACGTGCAGGCACTTTAATGATCAGAGGCGTCGTTATCGCTTTGCTCCCATCGGAGGTTCGTGTGATGGCAAGTTCAATCCAGACCGTCGTCTCACTCGCTGGTAAAATAATGCTTCCGTCCAGTTGGACTACAGTCGGAGCTGTGCTTGAATGAACGGATGCCATGAAACCTTGAGGCAACACTGGCAGTTTAATTTTTGCAGAAGCCGTCGTTGGCTGTTCGAGTGTTGTAATGCCTGAAGCCACGTCAGCAGCCGTCTGGCGAGTTGTTGTGATTTGATAAGGATCAGACAATCCTTTGATGGATTGGCTTGCATCGTCCAGTGCCTCGACTTTGTAATAGTAAACCGTATCTTCACTCAGCCCAGAATCCGTATACTCTGGAAGCGCGCCGGAATAAACTATTTCGTAAGTTCCTTCTTCTTGATTCGAACGATACAGCTTATAGGTTGCCGCACCGTGTAATGTATCCCAGCCAAGTGTTACACTTGAAGCAGTGGTGGAAACAGAGTCCAGACCCCCGCTACCGTAACCAGGGGACGATATATCAGGTTTCACAATCATGATCCAGCTGATCAGCGGGTCCTGGGAAGCAGTATTACGCACCGTGATTTCCAGTTTACCGTCTGACACTTGAATACCCTTTTGCGCCCGAACACTTGCAGGGATATAGGTAACCGCCCCGGTATTCGTACCGTTAATTAACAAATCCGCACGGCGTGAAGTATTCGTCCACGGGTCATTGAATCCCGCATACACATCATATTCACCATTTGGCACATCAAAACTATACGTCAAATCCTTGCCTTTAGGCGAGTTGCTGACATTGCCGCCATTCAGATAACGAACGGTCGAGAATATATCACCGCCGTTCGAACCGGAAGGCAGCGCATCGGCACTAACATATCCCCAGGATTGACCATTAGCCGGCGCATACATCTGATCTATAATTCCCGGATGCATGAGCTTATCTTGCATATAACCACTCATCAGCTTGTAATCTGCCGTATCATAACCACCGCTGTTCACAAAATATAATGTATTCTCGGGAATGACATACACACGAACTGCCTGTGTTTTGTTGTTATACTCAGGGGTCGTGATCTGTAGCGTAAGCGGTCCAGGCTTGGAAAAATCCTCCGCTGTCATCGCACGATGATTAATCGTCCAGACGGCTGGCGTTGAAACGAGATTATTTCCATCACGCACCTTTACCGTGGAAGGAAGCACTGGAACTTCGCCAAGCTTCACGGCTTCAGGCAGTTTATCTGCGATATCTACCTTACCCATGGAATTCAACAGATCGGGTGTCCAACTGTTATACCACTTGATCGCAATGTCTGACCCTATACCGAATTCGATTGGCAAAAACACGTACTTGGCTGCATCATTGGCGAAATTGCCTCCGTTCCACATATCTCCTACATAAATAAACTTGCCTTTTTCCGGATCAACCGGAATGACTGAAGTTGCCTGTGTACCAAATGCCTTCCCGGGATCAGGATCACTCGGCAGTGTGCGGACAAACGGATTTGTCATCGCCGACCAAGGTCCGAAGATATGATCCGCGACCGTAACTTTGTTCTCATTAGGAGCCCAGCCTGTTGCACCCGATGTGATAATATAGTATTTGCCCTGATACTTGAACATGGCCGGTGCTTCTCGCTGTCCACCCGGGAATACCCGGACATAGTCTACGCCGTATTCCGCCTGATATACGCTATCGCGAACAGGATTGCCTTTATCATCCTTAAGACCTTGCTTATGCCAGCCTGTGACGTCACTGTAATCCTCGGTGAGCTTGGAAATGTATAACGTCAGATTTTCTTCGCTGGAGTAGATCAGGTAACCCGTGCCGTCATCATCCTTAAATAGCGTCATGTCACGGGCCATACCTCTGTCACTTGGGAAATAGTCCTTCTCGCCTTCAGGAGCCATGTCCATACGGTAACTTTTCTGATATATAAAAGGTCCAGCAGGTGAGTCACTGGTTGCATAACCGGCCTTCGCTTTACCGTAATTCGCATTATTGTTGTAAGGGTCCTTGTCTCCATCCATATGAGCCCACATGACATATTTTTTCGTTTTATCATTGTAAATGACCTTTGGCCGTTCGATAATCCGTCCTTTGCGAATATCGGCCCAGATGTCCACACGATCCTCGCGACCTGCATAGAGTTCCTTGATTAACGGGTTTGTGTCAAAATCATCCATCGATTGCAGCATCGTCAATGCCATGCCTTCGTCTGTCCAGTTCATCAGATCTTTGGAAGAATAGGCACGCACCCCTGCAGCTGGCCACCCCCCGGTATGATATTCGCCATACCAGTAATATTTTTCTGTTTTTTCATCGTAAAAGAAACCTGCGCCATGAGCATCAATCGGTTTGCCGTTTTGATCCGGCCACATTTGTCCTGGCGTAATACTTGTGCGCACCGTGGATACACCAAGCGGTGCAGATACAGGAGTGTCCATTCCGTCCACTTTGGCCTGAATTGTATAAAAGTATCCCGTGCCCATCGTCAAACCTGTATCGTCTAACGAAGTAGACTTCCCTGTGTAGACTTGCTGATACGTCCCCGAAGCGCTTGTCGCCTTCGAAACCGTGTAGGAGACTTCCGATCCGGGAAGTGCAGCCCATCCTAAGGAAATGGACGTATCCGTTATAGCAGTAACACCAAATCCTGAAGGAGAATCTACCGTGTACGTCTGCGCTTCCGCTGTACTAAAGGCCGATTCACCCGCAGCATTGTACGCCGTCACCCGATAACTGTAGTTCTTTCCAGGCTCAAGTGCCTGATCTGTAAAAGACAATAGGTTGCCGTCATATACCTGTTCATAATCTTCCGTTCCTTGCTCGGCGCGAACGACACGATAACCATTCGCCTTACTGACCGTATTCCAGCTCAATTTGACACTTGTCGCTGTCAACGCTGTCGCCTTCAAGTCCCCCGGTGCCTGTGGTGCCTCGGCAGCCGTTTTGGCTTCAAGCGGGACAGACCACTGTGACTCGGTTAATGCCCCGTAGTCATAGGCAAGTCTGTAATAATAGGCTGTATCCGAGCTTAGTCCTTCATCCACATAACTTGTTGATGACATCTGACTTACATAAGAGTAGCCGCCTTCCTCTGTGTTCGAGCGATACAGACGGTAACCCGTTGCCCCTTCAATCTCCGGCCAATGCAATGAAATTGAAGATGCCGTCTCTCCATCCTTTGCAAGCACAGCTTCATTCACTCGAGGCGGCTCCGCAATCATTACATCATCAATATGTACGGTCTGCCACTTATTTCGAATGCCAACGGTACCGGTTGCAATAGATGTATCGTTCAGATCAAAAACCAATCGGTCCATCCCATTTTCGACGATATAACCGCGGATGGAGGTCCCCGATACCGACACTTTAAGCGTATACCATGTATTTTTACTGAATGCATACTCCACCGATTTTAGCGCGGTATCTGCGCCATTTACTCTTTTGCTGAAAACGAGTTTGTTGCCGGGCACCTGCATTTGGAAATAGTAGTAGTTGCTCTTGTCTTGAAACCGCGGCAAAATACCGGGAAATCCCTCACCCGCTCCTGTATAAAAACGCATCGACACTGTCTTGTCCGGTATGGGCTCCCCCGTTGTGATAAAACCTTCATCGGTCCCATTTTGAAAAAGAACCTGGTTGGCTTCGTCCGTCGGATCTGATGTCACTTGCCACTGGCCTGAGATCACATGCCATTCTGGTGAAACGGTATAGTCCCCATCGGAAAAATCGTCTTGAATTAACAATCCGGGAATAAGAGCTCCATCTGCAAGAACCTTGTTCGGGTACATCAACGGTCCTGAAGATAACATCAGTGCAGCGGATAATAGAATTGCAACCGGTTTTCTCAGTTTATCCAATCTCGATTCGCTCCTTTGCGCCTGAACATATAAGCAGGTTCCTTACATATTCAGCGTAGTGGTTAAACACGCCCTAGTACACATGAATCAGTCCATTGGGCCTCAGACCATGCTTCTTCCGCTGATCACACCTCCCCATTCAATGAAACCGGTTTCATTCAAGAGCAAAAAAAGCCCCGTTTACTCAGGCAGGTGCAATCATGCACGTTACGGAGAACCGAGAACCGTTTCTTTTTTGCCCATGTCGTAAAACAGGTTTCTTAAACACAAAATGTAACCGCTTTCTAGAATTAGAATATCGTTTGCTTTTAAGGCTGTCAACCATTCTTTTGTCCTATTTCATCCTCCGTCTAATATGACAAAAAACGCGTATTCCACATGCTCTATGCAAGTGAAATACGCGCCTTTTAGAATACTTTGGTCGTCCAGGATTCACAGTTCCATGTGTCTGTCACGACGTCACGGTAAAATTCAGGTTCGTGTGAAATCAGCAAAATGCTGCCTTTGTACGCTTGAAGCGCACGTTTTAACTCATCCTTCGCATCCACGTCCAAGTGGTTCGTCGGCTCGTCAAGCACAAGCAGGTTGGTCTCATTGTTGATCAGCTTGCAAAGACGCACTTTCGCTTTCTCTCCACCACTGAGAACTGCGACCTTACTCTCGATATGTTTCGTTGTCAGTCCGCATTTGGCAAGTGCGGCACGAACTTCAAACTGGGTATAGGAAGGGAACTCCTGCCAGATCTCTTCAATACACGTATTGTAGTTGGCATCCTTCATCTCTTGCTGGAAGTATCCGATCTCCAGATGTTCTCCGCGCTGGACATTGCCTTCCAAAGGCTGAATTTCACCCAAAATGCTACGCATCAGGGTAGTTTTACCGATACCGTTCGCACCAACAAGCGCAATTTTCTGGCCGCGCTCCATACGCAAATCAAGCGGTCTGGACAACGGTTCGTTATAACCAATAACCAGGCCTTTCGTTTCAAAAATAAGCTTGCCTGACGTTCTCGCATCACGGAAGTTGAACTGTGGCTTCGGTTTCTCCTTGGCCATCTCGATGACATCCATTTTGTCGAGTTTCTTCTGTCTGGACATCGCCATATTCCGAGTGGCAACGCTGGCTTTGTTACGTGCTACGAAGTCTTTCAGGTCTGCAATCTCTTGCTGTTGACGCTTGTACGCCGACTCCAGCTGTTGTTTCTTCATCTCGTAGACTTCCTGGAAGTGGTTGTAATCGCCCACATAACGCGTCAGGTCTTGATTTTCCATGTGGTAAATGAGGTTAATTACGCTGTTCAGGAACGGAATATCATGCGAGATGAGAATAAATGCATTCTCATATTCCTGCAGATATCGTTTTAACCACTCAATATGCTGTTCATCCAGATAGTTTGTCGGCTCGTCGAGGAGCAAAATATCCGGTTTTTCCAGCAATAGTTTGGCGAGCAATACTTTGGTCCGTTGTCCACCGCTCAGGTCATTAACGTCCTTGTCCAGACCAATGTCGGTCAAGCCCAGACCACGCGCGGTTTCGTCGACTTTGGCATCGATCATGTAAAAGTCCTGGTTCGTCAGTGTATCCTGAATTGTACCTACATCCTCAAGCAATTGCTCCAGTTCCTCTGGCGTAACGTCGCCCATCTTGCCGTACATGTCATTCATTTCCTGTTCCATGTCAAACAGGTATTGGAATGCGCCGCGCAGCACATCGCGAATCGATTGTCCTTTGCTGAGTACCGCATGCTGGTCGAGATAACCTACACGCATACGTTTGGACCATTCCACTTTACCTTCGTCTGGCTGTAGCTTACCTGTAATAATATTCATGAAGGTCGATTTACCTTCTCCATTCGCCCCGATCAGACCAATGTGTTCGCCTTTAAGCAAGCGGAATGAAACGTTGTTAAAGATAGCACGATCACCAAAACCGTGACTTAATTTTTCTACATTTAATATGCTCATTCATGACACCTTTTCTATATAGACTTAATTCTTTGTATATTATAAGCGTTATCTGCCGCACAACTCAACGCCCTATTTAAAAAATGTGATGTTCCATTTGCCTTATCCCGGCGTATGCGGTAAAATTTTGCCTTAAACGAATTACAACCATTATATAGAACGGAGCTCTCAGCGAGAGCATCAGGTGAAAGTCATGATTGAAGTAAAACAGTCCAAGCTGGGTGACGGCGGTGAGTTTAATCGCGGGGTATTTGCTACAGTGGATATTGCAAAAGGTAAACTGATCCATCAGGCCCCCGTGGTGCCTTATCCGAATGAAGATCACGAACATATTGAGAAAACGATTCTGGAGGATTACGTCTTCGAATACGGTGCCAATCATACCGCGATCCTGTTAGGATACGGCAGTCTGATTAATCATTCCTACGAGCCTAATGCCACGTATGATATCAACTTCGAAAATCACACCTTTGATTTCTATGCTTATAAAGACATCAAGGCTGGCGAAGAAATCCTCATTAACTATAACGGCGAAGAAGATAATATGGACCCGCTATGGTTTCTGGACGATTACGAAGAACGTATGCGCGAAATGCAGGACAAGGAAGAACAAGACGACGAGCCTACTCAGGAATCCGAGAAAAAATAATGCGTAGTTCTGCTCTCTAATTCCGGTTTTATGGTTGTTCAGAGCATATATAAAACGTCATGCTCACTCACTCATTAAGCTTGAGTATTCATTGAGAGAAGCAAAAATACAAGAAAGCCAGTTTCCAATAGAGAAACTGGCTTCCTTTCTTTTTTATGCCATTGGATTGCATGTTCTTGTGACAACTCATCCTCTTCGCATAGTATAACTTTACGATAATGTTCATGCACCATTCCCTGCTTAATCATGGATCGGTGGATCGGTATGCAAGTCTGCATCTGGTGCAGTGTATATCCATCTTGTAAAAGCAACTTCAAACCCGGCCCGTTTGGGCGAGCAAAGGAACGGTCCTGCCTGCTTATCGGTTGGATAAGCAAATCTCGCCACTCGAATCGTACGCCAAGGATGCTCATCTGTACGCGCACGAATGACAACGGATTCCTGGTGATACGATGCACGAATGGTAACGATTCGTCCCCCCCACTCCGGTACAGGTGAGAGTGACCAATCTGAAAATTGATCTGTGACAACAGCGCCCACATGCACAATGCCATCATTGACTTCAACCCCGGCTTTAATCCACTGATGTTCTCCATGCCACAGCATTAATCCCGCCTGATCATATAATTCTGTAAAAGAACTTAGATCAAACGAAACTTCAACAGCTTGTTCCCCATCCCACGGCGCAAGCAAGGCATGGCCATTTCGGTGACAGAAACCATAGAACGTCTCTTCCCAAAAATCGCTGCCCTCCTGAGCCTGTACAATCAACCTCTCTCCATCATGTTGGGTATAGACAGGCTCGGTTGTCCAGCTTCCTCGTTCAAGGTTTGTAAAGTTGACGGACATCTTCATTCCCATCCTTTCTGCTTCGTCTATACATGTAGGAATTCGACGTATCCTGTACATTTACCTTGTAAACTACCTCATAATCTACCTTATATGCTTCACTTATGCTCTTACCTCTTGTAATAATAGATTATGCAATGATCTGATACTCACCAAGATTTTCTCATGAAATTTCTCCACTATGCTACTCCATCATCTGTTTTGAAAACAAGCGCTCAATGGATCGTGGTTGATTACCCGTTACGCGAATAACAGTATCCGTTACCTGATCTTCTCTTCCTTCCTCTCTAATATGAGTGTCCAAACCTGCAAGCATTATCGCATAATTCTCAGGCATCCCTACTTGAATCATCTGGTTTCTTAAAGTCTCTTCCGATAACGATTCATGCTGGATTGGCTGATTTAATATTTCACTGGCTTTCTGCGCCACCTCTGCATAGGATAACGATTCCGGTCCCGTTATGATGTGCTCTCTATTATGAGGCACAGTATCGGTTAGGGCATGAAAGGCAACAGCTGCTATATCGTCCGCACTTACAAAACCGATTCTCCCCTCACCCGTTGCACTATATATTTTGCGAAACTGGGCAATCGACTGTCGATGAGGACCCTCCGTGAAATTTTCCATAAAATAAGAAGGACGTAACACAGCCCACTCTGGCGCAAGCTTTTTCAAGGCTTGATGTACTTTGCCAAAAACGGGCCCTTCTTCATCGACAGATGCACTTCCCAGCAACACAAAACGCTTCACTCCACTCCATATCGCTTCCTGAATGAAAGGAAACATCACTTTCTCTGGATTCATATCCATCTGTGGCACAACAAGATAAATTTGATTAATACCCTTTAGTGCTGCGCCATATGTCGCAGGATCATACCAGTCAAAGTAGACATGATTCCCACGAGAATCTGTGGACGACGGAAGCTTTCTTCCAGCCAAACGTACCGGATAACCTTGTTTCTGTAGCTGTGCAGCCACTCGACTTCCTGTCTTGCCACTCGCTCCGGTAATGAGTGTAAGAGGTTTCTCATTGCTCATCTACAACACCTCCCATTTCCGATTCCATTACGACAAGAGGATTCCAATAGTCTCTGTAATGCGTAATTTTGTCACCATCATAGCTGACGACAGAAATATATGTTTGATTGTATGGCTTCCCTGTACTCAGAAATACGCCTTCACAAGTGAATTCTGCTACAAATCGTTGTTGGTCTGAATCGATTAAAATGGTCGGTTCGCTAAATTGATGAATTTTGAGAAATTTAAACAACGCATTCACATGATTGAAAATGGCTGATTTCCCTTCCAGCCGCTGCGGATAACCCGGAGGTGAATAAGGAAATTCAAAAATGGCATCCGTGGTAAACAGCTCTGCCCACTCATCAAGTTTCCCCTCAAGCAAAAGCCCTGTGAAGTGTTGCATGATTTGCTTGGGCACATTTTGCTCATTGTCCACCTCTTGTTGTTCTTTCATTTTAAACCCTCTCCTTTTCGGACTAATCAGTCTAGAATAGTTAAAAAAATAAACGCTTAAGGCGTTCATTTATTAATCGTTTAATCCAAAACCTTCAAAGTCGTTTGCACAAGTTCCCGCATTTCTTCCTCACTAGCACCACTCTTCGCCGTATATGTGAACGAAAGCCTTGAATAGTTAAGAAACCGTGCGATACGATGCAGTTCTTCTTCTTGTAACTGTAACTCTCCCGTATTGCACCCTCGTAAAAGTGCTGTGTAAAATACGTTCTCCATCCAGCGATTATTCGCCTGTATAAACGCAGCGATCTCATGTTGCTGAGGTGCCTGTTCTATCGCGCTGTTAATGATAAAACATTCGTTGCGCCGATCCGGATCGGCTAACACGTTCACCACCTCTTCAAACAATTGTTGCATACCCTCACGTACACTGCCGCTTTGTTCTAACAGTTGTGTCGATGCTTCTGTTTTCTGCTGCACATAAAATTTCAGAGCAGAGACAAACAAATCATGTTTTGTTCCGTAGGTGTCATAGAGGCTTTGCCGGGCAATGCCGAGTTCATTAAGTAATACCGTTAACGAGGTCCCTTCATAACCATAAGCGCCAAAAACAGAAGTCGCTTTTCGTAATACTTGTTCTGTGTCAAACTCTTTCGCTCTTCCCAACTGGTGTCCCCACCTCCTCTTCGTTAAACACATCTTACACTTTCCAGACTGATCAGTCAAGAAAATGAATGATTTAATTTTCGACAAAGTGGTATAATGGCATTACAGGCTGAATGTTCCTTAACCATTTATGACGAGGTCAATATATAGAGGAGTGAAGCGATATGCATATGCAAATTACTGATCTGGCGGCACAACGTTTAACAACAAGTTTGAATGATCAACCGGGTTATTTCAAAGTATTTTACGATATGGAAGGCTGTGGATGTAACGGTGTTGTCGTACTGCTGATTGTTGATGAACTGGCTGCGCTGGATGAGCAGATTGAAACCAACTTTGTTCCATTCTACGTGGACCCCAAACACCAGCTTAACCTGGAATCAAACATGAAGCTGGATGCACAAGAAAACTTTCCTGCCTTTACTTTGAGCAGTGATTCGGGTGTAATCAGCAGTAATCTCAGACTCCGGGATACACGTGCTGCCGCAGTAGGTACACCTAGTGCGGAAAATGCATGTACACTATCCTAAACAGCAGGTAAGCAGAGTATTGTCACCCTTGTAGGAAAGCCTGCAAAGATGATTTTTCCAGCTTTCTCAAGCACCAGATGCTTGGAGCAACTTCTAATGATCATGAGGAACCTTATTTAGCTCCAAAATAGTAAATTGAAAATCTAACGATCACCAGTAACGTTATTTAACCTGAAAGCAGTATTTGATTATAAAAATGGGCTTTTTTCGTAGAATAAGCACTGTGGTGATCGTTAGATTTTTTACAGTTTACTGGGTAAAAGCCTCGAGTTACTCGCTTAAATTGTTTTACTTGCTTGTGCCTTGAATTTGCTGATGAATAACTTGGCCCTCCCTGTTTATTCCCTTTATACTCTATATTTTGTGCTCTTTATGTCTTTACTCACTTTCATCTTTTTCCTTTCTCCCCCACCGTTTACATTTCTCCTTCCAGCATCTTTTGCCCGGTAGCAACCGATTTTCTAGGACCTTCATCCTGAAATATGCGATATTCGAACTTTCATCTAATTTCCCAATAAAATAGATTCTAGCAAACTTTGTTTACAAGTCGGAAACATTTGGAGAACCTATGGACATAATCCTCCAGTATACTTGGTTTATAGATTAATATATTCCAAGGAGGAATTCCCATCATGTCATCACTTACTCGCAAATCCATCATATCGACACTTCTGGTTGGCTCAGTGCTTGCAAGCACAGCGTTTACTACACTTCCAATCAACCAAATCTTTAACCCGGTTGCCTCTGCGGCAAGCTCAAGCTTCTCTCAATTTCTGAGAGATAACGCACCAAGCCGTACCGTTACGACCTCTAGCAAAGGCGTTGCTACCGTGACGAACCTATCCAGCACTGTTGTGCTTGTGAATAAAAAAAGAAACCTACCATCCACTTACGAGCCGAAAGATCTGGTCGTTCCTAACATCCCATTCAGCTTCTCCGGCTCAAGTCCCAAGAAACAGATGCGTAAAGTCGCAGCAACAGCAATGGAGAAATTGTTTGCCGCCGCGAAAAAGGATGGTATCGATATCAAAGCTGTATCCGGCTACCGTTCATATGCTACGCAGAAAGCAATCTTTGACCGTAATGCCAGCATCAAAGGCGAAGCTGTTGCTAACAAAACAAGTGCTCGTCCAGGACAGAGCGAACATCAAACCGGACTCGCCATGGACATTTCCAGCGCTTCGGCAGGTTATGATCTTCAGCAAAGTTTTGGCAACACCAAAGAAGGCAAATGGCTGAAAGCCAATGCCCACAAATACGGTTTTATTATCCGTTATGGCAAAGATCAAGAGAAGTTAACCGGATATTCATATGAGCCTTGGCATGTCCGTTATGTTGGTGTCTACATTGCTGGCGAGATTACTAGCCAAAAATTAACTTTGGAGCAATATTTGGAACGTGCAAAATAAGCTCTCGGTCGGCAAGCAGCTTAGTAACTCAACCTCTTCATTTGCAGATCGATACCTGGAGAACGGGGCACACTCGCCCCTTCTCCATATAAATTACAAGATAGCTATAGTTCCAGGAAAGCATCTGTGCACCAATGTATTCTGAGAAAGTGTTCTTGATTGCAGTCACGTATCCCACACGGTTACAGATCAACTATTCAACATTTTTTAGACTCCAGCAATACGCCGAATCAAAACAGGCAACCGTTTTACACCTTCGGTACCCGCCCAGGAACTTGCCCCTGCCAGTAAATCGTTGTGGCTCAGATAAAAGGCTGTTTTGTATACAATGTAACCCAGTATGATCTCCACCACCACAAACTTTTTAAGGGCAGAGGATTCAAAGACATAAACCTGGAACTCACGATGCCGCCAAGCTGATTTTAATCTGAGGATGAATGATCTCATGACTCACCTCTGCTGTTTTCTACTAGCGTATGGCGAGCATATCTTGTCTTATTCAAAAATAATACTTACATAAAGTAATTAAATATGTTATATTCACTTTATAAGCAAGCAAACTATACATAAGTGAGGTAAACAACATGAGCGAACTGGACCAATTGATTAAAAACCGAAGATCTGCTGTTATTTTTGAAGAGGGAATTGAAATTTCAGAGTCCGAACTGGAAGAAATGTTTGCTTTGAACAAATTTGCGCCATCCGCGTTTAACCTGCAACACACTCATTATCTTGTATTGACCGATGAAGCTCAGAAAGAGAAAGTATATCAGGCTTCTCAGCAGTACAAGGTGAAAACAGCTTCTGCGGTCATTATCGTGTTAGGGGATGTCAATGCACATCATCATATTCGCACGATTAACGAAGGACTGCTTAACTTAGGCGCACTCACGCCTTTTCAATACGAGCAGGAATCACAAAGTGTTATCGAATTCTACGAAACTCGCGGCAGATTTTTCCAACGTGAGGATGCCATCCGTAACGCCAGCTTATCAGCGATGCAATTCATGTTGATCGCTCAAGATCGTGGCTGGGACACTTGTCCGATGATTGGATTTAACGCTGAGGAACTGCAGCAAAGTCTTAACATTCCGGATCATTATGTAACTGCGATGATGATTACCATTGGCAAAAAATCAGAATCCAAACAGCGTCCACGCGGGTATCGCAAACCGATTCATGAATATGTTAGCTTTAATAAAATGAATGCCGAATAACTGTTATCCGATCTTTTTCCTAAAATAAAAGTGCTTTAAAAGCCACGACTTCGACTTCGTGGCTTTTTCGTGTGTAGAACTTAATCAAGTTACTGACTGCCTTAATAGCCTTCTTAACATTCCGTTGTTTCAATACGTTTCATATATTAACTCATCCGAGATCTGGAGATCGCTATCGAATTCCGCATAGATATAGAGCTGCCCGGCTGGCGTATCGCCAGCATCAAATCCCAACTTTAAAATGCCATCTGCTTGAAATTCTACATCTGCCAGCGCCAAAGTATTTACATCCTCGTCTGGATGAGCGTTACCAATCATATGAAGCGCCCGTTCTCGCAGGACATGCCATTGTTCCCAAGCAGCTTCGAAAGAAGCGGACAATGCATCCATACCGGCCTTCGTTGAAATTTGTGCCGTAACTCGCAGTTCTCTTCCTTCCTCCTGCAAATTCATATGATATATCGTCGTTTCGTTATCATATTGAAATGTACCCATGCCTGGGACTTCATGATCCGGTTCAATGATGAGATTATCACCGTACTGCATGCGCTCCATCTTGGAATTACAGCTCACGTCAAGTGATTTTAACTTATTTTCAGAACAATATAGTTCCGCAAGTTCGGTATTATTACGTAAATCCAGTTCACGAATATGATTATTGAAACAACGCACACTTTCCAGACGGTGATTGGAACGGAGATCCAGACTTTTAAGTTGATTGTGGTGACAGCGAAGCTCTAGTAAAGCGGGACAGCCAGTGACATCAAGCTCAATAAGATCATTGCTCGAACAATCCAAATAAGTTAGATGCTCATTACTTACCATATCCAGTGAGAAAAGTGTGTTGTAGCTGCATGCAAGTCTTTGCAATTGCTTTAGATGCCCTACTTTCAGTTCAGAGAGCAAATTCCAGTTACATTCAATCGCTATAAGCTTATGATTCTGCGAAAGTTCCAGTTTACGCAAACAATTAAAGCTACAATCTAATGTTTCAAGCTCTGTATTGGAGTTCAACTTCAGCTCAACAATTTGATTTTCTCTGCATAATAACGTTTTCAACTTCAGATTATGTTCAACATTCAGACTGATCAACGCATTATACGTGCAATCGAGCACCTTAAGTTCGGTGAAATATTCATTGCCTTGAAGATTTTTCATACCAACTTTGGGAAGCTCCAGGGTCTCCACTTCACTCACATCTTGTGCCCGAATATAACCCCGTTGATCACAATAATTTGCTAATATGTATTGCTTGAAAAGTTCATCTGTAAAGGCGTTTGTAATATCCATTCCATCCATATTCATCATCTATTCTCCTCCCTAACCACTTTTACGTACGGCTCACTGTACATATCATATTATGCCTATTTTATGAGTTCTTCGAGTGGTTTACAATGCTACCAGACTATCATTTTCACGATTCCTCATACGGCTGAGGGTATTCAGAAAACCTGGAATGAGATGATTCCACAGTTGCTTACACTTCACATGTTTTATCCCAGACTTAGTCTTATATGCTCCCTAATGACTGAATATAAACAGAAAAGTGACTTCCATTGAAGTCACTTTTCTACGTTGCATCTGTTATTGATTTGACTACACTAGAATTGCACTTATACTTTCATCGTAAACAGACTATGCATTTCATATTAAAATGCCCAGTTTCCTTTGCGGAATACCGGCTCAATCGTACCGTCCTGTAACTCCCCGTCGATGTCCAGTTCCGCAGAACCAATCATGAAATCGACATGTGTCAGGCTTACATTGCATTCATGTTTCAACAGTTCTTCATTCGACATCGATGTGCCACCCTTCATGTTGAACGGATACGCACTTCCGACAGCCAGATGACAGGATGCATTCTCATCAATGCCCGTATTATAGAAAATACGATTCAGATTCGAGATTGGCGAATCATGCGGCACGAGCGCCACTTCTCCCAAGTAACGAGCCCCCTCGTCTGTCGCAAACAGGTTCTTCAGATGCTCTTCGCCAGAAGCCGCTGTATACGCAACAACCTGACCATCTTTAAATGTAATTCGCATCTGATCTACCAGCTGTCCGTTCAGATTCAGCGGCATCGTACTACTAACATAACCGTTCACACCGCTACGCTTCGGCATCGTAAATACCTCTTCTGTCGGCATATTCGCGACGGTGTAGACCCCTTGTTTGTTTTCACTGCCGCCACCGCCCCAGATGTGGTTGTCTACCAGTTCAATTTTCAGATCCGTACCTGGTGCACGATAGTGCAAACTCTTATAATTTTTCTGATTGAGTAACTCACTCATTTTGTTCAACGTCTCAATATGCTCTTTCCAGTTCTGTACAGCATCTCCGCCGTCCACACGATTCATCTTGAAGATGGTATCCCACATCACGTTGATGCGATCTTCCTCAGGAATGTCGGCAAACACTTTATTGGCCCAAGCTTTGGTTGGCGCTTTGATCAGACACCAGCTGATGTCATGGTTACGTGTATATTTGGAATATCCTTTGCGTGCCTCTGCTGCCGCTTTGGTTGCACGGGATACTTTGGTCGCTTCGATTCCGTTGTACAAGTCTGGGTCAGGAACTTTAATTGTCAGTGTTGCTCCTCCAGCTTCGGCGAAACGTTCCATCATGTCGCCTTTCCACTTCGGATAATAGTCAAAGCTATCATCCGAACCATGCTCAAACCGGCTACGTGTAATATTATCGTCCTCGAAATCGACTTGTACATAGTTAGCTCCGGCCGCGTAAGCTTTTTGGGCGATTAGACGTGTAAACTCCAATGTTTCAATCGGTGCTGTTACCAGTAGGTCTTGTCCCTTCTGGATATTCACACCAACCTTGACGACCAGTTCAGCGTATTGTTCCAATGATGTTGCAAAAGATTGTTCAAACGAGCTCATGTTAGGTTCACTCCTGCTTCGGTAAGATTTCAAATTGCTGTATTCTCAAACTTCATCAATCAAAAATGTTATTTCATCTTTAGCCTCTATATCACTCTATACACAGTCCGCAAACTAACCGTTGCGTTTTTCCTGTTCACGGAGTTCAATGCGGCGAATTTTACCTGAGTTGGTCTTGGGTAGATCCGTTACAAATTCAATTTTGCGTGGATATTTGTAAGGTGCTGTCCATTCCTTCACATGTCTTTGCAGTTCATGCGCGAGTTCCGATGAAGCCTGGGAAGGGTCTCGGAGCACAACAAAAGCTTTGACAATGTTGCCCCGAATTTCATCCGGACTTGCAACGACAGCACACTCTTTCACACTCGCATGTTTCATGAGCGCTTCTTCCACCTCAAACGGCCCAATGGTATATCCCGAACTGATGATAATATCATCACTGCGGCCTTCAAACCAGAAGTACCCTTCTTCGTCTTTGCTTGCCCGGTCACCTGTGACAAAATACTCCCCGCGCTGGTTCGCTTCCTTGCGACCCTCGTCCTGATAATAAGCACGGAACAGCGCTGGCATGTCTTGATGCACAGCAATATCTCCAACCTCCCCAGCAGGTAGAGGTTGTCCATCTTCACCGATAATCTCGATCAATCCCGGGGTAATGGACTGACCCATCGAACCTATGCGCACAGGCGCATCCTTCAAACTGCCAATTAACAGCGTGCTTTCCGTCTGTCCGTAACCATCACGGATGGTGAGATCGAAATGGCGCTGGAAGATTTCAATCACTTCCTGATTCAGCGGTTCTCCCGCCGATACAGCGCTACGAAGATGGGATAAATCATAATGTCCGAGATCATCCGTTTTTGCCATCAGGCGGTATTCCGTCGGTGTACAGCAGAGCACGTTAATCTGATGCGCCTGCATCAACTCCAGGTAACGCTTCGGCTGGAATGAGCCGTTGTATACCAAACCTGTTGCCCCTCTTCCGAGTACCGACAGGAACGGGCTCCAGATCCATTTTTGCCATCCAGGTGCTGCTGTTGCCCACACCGTATCTGTCGGCTGAATATCCAGCCATAACGTGGATGCTATCCGCAGATGTGCATAACCCCAGCCGTGGCTATGTACGACGCCCTTTGGATTGCCCGTCGTGCCAGAGGTATACGCCAGAATAGCCATATCATCACGGTGCGTCTGAACAGCAGCCATTTCATCCGGCTGATTCTGCATCAATTGATGTACGTTAACCCAGCCTTCTCCAGGAACACCATGGTCTTCGTTAGGTGATGCAACGATACGATGGGCAAGTGCTGGCAGGTCGGAATCCATTTTCTCCACTTCTGATGTGGTCTCAGACCATACAATGACTGCCTTCGCCGATGAATGCCGCAGACGGTATTCCAAATCTTTCGCACGTAGCATCTCCGAAGATGGAATCACAGCAATGCCAAGTTTCAGACATGCAATATATATCACATAAGCGATAATCCGGCGTGGTACCATGACCAGCACCCGATCTCCTTTCGCCAAACCAAGTTCACGCAGTCCTCCAGCCAGACGGTTCGCCTGTTTTAACAAATCACCGTACGTAATCTCTTCTACTTCTTTCTGATCGCTGAGCCATCTAAGTGCAATCCGGTCTGACGGGTGATTCTCCATCTCGGATGTCAGGTTATAGTTTTCAGGCGCAATCCACTGTTCAAAATTCAAATGGAGCCTCTCCTTTATCATTCAAATATATATAAATTGAATAGGTTTACACATCCACTACGATGACAGAATAACCTTCCCATCGCTGTTATCCCCAGATTTTTTTGATTCCCTTTTCTAAAGGGAAAATCCGGTGATAAAGGCGAATCTTATGCTTACGATGTAGCTTTCTTACAGAAAGCTTTTAACTTCGCTTCTCCAGGTTTTTTCTGTCCTCTCCGTTTACGTGTAAAAAAGTTCATTTATATAGCTTCTTTATATTATACATCAAATCCTATGACCAGGTACTATGAACAACAACCTTTTTATCATAAGAACGCGACTTTCTCATTCTATTCGTGATATCTAGAGGTCACTTTCTTTGGGAGTCATGTATGCTGAGGGGTTCAATGCTTCACTCTCGATGACAATAGCTGTTAGACCGATCTCTGATATGGTTTCATGCCATTCTCCGTTTTCCCAAAAAACAGCTTCTCCCGCTTTTATTTCGATAAAATCATCGTTCCCGCTTCGGACCCGTCCTGCTCCTGTCATAATGAGCATTAGTTGCGGTGAATTCGCCTGGTGGTATCCGACCACACCATTAGCGGGGATATGCATACAGCCTATATGCGCGTTCCCACTCGTTTGAATGATTCGCGACATCACAAAGTCGGAATCAAATTTCGTGATCTGTTTGCCGCTCTCTTGATCAAATCGATAAAACTCCATGATGCATCTCCCTTTCTTGCTCATCTGATAACCTAATAACGAATCATTCCAGTATAAACCTTATGCTACTCGATACGCCAGTTCTTCCCTTCTGAACATAAAAAGTACCCCTTCTCTATAAAGAGAAAAGGTACTCAATATAAACATTACCTATATAAGACGTTTACCAAGGAATATTTCCGATGCCGTCCAAAATCGTATCGATCTCACTCAGGTCTGCGGCTGTTAATTCAGGAGCCTTGAGTGCAGCAACATTTTCTTCAATCTGCGATACTCGGCTGGCTCCGATCAATGCGGACGTTACACGGTTACCACGTAATACCCAGTTGAGTGCAAGTTGTGAAATCGTCTGTCCTCGTCGTTCTGCCACGGCTTGTAGCGCTTCGAATTTCGCGATACGTTCGTCTGTATAAGATTCTTTCTTTAGATTACCTGTAGGATTGGCCCGTTCCGCTTTGATTTTGTCCACGTATTTGTTCGTCAACTGACCTCGACCGAGTGGGCAAAACGCAATAGAACCTACACCTTGCTCGTCCAACACATCTTGCAAACCCTCTTCAATCCAGCGATTCAGCATGGAATAATTCGGCTGGTGAACAAGACAAGGTGTTCCGAGCCCGCGCAGAATCGTCACCGCTTCCTGCGTCTGTTGTGCATTGTAGTTGGACAAGCCCACATATAACGCCTTACCTTGCCTTACGATGTGATCCAGCGCTGTCATCGTTTCTTCCAGTGGCGTGTCTGGATCTGGACGATGATGATAGAAAATGTCTACATAGTCCAGTCCCATTCGGCTCAAGCTCTGGTCGAGACTGGCAATCAAATTTTTACGGGAACCCCACTCGCCGTAAGGGCCGCTCCACATATGGTACCCTGCCTTAGAAGAGATCAGTAGCTCATCCCGGTAAGGACGCAGATGTTTGTGGTAGATCACGCCAAAGTTCTCTTCTGCTGACCCTGGAGGTGGCCCATAGTTATTCGCCAGATCAAAATGATTAATACCGAGATCGAACGCGCGTAAAATCATTTGTTCCTGAATATCCAGCGTGCGATTGCCGCCAAAATTCTGCCATAATCCCAGCGCAATCTGTGGAAGCTTAATTCCCGATTTGCCTGAGCGAGAATAGCTCATATCATCATAACGTTGTTCATTTGCAATATAAGGCATCGTGAATTCACTCTTTTCTGTAAAGTAGGTTAAGCCCAGCCGTTAATACTCTTTTATCTTAGTCATTTTTCTGCATAAACGATATGGTTTATCACTACATTGATATGTAAAAATGATCGTTATAGCTAAACTTATACTTCAATTTAAGTACCAATTACAATTATATATATGTTAAAATGCAAGAATCAATTGATTCTCACAGGAGTGGACGTAATGATTACGTATATGTTCAAAAACACGCATTTTCAGGAGTTGCAGCTCCTTCATTATGGTACTGAAGCCTGCACGCCCGGGCACCACTTCGGCCCAGCAATGAGGGATTACTATAAAATCCATTATGTCCTGAACGGCAAAGGCACGTTTGAAGTTGCAGGGAAGACTTATCAACTACGTAAGGGGCAAGGCTTCCTGATCGTGCCACATTTCGTGGTACATTATAAAGCTGATCAAGATGATCCATGGGAGTATAGCTGGGTTGCATTTCAGGGCACGCATAGTGCTTCCTTTTTACAACAAGCCTCTTTATCGGAACAACAACCCATCTTTGATCTCGGTGACGAAGACGATGAGATGCGCTCATGTCTGCACCGCATCATCCATTCTCGCACGGCTTATAAAGGCTGGGAGATTAGTATGACCGGATGGCTCTATCAGTTTTTTGCCATTCTGATTGATCATTCGCATGACGAGAACGTTCAGCCCACTGCAGAATACGGCAAAGAAACATATGTAACCCAAGTGATTGATTTTATCGAGATGAACTATGCCAACGCCATTACAGTGCAGTCCATCGCCTCTCACATCGGCTTGCAGCGAAGTTATCTGTGTTCACTCTTCAAAGATCAGATCGGAAGCAGCATTCAATCTTATCTCGTCCATTATCGTATGCGCAGAGCAGCCGAGCTGACGCTCGATCTTAGCCTGAGTATCGGGGATATTGCCCGTTCCGTCGGATATACAGACCAACTTCTTTTCTCCAAAATGTTTAAAAAAGTGCTGGGTGAAGCTCCCACCTACTATCGAAAACACAAAACAGCACCTTCCCCATGAACCCATGTTAGGAAGGTGCTTACCTATTATAAGATTATAAGATCTAGACGTTTTCAGGCATGGCAATGCCGACAACCTGCACTTTAACTTCTTTCACGATTACGCCTGCCATCTGCTCCACCGCTTGCTGTACGTTATGTTGCAGTTCCTGGCAGACCTCGTGCATCTTGCGGCCATATTGCACATTAATGCGCAATTGAATGGACGCTTCATCATTTTGAATATGAACGTCAATTCCTTTTTGCAGACTTTTACCGCTGATGCTCTTGGCGAGACCTTCCGTCAGCCCAACAGACATGGAAGACACTCCTGGAGTGGTTTGCGCGGCCATGCCCACAATTTTGGACACGACATCGTTAGAAATATGAATGGTTCCAAGCTGAATCGCTGGAGGTGCAATATATTCCGCTTCGGTTACAGTTTTTTCAATGATTTCAGACATAAGTTCCTCTCCTTATGATCTTTTTTTGTTGTTCTAAGTATGGATGTTATCCCTTCTATTCTACCACGGTTTACGCACAGTTACATTTCTGCCCTCTAGGCGTGCTCACACAGGATAATAAATAGATATTAACCAAAATCAGGGCCAGTGCAATGCTGAACCGGACAAATGCATTACCTTTAAACAATAGATTTATCGCCGTTCTTCAGCTTTGAATTATTCTTTTCTCTATATATTAATATTTACTATATATCAAATCCCTTCATTCCTGCTAATTCCTCTATCTTAAATCTTTCTTAACTAAAAAAGAAAACCCTGACCTACAGGCCAAGGCTGATAAAACGCAGTGAAATGTATAAGGTGCACTGCTAATTTACACGAGCTTCGAATACATATGACGCAGATAGCGCCAGCGTACTATGGCAAAGAAGATAAGTTGCATCGTGACAAACACCATAAATACGCCAAGGCTATGATCTAGAATCGAAAACTGAACCATCTGATACAGCGCCGTAAATGCAACTGTACTGTGAATCAAAGCCACGAGAAGCGGCAGGAAAAACATCAGCACGAGCTGTCTTGTTACAATTTTGCGTAGCTCCGGGTGGCTAAGCCCCATTTTACCAATCATGCGATACTGTGCCTCATCTCGCTCCAGATCTGCATACAGCCTGAAATAGGTGAAGCTCGCCGCGAAGGTGAAAAACACAATACCGATCAATCCACTTACGATGAGAATGATGCCATTGGTTTGTTTGTTATTCAGCCAGTCTACGACAAGAGAAGTGAACTGAACATATCCCTTCTCCGGACGGTCTTTTTCAATAGTATCCAGCAATTCCGAAGCAAAACTGCGTGTCGACATCCAGTCTTTTACCACAAAAAATGTCGTCTGATCGGAGTAAAAATCAACATCCATCTTAATCTCTGCAATGTATGCTTCTCGAATCTTGGAATACAGGTCATCAGAAACAACGTAGACGCCCGCCTCACCCTCCATCGGAATCACGATATCGGTTGCCGGTGGCAACATCTGCATTTGTAAATGCTGCTGTTCACCAACATACAAGTCAGCGGAGTATGGGTAACTGTCCTTTTTCGTATCTAACAGTTTATTGCGTGCAGTAATATTGGGTGCTGTATTAAACGCCAGATCATTGCGATCCAGCACCCGTTCTTCATAACCAAGTGCTTTGGCAAGACGGTTATATGAACTCAGTTTGATGATGTAGTTGTTATTGTTCTCATAGAGAGGCTGGTAACTACCTTTTACATATGGAACTTCGCGATTAACCAGCGTCTCTTCAATTTTTTGGATCTGACGATCAACGACTGCAGAATCCGTAAAGCCTGAATTTGTATACGTAAAAGCATATGGATTCGTCATGGAAGACAGCCTTGGGTCACCTATAGTCAGCATGCTGCCAATGCCCGTAAACGCAGAAGCCGAGATAACACTGACCATAAAAAACATCACGGCGTTATCTTTCATGCGATAGGTAAGCTCGGACAGAAAGAGCAGATTGGTCTTGCGGTAAAACAATCCTTCTTTCTTTTTCAATGCCCGAATGACATATACACTCAGCTGCGTGAACAGAAGATACGTACCTGCAATTACGCTGAGCACACTGCCAAACAATAAAGGGAAAATATATGATCCCCACGCGAAAATAAATACACCTGTATACCCTCCACCAATCAGCACAACCGAGAGCAGCGAGAGCAGCGGGGATGCCTTAGGTTCAGGTTTTGGTTTTTCCTCTGACTTCACGAGGTCAATTAACGTTCCCTTACGAATCAGCAATGAGGATGACAGAGCAATGACTACAAAAAGCACCAGAAACGCTCCGGCTGTCAGCAGAATTCCTTTGAGTGGAAAGTAAAATCTCAGACTGTTCTCCACCGCAAGCATGGAACCACAAATAAGCAAAACCAATTTACCAAATATGAGTCCAAGTCCGATACCTGCCACGATGGAGGCTAAGCCGATACACATATTTTCCATAAATAAAAGTCGGTTCATCTGTTTTCGAGTCATGCCGATGATCAGGAAGATACCAAACTCCTTCTTCCGAGTCTTCAGAAATGAACCGACCGAATACAGCAGAAACAGGAAAGAGAATATGAAAATGATGATTTCAGCAATCATCAGGCCTTGGTTCGCAAGCACCGTCACCGTCTGGGAAGAACCTTTCAAACCATCTTGTAAATCCGGGTGGAACAGCAGCAACGCATAGATAAAAAAGATCATAACCGAGAACGTACTGCTTAGAAAATGAGCTAAATAAATTCGTTTGTTTCGAACAACGTTATTAATGGCGAACTGGCGAAAATTCATGTCCAGAGCCTCCCATCAGGGATAATACGTTTATAATCTTTTGATAGAAGGCCGCGCGGTTATCACCGTAATGAATTTCGTTATATAATTGACCATCCTTAATGAAGACCACTCGGCTACAGTAACTAGCTGCCACAGCATCGTGGGTTACGAGCAACATCGTCGCCTGATCCTCTCGATTGCGCTGTTCAAGAATCTCCATCACATCCTTGGCAGCCTTGGAATCCAGATTTCCCGTCGGCTCATCCGCCAGAATCAGCTTGGGAGAATGGATTAACGCTCGAGCGATCGCTGTCCGCTGTGCCTGTCCGCCCGATATTTCATACGTGCGTTTGTTTAAAATTCCTTCAATCCCCAATTTGTTAGCAAGCTCCACTACTCGCGCATTCATCTCCCGAACGGAAATACCGTCTAATGTTAATGGGAGCACGATATTTTCCTTCACCGTCAGTGTGTTAAGCAGGTTGAAGGATTGAAAGACAAAGCCTAGTTCTCTGCGCCGGAACAAAGCCAGCTGATCCGACCCCAGATCAAATGGATTCTGACCCGCAATTCGCAATTCCCCTGACGTCGGATGATCAATGGTTGAAATCATGTTCAGTAATGTTGTTTTGCCACTACCGGACGGCCCCATAATGCCCACAAACTCTCCCTCTTGGATACTAAGATCAATCCCTGACAAGGCTTCATAGGATACAATCCCTTTATAAATTTTGCTGATCTGTTTGACGGAACATATCTCCATACGTACAACTCCTTTAACGATTAACGTCTAATTTTAATTTCTAAGTACTTATCTTCTTCGCTAACCTTCTGACTACAGTCTACCCGAAACTTCACTCATTCTCCTATGGGTTAACCTTTCACCAACATGACAATATTGTAAGATTCCGTACCCGTCCCCCTCAGAAATCGCAAGAAAAAGACGCCTTCCTCCCAGCACGGCAAAAGGCGTCGTTATTTCACTTGTAATTCATATTCAACTTCATATATAAAATCAGGTCTAATTATTCATTATCTTGCGTTCAAACCGAAAAGGTAATTCGGACTGTCGTTCCTTCCCCATATACCGATTCAAGCTCAATCTGATGATTCATACGTGTCAGCACTTCTTTTGCGATGTACAGCCCCATACCAGTAGATTCCTTAAAATGCCTTCCGTTCTCCCCAGTGAAAAAGGGTCTAAACACCCGGTTTAGGTCTGATTTGGGTATGCCAATCCCATGATCCTGAACTTCCAGTATGACGTTCTGCTCCGCTTCGTAGGCGCGAAGATGCACTTTCTGTCCACTGCCTGCAGCATACTTGATGGCATTGGATAACAGCTGTACTAGCACAAATCGAACCCACTTTGCATCAGATTGCACCACCAGCGAAGCATCAATCTGCATCTCGGGATACACATGGTTACGAATGAAAAATCGTTTCAACTCATGAATCGCTTCTTCACCTACCACTCGCAGTTCAACCGGTTCCACGCTGAAGTCCTGCTCGAAGGTATCCAGCCTTGCGACATATAGGACCGTTTCCAATCCACGTCGCATCTGATCTGCTTCCTCACGAATACTGCGAAAACGAGCATCATCGTCCTCTTCTTCTTCCACGGTCAGCTCAATGACCGATAACGGTGTTTTCATCTGATGTACCCATTGGTTCATAAACGTAAGATATTCCTGTTGCTTTTGTTCGAGCCGGCTCAGATGTGCGTGATATTGGCCGTACTGGGAATCCAGCAGTTTTTCCAAAGAGGCTGATAACGGCGCCGTTTCATGTAATGCTACCAATTCATTCAGCGAATTCACGGGCTGTGTCATACGGGTGTAAAAGGCTCGATGTGACATGTAACGATACACCAGATAACCGACATACAAAAACAAGCCCAGCCCTACGGCATATAGCGCCGTCTTCCAATGATCGTATCCATCGTACCAAAATACAGCAACCACGGTGAACATCATCGCAAACACCCAGCACGTCAGAGCGATATGTTCTCGAATAAACAACTTCATAACGATGATGTCGCTTTCCAGTTATTAATCAGCCTGTATCCGGAGCCTCTCACCGTTTCCAGCGCATCGGTAATGCCTAGTTCGGCAAGACGTTTCCGTACCCGGGTAATATTAACGCTAAGGGTATTATCATCCACAAACGAGTCATCCCATAACTTCTCCAAAATGGTTTCCCGACTGACCAGCTTTGGACTGCGACGCATCAGCGTTTCCAGTAGAATCGTTTCCTTTTTGGTGAGTTGCACTTTCTGATCGCCGAGTTCAATCTCAAGCCTTTCCAAGTACACCACGAGTCCGTTCAGTTCGACCTTACGTTCTTCATCTCGGGCAGCATAATCTCCATACACCCGGCGCAACTGACTACGTATTTTAGCCATAACAATCTCATGTTCAAACGGCTTGGTAATATAATCATCAGCCCCGTTCTCCAGCGCCATAACCTGATCCATCTTGCCACTTCTCGCGGAAATAAACAGGATCGGACATGTCGATATCGTTCGGATCTGCCTGCACCAGTAAAACCCGTCATAGCTCGGCAAGTTGATATCCAGTAATACAACATGAGGCTGAAGCTGTTTGAATTGTTCCGTCACATTCTCAAAATCCTCAACGGATACAGCTCGGTCCCCATAACGCTCGATATGTGATTTCAGCAGTCCCGCAATCTTGGGATCATCTTCAATAATCATAATGGTATACATGAAAAGCTCTCTCCTCTAACCTGTTATGATGGCAAACGTCTCTTTATTTATAGCCAAATCATAACACAGGATAGATCAGCGGGCATCGACTTGCTTGCGCCAGCTTCGAATATCTGCGTTTAACTGCTTCACATCTCCAGTAGCCTTTTGGTCGTCAGACAACTTGAAATGCTGTTTCAATGCCAGAATACGATACACACTCTCGTCAATACGAGACTCCTTGATTTTGCCTGACTTCACTGCGCTAATTAAAGTATCAAAGATCGTTTTCGCACTTTCATAACTATGAGCCACCAGCAAAATATCACTTCCGGCCTGAACCGTTGCGATTGCAGCCTTGTTCAATGGGTAGTTTTTCGAGATCGCCCCCATGCTCAGATCATCAGTGATCACTACACCGTCATACTTGAACTTTCCGCGCAGATGATTCCCTATGATCACTTTTGATAGGGATGCCGGGTAATTCGGGTCCAGCTTGGGAAACAAAATATGGGCAACCATTACCGCCTCGGCCTGTTGTTTCACCGCCGCCTGAAACGGAATCCACTCCAGCTCTGCAAGCTGTTTCTCCGATTTGTTCACCACAGGCAAGTCCAGATGAGAATCGACGGAAGTATCACCGTGGCCTGGAAAATGTTTCACCACCGGGATGACCCCTTCACTACGAAGTCCTTTCATCTCGGCGATCCCCATACGTGTAACCAGGTCAGCAGTAGTGCCGAAGGAACGATCTCCAATGACTGGATTTTTGGGATTACTGTTAATATCCAGCACGGGTGCAAAATCAACATTAAAACCGGCAAGCTTGATCTGTCTCGCCAGCAATGCGCCCATCTTCTCAGCAAGCTTGGTATCATTGGTTTTGCCTACTTTTCGATTGGACGGGATCGACTCAACCGCCTCTGGCATGCGGCTTACCTTACCGCCCTCTTGATCCACACTCATTAGAATGGGAACCGGGTTTTGCTGATTCGCCTCTTTAATCGATTGCACAAATGCGGCCGTTCCCTGAAGCGTTGTTACGTTGTTGGCATAAAAAATAATGCCGCCGATCTTCTGGTCAGCAATCATTCGTTTCGCCTGTTCATCCAACGCTGTTCCTTGCACACCAGCAAGAATCATCTGGCCTACTTTTTCCTCCAGCGTTAGTTGCTGAAGCTGTTCCTTTACCGGATCAATCTCTTCCTGTGTTTCATCCTGAGGTTCTTCATGTACTTCATCTTGAGGTGCAGCGGCGTTATTCCCAGACGGTGATTGATTTTGGCTCGCTGCTGTTCCATTATTGTTACCTGTTGCAGTTGAAGGCTTTGGAGCTTGTCCGCATGCGGCCAGTACAAGGCTCAGAGTTGCAATCACAGACAGCACCAGCACAAATCTGAAATTCCGCTTCAAACGCAGGTTTCTATTCATGTTCAAGGATGTTCTTCCTCCTTATGTCTTATCGGTTCTGAAAATTTTGGAATTCGTTCAGGCTAACCTTACCATAAGGTAAATGATTTTCAAAATAGGTCTTAGATGTGAAAAGTATTCTTGCTTCTTGTACTTGGATATGGCATGAATAGCTGCTTTAACATTGGGCGGGAGTATACGTTGTGGATGTGTTCTGGGTATATGCGGATTTCCGCTTTCTATTGTGAATTTTTCATATGATGAAATATTTATTTTTTGAGAATGGTGGGTATTAAGTTCTTTGTTTAAGAGGATGGTTATTGGAAAAATAAAATCGGGAATAAAAAAACCGCCTTGCGGCGGCTCTGCTGTTGATTTTAAACACCTTTTTATCCCGTTGTTATGGATGTAATCACATGTTAAGTATTACTATTTTGAATTTTTCATATAATGAAATTCTCAGTGCAATTTGGATAATACTTCACTTGTAAAAGGAATGATATCGGCATTATGTCCCTCTTGCACTTTAAGCGGCCATTCGGGATCACTTAGTAGCACACGTCCAAGTGCAATTAGATCGAATTCCCCATTCTTCATCTTATCATCCAGCAAGTCAAGATGAGCATCTCCCGTTTCTTGCTTTTCACTGCCACGTTCAACAAACTCTGCCTCTAGACCTACTGAACCAACCGAAATCGCGGGTTTACCCGTTATTTTCTGGGTCCAGCCGGCAAGATTGAGATCAGAACCTTCAAACTCCGGAAGCCAGAAACGACGTGTGGAACAATGGAAAATATCTACCCCCGCTGCACTGAGCGGTTCCAAAAACTGTTTCAGCTCCTCTGGCGATTCGACCAGTTTTGCCTCGTAACTGCCCATTTTCCATTGCGAGAAGCGAAGAACAATTGGAAAATCAGGTCCTACTGCAGCACGGCAAGCTTCGATCACTTCGACTGCAAACTGTGTCCGGCGTACTAAATCTCCGCCATACTTGTCAGATCTGCGATTCGTCTGCGCCCAGAAAAATTGATCAATTAAATATCCATGCGCACCATGTAACTCAATTCCATCAAAACCGATACGTTTCGCATCAGCCGCTGCTTCTGCATAGGCTTGTATAAGCTCTTGGATCTCCTCTTCCGTTAATGGTTCGTAAGCCGCTTCACCAGCCATGCTTATTCCGGACGGACTAACCGGGTGAGCCTCTGCATTAGGTAAATCTCCAGAGCGCCGTGCAGTGCCAACATGCCAGAGCTGAGGCATTATTTTCCCGCCGGCATCGTGAACAGCCTTGACCACATTCGCCCATCCTTGCAGCGCTTCTTCTCCATAAAAAAGTGGAATGTTCTCACCACTTACTGAGGATGGATGGTTGATCCCTGTGCCTTCTGTAATAATAAGTCCCACGCCGCCAGCCGCTCTAAGGCGGTAATAGTCAGCCACATCGGGCCCTGGCACACCGCTCGGTGAAAATCCCCGCGTCATCGGTGCCATAACAATTCGATTGGGCAAGGTAAGTTTGTCAGATGTGAACGGTTTAAACAATGATGAAGGTACGTTCATGATTTAGTCTCCTTTGCAATGGAAAGTTTACATTTCGCACTTACCTTGAGATGTGACATGCTTTGGATACATCAAGCAGTGGTCATACGCCTGTGGACTGTCATGAATATTTCTCTTTATCCATTTTATAGATTCTTATTTTTATTTTCAAACAAATTTCTCACACGAAACTGAACCACAAAAAAAAGAACAGCTTCGGAAGAGCCGCTGTCCGTTGACTCGGGTGCTGCAGATTGTTCTGCACGATGAATATCATCAGCACATCGCCGGGTCACCAACAATGTGGATGCAGCATAGTATATAATCCATAATCTTCCTTATATTTTAATTTGAATTCACAGGAATATCCACTCGATTCACTCGTAATATTTTTCCAGATGAGGGCGATAGGACGTCCGGGTCTGTACCCAATCCAAAATAAAAATCACCATCAAGCTCCTCAAATGACTTGGCATAAGTGTCCTGTGTAAAGCGCAAAATTTCATTCCATGTTGTCAGATCATTGGTTTGATAGACCCTGCTCACGTAGACATTGGCCTGCTTGCGCGTATACGTTAACACATAAACTTTATCATCACGCACAAGCAAGTCTGTTGGTAACGCATTCGCATCTGCCAGACTGACACGTCTCGCCTGATTGATATCCGTCATCACATTCAATGACTTAGGCAACAGTTGACTATCATTGAAGACACCACCAGCAATATACACCAGCTTATTGTTAAAATTAATATTTTTACCGATTTTATTGTACGGAACTGTACCTTGTTGATAGGTCAACCCGGGTAACATTTTGTTACCGTAGATAGCTACGTCTCTCTTTTCCAAACGTTCATTAATCTCCAGTATATTCGTTTTGTCATTCCATATTTTATTGGCGGGGTACATCATTCCGGAGGCATACAATTTCCCCTGGATTTCGAATAGCGTATATGCTCTAAAGCCAAATGTGTTGATTGTTGCAAACTGCTGCCAACTTTGCCCATCATTATGTGAGATTAAGACGGTTGGTTTGGTTTCTGTGCCAAGTGCAGCAAACAGCTTGCCTTGATAATATGCGAGATCATAGACATGAACGCCCTTGGGCAGATTGCGATATTTGGTCCACGTCCCTTCGTCCAAGCGGTAAAAGTTTCCAAAGTCCCAGCTTTCACCATCGGAATCATGACCAGGGATATACAGTTTTCCATTTAACACCTTATAGAGATCAATCTGCTCTTCATCCACGTACATTTTTGTTGAGGGTATAATGCTCGGATTACTGTTTGTCACCGCCTGTGTCTGAAACTCGGCATTCGTTGCATCATAGTACACGACAGGGATCGGCCCCGCATTTTGTGCAGGCCCCGTATTGCTGCTATTTCCATGACCCAGATAGATTTTACCGTTGTATTGTTGCATGTCCCATACGTTGTTGGCATAAGGCGATTTGTTAAAAGCCCTCCCTAACAATTCCAGTTTGCTTGTCACATCAACGGATTGAATCGGGGCATTTGACACTTGCACACCCCCACGCTCTGTAGCCACAGGTCTTATGGCCGGAGTGTTCGTCTTGGGTTTGGCGTTTCCCATCAGCATCCAGCCTGCTCCGGCGACAAGAGCCAGCCCAATTGCTGCCCAGGTTACTTTCCTTTGCATATCCGCATCCTCCTTCAACATAATCACTTTTCATACGTTCAAAAAAGATACAAATTGTATCTTTTTATAGTATGTAAAAGGTGCGTACACTGCAACAAATTTCGCCCTTTTCAGCAAAAAAAGTAGACGCTCGTATCCGTGGATAAGAGGTCTACTATAAGAATTCAAGAACTATTCTGCTTTAACCAAAATTTTCACCTGATTTTTTTCTTTAAGCAACGCTTCAAAACCGTGTTCTACAACCTCATCCAGCACAATTCGTTTGGTCACCAGCTTGTCGGCCGGGAAAAATCCTTTCTCCATCAAACGGATGACAGCCGGGAACACATCGCGATAACCGATGATTCCGTTTACTGTGCGCTCTTTCATCACAATGGAGTTCGGCTGCATTGGCGCTTCTTGTTCAAAAATGCTTACAATCATCAGTTCGCCACCAATACGCGTTGAGTCAATCGCTTGTTGCAGCACACGAGGCACACCTGTTACTTCGTAGGCTACATCGACTCCCCCTTGCGTACGCTGGTGAATCTCTTCAACCACTTGAACCTCGGTCGGATCAATCACAATTGCACCCAGTTCTTTCGCTTTTGCTTTACGCTCCGGCGACAGTTCCACAACATAAATATCCGATGCTCCGGATGCCTTGAGCGCTTCAATCACCAGTAGTCCAATCGGCCCTGCACCAAATACCGCTGCCGTATCCCCGACGTTCAGTTTACTCTGGCGTACAGCGTGCAGAGCTACTGCAGAAGGTTCAACCAGAGCACCTTGCTCATAGGAGATGGAATCAGGAATGGCATGAACCATCTTCTCATCTGCTGTTACATACTCGGAGAATCCCCCTCCGCCCCCGGCCAGACCTAGAAATCCCATCTTGTCACATAAATTGTATCTGCCCTGTTTACAAGCTTCGCAATGACCGCATGCATAAATGGGCTCTACAACCACACGATCACCTGCCTGAAAACGAGTCACCCCTTCGCCCACTTCAACCACTTGTCCAGAAAACTCATGTCCCATAACCACAGGTGCTTTTTCCCCTGTTAGCGGATGTGGAGCCTGAGCTGGTATAAAAATCGGTCCAGCTGTGTATTCATGTAGATCGCTACCACAAATCCCGCACCATTCCACTTTTATTTTCACTTTACCCTGTTCAATCTGAGGTTCAGAAATATGTTCCAGACGAAGATCTTTGACACCATGCCAACGCAATGCTTTCATTTCATTCATCTCCCAAATGATTAATTCATATAATATCGGAAACGTTTCCGTAAATTAAATATGTCACATTAGAGATAACCTGTCAAACCTCTTTCTCCATAAATATGTCGATCTCGTGAGTAAATTCGTCGATTAATCTGTAATTTTATGCTGATAAAGAAAATAAACGCGATGATCAGTCTAAGATTTCGTTTGTTTTTAATCATAAATTAGAAAATTAAACATAAAGATGCATAAATTTACATCCATTTCTGTTTGTTTACGGGATACTATAATGTTGCAATGGTATAATCAAGTTATATGCATACTTTGCAATACATACATAAGCCTAAAATACGGAATCGTTTCCGATGAAGTGAGGTCAATGATAAAGTGAGTAAAGAGCAGAAAATCACGATTAAGGATGTCGCTGAGCGCGCTGGTGTAGGGATTGCTACCGTATCGCGGGCTATTAACAATTCGGATGGAATCAGTAGTGCAACACGAGAAAAGGTTATGCGTGCCATAGAAGATTTAGGATTTGTGCCCAACACTTCTGCACAGAGTCTCAAAATCAGGCAAACGCATCAGATTGCACTTGTTGTTCCGGATATCCGCAACGCCATCATTCCCGAAATCTCCTGGTCCGTTGAGCAGACCGCGAAGCAGCACGGGTACCATGTTGTGCAGATTAACACAGCTGGCAATGCCAGAACAGAACTTGAAACGATACGTAATGTGAAGAAATTACACGTTGATGGTCTTATTTTCATGCCACTTGCCTATCCAAAAACACTGCCCGGACTCATTGACAAAGCGCCTCTTCCCATCTCGATTATTAACTACGGAAAAAAATTGGAACCTGGCATTCAAGCAGACATCGTCTCCTTATCGCAACCTGAGGGAAAACTGGTTATGGAGCATCTGTTTAAGATCGGAAGAACCCGGATTGCTTATGCCGGAGCCCCCAAAGATATTATCGAGGAGCGTTATCGTGCTTACGAGCAGGCTGTCGGACATGTGGATATTTCCCTCGTTTACTTCGGTGAGGACTTCTCACTTGCTACGGGAGCAAGTGCAGCGGATTACTTCTATGGTTTGACCCATATGCCGGATGCAGTCTATGCAATCAATGATATGGTTGCCATCGGACTTGTGAACCGCTTTAAAGAGCTCGGCGTACGGGTACCCGAGGATGTTGCTGTGGTGGGCGTGGATAATAATCAATGGACAACGGTGTCGTCGCCCCAGATCAGTTCCGTCTCCATCATGGGTGAGGAGGTCGCTCGGCTCGCAACGGAGTTGTTGCTTAAACGGATACGTGAGATGAGTACTTCGGATTACGAACATATCCAGTTCGAACCGCGGTTGATTGTCCGCGAGTCCAGTGTAGCTATGATTCGCTCGTCAAACCCGATAAACAATGCCCATTCCTAAAAATGAGGATAAACGGATCTGTACACAATTATCGCCGTATCCATTCAAAAAACGAGCTTCTTATTTTAAAATAAGAGGCTCGTTTCTATGATCGCTGTTATTCAATACAGATAGCGTTGCCTCAATGCTTTGCTCGATGAACGAACGATCCGGTGCCGCCTTCATTAGCACAGTTAACCCAATCATCGAAACAACTAAACTTTGTGCCACAAGTCCGGCGTTTAACTCCTCTGGTAACTCTCCATTCTGTTGACCTTTTTCGAGTGTTTCTCTGAAAATAACCGCCAGATACATCTGATGCTCACGTGTTAACACAGCAAATTTGGGATCATGGGGAGCCAGTTCAACCATGGTGTTGATACAAAAACAACCGTGACTGGCATTAACTTTCTTCTTCCCAGATGTAATCCAGTCAAAAACAGCGCGAAAAGCTTCTCTGACGGACTCCCCATGCCCTAGCATAGCTCTGATCTGCGCGGCATGTGAATTGGTGTATCTACGAAGCACATGTTCAAACAGCTCCATTTTATCTCCGAAAGCTGCATACAAACTGGGACGCTGAATCCCCATTGCCGTTGTTAAATCCGTTAGTGAGGTTGCCTCGAACCCTTTAAGCCAAAATACATGCATAGCAGCATCCAGTGCTTCTTCTGTGTTAAACTCTCGTTTTCTAACCACAATACCCCTCCATTATTTATCGAACAGTATAGTTATATACTAACGCAGTGATTCGAAATGTCAAAATGTATTTAAATCATCAATCCTCCCTCCCCCACAATAAACATAGCATCTCAGTCAATTAATAACCATTTCCTCTTTTTCTAATCAGGAGCCCTATTGACATTCAGAAAGATAAAATATATGGTTAATCCCATCAATAATATACCAAACAGTACAAAATAGAAAACAAGAAAGGAATGCGACACAAATGCAACATTCTATTCAAAAAGTAAACAAGGAATCTTCTACAAAACAGAGCATGACAGGAGCATTAGCATGGGTATTTGCTGTGTGTAGCGGTCTATCCGTAGCGAATATTTACTATGCGCAACCCTTATTGGATTCCATCGCACTCGAATTTCATCTATCTACTGCAACCATTGGTCTCGTGATTACCATTACTCAGATTTGTTACGCGCTTGGCCTCTTACTGCTTGTTCCACTGGGAGACCTCGTCAACCGCCGAAAACTGATCCTGATCCAGATGATTTTATCCGCATCCGCTCTAATCGTTGTAGGAACTTCTGCTTCATCATCCATTTTATTCTCAGCTATTGCAATGGTTGGGTTATTAGCCGTTATCACACAAACCTTTGTTGCTTATGCGGCTCATTTGTCAGCCGACTCCCAGCGAGGGAGCATCGTAGGCCGGGTAACCAGCGGAATTGTCATCGGCATCTTGCTTGCGCGATCTGTGGCCGGTTTGATGAACGACTGGTTGGGCTGGAGATCTGTATATTTATTTTCAGCCAGTCTCACTCTGATTAGTGTATTTG
Organism: Paenibacillus sp. FSL K6-1558; assembly: GCF_038002565.1. Classification (NCBI taxonomy): domain Bacteria; kingdom Bacillati; phylum Bacillota; class Bacilli; order Caryophanales; family Paenibacillaceae; genus Paenibacillus; species Paenibacillus sp. FSL K6-1558. The sequence goes on along the minus strand of NZ_JBBOCV010000001.1, from coordinate 88,214 downwards.
TGCTGGGGCGTATGCTCCCTCAAGGATCGTTCAAACAATCCAAGCTTGGCTACTTGCAACTGCTTGCTTCCACCCTGCGACTATATAAAGAGTTACATGTACTTCGTATCCGAGGGTTACTAGCCATGTTGATTTTTATGGCCTTCAGCATATTGTGGACTGCCATTGTGTTACCACTCAGTGCATCCCCAATATCGTTATCCCACGCTGCTATAGGCGCTTTTGGCTTTGCAGGCCTTGCTGGAGCACTTGCTGCCGCCAAAGCAGGCAAACTGGCCGATCATGGTTCTGGACAGAAAACAACCGGCATTTCTCTCATCATTTTAGTGTTGTCCTGGATTCCTACCAGCCTGTTACATACTTCATTATGGTTTCTGGTTGTGGGTGTGATCCTGCTTGATCTTGCCGTGCAAGCTGTACATGTGACCAATCAAAGTCTGATTTATCAAGTCCGTCCGGAAGCTCAGAGCCGATTAACTGCATCGTATATGATCTTCTATTCTATCGGCAGCGCTGTTGGTTCCATTATTTCTACACAAGTGTACGCCTGGTCAGGCTGGAGGGGAGTATGTTTGTTAGGTGCGGGCGTCAGTATCACGGCTTTGGTGGTATGGATCGTGGATCGTCTTTCGGAACGGTTCGTTTCAGCGAGGCGTGATTGATAGCAATGGTTGAGATTGTTTCATTAATAAAACGAGCTTCTCATCCAATGATAAGAAGCTCGTTTTGCCTGTTTTCTTTTTTACCGCTTAAATCAGCAATTCGTTAATGGAAAGAGTGCGCTCTTTGGACAGATCACGATACTGTTCGGATTCCACTTTAATCAGCGGTTTGAAAATATCGGACGCATTGTTCATAACAATAACACCTTTCTCACCATTGCTGAGAAGTACTTGTTTACCGATAAAGTTAGGCAGCAAATGCTGCATTAGCGCTTGAACCGCCTTTTCATTCAATTTACCGAATCCCATGCCATAGATATCCCTGAGATTGTTGATCAGGTTCGGATTACTTGCTCCATGTTTACCGGTCCGCATACCAATGTAAATATCAGCTACGGACACAATTTGGGTATACGGATGTATCTCACCTTTTCCGAGTTGCATTGGATAGCCGGAGCCGTCTTCTCGTTCATGATGCTGCAAAGCTACAAGGGCCGTAACTTCGTCTGTCATCGAGTTTTTAATAATTTCGTGTCCGTAGATGGTATGGCGCTGTAATTCAAGCTGCTCGTCCGCCGTCAATGGCTCTGTTTTATTCCGGATTCGAAGTGGGACTTTACATTTGCCGATATCGTGCAAATATCCTCCGCGACTGATCTTGTAACATTCTTCCTGAGAATATCCAAGCCAGCTAGCAATATAGAAGGATAATAGACCTACCTGAATCGAATGGGTGTAGTTGTTAACGTCATCACGTTCCAGCATCATCAGGAGATGTACAACGTCCTTTTGCTCATCAAGTCCCTCCACCATCGGTTGCAGAGCATCATCCACCATCGTTGCATTAAACTTGCCTACCGTCAGCGCTTCCAGAAACGCATTCTGATAATTATGTACAGTTTGAAGGAATTGAGACTTCATCTCTTCCTCAGGAGGTTGTTCACCCGTGCTTGTGCTGCTTGTTGTACTGTTACTTTTTGATTCCGCTGCATGTTTCATAGAAGCTGCAAAAAACTCCGCTTCGGTAATTCCTTCATCACGCAATTCAATGTCTACGTAATCCACACGATGCTGCATGAGCAAGGTAATATCCTCACTTCGAATGACAGTCCCCTTTCCGAGAATGTGCAATCCTGCATCACTAAACGTATCCGCTGTCAGACGGTCCCCGTCTTGCAGGTTCATAATATGGATTCTCAATCGGAACTCCCCCTGAACAAATGATTATAGTTAACAACCCCGAATGATCGGGGCCGAGACATACTTATACATCTTATATCGTTTGAATCCAACATTTTCAACATAGTCCAAACGACCTTAATCATATGGACAAAAATGAACGTCTAAGACTTTATCCTCATAGGCAATAAGGTATTATCCCGGTTTTTAATTTCGTGTATGCGAGATTTAATAACTTTTTCAAGTGTTTCCAAGCGAATGAAACGAAACCAACGTAATGAAAAAGAGCCCTAACACATGGTTTGGACTCCTGATTCATGAGCAATTCATTACAATGCGACTTAAAGTTTAATGGATTCCAGACTTGCACCTTTTACGAAAAAACGTTCAATGCTCTTCTCCACCGATGCATCAGGAATAAGCGGCGGCGCCTGATGTGGTTTCACCCGCGCATCAATAATCAGCTGGTCACAGCCCCAGTGCTTGTGATTATAACTGCTGTTCACTCCGTACATGTCATGTGAAGGGTTGCTGCGCGTAAACGTAGCCCATAAGAAGTTACTGAGGTTTGCACTCGTGAACGAGCTGTCATCACACACGATAATCAACGGGCATGATTCCAGTCCCCCACGCTCTTGCAGCAGATCCGTAAACTCTCTCATCTCCCGCGCAGTATCTTCATACGTAGTGAAGGCAGATGTCTGGATGGAAACCATGCCCGGCATGATCAGTTGCGGATTGTCGTAACCGTGAATGTTCTTCAACGATTCCGGCACTTCTTTGCACAATTCACGAATCTTGTCGCCGTATGCCGCCATAACCACCTTGCTACCGCTGTTGAGCCCCGTACCTGAGTAGTCGAGTGTATCAATCGTAGTATGCGTATGAAAATGAATATCCCTTTGCAGATCCATCCGTTCCAGAATATAGGTGAGGAACTCAACTTCTTGATGCGTATCCAGCCGTTGCTGATCCTCCGCCGTAATAAACAGATACTTCGCCAAGCTGAGTTGGCCTGTTCCTAAAATTCGATTGGCAATCGTCAACAATTCGGTTGGTTGCTTCACATCCGTATAAGGCGTATAACGCTCACTACCGATGGCAAATAACAAAGGATGGACTCCAGCAGCATCCACAGCATGCACTTCTTTCACACCCGGAATTTCCTGTTTGATGGCATCTCCCGTAATTTCATGAATAAGATCGCCAAATGCCGTATCTTCTTGCGGCGGACGCCCTACAACCGTAAATGGCCAGATCGCGTTTGGTTTAGCATATACTTTATGAACACGCATAAGCGGGAATTCGTGAGTCAGGCTATAGTAACCCAAATGGTCCCCAAAAGGACCTTCCGGCTTGGTCTCGCCAGGATAAATCTCCCCCGTAATGACAAAATCTGCGTCATTGCTAATGCAGTACCCATCCTTGTAGCTATATCTGAAGCGACGTCCGGCAAGCAGGCCCGCAAAGGTCATCTCACTTAATCCTTCTGGCAGCGGCATGACTGCTGATAACGTATGTGCTGGCGGGCCGCCGATGAAAATGCTAACTTTCAGCGGTTCGCCTTTTTTCACCGCTTTGGATTGATGGATTCCGATTCCACGGTGAATTTGATAATGTAATCCAATCTCTTTATTCATCTCATAGTCGTTGCCACTCAGCTGCACACGATACATGCCCAGATTGGAATTCATAATGCCCGGTTTGTCCGGGTCTTCCGAATACACTTGAGGCAATGTGACAAACGCGCCTCCATCCATCGGCCAGTGTTTGATGAGCGGCAGATCGGAAATCTGAATCTCCTGCGCCGATACCGGAAGGCTGATGGATTTTTGCTTCGGCAATGCCTGCCAGGCAGCAAGTCCTGTGCGAACATGTTTGAGTGGTGTCTTGAGTGCCTTCATAGGGTCGTCCCGCACATCCATAACGCGCTGTACACCTTCCAGTGTCTCGCGAAACATGAACTTACTGCGTTCAACGGTGCCGAACAGATTCGACACGGCTTTGAACTTGGAACCTTTTACATTTTCAAATAACAGCGCCGGGCCCTTAGCCTCATGCACCTTCATGTGAATCGCAGCCATCTCCAGATTCGGATCAACCTCTTCCTTAACCCTGATCAGATGACCATGCTGTTCCAGATCGTTAATACAATCTTCCATATTGCGATATTTCATCGGATGGCTCCATTCTGTGTATAATAAAATCGCTAGATTATGTTCATATATTCACATAGACGCACGACAAGGCTCACAGTAAAGGATCTAAAAATGTGCCAATATACTTTTTCTATTAAAAGTGTGCTGAGGCGTCCCTTCTATTTTATCAAATGATCCGCCGCTAAACAAAGCTTTCGTTTGAAATAAAAAACACCTGTCTTTCATTCAACGATAACGTTAAACGAGAGGCAGGTGTTCTATTGTTGTTAGGATTACATTTTAATGAACAATCATTTGAAAATAAATTAGATCAATCCGGCTTTTGCCAGCAAACGTTTCACAATAGCTGCTGTCTGAGCACGGCTAATGTCTGCGTCTGCCATCAATTTCCCGTCAGCCCCTTGGACCAGACCTTGCTTAATTGCTGAAGCTACAGGCTCTGCGGCCCATGCTTGGACTTGGCTACCGTCACTATATCCACCAAGTAGATTCGCCGTCTCGGAAGCATCCGCTTTAGCCAAGTCTACGAGTTTCATCGCACGTGCAACGATGGTCATCGCTTCGGCACGGGATATTTCGTCGTTCGGACGGAAGCTGTTATCCGTGTAACCGGAGATCAATCCGTAGGAAATGGCGGTTTGCACTTCATTTTCATACCAGCTGTCTGACTTCACATCTGTAAATGTTGTCGTAACTGCACTTTCAGGAGTATGCAGACCAAGACCTCTGAGTAATACGGCTGTGAACTCTGCACGCGTAATGCTGCGATCCGGTGCAAATGTGTTATCTCCTGCACCTTCTACAACGAGACGAGAAGCCAAATCCTCAACATCCGTACGACTCCAGTGATTGGAAATATCCGTGAATGTTTCCGGGTGGTAGATAAGCGCATACGTGCTGTTCGTCAAGCTGTTAATTACCGCGGAATCATTTGTTGTTCCTTTGATCACTTTCGTTGGCACATGCAACATCGTACCATCCGCTTGAAGCACAACACCTGTGGTGATTTTGGAGCCGTCGGTGTCTTTAGGCAAGGTGATCGTGCGCTCTACATAAGCATTGAAGCGATTCACATCCACCTGCTGACCTTTGTAAACAGCTTTCACTTCAAAATCAACCGGAGCCGCGATCACCGTTGTATTATTCATTTTGCTTGCTGCCGCTGCAATCGCTGCTTTCTTTGCATCATTACTTGGTGTAATCGCAATCTGGAACTTAACATCTTCCAAAGGTGCTGAACCGCCAAGCTGTTTAACCACCTGATCTATCTTGATTTGACTGGCTGGAAGGGTATACGTTCCTGTATCCGTTTGAATAACAACTTGTGCATTACTGCCTTCCATCGTCTTCACGAGTCTGCCGTTCAGTTCACCGACAACCGAATTAGTACCCGTGCCTGTAACCGGAAGTAACAGTGTACGAAGTCCGTTCCCCACCTGATTGATCACTTTGTTGTTATCCACTTGAATCGTTGTAGTCACTTTATTATCAATCGTTGAGGTTGATGCCGTTGCAGACTGCTCCTGCTTCTGTCCATTCACGTAAATGTCTACACCTTTAGTTGGCGCTGGAGTGGAAGATGTGGTAGGCACAGATGGTGCAGGAGATGTTGCCGCTGAGCCACCACCACCTGATGAACCCGTTGAAGGAGAACTGGAGTTACCACCTGAACTAGCTGCTGTAATGGTAATGGTTCCACCTGACAATTGGGCATTAGTACCATAGTCTACATTTTCGAAGTGGAAGTGTTCTGAGTCATCCTGATTCACTTTGAGCTGTTTTTGTCCTGGAGTAGCAGTGGATTTAGCTTTAAATTCGATATCGAACATTTGGTCACCTGTATCAATCCAATGCTCAACTTCACTAAGATCCATCCAGATAATCCGCACCCATCCTTCCTCGTTATTAATAACGTACTGGAAATCGGATGGAGTATTTAGTTCTGGGGATGAAGTGATTGTATTGATCGTTCTTGGAGTGATTCGTACAATCTCCAACGCTGTTGTATCATAATCAACTTGCATATTATAAGCTCTGATCGGAAGTTCCGTCGCTTTCATAACAACAGGCACATGAACGGTTTGACCTGCCTGTACACTCACATTCGCCAATTCGACTTGTGATGATTGAGGAGGTGTAGCTCCTGCGGAGCCCGGCAAAACAAGTGACGAAAATAATGTCAACATAATCAGACCTGACATTGTTTTTCTCATTTTAATACGTTTCTTTTTCAGTTGAAGCATGGTATAACCTCCATGTCTGAATCAATAATGGGTAGATATCATTTTTGAGCAAGCTAGAATTTTAAATTATTGTGGTATCCGTGTTGTAAATGTCCATTGAACACCATTTTGTTCTACGACAGTCCCTTGCATATATGCATTATCATCCGGATCCGCAGCTTTGAAAGCATCATTTGAGATTTCAACAGAATAATTAGCACCGTATTTCAAACCCGGGTTGTTAATATAGATCTTATTCCCATCTATTAAGAAATCATTTCCCATTAAAACCATATAAGAAGCTTCAACTTGATTAGATGTCAGGTTCCTAATGATAATGCTGGAGTAACTGTTCATATTTATTTTTACAGGCCGATTATACGTAATTACTAATGGCGCATTAGTCTTAACTTCCGTAGAACCATTGGATGGAGAAAGACTTACGATATCCTCCTGTTTTACCGCAACAGTTGACTCACTACGAAGGACTACCGGTTTTCCTTGAGGACGATCAGATGAATAAGATTCAGGTGTAATCTGTAAAAAGAGATATTTCTCTTGCTCGGCATCAGTAATCTTATATACTGCATCAGTAGCTCCTATGATTTCTGTTTTACCTTCTCCACTCGCTTCGGAGCCCCGATACCATTGATAGTGCATCGTTCTAAGTGTATCGCCGTCAGGGTCAAAGAATTCGGTGTTACTTGTTAACGTAGCGCCCACTTTCAAATCCCCATTTAACTTGCCATTCAACACATATGGAGCGTCATCGACTTGCTTGAAAGTTAATACATAGCTATTATCTTTAGCCCCAAGAGATTGGTTAGCGTAACCACTTAGCAAAGCATTCATATCTGCCAATTCAGGTTCACCGTTTCGATCTACATCTGCTTGGTTCATCTCTACAAAAGAGAAGCCACGACGGGTTACCATGTTACGAAGGTAATTGTATAGCTGAACTGCATCCGCAGAATCAACTTTGTCGTCACCGTTTAGATCTCCTTTTTTGCTGATGTAGAGCTCTATATTGTCTCTAATCATTTCCCCTTCTGGAGATAGTGCATTTTTAGCCTGCAATTGAATGTTGATCTTGCCGCTACGATAAGGAACAACAATAAGTTTATTGTCGTTAGTTACATAAGTGCGAGCTACATTCGTATTCTCTGAAATCGCACCGAGTTGAATGAACTTCTCAGAAGGAAAATGAGTACTCAAATCAATAATGATTGTATTATTATCAACTCCGATTGGGGTAGAAGGCATAATAGGTAGTGCATCCACTTGCTCGGACGAATGGCTTAGCCAATAAATATCATCATTAAGTACTGGGCGTGAAATGTTAATGTTGGTCGGCTCAAGTGCTCCCGCCAGAGCGTGAGGAAGTGAACCGGCTACAGGCAAGGCAATACCAAGACTAAGTGCGGCCAACATGCTTTTTTTCATGATCGGCTTTAATTTATTGTGTTTATTTTTCCCCTTCAATTCATGTTCCTCCTCGTGTTTATCTGATTTTTAATATAGATACATAGCAAGTATAACGACCTATTCTGAACGGATTCTGAACAGGTCAATAGAACTATTACCAGTTAATATTCGACAAAAAACGCCATGGGGTAAGCTCCCATAGCGTTTTAATCATCAAAAAATTTCCATTTCCGATTGAATTTTCGAAAAAAATATTTTCAAATATCCGCAAGTTTCTATTTTGAGTTTATCATAAACGCGAATAACCCCACTTATATATACTGATAAATGATTTATTTTCCAGTATATTACATGTTATAATTTGTATCAGCATACCAAATTACAGTGCCCACAGTTATTTTTATTTTGGATATTTCAATGACTATGAACATGTAAACAGATTTGTTCTTAGGATAGGTCATCTACGTTACTCACTCATAGAAAGGCGGTCATATTATCAAGAAATTAATTGCTGTAATTGTTGGTGTTGTCAGTCTTTTTTTTATATTGCTATTAATCTATAAATTACCTTATGACATTGAGCAAAAATACACTGCTAGTACATTAGATGGAGAAACAATCGAGATTCAAATAACTACGAACGGTTATCGGGATTTTTTCAGACCTACTACCTTTAAAGGAAAAATGCTTATTGATGACAAAGTATATGATGTTTTTGAACCTGAAAGGTCAGATCGTTTCATAGCTAGAATGAAGAAAAAAATGAATGGTGATCGATTTTTCCCCATTATTGCAAATGAAAACCGAACTGATCTCGACGATTATTATACGATTCAGTGGGCTGACGATAAATTCAATACATTATATTTCATTCATGCAAAAAATAACTCCCGGTATGTCGCACCAGCACAAAACGCTGTGGAAGCCCATAAAATATGGGGAGAAATACAGCACTTTCTAAGATGAAATTAGAGATTGCCTTTTGAATTAATCGATTAAACGAAAACATAATATTTTTAAACGCCTTCCACAATTCGCTTCGCGCGAGTGTTTACTTCCCGATATAACTCATCCTCATCTATGGTAAGCAACTTTCTGTCCTGCATCAGGATCTGCCCATCTACAATGGTGGTGTGCACATCCGCCCCATTCACGCTATAGGCCAACAGCGACTCTACATTATGAATGGGCTGCAGGTGAGGTTTGGCAAGGTCAATCAGAATGAGATCCGCTTTGTATCCAGGTGCAAGCATCCCCACTTCATTTTGCAATGATAACAATTTTGCACTCCCACGGGTTGCCATATCAAGTACTTGACGTGCTGGAAGCCGGGTTGGATCACCGTAGTCCAGCTTTTGCAGCCAGCATGCAGCCTTGATTTCTTCGAACATATCCAGTGTTGTTGCGCTCCCTGCTCCATCTGTCCCGATTCCTACCGTGATCCCCTCGAATATCATCGCCTCTACTGGAGCAATGCCACAACCGAGTTTCAGGTTGCTCACCGGATTATGGGCGACACCGCCGCGCATGCCCTTCAGCCTGCTGATGTCTTGAGGGTTCAGATGTACTCCGTGAGCCAGTAGCACATGCGCCCGCTCGAACATACCTGATTTCTCCAAATATTCCGTGGGTGTCATATCATAGCGGCTACGAATCTTCTCTACTTCTTCCTTCGTTTCCGCCAGATGAATGTGCAGTGGAATCTCGTCCTGAACAGCCATTGCAACGACTTCACGTAACGGTTCCATCGGACAAGTATAAGGAGAATGCGGTCCATACATCGTTGTGATTCGACCATTTGCTTTCCCTGACCAGCGTTGCACCAGATCGATCGCTTCCTGCAGCCTGCGTCCTCCATCATCCTCCATAAAAACCATACCACGAGTCAGCGATGCACGTATGCCTGTTTCCGTGACTGCTTCAGCGATCTCATTCATATGAATGTACATATCGGCAAAAGCCGTTGTTCCTGAACGAATCATCTCTGCAATGCCCAATTTAGCTCCCCAATAAATATCTTCAGGTGTCATTCGTGCTTCGGCAGGCAACATCTTGCGCTCCAGCCAGTCCATCAACTTCAGATCGTCGGAAAAACCTCGAAGCAGACTCATTGGCGAATGCTGGTGGGCATTCACAAGACCGGGCATCGCCAGTTTATTTCGACCATCAATCACCTCATCCTCAGGTTGAGGCATGATATGACTCGCGATCTGCACAATCTGATTTCCTTCAATCCGTATATCCCCCGTGAAAGGTGCTTCGGCTTCTTGCATCGTTAGAATAGTTACTTGTTGAATCAAAATACTCATGAGATACACTCCTCTGGATTGGATATAATTACTACCCATCCATCGTAAGGCTTCACGTGGCGGCAAGGTCAATCATTTGATTCGAGCAATCGCCACTTGGTGGAATGTCTGGATAAACGGCCTAGGATCTATCTCTACCATATAGGGATATACTCCTGTGCTCGTATGCAGATAGAAAAAACCACCTGCGTCCCCCATCCGGCGAAAAGACATATCAAATACTTCCGTAATCCTGAACTCCCTGTACTTGGTCACGATTCGATCCGAATAAAGGGTCATGGTACGGGCATTCCTCTCAATCTCCTGCGAAAGGCCAGTCATCTCTCGTTGTACTCTGTAATAAGGCAGTATGGCAATATAGTCCATGTTCTCCCTCCAATCGTGCTTGATCCGTAGTTTTATCATAGCAGATTGGCGCTTTCAGACAAAACAACCTTTAAGTTGTTTTAAGCCATGAGTCCAACGCGTCGCGTCACTTGGATACGGTTCAGATTATGTGATTTTGGTTACCACATTTAACGAGTATTTAAGTTCCTCTTCAATGTCCTTTATGGAGAAACATTGTTCCACATGATACACGCCTGGCTGTTGACCGTTCATATAGACCCTTTTCGCTACAGCTGCAGCTACCTCTGCTGTGAGAACAGCCTCCTTCTCGCCAACAACGAGCTGCTCTATTCCCACCCGCTCTCCATTTTTCCATCCTGTCGCATCTATCTTCACAGCAAACATCGGCTTACCACCTGGAATCGCAGCAAATGCTTTTACTACCAGATCACGAACCCAAGCAAAACGCAGCAGCTTCACTAATCCTGCTTGTCTGGATATCGACAATGCTCTGGTAATCCAACGGGAATCCAAGCACAGTCGGGTTGAAACGGTAGGGATGTGCAACGTTTGGGCTACAGCCTGTTGGTCTGAAAACGGAAATCGATATGCGATCCGTCTTCCCAGTTGCTCGCCGAAATCAATCCATTTTCCATCGCTCAAACTCTGAACTTTGGTAAACTTTCCATGCTTCTTGACCTCATAAGCCGTATTCATCTGGTCTACCGTCCATTCGATTGCCGCCTTGCCGTGCTTCTCCCCGAGACCAAGCATCACCGTGATGTTCGCCTCCTGCACTTGATCCAAATGCATCGACGCTTCACGAACAAGCAGATTGGTTATGCCGGGCGACAAACCAACGCTAAGAATAGCGGTTGATCCAGAAACTTTCATCACTGAATGCAATCCTTCCACTTGTTTTAAGAAATCACCTTTGGCAGAAATATCGATGTAATCGGCTCCGGCTTTGGCACAACTTTCAACAAACCGGGTGTCATTCTGATCTACACACATGACGACAAGTTTAACGTGTCGCAACATGGCAGGGTCCACCGTTTTCATAATATTCAGTTGCAGTGGTTTAACTACTCCACCCGTCTGGCGACTGAATTGTTCGGCACGTTCCAATCGTGTACCCGCAGCCCACACTTTGCCGGGAAATGCTTGCGCAAGCTGAGTACAGACCATCTGCCCCACTTGGCCATAACCACCAACAACCCAGATCTGATCCTTCATGATGTTGTCTTGTTGTATATTAGTCTCGGATTGCATAATACCCCTCCACCCAGAATGCTGCAAAATAACGGGTTATCCTTGAAAAACCGCACTCCGCAAGCAATCTCACTAAAATTTCAGCAGATACGGGATCGGATGTCTGACCGAGCGATGCGGCGAACCGTTCCCATTCCTCCGTAAGCACTCCCGCCTGCATCATATGTTCCCGCCACGCCTGCATCATGATTGGATAAGCCGGAGAATCCAGATCTGCATTAACAGACGCAAGGATTAGAGGTGCGCCGGGTTTGAGCTTACTGGCGAGATGCATCAGGAAAGACTTTTTTGCTTCCAGTCCCTGAATAAAATGCAGCATCAGCATACTCGTGGCACCATCGTACAATCCATCCTCAGGTAATTGTTTAATGGTCTCGGAAAAAAGCTTGACCCGATGCGAGATGCGAGCTTCATCTGCTCTTTTTTTCGCTAAATCCAACATCGGCTTAGAAGTATCCATGCCTGTCAACGACCAGTCAGGATGCTTTGTACCCAACAAAGTGATTTCCTTGCCCCCTCCAGCCCCAGTAACTAATATTCTAATATGGTTGTTATCTGCTATTGTTGCTGTGAGAAGTTTATCCATCAGATCATGCATGTGGGCATATCCCGGAATTTTGAGAGCAATCGATTGTTCATAACGAACGATGTCCGCGCTATCCCAACTCATGGGTGAAGGATTATCCGAGCATGTATGATCCGTTCCTTTATTTCGTTTTTCATCCCGTGTACCATTTATATGATCTTTCATCGCAGTTACACTCCTCTGAATTTGAAGTTAGACTTGACTCTGAAATCGTCTAATTTCATTATAAAAGGATACATACAGACGACCATCCCATAAGTATGGGATATTAACGTACTCGGGAAGGAGCTTATCCAATTGACCAGCCTAATTACTGCACAGAATGTACACAGGATTACTTCCCTTGAAAAAGGAAACTGGACCTCTCGCACCTATCGGGAAGCTGTTCTCAAACAAATTCATACGGTTATCACATATGATGCTTATTGCTTCACCACCGTAGATCCTTCCACCCTTCTTTCTACAGGCGCGGTGACGGAAGATGGCATTGAAGTCATTCATGATCGATTATTTATTAATGAATACATGGAAGAGGATATCCATAAATATAGCGACTTGATTAAGTCCGGTCAGTATGCTGCTATTTTGCATGCTTCCATCCAATCACGGCCTGGAGCAAGTTCACGTTACACGAATATTTTACAGCCTGCCGGATTCGGGGATGAGCTTCGAACGGTATTTGTGAATAACGATGCCTGCTGGGGTTATCTCACGTTGTACCGCAAACAGAACAAGCTTACATTCTCTGAAGAAGAGCGGGAGCTCATGCAACACTGGGCATCCTCAATTGCATTTATGCTACGGACAACGCATCTATTATTGATGGAAGAGCTTCAAGGTGGCAGTCCGCGGGAGCCAGGCATTGTTATTTTACGCGCTCCGCTCGAACCTGTAATGCAAAATCCGGCCGCACAATACTGGTTATCCCAATTACGCCGATTGGAGCAGATTGAATCCGATGTGCTTCCGAGACCCGTTCGTGCCGTGAGTTCTCATCTACTGCAATCCATTCAAAAGAATGCCTCGTCAGCTTCACCAACATCGGACGGTTCACTGTCTAAAGTATGTGTCCAGTTGGCGGACGGTCGTTACGTTATGCTTCAGGCTAGTATGATGCAGTCTTTCGAATCGGCAGAACATGCAGAGAAATGGGATCAGATCGCCGTTTGGCTGGAGCAGGCTATGCCTCAGGACATACTCCCCCTGCTGTCCGAGAGTTATGCCTTATCCGCTCGGGAGCGTGAATTGCTCGCCTATGTGCTACGCAGCTTTTCCTCGAAGGAAATTGCAAAGGCTATGCATATTTCAGCCTACACCGTTCAAGATCATCTGAAGTCCATCTTCGCCAAAACAAAGGTTTCCTCCCGTCGGGAGTTAATCTGGCATTTTGTTTCCCGTTTTCAATTATCCGGAGATCTGGATATACCTAGAATATAAGTTAAGCAAATCAAAGAAGCGTGTCCCTATGGACGCGCTTCTTTGATTGCATTATTTAATATTTTTATAACTCAACTACGATTTGGCAGGTTTAGCAGAACGTTTGGAATTACCCGCATTTTGTGTATTCTTTGCACTATTGGTATTCTTTGCGCTCTTCGTGCTTTTAGCACCTTTGATGTGATCAGGCTTCTGCGTGCTTAATTCCGTCACTTCGGCTACCTGCGGATGCTCGACTGGGTACAATTTGCGGAACAGCAACGTCTGTAGCACTAAGAACGAACCCCCAACCGTCCAGTACAGTGGCATAGCTGCTGGTGCGGAAAACGAGAAAAACGCCATCATTAGCGGGGAGATATACCCCATTATCGCAAACTGTTTGCGCTGTTCAGGAGCCATATTTGCCTGTGATACCTTCGCCTGAATAAGATAAATAACAGCTACAACTACAGCCAGTACATAGTCAGGTGCGCCAAGCTTGAACCACAAAAACGAATGGGACGACAGCTCTGGCGTTAGCCGAATTGCCGTGTAAATCCCCGATAAAATCGGGAGTTGAATTAACAATGGCAAACAGCCGATATTCAGCGGGTTGAATTTATGCTTTTTGTATAACGCCATTGTCTCTTCAGACAACTTCTGCCGGTTAGCCGTATCGTTCTTGCCCTCGTACTTTTTCTTAATGGCATCCAGTTCAGGTTTCATCGCATTCATAATCACCCGTGTTCCCTGCTGGGACTTGGCTTGACGCATCATGAGCGGTAATAATGCGAGCCGAATGACAAGTGTAATGACGATAATCGCAACACCATAACTTCCACTAAATATACTGGCGATATGCTGAATCAGATACGACAGCGGAAATACGATGTAATGATTAAAGAACCCTGGAGTGGAAGAATTAATCTCTGATACATTATTACTGCATCCGGCAAGCAGCATAACTGCGAATAAAATCACAATCAGGCCATAGATCCGTCCCTTGCCAGATGTGAGTGTGAACCTCTTGTTTGTATGTTGTTCCATATATATCCTCCTTGTTGATTGGTTGATTCCAGTCTCAACAAGGAAATACAGTCTGGTTCATCTTCATCCGGTGCTTCTTTTCGTCTGACCATGCGGCTCCAGTTTTCCGGCCTGCACTGTAAGTTCAAGCCAAGTGCCGGAAAGACAGGTTCAATTCCGTCTCCAGCTCCACCTTCCATCCAGTACTCCGTCATACCACAGTGTAGATGGGCAATATAGGCGTAACTGACGGTAAAAATCAGACCAATGGAGAATATATACGGCAATAGCTCATGTAATTCAAACAAGAGATTCACCCCCTTCATACGTTTATTTTTACATTATAGCACTTACATATCACGTTTGCATAAATGAACTGCTGGCAAATCCAAACTCCGCTCTATTCCGTTCTTAATTTGGACAATTCTACCCGGGCTACAAGATAACAAAGATGGGATGAAGAGATTATATCAATCATAGGAAAAACCTCCATTCATCTATCTACGTTTTATTCTAAATGATAAAATAAGAACACAAACAGAAATCTTGACCGATATAACTTCTTATTTTAGATTGCTAAGGAACGTCATACACCTTGTCATCAAGGAGGAACCCCGATGAAGCTACATCAGCAATACTTGCTACTCCACAGCCAGCTCGGCGAAACATCAGAACACACCATAACTCTAGCAGATCTCTCTTTGATCCTTGACTGTACCCATCGCAACACATTAACGATTGTGAAAAAAATGGCTTCTTTGGGCTGGATCCATTGGCATGCCCGGCGGGGACGAGGACGGCGTTCGACACTCTCTCTGTTGGCTCCGGCAGATCAAATTGCTGCAGAGTACATGATGCAAGCAATGAATCGCCTGGAGTTACAAGAGGCTGCGGATCAAGTTCGGGACTTCTCCAGTTCAATCTCTATGCAACATGTTCTCAATCAGTGGTTGCTTGGTTATTCAGGGCACCACACGGAAGCTGGAACGAATAATGAACCCATTGATACGTTTCGTTTACCTATTCGTCAGCAACTTCATGCGCTCGATCCGTTATATATTAATCTGCTTGCCGAGTCTTTTGTAACAAGCCACGTATACGATGGACTTGTACAACGAGATGAACGAGGAAAGATTCTGCCCTGTCTAGCGCATACATGGGATGTATCCGATGATAGACGGACATGGATTTTCCATTTGCGGAAAGGGGTTTATTTTCACAACGGCAGTCCCTTTACAGCACCCGATGTCGTCTATTCGTTCGAGCGGCTGTTATCTACAGAGCGCCGTACATTGTACCGTGAAATTATGAACCAGATCCATTCAGTTGAAGCGTTAAACCCCTTAACTGTGCGCTTCTGTTTAAAACAACCGCAGGAATTGTTTTTATCTTTTCTGACGACAAGCCGGGCCGTCATTGTTACTCGAAACCCAGATACAGATCAGATAAACATGCCTACCGAGAAGATACAATCCATGCTGAAACCTGTTGGAACGGGGCCTTTTAAAGTCACCGCATGGGATAACCACCTGTGCAGACTTGAAGCTTATGCAACTTATTTTCAGGGTAGAGCTCTTATTGACCGGGTGGATATTCTGCAAATTCCGTGGAGTACTCCACAGGAGGGACTTGATCCAAATCAGGAGCCTGGACCAATTGAACATGTGGAATCTCCCTTCTTCCACCTTGTTCATAATCCGGCTAAAAATGCGGGTACATCTTGGACACAGACAAGCTCTGGTGTGACCGTGACCAAGTTGCTTACGTGTAACACACAAAAAACCGGACCGTTAAACGATCCGGCTATACGAGCCTATTTGCAACAGTCTATTGATCTGGCACAACAGAAGGGGACACAAAATCGGCCTCAACATCATGAATATAAATATGAGAATAGTCCCACTTCGCAGGAGAGCCCTCCTTATGCTGAGCCCATTGCCTTGCACCTTGCTACCATTTCGCAATATCGGCCCGATGCTGAGCGGCTTGCACTGGTTTTGGAAAAATCCGGTTTTCATTGCACCATACACACAGGTAGCATGGAACAATTCAAAGGCGATTGGCGGCTTGAATCCGATCTGATTCTCTTCTCCCTGATTCAAGATCGTGACGTGGAGCTTCGCAGATATGATCTGTTCTCCACATTATCCGAGCATCTGGAATCCCCGTCTCAGGAGTGGGTTCAGCATAGATTACAATCCGTTGCTACATCTCCACATACCAGCGAGCGTGAGCAGGCACTATTCGATATCGAAGAAATTCTAATTCGTGAACACCTAATGTTCATTTTGTCCCAAAAACCTGTAGAAACCGCTTATCTTCCTTCCGTTCGCGGAATGTCATTCAACAGTCAGGGCTGGGTTAATCTGCGGCACATCTGGTTTCCCTCTGATAAGTTGTGAACCTTGGCATAGTCCATCATCTTTCTGATAAAGTCATACTCTTTCCCGTGTGGGTTCGGGTGTAGTTACGGCTCAAGGAAACCGTATCCTTTCGACGATAAACACCAAGAAGCAAACCGATCATAGCGTATTCAAGTATCACATGAGATCCATATCCGATAAGGGGAAATTCAATACTCATGATTGGGACCATTCCCGTGACGATCGCAACTGAATAACTCAGTTGAAGTGCAAGTGTAACCGTTACAGACAGTACAATCATCGAACCAAACTTGTCTTGTATACGCGGCAGTATTTTAAATAATGTATTTACAAACCACACTATGCCAACAATAAACAGCGCACAGGCAGACCACCCAAACACGTCTATAAGCATAACCCCTGGATAACTCAGATAAAGATATTTTAAAGTTGATCCTATCGGGATATTCGTACCATTTCCCCACCATCCCGCTGTTTTGACGATATGAATAATAGCGTTATTCATAAATTCCATACCCTTAGAGTCTTGATCCAGATTAAATACCACAGACAACCTTTCGAATCGACTATATTGATCTGTTACAAGTAATAGAAAGGCTGCAGCCGCTCCGCAAAAACACGCAGTAATCAGCGTATACAGCCACTTTCTTGTAATCCATCCGAACAGTAGCAAAGATATGCACCCAAATAACGACAATCGGACCCAATCCGAGATTTGATAGATGAGTACCATAGGCAAAGCTACTAACGCAACATAGGTAAAGATCATTTGCACGTTCAGACCCGAACGAAAATGGGAAATGACAATCCCGCCGATCGCGAGTGGCAATATCCAAAGCGCGGACGTGGTAACATCGATTGAGAAGCCAAATGGCAATATGAGCATTCTATTCAAGCTACCATACGAGTCTGCTATCACCGGGGTAATCCATAAGAGAACATTCATTAGAATGTATACCCACCAAGCAGATTTAATCCATTTCCTATAGTCGAAAAAGAGGCAGAACAACATGGCTAACATCCCCATACTTGTATACAGTAGATGGCCGGATGAGTATTCATTTCCCAAGTCTAATAGACTATTCGTATATATCCAGGTCAAAACCATGCCAATAAGAGCCATCCCCACGACTCCCGCCAATAATCCCCAGTGCATTCGGTGACGATGAATTTTGTGCATTCTTTTGCCTAGATCAGCCGGATCACCCATTTGTTCAATAGCGTATGTGGCAGCTGCCTCCGGTGTAAATCCTTCATGCTCCTTGTCATAGGTCATCTCTTCAAGATGATTCCCGAGTTCCTCACGAAGATCTTTATGTA
Organism: Paenibacillus sp. FSL K6-1558; assembly: GCF_038002565.1. Classification (NCBI taxonomy): domain Bacteria; kingdom Bacillati; phylum Bacillota; class Bacilli; order Caryophanales; family Paenibacillaceae; genus Paenibacillus; species Paenibacillus sp. FSL K6-1558. Next base: position 69,927 of record NZ_JBBOCV010000001.1, on the reverse strand, counting down.
CTTCCCTCGCCCTGACCTGACCACAGATTTGATCCAGATAACTCTGAATCTGTTCCTTTTTTTCTTTCTGCTTCCCCTGCTCTTTCACTTGCTTCAGATTCATCAGGCTAAACCTCCTTCACCGATCACGCGATCTACAGCACGACGAAATAGAGACCATTCCGCTTTTTTCTGTTGTAATGCCTGTATGCCTTGCTCTCGAATGGAGTAATACTTCCGTTTTCTGCCCTCCACTTCTGCCCAATAAGCCTCCACCCATCCTTCGATTTCCATCGCGTGTAGAATCGGATACAATGTTCCTTCTTTGAGATTAAACACTCCCTCTGATTGACGATGCAGTTCCTTAATCAGCTCATAGCCATACATGGGTTGTGCATGAAGTAAAGTTAAAATTAATGTTTCTGTACTTCCTTTAATCATTTGTTTATTAATCTGCAAACAAAACGCTCCCTCCTAAGTACTGGTCTAATACATCGGAAATCTATGCATAGTTAATCTAGGTGTCATGATACCTTATAATTCCTTCTATGTCCAGCACCCCATTTATCTTTTTATGTTAAACTACCTCTATCCAGCCTTAAATTGTGTATAGAAATTTTTTCGAACTTTACAGATTTAGATATACCGATATTACGAATTAAAGGAGACATTCTCTCATGCGCAAAAGTAAACTTATTTTCTTTCTCGGCGGAGCCGGAAGTGGCAAAACTACACTCGCCAAAGCGCTCTCGCGTAAATATAAAGCTGCATTTTTGGACATGGACATCCTGCTTCGTCCCGCAGCTGAGGCCATCATGACGTTACAAGGGCTTGATCCATCAGACCGGGATTCACCAGAATACAAACGGCTGTGCCGTGATCTAGGTTATCGAATCACGATGGACGCCGCTTTGGATAACGTACAACTTGGTGTAGACACTCTCGTGGTTGGGCCTTTTACCCAAGAGACCGGGACACCGGATTGGATTGAGCAGGAACTCGCACGCATTGGCCGTTCCCTCGATAACACAGACGTTCGAGTGGCTTATGTTTACTTGCAGAACGAAGCGTTATACCGTCAACGAATCACAGCGAGACATTCCCCATTAGACGAATGGAAACTAGCTAACTGGGATGCGTTCCGTTCTTCTCTTGATCGAAAAAGCGTGGCCTGGCCACTTCCAACGGAATCTATCGCATACATCGACAATTCTAGTGATGATCCTGCTATTGCTTTTGCTGAATTGGAACGACGGATGTATGAGTGAAAGGAAAAGGTATGTGGGGTGAACTGGAACGGGTTCGGGTATTATAGGATGCAATTTTGAGCGCGCGGGTGTAGGTATGAAGGCAATCAAACTCTAACGATCCTGAGAGAGCTTATTTGGACCTTTTTGGCGGTTTTAAAATTTTAACGATCTCAGATGACGCTATTTTCCAAAAAAAGGCCTAAATACACGCAAAAAGTTACTGAAACAACGAAATAAGCTCTCTGGTGATCGTTAGAATTTTATATCAGTCTAGATGGAGGAAATAAGGTTCCTGCTGATCGTTAGAACTTTAAGGGTCGGGATTAGAACTCATTTTGCTATTCTTATCTGATACGTTAACGTGTTCCGATCACCGCTCCGTTCAATTGCTCTCTCCATTCCGTTCCTCCCCTTAACCTGCTTGACGCACTCAGCTTCGATGCAGTAAACAAAAAACACGAGAGAGTGTTATGCTCTCCTCGTGTTTCTGTGTTTCTGTGCATTTTGTGTTTTCTGTGCTTTCTCTGTTTTCTGCAATTTCTGTGTTTGCTCTATTTACTCACGCTTGTTGTACTTTGGACTTCCCCAATTCCACTACTGCATCACAATTCGTTCGCCTGCTTCATTTTCTCCCGCGTTCAGCAATACGAGCTGTAATGAGTTTATGACTTTCGTCAATCTCCTCGGGTGTGCAGGCCGCTTTCAGTTCATACACTTTCACAGGAGATCGATCGATGATATCTAGAAATGAATCAAAATAGCTCATGTCCTGACTATGAATATACGGACACCAGTGATCGGACAATCCTACCGTTTCATGGATGTGAACCCCCACGACATGATCGATCAGCGCATTCGCTTCGCGCACATTGTCATACAATCCCATGCGATCCATCATCATGCCGTGGCCGATATCATACCATAACCCAAGCGGTGCACCCTTCATCTGACCAATGATCGTTCCTGCTTCCTGCAACGTAGGCATCTGATAACAGCGCGAACGGGTTTCAATTCCGAAATTCACACCATATCCACGCTGCTCTGACAGATTACATACCTCTTCTAGACTTTCCTGTATGCGTCTCAAGTAGTGCTCACTACTAGCCCGTCTCTTCTCCAGCATCTCATGCCACAACGCTTGATAAGCCGGTGAATCCTTGCCTTGCTTGTGATAGATCTTTTTCAGAGCTTCATCAATGTTATACTCAAACGGCACTTCCCCCGGGTGCACAACAACAGCCTTCGCACCGTAGCGATGAGCATATTCGGCAGAACGAAGCAGCAGTTCAATCGCCTTTTTACGCCGCGCCTCATCGTCGAATCCAAGCAGCACCGAATCCGTTCCATAATCCGGATCGGCTACATGCGGAAACGTGTTATGCACACTCGATACACCCACTTGCCCACGTTCAATCATCGGTTCAATCGTCTTTAATAGCTCATCCGTCACATTATAATTCAACTCCACCTGCCTGAATCCAAGCGACAGAATCTCGTCGATCATACCTTCACCCGTCGTATGGCGCTTGATATTCCAACATGTCGAGAATGAGTATTCTTTTTTGTCTGTATACATTTACTCTGCCCTGCCTCCTTCCGCACATTAGCCCTATCCCAGTCCTTCTAATAGCCTTCTATAGAAGTCCACTCTTAGTCCTCTACCTAACCCTGTGATACCGTCTTACGTCATTTATCTACTCACTGATCCCAAGTTCGAACCTCATCCGGTTTTCCGTCACCCCTGGAACATAGCGATAGATGATTTCAGCATAGTCGGTATACATTAACACTGTCGGCGCTGGGGCTTCCGCTTTTACTGAGCAGGTTAATCCCGGAAGCGTCCAGCGTGTGGGTTGTAAATCTTGAGGACGCAAGTTCGGCCCTTTAATTTCAAAATAAACCTCAATCTCTTCCGCCGTATCCAGCTGCACCTCAATATTCAATGATTCCGCTGTGACTTCCGCTTCAAAGGTAATACCGCGCAAATGGCTGTTCCAGCCCCCTCCTGTTTCACGCCGAATAAGGCGCAAGTAATACCGCTCCCCTGTCCCGGTCTGCCAATGAATCGTTGCAGGATGCATCTGGCCGTTGGTATTGCGACTCCCGGACATCGCGCCTATCATTCGTTTCTCACCAATCCAGGCCGAAGCGGTGCACAGATTCCGGTTTGCTTTTGGATCGTTGCGTTCACAGAGCTCCATGAACTGTTTTTGCACGAGTCGATCTCCTTGATGGGCTTTGAAATACGGTACAGCCTCTTCAGGGACATCAACACCCAACAACGCTATCATCGGATCATGCCCCGATTCACAATTCATGCCTGTCAAATACTCGTAGCCTTCTCCCAGCAATAGATAGAGAAAGACACCGATCGAGCTATGCTCCCGCATCTCCATATCATATGCCCGCGCAAATGGCCCGGAGAGATTCTCCAGATTGGCATTGTAATACAGCGCGATATTGTTCCATAATCCATGCTCAATCGAGTGAGCAATTTCAGTCATGCGCTCAGTTACAGCATACTTTCGGAACATGCCAAGTACGGCGAGATCCACTCCGTAATAGGTCGTGGTATTGAACTCGGCAAACGTGCCTCCGAACTGCTCAAACTCCTGTAACAGACTTTCGGCCTGCGCATCCGCATGCTGAATCCAATCCGTTCGCTGGAACCGATGTCCATAATAATGGGTAATAAAAATATGCATCAGTTCAATGTTGGTGTTCATTGGAATCACATCTGACAATCTGCGCTCCACAGAGCCCTGAACAGCTCGTTCCATCGCTTCATCCATCCGGTGAATAAGCTTATCCGGCAGCAGTTCCGCAAACTCGGCTGTCGCTATAGCACACACACATGCGATAAATTCCCGCCAATTTGGATCATAACTGATCCAGACCGGGGGCAAAACAGCGTTCACGGACGCATAGAACAGCTCTTTCCATTGTTTAGCGTCTGTGCCTTCCTTCATCAAATCATTCTCTTGCTGCAGATTATGAATAAACTGCGCAGACACCTTCTCAAAGGTGCGTTCCAGGAAATAGGCTGTGCCTGGCGCAAATGATTTCCATGCATAATGACCCGCGGGTGGGTGCTCTTCATTTGTCTGGGTCGCAAAGGTGCCGTGATAGATTTCTTCCGGTGCATCATATTGATAATCGAGCACTTTGTTTAGTACACGAACAGCCCGCCCCACATCGCCGGGCTCCTGACGAATCAGCAAGCCCAGCGCATAATGTGCACTGCCTCGTGTACCGTGCTCTGAGGCATCGTCTTCAAAGCTGCGAAGCAATGCGAAATCATCGTCATAAAAACGATCCATCATGACCATGGACTGGTGTACTAGATGCTGCTGTTCCTTGGACATCTTCTTAACCATCGGTTGTGTCATGCCTATGACCTCCTGGGACGTTAACCTTTTACAGCACCTACCATTACACCGCTGATGAAAAATCGCTGCAACCACGGGTATACGAGCAAGATTGGCAACGTCGAAAATATTACGCTGGCGGCTTTCAAGCTTTCCGGTAACACATGAACTGCACCAATACCTTCATTTTGCATCAGTTCGGTGATTTGGTTTTGCTGAATCATCTGATATAACTTCAATTGTAACGGATACAACTCCGGTTTGGTAATATACATTAACGCATCCTGGAATCCATTCCAGCGTCCTACAGCGTAAAACAGGCTGAGTGTTGCCATTACCGGAAGAGACAACGGCAAAATGATGCGAATTAACGTTCCAATCTGGGTACTGCCATCAATATCTGCAGCCTCTTCCAGACTCTCCGGAATGCCGCGGAAAAAGGTGATCAGAATAATCATATAAAACGGACTGATCAGGCCAGGAAGAATTAGTCCCCAAGTGCTGTCAAGCAAATGCAAATTTTTGATCAAAATATACTCCGGGATTATTCCCCCGCTAAAAAACATCGTCACAACAATGACCAGCATGAACCATTTGCGGCCTCTCAGACTGCTTTTGGCAAGGGGATATGCTGCCATAATCGTCATAAGCATACTAAGCACCGTACTCAGAACCGTCAGCCAGATCGTGTAGATCAGGGAACGAATCATGGAGCCATCACCGAACACCTTGCCATAGGCTTCCCAGGACAGCTCTTTGGGGAAAAAGGAAACCTCTCCCGAACCGATCGCCCGGTTCGAGCTAAGCGAGATCGCAATGATATGGATAAATGGTGCAAGGCACAGTACCATCGCAATGACAATCAGAATTACATTTACTGTGTTGAATATTCGATTCGCCGTGTTTTCCGACATCTCACTCACTCCTTACAGATCATAGATGGATACCGTGTTGCCGCAGAAGCATTCATTCCGTTACATAATGCTCTCATCTGTCAATTTTTTAGATGCGTAGTTTGCACCGAGGATGAAAATCAGTCCAACGACAGCCTGGAACAGTCCCACTGCGGTCGCCAGAGTTACCTGGCCGGATTGCAGACCCAGACGGTACACAAACGTACTAAGCACATCCGAATATTCGCGTACTGCCACATTTCCGATGATGAACGGCCTGTCAAAACTGATAGAAATCATGTTACCAACGTTAATGATTAGCAAGGTAACAATCGTCGTTTTGAGGCCTGGCAGGGAGATATGCCAAATTCTGCGCAAACGGCTGGCTCCGTCTACCTCGGCTGCTTCATAGAGTTCACGGTTAATGCCTGTAAGGGATGCCAGATACAAAATCGTTCCCCAGCCTGCGCTCTGCCACACGCCCACGGCGAGATACGTAAAGATCCAATAGTTTTTATCCGATAGAAATGGAAGCGGATCAAGCCCCATGCTCATTAACATGTTGTTAACGAATCCAGATTGTGTGCCAAACACCTGGAGTACGATACCACCAATGATAACCCAGGAAATAAAGTGCGGAATGTAAAGCAACGTCTGTGCCATCTTTTTGAACCAGGCGACTCGTAATTCAAAAAGCAGAATAGCCAGAATCAGCGGTGCTGGAAAGGAGACAAGCAAGTCGAGCAAGTTAAGCACAATAGTATTGCGCAAGGCGGTATAGAACCCCTGATTCTGAAACACTTCCTTAAACCCATCGAATCCAATCCACTCACTGCCACTGATCCCTTGGAAGAAGTTAAAATCCTTGAATGCGATCTGTACCCCATACATTGGACCGTATTTGAAAATGATGAAGTATAACATGGGCAACACAAGTAATGCGTACATTTGCCAGTTTCTGCGGAAATAAGTGCCTGTCTTCATAATGTTCCCTCCAAGTCGTGAAGGATGTCTCATGGAAGGCGATCCTTACATCGCCCCCATGAAAAGTCCTGTTTAATACGGCCAGACCTGTCTAACCTGCGCTATATGATGAATAATTACTTCATCGCTTTGTAAGCCTCCGTACGCTCATCAAGAACAGCTTGGCCTCCACTTGCCATATAATCACTCATCATACTGTTATACACAGCTTCAAAATCAGCCGGTTTGGAGATGGTTGTTTTCACAATAAACTCAGAGAATTTGTCTTTTAAGCCGTTACCATAACGAGATTCCGCTTCAATTGGTTTGGAGAAACGCACGGGTTGAATCGTATCCGTATTGGAGATGGCTACCGATTTACGCATGTCATCCCGATATTTGGGATCTACCTGAACGACATAAGCCTCTTCGTTTTTCTTTTCATCTCCGACATATTTTCCGTTTACAATGATGGCAATATCACCAGAGTTGTAGATCCGACCAGCAATTTCAGGAGAAGCATCTTCTTTAATCTGCGGTACTCCGTCCACCAGTTCATAGTTCTCGTCTTTCACGCCGTATTGTAGATCAAACAAATTGTTGCCAGAAGCCATCCAATCCAGATATTTCATAGCCGCTTCTGCATTCTGACTTGTTTTAGGAATCATGACATACATCGCATTGGGTGCATATGCCGGCTTGGCAAATTTGCCTTCCGAATTTTTGAATGCATCAATCGGTGTCATCACCGCATCAGGTTTATTCGTTTGCAGGTTTTTATACGTACCTGAGATGTAAATTTCTCCGGCATCTTCACTGTAGAAACCTACTTTCCCGTTGGATACATCTTCCCATAGTTTCTTCTTGTCTTTATCCAGCCCGAAGTCTGCACTTATTAATCCCTCGTTATACAACGTGTTCATATATTTAAGTGCATCTTTGAAGCCAGGGAGCAACGTTGGATAATCATTAGAGCCTAGCTGTTGAGTCAGTGTATATCTCTGTTCTTCAGTAAGAGGTTGAATGAAAGACCAGATCAATGGCTCATATTGCGCCGAAGCGATTGACATCCCCATGGGAATGAGTGCCGAGCCCACCTTGCCCGGATCTTTCTCCTTGATTGCTTTCAAGGCTGTGTGCAGTTCTTCAGCCGTTTGAGGCGTTGGCAGTCCAAGTGCATCCAGCCAGTCCTGGCGAACATAAGAAGCGTACTTTCCTAACACCAGACGTTTACCCGGAACTGCGAATTGTTGTCCATCATACTGACCGTATGCCAGCGTGTCATCACCCAAAAATGTTTTCAGATTGCTTCCCTCTTTGTTCAGCAGATCAGTCAACTCTGTCAAACCGCCTTGTGAGGCATAACGATTAAAGGTACCGGAATCATAAGTGAATACAACATCGGGCACTTCAGAACCACTTGCCATGAGCACGTTAAGCTTCTGCACTTCTTCTGAGCGGGGAACCGGAACAAATTGAACATCAATGTTGTTCGGGTCACCAAATTCCTTTTGAATGAAGCGTGTCAGATAACTATCGGAGATGGTGTAACCAGCCGGTGTATTTCCCCGGTCAAAAATTTCTACTTTCAACGTGGTTCTGTTCCCCGCACCCGCTTCCCCGGATGATGAAGATGATGATTCACTGCCTGACGAACACGCGGATAATAATAGAGTGAATGCTGTTACCGCTGCGAGAATCGAACTTGCCTTTCCTGCCTTGCGTCTTTGAAATAATTTCATTTGACCTTTCCCCTTTCGCACTCATTCTGTAATGATTCACATGATCGCCACTCCGTTATTGTTGTACAACTCGTTGCACCTGTGAATGTCATTAATTATTACATTGTTTTCTGAAAATCGACAATAAACAATTTTCAAAACAGGATAAAGCTGTTTTAATGTCAAATAACCTATCTTTATAAACAATTTTCCTGACAATAAACTATTTTCACACTAATTATGTTATATAAACTAACACAAATATAAGTTATTCTCACTCTTTTTCAGGTGGTAATTCCCTCTAATTCGACAATCAACGACAAATACTAATCCATTTTCCTGATCTGCGCGCAAATAAAAAAGACCGCCTTATCAGCGGTCATTTCTAAACAATCTATGATGATGCTACCCGGCTAATTTCTTGGAGCAAGATTAAAACGCACTTCTCCAAAAATCGTATCTACTGCGCTTCCTCCGAATTCATCCAGCACATACTCTTTACTCTTGTCGAGATGTTCCAGAATTAATACGTTCAGCTTCTGATCATCATGAATCCCGCCCAGCTTGAACTGTACAGGCAAGCTCAGATGCTCAGCTGTCTCAGTCATGATCTGAACAAGCTCTGACTCATGTCTGTTCCTACTGGTCATGTAGCTTCCCGCTGGAATGTCCAAAGAATATTGCAAACCGTCTACGCTAAAACCGAAGGTACTGTTATCCGTTGTAATGTTAACCTCGCTACCCAGTTCCACGGAGCCCCAAACTTGCTGTCCATACTGATGCATTTTGTCCCCTCCTTTTGATATATGTATATATAGTTTAGAACATATTGTTTATTTTCTACTGTGTTCTTACGTCATTTTTCGAGTAGCCTCAAAAAAACTCCCCTACGACGCAACAAAAAAATGTACGTTGCTCAAGTAGAGGAGTTTTCAAAAATAATGCTTCGCTTCATTGTTCTTCTTGTTTGCCATATTGCTTGCGATAATCCCCAGGAGTCACGCCAATCACACGTTTGAACACTCTTCCAAACGAGATCGCATTAGCATACCCCACTTGCTGGGCGATATCCTGAATAGCTGTATCCGTTGATGTTAGCATTCGGCATGCTTTTTCTACTCTCAATTTCACAAGAAAATCAACAAACTTCATACCGAATTCTTCTTTGAACAAATAACTCGCATATTTACCCGAGATTTGAAAACGGTCACTCAGGTGTTTCAGCGACAGATCCGGATCATCGAAATGCTCCTCAATGTATACGCGCAGCTCGTTTATCATCGCACGGTGACTTTTCGTTTCGTTAACGGCAACATAATTGCGATAGACCTCTTTGAGCCAATCCAGCAAAATCCCCCGAATGCCTTCGAGCGTATCGTGCTCCTGAATTTGCGAGCGAAGCCGCGCCAAAAGCAGCTCATCAAATTGGTGTTGCAAACGTTCAGATAACTCCCCGAACTCACGCGCCAACATCTGAATCAACGATTGCAAGAGCATACGAATATCTTTATCGTTCATTTGGTCTTCATTGAACGCAATAAACATCTGGTCAAGCTGTGCTCGCCAGCCATCCCCCGTAAGCCTGAACTCCCGAACGATGTCTGCGAGCATTTGCAAATATTTATACGAATGCAGTTCCATGTGGCCTGGCAGTTGTTCACTGAGTACAATCGCATTCTGACCAAGGGTGAGCCGGTGCTGCAGAGCTGTGTCTGCACTGCTATAGGATCGAGTGATTTCTTCCCAGCCATTAACCGTCTGCCCGATTCCGAACGTAAACCGAATCCGGAAATGCTCAGCAATCCACATATGCAACTGTTTAGCCAAATCCATCAGAAGTTCACGACTCAGTCTTTCTTTTTCATTGCAGGCTACCACAACGATTAAACGCCGATTGCCAAACCATTCTGCCCACGCACCAAAATTGCTCTCTTTCTGCACCAGTTCCTTGAACACATTCATCAGTGCCATTTTTAGCGTATTGGAAGGAGCGGGCAGGTCTGCCCCATTCATCTCCGCTACCAATACAGCGGCGCACTGCGGTTCAAGAAACCTTTCCTCAAGCGGTTGCAAGTGACGAAGACGCTGACGGAAAGAATCTATACGTTCACCCTCCATCAAATCCACAAGCAACTGCCTGCGATGAATCAGCAGATTCTCATGATGCTGTTTCTCGTAATCTACGGTTTGAGCAATGAGATGTTCCAGCGCCCGGTCGATCAGTGCAAGCTCGTTTTTGACAGAAGGTGCGGCATCCTCTTCATGCACACGGGGCTGTAACGCCTGAATGCGATTCATCATCAGCTGCATGGGTTTTACGTTTCTACGTGTAATATAGATCAGACCTGCGACCGCACCAGCAATGGTGAGAATACCAATTCCAATCCACACATAGGACACCAGCGATACCCATGAATATAACTGACCTGTCTGAATGCCACTCTCAAAGGTAAGTCCAAGCTTCTCAGCCTTGACCTGATTAAGGACATTCCCCTCTGCCGAGTCAATCTGATGAGCCGAATATACGAGATCCCCATAGTTATTCTTCACCTGTAGAAAAGAGAGATTCGCATCCGTCATATTGTCAATTTGCCTCTCCAAGGCATACATCCGTATGGTAATAACAAGCAGACCTTCACCACCCCAAGGCAGTGGTAGCCATTTATTCATGCTGATGACCTGTGAAGGGACATCAAATGAACGTTCTTTGTAGGATCTGGGCTGATTCCAACCCAGATTCAATTTATTTTTCAACGCCTGTTCGATATACGATTTATCCTCAAATTCCTCAAAACTTACCATTCCTCTAGGTGTAATAATGCTTGAATCCGACATTCGGTAGAGGTAAATCGACTGCACCATACCCTGTTGATCCACCATACGGTTCAGATCACTGGCTGCATCATAAATAAACTGACTGGACAATTGTCCTTTTTCGGCTTCCAAAAAACGACTGTACATTGTGTTCGTTACAATTTCATCCAGCAGTCTCATCTCGATATCGCCTAACGAACGCTCCAATGTGCTGACAATGTAATGTGTGGAGATCATATCCGCTTTTTTGGTTTCTTTTCGTGACAATTCGTTAACAACCAGGAAGGAGAGAAAGATCAGAATGGAAATCGTGAGCAGAAATAGGGGGAAATATGAATAAATCAACCTGGTGTGCCATGTCCGCTTCAGATTTACCTTCATAGGCCTCAGTTCCTTCCGTTTCTACTTTAAGTTTCTAACTCCATTTCTACTCTAACGGGTATGCCCTTCTCTGCTCTTTGGCCTGTCTGCTGACGATATACAGAATAATTGCCCCCATTGCCGCACTGATGGTACAAGCCAGATACATCATTGACGGACCGCCAGTATCCAACAAATAGCCGTTAAGCATATTTCCCACAATGCCTCCGAGTCCTGCAAACACCATGTTAAACAAGCTTTGACCTGTCGCCTGCATCTCACGTCCAGTAACAGACGCCACATATTCCACTGCCGCGATATAGAAAAATCCAAATGACAATCCGTGCAACACCTGAACACCAATCATCACTTCGGGACTTGGCCATAACCATTGAATTCCCCAGCGTAACATGTAGGCTCCCGCTGCCAGCAACATGGTTCGTTCATGTCCCCACCTGCGTAACACATAAGCGGCTACCAGCATAGAGGGTACATTGGTAATGGAAGCGATCAAAAGAGCTGTACCCGTCAAGGCAACCGAGCCACCAGCCATCTGAAATGAAATAACAAAAAAGGAGTTAAATGCTGTAAGGGTCTGATTCACCAGAAAACAACCCGTGAGAAAGAGAAGGAACGTGCGATTTCGAAGTAATCTTGCCAAACCTACGGAGAAAGTTACCGAGGACGAGGAGATGCTCGTCTGCTTGGGGAGTGTGCCCGCCAGTATTGCGCTCAAGATGTTGAAAAACAGAAAGGGCAACCATAACATATGAATGGAAAACTGGGAGAGATACATCCCTGCAGCGAATCCGCCAACCCCTGTCCCCAGGCTTCCGAACAGCCGAATCATACCGTAAGAGGTATTCGCCGCTCTTGCTGCCGTTACCGCGTAGGAGTCAGCTACAGGTATCTGTGTCACTTGAAATATAGTGCACAAAGTATAAATCAAAATTAATATAATGTACACCTGAATATTATAAAAATACGCTAACGCTGCTGGAACAAGCAGGCTGACCACCAATACAAGGCGTGTCTTTTTGAATTTATCCACCAAAATCCCCCAGACTGGCTGGAGAATGATGGATATTAATGTTCCGAAGGCCATGATGAATCCGGTATCCTTACTCGAAAAACCCTGAGCAACCAATATCGGATTGATGTAAGGGTTAAATATGCCTCCAGCAAGTCCCATAAACAGATATAAACCCTGCAATTTAATTAATACAGCTTTTGCTTCATTGAATTCGGCTTTTGTTTTTTTTGTAGTAGCCGTCATATGTCTATCGCTCATCCGGATCTCCATCCTTTGATTTCTGTAGTCTCTGTGTATGGTTTACTCCTATGACTAGCCGCTACATACGTTCAAGGTGACGTCTAATGGAAGCTAGCGCCCCGATTGCCCCTGCTTTATTGCCAAGCTCGGCAATAACCACTTGGACCGGGAGCACAACATAACGTTTGAGTCTGGCCTGAACTTCATTCAGATAATAGGCTGGATTGGATGCAGCTACTCCGCCGCCGAGTACGATAATCGACGGGTTCAGCAGCGCCGTAATATTTGCGAGTCCTCTTGCCATATAACGCATAGGCAGTTCCAGAATTTCAAGTGCAGCTACATCGCCTGACTCCGCCGCCTTGAACACATGTCTTGCTTCAATCTGTTGCACTTCGCCTCCGGCCAGACTCCAGATCAGGGATAGTTCACTTCCCTTACCCGAATTAAAATAATGCCTTGCCCGCTCCGTAATGCCGGTCCCCGACGTCACTTGTTCAAATACACCGAAGGCATCACCATCTGCTACATATTCGGAACTCAGTCCCTCATCACCTGTGATAAAATGTCCTATCTCACCGGCCGCACCGTGCTGCCCACTGTGCAATTCTCCATTGAACACGAGCGCAGCGCCAATGCCTGTACCTACGGTTACCATTACACTATGACGATGTCCTTTGGCTGCCCCCTGATCCACTTCTCCCATGGCCGCCATGTTCACATCGTTATCCAGAACGATCTTTCCGCTGTAGTATTTGGCGATAATCGGGCGAATATCTTCTTCGGGCCATTGAAATGCGGGAGCGTTCCGAAGCACAGCTTCATCTTGCAAAATAACACCTGGAAAACCTAGCCCCACACCCGCGAGCCGATCCCAATCACATCCAATGTCTGCACAGAATGTTTTTAATTCCGCGAATAACCACTGGAAAAATAGTTCCGGTTGCTCCGCGGATTGTGTTGGCAATCTGCGCTCATGCACTTCTCCACCGCATTTCTGATTGGATAACAACATCAGTATTTTGGTTCCTCCGATGTCAATACCGGCGACCCATGAGCCTTTCGCTTCGAACCCTTCAAGCTGTGCTTCTGTCATTACACTTCCTCCTTGGCAGATCTGTTCTTTATTATTCGTAGTACAACGGTTCAAAACTTATTTTCTTCGATTTCTACTCTTCAGTCGTCCCTTGTTTAAGCTTCATCAATGTATGTTGCAAAGCTACTTGCACAGCCCCTGTAACGACCGCTCGCTCTCCAAGATCCGAACATATCAGCTGTGGTTGCACCGGAAATTGTTCGGCAACAGCTTTCCTTAGCAGAGGTAACAATACATCACCATTCCCGCCAATGCCGCCTCCAAGCACGATTAATTCAGGGGCAAGCAACGTGCTAATCTGACGCAACGCCGAAGCGATCATCTGACTGTACTCCTTCATCATGCTTATAGCCCATCCCTCTCCGCTACGAGTCGCCGCAAAGATATCCTCAGGTTGCATGTCTGAACTTAAAAGGCCTTTTAAGTAATGTCGCTTCGCCAGTCTTATCAGCCCATCAGCCGACAACACATCTTCCAGACGGCGGCCATCCTGCATCCGCATCTCAGCTACTTCACCAGTTAGTCCCCCCAAGCCATGTAGTAAATGACCCTGAACCATAATCCCTGCACCCGTTCCCGCCCCAATGGAGAAAAATATGAACAAAGGCGAATTCATCGCAGCTCCCTTTCTATATTCCCCGAGCGCAGCGAGATTCACATCATTGTCCAGCATAATATCACATGGAAAAGCACGAGCTAAGGCATCACGGGAGAAGTCCTGCTCCATGCCTGCAAGCGGGTCAACAATCCGGCTAATCTTGCCTGAGACAGGCAAGACAACACCTGGAATTCCAAACCCAATGCAGCGAAGATCACTCCACTGAAGGCGGTTCTTCTGAAGCAGCTGATCCACATAGCTGTGTAACAAGCGAAGTACAGGCACCTCAGAGACAACAGATGTCTCATACCCACCCTCGACCTCGACCTTTCCAGAGGACTGTACGATTGCTGAGTTGAACTGCACGTACTGGTCTGGATCAATTGGCGGATAGGTATCATACGCAATGATTTGCCCATTCAGGTCAGACAGGGCAATTCGAATTCGTGTAGCCCCGATATCAATACCGCAGACATAATAAGCTGTTTCATTAAATTGAATTAACGTGGCCTTACGCCCTTGGGCATTGTCTGCCCGACCTGTCTCCTTCACCAGATTACGCTCAATCAGGTGCTCTACCGCTGATGATACTGTCGGTTTACTAAGTCCTGTTTGACGGCTGATATCCGCTCTCGACATGGAGCCTTGCGTAATCAAGGCATCCATAATCAAGTTTTCATTCAGATTACGGATATATTGCGGTGTGCCAGCCATTTTATCACCTCCGCTCCATAGTTAGTTAAGTTTCTTAACGAATTAAATTCAATATATCATCCTCATTGAAGTGTGTACAGCACATTTTCCGTAAATCCACAACGCAAAAAGGACCAAATGAGAATGGTTTCCCCACTTCGTCCTTATCCACGCTTGAACCTGTACAATATCATATATTATGACTTCGAAAGCTCGATAAAACCTTCCCCGAATACGTCGCGCACGTCATGAATGGTGATAAACGCAATCTCATCCTCTGCACGTACAATTTTCTTCAGCATTGGAACTTCTTGCTTGCTGATCACAATATACAAAATCTCTTTCGGATTCTTCGTATAATAACCGTGGCCGGACAGAACCGTAACCCCACGATCCATCTTCTCAATGACCTGCTTCGCGATCTGATCCTGCTTCGATGAGATAATCATAACTGCTTTTTTCGGATTCAATCCTTCAATAATAAATTCCATCATTTTCGTTCCAACGAACAGCAATACAATCGTACACATCAAACCCTGTGGCCCAATGATAAAGTAAGAAGAGAATGCCACGATCAGATCAAAGAAAAGCAATCCGTAGCTGATATTCCAATCCAGGTATTTGTTCGCAAGCCGTGCCAGAATGACCGTGCCTGCCGTTGTTCCTCCTACTTTGACAATTAAACCGATCCCGAGACCTGCAAATACTCCTGCAAAAATGGTATTAACCCACAGCTCATCTGATGCAATGCTCCAGCTTTCTGTCAGGTGCAGGAACAGCGAGTTAAAGATAACCGCAATAATCGTATACACTGTCGTGGTTCGATCCAAAAACTTATAACCTACGAGTAGTAATATACCGTTGAGAATCAGGTTCATCAGTCCGGGAGACCAGTGAAAGAGATAGTACAAAATGATCGTGATCCCTGTTACGCCCCCCTCTGCCAGATCATTGGGGATGACAAACAAGTTTACCGCCAGCGCAAACAGAAACGCACCAGCCATAATAAATAAAATATCCGTAATTCTTCTTTTCATTCAGCGCTCCATCCAATCCATCCAAAAATAATAGCTTATCTAAATCTTCTAAATTAATCGCCTTACCTTAACTAATACATCTAAAATAACTCTCTACCTAGATAATCTGTCATATACACTCCAGGATAGATTCTACCATGCTCTTCGCAAAATTTGTATACATAATACAAATTGTTGCGTCATTTGTGCAAAGGAAATGTGAAAACGTCATCTTTTCGCGCTCTGTATCATGTAAAACGGAAACTGACCATGACAAATGTCATGGTCGATACTTGATATTTGTCATTACAGCAGGCTGACGTTTGTGACTTACCGTCATGCACGCATTCTTTTACAATGATAAAAACGCTTCCCAAAAGAGCATTATCGGGAATCGGCAGGGTACAGACCGCTATGGTTTGTACGCATAAGGAGGAACATGTATGAGTAGAAGCAAAGAAATGGCGCTAAAAAAAGAAGTTACACCTTTTGAAAAAAATGATCTCAAACTTAGCATTCGTCAATTAATCAATACATTAGTCCCGCTCTTTGTATTATGGGCAGCTGCATATTACAGCTTATCGATCTCGTACTGGCTTACGTTCCCTATTGCATTAGTGGCATCGGGATTCGTGCTTCGAACGTTTATTATTTTTCATGACTGCTGTCACGGCTCATTCTTTAAAAGCAAGCGGGCTAACGATATTCTCGGCACCATCACGGGCGTATTAACCCTGACCCCCTACCAGCAATGGAAAGCAGAGCACTCGATCCACCATGCAACAAGCGGCAATCTGGATAAACGCGGTGTAGGTGACATCTGGGTTATGACCGTCGATGAATATAAGTCTGCAACACCTTGGATGCGTCTCTTCTATCGTGTGTATCGTAACCCGTTGATCATGTTTGGCATTGGACCGATCTATGTGTTTCTGTTTGCCTATCGTTTTAACCGCAAAGCGGCAAGACGCAAGGAAAGAATTAATACCCATTTAACAACAATTCTAATCATTGCTCTATATAGCTTTATGTGCTGGCTGATTGGATGGCAAGCTTTTGTTATGGTGCAAGCACCCGTATTTTTCTTCTCCGGTTTCTTCGGCATCTGGCTGTTCTATGTACAGCACCAGTTTGAAGAAACATATTTCGAACACGAAGATGAATGGAGTTATGTCAAAGCAGCAGTAGAGGGAAGCTCATATTACAAGCTGCCGAAGTTGCTACAATGGATCAGCGGAAATATTGGATTCCACCATGTGCATCACTTGAGCCCACGTGTGCCGAACTACTATCTGGAAGAAGCACATAACTCAACACCGCCTTTGCAGAAGGCCACAACGATCACACTACGTTCCAGTCTGGTTGCACTCCGCTTCCGTCTGTGGGATGAAGAACACAAACAATTCATCAGTTTCAGAGAGCTGAAACAAGCATCACGCAAAAAGTATATTCCGAATCCTATTCGGGTAACTAATCAAGCGGGTCTGACAGAGAAGCCTTAGGCTCTGTCGGATTCGTTTTCTTGTATTCGGACAGCAGTCATGCTACAGTCAGGCTAAAGTCCAGTAACACCTTTTTCAAGGAGGAGAATGATATTCAGAAGTGGTCGCAACTATTTTATAAAAATACAGGGTTGAATCCATATGTATGGCTTGTTTTTTTCATTCTGCCCTTCTACTACATCTCTCAATATTCGCAATTATGGACACTGGTGACCGGCATTATCATTATTCTTGTATTTTTCGTGTGTTATCTACTGGCCTTCATTACCAAGGGCTGGCAGGTCTACATGTGGATCGGACTACTGATTGCCATATCCATTACGATGACGATTGCATATGATTATGCTTATTTCTCATTATTTCTCGCTTTTTTTATTGGCAATATTAAAAATAAAGCTGGATTTTTCACCCTTTACTCGGTAAATCTCGGCGCAAGCTTCCTTACGGTCAATTATGGTTTTATCAATCAAAACTCAATGCTGCTCAGCCAGTTTCCATTTGTCTTTATCAGCCTGATGGCCTCTATTCTCCTACCGATTAGCACGTACAATAAAAACAAGCGAGAGCAACTAGAAGGCCAGCTGGAAAGTGCGAACAAACGGCTGGACGATCTGGTGAAAATGGAAGAGCGTCAACGGATTGCACGAGACTTACACGATACACTGGGGCAAAAGCTCTCGCTGATCGGTCTCAAAACCGATCTGGCCAAGCGCTTGCTTCGCAAAAATCCGGATCAAGCCATCATTGAACTGAATGAACTTAGACAGACAGCAAGCACAGCTTTGAAGGAAGTTCGCGAGATGGTTACCACGATGCGCGGAACGCAACTGGTGGATGAGATGTTCCGGGCGGAGCAGATTCTGAAAGCCGCTTCCATTGAATTTATTTTACAAGGCAACCCCAAGCTACAGGACACCTCTCAATTAAATGAAAATGTGCTCGGAATGTGTTTAAAGGAAGCGGTGACTAATGTAGTCAAACACAGTCAGGCTACGAGGTGTATTATTGGAATTGAAGAAACCCCTTCCCACAATGTCTTAACCGTAGACGATAATGGGATTGGCATGGAGCGCACGCGCAAGCAAGATCGACGCGGAACGGGCATTCTCGGCATGAAAGAACGACTGGAATTTGTGAACGGCTGCATGGACATTCGGTCAGGTACAGGAATCGAAGGTACATCGCTGATCATCCATGTGCCCAAGCTGGTACGCAAACCGATAAAGGAGGCAGAAGAATGATCAGAATCGTCATTGCTGAAGATCAGCGCATGATGCTAGGCGCATTATCTTCGCTACTTAATCTGGAGGAAGACATGGAGGTTGTTGGACAAGCTAGCAATGGCCAGGAAGCTCTTGCGCTCGTACAACAACATGCACCTGATATCTGTTTAATGGATATCGAAATGCCTGTTAAGAGTGGGTTAGAAGCTGCCGAGGAACTCAAAGGCATGAACTGCAAAGTCATTATTCTTACCACGTTTGCCAGAACCGGATATTTCGAACGTGCGCTTAAAGGCGGTGTTCGCGGCTATCTGCTTAAGGACAGCCCTATAGAAGAGCTCGCCGAAGCGATTCGTCAAGTTATGAATGGCAGACGCATCTTCGCTCCTGATCTGGTCGATGAAGCTTATGTAGAGGAAAATCCATTAACCGAACGTGAACACGCTGTGCTTGGCCTTATGGCTGACGGAAAAAACACAAAGGAAATTGCCGGACACTTGTTCATCACAACGGGCACTGTTCGGAATTACATCTCGATTATTCTTAACAAATTGAATGCAAGTAACCGCATTGAAGCGATCACCCGTTCCAAAGAAAAAGGGTGGTTTAAGTGAAGGAGCCGGTAATGGACGCAAACGATAAACGGTCCCCATTACCTTGCATCAGAAACGCAATAACCAAAAAGGCTCGGCTCAAGAAAGTTCCTCTTGTGCCAAGCTTTTTTTGGTTATTTGCCTTTGGTTTGACTGTTCGCGATCATCATTAAGATACGTCCATGCAATAAGCCATCATTTTACCGACACAACCATGCCAAGCGCATCCAGTGGAACTTGGTCTGTTTTCAACTGATGAATTCGTTTGCCGTCTTGCCATGAAATTGCAACACGCACGCTTTTTCCGCCACTAGCATATTGCACGTTCACAAATCCTTTGTCTTTGGGGGCAGGAAGCGTATGTGACTCCAGATACTCAACCATTTTCTTCGCAATCCCTGGGTTGTTAATCTGATCCTCAGACACAGATCGAATCTGTAATGTCCACCGGCCCTCTTGCCATGTCAGATACTGACTCCCTGCGGCACCTTCCACCATACCTTTAATTCCGTGTCCCAGATCCACACTCATATCCTTCGGTATGTTTTGCACATCCGTTTCAGGGAATAAGTCCGTTTGATCGGAATTCTCATAGGTTTTCACTTCATAACTGGCTAACCAAGGCGTTTTACTGTTTGACTTCGTAAATGAGGGATCATTTAAAGTTGTTGGTTTGTCTCCTGTATAGAAGTTTACATGTGAAGCATCTATCGTATTTGTTGTAATGGCTGCGCCCAAATACTGACCCTTAGCTAATGGGAAGGTTGTCGGAAGTGACACATCCTGATTCTTCAACTCATTACGAACAGCCTTTACCACTTCGTCAACATCGGATAACTCTGAATGAGTTGTACTTTCATTCGTGCTTGAATTGGCTGTGCTGTCTTTGCCCGTTGAAGCAGAAGAATCATCGGAAGAAGCGGAGTTCCCGCTGCCAGACTGCGTTTGCTCACTACCGGTTGTTGTAGATGGTTGCCCACTTGTTGATGGCTGATTGGAGTCTGGCCCTCCGCATCCAGCCAGCGCGAGCACAACGGCTGTCGTCACCGGAATGGTCATCCATATCGATTGTTTTTTCATGATGTATACCTCCTAATGATTGCACCGGCCCAGTTTCTAGTTTTTCGTTTCAAGTAACCTGTTCTCAGCGCTTGTCATTCCAGAAATTCACCGGTTGCACATTTTTGGTTAAAATTTCGAATTGATATCCTTCCGCCTTCAATGTTTTCAATACTTGAGGCAGTACTTTCAACGTAGCCTCCTGATCATGCATAAGTACTACTGGCGTGGTACCATTTTTGTGGACGTTGTGAACTTGCTGCATGACGTTGTTGTAAACTTTCTGATGATCCTTTTTGTATTTCCAGTCGAGTGAGTCAACATTCCAATCCCACAGATGAAATCCTCCCTGCGCAAGAAGCACGTTACGGTAAGCAGGTTTCAAATAAGGTTTACTGCCATAGGGCGTGCGGACAAGACTCGTTTTAACACCGGCAACCTTATTCAAGCTTTCATTGGCTTGTTGCATTTCTTTCAATCCGCTGTAAGCATTTTTATAAAATTTGCTTGGCACATGCGTTACACCATGCAATCCAAGTCCATGTCCTTCTTTGACAATACGCTTCGTTGCTTTCTGATATTGCTCCATATGAGGCCCAAGCATGAAAAAGGTAGCTTTAACTTTATATTGATCCAAAATATCGAGTAGTTGATCGGTATGTGCTGTAGGGCCATCATCAAAAGTCAGATATAAAGTTTTCGTACTGGCCTTAGAGTTTGATTTATCGGCGGATGACGCTGTGGCCGATGCAGACTGTGGCAACAATAACAACGGAAACAGAAGTAAAATAGCAAGTGTAGCAACGAATGATTTACGAAGTTGTAGCATAATAATAGTCTCCCTTGTGTGTGTTTTTACCCGGGTGTGTGTATCCTCTTAACTCGTATCCCTTGGCGATTAATTTTAATAGTATCAGAGACACCTTTCATTCTTCTCGCTTCAAAGGCTACGGATGAGTTACACTTTTGTCAGATAAACTTAAAAATTAAAACGATTTTGATAGATTTGATCTCCAACCTAGCATCTGTATCCATAGATCAATGTTGACATATTATTTATTACCCTATTTTTATATTCTGATAGACTTATAATGAATTTAGGAGGATTGAACACAGCAAAAAAGCTTGCACGAATGCAAGCTTTCTTCCGTATACGCCGCAACCTGAGTGGAGCACTGACCATTTTATAAAATGACTTGGCACTCCTTCTAGGGATGCAGTAGTAGGCTATACGGTATGTAATGTTACGAATATACGCTTTGATGTTTAGCTCTGCTTACTCCGCAGGAGCCGTAAATGAACGTTTGCTGAACTCTGCATCCAGCATGTAGAAGGCGTTGCTGTCATTCTCAATGCGGCGCAGCTTCTGAATGATGTTATCAAACAAAGCTTCCTCTTCAACCTGTTCATCGATGAACCATTTCAAGAAATACATGGTTGCGTGTTCACGCTCATTCAGAGCGATATCCGCCAGCGCATAAAATTTCTTCGTGTTTTGCTGTTCGTGTGCATAACCGTGTTCAAACACATCCAGCATGGAGTTGTATTCGTTTTTCGGTTCAGGCATCGCAGCCAGTGTAGCACGATGTCCGCGGTCATTCAGAAATTTATAAATTTTCATGCCATGGAAACGTTCTTCTTCCGCTTGTACAAGGAAAAAATTAGCGAATCCATCCAGGCTTTTGCTGGAACAATACGCAGCCATCGCCATGTATACATGAGCAGAGTAAAACTCGAAGTTCATCTGCTCGTTTAAAGACGCAGTCAGTTCTTGACTCATGAAAAAACACCTCTTTCTGTGGGAATGTTTTCATTTTAACACAACACGAAAGTAGCTTGCATCCGATTTTCTACATTATTCGTCAAAGGACGAATTCACGGAACATAATAATAAAAAAGCTCTGCCATGACGGCAGAGCTTTCTTTTATCATTTTTATAAAAATGATTATACCAAGAACGCTTTGGAGATGATTACCAACAGGATGAACAGAACGAGAATCGCGCCTACAGAAGTGAAACCACCATAGCCGTAACCTCTTGTTTCTCCACCTAAAACTTCGCTCATTGATTGTACCTCCTCTGCAACAGGTATGGGTTATCTTATGCAGAGAACAAAACTTTGACAGGGCGAATGCCCCATTGTTAAAATTCGTTTGAATTCATTTTGAATCAGTACCGTGGCGACTGTACCTGCATGATATCCATAAAAGGCACCTTCGCCGTGAATTCTTCTTCCGTATGCTCAACATGTACAAGGCGTGTACGCGAATCCATTTTTACAATAATGCCCTGCACCTGCTCCTCCTTACCCCAGACGGTCAATAACACTTCTGAGCGCTCATGAAAAGCCTCCACAAGTTGATTCCCTAATTCCTCCAGTTCGAACTCATCCCGTGTGGGTCTTTTTGCGACTTTTGCTTTGGCCAAAACAGCTACCTCCTCTACTACGACGTCCCGATTCCACGGTTGCTTGCCGAGTGCATATTCAATTAGTATACCATTCATTTACGTTTGTGTAATGTCATGACACCTTTTTTTCGGTAAGTTCCTTCGTATATATTCAACTTGTATTCACTTCCCATCATCTCTTACTCATCCTGAGCTTCAACCAGTATGGTATATTCGTTCGATCTAGTCTCTCCTGAGCGTCGTTGTGCATTCCACTCATACGTGTAGAGGGCCGTCAAGGTCCCTTGCAGAATACCCGTTTGCTCAGGAGCAAGTTGAACAAGATAAGCAAATTTTTTTACCGATCCTGCGCCGAGCTCACCAATGTGAAGATACCTTGGAGTCGAATATTCGGGGACATTTAACTGCATCGGACCACTCTCCTGCCCCACCCATTTAGCTCCCTGAGGCAGAATATTGCCCAACTGCACGCGTGCAGGCAACGAACCCGTATTACTGACACTTACGTTGAAAGTGACCGTGCCTCCCTGCTCAACAATAGGGGGAAATACCTCCACATGAACCTGAATGACAGGCAATCTGACCTCCAGAACAGCTTCATTTGAGATAAGTCTGCGTTGAACTGTGCGAGAATCCGGCAAGCGGAATGTGTATAGTAATACGGCGCGATTCACATAACTGTGTTGCGTGGAAGTCACTGCCCCAGCCACTTCGTTTCCCACCTGAGCCTCAAATTGAATATGTAGCTCGGAGCGGGCAGTTAATGTGCCCAGGTTTATCCCTGTATTGGGGTTCGAACCTGGACGTTTGACTCCGTTCCAGCTGAGACTACCTTCAACAAAGACTAGCGCCGCAGGCAAAACATCCTGTAGTTTGGCATCCACCGCATAATTGCTTTGGTTGGACACGGTGATATGATATTGCGCCGTATCTCCTGGTGTCGTTATTACAGGTGAGACCGTTTTGACAACAGAAATTTGAGGTTCAACAATAATCAGTGTGACCACATTGGAATATACAACTTCTTGTTTCCCCGCAGTAATGTATTTTAGGACAGCTTCACTTGATAATTGATCCGGCGCTTGCGAACCTGTCACCTGGGTTACAGTTACCTGTACCCGATACTGCACCCGAACCACACTTCCTGGCCCAATATCACCAAGATCAATTCCGGCATCCGGTGTGACTTGTGGTGCGAACATATCGTTAATCGTCACACTTGCCGGGATAAAGATGGCACCTTGGGGTAACCTCACTGTTAATACGGCATCTGTCGCCGCGGCAAACCCCGGATTGCTCACCAGCACCGTATACATCAAGATATCTCCAGCAAACGTGTTACTTCGGTCCACTTGCAAACTTACTTCGAGCCGCGATGTTTCGATACGAACTTCAACAACGTTGGACTTTTCCGTCCCGTTAACCGTTCTCCTGTCTGTTGTGACAAACTCATATTTCACTTCCGCCTGGTTCAATAGCGTGAGATTCTCAGGCACTCGCACAATAACGACTTGAAAATGATAGGTCAGCACTGCACCAGGTGCTATTTCTGCCGGAGGTAATCCCTGCGCGGGAGAGACTCCCGGCAACGGGATGCCATTCCTCAGCACGCTGTTCGGCAGAAGCGAAGTTTCCTGAGAGAGCGGGTCTACCACACGGACAATTGCCGTGCGGTTTCCCGTGTTTACAATCTCAATCTGATAAGTCAGAGATTGGCCCAAGGCTGCTGTCGTTACATTGCATTGTTTGCTTACCTTGAGCCTGGGGCCGATCCATGGTGTCACAACGGTGTTGGAATAAGCCACCTGTTCCAGTTCAGTCGTACCCGAGCTGAATCGAACCAGGGACTGATTCTTTAACCAGTGGGACAACGTACCTGGAATTTCGCTCATATCACCACAACCTCTACATTGAATGTAACTGTAGTAGAAGCTCCAGCAGCAATGGAACCTAAAGTTATACCCGTATTCGGATTACCCGTCGGTCTCGCCACACCGTTCACGACAACGCTCCCCGGCACAAATACAGTACCGACAGGTACCGGGTCGACCATGACCACGTTGTTCACCGTTTCGATGCCACTATTGGTCACAACTACCGTATACGTGATTACATCACCAACGACAGCATCAATCGCACTAGTGCTCTTGGCAACAACTACATTTGGAGCTGATACAGGAATGATAAGTACATTGGATGATACCGTTCCCGATAGGACGCGACCGTCTGGCGGACTAAACGTATAGTTTGCGACTGCTTGGTTGCGGAGTTGCTGATTTTGAGGCAACGAATCGACTGTTACGCCCAGGGTGACCGTAACATTTACAGAGCCACCAGGAGGAATATTGCCTACGACGATACCCGTTTCGGGATTAGCCCCCGGCTGCGGAACACCATCGATCAGAACGCTGTTCGGGAGAAGCACCGCACCGGTTGGAATGTTATCTGTTAATGTAAGATCGGCAACAAGGTTACCGCTGTTGTTAATTGTAAATGAATACACGATGTCGTCACCAACCGTAGCGTTGGATGTGCTTGCTGTTTTGGAAACGGCAATAATGGGCTGATAGATTGGAGTAACAATCGTATTGGAATACGCTGCTCCGGAGAACACACCTGATGTAAAACTTACTGAAGACTGGCTGCTGACTTGCGGCGGTGTCGGAAGTGAGTTAACACGGACCGCGTAGGATACCGCAACCGACTCTCCAGGAGCCAGCGTACCGAGTGCAATGCCAAGTGCCGGGTTTGCCAAAGCCCGAGGTATGCCGTCAACCAGTACACTTCCCGTAACAAAAGTGGTCGCCGGATCGATCGGGTCTGTCAGGACGATATTATTGACTGGGTCTATACCACTGTTGGTCACAACCATCTCATAAACAATGGTGTCGCCTACGACGGCATCTGTAGAAGTTGTTGTTTTCACTACAGTGACATTCGGTGCAGAGACCTGAATAATCAGAGCGTTCGAAGTAATGCTTCCCCCAAGTGTTCTGCCATCCGGTAACGTGTACGTAAAGGTTGCTGACGCCTGATTTGTAATGGACTGACTTACGGGTAGCGTTGTGATGACGATTGAAAAAGTAACGATGGTCGTGGTGGATACCACACCAAGTGAAATTCCAGAAGCAGGGTCAGCGCCAGGCGCCGATGCCCCATTAATTACGACACTGTTCGGCACAAACTCTGTACCGGCAGGAATCGAATCCGTCAGTGTCACAGAAGCACCATAGTTTCCGGTATTTGTGACAGCAATGCTATAGATTACCGTATCCCCCACCGTGGCAATAGCTTGATCCCCTGTTTTGACTGCAGCCAAAATAGGCTGGTATACCTGGGTCGATACTGTATTGGAGAACGTAGTCGCAGAGAATGCTCCTGAGGTAAAACTTACCGTTGATTGATTGTTCAATACTGCTGGTGAAGGCAGACTCGTCACACTTACACTAAATACAACGGTTACGGTAGCTCCAGGTGCAATGGAACCCAAAGTAATGCCTGTGGAAGGATTTGCATTAGGACGAAGCACCCCATCCACAAAGACACCGCTAGGCGCGAGTACTGTACTTGCAGGCAAAGCATCGGTAAATATGACATTGCTGACATTGGCGATTCCATTGTTGGTCACTGCAATGCTGTAGGTTACGATATCACCCACAGAAGCGGCTGTGGAAGTGGTAGATTTAACAACATTTACGTCAGGAGCCGACACCGGGATTGTCAGTACATTAGAGAGCACGGATCTGTTGATAGTTCTCCCATCTGGCAAGGTGAACGATAAAGCAACCGAAGCCTGATTCACAAGTTGTTGCGGGCTTGGAAGTGTGTCTATGACAACCGAAAAAGTAATCGTCGTTGTAGCTCCGGCTGCAACCGTCCCGGCAGGAATACCCGTTGTCGGACTGGCAGCTGGCAGTGGCTGACCATTTACGATAACACTGTTCGGCACAAGCACTGTGCCTGCTGGCAAATTATCGGTCAGGTTAATCTGCGCTCCATAATTCCCCTGATTATTCACACTAATCGTATAACTGACCGTATCACCTACGGTGGCATTCTGAGTACTGGCTGTTTTCTGAGCGACTAATACGGGCTGGAATACCGGAGTTAAGACGGTATTCGAGAACGTTGTACCCGAGAATGTTCCGGAAGTGAACGTAACCGTTGACCGATTACTCAACTGATTATTCGTAGGAATTCCGTTAACAATGACGCTAAATGTAACGGTTGCCGTTCCGCCTGGTGCAAGGGTACCTAGCGGTATTCCTCCTGACGGACTTGCTGCGGGTTGTGCCACACCATTTATCGTTACAGTGCCTGGAACAAATGAAGCCCCTGACGGAATCGGGTCTGAGAACTGCACACTGTTCACAGGCGCAATACCGCTATTAGTCACCAATACGGAATAAACAATAGTGTCACCCACGGTTGCAGCTGTAGATACCGTGCTTTTAGCTACACTTACGTTAGGCGATGAAACCGGAAAGGTAAGTGTGTTGGACGTTGCTGTTCCTGTCAACGTTCGCCCGTCAGGCGGCGTAAATGTAAACGTCGATGAAGCAAAATTGCTAAGTTGTTGCGGAGATGGCAAAGAATCCACAACAACCGCAAACGTTACAATGGCTGTTGCCCCTGCCGCTACAATGCCTACCGGAATACCAGCACCTGGCGTAACTCCCGGCTGTGGTACACCCGAGACAACAACACTATTAGGCACAAGGGTTGTCGCTGTAGGGATCGTATCCGTTACGGTAACATTGGCTTGCAGATTTCCGGTATTGCTCACCGTTATCGTATAAACAACAGTATCTCCCACGGTTGCATTGATGGTGTTTGCCGTTTTGACTAGTGCAATTTGCGGCTGTATGACAGGGGTCTGTGTTGTATTGGAAGATGATGAACCCGAGAAAGAGCCGGAAGTAAAGCTGACCGTCGACTGATTGTTAATCTGGGAAGGGATCGGCATAGTTATCCTCACCTCAAAAGTTACGGTAACTTCAGCTCCCGGGGCCAAAGTACCGATTGGGATGCCGGCGGTCGGATTGGAGAGCGGTGAAGCAACGCCGTTCACCAGGACACTTCCGGATATAAATGGGGTGTTCGAAGGCAGCGGATCGATAAAAATGACGTTATTCACAGCGGTGGTTCCATTATTTCGAATCACAGAAGTATAACGGATCACATCTCCAGACACCGCATAATCAGCATTATCCGTTTTAACAATGCTGACGTTCGGCAAGGACACCGGGATCGTAACCGTGTTGGATGGAACAAAGCCTGCAATAACTCTTCCGCTCGGCAGTGTATAGTTGTATGAGGCAACTGCCTGGTTAATTAACTGTCTTGGATCAGGCAGACTTGTGACGGTTGACAGAAAAGACAGCGTCACGGACGCTCCGGCAGCCAGTGTTCCCAGACTGATTCCTGTATTCGGACTCACACCTGGAGCCGGGTTTCCATTAATCAAAACACTGTTTGTCACAAATATGGCCCCAGCAGGAACAGGATCGGTCAGGTTAACGACTGCAGGAATATTGCCGGTATTGGTAATTTGAACATTGTAGTTGAATGTGTCTCCCACCGTCAGACTTGACGTACTTGCTGACTTCAGCACTTGAATGACCGGTTGATACACGGGGGTGTTCACGGTTACTGATGAAGACACACCATTAAAGCTGCCTGAAGTAAAGGCGGCACTTGCCCTATTGCTCACGACACCTGATGAAGGAACAGCGGTAATTCTAGTCTGATACGTCACTGTGATACTAGCGGAATTACTCAAAGTCCCCAAGGGAATACCTGCGACAGGACTGGCATTACTTTGCACCACCCCGTTCACTGTAACCGTTCCCGCTATGAATTCGGAGCCGGCTGAAGGTATGTCGGAGAGCACCAGATTTTGTACAGCACCCCCACCAGCGTTTGTGATAACAACCCTGTATGTGAGAGCATCTCCAACTGTGCCATCTGTGGTGTTTACTGTTTTCGACAAGCTAATATTAGGTGCTGAAGCAGGGATACGGACGATATTGGAACTGGAGCTGCCAGATAGATTTCGGCCACTTGGAAGCTGATAGGTGTAAGTGGAGAACCCCTGATTTTCTAATACAGGTGGAGAAGGAATAGTAGTTAATGTGGCTCGGAATATTACAGTTGCGCTTCCTCCAGGCAAAATACTTCCCAGTGTAATCCCCGTCAGTGGACTTGTTCCTGGTCTAGCTGTGCCGTTAACCGTTACTGAATCCGGCACAAATGTAAGGCCCGCCGGAATCGTATCTGTCACATTGACTTGAGCCGCAATATTCCCTGTATTGCTGACAACGAGTGTATAAGCAAGCTGATCTCCCTGTGTTGCATTGGACTGACTTGCCGATTTCACAATGTTAATCACAGGCTGATACACGGGTGTGGTTATTGAGTTGGAATTTGAAATGCCTGTAAATGCTCCTGAACTGTAAGACACAGAGGCCCGGTTAAGAAGTGATCCTCCTGTTGGTACAGACTGCACACTTACTTGAAAAGTCACCGTTGCGGAGGTCGCTGCATTTAATGTTCCCAGAGCGATTCCGCTGGCGGGGTTAGCTGACGGCACACTTGTACCCCGAACCGTGACACTTCCAGGGACAAAGTTCAGCCCTGTTGGAAGACTATCTGACAATATTGCATTCGTGATCGGCTGTATGCCCCCGTTGGTCGTGACCACTGAATACGAGAAGGTCTCTCCGACAGCAACATCCGTAACCGTTGCTGTTTTGAGAACCGTCACATTCGGCAGAGTTACCGGGATGGTTAGTGTGTTTGATGTCGCTGAACCCGTGATGGTTCTTCCGTCTGGTGAGTTAAACGAATACGAAGCAGTCGCCTGATCAACCAATGTAGGTGGTGTTGGCAGGTTGGTTACCAGGACTTGAAACGTAATGGTTGTCACACTCCCTGCTGCCAGTGTACCCAAATTGACACCCGCAGCAGGATTGGCTCCTGCCACCACCGTTCCATTGACACGGAAACTACCAGCTACATAGGAACTGCCAGCTGGAATATTGTCAGCAATCGTCACACTTGCTCCTACATTTCCTCCATTCGTCACCTGAAGCGTATAGGTCACCTGATCGCCTACCGTTGCATTCGTGGTATTCGCTGATTTTACGATAGAAAGGTTCGGTGAATATACAGGAAGTGTTGAATTATTGGAAGGAACAACCCCACTAATGACCGGTCCGCCAGCAACACTTTGAAAAGTAAATGCGGCATTTGCGGAATTGACGAGTTGTAAAGTGCTTGTATCGTTTGTAATCTGAGCTCGGTAAGTGACGACAACACTGCTATTGAGCGCCAAAGAGCCTAAAGGTATACCTGATGTCACATCCAGTGTTGGCCTGGACACCCCTCCTACCGTAATGCTTCCAGGTACAAATGTTAAACCGGCAGGTAGCGTATCCGACAGAACCACACTGGCTGCACTAGCCGAGCCACCATTCGTAATGGTCGCTGTATACGTGACTGTATCTCCGGCAACTGCGCCCGTTGCTGTAAATGACTTCGCGACCGTAATCCGTGGTGCGTTAATATCGACCTGAATGGCGTTACCATTCACGATGTACGCATCGCCAGATGTGGTAAGTGTCAATACGGCTGAAGACTGATTGTTAATCAGCCTTGCTGACACATCCACATTGGTAATATCCCAGCCCTGACGTCCCCCGACAATATTGGTTCCGGGTGCTCCATTGATCTGGTTGCGAGTTCCAAAGGTACCTGTCGTATTCAGGGCACCCGTATCTCCATTAATCTGTGACGCAAAAAAATTGGCCGCTAGATTGTTGGGCCCGGACAAGGCAACTGAAGTTGCGGATGTCGCTCCAAATAACGCCTGATCTCCTGTGCGGTTCGCATCCCCCTCCTGCGCACTGAACAGCGCTCTGCCCCCCAAAGCTCCTGAGATGGGTGTTGCAAAGCCTGTAAGCGTCGTAACAACCGGCGCCGAAGTTGATTGAACCAGTACTCCTCCCGCACGTAAAGACATGTTACGAAAAGGTAGATTTCCATTTTGATAAATAACGCCCAGCGTCCAGCCTGCATGATTCGCTGTAGCATCATTGGTAATCACAATCGTTCCTACGACTCCCCCGGTGACATATGTACCTGCTCCCCCATTTTGTACAAGGGTGGTAACGTTAGCCGATCGGACATACCCCGCTGCGTTGTTGCCAAGGTCAAACTGATTATATGTGGCCGGATCAGGCGTAACACTGGATGTGCCCGCAGGGGTGGTAAACGTAACCGGGTTATTGATTGCCGAACTGA
The DNA here is from genome assembly GCF_038002565.1 of Paenibacillus sp. FSL K6-1558. Lineage (NCBI taxonomy): Bacteria > Bacillati > Bacillota > Bacilli > Caryophanales > Paenibacillaceae > Paenibacillus > Paenibacillus sp. FSL K6-1558. The sequence goes on along the minus strand of NZ_JBBOCV010000001.1, from coordinate 38,812 downwards.
GGTTAACCGTCCCGTTAATATAACTTCCGCCCCAGATCAACTCCGCATAAAGAACAGTACTTCCCGCAGGCAGAACCAGAATCGCTGCTGAACTGTTGCTTTGGTACAGACTGGTTGTACCTGCCGGGTACGTTCCATAAGTGGAAGCCGTATTAATCGTTGTAAATCCTCCGATACTGTCTTGCGTCCCTGGCACTCCTGCCGTGTCAGAACGGCTTAGTCCAAGTGTATTGCCCGTGAACGTAATTGCACCTGTAGCGTTGACAGTTGAACGAACGACAAGAGGAATGGATTTCACCTCCCCTTCAGCGGAAAATGGGAATTCTGCAACAGAGCCTGTTATCAGTCTATGATGCAAAGTCAGGGAATTTGTATGTCCACTTCCGAAAGTTTGGATATTCATTGGATTATTATGTAAGGTTTATTATCATGTTTAAAATTTTATCCCTTGCGTTTTGCCGATTCTATCTTATAATCTACTTATACGAGAGCAATCTGTCGTATCATTTTGATGCAGTCAGCGGTGATTTATGAACAGTTCAGCAGAACATAGCAGACATATTCCAAGAGAGTATGAGATCAAGCATTCCAAATGGTTACGTAAAATGCTTCATGCTTATTGGGTCGTTGTTATTGTACATTTTTTAGTTCAGATTGGTTGTTATCTTTTTTTGAAATATGATCGCGCCCCCCTGGATTTCATCGTAAACGTTTTATTTTGGCCCACAGTTTTAGCTGTTTTTTGTATTTTGCTCACCAGTTATATGGATCGAAAATTTCCTTCCTGTTCGTTCACTACAATGTCCATAACCAGTACAGTAATTGCCTGGACCATTATTCATGTTAATTACGACATTCGAATTATGCCAGCCATATGTCTTTTACCGATCTTTGCCTCTGTGTTGTTTTATGACAGCAAACGCGTTTGGTTCATTTTTTCATTACAAGTGGCAGGATATGGTCTTCTACTACTTGACCCGGTGTATCGTGCATATCTCAGCTCCTTTGACATGGTTTCCATTCCGATATTTCTGATCCTGGCCACCTATGTGGCACAAATCATTGTGACTACCGGCATCGAAGTACTGGACGATTTGCAGACAAGCATGAACGCCAAGGAAGACCTTATCGTCAGAAATGCCATCATTGCAAAACAGTCTAAAACAGACGGGTTAACGAATCTTTATAATCAGAGCTCGTTCAAAGATTATTATGAGAAGGCATTTGAGTACGCCAATCTCGGGATGAGTCTGCATTTGGCGCTGATCGATATTGATGATTTTAAAGTGATCAATGATACGTATGGTCATCGTGTGGGCGACATCATTTTGGAAAAGGTGTCCTTGATCATTCAGGAGAGCATCACGGCTAGTGACATTGCTGCGCGGTATGGCGGTGAAGAATTCGCTTTGTTAATGTTCGAACAATCCTTTGAACAAGCTTATGATCTGGTTGAGCTTATCCGGCAAAAAATTTCATTAATGGGCCATCTGGAACTTGGGGGTGCTTCCATCACCGTAAGTATTGGCCTCAAAGGATACAACCTTGATTTGAGTAAAGATAAGTTGTTTGAAGATGTGGATGCTTGCCTGTATGCTGCCAAACGTACTGGTAAAAATAAAACCGTAACCTCACTCGTTCCAGCCTGATGATTAATGAGAAAGTAAATTGAAAAAAGTTGTGTGGTGTACACCCGGTCAAACGGATCACCACACAACTTTTTTTGTTTTCATATGAATCTGCCTGTTTTTTTGAACTGTGGTTCTTTCTTTAATCTGTTGCCCACTCCCAGCGATGGCGATATTGCTCCAGCCTTGGATGGACCTCGTCAGACTGACCGTCAATAATGAGGCGAAGTTCCTTGATCCAATCGGTAAAGGAGTCAAAGGATGCCCATTGATTAGCCATTTCTAAAGTCATATACAGAAAAAGAGGTGACGGGTATTCCGCTTGAATATGCCTTAAGGCTGTATCAATTGGGGTATACTTTTTGCGCTTCCCCTCTAGTCCTTCTACCCGGATTGGTGCAGATGCGTGATCACGCCGCCATTCGTGAAGACGATCCTCTCTCTTGTAAAAGGATTGTACCGCGTCTCGGCTCATTCGTTTTACCGTGCTTTCATGTAATGGGTAAAGCACTAGCTGCTTGAAAGCTCTTGCATTCATAATCGTTGCTGCACGCTCAAGCTGTTCGTTCGTTACGTTCTCGAACGAGTCGTAGAAGATCAACGTGCCCTTGCGACTAGGCTGAACAGGCTCATAGCCAAAGGGTACGTTTGCATATTTTCCAGACAAGCGCACACCTCCCTTCTCAATTACCTCACTGTCCATGCACACCTGCCTTAATGCTCAAGTGACTCCCACTTCATAGTACTATTATATGCTAACCCTCGTTTTCCAACTCGGAATAAAATGTGACTCTGTTCTTGCCGGCACGTTTGGATCTGTAAAGTGCCTCGTCTGCCATTCGAATAATCTCACTCGGATTGTTGCTATTTGTCGGGTACTCCGCTCCTCCAATACTGCATCCAATATGAACTCGCTCATACTCAATAATGAATGGTTTGTTCAGAGTTTGAATAATATCTTGCGCATACTCCATCGCTTCCTGCCGCGGATCATCCGAGGCTGAGCGAAGTACAATCAGGAATTCGTCACCGCCAAGCCGAACCGTTATACCATCCTCATGACTTAGGGCTGTAAGTCGCTGAGCAACTTTTTGCAGTAAAACATCCCCCGTCTGATGTCCCAGCGAATCGTTCACACTTTTGAAACCGTCCAGATCCAGATAGAGAAACGTCAATGTATGGTCCTCGCTCTCTGTCTGCAGAGATTCCTCAAGATACGTCTCCAGGGCTGTGCGATTCTTCAATCCGGTCAGCTGATCATAATGTGCAAGATTCTGCATCACAACCAGTTCTGAGTCTTTATTCATGATCGAAGAAACCATGTTTCGTAGTGACCGTGACAATGCCTCAATTTCCTTCAGCCCTTTGGTCTCGGGGATGTCAATATTCTCTCCTGCACCAAGACGATCTGCAACACGGGTTAGTCGAACGAGTGGAGCCGAGATGAGTCTGGAGAGAAGCCACCCAATCGGCGCAAACAACAGCATCACAACGATGCCCGCACCGATGTTAAACCACATCAGATCAACAACGGAGGAAAAAGCTGCCGATTTACCCTGACGGATGATAATGGTCCAACCCAGTCCCGGATAATCTTTATATCCCTGGCTATAGGCTAAACCGGTAACATATTCCTTGCCATCCGGCCACTTTTCAGTGGACCAGCTACTTTTACTGTTCTGATGATTTTCAATCTCTTCTAGTGCAAGTGGTTTACCTACCCACTCTTTGGGGCCGAGAAGCACAGTGTGCTCTTTTTTGCTAACGATAAAGAATTCAATATCTTTCTCCTCACGTTGTAAGGGAACGAGTACGGAAGCCTCGACTTCTTTGGCCCACGCCCAACTGAGATGTGCTGCTAATACACCACGAATCTGTCCATCACTATCCTTAAGCGGGAAGCTGATATCTACAAATTGCAATGGCTCTCCCGATGGATTAGGCAATAGTTTGGCGAGCAGCACCGCATTATGTACGTCTCCAATAAATTTACCCTTGATTCCTTCCTGGTACACAGGCCGCTCCGATAAATCTTCGCCTAAAAGTATTCCGTCTGTAGCGGCTAGCACTTTTCCTTTTGGATCCATGAATCCAACCCATGAAAAAGAGGGGAAGCTATTTTGCAGCTGATCCAACAGCATTTGAATATCCTTGTGATTAAATTCATCATTCATAGATGCCATGTTGCCCAGAAGATTCATTTCACCAGAACGAGAGTACATGAAACGATCCAGCTTGTCCACGGTCTGTAGAGCCGTGCTTTCCAGAGAGTGCCCAATTTCGGTTTCCACCGCATCAAATGATTTTTGGCTGAAAACATATCCAATGGTTAAGATAACAAACAGAGATAACACAGCGAAAATGACGGTGAGCACCGTTCTAAGTTTAAATGACATAATTCCTCCTGCACATACGGTGAACCGCTCTTACAATCTCAATCATCCACAGCTCTCCGCTGCAAAATGATAAGAAATAGCTCTCACTTATTTTGAATTATATCGGTATTTTAGTTTGCATTTTTAATATATGCACCCATACAAAATTTACCCGAAATCACAACCGAGTTTCTTCCATTCAAAGAATAGTCACGATTCTGTATATACAAACTTGGGTTATGAATAGAGAGAGCAAGCATATCCTTAAAGGATTACGCCTGTATGTCACAGAGAGAATGACGAGAAAAAAACATTGGGGGTGTAATTATTTGAGCCTGCTTCACATTGCTGTTATTTTGCCTTTTGTAGCTGGCATCGTACTCGCACTGATGCACAGACTATTCAGTAAAATTCATCTGGGATGGCTGGTACTCGTCGTACCGGCATCGTTATTTGTCTATTTTGCAAGCCAGATTTCTGCCGTGTCCCAGCGTCACCCGGTATCCGGACAGATTCCCTGGATTCCGTCCCTGGACATCGGATTTAATCTATATTTGGACGGACTGAGTCTACTGTTAACGTTGCTGATCAGCGGGATAGGCGTGCTTGTTGTCTTTTATTCCATCTTTTATTTGAGCAAAACAGAGGCTTTAAACCGTTTCTATCTCTACTTGTTAATGTTTATGGGCGCTATGCTTGGCGTCGTATTATCAGATAATATGATCGTGCTGTATGGATTTTGGGAACTCACCAGCATTACGTCATTTCTGTTAATCGCCTTTCACTACAAGCGTAAAGCTTCTACATCCGGTGCACAAAAATCGTTCCTGATTACGGTTTTTGGCGGATTCGCCATGCTTGCCGGATTCATGTTGATGTACCTGATGACAGGTACATTCAGTATCCGTGCAACCATCACCGAGTGGGGACATATTCAGGACAGCAATCTCTTCTTACCAGCTCTCGTTCTTATTCTGATTGGAGCATTCACCAAATCGGCACAATTCCCGTTTCACATCTGGCTGCCTGATGCCATGGAAGCTCCCACTCCAGTCAGTGCGTATCTGCACTCCGCCACCATGGTCAAAGCCGGGCTGTATGTTGTTGCCCGCTTCACACCCATCTTCGGCGGGCAGGGACTCTGGTTCTGGCTTGTAACTGGCGTCGGACTGCTCACACTGGGGTACGGATCATTTTTAGCCGTGAAAAAAAACGATCTCAAGGCCATTCTTGCGTATTCCACCATTTCACAACTCGGTCTGATCATGTCCCTCTTCGGGATCGGATCCGCTGCTCTCTATTTCGGATATGGCGAGTCCTCTGCCATGTACACCGTAGCGATCACTGCTGCACTGCTCCATTTATTCAACCACGGTACCTTTAAAGCTGCTTTGTTTATGGTCGCCGGCATTGTCGATCATGAGACAGGTACACGAGATATTCGCAAGCTTGGCGGACTGGCAGCATTCATGCCTGTCACATTCAGCCTGGCGCTGATCGGTTCACTAGCTATGGCAGGTATTCCGCCCTTTAACGGATTCCTTAGTAAGGAATTGTTCTTTCAAGCGATGGTACAGATTACAGATCTTCGTATTTTTGGAATGGGCTCCTGGAGTATTCTCCTACCTGTCATCGCGTGGCTTGCCAGCGTTTTCACATTGATCTATGCCCTGATTTTTGTGTTCAAAACATTCCTCGGTCGTAGCCGAAGTGAGCTACCTGCCGAGAAATTACATGAAGCGCCTATCGGCTTGCTCATCCCACCGATCGTTCTAGGCGCGCTGGTCATCGGTTTTGGACTCTTTCCGGATCTACTGTCCGGGTCATTGATCGAACCGGCAATGGCTGCCGTTCTCCCTTCCCTTCTGAATGGGGATGAACGCTTTGATGTACATTTCTCCTTATGGCATGGCTGGACTCCCGAATTGTTCATGACTATCGGCGTTATTGTGCTAGGGGTCATGTTATACAAGTTACTGCCACGATGGAGGAATATTTATGAGCATTATCCACAGGGATTAACGATTAACAATATGTATCATGTTGTTTTAGACAATGTACAGCACTACGCACAGAAGTGGACAGAAGCTTATATGAACGGCTCCGTCCGCAATTATCTGGTTTATATATTCTCATTTACCGTTGCGCTACTCGTTTACGCCTTCTTCCGGTCTGGTGAAAACATTACCTGGCATGTGCAGGATAATGCACCCTACTCATTCTATGAAGTCGTGTTGCTGGTCACGCTGATTGCAGCCGCCATCTCCATTCCTTTTGCGAAAAACCGATTATCTGCTGTCATTATGACCGGAGCTGTCGGCTACCTGGTTACACTGCTGTTTGTCTTGTTCCGGGCACCCGATCTTGCGCTGACGCAGATGATTGTAGAGACGGTCTCCGTCGCATTGTTCCTGCTCTGCTTCTACCATTTGCCCGAGTTACAACGCGGCAAGTCCAGCTCCCGCTATCTCACGGTGAATGCCATTGTAGCTGTTTCCGTTGGCGTTGTGATGACATTCGTCGCACTCGCTGCAAGCGGCACAGTATCCTTGGATAGCATCTCGGCTTTCTTTCTTCAGGAAGCTTACAGTTCCGCGGGTGGTAAAAATGTCGTAAACGTATTGCTGGTGGATTTCCGCGGTTATGATACATTACTTGAAATTATGGTTCTTGGCGTAGCCTCATTGTCCATCTACTCCATGATCAACCTGAATCTCGAAGCGAAGGATCTTGGAGCCCGATTGAAATTCCGTAAAAATGAGGAGAAAAAGGACGAAGAACCCGAGCTTGACGATGAAGCGGACAACACCAAAAAATACGGAAACCGCGAGCGTAGTACATTGTCCTGGGACACGGTTCCTTTGCAAAGTAATGATGTTTTGTTGCAAACCACAACGAAAGTGGTTGTGTTTATCATTTTAACCTTCTCCATGCATCTGTTCTTTGCCGGGCATCATAATCCTGGCGGTGGTTTCATCGGTGGACTCGTCACAGCTGCAGCCCTCGTACTGATCGCTCTGGCCTTCAGTACGGATACGATACGCCAAGCGCTGCCCATCGATTTTCGAAGTTTGACAGCCATTGGTTTAGCCATAGCTTTGCTTACTGGTGCAGGTTCATTCCTGTTCGGTGTCCCATTTCTCAGCCAGACATTCGGATATTTCGAACTGCCCCTGCTGGGCGAAACAGAGCTTGCTACAGCCATGCTGTTTGACCTAGGCGTATACCTCGCTGTGCTCGGCGTCACCATGACTATCATTTTACAGATCGGGGAGGATCGTTGATATGGAAATTTTGATGTGTGTGGCCGTAGGCATTTTGTTTGCGGTTGCCGTCTTTCTAATCTTGTCACGGAGCCTGCTCCGTATCGTACTAGGCATGTCGATTCTGACACATGGAGTGCACCTGTTGTTAATTACGATGTCACGTCTCAAGACGGGGGCTCCTCCACTACTGGGAGAAATGGCGGAGAAATACGTTGATCCGCTCCCTCAGGCGTTGATTTTAACGTCCATTGTCATCAATTTTGGTCTGACAGCCTTCTTTTTTGTCCTTTCTTACCGTTCTTATCTGAAGCTGAGAACGGATGACATGGAAGAAGTAAGGGGGCGTCCATATGAATAATCTTGTGGTTCTGCCTATCCTGCTTCCACTGGTCACGGGCGTGATCACTCTGTTGTTCTTCCGTAAAATCAATATACAACGTTTCTTTAGCGTGATGGGTCTGTTAGCCACTGCAACGGTCTCAACCATACTCATCACACGTGTTGCCCAATCTGGCGTATTGACACTCAATATGGGTGGCTGGAAAGCACCTTATGGAATCGTACTTGTTGCCGATATGGTCGCAGCCTTGCTGGTTGTTGCTGCTTCCATCATTGCGCTGGCTTGCCTGCTCTATGCTTTTCGAAGCATCAACAAGGAGCGGGAGCAACATCACTTCTATCCGTTCTTTCATTTTTTGATTGCGGGCGTGAACGCATCGTTTCTAACCGGGGATCTGTTCAATTTGTTTGTCAGCTTTGAATTGATGCTGATCTCTTCTTACGCTCTCATTGTACTCGGAGGCACGGAAAGACAGCTGCGTGAAACGATTAAATATGTACTGATCAATATCGTGTCTTCTGCCTTATTTGTCGCTTCGATCGGCTTTCTGTATTCCATCACGGGTACGCTGAATATGGCTGATTTGTCGGTACGCATTGCTGAAGTGGGACAGAGCGGAGTAGTCACACTGATTGCAGTTCTTTTCTTGATCGTATTCAGCATTAAGGCGGGCTTGTTCCTGTTCTTCTGGTTGTCCGGCTCTTATGCGGCTCCGCCCGCCGTCGTTACCGCGTTATTCGCCGGGTTGCTGACCAAGGTTGGCCTGTATGCCATTGTGCGGACATTTACGTTGATCTTCTATCATGATCCAGACTTCTTTAATGCTTTGATCGGCTGGATGGCGGGTGCCACAATGATTTTGGGTGTGATTGGAGCGATCTCCTACCGTGATGTGAACAAAATTTTGATCTATAATGTCGTCGCTGGCGTAGGTTTCGTCGCGTTTGGTATGGCTGCGGCCAGCCGTAGTGCTCTGGAAGGATTACTGTTTTATATGCTGCATGACATGTTGATCAAAACACTGCTTTTCCTGCTCGGCGGTGCGCTCATTGCTGTTGCGGGAACTTCCAGGCTCGATAACATGGGTGGACTAATCCAACGTTATCCCGTGCTGGGATGGATGTTTTTCATCAGTGCGCTTGCGCTTGCGGGTCTGCCTCCGTTCAGTGGATTCCCGGGAAAATTGATGCTGTTTGAGGGCGGCTTCGAAGCCGGATTATACGGTTTAACTGGTGTTGCCGTTCTCTCTAGTCTACTCATGCTGTATTCGGTACTCCGCATTTTCATTCAGGCGTTCTGGGGTGAGCCTCCTGCAGGCATGGCAAGACGTCCCTATGCAGTGAACGGACTGCTGATTCCTGCCGGAATTCTGTTTGCTTTTATCATCGTCATGGGTCTGGGGGCTGAAGGTATGTTTCAGCTCACGTCTCGCGCAGGTGATATTCTGCTACATCCCAACATTTATATTGATGCCGTATTGAAGGAGTAGATGTCTATGGCCTTTCAAATTGTACTCAATCTTATCATTGCCTTTGTCTGGATGTTTTTGAATAATGCCTGGAATGGTGTTGGTTTTCTTGTTGGTTTTCTGCTTGGATTGCTCCTCATCGGAGGCATGCGACGTTTCTTCCCGCAGCGCTTCTACATCGTTCGAGTGTGGGCTATCTTCAAATTGATCGGATTGCTGTTCAAAGAACTCGTTCGAGCAAGCATTGAGGTCATTCGAGAGATTATCAAACCACGGCTAGACATTCGACCAGGCATTTTCACCTATCGCACACAGTTATCTTCGGATTGGGAAGTGACACTGCTGTGTCTGCTGATCTCATTGACGCCAGGTTCACTGCCGCTTGAAATTTCGGGGAATCAGCGTAAGCTTTTCATCCATGCACTGGATATCAAAGATGAAGAGAAACTGCGAAACGATATTCAGAATACGTTTGAAAAAGCAATCATGGAGGTGACACGTTAATGTTATCCTCACTACTGTTTATCTCACTGCTCATTCTATCTCTAGCGATTCTGGCCTGCTTGTATCGTGTTCTTCGCGGTCCCTCCATGGCTGACCGGATTACGGCTCTTGATACGATCGGTATCAATGTCATTGCCATCGTAGCTGTACTCTCCATGATGCTGAAGACACAGGCTTATCTGGACATCATTTTGCTGATCGGCATTCTGGCTTTTCTAAGCACAGTCGCATTTGCACGTTATATTGAACGAGGGGCGGTGTTTAAAAATGAAGGAGATCGTTAGTAGCACCGCTGAAACGGGAATTGGGCTACTGGTGTTACTTGGGGCCCTCCTTAGTGCACTTAGTGCCTTCGGACTCCTTCGTCTGCCTGATGTATATTTGAGAGCCCACGCTGCCACCAAAAGCATGACACTAGGGGTGTTTTGTGTGCTGAGCGGTGCATTTTTCTTCTTTTGGTATTTTGACAACTATATCAGTGCTCGCTTGCTACTCGGTATTTTGTTTGTTTTCATCACTGCGCCTGTTGCGGGGCACCTGAACGGCCGTGCGGCCTACCGCACCGATGTACCTCTCTGGGAGCAAAGTGTACAAGACGAACTTGAACCGTTGTTAAAAGGGAAAAAGATGAACCACGAAGCAAAGGATATGATGGAGTAGCTTATATAGAGGCTAAATTAAGAGGTTTACACTGGACACTCCGATGACAGAATAACCTTCCGATCGCTGTTATCCCCGGATTTTTTTTATTCCCTTTTCCAAAGGGGAAAATCCGGTGATAAAGGCGAGCGCTTCGCTTCTTCAGGTTTTTTCTGTCCTCTCCGTTAAAGTGTAAAAAATAATTTAACTTATATAGGTGGCGAAAATAAGTAAAAAATCCCCTGGAGATATCGCGCATAAGCGGCTTTCCTCCAGGGGATTTCTTATATAACCTGAATATCGTTTGTGTACTTCAAATACAGATAGAACTTACCCAACACACTACTTTCTTATCAGAAACCGTTTAAGCCTTGGCGTTTCAGATCCGCAGCCACGATTCGAGCAAGCTGTGATGCCCCTTGCCGATTCGGATGCAAGCTATCGCCATTCATGTACAGAGCAAGCGTAGCTGCCGGCCCAATCGAAGTGAAGTATGCCGAGCTGAGCTTGTTCAGATCCACGAGTGTTACTCCCTCTTCCTGTGCCAGTGCACGCGTAGATGCGTTATACCAACGGTTCTCGGCTTGATGTACATTGGCCGAATTAAAGTCTGTTGCCCGCCCTTGAGGTGTCGAGAGAATAACGGTTGCGCCTTTGTTTTTCGCCTGACGAACCATATCACGCATGATTTCTTTGAACTGGGCCTCAGTTGTATTGTTCTTGGCGTTTGTATCATTAATTCCGAGCTGTAGAATAAAATAGTCACCCGGTTTGATATACTTCAGAATCGCTTCCATCTGACCATCATCACGGAACCCTCTGGCAATCTGCCCGCTTGTCGCCATGTTACGAACCTGGAAAGTTGTATTGTTTACATAGGTAGGAAGCAACTGCCCCCAGCCCCCCTGTACACTGCTACCAAGCGGATAATAGTTGCACACCGTTGAATCTCCACCAATATAGATCGTGCGATTCGTCACAGGCTGGTTGGACAGTTTCCGAATTTCAAGGGCACTTAACGTAAAAGCAGTACCCGCCTTCCCTTCCGTTACCAGCAGATTCAACTGTCCGTCTGTCACTGGAATCTGGAATTGATCGGTTGCACCATTGCCCGTCATATTCATGATCTGATAGACCCCTTCGGCTGCCACACTAGCTCTGGCGGTGTTACCCAGAGTCACTTTGACCTCATACAGACCATTCGGCAGGTCAACATTGAACGTATTATCACTTTTCGTACCAAATTTCAGAAATTGAACGGCATCACTTGCAACACCACTACCGGATGCGGAAACATTTTTCATATTACCCGGAGTGTTGAAACCATACCCCCTTGCAGCTGTATAGGCCGTTGAGGCAGACACTCCAGTATATCCGTTCGCTACTGCTCCTGCGCCAAAATCGAATTTGTAATGATCCGATGCCGCCTCGGCTACATCTACTCTGTCACTTCCAAACTCAACCGCGATCATACTCGCAGCAAGTACAGTACATAACATCATTCGTAAAGAAGTTGACCATTTCATCATACAGTGCTCCTCTCGAATTCAAATGATAAGGTTTTGTACCCATCACATTCCAGATCATGATGGAAAATTACGGTTACCACTACGGTTACAATACCTGTTCAAGCCAATCATAAGCTTTTGCACCGCTTATCTCATGTCCACCGTCGAAATAATCGGCATCCAGTGCTTGTCCTGCACCAGCATGCTCATAAATCATTTTCAACCGTTCGTGAGCCTCTCGTGCCGAATGTAGCGGAAATACAAGATCTTCACTTCCGATCTCCAGAAATAGAGGCCGCGGAGCAATCAGACCGATGATATCCGGCAGCTCTGCTTCCTGTAGAATCCCCGGAATGTAGTTGTCGAGGCAATGATTGCGGTCCAGAATGCTGCCATGAAAGGTACTTGCGTAACCACTTACTACGGCCGCTTTGCATCGCTCGTCCAATGCGGCTGTAAAGGCTGTAACCAATCCCCCACCGGAGATACCCATGCTTCCGATCCGTTCAGAATTAACTTCAGGTCGAGTGGATAAATAATCCAACACACGCGTTGTTTCATAGACCCGATGTCCTGCGAGCGTTTTACCCACCATAAGCAGATGTGCGGCGATCTTCGTACAGGAACTTGCGCCTGGCGGCGCCTCTCGATCCTCATCCAGTCTTCTGTCTCCAAACCCAAGCAGTTCTGGAGCAGCCACAACGTACCCACGCTTCACGAGCGCAACGGCAAAATCTTTGTGTAATCCAGGCTCCCCTGCCCGTGGCGAACCATCCGGCTCCATTCCGCAAATCTCCCGGCTCCCATAGCCGTGTCCATGACAAGCAACAATAGCAGGCCTCTTCATATCGGTAGCGCTTACATTATTGGGGATTAAAAGATAAATGGGCATCCGTAATCCCTCATACGTTGTGATCTCAATCCGCTCCCGGATGTAGCCATCGCATGGAACACGTTCCAGTACGACAGGGTTCAAAGCAGCGGGCATCATCGGAAAATCGCCCAGCCTTTCTTGGACACGTGTACGCAATTGATGTTGCCATAACTCCAAGGGTTGATCTGCATCATACGCAGAACGACCTCGAATTGTGGTTTGTTGCTGCAGATAAGCTTCGATTTCGGACATGTTTCAGTGTACCTCCTATAGGTGCTGGAATGATGCTAGTGGTGAATTGAAAAATTTGGTAACCCTTATCTATTATAGTACTAGAAGTAACATCGTCGCCACCTTTAGTTTACGGCTTTAGACCACAAATCGCTTTCATTCTAATAAGTTAAAATAAAAAAGAGTATTCCGTAGCCCGAATTCAGGTTACATACAGAATACCCTTTTTCTTTCTACAGATAACAGAAGTCTGGTGCTTCCATATCCCCTTCTTGTTTACACTACGTCAGCCAGGTAGCCACCAGTTCCATCTCCCCATCAGTTTCATCAAGGATGGAACAAGCACAAGACGGATTAGCGTTACATCGATAAATACAGCTGTTGTGATCCCAATGCCTAACTGTCTTACCCCTTCAATCTCGGCAAAAGCAAAAGGAACCGTTACCGCCAGTAAAATACCTGCTGCAGACGTAATTAAACGACCTGTTGAAGCCAAGCCTTGTTGAACCGCTGTGTCACTATCTCCTGTTTGTCTGTATACTTCCTGAATACGGCTTAACATGAAGACGCCATAGTCCATCGATATACCGAATACAAGGCCAGCAATGAAGACCGGAATCATAATCGCAATTGAAGATACTTCCATACCCAGATGACCTTCGTTAAAGACCCATACAAGTATGCCAAAGGATGCGGCCAGACTAAGCAGGTTCATCAGAATCGCTTTTAGTGGTATTAGTAGTGAACGGAATGCGAGTAGCAACACCAGATAATTGCTTACCACGACAAATACAAGTACTTTGGGTAACTGTTGCGTAATTTCATGCATTATTTCATCTTCATAAACTGCTTCGCCGCCATAACGAATCGGAATGCCTTCCGGCCCAGCTGTTACATCCTCTGCTCTTGTCTGTCGCAGCCATTCTTTCATCTCATCTGAACCCGCTTCGCCGTATACACCGACCGTTAAGCGAATAAAAGAATCCGAAATACCCCCTTGAGAGTGAATACTCACCACTCTTTCATCCTGTTGAAACCTGGTTACTTTGTGTTTGGCCACCCTCCAGTGAGAGTCTGTTAACGGCTCATCCTTTTTCCCGATGATCATATCGACCAGAGTAATATGCTTCTGACCGAAATTTTGCTCGATCTGCTCCGATGCTTGACGGGACTCCATTCTGGCAGGTAAGGAGGAAGCATCGGGAACGGACAAATCCATCCGTGTAAAGGGAAACACACAACATAGCAGCAGCGTAGTACCTGCAAGCCCCATCCATACAGGACGTTTCATGACCATCGCTGACCAGCGGTGCCAGAAGTTTCGTTCAAGCGTTTCATCTTTTATTCGTTCTCCAGAAATGCTGGCTGTGGGTTTTATCTGAGCAAATACTCTGTTTGCACTTATTGAAAGAATGGCTGGCAACAACGTTACATTTAACAATAAGGACAGCACCAGAACAATGGTAGCCCCAAGCGATACACTGAGAAACATAGGTAGCCTGATCCAGAGAAGACCCAGCAAACCCAGGAACACACATGCCGCTGAGAACAGAACCGCTCGACCAGCTGTGCACAATGTCCGTTCCAAAATTTCACGTTGGTTGATGCTGTTGCGCTCACTATTGAACTTGTCTCTGCTTGCGTAACGCTGCTTTAATTCCTCCCTGTATCTGCTCAAAATAATAAGTGCAAAATCAATACTGAGCGCCATACCCACCATTGGAATAACGTTAATAATAAAATTGGACAGCTCCAGGTATTGACCCAGTAGAGACGTTATGCCCATTGCCATAATCACTGCACTGATTCCCATCATGACAGCAATACATGCCGCATACAGTCCTCTGAATGCAAAGCAAAGAACGATTAATGCAATCGGTATCCCGACGATCTCTGCTCGTTCTAAATCCTGAAAGCTCAGTCGATTTACATCCTGTTGCACAACTGTTTTCCCTGTAAGTTGTACGGTTCCAGGCAGATGGACTTGCTTGTCCTCTTCAAGAAGCTCGCGTAATTGAGCTAGTGGATGCTTCATTCGGTGAGGTGCGATGTCCATGTGTACCAGAGCATAAGCCTGATTATCACGCAACATTCTACCCTGTGTGTTTACATCAAAAGGGGAAATCACTGAGGATATCGCTGGCAAGGTGCGGACTGCGGCAAGCTGTTCTTGAATCCACGTCTTGAAGGATATCTCAGAAGTATTGGGATGTTTATTAAAAAGTAACACGACCGGATCGGGCGGGGAGCCAAATTCCTGGTCCAATATCTGTTCTACGGCTTGGGCTTGTCCCCCAGCCAGCTTCAACCCGTGATCCTGAACCATGTCAGGTAACTTCCATGCCCAAGCGACTGACATCCCGATGATAAACACCCAGCAGATGATAATAAACCACGGATATCGACTAATGAGAGCAGCCAAGCTTCGATATCCCATCCCCAAGCTCCTCTGCATTTAAATTGGATTCTAATTATGGTTAGCACCATAAGATATGCTTTGTTTAGTACAAGTCTATTCATGAACAAACATGATTATGTTCCTAATGAAACAAAGACAAATAGCCTCATGTATATGCTACATGTGGCTGTCCGTCCTCACTGTTTTAATTTACATCCAATTATTCTGGCCGAATGACGGTGAATCGATCACCCAGTTTGGCATAATCATTCCCTGCCAGACGGCTGACTGGTTTTAATTGATCCATTAAGATATAACCTTTATCCGCAAGATAGACCTTTTCGCTAAAATGATAATGTACAATGCGCACGAGAAGCAGGTCACTTACAGGCACGCCTGCATCATTCGAGATCGGAATATGTTGATACAGCTTGCACTCCATCCGGATCAGCGCTTCCTGAATTCCGGGTACAGCGACCACGGAACTGGGTACAGTCGTCAGATGAGTTCGTTCTAATTCACTTTCATGTGGCTCCAGTAAAGCCGCAGTTTCATTGACGTCTTCAATTATGTCTTCGTCACAAATGTGCACAACCAGTTCATTATGGGCGAGCACATTGCGTGCCGTATCCTTCATTACACCATTTTTACGTCCAACCGAGATGGATAACAATGGTGGATCAGAGCTCACGATATTGAAAAAGCTAAATGGCGCTGCATTAATGATTCCATCATGATCTGAGAGCGTAGTTACAAAGGCAATCGGACGCGGTACGATTGAACCGCTCATTAATTTATAATTATCTTTAGCCGTGAGTTCTTCCGGATTTAGTGAATACATATGTAAGTCCCCTTTCCTAATCGCATGCATGAGCCTGATCCTCAGCATCTTAACCTTCTACTTTCTTCATCGTTATTATATATGCATACCGTCCATAAAAACAAAAAAATACTTGTATAGACCTAATGGCCATCATGAGTGTCCCATTTTCATTGCTCATGTTTAGAAATACACACTTGTTAACAATCACATCTAGGCGAATACCATCATAGACTGTTTTCAGAATAAGATGACAGGAAGGATGTTCTTGAACATGAACCATGTTTATTCCCCTTATGCAGGTTATTATGATGGTCGTTATACAAGTTACGGCGAAGATCGTTCCATTCAATTCCCTCCACTCTTCCCAGGTGGAGGCAGTCTCCCTGGAGGGCAAACTCCGCCAGGCATTCCCGGAAGCCCGGGCTCGTTTCCTCCTTTCATTCCTGGTGCAGGAACCCCTCCGGGTCCCTATTTCCCTGGCGGCATGCCGGGTCCTGTTCCTGGTCCGGGCCCAGCTCCAGGTGTGCCAGCACAGCTAGCTCAGGGGAATCTTCCTTCCTTGCTAAGTGCCTATCCTCGCCCGGTTGGTCAGCCGCCTGCCGAGATGTTATTTTTGTATAACCTTATCAAAAGCAGTCCTGGACTACTGCCACTCTTCCTGCAGCAGCAACCGCAAAGCTTGACACAAGCCGTTCAATTTGCCCAAACAGGTGCGGCCGCCCCACGGGATCAGGAGCAGCGTGTACTCCCTAACTTCTGTTATAACCGCTGGTCGCTCGTGTTTACGTATAATGATGTGTATTTAATGTGGCCTGCTATTAATCTGTTTGGTTTTGTTATTGGCTATTTCTATCCATACCAGACACCAGGAATTCTGCTCAACACCCAAATTCTGTTCGCCCTTTGTTAGTGGCAGACAGACTAAAAGGCCCGCATTGGAAGACTATGCTTCCCTGCGGGCCGTTCCTGGTTATACTTAAGCACTATGATGTTGTAGAAACGGTCTGTTTCGATTTACTCCTACCGATCATGACAACATACAAGAGCAATGCCCCCAGATCAGCACATGCGATCACAATTCCCATGGGCACTGCTGTATGTTCTCCTCCAAGACCCACGAGTGGAGCAACGAGTCCGCCAAACAGAAAGGTCATAACACCAATCAACGCTGATGCACTTCCAGCCGATTTCGCCTGATCAGCCATAGCCAGCGCGAACGACGCTGTATTAATCAACCCCACGCTGGACACAACCAAGAATAAGGGGATTAGAACTGAAATCAGCCCGCCTCCAGCAAGAATCGCGACAAGTAAGGAAGTTCCTCCGACAGCCGCTATAAGTAATCCGGCGATTAACAGCCGTGTCTCTGATACCTTACCGGCTAGCCGTCCGGCGATCTGGCTGGCAAGAATAATGCCCAGTCCATTGATGGCAAAACATATACTGAACATTTGAGGGGACACCCCGTATATTTTCTGAAGCACAAATGGTGATCCCGATATGTAAGCGAACATGCCTGCCGCTGCGAAACCTTGCGTTAGAGCATAACCCATAAAACGGCGATTCCTCGCTATGCTACCAAACGTCAGCAGCGTCTGCTTAAGCCCCCCGCTCGATCTTTTATGCGCCGGAAGTGTCTCGCCCAAACCAAAGATGACCGCGAGAAGCGCGAGCACGCCGATAAGACTTAGCAAAATAAATACGCCTCGCCATGAAGTATACGTTAGAATTTGTCCACCTATAATCGGTGCCGCGATAGGTGCCACTCCATTAATAAGCATTAACAAAGAAAAGAACCGAGTCAGTTCTGGACCCTCGTATACGTCCCTGACCACTGCACGTGCGATGACAATCCCCGCCGCTCCGGCCAGCCCTTGAATAAAACGTAACACAACGAATGACCCCATCGTTGGGCTAACCAGGCATAATATAGACGCAATCGTATACAGCACAAGTCCGGCAATCAGCGGTATGCGACGACCTCTCACATCGCTTAATGGCCCCGCAAGCAGCTGGCCCAGCGCAAGCCCGATCATACAAGCTGTCAGGCTGAGCTGGGCGTACGAAGTGGACGAGCCAAATTCATCCGCCAGCGTTGGCAGGGCTGGCAGATACATATCCAGAGACAGCGGTCCGAATGCGGAGAGCGTCCCGAGAATTAGCGCCATTCTCACTCTTGGCGTAGCCGTGGTGTGTAATGAAGCTGTTGCTTTACTTTTCATCCCCAATATATCCCTTTCTTCCCGATCGTGTTGCCATATTCATGTTTAGTCCTCTCCGCCTCCAAGCAATCTTAGCAAGTTGTTAGGCAAGGTAAACTGCTGATTATTAATAATAATACGGCGCAGCTCCTCCTCATCCCGCTCGTTCTCCGCGTCCTTGATCTCCTGGATCTCACGGTGCAAGCGTTCCATTTGGTGATCCAATGCATTGGCAGAATCCGCCGCACTTTTCAATTCTCTTGTTAAATGTTCCGGAACATCTTTGTTGTATTTATAAAAGATTTTATGTTCCAGACTCGCCCAGAAATCCATCGCGATTGTACGAATCTGAATTTCAACACAGGCACGTTCCTCGCCATTGGACATGTATACCGGCACTTCAACAAGCAGATGCAAACTTTGATACCCGTTCGGTTTCGGATTTTGGATGTAATCTTTCACTTCGAGGACACGTAAGTCGCTTTGGTTGCACAGCATATCCTTAATTCGATAAATATCAGAAATGAACGAACATGTGATACGTACACCAGCAATATCCTTAATATTTTGCTTGATGCTTTCAAATGTCAGCTCATGATTTTTACGGAACATTTTGTTCATAATGCTCTCGGGAGACTTCAATCTCGACTTGGTATGCTCAATCGGACTATAGTCATGAAGGGACTGGAACTCTTCCTTCAGCACTTCAATTTTGGTTTCCATCTGATCCAGCGCAAATTTATAGATCATCATAAATCGTGTAATTTCGTATTTGAATTTCTTGAACTGGTCAATCGGATGCGGAGCATTCATCATCAGTTTCTTCCTTTCTTTTGACACCTCTATGATTTGATAACCAACTTGTATACGTTCATATGAACGCTGGTCTTATGACATGTCTTCTATATCATTATAAAACATCTGACATGAATAAACGAATTTTAGAAATGTACATGTGCCGCTTTGGTTCAGATTTCGTTTTGATGAAGGCGGTACATTAGCTGTATACTGGAGGAGTTATGTTTGCTTGAAAGGACGGGAAAATATGAATCACAATCACCTCCAGAAATACGCCATGTTACTGCTCTGCATGTCAGCCGGTATGGTCGATGTCATCGGATATCTTGGGCTTGGGCATGTGCTTACAGCTAATATGACAGGAAACATTGTGCTACTGGGTATCGCTATTGCCCGCGCTCAGGAATTTGTTGTACTGAGAGCTTTGCTTGCCCTCATCGGTTTTATTGCGGGGAATGCAATAGCGGCACACATGCTAGGAAAGGTCAAAACCAAAAATGGTTGGTCACCGCGGGTAACTGCCGTATTTACCGTTGAAAGCATACTACTTCTGCTCTTTGCAATCCTTATGATCACTCCCTTTTCTGAGCAATTATCCTATCTGTTAATTGTACTGCTTGCGATCGCCATGGGGATGCAAACAACGGCTGCCCGAAGGATTGGTATTGCGGGAATCTCTACAACGGTGCTGACCAATAATCTGGCAGCGGTGATTGAAGATGCTGTAAGCATTCTTCATCGGTTAAAACATGCCAATATTCGCTCCTTGGTCAAAGCGCTGTCCACTGACGCCTACCTGAGAGCAGGCGCAGTTGTGATCTATCTCGGCGGGGTCATCATCGCAGCATTGCTTTTCCATCATGTGCCCCTGGTAGCGGTGTGGGTTCCTGTACTGGTCATTGCCGGCGTAACGCTTCAGGCAAAATTCGCGTCTTGGGGCAAAGAATTAGAGCTACATCGTAATCCGGAGTGAGGAACATCTTGCGAATATGTGCTACTGAAACAATTTCACAACGCTCAATGATTTATTGCAGAGTGCATCGCAAGGGCTTCTTTCCTGATCCATTGAACCAATTGTCTTGCCGCTGGCGACAACTGTTCTCCCGACCGTGTACAGATGGCAATCGTGTTTTGTAACTGTACGTTTTGTACATATACACGGGCAAGTTTGCCTTGATTAACGTCCTCTCTTACAACAAGGGATGAGATGAAATTAGCACCATATCCTGCCTTTACTGCGCTAATCGTTTCGTTCAATCCGTTGAACTGAAGTGTGATCCGTGGGGAGGGCAGGTTATTGGTCGTACACAAGGCAGCCAGTCGTTCTCGTGTTGCACTGCCTTTCTCACGCATGATGAATGGCTCAGCCATCATCTCGTGCAATGTAATGTTCTGACCTGCATACGGATGATCTGGATGCACCACAAACCACATTTCGTCCTCGAATAAATTATCCCAATGCACACCCGGATGACTGACTCCACTTCCTCCGTATATCGCAATCTCGGCTTCATAACGAAACAACTGGTCAAAAGCCATCTGTGTATTGCTTGTGCTTACGACAAGCTCGACATCCTCATGTGTCTGCTTGAACGTGGCAATCCAACGTGGCAGCAAAAAATTGGCCGGCAAGTAAGTCGCCGTAAGACGAATCAGTCCTTTTTTCCCCTCCCTCATGTCCTCCACAAATTGCTCCACTTCCAGTTCCAGCATGAATAATCGCTCGGCATATTCCATTAAATGTTTCCCTGCATCGGTAAGTACAAGTTTTCGTCCTTCGGAACCAAACAGCACTATGCCTAGTTCACGCTCAAACCGTTTGACCTGAGAAGATACCGCAGGTTGACTGATATTCAATTCTTCCGCAGCCCGGGTAACTCCGCCGTACTTCACAATGGCGTGAAACAATCGTAATCCATGCAAATTCATACATCTTCTCCTCTTCCTTGCTTACTTACGTACTGGTCCAACATTTTTATCCATCATAATATATAACTTTAATATATATTAACATACAAAATATATATTTTATTTATATGTCAATCTCCTCTATAGTTGAATTATAAGAAATACGAATTCAGCTAAACAGAAAGGAAGATGTGTAATGAGTAAACATGATTTGAATAATAGCCAGGTTAACCAGCCCGCCCGTTGGAATGAGGTCGATCATTATATAAACAGCCTTCTTCTTCCAAACGACAAAGACTTGCAAGCTGCACTTGAAGCCAATGCAGAAGCAGGGCTACCGTCACATGATGTCACACCGAATCAGGGAAAGTTCCTTCAGCTATTGCTGAAAATACAGGGGGCCTCGCGCGTACTGGAGATCGGAACTCTAGGTGCTTACAGCACCATCTGGATGGCCAGAGCCCTGCCAGATCATGGACGAATTGTCTCGCTGGAGTCAGAACCTAAACATGCGGCAATCGCACAAGCCAATCTGACCCGGGCCGGACTAATGCACAAAGTAGATCTTCGAGTAGGCCCGGCACTAACCTCCCTTCCTGATATTAAGGAAGAGTACCCTGAACCCTTTGATCTGATTTTCATCGATGCTGATAAACCGAGTAATCCGGATTACCTGAGATGGGCTTTACGTCTGACACGACCAGGAAGCTTGATCATCGGAGATAATATTATAAGGGACGGGGAAGTCATTCACTCTGACAGTGAAGACCCAAGAGTTCAAGGGGTTCGAACCTTTCTCGAATGCATCGGAGATCACCCTCATCTTGAAGCCACGGCACTGCAAACCGTAGGTAGTAAAGGATACGACGGATTTGTGATTGCTCGTGTCACAGATTCCCCTGTAACAAAATAAACAGTGGTCAATTCTTCCGAAAATCTGCCTTTCCTGTTACACTGGTATCACTGCACAGGCAGACTGGAGGGAGTCACTTGAGAGCTTTACGACAGATTCAGGTTGAAATTGGCGGGTGGTCTCGCAATATTCAACTGTTCTTTCTGGCAAGTCTGCTGTATCAGATCGGAAACGGCATGTTCTCGGTTCTTTATAATCTGTACATTCAAGGCTTAGGTTACGATGACACCATGAATGGTCAAATTGTCAGTATCCAATCTCTTGCTACAGCAATCATGTTCATTCCTATTGGATTTAGCGGTGACAAGTTCAGCCGCAAAAAATTGTTGATTATCGGGGCACTATTCAGCGGTGCTTTTCTGATCGGACGATCCTTCGATTATGCCGCAAGCGGGTTGATCTGGTTTGCTGTATTTTCTGGGCTGTTTGCTGGTGTTTTTCAGGTACTCGCTATTCCTTATCTCGCAGAGAACGTCAAAAAAAGTCAGCGTCTCAAAATGTTTAGCTATTATTCCTCTTTGGTGCTTGCATCTCAGGTTCTTGGCAGTCTGGGCGGAGGCGTGCTTGCAGACGTGCTTCACTCTGCCGGCATGGCCAAAGTCACCGGATTGCAGACGGTCCTATTTATGGGCGGAGCTGCGACACTAGCCGCATTTATTCCGCTACTTTTTGTAACCGAGAATCAGAAATCTAGTACAGATCTAAATACGAAACAACTTCAGCCTAGCCAACAATCTGTTCAGGGGGCTGAAGCGGAGCTTACTCGTGCTGTGATAACACCATTACCCGTTGATGATGACACACGTATCAAAAAAAGAGATACCAAGCTGATTGGTCAGTTCATTGTGACACAGTTGCTGATCGGATTAGGATCAGGGCTCGTTGTGCCTTATCTGAATTTGTATTTTACGAATCGCTTCGCCGTATCGTTAAGCGGCATGAGCATTCTGATTGCACTCGGTCAGATTATGACCATTGTGTCCATGCTGATTGGCCCAACGTTAGCTGCCAAAGTTGGCAGTGTACGGGCTGTAGTTATTTTCCAAGTATTATCGCTACCCTTCCTGTTATTCACAGGTTTTACGAACCTGCTTTTCATTGCATCCGTCAGCTTTTTGTTCAGGCAAGCGCTGATGAATGCAGCTAATCCAATTCATTCCGCCATATTAGTGGACCGGATCTCGGATAAACGCCGCGGGATCGCCAACTCCATGATGCAAACTTCGTTTATGATTGGTTGGGCCACGATGGGGCCCGTGCAGTCATATCTGGTTACTACCTATGGAACCTATTGGGGATACGCGATTACGTTCAGCATTACAGGCTGTCTTTACGTCATCTCTTCCCTGATGTACTTCTTCATGTTTAGAGAGCCTAAGCCCTCTGTTACTGTTCTTGCAGACAGACCATAATTATAAACAACTAAAAAAGAGTATCCTCATGCTGTAGCATTCACAGGATACTCTTTTTTTGATTATTTCCTCTTGATTAACTACCAATATTTTGGATTATACATAAGAACGACTATACCCACCGTGACTACCGTTGCTAGAACTACAAAAGTGTAGTATCTCGGTTTATTTTTTGGACTTGGAGCTTGCTCATCATAATGATCGGAGTTGCGGCGATATGAACCCATCCACAGATCGCTCATCATATGGCCAACCACTTTCACTAGACGTTTGATCCAATCCATTATTAATCCCCCTTCCACAATCAATATTATTCCATATTAAGTATAATTAACCTTCTATAATCAAACAAGTCTTTCATCTTAGGCCTGGTGCTGTTTGCTGTTCCAACTGTGTCAAAATATGAAAGGCTTCCTGATTGTTGCTGCCGCACATCGCTTCCTCAGCCTGCAATCCACTACATACTGCCGGGCGGCTGGCCTGACCGAATATACCGCAGCGATTATCGTCCGTCAGTTGGATACATCGCACTCCAGCAGGTTTGCCTTCAGGCATGCCGGGAATCGGTGATGATATGGATATGGCAATACAACATGCTGCACATCCCGTCCTGCATTCCATGATGTTTCCTCCTTCATTTGCCTCATATAGCATTCTGTTACCTTGAGCGATTTACCCATGTCCATGTTCGCGCTAACCCTTGGGCGATTCTGCGGTTCATGTGCTCACTGGTAAAATATCCTCCGTGGCTCAGTGGATTCCAGCTTGTAGCTGGTCCACCGACACGCACCTCAATATCCTCCTTCACAGCGGCCGCATATGCCGGGTCAATGGGACGTAATGGATAACCTAATATATCGTTGCTTTCATAAAAATTAACCCACTCCCCTTCCAGATGTGGAAAGTAATGCGTGGCCTGCGGCGCAGGCACCCGAATGGGACGGCTGAAATTATCGTAGCGCAAACTCCATAGCGGCAATGTTGTGCCAAAAGAGTAAAAATTGGTCAGCGTATCTCCCCGCTCCAAAGCCGAATTCACATCCACTATTTCCGGTATTCGGTTGGATGACGGATACTGCAGATCATAGAAAAAGTTGCTTGCAATGACAGCTCCGAGACTATGAGCGACGACACAAAGCGGAGCTTCCGGCCCATTGCGCTGTGCGAGAACGTGCATGGCCTGATTCAGCGTCCGGTGCACGGCATCATAATGATGTCCTTGGTTCTCTACAGGTTGATAAGCCACCGCATCGGCGAGATAATGAATGACAAAACGGCGCAATGCCTGATAGTGCAGTCCTGGTGAACGAACCAACTGTTGAAACAAAGCCTCTTCCCGCTCCTCGAACACGTCCGCCCAGAAGACAGGTTCAATATCCAGCATCTGTTTCGCGGCGCCTGGCAGCACCATGACACGTTCCATTTCTTTGCTCAAGCAAGCGATCAGCTTGTCAGCATAATCCTCTTTTTGCATACCCAGTCCATGAATGACCATCACCGCTACCCGAGTCATGGCTCTCCTCCTTATCATTTGACTAGGAACACGCCTTGTACACCCACTGTATGAACTGCTTTTTCTCCGTATGACTGACATTCAACTGAAGCGCCAAACGAGTGCACTTCGACTCATTATCAAAAATTGTAATTACTTGATGGCATAACTATTTTATCATGATGACTATAGAAAATCACACCTGTAAACGCCAAAAGAAGCTGCAGGTTTCACAGCTCCTTTTGACTACTACCAGATATGAATTTATCCTTTCAGATGAATCCTGAGAACGCCGCTCTGACTTGAAGTGACATCTCCTGTCACCGTTTCAACCCGTTCAACCATATCCTGACCATCCGGGATAATAATAGGCGTAATGAGTGGATAACCGGCATTTTCGATAACGTTACGGTCAAATTCAAGCAGCTTCTCTCCGGCTCTCACGCGATCACCCGTGTCTACATACATAGAGAAACCTTCTCCTTTAAGGGATACCGTATTAATGCCGACATGAATCAACACTTGAAGTCCGCTCGCGTGTTCCAATATAACCGCATGTTTGCTTTTAATGACATGTGCCACTTTTGCGTCAAATGGGGCAACCACTTGATTCCCCGAAGGTTCAATTGCGATACCTTCACCCATTTGTTTCTCGGCAAACGCCGGGTCAGGAACTTGCTCCAGCGGCACCGCTTTACCCGTCAATGGCGCCATGACTTCGAGTGTTTTTGCAGATGCATTTCCAGGCTTCGCTGTACTACGATTGCGCTCAGCCATCTCTGTTCCTGCTGCTGTCTCGGCAGATGTGATCCCTGAAGCGGACCCTCCGTTCGCCGTAAGTTGATCTTCTTTTCTCAACTTCGCCCGTCCAAACACAACGGTCAACAGGAACGGCACCACCAGAACGATGGCCATACCGATAAAGAAGACACCCCATTTATCCGGGAAAATGGACAGGAATCCAGGCACACCGCCTACACCGATGGACGTGGCCTGAACATTATTCATCGTAAGCAGTACACCACCGATAGCGGAACCGACCATACCGAAGATAAACGGATAACGGTAACGGATATTCACCCCAAAGATGGCCGGTTCGGTCACTCCGAGGAAAGCAGATACGGATGAGGTAGCCGCAAGCCCTCTCATTTTCTTTTCACGTAACACAAGCATCATCGCAAGTGCTGCCGAACCCTGCGCAATATTGGACAAAGCCAGCATCGGCCACAAGAAGGTGCCACCTTGGCTACCAATTAGCTGTACGTCTACGGCAAGGAACGTATGGTGCATACCGGTAATAACGAGTAACGCATACAGACCACCGTAGATCAGACCACCCAGCGCTGCATACGAATCATAGATGTAAATCAAACCGGATGTGATGGCGTTTGCAATTGCAAATGTAACCGGTCCAATAATCGTAAATGCCAGAAATCCGGTAACCAGCAATGTCACAGGAGCTACGACCAGCAATTTGATGGAATCATGCACCCTTTTATTCAGGAAAATTTCCATCTTGGCAAGTAGATACGCCGATACCAATACGGGCAATACCTGACCCTGATAACCGATCTTCTCAATCTCCCAGCCAAACAAATTCCAGGTCGGAACCGTGCCTTTGTTTACCGCATCAGCGTAACCATATGCACTCAGCAGATCGGGATGTACCAGAATCAGACCCAGCACAATCCCGAGCAACGGACTGCCGCCGAATCGGGTCACCGCTGACCAACCGATCAAAGCGGGCAGGAATGTAAAAGCAGTGCTTGCTATGGTGTTAATGATGGAGGCAAGGTCTTTCCATGCCGGGTACACATCCACTAATGATTTTCCATCAAAGAAAATACCAGGACCTGTCAAAATGTTGTTAATCCCGAGTAGTAGACCTGCTGTAATAATTGCTGGCAAGATCGGAATGAAAATGTCCGAGAGCATTTTGATGGCACGTTGCAACGGATTTTGCTTTTTACCCGCGGCCGCCTTAACATCATCTTTCGAAGAGCGTTCGCCTCCGGTAATCTGAATCATCTCTTCATAAACTTTATCCACCAGACCTGGACCGATGACGACCTGGAATTGACCTTGGGAGGAGAACTGCCCTTTGACCAGATCATTCTGATCGAGAAGCTCTGTATCCACTTTGTCCTCATCATATAGAGCAAACCGTAGCCGTGTCACACAGTGTGTCGCCGCTTCAATGTTGTCTTTGCCGCCGACCGCCCGGACGATCTCTTCGACCTGTTTTTTATCGATTGCCATAGTGTCACTTCCTATTTATAAAATGGACTTCATTCTGTTACTGCTGGATTAACCACATATAAGAAGCATACGGACTGAGCGTGATTTGCTGCTTCAGCTCAGGTTTTGAATCGGTATTACTGACAAGTAGTTCAGGTGATTTACCTGCAATATGATTGTTCCAGACCGCTTCAGGAACTTGAAATGCTGTATTCTGTTTGCGGAAGTTGGACACTACGATTAATGTCTCATTGCCGTTGGTACGTGCGTATGCAAATACTTCAGGGTGGGCATCATCCAACCGTTCATACAAACCGTCAGTCAGTACATTCACCTCTTTACGCAGAGCGATTAGCTTCCGGTAATGATGATAGATGGAATCCGGGTCAGCCATCTGCTCTTCCACATGAATGGACGGATATCTCTCATCCACCTTGATCCAAGGTGTTCCGGTTGTAAATCCAGCATTAGCTGTACCGTCCCACTGCATCGGTGTTCGGGAATTATCCCGGGACCGCTCCTTCACAATCCGGAAAGCCTCTTCGGCCGTTTTGCCCCGCTCTTCCTGCAACAAACGATACATATTCGTGGACTCAATGTCGCGGAACTCGCTGATGTCATTCCAAACAGGGTTAGGCATACCAATCTCTTCGCCCTGATAGACATAAGGCGTTCCTTGTAATCCATGTAAAGTCGTCGCCAGCATTTTGGCACTCTCCACGCGATAATCCCCATCATCCGCAAAACGGGATAACGCACGCGGTTGATCATGGTTGTTCAGGAACAGTGCATTCCATCCGCCACCAGCCTGCATTCCGGCCTGCCACTCACTGAATAGTTGCTTCAAGGATTCAAAGTCGTATGGCATGAGCTCCCATTTCTGCCCATCCGGATAATCCACTTTCAAGTGATGGAAGTTAAAGGTCATCGAGAATTCTCTGGAAGCCGGATTGGAATAACGAATACAGTGCTCAAGCGTAGTCGAGGACATCTCCCCTACCGTCACCATGTTATAGGGTCCAAATACCTCATCGTACATTTCTGTAATATATTCGTGCACACGCGGCCCATCCGTGTAATACTTGCGTCCATCGCCCGGTGACACGCTACCATCGTCGTCCGGGAAACGCTGGTCTTTGGAGATGAGGTTAATGACGTCCATCCGGAATCCATCGACTCCTTTTTCAGCCCAGAACTTGATCATATCGCGTACAGCCTTGCGCACTTCTTCATTTTCCCAGTTCAAGTCTGCCTGCGTTCGATCAAACAACGTTAGATAATATTGTCCGGTCTGCTCATCATACTGCCAGGCTGGCCCGCCAAATTTGGATTGCCAGTTGTTGGGTACACCACCGTCCGGCGCGGGGTCTCTCCAAATGTAATAATCCCGATAAGGATTGTCCTTCGATGAGCGAGACTGTTTGAACCATTCATGATCGGTTGAGGAGTGATTCACTACAATGTCAATCATCAGCTTCATGTCACGCGCTTTCAACTCGGCAAGCAATTCATCGAAATCTTCCATTGTTCCAAAGTCGGGGTTAATGCGGTAATAGTCTGCTACGTCATACCCGTTATCCCGCTGCGGGGATACGTATACGGGTTGCAACCAAACAATGTCGATCCCCAAGTGCCGCAAATAATCCAGCTTCTCGGTTAACCCCCGAATGTCGCCCGTTCCCGATCCAGTTGTATCATTGAAACTCTTCGGATATACCTGATATACCGTTGATTTCTTCCACCACGTGGACGGCTCCTTATTTTTTGAACTCATGTTAACGCCTCCAATATGTTGTATTGCCCTCATCTAACCCACCTGTTAGCTTCTTCATCTATATTACATAAGTAAACATGTATATACAAGTTGAAACGAAAATTTGGTTGATGTACCTCTTCTACAACTTCCCCATAAATAGTTACTCTGTAACAACTAATTTTGAACTCACGTTTCGTAAATCCACTGATAGCAGTCTTTATTCACGAGAATGAGAACGCAAAAAAAGACGATACGGATCAACTCCGCTTCGTCTTTTTGTTTGAATATGTGAACATCGTTACAGTGAAATGGACTCACCAGGGGCCAGCACACGACCCTCTAATCCTTTGGAAGCCAGTTGCTCTACAAAATGCTCCGCATCCTGACGAATCGCAGGGAAGGTATCGTAATGAACGGGAATCGTCAATTTGGCGTTAAACCATTCCGCTGCCTGCAATGCATCTTCAGGCCCCATCGTATAATGTCCACCAATAGGCAGGAATGCAACATCGATTTGATGCCGATCCCCAATCATCTTCATATCGCCGAACAGGCTTGTGTCGCCAGCATGTAGAACCGTTTTACCACCGATATCAATGATAAATCCCGCAGGCAAACCTGCATACATAATGCGCTGTTCCTCTTCCAGCACAATACCGGACGTATGGAATGCCTGAATCATTTTCGCTTTGGCAAATTCCAGATCCACCGTACCGCCCATATTCATGCCAAGGGTATCCAGCCCCTTCCACGACATATATGTAGCCAATTCCACAATCGCCACCACTTTGGCATTATTGGCTTTGGCAATCGGTTCCGCATCCAGAATGTGATCCATGTGCGCATGTGTCAACAGGACAACATCCGTCTTGATGTCCTCTGGTTTAGTTACCGCTAACTCATTGCCACGCAAAAACGGATCAATCATGAGTGATTTATTTTCTGTGCCCAGTTGTACACTGGAGTGTCCGTGGTACGTAATATTCAACAATTCATATTCCTCCTGACATTAATATAAGTTGTCCTCTCCGTTGCTGTGTGAACAAAAAACTCGACTTATATTTTTAGATTATTATAATTCAGAAAGCTTTGCGAGCGCAAAACTGTCATCCTTGTTACGTTCGTCAGCTAGCTATGCATATTAATCACTTCCATACGCTGCTTGCGCATTGCTTACTCGCCGCTTGTACGCTTTTTGCAATACACCCTTGCTTCATAAGGCTGGAGCAAGATAGCTCCTTCATCCGTAGAATAACGTCTGCTCACGTTGCCGATCATTAATTTGCAGTCTTCTGCATTCCAGCCTTCCGGCCATGCCATCTCTGGTTCATTTGCACTGAAATTCATCAGAATCAACCATTGTTCATCATCACGTGTACGTGTGTACGCATAAATCTCCGGGTCACCCGGCAAAAGCAGTTCATACGAGCCATAGATTAACACATGATTTTGCTTGCGCAATGTGATTAATTTTCGGTAATAATGCAGAATGGAATGTGGGTCCGTCTCCGCATCCGCCACATTGATGTCCTTATAATTGCTGTTCACTTCAATCCAAGGATTACCTGCCGTAAAACCGGCATGCTCGGATTCATCCCATTGCATCGGTGTACGTGCATTATCGCGGCTTTTCAGCCAGATCGCCTCCATCACCTCATGCTTGGATTTCCCTTGCCCGATATAGTGATTGTAATAATTTTTAGTTTCGATGTCCCGGTATCGGTCAATGTCAGGGAACGCTACGTTGGTCATGCCAATCTCTTCTCCCTGATAGATGTACGGCGTGCCTTCCAGCGTTAACATCCAGGTTGCCAGCATCTGTGCAGAACGCACACGGTATTTTCCGTCATCTCCAAAACGGGACACAGGTCGCGGCTGATCATGATTGCCCATATAGTTGGCGTTCCAGCCCCGCCCGTGCAGCACCGTCTGCCAGCGGCTCATGATTTCTTTTAGCTCTGTCAGCTTCCACGGTTTGTAATTCCATTTCCCTATACCAGAGGATTCAGCATCCACAAACATGTGCTCAAACTGAAACACCATATTCAATTCATCCCGATCCGTACCTACATAAGCTAGAGCCTGCTCAGGCCCAAGCCCGGAGGTTTCACCCACCGTCATCGGGCCGTATGGCTTCAGTATCATCTGATTCAACTTGCGGAGGATGGAATGTACCTGCTCCAGATTGGAAAACAGCTCATATGCCTGCACCACAGGCAGGTTGTTCGGGTTATGTGCATTTGGCAAGCCATCGGCTTTGGCAATATGGGCAACTGCGTCAAAGCGGAAGCCATCCACCCCTTTTTCCAGCCACCAATGCACCATTTCGTACATTTCTTCAGCCATCTCCGGATTATTCCAGTTCAGATCGGGTTGATGCTCAGAGTATAGATGCATGTAATATTCGTTCGTTTCCGGATCATGCTTCCATACCGAACCCCCGAAATAAGACTCCCAGTTGTTCGGCACCTGCCCGTTTTTACCGGAACGCCAGATGTAGTAGTCACGCCTTGCATTGGTTTTGGAGGAACGGGACTCCGCAAACCAGGCATGTTCATCCGAAGTATGATTCAGCACAAGATCCATCATGATCTTGAGCCCACGCTTATGCGCTTCGGCAAGTAGCCGGTCAAAGTCCTCCATCGTCCCGTATTTTCGTAAAATCGCGTAGTAATCTCGGATATCATATCCGTTATCATGACCTGGGGAATCATAGATGGGACACAGCCAGATGACATCCACGCCGAGTTTTTGCAAATAATCAAGCTTTTCATAAATCCCCTGCAAATCGCCATATCCGTCTCCGTCGCTGTCCTTGAAGCTACTTGGATAAATCTGATATACTACGCTTTCCTTCCACCAAACGATAACACCCACCTCGCTTTCTTCTCTTGTGAAGCAATTCACCCGTTAATATGTTTTATCCGAAAAGAAACCCTTATAAACACCTGAACTCAGGTTTTATACAAAAAGACAAAAGACCCGAAACCGCAATCGCAGCACGCGATCAGCTTCGAGTCTTTCTTGACCTTGTTTTCCCGCCAAATAACCAGTAAGGTCTATTTTATCGGGATGTAGATCTTCATGTCTAACCGCTCAGGTGTTGATTTCCACACATCGGTCACTTCAAAGTCCGGCCCCTCCCGGCGCTCATACTTGGAAGCTGGCAGCCAGCTTCCGTAGATCATTTTGCGCACATCCTGCTCTGAGCCTTCGGTTGTAAACTCGGCATACAGCCCGCCTGGAATCTCTAGATAGGTATATCCGGGTTCTAAGGAATCACCGCTTCCTGAGCTCTCTTCGCCAACGATAAATGAAAATGCCCCATCCTCCTGAAAATGAGCCGCAACACCATACGCCATATCAGGGCGAATTCGCTCTGGAATGTTCATAAACTTCTGCTCACGCCCAAATTCATGATAGAATCCGGGAATCTCTGTATAATGTTGCTCTGAATTCAGGTTGGTCTTATATTCATATCCAATGATCCGGATCGGCTCCAGCGTCACCATGCGTGGCGGATTCATATGGAACGCGGTGCCAAGCTTTAAACGATATTCATTAAAATCAATACGTTGTTGCATGAATTCCTCTGTTAAAGCCTCCTGCTCCAGCTTGCGAAACCGCGCCGGTGTGATACCAAAGTGCGTATCGAAAGCGCGGGTAAAGGCTTCCTGCGAATGATAACCATAGCTAAGCGCAATCTCAAGTACACCCTGCGCCGTGTTTCTCAAAGTCGAAGCAGCCTCCGTTAGTCTTCGTCTGCGCAAGTATTCCAGAACAGTAAAACCTGTAATCGCCTGAAACAAACGTTGAAAATGAAATGCCGAAAAACTGGCCGCCGCCGATACATCCTTCATGTTGAAAGGCTCCTGCAGATGCTTCTCCAGATGCTCGATGGCAAGCTGAATACGTGCATAGTGATCCATATGTCCCGTCTCCTATTCATTTGCGTGATATGTAGTCTACTTTGTCTTCCGTGCTGGTTTGTTGCTTCCCTAAGTATGACTGAAATGCCCCAGCATTTTTTGATGCTGAATGCGAACTTAGGGCATTCATAACAAAAATCTCTTGTTCCTGTCCGCAGCCCTGCAGCGAACTTCCCACTGCCAGGCGCAGACATCAAACAAGAGAGAGTGAACTTCCCTTTGTAAAGCTAATTTAAAAGCTAATTTATCAGTTCTATTTTTTTAAACATGCTTCTTCTCTACACTAACCATTCCAGTGCCCGGACACAGGATGAATACCCCATATATCGGTTGCATACTCACTGATTGTCCGGTCACTGGAGAATATGCCTGAGTGTGCTGTGTTAAGCACAGCCTTGCGAGTCCAATCCGAAATATCACGATATGCTTGATCAATCGCTACATGTGCGTCAGCATACGCTGCAAAATCCCGTAATACAAAATATTCATCCCCATGTGCGAGCAAAGAGTCATAAATATCCCAGAACTCCCCATCCCGATAACAGAATGCCCCCGGATGCACCAATTGCTCCACGACTTCACGAATACGTTCATCCTGATCCACGATTTCGTTCGGACGGTAGTTACCGTTCCGATAATATTCCAGCACTTCGTCGGCACGCAAGCCATAGATGAACATATTCTCTTCACCGACCTGCTCTGCCATCTCCACGTTTGCCCCATCCATCGTGCCAATCGTCAGTGCGCCATTCATCATAAATTTCATATTACCTGTACCCGAGGCTTCTTTCCCCGCTGTCGAGATCTGTTCACTGACATCTGCCGCAGGGATAATTTTCTCGGCAAGCGAGACAGAATAGTTCTCCAGGAAAAAGACCTTCAACCGGTCATTTACCGCTGCATCGCGATTCACGGTATCTGACACCGTATTGATCAGTTTGATGATCTTCTTGGCAAAATAGTAACTTGGCGCGGCCTTTGCTCCAAAAATAAACGTGCGCGGCACCATATCAAACGACGCATCGCTTTTCAACTTGTTATACAGATGCATTACATGCAGAATGTTCAGGAGCTGTCTTTTGTACCCATGCAGCCTTTTCACCTGCACGTCAAACACGGAATCCGGGTCAACGGGTACACCCGTGTGATCCAGGATGTAGGACGCCAGACGGTTTTTGTTATCTCGTTTGATTGCACGAAATTGCTCCTGGAACGCGGATTGATCGGCGTAATCAGCCAGTTGCTCCAGTTTGCCTGGTTCCGTGATCCATTCATTGCCGATCGTCTCTGTAATAAGATTCGACAGCTTCGGGTTGGCGTGCATTAACCAGCGACGGTGTGTAATACCATTGGTTTTATTGTTAAAACGTTCAGGGTACAGGGCATAAAACGGCGCCATCTCCCGCTCTTTCAATATCTCCGTGTGCAGTGCAGCCACACCATTGACACTATGACTTCCTACGATGGCAAGGTGTGCCATGCGAACTTGATCATTCGCAATAATCGCCATGTGCTCGATACGTTCGCCATCACCCGGATAATGATCCAAGAGCAACCCGCAGAAACGTTTATTAATCTCTTCAATAATCATATAAATACGTGGCAGTAGCTTGCTGACCATGGATACAGGCCATTTTTCCAGCGCTTCGCTTAGTGTCGTGTGATTGGTATAAGATACCGTGCGGGTAGTAATATCCCACGCTTCATCCCAGCCGTAGCCTTTATCATCCATTAGAATTCGCATCAGTTCGGGAATGACCAGCGTAGGATGGGTGTCATTGATATGAAAGGCCACTTTGTCCGGCAGGCGGTCATAAGACAGTCCCAGCTTGCTAAATGTACGTAGCGCACTCTGCACTCCTGCGGAACACATAAAATACTGCTGCTTCAAACGTAGCAACTTGCCTTCGTATTGGGAATCATCCGGGTACAGGAATTCCGAGATCGACTCCACGGAACGGCTGTAATCCAGATATCCGTAATAGTTCGATGGGGTGTCCAATGACGTCTCCCGTTTCGGCTCTGCACTCCATAACCGTAATGTGTTCACATGGGACTGGCCATAACCGATAACGGGCACATCATACGGTACGGCAACAACCGATTCAGCATCCTTTGTCACGAAATGGTAATGTCCATCCTGCTCATAGGCTTCAACCCGGCCCCAGAACTGAACTTCCACCTTTTTGTCTGGACGGCGAACTTCCCATTCATTGCCCTTATCCAGCCAGTTATCAGGTAATTCTACCTGATTACCATTAATAATTTTTTGTTCGAACAGACCGTATTTATAGCGGATACCACATCCATGTCCCGCATAGCCAAGTGAGGCCAAGGAGTCCAGGAAACAGGCAGCAAGCCTTCCGAGTCCTCCATTGCCTAGCCCTGCATCTGCTTCCTGTTCTTCAATACATTCCAGTGAAAAGCCAAGTTCCGCCAGACTGTCACGAACCAGTTCCAGCTCATTTACATTCAGCAGATTGTTACCAAGCAGACGTCCAATCAGAAACTCCAGCGAGAAGTAATACACCTGTTTATCCTGACGCTGCTTGAATCCCTGATTCGAGGCTGCCCAGTCCTGACCCACATATTCCCGAATCATACTGCCGAGCACATGGTACACATCTTCCTTGGTAGCTTCTTCAATTGGTTTGCCCAGTTTGCTGACGAGATTCCGTTGAAAGATTGATTTGAACGTT
This sequence comes from Paenibacillus sp. FSL K6-1558, assembly GCF_038002565.1. Classification (NCBI taxonomy): domain Bacteria; kingdom Bacillati; phylum Bacillota; class Bacilli; order Caryophanales; family Paenibacillaceae; genus Paenibacillus; species Paenibacillus sp. FSL K6-1558. The sequence goes on along the minus strand of NZ_JBBOCV010000001.1, from coordinate 3,412 downwards.
TCTTTGTTGTCAAACAAAAGTAGGTTCCTCCCGGTGAAATCCTGCGGGTAGGGGCGGTTCGTGACTAGTTCGAAGGCATGCGGTTACACCTTTTAAAGCTGGACGTTGGAGCCGAGCACCCGTTTCAGTCACGAATCATTCTTTCGATCGCTGTTGTCTCTTCCATTTCCTGATCACCTTTTACAAGGTTGAAATGGAGAGACAAAGGCGAACGCTTCGCTTCTCCAGAATTGATTTCGTTCCCTCCACTACGTCTGCACCAACATAGCAACTTTGACGGTGGCACTTCATGCGTTCAAACAGACACGAACCTGAAAACTTACCCGCAGGATTTTATTTTTTTATATATAGTTATGGATGATATCGGATAGATTTCGGTTTTAAATAATAGTGCTTTTGGCTAAAATATACGGGTTCGACGGGGCACCAATTAACGTCTGCCCGCCGGTCAGTTTGACGTCTTTATCCAAAATGACATTCTCCAGTACAGTCCCCTCGCCAATGTAACATTTCTGCATAATGATCGAACCCTTAATCTTCGCACCCTTAGCCACATGCACACCCCGGAACAGGATGCTGTCCTGCACTTCACCGCCTACGATGCAGCCATTGGCAAGCAAGGAATGTTTGACATCCGCCGATTCCAGATATTTGGCGGGGGCTTCGTATTTGATTTTGGTTTGCACGGGATCTTCTTTGAACAACTGTTCATATTGTCCTGTATTCAGCAGATCCATGCTATTTCGGTAATAGCTGTCAATCGAGTTAATTACGGCATGATATCCTTCGTAGGCATAAGCCGCAATCTTCAATCCACTCGGGTTTTTCAGGATGGCGTCACGGAAGAAATGAGTCTCCCCATGTTCAATGCAGCGCTGCACCTGTTTAAGGAAAAGTTCTTTTTCCATGATGAAAATCTCCGTATATATATTCGTATGGTCAGCACATTGGTGAATGTCCACCACATTGCCATCTTCATCATGATCGACTTTGACGCAGGATTCATGCTCAGGCAGCACTTGGTCTACTTTTTTGCAAACCAGCGTGACGTCAGCTCCCTTACGGATATGATACTGGTATACATCCTGAAGATCGGCCTTGGTCACATGGCGGCTGCCTGCGTGCACAACGTATTGCCCGGCGCCTCTGTGGAAGAAATCCAGATTGTTGTGAAAATGTTGCAAATCTCCCTGCGACGTGTCCGTTGGATCGTTCCAATCCGGAGGAAGAATAAACATACCGCCATGTTTGCGGTCCAAATCCCAAGGCTTACCGTCACCCAGATGATCCATCAGCGAACGGTATTTGCGGCGAACAAAGACACCAATGCTCTCAATACCCGCATTCATCATATTAGACAGGACAAAATCAATCAGACGATAACGCCCGGCATAAGGTACCGCGGCTCCGCAGCGAAAGTACGTCAATTCCTTCAATTCTTCCAGTTCATGGTCAAGGTTAATAACTCCAATTAGTGATTTCATGCCGCGCACCGTCCTTTGCCAACATTTTGGTCAATCAATTTGCTATGCCTTGACGCAATTGTCTTTCCAATTCTTCCTGATCTACCAGTAAGATGTCACTCTCGTCTTCAGGCGCGGGGGCAATCTGGGTTCCATCCGGAATGACTAAGCCTTCGGCGATAATAGCGTTGTGAATGGACACATTACGACCAATTTTGACCCGTGGCATAACAACGGAATCGACTACTGCACTGTTCTCTCCCACCTCAGTTCCATAGAACAGGACGGAATGATTCACCTCACCGTGCACGATGCTGCCCTCACTGATGATGCAATTGCGCACCTTGGCGGCAGGCGATATATATTGAGCAGGCTGGTTCGGGTTACGCGTGAAAATGCGCCAGTTGGGATCATTCAGATTCAGGGGTGTCTCCTCGTCCAGCAGATCCATATTGGATTCCCACAGACTGCGGATAGTTCCAACGTCTTTCCAGTATCCTTGGAACGGGTAAGCAACTAAAGATTTGTCATTTTCAAGCAACAACGGAATGATGTCTTTACCAAAATCGTAGGAGGTGGATGCCTGCTGTTCGTCCTGAATCAGGAAACGTTTCAGCACATCCCATTTGAAGAGATAGATGCCCATGGAAGCAAGTGTGCTTCGGGGCTGTGAAGGTTTTTCTTCGAACTCATAAATGCTGTAGTCTTCATTCGTATTCAAAATGCCAAAGCGGCTCGCTTCTTCCAGCGGCACGTCAATCACGGAAATGGTGCAATCGGCATCTTTTTCCTTGTGATACTGGAGCATCTTGTCGTAGTCCATCTTATAGATATGATCACCGGATAGAATCAGCACATGTTCGGGATCAAATTGTTCAATAAAGTTCAGGTTACGGTAAATCGCGTCAGCAGTCCCACGGTACCAGTTACTTCCATCTTCCCGTTCATGGGGAGGAAGCACATAAACCCCGCCATTTTTACGATCCAGGTCCCAGTCACTGCCAATACCGATGTAGGAATGCAGTACAAGTGGTTCATATTGGGTCAACACGCCCACGGTATCAATACCTGAATTCGAGCAATTGCTCAGTGGAAAATCAATAATGCGGTAGGTTCCCCCAAAATAAACAGCGGGTTTTGCCAGTGATTTCGTCAATCCCTTTAATCGTTTCCCCTGCCCTCCGGCGAGCAGCATCGCTACAACCTCTTTTTTTGCCATCATTACAGCCTCCTCCACGTGCATTCATTCTGATTCATTTCAGAGCCCATAATCGATATTCTGTTGTGAAAATACGACTGTCTTGATTAGGAGCATGCTGTACAGATGTGTAACGGAATAAAGACATCATTCATATGTAACCGGACGTCTTTCGTTAGATGATCACTGGAATGTTGATGCGGATCGAATTAATGATCCAGTTTGGTTCGAATTTCTTTTCAAATGCAAATAATGCGACGATGATGGTGTGTTTTAATGCCTGTAGATGGTGTTGGTGTTGCAGAGCATGTTGATTGTGTAGAAAATGACTTGGCTTGCATTGTAGACTGTGCTAATGATGGGTAATGAAAAATGAGCTTATTACCCATTAAACAGGAATTCGATCGGGGAATCTTGCGGTAACAGCAAATTTGAAAAAAAATCAGGGCATCGCTGGTTTGAACCTTACGCGCTCCTGTAACGCCGCTGTTATTTTAATCTATTCGATAGACACGAATTAAAATCCTCTTGGTAATAATATGGTAAACAGCGGGTGATCTGAACCTTTTATCCTATGGTACTAATAAAGAGGGTCTTATGAATCAGAAATGGGCGATTTTTTTGTAAATTTTTAGAGGAATATAATAGAAATGTGTCGAATGAATAAGAGTAGTATGAAAGGAGAAGCAAGTTTCATTTTCAGTAATGAACTGAGAATTACATACTAATAACTATAAATTATTTGGAGGTT